>NZ_FMZC01000053.1 GCF_900102625.1 Paracidovorax valerianellae
ACAAGCGCAGGCGAAAACCAACCCGCTGACCATCCGGCATTACCTGTGCGATCACCTGGGCACACCGATCGGGCTGGTGGATGGCAACGGGGAGAAAGCAGGGCAAGTGACCTGGGCGGCCAGCTACGGTGCCTGGGGGGAGGTGCAGGAGGAATACAACCCGCAACGGATCGAGCAGAGCATCCGCTTCCAGGGGCAGCAGCTCGATGCAGAGACTGGTCTTCATTACAACCGCTTCAGGTACTACGACCCGATCATTGGGCAGTACGTCACTCAGGATCCCATTGGGTTGGAAGGTGGAAGCAACTTTTACCGTTATGTTGAAAGACCAACTACTTATATTGATCCACTGGGTTTGACAGGCAATGCGCACCAACGCGCTGTTAAACGGGGCGAGGCTCATAGGCAGGCCTCAATTGACGCGCAGACTGCGGGAATGCTTGAAGCGCCGAGTCATCCATTGGATAAAGTTTATGACGTCGTTAATCCGAATGAAAAAGTTTGGGCTCAAGCAAGTCCATACGACTACACGCAGTATTGCAAAAAATGGAGTAAAAATAAATCGACATGTCAGCCTGGCGATAAGGAGCCAGGCAAGGATGTTAAGACGCCGTCTGATTATTTTCCTGAAGAGTCAATGTGGAAAAGCTCAGAAATTCCAAAGGGTTATGGCTGCGATTCACCTACGTATTTTAAAGATTTACAACAAAGGGGTACTGCACCTACTGCAGATACCGATGATATTATGGACTTGGCAAATAAAATGAGGCAACGAAGAGGAACTTGCAAATGATTAGATATCTGTGTTTTGCAATTTTTCTACTGTCTTCTTTTTGCGTAAGGGCAGATAAGCTTCGCGATGATATTGATTGCGCCGCTATATTTTCGGAAGACCATATTTTTGCGAGATTCCCAGTGTTGAATCAAAAAAAATTATGGAAATGGCATGTTGTTGAGAGAACTGCAGAGCGACCTGAATATGCTTGGATTGCAGAGACTGGTAAATATAGAAATGGAAAATTTGAAGGTGATGGTTTTGCTTATTCGTTATTAATTGGATCGGCTAATTTGCAAAAAACGCCACCCCAAGAAGGGAAGCTAAAAGAACTATTAAGCAAAACCAAAAAAATGCATTTTTTACAAAAAAATCTCCGTGCTATCTGGATGAGCGAAGAAAAGACAATTTTAATCACTTGAGTGTAATTAGTCCGTCCTGAACAATTCCGTTCTCAGCAGCAGAGAGGTCGGCGGTCAG
>NZ_FMZC01000050.1 GCF_900102625.1 Paracidovorax valerianellae
AGGACAGGACGGTTTCTCGCGTGTCTCGGTTGCGAAACAGCGTGCCGCTGAAGCCGGTCTTGGTGTTGGCCTTCTGGTCCAGCACTTCCCATTCGGTGGCGAATTTGTCGGCCTGGGTGGTGACGAAGCGGCTGGAGTGGTCGTTTCCACGGGTCAGGGCATCCAAAAATGCTTGGCCTTGATTTCTGAAAACCGCTGGATTCTGCTCATCACGGATGAACGATTCGGCAGCGATTTGCAAATTGGCGTAGGAAAGGTATTCAGCAATGGTTGGTGCAGTCATTATTTCTTTTCCGAAGGCTTAAGTACTTTTTGCACAAAATTGGAGGCTTGCCGTGGCTGTGCGCTTGATCCGTGACGAGGAGCAAACTCTGGACAGGCATTATTAGCAGCCAGTAACCAGGGAGAACGCCCTCCCAGACGGATGCCCTGCGCCCAATCCACCATATAGCCGATACGTTCGGCAATCACCTCATTGGTTTGGAGGTCGACAACTTTGAGGGAACTGCCGGCGATCCAATAATCGCGTTCTTCCTTGGTGGAAATATCGTCATAGGTCACGCCGTACCGAGGGACTAAGCCTTTGGCGGCAACGCGATCTAGAACGTAATCATAGATATTTAGATCGAAATTTGGGTCGCGCTTCAATTCCAATTGGACATTCGGTGCATCGATTTTCATTTTTCTTACAGCTTTAACGGAGCCGGTATATCGGTATCTCACGCCGTCCGCCGGGTCGATGGCTTCGACATACAAATACCCCAAAGGGGGAGTAAAACTATCAGGATATTTATGAGTAGCTTCAAAACTACCCCGAAGAAAGTTGTGTATGTATCCTTTCCCCGCAGAATCACTCCCGTATGGATCATCCAACTTATATTGATCCCCATAATTAAGCCCATCAGGTCGCAGCTTCATCACAAAAATTCCCTCCACGTCCTCCACCGTCCGGTGAATGAACGCGCCCGATTTCTTGCACCGCTCGCGGAACATCTCGCCCGCGATGCGCTGGCGCTCCTTCATGGACTGGTTCGCGGCGGCGCTGCCGGGCGCGGCGGCGGGCGCGTAGTTGCTGGCGCAGCCGCCCAGGGCCAGCAGCAGGCACAGCAGGGCGGTACGCAGCGGGCTGCTTGGAATTAGGGGGTTTTGTTTGTTTTTGGTCATGGTTCTTCCTTCCTTGATTTCTTGAGTCGAATCGCTCTTACGCCCTAGTACTCATTGCCTTGATTGCTTCTCTTTTGATAGCAAAACGATGGTTTCCCGCCTTGGCTCGCTTGCGCTGGCAGGTGCTGCTTTCCGTATTGCTCTCCAAGGCCCCGGCCAGGGTGCCGTCCTTCATTTGCCCCACGCCCGCGCCGTTGAAGGTGACCACGCGCTGCGCCGCGCCCGCGTTGAGCAGATTGAACGCGGT
>NZ_FMZC01000049.1 GCF_900102625.1 Paracidovorax valerianellae
GCCGCGTCGTCGATGAATTCGGTGGAGCGGAAGGACAGGACGGTTTCTCCGGCCTTGGCTCCGGTCGCGGGGTCATCGCGGACCCTGCGGAACAAGGTGCCGCTAAAGCCGGTCTTGGTGTTGGCGCGCTGGTCGACGACTTGCCAGTCGTCAGCGAATTCCTTGGCCTGAGTGGCGGCGAAGCGGCTGGAGTGGAGATTGCCTCGGGTAAGGGCTGCCAAGTATTCAGTCCCGGAACTTCTAAGTTCCCCTGTCACTTCATCTCTAATAAAGGATTCGGCTGCGATTTGCAGGTTAGCGTAGGACAGGTATTCTGCAATGGTTGGTGCGGTCATTATTTAGCCCCCTTGGGTTTGAGTGATTTATTGACGAATCGGACGGTTTGGGTCAGTTGAACTGTCGCTCCACGTTGAGGAGCAAATTCAGGGCAAGCATTATTGGCAGCCAATAGCCACGGAGAACGCCCTCCCAAGCGGATGCCCTGCGCCCAATCCACCATATAGCCGATGCGTTCAGCAATCACTTCGTCGGTTTGCAGATCGACGACTTTGAGAGAACTGCCGGCAATCCAGTAATCACGTTCTTCCTTGGTAGAAATATCGTCATAGGTCACGGCGTAACGAGGCAACGGACCATGAGCAGGAGACTTTTCAAGAACAAATTTCATATAGCCTTTCAGATAACTTTTATCTGTCTGCCATGGCTCTACCGCTGAACCTGTGTATCTATAGCGCACACCATCTGCTGGATTGACTGCTTCGACATATGCATAACCCTTGCGATCTGTTGGCGTTTTTTCATTGCCAGGAGAAATTTTTAGCCAAGCATCGTAATAATCTTTCAAAAATAATTCGATATACCCCATGCCGGTCACATCACTACCATAAGGATCATCCAACAAATATTGATCTCCAAAATTAATCTTGTCGGGCCGCATTTTCATTACAAAAATCCCTTCCACATCCTCCACCGTCCGGTGAATGAACACGCCCGACTTCTTGCACCGCTCACGGAACATCTCGCCCGCGATGCGCTGGCGCTCCTTCATGGACTGGTTCGCGGCAGCGCTGCCGGGCGCGGCGGCGGGCGCGTAGTTGCTCGCACAGCCGCCCAGGACCAGCAGCAGGCACAGCAGGCCGGTGCGCAGCGGGCTGGTCGGGAATCGGGGGGTTGGGTTGTTTTTGGTCATGGTTCTTCCTTCCTTGATTTATTGAGTCGAATCGCTCTTACGCCTTAGTAATCATTGCCTTGATTGCTTCTTTTTTGATAGCAAAACGATGATTTCCCGCCTTGGCCCGCTTGCGCTGGCAGGTGCCGCCCTTGATGTTGCCGCCCCGGTACAGAGGCTGGTCTTCGATGCCGATGCGCACGTCCTGCCCGTAGTGCCACTGGCTGTTGGAGACCACGGAGGGACTGGTGTCGCCCACCACGTCGTACTGGTTGGCCAG
>NZ_FMZC01000016.1 GCF_900102625.1 Paracidovorax valerianellae
ATGCGTTAAGCTAACCAGTACTAATTGCTCGTGCGGCTTGACCCTATAACTTTGATCACCATTCGATCAAGTTGTTATGCCAAGTGACGCAGTCAAACCAAAAAACTGATTCCAAACTCTATGAATTCGCCGCCTTGACAGCCGTCAAGGTAGCACCAAGTTATGCCTGATGACCATAGCAAGTTGGTACCACTCCTTCCCATCCCGAACAGGACAGTGAAACGACTTTGCGCCGATGATAGTGCGGGTTCCCGTGTGAAAGTAGGTCATCGTCAGGCTCTTACAGCCCAATCCGCCCCAGCATCTATCGATGTTGGGGCGTTTTGCTTTGGGCGAAACAATGACATAGCCCTACTGCGGCAATGGGAGATAGCAGCTCCAAAGTCGCTAAGAGCGATTTATTCCTCTCCGGCACAGGCGCCGCTGTTGAGACAGATTCACAGCTTTTTTAGGAGCAGAGTTGCGGGCTTTCAGTGGGTGGAGTGGTCCGTCACAATTTAACGGCGCCGATCCAACTACATTTCAAGCAGCAAGCAGCTTGCCTCGCTGGGCAGTTCAACGCCATTCAATTCGGGACGTGTGGAGAGTACAGCTCTGCAATACACTAGGATTGACGTTGACGTAAACGTCACAAGCCCGGGCGAACCTGCATCCATTGGTCGTTCCGCAAACCAATGATGATTTGCTTTTATGGCCGCCACCACCTACACCATCAGCGATCTCGCCAAAGAGTTTGACTTAACCACCCGTGCCATGCGTTTTTACGAGGACATGGGATTGCTCCAGCCAGAGCGAACAGGTCCAGGTGGTCGAACCCGTCTCTACAGCGCTCGAGATCGAGCCCGCCTGAGACTGACGCTTCGCGCGAAGCGCTTGGGTTTATCGCTGACTGAAGCCAAGGAGGTCATCGATCTGTATGACAGCCCCCGTGATACTGGCGTTCAACTGCGGAAATTCCTTGACGTATTAGCGGGGCATCGCAAGCAACTGGAAGAGCAGATGGCTGATCTTCAGGCGAACCTGGAAGAGGTGCGAGAGCATGAAAAAGAGGCGCGTGCACTGCTGCTAAAGGCAGAGAAGAAGAAATGATTCATAATTGACGTTTACGTAAACGTAAATCAGTCATTGCCATGCCGCTCACGCTTTCCGAACTCGCGCATCCTGAGTATGCCCAACGGGTTGCTCAAAGCTTTTCCCTTCAAGGTGCCATGAAAACTCTGGATGCCCGACTGGGTCGCTTGGCGCCCGGCGAAGTGGACATCGAGTTGGACTGGGCACCCTCTTTGACCCAGCAACATGGCTTTTTGCATGCAGGCATGGTGTCCACCGCGCTGGATTCTGCGTGTGGTTACGCCGCCTTCACGCTGATGCCGACGGACGCTGCGGTGTTGACGATCGAATTCAAAATCAATTTGTTGGCACCGGCGCGTGGGCCTCGATTCCGCATGGAGGGCCGCGTCATCAAGCCCGGCCGAACCATCACCGTGTGTGAGGGCCGCGCTTACGGCGTGGATGGCACTCAGGAAAAACTGATCGCCACGATGGGTTGCACCCTCATGTCCGTCATAGGGCGTGACGGCGTCGCCGGCTGAATTCTTCTTCATTGATGCCAAAACAGGAGACATAAATATGACCGTTGCCAACCTTCCAGGCCTGAATTTTCAGTTGGGCGAGGACGTTGATGCATTGCGCGATGCCGTGCGCGACTTCGCGCAGGCGGAGATCGCGCCGCGCGCCGCGGAGATTGATCGCACCGACCAGTTCCCAATGGATCTCTGGCGCAAGATGGGCGACTTGGGCGTGCTGGGGATCACGGTGCCGGAAACCTATGGCGGCGCGCAAATGGGCTATCTCGCCCACATGGTGGCGATGGAGGAAATTTCTCGCGCCAGCGCCTCGGTAGGGTTGTCTTACGGTGCGCACAGCAACCTTTGCGTGAACCAGATCAACCGAAACGGAACGGAAGAGCAAAAGCAGAAGTACTTGCCGCGCTTGATTAGTGGCGAACACGTGGGCGCCTTGGCCATGAGTGAGCCCGGAGCAGGTTCCGATGTGATCAGCATGAAGCTGAAGGCAGAAGACAAGGGCGGCTATTACCTGCTCAATGGCACCAAGATGTGGATCACCAACGGGCCGGATGCCGACACCCTGGTCGTTTACGCCAAGACCGAGCCGGAGTTGGGCGCGCGGGGTGTCACAGCATTCCTGATCGAAAAAGGCATGAAGGGTTTCAGCATCGCGCAGAAGCTGGACAAGCTCGGAATGCGCGGTAGCCACACAGGCGAACTAGTCTTCGAAAACGTCGAGGTGCCGGCCAGCCAGGTTTTGGGTTCTCTCAACGGCGGCGCCAAAGTGCTCATGAGCGGGCTGGATTACGAGCGAGCCGTGCTGACGGGCGGGCCGCTTGGCATCATGCAGTCGGTGATGGACAACGTGATTCCGTACATCCACGACCGCAAGCAGTTCGGCCAAAGCATTGGCGAGTTCCAGCTGATCCAGGGCAAGGTGGCGGACATGTACACCGTGCTTCAGGCCGGCCGATCCTTCGCCTACACGGTGGCGAAGAACCTCGACATGCTGGGCGTCGACCATGTTCGGCAAGTGCGCAAGGACTGCGCCTCGGTCATTTTGTGGTGCGCGGAAAAAGCCACCTGGATGGCGGGCGAAGGTGTGCAAATCTTTGGCGGCAATGGCTACATCAACGAGTACCCGCTGGGACGCCTGTGGCGGGATGCAAAACTCTATGAGATCGGCGCAGGCACGAGCGAGATCCGACGTATGCTCATCGGCCGCGAATTGTTCGCGGAAACATGCTGATTTGTTGAACAATCCTCCGAAAGAGCCGATATGACCGTTCCAGACATCGAACAACTTTTCGTCCACAACCGTGCGTGGGCAGCGCAGATGGAGCGGGAACGTCCCGGGTTTTTCACAGGCCTCATGGCGCAGCAAAAACCCAAGTACATGTGGGTCGGCTGCTCCGACAGCCGCGTGCCGGCCAACCAGATCACCGGGCTGGAGCCGGGCGAGGTGTTCGTGCATCGCAACGTGGCCAACGTGGTGGTGCCCACCGATCTGAACTGTCTTTCCACGATCCAGTACGCGGTCGATCAACTGCGCGTCGAGCACCTGATGGTGGTCGGCCATTACGGATGCGGCGGCGTGCTGGCCGCGCTGCAGGATGTGCGCGTGGGCCTGGCAGACAACTGGATTCGCCACGTGAAGGATGTGCGCGATCGCCATCGTGAACTCATCGCGGCGACGCCGCAGGCGTGGCGCCACGACGTGCTTTGCGAACTCAACGCCATCGAGCAGGTGATGAATGTCGCGCAGACCACGGTGATGCTCGATGCCTGGGCGAGCGGCCAGAACGTCACCCTGCATGCCTGGTGCTACGGCCTGAAGGACGGGTTGATCAAGAACCTGAACCTGGAGGTCTCCGGCACCGAAGGCCTTGACGCGCTGTACCAGGCGGCCGTTGCCGGCATTGCGGCCACCCGCCGCGAGTAAGCGAGCTCCTTTTCGAAGGACAGGGCCCCGTGTTCCCCCAGCGACTGGACTCCCCGCACGCGTACGCAATCGCCAAGGCGATGATGGATGGCTTCAACCGCCACTATCAGCTGTTTCGCTCGGAGTCTGCCCGCGCCAAGCACCGTTTCGAGACGGCCGACTGGCACGGGCAGCAGCGGGCCCAGCGGGAACGGATCGAGTTCTACGACCTGCGCGTGAAGGAATGCGTGCGGCGGCTGGACAAGGAGTTCCATGCGGGGGAGCAGCCGATGGATGTGTGGCACCAGGTCAAGCTGCACTACATCGGTCTGCTCGTCGACCATCACCAGCCCGAACTCGCCGAAACATTCTTCAATTCGGTCACGACGAAGATCCTTCACCGCACGCATTTCCACAACAACTTCATCTTCGTGCGGCCGGCGGTCAGCACGGAGTACATCGAAAACGAAGAGCCTGCGGCAAGGCCGACCTACCGCGCCTACTACCCTTCGCCTGGGACGCTGCACGAGACACTGGTGCGCATCGTCGACAACTTCCAGTTGCAAAGGCCATTCCAAGACCTGGACCGTGACATCCGCAATGTGCTGGCGGCCCTTCAGCAGCGGCTGGGCGCGCACACCAAGCTGCGCGCCAATTTCCAGATCCAGGTGCTGTCCGGCCTGTTCTACCGGAACAAGGGCGCTTATCTGGTAGGCAAGGTGATCAACGGGTTCAACGAACTGGCCTTCGCGTTGCCGATCTTGCACGACGACTCAGGCCGTCTGATGATCGATGCAGCCCTGTTCGGCGAGGACGATCTGCAGATGCTGTTCAGCTTTGCGCGGGCGTATTTCATGGTGGACATGGAAATCCCTAGCGCCTACGTGCAGTTCCTGCGCGGCCTGATGCCGCGCAAGCCTCGGGCCGAGCTTTACAACGCGCTGGGACTGGCCAAGCAGGGCAAGACGCTGTTCTACCGCGACTTTCTGCACCACCTGCGCTATTCGAGCGATCGTTTTCGCATCGCTCCAGGCATCAAGGGCATGGTGATGCTGGTGTTCGATCTGCCGAGCTTTCCGTTCGTGTTCAAGCTGATCAAGGACTACTACCCTCCGCAGAAAGACACCACGCGCGAGCAGATCAAGTCCAAGTATTTGCTGGTCAAGCAGCACGACCGGGTGGGTCGCATGGCCGACACGCTCGAATACAGCGAGGTGGCGTTTCCGCGCGAGCGCTTCGAAGACGAACTGATTGCCGAAATCGAAAAATTCGCCCCGAGCCAGCTGGAGATCAGCGACCGGGACGGCGATGGGCAGACCGAGGTCATCATCAAGCACCTCTACATCGAGCGGCGGATGATTCCGCTCAACATCTACCTGCAGGAAGCTTTCGAGGCCGGGCTGCACGATGCCCGTGCGCGCCAGCAGATGGAGCGCAGCGTGATCGAATACGGCAACGCCATCAAGGATCTCGTGGCCGCCAATATCTTTCCGGGCGACATGCTGTGGAAGAACTTCGGCGTTACGCGCAACGGCAAGGTGGTGTTCTACGACTACGACGAGATCGAATACCTCACCGACTGCCAGTTCCGCCGAGTTCCCGCCGCCCGCAACGAAGAGGACGAAATGAGCGGCGAGGTCTGGTACGCCGTGGGCCCGCGCGACGTGTTTCCTGAAACCTTCGGCCCCTTTCTGCTTGGCAACGATGCCGTGCGCGAGGTGTTCATGCGGCACCACGCCGATCTGCTGGATGCAGGCTTTTGGCAGACGCACAAGGAGCGCATCCAGGCGGGCCACGTGTACGACGTTTTTCCCTACGACAGCGAACGGCGGTTCTCGCCGCAATCCGCACCGCCGCATTGAGCAGGCAGCGGCACAGCATCTTTCCTTTCCGATTTTTCACACCCCTTGCAGCAGGAGCAACAGCATGAGCAGTGATTCCATCGTCATCGTCGGTGCCGCGCGCACCCCCATGGGCGCCTTCCAGGGCGACTTTTCCAGCCTGGCCGCACACGACCTGGGCGGCGTGGCCATCCGTGCCGCCGTCGAGCGCGCGGGCATATCTCCGGAACTGGTGGAAGAGGTGCTGTTCGGCAACTGCCTCATGGCGGGACAGGGCCAGGCCCCTGCCCGCCAGGCCGGTTTCAAGGGCGGGCTGCCGCAGAGCGCAGGCGCTGTCACGCTGAGCAAGATGTGCGGGTCGGGCATGAAGGCGGCGATGTTCGCGCACGACCTGCTGCTCGCCGGCACGCATGAGGTGATCGTCGCCGGCGGCATGGAGAGCATGACCAACGCGCCCTATCTGCTGCAAAAGGGCCGTGGCGGCTACCGCCTGGGCCATGACCGCATCTTCGACCACATGATGATCGATGGCCTGGAAGACGCTTACGAGCCCGGCCGCTCGATGGGCACCTTCGGCGAGGATTGCGCCAGCAAATACGAATTCACGCGCGAGCAGCAGGACGCGTTCGCCACGGCCAGTGTGCAGCGCGCCAAGGCCGCCAGCGACTCGGGCGCGTTCGCCGACGAGATCGCCCCGGTGACCGTCAAGACCCGCTCGGGCGAAACCGTGGTGTCGATCGACGAAGGTCCGGGCAAGGTCAAGCTGGACAAGGTTCCGCAGTTGAAGCCCGCATTCAAGAAGGACGGCACCATCACGGCTGCCTCCAGCTCCAGCATCAACGATGGCGCCGCGGCACTGGTGATGATGCGCGAGTCCACCGCCCAGAAGCTCGGTTGCCAGCCCATCGCGCGCATCGTGGCCCATGCCATGCATGCGCAGGCGCCGGAATGGTTCACGACAGCACCCGTCGGCGCCACGCAGAAAGCGCTGAACAAGGCCGGCTGGAGCGTGCTGGACGTGGACCTGTGGGAAGTGAACGAAGCCTTCGCCGTCGTGCCCATGGCGCTGATGAAAGAGCTGAACGTGTCGCACGACATCGTCAACGTGAACGGCGGCGCCTGCGCGCTGGGCCATCCGATCGGCGCGAGCGGCGCCCGCATCATGGTCACGCTGATCCATGCGCTCAAAGCGCGCGGCAAGAAGCGCGGCTTGGCCACGCTGTGCATCGGCGGTGGCGAAGGCACGGCCGTGGCGCTGGAACTGGTGTAATTGCCCGGAATCCTATTGCTATAAAAATAATAGCTGTACACCGTTGATTTTATTGCGCTGGAGGCCAATTTGACTCAAGGACCTATCTCGTGACTCAGACTGTTCTCGTCATCGGCGCATCGCGTGGTCTCGGGCTCGAATTCGTGCGGCAGTACCGCGAAGCGGGCTGCCGCGTGATCGCCACCGTGCGTGACGAAGCGGGCCGCGACCGCGTCCAGGCGCTTGGTGCCGAGCCCATGCTCGTGGATGTGGCCAACCCGGCCAGCGTCAGTGGCCTGGCTTGGCAACTGGACGGCGAAAAGATCGATGTGGCGCTGTATGTGGCGGGCGTGATCCGCCGGCCTTCTGCGCGCACCCCGCCCACGCGCGAGGACTTCGACGCGGTCATGCACACCAACGTGCTGGGCGCCATGCAGGCGCTGCCCCAGGTGGCGCCGCAGGTGGAGCAGGCGGGCGGCATCTTT
This sequence comes from Paracidovorax valerianellae, assembly GCF_900102625.1. Lineage (GTDB taxonomy): Bacteria > Pseudomonadota > Gammaproteobacteria > Burkholderiales > Burkholderiaceae_C > Paracidovorax > Paracidovorax valerianellae. The sequence continues at coordinate 7,065 of NZ_FMZC01000016.1, forward strand.
GCCTTTCTTTCCTCCACCATGTCGCTGATCGGCACCGTGCCGAACAGCGATTCGTGGCTGTACCGCACCAGCAAGGCGGCCCTCAACATGGCGGTGGCCGCCGCGCAGCACGACTATCCCGCGGCGACGCTCATCACGCTGGACCCGGGCTGGGTCAAGACCGACATGGGCGGCGAGGGCGCTGCGCTCGCGCCCGAAGACAGCGTTCGCGGCATGCGCCAGGTGCTGGGCAGCGTCACCGCGGCTGACCGCGGCCGGCTGCTGCACCACGACGGCCGGCGGGCCGCGCACTGGTGAGCGCCGCAACGCTGGAGGCCTCGGGCAGGGCGGCGGTGATCGCGCCGACCGCGCATGGCACCAACCATTTCAACCTGCTGCGGCTGGCGGCGGCCATCGCCGTGCTGCTATCGCACGGCGAGTTCCTTTATCGCCTGACCATGCCTGTGCCTTTTGCGGGGCACAGCGTGGGGTCGCTGGCGGTGTACTGCTTCTTCTTCATCAGCGGCTATCTCGTGTGCCAAAGCTGGGAGCGCGAACCGCACCTCGGTCTGTTCTGGATCAAGCGCGTGGCGCGCATCTTTCCCGGCCTGATCGTGGCGACCGCATTCTCGGTGGCCGTGGTGGGCTGGGCCATGACGCAGGTGTCCACGCAGCAGTACTGGACCGACGCGCGCACCTGGATCAATTTCTCCAACAACGCCGTCGGCCTTGCATTCATGCAGGTGCTGCCCGGCGTATTCGAAACCAACCCGTTCGCGCGCACGGTCAACGGCTCGCTGTGGACGATCCGGTACGAACTGCTGATGTACGTCCTGCTGTCGCTCGCTGGCGTGGCCGGGTGGACGCGCCGGCGCTGGGTGTATCCCCTGGCCGCGCTGCTGATGGCGGTGTCCTGGCAATGGGCGCGCGCGGCGGGTTGGGACGCGTTTGTCGATGCCGGACCACGCTGGTTCAAGGCGTTCTTCCATCTGTTCCAGTGGTCCGAGGTATCGGGGTTCGGCGTGGTCTTCCTGCTCGGCTGCACTTTTGCCGCCTACCGGGTGCGCAGTGGCGCTTGGCTGCTGCCGGTGGCAGCGATGGGCGGCGTCCTCGCGCTGGCCACGCCGTTCGCCTGGAGCGTGCAGGTAGGCGTGTGGGCATTGGTGGCCGCAGGCATGTTCTGGGCGGCGCACGCGGGCGGTGGCCGTTCGGGTGGCTGGCTGCGCGAAGACCTCTCCTACGGCGTGTACATCTACGCCTTCCCCATCCAGCAGGCCGTGACCGAAATCGGCCTGCGGCGTGGCTGGAGCCTGGCGGTCTGCCTCACGGCGTCGCTCGTGCTGACGCTGGTCATGGCCGCGTTCTCGTGGTTCTGCATCGAAAAGCCCGGAGTGCGCCTGGGGCGGCGCGTGGTGGAGCAGTGGTCGCGCCGCCGCAGCCAGCGGCTGCAGGGTGCGCCCGTGTAGCCGGCGCTGAGCACCGCACAAGAATTTTCAAGGCCTTTTCAGAGCCATTCCTTTCGACGACGGAGACAAAAAATGCTGTTGAACCAAGACCAGGAAATGATCCGCGACGCCGTGCGCGACTTCGCCCAGCGCGAGCTGTGGCCGCACGCCGCCCGCTGGGACCGTGAGCACCACTTCCCCCGCGAAGCCCACCAGGGGCTGGCCGCCCTGGGCGCCTACGGCATCTGCGTGCCGGAAGAAGACGGCGGCGCCGGGCTCGATTACCTGACCCTGGCGCTGGTGCTGGAAGAGATCGCGGCCGGCGACGGCGGCACCAGCACCGCCATCAGCGTGACCAACTGCCCGGTGAACGCCATCCTCATGCGCTACGGCAATGCCGCGCAGAAGAAGACCTGGCTCGCCCCGCTCGCCCAGGGCCAGATGCTGGGCGCGTTCTGCCTGACCGAGCCGCATGTGGGCTCCGACGCCTCGGCCCTGCGCACCACGGCCGTAAAGGACGGCGACGGCTACGTGATCAACGGCGTCAAGCAGTTCATCACCAGTGGCAAGAACGGCCATGTCGCCATCGTCATCGCGGTCACCGACAAGGGCGCCGGAAAGAAGGGCATGAGCGCGTTCCTCGTGCCCACCGATTCGCCCGGCTACACCGTGGCGCGGCTGGAGGACAAGCTCGGGCAGCACAGCAGCGACACGGCGCAGATCCAATTCGACCAATGCCGCGTGCCTGCCGAAAACCTCATCGGCGCGGAAGGCGAAGGCTACAAGATCGCCCTCGGCGCCTTGGAGGGCGGCCGCATCGGCATCGCTGCGCAAAGCGTGGGCATGGCACGCAGCGCCTTCGAAACCGCGCTGGCGTACTCGAAAGAGCGCGAGAGCTTCGGCACCCCCATCTTCAACCACCAGGCCGTCGGCTTTCGGTTGGCCGACTGCGCCACGCAGATCGAGGCCGCGCGCCAGCTCATCTGGCACGCGGCGGCCCTGCGCGACGCCGGACGGCCCTGCCTCAAAGAGGCCGCCATGGCCAAGCTCTTTGCCAGCGAGATGGCCGAGCAGGTGTGCAGCGCAGCGATCCAGACGCTGGGCGGCTATGGCGTGGTGAACGACTTCCCCGTGGAGCGCATCTACCGCGACGTGCGCGTGTGCCAGATCTACGAGGGCACCAGCGACGTGCAGAAGATCATCATTCAGCGCGCCCTGGCCTGAGGCCTGAAGGGGGCAGCGCAGGACCCATGGTGTCCTGCCCCGTTGATTCGCCTGCCCGCATGACGCTTCGCGAAGTGGCAACGGCGCAGCGGATCCGACCGACATACTGACTTGCGCCGGACCGTATGGGCGGCAGAAAGAAAGTCATGTTGCCGGATCACTCTCCTCGCATCGGTCGGAATTCGATGCCCATTGCGCGGCGCGGCTCCGACGAGATCGCACCCCCTGCCTCAGCAACGTCTTCGCCGCCATCTGCTTCGCTGGAGCGGCCTGTCGGGCTCCGCGGTGCTCCGAAGCCCTCACAACGCGTGGCAGAGCAACTGTCGCCCTTGCGCAGCGCGTTGCCTTCAGTGGCACGCCCGCCTTCGAATTCGCCGCAGAGTGAGATTCAACCGGCTGGCATCGACCCTCCGCGAGGGGGCGGCACGACGCTCGGGGAGTTGTTTCAGAAAGACCCCCCTTTCCGTCCGAAACTGGGCGAGCTGTTGAAGCAGGCGCAACGGCAAGAACAAGCCGAGAAGGCAGAGAAGGCCTTGCAAGCCCAGGAACACCATCGGGCCGAACTGGTGCGGCTGGTGAACTCTGCGCTGCCCGATGGCGGCGCGGCGATGAAGCGGCTGAAGGAGCGTGCGTCCCGAAAGCACCCCGTCACGATGGCCGAGCGGTGGCACGCGATTCGCACGGGAAGCCCCAAGCGAATGGAGGGCGAGCGAAAGACAGCGTTCGAAGCGCTGGTGCGCGACGATCTGATGGCTTTGGCGGACCACGGCGGAATCGAGCCGATGAAGGCCACCGACAAGATGAACGAGGCTCTGGCGGAGGGGATTCTGGGTCAGGGCATTCTGGACAAAGACCGGGCCCTGTTGAAGGAAGTTCTGGACGGGCTGTCCATCTTGCCCATCTACCAGGAATTCAACCTGAAGATCACGGACGCAACCCAGCCTGCGTTCACCGATTCCCAGTTGTTGGAACGGCCAGAGAAGATGGGGCAAGGCAAGATGAGCGTGACCTATCAGGTCAAGCTCATGGGCTCTGATGGCGTACCCATCACTGCCGTTTTCAAGCCGCTGGAATCAGAGGACCCGAGCTTCGTTGCATTGCGATCGGGAATCCCGAAAGAGAACCCGCAGACGGCCATGCGCAACCTGGCTACCGTCGCCTACGGGGACAAGCTGGGCTTCGACGTGATCACCAACACACGCATGGGGCTGATCAGCAGGGGCAGCCCAGGGCAAGACCCCTTCAAGCCAACGCTCGGCATGGTCATGGACATGGCCCCGGGGGACCAGGCTGACTACACCCAGGCCAGCATCCTGAAGCGGGCGGATGTGACTGCGGGCGTGATAAAGCTCCAGTTGCTCGACCACTTGACCGGCCAGGGCGATCGCCACGGCAGCAACTATTTCATCCACATCGACGCGAACGATCAGGCCAAGGTCACTGGAATCGACAACGATCAGTGCTTCGGAAAGAACCTGACGAAACCGCAAGACATCCAGAAAATCGACGGCAACTCACAGCGTTGGGCATTTAACGGCACCGCGCTGCCTCCCGTGGTCGATACGGACATGGAACAAGCCATCCAGTCACTTACGGAGGGCGATATCCGGGAGATGCTGGGGGACAAACTGGACGGAGACGAAATCGAAGCCGCCGTTCAGCGACACCAAGGCCTCAAGGATTACGTCGCCCAGTTGAAGGTGGACGGCCTGGTCATCGATCCTGGCCACTGGGGGCTTGAGAAAGTACAGGAGCTCCTGACCCCAGTGAACAGCTACCTGGGGCGAGAACTGCCATGGGCCAAAGACTAGCGTGGCTCCTGCCTTCGAGGCTGCCGCCGCAACGATCATTGAAGAAAGATTTCCGATGAATGCTCCCGCAAAAGAAACAACACGCGATACCGCTTTGCCCGGCACGGCGCTGGCGTTGTTTGCCGGCGAGGAACTGCCATTTCCGCCGGTGCCGGAAGCGCTCGCGGGCGCATTGCAGTCCCAGGGGCGGGCATGGTTCGCCACGCGCCCCATGGCGTCTACCCCTTACGACTTCCATCACTTCCTGAACGAGATCGAAACCCAGCCCGACCTGGCGGACTACGCCGTAGTGGGCTTCGACGGGCACGGTACCAACAGCTGGGCGGTGCATTTCTACATGGTCGCCAAAGGCATCGCCCTCTTCATCAAGCTCCCTTGGGGTGGGGCGTATCTGGAGCCCGGTCCGGCGCGCGTTCAGATCACGGAAATGTTCGATTGGGCCGCAGCTTTGCTCTTGCAACTGCAACGGGCGGAAGTGGCCGGCAAGGTCCCGCCGGGGATGCGGCTCCACGTGGCGGCGAGCCGTTTCGACCACGCGGGCTGGCGCTGGGTGGGCGCGGGGCAGAACGCGGCCCAGACGCCGTGGAACCCTGCGGGTGGCATGCGGGCGGCCTTGCTTCAGGAGCTCGAAGAAATGATCGCTGGCAGGGCGTTCGCTGACGGGTCGAACCTGCAGGCGCAGATCGCTCTGTAGCGGGGCGTTCGCCTTCTTCTGGTGGCGGGGTGCAGTTCGCTGCAGCCGGAGCGCGGGTGCCATCGGCTGATACACCGCCATGCGCCTTGTTTTTTGACCGGCGTGGTGAGAGTTGTCTTGCCGTAGAACCTTTCGGATCAGCTGGCCCCGGCCCCATCACGTTGCGCATCGAACCGGCGCACCGGAGCGGCGTCTCGCTTCGTCCCTTGCTCTGGCGCTTCGCCAACAAGCGCTTTCCAGCGCTTGTTCACCCCCGCACTTGCCGATGCCACCTTGGTTTTTGGTGGCAGAGAGCGAGTCGTTTTGCCAGAGAGCCTGTCCCGAATCACCCGGAGTTCCAATCCCGGTGCGCTGCGCGTCGACCTTGACGCTGTGCCATCCCCACCCGCATCGCCTTCACGCGGCGGTGTGCTGCAGGGGCCGATCGGGCTGGAGGGTCGTGCGCCTGAGTCGCCCAAAGGCATGGCAGGGCAACTTTCACCCTTGCGCAGTGCGCTTCCCAAGCCACAGGCTGGCAACCCGTCCTCCTCTCCCGCGATTCTTTCAAGGCATTCAAGCCGCGAAATCCAGCCGGAGGCAGCCGCCCGGCCCGTGCCCCGTTCGACGCTGGGCGAGCTGTTCGCGCAGGCGCGGCAGGAAGAAAAAGCCGAACGCGATCAGCTCCTGCAATCGGCCCTGCCCCAAGGAGGAGGGGCGATGAAGCGGCTGAAGGACCGAGCCGCCCGAAAACATCCGGCCACGATGGCCGAAAAGTGGCATGCACGCTTGAACGGATCGCCAAAGCCCATGGAGGGCAAGCGCAGAGCGGATTTCATGGCGCTGGTGCGAGCCGATGCGATGGCGGTGGCCAGGGTTGGCCAGATCGATGCCCGCGTGGCGGTGGACAGAATGCGCCCGGCGGTCGAGGATGGGGCTCTGAGCCAGGACATCCTGGCGGAAGACCGTGGGTTGCTGCTGGAAGTCCTGGGGCAGTTGGCCGACCCTGCCGATCATCTCTATCGACAGTTGAATCTGAAGATCACGCCCGACACCCAACTGGCGTACCAAGATGCTCAGGTGCTGGAGGCGCCCACGGCGCTGGCCTCTGGCAACTATCACACCGTCTTTGCGCTGAAAGTCATGGGTGCCGATGACGTCGCGCAAGACAAGGTCTTCAAGCCGCTCAAGGCCAAGGAGAAAAACGAGGTTGGCATCTTTGCTGGCATCTCCAGGGACGATTCGCAAATGGCGATGCGCAACATCGCGACTGTCTCGTTGGCGAAGAGGCTCGGACTCGACGTCATCGTGGACACAGAACTGGCAATGATCGACACCGGGCGTGGCCCGTTAGATCCTGATCTCGGCCTGATCATGGAACGTGCGCCCGGTACGAAGGCCGGCTCCGTCGAGCCTGGCGTCCTGTCACTGCCAGCTGTTTTCGCAGAAGTGACCAAGCTTCAGTTGCTGGACCACCTGACGGGCCAGGTGGATCGGCATCTCAACAACTATTTCATTCACGTCGGGCCGAACGGCGACGCCAAGGTCACGGGCATCGACAACGACCTGTGCTTCGGCGAGAAACTGACCGACCCTGCCGACATTCGACGGATCGAAAGCGATAGCCTGTTCGTGCCTTTCGAGGGCACCCATCTACCACCTGTGATCGACACGGACATGGAAAGAGCGATTCAGGGGCTCGCCGAAAGCGACCTTCGTTCGATCCTTTCAGACAAGCTGAACGAGGCCGAGCTTGATGCTGCGGGCAGTCGGCTAGAAGGGCTCAAGAAATACGCAGTCTCGCTTCATTTGGCTAACAAAGTCATTGAGCCGGACCAATGGAATGACCCAGCGGTGCAGCAACTCTTCAATGCGCAAAACAGCTACATCGGCCGCGAGCGCAGCAAGAGGGAGAACTTCTAACTCCGCCAGGGTCACCGGCCTAGCGCTGGGCCCGAACGCGTCCCCTGGTTCAGAGGTCGGCGGGCAGCGGCCCCGCATTCATCAACCGGGGCGCGGTCGCGCCATGGAACAGCCGCGCCGGCGCGTCGCCCAGCAGCGTGCGCGCGCTGCCTTGCAGCCGCAGCCCCGTGCCTTCCGGCAGGCCCAGCACGCGGGTGTCGGGGTTCAGCACGCAGAACTCCTGCAGGCGCTCCTGCCGCGTTTCGCCGCGGTGGCCGGGCGGGTGGGCTTCGGTGTAGTGCGCATTGATCTGCCAGGGCACCAGGCCCATTGCGTCCAGGCCGCCCGGATCGGTGATAGGCATGTCGTTGGTGGTGCGGATGGTGGGGCAGGCGATGTTGGAGCCTGCGCTCCATCCCAGGTACGAGGCTTGGCCACCGCACACGCGCTCGGCCATGGCAGCCAGCAGGCCCTGCCGGCGCAGGTGGCCCAGCAGCGCGAAGGTGTTGCCGCCACCCACGACGATGCGTCGCGCGCCCTGCACGGCCGCCAGCGGATCGGCCGCACGGTGGACCGACTGCACGCGCAGCCCCAGCGGATGCAGGGCCTGCGCGACCAGCGCTTCGTAGTCGTCCCAGCCGCGCGTGACGCCGGCGAACGGAATGAAGAGGGCGTCGCCGCCGTCCGCCTCACCGTGGCTCGCGGTCGTGGGCAACGCCGCCCAGTCGCGGACCCAGTCGAGGGCGTGGGTGAGGTAGCCTGCGTCGCTGCTGGAGTTGCTCAGGAGCAGAAGATTCATGGGGTGTGTTCCGGTGGTGGCGTCCCGTGGGATCGTGGAAGAAGAAAGCAAGCCAATCAGCCTGCAAAGCGATTGCTATTAAATAGATAGCTATGTGCCGTTGATTTTATTGCGCTGGAGGCCTTTTTGATCAAGAGCCTCCTCCGCGCTGGCGCAGCACGACGGTGATCTGGCCATTGGTCTCGATGGTGGCGCGCTCCACCTCGTGCAGGTGCAGGCTGCCCCCCGCGCGCAGCGCGGCGGCGAGGTCTTCGGTCGAGATCAGCTCCTTGCGCATCAGCGCCTCGTTCACCTGGCCGTGGCGTACGAGCACCTCGGGCTTGCCGTCCACCAGGTGGGCGAGCCACTGGAACCGGAAGGTCAGCTGGGCCAGCAGCACGTGGCAGACGATGAGGGTGACCGCCGAGATCAGCCCGCCCACGAGGGAGTTGTCGCCCGCGTTCATCGAGTTCTGCACGGCATTGGACAGCACCAGCAGCAGCACCAGGTCGAACGGTGCGGTCTGCCCCGTCTGCCGCTTGCCCGTCAAGCGCAGGAAGACCAGCAGGAAGAGGTAGACGATCACCCCGCGCACGATGAATTCCCACCAAGGCACGCTCATTGCCAACATCGCCATTCTCCGGTTGAGCCCGACATGGGCGGGGTGCAGTGTGCCATCTGCAAGAATGCGCCCCTCGGGCCGGTGCCGGGCCGCTTTCGCACTTTGCGGCTCCGCTCCCGCCCCCCATCTTTTTCGTTTCAGCAAAGGACCGCCATGCAGCGTCGCACCTTCCACCACCACGCGGGCGCCGGGGCCCTGGGCCTTTGCCTGCTGGCCGCCCACGGCCGGGCGCTGGCGTTGTCGCTGGGCGACCTCTCCAGCGCTGATGCCACCAGCGGCGTGAAAACCGCACTGGCGCAAGGCGCGCAGGCGGCCGTGGCGCTGCTCGGGCGGCCGGACGGCTTTCTGGGCAATCCGCAGGTGCGCATCCCGCTGCCCGGCAAGCTGGAGAAGGCCGCGGAGCTGATGCGCCGCTTCGGCCAGGGCCGGCGCATCGACGAGTTGGTCACCTCCATGAACCGCGCGGCCGAGCAGGCCGTGCCCATGGGCCGCGATCTGCTGGTGGGCGCCGTGCAGACCATGACCGTGACCGATGCCAAGGGCATCCTCGCGGGCGGCGAAACGTCGGTGACCGAATTCTTCGCCCGCAAGACCCGCGCGCCGCTGGGCGAGCGGTTCCTGCCCGTGGTGGGGCGTGCCATCGAACAGGTGGGGCTCACGCAGCAGTACAACGCCTTCGCCAGCAAGGCCGCAGGCTTCGGCCTGATCCGCCAGGAAGACGCCAACCTGTCGCAGTACGTCACGGGCAAGACCCTGGACGGCCTGTATCTCATGATCGGCGAGGAGGAAAAGAAGATCCGCCAGGACCCGGTCGGCACGGGCAGCGCCATCTTGCGCAAGGTCTTCGGGGCGCTGCAATGACGGGAGCGCGCCAGTGATTCCGTCCGCATTTGCGAAGCCGTCCGCGTTGCCTGGCGGCGGTACCGCCTGCCCGTGCGGCCGCCTGTCGCCGCAGCGCCGGCCGCTGGCCTATGCCGATTGCTGCGGGCGCTACATCGACCATTTCGAAACCGTGCCCGCCCCCGATGCGGAAAGCCTCATGCGCTCGCGCTATACGGCCTTCGTGCGCGAGCAGGCGCCGTACCTGCTGGCCACCTGGGAGGCCGTCCATCGCCCTGCACGGGTGGATTTCGAGCCCGGCGTGCGCTGGCTGGGCCTGGAGGTGCGCGCGCACCGCTGCACGGAGGGTGACCGCGCCGAGGTCGAATTCGTGGCCCGCCAACGCCTGCCCGGCGGCCGGGCCCATCGGCTGCACGAGCTGAGCCGCTTCGTGCGCCGGGAGGGGCGCTGGTTCTATGTCGACGGCGATCTTCGGTAGCCCCCGCATGGCCGATCGCCCTGGCGGCCATCGCCGCCCATGACCGATACCTCCGTGCATTCCGCCGGCCTGGACGGGGCCGGCGTGCAGGCGCTGGACCTGGCGGTGCGCCGGCGGCTGCTGCAATCGCTGGCCGCGCGGGGCTCTTCGGAGATCGCGGCGCTGGTCATCCCCGGGGTGCTGGTGTGGTTCTACAGCCGCTTCGCACCGCCGGGCGTGCTCGTTGCCTGGTGGGCGCTTTTCCTGGGGGTTGCCGCGGGCCTGCTGTGGATGCGGCTGGGCCTGCGCCGCGACGCCGCGCTGTCCGATGCCGTGGCCGTGCCCAAGTGGGAGCGCATCTTCCAGCGGCTGTCGATCGTCAGCGGGCTGGTGTGGACGCTGCCCGTCGTTCTCACGCTGCAGACCGCCCCGCTGGAATTTCGGCTGTTCCTGTACCTGGTGCTGTGCGCGGTCATCGCGTCGGCCACGACCTTCCTCGCACCGGTGCCGGGGATTTTCTGGCGGTTCTTCGGGGCGAGCTACGTGCCGTCCGCTTTTGGGATCTACTGGTACTTTCCGCTGCGCTGGCATTACATATTGCCGCTGATGCTGCTGTATGGCGCGGTGCTGTGCCGGCATGCCTGGGGCTCGCGCAAGTTCGTGCTGCAGCAGGTCGAAATGGAGCGCCAGCGCGCGCAGCTGGCCGAGCAGTACCGAGCGGCCAAGGAGGCGGCAGAGCGGGCGCTGGAGGAAAAGAACCGTTTCATCTCCACCGCTAGCCACGACCTGCGCCAGCCGTTGCATGCCATGGGCCTGCTGGTGGAGACGGCCCTGCAGCGCAACCGGGACGAGAGTTTGGCCGCTGTGCTGCAGGACGTGCAGGGCTGCGTGCGGTCGCTGAACTTCATGTTCAACGCGTTGCTGGATCTGTCGCGCATCGAGGCGGGGACTTTTTCCGTGCACGAGGAAAACGTGGCCCTGTCCGCGCTGTTCGACGACGTGGCCACGGTCTTCGCGCCGGATGCCGCCTTGCGCGGGCTGCGGCTTCGGCGGCACCTGCCGCGCCATCGCGAGGCCACGGTGCGGGGCGACCCGGCGCTGCTGCGGCAGATGGTGTTCAACCTGGCGCAAAACGCGCTGCGCTACACCGCTTCGGGCGGGGTGCTGCTGGGTGCGCGGGCGCGGGGTGACCGCTGGCGCATCGAGGTGTGGGACACCGGCGCAGGCGTGGCGCCGAAGGACCGCCACCGCATCTACGCGCCGTTCTACCGCAGCGAGCATGCCCGGGTGCAGCAGGCCGAGGGGCATGGCCTGGGGCTGTCGGTGGTGGCGCGCTCGGCCGGGCTGATCGGCGCGGGGTATGGCTTCGAATCGACGCCCGGCCGGGGCTCTTGTTTCTGGCTGGAACTGGCCGCAGCCCCGCCGGGAGAGGCTTCGCCGGCGGACACGATGCTGCAGCCCGCGGCGCCCTGGGCGGAGCGGATGGCATCGCTCCAGGGGCGCTGCCTGCTGGTGGAGGACGATCCTCAGATCGCCAAGTCGCTGTCCCAATTGCTGCAGTCGTGGGGGCTGGAGGTGCAGCATGCCGCGACCGGCGCGCAGGCCATGGCCCGGCTGGACGGTGGCTTCGTGCCCGATGCCGTGCTGTGCGACCAGCGGCTGGGGGCGGGCGAGAGCGGCTTTGCCGTGCTGCAGGCCTTGCTGGCGCGCTGCGGCCACGCGCGCGGCGCCATGGTGAGTGGCGAGCACGACGCCCCGGCGCTGCTACAGGCCGAGGAGGACGGCTACCTCGTGTTCCGGAAACCGCTGGCCCCGCAGGCGCTGCATGCGGTGCTGTCCCGGTGGATGGCACCGGCGCCGTAGTTCAGCGGGGGTAGGGCGACGCCGGCAACTCCAGCCGCACGCCGCGCAGCTTGGCGATCGCCTCGACCCGGTTGCGCGCCTGCAGCTTGTGCAGGATGGCGGTCACATGTTCCTTGACGGTGTGCTCGGACACATTCAAAGCCGTCGCGATGGGGCGGTTGGGCAGCCCCTGCAGCAGCATCGCCAGGATTTCGCCCTGACGCGGGGTCAGGCCCAGTTCGGCGGGCGACAGCGGCACCTCGCGCGCCAGCGGCGCGTCGGACACCGGCACGGCACCGTCCGCCGCCGCGTCGAACCACGTGCCGCCCTCGAGCACCTCGGTCACCGCAGCCGCGAACACCTCAGGCACTTCCTGTTTATGGACGAAGCCGTGGGCGCCTGCAGCGCGTGCCTTCAGCACGACGGCCGGATGGCTGTCGCCGCTGACCATGAGCACGCGGGTGGAGGGCGCCAGCGCCAGCACGTCGCGGATGAACAGCGACGTGGCGCCGTCCGCCAGCCAGAAGTCCACCAGCGCGATAGCAGGTGCGCCGCGCTGTGCAATGGTGCGCAGCGCTTCGGGCGCACTGCCCGCGCTCACCGCATCGTCCAGTTTCTTGTGTAACCGCAGGAACGCGGTCATGCCGTGCGCGACGAGGGGATGGTCATCGACCACCAGCCCATAGTTGTCGCCACCAGGGCGCAGGGATTCAGAAAAGCTCAAGGAAATTTCCGTGCCGATGCAGGTTTTCCGCCCTCGGGTTGCACTGCACCGTGTAACAAATACCCCCCTTCAGAGGGGGTAGGGCATGGGGTGCACTGTACTAATAATCAGCGCCTTTTTGACGTCGGGCCAGGCGATATCGCCCTCGGCCGTTGCTTTGATGCCAGTCACCCCGACGCAGGGACGTGCCGGCGCCGCCGTGCCGGACCACGCGCGTCCGCTGCGATCGTGGGTGTTCTCCCTTTGGGTGGGCACCTCGTCTTTTCACCATTCACCAGGAAACACCATGAACACTGCGGACCTGACCCGCCTGACCGCCACTGCCTTGATCGCCTCCCTGCTCGCGGCCTGTGGAGGCAGCGATGGCAACGGCGACTCCACGGCACCGACGGTACCAGGCGCGCCTGCTCCTGCGCCATCACCGGCACCGGCGCCCGCGCCAGGTCCCGATCCGACGACTCCCGCGCCCGCTCCGGCTCCAGCCCCCGCCAACGTGACCGGCCAGTACCGCCAGGAAAGCGCCCCCGCATCGATGGATGCCGCACTGGCGGCCATGAACGCCCAGGGCGCTCAGGGCTACGCGTACCTCGCCACGTTCGCCGTCAACCCGGGCACCAATTCGCAAGCGCTGGGCAGCTTCTATCTCCAGAACACGGCCCATACCGGCTCGCGCCTGCAGTACGTGGCCATCGCGCAGCCGGCCACGGCGGACGCGCTGTTGGCGCTGCTCAATCAGCAGGGCGCCAGCGGCTTCGCCTACAAGTCGCCCATGTCGTTCGGCACGGTGTCGGAATCCCGGGGCATTTTCGTGAAAGACACGACCAAGTCGACGACCTACACGTATGAAAAACTGCCGATCTCGTCCACGCTGTCCAGGGATGGGTTCGTGGCCCAGCTCAACGCACAGGGCGCGCGCGGCTTCCGTCTGGTGGGGCCCATGACGGCGGGCAATGAGTTCTTCAACGTGTACATGAAGGATTCTTCGGCCAACACCTACGCCTACATTGGATTGGACGGCCTGCAATCCAGCGTTGCAGCCTATGGCGACGCGCTGCGCCAGCGGCTGAACGAGCAGGGTGGGCAGGGCCGCCTGTGGGTCGGCGATTTCGTGGTGCAGGGCAATGCCACCGCCAGCATCTTCGAGAAAAGCGCGAGCCAGAGCGGCGCTATTCGCTACACCGTCGAACCCGCGGGCGCCAGAAACACCCTGGATCAGTTGCAGGCCGAACTCAATGCACGGGCTGCGCAGGGCTTGTTCTATTTCAGCGATGTGGCCTCCGTCGATACATCCACCAACGCCATCAGCTCGTTCACGGTGTCGGTGGGCGGTGCCGAGTCGTTGCGCAACCCCTTGGCGGGCATCACCTACCCTTGAGGGCGGACGGCGCTGGGCTGGGCCCTTCCAGCGCTTGCGGTAGATTGCAGGCTCTCTGATGGATGCGGCGCCGGCCCTTACCGGCAGCCGCACCACTGGCGCCAACCGCGCCTGCCCTGTGTGTTCCTGCCCCAATCCCTCTGCCATGCCCCATCCCGCCCTGCCATCTGCCTACGACGCCGTGCTGTTCGATTGCGACGGCGTTCTCGTGGACAGCGAAGCCATCACCCACCGCGTGCTGCGCGACCGGCTCGAAGCCTCGGGCTGGAAGCTCACCCCCGAGGAATGCATGGCCATTTTTCTGGGCAAGGCGGTGCGCAGCGAGGCGGCGCGCATCGAGGCCGAAACTGGCCAGCCGCTGACGGACGCGTGGATGGCCGATTTCTACGCCCGCCGCAACAACGCGCTGCAGGCCGAGCTGGGCCCCATTCCCGGCGCCCTCGATGCCGTGCGCGCCGTGCATGCGCGGCTTGGTGGCCGCATCGCCTGCGCCTCGGGCGCGGACCGCTTCAAGGTCGAACTGCAACTGGCCAAGGTGGGCCTGACGCCGTTCTTCCAGGGCCGCATCTTCAGCGGCCACGAAATGCCCCGCACCAAGCCTGCGCCCGACGTGTACCTGGCCGCGGCTGCGGCCCTGGGCGCCGACCCGGCGCGCTGCCTGGTGGTCGAAGATTCGGTCACGGGCGTGCAGGCCGGCGTAGCAGCGGGCGCCACGGTGGTCGGCTACAGCCCCGCGCCTGTCGGACACGGGTCGGTCCAGGACCTGCGCGCGGCGGGGGCCGACCATGTCATCGCCCACATGGCGGAGCTGCCCGAACTGCTGGGCTGAGCGAACGGCGGCGCCGGACCGGCGCGAGCCTTCCCTCTACCCTCCGCTGGCCAGCCGGGCCGCCCGGCGGAACGCGGCGGGAGACTGGCCTGTCCAGTCGCGAAACGCGCGGATGAAACTCTTCTCGTTCATGAACCCCGCTGCCTGCGCCACCTGCTTGATCGGGCGGTCGGTGCGGTGCAGCAGATCGATGGCGCGGTGCTGCCGCACCTCGTCCTTCAACGCCTGCAGCGATGCGCCTTCTTCCTTGAGCTGGCGGTGCAGCGTGCGTGGCGACAGGTGCAGCCGTTCGGCCAGGGCCTGCGCGCCGTACAGCGCGCCGGAGTCTGCGGCCAGCACCTGCCGCACGCGCTGCACCAGCAGGCGGTCGCGCCGGTACTGGCGCACGGTGAGCGGCAGGGCGCGCTGCAGCATGGTGCGCAAGGCATCTTCGTCGCGCCGCAGCGGCAGGGCGAGGTAGCGCGCATCGAACCGCAGCGCAGCCTGGGGCGCATGGAAGGCGATGGGGCCGGCGAACAGCAGCGGATACACCGCGTGGTGCGGAGGCGGCGCAAAAGGAAAGTCAGCCCCCTGGAGCGGCAGCCGCGAATCGATCAGCCAGCACGCCAGCCCCAGCGCATTGCGCAGCATCGAGACCAGGCAAAACTCGCGCAGCGTGCCGAGGTCGCGGTGCTCGGCCATGGCCAGCGTGGCGGTAGCGCCGTCGCTGGTCAGGGTGAGGGCGATGTCGTCGGTCAGCAGGCCGTGGTGGCGGCACCAGCGCTGCAGGGCCAGGCCCAGGTGCGGCGCGCTGATCGAGGCGCGCGCCAGCATGCCGTAGCTGCCCCAGGGCAGGCGCCGGCCGAACCAGCCCAGGGCTTCGTCGTCCAGTTCGCGCATGGCGCCGTCGGACAGCTGCTCCATCTGCAGCGCGGTGATGCGCCCGTGCGGGTCGTCGATCTCCGATGGCGTGATTTGTGCCTGCCGCAGCACGGCCGATGCGTCCATGCCTCGCAGGGTGTAGGCCTGCACGATCGCACGCACGAAAGCCATGGGTGTGGCCGCTGCGGGCGCCTGAGCGTTGGGCGGGGCGGTGTCGATGCGGGTGACTGCCATGGGTCCGGAGTGTGCCTGCGCTGGCGCATATTGCAACCTTTGTGACCCCATCTGTCATGCTGCAAGGCCCCGCGCGGGCGTATGCTGCGGCCCATCGCCGTTCCCCCCGGCTGGGCCGGGGGCGCGCAAAACGAGGAGACATTCCATGGATCGAATGAGCCCGAACGCCCCGTTGACCACCGCCCAAGCCAGTGGCTCCACGGCGGTGCCCCTGATCGAGCAGACCATCGGCGCCTTTTTCGCCGACATGGCGCAGCGCCAGCCCGACCGCGAGGCGCTGGTGAGCGCCCACCAGGGACTGCGCTACACCTACGGCCAGTTGCACACCGAGGCGCGCCGCCTGGCCAGCGCGCTGCTGGGCCTGGGGCTGCAAAAGGGCGACCGGGTCGGCATCTGGTCGCACAACAACGCCGAATGGGTGCTCATGCAACTGGCCACCGCGCAGGTGGGCCTGGTGCTGGTGAACATCAACCCCGCCTACCGCACGGCGGAGGTCGAATACGCACTCAACAAGGTCGGCTGCAAGGCGCTGGTGACCATGGCGCGCTTCAAGACCAGCGACTACCTGGGCATGCTGCGTGAACTGGCCCCGCAATGGGCTGCCGGCACGCCGGGCGAATTGCAGGCCGAACGGTTGCCGCAACTGCGCAGCGTGGTGTGGATCGACGGCGGCAGCGAGGGCAGCGCCGACGAGCCCGGCCTGCTGCGGTTTTCCGAACTGATGGCGCGGGGCGATGCCCAGGACGCGCGCATCGATGCCGTCGCCGCCACGCTGGATGCCAACGACCCCATCAACATCCAGTTCACCAGCGGCACCACCGGGTTCCCGAAGGGCGCCACGCTCACGCACCGCAACATCCTCAACAACGGCTTCTTCATCGGTGAGTGCATGCGGCTCACACCCGAGGACCGGCTGTGCATTCCCGTGCCGCTGTACCACTGCTTCGGCATGGTGCTGGGCAACCTCGCCTGCATGACGCACGGCGCCACCATCGTCTATCCGAACGACGGGTTCGACCCGCTCAAGGTGCTGGAGACGGTGCAGGCCGAACGCTGCACGGGCCTGCACGGCGTGCCCACCATGTTCATCGCCGAGCTCGACCACCCGCGCTTCAAGGAGTTCGACCTGTCCACGCTGCGCACCGGCATCATGGCCGGCTCGCCGTGCCCCATCGAGGTGATGAAGCGCGTGGTGAGCGACATGCACCTGTCAGAAATCACCATCGCCTACGGCATGACCGAGACCAGCCCCGTGAGCTGCCAGAGCAGCACCGAGACGCCGCTGGACAAGCGCGTTTCCACCGTGGGCCAGGTGCAGCCGCACCTGGAGATCAAGATCGTCGATCCCGAAACCGGCGCTGTGGTGTCGGTGGGCGAGCGCGGCGAGTTGTGCACGCGCGGCTACTCGGTCATGCACGGCTACTGGGACGACCCGGCCAAGACGCGCGAGGCCATCGACGAAGAAGGCTGGATGCACACCGGCGATCTGGCCACCATGGACGCCGAGGGCTACGTGAACATCGTCGGCCGCATCAAGGACATGGTGATCCGCGGGGGCGAGAACGTGTACCCGCGCGAGATCGAGGAGTTCCTGTACCGGCACCCCCAGGTGCAGGACGTGCAGGTGGTGGGCGTGCCCGATGCCCGCTACGGCGAAGAGCTGTGCGCCTGGATCATCGCCAAGCCCGGCGCGGCAGCGCCCACCGAAGACGACATCCGCGCGTTCTGCAAAGGCCAGATCGCGCATTACAAGGTGCCGCGCTACATCCGATTCGTCGCCGAGTTCCCGATGACGGTGACCGGAAAGATCCAGAAATTCAAGATCCGCGACGCCATGAAAGAACAGCTCGGCTTACAGGAAAGCACCACCGCATGATTCTCGAATCCCAACTTAATCCCCGCTCGGCCGACTTTCTGGCCAACGCCGCCGCCATGCGCGCGCTGGTCGAAGATCTGCATGCCCGCACGGCGCAGGTGGCGCAGGGCGGCGGCGAGGCCGCCCGCGCCAAGCACACCGCACGCGGCAAGCTGCTGCCGCGCGATCGCGTGCAGATGCTGCTGGACCCCGGCACGCCGTTCCTCGAACTGGCGCCCCTGGCCGCGCTCAACATGTACAACAACGACGCGCCGGGCGCCGGCCTGATCGCCGGCATCGGTCGCGTGAGTGGCGTGGACTGCATGGTGGTGTGCAACGACGCCACGGTGAAGGGCGGCACCTACTACCCCATGACGGTGAAGAAGCACCTGCGCGCGCAGGAGGTGGCCGCGCAGAACCACCTGCCGTGCATCTACCTGGTGGATTCGGGCGGCGCCAACCTGCCCAACCAGGACGAGGTGTTCCCCGACCGCGACCACTTCGGGCGCATTTTCTACAACCAGGCGCACATGAGCGCCCAGGGCATCGCTCAGATCGCCGTGGTGATGGGCTCGTGCACGGCGGGCGGCGCCTACGTGCCCGCCATGAGCGACGAATCCATCATCGTCAAGAATCAGGGCACCATCTTCCTGGGCGGCCCGCCGCTGGTGAAGGCGGCCACGGGCGAGGTCGTCACGGCCGAAGACCTGGGGGGCGGCGACGTGCACACGCGCCTGTCCGGCGTGGCCGACCACCTGGCGCAAAACGATCTGCACGCGTTGCAGCTGGCCCGTAACGCGGTGCGAAATTTGAATAGAAATAAGCCCGATGCCGCCGTATCCATTGCGCCGGCAGCTCCTAAATTAGGAGCGGAAGAGTTGTACGGCGTGATTCCGGTGGACACGCGCAAGCCCTTCGACGTGCGCGAGATCATCGCCCGCATCGTGGACGGCAGCGAGTTCGACGAGTTCAAGGCGCGCTACGGCAGCACGCTGGTCACGGGTTTTGCGCGCATCGAGGGCATGCCCGTGGGCATCATCGCCAACAACGGCATCTTGTTCAGCGAGTCGGCGCTGAAGGGCGCGCACTTCATCGAGCTGTGCTGCCAGCGCAAGATTCCGCTCGTGTTCCTGCAGAACATCACCGGCTTCATGGTCGGCCGCAAGTACGAGAACGAGGGCATCGCGCGCAACGGCGCCAAGATGGTCACGGCCGTGGCCACCGCTGCGGTGCCCAAGTTCACCATCGTCATCGGCGGCAGTTTCGGCGCCGGCAACTACGGCATGTGCGGGCGGGCGTATTCGCCGCGGTTTTTGTGGATGTGGCCCAACGCGCGCATCTCCGTCATGGGCGGCGACCAGGCGGCCAGCGTGCTCGCCACCGTCAAGCGCGACGGCATCGAAGGCAAGGGCGGCCAATGGAGCGCTGAGGAGGAAGAGGCGTTCAAGGCCCCGATCCGCCAGCAGTACGAGAACCAAGGCCATCCCTACTACGCCACCGCGCGGCTGTGGGACGACGGCGTGATCGACCCCGCCGACACGCGCCGCGTGCTGGCGCTGGGCTTGTCGGCCACGCGCAACGCACCGATCGAAGACACGAAGTTCGGCCTGTTCCGCATGTGACCGGCGCGTTGCCCCCGACCCTGACCCTGCCATGACCTTCCGTCGACATGCCCTGGCCTGGCTGCTGCGCTCCGCGTTGCTGTGGGGCGCCTTGCCTGCCCTGGCGCAGCTGGCGCCGTCCTCGCCGCCCACGCTGGATGCCGCGCTGCGCGAGCAGATCGTCATGGTGCGCAAGGGCGACGGGCCGCAAGCCACCGAGCTGGAAACCACCGTGTTCCGCCCGGCGGGCGCGGGGCCGTTTCCCGTGGTCGTGATCAATCACGGCAAGGCCGGAGGCAATCCGCGGCTGCAGGAGCGGGCGCGCTATCTGCCGGCGGCCCGGGCGTTCGTCGAGCGTGGCTACCTCGTGGTCGTGCCGATGCGCCAGGGGTTCGCGCACTCCACGGGCGCCTACCAGGGCAGCGGCTGCAACATCGAAAACAACGGCCGCGCGCAGGCCGCCGATGTGCAGGCCGTGCTCGCCTACGTGCGCCGCCTGCCGGACGCGGACAGCCAGCGCATCGTCGTCGTCGGCCAGTCGCACGGCGGGCTGACCACGATGGCCCTGGGCGCGTCGAAGCCGCCGCCGGGCGTGCGCGGCCTCATCAACTTCGCGGGCGGGCTGCGGCTGGAGCATTGCCCCGGCTGGGAAAGCAGCCTCGCCAGCGCGTTCGGTGCCTACGGGCAAGAGGCGCGCCTGCCTTCGCTGTGGTTCTACGGAGACAACGACTCGTATTGGTCCACCGCTCTGTCGCGCGACATGCACGCTCGCTACGTGGCCGCCGGCGGGCAGGCCCGGCTGGTGTCCTATGGCAAGTTCGGCACCGACTCGCACCGCCTGTTCGCCTCGCAAAGCGGGGTGCCGATCTGGCTGCCCGAGGTGGAGCGTTTCCTGGCCGGACTGGGCCTGCCGTCCCGGCCGGTGGTGCACATTCCGTTGATGCCGCACGACGCCCCGGTGCCGCAGGCCACCGATGCCTATCCGGTCGGCGATGCCGCCGCCGTTCCCTACGTGCGCGATCCGGCGCGCGAGGGCTACCGCAAGTTCCTGGCCTCGCCCTGGCCGCGGGCCTACGCGATTGCGCCCAGCGGCGCGTGGGCGTACTACTACGGCCGGGCGGACGCCATGGCCGCCGCAGTGGCCCGCTGCAACGAAAACGCCAAGGCCACCGGCGCCTGCCACCTGTACGCCGTGGACGACCACGTCGTGTGGAGCGCGCCATGACGCGAGCCGGCTTGCCGCCCCGCGGGCGTCCCGGTGCGCTGGCGACTCGCCTGGCTCTTTTACCCATGAACCGAGGACTCTTTCCATGAACTCCGTCCAGACGGCCTATGACGGCGCCGTGGCGCGCATCACGCTGGCCCAGCCCGAACTGCGCAATGCCTTCAACGACGAGACCATCGCCGCGCTCACCGCCGCCTTCACCGAAGCCGGTGCACGGAGCGACGTGCGGGCCGTGGTGCTGGCCGCGCAAGGCACGGCCTTTTGCGCCGGCGCCGACCTGAACTGGATGCGCCGCATGGCCGACTACACGCGCGAAGAGAACGTGGCCGATGCCGGTGCGCTGGCCGAGATGCTGCGAACCATCTACGAATGCCCCAAACCGACCATCGCCCGGGTGCAGGGCGACGTGTATGCCGGCGGCATGGGCCTGGTGGCGGCGTGCGACATGGCGGTGGCGGTGGATACCGCCGGCTTTTGCCTGTCGGAAGTGAAGCTTGGGCTCATCCCCGCGACCATCAGCCCGTATGTGATCCGCGCCATGGGTGCGCGGGCGGCGCACCGCTACTTCTTGACGGCCGAGCGTTTCGGCGCGGCCGAGGCCCTGCACCTCGGGTTTGTGCACGCGGTGGTCGAATTCGAGCAGTTCGACGACACCGTGGAGGCCTGGCTCAAGGCGCTCACGAGCGCCAGCCCTGCGGCCGTGCGCGCCTGCAAGCGCCTCGTGCAGGACGTGGCCGGCCGCGACATCGATGCCGCGCTGATCGCCGCCACGGTAGAAGGCATTGCCGACATCCGCGCGAGCGACGAAGGCCGCGAGGGCGTGCAGGCCTTCCTGCAAAAACGCAAGCCGTCCTGGCTGGCGGGGCCGGGCTGACCGGATCGGTCATGGACGCGCTCTGGCTGCAAATCGTCCAGTGGCTCCACACCGTGGGGCTGCATGTGGGCGCCGACACCGCCCGCGATGTGGCAGCCGGCGCAGCCCATGCCACGTCGGCGCTGGACTTGCCGGGCCTGCTGGCTCTGGCGGCCGCGCTGGGCTGGGCCAGCGGGTTTCGCCTGTATGCGGTGGTGTTCCTCGTGGGGCTCATGGGCGCGGGCGGCTGGCTGCCGTTGCCGGCCGGCCTGCACGGGCTGCAGCACCCGGCCGTGCTGGCCGTGAGCGGGCTGCTGCTGTGCGTGGAGTTCTTCGCCGACAAGGTGCCCTGGCTCGATAGCGCCTGGGACGCCGTGCACACCGTGATCCGCATTCCTGGCGGCGCGCTGCTGGCTGCGGGCGTGTTCGGTGCCGACAACGCCACCATGGGCCTCGTGGCCGGGCTGCTGGGCGGCTCGCTCTCGGCCACGGCACTGGCGACCAAGATGACCACGCGTGCGGCGGCCAACACCTCGCCCGAGCCGTTCTCCAACTGGCTGCTGTCGTTCTTCGAAGACGGCCTGGTGGTGGCCGTGGTGTGGCTGGCCACGCAGCACCCCGTGCTCTTCGGCTTTGCGCTGGTGGTCATGCTGGTGCTGTCGGTCCTGCTGCTGATCGTGCTCTTCAAATTCCTGCGCGCCGTGCTGCGGCGCGTGTCGTCCCTTTTTTCTGGTCCTGCGAAGGTGGTTTGAATGTTCTCCAAAATCCTGATTGCGAACCGGGGTGAAAACGGTTGCATCGCAGCTGTTTCGGCAAATGGCGTGGCACGCGCAGCGTGCGCAGGCGATTTCATCGCGGAGGTAGCCCATGTTTAAGAAGATCCTGATTGCCAACCGCGGTGAAAACGGTCGCATCGCAGCTGTTTCGGCAAATGGCGTGGCACGCGCAGCGTGCGCAGGCGATTTCATCGCGGAGGTAGCCCATGTTTAAGAAGATCCTGATTGCCAACCGCGGTGAAATCGCCTGCCGTGTGGCCGCGACTGCGCGCCGCCTGGGTGTCAAGACCGTGGCCGTGTATTCCGATGCCGATGCGGGTGCCAAGCACGTGGCCGCGTGCGACGAGGCCGTGCACATCGGCGGCAGCGCGCCCAAGGAAAGCTACCTGCAGTGGCAGCGCATCATCGATGCCGCGAAGGCCACGGGCGCCCAGGCAGTGCACCCTGGCTACGGCTTTCTGTCGGAGAACGAGGAGTTCGCCCAGGCCTGCGCCAACGCGGGCCTCGTGTTCATCGGGCCGCTACCGTCCGCCATTCAGGCCATGGGCCTGAAGGCCGAGTCCAAGCAGTTGATGGAAAAGGCCGGCGTGCCGCTGGTGCCCGGCTACCACGGCGCCGACCAGGACCCCGCGCTGCTGCAGCGCGAGGCCGACCGCATCGGCTACCCCGTGCTCATCAAGGCCAGCGCCGGCGGCGGCGGCAAGGGCATGCGTGCGGTGGACCGTGCGGAAGATTTCGCGGCCGCGCTGGCGTCGTGCCAGCGCGAAGCCATCAACAGCTTCGGCGACGATGCGGTGCTCATCGAAAAATACGTGCAGCGCCCGCGCCACATCGAAATCCAGGTGTTCGGCGACACGCTGGGCAACTATGTGTACCTGTTCGAGCGCGACTGCTCGGTGCAGCGCCGCCACCAGAAAGTGCTGGAAGAAGCGCCTGCGCCCGGCATGACGCCCGAACTGCGGGCGCAGATGGGCAACGCCGCCGTGGCCGCCGCGCGCGCCGTCCAATACGTGGGCGCAGGCACGGTGGAATTCATCGTGGAGCAACGGACCAGCGGCGCCATGCAGTTCTTCTTCATGGAAATGAACACCCGCCTGCAGGTGGAGCATCCGGTGACCGAAGCCATCACGGGCCAGGATCTGGTGGAGTGGCAATTGCGCGTGGCCTCGGGCGAGCCGCTGCCGCTCGCGCAAGACCAGTTGCGCATCACCGGCCATGCGATCGAAGCCCGCATCTGCGCCGAAAACCCCGACAACAACTTCCTGCCTGCCACCGGCACGCTGCACGTGTACCGCAAGCCGGCGGGCACCAGTTTCGAGCGCGCGCCGATGGATGGCGCAGGCGCCGGCGTGCGCGTCGACGACGGCGTGCGCGAGGGCGACGCGATCAGCCCGTTCTACGACTCGATGATCGCCAAGCTGATCGTGCATGGCGGCACGCGCGAGCAGGCGCTGGCCCGGCTCGACGAAGCGTTGGCGCAGACCCGCATCGTGGGCCTGTCCACCAACGTGCAGTTCCTGCGCCGCGTGGCCCGCACCGATTCGTTCGTGCAGGCCGACCTCGACACCGCACTGATCCCGCGCGAGCAGGCCGTGCTGTTCCACCAGGAGCCCGTGGGCCTGCCACTGGCCGCTGCTGCCGCCGTGGCCCAGACGCTGCTGCGCGAACGCGCGACCGAAGGGACCGACCCATTCAGCCGCCGCGATGGCTGGCAATCGCACGGTGTGACGCGCCGGCCCTTCGCGTTCGAGTTCGGTGGCGAGCCCGTGAATGCCTGGCTCACCTATGGCGCTGGCGGCGCCATGGTGCTGTCGGTGGGCGAGGGCGATGCCGAAGTGGCGGGGCCGCTGGCCTTCACGGCCGAAGGTGAGGGCATGGACCTGCGATTCGCCGGCCAGCGCACGCGCGCCGTGGTGCATGCGCAGGGCGAGACCGCCCACGTCTTCACGCCGCACGGCGCCACGCAGATCATTGCCATCGACCTGCTGGCCCATGCGGGCGAGACGCAGGCGGAAGGCGGGCGCCTTACCGCGCCCATGCCGGGCAAGGTGGTGTCGTTCGCCGTCAAGGCGGGCGATACCGTCGCCAAGGGCCAGGCGCTGGCCGTGATGGAGGCCATGAAGATGGAACACACCATCGCCGCGCCGGTGGACGGCACGGTGCAGGAACTGCTCTACGCCCCCGGCGATCAGGTGACCGAGGGTGCCGAACTGCTCAAGCTCTCGCCCGCGTGACAGCGCGCAGCACGCAGTCGCGCTACGCTTTCCCGCCATGAACATCACTTTCTGCTGTACCCATACCAAGGCCGAACCCTGGCTGCAAGGCCTTCAGGCCGCGCTGCCTGAAGCGCACATTACCGTCTGGCAACCCGGGGCGCCGCCCGCCGACTTCGCGGTCGTCTGGGCGCCGCCCCAGCAATTCATGGACGAGCAGTCCGGCCTCAAGGCACTGTTCAACATCGGTGCCGGCGTGGACGCGCTGCTGGCCCTGCGCCTGCCGGCCGGCGCGCAGGTGGTGCGGCTGGACGACGCCGGCATGGCCGTGCAAATGGCCGAATACGTATGCCACGCGGTGATTCGCCACTTCCGCGAGTTCGAGGCCTACGAGGCCGACATGCGGACCGGTGGCTGGGCCTTTCGCCGGCCGCGCTTGCGCGGCGATTTTCCCGTCGGCGTGATGGGCCTGGGCGTGCTGGGCGAGCGCGTGGCCAAAGCGCTCGCGCAGTTCGAGTTTCCGGTGAACGGCTGGAGCCGCTCGCCCAAGGCCATTGAAGGCGTGCGCGCCTTTCATGGCGCAGACGGGGAGCAGGGTTTCGATGCTTTCCTCGCGGCGAGCCGCGTGCTGGTGAACCTGCTTCCCTTGACGCCCGAGACGCAGGACGTCATGAACCGCAGCACGCTGTCGCGCCTGCAGCCGGGCGGCTATGTGATCAACGTGGCGCGCGGCGCGCACCTGGTCGAAGAAGACCTGATCGCGCTCATCGATGAGGACCATCTGGCCGGGGCCACGCTCGACGTGTTCCGCACCGAGCCGCTGCCTGCCAGCCATCCGCTGCGCACGCACCCCAAGATCACGACCACGCCCCATACCTCGGCCCGCACGCTGCGCGAAGAAAGCATCGCCCAGATCGGGCGCAAGATCGCCGCCCTGCAGCGCGGCGAGCCGGTCGCGGGCATTGTGGACCCCCGGCGCGGCTACTAGCGGCGGCTGGTGTCCGCATCCCCTGGAACCCCATCACAGCAGGATTTCCCCCATGAGCAGCAGCATTCCTTCCCGCGTCAAACTCGTCGATGTGGGCCCGCGCGACGGCCTGCAGAACGAAAAGTCGCCCGTGCCCGCCGCCGTAAAGATCGGCCTCGTGCACCGCCTGCAGGCCGCGGGCCTCACCGAGATCGAGGTCACCAGCTTCGTGTCGCCCAAATGGGTGCCGCAGATGGCCGACAACGTGGAGGTGATGGCCGGCATCGAGCGCCAGCCCGGCGTGCGCTATTCGGTGCTCACGCCGAACCTCAAGGGCTACGAGGCGGCCGTGCCGACGCGGCCCGACGAGATCGTGGTGTTCGGCTCGGCCAGCGAGGCGTTCAGCCAGAAGAACATCAATTGCAGCATCGCCGAGAGCATCGAGCGATTCGCGCCCGTGGTCGAGGCGGCGCTGGCCGCCGGCATTGCGGTGCGGGGCGCGATGAGCTGCACCGTGGGCTGTCCGTACGAAGGCGAGGTGGCGCCCGAGCGCGTGGCGTACCTGGCCGGGCTCATGAAGCAGATCGGCGTGCAGCACGTGGGCGTGGCCGACACCATCGGCGTGGGCACGCCGCGCAAGGTGCAGCGCGCCATGGAGGCGACGCTGCAGCACTATGGCATCGATGCGGTGTCGGGCCATTTCCACGACACCTACGGGCAGGCGCTGGCCAACACGCTGGCCTCGCTGGAGATGGGCGTTTGGCAGTACGACACCTCGGTCGCCGGCCTGGGCGGTTGCCCCTACGCCAAAGGCGCTACGGGCAACGTGGCGACCGAAGACGTGGTCTACATGTTGCATGGCATGGGCATCGACACCGGCATCGACCTGGACAAGCTCATCGATGCGGGCGCGTACATCAGCGACTTCCTCGGCCGGCCTTCGAACTCGCGCGCGGCCAAGGCTCTGCTGACCAAGCGGCTGGGCTGACCCGCCGCACTGACCCGCCGCAGAACGCTCAGCCGCCCGGCAGCGGTGCTGCCACGTTCTGCAACTGTTCCTTGAGGTGCACCAGGAACGATTGCGCAGCGCGTGACAGCGTGCGTCCCATCAGCGTCTGCACTTCGATGTTGCGCAGGTCGAGGCCCCGGTCGCGCAGGCGCACGCAGGCCATCTCTTCGCGCTCGATCTGGTAGCGCATGGTGATCTCGCCCGAGATGGAGACCCCCTCGGGCTCGTGCTTCACGAAGCCGAACAGGCTGGCGATGTAGTTGCTGGTCAGTACCGGATCGATCTGCACCTTCTGGCGGCTGCAGGCGATGTCGAACAGCTGCCGCACCGTGGTGTCGAGCTCGGGCAACGCGACCGGGTAGTTCTGCAATTGCGACAGGCTGACCTGCTGGAAACGCGTGAGCGGGTGGCCGCGCTGCACCACGGCCATCACCGGCGAAGGCTGCAGCAGCTCGATGCGGATGTCCTTTTCCGCGTTGCGGCTCATGGTGATGCCGATGTCCGCATCGCCCAGCAGCACGCGGCGCGTGCTTTCGGCGGGCGGGAACACGCCCAGATGGAACTGGATGCCCGGGTGCCGGCGGCGGAAGTCGCTGATGAGCCGGGGCAGAAATTCGAGCGCGAAACCCTCGGACGACGCAAGGCGCACCCGCCCGCGTTCCATGCCTTGCAGCGCCTGCATTTCATGCACCACGCGCTCGGCGTCATGGGCGGATTTCTGCGCGTGCACCGCCAGCAACTCGCCCGCTGCGCTCGGCACCATGCCGCGCGCGTGGCGGTCGAAGAGCGATGCCCCCAGCAGGTCTTCCAGGTGCGCGATGTGCCGGCTGATGGCAGAGCCCGCCACGTTCAGCCGCTGCGAGGCTTCGCTGATCGAGCCGCAGCGCACCACTTCGAGAAAGTAGCGCAGGGCGGTGTCCTGCAATTGGCGGGCGACGATTTGCGAGCGTTTCATGGCGGGGTGGCACAAAAGGCGTTGTGCATTGCAACAGTGGCTGGAGCATAGAGGCACTGCTGCGCGAGCGTTGCCTTTTCGATAGCGCTCGCCGCGATATTCGGTAATGGCGAAAACGCGCCCGAGGTCCCATTCTTGCTCCCGGTCATGGTGTTTTCCTGGTTCATCACGATGAAGGAGTTCGCAATGGGGCATTTATTCACCCAATGGGTGCGTCGGGGTTGCCTGGCGCTGGGCGTGGCGGTCTGTGCGGCGAGCGCGCATGCCAACAAGGCCAACGACACCTTGACCTACGCCTCGGACAACGAGGTCGAGAACGTCAGCCCGTACCACAACAACATGCGCGAAGGCGTCGTGCTGGCGGCCATGGCCTGGGACACGCTGCTCTACCGCGACACCAAGACCGGCGAGATCAAGCCCCAGTTGGCGACCGCGTGGAAGTGGGAAACGCCCACCGCGCTGCTCCTCACCCTGCGCCAGGGCGTGACCTTCCACAACGGCGACAAGCTCACGGCCGACGATGTGGGGTACACCTTCAACGTGGTGACCGGGCCCGACGCCAAGATCGCCACGCGCCAGAACACCGACTGGATCAAGAGTGTGGACAAGGTGGGCGACTACGAAGTGCGCATCCACCTCAAGACGCCCTTCCCGGCGGCGCTCGAATACCTGGCCGGCCCCACGCCCATCTATCCGGCGGCCTATTTCGCCAAGGTGGGGCTGGAAGGCTTCAGCAAGGCGCCTGTGGGCAGCGGCCCCTACAAGATCACCGCCGTGGTGCCCGGGCAGGGCGTGACGATGGTGAAGAACACCGCCTATTTCAAGGACAGCCCGGTGGGCCAGCCGAAGATCGGCACCGTGAAGTTCACCGTCATCCGCGATCCGGAGGCCCGCATGGCCCAACTGATGACCGGCGCGGTGGACTGGATCTGGCGCGTGCCAGCCGACCAGGCCGACTCGCTCAAGGCGGCGCCGAATCTCTCGGTGCTCAGCGGCGAGACCATGCGCGTGGGCTTCATCTCCATCAACAACAACGGCACCACGCCCGAAGCCGCGCCATTCAAGGACCCCCGCGTGCGCCAGGCGCTCAACTACGCCATCAACCGCAAGGGCCTGGCCGACAGCCTGGTGCGCGGCGGCAGCCAGCCGGTGTATGCGCCGTGCTTTCGCACCCAGTTCGGCTGCGACACCAGCAAGGTGCAGCAGTACGAATACAACCCGGCCAAGGCCAAGGCATTGCTGGCCGAGGCGGGCTACCCGAACGGGTTCGACACCGCCCTGTGGGCCTACCGCGAGCGTGAATATGCCGAGGCGATGATCGGCGACCTGCGCAAGGTGGGCATTCGCGCCCGGCTGCATTTCGTGCAGTACCCGGCGCTGCGCACCGAACTGCGCGCCGGCCGTGCACCGCTCACGTTCCAGGCGTGGGGATCGTTCTCGATCAACGACGCATCGGCCTTCGTGGGCAACTTCTTCAAGGGTGGCCCGGACGACACCGCCAAGGACCCGCAGGTCATCGCGCTGATGCAGACGGCCGACGCCACGGTGGACAAGGCCGAGCGCAAGGCCAAGTACGCGCAGGCGCTGCAGCGCATTTCGACCCAGGCCATGTGGGCGCCGCTGTTCACGTATTCGACCAACTACGCGTTCACGTCGGACCTGAAGTTCGAAGCCCAGCCCGACGAGCTGCCGCGCTTCTTCCAGGCCAGCTGGAAGTAACGGCCCCGTCGCCGCTGCTTCCCCACCCATTCACGGGCCAGTGTCATGTTGATCTACATCTTTCGTCGGTTGCTCGTGGCGCTGAGCGTCATGCTGACCGTGGCGGTCGTCAGCTTCATGCTGCTGCACCTCTCGGGTGACCTCGCCACCGCCATCGCCGGGCCGGAATCGAGCGCGGCCGACGTGGAGAAGATCCGCATCCAGTACGGGCTGGACCGCCCCATCGTGGAGCAGTTCTTCGACTGGCTGGGCGCGGCGGCGCGGCTGGATTTCGGGCGGTCGTTCTACTTTCAGAACACGGTGATGGAGCTGGTCGGCGAACGCCTGCCGATCACGCTCAAGCTCGGTGGTGTGGCTTTGCTGCTGGCCGTGGTGGTGGCCATACCGCTCGGAGTGCTGGCCGCGCTGTACCGTGACACCTGGATCGACCGCGTCGCGCTGATGGTGGCGGTGGTGGGGCAGGCCATGCCGACCTTCTGGTTCGCGCTCACGCTGGTGTTGCTGTTCGCCGTGGGCCTGAAATGGCTGCCGGTGGCGGGCAACAGCAGTTGGCAGCATTTCGTACTGCCCGCGGTGGCGCTGGGCTACTACGCCATGCCGGCCATGATGCGGCTCACCCGGGCCGGCATGCTCGACGTGATGGGGGCGGACTACATCCGCACTGCACGCGCCAAGGGCCTGAGCCGCTCGCGCGTGGTGTTCAAGCACGCGCTGCGCAACGCCATCATTCCCGTGGTGGCGCTGGCGGCGGTGGAACTGGGTTTCATGCTGGGCGGCTCGGTGGTCATCGAGTCGGTCTATTCGATGCAGGGGCTGGGCCAGCTGGCGTGGGATTCGATCGCACGTAACGACTATCCCGTGGTGCAGGCCGTGGTGCTGATCATCGCGGTGTTCTACATCGCGCTCACCTTCCTGGCCGACGTGCTCAACGCCGCACTCGACCCGCGCATGCGTACCCGCTGAACGGCTGGAACGGAGATTTCCATGAACGCATCCACTGTTCTTTCTTCGCCGGCCCCCGCTGGGACCGCGGCCCTGGCCGTTCCGTCGCCGCCCGCGTGGCGCCGCTGGCTGCGCCGCGTGCTGGGCCAGCGGGGCCTGGTGCTGGGCGCCGTGGTGCTCGCCCTGGCGGCCATCGCCGCGCTGCTGGCGCCCTGGATCAGCCCGCACGACCCGTACACGCAAGACGTCACGCAGCGGCTCATTCCGCCGGTGTGGCACGCCAAGGGCAGCTGTGAGCACGTGCTGGGCACCGACAAACTGGGCCGCGACTACCTGAGCCGCCTCATCTATGGCGCCCGTGTGTCGCTGCTGATCGGGCTGCTCACGGCGCTCATCGCGGGCACCATCGGCACGACGCTGGGCGTGCTGGCGGGCTACTTCGGCGGCAAGGTGGACGCGGTGATCAGCTACATCATCACCACGCGCCTGGCCATGCCGGTGGTGCTGGTGGCACTGGCCATGGCGTCGCTGGTGGGCGGGTCGCTGCAAGTGGTGATCGTGCTGCTCGGCCTGCTGCTGTGGGACCGTTTCGCCATCGTCACCCGCTCGGCCACGCAGCAACTGCGCGATGCCGAGTTCATCGCCGCGGCCAAGGCGCTGGGCGCCTCGACCCCGTACATCCTGGTGCGCGAACTGCTGCCCAACCTGATGAGCGCGCTCACCGTGGTGGCTACGCTGGAGATGGCGCACGCCATCCTGCTCGAATCGACGCTGTCGTTCCTCGGCCTGGGCGTGCAGCCGCCCACGCCGTCGTGGGGGCTCATGGTGGCGGAAGGCAAGGCCTACATGTTCTTCCAGCCCTGGGTGATCCTGATTCCCGGTGTGGTGCTGGCCGTGCTGGTGCTGGCCATCAACCTGGTGGGCGACGGCCTGCGCGACCTCACCGCGCCGGACGGCCGCAATTGAAAGGCACGAACCCCATGACCACTCCCTTGCTCGAAGTCAAGAACCTGCGGGTCGACCTGCCGACCGAGCGCGGCATGCTGCATGCGGTGCGGGGCATCGACTTTCATGTGAACCGCGGCGAGCTGCTGTGCCTGGTGGGCGAGTCGGGCTGCGGCAAGTCGATGACGTCACTGGCGCTGATGGGCCTGCTGCCGCGCAAGGCCGTGCGCACGGCCGACCATCTCCGGTTCGATGGCACCGAACTGCAGGGCCTGCCGGAGCGCGGCATGGCGGCGCTTCGCGGCGCCCGCATGGCGATGATCTTCCAGGAGCCCATGACGTCGCTCAACCCCTCGTACACGCTGGGCGACCAGCTGTGCGAGGCGCTGCGCGCGCATCGCAAAGTGAGCATGGCGCAGGCCCGTGAGCGTGCCGTGTACCTGCTGGAACGTGCTGGCGTCCCGCAGGCATCCGACCGCATGCGGCAATATCCGCACCAGCTGTCGGGCGGCCTGCGCCAGCGCGTGATGATCGCCATGGCGCTCATGTGCGAGCCCGACTTGATCATTGCCGACGAGCCCACCACGGCGCTGGACGTGACCATTCAGGCGCAGATCCTGCGGCTCCTGCGCGAGCTGCAGCAGGAGTTCGGCATGGCGGTGGTGTTCATCACGCACGACCTGGGCGTGGTGGCGCGCATCGCCGACCGCGTGGCCGTGATGTACGCAGGCGAGGTGATCGAAACCGCGCCGGTGGCCGAGCTGTTCGCGAGGCCCACGCATCCCTATACCCAGGGGTTGCTCCAGTGCATTCCCGTGCGCGGCAAGACGCTGCCGGGCAGCCGCCTGCAGGCCATTCCCGGCGTGGTGCCGAGCCTGGTCGGCACGGTGCAGGGCTGCGCCTTCGCCAACCGCTGCACGCACGTGCAGCCGGCTTGTGCCCATACGCCACCGTATGTCGCGTTGAATGCCCGGCATGCGGCCCGCTGCGTGCAGGCCCAGTCTCTGGCGGAGGCCGTATGACAACCAAGTCACCCGTTCCCTTGACCACCCCGTCTGCCTTGCCTGCACCGCCGGGCAGCGACATCGCGCTCGAACTCTGCGCGCTGCACCGCAGCTTCCGGCTGAAGCGCGGGCTGTTCCGTGCCCCCGGCGAGATCCACGCCGTGAACGACGTTTCGCTGCGCATCCGCAAGGGCGAAACGCTGGGCCTGGTGGGCGAATCCGGCTGCGGCAAGAGCACGCTGGCCAAGATGCTGCTGGGCCTGCTCCCGCCCAGTTCGGGCAGCGTGCTGGTCGATGGCAAGGAGATCGACCCGCGCCACCGGCGTGCGCTGGCGCGGCGCATCCAGCCCATCTTCCAGGATCCCTATTCGTCGCTGAACCCGCGCCGCACGGTGGCGGACATCGTCGGCGTGCCGCTGCGCCTGCACCATGTCGGCACCGCTGCCGAGCAGCGCCAGCGCGTGCGCGAAATGCTCGATCTGGTCGGCATGCCCGAGCGCAGTCATTCGCAGTACCCCAACCAGTTGTCGGGTGGACAGCGCCAGCGCGTGGCCATCGCGCGGGCGCTGGTGCTGCGGCCGGACATCCTGATCTGTGACGAGCCGACTTCCGCGCTCGACGTATCGGTGCAGGCGCAGATCCTGAACCTGCTGCTCGACCTCAAGGCCGAGTTCGGGCTGACCTATCTGTTCATCAGCCACGACCTGGGCGTGGTGGAGCACCTGGTGGACCGCGTGGCGGTGATGTACCGCGGCGCCATCGTGGAGCTGGGCACGCGCGAGCAGATCTTCGCCCGGCCCGAGCACCCCTACACCCGCCGGCTGCTGGCCTCCGCGCTCACGCCCGAGCCGGGCCTGGGCATTCCCGACATCGAGCGCGCCGCCATGGCCTGAGCGGCCCGGCCGATCTTCCATCCACCCCCACCCCGAGGACTTTTCCCATGAGCCGTGACCAAGCCATTGCCCAGACGCTGGCCTGCTTCGACGACGGGCGCTTTCAGCAGACGCTGGCACGCCGGGTCGCCTTTCGCACCGAAAGCCAGAACGCCGCCAGCGGCCCAATCCTGCATGCCTACCTGACCGAAGAGATGGTGCCCCAGCTGCACGCGCTGGGCTTTGCCTGCCGCGTCGTGGACAACCCGGTGCCAGGCAAGAGCCCCTTTCTGCTGGCCGAGCGCACGGAAGAGGGCGCTGCTTTCACGCTGCTCACCTACGGGCACGGCGACGTGGTGCGCGGCTACGACGCCCAGTGGCGCGTGGGCCTCAAGCCCTGGGACATCGTGGTCGAAGGCAACCGCTGGTATGGCCGCGGCACGGCGGACAACAAGGGCCAGCACACCATCAACCTCACCGCGCTGGAGCAGGTGCTCGCGGTGCGCGGCGGGCGCCTGGGCTACAACGTGAAGATCATCCTGGAGATGGGCGAGGAAGACGGCTCGCCCGGCCTGGACGCCGTGTGCGCGAAGGAACGCGAAGCGCTGGCGGCGGACCTGTTCCTGGCGTCGGATGGCCCGCGCGTGTCGGCCTCGCGCGCCACCTTGTTTCTTGGATCGCGTGGCGTCTTCAACTTCGACCTGCACGTGAAGCTGCGCGACGGCGGCCACCATTCGGGCAACTGGGGCGGCCTGTTGCGCAACCCCGGCATCCGGCTGGCCCATGCCATCGCCAGCCTGATCGACGAGCGGGGCCGCATCCAGGTGCCGGGCCTGCGGCCCGCAGAGGTGCCGGCGAGCGTGCGCGAGGCGCTGCGCGACATCGAAGTGGGCGGCGGTCCCGACGATCCCGAGATCGATGTGGACTGGGGCGAGCCCGGGCTGACCCCGTCAGAGCGCGTGATCGGCTGGAACAGCCTGGAGGTGCTGGCCTTCACCACCGGCAACCCGGCCATGCCGGTGCACGCCATTCCGTCCGAGGCCCGCGCGCACTGCCACATGCGATACGTGGTCGGCTGCGATCCGACGGCCTTCCTGGACCACATCCGCGAGCATCTGAATGCCCGCGGCTTCACCGACGTGGAGGTGCGCGGCACCGACGTTCACATGGCCGCCACCCGGCTGGACCCGGACGACGCGTGGGTGCGCTGGGGTTTGGCCTCCATAGAGCGCTCCACGGGCCGGCGCCCCGCGCTGCTGCCCAACCTGGGCGGCTCGCTGCCCAACGATGTGTTCTCCGAAACGCTGGGCCTGCCCACGCTCTGGGTGCCGCATTCCTACCCTGCGTGCTCGCAGCACGCGCCCAACGAACACATCCTGGCCGACGTGACCCGGGAATCGCTGCACATCATGGCGGGGCTGTTCTGGGACCTGGCCGAGCAAGGCCCGGGCGTGCACCGGGAGCGCGCCACCGCCTGAGGTCGCGCGCGGGGCTGCGCCCGGCGGTGGCCGTCGCTAAGATTCACGGCTTTGGACCATCGGCCTTCGGGCTCTGAGAGATCTCCATGTGCGCAGCCGAACTCATTCCTCTTCCCGAAGGCGTCCAGCGCGTGGCTTCCACGCTGCAGACGCTGGGCCATCCGCACATGCCGCGCATGCTGGACGATGCAGCGCGCACCGCGCAGCAAGCGGCCGATGCGCTGGGCATCCTCGTCGGCCAGGTTGCCAAGAGCATCATCTTCCGGCGCAAGAGCGATGACGCCGCCGTGCTGGTGGTCACCTCGGGCGACCGGCGCGTGGATGAAAAGAAGGTCGAGGCGCACGTGGGCAAGATCGGCCGGGCCGACGCCGAGTTCGTCAAGGCGCGCACGGGTTTTTCGATCGGCGGGGTGTCCCCGGTGGGCCACGCGACGCCGCCCGTCACGCTGATCGACCGCGAGCTGTTCCGCTTCGAGGAGATCTGGGCGGCCGCCGGCCACCCGCACAGCGTTTTCGCGCTGCGCCCGCAAGACCTCGAAAAACTCACCGGCGCCCCCGTGGTCGATGTCGTGCAGGCACCGGTGGCCGCATGAGTGCTACTGAATCGATAGCTGCTCGCGCAATGCTGCTGGGCGCTGGAGGCTATTTTGACGAGAACAGCGGTGAGGGCGTGCCCTCGCCCTGCATCTCGGTGTGCCGCCTCTCGGCCGATGGCACGTTCTGCGACGGCTGCTTTCGCACCCTGGACGAAATCCGTGTGTGGGCCGGCGCCGATTCCGCCGAGCGCCGCGCCATCTGGGGCCGTTTGGCGCAGCGCGCGGGCTTCGAGTTTCCGCCACCGTCTCCGTTCGAGGACTTGCCGTGAAGCACATCACCTTCTATCTGGACTTCGTCTCTCCGTATGCCTGGCTGGCGTTCGAGCAACTGCCGCAGGCCCTGGAAGGATTGAGCTACAGCGTCGAATACCGTCCCGTGCTGCTGGGCGCGCTGCTGCAGCGCAACGGCAACCCCGGCCCGGCCGGCATTCCGGCCAAGCGGCTGTGGACCTATCGGCATGCGGAGTGGCTCGGCCATTCCCTGGGCACAGGCCTCGCGATGCCGGCGCAGCACCCGTTCAACCCGCTGCCGCTGCTGCGCCAGGCGCTGGCCTGCAGCGATGACGGCGCCGTCAACCGTTTCGTGGCCAGCACCATACTGCGCCACGTATGGCTGGGCGGCCACGACGCCAACGATCCGGCGCGGCTGCAGGCCCTGGCCGAAGCCCTGGCGCCACAGGTGCGGCCCGGCGCCGCCCAGCCCGCCGGCACCAACGCCAAGGCACTGCTGCGCGCCAACACCGATGCAGCGGCGCAGCGCGGCGTGTTCGGCGTACCGGCGTTCGAAGTGGATGGCCGTCTGTTCTGGGGACTGGACAGCCTGCCGATGCTGCGCGCCTGCCTGGCCGGCGATCCCTGGTTCGAAGGCCCCGCCTGGGGTGGTGCCGAGGCGTTGCCCTCGGGCTTGCCGCCTGCGGCGGCTTGAAATTCCGCCCACGGAGTCTTGGCGGATCGCCATGCTGCGCAAGGCGCCGGCTCCGCTCAAAGCGCATGGGTGGCCGATTTCCTTGAAGTTCCCACCATTTCAGGGTTAGTCCCCGGCAGGGTTTTCCCGTGGCGGTGCAATGCCGCACAGGCCGGCGCAAAGGCTTGGCGAGCGGCATTTCGGCTGTTTTAGGCCCCGATTTACCGCATCGAGAAATGGCGGGTCAGGGTTGGCCCTCGGTTTGTCAGTTGCGAGTCAGTCCGGCGTGCCGGACGGTGCTGCGTGCTTGTCAGTGTTCGGTCAGATGCGCGTCCGATATTGCGGTCCAGGTTGCGACGAGTGCCCGGAAACCCCATCGCACCGTGCATTCCCGCGTCCCCCCGACAACCTATGGAGACAAGCACCATGGCTACCAATGTTGCACCCCGGCCCATGTCGCCGGAAGAAAGAAAAGTCATCTTTGCCTCGTCGCTGGGCACTGTGTTCGAGTGGTATGACTTCTACCTCTACGGCTCGCTCGCGGCCATCATCGCCAAGCAGTTCTTCAGCGGCCTGGATGCGGGCTCGGCCTTCATCTTCGCGCTGCTGGCGTTCGCTGCGGGCTTCATTGTGCGGCCCTTCGGCGCGCTGGTGTTCGGCCGCCTGGGCGACATGATCGGGCGCAAGTACACCTTCCTCGTCACCATCCTGATCATGGGCCTGTCCACGTTCATCGTGGGCATCCTGCCGACCTACGCCAGCATCGGCGTGGCAGCGCCGGTCATCCTGATCGCGCTGCGCATGCTGCAGGGCCTGGCGCTCGGTGGCGAATACGGTGGTGCCGCGACCTATGTGGCCGAGCATGCGCCGCACGGCAAGCGCGGCGCCTACACGTCCTGGATCCAGACCACCGCCACGCTGGGCCTGTTCCTGTCGCTGCTGGTGATTCTGGGCACGCGCACGATCATGGGCGAACAGGCCTTCGGAGACTGGGGCTGGCGCATTCCGTTCCTGGTGTCCATCCTGCTGCTGGGCATCTCGGTGTGGATCCGCTTGTCGCTGTCCGAATCCCCCGCCTTCCAGAAGATGAAGGCCGAGGGCAAGACCTCCAAGGCGCCGCTGTCCGAATCGTTCGGCCAATGGAAAAATCTGAAGATCGTGATCCTGGCGCTGATCGGCCTGACCGCCGGCCAGGCCGTGGTCTGGTACACGGGCCAGTTCTACGCGCTGTTCTTCCTCACGCAGCAGCTCAAGGTGGATGCCGTCACGGCCAACCTGATGATCGCCGCCGCGCTGTTGATCGGCACGCCGTTCTTCGTCGTGTTCGGCACGCTCTCCGACAAGATCGGCCGCAAGCCCATCATCATGGTCGGCTGTGTGCTGGCCGTCCTGACGTACTTCCCCGTGTTCAAGGCCCTGACCGAAGCGGCCAACCCCGACCTCGCCGCTGCCCAGGCCAAGAACAAGGTGGTGATCGTGGCCGACCCGGCCGAGTGCTCGTTCCAGTTCAACCCGACCGGCACGTCCAAGTTCACCAGTTCGTGCGACATCGCCAAGCAGGTGCTGGCCGCCGGCTCGGTGAGCTATGACAACGAAGTGGCCCCCGCCGGCACGCCTGCGGTGATCAAGATCGGCTCGACGACCATCCCGAGCTACAGCGCCAAGGGCTTGCCGGCCGATCAGGTCAAGGCCAAGGACGCCGAGTTCAAGAAAGCGGTGGCCGACACGCTGAAGGCCGACGGCTATCCGACCAAGGCCGATCCCGCCAAGATGAACAAGCTGATGATGGTCGTCATCCTGACGTACCTCGTGCTGCTCGTGACCATGGTGTACGGCCCGATCGCCGCCATGCTGGTGGAGATGTTCCCCACTCGCATCCGCTACACGTCCATGAGCCTGCCGTATCACATCGGCAACGGCTGGTTCGGCGGCCTGCTGCCCACCACCTCGTTCGCGATCGTGGCCCAGACCGGCAACATGTACAACGGCCTCTGGTATCCCATCATCATCGCGGGCGCCACGGCCATCATCGGCACGCTGTTCATCCGCGAAACCAAGGACGTGGATATTTACGCGAACGATTGAACTTGTTCCTCTGCGCTTTGGCGGACCACTGCAATTCAGTGGTCCGCAGCGCGGAAAGAGGGCCATGTGTTGGCAAAAAACGCCAAAGTGTGGTGGTAATGCATCAAGGCTGTTATCAAAGTGACTTTGCATGCTGGTATTTGGGCAGCAACACCTAAAATTTCGTAAGTAGTTGCACCAACGCCCGGCGGCCACCCGCTCTGCAGTGCCTACCAAACCATCTGATGAATAAAAGCATTCAAGGAAATCACATGCAAAAGACGAATCGTTTGGCACTGGCTGTGCTGGCTCTCCTGGGTAGCACCGCTGCCTTCGCTCAAAGCAGCGTCACGCTGTATGGCCGTGTGAACACCACGGTGGAACGCCAAGAAGTGGGCGACACCAAGACCACCGGTCTGTTCAACAACGCTTCGCGTTTTGGTTTCAAGGGCACGGAAGACCTCGGCGGCGGCCTGAAGGCTGGCTTCCAACTGGAAAGCGGCTTCGCTTCCGACACCGGTTCTTCCGACGCACGTGGCTTCTTCGCCCGTCAGAGCGAAGTGAACCTGTCGGGTGGTTTCGGCGCCCTGCGTCTGGGCCGCTTCACGGCTGAGTCCTACTACGCTACGGCCGACTACGTCAGCCTGCACAACCACGACACCGGTTCGTCGTCCGACGCGTTCTACGCCTACGTGATGCCCGATGCCAACAAGATTTCCTACCGCACCCCTGACTTCGGCGGCCTGACCGTCGAAGGCGCCGTGGCTCTGCACGAGCAAGCCGTCGGCGTGAAGAACGCCTATGACCTGGCTGCCAACTACAACCTGGGCGCTCTGGCCCTGGGCGCTGGCTACAGCAAGCAAGGCGACGTGAACCAGTTCGCACTGCGCGGCCTGTACACGATGGGTTCGTTCATGTTCGGTGGCTACTACCAACGTGACGAAGACGCATACGTCCTGAACGGCGGCAAGCGCAACACCTTCCGTCTGTCGGGTGCCTACCTGATGGGCGCTTCGGAATTCCACGTGAACGTGGGCCGTGCCGGCAAGTACAAGAACGTGTCTGACAGCGCTGCTACGCAATACACGCTGGGCTACAACTACAACCTGAGCAAGCGCACCAAGGTGTACGGCTACTACACGAAGGTCAACAACAGCCGCAACGCTGCTTACATGACCGGTATCGCCGGCGCTGACTTCAGCTCCGTGGCAGTGGGTGTTCGCCACGCTTTCTAATTGCTGATGGACGTCGCTTCGCAGGTGGCTTCGGCCGCCAGCCAGGCGCTCCACGCAAACAGAGCCTCACATCCCGAAAGGGGTGTGGGGCTTTTTTTCAACCGTTTCGGCCGTTCTGTTCATTCAAAAAGGAGATAGGTATGTGGAAAATCGTCGTGGGCTTCGTTCTGTTTGCTGCGCTGTCGCTCTTCGTCATCATGAAAGCCGGAGACAAAGTGGACATGAGCGGTGAAAAACATGGGGCCGATGCGGTTCACGTGCCTGAAACCGCTGCGCCTGCGGCCAGCACTCCGGCGTCGGTGCCCGCAATGCCCGCATCCGCCGCCAGCAGCGCGTCTTGAAGCGGTAGGACCAGATGCCGGGCTGATTCGCCCGGGCATTCGGCTCCGCCAAAAAGCCGAAGGCCGGCCAGTTCTCAGGAACTGGCCGGCCTTTGTCTTTTGTGTTTTGTGGATTGGGCGCGTGGCGCTTCAGCGGCTAGGACGGCCGACCAGGCCTGTCGCTGCCACTGCCACCTTGTCCTTCACCCTCGCCGGTGTCTCAGCGCCTGAATTTCCCGTCCGCTCCAATGATCGATAGCTCGGCAAAGTCCAGCCCCGTGTGGTCATCGGGGCCGAAGCTCAATTCCAGTCCGCCCAGATCGAACTTCTGCAGCCCCTCCAGGGCGGTGCGGATGCGTTCTCGCGTGGGCTTGGGGCCAGCGCGGCGCAGGCCCTCCACCAGCACCTTGGCGGCGGCGAAGCCCTCCAGCATGGCGGGGCTGACTTCCTTGCCCTGCGCCTTGGCCAGGTCGTGGGCCTCGCTCACCAGCGCCAGGTTCACGGCCCGCTCGTTGGGGAACACCTGCGTGACGATCACCCCACGCGCATTCTCGCCCAGGCTTTTGGCAAAACCTGCCGAGGCGTTGTTCGACAGCGTGGCCAGTTGTGCGGCGGAGCCGGCCGCGCGGAGCGCCTTGTAGCCCTCCGCCACGGCAGTGCTGGAGGCGATCATCAGCACGGCCTGGGCCTGCGACTGAACGATTTTGGGCACGAGGGCCGAGAAGTCTGGTTTGGTGCGGTCGACCTTTTCCTGCAGCACCGCCTTGAGCTTGGCGTTGTCCAGCCCTGTCTGGGCACCGGCCAGTCCGTCCGCGCCGAAGGTGTCGTCCGCGTGGACCACGGCGATCTTGGTGATGCCGATGGACACCAGGTGCGCGATGGCTTTCTCCGCTTCGCGCTGGTAGGGCGCTCGCACGTTGAACAC
The DNA here is from genome assembly GCF_900102625.1 of Paracidovorax valerianellae. Lineage (GTDB taxonomy): Bacteria > Pseudomonadota > Gammaproteobacteria > Burkholderiales > Burkholderiaceae_C > Paracidovorax > Paracidovorax valerianellae. Next base: position 47,116 of record NZ_FMZC01000016.1, read on the forward strand.
GTTCTTGCGCACCGGCCTGTGCAGTGCCATGGCGCCGGTGGACGGACCGACGAGGGCGACGCCGTGCTGGTCCAGGACGGGAATGACGGCCTCGGTCGGCGGCGTGCCGCGCGTGAGGAAAAGGGCGGAAACGTGCTGCTCTTCGATCAGCTTGCGGGCGTTGGCCGCGGCCAGCGTGGGGTCGAGCTTGTCGTCCAGCGAAATGAGTTGCACCTTCTGGCCGTGGATGCCGCCGCGCGCGTTGACCGCGTCCAGATACAGCTTGGCACCGTCGGTGGTTTCCTGCACCCCCGCCGCGACCGTTCCTGTGAAGCCTGCCGTCTGTCCGATGAGGATCTGCGCAGGCGCGGCCGACAGCCATGCGGCCAGCACGAGGCCGGTGCTGAGTTTTTGAAGGGAATTCATGGAGGTTGATTCAGGGGGTGGAGATTCCGCCGCGCCGGCTTTGCAGGGCTGCAAAGATACTCTCAGGCAAGCAGCGGTTAACCCAAAGGCACGGGGATTGTGCCGCTCCCGGGTGACTTCCACCATATCCCGCTGCGGCGCTGGGCCATTGCCGCGCCAAGCACTGAAGGCGATTCACGGGCGAAGCATCAGCGCCGTGTACTCGACACGGAATGGCCTGGCCGCCTGTCGTGCGGCCCGTCCGCCGCCTCCTTCGTCAGCCGCGTCCTGTCAGCCGCGGTCCTGGTCAGCCCTGCTCAGCGGCGGAACTTGCCATCCGTGCCGATGATGGACAGGTCGGCAAAGTCCAGCCCCGTGTGGTCTTCGGGGCTGAAGTTGACCTCCAGGCCGCCCAGGTCGAACTTCTGCAGGGTTTCCAGCGCGGCCTGGATGCGCTCGCGGGTGGGTTTGGGGCCGGCGCGGCGCAGGCCTTCCACCAGCACTTTCGCGGCGGCGTAGCCTTCCAGCATGGCGGGGCTGATTTCCTTGCCCTGGGCCTTGGCCAGTTCCTGCGCTTCGCGCACCAGGGGGAAGTTCATGGCGCGCTCGTTGGGAAACACCTGGGTGACGATCACGCCGCGTGCATTGGCGCCCAGGCTCTTGGCGAAGCCCGCCGAGGCGTTGTTGGACAGCGTGACCATCTGCGCGCCCGAGCCGGCCGCGCGGAACGCGGCATAGCCTTCCGCCACGGCGGTGCCGGAGGCGATCATCAGCACGGCCTGGGCCTGCGACTGCACGATCTTGGGCGCGATAGGGCCGAAGTCCGGCTTGGAGCGGTCGAACTTTTCCTGCAGCACGGCCTTGAGCTTGGCGGCTTCCAGGCCTTTTTGCGCGCCCATCATGCCGTCGGCCCCGAAGCTGTCGTCCGCCTGCACCACGGCGATCTTGGTGATGCCCATGGAGACCAAGTGGGAGATGGCCTTTTCGGCTTCGCGCTGGTAGGTGGCGCGCACGTTGAAGACGTTCTTGCGCACGGGTTTGTGCAGCACCATGGCGCCGGTGGAGGGGCCGACCAGGGCCACGCCGTATTTGTCCAGCAGCGGAATGATGGCTTCGGTATGGGGGGTGCCGCGGGTAAGGAACAGGGCAGAGACGTTCTGCTCTTCGATCAGCTTGCGGGCGTTGGCGGCGGCCAGTTGCGGGTCGAACTTGTCGTCCAGCGAGATGAGTTCCACCTTCTGGCCCAGCACGCCGCCACGCGCATTGACGGAGTCGATGTAGAGCTTGGCGCCGTCGGTCGTTTCCTGCACCCCGGACGCCACGGCCCCCGTGAACCCCGCCGTCTGGCCGATGAGAATCTGTGCCTGGGCGGCGGACAGCAAGCCTGCCAGCAGCAGCGCCACGCCGGTTTTGCGCATGAGGTTCATGGTGTCTCCTGTCGAATCCGTAAAAGACTGCGGAGAAAAGCCCTCCGCCTGACCGGCACCATGCCGCACTTGGCAATTGGTGACAACCGGTAACACCCTGAGTGCCAGGCCTATTCCATCAGGCGGGGGCGGTTGCCAATGGCCGAGTCGCCCCGATATGGGAAAACGCCCTACCTCCTGCACGCGGCCGCAGTCCATAGAATGCTCCGCCTCCCCACCCGAAAGACCCCCGATGACCCAGGGATTGATCCGCATCCACGGCGCACGCCAGCACAACCTCAAGAACCTCGATCTGGACATTCGCACGGGCGAGCTGACGGTGGTCACGGGCCCGAGCGGTTCGGGCAAATCCAGCCTCGTGTTCGACACCCTCTATGCCGAGGGCCAGCGCCGCTACGTGGAAACCTTCAGCGCCTACGCGCGCCAGTTCCTGGACCGCATGGACAAGCCGGCCGTGGACAAGGTGGAAGGCGTGCCGCCCGCCATTGCCATCGACCAGACCAATCCGGTGCGCTCCAGCCGCTCCACGGTCGGCACGATGACCGAGCTGAACGACCACCTGAAGCTGCTCTTTGCCCGCGCCGGGCAACTGTTCGACCGCCAGACCGCGCAGCCGGTGCGCCACGATTCGCCGGAAACCATCTACGCTGAACTGCAGCGCCGCTGCGCAGAAGCTGGCGATCCGCGCATCGTCCTGACCTTTCCGGTCGAACTGCCGGTCAACACGTCGCCTGAGCAGGTCGAGCAATGGCTGTCCGCCAGCGGATTCACCAAGGTGCAGGCTGAGCGCGAGGTCGCGACGCCTACCGGCCCGCGCAAGCTGCTGGACGTGGTGGCCGACCGGTTCCGCCTGGGCACCGCCGAGAAGGCGCGCGTGGTGGAAGCCATCGAGGTGGCGATCAAGCGTGGCACGGGCCGGCTGAACGTGTACCGCCTCGTGGACGAGGGCGAGCCGGAACTCTGGCGCTTTTCCACCGGGCTGCATTGCCCGGACAGCGACCTGCGCTACAGCGAGCCGATCCCCTCGATGTTCTCATTCAATTCCGCCGTGGGCGCGTGCGACACCTGCCGCGGCTTCGGCCGCGTGATCGGCGTGGACTACGGCTTGGTGATCCCCAACGAAAAGCTCACGCTGCGTGCCGGGGCGATCAAGACCATCCAGACGCCCGCGTGGAAAGAGGCGCAGGACGACCTCATGCGGCATGCCGAAACCGCCGGCATTCCGCGCGACACGCCCTGGTACAAGCTCACCGACGACCAGAAACAGTGGGTCATCGGCGGCGCTCCCGGCTACAAGGACGGGCAATGGAGCAAGCAGTGGTACGGCATCAAGCGCTTCTTTGAATACCTGGAGAGCAAGGCCTACAAGATGCACATCCGCGTGCTGCTGTCCAAGTACCGCAGCTATACGCCATGCCCCACCTGCGCCGGCGCGCGCTTGAAGACCGAGAGCCTGCTGTGGCGCGTGGGCAGCAAGGAAGACGCCGACGCGGCAATCGACCCCGCTCGCCGTTTCATGCCCCAGGGCGTGCAATGGAGCCGCGCGCAGCTCGAAGCACTGCCCGGCCTGTGCCTGCACGACCTGATGCTGCTGCCCATCGACCGGCTGCGGCGCTTCTTCGACCGCATGGAACTGCCCGAGGGCGATGCCGCCGCGGGCGGCGATGCGCAGGCGCTGAAGCTGCTGCATGAAGAGATCACCACGCGCCTCAAATACCTGTGCGACGTGGGCATCGGCTACCTCACGCTGGACCGGCAAAGCCGCACCCTCAGCGGCGGCGAGGTGCAGCGTATCAACCTGACCACGGCGCTGGGCACTTCGCTGGTGAACACGCTGTTCGTGCTGGACGAGCCCAGCATCGGTCTGCACCCGCGCGACATGCACCGCATCACCGAAGCCATGCTGCGCCTGCGCGACGCTGGCAACACGCTGGTGGTGGTGGAGCACGACCCGGCCGTCATGCTGGCGGCCGACCGTGTGATCGACATGGGGCCCGGCCCCGGCGAGCGCGGCGGCTCCATCGTGTTCGACGGCACCACGGCCGACCTGCGCCGCGCCGACACGCTCACCGGCCAGTACCTGGGCGGTACCAAGCAGATCGGCATGGGCTACCAGCGACGCGTGACCGAATCGACGCCGCGCCTCATCCTGGAAGGCGCGCGCGAGCACAACCTGCAGAACGTGTCGGTAGAGTTCCCGCTGCAGCGGCTGGTCACTGTGACCGGCGTGAGCGGCTCGGGCAAGTCGAGCCTGATCCAGGACGTGCTGGCCCCCGCGCTGCTGCGCCACTTCGGCAAGGCGACGGAAACGCCCGGCGCGCACGACCGCCTGCTGGGCGCCGACCACCTGGGCGAGGTCGTCTTCGTGGACCAATCGCCCATCGGCAAGACGGCGCGCTCCAACCCCGTGAGCTATGTGGGCGCGTGGGACGCGGTGCGCGAGCTGTTCGCCGTGGCGCCGCTGTCGCGCCAGCGCAGCTACACGGCGGCCAAGTTCAGCTTCAACTCGGGCGACGGGCGATGCCCGACCTGCGGCGGCTCAGGCTTCGAGCACGTGGAGATGCAGTTCCTGTCGGACGTGTACCTGCGCTGCCCCGATTGCGACGGCAAGCGCTATCGGCCGGAGATTCTGGAAGTCACCATCGAGCGCGGCGGGCGGTCCTTCAACGTGGCCGATGTGCTCAACCTCACCGTGAGCGAAGCCGCCTCGCTGTTCGCCGCGGACCGCGACGTGATCCGCGCCCTGCAGCCCATCGTGGACGTGGGGCTCGAATACGTGAAGCTCGGCCAGCCCGTGCCCACGCTCTCGGGCGGCGAGGCGCAGCGCTTGAAGCTGGCGGGCTTCCTGGCCGAGGCGGCGCGCAGCGAATCCAAGTCGCGCCAGCCGCTGGCGCGCAAGGGCACGCTGTTTTTGTTCGACGAGCCGACCACCGGCCTGCATTTCGACGACATCGCCAAGCTGATGCGCGCCCTGCGCAAGCTGCTGGACGCCGGGCATTCGCTCATCGTCATCGAGCACAACCTGGACGTGATCCGCGCCAGCGACTGGATCATCGACCTCGGTCCCGAGGGCGGCGACGGCGGCGGCCTGCTGGTGGCCGAAGGCACGCCCGAAGACGTGCGCCAGCACCGCACCTCGCACACCGGGCAGGCGCTGCGCGAGTACGAGCAGGCCCTGGGCGAGGGTGGGCACTCGGTGCACGAAAAGGCTGCGGTGCTACGAAAAGAGAAGCTGCTCGCGCAGGCGGCTGTTGCGCCACCGGCCAAAAACGCCATTGAAATCGTCAACGCCAAGGAACACAACCTCAAGAACCTGAGCGTGGACATTCCGCGTGGGCAGTTCAACGTGATCACCGGCGTGTCGGGCTCGGGCAAATCGACGCTGGCGTTCGACATCCTGTTCAACGAAGGCCAGCGCCGCTACCTCGAATCGCTCAACGCCTATGCGCGCTCCATCGTGCAGCCGGCGGGCCGGCCCGAGGTGGACGCCGTGTACGGCATTCCGCCCACGGTAGCGATCGAGCAGCGCCTGTCGCGCGGCGGCCGCAAGAGCACGGTCGGCACGACGACCGAGGTCTGGCACTTCCTGCGCCTGCTCTACGTGAAGCTGGGCGTGCAGCACTGCATCTACGACGGTGCCGCCGTGCAGCCGCAGACGCCCGACAGCATCGCCGCGCAGCTGCTGCGCCATTTCAAGGGCCAGCACATCGGCTTGCTGGCGCCACTGGTGATGAACCGCAAGGGCGTGTACACCGAGCTGGCCGACTGGGCGCGCCCGCGGGGCTACACCCACCTGCGGGTGGACGGGCAGTTCTTGCCGACCACGGGCTTTCCGCGCATCGACCGTTTCAAGGAACACACGATCGAGCTGCCCGTGGCCAGCCTGGACGTGTCGCCCGAGAACGAGGGCCTGCTGCGCTCGTCGCTCGCTCGGGCGCTGGAGCTGGGCAAGGGGGTCGTGCACGTGCTGAGCCAGCTGGACGGCTTGAAGGACGCCATGCTGGCGGGCGGCGCCACCGCGCACATCGGTACGCTGCAGGCGTTTTCCACCAAGCGCGCCTGCCCCGTGTGCGCCACGAGCTACGCCGAACTCGACCCGCGCCTGTTCTCGTACAACAGCAAGCATGGCTGGTGCCCCGACTGCGTGGGCACGGGCGTCAAGCTCACCAAGGAGCAGCGCAAAGTGTTCGATGACTCGGTGCAGGACGACAAGGAAAAGGGCCGCGAGCAGACCTTCGCCGAGCCCGAAGCCGAAGACGTGGCCGACGTGGCCTGTCCCACCTGCCAGGGCTCGCGGCTGAACGCCACGGCGCGGGCCGTGCGCTTCGGCGAGAACGCCGCCGCGGGCCGCGCGGGCGTGGGCATCGCCGCCATCGCCGCGCTGTCGGTCACCGACATCCGCCAGTGGATCGAAGCGCTGCAGCAGGGCGCAGGCCTGAGCCAGCGCGAGGCGGACATCGCCCGCGACCTGATCCCCGAGATCCAGAGCCGGCTCGAGTTCCTGGAAGAGGTGGGCCTGGGCTACCTCACGCTGGACCGCGGCGCCCCCACGCTGTCAGGCGGCGAGGCGCAGCGCATCCGCCTGGCCGCGCAACTGGGCAGCAACCTGCAGGGCGTGTGCTACGTGCTGGACGAGCCCACCATCGGCCTGCACGCGCGGGACAACCAGATCCTGCTGAACGCCCTGCACAAGCTGGGCGACAAGGGCAACACGCTGGTGGTGGTGGAGCACGACGAGGACACCATCCGCCGCGCCGACCACATCATCGACATCGGCCCGAGCGCGGGCAAGCGCGGCGGCCGCCTGGTGGCGCAGGGATCGGTGGCGGACATCGCCGCGGCCGAGGATTCGCAGACCGGCCGCTACCTGCTGCACGCCATGCGGCACCCGCTGCAGGCCCGCCGCCCCGTGGTGCCGCCGGTGCACGTCGCTCGCTCGGATGCTACTTTTTTAATAGCTACCAAGGCAGAAAATACGGCGGCAGAAGGCCAAAACGATGCCAAAACCGCCCAGCCCGAGCACTGGCTCACCGTGCGCGGGGCGCAATTGCACAACCTGCAGCACGTGACGGCCAGCGTGCCGCTCAACCGGCTGGTGGCCGTCACCGGCGTGAGCGGCTCGGGCAAATCGACCCTGGCGCGCGACGTGCTGCTGGCCAACGTGCAGGCCTGGGTGCAGCAGCGATCCACCAAGGCCGGCCGCGACGCGATGGACGCCGGCAAGGCGCCGCCGCTCGTGGGCTGCACCGGCCTGTCCGGCTTCGAGACGGTGGACCGCGTGCTGGAAGTGGACCAGACCCCCATCGGCAAGACGCCGCGCAGCTGCCCGGCGACCTACATCGGCTTCTGGGACACGATCCGCAAGCTCTTCGCTGAGACGCTGGAGGCCAAGGCGCGTGGCTACGCGGCCGGGCGGTTCAGCTTCAACACCGGCGAAGGCCGCTGCCCGAGCTGCGAAGGCCAGGGCATCCGCACCATCGCCATGAGCTTCCTGCCCGATGTGAAGGTGCCCTGCGAAACCTGTCACGGCGCGCGCTTCAACCCCGAGACGCTGGCGGTGTCATGGCGCGGCAAGAGCATCGGCGACGTGCTGCAGATGGAGGTGGACGAGGCGGTGGAGTTCTTCGCCAGCATGCCGAGCATCGCCCATCCGCTGCAACTGCTGAAAGACGTCGGCCTGGGCTACCTCACGCTGGGCCAGCCCAGCCCGACGCTGTCGGGCGGCGAGGCGCAGCGCATCAAGCTGGTGACCGAACTGACCAAGGTGCGCGACGAGGTCGGCCGCCGTGGCCAGAAGGCGCCGCACACGCTGTACGTGCTGGACGAGCCCACCGTGGGCCTGCACATGGCCGACGTGCATAAGCTGATCCGCGTGCTGCACCGGCTGGTCGATGGCGGGCACAGCGTGGTCGTCATCGAGCACGATCTGGACGTGATCGCCGAGGCCGACTGGATTCTCGACCTGGGACCGGAAGGCGGCCGGGAAGGGGGCCGCATCGTGGCCGCTGCCGCACCGGAGGACGTGGTGCGGCTGGGCACGCACACGGGCAAGGCGCTGGGGCCCGTGCTGGCGCGGTAGCCTGTCGGGCGCCACCGCCCTCAGGCACGGGCGGGGGCGCTCCGCAGCGGGGCGCGTCCTTCGCTGCGGGTGCTGGCGCCCACCAGCGCCAGTCCCAGCGCGGCGAGGGCGGCCGCCACCCAGGTTACCGAAAGCAGACCCAGGCCCTGCGCGATGACCAGGCCGCCCAGCCATGCGCCGATGGCGTTGCCCAGGTTGAAGGCCGAGATGTTGAGGCTGGAGGCCAGCGTGGCGCCTTCGGGCCCGGCCTGCTCCAGGACGCGCATCTGCATGGGGGCCACGGTGGCGAACGCGGCGGTGCCCAGCACGATCACGTAGGCCATGGCGATGCCGGCATGGCCGAAGGCCCAGCGGCCGGCCACCAGCACCAGCATCAATGCGCCGATGGACAGCGCCAGCGCCCGCATCACGCCCCGGTCGGCCAGCTTGCCGCCCAGCAGATTGCCGGCCGCAAGGCCCGCGCCGAACAGCAGTAGCGTGAGGGCGACCCACGTGCCGTCCATGTGCGTCACCTTGGTGAGCAGCGGCTCCACATAGGTATAGAGCGCGAACACGCCGGCGAAACCGAATACCGTGATGCCCAGGCCGAGCCATACCTGCGCCCGCGCCAGCACGGCGAGTTCCTGCCGCAGCGGCGTCGCGGCAGGGCGACTCGTGTCGCCCGGCACGAAGGCCGCGAGGATCGCCAGGGCCACCACGCCCACGACCGCCACGGCGGCGAAGGCCATGCGCCAGCCGAAGTGCTGGCCGATCCAGGCGCCCGCCGGCACGCCCAGCAGCGTGGCCAAGGTGAGGCCCGAGAACATGAGCGCGATGGCCGAGGCTTTTTTCTCCGGCGGCACCAGCCCGGTGGCCACGACCGCTCCGACCCCGAAGAAGGTGCCGTGGGTGAGCGCCGTCAGCACGCGCGCCGCCAGCAGCCAGCCGTAGGTGGGGGCCACCACGGCCGCCGCGTTCCCGGCGATGAAGATCAGCATCAGCGCGAGCAGCAGGCGCTTGCGCGGCCACTGCCGCGTGAGCAGCGTCAGCACCGGCGCGCCCACGGCCACGCCGATGGCGTAGCCCGAGATCAGCGTGCCCGCGGCGGGAATGGATATGTGCAGGTCTTCGCTCACCTGCGTGAGCAAGCCCATGATGATGAATTCCGTGGTGCCGATGCCGAAGGCACCGGCCGCCAGGGCGAGTAGGGAGAGAGGCATGGAAAAAGCGTCCGCAGGGACGGGAGTAGATCGATGCCTGGAATGTGGCAGTGCGCGTCATCTTTGTGTAGCGGGAATAATGGAAAGGCCTTTGTGCCCCACTGGCACAAATCCGCAGTCTTCCAGTCTTTCATTGCTTTGTCTTCTTTCCATCGCAACTTCATCGCTGATGCATTCGATGCCTCATTCCCCACCCAGGCCCGACGGCGGCATGGCCGAAACCAACCGGTCCGGCGAACTGGAAATACTGGTGCTCGTGGCCGAGCGCGGCAGCCTGTCCGCTGCGGCGCGGCAACTGGGCGTTTCGCCCTCGGCCGTGAGCAAGGCGATGTCGCGGCTGGAGGCGCGGCTGGGCGTGCAACTCCTGCAGCGCAGCACGCGGCGCGTGCAGCTCACGGCCGAGGGAACGCAGCTTTACCAGGGCGCCAAGCGCCTGCTGGCCGACCTGAACGAGTTGGAGGCGGACGTGGCGGTCCGCAGCGCGCCGCGGGGCACGGTGCGCATCGGCGCCAGCACGTCCACCGGCGCCGTGTTGCTGCTGCCGCTGGTGCCGCGCCTGCGGGAATTGCACCCCGGCCTCAGCCTGGATCTGTACTTCACCGACCACGTGGTGGACCTGGCGGACGCGGGCATCGACATCGCGATCCGCTGGGGTGCGTTGCCCGCATCGGACGTGGTGGCCCGCCTGCTGGGCCACACGAGGCAGATCGTCGTGGCGGCGCCGCAGTACCTGGCGCGCCACGGCGAGCCGCTGCACCCCGATGAACTGGAAGGGCACGTGCGCCTGGGCTGGAACTACCCGCGCGCCATTCCCCACTGGCCTTTTCTGGTCGACGGCCGCCGCACGGCGGTGGACATCGGCCACGCCATCCGCGTCAACGACGGCGACGTGATGCGCCGCCTGGCGCTGGAGGGCGCCGGGCTGGCCCGGCTGTCGCTCTACCACGCGTGGGACGACGTGGCGAGCGGGCGGCTGGTGCCCGTGCTGGAGGCGTTCAATGCCGGCGACCTGGAGCCCATCCACGCCGTCTACATGGGCCGGCCCGATCGGCTGCCGCCGCGCACGCGCGCCGTGCTGGACTTTCTGCAGGCGCACGTGGACCTGCGGCACGCCGAAGTCGCGTTGCCACAGGGCGGCGTGGCCTGAGGGATTGCGTTTTTCCGGCGTCTGCACAAAGTGCGCACAAAAGCTCGATAGTCGATCAAGGTTGGGTGGCCAGACTGCGCTGCAGATGAAACCCCCTCCTGGAGCCTTTCCGACATGAGCAACGACAACGCGCAACTGCTGGCCGACGAAGCGAAATACTGTTCCTTCGGCGACACCGTCCACTACGTCAACCCGCCCAAGATCTTCGACAGCTGCGAAGGCAGCTATATGTACGACGGCGAAGGCACGCCGTACCTCGACCTGCAGATGTGGTATTCGGCCGTGAACTTCGGCTACAAGAACAAGCGGCTGGAAGAGGTCATGATCCGCCAGCTGCAGACGCTGCCGCAGGTCGCCAGCCAGTACCTGCACCCCACCAAGATCGAGCTGGCCAAGTTCATCGCGCAAGACGCCGAAGCCAAGTGGGGCAACGCGGGCCGCGTGCATTTCAACGTGGGCGGCGCGCAGGCCATCGAAGATTCGCTCAAGGTGGTGCGCAACGCCACGGGCGGCAAGAGCCTGATGTTCGCGTTCGAGGGCGGCTACCACGGCCGCACGCTGGGCGCCTCCAGCATCACGTCGAGCTACCGCTACCGCCGCCGCTTCGGCCACTTCGGCGACCGCGCGCAGTTCCTGCCGTTTCCGTATCCCTTCCGCCGCCCCAAGGGCATGACGGCCGAGGAATATTCGGAGTCGCTGGTCAAGGAATTCGCACGCAAGTTCGAAAACGAATACCACGCCGTGTGGGACCCGAAGACGCGCCAGTGCGAGTACGCGGCGTTCTACATCGAGCCCATCCAGGGCACGGGCGGCTACGTGGTGCCCCCGGCCAATTTCTTCAAGGGCCTGAAAAAGGTGCTGGACGACCACGGCGTGCTGCTGGTGGTGGACGAGATCCAGATGGGTTTCTGGCGCACCGGCACGCTGTGGTCGGTCGAGAACTTCGGCGTGAAGCCCGACGTGCTGGTCTTCGCCAAGGCGCTGACCAACGGCTTGAACGCGCTGTCGGGCCTGTGGGCGCGCGAGGAACTGATCAACCCCACGATCTTCCCGCCGGGCTCGACGCACTCCACTTTCGCCTCCAACCCGCTGGGCACCGCGCTCGGCCTGGAGGTGATGAAGATGACGCACGAGATGGACTTCGGTGCGCAGGTGCGTGCCAGCGGCGCCTATTTCCTGGACGGCCTGCGGGACCTGCAAAAGCGCCACAAGGAAATCGGCGACGTGGACGGCCTGGGCCTGGCGCTGCGCGCCGAGATCTGCACCGAAGACGGCTTCACGCCCAACCGCGCGCTGCTGGACAAGATGGTGGACATCGGCCTGGAAGGCAATCTGGAATACAAGGGCCAGAAGCGCGGCCTGGTGCTGGATGTGGGCGGCTACTACAAGAACGTGATCACGCTGGCGCCTTCGCTCATGATCACGCGCCCCGAGATCGACGAGGCCCTGGTGCTGCTGGAGCAGCTTCTCACGCGCGCCAAGCGCAGCTGATGCCCTGGCGCAACCAGCTCGAGCCGCAGGCGCTGGCCGGGCATTTCGCGGCGCATCCTCCACAGGGTTTCGCCGTGCTGCAGGGCCTGCCGGTGCCGGCCTTTGCGGCGCCGCTGGATCTGCTGACCACGGCGGACGAGGGACTGAAGGCGCGTGTGCGGGGCTTGCCGCTCTACGCGCGCTGGTCCCGCTGGCTGCGCGTGCGCACCGGGTTCGTGGGCACGACGGTGACCGAATACGCCCCGTTGCCGGCCACCGGCGCCACGCCCGAAGCCCTGGCGCAGGCCGTGCGTACCGGGCCGGGCCGGCGGTTTGCGCTGGCCATCATCAAAGATTTGCCGCAGCAGTCTCCGCTGCTGTCCGAGGCCGACAACGCCTATGCCCAGGCGGTGGCGCAGGCCTGCGAGGCGCAGGGTTTCGTGCTGGTCGAAGGGCAGGCCCTGGCGTATGTGCCCATCGACTTTTCCAGCATCGCCGAGTACCTGGCCCGGCTGTCCGCCAGCCGGCGCCAGAACCTGCGCAGAAAGCTGCGCAGCCGGGATGGCCTGGTGGTGCGCCACGTAGCCACGGGCGAGGCGTTCGCGCAGGACGCGGCGGTGGACGCCTATTACGCGCTGTACGAAGCCGTCTATGCGCAAAGCGAGGTGCATTTCGACCGGCTCACGCGCGATTTCTTCGCGGCCGTGCTGCGCGATGCGTCCAGCGGCGGCATCGCCTTCGAGTACCGGCACGCCGGCACGGGCGACCTCCTGGGCTGGAACCTTTGCTACGTGCATGGCGGCCGCCTGGTGGACAAGTACATCGGGCTGGCCTACCCGGCTGCGCGCGAAGCCAATCTGTATTTCGTGAGCTGGATGGAAAACCTCGAATACGCCCTGGCACAGGGGCTGACCCATTACGTCGCCGGCTGGACCGACCCCGAGGTCAAGCGCAGCCTGGGCGCGCGCTTCACCTTCACCCGCCATGCGGTGTACGTGCGCCAGCCCGTTCTGCGGGCCCTGGCGCGGCGTTTTGCCGGGCGCTTCGAAAGCGACCGCCAGTGGCGCGATCAGGCGGGTGCCGCATGAGGACGACCGCACCGCCACCGGTCGTGCTGGACCTGGATGGCGCCGTGGGCCGCCTGCCGGACGAATTGCGCATCGACCTGGGCAGCGACTGGCACGAGGCGCTGCGGTTCGGGTGCGGCCTGGGACGCATGAAGGACTTTCGTGCGCTGCTCGATGCGCAACTGCCAGCGGCAGCCGGCCATGGCCCCGTGTTCATGGGCAGTGGCGATTTTCACCATCTCAGCTGGCCATTGATCGCTCGGTGCATCGCCGCGCGCGGCTACACGGCCGCGCGGCCGCTGCGCGTGGTCGTGCTGGACAACCACCCTGACAACATGCGCTTTCCGTTCGGGGTGCATTGCGGATCATGGGTGCGCCGCGTGGCGATGCTGCCGCAGGTATCGCACGTGCACGTGGTCGGCATCACCTCGGGCGACATCGGCCTGGGCCATGCGTGGGAGAACTATCTCGCGCCGCTGCGCGCCGGGCGGCTGACCTACTGGAGCGTGGGGGTGAATACGCACTGGGCGCGCTGGCTGGGCCTGGAGGCGCGGTTTCGCAGCCTGCCCAATGCCGACGCGCTGGCGGCCACCCTGTACCGCCTGCTGTCGGCCCACCGCCAGCCCACGTACCTCAGCATCGACAAGGATGTGTTCGACCCTTCCGTCGTGCGCACCAATTGGGATCAGGGCGTTCTCGGTGCGCACCATGGCGCCGCGGTGATCTCGGCGCTGCGCGGGCAACTGGTGGGCAGCGACGTGACGGGAGAGGTCTCGGTGCACCGCTACCGCACGGCCTGGAAGCGCTGGCTGAGCGCGGGCGACGGCCAGCAGACCGAACTGGTCGACGAAGCCTTGCCGCAGTGGCAGGCCGCGCAGGCGGCGTTCAACCGCGTGCTGCTGGGCCAGTTGGACCGGGCGTCGGACTGAACGGCGGCTGGGATGGCGCTGCAGGCGGCGGCGTGGACGGGTCGCGGGCGGCCTGTTCCAGCGTGCGGCAGATCTGTGCAAAGCCCGCGTGGTCCAGCCACGGGCTGTTGCTGATGGACAGCACCCGTGACGCGAAGCGGCGTGCATTGGGCAGCCCTGCGGTCCGGTCTTCCGCTGCCACCAGGCCGGCGTACTCGGGGTAATCGGGCAGCACGTTCACGAACGGCAGGCTCACGCCCAGACCTGCGCCCCAGAGCGCGGCCAGCGCCGTTTCGCGGGCGGCGGCGTCGGGCAGCAGCACCAGGAACGAAGGCCAGGTGCCTTCGGCCGCGCCCACGGCAGGGCTGTCGTCCACCACCGTCAGCCCGGGAATGCTGCGCAATTGGGCGACCCGTTGCGCGGCCCGCGATTGCCCCGCCGCCAGCCACTCGGGCAGTCGCGCCAGCGCGCGCACGCCCACCGACTGCCGCCAGCGGCCCACCCGATGCAGCGGAATGCGCGCCGAAAAATCGTCTCCCGCCGCGCTCACCCGGTCACCGCGCGCCAGCGCCCGGCGCAGCGGCGCACCGTAGGCCCAGGGCAGGGCCCACGGGCGGTAGAGCGCGGCGTAGGCCAGCAGTTCGGCGCAGCGGCGCAGCTCCCAGATCGCATGGCGCGGCACGTTGTTGCGGCTGGCGCGCACGCACGCGGCCCGCAGCAGCGGATTGGCAGTGATGAGCGCGCCCCCTTCGAACAGGGTGAGGCCCTTGCCCACGGCCAGGCTGAAAAAAGCGAGGTCGCTGCCCGCACCCACGCTGGCGCCACCCGCGCGGGCCCCCAGGGCCTGGGCCGCGTCTTCGACCACCCAGGCGCCGGCCGCACGGGCCAGTGCCCGCACATTGGCCGTGTCCACCACGCGGCCTGCCAGATGGGTGGGCAGTACCGCCAGCGTGCGGTGGCAGCACAGGGGGGCGAGTTCAGAAAGGTCCAGGTCGAGCGAGTCGAGGCTGAGATCGCACAGCCGCAGCCTCAGGCCGCAGTGCGCCACCGCCAAAGCCACAAGCGGGCAGGTGTACGCCGGCGCCACGACCTCATCGCGCTCGGGGGCCAGGCTGCGCAGCGCGGTGAGGGCCACCACCAGCGCCGCGGTGCCCGAGCATTCGATCTGCACGGCCGGCACGTTCAGAAAGCGCGCCAGCGCACCGCCCAGGTCGGCATCGCCGCCGGGCAGCAGATCTGCCACGCCCAGCGGCAGGCCCGCGGTGGGCGGGGCTTCACGCGCCATCGGCGGCCGGTGCGTTTGGAGGGGCGTTGGAAGGCGCTGCCGTTTCGGTGTCGGCCTCGCTGCGCGCCAGGCAGGCGATGCCTGCGAGGATGAGCGCTGCTCCGGCCACCTGCGGCCAGCCGATGGGTTCCGCGAACAAGAAGGCCGACAGCAGCAGGACGGTGACGACTTCAAGGTGCGACGCGGCGAATGCCGGTCCGATGGGAGCGTGCTCCAGCAGCGTCATCCAGGTGAAGAACGCACCCACGTAACCCACGAAGGCCCCGTAGATCCACGGGTGGCCGAAGACCCGCGCGAGCCAGTCCACCGAAAACTCCAGCGGCAGGGCGTGTTCGCCCGCGAGCTTGAAGCTGATCTGCGCGAGCGTGTCGAACGCCACCAGCGCGAAAAAACCGAGTGCATAGAAGCGCTTCATCCGTGCAGCCCCACGACCGCCACGCCCGCGGACACCAACAAAATGCCCGCCACACGCATGCGCGAGAGATTTTCGCGGAACAGCCACCGGCCCGCCACCATGACGGCGACGATGTTGATGGAGCCCAGCAGTACGCCATCCGACAGCGGTACCAGCGACAGGAAGGCCAGCCACACCAGGAACTCCACCACATAGCAGCCCACGCCGATCCAAAGCCACGGCCGGCGCGCCATCCAGGCCCACCGGGCCAGGCCGGTGCCGGCGCGAGAGTTGGCAGTGGCCGCGGCCTTGAAAGCCAACTGCCCGCCCGTGTCCACCAGCATGTTCAGCGCCCAGAGCCCGGCCACCAGGGGCGTGATGCCGCTGTCGGCGCCGGCCAGGCTCACGGTGTGGTCCCCCGGGCGATCTGCTCGGCGAAGGCCACGGTGCGGGCCACGACGGTGCGGCGCTCCCGGTCGATGGTGATCATGTGGTAGCTGTCGTCCAGCAGCACCAGCTCCACCGGCGCATGCCGGACGCCCTGCACGATGGCCCGTGCGTTGGCGGCCGAGGCGATGTCATCGTTGCGCGCATGGAGCACCAGGCAGGGCGAACGCACGCTGCCCAGGCGCCTGAGCACGTGCGCGGCCAGGGCGCGCATTTCGATCACCGACCACCATGGATTGCCCGGCAGGCCGGCGGCGGCGCTGTCGCCGGAGTGCATCTGCGCCACCACGCGCTCGCGCAGGGCGGCATCCTTGATGCCGTAGGGCGGCTGCTCCATGAACACGCTGCGCCGCCCGATGCCCAGGGCGCGGAAAAGCGGCAGCAGGAACGACAGCCGCGTGTATGCCGGCATGCTCCAGCCGTCGTAGCGAAAGGTGGGCGACAGCGCCACCACGCCAGCGACCTGGCCGGGGCGGTCTTGGGCCAGCGCCAGTGCCAGCACGGCCCCCATCGACAGGCCGCACGCCACCAGGCGGCCGCCCGTGGCCTGGGCGAGCCGGTCGGCGCCCCGCTGCACGCTGGCGAGCCAGTCCTGCCAGCGCGTGGCGACCAGGTCGTCCTGCGTGCCGCAGTGGCCGGCCAGCTGCACGGCCAACACGGTGAACCCGGCGCGGTGCAGCCCCTTGGCGAGCAGGCGCATTTCGTTGGGGGTGCCGGTCAGGCCGTGGATCAGCAGCACGCCGGTGGTGGCGTTCGCGCCGTGCCCGCGCAGGAGGTATTCGTGGCGCGTGTCGGCGCTGCTGGCCGACGGCGCGTCGTGGTCCGCCGAGGGGAGCGCTTCGCGTGACATTACGGCGGTGTTCATGCCGTCAGCTCCTCGGCGGTTTCCTGCAAGGGCGCCAGCAGGGCTGCGAACTCCGAGAAATCGTTGAACGGGGCGTGGGCGATGCGGTGGCGTTCGCAGTATTGGATGAGCTTGTACTTGGCCAGCACGAAGTCTGCTTTGCCGGACACGCAGAAGTCGGAAGTGCCATCGCCCACGAACAGCACGCGGCCGTGCTTGGCCTGCTGCTCCGCCAGCCGCTCGCACTTGCAGTTGCCGCTGGCGCGTGCGCACGTGGGGCTGCTCCAGGGCGATTGCAGCGACCAGCTGCGCGGGCCGGTCTGCACCAGCCGGTTAGCGATCACGGGCAGGTCGTCCAGGCCATGCCGTTCGAGCACGGCATGAATCGCGTAGTCGATGCCGTCGCTCACCACCTGCACCGGCATGCCGCGTTCGCGCGCGGCACGCACGAAGGCCCCGAAATACGGGTCCACGCCGATGGTGGCCAAGTGTGCGTCGAGCTCGGCGCGGTCCATGTCGAGCAGGGCGACCTGGCCGGCCATGCACTCGCGCGAGCCGATCTCGCCGCGTTCCCAGGCGGTTTCCAGTGCCTCCCAGCCGTCGCGGCCGAAGCGCTGCAGCAGCGAGTCGGTCACGTCTTCGGTGCTGATGGTGCCGTCGAAATCGCACTGCACCATCCATCCGGCGCCGAGGGCCGGGCGCCGGGGGCGGCGGGCGTCGATCAGGGGCCGGTATCCGTTTGCGTCATTCATGGAAGCTCACTCTCACGTTCTGTCCGACGCGCGCCGTGGGCGCCTGGTCGAACTCCAACACACATTCGACGATCCGCACCGGGCCGCGCTGCAGGTCTTCCTGCAGCCGTCCGGTGCCCAGAACGGGGCTCACCCGCACCACGTGCGCCGGGGGCAGCGCGGTGGAGACGGCGTCGCCATCGCTCGTGACCGAAGCGCGCTGGCCCACATGGACCTGGGCCGCGTAGCTTTCGTTGAGTTCGGCGCGCACCACCAGCGTGCGGTGCGGCAGCAGCGTGATGGCAGCAGCGCTGCCGTTGGCCGCCAGCGGCGCACGCTGGCCCGCCTGGGTGCCCACGCGGACCACGGTCCCGTCTTCGGGCGCATGCAGCTCCAGTCTCGAACGCTGGGCCTGCACCTGCGCCAGCCGGCTGCGTGCTACCTCGGACTCGGCCTGGGAGATGGCGAGTTCGGACTCGGCATCGCGCACGGCCTGCTGGGCCTCCTCGGAACGCTGGGGCTCCGCAGCACCGGCCGCCACGGCTTCGGCCAGCCGCGCGGCAGTGCGCCGCAGTGACGGCAGGCGCTGCGCGCGCGCCTGGTGGCGGGCCTGGGCCAGGCGCAGTTCGGATTCGGCAACGGCCGCATCGGCGTTCGTGGCCTCGCCGGCCAGACGCAGCAGCAGCTGGCCGCGCCGCACGTCCTGACCTTCCTGCACGGCCACGGCCTGGACCATGCCTTCTTGCGCAGGCGAGAGTTCGAGCAAGCCGCCGGGCACTTCGATCTTGCCCCGTGCGACGGCCACTTGGCCCGCGCTGGCGGGCTCGGCTGCGGTTGCCACGGACAAGGGCACGGTCTTTTCGTTGCACGCGACGAGCATCAAGGCGGCGGCGAGCGCCGGCAGAAGACTGAGCAGGGAAGGGGGCGTGAAGGGAATGCGCATCATGGGATCGTCGTTGTAGGGGGCGCTTCGGGCTGGCGCCAGTCGCTGCGGATGGCGCCGTCCTCCATGCCCAGCACCCGGTCGGCATGGCGCACCAGCCGGGGGTCATGGCTCACGCACAGCACGGTGGTGCCGTGCACGTGGGCGATGCGGTGCAGGATGTTGATCACACGCTGTCCGCTGTCGGCGTCCAGCGCACTGGTGGGTTCGTCGGCAAAGAGCAGTTGCGGCTCCTTGGCGATGGCCCGCGCGATGGCGACGCGCTGCTTCTCGCCGCCCGACAACTGCGCGGGTCGCATGTTGGCGCGGTGCGAAAGATCCACTTCGTCCAGTGCGCGGCGGGCGCGCTGCTCGCTCTCGCGGTCGCTCAGCCCCAGGTAGCCCAGCGGCAGTTGCACCTGCTCCAGCGCCGTCAGCGCGGGAAAGAGGTTGAATCCCTGGAAGACGAAGCCCGTGTGGTGCAGTCGAAAGCGCTCCAAAGCGCGAACGCTCAAGGCACCGAGATTTTCGCCCAGCGCGATGGCCTGGCCCGCATCGGCCTGCTGCAGGCCGGACAGCAGCGACAGCAGCGTGCTCTTGCCGCAGCCCGACGGGCCTGAAATGAGGGTGAGTTCTGCCGGATACACGGCCAGCGTGAGGCCTTCGATCACCTGCACGCGCACCACGCCCGACACGAAGGATTTGTGCACCTGCACGGCCTGCAGGCTGGGGGTGAGGCGGTGGGCCGCAGCGGTGGCGGTGGCAGTGGCGTTGGTCATCGCAAAAGCAGAGCCGGGTCGGCGCGCAGCAAGCCGCGGATGGCAAAAAATCCCGAGAACAGGGCCACGATGCCCACCAGCACGGCACAGGCGGCCGCTACACGGGGTGTCATGGCGACCGGCACGCCGTAGGCGGCGGCCATCCCGAGCAGTGCGGCGCTGGTGGCGCCGGCGAGCAGCAGGCCCAGCCCGCCGATCCAGCAGGCCTGCTCCACCACGAGCCGGCCCAGGGCCCCGCGGCTGGCGCCCAGGGCGTTGAGCACGGCGTATTCGCGCGCCGTGCCGGCCACCACGCCCATGAGCGACTGGCTGGTGACCACGGTGCCGACGAGGCACACCACGATGACCATGAACAGCACGGCCACGCCGGCACCCGTATCGAACATCCAGTAAAGCTGCGAGCGCCGGGCGAACTGCGTGGCCGTCCACACTTCAAACGGGCCGAAGCCGGGGCCGCCCTGCGACAGCCTCGCCTGGGCCGCGGAGGCATCGGCCGGGCTGCGGGTGCGTGCCACCACGTAGGTGGTGCCGGGTGTTCCATCGTTGCCTGCGATTTCGCGCGCGGTGTCCAGCGAGGCCAGCACGTTCACGCCGCCCAGGCCGCGAATCCCGTCCACGGCGGCCGCCACGCGCACCGGCCGGCTGTTGATCCAGGCGGTTTGCCCGACCTGCACGCCCAGCGTGTCCAGGTCGGCGCGGTCCACGATCACCGCGCCCGGCTCGCGCAGCGATTCGCGTTGCCATGGAGCGATGAGGCGCGCGAAGAGCATGCCGTCCGGCGCGCTGCGAATACCTGAAACGTAGACCGACACGCCACCCGCGCCCGGCTGGGCGCTGCGCCAGTCGCCATCCACCCAGAGGTACGACTCGGCGGCGGTGACGGCGGGGTCCATGCGCACGCGGCTTTCCACGTCGCGGCCGATGGCGCGTCCGAAATTCACGCTCTGCGTGCCGGGGTAGCCGGCCCAGAGGTCGGCCGTCGACGCCCGCACGTACACCGCCGCACTGCCGAAGATGCCCAGCACCAGCGCCGCCTGCACCATCAGCAGCAAGCCGGAGAAGCCGACGGCGAACACGGCCGGCACGAACCGCCGCCATTCGTAGACCAGCGTCTTGCGGGCCAATGGAATCATGGCGCGCCTCCGGCTTTCGCTGCCACGGTGGCGGTGGCGGCCGCGCCCGCCGTGGTGTCCGCCGCCGGCAGCGGGGCGCCGCCCAGCGCCTTGTAGAGCGCCACGAAAGCCAGGGCGCTAGCGTCCTGTGCCGTGTCGCGCTCCGCAGCTGCCTGTAGGGCCGCGCGCCGCTGCGGCAGGCTGTCGTATTCGCTCGCCAGCCCCAGGCGGCGTTGTTGTTGTCCGGTGGCGATGCGCTCCTGCAGCAGGCCCAGGGCCTGTGCGAGCGCATCGGCCCGCGCCTGCTGCGCGCCCAGGGCAGAGAGCGCGCCTTCGGCTTCGGCCACGCCGTTGTTCACCGCGCGCTGGTAGCCGATGAGGGCCGCGTTCATCGCTTCCTGGCGGGCATCCACCTGCATCCGCCGGCGGCCCCAGTCGAAGAGCGGAATATCGATGACGGGACCGAGCGCGGGCGCGTTTTCGCTGCGTGTGCGGAAATGCTGGGTGATGTTGTACGAGTACAGCAGCGAGCCCATGAGCGCGATGCGCGGATACAGCTCGGAGCGCGCCAGGCCCAGTGCGGCAGCGGCCTTGTGGACTTCGGCTTCGGCGGCGTGCACGTCGGGCCGGGTGCGCAGCAGGTCGGCCGGCAGTTCGGCCAGTGCGAAGGCCGGGAGCGTGGGTTCCGTGTTGCCGGGCCGCGCTGCGCTCCACGCGGGATCGGGCGAGGTGCGGCCCAGCAGCACGGCCAGGGCCTGGGCGGCGCGGGCTCCGGCTTCGCGCGGTATGGTTTGCGCTGCGCGGGTTTGGGCAGCCCGCACGCGGGCTTGCGCGATGTCGTCCGCCGGGCCAAGGCGCGTGCGCAGGCGCACCTCGGCCAAGGCCGCGCTGCGTTCATCCAGCGCCGCCATTTCGGTCAGCCACTGCACCTGCCGGCCCGCGGCCCGCAGGTCGAGGTAGTTGCGCACCACGTCGGCGATGACCGCGACGCGAACGCCCTGCGCATCGGCGCCGGCGGCGTCCAGCTCGGCTTCACCGGCCTGGCGCGTGCTTTGGGCGGCGCCGAACAGGCCCAGTTCCCACACCATGTCGATGCTGGCGTGAAAGTACGTGTCGGTGGCGGAAATGTCCTGCAGCGACCGTGCGCTGGCGCTGAGCGAAGGGCGGAACTGCAAGGCCGCGCGGCCCGATTGCAGCCGCGCTTCGCGCAGCCGGCTGGCCGCCTGTGCCAGATCGAGGTTGCGGGCCAGCGCCTCTTCCACCAGCGCATCGAGCGCCGGATCGCCGAGGGCCTTCCACCAGGTCCTCAGGTCGGCGGGCGCTGCACCGGCCGGAACCGGCTGGTTCCAGGTGGTGGACACCGGGGCCACGCCCTGCAGCGAAGGGGCATCGGTGCCCCCCAGCGCCGCGCACCCGGCCATCAAGAACGACAGGGCAGCGCACGGCAGGAGGCGGAGGGAGCGGTTCACGCGGTCAGGCAAGGAAGGAATGGGAGGGGCGTCAGGGTGCGCTTGGTGCAGGCATTGGGCCTCCCAAAAATCGCGCAGCCGTGAATACCGTGTGGAGAAAACGTGGAGACGAATGCGCCCCTGCGCAGACGGCCGCGCATGGATAATTGCCCCGCGATGTGCCGCCCTCGGCCCCTTCGGGACCTTCGGCTGTCGCCTTTGCCCCTGCTGCCATGAACAGTCCCGCTCCCTTGCCCGGTCCGCTTGTCCTCGTGGTCGAGGACGAACCTGGGATCGCCAGCATCCTCACGGCCTACCTGCAGCGCGACGGCCTGCGTGCGCAACAGGCAGGCAACGGGCTCGATGCCTTGCGGCTCTTTCGCCAGTTGCGTCCCGACATGGTGCTGCTGGACATACACCTGCCCGGCATGGACGGCCTGGACGTGCTGCGCGCCATCCGCGAAGAGGGGCAGACCCCAGTCATCATGGTCACCGCCCTGGCGGACGACATCGACAAGCTGCTCGGTCTGCGCCTGGGCGCCGACGACTATGTCGTGAAGCCGTTCAGCCCCCCGGAGGTGGTGGCCCGCGTGCGCGCCGTGCTGCGCCGCACCCGCTCGCAAGAGGCGCCCACGGCCACGCCGATCCGCGTGGGCCGCATCGAGATCGACCAGCAGGCGCATGCCGCGCTGGCCTATGGTGAAGACGGCCGCGCCGTGCCGCTGCCGCTCACGCTGACCGAGTTCCGGCTGCTGGCCTGCCTGGCGGCGCAGCCCAAGCGCTGCTTCTCGCGTGGCCACCTGATCGAAAACTGCCTACCCGAGAGCGATGCGCTCGACCGGGTGATCGACTCGCACTTGTCCAAACTGCGGCGCAAGCTGCAGCAGGCGGGGCAGGGCGAGCTCATCGAGACGGTGCGGGGCATCGGCTACCGGCTGTGGCCCGGCGAATCCCACGAAGGCTGACCCCTGCGCCGCGCCATGCAAGGCTCCATCCTTGATCGCATCTGGGTCCGTTTCGGGCTGTACATCGCCGGGACGCTGCTCGCCACCATGGGCCTGCTGGCCGCCAGCGTGGCGGTGTTCTCCGAAATCCAGTACCGCGACTTCTACCGCAGCCTGCCCTCCAGCGTGCAGCACGAGCTGGACGAGCTCAACGACAACGACCAGGAAGACAGCCCGAAAGCCATGGCGATCTACGGCCAGTACTGGCGCGGCGACCTGCTGTTCGGCGAGAAGTGGTCGCTGGTCGTCGGGCTGGTGGTGTGCCTGCCCTTCGGGCTGGCGGTGGGCTTTTGGGTGTCGCGCCTGGTCACGCAGCCCGTGGCCTCCATGGCGGAAGCGGCCACGCGCGTGGCCATGGGCGACTTCACCGTGCGTGCCCGCCCGGGGCGCTACAAGGGCGAGATGGCCGAGATGGTGGGCCACTTCAACCAGATGACCGATGCCCTGGAGGACATGGCGCGCGAGCGCCGCGCCACGGCCGCATCCATCTCGCACGAACTGCGCACGCCCCTGACCGTGCTGCGCGCCCGCCTGCATGCGATCTGCGATGGTGTGATCGAGGCCGATGCCGCCGAGTCGCGCGCGCTGCTCGAACAGGTCGAATACCTGGGGCGGCTGGTCGGCGATCTGCACACCCTCTCCATGGCCGAGGCGGGCCAGCTTTCGCTCAAGATGGTGCCGCAGGACCTGGCCGAACTCGTGCGCGAGGCGCTGGTCAGCCATGCCAGCCGCATCGCTGAACACGGCGTGGTGCTCGACCTGCAGGTACCGCCCACGCCGCGCGAGGCCCTGGTCAACGCCGATCCCGACCGCCTGCGGCAAGTGCTGTTCAATCTGGTCGAAAACGCGCTGCGGCACGCGGGCGACGGAGGCTGGCTCGGCGTGGCGGTCGAGGCGACCTCGGCGGGGGTGGTGCTCCAGGTGAGCGACGCCGGCGCCGGCCTGCCCTCTGAAATGCTGGCCCGGCCTTTCCGCCGCTTCCCGCATGCGCCGGGGCATGGGGGCGAAGGCTCCGGGCTGGGCCTGTCCATCGTCCATGCGCTGGTGGTGCGGCAGGGCGGCACGGTGGATGTGGAGAACCGGCCAGAGGGCGGCTCCCGTTTCACGGTGCGGTTTCCGCTCGCTACGGTCTAGCAAGAAGGGTCGGTCGGCCTTCCTGCTGCGTGCCGGCCCATGGGCAAACGACCGCTCAGCCTGCGCCTTCTGAACGGCCGAGCAGTGTCAGGTTGCCAAGAATCTGTCCTACGGGCGACGCTGCCAACCGCCCACAAAACACGCTGCAGGCCCTTCCTAGGATCGGTGCTCGTTGCAAAGCTGGCGGACACCGCCGGGCTGCTTCATCCCCTTTCACACGATTCGCTTGGCTCGCACCATGAATGCTTTTTTGAAGACCTGTTCCGCCGTCGCCTGCACCGCCGTGCTGCTCACCGCCTGTGGCGGGGGCAATGACGATGATCCGACCCCGAGCGACCAGCCTGGCGTGCTCACCGTGAGCAACGCGACGGTCTCGGGCTTGAACGGCGTGTATGGCGACGGCACCATCAACCTGACCGACGTGGAAAAGAAGAACCCCGTGGGTTCCTCGCCCGAGGTGTGCAGCTTCCGCTTCGACGGCGCCAAGAAGGTCGGCTCCAGCGACCAGGCCTCCGGCGATGTGCGGTACGAGCCCAATGCCGGCAACCTGTACGTGGCGTTCCTGACGTTCTCGCAGCGCGAATTCAGCGCGCCCGACTGGAGCGACACCACCGTCTCGCGCGACTCCGACCGGGTGCGCATCCTGAACAAGACGCTCACCGCCACCGACGGCTCGGGCGACCGCATCACCGTCTCGGGCATCATGCCGATGCGCGGCAGCCGGCCTTCGGGCTGCTGACTCGAGCCCTACCCAGCAACCCCCTCGCCCCAAGTTTTTGGGGTTTACCCTGTCCGCCCTCACCGGTGGACAGGGTTTTTTCATGGGCCGGTGCGATGGGAGAATGGCGCCCATGACCGCTGCCCACTCCCCCGACACCCTCACGATCACCCGCCCAGACGACTGGCACCTGCACGTGCGCGACGGCGAAGCGCTGCTTACCGTCGTGCCGCACACCGCGGCCCAGTTCGGGCGGGCCGTCATCATGCCCAACCTGCGCCCGCCCGTGACCACCGCGGAGCAGGCCACGGCATACAAGGCCCGCATCCAGGCCGCCGTGCCGCAAGGCGCCAGCTTTGAGCCGCTGATGACGCTGTACCTCACCGACAACCTGGCGCCCGAGGAAATCGTGCGCGCCAAGGAAGCCGGCGTGGTCGCGCTCAAGCTCTACCCCGCCGGAGCCACCACCAACAGCGATGCCGGCGTGACCGATCTCCGCAAAACCTACAAGACGCTGGAAGCCATGCAGAAGGCCGGCCTGCTCTTGCTGGTGCATGGTGAAGTGACCAGCAGCGACATCGACCTGTTCGACCGCGAGGCCGTGTTCATCGAGCAGCAGCTCATCCCGCTGCGCCGCGACTTCCCGGAACTGAAGATCGTCTTCGAGCACATCACCACCAAAGACGCCGCGCAGTATGTGCAGCAGGCCGATCGCTTCACTGCGGCCACCATCACGGCGCACCACCTGCTCTACAACCGCAACGCGATCTTCACCGGCGGCATCCGCCCCCACTACTACTGCCTGCCCGTGCTCAAACGCGAGACGCACCGCGTGGCGCTGGTGGAAGCGGCCATCAGCGGCAGCGACAGGTTCTTCCTGGGCACCGACAGCGCACCGCACCCTGCCCACCTGAAGGAGCACGCCAGCGGTTGCGCCGGCTGCTACACCGCCCATGCGGCCATCGAGATGTATGCCGAAGCGTTCGACAACGCGGGCGCGCTGGACAAGCTGGAGGGTTTCGCCAGCTTCCACGGCCCCGCGTTTTACGGCCTGCCGCGCAACCAGGGCACGATCACCCTGCGCCGCGAATCGTGGACGCCGCCGGACAGCTACGCGTTCGGCGAAGCCCAACTCAAGCCGCTGCGCTCGGGCGAGGCGCTGCCGTGGCGGGTGGTGGGGTGATCCGGCCTGCGACGCAGGCCTGAAACGCATCGAAGCCGTGGTGCCTGATCGCGGGCCCGAAGTGCCCGGCACGGTGCCGCCCTGGCTGCAGCCGTTCGACCGCATCGCTTCTCCAGTCCGTGCAGCCTGGCAGGGCGGGGCGCCAGTGCCCGATGCCCTGAACCGGATGCCGGGCGCCGCGGTGCGGTTTGTGCCGCATTCGGCGTTGCCGGCAGACGCAGCCTACGAACAATTCATCTTCGACACCGGCACCGTCCCCACGCGCGACAACCTGCACGATTTCTTTAACGGTCTCGTCTGGATGCGTTACCCGCAGGTCAAGCGCCAGCTCAATGCCCTGCAGGCGCGTGCCATTGCGGAAACCGGAGTCGGCGCGGTGCGCGGGCCGTTGCGGGATGCGATCACGCTGTTCGATGAAAACGGCGCCGTGCTGTTTGCCCCCGAGCCGCTGCGGCAGGCGCTCGCGGCGCGGGACTGGCGCAGGCTGTTCGTGGAGCTGCGGCCTCTGTGGCAGCAGGCGCAACTCGTGCTGTTCGGCCACGCGCTGCTGGAAAAACTCGAGTCACCGCGAAAACCGATCACAGCGCATGTCTATCAAGCGCAATACGCTATAGATTCGGTAGCAGACGTGGATGCATGGCTGGCCGATGCGCTCGATCCGGTGCATCTGGCGACCAAGCCGTTTTTGCCCCTGCCGGTGCTGGGAGTGCCCGGCTGGTGGCCCGAGAACGAGAACTTTTGCTTCTATGATGACTCCCTCGTATTCCGCAGCGCGCGCCCCGCATAAGAATCCACACCAGGGCCATCGCACCGCTGCGAACACGGCTTGAACGCCTGCACATCAACCCCACTTTACGGTCTGTGACAGCGCGGTCTTGCCGCTGCCACACCCCCCGTATCCCATAGTGGAGAACCCTTCGATGAAACGAATCGCGCTTTTCTTGTTGACCAACGTCGCCGTCGTGGTGGTGCTGGGCATCGTCGCCAGCCTGCTTGGCGTCAACCGCTTCCTGACTTCCAATGGCCTGAACCTGGGGGCGTTGCTGGGCTTCGCCTTCATCATGGGTTTCGGCGGCGCCATCATTTCGCTGTTGATCAGCAAGCCCGTCGCCAAGTGGAGCGCGGGCGTGCAGATCATCGACGGCACCGGTTCGGCCGATGAAGCCTGGATCGTGGAGACCGTGCGCAAGTTCGCCGACAAGGCCGGCATCGGCATGCCCGAGGTTGGCATTTTCCCGGGCGAACCCAATGCGTTCGCTACCGGCGCCTTCAAGAACAGCGCGCTCGTGGCCGTGTCCACCGGGCTGCTGCAGGGCATGACGCGCGAAGAGGTCGAGGCCGTCATCGGCCATGAAGTGGCCCACATCGCCAACGGCGACATGGTCACCATGACGCTGATCCAGGGCGTGATGAACACCTTCGTGGTGTTCCTGTCCCGCGTGATCGGCTATGCAGTGGACAGCTTCCTGCGCAAGAACGACGAGAACAGCTCGGGCCCCGGCATCGGCTACTACGTGACCACCATCGTGCTGGACATCGCCCTGGGCTTTCTGGCTTCGATCATCGTGGCCTGGTTCAGCCGCCAGCGCGAGTTCCGCGCCGACGCCGGTGCCGCGCAGCTGATGGGCCGCAAGCAGCCCATGATCAACGCTCTGGCCCGCCTGGGCGGCGCCCACCCGGCCGAACTGCCCAAGAACATGGCTGCACTGGGCATTGCCGGCGGCATCGGCAAGCTGTTCAGCACCCACCCGCCCATCGAAGAGCGCATCGCCGCGCTGCAAGCCAAGGCCTGACAGCGCCGACGAGGCTGCAGTCCACGGGCTTCAGACCTTTGCCAGTCCCCAAAAAGCCGCCGGAGCGATCCGGCGGCTTTTTTTTCGCGCATGTATCAAGTTGTCAGCGACACAGCCGATACTGGGAAACAAGCTCCACGCGCGTCGGCGGCCACTGGCTGCCCGCTGGTGGCTTCGCTCTCACCGGTACCTCACATGACCCTGCACAACGCCCGCCTTTCCCTGCGCCTCGCCCTGGCTTTCGGGGTCATCTGCCTGGTCATGTCGCTGGCCGCCGCCGTGGGCATCTGGCGATTGATGGAGCTGCAGGACATCGCAGACGGCCTGGGCGGCCCCGCCGCGGAGCGCGCGTTGCTGGCGCGGGAGCTGCACGCGATCGTCGTGCTGAGCTCGGCGCGCGCCGAGACGCTGCTTGAAATCGACAACCCCGCCTATGCGGCACGCATCGACGCCGACCGCAAGGCGACGTCGGCACGGTCCGCTGATGTCCGCAAGCGGCTGGAAGAACTGGCGGTGGACAGCGAATCCAAACGCATCTTCGAGGCCATCGACACGGCCGGCAACGCCTTCCGCGGCGCTCGTGACGACCTGGTCAAGCGGCGCAAGGCCGGCGAGACGCTGCCGCCCGATGCCGTCGGCAAGCAACTGCGCCCGGCGGCCGACCGGTATGCGGCGGCCGTGAACGACATGGCCGACTACCAGCGCAAACAGGTCGAGGAAGACCGCGCCGCCGCCGCTGCGAGCGAGCGCCAGGGCATCGTGCTGCTGGTGAGCGGATCGGTGCTGGGGCTGCTGCTGGCGCTGGTGTGCGCCGTGGCGCTGTCGCGCTCCATCCTCAAGCCGCTGTCGCACGCGTCCACGGTGGCCGACCGCATCGCCGAGGGCGACCTGACCTCCGCCGTGCCGGCTGTCGGCCCCGGCAACCGCGACGAAGTGCGGGCGATGCTGGCGCGGCTCGACGGCATGCAGACCCGCCTGGCGGGGCTCGTGGTCGGCATGCGGCAGGCCAGCACGTCGGTCGCCGGTGCCAGCGCCGAGATCGCGGCCGGCAATTCGGACCTCTCCGCCCGCACCGAACAGACCGCCTCCAATCTGGAGGAAATCGCCGCCAGCATGGAAGAACTGCTCTCCACCGTGCGCCACAGCGCGGACGCCGCCCAGCAGGCCACGCACCTGGCGGTTTCTGCCAGCGAGGTGGCGCGCAAGGGGCGTGACGCCGTGGAGCGCGTGGTGGGCACGATGGACGGCATCGCCCAGTCCTCGCGCCGCATTGCCGACATCACCAGCGTGATCGACGGCATCGCGTTCCAGACCAACATCCTGGCGCTGAATGCCGCGGTGGAAGCGGCCCGCGCGGGCGAACAGGGCCGGGGCTTCGCCGTGGTGGCGAGCGAAGTGCGCAGCCTGGCGCAGCGCTCGGCCACGGCGGCCAAGGAGATCGGCGGGCTCATCGGCGACAGCGTGCGCCAGGTGGGCGAAGGCTCCCAGCTGGTGCATGCGGCCGGCGGCACCATGGGCGAGATCGTCGATTCGGTCCAGCAGGTGGCCACGATCATCGGTGAGATCAGCACGGCCACGCGCGAACAGAGCACGGGCCTGGGCCAGGTCGGCGAGGCCGTGAACCAACTCGATCAGATGACGCAGCAGAACGCCGCGCTGGTGGAAGAGTCGTCCGCGGCGGCGCAGGGGCTGCGCGTGCAGGCCGAGCAGTTGGCGCAACTGGTGGAAGCCTTCCGCCTGCCTGCAGGGTCGTCGCTCACGGTGCGTTGATCGGCGTCGGGTTGGCTGGCTGCAGCCATTCCGTGGGCTTGAGACGCCAAGCCCGCCAACGCTCAACGTCCGCAAGGTGATGGGTTCTTATCGGCACGTGTAAACCGTGCGCAGCGCTTTACCGGGCGTTTACCGCCCTGCGTCAACAAGGCGCATGGTCGCGGGCGTTGATCACCCATCTTCCACTCTTCCCGGATGGGTGCCCATGCCTTCCGTTTCTCGTCCTTCTTCTCGTCTTTCACCCAGGCCCGCCGCTGGCGGCTTGATGGCTGCCCTGGTGGCCGCTGTCCTGTCGGGCTGCGTGGTGGCCCCGCCGCCCCGCCACGTGGTGGCGGCGCCCCGCACCGTCGTCGTGGAGCCGCCGCCGGCCCGCGCCGTGCTGGTGGAGCCCGCGCCCGCGGTGGTGGTCGCGCCGACCGCTCCGCCCGCGCCCTACGTAGAGACGGTGACCGTGGCGCCTTCGCCGGTGCATGTGTGGGTGGCCGGGTTCTGGGAATGGGGCGGTGGGCGCTACGTCTGGCGGCCGGGCCACTGGGCCACGCCGCCGCGCCCGGACGTGGTGTGGATTCCGCACCATTGGGAGCCGGGCCCAGGCGGCTGGCACTTCCGCCCCGGCCGGTGGGCGGTGCGTTGACGGCGGTGCCGATGCTGGCCGGGGCTTGCCTTGAGTCCCCAGCCGGCGTGTCGCGAAGGGATCGGGGCGATCAGGCGAGCAGTGCGCGCGCCACGGCTTCGCCCACCTTGATGCCGTCCACCCCGGCCGAAAGAATCCCGCCCGCGTAGCTCGCACCCTCGCCGGCGGGGTACAGGCCGGCGGTGTTCAGGCTCTGGTAGGCCTCGTTGCGCCCGATCTTGAGGGGCGACGAGGTGCGCGTCTCCACGCCGGTCAGCACCGCGTCGTGCATGTCGAAACCCTTGATCTTCTTGCCGAAGGCCGGCAGCGCTTCGCGCAGCGCCAGGGTGGCGTAGCCGGGCAGGGCGGCATCCAGGTCGGTCAGCGTGACGCCGGGCTTGTACGACGGCTCCACGGTGCCCAGCGCCTGCGAGGCGCGCCGCGCCAGGAAGTCGCCGACCAGTTGCGCGGGGGCGTTGTAGCTGCTGCCGCCCAGCACGTAGGCGTTCGACTCCAGCTGGCGCTGCAGCACGATGCCCGACAGTGGATGGGGCGTGCCGCCGCTGGCTGCGAGAGCCTCCACGCCGTAAGTGCCGCCCAGCGCGGCTTCGAACGCAGCCGGGTCGTGCGGATAGTCGTGCGGGTCGATGGCGACCACCATGCCGGCATTGGCGTTGCGCTCGTTGCGCGAATACTGGCTCATGCCATTGGTGACCACGCGGTTCGGCTCGCTGGTGGCGGCCACCACGGTGCCGCCCGGGCACATGCAGAAGCTGTACACCGCGCGGCCGTTGCTCGCGTGGTGCACGAGCTTGTAGTCGGCCGCGCCCAGCAGCGGGTTGCCGGCATGGCGGCCCCAGCGGGCTCGGTCGATGAGCCCCTGCGGGTGCTCGATGCGAAAGCCCACCGAGAACGGCTTGGCCTCCATGTGCACGCCGCGCTCGTACAGCATGGCGAAGGTGTCGCGCGAGCTGTGGCCCAGCGCCATCACGACATGGTCTGCGCGCAGCGCATGGGACTGGCCCGTGGCCTGGTCCAGCACCTGCAGGCCGCGCAGGTGGCGCTGGCCGGCCGCGTCCTGCTCGATCACCACGTCGGTCACGCGCTGCTGAAAGCGCACCTCGCCACCCAGCGCGATGATCTGCTCGCGCAGCGTTTCCACCACCTTGACGAGCTTGAACGTGCCGATGTGCGGGTGCGCCACCGAGAGGATCTCGGGAGGCGCGCCGGCCTGCACGAACTCCTCCATGACCTTGCGGCCCAAGTGGCGCGGGTCCTTGATCTGGCTGTACAGCTTGCCGTCGCTGAACGTGCCGGCGCCGCCTTCGCCGAACTGCACGTTCGACTCGGCGTGCAGTTCGCGCCGGCGCCACAGGCCCCAGGTGTCCTGCGTGCGCTCGCGCACCGCACGGCCTCGCTCCAGCACGATGGGCTTGAACCCCATCTGCGCCAGCACCAGCGCCGCGAAGATGCCGCAGGGCCCGAAGCCCACCACCACGGGCCGGTGCTCCAGCCCTGCGGGTGCCCGGCCGACCGGGCGCCAGGCCATGTCGGGCGTGGGCTGGATGTGGGGGTGGCCGGCGTGGCCCGCCAGCAGCGCGGCCTCCTGCGACGGGTCGGCCAGGGTGATGTCGATGATGTACACCGCCAGCAGCTCGGCCTTGCGCGCATCGAAGCTGCGCTTGAAGACGTGCACGTGGGCGATGCCCTCGGGCGGCAGGGCGAGAATGCGGGCGGCCGCTGCATGCAGGGCGGGCTCGGGGGTTTCAGCGGCGCCGAGCGGCAGCTTGATTTCTGACAGGCGGATCATGGCTTGCGGGCCCGTGTCGATCGGGCGAAGGGCAATGTCGTGGGGACCGGGATGATAAAGGAGGCCTGCCGCAAGGGCCGCACGCCCGGGCTTTCCTGAAAGAGGCCGCTCCGCATCCCTGGAACCTATTGCTATTAAATATGTAGCAATGTTCCCTAGTGTTTATTGCGCTGGAGGCCTTTTTGACTCAAAGGCGTTTTCAGGGGCGTCCACCGTCGCTGCCCCGGCCCTGCGGCGCCCCAGCAGCTCCACCGCGCCGAACGCCAGCGCAGCCAGCCCCAGCGGCGCGAAGAAGTACAGCGTGCGGTACGCCAGCACGGCGGCCAATGCCTGCGGCGCCGGCAGGTAGGCCGACAGCACCGCCACGCCCACCGCCTCCAGCACCCCGAGGCCGGCAGGAATGCGCGAGATGAGCCCCGCCACCGCGCCCAGCAACACCGTGGCCAGTGCGGCCGCATAGGGCACACGCTGCTGGGTCAGCGCCCACAGCGCCGCGCCCATCACCATCCAGTTGATCGCCGATACCGCCACCTGCAGCAGGCCCACGCGCCAGTCGGGCATGGCGATGCGCTGCCCGCGCACCTGCAGCGGCTCGCCCCGGCGGAGGATGCAGGCTGCCACGTAGAGCACGCTGATCGCCGCCAGTGCGGTGCCGATCCAGCGCAGGTGTTCCGGCCCCACGTGCCAGCCTTCGGGCAACTGCGGCGACCACAGCCAGAACACCGCGCCGGCCAGCACGAAGTAGCCCAGCCAGTTGGTGAGGATGCTCATCCCGATGACCTGCCCGATGGCCCCCACCGATACGCCCTGCTGCGAATACAGCCGGTAGCGCACCGTGACGCCGCCGATGATCGACCCCAGGTTGAGCGTGAAGGGGTAGGCGATGAGCGTGATGCCGACCGTGCGCGGCACCGACAGCCCATGCCGCGTGTAAAAGCGCCCGAACAGGTCGAAGGTGCTGTACAGCAGGTGGCTGCCCAGCGCCAGCGCGCCGCCCAGCAGCAGCACCGGCACCTGCAGCGCCAGGAACGACGCCCAAACGGCTTGCCAGTCCACCGTGCGCGCCTGGCGCACCAGCAGCGTGATCACGAAAATGATGAAGGCCCCGCTCACCGCCGTCATCGCCCAGGGCCACCATCGGTGGCTGGTCAGGCGCTTCCAGCGGCTGGCGGGCGGCTTGCGATGGGTGGCGGATGAAGATGGCCGTTCGCCGCTGCGGCCTGCCGCCGCCGTCCTGGCAGCCTCCTTGCCAGCGGTGGGGTTGCCAGGCACGGGCAGGGGGGACGGCGCGGCGGCCATGGCTCAGGTGGCCGATGGCCGGTGGTTCGCGTCGGGCGAGGGCGATGCGGGGTCCTGCGCGCCCACCAGGGAGATCTTGGGCTCGTGGCGCGGCAGCCAGCCGGCCCACGACGGAAACCAGCGCATCAGGTGAAACAGGAAATAGCTGCGCAGCAGGCGCAAGCCGTCCCAGCGCGACGAAGGCGTGGCCTCCACTTGGCGGCAGCTGTGCTGCATGAGGTGATCCAGGCGCTCGTACAGCGTGGCGTTGAAATCCTTGTCGCGGATCACCACGTTCGCTTCCAGGTTGAGCGACAGGCTCAACGGGTCGAGATTGCTCGACCCGACGGTGGACCATTCGTTGTCCACCAGTGCGACCTTGCCGTGCAGCGGCCGGTCACAGTATTCGTAGATGCGCACGCCGCCGCGCAGCAGGTGGTCGTACAGCATGCTGGCCGCGGTCCGCACGATGGGCATGTCGGGCTGGCCCTGCAGGATGAGCCGCACGTCCACACCGCGCCGCGCGGCACGGCGCATTTCACGGATGAAGCGGTAGCCCGGGAAGAAATACGCATTGGCGATCACCACGCGCTCGCGCGCGGCACGCAGTGCCACGCGATAGTGCCGCTCGATGTCATTGGTGTGGTGGTGGTTGTCGCGCGTGACGAAGATGGCGTCCGCCGTGCCGGCGCGCGGCAGCTCGGCGGTACTGTCGGCGTCCTGCCGGCGGCGCCGCGCCTTGGGCGGCATGACGGCATCGCGCGCGAAGCGCAGCATGTGGGCCACGACCGGGCCGCGGACCTCCACCGAATAATCCTGCTTGGCCTCCGGCCCGAAGTCGGCCACGTGGTCGGCCGAGTAGTTGATGCCGCCGATGAAGCCGATCTCGCCGTCCACCACCACGATCTTGCGGTGCATGCGCCGCAGCACGTTCAGGCGCTGGCCGAACAGGCGGCTGCCCGGATCGAAGATGCGAAAGCGCACGCCGGCATTCACCAGCTCGCCCACGAAGTCCTCGGGCAGGTCTGGTGAGCCGAAACCGTCCACCAGCACATGCACCTCGGCCCCGTTGCGAGCGGCCTGCAGCAACGCGGCGTGCAGGCCCTGGCCGATCTTGTCGTCGAAGAGGATGAAGGTTTCCAGGATCACCTCGCGGCGCGCCTGGGAAATGGCTTCGAACACGCGCGGAAAGAACGCCTCGCCGTTCTCCAGCAGCGTGAATTGGTTGCCCGGCACCCAGCGGGACGAACGGCGGTGCTCCCTCACAGCGAAATCTCCGCCGCCAGCGGCGCATGGTCCGACAGTTTGTGCCAGGGCTTGCGCGGCAGCACCATCGGCGCGTGCACCGAAGCGTTGCGCACGTAGATGCGGTCCAGCGCCAGGAGCGGCATGGAGGCCGGGAAGGTGCGCACCGCCTTGCCCCGCGCATGCATGAACACCTCGTGCAGGCCGGCGCCGGCGCGCAGCACCTCGTGCGCACGGCCGCGCCAGTCATTGAAGTCGCCCGCCACCACCACCGGGTCATCGGGGGGAAAGGTGGCTACCAGTTCGCACACGCGCTTCAGCTGGCGCTGGCGGTGCGCTTCCTGCAGGCCCAGGTGCACGCAGATGGCATGCACCTGCCGCGAATGGCCGGGGGGTTGCAGCACGCAATGCAGCATGCCGCGCCGCTCGGGGCCGCTCACGGAGATGTCGTGGTTTTCGTAATGGACGATGGGGAACTTGGAAAGCAATGCGTTGCCGTGGTGTCCGTTGTCGTACACCGCATTGCGGCCGTAGGCGTACTGGCCCCAGATGGTGTCGGCCAGGAATTCGTAATGCGGCTCTTGCGGAAAGTTGGCCACGCGCCCGGCGTGCCGCTGGTGCGTGCCCAGCACTTCCTGCAGAAACACCAGGTCTGCGGAGACGCCGCGAACGGCTTCGCGCAGCTCGTGCAGCATGAAGCGGCGGTTGAAGGTGGTGAAGCCCTTGTGCACGTTCACGGTGAGCACCTTGAAGGCAACGGGAGAGGCGGTGGATGGTTCCATGGGGCAATCAGTGAGCGCGGGGCGGGAGCGAAAGCCCGGTGCAAATACCGGTTTCAGGCAGGGCCCCGCATGGGCTTTGATTGTTTCGATGGCGGTCCGGCCGCGCTGTAGGACGGCTGGCCGAACCCTTGTGCCCCGATGGCGGCTAGCGCTGCGGGCCGTCTTCAAACCCCCGTGCACAGTGGGGAAACCGCACCGTGCGCGGCCTGCAACGCGATGCCGGGCAAAGCGCTCGGCATCACGCAAAAGCCCGCGCACCGCCCGCGCGGGCGGAGCAAGGGGAGCAGGGTGGCGGATCAGGAGGGCAGGAAGCCTTCGACCGACAGGTAGCGTTCGCCGGTGTCGTAATTGAAGCCGAGCACCTTGGCGCCTGCGGGCAGCTCGGGCAGCTTCTGGGCGATGGCGGCCAGCGTGGCTCCGGACGAAATACCGACCAGCAGGCCTTCTTCGCGCGCTGCGCGGCGGGCGTATTCGCGGGCGGGCTCGGCATCGACCTGGATCACGCCGTCCAGCAGGCTCGTATCGAGGTTCTTGGGCACGAAGCCTGCGCCGATGCCCTGGATCGGGTGCGGCGCCGGCTGGCCGCCCGAGATCACCGGCGAAGCCACCGGCTCCACCGCGAAGATCTTGAGCTGCGGAAACTTCGCCTTCAGCACGCGGCCCAGGCCGGTCAGGTGGCCGCCGGTGCCCACGCCCGTGATGAGTGCGTCGATGCCGTCGGGAAAGTCCGCCAGTACTTCCTGGGCCGTGGTGCGCACGTGCACATCGATGTTGGCGGGGTTTTCGAACTGCTGCGGCACCCAGGCGCCAGGCGTTTGCGCGCGGAGTTCTTCGGCGCGGGCGATAGCGCCCTTCATGCCCTTTTCGCGCGGTGTGAGGTCGAACTGCGCGCCGTAGGCCAGCATGAGCCGGCGGCGTTCGATGCTCATGCTGTCGGGCATCACCAGGATGAGCCGGTAGCCCTTCACCGCCGCCACCAGCGCCAGGCCGATGCCGGTGTTGCCCGAGGTGGGCTCGATGATCGTGCCGCCGGGCTTCAGCGCGCCGGTGCGTTCCGCGTCTTCCACCATCGACAGCGCGATGCGGTCCTTGATCGAACCGCCGGGGTTGCTGCGCTCGGACTTCACCCACACGTTGGCGCCCGCCCCGAACAGGCGGTTGATGCGCACATGGGGCGTGTTGCCGATGGTTTGCAGGATGTTCTCGACTTTCATGGCGTCTCCAGGTTTGGACAGGTACGGGACAGGTACAGGACAGGTATGAAATGGGCAAAAAAACATTTTGGCCCACTCCTACGACACTGCGCGCATATGGTTATGCCGGCGATGCGGCTTTCTCGATGTCGATACGCGTGGCGCCCTGGCCCGGCGACAGGGTGATGCGCACCGGCAGGCATTGCGCGATCACCTGGGCGTTGGTGCTCGTGTGCGGCGTGACCGACTCGGCCGTGTAGCTGGCCCGCCGGCCGCTGCGCCAGACGGCCAGGGCCAGTGGCAGCATCCACTGGTCGGCCAGGTGCGGGCCGACCGCGCCCTGGCTGCTTTCGAACGACCGCACCTCGTCGGCCAGGCGGCGCGCCACCTGCTCCGCGCGGACGCCGCGCTCGCCCAGCGCGCAGAACACCTCGGTCACTTGGGCGTATTCGAGCACGGCCAGCAGCGCGTTGCCCGGGCCTTCGTTTTGCCGCGCGGGCGGAATGCGCAGCTGCTCAGCTGCACCGCTCCAGCCCAGTTGCTGGCGCAGCGCCTCCAGTTCGCGCACCGCAATGCCGCGCGCGAGGCCCGGCACCAGCGCTTCGGCCCAGGCCGCCTGGCGCGGGCCGCGCTCCAGCAGATCGAACGGTGCCAGCAGGCCCGCGGCCGGTGCGATGGCCGCGTGCACTTCGCCCCCGCCCGCGGGGTAAAAGCCCCGGCGGCGCAGCGACAGATCAAGCCCCACGCCCAGGCGACGCACCAGCGGCGCAAACGCCTGCTGCAGAAAGTCGAACGGCGGCGCCATCGGGTTGTGCGTGCCGCCGCTGAGCTGCACCTGGCTGGGGGCGTCGGCCAGCATCAGCGCGGGCAGCACGGTCTGCAGCACCAGCAGGCAGCTGCCGGCGCCGGCGATGGCGAAGGTGTAATCGCCCGACTGTACGGCGCCAGGGGTGAACTGCAGCGCC
The DNA here is from genome assembly GCF_900102625.1 of Paracidovorax valerianellae. Classification (GTDB taxonomy): domain Bacteria; phylum Pseudomonadota; class Gammaproteobacteria; order Burkholderiales; family Burkholderiaceae_C; genus Paracidovorax; species Paracidovorax valerianellae. The sequence goes on from NZ_FMZC01000016.1 coordinate 84,247, forward strand.
TGCGAGCCCAGTTCGGCACCTTTCGCTTGGCCACCGCAGACCTGCGCCGCGGCCTGCACGCAGGCCAAGTGCTGGCGCATCAGCCCCGGTTTGGGCCGGCCCGCGCGAATGCGGGCGATGGAGAGCGGCTGCCCGGTGACCATGGACAGCGCCAGGCCGGTGCGCAGGATTTGCCCGCCGCCTTCGCCGTGGGAGCCGTCGAGGGTCAGCATGGCATGCCGCCTTCGGCTGCGCCCTGGCCGGGATCGAAGCGCAGCACCGTGTCGTGCAGCAGGGCGTCCAGGCCCGCATGCCCGGCGCTGGGCAGGGCTTGCACGGGCTGCGCCGCGTTGGCGGCCAGCTCGGCCTCGATGAACGCGTGCAGGCCCGGCCAGCGCGGGCTGGTGGCCGACTCGTCCGCGCGCATCTTCACGGTGAGCAACTGGTTGATCTCATCGATGAGCGCCGCATCGCGCTGACCGTCCAGCGTGTGCAGCGCCAGTTCGGCAAAGCGCATGGGCGGCACGCCAGGGCGGGACCGGATCCAGCGTGCTGCCAGCAGCGGGCGAAGCACATAGAGGTACTTCTTGTAGCGCACCACGTCGGCCTGCAGGTGCTCGCGAAAGTTCTTCCTGGCCATCGAGGCGTAGTGGTGCCAGGCCTTGGCGTTGGAGAACACCTGCCCCGCCAGGGTGCGCATCGCGTCCATCGTGCCGGCTTCCTCCCGATAGATCACGGGCGAGCGCAGCCATTCCAGCAGCGTAGGGTTGGACTCGCGCATCAGCCCGAGCGCCTTGCGCAGGTCCCAGCCGTTGATGTCCAGGTCGCCGCTGATCGGCACTTCGATGACGTCGCGCCCCGGCGATACGGTCAGGTACCAGGGCAGGCGATTCAGGTACAGGAACCGCACGTCGTAGTCGCTGTCGGGCGAGGCGAAGCCCCAGCCGCGGCTGCCCGATTCGCAGGCGAACAGGATGGTCACGGCATGCTGCGATTCGATGCCTCGCAGCGCGTCCATGATCTGCGCGCGCATGGCGGGCTCGATCGGGTGGGCGGACTGCAGGAATTCTTCGGTCTTCACGGAAATCTCCAGGGCTTTCGTTGTTCTTCGTTCACTGATTCATTCATTGTTCCCCGCGGCGGCGTCGCCACGGGAACGGGGCGTTCAGCCCCGCGGGCTTCATCCCTTCACGCACACCACTTGCTTGAGCGTGTAGACGATCTCCACCAGGTCTTCCTGGGCCGCCATCACGGCGTCGATGTCCTTGTAGGCCATCGGAATCTCGTCGATCACGTCGGCGTCCTTGCGGCACTCCACCCCTTCGGTGGCGGCGATCTGGTCGGCGATGGTGTAGAGCTTCTTGGCTTTGGTGCGGCTCATCTTGCGGCCTGCGCCGTGGCTGCAGCTCATGAAGCTCTCGGGGTTGCCCTTGCCGCGCACGATGAAGCTCTTGGCGCCCATGCTGCCGGGAATGATGCCCAGTTCGCCCGCCTTGGCGCTCACCGCGCCCTTGCGGGTGATGAGCACGTCTTCGCCGAAGTGCGTCTCGCGGCTCACGTAGTTGTGGTGGCAGTTCACCGCTTCCACATGGGCTTCGAACGGTTTCGCAATCACCTTGCGGGCGGCGGCGATCACGCGCTGCATCATCACCTCGCGGTTGGCGCGTGCGAACTTCTGCGCCCAGCCGACGGCGCGCACGTAGTCGCCGAAGTATTTGGCGCCCTCTTCGAAGTACGCCAGGTCCTGGTCGGGCAGGTTGCGCTGGTGCAGCTCGGCGTCTTTCTTGGCCAGCTCGATGAAATGCGTGCCGATGGCGTTGCCCACGCCGCGCGAACCCGAATGCAGCATGAACCACACGCCGCCGTGCTCATCCAGGCACACCTCGATGAAGTGGTTGCCGGTGCCCAGCGTTCCCAGGTGCTTGTAATGGTTCGTGCTGGCAAAGCGCGGGTAGTCCTCGCAGATCGCATCGAACTCGCCCTTCAGCGCGGCCCAGGCCACGTCGGTTTCATCGGGCGGGGTCTCCCACGAGCCTTTGTCGCGCCCCATGCGGCGGGGATTGCTTCCGTGCGGAACGGCCTTTTCGATCGCCGAGCGCAGGGGCCCCAGGTTGTCGGGCAGGTCGTTGGCGTGCAGCGTGGTCTTGCAGGCCATCATTCCGCAGCCGATGTCCACGCCCACTGCCGCCGGGATGATGGCCCTGAAGGTGGGGATTACCGATCCCACGGTGGCGCCGATGCCGTAATGCACGTCGGGCATGGCGGCCACGTGCTTGAACACGATGGGCAGGCGGGCGGCGTTTTCCAGTTGCTTCTGGGCTTCGTCCTCCACGGGAACGCCTTTGGTCCACATCTTGATGGGGACACCGTTTTCCACGTTGCGTTGCAGGTAGTTCATCTGTATTCCTTCTTGTGTTTTCGTTTGTTCGTTGTCGATCTTCGGAGTGCCGTCATTCACTGATCACGTCGAACACGGCTTCGAGAATCTGTTGCGGTCCCAGATGGGTTCCGCAGGTGCAGGGCTTCGGGTCTTCGGGAAACTCTGCATCGATGGCCAGGATCTTGCGGGAAAAGCGCTGGCGGTTGCCTGCATCCACAAGCCAGTCATTCATCGTTTTCTGGAACTCGGGTTCGTCTGTAGAAAATGCGTTCTGAATCCGCTGCTTGCCCCAGAAGTCCCAGTAGCTGCTGTCGGCGTAGTGCAGCACGGCGCTCGGTCGGTCGTCTTCCAGCCAATGGGCGAGCAACGGTGCGATGGACACGCCGCCCTTGTGAAACATCAGCAGGACGTCGAAGGCGTTGGACCCATTGAATGGACTGGCCTGCCGGGCGCTGTGGCCCAGTCCTTCGCGGAAGAGCGCCAGTGCGAAGGCATCCACGGCTGCCCGCTCGGGGCGTGACAGCGCGCCGGCCTCGCAACGGCCCAGCCGCTCCAGGTACAACTCGGTCGAGTGGTGCAGCGCTTCGCCCTGGGCGAGCAGCTCCAGCATCCGGGGCAGCAGGTACAACAGCTCTTCGGCCGGTTGCTCGCTGCTTTTGGCGGAGCTGTTGTATTCGTAGAAATGGCGCGTCGTCACCTGGCGCAGCGGCAGGCGCCGCATCTCGCGCTCCAGGGCTCCGTCCATGCAGCAGGCCGTGCAGACGTCCAGCGTCTGCTTTGGCGCACAGTGGCTCTGGAAGGCGGCATAGACCGCTTCCACCGCATCGCGCAGTGCTGTGGGCAGTGCGGGCGGCAATGCGGCAGGCTGCGCTGCATTGGCATTCGTCTTCATTGCGTTCTTTCGGTCTCAAAAAAGTGAGATGACAAGGGACGGCGGGTTTTTTCGTTGAGCTATCTGCCGGAAGCAGACCGGGGTTTGAACCCGGAACCTTCAATGCCCCGAGGGGCCTGATGCTCTACCTGTAAACCCACCTGCATTCATCCCGAAAACTAAAAAAAACAGCGACAAGAATCGACGAAACGTCGTGCTCTACCACTGAGCTACAGCCCTTCGGCAGGCGGGAATCGAACCCGCGACCACGAGATTAATAGTCTGTAGTTCCGTCAGCATTCGCTGCAAAAAACAGTGCGACAAGGATGGCAAGACATTGACCACGCCGCGTTACGGCGCCGGGATTCGAACCCTGGTCGCTCCAGATGTAGTCCTGCCTGCATTCGCACATCAACCTGCACTCCCGTCCGGCGACCAACGGGCGGCGCGACTGGGATGTAGTCACGCCTGCATTCGCCGGACGACAACGTCGTCCTTATGGGCCTTTCAGATCGCGGTCTCCTCGATCACGCCGACCCAGTGCGCCGCGCCCATGCCCCCTGCGGCGTACACCGCCAGCAGCTTGAACACCTCGTCGCTGAAGCCGCCGATGTTCAACACATCGGGCTGCTCTGGCGCCTGGGTCGTCGCACCGGGCTGGATGTCGATGCACACCAGCCGAGCGGCCGGATTGCGCCGCTTGAAAACCGCCCACTCCTGCATCGTCGCGGAGCCCTGGCCCCGTGCGCGGTCGGCCCACGATTCGTTGTCCGACACCAGCACCACCAGTTCCGCCTGCGCCTTCTCCAGGTTCAGCAGAGCCAGCGGCGCGCTGCACGAGGTTCCGCCGCCACCCACCGCGGCCAGCTTGCCCGCGTTGGTCATCACCGAATCGCGGGGATTCAGCGACATCGGCACCACCTTCGTCTCGAAGGGCAGCACACGCGCATCGGCATTGCGGCGCAGCACGGCGGCAGCCACCAGGGCGGCCACGTCGATGCACCGCACCGCCGAAGTCGCCGAACCGCGGTAGCCCGTCACCGGCGAGCTCATCGAGCCCGACACGTCGGGGCACACCACCACGCGGCCTTCGAATTGCGGCACGTTGGCGAGCGCCAGTTCCATCGCGTCCTGCAGCGCTTCCTTCACTGCATGGGGCACCTCGGCGCCGCAAGCGGTATAGGCCGCCATCAACTGGTAGGGCAGCACCCGGGCCTTGGCCACTGCCTGCGGGTCACGCAGTTTGGCGGCCACCGCCTCGGCCATGCCTGGCTGTGCGAACACGCCATGCCGGGCAAAGGTGTTCAGGTTCTGGCGCACCATCTGCCAAGAGCCGCGCTGCGCGATCTGCGCCCAGGCCGTGGCGTCCAGTTCCAGCGCGGTCAGCATCTGGAACGGCACGTCAGGCACCGGCTGCGTGCGGTCTTGCTTGAACCGTTCGAAGGCCTGCGTCAGCGGCGGCAAGGCGTCGAAGGCATAGGGGCGACCGATCAGCCATGCGAACCACGCGGCGCGCCAGGCTTCGGCGGGCTTGGGGTGCACCATCTTCACGACGTCCGCCAGCGATGGCGTATTGCCCACAGCGGCATTCAGCAGCTGCGCCTCGGTCGCTTCCAGCAGCCATTGCTGCACGAGCTTTTTGGGGCGCGTACCGAGCGACTTGCGGCCCACTGCGCCGGAGCGCAGCATCTGCACGAAGTTGCGCAGCATCTTGCCGTTGTCGATCACGCGGCCGAACACCTCGGCCAGCAGCGAAACGTCGCGCACCGCCAGCGTGGCCGCCAGCAGAGCGGGCATGTCCTTCATGTAGCCGGTGCGGCGTGCATACAGGGCCGTTTTCGCCACGAACACGGGATCGGCTTCAAACGCCAGCGCCTGCACCGCGTCGAGCTGATCCTTTGCCTGTGCATAGAAGGTGCCGTTCAGGCAACCGGTGGCTGCCAGTTGCGCCAGCTGGTGCTTGGGCGACAGGGCGTAGGCGGCGCCACCGGCCTGGTTGTGCACAGGGGCAACAGGCACCTGGGGGCCGCGCAGCGTCTTGAAGAGTTGAGTGTTGACCATTTGGCGTCTCCCGTTCGATGATTCGTTGTTCGGTGTCGTTCTGACTTGCCTTATTCATTGCAACGGGTGTGCCAGCTCTGGATTTGTCAGGCTGAATTTTTATAAGCCATTGATTTACAAGTTTATTTTTAAGAATCTACGCTTGTGGCACCCCGTGTGGCTACGGGCGAAAATCTTCATTCATATAATTTGAGCTAGTTTTTTAGCTGAATCATGAAGAAGCAAAACGTCGTCATCGGCTTTCTTGGCACGCAACTCGATTCAGGCCGGGGCGCCGGGCGGTGGGAGAAGTGGCGCCCCACCGTGTCGCTGGTGCAGCACGAAGACGTGGTCGTGCAGCGCATGGAGTTGCTCTACACCCCGCCGCACGAGGCCCTGGCGCAGTTGATTCGCGCCGACATCGCCACCGCATCGCCGGAAACCACGGTCCGTCCGGTGCGCATGGAAATGGCGGACCCGTGGGATTTCGGCGAGGTGTATGCCCGGCTGTTCGACTGGGCCCAGGGCTATGCCTTCGATACCGAGCGCGAGGAGTACTGGACCCACATCACCACCGGCACGCACGTGGCGCAGATCTGCCTGTTCTTGCTGGTGGAGTCGCGGCGCATTCCGGGAGTACTCGCGCAGACTTCACCGCCGAAACGCCAGCAGGCGGGCGACCCCGGCAGCTACGCGCTGATCGATCTGGACCTGTCGCGCTATGACGTGATCGCCCAGCGCTTCGGCGCCGAGCAGCGCAACGCGGTCGACTTTCTCAAGAGCGGCATTGCCACGCGCAATGCCCGTTTCAATGCCCTGATCGAAGAGGTGGAGCGGGTGGCGGTGCGCTCGCGGGCGCCCATCCTGTTCACGGGGCCCACCGGCGCAGGCAAATCGCACCTGGCGCGGCGCATGTATGAACTGAAGAAGGCGCGCCACCAGGTGGAGGGCGAATTCGTCGAGGTGAACTGCGCCACGCTGCAGGGTGACGGCGCGGCATCCACGCTGTTCGGGCACAAGAAGGGGGCCTTCACCGGCGCCGCGGCGGACCGGGCCGGCCTGCTGCGCACGGCGCACAAGGGCGTGCTCTTTCTCGATGAAATCGGCGAACTGGGCCTGGACGAGCAGGCGATGCTGCTCAAGGCCGTGGAGGAAAAGCGCTTCTACCCCATGGGCAGCGACCGCGAGGTGGCCAGCGATTTCGAACTGATTGCCGGCACCAACCGCGACCTTCGCACCGAGGTGGCCGCAGGGCGGTTTCGCGAGGACCTGTATGCGCGCATCAACTTGTGGAGCTACCAGTTGCCGGGCCTGGCCCAGCGTCCGGAAGACATCGAGCCGAACGTGGATCACCTGCTGGCCCGGTCCGGCGCCGAACTGGGCCGGGTCGTGCGCCTGTCGGCCGAGGCGCGCACCGTGTATCTGCGCTACGCGCAATCCCCCGAGGCGCTGTGGAGCGGCAACTTCCGCGACCTGTCGGCCAGCATGACGCGTCTGGCCACGCTGGCGGAGGGTGGGCGCATCGGCCTGCCGCTGGTGGAAGCGGAGATCGCCCGATTGCGCTGGCTGTGGGAACCCGTCGCCAACGCCCATGGCGGCGTGGGCAGCGCAGGTGGCGACAGCGTGGACCTGACTGAACTCCTCGGCGAGGCGCAGGTGGAGGCGATGGACCGGTTCGACCAACTGCAATTGGCGGCCGTGCTGGGCGTTTGCCGCAACGCGCGCACCCTGTCCGATGCGGGGCGGCAACTGTTCCAGGCCTCGCGGTCGCAGCGCACGGTGGTCAACGATGCGGACCGCCTGCGCAAATACCTGGCGCGCTTCGGCCTCGATTGGGAGCGCGTCCTCGGCGGTGGACGATAATCGCCCCCGTGAAGCGCGCCAGACCGCCGCTGGTGCAATCTGGGAAACCAGGCACTGGAGGAACGTCCGGACTGCACAGGACAGCGTAGCAGCTAACGGCTGCCCACCGTGAGGTGAGGATCAGAGCAACAGAGACGAGTCCCAGGGGCGTACCGCGAGGTAAACCACTGGGGGTGAAACGGGCAATCTCTACGCGCAGCAATACCAAGTAGGCCAGCGTTGATGTGGTTCCGCAGAGCTGGCGGGTAGGTAGCATCGAGCCGTGGTGGCGACACCCGGCCCAGAGTAATGGCGGTCACGCCGCGGGCAACCGCGGTGCACAGAATCCGGCTTATCGGCGCGCTTCACACTTTTTTAGCGATTAGACGCACGCTCGTCTCAATAACCTATGAAGTGCTGATCAAACGATCTACCACGCCGTACGTGGCGCACCTGTTGTAGGGATTGCTTTGCGCCCTATTTCGACTGTATGGCTAGTGAAGTGGCTGTAGTGTTTTTCGTGGCAGCTGCTGCCGTTTCGAGACCAGTCACCATATTGCACATTGCGTGATAGTTGAGCGCATCGGCTATGGCCCTATTTAGTCCGTCCTGAACAATTCCGTTCTCAGCAGCAGAGAGGTCGGCGGTCAGCGGGTGCAGCGACCAGGGCTGCGATGACCGGCTGCATCGACAGCCCGAATCGGGCGCAATAAAACCGCAGCGCGGCCAGGATCAGGCGCAGGTTGTGCCCGGCCCCGCACATCACCGCATGCAGCGCATCGCCCAGCGCACCCTTGAGCGGATTGCGGCCAAGCCTGCCGTCCATCTTCATGTGCCCGATAGCCGGTTCGATGGCGCTGCGCCTTTTGATCATGGCCTTGAGCATTCGGGTGATGCCACGCTTTTGGCCTGACATCAGGATGCGCACGCCCTCGACCTTCACGCCTCTAT
>NZ_FMZC01000052.1 GCF_900102625.1 Paracidovorax valerianellae
CCACGGTCTTGCCCAGGCGCCGACCGAAGGCGTCGTAGCGGTAGCGCGCGATCGGCGTGAAGCCTTTCTCGCCCGGCGCCTGCTCGAACACCGCCGTCAGCTGGTGCAGCGCGTCGTACTGCAGACGCAGCGTGCGCCCATCGGCGTGCTGCGCCTGCACCCGGTTGCCGAAGGCGTCGTAGCGGTACTGAACGATTGCCCCGTCCCCTGCGCTGCTCCAGCCGATGCGGTTGCCGGGCCACTGCTGCACCGGCCCGCCCGCCATGATTAATGCGGCAGTAGTAATAAATAAATTATTTTTTGCCTGAAGCCCAATAGAGACTCGCCACAATCAATTTTCTATTTTATTTTTGCAAACTTTAATCCCAAAAAACTTATCACAAGAAAAATCAGAAGCATACTCACCGCCACATTAGGAATAACCCCAGAATAATAAACACAGTATCCCTTAACCAAAAGAGTCGATGCTTCAAAAGTGCTGCACATATATGATTTTTGCAACCCGAAAATAATCAATGCCAAATCCAAAAAAGGTATCAACGGAATAATGACAGAAAAAATAAAAATTACTGCTGTATATTTAATGTTTAAATTTGATTTTTCAAATTTATATTTGATTAAGTCTCTTGTAAAGAAAAAAATTGTGATCGCAAAAAACAAATAACTAACTGCGAAATTAATTACTTGTAGAAACATTACCCTATCCATGCCTGCCTTTGACTGATGTACCAGATATGGATAGAAAGTCAAAGAAAAAATAAGCCAAAAAATTATGCTTAATTTTACAATTTTAAATTTTTTCATTTTTTAAAGAAGTCAACAGTATTCGAACTAGAGCCAGTTTTCAGTAACGTCGCACAATCCGCAGGTGTCTCGCTCCAATAACCATACAACTTTGCGGCGGAGCCAATACTAATGTCAAGTTGAACCCCTTCACTCACCTCACCTGCTGCAACGTCTCGTATGACAGCAGCACCATCCTCAAGCTTATTCTGCCTGCCCTCCTCATATCGTTTTTCCCTTTCTGCAGCTCGCTTACAGGTAAGTTCTGCGCTTTTCGTTTTCGCATCTCTTCCCTCTTGCACATTTTCTTTAAAATCAAGCATATCTTTGATTTTGTCATACCAGCCTTTGGCACTTCCAATATCTGGGCCTTTAGGGCCGGAAGTCGGATCAAGCCCAGTCGGGTCTGTCCAATTCATTGGATTTACGGGATAGCTTGATTTATTAATCCCGCCATTAAGCCCAATGGGGTCCTGAGTGACGTACTGCCCAATGGTCGGGTCGT
>NZ_FMZC01000022.1 GCF_900102625.1 Paracidovorax valerianellae
GCGCATCCTGATGTCAGGCCAAAAGCGTGGCATCACCCGAATGCTCAAGGCCATGATCAAAAGGCGCAGCGCCATCGAACCGGCTATCGGGCACATGAAGATGGACGGCAGGCTTGGCCGCAATCCGCTCAAGGGTGCGCTGGGCGATGCGCTGCATGCGGTGATGTGCGGGGCCGGGCACAACCTGCGCCTGATCCTGGCCGCGCTGCGGTTTTATTGCGCCCGATTCGGGCTGTCGATGCAGCCGGTCATCGCAGCCCTGGTCGCTGCACCCACTGACCGCCGACCTCTCTGCTGCTGAGAACGGAATTGTTCAGGACGGACTATCTATCAAAAGAGATGCAGACGGGATTAGACGCACCTCAGGGATTGTGGGTCTCGGCCGAAGATTTATCACCCCCTGATTACTAACACAGTGCCAAAAATTGGCTTAACCACATCGGCGGATCGATATGACGCCCGTGGTATCAGTCAGATAGAAATCAAACTAAATTTCGAGCGGCTAAGCCGCTCACATTAGCCGCCGCTCCCCTCAAGTGAAGTTCAACGACCGCACATTAGCGCTCGTCCTGACATCGTGGCGCACGCCCATGATTCCGTTCACGCCCCTTATGTCGCTGGCCGACTGCTCATTGGCGTTGATCAGGAAGCGCGCTTCCCGGTAACCCGGGTCTTTGTGGATCGTGTCGATGTCGCGCTTCGCCTGCTTGGCGCCTTGTGTATCGCCCAGCTTTTCGGACAATTCGCGGTCCGCTTCCAGCAGGTTGCTGGCTTCCACGTGGCTGGGGCCCCATTCCCAGTACAGCTGCGAGGTGCCCGTCAGGTCGCGGTGTTCGCGCAGCTGGCCGGCGAATTCGCCCAGGATTTTCTTTTCGGTCTGCACGGCTTGGTCGCGGTCGGCACCGTGCCGGGCAGGGAAGAATTTCTTGGCCTTGTCTTCCGCGAAGTTCTCGACATCGGCGGCCAGGTTGTTGACGAAGTCCTTGCTGGTGACCAGTGTCTGGGTGGCGAAGCTCGTGGGCAGCTCCTGGTCGTCGTACAGGATGCGGCTGGTGGTGCGCGTCTCGCCGTCCCTGAAGAAATCGCTGGCGATCGAGCCGAAGTTGGCGACCGCCAGGGATGTCATGCTGGTGACGGCATCGACCGCGGCCTCGCCCGGGGCGGGTGTCGGCGCAGTGGCGCCTTCGATCAGCCCGCTCAGCGATGCCAACGCGCCGGTGACGGTGGCTTTGAACGCGTTGGACTCGGACTCGCGAATGAGCTTGAGCGTGCCCGACGTGTCTTTGTATTCCAGCGTGCCCCGGCGGATTTCACCGGCCACGCTTTCTTGCGGCAGCCCCACCCGCAAGTTGCCGATGGTCGCACCAGCGCCGGCCGACGAACTGCCGGTGAAGCGGTTGTCCTTCTGGCGGACCTCAAAGGCGCCGATGGAGATGGCGTCGCCGAACTCCTGATAGGCACGTTTCACCAGGGAACCCTTGTCTTCCTTGTTGCCGGGCGCCTGATAGGCGCCTGCCTCGTCGGGTACGCCGATTAACAGCTTGATCAACCGGGCTTTCTGCTGTGCCAAGTCACGGTCGCCGCCCACGCCACCGGTTTTGTGGCGCGGAAAGCCGAACACGGCGCCTTCCTGCTCCAGCAACTCGAAGCTGTGGCCGACATCGCCGCCGACGAACGCAGAAAAAGAGGCGACCTCTTTCTTGCCCAGACGGAAACCCAGCGAGCCACCCGCACCTTCCTGATTGCGGCGGACCGTCGACACGCTCATGCGCAGGGAACTGCGATCGGTAGACACGCCGGACTCGAAGGAGACGATGCGAGTGCGGCCGCCTCCCAGGTCCGCGCGAACCGACATGGTGGCGCCCGAGAGAACGCCCGAAATCACTTCAGACACATTGCGGGTGGTGGCCTGCGTATTGCCGGCGTTGGCCAGCGAAAAGCCAGAGCCCAGTTCTTCGCCACTGATCATGGAGGCCAGGATATCTGCAGCTTCCTCGCGACTCTTGCCTTTGATGGGGGTGTTGGGTGGAACGCGGACCTCCTGATTTGCCGCCCGGTCGAACGCGGTCGAAAACGATTTCCAGTCCGGCTGGCCTTCCTGGCGGGCAAAGGTTCGCATCTCCTGCACCGTCTCGGCGTCGGTGGGGCCTCCGGCATCGCCGGCCCAAGCCAAGAGTCGAGCGGGGGTCAGCGGAACGTTCTGCTCGGTGAGCGCGGCGGTCAGCAGTTCCTGCACCTGATCGGCGACCGCCGAATCGCTCGATGAAGACTCGGGCAATTGAATGGCGGCGAGTACGGCCGTGCGCACTTGCGCGATCGCGCTTTCCGAGAGGTTGTCGCCACGCGCCAAGCGCGGCAGCAGCAGCGCTTCCGCCTTGGCGCGCTGAAGGATCTCGGACCGCACCATGTTGCGCAGCAGCGTTCCGCCGGCACCGTGGTCGTCCAGCAGCGCCTGGCCATCCACCGCGTTCTGTGCTGTGGGCAACGCGACTTCGCCGGCACCGCCACCGCCACGGGCTTTGAGGGCAGACTCGATCACGTCCACCATGTCCTTCATGGCACGGCCTTCGTGGATGCCACCGATGTGCGACAGCTCGAAGCCCATGTTCTGGCCGCGCGAGGACACGATGGCGTCATAGCCGTAGAACGGGCTTTTGCCATGGTGCAGCGTGCCGTAGCGCAGCGTATCGGCGATGCGCTGAAAGCCGGTGGACGATGCCATGGCACGGTTCAAATGCATGCCCATGGTTTTGGAGGCGCGCGATTCGACCTTCTGGAATTCGCTTTTGGTGCCGTCGGGGTTGCGCGCCTTGTCGGTCACCATGCCGCCGCGCGCCATCTGCACGGCGAAGCGGCATCCGTGGATTTCGGTGATCGCGGGGTCGAGTTCGTCGCGCACGGCCAGCAGCGCTTTTTCAGCCAGAGTGAGCGAGGAGCCATGGGCGATCGGCGCACCCGCGCGGCCTGGCCAGCCGTTCGGCGTGGCCCGCACGGCGTCGCCCAGCTTGCCATGGGCGAACATGCCGCTCGGGTCCAACGCCGGTGCGTTTCTGCCAGCGGCCCGTGCCACCTCGGCAGCAGCGCGCAGGTAAGCACGCATCGGGCCACGTTGCGCAGCCGCCAGGGCGGGTGCGCCATCGGCCGCGCCATCGGGCTTGGCGGTGACCTTGCTCAGCAGGTCCAGCCCCTTGCCGCCTTTGAGGCTTTCGATTTCCGCCGCGAATTTCCAGGCGAGTTGCACATCGGCCGTGATTTCCCCAGCGGGGCGCGGCGTGAGCAGGTCGCCCACCAGCCGGACCTGCGGCAACGCTTGCAGAATGCGTTCGGCCTGCGCCGTGTCTTTGTTGTGGCGGGCCAGCGCCTTGACCAGGACGGTGGTTTCTCCCGCCGACATTCCAGTGGCCTCTTTCAACTGCATGACGCTGGCCAGCAACGCCGCTTTCCGGTTCGCCGGACCGTCGAAGTGGCTCGTGATGGCCCCATTGATCGTCGATTCCTTTTTCAGTCTCTGCAGCGCCGCGCCCTCCTGGGGCGTCGTGCGGCCCACGCGCGGGGCGGCGTTCAGCAGCGTCTTGGGCACCTTGGGCGGCTCGACGCCGTCCTGCCCGAGAAAGCTGCCCATCTTGGGCTTGGCCGACGACACCTTGCTCTGGAAAGGGTTCCAGACAGGCGATACCGTCGTGCTGGAGAAGCCGAATCCGTTTTTGAAAGCGCCTTCCTTGATGTCTTCGGTGACCTTCTTCAGCTTGGACAGTCCACTCTGGCGCCGCAGGTCCTGAACAGGGGTTGGCTCGACCGATGGTTCCGCGGTGGACGGTGTGCTGGCATCCTGGCGGTCGCGGGCGCTGCTGCTTTTCCCGCCGTCCATGTCTCCCTCCTCGCTGATGGGAGCAAGCCTCGAAGGTGACGAGAGGGGGGTGAAAAAGACCTCGTCATCGTCATCATTCAGTTCCGGTGCATCGTCGGTACCAGCGCCGGTAGGCAACCCACTGGCGGCATCTTCCTCGGCGGTGGCTTTCAACAGCTCGCTCAAGGAATTTTTCTTGAGCGCTCCGCTTGGCCCGGCAGGCCGTTTCAAAGCTTCGCCTTGGGTTTCGCTGACAGCAGGTTTTGGCGCTGCCTGCGCGCTGGATCCGGAAGACTTAATACCCACTGCTTTCTTGAGATTGCTGGCGATCTTTGCCTTCAAAGATTTGCGGCGCTTGGGCTGTTCTGCGGCGACACCGTCTTCACCGGCTTGCGACGTACCTTTGTTCAGGGCTTCAGCCTTCAAGTCCTTCAACGTCTGGGCGGTCACCGGATCGCCGTCGACTTGGGTGACATGGGTCTCCATGAACTCCTTGGTCAAAACGTTCTGCTCGAATTCGCGAACGTTCTTGCGCGAAGCCACGAAGATCCGGTCATAAGTGCCGTTGAGCACGTTGTGCTTGGCTTCAGTACTCATCCCCTGGAACAGACCGTCGTCGTACATTTTCTTGGTGGCTTCCCAGGTGCCGGTTTCCTTGGGGGCCAGCGTGTCGGAGCCGAAGCAGATGCGAGTGCTGTGGTCCTGGATGAAGCCGCGCCAGGCCACCAGCGACTGGTCGTCCTTGCCGATCTGCTTGGCCACGTCGCTCCAGGAAATGTCCAGGTGTAGATTGGGGCAGTCTTTCAGCAATTGCGTCAGCTTTCCGATGTGGTCTTCGCCCTGCTGCACGAAACGGCCCAGGCCGCCGCCGTGCGCCCAGACGATCTGGGTGTCCTTGAGGCGGGGGTCAGTGAACATTTTTCGCAAGCCTTCCAGGTTCGCAGGCTCACGGGATGCGGTGGATTTGCCCTTGCCGTTGAAGTCCGCCACCTGGTCGTGCAGGTTGTCGATATCGCAGTGCAGCACCACAGGCATGCCGACCACCCCGGCGACTTCCAGCAGCCGGGTCAGCGGCTCCATGCGGCCGGTTTTCGTGCTGGCCTGCAGATCACCGCCGGCGAACATGTCTTCCACCAGTTCCTTGTGCACCGTGATTTCGCCGATTCCGGTGAACGTGCCTTTGGTCTTGTACAGCTCGTGCAGCAGGCGGTCGCTCACGCGGGGGTCGCCCAGGTGCAGGCCCGTGATCATCGGGTCGAGACGGCTGCGTTGTGCCTCGCTCATGCCGGAATTCTTGATGGCGGTGGCGATGTCGGTGTTCACGGCCGTGTCCACGTACAGGAGGGACGCGTCGACGATTTGCTTGATGAGATCGGGGTTCTTGCGAAAGTCGTCGATGTCCAGTTTGGGCCGGCTGGCCAGTTCTTCGCTGATGCGGCCGGCGAGCACGCTGTCTTCGATCTTCATGGGCACGTAGTAGAACTCGAGCGGACCGCAGTGGTGGGCGTGTTCGCTGCCGCCCAGTTGATCGGAAATTTCGTGCGGGTTGACGGCCGTGGTGGCGCCATCGGCGCCGGGCAGCTTGGCCTGCAGCAGCGAGGTGGGAATAGGCATGAGCGTGGTGTTGCGCACGCCGATGTCGTCCATCATCTTCAGCAACTGCTGTGGGTTCAGCCCACGCTGCACATAGTTGGTGGGGTGCATGTGGCTGTCGCTGTGCGCGTCCAGACCGCTCGACATGGCGTAAGTCGCCACTTCGAAGTGGTTGCCCGTTGTGATGGGCTCGCCTGTTTTCGCGTTATGCAGCACGGCTGCGCCATGGCGCTTGGCGACCAGCGAGTCGGGACGCACGCTCCCATCGCTGAACCGCTGAGGCGGTGCGACCGTGGCACTATTGCCAGCGGACGGGACGGAAGAAGTTTTCCCACCTCGGCCCATCATGGAGCGCAACCCACCAAAGATTCCGTGAGAACTCAGTTTTGAAGAGGACGATTTCTTAGGCGGCTGAGCACCGTCATTCTGGGTACCAGACGGTGGGATGCGCGAAGTGGATGCAGAAGACTTGTTGACGGTGTTCATCATATCTTTCAGTAATTAATAAAGACGACTTTGTAAGTCTGATTGATTCTTGATCGCCACCGAACGCCCCATGCCTTTCAAGCGAAGCAAGCGCTGTTAAAGCGAAATTCGTTTCATTTTCATGAAATGGTTCATTAACTTTTTCCATTGGACCAATAACAAAAAAAAGCCAGCGCCTGCATTGCAGACACCGGCCTCTCATTGGTTGCGAATTCAGATTAATCTGATATTTATTTCAGTAATTAAAAACAAATGATGGAAATCCTAATGAAAATTTATTTCAGCGGTTCGAATTCATCATTTTCAGACACCATGGGAATATAGACCCGCACCCAGGCCTTATCGTTGGAAACCATTTTCCAACTGTGCCCTTCTCCCTCGGTATCTTCGGCCAGCAAAACCGTTCCGGGCGCCAAACGGAACGTGGAGCCGTCGCCCACCCGAAATTCCAGCTCACCCTGCAGCGGAATCACGTACTGCCGGCGGGGGGCCGGATGGGTGTTTTGCTCCCACGCTTCCACCGACTGGCTCAGCCAGAACTGCTGGCTTTGGATCTTGTGCACTGATGGCACGGTACCGCGCACGAACGCAGCGCGGTGGTCGGGCGTGTTGTAGAGCTTGATGGCCGGAACGCGCGGCGCCTCGTCAGCCGCCCCGGCAAACGACGCCGTGCCCACCGCCAACAACGCAGCCGCCAATGCGCTGCGTGCAATCGACTTCTGCCGATGAATCAACGAATTCATGAAACTTCCCCTTGATTGCCAACCTACCCACACGCATGGCGACACTGAACCCGCCTTGCCCACGTCAGGGCTTGGCGATTGAAAACAGGCAAGCGTGTGGTGCGCCAAGAAAAAAGGCCGGCCCTGCGCAACGTGTACGCGGGAACCGGCCTTGCACCCATGGCTCAGAGGCCATGGGTCGCGGTAAGGCTTACTGCTTGACCGCTTCGATCTGCGCCACGATGCGCACGTTCTTGGGGAAGCCGTACTGCACGCCGTAGTCAGCGCCGAACTGGGTACGGTCGATGGTCGTTTCGAAGTCGCCGCCGCACACCTCACGCTTCAGCATTGGGCTTTGGTAGCAGGCGAACTGGTTGGCCTTGAAGGTGGCGGGCTGGGTCTTGCCCTTGATGGTCAGGTCGCCGGCCACGGACACCAACTTGTCGCCTTCGAACGTGAACTTGTCGCCCACGAACTTGGCCGTGGGGTACTTGGCGGCGTCGAAGATGTCGGTGCCTTGCAGGTGCTTGTCGAACGGTGCCACGCCGGTGTTGATCGAGGTGATGTCGATCGTCAGCTCGACCTTGCCGGTCTTGGCGGTCTTGTCCAGTTGCACGGTGCCTTCCTTCTTGTCGAAGCGGCCGCGGTTCACGCTGGCGCCGAAGTGGCTGATCTCGAACGTGGCGAAGGTGTGGGTCGGGTCCACGGCATACGTGGCGGTCTGGGCCTGCACGGCGCCGGCGGCCAGGGTTGCAGCCACGGCGGCGAGGGCGAAGAGGGATTTGCGCATGTCGGTATCTCCGGTTGAAAAATCAAAAAACGTTGGCGGGAAGGGATGAAAAACGAGAAAACGGGAGCACGAAACTCGGGGGCGCCGCCTCGAACAGGTGGCAGCGCCGGGGAGCATCACAGCGGCATCAGAGCTTGCCCACGCCGGTCAGCGCGAGCTTGAACTTCACCTGAACATCGTCGGCCACCATGGACGTATCGGCCCATTCGTTCTCGCCGATCTTGAAGGCCAGGCGCTTGATGGCGAAGGTGCCGGTGGCCGTGGTGTTGGCACCGCTCTGGACCAGGGTGACGGGGATGGTGACGTCCTGCGTGGCGCCCTTGATGTTCAGCTTGCCCGCCACTTCGTACTTGCCGGCGCTGACCGCCTTGATGGTGGTGGACTGGAAAGTGGCCTGCGGGAACTTGGGCACGTTGAACCACGTGGCCTTGGGCAGTTCGGCGTCGGATTCCTTCACCCCCAGCGTGGCGCTGCCGGTGTCGACCGTGAAAGCGATCTTGCTGGTGGCGAGCTTGGCGGGGTCGAACGCGACCTGTGCGTCGAACTTCTTGAACTTGCCTTCGACCGGCACGCCCATCTGCTTGCTCACGAAGGTGATTTCGCTCTGCTCGGGCACGAGCTTTTGCTGGGCGAATGCGGGGGCACCGGCCAGTAGCGCGGTGGATGCCAGCGCGAGGCCAGCCAGCGTCATCGAATATTTCATGGACAGGTACTCCGTCAGTCGAAAAAACCAAAAATCAAAATCAAGAAGAACCGCAGCGCCCGTGCGCCTGCGAAACAACCTTCAGCCCCGGCCCGGCAGCATGCGCGACAGCAGACCGTCGCGGTCGATGAACTGGTGCTTGACCACGGCCGCCACGTGCAGCACGACCAGTGCCGCCAGCGCATAGGCCGTGATCTCATGCCAGGGCTTGATGGCCTCGGCCAGCTCGGGGCTCACGGGAACGAAACTGGGCAGCGGCACCAGGCCGAGGAACACGATGGGAAACCCGGCCGCCGAGCTGTAAGCCCAGCCGACGAGCGGGACGATGAAGAAGAGCGCGTACATCAAATGGTGCGTGCCGTGGTGTGCCAGGTGCTGCCACCGGGGCATGGCGGCCTGCATGGCCGCAGGCAACGCAGGCGGGCGGTGGGTGAGGCGCCAGACCAGGCGCAAGGCCGACAGCGCCAGGATCGTGACACCCGCCCACTTGTGCCAGTTGTAGAGCTTCAGCCGCTGGGGCGAGAAAGGCAGCCCCGTCATGTACCAGCCCACCGAGAAAATGCCCACGAGCGCCAAGCCCAGGATCCAGTGCAGGGCAATGGCCGTGATCCCGTAGCGGGACGATCGTGGCGAGGAAGGCGTCATGGTCTTGAATGGGGTTTCGTGAGGTGGAATGTTGCGCCGCAACACTCAGGCATGGCCGCAGTGTAGAGAGCCTTCGATGCGCCAAGTTTCAATGGAATTGATGCAATGGTTCAAAAAATATGAATGCTCAATGGGTGCCACGGCCGCCGCCGGCTCTGCACCGCAGTGCAATCAAAGCCGGTGGATGAGCGCGAAGACTAACCTTTCGCGCGGCCCTTCGCCAACCCTTGGATTTCTGCCGCAAGGTGACTTTTCTGCCCTCCGCGCTGAAATCAGAAAGCCGGATGGCCGGTACGCATCTCACCATCCTTCACCCAGCCTCACCAACCTTCCCCCAGCTTGATAAAAAAATAGCCGCCAGCGCCCTATTCACAAGCGCTGGCAGCTATCGATTCAGGAGCATTTCGCGGCACCTTGCCGAAAAATCGCTCCGAGGCGTGGCGCATCGCTCCTCGCCCCCTCCCCTTCTCGTTGTCTTCCTGTTGCTTACTTGGCGTCCTGGATGTCCGCGATGGTTTTACCGGCCGCGTGGTAACTGCCCGCGGCGGCACGCAGCGCGATGGTGCCCGCGCGGTGTGCGGTGACCTGCATTTCCATCTTCATGGCTTCCATGACGGCGATCACGTCGCCCTTGGCCACGGTGTCGCCTTCGGCCACTTTCCACGTCTGCAGCGTGCCGGCGATGGGGGCGGCCACGGCGTTCGGGTCTTCAGCGGCCTTGTCGGCCGCGCCGGCACCGGCGGGAGCACCGCCCGGTGCCGATTGCAGGCCGCGCAGCAGCTCGGGCGGCAGGCCCAGGGACACGCGGCGCCCGTCGATCTCCATCGCGGTGCGGACCAATGTGGTGTCGGCCACGGGCTCGGCGCGCAGGGCAGCGGCCAGGTCGGGGGCGAAGTCGGTCTCGATCCAGCGGGTGTGGACCTTGAAGCCCTCGTCGCCCACGAAGTCCGGATGGCCGATCACCGCGCGGTGGAACGGCAGCACCGAGGCCACGCCTTCGATCTTGAACTCGCTCAGCGCACGCTTGGCCCGGGCAATCGCCTGCTCGCGCGTGGCGCCGGTCACGATGAGCTTGGCCATCAGCGAGTCGAACGTGCCCGGCACGACCGAGTCGGACTGCACGCCGCTGTCCACGCGCACGCCGGGGCCGGAGGGCGGTGCGAAGTGGTGCACCGGGCCGGGCGTGGGCAGAAAGCCCCGGCCCACGTCTTCGGCGTTGATGCGGAACTCGATGGAATGACCCAGCGGCTTGGGCGTTTCGGTGACGGTGAGCGCGTGGCCATCGGCGATGCGCAGCTGCTCCAGCACCAGATCGATGCCGGTGGTCTGCTCGGTCACCGGGTGCTCGACCTGCAGGCGCGTGTTCACTTCCAGGAACGAGATGGTGCCGTTGCCGCTGAGCAGGAATTCGACCGTGCCCGCGCTGGTGTAGCCCGCTTCGGCGCAGATGTCGCGTGCGGACTGGTGGATGCGCGCGCGCTGCTCTTCGGAGATGAAAGGCGCGGGGGCTTCTTCCACCAGCTTCTGGTTGCGCCGCTGCAGCGAGCAGTCGCGCGTGCCCAGCACCAGCACATTGCCGTGCGTGTCGGCCAGCACCTGGGCCTCGATGTGGCGCGGGCGGTCCAGGAACTGCTCGACGAAGCACTCACCCCGGCCGAAAGCCGTGACGGCCTCGCGCACGGCGGAGTCGTACAGCTCGGCCACTTCATCCATGCGCCACGCGACCTTCATGCCGCGACCGCCGCCGCCGAACGCCGCCTTGATGATGATCGGCAGGCCGTGCTGCTCGGCAAAGGCCAGCACTTCGCTCGCGTCGTTCACGGGCTCGGAGGTGCCGGCCACGAGCGGTGCGCCGACCTTGAGGGCGATCTTGCGGGCCTCGACCTTGTCGCCCAGGCGCGCGATGGCGGTGGGCGAAGGACCGATCCAGGTCAGGCCGGCGTCGATGACGGCCTGCGCGAAGGCCGCGCTTTCCGACAGAAAGCCGTAGCCCGGGTGCACCGCGTCGGCGCCGCTGCGCTTGGCGATGGCCAGCAGCTTTTCGATGTGCAGGTAGGTGTCGGCCGGCCGGTCGCCGTCCAGGCCGTAGGCCTCGCCCGCCATGCGTGCATGCACGGCGTCGATGTCGGCGTTGGCATAGACCGCCACGGAGGCGATGCCGTAGTCGGCGCAGGCACGGGCGATGCGGACGGCGATTTCGCCACGGTTGGCAATGAGGACTTTTTTCATGTCAGGGGCTCTGTAAATCGTTGATCGTTGATCGGTAATCGATGGGGCGTAGACGCAGGCCGCTCAGGCGGCGGCAGCGCCGCGCGTGATGGCCTCGAAGTCGCAGATCGGGTTGAAGCGCACCCAGGCATTGACGGGAATCTGCCCCGCGCGGTCCAGGTGGTGGGGCGCGACGGTGCCGATGACGGGGTAGCCGCCGGTGAGCGGGTGGTCGGCCAGGAACAGCACGGGCTGGCCGCTCGGCGGCACCTGGATGGCGCCGATGCAGGTGCCTTCGCTGGGCAGTTCGCCGCCCACGGCGCGCGCCAGGGGTTCGGCGCCCGCCAGGCGGATGCCCACGCGGTTGGACTGGGGCGTGACCTGCCAGCGCTGCGCGGCCAGCAGCGCGACCGCTTCGGGCGTGAACCAGTCCGTGCGCGGGCCGAGCACCACGTCGAGCGTGATGTCTTCCTCTACCGTCGGCAGGCCTTCGGGTGGCAGCTCGGGGGCGCCGACCACGGCACTGCCCACCACGGGCCGCACGGCCAGCACGTCGCCGCTGGCCACGGCCGCAGGGCCCACGCGTGCCAGCGTGTCGGTGGCGCAGCTGCCCAGCACGGGTTTGACGGCGAAACCGCCGCGCACCGCCACGTAGCAGCGCGTGCCGGCCACGGGCTCGCCCACGGCGAGCGTGTCGCCATCGGCCAGGGCGATGGGCTGGTAGCGCGGCACGGGCCAGCGCACGCCGCTGGCGTTGGTCAACGTCAAGGGCGCATCGGCGCCTGTGACGGCAACGACGGTGTCACCGCGGCTGCGCAATTGCAGGCCGCCGTTCACGGTTTCCAGGCAGGCGCCGTCGGAGGCATTGCCGGCCAGGCGATTGGCGGCCTTGCACGCGGTCTGGTCCATGGCGCCGGAGGCCGAGACGCCCTGGCCCGCCTGGCCGTGGCGGCCCACGTCCTGGAACAGGGTCTGCAGGCCGGCCGAAACCACTTCGAGCGCGGAGCCCGTGTCGGCAGGTGCGGCATCGGATGCGGGCAGAGTGGCAGGGGTGGCGGACGCTGCGGAAGACTCAGAGCCTTTTTGGCCTCCAGCGCTTGATTCACTAAGGGAGTCTGCTACGTTTTTAGTAGCAATATCCACAAAGCGCACGCGGTCACCCGGCTGCAGCAGCGCGGGCTCCGGGCGGCCCAGGTCCCACATGGCCGCGGGCGTGGTGCCGATGATCTGCCAGCCACCCGGGCTCGCCTGCGGGTACACGCCGCTGAAGGTGCCCGCCAGCCCCACGGCGCCGGCCGGGATGCGGGTGCGCGGCGTGGTGCGGCGCGGCACGTTCAGGCTGGGGTGCCCGCCCGTGAGGTAGCCGAAGCCCGGGGCAAAGCCGGTGAATGCCACGGTGTATTCGCTGCCGGTGTGGCGCTGGATCACCTCTTCGGGCGTGATGCCGAGCATGCCCGCCACTTCGGCCAGGTCTTCGCCGTCGTAATGCACGGGGATTTCGACCAGCGTGGTGCCGCGCTCGGCCTGCGCGCTCACGTCGCGCCGGGCAATGGCCTCGGTCAGGGCGGACAGCGATTGCACCGTCGGCCGGAAGTGGATGAGGATCGTGCGGGCCGCGGGCACCATCTCGTCGATGCCGGCAATGGGATCGCGCCGCAGCGAGGCGAGGAGCGCCAGGGTCTGGTCGAGATCGTCCAGCTCGACCATGAGCGCGTTCAGGTTGACGGTCAGGAAACGCATCATGCCGCCACCGGCTGCGCCGCGAAGGACTCGATGGTCACGCCGGCCTGCTCGAAGCGCTGGCGCACCTGGCGCGCGATGGCCACGGCATCGGGGCTGTCGCCGTGCACGCAGATCGAATCGGCGCCGATGCGCACCTGGCTGCCGTCCACGGCTTCGATCACGCCGTCGGACACCAGGCGCAGCATGCGCTCGGCGATCAGGGCGGAGTCGTGCAGCACGGCACCCTTTTCGCGGCGGGAGACCAGCGTGCCGGTCGGCGTGTAGGCCCGGTCGGCGAAGGCTTCGGCCACCACGCGCAGGCCGGCGTCGCGCGCCCAGCCGATCAGCGGGGAGCCGGCCAGGGCCACCAGCACCAGGCGGTCGTCCACCTCGCGCAGGGCGGTGATCACGTCGCGCGCCTGGCGGGCGTCGTGGGCGATGGTGTTGTACAGCGCGCCGTGCGGCTTCACGTAGTGCACCTCGGTGCCGGCAGCCTTGGCCAGGCCCTGGAGCGCGCCGATCTGGTAGATGACGTCGGCCACGAGGTCGGCGCTGTCCACGTCCATGTTGCGGCGTCCGAAGCCCACCAGGTCGCGGTAGGCCACGTGCGCACCCACCACGACGTTGCGGGCCTTGGCCTCGCGCAGCGTGCGCAGAATGCCGGCGGCATCGCCGGCGTGGAAGCCGCAGGCCACGTTGGCACTGCTCACGATGTCCAGCATGGCCGCGTCATCGCCCATGCGCCATGCGCCGAGGCTCTCGCCCAGGTCGCTGTTCAGATCCATTTTCATCGTCATTCTCCTGGCGGTCGGTGCCGCCGCTATCTCAAATATCAGATCTCTCCAACCCACGGGCGCTGGCTGCAGCGCCCCGGCATCGCCTTGGTGCAGTCTTCGCTGCAGCCGTCAGTGCAACTGGCCCGCCGTCTCGCGCACGTCCTGATGCACCGTTAGCGCGGTGCGGATGACCGTTCGCAAGGCCTGCACCTGCGTGTCCAGCGCCACGCTGGGCGCGCCGGGCACGCGCGCGGCCTGCTCGGGCAGGTAAGGCACGTGGATGAAACCGCCGCGCGCCGGGGGCTGCTTGGCCGCTGCACCGCCCGCCTGCTGGGCCAGCCGGTGCATCAGCGCGTAGAAAAGGTGGTTGCAAACGAAAGTGCCGGCCGTGTTGGACACTGCGGCCGGCAAACCCTCGGCGCGCAGGTCGCGCACGATCGCCTTGATGGGAAGGGTGGAAAAGTACGCCGCCGGCGCCCCGGGCACCACGGCGGTGTCCACGGGCTGCTGGCCGGCGTTGTCGGTGATGCGGGCGTCGTCCAGGTTGATCGCTACGCGCTCGATCGACACTTCGGTGCGGCCGCCGGCAAGGCCCAGGCAGATCACCAGCGTGGGCTGCCAGCGGGCCAGCGCCTCGTCGAGCGCCTGTGCGGCCTTGCCGAAGACGCAGGGAAGCTTTTCGGCCTGCACGGTGGCGCCACCGTGCTGCCAGCCGTCCAGCGCGCGCGCCACTTCCCAGCTGGGGTTGACCGTATCGCGCTCGAAGGGCTCGAAGCCCGTGACGAGCACATGGAAGGGGGTGGCGTCTGGCACTCTGGCGACCTTTCTTTCGTCTATCGGAACATCAGGAAGTACAGCAGGAACACGTTGCAGGTGAGCAGCGCCAGGGCCGTCGGCACCTGCGCGCGGATCACCGCATTCTTGTCCGGCAGCTCCAGCAGCGCGGCGGGCACGATGTTGAAGTTGGCGGCCATCGGGGTCAGCAGCGTGCCGCAGTAGCCCGAGAGCATGCCGATCGCGGCCATCACGGCGGGGTCGCCGTGGTACACGCCCAGCAAGATCGGCACGCCCACGCCACCCGTCATGACCGGGAAGGCGGCGAAGCCGTTGCCCATGATGATGGTGAAGAGCGCCATCCCGATCACGTACACGGCGCAGGCCACGAAGCGGATGTCCATGTTGATGTAGCTGGTGGTGATGTACGCCACGGCCTTGCCCACGCCGGCGTCGGAGAACACCAGGCCGAGCATGCCCAGCATCTGCGGCAGCACCAGGGCCCAGCCGAGCGCGTCGGTCAGGCGGCGCGACTCGCGCAGGCCCTGCACGGGGCTCTCGCGGGTCAGCCAGCAGGCCAGCGCCAGGGACAGCACGCAGCCGACGCCCAGGCTCACCAGCGTGGTGTTCTTGGGATCGATCAGCGGCACGCCGCCCACCATCAGGTGCTTGGCCGACAGCGTGCCGATCATGGTGATGACCGGAATCGCCAGCGCGGGAATGAACAGGCGGTTGCCCAGGCGCTTGGCACTGGTCTGGTATTCGGCCGGGGTGCGGGGCGTGTGCTTGCCCGAACCCACGCCGCCGAAGCCGGCGATGACCGCCATGATCACGGCGCCGACGCCGACCCAGATGGGCGGCAGCAGGTCGCCGACGAGGAACACCAGGGAGTAAAGGCCCCAGAACAGTCCGCTGGAAAAGCGCTTGGGGTTGCTGCGGTCGGCCACGGTCATCACCGCGGTGACGGCCAGGATCGCGCCGACGAGGTAGTACAGGTGTTGGATGGTCAGCGTCATGCTTATGCTCCCTTGGCGCCAGAGATGGCGGCGTTGCCGTTGCCGGCAGCGGATTCGGCGGCGGCGTGCGCTGCCAGTTCACGGGCCAGCGTGCGGTCCAGGCGGTTCAGGCGCCAGGCATGGATCGCGAAGGCGCAGACGGCGGTCGGGATGCCCCACAGCGCGATGTGGATCGGCTCGACGTCGACACCCGCCTCATGCAGGAAGGTGCTCATCAGCACGATGGCGCCGAAGGCCACGAAGATGTCTTCGCCGAAGAACAGCCCCACGTTGTCGGTCGCCGCGGAGAAGGCGCGCAGCTTGTGGCGGATGCGGTCCGGCAGCTTGCCGTAGCGTGCCTCGGTGGCACCTTCGGCCATGGGCGCCAGCAGGGGGCGCACCATCTGGGGATGGCCACCCAGGCTGGTCAGGCCGATGGCGGCCGTGAGCTGTCGGGCGCCCAGGTAGACGATGAGCAGGCGGCCGGCGGTGGCCGACTTGATGCTGCTGATCCAGTTCTGTGCATGCTGGCGCAGGCCGTGGCGCTCCAGCAGGCCGATCACTGCCAGGGGCAGCAGGATGATCAGCGGCAGATTGCGCGTCTTGATGAACCCGGTACCGATGGTGGCCAGGATCTTGTCGATCGGAAACCCGGCAGCGAACGCGGTGGCGATCGCCGTGACGATCACCACCAGCATCGGGTTGAACCGCAGGATAAACCCCACGATGATGACCGCCACCCCGATGAGCGGCCACAGATTGACTACGTTTTGCATCTTGAACTTTCTTGAATACGTACAGCCTTGGTCTGCCCGGTTCCTTCTTCTTCCAAACCGGAGCAGGAAGGCGTGTGGCAGACCGTTGGACCCCTTTGCCGGTTCGGAAGGCGCCGGGGCAATGGAGGTTGCTGCCCTGGCTCGGTCTGGTCCGGCACCGCACACAACGCAAATTGCATGCCAATCAATGAACAACAAATCGGTGATCGACCTTTGAAAATATCCCTGTTGTTGAACAATGCATTAGCAATAAGTCGACAACATTCACCAACTTGTTTCACGATCTGCCGATTTTGCCCAACAACAGGGAATGCCCCTGCCCCGGACAAACCCTATGAAAAGGGCATTCGAATGCGGTATTCCACAGAGTGGATTCTTGCGAGATGGGCCGATCTGCTACAAAGCGTGGGATCCGCATTGCGCCGCTGGCACGACGTGCTGCCCGCTGCTCCCTAACCGCCCAGGCATGACCATCGAAACCCCCACGAACGCCCAGACCCTGAACGAACGCATGGCCGAGCTGATCCGCCAGAAGATCGTCAAGGGCGAGTTCTCGCCCGGCCAGCGGCTGTCGGAAGCCGCCTTGAGCGAAAGCCTGGAGATCTCGCGCAACACGCTGCGCGAGGTGTTCCGCCTGCTGACCAAGGAAGGCCTCGTCAAGCACGAGCCCAATCGCGGCGTGTCGGTGGCCATTCCCAGTATCGCGTCGATCATCGACATCTACCGCGTGCGCCGGCTCATCGAATGCCCGGCCATCGCACAGGCCTACCCGCGCCATCCCGCCAAGAAGCACCTGCGCGACGCGGTCGATACCGCGGTGCGCTGCCGGGCGTCGGCCGACTGGCAGGGCGTGGGCACGGCCAACATGGAGTTCCACATGGCCATCGTGGAGCTGGCCGACAGCGAGCGGCTGAACGTGATGTTCCGGCACGTGCTGGCCGAGCTGCGGCTGGCCTTCGGGCTGCTGAACGACCCCGAGTTCCTGCACGCGCCCTATGTGGACATGAACGTGAAGATCGTCGACCTGTTCGAGGCCGGCAAGCTGCAGGAAGCGTCGGCACAACTCAACGAATACCTCGTGCACTCCGAGCGCATCGTGCTGGCCGTGTATGCCCGGCGCATTTCCGACACCAGCCAGGACCGCTGAGCGGCACCGCTGCGCACCCCTTCACGATGCCCAGCATGGCCGCGTCATCGGCCATGCGCCGAGGCTCTCGCCCAGGTCGCTGTTCAGATCGAACGTTGCCTTTTTTAGTCCTGTAGTAGTGAGCTGCCCGCAGTCACGACGGTTCGCTGCCTAAACGAAACCGGCCCATGGCGACATTGAGCCGAAGGGCTTGGTCCTGCAGGCTTTGGGCGGCTGCAGCACCTTGCTCCACCAACGCGGCGTTTTGCTGGGTGACTTCGTCCAACGCAGTCACCGCAAGGCTGACCTGGGCGATTTCGTCGCTTTGCCCGAGGCTGGCTGCGCTCAGGCCGGACAGGATTTGCGTCAGTTGGGCAACGCTGACCACCACTTCGGACATCGTGGCGCCTGCCCGGGCCACGAGCTCGGCCCCCTCGTCCACGCGAACTTCGCTGCTGTGTATCAAGTCCCGAATCTGCTTGGCCGCTTCGGCACTGCGCCCTGCCAGACTGCGCACCTCGCTGGCTACCACGGCAAACCCCCGACCTTGCTCGCCAGCACGCGCGGCTTCCACCGCCGCGTTCAGCGCCAAAATATTGGTCTGAAACGCAATGCCGTCAATGACGCCAATGATGTCGGCGATGCGCTGGCTGCTGTGGTGAATGTCGTGCATCGTGCGCACCACTTTCTGCACCACATCGCCCCCTCGATGGGCCACTTGAGCGGCCTCTTGCGCCAGTTGGTCGGCATGGCGGGCTTGTTGTGCGTTGCCGTCCACCGTCGCCGCCAGCTGCTCCAGGCTCGCCGCAGTTTGCTGCAAGTGCGCTGCCGCGCCTTCGGTGCGCCCGCTCAGGTCTCCATTGCCCGCCGCAACCTCTGCACTGGCCGTGTGAATGGATGCACCGGCGCTGCGGACCTCTTGCACCACATGGTGCAGGGCTCGAGCCATCTGATCGAGTGTTTGCAGCAAGTCCCCAATTTCATCGTCAGAGCGCGCCTGCAGCCGCACGGTCAAGTCGCCCCCGGCCACACGGGCAGCGGCAGCGCTGGCCTCTTGCAGCGGCCGCACGATGGAGCGGCGCAGCAGCCAGCTGCACAGTGCCGAAAGCACCACAACGAACACGACGGCCATGGCACTGACCCACTGGGCACGGTGCGACTCGCCCACCATGGTTTCGGAGCCCTCCAGCGCTGCGCGTTCAGTCTGGGCCAGCAACACATCCAGGGCGTTCAGATAAGCGGCCAGTGCCTCTGCATGCCCCTGCAGCTCACGCTGGCTGATCACTTTGGATTCGAGCGAAGCGGACATCAGTGCATCGCGCAGGCGCCCATAGGCCGTGCGCTGCTCCATCGCTGCGCGCATCGCAACGCGAACCGACTCTGGCACGCTGGGTTGGGCCGTGGCCTGGTCCACCCCGTTGACTCGGGCAGTGTCCTGTTCTTGCTGCAGACGCATTTCTGCCACCAGCGGAAACACGTCGGTAGAAATCGTGGCACGCAGCGCGATTTGCCCCATCAACACCGACTGCGTCTTCCAGTCACGCACCATGCGCTCCAGCGGCAACAACTCGCGCACCAACACCTGGGCCTGCCGGGATGTGGTCTGGCCAGACATCCAGCTGACCATGCCCAACACACATACCGCCAATGTCAAAACGCCAAACCCCATGGCCAATTTCAGCCCCACGGTCCAACGCATTCGGGCGCGGCGTGGGTCAGGCTGACGGTCGTCCGCCCACCCAGGTTTGCGAGGTGTCTGCTCCGTACCTTCCACGGCAGGCAAAGCCAGCGATGCGGATCGAAGATCCCAAGAAGGATGACTGTCCATGAAAAACCCTTGATGATGTCAATGCCCTCCGATGCGTTCCCGCTGAGCGCGGGCGACAGCAGTCGCAGGCTCGACCATGTCGGCATTCAACTCTCAGGCCAAAGGACAAGCCCATCACGCCCCGTGCTTTGGCCACGGCGGCGTGCGGAGCACCGATCCCTTGAACCAAGAGACATCAGCGGTGCTGCGCTCTACATCTGAGACGGCAGCCAAAGCACGATGCCAGGGAACACGTACAGCACCAGCACGGCCGCCATCAGCACGAAGAACATCGGTGCTGCTGCCCGCGCAATCCAGCCGATGTCGCGCTTGGTCAGCCCCTGTATCACGAACAGGTTCAGCCCGACGGGCGGCGTGATTTGCGCCATCTCGACCACCAGCACGATGAAGATGCCGAACCAGATCAGGTCGTAGCCCGCGGCCTCGACCGTGGGCAGCAACACGGCAATGGTCAACACCACCATGGAGATGCCGTCCAGAAAACACCCCAGCACGATGAAGAACACCGTCAACATCATCAGCAGCGCAAAGGGCGACAGGTTTAAAGACCCAATCCACTCGGCCAGGTGGCGCGGCAAGCCGATGAAACCCATGGCCAGCGTCAAGAAGGACGCGCCCGCCAGAATCAGACCGATCATGCAGTACACGCGGCAGGCACTGATCAGGCCTTCCTTGAACTTCTGCCAGCTCAAAGACCGCTCCCACGCGGCCAGCCCCAGCGCGCCGGCCACGCCCAGCGCCGCCGCTTCAGTGGCCGTGGCAACACCGCTGTAAATGCCGCCCAGCACCAGGCCGATCAGAATCACCGCCGGAATCAGGTGGCGCGACTCGTACACCTTTTGCATGAAGGTCAAGCTCATGTCCGACGCAGGCACCTGATCGCGATGGAACATTGCCCAAATGGCGATGTAGCCCATGAAGAGCCCCGCCAGCATCAGCCCCGGCAGCACGCCTGCCAAAAAGAGCTTGGCGATGGACACGTTGGCCGCAACCCCATAGACGATCATGATGATCGACGGCGGGATCAGCAGCCCCAGCGTAGAGGCGCCCGCCAGGGTACCCACCGCCATGGCATCGGGGTAGCCGCGCTTTTGCAGCTCGGGCAAGGTCATCTTGCCGATGGTGGCGCAGGTGGCAGCCGATGACCCCGAGATGGCGGCAAAGATGGTGCAGCCCACCACGTTGGTGTGCAGCAGCCGGCCAGGCAGTTTGTCCACCCAGGGCGCCAGGCCCTTGAACATGCTGTCCGACAGTTTGCTGCGAAAGAGAATTTCGCCCATCCACAGAAACAGCGGCAAAGCGGTCAGGGTCCAGGCAGAGGTAGCCCCCCAGATGGTCAGCATCATGCTGTCACCCGCCGGGCGGCTGGTGAACAGCTCCATGCCCGCGAGACCCACCGCCAACAAACCCAGACCAATCCACATCCCTGCGCCGAGCACGGCCAGCAGGGCCACGATCAACACCGCGGCAATCATCATGTCCATGATGTCTTCCTCAATTACTCGGCCACCGAACCGGGGCCAGCGATGAACCATTCACGACCGCGCAGGCGCGCCACGATCGCATCCAAAAAGGCCAGTGCAAACGCAATGCAGCCAATGGCCATGCACAACTGCGGAATCCACAGCGGTGTGGCGTCGGCAGAGGGCGAGACGTCGTGGGTGATGTATGACAGCCAGACGCTGCGCACGGCATACCAGGCCAGGTAGCCGGTCAGGGCCTGCGCCGCAATCAGCGCACCCCACTCAAAGACCGAGCGCATGCGCGGGCCCATGCGGTCGAGCAGCAGCGTGACGCGGATGTGGTCCCCCTGCATGAGCGTGGTGGGCAAAGCGAAAAACAAGGCCGCCGCAATGGCATAGCCGGCGTAGGCATCCAAGCCCGGAATGTCGATGAAAGTGACTTGGCGGGCCAAAATGCCCAAACAAACAATGACGAAGACCGCCACCATGGACACACAAGCGAGTCCGATGAGCAGGCGATACAGATGACGGACGAGTTGGCCCATGGCGGAATCCTGGCGTACGCGGTGCGTTAAAAAAAGAAGAGCGAGGGAGCGGCCCACGGCGCAGCGGTTTCGCCGTGGGACCGGGCGACCGAGGGCCACAGGCCCCCGATGCGCGCGGAATCAACGCTTGCGGTATGCGTCCACGATGGCCTTGCCGTCTGCACCGGCTGCCTTCACCCACTCATCGGTCATCGTGCTCCCGATCGTGGCGAACTCAGCTTTCAATGCAGCCGATGGCTCGGCAATCTCCATCCCCTTGGAGGCCATCTCTTTGAGGTACGCCTTATCCAGGCGCTCGCTGGTTTCCCAGCCGCGCTTTTCTGCAGCGGCGGCGGCTTTCAAGACCGCTTCCTGCGTGGCCTTGTCCAAGCTGTCGAAAGCCTTCTGGTTCACCACCGTGGCATTGCGAGGCAACCAGGCATTGACCGTGTAGAAGTACTTGACCTGCTCGTACAGCTTGCTTTCCACACCACTCGCAGACGACGTGAGGAAATTGTTGACCGTGTTCGTGGCCAATGCCTGGCCCAACTCAGACAGCTGGATCGTGACGGGTTGCGCCTTGAGCAACTGGGCAATGCGGGTCGAGGCGGGGTTGTACGCGCGCATCTTGGTACCGACAAAGTCTGCCGGTGCCTGAATGGGCTTGTTTGAATACAGCGACTGACCGGGCCACGCTACGCTGAACAGCAGCTTCATGCCCTGGGAAGCCAACAGCTTTTCCTGGGCAGGCTTTGCTGCCTGGTACAGGCGCCAGGAGTCGGCATACGAGGTTGCCAGAAAGGGCACCGAGTCCACGCCATACAGCGGATTTTCATTGGCGGCACCCGACAAGATGAACTCTGCCGACGGTACCTGGCCGGTTTGCACAGCTCGCTTGATCTCATTGGCCTTGTACAGCGAGCCACCGGGGTGCAGCGTGATCTTCAGCTTGCCACCGGTCATCTCATCGACTTCTTTGGCGAACTGCTGGTTGTTCTGCGTCTGGAAAGTGTTTGCGGCATACCCGGTAGGCAGATCCCATTTCACTTGTGCATGGGCGACTCCGGCAACGACGAGAGCAAGCAACAAAAGGCTGCGTTTCATGAAAATGACTCCTAAAAAAACTCACAAAAACCAGGGGTGGGTACGTCAGCGCAAGCCCGACATCTCCGAGACAACATCGAACCGAGCTTTCAAGCCAGAGCTCCAACTTATGCCTGAGCCAAGGCAATCCAGTTAAGCAGAATGCATGCCATCGTTCTTCAATCCTGAAATGATCGCCACCCCAAAGAAATTACATTGTTGAACAATAAATACGCCTAATGCGACTGGTAGTTACCCTCGGCAAGCGCTATCTCAGTGCGTTTTTTGCGCCAGTGCGGTGCGCGGGCCTGCACTGCACAAGGCCACAGATACACTTCAGCAGCCCACCGCGCCCACCTACGCACCCATGACCTGCCCGCCCGACGCTCCGCTCAGCCTCTCCGACCGCATCGCTGAACAGATGCGGCAGAAGATCGTGCAAGGGGAATTCGCGCCGGGGCAGCGGCTGTCAGAGGCGGCGCTGAGCGAACACCTCCAGATTTCTCGCAATACGCTGCGAGAGGTGTTTCGCCTGCTGACCAAGGAGGGTCTGCTGCAGCACGAGCCCAACCGCGGCGTGGCGGTGGCGGTGCCCGGCATTGCGTCGATCATCGACATCTACCGGGTGCGCCGGCTCATCGAATGCCAGGCCCTCGCCCAGGCTTACCCTCGGCATCCGGCCAAGAAGCACCTGCGCCAGGCCGTCGACACGGCGCTGCGCTGCCGCGAGGCCGGCGACTGGCAGGGCGTTGGCACGGCCAACATGGAGTTCCACATGGCCATCGTCGAGCTGGCCGACAGCGAACGGCTCAACGTGATGTTCTCGCACATCCTGGCCGAACTGCGCCTGGCCTTCGGCCTGCTGAACGACCTGGAGTTCCTGCATGCCCCCTATCTGGACATGAACGTGAAGATCGTCGAGCTGTTCGAGGCCGGCAAGCTGCCCGAAGCCTCCTCCGAACTGCACGAATACCTGGTGCATTCCGAACGCATCCTGCTGGGCGTGTACGCGCGCCGGCTCTCGGATGCCGGCCAGTTGCGGTAGGCGCAGCGGCGAAGCCCCCTTACCATCCACCGACCCCTTTCGCCCCACTACACCATGACCTCCACCGCAACCTCCGTCATCTACGGCACAGAAGACCTGCTGATCAGCCTCTGCAACTCGGTGACCCGCGTGCTCAGCGTGGCCACGCAGAGCCCCATCCACTACTCCGGCATGGTGCAGCGCATCACCAAGACCTGCCTGCGCCCGGACATCGGCTGCTTCGTGCTGTTCGACGGAGGGTTCTCGGGCCTGGTGATCATCAATTTCTCGAAAGAAGCGGCGATGGAGCTCTACCAGAGCTACCTGCTGAGCATGGGCATGTCCAAGGACGACCTGGCCAGCTCCTACACCTCGGACGAGGTGTCCAACGTGATGGGCGAGCTGATGAACCAGGTGGTGGGCGACTTCACCGGCAAGGTGCGCCGCGAGCTGCAGACCCACATCACGCAGAACCAGCCCAAGATGCTGGCGCTGAACAAGCAGGTGATGCTGAGCGTGGATGCCAACCTGGACAAGCCCGAGGCACGCCGCGTGACCTTCTACACGGCCAGCAACCACATCTTCTATCTGGAGCTGGCGATCGACCGCACCGAGTTCATCAAGCTCGTCGATTTCGAGCCGCAGGAAGCCCCCGATCCCGACGCGCTCATCGCCCAGGCCGGCCAGGCGCAGCCCGCGGCCCCGGTGCCGGCGGGTGCATCGTCCAGCGACACCGACGACCTGCTGAAGTCGCTCGGCATGTGACGCGTGACGCGGGCCGATTCCAGGCGCCTCGGCGCCCGGAATTCCCGCCCTCTCGATAGCTATTAAATTAATAGCACACCTCCCTAGTGCTGATTGCGCTGGAGGCCTTTTTGGCTTGAATGCCTTGAAACACTGCGCGCCGGAGCCACCCGGTTCGCGCCGCCGGCCTCCACGGCGCCCGCAGCCGGCGCACAATGC
The DNA here is from genome assembly GCF_900102625.1 of Paracidovorax valerianellae. Taxonomy (GTDB): domain Bacteria; phylum Pseudomonadota; class Gammaproteobacteria; order Burkholderiales; family Burkholderiaceae_C; genus Paracidovorax; species Paracidovorax valerianellae. The sequence goes on from NZ_FMZC01000022.1 coordinate 24,049, forward strand.
GCCGACCTCCACTGCCGCCGCATCCTGCAATGACCTCCACTCCGGTGCCCGGGCACGCGCCCGCTGCCCAGGGCTTCACCGCCAAATCCGCCCTGATGATCGCCGCACTGGGGGTCGTGTTCGGCGACATCGGCACCTCGCCCCTCTACGCCTTCAAGGAATGCCTGAATCCCGAGCACGGCGTGGCGCTGGACCGCGCTGCCGTGCTGGGCCTGCTGTCGCTGGTGCTGTGGGGGCTGATGCTGGTCGTCACCCTCAAGTACGTGGTGTTCGTGCTGCGCGCCGACCATGACGGCGAAGGCGGCATCCTGGCGCTGCAGGGCCTGGCCGCGCAGGCGCTGGAACGCGGCGGCGCCCATCCCTGGGCCTGGAAGGCCATCGCCGGGCTGGGCCTGGTCGGCGCGGCCATGTTCTATGGCGACAGCCTGATCACGCCGGCCATCTCGGTGCTGTCGGCGGTCGAGGGGCTGGAGATCGCCACGCCGGTCTTCAAGCCCTATGTGGTGCCGATCACGCTGCTGGTGCTGATCGGCCTGTTCCTCGTACAGCGCAAAGGCACCGCTTCGGTCGGCCGCGTGTTCGGGCCGGTGATGGTGCTGTGGTTCGGCGTGCTGGCGGTGTCCGGCATCCATCAGATCGCACAGAACCCGCACGTGCTGGAGGCGATCGATCCGCGCTGGGCCATTCAGTTTCTGGGCACGCACCCGGCGCAGTCGCTGGCGGTGCTGGGCGCGGTGTTTCTCGCGTTCACCGGAGGCGAAGCGCTGTATGCCGACATGGGGCACTTCGGCGCCGCGCCCATCCGGCTGGCCTGGCTGTTCATCGCGCTGCCCGCGCTGGTGCTGAACTATTTCGGCCAGGGCGCGCTGGTGTTGGCCGACCCTGCGGCCATCGACAACCCGTTCTTCCGGCTGTTTCCCACCTGGGCCACCGTGCCCGTGGTGGTGCTGGCGGCCTGCGCCACGGTCATCGCCTCGCAGGCCGTGATCTCGGGCGCGTTCTCCATGACGGCCCACGCCATCCGCATGGGCTACCTGCCGCGCATGCGCATCGTGCAGACCTCGGGCTCGGCCATCGGGCAGATCTACCTGCCCACGATGAACTGGCTGCTGATGGCCGGCGTGCTGCTGCTGGTGCTGGCGTTCCGCAGCTCGAGCGCGCTGTCGGCCGCCTACGGCATCGCGGTGTCGCTCACCATGCTCACCACCACCTTGCTGGCTGGCGTGGTCGCGTTGCGCCTGTGGCGCTGGAACCCGCTGGCCGTGGGCCTGGGGGTCGGGTTGTTCGCGCTGGTGGACATCACGTTCATCGTCGCCAACACGCTGAAGATCGCCGAAGGCGGTTGGCTCACCCTCGCGGTGGCGGCGGTCGTCATGTTCATCTTCACCACCTGGGCCAAGGGCCGGCGCGTGGCCGAGCACGCTGCGGCGCAGGAGCGCATGCCGCTCGTTCCGTTCATCGAAGCGCTGGCGGCCGGCATGCCGCACCGCGTGCGCGGCACGGCGGTGTTCATGACCGCCGATGCCGACAGCGTGCCGCACGCGCTGCTGCACAACCTCAAGCACAACCAGGTGCTGCACGAACGGGTGGTGGTGCTGGCCGTGCGCACCCGCCCGGTGCCCCGCGTGCCGCCGGCCGAGCGCCTGCAGGCCCACGAACTGGGCCACGGCTTCTGGTGCGTGACTTCGAACCACGGCTTCATGGAGCCGCCCGACGTGCCCGAAACCCTGCGCCTGCTGGCCTATCAGAAGGGCCTGCACATCGAAACCATGTCCACCTCGTACTTCACCTCGCGCGCCTCGCTGGGCAGTGGCCGGCTCGACGGACTGAGCGCGCTGCGCAAGGCCGTGTTCGGCTCGCTGCAGCGCAACGCGGCGCGGGCGTCGGACTATTTCAGGCTGCCGGACAACCGCCTGATCGAGATCGGCCGCCGTGCGAGTTGACCGCCCGGTGCCCGGCAGGGCGCGCCACGGGCGCTTTCCACGCAGCGCCGCCACCGCTGCCGCCCTGTGCGCGGTGGTTTTTTGCGCCAGCGCGCTCATGGCACCGCTGGCCCACGCCGCAGCGGATGCGAACGCGGACGCCGATGCGGACACGCCCCTGCCCTTCAAGCTGACCACCGGGCTTTATCACGTGGCCGGCGGCGGCCTGCCCGCGGGACCGGGGCTGGACGTGAACCTGCGCTACACCCGGGGCGACGACCATTGGTGGATCGGCGCGTTCCGCTCGCCGGCGCTCGATTTTTCGATGCCGCGCGCCGGCTGGGACCGCACCGTGGCCTTGGGCGACTGGCGCGTGCTGCCCTCGCTGCAGATCGCCTCGGGCGGCTTCGTCGGCGGCAGCGTGGCCGTGGAAACCGGCACCACCTGGGTCGTGGGCGCGGGCCTGGGGCGCACCAACCTGCGCAACTACGCCAACCTCAATTTCGACCCCAACGACGCGTACACCGTTTACGGCAGCCACCGATGGAGCAGTGGCGACACGCTGGCGCTGCAACTGGTGCGCGACAACCGCCAGAACCCCGACCAGCAGAACGTGCACCTCGTCTGGCGCAGCCCACAGCCCGGAGGCGAGCGGCTGACGGTGGACCTGCTGGCCAAGCAGGGCACGGTGGATGGCCGCTTCCAGCGCCGCGCCGGCCTCTCGGTGGGCTACGACTGGGCCGAATGGTTCGTGCGCGCCGCCTGGGACCCGCTGGTGAACTTCACGCCGCAGAGCATGTGGCGGTTGTCCACCGGCGTGCGTTTCTGAGGCGGCCCGCTCAGCCCTCGAACTGCGGATGCGTCTGCCGGATACGCGCCATCGCGATGCCGGCGGCAGCGGTGCGCGTTTCCACGCCCAGCTTCACGTACACGCGCTCCAGGTGCTTTTTGACCGTGGCGGGGCTGGCGCCGAGGATGTCGCCGATGTCCCGGTTGGTCTTGCCTTTGACGAGCCAGTAGAGCACTTCGGCCTCGCGGGCGGTGAGCTTGAACGACAGGCCCATGGCTTCGATGACGGCTGCGTCGGACACTTCGCGCATCACGATCAGCCAGTCGCCGCCGCCCTCGCTGTCGCCGGTCTGCTGGTGCAGGCTGAACGACAGGCGCCGCGCGCCCTGCTCCACCACCAGGCGCGGCGGCTCTTGCTGCTGCGCCGCCAGATCGGCCACGTGGGGCAACTGCGCGCGCAGCCATTCGGTGACGGGTGCGGGCGCGAAGGCCGGCACAGGCACCGGCGCATCGCTGGCGGCGCCGGCTGCCGCGTCCACACCACCGCCGCTGAAGTAGCCGTGCAGCAGCTCGCGCGCCAGCGCGGTCTGCCACATGAGGCGGCCGTCGCTCGCGCGCACGGTGATGCTGGCGTAGCCGAAGGCGTCGAGCGCGTTGCGCGCCTGGCCGGCCTGGCGCATTTCCTGCCGCGCGCGGCGCGCGCCCTGCAGGTGCACGTTCATGCGCGCGAGCACTTCCTTGGGCTTGATGGGCTTGGTCACGTAGTCCACGCCGCCGGCGTCCAGCGCGGCGACCAGGTACTCGGTCTCGGTGAGGCCCGTCATGAAGATGATGGGAATGTGCGCGGTGGCCGGCAGGGCCTTGAGCCGCCGCGCGACCTCGAAGCCGTCCATGCCCGGCATCATCGCGTCGAGCAGCACCACGTCGGGCAGCGCCTGCGCCGCGCGCGACAGCGCGGTTTCGCCGCCCGTGGCGACGAGCACGGTGTAGCCGGATTCATCCAGCGCGTCGTGCAGCACGGCCAGGTTGTCCGGCACATCGTCCACGATCAGCACCACGTCGGAGCGGGTGCGGTCGAGGGCGTGCGCGGCGGCATCGTGGGGCAGCGCAGCGGTGGGGAGCATGGCGTTCGCAATCATGGGGAAAGGTGGGAGGGCGGCGGCGGCGGCGGCGGCGGCGGCGCGGCGGCACCGGTGTCGGCCACCATGCGGGCAATGGCTTCGAACTGGAACTGCCGCGCGTGCGTGCGCGCCTGGCCCACCCAGGCCGCGCATTCGGGCTGCGCCACTTCGATGGCGCCCAACTGGTTGAGCACGCCGCGGTAGTAGCCCAGCTCGACGGCTTCGGACAGGGCCGGCAGGCGCGCAGGATCGGGCGGAACGAGCGCTGCGAACACGGGCTTCGGCGGCTGGGCCAGGGGCGCACTGGCTGCTGAAGGGGCGGTGAGCGCAGCGGACAAACCGGCGGCAGGCGCATCGTCGATCCAGGTGAGGCCCAGGCGCCGCTCCAGCCAGTCCAGCAGTTCGCTGTGGCGCACGGGCTTGACGATGAAATCCTCGGGGCGGATGCCCACATCGTTCTCCAGGCCCTTGTCGAAAGCGTTGGCGGATACCACCGCGATGTGGGCGCTTGCGGCCTTTTGCGGCGTTGCCGGCTGCAGGTTCTGCGGTGAGCCCGGCTGCGCGCCGTGGCCCGCCACCGCTTCGAACTGGCGCAGCCGGCGGATGGTTTCCCAGCCATCGATGCCGGGCATGGCCAGGTCCATGAAGACGGCGTCGGGCCGGTAGCCGGCGGCGATCAGGTCCAGCGCGTCGTGGCCGCTGGCGGCGGTGCGCAAGGTGAAGCCCAGCGGCGCCAGCAACTGCACGAGCAGTTCGCGGTCGGCCTCTTCGTTGTCCACCACGAGCAGGCGGCGGCGAGGGCCTTCGTAGCCGCGGCGCGGCAGGCGCAGGCGGGCCGGCGCCAGGGTGTCGCCCACGGCGCCGGGGTGCACCTCGGGCAGAAAGAGGCGGATGCGGAACAGCGCGCCGGCGCCGGGCGTGCTGGTCACCGTCATCTCGCCGCCCATCAGTTCGGTGAGCATCTTGGCGATGGTCAGGCCCAGGCCGGCGCCGGGCGCGGCGCCCTGGCTGCTGGCCGCGCCGCGCGCGAAGGGCTCGAAGATGCTGGCGCGCTCGGCCTCGGTCAGGCCGGGGCCGCTGTCTTCGATCTCGATCAGGGCCAGCTCGCGCGCATGCCGCACGGCCAGGCGCACATGGCCGCTGGCCGTGAACTTGATGGCATTGCCGATGAGGTTGATGAGGATCTGGCGCACGCGCTTGTCGTCGCCGCGCACCCATTCGGGCAGCGTGCCCAGCGGCTCGAAGCGGAACGCCAGCCCCTTGGCGCGCGCCTGCGGCTCGAACATGTCGCACATCTCGTGCAGGCAGTCGGCAAAGCGCATGGGGCGCACCTGCAGCGTGAGCTTGCCGCTTTCGATGCGGGCGATGTCCAGCGTGCCTTCTATGAGCGACAGCAGGTGCTCGCCGCCCCGGCGGATCACGCTCACGGCCTGCTGGCGGTGCGGCGGCACGGCGGCGTCCTCGCCCATCAGTTGGGCATAGCCGAGGATGCTGTTGAGCGGCGTTCGCAGCTCGTGGCTGATGGCGCTGATGTAGCGGCTCTTGGCCTGGTTGGCCTGGTCGGCCAGCAGGCGGGCGCCCTCGGCCTCTTCGCGCGCTTCTTCGGCCACACCGCGCGCCTGCTCGGCCTGCGAGCGCGCGTGCTCGGCGATGCGGCGCGCCTCCTGCAGGGCTTCGTCGGTCTGGCGGTGCAGGTGGATCTCGCGCTGCAGCAGGTGCGTCTGGCGGTTGGATTCCTCCTGCGCGACCTTGCGGCTTTTGTGGGCCAGCACCAGCCACCACGCGACGATGCCCGAGATGACGAGCAGCGCCAGATACGCTTTGAGCAGCCCCGAGCGCAGCGCGCCGTGCGTGCCGGCCGCAATGGCAGAGGCGGGATTGCTTTCGGGCACCAGCGGGGTGAGGGTCTGCAGTTCCTGGTGGTAGAACAGCCCGAACACTGCGGCCAGCAGCGGTGCGATGACCAGCATCAGCAGCAGGAAGTGGCCCAGCCCGGTATCGAGCATGCGCCAAACGCGCCGCGGCAGCACCCAGCGCAGCGCCGCGCTCCACTGCACCGCCAGGTGCGCATGGGGCTTGCACATGTCGCCGCAGCGTGCATCCAGCGTGCAGCACAGCGAGCAGATGGTGCCGCGGTAGGCGGGGCACTGCGCCATGTCGGGCGCCTCGTACTCGCGCTCGCACACCACGCAGCGCTGCACGGCCCAGGCCCCGGGCGCGCCCACGGCCGCCGCTTGGTCGCCGGCGGGCCGGGCCAGGTAGTAGCGGCCGCGCGTGGCCCAGGCGATGAGGGGCGCCGTGACGAAGGCCGTCACCATGGCGATCACCGCCGAGAAAGCCTGCGCCAGCGGCCCGAACAGCCCCAGGTGCGCCACGATGGACAGCCCCGAGGCCAGCGCCATGGCACCCACGCCCACCGGGTTGATGTCGTACAGGTGCGCGCGCTTGAACTCGATGCCGCGCGGCGACAGGCCCAGCGGCTTGTTCACCACGAGGTCGGCCACCACGGCCATCATCCAGGCGATGGCGAGGTTGGAGTACAGCCCCAGCACCTGCCCCAGCGCCTTGAACACGTTCATCTCCATCAGCATGAACGCGATGAGGGTGTTGAACACCACCCACACCACCCGGCCCGGGTGGCTGTGCGTCAGCCGCGAGAAGAAGTTGCTCCACGCCAGCGAGCCGGCGTAGGCGTTGGTCACGTTGATCTTGATCTGCGACACCACCACGAAAAGCGCCGTAGCCGCCACGGCCCAGCCATAGTGCGGGAAGACGTATTCGTAGGCGGCGAGGTACATCTGGTTCGGGTCCACCGCACGCTCCACCGGCACCATGTGGCTGATCGCCAGGTACGCCAGCAGCGCGCCGCCCAGCATCTTGACCACGCCCAGCACCACCCAGCCCGGGCCGCCTGCCAGCACGCCAAGCCACCAGCGCCAGCGGTTGGCCGCCGTGCGCGCCGGCATGAAGCGCAGGTAGTCGGCCTGCTCGCCCATCTGCGTGATGAGGGCGATGCCCACGGTGAGAGCCGCACCAAACAAGGGCAGATTGAAGGTCGATACCGCGCCGGATTCACCGCCGTAGTGCATGACGCCCGCAAACGCACCAGGATCGCGCGCGATCACATACACGAACGGCACCACCAGCATCACCAGCCACAGCGGCTGCGTCCACACCTGCAGCCGGCTGATGGCCGACACGCCGTGCGTGACCAGCGGAATCACCGCCAGCGCGCAGATGAGATAGCCCCAGCGCGGCGGAATGTCCAGCGCCAACTCCAGCGCATAAGCCATCACCGCGGCCTCCAGCGCGAAGAAGATGAAGGTGAAGGTGGCGTAGATCAGCGAGGTGATGGTCGAGCCGATGTAGCCGAAGCCCGCGCCCCGCGTGAGCAGGTCCATGTCCACGCCGTAGCGCGCGGCGTACACGCTGATCGGCAGCCCCGCCAGGAAGATGATGAGCCCCGTGGCGACGATGGCCCAGAAGGCGTTCAGAAAGCCGTACTGCACCAGCAGCGTGGCGCCCACCGCTTCCAGCACCAGGAACGACGCGGCACCGAAGGCCGTGTTGGCCACCCGCCATTCGGACCAGCGCCGAAAGCGCTGGGGCGTGAAGCGCAGCGCGTAGTCCTCCATCGTCTCGGTCGCGACCCAGCTGTTGTAGTCGCGGCGTACCTTCACCACCTGCTGCGGCACGGCGGCGAGGTGGTCGGCAGGGGCTGCTGCTGCGGGTGCGGCGGTGGTGGCGGCTGGGGTGGCGGGCGTCATGGGGGCCTGAAGGGGCTCGGGTGCCGGGTGCAGGTTCCATGCCACGGAGCGCGGCCACCGCCATCTGGCGTATGGACGGGCATGGCGCTTGCTGACTACCATGCGCATTCCTTTCCCTGCCCTTGCCTTCCCCCTTCAGCCCGCTGCGCCATGGAACTCACCCCCCGCGAAAAAGACAAGCTCCTGATCTTCACCGCCGCGCTGCTGGCCGAGCGGCGCCGCGCGCGCGGGCTCAAGCTCAATTACCCCGAATCCATGGCCCTCATCAGCGCCGCCGTGATGGAGGGCGCGCGCGACGGCAAGACCGTGGCCCAGCTCATGAGCGAAGGCCGCACGGTGCTCACCCGGGCCGACGTGATGGAGGGCGTGCCCGAGATGATTCCCGACATCCAGGTGGAGGCCACCTTTCCCGACGGCACCAAGCTGGTCACCGTGCACCAGCCCATCGTTTGACGGTCTTTCTAGCCAAACCCCTTCTCTGCCCTAGCCACCACTGCCCTTGATGCTATGAAAAAAGAAGCAAAAACTGTTTCCTTCCTGTCCGCCGCTGCGTTGCTGCTGTTGCCCGCCCTCGCCTTCGCCCACCCGGGCCACGGCGCTGAAGACGCGCTGCATGCCGACGCGGGTTTTCTCGACGGCCTGGTCCACCCCTTCACCGGCCTGGACCATCTGGCGGCCATGCTGGCCGTGGGCGTGTGGAGCGCGCTGGCCGTGCGACCCGTGTGGCTGGCGCCCGCCGCTTTCGTGGCGCTGCTGGCCGCTGGCGCCACGGCGGGCTTCCTGGGCGTGGCGGTGCCGGCCGTGGAGCCGATGATCGCGGCCTCGCTGCTGGTGCTGGGCCTGCTGGTGGCCTGGCGCCGCCATTTGGCCCTGCCGCTGGCAGCAGGACTGGCCGGCGCGTTCGCGTTCTTCCATGGCGCGGCGCACGGCACCGAGCTGGGCGGCAGCGGCCAATGGCTGGCGCTGGCCGGCATGGTGATCGCCACGGCCGCACTGCACGGCGCGGGCATCGCCCTGGGCCATGCGGTCATCGCGCGCCACCGCTGGCTGGCCGTGGCGGCAGGCGCCTCGACCGCGCTGCTGGGCGCCACGCTGCTCGTGCGCATGGCCTGAACGGCGCTCGCACTGCCCCCATCGCCCATCCACCCGAGAGCCCACCCTCATGATTCCTGGCGAACTCTTCATCGACGAGGGCGAACACGCGCTCAACACCGGTCGCCGCACCGTCACCCTGGTGGTGCGCAACACGGCCGACCGGCCCATCCAGGTCGGATCGCACTACCACTTCGCCGAAACCAACGGCGCGCTCGGCTTCGACCGCGAGGCCGCTCACGGCATGCGTCTGAACATCGCCAGCGGCACCGCCGTGCGCTTCGAGCCCGGCCAGCAACGCACCGTGGAGCTGGTGGACTATGCGGGCGACCGCACCGTGTACGGCTTTCGCGGGCTCACGCAGGGGCCGCTGGGCGAGGCGACTGGCACCAGCACCGGCACATCGGCATGACCACGCTGTTCGCCGCCGCCTTCCTGCTGGGCCTGGTCTTCAATGCCGCGCCCGGAGCGGTGTTCGCCGAAACCGTGCGCCAGGGCGTGCGCGGTGGTTTCAGGCCCGCGCTGGCCGTGCAGGTGGGCTCGCTCGTGGGCGATGCCACCTGGGCCGTGCTGGGCCTGGCCGGCATCGGCATGGCGATGCAGGTCGAGGCGCTGCGCTGGCCCGTGGGGCTGGCCGGCGCGGCGTACCTCGCCTGGCTGTCGTGGGACAGCTGGCGCGCCGCGCGCGTGGAGCACGCCATGGACGCCACGCCCGCGCGCTCGGATTCGAAAGCGCTCCAGAGCGGCATGGTGCTGTCGCTCACCAATCCGCAAAACCTCGCCTACTGGGCCGCCATGGGCAGCGCCCTGGGGGCCGTGGGCATCGCCCAGCCCACGGCGGGCGACTACGCCGTCTTCTTCGCAGGCTTCATGGCCTCGTCCATCCTGTGGTGCTTCGTCTGCGCGGCCGTGGTGGACCGGCTCTTTCGCCGCGCCGGCGCGCGATGGGCGCGCTTCACCTACCGCGTGTGCGCCGCGGTGCTGCTGGCCCTGGCGCTGGGCACCTTGCGCGATCTGCTGCAGGGCACGCCCGCGTCCGCCGCCACGCCGGCCGCGGCCCACGGCCGGCCCCTGAACTGAGTCCGACCCTTTCATCTTTGTAGAACCGCCCGAGAGCTGGAGCACCTTCCCATGGCCACTGTGTCCAAACGCGCCTATGCCGAGATGTTCGGCCCCACCGTCGGCGACCGCGTGCGCCTGGCCGACACCGGGCTCATCGCCGAGGTCGAGCAGGACTACACCCTGCGCGCAGGCGCCTATGGCGAAGAGGTGAAGTTCGGCGGCGGCAAGACCATCCGCGACGGCATGGCGCAAAGCCAGCGCACGCGCGACGGCCAAGGCACAGGCCCGACGGCCGGCGGCGCCATGGACACGGTGCTGACCAATGCGCTCATCCTCGACCACTGGGGCATCGTCAAGGCCGACATCGGGCTGAAGGGCGGGCGCATCGCAGCCATCGGCAAGGCCGGCAACCCCGACACGCAGCCCGGCGTGGACATCGTCATCGGCCCCGGCACCGAGATCGTCAGCTGCGAAGGCAACATCGTCACGGCGGGCGGCATCGACAGCCACATCCACTTCATCTGCCCGCAGCAGATCGAGGAGGCCCTGGCCTCGGGCATCACGACCATGCTGGGCGGCGGCACCGGGCCGGCCACCGGCACGCTCGCCACCACCTGCACTTCGGGCCCGTGGAACATCGAACGCATGCTGCAGGCAGCCGATGCCTTCCCCATGAACCTGGGCTTTCTCGGCAAGGGCAACGCCAGCCTGCCCGACGCGCTGCACGAGCAGATCGAAGCGGGCGTCATCGGCCTCAAGCTGCACGAAGACTGGGGCACCACGCCGGCCGCCATCAGCAACTGCCTGGACGTGGCCGACGCCACCGACACGCAGGTCGCCATCCATTCCGACACGCTCAACGAAAGCGGCTTCGTCGAGAACACCATCGCCGCCGTGGCGGGCCGCGGCATCTGCGCCTTCCACACCGAAGGCGCGGGCGGGGGCCATGCGCCCGACATACTGCGCGTGGTGGGCGAGGCCAACTTTTTGCCCTCGTCCACCAACCCCACCATGCCCTACACCGTGAACACGCTGGACGAGCACGTCGACATGCTCATGGTGTGCCACCACCTCGATGCCGGCATTGCCGAAGACCTGGCTTTCGCCGAAAGCCGCATCCGCAAGGAAACCATCGCGGCCGAAGACGTGCTGCACGACCTGGGCGCCATCAGCATGATGAGCAGCGACAGCCAGGCCATGGGCCGCGTGGGCGAGGTCATCCTGCGCACCTGGCAGACCGCCCACAAGATGAAGGCGCAGCGCGGCACGCTGGAAGGCGACACCGCGCGCAGCGACAACACGCGCATCAAGCGCTACGTGGCAAAGTACACGATCAACCCCGCCATCGCCCACGGCATCGGCCACGAAGTGGGCAGCATCGAGGTGGGCAAGTGGGCCGACCTGGTGATCTGGAAGCCCGCCTTCTTCGGCGTGAAGCCCGCCATGATCCTGAAGGGCGGCTTCATCGCCATGGCCGCCATGGGCGATCCCAACGCCTCCATTCCCACGCCGCAGCCCGTGCACTACCGGCCCATGTTCGGCGCGTTCGGCGGCGCACTGGCCCGCACCTCGCTCACCTTCGTGTCGCAGGCCGGGCTGGCTGCGGGCATCGGCGAGCGCTTCGGCCTGGCCAAGCAGCTCAGCGCCGTGCGCGGCATTCGCGGGGTGCGCAAGCAGCACATGGTGCACAACCACTACACGCCGCGCATGGAGATCGATGCGCAAACCTACACCGTGCGCGCCGACGGGCAACTGCTCACCTGCGAACCCGCTACCGTGCTGCCCATGGCGCAGCGCTACTTTCTGTTCTGATCGACCCCATGCTGCAAGTCTCCAAACTCATCGCCCAGGGCAAGGGCCTGGCGCCCGTGCTCGTCAAGCGCGCGTCCACCCTCGAACTCGACTGGGACACCCGCCAGAAAAGCCGCTTCGCCGCCACCGACTCCACCGGCCGGGAGCTCGGTATCTTCCTGCCGCGCGGCACCGCGGTGCGTGGCGGCGATGTGCTGGTCGCCGAAGACGGCTCCATGGTCCGCGTCATCGCCGCACCGCAGGCCGTGCTGCGCATCACCCACTGCGCCAAGCACGGCACCGCCTTCGACCTGACCCGCGCCGCCTACCACCTGGGCAACCGGCACGTGCCGATCGAACTCACGCCCACCCACCTGCAGATCGAGCCCGACCACGTGCTGGCCGACATGCTGCGCTCCATGCACCTCATCGTGAACGCGCTGCAGGCGCCCTTCGAGCCCGAAGGCGGCGCCTATGCGGCCGGCGGACACCATGGGCACGGGCACCATGAACCCCACGGGCATGACCAAAGCCACGGCCATGGGCATGACCACGCAGGCCATTCCCACGAAGCCGCCAGCACCGCTCACAGCCATGAACATGACCATGGCAACGGGCACGGCCACGACCACGACCACGGCACGCATGACCCTGCGAAGTGCGACCACCCGCATCACAAACACAACCATTGACGCCGCTATGACGGCCGCAGCCTGCACCGCCCCTGCCGACGAAGCCACCGCCGTCGCCCCCACGACCCTGCCCGCTGCCAGCCTGCTGCAGCTCATCTGGCTCGCCTCACCCGCGCTTCCGGTGGGCGGCTTCTCTTATTCCGAAGGACTGGAAGTGGCGGTCGAGCGCGCCGGCGTCACCACCGAAGCCGCAGCCGCCGATTGGCTGGCCGCGCAGTTGCAGTTGACGCAGGCGCGTGGCGACATGGCCGTGCTGCAGCAAGCCCTGGCCGCCTGGCGCGCAGCCGATCATGCCCGCGTGCGCCGCTTGAACGACTGGGTGCTGCACACGCGCGAAACCAGCGAAATGCGCCTGCAGACCGAGCAGATGGGCCGCTCGCTGGCCGACTGGCTGCGCAACCAGCACGCCGGCGATGCCGCCCGGCTGCACGACGTGGCCGTGCTCGCGGCGCTGCCGCCCACCTACCCCGTCGCCTTCGCCCTGGCCGCCGCCAGCACCGAAGCCAGCGCGCGCGACGTGCTGCTGGCCTACACCTTCGGCTGGGCCGAGAACATGGTGCAGGCCGCCCTCAAGGCCGTGCCCCTGGGCCAGAGCGCCGGCCAGCGCATCCTCGCCCGGCTGGCCGCCGCTATTCCAACTGCCGCCGATGCCGCCCTGCGCACCGGCGACGCGGACCGCCAGGCTTTTTCGCCCATGCTCGCCATCCTGTCGGCGCAGCATGAAACCCAATACTCCCGCCTCTTCCGATCATGAACACCACCGCCACCGCACTGCACCACATCCCTAACCGCACCAAGCCCCTGCCCCCGCTGCGCGTGGGCATCGGCGGCCCCGTCGGCTCGGGCAAGACCACCCTGCTGGAAATGCTGTGCAAGGCCATGCGCGACAAGCACGACCTGATCGCCATCACGAACGACATCTACACCAAGGAAGACCAGCGCCTGCTCACGGTGAGCGGCGCGTTGCCCGCCGAGCGCATCTTGGGCGTGGAAACCGGAGGCTGCCCCCACACCGCCATCCGCGAAGACGCATCCATCAACCTGGAAGCCATCGACCGCATGCTGGTGCAGTTTCCGAACGCCGACGTCGTCTTCATCGAAAGCGGTGGCGACAACCTGGCCGCCACCTTCAGCCCTGAGCTGAGCGACCTCACGATCTACGTCATCGACGTCGCCGCCGGCGAAAAAATTCCCCGCAAGGGCGGCCCCGGCATCACCAAGAGCGACCTGTTCGTCATCAACAAAACCGACCTCGCCCCCCACGTCGGCGCCAACTTGGACATCATGGCCGCCGACACCACCCGCATGCGCGGCACCAAGCCCTTCGTGATGACCAATCTGAAAACCCTGCAGGGGCTGGATGAGGTCGTAGCCTTCATCGAAAAGAAAGGGTTGCTGCAGGCGGCCTGATGCGGGCCGGTGCGGCAAGGCGCCTGCGGAGGCCGGCTAGAATACGCGCCAGTTTGCGGAGACTTGGGTGAGCGGTTTAAACCAGCAGTCTTGAAAACTGCCGACGGGCAACCGTCCGTGAGTTCGAATCTCACAGTCTCCGCCAGAACGAAAAATCAGCACCCCATGCAGGGTGCTTTTTTGTTGCCCATCGCCACTGCTGAACCGCCTATGGGACAGCGTGTTGCAGCATGTTCAGCATCGGTCCGATTGCGAACGCGGTGTGCGCCATAACCGGGCATCTGCTTTCCTTAAAACTGCGGGTCTCTGGGCTAGTAATGCCACTGCAGGGTATGTCGGGAATGGCGTCTACACATACACGGCATCTGACGAGGTAGCTTCGCCCGTCGGGACGGAGTCGCTGAACGCAGCCTCTGTCACTCCATCGGCATTCTTACGCTATCGCAGCGAAGATGCTTTTGCCGTTTGCGGCTTTAGCATTGTTTGCAGCCCGGAGTACCCGGCTTCGCGTGTAAAAAATTGGCCGACTGCTGATCGGTGAAAATGCAATGACAGGGGTTGCACCCTGCTTTGATTGACTAGAGCCGATAGCCGAAGATTGCATCAAATCCAGTCGAAATATTAAAAAAGGGAGTTAATAAATGCCAACGTTTTCCCAGCTTTGGGACAGTCACCCGACTATCAACGGAGACGCGCCGCTGCTAGATAAAGGGGTTTATGTTAATCAATGCGCTATCAACGTGTCAGCCGCGCTTATTAGTTCAGGCGTAAATATGAAATCATATCGCGGCGCTTGGTCTTGGCAGAAAGATAAGCCGAGGTATGCCATCCGAGCGGAAGAACTTGCCAATTGGCTTGGCAGCGGGGCAGCGCCTTTTCCAGCAACGCTGACGAAATATAAAGATGACGAGGTGAAAACCGTCTTTGATAAGATCGCAAATAAACAGGGAATAATATTTTTCAAGGATTATTATGGCCCCGGCATGTCGGGCGATCATATCGACTTGTTCAACGGCAGCAGGCTAACAGAACGGACTTCCTGGCTTCGCATTCACACCGGAATTTCCATTAGCGGCTTTTGGAGTGACTTCACCAAAGCGAAAGCCGCATGGTTTTGGGAGTTACCATGAAACGTTTTCTTTACGCTACATGCGGCGCTTTGGGATCGGTCATTCTTTCCTATCTCATAGTGAATGCATTTTCCTATTGGTACGGCCCGCGCTACATAAAATCCGACTCAGATATCAATACCGTTTTTCTTTGGTCGCTGATCTTTATGGCGTTCTGCTTGGTTCTTGGCGCCATCTTCGGATATCGCCAAGGCCGCCCCCGGAAAGTCTGAGCGCTGCGGGGTTGCCTCCCAAGCCGCCCCTTTATTGGCTTTAGGGATCCCTCGGTCGGTCTCCGCCAAAGCTAAAAATGCGCCTCTTACGAGGCGATCTTTTTTCTATCCCATATATGTCAACACGGGCAAGGCGATGTCCCAGGGGGAAAGCGCAGAGGACCGACCCGCTTAACCCTGGAGACGACGGCGCGTGTGAACGAACCCGAACGCCGCAACCAGCGCGGACATCAAAATCAAGCCCCACTCGGATAGCGTAGGAATGCTCGCTGGCGCGGCAACCGCGCCGCCGCCGCCGCCCGCTGCGGCATTGCCGGTGACGGTGATCGCCAGCGTGGCACGGCGATTCGAATCCAGCGGTGGGGTCGATCCATTCGTCTGCTCCACGGTGCCAGTGCAAGGTGGTTGGCCAGTGTTGACGGACAAGCCACCTGGTCCGGACAGCAGCGTCTGCTTGAACGTGATCGTCGAATTGGCGGGGATGGCGGCATTGCCGAAATTGAACGTCACCGGGGTGCCACCAGCCGTGCCCGTCGTCACGGTGGCGGTGGCGTTGGCTGTGCTCACCAGCGTGCCATTGAACGCATTCAGTCGCGCCTCCAGCGCCACGTTGTAGCTGCCAGTGACCGTGGCGTGATAGTTCACGGTGACGGTGTCCAGCGTGCCGGTGCTGTAGTTGGGCAGGTAGAACGAGCGCGACAGGCCGTCGCCTCCCGTGTCGGTGTTAGCAGGGCAACTGACCACCGTGGCAGCGCTGGCAACTGCGGGTGCCAGCAGGGCGCAGAGCGCGAGGGTTTGGAACCAATTCTTCATGGCAGGGCGTGGATTTTGAAACAGCAATTAATTAATTGTATTTATTGGTTTCAAAAACATTAGCTCAGCCGTTCCAGAACTCGGAATCCCGCCTAAACGTTGCGCCTAACAGATTACTGATAAGAACCTCGAACAGAAGGCTTGGGGTTAGAGGGGAGCGGCCTCTTCAAACGTTTGCGCGGAGTGTCTCTGTCAACGAGTTGCTAAGGCGGCGACTGTGAGAACAAAGATGAAGCCGAAGCTTCTACTTTGTCTGGCACAAACACCTTGGGTATTTCCACAGTGAACCGGACTTTTCCGCCGCTCGACACGCCGACTGCATCTCCATGGTGCGCCCTGGCAATCTGGCGGACGATGAACAGGCCCAGCCCCAGATGCGTTCTGTCCGCCCTGGGCGAGAGTATTTCGCGCTGGCGCAGGGGCTCGAACAGCAGTTCGATTTCCCCCGGCGGAATGTCGCCCGCGTTGGTCACTTGAATGCGCACGACCGTCTCGTCACCCGTCACGTCCACGACGATGGGCTCCTGTTGCGGCAGGCCATGTTTGACGGCGTTGGACACCAGGTTGGACAGCGCTTCCCGCACGCGAGAGGCATCCGCCTGCGCTTCGGTGTTGCCCCTGGCATGGAACTCGATGATCGCAGCGGGGTGGGCGACGCGCAGCAAATCGATTTCTTCCAGGCAGCTGACCGCGAGGTCCACGCGCTTGCATTGCAGCGCCATGCCCGTTGCGAACCCGGCCCGGTTGTATTCGAGCAGCGAGTCCAGCAGCGATGCCATTCGCTTGACGCCACGCGACAGCAGATCGATGTTGGCGGGAGGTGCCGACTCGCGGGCGCGCATCAGCTCGACGGTGAGGGAGATGGCGGTCAGCGGCCCGCGCAGGTCATGGCCGAGGATGCCGAGAAAGATCTGCCGCCACCGCTCCCTTTCCTGTGCAAAGAACTGCACGGATTCGGCCACGGCCTGATCGATGGCTTCGTTGAAGCGCGCGATGTCTTCGATGGCGTGCACGTCGGCGGGATGCGCTTCCAGCCAAAGGCGCAGGATGCTGGATCGCATCGCACGGAACTCGGCCACCAGTTCTTCGATGGTGATGCCCAACTTGGCCCGCAGCAATCCATGGGTCTGGGCCGAGGTTTCTGCCGTGGCTGGGGGCTCGTCGCCCAGCGATTTGGTGATCGATTCCGACCGGCTCTGCGCCGTGCGCAGATCTGCGGAGATGGCCGCCAGCAGATGGGGCAGATGGTCGCGCAAGACGGATTCGTCCGTCTTCGAGAGCGCGGGAATCGTGCGGGCGTAGGCTGCTGCGGCTTTGAGAATGGGCTCGCGGGACGCTTCTATGAATGTTGCAAGTCGCATTTAGCGTCCGAACGTTAGGGGGTGTGGCCCCTTATACCAAACCACGCTCAGGCAGACCGGGGCTCATCGGGCGAAGCGACTGGCATAAAAAATGCCCACGATGGCATTGCCACCGTGGGCCTGACACACAAGTGAAGTGCGCCTTTTACTCGCTACTTCAATTAGCGCTGCACAGGATCAGCGTGGAAGAGACATTCCCCGCCGTCTTGGCGCCTGACCCGCTATATCCCCCAGGCAACGTGGCCACCGCATTCAACTGGAACGCGACGCTGATCGACAAGGTGGTTCTGAAGGCGATGGTGGCGCCTGCCGGTAAGGCCGAGGTGAGCGTGATCTGGCGCGACGTGTTCGACAAAACGGCAACATTCGCTGTGCCACCAGAGACGCTGAACACACCGATGTTCGGGACCCCCGAACCCGTGATCGTGACGGTCGTGCCGACAGGCAGCGGCACCGTCGGTCCGGCTTGCATCGTGAAGCCTGGGCCGAGGAGTCCCAGCGTGCCGCAGGTTCCCCGCAGGGCGAAGGCGCCCACTTCCGTGATGGGCGCCGCATTCACCGTCACATTGACGGTCGATGCCATGGCGTTGTCGCCATAGATGCGCACCGCGGTCGGGCCACCGACGGTCGACGACTCGACGGTCAGGTTGCAGGAGGCGCCGGGTGCCATCGACCCGCATGTGCTGGGCGTGAGGGTGATGCCGCTGCCCGCAGGAATGTCGGCCCGCACGTTGTCTGCGGTCTGCGTTCCGGTGTTGGTGACGGTCAAGACTTCCGAAGCGCCGGCGTCGAAGGCCAGCGTGGCTGCAGAAAGGCTCAGTGTGGTCTGGGGGGCTGCTGCAGCCTCGGCACGGCAGATGGTCTCGACGCTGACGCGGCAGACGCCGGTCGGTGCGATGGTGTTGCCGACCGCGCACACGGGCGGCGAAACAGGTGCCGCGCCGGAGGCGGCGAGAAGACCGAACCCTGCCGGAAAACACTGCGGCAAGGTCGGCTCCTGCAGTGCCGTGATCTTGAGCGGGACGCCGGAAGAGTTGGTGAAATCGACCGGCACGAAGCCCGTGATGCTGGCCCCGGCGTTGACTTGGTTCACCGCGATGGGCTGGGTTTCCCCGGCGGGATTGGTGAAGCTGTTGACCAGCTGGGCGCGCAGTTCGGGGCTGTGCCACAGCAGCGACGCCATCAGTGCGCCGCCCCACAGCGCCATGAGCAGCGCCCGGTGCTGGCGATTGCGCAGCACGAACCAGGCGGCAGCCAGCAATGCCACGCCGACGGCAACGAGTGCAACGGGGTTGTCCACGGGGATGGCCGCCACCCCGGGGGCCGGAGCCAGGGCGGGCGCAACGGTAATGCTTTGCGCACCGGCAGCCAGTGGCAGCGCGGTGGCGACGGTGAGGGTCAAGGCTGCGCTCGGCTTCATGGCGGACTCTGCGTTACAACAAAGCCGCGAAATTTACGGGAACTTTCGCGCTTCGGCCAGTGTTTGCAGCGCCTTTCCTGCACTTTTCAGTCAGGGGAATCCAGGATTTACATGCGTTGACTGTCACGCTGGCAGACCGGGCGTGCTCCACCAGGCGCTCATGCCTGGGCTGCAGTTCGCGCGCAAGTTCATGCGTCAGGGCCTGCTGCCGCAACGCAGACACCGCATTTCCGTGGTCAATTCTTCGCGACACGGATGAGCGGCATTGATAAGTGGCCCTACTGCTTCGAGCGCAGTTGGGGCGTGTGGGCAGCACGGCCGGCAGAACCGTCGTGCTCCGGCGGGGTCCCTGGCGTCCAGGGCGCCTCGCCAGGGACCTCCGGCTGATGCTGCTCGACCACGGCGGCGCGAACGAGGTGCAGGCGCTCGGCCGCGTCATGCAGCGACTGCTTGATCGCAGCCGAAGCTTGCCGAAGCCGGCGCGCTTTCTGTATGGGGTCTTCGTTTTCGTCGGACATGCAAAGCCCCAGGCAAGCGGTGTGCCTTGCCGTCCACTCATCCAGTGCGAATAGGCATGGGCGCCCGGTGCCCTTCGGCATTTCGCATCCAGGCCCATCAGTTCGGGCACTGCCTGCCCGCGCACTACTCCGGCGGCACCATGGCGGGACCATCCTCCGTCAGCAGCCGGTCTTTTCAGAGCCTGCGGACACCTTGCATCGGGAACGGGCCATGACATTGAAATCCAGCTTGAATAAATTGCAGCATGCCATGCGCCCGGGTGGGTCGGCACTTGCCGAAGCGCCCGCCGCTAAATCGGCTAAACCCGGCGGCAAGAGCTCAGCCTTTGCCGGGTTCAGCGGGCTGCAGGGCCGGGACGGAGGCGCACAGAGCGGCGGCATGGCGCCCCGGTCGATGAACGCCTTGCGAGGGCGTGCGCCGATGGCGCAGGCGCTCTCCAATGCGGCGCAGCATGCACGCGATTCGGTGCAGCAGTTCTCGCAGGGCATGCGGCAAGAGATCAAGCAGCACAAGAACGGCTTCTCGGCTTTGCGGGCCGAATCCCATCAGATGTCACGGCCGGGCTTTGGCTACGGCGCGGTGGCGCAACACCATCGCACGGCACAGACTGCGCACCAGCAGCGCTCTCAACAGGCGTACGCCAACGCGGCCCAGAGCGCGCGCGGGTTCTTCGGGGAAACGGCACGCGGCGTTTCGGCGGGCGTGCGAGGCGCGGCCTATTCGGTCGCCAAGAACATGGAACGCTTCGACCCGCGCCGGCTGGCCCACAAGGCTTCGCACTACGGCAACGCAGTGCTTCACAAAGCCGGCCAGGCGGCCATGGTGGGCCTGGGCGGCGCACTGCTGGCCGGTGTCGCCGTGACCCACGGCGTGGACAGGGCGCGCTACAAGATGGGGCAGATGGCCCATGCCGCGAACCATGCAGTCAACCAGGGCGTCAACCATGCGATGTATCGGGTGGACCACGCGGTGCAGTCGGCCGCGCACCGCATCGACAACGCGCTGTACCGGGTAGACCACGCGGTGAATCAGGTCAGCCATGCCGCGCACTCGGTCGCGTACCAGGCGGGGTACATGGCGCAGAACGCGATCAACCATGTGACCTACCCCATCCGCGCGGCCGCGCACACCTACCAATCGCTGGCGCACGCCGCATCGGTGTTCAAGCAGGACATGGCGCATTTCAATGCGTATGGCATGCAGCACAGCTACCAGCAGTACCACGCCCGTCCCCAGTGGTATTGAGCGCCGGGCCGATCGCGATGGCCGCTGCATCGCTGCTTTTTTCGCGCCCGCGCCCGACACCTCTCCGAGCCCCGATGACCGTTCCTGCAAAGGCACCCCATGAACACTGAATCCCTCGCCGAAAACCCCGTGGCAACCGACGCACCACCCGCCGGCAACGCGGCCGATGCCCCGCCCCTGTTCGATGAACGCGCCCTGCTGGCGCACTACGTGTTGCGCGATTTCGAGCAGGCCGTGGCGAACGTGGAACAGGAACTGCGCGACGCCGAGCCGGCGCCCGATGCGCAAGCGGAATCGCCCGCTACCGAAGACGACTTGAACGCCATGGCCGAAGAGCGCCGGGCCCTGGCCCGCCAGATCGTGACCGGCGCGTGGCTGAACCGGAACAACCCGCAGTGGGACCCGCTGGAGCCCGAAACCCATCGGCCCGACCCGAACGATCCGCTGCTGGCGATTCTTCAATCCGTGCAGGAACCTGCGGACTGACAACGGGGCATTCCGGCCGGCTATTCAGGCCAAATCCGCCGCACAGCCATTGCTGCGCCGCAGCGGCAGACCCGGCGGATCAGCGCGCCGCGCGTGGCAAAGCTTGGTGCCGAGCCGTGCCCGCAGCGGGCGCAGCGGCATCGACCTCGCGCAGCAGCCGCATGCCCACCAGCGTGTAGCGCGTGTCCGGCGCGTTCCAGTTGCGGTAAGAGCACCGGGCATACAGCGGCCACGTGTGCCACGAGCCCCCACGGCGCACGCGCACGCTGCCTTGCGCCGGGCCCTGCGGATCGTCGCGCTGCGACTCGGCATAGGCCGTGTCGCCATGCCAGTCCGACACCCATTCCCAGGCGTTGCCCACCATGTCGTGCAGGCCGAAGGCATTGGCCGGGTAGCTGGCCACGGGCGCGGTGAAGGCGTGGCCATCGTGGCCTTTGACCGCCTGCGCAGCCCAGCGGGGCCAATACGGCGCAGCGTCTTGATCGAAAGTGTTGGCGTGGCGCGCGAGCCCTTCTGGGTCGTCGCCCTGCGGGTAGCGGGTGCGCGTGCCGGCGCGGCAGGCGTATTCCCATTCGGCCTCGGTGGGCAGCCGGTAGCGGTGGCCCTCGGTGCTGCTGAGCCATGCGGCCAGCGCATGCGCGTCGTGCCAGGTGATGTTGACCACCGGGTGGTCATCGCCCTGCGCGAAGCCGGGGTTGCGCCACGAGTAGCGCTGGTCGCGCCCCTCGAAGGCATCGCCGCGTGCGGTCTTGGCAGGGTCGTAATCGGGGTTGTAGCCGTAGCCGCCGGTGCCGTCCGCCTCGGATTCGGGGCGGTAGCCGGAGGCCTCGATGAACCGGCGGAACTGCCCCACGGTGACCTCGGTCTGCCCCAGGTAGAACGCGCGGCGGATGCGCACCGGGTGCACGGGCGCTTCATCCGACAACAGTTCGAAGCGCTGTCGCTCCATGAGTGGGTAAGCGGCCGCGAGTGCATCAACGGACTCGTCGCTGCCCATGCGGAAACTGCCGGCCGGCACACGCACGAACGGCATGCCGAGGGAGTTCGTCCAGACCGTGGCCTGGGCCTTCGGCGCATTCGGGGGTTTTTGAGCCTGCGCGGGTGCTGCGGCCAGCCACCCTAGCCCGCCAAACACCGCTGGTATGCAGTACAGAACACGAAGCATGGATGGACGCATGGCGGTTCCCGGAGGCAGCGCTGGGGCTGAAGACGGCCAGTGTATGCGGGCGCCGGCGACCAGTGGGGGCTTTGAGCCAAATTGGCCTCCAGCGCATATTCCCCTAGGGAGTATTGCTATGAATAAGTGAGCATTTCGCACTACCTGGCCGCGCCATCGCGGACAGACGCAGTCTCTGCCCACGCACCGCCACCGCCACCGACACCGACACCGCCACCGACACCGCCCATCCAGGCCGAGCGCCGGCCTGCTCTCCTGGTCAGCGCGGCAAACCGGCCTGTCCCGCGTGGCGGCGGCCGGCGACGGCTTCGGGGCTCATCCATTCACCGATGCGGTTCAACAATTCTTCCGGCTCTACCGGCTTGGTCAGGTGGGCATCGAAACCCGCCGCGGTGGTCTTGGCCCGGTCTTGCTGGGTGCCCCAGCCCGAGAGCGCCACGATGCGTGTGCCGGCCGTGGCCGGGTCGCCGCGCAGCCGCGCCGCCACCTCGTACCCGTCCATCAACGGCATGCCCAGGTCGAGCAGCACCAGATCGGGCTTCCATTCGCTGGCGATGCGCAGCGCCTCCAGGCCACCGGGCGCGCCCATCACGGCGTGGCCCTCCACCTTGATCAACTCCACCAGCGTGAGCAGGCCGTCCGGGTTGTCTTCGACGACCAGCACGCGGCCGTGGCTTGGCGCCGCCGGGGCTTGCCCCGGCGCCTCGGGTTCGGCCACCGCCGCCACCAGCGGCAATTCGATGCGGAACGTGCTGCCCTGGCCGATGCCGGCGCTTTCCACGCTCACCGTGCCGGCGTGCATTTCGACCAGGCTCTTCACCAGCGACAGGCCGATGCCCAGGCCGCCATGCGCCTTGCGGCCGGTGTGCGACAGCTGCGTGAACAGTTGAAAGAGCCGGCCCTGGTCCTGGGGCGGAATGCCCATGCCGTTGTCCGCCAGCTCGACGATGACGCGCGCCCCATCGACGCGGGCCGACAGCCGGATGTCGCCGCCGTCCGGCGTGTATTTGGCGGCGTTGTTCAGCAGATTCGTCACCACCTGCACCAGCCGCGCCGGGTCGGCGTGGACGGGCGCCGACTGGCCCGGCAGTTGCATGCTGAACCGGTGGCCGGCCGCCTCCAGCCAAGGCGTGGCGGCCTCGACGGCCTGCTCCAGCAGCGGCGCGATGTCGGTCACCTCCTGCTTCAATTCGATCAGCCCGCGGTTGATGCGGGACACATCGAGCAAATCTTCGACCAGCCGCACCAGGTGGTTCGCCTGGCGCTCGATGACTTCATGCCTGCGGGCCTGGCGCGACGCGTCCGTGTCGCGCTTGAGCAGCGTGATGGCGTACAGCATCGGCGCGATGGGATTGCGCAACTCGTGCGCCAGCGTGGCCAGGAACTCGTCCTTTCGGCGGTCCTGCTCGCGCAGCATGGCGGCGTCGCGCACGCGCTCGATGTGGGCCCAGCTGCGGTCCACGACCTCGGTGATGACGCGCAGGTCGCCGTCGGACCAGCGCCGCGGCGTGGACTGGTGCACGGCCATCATCGCCACCAGCCTCCCGCCCTTGACCAGGCCCGCGCACACGATGGCCTTGATGCCGATGGCGTTGAACATGCGACCGCCCTGGTCGTCGCCCAGTTCGCGGTCCACGTCGTGCACCACCAGGTGGCGCCCGTTGCGCAGGTTGGACGTGGCCTGCGGGCCGAACAGATCGAGCGAATACACCCCGGCGCTGGAAGGCACGCCAGGCAGGGACCAGTCGCTGCGGATGGTGAACCGGTCGTTGTCGGGCTCGACATCGGCGTACGCGCAACGCGTGGCGCCCAAGTGCTCACCCAGCAGTTGCGCCGTGACCTGCATCACATCGACGGCATCGACCAGCGGCCGCGTGGCGTGCTCGATGCGGTCCAGCACCTGAAGGCGCCGTTGAATCTCCTGCTGCAGGGATTCGGCCTGCTTGCGCTCGGTGATGTCGATGACCGTGCCGATCGCGCGCACGCACCGGCCCGAGGCATCGAACAGGCCCCGCCCCTTGGCAGCCAGCCAGCGCACCCGGCCGTCCTCCTTGCCGATGGCGCGGTATTCCACGTCGTAGACCGTGCGCACCTCCGGGTCCTGGGCGGCCGCGAAGGCGCGGAGCACTTCAGGGGCATCGTCCGGATGCAGGCACGCCACGAAGTCGTCGAGCGTCACCTCGGCCTGCGCCGAGATGCCGAACATGGCCTTGACGATCGCGGGCCAGTACAGCGTGCCGGTGGCGACGTCCACATCCCACAAGCCCACATCCGCCGCTTCGATGGCCAGCCGCAACTGCTCCTCGCGTTCCTGCAAGGTCTTGGCGTCGGGCGTGGGGTGGGATGGGGTTGAATTCATGGGGTGGCGTGCCGGGCAGTTGGGGCGCTGCCGGATTATCGGCGGCCCCGGTTCAAGCGCGGTGGAATGGCCTGGATGGCGGCGACGGAGCCGTTGCCAAGCTGCAGGCCCGAAACGCCTACGGACTGGCCCAGCGGATTCAGAGATAGTCCGAATCCCGCATCAAGCCCTACCCACGATGCGCTGAATCGCGTCATATATCTCGTTCTGCGCGTCGACGGGATCCACCTCCCCTGCCAATGCCGCAAAGGACACCGCTTCCGCAGTGCCGAGCATTGCGCGCAGTGCTACGAGTTTCAAAGGCCTCTTCGCGAAAGGCTCGAGCGCGTGGCGACACTTCTCCAGGAACAGGGCTTCGTGCTCTTTCTTCAGTGCTTCCAGCTCGGGGGCGCCAGTGAGCGCCGCGACCACTCCAGGCATTTCTGTGCCCATCGTCATCACGCAATCGACATAGCTCGAGGCAATGACTTCGGCTACCGCTGAAAGTGACTTCGTACAGGCTTTGAGCGACTCGTCCAAGAGTGCGTTTTGCCGGCTGTCGTACTCCTTGTAGAGCGCCCCCAGTAGTCCGGTGCGCGCGCCGAAATGGTCGTAGACGACGGGTTTAGTCACGCCAGCGCGCTCCGCCAAATAGCCCAGTGTCAACGCATCGCTACCTTCGCTGCGAACGATGGACCAGGCGACATCCATCAGCTGACGTTGCCGCGCCTCCTTGGGCAGGCGTCGCTTGATTTCACGGCCGGCGTCCGGCTCCGTCAAGTTGGTTGGCATAGATAACTTACCAAAGGTAATTTATGGTGATAACATACCAATGGTAGCTTAAAGAACGAACGAAAGATCTCCCATGCACGCACTCATCGTCATCAGTCATCCCGACGCTCAGTCCCTTACCCACGCAGTAGCACACTCCTTTGCGAAGGGCGTTGAAGAGCTTGGCCAGCACACCACGGAATTGGTGGACCTCGCAGCAGAAGGGTTCCAGGCCGCATTCAACGCAGCGGACCGGGCGACCTTCCTTTTGAAGGCGCCTGCTCAGCCCGACGTTCTGCGCGAGCAAGAGCGCATTGACAGGTCGGATGCGCTGGTGCTTGTCTACCCGGTCTACTGGTGGTCGTTTCCAGGCCAGCTCAAGGGGTGGATCGACCGCGTTTTTTCAAACGGATGGGCCTACTCGGAAACACCGGAAGGTGCCATTGAGAAACGGCTAGGGCAGCTTGACGTCCACCTGATTGGCATCGGCGCTGCCGAGGCCGAGACCTATGCGCGACATGGCTATGACAAGGCGCTGCGCACCCAGATCGATCATGGGATCTTTGACTATTGCGGGGCAAAGGTCGTCACCTCCGAAATTCTGTATGGCATCGATAGTGAGAGCGCTGCGTCCCACATCATCAAGGCGGGTGAATTGGGCCGGAATGCGTTCGCGCAACACGCCACAGGTGTCCGCTAGCCTTCGCCGAACTGCTACGCCGCCCTCACTCCCTCCACGATTACGCCCGCACGTCGATTTTCAACTGCCAAGTGGCGAGGCGAACGCCCGCAATCCTTGGCGACAATGAGCGCTCCCTGTTTGATCGCAAGCCATGTCCAAACCCCCACTCATCATCGGTCTTGACCATGTCGTTCTCACGGTGGCGAGCGCTCCGCGCACCATCGCCTTTTATGAACAGGCGCTCGGCTTCGCGGCGCGTGAGTTCAAGCCCGGCAGGCATTCGCTGCACTTCGGAAGGCAGAAGATCAATCTGCATGAGGTGGGTACTGTGGTGGACCCTAACGTGCGGCACGCGACGCCAGGCTCGGCCGATCTGTGCTTTTTGACCTCAGCGCCTCTGGACGACGTGATGGCTCATCTGGCTGAAATGGGAGTGAGCATCGTGCAAGGCCCGGTCAACGCCACGGGTGCGAACGCTCGTTTGAGCTCGATCTACTTCTACGACCCCGATGAGAACCTGATCGAGGTTGCTAACGAATTGCCTGGCTAGAGGCCTGCCGCCGACTTCTGTTTTTGGGCCCATTGCGGACGTTCGGAGTGCTTCAAAGCGGCCGTTGCTTAACCCTCATCGCCCAGCACGACTCATGCTTGAGCGAGTTGCATTGGAACAAACGCAATGCCGTTCTTCTCCAGTCGCGCGCCGACCGCGTGAAATCCCATGCGCTCATAGAAAGCCTGTGCAAAGGGCGTTGAATTGACAGTCGTCGGCCCTGAAGCAGAAGGCCATCCATAAACCTCCTTCACATGTGCCCAAAGCGCCCTTGCGACGCCCCCTCGCTGGAACGGTTGGTCAACAAAGAGGTGGAATAGATGCATCCGATTGCGGACAGCAACAACGCCTATCAGCTGACCGCCAGCCGAACCGACGTAGTAGTCGAGCTCCGGGGCAGCGATGTTTCGTGCAATGCCTTCAGGTCCGAGCGAACGCAAAAAACTTTCTGCACCTGAACCGTCAGCTTGCAAGAGGAAATGGTGCGCCAGCGACAGAATCAACCCGCTGATGGCCGAAGTGTCGTCGAGCGTCGCTTTCCGTATGCACAGAGATTGGTCAGAGACCGTTTTGCTCATCTATGAAGATCCGGTGATGGCCGATAACGGTCATCGTACAGGCTCGCCAATAGGGGCCGGCGCGGTCGATGCCAGCCCTCGTTTCGCGCGCACGAAATGGACATTTCTTGGCGAACAGGCTCGCCTTTGCTCAACGTTCGGCGGGCGCGAAATCGGCAACAACTTAAGTTCGGTAACGCGATCGCACGCATGTCCAATGGCGCACAGACAAGTGCTGCGATGCGGAGCAAGGGCTTATGGCGTTGAGCATGCCAAGTTCGATCGCATTCCGCAGCAATCCTCGCGCCAAACCACCGCCGCCGCCTACGGCGGTCAGCCCTCGGCCATCAAGCCGGCTCGAAGTCTTCCCGGGTTTCTTCCTTCGCGGTCTGCAGTGCCTGCGCTGCCGGGCCCTGCACCAGACCGGGTTGCGGCCATGCCGCAGGCGCCACGTGTCCTGCCTGTGGCGCTGCGCCGTCATTCACCACTTGACCGGCGCGCATCGTCACCACGCGGTCGGCGAGGTGGAAGTAGCGGTCGTCGTGGGATATGACGACCAGCAAGTGTCCCTTGGCCCGCAGTTCGGGCAGCAGTTCGGTGTAGAACAGGTGGCGAAAGGTCGGGTCCTGGTCGGCCGCCCATTCGTCGAACACCAGCACCGGGCGCCCTTCCAGGTAGGCATGCACCAGCGCGAGCCGCTTGCGCTGGCCGGTGGACAGGTCGGTGGTGGTGAAGACGCCGTCCTGGACCGACACCTTGTGCGCGATCTCCAGGCGCTCCAGGTACTTCTGGGCCTGGGCCTGCCCCGCGGAGCCGACCGACGCTTCGCCCAGCAGGTCTTCGAACAGGTAGAAGTCCGAAAACACGGTGGTGAAAAGCTGCCGGTAGTCGTCCCGCGTTTCGGGCACGACGGGTTCGCCGTCCAGCACGATGGTGCCGCTTTGCGGCGCGTACAGGCCCAGCAGCAGCTTGATGAGCGTGGTCTTGCCGGAGCCGTTGTCGCCCACCACGAACACGAGCTCGCCCTTGCGCAGGCGCAGATCGACGGGGCCGAGCACGAAGGGCTCGCCACCCGGCGGCGCATCGAAGGCGTAGCGCACGCCGCGCAACTCGATGGCATCGCCCAGGTGCGCCTCGCGCTGCTGCGCCTGCAGCGGCAGGTGCGGCTCGGGGCTGGCGAAGCGGGTGGACAGATCCGCGATGCGCTGGAACGCCACCTTCGCACGGCCCACGCCGGGCAGCGCCGAGGCGATCTGGTCCATGGGGCCTTTGAGGAACAGAAGCACCAGCACGAAGCCGCTGAGCACGGCCGGCTCGGGCGCACGCAGGGCAGCCCACCCGAGGATGAGCGCGATCAGCAAAAAGAACAGGGCCGAGCCGAACGCGGTGGCGACCACGTAGGTGTTGATGGCGCGGCCGTTGACGGTGCGGATGCTGTCCACTACGCGCTCGATCTGCTCGGTGAACATGCGCGCGCGACGCGTGCGGTGCATGCGCAGTTCCTTGGCACCTTCGCTGATGCCGCGGTAGGCCTTGTGCAGTTGCTCTTCGTATTCGCGCGCCTTCCAGAAGCCCGCCACGCCGCGCGACTGCGCCAGCACCTGGATCGTGGCGCCGATGGCCAGCGCCACGATGAGCACGCCGAACAGCGGTAGCGACAGCACCGCCAGATAGATCAGGCACCCGAGCGCGATGGCCACCGCGATGAGCGTCGCCGAGAGCGCGAACACCACGTCGCTGATCATGTCCACGTCCTGCGAGAGCACGGGCATGAGACGGTGCGTGCGATAGCGCTCCAGTGCATCGATGGGGGCGGCCAGAATCTTCTGGGCCAGCCCCTTGCGCACTTGCGCCACCAGCCGCTGGCCCACGAAGTTGCTGGACATGTCGGAGACGACGCGGCCCGCCAGGGCACCCAGGCACAGGCAGATGAAGACCATGAGCAAACCGCCCGCCAGCCCGCCCGGCGTGTTGAGCACGCGGTTGATGGTGGCCAGCAGCGCGACGGTGGCGGCCCCCGCCCCGATGCCGGTGACGGCGGACAGGGCGATCCACGGAAGAAAAGGCTGGAGCAGGCGCCTGATTTCTGCGGCGTTGCCGCTGGGGCCATTCGGGCCGTTGGGTGGTGTCATGCGAAAGGTCTTTCCGCCCCGGTGGCGTGCGACGCCCCGCGGCCCGGCTGGAGTGGAAGAAAAACGGCGGCCAGCGCACGGCCGCGCCGGGCGCAGCCTGAGAAGGCCTATAGCGGCACTTGCGCGCCACCCACCCCCGAGACGCAGGCCTGCCACAAATGTTCACGCACGGGCTTGGGCCCATGAAGAAGCACGCAGCGACCTAATGCTTTCGCATGCCCCGTGAACAGTTGCGGGCCTGCCGCGTCTCAGGTTCATGCCCATCGTGATCCCGCTGCTGCAACCCCTGTTCCCCGGCGCGCTGGCGGAGCACGGCACGGGCCTGCAATGCGCGCCGGTGCCGCCACACGACGCGCTGAATCTGGCGGCGCTGCTGGACGATGCCGACCGGCTGAGCGACCTGCTGCACTGCCAGGCGCAGCATCGCGGCGCGGGCGCGGGCACGGGCTCGGGCAATTTGCGCGCCGTGGCTTCGGTGTGGACACTGCACTACCTCGACCGGCTGCTGCCGCCCGTGGTGGCGGGTGCAAGTGTGTTGCAGCAACCATTCCCCATCGCGGCGCAGGACGTTTGGGTGCGGCTGGACCGGCACGGCACGGTGCTGGACTTTCACCTCTGCACGTTGGGCTCGCCCATGCACGGGGCCAGCACCGCCGAACGCTATGCCGATCTGCTCTGGCAGCACCTCGGCCCGCTCTTCGAGCGACTGACCGAGCTGACGCGGGTGGCGCCCAAGATCCTGTGGGGCAACGCGGCGCGGCGGCTGGAACCCATCCTGGAGCAGGCCATGGTCCTGGCCGGCTCCGCCACCCCTGCAGCGGCAGACCGCGACTTCCTGCTGCACCGCCCGCACTGGCCGCAGCCCGGTGGATTGCCGCTGATCAATCCGCTATTCGGCCCGCAGCGGCAGGTGCCACGCAGCGCTGCCACTGCGCCGCTCACGCTGCACCGCCAGTGCTGCCTGTATTACCTGCTTCCCGGCGAAAGCCATTGCGGCGCGTGCCCGCTTGCACCCCAGCATCGGCGCGCGGCTGAAGCACCGCAGGTCTGACGGCCCGGCCGGTGAACAGATGGGCGCGCCATTCGTCTTCCCGGCATGGGGCCCAGAACGGGCGCGTCCATGGCCGCGTCGATTGCCGTTTTTAGCGCGCGCCCGGCCTGCGGACGCGCTGGCGCCACCCGATCGGTTCATCCACCCTTGAATGGATTCACTCCGCACATGCCCAAGGCAAAACTCGTTTACATCCTTTCCCTGCGCAATGCCGCCGCCGATCAGGCGGGCCGGCACGTGGCCTACAAAGGGGAGCAGCGCTATATGAAGTCTCCCCTGGAGTACCTGGCCGAAGCCCTGGACCAGACGCCGCTGGGCGACGCCTATTCGCTGGAGGGCATCGTGTTCGACGACGACCCGCAGTCCCCACGCGACCAGGCAGCGCTGCAGGCCTATGGCTTCGCCTGCGACCCCGCACGGCCATGGATCTTTCCACACGGGTTGGGCGCGCAGGGCAAGCCGCTCAAGGACCTGATGCATTCGGTGCCCTCCACCTACCGGCAGTTGCCGCGCGATTCGGCGCAGCGGGTGCCCGCCAAGCAGGACTTCGAACGCCGGCTGCGCGAGCGGCTCGATGCGCTGCAAGCCGACGTGGTGGTGCTGGACGGCCTGCTGGTCATCCTGGACGACCTCGCGCGGCCGGGCAACCCTTACTGGCGGCGCATCGCCAACATCCATCCCGGCATCACGCGGGTGGATTCGCCCTACCAGCGCCGCGGGGCCTATGCCACGCTGGACGCGCTGCACGGAGCGCGCGGCGAGAAGGTCGTCGACTGGACCACGCGCGCCATGGTCGCCGTGCCGCCGGTGACGATGACCGGTGCCTCCTTCCATTACGTGGACGCGGGCATCGACTCGGGCGACGTGATCTTCGACGTGCTTGCCACGCCGATCGCGCCGGACGACACCATTCTGGAAATGCGCTGGAACAACTTCCAGCAAAGCCTTTTCCCAGCCCTGCACCAGGGCCTTGCGCTGCTGGCCGAACAAGCCGAACTCATTCCACAGGAGTTGACACCCCATGCCTGCCATTCATGACCTCATCGGGATCGGCTTCGGCCCGTCCAACGTCGCACTGGCCATCGCACTGGAGGAAAAGCGCCACGCCAGCCGCCCCCTGGACGCACTGTTCATCGAGAAGCAGCCGGCTTTCGCATGGCACCCGCACATGCTGCTGGAGCAGTCGCACATGCAGATCTCGTTCCTGAAGGACCTGGCCACGCTGCGCAACCCGACCAGCCGGTTCACCTTCATCAATTACCTGCACGAGAAGGGCCGGCTGCCGGACTTCATCAACCTCAAGAGCTTCTACCCGAGCCGGCGCGAGTTCAACGACTACCTCGGCTGGGCCGCGGAGCAGTTCGAAGACCACTGCATCTACGGCGAAGACGTGTTCGAGGTCTTGCCCGAGCGACAGCACGCCGGCGGTGCTGCACCGCACGAAGCGCAAGCAGGGCCTGTCTCGCACCTGCGCGTGCGTTCGCGCAACCGCACCGGCACCGTGACCGAGCGGCTGGCACGCAACCTGGTGGTGGGCGTGGGCGGCACGCCCAACATTCCGGCAGCCTTCAAGCCGCTCAAGGGCGACCCGCGCGTCTTCCATTCCAGCGGCTACCTGCAGGGCATTGCGCCGCATGGGGCTGCGCGCCGGATCGCCGTGGTGGGCGCGGGACAGAGCGCTGCGGAAATCTTCATGGACCTGCAGGGCCGCCCCGGCGCGCCGCAGGTGGACCTGGTGATGCGGGCCCGTTCGATCCGGCCGTCCGACGACAGCCCGTTCGTGAACGAAATCTTCAACGTCGAATTCACCGATTACATGTACAGCCGCCCGCCTTCGGAGCGCGCGTCGTTGCTCGATGAGTTCTGGCACACCAACTACGCGGTGGCCGACATGGAGCTGATCCAGCAGATCTTCAAGCTCTTCTACGACCAGAAGGTGGCGGGGGTCGAGCGGCTTCGCATGCTGAGGCGCCAGGAGGTGAACGCGGCGCGGGCCGATGCGGCCGGCATTCACCTCACCCTGGCCGACCAGGACACCGGC
Source organism: Paracidovorax valerianellae (assembly GCF_900102625.1). Lineage (GTDB taxonomy): Bacteria > Pseudomonadota > Gammaproteobacteria > Burkholderiales > Burkholderiaceae_C > Paracidovorax > Paracidovorax valerianellae. The sequence continues at coordinate 56,180 of NZ_FMZC01000022.1, forward strand.
CAGGCCAGCACCGTGCGCTATGACGCCGTGGTGCTGGCCACCGGCTACGCGCGCGCGCAGCACAGGGATTTGCTGCAGCCGCTGGCGCCCTACCTGGGCGACATGCAGGTGGACCGCCACTACCGGGTGCAAACGTCGCAGGACTTCCATCCAGCCATTTACCTGCAAGGCGCCTGTGAGGCCTCCCACGGCCTGAGCGACACGCTGCTGTCGGTCACCTCGGTGCGCACGGGCGAGATCGGCAACGCCTTGCTGGCAGCAGCGCCGGCAAGCCCTGCCCGCGCCCGCGGATCGCTGGAGCCCACGCTGGCCTGATTGCGACGCAGCGCAGAGGCTGCTGCGCACCGCCCCATGCTATGATTCAAATGCGAACTATTCGCATTGAACCCGGAGCCCTGCTTTTGGCATGGCCGCCCTCCCCGTGAATTGACCGGGCCGGCGGCTGCCGCGGCGGCGAGCCCTGGGGTCCGATCATTGGCACTTGCGGGAAAACGGCCTCATGCGCGATCTGATCCATGAACTGGTGGCCCACTATGGGGATTTGCGCCGGCACCTCACTTACGAGCTCAGGGACCCACACCATGCGGCCGACATCGCGCAATCGAGCTTCGAGCGCGTGTATGCCCAGGCCGTGGGTGCCGGCGCCGCAGCCCGGCGCAGCGCACAGCCTGTGCCAGCGCCTGCGCCCATCGAATCGCCGCGCGCGCTGCTCTTTCGGGTAGCGCGCAATCTGTGCATCGACGAATACCGCAAACGCAAGGTCGCGCAGGACTGGGCCAGCCAGCATGCCCGCGCCGAGGGCCACGGGGCCGCGCCCTCCACCGAATACTTCGCGGCGCAGCGGCAGGTGCTGCAGCGCCTGGTGGCGGTGATCGAACAATTGCCGCCCCGCCGCCGCGAGGTGTTTCTGCTGTTCCGCGCGTACGGCCACACGCGCACTGAAATCGCCGAGCGCCTGGGCATCACCGAGATGGCCGTCGCAAAGCACATGGTGCGCGCCACGGTCGATTGCTCCCGCGTGTTCGCTGAACTGCGCGCCAGCCTGATCGAACACCAGAGCCCGTCCGGCCGCGCAGGGTTCGAGGCCCGGCTGGCCGAAGATTTTTCCTGAAGCCCCACATGTCGTTGGCCAGCGCTCCGCGCGAAGGGTTGATCGAGCAGGCCATTGCCCTGATCGTTCAGGCCGACGTTGCCCCCGACCCGGCCGCCCAGAACGCACGTGCTGCGCTGGCGCAGTGGCGCCTGCGCTCGGGCGAGCATGAAGCCGCCGCCCAGGAGGCCCGCCTGCGCTGGGAGGCGATGGGCGGCGTGTCGAACGACCTGCGTGCGCATTTCGGCGAGGTGGCATCGGCCATCGCCCCCAGCAGTCCTCGGCGCCCACGGCGGCGCCTGCTGCTGTCGGCGGCGACGCTGCTGGGCACCGGTCTGCTGGCCGGGCGCGGTGTGCAGTGGTACTGGCAGCAACCGACGTTTACGGCCAGCTACGCCACGCGCACGGCGCAGATGCTGAAGGTTTCGCTGGCCGACGGAATGGACGGGGGCCGCGGCACCCGGCTGGACCTGTCTCCGCAGAGCGCTGTCGACGTGGCTTTATACCGCCAGCACCGCAGGGTAGACATGAAGCGCGGAGAAGTCCGCTTCGATGTGGCCCACGACGCAGGCCGTCCTTTCGTGGTGCACGCCCGCGGCGCACGCATCGAAGTGGTCGGCACCGTTTTCACCGTGCGCGACCGGGGCAGCGCCATCACCGTGGGCGTGGAGCGCGGGCAGGTGCGTGTGCAGCCGCTGCCCGCCCAGGGCGAGGCGGGCGACGCCATCGACCTGCATCCCGGCCAGTTGCTGGAAATCCAGGAAGGCCGGGCGGAGCCTGTGCGCGCGGTGGACCCCGCCACGCTGTCGCCGTGGCGGGAGGGCTGGCTGGTGTTCCAGAACGAGCCGCTGCGCGATGCCCTGGCCACCGTGAATGCCTACCGCGCTCAGCCGATCACGCTGGCCGATGCGAAGGTGGGCGACTTGCGCCTGTCCAGCCGGTTTCGCGCGGGCGATTCGACCGCCCTGCTGGCCGCGCTGCCCACCATCCTGCCGCTGACGGTGCATCGCCAGGCGGACGGCAACGTCGAATTGCGCGCTCGCTGAAAGGCTGCGGGCTCGCCTCGAAACCCGGGCGGGCGGCAATGGGCGATTGCGATTGGCGCGGTGGGTGTCTCCGTTTTGCGCGCTTGGCCGTCCCCAGGACACAAGCACACGCCACGCCCGCCTGCGGGCCGTGGGCCGGACCGCGATGACCGCCGACCTGCCGTTCGATTTACCTGGAGTTTCACCGCCATGCCTGCCTTTCCCCGTCACACCTTGCTGGGCGCTGCGCTCGCCGCCGCGTTCGGAACCCTTCTTGCCGGCGCAAGCCCGGCAGCGCTGGCCCAGGCAGCGCCCGCCGTGGCGCCCCAGGCTTTCGAGGTGAAGGTAGCGGCGCAACCGCTGGCCAGCGCACTGGCCGAGTTGTCGCGGCAGACCGGCGTGCCGGTGTTCGCATCCGGCGACCTGGTGGCCGGCACTGAATCCCGCCCGGTTTCGGGCCGGCTGACGGTGGAGCAGGCGCTGCAGTCCATCCTCGCCGGCAGCACGCTGGAAGCCAGCAGCGCCGCGGGCGGTGGCTTTGCCATTCGCCGCGCTAGCCGGCAGGCGGCCAGCGGCACGCTGTCTACCGTGGTCGTGAAGGCCGGCGCGGACACCGAACGGCCCGAAGGCCCGGTGAACGGTTATGTGGCCCAGCGCAGCCGAACGGCGACCAAGACGGACACCGCCCTGCTGGAAACGCCGCAGTCGATATCGGTGATCGGGCGCACCGAAATGGACGCGCGCGGCTCGCTGGACCTGATGGACATCGTGGCGCAGACGCCTGGCGTTTCAGTGGCGGCTTACGGGCCGGACAACCGCGGCTGGGAATACATCGCGCTGCGCGGCTTTCCAGGCAACACCAGCAGCTACCGCGACGGGCTGCCGCAAACGCAGTTCGGCGTGGTCTACCGCATGACGGAGCCTTACGGGCTGGAGCGGGTGGAAGTGCTGCGCGGCCCGTCTTCGGTGCTGTTCGGCCAGGGCGACGCCGGCGGCGTCATCAACCGCGTGAGCAAGGCGCCCAGTGCCGACGCCACGCGCGAGATCGAGGTGCAGGTCGGCAGCTTCAACCGCAAGCAGCTGGCTTTCGACGTGGGCGGTGCACTCAGCGAAGGCAGCGACCTGAGCTTTCGCCTGGTGGGCGTGGGCCTGGACAGCAACGACCAGGACCGCTACCCGAACGGCGACCGCATCAACCGCACGCACGTGTACCTGGCGCCCTCGCTGCGTTGGCAACCGAGTGCGGCCACGTCGTTCACGCTGCTGGGCGAGTTTCTCAAGGACAAATCGGGCGAAGACCCGTACTACGCCAACTTCTTCGGGCCGGACGGAAACCTGCGGCACGTGAAGTACGGCGACCCGTCGTTCAGCCGCTTCCAGCAGGACCAGTCGTCGCTGGGCTACCAGTTCGAGCACACGCTGAGCAGCGGCTGGACGGTGCGCCAGAACGCCCGGTACACCGACATCGCCCTGGAGCGCAACGCGCTGTGGGCGGATTCAGTGCTGGCGGACGGGCACACCATTTCGCGCAGCACCCGGTCGTGGGACGATGGGCTGAAGCAGGGCTCCATCGACACGCAGATACAAGGCAAGGTACGCACCGGTACGGTGGAACACACATTGCTCTTCGGGCTGGACTGGAACCGGATCGAGGGCACGGCGCTGCGGTTCCGGGGCACGGGCCCCAACCTGGATTTGCTGAACCCTGTGTACGGCATGGCGGTGCCCGCCCCGACCACGCCGCTGTCCAACTTCACCCAGAAGACCGACCAGATCGGTTTCTACGCACAAGACCAGATCCGCCTCGGAGACCGCTGGGTGGCCACGTTGGGCGGGCGGCAGGACCACGTCAAGAGCACCACCGACAACCGGTTGAGCGCCCAGCAACGCACCACGCAGAGCGACGATGCCTTCAGCGGGCGCGTCGGGGTGAACTACCTGCTGGGTGGAGGCTGGTCGCCCTATGCGAGCTATGCCGAATCGTTTCTGCCCACGAGCGGCGTGGACGCCAACAACAATCCGTTCAAGCCCAGCCGGGGTAAGCAGGTGGAAGTCGGCATCAAGTACCAGCCGGAAGGAGGCAAGAGCCTGTTCACGGCAGCGGTGTTCGACCTGCGAAAGACCAACGTCGTGACCTACGACAGCATCACGTCCGATGCCCGTCAGATCGGCAAGCAGCGATCGCGCGGGCTGGAGCTGGAGGCCAAGGCCGAGCTGGCGCGCGGGCTGAGCGCCACGGCGTCGTTCACGGTGCTGAATCTGAAGGTGCTGGAAAGCGCGGACACGAGCGAGCGCGGCAAGATCCCGCCGACAGTGCCCAAGCAGACGGCTTCGCTGTGGCTGGACTATGCGATCGGCGGCGGCTTCGGCGTGGGAGCGGGCGTGAATTACGTGGGCGAGCGCCAGAACGACGAGGCCAATACCTCGGCCGAAGGCGGCTTCACCTTGCTGAATGCCTCGCTGCGCTACGACCAGGGGCCGTGGCGTTTCGGGCTGAACGCCACCAACCTGCTGGACCGCAAGTACAACACCATCTGCTACCACCGCGAGTGCTACATGGGGCGTGAACGCACGCTGACGGCCACGGCCAAATACCGCTGGTAGACCGCTCGACGAATCCCGGCGCTGACGCCGGCTCGCGGCCCACCCTTCGCACGAAGGGCGGGCCGCTGGCATTCAGCACGGGAGATGGCAGCTACCGCGCTACCGCCGGCTTGCCGGCTTGCCGCAGGGCCTGGCGGCAGCCTTGCAGCAGATCGGCATGCTGGATGATCTGCCGGTGACTGGCGCCGATGGACGCGCCTTGGTGCAGGCGGCCGCCGAGCTGGCGCGCCAACGCCTGCATTTCCGGCACCGGCCGGTCCTTGCGCCACCACACATGGGGCACAGCGTGCAGCGCTGGAAGTGGCGGCAGTACCTGGATCGCGGCATCCAGGCGCCGGTAGGCCATGAACTTTTCCACCAGATCGCTTTGGCCCGCCCCGATCCCCCATTGCGCGGCCACGGCGTTCGCGGCCTGCGTGGTGCGGTGAACCGACTCCATGCAGGCCATGTCAGCCGTGCCCAGCACTTCGATCAACTGGTCGATGGCGCGGCCGTCCACCCAGTCCGCCAGAAACGCTCGGGCTTCCTCGCGCCAGTCGTAAGGGACGATGCCGCCATGCATCACGAAGCTGTCCACCATGCCGAGAAACACCACCTCGCGCCCTTCAGGTTCGAACAATCGCGCCATGTACACCGCCTCGGTCGCGCCCAGGGACCAGCCCAGGAGGGCCACCGGTCCGTGCGGATACACACTGCGCACAAGCTCCACGTGGTAGGCGGCCAGCGCCTCGATGGCGTCGATGCGCGAAAGTTCGGTGCAGCACAGGCCGTACACCGGGCGGTCGGCGCCCAGGGCGTCGGCAAGCGGCTGGTAATCAAGCACATTGCGCAGCGCTGGCGCAATGCAGAACAGTGGCATGGCCGAAGCGTTCGCCCCTGCCGCGAGGCGCTGGATGGGAAGCAACGGCGCGCTCGCAGCGGGGGCATCGCACAGCAATTGCGCGATGGTCTGCTTTTGCATCAGGTCTTGCAGCGAGAAGGCGTGCTCCGCAGCCATGCTCTGGTTCATGCGGGCCAGCAGCTTCAGTGCAACGATGGAGTCGCCCCCGATCTCGAAGAAGTTGTCATGGCGCCCCACGCGCTGCAATCCCAGCACCTGGGCCCAGATCTGCGCCAGCGCCTGCTCCAGCGCTCCCCGCGGCGCCTCGTAGGCCCGCCCCGCTTCGCTTTCGTTTCCTTGTGCCGGTCCTTCCCCGTTCTCGCCCTCCGCGCCCTGCCCCATCCCCAGTTGCGCCAGCGCCTTCCTGTCCACCTTCCCGTTCGCATTCAACGGCAGCCCCTGCGCCAGCACCACCATCGCCGCCGGCACCATGTACTGCGGCAATCCCTGCCCCAGCCGCTTTCTCAACTGCGCCGTATCAATGGCCCGCCCCCCTTGCGGCGACAGGTACGCCACCAACCTCGCTCCGCTCTCGCGCTCGTGCACCAGCACCAGCGCTTCCCGCACTTCGGGCTGCGCGAGCAACTGCGCCTCGATCTCTCCAAGTTCAATTCGGAATCCCCGGATCTTCACCTGGTGGTCGATCCGCCCCAGGTATTCCAGCTCGCCCTGCGGGCTCCAGCGCACCCGGTCTCCGGTGCGGTACAGCCGCTTGCCGCCTTCTGCGGCGATGAAGCGCTGCGCGGTCAAGGCCGCCTGCCCAAGGTAGCCCCGCGCCAGGCCTTCTCCGGCCACGTACAGCTCCCCCGGCACGCCGATGGGCACGGGCTGCAGCGTGCTATTCAGCACGCGCAGGCCCAGGTCCGGGATGGCCACGCCCACGGGGCTGCGCGCAGCATCCAGGTCCGCCCGCGTGACGGGCCGATAGGTGACGTGCACGGTG
>NZ_FMZC01000025.1 GCF_900102625.1 Paracidovorax valerianellae
CGTTAAGCTAACCAGTACTAATTGCTCGTGCGGCTTGACCCTATAACTTTGATCACCATTCGATCAAGTTGTTATGCCAAGTGACGCAGTCAAACCAAAAAACTGATTCCAAACTCTATGAATTCGCCGCCTTGACAGCCGTCAAGGTAGCACCAAGTTATGCCTGATGACCATAGCAAGTTGGTACCACTCCTTCCCATCCCGAACAGGACAGTGAAACGACTTTGCGCCGATGATAGTGCGGGTTCCCGTGTGAAAGTAGGTCATCGTCAGGCTCTTACAGCCCAATCCGCCCCAGCATCTATCGATGTTGGGGCGTTTTGCTTTGTGTAATTCAGTAAATCATCCCGTTGCCGCAAATATGCAATTGCAAGACATTCTCTATTCGCAGGGTTTTGGTACGCGACGAGTATGTGCGGGTTTAATTCAACGGGGAATGGTTGAATTATTTAATGAACCTGCTGGCTGTTTTCAGGTTTGTACAGACTCATCCCTTGAGTTGGCTGCTGATGGTTTGCGTTTTCAAGTTCAAGGCGAAATTTGGAAATACCACGCTAAGGCATATTTGTTACTGCATAAGCCGGCTGGTACCGAGTGCTCGCAGAAACCGTCAACATACCCAAGCATTTACACACTATTGCCACCACCGCTAAGGCAGAGACCTTGCAAAAGTGCGATTCAAGGAGTGCAAGCTGTGGGGCGGCTGGATCAAGATACCACCGGTCTTCTGTTATTGAGCGACGATGGACAATTTATCCATCGTATGAGTTCTCCAAAGAAGCACGTCCCTAAGGTGTATGAGGTGACCACAAAGCATCCCGTCAGTGAGACCCAGATCTCACGGTTACTCCAGGGTGTGGTTTTAGACGATGATCCAGCCATCGTCAGAGCGGCAGATTGTGTGCGAACCGATGAGCACAAGATCAGCCTTACCTTAACTGAAGGTAAGTATCACCAGGTTAAGCGAATGTTGGCTGCGGTCGGCAACAGGGTGGAAGCTCTCCACAGATCACGCATAGGCAATTTGTCTTTGCCTTCAGATCTCGCGCCTGGTCAATGGAAGTGGCTAGACGAGGATGGTTTGGCTGCACTGGCTGGCTAACCCGTGTTTGCAAAGCGTTTAGATTGCTGGCTTTTAGAGGCAGGCGACTGTTACTTCAGGAGCTTCGGTTTAACGGCCTTTGCGCGCTAAACTGCCTTGTGTTGTGAAAGTACTCCTGTGAAGTTTTCATTTGGCGGTTGTCTCCGCGCTGTGTTTTTAGGTTGGGCTTTTTTTGCTGCTCTCAGTGATAGTGCAGCATCGCCGCCTGTATTTGTCTTGAATTCCTTAGAGGCGGACATCAGTGTCATTGATCCTCTAACGTGGACTGAGACTGCGCGTATCCCTACTGGGAAAGAGCCGCACCACATGTACCTCACGCCAGACGAAAAGTCGCTGGTGGTGGCCAATGCGCTGGCTGATACGTTGACATTCATTGATCCCAAGACTGCGCAGGTGCAGCGGACCGTTCGAGGAATCGTTGATCCCTACCACCTGAGATTCACCCCCGACATGAAATGGCTGATCACGGCGGCCAATCGCCTGAATCATGTCGATTTCTACCGTTGGGATGACAAAGATCTCACGTTGGTGCAGAGGGTGGCGACCTCGAAGACACCCAGTCATCTATGGGTGGACAGCAAAAGCCGGACGGTCTACTCCACGATGCAAGACAGTGATGAATTGGTTGCCATCGATATCGCGACGCAGAAAATCAAGTGGCGCATCAAGACCGGCGCCATGCCTGCTGACATCTATGGCAGCCCGGACGACAAGTTCCTTTTCATCGGGTTGACAGGAAGCGACAGCGTTGAAGTTTTTGATGTGTCCGATACCACGCCGAAAAGCGTTCAGCGAATCAAAACCGGGAACGGCGCCCATGCTTTTCGAGGTGCGGGCGACAAGCGCCACGTCTATGTCAGCAATCGTGTAGCAAACACGATCAGCAAGATAGATATGGTCAAACATCAGGTCGTGGACACCTATCCAGCGCCGGGTGGACCAGACTGCATGGATGTTTCAGCGGACGGCCGATGGATCTATGTCAGTGCTCGCTGGGCGCGCAAGATGCTCGTTATCGACACGGTGGAGCGCAAGGTCGTGCAGAAAATCAACGTTGGCAAGTCTCCCCATGGAGTGTGGACCCTGCAGCACGCACCCCGCTGACATTCAAACTTCAATGCGCTTATCCGTCTCCAGAAAAACGTTTGCTATATTTTTTATAGCGAAATTTATTGCGGGCAGTGCGATGGCGGCAGAAACGTCAAGCTGCCAGAAGCCGCTCTACCTCACCTTCGATACGGGGCACATGGAAATTGCGCCTATGGTGGCGGATGTGCTCAAGAGAAAAGGCGTCTTGGTCACCTTTTTCGCGGCCGATGAAAAAACCAAGGTTGGCAACGGGAGTTTGAGCAACGACTGGGCCCCATGGTGGCACGCGCGTGCAGCGGAAGGACATGCTTTTGCGTCCCACACCATGGATCACACGTACTGGCGGGCGGATGCCGGCGCTCCGAATGCGCCGAAATTCAAGGTGAGGTCTTCTGCGGGCCCCCTGGCTGGAAAAGATCTGACCATCACCGCCGAACAGTACTGTGCAGAGATTGGCCGGGCGTCTGCTCGCTTGCGTGAGATTACGGGGAAGGCGCCTCTCCCAATTTTCCGTGCGCCTGGCGGAAAGACGTCCCCCCGTCTTTTAGCGGTCGCAAAGTCTTGTGGCTATGCCCATGTAGGCTGGTCTCCAGCGGGGTTTCTGGGCGACGAGTTGCCCAGTGAGCAGTTCAGCAATGCTGCACTGCTGAAAAAAGCGTTGGACAACATTCGAAGTGGGGACATCCTATTGGCGCACTTGGGCATCTGGTCGCGCAAGGATCCTTGGGCGCCCACCGTGTTGGAGCCGCTGATTGACGGACTGAAGCAGCGAGGGTTTTGCTTCAAGACGTTGAATGACCATCCGGATTACCGCGACTGGTTGGCTGGAAAACGCTAGGCCGGAACGCCTCGCAGACAGGAGTGGAGCAATGGATTGGTTGACGAACGGTTTCGACAGTGCACAGCAATGGCTGTTCGAGTCGCTGATTCAACCCATCATGTTCGCGGCCGGCATGGCAGGACTGTTGGAAGACGGTTATGCGGCCACAGGATGGTTGCTTGTGGGCTTGCTGCAGTTGGCGGTCATGTTGGTGCTCATCGCACCGCTGCAGCGGTGGCGGCCTGTGGAGCCGCTGGTGGATCGAGTAGGCGTTCGAACCGACATCGTCTATACCCTGATCCACCGTCTCGGCCTCTTTCGTCTAGCGCTGTTTTTCAGCATCGATCCGTTGTGGGACGCTCTTTTCGGGGCATTGCGGATGGATGGCATCAGCACTTTTCACCTGGATGCGATTTGGCCCGGTGTCACCGACCTGCCTTGGGTGAGCCTGCTGATCTACCTTGCGATCTTTGATTTCCTGGACTACTGGATTCACCGCGGCCAGCACCAAATCGAATGGTGGTGGCGGCTGCACTCCCTCCATCATTCGCAACGGCAGATGACGATGTGGAGCGACAACCGGAACCACCTGCTGGACGACCTTTTACGGGATGCCATTGTGGTCACCGTGGCCCAGTTGATCGGTGTTGCGCCCGGGCAATTCGTCGCCATCGTCGCGTTGACGCAATTGAGCGAAAACTTTCACCACGCAAATTTGCGGTTGTGGTTCGGACGTTGGGGCGAACGCCTGTGGGTGAGTCCTCGATTCCATCGCCTGCACCATGCAATCGGTATCGGGCATGAGTCGGTGGTCTTGCGGAGTGATACGCCGCATCTCAGAGTTCAGTCTCAAGGCTATGTCGCCGTTGAGGCTGCACAAAAGCCCGTGACCGTGCTGGGTGGCTGCAATTTCGGAGTGCTGCTACCGGTGTGGGACATTCTTTTTCGAACCGCCAATTTTGAATTGCGTTATGACCCGACCGGTGTGCGCGACCAGGTCGAGACAGGGCCTGACGGCAGCGTGCGCAATTATGGGAACGGCTTCTGGTCCCAGCAGTGGCGCGGGGTACTGCGCTTATTCGGCCGAGGGTGAGTTGCCGCGATCGTCGGGTGCTCCTCACGCTATGCTCGGCCCCATGAGATTGCTCATCGACTCCTTCTGGCGCGCTGCAGCTTATTGCGTGCATCCGCGCGTCATCGCGCTGTCTCTCTTGCCGCTTCTTCTGATGCTGGTTCTGGCATGGGCCGCTAGCCATTTTTTCTGGCAGATGGCGGTGCAAGCCGTCCGTACGGCCTTGGAGGCTTCGGATGTTCTGGGAGTGGTCTGGGGATGGCTTCAGTCGTCCGGTATAGAACAGGCGCCTGCCGCCCTCGCTCCTTTGCTCGTCGTAGTGCTCACCACACCGGTGATCATGATCGTCTCGGTGTTGTTGGTCGCGCTGATGATCACTCCTGCTTTGGTGAACACCGTAGCCAGACGCCGGTTTTCGTTGCTGGAGCGCAAGCGTGGAGCATCGTTCCTGGCAAGTCTGGCCTGGTCGTTGGGAGCGACTTTGGCTGCCATGGCCGCGCTGCTGATTTCTGTGCCGCTCTGGTTGATTCCGCCTCTGGTACTGGTGCTCCCGCCCTTGATATGGGGTTGGCTGACGTACCGTGTCATGGCCTTCGATGCTTTGGCGGAGCATGCGAGCCGGCAAGAACGTGAGGAAATTTTCAAGCGCCACCGCGTCAGCCTCTTGGGCATCGGGATTGTGTGCGGTTATCTGGGGGCAGCGCCCGGGATTGTCTGGGCATCAGGGGTTCTGTTTGCCGCCGCATTCTTCGTGTTGATCCCGCTGGCCGTGTGGATCTACACCTTGGTGTTCGCCTTTTCTTCGTTATGGTTCACGCATTACGCGTTGGATGCGCTGCAGCGACTGCGTACCGAGCATTCTGATCATTTGACGGGTGGAGGCGGCAACGCGCCTGCTACAACCACCGTTTCACCCATCCATGCTTCGGAGCTTCCCGCCGCCGCGAGCGCTCCGAACGATTCACCGAGTGGTCCTACGGGGCCCAACCCAGCACTATGACTCCCTCCTTTGGACTCATCATCATTGGCGACGAAATCCTGTCGGGCAAGCGATCGGACAAGCACCTGCCCAAAGTCATCGAATTGTTGGGGGCGCGCGGCTTGCAGCTGGCGTATGCCGACTATGTCGGGGATGACCCGGACCGCATCACCGCCACGCTGCAAAGGGCTTTTTCTTCGGGCGACATTGTTTTTTCATGCGGTGGCATCGGTGCGACGCCGGACGACCATACCCGTCAGTGCGCTGCCCGTGCATTGCAGGTGCCGCTTGCGTTGCATCCGCAAGCCGAGTCGCTGATTCGAGAGCGCATGCAGGATGTGGCGCTGGAGCAGGGCGTGGCCTATGAACCCGATCGTCCCGACAACGTGCACCGACTGAACATGGGCGTCTTTCCCGAGGGCGCTCGCATCATTCCCAATCCCTACAACAAGATTCCCGGTTTCTCATGCGACGGCCTGTCTGGTGGGGCGGTGCATTTCGTTCCCGGATTTCCTGTCATGGCGTGGCCCATGGTCGAATGGGTTCTGGACAAGCAATACGCGCAGTGGTTCAACCGTGAGCCTCAGATCGAGCATTCCGTCGTCGTGTATGGTGCGATGGAAGCGGCGCTCACGCCCTTGATGGAGCGCATCGAGAGCCAGCACGCCTCAGTGCGAGTTTTCAGCTTGCCCAGCGTGGACCACCCCGTGCACGGACGCCATATCGAACTGGGGGTGAAAGGCCCGGCTGCTTTGGTCCCGCCTGCTTGGACTGCCTTGAAAGTCGCTTTGCATGAATTTGGTGCAAATTGCGGCCCTGAAATGGTGCGAACGCTTTAGAGGCGCTCTGAATCGGTTAATTCGCACTTTAATGGTGCATTCTTTCTCGTGTGTTAGTTTTAAGAGGATGCATGCTCCGCCTTAGTGCATTGCAGCACCGAGCTGGCATGTAACCTGCTTTTCCTTCGTGGTGTTTTTTTCAACAAGCGCTTAAATCCTGGAGATCCTGATGGCAAAGACCGTTGCAGACGTGATGAAGATGGTGAAGGAGAACGAAGTCAAGTTTGTTGACTTTCGCTTCACCGATACCCGCGGCAAGGAACAGCATGTGACTGTGCCTGTGTCCCATTTCGATGAGGACAAATTCTCGTCGGGTCACGCCTTCGACGGCTCTTCGGTGGCAGGCTGGAAGGGCATCGAAGCGTCGGACATGCAACTCATGCCCGACCCCAACACCGCCAACATCGACCCGTTCTTTGAAGAAACCACGCTGTTCCTGCAGTGCGACGTGATTGAGCCCGGCGATGGCAAGGCCTACGACCGTGACCCACGTTCCATTGCCAAGCGCGCTGAAGCCTATCTGAAGGCCTCGGGCCTGGGCGATACGGCTTTCTTCGGCCCAGAGCCAGAATTCTTCATCTTCGACGGCGTGCGCTGGTCCAACGAGCCCGGCAAGGTCATGTTCGAGATCGAAGAGTACGAAGCGCCCTGGAACTCGGGCGCCAAGCTCGAAGGCGGCAACCGCGGTCACCGTCCCACCGTGAAGGGCGGCTACTTCCCCGTGCCTCCCGTCGACAGCACGCAAGACATGCGCGCCGAGATGTCCCTGATTCTCGAATCGCTGGGCATTCCGGTCGAAGTGTTCCACCACGAAGTGGCGGGCGCTGGCCAGAACGAAATCGGCACCAAGTTCAGCACGCTCGTCGAGCGCGCCGACTGGACGCAAGTGCTCAAGTACGTGGTCTGGAACGTGGCAAACGCCTATGGCAAGACCGCTACCTTTATGCCCAAGCCCTACGCTGGCGACAACGGCTCCGGCATGCACGTGCACCAGTCGATCTGGAAGGACGGCAAGAACCTGTTTGCTGGCGACGGCTACGCAGGCCTGAGCGACTTCGCGCTGTACTACATCGGCGGCATCATCAAGCACGCCCGTGCGCTGAACGCCATCACCAACCCTGGCACCAACAGCTACAAGCGCCTGGTGCCCGGCTTCGAAGCTCCTGTGAAACTGGCTTACTCGGCCCGCAACCGCTCTGCTTCCATCCGCATTCCTTACGTGGCCAACCCCAAGGGCCGCCGGATCGAAGCGCGCTTCCCCGACCCATCCGCCAACCCTTATCTGGCCTTCTCGGCCCTGATGATGGCCGGCCTCGATGGCGTGGAAAACAAGATTCATCCCGGCGAAGCCGCCACGAAGGATCTGTACCATCTGCCGCCCGAAGAAGACAAGCTGGTGCCTACGGTCTGCCACAGCCTCGACCAGGCGCTGGATTACCTGGACAAGGACCGCAGCTTCCTCACCAAGGGTGGCGTGTTCACCGACTCCATGCTGGATGCCTACATCGAGCTCAAGATGGGCGAAGTCACGCGTTTCCGCATGGCTCCCCACCCCGTGGAATACGACATGTACTACTCGCTGTAAAACCACTGGCCACAGGCCGAAGGTTCAGCACAAAAAGGCGGCTTCGGCCGCCTTTTTCAATGGTGCGGCGCGGTCGTGCAACACGCCGGGAAATAACCGCCAGCAAGCGGGGACGCCAATTGGCGCCGCTCGGCGATTGGGGGATACTCCCCTGGCATCCCCCGCATGCCGCCGGCATGCCTTGCGAGGAACCCGAATGAAGAAAACACTCATCGCACTGATGACCGTCGCCGCTGTGGTGCCTGCCGCGTGGTCGCAGGACCGCATCTACCGCTGCGGCAATGAATACACCAACAATGCCTCCCAAGCCAAGGAACGCGGCTGCAAACTGGTCGAAGGCGGCAATGTGACGGTCGTGCAAGGCGCTCGGCCAGGGGGCGCCCCGGCGGCCTCGGGTGGCGGCAGCACGGCCCCGAGTGCCAGCGCATCGCCCGCCAATGCTCCGCGGGTAGACACCAACGACCAGCGTGCACGGGACTCTGACGCACGCGCCATTCTCGAAGCCGAGCTCCGCAAGGCCGAGGCACGGCAGGCGGAAATCGCCAAGGAATACAACAACGGCGAGCCCCAGCGCACGGCGCTCGAGCTGCGCAATCCCCAACTCTGGATCGAGCGCACCGCCGAATTGAAAGCCAGCCTCGCGCGCGCCGACAGCGACGCCGCAGGCATCAAGCGCGAACTGTCCCGTCTGCCGGCTGCCAATCGTTGAGCGTGCCTTCCTCTTCCAAACCAGACACCATGCGCTACCAGGCGCTGGACCTCGTCTCCACGCTGGTGGCGGTGCTGCAACCCGATGGGTCGGTGCTTTTCGCCAATGCCTCGCTCGAGAACATGCTCGGGCTGTCCCGCCGCACGCTGGAGGGGTCGGACTTCAGCAGCTACTTCGCTGACCCCGCACTGCTGCAGACGGCGTTGGCAGGCGCGCGAGGACAGGATTTTGCGGCGTTGCGGTTCGAGGCCGCGCTGCGCCGCGCACAGCAGCAAGAGGCAATGCCCGTGCATGTGCACCTTGCGGTTGCCGAGCAAAGCGGTGAGATATTGGTCGAGCTCTGGCCCCTGGAGGCCCAGGCCCGGCAGGATCGCGAAGAGCGCCTGCGCGAGCAGGCATTGGCCAACAAGGAACTGATCCGCAATCTGGCCCATGAGATCAAGAACCCGCTGGGCGGTATCCGTGGCGCGGCGCAGTTGCTGGAGATGGAGCTCGACAACCCCGAGCTCACCGAATACACGCAGGTCATCATCCACGAGGCCGATCGGCTGCAGAGCCTGGTGGACCGGTTGCTCGCGCCGCACCGCCATCCGCATCTCGTCGGCGATGTGAACATCCATGAAGTGTGCGAGCGTGTGCGGTCGCTCGTGCTGGTCGAGTATCCCCAGGGCTTGCGCGTGCAGCGCGACTACGACATCTCGATTCCGGAGTTCCGTGGCGACCGCGCGCAGCTCATCCAGGCCCTTCTGAACATCGTCCAAAACGCCGCGCAGGTGCTGACCGATCGCATCGCCGAAGGCGACGCTCTCATCACCTTGAGCACGCGCGTGGCCCGCCAGGTCACGTTCGGCCGGCAGCGCTATCGGCTGGCACTGGAATTGCATGTCATCGACAACGGACCGGGCGTCCCCGAAGCCATCAAGGAGCGGATTTTTTATCCCTTGGTGACGGGGCGGGACGGGGGATCGGGGCTGGGGCTGACGCTGGCGCAAACCTTTGTACAGCGGCACCACGGGTTGATCGAATGCGACAGCGTGCCGGGTCGCACCGATTTCCGAATCCTCATTCCCTTGCCCTGAGGTCCCGATAAACAATCCATGGGAACAAGGTAGAACCAACACATGAAGCCGATCTGGTTAGTAGATGACGACCCCTCGATCCGCTTCGTCCTAGAGAAGGCGCTCGCACGCGAGAGCCTGCCGACGCGCAGCTTCACCCACCCACGCGAAGTGCTGGACGCATTGGCCGACATCACGCCAGGCGACCCGGAGCGGCAGGGCCCTCAGGTCCTCGTCAGCGACATCCGCATGCCCGGCGGCTCGGGTCTTCAGTTGCTGGAAAAGGTGCGAGAGTTGCAGCCCGGGCTGCCCGTCATCATCATGACGGCGTACTCCGATCTGGACAGCGCCGTGTCGGCCTTTCAGCGCGGCGCTTTCGAATACCTCCCCAAGCCCTTCGATCTGCCCAAAGCCGTAGAACTGATCCGCCGCGCAGTCGAAGAAAGCCAGCGCGAGGAAGTCACGGAAGAGCGGCAGACCGCCGCCCCCGAAATGCTGGGCCAGGCCCCGGCCATGCAGGACGTGTTCCGGGCGATCGGGCGGCTGAGCCAGAGCCAGGTCACCGTACTCATCACCGGCGAGTCGGGTTCGGGCAAGGAACTGGTGGCGCGCGCGCTGCACAAGCATTCACCCGTGGCCGGTGGGCCGTTCGTGGCCATCAACACCGCCGCCATTCCCAAAGACCTGCTCGAAAGCGAACTGTTCGGCCACGAGCGTGGCGCTTTCACCGGCGCGCAGACCCAGCGGCGTGGCCGCTTCGAGCAGGCCGAAGGCGGCACGCTCTTCCTGGATGAAATCGGCGACATGCCGTTCGATCTGCAGACCCGGCTGTTGCGCGTGTTGTCCGACGGCCAGTTCTACCGCGTCGGGGGTCATGCCGGCGTCAAGGCCCATGTTCGCGTGATCGCCGCCACCCACCAGGATCTGGAGCGCCGGGTCAAGGACGGGGCGTTCCGCGAAGACTTGTTCCACCGCCTCAACGTCATCCGGCTGCGCCTTCCTGCGCTGCGCGAGCGCCATGAAGATGTTCCCATGCTGACCCGGCATTTCCTGCAGCAGAGCGCACGGCAACTGGGCGTGGAGCCCAAGCGCATCTCGGACGTGGCGCTGGCCCGGCTGGGCCAGTTCGCTTTTCCCGGAAATGTGCGGCAACTGGAAAACATCTGCCACTGGCTGACGGTGATGGCGCCGGCGCAAGTCATTTCGCTGCAGGATCTGCCTCCTGAAGTGCTCGAAGCACCTGTGGCCGCCTCTGCCGCGGAGCCAGCCTTGGTCCAGGAGCCGCGCGGCGAAGCGCCGGCGCCCGGCTCGGCCGTGGCGGCTCCGCAGGGCGCCTTTGCCACGGCAGCAGCGCCCCGCGACGAACGCGTGTTCGCCGCCCCGGTTCACGCCGCCGTGGGCTCCACGGCAGTGGCTCCAGCGGCCGTTTTTGCAGAGCCGCCGGGGTGGGAGCAAGCCCTCGAAGCCGAGGCCCACAAGCTGCTGTCGGGCGGACAGACGGAGGTGTGGGATGCACTCTCGCGCCGCTTCGAATCCCGCCTCATCCGCACCGCCCTGGCCGCCACGCACGGGCGGCGCATGGAGGCCGCGCAACGCCTTGGCATCGGCCGCAACACCATCACGCGCAAGATCCAGGAACTGGGCCTCGATGCGCCGGAAGATGCATGAAGAAAAGGCCTGCACCGCAATAAAGGTGCCGGCAGGTAGCTATTAAAAATATAGCAACGAAGTAACGGCTGGTAAGCGTTCGGCGGTGGGGCTCTGCAAGCATGAGTCCTACAGTCGTGCGCTGCACACGCCGACCTCCGGCGAAACAGATGGCCCGAAGAATGAAGGCACTGTTCAACCAACCGGAGTTTCTTCATGTCCGATTTCAACGATGCAAACCGTGATCCTCTGACCAACGAGCCAGGCGCCCATCCCGTGGGCACTGGCGTCGGCGCTGCTGGCGGCGCAATGGCCGGAGCGGCGGCCGGTGCCTTCGGCGGCCCGGTCGGCGCAGCAGTCGGCGGTGTGGCCGGAGCGGTCGTCGGCGGCCTGGCAGGCAAGGCTGCCGCCGAATCCGTCAACCCCACCGTGGAAGACGCATACTGGCGTGAAAGCTATGACCGCGAGCCCTACTACGTGAAGGGCCGTGCCTACGACGAATACCGTCCTGCCTACGAACTGGGCTGGAGCTCGGTCGGCCGCTACCAAGGCGATTTCGACGCTGTGGAACCCAACCTGGCCCGTGACTGGGGCACCGCACGCTCCACCAGCGCTCTGGAATGGGAAGAAGCCCGTCCAGCAGCCCGCGCCGCATGGGAACGTGCAGGCCGCGGCAACACCGTGGGCAGCAATATCGGCGGCGTTCAGGACCAGGGCTACAACAACACCGCGCTGGTCGATAACGACGACGTGGTCGACGTGCTGGACGACCTGCTCGAATCGTGCCGCGACGGCGAATACGGCTTCAAGGCCTCGGCCGAGCATGCCGAATCGCCTGAGCTGAAGGGCATCTTCCTGCGCCACGCCAGCGAATGCGCTGCGGCTGCGACGGAACTGGAGCGCGAAATCCGCAACCATGGCGGCGAACCCTCCAGCGGTGGCTCCATGTCCGGTGCCCTGCATCGCGGCTGGGTGTCGGTGAAGGCAGCAATGTCTTCCCGCGACGACAAGGCCGTGCTGGAAGAGTGCGAGCGTGGCGAAGATGCTGCCGTGGCCCGCTATCGCAAGGCACTGAAGGCCTCGCTGCCTGCCAACGTGCGTGCCATGGTGGAACGCCAGGCCGAAGGCGCACAGCGCAACCACGACGAAGTGCGTGCCTTGCGCAATCGCTTCCAGGCGGCTTCTTAAGCCAAACCCAGCGACCGCTGCCTTCGGGCGGCGGCCGCAATGGCGGCGAGTGGAGGCCGGTTCATGCCGGCCTCTTGATCGCCAACTGCACAGCCCCGGATTCCGGGGCTTTTTTGCGTCTGCGCGCCAAATTCGTGGTTCGCGCATCGGTGCACTGTTTCGCATCGGCGTGAGGGCGCCAAGGGCGACTGCCTAGAGTGACCGGCTCATCGATCTACGGAAGTGGATCGATGCATCCGTCATTTCATAAAAAAGGGAGGAGCCAAATGCTCAATGGACATGCCGTTTCGGTCCGGGGTTCTCAGGTCGGCGCCAGCCGGCATTCGGCCAGTTCTCAAACCGGCGAGCAGGGGCAAGGAGTTTCCTCGCAGCAACGAGGGTCCCTGTCCCATCAGGGGAGCGCCGTCAGCCCGCTTCAAGCTCTGTCTCGACGATCTTCGGGGTCGAACGAAGCGTCTGCGCCCGCCTCGCCTCGCGCAAAGCCGCCTGTGGCATTGGCGCAGTCCGTCGCCGGGTCTGGCATGAGTCTGTCCGGGTCGTCGCGCGCCTCGTCGCTCTCGGAAGCCTCATCCTTCAGTGAGCACTCGACCGACGCGGTGGATGGTGCGTCATCGGGGCGCCTGAGCATTGGGGCCCTGGCCGGGGCGAGCATGGAAGACGCGCTTCACGGCAAGATCGAATCATTGATGGGTTTGTCCGCAGCCGAAGCGCCCGATGTCGTCGCCCGCCTTGCGCGCAACACCACGGTCCTTCTGCGAAAGGGCATCGACACGCCAGAGAAGCTGCAGACCTTCCTCAGCCAGGCGTGGCGGCACGACGCCATCTTGAGTTTTGCCGGGATGGGGCTGGCCGACGGTGGCGGCTACTTTGCGGGCATGACCGCTGCCAACGAAAAGCTGGTGGCCATGCTGCCGCTCACGCTGCTGAAAAATCCGTCCCTGCTGGGGCTGGCGGTGGGCGTCGGGGTCGGGGCGGTGGATGTGTTCGCCAGCGTGGTGGGCGGCGCCATCGTCAAGCCGAAAATCTACAACGACTACGGCGGCAACCTGCAGCTTCCCGCCTCGCTGCGGCCTGAGTCGACCGCCGAATTGCTCAAGAACGCGGGGATCTCGGCCGGCGTCAACGTCGCGAAGAACCTGCCGCGAATACCGGAGCCATTCATCCAGGCCGCCATCGAAGGCCGCGGCGACAACAGCGTGAACCGCCTCTGGGCGGACCGCATCGATGCTTCGTTCATCGATGGCGGCCTGGGCATGGTGGCGGCCGGGGCCAAGAGCGTGATGAAACTGTCGCAGACCGTGCCTTACGACGCCCGCATGCTGCTGCGGGAAGACCTGCCCGAAGTCATCGACAAAACCCGGGCGTCGTGGGGCGATGCGTTCAAGGCGATGGGGCCTGCCGCATTGCAGGGCGCCAAGTCGCTGGTGACTTCGCCCGTGCCGGTCGCCGTCGTGGCCACCGTGGGGCTGTTCGTTTCCGAGCTCTTCGCGGCCAACGCCAATATCGACATCACCGGCTCTCCCGCCTCTCTGGCGCCCGACCGGGCCGACGCCCACATGCTGGCGCAAAAGCGCGCGTCGTCGGTCATGCTTTTCGGCGTCATGTCGGGCCTGATCGAAATCGGTGTGCCGTATGTGGCGCAGGGTGGCGCCTACACCGCGCAGAAGATCCGGCAGGCGTGGCAGCACGCTCCGAACGTGATGGACTGGGCGCAAAACACGCTGGGCCCGGTAGCGCGCAGGCCGCAGGAGCACGACCTGGAGATGGGGCGCGCCCCTCAGCCGGCCCGCTGACCGGCGCAGGCTCCGATGGGCCAGGCAGTGCCGTCCGGCACGAGCCGGCCGGAGCGCGTCAGGCCAGCGTCGCGACGACTGGCGTGTGGTCGCTGGGTTGCGGGTTCTTGCGCGGCGCGCGGTCGATGGTGCAGGCCGTCATGCGCTCTCGCAGCGGCTCGCTCACGAGGATGTGATCGATGCGCAGGCCCCGGTTTTTCTGAAAGCCCAGCATGCGGTAGTCCCACCACGAATAGCTTTTTTCGGGCTGGTCGAACATGCGATAGGCATCGGTCAGGCCGAGGTCAAGCAGTTGCTTGAAATGGCCGCGCTCCTCCACGGTGTGGTGGATAGTGTCCTTCAGGCCCACCGGATCGAAAGAATCCCGGTCCTCCGGCGCCACGTTGAAGTCGCCCAACAGCGCCAGCCGGGGATGCGCCTGCAGTTCCTCGCGCAGCCAGCGGTGCAGCGCTTCGAGCCACAGCATCTTGTAGGCAAATTTTTCCGATCCCGGCGCCTGGCCGTTGACGAAATAGCAGTTCACCAGCCGCAGGGGGCCGTCCGGCGTGTCCATGGTGGCGGCGATCACGCGGGCCTGGGCGTCTTCATGGCCGGGAATGTTGCGCACCACGTCGCGCAGCGGATTGCGGCTCAGGATGGCGACGCCGTTGTACGTCTTCTGCCCGAAGGCGACCGCGTGGTAACCCATGCCGTTCAAAGCTTCATGGGGGAATTTTTCGTCCACCAACTTCAGTTCCTGCAGGCACAGGGCATCGACAGGGTTGTCGGCCAGCCAGGCCATTACCTGGGGCAGTCGCACGGAAAGGGAGTTGATATTCCAGGTGGCAATTTGCATTACTGTTCCAATGCCTTATTAATCAAAGGCTTAGATGTGGTTTATCGGCGATAGGGTGGCTGGCTACCCGGCCAGCTACCCAATTCTGCTGCGCTCGGAGCACGGAAGATCGACGGTGCCAATCCTACCCATCGCTGCGCGCTTCGAGCTGCTGGATGTACCGATTCATGCTGGTTACGGTGATCCCGCTCGCCCGCTCGCCCAGCTTGACCAGCACCAGCTTCTTGTCCTTCACGAGGCGGTAAACCGTCGAGCGTGAGACGTCCAGCTTCTGGCAGGCTCGAGCGATCCGGTACACCGAGTGGGACGGCTCGGTGAGCGTGTCCACCTGCGGTGGCGGTGTGCGATGAGGTGACGGGAACGTGTGCACGCGCCGATTACCGGCGGCTGGTGGGTTTGATTTGGTCATTGCGGTGCTTTCCCCGGCTGAGCCAGGCGAATTGCGGCGGGTTACCCGCCTCGTTGTAGGTGGTCCACAAGGCCGCGCCTTCATCGCAGCGCTCGTGTCGTGTGGGATTGATGCCGGCGGCGATGCACTGCCGGCAGTTCAGGTGGTGCAGCTGGTACGCCTTGTCTGCGGCATGCCAGTCGGGGGGTGCGGGGCTGGTCATCGGCGCGCGCTGAAGTGGTTTGCCATAGATGCGGCAAGCTGGATGGACAACTCGCGCACCAGGCGGCGCCTCAATGCGTCGGTGGGCAGCTTGCGAAGCGCGCTCTCTGAGACTGCATACGCCCAGTCGCCCCCGGCCAAGCGCACACGGCAGTGCAGCCCGGGCACGCCGAACCGGCGCTGCTCTATCTGCGTCACCAGCAGGTGCATTTGTAGGAGCTTTCTGCTGACCGTCTCTGCCTGCAGGGTGACGAAGGAGGGCGGCTCGTGCGGTGCCACCATGAACGAATCCTGGTCGTCAGCCGGGTGATCACCCCATGCTCGTGGTGGCAGCGCGGCGCTATCCCCTAGGATGTAGCGCGCCTCATCAAGCGCTGTCGCCAACTCCTGCGTTTCGTGCTTGGCTTGGCTTAGCAGCTCGCGCTCGGCATTCCGGCTGCGCTGCAGTGTTGTGATCTGTTCCCGCGCACGCCGCCGCTGATTGCGGCCATAACGTTGTGCCATCTGTTTCCCTAAAAAGAAAACCCGCTCATGAGCGGGTCGTTGTTGTTGGGTGGAGTGATCGGCCGGCTCGTTCATAACTGCGTTCGTCACCGAAGCGCTGGTGCCGGAATTGGGCGGCCCAGTGCATTTCCGCGGTGCGCTCAAGGCCGTGCACCTTCAGGTTGCCGCTGCCCCCGTCCACGATCCTGGGTTCGAAGAGGATGATGAAGCGGAGGCCGGCTAGGGCAGCGCGAGCTCCAGAAACAAGAAACCCGGCCAGAGCCGGGTTCAGTTGGATACGCAAAACATCAGTTCTGCTTGCGTCGATTCAGTGCTGCCGCAGCACCGATCAGAACGGCCAATATCAATAGTCCCCTTTGTTCCAGCGTTGGAATGGGGGCGGGTGCGGTAGGCGCAACCACTGGAGGGGCAACGAAAATGAAAGTCAGCCGCACCCATCCGGCCCCGCCTTCCCCGCCAGCTATTCCGGCTCCACCAGAACCACCACCCCCGCCGCCAGGACTGAGACCGTCGTCACCGTTACCTAGTCCTCCATTCGCGCCAAATGGAACTCCGCGAAGGCCCCCAATGGCATCTTGGCCGTCGGCAGTTGCTGTGCCGCTTCCGCCGCCACCGCCCCCTGCGGCAGAGGTGGGAGCGACACTGCCGCCCCGTCCACCTCTGTATGCCGAGGCAGCAGGAAATGCAGCAGAGTTACAAAACCCGCCATCTCCGCCCGGAGCCGCCGCGCCGCGGCCTGCGGGACCGCCTTGTCCTCCTTCAGCTATGAGCATCAGTCCCTCATGACGTATCGAACTGCCGCCGCCACTGGAACCGTCTTCACCTAATGAGCCCTGCCGCCCGGGCTGTCCAACAGTGATCTCGACGATCTGACCGGGCGTGGTCGCCAAGGTAGTCCCACAGAAGCCGCCACCTCCGCCGCCAGCTGCTGGGTCCTCAGTAACAAGACTTGCCCCGCCTCCACCACCCCCACCGCCCCACATTTCAACCTGCATCCTGTTCATCCCTGAGGGAACTTCGCACGTTCCGGAGATGTTTATCCCGTTTACACAGGGGGCCGCCAATACTGGCATAGCAAACAAGCCTGCAACAGCTATCGAAGTGAAGGCTATTAATCGACGCGTTGGGAGAAGCATGTGAAAGGAGGCTGTGGAGTTGATTGCCCTAATGTAGACAAATGTATTTGAAGGGCTTCACGAACGAAGACTGCGCAGACTCCTGTCTGGCGCCGGCCGACTTCGACCAGCGGCCGGCCGGAACGCTCAAGGATGCCCAGGCGCTTCTGAGGCTGGCCCCCGCCGTAGTTTTCGAAGCTGCTCCAGCAGTCGAAGGCTAGTCCTCCGGTTGGGCGAGATCGAGTTCTCTTTGCCCACCAAAACGATCTGCCACTTTAGCTTCGTATTCGGCAGCGTTTTTTGATGATTCAGCCATTTCTAGTACCCGCCCCATGTGCATACGCAATGCGCGTGTTCCGACGTCATTGAGAAACTGGAACAGTTTCTTTTTTTGCTTGCCTCGCTCACGCAGTGCCCATCTGGAACCCCGTGGAGGTCAGGCGCCTGGGCGGGGTGAATGGCAGCGATTCTCTCTCGTGTCGGATGGGGTTGGATCGAGGGCGGGTTGGGTGAGGCCGTACCTGTGCCGGCCTGATCGCTGAAGGGGCCGACGAAGCGCCGGCCCGCAGTCAAGGCGCCGCGCTCAGCGCAGCGGCGCCAATATGCCCGTCAGGCGGCGCCAGTCCACCGGCTTCAAAAAGTGGTGGTCGACCGCCGCCAGCAGTTCGGTCACGCGGTCGTTGGTGTCGGTCCATCCGGTGAGGGCGATCAGCACGATGTCGTCCTTGTGCGCTTCCCGGATTCGCCGGGCCAGTTCCAGGCCGTCCATGCCCGGCATGTCGAAATCCAGCAGGACGCACGCCGGCTGGTGTTTTTCGATGTAGTCCAGCGCATCGACGCCATTGTTGGCAATGGCGGCCGCAAAGCCATCCAGTTGCAGTGCCATGGCTGCCAGTTCCGCCGTTTCGGGGTGGTCGTCCACCACCAGTATTTCCGCCGCCCTTTGCGTCATTCCGCTCGTCTTTCTATCAACCAGGTTTTATACCTTCAAGCTTCGAAAACGGCTATGTCAAAAGACATGGACGCGGCCTGTTGCACGGGCTCCGGCAAACGGCGTGCCTGAGGGGCTGCGGGCAGGTTGAAGGGCAGGTTGGAAGCGGTCAGGCCACGGGTTGCAGCGAGGGCTCGGCGCGCACCGCGTCCTGCGGGCCGCGCACCTGCGGCAGGCAGTCAGGATATTCCCGCTGAATGAAGGTCACAAGTGCTTCGCGCACCCGGCAGCGCAGGTCGAACGCCAGGCCGGACGACCGGGCCGAGACGAGCACGCGGATCTGGATCGTGCGCTCGGTCACGTCGGTCAGTTGCAGCACCTGCACGCGCTGGTCCCACTCCGGCGCAGTCTCCAGCACCCGTGACAGTTCGGCGCGCAGCGGCTCCAGCGGCAGGCGGTAATCGGCATAGAGAAACACCGTGCCCAGAATCTGCGAACTGGTGCGTGTCCAGTTCTGAAAAGGGTGCTCGATGAACCACTGCAGCGGAATGATCAGGCGCCGCTCGTCCCAGATCGCCAGCACCACGTACGTGCCCGTGATTTCTTCCACGCGGCCCCATTCCCCTTCGACGATGAGCACGTCGTCGATGCGGATCGGCTGCGCCAGCGCGATCTGCAGACCCGCGATGATGTTGCTGAACACCGGCCGCGCCGCGATACCGGCCACGATGCCGACCACGCCGGCCGATGCCAGCAAGCTCGCGCCCACCTGCCGTGCGCCGGGAAAGGTCATCAGCATGAGGGACAGGGCCGCCATCATCACGGCGGTCATCGCGGTGCGGGACAGCACCCGCGCCTGGGTGGCGATGCGCCGCGCCGTCAGGTTGTCTTCCACATTCGCCGGATGGCGGGCGATGAGTCCTTCCTCCACGCCTCCGATGGCCGCGATCAGCGCCCAGGCCGTCACGGCGATCAGCGCCAGCCCGTTCAGGTGGCGCACCGTCCCGATGTGGAGCAGCGTTTCCGCCGCGGCCACCCAGACCACCTGCATGGCGAACAGCGGCAGCAGCACCCGCATGGCCGGAATGCAGGCCTGCACCACGGTGTGCAGCAAGGGCAGGCCGCGCGTGGCGCGCAGGGCGAGCAGCGCGGCAATGCGGTGGCCGATGGCGCCGGCGAAGGCGGCCAGGCTGGCGCCCAGCAGGGTGGCAAGCCAAGGGGACAGGGACAGCGAATCGAGCATCGTCGGGGGGATTCCTTCAAGAAAGGGGTGGAAAGAGCAGAACGGCGGCTGAAGAATCTCGCACGGGTTCGGTGCGCGGCTCGCCACCGGGCGGGGATGTCTAGCTTCAGGACACTAGGCTGGCAAGGATCAGGCCAGAGCGAGACGGATGGGTTCGGCTGGCCCCAACCCAGGGAACACCCTGATTCCCACCAGACCGCTTGGATGTAAAAGATTCGAGGAATCTGTTACGTTTTGACATACTGCGGGGCATGCGCCCTTCAGGGCCTGTCCAGACAGTGTGTGTGTCCTGCCGCAAGGGAAGGTTCAAAGCGACTGTGATGGTGTCTACCGGATTGTTTCGAGTGCGCGCTATTGGCACGCCCACCCCCGGCCGCCTGCGGCTGTGGATGCCGTGGGGTGCAAGCCCATGGCGGTAACCCCCCGCCATGGCGGTGTCGGCGCCTTGCACGACCACGCCATCGGCGACCGGCGATGGCGGCGTGGCGCTGTGCTGGTCATTGCCTTGGCGCTGCTGGGTGCCTGGCTTGTCGTGGAAACAGTGGCGCACCTGCGCGCCTCCGGGCGTGCGGAAGAGCGCGTGCGCCAGTTGTCGCACACGGCCGATTCGCTGCTCAACCAGAGCATGGGCAGCCCCATCCTCGGCGCGGTCACGCTGCTGGGCTTGAGCGAGCCCGCGCTGAAAGAAGTGGCGACCGGTGAACTCGAGCCGGACGCACCGCAGGCCCTCGCCCGGCTGGCCGTCGTGCGCGGGCGGTTCCTGATGAGCGGGGTGTACGTGTTGTCGCGCGACGGCACCGTGGTCGCCCACGAAACCCCGGGCGTGCCGTCCACCGGCATCAACCTCGCTTACCGCCCGTACTTCCAGCAGGCGGTGCGGGGCGGGGTGAACGTGTACCCCGCGTTGGGCAGCAACACCCAGGAGCGCGGCCTGTACTACGCCGCGCCTTTATACGAGGGCGACTCGCCGGCCAGCGCCATCATTGGCGTGGTCATGGTGAAGGTGTCGTTCGACGCGTTCGACGCGCAGATGGCGCGGTCCGGCTACCCGATGCTGCTCGTATCGCCGAAAGGCGTGGTGTTTTCGTCCACCCGGGCCGAATGGCGCTATTCGATGGCGCCGCCGCTCACCCAGGCGCGCATCGACGCGGTGCGCGAGCAGCGGCAGTTCGGCAAGCTCTTCGACAACGGCGTCGCATCCGCGCTGCCGTTCCCGCTGGATGCCCGAGAGGTCTCGGTAAACGGCACCACCTATGCGCTCGACAAGCATTCGCTCGACTGGAAGGACCCCGACGGCTTGTGGCAGCTCGTCATGCTGGACGACGTGAGCGCGCTGCTGCCGCCCTCGCGCCGCTGGCTCATCGGAGGCGGCACGTTCGCCCTGCTGCTGCTGATGGGCGGGATGATGCTGGAGATGCTGCGCAATCGCGCGCGCATGGCGGCGGCGATCGAGCGGTTCCAGGTACTCGGCGCCGCGCTGCAGACCAGCCCCGTGGCGGTGGTCATCACCGATGCCGAAGGGCGCATCGACTGGGTCAACAACGAGTACGAGCGCAACACCGGCCGCACCCTGCAGGAGGTGCGCGGCAAAAAGCCTTCGATCATCGCCAGCGGGCAGACGCCGCCCGCTACCTACCAGCAGATGTGGGCGCGCCTGCTGGCGGGCCAGTCGTGGCGCGGCGAGTTCATCAACCAGCGGGTGGACGGCACCCTGTTCCATGAAGAGGCCACGCTGTCGCCCGTGTTCGACCAGCGCGGCCACCGCATCGCGATCGTGGGGCTGCACGAAGACGTCACCGACCGCATCACCGCCCACCACGAGTTGCAGCGGCGCGAGCGCCTGCTCAACGACCTGCTGGCCCAGCAGACGGCCATCTTCGACAACGCGCCGCCCATCCTGCTCGTGTGCGACGGGGCCTTCCGCCAGTTCAACCCGGCGTTCGCCGAACTCATGGGCGGTGCGGGCGCCGATCTGCTCGGGCACCCGCTGTCGCGCATGTTCGGCGGGCCGCAGGGGCATGCGGCGTTCCTCGACCGCACGGGCGAGCGGCTGGATGCCGGCCATGCGGTGCGCGAGGTCTGCACGCTGCACCGGCTGGACGGCTCCACGTTCGAAGCGCGCGTGTCCGGCCGCAGCCTGCAGATGGATGGCTTCAGCGATTCGTGCCTGTGGGTGATCGAAGACGTGAGCGAGGCCCGCGCCGCCGAAGAGGCCATGCGCGAGATCAACGACCGCCTGGCGCTGGCGCAAGAGGCGGGCAAGGTCGGCGTGTTCGACCTGGACCTGGCGCGCGACCACCTGGTGTGGAGCGACAAGCTCGAATCGCTGTACGGCGCGCCCCCGCAGCCCCAGGGGCGCAGCCTGCAGGACTGGCTCGACCGCCTGCACCCTGAGGACAGAGCCCGTGCCCAG
Organism: Paracidovorax valerianellae; assembly: GCF_900102625.1. Classification (GTDB taxonomy): domain Bacteria; phylum Pseudomonadota; class Gammaproteobacteria; order Burkholderiales; family Burkholderiaceae_C; genus Paracidovorax; species Paracidovorax valerianellae. The sequence continues at coordinate 21,533 of NZ_FMZC01000025.1, forward strand.
GCGCGCATGGACGCCGCGCTGGCGGGCAGCGATGCGCACCTGCAGGATTCGTGGCGCGTGGTGCGCCACGACGGCGAGGTGCGCTGGTTCCTGTGCGCGGCACGCATCCTGCGCGACGACGAGGGCCGGGCGCGGCGCCTCATCGGCGTGCAGGTGGACGTGAACGACCAGAAGCTGCTGGAGGCGCAGGTGGCCGAGCAACTGGTGTTCCAGCAGGCGCTCATCGACGCGATCCCCGTGCCGCTGTTCTACAAGGATGCGGATGGGCGCTACGTGGGCTTCAACCGCGCCTACGAGCGCGCTTTCGGCGTGCGGCGCGACGACCTCATCGGCCGCACGGTGCTGGACCTGCATTACCTCTCCGAAGCCGAGCGGTCGGCCTTCGATTCGGACACGCAGCTGGCCGTGGGCGGCGCGCAGTCGCTGCACAAGGAGGTCGATCTGCCCTATGCGGACGGCGAGATCCACCACACGCTGTTCTGGCTGCATGGCTTTCAGCGGCCCGACGGCACGCCGGGCGGGGCCATCGGCACCTTCGTGGACATCACCGACCGCCAGCGCGCCGAGCGCGAACTGCGCCGCGCCAAGGAGATGGCGGAGGAAACCACCGCGCTCAAGTCGAACTTCCTGGCCAACATGAGCCATGAGATCCGCACGCCCATGAACGCCATCATCGGCATGTCGCATCTGGCGCTCAAATCGGGGCTCACGCCGCGCCAGAGCGACTACGTGGGCAAGATCCAGCAGGCCGGGCAGCACCTGCTGGGCGTGATCAACGACATCCTGGATTTCTCCAAGATCGAGGCCGGCAAGCTCATCGTCGAAAAGCAGCCGTTCGTGCTCGACCGCATGCTGGAAGGCGTGGCCGACGTGGTGGGCTACAAGGCCGGCGTGAAGGGGCTGGAACTGGTGCTGGACGCCGCCGCAGACGTGCCCACGCACCTTGTAGGCGATGCGCTGCGGCTGGGGCAGATCCTCATCAACTTCGCCAACAACGCCATCAAGTTCACCGAGCGCGGCGAGATCCACATCCTCGTGCGCGTGCTGGAGCGGGCCGGGCAGCGCGTGCTGCTGCGCTTCGAGGTGCGAGACACCGGCATCGGCATGGCGCGCGAGCAGATGGGCCGGCTGTTCCAGAGCTTTCAGCAGGCCGATGCCTCCACCACGCGGCGCTACGGCGGCACCGGCCTGGGCCTGGCCATCTGCAAGAACCTCGCCGAACTCATGGGCGGCGAGGTCGGGGCCGAGAGCGATCTGGGCAAGGGCTCGGCCTTCTGGGTCACGCTGCCGCTCGAATGCGGCGAAAGCGTGCCGGCCATGCCGCCGCCGCCCAGTGTGCGCGGCAGCCGCGTGCTGGTGGTGGACGACAACCACACCGCCGCCACCGTCCTGTCCGACATGCTGCAGGCGATGGGTTTCGAGACCACCGAAGTGCAATCGGGCCTGCAGGCGCTGGCCGCGCTGCGCCAGGGCATCGACGAGCAGCACCCCTACGGCCTGCTGCTGATCGACTGGCACATGCCCGGCATGGACGGCATCGAACTGGCCCGGCGCATCCGCGAGATCGGCATGGCCCGCGTGCCGCAGATGCTCATGGTCACCGCCTACGGGCGTGAAGAGGTCATGGTCGCCGCGCGCGAGCAGGGCATCGAGACCGTGCTCGTCAAGCCGGTGAGCGCCTCGCTGCTCTACGACACGCTCATGCAGCCGCTGGAGCACGGCTGGATGCCCACGCATGCCCATCTTGCGCAGCCGGGCAGCGACCAGCCGCCGCTGTCGGTGCGCGGCGCCTCGGTGCTGCTGGTGGAAGACAACGAGTTGAACCAGCTCGTAGCGCTGGAGCTGCTGCGCGACGCCGGCTTCGTGGTGGACGTGGCGGCGCACGGCCAGGCCGCGCTGGAATGCATCGAGCGCCAGGACTACGACGCGGTGCTCATGGACATGCAGATGCCCGTGATGGACGGCGAAACCGCCACGCGCCAGTTGCGCGCGGACCCGCGCCATTCCCACCTGCCGGTGATCGCCATGACGGCCAATGCCATGGAGCCCGACCGCCAGCGCTGCTTTGCCGCCGGCATGAATGACCACGTTCCCAAGCCCATCGAGCCGGCCGTGCTGTGGCGCGCGCTGGCACGGTGGATTCGGCCGCGCCCGGGGCTGGGCGTGCGGCTGGACGGCGCGGCGGCTGCGGCGGTTGCAGAAGGGTCGGGCGGCCAGCGTCCGATCGCGCCCACCCCCGCGTTCGTCCTGGCAGGCAAGGGGGCCGAGGCAGGGCAGGGCCCGGGTTCGGCGTCGGCGGCCCCGCTGCCCTACGGCGTGCCGGGGCTCGACACGGCCCTGGGACTGCAGCGCGCGCTTGGCCGCCCGGCGCTGTATGCCGACATGCTGCGCCGGTTCGCCGACGGCCAGCGCCATGTGGCGCGCGACGTGTCGGGCGCGGTGCGGGCGCAGGACTGGGAGCTGGCCGAGCGGCTTGCGCACACGCTGCGTTCGGTGGCGGCGAACATCGGCGCGCAGCCGCTGTCCGACGAAGCCCAGGCGCTGGAGCAAGCGCTGCGCAGCGGGCAGCGCACCGCAGCGCTGCAGCGGCTTTGCGACGGCGTGGACCGGCGCATGGCCGAGCTGCTGTCGGGCCTGGATGCCTGGACAGCGGCCGGGCCGGAACCTGTTGCCGCCACGGCCCCGCCAGACGCGCCGCATGCGCCGCAAGACTTGCAGCCCGTGCTGCAGCGCCTTCAGATGTTGCTGCAGGCCGACGATCCGGCCGCGGTGGACCATCTGCAGCAAAATAGGCCGCTGTTGGAGCGTGCGTTGGGCGCGGCATTCGCCGCGCTGGAATCGGATACCCGGAGTTTCGAGTTTGAGCGGGCCCTGGAAACGCTGCATGCCGCGGCGGGACCGGCCCTCGACAGGCCAGCGCCTTTGCCAGGCGGGCCGGCATGACAGGACACCCCCATGGACATTCCCCACTTCTATGCCGACGAGTCCCTTTTTGTCGAAAAACCCATCGCCACCGTGCTGGTGGTGGACGACACGCCGGACAACCTCACGCTCATGGGCACGCTGCTGCGCGACCATTACCACGTCAAGGTGGCCAACCAGGGCGAGAAGGCGTTGCGCATCGCCCAATCCTCCCCGCCGCCCGACCTGATCCTGCTGGACATCATGATGCCCGGCATCGACGGCTACGAGGTCTGCCGCCAGCTCAAGGCGCACCCGCAGTCGCGCGACATCCCGGTCATCTTCCTCACGGCGCGCTCCACCTCGGACGATGAACGCACGGGCCTCGCCGCCGGTGCGGTGGACTACATCACCAAGCCGATCAGCCCGCCCATCCTGCTGGCGCGCGTGCACACGCACCTGGCGCTCAAGGCCACCGCCGACTTCCTGCGCGACAAGAGCGCCTACCTGGAGCGCGAAGTCGCCATGCGCACGCTGGAGGTGCAGGCCATCCAGGACGTGACCATCATGGCCATGACCTCGCTGGCCGAAACGCGCGACAACGAAACCGGCAACCACATCCGGCGCACGCAGCTGTACGTGAAGGCGCTGGCCGAGCAGTTGCGCCAACACCCGCGCTTCGAGAACACGCTCACCGAACGCATGATCGAGTTGCTGTACAAGTCGGCGCCGCTGCACGACATCGGCAAGATCGGCATTCCCGACAGCATCCTGCTCAAGCCCGGCAAGCTCACGGTGGAAGAGTTCGAGGTGATGAAGACGCACACCACGCTGGGCCGCAACGCCATCGAAGATGCCGAGCGCCGCCTGGGCATGCGCGTGGCGTTCCTGAACGTGTCCAAGGAGATCGCCTACAGCCACCAGGAAAAGTGGGACGGCAGCGGCTACCCGGAAGGCCTGGCGGGCGATGCCATTCCGGTGTCGGCCCGGCTCATGGCCGTGGCCGACGTGTACGACGCGCTCATCAGCAAGCGGGTCTACAAGCCCGCGTATTCGCACGACCAGGCGTGCTCGACCATCATGCGGGGCCGGGGCACCCACTTCGACCCCGACATGGTGGATGCCTTCGTCGACCTGGCCGACGACTTTCGCGACATCGCGCTCAAGTACCCCGACCCGGAATAGCCGGGCTCAGCGCGCGCCGCTGGCGGCTTCGCCGTCTTCCGCCGGGGTGGCGGGCTGCAGCACGTCGTCCATGCCGTCCGTGGGCAGCGACAGGTTCTCGGCGGCCTGGCGCACGGCGGCCTTGTCGCCGGCGCTGGCGAACTTGCTGTACTTGGTCAGGATCGGCACGAGCTGGCCGTAGATGCGCGGGGCGCCTGCCAGGCATTCGCGCTGCTCCAGGAAGTCGGCCTCGCCCGTGAAATTGCCGACCAGGCCGCCGGCCTCGGTCACCAGCAGCGAGCCGGCCGCCACGTCCCAGATCGACAGGCCCGTCTCGAAGAAGGCTTCGGTGAAGCCCGCGGCCACGTAGGCCAGGTCGAGCGCGGCGGCGCCGGGGCGGCGCAGGCCCGCGGTGCGCTGCATCACGTCGGCCATGATGTTCAGGTAGTTCTTGAAGTTGTCGCCCGGGCGGAACGGAAAGCCCGTGGAGATCAGGCATTCCTTGAGCTGCGTGCGCTTGCTCACGCGGATACGGCGCTCGTTCAGGTAGGCGCCGCGGCCCTTGGTGGCGGTGAACAGGTCGTTGCGGGTCGGGTCATAGATGACGGCCTGCTCGACCTTGCCGCGCACGGCCAGGGCGATGCTCACGCAATAGACCGGAAAGCCGTGGATGAAGTTGGTGGTGCCGTCCAGCGGGTCGATGATCCAGACGAACTCCGAATCCTTCGCGCCGTATTCGCTGCCCGATTCCTCGGCCATGATGCCGTGGCCGGGGTACGCCGTGAGCAGCGTCTCGATGATGATCTTTTCGCTCGCGTGATCCACTTCGGTCACGAAATCGTTGATCTGCTTTTGCGAGATCCGCACGGATTCCACGTCCAGGGCCGCGCGGTTGATGATGGCGCCGGCGGCGCGTGCGGCCTTGATGGCCACGTTGAGCATGGGGTGCAGATTGGTCGACATTGGATTGTGGCGTGGGCCGGGCGGTGCACAGGGGCAGCCCAGCGGTTCAGGAACGGGGGAATGGCGCCCCGGCGATGCGGACGGCGACAATGAGCGCGCGATTTTACCCGTACTGCCTTTTTTACCGACCGCGCGCCCATGAAGACCCGTTTCATCCTCATCCACACCAGCCATGCCGGCAACGTCGGCGCCGCCGCCCGGGCCATGAAGACCATGGGGTTCGACGACCTGGTGCTCGTCGCGCCGCGCTGGGCCAACGTGCTGCGCCGCGAGGAAACCATCCAGCGCGCCAGCGGCGCCCTCGACGTGCTGGAGAACGCCCGCATCGTCGCCACGCTGGACGAAGCCCTGGACGGCATGAGCCACCTGTGCGCCACTGCCATGACCCCGCGCGACTTCGGCCCGCCCACGCGCGCGCCACGCGAACATTTCGAATTGCTATTAAAAAAGGAGCAAACCTCCCTAGGGGAACATGCGCTGGAGGCCGATTCGGCTCAAACGTCCACCACCGAGGCCGGCGTCGCCTTCCTGTTTGGCAGCGAGCGCTTCGGCATGGCCAACGACGACGTGTACCGCTGCCACGTGGCGCTCTCCATTCCCACCAACCCGACCTTCGGTTCGCTCAACCTGGGCGCGGCCATCCAGGTCGTCGCTTATGAATGGCGCATGGCGCTCGGCGGGTTCGCCGCTGCACCAGCAGCCGATGGCGATGCTGACTTGCAGGGCGCTGTAGCGGCGCCCGTCACCGAGCGGGCCGATGCCGCGCAGGTCGCCGGCATGCTCGCGCACTGGGAGCGCGCGCTGGTGGACATCGGCTTTCTCGACCCCGCCGCGCCCAAGAAGCTCATGCCGCGCCTGAACCAGCTGTTCAACCGCGCGCAACTCACCCCGGAGGAAATCCACATCCTGCGCGGTGTCGCCAAAGCCATGACCGGCGCCGCTCAGCCAAAGCGATAGACTCGGCGGCTCTTTTCCCGCCCCCGAAGCCAACCCCCGCCACCCCATGTTTGCCCGCCTGCGCTCCGACGTCCAGTGCATCCTCGACCGCGACCCCGCTGCGCGCAGCACCTGGGAGGTGGTCACCTGCTACCCCGGGCTGCACGCGATCTGGCTGCATCGCCCGGCGCACTGGTGCTGGCGCCACGGCCTGCCGTGGCTGGGGCGGTTCATCTCGCACTTCGCACGCTGGACGACCGGCATCGAGATCCACCCGGGTGCCAAGATCGGCGAGCGTGTCTTCTTCGACCACGCCATGGGCGTGGTGGTCGGCGAGACGGCCGAAATCGGCGACGGCTGCACCATCTACCAGGGCGTCACGCTGGGCGGCACCTCGCTCTACAAGGGCGCCAAGCGCCACCCCACGCTGGGCAAGGACGTGGTCGTGAGCGCGGGCGCCAAGGTGCTGGGCGGCTTCGAAGTGGGCGACGGCGCCAAGATCGGCAGCAACGCAGTCGTCATCAAGCCCGTGCCGCCGGGCGCCACGGCCGTGGGCATTCCGGCCCGCATCATTCCCTCCAAGGCCGGCCAGAGCGCCGACGTGACCGAGCCGCAGGCCGCGCGCCCCTTCACCGCCTACGGCATCACCCAGGAAGACGATCCGCTCTCGCAGGCCATGCGCGGGCTGATCGACAACGCCTCGTCGCAAGAGCACCAGATCGCGCTGCTGTGGCAGGCCATCGAAAAGCTCTCGGCCAACCCGCAGGCCCCGGCCAAGGACTGCGTGCCCTGCGACGCCGCGCGCGAGCAGCAGTTCCAGGCCGACAAGCTGAACGAGTTGGTGGGCAAGTAAACGACGCGGCCCGTCAAACTTCCGAAATGTCACATTCATCGCTTTAGCTCATTCATTGGGATGAGCATCAACGATCAGAGCAGAGCGGCTGAAAGTGTTTTTTGAGCCTGCCTGTTGACTCCTGTAGCAGCGAAATTGTTGCTGTATTACCTGATCCTTGTTTTGTACGCAATCGCATCATTCCCTCTCTCAATATTCATATTGGTTTGAGAATCTGCGAATAGGATGGGTGCGTTGGTTAGTTCAATGCAATGAACGGTGGCCTGTAATTCTGTGGGCCGTCCTTTTTTCTTGAGCGGTCGTGGTTCTCTGCCTTGGGAAGGCGGTGATTTTTATCACCGTGCGGAGAATTCACGACCAGCGGTGTTTGACGAAACATCGCGCCAACGCTTCAACTATAAAGGAGGGGTGATGAAAATACTGCGCCGTTTGATAGCGAGTGGGGTTGTGATTGTGCTTTCGGCATGTACGGGCGGTTCGCCCATGCGCGTAGCCATGACGGAATTGGGGACGGTTTCAGACAGCGAATATGGAGCCTATGGTTTGCGCATGGTCCGTTCCATCAATGTCACGGGTCTCGGCCCGGAAGAGGTGGTCGGCACATTAACCACGGATCCTGATAAATGGTCGGCAAAAGAGCAATTCGCTCGCTTTTTTTCAGGACGCTCCGACCTCCCCGATAGCATGACTCCGCGCTTGACTGAAGGCCAGTCTTTCGTGGTTCAACGGCGGTTCTGCAATTTGGTCAACGGTCCGTCTTCCAGTACCCAATGTGGCGAGAGCGTCACCTTGAGGGAACTGACGCAATTACGGGACAATTTGGTCGTGTCGCAGTCTGAAATCGCTTTGGCCATGCGCGGCGAAGTTAAGGCGGCAGCCCTCACCGCAGTGTTGCACGCGGCACAAGGCGCTTCCCAGACCCAGATCGACACATTGCTTCGGTCGCTGCAATCCATTTACCCCAGTGATGATTTCTCCGATCTGACCAAGGTAAAAGCTGCTTTGAAGGTCACCGAGGAAAACGGCACTCGTTTGAGTGAGGCCCTAGCAAAGATTCGCTCGCTCACCGCAAAGTCGGGCGTATTCGTGACGCGTTGGGACAAAGAAGTGGAAGTGTCGGGGGGCGCCACGGCGGGAGATGCCGCCTCGTTGTCCGGAAACAGTAGAAAAAAAATCAGTGGTTTTTTGATTCTTGGTGATCCTCAGATCACGAGCCTTCACTTGGGGGACGATTTACTCGAAAGAAAGAGTATTGAGCAACCCCGTCCAGGTTCTGCGGGAGTCTTCAAAGAACATCGAAACTACATTGCCTATTACCAATTGAGGGCGAGATATGTGCTTCATGCCGAAAGCCAGGAAGATGTGCTTTCCATGGCGATTCAGGCAGATATCTCAAAAATAATGCAGACCCTAAAAGCCGCAGGGGGTCATGTCGACTTGGCAGCCCTGCAGGCCATTTCATTAAAGGTTCAAGCCCTCTATGCGGCACTGATTGCAGCCTCGGGAACTGGAGTGCTGGATGCCCAAGCCGGTGATTTGCAGTATTGGGATTTCTCTGTCGCGCCCGGGAAAATCGCTGAATATCATAAGAAAGAGCGGGATCGCGCAAGAGGCACACTGCCAGTGATTACCATTCGCGCTTCCTTTGATGATTTTTTGAATCAGCGGCAAAAGATATCGCAAGGCTCAGGCACCGATTCTCGATGACGCCCGCGATCACGATACGCGACGTGTCTTAAGACCTGACCCTCTGCGCGCTTTTTGGCCGGAACGCCTTGCACACCGCGTCGTGCGTCTCCAGGTACGGCCCGCCGATCAGGTCGATGCAGTACGGCACCGCGGCGAAGATGCCGGGCACGGTCTGGCTGCCGTCCTCGGCCCGCAGGCCTTCCAGCGTTTCCGCGATGGCCTTGGGCTGGCCGGGCAGGTTGACGATCAGCGTGCTGCCGCGCACCACCGCCACCTGGCGCGACAGGATCGCCGTGGGCACGAAGCGCAGGCCGATCTGGCGCATCTGCTCGCCGAAGCCCGGCATTTCCTTGTGCGCCACGGCCAGCGTGGCCTCGGGCGTCACGTCGCGCAGCGCGGGGCCGGTGCCGCCCGTGGTCAGCACCAGGCTGCAGCCGGCGGTGTCGGCCAGCTCGATCAGCGTGGCGCTGATGGTGGCCTGGTCGTCGGGAATCAGCCGGGGCTCGAAGGTGATGGGGTTGCGCAGTGCGCGGGTCAGCCATTCCTGCAGCGCGGGCAGGCCCTTGTCTTCATAGACGCCGGTGCTGGCCCGGTCGCTGATGGAGACGATGCCGATGCGCACCGGATCGCACGGGCCGGTGGCCGCAAGCGGCGCTGCGGTGGCGTCAGGCATCGCGGCCGGTTTCTTCATGGCGGGCGTGGATCGCGGCTTCTTCCAGTTGCTCGCGCACCAGCTGGAACAGTTCGCGGTAGGCGCGGCCCTTGCGCGGTGCCAGGCCTTCGGAGACCTGCACGTTGGCGACCTTGCCCTCGGGCTGCGCATCCTTGCGCGCCTGGCGGATCAGCGCGCGAATCTGCTGCGTGTCGGTGCGCGGAAAGCGCTCCAGCCAGTCGGGCAGGGCGTCGTCGTCGGCGATGAGCCGGTCGCGCCAGCGCTCGGCCGCATGCAGCGCGAGCTTTTCGGCGGCGGAGCCGTTGTGCTGCTCGTCCAGCGCGGCCTGCGCGGCGGCCACGACCGTGGGGTCGAGCTGGCGCATGATCTTGCCGACATACTGCATCTGGCGGCGCTTGCCCTCGAAGTTGGTGATGCGCCGGGCCTCGGCCAGGGCGTCGCGCAGCTTTTCGGGCAGCTGCACGCGCTCCATCAGGTCGGCGCGCAGGGTGAGCAGGTCTTCGCCCAGTTTCTGCAGTGCATCGCTTTCGCGCTTCAGGTCGGTCCTGCTCGCTTCGTGCGTGCCTTTGAGCTCGGCTTTCAGTTCGATGTCCAGTTCGCTGCCTTCGGCAACGAATTGGCCTCGCACGTAGTAGCCTTTTTTGGGTTTGCGTGACATGGTGGGGGGCAATGGGAGGGGCACTCGTGTGCCCAAACAGGCTTCGGCACGGAGGCGCCGAAGGCGGCAAGTATCATAGCCGCCGATATGAATACACCCAGCCCACGCGCCGCCGGCGCCGCCCCGAAGACGCCCGACAGCGGTTTCAGCTACACCCGCCCGTTTTTCGAAGACCTCGTGGACCGAGCCCTGGCGCATGCCAAGAAGCTGGGCGCGACCGATGCCGGCGCCGAGGCGTCCGAGGGCTGCGGCCTGTCGGTCAGCGTGCGCAAGGGCGAGCTGGAGAACGTGGAGCGCAACCGCGACAAGTCGCTGGGCGTGACGGTCTATGTCGGCCACCGGCGCGGCAACGCGAGCACGTCGGACTTTTCCGGCGCCGCCATCGAGCAGACCGTGCAGGCCGCCTACGACATCGCCCGCTTCACCGCCGAAGACCCGGTGGCCGGCCTGCCGGACGAAGCCGACATCGCCCCGGCCGATTCGCACCGCGAGCTGGAGCTGTTCCACCCCTGGGCCGTCACCAGCGAAGAAGCCGCGCGCATCGCCATGGAATGCGAGGCCGCGGCGCTGCAAACCAGCCGCCGCATCACCAACAGCGAAGGCGCTGGCGTGTCGGCGCAGCAGAGCCACTTCTTCAGCGCGCACACACGCGGCTTTCGCGGCGGCTATGCCAGTTCGCGCCACAGCCTGTCGGTCGCGCCCATCGCCGCCTTGCCCGGCCGCAATGCCGACATGCAGCGCGACGCCTGGTACAGCTCCATGCGCGACGCCGCCGAGCTGGCCGCACCCGCCACGGTGGGCCGCTATGCCGCCGAGCGCGCCCTGAGCCGCCTGGGCAGCCGCAAGATCCCCACCACGCAATGCCCCGTGCTGTTCGAATCGCCCCTGGCCTCCGGCCTGCTGGGCGGCTTCGTGCAGGCCATCAGCGGCGGCGCGCTGTACCGCAAGAGCACCTTCTTGCTCGACTCGCTGGGCAAGCAGGTCTTGCCCAAGCACATCGACGTGCTGGAAGACCCGTTCGTGCTGCGCGGCAAGGGCAGCTCGCCGTTCGACGAAGAGGGCGTGCGCGTGTCCGCCCGCAAGGTGGTCGATGCCGGCCGCGTGGAGGGCTACTTCCTCTCCAGCTACTCGGCGCGCAAGCTGGGCATGAAGACCACCGGCAACTCCGGCGGCTCGCACAACCTCACGCTCACCTCGCGCCGCACCCGGCCGGGCGACGACCTCGATGCCATGCTGAAAAAGCTGGGCACGGGCCTGTTCGTGATCGAACTCATGGGGCAGGGCGTGAACTACGTGACGGGCGACTACTCGCGCGGCGCCAGCGGCTTCTGGGTCGAGAACGGCGAGATCGCCTTCCCCGTGCACGAGATCACCATCGCCGGCAACCTGAAGGACATGCTCAAGGGCATCGAAGCCGTGGGCGCCGATGCCTACAACTACGGTGCCAAGACCGTGGGCTCGATCCTCGTGAACCGCATGAAGGTCGCGGGCAGCTGAGGGCCCGCGCCCGCGCTGCCTCTCACGCCCGTCCCTGCCGCGTCTGCTGCGGTTGGGGCGGTTGGGGCGGCTGCTGCAACGCTTGCGATGCCGGCGCCGGCGAGGGCCCGCCACGCCGCCCGGCACTCATGATCGCCATGCCGCCCACCGCCATCGCGCCGCCCAGCGCCATCGGGCCCGTCAGGCCCTCGCCCAGCCACAGCGCCGAGAAGAACACGCCGAACACCGGCACCAGCGTGATGTATGAGGCGGCGGCCCCGGCCCCCAGCGCCTTCACCCCGTCGAAATACCACGCATAGGCCAGCGCCGTGGCGCCCCACGCCAGGAACAGGAGCGCGCCCCAGGCCTGCGCCGGGGCCTGCAGCGCGGCGCCGAATGCAGCGGGGCCTTCCACCGCGAGGCTGGCGGCCACCAGCATGGCGGCGCCCAGGGTGGCGGTCACGGCGGTGGTCGTCAGCGCGTCCACGCCGGTCAGCACCCAGCGCCCGATGAGCGTGTAGGCGACCCAACTCACCACGCACCCCAGCAGCAGCCACTCGCCGATGCCCAGGGCGCCCTGCAGCAATTGCAGCGGCGAGCCGCGCGCCATCACCACGGCCGCGCCCGCGGCGGCCAGCACCATGCCGGCGGCGATGGTGCGGTTGAGCTTTTCACGGAAAAGCCAGGCCGCCAGCAGGAACGTGAGCACCGGGTTGAGCGTGACCACCAGCGCCGCCTTGCCCGCCGGCACGTGCTGCAGTCCGAGCATGAAGAACATCGAATACCCGAACACGCCGGTCGCGCCGGCCACCGCCATGCCGGCCCAGCGCCGCATGTCCCATCCCTTGATGCGCGCCATGCCGCCGCTGTAGTAAAGCCAGGGCAGCAGCACCAGCGCGGCCAGCATGAAGCGAATGGCCGCGGCCGCCAGCGGCGGCATGGCCTGCGCCAGCACGCGGCCGCACGGCCACGAGGCGCCCCAGAGCGCGGCCATGCCGGCCAGGCGCAGGTGGTAGGTCAGGTGAGGAAAGCGATGCATGGGCCGTAATATCGCTTCATGCCGATTCATACACCAATGAGCGATCGCTCATGACCTTCACCCAGCTCGAAGTGCTGGCCGCGCTGGCCAAGGCCGGCAGTTTCTCACGCGCGGCGGGGCTGCTGGGCATCACCCAAAGCGCAGTGAGCCACGCCATCCGCGCGCTGGAAACCGAACTTGACGTGCTGCTGGTGCGTCGCGAGGGGCCCGTCTCCACGCTGACCGAAACGGGCGCGCGGCTGCTGCTGCGCGCCAACGTGATCCTGCAAGAGAAAGAGGCCCTGTGCCAGGAGGCTGCGGCGGAGCGCGGCGTGGCGCGCGGCACGTTGAAGATCGCCTCGTTCGGGCCGACCTCTTCGCTGCAACTGCTGCCCCGGCTCATCACCGAATACCGCCGCCGCCAGCCCGAGGTCGAGGTGCAGGTCGAAGAGCAGGACGACGACACCGTGGCCCGCTGGCTGCTGGAGCGGCGCGTGGAGATCGGCTTCGTCGTGCTGCCGGACGACCGCTTCGAGACGATTCCGCTGGCCGAGGACGAACTGGTCGCGCTCATCCCCGCATCGCACCGGCTGGCGGGGCGCAGCGCCATCCGCGCGGGCGACTTCGACGGTGAGCCGTTCATTCGCACCTCGGCCGGCTCGGGCGCGCAGATCGACCGGTTCCTGGACCAGGCGGGCGCCAAGCCCAACACGCTGTACCGCTTCGAGCAGCTGTCGTCCATGCTCGGCTTCGTGGCCCGGGCACAGGCCGTGTCCATGGCCGCGCGGCTGGCGCTGCCGCCCGCGCCGGACGGCGTGGTCTACCGCAGCCTGTCGCCACGCCAGCGCCGCGTGACGGGGCTGGCCGTGCGGCACCTGGGGCGGCTCTCGCCCGCCGCGGCGGCCTTCGTGGCACTGGCCCGGCAAGGCACCAAGCTGCGGCGCCTGGGCTGACGGACGGCGCGCGAAGCGCTCTGGCCGATGCAGCCGGTGCCGGTGCCTTGCCTCGGCCTTGCTTTGTTTTTTCCTCTTCTTCAATACGCCGCGCTGGCACTGCCTTGCGCGGTGGCGGGCGCGGCACCCGCCGAGGCGCCGGCTGCACTGCCGAACTGCCCCCGCAGCTTGCGCGCCGCGTTGGCGAACACCAGCACGTCCACGCCCACGGCGACGAAGGTGCAGCCCAGTTCTAGGTAGCGCTTGGCCAGTGCCGGGTCCGACGTCAGCGTGCCGGCGGCCTTGCCGCTGGCGATGATGGTTTTCATGGCCGCTTCGATGGCGGCCTGCACGTCCGGGTGGCCCGGGTTGCCGCGGTGCCCCATCGACGCTGCCAGGTCGGCCGGCCCGATGAACACGCCGTGCACGCCGTCCACCGCGCAGATGGCGGACAGGTTCTGCAGCGCGGTTGCGGTCTCGGCCTGCACCAGCAGGCAGACCTCGTCGTCGGCGATGTCCAGGTAGTCCGCACGGCCGCTCCATTGCGACACCCGGGCCACGGCACTGCCCACGCCGCGAATGCCGTGCGGCGGGTACTGCGTGGCGGCGGCGATGGCGCGCGCCTGCTCGGCGGTGTCCACCATGGGCACCAGCAGCGTGCGCGCGCCGATGTCCAGCATCTGCTTGATGAGCGCTGTGTTGCCCTCCACCACGCGTACCACCGGATGGGCGGGGTGCGCCGCCACCGCCTGCAGCGTGGTGAGCGTGCTGCGCACGTCGTTGGGCGCGTGCTCGCCGTCGATCAGCAGCCAGTCATAGCCGGTGGTAGCGGCCGCTTCGGCCAGGTACGGGTCGGCCATCGAGAGCCAGAGGCCGATCTGGGGCTGGCGGGCGGCGAGTGCGGTTTTGAAGGGGTTGTGTGCGGGCATGGCGTGGTGCGAAGAAGGGGATAGGGAGGGGCGAGAAGAGAAGGCTGAAAGGCGAAAGATAACGCTGCGGGCGGGCGGGCGGGTGCCGTTGCCGTGGCGCGGCGTCAGTCGCCTGCGAGCAGATGGCCCGGCAGCAGCGGCCGCCCCTGCAGGTGATCGACGATGTTGCGTGCCGTGGCGGTGGCCACGCGCAGTGCGGCGTCGCGCGTCACGCCCGCCACGTGCGGCGTCAGCAGCACCTGCGGCAGGGCAGTCAGCGGATGGTGCGCGGGCAGCGGCTCGGTGTCGAAGGTGTCCAGCCCCGCGCCCGCCAAGTGGCCGCTGCGCAGTGCGGACAGCAGGGCCGCTTCCTGCACCACCGGTCCGCGCGCGGTATTGACGAGCAGGCCGCCGGGCCGCATGCAGCCCAGTTCGCGCTCGCCGATCAGGCCGCGGGTGCGGTCGCTCAAGGGGCAGTGCAGGCTCAGGATGTCCACGCGCGCCAGCAAGGCGTGCAGGTCGGGCTCGGTGGCGAATCCGTCGGCCTGGCCCGGTGGGCGCAGCACCAGCACCTGCGCGCCCAGCGCCGTGCACAGCCGCGCGGTGGCGCGGCCGATGCTGCCGTAGCCCACGATGCCCACCACGCTGCCGCGAAAATCCCGGCCCTGCCACTGGCTGTCGGCCCAGCCGCCCGCGCGCACGCGGCGGTCCAGTTCGGGCAACTGGCGGGTGAGCGCCAGCATCAACGCCAGCGCGTGCTCGGCCACCGCATCGGCATTGGCGCCCAGCGCCACGGCGACCGCCACGCCGCGGCGCTGCGCGGCGGCACGGTCCACGCTGTCCACGCCCGCGCCGTTCTTGGCCACGATGCGTAATGCCGGCGCAGCGGCCATCACCCGGTCGGTGATGGGTGGGGAGCCGCGCAGCACGATGGCCTGCGCGCCCGTGGCGGCCAGCTGTTCGGCCAGCGTGTCCTCGGTGATCGGCTGCGCCATGCAATGCACCCGGCCGCCGCTGCGGCGCACCAGGTCCTGCGCGGCCTCGGGCCAATGCGCGGCGGTGACGAGCACGTCGAACGGCGCGGAGGGTTCGGGGGCGGCAGGGGACATCGTGGAAGCGTTCATGGCGCGTGCAAGGGAATGGGACAGGGACAGGAAATGGGAAAGGGATGGGAGCGAGGGATGGCGCCAGCGTGCAAGCTTGCAATCGCGCAAGCGGGGCCGGGGAAAGGTGGCGCAGCGCTGCGCCACCGTGCCGGTCGCTCGCTCGCTCGCTCAGTCGATGCGGATGCCGTTGGCCTGGATCACCTTGCCGTAGCGGCCCAGCTCGTCCTGCGTGAAGCGGGCCAGGGCCTGCGGCGTGCCGGGCTGCGGCCGCACGCCCAGCGCGCCCATGCGCTCCAGCACCTCGGGCTGGCGCAGCACGGCGTTCAGCGCGGTGTTCAGGGTGGCCAGCACGTCCTTGCTGGTCTTGGCCGGCGCGTACAGGGCATACCACGCGTTGACCTCGAAGCCTGGGTAGCCTGCCTCGGCGAAGGTGGGTACATCGGGCATCTCGGGCAGGCGCGCGGGCGCGGCGACTGCCAGGGCGCGTACCTTGCCGCCCTTGATGAGCGGCGAGGCGCTGGTGAGCGTGTCCAGAATCATGTCCAGCCGCCCGCCCATCAGGTCCATGGTGTGCGTGTTGCCGCCTTTGTAGGGCACGTGGTTGATCTGCACCTGCGCGGCCTGCTTGAAGAGTTCTGCCGCCAGGTGCAGCGGCGAGCCGTTGCCCGACGAGCCGTAGTTCAGCGCGCCCGGCTGCTTGCGCGCCGCATCCACCAGCGCGCGCACGTTGGTGTATGGCGAATCCTGCGCCACTACCAGCACCATCGGCACCACGCCGATCAACCCCACTGGAGCGAAGTCGGCCACGGCGTCGTAGCCCGGCTTGGCGTACAGGTGCGGGCTGACCGCATGGCTGGCCAGCGAGCCCAGTACCAGCGTGTACCCGTCGGCCGGGGCCTTGGCCGCCACTGTGGTGCCGATGGTGGTGCCGGCCCCGGGGCGGTTGTCGATCACCATGGGCTGCTTGAGCGCGTCGCCCAGCTTTTGCCCGATCAGGCGCGCCACCGCGTCGTTGGCGCCGCCGGCCGGGTAGGGCACCAGCAGCGTGACGGGTTTGGACGGGTAGGCATCCGCCGCGTGGACGGCACCGAGCGGCGCGGCCAGCCCGCAGGCAGCGAGCGCGGCCGAAAGCAGCAGCCCGCGGCGGTGGAGGGGGGCAGGCGCGCGCAGGCGCGCCGGGGAAGCGATGTGGACCATGGGTTTGTCTCCTTGTGTGTGATTTTTGATGTCGGTCAGGTCAGCGAACCGGCGCGGCGCCCATGTCGCGCCGTGCCGGGGGGAAATCGGTCAATCCATGTCCATGGGCGGTCCTGTGATGGGTGTGTTCTTGGGGCTCAGTCCAGCCCGCCCTGGCACACGTACTTCGTGTGCAGGTAATCCTCCAGCCCGTGCGTCGACCCCTCGCGCCCGTAGCCCGACTCCTTCACACCCCCGAACGGCGCAGCCTCCGCTGCCAGCGCCCCTTCGTTGATGCCCACGATGCCCGTCTCCAAAGCCTCCGCCACCCGCCAGATGCGACGCACGTCCTGGCTGTAGAAGTACGCGGCCAGGCCGAACGGTGTGTCGTTGGCGGCGGCGATCACTTCCTCTTCCCTCTCGAAGCGCGTGAGCGGCGCCACCGGGCCGAAGGTCTCTTCGCACGCGCAGGCCATGGTGGCGTCGGCGTTCTCCAGCACGGTGGGGGCGTAGTAGGTCGCGCCCAGCTCGGTCAGGCGCTTGCCGCCCGTGAGCACTTTCGCGCCCTTGGCGATGGCGTCCTGCACGTGGCGGTCGATCTTCTCCACCGCGCGGTTGTTGATCATCGGGCCGATCTGCGAGGCCGGGTCGCTGGCTGGGCCGAC
>NZ_FMZC01000015.1 GCF_900102625.1 Paracidovorax valerianellae
GCCAAAAGCGTGGCATCACCCGAATGCTCAAGGCCATGATCAAAAGGCGCAGCGCCATCGAACCGGCTATCGGGCACATGAAGATGGACGGCAGGCTTGGCCGCAATCCGCTCAAGGGTGCGCTGGGCGATGCGCTGCATGCGGTGATGTGCGGGGCCGGGCACAACCTGCGCCTGATCCTGGCCGCGCTGCGGTTTTATTGCGCCCGATTCGGGCTGTCGATGCAGCCGGTCATCGCAGCCCTGGTCGCTGCACCCGCTGACCGCCGACCTCTCTGCTGCTGAGAACGGAATTGTTCAGGACGGACTATCGACGGATGGGCCGGCTTGGCTGGCAGGTGAGCGAAGTCGGCTACGGGATGTGGGGAATCGCCGGAGGCCCGGGCAACTTCACGGGCGCCAACTACGAGACGGCGCCACGCTGCCTGGAGCGCGCGGTGGAGCTGGGCTGCAACTTCTTCGACACCGCCTGGGTGTACGGGCGCGGCATCAGCGAGCAGATGCTGGGCAGCCTGCTCCGTGCGCACACGGGCGACCGGCTGTACGTGGCCACGAAGATCCCGCCGAAGAACCGCGAATGGCCGCCCCGCCCCGGTGATCGCCTGCAGGACGTTTTCCCCGCCGATCACATCCGCGAATTCACGATGAAGAGGCTGGAAAACCTGGGCACGGACCGCATCGACCTGATGCAGCTGCACGTCTGGGAGGACCGCTGGGCGGACGAAGAGGAATGGCAGCGCGCCCTCGGGGACCTGCGCGCCGAGGGACTCATCGAAGGCATCGGCATCAGCGTGAACCGGTGGGAGCCGGACAACTGCCTGCGGGCCATCGATACCGGGCTCATCGACGTGATCCAGGTGATCTACAACATCTTCGACCAGGCACCAGAAGACCGCCTGTTCCAGGTGGCTGCGGAGAAGGACATCGGCCTCATCGCGCGGGTGCCCTTCGATGAAGGCGGGCTGACGGGCACGCTTTCACCCGACACGGTGTTTCCCGCCGAGGACTGGCGATCGACCTACTTCGGTCCGGAGAACCTGCTTCCCACCGTGGAACGTGCCGAGCGGCTGCGCACGGTGGCGCCCGACGGCATGGCACTGCCCGAGATGGCGCTGCGTTTCATCCTGCACCACCCGGCCGTGTCGACGGTGATTCCCGGCATGCGCCAACTGCGCAATGTCGAGGCCAACCTGAGCGTGAGCGACGGGCACAGGCTGGAGGCGCCGCTGCTGCAGACGCTGCGCGCGCATCGCTGGGACCGCTCGCCCACCGCGTGGTCCCAATAAAGGCATCCGGCCGGGCGCCTGACGCACACCTTCCCTTTTCCGGAGCCTTCCATGAAACAGATCATTGCCCTCTGGGCGCACCAGCGCGCGCTGTCCACGGCCTTCCTGCGCATGATGATCGAGCGCAACGATGTCACCGTGATCCATGAGCCCCTGGTGACGCTGCTCGACACCGGCGAGGTGCCCCTGCCCGACGGCTCGGGCGGCCAGACAGTGGTGCGGTCCGAGCGTGCCTTCTTCGACCATCTGCGCGTGCTGGCGGAGCACCGGCCCGTGTTCTTCAAGGACACGGTGGAGCACCGCTACGGCTACCTCTTCGAGCACCCCGAAGAGGTGGCGGACATCGAACACACCTTCATCGTGCGGGACCCCGCGCCGACGATCAGTTCGATGTACCACATGAAGCCGACCATCGCCCTGCATGAAGTCGGCTATGAGCACCTGTTCGAGATCTTCGAGCTCGCTACCCGGCTGAAGGGGTCGGCACCGGTGCTGGTCGATGCCGACCGCCTGGTCGAAGCACCCCAGGCCGTGGTGCAGCGCTACTGCGAAGAAGTCGGCCTGCCCTTCATCGCGTCGGCCCTTCAATGGCAGCCCGGCGATCGGCCCGAATGGGGCCGCACCCGGCAGTGGCATCTGGATGCGATGCGCAGTTCGGGCTTCGCGGCCACCCACAAGACCTACCCCGACACCGTGGCCAACAACGCGGTGTTGAAGGGGTACTTCGACCACCACTACCCGTTCTACCGGCAGCTCGTGCAGCACGCGATCTGAGGGCCCTCGGCGCTTGCCAACCCGTTTGCCCCTGAACACGCACCACCTTTTCGCCTTTCCTCCGTTCACCTCGTTCCCACCCTTCCCAACCGAGAAAGCAGCCACCATGTCTTCGACCCAAGCCAACGCCATCGCTCCCCTCCGTCCCGTGGAGGCCCTGTCCTCCGGCGAGCAGTTCGCCCAGGCCTACCTGGAAAAAGGAGACAAGACCGAAGTGCACTTCGACTTCACCATCACCGAAGCCTTCAAGCCCACGCAGGACCGCCCGCGCCTGATGGTGAGCCAGCTCTTCAGGAAGCGCCTGGTGAGCGAGACGCACAACCGCTTTTGGTCCGAGAGCCGGCCGCCCAAGGTGGAAGCCGGCGGTATCCACGAAGGAGACTTGCGCCAGGAGGCCACCTTCCGCTTCGGCATGGGCGAAGGCATCGTCCGCCCGATCTCGGCCTGGGTGCAGTTGCCGCCCGACCTGGCGGGTGACGAGCGCGGCATCGCCGAGTTCATCGACTACCGGCTGCTGGTTCGCCTGGCCACGGCGGAAAACCAGGCGCTCACCTTCGGCCCGCACGGCCTGCTCAACCATCCCGGCGTGACGCGGCTGCCGTACGAAACCAGCTACTTCGACGGCATCATGGCCGCCTGCAACGCGATCGAGCAAAACGGCGCCACTGCGCACGCCATGATCGTGAACCCGGTGGATTACTACCACGGCCTTCTGGGCAAGGGCATCCTGGGCGACCTGCAGCAAAACGGCACGAAGATCGTGCGCACCCGCATGGTGGCCCCAGGCTGTGCGCTGGTCGGCGACTTCGCGGTGGCGGCGCGCATCCTGCACACGGGCAAGTCGGTCATCCGCGTCGGCACGCCGCCCGCCGGTACCTTCGCCACGGAAGGCACCGCGGTCTGCGCGGAAATCTACGAAGGGCTGGCGGTGCATCTGCCCACGCACTTCTTCCACGTCGTGAAGGCCGACTGAGCCCCGCAGCACAGCGCGCGGCGCCCGCCGCGCGCGCCCACCGACAAGGACCGCTCCCATGAACGCCCCACAGAACGGCCTGGCTTTCTACCGGCCTTTCATGCCGATCTTTCTCGGCCTTTTCTTTTGCCACCTGGGCATCGGCGCCACGTTGTCGGTGCTGCCCTTCTACGTCAAGGACGCGCTCGGCGGCAGCGATGTGGACGTGGGCACCGTCATCGCCGCCATCGCGGTCGCGGTGGTGCTCACCCGCCCCGTCGCCGGCCGCCTGTCGGACCGCGTCGGCCATCGCACGCTGATGTTGCTCGGCGCCATCCTTTGCGTGCTGGCCGGCGCCGGTTACGCCGTGGCACACCGGGTGGATGTGCTGACCGCCGTGCGGGTGCTGCATGGCATGGGCGAAGGCTGCGCCTTCACCGCCGGGGCCACCTGGCTGGTGGGGCTGGCGCCCGCGGCCCGGCGCGGAAAGATCATCGGTCTCTATGGCGTGAGCATGTGGTCGGGCGTCACGCTGGGGGCACTGGCCGGCGCGGCACTGATGCAGGCCGCCGGGTTCTCCGCCGTGTGGATGCTGTGCGTGGCGGCACCCCTGGCCGGCTTCGCCTTCGTGGTGGCCAAGCCTGCGCCGGCGAAAGTGCCTGCGGCGACGAAAAGCGCGCTGTTCCCCCGCTCGGCGTGCCTTCCCGGCGTCACCCTGGCGCTGGGGTCCATGGGGTACGCCGCGCTGGCCTCGTTCGTCTCGCTGTACATGGCGGCCAAGGGCATCGACAACGGCATTCTGGCGTTCAACGTATTCGGCTTCGCGTATGTGGGATCGCGGCTTTTTCTCGGGCATTGGCCAGACCAGTTCGGGCCTTACCGCGTCGCGCTTTGGGCGGCACTGGGCGAGGCCGTCGGGCTGGCGCTGCTGGCCATCGCGCCCAACCTGGCCGTGGCGGTGCTGGGCGGGCTGGCCATGGGGCTGGGCCTCTCGCTGTTCTACCCCTCGCTGGCGCTGATCGCCATCAAGAAGACCGAGCCGGCCCACCACGGCGCGGCGCGGCGCTCGGCATGTTCACCTCGTTCTGGGACCTGGGCATCGCCGCCGGCGGCGTGGTGGCCGGATTCGTGGCGGCCCGCTTCGGCTATGCCGAGATCTACGGCGTGATGCTGGCGGCCACGCTGGCGAGCACCGTCGGCGTGATGCTGCTGTGGATGCCGCAGCGCGCTCCCCGCCCGTCGCTGCCGCAATGAGGCACCCGCTCCGATCGCCCTGGAATTTCTGACCCTTCCTTTCTTTTCAAGGAGCCGACGATATGTTTCTCGATCATCTGCAGCGGCTGGAAGCCGAGAGCATCCACATTCTGCGCGAGACGGTGGCAGAGGCGGACAACCCCGTCATGCTGTATTCCATCGGCAAGGACAGCTCGGTGATGCTCCACCTGGCGATGAAGGCGTTCTACCCCGCACGGCCGCCGTTTCCGCTGCTGCACGTGGACACGCTCTGGAAGTTTCGCGAAATGATCACCTTCCGTGACCAGCGGGCGCGGGACACCGGCATGGAGCTTCTTGTGCACAGCAACCCCGACGGCATCGCGATGGGCATCGATCCCTTCGTACATGGCTCGGCGGTGCACACCGACTTGATGAAAACGCAGGCGCTCAAGCAGGCGCTGGACCACCACCGGTTCGATGCCGCTTTCGGCGGAGCGCGCCGCGACGAAGAAAAATCGCGGGCCAAGGAACGGGTGTTCTCGCTGCGGTCGGTGCACCACCGCTGGGATGCGCGGCGGCAGCGGCCCGAGCTCTGGCGGGTCTACAACACCCGCAAGCACCAGGGCGAGAGCATTCGGGTATTTCCCCTGTCCAACTGGACCGAAGCCGACATCTGGCAGTACATCGCGCGCGAGCAGATTCCCATCGTGCCGCTCTATTTCGCCAAGGAAAGGCCGGTGGTGGAGCGCAACGGCATGCTGCTCATGGTGGACGACGAGCGCCTGCCCCTCGCCCCGGGCGAGCGCCCCCAGATGCGGCGGGTGCGCTTTCGCACCCTGGGCTGCTACCCGCTCACCGGCGCCATCGAAAGCGATGCCGATTCGCTGGACGCGATCATTGCCGAAACCCTGGCGGCGCACACCTCCGAGCGGCAGGGCCGGGCCATCGACCACGATGGAAAAGGCTCCATGGAACTGAAGAAACAGGCGGGGTATTTCTGATGAGCGGCACCCAACCTTCTCCGGCACCACAGCGCAGCCTGCTGCGCGTGATCACCTGCGGCAGCGTGGACGACGGCAAGAGCACGCTGATCGGCCGCCTGCTGTACGAATCCAAGAGCCTCTACGAAGACCAGTTGCAGGCACTGGCCGTCGACTCGCGCAAATCGGGCACCCAGGGCGGCGCGCTCGACTTCGCGCTGCTGGTCGATGGCCTGGTGGCCGAGCGGGAACAGGGCATCACCATCGATGTGGCCTACCGCTACTTCTCCTCGCCCACGCGCAAGTTCATCCTGGCCGACACGCCGGGCCACCTGCAGTACACGCGCAACATGGCCACTGCGGCCTCCAACGCCGGCGCAGCCATGGTCCTGGTCGATGCGCGCAAGGGCGTGCTCACGCAGACCCGGCGGCATGCCTACATCGCCGCGCTGCTGGGCATCCGGGCCCTGGCGCTGGTGGTCAACAAGATGGATTTGGTGGACTACCGCGAAGACCGCTTCGCCGAAATCGAAGCGGAGTTCAGCGCGCTGGCGCAGCAGATGGGCCTGCCCGCGCCGGTGTGCATTCCGATGTCGGCCCTGCGCGGCGACAACCTGGTCGAGCGCAGCCCCCAGACGCCGTGGTACCAGGGCCCCACGCTCGGGCAGTGGCTGGAGGACACGGAGGTCGATGAAGCCGTCGCCGCGCGGCAGCCGCTGCGGTTTCCGGTGCAGTGGGTGAACCGGCCGAGCGAAGATTTCCGCGGCCTGGCCGGCACGGTCGCTTCGGGCAGCGTGCACGTGGGCGATGGGGTGGTGGTGCAGCCCAGCGCCCAGTTGGCACGCGTGAAGCGCATCGTCACGTACGACGGGGACCTGCCGGCCGCCACGGCAGGCCAGTCGGTCACCCTGGTGCTGGATGCCGAAATCGACGTCTCGCGCGGCGATCTCATCGCCGACCCGGCCTCGCCGGCGGAGGTGGCCGACCGCATCGAAGCCGACATGGTCTGGTTCAGCGAAACACCGCTCTTTCCCGGCCGTGGCTACTGGCTCAAGTGCGGCCCCCGCACCGTGGGCGCCACCGTCACGCGCATCGTCCACCGCGTGGACATCGAAACCTTCGACCGGCTGCCCGCGGACCAGCTCGACATGAACGCGGTGGGCCTGGTCGAGTTGACGCTGGACCAACCCATTGCCTTCGATGCCTACGACGTCAACCGCGACGCTGGCGGGTTCCTGCTGATCGACCGGATCGACAACGAAACCTCCGGAGCCGGCATGCTGGTGCGCGCCCTGCGCGACGCCGACAACCTCGTGTGGCACCACACCCAGGTCAGCAAGGCGCAGCGGGCGGCCATCAAGCACCAGAAAGGCTGCGTGTTGTGGCTCACCGGGCTTTCGGGAGCCGGCAAATCGACCATCGCCAACGTGGTCGAGCAGCAGTTGCACCGGCGCGGCTGCCACAGCTTTCTGCTGGATGGCGACAACGTGCGGCACGGCCTCAACAAGGACCTGGGGTTCACCGACGCCGACCGAGTGGAGAACATCCGCCGCGTCGGCGAAGTCGCCCGGCTGATGGTGGATGCGGGCCTGATCGTGCTGGTGGCGTTCATCTCGCGGTTCCGCGCCGAACGGCGTGCAGCGCGCGCGCTGCTGGAGGCTGGCGAATTTCTGGAGGTGTTCATCGACGCACCGCTGGAGCTTGCCGAACAGCGCGACCCGAAGGGCCTGTACCGCAAGGCCCGCAGCGGAGCGCTCAAAAACTTCACCGGAATCGACTCGCCCTACGAGCCGCCCGAGCAGCCGGACATCCACATCCAGACGGCGCACATGTCGCCCGAACAGGCGGCCGACTGCATCGTCTCGCGGCTCATCACCGCGGGGCTGGTGGTGCCGCCCTCGGCAGCGCGGACCCCTGCCACCGCATGAGCGG
Source organism: Paracidovorax valerianellae (assembly GCF_900102625.1). GTDB lineage: Bacteria > Pseudomonadota > Gammaproteobacteria > Burkholderiales > Burkholderiaceae_C > Paracidovorax > Paracidovorax valerianellae. The sequence continues at coordinate 7,139 of NZ_FMZC01000015.1, forward strand.
CGGCGGCTCTGCGAACACGAGTGGCGGGTCGCACTGGGACGCCATCGTGCTGGGCGGGGGCATGGCCGGGGCCAGCTGCGCCTGGGCGCTGGCGCAACACCGGCGGGTGCTGCTGCTGGAGCGCGAGGCGCACTGCGGCTACCACGCCACCGGCCGGTCGGCCGCGCTGTTCTCCGAATACTTCGGCAACCGGACGGTGCGCGCGCTCACGGCGCTCAGCCGCCCGTTTTTCGAAGCGCCCCCCTTCCGGCTTCGCCCCGGTGACGCTCGTGGCGCCGCGCGGCGTGGTGGCGCTCGCGACGCAGCAAGACATGGACGCCGGCCGCATCGACAGCGCCGTGGCCGACGGCTGCTACGCCCGCGAACCCGCCCGGGTGATCGGGCTAGAGGCCGCGCTGGCCCGCTGCCCGGTCATCGACCCGCGGCCGTATCGCTGCGCCGTGTGGCGGCCTTCGGTCATGGACATCGACGTCGATGCGCTGCACCAGGGCTATCTGCGCGGCATCCGCGCTGCAGGCGGCCAGGTACAGACCGCCACGCGCGTGGATCGCATCGTGGGTGACGCGCCGGGCCGCTGGGCCGTCCACACGGCAGCGGGCCGCTTCGTCACGCCCTGCCTCGTGAACGCTGCAGGTGCCTGGGCCGACGAGGTTGCGCGCCAGGCTGGCGTGGCGACCATCGACCTCGTCCCCAAGCGGCGCACCGCCGTGATCGTGGACCTGTCCGAGGGCATGCCCGGCCAGGCCCCGCTGGCGTCCTGGCCGATGGTCACCGACCTGGCGGACACGTTCTATTTCAAGCCAGAGGCCGGCCGCCTGCTGGTCTGCCCCAGCGATGAAACCCCCATGCCGCCTTGCGACGTGCAGCCCGAGGAATGGGATGTGGCGGTGGCGGTCGATCGGCTGCAACAGGCCACCACGCTCTCGGTGCGGCGCGTGGCCCACCGCTGGGCCGGCCTTCGCAGCTTCGTCGCCGATGGCTCGCCCGTGCTGGGCGCCACCAAGGAAGCGCCCGGCTTCTTCTGGGCGGCCGCGCTGGGCGGCTACGGCATTCAGATCGCTCCGGCGGTGGGGCAAGCCCTGGCTGCATTGGCTCTCACCGGTGACCTGCCGAGCCATTTCATCGAACGGGGGCTGTCGGCCGCCGCGTTGAGTCCGGGCCGGCAAACGCTGGCTGAATCGCCCCACGAGCGCGCCGAGACACTCTGATGAGGCCAGGCGAGATCGGGCCGGGCCGCCAAACGGCGGCCGTTCCCCTTGCCGGTTTCCACCCGGGTCAGAGGGAATGCTGCTTGAGCACGGTCGGTTCCAACGGCGCCCCGGGCCACATCTGCACGAGGTAGCGGTCTTCGCCTTCCAGCCCATCGGGGGACAGCGAATCCAGTCCCGCGCTCGACAGCCTGACCCGGTACGTCCCTGGCGGCAGATCGAACCGGGCGGCGTCGGGCAGGTAGTCCGTGCACCCCGCCACCACGAGCGGACCCGTAGCGATGACCACCGACCCATCGACCACATGGTCGAACCGGGCCAGGTCGGTCTGCGGCTCGGCCGCCAGAAACTCCAGCGTGACCGGCACCTGCATGTTTCGCACCGTACCGAACCCGACGACGCCTGCAGACACCGCCAGCATGCGGTGCGTGGCGGCCTCGTCCCACGCGCTGGCCAGGTCTCCCGGCGCGGATTCGTCCTGGAGATAGAACTGGTGGTAATCCGCGAAAAGCGTCAGGCGATGGGATGGCATGGCGGGAGGCTTCCTTTCCTGTCGGCAGTGTCGAAGAGGGCGTGTTTACCAAGGCGGCGTCTGCAGCCAAGCTTAGCGCTGGGTGACCGTCACGGGCAGCGTGGGCACCACGCGGGCACGGCGCGGGCAGCGGACGCATACACCGCGTCGCCCCTGAGCGCTTGATGCCAAATCGGCCTCCAGCGCAATGAAGACGCCGGCAGTGCGCTATAAATTTAATAGCAAACGAAAAAGCCCGCCGAAGCGGGCTTTCGTTGCCAGCCAAGGGCCGGTCAGGCGGCGACGCCGTCCGCGACTTCCTTGTACTCCTCGATCTGGTCGAAGTTCATGTACTTGTAGATCTTGTCGCCGTTCTGGCTGAGCACGCCCATGTCGGCCAGGTACTCTTCCTTGGAAGGAATGCGGCCCAGCTTGGAGCAGATGGCCGACAGCTCGGCCGAGCCCAGGTACACGTTCGTGTTCTTGCCCAGGCGGTTGGGGAAGTTGCGGGTGCTGGTGGACATCACCGTCGCGCCTTCCTTCACCTGTGCCTGGTTGCCCATGCACAGCGAGCAGCCGGGCATTTCCATGCGGGCGCCGGCCGCGCCGAAGACGCCATAGTGGCCTTCTTCGGTGAGCTGGTGCGCATCCATCTTGGTGGGCGGAGCCATCCACAGCTTGACCGGAATGTCCTTCTTGCCTTCCAGCAGCTTGGAGGCTGCGCGGAAGTGGCCGATGTTGGTCATGCACGAGCCGATGAACACCTCGTCGATTGCGGCGCCGGCCACGTCCGACAGCGTCTTGGCGTCATCGGGATCGTTGGGGCAGCAGACGATGGGCTCGGTGATCTCGGCCAGGTCGATCTCGATCACGGCGGCGTACTCGGCGTCTTCGTCGGGCTGCAGCAGCTGGGGGTTGGCCAGCCAGGCTTCCATGGCCTTGATGCGGCGCGTGATGGTGCGTGCATCGGCATAGCCCTGGGCGATCATGTTCTTGAGCAAGACGATGTTCGAGTTGATGTACTCGATGATCGGCTCCTTGTTCAGGCGCACCGTGCAGCCGGCGGCGGAACGCTCGGCCGACGCGTCGGACAGCTCGAACGCCTGCTCCACCTTCATGTCCGGCAGGCCTTCGATTTCGAGGATGCGGCCCGAGAAGATGTTCTTCTTGCCCTTCTTCTCGACCGTCAGCAGGCCGGCCTTGATGGCGTACAGCGGAATGGCGTGCACCAGATCGCGCAGCGTCACGCCGGGTTGCAGCGCGCCCTTGAAGCGCACCAGCACCGATTCCGGCATGTCGAGCGGCATCACGCCCGTGGCAGCGGCGAAGGCCACCAGGCCCGAGCCGGCGGGGAAGCTGATGCCGATCGGAAAGCGCGTGTGCGAATCGCCGCCGGTGCCCACGGTGTCGGGCAGCAGCATGCGGTTGAGCCAGCTGTGGATGATGCCGTCGCCGGGCTTGAGCGAAATGCCGCCGCGCGTGCTGATGAAGTCGGGCAACTCGTGATGCATCTTCACGTCCACGGGCTTGGGGTACGCGGCGGTGTGGCAGAACGACTGCATCACCAGGTCGGCGCTGAAGCCCAGGCAAGCCAGGTCCTTCAGTTCGTCGCGCGTCATCGGGCCGGTGGTGTCCTGCGAGCCGACCGAGGTCATGCGCGGTTCGCAGTACGTGCCGGGCACAACGCCCTCGCCTTCCGGCAGGCCGCAGGCGCGGCCGACCATCTTCTGGGCCAGCGTGAAGCCCTTGCCGGTGGCGGCGGGGTTCTGCGGCAGGCGGAACAGCGTGGACGGTGCCAGGCCCAGGGCTTCGCGCGCCTTGGACGTGAGGCCGCGGCCCACGATCAGCGGAATGCGGCCACCGGCGCGCACTTCGTCGAACAGCACTTCGCTCTTCACTTCGAACTCGGCGATCACCTGGCCGTTCTTCAGCGCCTTGCCGGCGTAGGGCAGCAGTTCGATCTCGTCGCCCATGTTCATCTGGCTCACGTCCAGCTCGATCGGCAGCGCGCCCGCGTCTTCCATGGTGTTGTAGAAGATCGGAGCGATCTTGGAGCCCAGGCACACGCCGCCGAAGCGCTTGTTCGGCACGTAGGGAATGTCTTCACCCGTGAACCACAGCACGCTGTTGGTGGCCGACTTGCGGCTGGAACCCGTGCCCACCACGTCGCCCACATAGGCCACGAGGTTGCCCTTGGCACGCAGGTCTTCGATGAACTTCACCGGGCCGCGCTTGCCGTCTTCTTCGGGCGTGATGCCGTCGCGCTTGTTCTTGAGCATGGCCAGCGCATGCAGCGGAATGTCCGGACGGCTCCAGGCATCGGGTGCGGGCGACAGGTCGTCGGTGTTGGTTTCGCCGGTGACCTTGAGCACCGTGAGCTTGATGCTCTGCGGCACTTCGGGACGGCTCGTGAACCATTCGGCATCGGCCCAGCTTTGCAGCACGGCCTTGGCGAATTCGTTGCCCTTGTCGGCCTTTTCCTTGACGTCATGGAACTGATCGAACATCAGCAGCGTCTTCTTGAGGCCTTCGGCCGCGACGGACGCCACGGCGGCATCGTCCAGCAGGTCGATCAGCGGCGTGAGGTTGTAGCCGCCCAGCATGGTGCCCAGCAGTTCGGTCGCCTTCTCGCGGCCGATCAGGGTGCACTTTTCGGTGCCGTGCGCCACGGCGGCCAGGTAGCTTGCCTTGACCTTGGCGGCATCGTCCACACCAGCGGGCACGCGGTACGTGATCAGTTCCACCAGCGTGGCCTCTTCGCCGGCCGGCGGCGCCTTCAGCAGCTCGATCAGCGAGGCGGTTTGCTTGGCCGTCAGCGGCAAGGGTGGAATGCCCAGTGCGGCGCGTTCGGCCACATGGTCGCGGTAGGCTTTCAACATGTTTTTCTCCGGTGGGTTTCTAGTGGGTAGGGTCGGCGGTGCCCGCCGTGCAGGCCCCAGGCGCGGCGCGCACCGGGGCCGCTGCGATCACTGGGCCGGCGCTGGCGCGGCTGGAGCAGAGGCCGTTGCAGGGGCGGTCGCGGATGCGGGCAGCGCCTCCAGCAGGCTTGGCTGCGGGTTCTTCTTGATCGACTCGGTCACGGCAACCTGCTGCGGGCTCATGCACTCGTCGGCCAGGCGCTGGCCGAGCTTCTGGTTCATCAGCATGGACTTGTTGGCGATCTGGATCCAGACGGCGCCGGCCTTCTGGTCTTCCAGGCGCACCGCACCTGTGCTCGTCGCGATCGGCGACATGTAGTAGTTGAAGCCCTTGCCGTCGATGCGGAAGTGGCCGGGCGACTTGGCGTCCGCCTCGATGTGCACCGAAGCGCCGAGTTCGCAAGGAATGTGGCCGGTGTGCACGCGCTCGGCGATGGCCAGCTCTTGCGGCGTCAAGGCGGCTTCGGCGGCGATGATGCCCGTGGCCACCTGGTTGGTGGCGCTCTTGAGTTGCGTGCGGCTGCTGGTGGCCTTCTTGGACGTCGCGGCAGGCTTCGCTGCGCTCTTGGCCGCAGGCTTGGCGGCCGGCTTGGCATCAGCGGACTTTTCCTTGGCCGCAGCCTTGGCGGGGGCGGCCTTGGCAGGTGCAGCCTTCGCGGGGGTCTTGGCCGGTGCGGGTTTGGCGGGTGCGGCGTCTTGCGCCATCACGAGTGCAGGGGCCAGCAGCATCAATGCAGAAGCGATGAAGGTTTTCATGGGAACTCCGACGAAAAGGAGATGTGGGGTGGGGGGGAACGTTGTTATCGAGACGGCTCAGGCGGAGCCTGCGGCCGGCAATGTAAACCACGCCTGTGCCTCGGTGGGCAGCACGCGGCCGGTCTGGTGCGCACGCTCCAGCACCTGCCAGAAATAGCGGTAGCTGGCGCGGTCGTGCAGTACGCCCTCGACGCTGACGGGAGCCCAGTCGGCGTGCGCGGCGATGGAAAGAAGCTGGGCGGCCTGGATGATCTCTTCCTGCGCCGGCGCGAAGGCCTCCAGGATGGGACGGATTTGCGCCGGGTGGATGCTCCACATGCGCGTGTAGCCGAACTGGCGCGCAGCGCGCCCAGCCGCCGCGCGCAGGGCATCGGCATCGTTGAATTCGGTCACCACGCAATGCGAGGGCACCTTGCCGTGCGCATGGCAGGCTGCGGCGATCTCGAGCTTGGCTCGCACCACCAGCGGATGCTCGAACTGGCCCTGCGAGCCCATGGCATGGGCCGGGATCGCACCGCCATGCGCGGACACGAAATCCATCAGGCCGAAACTGATCGACTGCACGCGCGGATGGGCGGCAATCTCGAAGGCGTGGTGCACTGCCTGGGGCGATTCGATCAGCACGTGCAAAGGCACCTGCCCTGCCGACGCGGCCAGCAGCGCCTTTTCGGCGTGGAGCACGTCGTCCACCGACTCGACCTTCGGCACCATGATGTGGCAAAGGTGGGCGGCAGCTTCGCCGGCGATGGTGGCCATGTCTTCGGCAAAGGCCGGGTGGTCCACGGCATGCACGCGGGCGGCGACCCGGGCGCCGGGCTGCGCGGTGCAGGCCAGGTGGGCCACCAGGCTGGCATGCTCGCGCTCCTGCCCGACAGGCGCGCCGTCTTCGCAGTCGAGCGTCACATCGAACACGCAGTGGCCGAACTCGTCCGCCATGGCGGCCTGAAGCTCCAGGCTCTTGCGCATGCGCGCTGCCACGCCGCTGTAGTGGTCGCAGACCGGCAGGCGCACGGCGCTGGCCTGGGCGCCCATGAGCACCGAGGCGGGATGGGCGGAGGCCACGGTCATGAGGGGCGCTGCGCCACGATGAACATGCGCGGGAACGCCAGCAACCGGCGGCCATCGCTGCGCACGGCATACGCTGCATCGACGCGACGCTCGTACTCGGTCAGAAAGCTCTCGCGCAACGGCTCGGACAGCGGGTCGATGAAAGGCTTGAGGCCGGTGGCGCGCACCCATTCGACGATGGCCGCGGGCGACTCCATCACGTGCTGGTACACGGTGTGCCACACGTCCAGGCGCTCGGCACGCGGCGCCAGCAGGTCGTAATAGCCGCCGATGCCGAAAAGCTCGGTGCGCAGCGCATCGGCATCCCCGATGGGCTCGCGCCATGGCGCCTCTGCGGCCATCTCGCGCATCAGCCGATGCGTGGGTTCCTGGCGGTTGTCCGGCATCTGTATCGCCAGCACGCCACCCGGGGCAAGGCTGTCGAACAAACGCGGGATGAGGGTTTCGTGCCCTGCCACCCACTGCAGGGAGGCATTGGCGTAAATCAGGTCGGGCGCCATCTCAGGCGTCCACTGGGCGATGTCGCCCAGCACGAAGGACACGCCGGGCAGGCGCTCGCGCGCACTGGCCAGCATGGCTTCGGAATTGTCGATGCCGGTCACCCGCGCTTCAGGGAAGCGCCGGACCAGCAGCTCGGTGGAATTGCCCGGCCCGCAGCCCAGGTCCACCACGTGGACCGGCGCAAGATGGGGCACCCGCGCAAGCAGCTCCTGGGCCGGGCGCGTGCGCTCGTCCTCGTAGCGGCGGTAAAGCGCGGGATTCCAGTCGAGCATAAGAACGAAAACGAGAGACGAAAAATTACAGCAGGTGCTTCACGCCGTCTTGCTCGCCTTGCAGCTCGCCCAGCGTCTTGTCGATGCGTTCCTGGCTGAATGCGTCGATTTCCAGGCCTTCGACGACCTTGTATTCGCCGTTTTCGCAGGTGACGGGGAAGCCGAACATCACGTCCTTCGGAATGCCGTACTGGCCGTCCGAAGGAACACCCATGGTGACCCACTTGCCGTTGGTGCCCAGGGCCCAGTCGCGCATGTGATCGATGGCAGCGTTGGCGGCCGAAGCGGCGGAAGAAGAACCACGCGCTTCGATGATGGCCGCGCCGCGCTTGCCCACCGTGGGCAGGAACGTGTTGGCGTTCCACTCCTGGTCGTTGATCATCTTGGCGACGCTCTCGCCGTTGATGGTGGCGAAGCGGTAGTCGGCGTACATCGTGGGCGAGTGATTGCCCCACACGGCCAGCTTTTCGATGTCTGCCACGGCCTTGCCGGTCTTGGCGGCGATCTGGCTGGCAGCGCGGTTGTGGTCCAGACGCAGCATGGCGGTGAAGTTCTTGCGCGGCAGGTCAGGCGCGCTCTTCATGGCGATGTAGGCGTTGGTGTTGGCGGGGTTGCCGACGACCAGCACCTTCACGTTGCGGCTGGCCACGGCGTTCAGTGCCTTGCCCTGGGCGGTGAAGATGGCGCCGTTGACGGCCAGCAGCTCGGCACGTTCCATGCCGGGGCCGCGGGGGCGGGAGCCGACCAGCAGGGCATAGTCCGCGTCCTTGAAAGCCGTCATCGGGTCGCTGTGGGCTTCCATGCCCACCAGCAGCGGGAAGGCGCAGTCGTCGAGTTCCATCATCACGCCCTTGAGCGCCTTTTGCGGGCCTTCGACGGGCACTTCGAGCAATTGAAGGATGACGGGCTGGTCCTTGCCCAGCATTTCGCCGGAGGCAATACGGAACAGCAGGGCGTAACCGATTTGACCAGCGGCGCCGGTGACAGCAACGCGGACGGGCTTCTTGCTCATGAAAAACTCCAGAAAGTGGAAAAACGGGTGTCGGTGCAGTCGATGCACCAGCGCCAGTCAAACCAAGCAGCCCGTGCCCTGCAGAACAGCTCCCGAGTGTACTGCTGAAATCCGGGGCCGGTCAATTTGTCTTATGTCTTATATAAGATATCATCCTGCCTCGCCAAAGCGCGAAACCTCTCCATTGCCCCGCGCTCAGCCGCCCCTCGATACGCCGCCATGTCCACGCCCCCGGTTGCTACCTCCGACAACCCTGCCGCTCCTGCAGGGAACGTCGGCGCGCCCACGCCGGCGTTCAGCCCGCTCTATCAGCAGATCAAAGGGCTCATCCTGCACAGCCTGCAGCATGGCGAGTGGAAACCGGGCGAATCGATCCCCAGCGAGATGGAACTGGCCGCGCGCTTTCGCGTCAGCCAGGGCACCGTGCGCAAGGCTATCGACGAGCTGGCCGCGGAAAACCTCGTCGTCCGCCGCCAAGGCAAAGGCACATTCGTCGCAACGCATGCCGAGCGGCACGTGCAGTACCGTTTTCTCAAGCTCATGCCCGACTCGGGAGATGCCAGCGTCGAGGGGCCCGCGCAGCGCCACATCATCGATTGCCGCCGCATCCGCGCCAGCGCGGAGATCGCGCGGGCGCTGGCGCTGCGGGGCGGAGATGCCGTCGTGCACGCGAGGCGTATCCTTTCGTTCGGCGACGTGCCCACCATTCTGGAAGAAATCTGGCTACCAGGACAGGCCTTCAAAGGGCTCACCGCCGAGCAAATGTCCAGCTACCAGGGGCCCACCTATGCCATGTTCGAAATCGATTTCGGCGTAAGAATGGTGCGGGCCGACGAAAAGCTGCGCGCCGTGCAGCCCGACGAAGAACAGGCCCGGCTGCTGCAGGTGGCGCCGGGCACGCCGCTGCTCAGTGTCGAGCGCATTGCCTATACCTACAACGAAGTTCCGATGGAGTTACGCAAGGGTCTCTACCGCACCGATACGCACCACTATCACAACGAACTGAGCTGAACCGAGGGTAGGCGCCGATACCGCCGGGCGAAATTACGCCGTACCGAAATACTCCGGTTGTTGCATTGCAATAGAATTTTGGGTTGTTTCGTTCGCGCGAAATTACAAAGCAGTTACATCCACGAAAGCACCGCCATGACCGAGATCGCCAAAAAGCGGCCTGAATTCCGCAACATCAATGCCCTCACGGACCTGCCCACCTACCGCCTTCCCGCTGCGGGTTGGGTGTCGATCCTGCACCGCGTCAGCGGCGTGATCATGCTGGTGCTGCTCCCTTTCATCCTGTGGATGTTCGACACCTCGGTGTCCTCGGAAATCTCTTTCGGAAGATTCAAGGCAGCCTTCGTGGTGGGCCTCGGATTCGTGCCAGGATGGTTTCTCAAGCTCGTGGTGCTGGCCCTCATCTGGGCTTACCTGCACCACTTCATCGCCGGCCTGCGCCACCTCTGGATGGACATCAGCCACGACGCGGTGAACAAGAACTTCGGCGCCAAATCCGCCACGGCCACCCTCGTCATCAGCATCGCCCTCACCCTCGTGCTGGGCGCCAAGCTGTTCGGCCTGTACTGAGCTGAGCCGCACCGACATTCCCACGAACCCACAAAAAAAGGATTTCCTATGTCCGTGAATTACGGCTCCAAGCGCATCGTCGTCGGCGCGCATTACGGAACCCGCGACTGGCTGAGCCAACGCGTGACCGCCGCTTTGATGGCTCTATTCACCATCATCCTGCTGGCTCAGGTGCTGCTGACCAAAGGCCCCATCGGCTATGACCGCTGGGCCTCGATCTTTTCGGCGCAATGGATGAAGGTCCTCACGTTTTCCGTCATCGTCGGCATGGCCTGGCACGTCTGGGTCGGCACACGCGATGTGTTGATGGACTACGTGAAGCCCGTGGGCCTGCGCCTAGCCTTGCAGGCCGTCGCGATCTTCTGGCTCGTCGGCTGCGCCGGCTGGGGTATCCAGATCCTCTGGCGTCTCTGATCCATTCCCGCGACTGAAGGCAACAAAAATGAGCTACACCAAAGCGAACATCACCACGCGCAAGTTCGACGTCGTCATCATCGGTGCCGGCGGCTCCGGCATGCGCGCCGCCCTCGAACTGTCCCGAGCCGGCCTGAACGTGGCGTCCCTGTCCAAGGTGTTCCCCACCCGTTCGCACACCGTTGCGGCGCAGGGCGGCGTGAGCGCATCGCTCGGCAACATGAGCGAGGACAACTGGCACTACCACTTCTACGACACCATCAAGGGCTCCGACTGGCTGGGCGACCAGGACGCCATCGAGTTCATGTGCCGCGAAGCCCCCAAGGTCGTGTATGAGCTGGAGCACTTCGGGATGCCGTTCGACCGCAACCCCGACGGCACCATCTACCAGCGCCCCTTCGGCGGCCACACGGCCAACTACGGCGAAAAGCCGGTTCAGCGCGCCTGCGCAGCGGCCGACCGTACCGGTCACGCCATGCTGCACACGCTGTATCAGCAAAACGTCAAGGCGAAAACCAACTTCTTCGTCGAGTGGATGGCGCTGGACCTGATTCGCGACGCCGACGGCGACGTGGTCGGCGTCACCGCGCTGGAACTGGAAACCGGTGAGCTGTATGCCCTGCAGGCCAAGGCCGTGCTGCTCGCCACCGGTGGCGCTGGCCGCATTTTTGCCGCTTCGACCAACGCCTTCATCAACACCGGCGACGGCCTGGGCATGGCGGCACGCGCCGGCATTCCGTTGCAGGACATGGAGTTCTGGCAGTTTCACCCCACCGGCGTAGCCGGGGCCGGCGTGCTGCTGACCGAAGGCTGCCGCGGCGAAGGCGCCATCTTGCTCAACAGCAACGGTGAGCGCTTCATGGAGCGCTATGCACCCACGCTGAAGGATCTGGCACCACGCGACTTCGTCTCGCGCTCGATGGACCAGGAAATCAAGGAAGGCCGCGGCTGCGGCCCCAACAAGGACTACGTGCTGCTCAAGCTCGACCACCTCGGTGCCGAGACGATTCACAAGCGCCTGCCTTCCGTGTACGAAATCGGCGTCAACTTCGCCAATGTCGACATCACGAAGGAACCGATTCCCGTGGTGCCCACCATCCACTACCAGATGGGCGGCATTCCGACCAACATCAATGGCCAGGTCGTGATCCAGAACGGCGACGTGCACAACCAGGTCGTGAACGGTCTGTATGCCGTGGGCGAATGCTCGTGCGTGTCGGTGCACGGTGCGAACCGCCTGGGCACCAACTCGCTACTCGACCTGCTGGTGTTCGGCAAATCCGCCGGTCGCCACATTGTCGACATGATCAAGAGCAGCGGTGAGCACAAGCCACTGCCGGCCGATGGCGCTGACCGCACCCTGGCCCGCCTGAACCAACTGCAGGACTCCAACGAAGGCACGTACGCGCAGGATGTGGCCAATGACATCCGCGCATCCATGCAACAGCATGCCGGCGTGTTCCGCACCCAGGAAAGCATGGACGAGGGCGTGGTCAAGATCAACGCCATCCGCGAGCGCGTCGGCGCCGTCACGCTCAAGGACAAGTCCAAGGTCTGGAACACCGCCCGCATGGAAGCGCTGGAAGTGGACAACCTCATCGAAGTGGCGCAGGCCACGATGACCTCCGCTGCTGCCCGCAAGGAATGCCGCGGCGCCCACACCGTGTATGACTACGAGCACCCGGCCGATCACGCGGAATTCCCGCTGGGCCGCAACGACAAAGAGTGGATGAAACACACCTTGTGGCACAGCGCAGGCAACAACCTGACCTACAAGCCCGTGAACCTGAAGCCTTTGACGGTCGACAGCGTGCCTCCCAAGGTCCGTACGTTCTGACCCTACAAGCCCACGAGAAAGAACACCATGAAGCGCACCTTTCAAATCTACCGCTACGATCCGGACAAGGACGCCAAGCCCTACATGCAGACCGTCGAGATCGAACTCGATGGCCACGAGCGCATGCTGCTGGACGCCTTGGTGAAGCTCAAGGCGCAAGACCCGTCCATCTCGTTCCGCCGCTCGTGCCGCGAAGGCGTCTGCGGCTCCGATGCGATGAACATCAACGGCAAGAACGGCTTGGCATGTCTCACCAACATGAACACGCTCAAGGGCACCATCGTGCTCAAGCCCCTGCCCGGCCTGCCAGTGATCCGCGACCTGATCGTGGACATGACGCAGTTTTTCAAGCAGTACAACTCCATCAAGCCGTACCTCATCACCGAAGGCATCACGCCCGAGAAGGAACGGCTGCAAAGCCCTGAAGAGCGCGATGAGCTCAACGGCCTGTACGAGTGCATTCTTTGCGCCAGCTGCTCCACGAGCTGCCCAAGCTTCTGGTGGAACCCCGACAAGTTCGTGGGCCCTGCCGGCCTGCTGCAGGCTTACCGCTTTATCGCCGACAGCCGCGACGAAGCCACGGGCGAGCGCCTGGACAACCTCGAAGATCCGTATCGCCTGTTCCGCTGCCACACCATCATGAACTGCGTGGACGTGTGCCCCAAGGGCCTCAATCCCACGAAGGCCATCGGCAAGATCAAGGAACTGATGGTGCGTCGCGCCATCTGACCGCCATGGCCGACGAAGACTTGCTCGACGAACGCGAGGCTGCCAAGCTGAAGTGGCGCAGCCGCCGCGGTTTGGTGGAAAACGATCTGTTCATCGAGCAGTTCTTCGCCACCTATGGCTCGCGCCTGACCCAGCGCCAGGCACAAGGTCTCACGACCTTGATGGACCTTTCCGACAACGACCTGCTGGACCTGCTGCTGCGGCGCACGGAACCTTCGGGCGAGATCGATACCGGGGACGTCAAGGAAGTGCTTGAACAGCTGCGCCGCAGAGCGTCAGCACCCCCTCCACCGCTTGCGGGCTAACAACAGAAGGAAACTGGAAATGAAACTGGCAGACAACAAGGCAACGCTATCGTTCAGCAACGGCAGCCCGAGCGTGGAACTCCCCGTGTACCAAGGCAGCATCGGCCCCGATGTGGTCGACATCCGCAAGCTGTACGCGCAGACGGGCATGTTCACGTATGACCCCGGTTTCCTTTCCACGGCGGCGTGCCAGTCCTCGATCACCTACATCGACGGCGACAAGGGCGAACTGCTGTATCGCGGCTACCCGATCGAACAGTTGGCCACGCAGTGCGACTTCCTGGAAACCTGCTACCTGCTGCTGAAGGGCGAACTGCCCAACCCCGCCCAGAAGACCGAGTTCAGCGACAGCGTGACCAAGCACACGATGGTCAACGAGCAGATGCAGTTCTTCCTGCGTGGCTTCCGCCGCGACGCGCACCCGATGGCTGTGTTGACGGGCCTGGTCGGCGCGCTCTCCGCCTTCTATCACGACAGCACGGACATCAACAATCCGCAGCACCGCGAAATCTCGGCCATTCGCCTGATCGCCAAGATGCCGACCCTGGTGTCTATGGCGTACAAGTACGGTGTGGGCCAGCCCTACATGTACCCACAGAACGACCTGAGCTACGCTGGCAACTTTCTGCGCATGATGTTCGGCACGCCATGCGAAGAGTACAAGGTCAATCCGGTGCTCGAACGCGCCCTGGACCGCATCTTCATCCTGCACGCAGACCATGAACAGAATGCGTCGACCTCCACGGTGCGCCTGTGCGGCTCTTCGGGCACCAACCCGTTCGCTGCCATCGCTGCCGGCGTAGCCTGCCTGTGGGGCCCTGCCCACGGCGGCGCCAACGAAGCCGCGCTGAACATGCTGCACGACATCCAGGCCCAAGGCGGTGTGGAAAAGATCGGCGAGTTCATCAAGCAGGTCAAGGACAAGAACTCCGGCGTGAAGCTCATGGGCTTCGGTCACCGCGTGTACAAGAACTACGACCCGCGCGCCAAGCTCATGCAAGAAACCTGCAATGAAGTGCTGGCGGAGCTGGGCCTTGAAAAAGACCCGCTGTTCGCCCTGGCCAAGGAACTGGAAAAGATCGCCCTGGAAGACGACTACTTCGTGCAGCGCAAGCTCTACCCGAACGTGGACTTCTATTCCGGCATCGTGCAGCGCGCCATCGGCATTCCCGTGAACCTGTTCACCGGTATCTTTGCACTCGCCCGTACCGTGGGCTGGATCGCTCAGCTCAACGAAATGATCGGCGACCCCGAGTACAAAATCGGCCGCCCTCGCCAGCTGTTCGTGGGCGCCGAGCGCCGCGACGTGCATCCGCTGGACAAGCGTTAAGTCCTCCGTCCTGCAGAAGGCCTACCAGCCTTCTGCAAGCGCGAAATACCGAAGCGAAAGCCAGTCAGCGAATGCTGACAGGCTTTTTTCTTAGGAGCTTGTGAATGTGAGTGAAGGCCGCGCGTTGCAGACCTGAGCCTATGAGCGGGCCGAGCGGGGAGCACTATGGGCTAATGCGCTGCAGACTGCACATGCAGTGAATGCTCAAAGGCAATGAGACATAAAAAAAGCCTTCCAAATCTGTGATTTGGAAGACTTTATACCAATGGTTAGTTGGTAGGCGCGATTGGACTCGAACCAACGACCCCCACCATGTCAAGGTGGTGCTCTAACCAGCTGAGCTACGCGCCTGCGTGTATTCGAGAAGCGAGATTGTAGCAGTAAAAAATGCGCGTTTTGACCACTCGCGTGCGCTTTCTTTCAACGACGGCGCGCGGAGCGAACGCCCTGCACCGTCGCCACGATGCCGAGCACTTTATTCAAGCGCCCGGAGTCCGACACTTCCACCGTGAACGTCATCCAGGCCGTGCCTTTGACCGACTGGGTCTGCACGCCGATGACGTTGGTTTTCTCACGGGCGAACACTTCCGAAATATCGCGCAGCAAGCCCTGCCGGTCTGCAGCCTCGACAGCGACATCCACCGGATAGACCGAAGGACCTGCACCGGCCGAGGGCTTGGACTGGCCCCACTCCACTTCAATGACACGTTCGGCACTGCGTGCAGCCATCTCGCGAAAGTTACTGCAATCCGCACGGTGCACGCTCACGCCCTTGCCGCGGGTGACGAAGCCGCGAATGTTGTCGGGCGGTGCAGGCTTGCAGCACTTGGCCAATTGCGTCATCAATGAATCGATGCCCACCACCAGCACCCCGCCCTTGGGGGCCGATTCAGACGTGCGCGATTTCTTGAGCAGCAGGTAATCGTCGGGCTGGAGCACAGGCTCCGGTGGCCGCAGCAGCGTTTCGATCGTGCGCAGCGAGAACTCGTCCTTGCCCACGACTTCGAACAGCGCGTCGGCCGTTTTGAAGCCCAACTGCACGGCCAGGTCGTCGAGCTTGATGGCTGTCTTTCCCTCGCGCTGCAGCAGCTTTTCGACGGCTTCCCGGCCCCGTGCCGTGGTTTCGTGCGTGGCCTGCGCATTGAACCAGGCGCGCACCTTGGCCCGGGCACGGTGGCTGGTGAGATATCCCAGTTCCGCGTTGAGCCAGTCGCGCGACGGGCGGCCCTCTTTCACCGTGGCGATTTCCACCGTCTGCCCGTTTTGCAGCGGCGTGTTGAGCGGCACCATGGCCCCGTCGACACGCGCGCCCCGGCATCGGTGGCCGACGCTCGTGTGCACCGCGTAGGCGAAATCGACCGGGGTAGCACCTTGCGGCAACTCCACCACAGCAGCGTCGGGCGTGAGCACGTAGATGCGGTCTTCGAACAAGCCTCCGTGCTGGACGGCGCCCGCCATGTCGCGCTCCCAGGCCAGCAACTGGCGCAGCACGGCAATCTTGGCGTCGTACTCGCCGGTGGCAGACACGCCTGCGTAGCCCTTCGTACCCGCCTCCTTGTAGGCCCAGTGCGCCGCCACGCCGTGTTCGGCGTGGTCGTTCATCGCCTGGGTACGGATCTGGATTTCGATGGCCTTGCCCGCCTCGTCGCGCACCACGGTGTGCAGCGATTGGTAGCCATTGGGCTTGGGCTTGGCGATGTAGTCATCGAACTCCGCATCGATGGGCTTGAAATGCTCGTGCACCCATGACAGTGCGGCGTAGCAGTCCTTGACCGAAGGCACCACGACCCGCAATGCGCGAATGTCGAACACGTGGTCGAAGTCGAGCGACTTGCCGCGCATTTTCTTGACGATGCTGTAGATGTGCTTGGGGCGGCCTTGCACGCTGGCGCTGATGCTGCGGGCGCGCAACTCCGATTCGAGCCGGCCGCGCAACTGCTCCATGTACACCTCGCGCTCGGCTCGCTTCTCATCGAGCAGCCGCGCCACTTGCTTATAGGTGTCAGGCTCCAGAAAGCGGAACGACAGGTCTTCGAGCTCCCACTTCATCTGCCAGATGCCGAGTCGGTTGGCCAGCGGAGCAAATACCTGCAGTGCTTCGCGCGCGATACCTGGAGAGACTGCGCGTTTGGTGGCTGCGTAAAAACGCAGTGTCTGAAGGCGAGACGCCAGCCGCAGCATCACGACGCGCAGGTCGCGCGAGAACGCCAGCAGCATCTTGCGAACGTTCTCGGTCTGCGTGGCCGGGTCATCCACGGGCTGCCCGGCCATCTGAGCTTCCCGGGCGTGCTGCTGCACGCGCATCAGCTTGGTGGTTTCCACCGCCAGGGCGGCGAAATTCTGTCCGAACGCCTTGGCAATGACTTCTTCCGGCTTGTTCAGGTGCGAACAGGCATGCACCAGGTAGCTGGCGGCCTGCATGGCCTCGGAGCCCCCGATGCTCTTAAGAATGGCGGCCACGGCTTCGGCATGGGCGAACGTGTTCTCGCCCGTCTCCAGCGTTTCGCTGGACAGCAAGGGCTCGGCAAAGGCCCGTGCACGCGCGAGCGCTCCAGCCTGCTCGGGAAGCGAGAGCGCCGTGGCGGCGATGAGCTGGGGTACGCCTTCGGCACGTGCCTCCAGGCTCCCCATGCCATGACTGGCGTGAGGCGCAGTGGCGAGGCTCTTCACAGCCCGCTCCGCTGTTGAGGGTCGGCAGGTCCGAAAAGAAAAGCCTCGACCACATTCACCTGCTCGTCCGCCACCAAGGTAGGGGCATGCCCCACGCCGCCCCACTCCACCACTTGCGCACGGGGCCCGCGCCGCGACATGGCCTGGGCAGTCGCTGGCGACAGCAGGTCGGACTGCGCACCGCGCAGCAGCAACGTGCGCGCGGTGATCTGGTCGTACAGCTGCCACAACTGGGCTTCGCCGGAGATGGCGGCGTCTTGCGTCATGGCGCGAAACGGCAATGCGATGGAAGGGTCGTAATGCAGCACGAAGCCGTCTTGCGCCGCGGGGCGCAGCATGGCACGCGACAAGGCCAGCCATTGCTCGGGCGTGTGCGGGCCGAAGCTGGCAGAGATGGCCCACAGCGCGTCCGCCGCTTGCTGCTCCGTCTCAAAATGCGCGGGCCGCCCCAGGTATTGCCCAATGCGCTGCAGCGCGCTCCATTCGATCACGGGGCCCACATCGTTGAGGACCAGCTTGCGCACCGGCACAGGCAACGGCAAGCCCGGCTGGCCGCACAGCGCCATGCCGATGAGTCCTCCCATGCTGGTGCCCACCCAGTCCAATTGCCCGATGGTCGCCTGGCTGTGCACATGCGCCAGAAGAGCAAGCATGTCGGCCGCGTAGACCGGCACCTGATATGCCATCGGATCGGCGAGCCAATCGCTATGGCCGCGGCCGGCAACGTCGGGGCAAAGAACGCGGGCGTGTTGTGACAAGCGCCGAGCCAGCACATCGAAATCACGGCCCTGCCGCGACAGGCCATGGACACAGAGCACCACAGCGGGATGGTCGGGTTGCCCCGTCTGGTTCCACTCCCAATAAGCCATGCGATGGCTGGGCGCCGCACCATTCGCTGCGGCCTCCTTGGCGGCGATGCCGGGGCAATTCACGTAATTCAGCGTAGGCTCGGTCATGGGAACGAATTCGTCACGGGGGCGCTCGATAATGGTTGCGTTCATCCTAATTCATTCGGAGAGACTCACATGCTTCAAGGCAAAACGGCCCTCGTCACCGGCTCCACCAGCGGCATCGGACTGGGCATCGCGAAGGCACTCGCACGCCAGGGCGCCAACGTCGTACTCAACGGGTTCGGAGATGTGGACGGCCCCCGCGCAGAAGTCCTGGCCGCTGGCGAAAGCCTGGGCGCCCAGGTGGCCTACCACGGCGCCGACATGAGCCGCGCGGCGGACATCGAGGACATGATGAAGTACAGCGCCAGCCAGTTTGGGCGCGTCGACATCCTGATCAACAACGCCGGCATTCAGCACGTGGCGAACGTGGAAGACTTTCCCGTCGAGAAGTGGGATGCCATTCTGGCCATCAACCTGAGCAGTGCCTTCCACACCACGCGCCTGGCCCTGCCTTCGATGAAGGCAGCCAACTGGGGCCGCATCATCAACGTCGCCTCGGTGCACGGCCTGGTGGCTTCGGCCCAGAAGTCGGCGTATGTCGCGGCCAAGCACGGCATCGTTGGCCTGACGAAGGTCACCGCGCTGGAAAACGCCACCACGGGCGTGACCTGCAATGCGATCTGCCCGGGCTGGGTGCTCACCCCGCTGGTGCAAAAGCAGGTTGACGACAAAGCCGCCGCTCAGGGCCTGTCGAACGAAGAGGCCAAGAAGCAACTCCTGGGTGAAAAAGAACCGTCCCTCCAGTTCACCACGCCCGAAGAGCTGGGCGAGCTCGCCGTGTTTTTCTGCTCGCCGGCCGCTAACAACGTTCGCGGCGTCGCGTGGAACATGGACGGCGGCTGGGCGGCGCAATAACCGCTGTTTCAATGAAGCGATAGCGCACTGCCCCTGGCATCTCGGGCATTGCGCTAGCCGGCTCCGCCTTCAACGCAACTGCACGGCGCCAGAGACGTTCACGACCACCTGCGCCTTGCCGGCTTCCACGGGCACAGCGGAGTCGGACGACATCGAAGCGGCCTTGGCCTCCATGGCCATCATGCGAGGCCGTGGCCCGGGCATCATTTCATTGCTGTTCACCGCCACTTCTCGCAAGGTGTAGCCGCTGAAACCGAAACCCTTGGCCAGTTCGTTGGCGCGGGCCTTGAACTGTTCAATCGCCTTGGTCTGTGCCTCGCCTTCCACTTTTTCACGGGCTTCGCGCGACAGATCGAACGCGATCTGGCTGATCGACATGGACTGGATCTTGCCGGCCGCCGTCGTGATGCGCGAGAAGTCGCGGCCTTGCAGCACCAGTTCGGCCCGGCCCTGCCAGCCGTTGATCTTGCCTTCCTTGCCGTAGCGGGGGTACATGCCGAAGGTGCCCGTGCGCACATCCATCTGCTCTGGCTGGGCCGTGCGCTTGGCTTCGGCCAATGCGGAATCAAGCGCTTGCTTGAGTTGCGTCTGTACCGCCGCGGCGTCTGCGCCCTCTTTGGTAGTGGCCAGCGTCAGCACCAGCAGGTCTTGCTGAACCTCGACGGTGCCCGTTGCGGAAAGTTGCAGCACGTTCTGCGGCGGAGCGATGACGGCAGTTTGAGCAAATACCGCCCCAGCGCAAGCAAATACTGCGCTGGCAGCTATTAATTTAGTAGCAATTTTCATGTTTTTGAAATCCTTTGGGCAGAAAAGAAAGGGATGCAAGGCACTGCGGAACCCCACGTTAACCGGTCCTGATCAATCGCCGGTAAAGGTCCGATAGCGTCTGTGCGTGGCTGGGCAAAACTTGTAACAGTTAGTCAGGTATCTGGCAAAAACCCGAACTTCGGGGTTCAAGGTGGTCAGAATCGGCTCTGTTACAAATAGGACTTGGGAAACAAATGGCCTCAACAACCAACCGTACCGACAAGATTCTCGTGGTGGATGACGACGCCCGCATTCGCGATTTGCTGCGGCGCTATCTCACGCAAGAGGGCTTCGAAGTCATGGTTGCGGAAGACGGCAAGGCCCTCAACCGCATTCTGCTGCGCGAAACCGTGGACCTCATCGTGCTCGACCTGATGATGCCCGGCGAAGACGGCCTTTCGATCTGCCGCCGCCTTCGCGCCGCCAACGATCGCACTCCCATCATCATGCTCACCGCCAAGGGCGAGGACGTGGACCGAATCGTGGGCCTGGAAGTGGGCGCCGACGATTACCTGGGCAAGCCTTTCAATCCCCGCGAGCTGCTGGCCCGCATCCACGCGGTGCTGCGCCGCCGTCCGCCGCAAGAGGCGCCGGGTGCGCCATCGGGCGACAACGAAGTCGTCACCTTCGGTCCGTTCACGTTCGATCTGGGCACGCGGGCGCTCCAGCGCAATGGCGAAGAGTTGCCCCTCACCACCGGCGAATTCGCCATGTTGAAGGCCCTGGTCCGCCACCCCCGGCAGCCGCTGTCGCGGGAAAAGCTGGCCCTGCTGGCGCGCGGCCGCGAGTTCGAGCCGTTCGACCGCAGCCTGGACGTGCAGGTGTCCCGGCTGCGCAAGCTGGTCGAGGTCGATGCCGCAGCCCCTCGCTATATCCAGACCGTCTGGGGCGTAGGCTACGTGTTCGTGCCGGACGGAACCAGCTGATCCCCTTGGACCGAAGGCCGCCGTTTCCGCCTGTGGCGCCCCTGGCCTTCGGTCATTTCCGGACGATTCTCACGACATGAGCGCCAATTACGAAGCGTCTTCCGACGCCACCAGCCCCGCCCCCCTCGAGGCACCCGTGTACTTGCGTGCACAGCGTGCGCGAGTGGGGCTCAACCTTTTCTGGCGCACCTTCTTTCTGCTGGCCCTGCTGCTGGTGGGCAGCATCCTGGCGTGGCTGCAAACCTTGCGGGCGCTGGAGTTCGAACCGCGCACGCTGCAGACGGCGCAGCAGATCGCCTCGCTGGTGAACCTGAGCCGCGCCGCACTGGTGCATGCCGATGCGATCGCCCGCGTCTCGCTGATCAAGACCATGGCCGACCAGGAAGGCGTTCGCATCCTGCCGCGCGAGCCCACCGACCGTTTCGACCTGCTCGATGCCTCGGCACTCGGCATGCGGTTGACCGAAGAGCTCACCACGCGCCTGGGGCCGGGCACCATCGTGGCCAGCAACGTCAACGGCGAGAGCGGCCTGTGGGTGGGCTTCACCATCAATGGCGACCCGAACTGGCTGTTGATGGACCGATCCCGCCTGAGCGCCGCCGGCGGCAAGACCTGGATGATCTGGCTCATCACCGCAGCGGCGCTGTCGCTGGCGGGTGCCGCGGCCATCGCACGCCTGATCAACCGGCCGCTCAAGCAGCTGTCGTACGCCGCCAACCGCGTGCGCGACGGCGACTTCGCTGCCAGCCAGCTCGACGAGGAAGCCGTGACCAGCGAGATCCGCGAGGTAAACATCGGCTTCAACCGCATGGCGCAAAAGCTGGCCAAACTGGAGCAGGACCGGGCCGTCATGCTGGCGGGCATTTCGCACGATTTGCGCACCCCGCTCGCCCGCCTGCGGCTGGAGACGGAAATGAGCGTCTCGGACAACGTGGCGCGCGAGCACATGGTGGCCGACATCGTGCAGCTCGACGCCACCATCGACAAGTTCCTGGACTATGCACGGCCCGACAACGTGACCTTGAACCCGGTCAACCTGCACGGCGTGGTTTCGTCGTGCGTGTATGCCGTGCAGGACCACCGCGAGCTGCAGATTTCGATGAACGTGCCCGAAGACCTGAACGTGCTGGCCGACGAGGTCGAACTGGCCCGCGTGATCTCCAACTTGCTGGAGAACGCGCGCCGCTACGGCAAGACGCACGACAGCGGCACGGCCACCGTCGACATCGCGGCCAAGGGGCGCGAGAAATGGGTGCTGATCAAGGTGCGCGACCATGGCCCGGGCGTGCCGCCCGAGCAGTTGGCCAACCTCACCAAGCCATTCTTTCGCGGCAACTCGGCGCGCACGGCGGCGGCTGGCGCGGGCCTGGGCCTGTCGATTGTGGACAAGACGGTGCAGCGCATGGGCGGCATCTTCGCGCTGGCCAATTCAGGGTCCGGCGGACTGGTGGCCCACATTCAATTGCAGCGGGCCAACGACCTGCCCGGTGGCAAGGACCCCAAGCAGCGCCTGCAACGCCCGCAGATCAAGCGGAATCTGCCTCCGCGGCGCCCTAAGCCGGCGAAGGCTTGAACAACAGGGTGGCGGCACGGGCTTCCATCGCGAGGCCCTGCCCCACCGGTCCTATGCGCTCCGCGGTCTTGGCCTTCACGTTGACCTGGTCCTCCTGAAGGCACAGCGCCTGCGCGATGCAGGTTCGCATGGCGGGAATATGGGCCGCCAGCCGGGGCGCCTGGGCGATCACCGTGCTGTCGATGTTGCCGATCTCGTAGCCCCGGGCCCGCACGCGCCGCGCGGCCTCTACCAGCAGCACGACCGAATCCGCGCCCTTGAACGTGGGATCGGTGTCCGGGAAATGGCTGCCGATGTCCCCCAACGCCGCAGCGCCCAGCAAGGCGTCGGTGATCGCATGCAGCAGCACGTCGGCATCGGAATGGCCCAGCAAGCCCATGGTGTGCGGCACCTCCACTCCGCCGATGACGAGGCGTCGCCCCGGCACCAGCGCGTGCACGTCCCAGCCTTCGCCGATTCGGATGTTCATGGTTCGAGTTTCCCGCGGAGCGATGAGATGTGGTCAGTGTTCAAAAAATCGTCTTGCCCGGCACGGCCGAAGCCTCGCCCCGCGCGCCGCCGAAGCGATCCAGCGTGCCGGCATGCATGCGCTGGGCCAGCACGGCCTCCGCCAGGGCGAAGTCGGCCGGGTAGGTCACCTTGAAGTTCTGCGCACCGCCCGGCACCAGGCGCGGGTGCAGGCCCATGGCTTCCATCGCGCTCGCTTCGTCGGTGGCGGCGAGGCCGAGGTGCTCCAGTGCCTGCCGCAGCGGCCCCAGGCGGAACATCTGAGGCGTCTGCGCGAGCCATTTGTCGGTGCGGTCCACGGTGGAAGACACGCGCACGCCGCCCGGGCCGTCGATGGCGGTCTTCAGCGTATCGGCCAGCTTGTGCGCCAGGAGTCCGCCCACGGCGTCGTCCGCGCAGGCATCGATCAGCGCGTCGATCTGCGCGGTGGTGACGAGGCAGCGCGCCGCATCGTGCACCAGCACCCAGTCTTCGGCCAGCGCGCCGCGCTCTTGCAGCACCCGCAAGCCGCCCAACACCGTGGCGGCTCGGGTGGCACCGCCGCAGGGCGCCACGAAGAACGTCGGCTGGGGCTGGGCATCGAAAAATCCGTCGCCTGGCGCCACTGCCACCAGCGTGCCGAGCAGCCGGCCTACGCCCGCGAACGCCGCCAGGGTGTGCAAGACCATGGGAAGGCCAGCCACCGTCTGGTACTGCTTGGGCAGCACGGGCGCGGCGCCCTGCCCGCTGGCCAATGCCCCGAAGGTTGCCGGCACCGCGACGGGCGGCTCGGCCATGGCGCGGGCTCCGACGCCGGCGCAGGGCAACAGCGCCCAGAAGCGCCCCTGCCCGGAGAGCGGTGGCGGAGTGAGGGGCGTGAGCAGATCGGTCATGGGGCGGCCATTGTAGGAGCGGCAAGCGTCCTCATCTGACAGCACAGCCGCCTAGAATTGCCGTTCGCCCACACCGCCCGACCGCCGCGCACACCGCGCCCCGGGGGGCCGGTGGCCCCGGGCACGACGCACCGTCCACCGCATGGAACTCCCCAAACTCATCCCCGGAAAACGTTTCACCCTGCCACGCCCGGTGGGCAGCGCCGACGCGCTGCTGCTGGCCCGCCTGGGCGAGCGAGAAAAGGCCGCACGGCGCACCACCGCCATCGTCACCGCCGACGCGACCGATGCGCAGCGCCTCATCGACGAGATGGCGTTCTTCGCGCCCGATTTGCGCTGCTCGCTGTTTCCTGACTGGGAGACGCTGCCCTACGACACGTTCTCGCCCCACCAGGACCTGATCAGCGAACGCCTGGCCACGCTGTGGCGCATCAGCCAGAAGGACAAGGACACCGGCGCCGACGTGGTGCTGGTGCCGGCGACCACGGCGCTGTACCGCCTGGCACCGCCCTCGTTCCTGGCGGGCTACACCTTTCACTTCAAGGTCAAGCAGAAGCTGGACGAGGCGAAATTCAAGGCGCAGCTCACGCTGGCGGGCTACTCGCACGTATCGCAGGTGGTGAGCCCCGGTGAATACGCCGTGCGCGGCGGCCTGATCGACCTGTTTCCCATGGGCTCGCTCGTGCCCTACCGCGTGGACCTGTTCGACGACGAGATCGACAGCATCCGCACGTTCGATCCGGACAGCCAGCGCAGCCTGTACCCCGTGCCCGAAGTGCGCCTGCTGCCGGGCCGCGAGTTTCCGATGGACGACGAGGCGCGCGCCAAATTCCGCAGCCGCTGGCGCGAGATGCTGGAGGGCGACCCGACCAAGAGCCGCATCTACAAGGACATGGGCAACGGCGTGGCCACGGCCGGCATCGAGTACTACCTGCCGCTGTTCTTCGACGAGACGGCCACCGTGTTCGACTACCTGGGCAGCGAAGCCACGGTGGTGCTGCACGGCGACCTGGAGCCGGCCTTCCAGCGCTTCTGGCAGGACACCAAAGATCGCTACCGCCTGGTGCAAGGCGACCCGGACCGCCCCGCCCTTCCGCCGGAATCGCTCTTCTTGAGCACCGAGCAGTTCTATTCGCGCGCCAACGCCCACCCGCAGCTCGCGCTGCGGCCGGGCGTGGAAGACATCGCGGACAACGCCCAGTTCCAGAAGCTGGGCGACCTGTCGGTCACGCGCGGCGCCGAAGACCCGCTGGCACGGCTGCATGCGCACATCCGCAACACCCAGCACCGCGTGCTGCTGCTGGCCGAGAGCGCCGGCCGGCGCGAGAGCCTGCTGGATTTCCTGCGCGCATCGCAGTTGAACCCGCCGGCGTTCGATTCGTTGGCCGAGTTCCAGGACACCGATGCCGAGAAGGTCGGCATCGCCACGGCAGGCCTGGCGACGGGCTTCAGCTGGATCGAGGACGGCATCGACTTCGTCACCGAGACCGAGCTGTTTGCCGCGGGCGCGACCACGCGCCGGCGCAAGAAGCAGGAGCAGGTGAGCGATGTCGAGGCGCTGATCAAAGACCTGTCGGAGCTCAACGTGGGCGACCCGGTGGTGCACAGCGCGCACGGCATCGGCCGCTACCACGGGCTCATCAACATGGACGTGGGCCAGAAGAACACCGACGGCACGCCCGCGCTGCAGGAATTCCTGCACCTCGAATACGCCGACAAGGCCGTGCTCTACGTGCCGGTGAGCCAGCTGCAGCTCATCAGCCGCTACACCGGCGTGAGCGCCGACGAGGCACCGCTGCACAAGCTGGGCAGCGGCCAGTGGGAAAAGGCCAAGCGCAAGGCCGCCGAACAGGTGCGCGACTCGGCCGCCGAGTTGCTCAACATCTACGCCCGGCGCGCGGCGCGCGAAGGCCACGCCTTCCGCTACAGCCCGCAGGATTACGAGCAGTTCGCCAACGACTTCGGCTTCGAGGAAACGGCCGACCAGAACGCGGCCATCCACGCGGTGATCCAGGACATGATCTCGCCCCGCCCCATGGACCGGCTGGTCTGCGGCGATGTGGGCTTCGGCAAGACCGAGGTGGCCCTGCGCGCCGCGTTCGTCGCCGTCACGGGCGGCAAGCAGGTGGCGTTTCTCGCGCCCACCACGCTGCTGGCCGAGCAGCACTACCAGACGCTGATAGACCGCTTCAGCAAGTGGCCGGTGAAGGTGGCCGAGGTATCGCGCTTTCGTTCGGGCAAGGAGATCACATCCGCCATCAAGGGCATCGGCGATGGCACGGTGGACATCGTGGTGGGCACGCACAAGCTGCTGTCCGAATCCACCAAGTTCCACGACCTGGGCCTGCTCATCATCGATGAAGAGCACCGCTTCGGCGTACGCCACAAGGAGCAGATGAAGGCGCTGCGCGCCGAGGTGGACGTGCTCACGCTCACCGCCACGCCGATCCCGCGCACGCTGGGCATGGCGCTGGAAGGGCTGCGCGACCTGTCGGTGATCGCCACCGCGCCGCAGCGGCGCCTGGCGATCAAGACGTTCGTGCGCAACGAAGGCACCGGCGTCATCCGCGAGGCCGTGCTGCGCGAACTCAAGCGCGGCGGGCAGGTGTACTTTCTGCACAACGAGGTGGAAACTATCGAGAACCGGCGCCAGAAGCTGGAAGAGATATTGCCCGAGGCCCGCATCGCCGTCGCCCACGGCCAGATGCCCGAGCGCGAACTGGAAAAGGTCATGCGCGACTTCGTCGCGCAGCGCTACAACATCCTGCTGTGCTCGACCATCATCGAAACCGGCATCGACGTGCCAACGGCCAACACCATCATCATGAGCCGCGCCGACAAGTTCGGTCTGGCGCAGCTGCACCAGCTGCGCGGCCGCGTGGGCCGCAGCCACCACCAGGCGTATGCCTACCTGATGGTGCCCGACACCGAGGGCCTGACCAAGCACGCCGCCCAGCGGCTTGATGCCATTCAGCAGATGGAAGAACTGGGCAGCGGCTTTTATCTCGCCATGCACGACCTGGAGATCCGCGGCGCGGGCGAGGTGCTGGGCGAGAACCAGAGCGGCAACATGCTCGAGGTCGGCTTTCAGCTCTACAACGAGATGCTGTCCGAGGCCGTGCGCTCGCTCAAGGCGGGCAAGGAACCAGACCTGCTGGCGCCCTTGTCTGTCACCACCGACATCAACCTGCACGCGCCGGCGCTGCTGCCCAACGACTACTGCGGCGACGTGCACCTGCGCCTGTCGTTCTACAAGAAGCTGGCCACCGCCAAGACCACCGACCAGATCGACAGCCTGCTCGAAGAGATCGTGGACCGCTTCGGCAAGCTGCCGCCCCAGGCGCAGACGCTGATCGACGTGCACCGCCTGCGCTGCCTGAGCCAGCCTTACGGCGTGGTGAAGGTGGATGCGGCACCGGGCGTGATCCACATCACGTTCAAGCCCAAGCCGCCGATCGATCCGATGAACATCATTCACCTGATCCAGAAGAACAAGCACATCAAGCTGGCCGGCAATGAAAAGCTGCGCATCGAGCGCGAACTGCCCGAGGCCAAGGACCGCGTGCAGATGGTGCGGGATGTGCTGCGCAGCCTGGGACAGCCAATCGCCACGCCAGCATGAGGCACAGCTCGGCAGCTACCCCCGCTTGCTTCGCGTCGCCTGCGCTTAACCACTAAATGCACTTGCAGTCCCACGCGAGCACGAGGATCGCAACACCAAGGAAGGCGTTGACAGCCGCCTGGGCAGTATTGCTGGTGGTGTGGGTGGTCATTGCGTGGAACGCGCAAAGCGGGTTCTCATCCAGCGGCCCGATGAACATGCGGTTCGCCCCAGCGCTGTTGGTGTTTTTCAGCCTCCCGGTCAGCCTGTTCGCCCCGTGGTCTGCACGTGTGCTCGGGACTTGGCTTCATCGAGCAGCAGCCCTGGCCGTGGTCGCAATCACGTGCTGGTGGCAGTTCTGGTTACCGGCCACGATGGCGGACATCAGCTACTCCCTTCGATACGACATCCCCGATCCGTACATCTGGCCTGGCGAACCGGGTGCTCCAGTGCTGGCTTTGAGCGTTGCACTGTGGCTAATGACACCGCTAGCCGATTGGAAAGGTCGCGGCATTTGGGCCTGCTGGGCGTTGGGCATGCTGTGCACCATCGCTGCAGTGAAGTTGCTGGGCTGGTCGAGCCACGATGCCACTCCTTGGCAAGCGGCTCTGTGTTGTTTGGTCGGGCTCGCCGCTGTGATGACGGCATGCCAGCGCACGGCCCCGGAGCGCCGCATATTCCGTTGGCTGATGCTTTGGGCCGCAGGGATGATGGGGCTGGTGGTGTTCTGGTATGCCACCGAGGCTGTCGCGGGCTGGGTGCCTCTTGCGATGAACCAATGGTTTGTGAACTGGCGGTTCTAGAACTTTCTGATTGCATCGAATAGCGTTGCTAACGCTTATCCGTCTTACGCCATAAGCTATTAAATTCATAGCTAGCGCATCGTAGAAAAAACTGAGCCACGCCACGCCGCTCACTACGCAGTCTCGTGTGGTGCAGGAATTGCTAAGCCTAGGAACATGCGGATTGCCCTGCACGCAGCGGTTGCTGCACTTCGCGGCGCCGCTGATGTTCCACCTGTTTTGGGAGTCGCTTCATGCATTCTTGGCGTCCTGTTTCTAATCTGGTCTGCGCAATACTGGTGCTTGGAACAGCACTCACTGCAGTCACGGCCTCGGCACAAACGGCCTATCCGGACCGCCCCGTCAAAGTGATCGTCGCGCTGCCCGCCGGCGGCAGCGCCGACATGATCGCGCGCATGGTGACCCAGAAGATGGCAACCGAATTGGGCCAGCCGTTCGTGGTGGACAACAAGGCCGGCGCCTCCGGGCAGATCGGCACGCCGATGGTGTCGCGCGCCGCGCCGGACGGCTACACGCTCATGGTGTCGCCCGCGTCGTTCCTGACCACCAACAAGAGCATCTTCAAGACCCTGCCCTACGACCCGCAAGCCGACTTCGTGCCCATCACCAAGCTGGTGAACCAGCCCATGGTGCTGGTGGCCCGGGACGCGCAGAAATACCCCACCGTGGCCGCCGTGCTGCAGGCCGCGCGGGCGGCGCCGGGCCGGTTGACCTACGCGTCGTCGGGCGACGGCAGCCCGCAGCATCTGGCGGCGCTGATGTTCGGCACCCGCACCCAGTCAAGCATGCTGCACGTTCCGTACAAGGGCGGCGCACCCGCCATCAACGACACGCTGGCGGGCAACGTGGACCTGATGTTCGCCGTGCTGCCCGAAGCGCTGCCGCACATCCAGTCGGGCAAGCTGCATGCGCTGGCGCTGATGAGCGCGCAGCGCTCGGCGGTGCTGCCGCAGGTGCCCACGATGGCGGAGAGCGGCGTGCCGCAGATGGAACTCTCGGCCTGGGTCGGCCTGCTGGCCCCGGCCAAGACGCCGCAACCCATCATCGACCGGCTGCGCACCGCCGCCCATGCCGCGCTGACCGGTGACCCGCAGGCCAAGCTGGCGGCCAACGGCATCGAAGTGGCGCCGGGCACCACCCAGCAACTACAGGACAGCATCGCTGCGGAGATGAAGCTGCATGCCGAGCTGGTGAAGGCGGCGGGACTGGCGCCCCAGTGAGACGGGGACCTTGAGGCAGCGGGCATGAGGTAGGGATAATCCCGCCTGCGCCCGGCCGCGCTGCCAGCAGGGCGGCCCCTCTTTCGTCTCTTCTTTTTCTACGCGGGGATTCATGCCCCGATCCATGCCCATGTCCCAGAGTGCCGCCACCGAATTCGCTCCGGGCCTTGTCGTTCAAGGCCTCGCCCTCCCGCAATCCCTGTCGGACTACAAACTGATGGCGTTCGACATGGACTCGACGCTCATCAACATCGAGTGCGTGGACGAGATCGCCGACGCTGCCGGCCGCAAGGCCGAAGTGGCTGCCATCACCGAAGCCGCCATGCAGGGCCTGATCACCGACTACAAGGAAAGCCTGCGCCAGCGCGTGGCCCTGCTGCGGGGCGTGGACATGAGCCATCTGGAGCGCGTCTTCACCGAACGCCTGCGCTTCAACCCCGGTGCGCAGGCGCTCATCACCGCCGCCAAGGCCGCGGGGCTGACGACGCTGCTGGTCTCGGGCGGCTTCACCTTCTTTTCCGACCGAGTGCGTGCAGGCCTGGGCATCGACCTGTCGCGGGCCAACGTGCTGGAGGCGGAAGGCGGCCAGCTCACCGGCCGCATGGTGGACCAGCCGTGGGGCGACATCTGCGACGGCGCAGAAAAGCGCCGCACGCTGCTGGAAGTGGCATCGCTGATGGGCATTTCGCCCTCGCAAGCCATCGCCGTGGGCGACGGTGCCAACGACCTGCCGATGATGGGCGTGGCCGGACTGTCGGTGGCCTATCACGCCAAGCCCACGGTGCGAGCGCAGGCCAATGTGGCGATCAATGAAGGCGGACTGGACCGGTTGCTGGAAGTCCTGCGCTGAAAACGCTGGTTCTGCGAGGGGCAGCAGCGCCAACCCGGCTCGGTGGATTTGCTATTTAATCGATAGCTATCAGGGCACGCCAATAAAGCGCTGGAGTCGATTTATTCTCAGTATTTCAGGCTACTCAAAAGTATAAGACGGTCGCGCGTTATATCGTTATGACAATAAATTCGTGACCGCACCTTTTTGGGGATTTAGACTTGGGGCACCCGGCAAAGCCAAGGAAACATCGGTTTGCCGCCTTCTCATTCCTCCAGAAAGTCTTGCCCACATGTCTCTCAAGAAAACCCTGTCCGCCGTGGCGCTCGCCACCCTCGCTCTGGGCGCCCATGCCGCCGATGCCGTGCTGAAGGTCGCCGCCACTGCGGTGCCGCACGCCGAGATCCTGAACTTCGTCAAGCCGCAGCTCAAGGCACAGGGCGTGGACCTGCAGGTGCGGGAATTCAGCGACTACATCCAACCCAATGCCGCCGTCGAAGACAAGCAGCTCGACGCCAACTTCTTTCAGCACCAGCCCTATCTGGACAGCTACAACAAGGACCGCAAGAGCAGCATCGTCGCGGTGCCGAACGGCAAGGTGCATGTGGAGCCTTTCGGCGCGTACTCCAAGAAGATCAAGGCCGTGAGCGAGTTGAAGGACGGCGCCGTGATCGCCATCCCCAACGACCCGTCCAACGCCGGCCGTGCGCTGCTCCTGCTGCAAAAGCAGGGACTGATCGAGTTGAAGGACCCGAAGAACATCACCGCCACACCCATCGACATCGCCAAGAACCCGAAGAAGCTGAAGTTCCGCGAACTCGAAGCCGCCCTGCTGCCGCGCGCGCTGCAGGACGTGGACCTGGCCCTCATCAACACCAACTACGCCATCGAGGCCAAGCTCAATCCGACCAAGGACGCGCTTTTCATCGAAGGCGCCGACTCGCCGTACACCAACCTCGTCGCTGCACGCGCCGATCGCGCCAACGACCCCAGCATTCAAAAGCTGGTGAAGGCGCTGCACACCCCTGAAGTGAAGAAATTCATTCAGGACAAGTACCAGGGCGCCGTCGTTCCCGCGTTCTGACCATCACAGCCTGACTTGGCTCCCGCGGCCCGCACGCTCTTGAATCAAGGGCGTTGCGGGCCGAGTCGTTTGGGGCAGGCCACCGCTTCTTCCGACGCCAGGACCGGACGGCGCAGCGAGTCCACCGGCCTCCAGCGTGCCTCAGAACACCATGCCGCCGGCCACGTCGATGGTGGTTCCGGTGATCCATCCGCCCCGCTCCGACACCACGAACGCCACGGCGTGGGCGATGTCCGCCGGCATGCCCGCGCGGCCGAGCGGTGTCTTGCCCACCAGCACGTCGACCATTTCCCGGGCGGCATCGGCACTGCCTTCCGTCTTCACAAAGCCCGGGGCAATGCCCACCACACGGATCTGGCGTGGGCCCAATTCCATCGCCAGCGACCGCGTGAGCGTATCGACGGCGCCCTTGGTGGCCGAATACGCATGCACCACGGGGTACGGGCTCTTAGCCAGTCCCGAACTGATGTTGACCACGACGCCACCCGCCGGCAGCACCCGCGCCGCAGCTTGAGTGGTCAGGAGCAGGCCCCGCACATTGAGCGCAAAGTGTGCATCGATGCTGTCCGCCGTGACCGAATCCAGCGAGTCCACACGGTAGATGCCGGCGTTGTTGACCAGGATGTCCAGCCGCCCGAAGTGCGTCAGCGCGGCATCGATCAACGGCTGGATCTGCGACGGCTGCGACAGGTCTGCCTGGGCCGCTATGGCGCGCCCTCCTGCGGCGGTGATGCGGCGAACGACGGTGTCCGCATCAGCCGCGCTGGTGGCGTAGTTCACGATGATGGATGCGCCATCGGCAGCCAGCCGCTCGGCGATGCCGGCGCCGATGCCTTTGGATGAACCGGTGACGATGGCGACCTTGCCTGCGAGTGAGCTCATGGAATTTCCTGGGGGGTTGAGTTTGAAAAAACACCGGCACTGGGCCGGAGAAGCACCGACGATAGGCACAACGTCGCTTCAGATAAATGGGGGCTCCCGGCATGCGGCTTGAAGCAGCGCTTCATAATCCGCGCCATGTCTCCTGACCTGCTCGCCCCCATCGCCGCGTTCGCGCGCGTGGCGCACCACGCCAGCTTCACCCGCGCCGCCGCCGAGCTGGGCGTGTCGCCATCGGCCCTGTCGCAGACCATCCGCAAGCTCGAAGCCGGCCTGGGTGTGCGGCTGCTCGACCGCTCGACGCGCCGCGTCGGCGTGACCGAATTGGGCCAGCGGTTCCTGGCGCAGGCACAACCGAGCCTGGCTTCATTGGCGCTGGCGATCGAAGGCATGAACGAGTCGCGCGACACGCCTTCCGGCCTGCTGCGGCTCAACCTGTCGCGCACCGCCGCCGACATCGTGGTGATGCCGCACCTGACGGCGTTTCTCGATGCGTTCCCGGACGTCACGCTCGACCTGCACTGCGACAACGCGCTGCTCGACATCGTGGCCGGCGGTTTCGATGCCGGCATTCGCCTGGGCGAATTCCTGGCGCAGGACGTGGTGGCCGTGCCCATGGGTGGACGGCAACGCATCGCGACCGTGGCGGCACCCCGGTACCTGGAGGGACGCGCCCTGCCCAAAACACCGCAGGATCTGGCCGGCCACCGCTGCCTCAACGTGCGGCTGGGCGGGGGAATCTACCGCTGGGAATACACGCACGGGGGGCGCGAGGTCGAGGTGGAAGTGCAAGGGCCGCTGATCTCCAACGACGGCGACACCCTGATCGCCGCCGTGCGCGCCGGCGCCGGCATCGCCTGCGTGTTCGAAGTGCAGGTGGCCGACGACATCGCCGCAGGCCGGATGGTGCCGGTGCTGGAGCCGTGGTGGCCGACGTTTCCGGGCTTCTACCTCTACCACCCCAGCCGCGCCCACGTGCCACGCAAGCTGCGCGTGTTCATCGACTTCATGCAGGCCCGCGCGGGGCGCTGACGGCCGGCATCATTCGACCTGAAGGCTGCGCGCCACCCACCAGGCCAGCGCGAACATGGTCGCACCGGTCAGCGTGTCGAGCACCCGCCACGCGAGCGGGTTGGCGAACACGTTCTGCAGCCGCCGTCCGGCAAAGGCCAGCAGCAGAAACCACAGCAGGCTGGCGCTGGCCGCACCCACCACGAAGACCCACTTCAGGCCGCCATCCTGGCGCGCGCCGATCGAGCCGATCAGCACCACCGTGTCCAGGTACACATGCGGATTCAGCAGCGTGATGACCGCCAGCGCGCCGAGCACGCCCAGCACGCCGCGCTCGGCCCGCCCCGTCGCCGCCAGCCCGGCTTGCAGTGCGAAGAACGCGCGGTGCCAGGCAAAGCAGCCGTACGCGAAAAGGAACACTGCGCCGCCCAGCGTCAAGTAGTGGGCCAGCGTGGGCGAGCGCCCCAGCAACTGCGCCATGCCCGCCACGCCCACGGCCACCAGCAGCGCATCGCAGACGACACACCACGCCACGCAGGCGCGCACATGGCGGCCCTGCACGGCCTGGCGCAGCACGTACAGGTTCTGGGCACCGATCGAGACGATCAGCGTGAGGCACACCGTGAAGCCGGCCAGCCAGGAGGCAGAGACGGAAGCGGCGGAAAAGGAAGAGGTCGAAGCGGTCCACATGGGGTGAATTGTCTGAACCGCGCCGGTTTAAGTAAACTTAAAGTCTCTAACCAATGTGAAGCAAAACTGATGCTGGACTACGCCGGATTGGAAGCCTTGGCCGCCGTGGTGCGCGAGGGCAGCTTCGAGCGCGCCGCGCGCAAGCTGCACGTCACGCCGTCGGCCATTTCGCAGCGCGTGAAACAGCTGGAAGAGCGCGTGGGCCAGGTGCTGGTGCTGCGCGGAACGCCTTGCACGGGCACCGAGGCCGGCCGCCGGCTGTGCCTGCACGTGGAACAGGTCGCCTTGCTGGAAAACGAGTTGCGCCGGGCCAACCCCGCGCTGATGCCAGACACGCAGGCGCCCGCACCGACGTTGAAACTGGCAGTGAACGCCGACTCGCTGTCCACCTGGTTCATGGACGCGATGACAGCCTTCACCGCCGGGGGCAACGAACTGCTGGACATCCGCATCGACGACCAGGAACACACGGCCCAGCGGCTGCGCGAAGGCGAAGTGATCGCGGCCGTGACCGCCAGCGCGGGCACCATCGCGGGTTGCAACACCTGGCCGCTGGGGGCCATGCACTACGTGGCGGTCAGCAGCCCGGCCTTCGTCGCCCGCCACTTCGCCGAAGGCGTCACGCCCGAGACCGCCGCGCTGGCGCCGATGATGGTTTACGGCCGCAACGACCGGCTGCAGGACCAGTGGCTGCAGCACCAGGGCCTGGCGTCGCGCCGGCACCCGCCCCGGCACTTCATGCCGTCCAACCAGGGGTTCCTGCGCAGTTGCGAAGTCGGCATGGGCTGGGGCATGCACCCCACGGTGCTGATCGAACGACAACTGGCCGACGGCACTCTGGTGGAGTTGCTCCCCGGCGCCACACTGGACGTGCCGCTGTACTGGGCACTTCCCCGCTCGGCCCAGGCCGGCCTGGAGCGGCTCACCCATTGCGTGATGGCGGCGGCCACGGCATGGCTGGGCGAGGGCGCGAAGGCCGGGCAGCGCGCGGCCATTTCAAAAAGACCTGGCAAAAAGCATTGAAGACTCGGATCAAGGCCGCAGTGGCCGCCATGCCTGCTCTCGGGCCATTGCCCTGCATCAACGCCCGGTTGGCGAAGGCAAGGCATGCTGGCAATGCTCCAACCATCCTCGCCGACCATCCTCGCCGACCTTTCCCCGCCGAATCACTGCTGAATCACTGCACAGTGCGCCGCACCGATGACTGAACCTTTACCGCCCCGTCCCGTTCCGCAGAGCACGGTGGACCTGTCCCGCCTGACCGATCTCGTGCACGGCTTTTATGCCGACGTGCGCCGCGATGCCCTGCTGGGCCCGGTGTTCGATGCGGCGCTGCATGGGCGCTGGGAGGCCCATCTGGAGCGCATGGTGGACTTCTGGAGCACGGTGGCGCTGGGCAGCCAGCGCTATCGCGCCAACGTGCTGCAGCGGCACGGGTCGCTGGAAGGGGTGACGCCCGCGCATTTCGCGGCCTGGGTGGGGCTCTGGCAACGGCACACCGAGCAGCGTTTCACGCCCGAGGTCGCGCAACCCCTGCAGCAGGCTGCGCACGGTGTGGCACGGGCCTTGTTCAAACGCTGTTTCGGACATGCACCGCCCTTTGACGCGGAGCGCGAAGACAGCGACTGAGCGGGTTCCTGGAAAAAGACCGGCCAGCCCGTTCAGTCCTGCCGTGTTGACCGGCCCTGGGCGCGCAGCGGTTCCAGCAGCGCAGACAGCCCGTTGTGGTCGATCTCGTGCATGAGGGCCAGCAGCCGGCCCAGATCGCCGCGCGGAAAGCCTTCGCGGGCGAACCAGTTCAGGTAATTGCCGGGCAGGTCCGCAATTGCATGGCCCTTGTATTTGCCGTAGGGCATCTGGACGGTCAGCAGGCGCTGCAGTTGCTCGGTGTCCATCGCGGAGTTCACGCTCAGCCCCCGGCCCGCTTGACGGTGTGGCCCCGCTGGCGAAGCGCTTCCATCACGCGCTCCACATGGTCGCCTTGCACTTCGATGATGCCGTCCTTCACGGTGCCGCCGCTGCCGCAGGCGGCCTTGAGCTGCTTGCCCAGTTGCGCCAGCGCGGCTTCGTCGAGCGCCACGCCTTTCACCAGCGTCACGGCCTTGCCGCCCCGCCCTTTCGTCTCACGCGATACACGCACGATGCCGTCGCCGGCAGGCGCCGGGCGGGCCGCCTTGCATTCGCACTGCGCGACCGGCTTGCGGCAACCCGGACACATGCGCCCGGCATCGGTCGAGTAGACGAGCCCGCCCAGATCGCTCAAGCGCATGGCGATACCCCCGGAGCGGCGGCGGAACCGAAAACAAAAGCGGGGTTGAAGGCAAAGGCGGAGGCAATCGACATCATGGCGTTCGGCGACGAAGGGCAGCAGACCCGGCCCAGCGAGGCCAGGTCAACCAACGGCTGCAAAACCGCGAATTATCCGCGCCCCGGCCTGGGGCGGCACAATCGCGGGTTGCTCTCTTTCGCGCCACCGTGCGCGCCTGCCATGCCTTTTGCCTCTCTCGGCCTCTCGCCCGCCCTTGCCCACGCTGCCGACGCGATGGGTTTCACCACGCCCACGGCGGTCCAGGCCGAGGCCATTCCCGCCGTGCTGCGCGGCGCCGACGTGCGGGCCTGCGCTCAGACCGGCTCGGGCAAGACCGCGGCCTTCGCCCTCCCCCTGCTGCAGCAGTGCCTGCCGCATACGCTGGCCCAGCCCGGCCGGGGCGCACGCCGCGCTCGCGCCCTGGTGCTGGTGCCCACGCGTGAATTGGCCGAGCAGGTCGGCGAGGTGCTGCGCGACCTGGCGCGGCACCTGCTGCCCCAGCGCCTGGCGGTGGCCGTGGTGTTCGGCGGCGTGTCGATCAATCCGCAGATGATGGGCCTTCGCAGCGGGGCCGACATCGTGGTCGCCACGCCGGGCCGCCTGCTGGACCTGGTGGACCACAACGCGCTGTCGCTGTCCGCCGTCGAGACCCTGGTGCTCGACGAGGCCGACCGCCTGCTCGACCTGGGGTTTGCCGACGAACTGAACCGCGTGCTGGCCCTGCTGCCCGCGCAGCGGCAAAACCTGCTTTTTTCGGCCACCTTCGCGCCGGCCGTGGCGGCGCTGGCCGACGGGTTGTTGCGCGAGCCGGTGCGCATCGACGTGGCCCACACGCCCGAAACCACCCCCGACATCGCGCAGCGCGCCATCGCCGTGGACCCGGGACGGCGCACGCAGTTGCTGCGCCACCTGGTGCAGACGCACGAATGGTCGCGCGTGCTGGTCTTCGTGGCCACGCAGTACGCGGCGGAACACGTGGCCGAAAAGCTCTACCAGGCCGGCATTTTCGCCTCGCCCTTCCACGGCGGGCTGAGCCAGGGTGCGCGCAAGCAAGTGCTGCAGGAGTTCAAGGACGACCGCTGGCAGGTGGTGGTGACGACCGATCTGGCCTCGCGCGGGATCGACATCGCGCAGTTGCCCGTGGTGGTCAATTTCGACCTGCCGCGCTCCGCCACCGACTACGTGCACCGCATCGGCCGCACCGGCCGCGCGGGCGAAGCCGGCACGGTCGTGAGCTTTGTGAGCGGCAGCACCGAAGCGCACTGGCGGCTGATCGAAAAGCGCCAGCGCCTGAACCTGCCCCTGGCGCAGATTCCCGGGTTCGAGCCCACCGAAGCCGCGCCCGCGGTCCCTCCGGGCAATGGCGGTATCAAGGGCAAGCGCCCCAGCAAGAAAGACAAGCTGCGCGCTGCCGAAGCGGCCCGGCAAGGCGGCGACGGCGGCGCCAACGATTGATCCGGCCTCGGTCGCTCCTGGCCCCGTTCAGCCGCGGGTTCGGGGGTACAGCGGATAGCCCGGGTCGGTATAGCCCGGCGTGGACGGGTGGCCCGGCGCCACCAGTTCGTCGATCAGGGATTCGTCCTCTGCGG
This sequence comes from Paracidovorax valerianellae, assembly GCF_900102625.1. Taxonomy (GTDB): domain Bacteria; phylum Pseudomonadota; class Gammaproteobacteria; order Burkholderiales; family Burkholderiaceae_C; genus Paracidovorax; species Paracidovorax valerianellae. The sequence continues at coordinate 44,758 of NZ_FMZC01000015.1, forward strand.
TCACGGTCACGCCGAGCGCCGGCGCGTAGTCCTGCCACTGCGCCAGCGTGCGAGGGCCCGCGATCACCGAGCTCACCGCGCGGTGGGCCAGCACCCAGGCGGTGGCGAACTGCGCCAGCGTCACGCCACGTGCCTCGGCATGGCCTTTCAGCCGCTGCGCGATCTGCAGCGACTCTTCACGGAACTCGGTCTCGGCCATGCGCTTGTCGCCGCGCGCGGCGCGGGTGCCCTCGGCGGGCGGCTGGCCCGGCAGGTACTTGCCGGTGAGCACGCCGCGCGCTACCGGGCTATAGGGCACCACGCCCACGCCGTGGTATTCGCAGGCCGGCAAGATTTCGACCTCGGGCATGCGATTGAGCAGGTTGTAGTAAGGCTGGCACACCACCGGCCCCGGCATGCCGATGCGCGCCGCCAGGTTCACCAGTTCGGTGATGCGCCAGGCGCGGAAGTTGGACACGCCCCAGTAGCGGATCTTGCCGGCGCGCAGCAGCGCGTCGATGGCGAAGAGCGGCTCCTGCAGGTCCATGCCGTTCTCGTCGCGGTGCAGGTACAGGATGTCCACATGGTCGGTCTGCAGCCGGGCCAGGCTGGCATCGACTTCGCGCAGCATCCAGGTGCGCGAGTACTGCGCTTCGTTCACCCGGTCGGACATCTTGTTGCCCAGCTTGGTCGCCAGCACCCAGTCGTGACGCTGGCCCTTGAGCAGCTCGCCCAGCATGGTTTCCGAAGCGCCGCGCGTGTACACGTCGGCCGTGTCGACGAAGTTCACGCCACGCTCGCGCGCATCGGCCACGATGGCCGCCGCCTCGTCGCGCCCGGTCTGGTCGCCGAACATCATGGTGCCCAGGCACAGGGCGGAAACTTTCAGGTTGCTGCGGCCAAGGCGGCGGTATTGCATGGCAAAAACCTTTCGGTGAAAAAAGAAGGACAGGGGAAAGAGCGGGAGGAAAGAGAAGCGGATGCGCCTGCAGGCACCGGCCAGCAGCGGCCCAGCATCGGCGCTGGATTAATAGTGCGGCGGCAGTTCGTCGCGCAGGTTGCGCACGCCCGCGCCGCCGCCTTCGGGGATCTGCTGGCGAAGCTGCAGTACTTCGCCGATGAGCCGGTCGATCTGTTGCTGCTGGCGGTAGATGGTGAGGTTGAGCTGGTCCAGCAGGTCTTCGGTGTAGCTGGCCTTGATCTCCAGCTCGTTCAGGCGGTGTTCGGTGGGATTCGTGTCGGGCATGCCGCTATTGAAACCGATCGGCCCTGCCCCGCGTGCAAGCACCCGTAAAAAGGGGCGCCGAAGCGCCCTGATGTGCCGACACCGGTGGTGTCGATCGACGCTGCGGCACTCAGGTGCGCACGGCCTGCCCCAGGCGGGCCACGCCCTCGCGGATCTTGTCCACATCGGCCGTGGCGAACGACAGGCGCAGCGTGGCGTGGTCCGGCTGGGCGCAAAAGAACGGCGTGCCCGGCACGAAGGCCACGCCCTGTTCGATGGCTTTTTTGGCCAGCACGTTGCCGTCCGCCACCTGCCCGCGCGCGCCGGTGAGCCGCGCCCAGACGAAAAGCCCGCCCTGCGGCTGCACGAACTCGATCGCATCGCCCAGTTCCTTGCGCAGCGCATCGCCCATGGCCTGCGCGCGACCGGCGTACACCGCGCGCACCTTGGCCAGCGTGGCGGGCATGCGGCCCGCCTTCAGGTACTGCGCGGCGGTGGCCTGCGCGAAGGTGCTGGTGTGCGCATCGCTGAACTGCTTGCACATGGTGGCCTTGGCGAGCAGCTCGGCCGGGGCGATGAGCCAGCCCACGCGCAGGCCCGGGCTCAGCACCTTGCTCAAGGAACCGCAGTGCACGAGCAAGTCGCGGCTTCCCGGCACATCGGCCGACAGTGCCAGCAGGCTTGGCGGCGGTGCATCGCCGAAGTACAGATCGCCGTAGGGGTCGTCCTCGACGATCAGCGTCTGGTAGCGGGCGGCCATCTCCAGCACCTTCTTGCGGCGCTCCAGATTCAGCAGCGCGCCGCTGGGGTTGCCGAAAGTGGGAATGAGATAGACGAACTTCGGCCGGTGCTCGGGGATGAGCTTTTCCAGCGCATCGGTCTGCACGCCTTCGCCATCGACGGGCGCGCTGATGAGTTCGGCGCCATACAGGCGAAAGCACTGGATGGTCGCCAAGAAGGTCGGGCCTTCGACGATGACCTTGTCGCCGGGGCTGATGAGCGTCTTGCCCAGCAGGTCCAGCGCCTGCTGGCTGCCGGTGGTGACGATGAGGTTGTCGGCCCCCACGGCCTGCGCGCCCTTGGAGGCCATGAAGGCGGCGAGCTGCTCGCGCAGGGGGTTGTAGCCCTCGGTGGCGCCGTACTGCAGCGCGGCGCCCGGCTCTTCAGCCAGTGCCTGATTGGACGCCTCGCGGATGCCGTCCACATCGAACATGGCGCTGTCCGGAAACCCCCCGGCAAAGCTGATGATGCCGGGCTTGCCCAGCAGCTTGAAAAGCTCGCGGATGGCGGAGGTCTCTACGTTGTTCAGTCGGTCGGCAAATTGCAAGGGCATGGTCGGGTCTCACTTTCTGGGTGCGATTGTCGCCAAATCGGCACGCTGTTTTCCTGCTTACTACTTATGGGTGCGCCGCCCGGCAGCCGGGCGGGCCACTGGCTCAGCCGGGCACTGCAGCAGGCGCCGGCCTCGGGCCCAGTTGCTGCCACAGGTAGGCGAACTCCAGCGCCAGCAGGTGCGCGCGCTGCGCGTTGTCGGCCGCGCCGCCATGGCCGCCCTCGGTGTTTTCGTAGTACAGCAGGTCGTGGCCCTGCGCCAACATGCGCGCCGCCATCTTGCGCGCATGGCCGGGGTGCACGCGGTCGTCGCGCGTGGAAGTGGTGAAGAGCACGCGCGGGTAGCGCACACCGGCACGCACCTGGTGGTAGGGGCTGTAGCGCGCCAGGAAAGCCCAGTCGGCCGGATCGTCCGGGTCGCCGTATTCGGCCATCCACGAGGCCCCAGCCAGCAGCGTGTGGTAGCGGCGCATGTCCAGCAGCGGCACCTGGCACACCACCGCGTTGAACAGATCGGGCCGCTGCACCATGACCGCGCCGACCAGCAGGCCGCCGTTGCTGCCGCCCTGGATGCCCAGGTGCCGTGGCTGGGTCACGCCGCGCGCGATGAGGTCTTGCGCCACCGCGATCAGGTCGTCGTAGCTGCGCTGCTTGTGCTCCCGCACCGCGGCCTGGTGCCATGCGGGGCCGAACTCTCCGCCACCGCGCAGGTTGGCCACGACGAACACGCCGCCGTTCTCGCACCATGCGCGGCCGTAGTCGGCGGCGTACCAGGGCGTTAGCGCCTGCTCGAAGCCGCCGTAGCCATACACCAGCGTGGGGTTGCGGCCGTCGGCCTGCGCCCCTTGCGGCCACAGCACGAAATACGGCACACGCGTGCCGTCGGCCGAGGTGGCAAAGCACTGTTCGGTGCGCATGCCTTGCGCGTCGAAACGCGCCGGGCCGGCCTTGAGCAACTCACGCTCGTCACTCGCGGTGCTGGCCAGGAACAGCGAGCCCGGCGTAATGAAGTCGGTGTACGACAGCAGGTAGTGCTCGGCCAGCGGATCGTCGGCCAGCAGCGGGTCGTACAGCGAGGTCACGCCCAGCTGGCCCGGGAACGGCGTGTCCACCGTGCGGCCGGTAAAAGGGCCCACGTCACCGCCGCCGGGGCGGTGCCACAGCTCCAGCCGCTCGGCCACGTTGTCCATCACCTGCAGCAGAACATGGCCGCGGGTGGTGTCGTAGCCGGCCAATGATCGGGTCACGGTCGGCGTGAACAGCGCAGCGGCCACGCGCTCGCCGCGCAGCCACGCCGCTGCATCGGCATGCAGCAGCGAGCCGGCGACAAAGCGCTGATCGCCCAGCTCCAGGTCGCTGCGCAGCTGCAGCAGCAGCGTGCCCCGCACGAAGTCGGGAATGGCGTCGTCCGGCACGTCGAGCAGCACGGGCGCCGGGGGCGCGGCCACGGGGCCTTCGGCCAGCCAGATCTCATGGCGGTAGAAATCGATCATGCGGGTGAACACGGTGCGCTCGAAGCCGGGCGTGGCGTCCACGCCGACCCCCACGCCCACATCCGAAACCTCGCCCTCGAAAACGGTCACCGCGCTGGTCAGTGGCGTGCCCCGCTGCCACCGCTTGACGATGCGGGGGTAGCCCGATTCGGTCATCGAGCCCTCGCCGAAATCGGTGCTCACATACACCGTGTCCGCATCGATCCAGCCGAGGTCCGACTTGGCCTCGGGCAGGTGGAAACCGCCTTCGACGAACTGTTTCGTCGCCAGGTCGAATTCGCGGATTACCGTGGCGTCGGCCCCGCCGCGCGAGAGCGACACCAGCGCGTGGCGGTAGGCGGGGGCCAGGACTTCGGCGCCGCCCCAGACCCAGTTCTCGCCCTCGGCCACGGCCAGGGCGTCCAGGTCGAGCACAGTCTCCCAGGCGGGTTCGCGCTGGCGGTATTCGGCCAGCGTGGTGCGCCGCCACAGACCGCGCCGGTGGTGGCCGTCCTGCCAAAGGTTGTACAGCCACTCGCCGCGGCGCACCACGCTGGGAATTCGGTCCTGCGCATCGAGAATGCCGAGCAGTTGCTCACGGGTGGGCGCGTATTCGGGGCGCGCCGTCAGCACGGCCTCGGAATGGGCATTGCGCTCGCGCACCCAGGCTAGGGCACGGTCGCTGTCCACCGCTTCCAGCCACAAGTAGGGGTCTTCGTCCCGCGCGGGATCGTGGGCTGGGGATGCGGTGGGCTGCGTGGGTTCGGGCATGGATTCCTTGGGGCGGCGGTGTTTGCGGGCCGGCAGTGCCGGAGCCGGTCGATTCTCCCCGCACCGGCCTTGCCTGTGCCGGGCCAGGGGTTTGGCGCCGGCCCGGCTCACTTCGCGGGACGGTCCCGGTCCGTGCTGGAGGGTGCAGCGGCGCGGTCGAACCACCACAGCAGACACCACGCCCCGCCCAGCGGCAGAAAGATCACGAGCCAGGCCAGCAGCACATGCAGTACGACGCCTGGCATGGCCGCTGGTCCGTCCATCTGTCAGCGCTTTTTCAGTGCATCCAATGGGCCGGCTGCGCGATGCGGCCGAACTCCGCGCGCGGCATGCTGGCGGTGAGCAGGCGCAGGCAGTTGGCCAGTTCGCCGCGGCGCACGTGCAGCGACACGCGAATGCAATGCCGGCCCGCGTCCACATCGATCGCATAACCCTGCAGCCGCGTGCCCAGGATGCGGTGCAGCGAGCGGCGCGCCTCCAGCACATCGGTGTGGAACACGCGCAGCGGCAGTGCCACGATGTCGCTGTCGGCGGGGGGCCGCGGAGCGAAGGCCACGCGGTGCAGGCCTGAAAAAGCGGTGGAAGGTGACATGGAACGGCTCGGCACCACAGGGCTTTGCGCCGCAAGGCGAAGGGTGGCGGGCAGCGGGTGGAACATGCGCTGCAGTCTAGAAGCGGCCGCGTAAAAACGCCGTAAATATTGGCCCCGCGCGAGGCAAATCGCCATCAAGGCCGAACCGCCGCGACCTTTGCCCAAGCCACCGCGAAAGCCCGGCCGGCTGCGGGACAATGCGGGCTTCCCTGCGTCTGCCCAGCCCTTTCAGAACCCCAATTCCCACCATGAAGACCGCGCTGATCGAACCCTTCTTCGCCACGCTGAAGGCCGCCAACCCGATGCCCAACACCGAGCTGGAATACACCACCGTGTTCGAACTGCTGGCCGCGGTGCTGCTCTCGGCCCAGGCGACCGACGTGGGGGTCAACAAGGCCACGCGCAGGCTGTTCCCCGTGGCGGGCACGCCGCAGGCCATCCTGGAGCTGGGGCTGGAAGGTCTGGAGGGCTACATCAAGACCATCGGCCTGTACCGCAGCAAGGCCCGGCACCTGCTGGCGACCTGCCGCATCCTGGTCGAGCAGCACGGCGGAGTGGTGCCCCGCACGCGCGAAGCGCTGGAGGCCCTGCCCGGCGTGGGCCGCAAGACGGCCAACGTGGTGCTGAACGTGGCCTTCGGCCAACCCACCATGGCGGTGGACACGCACATCTTTCGCGTCAGCAACCGCACAGGACTGGCTCCGGGCAAGAACCCGCTGGCGGTCGAGCTGCAACTGATGAAGCGCGTGCCCCCGGCCTACGCGGTGGACTCGCACCACTGGCTGATCCTGCTGGGCCGCTACGTATGCCAGGCGCGCAAGCCGCGCTGCTGGGAGTGCGTGGTGGCGCGCTACTGCGACTATCAGCCGAAGACGCCGGCCCCTTGGCAAGACGGATCAGCATCAAAAGTGCCTCCAGCGCAATAACCACTAGGGCGAATAGCTATAAATATAATAGCAATCCCTGATGAGTCAGCACGGGGCGGGATTCACTCTTTGCCAAGCCAGCCCGAGCGCATCGGCCGGGGCCTGCCGCCTCAGGCGCGCAGTTCGCGCAGCAGCTTGCCCACATCCAGGCCCTTGGCCTTCTCCTGGATCTGCGGGGTGTAGCGCTGCTGCAGGTTGCGCGCCTCTTCCACCGTGCGCGAGAAGGACGACTTGAGCGACTCCTTGCTCAGCGTGCGGCCACCGGCGTAGTAGCGCTGCGCCACCTTGCCCAGGGCATAGGTCGTGGCGAACGAAAACGCCGAGCCGGTCGCGGCGCTGCCCACCGCGCGTCCCATGCCGCCCATCATCTTGCCCAACAGGCCGCCCACCAGCTTGCGGCCGAACTGCTCCACGTACTGCGAGGTCAGCCCCACGCCGACGGTGGCGAGAAAGTCGGTGATGTGGCCCTTGTCCAGTTCGTAGCCGTACAGCTTGCCGATGCGGTACACCAGCCGCGTCTGGAGCGGGATGATGGCCATGGAAGCGAGCGACTGCGGCAGCAGCTCCAGCGCGCCGTTGAGTATGGCGGCGTTCATCACCATGGAGTCGATCTCCGCGGCGTGGACGTCAGGGGCAGCTTGTGCCGGGGTGCCGGCCGGCACCGGTGCCAGCGCGTTGCCCGGGGCGGAGACTGCCGCCGCGCCTGCGGCCACCGCAGCGGCGGCGCCGGCTCCCGCCGTGGTGAAGGCAGCGGGCTCGGCCCATTGCGGCGATTGCGGCTGGGAAGCAATGGGCGCATCGCGCAACGGGGCGGCGGCCAGCGCATCGGCCTCGCGCACCACGGCGGCGGCTTCGTCCGGCGCCACCTGCAGGGCCGTTGCCAGGCGCTGCAGGAAAGCCTTTTCCTGCGCGTTGCACACGCCGTCGGCATCACAAACGCCCACCGCCATTTCATAGGCCAGCTGCCGCAGCGGCGGGGTGTCGAGCGCCTGGGCCGCGTCTTCGATGCGCACGCGCTGCAGCAAAACGTCCTGGTACAGCTTCATCAGGTCCAGACCGGTGCCGGCGCTCAGCGACTCGGCCATTTCGCGCAGGTGTTCGCGTTCGCGCTCGTCCTTGTGTTCATCGGCGAAGGCGGCCATCAGGCTGATGGCCATGACGGCGCGGGTGTGTTCTGGCTGCATGGGTTGGGTTTCCTTGGTCGGCAAAAAACGTGAATTCGGAGGGGGAGACGGACAGGACCGGCGATGCGCAGGCCAGCGAAGAGCTCGCTGCCGATCCAGGTTCCCGCTGCGCTGTGTGTTTGGGTTTTGCAGAGGAAAAGGGGGCGCGGCCACTCTGGCAGCCGCGCCGACCCCGCACCGCATGTAGGCGCGAACGGCCGGTTTTCAAGAGCCACAGCCCTGCCTGCCGACCCCAGCGTGGGCGATGGCCGCCCGGATCGACCGCAACGCCTGCCCTGCGCACAGGCAGCGATGCCGGATTTGGCTGACAACGGCACTTCGTCGTCCGCACGACAATGCGGCCTGCCACAACAACACCCTTCCGCATGCGCCCGCCTGCGGCCCAGAAAGGCTCGTCTTCATGACTCCACCCGCCACACCCACGGCCGACACCGACGCAACGGCGCCCCGCGCCTACACCGCCGAAGAGAAACGCCACCGCGTCTTCTCGATCATGGCGGCCTCGTCGGGCAACCTCGTCGAATGGTTCGACTTCTACGTGTACGCCTTCTCGGCGCTGTATTTCGCGCCGGCGTTCTTCCCCAAATCCGATCCCACCGCCCAGTTGCTGAACACGGCCGGCGTGTTCGCCGCAGGCTTTCTCATGCGGCCCATCGGCGGCTGGCTGTTCGGCCGCATCGCCGACAAATACGGGCGCAAGACGTCAATGCTGATCTCGGTCACCATGATGTGCGCCGGCTCCCTCGTCATCGCCGGGCTGCCCACCTATGCGGCCATCGGCGCCTGGGCGCCCTTCCTGCTGCTGATGTGCCGCCTGTTCCAGGGGCTGTCGGTGGGCGGCGAATACGGCACCACCGCCACTTACATGAGCGAAGTGGCGCTGCGCGGACAACGGGGCTTTTTCTCGTCGTTCCAGTACGTGACGCTGATCGGCGGGCAACTGCTGGCCGTGCTGGTCATCGTGATTCTGGAAACGCTGCTCAGCGAGGCGGAACTGAAAGCCTGGGGCTGGCGCATTCCCTTCGTGATCGGCGCCATTTCAGCCGTGGTCGCGCTGCTGCTGCGCCGCACCCTGCATGAAACGCAGACCGACGCCGCCAGGCAGAACAAGGAAGCCGGCACCATGGCCGGCCTGTTCCGCCACCACAAGGCAGCGTTCTTCACCGTGCTGGGCTACACGGCCGGCGGCTCGCTGATCTTCTACACTTTTACCACCTACATGCAGAAGTACCTGGTGAACACCGTGGGCCTGCCGATCAAGACCACCAGCTACGTGATGACCTGCGCGCTGTTCGTGTACATGTGCATGCAGCCGCTGTTCGGGGCGCTGTCGGACCGCATCGGGCGGCGCAACAACATGCTGCTGTTCGGCGCCCTGGGCGCCCTCTGCACCGTGCCCATCCTCACCGCGCTGCAGCACACGACCAGTCCCTATGTCGCCTTCGCGTTGATCGCGCTGGCGCTGGCGATCGTGAGCTTCTACACCTCCATCAGCGGCATCGTGAAGGCCGAAATGTTCCCGCCCGAAGTGCGCGCGCTCGGCGTGGGCCTCGCCTATGCGGTGGCGAATGCGATCTTCGGCGGGTCGGCCGAATACGTCGCGCTGGGGCTCAAATCCATCGGCCACGAAACGGTTTTCTTCTGGTACGTGACGGGGATGATGGTGCTGGCGTTCGTCGTGAGCCTGCGCCTGCCGCGTCAGGCGAGCTATCTGCACCACGACCATTGATGCGGTAGCTACGCAGCGGGAGGCGGTCACGGTCGCATGCCGCTGAGCGCGCCCTGCCCGGCTTCGGTGGCTGGCCTGATGCGTGCGATGGCTACGACACCCCGCCATCGCCGCAACGGCAGCGGTCAAGCCGTCAAACGGCTGCAGTGCCTGGTTGCCGGGGCGCCAGCCCCAGTGCCGCCAACTCCGGCGAAACGCCTTCCCAAACCACGTCGCACCCGGGCGCCAGCCGCTCCGACGGCAGCGCCGGCGTGCGCAGCGCCCATTGCGCGCCGGCCACTACGCTGTCGATCACCGGAACGCCCACCTCGGGTTGAATGGCGTCTGCCATGCCGGCGAGGCCTGCACCGCCCAGGATGACGGCCTGCACGCCCATCTGCCGCACGACGTCGCGGCAGGCCTGGGCCAGCAGCGCGCGCGCGGCGGCGGGGTCGGCCGCCAGTTGGGCGCCGGTGGGCGCCACCGTGTGGATCCCTGCCAGCATGGGCGCATGCCCCAGCGCCTGCGCCAGGCGCTGCAGCATCGGCCCCCAACGTTCCCCTCCCGTGACGATCCCGAAGCGCCCATGCCGCGCCGCGGTGATGAACGAAGCCTCGGCCAATCCGGTTACCGGCACGGGGCTGCTTTCGCGCAGCGCCATCAGGCCGGGGTCGCCGAAGCAACCCACGAGCACCGCATCGGGTGCGCTGTCGCCATCGCTACCGCTATCGCCGACGCCTGATGCGGCGGCCCAGGCGTCCAGCGCCGCATGCGAAGCCACTGCATAGCTGGCCTCGCAGGCGATGTAGGGCGCACCGAAGCGCGCGGTGACCGTGCGCACCTGCACGTGCGAGCCGGCAGCCGCCTGCACGTGGCGCTGCAGCAGCGCGCTCACGCTGGCCGAGGTGTTGGGGTTGATCACGAGCAGCTGGCGCACGCGGGTCCTTTCGGTGGCTGGGGTGCCGAGGCTGGCTTGGCCGGCTTCGCGGGAGTCAGGCTGCGCGGCCCAGGCCGAGCAGCTGCACCAGGTCGGGCGCCTCATCCTGCGGCGGCGTGAATTCGAGCTGCGACTCGATGCGCGCCAAATGGTCCAGCATGCGCCGCGAGGCCTCGCCGGCATCGCGCAGGCGGATCGCATCGATCAGTGCGCGGTGCTCGCGGCAGCCGCAGGCGGTGGCTTCTTCGCGGGCCTGCACGTGGCTGGGGCTGTAGGTCATGAGGATGAGCGAGGTGCGGGACACCAGCTCGCGCAGGATGCGCCCCAGCGTCTGGTGGCCCGCCGCCTGCGCGATGTGCAGGTGAAAGTCCCCGGAGAGCCGGATCGCCCGGCGCATGTCGCCCGCCTGCCGCGAAGCCTCTTCGTCGGCCACGCTCTGCACCAGCCAGGCCACGTCCTCAGCAGTGGCGGTTTCGACGAACAGCGACACCAGCCGCGGCTCGATGAGGCGGCGGGCTTCGAACACTTCGCGCGCCTCCTGCACCGTGGGCTGCGCGATGGAGGCGCCGCGGCGCGGCGTGAGGGTGACCACCTGCTCGCCCGCCAGCCGCACGAGCACCGGCCGCACGCGGGTGCGCGACACGCCGAAGGCCGTGGCCAGCTTGTCCTCCACCAGCTTGGTGCCCGGCGGCAGCCGGTGGTCGAGGATGGCCGACACCATGCGTTCGTACATGTCGTTGTCGCTCAGCAGGCCCTCGTCGGCGTCGGCCCCGGGCAGCGCGGACGCACGGGGAACAGTGGCCCGTCGGCGGGGTGCTGCCGCGGCTGCACCGGGCGTGCGAGGTGCACGGGGCTGAACTGGCGCACGGCCGGAAGGCGCGGGGCTCTTCATTCGCCCGCCCTCGCCCGCCGTCCGCGCCCGAGCAGCCACACCAGTGCCAGCGTGAGCCCCATCACCACGAACGACACCACCGTGGTCAGCGTGCCCAGCGCGTAGATCGACGGCGTGGTCACCGTCGAGGTCAGGCCCTGCAGCTCCAGCGGCAGCGTGTTCACGTCGCCGATGGCTTGCGAGGTGCGCGCGATTTCATCCCAGCTCAGCGTGAAGCCGAACATGCCGATGCCGACGACCGATGGCGCAACGAGCGGCAGCACCACGTGCGCGAAGCCCTGCCAGGGTGTGGCGCCCAGGTCGCGCGCGGCCTCTTCATATGCGGGATTGAAGCGGTTGAACACCGCGAACATGATGAGCAGACCGAAAGGCAGCGTCCACGTGAGGTGCGCCCCCAGCGCCGAGGTGAACAGGCCCAGCGAGGTGCCGAAGCCCTCCAGCGTCTCCTGCAGGCTCAGCCAGCCCAGCACCGCCTTGATGGCCGAATCGATCAGGCGAAACTCCAGCCCGATGCCCAGCGACACGATGATGGACGGCATGATCAAGCTGGCCACCACCACGAAGAACAGCGTGTTGCCGCCCGCCAGCCGCTTGCGGAACGCCAGCCCGGCCAGCACCGAAAACACCACGGTGCACACCATGACCGCCAGCCCCAGACCCAGCGAACGCCGCAGTGCCGCGCCGATGTCCACCACGCCTAGCCCCTCGGCCAGCTGGCGGAACCAGTGCAGCGAGAGCCCGCGCAGCGGAAACGTGAGCCCGCCTTCCGGGCCTTGAAAACTCAGGATGAAGATGACCAGCATCGGCCCGTACATGAACAGCACGAACAGGCTGAACACGAGCGCCAGCAGCCAGAAGCTGAGCGGGCGCGGCTCGCGCAGGCGGGTTTTCATGACAGGGTCCTCCTTGCCGCGGGACGGGAAAGGCATGCGCCAGGGTGTGCGTGGGCGGCCATGGTCAAAGCTCCTTGCGGATGTCCACGAGCCGCGTCAGGCCGTAGATGATCATCAGCACGATGGCCAGCAGGATCACGGCATTGGCCGCCGCCAGCGGAAACTGCAGGTACGAGGTCTGCACCTGGATGATCTTGCCGACCGAGGCGATCTGCTGACCGCCCATCACGCCGATGGTCACGAAGTCGCCCATGACGATGGTGATCACGAAGATCGAACCGATGATGATGCCGGTGCGCGACAGCGGCACGATCACGTTCCACAGGGTCTGCCAGCCCGAAGCGCCGGAGTCGTTCGCGGCCTCCAGCAGGCTGCGGTCGATGCGCATCATGCTGTTGAAGATGGGCACGATCATGAACATGGTGTACAGGTGCACGAAGGCCAGCACCACGGAAAAATCGGAGAACAGCAGCCACTCGATGGGGCTCTGGATCAGGTGCATGTCGATCAGCGTCTGGTTCACCAGGCCGTTGCGCCCCAGCAGCGGCACCCACGAGATCATGCGGATCACGTTCGACGTCCAGAACGGAATGGTGCACAGCACGAACAGCAGCGTCTGCACGCCCTGCGAGCGCACATGGAACGCCAGAAAATACGCCACCGCAAAGCCCAGCACCAGCGTGATCGCCCATACCAGCAGGCTGAACTTGAGCGTGGAGAGATACGTGCGCAGCGTGGTGCACAGGTCGGCCGTGTCGCCACACCCTTCGAAGATCGACAGGTAGTTCTTGAAGGTGAAACCGGGCAGCAGCTCGTACTCATTGAAGTCCCAGAAGCTCACCATCAGGATGAGCCCGAGCGGCACGAGAAAGAACAGCACGAACACCAGCGTGAGCGGCGCGGCCTGCCACCAGGCCGCGATGCCACGGCCGGGCGCAGCCGCCACGGCGGCGGGGTGGGAGGTCGAAGGGGTGCTCATGGCAGTGCGTGTCGGGTGGAAGGCAGGGGGGAAAACGGTGGATTCGTGCTGAAGAACAGAAGGAAGGAATGCTTGCAAAGGCACTCCAGCCCTCGAAGCCGGGCAGCCCGTGCCGCCCGGGTTTCAGCACTCAGGCCGCGACGAACTCATTCCATTTCTGGACCATGTAGTTGTTCTCGTCCATCAGCGCGTTCCAGCATGCAATGCCGCCCATGCGCGACTCGTAGCTGCCGCCGTCGCGCACGCTGCCAGCCTTGGCCAGCAGGTCGCCGCCGGGGCTCTTGATGTCCTGGGTGGCAGGCTTGCCTTCCATCCAGTAGGCCCATTCGTAGGCTTCCATCTTGGCCTTGGCCGTTTCCAGCACCGCGCTGTAGTAGCCCTGGCGGTTGAGGTACGCGCCGGCCCAGCCGTCCAGGAACCAGTTGATGAACTCGTAGGCACCGTCCAGCTTCTTGCCCGACAGCGTGGCGGGCAGCCCGAAGCCCGCGGCCCATGCGCGATAGCCTTCCTTGAGCGGCTGGAAGTTGCAGGCGATGCCCTTGGTGCGCACGGCCGTCACGGCGGGGCTCCACATGGACTGGATCACCACTTCGCCCGAAGCCATCAGGTTGACCGACTCGTTGAAGTCCTTCCACAGCGCGCGGAACTGGCCGGCGCGCTTGGCCTCGATCAAGGTCTTGATCGTGAGGTCGATCTCCTTCTTGGTCATGTTGCCCTTGTCGGGGTACTTGTACAGGCCCATGGCCTCGACCACCATCGCCGCGTCCATGATGCCGATCGAAGGAATGTTCAGGATCGCCGTCTTGCCCTTGAACTCGGGGTTGAGCAGCTCGGCCCACGAATCGATGGGGCGCTTGATCAGGTCGGGGCGGATGCCCAGCGTGTCGGCGTTGTACACGGTCGGAATCAGGCTCATGAACTGCGTGGGGCTCTTGGCGAACACCTTGCTCTTTTCGCCTTCGAGGTAAATCACCTTCTTGGGCGCGGTGCCCTGCTCGCCCACCGCCTTGCCGCCCACCATGCCGGTGGTGAACAGCGGCGTGATCTTGTCGGCGTTCTTGATGCGCTTGGTGTCGATGCCCTTCAGGTTGCCCGTGGGCACGATCTTCTTGAGCGAGAAATATTCGGTGTCGATCAGGTCGAAGCTGTTGGGCGCGGTGACGGCGCGCTTGGTCACGTCGTCCGTGGTCACGGCCACGTACTGGATCTCGATGCCCGTGTCGGCCTTGAACTTTTCAGCGATGGCCTTGTCCTGGTTCACCGCCGTGCCCAGGTAGCGCAGCACGATCTTTTCCTGCGCATGGATGGCGGGAAACATGCCGGCGGCCAGGATGCCGGCCGTGCCCTTGAGCAGCGAGCGGCGCTGCACGGCGGACGACGGGGCAGCGTGGGATTCGGAAAGCGCATCGGACATGGTGAAAGCTCCTAGGTTGAACAGAGGGACGGGGGAAACGACAAAGGAAGACGGAATAAAGGGGGGGACGCAACTGAGGGCAGGCCACGAGGATCGATGGCGCCGCTCGTGCCTCAAGCCGCCATCGCAGCAGAGGCCACCGCAGCCACTACCGAAGCGCTGGCACCACTGCCAGCCGTTGGCTCCAATGGATGCGCGCGCTCGGGCTGCCAGTGCAGGCGCACCGCATCGCCCACGCGGTAGGGGCGGGCCGCATAGGCGTCTTCGGACACCATCACCGAGTACGCGGCGGTGGTGCTGGACGACACCACGGCGCCCTCGTCCAGCAGGCCCAGCAACACATAGGTGCCCTGGTACTCGACGTCGGTCACGACCGCGCCCATGTGGCTGGCGCCGGCCGGCAATGCCTCGCCCACGGCAGCGATCCGCAAATGATCGGTGCGCACGCCCACCTTGCCGGTCGGCGTGGCAATCACGTTGTGCCCACCCATGAACCGCGCCACGAACTCGCTCGCGGGCCGGTTATAGACCTCGTGCGGCGAACCCACCTGCTCGATGCGGCCGTGGTTCATCACCACCATCGTGTCGGCCAGGGCCATCGCCTCTTCCTGCGAATGGGTCACATGGATGAAGGTCAGCCCCAGTTCCTTCTGCCAGCGCCGCAGCTCCGCCCGCATCTGGATGCGCAAAAAGGGATCGAGCGCCGACAGCGGCTCGTCCAGCAGCAGCACGCGCGGCTCGGTGATCAGCGCACGCGCCAGCGCCACGCGCTGCTGCTGCCCGCCCGACAGCTCGGCCGGCTTGCGGTCGGCCAGGTGCCCCATGGCGACGCGCTCCAGCAGCGCCCGCGCCCGGCCCTGCCGCTCGGCCTTGCCGATGCCTTTCATCTTGAGACTGAACGCCACGTTGTCCAGCGCGGACAGATGGGGAAACAGCGCAAAACTCTGGAACATCATTGCCGTCCCCCGTGCAGCGGCCGGCAGGTCGGTGATGTTGCGGTTTTCCAGCAGCACGTCGCCGCTGGTCACCGACTCATGCCCCGCGATCATCCGCAGCGTGGTGCTCTTGCCGCAGCCCGAAGGCCCCAGCAGGCAGCAGTAGCTGCCGCTGGCAATGCGCAGATCGATGGCATCGACGGCAGGCTTGCCCTGCGCGTACCGCTTGGTCAACGCAACGATTTCGATGGCGGCGGGGGCCGATGAGTAAGAGGTGGCGTCCATGCCAGGGCATTACGCAAAGGCCATGCCAGGCTGGAATACGGTTTTTGCACTGTTTTGTATACAAAAACAGATCGGATTCCAGGGTCGTGCACCGGTGTGGCGACGGCCAGCACCATGGACGTTATTTGCACCCAGGTTACGTGATTAATATGCAAATTAAGTAAGAGTACGTTGCAAAGGGACAATTACTTCGGAGGGACTTTTAAGATGCGCCGCGCGATTGCAGGAATAGAAAATCGACCGCAAGACGGTATCTATCTACAAAGGGAGAGCTCATGGGAAAAGATTTGAATGCTGCAGCACTTGCTGCGAATCGACTGGTAGCGAAACCCATCGCTCTCGACTCGCGGTACCCCGCAGCAGCTTGTTTCAAGCACATTCAGTTGACCGATATTCCAGCCGTCATGAACAAGAACGGATTTCGCATGGGAGCAGCACTGATGGAGCGATGGTTCATCGCTCCAGCTTTTTCAATGCCCATTTCATGGAAAGGTAGTGCACGTGCGGCACTCGATAACCGATCCCTTGACGGTCATCACGTTGACACCACGACTGTGAGCATGTCGTGGGCGCTGCGATTTGGACGAACGCAGGACACATTCGCTGAGTTGACGCGGGCTGTTCTCGGGCTGTCATCGATACAAAGCCTGAACAGGTCCAAAGAGGAATTGTTCAGCATGTTGAGACGCGCTGGAAAATTCGGCGCCCATGCCGCTACGTTCGGCGAAGGCCGGTCGGTAATCGAGCTTCACGAAACTGCCCATGTGAATGCACGTCCTGTCAGTTCCAACGGGTTGGAAAAACTCACTGACCCCATCGATGATCTCTACTGCGCGCTGGGCGCCTTCACCTTGCACGTTGCGGCTGAAGGCGTGATCAGTCCACTGAAAAGATCCGGCGTTCAAGCAACCCATCAAGTGGATATCCATGGCCTAGCTTTCTATATCAGGGATTGCTATGACTTTACGGATGACCAGCCTTTGGGAAACTGGGATGCCAGCGAAGTGCAAATGCTGCCCGCACGACATTTGCGCCTCGCCGAAAATGCGAGCTTTCGGCAATGGCGTGATCGGCACCAGCGCGGCGGTGACTTCATCATTTTTTCTGACATCCATCGGCAAAAGTTCAGCGCTCCACTGACTTGGTATTTCAAGGAATCTTGAGTGCCGACGTCACCAGAAAATGCGCGGACCATGGCCGAACCGCGATTGACCCCGCACGGCTGGCCGCGGTGGACCAAGCTAATACTCGCCATAGCTGCGGCATGTGTTTTTATTTCGCTGCTCATTTACAAAACGCCTGTCCTCTTTCTCATGGCGTATTCCAGTTGGTTCAGCACAGCGCAGCTGATTGAGACAGGTGAGTGCGGGAAAGGAGAGTACCGGCTGGAACTCTATAAGCACCGTAACGGCGATGGCTATTTCAAGCTCGTTGATCGTAATGGCCAGGTTTATGACGAATCATCGTTTTCCCAAGGTACGGACATCGGTGATTCCCGCTGGGCCCCGGACTGTTTCAGCGTCAATGTCGGCACGGATGGCGACCGCACAGATTTGAAGGTGCGTCCTTGAACGACCCGTCTTCGTCCAACGCAGGACGAACCGGGGCCGAGGAATGTGTGGGCTCGTCTCATGAGCCACATCGATACCCGCTCTACACCCGCCCATGAAATCCCACACCTCTTCCCTCTCCACCGACCGCTCTGCATTCCGCCAGCCACGCTTTTGGCAGACCTGCCCGCGATGGGCCCTGCTGCTCATGGCCGGCATTCCGCTGGCGGTACTGGCAGGCACATTGTTTTCCACCCGTGTTTTCAACACCGCTGAACGCATTCACACCGATGTCTGCGGCGGCAGCGATTACAGCCTGGAGTTCTACGACTACAGCGACGGTGCCGGCTACGTGAAACTGGTGGACCAGGCCGGGCGGTCGTATGGCCGCGCCGAGCATTCGGATGCCGATGCACTTCGGCCGGTGTGGGCCGACGATTGCCTGTCGGTCACGGTCAACACCGACCAGCGTCGCGTGCGGCTCGCGGTCAAGCCCTGAACGATCACCGAAAGCCCGCCCCCCAGGTGGACGGCGCGCTCCCCGCACTCACCCACCTGTGGCGCGTGCTGCAGGCAAGCGGCTGAACGCCAGCCGCCAGTTGGTGCGCCCATCGCCCAGCCGGTCCGCCAGGGCCGCATATTCCGGATCGTAGGCCGCGGCCAGGGACAGCAGCGGCAGGGCATCGCGCGGTTCGTACAGGCTGCCCACGACATGGCCACGCTCGCCGTTGTCCGAACGCGCCTTGTCGAACTTCACATCGCTGCGGACGAATTCGGCATGCGTCTTCTCGCCGTTCAGATACGGTTTGAGCCACGCCACGCTGTGGGCGATGGAGGCGCCGTTGGGCGCCTTCCAGTGGTAGAAATCTTCGCCCTGCTCTCCGAACGCCAGCGCCAGCGTCACGAGCGGGCGCAGGTCGTACACATGGTAGGAAAGCGCGTCGCGTTCTTGAAAGTCGACGCTTTCGCCGTTGGCGAGCAGGTTGTCGTTGATCTGCGCGCGCAGGCCATCGCGGGCATAGGCGATCAACCGCGCATCGCCCAGGGCGAAGCCGATGAGCCCGACGAGTTTCAGGCGGTGGCTGTGCCAGTTGTTGGTGGCGGTTTTCTTCTTCAGTTCACGCGAACCCATCTCGGCGCGGGCAATGCGCTGCATCCAGTCGTCGACCGTTTCCCGCGTGGCCGCCGGCACATCCGCCCGCACCAGGCGGTAGCCGAAGATGGCGGGCTCCAGGCCGGTTTCATCGATGGGCTGGCCGGTGGGGCGGTTCATCTGCGCCCAGCGAAGCAGATAGTCGCCCGCCTTTGTTGCGTAGCGGGCGTCGTGGTTCACCCGGTAGGTGATCGCCAGTGCCTGGATCTTGTCCATGTCCTGCAATCCGATGCCGGTCTGGGCCTTGAGCGGATCGCCCCGCAGCCGGCCGCCGGTGGTCAGCACGGCGACGGGTCGGGGCTCAGTTGCCAAAGCCGCATCGGCGATGCGTTGCTGGGCCGCGATGGCGGTGCGCCACGCAGGGACAGACGCGGATTGCTCCCGCGTCTGGTCCCATTGCCGGGCGGTAGGCCAAAGGGTTTGCGCGTGCGCCCATGGTGCGCAGGACAACGCGGCGACCGTTACAGCCGCCAGGGCAAGCGTGCGCCCCCGATCAAGAAATGGCATTGCATGCCGAACCGTCCACAGAGCCATGGGTATTGATCTTTCATGACGGATGAAAACCGCCGCAACCGCGGGGATCGCCTTGCAATGCACATCCGTTGAAGGGAGTGATGCCACCGGCCCGATGAGTGAGCCAATGGCCAAAAGATAGCGTCAGGAAACCCATGATGCGGGGAGCCAGCCCAGGCATTGCGTCGAACGGTTTCAGCCAGCGGTCGCCGGTGCTCCGTTTGCATGGCCACGCACTCCCATCGCCAGCAGTTGCAAAAAACCTGGCATTCGTGGTTCGCCAACCAAAAACGCAATTCCGCGTGCTCACCACGCAGTGCATGGCAACGACGTTTTGCGTGTATTGCTCACTCCGACGCCGAAACACCTACTTACATAAACGCGGCCGGCCGATAGCGGGGGCGCTCACGCCGCCGGTGCAGCAGCCGGCTTTCCTGCAGCGGCCATCGCGATCCCCAGCACCGCCAGCCCGCCCGTGAGCCCGACGATGGCCGACCACCCGCCGTGCTGCCAGAACCAGCCGCCCATCGATCCGACCACGCTCGAGCCCATGTAATAGAACCAAAGGTACAGCGAGGCGGCATGCCCCTTGGTGAGCCCGGCCAGCGGGCCGATGGATGCGCTGACGATCGAATGGCCGATGAAGAACCCCGTCGTCACCAGCGCGATGCCCGCGAACACGCCCCACAGCGAAGACGACAGCGTGAGCAGCGTGCCGCACAGCATGAAGGCGAAGCCTGCCGCCAATAACCCGCGCCGCCCCAGCCGGTCCGCCAACCGGCCGGCCACCGAAGACGACACGATGCCGAAGCCGAACACCAGGAACATCAGGCTGATCTGCGTCTGGCTCAGGCCGTACGGTGCACCGGACAGGCGGAACGTGGCGTAGTTGAACAGCGTGACGAAGATGCTGGTGAGCAAAAACCCGATGGCGAACAGCCGCAGCAGCCCGCGGTGGCGCAGGTGCCCACCCCAGGCCCGCAGGTGATAGCGGATCTGCACGCCGGGCTGGGGCGTGAAGTGGCGCGACCGCGGCAGCAGCGCCAGAAAGCCAATGGCCGACAGCAGGCACAAGGCGCCCAGGCAGCCGAGCGCGGCGCGCCAGCTCACCCATTCGGTGAGCACGCCCATGCCCACACGCCCCATCATTCCGCCGAACGCCGTGCCCGCCACATACAGGCCCATGGTGTGCGCCAGGTGGCGCGGATCGATCTCTTCGGCCAGGTAGGCGATGGCCACGGCCGGTACGCCGCCCAGCACCAGCCCCTCCAGTGCCCGGGCCACCAGCAGGCCATGCCAACTGGGAATCACGGCCGCCACGATGTTCAGCAACGACGCCAACGCCATCGAGGCGAACATCAGCCCCCGTCGCCCGAGGGCCTGCGAGAACGCGCCTGCCAGCACGATGGCCACGGCCAGCAGACCGGTGGTCAGCGACAGCGGCAATGCGCTCTGTGCGGGGCTGATGCCGAAAGAGCGGGCAAAGGCAGGCAGCAACGGCTGCACGCAATAGATCAATGAAAAGCTAGCGAAGCCAGCCAGGAACAAGGCCGCCGCAGCACGCCGGTACTCCGATGAACCGCGGACGATCCAGCCGGCGTCCGATGGGCCAGATGGATGCGACGCCGGCGGTGGCGTGGCGGCAGTCGCGGTGACGGGGGCGGTCAGTGAGGACATGGGTTCAGCGATGGATCAACAGCAAAGGGGCACGGCAAACAGCGCAGGAAACTTGAAAAATTTCAGGATCTAAGCCAGGACGCCCGCCAATCTAGGCGCTCTTCTCACATATGTCCAATATATGATTTGCCGCTTTTCCATACCCATAACAGATACCCGATGGAGTTGCGACACATCCGCTATTTCCTGGCCGTGGCCGAGGAAGGCAACTTCACCCGGGCTGCCGCAAGGCTGGGCATGGCGCAGCCACCGTTGAGCCTTCAGATCAAGGATCTGGAGCGCGAGGTCGGCGTGCCGCTCTTTCACCGCGTGCCGCACGGCGCGCAACTGACCGATGCGGGCCGCGCGTTCCTCGAAGGCGTGGGCGGCCTGCCTGCGCGCGCCGGCGACGCCGTGCGTGCCGCGCAGCGGGCGGCGCGCGGCGAGGCGGGCGTGCTGCACCTGGGCTTCACGGGGTCGTCCGCACTCAACCCGGTGGTCATCGAAGCCATCCGCTCGTACCGCCGGGGGTTCGCCCAAGTGGAACTCAAGATCGACGAGGGCAATTCGCTGACGCTGGTGGAGCGACTGCGCGACGGACGGCTGGACATCGCCATCCTGCGGCCCGACGGACTGGATGCCACGGGCCTGCGCTGGCACCGCTACCCGGACGAGCCATTGATCGTTGCGCTGCCGGCCAGCCACGCCGCCGCCAGGCGGGGGCCGCGCATCGACCTGCAGCCCTTGCATGGCGAGCCCTTCATCCTCACGCCCCGACCGCTCGGGCCCAGCCTGTTCGATGCCTCGGTGGCTGCCTGCCGCGCCGCGGGGTTCGAACCGGTCCTGGGGCCTACGGCACCGCAGATCGTTTCCATCCTGGCGCTGGTGGCGGCGGAACTGGGCGTGGCGCTTGTGCCGGCATCGATGCGGCACCTGGCTTTCAAGGGCGTGGCCTATCGTGCGCTGCACAGCCAGTCCGCCCGGGTCAGCCTGGCCATCGCCCACCGCGAAGGGGACCGATCGCCTTTCGTAGAACATTTCGTCGCGCTGGCGCGGCCGGACAGCGACGTGGAAAGGGACACGGGCGCTGGCCTGCCGTAGGGCCCTTCAGGCCGTCGCCTCAGTCCTTGCCCGAGACGCCCGCCTGTTCGAAGCTCGCCATCTCGCGCAGCACGGCGCAGGCGGACTGCAGCAGCGGCCACGCCAAGGCGGCGCCCGAGCCCTCCCCCAGCCGCAGGCCCAGGTCCACCAGCGGCTCGGCCTGCAACTCGCCCAGCAGCAGCGTATGGCCACGCTCGCCCGAGCGGTGCGCGAACACGCAGCGCTCCAGCACGGGGGGTGCCAGCCGGCTCGCCACCAGCACGGCAGCGCTGGTGATGAAGCCATCCACCACGATCACGCGGCGCTCGCTGGCGGCCTGCAACACCGCGCCCACCATCGTCGCCACTTCCAGCCCGCCCAAAGCGGCCAGCGCCTCCAGGGGCTGCGTCGCCCCGGCATTGGCGGCCAGCGCCTGTTGCAGCACTGCGCGCTTGCGCGCCACACCCTCCGCATCCAGCCCGGTGCCCGCACCGGTGCAATCGCCGATCGGCAGGCCGCACAGGCGCGACACCAGCAGCGACGCCACCGAGGTGTTGCCGATGCCCATTTCGCCCAGCAGCAGCGCATTGCCGGGCAGACCACGCACGATCTCGCAGCCGTTGGCGATGGCCTGGGCGCACTGGGCCTCGGTCATGGCCGGGCCCGCCGACGCATCGGCCGTGCCGGCTGCCACACGGGTGTGGCTGAGCAGGCGCGGCTGGCCGGGCGCGCTGTCGCGCGGCGCCATCGCGCGCGCCACGCCGCAATCGGCCACCGTGAGGGCGAGGCCGTGCTGGCGTGCCAGCACACTCACCGCCGCGCCGCCGGCCAGAAAGTTCTCCACCATTTGCCAGGTGACATCGCTCGGAAACGCCGACACGCCCCGCGCCGCCAAGCCATGGTCGGCAGCGCACACCAGCATCTGCGGCTGCTGCAGCACGGGCGCCTCGGTGCCCAGGATGCGGCCGATGCGCAGCGCCAGCGACTCCAGCCGGCCCAGGGCACCCAGCGGCTTGGTCTTGTGGTCCAGCAGGTGCTGCAGGCGCACTGCCAGGGCCTCTTCGGCCAGCGGGGGCACTTCGGGCAGCGTCAGGTCAACGGCATGGGCGGCAAGGGACATCGGTCATTCACTCCACGAAAGCAATCGAAAACAAAAAGGGGTAACGCACGGCGCCACAGGCTGCGTGGTGCATGCATTCGTCATGCACCCGATGCACCCCGGTGTGTGCGCAGCCACTCCGGACTGAACCAGGTGTCGATGCCGCCCGCCAGCCGGTCGAACACCGCATCGAGCGTGGGCACATCGGCGCCGAACAGCGCGCGCAATGCGCCTGCATCCTCGAACAGGCCATGCAGGTACAGCCCCAGCACATTGCCGCGCGCGTTCTGCCACGCCAGGCCAGGAATGATCTCGCGCGCCACATCGCCGGCTTCGGCCATTGCCGGGTGCTGCGCGGTCTGGCCGTGGTGAATCTCGTAGCCATGCACCGGTACGCCGGCCAGCGCCCGCCACGCCCCCTGCACGCCGCCGAATGCGGTGCGGGTGTGGCGCACGGTCTTGGCGGGCTCGAAGGCGGTGACCAGCGGCAGCAGGCCCAGGCCGGGCGCGTTGCCGTCCACGCCGTGCGTGTCGATCAGCGCCTCACCCAGCATCTGCAGACCGCCGCAGATGCCCAGCACCCGACCACCGCGCGCCGCATGGGCGGCCACCGCCGCATCCAGCCCCTGCGCGCGCAGCCAGGCCAGGTCGGCCGCCGTGGCCTTGGAGCCCGGCAGCACGATCCAGTCCGCCGCGGCCACGTCGGCGGGGCTGCGCGCCCACAGCAGGCGCACGCCGGGCACGGCCTTCAGGGGCTGGAATTCGTCGAGGTTGCTGATGCGCGGATACGCCACCACGGCGATGGTCGTGTGCACCGCGCCGCTGGCGCGGGAGGCATCGTCGAACACGCCGTCTTCCTCCGGCAGGCCGTGGTGCCACTGCATGGGAATGGTGGCCACGGTGGGCACGCCGGTGAGTTGCTGCAGCATCTCGGGGGCCGGAGCCAGCAGCGCCGCATCGCCACGGAACTTGTTGAGCACGAAGCCGTGGATCAACGCCCGCTCGTCCTCTGGCACCAGTGCCCAGGTGCCATACAGGTGGGCGAACGCGCCGCCCCGGTCGATGTCGGTCACCAGCAGGCAACTGGCATCCGCATGGCGCGCCACGCGCAGGTTGACCACGTCGCTCGCGTGCAGGTTGATCTCGGCGGGCGAGCCCGCGCCCTCGATCACGACCACGTCGTTCTCGGCGCGCAGTGCATCGAGCGCGGCGGCGATCTGGGGCCACACGCGGGCACTGCGGCCGCGCCAGGGCAAGGCGGACAATTCTTCGCTCACCTGCCCCATCAGCACCACCTGGCTTCGCGTGTCGGCCTCGGGTTTGAGCAGCAGCGGGTTCATGCGCACATCGGGCTCGGCCCGCGCGGCCAGGGCCTGAAAGTACTGCGCGCTGCCGATCTCGCCATAGCCGCCGCCCGGCCCGGCGACCACGCGTGCGTTGTTGCTCATGTTCTGCGCCTTGAACGGCGCCACCTTCAAACCCTGGTTGCTGTACCAGCGGCACAGGGCGGTGGCCAGCCAGCTCTTGCCGGCGCCACTGGTCGTGCCCAACACCATGACGCAACGCGCCGCCATGTCAGCGCCCGCCCCGCGCACTGCGGTGATCAGGGCGGCCAAGGCGGCCACATAGCGACAACGGAACGATGGGGTGAAGGACGGCGAAGGCGAAAGGAACGGAATGCACGGCGCAGTTCGAGGGGGCGAAGGAGCCGTATTGTCCCCCGGCCAGCACGCTCCGCGCACAGCCAGCACATGCCCGAACCGCTCCACCCTTTCTTGCGGTTCAATGGCGGCTTCGTTTCCATCCACAGGCCGTGCCCACCTGAGCGTTCATGCAGCGGGCCGGCCCCTTCCACCTGCGAGGCAACCCATGATTTCCGATTCCATCACCGGCCCTTTCGACGTCAAGACCGCGCCGCAGGCATTGAGCAACATCGCCGGCAGCAGCGGCCTTCTGCGCATGTCCCTCGACAAGCGCTTTCACGGCAGGCTGGACGCCACGAGCACGGGCGAAATGCTGGCGTTTCGCAGTGCCACCGCGGGGTCGGCCGGCTACGTCGCCATGGAAACCGTGCACGGCAGCCTGGATGGCCGGCGCGGCAGCTTCGTGCTGCAGCACAGCTCCACGATGGCGCGCGGCGTACCGGAGCAATCGATTGCGGTGGTGCCCGATTCAGGCACCGAAGCGCTCACCGGTCTGGCAGGCCACATGACCATCGACATCGCCGCCGACGGCGCGCATGCCTACCGGTTCGACTTCACCTTGCCGGACAGCGCCGGCTGACGCGGCTGCCCCACAGACCGCCAGCGGTCACGCGCCCTGCCCTCATTGCGGCGGCTGCCCGTTGGAGGCCGAAACACCACCGTCCACCGGCAGCACCACACCAGTGATGAAGCTCGCATCCGGGCTCGCCAGGAAGGCGATCACCGCCGCGATCTCTTCGGGTTGCGCGCCGCGGCCCAGCGGAATGCGCTCGGCGAATTTCTTCAACTGCTCCGGATCGCTCTCGATGTCTTTCGTCATGCCGGTGAACGTGAGGCTGGGCGCCACGGCGTTGATGCGCACGCCTTCCTTGCCGTAGTCCAGCGCCAGCGCTCGCGTGAAGTTGGACACCGCGCCCTTGGAAGCGTTGTAAAAGCTCATGTCCCAATCGCCGCCCAGACCCGACACCGATGACGTGTTGACGATGCAGCCTTTGGTCTTGAGCAGGTGCGGCATGGCGGCGCGCGCACCGTGGAACACGCCCGACACGTTGGTGGCCAGCGTGCGGCCCCAGTCGTCCAGGCTGGCTTCGGTCACCTTGCCCTGCACCGCAATGCCGGCGTTGTTGACCATCACATCCAATCGGCCGAAGCGCTCGACCGCAGCCGCCACCAGCGCCTGGACTGCAGCGTATTGCGACACATCTGCTACCTGGGCGAGCGTGCGGTCGGCCGGCAGGTCGGCGCGCGTGGCGGCCAGCTTGTCGTCGCTCAGGTCGGCGATGACGACCTTGGCACCCTCTTCGGAAAACCGCCGCGCCGTGGCGGCGCCGATGCCGGAACCAGCCCCCGTGACGATGACGACCTTGTCCGTGAAACGGTGCAACGATTGGGACGGCTGGGGCTGCGAAGGCGACTGGGATTGGGATTGGGCCATGGGAAATCCTTTCCTGATGATGTGAAAGCGCCACCGGGCCATGCGTATGACGGCCATTGCGTTTGCCAGCGAATCGCGGTGCAGCGAATCGTGAAGCACTGCGGGCTTTGCAGCGCGACAGCGACGCTCCGCCGTTCAACGCAGCCGCTGAGAGGTGCCCGGGTGGCGCGCCAGGAATGCATCTTTCAAGGCGCGCTCTGCACCAGGCATCGCCGAGGCGCCCGTTCGCCTGTCAGCCGGCACCGCACACGGCACGGCACAAAGCTGCGGCCAACCTGCCGCGCCGGCCCTCGACCTTCACCACCCCAGTTAAAGCAAAGGCCGAACCATGCGATCCATGATGTGCTCCAGCGCCACGCCCGCATCCGTGCAGCGGCCGGTGTGCACCGGAGAGGTCTGGATGATGCCGCTGCGCCGCGCGGTCAACCAGTGAAAGCGCCCACGGTAGGGCATCTGCGCAATGGGGCCGCAGCCCGCCTCGCCCGCGCAGATGGCGACGATGGCGGCCAGGTGCCGACGCACCGTCTCCAGGTCGGCGGCCGGGTCCATGGCCAGCAGGCGCGATTCGTCCAACGCCATGGCGGCCTGCAAGAAGCCGGTGCGCTGGCACGACAGGATGGCGCCGGCGTTGATGAACTCCTCGCGCTCTACACGCGGCACCACGCGCACGATGGCGTAGTCATAGACGTCAGCCGCGTGCATCGATCGCTCCTTGCAGCCAGGTCTGGCGGCCGGCCAGGCGCGCTGCGAAATAGTCCGCATAGGCCTGCCGATGGCTGGCCGGCGCGGCCAGCGGGTCGTCGGCATGGTCCACGCCAGCCAGCACCAGAAATTCGTCCGGCACCTCGGCCAGGATGCCCTGCAGCACCTCGGGCGTGAGGCGCGCGGCCAGCTCGGCATCGACCGCGGCCAGCGCCGTAGCGCGGGACAGCAGCACATGGTCGGCAATGGGCGCGAACGGCTTGGCCGGCAGGGCCACCGTGCCGTTCCACGCATGGTGGAACGTGAGCGCGGCGCCATGGTCGATCAGCCAGGGGTTGCGGTGCCACACCAGCAGGTTGGTGTTGCGCGCCGTGCGGTCCACGTTGCCCACGAAGGTGTCGAACCACACCAGGCGCGAGGCGAAATCATCGGTCACGCTGTCCACCGCCGGATCGAAATTGGCCGCGCCCGACAGATAGTCCAGCCCCACGTTCAGGCCATCGCTGGCGCGGATCAGGTCCTGGATCTCGGGATCGGGCTCGGTCTGCGCCAGGGCCGGGTCCAGTTGCGCCAGCACGATCTCAGGCACTGGCAAGCCGAGCGCGCGGGCGATGCCGCCAGCAATCATCTCGGCCAGCAGTGCCCGCACGCCCTGCCCCGCGCCACGGAACTTGAGCACGTACAGGCCCAGGTCGTCGCCCTCGACCACGGCGGGCATGGAGCCGCCTTCGCGCAAAGGCGTGACGTAGCGGCTGACGGTGATGGTGCGCATGGCGGGGAAGTCTCCTTGGAGCGATCGCTGGGTGAGGCGGAATGGTAGCGGCAGCGCTATCCATTCGACGCGGCGCCGGCGGGCATCCGCTGGATGCGCAGGCAGTCTCAAGCCTCCTGACGCAAACCATGGCCCTCCAGTGGCAATGAGTCGAGGTTGGCCGGCCAGAGAAAATAAGGCGAATGCGGTCCGCGCTCCACATGAACTGCGCCGATAGCGCGGGCCTTGCTCGTCAGCCCAAGGTCTCCTGCCTCACGCGGTTCCAGATAGCCGCACTGCTGCAGGCGTTCAATGCCAGCCGCCGTGGTCAATCCCCATTTTCGCGCCAGCTTGGAGGTTGGCAGTTTCTCGTTTTTATCGCTTTTGCCCGCGTTGGCTGCTAGAACCGGCTGCTGCGCGGCGAGGCCATCCATCGCGGCGGATGGCCGAGCGCTGTCGGCCCTTGGCAGCGCCTGAGACTGGGGTTTGGTGCCGACACCAGGAACCCGGGCAGCAGCCCGCTCAGGCCCCGCGTGGTAAACGGCCTCGGGTTCTTGCACCGCAAGCGTCTGCACAGGCTGGGCGGCCCCATACGGCTCCGGGGGTACTGGGGCGGCACTCGATACGGAAGGCACTTTGGGCAAACCGAATTTCGCGGGCCAGTCGAACGCCAGTGGCCGGTGCAGCTTGGCAATGGATCGAGCAAACTGCTCCAACGTTTCGGGGCCTACAACGCGCCACATGGAAAGCATTGCGGCCAAGCCGGACGCGTTATCGATCTGACGATCGATGGCAGAGCGCAACTGGTCGTTTTTCATCACCGTCTCCAATCCCGCGAAGGGCTTCTTCGGGCGGGTGATGCGAGCG
Organism: Paracidovorax valerianellae; assembly: GCF_900102625.1. GTDB lineage: Bacteria > Pseudomonadota > Gammaproteobacteria > Burkholderiales > Burkholderiaceae_C > Paracidovorax > Paracidovorax valerianellae. Next base: position 72,791 of record NZ_FMZC01000015.1, read on the forward strand.
TTCTGGCTGATGAGCACAGCGCTTTCAAACCGAGGCATCAGCTTGACCCCAAAGCGTTTTGGCAGCGGAACAACGGCGCCCTTAAGAAGCGATTGCAGCACCAGAATGTGGCGGCGGTTCTGCTCGATGGGCGAAGGGATGCCGCGAGGGCTTCCTGCGAAAAAGCTGGTGAACTCGCCCACTTCGTTCACCGCCACGCCTTGGTGGAAGCTCTTTGATTCGCAAACCCAGATCTCCAGCAAACGATTGATGAGCAGGTGGTCGATCTGCGCGACACGGCCTTTGTGCTCGATGCGCAGGTCGTGAATGACCGCCCAGTTCTGGGACGCTCTGTGGTCGAACTCGATCACGTAGGCCGCATCTTTCTCCGTTTTGGCTCCGGCCCGGATCATGCGAATTTCTCCGTCGATCTTGGCCTGGATCTGTGCCGTTGCCTGCGGATGACGCATCAGCGCCTCCAGAGCTTCGATGTCCTCACTCCGGTCTTGTGCACTCTTGATCAGCATTTTTAGAACTTTCTCCCTTTATTGATGGAATCTATGGCGGCGCGCCATGCCCGGGCCAGATCCTCGCACGCACTGGGTGCCAACACCCCCATCCGCACCCGCCCCGGCAAACCGAACGACGCGCAGTCCCGCAGCTTGATGCCGTGATCCCGCAAAGCCGCCAGCGCGGCCGGAAGGTCCGCCACCGCAGGCCGTGCGACGAAGTAATTGGCCTGGCTGCCCGGCTCCACCGACCAACCCAGCGATTCGCACAGCGCCTGCTGCTGCGCCTTCCAGCCGCGCAGCGTGTCCAGGCTGGCGCGCAGCCATTGCTGGGTGGCGGCTTGCGTCCAGGCGTCGAGCAGGGCCACGCCGTGGGCGCCGGTGGGCCAGGACGGGGCCAGCGCCTGCAGTGCGGCGATGCGGTGCAGGGGCTGGGCGTCGGGTGCGATGGCATAGGCCGCGCGCACGCCGGTCAGGCCCAGGGCCTTGTTCGGGGTCCACAGCTGCCAGGCGTTTTGGGGCATGGCGGTGGCGGTGCCTTCGAGCCGCAGCGGCACGTACGCGCAGTCGAGCACGCGCAGCGCGGCATCGTCCGCAGGCAATGCGCTCCACGCGGCCAGCGCCGGGTCCGGCGCACCGAGTGGGCTGGAGGGATCGCAGGCCCAGTGCAGGCCCGCGTCGTCATGGCCTGCATCGGCTGCACTGGCTGCGGCGTCTTCAGCCCGCACCACGTCCAGCCCCCATGCCTGCGCCGCGCGGGCGTAGTCCCCATAGCCATGCGCCGGCACCGCCACGGCGGGCGCGCCCTGCCGGGCGGCGAAGGCGGTGATGCGGTGGATGAATTCGCTGGCGCTGCCCGCGATCACGATGCGCGCCGGGTCCACGCCGTGGAACGAGCCCAGGCGCTCGCGCAGAGCGGTGTAGGCCGGGTCGGGGTAGCAGGTGGCGTCGGCGGCACGCAGCGCTTCGGCCGCCGTGGGGCACGGGCCGCAGGCGTTGCTGTTGGTGGAAAAGTCGTGCAGCGGCACGCCCCGCGCATCGGGGCCGCCATGCAGCGGGGCGTGCTGGGGAGCGTGCAGGGGCATGGGCGTCACATCCATCGCAGCAGCATGATTGCTATTAAAAAGTGAGCACACAGGGCAATGAATCCGCCGGCAATGACCACTTTCGATGCCCAATGCGCCGCCTGGGGCGTGTCATGCGCCGCGGGGCTGCGCCCGGGCGCATTCAGCGTGTACACGCCGGGCTTGGCCAAGTGCACGCCCAGCGCCAGCGCCATGGCGGCCATGGGCCAGCCGCTGTTGGGCGATGGCGTTCGCTGCGCTTCCGCGGCCAGCGTGCGCCAGCGCGGGCGGCCGGCCAGCGCCCACAGCAGGCAGGCGGTGATGCGCGCTGGCACCCACGAGAGCGCGTCGTCCGCCCGCGCCGCCCATTTGCCGGCCCACTGCCAGTAGCGCCCGCCGCGCATGCCGGGGTAGCCCCACATGGCGTCGGCCGTGTTGGCGAACCGGTAGAGCGCGGCGCCGGGCAGGCCCAGTAGCGCAAACCAGAACAGCGGCGCGACCACCGAGTCGTTGAGGTTTTCAGCGAGCGATTCGATCGCGCTTTCGCGCACCTGCGATGCGTCGAGCGCGTTCACGTCGCGGCTCACCAGCCGCGCCAGGCGAACCCGCCCGGCGTCCAGCGATTCGGCCAGGGCCGCCTCCACCGCCAGCACTTCGTCGCGCAGCATGCGCCAGGCCAGCAGCGGCTTGAGCAGCAACGCGATCAGCACTGCTGCCAGCCAAGGCGGCGCATACCGCAGCACCGCCACGTGCGCAGCGGCAGCCACTATCAAAACAATAGCTGCCAGCGCACACCAGAGCAGCGCTGCGAGCCAAAAAGACTTCAAGTCCCGCCCGGTGATGACCCGCGGCGCCGCCCGGTCGCCGCAGGCCTGGAGCGCGCGGCCCATCCAGACGACCGGGTGCACGGCCACGGGCGGCTCACCCCAGAAGCGGTCGATCGCCAGCGCCAGCGGCACGGCCGCGGCAGGAGCCAGGGCCATGGGCCACACGGCCATGAACGCGCTGGCGGCGCTGCTCGCGGCGTCCATCAGCGGTCCGCCTCTCCGTTGGCGCCAGGGTTTGGGCCGGCCGCGCCCAGCGGCGGCTCGGGCAGCGCGCCACCCAGCCACGGCGCCGGCTGGCCCCAGGCGTTGTCGAACACCACGGCCTCCAGCGGCGCCCGGCGCGCCCAGCGCTCTCGCTGCAGCATGGGCTCTTCATAAAAACCGTGCACCGGCCCGATCGACAACAGCGCCACCGCCTCGGCGCCGGGTGGCAGGCCCAGCAGATCGCCAACGGCTACGGGATCGAACATCGACACCCAGCCCATGCCCAGCCCTTCGGCGCGCGCGGCCAGCCAGAGGTTCTGGATGGCGCAGGCGACCGAGGCCAGGTCCATCTGCGGCAATGTGCGGCGGCCGAACACATGGGCCTCGCGCCCGTCGGCCAGGGCCACGGCAATGCACTCGGCCGCATCGCGCAGGCCTTCGACCTTCAGCCGCAGAAATTCGCCGCCGCGTTCGCCCAGGGCTTCGGCGGTGCATCGGCGCTCGGCTTCAACGCAGGCGTGCAGGCGCTCGCGCAGCGCCGGATCGGCCACGCGGATGAAGCGCCACGGCTGCATGAACCCCACGCTGGGCCCCAGGTGCGCGGCCTGCAGCAGCCGCGCCAACACCTCGGGCGCGACCTGGCCACCGGCGAAGTGGCGCATGTCGCGCCGCTCGCGAATGGCGCGGTACACGGCCTCGCGCTCCTGCGGGGAAAACGCCGTGCCGGGCGGGGGTCCGCCGTGCGCGGCATCCACCGGCGAAGCGTCGGCGGGAAGCATGGTGGCACCGGCAGGAGGAATGGCGGGCGCAGTCACGGCGTGGGCGTCACGGGAGAAGTCGCGATGGTCGCGGTGGCCGCTCAATCCTCGATGCCGCGCTGCGCCGGCACACCGGCCTGGAACGCATGCTTGATGAGGCCCATCTCGGTCACGGTGTCGGCGATTTCGATCACCTCGGGCGGGCAGCGGCGGCCGGTGAGCACCACGTGCACGTGGCGCGGGCGGTCGCGCAGTACCTGCAGCACCTCCTCCAGCGGCAGCCAGCCGTAGATGAGCGGATAGGTGATCTCGTCCAGCACCACCAGGAAGAACTCGCCGCCCAGCACGGCGGCGCGGGCGCGCTCCCAGCCGGCGCGGGCCAGTTCGGCCGACTGGTCGATGTCGCGGCTCTTCCAGGTGAAGCCGTCGCCCAGGCCTTCGATGGGAATGCCCAGTTGCTCGAACATGCGGTGCTCGCCGAAGCGCGCGGTGGGCACTTTCATGAACTGGAAGATCTTGACGGGCTTGCCACGGCCGTGGGCGCGCAGCGCCAGGCCGAAGGCGGCGGTGCTCTTGCCCTTGCCGTTGCCGGTGTTCACCAGCACGATGCCGCGGCGTTCGCCATCGGGTTTTTCGGAGCGCCGTTCGGCGGGAGGGGTTTCGATCTGCATGCGCGATTCTCGGGTCGGGTCGAAAAATTCTGGGTTTGGCGAAGGGGAGGCAGGCGGCGGCGTGGTGCGGTTCGGTGCAGTTAAAGGCGTTGCGGTCGGCGCGACTCAGCGGTCGATGCGCGGCAACGACACCCACATGCCCGCCACCTGCTGCACGTGGATGCGCTGGTCGAACACGGCCTGCAGCGCGGCGTGCGTGGCCGGGTCGGCGCAGGCGCCGTGGTGCACGATGCGCCCGCTGGCCATGATGGCCATGTCGTCGGCCTGCAGCGCCAGCGACACCTCGTGCAGCACGCTCACCACCGTGCCGCCGCCAGCGGCCAGCGCGCGCATGGCGTGCAGCCAGTCGGCCTGGTGCGGCGGGTCGAGGTTGGCCAGGGGCTCGTCCATCAGCAGCACGTCGGCCTGCACAGCGAGCGCCCGGGCCAGCAGCACGCGCTGGCGTTCGCCGCCCGACAGCTGGCCGAGCGGCCGATGCCGCCATTCCCAAGCCTGCGTGGTGCGCAGAGCCTGCTCCACGGCGGCATGGTCGGCGGGGCTGGCCGGGGCCATCCAGCGCTGGTGCGGCAGGCGCCCGAGCATGGCCACGTCGTAGGCGGTCAGGTCGTCCGCCGAGGCCTCGTTCTGCCCCAGCCAGGCGAGCCGGCGCGCGCGCTCGCGGGCCGGCATGGCCAGCAGCGGCTGGCCCAACAAGTGCACTTCGCCCTGCACCGACGCGCCGCGCAGCAGGCCGGCGAGCACCTTGAGCAGCGTCGATTTGCCGGCGCCGTTGGGGCCGACCACGCTGGTCCAGCGGCCCGCCGGCACCGCAAGGGCGATGCCGTTCAGGACCGTGGCGTTTCCGATGCGCGCCGTGATGTTGCTGGCCTGCAGCGCTGTCTTCGTCATAGCGAATGCCCCAGGGCCGATTGCCGGTGCATGAGCCACAGCAGGTAGGTGCCACCCAGCGCTGCGGTGAGCACGCCCACTGGCAGCTCCTGCGGCGCCAGCAGCCACCGCGCCAGGATGTCGGCCGCCAGCAGCAGCGCCGCGCCCATCAGGCTGGAAAGCGCGATGTGCCGCTGGTGCGTCGCCTTGACGATGGAACGCACGAGGTGCGGCGCAGCCAGTCCCACGAATGCGATCAGCCCGGTCTGCGCCACGGCCGTGCCGGTGGCCAGCGCCATGGCCGCCACCAGCCCCGCCCGCATCGGGCCGAGCGGCAGGCCCAGGCTGGCGGCCGTGGCCTCGCCCAGCGTGAGGCCGTCGAGCGCGCGCGACAGCGTCCATGCGGCGATGCTGCACAGGCACCAGGCGCCGGCCATGAGGGCGCATGACACCCAGCCGACGAAACTGGTGCTGCCCAGCGTGAAGGCCTGCATGGCCTGCAGGATTTCGGGCGACGCCAGTTCCACCAGGTCGCGCAGTGCGCCCAGCACCACGCCCACGATCACGCCGGCCAGCAGCAGCCGCAGCGTGTGCTGCACGCCGCGCGCGAGCAACAGGGTGAGGGCGACGGCCCCCGCCGCGCCGAGAAACGCCATGCCGGTCACGCCCAGCCGCGCCAGCCACTGCGCCGCCATGGGCGAGACGCCGAACAGCGCCATCGCCACCGCGCCGCCCAGCGCCGCGCCCGAGGCCGAGCCCAGCAGGTACGGATCGGCCAGCGGGTTGCGAAACAGCCCCTGCGCCACCGCGCCCGCCAGCCCCAGCAGCGCGCCGGCGAGCCAGGCACCCAGCGTGCGCGGCAGGCGGATCTCCCACACGATCTGCCACGCCACCGGGTCCTTCCCCATGCGCAGCAAACTCTCGAAACCAGTGCTGCCGACGCACGCGCCCGCTACCAGCAGCGCGGCACTCACGATCAGCAGGCCGGCTCCCAGCCATGCGGCGCGGCGCCGTCCCGGGGCTGCGGCACCGTTCATGGCGCCTTGTCCGCCAGGCAGCGGGCCATGAGCCGCGCGGCTTCGGCCATCCGCGGGCCGGGCCGCACCACCACGTCGGCTTCGCCAGGACCGAAGAGGCACATGCGGTCTTCGCGCACGGCCTTGAGGCTGTTCCAGCCCGGGTACAGCGCCATGGCCTGCATGCTGCGGTTGCCCACCATGATCACGTCGGGCCGCGCCCGCACGACGAACTCCGGGTTCAGCCGAGGGAACGGTCCCAGCTCGGGCGGCACCACGTTGCGCGCCCCCAGACGCGTCAGCGTCTCGCCGATGAACGACGCCGTGCCCGCCGCATACGGCCCCCGGCTCACTTCGAAATACACGCGGGCGCCGCGCGCGCGGGCCGGCAGCGACTGCGTGGCCGCCTGCACGCCGGCATCGATCACGCGCCACAGCCGGTCGGCGCCCTGCGCTGGCGGCACAGCCAGCAACTGGCCCAGCGTGGCGAGCACGCGGCGCACGTCGGCATGGGTCTTGGGTTCCAACGCCACGACCTTGAGGCCCAGCGCTTCCAGCCGGTCGCTGGCACGCGAGCTGGTGGCCAGCAGCACCACGTCGGGCTGCAGGGCGACGATGGCCTCGATGTTCGGATCGATGCCGCCGCCCACCTGGGGCAGGCGCTGCACGGCTTCGGGCCAATTGGAATAGCGGTCCACGCCCACCAGGCGCTGGCATTGCTGCAGTTCGCACACGCTTTCGGTCAATGAGGGCAGCAGGCTCACGATGCGCTGCGGCGGCTGCGCGAACGCCACGGTGCGCCCGCGCGCATCGGTCACCTCGAACGGCGCGGCCGTGGCGGCACCGGCCCAGGCAACGAGCGTGGCCAGTGCGAAGGCTTGCCCCAGCGACAGGCGTGCGGCAAGGCGGCCCGAGCGGCGCAGCCGCTGCAACAACCGCCGGACAGACAAGGCGACAGAGGAAGCGAAAGAGAAATTCATGGCCCGTCCTTCAGCGTGAGCGGCAGCCCCGCCGCCACCAGGGTGACGCGCTGGCAGGCCTCGGCCGTGCGCTGGTTGAGCACGCCCAGCGCATCGACGAAGGCGCGCACTTCGCGCCCCATCGGAATCACGCCCAGGCCGATCTCATTGCCCACCAGCACCACGGGGCCGGGGGCCTGGCGGATTGCTCCTAAAAACATAGCGCACTGCCCTAGCCAATCCTGCGCTGGAGGCTGTTTTGGCTTCAACCCTTCATCGGGCGTGGCGGGCATCAGCCAATTGGTGAGCCAGAGCGTGAGGCAGTCCACCACGATCATCGTGTCGGCACCGCCGTGGCTAGCCAGGGCGCGGGCCAGGTCGAGCGGCTCTTCCAGCGTCTGCAGGCCGGGCACGCGCTCGGCACGGTCGCGCTGGTGGCGCGCGATGCGTTCGCGCATCTCGTCGTCCCACGGCTGGCCGGTGGCGATCAGCAGCGCGCGGTGCGTGGGCGAATCGGCCAGCCACTGGCGCGCCAGCAGTTCGGCGCGGCGGGATTTACCGCTTTTCTGGCCGCCCAGGATCAGCTCGCTCGGCGCGATGGTGCCGGGTCCGGTCATGCGTGGTTCTCTGTTGCCGGCGCCGCGCCCAGCAGGGCCGCCACCGCCCGAGGGCTCGACGGAAACCACGCGTGAAAGTAGCTGGAGTGAATGCTGCCGTGCCGGTACAGCGCCTCGCCCGGGCCGGGCGGACCCGCGTGCGCGGGGCGTTCCGTGCGCGCGCGCACCAGGGCCGGGCTTTCGCAGGTGGAATAGTGAAAGGTATGGCCGCGCAGCACGTGGCCGTCCACCGCGAGTTGCTGCGGACCCAGCGCGGCCAGCCGCTTTTGCATGGCCACGCGGCCGGGCAGCAGTCCCCACAGGGGCCGCTGCTGGCCGTCGGCCAGGGTGATCGATTCGAACAGGGCCATCATGCCGCCGCATTCTGCCCACACCGCGCGGCCGGCCTCCACGTGCGCCCGCAGGCTCGCCTGCATGCCGGTCTGGGCGGCAAGGCGGTCGGCGTGCAACTCGGGGTAGCCACCGGGCAGCCACACGGCATCGCACGGCGGCAGCGCGGCATCGGCCAAGGGCGAAAACCGCACCACCTGAGCGCCCAGCGCCCGCAGCGTGTCCAGGTTGGCCTGATAGATGAAGCAGAACGCCGCATCGTCGGCCACCGCCACGGTGCGGCCTTCGAGCAGCCGCGGCACCGGATCGGCGGCCGTGGGCGCTGCGAAGCGAACGGCCCAGCGCTGCAGATCGTCGGGCGACAGGCGGCCCAGCGGCGTGCCGGCCAGCGCATCGGCCGCGGCGTCCAGCCGGGCCAGGCCGTCGGCCAGCTCGTGTGCGGCGACCAGGCCGAGGTGGCGCTCGGGCAGCAGCCCGGCCCGCGACCGCGCTGCGGCGGGGACGGCTGTAAAAGCGCCGTCCTGCGGCAAGGCCGATGGCTGTACGCGCGGCAAAGCACCCAGCCAGTCTTGCGGGTCGTTCAGCCCGGCGCGCAGCAGGTCGGCATGGCGTTCGGTCGCCACGCGGTTGGCCAGCACGCCGGCCCACGGCAGGCCGGCGCGGTAGTGCCGCAGGCCGTGCACGATCGCGCCCAGCGTGCCGCCCATGGCGGATGCGTCCACCACGGCCAGCACCGGCAGGCCGAAACGCTGCGCGAGGTCGGCCAGGCTGGGCGCACCGTCGAAGAGGCCCATCACGCCTTCGATGAGGATCAGGTCGGCATCGCACGCGGCCGCGTGCAGGCGCTGCGCGATGTCCGCCTCGCCCGTCATCCACAGGTCGATCTGGTGCACCGGGGCGCCGCTGGCCAGCTGGTGCCAGCAGGGGTCGAGAAAATCAGGCCCGCACTTGAATACCCGCACCCGCCGCCCCTGGCGCGCATGCAGCCGCGCGAGCGCCGCGGTCACAGTGGTCTTGCCCTGGCCCGAGGCGGGCGCAGCAATGGCAATGGCCGGGCAGCACACGCTGCCCGCCATGCCCTTCACTTCTTCTGCGCTTTCCGCTTCTCCCCTCGCCCTCATGGGTTCTTCGTCGCCGGCCGGGTCATTGCGGGGCCCATTTCAGGCCCGCATAGAAGGTGCGGCCGGCCGTGGCATAGGTGCGTGCCAGTTGGTAATCCTTGTCGGCCAGGTTGTCCACCCGGGCCAGCAGCGTGACGTCGCGGGCGACGCGCGTGCTGGCGTACAGGTTGACGAGCGTGTAACCGCCCAGCACCGTGGTGTTGGCCGCGGTGTCGAAGCGCCGGCCCGAAGCCTGCACTTCGGTGCCCAGCGTCCAGCCCGCGATCTGCGTGTCGGCGCCGAAGGTGCCGTGGCGCTTGGAGCGGCGCGCCAGCAGCCGGCCGGTGTCCTCGTCGCGCGGGTTCTGGAAGTCCACCGAGCCGCGCAACTGCACGCCGGCCAGCTTGTAGGAGCCCGACAGCGTCACGCCGTCGTATTTGGCGCGCGCCGTGCTGGCATAGCAGCCGAAGGTGGAAAGGCAACCGCCCGCGCCGCCGAACACGATGAGGTTCTTCACGCGGTTGCGGTAGGCCACGGCCGAGAAAGTGCCGGCGCCCTCGGCCCAGCGCAGGCCCACTTCGGCATTGCGGCCTTCTTCAGGCTTAAGCGATGCCAGGCCGTATTCGCTGAAACGCTGGTACAGCGTGGGCGCGCGGAACGAGGTGCCGACGGAGGCCGTGGCGCGCCACTGCGGCGTGATGGCATAGCCGTAGGCGGCGCTGCCGGTGTTCTGGCCGCCGAACTCGCTGTCGGAGTCGTGGCGCACATTGAACTGCAGCGTGTGGCCGCCGGCGTTGAAGCCGTAGCCCAGCGCTAGCGCGTCTTGCGAGCGCTTGCTGTCGATGGGCGCGTTCTCCAGGCGGTCCTCGCGGCGCTCCAGCGCGGCAGTCACCAGATGCGAGCCCTGGCGCCACTCGTTCTGGAACAGGTAGCCGCGCAAGCGCGTGTCGGTGAGGTACACGGACGGCTTCGTCTGATATTCGTCGCGCGAGTCGGTGACCGACACGCGGGTCGTGTATTGCGGGGTCCACTTCGCGGCCCAGTTCAGGCCGAGGGCATGCATCTTGTGCAGGTTGCGGTCGTCGTTGCCCAGCGGCGTGGTGTCGTAGCCGGAGTTCATCTCGCTGGCGACCAGCGTGGCTTCCAGGCGGTGGACCGGATCGATCTGCAGGCCCAGGCGGGCGTTGCCCGACGTGCGGCGGTAGCCGTCCTTGTCGGGGTTCTGCGTGGCGACGGTGCGGGCGTTGAAGCCCTCGCTGGTCTCGCGCACCAGGCCCAGGGCATAGTCCACCGCGCCGCTGGCGCCGCTCAAACCGGCCTCGGCCTTGTAGGTGCCCTGGCTGCCCACGCCAACGCCGACATAGGGCGCCGTACCGGCCTCGCCACGGCGGGTGAAGATCTGCACCACGCCCCCGATGGCGTCGGAGCCATACACCGCGCCAGCCGGGCCGCGCAGCACTTCGATGCGGTCGATGATCGACAGCGGAATCGCCTCCCACGGCGCGCCGCCGGTGGATTGGGAATCCATGCGCACACCGTCGATGTACACGGCGGTGAAGCGCGTTTCGGCGCCGCGCAGGTAAAGGCTGGTGGCGCTGCCGGGTCCACCATTGCGCACCATCTCGACACCGGGCAGCCGCGCCAGCACGTCGGCCAGGCCGGTCGCGCCGCTGTTTTCGATGGCTTCGCGGTCCAGCACGGACACATCGGCCACGAGATCGGGCAGCGGCTGGGGCGTGCGCGTGGCGGCCACCACGGTTTCGCCCATCGAGGGCACACGCTGGTTTTGCGCAAGGAGCACCGGCGCGTCCTGCGCGTGCGCCGCGCACGACAAGGCGGCCACCGCAAGGGCCACGGAAACGGGCCGCAGGGACGAAGGCGCGGCAACGAAGGAGCGCGCGCGGAAGGAAGGCTTTTTCATGGAAACAGACAGGCTGGCAAACATCCCCGAGCCGGCTTCCCCGCCGGCATTGGGCGAAACAGCCGCGACTTCCGAACCGGGTCAGGTTCGACAAGCGCGGCCACGTTGTTGGCCGGTATCCGGGCTGGCGGAGCGCCCTTCAGCGCCTTCCCAGGCGCTTGTTCAAGGCGCCCAGTGGCTTGTGCTGAAGAGTGAGTCGGCCAATGCCGATTCGTCCGCTGACCGTTGCGGGGGCAGCGCAGGCGCGGTGCGTTCGGGTGAACGCGACCTCCCTGCTTCCCGTTGAACTGCGGCATGCGAACCATGCAGCGAGCACCAACCCGCGGATTTTACGACCGTTGCAAGCTGTAAACGACGCCGGATGGGCATGCGGTGGCGCCAACCCTACAATCGCGGCTGTATGGACCCAACCTCTCCCATCGACCAGATCGCCGAACGCGTGGAGCGGCTGCTGTTGCGCCATGCGGAACTGCAACGTGCCAATGCCTTGCTGACCGCCCAGGTGGTCCATCTCACGCAAGAGCGTGACTCGCTCAAATCCCGGCTCAACACCGCCCGCGCCCGTGTGGACGCGCTGCTGGAAAGCCTGCCCGCGACGCCCCCTGCGAAGGACGCCGAATGAAACAGATCGAAGTCCAGATCATGCAGCAGAGCTATCTGCTGGGCTGCCCCGAGGGCCACGAATCGCGCCTGCTGCAGGCCGTGGAGCGGGTGGACACCGCGATGACGCGCATCCGCGATGCCGGCAAGGTGCGGGCCCGCGAGCGCATCGCGGTGCTGGCAGCGCTCAACCTGGCCTTCGAGATCGCCGACCGCGAGGAGGCCGACCTGGCCACCCTCGCCTCGGCCGCGCAGGCGCCCACGCAGCCCGCGCCGCTGGCGGCTGAACCGAATGCCGCAAATGCCGGCTCTCCCGCGCTGGCAGCAGGGCCGGCGCAAGAGCCGCTGAGCGCCGACTCTGCCGGGCAACTGCAGTTGCTGCTGCGCCGCCTGGACAACGCCCTGGGCGACGACGGCCGCCTTCTTTGAAGACCCCTCTTTGAAACGTTACGCAACGGGCTATCGCGCGTTGCGAAAGCAGCGCCTACAATGGAGACGTCTGCGGTGCTGCCGGGCTTTATATTTCCTTGAACCAATGCTCACTGAGCACGGGCTTGGTAAATTGCCTGGTGAGCGTGATCATCTCGCGTCAGATGAACCCAACGCCTGGCTGCCCTCGCCCACCTGAACCCCCGGTTCAGGATGCCGGTCCGGTGGCATTCGCAGACACCTGTTTTTTCGCTCAGCCCGGCGGTCTTCACGCCGGCGCCGACGGTGCCCACGAATAGTTCTGGCGACTGGCCAGAAGGCGCCTGAACTCTTCGGCCGGCAAGGCCGGCGCACACAGAAACCCCTGGAAATAGCGGCAGTCCATCTGCTCCAGCGCCACGCGCTGCGCCTGCGTCTCGACCCCTTCCGCCACCACCTCGATGTGCAGCGCACGCCCCATGTGAACGATGGCGTTGATGATCGCGCGGTCGCCATCGTCATCGGGCAGCCCGCGCACGAACGACTGATCGATCTTGAGCTTGTGGATCGCGAGTTTCTTGAGATAGGCCAGGCTCGAATAGCCCGTGCCGAAATCGTCGATGGCCAGTCCAATGCCCAGTTCGGCCAGCGCGACCAGGCGCTGCTCCATCTCCTGCGCGTCCTGCAGCAGGATGGTTTCGGTCAGTTCGAGTTCGAGCAGCGTGGCAGGCAGGCCATGCTTGACTAAAAGCCGCGTGAGCCGCTCCACGAAGTCGGGCTGGCGGAATTCGAGCGCCGACACGTTCACCGCCATCACGAGCGGCGAACCCGAGCGCAGCCAGCGCGCGGCCTCTTGCACGGCCTGCTCCATGACCCATGACCCCAGCGTGATGATGTAGCCGGATTCTTCGGCCAGCGGAATGAACACGCCCGGCGACACCGGGCCCAGCTCCGGGTCGTTCCAGCGCAGCAGCGCCTCAGCGCCCACCACGCCGCCGGTCGACATGGCCACCTGCGGCTGGTAGTGCACCACCATGCGCTGCTGGCCCAGGGCCTGGCGCATGGCGTGCTCCAGCTTCATGCGCGACAGCAGGTCGGCATTCATCTGCGGCTGGTAGAAGCCGTAACTGCCACGGCCGCGTTCCTTGACGCGGTACATGGCGGTGTCGGCCTGCTTGATGAGATCGTCCAGCGTCTCGCCGTCCTGCGGATACAGGGCCACGCCGATGCTGCACTGGATGGAAAAGCCCATGCCATCGAGCATGAAGGGCCGCAGCATGTCTTCCAGCATGCGCCGCGCCACGCCCTCCGCCACCGCGGCATCGCCGCCGTGCAGGTACACCACGAACTCGTCGCCGCCCAGGCGGCACAGCATGTCGCTCTGGCGCAGGCAACCCTGCAGGCGCTGCGCCACGATCTGCAGCACCCGGTCGCCGAACAGGTGGCCCAGGGAGTCGTTGATGATCTTGAAACGGTCCAAGTCCACAAACAGAATGGCGAAGCCGGTCGTCTCCGAGCGAGCCCCCTGGATCGCCTCGAAGGCCTCCCCCACGCGGCGGGACAAGCGCAGCCGATTGGGCAGGCCAGTGAGCACGTCGCTATAGGCAAGCTCTTCGATGCGTGAGCGGGCCGCATGCTGCTGCGTGAGGTCGCGCATGAAGCCGATGCTCTGCAGCGCGTTGCCTTCTTCGCTGCGCAGCACCACCCAAGACAGGTGCACCGCGCAGGAGGGCTGCACGGCGCCGTCCGAACGGCCTTCGGGCAAGTGCAGTTCGCCTTCCCAGAAGCCGTCGCGTTCCCAGGCGGCCAGCACCCGGTCCAGCCAGACTTGCGAGCCTTCAGCCCCGAACAGCGAGACTGCCGGCGCACCGTGCAAGGCGACCGCTGGCGCGCCGATCAGGCGCTCGCAGCTCGGGTTCATGCGCACGATCTGGTGGCGGTCGTCGGCGATGAAGATGGCATCCAGACTGGAGTCGAACACGCGCGCGGCCAGGCGCAAGCTGGCTTGCGCCTGGGCATTCAGCGTCACGTCGCGGAACGAGAACACGCGGCCTACGGGCCGGCCCTGGCTCAGCTGCGGCACCGAGCGGCGCTCGATGATCGTGCCGTTGCGCAGGTGCAGGATGTCGGTGGTGTCGCGGTCAGGCTCCAGCGCGATGGAAGACAGGCGCGCCCGGTAGGCGTCGGCATCGGCCACCTGCTGCTGCATGTGGGCCACCACGGCTGCGTCGTTGCGCTGCACCAGCAGGTCGTCGGGCATTCCCCACAACTGCGCCAGGCGCTGGTTGAAGGCCCGCATGCGGCCCCCCATGTCGTACACGAGCATGCCGTCGGCCGCGGAGTCGAGCGTGGCGCGCAGCTCGGAGAGCAAGATTTCCAGTTCGCGCTCGGTCGAGGCCTGCTCGCGCCGGTCGATCATGGTCACCAGCAGCAGCGCCTCGCCCGACGGCGAATCCACGCGCGACACGCGCCGGTCCACCGCAATGAACTCGCCGTCGCCGCCCAGCAGGCCGGAATGCGAGTGAATGCCGCGCAGCAGGGCATCGCGGTCTTGCGCCCAGAAATACAGGTCTTCCGGGGTGCAGGCCAGCAGCTCGACGGCATCCGCACCCTCCATCGTCTCGGCGGATCGCCCCAGCAACGCGGACGCGCCGCGGTTGGCGAACCGGACCGCGAGCGTTTGCGGATCGACCAGCCAGACGGCCTCCAGCAAGCCGTCGAACACGGCTCGCCACACGTCGCCCTGTGCGCCGCGGATCACGCTCGGGCCCCGACCGGTGCCGCTTCCACGGCGCGCTCGAAGTAGTAGCAGATTCTTTTGCGGGGCGAGAGATAGTCGAGCGCGTCGCGCGGCAGCTGCGCGGGCCGCAGGCTGCGCCGGATGCCGAGCGCCGGCTGGTCTTCCAGATCAACCACCAGGGCATCGTCCTTGGAGACACCCGTCTCGTGCACGATCACCTTGGGGCGCAGCGGGCGAGCCGAGTTCACGGCCGTCACGATGGCGTAGCGGTCATCCACCAGTTGCACGATCGAGCCCGGCGGGTACACGCCCATCATGCGGATGAAGGCCCGCAGGACCACCGCATCGAACCGCTGCTTGTGCTGCGCGAAGATCACCGACAGGGCCTCGTGCGGCGTCAGCGCATTGGCACCTCGCAGCGGGTTGCACATGCGGTCGTAGTAATTGACGAGCGCCAAGACCTGGCCGCCGCGGGACATGTCGTCCCCCTTGAGCTGCAACGGAAACCCGCTGCCGTCGGCCATCTCATGGTGCTGCGCGATGGCGTCGATCACGGTCACGCTCAGGCCCATGCGCTCGGCCAGCACGACGGACTCGCCCACATGCGCTTCGTACAGGGCCTGATCTGCCGGGCCGAGTGCGGAATGCGGCTGGGCCACGTGCGGTGGCAGCGTGATCTTGCCCAGGTCATGCAGCAGCGCGGCCGTGCCCAGCGCCTGCATGTCGTCACCCAGCATGCCCAGGGCCTTGCCCAAAAGCAGCGACAGCACCATCACGTTGACCGAATGCAGCGCCGCGCGCGTTCCCACACGCTCGGACAACAGGCGGATGGCGGAATCGCCCTTGTCGAGCAGTTCGTCCACACAAGATGCCACCAGGGCATGGGTGGAGGTACGGGCCTCGGCAGGGTCTTGCTCGGCACTGGTGGCCAGGCGTTCGTACACGCGGGTGGCCCGGGCGAAGCGCTCGTCGCACGCGGCCAGCGAGCGGCTCTGCGCCTTGATGCGTTCGCGAAACTCCGCCATGGACGCCTGCGCGATCGACGGGCCCGCAGCCACGGGGACGCGCGCCGCTTCGGTCACGGGATCGGGTGCGGAGGGATGGCCGGGCGGCAGAAGGCCCTGCACGGACGGATCGCTTTTGGAGGGAAGCCAGCGCACCTGGGACAAGCCCAGCGCGGCCAGCGTACTGATCTGCTCCGGCGAAGCGATGCGGAAGCTGCTGACCGGAAAGGGGTGATTCATCCAGCCGAGGTCGAGCTGGATGTACATGCCCACACGCAGCCGGCCGACATCGATGAGGAGAGGAGTAGTCACTTTCGGGGGGCACCAACAAGGCGCCACGGTAGCGCCGGGGTATTCGTAACCATTATCACCAGTTAATGCACCCTCGTATCAAATGTCAAAATCTTCACATATGGGGCTGTCGATAGGTGATTACCGAAGGTGACGACATTCTCTTTTTTGCCTTTTTCCCTCTGCTCTATAAGCACCAGGGCGCGGCCTGGCGGTGAAAAACGTCCATCCACAGGCCCCACGCGGCGATGGCGAACAGCATCAGCCCGGCCGCGCGAACGCCCCAGCGTCCGCGGAGCCCCCCCGCAGCATCCCCATGCCGCACGCGCTGCCACAGCCACTGCCCGGCCATGAGCCAGGCAGTGCCGCCCAACCCGAAACACGCCATGGCCAACGCACCCCGCCAGGGATCGCCGCTCAACGCGGCCACCAGCAGCGCGGAATAAAGCAGCCCGCACGGCATGCAGGCCCAGGCCATGCCCGTGGAGAACAGCCCCCCGGGCGAGCGCACCCAAGGCGCCACGCGTTGCCACAGCCATTGGCCTGCGCGGTCGATCCATGCCGGCTGGCGCGCCTGCAACACGAGCAGCGCCGCCCAGGCCAGCACGGCGACATGCAGCAACGTCCAGGCGGGACGAAGCGCAGCGGCTTGCTGGGTCAGCCAGGCCAGGCGGTCCATGGCCCACGCTGCCATGGCGCCCGCCAAGGCGTAACCCGCGAGCCGGCCCAGGTGGAAAACGAGCGGCCTTGCCCAGCCTGCCCCAGGGACCGGTAACGCGACGGTTGCACCGGCCAACGGCTGGGCCGAGACCCGCAAGGGCTTGGAGCCCGCCCGCAAAATCACCCCGCACGGCGCCGCGCACATCGCCAGGCAATGGGGCCCGCCGGCCAGCCCCATGGCCAGCGCGGTCCAGAACAAGGTGCCGGTCATGGCCGCTCCCGTTGCCCTGCGGGGCTCAGATGATGCGGGAGAACCGCGCCCGGTTGCGGTCGGCCTGCAAGTAACGGTCGAACAGCATGGCGATGCCCCGCACAAAGAACCAGCCCATGGCGGTGACTTCGATGCCCTCCCCGCTCACGGTGACCAGGCCCTGCGCCTGCAGATCTTCCAAAGCCTCCAGCTCGGCCGAAAAGTACCGCTTGAAGTCGATCAGCCAGGCCTGTTCCATGGGCTCGAAAAGCACCTCGCCCTGGCACATCAGCGCCATGATCACGGAGCGGCGCACCAGATCGTCACGGCTCAGCGCGAGGCCCCGGACGATGGGCAGGCGCCCCTGGTTGATGAAGTCGTAGTACTCGTCCAGCGTTTTCGCGTTCTGGCTGTAGGTGGCGCCCACGCGCCCGATCGCCGACACGCCGAGGCCGAGCAGGTCGCAGTCCGGCTGCGTGCTGTAGCCCTGGAAGTTGCGGTGCAGCCGGCCCTGGCGCTTGGCCACGGCGAGCGCATCGTCCGGCAGCGCGAAATGGTCCATGCCGATATAGACGTAGCCTGCGTCCTGAAACGACTGCAGCGACCGCGACAGCATCGCCACCTTCGAGGCGGCCAGGGGCAGCTCGGCCGGAACGATGCGGCGCTGCGGCTTGAAGCGCTCGGGCAGGTGCGCATAGGCATAGAGCGCGATGCGATCGGGCCGCAACTCGCCCACCTGCGCCAGCGTGCGCTCGAACGACTCGGGCGTCTGCCGCGGCAGGCCGTAGATCAGGTCCACGTTGATCGACTCGAACCCCTGCGCCCGGGCAGCGGCCACCAGGTCGAACACCTGGCTCGCCGGCTGCACGCGGTGCACGGCCTTTTGCACTTCGGGATCGAAATCCTGCACGCCGAAGCTCAACCGGTTGAAGCCCAGTTCGGCCAACAAGGCCAGCCGGCCGGCGTCCACCGTGCGGGGATCGACCTCGATCGAATACTCGCCGCCCGGCGCCAGTGTGAAGCTGCGCTGGAGCATGGCCATCAGCGACCGCAGGCCGTCGTCGGTCAGAAACGTCGGGCTGCCCCCGCCCAGGTGCAACTGGCTCACCACCTGCCCCACCCCGCACTGGGCCGTGTGCAGATCGATCTCACGGCTCAGGTAGCGCAGGTACACGTCGGCCCGCTCGGGGTGCCGGGTGATGATCTTGTTGCAGGCGCAGTAGTAGCACAGCGACTCGCAAAAGGGGATGTGCACGTAAAGGGACAGCGGCAGCGCCTTGGTGGCGGACCCCAGCCGGCGCTGCTGCAGGGCGAGGATGTATTCCTCCTGGCCGAAGGCCTCCACGAACCGGTCCGCGGTCGGGTAGGAGGTGTAGCGGGGGCCGGGCACGTCGAAGCGGCGCAGGAGTTCGGGGGTGACATCGATCATGGGATTTCCTTGTGCCCACTCAATGTGCCGCAGGCCTCCACGGAAACCCTTGACCCAGGTCAAGGGTTCTGCAGTCCGGCGCTGCCACAATTGATCCATGACAGGCGCTCTGCATTCGCCCGGGCTCTCCCGCGCTGGCGGCAGCCGCTCTTCCACCCCTCATCAAAGGCCTTGCCCATGAATCCGCAAACCATCAAAGTGGCATGCTCGAACTGCAACCTGCGCGAGCTGTGCATGCCGCTGGGCCTGAACGACCAGCAACTGCAGCGGATCGACGAGATCGTGGCGGTGCGCCGCAAGGTCAAGCGCGGCGCCACCCTGTTTCGCAATGGCGAGACTTTCAGTTCGCTCTTCGCGATCCGCACCGGCTTCTTCAAGACCTGCGTGGCCACCGAAGACGGCCGCGATCAGGTCACCGGTTTTCAGATGGCGGGCGAGATCATCGGCCTGGACGGCATCGTGAGCGACCACCACACCTGCGACGCCGTGGCGCTGGAAGACGCCGAAGTCTGCGTGATGCCCTTCGACCGCATCGAAGAGCTGTCGCGCGAAGTCACCGCGCTGCAGCACCACGTGCACAAGATCATGAGCCGCGAGATCGTACGCGAGCACGGCGTCATGCTCCTGCTGGGCAGCATGCGGGCCGAGGAGCGCCTGGCGGCCTTTCTGCTCAACCTGGTACAGCGCCTGCACGCCCGGGGCTTTTCGCAATCGGAACTGGTGCTGCGCATGACGCGTGAGGAAATCGGCAGCTACCTGGGTCTCAAACTCGAAACGGTGAGCCGGACCTTCTCCAAGTTCGTCGAAGACGGCATCGTCGAAGTCAAGCAACGCCACGTGCGCATTCTGGAAACCGAAGCGCTCAAGCGCATCGTGAATTCACAGAGCTGCCACTGACCCCTCCCTCCTCTGCCATCACGGTCGAAACGGCTGCGATGGCAACCCTCACAGCCCTGGGGTATGCCGGGCGCAATCGGCCGGGCGGTCCGTCACCGGCACCGGGCAGCGGTTCAGTTCGAAGGGCGACATCGCCAGCAGCGTGGTGAGCGCGCTCGACGCCATCGTCACCAGCCAGAACGCGAAGAAGGCGACGGTATAGACGCCCTCGCGCGACAGCGCCAGCGGCTGGCCGAACCAGTGCATGTCCTGCGGGTCCACCAGGGCGAAGACCAGCATCTCCAGCACGCCGGCCATCAAAAAGGCCGGCCAGGCAATCCACATCAGGCGTTGGGTCCACATTGCGCTTGTCTCCTCATCCAGGGTTGGGGCCGTCGCGATCAGGGATCAGTCAACAGCGAGTCGCGGTCAAATCGATCGGCAGGCTGCCGCCGTCAGCGCGGCTGATCCTGCGCAGGGGTGGCCGCGTGGTTGCGCGCCTTCATGGCCGGGGCCAGGCTGAGCGGTTTGCCTTCGAGCGTCTTGTTGATCTCGATGCCTTGGCGGTAATAGTCTTCCGCCACCACGGGGTCCGGGCGCACCACCGCCACCCACAGCGTGGCAAAGCCTGCGACGACCACGGCGGCGGGCCCAGCGATCACCATCCAGACGAGGCCGAACTTCCACCAGGGGGCGGTCTGCGGCGGCACTGGAACGGAAGCGGGAGCGTGAGCGGGGACGGCATTGGTAGGGGATGACATGGCATTCACTCCTGAAAACAAAAACGGCGGCTTCGAAAAAGACTCTTGAAAACGACGAGGTAACGAGGGCCGGTTCACCGTGGCACCAGGAACACCGATTTCTCGGTGACGTGGTCGTCACGGCCCAGCGTCTGCACGTTGAACTGCACCGGGTGCGAACCGGGCGGTGCCGACCCATACGGAACCTGCAGCCGCACCGCCACCCAGCGCGACTCGGCGGCACCCACCTCCACCTCGGCGTCCGATGCCACCCGCAGCCCGTCGAGCCCCTGCGCGCCGATGCGGTAGCGCTGGGCGGTTTCGGTGGCGTTCATGATCTGAAGGCGGTAGATGTTCTCCAGCTGCCCGCCCGCCACGATGCGCGAGAGCGAGGCACGGTCGCGCACCACGTCCACCTTGAAGGGCGTGCGGACGACCAGGCTGGCCAGCAGCCCGACGCACAAGGCCACCAGCACGGCGCTGTACACCAGCACCCGGGGCCGCAGCACGCGGCGCAGCATCTGCAGGCGGTTCCAGCCCGCGGCCACGCCGTTCTGGGTGGAAAAGCGGATGAGTCCCCGCGGGTAGTGCATCTTGTCCATCACCGTGTTGCACGCATCCACACACAGGCCGCAGCCGATGCACTCGTACTGCAAGCCGTCGCGGATGTCGATGCCCACCGGGCACACCTGCACGCACAAGGTGCAGTCGATGCAGTCGCCCAGACCCTTGGCTTTGTGGTCCACCGCCTTGGTGCGGGGGCCGCGCGGCTCGCCCCGCGCCACGTCGTACGTGACGATGAGCGTGTCGCGGTCGAACATGGCGCTTTGAAAGCGGGCGTAGGGGCACATGTACTTGCAGACCTGCTCGCGCATGAAGCCGGCATTGCCGTAGGTGGCAAAACCGTAGAACAGCACCCAGAAGATCTGCCAGCCGCCCTGCAGCGCCAGCAGTTCGCCGCCCAGTTCACGAATCGGCACGAAATAGCCCACGAACGTGAAGCCCGTCCACAGCGCCACGGCGATCCACAGAAACTGCTTGAGCGTCTTCTTGCGGATCTTCTCGAAGGTCCAGCCGCCGGCGTCCAGCCGCAGGCGGGCGCTGCGGTCGCCCTCCACGCGGTGCTCGATCCACAGAAAGATCTCGGTGTACACCGTCTGCGGGCAGGCGAAGCCGCACCAAAGGCGGCCCGCTACCGCCGTGAACAGGAACAGCGACATCGCGCTGATGATGAGCAGTCCCGTGAGGTAGATGAAATCCTGCGGGTACAGCACCAGCCCGAACAGATAGAACCGCCGCGCGCCCAGGTCGAACAGCACCATCTGCCGCTCGCCCCATTGCAGCCAGGGCAGCGCGTAGAACACGAGTTGCGTGATCGCCACCATCGCCCAGCGCCAGCGGGCGAACACCCCGCGGATGGAGCGCGGGTAGATCTTCTTTTGCGCCTCGTACAGCGACACCAACTCCGATGCCGCGTCGCTGCCGTTGCCGGCAACCGGGGTGATGGGAATGACCTTGCGGGGGCTCCCGCTGGGTGGCTTCATGGCGGTTCTCTAAAGGGGCGGACGAATGACGCCGCCAGGGCTGGAAACAGGTGCTTCAAGTTCCAAGGTTCAGCGCACCGGGTTGCCCCGGTTGGACAGGCCCCACACATACGCGGCCAGCACGCCGATCTGCGCCTCGGTCAGCTTGTCGGCCTGGGCCGGCATGACGTTGACCTTGCCGTGGTTGACCATCGCGGTGATGGCCGCTTCGCCCCAGCCGTGCAGCCACACGTCGTCGGTGAGGTTGGGCGCGCCCAGGGCGGTGTTGCCCTTGCCGTCCATGCCGTGGCAGGCGGCGCACGCGGTGAACTTGGACTTGCCCAGCGAGGCGCGCAGCGAATCGTGCGGACTGCCCGACAGGCTCAGCACGTAGTGCGCGAGATTGCGGATCTCTTCGGGCGAACCCACGGCCGCGGCCATGGGCGGCATGGTGCCGGTGCGGCCCTTCTCCAGCGTCTCGCGGATGTTCTCGGGCGCACCACCGTGCAGCCAGTCGTTGTCGGCCAGGTTGGGAAAGCCCTTGCCGCCGCGGGCGTCCGAGCCGTGGCATTGCGCGCAGTTGTTCATGAACAGCCGCTCGCCGATGGCCATGGCTTCGGGGTTGGCGGCCATCTCCTCGGTCTTCATCGCCGAGAACTTGGCGTACAGCGGCTCCAGCTCGGTGCGGGCCTTGGCCATCTCGGCCTCGTACTCGCCTTGCTGCGTCCAGCCGAACTGGCCGGTGAAGCGCCCCAGGCCCGGATAGGCGGCCAGGTAGCCGAAGCCGAACACGATGGTCAGCACGAACAGCCACATCCACCAGCGCGGCATGGGGTTGTCCATCTCTCTCAGGTCCTCGTCCCAGACGTGGCCCGTGGTGTTGTCGGTGCTGGGCGCGACCTTCTTGCGGGCCGTGATCCACAGCAGCAGCAGGCAGCCCAGGATGCCGACCACGGTCAGCCCCGCCACATACAGCGACCAGAAATTGTGGGTGAAGTCACTCATGTCGTTCTCGTTGTTTTGTGAGGATCAGTCTTGCTCGAAGGGCAGGCGCGCGGCCTCGTCGAAGCGGGCCCGATTGCGGCGCGAGAACGCCCAGACCAGGATGCCGAGGAAGCAAGCGAGCGAAGCCAGCGTGGCGGCGATGCGCACAGTGGTGATGTCCATGACGGTTCCTTGCAGGGTTACTTGAGGGCCCGGCCCATGACCTGCAGATAGGCCACGAGCACATCCATCTCGGTCTTGCCCTTGACCTCATCGGCCGCGGCAGCGATCTGCTCGTCGGTGTAAGGCACGCCCACCGTGCGCAGTGCCTTCATGCGCGGCGCGGCCACGGCGGGATCGACCGGAGTCTTCTCCAGCCAGCTATAGGCAGGCATGTTGGATTCGGGCACCACGTCGCGCGGGTTGTTCAGGTGGATGCGATGCCACTCGTCGCTGTACTTGCCGCCCACGCGGTGCAGGTCGGGGCCGGTGCGCTTGCTGCCCCACTGGAACGGGTGGTCGTACACGAACTCGCCCGCCACCGAGTAGTGGCCGTACCGCAGCGTCTCGGCGCGGAAGGGGCGGATCATCTGCGAATGGCAGTTGTAGCAACCCTCGCGCAGATAGATGTCGCGGCCCAGCAGTTGCACCGCCGTGTAGGGCTGCACGCCCGACACGGGCTCGGTCGTGGACTTCTGGAAGAACAGCGGCACGATCTCGGCCAGGCCGCCGATGGCGACCACCAGCACGATCAGCACGATCATCAGGAAGTTGTTGGTCTCGATCTTCTCGTGCGAGAAGCCGGCCGTCTTTGCGTTGTGTTCGGACATGGAATGCGCTCCTCGGGGCTCAGGCATGGGCCGTGTTCACGACGGCGGGGATCGACACCTTGGCCGAGCGGCCCGAGATGGCGGTGGCCCATACGTTCCAGGCCATCACCAACATGCCGCCCAGGTACAGCAGACCACCGGCGAAGCGGACCACGTAGAACGGATAGGTGGCCTTCACGCTCTCGACGAACGTATAGGTGAGCGTGCCGTCGGGGTTGATGGCGCGCCACATCAGGCCCTGCATGACGCCGGCGATCCACATCGCGGCGATGTACAGCACGATGCCGATGGTGGACATCCAGAAGTGCAGCTCGATGGCGGGCACCGAATGCATCTTTTCGCGGCCGAACAGGCGCGGAATCAGGTAGTACAGCGATCCCATGGTGATCAGCCCGACCCAGCCCAGGGCTCCGGCATGCACGTGGCCCACGGTCCAGTCGGTGTAGTGGCTCAGGGCGTTGACGGTCTTGATGGACATCATCGGACCCTCGAACGTGGCCATGCCGTAGAACGACAGCGACACGATCAGGAAACGCAGGATGGGGTCGTCGCGCAGCTTGTGCCAGGCGCCCGAGAGCGTCATCACGCCGTTGATCATTCCGCCCCAGCTGGGGGCCAGCAGGATCAGCGAGAACACCATGCCCACCGATTGCGTCCAGTCCGGCAGCGCGGTGTAGTGCAGGTGGTGCGGGCCCGCCCACATGTAGGTGAAGATCAGCGCCCAGAAGTGCACGATCGACAGGCGATAGCTGTACACCGGGCGGCCGGCCTGCTTGGGGATGAAGTAATACATCATCCCCAGGAAGCCCGCGGTGAGAAAGAAGCCCACGGCGTTATGGCCGTACCACCACTGCACCATCGCGTCCTGCACGCCGGCATAGGCCGAGTAGCTCTTCATCCAGCCTGCGGGCACTTCGGCGCTGTTGACCACGTGCAGCAGCGCCACCGCCAGGATGAACGCGCCGAAGAACCAGTTGGCCACGTAGATGTGCCGCACCTTGCGCCGGCCGATCGTGCCGAAAAACACGATGGCGTAAGACACCCACACCAGCGTGATCAGGATGTCGATGGGCCATTCCAGCTCGGCGTATTCCTTGCCGGTGGTGTACCCGAGCGGCAGGCTGACGGCCGCCGCCACGATGACGAGTTGCCAGCCCCAGAACGTGAACGAGGCCAGCGGCCCGGCGAACAGCCGCACCTGGCAGGTGCGCTGCGCCACGTAGTAGCTGGTGGCGAACAACGCGCAGCCGCCGAAGGCGAAGATCACCGCGTTGGTGTGAAGCGGCCGCAGCCGGCCGTAGCTGAGCCACGGAATGCCGAAGTTGAGTTCCGGCCAGGCCAGCTGCGCGGCGATGAAGACGCCGACCAGCATGCCCACCACCCCCCACACCACGGCCATGATCGAAAACTGCCGCACGACGGTGTCGTCGTAATGCGCGGCAGCGGTTTTTGGAGATTCCATCGTGCACCTCTTTGATTGCACGGAAAGTTTCTTCCGGATACGCGTTTGGGGCATTGACGCAAGTCAATCGTTGCGATGAACGCGCCAGGGGTCATAGGGCTCTAGCCCAACATCTGGCAGCAATGCTGTCCATACATGGGTTGCGGCATGAGTGAGCAACCACAGAGAAGCGAAAATGGATCTCCAACAAGAAATTAGGAGTCACTGGGCGGATTCAACTTGAAGCGCAATACCTGTGTTGCCAATGAAGAAGGCGATCCAGGCCAGCGAGTACGAAAGGTTCGGAATCCTGCCGGAGCCGGTGGTGGTTTGACCCAATGAAGGGTAGAGGAAGTTCGCCCTTGGGCTGACGTCTATCTGAAGCGCCTCACTGTTTTGTCGGCACTGCCTGCGCTATAGCGCATCCAACGAGCTGAGAATGCCGCGGTCACCCTTGTTGAGCAAATGGGTGTAAATCATGGTGGTGCTTACATCTGCATGGCCCAGCAATTCTTGCAGGGCGTGAATGTCATAACCTGCCCGCAACAAGTGTGTTGCAAAGGAATGGCGCAGCACATGCGTGCTAAAGGGCTTGTCGATCTGCGTCAGGCGGGCCGCCTCGCGTACCGCACGCTGCACCGATTCCGGGTACACATTGCAGTACCGTGATGCGGTCTTTATTGCCTTTCCCCTCGCGGATCAGAATCTCCCGCCGCGCAAACTCTATATCTCACCCACAGGCGAAGCGCCTGTAATAAGCGCATGCCGGTGCCATAGCAATTGGTAATCACAAACCGGTCGTGCCCTGCGTGTGCAACAACAGCTCTCGCCTTCAGATGCGGTCAGCGCTACAGGCAAGCGCTTGGGAGGTTTGTCCTGCCCTACCTCGTCAAGCCACGGCAGATCGATGCCCAGCACCTACTTGTACAAACACAGAATCGCGGTTTTCGCCTGATTTTGGGTAGGCGCTGACACCTGTCAAGCGACCATCAGGTGTGTCAAAAACGCTTCGACCTCTGCCGCCCCATCTCCCGCGGGTGCCGCTTGCCATGAAACAGAATAAACCGCCGCGCCCAGTCCACATACGTCGCCTCGGTGCGGATGCTGTAGTGCCGCGTGCGCAGGTGGTCCCGCATCAATCGAGTAGTTTATTTGGAGGCTGGCGTCGGAGGACATGGCCAGCGTACGGAAGTGGGACGCTCTCGCACTAGGATGCCATCCGCATTATTTAGTTTTGGCTAAACGGCGGCAAGCGGGGACTTACCGTGCTACAGCGAGATGAGGATTGCTTTCAAGGACTGGGATCGCTAGTATTCAGTCATCCAAATCCAGTAGGCGACTCGATGGCACTTAAACAGCTTGATACGCTACTCACTGTGCCTATTGGAATAAATATTTCACATTCTTTGTGATCAAACGTTCACTGGTTTCATCTCAAAAGCTAGAAAATGACATCTCATATTTGAAAGATTTTTCGACATTCAAATTTTTCGACCCCAGCTCAAGATCTACATGAAATAATTTGGACACTAGAATCAAAGTTGTCCTACAAAGAAAGAAGTGGCAAAAACGATCGCTTTATTTAATATTTTTCCACTTTCGTTGCAACTTTTATTTTTATCGCACTTGATATGGAAAAGGCAAATTGCGAAAAATTCAGAACCGATCACCTGGAAGTATCAAAATGCGCTGAGAGGAGAACATTATGCCCAACAATTCATTCAAACCGAAATCGCTTCGCGGACCGGTCTAAATCAAGCAGTAGAGCGCTTATCCACCTGCACCCTCCGATTGAAACAGCATGAAATCAAGAATATTCATTGGATCGTCCGTAGAAGGCCTGAGCATTGCATATGCAATACAACAAAACCTTCTGCATGACGCGGAAACAACCGTATGGGATCAAGGCGTATTCGAACTGTCCGGAACAACCATTGCATCACTAACAAAAACACTTTCAGAATCGGATTTCGGGATATTTGTTTTTAGCCCAGACGACGTCGTGAAAATCAGAGAGAAAGAGTCTCCTTCAGTTAGAGATAATGTACTGTTTGAGATGGGACTGTTTATTGGAAGATTAGGTAAGGATCGAGTATTTTTCATACTCCCAAAAGGCGCCGACATACACATTCCTAGTGATTTGTTGGGCATAACTCCAGGGCTCTACGATCCAAATCGCTCTGACGGAAGTATGCAGGCTGCAACTGGCCCAGTTAGCCATCAAATCCGGCTTCAAATAAAAACGCTAGGGCCACTAAACGCTGAAAAAACTGCACCGAGCGAGCCACAAGAATCCAAAGAACCAGATGAAAAGCCAACCCAATGGATCTATGATTTTCTTGACAAACGCTACGATATAGCAATCAAAAAGCTGAAAGAATCAGTCGGAACTGAAGATGGCATGAGCCAAGACAAGACTGAGGCTTGGATCGCCTATTGTGAATTCAAAAAGAATCAAACCACTGGGTTGAGCCAGATTTCTGAGGTATCTAAGAAATTCCCAATTGCGGTTGAGGCACAAGCTCTAATAGCCTCATTCTTAAGAAATGAAAAACTTACCGACAAAGCAACTGAGTTACTTGAGTCGTTACCAACCGAGGTTAAAGATCACCCCGCAATTAGAGTCGCTTTAGCAGAATGCCATGCATCAAACGAAGACGATGAAAAGGCAATAGAACTTCTCAGCAAGAGTGATCCACAATTAAATCCAGATGTCGCACTTTTTCTTGCTAACTTACAAGAAGAGAAAGATGACAAAACAGGAGCTTTTAAAACTGTAGCTTCATCATACGCGAACCACCAACGACACATCGAATTACGGTACAAACTTGCTCGCTTGGCAATGGATGAAGATCACAACGAAATTGCATTGTTTTTGCTAGATGAACTTTCAAAAGAACACCCAAAATCCTCCGATTATCACGGCTATTTTGGGAATTGCTGCGTAGCACTAGATCTGCTAGATCAAGCCATGCAAGCCTATAAGAAAGCTGAAGAAGCGGCCCCAGAATCCGGACGCTCATGGATTATCAGCAATATTGGAAATATATATTTTGCCAAAGGATTGCCAAGTGAAGCTATTAAGCATTTTGATCGGAGTATTGAAAGTTACAAAAGTAGTGAATATGCGCATGATCGCCTGTCGCGCTCCATCAAAATGAAGGAAGAAGAGCAAAAATCCATGTCAAAGAAGATAAAAGAAGGGCTGCAGAAACTGCGTCACCTGTGCAAAGAGACGTCTTCAGCAACCGAGGTCTAACTGTCGGTTCAACGCGGACGACTACACTGGCCATGGCTTTGCCATTTTTATGGCAAGTGTTGGCGCCCTACGCGCTTCGCGCTCCGGCGCCGGTTAACCGGGGCTTAGTTCTTTCATATTCCGCTTTATGCAGGTCCGCATTCATTGCAGCGCTTCGGCTTTCTGAGAGGTTTTCCTTTTGGGTTTTGGCGTCGCGCTGGGCGTCGCGTGCAATCGCTGCACCAGATTCAAACCTTTTGGCCTTTAGCGCTTTTGTAGCAAGCGCTGCCAGCTATGATTCTTGTAGCGCTGCGCCACTTCCGTGGCGCGGCGCTTTTCCCTGGGCCGCGGCCGTCTTCAAGTCAGGGCGCTCCCTTTGGCCTCCGGGTCTAACTGTTCGTCGCAGCCGACCGCCTTCGGCGGCGACTGAAATCAGGTTAGGGTGCACCAATGCCGCTCGTTAAACATAAGCCGTTCGACGGTCTCGATGCACGCTCCCGAGGTAATCTTTCTACATCCGCATGGTCGCTCTGTGTCGGTGCCGGAGTGTCGTTCGGACTGGTGCCCACTTGGCAGGAGCTCACGAGGCGCGTAGTAAACGAAGCGTTTAGTACCGCATACGACGATGCAGGGTTTGAGGATCTGGTTAAGGCGACCCGGTGGAGTTTGGATGCACTGTTACAGGGAGCGGCAAATAAGCTAGCTCTCGTGGGCAAGCCTAAAGAGACATTTGGAGAACTCCTCGAGTCCGCGCTGTACTCTGACTTGCTGACTCAAGCGGACGCCGCAGGATTGAAGAAGTGCCTGAGTGACGCGCTAAACAATCCGCGTTGGCTGAGGAAGGAGGAAATACTCGAGCTAACAGACTTTTTCGAGAACTCTCACGGCGGAAGTACGCTGGTGAATCTGTCTCGATCCCTCGCAGAAGCTAAGGAAACGCGAAAGGGGCCGCAGGCGATCATCAACTTCAACGCCGACACGCTTCTCTTTGCATTGCTCGACCTATTCCTTATCCGCGCACACGCGGCCAAAATCGGGAAATGGGAACACCCTTCTTTTGCTTTCGTTCGAACGCTTCGTGGCATTGATGGTCTCCCCGCTGGTGCGACCCCTATTTTCCACTGCCATGGGGCCATTTCACCTTCACCAAGCGGTCGACTGAAGAAGGCGAAACGTCGTGACTCCAGAGAGCACCTCGTCTTCACCGAGGCAGACTATCTAAGCATTGCGGGGAATGTCGCGACCTGGGCTCAATCGCTGTTTTTGTTTCACGCTCAGAGCTCGAGGCTTCTGATCGTTGGACACTCGCTGTCTGATCCGAACATCCGCAAGTGGCTTGCTTGGAGCCTCAGCAGTTCGGTGGAGGAAATGGCAGCAGTGAGTACCGCGAGCGAGTTCACCGCCCGCCATATTTGGGTGGCCAAGCGCCCCAAGGAAGCTGATCAGCGTCAGATTCAGGAGATTTCTTTGCTTCACTTGGGTGTCCGCGTGTGCTGGTTGGATGACTGGGAGCAGATCGGTGGCGTGTTCGACAACTTGCTGGCGTTGTAGGGTGCGCCCCAACCCATCATTCCAGCGGACTGCCTGCGGCGCCCGCTGAATTCAAGCCTTAGGTATCACCAATGACGGTCTGCGAACTCCAATTCAGGTGCAACAAGCGATGGGACGAACTGGCCCCAACGGCGAGTGCCTCAGCAAGGTACTGCTATGACTGCCGAAAGGCGGTCTTCATGGTCAAGACACGGGACGCACTCGTCCTGGCCTCGGCACTCGGGAGATGTGTGGGTATTGCAGACGACAACGACTTCATCGGCGATATCGGAGAGCCGTCGTTCGATTGGATGGAGCCCGGATTCTTCGAAGGCCTCTCTCTCAGGGCGATCAACCGATCAGAGCATCCAGACTTCCTGGCCTGCGGCTTCTGTTTCCAAAGGTGTTTGACAGTGGGCCTTCGGAGGCACAGTTGTTGGCTGGCCACTCTGTGCTCGTTCCCGAACTTGGGCTTGGCCCACGAGAGCTATTGCTCGTCGAATTAAAGACCCATGCGCCAGAGCTTGCTGCGACCAGCGTCGCGTAAGCCGTCACTCAAGCGGACGCGCCTTCTGCGCGCCGCCTACTTTCAAGGTAAGCCATTTATGCCACGCCAAAATACACGTCTTGAGTCAGAACGTGCAGTTATTGTGACTTGGTGACTGAGCTATAAGAACGTCATTCGTCGCGCAGGATGCGCTCGCCCTCTTGCTCCACGTCCTCGAACTGGCCGCGGTACACGGCCCAGCCCAGGCCCATCAGGACCAGCAGCACCAGCACCACGGACAGCGGAATGAGCAGGTAAAGGATGTCCATCACACGCCTTCCGGCAGGGGCACGGCGCTGTGGCCCGCCGGTGCCGCAGCGGGAGCACCCGGGGAGCCGACACCGGCTGCCAGCCGCGCTGCATTTGCCACCACCAGCAACGAACTGAGCGCCATGCCCAGCCCTGCAAGCCAAGCCGGCATCCACCCCGCCACGGCCAGCGGCACGCACAGCGCGTTGTAGAGCGCGGCCCACCACAGGTTCTGCCGCACCACGCGCAAGGTGCGGCGGGCCAGCAGCAGCGCGTGCACCACCTGCTCCAGGTCGCCGCCCATCACCACGAAATCGGCGCGGGACTGCGCCAGGGGCACCGCGCGGCCGAAGGCGAACGACACATGCGCGCCTGCCAGCACCGGGCCGTCGTTCAGGCCGTCGCCCACCATGGCCACGCGGTGCCCGCGCGCCTGCTCGGCCTGCAGCAGCGCCAGCTTGTCCTGCGGGGTGCAGTCGCCCCGCGCCCGGTCGATGCCCACCTGCGCGGCGATGCGCCGCACCGCGCCCGGCCGGTCGCCCGACAGCAACTGCACGGCCACGCCGGCCTCTCGCAGGCGGCGCACAGCGCGGGGCGCTTCGGGCCGCAATTCTTCACTCCAGTCGAAGCGAGCCAGTTCCACCCGCGTGCCGTCGCTGCGCTGCTCGGACAGCACCACCTGCTGGGCGGCGGCTTCGCCTTCTGCCTCGGTGCCCGCGTGGCGCACGGACCCCAGGCGCACGGTGCGCTCACGCAAGGCCAGCGCGTCGCAGCCCGGCCCGCTGGCGGATTCACCCAACCGGGCGACCAGGCCCTGGCCGGCCCATTCGTGCACCTCCAGCACCTGCCAGCGCGGGTCCGCCGCCAGGCCTTGCTGCGAAGCCGCCGCCACCAGGGCGCGCGACACCGGGTGCACCGAATGGGCCGCCACAGCCGCGGCCAGCGCCAGAACCTCCGCGCTGTCCAGGCCCGGCGCCGGGTGCACACCGCGCACGGCCATTCCGTCCCGCGTGAGGGTGCCGGTCTTGTCGAACACCACCGTGTCCACGCCGGCCAGGGCTTCCAGCGCCTGCAGATGCCGCACCAGCACGCCCTGGCGCGCCAGCGTGCCTGCCGCGGTGAGCATGGCCACGGGCGTGGCGAGCGACAGTGCGCACGGGCAGGTCACGATGAGCACCGCCACCGCCACCATGAGCGCATGGCCCGGGTCGGTCGGCCACCACCAGGCAGCCGCCAGCGCGGCAGCCGCGAGCACCGCCAGCAGGAACGGCCGTGCGATGCGGTCCGCCAGTTGCGCCAGCCGGGGTTTTTGCAGCGAAGCGCTTTCCATCAGCGCCACGATCTGGGCGAAGCGGGTGTCGGCGCCCACGCGCTCCACCCGCACCTGCACGGCCGACTGCAGGTTGTAGCTGCCAGCAGTGACCGCACTGCCCGCCGAGCGGGCCACGGGCGTGGACTCGCCCGTCAGCAGCGCCTCGTCCGCCAGGGTCGCGCCCTGGGTGATGCAGCCGTCGGCCGGGAAGGCTTCGCCCGGCAGCACGCGCACGGTATCGCCCACGGCCAGGCGGCGAACGGCCACGCGCACGAACGCGCCATCGGCGCGCAGGCGCTCCACGCTGTCGGGCAGGCGGTTCATCACGGCCTCCAGCGCGCCGGCCGTGCGGTCGCGAAGGCGCAGCTCCAGCCAGCGGCCGGTGAGCAGGAAGAAGACGAACATGGTCAGCGAGTCGTAGAACACCTCGCGGCCGAACAGCCCCGCCGGGTCGAACGTGCCCGCCGTGCTCACCCCGAAGGTGATCGCCATGCCGACGGCTACCGGTAAATCCATGCTGACCCGGCGCAGCCGCACGTCGCGCAGCGCGTTCGCAAAGAACGGCCCGCAGGCAAAGATGACCACCGGCAGCGTGATCACCCACGACGCCCAGCGCAGCAGGTGCTCCATCTCGGCGGTGAGATCGCCCGGCTGCGCCACATAGGCGGGCCACGCGTACATCATCACCTGCATCATGCAAAAGCCCGCCACCAGCCAGCGCCACAGCGCGCGGCGGTGCTCGCGCTGGCGCTGCGCGCGGGCGAAGGCGTCCATGGCCGGCAAAGCCCGGTAGCCCGCACGCCGCACCGCCGCCATCCACTGCGAAGGCCGCACGCGGGCCGCATCCCACACGATGCGCGCGCGCCGGGTGGCCGCGCTCACGTCGGCCTGCACCACGCCGGGCACGCCTCGCAGGGCTTCTTCGATGGTGAGCGCGCAGGCGGCGCAGTGCATGCCTTCCAGCACCACGTGCGATTCCCAGACCTGGGCGGTGTCGTCGGCGTCGGCATCGGCGCCCAGCGCATCAGGCCTGGAGGGCCGGCCGAACGAAGGCCACTCCTGCGGATCGTCCAGCAGCGATGCCGCCGCAGCCGTGGCGTCCGGCGCGTCGGCAAAAGGCAGGTCGGGTTCTGGCAACGGCGCAGCGCGGTACGAGGGCATGGCCCGAGGCTAAGCGCCCTTCCCCGCGGCCGCCTTGACGTGGATCAAGCCGGGACCGGGGCGGCCCCTTCGACGACCGAATCAGGCTTTGAGCCAAATGTGCCTCCAGCGCAATCAACACTATGGAACATAGCTATCAAAATAGGAGCACGCCCTCGGCAACGCCCCTGCCCACCCACCCGTCAGTGGTTGCCCAGGTACAGCTGCGCCATGCGCTCGTCGGCCAGCAACCCGGCAGCCGGGCCCTGCAGCACGCAGCGCCCCTGATCGAGGATGTAGCCTTGCTGGCTGATCTGCAGCGCCTGGCGTGCGCGTTGCTCCACCATCAGCACGGCCACGCCGGCGGCGGGCAGCTTCTGCACCATGTCGAATACCTTGCCGACCAGCGACGGCCCCAGCGCGGCGGTGGGTTCGTCCAGCACCATGATGCGGGGCGACGGCATCAGCGCACGGGCGAAGGCCAGCTGCTGGCGCTCGCCGCCGGACAGGTCGCTGGCTGGCTGCGGCAGGCGCTCGACCAGCGCGGGGAAGTCGGCCAGCACCGCATCCATGCGGCGCTTGACGTGGGGCACGCCGCGCACCACCAGCAGGTTTTCG
>NZ_FMZC01000047.1 GCF_900102625.1 Paracidovorax valerianellae
GAGCAGAGCATTCGCTTCCAGGGGCAGCAGCTGGATGCAGAGACGGGGTTGCATTACAACCGGTTCCGGTACTACGACCCGACCATTGGGCAGTATGTTACGCAAGACCCCATTGGGTTGCTTGGCGGACATAATGTATATGAATACGTAGGCGGCGATCCGTTAAATTGGGTGGATTCTCTTGGCTTAGAGCCTGGTTCTATGGCTCAGAGGGGATACCTCAGTAATAACAGGCCACATTATCCCGGTTTGCTGGGGGAAGATGAAAAAGGCGTAATGCTCTTTGATGAGAAAAATCCCAATTTTCATAGCTATAACGTCACTAACTCTTGCTCGAAGAAAACGGCCGGATGCACTTTGGGTAAGGTTTCGGAAGGTCTAATGAGGTATCCCGCACCGGGTTCTGACGGGGAGCCTATTAAAGACGGGCAAAAGGGTTTTGCTATTCCAGTAGGACCGGTAAGTCACTCGGTATCAGCCGATAGAACAATGGTCACAAATATCACTGAGAAAAATCATCTTTTGTATCCAGGAATTGTGCGCCGCTGGGTCTCTGAAAGTGCCAATGAGGTGACTGTCCACACTTATGGGGAAGGTGTTGGGCCAATGGGAACATTAAATAATGCGCTGGCAAAATCTTTGTGGGGAAATGTGGATGAAAAAGTTTTTGATCACGCCAAATCATGCAAATAAATAAATATCTCTTTTCAAGTGTTGCCTCATCTCTTTTGGTGACATTTTTATTTCTATGCTTTACGCATCGAGACTATGCTTCTGTTTATGTGTATTTGGCGTCATTTGTTTTTGGCGTCTCTTTTTTCCTTATTTCAGTTTGTCTCTATTTAATTTTGCAGTTATACAATCGCATTGGCTTGGGGGTGGCTGTCTTATTTGCTTTTTTATTTGGAGTCGTGGCAATAAATTTACTGTTATTTCTGCTTTTTGATCGCCTTCCGAGTTTGAGTGAGATATCTATCTTTTATAGTTTATTTGGTGGTGGATCAGGGGTTCTTTCTTTGGGTGTACATCTGATTGCAGTTAGATGTTTCCGGGGATAACCCTCCGCAGGATGAATAGTCCGTGTGGCAGGTAAATCACAGGAGGGGCCATGCCCGAGCGCAGCAAGAAATAGCGCAGGCAGTGTTGTGAAGCGTGCTGGAGTCGGCCACGGGTGCGAAGGCGCTACAACGCGCGCAGGCGCACATGCCCCAAGAGCTGGCGCAGCTCATGGCGGGCAGCGTGGGCCGGTTGCAGGCCGAGGGACGAGCGCAGGCGAAAACCAACCCGCTGACCATCCGGCACTACCTGTGCGATCACCTGGGCACACCGATCGGGCTGGTGGATGGCAACGGGGAGAGAGCGGGCCAAGTGACCTGGGCGGCCAGCTACGGGGCGTGGGGGGAAGTGCAGGAGGAATACAACCCGCAACGGATCGAGCAGAGCATTCGCTTCCAGGGGCAGCAGCTGGATGCAGAGACGGGGTTGCATTACAACCGGTT
>NZ_FMZC01000005.1 GCF_900102625.1 Paracidovorax valerianellae
CGGAGTGGATGCTCTGGTGCAGCTCCCACGCGTGAATGTTCTCTTTGTCGGCGACGGCGGCTTTCTCGGGCGGGTAGAACGGGATGACGGCGGCCCCGGGCAGCGGGCTGTGGGAGGCAACGATGTCGTCCGCCAGGGTCAGGGTGTGCTGGCCGGCGCCGTGCTGGTGGTAGTAGTAGATGCCTTCATGCTCCATGAGGCGCGAGACGAAGGCGCAGTCGGTTTCGTCGTACTGCACGCAGTAGTCCCAGCTGCGATACGCCCGGGTGAGGCGCTTTTGCAGCGGGTGGCCGTATTTGCCGAGCACCTCTTCGATGATGTCGGGCACGGTCTTGTTCTGAAAGACACGGAAGTCGCTCTTGCGCGTGGCCAGCCACAGCCACGGGTTCAGGCGCAGCCGATACGAGTAATACCGGTGGTCTTCGCCCTGCAGGCCAAAGCGCGTGACGATGCCGTCCAGGTAGCGCCGACCGCCCACTTCGGTTTCCACCACGACGCTGGCGTGTTTGCCGAGCAGCGCCTTGGGGTCGATGCTTTTGCTCTCGCTGAGCAAATCCACATCCAGCGCGAACAGCTGGCTGAGGTCTTCCCGGCCCTGTAGCCGCCGGAACTGCAGCTGCTCTCCCAACGGGGTTTGGATCGTGACTCGGCGTGTCATCGGTGGCAGACCCGAACGGGACTGGGTCGCTGTGGGTGAAGCGGCCATGATGGCCACCAAAGATGACAGTTCTTCGACAGCGCAAAACCCTCGGTCAGGCTGGGTGAATTGCCTGCGCCGCCCATCATTCGCTCATCCAGCCATCGGGGACACTCGCAACCACTCGCAAACATTGACCGCGCCAGAAAGCCAACGCCCATGCCTCGCTTTGCCGCCAACCTCTCGCTGCTCTACCAGGAGTTCGGCTTTCTCGACCGCTTCGCCGCTGCGGCGCGCGACGGGTTCCGGGCGGTCGAGTTTCTCTTTCCGTACGCCCATGCGCCCGCCGAACTGTCTGCGCGCCTGAATGCCCAGGGCCTGGAGACAGTGCTGTTCAACGCCCCGCCCGGTGACTGGGGCGCCGGCGAGCGCGGCACGGCGTGCCTGCCGGGGCGCGAAGCGGAGTTCCGCGCGGGCATCGTGCAGGCGATCGGCTATGCGCAGGCGCTGCAGACGCCGCGCATCCACGTGATGGCGGGGCTGGCACCCGCAGGCCACACCCGCGAAGCGCTGCGCACGACCTACATCGCCAACCTGCGGGCCGCGGCCGATCTGGCTGCACCGCACGGCCTGCAGGTGTTGATCGAGCCCATCAACGGACGGGACATGCCCGGCTACTTTTTGAACCGGCAGGACGAAGCCCATGCGCTGGTGGCCGCGATCGGTGCGCCGAACGTGCAGGTGCAGATGGACCTGTACCACTGCCAGATCGTCGAAGGCGACCTGGCCACGAAGATCCGCCATTACGTGCCCACCGGCCGGGTGGGCCACATTCAGATCGCCGGCGTGCCCGAGCGGCACGAGCCGGATGTCGGCGAAGTGAACTACCCCTACCTGTTCCAGTTGCTGGACGAGCTGGGCTATGCCGGCTGGATCGGCTGCGAATACCGCCCCGCGCGCGGCGCGGTGGCGGGCGGCACCAGCGACGGGCTCGGCTGGCTGCGAGCGCTTTTGCCCAGTGCCGGCGGGGGCTGAACCTTCACAGGCGCCGCCGGGCGGCATTGCGCCATTGGCTGACACGGTGGGCGGGCCAACGGGGATGAAATGGCACGTGGCCCGGCGATCCGCCGGCCTGCCTTTTCTCACTCAACCGACCTGCCCTGCCCATGCCACGCCTTTCCCAGAAAACCGCCCTCGTCACCGGCAGCACCCAAGGCATCGGCGCCGCCATCGCGCTGCGCTTTGCCCAGGAGGGCGCCGACGTCGCACTCAATGGCCGCAAGCCCGATGGCGCCCCGCGCGAGCTCATCGCGCAGATCGAAGCGCTGGGCCGGCGCGCGGTGTATGTGCCGGCCGACATCGGCATCGCCAGCGCCGCGGCCGAACTGGTCGAGCGCTCGGTCGAGGCGCTCGGCGGCCTCGACATCCTGGTCAATAACGCGGGCGTGGAGCGCCACGCCGATTTCTGGGACGTGACCGAAGAGGACTACGACCTGGTCATGGACACGAACGTGAAGGGCCTGTTCTTCGCCACGCAGGCCTTCGTGCTGCACCGCCGCGCGCTGCAGCGCGGTGGCGCCGTGGTGAACATCAGCTCGGTGCACGAAGAGATCGCCTTCCCGCATTTCGCCTCGTACTGCGCCAGCAAGGGCGCGCTGCGCATGCTGGCACGCAACCTGGCAAGCGAACTGGCGCCGCTGTCGATCCGCATCAACAACGTGGCGCCCGGCGCCATCGCCACGCCCATCAACGAAAAGCTGCTGAACGACCCGGCCAAGCTCAAGGCCCTGCAGGCGCAGATCCCCATGGGCCGGCTCGGCACGCCGGAAGACGTGGCAGGGCTGGTGGCGTTTCTCGCCAGCGAAGACGCGGGCTACATCACGGGCGGCACCCACTCAGTGGACGGCGGGCTGACCTACCACTACACCGAGCAGTGAGCCGGAACGGCTGATGGGCAAGGGCTGAGGTGAAAGACGCCTCAGCCGCCGTGCGGCCGACGAGGGGTGGAGCCCGGCAGGCCCGCTAGCAGGCTATGCATCAAAAAGGCCTCCAGCGCAATAACCACTAGGGTGTATAGCTATACTTTTTATAGCAATCACCCTGAACCCTTCAGACGCCTTCGCCCAGCTCCTGCCGCGTCGGCAGCCCGTCCGAGTCGCCGGGAAACTGCACCACCCGCGCGCCGATGGCATTGCCGCGCGCGGCGGCGCGGGCGAGGTCCTGGCCCTCCAGCAGGCCGCTGATCACGCCCACTGCGAAGCCGTCGCCAGCGCCCACCGTGTCCACCACGCGCGCCACCGGCTGGCCGGGGACGGTGCCTCGCGCCCCGCCCTGCTGGGCATGGAACGCGCCTTCGGGCCCGAGCTTCACGACCACCTGCCGCGCGCCCTGCGCGAGGTAGAAGTCGGCCACGCCTTCGGCGGTGTCGCGCCCGGTGAGCAGGCGGCCTTCGCCCAGGCCCGGCAGCACGGTGTCGCACAGCGCTGCCAGGGCGTTGATGCACTCGGCCATGGCTTCGGGCGACGGCCACAGGCGGGGCCGCAGGTTGGGGTCGAACGAGATGGTGGCGCCCGCCGCACGGGCCTGCCGCGCGAGGTGAAAGGCCAGCTCCCGCGTGCTGGCCGACAGCGCGGGCGTGATGCCGGTCAGGTGCAGGTGGCGCGCCGGAAAGGCGCCCGCGGGTGCATCGGCCACGCCGAGGTGGCTGGCGGCCGACCCTTTGCGGAAGTATTCGATCTGCGGATCGCTGCCGTCTTCGGCGCGCGTCTTGAGCATGAAGCCCGTGGGGTGCACCGCGTCGGTGGCGACATGGGCGCGGTCGCCCGGGCTCCGAGCGCTGAGGGCGGTCTCGGCGCCCATCCTTCTTCTTCTGCCTTTTCTCTGTCCGCTTCACACCGCGTGGAGGGCACTGCCCCGCCTGCCACATCCGCTGTGCCAGGGCAGCGAAGGCCAAGCCGTCCTGGGCCGACGTGGCCATTTTTCCACTTTTGGTGTTGACGGCGTCCTTACTGCGGAAACGTTTGCACACGTTTGACTTAGAAATGCCATAATCAGTAAAAATGATATTTATGATATTTTCAGTTCCTTGTTGAAGAGAAACCGTCCATGAAACACCTCAAGATCTCCACCCGATTGATCATCGGATTCGGGCTGCTCGCCACCCTCGGCGTCGCCATCGCACTGCTCGCAGCGCTCCGCATGCAGGGCCTGGCCCAGGATCTGGCGGAGGTGTCGGCCAACCGCATGGTCAAGGTCGCGCAGTTCACCGAGGTCAAGGACAACCTGAACAACGGCGCGCGCGCGGTGCGCAACATCATCATTTCCACCGACCCGGCCTTGCGCCAGGGCGAGAAGAAGAAGGTCATCGACGCGCGCACGGCCAATGCCGCACTGCTCCAGAAATTGGATGGGGCGCTGGCCCTGCCCGCGACCCGTGAGCAGTTGCGCATCATCAATACCAACCGCGATCCTTACAACCAGACGGTCGACCGGGCCATTGCCCTGGCGGAAGCGGGCGACAGCGCCGCGGCGGGAGCGCTGCTGATCAAGGAATTGCGCACCCTGCAAAACAACCTGTTCAGCGCCGTGGATGCGTCCCGCGAAATCCAGCAGGGCTTGGCCACCCAGGTCGCCAAGGAGGCGCTGGCCCACGCCAACAACATGGCGGTGGTGCTGGGCGTGGCCGCAGCGCTGATGCTGGTCGTCAGCGTGCTGGTCGGCTGGCTCATCGTTCGCGATCTTTCTCGCTCGCTGGGCGCCGAACCTGCGGCCCTGGCAGAGGCCGCCAACAACGTGGCGGCCGGCGACCTGAGTGCGGCGCTGGCAGTACGCAGCGGCGATACGGAAAGCGTGATGGCCGCCATGGCACGCATGCAGGCAGCGCTGACCTCGGTGGTCGCCACCGTGCGCCATGGCTCCGACGGCGTGGCCACGGCCAGCGCCGAGATCGCCCAGGGCAACAGCGACCTGTCGGCCCGCACCGAGCAGCAGGCCAGCGCACTGGAAGAAACCGCGGCCTCGATGGAGGAGCTGTCCAGCACCGTGAAACAGAACGCGGACAACGCCCGCCAGGCCAACCAGTTGGCCGTGAGCGCTTCGGCCGTCGCCGTGCAGGGCGGGCAGGTCGTGAACGACGTCGTGGGCACCATGAAGGTCATCGACGACAGCTCCAAGCGCATCGCCGACATCATCGGCGTGATCGATGGCATCGCCTTCCAGACCAACATCCTGGCGCTCAACGCCGCGGTGGAAGCGGCGCGGGCCGGTGAGCAGGGCCGGGGCTTTGCGGTCGTGGCCAGCGAAGTGCGCAGCCTGGCGCAGCGCAGCGCGGCCGCCGCGAAAGAGATCAAGGCACTGATCGACAGCAGCGTGGCCCAGGTCGGCGAAGGCACGGCGCTGGTGGCGAAGGCCGGCAGCACCATGACGGAAGTGGTCACGGCCATCCGCCGCGTCACGGACATCATCGGAGAGGTGAGCGCCGCCAGCACCGAGCAGAGCCAGGGCGTGGCTCAGGTGGGCGAGGCGATCACGCAGATGGACCAGGTCACCCAGCAGAACGCGGCCCTGGTGGAAGAAAGCGCTGCCGCCGCCAGCAGCCTGAGCACGCAGGCCCAGCAACTGCTGCAGGCCGTGGCGATCTTCAAGCTCGGCGCGCAGTCGGAGGCCGGCAGTGGTGCGGTTGCCAAGGCAGGCAGGAAGACCAGCGGTGGAGCGCTCGGCGCTTCGGCCTATGCCAGCGCCGGAGCCGCTCCCCGGCTGGGCGCCGCCCTCGCCCGCTGATCCAAGGCACCGCTTGGGCGCGTGGACGCCAAGCGGTGTTTTCATCAGGGTGCACGGATTGCGCCCGTGGGCAGCGGGTTCTGCTCCTGGTTCCCAGCTACCGGGATGCCAGGTGTTCTCTCAAAGCCTTCCAGCCGGCGATGGCCGCCGAGCCGTCTTCGGCCAGGGCGGCCTCTTCCATAACGCCCGCCAAGCGGCTGCCTTCGCTGCGTCCCAGGGTGAGCAGCACGGTGCGGAGGTTGTGGCCCAGCCGGCGCAACGCGGCCAGGTCCGATGCTCCCACCGCCCGGTCGCCCTCGTCGCAGTCCTTGGCGAACTGCACCACGCAGCGGTCGCGGTAGGTATCGAACAGGGGCCGGTTGTTGGCGAAGTGCTTGGCGAGCGCCTGGCCTTCATGGTCGGCCAGGCCTTCGGCCACTCCCCGCATCGCGCTGGCTTCAAGCACAGCCGGCGCTGCGGCTTCGGCAGGTCTCAACAGTTCCAGCGCATCCCGCACGCAGCCTTGCAAGTCACCGACCGAAGCGGGCTTGGCCAGCGTGCGCCAGATGTTCATCGACGCCAGTTGTGCGCGCACCGCCGTGTTCAGCCCCGCGCTGAAGACCACGACCTTGGCGCCTGCGGCCAGTGCCGGGTCGGCCGCCATGCGCTGGATGAGCCCCATGCCGGACTCGCCCGGCATCATGAGGTCGGTGATGATGAGCTGCGCACGTTGCTGCGCCAGAAATTCCAGGGCCTCTTCCACGCTGGCGCACACGTGGAGCGACACCGGCAGTCCGTCGAGCACCATGCCGACGAAACGGGATACGGATGCGTCGTCCTCCACCAGGAGGACGATCGGATCAGGCGTTGGCATGCCGCAGCTTTTCCAGGCAGGCCTGCAACGCTCCGGGCAGTTCGGCCACCAGTTGGGGTTTGTGGATGACGGCCACGCCCTTGAGCGCGAAGGCATAGGGCGCGCGCTGCGTCTCGTCCAGCGAGGTCACCACGATGAGTTCGCTGCGCGCGAACTGGGAGTGCGAGCGCAGCGTGGTGATCAGGGTGGCCCCGTCCAGGCCAGGCAGCAGGATGTCGACGATCAATATGTCGGGCTGCAACTGCCCATAGAGCGCCAGCCCGGCAATGCCATCGTCGGCCACCTGCAGTCCCACGTCGGGAAACTGCTGCTGCACGATGAGCTGGATCAGGTTCTGGAAATGGGTCGAGTCCTCGATGAGCAGCAGCAACGGCTTTTTGGGGCCGGCGGGCGCTGCGGCATCGCGCCGGCTGCCGTACGCGCCGCCGTTGGCCGGCTCAGCGGGCCTGGCCTTGTTGCCTTGCATCCATTGCTGCACGGACGTGCGGGAAATGCGACGGTGCCCCCCGGGCGTTTTCCACGCTTGCAATTCCCCACGGTCGACCATGAGTTGAACGGATCGGACGGCCATGCCGAGCATCTTTGCCACTTCGAGGGTGGTGCAGTGATCGTTTGCGTCAGAAATCTCAGGAGCAGATATCGCCATGGGTGAATTGTGCTCCTGTTGGTACAGACGCACGAAAATTAAAGATGATAAAAATGATTTTTCTGATTAAAATCAAAATGCAACGCGATTCTATATTTTTATCATTTCGCAAACCGAGCCATGCAGCCTTATTTTCACCACCCCCACTCCAGCGGCCGCCAACGGCACGGCATGGCGGGAGTGCGCCGTGGGGCTGCGCCCAGCCCGGAGGCACTGAATCCATATGCCTCGTGCCCCCGTAATGGCAGGGACCCTGCGGCGGGAGGCCGCCTCTATGATGCGCTGACCCTGATGGTTGCCCTTCGCGTGCGCTACGGTTTACCGATAGCGCATCGGGCATTGGCACTGAGGGCCTGCCTCTCTCTCCACCGCAGGGCCCTGCCCTGAAGAAATGGATGGCATGAAGCGGATTTTCCTTTCATTGGCGATGCTTGCAGGAGCGGCCCTTCACGCCTTGCCTGCGGTGCACGCAGGCTCGGTGTCGGAGCGGGTGCGTTCCACGGGTGTCGTGCGCGCCTGCATCTGGCCCGAGTACTACGGCGTGACCTACCGCCACCCCCGCACCCGCGAGCTCAAGGGCATCGACATCGACCTGTCGGGCGAGCTGGCCAAAGACCTGGGCGCACGCATCGAATATGTCGACTCCTCTTTCACGGCGGTGGTGGACGACCTGAACAGCCATCGCTGCGACGTCGCCATGTTCGCCATCGCCGTGCTGCCGCAGCGCCTGAATTCGTTGAGCTTCACCCAGCCCTACCTGCACAGCGACGTGTATGCGATCACCACCAAGAACAACGCCGTGGTGGGGCAATGGTCCGACATCGACCGTCCGGGCGTGCGGGTAGCCGTGCTGCGCGGAACGTCCCTGGAGTCTTTCATGGCCGCCCACCTGCAGCACGCCACGGTGGTGCCGACCAGCCCGCCCACCTCGCGCGAGCAGGAGTTGATGTCCGGCCGTGTGGACGCGTTCATGACGAACTACTTCTACAGCCGCCGCCTGCTGGACAACGACGACTGGGCCCGGCTGATCGCGCCGGCCCGTCCCGTGCAGATGCTTTCCTATGCCTATGCCGTGCGCCCCGGGGACACCGGCTGGCTGGCGCAGATGAATGACTTCGTGGCCCGCATCAAGCGCGACGGCCGACTCAAGGCGGCCGCGCAGAAGAACGGCCTGGAACAGGTCATCGAGCCCTGATATGGCCCGCCGCATCCCCACCCCTCACCTTTCCGCCGTGGAACGCCGCCCGCGCTTTCGCGGACTGCCGGCCAGCGGCATCGTTCTCGTGGCCGGGTTGGCCGCTGCGCTGCTCGCCGCGGTGGCCGTGGCCTTGCTGGCCATGAACGACATGCGCACGACCATGGCCGCCAGCCAGGCGCAGGCCCAGTTGCTCGCCCGAATCATCGAAAGCCAGGCCGCCCGCACCATCGAAGCCGGCGACATGGCCCTGGGCATGCTGGCGCATTCGCCCGCCATGACCGAAGCCCGCCCCGACCGGGAGGCGATGGAATCCGCGATGCGTCAGGTGCTGGTGGGGCTGTCCTTCATGCGCGGCGTGGCAGCGGTGGACACCAAAGGCCTGGTGATCGCCAGCACCGTG
This sequence comes from Paracidovorax valerianellae, assembly GCF_900102625.1. Classification (GTDB taxonomy): domain Bacteria; phylum Pseudomonadota; class Gammaproteobacteria; order Burkholderiales; family Burkholderiaceae_C; genus Paracidovorax; species Paracidovorax valerianellae. Next base: position 8,514 of record NZ_FMZC01000005.1, read on the forward strand.
AGCGGCGAGGCGGGTACCTACATCGACGTCTCGAAACTGGGCCCCTGGACCGAAGAGGAGCATGAGCGGATCGGCCCTCTGATACAGGGCCGCGGCCTGGGCAGCCTGCGGCGCACGACCGCTCCCGACACCTCGCCGCCCGGCATTTCGTTCATTCCGCTGCTGCGTGGTTTCCGCACCGACGGCGGCAAGGACCTGATGATCGTGGGGCTGATGAATCCCGGTGCGCTGTCGAACTTCCAGTACCTCACGCTGGAGTCGCTCAGCTACGACGCGGTGATCGCCAGCGACGACGGACAGGTGCTGGCGACTTCCGCCCCCACCGCGGCGCTGGTGGGCCAGCGCATCGACGGACTACCCATCTTTCATAGCTACCTGCCCCAGCGCGACATCGCCAGCTACGTGGGCCAGGGCGTGCTGGGCAGCGACCGCATCCTGGCTTTCCGTGCCTCTCGCGACAAGCCGCTGGTGGCCATCGTCGAGGAGCCCCTCGCCATGGCGCAGAGCCGATGGCTGCAGGGCGCAAAGAGCTTCCTGGGCATCGGCCTGGCCGCCGTGCTGCTGGCGCTGGGGCTGACGGCCACCGCCTGGCGCGGCCTGCGCTCGCGGGAGGCAGCGCAGCGCTCCATGAACCTGGCGCAGCGAAAGATCGCACAGAGCCAGCACGACCTGGCGGTGCTGATCAGCAGCGTGCAGGAGCTGATCTTCCGCACCGATGCGCAGGGCGTCATCACCTATGCCAACGCGCGGTGGGACACCCTGAGCGGTCGCAGCCCATCGCATGCCGTCGGGCAGAAACTGCAAGACATCGTCGATTCGGTGAGCCGCAGCGATGTCACGGCGATGCTGGACACCGCCTCCACCGCGCAGGCACGCACCTGCCAGGCGCTGATCCGCACCGCCGAAGGCCGCCACCTGCTGTTCGAGCTGGCGGTGGTGCCACTCATCAGCGAAGGGCGCATCGCCGGTTTCGCGGGCAGCGCGGTGGACGTGACCGAGCGCTGGCAGGCACAGCTGAAACTCCACGCGCAGCTGGCTTTCCAGAACCTGCTGCTCGATACGAACCCGCTGCCCATGTCGCTCACCGACACGAACCAGTGCCTGGTGCTGGTGAACCGTGCCTGGGAGGAATACAAGGGCCAGCCCCGCGCGCAGGTGATCGGCGAAAAGCTGCATGCCTTCTTGCCGCACGAAGAGGCCACGGTGCTGGAAGAAGCCAACCGCCAACTGCTGGCGCGAGGCGGCCAGGTGACGCTGGAAACCCGGCTGCTGCACGGCGACGGCTCGCGCCGCGACGCGCGCATCTTCAAGGCCGCGGTGACCGACGAAGCGGGCCAGGCCACCGGCGTGCTCAGCATCCTGATGGACGTGACCGACTTCCGCATGGCCGAGCGCGCCATCCAGGAAGCGCGGGACGCGGCGGAGGAAGCGTCGCGCACCAAGTCGGAGTTCGTGGCCAACATGAGCCATGAGCTGCGCACGCCGCTGCAGTCGATCATCGGCTTCGCCGAACTGGGCACCCTGGGCTCGCCGCGCAGCCCCACCGATCCTCGGCTGGCGGCGATGTTCGGCGACATCCACTCTGCCGGGCAGCGCATGCTCACCCTGGTGAACGATCTGCTGGACGTGGCCAAGATCGAGAGCACGGTGGGCACGTTCCATCTGGAACGCATCGACCTGCGCGGGCTGATCCGCTCGGTGGCGCGGGAGTTCGAGCCCTTGCTCGCACGGCACCGGTTGCACCTGCAGCTGGACCTGCCGGACCTGCCGCTGGTCGCCAAGGCCGACCCTCTGCGGTTTCAGCAAGTGGTGCGCAACGTGCTGGCAAACGCGGTGAAGTTTTCACCCGGCGGATCGACCATCGAACTGCGCGGCTTTCTCGATGGCCTGACGCAGATCCACATCGAGGTCGAAGACCAGGGGCCCGGCATTCCTGATGAAGAGCTGGAGCGCATCTTCGAGGCCTTCGTGCAGTCGAGCAAAACGCGCGACGGCTCCGGCGGCACCGGCCTGGGCTTGGCCATCTGCCGCAAGATCGTCGAGACCTTCGGCGGCCGCATCCATGCGCGCAACGCGGCCCAGGGCAGCGTCTTTCACATCGTGCTGCCGGCCCGCGGCTTCTCCGAAACCATGCCGGCGCCACTGGCGGCGCTGGCCTAGCCGGCGCGCCGCAGGGCAGTCCGGCCCGCCCCGGCCCCGCTCAATACTTGGCGAAATTCGCCGTGATGCGCTGGCGCAGGTATTCGCCGGCCTGAATGGCGGGGTATTTGCGGCCCGGGCCTTCGACCGCTGCGTCCTCGTTCGCCTGGCAGAAGAACGCCAGGCTGTAGCGCGCGCCCTGGTATTCGTGCGGCAGCGGATTGCGCACGCGGTGGAAGTTGCTGGGCAACTGGTCGTCGCTCCAGCGGGTCAGCATGTCGCCGATGTTGCAGGTGATGACGCCTTCGGCCGGCTCCACGCTGGTCCACTGGCGGCTTTCCATCTCCTTGCCGGGCAGCACCTGCAGGCCACCCTGCCCGGGGCGCTGAAACAGCAGCGTGAGGCAGTCGAAATCGGTGTGCGCGCCCGCGCGCCACAGGCCCAGTTCGTCCTTGAGCGCCGGGTCCACCGCGAAATAGTGCAGCATGCGCAGCGTGCTCTGGTAGGCCGCGCTGGACGGGTCGTGCGCCTGCGTGAAGAAGTCCTGCGCAAAACCCAGCTTGTGCGCAAAGCACGACAGCAGTTGCATGCCCACGTGCCAGCACTGCGACTCGAATCGCAGCGTCGCTTCCTGAAAGCCCGGCAGTTCGGCCTCGGTCGGCCACAGGCCGGCCATGCGCGGCCGCGTGACTTGATACGACTCCTTCTGGTCAGGCGTGCGGGTGGACGGCCGCACCTGCGCCTTGTGCTCCCAGCCCGCATTGCGCGCCAACGGCCACTGCGCCTTGGTCTCGCGGGGCAGGTCGAAAAACGCTTCGGCACGCGCGAAGGCGCTGCGGATGTCTTCCACCGGAATGCCGTGGCCTGTCACCTGGAAGAAGCCGATCTCCACCGAGGCGCTCCACAGCTGCTCGGCAATCTCTTCCTTGCGGTGTTCGAAATCCGTCAGGTCGATGCGGCGGATTTCGCGCGTGCTGGTTTCAGCGCCCAGGCCGCCCATGCGGGCTTCCTTTTCCAGTTCGGCGCGGACATCGGCCGTGGTGGCGTGGCTGGCGGTGGTGGGATGGTCGGTCGTGCTCTGCATGGCTTCCTCGTCGTGGATACAAGGCCCATGGCGGTGCGGATGAAGGCAGGCATGCACTGCGCCACGGGGCTCTTGAAGGGACAAAGGCAGCGCCCGGCAGCGCACGCCGGCCGGCAAGGCCACGTGCGCCGGCGACCGCCACCGGCTTCAAGAGCAATGACCCGCCGACGGGACTGCGCGGGGCAGGCCATCGGGCTGAACGCTTCTACTCTTGCCGGCACCGTAAGCAAATGGCACGCCAGGGCGGCGCTCCGTGTGGCATTGCCTGGTCCCCTCGCTGGGCGTCGGCGCTTCGGTGGCCGGCCTGTGCCCGCCTCCCCGCAACGGGGATCGCGGTGCACCAGGAACGCGACCTTTCGCTGGCGATGCACCGCCATGCAGCGGTGGGCGCATTGCCACAGCGCCGTCCCTTGGCACGCCGCCCACGCTGCCCTGTAGCCGATCGCGGGCATGCTTCCTGCAACGCTCACCGCGAGTAGAAGCGTTCAGCCCGGCCTGTCCCACGACGGCGCCGGTGCCCGGAAATTGCTCAGTTCGCACCGATGCACGGCGCCGATGTGCCGTGGCCGGTTGTCCGTACCGAACCTGGAGCCCCGCCATGCAACGCCGCCGCTTTCTCTCCACTTCCGCCGCCTCCGCCCTTGCCGCTACGCTGGGCTCCTCCCTCGCAGCCCCCGCCGTGCACGCGCAGGGCAAGCTCACACCGCTCAAGTTCACGCTCGACTTCCGCGTGACCAGCCAGACGGGGCCGTTCTTCCTGGCCGAGTCCAAGGGCTACTACAAGGAAGAGGGACTGGACGTGACCATCGACGTCGGCTCCGGCTCGGTGGCATCGATCACGCGGGTGGCCAGCGGCGCCTACGACCTGGGGCTGGGCGACATCAGCGCGCTCGCCGAATTCCATGCGCAGAACGCCGATGCGCCCGTACAGGCCATCTACCAGTACTACAACCGCGCGCCCTTCGTCATCATCGGCCGCAAGGACCGCGGCGTGACGGCCGATTTCCAGTCGCTCAAAGGCAAGCGGGTGGCCGCGGCCGCCGTGGAGTCCACCCGCCGCAGCTGGCCCATGGTGGCGCGGCAGCTGAACACCAGCCCCGAGCTGTTCCAGTGGGTCACCACCGACTTCAGCGCGCGCGACAACGTGATGGTGCGCGGCGACGTGGACGCGGCCACCTACTTCCACGATTCGGCCGTGTCGCTGTTCGCGCGCATGCCCCCGCAGGACCTGGCCGTGCTCGAATACGGCAAGACCGGGTTGAACCTGTACGGCAACGCCATCCTCGCCGGGCGGCTGCTTCAGGAGCGGCCCGATGCGGCGCGGGCCTTCCTGCGCGCCACCCACCGCGCCCTGCGCGAAACGCTGGCCAGCCCCGATGCCGCGATGGCCGCCATCAAGGCGCGCGAACCCATCCTGAACATGGACATGGAACGCGCCCGCTGGGCCATCACGCGGCAGTACATCGCCACCGCCGAGACGCAGGCGATCGGCCTGGGCGGCGTGCAGCCCGACGTGCTGGCGCGGCAGATCGACGAGATCGCCACCACCTTCAACCTGGCGCGCAAGCCGGCGGCGGAGCGCGTGTTCAATCCGGCGTTCCTGCCTGCGGCCGCCGACCGCAAGGTGGCGGCATGAGCGCCCCGCTGCCCGAAGAGGTGCCGCTCGGCGAACGCGATGGCCTGTATTTGCGCCGTGCCATCGCCCTGGCCGATCAGGCCCGTGCGCGCGGCAACCGCCCGTTCGGCGCCGTCATCGTCGGGGCGGACGACCGCATCCTGGCCGAGGCCTGGAACAGCAACGGCGAAACGGGCGACTGCACGGCCCATGCCGAGACCTCGGCCGTGCGCCTGGCCAGCCCGAAGCACCCGCGCGAGGCGTTCGCGCAGGCCACGCTGTATTCCTCCGGCGAGCCCTGCGTCATGTGCGCGGGCGCGATCTTCTGGGCCAACATCGGCCGCGTGGTGTACGGCATCGATGCCGTGCGGCTGCGCGCGTTCCGTGGCGAGCGGCTGGACCAGCGCGACGCCGAGCTGTCGTGCCGCGACGTGTTCGCCGCCTCGGCCCACCCCATCGAATGCATCGGCCCGGCGCTGATCGAAGCGTCTTCGGCCTCCCACCAGGGGGCGTGGAAAGCCTGAGGCGTGCCGCGGGCAGCTCAATGCCAAATCGGCCTCCTGCCGGCGTATATCATGCGGTAATAGCTCACTATTTGATAGCAAACGCATGACCTGGCACGCCCAACTGCAACTGGACTACCGCCGCGAGGCCGATCGCACGGTGGCACGCTTCGAGCACGACGGGCCGCTGCGCATCCTGCAAAGCCTGTACCCCGAAGGCGATGCGGTATGCCACAACGTGCTGGTGCATCCGCCTGGCGGGCTGGTCGGCGGCGACACGCTGGACATCCGCACCACGGTCGCGGCCGGCGCGCACGGCCTCGTGACCACCCCTGGAGCCACCCGCTTTTATCGCTCCACCGGCGCCCCCGCGCTGCAGCGCACGCACGCGGTGCTGGCGCCCGGTGCGCGGCTCGAATGGTTGCCCCTCGAAGCCCTTTGCTACAACGCCTGCCAGGCCGAGAACCGGCTCACGCTGGAGGTGGCCCCAGGCGCCGAATGCCTGGGCTGGGACGTCACCGCGCTGGGCCTGCCGCACGCCGGCCAGCCCTTCGAAACCGGCTGCTTCACGCAGCACATCGAAGTGCCGGGCGTGTGGCTGGAGCGCGGCCGCATCGATGCGGCCGACAAGCTGCTGCTCGACGGCAGGTTGGGTTTGGCCGGGCACCGATGCATGGCGTCGATCTTTTTCATCGCAGGCGAGGCCCTGGCCCGCGACCGGCGCGAAGGCGCGCTGGACGTGGCGCGCTCCGCCATCGACGCGCACCCGCTGGCAGCGACTGCCGGCGCCACCAGCCCGCACCCGAACGTGGTCGTCGTGCGCGTGCTGGCGCCGGTGGTGGAGCCTGCCATGGCCCTGCTGCAGACCGTGTGGGCCGCCTGGCGCGCGCACTGCTGGCAAATGCCGGCGCAACGGCCGCGCACCTGGTCGGTGTAGCCGCGCGGCTGCAAACTAACAACGGCAGCGCGGAGCAAACGATCGGTCGGGCGATACGTCCGGTCACCCTGCATTACAAAAATGCACCGGCATGCGCTGGGCCCACTTCTAGAATCGGCCGGCCGCGCTGAACCGCCCCGGGTGTCCCGCCTGCGGCGCCCTTCCCCAGCGCGGCCCAACCCCCGCCTTCACCATGTCCGATCCCTACGCCCTGGAGCGCAGCCGACCCCACGCCCCCGGATGCCTGCAATCGAAAATCGCACTGCAATTCGACGGCAAAGTCCTGCGGGCCACCGGCACGCAATCCGTGCTCGCCTTGCCCGCAGTGTCCGGAAAACCAAAGAACGGCCACTTCGACTACTCCACCGAATGGCAGAAGACCCGCAACGCCGGGCCGATTCCCGAGGGCGACTACTGGATCCAGCCGTCCGAGATGTGGGCCAACAACTGGCTCAAGAACCTGTACCGCTCGCCGCGCGTCGCGTGGGGCAATTTCCGGCTCACCATCCATCCGTATCCAGGCACCGAAACCCATGGCCGGGGCGGCTTCTTCATCCACGGCGGGGCGAACCCGGGCAGCGCAGGCTGCATCGACCTGACCGTGCACATCGACAAGTTCGTCGAAAAGCTCAAAAGCGAACTGGGAGGCCTGCCCGAATGCTACATACCGCTCACCGTCCGCTATCCACCCGGCTGACCGGCCTCGCGCTGGCCCTCCTGCCGGGGATGGCCTTCGCCGAGGTCAGTGACAAGGAGCCTTCGCTCTGGTTCATCTGGGTCGTGGCGCTCGCGGCCTCGGGCATCTGCATGGCCGCCATGGCCCACCGCCGGTGGCTGGGCGCCGTGCTGGCGGTGCTGCCGGCGCTGTGGTTCGCCGGGCTGCTGATGGAGATCCATTCCCCCGACGTCGGCCCTTACCTCTATGCCGAGCAGGGCTGGAGCTATTACCTGCAGGCCTACCTCGCGCTCACCGTGTTCGTCGGCAGCCTGGTGCTCGGCCTGCGAATGCGCGAACGGCGGCGCAAACGGCCGCGCGATGCAGCCGCCACTGCACGGCCGCCGGCTTAAAGCCCGCGCACCCCGCGGCCCATCGCGAGTTGCGCCCGAGGACAGCACTGAGTCAACAGTGCCGAGCCCTCGGAACGCAGCGGTATCAGAACGTGCCGGAAAACGCGCCGCCGTCCGCCAGCACGTTCTGGCCCGTCATGTAGCCGGCCTGCACGCTGCACAGGAAGGCGCAGATTGCCCCGAACTCCTGCGGCGTGCCGTAGCGGCCGGCCGGAATGGCGGCCTGCTGGGCACGGCGCACGTCGTCTTCGTTCTTGCCCGTCTTCTTCACCGCGGCCTGTATGGTGGCCGCCAGCCGGTCGGTGTCGAACTTGCCCGGCAGCAGGTTGTTGATCGTCACGCCCTTGGCGGCGATGCCGCTGCGCGACGCGCCGGCCACGAAGCCCGTAAGGCCGCTGCGCGCGCCGTTGGACAGGCCCAGGATGTCGATGGGTGCCTTCACTGCGCTCGACGTGATGTTGATGATGCGGCCGAAGCCCCGTGCCGCCATGCCGTCCACCGTGGCCTTGATCAGCTCGATCGGCGTGAGCATGTTGGCATCCACCGCCTTGATCCATGCGTCGCGGTCCCAGTCGCGGAAGTCGCCCGGCGGCGGACCGCCGGCGTTGGTCACCACGATGTCGAACGCATCGCCCGGTCCGCCCGCCACCGACAGCGCGGCCACGCGGCCCTCGGGCGTCGTGATGTCGGCCGCCACCGCCAGCACCACCGGCTGGGGATGCTTGTGCGCCAGCGTGGCCGATTCGTTCGCGGCCGCGGCCACCAGTTGCGCAGCGGCTTGTTCCAGCGCCTGCGCGTTGCGCGCGTTGATCACCACGTTCACGCCCTCACGCACCAGCGCCTCGGCGCAGCCGTAGCCCAAACCCTTGCTGGCGCCGCACACCAGCGCCCATTTACCGGCGATACCCAGGTCCATAGTCTCCTTTCACGGCCGGTGCGCCCGGCCCAACACGAATCACGAAGGGATCGATCGCAAACCCGCCATCGGGCACTGCTGCGATCAACGGGCCATGATACGAAGCGCCGCGCGCCGGCGCCCGCCAGGGGACATACGGCGGCGCAACCCCATGCGGCGCGCAGCCGTGTACCGGTCGCCGTCAGCCGCCAGCGGGCTTGCGCGCGGCCATGCGGGTGAACACGAAAATCCCCGCCAACACCAGCGCCGTGCCGGACGCCACCCACAGCGTGAAGGGCTCGTCCAGCAGCCACACCCCCATCAGGATCGTGGACAGCGGCCCCACCATGCCGGCCTGCGCCGCCATGCCCGCGCCCACCCGCTCGATGGCCATCATCACCAGCAGCACCGGCACGGCCGTGCACAGCGTGGCGTTGAGCAGCGACAGCCACAGCACCTCGGGCGCCACCGCCGCCGCGCTCATGGGCCGCAGCACCACGAACTGCACCAGGCAGCACACGCAGGCCACCGTGGTGGCCAGACCTACCAACCGCAACGAGCCGATGCGCTTGACCATCTCGCCGCTGTACACCAGATAGACCGCATAGCTCACCGCCGACAGAAACACCAGCAGCACGCCCCAGGCCACATAGGCGCCCTGCAGCCCGGCCTCGTGCCCGAACACCAGCACCACGCCGCAATAGCTGATCGCCATGCCCAGCATCTGGCCCCAGCGGATGCTGCGGCCATACAGCGCCCAGCCCAGCAACACCACCAGCGTGGGGTTGAGATACAGGATCAACCGCTCCAGCCCGGCGCTGATGTACGCCAGCCCCGCAAAGTCGAGAAAGCTCGCCAGGTAATAGCCCGTGAACCCCAGCCACGCCACGCCCGCCCAGTCGCGGCGCGTGAGCGGCGGCTTGCCCCGGCTCGCCCACCACGCCATGGCCGCGAAGATCGGCAGCGCGAACAGCATGCGGTACATGATCAGCGTCACCGCGTCCACGCCATGGCGGTACGCCAGCTTCACGATGATCGCCTTGCCGCTGAACGCGATGGCGCCGACCAGGGCCAGCGCCATGCCGGTGGCCACGCCGGCATTCGGCGCGGGCGAAGGCCCACTAGGCTTGCCTGCCACGGGAGCGGAAACGTCGACGGCCGCAGCCGTGGAGAAAGAGGTATCGGGGGGTGTGGACTGCTGCATGGATTCGGGGGGTTGGGCAGCCCGGCGCGTCGGCCTGGTGCGCATTCATTCAGTGTCGCACGCAGGTGGCGGTGCAGCCATCGGCCCTGTGCGCGGCCCGCCCCGCGATTGGCGATACCGGCGGGGCCGCCGTTGTCTGCTGCCCCGCCCAGAGCACCGCCGTGCGGCATCGTGGAACACCGCGTTGATTTGCTTCAGGGTTACGTCTCGCAACCCAATCATGTAATACCGCTGCGGGATTGAACCCATTTTTTCCCCATAATCTGCCGGGTCGCGCAAGCCTCAGCGTGACCGAAAAACAAAGGGAGTTAGGGAAATGGTCGATCTTCTCAAGGCGCCGCAGGAAGCCCTGCAGTCGATGCTTGGGCGCAAGAACGCGCCGCAATATGCCACCCGCTTGTTCCAGTTGCGGGACATTTCATCGGTGATGCGCTCGCGCTTAGGGTGGCCGGTGGCGGCGGCGTTGATGGAGCGGTGGTTTAAAGGTGCGGCATACCAGATGACAAAGGAAATGAAATTCAGCGAACCCCCCAGTCGTCTGATTCAACTTCCTGCTCAGCATCTCGACGAAAGCACCGTCATGATGGAATGGGCATTAGGTTTCGCACGGGTGCAGGCGGCCATGGCCAGCTTGCGATCGAAATGGGCAAGCCCTGCAGGCATTGCCCAACTGAAAGACCGAGTGGATCGCCAAAGCAGAGGGCGCCAGGACCAGTGCTGGCGTTTAGGCAATCTCGCGCTGCCGGCCAAAATCCTGGAGGACACGTGCCAAGTCAACTACCTGTCGTTTGGCAGATGGAGTGATCCCATGGACGACTTCTATGGCGCGATGGGAGAAGCACAAATGAATGTGGCGGTATCGGGCACGGTTTTTCCCCAGGGACCGGGCAAAGCCAAAGTGGAAATCGAAGAGCTCGGCTTTTATTTGCGTGATGCCTATGACTTCAACGACGGCGGCAACTTCATCTCCCAGCCATTAGGCTGCTGGGGTTTTAGCGGCGTGGAGTGTGGTGTCAGCACGCGGCTGAACGTACCCGTTGATGACGCCGTAGTGGATGAACCTCCCAGCACGGTGCAAGGGTACAAGTACATCGTGCAGAACAAGGATTTTCGCCAATGGCGAGGAAAAAATCATCGAGGTGGAGACTTCATGGTGCTGTCGAATGTGCACAGGATTCGACTGGCATTCCCGCTGAAATTCCAGTGGTGAAGTGAGGTGCGCGGAATGAAAAAATATCGGGGTCTTCTAAAACGGGCTGCTCTCGCGATTGCCTTGATCGTCGGGGGCTGGTACTTCGTGACGCCAACCTACGATCGAAGTCACTACAGCCCCCGCCGTGTGTACCGGTTGGACTACTACGAAGCCTCCTGGCTTCAACGTTTAACCCACATGGACATGCGTTATCCCCACGTGATTCGGCTTTATCGCGTAGAGCCGAGAACACTGCTGGGCGAAAGCGATGTGGTGGACCTCTGGATCAACGGCCAGTTGTATTGGTATCTCAACCCGCCCATGAACAAGGTGCGTGTAGGGCGCGACGTGGTGTTCGAGAACATTCCGCCGGAGTGCACTGACTGTCCGCCACTGACCGATGCCGAAATCATGCCCTGAGCCTCTCACGCCCCTGTCCACCAGCCCCAAGAAAAACGGCACCCGAAGGTGCCGTTTTTCTCAATCGTGAAGGGGTACCCAACCGGGTGTCATTCCTCGACGAAGGCTCCTCGCGCTTGTTCTTCACGGCCGTCCAGAACCAGGACTTCCGCAACTGGCGCACGAATAATCAGAGAGTAGGTGACTTTATGGTGCTATCGGACGTGCGTCGAATCCAGTTGCCTTTTCCACAAAAAATCTCCTGGCGAGATCCAATGAAAAATTTCTCGAACCAATATCTGCGACGGGCATCCTGGGCCTTGCTCTTTGCCGCTGCGACAGTAGCGCTCTGGTATGCATGCACCCCCACATTGAAAGGTATCTCCATCAGCCCACGCAACGTCTATCGTTTGGAATACTACGAAGCCTCGTTGCTGCAGAGCCTCATTCACCCTGATTTCAAGATGCCGTCTTTCGTACGTCTGTATCGGATCGCGCCCGAAACCCTGCTGGGCACCAGCGCCGTAGTGGACCTCTGGATCAACGGCCAGCTGTATTGGTACCTCAACCCACCGATGAACAAAGTGCGCGTAGGGCGCGACGTGGTGTTCGAGAACATTCCGCCGGAGTGCACTGACTGTCCACCGCTGACCGATGCCGAAATCATGCCCTGAGCCTTGGTCCCGCCCTCGCCACCAGCACCAAGAAAAACGGCACCCGAAGGTGCCGTTTTTCTCAATCGTGAAGGGGGTACCCAACCGGGCGTCAATCCTCGACGAAGGCTTCTTCGCGCTTGTTCTTCACGGCCGGCAGCAGCACGATGATGAGCAGCAGCACGGCGGCAGCCAGCAGGCCGGCGGAGATCGGGCGCGTGACGAACACGCTCCAGTCGCCGCGCGACAGCAGCAAGGCTCGGCGCAGGTTTTCTTCCATCATCGGGCCCAGGATGAACCCGAGCAGCAGCGGCGCAGGCTCGGTGCCCAGCTTGTGGAACAGGTACCCGATGAAGCCGAAGATACCGACCAGCCACACGTCGAACGTGTTGTTGTTCGTGCCGTACACGCCCACCGCGCAGAACAGCACGATGGAGGGGAACAGCCAGCGGTAAGGCACGGTCAGCAGCTTGATCCACAGACCGATCAGCGGCAGGTTCAGGATGATCAGCATCGCGTTGCCGAGCCACATCGAGGCGATCAGACCCCAGAAGAGTTCGGGGTTGCTCGTCATCACCTGGGGACCAGGCTGGATGTTGTGAATCGTCATCGCGCCCACCATCAGCGCCATCACGGCGTTGGGCGGAATGCCCAGCGTCAGCAGCGGGATGAACGACGTTTGCGCACCGGCGTTGTTGGCCGATTCAGGCGCCGCCACACCGCGGATGTTGCCCTTGCCGAAAGGAACTTCGCCGGGTTGCAGCTTGGTCTTCTTTTCGATGGTGTAGGCCGCGAAGGCCGCCAGCAGCGCACCGCCACCGGGCAGGATGCCCAGCGCAGAGCCGAGCGCCGTGCCGCGCAGCACCGCGGGGATCATGCGCTTGAAGTCTTCCTTGGTCGGCATGAGGCCGTGCACCTTGGCGGTGAACACCTCGCGGTCGTCTTCGGGCTTGGACAGGTTGGCGATGATTTCGCCGTAGCCGAACACACCCATGGCGATCACGACGAAGTTGATGCCGTCGGTCAGTTCAGGGATGTCGAAGCTGTAGCGGGCGACGCCCGAGTTCACGTCGGTGCCGACCAGGCCCAGCAGCAGGCCCAGCACGATCATGGCCACGGCCTTGAGCAGCGAGCCCGAAGCCAGCACCACGGCGCCGATCAGGCCCAGCACCATCAGCGAGAAGTACTCGGCAGGGCCGAACTTGAAGGCGACTTCGGTCAGCGGCGGCGCGAACGCAGCCAGGATCAGCGTGCCCACGCAGCCGGCGAAGAACGAGCCCAAGCCAGCCGCGGCAAGCGCGGGGCCCGCACGGCCCTTGCGCGCCATCTGGTAGCCGTCGATCACCGTCACCACCGAGGATGACTCGCCCGGCAGGTTCACCAAAATGGCAGTGGTCGATCCGCCGTACTGCGCGCCATAGTAGATGCCGGCCAGCATGATCAGCGCGGCCACGGGGGGCAGCGCGTACGTGGCGGGCAGCAGCATGGCGATGGTGGCCACGGGCCCGATGCCCGGCAGCACGCCGATCAGCGTGCCCAGCAGGCAGCCGACGAAGCAGTAGATGAGGTTCTGAAACGTGAAGGCGACGCCGAAGCCGGTCGCCAGGTTGTCAAACAATTCCATGGTTTTCGATGCTCCTGCTCAACCCGAAATGAAACTGGGCCACACAGGGAACTGCAGCTTCAGCGCCCACACGAAAGCCACGTAGCTGCCCACCGCGAGAACGGTGGCGAGAACGAACACTTCCTTGGCCTTGAACGTGTCGCCCGCGAGGCTGGCGATGAACACCAGCGCGTAGATGGCGACGATCAGTCCCATGGCCGGCACGCCGAACGAGGGCAGCCCCGCCAGCAGCACGCCGAACGCGAAGTTCGAGGCCAGGATGTAGAACAGCTGCTTCCATGCCCACTTGCCGATCTTGTCGCCGTCCACGCTCTCCACCACCGTGGCGTAGAACGTGATCGCCGCGCCCAGGATGGCGAGGATGATGCCGAGGATCAGGGGGAAGTAACCGGGGCCCATGCGGGCTCCGTTGCCGATGTTGTAGTTGGAGGCGCCGACCGCGAAGGCCACACCCACCCCCATGAACATGAGGCCCGAAAAGAAATCTTTCTGGCTCTTGATTTTCACGAAAACGTCTCCTTACAAGAACTTGACGGGCGATTGTGCAGTCCGGTCCGCCGCGGATCGATGTGGATTCCACCTATCCAGCGCCTAGGGAAAACCGCAGGGTGACGCCCCGTCGGAGAGACGTTTTCCGGCCTGCTGACAGGCCCCTGCGAGCGTCCCGCGCTGACCTCGAATCACTCCAGCGGCGGCGTGGCCGCGATCACCTCTTCGAGCGTGGTGATGCCTTCGGCCACGCGCAGCGCGCCGGCCAGGCGCAGCGGGCGCATGCCATCCTGCACGGCCTGGCGGCGCAGCACGTCGACGGATGGCGCCTGGTTGATGCGGTCCTTGAGCGCCTCGCTCACCGTGAGCAGTTCATACAGGCCCATGCGCCCGTGAAAGCCCGTCATGCGGCAATCGACGCAGCCCACGGGCTTGTAGGCCTGGTAGCCGCCGTTGAGCTTCCAGGGCTTGACCACGTCGGCCAGCGCATCGACCGAGGACGCCTCGTCTTTTTGCCTGCATTGCTTGCACAGCGTGCGCACCAGCCGCTGCGCGAGGATGCCGAGCAGCGTGGCGTTGATGAGGTAGGGCGGCACGCCCAGCTCCATGAGGCGGGTGACGGCGCTGGGTGCGTCGTTGGTGTGCAGCGTGCTGAACACGAGGTGGCCCGTGAGCGCGGCCTGCACGGCCATGTCGGCGGTGGCGAGGTCGCGGATTTCGCCGACCATGATGATGTCCGGGTCCTGCCGCATCAATGCGCGCAGGCCCTCGGCGAAATTGAAATCGAGCTGCGGCTGCACCTGGGTCTGGTTGAAGCTGGGCTCGATCATTTCGATCGGGTCTTCCACCGTGCTCACATTGACCTCTTCGGTCGCCACGCGCTTCAACGTGGAGTACAGCGTGGTGGTCTTGCCCGAGCCCGTGGGCCCGGTCACCAAAATGATGCCGTGCGGGCGCTTGACCAGCGCCTCCCAGCGCGTGGCATCGTGCTGCGAAAAACCCAGCGCGTCCAGGTCCTTGACGGCGTTGTCGGGGTCGAAGATGCGCATCACCATCTTTTCGCCGAAGGCCGTGGGCAGGGTGGACAGGCGCATTTCCACCTCGTCGCCGCGCGGGTTGCGGGTCTTGATGCGGCCGTCCTGCGGGCGGCGGCGCTCCACCACGTCCATGCGGCCCAGCAGCTTCACGCGCGCCACCATGGCGTTCAGCACGCCCATGGGCATCTGGTAAACCGGGTGCAGCACGCCGTCGATGCGAAAGCGGATCACGCCCTGCTCGCGGCGCGGCTCCAGGTGGATATCGCTCGCGCGCTGGTCGAAGGCGTACTGCCACAGCCAGTCCACCACCTTGACCACGCCCTGGTCGTTGGCGTCGAGCTGCTTGTTGCTCTTGCCCAGCTCCACCAGCTGCTCGAAGCTGTTGCCCGCCGACGCCCCGCCCGCCTTCTGCGCGGCACGCACCGACTTGGCCAGCGCGAAGAACTCGGCCGTGAAGCGCTGGATGTCCTGCGGGTTGGCCACCACGCGGCGCACGGTGCGCCGCGCCTGGCGCTCGACCTCGGCCACCCAGTCGTCGATGAAAGGCTCGGCCGTGGCGATCACCACCTCCTTGGGCGTGACCTGCACCGGCAGCACCTTGTGGCGCTCGGCGTAGCTGGCGCTCATGGTGTCGGCCACGCGGCCCACGTCCA
This sequence comes from Paracidovorax valerianellae, assembly GCF_900102625.1. Classification (GTDB taxonomy): domain Bacteria; phylum Pseudomonadota; class Gammaproteobacteria; order Burkholderiales; family Burkholderiaceae_C; genus Paracidovorax; species Paracidovorax valerianellae. The sequence continues at coordinate 24,006 of NZ_FMZC01000005.1, forward strand.
CCTTGAGCGGGTCGATGCGCAGGTAGCCCAGGCCGCTGCGCTGGGCCAGGTACTGGGTGAGCAGCTCGGCGTCCAGCGGGCGGCCGTCGCTCGCGCGGGCCATGGCCACGTTGGCCAGGCGCACCAGCGGGTGCTGGCGGCTTTCGGCCTGCGAGCAGCGCGCGATGGTGCGGGCGGCTTCTTCGGCCGAGATCACGCCATCGGCATGCAGCCAGTCCACCAGCCGCCGCCACTCCAGCGGCCCGGTGTACGCGGGCGGCTTGGGCTTCGGATCGGCGATTGCGGCGGTGCTCATGGGCGGGCCTCGTTCAGGAATTCAAAGAAAGGAGAAATGGGGTGGTGCCCCTGCCGCCCTGCTGCGCCAGGGACGCCGCGGCGGCCGGGGTCATGCGGCCACCGGCTTGAAAACGCGCGCCCACTTGGTGGCCGGCAGGTCCCAGCGGGCCTGCACCGCCTCGGCACGCGCCAGCAGATCGGCGCGCTTGGGCCGGGTGGGCGTGCGCTGCGCCAGCACCACGGTGTTGCCCTCGCGCGTGGGCTTGAAGGCCCACAGCGCATCGGTCCCGAAGGCCTCGGCCATCTTGCCCAGGCTGCGCTCGTAGCTGGAGGCGCGGCCGAAGAGGTTGACCGTCATGGCGCCGTCCTCGGACAGCAGCGCGCGGCAGTCGGCATAGAAATCGGCGCTGTCCAGCACGGGCGCGGCGGCCTCGTGGTCGTACAGGTCCACCTGCAGCGCATCGACCGTGCCCAGCCACATGGGGTTGCGGATTTCCTGGGCGGCATCGGCCAGCACCACGCGCAGCTTGGAGCCGTCCGGCGGCAGCTTGAACCAGGCGCGGCACACGGCCAGCACCTGCGGATTCAGCTCGATGGCGGTGGCGCACATGCGCAGCTTCTTGTGGCTGAACTTGGTGAGCGCTCCGGCCCCCAGGCCCAGTTGCATGGCGTGGCGCTTGGTCACGCTGGCGGGCTCGACGAAGAGCAGCCAGGCCATCATGCGCTGCACGTATTCCAGTTCGAGCTCGAACGGCTCGGCCACGCGCATCGAGCCCTGGATCCACGGCGTGCCCAGGTGCAGGTGGCGCACCTCGCCGTCGTCGGAGACGCTCACTTCGGGGAAGTCGCTGGCGGTTTTCTTGCGGGTCAAATCGTCACACCAATCCATAAGTGCCCAGGGCCGTGGCCCAGGCGTTCCATTTTTTCTCGAAGCTCCACGACGCATTGGCCGGGCTGGTGGAGGGCAGCCGCAGGGACTGCACGCCGCCTTCCAGCAGCGCGGGGGGCAGGCCCATTTGCGCGCGCACGGCCTTGGCGTGCCGGAAGCTCTCCCCGCCATTGTGGGCGATGGCGGCGAGCCGCGGACACTGCCCGCGCAGCGCCTGGAAATCGTTCACCACGGCGTTGCGGATGTCGGCGTCCAGGCTGCCCTCGCGCTCGCAGGCCGCATACACGTCCCACAGGCCGAGTCCCCGGTCCAGCAGCCATGCGCACCGCCCGGCGTAATCGTCCCGCCCGGGCAGCGGCTGCGCCGGCCACAGCGCCTGCAGGATGCGCCAGAAGTGGTTCTGCGGGTGCCCGTAGTACTGCCCCGCCCGCAGCGACGCCGCACCGGGAAAGCTGCCCAGCACCAGCACCACCGTGCGCGAAGACACCACCGGCGCCAGCCCGGCCAGGCGCGGGGCCGCAGGTGTTGTCGGCGCGGGTTCGGGCGGTGGGGAGAAAAGGTCCATGGCGGCCATGATCGATGCGCTTCGGGGAGAAAAATTGTCGGAGGAAGGAGCGGAATCCCTCAGCGGGGAGAACTCGCGCGGCGCTGGGGGCGGGCTCGGGATCGGGGGCAAGGAAGTCACTTTCTACAGCCCAGACCCATTTACTATCAAATTAATAGCAATACACCCTAGTGCTGATTGCGCTGGAGGCCAAAAACACTCAAACCTTGAAACCCTCAAGCGTCCAGCAGCGATGCCAGCCGGGGCAGCGCAGCGATGGCATTGGCCCGCGTGGCCTGCGCCAGCTCATCCACCGGCATGCCGCGCAGCCCCGCCACCACCTCGGCGATGCGCGGTAGCTCGCCCGGGCTGTTGCGCGCAGGCGGTGCGCCGGCGGCCCGCTCGGCGGCCGTCACGTACAGCCAGTGCGGCGGAATGTCGGGGGCATCGGTCTCCAGCACGAGCGATTCGAGCGGCAACTCCGCCGCCAGCCGCCGCAGTTGCAGCGCACGGTCGAACGTGACCGCCCCGCCGAAGCCGAGCTTGAAGCCCATCGCGATGAAGGCTTCGGCCTGCTGCAGGCTGCCGTTGAAGGCATGGGCGATGCCGCCGCGCACGCGCCGCTCGCGCAGGCCCTTGAGCACCTTGTCGGACGAGCGCCGCACGTGCAGGATCACCGGCAGGTCGAACCGCTGGGCCAGTTGCAACTGGGCGCGGTAGAAGCGCTCCTGACGCGGGCCGTCCAGCGCGGGCACGAAATAGTCGAGGCCGATCTCGCCGATGGCCACCAGGCGCGGATCGGCGTGGTGGGCCTCCAGCGCCTGGGCCAGCGTGTCCACGTCGCCATCGCCGGCGCGGCCGGTGAAGAGGGGATGGATGCCGAGCGCGTAGCTGTCGCCGTGGCGGTGCGCGAGGCGGCGCACGGCGTCCAGGTTGGCAAGCTCGACCGCGGGCAGCACGCAGTGGGCCACGCCGGCCTTGGCTGCATCGCGGCGCACGCGGTCCAGGTGGTCGAGCCCGGCATGGGCCTCGAACTCATCCAGGTGGCAATGGGTGTCGATCCAGGTGTCCATGCGCCGATGATGCCCGATACGCCCTGTGACAGGCGCGGCGGGCTTTTCCGTGCTACCGTGAACGTTCCGCCGCCACCCCCTCTGTGGCGCGCCCGCTTTCAGAGGTGTCAGCATGCCCAGGCCGCCCCGCTACAGCAGCTCCCGCTCCGACCGCCGCAGCGCTCCCGAGGCGCCAGCGGACGAGGCCGCCACCGCACGCGGCCGCGGGATGGGCGATGCGCCATCGGGTCCCTCGGGCGAACATTCCGCCAACCCCCACCCCGCACCGAACGGCCCGCAGGCCCCAAACTCCCAGCGCACCACGCAGCGCGCTTTGTGGGCCGCCATCGCCCTTCTCTCCGTGCTGCTGGCTGCCAGCGTCTGGATGGGCCAGCGCCCCGCCGCGCCCTCCATCACGCAAAAAGACATCGACGCCGCCGTGCTGCGCACGCTGGAGACGCAGCCCTTGCCCGCAGCCACCGCGCGCGCCGTGGAGACCATCGCCCCATCGGTCGTGCGCGTGATCGGCTACAGCCACACCAAGAAGGGCAAGGAGGTCGAGCGCGGCATCGGCACCGGTGTGGTGATCCTGGACAAGGGCGTGATCCTGACCAACCTGCACGTGGTGCAGGGCGCCACGCGCGTGCAGGTCGTCTTCTCCGACGGAATGGAAGCCAGCGCCAGCGTGACCGGCGTGCAGCCCGAGAACGACCTGGCGGTGCTGCAGGCCCACAAGATTCCGGACGACCTCGTCGCAGCTCCGCTGCGCTCCACGCAGAACCTGCGCCCGGGCGATCCGGTGGTGGCGGTGGGCTTTCCGTTCGGCATCGGGCCCTCGGCCTCGGCGGGCGTGGTGTCGGGGCTGGAGCGCGAGTTCGATTCGCCCGAAGGCAAGCGCGAGCTGCAGCACCTGATCCAGTTCGATGCGGCTGCCAACCCTGGCAACTCGGGCGGGCCGCTCGTCACGCTGGATGGCGAGGTGGTCGGCATCGTCACCGCCATCCTGAACCCCACGCCAGCGCGCACCTTCATCGGCATCGGTTTTGCCGTGCCCATCGAGAACGCCGCGGCCGCGGTCGGCATGCCGCCGTTCTAGCGCCTGTTCCCTTCTTCTTTCTTTCTCTATTCCTACCTTCATCCTTTCGGAGCCCGCCCATGGAATTCCCGTCGCAGTCCCCCGGCACGGCCACGCTGATGGAGCAGATCCTTTATGAGGTCAAGCGCGTCGTGGTCGGGCAGGACCGCTTTCTCGAACGCGTGATGGTGGCCATGCTGTCGCAGGGCCACCTGCTGGTCGAAGGCGTGCCGGGGCTGGCCAAGACACTGACCGTCAAGACGCTGGCCAGCACCGTGCAGGGCCAGTTCAAGCGCATCCAGTTCACGCCCGACCTCGTGCCCGCCGACCTCGTGGGCACGCGCATGTACCACCAGGGCACGGGCGAATTCAGCACCACGCGCGGGCCGGTGTTCACCAACCTGCTGCTGGCCGACGAGATCAACCGCGCGCCCGCCAAGGTGCAGAGCGCGCTGCTGGAAGTGATGCAGGAGCGCCAGGTCACCATTGCCGGTGAAACGCACCGCGTGCCCGAGCCCTTCCTGGTAATGGCCACGCAGAACCCCATCGAAACCGAAGGCACCTACGCGCTGCCCGAGGCGCAGGTGGACCGCTTCATGATGAAAGTGCTGGTGGGCTACCCCACCGAAGAGGAAGAGTTCGTCATCGCCCAGCGCGCGCTCGCGCCCGCCGTGCAGGTGGCCGCAGTGGCCAGCACCGGCCAGCTCGCCGCGCTGCAGGCCGAATGCCGCACGGTGTACGTGGACCCGTCGCTGCTGCAATACGCCGTGCGCCTGGTGGCGGCCACCCGCGCACCCGGCCAATACGGCCTGGCCGACATGGCGCCGCGCATCGCCTGCGGCGCGAGCCCTCGCGCCACCATCCACCTGGCCGAAGGCGCGCGCGCCCTGGCCATGCTGCGCGGCCGCGCCTACGTGCTGCCCGAAGACATGGCCGACCTCGCGCCCGACGTGCTGCGCCACCGCATCACGCTGTCGTACGAGGCCTTGTCGGACGGCCTCGATGCCGATGCGCTCATCGCCCAGTTGATGGCCAAGCTGCCCGCGCCGCCCCGGCCGCTGCACCACGATGCTCAGAACGGGGCCCGCCATGAGCCGCAACGCGCCTGACGGCCCGGCCACGCCCGCGCACGCAGCCCACAGCGCGGCGGCGCTGCCCGGCCAGGCCGAGCGGCTGCTGCGCCAGCTCGAGTGGACGGTGATCCGCCGGCTCGACGGCCTGCTGCAGGGCGACTACCGCACGCTGCTGCGCGGCGGCGGGCTGGACCTGGCCGACCTGCGCGAATACCAGCCGCACGACGACGTGCGCCACATCGACTGGAACGTGACCGCGCGGCTCGCCGTGCCGCACGTGCGCGTGTTCTCCGAAGACCGCGAAATGGCGGCCTGGTTCCTGCTGGACCTGAGCCCCTCGGTGGACTTCGGACCGCCGGGGCAGGCCAAGCGCGACATCCTCGCGGGCTTCGTGGCCGTGCTGGCGCGCCTGCTCACGCGCCACGGCAATCGCGTGGGAGCGATGCTCTACGGCACCGGCACCGGCGCACCGGCCCGGCCCCAGGCCGCACGCACCCCGGGCCGCACCGCAGCGGCTTCCGGACCGGCCGCAGGCGTGGACGCCATCCTGCCGCCCCGCGCCAGCCGGGCCCACGTGCTGCACCTGCTGCACCGTCTGCTGCAGGCCCGCCCTGCGGTGCCGGCCGCCGCCCCGCCCGGCGCCACCGACCTGGCCCGCCTGCTGGGCACGGCCCTGGGCACGGTGCGCCGCCGCTCGGCGGTGTTCGTGGTGTCGGACTTCATCACCGCGCCCGGCTGGGAAAAGCCCCTGGCCCAGCTCGCGCAGCGCCACGACGTGGTGGCCGTGCGCCTGCTCGATCCGCTGGAGCTGGCGCTGCCCGACGTGGGCCTGGTCACTCTGCGCGATCCCGAGACCGGCGACCAGTTGCAGGTGGACACGCGCGACAAGGCCTTCCGCCACCGCTTCGCGCGGCTGGCCGCGCAGCGCGAAGCCGCCCTGCGCGAATCGCTCGCGCGCGCCGGGGCCGACACGCTGGAGCTGGCCACCGGCGACGATCTGCTGGACGCCCTGGTCCGCTTCATGGAACTGCGGGGCCGCCAGCCGGCCAAGCCCGCGTACCGCCCTCCGGCGCCCTGGCACGCTGCGGCCCGGGCCGCGTAGCAAGAAAGAAAAGTAGGAGCCGCTGCACCATGGTTTTCCTCTGGCCCTCGTTCCTCTGGCTGCTGCTGGTGCTGCCGGTGCTGGTGCTGCTCTATGCCTGGCTGCTGCGCCGCCGCCGCGCCACCGCCCTGCACTACCCCAGCCTGGGGCTCGTGCGCGAAGCGCTCGGCGGGCGCACCACCTGGCGGCGCCACGTTCCACCCGTGCTGTTCCTGCTGGGGCTGGCCGCGCTGCTGCTGGCGGCGGCCCGTCCGCTGGCCGTCATCACCCTGCCCTCGCAGCAGCAGACCATCATGCTGGCCATGGACGTCTCGGGCAGCATGCGCGCCGCCGACGTGCTGCCCGACCGCATCACCGCCGCGCAGAACGCCGCCAAGGCCTTCATCGCCGACCTGCCGCGCCACGTGCGCGTGGGCGTGGTCGCCTTCGCCGGCAGCGCCCAGCTGGCGCAGTTGCCCACGCAGAACCACGAAGACCTGGTGAAGGCCATCGACAGCTTCCAGCTGCAGCGCGGCACGGCGACAGGCAACGGCATCCTGCTGTCGCTGGCCACGCTGTTCCCCGACTCGGGCATCGACATTGCCGCTCTGGGCGGGCGGCAGACCATGCGCTCGCAGCCGATCGACGAAGTGGGCCGCGCCCAGGGCCGGAAGGCCTTCACGCCCGTGGCGCCAGGCTCGTACACCTCGGCCGCCATCATCATGCTCACCGACGGGCAACGCACCACGGGCGTGGACCCCCTGGAAGCCGCCCAATGGGCCGCCGACCGGGGCGTGCGCGTGTACACCGTCGGCGTGGGCACCGTGGCCGGCGAGACGATCGGTTTCGAAGGCTGGTCCATGCGCGTGCGCCTGGACGAAGACACGCTGAAGGCCGTGGCCCTGCGCACCAACGCCGAATACTTTCACGCCGCCACCGCCGCCGATCTGCAGAAGGTGTACGAAACGCTCAGCTCGCGCCTGACCGTGGAGAAGAAGGAAACCGAGGTGTCCGCCCTGCTCGCGCTGGCCGGCGCCGTGCTCATGCTGCTGGCCGCGGTGCTGTCGGTCTGGTGGTACGGGCGGGTGATGTAGCCGGACGGCAGCCCGGGATGCGCTGGCGCCGGGGCGGTTCAAGCCTTTCAGGCCTCCAGCGCAATCATCACTAGGGAGTACTGCTATTTATTTGATAGCAATCCACTTCCCTCAGGCGCTTTAACGTTTTCACGCTTTCACAGCGTCACGCCGGGTTGTCGATCTCGATGAACCGGTGCGCGATGCCCAGCTGCGCGGCCACCCGCTTAGCCACGGCCGGTGCGCCGTAGCGCTCGGTGGCATGGTGGCCCGCCGCGATGAAGGCCACGCCCGTCTCGCGCGCCAGATGGGCCTGCGGCTCTGAAATCTCGCCCGTGATGAAGGCGTCGGCCCTGGCGGCGATCGCCCCCTCGAAGTACCCCTGCGCTCCGCCCGTGCACCAGGCCAGGCGGGCGATGGGGCGTGGCTCGGGCTGCACCAGCGTCACCGAGCGGCCGAGCACGCTCTCCACATGCCGGGCCAGGGCCTGCGCATCGGCGAATTGCGCGGGGCCGGCAAATCCCAGATCCTGCTCGCCGAACCGCGCATCGGCCGCCACGCCCAGCACGCGGCCCAGTTGCGCGTTGTTGCCCAGTTCGGGGTGCGCATCCAGCGGCAGGTGGTAGGCGAACAGGCTGATGTCGTGCGCCAGCAGCCGCTGCAGCCGCTGCTTCATCCAGCCCGTCACGCGGCCGTCCTGTCCGCGCCAGAACAGGCCATGGTGCACGAAGATCGCATCGGCCCCGTCCTCGATGGCCGCATCGATCAGCGCACGGCTGGCGGTCACGCCGCTCACCAGTCGGGCGATGCGGTCCTTGCCCTCCACCTGCAGCCCGTTGGGGCCGTAGTCCTTGAAGCGCTCGGGCTGCAGCAGCGTGTCGAACGCGCGCTGCAGGTCTTGCCGGGAAACCCCGGGGGTAGCGGCCGTGGTGTCGTGGGAGGGGGAAGCGATGGGGCTGGTCATGGAACGATTGTGGCTTCGATTTCACCGCCCGGCCATCGGCCAGCTTGCGGCAGGCGCAGCGCCAGATGCGCAGCCCAGCCGCATTGCCCGAGATCAATGGCGTGCTCTCTACAATCCGCCCTGTTGGTGATCGCGGCGTAAGTCAGCTTGGTCGCGCCGACCGAAAACAGCCTTGCCGTGGACGCCCTTGTTCAAGGTTTGCTGCAGAGGAAGACTGTGCCCATCGAGTCACCGGCCGCCACCACCGCAGCCGGGTGGGCGATACCGCCGCAAGAGTACCGCGTGCCGGGCTTCCAGAGCGGGCCCTGCAACCATGCCGACGCCGGGCTGGTCTGACGCACCTGCGCAACGAACAGAAACGGCTGGACTTGCGCAAGTTGGATGCACGGTCGAAGCCGGGAAAGCGCCATCTCTTTTATGGGCCCAGTCAGCGCAGAAATTCCTAATGACACCCGTCCAGTACGTATCGGATCTTTTCAAGCCACCGCCACTCCAGTGGGGACTTCGCGGCGATCCGTATCTTTGGCAAGAGATGGCAGAAGTGCTCGTAGGTATCCCTTTGCCATCGGGCGAGAGGCCACTCAATGCATTGCTTGAAGCGACTTTCGAGCGCCTGGTCGGTTCGCCGTTGGACGAGACAGCATCCTCTGTATTTGTCGAACGCTACAGCCATGGAGGCATGTCGTCCGGCCAAGTCAGCATCGGCTTCTGGCGTGAGACCGGCTTTCCGCTGTTGAGGTCTCGCCATGCCGGGAGCTGACCATTCAATCAGGTCAGACATGCTGGTGTGCTTCTTCAGAGAACAGGCTCATTGCGAAGTCGCCCCTCGACCTGCTCAGCCGCCATTTGCAGCCTGAGCATTCTTTCAAGCGCAGGGGACGGAGACGACGGCTCTGGCATCCTGAAAAGCCCGAATGCGTTTCGACCCATTTGAAGGGGCGTGATGAGGATTCCCCAAGGAATCCCCCACCAGCCGAGCAATAAAGAGAACGCCGTATCGCCGAGCCTCTTCTTGACGCCGCAGCGCTTGCAGCACACGGTCGGGCGGCTGGACCAGGAGGTCATCACCAGCGCGGACCAGACCCGGTAGGAAACGTGCACGTCCACTGGACCAGCGCCTTTGCATTTCGGGCAGTTCCCAAGGTGGACCATTCGCACGAACGGGTCCACTTGGTGCGATGGCAACTGGCTCGCGACGCTGGCGAGCACGCCGCGTTGCTCACATTGGGCATTGCAGAATCGCGCTTCCCCTTGGCGCTTTCCGCCGAACAAAATGGTTGAACTGCAAAACGCGCATTTGGCCATCGGTTTCTCTCTTCTTTCGACTGTTGTAGTGATTTTTAGGCGCCTGATCCAGCATCGAACGACGCTTCATGGCCGCCGCCAGAAAGTGATCTGGCGGGAGCATTCAGGAGCCATTGATTTGTCGGCCAAATGTAGCCTGTCGCGAAGGAGGCGCCGCCGGCGACATGCAGTGGTGCCTGCCCCGCCCTTCAGCAATGGGGTAGTGACCAGCCAAAGCTCTGCGGCCTGGCGGGCCCGACTTCCGCCCTGTGTCTTGAGAAGCCCGAGGCCAAAAGTACAAAAACTGCTCTGGAGCAGTTCAGTGGCTGAGCCCTGGCTAAGGCTGCCCTTCAAAAGACTTGACGCCGTCGGGCAGTGCAACCCATTCATGGCGTCGTTTTGTCCAGATCTGGCGCTGCGGTGTGCCGAGTTCCTGCCGTTGCCTGACCGTGCCGATTCGCAATGAATAGGCCTGCGGATCGGTCACATCGCACGCATACAGCGAACTGCCGCACACCTCGCAAAACGCAAGGACGCGCTGGTTTCCACTGGCCGCCGTCTTGATGTATGTGCGAGGCGTGCCCTTCACGAGCACGAAACTGGATGCGGGCGCGGCGATGTTGGCGCGAAAGGCCGACCCCGATTGAGCCTGGCAATCGTTGCAGTGGCAGACGGTTGCCGTGCCGGGCTGTACTTCCGCCTGGTATTCGATCGCGCCGCAGTAGCACGCACCTTCGATCTTCATCGTCTGCTCCTAGGGTTTTGCTGGCCTCGTCGTTGACTGTAGCCCGTCAATGGCAGGCTTGGCGCATCAGGCCTTGGCCGCAGGCTGCCAGCCACGAGAGGCCAGCGGTACGAAGCCCAGCGCGAAACCGAGCACGCCCATGGCCGCCACGTAATGGGCATTGGCAAGCACGTCGTGCTGCTGCCACAGCGTGATGAGGATGGGCGTGATGCCGCCGAACACGGCATAGGCCATGTTGTACGAGAAGGACAGGCCGGTGAAGCGCACCTCGGGCGGGAACGCACGCACGCCCACGATGGGCAGCAGGGCGATGGAGCCCACGAACAGGCCGATCAGCCCGTAATGGAACACCAGCGAAGCGGGTGTGCCCGGCAGGCCGGTGTAGAACAGGTAGGTGGTCACGACCAGCCCGCCCCAGCCCACCAGCATGACCGGGCGCGTGCCGAAGCGGTCAGTGGCCCAGCCGACGATGACGCAGCCGATGGTGAGGGTGAGCGTGGCCACGGCGTTGGCTTCCAGCGCCAGCGTGGCGGGAATGTGGAACACCTTCTGCAGATAGGTGGGCGTGATGAGCACCACGACCACGATGGCGGTGGAGAGCACCCAGGTCATCAGGGCCACGAGCAGCATGGCGCCGCGGTGGTCGCGCAGCACGGTCTTGACCGGCAGTTCGCGCGCCACGGCGCGGCGGGCGGCCAACTCCTGGAAGACCGGTGTTTCGTGCAGAAAGCGCCGCAGGTACACCGACACCAAGCCGAACACGCCGCCCAGGATGAACGGAATGCGCCACGCGAACTCCTGCACCTCGGCAGGCGCATAGCTGCGGTTGATGCCGATCGCGACCAGCGAGCCGAGCAGGATGCCGCCCGTGATGCCGGCGGTGAGCGTGCCCACGCCCAGCCCGTAGCGATTGGCGGGCACGTGCTCGGCCACGAACACCCAGGCGCCGGGCATTTCGCCACCGATGGCAGCGCCCTGCAGCACGCGCATGGCCAGCAGCAGCAGCGGTGCCGCCACGCCGATGCTGGCGTAGGTGGGCAACAGGCCGATGACCAGCGTGGGCACGGCCATGAGGAAGATCGACAGCGTGAACATGCGCTTGCGGCCGAGCTTGTCGCCGAAGTGGGCGATCACGATGCCGCCCACGGGCCGGGCCAGGTAGCCGGCGGCGAAGATGCCGAAGGTCTGCAATTGGCGCAGCCAGTCGGGCATGTCGGCGGGAAAGAACAGCCCGCCCAGCACGGCGGCGAAAAACACGTAGATGACGAAGTCGTAGAACTCGAGCGTGCCGCCGAGGGCGGACAGGCCGAGCGTCTGGTAGTCGTGGCGGGTGAGCGGGCGGCGGGGCGCGGCGCCAGTGGGGCCGGCGGCGGGAGAAGTGGAGGTCATGGGCAGGTTCCGGGGAAATCGATGGCAGGACTGCGCGGCACCGCGGTGGCGGTTCGCGGCCGACGTTCAGCAGGCATTTCCGGATGGGGCGTGTCGCAGGCGGCGGGGCCGGTGGGCCCGGCCGCGAAAAAGAACGGGCAAGGGAGCGCGGTGGCAGACGCGCAATTTTAAGGGTTTGCCCTGAGGGAGCGGCCCATGGGGCTGACCCCGGGCTGACGGCCCAGGGGGCTTGTTCGTGCAGGGTGCGGCCCAAAGTGGCGACAATCGCCCTTCCCCCGGTTTTCACTCCAGACCACCATGAAGCGCTTTTGGCTGCTGTTTTCCCAGACCGTGACGGTACTCGTCGCCGCCTACTTCGTCGTCGTAACCCTCCAGCCGGACTGGCTGCGGCGTGGCGCGACGCGCAGCAGCGCAGGGGTGGCCCTGATCGAGGCGCCGAGCACCCCCGCCGCACCCCCTGCCCCCGGCAGCTTCGCTGCGGCGGCGCGCAAGGCCGCGCCGGCGGTAGTCAGCATCAACACCAGCAAGGCCGTGCGCCACCCGCGCAGCAACGACCCGTGGTTCCAGTTCTTCTTCGGCGACCAGGGCACGCAGGCGCAGACCGGGCTGGGCAGCGGCGTGATCATCAGCACGGACGGCTACATCCTCACCAACAACCACGTGGTCGAGGGCGCGGATGAGATCGAGGTCACGCTGACCGACAGCCGCCGCGCACGCGCCACCGTGATCGGCACCGACCCGGACACTGACCTGGCCATCCTGAAAGTGCAACTGGACAAGCTGCCCGTGATCGTGCTGGGCAACTCCGACCAGCTGGCCGTGGGCGACCATGTGCTGGCCATCGGCAACCCCTTCGGCGTGGGGCAGACCGTGACCAGCGGCATCGTGAGCGCACTGGGCCGCAGCCAACTGGGCATCAACACGTTCGAGAACTTCATCCAGACCGACGCGGCCATCAACCCCGGCAACTCCGGTGGCGCGCTGGTGGACGTGAACGGCAACCTGATGGGCATCAACACCGCGATCTACTCGCGCTCGGGTGGCAGCATGGGCATCGGCTTTGCCATTCCGGTGTCCACCGCCAAGCTGGTGCTGGACGGCATCGTGAAGGACGGGCAGGTCACGCGCGGCTGGATCGGCGTGGAGCCGAACGAGCTGTCGCCCGAACTGGCCCAGACCTTCGGTGTGAAGGCTTCCGAAGGCGTGATCATCACCGGCGTGCTGCAGGACGGCCCCGCCGCCCGTGCCGGCATGCGTCCGGGCGATGTGATCGTGCAGGTCGAGGACAAGCCGACAGCCAGCGTCTCCGCCCTGCTCACCGCCGTAGCATCGCTGAAGCCGGGCACGCCGGCCACGTTCCAACTGCAGCGCGGCGATTCGCGGGTGGAGTTGGAAGTGGTGCCGGGCACCCGCCCCCGGCCGCAGCGCGCGCAGCAGGTGCCTCAACAGCAGCAGCGCTGAGAGATCGAGAAAGCAGCGCGGAAAGGGCCCGCACTTCCCCGCGGGGTACCGCTCTCATTTTCGTGATCGCGCTTTCGTGATCGCGCAGAGCTCAACACCGGCGATCCCAGGGTGGAAGCTCAAGGACTGAAGTGGGCCGCTTGTGTCTTGCTGCCCACCCGTGCGGTGGACGGCAATCGACAGATGCGCTGCCCGCGCTCAAGCCGGGCGCTCTGAGCCGGCTCGGGCTGGGCAGGAGTCGTGCGGCGACAGGGCCGAGCCGCAGAACGTCGCGGCTTTCGTCGCCGGCAAGGAATGCGCAGCAAAGGTCCTGGACAAAACCGCACGCCAGGATGTTGGGGCATGCATCAAATTGCGGCACGAGGAAAGATCGCCCTCACGCCACAAAAGACCTCATCCCGCCTTTCAGGTCGGCTCTTGTGCCTGCTCATCCTCAGGCGCCTTGGTATGGCGGATGAAGATTTGAGCGGCCCAGATGCCCAGTTCGTACAGCAGGCACATCGGCACGGCCAGGGCCAGTTGCGACACCACGTCCGGGGGCGTGACCACGGCGGCGATGATGAAAGCCAGCACGATGAAATAGCCGCGGAAACCCTTGAGCTTTTCCACGCTGACGATGCCCATGCGTGCCAGCACGATCACCACGATGGGCACCTCGAACGAGAGGCCGAACGCCAGGAACATGGTGAGCACGAAGCTCAGGTACGCCTCGATGTCAGGCGCCGCCGTGATGCTTTTGGGGGCAAAGCTCTGGATGAAAGCGAACACCTGGCCGAAGACGAAGAAGTAGCAAAACGCCACGCCCACCAGAAACAGCAGCGTGCTGGAGACCACCAGCGGCAGCACCAGCTTCTTCTCGTGCGAGTACAGGCCCGGCGCCACGAAGGCCCACACCTGCCAGAGCACCACCGGCAACGCGACCAGGAAGGCCGACATCAGCAAAATCTTGAGCGGCACCATGAATGGCGAGATCACCGACGTGGCGATCAGCGTGGCGCCCTTGGGCAGGTGCGCCACCAGCGGCGCGGCCAGCAGGTCGTACAGCGCGCCGGGGCCGGGGTACAGGAACAGGATGCCCGCGGCGATGCCGATGGCGATCAGCGCCTTGACCAGACGGTCGCGCAGCTCCATGAGGTGCTGCACGAAAGGCTGCTCGGTGCCGGCCAGCTCGTCTTCTTTAGTGGGGATTTCGGACATGGTGCAGGTGGGGCGGGCATTGCACCCGCGCGGGTGGCTGCGCGGGGTGCGCAGCCATCAATGGAATTTCTGGGGCCGGAACCGGGCCACGCGCGCCGCGCCCGACAGGGCCTTGGTGCGCACGCCGCTGCGGGCTTTGTACCACTGCGGCGTGGCGCCACGCTTGAGGCGCCAGTTCTTGCCGGGGTGCTTGTACGCGGGCACCACGGTAGATTCGCCCAGTGCGTCGTACGGCAGGCCGGCATCGGCGTCGCCGGACGTGCTGCCAGAGGTGCCGGCGAGGTCGTTGTTCCAGTCTTTTTCGAAGTCGCTGGCGCTGGTATGGATGGTCTGGTGCACGTCGCGGGCGGCGCCTTCCATCGTTTCCTTCATCTTGCGCAGCTCATCCAGTTCCATGGAACGGTTGACCTCGGACTTGACGTCGGCGACGTAGCGCTGCGCCTTGCCCAGCAGCGTCCCGACGGTGCGCGCCACGCGTGGCAGCTTTTCGGGGCCGATGACGATGAGCGCCACGGCGCCGATGAGCGCCATTTTGGACAAACCAATATCAATCATGGAAGCAGTACCGGCCCGTGGGCTTTTTCATGCCGCCGTCTCAGCCCTTGTGCTTGGCTTCGACGTCGATGGTGGTGCCCTTGGGATCTGCGGCGGTGTTGTTGATGACCTGCCCCGTGGGAGGCGTGCCTGGCGGCGTGTCGGTGGCGGAACCGTCCTTCATGCCGTCCTTGAAGCCCTTGACGGCGCCGCCCAGATCGGAGCCCATGTTCTTGAGCTTCTTCGTGCCGAACACCATCACCACGATCAGCAGCACGATCAGCCAGTGCCAGATGGAAAACGAACCCATGACAATCTCCTAACGAATACAGACCATTCTAGACCCGCCGCATGACGGGGAAGTTCATACCCCTGCGGCGCGCGGAGGTGTGGCTGCGGCGATGCCCGCCCGGGCCACACAACCGCCGCCGCACGGCGCCTTGAAGCAGCGCCTCGATCAGCCCTTGAGCCAGGGGCGGGGGCCGCCCAGAACGTGGATGTGCAGGTGGTGCACCTCCTGCCCGCCCTCGGTGCCGGTGTTCACCACGATGCGGAAACCGCCGTCCGGATAAGGGTTGCAGCCCTGCTCGGCGGCCAGCCGGGGCGCCAGCACCATCATGCGGCCCAGCACGCCGGCATGCGCTTCGGTCACGCCGGCCATGGAGTGCACGTGCAGCTTGGGCACCATCAGAAAGTGCACGGGCGCGTGGGGGTGGATGTCGTGGAAGGCGAAGATTTCTTCGTCCTCATAGACCTTTTTGGACGGTATCTGGCCCGCGATGATCTTGCAGAAAAGACAGTTCGGATCGTGCTGCATGGTGGGGTCGGAGGAAAAGGGGCGCCGCCGTGGCGCCGCCGGGTCAGGCATTGTCTGCGATGTTCACCGTGGGGCGCACGCCCACGTCGGCATGGTGGGCCTTGATCCATCCCTGGCCGGCGATGCGGCCCAGTTCGAACAACTGGCGGATGAACGAGAGGTCGGCGCGTGTCTTGCTGGACGCGCCCATTGGTGCCAGCACCGAGCCGCCGTCGATGCGGTGCATGCGCACGCTCTTGTAGCGCTGCGCGTCCAGCTTGCCCTCGGCCAGCAGGCGCCGCACGAACTCGATCGCGCGCATCTCGGCCAGCAGGCTGGCGTTGAAGGTGACCTCGTTCATGCGCTCCATGATCTCGGAGGCCGTGTCGGGCACCTCGGCGTGTTCGATGGGGTTGATCTGCACGAGCAGAATGTCGCTGCACTCGGTCTTGTAGATCAGCGGGTGCAGCGCGGGGTTGCCGGAATAGCCGCCGTCCCAGTAGTGCTCGGTGCCGATCTGCACGGCCTTGAACATGAGCGGCAGGCACGCCGAGGCCATGACCGCATCGGCGCTCAAGGCCTTGCCGGAGAAGATTTCGCCGCGCCCGGTGCGCACGTTGGTGGCGCACACGAAAACGCGCGGGTGGCGGGCCGCGCTGAGCACGTCGAAGTCGACCTCGCGCTCCAGCAGGCGGCGCAGCGGGTTGATGTCCAGCGGATTGGTCTGGTAGGGCGAGAGCCACTGCGACATCATCCCGAGGAACGGGCTGGAGGCCAGCGGCACACCCCACAGCAGGCTGCCCATGGTGCCGACACCCTCCCACAGCCGCTTGAGCGTCTCGCGGGCGAGTTCGCAGCCGGCGCGGTGCACTTCGTCGGCGCCACCGTGCCGGTGGGCCTTGGCCGCCTGCGCGAAGCCGTGCGCCAGCGCCACGGCATTCATGGCCCCGGCGCTGGTGCCGCTGATGCCGTCGAACACGAAGCGGCCGTCTTCCAGCAGCGCATCGAGCACGCCCCAGGTCAGCGCCCCGTGGGAGCCCCCGCCCTGCAGGGCGAGGTTCAGCCGCAGCGGCGCCGCGCGGGCGGCGCCCTCAGACATCGAGCGCCTGGCCCTTGTTCATCGCCACCATGCCCCGCACGATGCGGTACAGGAACCAGATGGAGATCAGCCCCCAGGCGATCCAGCCCGGCGCGATGAACAGCAGCCACAGCGGCGCGGTCAGCACGTACAGCACGCCAGCCCAGAGCACGGTGCGGATGCGGTAGGAGAAATGGCTGGCCTGCCAGGTGCCGTCGGCATCACTCTTCTTGACCAGGTCAATGACCAGGGCGATCAATAGCAGCACCGCGCCCGGCTGCGCGCCGGGAATGACGGCGCCCACGGCGACGATGAGGTGCAGGATGTAGCTGATCCACCCCACCGTCTTGAGCGATTCGGCCCGCTCGTTCGGTTCCACGTCGATGATGTCGCTCACGGGGTCGCTCCTTCGTCGTTGGCGCGGGCAATGGCCTTGCGCAGGGATTTTTCCTCGATGCCGCTGGTGCCTTCGCGGCGCTCCAGCTCGGCCACCACGTCGGCCGGTGTGAGGCCGTAGTGCGCCAGGGCGATCATGGAATGGAACCACAGATCGGCCACCTCGTACACGAGTTTGGACGGGTCGGCGCCATGGTCCACGTCCTTGGCGGCCATGACCACTTCGGTGGCTTCTTCGCCGATCTTTTTGAGGAAAGCGTCAGGCCCCTTGTGCAGCAGCCGCGCCACGTAGCTTTTATCGGCATCTCCGCCATGGGCGGGCTTTCGGCTTTCGATGACGGCGGCCAGGCGCGCGAGCGCGTCTTCGGACGGGCGGGCCGCAGGGGCCTCCAGATCGGCGAGAGGAATGGTCATGCGCATTACCGTTATTTGTAGATGGACTCGGGGTCTTTCAAGACCGGATCGACGGCCTGCCAGGCGCCATCCTTGAGCACGCTGAAAAAGCAGCTGTGGCGCCCGGTGTGGCAGGCGATGCCGGGCTCGTGGCCCAGCTGCGTCACCTTGAGCAGCACGACGTCGTTGTCGCAGTCCAGGCGGATCTCGTGCACCGTCTGGACGTGGCCCGATTCCTCGCCCTTGAACCAGAGCTTGCCGCGCGACCGGCTGAAATACACGGCACGCCCCAGTTCCGCCGTCTTGGCCAGGGCCTCGCGGTCCATCCACGCGAACATGAGCACATCGCCCGTGGCCGCTTCCTGCGCGATGGCGGGCACCAGGCCCTGCGCATCCCATTTCACTTCGTTGAGCCAGTTCATGGAGTCATTCTCGGTCATTTGCTGCACTGCGGCATTTGGGGTGGTTTGCTATGATTTTTATAGCTATACACCCTAGTCTTTATTGCGCTGGAGGCCATTTTCATGCACAGCCCCAGCGCCTTCGTCATTGCACCGTCAGGAAGACCCACTTGCGGTCCCAGTTGGCACGGCCCAGGTATTTGATGGCGAAGGCGTAGCGGCCGGGGGGCAGCGTGTCCTGCGTGAGCGTCTCCTGCTGCACCACGGCCGGGCGGCCGCCGATGCGCACGTCCGGGCTGGCGACGTGCTCGGTTTCGCTCTCCAGGTCCTGGCCGTCGAGGGCGTACACCGTCACGTCGGCTTCCTCGCGCGGCTCGCCGACGTATGCGCGACCGAAATCGTTAGCGACGGTTTCCACGTCGAGCGCTGCGGCGCGTCCCAGCGGACGGCGCACGATCCAGTACACGTCGCGCACACCGCCGTTCAGCGCGCGCAGCTGCGTGCGCAGGCGCTCGAACTCTTCCCGGGTGGCGATCACCTCGACCGGCTGGCCGCCGATGGTGGCGTCAAAGCAGCGGCCGATGCGGTCCACGCACGGCGCGCGGTCGAAATAGCCCGAGGCATACGACGGGGCCGGCGTGGCGCCCGCATTGCGCGGGACTTGTGCGCAGCCCGCCAGTGCGGCGGCGAAAAGAACGGTACAGACCGCCGCAATGCGCGTGCGGGCCCGGCTGCGGGCTTCGATGCGGGCCATCACAGGCGCACCGGAATGCCACGCTCGGCCATGCGCGATTTCGCCTGGCCGACGGTGTATTCGCCGTAATGGAAGATGCTGGCAGCCAGCACGGCATCCGCCCCGCCCTGCTGCACGCCGTCGGCCAGGTGATCGAGGTTGCCGACGCCGCCCGAGGCGATCACCGGCACGCTCACCGCGTCGCTCACGGCGCGCGTCAGCTGCAGGTCGAATCCGGACTTGGTGCCGTCGCGGTCCATGCTGGTGAGCAGGATTTCGCCCGCCCCGCGCCGCGCCATCTCGGTGGCCCATTCGACGGCGTCGAGGCCAGTGTTCTTGCGGCCGCCGTGGCTGTACACGTCCCAGCCTTCACCGCGCGCCTGCAGGTCGTCGCCCTGACGGCGCTTGGCGTCGATGGCCACCACGATGCACTGGGCGCCGTACTTGGCGGAGGCCGCGCTGATGACCTCGGGGTTGGCGATGGCCGCGGAGTTGAAGCTCGTCTTGTCGGCGCCAGCGTTCAGCAGACGGCGCACGTCTTCGACCGTGCGCACGCCCCCGCCCACCGTCAGCGGAATGAAGACCTGGCTGGCCACGGCTTCGATGATGGGCAGGATCAGGTCGCGCCCATCGCTGGTGGCGGTGATGTCGAGGAAGGTGAGCTCATCGGCGCCCTGGCCGTTGTAGCGTGCGGCGATCTCGACGGGGTCGCCCGCGTCGCGCAGTTCGACGAAGTTGACGCCCTTGACCACGCGGCCACCGGTCACGTCGAGGCAGGGAATGATGCGTTTGGCGAGCATGGAGGTTCCGGAAAAAGAAAGCGGCTGAGGCCGTAAAACGATTGAGGCAGTGGTAACGGTGATGGCGGTGGAACCGGAGCCGTGCTCAGGCGGCACCCAGGCGCTGCCAGCCGGACCACTCGGCACCGGGCTCCAGGTGCACGGGCTGGTCGATGCAGGCCGCTTCGACGCACACCATGTTCCGGTAGCCGTCGGCGGGCATGTCGGGCAACGTGGCGCAGAGCGCGGCGCCGGGGTTCCAGACGACCGTGTTGATCCACGACGGGCTTTGCGCGAGCGTCAAGGCATGGTCGCCCGCGTGCAGCCGCAGGGGCTGGGCCGCCGCCGAAAAGATGGAGTCGTATTCGCCGTCGAACGCCACGGGGCCTTGCTGGACCGAATGCACGTCGGCCACCGAATCCCAGCGCGCGCAGCCGTCGAGCCCCTCCACCCGGGTGGCGGCGATGTCGCTCACGCGGTAGTAGCCGTGCAGCGCGGCGGTGAAATCCCAGGCCGTGGTGCCGGTGTTGCGCACCGACAGATCCAGCCGCAGGTGTTCGGCGGACAGCTCCACGGTCAGGCGGGCGGCGAAACCATGCGGCCACCAGGCACGGGTTTCGGCGGTGTCGTCCAGTGCGAACACCGCGCGGACCACGCCGGCATCGGCAGCGTCGTTGCCGTCGCCATCGCTGCTGCTCTCCACATGCCAGGGCAGGTTGCGCACGAAGCCGTGCTTGGCCAGGGGGCCGCGCTGGTTGAACTGGGGAAAGCACACGGGAATGCCGCCGCGGATGGGGGAGTGGCCGTCCAGCCGGGCGCGCGGGCTGAAGTACATGCGCTCGGCGCCGTCGCGGCCGGTCCAGGAGAGCACCTGGGCCCCCTGCAGCGCCACGGTGGCGGTCTCGCCGGTGGGCAGGGCCAGCTGCAGCGCAGGCTGGCCGTGGAAAGACAGGGGGCGCACGGACGGCGGCGCGGGCAGGTTGGCAGGCATGCGGCGATTGTAGAAGCGCAGGGCCGGCGGACAGGCCGTTCCGTCGGTAACGGACCCCCGCCCGGGATGCCGCACAATCGCGGGTTTTCCCCAAATTGGTGCAGCCCTGTCCGCCTTGCGAGGACGTCCCGGCAGCGCCCATTCACCCATGCCATCCCAAAAAAGAAAGCTCCCGCCCGCGGTCGGCATCATCATCGCCATGGTGCTGGGCATCGTGATCGGCCACCTGATCCACGCCAACGTGCTGGAGCCACAAGAGGCGGCGCGCATCGCGGGCTACATCTCCATCGGCTCCGACGTGTTCCTGCGCCTCATCAAGATGCTGATCGCGCCCCTGGTGTTTTCCACGCTGGTCGTGGGCATTGCGCACATGGGCGATGCCGCATCGGTGGGCCGGGTGTTCGCCAAGGCCATGGGCTGGTTCCTGACCGCGTCGCTGGTGTCGCTGCTGCTCGGCCTGGTGCTGGCCAACGTGCTGCAGCCCGGCGCCAACATGGGGCTGGCGCTGCCGGACGCTTCGCAGTCCGCACAACTGGCGACCTCGAAATTCACGCTCAAGGATTTCGTGAACCACCTGGTGCCGCGCTCGTTCGTCGAGGCCATGGCCAACAACGAGATTCTGCAGATCGTGGTGTTCTCGATGTTCTTCGGCGTGGCGCTGGCCGCGCTGGGCGAGAAGGCCCGCACACTGGTGCGCGGCATCGAAGAGCTGTCGCACGTGATGCTGAAGATCACCGGCTACGTGATGAAGTTCGCCCCGGTGGCCGTGCTGGCGGCCATGGCGGCCACGGTGGCGGTGAACGGGCTGGGCATCTTGCTGAAGTTCGCGGTGTTCATGGGCGACTTCTACCTGGCGCTGTTCATCCTGTGGGGCGTGCTCGTCCTGGCCGGCTACCTGGCGCTGGGCAAGCGCATCGTGGTGCTGCTGCGCAACATCCGCGAGGCATTCCTGCTGTCGTTCGCCACGGCCAGTTCCGAGGCCGCCTACCCCAAGCTGCTGGACGCGCTGGACCGGTTCGGCGTCGAGCGCCGCATCTCCAGCTTCGTGATGCCGATGGGCTATTCGTTCAACCTCGACGGCTCGATGATCTACTGCACGTTCGCCACGCTGTTCATCGCGCAGGCCTACGGCATTCACCTGCCGCTGGAGACGCAGGTGACCATGCTGCTCATCCTGATGCTGACCTCCAAGGGCATGGCCGGCGTGCCGCGCGCCTCGCTCGTGGTGATTGCCGCCACGCTGAACCACTTCGACATTCCCGAAGCGGGGCTGCTGCTGATCCTGGGCGTGGACACCTTCCTCGACATGGGACGCTCGGCGACCAATGCGGTGGGCAATTCAATCGCCGCCGCAGTGGTGGCCAAGTGGGAAGGCGCGCTGCTGTCCGAAGAAGAGGCCGCCGTGCACGCCGCCACGCTGGACACCGAGCCCGATCCACCGCACGGCGGCGCAGCCAACGCACAGAACCCGGCCTGAGCCAGGCCCGTCAGGGCCTATGGCCGGCCGGCGGCGGCCTCGTCAGAGCGAGCGCGCCGCGCCGTCCTGCCAGCGCCAGGCGTCGGCGCACATGCGGTCCAGCCCGTGGTGGGCCTTCCAGCCCAGAAGCCGCTCGGCCAGCGCCGGGTCGGCCCAGCACTGGGCCACGTCGCCCGGGCGGCGGGCCACTACCCGGTAAGGCACCGGCCGGCCACTCGCCTGCTCGAAGCCGCGCACCATCTCCAGCACCGACACAGGCCGGCCCGTGCCCAGATTCACCGTGAGCAGCCCAGGGTGCTCGCGCAGGTAGCGCAGCGCGGCCACATGGCCGTCGGCCAGGTCGCTCACGTGGATGTAGTCGCGCACGCCAGTGCCGTCGGGCGTGGGGTAGTCGTCGCCGTAGACGCTCAGGCTCTCCCGCAGGCCGACGGCGACCTGGGCCACGTAGGGCAGCAGGTTGTTGGGCACGTCCTGCGGGTCTTCGCCGATCAGGCCGCTTTCATGAGCCCCCACGGGGTTGAAGTAGCGCAGGCGGGCGATGCGCCACTGGCCGGGTTCGGCCGTGTCCACATCGGCCAGCACCTGCTCCATCATCAGCTTGGTCCAGCCATAGGGGTTGGTGGCCGACAGTGGAAAGTCCTCGCGGATCGGCACCGTAGCGGGCTCGCCATACACGGTGGCCGAGGAAGAAAACACCAGCGACCGCACGCCCGCGGCCTGCATGGCGCGCAGCAGCACGACCGTGCCGGAGACGTTGTTGTCGTAGTAGTCGAGCGGCTTGCGCACCGATTCGCCCACCGCCTTGAGCGCTGCGAAATGCACCACCGCTTCGATGGGGTGATCTGCGAAGACACGGGCCAGCAACGCCTCGTCGCGGATGTCGCCCTCGACGTACTGGGGTGCGGCGCCCGTGATGCGGGCCATGCGCTCCAGCACCGAGCGCCGGCTGTTGCAGAAGTTGTCCAGGATGAGATAGGGAATGCCGGCTGCCGCCAGCGCCACGCAAGTGTGGGAGCCGATGAAGCCGGCACCGCCTGTGACGAGGATCACGAAATTCTCCTTTTGAAACCGAATGGCCCGCCGCTGCGTATCCCTCCCGGGCTGCGCGCGGGAGAGGTCTTTCTCGCACCCGGAATCATGAAATCAGCCAATGCGTCAACCCCTTGGACCGCAAGTGTTCCGGTATTTAAACCCGGGACCGTCTTCGGTGTGAAATATGGACATATGAAAGCTATTGTGTCGATTGTTTTTATTAATACGGAGGTGTATCCACCTCCCGTTTCCACGTCAATGTGTCTATAAGTAGCGAAGTCCCCAAGGAAGAGCCTTGCTTCCACGAACGCAGACATCAGTGATCCGAACGAGATCACCTGCGAACGAATTGTTTCCACCGACCGATTTCCAATACCCAACGCCGTGCATTCCACGTTACGCCTGTTGTTTT
This sequence comes from Paracidovorax valerianellae, assembly GCF_900102625.1. GTDB lineage: Bacteria > Pseudomonadota > Gammaproteobacteria > Burkholderiales > Burkholderiaceae_C > Paracidovorax > Paracidovorax valerianellae. Next base: position 47,131 of record NZ_FMZC01000005.1, read on the forward strand.
TGAGCCTATTTCTGGCCCTGCCGGCCTGGGGCGCGCCTTCGCCAGCCGTGGCCCTGCATTACGGGCAGAACGCGCCGCTGTCGGAACTGAAGGTGTTCGACATCGTCGTCGTGGAGCCGGGCCATGGGCAGGACCCGGTCGCCTACCGCAAAAGCGGCAGTGAGCTGTATGGCTACGTGTCGGTGGCAGAGGTGCAGGCCTCGCGGCCTTACTACCAGGACATTCCCGCGGCCTGGAAGTTGGCGCGCAACGGCGCGTGGAATTCCGAGGTGATCGACCAGACCCCGGCCGACTGGCCCGAGTTCTTCGCGACGCGGGTGGTCGGGCCGCTGTGGGAAAAGGGCTACCGCGGGTTTTTCATGGACACGCTCGATTCCTACCGGCTCGCCAACCAGTTCGACGAGGCGGCGCAACAGGCAGGCATCGTCCGCGTGATCGAACTGCTGCACCAGCGCTTTCCCGGCATCAAGCTCATCCTGAACCGAGGCTTCGAGATCGTGCCGCGCGTCAAGGACAAGATCCAGATGGTCGCGGCCGAGTCGCTCTACCAGGGCTGGAACGCCGGCACCCAGCGCTACGAGCCCGTCAAGGCGGAAGACCGCGAATGGCTGATGGGCCAGCTGCGCACGATCCGCGAGCGCGACGGCCTGCCGGTGCTGGCCATCGACTACGTGCCGCCGGCCGACCGTGAACTGACCCGCGCCACGGCGCAGAAGATCAAGGACCTGGGCTTCATTCCCTGGGTGACGGATAGCCAGGTGCTCACCGTCGGCGTGGGGAGCATCGAAGTCGTGCCGCGCCGGGTGCTGGTGGTCTATTACGGCGGCGAGAGCCCGGCGCTGAACTACGCTGCGGCCCACCGCTTCCTGCAGATGCCGCTCAACCACATGGGTTACGTGGTGGACTATGCCGACGTGCGCAACGAACTGCCCGCTGGCGTTTATCAGGACCGTTATGCCGGCATCGTGACGTGGTTCTCCGGCTTTCTGCCGGAAACCCGCACCAAGGCCATGAACCAGTGGCTGCAGGCGCGGCTGGCCGAGGGAACGCCTTTGGCCGTGCTCGGCAATTTCGGCTTTGCGCTGGACCGGCAACTGAACGAAAAACTCGGCATTCAGGGCAACGCCACGCCGCCGCGCGGCACGCAGAAATCCGTGGTGCAGGACCCGATGATGGGGTTCGAGATGGCGGTGGAGCCAGCCAGCCGGGCCCAGTTCGAGCGGGTGACGCGCAACGGCGTGCCGATTCAGGCGGGGCGCTCCCTGGTCGAGTACAAGGACCAGCGCGGACAGTCTTTCATCGGCGGCGCGATCATGGCCTGGGGCGGCTTCGTGGTGGACCCTTTCGTGGTGGTGGAGGTGCCGGGTACCGACTACGCGCGCTGGGTGATCGATCCCTTCGCCTTTCTCACGCAGGCGCTGCGACTGCCCCCCATTCCCGTGCCGGACGTGACCACCGAAAATGGCCGCCGGCTGATGTTCTCGCACGTGGACGGTGACGGTTTCCCGTCCCTGGCCGAACTGCCCGGCAGCCCCAACGCGGGCCTGGTGCTGCTCAAGGAAGTGTTCGAAAAATACCGCACGGTGCCGCAGACCATGTCGGTGATCGAGGCCGAGATCGCACCGCACGGCCTGCACCCCGAGATGAGCAAGGAGCTGGAAGACATCGCGCGGCGCATGTTCCGCCTGCCCCATGTCGAGATCGCCAGCCACACCTACTCGCACCCCTTCCTGTGGGACCGGAGCGTGCGCCACGGGCTGTTCAGCGAGAACTCGGAAGCGGCCATGAGCCTGGACGTGCCCGGCTACACCATGGATCTGAAGCGCGAGATCGTGGGCTCGACCGACTACATCAACTCCCGCCTGGCTCCACCGGACAAGAAGGTCAAGATCCTGCTGTGGTCGGGCGACACGGCGCCGGGCGCCGAAGCGCTGGAGATCACCGAGCGCGCAGGGCTGCTCAACATGAATGGCGGCGACACCTCGATCACGCGCACCAATCCGTCGCTCACGGCAGTGGGCGCCCACGGCATCCAGAAGAGCGGCTACCTGCAGGTGTACGCCCCGATCACCAACGAGAACATCTACACCAACCTCTGGCGCGGGCCGTATTACGGCTACGAGCAGGTGCTGCAAAGCTTCGAGATGACGGAAACGCCCCGGCGCATCAAGCCCGTGGACATCTACTACCACGTGTATTCCACCACCAAGCGCGCCGGCCTCAACGTGCTGCGCAAGGTGTACGACTGGGCCGTGGCCCAGCCGCTGCACCCGGTGTTCGCCTCCGAATTCATCCGCAAGGTGCGCGACTTTCACACCTATGCGGTGGCTCGCGACGGCGCAGGCTGGCGCGTGCGTGGCGATGGCGAACTGCGCACCCTGCGCCTGCCGCCCGCTCTGGGCACGCCGCTGGTCCAGGCCAGCCAGGGCGTGGCCGGCTACCGCGGCGGCGCGGAAGGCACCTACGTGCACCTGACCGGCGGCACGGCATGGGTACAGATGCGTGAAGACGGCAGCGGCGCCGGCGCAGCAGCCCCTGCGGTATCGGCCTCAACAGCCTCAGCGGCGGCACCGACGCCCACGAAAACGGCGAGCCCCGGCCCCCAGGGTCCTTACCTGTTCGATGCCAACGGCCGCATCGGCGACTGGAGCGTGCGCGACCAGGGCGCGCGCACCGAATTCACCCTGAAGGCCCACGCGCCGCTGGCGTTCAGCCTGGCCGCCGCCGGCAACTGCCAGGTGCGCGCCAACCAGAAATTGCTCACCCCCACGCGGGCGGCCGTCCAGGCCGGTCCGGACGTTCAACAATTCCGGATCGCCGATGCTGCTGCGCAAATCCAGCTCCAGTGCCCAGCCCGCTGAGCGCCCCGTCCTGGCGCCTTCGTGGCTGATCGCCCTGCTGGCCAGCATGGTCGGCGGCGGACTGTGGCTGCTCTACCCCCGGCAGGATCTGGAACGGCGGCTGTCCGAAACCACCGACACGGCGCTGTCGGTCGCCTACCTCACCAATCTGCTGCGCAGCGACCCCGACAACCCGCGCCTGCGGCTGCTGCTGGCCCAGCGCCAGATTGCCCTGGGCGAGATGGCGGATGCCCGGGCCACGTTGCAGCCTGCCCTGGACTCCTCCGATCCGCAACTGCACCGCGACGCGCTGTGGAGCCTGTGGGACCTGTCGTATGCCGAGTACCAGCGCACGCCCGAGAAGGAAACCGAACGCCGCAAATCGCAGCGTGAAGGGCTCAAGCGGCAGTTGAAAGTTCTGGCCCAGGAAAAGTGGCCCGCCGACCGGCAGCTGATGCTGGCACGCCGCGCCGCCGAAATGGAAGACCGGGCGACCGGCGTCGCCATGAGTCGCCAGTTGGCCCAGGAAGCCAGCGATCCGCGCGAAGCGGCAAAACTCTACGAACGCGCCGCCAAGGAAGCGCTGGGCACGGGCGACTACTTCGGCAGCGCCGAGCTGTACCTGCTGGCGCGCCAGGTCACGCCCGACCCGCAGCAGGCCAAGGACTTCTATCTGGCAGCGGTGCGCACCCTGCAATCGGGCAACCAGGCAGTGGCTGCACTGGCGTTGGCCGAGCGAGAGATCGGCCCCCTGGCCGACGATCCACAAACGCTGCTGATGATCACCAACCTGGCCCGCGCCGCCGGCAAGCCGGCCGTGGCTGACCGCTACGTACGGCGCCTGCTGCGCATCTCGCTCGGACGCCAGATCACCGGTCAGGCCGACACTTTTGCGCAGGCCGATGCCGATGCGGGAGCCGGGGCCATGCTGCCCGTGGGCGCCCTGCTGCGCCCCATGGGCAGCGCGCGCCCCGTCGCCCCACCGCAGCGCCGATACGACGACGGTGCCGATTGGCTGGTGCCCCCGTGGCTGCGCATGCAGACGCCCCATCCGGCGCTGGCTGGGCCATGGCGTGTGCAGCGCATGGCGGGCCCTTCCGCAACCCCTGCGGCAAGCGCGCCGGCAGCGCGGCCCGTTCCGCGCAACGTGCCCCCGCCCGGCCTGCCCTTCGACGACAAGATCTACACGCTGGGCTACGAGGTCTTTTTGGAAAACCGCAAGCTGGACGATGCCTGGGCTTTGGCCAATGCCGCCGTGCAACAGCAGCCACAGGACTTGGCCTGGCGCGAGCGGCTGGCGCAGGTGTCCGAATGGACGCAGCGCCCCGGCCCCGCGCTGGAAAACTGGCTGTTCATCGCCCGGCAGACCCAAAAGGAAACCGCGTGGCAGGCCGTGCTGCGCCTGGCGCCCGGCCAGTTCGACGATGGCGCGCTGGTGCAGGCGCTGCGCCACCAGTTGCGCAGCCGCCCCGACGATTTCACGCTGGTGCGGGCGCTGGTGGATGCCTATGAGCGCATCGGCGAGCCCCAGCCCGCCATCGACTACTTGAAAGACCACGCCAAGAGCCCGCAGGCGGTGGAATTGCTGGCCAACTTGGCTGAGCGCGCCGGCCAGCCCACGTTGGCGCTCGACAACTGGCGCAGGCTGTTGAGCGACAAGGCGCAGGTCACCCCCACCCGTGCCATGCGGGCAGCGGTGCTCGCCCTCACCCACGGCCGGCCCGACGAGGGCTTGAAATGGCTGGAAACGGCGCAGCAGCAGCAACTGCCGCCGCAGGACATGGAAACCGACTTCTGGCGGCTCACAGGCCAACTGGCCGAGAGCCGCGAGCGCAACGACCTGGCCGTGCAGGCCTACCGCCGCTTGGTGGAAACCAAAGGCACCGATGTGTCGGACTTCGATGCCCTGGTGCGGCTGCTCATCACCGACCAACCATTGGAAGCCGCCCGCGTATCGGTACTGGCGTGGCAGCGGTTCGACGAGCCGCGCTATCTGGTCGAAGCCTTGTCGTTGTACTCAGGCCGCAGCCGGTGGGAGGCGTTTGGCCCCCTCCTCGCCCAGCTGGACACCAGCCCCACGGCGACCAAGCGGTCGCTCGCCCGCTTCTGGCAACTGCCCGAGTTTTTGCGGCTGGCCGGCACCTACTACCAGAACACCGGCAACTTGCCCGAGGCACGCCGGCACTTCGAAGCCGGTCTGCGGCTGAGCCCCGATTCGTCGGAAATGCGCCAAGCGCTGATGTGGCTGTTCATCGACAGCAACGACGCTGTTTCGCTGCGCACGCTGCTGGCCACGCAGGAGCGCAGCTGGGCGCGCGACAGCGACGTGCACGACGCGCTGGCGGCGGCCTACCAGGCCCTGTCGCTGCCACAGGTGGCGCTGGACCGTTACCTCACGCCGCACCTGAAGGAGCATCAGGACGACTTCCTGTGGCTCATGAACTATGCCGACGCGCTGGACCAGAACCAGCAGTCCGACCGCTCATGGCGACTGCGCCGCGAACTGCTGTCGCGCGAATGGAAGTCGGTGCGCAAGGGCGACGGCGGCGCGTTGCTCACCCCCGCGCAGGCCCGCAAGCGCTGGCTGACCGAAGAGGGACTGGACCAGACACGGCGCATCGCCCGCACCCGGCTGTTCCTCACGCAAAAGCCCGGCGACCCGTCGGTCGACGTGCTGCGCGAGTTGCTGCGCCTGGACCGCGATGCCCAGGGCAACATGTCCAACGCAGCGGCCGAAACGGCCATCGGCTGGCTGCAGGATGCCGGCGAATACACGGCCGAGCGCGGCTTTCTGTGGCACCAGTACGCGCGCAGCCGCGGCGTGCGCAGCAATCGGCCACTGTGGGCCGAGATCACCGTGGCGCTGGCCGAAGACGACAAGTCGGCCACCGGCCAATTGCTGCAGGAGTTCGACGAACGCCTGCCCCGCTACGACCGCGTGAACGCGGCGCGCGCGGTGAACGACATCCGCCTCGCACAGACCGCCGCGTTCGACGCCCAGCAGGACCAGCACGACGACCAGCCCCTGCACCTGCAGCTCACCGAAAGCCTGCTGGCCTTCAGCGACCATGCGGGCACCAAGCTGCAGTACCAGCAACTGGGCGGCATGGACGAGAGCGAGTCCGATGCGGTGTTCCACATCGCAATCAGCCCGCGGCTGGCGATGGACGTGAACTTCATCAGCATCCGCCGGCACGCCACCAGCGCGCTGGTGGTGCGCAATCCGCCTGACGAACGGGCGCTGGACGTGCAGGTGCGCTGGCGGCATCCCGATGGCGAAACCATGTTCCGCGCGGGGCGCCGCGAGAGTTTTCTGGCCTACACGCCGCTGCAGGTCGAGCACGAGCAGCGCATCGACAACCGCCTGACCTTGCGCATGGAACTGGGCATGCAGCTGCCCAGCCAGGAGAGCCTGGCGCTGCGCATCGCCGGCATGAAGGACCGTGCCGGCGCCAGCCTGCGCTACCAGGCCACGCGGCAGGACCAGTTCACCATCGGCTACGCCGACGAGCGCTACACGCTGCAGACCGGCGCCTCCCTGGGCAGCGGCCGGCACACCTCGATCAACTACACGCACACCTACCGGCAGGAGACGCCACTGCTGGAGTTCGGCGCCTTCTGGTCGCACCACGACTTCACCCGGCGCGACCTCAATACGCTCGCGCCGCGGGACCTGGAAGTGCGCCGCTACGTGCCGGCGAACGCCGGGCCGCTGGGGCAGGACTTCTTCCTGCCGGAGAGCTTCAGCTTCTACGGCCTGCAGGTGTCCACCAACATGCGCTACGAGCAGGAGTACACCCGTGCCCTGCTGCCCTTCGCCACGGCGAGCCGCACCTGGCACAGCGTGCTCGGCCCCGGCTACGAATTGCGCCTGGGCATGGCCGGCAGCGTGCTCGGCGCGGACCACCTGGGCCTGAGCTGGGGCGTGGGCAAGTCGGGCCTTCAGTTGCAAGGCCTCACGCGCTCCCTGCTGTTCACCTACCGTCTCCATTTCTGATGTCGCCTTCAAAGGAACCCACCATGCAACACCACCGCAACCTGCTGCAACGCCTGCAAGTTTTCGCCGCTGGCGGCGCCTTGCTGCTGCTGGCCGCCTGCTCCACCATCGACCGCGGCGAGCCGCCGGCGCTGGAGCGCAACGCCACATGGGTGGTGCTGCCGTTCGCCAACCACACCGAGACGCCGCTGGCCGGCAACCGAGCCGAAGCCATCGCCCAGGCGTTGCTGCACGCACGCGGCGTGGGCCGCATCCAGCGCTACCCCACCAGCACCCAGCAGGAAGCGCTGTTCGACGCGGGCGACGCCAAACGCCAGCAGGAAGTACTGGCCTGGGCGCGTGAACAGCAGGCCAAGTACGCCTTGACCGGGGCCGTGGACGAATGGCGCTACAAGGTCGGCGTGGACGGCGAGCCGGCCGCGGGCGTGACGCTGCAGATCATCGACGTGGCCTCGGGCGACACGATCTGGAGCGGAACGGGCGGCAAGAGCGGCTGGAGCCGCGAAGCCCTGTCAGGCGTGGCGCAGAAGCTGATCCGCGACCTGCTGGACTCCGGCCTGTCGCGAGCCCGCTGAAGCCATGGCGCCAGAGACGATCTCGTCGGCTGAACGGCGGCGCACTGTCGGCGCGGCCGCGCCCGAGCCGGCGGCCGAGCCGAGCGTTCGGCACCTTCCCGCTAACTTGCTGGGCAAGCTGGCGGACACCGACACGCGCCCCGCGATCATGCTGGGCGAAACGCTGCTGTTGCCGATCATCGCGCTGGCGCTGGGCCTGGTGCTGGAGCCCGACGACCCTCTGTGGACCCAGGCGGAGTTTCCCTGGTCGTGGCTGGCGCCGGTGATCGTGGCCTTGCGCTACGGCCCCCTGGCCGGGCTGGGAGCCGCCTGCGTGCTGCTGGCAGGCTGGCTGGCAATCAACCTCGGGCACTACGACGCCTTTCCGCAGATCTACTTTCTGGGGGGCCTCATCCTCGTGATGCTGGTGGGCGAGTTTTCCAGCCTGTGGCAGGCCCGCACCCGGCGCGCCGAGAACGTACAGCTGTACCTCGATCAGCGCCTGGAACACCTGGTGCGCCAGTACTACCTGCTGCGCCTGTCGCACGACCGGCTGGAGCAGGAGCTGATCGGCCGGCCGATGTCGATGCGCGATGCGCTGTCCACGCTGCAGGCGCTGGGCGGCTCGCAGGAGGATGCGGCCCAGGGCGCGCAGACCCTGCTGCGGCTGCTGGCCCAGTACTGCCAACTGGAGTCGGCAGCGCTCTATGCCGCCACCGAAGACAACATCGAGGCCCGGGCCGTGGCGCGCATCGGCAGCGGCACCGAGCTCGACCCGCGCGATCCGCTGGTGCAGCAGGCGCTGGAGACGCGCAAGCTCTGCCACGTGAGCCAGATGCTGGCCGACCAGCAGCAGACACGCTATCTGGCTGCGGCGCCATTGCTTGACCTAGGGGGCGAGATTTACGGGTTGCTCGTCATCGAGGACATGCCGTTCTTCTCGCTGCAGGCCGAGAACCTGCAAACGATCAATCTGCTGCTGGGCTATTACACCGATGGGCTGGCCATGCAGACCGTGGCCGCGCCGATCCTCAAAGAGCTGCCCGACTGCCCGGCCGACTTCGCTTTCGAGGCGCAGCGCCTCGCCCACATCCGCGACAGCGCCAAAGTGCCCAGCGTGATCGTGGCGCTGGAGTTCCTACCCCGCGCCATGGAAGCCGGCCTGCCGGGCCAGATCGAACGCCTGAAACGCGAACTCGACGAAAGCTGGCTCATCACCGGGCCGGAGCGCCAGGTGCTGGCCATGCTGATGCCGCTGGGCGACACGGCAACGGCCGAGGGCTACATCAACCGGCTGGAAGTCTGGTCGGGCCAGAAGAGCGGCAAGCCACTGGCCGAGGCCGGCGTGTTCCCCCACATCATTGCGCTGAACGGCGAAACCATTGCCGTGCTCAAGCGGTTGAACGGGATGGCGCATGCTTAACATCAAGTTCGGCATCTCCGCGCTGCTCCTGGAGATCGGCGCATGGAGCGGGCCCGCGCTCCTGGAAGGCCACACGGACGCGGCGCTGTCGAGCTACCTGATCGTGCACGCCGGTGCCTGCCTGATGCTGTCGCTGTTTCTGCTGCCCTTTTTGTCGGGCGACCAGGCCAAGCCCCGTGCGCCGGTGCTGGGACTGATGGCGGCCTTCAGCTATGCCGTGCCCGTCGTCGGCTTCATCGGAGTGATCGCCGCAGTGGTGGTGCTGCGCATCTACCGCAGCCCCGCATCCCAGGGCGACTTCGAATCGCTGCGCCTGCCCGAGTTTGACCGCCACCAGCGCATGCAGGGCAGCTTTCGCCAGGCGGGACTCAGGTCCTTCCTGGGCAACAGCCAGGCGCCCATGCAGACCCGCATGCGTGCCATGGTGGCGCTGCAGCATGTGTCCGGGCGCATCGCCTCGCCCCTGCTGCGCACGGTGCTGAGCGACCCGAGCGAAGACCTGCGCCTGCTGGCCTACGGCATGCTGGACACGCTGGAAAAACGCATCAACCGCACCATCGACAGCGAACTGGACGCGCTGCGCCAGGCCAAGCTGGACGAAGGCGACACTCCGGGCCCGCTCACGATCGAGTCGGCGTTTCGCCTGTCCGACCTGTACTGGGAACTGGTGTACCAGGAGCTGGTGCAGGGCGACCTGCGCGACCACGCGGTGAAAGAGTCGCTGCAGTATTGCGACCAGGTGCTGGCTCAGCAGGCGGATCATCCTCAACTGAACCTGCGCCGCGGCCGCCTGCTGCATCTGCTGGGCCGCATCGACGAGGCCGAAAGCGCCTATGCCCGCGCCCGCGAACTGGGCCTGCCCGCTACCCGCGTACTGCCCTACCAGGCCGAGTTGTGTTTCGAGCGGCGCGACTTCGCGCAGACGCGCGAACTGGTGCAGCAACTCAACCAGTGGCGCGCGCTGCCGCGGCTGCGCCCCATCCTCGATTACTGGAGCGCGCCATGACCGGGCCGAAGGCCAGCGAGGCCGATGTCGCCCTGCTGCTGGAGGGCACGTTCCCCTATGTGAGCGGCGGCGTGTCGAGCTGGATCAACCAGATCATCCGCGCCTACCCGGAGTACCGCTTCGCCATCGTCTTCCTGGGCAGCCGCCGCGAGGACTATTCCAAGTTCAAGTACGAACTGCCGCCGAACGTCGTGCACTTCGAGGAGCATTACCTCTACGACCACCTGGGCGTGCGCACGCTCCCTGCCCGGCGCAAGGGCAGCCGCGCGGCGCTGGACATGGTGCACACGCTGGTCGAATCGTTCCGCACGGGCGACCGCACCCCCGAGACCATGGCCGCGTTCCGCGAGATCACGCGGCAGATGCAGCCGGGCGGCCAGTTGCCGCTGGAAGACTTTCTCTACAGCGAGCGGGCCTGGGAGATCATCTGCAAAAGCTACCGCGACCATTGCACCGATCCCTCGTTCGTGGACTATTTCTGGACGGTGCGCATCATGTACCAGCCGCTGTGGACGCTGGCGCGCGTGGCCAAGCAGCTCATCCCGGTGCGCGTGGTGCATTGCGCCTCCACGGGGTATGCCGGCTTTCTCGGCGGGCTGATCGAGCAGGCGCGCGGCGTGCCGCTGATCCTGTCGGAACACGGCATCTACACCAAGGAACGCAAGATCGACCTGTTCAAGAGCGAGTGGATCCGCGACAACCGCAACATCTTCCAGCGCGACCCGACCGAGCTGTCGTACTTCCGCCAGATGTGGATCCAGTTCTTCGAGTGGCTGGGCTACTACTGCTATGCCGCAGCCGACCCGATCATCGCGCTCTACGAGACCAACCGGTTGCGCCAGGTGACCGATGGCGCGCAAGCGTCGCGCACCTTCAACATTCCCAACGGCATCAACCTGGGTCGCTTCGCCCCGCTGCGCGACAAGCGGCCGGCCGAGGTGCCGCCGGTGCTGTGCCTGATCGGCCGTGTGGTGCCCATCAAGGACATCAAGACTTTCATCCGCGCCATGCGCCGCGTGGTCAACCAGTTGCCGCAGGCCGAGGGCTGGATCGCCGGACCCACCGAAGAAGACCCGGCCTATGCGCAGGAGTGCACGAACCTCGTGCGCAGCCTGGGCCTGGAGCAGAACATCCGCTTCCTGGGTTTTCAGCGCGTGGAAGACCTGATGCCGCGCATCGGGCTGGTGATTCTTTCGTCGATCAGCGAAGCGCTGCCACTGGTGATCCTGGAGGGCTACGCGGCGGGCGTGCCCACGGTGTCCACCGACGTGGGCTCGTGCCGCCAGTTGATCGAGGGGCTGGACGATGAAGACAAGGCGCTGGGCGCTTCGGGCAAGGTCGTGCCGATCGCCGACCCGCAGCGCCTGGCCGATGCCTCGCTGTCGCTGCTGAACGATCCGCTGGCCTGGGAATCCGCCAGCCGCGCGGCCATCGCGCGCGTGGAGCGCTACTACACCGACACGATGATGTTCGACCGCTACCGCCGCGTGTACGAAGCCGCGTTCCAGAAGACGGAGGGCCCCCGCTGATGGCTGGCATTGGTTTCGAACTGCGCCGCATGCTGCGCAAGAACACGCTGGTGAGCCTGGTGCAGGCCTATGCCTATGCCGGCGTCATCGGCTCGGGCCCCTGGGTCTTCTCCATCGTGGGCATTCTGCTCATCGGGATTTTCAGCGCCAGCGTGGTCGTGCCGGGCTTTCTCGTCACGCAGTTCCAGACCTCGGTCACCTACATGGTCGCCGGGAGCCTGATCCTCACCGGGCTGGTGCAACTGGCCTTCACGCGATTCGTGTCCGACCGGCTTTTCGAAAAGCGCAAAGACCTCATCCTGCCCAACCTGCACGGCCTGCTGCTGGTGGTATCGCTGGTGGCCGGGGCGCTGGGAACACTCGCGCTGTTCACACTGCTCCCCAACCTGGGACTCGTGTACCGCATGCTCATGCTGGCGGGCTTCACGCTGATGTGCGACGTGTGGGTGCTGACGGTGCTGCTGTCCGGCATGAAGCGCTACAAGGAAATCGTGGCGCTGTTCGGGCTGGCCTACGCGGTGATCGTGATCGGCTCTCTCTTCATGCGCCCCTGGGGGCTGGAGGGGCTGCTGGCCGGCTTCGTGCTGGGCAACTACCTGCTGCTGGCCGGCATGTGGATTCTGGTGGTGCAGGAGTTCAACCCCAAGGGCCGGCTGATCGCATTCGATTTCGCGCATCGCAAGCTGCTGTATCCGTCGCTGGTGGCCATCGGGTTTTTGTACAACTTCGGCATCTGGATCGACAAGTTCATGTTCTGGTACTTCCCGCCGACGTCCCAGAGCATCATCGGCGGGCTGCGCGCGTCGATCATCTACGACCTGCCGGTGTTCCTGGCCTACCTGTCCATCATTCCCGGGATGGCCGTGTTCCTGGTGCGCATCGAAACCGACTTCGTCGAGTACTACGACAAATTCTACGACGCGGTGCGCAGTGGCGGCTCGCTCGAATACATCGAGGCCATGCGCGATGAAATGGTCTATTCGATCCAGCAGGGCCTGGGCGAGATCGGCAAGATCCAGACGCTGGCCATTCTGGTCACGTTCGTGGCGGGCCCGGCAGTGCTGGACGTGCTGGGCATCTCGCGGCTCTACCTGCCGCTGCTGCACGTGCAGGTGATCGGCGCGGGGCTGCAGGTGGGGCTCATGGCCATCCTGAACGTGTTCTTCTACCTGGACCAGCGGCGCATCGTGCTGGTGCTGTGCGTGCAGTTCGTGCTGCTGAACATCGCGCTCACCGGCTTCACCCTGTACACCGGCGCCGCCCTCTACGGCTATGGCTTTGCCCTGTCCACCTTGCTCACGCTGTGCACCGGCATGTACCTGCTGTCGCGCCAACTCAACCGGCTGGAGTACGAAACGTTCATGCTGCAGTAGCCCGCCACGACGGCGGTGGACAATGAATCGAACAGCATTCATCGAAGCCGTTACAAAAAGGGGGGAGTCATGCCGAAGACGATCCATGGCGCATCGCTGGGCCGAACCTTGTTTCGCTGGAGTGCTCCGGCCCTCGCAGGGCTGATGTCGGCGGCACTGCTCTCCGCCTGCGGAGGGGGCGGTGGAGGCAGTGGCAGCGAACCTGCCGAAGTGGCCGGGCAGAAGGCGGAGGCCGCGGCAGCCGGTGCGCAGGTGGCCTTCGACACCCCGCCGGACCAGGCCGTTTTCGATCTGGGAGCCACCGTGCCGGTCTCGCTGACGCTGCAGTCCGGCGCCGCCATCCTCGCAGACGGCTTGCCCATCGATTTTTCCGCCACTTCCGGCAGTTTCATCCCCTTGGCGGCTTCGCTGCTGAGCAGCCAGGCGGTGACGGCATTCACGCCCACCGCGACGGGACGGCAGACGCTCACCGCATCGGTTGCGCTGAGCGGCGGCGGCGCGGCCACCGCCAGCCGCACGCTGTATGTGCGGCCGCCGCCCGCTCCGATGGAAATCTTGGTGCCGGCGTATTTCTACCCATCGGCAGGCTCGCCCTGGGACGCCATGGCCGCTGGCGCACAGGCCTATCCATCGGTGAGCGTCACCGCCATCCTCAACCCGAACAACGGCGTCTTCACCCGCGCCAACCCCGAGTTCACGGCGGCCGCCCGATCCTTCGTTCAATCGGGGGGCAAGCTGCTGGGCTATGTCTACACCAGCTACGGGTCGCGCTCGATCAGCAAGGTCAAGGGCAACATCGACAAGTACCTCAGCCTCTACGGCACGGGGGTCGTGAGCGGTTTCTTCATCGACGAGATGTCATCGGCGCCCGGCCGGCTGGCCTACTACCGGCAGCTCTTCGACTACATCAAGAGCAAGGGCGCCACGCTGCGCGTGGTGGGCAACCCGGGCACCGTGCCCGATGCAGCCTACGCCGCCGTGGCCGACACCCTCGTGACCTTCGAGAACCGGCAGGCCAGCTTTGCCGATTACGACCCCCGCGCCACGGGCGGGTGGCTCTACCAACTGGCCAACAGCCGCCAGAACGCCCTGGTGCACGATGCCGCCAACTGCGCCGCCATGCAGGCTTCGGTGCGCGCGGCGGCCACGGCGCGCATGAACAGCGGCGTCATCTATGTGACGGACGACACCTTCGACCCCGACACCCAGGAAGGCAACCCCTGGGACACGCTGCCGGCCTATTGGACGCAGCTGCTGGGCACCGTGGACGCCGTGAATCGGGGTGCCACCCCGCCCAACTGCTGATCGCCCCCTGGTGCCAACCCACCTGCGAACCGACAATCTCGCCAACGCCCATCCGCCCTGCACTGCTCCGCCCGAGGAACCACCATGCACCGCCTTCCTGCCCCCACCTCCCGCATTGCCCGAATCAGCCGCTGGTGCGGCCTGTCCCTGGCCGCTCTGCTGGCCGCATGCGGCGGCGGTGGCGGAGGCGGCTCCAGCGACCCCACGACGCCGACGACGCCCACACCGACCAGCATCGCCATCACCCTGACCGCGCCCGAGGCCGAGGCCGTCTTCACCGCCACTGCCGCGCTGTCGGTCACGGCCCGCGTCACCGTCAACGGCGTGGACGCGGCAGACGGCACGGCCGTGAGCTTCTCCGCCCTGCCCGGCCCGTTTTCCACCACGGGCGCCACCCGTGCCGGCGTGGCGACGGCCGCCCTGACAGGCGCTGCAGCCGGCCGCCAGGAGATCAGCGCCACCACCACCGTCTCGGGCCAGTCGGTCACCGCCACGCGCGTGGTGTATCTGCGCCCGGCGCCTGCAGCGCTGGAGGTGCTGGTGCCCGCATATTTCCATCCGGCGTCGAGCCAGGGCTGGGCCCTGCTGGCCAGCGGCGCGGCGGCCAATCCGGCCGTCTCGGTGACGGCCATCCTGAACCCCAACAACGGCGTGTTCACCACCGCCGAGGCCAGCTATGTCAGCGCCGTCAACGCGTTCGTGTCCGCGGGCGGCAAGGTGGTGGGCTACGTGTTCACGGGCTACGGCACGGGATCGCGCTCGCTGGCCAGCATCAAGGCGAACATCGACAACTACATCGCGCTCTTCGGGCGCGGGGCGATCAGCGGCATCTTCCTGGACGAGATGGCCTCCGAAACCACGCGGCTCGACTTCTACCGTGAGATCTACAGCTACATCAAGGCCAAGGACGCCAGCCTGCGGGTGATCGGCAACCCCGGCATGGTGCCGTCTGCCGGCTACGCCGCGGTGGCCGACGTACTCGTCACCTTCGAAGGCCGCAACGTCACCTACGCCAGCTACGACCCGCGCACCACGCCCTGGCTGTACACGCTGTCCAACAGCCGCCAGAGTTCGCTGGTGCACAACACCGCCACCTGCGCCGACATGCAGCGCGCCGTGCAGTCGGCGGCATCGAACCGCTACAACGCCGGTCCCATCTACATGACGAACCTCGAATACGACCCCGTGGCCGACGTCGGCAACCCCTGGGACGCCCTGCCGTCGTACTGGACGGGCCTGCTGCAGACGGTGGCGGCGGTGAACCAGGGACGGGCTTTGCCAGGCTGCTGAGGCGCGGAGGCGCGGAGGCGCGGCCCGCCAAAACGGGCCCAGGGCCCCTTGGAACGAAAAACGGCTCCCGGTGCCGGGAGCCGTGAATTCAGCGCTTAATAAGGCGAAAGCGGCGACCGGGCCGCCGTCGCCCGGCGTGCTTCAGGCCACGCCGTTCAGTTCATCGGCACGGGTCTGCGCCGACGCGAAATCCAGATCGCCAGAGTAGATGGCACGGCCGCAGATCACGCCTTCGATGCCTTCGTCCTCCACCGCGCACAGCTTCTCGATGTCGGCCATGTTGGCCAGCCCGCCCGAGGCGATGACCGGAATGGTGAGCGACTGCGCCAGCTTGACGGTGGCTTCGATGTTGATGCCCGAGAGCATGCCGTCGCGGCCGATGTCGGTGTAGATGATGGATTCGACGCCCCAGTCCTCGAACTTCTTGGCGAGGTCCACCACTTCATGGCCGGTGAGCTTGCTCCAGCCGTCGGTGGCGACCTTGCCGTCCTTGGCGTCCAGGCCGACGATGATGTGGCCGCCGAAGGCACTGCAGGCGTCCTTGAGGAACCCCGGGTTCTTCACGGCGGCGGTGCCGATGATCACGTAGCGCAAGCCGCCATCGATGTACTTCTCGATCGTGTCCAGGTCGCGGATGCCGCCGCCGAGCTGCACCGGAATGTCGCTGCCGACTTCCTTCAGGATGGACTTGATGGCCGTGTAGTTCTTGGGCGTGCCGGCGAATGCGCCGTTCAGGTCCACGAGGTGCAGCCGGCGCGCCCCGGCGACGACCCATTTGCGCGCCATGGCGGCGGGGTCTTCTCCGAAGGTGGTCGATTGGTCCATATCGCCTTGCTTGAGGCGCACGCAGTGTCCGTCCTTGAGGTCGATGGCGGGGATGAGCAGCATGATGGAAAGGCTAGGAGGTGCCAGGCCAGGCCACAGGCCCGGCAGGGGGGTTGAGGATCAGGGATTCCAGTGAAGGAAGTTGCGATAGAGCGCCAGGCCGTGCTCCGCGCTCTTTTCCGGATGGAATTGCGTGGCAAAAATATTATCGCGCGCAACGGCCGCTGCAAAGGGGCCGCCGTAGTCGGCTTCGCCCGCGCAATGCGCCGCATCCAGCGGGCGCGCGTAGAAGCTGTGCACGAAATAGAAGTAGCTCTGGTCTGGAACGCCAGCCCACACCGGGTGCACCGCACCGCCGTGGGGCATCTGGGCGACGCGGTTCCAGCCCATCTGGGGCACCTTGTAGCGGCTGCCATCGGGCTGCAGCCGGCCACCCAGGTCGAACTTGCGCACGTCGCCGTGGATCAGCGACAGGCCGGGCGTGTCGCCCTCGGCGCTGCGATCGAGCAGCATCTGCATGCCCACGCACACGCCGAACATCGGCTTGGCCGCGGCGGCCTCCATCACCGAAGCCTGCAGACCGGATTCGCGCAGTTCGCGCATGCAGTCGGGCATGGCGCCCTGCCCTGGCAGCACGACCCGCTGCGCGGCGCGCACTTCTTCGGGGCGGGAGGTGACGACCACCGTCCACCCGGTGCCCTCGGCCGCGGCCTGAACGGCCTGCGAGACGGAGCGCAGGTTGCCCATGCCGTAGTCGACGACGGCCACGGTTTTTGCTTCACTTTTCATAGCTGCTTGCGCATATTGGATAAGCGCTGGATGCCAATTTGGCTTAAACCTTAGAGGGACCCTTTGGTGGAGGGAATGACACCGGCCGCGCGGGGGTCGCGCTCCAGCGCGGCGCGCAGCGCGCGGGCGAAAGCCTTGAACACCGTCTCGCACTGGTGGTGGGCGTTGATGCCCTTGATGTTGTCGATGTGCAGCGTGACGCCCGCGTGGTTCACGAAGCCCTGGAAGAATTCGTAGGTGAGCTGCGTGTCGAACCCGCCGACGCTGCCGGCCGTGAACGGAATGTGCAGGTGCAGCCCCGGGCGGCCCGAGAAATCGACCACCACCCGCGACAGCGCTTCGTCCAGCGGCACATAGGCGTGGCCGTAGCGGCGGATGCCCTTCTTGTCGCCCACGGCCCGCGCGAACGCCTGGCCGAGGGTGATGCCCACGTCTTCCACTGTGTGGTGGCCGTCGATGTGCAGATCGCCTTCGCACTCGATGCGCAGGTCGATCAGGCCGTGCCGCGCGATCTGGTCGAGCATGTGGTCGAAAAAGCCGATGCCCGTGGACAGGCGGGCTTCGCCCGTGCCGTCGAGGTTTACGCACACGTGGATGCGGGTTTCGGCCGTGTTGCGGGACACCTCCGCAATGCGGTCGGCATCGGAGCTGTCGGACGGGACGGAAGGAACGAGTGCAGAAGAGGTCATAGGGAAGCCTGGAGCGCGGCGAGCATCTGGGCGTTGTCGGCCGCATTGCCGACCGTCAGGCGCAGGCAGTTGGCCAGCAATGGGTGCATTGTAGAAACGTTCTTGACGAGCACCTTGCGGGCTTTCATGCCCTCGAAGGTGCGGGCGGCATCGGCCACGCGCAGCAGCACCATGTTGGCTTCGCTGTCCCAGGCTTTTTCGACGCCCGGCAGGGCGCGCAACGCGGCCAGCAGCGCGGTGCGCTCCTGGCGCAGTTCGGCAGCCTGGGCCGCGAACACGTCGGCATGCTCGAGCGCGAACAGCGCCGCCTCGCAGTTGAGCACGCTCACGTTGTAGGGCGGGCGCACCTTGTCGATCTCGGCCGCGAGCGCGGCCGGGGCGATGAGATAGCCCAGCCGCACACCAGCCAGGCCGAACTTGCTGAGCGTGCGCATCAGCAGCACGTGCGCGTTGCGGGCCGGCTCGGCGCGCATGCGGTCAATCCACGTGCGGCTGGCGAAGGGCTGGTAGGCCTCGTCCATCACAACGAGGCCGCCCTGCGCGCCCACCGCGTCGATGATGCGCTGCACGGCGCCCTCGTCCCACAGCGTGGCGGTGGGGTTGTTGGGGTAGGCGATGTAGGTGATGGCCGGACGGTGCCGCGCGATGGCGGCGAGCATCGCGGGCTCGTCGAGTTCGAAGTCGGCCGTCAACGGCACGCCGACGAAATCCAGCCCCTGCAGTTGCGCGCTCAACGGGTACATCACGAAGCCGGGCATGGGCGCGAGCATGGTGGCGCGCTGCCCCGCACCGGGCTGGGCGCAGGCCAGTGCCAGCAAGGTGATGAGTTCGTCGGAGCCGTTGCCCAGCACCATCGCGTGACCGACGGGCATGCCCGCATAGGCGGCCAGCGCGGCTTTCAGATCGGCGATGCGGTCGCCGGGATACCGATTGAGCGCCAGCGCGCCCAGCCGTTCACCCAAGGCTTTTTGCAGCGCGTCCGGCAAGCGAAACGGGTTTTCCATCGCATCCATCTTGAGCATGCCCGCCGATGGCTGCACGGCGTACGAATGCATGGCGCGCACGTCGGGGCGGATGCGGTCGAGGGCGCCTGCGGCCAGGGAGGCGGCATTGGCGGCAGTGGCAGGGGGCGTGGCGGTGCTCGTCATTCGGCGGTGTCCAGTTCGTGGGGGGCGATGAGGAAGGGGTTGATGGGTCGCACGGCGTCCATGGGCTGGTCGTGCGGCAGCGCTTCGGTCAGCAGGTAGCGGCAACCCTGCTGGTGCGCCGAAGACAGGATGAGCGCATCCCAGTAGCCCAGCCCGTAGCGGTCCTGCAGGTCCCACGCGCCATCGACGGTGTAGGCGTCCAGGTGCGGCGGTTGCCACACGCGAAAGCGCCGCACCTGGGCGCGCACCTGCTGCAGCGTTTGCGGCCCGCGAAATCGCTGGATGGCCTGGTTGTACAGCTCGTTGAGCACCTGCGAGCTGACGCGGCCACTGCGCGTTTGCCAGCAGAACGCGAGCCACTCGCGTGCCCGCGCCTGCCTGACCGGATCGCGGTCATCCACGCTGCACAGCAGCACTTCGGTGTCCACAAAGATGGGAACGGTGCTCATCGCCGGAACAGGATTTCGCGCGGCACATACGGGCCGTCGGAGGCGCCCCAGCTCTCGAAGCTCAGCGCCTCGCGCATGGCCTGCGCATAGGCGTCTTCCTGGCGCATCTTCTCGGCCAGCCACTCACCCACCAGCCGTGAGACGCTGCTGCCGCGCTTGGCAGCTTCCACCCGCACCCATTCGGCGGCGGCGTCGTCCATGGTGATGGTCACGTTCTTCATGGCTGAAATGCTACACGAACTTCGTGGTGCACAAGTTCGTGCGATTTGAATTAATAACCGTTTACCTTCGAGGTAACTTCAAACGAGTTCGCTACGGCATTCCCGAATATCTCGCGGATGGGTTACCAAACACTTAACTCTAGGTTAAACATCTTGTTTCATCTTGCCGTCTTCTCCGTTTCAGTCTGCGTTTAGCATTCGCCCCCAACAAAAACACAATCTCGAGGGGGGATTGAATGAGCGCAGAACTTGCGGCCACGTTCTTCAACGTCGGCTATGGACAGACCCTGGCCCAGTCCATGGACAAGAACCAGGTGGACGTCTTGGTGCTGACACAGGGTCAATTCATGAGCATCTTGCAGGACAAGGCTCAGAACAACGCGGCGCTGGAATTTAGCCTGCGCAAGATGCTGTCTCAGTCTACGTTCGGGCAGTACTGGCAGAAGACGTTCAGTCCAAATGCGGGTGAGCCTTGGGTGGGACCGGCCGCCCAAGGTGCCAATGATGCGCTGGCGATCGTCAAAACACTGAACGCGCTCGGTATGGGCGGGGTGGGCAGTTTCATCAAGAACACGGCGACTGGCACATACATCATCATTAAGGGTTACTCGGCAAGGCGCAGCAGCGCCCTGCAGGGCACCCGTTACCTCGCGACAAACCCAAAGATGCTGCAACTGGGTCTCGGTATCAAGAGCCTGCAGGGCATTGCCAAGGGCGGCTTCATGCTGGGCGTGGTCGTCTCCACGGGTATCGAGTTGATGGACTTCATGTTCAACGATGAGAAGACCATGTATGACTTGGTAGGTGGGATCGGTGTGGAGGCTGTAAAGGCGGGACTGGGCGCACTCATCGCCTACGGTGCAGCAGCCACTTTCGGAGGGGTTGTCTCCACCGTGGCCGTGTTGCCTTTGGTTGTTATGGCCGTTGTCGCCTTTGGTATCGGCACGGGGCTGAATTATCTGGACAACAGCTATGGAGTCAAAAGCAAGGTGATCGCTGCGCTCAAGATGATCCCCGATCAAACGGCCCAGGGCATGTACTACATCAACACTGCTGCGCAATCTTGGCAGGACGAACTGCGTGACGCCATCGAACAGAAGAAAGTAGAGGCTGGCCGCGCCATCGACCGAGGCGTGAGAGACTGGCTATGCCGTATCACATGCGTGCGCTACTGAAAACCACTGCTGCGATGAACGATATCAAGCAAATCCGAAAGCTTCTCGTGTGGGGCATTCCGCTGTACATAGGGCTGATCATTGGCTCCGCTTTGATGGTGGCCTACATCCTCGTCCCCACGGTCGCTGCCATTGTAGTGCGGGCTCCAGCGGTCCGGATCGCACCTGGCGCACAGTTAGCCCCGTTCATCGCACTTTTTTGCCTGCTAGGCATTGTGGTGGGCGTGATGCGAGCAATACCCTGTAGTGACCGCCTCATCAAGAAGTTTGAGTTCGCAGCCAATGCTGCGGTCGTCGCAAGCGGGATTGCTTTGCTGCTGGTCCCCGTCACCTCCGTAGTACAGCGCTTCTACATGCCAAGCCTGGGCTACTCCGTTTGCTCGGAACTGCAGGGCAACCCGACTATGTGGTTCACCGATTGGGTCCGCGACTCAGCTTGGTGCGTCAAAGGCAAAAGCCTGGATTGGGTGAACGACCAGGCTGGTTCGGCCATCGGGCACGTCACTCCGTAGGCACCGCAGCCAATGCAATACCTTAAGCGCACAAAGAGCGGACGCAGGGTGGCCCGGGTCAGGCCTTGATCCGCATCTCGGCCGCCCGCGCGTGGGCCTGCAGGCCTTCGCCGTAGGCCAGTTCGGCGGCGATCTTGCCCAGCGTCTGCGCGCCGGCCTCGCTCACTTCGATCAGGCTGCTGCGCTTTTGGAAGTCGTACACGCCCAGCGGCGACGAAAAGCGGGCCGTGCCGCTGGTCGGCAGCACGTGGTTGGGACCGGCGCAGTAATCGCCCAGCGATTCGCTGGTGTAGGCCCCGAGGAAGATCGCACCGGCATGCCGCAGCAGCGGTTCCCAGCGGTGCGGGTCGCGGCTCGATACCTCCAGGTGTTCCGGCGCGATGCGGTTGCTGATGGCGCAGGCCTCTTCCATGTCGCGGGTGAGGATCAGCGCGCCACGGCCGTTCAGGCTCTTGGCGATGATCTCGGCGCGGGGCATGGTGGGCAGCAACTGGTCGATGGCGGCCTGCACTGCGTCGATGTAAGCGGCGTCGGGGCTCAGCAGGATGGATTGCGCCAGTTCATCGTGTTCGGCCTGGCTGAACAGGTCCATGGCCACCCAGTCGGGCGGCGTGGAGCCATCGGCCAGCACCAGGATTTCGCTCGGGCCCGCGATCATGTCGATGCCCACGGTGCCGAACACGCGCTTCTTGGCGCTCGCCACATAGGCATTGCCGGGGCCGGTGATCTTGTCCACCTTCGGCACGGTGGCCGTGCCATAGGCCAGCGCGGCCACGGCCTGGGCACCGCCCAGGGTGAAGGCGCGGGTCACGCCGGCCACGTGCGCGGCGGCCAGCACCAGCGGGTTGCGCGCGCCCTGCGGCGTGGGCACCACCATGATGATCTCGCCCACGCCCGCCACGTGCGCGGGAATGGCGTTCATCAGCACGCTCGAGGGGTATGCGGCCTTGCCGCCCGGCACATAGATGCCCACGCGGTCGAGCGGCGTGACCTTCTGTCCGAGCAGCGTGCCGTCTTCGTCGCGGTAGCTCCAGCTTTCGCCGCTGGCCCGCTTCTGGGCTTCGTGATAGCGGCGCACCCGGGCGGCGGCGGCCTCCAGGGCCTTGCGCTGCACGGCGGGAATGGCGTCGAAAGCGGCTTTCAATTCGTCCTGCGACAGCTCCAGCGCCGCCATGGAATCGACCGCCAGGCCGTCGAAACGCCGGGTGTACTCCAGCACGGCGTCGTCGCCGCGGGCCTGCACATCGGCCAGGATGTCGGCCACGCGCTGCTCGATGGCGGCATCGGTCTCGGCGGACCAATGCAGGCGGTCCCGGAAAGCGGTCTCGAAATCGGCGCTATCGGTACGCAAACGAACAGGCGTGGCTTTCATGGTTTTTCTATCTCGATCTCTATCGCGAAAAGGAAGAAAGAACCGCCGGGCTCACTCGGTCTCTGCCGATACGTCGCCCGTCTTGCGGTTGTACTTGAGCGTGATCTTGTCGAGTTCGCAGAGGTTGAAGCCCTCCCACTCGACTTCCGACGAATCGTCGGTGAACACGACCTTGATGTCCTGCACGCAATGCTTGGTGTCGCCGAACTTGAACTTGCGCGACGCGCCGTTCACCAGTTGGTTGCGGCCCAGGCGGTCGCTGCCCCACTTGTCCATCTTGGTGGGCGAGATGTACACCTCGTTGAGCGCATAGCCGGTGCGGTTGACCAGCGTGAAGTCCGCATCGGCGGCGAAGGAGGCGCCGCTCAGAGCCAGACAACCCAGCACCAAGATTTTTTTGAACATGGAACACCTCAGATTTTTGAAACATAAGATGCATCGAGAAACAATTTTCTCGACACAGCCCGGATTCTGCCGTGTCCCGGACACTTCGGGGGAGCGATCTGAGGCGCCCGAGCAACTTCAGCTGCCCGAGGGAATGACCGACGCAAAAGCGTCGATGATGCGGCGCAACGGCGCCTGCTTGAGTTTCAGGGCCGCCTGGTTCACCACCAGGTGCGAACTGATGTCCATGATCCGCTCCACCTCCACCAGGTGATTGGCCTTGAGCGTGTTGCCGGTGGACACCAGATCGACGATGGCGTCGGCCAGGCCGGTCAGGGGCGCCAGCTCCATGCTGCCGTAGAGCTTGATCATGTCCACGTGCACGCCCTTGGTCGCGAAGAAATCGCGCGCGATGGACGTGTATTTGGTCGCCACCTTCAGGCGCGAGCCCTGCTTGACCGCCTGCGCGTAGTCGAAGTCGGCCCGCACGGCCACGCTGACGCGGCACTTGGCGATCTGCAGGTCCAGCGGCTGGTACAGCCCCTGCCCGCCGTGCTCGATGAGCGTGTCCTTGCCCGTCACGCCCAGGTCGGCGCCGCCGTACTGCACGTAGGTGGGCACGTCGGAGGCGCGCACCAGCACCACGCGCACGGCGGGGTCGTTGGTGGGCAGGATGAGCTTGCGCGATTTCTCGGGGTCTTCCAGCACCTCGATGCCGGCGGCCGCCAGCATGGGCAGGGCTTCATCGAAGATGCGGCCCTTGGACAAGGCAAGAGTGATCATGGTCATACGTGTGAAGAAAGAGTGGGCCCGGTCGCCATGCGCCAGGAAGCCGGGCGGCGGCTCATGCCGCCCTTTCGATGTCGGCGCCCAGGCCGCGCAGCTTGGCTTCCATGCAGTCGTAGCCGCGGTCCAGATGGTAGATGCGGTCCACCACGGTCTCGCCATCGGCCACAAGGCCGGCGATGACCAGGCTGGCGGAAGCGCGCAGATCGGTGGCCATCACCGTGGCGCCCGACAGGCGGCCGGCGGCGCTGCCCAGGCCCTCGATCACCGCGACCTTGCCGTCGGTCTGGATGCGGGCACCCAGGCGCGCCAGCTCGTCCACGTGCATGAAGCGGTTCTCGAAGATGGTCTCGGTGACCGTGGCCGTGCCCTGCGCCACCACGTTCAGCGCCATGAACTGGGCCTGCATGTCGGTGGGAAACCCCGGGTACTCGGTGGTGCGAAAGCCCTGCGCCCGCAGGTGCGCGGCACCGGCGCTCTTCACGCGGATGCCATCGGCCTCGGCCTGGATCTGCACCCCGGCTTCGCGCAGCTTTTCGATCACGGCGTCCAGATGGTCGGCACGGCCGTGGCGCAGCAGCGCCTCGCCGCCGGTGGCCGCCACGGCGCAGAGGAACGTGCCGGCCTCGATGCGGTCGGCCACCACGCGGTGCGTGGCGCCGTGCAGGCGCTCCACGCCCTGGATGCGGATGCGGCTGGTGCCGTGGCCTTCGATCCTGGCGCCCATGGCGATCAGCATCTCGGCCAGGTCGGAAATCTCGGGCTCCTGCGCGGCGTTCTCCAGCACCGTCTCGCCCTCGGCCAGCGTAGCGGCCATGAGGAAGTTCTCGGTGCCGGTCACGGTGACCATGTCGGTCGTGATGCGCGCGCCCGTCAGGCGGGTGCGCCCTGCCGGCAGCTTGGCGATCATGTAGCCATGCTCCACGAGGATCTCGGCGCCCATGGCCGTGAGCCCCTTGATGTGCTGGTCCACCGGCCGCGAGCCGATGGCGCAGCCGCCCGGCAGCGACACGGTCGCCTCGCCGAAGCGTGCCAGCAGCGGGCCCAGCGCGAGCACCGAGGCGCGCATGGTCTTGACCAGTTCGTACGGCGCTTCAGGCGTGGACAGCGCGCTGGCGTCGATGCGCACGGTGCCGTCGTCCGACCGCTCGGCCGCCACGCCCATGTTGCGGATCAGCTTGAGCATGGTCGCCACGTCCTGCAACTGGGGCACGTTCAGCAGCGTGACGGGCTCGGCCGCGAGCAGCGCCGCGCACAGTTCGGGCAGGGCGGCGTTCTTGGCGCCGGAAACCAGCACCTCGCCATGCAGCGCGCGGCCGCCGCGAATCAGGAGTTTGTCCATGGCATCAAGCCCGATGTTTCAGTCAAAAGTGCCACCAGCGCAATAAATACGCCGGCAGATAGCTATTAAAAAGTGAGCAAAAGGTGCGCAGGCGTCAGGCGCCCTGGGCGGCCCACTCGGCGGGCGTGAAGGTCTTCATCGACAGCGCATGCACCTCGTCGGTCTGCATGCGGGTGCCCAGCGTGGCGTACACCCGCTGGTGGCGCTGGATGGCGCGCTTGCCTTCGAACTCGGCCGAGACGATGGTGGCGTACCAATGGCGGCCATCGCCTTCCAGGTCGATGTGGTCGCAGGCCAGGCCCGCGCTGATGAGGTCTTTGAGTTGGTCTGCAGTCATGTAAGTGATCCATTGCGTTGTGCAGGCCTTGAGGCCACGAGGCGCAGGCCGCAGGCGCCACCTCGGCCGTCCTGGCCGTATCGGCCACCCCACGGCAGCCGACCACGGAGCGGTTCGGGAGAGGTGAAGGGCTCATGACCGGATCTTGTAGCCCGTGCGCAGCAGGTGCACGGCCAGGGCGCTCACCAGCAGCCACGCGATGCCCACGATGCCCAGGCTGAGCCAGGGCGAGGTATCGCTCTGGCCGAAGAACCCGTAGCGAAAGCCGTCGATCATGTAGAAGAACGGGTTCAGGTGGCTCACCGTCTGCCAGAAAGGCGGCAGCGACTGGATGGAATAGAACACGCCCGACAGGAACGTCATGGGCACGATCACGAAGTTCTGGAACGCCGCCATCTGGTCGAACTTGTCGGCCCACAGCCCGGCGATCAGCCCCAGCGTGGACAGCAGCGCCGCGCCCAGCAGCGCGAACGCCAGAATCCACAGCGGCGCCGCGAACTCCGGCCGCGCGAACGCCAGCGTCACCACGAACACGCCCAGCCCCACGACCAGCCCGCGCACGATGGACGAGCCCACGTAGGCCACGAACCAGGCCCAGTGCGACAGCGGCGTGAGCAGCACGAACACGAGGCTGCCCATGATCTTGCTCTGCACCAGGCTGGACGAACTGTTGGCGAAGGCGTTCTGCAGAATGCTCATCATCACCAGGCCGGGAATCAGGAAGGCGGTGTAGCTGATGCGGTCGTAGACCTTCACATGGTCTTCCAGCACGTGGCCGAAGATCAGCAGGTACAGCACCGCCGTGAGCACCGGAGCGGCCACCGTCTGAAAGCTCACCTTCCAGAAGCGCAGCACCTCTTTGTAGAAAAGGGTTTGCCAGCCGGTCATAGGCGCACCCCGCCTTCGGCCGTGGCCTCGGGCCCTTCGGGCGGCGCGGGCTCGCGCGCCGGGTCGGGGTAGCTGCCCTGCGCCATCACGTTGAGGAACACATCCTCCAGGTCGGCCTTGCGGATCTCCACGTCATGCACGGTGACGCCCGCGGCGCGCAGCACGGCCAGGTGGCGTTCGATGTCCTGCGCGTCCTGGGCGGGCAACTGCACCACGCGGCCGGTCACCCGGGCGACGGCCGCCAGCGCGGGCGGCAGCGCATCGTCGGTCTTGAAGCGCATCACGTTCGTCGAAGCGCCCTGCAGCAGGTCGGAGGTGGTGGACAAAGCCACCATGCGGCCGCGCTTGAGCATGGCGATGCGGTTGCACAGCGCCTCGGCCTCTTCCAGGTAATGGGTGGTCAGCAGCACCGTGTGGCCTTCCTTGTTCAGGCGGGCGACGAAGTGCCACAGCGTCTGGCGCAGCTCGACGTCCACGCCAGCGGTGGGTTCGTCGAGCACGATGATCGGGGGTTTGTGCACCAGCGCCTGGGCCACCAGCACGCGGCGCTTCATGCCGCCCGAGAGCTGGCGCATGTTGGAGGTGGCCTTGTCGGCCAGCCCCAGGTTTTCCAGCAGTTCGTCGATCCAGGCTTCGTTGTTCTTCACGCCGAAGTAGCCGGACTGGATGCGCAGGGCCTCGCGCACATTGAAGAACGGGTCGAACACCAGTTCCTGCGGCACCACGCCCAGCTTGCGGCGGGCGGCGGCGAAATCGGTCTGGACATCGCTGCCCTGCACGCGCACATGGCCACTGGTGGCCCGGGCGAGGCCGGCAAGAATGCTGATGAGGGTGGTCTTTCCCGCGCCGTTCGGGCCGAGAAGGCCGAAGAACTCGCCCTCCTCGATGTCCAGGCTGACATGGTCGAGCGCCTGGAAAGGGCCTTTGGGCGTGGAATAGGTCTTGGAGACGGACTGGAAGGAGACTGCGGGCATGGGAGCCGGGGATTTTACGGCGTGCCGGCGACCGGTGCCCGCGCAAGGCGATGGGAAAGAAAAGGCCGGACCGGCTGCCAGGCAAGCCTGGTGACCGTGCCGGCCGAAGGAACGGCCCGGGGCCCGTGAAAGGCCCGGAGCGTGAAAACCTCAGGCGGCGGGCAGCAATTCGCGCACGCCGTAAAGGCCCGCGAGCTTTTGCAGGCCCTCGGGCAGCGACTTGACCTCGAAGCGCTTGCCTTCCAGCAGCGCCGCGCGGCGGCAGCCCAGCAGCACCGCCAGCGCCGACGAGTCGAACGTGGCCAGCGCGCTGGCGTCCACCACCAGCAACTCGTCGCGGTTGGCCTTCAAGCCCTGCAGCAGCATGCGCAGGCTCGCATTGGCCTGGGCATGGGTCAGTTCCGAGGGGAGCACGAGCATGGTGGTCTGTCCGTCAGGGCCGGCGGTCAGCCGCCCTTGGCGGCGTTGGCCTTGTTGCGGGCCACGAGCGATTCGATCAGGCCATCGACGCCCTTGGCGTTGATCTCCTGCGCGAACTGGCCGCGGTAGGTTTCCACCAGCCACACGCCCAGCACGTTCAGGTTGTAGATCTTCCAGCCAGCGCCGTCGCCGGGGGTCTTTTCCAGGCGGTAGTCGAGCTGGATCGGTTCGCCGCGGCCCTGGATCTCGGTGCGCACCAGCACGTCCTTGTCGTCGGCGGCCATGCGCAGCGGCTTGACGGTGATGGTCTGGTCGTTGACCTGGCTCAAAGCGCCGGAATAGGTGCGCACCAGCAGCGTCTTGAACTCGTCCTGCAGACGCTTTTGCTGGTCCGGCGTGGCCTGGCGCCAGCCCGGGCCCACCGCGGCGGCGGTCATGCGGCGGAAGTTGACGTGCGGCAGGATGGTCTTGTCGACCAGGGCCATGATCTTGTTCACGTCGCCGGACTTGATGCTCTTGTCGTTGCGCACGGTGTCCAGCACATCGGCCGACAGGCGCTTGACCAGCGCATCGGGGGCTTCTTCGGCCGCCAGCGCGGCGAGCGGGGCGCCCAGCCACAGGACGGCGGCGGTGCAAAGGGCTGCTTGGGTCAGAGTGCGTCGATTCATC
The DNA here is from genome assembly GCF_900102625.1 of Paracidovorax valerianellae. GTDB lineage: Bacteria > Pseudomonadota > Gammaproteobacteria > Burkholderiales > Burkholderiaceae_C > Paracidovorax > Paracidovorax valerianellae. Next base: position 75,428 of record NZ_FMZC01000005.1, read on the forward strand.
ATCTTGTCGTTCCTTCTTCGGGCGCGCAACAGCGGCGCCTTCGCTTCATTCATTTTCGGGGCGGGCCGGGCCAAAGATGCGTCGGGCCCGTGCACGGATGCAAGCAACTGCAACGGCAACGCGCCCTCGCAGTTATCGTTGCAATTGCAATTGCCGCCGTGGCTCAGCGAGCCGGCTCTTCGGGCAGCTTGCCGCCGCCATCGTCGTATTCTTCATCGCCATTGCTGGCCGGCGCGCCGCCTTCCTGGCTGCGAACCTGTAGGAACACGTCGCGGGTAAAGCTGTACTTGTCGAGCGCCGCGGTGTCCAGCACCGAACTGGCGCGCAGCAGGTTGGCGCGGATGTTCACCACGCGCAGGGCATACAGCGAGTTGCGCGCCGACACCGGGTCCACGTACGAGACGAGATCGCCCTTGGCATCGACCGGCAGCGCGAGCGTGTCGCGCACGGTCGAGGGGCCGAGCAGCGGCAGCACGAGGTACGGGCCGGTGGGAATGCCCCAGTGGCCGAGCGTGAGGCCGAAGTCCTGCTTGGCGCGGTCCACGCCCATTTCGCTGGCCACGTCGAACACGCCGCCGAGGCCGAACACCGTGTTCACGTTGAAGCGCACCAGGCTGTTGAGCGCGCCCTCGCCGCGCAGTTGCAGCAGGTTGTTCACGAACGACCAGGCATCGTTCAGATTGGCAAAGAAGTTGCTGACGCCAGTGCGCACGGGTTGCGGCGTTACGTCGCGGTAGGCCGTGGCGACAGGCCGCAGGATGATCGAATCAACGTTCTCGTTGAAGTTCGTCATGCTGCGGTTGTAGGGCTCCAGCGGGTCACGCGGGTTGGCCCCCGGGCCGCTCGCGCAGCCCGTCAGGAAGAGCGCGCCCAGTGCGAGTGCGCCGCCGTGGGCCAGGGCCCTTTTCATGGTCGTTGTTGTCGTCATTTTTTGCCACCTGTGCTGGAGGGCGCTGCGCTGCTGCTGCCGCCGCCGCCTTCTGCCTTGCCGTAAAGAAATTGCCCGATCAGGTTTTCCAGCACCACCGCCGACTGGGTGGACGTGATCCGGTCGCCTTCGGCCAGATTGGCCTCGTCGGCACCGGCCTGGATGCCGATGTATTGGTCGCCGAGCAAGCCGCTCGTGAGAATCTTGAGCGAGCTGTCCTTGGGGAAGGCGTAGCGCTTTTGCAACTCCAGCGTCACCTTGGCCTGAAAGCTCTTGTCGTCGAAGGTGATGGACTGCACGCGGCCCACCACCACGCCGGCGCTGCGCACCGCCGCCTGGGGCTTCAAGCCGCCGATGTTGTCGAACAGGGCCGTGACCTGGTAGCCGGTCTGGAAATTCAGCCGGAGCAGGTTGGCCGACTGCAAGGCCAGAAAGACCAGCGCCGCCCCGCCCAGCAGGACGAACAGGCCGACCCAGATATCGTTCTTGGAATGCTGCATGGTGTGTGTTTTCCTAGTCGGCCCGGCGTGCGGCCCATCAAATACTGAACATCAGGGCGGTGAGGACGAAGTCCAGCCCCAGCACGGCGAGCGACGCCATCACCACCGTGCGCGTGGTGGCCCGCGACACGCCTTCGGGCGTGGGCTTGGCCAAATATCCCTGCAGCAGCGCGATGAAGGTGACGGTGACGCCGAAAACGAGGCTCTTGAGCACCCCGTTGCCCACGTCCTTCCACACGTCCACGCCGCCCTGCATCTGGCCCCAGAAGGCGCCGCCGTCCACGCCGATCATGAGCACGCCCACGACCCAGCCGCCGATCACGCCCACCGCGCTGAACACCGCCGCCAGCAGCGGCATGGTGAACACGCCGGCCCAAAAGCGCGGCGCCAGAATGCGGCGCACCGGATCGACGGCCATCATCTCCATGGCCGAAAGCTGCTCGCCCGCGCGCATCAGGCCGATCTCGGCCGTGAGCGAAGTGCCCGCGCGGCCGGCGAACAGCAGCGCCGTGACGACCGGGCCCAGTTCGCGCACCAGCGACAGCGCCACCAGCAAGCCCAGCGATTCGGCCGAGCCGTAGCGCTGCAGCGTGTAGTAGCCCTGCAGGCCGAGCACGAAGCCCACGAACAGGCCCGACACGGCAATGATGGACAGCGAATAGTTGCCCAGGAAATGGATCTGGTCGCGCACCAGCCCGGGCCGCTGCAGCGTGGCGCCGAAGAGGCCGATCAGGCGAACGAACAGGCGCGACGCACGGCCCACGCCGGCCAGCTGGCTGCGCACCGCGAAGCCCACATCGGAAGGACGCCACCAGCTCATCGCACACCTCCGGGGGTGGGGCCGAAATCGTCCTCGACCTCGGGGCCGGGGTAATGGAAGGGCACGGGGCCGGTCGGCAGCGCGTGCACGAACTGGTGCACCAGCGGGTCCTTGCTGGCGCGCACTTCTGCGGGCGTGCCCTGCGCAGCCACGGTGCCGGGGCCGAGCACGATCACGTGGTCGGCTACGCGGAAGGTCTCTTCGACGTCGTGCGAAACGATCAGGGTGGTGAGGCCCATGGCATCGTTGAGCTGGCGGATGAGCTGGGCCGCGATGCCGAGCGAGATCGGATCGAGCCCGGCAAAGGGCTCGTCATAAAGAATGAGTTCGGGGTCGAGCGCGATCGCACGGGCCAGCGCCACGCGCCGTGCCATGCCGCCCGAGATCTGGCTGGGCATGAGGTCGCGCGCACCGCGCAGACCCACGGCATGCAGCTTCATCAGGACGATGTCGCGGATCAGCTCTTCGGGAAGGTCGGTGTGCTCGCGCAGCGGGAAGGCCACGTTTTCGAACACGCTCATGTCGGTGAACAGCGCACCGAACTGGAACAGCATGCCCATGCGCCGGCGCGCGGCGTAGAGGGCTTTGGAATCCATGCGGCCGACGTCCTGGCCGGCGACCAGCACCTCGCCCTGCTGCGCCCGTTGCTGTCCGCCGATGAGGCGCAGCACCGTGGTCTTGCCGCCCCCGGAGGCGCCCATGAGCGCCGTCACCTTGCCGCGCGGCACGGACAGCGACACGTCGCGCAGGATGACGCGCTCGCCGTACGAGAACGTCACGTTGCGCAGTTCGACCAGTTGTGGGTGCTCAGGCATTCAGGGTTTCAGGGGATTCGGAAAAAGGGCCAACGGGCGATTGTCGCGGGTAAGGGCAAACCCCGGGCACGCGATGGTAACGCAAACATACATGCATGGATGTTTGCAAAGCCATCGCAAAAATAGATGCTCTGCTTTTTATAGCAATGTGCCCTAGTGGTGATTGCGCTGGTGGCCGATTTGGCTTTGATTCTCCAAGGCCATGGCCCGCCGGTCAAAGCATGCTGCGAAGAAATGCCTGGGTGCGCGCATGTTGCGGATTGGCGAAAAACTCCGCCGCCGGGGCCGATTCGATGAGCTCGCCCCGGTCCATGAACACCACGCGGTGGGCCACCTCGCGGGCAAAGCCCATCTCGTGGGTGACGACCAGCATGGTCATGCGCTCGCGCGCCAGTTCGCGCATGGTGCGCAGCACCTCGCCGGTCAGTTCGGGGTCGAGCGCGGACGTGGGTTCGTCGAACAGCAGGATGTCGGGCTCCATGGCCAGCGCGCGGGCGATGGCCACGCGCTGCTTTTGCCCGCCCGACAGGCGGCCGGGGAAGTTGTCGCGCTTTTCGGACAGGCCCACCTTGGCCAGCAGCGCCTCGGCACGCGCCACGGCGGCCTCACGCGGCACGCCGCGCACCACCATGGGCGCCTCGATGAGGTTCTGCAGCACGGTCAGGTGCGGGAACAGATTGAACGACTGGAACACCATGCCCATCTTGCGGCAGATGCCGCGCACGCGGGCTTCGGGCACGTAGGTGCAGCGGCCCGCCGCGTCGGTGGTGGCCAGCACCTCGCCTTCGATGGCGATGTGGCCGGCGTCGATGGTTTCCAGGTGGTTCAGGCAGCGCAGGAACGTGCTCTTGCCCGAGCCCGACGGCCCGATCACCGCCACGACCTCGCCCCGGCCGAGGGTGAGCGACACGTCGCGCAGCACCGGCGTGGCGCCGAAGGCCTTGTGCAGGCCGCGCGCCTGGATCATCGGCGCGGCGCCAGCGGCGTCATTCGTCGTGTTTGGCATAGCGTTTCTCCAGGCGCTGGAAGCCCCAGGTGAGCACCAGGGTCATGGTCAGATAGAAAGCCGCGGCCACGATGAACGGCGTGGTCGTGAAGTCGCGCTGCACGATGCCGCGCGCAGCCCGCAGCAGGTCGTTGAGCGCCAGCACGTAGATCAGCGACGTGTCCTTGACCAGCGTGATCGTCTCGTTGCTCATGGGCGGCAGGATGCGGCGCACCATCTGCGGCAGCACGATGCGGCGCATGGTCTGGCCGTATGTCATGCCCAGCACCTTGGCGCCTTCGTACTGCCCCCGGTCGATCGACTGGATGCCGGCGCGGAAGATCTCGGCGAAATACGCCGCGTAGTTGAGCGCGAAGGCCACCACGGCCGCGGGAAAGTCGGGCAGCCGCACACCGATGACCGGCACGAACGGCAGCGCGAAATAGATGAACAGCATCTGCAGCATGAGCGGCGTGCCGCGCATGAGCCAGATATAGCCGTTGACCAGCCCCGACAGCGGCGCGAAGCGCGACACGCGTGCCAGCGCCAGCGCGAGGCCGAGCGGCACAGCCAGCACCAGCGTGATGGCGAAGAGCTTCAGGGTCACTGCGGCGCCCTGCGCCATCGGCCCTAGAAGAGAGAGAACGTAATCCATCTATGCGCTACGAGAGTCCATGGCTAAACGACTGTGGCCGGCAATGCCTACAGACTGGGCAACTGGCGCGGCCCGAGACCAGCGGCAGCCGCGCAAGGGCCGCCCCGCCGCGCCGGCTGCGTCCCCCTTCCCGCATCACGCAGTGAAGCGAGAGAAGGGGGAAGGCGCGCAGCGCCTCAGGGGGTTGTTCTTTATTTAACGATGTTCTTACCGAACCACTGCGTGGCGATCTTGCCGGCGGTGCCGTCCTGCTTCATGTCGGCCAGGGCTTTGTCCAGGCGGCCCTGCAGCGCGGTGTCGTCCTTGCGCACGCCCACGCCGTAGTCTTCGGTGCCGAAGTTTTCATCCAGCACGGCATAGTCGGCGGGCTTCTTGGCCACGTAGTAGCGGCCCACCACTTCATCGACCACCACGGCTTCGAGGCGGCCGGTGGACAGGTCCATGAGCGCGGTCACGTTGTCGCCGAAGGTCTTGAATTCCTTGAACGACTTGAACACGGCGTCTTCCTTCTTGACCGCATCGACCGCGCTGCTGCCTTCCTGCGCGCCCACCACCTTGCCGGCCAGATCGGCCTTGGTCTTGATGGCGGACTTGGCGGAGACCACGACGATCTGGTGGTTCTCCATGTAGGGCGCGGTGAAGGCGATGTTCTGCTTGCGCTCGGGCGTGATGGTCAGGCCGTTCCACAGCGCATCGACGCGCTGGCCGGACAGCTCGGCCTCCTTGGCGCTCCAGTCGATCGGCTTGAACTCGACCTCCACGCCCATGCGCTTGGCCGCTTCGCGCGCCATGTCGATGTCGAAGCCCACCAGCGTGTTCTTCTCGTCGCGAAAGCCCATGGGCGGGAAGTTGTCGTCCAGGCCCACCACGATCTTGGTGACGGCGGCGGGGGCAGGTGCGGCAGCGGTCGCAGGCTGCTGCGCACTGTCGTTCTTGCCGCAACCGGCCAGCAGGGCGCCCAGGGACATCAATAAAACGGCTGCAATCTTTTTCATGGCTTTGAGTGAGGGGTTTCCAGGGAGACGAAAAGCAGACGCGCGCGGCGGCCTGCGAAGGGCAGGCGGCCACGCGCGAAGGGAGTGGGTCCAGGGCGATATTGTCTCCGAGACCCGGAAAGCGCTCCAAAGCGGTGCGTCACTCCAAACAGCGTTCAGCACCAAAATGGCCTCCAGCGCAATCAATACGCCGGCAGTTAGCTATTAAAACAATAGCAAACCGGCATTGCGAATGCCTGCACCGGAAAACCACACCCGGCTCGGCAGGCGCGCCGTCCACTGCGCTACGGATGAGATAATGCGACACATTCTCATTGACAAGCCCGCCTGGGCACCCTTCGATCGGATTCCTGCCCGTGGCTCCCGCGTCCGCCGCTCACCCTGCCGCCCTGCCCGCCGCCCGGCCGTCCGACGAGATCGGCCGCCTGTACGGGGAGCACCACCGCTGGCTGCTGGGCTGGCTGCGGGCCAAGCTGGGCTGCCCGCACCAGGCGGCCGACCTGGCACAGGACACCTTCGTGCGCCTGCTCGTGCACCGGCTGGGCAGCCTCGGCAGTAACAACAACAGCCACAGCAGCGATGACGCTGCCCCCCGCGAGCCCCGCGCCTACCTGGTCACCGTGGCGGGCCGGCTCGTTGCCAACCACTTTCGCCGCCTGTCGCTGGAGCGCGCCTGGCTCGATGCACTGGCCACGCTGCCCGAGGCACAGCTACCGTCGGCCGAACAGCACGCCATGGCGCGCCAGGCGCTGCACCGGCTCGACACCGCGCTGGCCGGCCTGTCCGACCGTGCGCGGCGGGCCTTCCTGCTCTCGCAGATCGACGGACAGGATTACGCGCGCATCGCCGCCACGCTGGGCGTGACCGAGCGCAGCGTCAAGCGCTACATGGCGCAGGCGTTCGAGGCGTGCATCCTGGCGGTGGAGTGAGCGGCAGCGCAGAACCGGCCGGCGCGGCCTCGCCGGTGCCCTCGCCCGAAGCCGTGCCGCTGGACCGCAACGCCGTGCGCGCCGCCGCCCAATGGCTGGCCCGGCTGCACAGCGGCCACGCCACCGCGCAGGACCACGCAGCCTGCGAACGCTGGCGCACCGCCCAGCCCGACAACGAACGGGCCTGGCAGCGCGCGCAGCGCATGCAGGCGCAACTGGGCCTGATCACGCCGCCACTCGCCCAGGCCGTGCTGGGCCGCGCACGCGACACGGGCCGCCGCCGCGCGCTGCGTGCCCTGGGCGGGCTGGTGATGGCGGTGCCCGCCGCGCACCTGGCCTGGCGGCAGTGGGGCACGGCGTGGACGGCCGACCACCGCACCGCGCTGGGAGAGCGCCAGGACATCACCCTGCCGGATGGCACGCGCATCTGGCTCAACACCGCCACCGCCATCGACGTGGCCTATTCGCCCACGCTGCGCAGCGTGCGGCTGTTGCGTGGCGAGGTGCTGATCGAAACCGCTGCGGATCGGCAGGCCGCCGCGCCCCGGCCTTTCGTGCTCACCACCCGCGAAGGCGAATTGCGCCCGCTGGGCACGCGCTTCGTGATGCGCGATGCGCCCGATGGCTGCGGCCTCACGGTGCACGAAGGGGCCGTGGCCGTGCGCACGGCCGAGGGGCTGGCGCAGACGGTGGCGGCAGGCCAGGCGCTGCGCTTCACGGCCGGCGAACTGGCGCCTGCCGCGCCGGCCGACCCGTTCGCCGGGCGCTGGACCGAAGGCCTGCTGGTGGCGCGCAACCAGCCGCTGGGCGACTTCCTCAACGAGCTTGCGCGCTACCGCGCCGGCGTGGTGCAGTGCGACCCGGCCGTGGCCGGGCTGCGCATCACCGGCGCGTTCCAGATCGACCGCAGCGATGCCGTGCTCAATGCCCTGCCCCGCACTCTGCCCGTGCGCATAGCCTGGCGCACACGCTACTGGGCGCGGGTGCTGCCGGCCGAAACAGCAGGCTGATGGCCCGCGTGCGCGCATCGGCCGGTTCTCTGGCGCTGTGGCTGCTGGCCTGCGCCACCATCGCGCACGCAGCGGGCCCCGGGCCGCTCCCCATCGATCTGCAGGCAGGGCCGCTCGCCGACCGGCTGCCCGCGCTGGCGGCCCAGACCGGCGCTTCGGTGCAGGCCGATGCGGCCCTGCTGCGCGGTGTGCAGGCGCCAGACGTGGCCGGCCGGCTCACGGCTGCCGAAGCCCTGGCGCGGTTGCTGTCGGGCAGCGGGCTCGCGGCGGCCGAAGAATCGCCCGGCGTGTTCGTGCTGCGGCGGCAGACGGTGGCGCCCTCGCCTGCGCTGCCCGGACCCGACGCCCAGGTGCTGCCCGTGGTGCGAGTGACGGCGCGGCGCGACGCAGCGTCTGGCGGCCCAATGGCTTGGCCCCCCACAGATGCGGCCGGCGCGGCCACGCGAACGGACACGCCCGCCCTGGCCGTGCCGCAGGCCCTGTCGGCCGTGTCGCGCGAGGCGCTGGACACGCTGGGCGCCACGCGGCTGGACAACGCGCTGGATTACGTGCCCGGCGTATCGCGCCAGAACGACTTCGGCGGCACCTGGGACAACGTGGCCGTGCGCGGCTTCGCGGGCCATGAAGACACGGGCATGAGCCTGCTGCGCAACGGCATGGCCGGCAACCGCGGCTACAACGCGCCGCGCGACACCGCCAACGTGCAGCGCTTCGAATTCCTGCGCGGTCCGGTGGCCGCGCTGTACGGCGTCTCGGAGCCCGGCGGCACCATCAACGTGGTGACGCAACCAGCGCCGTGGGAGCCGCTGCGCACCCTCGAATGGAGCCTGGGCCGCTGGCACGCCCGGCGCGCCGCGCTCACGCTGGGCGGGCCGCTGGACGCGGGGGTAGAAAGCGTTGACGGCCCGCCCGCGCCTGCACGCATCGCCTACCGGCTCACGGCGGTGGCCGAAGACCGGGACAGCTTTCGCGAGCACGTCCGCACGCGCCGCGACATGCTGGCGCCCGCGCTCACCTGGCGCCTGGGCGACGCCACCACGCTGCGCTACGACGGCGAATGGCTGCGCCAGCGCGCACCGCTGGACCGCGGCGTGGTCGCGCTCGGCGGGCAGGTCGGCACGGTGCCGATCAACGCGTTCTACGGCGAGCCCGGCGATGGCGACCTCGCCATGGTCAACCAGACGCACCAGTGGCTGCTGGAGCACGCGCTGGCCCCGGGCTGGCGGCTGCATGCGGGCCTGATGGCGCGGCGCGGCACCATGCGGGGCACCACCACCTACGGCCACGGCTACGGCGATGCCCTGGCCGACCTGGAGGCGCGCGGCTGGCTGTGGCGCCAGCGGCGCTGGCGCGACTTCGCGTCGTCCGACCGGTCGGGCCAGATCGATCTGCAGGGCCAGTGGGCGGCCGGCGGGCTGCAGCACACGCTGCTGGCGGGGGCGGAGGTGTTCCGCTTCCGGCTTGCGCAGGTCATGCAGCAGGCACCGGCGAGCGCCTGGGAGAGCGACGGCATCGACGTGCGCGACCCGGTGCACGGAGCCTTGCGGCCGGCCACGCAGGACTTCCTGTCCACCGACGAACGCCAGCGCGGCGTGGGCCTGTATGTGCAGGACCAGATCCAGCTCGCGCCGCAGTGGCAGGCGCTGCTGGGCCTGCGCCACGACAGCTTCCACCAGGCGGTGGACGACCGGCTGGCCGGCGGCACGCGGCGCCAGGCGCAGGGCGCGTTCTCGCCGCGCGCGGGCCTCACCTGGCTGCCGGCGCTGGGCTGGGCGGTGTACGGCAGCGTCGGCGCTTCGTTTCGCCCGAACGTGGGGGTCGATGTGCAGGGCAGCGCGTTCGCCCCCGAAAAAGGCCTGGCGCGCGAAGTCGGCGTGAAATGGCAACCGCCCGAAGGCCGGCTGTCGGCATCGCTCGCGCTCTACGACATCGCCAAGCGCAACGTACTCGTCACCGATCCGCAGAACCCCGACCACAGCGTGGCGGCGGGCCGCGTGCGCAGCCGGGGCGTGGAGTTCGAACTGACGGGCCGCCCCGTGCCGGGCTGGAACGTGGTGGCCGGCGCGGCCTGGCTGCAGCGGGCATTGCCGCAGTTTCCGCGTGCGAGCGGCAGCGTGCTGCTGGTGCGCGAATGGACGCTGGACGGCAGCGCTGGCAGCGCAGAAGGCCACACGGTCGGCATCGGCGGCGGCCTCACGCACGTGGGCGAGCGCACGGGCGATGCAGGCTCGCCCCGGCTGCCGGCCTACACCACCACGCGGCTGCTCGCGCACTGGCAGGCAGGGCCGTCGCTGCGGCTTTCGCTGCAGGTGGACAACGCGTTCGACCGGCGTTACTACGCCAGCGCTTACAACAGCGTGTGGGTGGTGCCCGGCGCGCCGCGCAACGTCACCTTCACGGCGAAGCACACGTTCTGACGGCTGTCCTGGCCGCCCCGCGGCCACCACGCCAGCGCAGGCCAGGGCCGGCGACGGAACCGGCGTGCCCACGCGTTGAAAAAAATCGCGCAATCGCTGTCCCCTTCGGCCGGCGCCGCGTGTCTTCTCTTTCGTACCACCAACGAGAGAAGCTTTTCATGCACCGCCCATCGGCCGCCGGCCACCGCATTCCCGCCTCCATCTCCACCGCCGCCGCTGCCACCACCGGCAGCAACAAGGCCCGCGCGCCACGCCGGTCGCTGCTGGCGGCCGCCAGCCTCGCAGCGCTGGTGCAGGGTGCCGCCCTGCCCTCGTTCGCCCAGGGACAGGCGCCGGGCACGTCGGCCGAGCCCCAGCTGCCCACGACCGAAGTGGTCGGCCGCCAGCAGTCCGGGCAGTACCACGCGCAGGAATCGGAAGGCGCCACCAAGACCGACACGCCGCTGCGCGAAGTGCCCCAGGCGGTGCGCGTGGTCACGCGGCAACTGGTGGACGACCTGGGCGCCCAGCGGCTGGACGATGTGCTGGACTACGTGGCCGGCGTCTCGCGGCAGAACAACTTCGGCGGCATCTGGGACAACGTGGCCATGCGCGGCTTCGTGGGGCATGAAGACATGGGCATGAGCCTGCTGCGCAACGGCATGCCCGCCAACCGCGGCTTCAATGCGCCGCGCGACACGGCCAACGTGGAGCGCTTCGAATTCCTCAAGGGCACCATGGGTGCGCTGTACGGCAGCAGCGAGCCCGGTGGCACGGTGAACGTGGTCACCAAGCAGCCCCTTTTCAAGTCGGCCCATTCGGTGGAGGCGTACTACGGCACGCACGACGCCAAGCGCCTGGCGCTCGACAGCACCGGCCCGCTGAACGGCAGCGCCACCGAGCCCGCCACGCTGGCCTACCGGCTCAACGTATCGGTGGAAGACAAGGACAGCTTTCGCGACTTCGTGCACAGCCGCCGCGAACTGATCGCCCCGGCCATCACCTGGAAGCTCGGCCCCGACACGGTGCTGCGCTACGACGGCGAGTGGCTGCGCCAGCGCGCGCCGCTGGACCGGGGCGTGACGTCGGTCAACGGCCAGCTGGGCGCCGTGCCTACCTCGCGCTTTTACGGCGAGCCCGGCGACGGTGACATCACGGTGGACAACCAGACGCACCAGTTCTTCCTGGAGCAGGCCCTGTCGGCCGACTGGAGCCTGCGCGCCGGCCTGCAATACAAGCGCGGCACGCTCGACGGCCTGGCCAGCGAATCCCACCAGTACGGCCCCGCGCCCTGCCAGACCTCGGTCGAGGCCAGCGGCTGGCTGTGCCGCCGGCTCATCAGCCGCGACTTCCAGTCCGACGACACCACGGTGCAGATCGACCTCAACGGCCGCCTGGCGACCGGCGCGTTCCAGCACGACCTGCTGGTCGGCGCCGAGGTGTCGCGCTTCGACATGGACCAGACCATGCTCACGCAGGCGGGCGGCGGGCGATTCGGCTACGGCATCAGCGTGGCCAACCCGGTGTATGGCGCCGGACCGCGCCCGGCGCTCACCGCGCGCGCCATCGACCGCACGGTGAACGACCGCACCACCGCCTTCTACGCGCAGGATCAGATCAGCCTCTCGCCCCAGTGGAAACTGCTGGCCGGCGTGCGCCACGACCGCTACCGCGGCGAGATCAACGAGCGCAGCGCGGGCCGCATCACCACGCAGGACCCGAGCGCCACCTCCCCTCGCCTGGGACTGACCTGGCTGGCCACGCCCGAGCTGTCGGTGTATGCCAGCGCCGGCCGGTCCTTCCGCGCGCAGGCCCAGACCAAGGCCGCGGGCGAGCAGATCAAGCCGGAGATCGGCAACGCGCGCGAGTTGGGCGTGAAGTGGCAAAGCGCCGATGCGCGCCTGGGCGGCAGCGTGGCGCTGTTCGACATCAGCAAGCGCAACACGGCGACCTGGGACGACGACGGCGTGTACCTCGTGCCGCGGCCGGGCAAGGTGCGCAACCGCGGGCTGGAGGCGGAACTTGCCGGCTGGGTCGCGCCCGGCTGGCGCGTGGCGCTGAGCTACACCTATCTGGACGCCGACCCGCTCATCACCCAGTTCGCGCGCCAGAGCGCCAGCGCCTTCGTCACGCACGAGATGGCGCTGGCCGGCGGCGGCCTGCTGGGCGTGGGCGGCGGCTTCACCCACGTGGGCGAGCGCCACGGCGACACCGGAGAGCCCCGCCTGCCTGCCTACACGGTCGCCAAGCTGACCACCTACTGGAACCTGAACAAGCGCCTGCGCGTGTCGCTGGACGTGGACAACCTGTTCGACAAGACCTACTACCACAGCGCCTACAACCGCGTCTGGGTCATGCCGGGCAGCCCGCGGCAGGTGACGGTGGGCATGCAGTACAAGTTCTGATGGCCAAGGCCTTTGGATCAAAAAGGCCTTCAGCGCAATGAATACGGCGGCATATTGCTCATATATTGATAGCAAATCCATGATGAAAGCAAAAGCAACCACCAGGGCAGCGGGGCTGGAAGTCGCTCGGGGCGGCGCCAAGCCATCCTGCAACGATTGCATCGCGCGGCAGCCAACTCGCGGTCTGGTGACGGCGTCGAGATTTCAGGTTTTTTAAGGATTTCTCAGCCGCTGTTAAGGGCAAAAAACAGGTGGACCGACAGAATCCAACGTCTGGACACGACGTGAAAGAAATTTCCCTGAGTCCGTAGAGAGGGAGAGAGGGAGGTAGAAAAGGAAGGAAAGGTGAAAGGGCTGTGCGCCATCACCTTTCACTTCTTACCGAGGCAACGATGCCAAAAGCCCCTGCCATGACGGCAGGGGCTTTTTTTTGCCCGCACGCGCCACCAGTCCCAAGAAAAACGGCGCTCTGAAGAGCGCCGTTGTTTCTGCGGCATGCGCTTTTGAGGCGGGTCAGCGCGGCAGGTCGGAGTACCCCATCAGGAACTCGTCCACCGAACGCGCGGCCTGGCGGCCTTCGCGGATGGCCCACACCACCAGGGACTGGCCCCGGCGAATGTCACCGGCGGCAAACACCTTGGGCACGTTGGTGGCGTAGCCGCCGTCGAAGTCGGTGGTGGCCTTGGCGTTGCCGCGGGCGTCCTTGTCCACGCCGAAGGCTTCGAGCACCGGAGCGACCGGGCTCACGAAGCCCATGGCCAGCAGCACGAGGTCGGCCTTCAGGATCTGCTCGGAGCCGGCCACCTCGACCATCTTGCCTTCCTTCCATTCCACGCGGACGGTCTTCAGGCCGGTGACCTTGCCTTTTTCACCGATGAATTCCTTGGTGGAGATGGCGAATTCGCGTTCGCAGCCTTCTTCGTGGCTGGAGCTGGTGCGCAGCTTGATCGGCCAGTAGGGCCAGGTCATGGGGCGGTTTTCCACCTCGGGCGGCTGGGGCATCAGTTCGAACTGCGTGACGCTTACCGCGCCGTGGCGGTTGCTGGTGCCCACGCAATCGCTGCCGGTGTCGCCGCCACCGATCACGATGACGTGCTTGCCGTCGGCACGCAACTGGCCCTTGAGCTTGTCGCCCGCGTTGACCTTGTTCTGCTGCGGCAAAAACTCCATCGCGAAATGCACGCCATCCAGGTCCCGGCCGGGCACGGGCAGATCGCGCGACTGCTCGGCGCCGCCCGTGAGCAGCACGGCGTCGAAGTCCTTATGCAGTTGCTCGGGCGTGATGGTTTCCTTGGCCCAGTTGGTGACCTTGGAGCCCTTGCCCAGGCCGTCCTTCGCCGCGCCAATGAACACGCCGGTGCGAATGGTTACGCCCTCGGCGGCCATCTGGTCGGCGCGCCGGTCGATGTGCGACTTCTCCATCTTGAAGTCGGGAATGCCGTAACGCAGCAGGCCGCCGATGCGGTCGTTCTTCTCGAACAGCGTCACGTCGTGCCCTGCGCGAGCCAGTTGCTGCGCCGCCGCCATGCCGGCCGGGCCGGAACCCACCACGGCGACCTTCTTGCCCGTCTTGTGCTTCGGGGGCAGGGGCTTGACCCAGCCTTCGGCCCAGGCGCGGTCGATGATGGCGTGCTCGATGGACTTGATGCCCACCGGGTCGTCGTTCACGTTGAGCACGCAGGCCGCCTCGCAGGGCGCGGGGCAGATGCGGCCGGTGAACTCCGGAAAGTTGTTGGTGCTGTGCAGCACCGCGATGGCGCTCTTCCAGTCCTGCTGGTACACCAGGTCGTTGAAGTCCGGAATGATGTTGTTGACCGGGCAGCCGTTGTTGCAGAACGGCGTGCCGCAGTCCATGCAGCGCGCGCCCTGGATCTTGGCTTGCGTGTCATCGAGGCCGATGACGAATTCCTTGTAATGCTTCAGGCGCTCGCCGATGGGCTTGTAGCCCTCTTCGATGCGCTCGTACTCCATGAAGCCGGTGGTCTTTCCCATGATGATCGTGTCCTTGTCGGTGAATGCTGTGCGGAAGGTGGTGCGTGCGCCGGGTTACTTGGCCGGCACCGTTTCCTTCGGAGGGTTGGCGACCGCGGGGGTCGCGGGGTCCTCCAGCACCTTGCGTTCATGGATTTCGGACAGCGCGCGCTTGTATTCGGTCGGGAACACCTTCACGAACTTGGCGCGGGAAGCCGCCCAGTTGTCCAGCAGCTCGCGCGCACGCTTGCTGCCGGTCCAGCGGTTGTGGTCTTCCAGCATCTTCTTGAGCTGGGCTTCGTCGGTCTGGTCGCGGTGCCAGATGCCGCGCGAGATGCTGGCGGTCTGCTCGTCGCCGGGCAGGATGCGCTCCAGCGTCACCATGGACAGGTTGCAGCGGGTGTCGAACAGGCCGTCTTCGTCGTACACGTAGGCCACGCCGCCGCTCATGCCGGCCGCGAAGTTGCGGCCCGTCTTGCCGAGCACCACCACGGTGCCGCCCGTCATGTATTCGCAGCCATGGTCGCCGGTGCCTTCCACCACGGTGGACGCTCCGGACAGGCGCACCGCGAAGCGTTCGCCCGCCACGCCGCCGAAGAACGATTCACCGCTGGTCGCGCCGTACATCACCGTGTTGCCCACGATGGTGTTGCGCGTGGTGTCGCCGCGAAAATCGATGCTGGGGCGCACGATCACGCGGCCGCCCGACAGGCCCTTGCCGGTGTAGTCGTTCGCATCGCCGATCAGGTACAGCGTGATGCCGCGCGTGAGGAACGCACCGAACGACTGCCCGCCCGTGCCTTCCAGCTGGATGCGGATCGTGTCGTCGGGCAGCCCTTCGGGATGCGCGCGGGTCACGGCGCCGGAGAGCATCGCGCCCACCGAGCGGTTCACGTTGCGCGCCACTTCGATGAACTGCACGCGCTCGCCCTTTTCGATGGCAGGCTGGCTGCGTTCGATGAGCTTGCGGTCCAGCGTCTTTTCGATGTTGTGGTCCTGCACGTCCACGTGGTAGCGCGGCACGTCGGCCGGCACGTTCGGCTGGGCGAACAGGCGGCTGAAATCAAGGCCCCGAGCCTTCCAGTGGGCAATGCCGGCGCGAATGTCGAGCAGATCGGTGCGGCCGATGAGGTCGTCGAACTTGGCGATGCCCAGCTGGGCCATGATCTGGCGAACTTCTTCGGCGATGAAGAAGAAGTAGTTCACCACGTGCTCGGGCTTGCCCGAGAACTTCTTGCGCAGCTCGGGGTCCTGCGTGGCCACGCCCACGGGGCAGGTGTTCAGGTGGCACTTGCGCATCATGATGCAGCCCTCGACCACCAGCGGCGCGGTGGCGAAGCCGAATTCATCCGCGCCCAGCAGCGCGCCGATGGCGACGTCGCGGCCGGTCTTCATCTGGCCGTCGGCCTGCACGCGCACGCGGCCGCGCAGGCGGTTCAGCACCAGGGTCTGCTGGGTTTCGGCCAGGCCGATTTCCCACGGGCCGCCCGCATGCTTGATGGACGACCAGGGCGATGCGCCCGTGCCGCCGTCGTGCCCGGCGATCACGAGGTGGTCGCTCTTGCACTTGGTCACGCCCGCGGCGATGGTGCCCACGCCCACTTCGGACACCAGCTTGGTGCTGATGCTGGCGTGCGGCGCCACGTTCTTGAGGTCGTGGATCAGCTGGGCCAGGTCTTCGATCGAATAGATGTCGTGGTGCGGCGGTGGCGAGATCAGGCCCACGCCCGGTACGCTGTGGCGCAGCTTGCCGATGTAGTTGGTGACCTTGCCGCCGGGCAGCTGGCCGCCCTCGCCCGGCTTGGCGCCCTGGGCCATCTTGATCTGGATCTGGTCGGCCGACGACAGGTATTCGGCCGTGACGCCGAAGCGGCCCGACGCGACCTGCTTGATCTTGGAGCGCAGCGAATCGCCGTCCTGCAGCGTCAGGTCGACCTCGACGTTCTCGGCGCCGATCACGCTCTTCAGGGTGTCGCCCTGCTTGATCGGAATGCCCTTCAGTTCCTGGCGGTAGCGCGCCGCGTCTTCGCCGCCCTCGCCCGTGTTGCTCTTGCCGCCGATGCGGTTCATGGCCACGGCCAGCGTGGCATGCGCTTCGGTGGAGATGGAGCCCAGCGACATGGCGCCCGTGGCGAAGCGCTTGACGATTTCCTTGGCCGACTCGACCTCGTCCACCGGAATGGCCTTGGCGGGGTCGAACTTGAATTCGAACAGGCCGCGCAGCGTCATGTGGCGGCGGCTCTGGTCGTTGATGAGCTGGGCGTATTCCTTGTACGTGTTCCAGTTGTTGGCACGGGTGGAATGCTGCAGCTTGGCGATGGCGTCGGGGCTCCACATGTGCTCTTCGCCGCGTGCGCGCCAGGCGTATTCGCCGCCGGCGTCCAGCATGGTTTCCAGCACCGGGTCGTCGCCGAACGCGGCCTTGTGCATGCGGATGGCTTCTTCGGCGATCTCGAACACGCCGATGCCTTCCACGCGGCTGGCGGTGCCAGTGAAGTACTTGCCCACGGTGTCGGTGTTCAGGCCGATGGCCTCGAACAGCTGCGCGCCGCAGTAGCTCATGTACGTGGACACGCCCATCTTGGACATGATCTTGGACAGGCCCTTGCCGATGGCCTTCACGTAGTTGTAGATGGCCTTTTCAGGCGACAGGTCGCCCGGCATGCCGGCGTGCATCTCGGCCAGGGTTTCCATGGCGAGGTAGGGGTGCACGGCCTCGGCGCCGTAGCCGGCCAGCACGGCGAAGTGGTGCACTTCACGCGCCGTGCCGGTCTCCACGACCAGGCCGGCCGTGGTGCGCAGGCCCTCGCGCACCAGGTGCTGGTGGATGGCCGACAGCGCCAGCAGCGCAGGAATGGCCACCTGCGTGGCGCTCACCGCGCGGTCGCTGATGATGAGGATGTTGGCGCCGCCCTTGATGGCATCGACCGCCTGCGCGCACAGCGAAGCCAGCTTGGCCTCGACGCCTTCGCGGCCCCAGTCCAGCGGATAGGTGATGTCGATGGTCGCGCTCTTGAACTTGCCTTGCGTGTGCTGTTCGATGGAATGCAGCTTGGCCATGCCCGCGAAGTCGAGCACCGGCTGGCTCACTTCGAGCCGCATCGGCGGGTTGACCTGGTTGATGTCCAGCAGGTTGGGCTTGGGGCCGATGAAGCTGTTGAGCGACATCACGATCGCCTCGCGGATCGGGTCGATCGGAGGGTTCGTCACCTGGGCGAACAACTGCTTGAAGTAGTTGTACAGCGGCTTGTTCTTGCCCGAGAGCACGGCCAGCGGGCTGTCGTTGCCCATGGAGCCGATGCCCTCTTCACCGTTCTTGGCCATGGGGGCCATCAGGAACTTGATGTCTTCCTGCGTGTAGCCGAAGGCCTGCTGGCGGTCGAGCAGCGGCAGCTCGGCCGGCTGCGGGCCCGCAGGGACTTCGCCGCCCACGCTGTCGAGCTTGATGCGCAGGTTCTCGATCCACTGCTTGTAGGGCTTGGTGTTGACGACGTTGGCCTTGAGCTCGTCGTCGTCGATCATGCGGCCCTGTTCCAGATCGATCAGGAACATCTTGCCGGGCTGCAGGCGCCACTTGCGCACGATCTTGTTTTCGGGAATGGGCAGCACGCCCGATTCGGACGCCATCACGACCAGGTCGTCGTCGGTGATGCAGTAGCGCGAAGGGCGCAGGCCGTTGCGGTCCAGCGTGGCGCCGATCTGGCGGCCGTCGGTGAACACGATGGAGGCCGGGCCGTCCCAGGGTTCCATCATCGCGGCGTGGTACTCATAGAAGGCGCGGCGGCGCTCGTCCATGGTGGTGTGCTGCTCCCACGGCTCGGGGATCATCATCATCACGGCCTGGCTGATGGGGTAGCCGGCCATGGTCAGCAGTTCGAGGCAGTTGTCGAACGTGGCGGTGTCGGACTGGTCGGCGAAGCTGATGGGGTAGAGCTTCTTCAGGTCGGCCGCGAGCACGGGCGAGGCCATCACGCCTTCGCGGGCCTTCATCCAGTTGTAGTTGCCCTTGACGGTGTTGATCTCACCGTTGTGCGCCACGTAGCGGTACGGGTGGGCCAGCGGCCATTCGGGGAACGTGTTGGTCGAAAAGCGCTGGTGCACCAGGCCCACGGCCGAGACGCAGCGCTCGTCCTGCAGATCCAGGTAATAGGTGCCGACCTGATCGGCCAGCAGCAGGCCCTTGTAGACCACCGTGCGGCTGGACATGCTCGGCACGTAATACTCTTTGCTGTGCTTGAGCTTGAGGTTCTGGATGGCGGCGCTGGCCGTCTTGCGGATCACGTACAGCTTGCGCTCCAGCGCGTCCTGCACGATCACGTCGTTGCCGCGGCCGATGAAGACTTGGCGCAGGATGGGCTCCTTCTTGCGCACGGTGGGCGACATGGGCATGTCGCGGTTGACCGGCACATCGCGCCAGCCGAGCAGCACCTGGCCTTCGGCCTTGATGGCGCGCTCCATCTCCTGCTCGCAAGCCAGGCGGGAGGCGTGCTCCTTGGGCAGGAAGATCATGCCGACGCCGTATTCGCCGGCCGGGGGCAGCTTGACGCCGGTGGTGCCGTCGGGCGCCGTGCCGGCCCGGGCCATTTCTTCGCGGTAGAGCGCGTCGGGGATCTGGATCAGGATGCCCGCGCCGTCGCCCATGAGCTTGTCGGCACCGACCGCGCCGCGGTGGTCGATGTTTTCGAGGATCTTGAGCGCCTGCGTCACGATGTCGTGGCGCTTCACCCCCTTGATGTGGGCCACGAAGCCCAGGCCGCACGCATCGTGCTCATTGCTGGATGAATACAGGCCGTGCTGTTGCAGGTGTTTGATTTCGGCAGCCGTCGTCATGGCGCTCTCCTCGGGAAATAGGTCGCAGGGAGCGCAAGGTTAGTGCATTGCAGCAATGTCGGGCAAGCACTTTAATTAGGGTCAGATACAAATTATCGATGAGAATTTATCGCATTTACTTTTATTGGGGACATATCAAATATAGGAGCAATAAGCCTATTGGACACATAGGCTGCTGGGCTATTCAGTGACAGCCTTGGGCATGGCGGGCGGGCGCCCTGCCTTGCCCTTCACGACCCTGCGTTCGGTCTGGCGCTGCAAATCCTGTACGAAAGAAGGCTCGCCCAAAGCCCATCCGGACAGCGCCGAGTCGGTCAGCGCCTGTTGCTGCAGGCCGCTGATTCCGGCCTGGACCAGCGCGGCATAGGCCACCTCGCGGGCAAAGGGCGTGTTGCCCAGCGCCCAGAACAGCGCGTGCGGCGTGATGAGCCGGTCGCTTTGCAGGCCCAGGCAATGGGCGTGGCTCGACCAGGGATAGTCCACCGCCTGGCCGACCAGCCCGGAGCGCACGGGATTCAGGTCGATGTAGGCCATGCAGGTGAGCAGGTAGCGCTCGGGCTGCAGCACGGTGGAGCGGTATCGCCCCTCCCAAAGGGTGCCCGTGCGGGTGTGGCGGTTGTTGAAATAGCGCACGTAGCTGCGGCCCACCGCCTGCATCATCAGCGGCAGGCCATCGGCGGTTTGAGGCGTGGCCAGCAGGTGGAAATGGTTGCCCATGAGCACATAGGCGTGCACGGCCACGTTGCAGCGCCGCGCCTGCGCGGTCAGCAGCGCCAGCATCGTCTCGTGGTCTTGCCGGTCCGCAAAAATGGCCTGGCGGTTGTTGCCGCGCTGGATCACATGGTGCGGGTAGCCGGCAAGGGTGAGGCGGGGCAGTCGGGCCATGGCGTGGGGATCGCGCGGAGTGAAGCTGGCGCCATGGTAATGAGAATCGGGCGCCGGTCTGCGCTGGATTGCAGCCCGATCATCATTGGGCCGGCTGGTCGCCCGGCAGTGGAACGTCAGTAATTATGAGGTAATGATGCTATCTTTTTCATAGCACCATCCGCAATGAATACGGCGGTAGGAGCACGAAAAGCTCTAAATCCTGCCGCTGTCGCCGACGAGGCGCTGGATGCGCCGCTCCTGCCCTCAAGCCGACGCAGGCGCTTCCTGCAGGGCGGTCTCGGCATCCAGGCCGAACCGGGCGGCCAGCGTCTGCTCCAGCCCGAATTCCGCCAGGATCGCACGCAGCCGCTCGGCGGCGCTGCGCTTTTTCTGGCCGGTGTAGCGGGCCACGATCAGCTCGTTCTTCATGCTGTGTTCCCAGCCCACCAGTTCGGTCACCGTGACCTGGTAGCCGCTGGCCTCCAGGTGCAGGCAGCGCAGCACGTTGGTGATCTGGCTGCCCATCTCGCGCGTGTGCAGCGGGTGGCGCCACAGCTCCGCCAGCGGCGTGCGCGACAGCTGCAGCGCCTTGCCCTGGCGCAGGCAGGCCGCCACTTCGGCCTGGCAGCACGGCACCAGCACCATGGCGCGGGCCTGCTTGGCCAGCCCGAAGGCGATGGCGTCGTCCGTGGCGGTGTCGCAGGCATGCAAGGCCGTCACCACATCGATGCGCTGCGGCAGCGCGGCGGCGTCGGTGGACTCGGCGACCGACAGGTTCAGGAACGACATGCGCTCGAACTCCAACCGCTGGGCCAGTGCACGCGAATGCTCCACCAGTTCGGCGCGTGTCTCGATGCCGTAGATGTGTCCACGCCCCAGCGCCTTGAAGAACAGGTCGTACAGGATGAAGCCCAGGTACGACTTGCCCGCCCCGTGGTCCGCCAGCGTGGCAGCATGGCCGTCCTGCGACAGCTCTTGCAGCAGCGGCTCGATGAATTGGAACAGGTGATAGACCTGCTTGAGCTTGCGCCGTGAATCCTGGTTGAGGCGCCCTTCCCGGGTGAGGATGTGCAGCGCTTTCAAAAGCTCGATGGACTGGCCCGGCCGCAACTCCTGCAGCACCTGGTCCTCGGGCGATACCTTCGCCGATGGGGAAGAAGATTTGTCTTGCCCGGCGATGCCTTTTGGGCGCTTCATGCGCGCTCTCCGGCACCCGTGGAACCCGCAGCAGCCACCGGGCAGCGCGGCCCCACGTCCAGCGCCTTCCAGCCGTCGGCACCCAGCTCTTCCAGCACTTCGATGTTGCGCTCGAAGATCGCCTCGGCTTCAGGAAAAGCCTCCACCGCCCGGTCGATGCTGTCCTCGCGCAGAAGGTGCAGCGTGGGGTACGGCGCGCGGTTGGTGCTGTTGGTCACGTCATCCACGTCCGTGCCTTCGAACTGGAACTGGGGGTGGAACGAGGCCACCTGAAGGATGCCCCCTAAGTCCATGGCCTCGACCAGATCGTCGGCCAGCGCGAGGAAGTCGTTGAAATCCAGAAAATCTTCCATGCAGCCCGGCGCCATCAGCAGGGTGGTGTCGCGCCGCTCCGGAGAGATTTCCGCCAGCGCCTCCAGCTCGCGCTGCAGATCCTCCAGCAAGGCCCGGCCATCGGTGGCTTCGCTCACGACGTAATGGATCTGCTCTTTCACATGCACCGCCTTGGCGAACGGGCACAGGTTGAGGCCGATGACCGCACGCTCCAGCCAGCGCACCATGTCCTCTTTCACGGTGTCGTGCGGGAAAGAAGCGGGCATCGGCAAAGGGAGGGTTTCGGTCATGGAAAGGGCTTTCAGCGGGGGCGCCCATTTTATCGGCCTGCCGCTGAATAGCCCAGGCCTCCACCAATGCCTCAGGTCTTCAGGCCAGCAGCCGCTGCCCGGTCAGCCGTTCGTGCTCGCGCACCGCGAAACGGTCCGTCATGCCGGCGATGAAGTCGGCCACTGTGCGCATGCGCTGGGCCTCGCTGGCTGCCGCCGCCCGTGCGGCAAAGCGGGGCTTCATGGCCTCGGGCGAGCGCGAATAGGCATCGAACAGATCGCGCACCACTTGCTGGGCCCGGCCGGTGGTTTCCATCACCTGCGGATGGCGGTACAGGTTCTGGAACAGGAACCGCTTCAAAGCCTGCGACTGTGCGCGCATTTCCGCGCTGAACGACACCAGCGGCGGCGCCCCGCGCACATCGTCCACGTGGGATGGGGCGGCTTGGGCAATGGCTGCGTTCGTGGCATCGATCACGTCGTACACCTGCGCGCTGAGCATGCGCCGGATCGCTTCGTTCAACAGGCGGCGCTGGCCGGCAGGCTCCGCCAAATGGGGATGGTCGCGCTCCGCCTCGGCGCGGAAGCGCTCGAACAAGGGCACCTCGCTCAGCTGCGCCATGGTGATGAGGCCGGAGCGCACGCCGTCATCGATGTCGTGCGCGTTGTAGGCGATCTCGTCGGCCAGGTTGCACAACTGCGCCTCCAGGCTGGGCTGCTCGCGCTTCAGGAACCGCTGGCCGATGCCGCCGGGCTCCAGCGCTTCCATGCGCTCGGCATTGGCGCGGGAACAGTGCTTGAGGATGCCTTCGCGCGCCTCGAAGGTCAGGTTCAAGCCGTTGTAGTCGGGATAGCGCTCTTCCAGTTCGTCCACCACGCGCAGGCTCTGCAGGTTGTGCTCGAAGCCGCCATGCCGGGCCATGCATTCGTGCAGCGCGTCCTGCCCCGCGTGGCCGAACGGGGTGTGCCCCAGGTCATGCGCCAGCGAGATGGCCTCCACCAGGTCTTCGTTGATGCGCAGCGACCGGGCGATCGACCGGCCCAGCTGGGCCACTTCGAGCGAATGCGTGAGCCGCGTGCGAAACAGATCGCCTTCGTGGTTCAGGAACACCTGCGTCTTGTAGACCAGCCGGCGAAAGGCCGTGCAGTGCACGATGCGGTCCCGGTCGCGCTGGTATTCAGAGCGCGTGGGGGCCGCGGGCTGGGCGTGGCGCCGGCCCCGGCTCTCAGCGGGATCACAGGCGTAGGGCGCAAACCCGGCTTGCTGCATCAAAATGGCCTCCAGCGCATTATTTATCCCGGTGTATAGCTATGATTTTTATAGCAATCATGCGCAACAGGCATCGATGACTTCACGCACCATGGCGTCCGGCGCCGGGCGAACCGCCGCACGCCCCGGGCCGTCGATCACGACGAAACGGATCTCGCCGCCCTCGGATTTCTTGTCGACGCGCATCAATTCCAGATAGCGACCCGCGTTGTCGCGAGCGTCGATCACCGGGCCGCGCACCGGCAGGCCGGCCCGCTCGATCAGTTCGCGCAGGCGCTGCACGAATGCCGCATCGACCAGCCCCAGCCGGCGCGACAGCTCTGCCGCCATCACCATCCCTGCCGCCACGCCTTCGCCATGCAGCCAGACACCATAGCCCATGCCCGCCTCGATCGCGTGGCCGAACGTGTGGCCGAAGTTGAGGATCGCGCGCAGGCCGGCTTCCCGCTCGTCCTGCCCGACCACGAACGCCTTGATTTCGCAACTGCGCCGCACCGCATGCGCCAAAGCAGCATGGTCGCCAGCACGCAAGGCGTCGATGGAGGTTTCGAGCCAGCCGAGGAACGCCATGTCGGCAATGGGGCCGTACTTGAGCACTTCCGCCAGCCCAGCGCTCAGCTCGCGGGGTGGCAAGGTGTCGAGGGTGGCGAGGTCGCACACCACCAGTTGCGGCTGGTAGAACGCCCCGATCATGTTCTTGCCCAGCGGGTGGTTGATGGCCGTCTTGCCGCCCACCGAGGAATCCACCTGCGCCAGCAGCGTGGTGGGCACCTGCACGAAAGGCACGCCCCGCATGTAGCTGGCCGCGGCAAACCCCGTCATATCGCCCACCACGCCACCGCCCAGCGCGAACATCACGGTCTTGCGGTCGCAGCCGTTGGACAGCAGCGCATCGAAGATGAGGTTGAGCGTCTGCCAAGTCTTGTGTTCTTCACCGTCGGGCAACACCACCTGCAGCACGCGGGGGTAGCGGGCCGTCAATGCATCGTGCAGGCGCTGGGCGTACAGCGGAGCGACCGTCGAATTGGTGACGATCAATGCCGAAGCGGCGGCCGGCAGGGCCTGGTAAGTGCTCGAGTGACCCAGCAGCTTTTCGCCGATGACGATGGGGTAACTGCGGTCGCCGAGCGCGATGTCCACCTGCGCGGGGCCACTGTCGGCTTGGCCGTCATCGGCAAAGGGGTTCGCATGGGAAGCGGCCGAAGCCTGGGAAGCCAAAGGCATGTCGTAATCCATGGGCGAGAGTCTAGCGGGCCTGCTCGGGGCGAAACGCCTGCCAACGGCAGCAGGGTTGAGCGGGACTTAACGTCTGGGCAACGAGAGGGGTGATGGGCGCAAGCCTTTTCTACAGCCTGCGCCGCCAGACCCATGGAGGCGAAAAATTCGGTGCCCGCACCTGACTTGCGCCGTCGGCTCTGCCGCAACGCAAAGCACCCAACTGTCAGCCAGTCAGCCAGTCAGCCGGCCTGTCAGTCGGTCAGCCGGCAGCAGCAAGCTCCAACTGCATCGCGATGTGGTTCACCAGGGCCGCGACGGTCTTGCCGCGCCCGGTGGGCACGACGTAATGCGCGGTCTCCCGGTAGAGCGCATCGCGCTGCCGGTGCAGCTCTTTCAAGCGGCCGAGAGGGTCTGCGCCCTGCAGCAAAGGCCGGGACGTGTCGTGCCGCAGATGGCGAACGATGTCCTCTGGCGATGCGTCGAGATACACCACCTTGCCGTGCGCCTTCAGCCGATCCCGGTTGGGCGCACGCAGCACGGCGCCTCCGCCGGTCGCCAGCACCTGTGCGGGTGCCTGCTCAGCTCCGTTGCCAGAGGTCAACTCGTGGATCACCTGCTCTTCGATATCGCGAAAAGCAACTTCGCCCTCACGATCGAAAAAACCACGGATCGAGCAGCCAATGCGCTGCTCGATCACGTGGTCTGAATCGATGAAGGGAATCCCCAACCGCCGGGCGAGTTGACGCCCGACGGTGGATTTCCCGGAGCCCGGGAGGCCGATGAGATGGAGGCTCAGTTGGGCGTACTGCAAGTGCTTGCCGTACCAAATGGACTCACACGCGAAGCTGGAGGAATCGTCTTGTCGGTCAGGTCCGATGCAGCGGCTGTTGCCACGAACGCGAAGAACGAACTGGACTCCGTGCCGGAAACAATGGCCTTGGCTGCCAATTCAAAATTCACCCAGTAGGCATACTGCTGTCCGTAAGTCAAAGTGAACTCGGCAGATCCAGCAGCATCGGTCGTGACGGAAGCAGGTGCAATGACGCCTGGCAAGCCCGGAGTCAGTTGACCGTTGCCGTTGGCATCTTCACCGGCATCCAAAATACCATTGCGGTTGGCATCTTCATTCACACAAGAAAGCAGGAAGCCATTGGGTGTCGTGTCGTAGCCCCAGGCAGAAGCGGCATCGCTAAACACCAGAGGAGAACCCTTTAGGTAGAACGGAGGCCAGTACGAAAGCGTCAAGTTCTGATTTGCCACCGGCGCGCCATTGGCATCGTTCACTTGCACTGAGAACGTTTTACGGTATGTCGTATTCAGCTTTTCGATCGTGTTATTGGCTGCGATCGTGATGAACAGTGCTTGGCTGCTGATAGTGAGGGAAGACGTAGCGGTCACGTTGGTATTTGCGACGGTCGCACGAATCTGCACGCCGTTGGCAGCGGTAGACGTTGCGCCGGAAATGAATACATCCGTCGCCAAACCGTTGGCGTCCGTGACGGCAGAACCCGTCTTGATGCTGCCACCGCTCAGATCCTGCACTGCCGTGAAGAAAACGGTCTTGCCCTTGACTGCATTCCCCGCAGCATCACGCACCGTAGCACGCAATTGAACTTGGTTCGCAGAGCTACCTGCCACGTTGGGAGGCAGTGCAGCGGAAGAAGTCTGCAGCACGAGCGTCGCTGGTGTCGAGGCGATGAAGTTCAGCGGCAGCGTAGTCACGGCACCGTTGTCCACCACCGCGCTGATCGTCGCCACACCTACGGATGCAGCCGAGGCCTGGGTGGAAGCGATGCCGTTGGCATCGGTCGTCGCTTGGCTTGGAGAAACCGTGCCACGGGTCGTGCTGAACGAAATGACTTTGCCGGCTACACCTGCACCACCGGATGCATAACGCACGGATACCGTACGCGCCGTGTTGACCTCGACTTCAGTGTTGGCGGTAGGTGCCGAGAAAGCGAAATCGACGCTGGTGATGTTGATGGAAATCTGCGTTTGTGCACCAGCACTCTGGATGGTCACGGTGTCCGTTCCGCTGCGCGTTGCCGCGTAACCGAACGAGACCGCGCCATTGCCGTCCGTCGAAGTGCTGGCCATCGTGATGGCATTGCCCAGAGAGGACGTTACGGAAACCGTGCTGCCCCCAATGGCAGCCCCTCCACTGTCCTTCACACTCACCGCAAAGTTAGTCGTCGCACCGGTCAGCAGGGACGAAGAACCCGACGCGGTCAAGGTTGTACCCGTCACCGGAATGGTGATGGATTTCGTGATTGACCCGGATTTCACCGTCACTGCGATGTCGCGGTTGGAGCGGTCTGTACCTGCGGTCAATACGGCGGTCGCTTTGCCGTCTGCAGCAGTGGTACTCACCACGCTCGCCAATGTGCCGCTAGAAGCCGTGAACGACACCGTCTGTGCAGCCAGCGCATTGTTGGCAGCGTCCTTCACCACGGCAGTCAACGTCAGACCAGTCTTATCAGCCGATGCCAAACCCGTGGCTGAGGTCAATATTTCGACCGAAGCTGCTGTGCTGACCGGAGTGGTGCCTCCAGGCGTTGTCCCAGCGCTCCCCCCGCCACCGCCACAAGCAACCAAGGTGGCAGCCAGCGATAGGGCAATGATTTTGATGAATGACTTCATTATTTACCTATAGTTAACGAACTGGTCCGCGATCGGAAATGACTTTGGGCGTAATGAACACCAGCATTTCGCGCTTTGTCGATTCTTTGGTTCGGCTCTTGAACAGGTTGCCGACGACCGGCACGTCGCCAAGCACCGGGATTTTATTTTCCTGATTGGTCTCTTCCATCTCGAAGATACCTCCGATCACCACAGTGCCACCGTTCTCGATCAGCACCTGCGTCTTGATGTGTTTCGTGTCGATGGCCACGCCCTGCGTCGTGCTCTCGCCACGGCTGTCCTTGTTCACATCCAGGTCAAGAATGATGTTGCCTTCTGGCGTGATCTGTGGCGTCACTTCCAGCTTGAGCACTGCCTTCTTGAAGGCAATGGTGGTGGCTCCGTTGGGGGCTGTGACGGAATACGGATACTCCGTGCCCTGCTCGATCAAGGCCTTGGTCTGATCTGCCGTGATCAATCGTGGGCTGGACACAATCTTGCCTTGGCCGTCTGCCTCCATCGCCGACAACTCGAGCGTCAGGAACCGATTGGCTGCTGAATTGAAGATGGACAGGGCGAAAGAACCCACGGCACTCGTCGTGGACAGTTGAGCGGGCAAGTTGACGAACGTGCCACCAGGATCGGTGGCCGTCGAGCTGGCGCCGCTGGTCGACACCGCATTGCTATAGCTGGTACCAAAGGCAACACGGTTGCTGCCGCCAATGCCATAACCGCCATCACCACCGCGGCTAGCCCGCAGATCGGATGCACCCAACTTGACACCGAGTGAGCGGCCGAAGGTGTCTCGCGCTTCTACAATCCGCGCTTCGATCATCACCTGCCGCACTGCCACATCCAGCGTGGAAAGCAGTTGCCTGACTTCTTCCAGCTTGCTCGGCGTGTCCGTCACGAACAGCTGGTTGGTGCGAGGCTCGGAGATGGCACTGCCCCGCTCGGACAGAAAGCGTGTGGACACACCGCTACTACCGCCGCTGCTCGTGCTCGTTGCCAGTTGGGTCACCATGTCGGCAGCCTTGGCATAGTTCAGCTGGAACGCCTGGGTGCGCAGTGGCTCAAGCTTCTGGATTGCCAGCGCTGCCTCGTAATCCTTTTTGGTCCGCGCGTCGATTTCATCCTTGGGGGCAATCCAGAGGACCGTGCCGGACTTGCGCATGCCGAGGCCCTTGGCATCCATGATGATTTGCAAGGCCTGGTCCCACGGCACATCCTTCAAACGCAGCGTCAGCGCGCCGGTCACCGTATCGGACGTGACGATGTTGAAGTTCGTGAAATCCGCAATCACTTGCAGCAAGGATCGCACTTCGATGTTCTGGAAATTCAGCGACAGTTTTTCGCCGCTGAAACCGGGGCCCTGGGTCAGCTTGCTCAGGTCCACCTTTTTCTGGCGAATTTCCACGACGAACTGGTTGTCGCTCTGATAGGCGCTGTGCTCCCATTCACCGATGGGGTCGATGGTCATCCGAACGCGCTCGCCTTGCTGCGACGTGGTGACGATCTGCACCGGCGTGCCGAAGTCCGTCACATCCAGGCGGCGACGCAAACCTTCCGGCAGCGACGACTTCAGGAACTCCACCACCAAACCCTTGCCTTGTTGGCGCAGGTCTACTCCGACTTGATTGTTGGCCAAGCCCACGATAACGCGACCAGCGCCATCACTACCACGGCGGAAGTCAAGGTCACGCAAAGGCAGCACATCGTTGTTGCGGTCTTCGGCAAAAACCGCCACAGGGGTCGGTTGTGCCGCCGCCGTGTTGGACACAGGCTCCAGCGACACCATCAAGGATTTGCCCTGGATTTCAGCGCGATAGGACGTCGGTTGCTTGAGGTTCAAAACAACGCGAGACCGGTCGCCCGCTTGCACGATGTTCACGGACTTCAGATTGCCCTGATTGACCTCCACCAGCGACTTGCCAGTGGCGTTGGTCGTCGCAGGAAAATCGAGCGCAATCCTGGCCGGGGCCTGAATGGCAAAACCGGTCGGCAGAGAGGAAAGTGGCTGCGACAAATCGATGCGCACCAATTCGGTCCCGCCCTGCATGACGCCTTGGACGGCCTCGATGGCGGTCTGAGCGCAAGCCCAGGTACTGCCAAGCGACGCAACAGCAGCCAACAACAACGCCCGGTAGCGTTTACCAAAACTGTTTTTCTGAATCATTTCTTCCCCTCTTGGAGATCAAGCGTGGTTTGACGCTCTATCCAGTCACCCGTTGCATCCTGAACGACTTCCCTCAACTGAATGGCTGTTTCAGTGATCTGGGTAATCCTTCCATAATTCTGACCAAGATAATTCCCCACACGGACCTGGTACAACAGGTTGTCGACCTTGAGCAATGCAGTCGGATTACCTGTTTTATTGAGGCTGCCCACCATGGCCATGGTGTCCAGAGGATAGGCCTCAAGGGGTTCCTTCCGACGCGCCATCTCCGGGGCAATCAACGTGGCATTGGCGGCCAGTTGGGTGGAATCCCTGCGGAGAGCCTGAGTCAACTTGACGGAGTTGAAGGGATCCGTCGCTCCTTCAGCGTTGTAGTTTTGCGGCTGGAATTGCTTAGGTTCCGTCAACGGAGTAATGCGTGGCTTCGTATTGGCGCGAAGCTCCGTCATCCATTGCCGGAGTTCATCTTCGCCGGAAGAGCCACAGCCTGCCAACACAGCGCATAAAGCCAAGCATGCGATTTGCCAAGTTCTCATTTCTTCGCTCCACTGGCGGCTTGGCGCTGCGCCTGAATTTCTTCAGGGTCCAAATAGCGGAACGTTCGTGCCGTCGCCTCCATGGTGAGGCTGCCGGCATCTTTTGCAGGGGTGATCGAAATATTATTCAACGTCACGATTCGGGACAAATTCGCAATATCTGCTGCAAATGCACCGATGTCGTGATATTTGCCCGTCACGCGAATAGCGATTGGCAACTCGGCGTAGTAATCGCGCACGACAATCTGACCCGGCTTGAACGATTCGAATTGCAAGCTCCGGCCCAGGCCCGCCTGATTGATATCAGACAAAAGAGCGGCCATTTCAGCCTTGCTGGGCAATTGCTTTTCCAGTTGGATCACGTACTGCTGGACCTGCTCTCGTTGCTTCTTGAGTGCATCGAGGCTCACCGCCTTGACCAGTTTCTTTTCATAGTCAGCGCGCAAGGTCACTTCCTTGGCTTGCTCGGCTTCCAATTCGGCCTCGTACTCATTGAGCTTGAAGAACCACAGGAGGGTCGCAATACCGACGGCAATCGCAATACAGAGCAGAGCCCGAGGTAACACGGGCCACAAAGAAGGATCTTTGGGATCGAGATTGCGAAACTGCCGCTCCAGACCGGATTGCACGCCCGAAAAATCGATGGATGATGATTTTTTCGTTGCCATGTTCACTTCCCAGCCGCTTTGGCCGCAGCGGCCGGAGCACTCGCAGCGCCCATGGCTTTTTGGGCTTCACTTGTGCGCATCAACCGGAAACGGAGGTTGAATGAAGCAACACGGCGCTGCTCCCGGGGATTGAGCGCGATGTTCGCAGCCACGATTTCCACAAGCTCAGGCTTCGAAAACCATGGCGTGTTGTCTGCCAGATTGCGAAGCATCTCTGACACGCGTTCATTCGACTGCGCCATCCCCTGCATGGTGATGACCTGATCGACTTGCTTGAGATTGGTAACGTAAACCCCATCTGGCAACTGCTGAACCAACTCGCTCAGCAAGTGAACCGGCAGATTGCGATCGGACTGAAGATCTTCCACAGCCTTCTGGCGCGCGCGCAGGGCGGCAATTTCTTCTTCGATCGAGGCGATTTCCTTGATCTGGCCTTCAAGGACCTTGATTTCGCTTTGCAAGAACAGGTTCTTGTCCTGCTGGCCGGTGATCACCATCTGGTACCACCAATAGATGCCGCCGGCAATGGCCAAGCCGACCAGGAACGATGCGAACATCGTTGCCTGAAATGCTTCCTTGCGGCGTTTTCTGGCTGCCTCACGATGAGGCAGCAGGTTGATGAGAATCACTGCAGGAACCTCCGCATGGCCAAGCCACATGACGTGAGGTAGGAAGGCGCCTCGCGAACCATCTTCTTCAAACGCACGGCACTTCCGATTTCCATGCCTTCGAACGGATTGATGGCGGTGCAGGCACAGCCAGAGTGCTGGGTGACAGCTTCGGTCAATCCGGGCAACGGAGCCGAGCCGCCAGCCAGCATGATGTGATCGACGCGGTTGTGCGGCGTGCTGGTGAAGAAGAACTGCAGCGCACGGCCGATTTCCTGCGCCATGCTTTCCACGAACGGACGCAGCACGGCGGACTGGTAGTCTTCCGGCAAATCTCCGCTGCGCTTCTTGCCTTCAGCCTCTTCCAGAGAAAAGCCGTACTGTCGCACGATCAACTGCGTGAGTTGAGCGCCACCAAACGCCTGGTCGCGGTCATACAGCACTTCGTCATTGCGGATGACTTGCATGCTGGTGGTCAAAGCGCCGACCTCGAACAGCGCCACCAGAGCGTCATTGCCGTGATTGGGCAGTGCTTCGATGAGACGGCCAGCGGCCATTCGGGACGCATGCGATTCGATGTCGACGATGACCGGCTTGAGGCCGGCCGCTTCGGCCAAACCTTGACGGTCCTGCACTTTTTCACGACGCGAGGCCGCGATCAGCACGTCCACATCGCCTGGCGAATTCTTGCTGGGGCCGACCACGCAGAAGTCCAGGCTCACTTCGTCGAGGGAGAACGGAATGTATTGGTTGGCTTCGGATTCGACCTGCACTTCGAGCTCTTGCTCGGACATGCCGCCCGGCAAGGTGATGCGCTTGGTGATGACGGCAGATGGCGGCAGCGCGAGCGCCACGTTCCTGGTGCGCGTTCCGCTCTTTTTGACGAGCCTGCGCAGGGCCTCCGCGACTTCATCGAATTTCTCGATGTTGCCGTCGGTGATCCAACCGCGCTCCAACTGCTCGATCGCACATCGCTCCAGTACCAGCCCTCCTGCCTTGTCGCGCCCCAACTCAACCAGCTTGACGCTCGAAGAACTGATGTCGATACCCAGCAGTGGCGCGGACTGGCGACTGAACAAAGACCCCAAAGAGATCAAGATTAGCCCCCGTAACTTGCCGATTTGACGCAACAAAACTTAACACTTCACATGAATGCTATCAGTAAGGTAGTAGGCCAGCAAAGAGTTTTACGGCGCTGTTACGGAACTGACGTTGTCAAAAGCAGACGCTCATTTGCCGCCCCCGCCGATACCGATTTTCATGCGCCTGTGGTATAGGCGCGCCACCCGTTGAGGCGGTAAGGCAGACGGCCGAGATCCATATTTTTATAATGGCCGGTTGCTCTCTCCTGGAACGCTATGCCGTCATCACCTACCGACAAGAACCCTAACCAGAACCCGCCCAAAAGGCCGGCATGGTGGCGCTGGATCGTTCGCAGCGCCGTCTGGTTGCTGGGGCTGGCAGCGGCAGGCGCGATTGGAGTCGCGCTCACGATTGCGGTGGCGCTGGCAGTGGCGTATCCGAACCTGCCGGACATTTCGGATCTGGCGGACTACCGCCCCAAGCTGCCGATGCGCGTCTACTCGGTCGAAGGCGCCCTGCTGGGTGAGTTCGGCGAAGAGCGCCGCAACCTCACGCCGATCCAGGACATTCCCAAGGTCATGACCAATGCGGTGCTGGCGATCGAGGATGCGCGGTTCTTCCAGCATGGAGGCGTTGACTACAAAGGCGTGGTGCGCGCGGCCCTGGCCAATCTCGGCCGCGTGAAGAGCCAGGGGGCTTCCACTATCACGATGCAGGTGGCCCGGAATGTTTATTTGTCTTCCGAAAAAACATTCACTCGAAAAATTTACGAAATATTACTAACGTTTAAATTGGAGCATCTGCTCTCCAAAAACCAGATTCTCGAGATCTACATGAATCAGATTTATCTCGGGAATCGAGCCTATGGTTTTGCCGCAGCGTCCGAAGCGTATTTTGGAAAGCCGCTTCAAAGTATTTCCGTGGCCGAGGCCGCCATGCTGGCCGGCTTGCCCAAGGCACCGTCTGCCTACAACCCCATCAGCAACCCCAAGCGCGCCCGCATCCGCCAGCTGTACATCATCGACCGCATGCTGGAGAACGGTTTCATCACGGCGCAAGAGGCAGCGGTGGCCAAGCAGGAAGACCTGAAGATTCGTTCCGGCCCCGATACCACCCGCATCCACGCCGAGTACGTGGCCGAAATGGCCCGCCAACTCATCTTCGCCCAGTACGGCAACGAGGCCTACACGCGGGGCCTGAACGTCTACACGACCCTCAATGCCGGCGACCAGGAAGCCGCCTACATCGCGCTACGCAAGGGCATCATGGATTACGAGCGCCGCCAGCACTACCGCGGCCCGGAAAAGTTCGTGGCCCTGCCCACCAACGCGCAGGAAGCCGAAGACGTGATCGACGACACCCTGGCCCAGCACCCCGACAACGGCGACGTGATGTCGGCCGTGGTACTGGAGGCCACGCCCAAGAAGATCGTCGCGGCACGTGCCAGCGGAGAGCCGATCGAGATCACCGGCGACGGCCTCAAGCCCGCCCTCTCCGGTCTGAGCGACAAGGCACCGCCGAACGTCAAGATCCGCCGTGGCGCCGTCATCCGCATCATTCAGACACCCAAGAAGACCTGGGACATCACGCAGTTGCCCGAGGTCGAAGGCGCCCTGGTGGCGGTCGATCCGCGCACCGGCGGCATCAAGGCCCTGGTGGGCGGTTTCGACTTCGACAAGAACAAGTTCAACCACGTGACGCAGGCGTGGCGCCAGCCGGGTTCGAGCTTCAAGCCCTTCATCTATTCGGCAGCGCTTGAAAAAGGCTTCACCCCGGCCACGGTGGTGAACGACGCGCCGCTCTTCTTCAGCGCCGGCGTCACGGGCGGCCAGCCCTGGGAGCCGAAGAACTATGACGGCAAGTACGACGGCCCGATGACCCTGCGCACGGCGCTCGCCCGTTCGAAGAACGTGGTGTCCATCCGGATTCTGCAGGCCGTGGGCCCCAAGAATGGCCAGGAATGGGTCACTAAGTTCGGCTTCGATGCCGAAAAGCACCCGCCCTACCTCACCATGGCCCTGGGCGCGGGATCGGTCACGCCCATGCAGATGGTGTCGGCGTATTCGGTGTTCGCCAACGGCGGCTACCGCGTGAACCCCTACCTGATCAGCCGCGTGACGGACCACAAGGGCCGCATCCTGTCGGACTTCCAGCCCCCGGCCACATCCGACAACCCGCGTGCCATCGACGCGCGCAACGCTTTCGTGATGGACAGCCTGCTGCAGGAGGTCACCCGCTCCGGCACGGCAGCCCGCGCGCAGGCCACGCTCAAGCGGCCCGACCTCTACGGCAAGACCGGCACGACCAACGACGCAGTCGATGCCTGGTTCGCCGGTTTTCAGCCCACCGTGGCCGCGGTCACCTGGATCGGCTACGACACGCCGCGCAACCTGGGCAGCCGCGAAACTGGCGGGGGCCTGAGCCTTCCGATCTGGATCAGCTTCATGGAGCGCGCACTCAAGGGTGTTCCGGTGGCGGAGCCGACCGTGCCGCCCGGCGTGGTGAACGTGGGCGGCGAATGGTTCTACGAAGAATTCGCCCGCAACGCAGGGGTTGCCAGCGTCGGCATGGAAGACGCGACGGCCGCAGTGCCTGGAACGCCGCCGCAGGCACCGCCCCCGGCTGAGGAACGCAACCGCATCCTGGATCTGTTCCGCAACTGATCCATCGACGGATCGCCCGAAAAAAAGCCCTTGCGCGGTCACCGCGGCAAGGGCTTTTTTGTAACGGCTTTAGTTTGCCGACAGAGGTGGCTGGCAGCTATTCGTCGGCGCTGAAGGACAGCGGCAATCCCGACTGCTGGCTCGCCGCCCGGTTCAGGGCTTCGAAGAATTCTCCAGCACCCTTGGTGTCCATCCAGCGCTGGCCGTCGAACCGGTAGTGGTAGCCGCCGGACTGCGCGGCCAGCCAGATTTCGTGCAGCGGCTTTTGCAGGTTGATGACGATCTGGCTGCCGTTCTGGAAGGCGATGGTCACCATGCCGCCGGAGCGCTGGGCGTCCAGATCGGCGTCGGAGGTGTCGTTGATGCGATCGCAGCCTTGCTCGACAGCGAGCAGGAGCTTTTCCGCGTGGTCCAGGAATTCGAGGTCAGTCATTAGAATCGGCGGATGTTGAGAGCATCGCAAATTCTAGTCAGGACGCTTGCCCTTGCTGCAAGTGCGGCGGCCTTCGCAGGCTGCGGCCAGCGCGGCCCCCTGTACCTTCCCACCGATCCCGCCGCCAGCCAGCGGGCCACCCTGCCGCAGACGCTGGACCCGATGCGCGACACGCCCGTGCCGACGCCCATCGTTCCCGCACCTCCTGCCCCTTCTCCTTCCCGCCCCGCTTCGTCCCCGACTCCATGACCTTGCCTACCCTGCCCGGCCACCCCCACATTGCCTACCGCGACAACGCGCTGTTCGTCGAGCAAAAGCCTCTGGCCGATCTGGCGCGGGAGCACGACACGCCCTTGTATGTCTATTCGAAGGCGTCGATGCTGGACGCCCTGGCGGCCTACCAGCGCGGCTTCGCTGGCCGCAAGGTGCAGATCTGCTATGCCATGAAGGCCAACTCTTCGCTGGCGGTGCTGCAACTGTTCGCGCGCCAGGGCTGCGGCTTCGACATCGTCTCCGGCGGCGAACTCGAGCGCGTGCTGGCGGTCGGCGGCGACCCCAGGAAGATCATTTTTTCGGGCGTCGGCAAGACGCGGGCCGAGATGCGGCAGGCCCTGGATGTCGGCATCGGCTGCTTCAACGTGGAGAGCGAGTCCGAGTTGGACGTGCTGAGCGAGGTGGCCGTCGCCTGCGGCAAGAAGGCGCCGATCAGCATCCGCGTCAACCCCAACGTGGACCCGAAGACGCACCCCTACATTTCCACCGGCCTCAAGGGCAACAAGTTCGGCGTGGCGCACGAGCGCATCGTCGCGGCCTACCAGCATGCGGCTTCGCTGCCGGGCCTGCAGGTGGCGGGCATCGACTTTCACATCGGCTCGCAGATCACCGACGAGACCCCCTACCTCGACGCCACCGACCGCCTGATCGACCTGATCCAGGACATCGAGGCGGCCGGCATTCCGATCCACCACATCGACTTCGGTGGCGGCCTGGGCATCGACTACAACGGCGACACGCCCCCGGCCGCCGATGCGCTGTGGGCCAAGCTGCTGGCCAGACTCGATGCACGGGGCTTCGGTGATCGCCAGTTCATGATCGAGCCCGGCCGCTCGCTCGTCGGCAATGCCGGCGTGTGCGTGACCGAGGTGCTCTACGTGAAGCCCGGCGAGCAAAAGAACTTCTGCATCGTCGATGCCGCCATGAACGACCTGCCCCGGCCCGCGATGTACCAGGCGTTCCACGCCATCGTGCCCGTGCAGGCTGCGGCGGCCGGCGCAGCGGCCGAGGTCTATGACGTGGTGGGCCCGGTCTGCGAGAGCGGCGACTGGATCGGCCGCGACCGCACGCTGACCGTGCAGCCCGGCGACCACCTGGCCGTGCTGTCGGCCGGCGCGTACTGCAGTTCGATGGGCAGCAACTACAACACCCGCGCCCGGCCGGCCGAAGTGCTGGTGGATGGCACCCATGCCCACCTCATCCGCGCGCGGGAATCCGCCGCCGACACCTTCCGCCACGAAAAACTGGTGGACTGAGCGGCTGACTGGCCGGGGCTTGATTCGCATCAAGCCCCTGTCGTGGGGACCGGCCTACATTGGCATTTTTCAAAGAATGCCCATGCCATGGCCCTGGAACCGCTGGAACTGTACCGAGACAAGCACCACGCCTGCCTGATGTTTTCCGACCTCATCGAAGAGGACGGGCAGGCCGTTCAGGCCAACCAATTCCTGATCGTGGACGGCGACACGGGCGCCATCATCGACCCGGGCGGCAACCTCGCCTTCAACGAGCTGTTCATGGGAATGTCCAAGCACTTCCCGCCGCACAAGCTGTCGTACCTGATCGCCTCGCACGCCGATCCGGACATCATCGCTTCTCTCGACCGCTGGATGACCAGCACCAAAGCCACGCTGGTGATCTCGCGCGTGTGGGAGCGTTTCGCGCCGCATTTCACCAAGGTGGGCAAGACGGAAAACCGGGTGATCGGCGTGCCGGACGGCGGCGGCCACCTGCCGCTGGGGCGGCACGAACTGGTGCTGCTGCCGGCGCACTTCATGCATTCCGAGGGCAACTTCCACTTCTACGACCCGGTGAGCCGCATCCTCTTCACGGGGGACCTGGGCGTGTCGATGACGTCGGGCGCCGAGGCGCGCGAGCCGGTCACCGAGCTGGCGCCACACATTCCCCGAATGGAAGGCTTTCACCGCCGCTACATGGTGTCCAACAAGATCCTGCGGCTGTGGGTGCGCATGGTGCGGCAGATGGACATCGCCATGCTGGTGCCACAGCACGGCGCGCCGATCATGGGGCCGAAGGCCATCGGCGATTTCTTCGACTGGATCGAGAACCTGATGTGCGGCATCGACCTGTTCGACGACCGCGCCTACCAGTTTCCCACCGCGTTCATCGACCCGGCCACGCGGCAGGTGCGGCCCGCGCTGCACGCCGTGCAGGGGCGTGCTTAGCCAAAAAGGCCTCCAGCGCAATAACCACTAGGGGACATCGCTATTAAATTAATAGCATCGTGACTTATGCCGTGCGGGCCGGCGGCACGCGCCGGGCGAAGCGCTTCCACACGCGCCAGCCCAGCAGCGCGCCCAGGATCGCGGCATACACCGCCACCTCGGCGAAATTGTTCTTGCCTGCGCGCATCCAGAAGAAATGCAGCAGCGCCAGTCCCGCGACCGCATAGACGATCCGGTGCAGCGCCTGCCAGCGCTTGGCGCCCAGCCAGCGGATGGCGCGGTTGAACGACGTGGCCGCCAGCAGGGTGAGCAGCACGATGGCCAGCGTGCCGACCAGAATGAACGGGCGCTTGCCGATGTCGTACACGATCTCGGGCCAGTCGAACCCCATGTCCAGCCACGCATAGGCCATGAGGTGCAGCACCGCGTAGAAGTACACGAACAGCCCCAGCATGCGCCGGAACCGCGCCAGCGCCGGCGTGCCGGTCATGACGCGCAGCGGCGTCACCGCCAGCGCCAGGCACAGGGCGCGCAGCGTCCAGTCGCCGCTGGACCGGATCAGCGTCTCGGCCGGGTTGGGGCCGAGTTGGTCGGTCGCGGCGCCAAACACCAGCCAGGCCAGCGGCAGCAGGCACAGCGCGAACACCACCGGCTTGGCGGCGGGATGCATCAGCAGTTTTTTCATGGCGGCGGCCCTTGCAGGAAGGCGCTGGCTTGGCAGTTGAGAGCTAGAACGGACCAGGTGGCGGGCGGGTGAATCAGTAGAACTTCTTCAGGTCCATGCCGGCGTAGAGCGATGCCACCTGGGCCTCGTAGCCGTTGAACATCAGCGTCTTGCGCTTTTTGGCGAACAGGCCGTCTTCGCCGATGCGCCGCTCGGTGGCCTGGCTCCAGCGCGGGTGGTCCACGTTGGGGTTCACGTTGGAATAAAAGCCGTATTCCTGCTTGGCGGCCTTGTTCCAGGCGGTGCCCGGCTCCTTGTCGGTCAGGCGGATCTTGACGATGCTCTTGGCACTCTTGAAGCCGTACTTCCATGGCACGACCAGCCGCACGGGCGCGCCGTTCTGGTTGGGCAGCACCTCGCCGTACATGCCGAAGGTGAGCAGCGTGAGCGGGTGCATGGCTTCGTCCATGCGCAGGCCTTCGGTGTAAGGCCAGTCGAGCACCGCGGAGCCCACGAACGGCATGGTCTTCTTGTCGGCCAGGGTGACGAACTCCACGTACTTGGCGCTGCCCTGCGGCTCCACGCGCTTGAGCAGTTCGGCCAGCGAGTAGCCCACCCACGGGATCACCATGGACCAGCCTTCGACGCAGCGCAGGCGGTAGATGCGTTCTTCCTGCGCGCTGAGCTTGATCAGGTCTTCGATGC
The DNA here is from genome assembly GCF_900102625.1 of Paracidovorax valerianellae. Taxonomy (GTDB): domain Bacteria; phylum Pseudomonadota; class Gammaproteobacteria; order Burkholderiales; family Burkholderiaceae_C; genus Paracidovorax; species Paracidovorax valerianellae. The sequence continues at coordinate 114,435 of NZ_FMZC01000005.1, forward strand.
CGAACTTGCCCGGCTTGTTGACCAGCCCTTCGACCTCCACCGTCCACGGCGTGGTCTTCAGGGTGTGGGCGTTGCGGGCCGGGTCGGCCTTGTCGACGCCGAACTCGTAGTAATTGTTGTAGGTGCTCGCATCCTTGTAGTCGGTCACCTTTTCCATCGTGTTGGCGCCGGCCACGGGGGATTTTCCGCCGGGCAGGGCCGCCAGCTTGCCCGGTCGCGCCGCCTGGGCGCCGGCATCGCGCGCGGCCCAGGTGGCCAGCGCCGCGCCGGCAGCGCCGCCGGCCATGAGCTTGATGAGGTCGCGCCGGCCTTCGTAGATGGCGCGGGGGGTGATTTCGCTACCGGTGCCGTGGACGAATCCGTCGTCGTTCCGTTTGATCAGCATGGGGAATCCTTGTGTGTCGGGAGGCAACGCCCGTTATACGCGCGCTGGCCCCGCAAAGATTCACATTTTCATCACAACGTGCCGTAACTGTGCAGGCCGGACAGCCACATGTTCACGCCCAGGAAGGCGAACGTCGTCACGCCCAGGCCCACCAGGGCCCACCAAGCCGAGAGGGTGCCGCGCAGGCCCTTCATCAGGCGCATGTGCAGCCAGGCGGCGTAGTTGAGCCACACGATCAGCGCCCAGGTCTCCTTCGGGTCCCAGCTCCAGTAGCCGCCCCAGGCCTCGGCCGCCCACAGCGCGCCCAGCACGGTGGCGATGGTGAAGAAGGCAAAGCCCACGGCGATGGCCTTGTACATGACGTCGTCCAGCACCTCGAACGACGGCAGCCGGGCCGCGATGCGCCGGCGCCCCAGCAGAATGCCCGCCACGATGAGCGCCGAGACGCCGAAGTACACCATCCAGTAGCTGCCGCCGTTCTCGGTGGCGCCCTGGCGGAACACGATGGGCTCGAAACACAGCACCACGCCCAGCAGCCACAGCGGCGCGAGCTTGTACCAGCGCGTCTCGCCGGCCTGCTGCTTGATCAGGTAGGCGAACGCCACCATGGCCGACAGCGCGAAGGTGCCGTAGCCGATGAAGTTGGCGGGCACGTGCAGCTTCATCCACCAGCTTTTGAGGGCGGGTACCAGCGGCTGGATCTCGTGCGCCTCGCGCACCACCGTGTACCAGAGCAGAAAGCCCACCGCCGCGCTCACCACCAGCATGACGAAACCGCCCAGGGCGCGCGTCTCGTACTGGGCCTCGTAGTACAGGTAGAAGGCCGCGGTCATCCAGCAAAACAGCACGAACACTTCGTACAGGTTGCTGACCGGGATGTGGCCCACGTCGGCACCGATCAGGTAGCTTTCGTACCAGCGCACCAGCGTGCCGATCAGCGCCATGCCGATGCCCACCCACGCCAGGCGCGAACCCAGCAGCGACAACGTGCGGCCCTCGCCGCGCGAGAACATGCCGATCCAGTAGAACGCGGTGCTCATGAAGAACAGCATGCTCATCCAGAGGATGGCCGACTGGCTGGACAGGAAGTATTTGAGGCCGAACACCGTGTCGGCGCGCGCCAGGCTGCCCGCGCCGTCCTGCTGGTAAAGGCCGATGGCCAGCAAGGCGAACGCAGCCACCACCACCATCAACACGCGCAGCGGCCGCCAGAACCAGCCCAGCCACACGGTGCAGGGAATGGCGCCCAGCAAGATGCCTTTTTCGTACACGTCCATGAACGCGCCGTAGCGCTGCAGCGCGTAGAGCCCGCCCGCTGCGACGAGCGCGGCGAAGACCCAGTCGAACACGTTGCGCCGCGCGAGAAAGCCCTCGTTCAGCGTGATGGTGCGGTCGGCACTGTTTCGGGCGGCGTCCGTGGCGGCGGTGTTCATGCGGTGTCTCCATGGGGGCGCGCCCCGATGAGTTTGTCGGTGAGCCGGGCGAATTCGCGGTCGCCGTCCATGGTCTTGCGGTTGCTCGACAGCGCCATCGTGGCCTGGGCGCCACCGCTTTGCGGCACGAGCCACACCCACAGGCGCCGCTCGCGCACGTAGAGCATCGAGAAGACGCCGATGATCAGCAGTGCGCAGCCGAGGTAGACGATGTTCTTGCCCGGCGCGCGCGCCACCTGGAACACGCTGGCCTGCACCTGCGTGAAATCCTTGAGTTCGAACGCGACCGGCACCGGGTATGCCTGCGCGTCGCTGAGCGACAGCACCGCCTGCGTCATGAAGGCCTGGGTCGCATCGCTTTGCTCCAGCGGCTTGAGGCCCACGCGCTCGCGGGTCAGCTGGGCGAGCTCGAACAAGGCGCCGTTCAGGATGCGGATCAGCACCTCGCCCGCGCGCTCGCGCTCGGCCGGCGGCACGTTCTCTTCCATGAAATCCGAGATCGCCTGCAGCCCGCCCCGGGCCTGCGCGCCCGGGTTACCTGCGCCGCCAGTGCCACCAGCGGCTGCACCACCGCTGCTGCCAGCAAACAGCGCCAGAGCGCGCACGGTCGATTGCGCCAGTTGCTCGCCCAGTTCGGGGCGCGATGGATCGACCGCCTTCGCCACATAGCGGCGCACCGCCTGCTCACGCAATGCAGGATCGGCCAACGCCAGGCGCATGCGCAAAAAGCCTTGCATGCCGCCCTGGTCATCCACCGGAATGCGCAGGAAGCGGAAGGGCTCGGAGGGCGTCTCGCGCACGCCGAACAGAAACACAGGCTGGCCGTCGCCCGCGTCCATCGGCAGCATGTAGTTGTGGAACTCGCGCGCCTGGCCAGCGGCGTCGCGCAGCTTGTAGCTCACGCTCGGGCCGATGTTGCGCAGCTCCTTGCGGCTCACGGTCTTGTTGCCGGCGCCCAGGCGCGACTCGATGGCCTGGCGCAGGTCCACCTTGCGCACGTCCGCCCCCGAGGTGACGGCACCGGTATCGGTGAAATTCTCGACGTTGATGGTGCGCAGCGCGGTGAACTCCAGCGTGTACGGCTGGCCGGCCGCGTTGGCGGCCAATGGCGTCGAGCCGCCCACGGTGCCTTCGACATCGAACGGCTGGATGCCGGGCGCCAGCGGCACGGCGCGCAACTGCAAGCGCGAGCCGCCATCGTCGAAGCTCGATTGGTAGATCTCGATGCCGCGGTAGCTGGCCGGGTGGTTCACCTCGACCCGCGCGGGAACGGCCTCGCCCGTGGCCTTGTCGTGGATGATGATCTCGCTCGCGAAGAGCTTGGGCATGCCGGTGGAGTAGTGCTCGACGATGAACTTCTTGAGCTCGATGGCGAACGGCAGGTCTTGCAGCAGCACGCCGTCGGACTGGTTCAGGATGGCCGTGCTCGATTGCGTGCCCTCGGCCACCAGCAGGTTGCCGCGGAAGGTGGGGTTGCGCTCGGACAGTCGGTGCTCGGGCTTCACCTCGGAGATCAGGCCCCCGCCGTTGTACGGCGTCTTGCCGCCCAGCCACATCTGGGCGCGCACGACCAGGTCGCCGTCCAGCAGGCCGCCCACGCACACCAGCACGATGGCGCTGTGCGCAGCGATGTAGCCGATCTTGTTGGCCGCGCCGGCCTTGGCCGCCACCATCCAGCCGGTGCCGGGCCCGGCGGGCGTCGTGCGCTGCTGCAGCCGCACCTTCCAGCCGCCACCGGCCAGCATCTCGCCGATGCGGCGCGCGGCCGTCTCGGGGGTTTCGCCGGGCAGCGGGCCCTGCGCGCGCAGCCCGAAAGCCTGCAGGCTTTGCTCGCGGATGTTTTCCTTGTAGTTGCGCAGGTCGCCCAGGTAGCGCGGGCCGTTGCGCGCGATGCACAGCGAGGTGCTCGCCACCAGGAACGCGAGGATCAGCAGGAACCACCAGGCGCTGTACACGGCGTTGAGCTTGAGCGCCATGAACAGCTCGGCCCAGAACGGCCCGAACTGGTTCACGTAATTGGAGGAAGGCTCGTGCTGCTTGAGCACCGTGCCGATCACCGAAGCGATGCAGATCACCGTCAGCAGCGAGATCGCAAAGCGCATGGACGACAGCAGCTCCACGCCCGCGCGCACGGCCTGCGAGCGGGTATGGAGGCGGATGCCGTGGGTGGTTTCAGACATGGGCGAAAGACAAAAGGGCGGGCCATCCGTTCAGATGCGCCCGCCCGTCTTGGGTGTGATTATCGGCGGTAGGTTCCGGGGTGCGGCTGGGCCGCCCACCCGGCGGATTGACCCAGATCAACGCAGGCCAGCGATGTAATCGGCGACGGCCTTGATCTCGCGGTCGTTGAGCTTGGCGGCCACCTGCGTCATCTGCAGGCTGTTGCTGCGCACGCCGTCGCGGAAGGCGGTGAGCTGGGCGGCGGTGTAGTCGGCGTGCTGGCCCGACAGGCGCGGGTACTGCACCGGAATGCCGGCGCCGTTGGGGCTGTGGCAGCCGGCGCAGGCGGCGATGTTGCGGTCGGCGATGCCGCCGCGGTAGATGCGCTCGCCCAGGGCGACCAGTTCCTTGTCCCTGGCGAAGCCGGGCTTGGCCTGCTTGGAGGTGACCCACCAGGCGATGTTGCGCATGTCGTCATCCGACAGGGCCGAGGCGAAGCCCTTCATGATCGGGTTGTTGCGCTTGCCGGATTTGAACTCCTGCAGCTGCTTGACGAGGTATTCGGGGTGCTGCTGGGCCAGCTTCGGATTGGCGGCGATGGCGGAGTTGCCATCGGCCGCATGGCAGGCCACGCACACGGCGGTGTAGGTGGCTTCGCCCTTGGCAAGGTCCGGCTTGGCGGGTTTTTGCGCCCCGGCGGCAGGGGCGGCCCCCTGAGAAAAAGCTGGGAAAGCAGGAACTGCCAGCACGGCAGCCATCAGCATGGGAGCAAGCAATTTCTTCATATCGAGGGTTCTTGTGTTATGGGCGCAAAACCGCGCGATTCTACAATGCGACCCCCCGGCCCTCTATCCTTGGTAACCCCCGTTATGACGACTACATCACATGCGCCAGTTGCTGGCTCCCTCCCGCCCGCACCCGACGCCAAAGTCGCCATGGGGTGGCTGCACACCACGCGATTCCTGACGACGGCCGCGCAGTTGCACCATCTGCCCCCCATCGATGTACCCGAAATCGCCTTCGTCGGCCGCTCCAATGCCGGCAAGTCCACCTGCATCAACACGCTCACGCAGCAAAAGCAGCTGGCCTACGCCTCCAAGAAGCCCGGGCGCACGCAGCACATCAACCTTTTCTCATTGGGCAAGCAGGGCGTGACCGATGCCGTGCTGGCCGACCTGCCGGGCTACGGCTACGCCGCCGTGTCGCGCTCGGACAAGATCCGCTGGCAGCAGGTGATGCTGAGCTACCTGGTCACGCGCCAGAGCCTGACCGGCATCGTGCTGCTGTGCGACCCGCGCCTGGGCCTGACCGAGCTGGACGAAGCGCTGCTGGAGGCCGTGCGCCCGCGCGTCGAGTCGGGCCTCAAGTTCCTGGTGCTGCTGACCAAGGCCGACAAGCTCACCCACGCCGAGCAGGCCAAGGTGCTGTCCATCACGCGACTGCAGGCCGGCGGCGGCGACGTCAAGATGTTCTCGGCCCTCAAGAAGCAAGGGGTGGACGAAGTGGCGCAACTGCTGTGGCAGTGGTCCCACCCGGTGGCCGGCCCCTCGCCCGAGGCGGCGGCCGACGACACCCCGGACGCCGACGAGGATTCAGAGCAAGAATAGGCTCCAGCGCAGACAGGTCATGCGCTGGCAGCTATCAAAAGCAGAGCACCATGATCGACACCATCGCGCACCCCCTGCCCCATGGCATCACGCTGCAATGCCGCACCCGCGGCGAGCGCGGCCGTCCGGTGCTGCTGTTCCTGCACGGGTTTCCTGAAGGCGCCTTCATCTGGGATGCACTGCTGGACCACTTCGCCGACCCGGCCCATGGCGGCTACCGCTGCGTGGCGCCCTGGCTGCGCGGCTTCGCGCCGTCGAGCCACCCGCCCGAGGCCGAGGCGTACCGAGCCAAGCACCTGGTGCAGGACATCACCGCACTGATCGCGGCGGAATGCGGCGACGGCGGACCGCTCGCCGCACTGGTGGCCCACGACTGGGGCGGTGCGGTGGCGTGGAACCTGGCCAACCAGAGGCCTGACCTGATGAAGCGGCTGGTGATCGTCAATTCGCCGCACCCCGGCACCTTCCTGCGGGAGCTACAAAGCAACCCGGCCCAGCAGGCGGCGAGCCAGTACATGCACTTTCTCTGCCGCCCGGACGCCGAAGCCCTGCTGGCGGCGGACGATTTCCGGCGCCTGTTCGGGTTCTTCGACCGGCCCGACGGCACCGCGCCCGACTGGCTCACGCCCGAGGTGCGCGACCAGTACCGCGCCACCTGGAGCGGCGGCCTCACCGGCCCGTGCAACTACTACCGCGCCAGCCCCTTGCGCCCGCCGCGCGAAGGCGATGCCGCCGCCGGCGCGCTCTCGCTGGCCGATGCCATGTTGACCGTGAAAGTGCCCACGCGCGTGGTCTGGGGGCTGGGCGACCCGGCCCTGCTGCCGGGACTGCTGCAGGGGCTGGAGCAATGGGTGCCCACGCTGGTGCGCACCGAAGTGCCCGGCGCTTCGCACTGGATCGTGCACGAGCAGCCCGAGGCGGTGATCCAGGCCATCGCCGAGAGCCTGCGATCGCCCTCTGGCCAATCGCTACAAAATCAATAGCAATACTGCCAATGAATACGGCGGCAGAGGACGGTTTTCGCGTTATTTCTTGTACACCGAAGGCTCGCCGTCCGGGCGCGACTTGAACCGCTTGTGCACCCAGTAATACTGGCCCGGCATGGTGTCGATCCACTGCTGCAGTTCGCGGTTCATGCGCGCGGTGTCGGCTTCGGCGTCGTCGGTGGGAAAGTTCTCCCACGCCGGCATCATCTCGGCGCTGTAGCCGGTCGGCGTGAGCCGCCCCACCAGCGGCACGACCTTGGCACGGCCCAGCCGCGCGAAGCGCGACAGCGAGGGGATGGTCGCCGCCCGCACGCCGTAGAACGGCACGAAGACCGATTCGCTCGGGCCGAAGTCCATGTCCGGCAGCAGGTACAGCAGCCCGCCCTTGCGCAGCCCGCTCAGGATCGGCTTGACGCCGTCGCCCCGGTTGAGCATGCGCACGTTGCCGAAGCGCTGGCGGCCGGCGAACAGCCAGGCGTCCACGGCCGGGTCCGGGTGCGGCGTGAAGATCGAGGTGAAGGCCCGGTCGGTCTGCAGGGTGAGCGCCGTGCCCGCCGCGTCCATGCCCAGGAAGTGCGGCGCGAAGATGATCGTCGGCGCATCGCCCTCCAGTTCGTGCAGCGCGCCGTGGATGGTGAGGCGCTTTTCAACGACGGCGCGCGGCGCCATCCACAGCCAGCTTCGGTCCAGCCAGGTCTGGCAAAAGCGCACGAAGGTCTCGCGCGCCCAGGCGCGCCGCTGGGCAGGCGACGCATCGGGAAAGCACAGCTCCAGGTTGCGCAGCGCCACCTTGCGGCGCGGCGCGGCCAGCAGGTAGAGCACCTGGCCGATCAACCATCCCAGCGCGCGCAGCACCGGCAGCGGCAACCGCGCCAGCACGCCCATGAGCCAGACGTTCAGGCGCCCGCTCATGCCGCGCCCCCGGCGGCGGCATGGGGCTCTGCGCGCGGCTGCTTGTAGCGGGCGTAGCCCCACAGGTACTGGCCGGGGCTCTGGCGGATGGTGTGCTCCATGGCCTGGTTGATCTGCAGCACGGCCTCGTCGAGGTCTTCGGACAGGGGCACGGACAACTCCTCGAAATGCAAGACATAGCCGCGCCCCCCGCCCAGGCGCTCGCAGCGCGCCAGCACCACGGCCGCGCCGGTCTGCTGCGCCAGCCGCGCGGCCAGGGTCATGGTGTAAGCGTCGCGGCCGAAAAACGGCGACCAGACGCCCTGCCCCTGGGGCGGCACCTGGTCGGGCAGCAGGCCCACGGCCTCACCACGGCGCAGCGCCTTGATCATCTGGCGCACGCCCGTCAGCGCCGTGGGCACCGCGCGGATGCCGGGGCGGTTGCGCGCGGTGGACATCACCTCGGCCAGCCAGGGCTGGCGCGCGGGGCGGTACAGGATGGTGATGGGGCCGTGCGCCTCGCTCCAGCGCTGCGCCGCGGCCTGCACCGACAGCTCGAAGCAGCCGATGTGCGGCGTGAGAAAGACGAGGCCCTTGCCGGCCGCCCAGGCCCGCTCGACCGCGTCGGCGTTTTCGATGCGGCACGGCATCTGCTCGCGCAGCCAAAGGCGCGGCAGCTCGGCCGCCATGCGGCCCGCGTGGCCCACGGCCGCACGCACCTGGCTGAACGAATAACCGGCGCGCGAAGAGTTCTCGCGAAAGCGCCGCCGGTAGGTGGGCGAGGCGAAAAACACCAGCCAGCCCGCCGCCGCGCCGAGGGCGTGCGCGAGCCAGAGAGGAAGCCCCGAAAGGAAGCGAAAAAGGGTTGGCATTAAAATGGCGCGGTCGCTGAGTTAAATGAGCAACTTGCAGGGCGACGTAAAACAAATCTGCTAAAGCGTTCGCCAAAGCTCCCAAGGCTGAGGGCAACGCCCAAAATGCCGGAACACAGGAGTTTATTCAAATGGCGAACGATTTCCTTTTCACCTCCGAATCCGTCTCGGAAGGGCACCCCGACAAGGTGGCCGACCAGATTTCCGACGCGATTCTGGATGCGATCTTCAAGCAGGACCCCCGCAGCCGCGTGGCGGCCGAGACCCTCACCAACACCGGGCTCGTGGTGCTGGCGGGCGAGATCACCACCAACGCGCACGTCGACTACATCCAGGTCGCACGCGACACCATCAAGCGCATCGGCTACGACAACACCGACTACGGCATCGACTACAAAGGTTGTGCCGTGCTCGTGGCCTACGACAAGCAGAGCAACGACATCGCCCAGGGCGTGGACCAGGCCAGCGACGACCACCTGAACACCGGCGCCGGCGACCAGGGCCTGATGTTCGGCTACGCCTGCGACGAGACGCCCGAGCTGATGCCCGCGCCCATCTATTACGCCCACCGCCTCGTCGAGCGTCAGGCCCAATTGCGCAAGGACGGCCGCCTGCCCTTCCTGCGCCCCGACGCCAAGTCGCAAGTGACCATGCGCTACGTGGACGGCAAGCCCCACAGCATCGACACCGTGGTGCTCTCCACGCAGCACCACCCCGACCAGAGCGAGACCTCCACCAAGATGAAGGCCAGCTTCACCGAAGCCGTCATCGAAGAGATCATCAAGCCCGTGCTGCCCAGCGAGTGGCTCAAGGAAACCAAGTACCTCATCAACCCCACGGGCCGGTTCGTCATCGGCGGCCCTCAGGGCGATTGCGGCCTGACCGGCCGCAAGATCATCGTGGACACCTACGGCGGCGCCTGCCCCCACGGCGGCGGCGCGTTCAGCGGCAAAGACCCGACGAAGGTGGACCGCTCGGCCGCCTACGCCGCCCGCTACGTGGCCAAGAACATCGTGGCAGCGGGCCTGGCGCGCCAGTGCCAGATCCAGGTGGCCTACGCCATCGGAGTGGCCCGCCCGATGAACGTGACGGTGTACACCGAAGGCACCGGCGTGATCCCGGACGACCAGATCGCCAAGCTGGTGCAGGAGCATTTCGACCTGCGGCCCAAGGGCATCATCCAGATGCTCGACCTGCTGCGCCCCATCTACGAAAAGACGGCGGCCTACGGCCACTTCGGCCGCGAAGAGCCCGAGTTCACCTGGGAAAAGACGGACAAGGCAGCAACACTGCGGGCTGCCGCAGGGCTGTAAGCCCGCCACGCGATCGGCGTGGTTCGGCAGTGCCTTGGCGACAGCTCACATCGCGCAGCGATGTGAAGGCCCGCAGGGGCCTGCCAACGCCAAAAGACCGACGAGGCCGTCGCACTGCACGCTGCCGCGGAGCGGTGAGGACGCACGCGGACACCGTGGCTCCCGGCCTCACGCAGGCTCATGTTGCGAAGCGATGTGAGCCTGCAACAGGTAAAGCAACAGCGGCAGCACTGCAACTGCTTCGCATGCGCGCACCATCCAAGCACGTCACTTCGTATGGTCTTGGCATCCCGGAAGCCGACCATGCAGATCGCACCTCAATTCCACAAACCACCCCGCGCGACCGCGGCTGCGGAGCCTTACGCGCCGCAAGCAGCCGTGCGTTACGAGCCGAGCCTTGACGGGACTTCGATTCCGGCTTTCGAAAAATCGGGGCGTGGCAAGCAGCTCATGACGCAGTACCGGGCAGGCATCGGCAAACTGAAAACCTTTCTCGAACAACATCCGTCCTCCAAATCCCAGCAGTCCATCGAGGCGCTGGACACCTTCAAAAGCCGGGTGGAAGGTGGCATGGCAGGACACTATTCCACGCAGATATCGCGCCTCTACGGCGAAGGCAAGGCCTCGCTGGACACGCTGTGCACGGCGGTGGCGGACCACACGATCCCGCTTTCGACACGCATGGAAATCATCGAGAACCTGGCGTCGGGATTGCTGGTCTGCTCCGAAGGCACCACCACCAACCTGATCATGGCCGCCCAGGACCTGAACCTGGCCAAAGGCTTGCACACCCACGCCAAAAGGGTCTGGGAAGACATGCTGAACCAGGCGCTGCGTGATTTCAGTCAGTCCAAACACAAGGGATTGGAAAACTACGCAGGCAACGAAATCCATTATGTGAACGGTTACCGCAATTTTCTGGCGGAGCAGTTCGGCGTCACGGAACGCAGCGACAGCTTCGTCGATGTGCGCACCGTCAGCGCCCATGCTCAGGAAGCCGCGGCGTTCGTGCAGGCCCGCGTAAACCCGGTCGAGTTGGTTCGACAGTTGGCCGACGAATGCCTGAGCGAGGTGAAGGAGCGTTTCAGGCAACACCTGGGCCGGCCGCTGACGCTGGAAACAGCGGCCCAATTGCACAAGGAGTACAGCGACTCCATGGCAGCCGGATTGCAAGGGCGATTCGGCTCGATTCCTGCCTGGGTCGTCATCTCGGAGCACGAGCCCACCGGCGATGAAGACGCACCCTATTCCGTCCTCGAGCAGCCCGTATTGCTCATGCGCGTCATCGCGAAGAACATGAAGGAACAGGGGCTGCTGGATAAAGAGAAGTTCGAGGTCGTCGATACCGCATTGACGGCCGAGGCCGACCGCAGGATCAAGCGCATCGCCGACGGAGATTTTTACGTCAAGGAGACGGACAAGGCCGGCGGCGTCGGCTACCGCGGCCTGCGCCTGTCCGACCTTTCTCCGGCCGTGGAGTGGCCGTCCGCGCTGCTCATGAGCGCCCTCACCGCGACCAAGGATCCAGAGGAACTGCGCGGCCTCGATCCCGCCAAGGTCTGGAACATGGTCCGCAATGGCACCTCGGCGGCGCACACCAACTGGCAAGCCGCACTGATGCATCCAGCATTGAAGCGCTACCGGGAAGCCTCCGCGGAAGCGGAATTCTTTCTGCTGAACCAGGCGGCGGAGGAAGTCGACAAACTTCCCGAGCAGGAACGGCCGCATGCCGTGGCGCAAAGCCTCATGGCCGGCGATCTGGCGCTGGCAAGCCTGCTGGTGGTTTTGCCCATGCCACCCTCATGGAGAGACCAGAATCAAAACACCCTGCTCCACCATGCCGTCGCGGCGGGAGCCGATTCGATCGCAACCCTGCTCGCCTCCGCAACGGCAGTGCAGGCGGTCAATGCGCGGGGCGACACACCCTTGATGCATGCGGCGCGCTACGGCCAAACCGCCATGGTCGACAAGCTGCTGGGCGCCAGCGCTTCAATCGATACCCGCAACAAGAAGGGAGAGACAGCCCTGTATCTGGCAGTGCAGGCAGGCGATGTGGCCTCCGTGGGCATCCTGGTGCAGGCGTCCCTCAAGGGCCCCAGAAGCCGCGGCATGCTGGACCAGAAATCCAGCACCGGCAGAACGCCGCTCATGGTGGCCGCCGCCGCTGGCAACGAGACCCTCGTGCAAATGCTGCACACAGCCGGAGCGCGCGTGGACCTGGCGAGCGACGAAGGCAAGACAGCGCTGCATGAGGCCGCACGCCAAGGCCGAATGGGGACGGCACGGCTGCTGCTGCAGGCGGGCGCCAAGCCCAATGCCTACACGGGATTGATGCACGGCGGCGTGACGCCGCTGATGGAGGCCCTCGACAACGGCCACTACGAAATGGCCGCCATGCTGGCGAGCCGCAGCCATTTGAACCAGCGCGACTGGCGCGGGGAATGCGCACTCATGCGGACCGTGGGGCAACAGAATATCCGCGCGGCAACGCTGCTGATCGATGCCAAGGCGAACGTCGATCGCGACACTCCGGAAGGCACCACACCGCTGATGCGGGCGGCGGAAACCGGCAACGTCGCGATCATGTCCCTGCTGCTGAAAGCGGGCGCGCACGCGGATCGCACAACCGAGTTCCGGTATTCCGCCCTCTTCGCGGCCGCAAAGAATGGCCACGCACCCGCTGTGGAACTTCTTTTGGGTGCGAAGGTGGATTCGACATCGACCGATAGAGACGGCCTGACGCCCTTCATGCTTGCGGCCCGCAATGGGCATGCCGAGGTCATGGAGACCTTGCTGAAGAAAGACGCTGCTGGCGACGTGAAAGCCACCCAGTTCTACGGAGAAAACGCCACCATGCTGGCAGCATCGAACGGCCACGCCGAAGTGATCGCACTGCTGTTGCGCCAAGGGATAGCAGGCAACCTCGAAAAATGGTCAGGCGATTCCTCCGAGACGGCCTTGACCCAGGCAGCGGCCAACGGACATGCGGAGGTGGTGAAACTGCTGCTGGACGCAGGAGCGCACGGCAGCCTGGGGCGAGCCGAGCGGTTGGCGAAATCGAAGGGCCATCCCAAGGTACTGCATCTGCTGGTCGAAGCCCGAACCGCCAATAAAAGAGCCAGCCAGTCGGCACCAGGCACGAGCGCCTGAGCCAAAACCGCCTCCATGTGTTTTTAGGTCAGCCATCGCCAGTACGGCGATTGCGGCTATCGCGGCCATGACTTGACCCGTCAAGTCCGGGTAGGCCCGATGGACAGAAGAAATTCTTTCCCGCCCGGCGCCGCGTGTACCTGCGCGCCTTTCCTACAGCCGCAGCCCCGCTCCACTGACGCTGGCAGCCCTGCCGCGCTGGAATGATCGCTCCACACCCCCATTCAACGGAGCTCTCACCATGCTGAAGTACGCCATCATCTTCGCCATCATTTCCCTCATCGCCGGCGCGCTGGGGTTCACCGGAGTCGCGGCAGGCGCGGCCGGTATCGCGAAGATCCTGTTCTTCATCTTCTTGGTCATCGCCGTGGTGTTCGTCGTGCTGGCCGTGCTGGGCATCGGCGCTGCGCGCAAGGCCTTGAAGTAAGGCGGCACGGCGCATGAACATTTTCGAAGCCCTGCGCGAGAGCCACGAGCGGCAGCGCGAGATGGTCCGCAAGGTGGAGGCCACCAGCGGCGACACGCCCGAGCGGCACGAATGCTTCATCGAGCTCAAGCGCGAGCTGGCGGCCCATGAGCTGGCGGAAGACCGCCACTTCTACCGGCCGCTGATGGAGCACGACGCGGGCATCGACCTGTCGCGCCACGCCATCGCGGAGCACCACGCCCTCGACGAACTGGTCGAGGACCTGGAAGCGGCCGACCCGAGCAGTTCCGCCTGGCTGGCGATTGCCAAGAAGCTGGGCGAGAAGGTGCACCACCACCTGGAGGAAGAGGAGCACCGCTTCTTCCAGATGGCCGGCAAGCTGCTCACGGAAAAGCAGAAGACCGAACTGGCCAAGCAGTACCTGCAGACCTACGAAGAGACCAAGGCCGTTCCGGCCTGACACGCCGATTGCTCTCAAAACGCCCCGCAAGGGGCTTTTTCACGTCAGAGCCCGCGGGCCGACAGCGCGAGCGTGCGGCGAAACGCCGGCCGCAGGCGGTACAGCTGCGCGGGGCGGTGCGCACCGCCCTGCACCATGCCACCGGGCACAGGCTCCAGCATGCCCAGCTCTTCCATCTTGCGGCGAAAGCTCACCTTGTTGATCGCCTCGCCGAGCACCGCCTCGTACACGGTCTGGAGCTGCGGCAGAGTGAACGACTCGCCGCACAGGTGCACGGGCAGCGAGGAATAAAGGCTTTTGCTGCGCACGCGCGCCAGGGCGGCGTCCACCATCGCGCGGTGATCGAACGGCAGGGATGGCAAGGCATCCACCGGCACGAGCTTCACGCCCTGCCGCGGCGGCAACCCACCCAGCGCCTCCAAGGGCACCAGCGCGCAATAGGCCACGGCCAGCGACCAGCCCCGCGGGTCGCGCGCCAGGCCCGAGAACGTGGCGAGCTGTTCCAGATAGGGGCTCTGCAGCCCGGCCTTGTCGCGCAGCACGCGCGCGGCGCTGGCCTGGGTGTCGGCATCGTCCTGCGCATGGATGTAGCCGCCCGGCAGGGCCCAGGCTCCGGCGTATGGCGCCTTGTCGCGGCGCACGAGCAGCACGTGGAGCGCGCCGCCCTGCAGCGTGAGCAGCACGGTATCGACAGTGCAGATGATGGCGGGCGGGGCGTTGGCGGACATCGGGGTCGCAGTTATGTGCAGGAATGGACGAACAAGCCTATCACCTCGATGCGGATAGCAGTGCTCCTCAGCCTATTTCGGTCGATCGAAATCTACAAACACGTGGTCACACCCACTTAGTTGCAAAATCAAACTAAGAGGCTTAGACTCCGTTCATCGCATCAAGGACCTTGCCACCATGACCCGCCCTTCGACGACCCAGCTGCTGCTGATCGACCCGCAGAACGATTTTTGCGACCTGCCCACGACGTGGCAGCCGGAGCATCCGATCAACGGCCAACCGATGGCGCCGACGCTTCCCGTGGCGGGCGCCCATGCCGACCTGCAGCGGCTGGCGGCCTTCATCCGCCAGGCGGGCGGCCAACTGGACGGCATCACCGTCACGCTCGATTCGCACCAGCGCTACGACGTGGCCCATCCCACGTTCTGGCGCCAGGGAGACGGCGGCGAGTTCGCCCCGTTCACGCCCATCACGGCGGCGCAGGTGCGTGCCGGCGCCTTCGTGCCGCGCGACGCCGGCGCAGTGGCCCGCGTGCTCGCCTATCTGGATGCGCTGGAGTCGCAGGGCCGCTACACGCTGATGGTGTGGCCCGTGCACTGCGAGATCGGCAGTTGGGGCCATGGCGTGCATGCCGATGTGCTGGCCGCTTGCGGCGCATGGCAGGCGCAGCACCAGCGCGCGGTGCACAACGTGTTCAAGGGCACCAACCCGTGGACCGAGCACTACAGCGCCATCGAGGCCGAGGTGCCCGACGCCGACGACCCGGCCACGGCCCTCAACACCCGGCTGCTGCATGCGCTGGGCACGGCGGACCGCCTCGTCATCGCGGGCGAGGCCGGCAGCCACTGCGTGCGCGCCACCACCGAGCACATCGTGCAGCACCTGCCCCGCCTGCAACCGGGCTGGCACGCCGGGCGCATCGTGCTGCTGACCGACTGCATGAGCCCGGTGGCCGGCTTCGAGACACAGCAGCAGGACTTTCTCCAAGCCATGCGCGTCCAGGGGGCGCAATTGGCCCGCAGTGATGAAATCAGCCTCTAGCGCATATTCCATCCCGGTCACCACTCCTAAAACAATAGCAAACGCCATGCAACCCGTCATCACCAGCCTGCTCGATACCGACCTCTACAAGTTCACGATGTGGCAGGCGCTGCTGCACAGCCATCCGCAGACGCAGGCGGAGTACCGCTACGTGTGCCGCAACCGCCCGGCCTACCCGCTCGCCGAGTTGCTGGGCGAGGTGAACACCGCGCTCGACCAGTTGTGCGCGCTGCGGTTCTCGGCCGGCGAACTGGACTATCTGGCAGGGCTGCGCTTCATCAAGAGCGATTTCGTGGACTTTCTGCGGCTGTTCCAGTTCCAGCGCGCGTTCATCTACGCGCGGGCCGATGGCGACGACCTGCACATCGTGGCGCGCGGCCCGCAGGTGCATGTGATGGGCTTCGAGATCTTTGTGCTGGCGATCGTGAACGAGCTGTATTTCCGCCGTTTCGACCCCGCGGCGGCGCTGGCCGAAGGGCGCCGCCGGCTGGCGGAAAAGATCGCGCACGTGCAGGCGCTGGCCGGCGAGCCCGAGCGGGCGCACCCGTTCGAGATGTTCGACTTCGGCCTGCGCCGGCGCTACAGCGGCGCGTGGCAGCGCGAGGTGGTGCAGGCGTTCGCGCAGCAGGCGCCGCAGTGGTTCAAGGGCACCTCCAACGTGATGCTGGCGCGCGACCTGAACCTGGTTCCCATCGGCACCATGGCGCACGAGTACCTGCAGACCTACCAGGCGCTGGGCGTGCGGCTGCGCGACTTCCAGAAGGCGGCGCTGGAGGACTGGGTGCAGGAGTACCGGGGCGACCTCGGGATCGCGCTGACCGACACCGTGGGCATGGATGCCTTCCTGGCCGACTTCGACCTGTACTTCGCCAAGCTCTTCGACGGCCTGCGCCACGACTCGGGCGACCCGGTGGTCTGGGGCGAGAAGGCGCTGGCGCACTATGCCCGCCTGCGCATCGACGCGCACACCAAGCGGCTCGTGTTCTCCGACGGGCTGAACGTGGACAAGGCGCTGTCGCTGCACCGGCATTTCAGCGACCGCGTGCAACTGGGCTTCGGCATCGGCACGCAGCTCACCAACGACATGGGCGTGGCGCCGCTCAACATCGTGATGAAAATCACCCGCGCCAACGGCCAGCCGGTGGCCAAGCTCTCCGACAGCCCGGGCAAGACGCTGTGCGACGATGAAACCTACCTGGCCTACCTGCGGCAGGTGTTCAACGTGCGCCCCGAGTGACCCGCCACCCGGCACCCTGAACCGAAGCGACCGACGCAAGAACACGAAGGAAACCAACCATGCTCCGCATCACCCTGGCCCAGCTCAATCTCACCGTGGGCGACATCGAAGGCAACGTCGAACGAATGATCGGCGCTGCGCAGCAGGCCGCGGCCGCGCAGTCCGACCTGGTGGTGTTTTCCGAACTTTCGCTGTGCGGCTACTACCCCGGCGACATGCTGGACGAGCCGGCCTTTCTCGAACGGCTGGACGCGGGCCTGGCGCGGCTGTGCCAGGCATCGGCCGGCATGCCCGCGCTGCACTGGGTGGTGGGCATGCCGGTGCGCACGCCGGGGCCGGGCAAGCGGCTGCACAACGCGCTGCGCGTGCTGCGGGCCGGCGAGGTGCGGCTGTCATACGCCAAGCAACTGCTGCCCACCTACAACATCTTCGACGAGCGCCGCCATTTCGAGCCCGGGCCCGACGTGGCGAAGGTGCTGCGCATCGGCACGTCGCAGGTCGGCTTCCTGGTGTGCGAGGACGGCTGGAACGACGCCGGCGCCGACTACCTGACCAACCCCTTCCAGCGCATGGCCGATGCCGCGCCGGACCTGGTGGTGAGCATCAACGCGAGCCCCAGCCACATCGGCAAGCGCGAACTGCGCCACGAGGTGTTCGGCGATGCGGCGCGCCGCCATGGCCTGCCGATCGTGTACGTGAACCAGGTCGGCGGGCACGACCAGGTGGTGTATGACGGCGCATCCTTCGCGGTGGAGCCGGAGGATGGCGTGGTGTTCGAGGCCCGCCGCTTCGAGGAAGACGTGTCCACCGTGCAGTTGCTGGACAGCGGGCACTTCGCCCGGCTGGACGGCTCCGACCTGCCGCCCGTGCCGCGCGAAGGGCTGCCCACCATGGCGTTCTATCGCCAGCAGATCGTGCTGGGCCTGCGCGACTATGCGCGCCGCTGCGGCTTCACCCAGGTGGTGGTGGGCAGTTCGGGCGGCATCGACAGCGCGCTCACGCTCGCGCTGGCGGCCGAAGCGCTCGGGCCAGAGAACGTGGTGGGCATCACCATGCCGTCGCACTTCTCGTCGAGCGGATCGGTGGACGATTCGGTGCAGCTGTGCCGCAACCTGGGCGTGGTGCTGCACACGCACCCCATCGCCGAACTGGTAGCGGTTTTTTCGAAGCAGTTCGAGGCCAGCTTCGGCCAACCGCTGCGCGGGCTGCCGCTGGAGAACGTGCAGGCGCGCATCCGCGGCACGACGCTGATGGAGTATTCGAACGCCTTCGGGCACCTGCTGCTCACCACCGGCAACAAGTCGGAGATCTCGGTGGGCTACTGCACGCTGTATGGCGACACCAACGGCGGCCTGGGGCTGCTGGGCGACCTGTACAAGACCGAGATTTTCGAGCTGTCGCGCCACGTGAACGAGAACGCGGGCCGCGAGCTGATTCCGCAGGCCATCATCGACAAGCCGCCTTCGGCCGAGCTCGCCCCCGGCCAGAAGGACGAAGACAGCCTGCCGCCCTACCCGGTGCTGGACGAGATCCTGAAGCTGCTCATCGAGGGCGAGGGCCTGTCGCGCGCCGAGTACGCATCGGCCCACGCCTTCGCCGCCCAGTTGCGCACCAGCGAAGAAGGCCGGGCGCTCGCCCACCGGGTGCGCATGATGGTGGCGCGCAGCGAGTACAAGCGGCGCCAGGCCCCGCCGATCGTGCGCGTGCGCGCCAAGGCGTTCGGCACGGGGCGGCAGATGCCCATCGCCGCGCGGTACGTGTGAGCCGGTGGGCAGACGTTGCAGGGGCCCAGGGGCCATGCATCAAAAAGGCATCCAGCGCAATAAACACTAGGGTGCATAGCTATTATTTTTATAGCAAACGCTTTGACACGCTTCCAGCAGGCTGCGGCGGGGTTTCTGGCCGCACAGGCCGCCCGCCCCGGCCATGCCGGCTACATTCGCAGCAGCCCCGACGGCGCCGCTCACGGCACGGGGAGCCCAACCGGAACACACATGTACGACACCGCCATCTACATCGGCCGCTTCGAGCCCGTCCACAACGGCCACCTGGCCCTTTTGCAGCGCGCGCTGGACAGCGCCAAGACCGTGATCGTGGTCATGGGCTCGGCCTGGCAGGCACGCTCGCCCAAGAACCCGTTCACCTGGGCCGAACGTGAATCCATGCTGCGCAACGCCCTGCCCCAGGCCGACCGCGCCCGGCTGACCGTGCTGCCCGTGCGCGACTACTACAACGAAGCCCTGTGGGTGGCGGCCGTGCTGCGTGCCGTGTCCAACCACGTGCTGCCCGATGCGCGCATCGGCCTGGTGGGTCACTTCAAGGACGCGACCAGCAGCTACCTGGATGCGTTCCCGGGCTGGTCGCTCATCCCGATGGAGCGCCACGGCACCATCGACGCCACCGCCATCCGCGACGCGTACTTTGGCGCGTCGCCGCAGGGCGTGCTGACGGCGCTGGGCCCGCTGGCCGACCAGGTGCCGGCCAGCACGCTCGAATTTCTGGACGTGTTCGCGCAGCAGCCGCACTACGCCGCCTTGCAGGAAGAGTGGCGCGTGCTGCGCAGCTACCGCGAGTCGTGGGCGCAGGCGCCCTACGCGCCGGTGTTCGTCACCGTGGACGCGGTGCTGCGCTGCCAGGACCACGTGCTCATCATCCGCCGCGCGCATGCCCCGGGCAAAGGCCAGTTGGCCATGCCCGGCGGCTTCATCGAGCAACGCGAAACGCTGTGGCAGTCATGCCTGCGCGAGCTGGCGGAAGAAACGCATTGCGACGTGCCCGCCGCCACCCTGCGCCGCGCGCTGCGCGCCACCGCCGTGTTCGACCACCCCGACCGCAGCCAGCGCGGGCGCACCATCACGCACGCGCACTACTTCGATCTGGGCGATGCGCCCTTCCCCGCCGTGCAGGCCGACGACGACGCCATGCAGGTGCAATGGACGCCCATCGCCGAGCTGGCCGCGATGGAAGAGGCCTTCTTCGAAGACCACTTCCACATGCTGGACCACTTCCTGAATCTGACCGGCGACCGCGGCGCCGACGCCGTGGCCTGAGCCCCGCGGGCGGCGCGTGAAGCGCCGCCACTGGGCGCGCGGCCGGTCAGCGCAGCGCGCGCGGTGCCGGGGCGGCCGGCGCCAGCAGGGCAGCGCCTGCGCTGTCGTCCTGCGCCACGCGGAACTGGTCCACGGTATGTGCCAGCGCCTGGGCCTGGTGGCTGAGCGATTGCGCCGCCGCCAGGGCCTCTTCGACCAGCGCGGCGTTCTGCTGCGTGCCCTGGTCCATCTGGGAGACGGCCTGGTTCACCTGGGCGATGCCCGCGCTTTGCTCGGCGCTGGCCGCGCTGATCTCGCCCACCATGGAGGTGACGCGCTGCACGCCCTCCACGATCTCGCGCATGGTGGCGCCGGCTTCCTTGACCAGTTGCGTGCCCACGCCGACCTTGGCGACCGAGTCGTCGATCAGCCCCTTGATCTCTTTCGCGGCGGCGGCGCTGCGCTGCGCCAGGCTGCGCACCTCGGAAGCGACCACGGCGAAGCCCCGGCCCTGCTCGCCCGCGCGGGCGGCTTCCACGGCGGCATTGAGCGCCAGGATGTTGGTCTGGAAGGCGATGCCGTCGATCACGCCGATGATGTCCACGATCTTGCGCGACGAGGCATCGATGGAGCCCATGGTGTCCACCACCTGATCGACCACCGCGCCGCCGCGCACGGCCACGCCCGAGGCGGACACGGCCAGCTCGTTGGCGCGGCGTGCGTTGTCGGCGTTCTGCTGCACGGTGGAGGTCAGCTCTTCCATCGAAGCGGCGGTCTGCTGCAGGGCGCTGGCCTGCGACTCGGTGCGTGACGAAAGGTCGCCGTTGCCCGAGGCGATCTCGGCCGACGCGGTGGTGATCGAACCGGTGCTGTCGCGCACCTGCTGCACCAGCCGCGCCAGGTTGTCGCGCATGACGCGGATGGCATGCAGGATGCTGGTGGAGTCGCCGGGCCGGGTATGCACGTCCACGGCCAGGTTGCCGTCGGCGATCTGCCGCACCACTTCGGCCGCGTACTGCGGCTCGCCGCCCAACTGCCGCACCAGCGTGCGCAGCATGTCCCACGCCAGCGCCACCAGCACGAGCATCAGCACCGCGCCGATGGACAGCAGGATGGCCGTGTTGCGCCAGAAGGCCTGGTCGATGTCGTCGATGTAGTCGCCGAACCCGATGATCCAGTCCCAGGGCTCGAAATGGATGATGGCGTAGAGCTTTTCGACCTCTTCCTTGGCGCCGGGCCGGGTGCCGTTGGCGATCACCGTGCCGATGGTCTTGCCCTGCAGCGCGGCGCGGTAGCGTACGCCGGCCTCCTTGCCCACCTTGGCATCGACGATGCCGACGCGCTTGGGGTTGGGGTGCACGTAGTTCACGTCGTCGCTGAAGCCGCGCACGAAGAAATACTGGTCACCCTTGTGAAAGCTGCCGATGGCGCGCTTGGCCTCTTTCAAGGCGTCTTCATGGGACAGCTGGCCGGCTTTTTCCAGGTCATAGGCCTTCTGCGCGGCCGCGTGGGCCAGCACCACCAGGGTGGAAAGCTGATTGGTGCGCTCGGTCATCATGGACTGGCGCAAGGTGGTCAGGGCCACCGCCGACAACACGACCAGCCCCAGCAGGGTGGCCCCGCACAGCAGCAAGATGCGCGTGCGTAATTTCATGGCAATTCTCCAAAATCGTTTACAAAAAGAAACAACGATAAGGGAAACGGTCATGGATGAGCGGGGCTAAAAGCCCGCTTTCCGTGTGCCTTGATGCGTGCGCGCAACGGGCATTGGCCCCTGCCGCGGCCCCGTTGCACGGCAGACGCGGCTCTGGCGCCAAACGCCCCCACCGCTGGGGGAAAGGGCGTCGGAAAGGCCCTTTACTGGCTGAGCTGCGCTGCGGTGGCGGCGTCGAGGCGGCCGGTCACAGGCAGGCCGCGCTCTTTCTGGAAGGCGCGCAGGGCCGCGGCCGTCTTCGCGCCCATGGCGCCGTCCGGCGTGCCGGTGTCGTGCCCCAGCGCGTTCAGCTTGGCCTGCGCATCGCGCAGCGACATGCCACCGGTGGCGGACACGGGCTGGGCCCGGGGTGCCGAGGTTTGCGAGGGCGCGGCGCCGCCGTCCACTCCCAGGCGACCGCCCCCGCCCAGGCCTTGGCCCTTCACCGACTGGGCCTTGTAGCTGCGAAGCGACCGCACCATCTGGTTGAAGGCGTCCATGAAGGCCGCGGAGATCACCTTGCCTTCGGCGGTGTTGCTGTAGCCGCCCAGGCGCGCGCCGCCCGAGCCGCCGAACAGTTGGCCCATCGCGCCGAAGTCGGTCTTGGAGGCGCTGCCTTCGGATGCCGCCACCTGAACGCCGGACCGGTGGTCGATGAGGGTGAGCATCGCGCTCGCCTCCTTGGTGTTCAGGCTGCCGCCCAGCACGGCGAGCAGCCCGCCCGCGCGCCCGCCCACCAAGCCGCCGAGCGATGCGGAGGCACCGCCGGCGTTGTCGTTGTGGAACACGATCTCGGGCGACATGCCGTAGTCGGAGGCGACCATCTGGCCCTTGCCGAAGTTGCTGCCGCCGCGCATTTCGCCGGACTGCATGATGGCGCGCTCGCGGTCCATGGCCGTCATGCCGGCCGCGCCGCGCTCGATCACGACGAAGCAGTTGGACTGCTGCACCAGCAGGCGCAGCAGGTTGGCGGTGGGCGGCAGGCGGTACTCGTTGCGCAGGATGGTGTACCAGCCGGCCTGCTGGTTTTCGATGAGCGAGACGGTGCCCAGCGGCGATTCGCAGCGTTCCAGTTCGCTGCTGGCGCCCTGGGTGGCGCCGCCGGCGGCGCTGCCCGTGGCCACGGTCTTGGCGTCGGGGCTGCCCATGCGCATGTTGGTGGTCTCGCAGCCGGCCAGCGCCAGGGCGGCGGCCACGGTCGCGGCGACGAGGGAGGTGCGGGAAATGCGGGAGATGGGGGCGGGCGAGAACGCGGAGGCTGGGGCAGAGGCTGGGGCTGGGGCTGGCTGGCCAGCGCGCAGGGTCGGTGTCGTCATGGGAGGCATCGCTTCAAGCAAAGCGATGGACGTTATGCGCACCGGCCCGGCGCCACAACCCTACCGTGGGAGGGTTGCTGTAACACCGCCGCAGGCGGCCCGCGCCGGGCACGCGCTGCGAATCAGGTGCCCGCGCGTTCCAGCATGGCGTGCAGCAGCACGTTGCAGCCGGCGGTGATGTGCTCGGGCTTCGCGTCTTCGATCTCGTTGTGGCTGATGCCGTCCTTGCACGGAATGAACACCATGCCGGCCGGCGCCAGGCGTGCCATGTACACCGCGTCATGCCCCGCGCCCGACACCGCAGGCATGTGGCTGTAGCCCAGGCTGGCGGCGGCGCGGCCGACCGCGTCCACACAGTCGGGGTGGAACACCTGCGCGGGGTAGCTGGACACCAGGTCGATCTGGATCGGCAGGCCGGTTTCGGCGGTGAGGCGGGCCGCCACATCGCGAATGTCCCGGTCCATGCTTTCGCAATCGGCATCGGTGGCGTTGCGCAAGTCGATGCTGAACTTGACCTGGCCCGGAATCACGTTGCGGCTGTTGGGGTGCACCTGCACCATGCCGACCGTGCCGCGTCCGTGCGGCGGGTGCCGGTGGGCGCAGGCCACCACTTCCTGCATCAGGCGCGTGGCGACCTGCAGCGCGTCCTTGCGCAGCGCCATGGGCGTGGGGCCGGCGTGGGCTTCCATGCCGGTCACCGTGCAGTCGTACCAGCGGATGCCGAGCACGCCGGTCACCACGCCGATGGTCTTGTCGTTGTCCTCCAGCACCGGCCCCTGCTCGATGTGGGTTTCGAAATACGCACCGATGGGGTGGTCGCCCGGCACCTGGTCGCCCACGTAGCCGATGCGCTCCAGTTCGCCCTTGACGGTCTTGCCCTCGGTGTCGGTGGCGGCGTAGGCGTGCTCCAGCGTGAAGGCCTTGGCGAACACGCCCGAGCCCATCATCACGGGCACGAACCGCGAGCCCTCTTCATTGGTCCAGAAGGCGACTTCGATCGGCGCTTCGGTCTCGATGCCGTGGTCGTTCAGGGTGCGCACCACTTCGATGCCGGCCAGCACGCCATAGTTGCCGTCGAACTTGCCGCCCGTGGGCTGGGTGTCGATGTGGCTGCCGGTCATGATGGGCGGCAGGCTGTTGTCGCGCCCGGCGCGGCGCATGAAGCCGTTGCCGATCTGGTCGATGGTGACGGTCATGCCGGCCTCGCGTGCCCAGCGGGTGACGAGGTCGCGGCCCTGCTTGTCCAGGTCGGTCAGGGTGAGGCGGCAGACTCCGCCTTTCGGGGTGGCGCCGATCTGCGCCAGCTCCATGAGCGAATCCCAGAGGCGCTCGCCGTTGATGCGCAGCTGGCGGATGTCAGTCTTGGCTTTCGTGTCCATGGTGGGCTCCTGCAAAAGGGGAATCAACGGGCAACCGCCGTGGGGGCCAGGTCGTGCGCGCGCCGCTGCACGGCCTGGAAGTTGGCGCCGAACGCCGGCCGGGGCACATAGCGGCCCGCGCCGGGCTCGGCCCGCAAGTCGCCATGGGCGTACACCACGCGGCCCTGGCTGACGGTGTGGCTCGGAATGCCGCGCACGGTGCGACCTTCGAAAATGTTGAAGTCGCCCTTGCTGTGCTGCGTCTTGGCTGAAAACGTCTTGGTGCCTTCGGGGTCCCACAGCACCAGGTCGGCATCGGCCCCGGCGCCGACGAAGCCTTTGCGCGGGTACAGGTTGAACAGCTTGGCCGCGTTGGCGGAGGTAATGGCGACGAACTCCGAGGGCGTGAGCCGGCCGGTGTTGACGCCGCCGTCCCAGATGGCGGCCATGCGCTCTTCCACGCCGCCCGTGCCGTTGGGGATCTTGGCGAAGTTGTCGCGGCCCATGGCCTTTTGCTCGGCGCAGAAGGTGCAGTGGTCGGTCGCGGTGGTGTGCAATTGGCCCGACTGCAGGCCACGCCAGAGCGCCTCCTGGTGGCCGCCCGAACGGGGGCGGAACGGCGGGCTCATCACATGGGCGGCAGCGGTGGCGAAGTCGGGGTCGCGGTACACGCTGTCGTCCAGCAGCAGGTGCCCGGCCAGCACCTCGCCGTACACGCGCTGGCCCCGCAGGCGGGCCCGGGCGATGGCATCGGCCGCCTCCATGCAGCTCACGTGGACGACGTAGATGGGCACGCCCAGCACGTCGGCGATGGCGATGGCGCGGTTGGCGGCCTCGGCCTCCACCATGGGCGGGCGGGCGAGCGGATGGCCTTCGGGGCCGGTGATGCCCATCTTGGCCACTTCCTGCTGCAGCAGGTACACCAGTTCGCCGTTCTCGGCATGCACGGTGGGCATGGCACCCAGCTCCAGCGCGCGCTTGAAGCTGTTCACCAGGGTTTCGTCGTCGCACATGATGGCGTTCTTGTAGGCCATGAAGTGCTTGAAGCTGTTGATGCCCTCCTCCTGCACCAGCGTGCCCATGTCGGCGCGCACCTGCTCGCTCCACCAGGTGACGGCGACATGGAAGCCGTAGTCGGATGCCGACTTCTCGGCCCAGCCGCGCCACTTGCGGTAGGCGTCCATCATCGGCTCCTGCGGGTCGGGAATGACGAAGTCGATGATGCTGGTGGTGCCGCCTGCCAGCCCGGCGGCGGTGCCGGTGAAGAAGTCGTCCATGGTGACGGTGCCCATGAACGGCAGCTGCATATGCGTGTGCGGGTCGATTCCGCCGGGCAGCACGTACTGCCCGCCGGCATCGAGCACCTGCGCGCCGGCCGGCACCTGCGCGGCCAGGTCGTCGCCCACGGCGGCGATGCGGCCATCCACGCACAGCACATCGGCGCGTTGCTCGCGGTCGGCGTTGACGACCGTGCCGCCACGGATGAAGAGGGCTTGGCTCATGGAATCTCCTTGAAGGTGGGCCGGGCGCGGCGGGTCAGCGCCGCTTGGCCGTCAGAAAGTAATACGTGCCCGCCACGGCCAGGCTGAAGAACCAGCCCGAATCGAACAGCGCCAGCCAGACGCCGGGCATGGTGGCCTTGTCCAGCACGCCCGACACGGCCAGATACCCGGGCAGGCAAGGCAATACGCCGAGCAGGAACGCGACGAGCGCGTGCAGGTTCCAGCCGTTGGTGTATTCGTATTCGCCGCCTCGGCGATAGAGGTCGTCCACCTTCAGCACGGTCTTGCGCACCAGGTAGTAGTCCACGAGCAGAATGCCGGCGATGGCGCCCAGCAGCGTGCCGTAGCCGCCCAGCCAGGTGAACAGGTAGCCGCCCGAGGTGGCCAGCAGTTTCCAGGGCATGAACAAGAGCCCGATCAGCGCGGCGATGAGCCCGCCCATGCGAAAGCTCACCTTCGAGGGCGCGATCTGGCTGAAGTCATACGACGGCGACACCAGGTTGGCGGCCACGTTGGTGGTCAGGTTGGCCAGCAGGATGACCAGCAAACCCAGCCCCGAGGCCACGCTGCCCATCTGCGTGAGCAACCCGTCGGGAAAGAGCTGCGCCTTGCCGTAGAGGATGGCCGAGGCGGAGAACCCGATCACCCCCACCATCGAAAACAGCGCCATCGGAATCGGCAGGCCGATGGCCTGGCCCAGCAACTGGTCCTTCTGCGAGCGGGCGAAGCGGGTGAAATCGGGAATGTTGAGCGCCAGCGTTGCCCAGAAGCCCACCAGCCCCGTGAGCGCCGCCCAGGTCTTGGGGCCGCCCTCGACCACCTTGGCCGGCAGGTTGAAAAGCTGCGCGGGCGGCACGCGCATCAGCAGCACCACGACCAGCAGCACCGAGGCGGCGATCATCAGTGGCGCGGCGATCACTTCCAGCTTGCGGATCGACTCGGGGCCCTTCCAGATGAACCAGATGTGCACAGCCCAGAACGCCAGGAAGCACACGAGCTGCGAGGTGCTGATGGTCTGCCCGTCGGCCGGCCCCACGAGCTGCAAGCCGAGGATGTTGAGGAACCCGTGCAGCGCCAGCGCCCCGAAATAGCAATTGATGGAGAACCAGCCGCAGGCCACCAGCCCACGCAATACCGCCGGCAGGTTGGCCCCTTTGACGCCGAACGATGCCCGAGCCAGCACCGGAAACGGCACGCCGTATTTCGGCCCCACCCGCCCGATGAGCAGCATGGGCACGAGCACGATGCAGTTGGCCAGGAACACGAGCCACACCGCCATCTGCCAGGAAAAGCCCTGGTCCAGCATGGAACTGGCCATGGTGTACGTGGGCACGCAGACGACCATGCCGACCCACAGCGCCGCATAGTCCTTCCAGCCCCAATGCCGCTGGGCGGCGGTGGTGGGCAGCAGGTCTTCGTTGGCCAGCGGGTTGAGCGCGCCCGCCGGGGCATGGCCGGGCGCGGTGGCGGCGCCGGAAGGATGGGTCATGTCGTCTCTCCTGTGTGCAACGGGGATACGGGAAATCCAGGCCCGATCAGGTTATTCGATTCAGGCCACTGCGATTCAAGCCACTGCCGTTGCGGCCGCTTGAGGGGCAGGGGCGGCCACCGCGGGCTGCGCGCGCTGGGGGTTGTTGGGGTGCACCGTCCAGTCGGCATGCTCGCCCGTCACCACCTTGCCGGTGCGCGCATCGACTTCGCCGGGCGCAAGGCTGCGCAGCGTGATGCACTCCGGCACCGGGCAGATCGACACGCACAGGTTGCAGCCCACGCATTCGGCTTCGTTCACCTCGAACAACCGCACGCCGCCTTCCTTGGTGAAGGTGATGGCCTGGTGGGAAGTGTCTTCGCACACCACGTGGCAGCGGCCGCACTGGATGCACGAGTCCTGGTCGATGACGGCCTTGTCGATGTGGTTGAGGTTGAGCTGCTTCCAGTCCTTGACGGTCGGCACGGCCTGGCCGCGAAAGTCTTCCAGCGTGCGGTAGCCGTGCGCATCCATGAAGTTGGACAGGCCGTCGCACATGTCCTGCACGATCTTGAACCCGTACACCATGGCGGCGGTGCAAACCTGCACGGTGCCGCAGCCCAGGGCGATGTATTCGGCCGCATCGCGCCAGGTGGAGATGCCGCCGATGCCGCTGATGGGCAGGCCGGCGGTCTGGGCGTCCCGCGCGATCTCGGCCACCATGTTGAGCGCGATGGGCTTGACCGCCGGGCCGCAATAGCCGCCGTGCGAGCCCAGGCCGCCGGTGTTCGGGCTCATGGCCATGCGTTCCAGGTCCACGCCCATGATCGAGTTGATGGTGTTGATGAGCGACACCGCATCCGCCCCGCCCGCCTTGGCGGCGCGCGCGGGCTGGCGCACGTCGGTGATGTTGGGCGTGAGCTTCACGATCACGGGCAGCCGGCTGTAGTGCTTGCACCATGCCGTCACCATCTGGATGTATTCGGGCACCTGCCCCACCGCCGCGCCCATGCCGCGCTCGCTCATCCCGTGCGGGCAGCCGAAGTTCAGCTCGATGCCGTCGGCGCCCACGTCTTCGACCATCGGCAGGATGCGCTTCCAGCTCTCTTCCACGCACGGCACCATGAGCGAGACGATCATGGCGCGGTCGGGCCAGTTGCGCTTGACGCGGCGGATCTCGTCCAGGTTGGTCTGCAGCGGCCGGTCGGTGATGAGCTCGATATTGTTGAGCCCGATCACGCGGCGGTCCTGCGACATCAGCGTGCCGTAGCGCGGGCCGTTCACGTTGACCACGTGCGGGTCTTCGCCCAGCGTCTTCCAGACCACGCCGCCCCAGCCGGCTTCGAACGCGCGGGTGACGTTGACCTCCTTGTCGGTCGGGGGCGCGGAAGCCAGCCAGAACGGGTTGGGGCTCTGGATGCCGAGAAAGCTGCTGCGAATGTCTGCCATGGGAATTGCTCCGGTGGTACGGGGTGTTCGATGAGAGAAGCCGCGGCCGTCGGCCGCCTTAACCGCGCAAGGCTTCGCTGATGGAGATGGCGGCCACCTTGCCGTGCTCGACCGCCTCGACCGTGAGGTCGCGCCCGCCCGCACGGCAGTCGCCGCCCGCCCAGACCCGCGGCACGCTGGTGCGGCCCACGTCGTCGGTAGCGATGCGGCCGGCCTGCAGGGCGATGGCAGGGCCTGCGTACTCGGGCAGGTAACTCTGGCCGATGGCCTTGAGCACCATGTCGGCGTCCAGCACGAAGGTTTCGCCGGTTTCCACCAGCCGCCCGTCCTGCTGGGCGGTGGCCGCGAACCGCATGCCGCTCACCGCGCCGCTGTCGCTCAGCAATTCCTTGGGTGCGGCCCAGTGGCGAATGGCGACGCCGTTCGTCTGCGCCCACTGCTGCTCCACGGTGGAGGCGGACATGCCGTCGGCGCCGCGGCGATAGACGATGGTCACCTCTTCAGCGCCCAGCTTGCGCGCCTGCACCGCGGCGTCCACCGCCGTCATGCCGCCACCGATCACCACCACGCGGCGGCCCACCGGAACGGTGGACAGGTCCTGCGCCTGGCGCACGTCGGCAATGAAGTCGACCGCATTGCGCTGCCCCTCGACCTGCGGTTCGGCGATGCCCAGCGCGTTCACGCCGGCCAGCCCCAGGCCCAAGAACACGGCGTCGTACGCCTGTAGCAGGCTGTCCACGGTCACGTCGCGGCCCAGCACCTGGTTGCAGCGCACTTCGATCCCACCGATGGACAGCAGCCACTCGACCTCCTTTTGCGCGAAGCCGCCCGTGGTCTTGTAGCTCGCCAGGCCGTATTCGTTCAGCCCGCCCAGCTTGGGGCGCGCGTCGAACAGCACCACGTCGTGCCCCCGCACGGCCAGGCCGTGGGCGCAGGCCAGTCCCGCTGGCCCGGCCCCCACCACGGCCACGCGGCGGCCCGTGGGTGCGGCGCGGGTGAACAAGGGCGCACCCGGGTCGGCGAAGTACGCGTCGGTGGCGTGGCGCTGCAGCGCGCCGATCTCCACGGGTTTGTCGTCATGGGCGTTGCGCACGCAGGCCTGCTCGCACAGCACCTCCGTCGGGCAGACGCGGGCACACATGCCGCCCAGCGGGTTCGCCTCCAGGATGGCGCGGGCCGCGCCACGGTCGTTGCCTTGGGCGATGCGGTGGATGAAAGAAGGAATGTCGATGCCCGTGGGGCAGGCCGTGGCGCACGGCGCATCGAAGCAGTAGTAGCAGCGCTCGGCCTCGACGAGCGCCTGCGGGCGCGTCAGCGGCGGGTGCGCATCGCCGAAGTTCACGGCGTAATCGGCCAGGTTCAGGCGTGCGGCATGAATGCCGCAGGCGCGGCTTGCGGTCGTTTCCATCGGGAGTCCTTGCGGCGGAGGGTCAGGGGTGGGAGGCGGGGGTGCGCACGCGGTGGGGCGCGCGGGCGGGCCTTCGGCGCCGCTGGCGGGGCCTAGCGCAGGCAACAGGGCGGTCGCACATCGGTACAGTCTGCAGAGGTTTCATCGGGGGCCTCGCTGTCGTGGGCTGGGGGTCCTCGGCGGCGCCGGGCCCTGTTGTTTTTTCCAATTTACCAACCGGTAAAAATTTACCAATCGGTAAAATCCCGTATTGCAAACACCGTGCCAGCCCCAGCACCCCGCAGTCGTTCCACAATGGTGCAAATGAGTTCTTCCGCCAAGCCTTCCCGCCCCGCGCCAGTGCGCACACGCACCGCCAACACGCCGACCTTGCCAAACGCTCCCATCACGCCCCTCGAAATGGCCGATGCGGCACGCCCACCCAGCGCATCGCGGCTCAAGAAGGAGCAAGCGATCCTGTCCGAGGCGGAGACGCAGTTCGCGCAGTTCGGCTTCGAGGGCGCCTCGCTGGAGAGCATCGCCGCAGCCATCGGCCTCAGCCGTCACAACCTGCTGTATTACTTTCCCAGCAAGGAGGCGCTGTACCTTCGCGTGCTGGACGATGTGCTCAACCAGTGGCTCGCAGGCATGGAGGAGATGTCCCACGGCGACGACCCGCATCAGGCGCTGCGCCGCTACATCCGCGCCAAGCTGCGTTCATCGCTGGAGCGGCCGAACGCCGCGAAGGTCTTCGCCAAGGAAGTGATCGCCGGTGCGCCCCGCTATGCCGACGTGATCGCCCAGCGCGTGGGGCCGGTGCTCAAGAACGACGTGCGCACCTTCGAGCGGTGGGCACGCGAGGGCCGAATCGCCAAGGTGAACTTCACCCACCTCATGTTCATCATCTGGTCCGTGACCCAGGCCTACGCCGACCAGCAGACCCAGTTCGCGCTGCTGCTGGGCAAGCCCGCGCTGACGGAACGGGACTACGACAAGGCGGAGGAATTGCTCTGCCACCTGGTGATGCGCGGGCTGGAGCCCGGGCAGGCCGCGCCATCGCCGGCATGAAGCCACGCTCCGAGCCGCTGTAGCAGTAGCGGCGACGGGCCTTGGCGAGGCAGGCATTGGCTCGGGTGGCGACCGCTGGCGGCGCAGGCCGGTGCGAAAATTCCATCGCTTAGACTTCCGGGCTGTTTGCGCGCACCGCCGGCCGCCGCACCTGTCCACCTGCCCCTACCCGCCCATGGCCAAACCGTCTCTCTCCCTTGCTGTTTTCGGCATCGCCGTTCTCGCGGCCGTGCTGGCCATCTACCTGCCCGGCTGGAACCATGCGCTGCTGTTCGACGATTTGCGGCTGTCGGACGGCGCGATCTTCGGCAGTTACGGCAGTTTGCTCACCTTCAAGCAGCGGATGCTGTCGTACGGCAGCTTCATCTGGGTGGATTCGCTGGCAGGGGCCGGCTGGGGCAAGCAGCGGCTGGTGAACATCGCGCTGCACCTGGCCACGGTGGCGGCGCTGTATGCCCTGGTGCGCGATCTGCTGGCGCGAACGCGCTTTCCGGAAGAATTCGAATCGCAGCCGCATTTCGGCCTTTCGCGCCTGGCCGCGGTGCGGGTCGGGGTGGCGCTGTTCGCGGTCAACCCCATGGCGGTGTATGCCGTGGGCTATCTGGTGCAGCGCTCGATCGTCATGGCCACGCTGTTCGCCGTGCTGGCGTGCTGGTGCTTCGTGCGGGGCCTGTCCGGCCGGGGCGTGCTCTGGTATGGCCTGGCCTTGCTGAGCTACGTGGCGGCCGTGCTGTCCAAGGAGCACGCGGTCATGATCGCTGCGATGAGCGTGCCGCTATACATCCATGTGCGCCGCCCCAGCTGGAAGACGGTCGCCACGCTGGCGGGCGCCTCTGCCGCGCTGATCGCCGTGGCCGCGGTGATCTTCTTCGGCATCTACGGCGAATTCATCGGCAAGCTATTCGACCAGCGCTCGCTGGACTTCGCGCAGCAGCTGGAGCGCCTGAGCCCCGGAATCACCCAGCGCATGTACCCGCTCAGCATCCTGAACGAAGCGGCGCTTTTCTTCGCCTATGGATTCCTGTGGTTCGTCCCGAACGTGATGTGGATGTCGGTGGACTTGCGGCCGGCGTTTCCGCTGTCGTACCTGGCCTTCCCGCAGATCCTGGGAGTCGTCGGTTACGTGGCCCTTTGGGCAGGTGCGCTCTGGGCCGTGCTGCGCCGGCGCGGGGCCTTGAGCCTGGTGGGCGTGGCGCTCATGTTCCCCCTGCTGCTGTATGTGACCGAGTTCGCCACCGTCTGGGTGCAGGACCCGTTCGTGCTGTACCGCAGCTACCTCTGGGCCATTGCCGTACCGGTGCTGGTTGCCATCGTGCTGACCGGGTTCAAGCCCAAAGCCGTTTATGCGGTGGGCTGCATCGTGGGCATCTTGTTCAGCGTGTTGGCCATGGATCGTGTGCAGTCATTGCGAGACGACTATTCCGCCTGGGGCGACGCCGCCGAGAAGGTGGACCTGCAGGCTTCTCCGAGCGCCGTGGGCCGCTGGCGGCCCTTTTTGAACCTGGGTGCGTACCACCTGGACCGCGGCTCGGTGGCCGAGGCCCAGAAGAACTTCGCCACCGCCGAAGCCCTGGGGTCTCTGCAAGGATCGGCACGCTTCAACATCGGCGTGGCGCTGCAGCAGCAAAAGAAACATGCCGAAGCACTGGCCGCTTTCACCGAGGCGGAGAAACAGGGCTTTACCGACCTGCCGCTGTACTACCACCGGGGCGAATCCGCCTTTGCGCTGGGCCAGTTCGCCATGGCTTACGACAGCTTCACCCAAGGCATGACGCGCGCAGCCGAAGGGGTGAACGACAAGGAAGTCGAGCGCATGCGGGAAGCCATGCGCATGCGCCGCGGCGAGGCCGCCATCGGTGCGCAGCGGTATGAAGACGCCATCAGCGACTTCAGCACCTTGCTGAAAACCACCCCGAACAACCAGCGCCTGATGCTGGGACTGGGAATGGCCCAGGTCGGCAAGGGCGACACGAAGGCGGCGATCGCGCTGTTCGATCAGATCCTTGCGCGCACCCCCAATGCAGCCCCGGCTTATTACGGGCGGGCCATGGCGCTCCGCACCGCGGGCCGCATTGACGACAGCCTGAAGGACATGGACCGCGCCATCGCGCTCGACCCGCGCAATCCGCAATATCCACAGGTGCGGGCGCAAATCGCCGCCGCCAAGAAATAAGCTGCGCAGCGAGACCATCGTGGCATTGCGCGTCCTGCACATCGGCAAGTTCTATCCGCCTTACCTGGGCGGCATGGAAGTGTTTCTGGCCGACCTGATCGAGGCGCAGCGGGCGCAAGGCATCGAGGCATCGGCCTTGGTGCACGGCACGCCCCTGCCGGACGATCCGCCCTGGCTGGAACGGGTGCCGGTGCAATTCAACCTGGTTTATGCGCCCATCGCGCTGGGTTTTCGCTCGGCGCTCGGGCGGGCCATTCGGCGGTTTCAGCCCGATGTGCTGCATCTGCACCTGCCCAACAACTCGGCGCTGTGGGCGCTCACGCTGCCTGCGGCACGCAAGGTGCCCTGCGTGGTGCATTGGCACTCGGACATCGTGGTGTCGGACATCAAGCTGTCCGTGGCACTGGCGTATTTTCTGTACCGCCCCTTCGAGCATGCGGTGCTCGACCGGGCCCAGTTGATTTTCGCCACATCGCCTCCCTATCTGGAGGCCAGCCGAGCCCTGCAGCCGTGGCGCAGCAAGTGCGAGGTCATTCCCCTGGGCATCAACCTGCGGCAACCGCCTCCGGCCACCTTGCGCACCGAACTGCAATGGCGGCCCGACACCCAGTTGCGGCTGCTGTCCATCGGACGCCTGACCTACTACAAGGGATTCGAAACACTGATCAAGGCTGTTCAGGCCATGCCAGGAGTGGAGCTGGTGATCGCTGGCGAAGGCGAATTGCGGGTATCCCTGGAATCACTCATTCGAGACACCACCCCTGCGGGCCGCGAGCCCGCAGTGCGCCTGGTCGGCTCGGTACTGGACACCGAGAAGCACGCATTGCTGGAACGCTGCGACGTCTTCTGCCTGGCATCGCGCGAGCGCACGGAAGCCTTCGGCATCGTGTTGCTGGAAGCCATGATGCACAAGCGCCCATGCGTGGTGACGGACCTGCCTGGCTCCGGCATGCCCTGGGTCGTGGCGCATGCCCATGCCGGACTGCATGTGCCCATCGAAGACGTGGAGAGCTGGCGCAGCACCCTCGCCCGCCTGCAGCACGACACCCGTCTGCGAACGCAGTTCGGCGAGGCGGGCCACCAAGCACTGCTGAAGTACTTCGACATTGCCCAGTGCGAGCGTGCACTGGCGCACCAGTACCAATACCTGGCCCTGGGCAGCACGCCGGCCGAACCGAATCCGCGCGTACTGGTGGTGATTTCGACACACAACCATGCGGCCGGCATTCAGCACCTCATCCAGCGCGTGCGGTCGCTGGTGGGCGCCGACGTGCTGGTGGTGGACAACCGCAGCACCGATGGCACCTGTCACCTCGCAGAGAGCACTGGCGCGACTGTGCTGCGCCCGCTATTGGCCATGACCACCTGGGGGAGCTTGCAAACAGGGCTTCGCTACGGACTTGCGCGCGGGTACGACGCGGTGATCACCATCGATGCGGAAGGCCGTTACGAGGTGGAAGAGATCTCCAGCCTGTTGTCCCGACGCCAGGAAGGCGATGTGGTGGTGAGCCACTTTTCCACACGGACCAGTTGGGCGCGCCGGCTGGCCTGGAGCTGGTTCCGGTTCCTGACGGGTTTTGCGCTGCACGATTTCGTGTCCGGCTTTCGGCTCTACAACCGCAAGGCCCTCGAAGTCGCGGTCTCCACCGAAGCGACCTTGCTGGACTACCAGGACATCGGCACCTTGCTGCTGATGCGGCGCCGAGGCTTGCGCATCAAGGAAGTCGCCTTGCCCATGCACACCGCCAAGGTGGACCGCTCGAAGATTTTCCAGTCGTGGGCCAATGCACTGCGCTACGTGGCGGTGTCATCGCTGCTGTGCATCGCGCACTGGCGCGGCCACCGCTCAACGGATTGAATATCCAAGCCCTTACCGCAGGATGGCCGCCATCCGGGCGACAAAGGCGTCTTCCGTGAATTGCTGAGCGCGTTGCCGGCATTGCGCCGACAACTGCGCGCCGTGGATCTGCTCGATCTGCATCACTGCTTGCACCGCGGCTTCCGGCGTGGGGCTCGGAGCGATGAGCACCCCGGTGTGCCCGGGCACGACCGTCTCCAACAATCCTCCCTCAGCCACACCGATCACCGGCTTGCCCGCCGCCATGGCCTCCACGGGCGACATGCCGAAGTCCTCATCCACCGGCAGATAGATCACGCAGCGGGCATTGCCAACCCAGCGTCGCAGGGCCTCGTCGGTCTGCCAGCCAGTGAACCGGATATTGCGCGCATCTCCCGCGATGGCTTTCAATCGCTCCAGCTCCGGGCCGCCGGAAAGTACCACCAGCGACCGGTTCGGCATTTGCAGGAATGCCCGCACGATCACATCGACCCGCTTGTTGGGGACGAGCCGCGCGGTAGAGAGGTAATAGCCCTCGTCGCCCAGACATTGAAAGTGCTGCGTCGCCACCGGGGGATAAACCACTTCGGCGTCCAACCCCGTATAGCGACGAAGCCGCGCCCGCACGTTCTCCGAGTTCACGAAAATTCGGTCCATCCGGCCGATGGCCGCTTCATACCGCGTGCGAAACCACCGCACGAATATTGCGTAGAACGGCCGGAGCCAGAACGGGAAACCCGCCAGCGTGCTGTCGTACAAGTCGTAGGCGAAACGGGGAATCGTATGGCAGTAGTAAAAGCGCCGGCCAGATCGCTGCTCGTAAACCGCCAGGGGGGCATAGAAGCCGCTGTAGAGAACGGTGTCAGCCTCTCGCAACCGCTCGGCCCTGAAGCGGAAACACCACATGCTCTCCAGGATGCGGGGGAGGCAAGTGGACCAGCCGCCCCGCAACTCCTGGACATCGGCGGAGGAACCTTCCAGCAGCGGTTGGGCGGCTGGGTAGCAACGGCTGACCAGGGCCTGAAAGTCCGGAAAGGCCTCGGCCAGCGTGAGGGTGACACGCTCCGCGCCTCCAGCCACCTGCATGAAGTCGTACAAAAGGTAGTTTTTCATGCCAGCAACATCTCCAGGCGGGCCAACATGGTCTGTGCACGCGCACTCCAATCATGGGCTTGCACGAAGGCCTTCGCAAAGCTTTCAGGGCGTGCCTGTGCCTGCGCCCGGGCCTGTACGACGGCGTCGGCGAACGCACGGGCATCGTTGCCATAGCAGGCTAGGTCGCCCATTCCATCGCGCAGTGCGCCCAGATCGGTGCTGGCCACGCCCAATCCCGCGGCGATGTACTCATAGAACTTCAATGGGCGCTCGACATACCGCATGCGTCCATCGGCCTCGCAAAAAGGGATCAGGCCCACTTCATGGCTTTGCAAAACCGCTGGCAACTCTGCACGGCCCACACTGCCGCGCCATTGGAGGTTCGAAGGCCATCCATGCTGCGCTGGCGCGCCGGGGGCATACACCGCGAAGGTCCAATCTGGCAGCAAGCGCGCGGCCTGGGACAGCAAATTGATGTCCAGCCACGCCGTGAGTCCGCCGACATAGATCGCGCTGCGCGGCTGCCGGACCACCGGGCCTTGGACCGCAGGCATCAAAAGCCGCGCCTCCACCCCATTGGGAATGTGCACCACCCGGCTCTGCGGATTCAACGCCCGGGCATATTCCGCCAGGGGGCCAGAGACGGCCCACACTTCGTTGAAATCGGGGCCGCCCACCATGGATTCGAGCCCGTTGATGAGCACCGGATGCAGATCGCGTGCAAACCCCTGCGGCCAGTCGTTCAAGCGGCAGACCTTGGCAAGGGCCGTGATCTGGTGCATCAGCAACATGTTGGGGGCCACATCGGCAATGCAGGCGTCGAAAGTCACATCGCGCAGGGGCGCCGGACACCGTTGCCCGTATGCCGCCAACTGCCAGGGCCAGCGCAGAAAAAGCCGATGCGCAGGAAACAACGACTGAAGGCTCCATTCGGTGAGCCCCTGCGAAATGCTCACCGAACGCTGCCTGAGTCCATGCCCCCATGCCCTGCCCAGCCGGGCATGGCGCTGGCGGCCCACCACGTCGACGGGCGACGACAGCGTGGGCACATAGTCCACCGACCAACCCGCCGCCGCCAACGCTTGCGCCAGATGCTGCGAACCCACCTTGGTGCCGCCGTCGATGAACGACTGGGTGCCTAAAACCAGCGCACGCATGGCGTCAGCGAACCGTGTGGACACGGCTGGCCAGCAAGCTGCCCACCTCGTCACGAAGCCATTGACGGGTGACCGCCGCATTGAAGCGCTGGCTGGCAGCGTCTGAAGCGCGCTTCATGGCATCGATGTCCTGAGCGGTGAGGCGCGAGAGATGGGCGGCCAGGTCTGCCGCATCGAAACTGCTGCTGACCACGCCGCAGCCAAGCTCAGTCACCAGGGCCTGCATCTCAGGCGAAGGGCCGATGGCAATGGCCAGACGTGCCTGCATGAATTCGAAGAATTTGTTGGGCAGCGCGTGCAGGTAATTGAAATTGGTGGGGGGCAGCAGGAACAGGCCGATGTCATAGCCATTGGTGTGCGCCGCAATATCCCGCATGGGCACGGGCGGAATGAACCGGATGCGCGCATGCCGTGCGGCCCGTTGCTTCAAGGTGGCGAGATAGGTCGGGTCTTGCTCCATCAGCATCAGATCAAGGCTGAAGCGATCGTCCAGATGGTCCATCAAGTCGATCATCACCTCGATCTTGCGCGAGGCGATGGCTGCGCCATGGTGGATCAGCCGAATGCGGTCGGCACGCGTCGGCTGCACGGGCAAGGCCTGGGGCTCAGGACAATTGGGCATGACGGACACGGGCACGCCGTAACACCGCTCGTACTCGCGCGCGATGCCTGCGCACACGGTGCTCATGTGCGCCACGCGTGGCAGCGCGTCACGGCAAGTAGCATCGAAGAAAGGCCCCAGCAGCATGCGCCATGCCCACAGGTCCTCGAATTCGCGGGGTGCATATTCGTGCGCGTCGAGCCACACAGGCGCATTGCCCGCAAGCCGCAGCGCCATCGGCAAGGCCATCACATCGTTGGCCAGTACCAGATCGAATCCGGCCGGCACTTGCGCCGCAGCCTTCTCCAGTCCTTGGATCTGAGGGTGCTGCCAGTAATAGGCGCTGTAGCGGCGAAAAGCCAGCCGCAGGGCGTTGCGCAATAGAACGGTGCGGCCCGCATGCGGTTGGTCCACAGGCGTGAAATGGCGCACCCCGGGTGGGCACTTGCCGAAGCCTATTACATGGACCTCATGCGCGTCGCTCAGCGCCTCGTACTGGCGCATCACGCGGGGATCGGACGCGATGGGCGAAAGCGACAACAACAGCAGACGGGCCACAGCAACTCAACCCGCGAAATGCTGCGCGTGCCAACGGGTGAAGTTGATCCAGCGCCAAACCTGCCAACTGAAGGGGCGTTGTCTCGCAACGACCTGATCGAAAGCCTTCAGCACCTCGTCCTGGCGGAAGAAAGGCAAATTCAGCGGATACCGCAGCCACTCACGCACCTGCGGCGCCATCTGCAAAAGCCATGCTTGCTCGGGCGTGGCAAAGCCGATCTTGTCGCGACGATCCAGAATCTCGTCCGGCACGAGGCCACGCATGGCTCGGCGCAGCAGGTGCTTGGTTTCGCCCTGGGGCGACACCAAATATTCCTCAGGCAGCGTCAGTAAAAAGTCGGCCAGCTCCGTCGTCAGAAAAGGCACGCGGCTCTCTACCGAGAAACGCATGGAATTGCGGTCGCCGTGGCGAAGCAATCCAGGCAGGCCGACGCCATGCAGCGAGCGAGCCAATTCAGCCACTAGCCGACGACCTGGGGCTGTCTGGGTCGGTACTTCGCGTGGAAAACGCAGCGCCACGCCAGCGTCGGCCAACACGCGCCCGTCCAGCCAGGGAGGACAAGCATCGGCACCATTCATGCGGCGCAGCGCTTGATAGGCGGAATCGCTGGTGTATTCAGCCACTGCCGCTTTGAAACCTTCGAGCCCTGCCCTGCCCGGCCAGCGGCCCCACTCGCGCAAGAACGCCACAGCCCCTGCCCATTGGCGTTCGTCCAGCAGGCTGCGCACGCGAGGGCCTGGGTAGCCCACGTAGCCCCCGCACAGTTCATCAGCGCCCTGGCCATCGAGCGTCACGGTCATGCCATGCTCCCGCGCCAGTTGAAAAACCCGGTACTGGGCATAGATGCTGGTGCTGCCGAAGGGCTCGCCCTGGGTCGAAATCATGTCATCCAGGTCGGCAACCAACTCGCTGGGCCGAATGAATACCTTGTGGGCCGTGGCACCGGTTTCAGTGTTCACCTGATCCACCCATTGCTCTTCAGAGACCGCGCTGTTCGCAGCGATAAAACTGAACGTGTGAATCGGTGCATCAGGCTCCAGATGACGCATGCAACCGACGATGGCGGACGAATCCACGCCACCAGATAGAGCGGCCCCCAGCGGCACATCGCTGCGCAGATGCAGCCGCACGCTATCGAGAAGCCGGCTTCTTAGAGCTTCCGCCGCGTCATCGAATGACAAACGCGGCGCGACCGCTATGGTGGGTCGCCACCATGAGCGAAGAGTCATTTGTCGCGACTCAAACGAATAGCGAAAACATTGGCCAGGAGGCAATGCTAAAACGTCCCGGAAAAAAGTCCGCTCACCGGTTTCGTAACGGCCATGGACTAGATAATCGTATGAAGTCTGCCAGTCGAGCTCAGCTGGATGGGGCAGCATGGCTCGCAAAGCGGGCACTTCCGAGGCAAACGCCAATCCTTCACTGTCTGCGCGGTAATACAGCGGCTTGATTCCAAAAGCATCGCGTGCACCATGCAGATCGCCCGTCCGTCGATCCAGAAGTACGAAGGCAAACATGCCCACAAAGCGTGGCAACGCTGCCTCGCCCCATTCAATCCATGCCTGAAGCAACACCTCAGTGTCCGACGCTGAGCGGAACCGGCAACCCCGAGCTTCCAACGCTTGGCGCAGTTCTCGGTAGTTGTAGATTTCTCCGTTGAAGACCAACACAAATCGACCATCTGCGCTGGTCATGGGCTGGTGGGCCGCCTCCGTTAGATCAATGACGCTCAGGCGCGTGTGGCCCAACGCCACGCTGTGACCAGGGCCCTGCCAGATTTCAACGCCCTGATCGTCGGGACCACGCTTGCGAAGGCAAGCCAAGGCTGGCGCCAAATGACTCTGAAGCGCTGCCGCAGGCCTATGGGAAATCAGTCCAGCAATACCGCACATACAGATTAATTTGAATGCAGCTTTGCCCAGAGCCGATTGACACCGTCATTGAATGGGCGGCGCAAGGCCCACGGGATCGAATGCCATAAGGCCAGCAACGGTCCCGGCGCCGGAGGCAGCCTGGATTTCCTCACGGGATGTTCGGTGATTTCTGCGGGCAGCCCAGAAGGCAAGCCGCTACCCTGAGCAGGCTTGCACGACTGGATCAATCCATCGTACTCAGTGATGAACTTCTGATAGGTATAACGGCCAGACTGAACAACATCAAAATAGGCTTTGTCGGTTAATCGGTCCAACAAAGCGTCGTCGGACACAGCAGCCATTACTTCGTCAACATTGGAAAAATCTTTGCGCAAAGGGATGTAGTGGACCCATGGTTGCAAGATCCCGGAATACCTTCCCTCAAAGAGAATCAACGCCGTGCGGAAAGCGATTGCTTCAAAAAAACGGGGAGAAATTTGATTCATGATGGGTTGTTCGTCCTCCCAACCCATTCGCTGCTTGAATTCTGCGTAATTCAATTCCGGATTTTCGGTGAGTGCCTCGTTAACTGCTTTACGCAGGTTACCGTCAAAATCAAATCGATTGGCGCCGCTCTCGGTCCCCAGAGTGGCTTTGCAATCCATCAGGAAACGAGGCCAATCGCTGCCATAGATACGCTTTTCTTCGTCCCATTCGATGTCGCAAGAAATACCGCGATGTTTGCAGGCGAGTTGCATACCCTTTGCAATTTCCAGTTTTTCTTGACCAAGATCCCCGTAAAAATACGGTAATGCTCGCCCTCGATATCCAATAGTAATAGGCCGATTTATTGCCAAGGGAGGCGAAGAGGTCTCATGAATCTGCTCAGGACAGTAACCGGTCAACGTAGTGACAAAGCGAACATTGGGAAAGCGTGCGGATGGGTAAATCTCTTCTCTGTGTAGCGGAGGGACGCATGTAAAAACTGTTGAAACATTTAATTCACCAATAGCGTCCCAAACATTAGACGTCAGATCATATTCATCTTGAACAAATAATATTTTTTGCCCTGAATGCTTCGAAATTTTCAACCTCAGCGCAGTTGAAATATGCCCAAAAGCCACCCTCGCGCTGTAATGAATCAAAATTACATCGAAAACAGCAAAATCAAATTCCACATC
Organism: Paracidovorax valerianellae; assembly: GCF_900102625.1. Taxonomy (GTDB): domain Bacteria; phylum Pseudomonadota; class Gammaproteobacteria; order Burkholderiales; family Burkholderiaceae_C; genus Paracidovorax; species Paracidovorax valerianellae. The sequence goes on from NZ_FMZC01000005.1 coordinate 155,852, forward strand.
GGGTAACCCCGCGTGCATGTAAAGATGATTGTTCTTAGAGTATTTTTTAAAGGCGCAAAGATGGTCAAAAACCGTATTGGTATAGGTTTCGAAGTGGTCGTAAAGGATCAGAACATTCATGCGTCAATGAATTGATTTTGCCAAAGCTCCAAGCTTAGCAACGCCCACAAATTCCGCCCATAAACAGATTGAGAGTTTAGAACCTGGTCAACAGTGAATCCATCGTTTAGATACGAACGCTGGCGCGCACGAGCGCTCCCCAACACATCACCGATATAATCCCGAGCCGGCCCACCTTTTGAAAGCCATAGATTCAATGGCACCGGAAATCCCATCTTATCTTTGCGACTCGTAATGGCCTTGGGCAGAGCTCCGGAAAACACTGATTTCAACAAGCGCTTCAGTTCCCCATCACGAAATTTAATGTCAGCGGGAATTGTTGCAGCGAACTCCACCAAAGGATGATCTAAAAATGGAACTCTTGCTTCAACTCCATGCGCCATACTCATTCGGTCCTCCACTTGCAAAAGAGCAGGGAGCAGAGTTTTAAAATCGAAATGCGTCATGGCATCAAAATAGGATCCACTTCCAACATTTTCGCCTTTAAAAATCTTCTGAAACTCTTCGTAAGTCGCCGAATGATCAATTACCCCAGGAGCCAAGATAGCACCGAAGGTATTTGAACGATTAACAAGGCGCCAATAACGGGCGTCTCGTTCGCCAAATAAACCTTCAGACCAAAACTCTTGCATCATCGGCTGATACTGCCGCAATGTTTGTAAATTTGGAATAATGGATTCATACGTTACGACAAAATTACCGTCGTGAAGAGTGCCTTCTATAGCGCCCTTGATACATTGCTCGAAATAGGCAATTAAATATCGGGCATAGCCACCAAAAATCTCGTCCCCACCCTGCCCCCCTAGCACTACCTTTACATGCTGCCCAACTTTTTGGGAAACCATGTATTGAGGAAAAGCACCTGGCCCAGCAACAGGCTGATCCAAATGCCAAATAACCTTTCCAACATGCTTAACAAAGTCTTCTTCATTGATGTCAGCTATATGAAGCTGCATTCCCTGCTCATCAGCTAAGGCTTGAGCATATATAGACTCGTCGAAACGCGAGCCTTCTGAAAATCGACCATTGAAGGCTTGGAATCGATTCTGACGACTAGCTTTTTTGGCCATTGAAGCCAACAAGCTGGAGTCAAGCCCGCCACTGACATAACTACCGATTTCAACATCCGATCTCAAATGGTTTTCAATAGAGTCTTCTAGCAACTCTTTAAGCTTTGCTTCAAACCACTTTTCGGTATGGTCATAATCAATATCATAGTGCACCTCCCAGTATCTTTTGAATACAGGCATCTTTCCAGGAAGTACCACAGCGGTGTGCGCAGCCGGCATTTGCGAAACACCAGAAATTAGCGTCTTTTCTCCTAAACAAAACTGAAAAGTAAAATAATCGGAAAGGGCTCGCGAGCTTATCTCTTTATTCCTCACAAAGGGCAATAGAGCTTTTGCTTCGGAAGCAAAGAAAAACCCATCATCCTGACGTACCCAATACAGAGGTTTTATACCAAAGCGATCACGCGCAAGAAATAACTCCTGTTTCTCAGCATCCCAGATCGCAAACGCGAACATGCCGCGCAAGCGATTTACACACTGGGCACCCCATAGTTGATATGCATGGAGGATAACTTCAGTATCTGACTGAGTCGCGAAATTTCCTCCAATTTCCCGCTGCAACTCTATGTAGTTATATATCTCACCATTAAAAACTATGGTGTATCTGCCATCTCTGCTATGCATGGGCTGAGCACCGGCATCCACATCGATAATTGCAAGGCGAACATGTCCTAATCCTACAGAACCATTGCTCGAAGCCCAATGCCCTGTTCCATCTGGACCTCGATGTCTTATCCGATCAAGTCCTAGGCTTACTTGGCTATGTAGGGAATCTATCGATATGGGTTGTGGAGGCATTACACCAAAAATACCACACATATTATTTTGCTCTTAAGATTTTCTTTATTACTGGAGTCAGCGGCGTTCTTATCCCAGACGGCAAAGCCATCCAAACCGGAACTAGTCGGTCCAACACAATCCTGGACAAATTTGCATTAAACAGAGGGAAAGTAATAGCGGGCGGAACCACAGTGGAAAGAGCTCTTACAGGCATTGTGGTCAACAGAGAAGGTTGAATAGAAGTGCTTGAAAATACCGAGCCGCGTTGAATCGAAATTTTATTCTGCAAAATCAAATCCGAAATAGCCAAATCTGTTTTTCTCACAAATTCTGAATAGCTGTAATTTCCTTCGCTTATTATTTCCTTATAGGCCCTGTCTGCCATAGAGTCAACCAACTCCGAATCATTAAGCGCCGCAATGATCTCAGGAAGATTAGACCCATCTTTGCGAAGCGAAAGATAATGCACGCCTGGCTTCAATACGTTTGAATATCTGCCTTCGAAAAGCACAAGAACCGTTTTTGCAGCTATCGCCTCGAAAACCCGAGGTGATATTTGATTCATTAAACCTGGTTCTTCATGAGCGGAGACGACTGCGTGGCAAACCTCTTGATCATCATGCTCAGGATTTTCCTCTCGATATTCTTTTATTTTTTGCTGGAGGTCACCATCCCAGTCAAACACATTACTACCACTCTCAGAGCCCAACATTGCACGGCATGATTTCATAAAATCATACCAAGAAGGACCATATATACGAGCCTCCTCGGTCCACTCGATGTCGCATGGAATGCCATTTTTTAGGCAATAAGCTTTTACCATTTTACCAATCTGAACCTTTTCTTCGCCTAACCGGCCATACCTAGGGGGTAAGGGCCTACCTCTATAAGCAATGGTAATGGACCTTTCAGAAGGTCGAATATCACCAAGCAATCCAGAAAGGTCATGTGGAACATACCCGGTCAGAACCGAAATAAATCTAACGCCCGGAAAGTTTTCGGCGGGGTATATTTTTTCAATATTTTCAGCAGGTACGACAGTAAAAACTAAATTTATTTTTAGCCTCTTTATCCATGCCCAAGCTTTATGGGTGTGATCATACTCATCTTGAATATATAAAATTTTCAATCCCTGAAAATTTTCAAACAAGCTGCATGTGGTTTCAGAAACTTGATCGTATGGCAGTCTTACTGAATAATGCAGGGCAATTGCATCAAATCTTCGAGAGTCGACATTTGTGACACTTGAATCATCTTGATGAAGATAAAAGTACCTATTATTGGAGTGATTTCCAAAACTGGCGGCATGTTCATACACAGTATTGGTATACGTTTGACTGGCATTGTATAAAAATAAAACGTTATACACAAACACCGCCTATCGAGTAGCTTTTACGTATAAATCCAAGCCCATCAATTTGGGCCAAATTGTTTTAAGCAACTCCGATCTCTCCCGGCTTTTAAAAGGGGTTGCTTGGTCAATATTTTCGAGACTCATTTCACATTGGCTGAATTTTTTGCAGAACTTGCGCAGTGATTTTTTTGAAATCCAATCAGTGTGAGGCGCAGCTTCAGATTTCGAGTTAATATCGTAGGCAGACCTTTGTTTGGCATCCGCTTTTTCAACCACACTACGACCACCGAAAATCTCAATTAATAGATACTTGAGGGTGGCAGATGTATTTTGTATCCAGCGTCTGTATGAGTATGCGTAATAGACCATAAATATCAAACTCCCCCCTGGTTTGAGCAATTTATAGCACTCGTCTATAGCAAGTTGAAGATCCCCTGTGTGATGAAGGCAACCGATAGCGACAATTGCATCAAACGACTGATCAGAGAACGGAGGCTGCAATATGCTCCCTTGCACAGCATTGCCTTCTAGTTTTATTTGTTTAATTCTATGCCGCACCATCTTCACAGGGCCAAGCGCGATATCTAAGCCAGAATAAACAGCACCATGCTCTACCAGACGCTGCGCAACAGTTCCATAACCCAAACCTATCTCTAAAACATTCATGCCATTCAGTTTTGAGAATGGGATGTGTTTTTCTAGATAAGGGTAAAAATCGAGATACCATTGGTCAAATTTAAGCAGGGATGCTTCACTCGCATCCTTAACACCTAAAAACTGTGCCAATTGAGAACCGCAAGGCTCATCCCAGAAATCTTCGTTTTTCCGGGAAATTTCTTCATCGATTTTTTTCAAGGAACGCCTTATTAAAGATAGAACAAACGTTCCAGGATTGAAGTACTACGTCAGTTTTTAAAATTACAGAGATTCAGGAGTCCCTGTTTAAGCTCTATAGTCGATTCGAATTGCAAATCGCGCTTGGCTAACATGGTCGAACCAATTCTATTTTTGACAAAGGGTCGATCTACTGTTTTAAAAATTGCAGCAGGAGCCCTAGGAAAAATCGATTGGAGGACGTTTACCAGTTCTTTTATCGACGTCTTGATTCCCGTACCAACGTTGTAGCAGCGCATTTCAGCGCTGGACTGCATCGCTAAAATATTGGCGCGGGCACAATCGCGTACGTCCACGAAGTCATAGGCCTGAGATCCGTCACCATGAACAATCGGAGCTTGGCCATCTTTTAATGCATTAATCATCCGTGTGACCACACCGATATAGGCACCCTTATCATCTTGGCGCGGCCCATATACGTTCATATACCTGAGGCCAACATAACTCAAGTTTTTATCGCGGCTGGCAGGACGGCGATATAAAGCCTTCAGAAGATACTCACCACACACTTTAGTTGCGCCGTAGAATTCTTCGCAATTAAAGGGATGACTTTCATCCATCGGTTCAAAAACTGCATCCCCATATACCGACGCCGAAGAAGAATAAACCAGCCGGCGAATTCCATTCGAAATGCAGGCTTCGGCAACATTCATCGTGCCACCGACATTGACTTCAAACGCAGAACGTGGATATTCATTACAGTGCAACAGCCATAATGCCGCCAAATGAAATACCCCATCAATACCACGCATTGCAGCATTTAAAGTATCCCGGTGCAAAATATCCCCTCCACTGGGGAATAATTCACAACGAGGATCCTTCAAAGCTTCACCAAGATTCGAAAGGCGCCCCCTGGACAGATTGTCATAAATTCTGACGTGCGCAGCCCCGGCGCTAAGCAGCTGCTCTACCAGGTGAGAACCTATAAAGCCCGCGCCACCAATCACCAGGAAAGAGTGGCCTTGTATTGGCAATGACATGTCAGTGTTGGCTCAACATCTTTTGGTGCTTCTCCATGCACCGCTCGATCATTTGGGCATTGTTTTGTGTCCACTCAACCGTGCGGCGAAGACCTTCTCGTATGTCCACTTGGGCTTCGAAACCCAATTGTTCGCGGGCTTTGTCCGTTGAGGCAAAACGTTTACCGGATCGATCCCAATCTCTGGCAGGTCGCAGATCAAGAGGTGTTTTGTTGCCTGTGAATTCATTGATCCAAGTAGCTAGTTCGAGAATCGTGGTTTCACGACCGGTAGCCAGGTTGTAAATTTCACCCTTCTGTCCGTTCAGCGCGCATGCCATCAATCCGCGCGCCATGTCTTCCACGAAGATAAAGTCACGACTAGCGTTGCCGCCATTGTCCAAAGGCAGTGCCTCTTGCTGCAACGACCGCCAAACAAACGTGGGGGTTACGTTGCGCCATACGGTATGGGTAGTGCCGCGCCATTGACCAGCGCCCAAGATTTCTCTTGGCCCATACACATTTGAAAATCGAGCTTTCACGAACGGCAAATCTGCTCGTTGGAAAAAATAGTTTCCATACAACTCGCCAATGATCTTGGAGATCGAATAGGGGCTGTCATGGTAGAGCGTGACAGGTTGATCTTCCGTCGTGGCAGAAGCGACGTCATAAGTCTTTTCTGCGACCGCACAAGCCGCGGCTGCGTAAACCACTTTTTTCAGCGCTTTGATGGCAGACAATCGCTGAAACAGCTTCAAACTGGTCAGCGTATTGTTTTCGTGGTCTGCCAACGGATTGGCGATGGAAGATTGGTTACCGTGATAGCAAGCCAAGTGGAATGCGTAATCAAGGTCCTCGGGCAACGATGACAGGATCTGATCGTCGGTAATCGACCCAAACACAAAGCGCACGCGAGGGTCGGCTGGGATATTGCTTGCCTCTGATGAAAGCAGGTTGTCCACGACAATGATTTCTCGTGGATCTTGTTGCAGGATTGCGTGGGTCAGATTACTGCCCACGAAGCCTGCGCCCCCAACGATAAGCACGCGTTGTCCAGAAAACGTAGCGGAATTCACATTCATGATTTAAGCAGCGGTAGGCGGTTTGAGGTGGCTGAAGACGTCGTTAACGCCATGCTGGTCATACCACTGCAGTTGCCGCTGAATGGTTTGCTCAAAGTCGAGCTGGCACTTCCAACCAAAGTCCGCCTCTGTTTTGCTCGCGTCAAGGCAAACCACAGGAACATCGTCTGCCAACGGTGGCACCACAGGCACTTCTGTCGGATCAAGTCCCAAATAACGCTCTACCGCGCGAAAGATCTCCAAGATCGTGTGCTCCTCGCCGCTCGACACGTTGTAGACGCCGACCGGGGCATCTTGCTGAATGGCCAGATCCATGAATCGCAGGAAATCCTGCATGTCCAGAAAATCCCTGGCGGTATCTGAGCAAAAACACTTCTGCCCAGCCTTGAGCCTTTTGTAAAAGGTAGGGATGGGACCAATCGCGAGGCGAGGGCCAGTCACATTCGCAATGCGAAGAGACAGCGAAGGCACCTTGCTCATCAGCATGAACTGCTCGCCGGCCGTTTTGCTGATGCCATAGCTGGTGAAAGGCGCGCAACGCTCCTGCGTCGAGATGGGCAATGAGGTAGGGCGGCCGTAACAGAGCGCAGTCTGAAAATTCACGAGCCGTTTGACTTGATGACGTTCACTGGCGCGGGCCACGGCAATGCTGCCAGTGACGTTGGTGTTCGCGTCCTCTCGCCAGTCCTCAGGATCTTTGTACGCAGCAGCGGCGTGAATGACGATCTCTGGTGCAAACGCGTCGAATGTCTTGTCCACCCAAGCCGTATCAGCGATATGGCCTTCATGTACCTGAAGACCTTCGACCGTTGGCACAACTTCCCGCTTGCCCGTGGCGAAGTTGTCCAGCACGGCGATTTGGTGCCCCTTTGGCAACCAATGTTCAATAAGGTTGGAGCCTAAACAGCCGGCTCCTCCTGTGATCAGAATCCGCATACTATTTCATACCTCATTTTTGGAATTTATAACTAAGTGTTGCTCAGTTATTTTTCTTCCGAATTTATCAAAAGGTCGCTCAAACATAAAATAACAACCTATCCCGCAAACAACTGTCACGATTAGCGTTTGCCACCATCCAAAACCCCATAATAAAAACATTACACAGAGTGGTGCATGAATTGCATATAAGCTGTATCCAGTTCTTCCAAGCATCGATAGCGGATTTACAGGAATCGGGGCTTCATCCAGACGAATTACCAGTCCAGCAATTACCATTGCAAAAACAAGTTTACGAAGCTCTGCAGCGATGGCACTATCAGCAAGATTTGCAATAAACGACAAAACCAGCCATGTACAAAAAATTCCAATCGAATGTTTTTTTATCAGTTTTCTGTAGCTTGGAACAATTGCCGCCGCACCAGCCCACCAATACGGAAGAAAAGCCAATGCAGAACTATTTTGCCACCAGTTGTATAAAATAGGATATTTTGTATTATTTGCAGAAAAAATAATTCCTGCAATAATGGAAATTATTAATATACCCACTAGCCAGTACCGTGGTCCTTTCCAAAAGATCAAAGCATAAAAAATATAGAGAACCAATTCAACCATCACTGTCAATGAAGGAGCATTGCCTAGAAAGTCGCAAGGATGAGCTACAGGGAGCAACGCTGGAATCAGAAGCAATTTTGCGGCTAAGCATTCGCCTTTGATCTCAGAAGTCCCAGTCAAAATGGATGCTAACCGTACATCAATATTTACCGACACCCCAAATAAATACATTCCAAGAACTGTTGCAAGAAAAAAAACAGGAACAATTCTGAAAAATCTTCGAATTAAAAATTGTTTTATCCCCACACTTGGCCGCAATCCATTGCGATGAATACAATAGCCACTAAGCACAATAAATGCCAATACGAATGGGTTCAGCTCACCGTGCTTCTGAAAAATGAATATTAAAGCCCTTCCAACAACCAAGAGATTCGAGGGAACATCTTGATGAACCAAATCCGACCAAAAAATAAGATGAGCGAAAAGCAGAACTGCAAGCGCACATACACCGCGCATCAAATCAATTCCCTCTGATCGCCCATTAATTCTTGGTGGATTTAGAATCATTACTTGATCTTTTCGGAAACTAAAGAAATACTAAGCCTACCGCCATGAAAACGTTCATTTCTGACCACTTTCCAGTCTCAAATGCGTGTATTCGCCTAGCGTACCGTGCTGTTTGTAATAAGCGATAGCTGTATCTACCGTGTGCTGGAGCGGTGTGAAAGTCAGTTGACCAAAATCTTCGAACGTTCTGGAAGGGTCCAGCAGGATTGAGGCGACGTCGTCCGGGCCCAATTCTTTGACTTCGGCTTCTGGCTTGTCGGTGAAGCCCATTGCGGTGACCACAGCGTTGTACAACTCTTCAATTGCGATATCCGTGCCGGATGAAAAATGGTATGTCCCATGTCCGGTGCCATCGCATGCCTTGAGGACGACCCGAGCCAGATCTTCGACAAAGACGAAGTCGCGCCGTGCCTTGGTGACGAAGCAACGTTTCCCATCCTTGAGTCGCTGATAAAAAATGGGCAGCGGACCAGCCACGTTGCGGGGGCCAACCACGTTCGCCAAGCGGAACGTTACGAAGTCCAGCCCGGACAATTCAAGGTACAGCTCGTTGGCCGTTTTGCTGATGGCATAACTGCTACCACCCGGCAAGCGCGGATGGTCTAGGCGGATGGGATGCTGTTGCGGGCGCAGGCCGTAGCAAAGAGCGGTTTGAAAATATACAAACCGCTTCACTCCGTTGCGCTTCGCTGCGTCGATGACGTTCGAACCTCCCACGCAGTTCGTCAGCGTGTCGTTGTACCAGTCATCGGGGTCCTTGTATGAGGCTGCGGTGTGAACCACCGCGTCCGGGCGAAACTCACCCAGCAGTTGGTCCACCAGTGGCTTGTCTGCGATAGAGCCGATCACGACCTTCAGTTGGGGATGCTCATCCAAATGTTCACGCCTGCCAGTGGCAAGGTTATCGATCGTGAGCACTTCGTCGCCGCGAGCAAGCAGCATTTCAACGACGTGGGAGCCAATTTGGCCGAGGCCACCAGTGACAAAAACTTTCATGTGATTTTCCAGTGAGAGTTATGAAGCAAGGAATTGCAGCAGGCGCGCGGATGCATCGCCATTTCCGTAGGGATTGTCGTTACCGGCCGCAGGCGGGGGCGAAGCGACGACGTCCCGATAAGCCAAGAGAATGCGATCTTTCGTCGCCCCTGTCAGGCGGTTCCAACCCGGCGTGACAGTTTCAACCCACTCCGTCTCTTCGCGGAGGGTGATGCAGGGAACCCTGTAGAAATAGGCTTCTTTTTGAACACCGCCAGAGTCCGTCATGATGACTGCTGCAGCTTGCTCCAGCGCCACCATATCGAGATATGAGAGCGGTTCAACCACATGCAACTTGGACAGGTTGGCTTGCAAGCCCGTTGCCTCGATAAGGCGTCTTGTGCGCGGATGCAAAGGGAGGACAACGGGCATGTCCTGCGCGACTTCTACCAACGCTTCGACGATCTGCGTAAGACGTGAGGGGTCGTCTGTGTTTTCGGCACGATGGCATGTTGCAAGCACATAGCCGCGCTGAGACAGTTGCAGCTGTTCAAGGATGGAACTCCGCTGCAGGGCAAGGCTGCCATAAAACAGCGACGCGTCGTACATGACGTCCCCCACCAAGTGAACCCCGCGGGTAAGACCTTCGTTGGCAAGATGCCCAACGGCGGTAGACGTGGGACACAGCAGCAGTGTCGAAACACGGTCCGTCAAAATCCGGTTGATTTCTTCCGGCATGCGCATGTTGAATGATCGCAAGCCTGCTTCCACATGCGCCACGGGGATGTTCAACTTGGCAGCCGCCAACGCGCCGGCCAGTGTCGAATTGGTATCACCGTAGACCAGCACCCAATCTGGCCGCTCTTTCAGTAGCACCGCCTCGATCGCCTCCAGCATCCGGCCGGTCATCGCACCATGGTTGCCTCCGGATATCGCCAAGTGCACGTGGGGTGCAGGGATCTCCAACTCGTCGAAAAACACCTTCGACATGTTGTCGTCAAAGTGCTGGCCCGTATGGACGATGAGTTCTTCCAATTGATCGGCAAACCCAGACTGGATGGTCCGCGACACTGCGGCTGCTTTGATGAACTGGGGTCGGGCACCCACGATCGTGAGAATCTTGCGTCTGGTCATTCCATGGCTTTCGTCAATGCACTGACTACCCGATCCTGGTCGGAAACGGTCAGGAAGGGTCCCATGGGCAGACTCAGCACCTCTTGAGCCAAACGATCACCCACGGGTAACTGCACATCCGGGTCTGCCACGGCAGGCTGCTTATTCAAAGGAAGTGGGTAATGAATGGCGGTAGGCACACCTGCCTCGCTCAGCACGGCTTGGACGCGATCACGCTCTTGCGCACGAACGGTGTATTGAGCCCAGGCACTCTGCTGATTGGCTGCGATGAGCGGGATGGTAGAAATACCCGCTGACTTCAGCAATTGGTGATAACGATCCGCCACTTGCTGACGCAACTTTATTTCTTCGTCAAAGCTATCCAGCTTGGCCAGAAGCACAGCGGCTTGCAAGGTGTCCAGACGGCTGTTCACCCCAACCCGTATGTGGTGATATCGCCGATCTTGCCCATGGCGGGCAATCTGGCGCATCACTCGCGCAAGCGCTTCATCATTGGTAAAAATGGCGCCACCATCGCCGTAGCAGCCGAGCGGTTTGCTTGGGAAAAAGCTTGCACACGCCACCGTTGTGAGATTGCAGCTTTTTCGGCCATGGTAGGTCGCGCCAAAGCTTTGGGCTGCATCTTCGATGACGGGGATGCCATGGCGAGCAGCAACCGCATTGATCGCGTCGAAATCCGCGCATTGACCATACAGGCTGACTGGAATGATGGCCTTGGTCTTCGGCGTGATCACTGCTTCAAGCTTGGACGCATCGAGGTTGTAGGTGTCAGCCCGGACATCCACATAGACGGGCCGTGCACCGAGCAAGGCAACGGTTTCCGCCGTGGCAATGTATGTAAAACCAGGCGTGATGACTTCATCCCCTGTACCAATGCCCAGGGCCATCTGAGCGATCTGTAGCGCGTCCGTGCCATTGGCCACTGTGATGCAATATTTCGCGCCGGTGTACGCAGCCAACCGCTCTTCCAGTTCATTGACTTCAGGGCCCAGGATGTACTGACCGTGCTCCAGCACCTTCTGAATGCGGGCGTCGATATCAGGCCGGAGCTTTTGATACTGGGTCTTGAGATCTGTGAATTCCATGTGTGGACTTATTGTGTTTAAGGGCTCAAGCACGCTGAAGCCGGCCATCTCGCAAGGAGTAGCGCAAACCGGTGTCGGGACAGGTCGCATCACCGTCGCCTTCCAGGGGCAAATCCAGTCGCTCGCCGTGCTCGCTCATCCAGCCAATTTGGCGAGCGGGAACGCCTGCCATCAAGGCATATGGTTTGACGTCGCGATTGACCACCGCACCTGCTGCAATGAAAGCATGTGCGCCTACGGTGCTTCCGCACACGATGGTGGCATTGGCACCCAGGGTGGCGCCACGCTGAACAAGAGTTGGACGGTACTCATGCTTGCGCTTCACGCTGCTCCTTGGGTTGTAGACGTTTGTGAACACGACGCTCGGGCCACAAAAAACGTCGTCTTCCAAAGTGACAGCGTCGTAGACGCTGACATTGTTTTGAACCTTGACGTTATTGCCGATGACCACATCGTTGCCCACATAAACGTTCTGCCCGAATGAGCATCCTTCTCCAATGCGCGCGCCCGCACAAATATGTGCCCAGTGCCACACGCGAGTTCCGGCCCCGATCTGCGCGCCCTGGTCGATGATGGCTGTTGGGTGCGTTGTATATATAGGCTCGCTCATGCCAATGCTCCTGATGTTCGGCTAGCTGGCGTGATATGCCGCAAGGCAGTCATCGATGTTGCCGTGCATGCGAATTTGCCCCTCATTCAGCCAGATGCCCTGATTGCAGAACGTCTTGAGAATGGGGTCGCTGTGAGAGGCCAGCACCAAAATCTTGACGCGGCTCATCATGTTCTCCAGTCGAATACGGGCTTTATCAATGAATTGCGCGTCCCCTACCCCGATCATTTCATCCATTAAAAGAATGTCGGGTGCCACGGCAGTGGACACAGCGAAGGCGAGCCGCAGCATCATTCCCGAAGAGTAGGTGCGAACTGGCAGATGCAAGTAATCGCCGAGTTCCGTGAACTCCTCGATGTCCAGCACCAGTGCTTTCGCATCCTTGCTGTTGATGCCCATGACGACGCATCGTGTCGCAATGAATTCATATCCACTTGCTTCGGGATCCATTCCCAGCATCAGGTCGATCAGTGAAGAGATGTGTCCGGATGAGCGCATGACGCCAGAGGTCGGCTCATAGACACTGGACAGCACACGCAACATGGTCGACTTGCCCGCACCATTGCGCCCGATCAGCCCAACACGGTCCCCATCCTTGAAGGACAAAGTTACGTTGCGCAGCGCCCTGACTGCAATCGCGCCACCGCCGATATCTTCAATTCGGCCTCGGTGTCCTTGTGCCTTGCCCAGCAAAGTATTGAGGAGTCCGCGCGAGCGTGAAGAAAACAGTGGGAAATCGACGCTCACCTGGTCGAGTTCGATACTTGCCATGTTCAGAGCCAATACACGAGCCTGCGGCGGCTCTTGAGAAAAATGGTGAAAAATGCCGCCACCAGCGCAATGAAGGTCAGCCCGGCCATCAGATAGCTGTGGGGATCGACTGCTTGCCCCAAGACGGGAGCCCGGATCAAATCCAAAAAGGCCGCGAGCGGATTGACGTGCACGATCAGCTTGGCTCGCTCGCTGAGTTGCGAGGCCTGCCACATCACCGGGGTGAGAAACATGGCGATCTGCATAAAGCTGGTGACGATCATTGGGATGTCCCTAAATCGAGCACATAGCGCCCCCAGAACGCACGCCACCAGTACCGCGCAGAGCACGGTAAAGGCAAGTCCCAGCACAAAAGGCAGTACTTGAACTTTTCCCAAGCCGCCGAACACCAGCAACACGATGATGGCGATGGGAATGTTGTGTCCCAGCATGAGCAAGTTGCGCCATATCACCCGTAATCCAAAGGCAGACTTGGGATAAGGCGTTTGCTTCAGGAAAGCACCGGCTGAAGTGAATGTGTGACAGCTATCGGAAATAGACTGGGAGATAAACAAGAACAGGACATGGCTGACGCAGAAAAACGGCAGGTAAGTCTGCACATCGATCTTGAAAACCTGCGACCCGATCAGACCGAAAGCACCGATGAAAATCGCTGTGTTGATCGATATCCACACTGGTCCAAGAAAGGACCTGCGGTACTGCTTGAGAATATCTTCAAGCCCCAAGTGCAACCAGAAACGCCATAGCTTCAACGCGCCCTGCACGTCGGACAATAGCAACTGGAGTTGAGAAAGCGGCTTCAGACCGGAAGCTTCCATGCTCTCAATACCCCTTCCGGCGCACAAAGGGATGCACACGCTCATCCGTATCGCTCGCAATAGAAGCGCTGCGGATCACATCCACCGTTTCGATGCAATGCCGCGCATCCGCCAAGCCATACCCTCGGCCCGCCAGGATCTCACGATAGCTGGTCGTGTGCAGATCGGTGAAGCCTTCGGAGAACTCGAGTTGCTCGCCGCTGACGTCGATATTGCGGTACGTAGGCTTCTTGCCTTTGACTTCGTCCGGAAGGTCGTTGGCGTCAATCGACAGAAACCACCGCACCCGAGCCCGCTCATATTCCAGGTAGCCGGCCGCCTTGGTTTCTTCGCTCAAGTGAATGCGATTGTCCTGAAGCTTGCCGAAGATGAAGTGCAGCATGTCGAAGAAGTGCACTCCGATGTTGGTAGCCACGCCAAATGACTTGCGTGGGTCGCCCTTCCAGCTTTCCAGATACCACTTTCCCCGCGAGGTGATGTAGGTCAGCTCGACGTCGAACTTGGTGTCTTTCGGGGCGGCAGCTACCTTTTCCCGCAGCTTCAGGATCGCGTCGTGGTGGCGCAGTTGCAGGATGTTGAAAACGCGCTTTCCCGTTTCCTGCTCGACCCGCGCCAACTCATCCATCAACTGGGGCGTGGGGACCAGGGGCTTTTCGCAAATGACGTCGCAGCCCAGGCGCAGGCCTGCGGCGATGTGGGCATGGTGCAGGTAGTTGGGCGAGCAGATGGACACGTAATCCAGCGCGGTCGCCACATTGCGTTTGAGTTGGTGGGCATGCTCCGCGAAACGCTCGAATTCGGTGAAGAAATCGCTTTGCGGAGAAATGCTGTCGATGATGCCGACCGAGTCGTTGATGTCATACGCCACCGCCAAGTGGTTGCCGGTGTCTTGTATGGCGCGCATGTGGCGCGGCGCGATATATCCGGCGGCGCCGATGAGGGCGAAATTTTTCATGTCGGGTCCGAGGAAGAATTACAGGCGAAAAACGGTAAAGCCAGCCGCTGCGGCTTGCTGGCGGTCGTAAAGGCTTTTCACGTCGGCCAGCACTGGCCGCGTGCCACGGCAGTACGCACGCAGTTCCGCGGGCGTGGCCTGACGGTATTCGTTATGGCCCACGGCGACCACCAAGGCGTCCACAGGATGGTCAGCATCGACGCGCCCCAAAGGCAGGCTGTACTCGTGGTCCACCTCTTCGGCGCTGGCCCAAGGGTCGGCGATGACCACGTCTGCGCCCCAGGCGAGGAACTCCCGCACCATGTCGACCACTTTGCTGTTGCGAATGTCGGGGCAGTTTTCCTTGAAGGTAATGCCCAGGATGCCGATGCGGCAGCGCGGCACGTCCATGCCATTCTTGAGCATGAGGCGGATGGTGTTGCGGGCCACATACCGCGCCATGTTGTCGTTGATGCGGCGCCCGGCCAGGATGACCTGCGGGTGGTAGCCCACTTCCTCGGCCTTGTGGGTCAGGTAATAGGGGTCCACACCGATGCAGTGGCCGCCCACCAGTCCCGGCCGGAAGGGCAGGAAGTTCCACTTGCTGCCCGCGGCCTCCAACACGTCGAGCGTGTCGATGCCCAGCCGTTCGAAAATGACCGACAACTCGTTCACCAGGGCGATGTTCAAGTCGCGTTGCGTGTTCTCGATGACCTTGGCGGCCTCGGCCACCTTCAGGCTGCTGGCCTTGTGGGTTCCGGCGGTGATGATGCTGCCGTACAGGGCATCCACGGCATCGGCCACCTCGGGGGTGCTGCCGCTGGTGATCTTCTTGATCTTGGTCAGCGTGTTGACCCGGTCGCCGGGGTTGATGCGCTCTGGGCTGTAGCCGCAAAAGAAGCCCACGTTGAATGTCTTGCCGCTGAACCGTTCGAGTACCGGCACGCACACCTCTTCGGTGGCACCGGGGTACACGGTGGATTCATAAATGACCACGGCGCCTTCCGGCATGACTTTGCCGACGGTTTCGCTGGCCTTGACCAGTGGCGACATGTCCGGGCGATTGGCCTTGTCCACGGGCGTGGGCACCGTGACGATGAAGACTTTGCAATGGCGCAGGTCTTCAGGGTTGGCGCTGTACTGCAAATGGCGAGCCACCTGCAGATCCTCCGGGCTCACCTCCAGGGTGCTGTCCTTGCCGGACTGCAGCTCGGCGATGCGCGCCGCATTGATGTCGAAGCCGATGACCTGGCGCTGCTTGCCGAACTCCACTGCCAGGGGCAATCCCACGTAGCCGAGACCGATCACGGCAATGCTTGCTTGTTCTAGATTCATGTTTTTATATCGGGAGAAATAGAGCCTGGTCAGGCGCGGATGACAACTGGGCTATTCCGGTCGGGCCATGGTGAGCAGACTGAAGACGGTTCATCACGAAAGGCCTTCCGCATTGGTAGACCGACCATAGATGTCATCGAACCGGACGATATCGTCCTCGCCCAAGTAGTCCCCGGATTGGACTTCGATGATCTCAAGGGGTGTCTTTCCGGGATTGGCCAAACGGTGGCGTCGGCCCACGGGAATGAACGTGGATTCGTTTTGCGCCAGCAGATAGGTGTCGTCGCCATTGGTGATTTCCGCCGTGCCCCGCACCACCACCCAATGTTCAGCACGGTGGTAGTGCATTTGCATGCTCAGGCGGGCACCGGGGTTCACCACGATCCGTTTGACCTGAAAGCGTTCGCCGCTGTCGATGGCGTCGTACCAGCCCCATGGCCGATGCACTTTGCGGTGGTGGTGGGCCAGGGCATGCCCTTCCTGTTTCAGCCGGGCCACGATGTGTTTGACGTCCTGCGTCCGGCGCTTGTCGGCCACCAGCACCGCATCGGGTGTTTCGACGACGACGATGTGGTCCAGGCCCACGCCCGCCACGAGCCGGTGCGTGGACATCAACAGCGTGTTTTCGCTGTTTTCCAGCAGCGCGTCGCCGACCGTGGCGTTGCCATCGCCGTCCCGCTCGAGCACCTTCCACAATGCATCCCAGGCGCCCAGGTCCGACCAGCCGGCCTGCAGCGCGACCGCGAAGGTGGGAATGCCTACTTCGGGCATCAGGGGCAACCGTTCCATGACGGCGTAATCGATGGAGTCAGACGGGCAAGCTTCGAAGGCGGATACGTCGGGCCGGATGAAGTCGAGGTCTCGCTGGGCGCCCTGCATGGCGGATTCGCAAGCCGAAAGAATGTCGGGGCGGCAGGCGCGGATGGCGGCAATCCACTGGCTGGCGCGCACCATGAAAAGGCCGCTGTTCCAGAAATAGTCGCCAGCGTCCAGGTAGCGCTGCGCAGTCGGAGCGTCGGGTTTTTCGGCGAAGCTGGCGATCCGGTGGATGCCGGGGCCCTCCACGCCCGCCGGGTGGCACTGCATGTACCCATAGCCCGTTTCCGGCCGGTCCGGCACGACGGCGAACGTCACCAGCCCGCCAGCTTCGGCGATGGAGAAAGCCCGCCGGACTGCGGCATGAAACGCCAGCAGATCCTGCACGACGTGGTCGGCCGGCATGGCCAGCATGACGGGATCGTGCCCCTCGGCCCCTGCCTGCAGGGCAGCCAGGGTCAGCGCGGGCGCTGTGTTGCGGCCGACCGGCTCCAGCAGCACACGTGCTTTGCGGATGCCGACGGCCAGCAGCTGGCTGGCGGCCACGAAACGGTGTTCGGTATTGCAGACGAGGATGGGGTCGGCGGCAATGCCGATTTCAGGGGCCCAGCCCTGCAGTCTCAGCGCAGTGTCCTGCAACAAGGTGCGAGAGCCGGCCAAGGTCAGAAATTGCTTGGGATAGGCCTCTCGCGACAGAGGCCACAGGCGCGTGCCCGACCCGCCGCACAGAATCACCGGCAGTAACGGCTGCGCCACGGTCATGGCTGAGGCCCGTCGCCCATCACGCGCGCGCGCAGGCTTTCGTTGTCTGCCTGCAGCAGGGCCAGCCGCTGGTTCAGCCGGCGAACGTCTCTCTCGATGCGGGTGTTCACCATGTCGGTGTGCAGCGACTTCACCAAAAGCACCATGCTGGCCAAAAGCAAGAGCAACGCAGGGGGATAGCTGATGCCCAGCAGCTTGGCAAGGCGATCGATCAGCCCGGGCCAGGCGCCCAGCATGGCGGCGGCGCCCGCCACCACGACCCAGAACAGGCCGTGCATCAAATACAGGTGGTCCCTGCGAATCAGGTAGAGGATGAGCACCGCGAGGCCGATGCCCATCAGCGCGGTGGTTGCTTGCAAAGACGCCATCAGACTCCCGAATCTATTGATCTGCCCGCCGTCGGGCGTTTTGATTGAGAGCACCGCCGAGAACGGCGCCTTGCCTGCTCGGCACTGCAGGCGCAAATCAGGCGCCGGATCACCTCCGGCCTCACGGAGGTCGGTATTGTAGGTGCATGCCTCGTCTGCGCTCCAGCCGCCGGCCTTCGCCAGAGGGCGCCGACCGCTGACAACAACCTGCCCTCTTGAAATGCAAAAGAATGCCCGTATCATTAGCACTCGATGCGGACGAGTGCTAGCAACGCCGGCACCGGACCGCTGAAGTCAGAAAGCGCCCGCTCTTGCGGGCGCGTTGTTGATGTCGAAATCCTTTTTTGAACCAGGAGAGATGCAATGAACCTTCGCCCCCTGCACGATCGCGTGATCGTCAAGCGTATTGAAAGCGAAACCACGACCGCTTCCGGCATCGTGATCCCCGACAACGCTGCTGAAAAGCCCGATCAAGGTGAAGTGCTGGCCGTTGGTCCCGGCAAGAAGAATGACAAGGGCGACCTGATCGCCTTGAACGTGAAGGTCGGCGACCGCGTTCTGTTCGGCAAGTACTCTGGCCAGACCGTCAAGGTCAATGGCGACGAATTGCTGGTGATGAAGGAAGACGACCTGTTCGCAGTCGTCGAAAAGTAAGCCTTCCAGGCCCTTTTCCTGAACATCCTGTTTACTGAATCCGGAGAAATCAAATGGCAGCAAAAGACGTAGTTTTCGGCGGCGAAGCCCGCGCCCGCATGGTCGAAGGCGTGAACATTTTGGCCAATGCGGTCAAGGTCACCCTGGGCCCCAAGGGTCGCAACGTGGTGCTCGAGCGCTCGTTCGGCGCCCCCACCGTGACCAAGGACGGTGTGTCCGTGGCCAAGGAAATCGAACTGAAGGACAAGCTGCAGAACATGGGCGCCCAGCTCGTGAAGGAAGTGGCTTCCAAGACGTCCGACAACGCTGGTGACGGCACGACGACCGCTACCGTGCTGGCACAAGCCATCGTGCGCGAAGGCTTCAAGTACGTCGCCGCCGGCATCAACCCGATGGACCTGAAGCGCGGTATCGACAAGGCCGTGACGGCTCTGGTGGAAGAGCTGAAGAAGGCTTCCAAGGCCACCACGACCTCCAAGGAAATCGCCCAGGTGGGTTCGATCTCCGCCAACTCCGACGAAACCATCGGCAAGCTGATCGCTGACGCCATGGACAAGGTCGGCAAGGAAGGCGTGATCACCGTGGAAGACGGCAAGTCCCTCGAGTCCGAACTGGACGTCGTGGAAGGCATGCAGTTCGACCGCGGCTACCTGTCGCCCTACTTCATCAACAATCCTGAAAAGCAATCCGCGATTCTGGACAACCCCTTCGTGCTGCTGTTCGACAAGAAGATCAGCAACATCCGTGACCTGCTGCCCACGCTGGAGCAAGTCGCCAAGGCTGGCCGTCCCCTGCTGATCATTGCCGAAGAAGTCGAGGGCGAAGCCCTGGCGACGCTGGTGGTGAACACGATCCGCGGCATCCTGAAGGTTGTGGCAGTGAAGGCCCCTGGCTTCGGCGACCGCCGCAAGGCCATGCTGGAAGACATCGCCATCCTGACGGGCGGCAAGGTCATCGCTGAAGAAGTGGGTCTGACGCTCGAGAAGGTCACGCTGGCCGATCTGGGCCAAGCCAAGCGCATCGAAGTGGGCAAGGAAAACACCATCATCATCGACGGCGCCGGCGCTGCCGAAGACATCGAAGCCCGCGTGAAGCAAGTGCGCGTGCAGATCGAAGAAGCCACGTCCGACTACGACCGCGAAAAGCTGCAAGAGCGCGTGGCCAAGCTGGCTGGCGGTGTGGCCGTGATCAAGGTCGGCGCTGCCACCGAAGTCGAAATGAAGGAAAAGAAGGCCCGCGTGGAGGACGCCCTGCACGCTACGCGCGCAGCGGTGGAAGAAGGCGTTGTGGCTGGTGGTGGCGTGGCCCTGCTGCGTGCCAAGCAAGCCGTGGGTTCCTCGATCAAGGGCGACAACGCCGATCAGGACGCCGGTATCAAGCTGGTGCTGAAGGCCATCGAAGCCCCTCTGCGCGAAATCGTGAACAACGCCGGCGGCGAAGCCTCGGTGGTCGTGAACGCTGTGCTGGCTGGCAAGGGCAACTACGGCTTCAACGCTGCCAACGACACGTACGGCGACATGCTCGAACTGGGCATTCTGGACCCCACGAAGGTCACCCGCACGGCCCTGCAGAACGCAGCTTCGGTGGCTTCCCTGCTGCTGACGACGGAATGCATGATCGCCGAAGCCCCCAAGGATGACGCGCCTGCTGGCGGCGGCATGCCTGACATGGGCGGCATGGGTGGCATGGGCGGCATGGGCATGTAATTGCCGGTGGCCGCACCGGGCTGAAGACCCTTCTGTCCGGCGCCTCCATAAAAACCCCGCAGGCTGCGAAGCCTGCGGGGTTTTTCTTTGGGCTTTTATGCTTCACGCAGCGGCACCAGGCATGAACGCTCTTCTCCACGGGTGATGCCGTTGGCGTCACTGGAAGGAAGGAATGGTGCATTGCGGCCACCCCGACGCACACATTAAAAAGCCCCCACCGGTCTGAGACCGGCGGGGACTTTTATGGGATGGCGCAACCAATTCAGCGCCAGCAGGACCTGTGGCTTGAGCGCCTCACACCTTGAAGGCGCCCACCACCTGCCGCAGCAGGTCGGTCTGTTCCTGCATGGAGCGGGCTGCGGCAGACACTTCTTCCACCAGCGCGGCGTTCTGCTGGGTCGTGGTGTCGAGCTGGGCAATGGCCTGGTTCACGCGTTCGATGTCACGGCTCTGCTCGCTGCTGGCCGCCATGATCTCGCCCATGATGGACGCGACGCTGGTGTTGGTGGCGATGATTTCACTCATGGTGGTGCCAGCCTGGACGACGAGGGCGCTGCCCGACTCCACCTTGGCCACGGAATCGGCGATCAGATTCTTAATGTCCTTGGCCGCTTCGGCCGAACGCTGCGCCAGGCTGCGCACTTCGCTGGCCACCACGGCGAACCCGCGTCCCTGCTCGCCAGCCCGCGCGGCTTCCACGGCGGCGTTCAGCGCGAGGATGTTGGTCTGGAAAGCGATGCCGTCGATCACGCCGATGATGTCGACCACCTTCTTGGACGAACTGCTGATGGAGTCCATGGTTTCCACCACGTTGCCGATCACCTGGCCGCCCTTGGACGCGACCTGGAAGGCGTCGGTCGCCAGGCGGTTGGCCTGATTGGCGCTCTCGGCGTTTTGCTTGACGGTGCTGGTGATCTGCTCCATCGAGCCGGCGGTTTCCTGCAGGAAGGCGGCCTGCTCTTCGGTGCGCACCGATAGATCGTGGTTGCCGCTGGAGATTTCGCCGGATGCCGATGCGATCGACGATGCCCCCGTAACCACCTGGCTCACCACGCCTTGCAGGCGCGCGATGAAGGCATTGAAGCTGGCGGCGACTTCGCTGAACTCCGCCCCGCCGGTCTGCGGCAGGCGGCGGGTCAGGTCGGCCTCACCGGCGGACAGCGCATCGATATTGCTCTTCAGCACTGCCAGGCGCTTCATGAACAGGCGCACCCCCATCACCATCAGGCCCAGCAGCACCAGCGCCATGGGCACCTGCACGGCGGCGAGCTTGGTCAGGATGCGGTGGCTGTTCACCGCCAGCAACGAGGCCGGAATGGCCGTGGCAATGAACCACGGGCTGCCGGGAATGGGCTTCAAAAACAGCACCTGCGTCCCCTGCCCGTCCTTGAACGAACTCTCGGCGGAGGCGGTCGCCTGCAGGGTGGGCAGCATTTTCTGGATTTCCGCCGCCATGGGCGAAGTCGAGGCGATGTCGGAGACGTTCTTGAGGACGACGTTGCCCTGGATCTTCGTGCTGTTGCTGACGATCTTGCCGTCGCCCTCCACGATCAGGATCTGGCCCTGGACCTTGCTTTCCATGTCGGCCACCAGGCGGTTGAAGAAGCCCAGCGTCACGTCGATGGTGGACACGCCGTACAACTCGTCGCCCTTGTAGATGGGCATGGCGCAGTTGGTCCGCGGCTGCGGGCTGGCGGCATCTTGGTAGGCCTTGGCCCATTTGCAGGTGCCCTTGGCCGCCGTCTTGCCGTTTTCATACCAGGGCTGCTCCCAGTATTTGAGCGATTCAGCGGAGTTCCAGTGGGTGTTCACTACCAGCTTGTTGCTGGCATCGCGCGCGAAGAACGTGCTGAACTTGTCCCTGCCCTGTTCCCGCTTGTTGGGCAGGGGCCAGATGCCGCCGCCGAAAACGTTGGGGTCGCCATACTGGTCGACCAGCCCCGGCTGCAGGACATCGATCTGGTCGCTGGCAAGCAGGGCCACCGTCTGGGTGATGCTGCGCGATTGCGCCTCCACCTGCCGCAGCTGCTCGCTGATGCGCACGGAAATCTGGTCGACATTGCTGGCCGCGACTTTGCCTTCGAGAGTGGAAAGGTCCGGCGTGACGGACAGCTGGATGACAGCGAAGGTGCCCAGCAGCAAGAGCAGGAAAAATCCGCAGATCAGCAGCGTGAACCGTGTCTGGGTGGAAGAGGTACGGATCATGGGTGGCCCGGTGGTGGAGATAAGGAAGGAGACAACGCGGTCTCCCTCCGTTATCGGCAGCAACCCGGCACCGTTGAGCTTTATCGGCCACCGTTACACCCGCACGACACCCCTCCACCGGGCGCCATGCGAGGATTTCTGCTCACCCGCTGGCCAGCGCCCGCTGCGGGGGCGACCCTTCGTTCAGAGCAATTGCCGCAGCAGGCCGGCGGTCGAAGGGTCCAGCCCTTCCACATCGCCCGAGGACAGGCGCGGCTCCAGTTCCTTGGCCAGCACCTTGCCCAGCTCGACCCCCCATTGGTCGAAGCTGTTGATACCCCAGATCGCGCCGCTCACGAACACGCGGTGCTCGTACAACGCGATGAGCGCGCCGAGCGAAGCCGGTGCCAGCCGGTCCATCACCAGGAACGTGCTGGGCCGGTTGCCGGTGAAATGGCGGTGGCCGGGTTCGTCCGGCCGACCGAGCATGAGCGCCTTGGCCTGGGCCAGGGCGTTCGCCACCAGGCGGGAGTGATGGTGCGGCAGGTCGCGCGCGCCCTTGCGCAGGGCGATGAATTCGACCGGAATCACGTCCGGCCCCTGGTGAATCATCTGAAAGAACGCGTGCTGGCCGTTGGTGCCGGGCTCGCCCCACACCACGGGCGAGGTCTGCACCGCCAAAGGCTGGCCCTGCCCGTCCACGCCCTTGCCGTTGCTTTCCATCTCCAGTTGCTGCAGGTACGCCGGCAGCCGGCGAAGGCCGTGGCTGTAGGGGGCCACGCAGCGGCTGGAGAAACCGTGGAAGTTGCGGTACCAGACGTCCAGCAGCCCCAGCCGCACCGGCAGATTGCGCTCCAGCGGCATATGGCGAAAGTGCTCGTCCATCGCGTGGGCGCCGGCCAGCAGGTCACGGAAATGCGCCGCGCCGATGGCGATGGCGATCGGCAGGCCGATGGCCGACCACAGCGAATAGCGCCCGCCCACCCAGTCCCAGAACCCCAGCGTGGTGTCGATGCCGAACTCCGCCGCGGCTTCGACGTTGGTGGTCAGCGCGACGAAATGGCGCGACACGCACACGCGCCCCGCCTGCCGCGGGCTGCCGCCGTGCGACAGGAACCAGTCGCGCGCCGCGTGGGCGTTGGACATGGTTTCAGCGGTGGTGAAGGTCTTGGAGGCGATGAGGAACAGCGTGTTCTCGGGCCGCAGCGTGTGCAGCAGCGTGCCCAGTTCCTGCCCGTCGACGTTGGAGACGAAGTGCAGGCGCTTGTCGCTCTGGCGCAGGTCTTCCAGCGCCTTGACCACCATCGACGGGCCCAGGTCGGAGCCGCCGATGCCGATGTTCACGATGTCGGTGATGCCCGTGTCGGCCCGCACCCGCTCGGCCAGCGCCAGCATCGCATCGAGCGTGGTGTGCACGTCGCGCAGGCTGTTTGCTACAAATTCAGGAGCGCTCACCGCATGATTCTCTAGGGCGGAAGCCGGATTTCGTAACAACCAATGCATCACCGCGCGCTGCTCGGTGTGGTTGATGGCCTCGCCCTGGAACATGGCGTCGCGGTAGGCCTCCAGCCCGCATTCGCGCGCCAGTTGCATGAGCAACGCCTCGGTCGGCTCGTCGATGCGGTTCTTGGACAGGTCGGCGAACAGGTGTGGCGCCTCCTGGCTGAAAGCCTCGAAGCGCAGCGGATCGTTGGCGAATGCCTGGCGAACGTCGAAGGTGCGGCCGCTCTCGTCGTAGCGGGCCTGCAGTGCCGCCCAGGCGGTGGTGTGGTCGCAGCGGATGCGTTGGGGAATGGTCATGGGTCAGGCGGCCTGCATCATCTGTTCGAGCTTGGCCGCATCGGCCGCGAAGGCACGAATGCCTTCTGCGAGCTTCTCGGTGGCCATGGCGTCGGCGTTGAAGGCATAGCGGAAGGCGGGCTCGTCGTATTCGACGGCGGGCAAATCCAGGGCCTTGGCCGCATCGGGGTCGAGTGCGCGGGTCAGCGGTGCATCGCTGGCCGCCAGTTGCGCCAGCAAGTCGGGCGCGATGGTGAGCAGGTCGCATCCCGCCAGCGCGGTGATCTGCCCCAGGTTGCGAAAGCTCGCGCCCATGACCTCGGTGGCGATGCCGAAGTGCTTGTAGTACTGGTAGATCTGGCGCACCGACTGAACGCCGGGATCGTTGGGGCCGGCCATGGCGGCCTCGTCCCACTGGGCGCCCGCCTGCTTCTTGTACCAGTCGTAGATGCGGCCGACGAACGGCGAGATCAGCTTCACCTTGGCGCGGCCGCAGGCGATGGCCTGCACGGGCGAGAACAGCAGCGTGAGATTGGTGTGGATGCCGCGCTCTTCCAGGATGCGCGCGGCCTCGATGCCCTCCCAGGTCGCGGCGATCTTGATGAGCACCCGGGCGGTGTCCACGCCTTCGGCCTGGTACAGCTCGACGATGCGCTCGCCCCGCGTGACGGTGGCCATGGTGTCGAACGACAGGCGGGCGTCCACTTCGGTGGAAACACGGCCGGGAATGAGGGAGAGGATCTCGCAACCGAAGCGCACGATCAGCCGGTCCATGATCTCTTCCAGCGGGCGCCCCTTGAAACGGGCCACGGCGTCCTGCAGCAGCGGGGCGTAATCGGTTTTCTGCACCGCCTTCAGGATGAGCGAGGGGTTGGTCGTCGCGTCCTGCGGCTGGTAGGCACTCAGTTGGCGGAAGTCGCCCGTGTCGGCCACCACGGTGGTGACCTGTTTGAGGGCGTCGAGTTGGTTCATGCAATGCTCCCGGAGGTGGCGTGAGATGGCGTGCGAAGGCGCTCAGGCGGGGCCGAGCGGCACGGCAACCGCAGAGTGTATTGCGCGGTAACCGGGGTTCCTGTCAGTCGCCGCCTCATGATGAAACTCGGTAACATGCCCGACACCTTCCTTACCAATCTTCTGGGGACGCGACAACGATGAGTTTCGATCTGGTTCTGTTCGGCGGCACGGGCGATCTGGCATGGCGCAAGCTGCTGCCGGCGCTTTTCCAGGCCTTCCGCCATGGCTCGCTGCCCGAAGGCGGCCGCATCATCGGCGTAGCGCGCGACGACCTCACCGATGCCGCCTACCGCGAACTGATCGCCAGCCGCTTCGCCGCGGTGGTGGACGACAAGCGCCCCAGCGCCGAGGAGTTCGAACAATTCGCCTCCCTGCTGCAGTACCAGCGCATGGACCTGTCCAAGCCCGAAGACTACGCCCGGCTGGCGGCGCGCCTGGGAGAACGGCAGGCCGACACGGTGGTGATGTACCTCGCCACTGCCCCGGGCCTGTTCACCACGGCGTGCGAGCAGCTCGGCGCCGCCGGGCTGGCCACGCCGCACACCCGTGTGGTGCTGGAAAAACCGCTGGGCCACGACCTGGAATCCAACCGCGCGATCAACGCCGCGGTGCGTTCGGTGTTCAACGAGTGGCAGATCTTCCGCATCGACCATTACCTGGGCAAGCCGTCGGTACAGAACCTGATGGCGCTGCGCTTCGGCAATGCGCTGTTCGAGCCCCTGTGGCGCCGCGAAACCGTGGCCAGCATCGAGATCACCATGGCCGAGAAGCTCGGCGTGGAAAAGCGGGGCGCGTTCTACGACGGCACCGGCGCCCTGCGCGACATGGTGCAGAACCATGCACTGCAGTTGCTGTGCGCGATCGGCATGGAGCCACCCATCAATTCCCACGCAGACGCCATCCGCGACGAAAAACTCAAGGTGCTGCGCTCCCTGGCCCCCTGGACGCCCGCGACGCTGGCCCGCGACGTGGTGCGCGGCCAATACACGGCGGGCAGCCTGAGCGGCGAGCGCGTGAAAGGCTACGCCGACGAAGACGGCGTGGCACCGGGCAGCCGCACCGAAACCTTCGTCGCCCTGCGCACCGAAATCGCCAACTGGCGCTGGGCTGGCGTGCCGTTCTACGTGCGCACGGGCAAGCGCCTGGCCTCGCACGAGGCGCACATCGCCATCAATTTCCGCCCCACGCCTCACCCCATCTACCGCTCGCCCCTGGGGGCCGCCAACCGGCTGGTGATCCATCTGCAACCGCGCGACGGCGTGGCCCTGCACCTGTTCGCAGCGGGGCAGGAAAAACGCGGCACCCGCGTGTCCGAGGCGCAGGCGCTGGTCCCGGTGCACCTGGACCTCGACTTCGAGCAGCGCTTCGGCGCCGAGCGCGTGGGCGCCTACGAGCGCTTGCTGCTGGATGTGATCGGCGGGCGCCTGAACCTTTTCGTGCGGGCCGACGAGCAAGAGGCCGCCTGGCGCTGGGTGGAGCCCATCATGCAAGCCTGGCGCGACTCCGACGACGGCCCCCGGCCCTACGCCGCCGGCAGCTGGGGCCCCAGCGCCGCCAGCGCCATGGTGGCGCGCGACGGGCACAGCTGGATGGAGGAGGCGTGAACTCCCCCCTGAGTCGCCTGCAGCGCGTTCCCCCCAAGGGAGGACGACGCCCGTGGCCTGGCAAAGCCAGTTCCACGGCGTCTGCGGGCGTGGCCTGCTCCGCGGCCTTCCGACGGTCAAGGCCGCGTCGGTGGCTTGCAGCGCGCGTGCTGCCCGGCGATGAAGGGCCCCACTGATGCTTGAACGAATCACCGCTTCCCTGCCCTCGCTGGCCCCGGCCGAGCAGCGCGTGGCGCAGCTCGTGCTGGACGACGCGCGGGCCTTCGCCCGGCTGCCGGTGCGTGAGCTGGCGGCCCGCGCCAGCGTGAGCAAGCCCACGGTGGTGCGGTTTTGCCGCAGCATGGGCTACGACGGGCTGGCCGACTTCAAGCTCAAGCTGGCGGGCAGCGTGAGCGAAGGCATTCCCTTCATCCACCGCAGCGTGGATGCCGACGACAAGACGGGCGACGTGCTGGTGAAGGTGGTGGACAACGCTGCCGCCGCTTTCCTGCAGTACCGCAACGCTGCCAGCACCGGCGCTATCGAGCGCGCCGCGACGGCCATCGCGGGCACGTGGCAGACGGGCCGGCGCATCGAGTTCTACGGTGCCGGCAACTCGGGCATCGTCGCGCAGGATGCGCAGCACAAGTTCTTTCGCCTGGGCATCACCAGCATCAGCACGAGCGACGGCCACATGCAGGTGATGAGCGCCACCTTGCTCGGGCCGGGCGACTGCGCGGTGATCGTCTCCAACTCGGGCCGCACGCGCGACCTGATGGACGCGGCCGACATCGCGCGCAAGAACGGCGCCACAACAATAGCCATCACCGCGAGCGGTTCGCCCCTGGCGCTGGCCTGCCACATCCACCTGGCCGCCGACCACCCCGAGGGTTACGACCGCTACAGCCCGATGGTTTCGCGGCTGCTGCACCTGCTGGTGATCGACGTGCTCGCCACCTGCGTGGCCCTGCGCATCGGCGAACCGCTGCAGCCGCGCCTTCAGCAGATGAAGGACAACCTGCGAGCCAAGCGGTACACCTGATCCGGGGGCCCTCCAAAAGGCAAGGGTCTTCCAGGCATCCACCGCAATATCCACTAGGGGATGTAGCTATTATTTTTATATCAACATCAGGGCATCCATCGGCGCAGCACCAGCGAAGCGTTCACGCCGCCGAACCCGAAGCCGTTGACCAGCGCGTGCTCCAGCGCCATCGGGCGGGGCCGGTGGGCCACGATGTCCAGCCCCTGGGCGAGTTCGTCGGGCTGGTCCAGGTTCAACGTGCCGGGCACGATCTGATCCCGCAGCGCCAGCACCGTGAAGACCGACGCCACGGCGCCCGCCGCCCCCAGCAAATGGCCGGTCGCGCCCTTGGTGGAGGCGATCGCCACCGAGGCACCTTCGCCGAACAGGCTGCGGATGGCCGCCAGCTCGCCCCGGTCTCCGACATAGGTGGACGTGGCATGGGCGTTGAGGTGCTGCACCTCGGCCGGCTGCAAACCGGCCTGCGCCAGCGCGGCTTCCATGCTGCGCCGGGCGCCATCGCCGTCTTCCGGCCCCGAGGTGATGTGGTGCGCATCCGCAGAAGTGCCGTAGCCCACCACCTCGGCCAGCGGCACCGCGCCGCGCGCCAGCGCGTGCTCCAGCGACTCCAGCACCAGCATGCCGGCGCCCTCGCCCATCACGAAGCCGTCGCGCGCCGCATCGAACGGGCGTGAAGATGCTGCCGGATCGTCCGCAAAGCCGGTGGACAACGACTTGGCCGCGGCGAAGCCGCCCAGGCTGACGCGGTCGATCGCGGCTTCGGTGCCGCCGCACACGGCCACGTCGGCTTCGCCGCAGCGGATCATGCGCACGCCATCGCCAATGGCCTGGATGCTGGCGGCGCAGGCCGTGACGGGCGCGCCGATGGGGCCTTTCAGGCCATGCCGTATCGACACATGCCCTGCCGCCAGGTTGACCAGGAACGACGGCACGGTGAAGGGCGACAGGCGCTGCGGCCCCCGCGTGTCGGTGGTGCGCACCGCCTCGGCGATGGCGCCGAAGCCGCCGATGCCGGAGGCGATCACCGTGGCGGTGCGGTGGGCCGCATGGGCATCCGGCGGCGCCCAGCCCGCCTGCGCCAGGGCCTGCTGCGCCGCGCCGAGGGCGAACGGAATGAAGCGGTCCATCTTGCGCGCGTCTTTGGTGCCGACGACCGAACTGGGGTCCCAGCCGCCTTGCGCGTCTTCCTCGATGGAGGGCACCGCGCCGCCCACCTTGGCGGCCAGCCCTTCCACGGTGGCCTCGGGCAGGCGCCGAAGGCCCGATGCGCCGGACAGCAGGCGGGCCCAGGCCAGTTCCACACCGCAGCCCAGGGGGGACACCAACCCCATGCCGGTGACGACGACGCGCCGCATCATGCGGCCCCGCTCGAAAACACCCCGTCCGGGGTAACCTTGTGATTCACCATCATTGGCCTCGCTGGTTGGTGCACGGACGACCGTGCTTTTATGATTGCGGCCGTCATCATAAATGCACGATCATTTATTGCGTATGGTCGCAATCAAAAGAGGTTTTCTGCGATGAAAGTTTCCAAGGCCCAGGCGGCAGAAAACAGGCAAGGCATCCTGGATGCCGCCGCGCGGCTCTACCGCGAGCGCGGGCTCACGGGCGTTGGGGTGGCCGACATCACCCGTGATGCGGGACTCACGCACGGTGGGCTGTACCGGCATTTCGCGTCTAAAGACGCCCTGGTGCGCGAGGCCTGCGCCCGTGCGTTCGACTGGTCGATCGCCCCGCTGGACGGCGCGGAAGGCGAAACCAACCTGGCTACGCGCGTGAACAGCTACCTCTCGGCCACCCACCGCGACCGCCCTGGCGAAGGCTGCCCCGCCGCTGCGCTGGCGGTGGACGCGGCCCGGGCGGGCAGCGACCTGTCGGAGGTGTTCGCGCGGGGCATCGAGCGCAACATCGACCGCTTCGCCCGGGTGATCGAAGAGCTCGCCCCCGACGGCGGCCCCATCAGTGCCGAAGGCCGTGCGCGCGCCATGGAAATGCTGGCGACCATGGTGGGCGGGCTCGTGCTGGCACGGGCGACCGCCGCCGCCCAGCCTGCGCTGTCCGATGAAATCCTCGCCACGCTGCGCGACAGGTTGAACGCGCCGGCTGGCAAAACGGATTGAACGGCGGCAGCCCCACGGGTGCCTGCGGCGTGTGGGATGTGGGGCTGTGATGTGAGGCTGTGATGTGGGATGGGTGGGGCGTGGGGGCATGGCGCGTGGCCCGGGTGCGACATCCCGGCAGATTGTGAGAAAACGCACTGACACGCCCCGAACGGCCCCGCATACTGCGGTTTTTTGACCTGGAGAGGAGAGAACCCATGAACAACGTATCCCGCCATACCGCCGCCGCCCCATCGGACGATGCCGGCAAACTCGTACTGCGCGTGGCCGTCGGCGTGCTGGTGCTGCTGCACGGCATTTTCAAATTGCAGAACGGCGTGGGCTTCATCAGCGGCATGCTGGAAAAAGCCGGCCTGCCCGGCGCGCTGGGCTACCTGGTGTTCGTCGGCGAAATCCTTGCGCCGGTGCTGATGATCGTGGGCCTGGGCGCACGGGCCGGCGCGGCCATCGTGGTGGTCAACATGCTGGTGGCGCTGGGCCTGGTCCACATGGCCGATCTGATGGCGCTCAACAAGCAGGGCGGCTGGGCGCTGGAGCTGCAGGGCCTGTACCTGTTCGGCGCCTTGAGCGTGGTGCTGCTGGGCGCCGGCCGCTACAGCATCGGCGGCGTGAACGGCAAGTTCAACTGAGCACCGTCGGCATCCGCTGAAACGATACACCGGCCTGCGCCGGTGTTTTGCTATCAATTCAGGAGTGCATGCCGCCGGATTGATTGCGCTGCGGGCCGATTTGGCTCAAACCGCCACGGGCGCTGCCATCACCACCAGCGGAATGCGCCCTTCCTCGATGCCATGGCAGGCCACGCGGGCGCCGCCCTGGTTCAGCAACTGGGGGCGCTCGGTGCGGCACCGGTCGTTGGCATGCGGGCAGCGCGGGTTGAAGGCGCAGCCGGACGGCGGGTTGAGCGGATTGGGCACTTCCCCCTGCACCGGCGTGCGCGAACGGCCGGTGTCGTGCATCTTGGGAATGGCGTCCAGCAGCATGCGCGTGTAGGGGTGGCGCGGCGTGGCGAACAGCTCGCGCTTGTCGGCCAGCTCCACCAGGCGGCCCAGGTACATCACGCCGACCTGGTCGCTCACATGGCGCACCACCGCCAGGTTGTGCGAGATGAACAGATAGGTGAGCTGCCGCTCGCGCTGCAGGTCTTTCATGATGTTCAGCACCTGCGCCTGCACCGACACGTCGAGTGCCGAAGTGGGCTCGTCGCACACCAGGAACTCCGGCTCGGTGGCCAGGGCCCGGGCAATCGAAATGCGCTGGCGCTGCCCGCCCGAGAACTGGTGCGGGTACTTGACCATGTCCAGCGGCGACAGACCCACGGACTGCAGCAACTCGCCCACGCGGGTCTTCAGCTCGGCCTTGTCGGTGATGAGGCCGTGCTCGCGCAGCGGCTCGCCGATGATGTCTTCGACCAGCCAGCGCGGGTTGAGGCTGGCGTAGGGGTCCTGGAAGATCATCTGGATGCGCCGGCGCATGGCCTGCGCATCCTTGCCCTTGAAGGCCGCGTGCGCGTCCTGCCCGTCGAACGTGAGGCCGCCGCGCGTGGGCTCGTACAGGCCCACCAGCAGCCGCGCCACCGTGCTTTTGCCGCAGCCGGATTCGCCCACCAGCGCCAGCGTCTTGCCGCGCTCGATCTCGAAGCTCACGCCATCGACGGCGTGCAGCAGCGTGCGGGGCTTGCGCTCCAGCATGCGGTTGAGCCAGGGGGCGGACACATCGAAGGTCTTGGCCAGGTCGTGCGCCTGCACCAGGGGCTGGGCGGAGCTGGCGGATGGGGTCGGGGGAATGTGGGCGCTCATGCGACGGCTTCCTTGGGCAGATCGTGCAGCCAGCAGGCGGCTTTGGTCGCGCCGGCCTGCAGCAGGTCGGGCCGCTCCACCTTGCAGCGGTCGAAGGTATGGGGGCAGCGCGGATTGAAGGCGCAGCCCTGGGGAATGGCGTTCAGGCGGGGCATGGCGCCATCGATCTGGTTCAGGCGCTCGCGCTCCTGCTCCATGTCGGGAATGGACGCCATCAGCCCTGCGGTGTAGGGATGGGCGGGGTGGTTGATGACCTCGTGCACGGGCCCGATCTCGGCCACGCGCCCGGCATACAGCACCGCCACGCGGTCGCAGGTTTCGGCGATCACGCCCATGTCGTGGGTGATGAGCATCACGGCCGCGCCGCGCGACTTGCAGATGTTCTTGAGCAACTGAATGATCTGCGCCTGGATCGACACGTCCAATGCCGTGGTGGGCTCATCGGCCACGATGAGCTGCGGCTCGGCCGCCAGCGCCAAGGCGATCACCACGCGCTGGCGCATGCCGCCCGAGAACTGGTGCGGGAAATGGTCCACGCGCTGCTCGGCGGCCGGAATGCCGGTGTCTTTCAGCAGGTCGATGGCGCGGCGGCGCGCTTCGGCGGCGTTCACCGGCAGATGCGCCTGGATGGTTTCGATCAGCTGCTGGCCCACCGTGTACAGCGGGTTCAGCGAGGTGAGCGGGTCCTGGAAGATCGCGCCGATGCGCCGGCCGCGGATGTGCCGCATCTCGCGCGACGACAGGTTGTCGATGCGCTGGCCCTCCAGCACGATCTGACCGCTGGCGACCCGCCCTGGCGGCTCCAGCAAACCGATGATGGCCGCGCCCGTGAGCGACTTGCCCGCACCCGATTCGCCCACCACGCCCAGGATTTCGCCGGGTGCGATGGAAAAGGAAATGTCGTCCAGCGCACGCAGCGTGCCGCGGCGGCTGGGGAATTCGACGACGAGGTTCTTGACTTCGAGAAGGCTCATGGGTTTACTTTTTAGAGCGTGGGGCGCCCATGCTTTTTATCGAAGACGGGGGTTGAGCGCATCGCGCAACCAGTCGCCCAGCAGGTTCACCGACAGTGCGATCAGCACCAGCATCGCGCCCGGGAACACCGTGATCCACCACTCGCCCGAGAACAGATAGTCGTTGCCGATGCGGATCAGCGTGCCCAGCGAGGGCGACGTGGGCGGCGCCCCGACACCCAGGAACGACAGGGTTGCCTCGGTGATGATGGCGGTGGCCACCTGGATGGTGGCAAGCACCATGACCGGGCCCATCACGTTGGGCAGCACGTGCTTGCGCATGATGCGCAGGGAATTCACCCCCGTCACGCGGGCGGCCTGCACGTATTCCTTGTTGCGCTCGACCAGCGTGGAGCCGCGCACCGTGCGCGCGTACTGCACCCAGCCGGTAAGCGAGATCGAGATGATCAGCACCCCAAACGCCAGCGACTCGTGCGCATTGGGAAACA
This sequence comes from Paracidovorax valerianellae, assembly GCF_900102625.1. Taxonomy (GTDB): domain Bacteria; phylum Pseudomonadota; class Gammaproteobacteria; order Burkholderiales; family Burkholderiaceae_C; genus Paracidovorax; species Paracidovorax valerianellae. Next base: position 189,119 of record NZ_FMZC01000005.1, read on the forward strand.
CCGCACGGCCCACGCCGGCGATCAGCAGCGCCACCAGAATGGCCGGGAACGACAGCATCACGTCGCACAGGCGCATGAGCACCGCGTCCACCCAGCCGCCGCGAAAGCCCGCGAGCAGCCCGAGCGCCACGCCGACCACCACCGACAGCACCACCGAAGCGAATCCCACGATGAGCGAGATGCGCGCGCCGTAGATCAGCGCGGACAGGATGTCGCGGCCCTGGTCGTCCGTGCCCAGCAGGTACTTGGTGGAGCCTTCAGGGCTCCAGGCGGGTGGCAGCCGCGCATCGCCGAGTTCGAGCGTGGTGAGGTCGAACGGGTTGTGCGGCGCGACCCAGCCCGCGAAGAACGAGCAGAACACGCAGATGAGCGCGATCACCGCCGCGCCGATGGCGACGGGCGAGGTGCGAAAGCTGTGGCCGACATCGCTGTCGAACCATCGGAAGAGCGTTTTTTTCATCGTGTTTGAAAACCCCAGGAAACTCACTGCGGCGGCGCCGACGGGCCGCCGCCTCGATTGGGCGCCTTGCAGGGGCGCCATGCTGGCCGTGCGCTGCCAGCGCTCACCACTACTTGACGATGCTCATCCATTTGAAAGGCATGAAGTTGTCCGCCATCTGCACGAGCTTGACCTTCTTGCTCACGCCCCAGGCCAGGGCCTGCTGGTGCAGCGGCAGGTGGCCGATGTCGGCGGCATGGGCCTCGAACGCCTCGCGAATCATGGCGTTGCGCTGCACCTTGTCGGTCTCGGACTGCACCTTCTTCGTGAGTTCATCCACCTTGGGATTGCAGTACGCACCCAGGTTGAACTGGCCCGCGCCCTTGTCGTCCACGCAGGCCATGAGGGCATTCAGCGCGTTGTGGGCGTCGTACGTGGCAGGCGACCAGCCCAGCATGTAAAAGCTCGTGTCGCGCCGCAGCACCTTCGGGAAGTAGGTGCCCTTGGTCTCGGCCTGCAGGTTGATCTTGACGTTGATGCGCGCGAGATTGGCCGCCACCGCCTGGCAGATGCGACCGTCGTTCACGTAGCGGTCGTTCGGGCAGTTCATCGTCAGCTCGAAGCCGCTGGCATAGCCCGCTTCGGCCATGAGCTTCTTGGCCGCGTCCACGTCGTACGGCAGCCGCTTCATGTCGGCCTGAAAGCCGTTGATGCCGGGGCCGACCAGTTGGGCGGAAGGGTTGGCCGCGCCGCGCATCACGGTCTTGCGGATGCCTTCGATGTCGATGGCCTGGTAGAACGCCTGCCGCACCCGCTTGTCCTTGAAGGGGTTCTTGCCCTTCACGCTGGAGTACAGCAGCTCGTCGCGCTTCTGGTCCATGCCCAGGAAGATGGTGCGCAGCTCGGGGCCGGTCACGGCGCGGGTGCTGGGGCTGGTGTTCACGCGTTCGATGTCCTGCACCGGCACGGGCTCCATCACGTCCACCTCGCCCGACAGCAGCGCGGCGACGCGGGTGGCGTCGTTGCCGATGGGGGTGTAGATGACCTCGCTGGCATTGCTTTCGATCGGGCCCCAGTAGGTGCCGTTGCGGGTGAACACGGTGCGCACATTGGGCTGGCGCTCGCGCACGCGGAACGGGCCGGTGCCGTTGGCGCGGAACGAAGCAGCGTTTTCAATGCCCTTGCGGCGGTCCACCGGTGCGGTGGCCTGGTTGGTCTCGCACCACTTCTTGCTCATGATGTACACGAGCGTGAGCACATCAGGAAGGATGGGATAGGGAGAGCGGGTTTCGATCTCGACCGTGTAGTCGTCGATCTTGCGCACTTCCTTGAAGTCGTTGGTGTAGCTCTTCATGTCCGAGCCCTCGAGCTGCGTGCGCCCGAGCGAGAACACCACATCGTCCGCGGTGAACGGCGTGCCGTCGTGGAACTGCACGCCGCGCCGCAGTTCGAAACGCCACACGGTGGGCGACGTCATCTTCCAGCCCGTGGCCAGCGCCGGGGCAAGGCTCAGGTCCTTGTTGCGGCCGACGAGCGGCTCATACACGTTGCCGGTCACGCTCAGCTGCAGCGACTCGTTCAGCGAGTGCGGGTCCATCGACAGGGCGTCGCCCTGGTTGGCCACGCGGATGGTCTGCGCCCCCGCCGCGGACACCATGGCGATCAGTGCCAGGGCCAGCGCCGTTTTTGTCGGGAATTTCATGGGGACTCCTGTGGAAGAAAAGGGAGAGAGATCAGCACGCTGCAGCCGTTGATTCGCGTCATGCCGTCGCGAGCGGCATGGCCTGCTCGACCAGGCTGGCATGCAGCGCGGCGCCCAGGGGAAGGATCTCGTCGTTGAAGTCGTAGCGGTTGTTGTGCAGCGCGCTGTTGCCGGGGCCGGTGCCCTGGCCGATGCGCAGGTAGGCGCCGGGCTTGTTCTGCAGCATGAAGGAGAAATCCTCCGCGCCCATGCTGGGCTCCATGTCGCGCACCACGTTCTCGGCGCCCACCAGCGATTCGGCGACGTCGCCGGCGAACTCCGCATGGCTTTCGGTGTTGATGGTGGCCGGATAGATGCGCTCGTAGCGCACCGTGGCGCTGGCGCCGAAGCCCAGGGCGATCGCGCTGCAAAGCTCCTGGATGCGCCGCGCCACCATGTCCTGCACCACGGGATCGAAGCTTCGCACCGTGCCCACCAGCGTCGCGGTTCCGGGCAGCACGCTGAAGGCGCCCAGGTCGCCCGCCTGGATGGCGCACAGGCTGATCACCGCGCTGTCGATGGGCCGCACGTTGCGCGAGACGATGCCCTGCACTGCCGTGATGATGTGCGCCGCCACGAGCACCACGTCCACCGTCTGGTAGGCGTGCGCACCATGGCCGCCGCGGCCGGTGATCTCGATCGTCACGCGGTCGGCTGCGGCCATCATGGCGCCGGAATTCAGTCCGATGGTGCCCGGCTTCATGGCCGGCCAGTTGTGCATGGCATACACCGACTGCACCGGGAAACGATCGAACAGGCCGTCTTCCATCATCACGCGCGCACCGGCCAAGCCTTCTTCGCCCGGCTGGAAGATCAGCACCGCGGTGCCGTCGAACTGGCGCGTGGCGGCCAGGTAGCGCGCGGCGCCCACCAGCATGGCGGTGTGCCCGTCGTGCCCGCAGCCGTGCATGAGGCCGGACTTGCAGGACTTCCAGGTGAAGTCGTTCTGCTCGGTCATCGGGAGCGCGTCCATGTCGGCGCGCAGGCCGATCATGCTGCGGCTGCCGCGCCCCTGCCCCCGGATGACCGCCACCACGCCGGTGCGGCCGATGCCGTCGTGGATCTCGTCCACGCCGCACAGCTTGAGCGCCTCTTTCACGCGCGCCCCGGTGTACACCTCCTCGAAGCCGAGTTCAGGGTGCGCGTGCAGGTCGCGCCGGAAGGCGGTGAGTTCAGGGTGGTACTGCGCGATGTGCGCGAAGGCCCGTCCGCCGGCCTTGAAGCGAAGCGCCTGCGCCATGGCTCAATGCCCTCCGGCCTTGCCCACGCGCAAGCGCGGATCGACGGCGAAATACAGCAGATCGACCACGAGGTTGATCACGACGAAGATGAGGGCGATCAGGCACAGGTAGGCCGCCATCACGGGAATGTCGGCAAAGGTCACCGCCTGGATGAACAGCAGGCCCATGCCGGGCCACTGGAACACCGTCTCGGTGATGATCGCGAAGGCGATGAGGCCGCCGAGCTGCAGGCCCGTGATGGTCATCACCGGAACCAGCGTGTTTTTGAGGGCGTGGCCGAAATGGATGGCCCGGTCGGACAAGCCGCGGGCACGCGCGAACTTGATGTAGTCGGTGCGCAGCACCTCCAGCATTTCGGCCCGCACGAGCCGCATGATCAGCGTGAGCTGGAAGATCGCCAGCGTGATCGCCGGCAGCGTGATGTGGTGCCATCCCTTGGGCGTGAGCAGGCCGGTGCTCCACCAGCCGATCTGGGTGACCGGCCCGCGCCCGAAGCTGGGGAACCAGCCCAGGTGCACGGCGAACACGAGGATCAGCAAAATGCCGATGAGGAAGGTGGGCAGCGACACGCCCAGCAGCGACAGCGTCATGAACAGCTGGCTGCCGAACGAGCCGCGCCGCAAGGCCGCATAAACGCCCATCGGCACGCCGATGACCAGGGCCAGCACAGCCGCCACGAGCGCCAGTTCCAGCGTGGCCGGAAAGCGTTCGGCGATCAGCCGCGAAACCTTGGCCCCTTGCCGCAGGCTGAGCCCGAATTCGCCCTGCGCCGCGTTCACCAGGAAGTGCCAGAACTGCACGATGAACGGCTTGTCGAGACCCAGCGCGGCCCGCAGTTCGCGGATCTGTTCGGGAGTGGCGTCCTGGCCAAGCAGGAAGGTGACGGGATCGCCGACATACTGGAACAGCATGAAGGAAATAAAAGCCACCGCGATCATCACGATGACGGCCTGGATCAGGCGTCGCAGAATAAAGGCAAGCATCAGTGAACCGTGAGTGAATCGGGCATGCTAGCAGGGGGATGGGCCATTGCGCGGAATACCCCCCACCCTGCAGTTGGACAACTTAAAGACCGGGGACTCAGGCCCCGGCCCATCGAGTGCATCAATTGATCTTGACCGTGCGCATGTCGACGCGGTTATCGGCGCGGTGCACCACTTCCACCGACTTCTTCATGGCCCAGGGAATGACCTGGTCATACAGCGGAATGTGCGACACGGTGTCGTTGGACAACTGCAGCGCCTCGGTCAGCATGCGCGACCGCACGGGCGCATCCGTCTCCGCCTTAATGCGGTCCACCAGGTAGTCCATGCGCTCATTGCTATAGCGGCCGACGTTGTAGTTGCCGTCGCCGCCCGCACCCACCGTGCGCACCAGCGATTGCAGGCTGTAGAGCGAATCGAACGTCGGCACGCCCCAGCCGAGCATGTAGATGCTGGCTTCGCTGCGCTGGATCATCGGGAAGTAAGTGACCTGCGGCAGCGTGCGCAGCTTGGCCTTCACGCCGATGCGCGCCCACATGGCCGTAACGGCCTGGCAAATCGCTTCGTCATTGATGTAGCGGTTGTTGGGACAGGCGAAATCCACCTCGAACCCGTCGGCATAGCCGGCGTCCGCCATGAGCTTCTTGGCCGCGTCCACGTCGTACGGCATGCGCTTGCCCACCGCTTCGGTCCAGCCCGCCACCTGCGGCGCCACCAGAGTGCCGGTGGGTTTGCCCAGGCCGCGCATGATGCTGCGGGTGAGCGTGTTCACGTCGATGGCCTGGTAGAGAGCGCGGCGCACGCGCACGTCCTTGAACGGGTTCTTGCCCTTCACGCTGGAGCCCACCAGTTCTTCGCGGAACTGGTCCATGCCCAGAAAGATCGTGCGGTTCTCCACGCCATCCACCACCTTGAGATCGGCGCCGGACCGCAGCCGCGCCAGGTCCTGCGGAGAAGGATCGAGCACCATGTCGACCTCGCCGGACAGCAGGGCCGCCACGCGCGTGGATGCCGATTTGATGGGGGTGTAGACGATCTCCGTCACGTTGCCTTCCATCGTTCCCCACCAGTTCGGATTGCGCTTGAACACCATGCGCACGTCCGGCTGCCACGACTCCAGGGTGTACGGCCCGGTCCCCATCGCGTTGCGGTGCGCGAAGTTTTCATCGGTGCCCTTGATGTCCTTGGGTTCGACGGACTTGTTCTTCTCGGCCCAGGCTTTGCTCATGATGCGCAGCTCGGTCAACTGGCGCAGCAGCACGGGGTTGGGCGCCTTGAGGAAGATGTCGATCGTCTGGGCATCCACCTTCACGATCCTGTCGAATCCCTGCACGAAGGGCGTGTAGTTCGACGTCTTGGCCATGGCCCGCGTGAGCGAGTACACCGCATCGTCGGCCGTGAATGCCGAGCCGTCATGGAACTTGACGCCTTGCCGGAGCGTGAAACGCACCTGGGTCGGACTCACTTCGCGCCAGGCAGTCGCAAGGACCGGCTCGACCTCGAACGTGCGGCTGTTGTAGTACGTGAGGCTCTCGTACACGTTCGCATGGATGCCGTTTTGCAGCGCATTGTTTTGCGAGTGAATGTCCCAGGTCGAGATTTCGCCTTGGCTGGCCCATTTGAAAGGCTTGGCATGGACCACGGGCGATGCGAGCAGCGCGCAGGCGGCAGCGCCCGAAAGAATGGAAGCGATGAACTTCATGGAAACCTCTTGGATAAAGCGTGGAACATGCCGTGTCCTTCGTGAGGACTGCGGAGGTCACTGACAAGCCGGCGTCTGACCGGCCCAGGAGATGGCATGGACGGTGAGCCTATGCAAGGAAGGTGCCAGCCACTGCACACCCGCAACGGTGAGCGGCTTGGCTTGCGGCCCTTCTCTCAGCACGAACAGCCTCCAGAAGGAGGCTGCAGTCATGTCGCCGCACAACGCCCACAGCGGGCGCATGGCAAGCGTGCGTTCAGAAACGATGGCGCAGGCCGATCGTGTAGCCCGTGCGGCTCTTGGCGCCGTTGACCTGGCCTGCCGCGTTGCTCAGACTGATCTGGTCGCCCTTCAGCTTGGTGTGATCGAGTTCGAGGTAGGCATCGGTGCGCTTGGAGAACGCATAGTCGAAGGCCATCGTGAAGAAGTCGGCCTTGCCTTTGGCGGCGGGCGTGTTGCCCTTCTGATCGGCACGGAAATAGTGCGCGCCGATGTTCAGCTGAGGCGTGATCTGGTATCCGGCGCCGATCTTGTAGATGGTGCGCTTGTTGGCGGCGAGGAAAGCCGGTCCGCCGAAGCCACCGTTGATGGTGCCCTGCCACATGGCCCCGAGCACGGCGCGGTCCACGGCGGTGAGGCCGTCATCCACCTTGTTCTGGCCATAACCGGCGTTGAAGTACCAGTCGCCCATGCGGTAGGAACCGCCCACCGTCCAGGCATCGACTTTCTTGCCCGAGGCGAATTCATAGTTCTGGTAACCCAGACCGGCTGCGAGGCCGCCAGCTGCGTACCGCAGGTAGCCACCCGCCGTCTTGCCACCGGTGGGGCTTTTCTCATCGAACGAATACTGCAGCGCACCGCGCCATGGACCAACCTCGGCCATGTACTTCAGCATGTTGTCGGCCCGAGCGCCCAGCGCGAAACCGATCTCGGGCTTGTACACGTCCATGTATGGAGAGTAGGGATACGACGCGTACGTGCTGGTGACGAGGTCGAACAGGATGTTGTATTGGCGGCCCATCGTCAGCCGCCCAAAACCGCCCTGCACCCCCACCCAGGATTGCTGGAAGTACGGGGTGGCTGCCGTGCCGGTGTCGGCGCCGAACCGGTTTTCCAGGTTCACCAGCGCCTTCAGGCCACCGCCCAGGTCTTCGGTCACGTTGATGCCCCAACGGCTCTGTGACATCCCCCCGCCAACCATCTGGTTCAGCGAGCCTCCCGGGCTGCCGGCCGGACCCTCATTGTTCGTATGGCGGTAAGCCATATCCACAATACCGTACAGCTGCACGCTGCTGGTATTGGCCTGGGCGAAGAGCAATGGCGAGGCCATAGCGAATACGGCGGCAGCAATTGTCTTTGTCACAAACGGAGTACGCATGTGTTGTCTCTTTCTGCTTGGAATAAGGGAAATTCATTTTAGAAATTCCCCTTTTTGCAGAACAGACTGCATGGCGGCAGACCCACAGGCGTTTTCCCTAGTTTTTTGTTACATGCGCGACAGAGAGAAAAGGCCCAGAAAGCAAAAAGCCGCCGACCCGAAGGTCGGCGGCTTTTTTCTTCTTACGAAACGCTGACTGACGTCAGCAGTTCATTAGAAGGAGTGACGAATACCAACTTGGTAGCCGTTGACGTTTTCGCCAGGCAGAGCGGTAGCGCCGGTCAGGCCGTTGCTGGCCAGAACGCGCGTTGCGCCGCCCTTGTTTTGCATGTGAGCGATCGTGCCGTACACAGCGGTGCGCTTGGACAGGTCATACACATAGCCCAGAGCCAGAACGCGCGAATCGGCGCCGCTGTTCTTCAGGTCGAGGTTCGCGAACGAAGCCTTCACCGTGCCAGGACCGACAGGAGCCGTCAGGCCGATCAGGTACGTAGCGTACTTGGTCTGCACAGCAGCGTTGTTCTTCTCTTGGTGATAGATGAAGATTGGCTTCACGACGCCCAGGTCGTACGAACCAGCGATGGAGTACGTGGTCACGTCTTGGGGAGCCGTAGCGCCGCGCAGCTTGTCAGCTGCCAGGGTCACGCTCAGAGGACCGTTTTCGTAGCCGCCGGCCAGGCCGAGGTAGTTGCCAGCCTTGTCGTAGGCAGCGTTGGAAGGCGTTTCGCCGAAAGCGTAGTGCACGGTACCGAAGAAACCACCCAGGTTGCCAGGGGTGCGGTAGCTCACGCCGTTGCCGATACGGAAAGGTTGGCCAGCGATGCCGAAGCCCAGGAAGTTAGCAACGCCAACTTGACCGAACGGGTCATACGAGCTGGGCTTGTCGTAGCCAGCCGTCAGTTCACGACCCAGACGAACTTCACCGAAGTTGCCCATCAGGCTCAGCGTGGAACGACGCTTGAATTCGAAGCCAGGACCCGTAGCGCCGCCGCCAGCACCGGTACCGGTGTCGTTCTGGATAGCGCCTTCGAGCCAGAAACCAGCCTTCAGACCGCCACCGAGGTCTTCAACGCCGCGGAAACCCAGACGGCTGGTTGCATTGCCGCTGTTGTACACGCCGGTCACGGAATTGTCGGCGGAGACGCGGCCAACGCCAGCGTCAACGATACCGAACATCGTGACGGAAGATTGAGCCATTGCAGCGCCGGAAGCAGCCAGCACAGCCAGGGCAATCAGGGATTTTTTCATTGCGAGTTACTCCAAGGTTAAACGAGGGCGCCGGTTCGGGGGGCTGAGATGCACAAGCGCAGTCCGCCGGGTCCCCGGGCCAACCTCCTGGTGGGGAAGTTGTCCTTATTGCAACAGAGGCACGTCGGTTTCGCAAAGGAATTCCCTCACAATCTCACCGAAAGGCCTAAATCGTTGCTGTGCTGCAACAACCCTTTGGGCCGTCACGGAATCGACTTATCGCGGCGCCCTGTGTGAAAAGGATGCTCGCATTTTTGTATCCATTCGAAAGCTTTTGTTGCACTTCGAATTTCACTTCGTTTTCACATGGATCAATTCTTGACGGCGGTCGACACCGCGCTCCGAACCCTGTTCGCCAAGCCACGTGCCAGCGAGCCGTCTCCTGCTCGCGCGCATCCTGAAGCCGAACTGACACCCGCCGAAAAGCGTCTGGCAGGCGCCCTGATGCGGGTGAATCACGTGGGCGAAGTATGCGCCCAGGCGCTTTATACCGGCCAGGCTGCGGTGACCCGTGATGTGCAACTGCGCGCCCATCTGCTCGAAGCAGCCCGGGAGGAAACGGACCATCTCGCCTGGACGCGCGAACGGCTCGACGCGCTGGGCGACCGGCCGAGCCTGCTCAATCCGCTGTGGTTCGCCGGGGCGTTTGCCATTGGCTGGACGGCGGCGCAGGTCAGCGACCGGGTGAGCCTGGGCTTCGTGGTGGAAACCGAGCGCCAGGTGGCTAAGCATTTGCAAAGCCATCTGGAGCGACTGCCTGCCCAGGATCTGGCGTCGCGTTCGGTCGTGGCTCGCATGAAAAGCGATGAGGAGCGGCATGCGAACGGCGCGCTGGCGGCAGGCGGGCAGGAATTGCCGGCTCCCGTGCGCTTGCTGATGACGGCAGCCGCCAAATGCATGACCACCGTGGCGCACCGCATCTGACCCGCCTGGGCATCGACGGATCGCCGTTTTTCTTCCTATAGCGAAGCGAAAGCGCTATAGCCGATCACCCTTCGACGATGTCGAAGCCCGTGGTGATTTCGGCCGTCTTCGCCAGCATGATGCTGGCTGAGCAATATTTCTCATGGCTCATGGCGATCGCGCGCTCCACCGCCGTTGCGGGCAAGTCTTTGCCGGTCACGGTGAATTGCATGTGGATGCGGGTGAAGACCTTCGGATCGACCGGCGCGCGCTCCGAGGTGAGCTTGACGCTGCAGCCCCGCACGTCGTGCCGGCCACGCTTGAGGATCAGCACGACGTCGTAGGCCGTACAGCCGCCGGTGCCCGCGAGCACGGTTTCCATGGGCCGTGGCGCGAGGTTCTGCCCGCCATTGGCAGGGTTGGCATCATCGGGCGCGCCGTCCATGGCCAGGACATGACCGCTGCCCGTTTCGGCGATGAATCCCATGCCGGAACGGGTGCCCGAAGCCCCCGTCCAGGTGACTGTGCATTCCATGTTGTTTTTCTCCATCAAAAAAAGTTGAAATGGCTTGTCCATCTCGTGAATACCCTTGGATTTTGCTGCAACGCAGCATCCTTTGGGCTACACTTCGAGCCATGCGTTGCCCGAAAGGGCCGACAGCAAACCCAGAAAGTTTGTTCGCACCCATTGTCTCCTCCATCTCCTCAAAGGATGGATTCGGCCCCGGTCTTCACAGTCCGGGGCCGTTTTTTTTGTCCGTCGCGCGGCGGTGTCGCTCTGGAGGCCACCCCCTATGATGGCGGCCCGCCCGCCACCGGCGCGGCAATGATTCGAACGACATGACCCAGCACCTCACGCCCCTGGACTATCTGAAGAAGATCCTCACCGCCCGCGTCTACGACGTGGCGGTCGAGTCGGCACTGGAACCCGCGAAGGCCCTGAGCCGCCGACTCCAAAACCAAGTGCTGCTCAAGCGCGAGGACCAGCAGGCGGTGTTCAGCTTCAAGCTGCGCGGTGCGTACAACAAGATGGCGCACCTGTCGCCCGAGCAACTGCAGCGGGGCGTGATCTGCGCCTCGGCCGGGAACCACGCGCAGGGCGTGGCGATGAGCGCACACAAGCTGGGCACGCGGGCCGTCGTCGTCATGCCCACGACGACCCCGCAACTCAAGGTCGATGCCGTCAAGACGCTGGGCGGCGAGGTGGTGCTGCATGGCGACAGCTATTCCGACGCCTACGGGCACGCCATCGAACTGCAGGCGGCGCAGGGGCTGACGTTCGTGCACCCCTTTGACGACCCTGACGTGATCGCCGGCCAGGGCACGATCGCCATGGAAATCCTGCGCCAGCTGCAAAGCCTGGGCAGCAACCGGCTCGATGCGGTGTTCGTGGCGATCGGCGGCGGCGGCCTGGTGAGCGGCGTGGCCAATTACATCAAGGCCGTGCGCCCCGAGATCCGCATCATTGGCGTCCAAATGAACGATTCCGACGCCATGGCGCAGTCGGTAGCGTCGGGCCACCGGGTCACGCTGGCCGACGTGGGGCTGTTTTCCGACGGCACGGCCGTCAAGCTGGTGGGCGAGGAAACCTTCCGCGTGGCCCAGGGCCTGGTGGACGAGTTCATGACCGTGGACACCGATGCCGTGTGCGCTGCGATCAAGGACATCTTCGTCGACACGCGCAGCATCGTGGAGCCGGCCGGCGCCCTGGCCGTGGCGGCCATCAAGCAGTACGTGGACACGCACAAGACCCAGGGCGAGACCTACGCCGCCATCCTGTGCGGCGCCAACATGAATTTCGACCGCCTGCGCTTCGTGGCCGAGCGCGCCGAGGTCGGCGAAGAGCGCGAGGCCCTGCTGGCCGTCACCATTCCCGAAGAGCGCGGCAGCTTCAAGCGGTTCTGCGAAGTGGTGGGCGAACTGCCCGGCGGCCCGCGCAACGTGACCGAGTTCAACTACCGCATCAGCGACGCGGCCCGCGCCCATGTGTTCGTGGGCCTGACCACGCGCGGCAAGGGCGAGTCGGAGAAGATCGCGCTGCATTTCCAGCACCGCGGCTTCCAGGCGCTGGACCTCACGCACGACGAACTGGCCAAGGAGCATTTGCGCCACCTGGTGGGCGGCCGGTCGGCGCTCGCGCAGGAAGAGCGGCTGCTGCGCTTCGTGTTTCCGGAGCGGCCGGGGGCGCTGTTCAAGTTTCTGAGCCTGATGCAGCCGAGCTGGAACATCAGCCTGTTCCACTACCGAAACCAGGGCGCCGACTACGGGCGCATTCTGGTGGGCATGCAGGTGCCGGCGGGCGACGCGGCGGCGTTCGACGCCTTCCTCGCCACGCTGGGCTACCCGTATGTGGAAGAGACGATGAACCCTGCCTACCAGCTGTTCCTGCAGGCCGGACACGCCTGAGCACGAAATTTAGTCAAAACAGCCTCCAGCGCAATCACCACTAGGGCACATAGCTATTAATTCAATAGCAAATCCGATGCAAGCCCTTCGCCACTTTCTGCTGGCCGTGCAGTTCTTCACCCGGATTCCGGTCACCGGCCGCGTGGCGGCGTGGGTGGGCTACAGCCCTGCCCTGCTGCGTGCCAGCGCCGGGCACTTTCCAGGCGTGGGATGGCTGGTGGCAGCGGTGGCGGTGACGATTTACGCAATGCTTTGGTGGGCGCTCGGGCCGCAGCCGCTCGCGCCCTGGGTGTGCGCGGTGTTCAGCACGGCGGCCACGGTGTTCGCCACGGGGGGCTTTCATGAAGACGGCCTGGCCGACGTGGCCGATGGCCTGGGCGGCAGCCTGCAGCGAGAGCGGGCGCTGGAAATCATGAAGGACTCGCGCGTGGGCGCCTTCGGGGCCATGGCACTGGTGCTGGCGCTGGCGGCCAAGCTCGCCTTGCTCGCGCTGCTGGGCTCGGCCGGCCTGGGCGTGGTGCTGCCGGCCATGGCGGGCGCCCATGTGCTTTCGCGCTTTTGGCCGCTGGTGCTGGTGCGCACGCTGGCCCACGTGGGCGACACGGCCACCTCCAAAAGCAAGCCGCTGGCGGACCAGATCAGCCGGCGCTCGCTGGGCACTGCGGCCTTGTGGACCCTTTTGCCCCTGGCGCTGATGGCTACTGCGCTGGGCGCTACTGCATTGATAGCATCCATCGCTGCCAGCGCCTTGGCCATGCTGTGGATGCGGCGCTGGTTTGCGCGCCGGCTGGGCGGCTTCACCGGCGATTGCCTGGGCGCCACACAGCAGGTCGGCGAGATCGCCATTTATCTGGGCGTGGCCATTGTGCTCGGCCAGGGCCTGCGGTGACGCGGCGCCTGTGGCTGGTGCGGCATGCCCTGCCGCTGGTGGCGCCGGGGCTGTGCTACGGAGCGCTCGACGTGCCCGCCGACCCGGCCGCCACCGCCGATGCGGCGCGCCGGCTGGCCCAGGCGCTGCCGGACACGCTGGCGGCCGTGCACCATTCGCCGCTACAAAGATGTGAGCATCTCGCGCATGCCCTGCTTGCGCTGCGGCCCGATTTGGCTTGCAGTCCCGATGCGAGGATTGCCGAGATGGATTTCGGCACCTGGGAAGGCCGCGCCTGGAATGACATCGCCCGCGCCGACATCGACGCCTGGACGCTGAGCTTTCACGGCGCCCGCCCCAGCGGCGGCGACAGCCTGGCCGCCATGCTGCATCGCGTGGGCGCCGCGCTGGACGATGCGCGGAAGACGTCGCGCGACTGCGATGGCGATGTGCTGTGGATCACCCATGCCGGGGTGGCGCGCTGTGTGCAGTGGCTGCAGGCCGAGCCCGTGCGCATGCCGCGTGCCGACGAATGGCCGGTGCCTGCGCCGGGCTATGGGGAATGGATGACGGTGCCGCTGGGCGAAGTAACCACCGGCGCCATTGCAGGGGAGCATCGGTCTGGCTGACCCTGCGGTATCGACCGGCCGCCAGCCCCTTTGTGCCACAGGCCGGCTATCGGCATCGGCTATCGCTTGTCCGGGATTTCCAGCGTGACGCTGGCGGCGCCGTCGGGCGTGGGGCCCAGCCGGGCCTGCCGGCGGCCCAGGGCCTGCAGCACCAGCCCTTCGGCCACCGTGGCGCCGACGCGAAACGGCTTGGCGGGCTGGCTGTCCACCGCGATCAAGGCTGCGCCGCCGCCACTGGCCGTGCCCGCCAAGACTCCCACCAGGGCGAACCGGCTGGGCTCCTTCACTGCGGGGGCCGCGGGTGCCGCAGGGCCGGCGCCCAGAAGCCGGGCCAATGCCTGGGCGTCGGGTGCGAGCGGCGCGGGCGCGGCCGCCACCATGCCTGAACCGGCCGGCCGGGCCGTCAGGCGCAGGCCCCAATAGACCACGCTTGCGCCTGCCAGCGCCCACAGGGCCATCGTGCCCAGGCGCACGCCCCACCTGCCGTATGTGTTTGTCACCATCGCACGATTATGATTGACCGCATCTGTCCTACCCGAGACGACCCTCAGTGAATTCACACGCTTCTTCCCTTGCACGCACCGCACGCCGCCGCCTGGCGGCCGGCTTCACCCTGATCGAATTGATGGTGGTGCTGGTGATCATCGGCGTGCTCGCCGCGCTCATCGTGCCCAACGTGCTCGACCGTGCCGACGACGCCCGCAGCACCGCGGCGCGCACCGACATCACCAACATCGTGCAGGCCCTCAAGCTCTATCGCCTGGACAACCAGCGCTATCCCACCGCCGAGCAGGGCCTGCAGGCGCTGATCGCCAAGCCATCTTCCGGCCCCGCGCCCGGCAACTGGCGCCCTTACCTGGAAAAGCTGCCCAACGACCCGTGGGGCCGCCCCTACCAGTACCTCAGCCCCGGCATCAAGGGCGAGGTGGACGTGATGTCGTTCGGGGCCGATGGCCAGTCCGGCGGCGAGGGCAAGGATGCGGACATCGGCAGCTGGCAGTGAACGCCGCCCGACGGGCCCGTAGCCCGGGCATGGCGCGATGGACATGAACCGACTGGCGCCCATTCCCGTCGCGATCGATCTCCCGTGACTTCGCACCCTTCCCGCCGCGCCCGGGGCTTCACGCTGTTCGAGCTGCTGGTCGTGGTCTCGATCATTGCGCTGGCCACGGCCGGCGTGGGCTTCGCGCTGCGCGACAACGGCCAGACGCTGCTCGACCGCGAGGGCGAACGCCTGTCCGCGCTGCTGGAAGCGGCCCGCGCGCAATCGCGGGCATCGGGCGCGACCGTGCGCTGGCGCGCGTTCGCCGGCGGCTTCCGTTTCGAGGGGCTGCCGGGCAATCCATCGCCGGGCGCCTGGCTCGACCCCGGCACGCAGGTGCTCGGACCGGGCCTGGTGCAGCTCGGGCCGGAGCCGCTCATCGGCCCGCAGCAGATCCTGCTGGCCAACCAGGGACACCCGGGGCGTGCGGTGCGCGTGGTCACCGACGGCCTGCGCCCGTTCACCGTGGAGCCCGCGCAGTGATGGCCGGCCGCGCCGTCTTTTCGCGCCGGCAGGGCGAGCGCGGCTTCACGCTGGTCGAGGTGATGGTGGCGCTGGCCATCGTGGCGATCGCGCTCATGGCGGGGCTGCAGGCCACCTCCGCCCTCACCCGCAACGCCGCGCGCCAGACCGATGTGCTGCTGGCCCACCTGTGCGCCGAAAACGAACTGGTGAAAGTGCGCCTTTCGCGCCAGATGCCGCCCATCGGCGACAGCACGCTGGCCTGCGAGCAGGCGGGGCGCCGCTACGACGTCTCGCTCATCGTGCGGCCCACGCCCAACCCGCAGTTCCGCCGGGTGGATGCCCAGGTGTCCGACGGGCAGAACTCGGTGCTGCGCCTGTCCACCATCGTGGGGAGGTACTGACGTGGCCCGCCTGCGGCGCAATCGCCGCGCCTTTGCCTCGGGATTCACCCTGATCGAGCTGCTCGTGGCGATTGCCATCATGGCGATCCTGGCGATCATGAGCTGGCGCGGCCTGGACGGCATGGTGCGTGCGCAGGAGCAGACGCGCGAACGCGCCGATGGCCTGCTCGTCATCCAGGCGGCGCTCGCTCAATGGGGCACCGACCTGGACGCCCTGCAGGCCATCGACCAGACCGAGCCGCTCGACTGGGACGGCCAGGTGCTGCGCATGACGCGCCGCAGCAGCGCCGAGCCCGATGAAGGCCCCGTGGTGGTGGCCTGGACGCGGCGCAACGTGAACGGCATCGACCAGTGGCTGCGCTGGCAGTCGCCCCCCGTGCGCACGCGGGCGCAGTGGCGCGAATCCTGGCAGCAGGCGGCGCAATGGGCGCGCACGCCGGGCGAGGCCGAGCGGCGCACCGAGACCGTTCTGATGCCGTTGATGAACTGGCAGATCTATTACTACCGCGACGGCGCCTGGTACAACGCGCTGTCCAGCAGCGAAACCAATGCCAACGTGGCGCAATCGCAAGGGCCCACGGCGGCCACCAACATTCCCGAGGGCATCCGCCTGCAGTTGACGCTGCCGCCGGGCCGCGCTCTGGCCGGCGTGCTCACCCGCGACTGGGTCAACCCCGTGAATGGCGGGGGCAAGTCATGACGGGCCGCCGCCACACCCCCCTACCAGGCCGGCGCAGAGCGCGCGGCGCGGCGCTGCTGGCCGCCATGCTCACCGTGACGCTGGTGGCCACGTTCGCCGCCGCGGCCATGTGGCAGCAGTGGCGCGCGGTCGAGGTGGAGACTGCAGAGCGCGCGCGGGCGCAGTCGGCCTGGATTCTGGCCGGAGCGCTCGACTGGTCGCGCCTCATCCTGCGCGAGGACGCCATGGCGCGCAACGGCGACGGCACCGACCACCTGGCCGAGCCCTGGGCCGTACCGCTGGAAGAAGCCCGCCTGTCCACCTTCCTGGCCGCGGACCGCAACGTGAGTCAACCCGAAGACGCCAGCACCGACACGGCCGACGCCTTCCTGTCCGGCCGGATCATCGACCTGCAGTCGCGCATGAACCTCTTCAATCTGGTGGACGGCACGGGGCAGGAACTCGCGCTGCGCCAGTTCACCCGCCTCTTCGAGCAGCTCGGCCTGCCGCGCCAGCAGTTGAGCCTGATGGCCGACGGACTGCGCCAGGCCAAGGCCACGGGCGGCGATACCGGCACCGCGCCGCTCATGCCGCGCTCGGTGTCGCAGCTGTCGTGGCTGGGGGTGGATGCGGTCACCATCGCCGCGCTGGAGCCCTACGTCACCATGCTCCCGCGGGGCACCCGGGTGAACCTCAACACGGCCAGCGCCCAGGTGCTGCAGGCCAGCATCGACGGGCTCGACATGGCCGGCGCGCAGCAGTTGGTGCAGGCCCGCGAGGCCCGGCACTTTCGCAACGAGGAAGACGCACGCAAGCTGCTGAGCGGCTCGGCGCAGATGGACACCGGCACGCACACCGTCACCTCGTCGTACTACGAAGTGCTCGGCCGGCTGCGGCTCGGCAGCACGGTGGTGCAGGAGCGTTCCCTGGTCTACAAGGCAGGCCGCGAAGCGCGCACGCTGTGGCGCGAGCGCGGGGTCTTCGCGCGCAGCGAAGCCAACGCGGCCGCCCGCTGACCCCGGCCGCCCGATCCGTCATGCCACGCCCCTAAAATGGCCCGCGAAACCCATCCATGAGCACCCTCATCCTTTCCTTGCCCCCGGGCCTCCCGGGGCCGGCCACCGAGTACGGCTACACGCTGACCACCGACGGCCACACCGCCACACGACACGCGAGTGCGCCCGCTGCGCTGCTGCCCGACCCCGGCCGCGCCGGCGAACGGGTGGCCGTGGTGCCGGCCCGCGCCCTGTCGTGGCAGCGCGTCACGCTGCCGCCGGGGGCCGGCACGCAGGCACCGCGCCTGCGCGCCGTGCTCGAAGGTCTGCTCGAAGAGCGCCTGCTGGACGATCCCGCCGCGCTGCACTTCGCCCTGGAGCCGGGCGCCCGCCCCGGCACCCCCGCCTGGGTGGCCGTGTGCGACCGGGCCTGGCTGCGCGCTGCGCTGCAGGCCCTCGAAGCCGCAGGCCGCCCGGTGCAGCGCGTGGTGCCCGAGTTCGCTCCCGGCCCCGGTGCCAGCGAAGCCCCCGAATATTTCGCCCTGGGCACGCCGGACGACGCCCAGCTGGTCGCCACCGCACAGGGCCCCGACCAGGCCGTGGTGGTGCTGCCGCTGTCGCCCATGGCCTTGCAATTGACAGGCGCGATGGCCGAGGCCGAGCAGCCCGCCGCCGTGCGTGCCGAACCCGCCGTGGCCGCGCTCACCGAGCAGATGCTGGGGCGCCCCGCCGTGCTCTACACCGCCAGCCAGCGCGCGCTGGACGCCGCCCGTGGCGAATGGGATCTGGCGCAGTTCGACCTCGCCAGCAGCAGCCGCACCCGCGCGCTGCGCAAGGCCGGCAGCACGCTCGGCACCTTCGCGCGGGCCCCGCAGTGGCGCGCGGCACGCTGGGCACTGGGCGTGCTGGTGGCCACGCAGCTCGTGGGCCTCAATGCCTGGGCCTGGCAGGAGCGGCAGGCGCTGGAGGCCAAGCAGGCCGGCGTGCGTGCCGCCCTCACGCAGACCTTTCCCCAGGTGAAGGTGGTGGTCGATGCGCCCGTGCAGATGGAGCGCGAACTCGCCCAGCTGCGCCAGGCCGCCGGCAGCGTCTCGCCGCGCGATCTCGAACCCATGCTGGCCGCCGCAGGCGCCGCACTGCCGCCAGGGCAATTGCCCACGGCGCTCGACTACAGCGCGGGCGACCTGCGCCTGCGCGGCCTCGAACTGCCGCCCGACGTGCTCGCCAGCGCCAACCAGCGGCTGTCCGCAGCCGGGTATTCCGCCCGCCTGCAGGACGGCCAATGGCTGCTGCGCACCGGAGGCCAGCCATGAAACGCTCTTCTTCTTCCGCCGCCGCGGCCTCGCCATCGGCTTCGGGCATTGCGCCCCTGCGCGCACGCTGGAAGGCCCTGGCCCCGCGCGAGCAATCGCTGGTGCTGGCCGCTGTGGGCCTGGTCGCCGCCGCGCTGCTGTGGTGGGTGGCGATCGCGCCCGCGCTGCAGACCCTGCGCAGCGCGCCCGCACGCCACGCCGAGTTGGATGCCCAGTTGCAGCACATGCAGTCGCTGCAGGCCGAGGCCCTGCAACTGCAAAGCGCGCCGCGCCCCCCGCTGGGCGACACCGCCCAGGCCCTGCGCAGTTCGCTCACGCAGCGCCTGGGCACGACGGCGCAGATGTCCGTACTGGGCGACCGCGCCACGGTCACGCTCAAAGGCGCGCCTGCGGATGCGCTGGCGCTCTGGCTTTCGCAGGCCCGCAGCAATGCGCGCACCGTGCCGATCGAAGCACGCCTGGCGCGCAGCAGCACGGCCGTGGTGGGCCCCACGCCCGCCAACAAGCCGCCAGCGGCACTGTCTAACCAGCCGGCTGCACCGGACATGCCGCGCTGGGACGGCACGCTGGTGCTGGCGCTGCCATCGGGCTGATCTGTTCTTTTTAGATGCTTTTCCTTTCGTTGATCCGAGCCTTTTCTTGAGTCCCTTTTGAACGCCACCGTGTCCCGCAGCGCTGCCAACCGTTCCCCTTTCGCCGGCTCCGCCAAGCCGCGCTCGCCGCGTGGCTGGGCGCTGGCCGGCTGCCTGCTGGGCGCGCTGCCGGCGCTGCTGGTCTTCGCACCGGCCCAGTGGTTGGCCAGCGCCGTGGAGCAGGCCAGCGGCGGGCAGGTGCTGCTGGCCCAGGCGCGCGGCACGGTGTGGACGGGCTCGGCCCAGGTGGTGCTCACCGGCGGGCGTGGCAGCCAGGACCAGGCCGCCCTGCCCGGCCGCTTAGACTGGCGGCTGCGGCCCACGTGGAACGGCGCCCGCGCCGATCTGCGGGCCGATTGCTGCACGCCACAGGCCGTGCAATTGCGCGTGCACCCGCACTGGGGCGGCGCCAGCGTGACGGTGGCGGATGCCCGCAGCCAGTGGCCGGCCGCCGTGCTGGCCGGCCTGGGCACACCGTGGAACACGCTGCAGCCGCAGGGCCAACTGGCCTTGACTACGCAGGGCCTGACCTTCGACTGGTCCGCCGGGCGGCTCGTGGTGGACGGCGAGGCGCAGGTCGATGCGCTGGACATGTCCTCGCGCCTGTCCACGCTGCGCCCCATGGGCAGCTACCGGCTGGTGCTGCAGGGCGGGCAGGCGCCCACCCTGGCGCTTTCGACTTTGGACGGCGCGCTGCGCCTGTCGGGCAGCGGCCAGTGGGTGGGGCAGCGCCTGCGCTTCACCGGCGAGGCCACCGCAGCGCCCGAGCGCGAAGGCGCGCTGGCCAATCTTCTCAATATCATCGGGCGGCGCACCGGCGCGCGCTCCATCATCACCGTGGGTTGACCCTATGACTTCCTTGATTTCGCAACGCCTGCGGTTCGCACTCCACACCCTGGCCGCGGGGGCCCTGCTGGCCTGTGCCGGCGGCACCCTCCAGGCCCAGACGGCAGTGGGCACCGGCACCAGCAGCGTGCGCGCCGGCGAGCCGGTCACGCTGAACTTCGCCAACGCCGAGATCGAGGCCGTGGCGCGCACGATGGCCACCATCACCGGCCGCAACGTCGTGGTCGACCCGCGCGTGAAGGGCCAGCTCACCCTGGTGACCGAGCGCGCCGTGACGCCGGCCGCCGCCTTCCAGCAGTTCCTGGCCGCGCTGCGGCTGCAGGGCTTCACGGTGGTGGAGGCCGCAGGCCTGTACAAGGTCGTGCCCGAGGCCGACGCCAAGCTGCAGGCTGGCAGCGTGAATGTCTCGGAAAGCGGCCTCGGCGGCACGCGGGGCGGTGGGCAGATCGTCACGCAGATCTTCAAGCTCAACTTCGAGAACGCGGCCAACCTGGTGCCGGTGCTGCGCCCGCTCATCAGCCCCAACAACACGATCAACGTGAACCCCGGCAACAACTCGCTGGTGATCACCGACTACGCGGACAACCTGCAGCGCCTGGCGCGCATCGTCGCCGCCATGGATGTCTCCAATGCCAGCGACGTGGAAGTGATTCCGCTGCAGAACGCGCTGGCCACCGAGCTCGCCCCGCTGGTCTCGCGCCTGCTGGAGGGCAGCGGCACGGCCGGCGCCGCCGTGCCGGCCACGGCCCAGGGCCAGTCCGACACGTCGTTCCGCACCACGCTGCTGGCCGAGCCGCGCAGCAATTCGCTGATCCTGCGCGCGGCCAATCCGGCCCGCCTGGCGCTCGTGCGGACCCTGGTGCAAAAGCTCGACCAGCCACCGACGCCCGGCAGCAGTGCCGCGGGCGGCAACATCCACGTGGTGTACCTGAAGAATGCCGACGCCACCAAACTGGCGGCCACGCTGCGCGCGGCGCTGTCGGCGGCCACGGGCAGCGGATCGTCGGGCTCGGGCGCCACGTCCAGCGCCCCCACGGGCTCCGGCCTCGGCTCGACCGGGCTGTCGGGCGGCATGTCGCAGACCGGCGGCGGCAGCAGTTCGATGGGCAACAACTCCACCTTCGGCGGGGGCAGCAGCAGCGGTGGCGGACTGGGCAGCAACGCCGGCGGACTGGGCAGCTCGGCCAACAGCAACCAGCCGTCCACCGGCGGGCAGATCCAGGCCGACCCGACCACCAACTCGCTCATCATCTCCGCGCCCGAGCCGCAGTTCCGGCAGTTGCGCGCGGTCATCGACCAGCTCGACGGGCGGCGTGCCCAGGTGCTGGTGGAAAGCCTGATCGTCGAAGTCGCGGCCAACAAGGTGGCCGAGTTCGGCATCCAGTGGCAAGGCGTGCTGGGCAACTCCGGCAGCGGCACGGTGGGCGTGATCGGCACCAACTCCACGCAGGGCGGCGGCTCCAACATCATCAACCTGGCGCTGGCGGCAGCCAGCGGCAACGCCACCACCATCGGCTCTGCGCTCTCCGGCAGCAACAGCCTGGGCAACGGCCTGAACGTGGCCGTCGCCCCGCGCATCAACGGCAACTACTACCTCGGCGCGCTGGCCAACTTCCTGGAGAACACGGGCGACGCGAACGTGCTCTCCACCCCCAACCTGATGACGCTGGACAACGAAGAGGCCCAGATCATCATCGGCAACAACGTGCCGTTCGTCACCGGCTCTTATGCCAACAGCACCGGCAGCAGCACCGTCAACCCGTTCACGACCGTCGAGCGCAAGGACGTGGGCCTGATGCTGCGCGTGCGCCCGCAGATCAACGAGAACGGCCTGGTCAAGCTCACGCTGTACCAGGAAGTCTCGCAAGTGGACGCCGCCACCGTCACCGCCGCCAACGGCCCCACCACCAGCAAGCGGTCGATCGAATCCACCGTGCTGGTGAACGACGGCAGCGTCATCGTGCTGGGCGGCCTGCTGGAAGACCGCTATGCGCTGGGCCAGGACAAGGTGCCGCTGATGGGTGACCTGCCCCTGGTGGGCGGCCTGTTCCGCAATGAAAACCGCTCGCGCCGCAAGACCAACCTGATGGTGTTCCTGCGCCCCCTGGTGATCCGCGACGCCGCCACCAGCGATGCCGTCATGACCGACCGCTACGAAGCGATCCGCGCGCTGCAGCAGAACACGCAGCCCGCGCCCAGCAACGTGATGCGCAGCGTGTCCGAAGCACCGGTGCTGCCGCCCCTGCGCAACGACAACGCGCCCGGCACGCCGGTGTCGCCGCAGGCGCCCATGCGCACTGCGCCCATCGCGCCGCTGGTGCCCGATCAGCGCCCCGTTCCCCGGTCGATGTCCACGCCGTCCGACGAGTACACCGCGCCGCCGGAAAAGCTCAGCCCTCAGTAACGACCCATGCGCCACCCGCTTCCCTACGCCTTCGCGCGCACCGCGCAGC
This sequence comes from Paracidovorax valerianellae, assembly GCF_900102625.1. Lineage (GTDB taxonomy): Bacteria > Pseudomonadota > Gammaproteobacteria > Burkholderiales > Burkholderiaceae_C > Paracidovorax > Paracidovorax valerianellae. The sequence goes on from NZ_FMZC01000005.1 coordinate 211,483, forward strand.
TGCTGCTCGAAGACGACGGCCAGAGCACCGTGCTGTGGCACGGCCCCGCGCCCGATGCCGGCGCGCTGTCCGAAGTGCTGCGCAAGTACGCCGTGCGCCAGCTCATGCCGCTGGATGCCCACGCGCTGGCGCAGCGCATCAGCGCCGCCTATTCGCAGGGCGAGTCGAGCGCGGCCACGGTGGTCAGCGAGGTCGAATCCGACGCCGACCTCTCGCGCATGATGCAAGAGCTGCCGGCGGTGGAAGACCTGCTGGAATCGGCGGGCGATGCGCCCATCATCCGCATGCTGAACGCGCTGCTCACCCAGGCCGCGCGCGACGGGGCGAGCGACATCCACATCGAGCCCTACGAGCGCCACTCCAGCGTGCGCTTTCGCGTGGACGGCACGCTGCGCGAGGTGGTGCAGCCCAACCGTGCGCTGCACGCCGCGCTGATTTCTCGCCTGAAGATCATGGCGGACCTCGACATTTCGGAAAAGCGCCTGCCGCAGGACGGCCGCATCAGCCTGCGCCTGGGCACCCGCGCCATCGACGTGCGCGTGTCCACCCTGCCCAGCGCCCATGGCGAACGCGCCGTGCTGCGCCTTCTGGACAAGAGCGGAAGCAAGCTGAGCCTGGAGGCCGTGGGCATGCAGGGCAACACCCTGAACCGCTTCGACAGCCTGATCCACCAGCCGCACGGCATCATCTTGGTGACCGGGCCCACTGGCTCGGGCAAGACCACCACGCTGTATGCCGCGCTCGAACGCCTGGACGCAGCCAGCAGCAACATCATGACGGTGGAAGACCCCATCGAGTACGAGCTGCCGGGCGTGGGCCAGACGCAGGTGAACGCCAAGATCGACCTCACCTTCGCCAAGGCCCTGCGCGCCATCCTGCGACAGGACCCGGACGTGATCATGATCGGCGAAATTCGCGATTTCGAGACCGCGCAGATCGCCATCCAGGCCTCGCTCACCGGCCACCTGGTGCTGGCCACGCTGCACACCAACGACGCCGCCAGCGCCGTCACGCGCTTGACCGACATGGGCGTGGAGCCGTTCCTGCTGTCGAGTTCGCTGCTGGGCGTGCTGGCCCAGCGCCTGGTGCGCAAGCTGGACCCGGCCGACCCGAGCGGCTACCGCGGCCGCACCGGCGTGTTCGAAATGCTGGTGGTGGACGACACGCTGCGCGCGCAGATCCACAACCAGGCCTCCGAAGCCGAACTGCGCGCCACAGCCCTGGCCGGCGGCATGACGCTGATGCGCGACGACGGCGACCGCCTGGTGCGCGCCGGCATCACCAGCCCCGAGGAAGTGCTGCGCGTCACGCGGGATTGACGGTGCGACGGCCCATCGCGCCGCCTGGCTTTTGCTATTACTTATATAGCAATACCCCCTAGTGCTGATTGCGCTGGAGGCCTTTTTTATTCAAACCGCCGCTGCGAATGGCATCGGCCGAGCGGAGTCAAAACGCACCGAGCCCGCAGCCCCACCGGGCGACCCTGCCCAGTGCTTCGGCGCCTCAGCGCCCCAAGCCGCGCTTGAGCTCTCTCAGCAGCAGCACGACCTGCTTGGAGGCGTGCTGGCATCCCTTGAACGCCTGCTGCGCCAGGGCGCGGTCGCCCGCTTCAGCATGCATCACCAGGTCCGCCGCCTGCCAGTGGAAATGGCGGTGGCGGCGCACCATCATGTCGAACGCCGGGAAATGGCCCAGCGCGATGCGCCCGGCGCCATGCAGCCATTGCCCCAGTTCCGAACACCCGTCGTCGCGGATCACCTCGGGCCGCAGGCGCTCGTCGCGCGCGCCTTCCAGCACCTGCGCCAGCCACGGCAGCCAGCGCTCGTGGCTGGCGATGGCGGCGTCGATGTCGATCTCGGCCAGCAGCTTGGCCGCCTCTTCGCCCATCACCACCAACTCGCTGGCGTTGCTGTCGGGCAGCGAGGTCCAGTCGTCGTCCACGGCCTTGCCATCCCCGCGGGGCGTGAACAATCGGCTGAAAAATCCCATGGTCGGTGGTCTTGGTGCGTGCCCCGCTCGGCACCGCCGCGGATTGCGGCATTGCACGGGGCATGGACGGTGTTGCCGTCATAGCCGGGAATTATCGACGCTCGCCCCACCATCGCAAAACCCGACATCCACAGCGCGCGGTGCCCCGCGTGCCTAGCACCGAACCGATGGCCGCGGGCCAGCACAGGTTTGGCCCGCGCCGCACAATCGTCCAATGACTTCCACGCAACGCTCCCCCGCCCTGTCCATGCTCGATCTGGTTGCCGTGCGCGAAGGCGGCACGGTGGCCGAAGCCCTGCAGGTCGCCGTCCGCACCGCCCAGCACGCCGAATCGCTGGGCTTTTCGCGCTACTGGCTGGCCGAACACCACAACATGCCCGGCATCGCCAGCTCGGCCACCGCCGTGCTGGTGGGCCACATCGCCGGCGCCACGCAGCGCATCCGCGTCGGCTCGGGCGGCATCATGCTGCCCAACCACGCGCCGCTGGTGGTGGCCGAAGCCTTCGGCACCCTGGCCGAGCTGTACCCCGGCCGCATCGACCTGGGCCTGGGCCGCGCGCCCGGCACCGACGGCCCCACCATGCGCGCGCTGCGCCGCGACCGCGTGGAGACCGAGCAGGACTTTCCGCGCGACGTGGCCGAGCTGCAGCGCCTGCTGGGCCCCGTGCAGGCCGGCCAGCGCCTCATCGCCACGCCGGGCGCGGGCACCGAAGTGCCGATCTGGCTGCTGGGCTCCAGCCTGTTCTCCGCCCAGCTGGCGGCCGAGCGCGGCCTGCCTTACGCCTTCGCGTCGCACTTCGCGCCGCGCATGCTGCACCAGGCCATCGATCTGTACCGCCGGCTGTTCCGCCCATCGCCCACCCTCGCCAAGCCCTACGTTGTGGTGGGCGTGCCGGTGATCGCCGCGCCGACCGATGCCGAAGCCGAGTTCCTGGCCAGCAGCACGTACCAACGGGTGCTGGGCATCCTGACCGGCCACCGCCTGCAATTGCAACCGCCCGTGGAAGACTTCGCCGCCCGGCTGTCGCCCCAGGAGCGCGCAGCCATCGGCGACTTCCTGGCGGCGGGCGTGATCGGCGGCCCGGACACGGTGCGGGCCGGCCTGCGCGAGCTGGCCGAAGAAACCCGTGCCGACGAATTCATGCTGGTGAGCGACGTGTACGACCCCGCGCTGCGCCTGCGGTCGCTGGACATCGTGGCCGTAGCCAACCGGGCGGACTGACCGGCGTAGCGTCGGCAGAGCGGGACCCACGGCTGACGGCTGCCGGCGAGCGGCTGGCAGCCGACATCGCAGCGCCTTCGGTAGCGGCTACCATCACGCACCGCTCCGTTGCCGCCACTGCGGCCCGTTCACTGCTCATTTAGCCGCCCACTTTGCCGACCCCGACTGAACCGCATGCCCGCCTTTTCCTTTGAAGCCCTCGACGCACAGGGCCAGACCCGCAAAGGCACCATCGAAGCCGACACCGCCAAGGCGGCCCGCAGCCTGCTGCGCGCGCAGGCGCTCGTGCCCCTGGCCGTGGACGCGCTCGCAGCGGGCCAGGGTCCGACGGGCGGCGGCGCCGCCACCTTCAGCCAGCGGCTCTTCACGCGGCCGGTGTTCGGCGCCACCGCGCTGTCGATCTGGACGCGCCAGCTCGCCGGGCTCGTCGCCTCGGGCCTGCCGCTGGAGCGGGCGCTCACCGCTCTGGCCGACGAGGCTGACGACGAACGCCAGCGCCACCTCGTCGCCACGCTGCGCGCCGAGGTCAACGCCGGCTCCACCTTCGCCCGCGCCCTGGGCGCCCACCCGCGCGAGTTCTCGCCCATCTACTGCGCCGTGATCGGGGCGGGCGAGCACAGCGGCAACCTGGGACTGGTGCTGGAGCGCCTGGCGGACGACCTGGAAGACCGCCAGGCCCTGAAGGCCAAGCTGATCGGCGCGGCGCTGTACCCGGCCATCGTCACGGTGGTGGCCATCGTCATCGTGCTGTTCCTGGTGGGCTACGTGGTCCCCCAGGTGGCGGCCGTGTTCGCTGGCACCAAGCGCGCCCTGCCCTTTCTCACCGTGGCCATGCTGGCCATCAGCGATGCGGTACGGCATTACGGGTGGGCCGCGCTGGTTGCTATTATTTTCATAGCTATCGGCGCAAAATCCGCCCTGGCGCAACCGCGTTTTCGCGAGAAGTTCGATGCCGTGTGGCTGACCCTGCCGCTGGTGGGCAAGCTGGCGCGTGGCTACAACGCGGCACGCTTCGCCGGCACGCTGGCCATGCTGGCCGGCGCGGGCGTGCCCATCCTGCGCGCCCTGCAGGCCGCCGCCGAAACGCTGAACAACCGCGCCATGCGCGCCGATGCGCTCGATGCCCTCGTGCTGGTGCGCGAAGGCGCGCCGCTGGCCTCGGCCATGGCGCAGAAAAAACGCTTTCCCGGCCTGGTCGCCATGTTCGCCCGCCTGGGCGAGCAGACCGGCCAGCTGCCGGTGATGCTGCAGCGCGCCGCCACCCAACTCTCCACCGAGGTGCAGCGGCGGGCTCTGCAGCTGGCCACCATCCTGGAGCCGCTGCTCATCGTGGCCATGGGGCTGATCGTCATGCTGATCGTGCTGGCCGTGCTCATGCCGATCATCCAGCTCAACCAGTTCGTCAAATGACATCGATGCGTCCTCGATTCAGTCCCCGCCGCCGGAGCGCCCCATGGCCATGACTTTGGACGACAAGCTCGTCGTCGCCATCTCTTCGCGTGCGCTGTTCGACTTCGAAGAAGAGAACCGCCTGTTCGATCCGCTGCAGCCGCAGACGTACATGCAATTGCAGCTCGACCGGCTGGACACGCCCGCACGGCCCGGCGTGGCGTTCTCGCTGGTCAAGAAGCTGCTGGCCTTCAACGAGCCCGGCCACCAGCGCGTGGAGGTGGTGGTGCTGTCGCGCAACGACCCGGTGAGCGGCATGCGCATCTTCCGCTCCGCCAGCGCGGCGCACGTGCCCCTGGAGCGCGGTGTGTTCACGCAGGGGCGCGACCCTTTCCGCTACCTGCGGCCGCTGGGTGCGCACCTGTTCCTGTCCGCCAACGAGGCCGACGTGCGCCAGGCGCTGCAACTGGGCTACCCGGCCGCGCGCGTGCTGACCGAATCGGTGCAGGCCAGCCATGCCAACCCGCACGAAGTGCGCATCGCCTTCGACGGCGACGCCGTGCTGTTCTCCGACGAGGCCGAGCGCGTGTACCAGGCTCAGGGGCTGGCCGCCTTCCAGCGCCACGAAACCGACAAGGCCGCGCAGCCGCTGCCCGACGGCCCCTTCAAGCCGCTGCTGGCCGCTCTGCACCGGCTGCAGCAGGCGGCGGGCACCGCGTCGGGCATGCGCCTGCGCACCGCCCTGGTCACCGCCCGCAGCGCGCCGGCGCACGAGCGGGCCATCCAGACGCTCATGAACTGGAACATCGCCGTGGACGAGGCCATGTTCCTGGGCGGGCTGGACAAGGGCGGCTTCCTGCGTGAGTTCGAGCCCGACTTTTTCTTCGACGACCAGACCGGCCACGTCACCTCGGCGGCGCGCCACGTGCCCTCGGGCCACGTGAGCAGCGGAATCTCCAACCCCGGCTGACGGCGGCCGCTCACGCAGCCGTCCAACCGGCAAAGATCACGCAAGCTTTGCAACCAGCGGTGAAACCCGGCCGTTCCCGATTGCAATACCGGCCTGCCGCACCATCTGTGACACCATGCCCCGAATGAACGCCCCTGCCGCCCCCCTGTCGTCCCGCACCCGTTCCCTCGCCGCCGCCGCCGCCGCCGCCGCCGCCGCCGCTCAGGCTCGCCCCCCAGCGGCAGCCCTGCGCGCGATCGCGCTTTTTTCGCTGCTTGCCATGGCCCTGGCCTTCAACGCAGTCGCCGCACCGCCCCCGGCGACGGCCGCTTCGGCCCCGGCAGCCAAGGCGAGCGAGCCCCTGTCCAAGGGCGAGATCAAGGCGCAAAAGGAGTTCAAGATGCTGGACTTCAATGGCGACGGCAAGCTGAGCCGGTCGGAAGTGGCGCTGTTTCCGCGGCTGGCGAATTCGTTCGACGACGCCGACACCAACCACGACGGTTTCGTCTCTTACGAGGAAGTGCGCGCCTTCGCCATCAAGTACCGCGCCGAACGCGACCGTGCCAAGGCCGACGCGGCGCGCGCTCCCGCCAGTGGGGCCAGCGCCGCCAAGCCCTGAGGCAGCGTTTCTTTAATGCGGGCGGCACCTTCGGGGATTCAAGCCAAAAAGGCCTCCAGCGCAATCAGCTCTAGGGGGTATAGCTATTATTTTTATAGCAAACCGCTTTACAGACCGCCCGTGCGCTTGATCTTCGGATCGGAGTAGATCAGCGGTTCGTCCTTGGCCTCCTGGGCCAGGCGATCCTGCAGCGGGGTCTTGTTGAGTTCCTGCGCCATCTCGACGGCGCTGCCGCTGGCGCGCCACATCGACTGGATGAACTCGAGCAGTTGCTTGTAGATGGGCTCCGGCGGAGGCTCCGGAGGCTCCTCGACCGCGTCCTTTTTCTTGACCTCGGTCCAGTCGCGATTGCGCGTGTCGGGGTCGGACGGCTTGTCCGGCTCTTTCACGATGGCGCCCTCGCCCAGCCGGTCCATCGACTCGACGGGGTTGGCCGGCTGGACGGGCCGCACCGGCACCGCCCCGGAGGCTCCAGTGGAATACAAATCGGCGCCCTGGGGACGCCAGCTCGGCGATCGGTCAACAGGTGGCATTTGCATGGCAGTGGTCCGTTCATGGAAGGTGGAGCGGCAAGGGGAATTACTCCCTCGTCGTATTCCATAACGGCAAAAAGAAGGGGAAATTAAGGCCTTTTTAAGGGATCAACCCGAAAACAAGGGTTTACCCCTATCTCTTTGGCGACGCTGCGCTCGCCGTGCGGCCTGCACCACCACGGACAAACAGCCCGCCCGCCCACGCAGGGCGCGGGGATGGCGCTATAAAAACCGCTCCAGCAAGCGGCGCGACTGGCGGTCCAGCGCCCCCACGTCGGGCACGCGAAACTGCACGCCGTCGGCCGATGCGATCAGCAAGGCGGTGCGCCCGCCGAGCCGGCGGATGTCCTCTTCGGCCTTGAGCACCAGTTGCGCCGGCCCCCGGTCGGTCTCCACCGCCCAGGTGCTGGGGGTCGAAAAGCCGGACACGCTGACCAGCCTTTCCAGAATCGGCACGAATTCGCGGGCATTGAGGTCTTCTTCGACCAGCGACCGGGCGGAGGGGGGCAAATGGTCGAGGTGCTCGATCCACTGCATCTCATGGCCGTCCGGGCCGACGAGGGAAATGCCCTCGGACGGTGCGGCGATGGGAAACGCCCGCACCGGCACCACTTCGATGGGCGGCTGCATTCCGTCGGGGTGGGTCCACACGAGCCGCCCGTGGGCGTTGCGCTGCAGGCGAATGGTGGCCAGGGCCGAGGAGGCGCTCGGGGCGGAAGGCGAAAGCGGAGAGGTCATGGGCGTGCGCCTCACAGGTCAGGGGTTGCCCGCCGGGTGGGCGGGGTGCAGCAGCGCGCTGTCGATGACAAGGCCCGACGCCTGGGCGTCTTCCTCGGCGCGGCGGGCCTGGGCCTCGTACAGGCGCCAGTAGGCGCCCTGCTTTTCCATGAGGGCGTCGTGCGGCCCGACCTCGACCACCTCGCCGCGGTCCATCACCACCAGCCGGTCGGCCTTGCGCAGCGTGGACAGGCGGTGGGCGATGGCGATGGTGGTGCGGCCCTGCACCAGGTTGTCCAGCGCCTTCTGGATTTCCTTTTCGGTTTCGGTGTCCACGGCCGAGGTCGCCTCGTCCAGGATCAGGATGCGCGGGTCGATCAACAGCGCGCGGGCGATGCTGATGCGCTGGCGCTCCCCGCCCGACAGCCCCTGGCCACGCTCGCCCACCAGCGAGTCATAGCCCTGGGGCAACCGCAGGATGAACTCGTGCGCATGCGCGGCCCGCGCGGCCGCGACGATCTCGGCGCGCGTGGCTTCGGGCTTGCCGTAGGCAATGTTCTCGGCGATGGTGCCGAAGAACAGGAAGGGCTCCTGCAGCACCAGGCCGATGTGCCGGCGGTAGTCGGCCACGCGCAGGCGGCGCACGTCCACGCCATCGACCTGGATCGAACCCTCGGTCACGTCGTAGAAGCGGCTGATCAGGTTGACAAGGGTGCTCTTGCCCGAGCCGCTGTGGCCCACCAGGCCGATCATCTCGCCGGGGCGGATGTCGAGGTTCAGCCCCTTGATCACCGACCGGCTGCCGTAGCGAAAGCCCACGTTGCGCATGGCGATGGCGCCCTGCACGCGGTCCATCGTCACCGGCTGGGCGGGATCGGGCACGTTGCTCACGTGGTCCAGGATGTCGAAGATGCGCTTGGCGCCCGCTGCGGCCTTCTGCGTGACCGAGACGATGCGGCTCATCGAATCAAGGCGCGTGTAAAAGCGCCCGATGTAGGCGATGAACGCCGCCAGCACACCGACCGTGATCTGGTTGTGCGCCACCAGCCAGATGCCGAAGGCCCACACGATGAGCAGGCCGATCTCGGTCATCAGCGAAACGGTGGGCGTGAACAGCGACCAGGTCTTGTTGAGCCGGTCGTTCACTTCCAGGTTGTGCTGGTTGGCATCGCGAAAGCGCTGGGCCTCGCGCTTTTCCTGCGCGAAAGCCTTCACCACGCGGATGCCGGGAATGGTGTCGGCCAGCACGTTGGTGACCTCGGACCACACGCGGTCGATCTTCTCGAAGCCGGTGCGAAGACGATCGCGCACGTTGTGGATCAGCCACGCGATGAACGGCAGCGGCACCAGCGTGACGAGCGCCAGCCACGGGTTGATGGAAAACAGGATGGCCGCCGTCATGAGGATCATGAGCACGTCGGTCACGAAGTCGAGCGCGTGCAACGACAGAAAGACGTTGATGCGGTCGGTCTCCGAGCCGATGCGCGCCATCAGGTCGCCCGTGCGTTTGCCGCCGAAATAATCGAGCGACAGGCGCAGCAGGTGCTCGTAGGTGGTCGTGCGCAAATCCGCGCCGATGCGCTCGGACACCAGCGCCAGGATGTACGTGCGCGCCCAGCCCAGCCCCCAGGCCAGCAGCGCCGACGCCAGCAGCCCGCCCAGGTACAGCGCCACGAGACGCACCGGAATCTGCTGGCCGTTCTGAAACGGGATGAGGATGTCATCCATCAGCGGAATGGTGAGGTACGGCGGCACCAGGGTGGCTGCGGTGGAGGCGAGCGTGAGCCCGAACCCCGCCGCGAGCTGCTTGCGGTACGGCCGGGCGAAGCGCCACAGGCGCAGCAGCACCCAGGTGGAGGTCTGCGGGGTCTGCGCGCGGGCGCAGGCGGGGCATTCTTCGGTGTCGGGCGGCAGCGGGGTGTGGCAGACCTCGCATCGCGGCTCGTCGGGCTGCTCGGACTCGACCGTGGCACCGTGCGGCATGCCGAGGGCGGCCAGCCGCTGGTCGAACTTCTGCAAAAGGCGAAGCGCCTGCGGGTGCGCGCCGAGCGTGAAGCGCCAAAGCGCCAGCCGGTGCTCGGCGTCGTGCAGCTCCAGGGCCCCGACGCCGCCGTGGTCCGTCAGCCGCAGCGCCATGCCGGCGGCCAGCGGCCACTCCTGGACGGCGCCGCCCTCGGTGCGCGACAGCAGGCGCTGCGGGGTGAGCAAGAGCAGGCCGGGTGCGAAGCGCAGCGCCGGGCTCAGGTCAACCTCCAGTGCGGCCAGCACGTTTTCGTGGGGTGCGAGCCTGGCTCGCCATTCGGCCCCGTCGGGGCCATTCAAGACACTCGAGGCGTCCACAGGATGGTGATGTTGCATTTTGGTTGGTTTTTTCGCCCCGGGCGACCCGAGAAGCCAGCCAGTGCGCTGGCGCCCATTCTCCCCGATGCTCCGGACGCCGCTTCGGCATCTGCGTGTAACGCCTTCCCCGCCTGCCTCGCTGACATCCGCAAGGCACCCTCCGAGTGAGCGCACAATTGGCCGCGAACTCTTCCGCATATCGGTCCGCTCCGGGCCGCAGTTTCCTTTACGCTGCACTCCATGGCGACATTCACTGACATCCAACTGCTGCGCATCAACTACCTGCGTGGACCCAACATCTGGACCTACCGTCCGGTGCTCGAAGTCTGGCTGGACCTCGGCGAGCTGGAGGACCACCCGTCCAACGCCCTGCCCGGATTCAACGAACGCCTGACGGCGTGGCTGCCGGCGCTGATCGAGCACCACTGCGGCGTGGGCGAGCGCGGCGGCTTCCTGCAGCGGCTGGAGGGCGGCACCTGGTGCGGCCACGTGCTGGAGCACATCGTGATCGAGCTGCTCAACCTGTCGGGCATGCCCACGGGCTTCGGGCAGACGCGCAGCACCTCCAAGCGCGGCGTGTACCGCATGGTGTTCCGGGCCCGCGACGAACGGGTGGCCCGCGTGGCGCTCGACCAGGGCCACCGGCTCATCATGGCGGCCATCAACGACACCCCTTTCGATGTGCAGGCCGCCGTGGCGCGCGTGCGCACCGAGGTGGATGACCAGTACCTCGGCCCCAGCACGGCGTGCATCGTCACCGCCGCCACCGACCGCGGCATTCCGCACATCCGGCTGAACGACGGCAACCTCGTGCAACTGGGCTACGGCGCGTCGCAGCGGCGCATCTGGACGGCCGAGAGCGAATTCACCAGCGCCATCGCCGAAGGCATCGCGAGCGACAAGGACCTGACCAAGAGCCTGCTCAAATCCTGCGGGGTGCCCGTGCCTGAAGGCCAAGTGGTCAACAGCCCCGAGGAAGCCTGGGAAGCCGCGCAGGACATCGGCCTGCCGGTGGTCGTCAAGCCTTCCGACGGCAACCATGGCCGCGGCGTGACGCTGGACCTGCGCAAGCAGGCCGACATCGAAGCGGCCTACCACGTGGCCTACCCCGAAGGCAGCGACGTGATGGTCGAGCGCTTCATTCCCGGCGACGAGCACCGCGTGCTGGTAGTGGGCGGCAAGGTCGTGGCGGCCGCGCGCGGCGAGGTGGTCAGCATCACCGGCAACGGCCGCTCCACCGTGCAGGAACTGATCGACACGCAGCTCAATTCCGACCCGCGCCGCGGCTACGAAGAGGAATACCCGCTCGAGTTGATCCAGGTGGACACCAACGTCGCCGTGCAGCTCGAACTCAAGCGCCAGGACCTGTCCGCCACCGCCGTGCCCGAAGCCGGCCGCGAAGTCGTGGTGCAGCGCAACGGCAACGTGGCCGTGGACTGCACCGACGAAGTCCACCCCGAAGTCGCCTACATCGCCGCGCTGGCGGCCAAGGTCGTGGGCCTGGACATCGCGGGCATCGACCTGGTGGCGCGCGACATCAGCCGGCCGCTGCAGGAACAAAGCGGCGCCATCGTCGAGGTGAATGCCGGCCCCGGCCTGCTCATGCACCTGAAGCCCGCCATCGGCGCGCCCCGCCCGGTCGGCCAGGCCATCGCGGAGCACCTGTTCCCCGCCGAGGAAGACGCCGACGGCACCATCGGACGCATTCCGCTGGTGGGCGTGGCCGGCACGCGCGGCACGAGCACCATCGCCCGCGTGGTGGGCTGGCTCATGCACCTGGGCGGGCGCCACACCGGCCTGGCCTGCCGCGAAGGCCTGTTCCTGGACCGCCGCTGCGTGGACACCGCCGACAGCGCGCACTGGGAAGCCGCCCACCGCCTGCTCATGAACCAGATGGTGCAGGCCGCCGTGATCGAGAACGACGCGCGCACCATCCTGCGCGACGGCCTGGCCTATGACCGCTGCCAGGTGGGCGTAGTGACCGACATGGACGGCAAGGACGCGCTGGCCGAGTTCGACGTGTTCGAGCAGGACCAGATGTTCAAGGTCCTGCGCACGCAGATCGACGTGGTGCTGCCCGGTGGCGCCGCCGTGCTGAACGCCGCCGAGCCCCAGGTGCTGGAACTGGCGCCTTTGTCGGACGGTGCCGTGGTGCTGTATGCCCAGGACGGCACGCTGCCGGCCATCGCCGAGCACCGCGCCAAGGACAGCGGCCGTGCCGTGTTCGTGAAGGCGGGCCGGGTGGTGCTGGCCACTGGCACGGCCGAGCATGTGCTGGGCGCGCTGGCCGACCTGACCTTCGGCCGAAATGCCGTGCAGGCCGACCCGGACACGCTGCTTGCCATCGTCGCCACGGCCTGGGCGCTGGATATCGCGCCCGACCTGATCGGCGCGGGCATCAAGACCTTCGAGCCCGAGCTGCCCTGCGCCGCTCCCGCCCGCTGACCGACCCCTTTCAACGACCGCATGGACTCGAGCCGGCGCCTGCGCCGGCACCCCACAGAAAGAGACGCTTTTCCATGGACGTATCCCGCACCCGGGCCCTGCGCGGCCCCAACCTCTGGAGCCGCCACACCGCCATCGAGGCCGTGGTGACCTGCGCCGAATCCGAACTCGCCATGCGACAGATCGATGGCTTCGAAGCCCGGCTGCGCGCGCTGTTTCCCGCCGTGGGCGTGCTGCACCCCGAAGGCAGCGATGCCGACGTGTCGCTGGCCCATGTGCTGCAGGGCGCGGCCCTCGCGCTGCAGGCCCAGGCCGGCTGCCCGGTGAGCTTCAGCCGCACCTCGGCCACCGTGGACCCGGGCGTGTACCAGGTGGTCGTCGAATACAGCGAAGAGGCCGTGGGCCGCCAGGCGTTCGAGGACGCGCAGGCACTGATCAAAGCCGCCCAGGAAGGCGGGCAATTCGATGCCGAAGCCGCCGTCGCCCGCCTGCGCGAGCTGGACGAAGACGAGCGCCTGGGGCCCAGCACCGGCTCCATCGTCGAGGCAGCCGCCGCGCGCGGCATTCCGTGGCGCCGTCTCACGTCGGGCAGCCTGGTGCAGTTCGGGTGGGGCTCCAAGCAGCGCCGCATCCAGGCCGCCGAGGTCGATTCGACCAGCGCCGTGGCCGAATCCATCGCGCAGGACAAAGACCTCACCAAACGATTGCTGCATGCCGCCGGCGTGCCCGTGCCGCTGGGCCGGCCGGTCGAGTCGGTGGACGACGCCTGGAAGGCCGCGCAGGAAGTGGGCCTGCCCGTGGTGGTCAAGCCCCAGGACGGCAACCAGGGCAAGGGCGTGACGGTGAACATCACCGAGCGCGCCCAGCTGGACGAAGCCTTCCGCACCGCCGCCGAATACGGCACGGTCATGGTCGAGCGCTTCCTGCCGGGCCATGACTTCCGGCTGCTGGTGGTGGGCGACCAACTGGTGGCCGCCGCGCGCCGCGAGCCGCCGCAGGTGCTGGGCGACGGCGAGCGCACCGTGCGCGAACTGGTGCATCTGGTCAACCTCGATCCGCGCCGCGGCGAAGGCCACGCCACGTCGCTCACCAAGATCCGGCTGGACGACATCGCCGTCGCGCGGCTGGCCATGCAGGGCCTCACGCCCGATTCCGTGCCGGCCAAGGGCCAGCGCGTGATCCTGCGCAACAACGCCAACCTGTCCACCGGCGGCACCGCCACCGACGTGACGGACGACGTGCATCCCGAAGTGGCGGCCCGCGCCATCGCCGCGGCCCAGATGGTGGGCCTGCACATCTGCGGCGTGGACATGGTGGCCGAGAACGTGCTGCAGCCGCTGGAAGTCCAGGGCGGCGGCTTCGTCGAAGTGAACGCCGCGCCCGGCCTGCGCATGCACCTGGCACCCAGCTACGGCAAGCCCCGCAATGTGGGGCAGGCCATGGTGGACAAGCTTTTCGCCAACGGCCAGGACGGGCGCATTCCCGTGGTGGCCGTGACGGGCACCAACGGCAAGACCACTACTGCGCGCCTGATCGCGCACCTGTTCTCCGCGCAGGGCCTGCGCGTGGGCATGACCAACACCGACGGCGTGTACGTGAACGGCCGCCAGATCGACAGCGGCGACTGCTCCGGCCCCAAGAGCGCGCGCAACGTGCTGCTGCACCCCGAGGTGGACGCGGCCGTGTTCGAGACCGCGCGCGGCGGCATTCTGCGCGAAGGCCTGGGCTTCGACCGCTGCCAGGTGGCGGTGGTGACCAACATCGGCGCGGGCGACCACCTGGGGCTGAACTACATCACCACGGTGGACGACCTGGCCGTGCTCAAGCGCGTGATCGTGCAGAACGTGGCGCCCGACGGCTACGCGGTGCTGAACGCTGCCGACCCCATCGTGGCGGCCATGGCTTCGTCCACGCCGGGCAAGGTGATCTATTTCGCCAGCGACCGCCACCACCCCGTGATGGCCACGCACCGTGCGCAAGGCAACCGGTCGGTGTACATGGACGGCGAGTCCATCGTCGCGGCAGAAGGCTCATGGCGCGAGACCATCCACCTGCGCGACGTGCCGATCACGCGCAACGGCAAGATCGGCTTCCAGGTCGAAAACGTGATGGCATCGGTGGCCGCCGCCTGGGGTGCGGGCCTGCCGTGGCAGACCATCCGCCGCGGTCTGTCGGGCTTCGTGAACGACAGCGACAACGCCCCCGGCCGCTTCAACGTGATGGACTTCAAGGGCGCGACGGTGATCGCCGACTACGGCCACAACCCCGATGCGATGCGCGCCCTCGTGGCGGCGGTCGATGCGCTGCCCGGCAACCGCCGCAGCGTGGTCATCAGCGGTGCGGGCGACCGGCGCGACGAGGACATCCGCGACCAGACGGTGATCCTCGGGGCCGCGTTCGACGACGTGATCCTCTACCAGGACGCCGCCCAGCGCGGCCGTGCCGATGGCGAAGTGATGGCGCTGCTGCGCGATGGCCTGGCCGGCGCATCGCGCACCAAGCACATCGAGGAGATCCGCGGCGAATTCGTCGCCATCGATTACGCGCTGGACCGCCTGCAGCCCGGCGACCTGTGCCTGGTGCTCGTGGACCAGGTGGAAGAAGCCCTGGCGCACCTGGCCAAGCGTTGCTCGGAGGTGCCGGCATGAACCCCCGCAGCATTTGCGGCGCCGCGCTGGCGCTCGGACTGGCCACCACTGCGCTGGGTGCGCAGGCCGAGACCATCGGCACCGTGGACACGGCGTTCAAGCTGCTCGGCCGCGACCACGACATCATCGTGGAGGCCTACGACGACCCGGCCGTGCAGGGCGTGACCTGCTACGTGTCGCGGGCCCGCACGGGCGGCATCAAGGGCTCGCTCGGTCTGGCGGAAGACAAGGCCGAGGCCTCCATCGCCTGCCGCCAGACGGGGCCCATCGCGTTCCCCAAGCCTCCGCTCAAGCAGCAGGACGAAGTGTTCAGCGAACGCATCTCCATCCTGTTCAAGCGCCTGCGCATCGTGCGCATGGTGGACCCGGCGCGCAACACGCTGGTGTACCTGACGTATTCCGACCGGTTGATCGAAGGCTCGCCGCAGAACGCGGTGACCGCCGTGCCGGTGGACCGGGCCACGCCGATCCCCCTCAAGAAGTGACGCAAGGCGGCTGCGGGCGGAGAGAGCGACCATGAGCCAAATCGCCCTCCACCGCAGTATTCATCACATTTATTGCTATTAATTTAATAGCAACAGGCCAGGCTTATCGGGCCTCTGCGATCTGGCGCAGCGCCTGCTCGAACACCTCGGGTGGCTGGCCGCCCTGGATGAGGTGGCGGTCGTTGATGATCACGGCCGGCACCGAATGGATGCCGTGCTGCTGGTAGAACGCCTCGCGCTCGCGCACCGCGTCGGCATATTCGCCCGAGGCGAGCACCGCCTGGGCACGGTCCGCATCCAGGCCGGCCGCGGCCGCCGCGCGCACCAGCACGCCGTGGTCGCCCGGGCTTTGCCCGTCGGTGAAATACGCCTTGAACAGCGCGTGCTTCAGCGCCGTCTGCAGGCCCTCGCCGCCTTCTTCGCCGGCCCAGTGCAGCAGCCGGTGCGCATCGAAGGTGTTGTAGATGCGGCTGCGCTGCCCCATGTCGAACGTGAAGCCCAGTGCGGCCCCACGCTCGGCGATGGCTTCGCGGTTCTTCTGGGACTGCTCGGGCGTGGCGCCGTACTTTTCGGCCAAGTGCTCCGCGATGTCCTGGCCTTCCGGCGCCATGTGCGGATTGAGCTCGAACGGCTGGAAGTGCAGCTGCGCGGCCACGGTGCCGTCCAGCCGCCCCAGCGCCTGCTCCAGCGCGTGCAGTCCTATCACGCACCAGGGGCAGGACACATCGGAGACGAAATCGATCTTGAGGGGCGTGGCGGTGGCAGGCGCGGTCGCGGGGGTGGCCGGGGTCGAGGTCATGGATGCATCTCCAGTGCGAGGGGCGAAGAACGAAAGTGAAGGCGTGATGCTAGGCCGGTCTGCATGACCGTGCACCGCAGCGGGCACCATTCGCCAGGCCGTGGGTGCGTGCGTGGGTAAGTGCGTGGTTGCGAATGCGATCGCAAGAATCGGGGTGCCAGCGGCCATCGGCGTGCGTAGATTGGCAGGTCAGGCCCTTACCATTGAACGAGGAATCGACGCCATGACTTCCCAGACCGGCTCCATCCCCAAAGCCCAGCCCAGCCCCCACCCGAACGCACGGTCCGCTGCCGCCGAGCGCGCGGCCGTGACGCTGGCCGATCCCCGCTGGGCCGCCGTGGCAGCGCGCGATGCGCAGTCCGACGGCCGCTTCGTGTATTCGGTGCGCACCACGGGCGTGTATTGCCGGCCGTCCTGCGCCGCGCGGCCGGCCCGTCCGGAAAACGTGGATTTCCACGCCACGGCCGAGGCGGCGGAAAGCGCCGGCTTCCGGCCTTGCCGGCGCTGCCGCCCCGACCAGCCCGCCGGCTTCGACCCCCACGCCGCGACGGTGGCGCGGCTGTGCCGCCTGATCGAGGCCAGCGAGCCGCCCCCACCGCTGGCGGAACTGGCGCAGGCCGCCGGGCTCAGCCCGCACCATCTGCACCGCGTGTTCAAGGCGGCCACAGGGCTGACGCCCCGCGCCTATGCCGCTGCGCACCGGGCCGCGAAGCTGCGCGATGGGCTGGCGGGCGCGGGTACGGTGACCGAGGCCGTCTACGCCGCGGGCTATGGCTCGCAGGGGCGCTTCTATGAAGAGGCCGACCGCCTGCTCGGCATGTCGCCCAGCCGCTACCGCAGCGGGGGTGCTCAGGTGCGCATCCGCTTCGCCGTCGGGCAGTGCAGCCTGGGTGCGGTGCTGGCGGCCGCGAGCGAGCGGGGCCTGTGCGCCCTGCTGCTGGGCGACGACCCCGATGCGCTCGTGCGCGAGCTGCAAGACCGCTTCCCGCGCGCGCAATTGCTGGGGACCGACGCGGCGTTCGAGCAATGGATGGCCCAGGTGATCGGCTTCGTCGATACACCGGGAAGCTCGCTGGCGCTGCCGCTCGACGTGCAGGGCACGATTTTTCAGCAACGGGTGTGGACCGCGTTGCAGGCGATTCCGCCGGGGCAGACGGCCAGCTATGCCCAGATTGCCGAACGCATCGGCGCACCGCGCGCGGTGCGGGCCGTGGCGCAGGCCTGCGCGGCCAATGCGCTGGCGGTGGCCATTCCGTGCCACCGCGTCGTGCGCACCGATGGCGCACTCTCCGGCTACCGCTGGGGCGTGGAGCGCAAGCGGGCGCTGCTGGACAAGGAGGCCCGGCCATGACCGCGCCCTCCCTCCTGCCCGGCATCGACTGGGACGCCGTGGCGCAGGCGCTGGACGGCCATGGCTGCGCCGTGATCGACGCGCTGCTGCCCCCGGCCGACTGCCGCGCCCTGGCGGCCCTGTATGCACAGCGCGCGCACTTTCGCAGCCGCGTGGTCATGGAGCACCATGGCTTCGGGCGCGGTGAGTACCAATACTTTCAGTACCCGCTGCCCGACCCGGTCGCGGCGCTGCGCACCGGGCTCTATCCGCACCTTGCGCCCATCGCCAACCGGTGGCAGGCGCTCATGGGGCTCGAAGAGCGCTTTCCGACGGAGCATGCGGCGTTCATCCAGCGCTGCCATGCGGCTGGCCAGACG
Source organism: Paracidovorax valerianellae (assembly GCF_900102625.1). Lineage (GTDB taxonomy): Bacteria > Pseudomonadota > Gammaproteobacteria > Burkholderiales > Burkholderiaceae_C > Paracidovorax > Paracidovorax valerianellae. Next base: position 229,328 of record NZ_FMZC01000005.1, read on the forward strand.
CGCCCCACCCCCTTGCTGCTGCAGTACGGCCCGGGCGACTACAACTGCCTGCACCAGGACCTGTATGGCGAGCAGGTCTTTCCGCTGCAGGTGGCCGTGCTGCTTTCCGCACCGGGGACCGACTTCACGGGCGGCGAGTTCGTGCTGACCGAGCAACGCCCACGCATGCAATCGCGGCCCGAGGTCGTGCCGCTGCGCCAGGGCGATGCGGTGGTGTTCGCCGTGCACCACCGGCCGGTGCAGGGCACGCGTGGCCCCTACCGCGTGCAGATGCGCCACGGCGTGTCGCGCGTGCGCTCGGGGCAGCGGCATACGATGGGCATCGTGTTCCACGACGCGGCGTAATCACGCGGCGTAATCACCTGATGACCGACGACCTGTTCGACACCGATGAATCGCCCGCCGCAACCCGGCTCACGCTGGGGCCTGGCGCGGTGCTGCTGCGCGGGTTCGCCCAGCCGGTGGCCAAGGCCCTGCCGGCACAGATCGCAGCCATCGCACAGCAGGCGCCGTGGCGGCACATGGCCACGCCCGGCGGCCGGCGCATGTACGTCGCCACCACGAACTGCGGCGCGCTCGGCTGGGTGAGCGATACGCGCGGCTACCGCTACTCGGCGGTGGACCCCGACAGCGGCCAGCCCTGGCCCGCCATGCCTGCGGCGCTGAAGGCATTGGCGGGCGAAGCGGCGGCCGAAGCAGGCTTCAAAGGCTTCGTCCCCGATGCCTGCCTGATCAACCGCTACGCTCCGGGCACCCGGCTGTCCCTGCACCAGGACCGGGACGAGCGCGACCTGGGCGCGCCCATCGTTTCGGTATCGCTCGGGCTGCCGGCCACCTTTCTGTGGGGCGGCCTGGCGCGCGGCGACCGGGCCTTGCGCGTGCCGCTGCGCCATGCGGACGTGGTGGTGTGGGGCGGAGAAGACCGGCTGCGCTTTCACGGCGTGCTGCCGGTCCCGCAGGGCGAACAGGCCGATTGGGGCGCTGCCCGGGTGAATCTGACGTTCCGCAAGGCGGGGTGACCGCCTCCTTTCGGACGGCGCTATCGAGCGGACTGGGCACGCGTCCGCCATTGGCCGAGGGCTTCCCGAACGTGCCCGGACAACGACTCGGCCACGCCTGTGGCGTAGCCCTCGCCCAAAACGCCCTGTCCGGCCTGGTTCAGCGCCACCACCGCGCTCGCCAAGGCCACGCGGCCCAGCGTCGTCGGCGAACGTCGCGGCGCGTCTCTTGGCGCCGCCAACGTTGCACCCGGCAACTCCACGGACAAGCCCGGGATCGTCCGTGCGCTGCGCGAGAAGTGCCAATGGGCGGCGACCGCACCGATTCCTAAAAACATCTGAAGGCCCACGACATAGCGGTCCGGAAGCTGCTTCAACAGGCCGTAGATCGCCTCACCCAGCAGTTCACCGGCCAGCCGCGCGGCATCCAGGTCCACCAGCGCCGCAGCGATGCGCCCGGCGGCATCGACATCGTTGCGCTCCTGCAGTTGCCGCACCAGCGTACCCGCCGCGTGGGTCAGCAGATCGGCCGCGGCCTCCAGACGCTGCGGCACGCCGGTCGTAGAGGACGCCTGCTGCAAGGCGTTGACCACCAACGCCGTCCTTTCCGGGTGCATCTGCATCTGGCCGCCCATCCACAGGACAGGAAACGCAAGCTGCCGGGCCCCGGCCCTCAGCAAAGCGACGTTGGGTTGGAGCAGATGCCTTCCGCGCGACAAAGCCGCTCCCCAGCCAGGGGTGGATGGCGCTGCGGAAACAGCGAGGCGCCCTTTGTCAGGGTCGGCCAGCCGCTGCTGCCCGCCTTGCCTCGACGGCGATGCCAGCGAGCGCGGCGGCAGGCCGTCCGCGCTTGCAAGGCGGGAGGAGATAGCAGGCAGGCTCTTTGATCGCGGAAGGATGGCGGCAGCAGGCATGGCGTGTACGCCGGGCGACCTGGGGGGCTGCTCGGTATGTCGCAAAGCCTCAACGTTGTCGCCCGCCGCTGATGAAATGCGGGAAGGCGACGGCGCAGAAACGATGGTGGTTGGCATGGAGGGCCTGCAGGCGGAATGGGCAGCGTGGCGAAGGAGAGGTTCATGGCCCCTGCCGGCCCGGCCCACGCGAGCGCGGCTCACAGCACTGAAGGTCCAGGCGAGCCTTGCGAAATCTGGGGGGAGAAGAAGGGTTGGCTCACCGCTCCGTGAGGCTGCATTCGAACGCGAAGCCCAATGGAAAAGCCGTGTTGACGCGAAGCGTCGGGTGAATCTGCGAAGAGGAACCTGCGTTCGCGTGCTGGCGTGAAGGCAGCAGGAACAGCAGGATGCGATCAATTGCTATCAAATAAATAGCAAACATGCCAATAAAACCGGCGGCGCGCTGCCGGTTTGGCTCAGATTTCGCCGCTGTGTGCTGCCCAATTTGAAAGGAGAAGACTGCCGCGCATGGCGGCAGCCCATGTCACCGATCGCGGCTCATCCAGCCATGGCTGGACGACCGTCGCCCCGCAGGTCACCGTGCCCGCCAGACGACGCTGGCGCAGCGCCCGAGGTCTGCGGCGCATCGGTGGAAAGCGCCAGCGAAGAGTGCTGCGGCAACTGAAAGCCGCGAGACGGGTCCTGCACCGCCCAGGCCCGGATCTTCGGAGGCTGCGATTGCACGCTGCCGAAGATGGTGGCGAAGGCCACATCCGCCGCGTCGCGCCCGGTGGCCAGGCGCAGCATGCCCATCGGAATGGCGGTGCCAGACGGGTCGAAGAGGTACCAGCGGTCGCCCAGATAGGCCTCGACGTAGGCGTGGAAATCGGGCGGTCCGAGCGCAGGGTCGGCGCCGTAGTCGGTGCCGGTGGCGATGCGGGCCGGAATGTTCACCGCGCGGCACAGCGCGATCATCAGGTGCGCGAAATCGCGGCACACGCCGACGCGTTCCACGAAGGTATCGACGGCCGACGTGGTCGAGTTGGACGTGTTCGAGCGGAACAGCACATGGTTTCGCACCCAGTCGCAGATCGCCTGCACCCGGCTGTAGCCCTGCCAGAGGTGGCCGAACTCGCGGGTGGCCAGCGTCACCAGCCGGTCGGACTGGCAATAGCGGCTGGGAAAAATATAGCTGACCACATCGGCCGGCAGATGGCGGATGCCGACTTCGGGGATGAGCGAGGGGTCGGCGGTGTGGTGGTCGATGTCCACCGTGGCCGCATAGGACAGCGTGAGGGGCCCGGGTTCCGCATGCAGCCGCAGGCACCGTGTGCCGGTGGTCGGGTCGGTGTGCAACTGGGTGGGAATGTCCTGGCTGATGACCAGGTTCTCGTCCTGGACGGTCTGGCAGCGCGTTTGCGCTGCATGGATGTTGAAGACGAAGTCCGCGCCGGGATCGCCTACCGCGTACTCCAACTCCAACTGGAGTTTCATTCGGATCATGGGGCCTGCCGTGGTGGTAGATGGTGAAAAGCCTGCGCCTGCCAGAGCTCAGCCGATCGATGCTGCCGCGGACGCCAACACAGTATCGGGTCGGCCCGAAAACCGCCTTGTCAGTGGACATCGCATAAGCACGCCAGCCCGTGTGGCGGAACACGGCCACATGCCGGCTGGCAGCTCAGCCGAAGCGCATTTGTCCTACACCGGCGTTGACGTTGGCGGAAAAAGATCGGCGCTCCCACGGCAATCACCACAAAGGCTCCAATGGCAAAAGCACCGGCAGTTCAACGTCCCGTGAAGAAGGCTGCGGCTTCCCCCTCCAAGGCCCACGACGGTGAAGAACTCCGTGGCAATGCAGGCGAGTTGCAGCAGCAAGCCGGGGGCACGCACCCGGTGCTCACCACACAGCAGGGCATCCCCGTGGGGGACAACCAGAACTCCCTGCGGACCACGCCGCGCGGCCCCACGCTGCTGGAGGATTTCATCCTCCGCGAAAAGATCACGCATTTCGACCACGAGCGCATTCCAGAACGCATCGTGCATGCCCGCGGCACGGCGGCCCACGGCTTTTTCGAACTGACCGAATCGCTGGCGCAATATACGACCGCCCGCATCCTGACCGAGGTGGGCAAGCAGACGCCGCTGTTCTGCCGCTTCTCGACCGTGGCCGGCGGCGCGGGCTCGGTGGACACGCCGCGCGACGTGCGCGGCTTCGCGGTCAAGTTCTACACCGAAGAAGGCAACTGGGACCTGGTCGGCAACAACATTCCGGTGTTCTTCATCCAGGACGCGATGAAGTTTCCCGACCTGGTGCACGCCGTGAAGATGGAACCCGACCGGGGCTTTCCGCAGGCCGCCAGCGCGCACGACACGTTCTGGGATTTCATCTCGCTCATGCCCGAAGCCATGCACATGATCATGTGGGCGATGAGCGACCGGACCATTCCACGCAGCCTGCGCACCATGGAAGGCTTCGGCGTGCACTCGTTCCGCCTGCTGGATGCCGAAGGCCAGAGCACGTTCGTCAAATTCCACTGGCGCCCCAAGCTCGGCATCCAGTCCACGGTGTGGGACGAAGCCTTGAAGCTGCAAGCGGCCGACAACGACTTCCATCGGCGCGACCTGTTCGAGGCCATCCAGGCCGGCAGCTTCCCGGAATGGGAGCTGGGCGTGCAACTGTTCACCGAAGAGGAAGCTGCCGACTTCCCCTTCGACCACCTCGACCCGACGAAGCTCATTCCAGAAGAGTTGATTCCGTTGCGGATGATCGGGCGCATGGTGCTCAACCGCTGGCCCGACAACTTCTTCGCCGAAACGGAGCAGGTGGCGTTCTGCCCTGCGAACGTGCCGCCGGGCATCGACTTCTCCAACGATCCGTTGCTGCAGGGGCGTCTGTTCTCGTACCTGGACACGCAGCTGTCGCGCCTGGGCAGCCCGAACTTCGTGCAAATCCCCATCAACGCACCCAAGTGCCCCTTCCACAACATGCAGCGCGATGGCCACATGCAGATGCAGGTGCCCAAGGGCCGCGTGGCCTATGAGCCCAGCAGCCTGCAGGGCGATACGCCCCGCGCTTCGCTGGCCCAGGGCACACGCCATTTCGCCGAGACGCCCGATAGCGGCGCGAAAGGGCGCGTGCGGCCCGAGAGCTTTGCCGACCATTACAGCCAGGCGCGGATGTTCTTCCGAAGCCAGAGCCCGCTGGAGCAGGCGCACATGGCATCGGCTCTGGTGTTCGAATTGTCCAAGGTGGAAACGCCTGCCGTCCGGGTCGCCGTGGTGGCGCAATTGCGCAATGTGGACGAAAGCCTGGCCAGCCGCGTGGCGGATGGGTTGGGCCTTGCGGAACTGCCAGCGCCCTTCCCCGCCGCCGCTGCGGTGCAGGACCTTCCGCTGTCGCCCGCCCTGCGGATCATCGACCGCATGAAGCCGACCCTGGAGGGCCGCTGCGTGGGCATTCTGGTGGCCGACGGATCGGCCGCTGCACCCATCGCGGCGCTGCGCAAGGCCGCCGAAAAGGCGGGCGCCACGGTCAAGATCGTGGCACCGAAGGTGGGTGGTGCCGTGCTGGCCGATGGCTCGCTGCTGCCGGCCGACGGCCAGCTCGCCGGCACTCCCTCCACCGTTTTCGACGCCGTGGCGTCGGTGCTTTCGCCGGAGGCCGGCGCGCAGTTGGCGCGCGAAGCCGCCGCGGTGGACTGGTTCCGCGACGCTTTTGGCCACCTCAAGGCCATCGCCGCCTGCAAGGGATCGCAGCCGATCCTGAAAGCGGCCGGCATTCAGCCGGATGCCGGCGTGCTGGACCCTGCCGATACCGGTGCTTTCATCAAAGCCGCATGCACGCGACAATGGGTGCGCGAACCCTCCGTGCGCACGCTGGCATGATCCAGGCGACCAGCATGCACTCGCAGCCCCTGACTTCTGCTGGCACCGCCTTGCCAGACCGAGACCTTTTCAGACCGATCGACCGGACCGACCACAGCATGACCCTTCCCTTGCGCATCCTTTACGTAGAGGACAACGCGGAACTCCGCGAAACCATCGGCATGCTGCTGGAGGGCGACGACCGCGAGGTGGCCCTGTGCGCCACGGCCGAAGAGGCCTTGAAGATGGACGCAGAGCGTCCATACGACTTGGTGGTCACCGACGTGAGCCTGCCAGGCATGTCGGGCACCGACCTGTGCCGTCAACTGGTGGCGGAAAACCCGCAGCGCTGGATCGTGCTGTGCTCGGGCTACCAGTTCAGCCATGGCTTGGACACGCTGGGCCCGAATGTGCGCGCCCTGCTCAAGCCCTTCGAACTGGAAGAACTCGAAGACCTGATGGACTCGATCCGCGAACAGTTGCGCGGCGCCAACTAATCCGCCAGATCTGGTCTCTACAGACCGATCATCGGACGGCCGGGGCCTTCGCACCCGACCTTCGCACTTGACCTTCGCACCTATCAGTCCAAGTCTTCGGCGTGGCCGCCTTTGTGGCGATCGGCAATCGTTGAACGGTTGAAGGGCGCCCCCCGATACCCATACCCACCGGGCTCGGCGCAACGCTTAGCGCCCGGCAGGTTTTGTGGCAGGGCGCCGCGGCAACTGCACATGAAACGCCGTGTGGCCGTCACGCGAACACACGTCGATGCGGCCACCATGCCGCTGCACGATCTGGTGAACGATGTACAGCCCCAGCCCCAGTCCCTGGTGCTGTCCCGGCTCGCGCTCCCGCCCCCGGAACGGATCGAACAGATGGGGAATGAGCGCCGCAGGAATCACCCCGGCGTTGCGCACGGTGAGCTCCACCCGTTCGGGCGCCGTGCCGTCCAGGCGCACCTGCACCGGCTCGGACGGGTCGCCGTGGTGGATGGCGTTGCCCATGAGGTTCGCCGCCACCTGGCACAGGCGCTCGGCATCCCACTGGCCAGCGAGATTGCCCTCCTGGATGATTTCAATGCGCCGGCCAGGATGGCTGGCCTGAAGCTCATGCGCAGGCCGTTGCACCAATTCGCCCAGATCCGCCGGCCCGGTCTTCACCGGAAGACCGCCGGACTGCCGCGCCCGCGTCACGTCGAGCAGGTCTTCGATCATGCGGCCCATGCGCTGGGCGCTGGACTGCATCTTGCCCGCGATGGACCGCACCTTGTCGGCATCCTGCGGCCGCTGCAGCACCAGGGCGCTGGCGAGGATGGCGCTCAACGGCCCGCGCAAGTCGTGGCTCAGCACGGCCATGAACATCTCGTTCACCCGCAAGGCTTCGGTGCGCTCCTGGAGTTCGCGCGCGAGCGCGACCTTCTGCTTTTGCAGATCGAAGAACACGTTGGCCTTGTTGACCAGCATGTGCGGATCGATGGGCTTGTACAGAAAGTCGACCGCACCGGTTTCGTAGCCCTTGAACTGCCAGTTGCTGTCACGCGAGCCTGCGGTCATGAAGATCAACGGCACATGGCGGGTGCGCTCGCTGCCGCGGATCAACTCCGCCAGCTCGAAGCCGTTCATCTCGGGCATCTGCACATCCAGTAGCGCCAGCGCGACGTCGGTGTGCACCAAGAGCTGCTCGAGCGCTTCAGAGCCCGACGCGGCTTTCAAAATCTGAACATCGTCGCGCTGCAGCAAGGCCTCCAGAGCGATCAGGTTTTCCTCGACGTCGTCGACGATCAGGCACTTCACCGGCGCAGAGCTGCGCAAGGGGGACGGCGGGCTGGGGGCGGGTATCACGAAAAGGCTCTCCGGGGAAACAGGGTGGTCAGCAGCGAGGCGATGCGCTGGGGAGGAAGGACATGGTCGGGTGTGCAGGCACGCATCGCCGACTCGGGCATGAAGGCCATGGGAGCGCTGTCCGGGTCCTGCACCACGGTCGTCCCACCCAAGGTCTGTACAGCCGCCAGTCCCTGGGCCCCATCGCTGTTGGCGCCGGACAGCAAAATGCCCAGCAGGCGCTCGCCATAGGCATCTGCGGCGGACTCGAACAGCACGTCGATGGAAGGGCGCGAAAAATGCACAGGCTCGTCGACCGACAGCGCCAGCGAGGGACCGAAATCGATCAGCAGATGGTAGTCGGGCGGCGCGAAATACACCGTTCCGGGCTCCACGGTTTCCTTGTCATGGGCCTCGCGCAGGGGCACGGCGCAGTTGGGCTGGAAAATTTCACACAGCAGGCTGGGTCGCTCGCGGGGCAGGTGCAGCACGACGAACACCGAAGCGCGAAGGTCCGCCGGCAGTGCGGGCAGCATCACGGACAGCGCTTCGATGCTTCCGGCCGAGCCGCCGATCACCACCGCCTCCAAGCGGTCCGAACGGGCTGCTCCGGTCATGCGCCACCCTTCTTCTGGTAAATGCGATCCTGCGGCACGAGCTCGTCGAAGCCGCCGGCATGCGCGGAGAACCGCAGCGATTCCTTCGAACCCAGCCCCAGAAACCCCTTGCGGCACAGCGCGTCGCTGAAAAGGCCCAGCGCCCGGTTTTGCAGGTCGCGGTCGAAATAGATCAGCACGTTGCGGCAGGAGACCAATTGCACCTCGGCAAACACGCTGTCGGTGGCCAGGCTGTGGTCGGAAAACACGATGTGCCGGCGCAAGCTCTTGTCGAGCACCACACGCCCGTAGGCCGCCGTGTAGTGCTCCGACAGCGACGTTTTTCCGCCCGATCTGGCGTGGTTTTCCGTGAAAGAAGGTACGCGTTCGATGGCGTAGATGCCGGCTTCGGCCTTTTGCAAGGCATTGGCATTGATGTCGGTGGCGTAGATGAGGGTGCGCTCCAGCAACCCTTCCTCGCGCAGCAGGATGGCGAGCGAGTAGACCTCTTCCCCCGTGCTGCACCCGGCCACCCATATCTTGAGCGACGGATAGGTGCGCAGCACCGGCACCACGGTTTCGCGCAACGCCCGGAAATAGGTCGGGTCGCGGAACATTTCGCTCACCTGCACCGTGAGGTATTCCAGCATGGCGGGAAACACCTCGGGGTCGTGCAGCACCAGATGCTGCAGCTGCGACACCGTGCGGCAGTTGAACCGGGTGAGCGCAGTCTGCAGGCGGCGCTTGAGCGAAGCCTGCGCGTAGCCGCGAAAGTCGTAGTGGTAGCGCCGGTAGATCGCCTCGACCAGCAAGTGCTGCTCGATATCGAAGGTTTTCTTGCGCTGCTGCGCTACGGAGTCATCGGTCACTTGGGCATCCACACGCGAACCAGCGACAGGAGCTTTTCGACATCGAGCGGCTTGGCGATGTAATCGTTGGCGCCGGCGGCCAGGCATTTCTCCTGGTCGTCCTTCATGGCTTTGGCCGTGAGCGCGATGATCGGCAGGCGGCGCCATTCGGGGCGCTTGCGGATCTCGTTCATCGCCGTGAAGCCATCCATCTCCGGCATCATGATGTCCATCAACACGAGGTCCACCGTGGCGGCATCACCGGACTGCGCCCGCTCCAGCGCTTCCAGCGCCTCGCGTCCGTTGCGCGCGATCTGCACCTTGGCACCCGTGGGTTCGAGCACGCTGGACAGCGCAAAGATATTGCGCACGTCGTCTTCCACCACCAGGATGGTCCGCCCCTCAAAGGTGGATTCGCGGTCGCGGGCCATCTGCAGCATTTGCCGGCGTTCTTCCGGCAGCTTGGATTCCACCTGGTGCAGAAAGAGCGTGACTTCGTCGAGCAGGCGTTCGGGCGAGCGGGCGTCCTTGATGATGATGGACTTGGAAAAGCGCCGAAGCCGCTGCTCTTCGTCGCGCGACAGCGAGCGGCCGGTGTAGACGATGACGGGCGGGAACGCCACGTCTTCCTGCCCAGCCATCTGCTCCAGCAGTTCGTATCCGCTCAGGTCGGGCAGGTTCAGGTCCATCACCATGCAGTCGAACGTGCTGGTGCGCAGCAACTCCAGCGCGCGTTGCGCGGTCTCCGCACCGACGATTTCCACATCCCCGTTGGCCAGCAGGTGGTGCATGCTTTCGCGCTGGCGCTCGTCGTCTTCCACCACCAGCACGCGCCGCATGGCCTGCGTGAATTTGGCCTCCATGCGCTCCAGCGCTTGCACGAGTTCGTCGCGCTTGACCGGCTTGAGCGCGTAGCCGATGGCGCCACGGCCCATGGCCTCCTGGGAGTAATCGGCCACGGAAACCACATGAACCGGAATGTGGCGCGTCATGGGGTTGCGCTTGAGTTGGTCCAGCACTCCGAGGCCAGAGAAATCCGGCAGATTCATGTCCAGCACGACGGCGCTCGGCATGTATTCCAGTGCTGCGGCCAAGCCTTCGCCGCCAGTGTGAGTGACCACGCACTGAAAGCCCATTTCGTGTGAAAGATCCAGCAGGATGCGGGCAAACCGCACGTCATCCTCCACCACGAGAATGGTGCGCCGGCCGGGCTCCAACTGGTCGCGGTCGTCGGGCACGGCATTGGGTGATCGGCGCACGTCGGTCGTCGCTGGCGCCGGCCGCTGCGCGCCTCCGGCTTCGGGCGCCGGAAGGCCGGCGCTGGAGCGGCTGGCCGGTGGCGGGGCCGAGGGAGCCGGCGCCGCCTGTGCAGTGGGCCGTGCCGGCTCCTGTGGCGCGCGCACCGGTGCCACCAGCGGCAACACCAGGGTGAAGACGCTGCCTTGGCCTGGCGTGCTCTGCACGGTGATGTTGCCGCCGAGCAGGTGCGCGAGATCGCGCGAAATCGACAGGCCCAGCCCGGTGCCGCCATAGCGGCGATGGGTGCTGCCATCCGCCTGCCGGAATGCCTCGAAGATCAGTTCCTGCTGGTGCTCGGGAATACCGATGCCTGTGTCGCTCACCGCGAAGGACACGGTGCCATCGGCGTTGCCGAAGACACGCAGGGCGACCTTGCCCTGCTCGGTGAACTTCATCGCGTTGGACAGGAGGTTTCTCAGCACCTGGCCGAATCGCTGCACATCCGTCTGCAGGATAGGAGGCGTGCCCGGCTCCACGGCGCAATGCAGTTCCAGGCCCTTGTCGTGCGCGATGGGACGCATCGGGTCCACCAAGGCGTTCACTGCGCGGGTGACATCCATCGGTTCGACGGAAATGGTGGCCTGCCCCGCTTCGATCTTGGACAGATCCAGGATGTCGTTGATGAGTGCCAGCAGATCGTTGCCTGCTCCGTGGATGGTTTGGGCGTACTTGACCTGTTCGCCCGTCAGATTGCCGGCCTTGTTGTCAGCCAGCAGTTTGGCCAGGATGAGGCTCGAATTCAGCGGGGTGCGCAGTTCATGGCTCATGTTGGCCAGGAACTCGCTCTTGTACTGGCTCGCCTGCTCCAGGTCATTGGCTTTTTGCGACAGGGCGTCCTGCGCGCGCAGCAGTTGCTGCTTTTGGTATTCGAGTTGCTGCGTCTGCTCTTCCAACTGGGCATTGCTTTGCTCCAGCTCGGTCTGCTGCGCCTCCATCTGGGCCTGCGATTCCTGCAGCACCCGGCTTTGCTGCTCCAGCTCTTCGTTGCTCACGCGGAGCTCTTCTTGCTGCGCCTGCAATTCTTCGGCCTGCCGCTGTGTTTCTTCCAGCAGCGCTTCGAGCTTGGTGCGGTCGATGGCGGAGCGGATGGACGTCGCCAACAGGTCCGATGCGCGCGACAGCAGCTCCAGGTCAGCATCGCGCAGCGTGCGAAAGAAACCGAACTCGATCACCGCGTGCACGGCACCGTTGTGCACCGCAGGCACGAGCACGATCTCGGCCGGCGTGCTGTGCCCCACTCCCGACGAGATCGGCAGGTAGTTCGTTGGCACCTCTTTCACATGCATGAGTTGGCGCGAGTCGGCAGCCTGCCCCAGCAGGCCCTGGCCGCTCAGCACCCGCGCTCCGGCCTGCGGGTCGGCCAGTGCATAGCTGCCGAAACGCTGGAACACGCCCCCACCTTCCGCCACATAGGCCGCGCCCACCCGCGCGCCCAGCCAGTCGGCCAGGTAGTTCATGACGATCGGGCCCAGATCGCTCAGGCGGTGATCGCCCTGCAGCCGGTTGCCGAGACCCACCAGACCGCTCTTGATCCAGTCTTCCTGGGACTTGGAACGGTGGTCCCTCATCGCGAGAATGGCGGACGCCAGGATCAGCAGCAAAAGGACCAGGGAACTGGTCCAGGTGAAATAGGCGCCGAAGCGGGCCGCGCTGTCCCATTCGCTGCGCCGGTTGTCCAGCTCGGCGCGCTCGGCGACCAGCATTTCGCGCAAGGTGTTGCGCAAGGCGTCCATGGTGGCCCGGCCCCGGTCCGTGCGCACGACATCTGCCGCCCCTTCCGCATTGCCCTGGCGCCGCAGATTCACGGTTTCATCGAGTTCCCCCATCTTCTGGGCCACCAAGGCCTGCAGATGCTCGAACCGCTGCAACTGGTCAGGCGATCCCTGCACCAGCGCGCGCAACCGGCCCATCTCGGGCTTGAGCGCAGCCTGCGCTGCCGTGTAGGGCTGCAGATAACGGGTCTCGCCCGTGAGCAAATAGCCGCGCTGGCCCGTTTCGGCGTCTTTCGTGATGGAAAGAACCGTCTGCATCTGCGACAGCGACTCCACGGCCGCATTGATGCGTGCCACTGCTTCGGCACGCTCCTGCTGCGACTGGTAGGTGAACAGGGCGATGAAGGCGGTGGCCAACGCGGCCAACATGAAACCGGCGAACAAGCCGATGGGCAAGCCTCGCTGGATCTGGAAGGAGGGGGCGTTTGAGGTCATGGGCACTGAACGGAGTGGGCCCAAATCATAGAGCCCCAAAGGCCCGGAGATAACGTCCGCACGCCAGGTACGGATACCGGCTCAGCAGAAGAAGCACCGTGAAGAAAAAGACCGGGGTGCTCTCCCCCGGTCTCTAGTCGCCCGCCTTCGCCTGCCACTGCGCCAAGTGGCGGCGCAGCTCATCGTTTTCGGCGGTCAGTTCCGCCACGCGTTCGCGCAATGATTGCAGGGTTTCCGAGGAGGCATCGGCTTCTTCGCGCGGCTTGCGCTTGGCTTCACGGACGCGCTTGGCCGCCTGTTTGAGCTCGTCGCCGCCCGCGATGGCTGCGGCCCGCTGCTCTTCCTGCGGCAGGGTGGCCACGGCGGCGGCGGCATTGATCGACAGCGTGCCCGACTTCACGGCGGCCACCACTTCCGGTGCCGCCTGCTTTCGGATCTTTTCGATCATCACTACCTGGCTGCTGCTGAGGCGCGCAGCCTTGGCAATGGCCTCCCGATTGGAGAGCGGCTGCGGCTCGATCCCGGGCGCCTGGGCGGCCTGTGCGGACGGTTCCTGGCGATCGGCAGCCTCGTTGGGCAAGCCCTCCCCAGCGCCCGGCGCACCTTCGACCGCCTCCGGACTGCTGGTGCGGGCATTGCGATCCGCCAGAATCTCGCGCTTACGCAAAGCGAGCACGCCGCGCTGAAAGTCCGATACGCTACGTCGGCCCAGGTGCTGATCGATCATCCAGAGATGGACGTCTTCCATGGAGCGGAAATTTTGATTTTGGACCGTCTGGAACGGCAACCCATGCTTTTGGCAGATACCGTACCGGTTATGGCCATCGACCAGCACATCGCCCCACAGCACCAGCGCATCGCGGCAGCCTTCTGCCAGAAGGCTGCGCTCCAGGGCCGCATGTTCATCGGGGCTCAGCGGGTCGATATAGGCCTTCAGTTCTTCGTTGACGACGATATGCATGGGCAGGGATTCCAGGACCAAAGGGCCGGCATTGTAGAGAGCCCGCCCCGATGCGGGGAAAAACGAAAGGCGTATGGAAACCACCGATAAGGCAGCGCACTCGCACCATAGCTTCAGGGGACAGCTCACCCTGCTGTTTGGCGGGCTGTCGCTGGCCAGCCTGCTGGGCGTGGGGCTTTACGTGGGCCACATCGCCACGGCAGAGCTGGCACGGTTCGGGGGCGAATTGCTGCACACCAGCGCCCGTTCGGCCGCCGATCTGCTGGCTACCAATCTGCGTGAGCGAGCGCAGGAGATCGACCTGCTGCGCCAGTTGACGCTGCTCACGCGCGGCGACCTCTCCGCTCCGGAGATCAGGCAAGCACTGGATTTACGCAAGGCGACCCACAACGAATACGCCTGGATCGGCGTCACCGAAGCGGGTGGTCGCGTGGCGCAAGCCACCGATGGCGTTCTGGTGGGCGCACAGGTGGAGCACCGGCCATGGTTCCAATCAGCCCGGTCCGGATTGTTCGTAGGAGATGTGCATGAAGCCGTGCTGCTGGCCAAGCAACTGCCCAACCTGAACCCCGACCAGCCGCTGCGGTTCATCGATTTTGCAGCCCCGATCCTGGATGACCAGGGCCAACTGAGGGGTGTGCTGGGCGCCCACGCCCATTGGTCCTGGGTGACCGAGACGGTGGAATCCATCGTGGTGAACCGCGTGGGACAGCATGGTGCCGAGGTGCTGATCGCGGACAAGGAGGGACGCATCCTCTACCCGTTCCGGCATGCCGGGCAATTGCACCTTCCGCATGGCGCCAGTGCCCAGGCAGAGTCGGAGCGCCTGGAATGGAATGACGGGGCGCAATACCTCACCAGCGTGGTGGAAGTACCCACCGTGGCGCACACTGATCTGGGCTGGCGCATCGTGGTGCGCCAGCCGCTGGACAAGGCGCTGGCGCCCGTGAAAGCGCTGCGCCAGCAATTGATTCTTCTCGGCCTGCTCACAGCCCTGGGCTGTGCGCTGGTCGCCTACCGCCTGGCAGCGCGGATCAGCCGGCCCATCGAACAACTGGCGCGCGCCGCCCGCATGATCGAAAGCCGTGCTGGCACGCCGGTGTATCCGGGCGACGAACACGCGTCGGAAATCACGCAGCTGAACCATTCGTTCCAATCGATGACGGCCTCGCTGCTGGAGCGCGAACGCGAACTGTCCCAGTTGAACACCTCACTGGAAGAACTCGTGGCGGAACGCACGCAGGCACTGCACCGCGCCAACCAGGAGTTGGAGAATCTGGCAGTCCACGATGCCCTCACCGGTCTGTACAACCGCCGCAGGTTCGACGAGAAATTGCACGAGTACGTGCAGCTCTTTCACCGCACGGGGCGCACCTTCGCCTTGCTGCTCATCGATGCGGACCATTTCAAGAACGTCAACGACCAGCATGGCCACCAGGCCGGCGATGCGGTGCTTCAGCAATTGGCGCGGGTGATTGCGGGCAGTGTGCGTGTTACCGACTTCGTGGCGCGCTATGGCGGCGAAGAGTTCGTGGTCTTGCTGCCGGAACCCCAGGATCAGCAGGAAGGCCGGGTGGTTGCCGAGAAGATCCGCCTGGCCGTGAGCCAGAGCCCCTTTCCTGCCGTGGGCCAGATCACCGTGAGCCTGGGCATGAGCTTCAGCAGCCTGGGGGACACCCGCGAAACCGATCTCGTCCAGCGTGCCGACCAGGCCCTGTACCAAGCCAAGCAACAAGGACGCAATCAGGTGGTCCTGGCGAACGAGAACACCTGAGACTTCACGCCCCGGCGTGACTGGGCTGCGGACGCCGCTATGATTCGGCGCCCCTTGCCATGAACCGTTGCCGCGCCCTCCTCCGCCTGGTCCTGATTGCCGTGTTCGTCCACACGTGCATCGGGTTGCCCCTCCACGAGGCGGAACATTTCCAGGCCGCAGCCCGCGGGGGGCAAGATGCTGCAGTCATCGCAGCGCAAGACGACGCGCCGCCAGCCAGCAAGCCGATCCATGCGCAAGAGCACGGCCCTTGCGCGGGTTGCATGGCGTTTGCGCAGCCATCGGTCCTGCCGGGTGGAATACAGGCGGCCATGGCCGCCGACGGTGCCGTTGCCCGTTGCCCGCAGCCTGAGGCGGCCTTTGCCTTCGTACCCACACCGGATCGCTGGCCTTTTGCCTCGCGCGATCCCCCCGTCCGGCTCGCCTGACGAAGTGCGCTGCATCCAGCGCAGCTTTTGACCCAATTTGCCTCCCGCCTGTGGTGCCATGTCGCCACAGGCGGGACCGTGCACGCCCATCCGGCGCGGCGATTCGCGGCCGATGACCTCCTTTCTGAGACTTTTTCATGTCCTTCCACCCTTACCGGGGAGCGCGCGCTCCCCTTCCCTTTACGTTTGCCATGGCGGCCCTGTCATGCGGATCGGCCATGGCGCAACCCGCAGCAGAAAACGCACCCCAGTTGTCCACGGTGGAGATCGTGGGCCGCACAGAATCCGGCGCATACCACGCAGAAGAAGCCGCTGGCGCGAAAACGGACCTGCCACTGCGGGAGTTGCCCCAATCGGTTCGCGTGGTCACCCGCCAGGCCATTGACGATCTGGGGGCTACGCGGCTCGATGACGTGCTCGACTATGTGGGCGGCGTTTCCCGCCAGAACAATTTCGGCGGCCTGTGGGACAACATTGCGATCCGCGGTTTGCCCGGCAATGAAAACACCGGCATGGCCACGTTGATGAATGGCTTTTCCTCCAACCGCGGATTCAATGCCCCGCGCGATCTGGCCGGCGTGGAACGCATCGAATTCCTCAAAGGCCCGGCCGCTGCGCTCTACGGAAGCAGCGAGCCCGGCGGCACCCTGAACATCGTGAGCAAACGCCCGCTCTGGAAGGCGGCCAACTCGGTCGAAGGCTCGGTCGGCAGCCAGGGGCTCAAGCGCGGCGCGTTCGACAGCACCGGCCCCATCGGCGAAAACTTTGCATATCGATTGAATGTCGCGGCAGAGGACCGAAACAGCTTTCGCGACCATGTGAGCTCCGAGCGGCGCGTGGTCGCACCGGCTTTCACTTGGAAGCTGGGACGCGACACGGTGCTGGAATATGCGGGTGAATTCCTGCGCCATGCAACGCCGCTGGACCGGGGCGTCGTGGCCGTGAACAACCAGCTGGGAACCATTCCGCGCAGCCGCTTTCTGGGCGAGCCCGGCGACGGCGATGTGACGCTGGAGAACCAGACCCACCAGTTCATCCTGTCACACGAATGGACACCGCAGTGGCGCAGCCGGCTGGGTCTGTCGTACCGGGAAACCTCGGTGCAAGGCTTTTCCACCGAAGCCAGCGCGCTGCAGGCCAATGGCTTGCTATCGCGCCAGCGACGTTTTCGAGACTTCGCATCGGATGACATCGCCCTGCAGGCAGAAATCCAAGGTACCGTGGAAACGGGAAGCATTGCGCACGAACTGCTGTTTGGCATGGAAAGCTTCAAGTTCCATATGGACACCCTGATGCTCCGCGCCAACCCGACGGCCGCGGCGCCCTATGCCATCGACATCCAGGCACCCACTTATGGTCAGACGCGGCCCACGCCGCTGCCCAACACAGATACGCTGGAGCGCCAGCGCAACACCGCGTTTTACTTTCAGGACGCCATCAAGCTGGCACCACAATGGCGGCTGGTCGGCGGCGTGCGAGTGGACCAGTACAAGCAATCGCTGGAAAACCGCCGCAACGGGTCCACGGTTCACCAGGACCCGTCGGCCACCTCGCCACGCATCGGGCTGAGCTGGCTGCCCTCGGCGCAGTGGACGGTCTACGCGAACGCCGGGCGCTCGTTCCGGCCGAACGTCGGCTCGGACAGCGCCGCGCAGGCCTTCGATCCGGAAACCGGTCGCTCTTTGGAAGTTGGCGCCAAATGGGAAAGCGCCGACCAACGCATGGGCGCGACGGCCGCCTTGTTCGACATTCGCAAACGCAATGTGCTTACGTCCGATCCACTCAACTCCGGCTATTCCGTGGCCGCTGGCGAAGTGCAAAGCCGTGGCCTGGAGCTTGATTTTGCTGGGCAGGTAACTGCCCGCTGGCGGGTCAATGCCAGCCTGGTGCTGAACGATGTGGAAATCACACGCGACAACACGCTGGAGGTCGGGGGTCGGCTGCTGAACGTGCCCAAGGTCAATGGCAGTGTTCTGGCGGTGTACGAAAACGCTTTCGATAACGGTCAGCGCTACGGCATCGGCGGCGGTGTAACCCATGTGGGACGCAGACTGGGCCAGGCGCGCACGCAGGCCGAGGCCGACGCTGGATCGGCTGCATTCGACCTTCCGAGCTACCGCACCGCCAAACTGGTGGCGTACTGGCGGGTGACCCCTGCGGTGCGCCTGACGCTGGACGTGGACAACGTCTTCGACACCACCTATTACAGCAGCTCGTACAGCCGCCTCTGGGTTGCACCTGGCACGGCGCGCACAGTGACTGTGGGGCTCCAGGCACGCTTCTGACGCCGTTCGGACAGGACAGACAGCGGAGGGCGGCGGATGACACCGGACGTGAGCAACGTCCGACGCCGCCTGCCCAGACCGCTGGCGAGCATGGAGCCTCATGCCCCACCCATCGCCTGAGCCCATGCCTGCCTCCCCCCGCCACTCCAGCAAGGCGCGGCCAACCCGCGCGCCCTCTGCCTCCCGCGTTCGGTCCCTGCTGAAAAACACATTCGGGCTGCGCGAACTGCGCGCAGGCCAGCGCGAGGTGATCGAACGCGTCCTGCAGTCCGAGAACACACTGGCCGTGATGCCCACTGGGGCCGGAAAATCACTGTGCTATCAATTGCCGGCCTTGTTGATCGAGGGCCGGACCGTCGTGGTGTCCCCGTTGATCGCCTTGATGCGGGACCAATGCGAATCGCTGCGTGAACGTGGCGTACCTGCCGTGCAATTGCACAGCGCGCTCACCCCCCAGGAAACGCGCGAGGCCGAACAGGCCATCGCCGATGGCAGCGCGCGCATCGTCTTGACCACGCCAGAGCGGTTGGCAGATGCAGATTTTCTGGCCCTGCTGGCCGACAGCGGCAAGGTCGGTCTGCTCGCCGTGGACGAAGCGCACTGCATTTCGCAATGGGGCCACGATTTTCGGCCGGCATTCCTGGAAATCGCGGGTGCTGCAGCGCGACTGGGCCGGCCGACCATATTGGCACTGACCGCCACCGCCGCTGGACCGGTGGCAGCAGACATCCGCCGGCAACTGGGCATTCCTGCAACCGGCGTGGTGGACACGGGGACCTATCGGCCCAATCTCCGTTACCGAGCAGAGGCCCTCGCCACCGAAGCGGAAAAGCGCAGTCGCCTCATCGACATCATCCAGGCTGCTGAAGGGGCTGGACTGGTGTACACGGCCACGGTGAAAGCAGCCCAGGAAGTCCACGCCGCTCTGTGCGCCGCCGATGTGTCGGCCGGCCTTTACCATGGCCGTATGCCTGCGCAGGAGCGAAGCGACGCCCAAGACGCGTTCATGCGCGGAGATGTGCGCGTGATGGTTGCTACCAATGCGTTCGGCCTGGGCATCGACAAGCAGGATGTGCGCTTCGTCGTGCACTACCAAATGCCCGGCGGGCTGGACGCGTACTACCAGGAATCAGGTCGCGCCGGAAGAGACGGCGAGCCTGCGGACTGCACCCTGCTCTTCATGCGCAAAGACAAGTCGGTGCAGCAGTTCTTTCTGGCGGGCCGTTACCCCAGTGCGGATGACCTCGACGCGCTCTACCAAGCCCTGCACGACCCGGCGCCTCAAGGCGAGAACGCCTGGACAATCGACAGTTTGCAAGCCCGCCTGGATCGGCCACGCAGCAAGCTACAGGTCGGGCTGGGCCTGCTGCAGCGGCACAAGATCGTTGCCAAGACGAAGAATGGCGCACTTTCCTTGCGCCGGTCCGAACTGGAGCCGGCCACAGTGCGCGCACTCATGCAGTCCTACGCAGACAAACGCGAGCAAGACCAGCAAGCGCTGGAACGCATGGTTTTTTACGCGCAAACGGGCCGTTGCCGTTGGCAAGTGTTGCTTGAATATTTCGATCCCTCGGACTCTCCGCAGCGATGCAGCACGTGTGACAACTGCGTCCGAATGGCGAAACTGGCAGAGCAGACCCTGGCCGAGCGCGCTGCTGAAACGGTTAGAGGCCTTGGAGGCAGCGATGGCGAGCAGTCTGCGCCTCCTTCAACGCTGCAAGCGGTAGCGCCGGTGCAACCTGCGCCCGTTGAAAATAAAACATTCGAGCGGGGAGCCAGCGTGCGCGTGAAGCGCTATGGGCAAGGCACCGTGGCCGCGGTCGATGCGATTTCCGTGACCGTGGATTTCGCTGATGGTAGCCAGCGCTGCTTTCAGCCGGAGTTCGTGCAACGGTTCATTCCTCGCGACAGCCGAGCGAAGCCATTGTCTTGAAACGGGTCAAGCACTGACTCAACTGCTGCGCGTTCCCCGGCAGGACGGGTAGTGGCAACAGCCCAGGAACGCGTTGCCAGCCGATGGCCCGCGCTTGGCAATGCGCTGAACCATTGCGCCGCCGCATTTGGGACATACCGGTTGCTGCAGTTGCGTTGGGGCAGCGCCTTCAACCGCAACTTGTGGCCGGGGGTTGCGATCACTGTCGGATTCCCGGATGAGCTGCAGCAGCGTGGCGCCATCGATGAGCCGGATGTTGCGGCCACTGGCAAAGGCTGTCGCCTCATGGGTGAAGCGCCCGGAGGTCACCACGAAGCCTGCCGAAGCCCCATGTGCGGCCATGACGCCGTACAACTCACGAACCACGGGAACACCGACCTGAAAGGCTTTCCAATGCTTGCATTGGACGAAAGACTTCTCGCCATCTTTCGTTAAAACCAAGTCCACTCCGCCGTCGGCGCCCTCGCCTGCTCGCTCTTGAACCGAATAGCCCCGCCGCCGAAATCCTTCACCCACCAGTTTTTCGAAATCCTGCCATGACATGCCTTGCAAAGCCTGTGCGCTGGAATTGGCCGTGCCGCAGTCGTTCAAAAGCTTGCTGCGTTCGCGCCGCTTCATGAACGACAGCAAAGCGCCCAGTCCAAAAAGAAGCGGCACCACGAACTGGGCACCGTAGGCCAATCCCCGCCACATGCTTCCAGTCACCAAGGAGGCTATTTCCTGCGATGTGCGGGCCGGCGGCATAGGCTGCGATGCCAAGCTGTGCAGCGCCCAATAAGCCGCCGCAGCCAACGCCGTTCCGACCCACCATGGAAATTGCGCAATGAGCTCGACCAATCCTTCTGCGGCACTTTGTTTGTGACGTCTCGCCATCCCTTTTCCCCTCCTGAATTCCGCTGAGCGGATCAACCGAACATTTTGCAACAAATAGAGAAGGTGCGGACAGCGTGATTCGAAATTTGCCTCGTTGAGACTGCTGTAAATCACTGCGGTGGAGATAACATGCCGCTGCGTTTTTGACAGCGCTGCGCCCTCGGTGATCCCGTTGGACCGGCCATCCGAAGCTCCACCGTGCCTTTTTGGTTGTGGCGGTGGGTTTACCGAGTTCAACATCCCTGTGCGCACTGTTCCTCTCCAGACCCAACTCCTGCTCGTGGCCGTGGCGGCGATCTTTCCGCTGGCGGTCGTGTGCGCCATCTCCCTTTCTGCACTCTTTGAAAGCCAGCGCGCGCAAAACGAAGCGTCCAGCCTGGGGGTGGCACGCGCTTTGGCCACCGCTGTGGAAGGCGAATTGCGACTGACCATTTCTGCGTTGCAGACGCTTGCGTTGGCAGAACCGTTGGCAACGGCTGAAGGCGAAGGCAGGGAACAGGCACTGGCACTCAGCCATGCAGTACGCGCCTCCCATCCGGAGTGGCGCGGATTGCTGCTGGCAGACCCGTCAGGCCGGGTAGTCTTCTCCACCGACAGCGGCAACGGCAACGGCAACGGAGTGGCTCCCCGGGTGATCGAAAGATTCAGTTTCGAGGAAACGGTGCGCAGCGGGCGCCCTGTCGCCGGTGCGATGGCACGCGGGGCGGCCGGCAATTTTGCTTTCCCTGTGCGTGTGCCTGTGGTTAGGGACGGAGTGGTGAGGTATGTACTGACCGCCGTGATCCGGCCGGAAGCCATTGCTGCGGTACTTCGGGGGCAGCGGATTCCCGAAGGTTGGTATGTGTCCGTGTTCGATGCCAACCAGGTTCGCATCGCACGCACGACCGATGACGAGCGGTGGAGGGGCTCCGCCCCCAGCGAGTCGCTGAAGCCGCTTTTCCAGGCCCTCGGCAGCGACAAGCGAGAGTTGGTGGGCACCAGCACGAATGTCGATGGCGTGCGCGCGAAGACAGTGCTGGCTCGCATCGACGAAGGCCGCTGGACGCTCGTTCTTGGCACCTCGATGTCGCAGGCAGAAAGTTCCTGGTGGCGCACGGCCGGGGCCTACGTGCTGGGTCTGTTCGCGTCGCTCGCTCTCGGCGGGGCGGGGGCCTGGTGGATGTCCCGATCCATCACCGTACCCATGCGGAGCCTGCGCGACGACGCCGATGCACTGGGCCGGGGCGAACAGCGGTCCTCCGGCATGTCGCGCATCACAGAGATCGATGCAGTGGCCCGGGCGCTGGAATCTGCCGCCGTGCAGCGTGCCGGCAGCGAGGCGGAGCGCGAAAGATTGTTGCAGCTCGAAAGCCACGCACGGTCTGCCGCCCAAGCGGCCGAGCAGCGGCTGGGGTTGCTGGTCCATGCCAGTGCGTTGCTTTCGGGGTCACTGGAGGAAGCCTCCACGCTGTCGACGATTACGCACCTGGTCGTCCCCGCCGTCGGAGATGCGTGCCGCATCGATTTGCTCGATGACCAGGGCGTATTGCGACAGAGACTGATCCACAGCCGTCCCGTAGAAATCGGTGGCGAACATGCCGAAAAGGCCATGGCACCAAGTGCGGGGGACACAGCTCCGCGGGCACTTGCGATCGCCATAGAAACAGGAAAACCCAGCATCCACGCTGCGCAAGCAACCGGCAATGCGCAAGGTGCAAATTTCGATCTGCAAGCGCTGGTTCCCGGCATCAGGACGGATGCGGGCTGCATTGTTCCCCTGGTGGCCCGTGGCCGCACGCTGGGCACGATGGCTGTGCTGAGGGCCAAACCAGGGTGGACCTTTCAGACCGAGGATATCGCGCTGATCGGTGAGCTGGCACAGCGTGCCGCCCTGGCCCTGGACAACGCCTTACTGTTGTCGGAGGCGCGCAAGGCCCAGCGGCAAGCGGAATCCGCCAACCGGGCGAAAGACGAGTTTCTCGCCATGCTCGGCCATGAGCTTCGCAATCCGTTGGCGCCGATCGTGCTGGCGCTGCAGTTGATTGCCCGACGCGATCCCGCTGCATTCACCCGAGAGCGGGAAATCATCGGGCGCCAGGTCAAGCACCTCTCGCGCATGGTGGACGACTTGCTCGACATCTCCAGAATCGTGTCCGGCAAGATCACGCTGTCGCTCGAACCGGTAGACCTTCGTGAGGTCGTGGAGCGCGCCATCGAGTTGACGTCGCCCGCGCTGCAAGGGCGCAGCGCCTTGCCACATCTCGACCTGCCTGAATCTGAAGTGCTGGTGCAGGGTGACCTGCTGCGGCTCGTCCAGATCGTTTGCAACCTGCTCACCAACGCGGCCAAATTCAGTCCACAGGACGCGCCAATCCGTGTGCGCGTGGAAAGCGACGCCCAGTGGGCCATGTTGCGCGTGACCGATGAGGGCATCGGCATTCCACCCCATCTGCTTGCCCAGGTGTTCGAACGTTTCGTGCAGGCAGAACAGGCCTTGGAACGCGCTTCGGGCGGCCTGGGCCTCGGGCTAGCCATCGCCAAGAGCTTGACGACGCTGCACGCCGGAACGATCGAGGCGCACAGTGAGGGAACCGGCCAGGGGAGCACCTTTACTCTGCGACTGCCTTTGCACATCGAGTCTGAAACTCCCGCTGTGCCCGATGCCCCTGAGGGACAGGAACGAACGCCAGCGCTGCGATTGCTCTTGGTGGACGACAACCGCGATGCCGCCGACCTGCTGGCCGAGTGGTTAGGCATGGAAAGCCACCAGGTAAAGGTTGCCTACAGCGCCCAGGAAGGCCTGGCGCTTTTGAAAGCCGATTTTTTTGACGCAGCGATTTTCGACATCGGCTTGCCGGAAATCAGCGGCTATGAACTCGCCCGCCAAGTCCGCTCGCAGCCTCTAACCCACGCGCTACCTCTGGTGGCATTGACTGGCTACGGAAGCGAATCGGATCGGCAGGCCGCGCTGGCGGCGGGATTCGACGACCATTTCTCCAAACCTGTGGAAATGGACCGCCTGCTCGAGCGCCTTAAAGCGTTGTTAGACGAGCGCAGTGCCAGAGCAGAGTGACCGCTTCACCCACTCGCAAGCGCGCCTACATCCATCACGGGTTTCGAAGTCAGGACGAGGTACGAACAGCTTGAGAAGGCTCGCCCATGGCCGCTGCTGGTTCGCCATCAAGGGCCAGCGATGAGGCATCGTGCGCGGGGAGCATCACCTTGTCCGGCGTCATTGGTGTAGACCGCACCCTGCGTCCGGTCGCGTGAAAGATCGCGTTGCACACTGCAGCCGCCACACCCACGATGCCGATTTCGCCCACCCCCTTGGAGCCCATCCGGCTGACGATGCGGTCGTCTTCGTCGACGAAGATCACATCAATGGGCGGAATGTCCGCATTGGTTGCAACGTGGTATTCCGCATAGTTGTGGTTCATGAAACGGCCCAGCGCATGGTCGGTCTGCGTCTCCTCGTGCAGGGCCTGGCTGATGCCCCACACCACGCCACCGGTGATCTGGCTGTGCGCGGTCTTGGCGCTCAGAATGCGGCCTGCGGCAATCGCACTGACTACCCGCGTGACGCGGACCGTCCCCAGTTCCTCATCCACGCGCACTTCGCAGAACACTGCGGAATGTGTCGCCCTCACGAACTTCTTTTGCCGAAGCACATTGGGAAGCAGAAGGTGCCGCACCTCGACCATCGAACGCCCCTGCGCCGCAAGAATGTCGGCCAGGGCGACGCCTTCCTCGTCATGGGGCGCATCGCGCCGCCGCATGCGGCCGTTCTTGAATTCAACATCTTGAAGCAGCACGCGGCCGAAGCCCAGTGCAGGGTTGCGTCGTGCGAGGGCCCAAAGCAATCGCTGCAGCTTCTCGCACGCGCCTTCCACCGCAGCCCCTATGGTGGCCACGTGCGACGATCCGCCCTCGATGGGCGCCAACGGCAAATTGGAATCGCCCAGTTCAAAAGTTACCTGCTCCAGTGGCAGTCCCATCGCCTCTGCGGCGATCAGGGCCATCACGGTATAGGTGCCCGTGCCGATATCGGATGCCGCGCTGCTGACGACCAAACGCCCGTCCGCATGCAGTACGGCGCGGGCACGCGCAAGCATTTGCATGGCATCCCAGGTGCCTGTCGCCATGCCCCAGCCAACCCATTCCCGGCCCTCCCGCATCGAGCGTGGCTCCAGCGGCCTGCGCGCCCAACCGAAACGTTCCGCGCCTTGCTGGTAGCAGGCGCGCAATTCCTTGGTGGAGAAAGGCAGATCTTTCGAAGCGTCGCGTTCCGCGTAGTTCTTCAGGCGCAAATCCAAGGGATCCATGCGCAGTTCGTAAGCCAATTCGTCCATGGCCACTTCCAGAGCATGGACGCCATGCGCGGCGCCCGGTGCCCGCATGTCCAGCGGGCTGTATTGGTCGAGCGCTACCAGCCGATAGTCCAGGCGCACGTTGTCGCACCGATAAAGCTGCCCCGACCAATTCACCACGACTTCCACATAGTCCTCGAACCGGGAGGTCTCGGCCACGGCCTCGTGCATGACAGCCCGCAGGGTGCCATCGCGGTCCGCAGCCAGTCGCACCCGCTGCCAGGTTTCAGGCCGATGTCCGAACGTGAACATCTGCTGCCGCGTGAGCACGACGCGCACCGAGCGCTGCAGATGCAGCGCAGCCATCACCGCCAAGATCAGCTGGTACTGGGGCCGCAGCCCTGAACCGAAGGCGCCACCGACGAAGGGATTGCGAACGGTCACCTTGTCCTGAGACAAGCCGAACACATGGGACACCACCCATCGGCTGTTCTGCGGGCTTTGGGTCTTGTCGTAAATGGTGAGATGTCCATCCGGACTGCGCAGCACAGTCGACGCGTGCATTTCCATGGGGTTGTGGTGTTCGACGCCGCTGTAGTACTGCGCGTCGATTTTCACTGGCGCTGCGTCGAACGCCCTTGGCGCATCGCCCCGGGGCTTGGGTGGGGGCGAATAGCCGGCTTTGAGCCGGCTCGGCACGTGCGCGCGATGGAGATTGCGCATCAGGTGCGTCTCGTGCTTTTCCACCTCGTAGTCCACCTCAATAAGCGCAGCAGCGCAGCGTGCTGCCTCGAAGGTCGTTGCCACCACCAGCGCGACGGGTTGTCCGCTGTAACGGATGCACGCGTCGTGCAGCGGCTTGAAAGGCGACCCGGCGGGGGCCGTCATGTCTTTGTAGAAGAGGTCGAGAGACCGCATCGAGGGGCGGTTCGCGTGCGTGATGATGTCCAGCACGCCGGGTACCGCGCGGGCGCGGTCACTCCGCAGGCTGAGAATTCGCCCCTTCGCGATGGTGCTGTTCACCACCACACCATAGGCCAGTTCCTCGCAGAAAGGCTCTGCCGCGTAGCGCGCCTGCCCCGTTACCTTGAGGCGCCCGTCGATGCGTGAAACCGGCATGCCAGTTTTTACCGTGCCCGTTCCTGGCTCCGCCATGGGCTGCTGAGAGAGCGGCAGCGCTTTGTGGGCATTCGCATCAAAGTCGTGAGGAGCGTTCATGGCTGAAATTCCTGCAGATGTCCGGCACCGAGTTCGCCGGTGTTGGTCAATTCACCATCGCGCGCCATTTCAAGGGCGCGAACCACAGCGCGGCGCGCCAGTTCGATCTTGAAACGGTTGTTCCCTGGGCCACTTGGCGCTCCATGTCCGCGGGCGTCTTGCAATAACGTGTTTGCCGCCCTCTGAAAGGCCGTGGCGTCGGGCAACTCGCCGTCCAGTTGCTGCTCCGCGAGGGGATTGCGCCACGGCTTGTGGGCGACGCCTCCCAGTGCCACGCGGGCGTTGCGCATGTGGCCGGCGCTGTCCAGATCGAAGGCCGCCGCGACAGAAACCAACGCAAAGGCATAGGACGCTCTGTCTCGAATCTTGAGGTAGGTGCTGTGGGGCGCCAAAGTGTTGGCAGGCAGGTCGATGTGCGTGATGAGTTCGTCACCGGCCAGAGTGGTGTCCCGATGCGGAGCATTGCCTGGCAGCCGGTGAAAGTCTGCAAACGGAATTTCGCGTTCGCCCCGCGACGACCGAACATGCACCACGGCGTCCAGCGCCGCCAGGGCCACGCACATGTCTGAAGGGTGGGTGGCCACGCAGTGATCGCTGGTGCCCAGAATGGCCAATTGCCTGGCCAATCCGTCGCGTGCCGGGCAACCGGTGCCGGGCTGACGCTTGTTGCAAGGTACACCGACATCGTAGAAGTAATAGCACCGGGTACGCTGCAGCAGATTGCCTCCGTTGGACGCCATGTTGCGAATCTGGGGAGAGGCCCCGGCAAGAATGGCGGCCGATAACAAGGGGTACCGCTCCCTTACCAAAGGGTGGCGCGCTGTGGCGGCATTGCGCGCCATGGCCCCCAGGCGCACACCTCCGTCGGGCAATGGCTCGATGGCTGCGAGCGGCAGGCGGCTCACATCGATGAGGCGCTGTGGCCTCATGACGTTTTCCTTCATCAGGTCGATGAGATTGGTGCCCCCGGCGATGAATTTGGCATGCGGTGCGGTGTCCCCGATATCGGGGACTTCACTGGGCATCTCCGCAAGAGCGGCATCGGTTGCAGTCGCGGCCGCGTATTGGAAACCCCTCATGGCTGGCTTTCAGTAAACGGGCCGGCGGAACCAGGGAATGCGGCAGACCCGACGCGGATTCCCGCGATCTGCGAAACGGCCTGCACGATCTGAGGGTAGGCTCCGCAACGGCACAGGTTGCCGCTCATGCGCTCTCGCACATCATTGGCGGTTCGGGCTCCACCCTCGTTCAGCAAGCCAACCGCTGAACAAAGCTGCCCTGGTGTGCAATAGCCGCACTGAAAGGCGTCATGGTCCATGAAGGCCTGCTGCAAGGGGTGCAGCCCATTGCCGCTGGCTTCCTCCCCGGCCAGCGCGGGCAGTCCTTCCACCGTGGTGATATTTATCCCCTCCTGCATGACGGCGAGCGTGAGGCAAGCGTTGATGCGCTGTCCATCGGCCAACACCGTGCATGCGCCACATTGCCCGTGGTCGCAGCCTTTTTTGGTGCCCGTCAGGTGAAGGCGCTCTCGCAGCAGGTCGAGCAGCGTGACCCAACTGGGAATTTCGATGTCGTGAGGCTGCCCATTCACGCGCAAATGCACGGAGTGGACAGAGGTGCAGGCATCAGCAGCGTGCTCGCTGCGCACTGCGGACGGGAGGTGGCTGGAGTTCATCGGGCTTCCTTCTCGGCCTGTGGCGGCGGCCCAGTTTGCTGGGATGACCTCCAGCAGGGTTGTAGGAATTGCGCGCGCTCTTGACCGAATGGATCGGCGCCCATGCTTGGGCAGTTACGCTGCAGCCTGTGGACCCGGACATGCCACGGGGTAGTAAGACCACAGC
This sequence comes from Paracidovorax valerianellae, assembly GCF_900102625.1. GTDB lineage: Bacteria > Pseudomonadota > Gammaproteobacteria > Burkholderiales > Burkholderiaceae_C > Paracidovorax > Paracidovorax valerianellae. The sequence continues at coordinate 257,449 of NZ_FMZC01000005.1, forward strand.
CTTTGCCTCTGCCTCCGCCCTCCCACCAGCAGCCTTAATGCAGCCATGACGCGAATTGGTCAGAACGCTTTCTCCGACAGCCCCCTTTCACCCCTTAGGCAATGGCGCCATGTAGGGAGATTGAAAGCGCTGCGCCTGCGCAGCCCAGGCTCGCCTGGGCCGCAATCTGTTCAAGAGGCGGTTGCGGTCGCCCATGAGGGGTTGTCCGGCGACAGGCACGCCGGCATGCACTCGCCGCGCCAGATGTTGATCGCAGAAGAACGCGTCTATGGTGAACTCGATCTGCCAGCCTTTTCGCTTCGGGAGAGCCTGTTGATCGACTTCCCGACCAATGAACTCCGCTCGGGTTCCCTGCTACGGATCGGTGCCGATGTGGTGTTGTGGATCACGTTCCAGTGCGAGCCATGCGTGCGGCTGGAACGTCATCAACCGGGCTTGGCAAAAGCACTGAAGCGTCGCCGTGGCGTGCTGGCACGGGTTCTCGAAGGCGGAACACTTCGAGTGGGCGACCTTGTTGGCCTAAGCCCATCGCCCATTACACCCATGAGCGATGACTGGAAACTGCGCGTCGCGAACATCGTTCAGCAAGTTCCTTCGGGCCAATTCATCGAATATCGTCAGCTTGCCGAGCTCGCAGGGGTGTCAAAGACCTACTGCCGCGCTTTCCCTCGCGTGCTGAGCCAGTTGAGCCCCGATGTGGCGATGCGTGCACAGCCAAGCGGTGCAGTGCCGGCGGAGCAGCGCTGGGCGGGTGATGAACTCTTCGATGTGCGCCCGGACCTCGGCGATTGAGAAGATCGCCGAGCCACCCGCCGCCGCTAGCGCCCGCGACCCATATTCGATCATCCCCCCATCGCGGCAACGAGTGATCGTGGGCGCATGTCGGTCCAGCCGGTTTCGATGAACGTCCGGCAAGCCGCTTTGTCGGCTGCTGGCAAAGCTACGTCCCAGCCAGCCGGCACGTCAATGAAAGCAGGCCACAAGGAATGCTGGCCTTCTGGATTGATCAACACCAGAAATTTGGCGTTCTCGTCGTCGAAGGGATTGCTCATCAGGGATCTCCTTAAGGTTCAGGCAAATTCCGCAGGGGCGGAGGCGGTTTCTTGGACGATGGCCAGAGCCTCTGCAATCTCGGTCAAGGCGCAGTGTTGCGCGAAGTTCTGGCGCAATGCCTGAGCCCGCTGCCGATACGAGGGCTCGTCAAGCAGCTTGCGCACGGCGTCGCTGATCTGACGCGCACTCGGCTGACCGGTGCAAAGGTTGATACCCGCACCCGACCAAGCCACCCGCGCGGCAATTTCCGGCTTTTCCTCGGTGCCACCTGCCACGAGCAGAGGCACACCAAGGCTGAGCGCATGGTTGACCGACCCATATCCGCCATTGGTCACCATCGCATGCACCTTGGGCAGCAACTGGTCGTACGGCAAAAAGGGTACGACCCGGGCATTGGCAGGGAGCATCGCGGCCGCAAGGCCTGGCGGTACCGGCCCGCCCGTGGTCGCTATCACCTGGATGTCGTCGAACTTTGCCAGCGCCTGCACCGCAGGGGCGATGAGTTGCGCAGGGTTCTGATTGGCCAGCGTGCCTTGCGTGACCAGCACGACCGCGCGCCCATCGTCCAGTTCACCCCACCAGTCAGGCGGATTGAACCCGGAGCGCGCGGGCGCCAGCAGCGGACCGACAAACCGCACGGAAGCTGGCAAGTCGCTTCTTGGGTATTCGAATGCCGCGGAAGTCAGCTGCAGGTACAGATCCGGCAATGTCACCATTGCATCGACGAAGAACCCCGGCAGCGGCCGCGATCCCAGGCGCAACAACAGCCCGTCGAAATGGCGCTGCACGTCGCCAAACATCGCCTGCTGGAGATTCCGGTTCATGGACTGATTGCGCACGCGCCCTTCGGGAGTGGAGGAAGGCGGCAGTGCCGTCCCGAAGAAAGCGGTGTCCCGGCTGGACAGTGCCAGCGCCGAAATGCCGATGGACACGATGGGCGGCCGATCTTCACGAGGGCCCAGCAGCAGAGGAAACGTTCCGCAGAACATGGTGTCCACCAAAATCGCGTCCGCCTCGAAGTGCTCGAGAATGCCGCGCAGCCCCTCCATTTGGGGCGCCATGGCGTCGGCGAAGAAGTGCTTGAGTCCAAAACACAGTTGTGCGTGGGCAGAAGCCAGTTGCAGCCGCTGCGGGAACCGCTGGTCCAGCTGATGGTGATCGAAATCGATGGATCTGTGAAACGCCGTGAACGAAGCGCCCGTCGATAACGCTTGCTCCCGGAAGTGGCTGGCGGTGTGCACCCGCACTTCATGCCCCTGTCTCACCAAATGCTGGGCGATCGCCAGCATGGGAAGCACATGCCCCGGTAAAGGGGTCGCTGCGATGAGATAACGTGCCATGGTTTCCTCCTCTTTATGAAATGCTGGGTTCCAAGGCACGGCGTGCCTTGGTGTCGATGCCCAGATCGACGAAGTAACGGTGCAACAGATCGCGATCCACCGGCCGGATCGCAGCACCGATGGCTTCCAGTTGCGCATGGGTGGCCACGCCAGAGACTTTGGGGGGCTTGGCTGAGGCGTCGTAGCGGTCCAGGATGGCCAGCACGGCGGCCAAGTCGCGATCCTGCCCTTCAGCCAGGCGCCCGTGCGCGCGGCGCAGCCAATGCTCCAGTTCCACCGATTCGAGACGCAGGCCCAACCGCTCGAAAACGGGCGGAATGTCGCGTACGCGCAAAGGTGCAGGGCTCATCAAATGGAACACCTGCCCCCACGAAGAAGCCTGCCCCGCCAGACCCAGAATGGCGCGTGCGACATCGTCAACCGGCGTCATGTTGAGGGGCAGGTCCATGTCGGGAATCGCCTGCAGATCTGCGTACAGATGGGCCACCCGCCAGATCAGGTCGGCAGCATTGCAGATGGCGTGGTCGTGGTCTCCTGTAACGGCTCCCAGCCGGTAGATCGCTACGGGTAGCCCCCGGGCCTGCGCTTGCCGGGCGATCCCGTCGGCGACCCATTTGCTCTGGCTGTATCCGTCCACCAGGCCGCTCCAGGAAGCCAGCTCCGAACGTTCCGTGACCGTGCCGCCCTCTTCGTTCTGCCCGATCACGGCCAGCGTCGAGACGTAATGCAGGCTTTTGGCACGTCCTTGCACGGTCCATTCGAGCAGCGTGACCAGGCTGTCGACGTTTGGTCCCTTGAGACTTGCATAAGGGTGCAAGAAATCCACCTGCGCCGCGCAGTGGTAGATGGCATCGCAACCATCGCGAACCAGGCGCACCGCGCTGTCATCCAGCCCGAGTTGCTCGGACCCCAGATCGCCGGTAACCACCTGAATGCGCTTGTCGTCCCACGCCTGGCCCAGTTGGCGGTCAGCCATGGCGCGTTGCAGGCGCTGTCGCCCCTGCGCGCCGTCGGCGGCGCGCACATGGCACACCACGCTGGCGGAAGTGTCTCGCAACAACGCAGCCAGCAAATGGCTGCCTACGAAGCCGCTGGCTCCGGTGAGAAACACCCGCGTTGGCGCCAAACTGGGAACCGCTGCAGAACCGCGGATGTGTTCTGGCAGATCGATTTCGCGCGATAGATCCAGCGCCTCGGCGGTATGACCCTCTTTATCGATCCAGCCTGCCAGTTGCGCGATCGACGGGCGGTTGTAGACCTCGGCATGGGGGAACTCCGGGTGAATCTTTTCCCTGATCCGCATGCCGAGCTGAATCGCCATCAGCGAATGGCCACCTATTTCGAAGAAGTTGTCGTGGATGCCGACCTGCGGCACGTTCAGAATTTCGGCCCACAGCGTGGCCAGCGCCGCTTCGGTGGAATTGCGCGGTGCTGCATAAGGTTGATCGCCCTGCGCGTGTTGCGCCGAAGGAATCGGCAGCGCCTGCCGATCGAGCTTGCCGCTTGAACTGAGCGGCATCGTGGGCAAAACCACGACGGCCGAAGGCACCATGTAGTCTGGCAGCGACAGCGCCAGGTGAGTGCGCAACTCGCCGGTAGCGATCTCGTCTGGACCGGCAAAGACCACATACGCCACTAGGCGCTTGTCTCCCCCCACGTCTTCGCGCGCGATCACTGCCGCTTGTGCCACTTGCGGATGTTGCAAAAGCACCGACTCGATCTCTCCCGGCTCGATGCGAAGGCCGCGAATCTTGACCTGGTGGTCCGCTCTCCCCAGGAAGTCCAGGCTTCCGTCTGCACGCCAGCGGGCCAGGTCCCCCGTGCGGTACATGCGGCTGCCCGGCTCACCATGCGGGTTGGCCACGAAGCGCTCCGCGCTCAGCACTGGACGGCCCAGATAGCCCCGGGCCAAGCCTGTGCCTGCGATGTACAGCTCGCCCGTCACACCCATCGGTACCGGCTGAAGACCGTCGTCCAGCACGTACATGCGCGTGTTGAGGATCGGGTGTCCGATCGACGGAGCAGCATCGGGCTGCATCGGCTCGCTCAAGCTGGCACAGATCGTGATCTCCGTGGGTCCATAGGCATTGATCATGCGGCGGCCTGCCGCCCATCGCGCCGCAAGCGCTGGTGCACAGACATCACCGCCCACCACCAGTGTTTTAAGGGCCGGGAAATCGCCGGGCGGTACCGTGGAAAGCGCAGCAGGAGGAATCAGTGCATGGCTGATCGAGTGGCGGACAAGCCCATCTGCCAAATCCTGTCCCAGCCATGGAGCGGGCCCAGGCACCATCAGAGCAGCTCCAGCGTAAAACGCCATCAGCTGGTCCATCACGGAAGCATCGAAACCGCTGGAAGAAAACTGCAGCACCCGTGAATCCGAAGTGATGGACATCCTTTCCGCCATGGCCATCGCCAAACTGTTCAAGCCCGCGTGCGGCACCACGACCCCTTTGGGAATACCGGTAGAGCCAGAGGTGTAGATGAGATAAGCCGCCTCCTGGGGATGTGGGCTCGACCGTTGCGCTCCACCGAGTTTCACCAGCGGGCTGTCGGATTGGATCGCCAAGGCAGCGACGATCAGGTCGCTGTCCAGCACCAGGCAATGGGGAATTCCGCTCAGCCGTGGAAGCATCGAAGCATGGGTCAGAACAGCTGCCGCTGCGGCCTCTTCAAATATGAGAGCGCTGCGTCCCGCGAGGTGATTGGGATCGAGCGGTAAATACGCTGCGCCCGCCTTCACGATGGCCAGATGGGCAACGATCAGGTCGAGGGAGCGCGGCAAAACCGTTGCGACGATAGCGCCCGGAACAACGCCTCGCCCTTGAAGCAGGTGCGCCAGTCGATTGGCCCGTGCGTCGAGCTCCCCATAGCTGACGGTGGAGCCTTCCAGGATCAGTGCGGGCGCCTGAGGGCTCTTCCTGGCATGGCCTTCCACCATCGTCGCGATGCTCTGAACAGCCACGGGGTGCACCGAGCCGCTCCAGTCCTGCAGCAGGCGGCTTCGCTCTTGCTCCTGCAGAATGTCGAGGCGGCCCAGTACTTCGTCAGGGGCATCGCAGGCTTGCTCCAACCAGCGCACCAAGCGTGCTGCAAGCGATTCCACCGTCGCGCGATCGAACAGATCGGTGCTGTATTGAATGCCGCCCTCAATCCCGCCCGGCAAGCCTTCATTGGTGCGCTGCTCGGTAAGGATGAAGGACAGGTCGAATTTCGCGGTGTCGATGTCCACCGGCTGCGGAGTGATCGAAAGACCTGGCAAGCTGAATGAAAGCCTGCTGCTGTTCTGGAAGCCGAGCATGACTTGGAACAGTGGAAGATTGGCCCGTGAGCGACCCGGCCGCAGCAACTCCACCAAACGGTCGTAAGGAAAGTCCTGATTCGCGTAAGCCGCCAGATTCGTGGTGCGCACGCGCGACAGGAGTTCACGCAGTCCAGGCTCGCCCGACGTGTCGGTGCGCAGCACAAGGGTGTTCACGAAGCAGCCGATCAACCCGTCCAGCGCATGGTCGCTGCGCCCCGCGACCGGACTTCCAATCACGATATCGTGACCGGCACCCAATCGGCTCAACAAGCCTGCCAATGCCGCTTGCAACACCATGAATACGCTGGCCTGTCCGTCGCGGGCCAAGTGAAGCATGCGCGCATGAACATTGGCCGGAATATGCACGAGCACGACATCGCCCCGATGGCTTGGCACCAGCGGACGGGGGCGGTCCACCGGCAAGGTCATCTGCTCGGGCAGATCACGCAGAGCGTCCTGCCAAAAGGCACGCTGGCGGCCGGCCAGACTGTGGGGATCGTCTTCGCTGCCGAGGAGTGCCGCCTGCCAAAGCGCGTAGTCTGCGTATTGCAGCGGCAGCGGTTCCCAGCTTGGCGCCACGCCACCACCACGCGCGCCGTAGGCCACGCTCAGGTCGCGGGCCAGCGGCAGCAGCGAAGCGCCATCGCCTGCAATGTGGTGGGTCAGCAAGAGCAGCACATGCTCGTCATCGGTCAATCGGAAAAGCGATACCCGCAGAGGCATGGCAAGACACAGGTCGAAGGCGTGGCCAGCGGCTGCGTGCAGCAGCACAGCAAGATCGTCTTCGCTGGCATCGGTCTCGATCACTGTCGGTTGCGCCTCGGCGCCGTCCAGAATTTGCTGGTAGGGCAGACCGCCTTCGTGGGGGTAGACCGTGCGCAGGCTCTCGTGGCGATGCACCAGATCAGCCAAGGCTGCATGCAACGCTGCGCGGTCAAGCAACCCGGACAGGCGCAATGCCAGGGGCATGTTGTAAGCAGGGTTGTGCCCGTCGAGCTGATTCATGAGCCACAGGCGGCGCTGTGCTGATGACAAGGGAATCCGTGCCGGACGCGCCATGGGAGCCATGCGAGGTCGATCGACGGACTCTTGATCCAACCGTTCTGCCAACCCTGCAATGGTGGACACCTGGAACAGCGTATCCAACGGCAGATCGATCATGAACTGCTGGCGGATCATCGAAACCAGCTGCACGATCATGAGCGAGTGCCCGCCCAGTTCGAAGAAATTGTCATGGATGCCGACCCGGGGAAGGTGCAGGGTTTCGGCCCACAAGTCCGCCAGCTTTTGCTCGGTGGGCGTACGAGGCGCTGCGTAAGAAGCAGCGCTTTGCACCTCTGGCGCAGGCAACGCCTTGCGGTCCAGCTTGCCGCTCGGCCCCAGTGGCAGCGCAGGTAAGGGCACGAAGGCCGAAGGCACCATGTAGTCCGGGAGCGATAGCGCCAGATGGCTGCGCAACTCGCCAGCAACGAGTTCGTCCAGCCCGGCCGGCACTACATACGCCACCAAGCGCTTGTCTCCCGCCACGTCTTCGCGCGCGATCACTGCCGCTTGTGCCACTTGCGGATGCTGCAAAAGCGCCGACTCGATCTCTCCCGGCTCGATGCGAAGGCCGCGAATCTTGACCTGGTGGTCCGCTCTCCCCAGGAAGTCCAGGCTTCCATCTGCACGCCAGCGGGCCAAGTCCCCCGTGCGGTACATGCGGCTGCCCGGCTCACCATGCGGGTTGGCTACGAAGCGCTCAGCGCTCAGCACTGGACGGCCCAGATAGCCCCGGGCCAAGCCTGTGCCTGCGATGTACAGCTCGCCCGTCACACCCATCGGTATCGGCTGCAGGCCGCTGTCCAGCACCAGCATCTGAGTGTTCCAGATCGGGTAACCGATGGGTACTCCCTCAGTCACCGGGTCCGTGGGAAACGCGCGCATGCATTCCCAAGCGGTGACATCGACGGCCGCCTCGGTCGGGCCATACAGGTTGTGAAGTTCGCAGCCCAGTTGCTGCTGAAACTTGCGCTGCAAGGCGGAAGACAACGCTTCCCCGCTGCAGATCACGCGCCTCAGGCTGGCGCAGCCGGAGACCGAAGGCTCCAGCAGGAAAACCTCGAGCATCGAAGGTACGAAATGCAGGGTGGTAATGCCTTCGCTGACTATCAGTTCAGCGAGGTATGCCGCGTCCTTGTGGCCGCCGGGTTTGGCCAGAACCAATGTGGCTCCGTCGATCAACGGCCAGAAAAATTCCCACACCGACACGTCGAAGCTGGAGGGGGTTTTTTGCAGTACCCGGTCATCCGTCTGCAGGCCGTATCGGTCCTGCATCCACCGCAGCCGATTCACGATGGCGTGGTGCGAGACAGCAACCCCCTTAGGATTGCCCGTCGACCCGGATGTGTAGATCACATATGCCGGCTGGGCCGTATGGAGTTCGGATAGCGGCTGCGGCCGGGTTTCTGCAAACTGTGCCAACTGTGAAAGGGTTTCGAAACCGTCCAGGATGACCAAGAACAAGGCGGTCGGCAGGGACGGTGCCAGCGCCTGAGTCGTGATCAGGCACACCGGTTGCGCATCGCCAAGCATGAAAGCGATCCGGTCTGGCGGGAAGTCTGGGTCTACCGGCAAATAGGCCGCCCCGGTCTTCAGAATGGCCAACAGGGCCACCATCAGGTCCAGCGACCGCGGCAGTGCCAAAGCCACGACGCGTTCAGGTCCAGCGCCGCGCGCCCGCAGCAAGTGCGCCAGCCGGTTCGCTCTCCGGTCGAGTTCCCCACGGCTCAACACCTGTCCCTCGTAACGCAGTGCGATCCCCTGCGGCTCTGCCAGCAGCCCGGCTTCGATACTTTCTGCCAAGTGTCGGTCTGGCACCGCATGACGGGTGTCGTTCCATTCCGACAGGACCTGCCAGCGCTGCTGTTCAGCCAGCAGTTCGATCCGACCCACCGACTGATCAGGCTGCCGAATCACCGCGGCGATCAAGGTCAGCAGCCTTTGTTGATGGTCTGCCAACGTCTGAGCGGTATATAGCGCTGGGTTGGCATCGAAGTCGATCTGCAGGTCTTGGCCGTTGCCGCGCTCGTACAGAAAGATGCCCAGGTCCTCGGCCGTGCCGTTGGACAGATTGCGGGGCTTGGCGGCATGCCCGGCAAAACGGAAGTCGTAGTCGAAAGGCTCGACATTCACGACCGTGGTGAACAACTGGCGATGGTTCAGCAGCAGATTCAGATCGCTGCGCAATGTCTCGTAGCGATAGCACTGATGGCGAAGAATCTGGCGCATCTGGCGCCCTACCTCGCGAACCAGTTCGGGAAAAGGCAAGTCCGGGCGCATCGCGAGGCGCAGCGGCAACGCATTTGCCACCATCGCGGGGACTTGTCTCATGCGATCGTTGTGGCGCGCAGTCACGGGGATGCCGATCACCATGTCTTCGACCCCTGTCGAGCGATACAGATAGGCCGCCGTAGCAGCGATGAGCATCTGAGGCAGCGTGCTTCCCCAGGCTTGGGCAACGGACTGCAGTGCCTGCACGCTGGCCGCCGGCAGATGCACGGTCTGCCGCAAAAGACCGCCCTTGTTAACCGATTGGCGCGACGCGAGGGTAAGAGGTTCCGGTACGTCGGCAAAACGGTCCCGCCAATATTGGCGATCCCTTGGAAACCGGCCTGACTCGCGATAGGCGTGTTCTTCCTCTGCCAACTGGGCCAGCGGTGCGAGGCGTGAAGCGGACGGGATGTCACCTCGTTGTGCCAGCGCCGTATAAAGTACAGCGATGCGCCGCGCGACCAAGCCACCGCCGAAGCCGTCCAGCAAGATGTGATGGCTTCGCTGGTAGCAAATATGCTGTCCGGGCAAGACGCGGATCAGTGCGCAGAGCCACAACTGCCCTGTCGCCAGATCAATCGTGCGGCTGAAATCCGCATGCATCCACGCCTGGGCCTCTCCTTGCGGATCAGCAGTGCCACTGAAATCGAGAAAAGGCAAGTCGCCAGTGAACACTGGCGCCAAAACCTGTTTCGGCCCCTGTCCCGCATCGACGAAATTCAGGCGCGTGACTTCCACCTCCGCGGTCACTCGGCGCACAGCTTCAGCGAACAGTGCAGGGTCCACTGCGCCATCGATGTCGATGGCCTCGGCCAGATTGAAGTTGGTGTCAGGCGAGGCGAATTGCACGCCCAGCCACATCGCCATCTGTCCTGCCAATAAAGGGGCGAAGCCACCAAACTGATCGAGCGTATTCATGCAATTCTCCCTGTCGTATGGACGCAGCCAGCCCCGACGCTGCCCATTCAAGGCAGTACGGATTTCTGGAGGGGCGGTCGGACTTGATGTCCGGACCACTTCACCGGCGCTTTAGCGGCCGGTTGTTAGGCGCTTGCATTCGTCTTTCGCCAATCAGGACATTCAGCACGAACCAGTCGCGGGTGAACCCAATGGACCCATCCGATGGCCGCTGAGAAACCAATGCGCTGAACACCGAGCGGCGTCTCGCCCATCGTTGTCAGGCATGGCATCACTTCAATGAAACGAAGATGACACCCCCTCAGCAAGAGGCGGAACGCAAGCGCATTCGCGAAAGCGATGGCGACAAAGAAAAAGCGGGGGAAATATGGACCTGTTCAAGACCAAAGGCGCCCACCCTTCGATGGGATCAGGGCGGACGCTTTACGCCACCCCTGCGAGAAGCCAATGGTGCGCGAGCACGAAAGCACTGCCGCCCATTGAGACAGCCAACTGGCGTGCGCGACGAATGACAAATAACCATACCGCTCAATGACCACATTGAGCGCACCTGTTCGCATTTCAGCATCAATCCTCCCTTTTTTGCCATCTAGGCTTTATCGCCTTAATGCATTTATGTTTAAAATTTTAGTAGGGAACTAAAGTTATCAACCAAGGGTTTACCCTTATTATTCATTTTCGAAATAATTTAATTTTTTTAAACCCATAAAATATTCATTGCCAATAGCAAAAAGACATCGAGGCAGCAGCTTCACGCGTCAAAATCTTACTTGACAAAATGTTACCGACAAGGAGCTCTATTTCAATTTTCTCAATTAGCTCAATGGCTTATGCATGGTGGGGAATTTTGAGAAATTTTCGTTTATTGAAATTCAGAAAATTATTTATGCATGTAAAAATTAATCACAAGATTTTTTTATGCTTCGCAACAGAAAATATTCTTCGCATATCTCATTTTCTCTAATGGCTATTAAATGGATTTCTTTGAAATATCCATCTGCTGCTAACAAGGGGCATCGATCAAGGCCTCGTTAAGTCATGATTAGCGCTGCTGGCATCTCATGCTCCGTCGCCAACTCCCCTCCGACGTGTCCTGTAAGCATCAGGTAAAAGCCTGGGGTAGCCACGAGCGCGTCGTAGCGCTAGCCTGATGACCTCGCCATTTCAACAAGTAGCCCCCGTGCTGGATGGCCATGACCGACCACACCATTGATTCCTCCTCACTGACCCTGATCGATACCTGTTCAGAGGCATCGCTTGCGCTGCTGGAAACCAATCTCACAGAGCACGGCATCCTGGCCGCAAGCCGCACTCCAGCCGCGGTGGCACGGCGCTACACACGGATTTTTGGACGCGATGCCGCCATTTGCGTCATGGCCATGTGCGGCAGTGGAGTTCCGGCGCTCGAAGAAGGCGCCGTGGCCAGCTTGGACGCGCTGGCAGCACAGCAGGCGACCAACGGGCAGATTCCAAAATACGTGGATCCGGAAGGGCAAGACGCCGACTTCTGGTACCTGGGCTGCATCGATGCGACGCTGTGGTGGCTGATCGCCGTGGACCATGTGCGAAGGCATGGCGATGTGGGAGCGGACCGCTGGGCTGACAGCGTCGAGCGCGCTCTCCAGTGGCTGCTAGCGCAGGAACACCAGCACTTTCGCCTGCTACAGCAAAACGAGGCAAGCGACTGGGCGGACATCATGCCGAGGTCGGGCTATGTGCTGTACACCAACGCACTATGGTTCGATGTGAAGCGCCGATTTGCGCTGTGCCATTCAGACGAAACGCACCACCACTTCAACCATCTCTTCAACCCTTTCCAACGCGACTTGCACGAATACCACCGCGCTCGCCTGCTACAGCATTACGCGCGCCGCGGGCGCCGGGATATCGGCTTGTATCTGAGCTTCGTGAACCTGGCGGTGGTCGGCGACGAAGGCGACGTATTCGGCAACCTCCTGGCCATTCAGTGCGGCGTGGCCGACGAAGCCATGGCGCACAGCATTGCCAATGTCATCGGAGCCGCGCATGCTGAAGATCCCTACCCGGTGCGGGTGGTGCTGCATCCTCTGTCGGAGCAGCACGACCTGTGGCGGGCCTATATGGGCAGGCACCAGCAGAATCTGGTCCACCAGTATCACAACGGAGGAATCTGGCCCTTTGTGGGGGGGTTCTGGGTGATGGCACTTGCAAAGCTGGGCCTGCAGGGCGAAGGCTGGGGGGAGCTGGTGAAGCTTGCACGCATCAACGCGCTCGACGACTGGCGATTCACCGAGTGGTTCCATGGCCGCACATTGGCACCGGCGGGCATGGCAGGACAGAGTTGGAATGCAGCGACCTTCCTCCTGGCACGTCGCGCGCTGCAGGGTCAGGGAACGGCTTGGTAAAGCGATGAACCGGAAGACGCACTGCCAGTCAGCCTAACGGCTCAACTGTGGAAAGATCCGGTGTGCCAGCGCCCAGTTCACCGCCGGGCTGCCCCGTCCAGCAGAGAGTGGCCAAACGGGATCGGCGCGATGGGGCAGGTGCGCAAAAGCTTCGTTCTCTTTCTCGATACGTTGCAGAAAACTGTAGAACTGAAAAGCACCCGAATAATCCGGAACACTGGCGTTGGTGACAACGCCCAGTTCCGAAAGAATTCGCAGGCACCAGAGCCGGGCCGCAAGATTGCTTTTGGGCATCAGCTTTGCAGCGGAAAGCCGCTTTTCCAACTCGGAGGATGAGACATCCACCGGCACTGATTCGACGAATCTGAGCAGTGCCCACAAGACTTCGGCATGCTCGGCGTGATACGCCAGGTCGATGTTTCCCACGTCTTCCAGATCGATCTGATGGCTAAAAGAGGGTGTCATCGAACAGCGCCCCGCCCTGGCAAAGTCCGCAATCTGGGCATCTCTGCTGTCGGAATGACTTTTGGGAATGCCGCAAATAGCACAGGGAACAGAAGCTTCGTCGTAGTAGCGACGCTGGTGGGCCGCGAAATCGAACGCCTCCCATGGATGGTTCGGTAGCTGGCTTGCCGAGTAGTAAGCCATGATGGGCGTCATGGCCCGTCGCGTCCCTGTTCCGAGGCTGGCAATGAACAGTTCCGTGACCCGCTCCTTCAATGCGTCACTGGCAGCCAATACACGCAAATTTTGAACAGCGGCGTCGTGGTGAAAGGTTTCCAGGGTCATCGTATTGGGTTCTCTTCATTGCATGCGCGGCGGGTCGTAATCCCGAGACGTTGGCCCTCTTCGCCTCACTGGACTACGTTGCCTCAACGTCAGAAAAGTAGCAAAGGCTCTGCATCCCGATTCAAGACTGTGGCCTGGGATACATCGCTCTGGCTGATAGCCTCCGACCAGCATAGCCTCCCATTACCGCCACCGCCAGCAGACCGAGGTCTACGCCCCATACCGCTGCAGGCGTTTGCGCTATGGCAGCGCCATAAGCCCCCGTGGTCCACGCATTGAGTGCAACGCACAGCGAACCCAGCAGTGCGACGGTCCAGGCTTGCTCGCGCCAAGCACGCACGCCGCGGGCGAGTGCGTGCACGAACCCCATTGCCCATACTACGAAAAAGGCTGCGACTTCCAGAGCACCCCGATCCAACCCTTCCCATTGGGCGCTTGGCGGTATCAGCCGGTTGGCCGCCAGATAGGCCAAGGTGGCAACGATCAAACCAGGCATGCTGGCAACACACAGTGCCTCCATCCATCGCCAATGCACGGCAGAAGCACCAGCCCGGCGTGCGGCCAGCCAATGGACCATGCCGGTGGCGATCATCACGCAGCCAGACAGCCCGAGCCCGAAATACAGCCAGCGCAAAAGCCAGTGGTCGAACTGCACGAAATGCATGCCCGAGAAGAAGCGCTGTACGGCCATCGCAGGAGTGGCTTCGAACTGGTGAAGCCACTGGCCCGTTGCGGCGTCGAAGTAGAGCTGATCGAGATTCATCGATACCTCACGCGCATAAGAGCGACGCAATTCCACGTAGCTGTCGCTCGTGCCGGGCCTCCAGACGCGTATGAAATAGGGCTCGGCGCCATTGCCCCAGATCCGTCGGGCATCTTCGGCCATGGCATCGAGCGACGCCGTGGACAGGGAGACTCCCGCCACTTTTGCACCGGCGGACTTAGGGCTGTAGCGGCCATAGCCTTCGGCCTGCACCGTTGCCCGGGCTTTTGCCCCTGCACCGTAGACACCGTAGTGCGCCTGCGGAAAATACGTCGCCCAGAAAATGATCAGCCCCGACAACGTAATGGCGAAGTGAAACACGAGGCCAGTCACGCCGGTCAGGTTGTGCAAGTCCAGGCTGCTGCGCGGCAGTCGTTTTCCAGGGCGGAATGTGAAGAAGTCGGCGAGAAGCTTGCGATGGATGAAGACCCCACTGACCAGCAGCACAAGCATGCCCATGCCGGCCATGCCGACCAGCCATTTCCCGATATCCTTCCAGTCGATGTGCAGTCCGTAATGGAAAGGAAAGAAGAAACCGGTGGCGCCCCAGGTGCCCGCGTCCGGCAGTACTTCCAGCGTGGAGGGGTTCAAATGGATTTGCTCGCGCTGACCATCACGGGTCTGCCAAGACAGGCGCAGCACAGGCGTGCGCACCGTCGGCCAATCAACCCTCCACTGGCGTGCGCCTTGGGGCACTCTCGCCTGCACAAGCGGCAGTATCGCGTCGAGCCGCGGCGGAACTTGGGGCGGAGAAAGCCGGGTAGCGGGCATCATCCAACGGTCCAGTTCGCGATCGAACACGCTGAGCGTACCCATCCAGAAAATGACGAGCAACAGGGCGCTGAGGACAATGCCGACCCAGGTGTGCACGCCGCTCATGCGCTTTCGATAACGACTCACACTGATGGCCCCGCACCGGCCAACCACGCGAGCAATGCGAAGGCAACTGTCCAGATGCCAAGGCCCGCTGCCAGCCTGCGGAGGCTGGTACATGCCAAGGCCCACATCAGTACCGCGAGGTAGGCCGGAAACCCCAGCATGGCAGCGACTACGACAGCGTCCGACCGGACCATGCCCCAGCGGGAAAGGCACGCCGCCAGTCCCATCACACCCAGCGCAGTGGCCGCGTAGCCGCCCGCGACGGCGACGATTGCGCGCACTATCGCCACCAACACGACCCGCTGTGCCAAGGCCTTTGCCATCAGAAGTCGATGGAGTAGCCCACCGTCAGCGTGCGGCCACGTCCTGCGAAATAGCGCAACGGCTCGACCAGCGCGCTCTGTGAGTAGTAGGTGATGTAGTCGCGATTGAAAAGGTTGGCCACAGCCAGCCGCAGCGTTCCCTTGTTGAGCTTGTAGTTCAGACTGGCATCCACCAACGTGTAACCGGTGAAGCGCTTGGCCGGATCGTCGAAGGTTTTGCTGAAGGCATGCTGCACCTGCACGAACGAAGACAGGCGGTCGTCCCATTGGGCCGTCCACGACGCCAGAAGGCGGTCGGGGGCAACATTCAGGCCGTCGAGCTTGGCGTCCAGACTGCCGTTGTCGTCGCTGTCGTAGCGGCCCTTGGTGCGCGCATACGAAAGCTTGCCTTTGTGGGCCCGATTGAAGCGGTAGCCCAGGCTGCCCTCCACACCTTCGATGCGGTTCTTCTCGCGTGCCAGCATGAAGGCATCGTTCACGCGAATCACCCGGCTGCCATAGTCGGAGTTCGAGCGGAAGTAGCTTGCCTCGGCCTCCCAGGCACCGCGCTTGAAGCGCGCGCCCAACTCCACGCTTTTGGTGACGATGGGTCCCAGGCTCTGCATATCGTCCACATTCTGGCCAGGCGTATTGATGGCGCGCAGAACGCGGCCCACGTCGGGCATTCCGAATCCCTCGGAGTAGCTGGCGAACAAGTTCCAGTCCTTCGTCGGCTCGAACACCACGCCTGCGTTGTAGAGCGTTTGGTTGAAGTCCAGCGTTCCCCCCTGCACTGCCACGCGGTTGTAGCGCGCCAGGGTCCGGTAAGAGTCGATGCTCAATTCGGCATACTCCTTGCGCACACCGCCATGCAACGTCCATCGGTCGATGGGCTTGTACTCGCCCTGCAGGAACAGCGACAGATTTCGGTACTCCGATTCGGGCACATAAGTGCGGCCCGTTCCGTACAGGTCCTGTTTGCCTTTGTCCACGAGCGTATCGAAGCCGGTCGTGAACTTGAGCCGGTGATCCAACAGGTCCGCTTTGGTCAGTGTGACCTTGCTGCCGAATTTCTTCGAGACAGCGCGCGACTGGTCGTACAGCGTGCCCACGGGCGCGATGGCAGCGTCCTGAAACGTCGCGGAGTTGTCAGCGCCGAACAGCCCTTCGAAGTCCTGGTGGAAGGCCATGGCAGAAAGCTCCATGCCCGCCAGATCGTAGTGGTTGTAGCTGACGCTGGACGTCCAGACATCGTTCCACGGCGGTGTCCCTTCGGGTGTGCCACGCAGCGATGTGGTGGGGGTGCCGAGAGTGCGGTTGCCAGCCACGGCGATGTAGTTGGCCTCGGACTTGATCCGGTACCTGTTCAGCGAGAACTGCACGCGCTGGTTGTCGTCCAGCCAATAGCCGATCTTGCCCAGCAGGTCGTAGCTGCGCGAATCCATCAGATCGCCCTGCGTGTTGTCTGCTCCAATGGAGCGGCCCTTCGCATCGCGGTACAGCCCCTGGTCCTCGGCGGCGATGGCGAACAGATAGTCCAGCCGGTCCTGGCGTCCGCTGGCGCGGTAGGTGGTCTTGTAGCCCATCACATCGCTACCGATGTTCGAGGTCGGCATCGTGGCCTGCACATCCACATGCTGGTTGAATGCGCCGTTCTCGGGCCGCTTGGTGATCAGATTGATCGTGCCCCCAGTGGCGCCCAGGCCATTGACGGCATTGGCTCCCTGCACCACTTCGATGCGCTCGACCATCGAAAAATCGATCGTATGGGCTTCTCGCCCCGTTGGTCGGATAGGGTTGGACTGGGGGACGCCATCGATCAGGATCAAGGGTGTGCGCCCGCGCAGCGTCTCGCCGCTACCGTTCATCTTTCCCCGGCTCGGGGTATAGGAAGGGATCAGATTGCTCAGGACATCCGATGAATTGGTCGACAGCGCCAGTTGCCGCTCGATGTCGGCCTTGCCAATGATCTGCACCGTCTGCGGCGCCTTCTCTGCCTCGATGTTGGATCGCGAGGCCTGAACAATCACCGTTTCCATCGTTTCAGCTTCGGCCATGGACGCGGAGGCAACTGGGGTATCGGCTACAGATGCGGTGGGCGAGGACGCCAACGCGCTTCCGGCGGGCGTCGCCAAGGTCTCGGGCACATTGCGAGCCGCCGCAACGGCCGGTTTGGTGGGAGCAAGCAAGTAGCCCGCATTCGTCTTTTGAATGGCATAGCCGGTCCCCTGGAGGAGCTGGGCAAAGCCTTCATCGACGCCATAGTGACCATTGAGGCCCTGGGTTTTGAGACCTGCAACGCGGCTGGCGTCGATCACCAGAGCCACGCCCATCTCTTGCGCAAACCGACTGAGCGCTGGGGCCAGCGGTCCGGCAGGGATGCTGAAACTGCGGGGGCTGACTGTGGCGTCCGCCCGGGTTTGCGCAACCGTTGCGGAGGCCGTTACTGCCAGGGACAGAGAAACAGCCAAAGGCGAGAAAAAGCCACGCGGCCTGAAACGCTTTGCATCGCGCATGGGAAAAGGTCCTTATCCGTTGAGTTCATTGGCATTGACGAACCAGAACGGAAAAGTGGAACCCTCCACCCGATTTTTTTACAAGAAAAAAACGTGTGCCCGGGCTCAGGACGCCGGTTGCAGGTCGAGCCAGACCCAGCGCGACGCCAAAGAGCGCATGCGCAGCTGGGGAAAGTTCTGCTGCAGCAACTGCAAAGCCCGCGCAGTGTCGTCCAGCGGCAGCACGCCAGAGACCCGAAGGTGCGCAAGCGCCGTGCGATCGAAATACAGCGGTCCTGCATGGTGGCGGGCCAGTTGGTCCAGCACCTCGGGCAGTGGCCTATCGTCCACCAGCAACTGGTGCTGCCGCCACCCCTCCTCCACGCCGCTCGGGTTCATGGCCTCTACCGCCCCCACACCTTCCGAACCCACGTGCACGCGCTGGCCCGCCTGCACGACCAGGGCACCACGGGAATTGGCCTTCCATTGGTCAGGCGTCTGCAAAGCGACACGGGACTCCAGCATTTCCAGCGTCATGCCATCGTCGCCATAGGTCACTGTGAATCGCGTGCCCATTGCACGAACCCGGCCGACAGGGGTTTGTACATAGAAGGGGCGTGCCGCATCTTTCGCCACGTCCACAAGGATGCTTCCGCGAACCAATTCCACCACGCGCTGGCCGTCGTCCATGTGCCAATTGATCGCGCTCACGCCACTGAGCGTCACCTTCGAACCATCGGCCAGGGCGTGGGTGTTCCATTCCCCACTGCTGCTGCGCAGGTCTGCCAGCAGATTGGCCGGTGGATGGCTGTGCATGGCGTGCCAGGACGGAACGGCCAGCACCAGCACCGCCGCGAGCACCGTGGCCGCGCGGGCCACTGCACGGTGCGATCGCCCTTGCCGCGCACCGGGTGGTGCCGTATCCAGCGCTGCGTGGGCTGCACGAGCCCCTTCGAAACCGGTGCCGCGCACCTGTTGCACCTGTCCGATGAAAGCCTGCAGGCGGGTCGCGGCCTCGGCATGTTGCGGGCTCTGTGCCTTCCAGGCGGCAAAGCCTTGCCGGGCCTGAATTCGCTCCGCCTCGTCTTCGCTGTCGAGCAAAACGATCCACGAGGCAGCCTGCTCGGCAATGTCGTCGGCCACATCCAACGGTCGCATATCAGCCTTGAACAGAGCGATGACAGTACGCCAGGGCCTGAACCAGGTACTTCTGCACCATCTTGGTGGACACCCCCAGTTCGCCTGCGGCCACCGCATGCGTGTGGCCCTCCAGGTAGCACAGCAGAAAGGCCTGCCGCGCCTTGGCCGAAAGGCCGTCGAGCGCGGCTTCGATCTGCATGAGGGCTTGAACGGTCTGTGCCACCTCCTCGGCCGATGGCGCAACTTGGTGGGACGTCGCTTCCGCCGTCAAGGCTTCCAGGTAGGCTTTTTCGATCGACTGGCGCCGCGTCTCGTCGATCAACAGGCGCTTGGCGGTGGTGACCAGATAAGCCCTGGGCTCTCGCATCGCCAGCAGCGCATCACGCGAGCCCAAGATTCGCACAAACGTGTCCTGCGCCACATCGGCGGCATGGTGGCCGCAACCCAGCCGACGCCGCAGCCAGCCAAACAACCATCCGTGATGTTCGCAATACAGCGCATGCATCTGCAGTTGCACCGCCGTGTCCACGACTGACATCGCTACCTCCAGTCCAGCGTCGCGGACCTACTATTGCATATGAGAACTATTCTCATGCTAGCACATCGCTACAACGCTGACCCAGCAGGCGCATGCATCGCCATGATCTGAACCACCTGGTTTTAACCGTCCAGCGCGGCACGCAAATACGCTGCAGTGCGCGAGTCTGCGCAAGCTGCCACGTCATGTGGGGTGCCACTTGCAACGATGCGGCCTCCTTGTGCCCCTGCCCCCGGGCCCATATCGATCACCCAGTCGCTGGATGCGACGAAATGCATGTCGTGTTCCACCACGACCACCGTATTGCCCGACTGAACCAGCGCATCCAGCTGGTGCACAAGCCGATCGACATCGGCCGGGTGCAGCCCAGTGGTGGGTTCATCGAGTACATAGAGCGTGTGCCCACGCTGCACGCGCTGCAGTTCCGTAGCAAGCTTGATGCGCTGTGCTTCCCCGCCCGATAACTCGGTCGCTGGCTGCCCGAGGCGCAAATAGCCCAGGCCGATATCCCGCAAGACATTCAGCGATCGCGATACGGCGGGCTCGTTGGCAAACGCCTCGCACGCTGCATCCACCGTGAGTTCCAGCACGTCAGCAATCGTCAGGCCGTTCCAGGTGACAGCCAGCGTCTGCGGGTTGTAGCGCGTTCCGTGGCACGTCGGGCACGGGGAATAAACGCTGGGCAGAAACAGCAACTCCACACTGACGAAGCCTTCGCCTTCGCAGGTAGGGCACCGCCCTTTGGCGACATTGAATGAAAAGCGACCTACGTCGTAGCGCTTCTTGCGCGCTGCAGGCGTGGCAGCGAACAACTTGCGAACCGCATCGAACAACCCCGTGTATGTGGCGAGGTTGGATCGGGGCGTGCGGCCGATGGGTTTTTGATCCACACGCACCAGCCGGCGCACCAGATCGGTCGCCCCACCCAACCTGCCAGTGGTGGGACCCGCATCGTCCGAGGCTCCCGCCGCACCTGGATCGTCATCGCTGGCGGCGCTGCCGGGCGGCCCCTCGGCTTCGATGTCGTCATCCGCAGGAAGCACGGACTGGCCGAGATGGGCACTGACCAGCTCGATGAGGGCCTGGCTGACCAAGCTCGACTTGCCGGAGCCCGATACACCGGTCACTGCCGTAAGGCAACCGACGGGAAAGGCCGCGTCCACCCCACGCAAATTGTGGCGATGCACCTCCTCCAGCGTCAGCCAAGCCTGCGGAGCACGCTGTGCACGCCGAGGGCGCGAATCCGCATCGAAAAGATACCGGCGTGTCTTAGACGCTGGCACGGCCGCAAGGCCGTCGGGTGGGCCGCTGTAAAGCACCTGGCCGCCGCGCTCTCCAGCGTCCGGCCCGACGTCCACCAGCCAATCGGCGCAGCGCATGGTGGCGATGTCATGCTCCACCACGAAGATCGAATTGCCAGCTAACTTCAGGCGTTCCAGGGCGGCCAGGAGCGAGGCGTTATCGGCCGGGTGCAACCCTGCAGAAGGCTCGTCCAGCACATAGACGACCCCGAAGAGTTGCGACGCCAATTGCGTGGCCAGGCGCAATCGCTGCAACTCGCCCGGCGACAAGGTCGGTGTGGCCCGGTCCAGGGAGAGATACCCCAGACCCAAATCCGTCAATGCCCGAATGCGGCCCAGCAACTCTTGCGCGATGCGTTGCGCGGCCAGTTGTTTTTCGACGGACTGATTGGGCGTGCGGCGAATGTCGGGTGCGGCTGCGTGGCTAGATGCTCCATCGACCTTTCGTTGCTCGGCCGCACGCGAGCGAGCCGCCTTGAACAGTGCCCTGCCCGCGCCCTTTTCGCCGGGCGAGCCTTTCGCCACGGGGTCGAGCACATCTGCCAGCGCAGCCAGTGGCAGATGCGTGAAGTCGCCGATGTCCAGCCCGCAAAACGTGACGGACAGTGCTTCAGGTTTCAAGCGCTTGCCATGGCAGATCGGACAGGGCGCTCCCACCATGAACCGGGACACCTTGCGTTTCATCATGGCGCTCTGGCTCGTCGCAAAGGTCTGCATCACATAGCGGCGGGCGCCGGTGAACGTGCCCATGTAGCTCGGTTGCTGGCCTGAACGCCTGGCTCGGCGCACCTCCTCCATGGTGGAACCTGGGTACACGGGTACCGTCGGCTGCTCCTCAGTGAAAAGGATCCACTCCCGTGTCTTGCGTGGCAGGTCGCGCCAAGGCACGTCGATGTCATGTCCCAGCGTCGTGAGGATGTCGCGCAGGTTCTGCCCCTGCCACGCACTCGGCCAGGCTGCGACAGCCCGTTCGCGCAGCGTGAGCGAATCGTCGGGCACCATCGACGCCTCGGTCACCTCATAGACACGCCCCAGTCCGTGGCAGTGCGTGCAGGCGCCTTGTGGCGTGTTGGGCGAAAAGTCTTCGGCATACAGCATGGGCTGGTCCGGCGGATACACCCCTGCACGGGAATACAGCATGCGAACCAGGCTGGAGAGGGTGGTGACGCTGCCTAAGGAAGACCGGGCGGTGGGGGTGCCGCGTTGCTGTTGCAGCGCCACGGCTGGCGGCAAGCCCTCGATGGCGTCGACCTGGGGCACGCCCACCTGATCAATCAACCTCCGGGCATAGGGCGCTACCGATTCGAAGTACCTCCGCTGCGCTTCCGCATAGATGGTGCCGAAAGCCAATGACGACTTGCCGGAGCCCGAGACACCGGTGAACACCACGATGGCGTTGCGCGGTATCTCGACATCCACATTTTTCAGGTTGTGTTCGCGGGCACCGCGCACGCGGATGAACCCTTCGTAAGGGGCAGCGCTCTTTGGTGTGCTGGGCATGGTGGAAGCTGGTGGTGATGGCGTACCTTCGCCTGCCATCGCCAGGAAAAAGGTGGGACAAGCGCTATTTTTTGCAGCCCCCGCGCTACCCGCCAGTGCCACTGCTTCCGACTTGGCCCGGCAGCGGCCTTCCCTTTGCCGCAGCGCCGCTGGGGCCTATCCATCGCCGAGAGAGAACCGTGCGGGCGACAGCCCCTCCAGCACCAGGCCCTCCCGCGCCAGTTCATCGGCCAGTGGCTCGCCACGCAGCAATTGCGCTGCCAGCAGCGATGCCCCAGCGGCACTCTGAATGCCATAACCGCCCTGCCCCGCCAGCCAGAAAAAGCCGGGCACATGCGCATCCCAGCCGATGACCATGTCGCCATCCGGCGCAAAGGAGCGCAACCCTGCCCAGATGTGGGAAGGGCGGCGAATCTGGAAGGTCGTCATTTCCTCGATGTGATAGATGCCGGTGGCCACGTCCAGTTCTTCGGGCACGACGTCGTGCGGGTGGGTTGGGTCGGCGTTGGCAGGAGAGCCCAGCAGCTGGCCAGCGTCGGGTTTGAAGTAGAAGCTTTCGTCGATGCCGATCACGGCTGGCCAGTGGGTGGCATCCCAACCTGCAGGCACCGGGAAGGTGAAAGCAGTGCGCCTGCGCGGCTCCAGCCCGATGGGAGGCACGCCCGCCAAACCCGCTACGACGTCGGCCCAGGCGCCTGCTGCGTTCACGATGGTGGTCGCCTGCAATTGCCGGCCGTCTGCCAGCGTGACCTGCCACACATCGCCTTCGCGCTGCAGGGCCGTGACATCAGCATGGATCAACACCTGGCCGCCGCGCTGCCGCAAACCGCGCAGGTAACCCTGGTGCAGTGCATGCACGTCGATGTCGGCAGCCTCGGGCTCGCTCATGCCCGCAGCCACGGCGTCGGATTTCAGGCAAGGTAATTGCGCCAGCAACGCGGCTTTCTCGACCCATTCCACATTGGGCGAAGCGGCACGGGCTTCCTCGTATGCTTTTTTCAGCAGATCGAGTTGATCGGGGCCAGCCACGTAGACCACGCCGCGTGGAGACAGGATGGGATCGGTTCCGAACTCCGGCGGAGGGGCGTCGTAGAAGGCACGACTTGCCCGGGTGAGCGCCTGGATGTTGGGCGTTCCGTACGTGGCCATGTACAGCGCTGCCGAGCGGCCGGTGGTGTGGTAGCCGGGCTGCGATTCGCGCTCCAGCAGCATCACGCTGGCGCGTCGGGTTTGATCACCCTCGCCATTTACCAGTTGCCAAGCCAACGAGGCACCCGCGATGCCTGCGCCGATGACGACGTAATCCACTGCTTGCATGGTTTTGAATCTCCTGACCTTATACGGCCGATACCTGCGCTGACGAGCCCGCGCGGTCTTCGCGAGGAAGGCTGCGGGCATCGCGCGGGTCTGGTGCACCCGTCACGATGGAGGTCAGCGCTGGTTCGGCGCGTGTCGCCGCCAACTTTGCCAGATCCGGTCGGGGGCGCTCCAACCCGGCAATGCCCTTGAAGGCCTTTTCCATCGCATGGCCTACGCCGAGCGTGTGGCGGTCGGCGCGAAAGCCTCCCACGATCTGCAAACCGAAGGGCATGCCCACGTCGTCCAGCCCGCACGGCAGGCTCAGTGAAGGATGGGTCGTGAGCGTGGTCACATAGGTCGGTGCCAGCCAGCGGTAATAGTTGGCCTGCGGCTCGCCATTGATGTGGCTTGCAAATAGCTGTGTCCACGCAAAGGGCGACACGGGCGTGGTGGGCGACAGGATCACGTCGTACTGCTCGAACAACTTCTGGAATCGGGCGAGGATCCGCGTTTGCTCGGCCTGGGCCCAGGCGCTGTCCAGCAGCGACATGGCGGCACCCATCTCGTAGTTGGCGCGGGTGTTGGGCCCCAGGCTGGCGGGATCGCGCTCATAGGCTTCACGCATGCCGGCCACGAAAGCCTCGGCGCGCAGCACGTCGAAACAGCGGTGTACATCACCAAGGTCGATGTCGATGGCATCGCAGGCCCCGAACAGATGCTTCATGGCCTGCACCTTTTTCTGGAACACGGAGCGGATGCCGTTGTCCACTGCGCAGGCACCGAAGTCCTCCGTAGTGGCGACGCGCAGTCGGCCCAGTTCCACGGTCTCCGGTAGCAGGAAGCTGGTGGGATCCAGCGGATAGCTCAAGGGGTCGCCGGCCGACATGCCGGCCGTGGCGGCCAATTGCAAGCAGGCTTCTTCCACGGTGCGGCCCATCGGACCCACGACCGAAATAGGCGTCCAGCCCAGCAGCTTGCGCGAACTGGGCACCACGCCGGGTGATGGCCGAAAACCCACCACCCCGCAGATGGACGCCGGGATGCGCAGAGAGCCACCTGTGTCGGAACCTGTACACACGGGCAGCATGTCGCAAGCCAGCGCTGCCGCCGACCCTCCCGACGACCCACCCGCATTCAGGTTGGGGTTGAAAGGGTTGCCCGTGGCCCCCCACACCGTGTTGCGTGAATTGGCGCCAGCGCCCATCTCGGGAATATTGGTCTTGCCGGTCACGATGGCGCCCGCAGCCCGCAGGCGCGCCACTAGCACGTTGTCTTGCGCAGGTATGTGGTCGCGGTAGATTTCCGATCCGTAGGTGGTCAGCAGCCCGGCCGTGGCCTCCAGGTCTTTCACGCCCAGCGGCAGGCCGTGCAGCAGGCCCAGCGGCTCGCCGCGCACCACGGCCTGCTCAGCCACTTTGGCCTCGGCCCGTGCGCGGTCGTAACAGGTGGCGGTGATGGCGTTGATGGACGGATTCACCGCCTCGATGCGGTCGATGCAGGCTTCCAACAGCTCTACGGGCGATACCTCGCGGGTGCCGATGCGATGGCGCAGTTCGTTGGCGGTCAGCTCGACCAAAGGGCTGCTGGTGCTCATGAGTGCTTGTCTCCTGTTCGATGGCAAGCGCTCTCGGGTTCTGTTGCGTTGGCATCAACCGCCAACGCATGGGAGACCGCGGAGCGCCAGCCCGTGGATGGATCAATCGGCCGTGATGCTGGCTCGCTGGGCGATGGCGCGCATCAGGGGCAGTTCCTTGTCGATCAACTCTGCCACTGCCTTGGCCGAAGCATAGGAGGGTTCGAAACCCACCGCGATCATCTTGTCGCGGGTTTCCGGGTCAGAGACCACTTGCGCCAGGGTCAACTCCAGCCGCGATTTAACGGCAGGTGGCAAACCACGCGGCGCCACCATGGCCAGCCACGTGTCCATCTCCAGCCCCGGATAGCCGCTTTCCACCAGCGTAGGCACCTTGGGCAGCAGGGCTGAGCGTTTGCCCGACGTGACGGCAATGGCTTTGATCTTGCCGTCCTTGAGCTGGGGCAAGGCGGCCGACACGGTGTCGACCGTGAAAGGAATCTGCCCGCCCATCAGGTCGGTCATGGCAGGCGCGCTGCCCTTGTAGGGCACGTGTTGGATCTTCAAGCCCGCCGCATGGAAAAACATTTCGCCCGCGAACTGCGACGTGGTACCGGCACCGAAGGAGCCGTATGAATACTTGTCAGGCGCGGCCTTCACCAAGCTCACGAACTGCTTCAGGTCCGTTGCAGGCACGTCCTTGCTGGCCAGCAGAATCAGCCCCGTGCGCCCGGCGATGCCGATGGGCTCGAAGCTCTTGACGGGGTCGTACGCCAGCTTGGGCCGCACGGCAGGATTCACGGTGAAGGTGGTGCCTGAACTCATGAGCAGCGTGTAACCGTCGGGCGCAGCCTTGGCCGCATACGCGGCCCCGATGGTGGTTCCCGCGCCGGCACGGTTGTCGATGACCACGCTTTGCCCGAGTAGATCGCCCATCTTCTTGCCGATCAGCCGGCCCAGCACGTCGGTGGCACCCCCAGGCGGGAACGGAATCACCAGCGTGATGGGTTTGGTCGGAAACGGCGCCTCCTGTGCCATGGCAGGCGCCCACGAAGCTGCGCCCACGGCACAGATCACGGCAGACAAAAGCAGCTTCTTGCGGTTCATGGCGTTCTCTCTAAAAGGTCGAAGGATCGGAAGGGAAACGACGGGTCAGCCACGTGCCGCGAGCACAGCCCGCCCGCGTTGCACGAACCCTTGGAATTGCGCGTCGGGCACCAGCAGTCCGCCGGTGGTCCACACCAAATGAGTGGCTTGGGGCAGCACTGCACCCACGCCAGTACTGCGCAGCCAGGCTTGGCCTGCATCGGTGCCGGTCAGCATGCCCGGGCCACTGAAGCCTGCGGCAGCCGAAGGTTCGATGCGCTCGCCCAGCATGTCCAGCACCTGCACCAGATGGGCGAAGAGAGTGTCGTCCGCCACCGTGAACACACCGGACAGCAATGGCGCCATCAGTTCGGCCGCCAGCAGCGAGGCGCGCGGCACGGCCAGCCCATCGGCTTCGGTCTGGTTGGTCAAGCCCCAGTCATACACCGACGGGTGCGATGCCCCGCCCGATGCCCCGACTTGCCCGGCCAGCATCTGCACCAGGAAACACGGTGACTGCAACGGCTCGGCAAAAAAACAATGCACGTGCGGGCCCAGCAGTTGTCGCAGGCCAAACGTGATGCCCGCCGGCGCACCACCCACGCCGCAGGGCAGATAGACGATCAAGGGGTGCTCGGCATCCACCGCAATGCTTTGCTCGGCCAGCTGCTTTTGCAGGTGCAGGGCTGCAGCGCTGTAGCCCAATAGCAGGGAAAAAGACTGCTCGTCGTCCACGAAGTGGCACATCGGATCGGCATGGGCCTGGGCACGTCCGGCGGCCACGGCACGCTCGTAGTCGCCCGCATGCTCCACCACTTGCACGCCGCGCTGGCGCAGGCGCTCCTTTTTCCATTCCTTGGCATCGGCCGACATGTGCACTGCCGCCTTGAACCCCAGAGCGGAGGCCACGACACCGATGCTCAGCCCCAGGTTTCCGGTGGACCCTACCGCCACCTGATAGCGCCCCAGCACTTCGCGTGCTTCGGCGCCGGCCAATGCCAGGTAGGCACGGGCGTCATCGCCCTCTTGCACCAATCCATGCTGCAGCGCCAATTGCTCGGCAAACTCCAGCACCTCGTGCATACCGCCCCGTGCCTTGATGGAGCCCGCCACGGGCAGGCAGTGATCGGCCTTGATGAAGAGGCGACCCTGCCCTGGCTGCAGTCCGATGGCAGGCTTTAGCGCTGCGGCAGCCAACAGGGGCGACTCCACCACGCCGCCGGTGGGAGTTAATTCGGTGAACACCTCGCCCAGCAACGTCTCGAACCGCTGCAAGCGGGCGGCCGCCGCTTTCGTATCATCCAGACTAATGCTGCGCCCCAATGCCTGCAAGGCGGCCGGCGGATTTTCCTGGCGCGCGGGATTGGTCCACAGGCAGGGCTCCGCGTCACGCAGATGCATTGCCAGCGGAGTGCCAAAAGTGCCACCGGCCGGCAAGGGATGTTCTTGAATCGGGGACATATCGAGTCGATGCAGCAATGGAGGCGTTCGTTGGTCGGGGGTCGCAACGCACCCCTTGCGATGCATTCTTCGCCCGTCACGGGGTTGTCACAACGCATTTATAGTGGCGACCGCATTAGTCAAAGTAATGGACATTCGCCTCTCCGCCTCCCTTCTCGCCTGGCTGCGCTGTTTTGATGCAGCGGCTCGCCACGGCAGCTTTACCAAGGCTGCCGCCGAACTGTGCATCACCCAGGGCGCGGTCAGCCAGCAGGTCAAGCAACTCGAAGACTGGCTGTCCCGCCCCCTGTTCCTTCGCACGCCACGTGCGCTGGTGCCCACGCCCGAAGGCCAGTGGCTGGCCGTGGTGCTGCGCGAGAGCTTTACCGCCATCGAAAGCACGCTGGCCCAGATGCGCCGGCCGCAAGAGACCGCGACGGCCACCCTGAGTTGCTCGCCCTCCTTCGCCATGAGCTGGCTCACGCCCCGACTCGGCGAATTTTTTCGCCAATACCCGAGCATGGGGCTGCGGGTCTTCGGAGAGTTTCACCGGCTGGACCGCACCCGCATGGTGCGGGACGGGGTCGAGGCTGCGGTGCGGTTCGATCTGGGTGGCTACCGCGATCTGAACGCGACGGTGTTTCTCGACGAATGGCTCATACCGGTGGCGAGCCCTGAATTCCTGGCACGGCATCCGCCCATCATCGACGCGGCAAACCTTTCATCCGAGTGGCTGCTGCATGACAGCAGCGCATGGGACGGCGCCGATGCGTATGAGGAATGGCAACACTGGTTTGCCCAAGTAGGCGCTGCCCCACCGCCGTGGGCAGGCGGGCAGCAGTTCAACCTGTCACAGCTGGCCCTGGGTGCCGCCCTGGCGGGCCAGGGCATCGCCATGGGCCGCGCTGCCCTGGTGCTGCAGGACGTGAGGGCGGGACGCCTGGTGCCCGTCATTCGACGCAGCGTACTGTCGCGCGCTGCCTACTCCTTCGTGACCACGGCACACCCCACCCCGGCCATGGAACAGGTCCGGGAGTGGTTGATGGAAGAAGGGCTGGTGTTTTGCGAAGAGAGGCGGCAAGTGCTACCTGCGCCTCAGGTCCACCTTTGATTTCGAATCCGCCAACCGCTGCGCAAGATCATTCCAGCGTGACCTTCGCCTCCTGAATCACCTTTGCCCATTTGGCCGTTTCAGCGGTGATGAATGCATCGCACTCCTGTGGGGAAGAGCCTTCCGCAAACGTGCCCATGGACTGCTCCAGCCGCTGCGTCACCTCGGGGCTGCGAATGATGCGGGTCACCTCTTCCGACATGCGCTGCACGATGTCGCGGGGCACACCGGAGGGTGCCAGCATCGCAGCCCACGTACTGCCCACGAGGCCGGGATAGCCCTGCTCCGCAAATGTGGGAACGTCGGGCAGTGCGGGCACACGCTTGTCGCTGGCCACGCCGATCAGGCGGATCTTGCCGGCCTTGGCAGGCTGGATCAGGTTCGGGGGCGGATCGAGGAACAGCGGCACCTGCCCGCCCATGAGGTCCGCCAGCGCGGGCGATGCACCCTTGTACGGCACATGCACCATGTCGGTCTTGGTGATGAGCCGCATCAGTTCGGAAGTGAGATGGGCGGCAGAGCCGTTGCCGGACGACGCGAAGCTGAGCTTGCCCGGGTTGGCACGCGCGTAGGCCACCAACTCGGCGGTGGTCTTGAACGGCGCGTTCATCGCCACGGCGGCGACCAGGGGCGACACACCCATGAGCGACACGCCCGTCAAATCCTTCTTCGGGTCGTAAGGCAGCTTGGGATACAGCGTGGTGTTGGCCGCATAGGCGGCGATCACCACGGCGAAGGTATGCCCGTCGGGCGCGGCCTTGGCGACGGCATCCACGCCGATGATGCTTGTCCACGATCACCGGCTGGCCCAGGCGCTGCTGCAGACCCACTTGCAGCAGGCGCGCCATCTGATCGGTGAATCCGCCTGCCGTGTACGGAACGACGATGCGGATCGGCTTGCTCGGCCAGGGCGAGTTGGCGAAGACGGGCGTGCCGACGGCAGCGCCGGCCAGCCCCGCCGTGGCCGTCAGCAGCATTTGGCGGCGGCGAAGGGATGTGTGCATGTTTGTCTCCTGTGTCGAAAAACTGGGGAATGGCCGGCGCACGGACGTTGCGTGCGGCTCTGGTCCATGGCCTGCGGCCTCCGGAGCGTCCGGAGATGGCGAGGGACGCGCGGGGAAGTGAGCCGGCCCCACCCCTCGCGCAAGCGCAAACAACCGGTCGGTCAGAGCGCCTTGACCAGTTCCGGCACGGCCGTGAACAGATCGGCCTCCAGGCCATAGTCGGCCACGCTGAAGATCGGCGCTTCCGGGTCCTTGTTGATCGCAACGATCACCTTGGAGTCCTTCATGCCCGCCAGATGCTGGATCGCGCCCGAGATGCCCGCCGCGATGTACAGCTGCGGCGCCACGATCTTGCCCGTCTGCCCCACCTGCAGGTCGTTGGGCGCGTAGCCCGCATCCACCGCCGCGCGGCTGGCGCCGATGGCAGCTCCCAGCTTGTCGGCCAGCGGGGTCATCACTTCGGTGAACTTTTCGTTGCTGCCCAGCGCCCGGCCACCGGAGACGATGATCTTGGCGGCGGTGAGCTCGGGGCGGTCGCTCTTGGTGACTTCGCGGCCCACGAAGCTGCTCTTGCCGGTGTCGGCGGCGGCATCGGCCTTCTCGACAGCGGCAGAGCCTCCGGTGGCAGCGGCGGCGTCAAAGCCCGTGGTGCGCACGGTGATGACCTTGGTCGCATCGCTGCTTTGCACGGTGGCGATGGCGTTGCCGGCGTAGATGGGGCGCTCGAAGGTGTCGGGGCTGTCCACCTTGGTGATGTCGCTGATCTGCGCGACATCGAGCTTGGCGGCCACGCGGGGCGCGACGTTCTTGCCGTTGGCGGTGGCCGGGAACAGGATGTGGCTGTAGTTGGCGGCAATGGCCAGGACCTGGGCGGCAACGTTCTCGGCCAGGCCGTCCTTCAGGCTGGCGCCGTCGGCGTGGATGACCTTGGCGACGCCGGCGATCTGCGCGGCGGCCTGGGCGGCGGCTTCGGCGCCGTTGCCGGCCACCAGGATGTGCACGTCGCCACCGCAGGCCACTGCGGCCGTGACGGTGTTCAGGGTGGAGGGCTTGATGCTGGCGTTGTCGTGTTCGGCAATTACGAGGGCTGTCATGTTCAGATCACCTTTGCTTCGTTCTTGAGCTTGTCCACCAGGGCGGCGACGTCGGGCACCTTGATGCCGGCACCGCGTTTGGGGGGCTCGGAGACCTTGAGGGTTTTAAGGCGCGGCTTGACATCGACCCCGAGGTCTTCGGGCTTGATGGTGTCCAACTGCTTTTTCTTGGCCTTCATGATGTTGGGCAAGGTGACGTAGCGCGGCTCGTTCAGGCGCAGGTCGGTCGTGATGACGGCCGGCAGCGTGAGGGAGATGGTCTCCAGCCCGCCATCGACTTCGCGCGTGACGTTGACCTTGTCGCCGCTCACCTCGACCTTGGAGGCGAAGGTGGCCTGGGGCAGGTCGGCCAGGGCCGCGAGCATCTGGCCGGTCTGGTTGGCGTCGTCGTCGATCGCCTGCTTGCCCAGGATGATGAGCTGGGGCTGCTCCTTGTCCACCAGCGCTTTCAGGATCTTGGCCACGGCCAGGGGCTGCAGCTCTTCGGCGGTTTCCACCAGGATGGCGCGGTCGGCGCCGATGGCCATGGCGGTGCGCAGCGTTTCCTGGCACTGGGCCACGCCGCAGGAGACGGCGATGACTTCGGTCACCACGCCCTTTTCTTTCAGGCGGACCGCCTCTTCGACGGCGATCTCGTCAAAGGGGTTCATGCTCATCTTCACGTTCGCGATGTCCACACCCGTGTTGTCCGACTTCACCCGGACCTTCACGTTGTAGTCCACCACGCGCTTGAC
>NZ_FMZC01000028.1 GCF_900102625.1 Paracidovorax valerianellae
CACGAGAAAGGGCGACAGCTTCCTGCACTACGGCGTGGATGGGCGCATCGCCAAGGCAGGGCCGAACGCCGACCCGGCCAGTGCCCTGGCCGTGAGCTACACCTACAACGCCCTGGGCCAGCGCGTGTTCAAGAGCGACGCAAGGCTGTCGGGGGCCAGCAACCCGGCCCTTACCACGCAGACCGTCTATGCCGAAGACGGCATCGGCAGCACCGTGCTGGGCCAGTACGGCAGCCGAAGGAGTGCGGACAGTGCAGCACCGGCGGGCGAGATGGACAACACCGAGATCATCTACCTGCCCACGGCAGCAGGACCGATGCCCGTTGCGGCGCAGATCAACGGACGGCTGTACGCCATCGATGCGGACCACCTGAACACGCCAAGACGCCTGACGAACACGCAGGGCCAAGTGGCATGGCAATGGCTGATCACGGGGTTCGGGGAGGCCAACCCGACGACCGGTGCGACCGGCTACGCGCAAAGCGGGCAGGGCAATGCGGCCTATGCAGAGGCCGTGAAGTTCGATCTGCGGTATCCGGGGCAAGTGTGGGATGACGAAACCCAACTGGCGTACAACCTGAACAGGTACTACGACCAGGTGTCGGGGCGGTACATCCAGGCCGACCCGATTGGGCTGGATGGGGGGTGGAATCGCTTTGGGTATGTGGGTGGCGACCCCCTCAATGCCGTAGACCCGCAGGGCTTGAACGCGGTGATGATCGCGAACAGAGCGGCGGCATGGGTACAAGGTGCCTACTACCGATACGGCCCAGCCATCACCGAATTCATTGCTGGGGCATCGGGCGTCAATGGCGCGGTGGTGTCTCCGATGAGCCCGCTGGTGGCGCAGATTCCGACTGCCGTCTCTCGGATGACTCCAGTGGTGCAAGGTATTGCTCACGGCATCGAATCAGGAGCCTACTGTGCCGCCAAAGAAACCACTGATTTGTATCGTGTGGTCTCCCGTGCTGAGTTAGAAAGCGTGGCTAAATTTGGGGGATTCAGTCCAGGCCCGGGTGCAATGGGGAACAAGTGGTTTGCTGAGTCTGCAACTGATGCTGCCGCTTGGGGTAAGAAATTCTATTCATTTGATAAAGAAGCAGTTTTCACATTGCGTGTGGAGATACCAAACGCTCTTGCGAGTCAAATGATGAGAGTGCCAAAACTCGATGGGATTGGACCTGCTCGATCAGCTGATGGACAGTTACTTCAGCAGATCAATTCTCGGATGAATATTAACGCTTTCACTGGAAATCTCTTGCCATGAAAAATCTTAAAGACATTCGTTCCGGTGTCGTCACGGAATTGCATTGGTTAATTGATGAGCCGACAAACAGTCCTACTGCTAAATTAACTTGCTACAGAGAAAAAAGAGGACTCGACGACTTATTTAGTGTTTTTGTTAAATTCGAGTCTCCTAAGGGGTTAAATGGAGTATGGCAAATAGCAAAAATATTTACGCCAGTAAAAGAGATGGAGCCAAGGCTTTTTTCTGGTGATGAACAACTCATTCTTACCGCTGGAATTATTCCAGTGGCAGTTGCCAAAGTACTGTCGGAATGCAGCGAGCCAATTTAATGCAGCAAATAGTTGTAGATGAGCAGGAAGGTGCGTACCGCTAAGAACTGGAGCGCAGCAACGCCGTTGACAACGCCAAACGGCTAAACAGTACGCATACTCCGCGCAGTGCGCGGCAGCGCGAGGACCAGCACGATGGCCTACAACTATGCGCCTCGGCTCAATCACCAATGGCAACAGCTACCTGCACGGCGTAGACGGGCGCGCCGCCAAGGCAGGGCTTAACGTCGACCGACCAGTGCCCTGGTGGTGAGCTACACGTATAACGCCCTGGGCCAGCGGGTGTTCAAGAGCGACGCAAGGCTGTCGGGTACGAATAACTCGGCGATCACGCAACAGACGTCTATGCGTAGGATGGAATCGGCAGCACGGTGCTGGGCCAGTACGGCAGCCGAAGGAGCAGCGACAGCGCGGCACCGGCCAGATGGACAGCACCGAGCCCACGGCAGCAGGGCCGACGCCTATTGCCGCGCAGATCAACGACGGCTGTAGCTTCCAATCAGCGCCGCTGCAACACAGACCCCTGACGAGCACGCAGTTAGCGACGGGGCAACGTTGATCCGAGACAACGGTTCATGCGCAGAGCTGCTGGAGAAGCCGGGTCAAACCAGCAAACCCCTGCTCTCCATCAGCACCCCCTCCAACCCCTGCTCCATCGCCTCCCTCGCCGATCGCACCAGCACTTCCACTTCCGCCTCATCCCCCGCCTTCGCCGCAACCTCCAGCGCCCGGGTCAATTCGCTCAATCGATCCAGCCCGAAGCTGCCCACGGTTCCGCCCAGTTCATGGGCTTCCTGCCGCAGCCGTTCCCATGCCTTGGCCTGGCGGGCGTCGGCGATGCGTTGCATGCGCTGCTGGCAGTCCTGGACGAAGCGGACCACCAGCGCGTCGAAGCGGGCGGCGCTGAACAGGGCGCGTAGTTCTTCCAAAGCCTCTGCATCGAAAACAGGGGCGGGGCCTGACGGCTCGGAGACGTCTTCAGCGAAGGGTTCCGGCATGGGCGCGGCCACGCGTACGGGGGCTGCTGCGGGATCAGCTGCGACCGTTGCCGGTTCCTGCGGCGCCAGCCAGCGCGACAGGATGGCCCACAGGCGCTCTTCCAGCACGGGCTTGGTCAGGTGGTCGTTCATGCCCGCCGCTCGCGTGCGTTCGATGTCCTGGCGCGCCGCATTGGCGGTCATGGCGATGATGGGCAGTTGGGCGAAGCGGGCGTCCTGGCGCAGCGCGCGGGTGGCGGAGAGGCCGTCCATCACCGGCATCTGCATGTCCATCAGTACGGCGTCGTAATACGTGCTGCTGGGCGCTTCGTCCAGGCGGCGCAGCGCTTCGGCGCCGTCGTTGGCGGTGTCCACGCGCAGGCCGCCGGATTCGAGCAGGCCCGCGGCCACGAGGCGGTTGAGTTCGTTGTCGTCCACCAGCAGCACGCGCAGGCCGGCCAGTGCGGCGGGGGCTCCGGAAGCGCGTGCGCCGACGGCGCCCAGGGCATGCCCTGCGGCGGGCGCTGCGCTGCGCCGTACCCGGGCGGTGAACCAGAAGGTGCTGCCTTGGCCGGGGGTGCTGTCCACACCGGCGTCTCCGCCCATCAACAGCGCCAATTGCCGCGAGATGGCCAAGCCCAGGCCAGTGCCGCCGAAGCGCCGCGTGATGGTCGCGTCGGCCTGGTGGAAGGCCTGGAACAGGTGGGCCTTCTGCTCTTCGGTCAGGCCGATGCCGGTGTCGCGCACGGCGCAGTGCAGCACCAGGTCGTCATCGCCGTCGCTCGGGCTGCCTGAAGGCAGGCCGTCTGCCTGGGCATCGTCCGTGGCCGTGCTTGCGTCGCCAGGCAGGGCGGCATGCGCGGTGAGGGAGACGGTGACCTCGCCCGCTTCGGTGAACTTGATCGCGTTGTTCACGAAGTTGACGAGCACCTGCCCGATGCGGTGCGGATCGCCCAGCAGGTAGGCGGGCACGTCGTCGGCCACCTCCACGCGGAACTGCAGGCCCTTGGCCGTGGCCTTGTGCTCGAAGAGGTCGGTCACGTCGGCCAGCAGCGTGGGCAGGTCGAATGCCACGGTTTCCAGCACGAGGTGCCCGCCGTCGATCTTGGAGAAGTCGAGCGTGTCGTTGACGATACCCAGCAGGCGGCGGCCGGCGCGGTACATCTGGTCCATGCGCTCGCGCTGCGGCGGTGTCAGTTCTTCGTCCTTGAGCGCGAGTTGCGCAAAGCCGAGGATGGCGTTCAGCGGGGTGCGGATTTCATGGCTCATCACGGCCAGGAAGGTGGCTTTTTCTTCGGCGGCCTGGGCCAGGGCGCGGGCCTGGGTCTTTTGCTCGGTGACGTCCAGCCACACGCCGTTGAACAGCACGGCCCCGTCGGGCAGGCGCCGCGCGGTGGCCAAAGTCTTGAGCCACAGCGCGCGGCCGCCGCGTTCGACCTCGACGTCGAAATCGAGCGGCTGCAGCGTGCGCAGGCTGTGTTCGATGCGGTCGTGCAGCGCGTCCTCTTCGGGCTGGGGCAGCCCGTAGGCCAGGCCCACGGGGCCTTCGAGTTGCAGCAGTTCCTGCGCGGGCCGGCCCTGCAGTTCGGCGGCCTTTTCGCTCACGAAAAGAAAGCGGTGCCAGCCGTCCGGGCGCACGTGCATCTGGAACACGGCCCCGGGAATGGCGCCGGTCAGGTCCACCAACTGTTCGGACAGGCGCCGCGCTTCTGCGCTGGCCGCCACTTCGATGGCCAGGCGGTCGGCGCGCTGCATGCTTTCCTTGAACACTTGCAGGGCCTTGGCCATGGTGCCCACCTCGTCGCGCCGTTCGGTGCCGGTGACGGTGTCGTCATACACCCGGTCGGTCAGCCGCTCCATGTGCTGCGTGAGCCGCAGGATGGGCCGCGAGATCTGGAACACGGCCACCCACGATGACAGCGCGATCACCAGCGCCAGGCCGATGCCGATCGCCAGCGCCGTGGTCAGGATGGTGTCGCGGGTGGCCTGGCCGAGCCGCACCGACGACTCCTGGAACTGCGCGATGGAGTCGTTGCGCTGGCGGTTCATCTCGCCCTGCAGCGCACGCAGCGCGGGTTCGAACTCGCCGTGGATGATCTGCAGCGCCCGGTCGCCGCGCCAGCGCGATGCCGCATCGACGATGCGCGCGGCGAGCGCGAACGCGCCCGTGGCCCCTTGGCGAATGGACTGCAGTTGCCTGGCATTGGCGGGCACCAGGGCTTCGGTGGTGTCGATCTGTTGGTTGAACTGCGCCTGCAGCTGCTCCAGGCTGGTCAGCGCGCTGCGCATGGCGGTCTCATCCTGCTCGGTCAGCACGGCATAGACCAGGCGGCTCGATTCGCTCAGCACCAGCGCGGCGTCGCTGATGTGCAGCGCGCTTTGCGCCTCCCGCTCGATCAGCGCGTTGTACTGCTGGTCGATGCCGCGCATCTCGCTGGTGGCGTAGAACATCGACGCGCTGGAGATGAGCCCCATCAGCCCGACGAGAAAGACGATCTTCGCGGTGAGCGGCAGGTGGGAGAAGTACCGGGACAAGGGCATGGTCGGTCCTTGAGAAAGGGGCGGAAGACGCGGTGGGTGATAGGTCGCCAGGGGATCAGGGCCGCTTGGCGATGACGGCGCGCAGCGCCGCCACGGCGCCAGGCGTGTCCAGCCGGCCTTGAAGGTGGCGTGTGACGACGTCGTACACCGCAGCCTTCACCGGCGAGGCGTGGGCATTGCCCATGGCAATGGAGCCCATGAGCGTGCGCCGCATGTTGGAGCCGCGCAAATCATCGATGCCGCGCTGGCCGCAGGCGTTGAACGGCGCCTTCTGCACGTCCACGCGGGCCGGCGCCGCGCCGGTGCGCACGTTCACGGCCACTTGAAGCGCGGGGTCCATGAGGATGGAGGCGAAGCGTTCCTGGGCCGCGCGCTTGCGCTGGGGCTGCTTGAAGAAGACGAACTGGTCGCTGTTGAACAGGTACATGCCCTGCGTGTCGGGGAAGCGCCAGCACTGGTAGTCGCGTCCGGGCAGCAGGCCGCGCACCTTGAATTCGCCATCCACCCAGCCGCCTTGCACCTGCAGCAGCGCCTGGCCGCCCGCGACCATGTCGGTCGCCTGGTCCCAGCGGCGGTGCATGAAGCCCGGGTCCAGGTAGCCCGCCAACTGGCGCATGCGGTCGAAGATCACGGCGGTGACCGGCGTGTCGAGCGCGGTGGGATCGAGGTCGAGAAAGGCGCGCCGGTAGAACGCAGCGCCCCCGGTACCTGCCGCGACCGATTCGAACAGCAGCGTGTGCTCCCACGCTTCCTTGCCGATGGCCAGGGGGCGGATGCCGGCCGCTCGGGCCTTGTCGAGCAGCGCGATCAGGTCGTCCCAGGTGTCGGGCGGTGCCGTGGCGCCCAGCCGGTCGGCCAACCCCTTGTGAACCCAGAGCCAATTGGTGGAATGCGCATTGAACGGTGCCGCGACCCACTGGCCCTTCCATTTGGAGAGCTGCTGGATTTCGGTAGGCACCACCTCGTCCCATTCCTCCCGGGCGGCGACGTCGTTGAGGTTTTCGAGCAGCCCGCGCTTGGCCCATTCATGGATCTCGTAGCCGATCATCTGCGCCGCGGTCGGCACCCGGCCGGCGCGCACGCGGGCGGCCAGCACGTCGGTGTAGCGCGCGGTGCCGCTGCCCGGGGAAAAGTCTTCCTTCCATTCCAGCCCACGCTCGCGCGTGAAGTCGCGGATGGCGTCCATGCTGGCGCGCTCGCCGCCGGTCACCCACCAATGAAACACCTCCACCCCGGCCGGCTCGGCGCGGGCGGGCTGGGCAATCACGGCGAGGAGGGCGAGAAACACCGTCGTCAGCGCAAGCCGCAACTGCCACCAGCGCCTCCATGAAACGCCGCGCACAGCGTTTTTCCGCCCTTCAGAAAGCAAAGGAAGCCGAAAGGAAGGTGCAGGGGCTGACGGCGTGGAAACAGGAATAAGTGCGAACGGCATACGGGACGGAGATTCGGCGATAGAGGCTAAGGCTATCGCACGTGAGGTATCGATTGAGCCTGTGGCGTGGAACTCACAAGCGCAAAACCGAATGTCAACAATTGTTGCATTCTGAAAATGGAACGCCTGCCGCCCTAAATTCGCCTCCACCTCCCGGCCACGTCGGCAAGGGCCGCGCGTTCGGCTTCCTTGCTCCAGACCCCACCTTTCGGCGCCTTCACAGGCCCCAGTGGCGTCGCGGCGTGCCCGGCCCGGATTAACAACAATCTCTGGAGATCGGCATGGTACTTTCCTTTGCACGGCGGGCGGCAAGCCTGTTGTGGTCTGCTGCATCCGCGCGCCGCACTGCGGCGCCCCAAGGGCAGGGCCTTCCGGGCCGCCGACATGGCCTGCTGCTGGCCGGCTGCCTGCTCGCGCCAGGCGCGGTCTGGGCTCAGGCCACGGACATTCTGGTCAACCAGGACGCGGTGCCCGCGTCCGCCTCCGGACCTGCAGGTGGCACGTTCCACTACGTGGTGACCGTGCGGCACAACACGGGTAGCGCCGCCACGGGCGTGGTCTTGACCGACAAGCTGCCGGTGGGCTCGGTGTTCCAGTCGGTCACGACGACGCCTGCCGGCATGGCCTGCACCCCCAACCTGGCACCCGGCACCGCCATCACGGCGGGCAACCAGACGGTGCAGTGCAACCTGGGCACCATGGCGGTCAACACCACCAAGGTGGTCGATTTCGAGGTGGTGCTTCCCTCGGTGTCCACCAACTGGATCAACAACGCCAGCGTGACCCGCAACGAAACCGATTCGGACCCCAGCAACGACGCGCTGGACCGCCGCATCACCACGACCGAAGCGGCCGATCTGGCGCTCTCCGTCGCCACCAACCCCACTGCGCCGGCCGGCAATCCGCTCACGCCCGGCCAGCCGTACCGCTACGTGGTGGACGTGAACAACCAAGGCCCCATCGGCATTCCCGCCGGTGGCCGCGTGGAGGTCACGTTCAGCGTGCCCACGGGCGCCGCGTTCACCCGCGTGGGTGGCACCAATGGCTGGACCTGCAGCCCGACCGCCTCGAACGCTTCGCCGCTCACCTCGCCCGGCGCTCCGACGCCGGCCACGGTGGTCACCTGCTCGCGCTCCGGTGCAGTGGCCAATGGCGCCGCAGTGCCTTCGCTGGAAGTGGAGGCCGCACCGAACGTGACCGGCTCCATCACGACGTCGTTCTCGGTCAAGGGCTACAAGGACACGTCCACGGAAATGCCCGATGGCCAGCCTGCCAACAACACCGGCTCGGCCGAGGTGAACGTGGCCGGCGATGCGTCGGACGTCTCCATCACCAAGACCGTGAACGGCGGCACGACCTACGCCATCGGCGACCAGATCACCTATACGGTGCGTCCGCGCCTGAACGGCGGCACCTCGCTGGTGGGCGTGCCCGTGCAAGTGGTCGATACCTTGGGCGCTGGCCTGTCGTTCGCATCTGCCAGCGGCACGGGCTGGATCTGCAACAACGCCGGCCAGGTCATCACCTGCGATCTGCCGGAATACACGGGCGGCAACTTCACGAACCTGCCCACCATTTCGGTGGTGGCCAATGTGCTGCAAACCGGCACGTTGCCCAACACGGTCACCGTGGCCACGCCGAGCCGTACCGACTCCGACACGACCAACAATGCGCCGGGCAACGTGTTCATCACGGCGACCAACGTGGCCGACCTGCAGATCACGAAGAGTGCTTCCAACTACGTGAACGGCCAGGGCATTGCGGTGCCCATCGGCCAGACCTACCAGTACCGCCTGACCGCACGCAACCGGGGGCCGCTGGCCATCGCGCCCGCTGCCGCCACGGTGCCGGCTGCTCCGAGCATCGTCATTACCGACACGGTGCCCAACGGCGTGACCCTCACCGGCCTGAACGCCGCTTCCGGCGCCGGCTGGACCTGCTCGGCTCTGCCGCTGGTGGGACCTGGCACGTTCACCTGCGAACGCACGGCTGGCCTGGGTGTGAACGCGAATGCCCCCGACATCGTGGTCGATGCCGTGCGCACCACCGCTGGCTCCGCCACCAACAACGCCTGCGTGAAGTTCAGCCCCGAAACGGGCGGCACCCGCGAAGACCCCTGGTACACCGATCCCAGCCACGGCATCAACTGCCAGGGCATCGGCGTCGGCGCGTCCGACCAGAGCCCCGGTAACGAAGTTCAGTCCGACCTCAGCATTCTGAAGACGTTCGACAAGCCAACGGTGCCCGCCGGCGAAGTGCTGACGTACACGCTGGTGGTGACCAACAGCGGCCCGAACCCCGCCACCAACGTGAGCCTGCGCGATGTGCTGCCCAGCCTGGTGACGAGCGCTGCGGCGCCCGGCATCGTCTCCGTGGCCACCACCGCGGGCACCTGCACGCCCTCCGGCCCGTCCAACGTGAACACGGCGACGCTGCTGTGCTCGCTCGGCACGCTCAACAGCGGCGCCAGCGCCACGGTGACCGTGGCCATCCGCCCGACGGTGGCACGGACTGCACAGCGCCCCAACACCGCCACGGCGTATTCGCCCGAAGTGGTGGACCCGGCGCTGGGCAACAACACGACCACGGTGCAGAGCGAAGTCACGGCCCGCGTGGACCTGGTGGCCTCCAAGACCGTGTCGCCCACGCCCACGGCCATCTCGGGCGAGCCCGTCACGTACGTGGTGCGCGCCAAGAACAACGGCCCGTCTTCGGCCGAGAACGTGTGGCTCAAGGATGAGCTGCCTGCCAACGCGATCCTGATCGGCACGCCCGTGGCGTCCAACGGCGGCGTGTGCGATGCGATTCCCGCCGGCAACGGCGGCACGCTCAACTGCCGCTGGGGCGCAACGGGCAACAGCGTGTTCCTCGCCAATGGCGGCCAGTACGAAGTCACCTACCGCCTGCGCGCCGCAGGGGCCTGGGCGCCGGGCGTGAAGCTCTCCAACACGGTCGAGATCGGTACCGTGACGGATGAGCCCGTGCTGACCAACAACAAGGCCGTGGCCGAAATCGCTCTGAGCCAGCCCGAGCTGGACATCCTGGTGTCGATGGCGCACAGCGCCGACGCCATCGCCCTGGGCGCCGAGACGACCTACACCATCACCGTGAAGAACTCCGGCCCGTCGTTCGGCACGAATGTGGTGATGACCGACACCTTCCCGGTGACCCACCCCACGAACGGCGCCTCGTCGGCCACATTCAGCTTCACAGGCGGACTCACGGTGGACAAGGGCGGTTCCTGCACGGCGCCCGCCGTGGGTGCGACCTCGGGCGGCGTGACCTGCACGTTCCCGGGCCTGGCCAAGGACGAGGTGGCGACCATCACCTTCAAGATGAAGGCGACGAGCCTGCCTGCCGGAGCCGCCTCGGGCACGATCTTCCACAAGGCCGTGGTGTCCGTGAGCGAGACCGAGTTCCTGCAGGGCGGACAGAACACGTTGGTCAACAACACGACCTACGACCAGACCTCCACCAAGCGCGATCCGATCGCGACCGACCTGTCGGTCAACAAGGCCGGCCCGGATGGCCCGATCGCCGAAGGTGCCGATGTGGACTACGTGCTCACGGTGCGCAACAACGGCACGCTGACCAGCAACGGCGCCCAGGTGGTGGACCCGCTGCCTGCAGGGCTGACCTTCGTCTCCTCGCCCGACTGCGTGGCCGCCGGTACCACGGTGACCTGCTCGGTGGGCGAGTTGACGGCAGGGTCCAGCCGCCAGTTCCGCTTCAAGACGCGCCTGGCGCAGCCTTACAACGGCAACGGCCCTCTGGTGAACACGGCCACGCTGGACGCGCCGGGCGATACGGACCCGACCAACAACACGTCGACCAAGACCACCACCGTGCGGCCAAAGCCGGACGCGATCACCGCCGTGCCGACGCTGTCGCAGTGGGCGCTGATTCTGCTGTCGTGCCTGCTGGGCGGCCTGGCCCTGCGCGGAGCGCCCGGCGCACGCCGCCGCTGATCGCAGCGCCGGCAACGGTTCAAGGGCGGTCCCAGTGATGGGGCCGCCCTTTTTTTTGTTTCAGGGGATTGCGCGCATCAGGCAGATCACGCGGAGGGATCAGACCCGGCGGATCGGGAGGATCAGGTGGAACCAGCGGATGGCGGAGTGGCCGACACCACGTCCAGCCGGTAGCCCATGCCGTACACCGCACTGACGACGTAGCCGTTCTCCGGCGACAGCGCGAGCTTGCTGCGCAGCCGCGAGACATGCGTGTCCAGCGAGCGCGAAGGTACATCCTGCACATCACCCCAGACGCTCTCGCGCATGTGTTCGCGCGAGAGCAGCCGGCCCGCCTTCTGGAACATGAACAGCGCCAAGTCGTATTCCTTGTTCTTCAGGTCTATCGCCACGCCGTCCTTGTGCACGGTGCGCGTCTTGGGCTCGAAGCGGTAACGCCCGAAGTCGAGCGTGCGCGCTGCGGCCGACGGGTAGGCGCGGCGCAGCAGGGCACCGGTGCGCGCCATCAGCTCTGCCATGCGGATGGGCTTGGTCATGAAGTCGTCCGCCCCGCAACTGAGCGCCTCGACCACGTCCTGCTCGGCATTGCGGCGCGTCACGAACAGGATGGGCATTTGCGGCGCCAAGCCCGCACGCAGGGTGCGCACCACCTCCATGCCGCTCATGTCCGGCAAGTGCCAGTCCACGATCAGTAGATCGAAAGTCTCGGTGCGCAGAGTCTTCAGGAAGCCGGCGCCATCGTGAAACGGGTGGCACACGTGCCCGGCATGCTGGGCGGAAGCCTGGATCAGCTCCATCAGGATGGGATCGTCGTCAAGGGCAGCAATGCGCATGGAACACAGAAAACGGAAATGAATACGGGGGCCGCTTGGCCGGACAAAGCCGGACGGCGACGGGCCAGACACTACCGCCTGATTGCGCTATCGGTTGGAATATGACAATTGTTAACAGTTATCGAATGCTGATGAGACTGTTGTCGTGCGGGTGCATCAACTGCATCAGCCGGGTGGTCGGCTGGCATTCGTTTTCGGGGCTACGGGCTTCGCTTCATGACGCGCCACGCTCCGAGCAATTGGGGCAACGGCGGACCCCGTCATCCAGAAAAATGAGGCCGCTATCGATAAACGGCAGACCCTTCAAGGTCTGGCAGGCGACCATCCTTCCATGCGCTTTCCGAACCCGCAGGGGCGCTGAAGCAAATCTGCTCAGGCCGACAGCGGTGGCTCCTGCATCGCCTCCAGCTGCTCGCGCAGCATGTCCACCTGCCCGCGCCAGTAGTCGCTGCTGCCGAACCATGGGAAGTTGATCGGGAAGATCGGGTCGTTCCAGCGGCGCGCCAGCCAGGCGCTGTAATGGATGAGCCGCAGCGTGCGCAGCGGCTCGATCAGTGCCAACTCGCGCCGGTCGAACGGGCGGAACTGCTCGTAGCCGTCCAGCAGCGCCGACAACTGCACGGTGCGCTGGCGGCGGTCGCCGGACAGCAGCATCCATAGGTCCTGCACGGCCGGGCCGGTGCGCGCGTCGTCCAGGTCCACGAAGTGCGGGCCGCCGCCAGGGCGGTCGGTGGGCGTCCACAGCACGTTGCCGGGGTGGCAGTCGCCGTGCAGGCGCAGGGGCCGCGCATCGTTCAGACCAAAATGGCCATCCACCGCAGTATCCATGCCGTATTGCGCTATTAATTTAATAGCATCTTCGCAGGCGCTGCGCCAGGCCGATTGCTGGTCCAGCGGAATGATCTCTTCGGCCAGGAGCCAGTCGTGCGGCTCCTGGGCGAACGTGGCCGTGTCCAGTGCCGGGCGCAGCGCGAAGGGCCGGGCCTCGCCCACGGTGTGGATGCGGGCGAGGAAGCGGCCGATCCACTCCAGCACCTCGAAGTCGTCCAGTTCGGGCGTGCGCCCGCCGCGCCAGGGGCTGACCGAAAACGCGAAGCCTGCGTGGTGGTGCAGCGTGCGGCCCTGCA
The DNA here is from genome assembly GCF_900102625.1 of Paracidovorax valerianellae. Lineage (GTDB taxonomy): Bacteria > Pseudomonadota > Gammaproteobacteria > Burkholderiales > Burkholderiaceae_C > Paracidovorax > Paracidovorax valerianellae. Next base: position 12,457 of record NZ_FMZC01000028.1, read on the forward strand.
GCGCCAGCGGCGCCACCATGGGCACCTCGGCCTGGGCGAGTTCGGCCGCGAACGCGTGCTCTTCCAGGATCTGCGCATCGCTCCAGCGGCCCGGCCGGTAGAACTTGGCGACCACGCGGCTGCCGTCTTCCAGCGACACCTGGTACACGCGGTTTTCGTAGGAGCCCAGCGCCATGAGGCGGCCGTCGCCGTACAGGTCCACGCTGGCGAGCGCGTCCAGCACGAGGTCGGGGGTGAGGGGCGCGAAGGGGTGCGAGGAAGAGGAAAGGGAAGGGGTGGGCTCGGTGCCGGGCAGGTTATCCATGGGGGGCATTGTCGCCCCCGCCCAGTTCGGTGAAGGGCAGCTGCTGCTTGACCAGGATGACGGTACACGGCGCGTCGCGCGCCACGCGGATCGCAATGGTGTCGATGAAGCGCGCCAGCGGCACGCCGTGCGTGGCGGCGCCCAGGATCATCACGCCCACGCGGTTGCCCTGGGCGTAGCGCACCAGGGCCTGGGCCACGTCGCTCGCCTCGATCACCTGGTGGCTGGCGCTGTGCCCGGCCAGGTCGAGCCCGGCGGACCACTGGCGCAGCCGCACCAAGTGGCGGCGGTGCAGCGTGGTTTCGCTGCGCTCGCTGTCCGATGCGCTGCTGGCCGAGGGCGAGATCACGGTCACGCAGGCCAGCCGCGCCCCGGGGCGGATGCCCAGCGAGCGTGCCGCCGCCTGGCGCAGCGAGTACAGCGTGGCATCGCTCGCATCCTCGCCGGGCACGGCCACCATGAGGATGGGCGCCGCCTCGATCTGGCGCGCCGGCAGCGGGCTGGGCTGGTAATGCATGCCCGCCGCCTTGAGCCAGCGGCGCAGGTGCGCCCGCACGCCCGGCCCGCGCAGGCGCCGGCCGCGCTCGGTGACTGGCACCTGCTCGGGGTGCATCAGGTCGAAAGCGAGGTGCGCGGCCGAGGGGTAGCGCTGCGCGGCCTCGGGCTCCAGGCAGCGCAGGATGATTTCCTGCAGCCACTCGGGCACCTGCGGCCGATGGCGCCGCGGCGGCGCTGGCGTCATCCACAGCCGCTGGCGCAGGCCGCCGCGCGTGGTGGGGGCGCCGAAGGGCAGCTCGCCCGTGGCCAGTTCGTACAGCATCACGCCGATGGCGAAGAGGTCGCTGCGCAGGTCGCCGCGCACGCCCACCACCTGCTCGGGCGCGATCCAGGCGGGCGAGCCCACGGCCTCGCGCATCTCCTCGGCCAGCAGGTCGGGGTAGTGGGCGTGGCACGAGAGGCCGAAGTCCAGCAGCACCGCGCTGCCGTCCGCGCGCAGCAGCACGTTGGCGGGCTTGAGGTCCAGGTGGCACACGTTCTGCTGGTGCAGGCTGTGCGCGGCGTGCGCCATGGCCGCGCCCAGGCGGGCCACGGTGGCGGCGTCCGGCGCCTGTGGCAGGTCCAGCCAGTGCTGCAGCGTGTGGCCTTCGATGTATTCCATCACCAGGTAGGGCAGCCGCGCCAGGTCGCCCGCCGCGACGAAGCGCGGAACATGGCTGCCGCTCAGCGTGGGCAGGATCTGCAGCTCCACCTCGAAGCCGACGATGGTCTCGGCCCCGTCGCCCGCCGTCATGCGCGGGATCTTCATGGCCATGGGAAAGCCCGGATCGCGCGCGGGGCCCGCATAGGCCACACGGTAGACGTGCGCCATGCCGCCCGCATGCAGGCATTCGTGCACGACGAAGCCGTCCACCTCGGTGCCGGGCGCGAGCAGTTTCATGCGGCGCCCCGCTCCGCACGCGCCATGGCCGCCATGCTCACCGCCCCAGTTCCAGCCGGTCGGCGAAGAACGCCGGCAGGCCGGCGGCGCGCACGGCGGCTGCGGCGGCCGCATGGTCGTAGGGCACGCGGTGGAAGGTGACCGTGGCGGCATGGTCGTCGAACAGCGCGTACATGGCGCGCACATCGCGGTCGCGCGGCTGGCCCACCGAACCGGCAATCGCCAGCCACTGGCGGTGCGGCGGTACCGGCACCGGCACGCCGGGCTGCGGCGCGAAGCGCATGAGCTTGGCGGTGGGCGTGAGGAAATACAGCGCCTGCTCGTGCACGTGGCCGCAGAACACGTAGCGGATGGCGGGGTCGAGCTGGCTGGCCGCGGCCATGCTGCGCTCGGCGGCACCTGCGTCCTGCACGTAATGCCAGTGGCTGGGCTGGTCGGCGCTGGCGTGCACCAGCAGCGTGTTCGCGCCCAGGCGGCGCGTGAGCGGCAAGGTGGCCAGGAAGGCGCGGTGGTGCGGCGACAGCTGCGCGTGCGTCCACTGCGCGCTCTGGTCGCCCATCTGGGTGGGCGTTGCGGGCGGGTCCAGCGCCGCGACATCGTGGTTGCCCAGCACGCAGGGCGCGCCCTGGGCGGCCAGTGCCATCGCCTGCTCGACCACGGCCACGGGGTCGCCACCGTAGCCCACCAGGTCGCCCAGCAACGCGAACTGCTCGGCGCCCTGGGCGCGGGCATGCGCCAGGCAGGCATCGAGGGCATGGCGGTTGGCGTGGATGTCGGCGAGCAGGGCGATCTTCATGGCGGGCGCGGCGGGGGGCACGAGGCGGGGTCAATGGGCCGGGAAGGCATCGGCCGGCGAGGGCGGGCCGCCTACGATGATGGCCCCGAATGGGTGCCATTGGCGGGGGTGAGTGCGCGGGAAGCGCAAAAAAGATGCAATCGCGCGGGTATCGCCGTGCATCGCCGCCGGGTGTCGCTGCGGTGCCCCGCTGGCGCCCGCTTCGACGGAGTGATTTGCTATATTTTTGGTAGCAATCGAGGCAGATAAAACCTCGGCATCACTGCCAATCAGGCCATGGAGGCGTGCCGGGCACCACGCAAAAAGCCCCCCGGCCGCGTCGGATCGCGGCCGGGGGGCTTTTTTTCAGGCCGATGCCGATCAGGCCAGCGTGATCGTCACGTCGATGTTGCCGCGCGTGGCGTTGGAGTAGGGGCACACCTGGTGGGCGGCGTCCACCAGTTGCTGCGCCTGGGCACGGTCCAGGCCGGGCAGGCTCACCGTCAGGCGGGCGGCGATGCCGTAGGCGTTGGGGATCTTGCCCAGGTCGACTTCGGCGTCCACGGCCACGTCTTGCGGCACGGCGATCTTCAGCTGGCCACCGACGGCCTTCAGCGCGCCGATGAAGCAGGCCGAATAGCCGGCGGCGAAGAGCTGCTCGGGGTTGGTGCCCGTGCCGCTGGTGCCGGGGGAGGACAGCTTCACGTCCAGGCGTCCGTCATCGGTGCGCGAGGCGCCGTCGCGGCCGCCGGTGGTGTGGGCGCGGGCGGTGTAGAGGACTTGGTCGAGCGATGGCATGGTGATTCCTTTGCAGTGAATGCCCGCGGCGCGGGCGGTTGGGGACAACGAAACGAAAACGAGAACAGAAACGACAACAGAAAACGGCAGGCGTGAGATGGCTTTCCTAGCCCGGCCCGATCCGGTCGCGCAGCTGCTGCAGCTGCCGGGTCAGCGCGGTGAGTTCGGGCAGCGTGCACTGGCTGCTTTGCAGCACGCAGGCGGGAATGGCTTCGGCCCGGTCGCGCAGGGCGCGGCCGGCGGGGGTAACGGTTGTGCGAACACGGCGCTCGTCCTGCGCATCGCGCAGCCGGGCCACGAGGCCTGACGCTTCCAGGCGCTTGAGCAGCGGAGTGAGCGTGCCGGAATCGAGGAACAGGCGTTCGCCCAGTTCGGAGACGGTGACGCCGTCGCGCTCCCAGAGCGCCAGCATCACCACGTATTGCGGATAGGTCAGACCGATGGCGTCCAGCAGCGGCTTGTAGAGCTTGGTCATCGCCAGCGACGCGGAATAGAGCGCGAAGCAGACCTGGTTGTCCAGCTGCAGCACGGCAGGGCTGGGCGTGGAGTCCGGGGTGGCGAGGGCGGTGCGGCGTGGCATGGGCTGGATTGTGGCGGTCAATTAAATTGTGTGCAATTTAATTGTGTATGTCCATGTGCATGGGTGGGGCACCGCCGGGGGAGCCGGCGCGATTGCACGGATGGGTGTAACCGCGCGATCCCCGAACAGCCTGCGCGCCCCTGCTGGATGGTTTGGAGGGATGAGGCAAAAATATGCCTCCAGCGCAATAAATACGGCGGTGTATTGCTATTGAATTAATAGCATTTCGGCTGCTGGCACGGGCTGCCGTCCGCAGCCGTGTACCACGGGCTATTGCGGGCTGCCGCGTCAGTACGTGTAGACGCCCTGGCCGGTCTTGCGGCCGAGGCGGCCGGCGGCCACCATTTCCTTGAGCAGCGGGCATGGGCGGTACTTGCTGTCGCCGAACTCGGTCAGGTACACATTCATCACCGCCAGGCACACGTCCAGGCCGATCATGTCGGCCAGGGCCAGCGGGCCGATGGGCTGGTTGCAGCCGAGCTTCATGCCGGCGTCGATGTCCTCGGGCGTGGCCAGGCCCTCGGCCAGCACGAAGAAGGCTTCGTTGATCATCGGCACCAGAATGCGGTTGACCACGAAGCCGGGCGCGTTCTTCACGGTGATGGGGCTCTTGCCCAGCGTTTCCGACAGCGCCTTCACCGCATCGTGCGTGGCGTCGCTGGTCTGCAGGGCCCGGATGATTTCCACCAGCGCCATCATCGGCACCGGGTTGAAGAAGTGCATGCCGATGAAGCGGTCGGGCCGCGATGTGGCGGCCGCCAGTTGCGTGATCGAGATCGACGAGGTGTTGGAGGCGATGATGACCTCCGGCGCCACCATCGCATCGACCTGCTTGAGGATCTTCACCTTGAGTTCGTGGTTCTCGGTGGCGGCCTCGATCACGATCTGCGCGGCCTTCAGGTCCTCGTAGTTCGTCGATGTCTTGATGCGTGCCAGCGCGGCGTCCTTGTCGGCGGCGGTGATCTTTTCTTTCTTGATGAGCCGGTCCAGGCTGCCGGCCACGGTGGCAACGCCTTTTTGCACGGCCGCGTCGGAAATATCCACCATCACCACGTCGATGCCCGACACCGCGCAAGCCTGCGCGATGCCGTTGCCCATGGTGCCCGCGCCGATGATGCCGACAGTCTTGATCGTCATAAGAAGAGCCTTTTTTGCGAGTGAAGAAAATGAAAGGAATCTGAGAAGAGGCGATGCGCGTGGCGTTCCGCCGTGAGCCGCTCTAACAGCCCGGATGCACTGCCAGGCCACAGCCAGGGCCATTCAGCCCATCGGGCCCTTCAGGCCCGGAACCGACGGCGCGTGAGGGCCAGCGCCGTCCAGAACGCCAGCACGGTGGTCACCACCAGCACCAGCCCGTGGCGCAGCGGGTGCGCGGGCCATTGGTCCATGAACAGCGGGCGCACCAGTTCCACCGCGTTGGCGAGCGGCAGCCAGTCGGAGATGTGGCGCACCACGGTGGGCAACTGCTCGCGCGGAAAGAACACGCCCGACAGGAACATCATCGGCGTGAGCACCAGCGTGAAGTAGTAGGTGAAGAAGTCGTAGCCCTTGGCCAGGGCGTTGAAGATCAGCGCGATGCTGGAGAACATCACCCCCACGAAGAGCAGCACGGGCCAGGCCACGAGCAGCTTGGGCGAGTGGCTGATGCCCAGCGCCAGCATCACGCCCAGGATGGCGGTGACGGTGAACACGGCCTTGAACGCGGCCCACAGCATTTCGGCCAGCACGACGTTGTCCAGACTGACGGGCGCATTCATGATGCCGTCCCACGTTTTTTGCACGTGCATGCGCGAGAAGGCCGAATACAGCGCCTCGAAGCTCGCCGCGTTCATGGCGCTCATGCAGATCGAGCCGCTGGCCAGAAAGAGGATGTAGGGCACCTGCGTGGTGCCTCCGCCTGCCGAGCCCACGTTCACCTGGCCCACCAGCGCGCCCATGCCGTAACCGAAGGCGACCAGCCACATCAGCGGCTCGGCGATGTTGCCCACCAGGCTGGGAATGGCCAGCTTGCGCCAGATCAGCAGGTTGCGAAGGAACACGGGCCACCAGCGGGCGGACAGCTGCGGCGCGCGCCAGATGGATGGGCTGGCCGTGGCGGGCGATGGATCGGGCTTGGAGGTCGGGGCGGCTTGCATGCCCCTATTGTGCTGCGCCAGGTTGCGTCACAGCACCTTGACCGCCCGGCCGATGTACTGGATCGGCCCGGTCGGCTTGCCGACGGGCGAGCCGCTCGGTGGCTCCAGCGTGAGCTCGAACAACTGGTTGGGTTGCAGCGGCGGCAGCCTTTCCAGCGCGAGCCGCAACGGCTGGCCGGGTTTGACCAGCCCGAGCGAGACCGGGCCGCTCCAGCTGTCCGCCTTGGTCCAGAACTCCAGCGCCCGGTCGGCGGGCACTTCGGCCACGCCCAGCGGAATGAGCTGGATCGACTGGGGCGAGCTGGCCTGCACGACCCAGCCCGGCGCCTTGTCCTGCGGCGCCACCAGCACCACCATGAACTGGGGCGCTGCAGCCTGCGGCGCCACGCGCGTGACCAGCACCGCTGCCAGCACCGCCGCCATGGCGAAGCCCGAGCCCGCGAGCCCGCGCCACAGGCCCAGGTGGTTCCACCAGTTGCGCAGCGGGGCGGCCATCGCGGGCCGTGGCGTGGCGGGTGCCGTGCGCTGGGCCCAGTCCTGTGCACGGTGTCCGTCGGCCGCCTGCAGCGACGCATCGATGCGTGCCCAGAGTTGTTCCGGCGGCGCGATCGGCTCGGCCAGCCCGGTCAGCGGCAGCAGGCGCGCTTCCCATTCGGCCACGGCACGCTGCAGTGCGGGTTCGGCGGCAAGGCGCTGCTCCACCTGCCGGCGGGCGGCGGCGGGCAGCGTGCCCAGCACGTACTCACCCGCGAGCCAATGCAGGTCTTCGGGATTGCCGGGCAGGCCGGTGCCGGGTGTGGGTGCGGCGGTCATGCCATGCACTCCCGCAGCGAGGTCAGGCTTCGCCTAATCCACGCCTTCACGGTGCCCAGCGGCGCGCCCAGGCGCTCGGCGATTTCACCGTGCGAGCAGCCATCCACATAGGCGTGTAGCACGCAGTTGCGCCGGGCAGGGTCCAGGCCTTCCAGGCAGTGCTGAAGGCGGCCCAGGCTGGCGTTGAGTTCGAAGGCTTCGGCCACTTCGCGGTGGGCCTGCAGCGACAGATCGGCTTCCAGAGCCTGCACGGTGTCGTCGTCCACATCGACGTGGCGGCCCGCGTCGCGCACGGCGTTCAGGGACAGGTTGCGCACCACGCTGTAGATCCAGCCGCGGGCACTGCCCCGGCCGGCATCGAAACTGGCCGCGCGGGTCCAGATGTTCACGCAGGCGTCGTGCACGATGTCTTCGGCCAGCGCCCGTTGCCGGACGATGCGCCAGGCCACGCCCAGCAGGCGCGGCCCCTCGTGCTCATAAAGGCGGCGCATGGCCTGCCGGTCGCCCGCTGCGCAGCGGGCCAGCGTGGCTTCGTAATCGAAGTCGTCGTCAGGGGCAGGCGTGGATGGCAAGGGGCGGGGGCTCCAGCGGTCGAACGCCGGGCACTGGCGATGGACCGCCCGGAACGTGGGCCGCATGGTAGCCGACATGGCGGTGCTCCCGATGCATCGTTGCGCAGCGGCCCGCCCCGGGGCTTTACGCTGCCTTCCAGAAGATGTAGTCGGCCTGGTACTTCACGGTCTGGCGGTCGCCCTTGTTGGCGGTGGTGCAGGCCGCAGCAGGAGCGACGCCGCCCTTGAGCGCCACGCGCTGGATGAACGTCACGCCCGACATGGCGCCCATGCCCGTGGCGGGGTTGGCCTTCACCAACTGGTAGGGCAGGTTGCCCGTGCCGGCCGGAGCGACTGCCAGCTGCGTGGCGGTGATCTTGGAGCCGTCCTGCGATTCCCACGTGGCGGGCGGGCCGTAATACGTGCCCACTTGCTTGCCGCTGCGGTCGTTCAGCACGGCCTTCGGTCCCACGAACACCCATTCGGTCTGGCCGGGCATGTTGGCCTTGTCGCGACATTCGTACGTGATGTCGCCCATGCCCACGGTTTCCATGGCGACCTTGTTGCCGGCGGGCACCTTGACGGCCTCGGGCAGGCTGTCCTGCGAGAACTTCATGCCGGGCGACATCATGGAGCCGCAGGCCGTGAGCAGGGCCGCGGCGGCGATGGCACCGGTCAGGGGGATGAGGCGAGAGAGCGTTGGCTGGATGGTCATGGCGTTTCCCTTGTCGTCGATTGGGTTGAAAGAACAGCAGCAATGTCCGCTGCTGTAGGTACTACCCACGGGAACGCCGTTTGGATGCAGTCCGCGCGAAATATTTTTGAAATCGCGCGAAATTTCTTTCGCAAGGGTGCCGGCTGAGCCCTTCAGCCCTTCAGCCCTTCAGCCCTTCAGCCGCCTCAACCGTCTTCGCGGATCTGCCGGCCGGTGAGCTTCAGGAACAGGTCTTCCAGATTGGCGGGCCGGTGCAGCGTGCGCAGGTGCGGGTGCGCGCTCAGGGCGCTCAGCAGGGGCCGGGCGTCCTCCGTGTAGAAGAACACCGTCTCGCCGCTCACTTCGATCCGCGCGGCCAGCGGGCGCAGCGCGGCGTCCTCGGCCAGCGCCACGGCGCCCACGCCGAACAGTTCCACCACGTCGGGCTCCAGGTGCTCGGCGATCAGTTCGCGCGGACGGCCTTCGGCGATCTTGCGGCCGTGGTCCAGCACCAGCAGGCGCGAGCACAGGCGCTCGGCCTCGTCCATGAAGTGTGTGGTCAGCAGGATCGACTTGCCCTGCTGCACCAGCAGTTGCAGCCGTTCCCACATCAGATGGCGGGCCTGCGGGTCCAGGCCCGTGGTGGGTTCGTCCAGCAGCAGCAGGCGCGGGTCGTTCACCAGGGCGCGCGCCAGCGACAGGCGCCGCTTCATCCCGCCCGACAGCTCCCCGGGCTTGGCCCCGGCCTTGTGTGTGAGCGCGGCGAACTCCAGCAGGCGAGGCACGCGCTCCTGCATCACCGGGCCCTTCAGCCCGAAATAGCGGCCGAAGATGTGCAGGTTCTCCGCGCAGGTGAAGTCCGGGTCCAGCGTGTCGAACTGCGTCACCACGCCCAGCTGCGCCTTGATGGCCAGCGCGTCCTGCGGCATCGACAGCGGCGCGCCGCCCGTGGCCGGGTGGAACTGCACGCTGCCGCCGTCGGGCGCGGTCAGGCCCAGGCACATGCGGATGGTGGTGGTCTTGCCCGCGCCGTTCGGGCCGATGACGCCCAGGCATTCGCCCGGCGCGATGGAGAAAGAGACATCGTCGACCACCGTGGCATCGCCGTAGCGCTTGCGCAGGTGATCGATCTGGAAAAGAGGGGGGTGCGCCATGGGCGTCTATTATTGTTCGCGCTCGGCACAGCCCGGCGTGCTCGGCGAAAGGCGCCCAGCGCGTTGCCCGCCCTCCCGTTTCTCTTTCATCTTTCTCTCACTGCTATGACCACTCTCGGCACCCCTCTCTCGCCCTCGGCCACCAAAGTCATGCTGCTCGGCTCGGGCGAGCTGGGCAAGGAAGTCCTCATCGCCCTGCAGCGGCTGGGCGTGGAAACCATCGCGGTGGACCGCTACGAGAACGCCCCCGGCCAGCAGGTCGCTCACCATGCGCGCACCATCACCATGAGCGATCCGGCGCAGCTCAAGGCGCTGATCGAAGCGGAGCGGCCCCACCTGGTTGTGCCCGAGATCGAAGCCATCGCTACCCCCATGCTGGAAGAGCTGGAGGCGGCCGGCACCGTGCGCGTGATCCCCACTGCACGCGCCGCACGCCTCACCATGGACCGCGAAGGCATCCGCCGCCTGGCTGCCGAAACCCTCGGCCTGCCCACCAGCCCGTACCAATTCTGCGATTCGCTGGCCGAACTGCAGGCCGCGATCGACGGCGCTGGCGGCAAGAAAGGCGTGGGCTATCCCTGCATCGTCAAGCCCGTGATGAGCAGCTCCGGCAAAGGCCAAAGCAAGATCGACGGCCCGGCCGACGTGCAAAAGGCCTGGGACTACGCCATGGCCGGCGGCCGCGTGAGCCATGGCCGCGTCATCGTCGAAGGCTTCATCGATTTCGACTACGAAATCACCTTGCTGACCGTGCGCGCGCTCGGCGAAAACGGCCAGCCCGAGACGCACTTCTGCGAGCCCATCGGCCACATCCAGGTCAGCGGCGACTACGTGGAAAGCTGGCAGCCCCAGCCCATGCACCCCGCCGCGCTGGAACGCGCCCGCGCCATCGCCAAGGCCGTCACCGACGACCTCGGTGGCCAGGGCCTGTTCGGGGTGGAGCTGTTCGTGAAGGGCGACGCCGTGTGGTTCAGCGAGGTCAGCCCGCGCCCGCACGACACCGGCCTGGTCACGCTGACGACGCAGGTGCAGAGCGAATTCGAGCTGCACGCCCGCGCCATCCTGGGCCTGCCCGTCAACACCGCGCTGCGCAGCCCGGGCGCCAGCGCCGTCATCTACGGCGGCGTTGAGGCGCAAGGCATCGCCTTCGATGGTGTGGACGAGGCGCTGCGTGTGCCGAACACCGACCTGCGCCTGTTCGGCAAGCCCGAGAGCTTCGTGAAGCGGCGCATGGGCGTGGCCCTGGCCTTCGATGCGGATGTCGAGGTGGCGCGCGAGCGGGCGAAGCTGGCGGCAAGCAAGGTGAAGCCGCACAAGGGGTGTTAATGCTCGCATGCTCCTTTATCTGATAAAGGTAACTGATTTGATTTTCAAGTTGGAAATCATTTCTCTGCCTGAATGATTTTTATGAATCAATAATAAAAAGGGGAAATATTGACTTGGTATATTGTGCCGGGCCCGCTGGGTTCAGATAGTCATATAAAGAGCGAAACTTATAAGAATCGCGACATTTATAACAAGAGGGATTTTGTGGGTTCGGGGCTTCCGCCTGGGCCGGTAGAAGTGTTTACCAGGCATGATGAATCTGCGAACTTGTGGGACCACGGCTTTCAAAGTGAGCGGTCTGTGGAGGCAAAGGCACAAAGCTTTCTCACTCAAACTTTCGCACCGGGTGAAAAAGTGAGGGGCACTATATTCATGGGTGGCGCTGGGATGGATGGGGCGTACATCGACGACATGACGAGGGCTTTTGCCCGAAAAGGAATTGCTTTAATAAGGGCCAACCCACGGAAATGGTCTGGAGGCACTTTGATGGATGCCGCCGTTGGCGTTGAGGTTTTTCGGGCGGGCAAAGCCCCTATTCAAGTACTGCTGGATCGATTTCCCTCACGTGGCTCTCAATTCAATTTGATTGGCTATTCCTACGGATCATTAGTGGCAGCACAAGTGGCGATCAATTATGCGCATGGTGGCACGGTAATCGATCATTTGGTACTGATAGGGTCGCCCATCAGCGGAGGTTTTTTGCAGCAACTGCGAAGTGCGCCTGCGATCAGGAAATTGATCGTCATAGATTTGACCAAGCAGGGGGATCCGTTGAGTGCTGGAATGTCAAGAATGGATTTGCTGACTTCCACTCCCCAACTTGGAAAACAAATGGTGGAATCGTCAGGGCATTTTTATTATGCTCAGGTCTCCGAAGAAGGCAAAAAACGAAGGGATGATTTGGTTGATCATCTTTATCGCAATGGATTGAGATGATGTCGCGCTTTCGTTTTGGAGTGGGCTGTTATTTTTTGGCTTTTCTATTTTACTTTTGTGCGGTAGCGTGGGTCTTGAAAATCCATTGGAGTTTCTGGGTGGCCGGTAATTTTTTCTTTGGTGCGTTCACTCTGCCTTCTTTGGTATTTCCTCTGTTCGGCTGTCTGCTGTTTTGGGGGGCGGGTTGTTGGACTCATCAACGCCCTAAATTGGATTGGACGTTGGTGGTTTTATTGGCAGCTGGATGCGGAGTTTTTTGGCTTTTGCCTTCTCGTTTTTCTGCGGGTTAGCGCCGGCGCGATCCATTAATCATGTGGATGCCTGATTGAAATATCAAGTGAAACTAAGTGAATAACGCGAAATGCTGAACCGCTTCATTCTGGTTGCTTTGCTGGCACTGCCCCTTTGCGCCAACGCCAGCGATTCGTTGCTCAAAGCCCAGGTGGAGTCAATTCCTGTCTACGTGCAGAAGGTCGAAACCTGTGGCGCCTGGACCCGTGGTGAGCAGACGGGTTATTACCGCGTGGTCGTCGTCGATGTGAATGAGGGCGGGGGCAGCGAAATCTATGTGCAGTGGCTCACCTACCCCACGCAGGGCCGCAAGCCGGAAGTCGTCCGGACCCTGGCGTTTCCCGAGTTGAATGACGACCACAGCCAGTACACCATCCAGAGCATGCGTTGCAAGAAGGCCGGCAACGGAATCGAGATCGCGATCCAGGCGCAGTACGAGCACGACACGGTGGACAGGACCCATGCCATTCGTGTGCGGGTCAAAGCGGCGGGAACCTACGCGATATCGGGCATAGGGCGCGGCGGCAAGGGGCGCTGAGGCTGGATCTCGGGTGGCGCCGCAAAGCGCCTGCTTATCAGCATCGGCGGCGGGTGCAAACCGTTTGCGCCGCCCTGGTCACGCCCGCCGCGTCGATCCCCGCGCCACCAGCATTCCCTCCAGCACCACGCGCCGCACCGTCCGTTCGGGCTCTGCCAGGCGCTGCAGCAGCAGCTCGGCCGCGGTGCGGCCGATGTCGTACGTGGGCTGCGCGATCACCGTCACGTCCAGTGCGGGCAGGGCGGTCCAGTCGTTGTTGTCGAAACCTGCCAGGCCGATGTCATTGGGCATGGACAAACCTGCCGACTGGATCGCGTGCAGCGCGCCCAGCAGCAGCAGGCCGTTGGTGGCCAGCAGGGCGTCGGGTGGGGTCGCGCCCGCCAGCAGCGCGCTGGCGGCGGCCATTCCGGCCTCGCGGGTCGGGGCGACCCAGTGCGGTGCCGGGTCCAGCCCGCGCTCGCGCAGCGCATCGGCGTAGCCGGCCTGGCGTTCCTGGCCGGTGGTGCTGTGCGTACCGGCGAGCACGGCGATGCGGCGGTAGCCTGCGTCCAGCAGGTGTTCGGTGGCGCGGCGGGCGGCGGCGCGGTTGTCCAGCACCACGCAGTCGGCGCGGGTCGTATCGAGGGCCCGGTCCACGAGCACCGTGGGGAAGGGCCAGTCTGCGGGCCGCAGGCGCTTGAGGCCTTCCATGGTGGGCGAGAGGATCACGCCGCTGGCCTGTTCGTCGGCCATCAGTTCCAGGTACGACTGTTCCTTGGCCGGGTCTTCATCGGTGTTGCACAGGATGAGCCGCAGTCCGTGGCGATAGGCCACGTCTTCCACCGCGCGGCCCACGTCGGTGAAGAAGGGACTGCGGATGTCCGAGACGATCAGCCCGACCAGAGAGGCGCGCTGCTGACGCAGCCGGCGCGCGGCCAGGTTGGGCCGGTAGGCGAGCGCGGCAATGGCCTGCTCGACGCGCTCGCGCAAGGGCGCTCGCACGGCGCCGGGGTTCGACAGAACGCGCGAAACGGTGGTGGTGGAGACGCCCGCGTGCTTCGCGACGTCCTTGATGCTGGCCAAAGCGGCTTTCTCCTGCAAACGATGAACGAACGATGTGGTATCGATTCCTGAAACTCTTCCTTGACTGAAAGGTTCAAGACGTCAGAAATGATTCAGATGGCGATTTTGCGCTGGACTTCCTTGGTAGCGATCTGTGCGATATCTAGTCCGTCCTGAACAATTCCGTTCTCAGCAGCAGAGAGGTCGGCGGTCAG
>NZ_FMZC01000019.1 GCF_900102625.1 Paracidovorax valerianellae
GTCGGGGCGGGTGAGGGTCAGGGGCATGGGAAAAAGGCCATAAAACGAGGGTTTGAATGAAATCGGACTCTGGCGCAATCAGCACTAGGGAGGTGCGCTATCAATTTAGTAGTGATTGCGCAGGCGGCGAGAAGATCAGCTCACGATGCCCAGGTGCCACGGCACGAATTCATGGTCGCCCAGGCCCAGCAGTTCGCTCTTGGTCGCGCCGCCGCTGGCGTGCCGCAGGATCTGCTCGAAGATGCGCTGGCCCATCTCGGGCACGGTCAGTTCGCCGTCCAGGATCACCCCGCAGTTGATGTCCATGTCTTCCTCCAGCCGCTGGTACATGGCCGTGTTGCTCGCCAGCTTGATCGTCGGCGCCGGCTTGCTGCCGAACATCGAGCCGCGCCCGGTCGTGAAGCAGATCAGCTGCGCGCCGCTGGCGATCTGCCCCGTGGCGGCCACCGGGTCGTAGCCCGGCGAGTCCATGAAGACGAAGCCCCGCTCGTCGATGCGCTCGGCGTATTCGTACACCGCGCGCAGCGGCGTGGTGCCGCCCTTCATCGCCGAGCCGAGCGATTTTTCAAAGATGTTCGCCAGGCCGCCCGCCTGGTTGCCGTGGCCCACCACGCCGTTGAACTGCGCGTTCTGCCCGGCCGCGTAGCGCTCCCACCAGGCGAGGCGGTCCAGCAGTTTCTGCCCCACCTCGGGCGTGATCGCCCGGCGCGTGAGCATGAACTCCACGCCGTGGATCTCCGGCGTCTCCGACAGGATGGCCGTGCCGCCGTGGCGCACCAGCACGTCCATCGCCGCGCCCAGCGCCGGGTTGGCGGTAATGCCCGAAAACCCGTCCGAGCCGCCGCATTCCAGCCCGATCTTCAAATGGCTGGCGCTCACCGTGCTGCGCCGTGCGGCATTGGCCGCGGGCAGCATCGCCTCAATCGCCTCGACCCCGGCGGCGATGGTGGCGCGCGTGCCGCCCACGTCCTGCATCACCAGCGTGCGCATCAGCCGCCCGCGCTGCAGCCCTTGCGAATCCACCAGCCCATCGACCTGGTTGCGCTCGCAGCCCAGCCCCACGATCAGCACGCCCGCCAGGTTGGGGTGGCGCGCATAGCCCGCAATCGTGCGGCGCAGCACGTCGAAATGCTCGCTGGGCGACGACATGCCGCAACCGCTGCTCTGCGCAAAAGCCACCACGCCGTCGATGTGCGGGAAGGCCTTCATCCGCTCCGGCGTGAAGTGCGCGGCGATCTGCTTGATGACCGTGGCCGAGCAGTTCACCGACGACAGGATGCCGATGAAATTGCGCGTGCCCACGCTGCCGTCTTCGCGCACGAAGCCTTCGAACGTCGCTTGCTCGGCCTCGGGCACGTAATCGACCGGCTGCACATCCGCGCCGAAGGCCGGGTCGCGGTAGTAATCGACCAGCTCGATGTTGTGGCTGTGCACGTAGTCGCCCGGCTCCAGGTCGCGCGTGGCCACGCCGATGACCGTGTCGTACTTCTTCACCGCCTCGCCCTGCGCGATGCGCCGCGCGGCGATCTTGTGGCCCGCCGGCACCTGGGCGCGCGTGCGCACACCCAGCTCGGGAATCGACTGCCCGATCGCCAGCGCCGACTTGGCGACCAGCACGTTGTCGTTCGGGTGCAGGTGCAGCAGGGGGCTGTCGGCAAGGCTCTGGGGTGGCGCAATGGCGTTCATCGGTGGGGCTTTCGGGTGGGGCGCGCGGTTGTCGTCAGCGCTGCGGGGCTCGGCGCTTGCAGGCGGCTTGGCAGCGTTGCATCAACTTTTCATCAACTCTTCATCAGCTCGCGCAGCTTGAGCTTGTCGATCAGCACGGTCTCCTTGGCATACACCGTGTTCACGTATTTTTCGTAGTCGGGGCCGTCCAGGTACAGCAGCGGCGCATCGAGCCGGTCGGCCACGGCCTTGAACTCGGGGCTTGCCACGGCCTGGCGGAAGGCGTCGCGCAGCTTGGCCGCCACCGCCGGGTCCAGCCCCTTGGGCGCGCCGATGCCGTTGGGCGCATCGACCACCACGTCGTAGCCCAGCTCGCGCAGCGTGGGCGTGTCCTTGAAGCGCGCGGTGCGCTGCTCGCCCCAGGTGGCCAGCAGGCGCAGCTTGCCGGCTTCGACATGCGGCGCCCAAGAACTGGAATCGGCCAGCGCATCCACATGCCCGCCCAGCACGCCCTGCAGCGCCTCGGCCCCGCCCTTGAACGGCACATGGTTGAGGCGAATGCCCGCCACGCCGGCGAACTCTTCCATGCCCACGTGCGTGGCGCCGCCGACCCCCGCATGCGCATACGTCACCAGGCCCGGGTTGGCCTTGGCGTGTTGCACGAAATCCTGCAGCGTCTTGAAGCGCGAATCGGCCGGCACCGCGATGCCGAAGGTCTGCCCCGAGGTGCGCGCCAGGTAGGTGAAGTCCTTGCGCGGGTCGGCCTGCAGCGTGCCCAGCTGAGAAAACCGCGCCACCGAAATCGGAATCTGCCCGATCGTGTAGCCGTCCGGCTTGGCCGAGGCCAGCGCCTTCGAGCCGATCATTCCCGAGGCACCGGCGCGGTTTTCCACCGCCACGGCCTGGCCCAGCACGCGGCCGGCCACCGTGCACAGCGTGCGCATCGACTGGTCGGCCGTGCCGCCCGCCGGCCAGGGGCAGATGAAGGTGATGGGGCGGTCGGGGTAGCCGTTGGCCCGCGCGGCGGAGGTGAATGTGGATGTGGCGGCCAGGGCGGCCGCACTGGCAGCCCCCAGCACGAACTGGCGCCGCTGCATGGGGCGGGAAGATGGGTTCATCGTTGTCTCCTGTCTGTTTTTATCGGATCGGCACAGACCGGATTCTTGGGCAGACAATCATTGCTTTCCAATGAATTCGCGGACTGGCTTCATAGCCTCTAGGTTATGAAGCCAAAAGCCGCTTTCACCTCCCCGCATCACGAACGAGACGAAGCCTTCATGACCGATCCGACCCACGCCCTGCAGCAGGTGCTGCACCACGACATTCCGCTCACCCGCGACATGGGCCTGACCGTGCTGCGCTGGCAGGGCCACGCGCTGCGCCTGCACCTGCCCCTGGAGCCCAACGTGAACCACAAGAGCACGATGTTCGGCGGCAGCCTGTATTGCGGCGCCGTGCTGGCCGGCTGGGGCTGGCTGCATCTTCGGCTGCGGGAAGAGGGCATCGGCGGCGGGCACATCGTCATCCAGGAAAGCCACATCCGCTACCCGCTGCCCGTGCGCGGCGCGGCGGTGGCGATCTGCGAAGCGCCCGACCCGGCGTTGTGGCGCACCTTCCTCACCACCTACCAGCGCCGCGGCCGCGCGCGGCTGGCGCTGCACACGCGCGTCCGCGCGGAGGACAGCGAAGACGACGCGGTGCAGTTCACGGGGCAGTTCGTGTTGCACCGCTGATCGAGCCACTGCTTCCAATTCACACACACGCACTCCAAACCCACGCCAAGCCCACATCCCATGAGCCAGATCGACCGCGTTTTACGCTCCAACCTCAAGCTGCGGCACCTGCAGATGCTCGTCGCGCTGGACCAGTTTCGCCACGTCGGCCGCGCGGCGGATTTTTTGTCCGTCACGCAGCCCGCCGTCTCCAAGACCCTGGCCGAGATCGAGCGCATGTTCGGCCTGCCGCTGTTCGATCGCTCCACCCGCGGCACCGAGCCCACGGCAGCGGGTGCCAGCGTGGTGCGCTTCGCGCGCTCGGTGCTGGCCGGCTACGACCGCACGCGCGACGAAATCGCCGCCGAAGCCAGCGGCGCGCGCGGCCGCACCAGCGTCGGCGCCATGGTCGCCGCCACGCCCGTGCTGCTCGCGCAGGCAGTCGAGAAGCTGAAGGCCCGGTCGAGCCACACCACCGTGCTGATCGAAGAGGGCGACTTGACGCGCCTGTTGCCGAAGCTGCGCCTGGGCGAGCTGGACCTGTTCGTCGGCCGCCTGGAGCCGGGCTACGCCTCGCCCGACCTGGAAACCGAAGCCCTCTACGACGACCCCATGGTCGCCGTCGTGCGCCCGGGCCACCCGCTGGCGACCAAGCGCAAACCCCGCTGGGCCGACATCGCCACCCAGCCCTGCGTGCTGCCGCCCCCATGGGCCTCGCTGCGCGTGAAGCTGGAGCAGCAATTCTTCGCGCACGACCTGCACCCGCCAGCCGACATCGTGGAGTCGGCATCGTTCCTGTCGCAGATCACCTTCCTGCACCAGCGCGGCGCCGTGGCGTTCATGGCGCGCACGGTGGCCCGGCATTTTGCGGAGCAGGGGATGCTGGCGGTAGTGAAGGTACCGGTGGAGATCGAATTGCCGCCGGTGGGGTTGATCCGGATGCGGGGGGTGGAGGGGACGCCGGTGACGCAGGCGTTGGTGGGGTGTTTGAGGGACGTGGGGATAAATGCCTAGACTGCCGAGGCAATTTATACAAGCTGAAAATTTGGCGTGACGATTGCCACTTCATTCTGCCGTTTACAGCTTGTTGATAGTAGCCGAAGGCATATCAGGATATAAGTAACATCATTGTTGCAAATTGTGGAAATTTAAGATAAGGTGCAAATCTCCTGTGTATTCAATATTATTTTATTATTAAATCGGCAAAATCATGCAATCTCCATATATCACAAGAATCCAAGTTGACGGGATGCATGGCCAGTTTAATGTTGATATTCAATTGAAGTCGGGACTTAATGTCTTATACGGGCAAAATGGCCGTGGAAAAACAACTCTTTTGCATTTAATTGCTAACACTCTTGAGTTGGATTTTGATCGCTTTAAGTATCTTCGCTTTGAACTCATTGATATCAGTGTGTCAAATGGATCGGTGATAAAAATCAGACCTGAAAAAGACGAGTCTGGTATTTTGGTGTCATTGGATGGAAACGAGTTGCAGTGGCGCGAAGATGGTAGTGAAAATAGTAATCTGCATAGACGTATTTTAAGATCTGTTTTGGGAAATAGGCCAAATTATCTTCCTGCTTTTCGTTCTATTTTGGAGCGTGTAAGAAATGACAGTTTTTTGGGCGCCTTAACACCGTCCCAGCAACAAGAGTTTGACAAAATACGCATTGCTGAAGCTCGAGTAATGAGGGAGGATGGAGTATTGCCGGTCCGATATCCATCCCGGACTGAAGGGCCATCTCTGACTGCTCAAAAAACTTTACAGTGTCGGCAATGGTTTGGGGGGTTTTCGCCAATTATTCGGTACCCTTCTATTGGCGAGGTAACTGACAAGTTGGAAACGGAGTTTCGAGATGCCGAACTTGAAACAGCTGCTTTTGAACGTAGGATGTTTTCGGATTTTTTCTTGGGCACGATGAGAGCCCTTTTATCTGGTCAAGATTTGCCATCTGAGCAAGAAGTAGAAACGCTGTTGCAGCGAATAAGAACGGCTGTTGTAGAAGAAGAATCGAATCCAGAGCCTTATGAGCCTCATGGTCCGCAGATTATTCATCAACTTGCCCAAGCCGTTGATTCAGTCGCTGCGGAGGCCGCAAGAGCGGGCGCTGCGGAAAGGCGCGTTCTGAGACTCTATGCCGATATGCTTGAGCAGCGTGGGCGAGAACGGAGAAGTTCGTTCGAAAAAATAAAGAAATTTGAAACGGCAGTCAACAAATTTTTAGATAACAAAACTCTCCATATTGCAGAAGGGAGAAGATATGCGCCACGTTCACGTTCTACATATGTTGAGTCTGAAAATTATCAACAATATCCACTGACATCGTTGTCATCGGGGGAAAGGCAAGTTCTCACAATGCTATTCTCTGCGAGCAGACTCAGCGCAATGTCCGGATCATTTCTCATAGACGAGCCAGAATTATCTTTGCATATTGATTGGCAGCGGATCGTTTTGGCGGAATTGATGGCTCAAGCGGGCGGGCGTCAGATTATTGCTTGCACTCATTCTCCAGAAGTTGGGGCAGACCATATCGATGCTGTGCAGGTTTTTAATCCTATACCCTACCGTCGAAATAATAATCAAGAGGTCGTTTCCGATTCTTTGTTGGACGACTCGCTATGAGTACTTACGATCTAAAATCGTACGAACTTGTTTTGATGCTCCGGAAGAGGAAAACGATAGTCGTAGAGGGAAGTGTTGATAAGCGCGTAATATCGCGCATTCTTTTGGAAAAAGAAGTTATCTCTGGAAAGGAACGCCAATGTGTTATCGATGAGGTGTCGCTAATTTCTCGTGAGCGAAGCTTTTCTGGCTTGGGCAATAGAACTCGTGTAATAAACACCGGGGTGCATTTTTCAAATTTAACCTCAAATCTCAAGTGTCTTGTTGATAGGGAATGGGATGGTGTAAATCTTGTGACATTGCAAAATCCACACCCACCAATTGCTACGCCTAGTTGGGGACATATGACACATGGGCATTCTATTGAAAACTACTGGTTTACTGCATCGGCGGCTTGTAGTTTTCTAAAGATGCATTATGGCTCTAACCTTCAGGCGCAGTTTTTTGTCGAGCTCCTTCAGCGCTTCGAATCCATGCTCAGAATCTCTGTTGCTTTCTCACTTGCGGCAAAAAGACTTAATTTAATTACTACTTGCCAGAAAGGTCTTTTGAAGGCGTCACATGTAATATGGTTGGGAAATGCTTACCAACCTACGTCTGACTTAGCTCTTGCAGGCAAAAATAGAGGAATTGCATTCGATTTGCAGGTTGAGACGCAAGCTGAGCTGAGTCGTGCAGATTTAATGGCATTAAATGCCTCCGACATGCAGTGGATCTGTCATGGACATTTGGGTGAGCAAATGCTTAGGGCTTGTGCTGCAAATCTCGCTACGGAATTTTCGAATGAGGAAATTGCAGTCGATATTGAGCGCGGCTTCCAAGAGATTAAGCTCGCGCATGATGCTAATTGGCTGGCTACAAATGCTTTGAGCTCAAGTCCGTTAAATTGCCTTACTGATTGGGCTTTATAGCTCAATTAATAGCTATCTCGATTTCTATCCAGCAAGTGGCTGAAGCTATTGGATAAGAGGTATGGCACGAATGAGCCGGCGAACCACCACCAGTTCGACTGCCAGTAGGCGATTCCCCAGCATATCCAGGCGAACAGGACGGTTGCTCTGCGCACTACACGCGACGGGGGAACGGGTTTCATCTTGCGACCTTAACGCCTTGGAGGCCCCACCTCACATAGACAAGGTAGGGCACGATTCGCACGGTGCCTGCTGGAGTGGAAATGTGAATGGGGATGCGCGAAACCTTCTCGATGAATCCATTGAGGGGCCTGCCTATGCGGGCCATATACACCCCCGCTCCGAAGATGCCATCCAATCCGAAAGGGCTGGCGTTGATGACCCCAGTGCGAGCTATGCCGGCGGCGCCGGCCCTGGTGGTGAAATGGATCAGATTTTTCGGCAGCGCTGCGAAGCCATACCCCGCGGTCCCAAGCGTCAGGGCTGTGGTGGGTGCAATGTCTGGGGTCCACAGAACGGCCAAGGCGCCGGGCACATGCGCCAGGGGGCCAAGCGGGCTCTTCGAGTTCACTGCGATATCTGCCCAGTACTGAGCGGCACTGTCTCCGGCCAGCGTTGATGCTCGATAGAGTTGCTGGAGCTTGAGGACCACCCTGTTCATCGCGCCCGGATCGGAAACCTCGATAGGTTTACGGCACCCGTCGGGCAAGCACACCAATTTTTGTTCGGTCATAGAGCCTTATCAGTTTCACAGGCAGCGAACCATGGGCTGGTGTGGGCTCGCGTACCTCCCTTTAAATGCCGCCGGATTGGGCTTTTTTAGGCTTTCGTGAAACTGACAATGACTCGCCGAAATTGTGTGCAATGGTGGCTGCGTTGGCTCGGGTTTGAAGGTCGCCGCGCAAGCGCCCGCCGGAGTGACCAGAGCGCCGGCCCTGCGTTGATCAAGCCCTGGTGATTCGTTCCGCAATCGCCTCCCCCACCTGCGTGGTATTGGCCGTGCCCCCCAAGTCCGGCGTCTTGGGCCCGGTCTTGATCACCTCTTCAATCGCCGCCACGATGGCATCGTGCGCCTGCCTGCCCGCGCCCTGGCCCTGCGTCAAAAAGTCCAGCATCAGTGCGCCCGACCAGATCATGGCGATGGGGTTGGCGATGTTCTGGCCGTAGATGTCCGGCGCCGAGCCGTGCACGGGCTCGAACAGGCTAGGGAAGTGGCGCTCCGGGTTCAGGTTGGCCGAGGGCGCGAGGCCAATGGTGCCGGTGGTGGCGGGGCCCAGGTCGCTCAAGATGTCGCCGAACAGGTTGGTGGCGGCGACCACGTCGAAGCGGCCGGGCTGCAGCACGAAACGGGCGGTGAGGATGTCGATGTGCTGCTTGTCCAGCGTCACTCCCGGGTAGCCCTTGGCGATGTCGTCGGCGCGGGCATCCCACCAGGGCATGCTGATGGCGATGCCGTTGCTTTTGGTGGCGAGCGTGACGTGCTTCTTGGCGCGGCTCTGGGCCAGGTCGAAGGCGAACTTCAAGAGGCGGTTGGCGCCGTGGCGCGAGTAGACCGATTCCTGGATGACGATCTCGCGGTCGGTGCCTTCGTACATGACACCGCCAATGGACGTGTATTCGCCCTCGGTGTTCTCGCGCACGACGAAGTAGTCGATGTCACCGGGCTTTCTGCCGGCGAGCGGACACGGCACGCCTTCAAAAAGGCGCACGGGGCGCAGGTTGATGTACTGGTCGAACTCGCGGCGGAACTTGAGCAGCGAGCCCCACAGCGAGACGTGGTCGGGCACGGTGGCGGGCCAGCCGACGGCGCCGAAGAAGATGGCGTCCACGCCGGCCAACTGCGCCTTCCAATCGTCGGGCATCATTTTTCCGTGGGCGGCGTAGTAGTCGCAGCTGGCCCAGTCGATGGTGCGGCATTCCAGCGCGAAGCCGAAGCGCTCGGCCGCGGTGTGGATGGCGCGCAGGCCTTCGGGCATGACTTCCTTGCCGATGCCGTCGCCGGGGATGACGGCGATTTTGTAGGTGGTTTTGCTCATGGTGTCCTTCAGTGAAAGGGGTGCGGCGGGTGCCGGGTGAAGGCATTGTTCGGCAGTGCTGCGCAAAATACAATCCGCCGCCTGTGGTCTCATTCTTCACACTTCGTGCACAAAATTCCTTCCAGCGATGACCTGCGCGTGTTCATCGTGGTGGTGCGCAAATCCAGCTTCGGCGAGGCCGCCATCGAGCTGGGCACCTCACCCGCCTATGTGAGCAAGCGCATTCGCCTGCTGGAGGAAGACCTGGCGGTGAAGCTGCTGCACCGCACCACGCGCCGGGTGGTGGTGACGGAGGAGGGCGAGCGCGTCTTTCACTGGGCGCAGCGCATCCTGGACGATGTGGACCAATTGCTGCAGGAGGTGGCAGTCACCCGCCGCGAGCCGCGCGGCCTCCTGCGGGTGAGCTGCAGCTTCGGCTTCGGCCGGCGCATCGTGGCGCCAGCGCTGTCGCGGCTGGTGGAGCGGCACCCCGGGCTGCAGGTGCGGCTGGAGGTGTTCGACCGGCTGGTGGACGTGGCGGGCGAGGGGTTCGACCTGGACGTGCGCGTGGGCGACGAGATCGCACCGCACCTCATTGCGCGGCGGCTGGCCGACAACCACCGGGTGCTGTGCGCGGCGCCCGCCTATCTGGCGCGCCATGGCATGCCGCGCACGCTGGCCGATCTTTCCAGCCACGACTGCCTGGTGATCAAGGAGCGCGACCACCCGTTCGGCGTGTGGCGCCTGCGCAGCGGCGGGGCGGAGCAATCGGTGAAAGTGCGCGGCCCGCTGTCGGCCAACAACGGCGAGATGGCAGTGCAGTGGGCCATCGACGGGCGCGGCATCGTGCTGCGGTCGCTGTGGGACGTGGGGGCGAGCCTGGTCGGCGGCCAGCTGGTGCGCGTGTTGCCGGACTGGCAACAGGAGGCCAACGTGTGGGCGGTGTACCCGACGCGGCTGGAGCGGTCGGCCAAGGTGCGCGTGTGCGTGGAGTTCTTGCAGGAGCACCTGCGCGGGGAATGGGCGGCCGGCGGTAGCGGCGGTGGTGGCGTTAGCGGCGTTGGTGCCGATGCCGATGCCGATGGTGATGCGCGAGGGTGAAAGAGGAGCGGCCGGGCGGCGCCGGTGCCCGGCTTTTTGAAGCGCTGACAGTGCCGCTCATCAAGCCCGAAAGCGGTCGAGCGCAGGCTGCAAAGACGCAAAAAAAGGCGCGCATTGCACGCGCCTTCGGTGTGCTGAGATCAGCCGGCCAGCGCAGCCTTCACGGCGGCAGACACCTGGCCCATGTCGGCCTTGCCGGCCAGGCGGGTCTTGACCACGCCCATGACCTTGCCCATGTCGCCGGGGCCCGCGGCGCCCAGTTCGGCCACGATGGCTTTCACGGCGGCCAGGGTTTCTTCGGCGGACATGCGCTCGGGCAGGTAGCCCTGGAGCACGGCCATTTCAGACTTTTCCTTGTCGGCGAGGTCCTGGCGGCCCGCGCCTTCGAAGGCGGTGATGGAGTCTTTGCGCTGCTTGATGAGCTTGTCCACGATGGCGACCACGGCGGCGTCGTCGTCCAGGGAGATGCGCTCGTCAACTTCCTTTTGCTTGATCGCGGCCTGCAGCAGGCGGATCGTGCCCAGGCGCTCGCTGTCCTTGGCGCGCATGGCGGTCTTCATGTCTTCGGTGATCTTTTCTTTGAGGCTCATGTTTTTCTCCGGTCAACAAGGGGTGGACGGGTGGGGCGGGTTTTGCCCCAAACGAAAAAACCCGCGCTTGGCGTCCCTAGCGCGGGTTTTGCGGCGGTGAGGCCGGCTGGTGTACCTGGATCAGTACAGCTTCTTGGGCAGCTGCATGCTGCGAACGCGCTTGTAATGGCGCTTGACGGCGGCAGCCTTCTTGCGCTTGCGCTCTGCGGTGGGCTTCTCGTAGAACTCACGGGCGCGCAGGTCGGTCAGCAGGCCGAGCTTTTCGATGGTGCGCTTGAAGCGGCGCAGGGCGACGTCAAAGGGTTCGTTTTCTTTTACGCGGATGGTGGTCATTAGCTAATGGTTTCCAAAATTGTGCCCACAGAGGGTATCCGGGAGATCGGGCCTGGATGCCATGTGTAGCGGGTTCCCCGTCTGTAACTAGTATTGGCCGACGGGGTATTGCCAGCAAAGCCGAAGATTATAGCCTTGTAATCCGGCCTGTCGATGGCCGCGTGGCGGGCACGTTGTAGCCAGGCGTATGGCTTGGAATTTGCATGGGGACTGCGGTGGCGCCGTTTCGATGGGCGCCCGTTCCCGCAACCGCCCCGCGCCGTTTCCCTGGACCCTGCCGCGGGGCCCACGCACCACACCATGGCAATCATGCACCGCGTATCGAGCTGGCTGGGCCGGCTCAGTGTGGGCCGCAAGCTCATGCTCATCTACCTGCTGGATCTGACGGCCGTGATCTACGTGTCGGGCATCTTGATCCACGAGAAGTTTCTGGCCATCGATTTCGCGCGCAAGGAGATCGTGGGCACCGCCTATGCGTCGGTCGTGCGCGACGGGCTGATGGGCGCCTTCTTGCCGGCCGACGGCATTGCCGGCATCTTGCTGCACGACCGGCTGGCAGCAGTGCGCACGGCGCACGATGCGGCGCTCAAGACGAGCGAGCCGGCCGAGCGTTTCGAGGCGCTGCTGCGCCAGTCCGCCGCGGGCGACCCGTCGGGTGCCGGCACCGGCATGCCCCTGGGCGAAGCCAGCGAGCCGGTGCGCGGGCCGTTGCTGCGCCAGGGGCGCGAGCTGCTCACCACGGTGGGCAACCAGTCCAACCTGATCCTCGACCCCGACCTGGACAG
The DNA here is from genome assembly GCF_900102625.1 of Paracidovorax valerianellae. Taxonomy (GTDB): domain Bacteria; phylum Pseudomonadota; class Gammaproteobacteria; order Burkholderiales; family Burkholderiaceae_C; genus Paracidovorax; species Paracidovorax valerianellae. The sequence goes on from NZ_FMZC01000019.1 coordinate 11,739, forward strand.
CTATTACGTGATGTCGCTGATCCTGCTGCGCTTTCCGGAGCTGCTGCAGGTCACGCACGACACGGTGGCGTTCCTGAACACGCACAGCGCGCGCCAGGGCGACCACCGCGCGGCCGAGCTGCTCACGCTGGCCGGCCGGCTCGATGCGGTCATGCTGGGCATCGATGCGGATTACAACCAGGCTTTCATCGCGGGCTCGCCGGCGCTGCGGACGGCGCTGGGCGCGCAGCGCGCGGCCTTGCGCACGGCGGGCAGCGAATTGCAGGCGCTGCTGCAGGGCATCGCCCAGGGCGACGTGGGCACGGCGGTGGCCGAGCTGCCCGCGCGGCAGAAGGCGCTGCTGGGCGCGCTGCAGACCGCCTGGGTGCAGGGCACGGTGGAGCTGGACCGGCTGCTGTACGCGCGGGTGGACGACCTTTTCGCGCGCATGTGGCTGCACCTGGGCACGGCGGTGCTGCTGCTGGGCTGCATCCTGAGCCTGGTGACGCTGGTGGCGCGGCAGATCGCCAAGCCGCTGCAGCAACTGGCGCGCGTGGCCGACGAGGTGCGCCGAAGCGGCGACCACACGCTGCGCGCGCACTGGGTCAGCCGCGACGAGATCGGCCGGCTGGTGACTGCCTTCAACGGCATGCTGGCCCAGTTGGACCGCGAGCGCGTGCTGCAGCAGGAACTGGCCGCCAGCGCCCGCGCCGCCGAGGCGCAGCGCGAACTGGTGGAGGCGCTGCCCATTCCGATGGTGGTCACCTCGGTGCCCGAGCATGAGGTGCTGCACGCCAACGCCCCGGCAGGCCTGTGGCTGAACGGCACCACCATCGACCCCTGGCGCACGGGCATGGAGCCGGGCGTGCGTGCGCGCTTCTTCCAGCGGCTGGCCGACCAGGGCGTGGTGGACGAATTCGAGGTGCGCTGGAAGGGCAGCGCCGAGCCGCTGTGGGCCGTGCTGTCGGCGCGGCGGCTGCATTTTCAGGGGCGCGATGCGATGCTGACCGCTTTCACGCCGATCAACGTGCTCAAGGTGATGGAGCAGCGGCTGGAGCTGTGGGCCAAGGTGTTCGAGGCGTCGTCCGAGGGCATCATCATCATGAGCGCCGGCCAGAAGATCCTGAGCGTGAACAAGGCGTTCTGCCGCAGCACGCACTACGATTTCTACGAGGTGATCGGCGAAGACCTGGGCTTCTTGCTGGAAGACGCGGGCGAGCCGCCGCTGGGCCAGCGCATCGCCCGCACGCTGCAGGACAAGGAGTCGTGGCAGGGCGAGGTGCGATTTCGGCGCCGCTCGGGCGAGACCTACCCGGCCTGGCTCATGGTGTCGGCCGTGCGCGAGGGCGGCAAGGGCGGGGCGGTGGCCAACCACATCGGCATCGCCATCGACATCACCGACCGCAAGCGCAATGAAGAGCGCATCCAGTTCCTGGCCCACCACGACGTGCTGACCGAGCTGCCCAACCGCTCGCTGTGCGTGCAGCGGCTGGAGGCGGCCCTGGCGCATGCGGCCACGGCGGGCGAGCGCGTGGCGGTGCTGTTCGTCGACCTGGACCGGTTCAAGTCGATCAACGACACGCTGGGCCACCACATCGGCGACGGCCTGCTGCGCTCGGTGGCGGCGCGGCTGGTGCAGGCCGTGCCCGCGCACGACACGGTGAGCCGCCTGGGCGGCGACGAATTCGTGATCGTGATGCGCGGCGTGAGCGGCTCCCAGGCGGTGATGCAAACCGTGGACGAGCGGCTGATTCCGCTCATCCGCCAGAGCCATCCGGTGCAGGGGCACGAGTTGAACGTGTCGTGCAGCGTGGGCATTGCGGTGTACCCCGAAGACGGCACCGATCTGGACGAGCTGATGCGCCGCGCCGACGCCGCCATGTACGAGGCCAAGACCACCGGCCGCGACATGGCGCGCCTGTATTCGCTGGAGACTGACCGGCGCGTGCAGGCCCGCCAGGCCATGGAGCAGATGCTGCGCCGCGCGCTGGAGCGCAACGAGCTGGAGCTGCACTACCAGCCGCGCGTGGACACGCACTCGGGCCGCCTCACGGGCCTTGAGGCGCTGGTGCGCTGGAACCACCCGGTGCTGGGCCAGGTGCTGCCGGGCGAGTTCATTCCCATCGCCGAAGAGGCCGGCCTGATCCGCGCCATCGGCGCCTGGGTGATGGAGCAGGCCTGCCTGCAATGGGCGCGGTGGCAGTCAGGGCCGGCCGCGCTGGCGGGGCTGCCGGTGTCGGTCAACCTCTCGGCCGCGCAACTGGCCGACCCGGCGCTGGTGCCCGACATCCGCACGCTGCTGGCGCGTTGCGGCATGCCCCCGCGCTGGCTCGAACTGGAGCTGACCGAATCGCAGCTGATGGAAAACGCGGGCGCTGCGCAGCAGCAGCTCGCGGCGCTCAAAGGGCTGGGCGTGCAGTTGTCCATCGACGACTTCGGCACGGGCTATTCCAGCCTGGCCTACCTCAAGCGCTTTGACATCGACAAGCTCAAGGTGGACAAATCGTTCATCCGCGACATGCTGACCAGCAGCGCCGACATGGCCATCGCCCGCGCCGTGATCGCCCTGGGGCACACGCTGGGCCTCAAGGTGGTGGCCGAGGGCGTGGAAGACCCGGCCACGGCCCAGGCGCTGGACGTGCTCGACTGCGACGAACTGCAGGGCTACCACTTCAGCCCCGCGCTGCCCGTGCCGGCGCTGGAGGCCTGGGCACGCGCCTATGCGGGATCGGGCGCCGACGCCGAGGCCCCCGTGCCGTCGTGAACGCAGCGCGAATCGGGGGGCGCCTGTTCGCGCTCGTTCAGGCCGTAGTCGCGCAGCACGGCCGCCACGCGCAGGCGGTAGTCGGCGAACATGCCCGCGCGGCCGGCAGCCTGCGCGTGGCGGTGGGTCTCGCGCTGGCGCCACTGCGCCACGGCGGACTCGTCGCGCCAGAACGACAGCGACAAGAGCTTGCCCGGCTGGCTGAGGCTTTCGAAGCGCTCGATGGAGACGAAACCGTCCATGCGCTCCAGCTCGCCGCGCAGCGCCGCCGCGGTGTCCAGGTAGGGCTGGCGGCCTTCGGCGCTGGGCACGACTTCGAAGATCACGGCGATCATGCGGCGGCTCCGGGCGCGACGTGGGGCTGCGGTGCGGCTGCGAGCGACAGCGACAGCGGCGGATGGGGCGGTAGGGCCGCGCGCTGGAAGGTGCCATCCACCACCTCGGCGAAGGTCCGCTCCTCGCGCAGGATGAAGCGCTGGCGCTGCGCCCGCTCGAAGTTGGCGCGGCCTTCCGGATCGGCCCGCAGCCGCGCGCGGTAGGCCTCGTAGGCGGCCAGGCTGTCGAAGGCGATCAGGCCCCAGGCCTCGTAGTTCGTGCCTTCGCTGGGCACGAAGTAGCCCAGCAGGTGGCCGCCGCAGCGCGGAATGATGCGGCCCCAGTGCGCGGCGTAGTCGCGAAAGGCGTCGATCTGAAAGGGGTCGAGTTCGTAGCGGATGAAGCAGGTGAGGGCCATTTGGGTGTCTCCAGTGGGGATGGCGATGAAGGCGGAACGACAGGCAGCGTGGAGGCGGCTTGGCGGCGGAGTGCGGCGCAGACCGCGAAGGCACCGTACGGGCCTCACGGGCCGCAGGGGCCACGCAAAACACTGCATGGCCGCTATTGGGCGTCCTTCGCCAGAGCCGATGCTTCGCCCTGGAACGAACCATTGCCACCTCCGCCTGCGGCACACTCGCCGGCATGAACACCAACCAGATCGCGCACATCGCCGCGCTCGTCGGCGAGCCGGCGCGCACCGGCATGCTGCTGGCGCTGATGGACGGGCGGGCGCTCACCGCGCGCGAACTGGCCGATGCCGCGCACATCACCCCGGCCACCGCCAGCCGGCACCTCGCGCTGCTGGTGGAGGCGCGCTTGCTGTCCGTGCAAAGCCAGGGCCGCCACCGCTACCACCGCCTGGCCACGCCCGAGGTGGCGCGGCTGCTGGAGGGGTTGATGCAGCTCGCCGTGGGCCAGGCGCCCGCCACCCGCCCCGTGGCCGTGGGGCCGCGCGATGCGGCGCTGCGCCAGGCACGCACCTGCTATGACCACATCGCCGGCCGCCTGGGCGTGGCGGTGGCCGAGCACCTGCTGGAAGAGGGCGCGATCGTCTTCGACGGCGAGGCCGGCGGGCAGGTGACCGACCGGGCGGCCAGCGTGCTCGGGCGGCTGGGGCTGGACCTGGGCGGGGAGCCGGCCGGGGGCGCTGTGGGTGGCGACGGCTCAGGCCGCTCAGGCAACTCGGGCAGTTCAGGCCGCGTGGGCCGCAGCCAGCGCCCGCTGTGCCGGCCGTGCCTCGACTGGAGCGAGCGGCGCCCGCACATGGCCGGGCGCCTGGGTGCGCTGGTCTGCGCGCACTGCCTGGACCAGGGCTGGCTGCTGCGCCGCGACGGGTCGCGCGCGCTGGGCATCGCCCCGCCCGGCGCCGCCGCGCTGCGCGACTGGCTGGGCACCGCGCGCTGGGGTGCGGTGGTGGCGCAAGGCCCGTCGGGCGGTTGAGGGGCTATTCCCCCTGCGCTTTTGTTACCCGCCCGGCAGCGCCTGCGCACAGGCGTGCGCGCTGGCCCAGGCCCACTGGAAGTTGTAGCCCCCCAGCCAGCCGGTCACATCGACCACCTCGCCGATGAAGTACAGCCCGGGCTGCGCCTTGGCCTCCATGGTCTGCTGCGACAGCGCGCGCGTGTCCACGCCGCCCAGCGTCACCTCGGCCTTTTTGTAGCCCTCGGTGCCCGTGGGCACCAGTTCCCAGCGCGACAGGCGTTCGGCGAGCCGCGCCAGCGCCTTGTCGGACGCCTCGTTGATGGGCCGCTGCCAGTCCGCGTCCTGCTGCACCCAGGTGTCGGCCAGGCGGCTGGGCACCAGTCCGGCCAGCTCGTTGGCGATGAGCTTGCGCGAGCGGGCCTTGCCCTGCGCGAGCAGGGCCGGCAGGTCGGTGCCCGGCGCGAGGTGGATGGACAGCGGCTGCCCTTCCTGCCAGTAGCTGGAGATTTGCAGCACGGCCGGTCCCGACAGGCCCCGGTGCGTGAACAGCAGGTCTTCCAGGAACGCCATGCGCGACTTCTTGGCGCCCGTGGCGATCTCCACCGGCAGCGCCAGCCCGGCAAGCTGCGCATAGGGCGCCCACGCGTCGCCGTCGAAGGTGAGCGGCACCAGGCCCGGCCGGCGCTCGATGAGCGCAATGCCGAACTGCTGGGCCAGCCGGTAGCCGAAGTCGGTCGCGCCGATCTTGGGGATCGACAGCCCGCCGGTGGCCACCACCACGCTGCGCGCCAGCACGGGGCCGCGATCGGTATCAATTTGATAGCAATGCGCCCTAGTGGAATCTGCGCTGGAGGCCGAAAACGCCAAATGTTTCACCCGGCACGGCTGCCAGCGCTCCACGCCGCCTGCCGCGCATTCGGCCAGCAGCATCTGGATGATGTCCTCCGCCGAGCGGTCGGCGAAGAGCTGGCCCTTGTGCTTTTCGTGGTGGGCGATGCCGTGCTTGTCCATCAGCGCGATGAAGTCGGCCGGCGTGTAGCGCGACAGCGCCGAGCGGCAGAACTGCGGGTTCTGTCCCACGAAGTGCTTGTGCGGCGCGGCCGGGTCCAGGTCGCGGTTGGTGAAGTTGCAGCGCCCGCCGCCCGAGATGCGGATCTTCTCGGCCACCTTCTCGGCGTGGTCGATCAGCAGCACTTTCAGGCCCCGCTGGCCCGCCTGCGCGGCGCAGAACAGGCCGGCCGCGCCGGCACCGATGACGACCGCGTCGAAACGCTGCGCGCCGCCCGCCGTGTCCGTGGAGGCCATCAGCCCTTCCACGTGAACGGAAACTTGAGCTGCTTCATGAACCCGTTGGGCACGTAGTCGCCCAGCACGCCGTAGTGCTCGGGCCAGAGCCTGGTGCTCTTGACCGCCGTGCCGAAGGCGTAGTCGATGAAGGCGAAGTGCGCCGCGTAGTTCTTGTCCAGCGCCTCCTGGTCCTGGCTGTGGTGCCAGTGGTGAAAATTGGGCGTGACGATCAGGTAGCGCAGCGGCCCCAGGCGCACGCTCACGTTGGCGTGGTTGAACACGGCCTGGAAGCCCACGATCACGATGTACGCGTCGATCACTTCCTTCGAAAAGCCCAGCACGTAGATCGGCGCCAGCACCAGCGTGCGGGTGATCAGCAGCTCCAGGATGTGCTGGCGCGAGCCGGCCATCCAGTCCATGCTTTTGACGCTGTGGTGCACGGCGTGCAGGCGCCACAGCGTGGGCACCTCGTGGTAGGCGCGGTGCGTCCAGTACTGCACCAGGTCGGCCACCAGGACGATCAGGAACAGCGCGATCCAGAAGTTCAGGCCCTGCACCCAGCCGCGGATGCCGTCGTTGGCGGCCCAGCCGAAGAACTTGTGCACCAGCAGGTTGGTGGCCAGCAGCACGAAGCCCACCACCATGTGGTTCACGATGAAGTGATGGAAGTCGGTCTGCCACTCGGCGCGGAAAATCGGCTGGGTGCGGCGCAGGGCGAACAGCTTTTCGATGAAGATGAAGATCAGCGCGCTGCCCAGCAGGTCGAGGATGAACCAGTCCAGGCCGATGTACGGCGTGTTGTCCGCGAAGTCGTGCACCGGCACCTTGTGCCCGCCCAGCAGCGCGGTGGACACCACCAGCAAAAAGGCCGCCGCCGACAGCCAGCGCGAGCGGTTGAACAGCATGTTGACCAGCGAGATGCCGCCCGCCGCCACCAGCGCGGCCAGCATGATCATGCGGATCACGTCCACGTTGTAGCTCTTGCGCAGCTCCGGCGTGGTGAGGTACTGCGGGAAGTGGAAGGCCAGCACGCCCAGCATGCACAGGATGGCCAGCGACAGGGCGATGACGCCCGAGACCAAGCCGCGGCCGGTGCGAAGTTCGCCATGGCTGGCGGTGAGTTCATTGAGTTTGTCGAGCATTTTTTCTCCGGGCGAGAACGCCGGGCGCGAGTGTAGCGAAGCCGCATCACCGCCCTGTAACCGCCCACGCAAGCCGCGTGCCGCGGCGCCGTGCGCTCCTAGAATCGCGGCCCATGACCATCAACCTCCCGGCCAACCAGCTCAGCATGACCGTGCTGATGTCCCCCGACATGGCCAACTTCTCGGGCAATGTGCACGGCGGCGCGGTGCTGCGGTTGCTGGACCAGGTGGCCTATGCCTGCGCCACGCGCTACTCGGGCTGCTACGCCGTCACGCTCAGCGTGGACCAGGTCACCTTCCTGCAGCCCATTCACGTGGGCGAACTCGTCACCTTCCTGGCTTGCGTGAACTACACCGGCACGTCGTCGATGGAAGTGGGCATCAAGGTGGTGGCCGAGAACATTCGCACCCAGGTGGTGCGCCACGTGAACAGCTGCTTTTTCACCATGGTGGCCGTGGACGAAGACCGCAAGCCCGTCGCCGTGCCGCCCCTGTCGCCTTCCACTGCCGACGAACGCCGCCGCTGGGAAGCCGCGCTGCTGCGCAAGGCCCTGCGCAAGGAGCAGGCCGAACGCTTCGAGCAGGTGCGGCTGGCGGCAGCCGGGCCGGCTGCCGGTGCCGCTGCAGTCGCCGCAGCGCTCTGACCGCCACCGTGCTGGCGCATGCCGGGCTGGCAGCCGGCGTGCGCCACCCCGCCGTGGAAGGCGAAGCACGCGCAGGTCCGTTGAAGGTTTTTGAATTCCGATCAGCGAAGCATCGCTTCGTCCTGCGGGCATGAGGATGGGCAGTTTCTTCCCGACCTTTTAGTGAGCGGGATGGGAACGCTGCCAGTTGCGACCGGCTGCCTTGGTCGCCTTTGTTTGTTTATGCGCCCGCAGCCTGGCGGTTGGCCGAAGGCAGGGCCGTTGCACCGCTGCCCGTGCCGATCCCTGTCCCTGCCGCTGCGGCCACGCCGCTCACCACGTCCCCCACCACGATCACCGACGGGCTCGCCAGTTGCTCGCGCTCGATGGTCGCGTGCAACTCGCCCAGCGTGGTGACGGCGTGCCGCTGCTGCGGCAGGCTCACGTGCTGGATGACGACCACGGGCGTGCTGGCGGGCAGGCCGGTGAGCAGTTCTTCCTGGATGTGCGCGGCGCTGCTCACGCCCATGTAGATGACCAGCGTGAGGCGTGCGGCGCGCGCCGTGGCGGCGAGCTGGCGCCAGTCGGTGCCGCTGTCGCCGGGTTTGGCGTGGCCGGTGACGAACACCACGCCGTGCGCGTGCTCGCGGTGGGTGAGGGGGGTGCCCAGCAGCGTCATGCCGGCCAGGCCCGCGGTGATGCCGTTGACCACCTGCACCTCGATGCCGGCCGCGCGCAGGTGCTCGACCTCTTCGCCGCCGCGCCCGAAGATGAACGGGTCGCCGCCCTTCAGGCGCACCACGTTCTCGCCCTCGTTCACCGCCATCACCATCAGCTTTTCGATGAAGGCCTGGGGCGTGCTCTTGCACCCGCCGCGCTTGCCCACGTGCACGATGCGCGCGCCGGGCGGGGCCATGGCCACGATCTCGTCGCTGACCAGGTCGTCCACCAGCAGCACGGTGGCGGCCTGGATGGCTTTCAGCGCCTTGATGGTGAGCAGCTCCGGGTCGCCCGGGCCGGCGCCGACCAGCGTGCAGCGGCCCGGCGGCATGCCTTCGAACGCGGGGGTGGATGGGTGATTCATGGGGTTGTCTCCAAAGGGATCTGGCCGGCCAGACGCAAGATGTGTTCCACCTGGCGGGACAGCGGCGCGGGCACCGGCAGCGTGCCATCGAGCACCTGCCGGGTGTAGCGCGCGGTGGTGTCCACGTCGATCTCGTGCGGCAGGCCGGGCACTTCGCTGGCGGTGCCGGGCTGCTGCTCTTCCCACACATGGTGCGCGCCGGCCACGAAGGCGTCGTAACGGGGCGTGCGGCGCGGATCGGCAGCCACTTCGCCCTCCAGCCCGCGCGAGAGCAGGGCGTTCATGCCCAGCGTGCCGAAGGTGGCGTGCAGCATTTCCTGGTACTCGGGGTGGGTGTAGGCCGTGACCACCATGGCCGGGCCGGCGCAGGGGTTCATCAGCTTGACGACGCTGTGCCCGGGGTTGCGCAGGCCGACCACTTCGCGCGCGGCCAGCAGGCGGGCCAGGCCGGGGTGCAGCACTTCGGTAGGGATGTGCGCCACGCTGCCGTTTGCTATCTTTTCAGGAGCTGCCAGCGCAGGAACCCCTAGGGCGGTGAGCACATCGGAGGCCAAGATCCGCCGCGCTTCGGTGCGCATGCCGTGCAGCAGCACGGGCAAACCTTCGCGTGCCAGCAGCAGCGCCAGCAGGGGCGTGAGCACGGGCAGCTTGCGCGCGCCGTTGTAGCTGGGCAGCACGACCACGGGGCGGTCGCTGGCGGGCAGGCGGGCCAGCCGCGCGTGGGTGGCGTCGAGAAAGCCGCACATCTCTTCGGCGGTTTCGCCCTTGATGCGCATGGCGATGCAGAAGGCGCCGATCTCCAGGTCGGTCACCTGGCCGTCCAGGACCTGGCCGAACAGGTCGGTGGCCTGCTCGCGGCCGATGGCGCGGGCACCGCGTGCGCCGCGGCCGAGGTCCTTGAGGTATTGGCTGATGCCCATGGCGTGGGGTATTTGGCTTGGCGAAGGGGAGCGAATTCTCCCGCACTTCTGCCTACTTCTGGTTATATGGGGACGGCAGCGGGCAGCGCCTGCGGAACGGCCGGGGCCAGCGGCCCGGTGGCGCGCACCATGCGCTTGAGTTCGGGCACGCACGAGCCGCATTGCGTGCCGCAGCGCAGCGCCCCTTGCAGTTGCGCCAGCCGGTCGGCATCGGTGCCGTGGCACTGCTGCAGTTGCGCAGTGATGGCGGCATCGGTCACGTTCAGGCAGGTGCACACGGGCTTGCCGCGCGATTGCACGGCCTGCGCGCCGGAGGGCGCCTGGGCGCCGGGCACGAGCAGCAGCCGGCCATAGCCTTGAGCGGGCAGTTCCTCCTGCAGCAGCGTCTTGAGCCAGCCTTCGGCCCGCGTGTCGCCGGCCAGCACCATGCCGGCCAGCCGCGTGTCGCCGCCCTGGCGCTCCAGCCGCAGCGCGCGGCGCTGGCCTTTGCGGCGGTCGGCGTAGCGCAGGGTTTCGGCGGTGTCGAGGCCCAGCAGCGCCTCGATGCGTTCGATCAGCGTGTCGGGCGCGGTCTCGTGGCCGGCGGCGCGCAGCAGCACGCCGTGGCGCTCGCGCTCGGGGCTGGCCAGCGGCGCGTTGTTGCTGAAGGGCACGCAACTGGCGAAGGGCAGGGTGGGCAGCAGCGCGGCGAGGGCTTCGCGCACGGCCAGGGCCTTGTCGGCCGGCAGCCAGGCCATGGCGAGCAGGCGCCAGGGCAGTTCGGCCTTCAGGATTTTGACGGCCGTGTGCTTCAGCTCGGGCTGTTTCGAGGTGGGGCAGAACGCCGGCGTGGTGAGCGCGTTCACGCCCGCCAGCGGCGTGCCGGTGGAGGACTGCCCGCTCAGGTATTCGCTGCCCCAGTGCATGGCGATGAAGGCTTGCGACAGGCCCACGTCGGTGCTGCCCTGCACCGGCACCACGATGGCGCCGCGCGGGCTGGTGACGTGCACCAGGTCGCCATCGGCCAACTGCCGGCGCGCCATGTCCTGCGGGTGCATCTGCACGCTGGGCTCGGCCACGTGGCCGAACAGGCGGCCCAGCGTGCCGGTGCGGCTCATGCCGTGCCACTGGTCGCGCAGGCGGCCGGTGGTCAGGCTGAACGGGTAGCGCGCCTGCCGCGGCTCGGCGACGGGCTGCCAGGCATTGGCGGCGAAGCGTGCACGGCCGTCGGCGGTGGGGAACACGCCGTCTTCGTACAGGCGGGCTTTGCCGAGCGGGCGGGGCGGTGCCGAAGGATCGGCATCGGCGCTGGTGGCGTCGGCCGGGCAGGGCCACTGTTGCGGCCCTTGCGCATCGAGCAGCGCCCATGACAGGCCGGTGATGTCCAGGTCGCGCCCGCGCGTCGTTTCGCGGTGCTCGTTCCACACGGCTTCGGCGCCGCGCTCGGCCTCAAGGGCTTCGGTGGCATACGGAAAAAGCGTGGGCGCGCCCGGCCGCAGCCGCGTCTCCAGCCGCTGGGCGAACTGCACGGCGATGGCCCAGTCGTGGCGCGTGTCGCCGGGCGCGGGCATGGCGGGGCGCACGCGCGAGATGCGGCGTTCGCTGTTGGTGACCGTGCCGGTCTTCTCGCCCCAGGTGGTGGCGGGCAGCAGCAGGTCGGCGTACTGCGCGGTGGCCGTGGTGGCGAAGGCTTCCTGCAGCACCACGAACTCGGCGCGCTCCAGCGCGCGGCGCACGGTGGCCTGGTCGGGCAGGCTCTGCGCCGGGTTGGTGCAGGCGATCCACAGCGCGCGGATCTCGCCGTCGGCCGCGGCCTGGAACATCTCCACCGCCGTCTTGCCGGGCGCACTCGGCACCTCGGGCACGCCCCACAGCGCGGCCACTTCGGCGCGGTGCTCGGGGTTGGCCAGGTCGCGGTGGGCCGACAGCAGATTGGCCAGGCCGCCCACTTCGCGCCCGCCCATGGCGTTGGGCTGCCCGGTGAGCGAGAACGGTCCCGCGCCCGGTTGGCCGATCTGCCCCGTGGCCAGGTGCAGGTTGATGAGCGCGGCGTTCTTGGCCGTGCCGCTGGTGCTCTGGTTCAGGCCCTGGCAATAGAGGCTCAGCGTGGGCTGGCGCGCGGCCACGGCGCCATTGCCATTGCCACTGTTCCCCACGCCGGCGAACCAGCGCGCGGCGGTGGCGAGGTCCGCCTCGGTGATGCCGCACACCTCCGCCACGCGGGCGGGCGTGCAGTCGCGCACCAGGCTTTTGAGTGCGTCGAACCCCGTGGTGTGCGCGGCGATGTAGGCGCTGTCCACCCAGCCCTCCCACAGCATGAGGTGCAGCATGCCGTGGAACAGCATGACGTCGCTGCCCGGCTGGATCGGCAGGAACAGGTCGGCCAGCCCGGCGGTCTCGGTGCGGCGCGGGTCGGCCACGATGATCTTCATGCCCGGATTGGCGGCCTTGGCGTCTTCGATGCGGCGAAACAGGATGGGGTGCGCCCACGCGGTGTTGCTGCCCACGATGAACAGGCACTGCGCGTGCTGCACGTCGTCGTAGCAGGTGGGCGGCGCATCGGCCCCCAGCGTGGCCTTGTAGCCCGCCACGGCGCTGCTCATGCACAGGCGGGAGTTGGTGTCGATGTTGTTGGTGCCGACGAGGCCCTTGGCGAGCTTGTTGAAGACGTAGTAGTCCTCGGTGAGGAGCTGGCCGGAGACGTAGAAGCCGACGGCGTCGGGGCCGTGGCGGGCGATGGTGTCGGCGAATTTTTGCGCGGCGATGTCGAGGGCCGTGTCCCAGCCGATGGGGTGCGGTGACTGGCCGCGCTGGGCGCGGTGCTGGGGGGTGAGGAGCCGGGTCTGCAGGGTGACGGGGCTGGTGGCGGTGAGGTGGAGGGTGGAGCCTTTGGTGCAGAGGCGGCCGAAGTTGGCGGGGTGGGTGGGGTCGCCTTTGACGTGGGTGATCTGCGCGCCGGTGGATTCGATGATCACGCCGCAGCCTACGCCGCAGTAGGGGCAGGTGGATTTTGTTTGGGTCATGGCGTGATTTTTGGTTAACTTGCGGTTGCTTTGCTTAGTGGTTTGCTGGGCTGGTGCTGATTTTTGTTGATTGCTGATTGGTTACGTTCCGGGGCCGGGTCTCGGCCCGGCGGCCGAGGTACTTTTCTTTGCTTCGCCAAAGAAACGTACCCAAAAGAAAGGCGACCCTACTGTCCGTGTCCCCTGCGCTGCGCTCCGGGGCAACCTGCGGTGCTCGCGGCTGGCGGGGTCCGCGCAAACTCGCTTCACTGCGTTGCGCTCAGACAGCGCGCGGCCCTTTTTCCGCCAGCCGCTGCGCTCCTCGGCACGGCCAGAAGGGAACCCGGCAGTCAGACATCCCACACGGGCCATTGCTTCGCTCGGCCCTCGGTGCGCGAGCGCTTTGCGCCGCGCACTTTTGGCCGAGCGCAGCGATGGCCCGGATGGTTGGGTTGGGGGCCCTTCTGGGTGCGCCGAGGAGCGCAGGGTGCGGGGTGGGCAGGTGTGCCGCAGGACACACCTGCTTCGTGAACTGACTCGCCGTGGTTGTCCGAGCGCAGCGCGCAGCGCGAAGCGAGTTCCACGGCGCACCCCGCACCCGAGCACCGCAGGTTGCCCGAAGCGCAGCGCAGGGACGCACCCAGCAGGGTCGCCTTTTCTTTGCTTACTTTCTTTTGGCGAAGCAAAAGAAAGTGAGTGCGCCGCCGGGCGCATACCCCGGCCCCGGGAAAACAAGCCGCAGCCAGCGCAAAAACAGAACACAGCCAATCAAGCCCCCAACCCAGACCCAACCACCCCCCGCCTCACAGGCCCGGCCACCGGCCGCACCAACTCCACCCCATGCCCCGCCAACTCACCAGCATCCAAAAACACCTCCCCCCCCTCCACCTTCACCGCAAACTTCGGCGTACACCCCTCATCCGGCGCCGAAGCCTGCCCATCGCACAACCCGATCGTCCAGTTGTGCAGCGGACACGCCACGCTCGTCCCGAACACGATCCCCTGCGACAGCGGCCCGCCCTTGTGCGGGCACCGGTCCAGCAGCGCGAACACCTCGTCCGCCCCGTTGCGGAACACCGCCACGTCCAGCCCCTGCGGCCGCGCCACGCGGCGCGAGCCCAGCACGGGAATGTCGTCCACGCGGCAGATGTATTTCCAGTCGCTCATGGCGGTTGCTCCTTGCGAATCGGGTGGGGTCATGGGGGTGTGCAGTGGCGATTGCGGGGCCGCGCTCATGGCGCAATCGCGGCGAACTGCCGCGTGTCCACGCGCGCTTCCTGAAAATCGAACCACGGGTCGGGCTCGCCATCCAGCGCGAACTGCAGCTGCTCCCACAGCGCCTTGCGGCCTTCGTGGTCTTCGAGGATGCGTTTCTTCACGTGGTCGAGGCCCACGCGGTTCACGTAGTGCACCGTGCGTTCCAGGTACCAGCCTTCCTGGCGGTACAGCTCGCAGAACGCGCCGGTGTATTCCAGCACCTCGGCGGCGGTCTTGAGCTTGGTGAAGAAGTGCGCCACCTCGGTCTTGATGCCGCCGTTGCCGGCGATGTACATCTCCCAGCCGCTGTCCACGCCGATGATCCCCACGTCCTTGATGCCGCTTTCGGCGCAGTTGCGCGGGCAGCCGCTGACGGCGAACTTGACCTTGTGCGGGGCGTACATGCGCCACATCGCACGCTCCAGGTCCTTGCCCATCTGCGTGCTGTCCTGCGTGCCCATGCGGCACCACTCGCTGCCCACGCAGGTCTTCACCGTGCGCAGGGCCTTGGCGTAGGCGTGGCCGCTGGGCATGCCGATGTCTTTCCACACGGCCTGCAGGTCTTCCTTCTTCACGCCCAGCAGGTCGATGCGCTGGCCGCCGGTCACCTTCACCGTGGGGATCTGGTATTTGTCCACCACGTCGGCGATGCGGCGCAGTTCGCTGGCCGTGGTCTCGCCGCCCCACATGCGCGGAATCACGCTGTAGGTGCCGTCTTTCTGGATGTTGGCGTGGCTGCGCTCGTTGATGGCGCGGCTTTGCGGGTCGTCCTTCGCTTCCTTGGGCCAGGTGCTGGTCAGGTAGTAGTTGACGGCCGGGCGGCAGGTGGCGCAGCCGTTGGGCGTCTTCCACTCCATAAAGGCGAACACGTCGCCGATGGACAGCAGCTTGTTGGCACGGATCGCATCGCGCACCGCCTGGTGGCCGTGGTCGGTGCAGCCGCACACGGCTTTCGTCTTGGGCGTGGCGGAGTAGTCGCCACCGGCCGTGAACATGATGATCTGCTCCACCAGGCCGGTGCACGAGCCGCAGCTGGCGCTGGCCTTGGTGTGCTTTTTCACGTCGTCCAGCGTGAACAGGCCCTTGTCCTTGATCGCCTTGCAGATCGCGCCCTTGGTCACGCCGTTGCAGCCGCACACCTCGTCGCTGTCGGCCATGGCGGCGGCCTTGCTGTGGCCCTGGTGGCCCGCGTCGCCGATGTTGCTCTCGCCGAACATCAGCTTGTCGCGGATGTCGCCCACCGTGCGGCCGTCGCGCAGCAGCTTGAAGTACCAGCTGCCGTCCACCGTGTCGCCATACAGGCAAGCGCCCACCAGCTTGTCGTCCTTGATCACCAGTTTTTTGTACACCCCGCCGAACGGGTCGCTCATCACGATCTCTTCGGTGCCTTCGCCGCCCTGGAAGTCGCCCGCGCTGAACAGGTCGATGCCCGTCACCTTCAGCTTGGTCGAGGTGAGCGAGCCCTGGTAGCGCCCGATGCCGAACTCCGCCAGGTGGTTGGCCAGCACCTTGCCCTGCTCGAACAGCGGCGCGACCAGCCCGTAGGCGATGCCCCGGTGCGCGGCGCACTCGCCCACGGCGTAGATGCGCGCATCGGTCGTGGTCTGCAGCGTGTCGCTCACCACGATGCCTCGGTTCACGTGCAGGCGCATCTTTTCGGCCAGCTGCGTGTTGGGGCGAATGCCCACCGCCATCACCACCAGGTCGGCGGGCACCTCGGTGCCGTCCTTGAACCGCACGGCCGTCACACGGCCTCCGCCGTCCGGGCCGCCCACCAGCTCCTGCGTCTGCGCCTTCATCAAAAACTGCATGCCGCGCTCGGCCAGCGACTTTTGCAGCATCTTGCCGGCCACATCGTCCAGCTGCCGCTCCATCAGCCAGTCGCCCACGTGCACCACGCTCACCTGCATGCCGCGCTTCATCAGCCCGTTGGCCGCCTCCAGCCCCAGCAGCCCGCCGCCGATGACGACCGCATGCTTGTACGTGGCGGCGGCGTCGATCATGGCCTGCGTGTCGGCGATGTCGCGGTACGCCAGCACGCCTTGCAGATCCTTGCCAGGGATCGGCAGGATGAACGGGTTGGAGCCGGTGGCGAGGATCAGCCGGTCGTACTCGGCGCTGATGGCCTCGCCTGCGGCGTTGGTGGCATGCACCACGCGGCGCACGCGGTCCACTTCATGCACCGTGAAGCCGGTGTGCAGGTGAATGCCGTGCTCTTCGTACCAGGCCCAGTCGTTCAGGATGATCTCGTCGATCGTCTGCTCGCCCGCCAGCACGGGCGACAGCAGGATGCGGTTGTAGTTGGGGTGCGGCTCGGCGCCGAACACCGTGATGTCGTACAGGTCCGGGGCGATCTTGAGCAGCTCTTCGAGCGTGCGCACCCCGGCCATGCCATTGCCCACCATCACCAGCCTGGATTTTTTCATCGTGACCCCCAATGGGTGTTCGTGCCAAAAAACAAAAAAGGCGTCCGCACAGAGCGCGGGCCGTTCAGCCTGCACATCGGTGGGGACGCCTTCGTCCTGGCCGCCCCGTTTCCGCCATTGGAAGGGGCCAGCCATGTGACCGGCATTGGTCACGGGGTGGGTGTTGCAATGGCCGTGCCAGGTGGGGCGGGTTCGGAGAGGTTTGAATGAAATCGGCCTCCAGCGCAGATAGCAGTAGGGAGGTGTGCTATTGTTTTTGTAGTGACCGGCCCGTCGGCACGCGCAAGGGGGCGGGGCGGCGATGACCCGCTTTGGTGCTTCGCCCCCTGCGCCGGTGCGTTCCCCGCCGCGCCAAGGCCGCCTCGATGTCGCATCAAGGCCGCGTCAATGCACGATCGCGATCTTCCCGAAGTGCCTCCCGCCGGCACTCAGCGCCGCATAGGCCGCCGGCACCTCCTGCATCGAAAACGTCTGGTCGATCACCGGCACGATGCGGTGCGCCGCGATGGCCCGCGCTGCTTGGGCCAGGTCGTCCACCGAGCCGGTGTTGTTGCCCACCACGCGCAGAGACTTGACGATGATCGGCAGCAGGTCGATGGACGAAGCCGTGCCGCCCAGAAAGCCGATGGTGAACACCGTGCCGCCGATGGCCGCCGCGTTGAGCGAGCGCGCGAAGGTGGCCGCGCCGACGGTTTCCACCACCAGGTCGGCGCCGCGGCCCTCGGTGATGTTTTGCACCGCTTCGTCCCAGGCGGGCGTGGTGCGGTAGTTGATCAGGTGGTCGGCGCCCAGCAGGCGGGCTCGCTCCAGCTTCGCGTCGGAGGATGACGCCAGGATCACCGTGGCGCCACAGGCCTTGGCGAACTGCAGGGCGAACAGGGCGACGCCGCCCGTGCCCAGCAGCACCACCACGGAGCCTGGGCGCAGCGGTGCCGAGCGCACGGCATTCCACGCCGTGGTGGCCGCGATGGGCAGCGCGGCGCCCTGGGCGAAGTCGAGGTGGGCGGGCAGCGTGACCAGGCTGGCCGCAGGCACCACGGCGTACTCCGCCAGCGAGCCCGGCAGGGTGATGCCGCGCATCGCCGCGAGATGGCGCGCCGACGCGGCCCCGCCTTGCCAGTGGGGCATGAAGTGCGGAATCACCCGGTCGCCCACGGCCAGGCCCAGGGCCAGGTCTTCGACACCGTAGCCCAGCGCGGCCACCTCGCCCGCGCCATCGGCCACGGGCACCATCGGAAAGCCCGCCGCCGGGAACTGGCCGGTGGCGACCGCCACGTCCACGAAGTTCAGCGTGGCAGCGCGCAGGCGCACCAGCACCTCGCCTTTGCCGGGTTGCGGATCGGGCAGTTCGGCGGGGCGAAATGCGTCGAGGGAGGGGGCGGTGAGCTGGAGGGCTTTCATAGGCTTCTCTGAGTGGGGTGGACAAAGAGAGGCAGTGTCATTAAATAGCTGCGCTGGATAAACTGCGCACTGTTTGATGCATTCGGAACCGACAGTTATCAATGGGCTGGATCGACCGACTGCCGATCTCCCCGCACACGCTGCAAAAAAAGGCAGCCTGAGCGCCGCCGTCGTAGCTTGCGCAATCTCAACCACGCTGGCCGGTAGCCCCTTCGCACCCCCCGCTGATTGGCTCTGTGGGCTGCACCGCCAGCAGCCACCGGTCCTCAGGAACAGGCCGGATCGCCGGCAATTCGCCCCGCCACCTGCCTCCGGCGTCGCCTTCAAATTCACCAATTTCAGGTAACGACAAAAACGGCAACCACTCGTAACATGCCGGATCGGTCGAAGAGGCACACCCTCCGGTCCGATGTCACACCCGTGTGCGGAAACCTGAATGGTTCGTCGCGCAACGTTACCAACCCATGTCAGTGGATTCCCGGTCAGGGGCCTGAGCGCGCGAGATGGCCTCCTGCCTGACCAAAACCAGCCCGAGCGACTCTGAATATGACCCTGCATCCTGTCTTGGACTTCGCCTGGTTTCGGCGATTCCGGGTATTTCTTGTCGCCTCTCTGCTTCTTGGCGCCAGTGGCGCTGCCCTGGCGCAGCCCGCCTGGAGCACTGTGGCCAGCCTTACCACTGAACGCTACTCATCCGTGGCCACGCTGTTGCCCAGCGGCAAGGTGCTGGTTTCGGGGGGAGGCAGCAATAGCGGCGTCGTCGCGAGCGCGGAGCTGTACGACCCGTCCACCAATGGCTGGAGCAGCGCGGGCAGCCTGGGCAATGGGCGCCTGTACCATACGGTCACGCTGCTGCCCAGCGGCAAGGTGCTGGTCTCGGGGGGCTACGAAGACAACAGCGGCATCCTCGCCAGCGCGGAGCTGTACGACCCGGCCACCAATGGCTGGAGCAGTGCGGCCAACCTTAACTCCGCGCGCTACCTGCACACGACCACGCTGCTGCCCAGCGGCAAGGTGCTGGTCACGGGAGGTTACGACAACAGCGGCGGCCTCGCCAGCGCGGAGCTGTACGACCCGGCCACCAATGTCTGGAGCAGCGCGGGAAACCTGACCGATGCGCGCGCCGAGCACACAGCGACGCTGCTGCCCAGTGGCAAGGTGCTGGTCACGGGAGGAAAC
The DNA here is from genome assembly GCF_900102625.1 of Paracidovorax valerianellae. Classification (GTDB taxonomy): domain Bacteria; phylum Pseudomonadota; class Gammaproteobacteria; order Burkholderiales; family Burkholderiaceae_C; genus Paracidovorax; species Paracidovorax valerianellae. Next base: position 30,519 of record NZ_FMZC01000019.1, read on the forward strand.
CGCAACAGCGGCGCCGTCGCCAGCGCGGAGCTGTACGACCCGTCCACCAATGGCTGGAGCAGCGCGGACAGCCTCGGCACGGGCCGCCTCCAGCATTCAGCCACGCTGCTGCCCAGTGGCAAGGTGCTGGTCTCGGGAGGGTTGGGCGACAGCGGCCCCCTTGCCAGCGCGGAGCTGTACGATCCGGTCGCCAATGGCTGGAGCACCGTGGGCAGTCTGGGCACTGGGCGCTACCGGCATACGGCCACGCTGCTGCCCAGCGGCAAGGTGCTGGTCGCGGGAGGGGGCGGTAGCGGCGTCGTCCTCGCCAGCGCGGAGCTGTACGACCCGGTCACCAATGGCTGGAGCAGTGCGGGTAACCCGGGCACTGGTCGCCAAGCGCACACGGCCACGCTCTTGCCCAGCGGCAAGGTATTGTTCGCGGGAGGGAGCGGCAACGGCGGCGCCCTCGCGAGCACAGAGCTGTACGACCCGGCCACCAATGTCTGGAGCAGCGCGGGCAGCCTGGTCAATGCGCGCTACGGGCACACAGCGACGCTGCTGCTCACCGGCAACGTGCTCGTCACGGGAGGGAACGACAACAACGACAGCAGCCTCGCCAGCGCGGAGCTGTACGATCCGGTCGCCGATGGCTGGAGCACCGTGGGCAGTCTGGGCACTGCGCGCTACCTGCACACCGCCATGCTGCTGCCCGATGGCAAGGTGCTGATCGCGGGAGGGCATGACAACAGCGGCAGCCTCGCAAGCGCAGAACTCTTCCATTGGGAGCTGGGCGCCCCCATCACCCGTCAACCGGTTCTGTCCAGTGCCAGCCCAGGCGCCCTGCAGCCAGGGGCTGCGTTGACCCTCGGCGGCACGCTGCTGCGCGGTGACAGCGAGGCCAGCGGAGGCTCTACCAACAGCTCGGCGACCAATCTGCCGCTGGTGCAGCTGCAGCGCCTGGACGGCGGGGCAACCGCATGGCTTGCACCCGTCACGTCCAGCAGCACCAGCTACACCTCGCAGCCTTTGCCGTCTTCGCTCGCCAGCGGCTGGTATGCCTTGCGTGCGGTGGTCAACGGCATTGCTTCCGACGCACTGCTGGTGCGTGCCGTCACCGTGCCCAACCCGCCGACGGCGGTAGCGTCCTCGACGGGCGACGGTGCCGTCGCATTGACCTGGGCCGCGCCAGCCGATGACGGCGGCAGCGTTGTCACCGGCTACACCGTGCTCAAGCAAGCTGTGCCTGCGGGCGCCAGCACGGTGGCGTGCACAACGACCGGGGCTTTGGGCTGCACGGCCTCGGGGCTCACCAACGGCCAGGCCTATTCCTTTACGGTGCGGGCCGCCAACGGGGTGGGCGACAGCACCCTGTCTGCTGCGGTGCAGGCCACACCGCAGCAGTTCGTCAACCCGAGCGTGCCCCTGACGGGGGTGCCGGGCGGGGGCAATGCCTCCGTGCAGATCGCTGGGGGGCCTGCGGGATGCACAGTGGGCGCGCTGAACATCGACACCTCCGTGCCTCCTGGGGCGCCCAGCAACGCGAGCTTTCCGCTGGGCGTGCTGCGCTTCATCGCCACGGGGTGCGACAACGCCACGCTCACGGTGAAGGTGACCTATCCCAGCGCCATTCCGGCTGCGGCCCAGTTGCGCAAATACGGCCCGCAGACGTTCGGGGCACCGAACAGCTGGTTCTCGCCCAGCGGCGCCAGCATCAGCGGTGACCGCTTGACGGCAACCTACCAGGTGACGGACAACGGGCAGGGCGACAGCGACGGCACGCTGGGCAGCATCAGGGATCCATTCGCTCCCATGGTGCTGGCCGCAGTGCCGGGTCCTAGTGGCGTGGCCGCGATTCCCACGCTCAGCGAGTGGGGCCTGATCCTGATGTCGCTGATGGCGGCGGGGCTGGGAATGCTGGCGGTGCGCAGGCGCACTTGAGACGGCAGTGCGTGTGGGCTGCGTTGCTACCGCGAGGGGCGGCGTTGGGCCCAGAGCCGCCATCCAGCCAGAAACTCCAAAGCCGTCATTCAACCAGGCTGCATGTGCAAGGCCACCAACGGAACATCGGCCTGTTCGGTGCGCAAACTATAGTGTTTGTAACGAATTCGCTCACGGACCTGATCCAGCAACCGTGTGGCGCGCAACACAGGAGGAGCTGTGGGTTTCATGGCTGAATTTTGTACTGCTTATTCATGCAGCATGCATGCCGGAAAACTAGGCAGGAAGCCCCTTCCCGCGTTCTTTTCGTGCCAATTTAGACCGCAAGCGCCAGATATGGCCTGCGGCTTGGTGCGGTCTACATTACGTTAGTCATCACACAAGTACCGGGGGAGACATGGCACCAGAACAGTCGATTCAACCACTAAACGTTGCTGCAGCAACCCTTTTAATTCAACTCCTTCTTATCACCTTGCTAGCGATCACCTCATCACTATTCCGAGGTAAGAGATGGGAACCTGCAAGAGAGAGTCGACTCGATCTAGGACTGCGAGCCGAGGAACACATTGCAGGCATGCCGCTGCGTCGCTCCCCCACGCTGTTCGTGGCTCTCGCCTCGTTCGCCGTACTCCTCATATCGGATGAGCTGTACTCAATCTGGAGCCCAATCTTTCAGGGTGTCGGGATCAACACCATATCTGCGGCAGCAGCGATCGGCACGGTCTTTATCCTGAATCTCTCGCTCGTTGGCTACTTGGTCTTTGCGACTGGCGGAAGCCGTTCGAGCCCATTTCTCTCCGCGCTATTCACCATTCCCGCACTAGCGATCTTTCTGCGACTTCCGCCAAGCATGTTCATCACGTATGCAATAGTCGCGTGCTTTCTCTATCTGTTGCTGTTGGTGCCAACCTTGGAGCGGGTTCAAGCTAACCAGTCAGCGGCAGCGTTCATGAACATCTCATGCCTCTTGCTCTCCATGTTCACTGGCTATATCACGAGACCAGTGCCTATCAACGAGTTGAAGGCGTCGTCGAGCAAGCCCGCCATCTCTGTCCCTGCCGCAGCGTCGGGCATGTCATCCAACTGAGTCGAGCGATGCCTAACTCTTCCATAGAGCGGACTTGTCTTCGGCAAGTCTCTCATGTCAAATGTTAGTCAGCACAGGAGACTTCGTGCGCATCATCGGCGATCAAGAACTCAACCCATGCGAGCCCCTTTGGAGATACTTCAAAACGGAAAGGTTCTTGGAGTTGCTGCAGTCCAACGAGCTTTATTTCGCATCAGCACGGCAATTCGACGATCCGTTTGAAGGGGCAGTGGCTGTGCTCCCGCCAAGTTTCCCCGTTGATCCACGCTATGCGGAACGGGAGTTCGGTGACAAAGCCTTCGAAGAACTGCGCCGCCTTACAAAGGTCAGTTGCTGGCACCGTGCGAGCTATGAAAGTGATGCGATGTGGCAGCTGTACGCTGGTTCGCGAAAAGGTGTTGCCGTCCGCACGACCCTCGACAGAATTCGCGCCGCCGCGAGGCCGTTTCGGTTGAAGCCGGAGTACGGGCACGAAGACCTTTGGGCAGGAAACGTGAGATATGTCGACCTACTTAAAGAGCGGCTTCGCGTAAACATGATGGATCGCTTTTGGTACAAGCACATGGCATTCGCATGGGAGCAGGAGTTTCGCTTGGCTGTATCAGTGCGCATGGCGGAGGAGTTTGGTGTCCAAGTGCCCGAGTTCGGAATCAAGGTGGAGTTCGATGTTCCGCGACTCATTGAACGCATTTATCTCGGTCCATTGCTTCCCGAGACTGACGCGATGGCCGTTCGGGTCGCCGCACGTACCCATGGCCTTGAAGACCGAGTCAGGGTTACGAGCATGCTTGGAACTCCGAGGTACACATAGTGCTGGCTAACCCTTCATTCCAGCGGACTGCCTTCGGCAACCGCTGAATTCAAGCGTCCTCAATGGATTTACCCGAGGCGATCACATTGGATGTCCCGAATCTGCTCACGGCCGCTGGCGTGGCCGTGGCGATTTTGGCAGCCCTTTATTCAGCGCGTTCCGCTCGCTCCGCGCATCGGCAGGCTGAGGCAGCGGAAGCAACTGTCGCAGAAGCAAAGGTTCAGTCGAAACTCGCCGAAGCGGCTCTTGCCGAAACTCGACGGCAAAATCAAATTGCTGGGCATGGTCACCGACTTGATGCCTATAAAGCTCTTTTGGCCTTCCGAGGAAAAGTGACTGCTACTGGCGTCGGATTCGAGCGCGAGGCCATTTGGAGTCTTTGGGACCATGTCCAAGTAGCTGAGTTCTACTTCTCGGGGACGGTTGCGAAGCAACTTTCGGAGCTTGTAGATGCAGCCCTCGCAAATCAAGCAATGAACGATGAACTGGAGGAGAGCACGAATTTCACCGGCTCCCAACGTCCGGAGATGGTCAGGAAGACCCATGAGCACCTCTGGCAGTTGAGAGAACTCATCGACGCGGCTGATAGCTCAATGCGTAAGGAAATGAGGATCACGCGCGATGAAGACTAACAATACGCTGCAGCGGATGGCTACGCCGCCCGCTGAGCTATGTCGTTAGGCAGCTTTGTCAGCCGGTGGTGCCGCAACCCCTTGCCTCATGGAAACCCTTGAATACATCGAAGACGCTGTTCGAACTCGGCTTCAGGGCCAGAAATCTCGCCTGGCCGAGCTATTTCTGAACGAAGCGTTCCTTCTTGAGTTACAGCAACTCGCAAGGAACTCCGACTGGTATCACTTTCAGCCAAAGTCATGCGATGGCTGCTACTTGGTTCAAGGCTCAATTGGCTACGAGGTCTACCAACAAGACAGAGGAGCCAAGTCAGGCTATCGTGTCTTCCAGACGCTATTCGACGCTGCGAGACACTTCTTTGAGTCTTACTGGTAGCGGCTTCTTTCAGCAATACCAGTGCACCGAGGCGCAGGCCGCCTCTTACGCCGAACGTTGAGCGTCCTCTTTACTCGCAACCACCGTCTGCTTCTGGCCGAAAGCCGTCGCCAACGGCCGCCCGCCAAGCGGCGCAAATCAGGCACTGTCGCGCGCTCAATCGAGACAGGCGTCCAGTATTTCGTCCATTGGCACTCTGTTCGTTTTCCACAGCGCCTGTTTCCGCGAGAAACCACCCCCGGAAGCCCATTCGGCCCAACTTGCAAGCCGGTCAGCATTGGGACCCTGGAGATTCACCCACCGTCCCTGCTCGGATTCAATTCAAGTGGCGCGTCGCATGAGTCAAGCCATCAGGCCGAGCAGCAAACTCATCAGCACCAGTCCCCATTGAGACAGAGCGGGCACACCGGTTATCCCGGCCGCAGCCAGGACGACCATCGGCGCGAACGGATCGTCAATGGCGCCCACTGAGGTGTTCGAATCACCGGCTTGGTTGTCGGTGACTGAATAGGCCACCGTGCGGCGGTCGCTGCTCAGCGAATAGCTTGCCGCTGGCAGCTCAAACCATGCAGCTGACGGGTTGGCTGCCAACCTGAAGATCAGTGCGCAAGTTCTACCGACAGTGTCGTACCGCAGTTGGATGGCTTTCTCGGGCTGCTCCCATTCAATAGCTGGGCTGGATAGACTGCGCGATATTTGATGCATTCAGCATCTGGAGTGATCAATGGACTTGCTCGACAGCATGCAGGTGTACGTGCACACGGTGGAAAAAGGCAGCCTGAGCGCCGCCGCCGAGGCCAGCGGCATCTCCGCCACCATGGCGGGCAACCACCTGCGCACGCTGGAAAAGCGGCTGGGCATGCAACTGCTGCACCGGACCACGCGGCGCCAGCACCTGACCGCGTTGGGCGAGGACTACTACGCGCGCTGCAAGGAGATCCTGCGCCTGGTGGCCGAGACCGACGCGCAGGCGCAAAACCTGCAGCTCGCGCCCGCCGGCAAGCTGCGCATCAGCGCGCCGGTCACCTTCGGCACCGAGGCGCTGATGCCGGCGCTGTCGGTGTACCTGGCGCGCTACCCAGACGTGAGCATCGATGTGTCGCTGAGCGACCGCGTGGTCGATCTGGTGGAGGAGGGCTTCGAAGCCGCGATCCGCATCGGCCAGCTGCCCGATTCGGCGCTGATCGCCAGGCCGCTGGCGCCGTACCGGCTGATGATCTGCGCCTCGCCCGAATACCTCGCGCGCCGCGGCACGCCGGCCCGGCCCGAAGAACTGAGCGGGCACGAATGCCTGTCTTTCAGCCCTGCCGCGCTGGCCAACTGGCGGTTGCAAAGCGGCGACGACGGGCTGTGCATTCCCGTGTCGGGCCGCGTGCAGGTCAACAACGGGCAGGCGCTGCGCGTGGCCGCGCTGCATGGCTTAGGGATCGTGCTGCAGCCTGCAATCCTGCTGGAGGCCGACGTGGCGGCCGGGCGGCTGGTGCGGCTGTTTGCGGGGCATGACCTGCCCGTGCGGCCGATGAGCGTGGTGTATCTGCAGGACCGCTACCGGTCGCCCAAACTGCGCAGCTTCGTGGAGTTCCTGGTGGAGCGGTTCGCTGGCGGCTGAGTCTGGTCAGGCCAAGCTCTCTCCGAGAGTCACGCCCAGGTAGTACCAAACCAAGCCTTCACGGTCTGGCCTGCCCTGCGGGCTTTGATTTCAGCGGCGATGCTTTTGGATCGTGTCCCGGACAGCGAACACGAACATGACAAACACCAGGACCGATCCGAAACCAAAAGCGCCTCGACAGGTTGCCTCCGACACAGCGACGCGCATGCTTTGAGATCCGCTGGTGCATTGCGTGGCCGCGCCGCTGGTGGCTATCCATGCGGGTAACACCACCATGGCCGCCAACAGGCAGCAAACCAGCCAGCGCACCGCAGCGTTCTTGCGAAGCGCCAACAGAATCACGCACACGCCACCGAGCCCCAATAGTCCTGCCGCCCAGAAGCCGACCCAGAGGGGAGCGCGCAGTTTCTCGGGGTAGAAGGTCATGAGCAGAGCCAACGCAGCGGCCAAAAGCAGCATGCATGTGCCGAATGGAACCGTCGGTGGAGTGTTGTTCGAGCTCATCGGGGGGCGCAATTCGTGTCTGAGTCGTTGACTGTAAGACAAGCTAATTCGTCGCCTGGCGATGGGATGCGGGGGCGCGATTGGCTCGAGAAGCACGCCGCGGTGGAGCTGGTGCTGGCGGGTTAAGGTTTCGCCATGGTTTCCGAACCACCGTGGACCTGCCAGGTCGGTCAAGATCGCGGATCTGGCAATTCAACGGAGAGGGTTCGATGACCGTGATTCGAGGCTGTTTTGTACTGACCCTGGCCACGATGACGTTGGCAGGCGCTGCCGGTGCGATGGGCCGGAGCCCGCCCTATCCTGAATGCCCGCAGGCCAGCCGCGATGCGATGGTGGGCGCCATCCAACAAAAGCTCTTTGAGAAGCACCCGAACCGCCGGTTCGAGGTTTCAGGGCTTTACTACGTGCCTGGGGAAAAGCTCCCCTTCTGGCACGCGCAGGCGACCACGCTGAACGGCTCGAAACAGTCAACGCTTTTCGCGATGGTTTACTGCGACCTAAGCGTCGAGTTGACCGCTCTGGCAACCGGTCGGTAAAGCCTGTCAGCGCAGAACCGGATCGTCCGCCGCCGCACTCGCACTGCCTGCGGCCCAGCCGCCCCCCAGCACCTTGTACAGCGTGACCCGGTTGGTCTGCTCGGCCAGCAGCAGGGTGATCTGCGTCTGCTGCGCGGCATACAGCGAGCGCTGCGCGTCCAGCACCGTGAGGAAGCTGTCGGCCCCCAGCCGGTAGCGTGCATCGGACAGGTCCAGCGCACGCTGGGTGGCGTCCAGCAGCGAGCGCTGGGCGGCCAGGCGTTCGCCCAGCGTGGCGCGGTCGGCCAGGGCGTCGGACACTTCGCGGAATGCGGTCTGAATGGATTTTTCGTACTGGGCCAGCGCGGTGTCGCGCGCCACTTCGGCCACGCGCAGGTTGGCGTTGTTGCGGCCGGCGTCGAAGATCGGCAGGCGGATCTGCGGGGCGAAGCTCCAGGTGCCGTTGCCGCCGTCGAACAGGCCCGACAGCGCATTGCTGGCCGTGCCGATGGAGCCGGTGAGCGTGATGGACGGGAAGAACGCCGCGCGCGCCGCCCCGATGCTGGCGTAGCTGCCTTGCAGCGTGCGCTCGGCCGCGCGCACGTCGGGGCGGCGCAGCAGCACGCTGGAGGGCAGGTCGGCCGGCACGGTGAGCAGGGTGGCGGCCGGTGTGGCCGGCACCACGGCCGTGCTGTCGATGTTGGCCGTGCCGGCGGTGCGCGGGGCGCCGGTATTCACGTTGCCGGTGGCGTTGGCCTTGGCCTTGGCGTTGGCGTTGGCGTTGGCGGGCGCCGGGGCCGTGTCCGCCGCGGCGGCCACGGCGATGGGCGGCAGCAGGGCATCGGGCACGGCGGCGCCGACCAGCAGGGCGAGCGCATTGCGGTCGCGCGCGACCTGGGCGGTGTAGGTGGCGACGTCGGCGCGCGCGGTGTCCACGGTGGTCTGGGTCTGCGCCAGGGTGAGGCCCGAGGTGGCTCCCAGCGCGTGGCTGCGCTGGGTGAGGTCCAGCGACTGCTGGCGGGTGCGCAGCGTTTCGCGGGCCAGTTGCAGGCGGCGGCCGTCCGCGTCCAGGGTGAGCCAGGCGTTGACCGCTTCGGCCACCAGGCTCAGCTGCACGCTGCGGCGGTTTTCAGCGGCACGGAAAAATTCCTGCAGCGCGGCGTCGTTCAGGTTGCGCACCCGGCCGAAAAAGTCGATTTCGTAGCTTGCAAAGCCCAGTTGCGCGCTGTATTGGCCGCCGATGTTGGAGCGGCCCGCCGTGGTCAGGTCGTCGGCCGTGCGGCTGCGGCTGCCGGCGCCGGTGGCGTTCACGCCCGGGAACATGTCGGCACGCGAGACGCCGTATTGCGCCCGTGCGCGCTCGATGGCCAGCACGGCCACGCGCAGGTCGCGGTTGTTGGCCACGGCCATCTCGGCGATGGACTGCAGGCGCGGCTCCTGCAGGAAGGCGGCCCAGTCCAGCGGGCGTTCCAGCGGATCGGCAGGGGCTGCGGTGGCCGGGCTTTGTGCGGCGGCGGCGGCGGTCCCTGTGCCAACACCGGCACCAGCGCCAGCGCCAGCCAGGGTCGGGGGCACGGAGCCGGTGCCCAGCGTGGCCGGTACCGGCAGCGAGGGCGCCTGGTAAACGGGTGCGAGGTTGGTGCAGCCGGACAGGGCGGCCAGCGCCACGGTGGCGGCTGCGGCCCAGGCGATGGGGCGGTATTGGGGCGCCCTCGGGCCGGCGGGGGGCGAAGGGTGGCTCGGGGTCGTCATCGGGACTGCGGAGAAGGCTTGGCGCGTCATGCGGTGGCTCCGGTGGGCTGGCCGGCCTTGGCGGCCCGGTCGGCGAAGAAGCCGCGGATGAGTACGAAGAACACGGGCACGAAGAAGATGCCCAGCACGGTGGCCGAGATCATGCCGCCCAGCACCGCGGTGCCGATGGCCTGGCGCCCGCCGGCGCCGGCGCCCGTGCCGATGGCGAGCGGCAGCACGCCGAAGCCGAAGGCCAGCGAGGTCATCAGGATCGGGCGCAGCCGCAGGCGCACGGCCTCCAGCGTGGCGTCGATGACGCTCTTGCCCTGGGCCTGCAACTGGGTGGCGAACTCCACGATCAGGATGGCGTTCTTGGACGACAGCCCCACGGTGGTGAGCAGCCCGACCTGAAAGTAAACGTCGTTGGAGAGCCCGCGAATGCCGATGCCCAGCAGCGCGCCCACGATGCCGAGCGGCACCACCAGGATCACCGAGAACGGCACCGACCAGCTTTCGTACAGGGCCGCCAGGCACAGGAACACGAACAGGATCGACACGGCATACAGCAGCGGCGCCTGCGAGCCCGACAGCCGCTCCTGGTACGAGGCGCCGGTCCATTCGTAGCCGATGCCGGGGGGCATTTCCTTCATGATGGATTCGACCGCGTCCATGGCCGCGCCGGAGCTCACGCCCGTGGCCGCATCGCCCACGAACTCGTAGCTGGGGCTGCCGTTGTAGCGCTGCAGCTGGGGCGAACCGTAGGTCCAACTGGTGCTGGAGAACGCCGAGAACGGCACCATCAGCCCCTGGCTGTTGCGCACCGTCCAGGGTGCGATGTCCTGCGGCAGCATGCGGTAGGGCGCGTCGCCCTGCATGTACACGCGCTTGACGCGGCCCTTGTTCAGGAAGTCGTTCACGTAGGTGCCGCCGATGGCGCTGCCCAGCGTGGCGTTCACGTCGGTCGTGGCCAGGCCCAGCGCGCCGGCCTTGGCGTCGTCGATGGCCACGCCCAGCTGGGGCGTGTCGTCCAGGTTGTTGCTGCGGGTGTTCGATAGCTCGGGCCGCTGGCCGGCGAGCTGCAGCACCTTGTCGCGCGCGGCCACCAGCGCATCGTGGCCCAGGCCGTTCAGGTCCTTGAGCTGGAAGTTGAAGCCCGCGTTGGCCCCCAGGCCGCGCACGGCCGGTGGCAGCACAACGAAGATGCGCGCGTCGCGAATCTTCGAAAGGTCGCGCGTGGCCTTGCGGGCGATGGCGTCGGCGCTTTGCGAGGCCAGGGGGCGCTCGCTCCATTCCTTCAGGCGCACGAAGCCACGCGCCGAGCTCTGGTCGCCGTTGGAGCCGGTGATGGAGTTGAAACTCACCACGTCGGGCTGCGCCGCGAAGTATTTCTGCACCTCGGCCATCACCGCCTGCAGCCGGGTGTTGGAGGCGCCGGGCGGCAGCGTGATCTGCACCTGCACGGCGCCCTGGTCTTCATTGGGCAGGAACGAGGTCGGCAGGCGCAGGAACAGCACGGCCATGCCACCCACGATGAGCGCATACACCACCATCATCCGTCCGCCGCGCCGCACCACGCGGCCCACGCCGCGCTGGTAGCCGTCGGCCGTGCGGTCGAAGCGGTGGTTGAACCCGGTGAAAAAGCGGTCCACCCAGCCCAGCACGCCCCGGCGCCGGGCGCCGTGCGGGCTGTGCTGGCCCTTGGGGATGGGTTTGAGCAGCGTGGCGCACAGGGCCGGCGTGAGGGTCAGCGCCACCAGCACCGACAGCACCATGGCCGAGACGATGGTGATGGAGAACTGCCGGTAGATCACCCCGGTGGAGCCGCCGAAGAACGCCATGGGGATGAACACCGCCGACAGCGTGAGCGCGATGCCCACCAGCGCGGGCGTGATCTCGGCCATGGATTTGCGGGTGGCTTCCTTCGGTGGCAGGCCTTCTTCGCTCATCACGCGCTCGACGTTTTCCACCACCACGATGGCATCGTCCACCAGCAGGCCGATGGCCAGCACCATGCCGAACATGGTCAGCGTGTTGATCGAATAGCCCGCCACCGACAGCACGCCGAAGGTGCCCAGCAGCACCACGGGCACGGCGATCGCGGGGATCAGCGTGGCGCGGAAGTTCTGCAGAAAGATGTACATCACCAGCACCACGAGCAGCATGGCCTCGACCAGCGCCTTGACCACCTCTTCGATGGAGGCGCTCACGAAAGGCGTCGTGTCGTAGCTGGTGAAGGGCTTGAGCTGGTACGGAAAGAAGGGCTGCAGCTCGGCGATCTTGGCGTTCACCGCCTCGGCCACGGCCATGGCGTTGGCACTGTCGGCCAGCACCACGCCCATGCCGGCGCCGGGCTGGCCGTTCAGGCGCGAGGTGATGGTGAGGTTTTCCGCGCCCAGTTCGATGCGGGCCACGTCCTTCAGGCGCACCACGGCGCCCTCGACGGTGGACTTGAGCACGATGTTCTCGAACTCTTCGCGCGACTGCAGCTTGCTGCGCGCGGTGATGGTGGCGTTGAGCTGCTGCTCGCCCACGGCGGGCAGGGCGCCCAGCTGGCCGGCCGAGACCTGCGCGTTCTGCGCATTGATGGCGTTGCCCACGTCGGAGGGCATGAGCGCGTATTTTTCGAGCTTGGCGGGGTCCATCCACACGCGCATGGCGTAGGGCGTGCCCAGCGTGGCCACGTCGCCCACGCCGTCGATGCGGCTGATCACGTCCACCAGGTTGCTGGAGATGTAGTCGCCGATGTCCACCTGCGTCACGCTCGGATCGGGCGAGGTGAAGGTGACGATCATCAGGTAGTCGTTGCCACCCTTGGTGACGGTGACGCCGCGGCTTTGCACGGCGGGCGGCAGGCGCGACATGGCCTGCTGCAGCTTGTTCTGCACCTGCACCTGGGCCACGTCGATGTTGGTGCCGGCATTGAAGGTGAGCGTGGTGCGCGAGCCGCCCGAGGCGTCGCTGGTCGAGCCCATGTAGATGAGGTTGTCCAGGCCCTTGAGCTGCTGCTCGATCACCTGGGTGACCGATTCCTCGACCGTCTTGGCCGAGGCGCCGGTGTAGGTGGCGCTGATGGACACGCGCGGCGGCGCGATGTTGGGGTACTGCTCCAGCGGCAATGTCTTGATGGACATGGCCCCCGCCAACATGATGACGATGGCGATGACCCACGCGAAGATGGGCCGGTTGATGAAGAACTGTGCCATGGCGGACGGTCCTTCAGCGGGCGGCCGAAGCCGCAGCGCCCGGCGCGGCAGGGGCTGCGGCCGGAGCGGTCGATGCGGCCTGGCCCGTCGAAGCTGCCTGCGACGCGCCGCTGGCCGGGGTGCCGGCCGCCTGCGCCGCCTGCCCCGCCTGACCGGTTTTTGCCGCCACTTCCACCGGCTTGACCGTGTCGCCCACCTTCACGCGCTGCAGGCCGTCCACCACCACGCGGTCGCCGGCCGCCAGGCCGCCCACGGCCTGCCAGCGGTTGCCCACGGCGGCCTCGACCTGGATCTTGCGGCGCTCGATCTTGTTCTCGGCATTGACCAGCAGCACGCTGGCATTGCCGGCGGTGTCGCGCGTCACGCCCTGCTGGGGCACGAGCAGCGCCTGTTCGTTCACGCCCGTCTCCAGCACGGCGCGCACGTACATGCCGGGCATGAGCAGGCCGTCGGGGTTGGGGAACACCGCGCGCAGGGTGACCGCGCCGGTGGCGGGGTTCACCGTCACGCCGCTGAACTGCAGCCGGCCGGCCTGGGCGTAGGTGCTGCCGTCCTCCAGCTTGAGCGTCACGCGCGCCTGGCCTTCGCCCGCGCGCTGAAAGCGCCCCTTGGCCAGATCGGTCTTCAGGCGCAGCACGTCGGTGCTGGACTGGGTCACGTCCACATAGAGCGGATCGATCTGCGAGATGGTGGTGAGCGCCGTGGTCTGGTTGGCGGTGACCAGCGCGCCCGGCGTCACGGCCGAAGTGGCGGTGCGGCCCGAGATGGGCGCCTTGATGCGCGTGTAGCCCAGGTTGATGCGGGCGTTTTCCACCGCCGCGCGGTTCACGGCGAGGTCGGAGCGCGCCTGCACCAGCACGGCCTGGCTGTCGTCATACACCTGGCGGCTGATGGCGTCGATCTTCACCAGTTCGGCATTGCGCCGGGCATTGGTTTCGGCCGTGCCCACCGTGGCCTGCGCCTTGCCGAGCGAGGCTTCGGCGCTGGCCAGCGCCACCTGGAAGGGTGATGCGTCCAGCTGGTACAGCACCTGGCCGGCCTTCACGTCCGCGCCTTCGGTGAAGAGCCGCTTTTGCACGATGCCGCCCACCTGGGGCCGGATTTCAGCCACCAGGAAAGCGCTGGTGCGGCCGGGCAGCTCGGTGGTGATCGACTGCCGCTCTGGCTGCAGCGTGACCACGCCGGCTTCCACCGGAGCGCGCGGCGCGGGCTGCTTGGCGGACTTGTCCGAACACCCGGCCACCGCCATCGCGGCCGCCAGCACGGCGGCACCCGCCCAGCGCAGGGTGGGCGGGTGGGCGGATGGCGAAAACGGTGGTGAAAGGAGGGACGGGAAAGGCCGTGGGGGGCAGTCGGCAGACAGAGCGGGCAGCGAGCGTGTGGCGGATCGAGGGCAATTCATGGGCGAGGCACGGCTTTCGTTGTGGCGAGCATTCTGACGGTCAATTGAAAAGATCGTGTGAAGCTGTAGCAGGCGGCAAAGACCTCGCGGCGGGCCTTTGCCGGACCTTGCAACCTTCATGCCGCCAAAGGGCGAGCGGCGGCCTGCGGAGCGCCGGCCGGGCGCGCGCACATTGGCCGGGTCGCCGGCCCGCTCGCGCGGCTGGCTCCGGAGTGTGAAGCGCGGCACACCGGGCGCGCAGCGGGCCCAGCCGTGTCGCCAGGGGTTTCTGCGCCGTGGAATGGCGGTTTATGGGTCAAATCGCCCCTGCGCCTTAGGGAATATTGCGGTGGCAGCTATAAAAATAATAGCAATTGGGTGGTTGGGAAACGACTGTGCGCCGCGCGAGCGGGCCAAAAGTCTTGACCCAGATCAAGCCCGGGCGAAAGGTTTTCCAGCGCCAGGGCGGCGCCCCTACGATCGGCCGCACTGCTTCCCACAGTGGCCTGCGGCGCCGTGCCGCATCGTCTGTCAGAGACAAAAGCTTCTTTCCCCGAAAGGCTTCCCCATGCGAAGAAATCTCCCGGTCAGCACGCAGGAATACCCGTTTCCCCCCGGCGAAACCCTGGTCTCCACCACCGACCTGAAAGGCCGCATCCTTTACTGCAACCCGATGTTCATCGAGGTGAGCGGATACGAGCGCGAGGCGCTGCTCGGCCAGCCGCACAACATGATCCGCCACCCCGACATGCCCGAGGAAGCCTTCCGCGATCTCTGGGCCACCATTTCGCAGGGGCTGCCCTGGTCGGCCCCGGTGAAGAACCGCCGCCAGGATGGTGACTTCTACTGGGTGATGGCCAACGTCACCCCGCTCGTGGAGGGCGGTCGGCCCGTGGGCTACCTTTCGGTGCGCACCGAAGCCACCCGCGAACAGGTGCAGGCCGCCGAGGCGCTCTATGCCCGCATGCGGGCAGAGGCCGCCGCCGGCCGGCCGGTGCATGGGCTGCACGCGGGCCGGGTGACGCGCCGCACGCTGGCGGGCCGCATCGCCGAATGGGCGCGGGCGGGGCTGGGCGCCAAGGTGGCGATGGCGTTCTTCGCGGTGCTGGCGGCGGCCTTCCTGGCCGGGCTGGTGGATGAAGACCTCGGCATGTTCTCGGCCGCGGCCTGGCTGGCGGTGGCGGGCGTCACGCTGGCGGCCTTCGCCTATGTGCGCCGCTTGGCCGTGGTGCCGCTGTCGGACCTGGTGCGCGCCGCCAACCGCATGGCGGCCGGCGATCTGACCGGCCGCACCGGCAGCACCGGCGCGGCCCGGTCCGACGGCGTGGGCGATCTGCAGAAGGCGCTGAGCCAGCTCAACGTGAACCTGCAGTCCATCGTGGGCGACGCCCGGCGCGAGAGCGAGAAGATGCAAGCTTCCAGCGGCACCATCGCCCAGGGCAACCAGGAACTGTCCGCCCGCACCGAAACGCAGGCGAGCAACCTGGAAGAAACCGCTGCGTCGATGGAAGAAATCACCGGCACCGTCCGCCAGACCGCCGACTCGGCGCGCCAGGCGGCCGAGCTGGCCCGGCAGGCCACGGGCGTGGCCGAGCGGACCAGCGGCGTGGTGGACAGCGTGGCCGACACGATGCAGCAGATCCAGGCCGCTTCGGGCCGGATCGGCGAGATCACCCAGCTCATCGACTCCATCGCCTTCCAGACCAACATCCTCGCGCTGAACGCCGCGGTGGAGGCAGCGCGGGCCGGCGAGCAGGGCCGGGGCTTCGCGGTCGTGGCCGGCGAAGTGCGCAGCCTGTCGCAGCGCACGCTGACCGCCGCGCGCGAGATTCGCCAACTCATCGACCAATCGGCCGAGAAGGTCGGCGAAGGCCGCCAGCGCACCGAAAGCGCGCAAAAGACCATGCAGGAATCGCTGGGCCTGGTGCGCAGCGTGGGCGCGCTGATCGGGCAGATCCACAGCGCCGCCGACGAGCAACTGGCCGGCATTTCGCAAGTGAACAGCGCCGTGGCCCACCTGGACGGCATCACCCAGCAGAACGCCGCGCTGGTGGAGGCCAATGCGGGCCTCGCGCTGCAGTTGCAGGCCCAGGCGCGCACGGTGGCGGAAACGGTCGGCGTCTTTCACGTGCACGGTGGCCGCGGCCGTCCGCGCGACATGGCGGTGCCCGGTGCGGTGGCGCTGCGCAAGGCCGCGCGTGCGGTGGCCCCCGCGGCCCGGGTGCGGGCCGAGCACCCGGCCCTGGCTGAAACGTGACCGCTTGAAACGGGCGGAGGGGATTCAGGCCCCGGCACCCGGCACAGGCATACCATGGCGCCCGGGGCCGATGTCCGGCCTCGCTGCCACCGTATCTGCGATCGCATCGCAACCGCACCGAAGGAGCGCCCATGAACCCATCCACCCCTTCCCTGGCCGACGAACTGATGGTCCAGCTGCAAGGCGCGCCGCTTCAGCAACTGGCCGGCCAACTGGGCACCGGCGCCCAGCAGACCCATTCCGCCGTGGCGACCGCGCTGCCCCTGCTGCTGGGCGCGCTGGGCCGCAACGCCGCGCAGCCCCAGGGTGCCGACGCGCTCTTCGGTGCGCTGCAGCGCGACCACATGGGCGGTGCCGCCGCCAGCCCGGGCGGGCTGGACCTGGGCGGGCTGCTGGGTTCGCTGCTCGGCGGGGCGGCCGGTGGCGGTGGCAGCGCCGCGGGTGGCCTGGGGCAGGGCGCCGACATCCTGGGCCATGTGTTCGGCAACCAGCGCCCGCAGGCCGAGGCGGGCCTTGCGCAGGCCACCGGCCTGGGCGCCAACGCCGGGCAACTGTTGAAACTGCTGGCGCCCATCGTCATGTCGTTCCTCGCGCAGCGCGTGCAGTCGGGCGGAATGGACGCCGGCAGCCTGGGCCGCACCCTGGGCCACGAGCGCGAGCGTGCGCAGCAGCAGGGCGGCCTCGGCGGCGGACTGCTGGGCAGCTTGCTCGACCAGGACGGCGACGGGCAGGTCGGCCTGTCGGACCTGGTCAAGATCGGCGGCGGACTGTTCGGCGGGCGCCGCTGACGCACAGCCAGCCCCGGGTTTTGCAACAGATTGCTCCGCCGTCCCTGGGCGGTCGGCAAACTCCCTGTTGCGCCCACCCCGCCGTTCGGCGGAAACTGCGGCCATCCACGCCACTTCAAAACGGGAGGCCCCCATGACCGCAGTTGCAGACATTCTCCAGTCCAAGCCCAGCGCGGAGGTTCACACCATCGGGCCATCGGATTCGATGCTCGACGCGCTGCGGCTCATGGCCGACAAGGGCATCGGCGCGCTCCTGGTGATGGAGGGCGAGCGCATCGCCGGCATCGTCACCGAGCGCGACTACGCCCGCAAGGTCGCCCTGCTGGGCCGCACCTCCGGCGCCACGCAGGTGAGCGATGTCATGACCCGCGCCGTGCGCTTCGTGCGGCCGCACCAGACCAGCGAGCAGTGCATGCAGCTCATGACCGCCAACCGCCTGCGCCACCTGCCCGTGGTGGACGAGGCGGAGCGGCTGGTGGGCCTGATCTCCATCGGCGATCTGGTGAAGAACATCATGTCCGAGCAGCAATTCATCATCGAGCAGATGGAGCAATACATCACCGGCAGCCAGCGGGCCTGAAGGCCGAGCCGCAGGGCTGCCCCGGCCCCGACGCAACGGGCATCTCATCGCAGTGGCCGGGCAGGGGCGCTGCCAGGGTCTGCCGCGCAAACCCCTTCGCTTGCGGGGCGGTGGCCTGTCGCGCCATCGGCTGGCCAAGTGGAATCGGTCCAGTCATGGTGATGCCGTTCATGACCTTGCTCACCGCGGACACCGGCCCGCGCCTTGGTCAGCAGAACCCCTCGAACATCTGCCGCGCGGAGATCCACGGCTCAGCCGACGGGGCTTCGGCGCGTTGTCCTGCGAATTTATTCAGGCTGCGGAACCCAAGGGGTATCTCGACCGTCGTTCAATAGGGGACTTCTTTCGACGCCCGCCCTTTGCCTGGAACCTGAATGTCCGCCTTGCCTTCCCGCACCGAGCCTCGCAGCGCCACGCCGCCCCCTTCGAGCAGCCCCATTCCCGCTGCCCACCACAGTGCATCGCGCCGCGCCGCCGCCGCCCTGGTGCCGCCGGCCGACACGCATTCGCCGGCCGACCGCTATGAAGAGCTGTTCGTGGAAGTGCAGCGCCAGCGCATCTTCGACGACTCCAAGACCTTCGTGGACTGCGCCCCCCGCCAGCCGCCCGAGGCCATCCTGGCCGCGTACCGCGCGCAGTGCCATGCGCCCGGGTTCGATCTGCATGCCTTCGTGCACCACCACTTCACGCCCCAGCACCGGGCCTGCCAGCAAGCCGCCGTCGCCGCGCCCGGCCTGTCGATGGCCGCGCACATCGACGCGCTGTGGGACGAACTCACCCGCCACCCCGCACACCACCCCTCGCGCGGCTCGCTGCTGCAGTTGCCGCACGCGTACGTGGTGCCGGGCGGCCGCTTTGTCGAGATGTATTACTGGGATTCGTACTTCACCATGCTGGGCCTGGTGCGCAGCGGCCGTCCGCACCTGCTGCATGCGATGACCGACAACTTCGCCTACCTCATCGACACCTACGGCCATGTGCCCAACGGCACGCGCACCTATTACCTGAGCCGGTCGCAGCCGCCCATGTTTTCGCTGATGGCCGACCTTTGTGAATCGTGCGCGGGGCACGGCGCACAGCAGTACCTGCCGCAGATGCTGCGCGAATACGCCTTCTGGATGGACGGCGCCGACACGCTGGCGCCGGGCGCCACGCACCGCCGCGTGGTGGCCTTGCCGGACGGCGCCGTCCTCAACCGCTACTGGGACGACCGCGACACGCCGCGCGAAGAATCGTGGCGCGAGGACGTGGAAACCGCAGAGCGCTGCCACCGCCCCGCGCAGGAGGTGTACCGCGACCTGCGCGCCGCCGCCGAATCGGGCTGGGACTTCAGCGCGCGCTGGCTGTACGACGGCCTGGGCGCCACCTGCCGCACCCAAACGCTGACCACCATCGGCACCACGCGCATCCTGCCCGTGGACCTGAACGCTCTGCTGCACAAGACCGAGACCACCATCGCCCGCCTGAGCCGCGAAGCGGGCGACACCGCCACCGCACACGCCTTCGACGACAAGGCCCGAAGGCGCGCCGAGGCCATGTCCCGCGTGCTGTGGAATGCCGAGGCCGGCGCTTTTCTCGATTACGACTGGCAGCTGGGTGCCTCGCGCCCCGCGCTCAATGCGGCCACGGTGGCGCCGCTCTTCACCGGCACGGCCACGCCCGAACAGGCGCGGGCACTGGCCGCCACCGTGCGCCGCCGGCTGCTGGTGCAAGGCGGCCTGTCCACCTCGGAAACCGCCAGCGGCGAACAGTGGGACCGCCCCAACGGCTGGGCGCCGCTGCAGTGGATGGCCGTGCAGGGCTTCGCGGCCTACGGCGCTGCGGACGACGCCTGCCGGCAGTTGTCAGAGGACATTCGCACCCGCTGGCTCGCCACGGTGCAAAACCTGTACGACCGCGAAGGCAAGCTGGTGGAGAAATACTCGCTGTGCGAGATGGGCGGCGAGCCCTCCGCGGGCGGAGACGGGGGCGAATACCCGCTGCAGGACGGGTTCGGGTGGACCAATGGGGTGGTGCGGGGCTGGCTGCCAGACGCCGCCCCGGTGCCGGCAGCCGCTTTGCCAACGCCGCAGGCATAGCGCGCTGAGCGGGGCATCGGCGAGGGGCGAAAGCACGCCCTCGCGGTAGTGCCGGCCCGCCTCAGGCCACCTTCTCCACATGCGCCTGGCGCGTGTACAGAAAATCGATCACCGCCTTGCGGCTGCGCAGGTAGCGCGGGTCTTCGGCCAGGGCGACGCGATTGCGGGGGCGGGGAATGTCCACGGCCAGCACCTCACCGATGGTGGCGGCCGGGCCGTTGGTCATCATCACGATCTTGTCGGACAGCAGCACGGCTTCGTCCACGTCGTGGGTGACCATGACCACGGTGCTCTGCGTGCGCGCGACGATCTCCAGCAGCTCGTCCTGCAGTTTGGCGCGGGTGAGGGCGTCGAGCGCGCCGAAGGGTTCGTCCATCAGCAGCACCTGGGGCTCCATCGACAGGGCCCGGGCGATGCCCACGCGCTGCTTCATGCCGCCCGAAATTTCGCCGGGACGCTTTTGCGCGGCGTGGGTCAGGCCCACCATCGACAGCGCCGCTTCGGTGCGGGCCTTGAGTTGTGCCTTGGTCTCGGTCTTGGCGAACACGCGCTCCACGGCCAGATGCACGTTGCCTTCGCAGGTGAGCCAGGGCAGCAGCGAATGGTTCTGGAACACCACCGCGCGCTCGGGGCCGGGGCCCTTGATCTCCTTGTTGGCGCACAGCAGCGCGCCGGCCGTGGGCACCGTGAGCCCGGCGATCAGGTTGAGCAGCGTGGACTTGCCGCAGCCCGAGTGCCCGATGAGGGCCACGAACTCGCCCTTGGCGATGGTCAGGTCGATGTCCTTCAGCGCGGGGAACAGGCCCTTGGCGGTCTTGAAGGTTTGCGCGACGCCCTGGACTTCGATGAATTTCGCGGGGTTGTTCATGCCTTCACCTCTTCGAACGTGAATGCCGTGGCCAGCTTGACCAGGGCGTATTCGAGCAGCAGCCCGACGATGCCGATCACGAAGATCGCGATGATGATGTTCTTGACGTTCAGGTTGTTCCACTCGTCCCACACCCAGAAGCCGATGCCCACGCCGCCGGTCAGCATCTCGGCCGCCACGATCACGAGCCAGGCGGTGCCCACGGCCAGGCGCACGCCGGTCAGCATGTAGGGCAGCACGGCGGGGAACAGGATGGTGGTGGCGATCTTCCATTCCGAGAGGTTGAGCACGCGGGCCACGTTCATGTAGTCCTGCGGCACGCGCTGCACACCCACCGCGGTGTTGATGACCATGGGCCAGATCGAGCAGATGAAGATGGTCCAGATGGCGGCAGGGTTGGCGCCCTTGAACACCAGCAGGCCGATGGGCAGCCACGCCAGCGGCGACACGGGCCGCAGCAGGCTGATGAGCGGGTTGAACATGCGCGAGAGGAAGTGGAACCGCCCGATCACGAAGCCCGCGGGAATGCCCACCAGCGCCGCCAGCCCGAAGCCGACCGCCACGCGCTCCAGCGAGGCGAGCACGTTCCAGCCCACGCCCTGGTCGTTGGGGCCGTTGCGGTAGAAGGGGTTGCTGAAGACTTCCAGCGCCTGCTTCCAGGTCTCCAGCGGGCCGGGAATGCTCTGGCCAGTGGTGGAGGACACCACGGCCCACAGCCCGATCAAGAGGCCCAGGCCGCAGGCCGGCGGCAGCACGGCGAGCCAGAAGGCGCGCGAGGCGGCCGCCCAGTCGCGGGGCGCCCGCGGCGGGCTGGGCGGGGCGGACTGCAGTGGTTTTTGCCCCGATGCCGGCGTTTTGATTGCCGGTGTTGCTATTGTTTGCATAGCAGAAGGGGCCGCGGCTGGGGTGGGCTCCGGCGGGGCGTGGAAGACGGCGCTGACCATGGTGGGATTCTCCTGACAGGGGCTGGGGGCGGGCGGCTCGGGCGGGGCCCGGGGTCAGGCCTTGATCTTGAAGCTGTCGGCGTACTTGGCCGGCTCCTTGCCGTCCCAGACGATGCCGTCCATGAACTTGCTGGCGCGCATGTCGCTCTTGGGCAGCGGCGCCTTGGCGGCGGTGGCGGCCTGCTTGTACAGGTCGATGCGGTTGATCGACTTGGCCACGGCCAGGTAGTCGGGGTGGTCCTTGAGCAAGCCCCAGCGCTTGTGCTGCGTGAGAAACCACATGCCGTCGGACAGGTAGGGAAAGTTCACCGCGCCGTCGTTGTAGAACTTCATGTAGTTCGGGTCGTCCCAGGTCTTGCCCAGGCCGTTCTGGTAGCGGCCCAGGATGCGCTGGTTGATGGCGTCCACGCTGGTGTTCACGTAGGCCTTGCCGGCGATGGTTTCGGCCATCTTGTTCTTGTTGGCGAGGCCCTCGTCGATCCAGCGGCCGGCCTCCAGGATGGCGGCCGTCACGGCGCGGGCGGTGTTGGGGTATTTCTGCACGAACTCCGACGTGGTGCCCAGCACTTTTTCTGGGTGGTCCTTCCAGATGTCCTGCGTGGTGGTGGCGGTCACGCCGATGCCGTCCATGATGGCGCGGTGGTTCCAGGGCTCGCCCACGCAGAAGCCGTCCATGTTGCCCACGCGCATGTTGGCCACCATCTGCGGCGGCGGCACGGTGATGACTTTCGCGCCCTTGAGCGGGTCGATGCCGTCGGCGGCCAACCAGTAATAAAGCCACATGGCGTGCGTGCCGGTGGGGAAGGTCTGGGCGAAGGTGTATTCGCGCTTTTCCTTGGCCATGAGCTGGGCCAGGCCCGCGCCGTCCACTGCGCCGGCATCGGCGAGCTTCTTGCTCAGCGTGATGGCCTGGCCGTTGTTGTTCAGGGTCATGAGCACGGCCATGTCCTTCTTGGGGCCGCCAACGCCCAGGTGCACGCCGTACACCAGGCCGTACAGCACGTGGGCGAAGTCCAGTTCACCGTTCACCAGCTTGTCGCGCACGCCGGCCCAGCTGGCTTCCTTGCTGGGCACGATCTTCACGCCGTATTTCTGGTCGATGCCCAGCACCGACGCCATCACCACGCTGGCGCAGTCGGTCAGCGGAATGAAGCCGATCTTGACTTCCTTCTTCTCCGGCGCGTCGGAGCCGGCCGCATACACCATGGATCGCAGCGCGGGGCTCACGCCCACGGCCCCTACGGCGGCGGCCTGCAGCACGGTGCGGCGGTGGAGGCTGGTTTTGGACAGGTCGGTCATGGAAGGCATCCCTTGGCTTGGCTGGCAACGTGAAAAACAAAAAAGGCGTCCTCACACGCCTGCAGGCTGCCTTGAGGGCAGCGCCGCAAGCGGTGGGGACGCCTTTGTCCGGGTTGGAAGAAAGTCACCCGCCGTTGGATGGCTTCTTCTCAGGAGACCCATGGGTCTCGATAGTTTGAACAGCAAATCTCGTGCCAATAAAGTCCGCGTGTTGGCTTGCTCTCTCACGGGCGGGAGCGGTACACCGGTTACAGCAAAGGCGTGGAGGGGCTTTCGAATTGCCCGGTTTATTGGGGCGGGGCGCCCTATGCCTGTGCAAGCGATCCCTGTTGAGGTGCAAACAGGCATCAGTCTGCGTTCCCGCCGATTCGCTTTTCGGTATGCCATTTCGTCACAGGGGTGTCACCGGTCTCAATGTCGATAAATATTGCATCCCCCGTAATTGATAAACAAAAGGATTGAAATTGTTCAACAGAATCAGTGGCAATAGCTCTTCGTATCGTCCGCCAGTAGATCATTCGCCTGGCAGTTCTCCCGAGCGCATTGCGGAGTCGACAAGCAAGGTGCAGGCATGGGACATGTCTTTCAGTCCACCCCGCGCATCAAATCGCCCGCGCCCAAGCTCTTCGGAACCATCCAGCTTGCCGCCCAGGGGGGCATTCTTTTCGTCGAGCACCAAGCCAGATCGGGGGCACAACCCCCTCGATGGCAAGAGCGTCGCCGGCGGCGGTGGTGATCGAAAAATGCAAGCTCAGATAGAGCGCAACCAACGAGCGGGCGGATTGCTGAAAAGTTACCCAGACGGACTTCCGGAAAATGTGAAAAAAGCAGTCAAATCGGGCAGCGCGTTTCAGATTTCGTCCAACGAAGGCAAGAAGGTGTATGAAACGTATAAAACAATGCTGAAAGAATCCGATTGACACGTCGGTTTCAGGTCGAGGTCAACCCAGCAGGTCCGCCACGTCGAGCATGCGCTGGGCCACCTCGACCAGCTTCATGCCTTTGTCCATCGCGCTCTTGCGCAGCTTGTCGTAGGCGGCCTGTTCGGTCAGGCCCTGGCGCTGCATGAGCAGGCCCTTGGCGCGGTCGATGGTCTTGCGGTCTTTCAGCTCGCTGCGCGCGTCGGCCAGTTCGGCCCGCAAAGCCTGCTCGTGCTGAAAGCGCGCCATCGCCACGTCCAGGATGGGGCGGATGCGCTGGGGCGACAGCCCGGCCACGATGTAGGCCGACACGCCCGCAGCCACGGCCTGGCGCACGTGAGAGGGGTCGTCGTCGTTGGTGAACATGACGATGGCGCGCGGCGCATCGCGCGTGGCCATGACCACATGCTCCAGCGCGTCGCGGGCGTCGCTCTCGGCGTCCACGATCACCAGGTCGGGCTGCAACTGCGCGAGCCGCTCGCTCAAAAACACATCGGCCGGCAGCGTGGCGATGAGGTTGAAGTTGTTTTCCAGCAGGCCGATGCGCAACGCCCGCGAGCGCTCGGCTTGCAGCTGGGCGTGTTCGTCGTCCTCGGCGCCCACCGCCAGATCGGGGGCGACCACCACGATGCGCAGGGAGTCGGTCATGCCCCAAGCTTAAGCAATAAATACGCCCATGCTGGTGCGCCGGCGGGGTGCAAACCCCGATGGATCGCCGCGGATACCCGAAAGCGCACTGTGCGGGTGCATTAGCACCGCTTTCGGCCTGGGATGGAAATTGCTAATGGATGTAACTTGCTATGGAGCAGGGGTTACCCGATAGCGTAAGACTCTTCGGTCTTATATACATCCGGATACATGTAAACCACTGAATGGATTGGAGCTGGGTCTATGAGCACACAAGGAAGCAGGCGTGCCGCGCTGCTGGCGATCGCGGCGCTGGCCGCCACGTTGGGGGCAGGGTGCAGCAAGGTGCCCGACACCATCAAGATCGGCGTGGCCCAGCCGCTGTCGGGGCCGCTCGGCGCGCTGGGGCAGGATATGCTCAACGGCGTGACGCTGGCGGTGCAGGAGCTCAACAAGTCCGGCTTCACGGTCGATGGCAAGACCGTCACCCTGGAAGTGGTCGCGCAGGACGACCGGGCCGACGCCGACTCCGGCAAGAACGCCGCGCAGCAGCTGGTGGAGTCCGGCGTGGTGGCGGTCATCGGCAACCTCAATTCGGGCGTCAGCATCGCGGCGGCGCCCATCTATGCCGAAAAGGGCATCGCGCAGCTGGCCATCTCCACCAACCCGCGCTTCACCGAACTGGGCCTGCAGACCACCTTGCGCCTGGTGGCCAATGACAACCTGCAGGCCCGCGCCATGGGCTCGTTCGCGGCCACGCAGCTCAGCACCGCCAGCTACGCCGTGCTGGACGACGGCACGCCCTACGGCAAGGGCCTGGCCGATGGCGCGGCCAAGCAGCTGGCGACGGAGAAGAAGGAAGTCACCGTGCGCCAGTCGTTCGACGACAAGACCACGGATTTCGACGAGGTGGCCCGCCGCATCCAGACGGCGAAGGTGGGCGTGATCGTCACCACGCTCAACGACTTCCAGGTGCTGGCGCTGATGCAGGCGCTGCAGAAGATCAACTACACCCAGCTGTCCGTGCTGGGCGGCGACACGATCAAGACCACCGACATGGCCAAGGCCACGGGCATGGTGACCGCCATCTACGCCACGTCGCCCGTGCTGGAGCCGCGCGAGTTCATCACCGGCCGCCAGTTCCTGGACCGCTACAACACCGCCTTCAAGAAGGCTCCGGCATACGGCGGCCACTACAGCTACGACGCCACCTACGTACTGTCGGCCGCCATCAAGCAGGCCAAGTCGGCCGACCCGAAAGAAGTCACCAAGGCCCTGCGCGCCATCAACGGCTACGCCCCCGTCACCGGCACCATGACCTGGGACGACAAGGGCGAGCAGCGCTACGGCGCCGTGGGCGTGTACAGCCTGCGCGGCAGCAACTGGGAACTGCGCATGCGCTCCGACCGCTGGTGATCGGCACGGCGCGGGCTGCGGCAGGGCAGGCGGGCAGCCTGCCGCCGCGCCCTTGCCGAGCGCCTTTTCCCAACGTCATGCCAAGCGCTTTTCCCTGGGCGCCAAGGGCCCGGCGCCCAGGTCCTACACTTGGGCGCATGAGTCTGCTGATCCTCGGAATCGAATCTTCCTGCGATGAAACCGGCGTGGCGCTGGTGCAATCGCCTACCGGCGACGGCCTGCCCACGCTCGTCGCCCATGCCCTGCACAGCCAGATCGACATGCACCAGGCCTATGGCGGCGTGGTGCCCGAACTGGCCAGCCGCGACCACATCCGCCGCGTCCTGCCCCTCACCGAAACCGTGTTGGCCGAATCCGGCCGAAGCCTGGCCGATGTCGATGTGGTCGCCTACACGCGCGGCCCCGGCCTGGCCGGCGCGCTGCTGGTGGGCGCCGGCGTGGCGTGCGCCCTGGGCGCCGCGCTCGACAAGCCCGTGCTGGGTGTGCACCACCTCGAAGGGCACCTGCTGTCGCCGTTTCTCAGCGCCGACCCGCCCGAGTTTCCGTTCATCGCACTGCTGGTCTCCGGCGGGCACACGCAGTTGATGCGCGTCGATGGCGTGGGCCGCTACGAAATGCTGGGCGAAACCATCGACGACGCCGCCGGTGAAGCCTTCGACAAATCCGCCAAGCTGATAGGCCTGGGCTACCCCGGCGGCCCTGCGCTGTCGCGCCTGGCAGAGCAGGGCGACCCGGCCGCCTTCAAGCTGCCGCGCCCGCTGCTGCACAGCGGCAACCTCGATTTTTCGTTCGCCGGCCTGAAGACTGCCGTGCTCACCCAGGCCAAGAAGCTGGGCGACGACCTGCCCGCGCGCAAGGCCGACCTGGCCGCGAGCACGCAGGCCGCCATCGTCGATGTGCTGGTCCGCAAGACCATGGCGGCCCTGCAGCAGACCGGGCTGCAGCGCGTGGTGGTGGCCGGGGGCGTGGGCGCCAACCGGCTGCTGCGCGAGCAGCTCAACGCCGCCTGCGCACGGGCCAAGGTGCGGGTGCATTACCCCGAGCTGCACCTGTGCACCGACAACGGCGCCATGATCGCCATGGCCGCCGCCATGCGCCTGCAGGCCGGCCGCCAGCAGGCCAATCGCGACTACGCATTCGACGTCAAGCCGCGCTGGCCGCTGGACACGCTGCAGTAAAGCGGTAGTCTTTCGGCGGTTGCGCCGGGCACAAAAAAACGCCCTGGCGTTTCGGCCAGGGCGCTCGGGGCGCTGCTGAAAGCATCGCGGTGAATCCAGCGGTGGATTTGTCGGTCAGCCAGATCCTTCGACGCGACCGGGCGCTGCGTGCTGCACCGCCCGGCCGGGCATCTTCAAGCGATGGCCAGTTGCGTGGCGCGGCTTTCCGGCACGACCTTGCCCAGCACCAGCGTCAGCACGCCGTTTTCGAGCTTGGCCGAGCTGGCCGCCACGTCGATGTCGGCAGGCAGTTCCCAAGCGCGTTGCACCTGGCGCGGCGCGCCTTCCACGCTGGCCAGGCGGACCTGGTTGCCTTCGATGGTCAACTGCAGCTGGTCACGGCTGAGGCCGGGCAGGTCCATCTGCAGGGTGACGGTTTTTTCGTCCTGCTGGACGGTGTAGCCGGCAGCCACCGGAGCCGACAGGGTATGGTTCAAAAAGCGCTGCAGGGCCACGTCCGCGGAGCGAGGGGCATTGAAAGCGGAGCGACGGATCACAGGGGCGAAAATCATGGAAAAAACTCCTGAAACACAGTGTTTTCGCGGCTCCCGGGTTGTTCGCCGCATGGTCCACAAATGTGTGTGGGAGATCGCATTTCAAGGGCTCGACAGCGCGCAGATCGGCGCCGAACATGCATTGAATCGGCCTGGGGATTGCTGCCGTTTTTACAAGGTGCCGTCGCCGAAACGCGCGCCATCGGAACCCGCGCGGCGCTGCCGCATCCCATGCGCAACCACTGCCGCGCCGGTTGCGCGGGGTTACACCCCTTTGTCCGGATGCGTCTTTCGCAGCCTTCACAATGCACGCTGATCAGGGAACCGCCATGCCAACTTTTCGTTCATCACCTTCCAACCTCATGTCACCGCGCCGTCCCCGCACCGTCTTCGTCTTCGCACTGTCCGCCGCGCTCGTCGGCACCCTGGCCGGCTGCGCCAGCAGTTCGGTCCCCGGCCTGGACCGCGCACCGCGCTTCGATCCCGATGACTTCGACAGCGCCAGCATGCACACGCGCCACATCAACGCGCCCCAGGCCCGCGTGTGCGAGGGCGCCCGCCGCGCGCTGTTGAGCCAGGGCTACCTGGTGAGCACGGCCAGCGCCGAAGTGGTGGCCGGCCGCAAATACTTTCAGCCTTCCAGCGACATCCACTACGAAGTCGAAATGCGCGTGGTCTGCGCCACCGAGGGGGGCGACAAGACGCGCACCGCCGCGTTCGCCAGCGCGCTGCAGGACCGCTACGTGATCAAGAAGATCAACAACTCCGCCTCGCTCGGCGTGGGCGCGCTGGGCTCAGTCTCGCTGCCGTTTTCGGCGAGTGACGACACGCTCGTGAAGGTCGGCAGCGAGACCGTGACCGACCCGCGCTTCTACGACCGCTTCTTCCAGCTGTTCGATCGCTTCGTGCCCGCCGCCCGCGAGCAGGTGGGCCAGCCGTCGCCCGCCGTGCCGCCCACCGCTGCCAACGAAGCCGCGAAGAAAGAGGCGCGCGAATCCGGCGAGGTGCACGAAATGCTGCCCATGCCCGTCACCATTCCCGCCCCGCGGCCCCCGGCCGTCACTGGCTTTCCGCTGCCGCCGGCCGCGGCCGCCAGCCAGGAAGCACCTTCCGCGGCCCCGTCCGTAGCACCGGCTGCGGCACCGGCTGCGGCCACACCGTCCACGACGGCCCCGTCTCCCGATCCCGCCCCGGCACCGGCGGCCGCACCGGCCAACTGATGGCCTGAGTCGGCGCACGGCGATCGCCCATCGCCGTGCTGCTGCGCTCCGATACACTGCGCGCCTTTCCATCCCGGGCGTCTGGCTTCCTTGTGGCGGCACCGCCCACAGGACCGCTCGCATGACCTTTTCCCCTTTCCGCGCAGCCCCCCGGGCGCGCGCCGTTGCCATGGCCGCTGCCGCCCTGGCTTGTATGGCTTTGACCGCAGCGGGCGCGACCCACGCGGCCTCTGCCGCAGCCAGCGCTTCGGCCACCCAGACGACCCCCGCCCGCAAGAGCGCCGCGCCCACCGGCGCCCCCATCAAGGTCGCGCTCATCGAAAGCATGTCCGGCCCCTTCGCCAATACCGGCGAGGCGGTGTTCCGCAACGTGCTGTGGGCCACCGAGCGCGTGAACGCGCGCGGCGGCGTTCGCCTGCCCACCGCGGCCGGCGGTGCCCGCCCCCTGGTGATCGAGCGCTACGACAGCAAGGGCCAGAACGAAGAGGCCCTGTCCGCCCTGCGCGCGGCCATCGACGACGGCGCGCGCATCATCCTGCAGGGCAACTCGTCGGCCACCGCCGCCGTGCTGATCGAGGCCATCAACAAGCACAACGAGCGCGAGCCGGGCAAGCGCGTGCTGTTCCTCAACTACTCGGCCGTCGATCCCATCCTCACCAACGAAAAGTGCAGCTTCTGGCACTTCCGATTCGACGCCCATGCCGACATGCGCATGGCCGCCCTCATGGACGTGATCCGCGAGGACAAGGCCCTGAAAAGCGTGTACCTCATCGGGCAGGACTACAGCTTCGGCCAGGCCGTGCTGCGCGAGGCCAGGAAGCAACTGGCCGCCCAGCGCCCCGACGTGGCGGTGGTGGGCGACGAACTGCACGCCGTCGGCCGCGTGAAAGACTTCGCCCCCTACGCCGTGAAAATCAAGGCCAGCGGCGCGCAGGCCGTCATCACCGGCAACTGGGGCAACGACCTCACCCTGCTCGTCAAGGCCGCGCGCGAGGTCGGCTACGAAGGCATGTTCTACACCTTCTACGGCAACGCCCTGGGCGCGCCGGCTGCGCTCGGCGATGCTGGCGTGGGCAAGGTGGTGGCCGTGGCCGACTGGCTGCCCAACGTGCCGGGCGCGCAAAGCGAGGCGTTCTATCAATCCTTCCGCCAGCGCTTTTCCCAGCCCGCGGACGACTACGTGCACATGCGCATGCAGCTCATGGTGGAGACGCTGGCCCAGTCCATCGAACGTGCCGGCACCACCGACACCACCGCCGTCGCCCGCGCCATGGAAACCGCCCGCGTGCAATTGAACGGCCAGTCCGGCACCATGCGCGCGGCCGACCACCAGTTCCAGCAAGCGCTGGCCGTGGGCGTGATGGACCGGCAAGGCGCACCGGGCGTGCGCTTCGACGTGGAAGGCTCGGGCTACGGGTTTCGCGTGGTGCGGCAGATCGCGGCGGAGAAGGCGGAGCAGCCGCAGAGTTGCAGGATGGTGCGGCCCTGAAGCAGGGCGCAACCCAGGGCCGTGAAGTCAGGCTGCGAAGTAGTTCGCAGCCTGATGCTGCCTGCAGCGCCGGTTAAACGCCGCCGCCTACCCCTTGATCCGCCGCAGCACCACCGGTGCGCCATCCGCGGCATTCCCCTTGCGCAGCACCAGTACCTCCCCCGATGCCGGATACACCCCGGTCAGCGCGGTGATGTTGACCTGGTGCGTCACCCACACCTCGACCTGCCCCGCAGGCACGGCCGCCAGCGCTTTTCGCAGCGCAGCCGTCTGCGCGCCTTGTGTGTCGCCCCCTTCGAAGAACGAGTTCAGCGCCTCCCAGGGCTCCACCTTGCCGAAGGCGAGCGTGGCGGTGTCCAGGCAGCGGCACCAGGCGCTGGACCGCACCCGTTGGGGGGCCGCCAGCCCCTGTTGCTGCAGCAAGACCCCGATGCGCTTGGCCTGGGCGCGCCCTTCGGCGCTGAGGTTGCGCTGGGTGCTGCATTGGCCCAAGGCGAAGCCCGGCGGGTCGCCGGTGCCCGGATCGGTCTGCGCGTGGCGCATGAGCAGCACGGTGCCGGGCTCGCTGGCAGCAGCGGCGGCGGCATTGGCAGAGGCGGTGGAGAGCAGGCCTGCCATGCCGGCGGCCCATCCCAGGTGAAGGAGTTGACGGCGTTGCATGCTGGGCATTGTGACCAGCCCTGGAGTGCCGCAGGGCGATGGGCTGCGCGGCAGTAGGGGCACCGCAAGTGGGGCACACCGCGCCGGTGGCGATGCGCTCAGCGGGCCGCGTTCACCTCGCGCCCCAGTTCGATCACGGCCATGGCGTAGTAACTCGACCAGTTGTAGCGGGTGACGGCGTAGAAATTCTCGGTGCCGGCGAAGAACACCGGCGAGCCCACGCCGTTCTGCAGTTCCACCAGCGCCAGCGGGCCGGTGTGCGTGGCGCCGTCGCCTTGCACCAGCGCGCCCAGTTCGGCCATGCGGGCGACGGTGAAGGTGGGGAGGATGTCCGGTGCAAGCAATTCCTCCAGGCGCAGCCGCGCGGGATCGAACTCGACCGCGTAGTGCGTGGGCATGCCGGTGGTCCAGCCGTGGCCCTTGAAATAGTTGGCCACCGAGCCGATGGCATCCGCCGGGCTGTTGAACAGGTCGATGCGGCCGTCGCCGTCGAAGTCCACCGCGTAGCGCGCCCAGCTGGAGGGCATGAATTGGCCCAGGCCCATGGCCCCCGCGTAGCTGCCGCGCGGCTCCAGCGGGTCGGCGTTGGTGCGCTGCATGAGGCTCAGGAACTGCTCCAGCTCGCCGCGAAAGAACGCCACGCGCTCGGCCGCGCGCGGGTGCGCCATCGGAAAGTCGAACGACAGCGTGGCCAGCGCGTCGATCACGCGGAAGTTGCCCATCTGCTGGCCGTAGATGGTTTCCACGCCGATGATGCCGACGATCATTTCTGCCGGCACGCCGTACTCGCGCTCGGCGCGGGCCAGGGTGTCGGCATGGTCGCGCCAGAAGCGCACGCCAGCGCGGATGCGCACCGGCTCGACGAAGCGGCTGCGGTAGGCGCGCCAGTTCTTCGGCGTGCCCGGGGGCGCTGGCAGCATCAGCCGCGGCACCTGGCTCAAGAGGCGCGCCTGGCCGATGGCCTGGCGCACCCATTCGCGGTCCAGGTCGCGGCGGGCGGCCAGGTCGTCGGCGAACTGCATGGCGTCGGCGCGCTGGTCGTAGAAGATCGCGGGCGCGGCGGCCGCAGCCGCAGCTGCGGCGCGGGGCGGGGTTTTCTTGGCGGGTTTCTGGGCGATGGCGCCGGTTGCGAGGGCGGCTGCGGCGATCAGGACGAGTGCGTGGCGAAGAAGGGATGCGGGCATGTAAAGGGTCAAGGGGTGGCGGGCGCGCGCGCCGGCCAGGGCAGGTGGCGCATTTCGCGCCGCAGGTCGGCCAGGGCGCTGGCCGGTTCGGGGGCGTAGCGGGTGTGTTCGAGCCGCAGCAGCCAGTCGGCCACCGGGGCGATGGCGGCATCGCCGAACTGCGCCCGGGCGCGCTCGGCCATGGCGCGCGGCGGCAGGGTGGCGGCAAGGGGCAGGCCGGCACGGGCCAGCCGTTCGCGGGCATGGGCGAGCAGGCGCAGCCAGGGGTCGTGCTGGCTGCGTTCCCACAGGGTCCAGCCGGCGCCGATCAGCGCGGCCAGCGCAGCCAGGCCGCCCAGCGCCTGGGCCAGGTCCTGCCAGCTGGGCGATTCGATGCCGAGCGCCTTGAGCATGTCGAGCTGGCGGCTTTGCGTGTAGTTGAGCACCCACTGGTTCCAGCCGTTGTTCACGGCCTCCCACACGGCGCGCATCTGCTGCAGCATGCCGCGGCTGATCATGGTGTCCATGGCGTTGCCGAACACGCCGCGCGGCGCTTGCAGGCGCTGGAACGCGCCCACGCGGCCGGGCGACACGGCGCCGGTCGGGTCCACGCGAACCCAGCCGCGCCCTTCGAACCACACCTCGGCCCAGGCGTGGGCGTCGCTCTGGCGAACGGTCCAGTAGCCATCGACCCCGTTGCGTTCGCCGCCTTGGTAGCCGGTGACGATGCGCGCGGGAATGTCCATGGCCCGCATCAGCACGACGAAGGCCGAGGCGATGTGCTCGCAAAAGCCTTCCTTGACGTCGAACCAGAACGCGTCGGCCGTGTGCTGGCCGTACACGCCGGGCTCCAGCGTGTATTGATAGCCACCGGTGCGCAGCCGGTCGAGCGCGGCATTCATCAGCGCCTGCGGGCCGCCGGCGGTCAGGCGCGGGTCGGCGAGCATCTCCTGGGCCATGGCGCGGGTGCGGGGGTCGAAGCCGTCGGGCAGTTCCACGTAGGCGCGCATCTGCCCGGCGTTGCGCTGCTGCGGGCCGTGGGTGAAGCGCGGGTAGCTCTCGGCCCGGTAGCGCAGCACTTCGTTGACCGGCCGGCTGGCGATCCATTGCAGTTCCTGCGACATGAAGGCGGAGAGGCCCTCGGGCAGCTCGGGCCGGTCCTTGGCCGCATCGAGTGTGAGCAGCCAGGGACGCCGCAGCGGCTCCAGCGTGATGGCGTAGCGGATGGGCTCGCCCTCGGTCTGCAGGCGGGCAGGGGCCGGCGGGCGCCAGGCCGAGGCGGGCGCGCCGGGCTGCCCGATGGCGAACCACTGCCGCCCATTGAAGGCCGTGAGCACCGGGCCGCGGAAGTACAGCTCGCTCTGGGGCGGCGCCTCGCCGCCGGGCGTGTCGAACCGCACGCGCATGGCCACGGTTTCGTCCAGCGCCAGCGAGGCGACGTTGCCGATCTCCATCTCGCCGGACAGGCCGCTGCGCCCCGAAGGATTGTCGTTGGGCATGCCCCACAGCGGCGCCATGCGCGGGAACAGCAGGAACAGCGCCAGCATGATGGGCGCGCCCAGCAGCGCCATGCGGCCCGCCACGCGCATCGAATGCGCCAGCGGCGGCCGGCCAACGGGCATGTGCGCGTTGACCAGGGCGGTGAGCAGCCCCAGCAGCGCGATCAGCATGGCGGTGGCCGTCACCAGCGACTGCGAGAAGAAGAAGTTGCTGAGCATCGTGAAGAAGCCCAGGAAGAAGATCACCATGGCGTCGCGCCGCGCGCGCAGCTCCAGCGTCTTGAGCGCCAGCAACATCACGATGAGCGTGACGCCCGCGTCGCGCCCCACGATGGTGCGGTGCGACACCAGCGTGAGCGCCACCGACACGACCAGCAGCCCGCCCGTCACCCAGCGGCCCGGCAGCGGCCGCCCCTCGATGGCCAGCCAGCCGCGCCACGCCAGCACCAGAGCGGCCAGCACCGTCGTCCACACCGGCAGGTTGCCTACCTGCGGCGCGATCACCCACGCGATGACGACGACCAGAAACAGGGTGTCTCGCGCCTCGCGGGGCAGCGTCGTGAGCGTCTGGCGCAGATTCATGCGCGGGCGCTCCCGAGCGTCGGCAGGGCGCCGAAGGGGCTGAAAACAGGGTTGCTACTATTTTTGTAGCAGTGTTCCCTAGTGGTTATTGCGCTGGAAGGCATTTTGATCATGAAGGTGGTACGCCCGGGGCTCAGCACATCGCCAGCGCTTCCAGGCAGCGGCGTCGGTGGGCCGCTCCGCTGTCCTGGGCGATTTCGCCGCTGGGCAGGCGCAGGCCGTATTCCACGCCCAGCCGGTCGGCCTGCAGCACCCAGGCGGTCAGGCGCGACAGGCGGGCTTCCGGGTCGCTCAGGCCGGTGACGGCGGGGTCGAGCCACAGTTCCTGCCGCTGGGCCTGCTGGGCGTCGCGGCTCACCAGGTCGTCGGTGCCGGTGGCCAGCGACTTGGCGGCCTTCTTCCACACCACCAGCTTGAGCGGGTCGCCCCGGCGGTAGGCCCGCACACCGTCGAATTCGCCGATGCCCTGCGTGGGCGTGCTGCCCGCGCCGCCAGCGCGCGGTTCGCCGGCGGGCAGGGGCGGCGGCGGTACCTCGGGCTGGGGATAGACCAGCACCTGTGCGGCCGGCCGCCAGATCGTCCAGACGCGGAAAGTGCCCAGCGGAAACCGCGTTTCGGCCGTTAGCGTGGGTGCCTCGTGCAAACCGCGCCGCGTGGGCTGGTAGGCCACCTGCACGGTGGCCGAGCCTTCGGCGGGCACGTCGGTCCAGACCCATTTGGTCGCCTTGCCGCCGCCGTGCACGGCCACCGCGATGCCGTGGCGCGCGGTGCGGCGCGTGTGGCTCAGTTGCACCTCGAACGCCGTGCTGCTGCCCAGGAACTGCGGCTCGGGCGCGACCAGGTGCAGGGTGAGCCCGCGCAGCGTGCCGTGGCAGATGTGCACGCCCACCACGGCGCTGCCGGCCAGCAGGAAGGTGAGCAGATAGCCCAGGTTGAGCTGGAAGTTGATGGACGCCACCAGCAGCACCAGCAGGGTGAGCGCCAGCATCCAGCCTGCTCCGGTGGGCAGGATGTACACGTTGCGCTGGGTGAGCGTGACGGTGTCGGTGCGCTTGATGCGCGTCTGCCACCAGCGCTGCCAGCGCCGCTGCAGCACGCCCAGCGGCCAGGGCGCCGGGCGGGGAGCGTCCGGCGTCGGCGAGAGAGAAGAGGAGGCGGCCGGCATGGAGGGCTAAAAGAGAAAGAGGCGAAGAGGACGGCGGAGTCGGGCAGGGGACGGAAACGGGCGCCGCGCTACGGCAGCGGCACGGCATCCACCATGGCCCGCACCTGCTCCACCGCGCCACGCCCCGCATCGCCCACGGGCACCAGGCGGTGGGCGATGGTCTGGGGCAGCACGGACTGCACGTCGTCGGGCGCCACGTAGTCGCGCCCCGAGATCAGCGCCTGCGCCTTGGCCGCGCGCACCAGCGCGATGCCGGCGCGTGGCGACAGGCCCTGCAGGAACCACCGGCCCGAGCGGGTGGCGGCCATCAGGTCCTGCACGTAGTTCAGCAGCGGGTCGGCCGTGTGCACGGCCAGCACCTGCTGCTGCAACTGCTCCAGCTCGTTGCCCGACAGCAGGGGAAGCATGCTGTCCACCATGTCGCGGCGGTCGGCCCCGGCCAGCAGCAGCCGTTCGGCCGCACGGTCGGGGTAGCCGATGGAGATGCGCATCAGGAAGCGGTCCAGTTGCGACTCGGGCAGCGCGAACGTGCCCAGCTGGTCGTGCGGGTTCTGCGTGGCGATCACGAAGAACGGATGGGGCAGGGCGCGGGTCTCGCCCTCGACCGACACCTGCTTTTCTTCCATGGCCTCGAGCAGCGCGCTCTGGGTCTTGGGGCTGGCGCGGTTGATTTCGTCGGCCAGCAGCACCTGGGCGAACACGGGTCCGGGGTGGAACACGAAGGATTCCTTGCCGCGCTCATACACCGAGACGCCGGTCAGGTCGCTTGGCATCAGGTCGGCGGTGAACTGCACGCGTGAGAACTGCAGCCCGAAGGTGCGTGCCAGCGCGTGGGCCAGCGTGGTCTTTCCGACGCCGGGAACGTCCTCGATCAGCAGGTGGCCGCCGGCCAGAAGGCAGGCCACGCAGTCCTGGACCTGGGCGCTTTTGCCCACGATCACCGTGTTAAGCTGGTCCAGAAGCGACTTGATTTTGTGCTGTGCTTGCATGGCGCGACGTTATCCGAAAAAAGTACGAGGCAACGGGAATGACTGTGGGCAGGACAGGCTATTTCACCCATCGGGAATGCTGGAAGCACGAGATGGGCCCAGGGCACCCCGAGTGTCCTGCACGGCTGGATGCCATCGAGGACCGACTGCTCGCCACCGGCGTGGCCGACGCGCTGGAGCGCATCCAGGCGCCCGAGGCCTCGCTGGCCGACATCGAACTGGCGCACGACCGCCGCCATGTGGACGCCCTGCGCGGCATGTCCGAGCGGCTGGCCGAAGAGCTGCTGGCCGGCGGCCCGGCCCACGCGCAGGTCGATCCCGACACCTCCATCAACACGCACACCTGGGGTGCCGCGCTGCGCGCCGCGGGTGCGGCCCTGGCCGCCACCGACGCCGTGATGGCCGGCGACCTCGAAAACGCCTTTTGCTGCGTGCGCCCGCCCGGCCACCACGCCACGCGCGACAAGGCCATGGGCTTTTGCTTTTTCAACAACGTGGCGATCGCCGCGCGCTACGCGCTCAAGCGCCATGGCCTGCGGCGGGTGGCGGTGGTGGATTTCGACGTGCACCACGGCAACGGCACCGAAGACATCCTCTCGGGCGACGACCGCGTGCTGATGGTGGGCATCTTCCAGCACCCGTTCTAC
Source organism: Paracidovorax valerianellae (assembly GCF_900102625.1). Lineage (GTDB taxonomy): Bacteria > Pseudomonadota > Gammaproteobacteria > Burkholderiales > Burkholderiaceae_C > Paracidovorax > Paracidovorax valerianellae. The sequence continues at coordinate 67,190 of NZ_FMZC01000019.1, forward strand.
CCCTACAGCGGCGACCGGGACCCGGCGTCCAACATGCTCAACGTGCCCGTGGCCGCCTACACGCGCGGCATGGACATCCGCGAACTGATCGAGATGCTGTGGATTCCGCGGCTGGAGGCCTTCAAGCCCGAGATGATCTTCGTGAGCGCCGGCTTCGACGGCCACCGCGACGACGATATGGGCCAGCTCGGCCTCACCGAGCAGGACTACACCTGGATCACCCAGCGCGTGAAGGACGTGGCCCGCCGCTACGCCAAGGGCCGCATCGTCTCGTGCCTGGAGGGCGGCTACATGATGGACGCCCTGGCCCGCAGCGTGGAAGCCCACGTGCGCGTGCTGGCCGATCTTTGATTCGCTCCATTCTCTGAATACCGCCCAGCACGGCCACCGCATGACGAACCCCTCCGACACCACCGCCCCGAGCCCCCTGGCCGTGTCGCGCGATGCGCGCGGCGTCGTCACCCTCACGCTGGACGACCCGGCGCGCTTCAATGCGCTGGGCGACGGCATGCTGGCCGCGCTGCAGCAGGCGCTGGGCGACGTGGCCCGGGACGAGACTGCCCGCGTGGTGGTGCTGGCCGCCAACGGCAAGGCGTTCTGCGCCGGGCACAACCTGAAGGACATGGCCGCCCACCCCGACAAGGCGTGGTACCAGAAGCTCTTCGCCCAGTGCAGCCGCATGATGCTGTCGATCCAGCAACTGCCCGTGCCGGTGATCGCGCGCGTGCAGGGCATGGCCACGGCGGCGGGCTGCCAACTGGTGGCGCAGTGCGATCTGGCCGTGGCGGCCGACGACGCCACGTTCGCCACCAGCGGCATCCACTACGGCCTGTTTTGTGCCACGCCCAGCGTGCCGCTGGTGCGCAACGTGCCGCTCAAGCGCGCCATGGAAATGCTGCTGACCGGCGACTTCATCGACGCGCGGACGGCGCAGGCGCAGGGCCTGGTGAACCGGGTCGTGCCGCAGGGGCAGCTCGATGCCGAGGTCGAGACGCTGGTGCAATCCATTCTGGGCAAGCCCCGCGTGGCCGTCGCCATGGGCAAGGCACTGGTCTACCAGCAGCGTGAACTGGGCGTGGAAGCCGCCTACCAGCTGGCCGGCCAAGCCATGGCCACCAACATGATGGACGCCGCGGCGCAGGAGGGCGCGCGCGCCTTCGCCGAAAAGCGCACACCGGCGTGGAAGAAGCCCACGTCCTGAATCCGCTCACAGCGTTCACGGCGCTCACGCCGCCGACGCCGCAGCAGGCTTCTCCGGTGAACGCCCAGCGGCGCCTGCCGATCTCCGGGCCGCCGAGGGCGGCCTCCCACTTCTTGTTCTGACTGCCGATGGAAATCTTCGACAAGCTGTCGCGTGACTTCAGCAACTCCAGCACCTGGCTGGAAATCGCCGTGCTCGCGGCCTGCATCGCGCTGGCGTACCTGCTTTGCCGCACGGTGGGGCGCCAGCAACCGGCGGACTCGGTCTGGTTCGGGCGACGCACCATCGACGGGCTGATGTTCCCGCTGCTCTCGCTGGCGCTGGTCGCCGGGGCGCGGGTGGCGGTGGAGCTGTACCAGCCGGTGTTCCTGCTGCGGGTGGCGGTGCCGGTGCTGACATCGCTGGTGCTCATCCGGTTCTTCGCGCGGGTGCTGACCACGGTGTTCCCGCGCTCGGCGGCGATGCGGCTGGTGGAGCGCATCGTGTCGTGGTTCGCCTGGGGCGTGGCCTTGCTGTGGATCGTCGGGCTGCTGCCGCTGGTGCGCCAGGAACTGGAGGGCGTGTCGCTGGCGTTCGGCAAGTCGCAGGTGAGCCTGCTCATGCTGCTGCAGGGCGTGCTCTCGGCGGGGCTCGTGCTGGTGCTGGCGCTGTGGGTGTCGTCCACGTTCGAGCGCCGGGTGCTGGCCCGGTCGGTCAACGACCTGTCGATGCGCAAGGTGGCGGTGAACGCCACGCGCGTGGTGATACTGGCGATCGGCATGCTGTTCGCGCTGTCGGCCATCGGCGTGGACCTGACGGCGCTGTCGGTGCTGGGCGGCGCGGTGGGCGTGGGCCTCGGGTTCGGGCTGCAAAAGCTCGCCTCCAACTACGTGAGCGGCTTCGTCATCCTGCTGGAGCGCTCGCTGCGCATCGGCGACAACGTGCGCGTGGACGGCTTCGAGGGCCGCATCACCGACATCAAGACGCGCTACACCCTCATCCGCGCGGGCAACGGGCGCGAGTCCATCGTGCCCAACGAAACGCTCATCACCCAGCGGGTGGAAAACCTCTCCGATGCCGACCGCAAGTTCAACGTCACCACCAATATCGTGGTCGGCTACGACAGTGAAGTGGCTCAGGTGCAGCAGATCCTGTGCGATGCCGCAGCGGCCCAGCCGCGCGTGCTGAAAGAACCGCAGCCGGTGGCCTACCTGGTCAACTTCGCACCCGACGGGCTGGAGTTCAGTTTGAACTTCTGGATCAGCGACCCCTCGGCCGGCTCGGTCAACCTGCGCTCGGCCATCAACATCGCCATCCTGGACGGGCTGCGCGGCGCGGGCATCGACATTCCCTATCCGCAGCGCGTGGTGCAGATCCGGGGCGAGGCCCTGCCGGCCGCCAGCGCCGGCGCTGTCCCGGATGTGCCAGCGGCAACGCCGCAGCATCCGCCGGCCCCATCGTCTGGCCTATAATTCCGAAAAAAGCACGATCGTTCTTTTTGTGGATGGGCGGCATTCCACGGCTCTGGCAGGGGTATGCGCCAGGGGGTGCGGAATAGAATGTTTCGGTTTACGTTAACGTCAATTAATCAACAACTCTAGGAGCCGCAGCAATGAAGGTTTTGGTCCCTGTCAAGCGCGTGGTGGACTACAACGTGAAGGTCCGGGTGAAGTCGGACAACACGGGTGTGGACATCGCGAACGTGAAGATGAGCATGAACCCCTTTGACGAGATCGCCGTCGAAGAGGCGGTCCGCCTGAAAGAAAAGGGCGTGGTGACCGAAGTCATCGCCGTCTCCTGCGGCGTGGCCCAGTGCCAGGAAACGCTGCGCACCGCCATGGCCATCGGCGCCGACCGCGCCATCCTGGTGGAAACCGCCGAAGAGCTGCAGCCCCTGGCCGTGGCCAAGATCCTGAAAGCGCTGGTGGACAAGGAGCAGCCCCAGCTCATCATCCTGGGCAAGCAGGCGATCGACGACGACGCCAACCAGACCGGCCAGATGCTCGCGGCCCTGGCCGACCTGCCCCAGGCCACCTTCGCCTCCAAGGTCGAGGTGAGCGGCGACAAGGTCAACGTCACGCGCGAAGTCGATGGCGGGCTGGAGACCATCTCCCTCACGCTGCCGGCCGTCATCACGACCGACCTGCGCCTGAACGAGCCGCGCTACGTCACCTTGCCCAACATCATGAAGGCCAAGAAAAAGCAGTTGGACACCATCAAGCCCGAAGACCTCGGGGTCGATGTCAAGCCGCGCCTTAAAACCCTCAAGGTCTCCGAGCCCCCCAAACGCGGTGCCGGCATCAAGGTGCCCGACGTCGCCGCCCTGGTGGACAAGCTCAAGAACGAAGCAAAGGTGATCTGAACATGACAGCCCTCGTAATTGCCGAACACGACAACGCCAGCATCAAGCCCTCCACCCTGAACACCGTCACGGCCGCAGTGGCCTGCGGTGGCGACGTGCACATCCTGGTGGCCGGCAACGGCGCCGAAGCCGCCGCCCAGGCCGCCGCGCAGATCGCCGGCGTCGCCAAGGTCATCCACGCCGACGGCGCCAGCCTGAAGGACGGCCTGGCCGAGAACGTTGCCGCCCAGGTCCTGGCCATTGCCGCCAACTACAGCCACATCCTGTTCCCGGCCACCGCCAACGGCAAGAACGTCGCGCCCCGCGTGGCCGCCAAGCTCGATGTCGCGCAGATCAGCGACATCACCAAGGTGGACAGCCCCGACACCTTCGAGCGCCCCATCTACGCCGGCAACGCCATCGCCACCGTGCAAAGCAGCGATGCGACCAAGGTCATCACCGTGCGCACCACGGGCTTTGACGCCGCCGCTGCCACCGGAGGCTCTGCCGCTGTCGAGAAGGCCGATGCCGCCGCCGACACCGGCAAGAGCAGCTTCGTGGGCCGCGAAGTCACCAAGAGCGACCGCCCCGAGCTCACCGCCGCCAAGATCATCGTCTCCGGTGGCCGGGCGCTGGGCAGCAACGAAAAGTTCACCGAAGTGATGACCCCGCTGGCCGACAAGCTGGGAGCTGCCATCGGCGCCAGCCGCGCGGCGGTGGATGCGGGCTACGCGCCCAACGACCTGCAGGTGGGGCAGACGGGCAAGATCGTGGCGCCGCAGCTGTACATCGCGGCGGGCATCTCGGGCGCGATCCAGCATCTGGCGGGCATGAAGGACTCCAAGGTGATCGTTGCGATCAACAAGGACCCGGAAGCGCCGATCTTCAGCGTGGCCGACTATGGCCTGGAGGCCGATCTGTTCACGGCCGTGCCGGAACTGGTCAAGGCGCTCTGACCG
>NZ_FMZC01000054.1 GCF_900102625.1 Paracidovorax valerianellae
GGTGGCCGAGCCCTGGACGATGGGCCCGCCCTTTTTGGTCATGTCGCCTTGCCGCGCCGCTGGTTTGCCACTCATGCTGTCGTTCTTTCTCGGGGAATCTTTGCCGGGGGTTTGGATGAGGATGGGCGAAGGCCTCGGGGCCGTTGCGCCAGTCGTCTTGGGCTTGCACCATCGCCTTTGCAGGCAGCGTGGGTGCGTGGGTGCGTGGGTGGGCGGGCAATGCGGGGCCTGAGCGCCGCGCGCCAGCCTCAGCAGTTGAGCTTGTCCAGGGTGGACAGCACTTCGATGAGCGCTGGCGTGAGCCGCACGGTGCTCGCCCCGCAGCGCAGGGTGATCTCCTGGTCGGCCTCCAGGGTGATCTGCTGCGCTTTCACGGCCAGCGCCTTGCCCACTTGCAGGGTGTCGCCCCCGCTGACCTGCGCGGTGCGATCGCCCCCCACGTTCAGGCTGTCGTCCTTGCCCACGCTGCGGCTCCAGTTCATGCCCACGAGGTCGTTGCGCAGCATGCCGACGTTCACGCTGTAGGCAACGCCGATGTTCATCATCTTGGCCATGCCCACGTTCTGCATGGCCACCATGCCCACGGTTTCGGTTTTCATCTGACCGACCTGAATGGTCCAGTTGCTGCCGATGTCGTCTTTCTCGCTCTTGCCGATGGTCTTGCTGCGGTTCTTGCCGATGCTCACGGTCTCGTTGATGCCGACGTCTTCGGTCCGGTTGTCGCCGATGCTGATCTTTTCGTTGTGGTCCACCCGTTCGGTGCGGTTCGAATGGATAGTGATGGTTTCGTCCCCATCGACTTCCTCGGTGCGCCAGCCGTGCACGGTGATCTTTTCATCGCGGTCCACGGTCTCGGTGCGGTCGCGGTGGATGACGTTGGTCTCGTCCCGGTCGACGGTCTTCCTGCGGTCGTTGCCCACCCATTTGTCTTCGTCGTTCTCGACTTCGGTGAGCTGGTCTTTCTGCGCATGCAGCCACAGCTGCTCGGCGCCGGCCTTGTCTTC
>NZ_FMZC01000014.1 GCF_900102625.1 Paracidovorax valerianellae
CGGTCAGAGCGCCTTGACCAGTTCCGGCACGGCCGTGAACAGATCGGCCTCCAGGCCATAGTCGGCCACGCTGAAGATCGGCGCTTCCGGGTCCTTGTTGATCGCAACGATCACCTTGGAGTCCTTCATGCCCGCCAGATGCTGGATCGCGCCCGAGATGCCCGCCGCGATGTACAGCTGCGGCGCCACGATCTTGCCCGTCTGCCCCACCTGCAGGTCGTTGGGCGCGTAGCCCGCATCCACCGCCGCGCGGCTGGCGCCGATGGCAGCTCCCAGCTTGTCGGCCAGCGGGGTCATCACTTCGGTGAACTTTTCGTTGCTGCCCAGCGCCCGGCCACCGGAGACGATGATCTTGGCGGCGGTGAGCTCGGGGCGGTCGCTCTTGGTGACTTCGCGGCCCACGAAGCTGCTCTTGCCGGTGTCGGCGGCGGCATCGGCCTTCTCGACAGCGGCAGAGCCTCCGGTGGCAGCGGCGGCGTCAAAGCCCGTGGTGCGCACGGTGATGACCTTGGTCGCATCGCTGCTTTGCACGGTGGCGATGGCGTTGCCGGCGTAGATGGGGCGCTCGAAGGTGTCGGGGCTGTCCACCTTGGTGATGTCGCTGATCTGCGCGACATCGAGCTTGGCGGCCACGCGGGGCGCGACGTTCTTGCCGTTGGCGGTGGCCGGGAACAGGATGTGGCTGTAGTTGGCGGCAATGGCCAGGACCTGGGCGGCAACGTTCTCGGCCAGGCCGTCCTTCAGGCTGGCGCCGTCGGCGTGGATGACCTTGGCGACGCCGGCGATCTGCGCGGCGGCCTGGGCGGCGGCTTCGGCGCCGTTGCCGGCCACCAGGATGTGCACGTCGCCACCGCAGGCCACTGCGGCCGTGACGGTGTTCAGGGTGGAGGGCTTGATGCTGGCGTTGTCGTGTTCGGCAATTACGAGGGCTGTCATGTTCAGATCACCTTTGCTTCGTTCTTGAGCTTGTCCACCAGGGCGGCGACGTCGGGCACCTTGATGCCGGCACCGCGTTTGGGGGGCTCGGAGACCTTGAGGGTTTTAAGGCGCGGCTTGACATCGACCCCGAGGTCTTCGGGCTTGATGGTGTCCAACTGCTTTTTCTTGGCCTTCATGATGTTGGGCAAGGTGACGTAGCGCGGCTCGTTCAGGCGCAGGTCGGTCGTGATGACGGCCGGCAGCGTGAGGGAGATGGTCTCCAGCCCGCCATCGACTTCGCGCGTGACGTTGACCTTGTCGCCGCTCACCTCGACCTTGGAGGCGAAGGTGGCCTGGGGCAGGTCGGCCAGGGCCGCGAGCATCTGGCCGGTCTGGTTGGCGTCGTCGTCGATCGCCTGCTTGCCCAGGATGATGAGCTGGGGCTGCTCCTTGTCCACCAGCGCTTTCAGGATCTTGGCCACGGCCAGGGGCTGCAGCTCTTCGGCGGTTTCCACCAGGATGGCGCGGTCGGCGCCGATGGCCATGGCGGTGCGCAGCGTTTCCTGGCACTGGGCCACGCCGCAGGAGACGGCGATGACTTCGGTCACCACGCCCTTTTCTTTCAGGCGGACCGCCTCTTCGACGGCGATCTCGTCAAAGGGGTTCATGCTCATCTTCACGTTCGCGATGTCCACACCCGTGTTGTCCGACTTCACCCGGACCTTCACGTTGTAGTCCACCACGCGCTTGACGGGTACGAGAATTTTCATGAGAGCGTTCTTTCCTCTGTGCGATAGATAGGTTGACGGAGCCCTCGGCGGTCACTCCGAGGCGATGCCCTTGTCGCGGATCAGCTGGCCCCACTTGGCGTAGTCCTGCTGCACCCGCTTGGCCATCTGTGCGGGGTCTTCGTATCGCGCGATGGCACCGGCATGCAGCAGCTTCTCCTGCGTTTCCTTTTCGGCCAGGATCTGTTTGACCTCGTTCGCCACGCGGTCCACGACTGCCTTGGGCGTACCGGGCGGCGCGAGCAGGCCACCCCAGGACACGGCGTCGTACCCCTTGAAGCCTTGTTCTGCGATGGTCGGCACATCGGGCAGCATGCTCACGCGCTGTGGCGAGCCCACGGCAATGGCGCGGAGCTTGCCCGCCTGGATGTGAGGCAGCGCGGCGACCAGATCGGCATACATGATGGGCACCTGGCCGCCGAGGGTGTCGGTGATGGCCGGAACGCCGCCCTTGTAGGGCACGTGCTGCATGTCGAAATGGCCCATCTGCTTGAGCAGTTCCATGCTGAGGTGCCCGAAGCTGCCCGTCCCGGAACTGGTGTAGTTGAGCGGCGTCTTCTGCGCCTTGGCATGGTCGATGAGCTTGCGCAGATCGGTCACGTCCGGCATCTGCGCCGGGTTGACGACCACCACGATGGGCAGGTCGTACACGGTGGCGACGGGGGTGAAATCCTTGACCGTGTCATAGCTCAGCTTCTTGTACAGGTGCGGGGCCAGCAGGGTCGGAGTGGCCAGCATCATGAAGGTGTAGCCATCAGGGTCGGCTTTTGCCACTTGCGATGCGGCGATGGAGCCCGATGCGCCGGGGCGGTTGTCCACCACCACGGGTTGCTTCAGGCGATCCGCCAGCTTCTGCCCGACGATGCGCGATGCCGTGTCCGTAGGCCCGCCCGCCGGAAAGGGCACCACCAGCTTGATCATCTTGGCGGGCCAGGCCGGCGCCGCCTGCTGTGCGCTGGCGGTGCCGATCCACCAGGGGGCGGCGGCCAGAACCGCGAGAGCGCACCGGCGGGTGCGGGCCAAAGGGGCAGTACCGGGCAAAGTCATGGGTTTTCCAGTCAATCCAACAGTCAAATCAGTCAATGCATGGCGCTGCCACAGCCTCCGCGCTGAGCGCAGAGGCTGGGCCGCCAAAAGGTTCAGTCCAGCTTGGCGCCGGCTTCTTCGACCAGCGCCTTCCACACGGGCATATCGCGCTGGTAGTTCTCGCGAAAGGCTTCGGGGCTGTTCATCAGCGGCAGGAAGCCGGCGCCCACGGTGCGTTCCAGCACCTTCGGGTCCTTGGCGATCTCGCGCAGATGGGCGTAGAGCTGGTCCACGATGTCCTTGGGCAACCCACCCGGCGCTCCCATGGCCACCCAGCCATAGATTGCATAGGCATCGTCCTTCACGCCCTGCTCATCGATGGAGGGCAGCGTGGGCAAGATGTCCATGCGCTGCCGGCCCGTCACGCCGATGGCCTTAAGACGGCCAGCGTCGATGAAGGGCTTGGTGTTCAGTGCACTCGAAAAGCACATCTGCAGCTGGCCACCGATCAGCTCCTGAATCATGGGAGCCTCGCCTTTGTAGGCGACATGTGTCATGTCCGCGTCCATGGTCTTGCTCATGTAGGCACCCGCCAGATGGGCATAGGAGCCCACGCCCCAGGACCCGTACGAGAGCTTGCCTTTGTTGGCCTTCACATAGGCCAGCAGTTCCTTCATGTTGCTGGCAGGCACGGACGGATGCACCACGAGCGTGACCGGCGCCGCCGCGATCTGCGTGATGGGCGTGATGTCCTTTTGCGGGTCGTACGGCAGCTTGGTGTACAGAAACTGGTTGATCAGCATCGACGTGCTGAGCGACACCAGCAGGGTGTGGCCATCGGGCGCCGCCTTGGCTACGGCGTCGGTGCCCAGGATGCCCGCGGCACCTGCCCGGTTGTCGACCACCACGGGCTGGCCCACGCGCTTGGACAGGGCTTCGCCCACCGTGCGGGCGATGATGTCCGTCGCGCCCCCCGCGTTGAACGGCACGATCAGCCGGATCGGCTTGGTCGGCCAGGCGGCTTTGGCGGGCTGCGCTGCGGCATGGCCGAGCACGCTGGCGCTCCCCAGGGCAGCTAAGCCCTGCAGCAAATGGCGGCGGTTGAATTCGTTTCCCATAGCGTTGTCTCCTGTGATCTTTGCGATCGTCGTCGTCAAGGGATGTCAGCGGCCCCGTTGCACCGTCTGGTGCGGTTTGTGCGCAAGGGGCCGGGCGGAAAAACCGGGGTCAGGCCATCAGGCCGCGGGCGTGTCCCCCGGAAGCGTCAGCACGCCGCGTTGCTGCAGCTGCTGAAGATCGTCGTCGCTCATCGACAGCAGGCGGTGCAGCACCTCGCGCGTACCCTCGCCCAGCGTGGGCGGGGCGTTGCGGATGGGCAGGCGCTGGCCATCCATGCGATAGGGCGGCGCAAAGACCGGGGTGGTGCCGACCACGGGGTGCGGCATGTCGCGCAGCAGGCCGCTGCGGCGCGTGCGCTCGCTGGTCAGCGCTTCGTGCAGGCCAGCCACGCGGCCACAGGGAATGCCGGCGGCGGTGAGGCGCTCGAGCAGCAAGTCGCGCGGGAAGGCTCGAATCAGCTCCTTGAGCAACGGTCCCAGTTCCAGCCGGTTCTTCGCGCGGTTCACGTTGGTGGAAAAGCGTGGGTCCTCCACGATGTCCGGCCGCTCGATGACCTGGCGGCAGAACTTGTCGAACTGAGCGTTGTTGCCCACGGCGATGATCAGCGGGCCGTCTGCGGCGTCATACATGCCGTACGGCACGATGGACGGGTGGGCATTGCCATAGCGCTCAGGGTCGTGGCCCAGCTGCATGGCATCAAGCCCGTAGTAGCCCGTGACCATGATGCCGCAGTCATACAGCGCCATCTCGATGAGCCGCCCTTTGCCGGTGCGCTCGCGGCGGAACAGCGCCGCCAGCACGGCCTGCGCGGCATACATGCCGGTCATCAAGTCCACCACGGCCACGCCGAATTTCAGCGGCGGCTGCGTGGCCTCGCCGTTCAGAGCCATCAGCCCGGATTCGCCCTGGATGACCAAGTCGTAGCCCGGGCGCTTGGCCTCCGGGCCGCTGCTGTCATAGCCGGCCACGGCGCAATAGATCAGGTCGGGCCGGATCGCCTTGAGCTGCTCGTACCCCAGGCCCAGCTTCTCGGCGCCGCCGGTCTTGAAGTTGTGGATGACCACGTCGAACTGCGGCAGAAGGTCGTGGACGATCTGCAGGCCCTCGGGGCTTTGCAGATCCAGCGTGATGGACCGCTTGTTGCGGTTCATGCTGTTGTAGTAAGTGGTCTCGGTCTTGCCGATGCGCATGCCCCAGTCGCGCGTATCGTCGCCACGGCCCGGGTGCTCGACCTTGATCACCTCGGCACCGAAGTCGGCCAGCACCTGGCCGCACAGCGGCCCGGCAAAAACGCGCGAAAGATCGAGCACACGCACCCCTTCCAGCGGAAAGTCGATGTCCTGTGACGGGTCTGCGGTGGTCATGGGTGGGTCTCCTGAGGAATGTTCTGGGGTGCTGTGCAAGCGGCCGGCCATCAATCCAGGCCGCGCAGGGGAGTGAAGTCCGGCGTGCGTTTCTCCAGGAATGCGCCGATGCCTTCGCGCGACTCCTGCGTGGCTTGCGAGATCACCATGAAGCGGGCTTCGCTTTCCAATTGCTCTTCCAACGACGCCTGTGGCGCCGAACGGCACAGGCGCTTGATGCGTGCCATGGCCCGTTGCGGCCCATTCGCCACGCTGCCTGCCAGCGCCAGAGCGCCCGCCAGGGCCTCGCCCGGCTCGGTCAGGCGGTTGACGGCGCCCAACGCATGCAGGCGCTCGCCCGAAATGCGCTCACCCGTCAGGCAAAGCTCGGTCAGCACCTGGCGAGAGACGAACTCCGCCAGGAAAGCGGTGGCGCCGCCGTCCGGCGTGAGGCCCACCTTCACGTACGCCACGGAGAACACGGCATTTCGGGCAGCCACCAGCATGTCGCACGCCAGTGCCAGCGACAGCCCCGCACCGGCGGCAGCGCCCTCCACGGCAGCGATCACGGGCTTTTCGCAGTCGCGCACCGTACGGATCAGGTCGTGCAATCCATCGAGCTTGGCGCGGCGCTCCTCAATGCTCAGTTCGCGCCGCTTGGCGAGTTGGCGCAAATCGCCGCCTGCGCAGAAATGGCCACCCTCGCCCGTCAGCACGATGGCGCCGACAGCCGGATCGGCCTGCGCGTCAGCCAAAGCCTGCGTCAGCGCGACATAGAACGCAGGCGACAGCGCATTGCGCGCGGCCGTGTTGTTGTTGCTCAGCACCAGCACGGCACCTTCGCGCCGCTCCATCAAGGGCTGGGTCGTCTCCATCATGGCAAACCTTTCAACGCTTCAGCGTGGATGGGCCAGGGCCATGAACCGGCCCAGGTGGTGGTCTTCATCGCCGAACTGGTGGTCGATCAGCACCAGGCGTTTGGCATAGTGCGAAAGGGGCAGTTCCCAGGTCATGCCGATACCGCCGTGCAGCTGAATGCTTTCTTCGGCAACCAGCGTGCCCACATAGCCTGCGGTGTACTTGGCGGCGGACAAGGCCCGCTTCCGAGGCGCACCGTCGGCGTTGTCGATGGCATCGGCGGCATTGATGACGGCAGAGCGCATCTGCTCCACCTCCAGCAGCAGATCCGCCATGCGGTGCTGCAGCGCCTGGAAGGTGCCGATCACCACGCCGAACTGCTTGCGCGTCTGCAGGTATTCGAGCGTGCTCTCCTTGGCCACCTCCATGGCGCCCAAAGCCTCGGACGCCAGCGCCAGCAGCGCATAGCCCTGCACATGCTCCAGCACCGCATGGCCCTCGCCTTCGGTGCCCAGCAGGGAATCGCTGCCCAACTGCACATCGGTGAACGTCAACTCGGCCGCACGGCCGCCTTCGATGCGGTTGTAGCCGCGCTTGGCGATGCCGGGCGCGCTGCCGTCCACCAGGAACAGGCTGATGCCGGCCGCATCGAACGGATTGCCCGCCGTGCGGGCGGAAACCAGCAGCAGATCGGCCTTCTCGCCGAAAGCCACCACGGCCTTCGCGCCGTTCAGCGCCCAGCCGTGGGCGGTCTTGGTGGCCGTGGTGGACACGTTGGAAAGCTCGTAGTGGCTGCCGGGCTCATCGTGCGCCAGGGCGGCAATCACACCGCCGCTCACGATGTCCTCAAGCCTGGCCTTTTGCGCCTCGGTGCCCGCTGCGATCAGTGCCTGGCCCACGACCAGGGCGCCCAGCAGGGGCTCGGCCACCAGGCCGCGGCCCAGGGCCTCGAACACGACGCTGATGTCGAAGCCCGCACCGCCAAAGCCGCCTGCGGCCTCGGGGAACAGGGCGCCAATGGCGCCCAGCTCGGCAAACTGGGCGTACAGCGCGGGGCTGTGGCCCTCATCGCCGTAGGCGAGCTGGTTGCGGTGTTCGATGCCATATTGCTCGGCGATGAAACGGTTCAGGCTGTCCGCCAGCATGCGGCGGTCTTCGGTGTGCACGAAGTTCATAGAAAACTCTTTTCCCAATCCACTACAGGCCAAGGATCATCTTGGAGATGATGTTCTTCTGGATCTCGTTGGAGCCGCCGAAGATCGACAGCTTGCGGTAGTTGAAATAGTTGGCGGCCGCCGTCGCGGCTTCTTCAGGGCTGACCGGCGCATCGGCAAAGCCCTCGTACTGGGCTTCTTCGATGAAAGGCGCGGCGTATACGCCCATGGCACGCCGGATCAGCGAAAGAATCTCCTGCCGGATCTCGGTACCGCGGATCTTGAGCATGGAGCTTTCCGCACCCGGCACCCCGCCGCCGGCCACTGCGGCGATCACGCGCAGGTTGGTGGTCTTCATGTTCTCCAGATCGATCTCGACGCGCGCTATTCGCGCTGCAAACAGGGGGTCCTGATCGATCGGCTTGCCGTTCTTGTGCACCGTGGCGGCGATGACCTTGAGTTTCGCCAGGGCGGAGATGCAAAAACCCACGCCAGTGATGCCGGTGCGCTCATAGGTCAGCAGGTACTTGGCGTAGGTCCAGCCCTTGTTTTCTTCGCCCACCAGGTTTTCCACGGGCACCTTCACATCGGTGAAGAAGACTTCATTCACCTCATGGTCACCGTCCAGCGTGCGAATCGGGCGCAGTTCCACGCCGGGGCTGTTCATGTCCACCAGCAAGAAGCTGATGCCCGCCTGGGCCTTGGCTTCGCGGTTGGTGCGCACCAGGCAGAAGATCATGTTGGCATGCTGACCCTGGGTGGTCCAGGTCTTCTGCCCGTTGACGACGTAGTGGTCGCCCTGCAGGACCGCCGTGGTCTTCACCGAAGCCAGGTCCGAACCCGCACCAGGCTCGGAATAACCCTGGCACCACCAATCGGCACCGCTCAGGATGCGCGGCAACCAGTGGCGCTTCTGCGCTTCGTTGCCGTACTTGATCAACACCGGCCCGAGCATGCTCACGCCGAAAGGCACGATGCGCGGGCCGCCGGCCAAGGCGCATTCGGTATCGAAGATGAACTTCTCGACCGCGCCCCAGCCCGGCCCGCCGTGCTCCTGGGGCCAGTGGTTGGCGAGCCAGCCGCGCGCGTTGAGGATGGCATGCCACTCCTCCTGGTCGGCCTTGCTCAGGCGTTGGCCGGCCTTGACCTTAGCGGCGATGCGCGCGGGCAGCTGGTCCTTGAGGAAGGCCTGGACTTCGGCGCGAAAGGCTTCTTCTTGGGAGGTGAACTGCAGATCCATGGGGTGTTTCCGAACGGTCTCAATAGATTTCAAACAGGCCGGCAGCGCCCATGCCACCGGCGATGCACATGGTGACTACGCCGTACTTGGCTTTGCGGCGCCGGCCTTCGAGCAGGATGTGGCCAGCCAGGCGCGCGCCGGTCATGCCGAAAGGGTGGCCGATGGAGATCGCGCCACCGTTGACGTTCAAGCGCTCCAGCGGAATGCCCAGTTGCCGCTGGCAATACAGCGCTTGCGAGGCGAACGCCTCGTTCAGTTCCCACAGGCCGATGTCGTCCACCGTGAGGCCATGGCGCTTCAACAGCTTGGGAACCGCGAACACCGGGCCGATGCCCATTTCGTCGGGCTCGCAGCCAGCCACCGCCATGCCGCGGAAAGCCCCCAGCGGCTGCAGGCCCAGTCGTTCGGCCTGCCGGGCGTCCATGAGCACGCACGCGCTGGACCCGTCGGAGAGTTGCGAGGCGTTGCCGGCCGTCACGAAATGGCCTTCGCCCTTCACAGGCTCCAGCTTGGCAAGGCCTTCCAGGGTCGTGCCAGGGCGATTGCAGTTGTCGCGGGTGGCGATCACGTCGCGGTAGGTGACTTCGCCCGTGTCCTTGTTCTTTTCCATCATGCGTGCGGCGCAGGCAATGATTTCGTCGGCGAACAGGCCGTTGTCCTGCGCGGCAGCCGTGCGCTGCTGGCTCAAAAGCGAAAACGCGTCCTGGTCTTCGCGGCTGATCCGGTAACGCTGGGCCACCACGTCGGCCGTGTCGATCATGGCCATGAACAGCTCGGGCTTGCGCTCGACCAGCCAGGGGTCGAGATCGGCGGGCGTGCCCAGGGCGCGGGCGCCCGAAATGCTCTCCACCCCGCCGGCGATCATCGCGTCCACGCCTTCGGCCACGATGCGGCCGGCCGCGATGGCGATGGCCTGCAGGCCCGAGGCGCAGAAACGCGTGACCGTGGTGCCGGCAATGGACAGCGGCAGTTCGGCCCGCAGAACGGTCTGGCGACCCAGGTTCTTGCCCTGCATGCCCTCGGGGTTGCCGCAGCCCAGGATCAGATCTTCGATCAGCCCCGGGTCGATGCCCGCGCGTTCCACGGCGGCCTTGACCGAATACGCCGCCAATTGCGGCGCGGGCGTGACATTGAATTCACCGCGGTGGGATTTGGCCTGCGGAGTGCGGGCAGTGGAAACGATGACGGCTTCGCGCATTAATGTGTCCCGGTCGGTTTCTAGTATCTTTTTGATAGCTGCCAGCGCATTCATTGCAAGGGTTTCGATGCCATTTCCCATTGAACCCTTGATAAACATGCGCTGGCGGCTCTTATTTTTGAAGCACTTGCCAGCTGTTCACCCGAATCGAGGGAAAGCCGGCCGCGGCTCAGGCGGCTTTGTTCAGGCTGTCGAAGTTCTTGCCTTCGGCCACCAGCTTTTCCAGCAGCGGGGCTGGCTGCCAGAACAGAGGGTCTTCCTTGGCGAACTCGCGGATGTCGGCCAGGATCGTGGCCAGCCCCACCATATCGGCGTACTTCATGGGCCCGCCCCGAAAGCGCGGGAAACCATACCCAGACAGAAAGGTCACGTCCACATCCAGCGGACGCAGGGCGATGCCCTCGTCCACCACCTTGGCGCCTTCGTTGACCATCGCCGCCAGGTAGCGACGCATGATCTCTTCGGGCGTGAAGCTGCGCGGGGTGATGCCCTTCTTGGCGCGCTCGGCATCGACGATGGCCAGCACTTCCGGGTCGGGCTGGCCTGCGCGGGAGCCTTCGGGATACCGGTAAAAGCCGCGCCCCGTCTTCTGGCCGAACCAGCCGCGCTCGCAGATGCGGTCGGCAATCTCGACATAGCGAGCCTTCGGATCGCGCGTTGCGGCGCGGCGCTTGCGTGTGGCCCAGCCGATGTCGCCGCCCGCCAGGTCGGTCACCTGGAACGGTCCCATGGGGTAGCCGAAGCCGCGCACGGCCGCGTCGATCTCGTAGGGGCTGGCGCCGTCTTCCATGAGGTAGTCCGCAGCCTGCTTGTACACGGCCAGGATGCGGTTGCCGATGAAGCCGTCGCACACGCCTGCGCGCACCGGAATTTTCTTCATGCGCTTGGCCAGTTCGAAGGCCGTCGTCACCACGTCGGGCGCCACCTTGGCGGGCACCACGATCTCCAGCAGCTTCATGATGTTGGCCGGGCTGAAGAAGTGCAGGCCGATCACATCCTGAGGGCGCGCAGTGGCGGCAGCGATCGCATCGATGTCGAGGTAAGAGGTGTTGGTCGCCAGCACGGCGCCAGGCTTGCAGACGCGGTCCAGTTCCCGGAACACGGCTTTCTTGACGTCGAGGTCTTCGAACACCGCCTCGATCACCAGGTCCACGTCCTTGACCGCGTCGTAGGACGTGCTGGCGGTGTAGCGGTCCATGGTGGCCGCCTTGGCCGGCTCGGTCATGCGCCCCTTGGCGATGAGGCCGTCATAGACCTTTTCCACGTTGGCCCGGCCGCGCGCGATCGATTCAGGATCCCGCTCCACCATCACCACCGAAAGGCCCGCGTCCAGCGCCGACACGGTAATGCCCGCGCCCATGGTGCCGCCGCCGATGACGGCGATCCGGGCGACGGGGCGCGGCGCAGCGGCCCGGGCCTCGGGAATTTTGGAGGTTTCGTGCTCGGCAAAGAAAGCGTGGATGAGGCCAGCGCGCTGCGGGCTGTCCAGGCATTCCATGAACAGCGCGCGCTCCTTGGCCATGCCTTCATCGAACGGCAATTCGACGGCGGCGCGCACGCATTCGATGATCTTCATGGGCGAGAACAAACCTCGGCTTTTGCGTGCCGTGTCGGCCGCCAGCGCGTCCAGGTCGGCCAGTGCGGCCAGTGCGGCCGCCGGCTCTGCAATGGCAAGGTCGCGCGTGCGGCGCACCGGGGCGTTCTGTGCCAGCAAGGCATTGGCATAGGCCAGGCCGGCCGCTGTGGGATCCGTACCTTCCACGCATTGGTCCACCAGACCCGCGGCCAGCGCCGCCTTGGCTGACAACGGCTTGCCGCCGAGCATCAATTCGGCGGCGGCCTTCACGCCCATCAGACGCGGAGCACGCTGCGTGCCGCCGGCGCCCGGCAGCAGGCCCAGGTTCACCTCGGGCAAGCCCAGTTGAGCGCCTGCGGAAGCGCTCTGCAGCGCGAGGCGATAGTGCGCCGACAGAGCCACTTCCAGTCCACCGCCCAGCGCGGCGCCATGAATCGCAGCGATGACCGGCTTGGTGCATGCCTCGATGCGCGCGCAGACGTCGGGCAACGACGGCGGCACCGCAGGTTGTCCGAACTCGCGAATGTCGGCGCCGGCGATGAAAGCCTTGCCCTCGCCTACGATCAACACGGCCTTGGCCTGGGTGCTGGCCTCGGCCTTCTCCATGGCAGCCAGCAGGCCCTGACGCACTGCCGCGCCCAAGGCGTTGACCGGCGGGTTGTGGATGCTGACCACCAGCACGTCGCCCTGCTGGCGTGTCTGAACGACCGAAGCCGCTGCCTCACGAGTCATGCGCATGTCTCCTTTTATGGGTACGGAAAGTCCAGGGACCATTCTTACGGCGACAATGGTTTCTAACAATCCCATGAATCATTGACAGACTGTCAAATGATTTAAACCAATATCTCGCTGAGACATGGATTCCCAATCGCTGACCCTGCTGGTCGAAATCATCGACAGCGGCAACCTGAGCCAGGCTGCGCGCAAGCTCAAGATGACGCGCGCCAACGTGAGCTACCACCTCGCCAAGCTGGAAAAGGACGTGGGCGTGCAACTGGTGCAGCGCACCACCCGGCGCGTGGAGCCGACGGAAATCGGCCTGCGCCTGTACCAGCACGGGCGCACCATTCACAACGAAATGCTTGCGGCCCGAGAAGCCGTCACCACCTTGGGCCAGGGCCTGCAAGGCCGCGTGGGCATCAGCGTGCCCAGCGGCTACGGGCAGATCGTGGTGAGCGATTGGCTCATCGAATTCAAGCGCACCTATCCGGGCATCGTGCTGGACGTCCTGTTCGAGAACCGCGCCGACAACCTGCGCGACGACGTCGATATCGCCATCCGCGTGGTGCAGGAGCCGCCGCTGTCGCTGGTGGCCCGCAGCCTGGGTACCGTGCGATATCTGGCCTGCGCCTCTCTCGAATATGCGCACCGCCACGGGCTGCCGCGCACGCTGCATGCCCTGCGCACCAGCCCCGTGATCACCGCCGGCGTGACCGGGCGCCAACTGCGACTGGCGGCCTATCAAGGCAGCGAACGGCATGAGGTGATGCTGGAGCCGACCATGATTTCCGAGCACTTCCCGTTCCTTCGCCAGGGCATCCTCGCCGGCCTGGGCGTGGGGCTGGTGCCGGATTACGTGGTGCAGGACAAGCTGGAAAGCGGCGAGGTGCTGACCACCCTCGATGAATACCGCCTGAGCATCTTCGGCACCCACATGTACCTGCTGTACCTGCCCAACCGCCACCAGACACGGGCCGTGCGAACCTGCATCGACTTCCTGCTGGCGAAAGCCACTCCCTCAACCGCGGCGCCTTGAGCGGGTAAGGCGGGCAGCAACTTCCGCCCCTACTGCGCCTGCGCGTCAAAGTAGGCGGCCCACGATTCAGGCCAGGCGTCGAGGCCTTGCGCTCGCTTGAAGTTCGCCATGGCCTCTTTGCGGGCACCGAGAGCGACCAGGGCAACACCCAGGTTGAAATAGGTATTGCGGTCGCTGGAGCCCAGTTTCACGGCCTTTTCAAGCACCCGGATGGCCTTTCGATGATTCGCTTGGTCGCACAGCACGGCACCGAGACAGGTGAGCGTCGCAACGCAGTCGGGATGCTCCTTCAACCGAGCAGCCAGCAAGCCCTGCGCTGCAGCCAAATGGACTTCCGACTGGTCTGCATCGGCAAAGGCTTCGTCGACCAGCCTCCGGCTTTCCTCGATGCAATTCATGGGCTGATGGACCTTGTGATGGTCAAGGAGGTTGCTGTCATGCCAGCGATGCACCAAAGCTGCGACCGCCAAAGCTGCGCCGGTATTCGCTGGGACTCACGCCCACCTGCCGAACGAACTGCGCCCGGAAATTGGCGCTCGACCCCAGCCCCACTTTCGACACGATCTGCTCGATGCTCAGCGATGTGCTTTCCAGCAGTTCCTGCCCCCGCCGCACGCGGGCGCGCACCAGCCACTGGGCAGGAGACATGCCAAGCTGCTCCTGAAAGCGGCGGTTGAGGGTGCGCTGGCTGCTGCGGGCCTGGCGGAGCCAGCATGTCGAGCGAGAGCTGCCATGGAGCTTTATCCAGGGCCAGGCCAGCACGGGCTGAAGCCCTTGATCGACTGTGTGTCCTGTCGCTGGATGAACTGGGCCTGGTCATGGTGTGGGCACTGGGGCTGGGCCTGGCGGTCTGGGGCGGCTGGCTCGGCACGGGGTGGCTCAATGCCAAGCTCGCTATCGTCTTGGTGCTGTCGGGCTTGCACGGTGTGTTGTCGGGCAGGCTCCGCCAGCGCATGCGC
This sequence comes from Paracidovorax valerianellae, assembly GCF_900102625.1. Classification (GTDB taxonomy): domain Bacteria; phylum Pseudomonadota; class Gammaproteobacteria; order Burkholderiales; family Burkholderiaceae_C; genus Paracidovorax; species Paracidovorax valerianellae. The sequence goes on from NZ_FMZC01000014.1 coordinate 13,936, forward strand.
CACGGCGCCGGCAAGCAATCCGGTTGGGAGCGGCACAGCGCCGCCATGGCGGTCATCGGCGTCGGGGCAATCGTTTTACTGGTTGTGCTCAAACCTTAGCAGGCGGGCCCGCTGCCGTCCTCCAGCGCGTTCTTGAAACAGGCTCAGTGCTCAGTCACGGTAGTCCGCTGCACATTGACATACGACATGTATGCAAATTAACATGCGTGACGTATGTCAATTTGGAGTCTGCCGTGCAGCAGCGTCGAACCCGGGCCGAAATGATCGAAGAAACACGTGCCAAGCTGCTTGCGGCTGCACGGCAGGCTTTTGCCACCCATGGCTACGCCCACACATCCATGGACGACTTTACGGGTGAAGCCGGCTTGACGCGGGGCGCGCTCTACCACCACTTCGGCAGCAAGCAGGGCCTGTTGATTGGGGTGATTGAACAGATCGAAGCCGAGGTCACCGAACGCCTGGATGCCGTATCCCAAGCCGCGCCCACGCTGTGGGAAGGCTTTCGCCAGCGCTGCCGCACCTACCTGCAACTGGCGCTGGAACCTGAGATCCGGCGAATCATTCTCCAAGACGCCCGCGCAGTCCTGGGCGACGTGCCCCAGACCGCCCAGTCCATCGGAATCGCGGCACTGGAAAACGCGCTGCAACGGCTGATCGACGAAGGCACGGTGACTCCGTCGCTGCATGTCGGAGCCATGGCGCGCATGCTTTACGGCGTGGTGACCGAGGCCTCCTTCTGGATCGCAGAACCCGACGGAGACCCATCCGAGCGGCTGACTCAGGCACTGGAAGGGCTGGACCGACTGCTCGGCGGCCTTCTCACCCGTCCCGACACCGCTATCGCTATCGCTTCCGCTTCCGCTTCGATGATGGACGGCACCCCATGAGATGGCACAACACCTCGCAAAGCTTCGGGAGCCTCGCGAAATTCTTCCACTGGACGAGCGCCGGTGCGTTCATCGGGGCTTACCTGGTCGTTTACTACGTCATTTGGTTCATGGATGACATGGCGCCTGAAGCCCTGCCCGTGCTGAACATCCACTGGGTGCTCGGGCTCATCGTAGGGTTCCTCGTCATACCCCGGCTCTTATGGCGCGGGTGGGACGCGCAGCCGGCGCAACCGCCCGGCTCGCGGTGGGAACACGCGTTAGCCCATGCCGCGCACTGGGGGCTTTACGGATTGCTGATCGCAATGCCGTTGACGGGTTACCTTGGGACAGGCGCACCAACCAATTTCGGGCTCTTCACGCTCGCAGGGTTCAACGAGACCGCCTTGTTTCACTGGATCAGCCACACGTTCGCGTTGGGCTGGGACGCGTTCGAAGCGCCAATCGATGCCGTTCACCATTTCATCGGCAAGTACATCGCTTGGCTGGTGGTGCTTGTGCACGTGGTGGCAGCGCTGTTCCACCATGGGGTGCGCCGTGACAACGTGCTGAAGCGAATGCTGCCTGGTGGTTAAACGACGAGTACCAAGCCCATGCTCTATTGAGACTCCAGCGTAGTCACCGCGCAGCGATAGAACATTCACCCCCCGCCAGGGCCGTTGGCTCAAGCAAAGAGATTGCGCTCCGCCTGGATGGCAACTACCAAACGGTCGAGTTCGGACGTGGAGTTGAAAAGTGCAGGCGTGACGCTCATCACCGGCTCGGAGGCCAGGCCCGACTTGGCTACTACGAGAATCCGATGCCGAGCCAAAAAGTGCGCCTGCGCTTCACGCGCCTGCTCCATCGTGCGCAGGTCACGCAGGCGGAATGCGCTGATGGCGCTGTAGTTTCCAGCTTCCGTCGGCAGCATGAGTTCGACACCCGAAACGTCGGCAGCGGTGCACTTTCGCACCTTGCCGATTTTTCGGCCTGATCTATCCAAATCACGCATCGTGCGGACCGGGTGCCCTCAGACCAGCAAGCCTCACTCCACCGTGACGCTCTTCGCCAGGTTCCGCGGTTTGTCCACGTCCGTCCCTCTGGCACACGCCGTGTGGTACGCCAGCAATTGCAGCGGCACCACGTGCAGCAGCGGCGAAAGCGGTCCGTAGTGCTCGGGCATGCGGATCACGTGCAGGCCTTCGCCGCTTTCGATGCGCGTGTCGCCGTCCGCCAGCACATACAGCACGCCGCCTCGGGCGCGCACTTCCTGCATGTTGCTCTTGAGCTTTTCCAGCAGCGTGTCGTTCGGTGCGACAGTCACGATGGGCATGGCGCTGGTGACCAGGGCCAGGGGGCCGTGCTTGAGTTCACCCGCCGGGTACGCCTCGGCGTGGATGTAGCTGATTTCCTTGAGTTTCAAGGCGCCTTCGAGCGCGATGGGGTAGTGCAAGCCGCGGCCCAGAAACAGCGCGTTTTCCATGCGGGCGAAGTCTTCGGCCCAGCTGATGATCTGGGGCTCGAGCGCCAGCACGGCCTGCAGCGCGACGGGCAGGTGGCGCATGGCTTTGAGGTGCTCGGCTTCCTGCTCTTCACTCAGGCGGCCGCGCGACTGCGCAATCGCGAGCGTGAGCAGAAACAACCCGGCCAGCTGGGTGGTGAAGGCCTTGGTCGAGGCCACGCCGATTTCGACGCCGGCCCGCGTGATGTAGGCCAGCTTGCATTCGCGCACCATGGCGCTGGTGGAGACGTTGCAGATCGTCAGCGTGTGCAGCATGCCCAGGCTTTGGGCATGGCGCAGCGCGGCCAGCGTGTCAGCCGTTTCGCCGGACTGGCTGATGGTGACGACGAGCGCGCGCGGGTTCGGCACGCTGGTGCGGTAGCGGTACTCGCTGGCCACTTCCACCTGGGTGGGAATGCCGGCGATGGATTCCAGCCAGTACTTGGCCGCGCACCCGCTGTAGTAGCTGGTGCCACAGGCCAGGATGAGCACGGAGTCGATGTCCTTGAACACGCGCCAGGCCGCGGCGCCAGGCTCGCCGTCCGCACCAGGCGCACCGTCGAACAACTCGGGCACGATGCCGCGCACGCCTTCCAGCGTGTCGGCGATGGCGCGGGGCTGCTCGAAGATTTCCTTTTGCATGTAGTGGCGGTACGGGCCCAGCTCGGCCGCGCCGCTGTGCGCCTGCACCGTGCGCACGGGGCGCCGGTTGGTGTCCAGCGGTTGCCCGCCCTTGCCCACGATCCAGTAGCGGCCCAGTTGCAGGTCCACCAGGTCGCCTTCTTCCAGATAGACGATCTGGTCGGTCACGCCGGCCAAGGCCATGGCGTCGCTGGCCAGGAAATGCTCGCCCTCCCCCACGCCCAGGATGAGCGGTGACCCGGCCCGCGCGCCCACCACGCGATGGGGCTCGTCCTTGTGGATGACGGCGATGGCATACGCGCCATGCAACTGGGTGACGGCAGCCTGCACGGCCTGGAAGAGGTCGCCGCTGTAGTGGCTGTCCACCAGATGGGCGATGACTTCGGTGTCCGTCTGGCTGGTGAATGCATAGCCGCGCGCCTGCAAGGCAGCGCGCAGTTCTTCATGGTTTTCGATGATGCCGTTGTGCACCAGTGCCACGCGGCCCAACCGCAGGGGCTCGTCCGCCGCAGGCTCAGCGCCCGTGCCATGGCTGAAGTGGGGATGTGCGTTGTGCACTGCCGGCGCACCATGCGTGGCCCAGCGGGTGTGGGCGATGCCGGTGGCGCCTTCGACCTGTTCCGTGCTCACCTGCTCCAGCAGCTCGGCCACGCGGGCCGTGCTGCGGGCGCGGCGCAGGCCGCCGGTGCGCGATGCCCCCAGGCTGGCATCGTGGATGGCCACGCCGCAGGAGTCGTAGCCGCGGTACTCGAGCCGCTGCAGGCCCTGCACGAGGATGGGAACGATATTGCGCGTGGAAACCGCGCCGACGATGCCGCACATGGTCATCTCCTGAGGAATTTGGATGAGCGATGGTAGGCAGAGCTTCAAGAAATATCTCTATATTTTTAAAACAATATAAGAAATTAAATTTCACCAAATGATGGTAGAGAAATTAAATTCCATAAAATACATTCCTATGGATTCATTATTTCTCGACGATATCGACCTGCAGTTGCTGGATGCGCTGCAAAACGACGCCACGCTCAGCAATCAGGCGCTGGCCGCACAAGTGCGGGTGTCCCCTCCGACGTGCCTGCGGCGAATCAAACGCCTGCGGGAATCCGGAGTGATCGAGCGGGAGGTGGCCCTGCTGCAGCCCGACGCACTGGCGCGGCACCTGGGCCATGGCATCACAGCGATCGTCGAAGTCACGCTGGACCGGCAGGACACCGACCGGCTGGCAGCGTTCGAACAACGCATGCAGCCTGAAGACGCCGTGCAGCAGTGTTACCGCGTCTCGCCGGGGCCGGATTTCATCCTGGTGGTGTATGCGCAGGACATTCCCGACTATCTGGCGCTGGCCCAGCGGCTTTTCTCCAGCGACGGCAACGTGCGCAACGTGAAGGCATTCTTCAGCCTGCAGCGCAGCAAGTTCTCACCGAAGGTGCCATGCGTTCGTCCCGACGCGGTGGATCGCACGGGCTGACGCTGGCACGCCTGAGATGCAGCTGAGAAGCGGCTGAGAAGCGGCTGAGAAGCGGCTGAAGCCGTCAGTCACACACCGCCGGCAACACCACGCGCACCGTGCAGCCTTGCTGCGGCACCGCGCTGATGTCGATGGTGCCGCCCATGCGCGTGACCAGCCGCCGGCAACGCGCCAGCCCGAGCCCCAGGCCGTCGAACTGGCTGACCGGATGCAGCCGCTGAAACACCTGGAACAGCTGGCCCGCCTGCGCAGCGGCAAAGCCCGCGCCGTTGTCCTGCACAGTGATAGCGATGTGCTGCTCACCCTGTTTTTGAGCCTGCACAACGATGCGTGGCGGCTGCGCGCCGCGTGAAAACTTGAGGGCGTTGTCCAGAAGCGCCAGCAGCACGTCGTGCAGCCAGCCGGCATCGGCCCACACCATCGGACAGGCATCGGCCGACGGCAAATCCCACTGCACGGAGCCGGGCCAGTCAGCGGTCGCAGCTGCGGTTTTTTGCGGTGCCGCCGCAGCGGCAGCCAGGGCGGCGGCCATTGCCTTGTGCAAGGCTGGCCCGAGGTCCAACGGGCCTGGTAAGACTGGCGCGGAGCCGATGCGCCCCAGCTGGATCAGGCCGTCGATCATGCTGCCCAACTGCTGGCCGGCCTGCGCGATGGTGTCCAGGAACTGCAGCGCTTCGGGATCGGCATTGCTCTCCGCCACGGTTTCGCGCGCCAGCCGGCCATAGGCCAGGATGTGGCGCACCGGCGCGCGCAGGTCGTGCGACACGGCGCGCAGAAAGGTTTCCTGCTCCTGCCGCGCGGCTTCCAGTTCGGCCTTCAGGCGCGCCACCTCGTCGGTCGGCAAAGCGCCCAGGCCGCTCTGTGGATCGCTGTGCGGGCCGTCCATGGCTCAGGCCTTGGGCGCCTTGGCGGGGCGCTTCCAGTTCTCGATGATCACCTGCCGGCCGCGCGCCACGCTCAAGGCCCCGGGCGGCGCATCCTTGGTGATGGTGGAGCCACCGCCCACCGTGCCGCCGGCGCCGATGGTCACCGGCGCCACCAGCACGCTGTTGCTGCCGATGTGCACATCGGCTTCGATGACGGTGCGGAACTTGCTGGCGCCGTCGTAGTTGGCGGTGATGCTGCCGGCGCCGTAGTTCACCCGCTCGCCCACCGTGGCATCGCCCAGGTAGGCCAGATGGTTGGCCTTGGCACCGTCGGCCAGCGTGGAATTTTTGACCTCGACGAAATTGCCGATGTGCACCTCTCGGCCTAACTGGGCGCCGGGGCGCAGGCGGGCGAATGGGCCGACCAGCGCGCCCGGACCCACCTCGACCCCCGCTTTTTCGCCATCGATGTGCGTATAGGGGTGGATCACCGCGCCCGCCGCGATGGTGGCGTTGGCGATGCAGCAGTGCGCGCCGATCTGCACGCCCTCGCCCAGTTCCACATGGCCGGTGAAGATGCAGTTCACGTCGATTTCCACATCCTGCGCACAGACCAGGCGGCCTGGCACGCCGGTGCGCACATCGTCGCGCAGGTCGAAGCGCGCGGGGTCGGCCAGGCGCACGCCCTGCTCCATCAGCGCCGCGGCCTGGCGGGCCTGGTGCGCACGCTCCAGTTCGGCCAGTTGCAGGGGGCTGTTCACGCCGGCCACCTGCAGCGCATCGGTGATGCGGTGCGCCGCCACGGGCACGCCGTCGGCAACGGCCATGGCGACGATGTCGGTCAGGTAGTACTCGCCCTGCGCGTTGTCGTTGCGCAGCCGGGCCAGCCAGCCGGCCAGCCGCCGCGCCGGCACGGCCATGATGCCGCTGTACACCTCGGTGATGGCGCGCTGGGCCTCGGTGGCGTCCTTGTGCTCGACGATGCCCTGCACGGCGCCAGCGGCATCGCGCACGATGCGGCCGTAGCCCGTCGGGTCCGGCAGCGCCACGGTCAGCAGCGCCAGGCGCTCGTGCGCCGAAGCCTCCACCAGGGCCCGCAAGGTGGCGGCCTGCGTCAGGGGCACGTCGCCCGACAGCACGACCACCGTGCCGTCGCCAGTCAGCGCCGGCATGGCCTGCTGCACGGCGTGGCCGGTGCCGAGCTGCGGCTCCTGCCGCGCGAACTTCAGGTCGAACCCGGCGCCAGCGCTCGGCACTCCTGCGACGGCCGCTTCCACTTCCATCGCCCCATGCCCGGTGATCACGACCACGCGGCGCGCCTGCAGGCTCGCGGCCTGGTCCAGCACATGGCGCAGCAGCGGCCGTCCGGCCAGGCGCTGAAGGACTTTGGGGGTGCGGCTTTTCATGCGCGTGCCCTTGCCCGCCGCCATGATGATGATGTCCAGTGCTGTCATGTAGGGTCCGTTCGGTTGCGGCCGCGCGGCACGGCGACCGGCGGCCCTGGAAGAATCCGCCGATTATCGGCGCCAGGCCTGCTGCAGCCTGATTTTTAGGTTGCTATTGAATTAATAGCACTGCTCCCTAGTGCTTATTGCGCTGGAGGCCGATTCGGCTAAAACATCAAAGCAGAGGCACAGGCCGCGGAATGGCGTCGTAGTACTCGGCGATGCGGGCCAGCGCCCGCGGATTGATGATGCGCAGCCGCCCGGCCGAAATCTCGTGCAGGCCCAGTTGCGACAGCCGCCGCAGCGTCTTGTTGGTGTGCACCAGCGACAGCCCGAGCGAGTCGGCGATGTGCTGCTGCGTGATGGGAAATTCGACCGTGCCGTCTTCGGACAGGCCCAGGCGGTCGAGCCGGCGATACAGGTGCATGAGCAGCATGGCCACGCGCTCGGTGGCATTGCGCCGGCCGGTGGTGAGCAGGTTGTCGTCCACCATGCCCTCGCCCCGCGCCGCCAGCCAGGTCACGTCGTAGCCCAGGCGCCCGTGGTCACGGAACAGCGACCACAGCCCCTCGGCCGGAAACACGCAGAACGCGCAGGCGGTGACGGCCTCCACGCCGTGCATGGCGGTTTCGCCGAACTCCTGCTGCAGACCGAGCAGGTCGCCGGGCAGCAGAAAGCCAAGGATCTGGCGGCGCCCGTCGGAGAGCGTCTTGTACCGAAACGCCCAGCCGGTGTAGAGCGTGTAGAGCTTGCCGTTGGGCTGGTGCTCCCGGATCAGCGTGCCGCCGGCTGCAACGGTGGCCGTGCCGCACCGGAAATCGTCGATGAACCGCAACTCCTGCGGCGACACGGCGGTGAAAGCGGAAGTGTTATTGCGCAACCGGCACGCATCGCAGTGGCGCGGAATCGTGTGCGCCAGAGATTCAGAAGCAAAGTCCACGCTCATAAAGGCGAATCGGTAAGAACTGGTGGGCGGCGATTCTAGGCAAACCAGGGCATTTCGCCCTATGTCTTTTGACATTGTGCGCGGCGCGCCACAGGCCTAGATTCAGTGCACCAATGCCCATTGACTTTCCGCCCTATGAAGTTCTGTACGTGAGCAACTTCGCCCCCGGCCAGCCCCTGAGTTCGATTGCCGCCATCGCAGCCCGATCGCGCACCACCAACGCATCGCGCGGCATCACGGGCCTGCTGGTGTTCGACGGCCTGCGGTTCTGCCAGCAGCTCGAAGGCCGGCAGGAAAACGTGCTGCCGCTGGTGGAGCGCATCCGCCAGGACCCGCGCCACACCGATGTCGCGGTGCTGCACCATGGACCGCTGGCAAAGCGGCGATTTCGCAACTTCAGCCTGGCGTTCAGCACGCTGGAAGAAGCGGACGCCCTGGAGCGCCTTCGGGAGTTGAAAGGCACCGCCGCCGTGGCGGCCTTCAAGGCCCTGCCGATCGAACTGGAAATGTGAAGAAGCGAGAGGAAGCGAGAAGTGGACGGCGGCCTTGAAAGCCGCTGTCCGCGTGCCGAAGGGGTGTGCCGGCGTTGCGTGGAAAAATGCCATGACTCTTTCCACAGACCCATTCAAAAGGCCTTCAGCACCCTGACGCTTCCTGTAAGAAGGAAGAGAGGGTTGCCGCTCCCGCTGGCGGGGAGCGGCGCGCCAGCCTCAGGCGCAGCAGGCGTCGCCTTGCGTGGCCGGCGCCTGCACCGAGCTTTGCGCAGAGCGAACAGCGCTGGACGCGCTGAAGCGGTACTGCACGCCGTCGCGCCCGAGCGGTTCGATCACGGCATGCTGTCCAGCCGCGACCCACAAGGTCTGGCCAGCGTTGAGGAACACGTCCCCAGCCGCCATGTCGCGCTCGCCGTTGGGGCCGTCGTCCAGCGTGACCCAGGCATGGCCCGACATGATGCGCAGCGCCATCGGTGCGCGGGGGCGCAGGCTGTGCGCACGGCCATTGGCCAGCGTGCAAATGTCTTTCGCCTCACCGCGAGGCAAGACAGCGGATTGTTGAAATTTCAGAACATTTGAAGCGGTCATTTCTTTCTCCTGGAAAACCCTAGCGATGTGCCTATGATGCTTCTGGGCCCAACGCACCGTCCAATGAAAACGCCTTTGTCGATTCATGCCGCGTTCACATCAATGCGGAACGGTGGCCTGATCTATTCGCATTGCGCATCAATGCAAGCGCGAGGCGCTGGCGGAACAGCCTTCCAGCGGCGCCCTGCAGCTCACAGCACCAGCCCTTGCACCAAGCGGCCTGCGGCGCCGGCCGCACCACGCAGCGCCTCTAAAAGGTCGGCCCAAGGCGCCGCCACGCCGCCAGCCCATGCCTCGGCGTGGATTCGTACTCGGGCCGGCAACGGGTCCCACCGAAAGCGAACTCCAGCCCCGTCCTTCAAAGAAGAACACGTCCCTGCCCGGCTGCGATGCCAGGGTTCGAGCACGACATGGGAGCCTGCTTCGACAACATATGCATCCCCTTCTGAAAGGAATACGTCCTGTGCGATCGCACCTGCCTTTGCAGCGACCGTGACCCACACGCCGCCATGCTCGATGCGCAACCGTGCCCGCTGGATGGGGCGCAGGCCCAGGGCGCGGTGCGGCGGCAACGTCCAGCACCCGGCAAGCTCTCGAGCAGCCTTTGCATCCAACTCGGATTGTTGCGATTCCAGAACGGGATGGTTTCTCATGGCGGGCTCCTCGAACGGCCTACAGGGTTGACTGGCCTGGATATTCAAGCCTTCACCCCTTCCCGGTCCAATGAAAACCCGGTGATAATTTAATTCCACCAGCACATCAATGCATGCCATGAATCTGCCTGCACCCATCACCCATCTGCGCACGCGGCCCGTGGCGGTCGGCCACTGGCGCGCCTTTCTGGCGGTGGCCCGCCACCTGAACTTCCGGGCGGCGGCGGAAGAGCTTTCGCTCACCCAGTCCGCGGTGAGCCGCCAGATCCAGTCGCTCGAAGAAGAAGTGGGCGTGCCGCTGTTTTTGCGCCACACCCGCGCGGTGGAACTGACCAGCGCCGGAGCACAGCTGCAGCGCGCGGTGGCGCCTGCGCTGGAACGCATGGACGCCTGCGTGCGCCTGGTGCGCCAGACGGCCGGCCGCAAAAGCGTGGCCATCACGACCTGGGCGAGCTTCGCTTCGATGTGGCTCATTCCGCGCATGGAGGAGTTCCAGCGCGACAACCCCGACATCGACATCCGCATCGACGCGAGCGATGTGGCCGTGGACCTGGAAACCGCCGACGTGGACCTGGCCCTGCGCTACAGCCTGCCCAGCGCCAGCACGCAGGGCTCGCAGCGTTTGTTCGGCGAACAACTGGCCGTGGTGGCAAGCCCCTGGCTCATCAAGAGCAACCCGCCCATCCGGGGACCCGAGGACGTGACCCGCTACACGCTCATCGAAGCCGGCGATGCGCACCGCACCATGCACCTCGAATGGCTGACCTGGCGGCGCTGGTTCGAACTGAACGGCAAGAAGACCCTGCAGCCCAAGCGCTGGCTGTATTTCAACTACGCGCACCAGATCGTGCAGGCCACACTGGCCGGCCAGGGGCTGGCCCTGGCGCGCATGCCGCTCATCGCCGATGCCCTGGCGTCGGGCGACCTGGTGGAGGTTCTGCCCGGCTACCGGCTCGACTCTCCGCTGGCGTACTGGCTGCTGGTGGGGCCACGCAGCGGGCAGCGGCCGGAAATCCGGGCTTTCTGCGCCTGGCTCACCTTGCAGGCCCAGGCCACGCGCGAGGCCATCGGCGACGTGCCCGATCCGGACCTGAGCGACAACCTCGATTGAGACGGCGGACCTCAAGCGCCCGTCCCGCCAAAACTGAGGCCGCCATCGGGCGAGCCTCAGTGGGTGAAATGGAAAAACTTAAGGGTCAAGCGCTGAGCGTCACGCGGGCGAACTTGCGCTTGCCCACTTGCAGCACGTAAGTGCCCGCTTCCAGTTTGAGCCCCTTGTCGCCGACGACGCTCCCATCCACCCGCACGCCACCGCCTTCGATCAGGCGGCTGGCCTCGCTGCCGGAAGGCGCCAGGTTGGCCTGCCGCAGCAGCGCGCCGATGCCCAGCGGAGCGCCTGCCAGCGCCACCTCGGGAATTTCATCGGGCACGCCGCCCTTGCTGCGGTTGATGAAATCCGCTTCGGCCGCATCGGCCGCCGCCGCGCTGTGAAAGCGGGCGGTGATCTCCTTGGCCAGCATGACCTTGGCATCCTTGGGATTGCGGCCACCCTCCACTTCGGCCTTCAGCGCGGCGATCTCGGCCAGCGTCTTGAACGACAGCAGGGTGTACCAGTCCCACATCAGCGTGTCGGAGATGGACAGCACCTTGGCGAACATGGTGTTGGCATCTTCGGCAATGCCGATGTAGTTATTCTTGGATTTCGACATCTTGTCGACGCCGTCCAACCCCACCAGCAGGGGCATGGTGAGCACGCACTGCGGCTCCTGGCCGTATTCCTGCTGGAGGTGGCGCCCCATGAGCAGGTTGAACTTCTGGTCGGTGCCGCCCAGTTCCAGGTCGCTTTTCAAGGCCACCGAGTCGTAGCCCTGCATGAGCGGGTAGAGGAATTCATGCACGCTGATCGACTGGCCGGTGGTGAAGCGCTTGTGGAAATCGTCGCGCTCCATCATGCGGGCCACCGTGTACTTGGCCGCCAGCTGGATCATGCCCGTGGCGCCCAGCGGCTCGCTCCATTCGCTGTTGTAGCGAATCTCGGTCTTGGCCGGGTCCAGCACCATGCTGGCCTGCTTGTAATAGGTTTCCGCGTTCACCCGGATCTGCTCGGGGGTCAGCGGCGGGCGGGTGCTGTTGCGGCCGGAAGGATCGCCGATCAGGCTGGTGAAATCGCCGATCAGGAAGATCACCTGATGGCCCAGATCCTGTAACTGCCGCATCTTGTTGAGCACCACCGTGTGGCCGATGTGGATGTCCGGCGCCGTGGGGTCCAGGCCCAGCTTGATGCGCAACGGCACGCCCGTCGCCTCGGAGCGCGCCAGCTTCTTCACCCACTCATCGCGGGGCAGCAATTCTTCGACGCCCCGCAGAGACACCTCAAGCGCCCGTCCTACACCATCGGACATTGGGAATGTTGTAACAGCAGATTGATTCATAAGGGTTTTTTTGGGGGTTTCCGGGGCGCTCGTCGTTATACTCCGGCCCACATTTGCAGTGGCGGATTCTAGTGGTCCTGCCGCTTCGGCCTCTTGCACCGAATGGCTGCAACCTGACTGACAAGCTCGTGCGTTCCGCCCCGCCGGCCCGAACGCACCTCACCCTGGGGTAAGACACTTGAACAATGGCTTGAAATCCGCCAGCCTCGCACTGCTGGACCGGCTATCGCGCATCGCCCAGAACCATCCCAAACGCATCACTGCCGCCATCGCAACCCTGTTGCTGACGGGCGGCGGCGGCGCTTTCGCCGTGGCATCCTTCGCTCCGGACCCGGCCGACCTGCCCCGCAGCGTCGTCGAATACCCGGTGGATTCGCTGGCCAGCGACCAGTCGCTGGCAGCGCTGGTGGACATTCCCAACTATTCCCTCTACCGCTCGGACCAGACCCGCAGCAGCGATACGGCCGAAGCCATCCTGCAGCGCCTGGGCGTGGCGGACCCTGCCGCAGCCGCCTTCCTGCGCAGTGACGGCCAGGTGCGCCAGACCCTGCTGGGCCGCGCTGGCCGCTCGGTGTCTGCAGAGACGACGGACGACCACCGCCTCATCAGCCTCACCGCACGCTGGGTGCAGGACGACAGCGGCAACTTCCGCCGCCTGGTGGTGCAGCGCAAAGGCAACGATTTCACCTCGCGCGTCGAAACGGCGCCGCTGACCGTCGGCACCCGGCTGGCCGGCGGCATCATCCGCAGCTCGCTTTTCGCCGCCACCGATGCGGCCAACATTCCCGACGCTGTCGCCACTCAGATCGCTGAAGTGTTTGCCAGCAACATCGACTTTCACCGGGCCTTGCGCAAGGACGACCGGTTCTCGGTCGTCTACGAAACGCTGGAAGCCGATGGCGAGCCACTGCGCAGCGGCCGGGTGCTGAGCACCGAGTTCCACAACAACGGCAAGACGCACGATGCCGTCTGGTTCCAGGAAACCCCTAGCTCCAAGGGCGCCTACTACACACTGGACGGCGAAAGCATGCGCCGCGCCTACCTCACCTCGCCGGTGGAGTTCTCGCGCATTTCGAGCGGTTTCAAGATGCGCTTTCACCCCATCCTGCAAAAGTGGCGCGCTCACCTGGGCACTGACTTCGCAGCACCGACCGGCACGGCCGTGCGCACCGTGGGCGACGGCACCGTCGATTTCGCGGGCGTGCAGAACGGCTATGGCAACGTCATTTACGTGAAGCACCGCAACCAGCACGTCACCGTGTATGCCCACCTGAGCCGCATCGACGTGCGCAAGGGCCAGAGCGTGGAGCAAGGCCAGACCATCGGCGCCGTCGGCGCCACCGGTTGGGCGACCGGCCCGCACTTGCACTTTGAATTCCGCGTGGACGGCCAGCACCAGGATCCGATGGTGATCGCTCAGCAAAGCGAAGCCGCCATGCCCGTGTCTACCGCCTCCCGTGCCGCGTTCAACCGCCTGGCATCGAACATGCGCATTCAGCTGTCGGCAGCCGCTCAGGTGCAGCAAGCCAGCGCCCAGTGATCGCACAGCGCGCTCCCGGCGAGGCCAGCGCGCTGTACATCGGCCTCATGTCGGGCACTTCGCTCGACGGGGTCGATGGCGTGCTGGCAGAGTTCTCTGAACAAAAATGCACGGTAGCGCAGTATTCATGCGCACCTTTTGCTCCTGAATTAAGAGCGGAGCTGTTGGCACTCAATACCGCAGGCGACAACGAGCTGCACCGTGCCGCCCTGGCGGGCAACGCCCTCGCGCGGGCCTACGCCGCAGTAGTGCAAAACCTGCTGGCCCAAGCGGGCCTGCCGGCGTCCGCCATCCGTGCCATTGGCGCCCATGGGCAGACCGTGCGGCACCGGCCGCAGGCCTTCGATGGCACCGGCTACACGCTCCAGTTGGGCAACCCCGCCCTGTTGGCCGAGCTTTCCGGCATCGACGTCATCGCCGACTTTCGCAGCCGTGACGTGGCGGCGGGCGGCCAGGGCGCGCCGCTGGTGCCGGCGTTCCACCAAGGGGTGTTCGGCGAGCCCGGACGCACGGTCTGTGTGTTGAACATCGGCGGCATCTCCAATCTCAGTGTGCTGGGCCCGCAAGGTTCGGTGGCCGGCTTCGACTGCGGTCCCGGAAATGCGTTGATGGACCACTGGTGCCAACTGCACACGGGCCAGCCGTTCGACCGGGACGGTGCCTGGGCCTCTAGCGGCCAGGTGATTCCCACATTGCTCGATGCCCTGTCCACCGAGCCTTACCTGGCGCAACACCCTCCGAAAAGCACGGGGCGGGATCTGTTCAATCCGGAATGGCTGGAAAGGCATTTGCCTGCGTTCGCTTCGGCGGCTGCTGCCGATGTGCAGGCCACGTTGACCGAGTTCACCGCCAGCGTCTGCGCCGATGCCATGCGCCGCTTCGGCAGCGGCGGTCATGCCTTGATCGTGTGCGGTGGCGGGGCTCTCAACAGCCACCTCATGCGGCGTCTGCAGGCTTTGCTGCCTGGCGTGGCGGTGGCGCCGTCCGACGCACATGGCATGCCGGCACTGCAGGTCGAGGCGGCAGCATTCGCCTGGCTGGCCCACCGCATGGTGGAGCGCCGCAGTGGCAATCTGCCCGCCGTCACCGGCGCTGCCGGGCCGCGCGTTCTGGGCACGCTCTACCCGGCTTGAAGGCGGCTCAGACGTGCTCGGGCACGTCAGGCACATCGTCTGCCGCGGCGCCGCTTTCGGAATCGCGCGAAGACAATTGCCAAAAGATGCCGGCCGAGGCGATGGTTATCAGCCCCATGCAGGCGAAAGTGCCCTGGAAGGCGGGCAGCATCTGCTGAGCGCCCCCGCTCCCGAAATGGTTCGTGAACGCAGCCAGCACGCCGCCAGCCGCCGCCACACCCATGCCCATGGCCACCATCTGCACCATCGAAAGCAGGCTGTTGCCGCTGCTGGCCATGCCCTGGTTCAGGTCCTTGAGGGTGACCGTGTTCATGGCCGTGAACTGGAGCGAATTCACTGCCCCGAACAGGGCCAGTTGCACGATGCGCCACCACAGCGGCTGGGACGGCGAAGAAAAGGCAAAGCTCGCCATGGCCAGCCCCACCAGCAGCGTATTGGCCACGAGCACGCGACGGTACCCGAACCGGGTGATCAACGGGGTCGTGAACCGCTTCATGGACATGCCGGCCAACGCCACGGGCAGCATCATCAGCCCGGCATGCAATGGCGTGTAGCCCATCGTGACCTGCAGCATCAGTGGAATCAGGAACGGCATGCACGAGCTGCCCAGGCGGGAGAACAGATTGCCCAGCAGCCCGATGCGCAACGTGGCCACCGAAAACAGCCGCGGCGAGAACAGCGGGTTGGGCCGCCGGGCCGCATGGAGCCAGTACGCCACCAGGCTGGCCAGTCCGAAGATCAGCAGCACCAGCACGCTCGCCTGCCGCAGGCCCAGGCTCGACAGGCCATCCAGCGCCAAGGACAGCGCCGCCATTCCAAAGGCGAGCATGAGGTAGCCCGCCAGATCGAAGCGGGCCACTGGAGCGCCCGGCACGGCCGGCATGTACCGCAGAGTGGCCAGGCAGCCGATCAAGCCCACCGGCACGTTGATCAAAAAGATCCAGTGCCACGAGGCCACCTGCACCAGCCAGCCCCCCAGCGTCGGTCCGATCAGCGGACCGATCAGGCCCGGGATCGCCACGAAGCTCATGGCCTGCAGGAATTTCTCACGCGGGAAGGTACGCAACACCACCAACCGCCCCACCGGCAACAGCAAGGCACCACCCAGGCCCTGCACCACCCGGGCCGCTACCAGTTGGTCCAGCCGGCTCGACAGTGCGCAAAGCACCGAGCCCAGCACGAACAACACGATGGCGCACAAATACACCCGCCTGGCACCGAAGCGGTCCGCCACCCAGCCCGAAGCCGGAATCAACAGCGCCATGGCCAACGAGTACGACACCACCACCGATTGCATGCGCAGCGGGCTTTCCCCCAGGCTGCGCGCCATGGTGGGAAGCGCGGTGTTGACGATGGTGGCATCCAGCGTCTGCATGAAAAACCCGACCGCCACCAGCCACAGCAAGATTTGAAGGGAGCGCTCTTGTTGCATGGAGTCCCGATCAAGCACAAAAAGGGAGCGGCGCTGGCTCTGCCGTGAGCGGCCCAGCAAAAAGCCGCCCGAAGGCGGCTTGTTGGATCAGCCGAAGTGGAAAGGCATCAGGCCGAGAAGCTCGATCCACAGCCACAGGTCGTGGTGGCATTCGGGTTCTTGATGACGAACTGGGCGCCTTGCAAGTCTTCCTTGTAGTCGATCTCGGCACCGACCAGGTACTGGTAGCTCATGGCATCGATGAGCAACGACACGCCGTTCTTGGTCATCGTGGTGTCGTCTTCGTTCGTGATTTCATCGAACGTGAAGCCGTACTGGAAGCCGGAGCAGCCGCCACCTTGGACGAACACACGCAATTTCAGGTCAGGATTGCCTTCCTCGGCAATCAGGTCGGCCACTTTGGCTGCCGCGCTGTCCGTGAACAGGATCGGGGCGGGCATTTCAGTCTGGATATTTTCAGCTACGGCGCTCATGGGAGTGCTCCTTCGAGAGGGTTTGCGGTCGATGGTACTGCAATGCCCTCGGAATGTGGGTCAGCTGGCGTTTGACGCCAACTTCAGTGTGGGTTTTTCCTCGACAAGGACGGTCGAAGGGCTCATCTGTCCAGAGATCGTGGCACCCTGGTGCATTTCAAGCGATTTGTAGTGCACGTTGCCTGTGATGCGGGCCTTCGGCTGCAGTTCCAGCAGCTCCGCAGCATGCACCGGGCCGATCACGGTTCCGTTGACGATCACATGGGCCGCGTGGACGGCACCTTCGACCCGGGCGGATTCCGACACCACCAGGATGCTGGGTTGCTCGTCATCATTGGCCCGCACATCCCCCGCCACCTCGCCGTCGATCCGCAGCCCTTCGGAAAATCGCACTTCGCCGTTGATGCGCGTGCCATGGGCGATCAGGCTCTTGATCGGGGGTTGCTTCTTGCGAGAGAACATGGGAACACTCCTGTCGATTGGCACGGAAGGAAAAGGCCCGTTGCCCGCGCTGCCGCCGTCGCTATTCTTCGATGCTCAGGGTCTGGGTGGCACGCACCGCGCTGCCCTCCAAGACCCGCGCGGTCACGGTTTTTACCACGGCATTGCCCGGCAATCCCCACAATCCCTCCACACGCCGGTACTGCTGGAACTGCAGGGGCTGCCCTTCCGCTGGCACGGCTTGCGTCCAGGGACGGCCATCGCGGGTGCCCGCCAGCAGCAACTCCAGCCGACCACGGAACTCCGGCGCATTGCGCACCGACTGAATCACCAGAACCTGCCAGCGCAACTGATGGCCGCCCGCCACCTCGGCTTGCAGCCCGCGAATGCTCACGCCTTCGGTCTTGCCGGCGGGAATGAGCTTTTCGAAGAACCCCAGATCGTCCTTCAGGGCCCGGTTGTCCGCCTCCAGCTGGCGCATCTGGGCCATCAAACGGTCCATGGCCGTGCGTTCTGCCGTCAACAACGTACCGGCAGAGCTGGACGTGTCCTTTTGCAGCCGCTGCTCTTCGCGCAGCTGCGCGACCTCTTCGCGCAACCGCACCAACTCGGCGCGGGAACGGGAATCCAGGCCTGCGATGCTCTTGCCGAATTCGAAAGCCCACAGCGCCAGGGCAGCACACAGTCCGAAAAAGATGGCCAGGAGCACCCATCGAAAAGGCCATGGCATCGCGCTGCGGACAGACACCCGTGGTGCACTGATGGTCAACCGGCGGCGTAGCAGCTTGAGTCGCATGTTTCCCTATTCAACACTTCAGGAAGCTGAAATGAAAAAACCGCCAAGCAGGCGGTTTTTTGAGTCCACCAGCGTCCAAGGACACTGGCGGCCGATCGGCATGTATTTCGCAACCTCCGAAAAGGCGCGACATGGACATGACAACCTTCTGCAGTGCCGAAGCTTAACGCTTGGAGAACTGCTTGGCGCGGCGTGCAGAGCGCAGACCGACCTTCTTACGTTCGACTTCACGGGCATCGCGGGTCACGAAGCCGGCTTGGCTCAGTGCGGGCTTCAGCGTTGCGTCATAGTCGATCAGGGCGCGGGTGATGCCGTGGCGGGTGGCACCGGCTTGGCCGGATTCACCGCCGCCGTGCACGTTGACCTGGATGTCGAAGGTTTCGACATGGTTGGTCAGCGCGAGCGGCTGCTTGGCGATCATGATCGAGGTTTCGCGGCCGAAATACTGTTGAATGTCTTTGCCATTCACAGTGATCTTGCCGGAACCCTTCTTGAGAAACACGCGGGCGACGCTGGACTTGCGACGGCCGGTGCCATTGTTCCATTCACCAATCATCTCAAGGCTCCTTAGATTTCCAGCGCCTTGGGCTGCTGGGCGGTGTGGGGATGCTCAGCACCGCCATACACCTTGAGTTTCTTGATCATCGCGTAGCCCAGGGGACCCTTGGGCAGCATGCCTTTGACAGCCTTTTCCAGCGCGCGGCCGGGGTGCTTGGCTTGCATGTCGCGGAAGTTCGTGGCCGTGATACCGCCGGGATAACCCGAGTGACGGTAATACACCTTGTCCAGGGACTTGGTGCCGGTGACCTTGAGCTGAGCGGCGTTGATGATGACGATGAAGTCACCGGTATCGACGTGAGGCGTGTAAATGGCCTTGTGTTTGCCGCGCAAACGGAGAGCAACTTCGCTGGCTACTCGTCCGAGGACCTTGTCGGTCGCGTCAATCACAAACCACTCGTGCACGACCTCAGCGGGCTTTGCGCTGAAAGTGGACATGAGTTTCTCTTTTCAAAGAACGGGGGTTTGTCGGTCCTTTTCCACGGTCGGTGCTTCTCTGAAGGAAGCCTCTTAGGTGGTATGAATTGCTTCGCCGCGGGACCAGAAATCGCTGCGAAGCCCGCCATTATACGAAGCGGCAGAAAAATGCCAAGGCAAGTCCAAAGACAAGGCTATTGCGACAGCATCGTGCGGCGGCGCTCTTCCGCTTCCAGCCTTCGCCGGTTTTCAATACACAGCGGATGGCTGGCGACGGCCGCGTTCTGACATTGCTGGTGAATGCACATGGGGCGAGCGATGAATCCGGCGTTGGCACACGCCTCGTCAGGCCCAGCCACGCGTGCCGCCACAGGCTTAGGGGCCACGGCAGGTGCCGGAGCCTGCTCGGTTGCCGCAGGCGTTTCGGCCGCCACCGCTTGCGTCACTGGTTCGGCGACCTTCCGCGGCACCGGTCGAGGCCGTGGCGCCGATGCAACGACGAATGCAGGGGCAGCAGCCACGGCAGCCGATGCGACGGATGCAGCAGGCTGTGCCAACGGTACGGCTTCGTCCACTACGGCGACAAGTTCAGCAGTGGGCGCGGAGGCCACTGCGGCTGCGGGCTCAGCCAGCTCCGTGATGATCTGATCTTCCGGCGTGTATTTGGCCGGATGGGACGTTTCGCGCGGCATCCCCCACCACAGCCCGGCAGCAATGATGGCCGTAGCCAGCAAGCCCGCTCCCGCCCAGGCCAGCGGCCGGCGCCGCGCCACAACGACAGGACCAGACGGCTCTTCGGCCACCGCGGCTGGGCCACGACGGGTCTTGGCACGGTTCAGCCTCTCCGGATGCTGGGGGCGACGCTCTTCGAACACCGTGTCAGCCGCCACCGTGTCGGCCACGGTCATCACGGAATCCCCGGCCTCTTGCTTGCTGTCCATGAAAACGGTGTCCTGCATGTCGGAGACCACGGTATCGCCCGCTTCCTGCCGATGGATGTGCAACTGAGTGGGTGCTTCCGCGGTCGGCTGCGCCACGGCAGCTGCCAAAGGGGCCGCCAGGGCAGCCCCGACTGCGGGCACCGGCACCGAAGTGATATCGATCATCGGCACGGCCACGCCCGCACCATGCCGGTCCGCAGGCTCCACCCACACATCACCCAGCTCGGCCCGGAAATCGAACTGATCGATACCTTCCGGCGGGGTGACCATCTCCATGGTGC
This sequence comes from Paracidovorax valerianellae, assembly GCF_900102625.1. Taxonomy (GTDB): domain Bacteria; phylum Pseudomonadota; class Gammaproteobacteria; order Burkholderiales; family Burkholderiaceae_C; genus Paracidovorax; species Paracidovorax valerianellae. The sequence continues at coordinate 33,849 of NZ_FMZC01000014.1, forward strand.
GCAGGAATTCGTCGATGCTTTGCGGGCGCTCGTCGGGCCGCAGGGCCAGCGCCTGAGAAATGGCGGCCACGAAGGAAGGCGAATATTCGACGCCGAACTGGCGCCGAACGGTTTTGGCCACGCGGGAGAAAGGCACCATGCGATCGCGGATCGACCGCAGCGTCGCTGGCAGCGGCGTGTCGTTGCACAGGCTGCCGTGCACCACGGCCCCGAGCGCATAAAGGTCGCTCCACGGGCCTTGCCGCAAATCGCTCTCACTGTCGCTGTATTGCTCGATCGGCGCGTAATTGACCTTCAAAACCGCCGTGTGCTGGTGCCCGTGGTCGCTGATGGCGTGGCGCGCGGCACCCAGGTCCAGCAGGACCGGGGGGCCGCTGTCCTGCAGAAAGATGTTGTCCGGCGAGATGTCGCGATGCAGTGTCTGGCCATCGTGCAGCACGCGCAGCGCACTCAAAACCGACCACAGCAGTTTGCGCAGCCAGGCTTCGGGCGGCGGGGTGCGCATGTGGGCGCGGGCCTGCTTGAACGTCATGCCCGTGTACAGCGGCATGACCATGTAGGCGGTGTGATTGGCTTCCCAGAAGCGAAAAACCTTGACGAGCGAAGGATGGTCGAACTGCGCCAGCAGGCGCGCTTCGCTCACGAAAGAGGCCAACCCCGCCTGGAAAGATTGCTCCTGGGACGAGGAACGGACCCACAGCGATTGCCCTTGCGCCCGCGCGGCCAACGCCGAAGGCATGTATTCCTTGATGGCTACAAAGCGCAGCAGCGAATGGTCGAACGCCTTGTAGACCATGCCGAAACCGCCCACGCCCAGCAGCGAAAGTACCTCGAACTCCCCCAGCCGCGTCCCGGCCGGCAGGGCATCGACGTGGTGAACGTCGGTCGGGGGTTCGGTGCTGGTGATGGCGGACATGGTGACGGCAGGGCTTTCGGGCGGCAATGGTGCACCAGCAAGGGCGCACCCGGCAACGGACAAGTGGGTGGATTGCAACACATTGGCCGAGATCGCATCATGCAGCAACCTCGGTCCCGCGCAGCAACAAAAGCGGATCGCACTGCCCGGAAGTTCACGGCTGCGCGAAAAATCTTCGCCGCCGAAGCGGTCCTCGCGGCTGCCGCCACACGGCGTCAGGGCAGTGCATGGTTACCATTGGCCCATCATGTTCAGTTATCGCCACGCCTTCCATGCGGGCAACCACGCCGATGTGCTCAAGCACACGGTGCTGATTGCCACCTTGCAACACCTGACGCAGAAAGACGCAGCGCTCACCGTGCTGGACACCCACGCCGGCGCGGGCCTCTTCCGTCTGGATGGAGACTACGCCGCGACGAGCGGAGAAGCCGCGGACGGCATCCTCCGCCTGGTGCCGCCCGCCAAACCTGCAGCCGCCCTGGCGCCCGCCCTGCAGGAGTACGTCGACATGGTCGGCGCTTTCAACCAAGGCAACGTGACACGGGTCTACCCCGGCTCACCGTTCATCGCGCAACGGCTGTTGCGTGACCACGACAAGCTGAAGCTCTTCGAACTGCACCCGACCGACCTGCGCGCACTGGCCGGCAACGTGGCCCAGCTGGAGGCCGGCCGCCAGGTGGCGGTGCTGCATGAGGACGGTTTCGAGGGCATCAAGAAATTCCTGCCGCCGCCGGCCCGCCGCGCGCTCGTGCTGTGCGATCCCAGCTATGAAATCAAGACCGACTACGGGCGGGTCCTGGACATGGCGGCGGACTCGCTCAAGCGTTTTGCGACCGGCACGTATGCCGTTTGGTACCCGATCATTCCCCGGCCCGAGGCCCATGACCTGCCGCGGCGCCTCAAGACCCTCGCCACCAAGGCCGGCAAGTCGTGGCTGCATGCCACGCTCACCGTCAAGTCGAGCAAGGTGACCGGCGCTGCCGATGGCCAGGCACGCCGCCCGGGCCTGCCGGCCAGCGGCATGTTCCTGATCAACCCGCCCTTCACGCTGAAGGCCGCCCTGAAACCTGCCCTGCCGCAAATGGTGGAACTGCTGGCACAGGACCACCACGCCTCGCACACGCTCGAATCCGGCGGCTGAGCGACCGGCTGGCTTATTCGCCGTCCGCTGGCGAAGAGGGACGGGATTCGGACAAGCTGGAGGCCGAGGCCTCAGGACAAGGCGCAGCGGCATTGTCCGGCGCCTGCGAAACCACGACGGGCTTCGTGCCGAGCCCCAAAAGGCCCAGAGCGCCGGCAGCAGCGCGACTCACATCGATGATGCGGCCCGGCGAATGCGGCCCGCGGTCGTTGATGCGCACCTGCACGGACCGCCCCGTGACCAGGCTGCGTACGCACACCCGCGTGCCGAAGGGCAAGGTGCGGTGGGCCGCCGTGAATTCGTTCATGTCGAAGCGCTCTCCGCTGGCCGTGCGGCGTCGGTGAAACCGGGCTCCGTACCAGGAAGCCAGTCCTTGCTGAACGAACGCATCGGCAGCGTCGGCTTCGGAAGAGTCGGCTTCGGAAGAGTTTTCGTCGGTTGACGGACCAGAAGAAGCGCTTCCGGGTGGGGCCGGAGAGGCGGCTAGGGGGCCGGGCGCGCGAGACGGCTGCGGAAGCGAAGGCAGCGGCACCTGAGGCTTTGGCGGCAGCGCGCCGATGTCTTCGGCGGGCATGGGTGCCTTGACCGCACAGGCGGCGAGCGCGCACGCCAGCAGCACACCCGCTAGGAGCGCACCGAGCCGCCGATGGCGTGATTCAGCGCTGGCAGCGCGCTTCGTAGGCGTCTTCAAAACGCTTCAGGTCCTTTCTTTCGCCCTCGGTCAGATCCGTACGGGCACGCTTGGCCGTGAGGATGCGGCGCGACTCCATGCATTGCTCGGCACGGCGTGTGGCCTCTGCCTGCGATGCCTGGGCCGCCACGCGCAACTGCTGCTCCTGCTCCTGACGCTGCCTGCGCGCTTCGCCTTGCTCCTTGTAGTAGCGGGACGAAGCGTCGTATTCCTCTTCGCGGCAATCGCGCTGGTACTCACGGCGCATGCCGGCGTACGCATCCGGCTGAATGCCGTAGGAGCCTCCACGCAGCGTGTCGCTCAAGGAGCGGCAGCGGGCACTCATGTAGCGCTGGTACGCCGGCCCCTCGGGTGGCGCGGAGCGCACGGGCGGCTCATAGCGCCATGTCGGAGGCGGCGATACCGGTCCCGTGGCAGCCACCGACGTCGTCGAGCCCGAAGGACAGGGGCGCGACGTCGAGAAGCTGTTGCCCGAAGCATCGCGGCAGACGTACTGCATCTGGGCCCACAGCGGGGACGACGCCATGCAGCACAGTGCGGCGGCCAACAGGGGAGTGAAGGCGGATGTCATGGATGGGCGCGAAAAACGAAGCCGCGATATTACCGGAGTGGCCGCCGGCGCCTAGAGCCCCAGCCGGCGGCAGATCTCGAGCGTGGCAGCGCTCTGGTTCATCGTGTAGAAATGCAGGCCCGGTACGCCGCGATCGCGCAGCTGCTCGCACAGGCCGGTGACCACATCCAGGCCGAACGCCTTGATGCTGGCCGTGTCGTCGCCGAAACCCTGCAGCCGCATGCGGATCCAGCGCGGAATCTCGGCGCCGCAGGCGTCGGAGAACCGCATGAGCTGCGTCGAGCCGAGAATGGGCATGATGCCCGGCACCACCGGCACATCCAGCCCCAGCCGCTGCGTATCGTCCACGAAGCGGAAGTACGCGTCGGCATTGAAGAAATACTGCGTTATCGCCGAATGCGCCCCGGCACGCACCTTGAGCGCGAAGGCCTGCAGATCGGCCTCGGGAGAACGGGCCTGCGGGTGCACTTCGGGGTATGCCGCCACTTCCACATGGAAATCGTCGCCCGTCTCCGTGCGGATGAAGGCCACCAGATCACTGGCGTAATGGAACTCGCCGCCTGCGCCGTAGCCGCTCGGCAGATCACCGCGCAGAGCCACCAGGCGATTGACGCCCATGGCCTTCAGCGTGGCCAGCTGGCTGCGCACGGTGTCGCGCGTGGCGCCGATGCACGAGAAATGCGACGCCGCGCTCACGCCTTCCGCGAGGATTTCACGCACAGTGCCGAAGGTGCCTTCCTGCGTGGAGCCGCCCGCGCCGTAGGTGACGGAGCAGAACTCGGGCCGGCGGGCATACAGGGCCTGTCGCACCGTGCGCAGCTTTTCGGCGCCTTCAGGCGTCTTGGGCGGGAAGAACTCGAAACTGACCGGTAGGGGTTGGGGGGAGGCACTCATGCCGCACTCCTTGCATGGACAAAAAATTCACGATTGCCGTCGCCGCCGTCGATGGCGCTGTCCATCCACGCGGCCACGGTCAGGCCCAGTTCCGCGCAGCAGTCGCGAATGCGCTGCTCGACCACGGTGTAGAGCGCCGCATCGCGCACGATGCCGCCCTTGCCCACCTGGCCGGGTTGCAGTTCGAACTGGGGCTTGACCAGCATGAGCAACTCGCCGCCGGCCTTCAGCAGCGGCACGACCGCCGGCAGGATGAGCGTGAGCGAGATGAACGACACATCGCCGGTCACCAGGTCGAACACCGGGGTGGTGTCCACGTTCTCCAGGCCCGCCCGGCGCCGGCGCACAGTGGGCAATGCGCCTTGCGCACGGGCCTGAGCCTTGGCCGACCGCTCGGCCTTGAAGGCCTCGACGTCGTGTTCCTTGGCATCGCCGCTGTCGTCGTACTCATCGTCGATCAAGCCGCCGTTGCGCATCCAGCTGTAGGGCGCCTCGGGCTGGGTTTCGTTGTCGTCCGGGTCTTGTTCGACCTGTTCGGACAGCGCGTCCTCGCAGGCTTCCCGCAGCGATTCGGCAGTCAGCGAACGGGCGTTGACCCCTTCCACGGCCACCACGCGCGGGTCCTGGCGCAGGCGGTCGTGCAACTGGGCATGGCCCACATCCACGCCGATCACCTGGGCCGCGCCCGCCTGCAGCAGGCAGTCGGTGAAGCCGCCGGTGCTCTGGCCCACATCCAGGCAGCGCCAGCCCGACACGTCCAGCCCGGTCGCCTTCAACGCGCCTTCCAGCTTCAGGCCGCCGCGCGAGAGGTACCGCGCCTCGGATTGGTCGAGCAGTTGCACCTCGGCAATGTCCGGAATCTCGTCGCCGTTCTTGGCCACTTTGTGCCAAGGCAGGCTGGGCGCCAGCCGCCACTGCACACCGGCCGCAATCAGGCGCTGCGCCTGCGAGCGGGTCGCGGCATGGCCCTTGTCCACCAGATATACGTCTGCGCGCATGCGCCCATCCTTCAGAGTCAAAAAGGCCTCCAGCGCATATTCAACATAGTCTGGAAGCTATTATTTTTATAGCAAAAGAGAAGCAGGCCGGCGCCTTGCCGGCCTGGGTTACGCGGCGGTGCCGCGCCCGATCAGTAGCGGTACGTGTCGGGCTTGTAGGGGCCGCTCTTGCTCACGCCGATGTATGCGGCTTGCGACTCGGTCAGCTCGGTCAGCATGGCGCCGACCTTCTTCAGGTGCAGGCGCGCGACCTTTTCGTCCAGAAGCTTGGGCAGCACGTAGACCTTGCCGACCTCGTAGGCGTCGGGCTTGGTGAAGAGCTCGATCTGCGCGATGGTCTGGTTGGCGAACGACGACGACATCACGAAGCTCGGGTGGCCCGTGCCGCAGCCCAGGTTCACCAGGCGGCCCTTGGCCAAGAGGATGATCTTCTTGCCGTCCGGGAAGGTGATGTGGTCCACCTGGGGCTTGATCTCTTCCCACTCGTACTTCTCGATCGACGCGACATCGATCTCGTTATCGAAGTGGCCGATGTTGCAGACGATGGCCTGGTCCTTCATCTTCACCATCGTGTCGTGGGTGATGATGTCCTTGTTTCCCGTGGTGGTCACGAAGATGTCGGCCTTGTCGGCGGCGTAGTCCATCGTCACCACGCGGTAGCCTTCCATGGCGGCCTGCAGCGCGTTGATGGGGTCGATCTCGGTTACCCACACCTGGGCGCTGAGTGCGCGCAGCGCCTGAGCCGAGCCCTTGCCCACGTCGCCGTAGCCGGCCACCACGGCGACCTTGCCCGCGATCATCACGTCGGTGGCGCGCTTGATGCCATCCACCAGCGATTCGCGGCAGCCGTACAGGTTGTCGAACTTGGACTTGGTGACCGAGTCGTTCACGTTGATCGCGCGGAACAGCAGCGTGCCCTTGGCGGACATTTCGTTCAGGCGGTGCACGCCGGTGGTCGTTTCTTCCGTCACGCCGATGATTTCCGCAGACTTGCGGGTGTACCAGGTCGCGTCTTCCGACAGCTTCTTGCGGATGGCGGCGAACAGAATGCGCTCTTCCTCGCTCGCACCGTTGCCGGCGACCAGGGAGACGTCCTTCTCGGCGCGCTGGCCCAGGTGCATCAGCAGCGTGGCATCGCCGCCGTCGTCCAGGATCATGTTGGGGCCTTCGCCTGCGCTGCCCTTGGGTCCGAAGTCGAAGATGCGGTGGGTGTAGTCCCAGTAGTCTTCCAGGGATTCACCCTTGATGGCGAACACCGGCGTTCCCGCGGCGGCAATGGCGGCGGCGGCATGGTCCTGGGTGGAGAAGATGTTGCACGAGGCCCAGCGCACGTCGGCGCCCAGCGCCTGCAGGGTTTCGATCAGCACGGCGGTCTGGATCGTCATGTGCAGCGAACCGGTGATGCGCGCGCCCTTGAGCGGCTGGCCGGCGGCGAACTCTTCGCGGATGGCCATCAGGCCGGGCATTTCGGTTTCGGCGATGCGGATTTCCTTGCGGCCCCAGGCGGCAAGGGACAGGTCGGCAATGGCTTGATCGGCCGGGGTCTTGAGAACTGCGCTCATGGTTTTCTCCAGTGAAGAAGGTAAAAACCACGCATCGGAGGGGAATGGCTCACTCACCGCACAAGAAGCGTGGGCGAGCGTCGTTGCAAAATGATGATCCGAGCCTCGCGTCCCTGCCGCACACCGGTATCGGGGGGAAAGACGCTGCAACGCTCCTCGGAAAGCGGCGATTATAAGGATATCGCGTTGTCACGCATGCCTGCGAGCCCAACCCGTGGCACGCTAGAGATATAGACGGGGTATCCCTCATCACGTACGCGACGCGTCCAAAGTGGCGCCAGAAGAATCGGAGACCATGTCCACTCAGCACCGCAGCACTTTGTTCGATCTGCTGCGCATCGGCGCAGCGATCGCCGTGATTTTCAGCCACCACTTCCATATTACTCATACGGCATCGCCCACCTGGCTGAATTCGAACATGGTAGGCGGCGTGGCCGTGATGAGCTTCTTCACGATCAGCGGCTATCTCGTGACCCTGAGCTGGCGACGCCAGCCCGACGTGGTTGCGTTTCTGATCAAACGATTCCTGAGAATTTGGCCAGGCGTATCGATTGCCGTGTTGACGAATATTTTTCTGTTCGGGATCTTCTTCACTTCGCTGCCGGCCACAGACTTTCTAAGCCATCCAGACACGCTTGCCTACTTTCGCAACTTGCTGCTGATCAAGGACTACCCCTACATGCCGGGGGTTTACGAAAACAACCCGATCAAACATCTGATGAACGGGCCGTTATGGACGATATCCATGGAAGGCCTTTGCTATCTCATTCTGGCAGGTGCAGGGTTGCTGGGCATTTTCAAGTCGCGCTGGCTTGCGTGCTCCGCCGCGCTAGGCTACATGGCATTCTTTCTCACAGCCCGCAATTCGGACCTCGCTGGCGAGATGCAGCACTGGTTCGAGTACCCCGCCTACTTCGTCTATGGAGCCCTCATTGCAGTTTTTCGTGATGAATTTCAGGCGCGGGCAGGCTGGGTGCTGCTCGTGCTGGCGCCGCTTGCGGCCCTTCTGTTCTTCGGCTTGCAACTCGAGCATTCGGCAGGCCTTCTTATCCTGCCACCGCTGCTGATTTTTCTAGGTTCGCTGAATATCCCCCCCCTGGCCTTCTTTCAGCGAGGTGGGGACCCGTCCTATGGCATTTACCTCTACGGCTGTCCGATCCAGCAATCGGTGCAGGCGTTGTGGCCGCATCTGCCGTTCAGCCAGAGCCTGATGTTGTCTTTGGCGCTGGCTATGGTGGCTGGATATGCCTCCTGGCATCTGGTCGAGTCGCCGGCCCTGCGGTTCAAGCGACGATTCCAGCGATTGTCCACAGGCCTCCTGGCTGCCACTTGAGCACCTTGTTCCGCGCCACGGCCGCTGCATGAATGCTTAACGGCTGAGGCTGACGGCAGGGCCGCCATTAGAATACGGCCACTTTTCCGCGGACGCCCTCGGCGGTGGCGCGACAGCGCGCTGGCCAGGCGCTCGTACTTCGGCCCATCTGCCTGCGCCGCGCCTCACCAAAACCACTGTGTCCTACGTCTCCGAAACACGGCGCCGCCGTACCTTTGCCATCATTTCCCACCCTGACGCTGGCAAGACCACGCTGACGGAAAAGCTGCTGCTGTTCTCGGGCGCGATCCAGATCGCCGGCGCGGTGAAAGGGCGCAAGGCCAGCCGCCATGCCACCAGCGACTGGATGGAAATCGAAAAGCAGCGGGGCATCTCGGTGGCCAGCTCGGTCATGCAGATGGCCTATCGCGACCACGTGGTCAACCTGCTGGACACGCCGGGCCACAAGGACTTTTCGGAAGACACGTACCGCGTGCTCACCGCCGTCGATTCGGCCCTGATGGTGATCGATGCGGCCAACGGCGTGGAAGCGCAGACACGCCGCCTGATCGAGGTCTGCCGCCAGCGGGACACGCCCATCATCACCTTCGTGAACAAGATGGACCGCGAAGTGCGCGAGCCGCTGGACATCCTGGACGAAGTCGAGCGCGAACTGGGCATGCCCTGCGTGCCCATGACCTGGCCGGTGGGCCAGGGCAAGAACTTCGGCGGCATCATCAACCTGCGCACGCAGACCATGACGGTGTTCGAGTCGGGCAGCGAACGCCGTCCACAGGATTTCGAGGCCATTCCCCTGTCGGACGCCGACAACCTGCGCGCGCGCTTCGGCAGTGAATTCGACGCCGCGATCGAAAGCATGGAACTGGCCGTGGGCGCTTCGCCCACCTGGGACCACGAAGCCTTTCTCGCCGGCAAGCAAACGCCGGTGTTCTTCGGCTCCGGCGTGAACAATTTCGGGGTCATGGAGGTGCTGGACGCCCTGGTCGATCTGGCGCCGTCGCCGCGTCCCCGGCTGAGCAGCCTGCAGGTGAACAAGCAGCCGGTCGAGAAGACCGTGCAGCCCGAAGACGAGACTTTTGCCGGCGTGGTGTTCAAGGTGCAGGCCAACATGGACGCCAACCACCGCGACCGCATCGCGTTCGTGCGCGTCGCCTCCGGCAAGTACACGCCGGGCATGAAGCTCAAGGTGCAGCGCACCGCCAAGGAGCTGCGCCCCACCAGCGTCGTGACCTTCATGTCGCAGCGCCGCGAAGCGGTGGAAGAGGCCTATGCCGGCGACATCATCGGCTTCACGACCCACGGCGGCGTGCAGCTGGGCGACACCATCACCGACGGTGCCAGCCTGCAGTTCACCGGCCTGCCGTTCTTCGCGCCCGAACTGTTCATGACGGTCATTTTGAAGAACCCGTTGCGTACCAAGCAGCTCCAACAAGGCCTGGCCCAGCTGGGCGAAGAAGGTGCCATCCAGGTCTTCAAGCCCGACGCCGGCGGCGCCATGCTGCTGGGCGCCGTGGGCCAGCTGCAGTTCGAAGTCGTGCAGCACCGCCTCAAGACCGAGTACGACGCCGACGTGCGGCTCGAGGGTTGCCAATACACCGGCGCCCGCTGGATCACCGCCGACAGCCCGACGGACCTGCGCGCGTTCACCGACGCCTACCCGCTGCGCTTGGCGCACGATGCGGCGGACACCCTGGCCTACCTGTGCACCTCGCCCTACGACGTGCGCCTGGCGCAGGAGCGGTTTCCCAAGATCCACTTCCATCCGTTGCGCGAGCACGCCGGCCTGGCGCTGCAAGCCGCAGGTTGAGGGCACGCCCTCCACTGCCCGTGGGAGCGACGCTGCCTTCCTCTTCCGTTCCCCGCGCAGGCGTTGTGCTGCGTGGCGGCTGGGCGGCGGCCACCCCTTTCCTCGTGATCTGGAGCGCCTTGATGGCGCTGTACGGCACATGGTTGATGGCGTTCTGGCCCGGCATCCTGGGCGAAGACTCGGTGTCCATCCTGCTGGAGGTGGAGCGCGGCGGCGACTTCCGGTCGGGCAAGACGGTGTTCTGGTATTACTTCGTTCGCCTGTTCTACGAGGGCACGCGGCGGGTGGAAGTGCCCATGGCGGTCTTGCTGTGCCTGTGCGCTCTGATCTTTGCCCGCATGCTGGCGTGGTACTGGCGCCAGGGCCTGAAGAAGAGCTTCGCGGTCGCGCTCGTGCTGGTGTGCGTGGCACCGCACATGGTCTATTTCATGGGCACGCTTTACCCCGACGGCATCTTTGCCGTGGCAGTGAGCGGACTGCTGTTCGAGCTATGGCTGGCCGCCCGCCAGCGCACCATCGGTGTGGCATCGCTGGCCATGGTGGCGGTGACCCTGCCCTTTGCGGCCTTCGCGCGGCCGAACGGCATCGTCTTTCTGGTGCCGGCCGTGGCTGTGCTGCTGGTGCTGGACCGCCGCACACGCTGGAGGCTCGCCGCCCTGATCGGCACGGTTTGCGTGGCGATGTTCGCAGGCCACCAACTGCACCCCTCCCGGACGCAAGAGGCCGTCTACCCCATGGTCGTCTTCGAGACGGTGAACTTCATGAAGCCCCGGGCCATGAACCAGCTGTGGGACCAGTACCCCCACATGAACGACCCCTGGGTGCTGGCCACGCCCAAGGTCTCTCCGGCCACGACCGAGTTGCTCGGCCGCTACCGCCAGCGATCTCACCTGCTGGCCTACACCGACCCGGCGTACTGGGACATGCTCGTCTTTCACCCCGAAGGCCCGCATGTGGAAGGCTTGCCCCAGGCCGACCAGAAGACGCTGGTGCATGAGTTCTTCCGCTACAACCTCTGGCAGAACCTGCCTGACTTCTTGGGCAGCCGGGTCAATGTCTTCCTGGCGGCAGCGCTCGCACAGGGGGGCTTTCCGGCAGTGACCTATTCCACATACGTGCTGTCACGCACGCAGGCGGAATCGGTCTTTCGACAGTTCGACTTGCGGGGCGTGGAGCGCCGCTTCGTCGCCTTGCAAAAAGCCAGCCATGCCTGGCGATGGCTGCTCTGGACTCCCTGGCTCGGCCTGCTCTTGCTGGCCTGGGCGCTGCGCCGGGGCAGCGCCCGGCGCGAACTGCCGCTGCTGATCGTGGCCCTGCCCATGGCCGTGCAGCTCGCAGCCATCTTTCTGCTTTCCACGGCGGGGGAGTACCGGTACCTGCTGCCGTTCTTCACCCTGCCCCTGGCCTTGCTTCCCGCTTTCGCCCTGCGCCACTCGGCGCCGGCCCGCCCCGTGTCGGCATGACACGCCCTCTGCGCTACCCACCATGTCCCTTTTACTCACGTCCCTGACCCTCCTGTGCGTGTTCGGCATTTCCGTCGGACAGCTGCTGTTCAAGAAAGCCGCCATGATGCTGCCGGCCCAGCCGGCGCTGACCGACTGGATCTTCAACGGCTGGCTCATCGTGGCGCTGGCGCTCTACGGCGTGACCACGCTGCTGTGGATCTGGGTGCTGCGCAGTGCGCCGCTGCACCTGGCGTACCCGTTCATGGGGCTGGCGTTCCTGATCGTGCCGGCGATGGGGTGGTTCTTTCTGAAGGAGCCGCTGCACCTGCAGACCTTCATCGGCGGCGCGCTGATCCTGGCGGGCATCGCCGTGGCCGGGAGGGCTTCCGCATGACGCAGCCACCAATGACCATCGCCGTCGCCATTCCCTGCTACAAGGTCACGCAGCACGTGCTGGAGGTGATCCGCACCATTCCGGCCAGCGTCTCGCGCATCTACGCGGTGGACGATGCCTGCCCCGACGGTAGCGGCGCCTTCATCCAGCAGCACTGCACCGATCCGCGCGTGCAGGTGCTCTTCAACCCGGAAAACCAGGGCGTTGGCGGCGCGGTGGTGACCGCCTACCGGCAGGCGGTGCTTGACGGCATGCACATCGTGGTCAAGATCGACGGCGACGGCCAGATGAACCCCCGCCTGTTGCCGCTGTTCGTTCGCCCCATCCAGGACGGCCGGGCCGACTACACCAAAGGCAACCGCTTCTTTCGGCCCGAATCGGTGCGCGGCATGCCGGCCATGCGCCTGTTCGGCAACGCGGTGCTGTCGTTCATGACCAAGCTCAGCTGCGGCTACTGGCCCATCATGGACCCGACGAACGGCTACACCGCCATCCACACCAGCGTGCTGCGCGAGCTTCCGCTGGACAAGCTGGAGCGCCGCTATTTCTTCGAAACCGACATGCTGTTCCGCCTGAACACGCTGCGGGCGGTGGTGCGCGACGTGCCCATGGACGCCGTGTACGCGGACGAGGAGTCGAACCTCAAGATCGGCAAGGTGCTGCCCGAATTTTTGAAGAAACACGCCTCGCGCCTGGCCCGCCGCTACGTGTACAGCTATTTCGTGCGCGACTTCAACGTCGGCTCGATTTACAGCATCTTCGGCATGCTGCTGCTGCTGGCGGGCGGCCTCTTCGGAGCAATGCACTGGATCAACAGCGCCTACGGCACCCACCCTGCAACCAGCGGCACGGTCATGCTGGCGGCGTTGCCGGTGCTCATCGGCATCCAGTTCCTGGTGGCGTTTCTGCACTACGACGTGGGCAGCGTGCCCACTGAACCCCTGAGCACCTATCTGCGGCCGGACGATCTGGACGGCTTGAAGGATCTGCCTGGAGACTCGACGCCATGAGCGCCCATCCCGCCCACGCGAACGCGCAGTTTCATACCGGCCAAACCTTCTCGCCCGCTGAACGTGCGACCCTGCAATGGATGATTTGGGGCCTGATCGTGCCCCTCATCTTCTATGCCGCGCGCACGGTGGAAGTGCTCACGCGGGTGGAGATTCCATTCGACTCGCTGCACACCTATCTGCCGCTCGCGCGGCAATTGCTGGAAGATGCGGCCGAGCTGTTCGGCGACCCGGCGATGCTCAAGGTGGCCCCTGGCGCGGTCGTCTACATGGCGCTGTCCGGGGCGGACCCGCTCGCCGTCAAGGCGGCGAACCTTGCGATCTCGCTCGTGGCGCTGGTGCTCACGTTCGACGCCGCACGCAAGATCGGGGGCCGCGTCGCCGCCGCCGCTGCGGCATGGCTGTTCGTGCTGCCCCACATGCTGGTGGAAGCCGGCGCCGTGCTCATGGGCGAGGCACCCTTCGTGTTCCTCGTCGCGGTGTGGATCTGGGCCACTGCCTACGCCGCGGACACGGCGCCCGGCAAAAGCGCCGCGCGCTGGCGCATCGCCGCCGTGGTGCTGGGCGGGCTGGCCCTGGGCGCCGCCACCCTCACCCGCGCCACCTACATGTACTGGCTGCCGTTTGCCGTGATAGCTTTCTTCATCGCCTCTCGCAAGCTGCAGGGCGCCCAGCGCGGCGCAGCCGTGCGCATCGCGGCAGTGCACCTGATCGCGCTGGCCTTGGTGGGCGCTTACATGGCGCGGCAAAACGAAGAGTTCGGCCGGCCGATGATCGCTACTGGTACGGGCGCGGCGCTGTACTTCGGTAGCAATCCCGTGCTGTCCGGCTACGAGCCGCCTTATTTTGGGATGGTGCATGACGAGTCAACGGTGACGGATGGCCATGGCCACCTGTCCATCGAGGGCGACCGCCGCCTGATGGCCGTCGCCAAAACCATGCTGCGGGAGACGCCCTTCCCTGTGCTGGCACAGATGTACGTGCAAAAGCTCGGTGCCGTGCTGTTCTTCAGCCGAGCACACCTGGACCGCCATGTCATGAACGACAGGTCCTGGCGCGTAGTGCTGGTGCTCCTCGCCTGCCTGGGCGTATGGGGTGCGCGGCGGCACCTGATGGGGTGGATGCTGGCCGGTGCCGCCGCCTACCAGTGCGCGGTGCACGTGCCGGTGCTCTACAACCCGCGCTACAGCATCAGCGCGCTCGACATTCTGTTCGTGCTGATCGCCGCCCAGGGAGTGGCGCTTTTATGGCGCCAGCCGCGGCGGAACGTGGCTTTGGGCGGTGCCCTCGCCACCATCGTGGCAGGCATCGCGCTCGGCGCGTATCACGCTCGCGTCAGCGCTCCCGTCATGCCCAATCTGAGCCTGGGACACCCCGTGTTACTGCAGACGGCAGAGCCCGATACGGTCCAGACGCACGGGTGGGACGGTGACCCGTTCACAGTCGAGGCGAGCTTGGAGTCAGGGAAAGCCTTGATCGAGTGGCGTGCGAAGGCGTTCAAGATGGATGGCATTTCCATCATTCGATTGCCGCTGCAGCACCTGCAAGGCCAGTGTCAGCGCCTCTGGGTCGGCTATACCCGGCCCGACGGCGCCGCACGGTCCAGCCTGGTGCGCCTGGATGGACTCAAAGCGGGGCAGGACATCACCTGGGGCACGATGCCGCTGCTGATACCCGGGCCGCCCGGCCGATTGACGCTTGAATTCGACTGCAAGCCAGGCACCCGCATGCAATTCGGAGAACTGGCCCTGTACGAAGCGAGCCCTGGACGTTTTTACCGGGAAAAAGCGCTCGCGGCCCCTTAGGGGTTGCGCCCCACCTTTCATGCGGGATCGCCCCGGCTCGACTGAGCAGGGCTTCGCGGTTCTCTTCCAACGGACGCTCAGCCATGCGCTTTTTTCACGCTTGCCGGTTTCTAGTGATGGCTCTGCCGCTGTGGGGAGCCGCCGCACACGCAGATACCGTCCCTGCGTCTTCGCCCGCACCTGCTGTGGAACGTGCCCCGTTCATCGTCGCCCCGACGATCGTTGGAACGATGGTATGCGACGAGGCCGCCAACGACCCAGGAACAAAGACCTACGACGCGGCCATCGAACTGTGCCACGCGCGCAAGCGCACTGGCGCTGCGGCGATCAACCGGCTGCTCGATACGCTGGAACCCGGCGGACCCCGTGGGCAGGTGCAGATTGGCTTCACGGCGACACTGCAATTGCTCGCGCTGTACCGCAAAACTGCCGCAGGCTGGGAAATCGACACCTCCAAGGTTGACGAATTCCTGCAACTAGTGGCCGATGTGAAGCGGCCTGTCGTGCTGTATCTGGCAGGTGACCACTTCGACTCCACCGGCCCACTGACCATCGAGTTGGAAAAAGACCCGCGCAACCTCATGCAGTTGCCAGGGGGCAAGCCGTTGGAACTGGGCTATTTCGGCTATCGCATCACGCCCTATACGCTCGAGACGGACGCCTCCATTCCGGTGAACCGTTATCGATACGAGGCACTTCGCTATGTCGCGCGCCGTATCAAGGCATTGCCTGCTGATCAGCAGCAGCGCATCGTCGCCATCACGCTCGCGGGCGAGCTGCACCACTTGTTTCCTGATTTCGAACACGGCATGGGTGCCTACCAAGACATCCGGACCACTGACTACAGCCCAGCATCGGTGGCCGGCTTTCAGGCCTATCTGGCCAAACAGTACGGCACCATTGCAGCGCTCAATCAACAGGTTGGAACCGCCTATTCAGCATTCGACGCCGTAGCAGCGCCCTCGCACGACGCTAGCCGCGAACCAGCGACTCGCCAGGGAAAGCACTACGACGCCTTTGCCGACGGCACACTCCCCCTCTCGGGTTGGCTTTGGGATCCAGAAAGCCGTTTGACCGGGCTCGACCTGTACCTGGATGCCCGCTATGTCGGGCCGGTCGCACGAAGCCTCAACCGACTGGATGTGTATCGGGCGCTCGACGTGGTCACTACGCCGAATGTCGGCTTTCGCACCGATGTGGATTTCAGCGTCCTGCCCCCGGGCAAGCATCTGGCGCAGATCGTGGCGCGTGTGGGCGGCGCGCGGTTTGAAGTGGCGCAGACCGAGTTCACCGTCATGCCGCGGGACCGTCGCGCCGCACTTCCCAACAAGCGTCCGCCGCAGGTGTTTGGCCTGAAGTCTGTAAGTGCGCTTCCCGGCGTTCGCTCATGGCTCGACCTGCCCAAGCCCCAGCAAGGCGTGCTTTTCAACCCCCTCGCGCGCGACTGGAACCGTTACCGGGAGCAGCAGGTGTCACGTCAATTGGACGAGTTCTACCGCATCGCCCTCGGCGAGGGCCTGCCGGCCGAAAAGCTCTACTCGCACCAGATCGTGCCCAACGTGAATTCGTCGTGGAACCCCCAGCTTTTCGCGGCCGACCAGACCCTGCAAGGCTCCATGCCCTGGAAGCACGGCATCAACCTGTATGGCGGCGCCACTGACAGCGACTGGGTGCGCGGGTTCCTGGCCGAACGCAAGATCGCCGACTACGGCGTGCCCGAATTCAATCCGCAGCAGTGGAAGCGCGACGGCGCCCACCTGGCTGCCATGCAGTCGCACTACACCGGCGGCGCGCGCTTCATCAGCCCGTACTACTTCTCGGTGATTCCGAACCGGTTCAAGGGCAGCGCCGAGAACGGCGTGAATCGCATGGAACTGGGACCGGACAACACCAAGGACGGCTCCGACCGCTTCTACAAGGCGATCATCGAGTTCGCCAAGCGCTGAGCCATCGATCGCGGCAGCCAACGCTGTCGCTCCGGCCTCACGTTGGGCCATCTGACGACCTCACGACCTCCCGCACCTTCGTTTCCCGACATGCCCTTGCCTTCCACCGACCACGAAACACTCCAGCCCCTGGCCGCGTGGCAGCCGCCACCGGCGATTGCCGGGGTGTTCACCGACATCGACGACACGCTCACTACCGAGGGCGCCATCACCGGCGATGCGCTGGCGGCCATCGCGAGCCTGAGGGCGGCGGGCCTGCACGTGATCCCGATCACCGGGCGCCCCGTGGGCTGGAGCAAGCCCTTTGCCGCGGCTTGGCCGGTGGACGCCATCGTGGCGGAAAACGGCGCCGTCGCGCTGGTGGCCGATCATGGTCAAAACACCCTCCAGCGCAATCAGAACGACGGTAGTGCGCTATCAAAACTATATCAACAGGATGCCGAGACCCGGGCACGGAACTACGCCCGCATGCAGGCCGTGCTGGCGCAAATCGAACACGAGGTGCCAGGGGCGCGCCGCGCCACCGACTCGGCCGGGCGAGAGTGCGACATCGCCATCGACCACAGCGAGTTCGTGCACCTGCCGCAGGCCACCATCGACCAGGTGGTGGAGCGCATGCGCGCGGCGGGCATGCATGCCACGGTGAGCAGCATCCACATCAACGGCTGGTTCGGCGACCACAACAAGCTGGAAGGCGCGCGCTGGATCGTGCGCAAGTTGCTGGGGCGCGATCTGGACGCCGAAATGGACCGCTGGGTGTACGTGGGCGACTCCACCAACGACCAGCTGATGTTCGAGCGCTTCGCGCACAGCGTGGGGGTGGCGAACATCGCGCGCTTCGTGCCGCAACTGCGCCATCGGCCCCGCTACGTCACGCCGGGCGAGCGCGGTGCCGGGTTTGCCGAGGTCGCACGGGCGATTTTGAAAGAAATCGGCCCTCTGCCTTAGAGAATATTGCGGTGGCAGCTATGTTTTTAATAGCAAAACGCAGTTTGCCACGGCCTTGCCATCGGTAAGGCACGGCCCCACCGAAGCCGCAGGGCGCAGGCCGGCGCCGTGCCGGCCAACGCACCACCGCACCGCACCCCCACGAACGATTACTGCGGCTTGCCCAGGCCCAGCTTTTCCACCAGGGCCTTCTCGCGCGCGAAGGTGTCCTGGGCGAACTGGCGGTAGCTCGCGCTGTCCATGTAGATCGGCACCATGTCGTAGCGGGCCAGCGCCGTGCGGTAGCTTTCCTGCTCCATGGCCTGCTTGAACGCGTCGTGCAGCCGCTTGACCACATCGGGCGGCGTTCCCTTGGGGGCGCCGATGCCGAAGGGCGAGTTCTGGACCACGTCGATGCCCAGTTCCTTGAGCGTGGGTGCATCGGGGAACTTGGCCAGGCGCTCCGCGCCCCAGGTGTTCAGCACGCGCAGCTTGCCGGCCTCGACCTGCGGCGCGAAACCCGTGGAGTCGGCCGCCGCCATGAGCTGCCCGCCCATGATGGCCTGCATCAGGTCGGCACTGCCCTTGTAGGGCACATGCAGCAATTGGATGCCCAGCTGCTGCGCAGCCAATTCCATGGTCAGGTGCGGGCTGGTGAGCGTGCCGGTGGAGCCGTAGCTGAGCCTGCCGGGGTTGGCCTTGGCATAGGCCACGAAATCCGCCCAGGTCTTGAACGGCGAATCGGCCGGCACCACCACGCCGAAGGCGTAGCCCGTCACGTTCAGCACGTAGGTGATGTCCTTGACCGGGTCCCAGTTGATCTTGGTGGTGTAGGGCAGCCGGAACACGCCCAGCGGAATCTGCGCCACGGTGTAGCCGTCGGGGGCCGAGGACTGCAGCAGCTGCGCGGGCAGCGTACCGCCGGCACCGGGCTTGTTGTCGATGATGACGGGCTGGCCGAGCGCCTTGCCGGCGCTGTCGGCCAGGGCACGCATGGTGATGTCGGTGGGGCCGCCCGCCGGGAAGGCGATCACCAGCTTGATGGGCTTGGCGGGAAAGGATTGGGCACGGGCGGTGAGGGCGGGAGCGGCCAGGGCCGCGGCCCCGAGCTGCATGAGATGACGGCGCTGCATGATCGAACGGTTCTCGCAAACAAATTAGGCAGCCGCCATTGCATCGCAGCTCGCCCTGGCCTTGCAGGCCGTAAACCCTGAGACGCTGTCACCCACGCGTCATGCGCGCCAAGGCGGGGTTGCGGCGCTGGCACCGCCTGGCGCCCAGGCTCCCTCGTCCTACAGGGGCCGACGCGCGGAACCGACACGCCCACAGCAAGCGCCCGCGTACCTTCATCCCGGCGCACGCGATCGGCGTGACGCTCATCCAGCTTCCCAAAACCCGCGCATCCGGCTCGACGGCCGTTGCCGGGAGCAGCCGTTTCAAGAGGAACCGTCATGCCCAACCAACGCCACGCACCCGTCTTCATCGGGCTGCTCCTCGTCGTGATCGGCCTGGCCATCGGGGTCGGCGGGGTCTGGCTGATCGCGCTGGGGGGATCGTGGTACTACCTGCCCGCCGGCCTGGCAACGCTGCTGGCGGGGTGGATGCTGGCCCAGCGCAACCCTGCCGCGCTCTGGGTGTATGCCGCTCTGGTGCTCGTCACCCTCGTATGGTCGCTGTGGGAGGCGGGGCTCGACTGGTGGCCGCTGGCAGCGCGCGGCGACGTGTTCTTCGTGCTGGGGCTGCTGTTGCTCACGCCGGCGGTCTCACGCGGCTTGATGGTGGCGGCATCGCCCCGCGGGCCGCGCCGGGCGCTGGGGGCCTCGCTGGCCGCGTTCTTCGTGGTGGCGGTGGCCTCATGGTTCCACGACGCGCATGACATTCCCGGGGCGTTCGAAGCGCAGGCGGCCACGGCGCCTGCGGCCGCAACTGCCCCTTCCCCGTCCGCGAGTGCCGGCGCGGGCGACGGCGGCATTCCCGCCGGCGAGTGGCACGCCTACGGCCGCACGGGCGCAGGGCAGCGCTACTCTCCGCTCGGCCAGATCACCCCCGACAACGTGCGCGGCCTGGAGGTCGCGTGGCAGTTCCGCACCGGCGACGTGCGCGGAAAGCCCGGCGACCCGCAGGAAACCACGTTCGAGGTCACCCCGCTCAAGATCGGCAACCGGCTGTACCTGTGCACGCCGCACCAGTCGGTGATCGCCCTCGACGCGACCACCGGCGCGCAGGTCTGGCGCTACGACACGCAGATCAAAGGCCAGGGCGAACTGGCGCTGCAGCATCTGACCTGCCGGGGCCTGTCGTACCAGCCACCGGAGCCGGCAGCCGGCGCCGCCCCCGCTGCTATCACTGCCACCGCTACTACCAGTTCGGCAGGCGGCACCAGCACCGACCCCGCAATGGCGGCTGCGCCCATTGGTGACGCTGCATCCACTTCTGCCTCGGCCTCTACCTCTGCGCCTGCATCGACCGCGGTTGCCTCGGCCGCTTCCGCCCCGCAGGCACCTGCAGCGCCCGCCACTCCTGTCCCAGCCGCCGCGAGCCTCAACACCGTGACCTGCGAAGGCCGCCTGTTCATGCCCACGGCGGACGGCCGGCTGCTGGCGCTGGACCCGCGCACCGGCTCGCTGTGCAGCGACTTCGGCAACGGCACCGGGCAGATCGACCTGTGGGCCGGCATGCCCAACAAGCGCCCCGGCGCGTACTACTCCACCTCGCCCGCGGTGGTCACGCGCGATCTCATCATCATCGGCGGCACCGTGCTGGACAACGCGTCCACCAAGGAACAGTCGGGCGTGATCCGGGCCTACAACGTGCGCACCGGCGCGCTGGTGTGGAACTGGGACTCGGCCAAGCCCGAAGCCACCGCGCCCATCGGGCCGGGCGAAACGTACACGGCCAATTCACCCAACAGCTGGTCGATTTCCAGCGTGGACGAAACCCTGGGCCTGGTCTACGTGCCCATGGGCAACCAGCCGCCCGACCAGTGGGGCGGCCGGCGCAGCCCCGAGGTGGAGCGCTATTCGTCCTCCGTCGTGGCGCTGGAGCTGGCCACCGGCCGCGTGCGGTGGCACTTCCAGACCGTGCACCACGACCTGTGGGACTACGACGTGCCTGCCCAGCCCAGCCTGGTGGACCTGACGGTGAAGGGCGAGCGCGTGCCCGCGCTGGTACAGCCCACCAAGCAGGGCGAAGTGTTCGTGCTCGACCGCCGCACCGGCAACCCCATCCTGCCGGTGACCGAAGAGCCCGCACCGCAGGGCGCCGCCGAAGGCGACCGCACCGCGCCCACCCAGCCCAAGTCGGCCCTGTCGTTCGACCCGCCGCCGCTCACCGGCGCGGACATGTGGGGCGTCACCCTGTTCGACCAGCTGATGTGCCGCATCGCGTTCGAAAAGCTCCGCTTCGAAGGCCGGTTCACACCGCCCTCCACGCGCGGCACGCTGGTCTATCCGGGCAACTTCGGGGTGTTCAACTGGGGCGGCGTGGCCGTGGACCCGCAGCGCGAGATGGCGTTCACCACGCCCACGTACCTGGCCTTCACCTCGCAGTTGATCCCGCGCAACGATGAGACGACGCTGCTCGTCCAGCCCGGCGGCGCGCCCCCGCACGGCATGCTGCCCGCGCTGAACGAAAACGTCGGTGCACCGTTCGCCGTGCGGCTCAAGCCCTTCGTCTCGGTGCTGGGCATTCCCTGCCAGGCGCCGCCCTGGGGCTATGTGGCCGGCGCCGACCTGACCACGGGCAAGATCGTGTGGAAGCACAAGAACGGCACCGTGCGCGACCTGGCTCCCGTGCCCGTGCCATTCAAGATGGGCGTGCCCAACCTGGGCGGCCCGGTGACCACGGCCGGCGGGGTGGCGTTCCTCTCGGGCACGCTCGACTACTACGTGCGGGCCTACGACGTCGCCAACGGCAAGGAACTGTGGAAGAGCCGGCTTCCCGCTGGCGGCCAGGCCACGCCGATGACCTACACCGGCGCGGACGGGCGCCAATACATCGTGGTGGCGGCGGGCGGCCATGGCTCCCTGGGCACCCGCACGGGCGACTGGCTGATCGCGTACGCACTGCCCCGCAGCTGAGGGGCTTTGGCTTCAAGCACCAAAAAGGCCTCCAGCGCAATCAATACACCGGTGTACTGCTATTAATTTTATAGTGAACCGGCAGGGCCATTGCCAGCACCTCCGTCCTGAGTCGGCGGCCTCAGCGGCGGCGCATCGCAGCCGATGCCCGCCGCAATCCAGCGCCGGGCCAGCGCGCGCATGAGGCCCACCGCCCAGGCGCTGCGCCACCCGGTGACCTCGCCGGGATCGTCCACCATGCCGCAGACATAGCGGCCGGCCGAGGCTGCAGGGCCCCGTTCAGCGCCCGGGCCGGCCACCGCACCGCCTGACACTGGCACCCGCGTCGGCACGCTGCTGCAGCTCGACCTCGAACCTTCTCCCAACGTCTCCACCCCTTCCAACCCTTCCTCATGCCATCGCAGCGCAGCGCAGGGGCCGGTGCGCCGGCGCGATACCAGCATGCCCAGCGGACAGGGTTCGGCCAGGCAGCACAGGCCGCAGCCGTTGCAAGGCGCGCCTTCGGCCGGCTGCGACGGGGCCGAAGGGTGCACATGCACGACCTGCCACTGCGCGCCGGCAGCCGTGCCCGGACTACCGGCAGCACGGGCGGCCGGGGCATCGTCAGGACGGGAATCGTCGGGCAGGGGCATGGCGGAGGTAAGGAGGAGCGGGGCAGCAGCGCGGGTGGCTCAGGGAATCCGGGGCAGGACTGGTTCACGGCTGCGCCCCATTGTTGCGCCACAGCCTCCCGAACGCCCATGAAAAAAGCGCCCCGAAGGGCGCTTTCTCTCTGGCCTGTCAAAAAGGCCCGACGCAGCGGATCGATCAGTGCTGCAGGATCTTGTTGAGGAAGTCCTTGGTGCGCGGCTGGCGGGCGTCCGGGTTGTTGAAGAAGTCGTCCTTGGAGCAGTCCTCCAGGATCTTGCCGCCCACGTCCATGAAGATCACGCGGTTGCTGACCTTGCGGGCAAAGCCCATTTCGTGGGTCACGCACATCATGGTCATGCCTTCGTTGGCGAGACCCACCATCACGTCCAGCACTTCGCCCACCATTTCGGGGTCGAGCGCCGAAGTCGGCTCGTCGAACAGCATCACGATGGGGTCCATCGACAGAGCGCGTGCAATGGCCACACGCTGCTGCTGGCCGCCCGACAGCTGGCCCGGAAACTTGTCCTTGTGCGCCGACAGGCCCACGCGGTCCAGCATCTTGAGGCCGCGCTTCTTGGCTTCGTCCGCGCCCCGGCCCAGCACCTTGACCTGCGCGATCGTCAGGTTCTCGGTCACCGACAGGTGGGGGAACAGTTCGAAGTGCTGGAACACCATGCCCACGCGGCTGCGCAGCTTGGGCAGGTTGGTCTTCGGGTCGTGCACGGCGATGCCGTCCACGAAGATCTCGCCCTTCTGGAAGGGCTCGAGCGCGTTGATGGTCTTGATCAGCGTGGACTTGCCGGAACCCGAGGGGCCGCACACCACCACGACCTCGCCCTTCTGGATGGAAGTGGAGCAGTCGGTCAGCACCTGGAAGCTGCCGTACCACTTCGAGACGTTCTTCATTTCAATCATTGCTTTTTCCTCACTCTTTCCGCTCAGCGGATGATGGCGATTTTCCGGTGCAGGCGCTTCACGAACCAGGACAGTGCAAAGCACATCACAAAGTACACGACAGCCGCCAGCAGATAGGCCTCGATCGGCCGACCATAGTTCTTGCCCGCCGTCTCGAAGCCCTTGAGCATGTCGTAGGCGCCGATGGCGTAGACCAGCGAAGTGTCCTGGAACAGGATGATGGTCTGCGTGAGCAGCACCGGCAGCATGTTGCGGAACGCCTGCGGCAGGATCACGAGCTTCATGTTCTGGCCGTACGTCATCCCCAGCGCCTGGCCTGCGAACACCTGCCCGCGCGAGATCGACTGGATCCCGGCGCGCATGATTTCGCTGAAGTAAGCGGCTTCGAAGGCGATGAAGGTGATCACCGCCGACAGCTCGGACCGGTAACTCGTTCCGATGCCGCCGGGAAGGGCCGCGTAGAACGAGGCCGGCACCAGCAGGAAGAACCACAGGATCACCATCACCAGCGGAATGCTGCGCATGCCGTTGACGTAGAACGTGGCGGGCGCATCCAGCCACTTCTTGCCCGACAGGCGCATCAGCGCCAGCACGGTGCCCAGCAAGATGCCGCCGATCGTGGCGATCAACGTCAGCATGATGCTGAAGTAAAAGCCCTTGACGACGAACTTGCTGATGATGTCCCAGCTATAGAAGGAAAGGTCGAGATTCATCATGTCAGTGACCTCCTGAGCCACTGGACACGATCAGGCCCGGCACCCGCGTGCGCTTTTCGATGAAGGCCATGATGCGGTTGATGGCGAAGGCCGAGACCACGTACAGGCCGGTCACTGCCAGGTAGATTTCGATGCCCCGCGAGGTCTCTTCCTGCGCCTGCATGGCGAACATCGTCAGTTCGGCCACCGACACGGCGAAGGCCACGGACGAGTTCTTGAAGATGTTCATCGTCTCGCTCGTGAGCGGCGGAATGATGATGCGAAACGCCATCGGCAGCAGCACGTAGCGGTAGTACTGCACGGTCGTGAAGCCCATGGCCATGCCAGCGTAGCGCTGGCCGCGCGGCAGCGCCTGAATGCCCGCCCTCACCTGCTCGGCGATCCGTGCCGACGTGAAGAAGCCCAGCGCCAGCACCACGAGGATGAAGCCCGAGACGCCCTTGAGCACCGGAAAGATCGCGGGCAGCACGTGGTACCACAGAAAAATCTGCACGAGCAGCGGAATGTTCCGGAACAGCTCGACCCACGCGTTGCCGAAGCCGACCAGCACCTTGTTGTCCGGCAGCGTGCGCAGCGTGCCGATGAGCGAGCCCATCACCAGCGCGATCACCAGTGCCAGCAAGGCCACCGACACCGTCCAGCCCCATGCAGAAAGCATCCACTGGAGGTAGGTCGGGTATTCACCTCCCGGGTCCTGCAGGAAGACTTGCCAATCCCAATTTGATCCCATGGGAAATCCTTCTCAAATCTCGTTGTCTTCAAACTTGGCGCCCCATCCCGGGCATCCCTGCCGGGGAAACAAACAAACGCCCACCGGGCGGTGGGCGTTTGATGCAGGCGGGCGCCGTGGCGCTCATTCCTTGGTGGCGTACTCTTCCATGGGCTTGTCGTTGGGGTTCGCCCAAGCGGCCTTGGTCGCTTCGCTCACTGGCAGGCCGATCTTCACGTTGTTCGGTGGCACGGGTTGCATGAACCACTTGTCATACAGCTTGGCCATGTCGCCGGACTTGATCTGCGCCTTGATGCTGTCGTCCACGGCCTTCTTGAAGGCAGCGTCGTCCTTGCGGATCATGATGGCGATGGGTTCCACGCTCAGCACTTCGCCGACGATCTTGAAATCGTTGGGGCTCTTGGACTTGGCGATGTTGGATGCAAGGATCGAGCCGTCCATGATGAACGCGTCGGCGCGGCCGGATTCCAGCAGCAGGAAGCTGTCGGAGTGGTCCTTGCCGAACACTTCCTTGAACGTCAGGCCTTCGGCGCGCTTGTTCTTGCGCAGCGTCTGCACCGAGGTGGTGCCGGTGGTCGTGGCGATGTTCTTGCCGTTCAGGTCCTTGATGCCGGTGATGCCCGAATCGGCCTTGACGGCGATGCGCACTTCTTCGACATAGGTCGTGACCGCGAAGGCGACGTCCTTCTGGCGGGCCGCGTTGTTGGTAGTGGAGCCGCACTCGATGTCCACCGTGCCGTTTTGCACCAGCGGAATGCGGTTTTGCGACGTCACGGGCTGGTACTTGACTTCCAGCTTGGACAGGCCGAGCTGCTTTTGCACGTCGGCGATGACCTTGGCGCAAACATCGTAGTGAAAGCCCGTGTACTTGCCGTCACCCAGGGTGTACGAAAGACCGGAAGATTCGCGCACGCCTTCGGTGATCGTGCCGGAGGCCTTGATCTTGGCCAGTGTGTCGTTGGCTTGCGCGAAAGCGCTGCCTGCGGCCAGGGCGGTGATGGCGACTGCCAGCAAATGTTTCTTCATCAGGATCTCCTAAGAACTTACGGATACGAGGGAAAGAATCATTCTAGATAGTGGCACAGGGCGGAATTCGCCACCATGCCGAATACCCGGAACATCGGGCGAGCGCGGCGACAAACCTTGCTCAAAACGGAACCTGGTCGGTGGGATATCTCCAGAAATCCCTCAACAGATAGCTCACGGGAAGATTGAGCGCGCGGTTGGACGGCGGGATGGGCTGCGCGAACCACTTGTCGTAGATGGGATAGATCTCGCGGCTGGTGATCAGGCGGCGCATTTCGTCGTCCACCAGCTTCTTGAACGCGGGATCGTTCTTGGGCAGCATGATGGCCAGCGGCTCGGTGGTGATGAACTTGCCGACCACCTTGAGCGCGGCAGGATTGGGGCGGTTGGAGGCCAGGCCGTACAGCAGCACATCGTCCATGGCGAAGGCATCGGCCTCGCCCTTTTCCACCATCTCGACGGCCTTGGCGTGGTCCGGCGCTTCGATGACATTGATCTGCAGCAGGCGCTCGCGGTTGATCTGCTGGGCGGCCTTGAGCGGCGTGGTGCCCTTGGTCGAGACGAGCTTCTTGCCGCTCAGGTCTTCGATGCGGTCCACATTGCTCTGGGCTGGCACCAGCAGGCGGGCACCGGTGATGAAATGCGGCACGGTGAACGCCACGGCCTGGCGCCGCTCGGCATTGTTGGTGGTGGAGCCGCACTCCATGTCGGCGCGGCCTTTTTCGATGGTTTCGAGGCGGTTGGCCGATGTGACCGGCACGAAATCGACTTCCATGTCCTTGCGGCCGGTCTTCTTGCGAACGACCTCAGCGATCCGCTGGCACAGGTCCACCGCGTAGCCGATGGGCTTGCCGCCCTCAACATACGAAAACGGCACCGAGGATTCGCGGTAAGCCAGAACCAGCTTGCCGCCCGCCGAGACGCGGTCGAGAACACCCTGGGCAGAAACAGCCATGCCCCACCAGCACAAGGCTGCGGCGACCCCAATGGGCTTCCAGCGGAATGTTTTCATGGCTTGTCTCAAAGTTCGGAAGTTCTAACCTGAGCAAACACTGTGCCAGGCCGGGCCTCTCTGTTGGGCGAAGGCTTTTGCACTTCGCTCCGGACGCCGGGACGGAATGTACGTCCCGACACATAGTCTTTCCAATGCCAATTGCGCTGTGGAATTATGCAATTGACACATAACGTGCCCGCCGCGTCAAAGGGGCTTGTCCGTACTGTGGGCTTGCAGATAAGTCCAGAGCGACTGCACGATGCCTTTGGACGGCTCCTTGCCGGAAGGCTTCTCGCGGTAGGCCCGCACCTCCATGGCCATCTGCAGATCCTCCACGCCAGAGGGCGCAGCGCTCACCAGGCGGCGCGAGCGGAGTTCCTTCTTGACGGCGCTGTGCGGCAGGAAGGCGACCCCGTGGCCCTCCACCGCCATGGCCTTGAGGCCCTCGGCCATGTCGGTCTCGTAGACCCGGTCCAGGTGAATGGCCGTGCCCGATTGTTTGAGGATCAATTCCGTCACGCGGCCCAGATACGCCCCGGGCGCGTACCCCAGATAGGGCAGCGGCTCGCCGGCCCGGCCCGGCAGGCTGAACAGCGGCCGGCCGTCCGCATCGGCGCGCGAATACGGCGACAGGATTTCCTGGCCCAGCGTCACCATTTCATAGCGGTCGGCATCGAGCTGGAACGGCTGCGAGGGATGGTGATAGGCGATCAGCAGATCGCACCCGCCTTCCACCAGGCGCAGCACCGCGTCGTGCACGTTGAGCGCGATCAGGCGGCTCTTGACCGGCCCGAAGCGCTCACGCAGGCTCGAAAGCCATGCGGGAAAGAACGTGAACGCCAGGGTGTGGGGCACCGCGAACTCGATCATGTCCTTGCCCGCGCTGGTGTGGGCCCGCAGCATGGCGCGGGTGTTCTGCATGGCCTGCAGCATCTCCAGCGCCTCCTCGTAGAGGGTCTTGCCCGCGGGGGTGAGGCGGGTCGGGTAGGAGCTGCGGTCCACCAGATCGGTGCCGGCCCAGGCCTCCAGCGCCTGGATGCGGCGCGAAAACGCCGGCTGGGTCACATGGCGCAACTGCGCCGACCGGCTGAAGCTGCGCGTTTCCGCGAGGCTGACGAAATCCTCGAGCCACTTGGTTTCCATGGCGCGCATTATCGGGGCGGGCGCATGTCCCTTGTTCACACCGCCCTGGGGAAACCCTGCACCGGACCCTGCCACGTTTGCTTGCAAAATGGCTTCGGCGTTCCAAGCGCCGCCCCGTCCGGGCCCCTGGCGCACAAGGCTGGTGGGCAGAGTGACCGCATCGCCACGTTGTTCGATCTCACCGACCCTCTGCCTTTCATGTCCCTACCTCCCCCGTCCGGGCCTTCGCCCCATGGCACCGCACCCGCTGCCAAGACCGACGACGATACCCCCCGTTCCCTGCGCATCGAAGACTGGCTCACCGTCATCGTGATGGCGGCCCTGGCCCTCATCACCTTCGCGAACGTGCTGGTGCGCTATTTCACGAATTCCTCGTTCGCCTGGACCGAAGAGATCTCGGTCTTCCTGATGATCGTGCTGGCGCTGGTGGCGGGCTCCGCCGCCGTCGCGCGCGACCAGCACATCCGCATCGAATGGTTCGCCGAAGGCGGCTCGGCCGCGCGCCGGCATGGCCTGGCGCGCTTCGGGGCGCTGATGGTGGCGCTGCTGTTCGGCGTGATCGCCGTGCTGAGCGTGCGCGTGGTGTGGGACGACTACCGCTTCGGCGAGACATCCCCCGGCATCGGCGTGCCGCAGTGGTGGTACTCGGTATGGCTGCCGCTGTTGTCCGCGCTGATCACCTGGCGCGCGGTGGGACTGTTCATCCGCCGGGGCCGCTCGGCGCCGTCGGCGGGCCTGCAGGACACCGCCAAATGATCGCGACCCTGTTGTTCGTGGCGTTCCTCGCCATGATGTTCGTGGGCGTGCCGATCGGCGCGGCCCTGGGCCTGGCGGGCGTAACCGCCATCGCGCTGGCCAATGCCGACAGCCAGTGGTTCGGCCTGCTCGCCGTGCCGCAGAACTTCTACGCCGGCCTGGGCAAATACCCGCTGCTGGCCATTCCGATGTTCGTGCTCGTGGGCTCGATCTTCGACCGCTCCGGCGTGGCGCTGCGGCTCGTGAACTTCGCCGTCGCCATCGTGGGCCGCGGGCCGGGCATGCTGCCGCTGGTCGCCATCGCCGTGGCGATGTTCCTGGGCGGGATTTCGGGTTCGGGCCCGGCCAATGCTGCGGCCGTGGGCGGCGTGATGATCGCGGCCATGTCGCGCGCCGGCTATCCCGGTTCGTTCTCGGCGAGCGTGGTGGGCGCCGCGGCGGCCACCGACATCCTGATTCCGCCGTCGGTCGCGTTCATCATCTATTCGGTGCTGGTGCCGGGCGCCTCGGTGCCCGCACTGTTCGCGGCCGGCATGATTCCCGGCGTGCTCGCGGGCATCGCGCTGATCGTGCCCGCCGTATGGCTATCGCGCCGGCACAAGATGGGTGCGCTCGAATCCTCCATGCCACGCCCGCCGTTCTGGCGCAGCCTGCGCGATGCGTCCTGGGGCCTGGCCGCGCCGGTGCTGATCCTGGGCGGCATGCGGGCGGGCTGGTTCACGCCCACCGAGGCCGCCGTGGTGGCCGTTTTCTATGGCCTGTTCGTGGGTATGTGCATCCACCGGACCATCAAGGTGCGCGACCTGTTCCCCATCCTGCGCGAGGCCGGCGAGCTGTCGGCCGTGATTCTGCTGGTGGTGTCGCTGGCCGGCATCTTCGCGTTCTCTCTGTCCACGCTGGGCGTGATCGACCCGGTGGCCAAGGCCATCGTGAACTCGGGGCTGGGCGAATATGGCGTGATGGCGCTCCTGATCCTGCTGCTCATCACGGTGGGCATGTTCCTGGACGGCATTTCGATCTTCCTCATCTTCGTGCCGCTGCTGCTGCCCATCATGCAGCACTACCAGTGGGACCCGGTGTGGTTCGGCGTCATCCTCACGCTCAAGGTCGCCCTGGGCCAGTTCACGCCGCCGCTGGCCGTGAACCTGATGGTGTCGTGCCGCATCGCCGGCGTGCGCATGGAGTCCACCGTGCGCTGGGTCGGGCCCATGCTGCTGGCGATGTTCGTCGTCATGGTGCTGGTCATCGCCTTCCCGCAATTGGCGCTGTGGCTGCCGGCCCGCCTGGGCTACTGACCGTCCGCCCCACCCTTTTTCACCGAGAACCAGGAGACTGAAAACATGAAACTGCGCACCTTCCTCACCAGCGCCGTCGCGGCGGCTGCCGCAATCGCCTTCGCCGCGCCGGCCGTGGCCCAGACCTACAAGAGCGAATACCGCATGTCGCTGGTGCTGGGCACGGCATTTCCCTGGGGCAAGGGCGGCGAGCTGTGGGCCAACAAGGTCCGCGAGCGCACGCAAGGCCGCATCAACATCAAGCTGTACCCCGGCGTTTCGCTGATCCAGGGCGACCAGACGCGCGAATTCAGCGCGCTGCGCCAGGGCGTGATCGACATGGCCGTGGGCTCCACCATCAACTGGTCGCCCCAGGTCAAGCCGCTCAACCTGTTCTCACTGCCCTTCCTGTTTCCGGACTATGCAGCCGTCGATGCGGTGACGCAGGGCGAGGTGGGCAAGAGCATTTTCCAGACGCTGGACAAAGCCGGCGTCGTGCCGCTGGCCTGGGGCGAGAACGGCTACCGCGAAATCTCCAATTCCAAGAAGGCCATCAAGAGCCCCGAGGACCTGAAGGGCCTCAAGATCCGCGTGGTCGGCTCGCCCCTGTTCCTGGATACCTTCACGGCACTGGGCGCCAATCCCACGCAGATGAGCTGGGCCGACGCCCAGCCTGCCATGGCCAGCAGCGCTGTCGATGGCCAGGAGAACCCGGTGTCCGTCTACATGGCAGCCAAGCTCTACACCGTGGCGCAAAAGCACGTGACCATGTGGGGCTACATGAACGATCCGCTGATCTTCGTGGTCAACAAGGACATCTGGAACAGCTGGACGCCTGCCGACCGCGAGATCGTCAAGCAGGCCGCCATCGACGCCGGCAAGGAAGAGATCGCCATCGCACGCAAAGGCATGGTCGAGGCCGACAAGCCCCTGCTCAAGGAGATCGCCAGCCACGGGGTAACGGTGACCCAGCTCAGCCCGGCAGAGCGGGAATCTTTCGTGAAGGCCACGCGCCCGGTGTTCGACAAATGGAAGGGCCAGATCGGCGCCGACTTGGTGGACCAGGCCGAAAAGGCGATCGCCGCACGCAAGCCCTGAAGCCGGTGTGCGCCTGGCGCGCCTCCTGAAAAGCAGCGCCAGGCCCGGCACGGGTCTTTTTAGCCCGCCTCTCCGCTTTGCTGCAGCGCCCACATACTGGCGTAACGCCCATTGCGCTCCAGCAGGGCTGTATGGGTGCCGCGCTCGATGATGCGGCCGGCCTCCATCACCAGAATCTCGTGCGCATCGACCACCGTGGAGAGGCGGTGCGCGATCACCAGAGCCGTCTTGTTGCGTGCCGCGCTTTTCAGTTCGGCCTGAATGGCGCGTTCGTTGGCTGAGTCGAGCGCGGATGTGGCCTCGTCGAAGATCAGGATGGGCGGGTTCTTCAGCAGCGTGCGCGCAATGGCCACGCGCTGCTTTTCACCACCGGACAGCTTGAGGCCCCGCTCGCCCACCTGCGTGGCGTAACCCAGCGGCGTCGCGGCGATGAAGCCGTGAATGCGCGCGGCCTGGGCCGCTGCCTCCACCGCTTCCTGGCTGGCGCCCGGATGGCCGTAGGCGATGTTGTAGGCGACGGTGTCGTTGAACAGCACCGTGTCCTGCGGAACGATGCCGATGGCCCGGCGCAGGCTGTCCTGCGTCACGCTCTGGATGTCCTGCCCGGCGATGGTGATGCGGCCCGACTGGATGTCGTAGAAACGAAAGAGCAGGCGCGCCAGCGTGGATTTGCCCGAGCCTGAAGGGCCGACCACCGCCACCGTCTTGCCGGCCGGGATCTCGAAGCTGATGCCATGCAGGATGGGCCGCGCGCTGCCGGCACGGCTTTCATAGGCGAAGTGCACGTCTTCGAAGCGCACCGCCGGATGCTCCAGGTGTGCCAGCGGCTGCGCGCCCGGGGCGTCGGCCACCTCGCGGTCTTTGTCCATCAACGTGAACATCTTGTCCAGGTCGGTCAGGCTCTGCTTGATCTCGCGGTAGATCACGCCGAGGAAATTGAGCGGAATGTAGAGCTGGATCATGAAGGCGTTCACCATGACCAGATCGCCCAGCGTCATGCGACCATCGGCCACGCCCTGCGCAGCGCGCCACAGCATGGCCACGAGGCCGGTGGCGATGATGAGCTGCTGCCCGGTGTTCAGCAGCGACAGCGAGGTCTGGCTCTTGAGGCGCGCATGGCGCAGCCGCTGCAGGCTTTCGTCGTAGCGCTGGGCTTCGAACGCCTCGTTGTTGAAGTATTTGACCGTCTCGTAGTTCAGCAGCGAATCCACGGCCTTCGCGTGCGCCGCGGAGTCGAACTCATTGGCTTGCCGGCGGAACTTGGTGCGCCACTCGGTCAGCAGCACCGTGAACGCGATGTATAGCCCCAGGGCGCCCAGCGTGATCCAGGCAAACCATGCATCGAACTTCACCGCCAGCACGCTGAGCACGAGGAACACCTCCACCAGCGTGGCCCCAATGTTGAACAGGGTGAACGAAATCAGTGACTCGATGCCGCGCACGCCGCGTTCGATGTCGCGCGTCATGCCGCCGGTCTGCCGCTCCAGGTGGAAGCGCAGGCTCAACGCATGCAGGTGCTCGAACGTCTGCAGCGCGATGCTGCGGGCCGCGCCCTGCGTCGCCTTGGCGAAAACCAGTTCCCGCAGTTCGGTCAGGACGGAGGTGGACAGCCGCAGCGCGCCATAGGCCAGCAGCAGGGCCATGGGCACGACGACGACGGCCGTGGGGTCGCTGGGCGAGATCGACATGGCATCGATCAACTGCTTCAACAGCAGTGGCACCCCGACGTTGGCCACCTTGGCGCCGATGACGAACACCAGCGCCGCGATCACCCGCCATTTGTACTGCCAGAGATAGGGAACGAGCCGGCCGAGCGTGGCCCAGTCGGTGCGGGAACGGGCGCCGGATTGCGCGCCCAGGGAGGGGGAGGATTCGCCAGTGGGGCGCATGAAGGACAATTCCGGTTGTTGTTTTTACCGAGATTGTGCCCATGACCGCTCTTCCCAGCGCTGCCCTGACCGAGTTGCCCACCGACAAGGAGTTGGTACTCAAGGTGATTCCGATGCCGGCCGACTGCAATGCCAACGGCGACATCTTCGGCGGCTGGGTCATGGCCCAGGTGGATCTGGCGGGATCGGTCCTGCCGGCGCGCTATGTGCAAGGCCGCATGGCGACCGTCGCGGTGAATGAATTCGTGTTCAAGCAGCCCGTGCGCGTGGGCGACATTCTTTCGTTCTTTTCCGCCGTGACCCGTACCGGGCGTACTTCGGTCACCGTCGAGGTCGAGGTGTATGCGGAGCGCTTTTCAGCGCAGGGCCGGTATGTGAAAGTGACGGAAGCGCGGCTGACCTACGTGGCCATCGATGCAGCCGGCAAACCCCGCCCGTTGCCGGTGGCCAAGGCGCCGGACGGCGACACGGCCGCCTGAAGAAAACGCCGGCCCCGCCGCGTGGCCGTACGCGGCGGGGCCGTTGGCAGAGGAATCGCTGCCGACCGATCAGGCGGCCGCGAGTGCGGGCACCTCGTTGCGAGCGTTCAGGCTGTTGGGGTTGCCCGCGTTGTTGGAGCTGGAGCGTGGCGAGGCATTGGACGTGCCGGCGAAGATTTCACCGGCCAGCTGGCCACCCTCTTCGATCACCACCTTGCCGTAGCGGATCTTGCCGGTCACCTTGCCGGTGCTGTAGATGACGAGCTTTTCACGCACGGTCAGGGTCCCGTCGAACTCGCCGTGGATCTCGGCGATGTCGATCTCGGCGGAGCCCCGGAAAGCGCCCTGCTCTGCGATGTGGATCACGCGGGAATCCATGGTGGCTTCGACCGTGCCTTCGACCACGAGCGTGTCGCAATCGGTGATCTCCACCCCTTTGAGCTTGATGTTCGGGCCCACCGTGAGCTTGCTGCCCACGCCATCGGCCGCGGCACTGGTGGGCGCGGTCGAAGAGGAAGCAGGTTTGGTGGCCGTCGAAGGGGTCGTGGCAGCGGTGCTGGTGCCGCCAGGAACCACAGAGGAAGCGCCACCGAGGACGGACGAAGGGCGAGGCTGGAAAGCGTCGGGTTCACGCTTGCCGAAGAAAGGGTTTTGCACGGCCATCAGATCTCCTTGAAAAAAGGCCATGCTAGAAGCAGCGTTCCGCGAAAACTCCCCGCGTTACGCAAGATCGGTAACCAAACCATTCGATCGTTGCATGCACTTGCATGCCTTGCAGCGACATACATCGCCGCGACCTTTCGTAGGAAGGGATTACGACACGATGTAGGCAGCCGCTCCCGCCGACATGAGCGTGCCGTCCGGCCCGAAGAACTCCATTCGCGTGGTCGCCACGCGCGAGCCCAGTCTCAGCACCTCGGCGCGCAAAGTGAAATGGCTTCCGATGCCAGGCCGCAAATAATCGACGCGCAAGTCGATGGTGCCCAGCTTGCCGAAGCGGTGCAGGCGCTGCGCGGGGGCCTCGTCCATGTGGCGCGAGCCGATGGCCGCCATCACCGCCAATCCGCCCATGGCGTCGAGGCCCGCGCTGATGACGCCGCCATGCACCCGGTTGTAGGCGTAATGCCCCACCAGCTCGGGCTTCATGTCGATGCGCGCCTCCACATGCGTGTGCCCCAGGTGCGTGACCTTGAGCCCCAGCAACTGGTTGAAGACGATGCGTTGCTCGAAGATGTCTTTCAGGCCGTCGATGAACTCCGGCTCGAACGGGGGCGGTGAAGCAGTGGAAGGCGGTGGATTCATTGAGTACGGCAGGTGTTCAAGGCTGAAAGCCCGAGTGGCGCACCACGGGCGCCCATTGGGCCTTGTAGGCGGTCAGCATCTTGTTGGTCTGGTCGCGGGTGCTGACGACAGGCACCATGTCGGCAGCCACGAAACGCGCCTGCAGTGCCGGGTCGGCCATGACCTGGGTCACCGCATCGGCGATGCGGCGGGCCTTGGCGGCAGGTAGCCACGCCGGTGCGTAGAGCACGTTCCAGCCGTGGGCGGCCAAGCCAAGCCCCGCTTCCTTGAACGTGGGCACCGTCGGCAGCGTCGGCGCCCGTTGCTCGCCGGACACCGCCAGGATGCGCAGCTTGCCCGCCTTGTGCAGCGGCTCCAGCGCATCGAGCGTATCGACGGCAATCGGCACATGCCCACCCATCAGGTCGTTGAGCAGGGGCGCCGAGCCCCGGTACCCCACCACCGGCAACTGGAGAGCGAGCTTTTCCCCCAGCATGAGCGAAAAGAAATGGGGCAGGCTGCCGGTGGCCGGAACGCCGGCGGCCAGCTTGTCCTGGTTGGCAATCATCCAGGCGTGCAGGTGGGCGAATTCCTTGACCGGCACGCCGGTGGACACGGCCAGGCCGAACGAATAGCTGGTGATCTGCGACAGCGCGACATAGTCCTTGTCGGGGTCGTAGCCGTTGTCCTTGAACACGAGAGGGGCCACCAGCATGGTGGCCGGATTGGCGAGCACGACCTGGTTCTGGCCCGAGCTGTCCCGGTGCAACTGCTGGACGGCCAACCGCCCACCGGCACCGACCCGGTTTTCCACCACCACCGGCACCCCCAACTGGGGGCCGAGCGCATCGGCCAGCAGCCGCGCCGCGCGGTCCGACGCCCCCCCGGCCGCGTAGGGCACCACCACCTTGAGCGGGCCACCCTCCAGCGGCACCGGCGCTGCGGCGCCCTGCGCCAGCGCCGAGGCCCCCAGCGCAGCGCTGGCCAGCGCTGCACCCCACTGCACAAAGGCGCGGCGCGACAGCGCACGCGACACAACAGCTGGCACAGTTGATTTGGGAGGGGTCATGGCAAGCGTCCTGCAGGAAATGGAAGGTGAGCGGTCAATGTACCGCCAGATTCATGCAATGGGCATCTATCCTTATGCCCCGCCAACGCTGCAAAAACCCTAGGTAGTTCTCCCATTTCCACAAAGGCCGCCGAGCATGCAGGCGCCCTGCAGTGCCGGCAGTGCGTCGGCCTCCATCCCCATGAATCGGGCTAAACCGCGCTGAAATCCGGACGGCGCTTTTCGACGAAGGCGCTGAAAGCCTCGCGCGCTGCCGGCTCCTGCAGCATGCGGCCGAAGCTCGCACCTTCTTCCGCCATGCGTTCCAGCACGGCAGCGGTCTGGCCTTTCTTTATCAGGCGCTTGGTTTCGATCAGTGCGGACAACGGCTTGCCAGCCAACTTGCGCGCCTGGGTCTGGGCCACCATGTTGCATTCCGTGGGCGGCACCACGCGGTTGACCAGACCGACTTCCAGCGCCGCTTCGGCCATGAAGGGCTCGCCCAGCAGCAGCGCCTCGGCGGCGCGGTGGTAGCCCATCATTTGAGGAACGAGCAGACTGGAGGCGGCTTCGGGACACAGTCCCAGGTTGACGAAGGGCATCGAAAACGCCGCGTTGTCGCCGGCATAGACCAGGTCGCAATGAAAGAGCATCGTGGTGCCGATGCCCACGGCCGGCCCGCAGACCGCAGCCACCACCGGCTTCGGAAACGTAGCGATGCCGCGCAGAAAGCGGAACACCGGCGAATCCTGCGTCGAGGGCGGCTTGTTCAAGAAGTCGCCGATGTCGTTGCCGGCGCTGAAGATGGCCACGTCGCCCTGCAACACCACGACCCGCACCGCGCCGTCGGCGGAGGCGGCTTCCAGGGCATCCGCCAGCGCGGCGTACATCGCCGTGGTGATGGAGTTCTTCTTTTCCACGCGGTTGAAGGTGATGGTGGTCACACCGGATTCGGTGTGAACGAGGATGTCCTGGTTCGCGGTCGCGGTCGCGGCCGCGATGTGGGTGTCGGTCATGGAAAAACTCCTGCCATGCAAATCAAATTCGGGAAGGGGGCCAAGCAAAGGGGTGCACGGGATGAACCCGGCACCTCATTCCTTGTAATAAACGATCTGGTGGCTGCTGGCCAGCATGGTGCCGGCCTCGTTCCACAGTTGCGCAGTCTGGTCGAAAAAGCCGTTGCGAAACTCCTGGGCGCGCGCCTGGCCCAGCAGGAAGCCCGTGCCCGTGGCTGCCAACTGTGCGCTGCCGGCATGGAAATACACCGTGAGCGACACCGTTCCGGCAGGCACCCGATGGGCACGGCGCAGCCACACCCGCGGAAAAAACACGTCCGCCAGCCCCGCCAGCGCGCAGAAGTCCAGCGGGCGGGCCGGCGCATCGCGCATCCAAAACTGCGTGAGGCTGTTGTCGCCGCCGCCGTCCCAGCGCTGCGGCAGGCCGCCGGCCACCGCGCGCAACTCATACCGGTCGAGCCAGGCGACGCCCAGCCCTTTGGGCACCGGTTCCAGCGTGTCGGGGCCGGGGGCTTGCGGCATGGGCGTATCGGTCGCGCTCCAGGTCTCGCGGCGTGCGGCCGTCACCGCCGTGCCAGTGGTGGTCACAGCCGGCGCACCGTCGGTGCCTGACTGCACGATGGACAGCGTCCAGTGCTGGGTGGACCGGTTGGTGCGCACCGGCGTGGCGTGCACGGTGAAGGCGCCTTCGGCCACGGCACCCGCGTAGTTAACGGTGAGCGACAAGGGCTCGCCCAGGCGGTCGGGGTGCTGCATGACGGCCTGCAGCAGCGTGGCGGCGGTAGCGCCGCCAAAGGGGCCGACCATGTTCCAGTAGGAAGGCGTGGTGCGCCCGGCGAACTGGCCGGGGCCGGCCGGCTGCAGCGCCAGCGCGTCATCCAGGGGGTGGAGTTCGGAGGTCATGGAGTGCGAGTGTGACGCGAAAGGCCCGGCCGCGCGGTCATGCCCGCGACGCCCGGGCACCTAGCGCTCAGACACGTTCGAAGATGCCGGCTGCGCCCTGCCCCATGCCCACGCACATGGTCACCATGCCGTACTTCAGGTTCTTGCGGCGCAGCGCATGCACCACCGTGGCCGCGCGGATGGCGCCCGTGGCGCCCAGCGGATGGCCCAGCGCAATCGCACCGCCCATCGGGTTCACCTTGGACGGGTCCAGCCCCAGTTGGCGCACCACAGCCAGCGACTGCGCAGCGAAGGCTTCGTTCAATTCGAACCAGTCGATGTCTTCGTGCTTCAGGCCCGCGTACCGCAGCGCGGCCGGAATCGCCTCGATGGGGCCGATGCCCATGATGCTGGGCGGCACGCCCTTGCTGGCGAAGCTCACGAAGCGCGCCAGCGGCGTGAGGCCGAAGCGCTTGACGGCCGCTTCGCTGGCCAGGATCAGCGCGCCCGCGCCGTCGCTGGTCTGCGAGCTGTTGCCCGCCGTGACCGAGCCCCGCGCGGCGAACACCGTCTTGAGTTTGGCCAGGCCTTCCAGCGACGTGTCGGGCCGTGCGCCTTCGTCGAGCGTGACGGTGCGCGTCTTGGCGATG
Organism: Paracidovorax valerianellae; assembly: GCF_900102625.1. GTDB lineage: Bacteria > Pseudomonadota > Gammaproteobacteria > Burkholderiales > Burkholderiaceae_C > Paracidovorax > Paracidovorax valerianellae. Next base: position 71,895 of record NZ_FMZC01000014.1, read on the forward strand.
CTTTCGCCGGTGTCCAGGTCGGCCGTGCGGTCGGTCACTTCGATGGGCGTGATCTCGTCGGTGAACTCACCGGCCTGCTGCGCCGCCAGCGCCTTCTGGTGCGACTGCAGCGCGAAGGCGTCCTGGTCTTCGCGCGACACCTTCCATTGCTGCGCCACCTTCTCGGCGGTCAGGCCCATGCCGTAGGCGATGCCCACATCGTCATCCTTGGCGAAGATGCTGGGCGACAGCGAGGGCGTGTTGCCCATCATGGGCACCATGCTCATGCTCTCGACCCCGGCGGCGATCATCACGTCGGCCTCGCCCACGCGGATGCGGTCGGCCGCCATCTGCACGGCCGACAGGCCGGAGGCGCAGAAGCGGTTCACGGTGATGCCGCCCACGCTGGTGGGCAGCCCCGCCAGCACGGCGCCGATGCGCGCCACGTTCAAGCCCTGGGCGCCTTCGGGAATGGCGCAGCCGCAGATGATGTCCTCAATGGACGCCGGGTCCAGCCCCGGCACCTGGGCCAATGCGGCCTTCAGCGTGGTGGCCAGCAGGTCATCCGGGCGGGTGTTGCGGAAATAACCGCGGTGCGATTTGCCGATGGGCGTGCGCGTGGCGGCGACGATGTAGGCGTCCTGCATTTGTTGGGCCATGGAGAAAGCTCCTTCGTTCATTCGTTCGGTTGTGCCGTGGGTTCGATCAATGCGTCGTCCGTCGATGCATCGATCGGTCCCACGATCAGTCAGTCATTTGGCGGGGCGGCTGGAGGGAACCCAGGCCCACGTGAATTCGCATTCCACCGGCTCGATGCCGGCCTCGTCCGTCACGGTGACCTGCACCTGCATCTCGCCCTTGTCGGTGTCGCGCAAGGCCTCGCGCTGCGCGTCGGTCAGCACCGCCACGGCACGCATGGCGCCCGTGGCACGTTGACGGAAGACCATCTTCAGGTTCTTCGCCAGCGGCAGGCAGTCGTCGCGCACGTTCAGGCCGATGGCCATGCCCGTGGCCGTTTCGGCCAGCAGGTTCATGGCCGACGCATGGATGCCGCCGATGTGGTTCTGCACGCGGTGCTCGTTGGGCAGGCGCACTTCCACCCGGTTCGGCGACATTTCGATGAACTCCACCCGCGCCGTGCGGGTGAAGGGCACGGCACGGCGCAGCACCAGGTTGCGCACCCAGGGGCGCAGGAACTTCGGCACATCGTCCAGCTGCTCCAGTTGCAACTGCATGCGGTTGGGTGGAAAGGCCGAAGCGGAAGAAGCAGAGGCGGTCATGTCGGTGCTCAAGCCGGCCCCGGTCAGTTGCGCACCGGCTTGCCGGTGGACAGCATGCCCAGGATGCGTTCCTGCGACTTGGGGTGCTGGATGAGCGCGCAGAATGCCTTGCGCTCCAGCGCCATCAGGTATTCCTCGCTCACCAGCGTGCCCGCGTCCACGTCGCCGCCGCACACGATCTCGGCGATCAGCGTGGCGATGTGCTGGTCGTGGTCGCTGATGAAGCCGCCGTCGCGCATGTTCACCAGCGAGCCGCGAATGGTGGCGACACCGCTGCGCCCGGCCACCGGGAACAGCCGCTTGTTCGGCGCGCGCCAGCCGCTGGCGGCCATGGCCTTCGCTTCGTTCAGCGCGACGAACAGCACTTCGTCCTTGTGCGGCACGACGATGTCGCTGTCCAGAAGGTAGCCGAGCTTCTTCGATTCCAGCGCGCTGGTGCCCACCTTGGCCATGGCCGCGGCGGTGAAGCCTTCAGTCAGGAAGGGCAGCAGGTCCTTGCCCGTGGACGCGGCGGCGTTCTCGGCCGCGCGGCGGGCGATGTAGGTCAGTCCGCCGGCGCCGGGCACCAGGCCCACGCCCACTTCCACCAGGCCGATGTAGCTTTCCATGTGCGCGACGCGGCGGGCCGAGTACACGGCCAGCTCGCAACCGCCGCCCAGCGCCATGCCGTGGATGGCCGAGATGACGGGCACCTGGGCGTAGCGCAGGCGCAGCATCAGGTTCTGCAGTTCCTGCTCCACGCTTTCGATGGCCGAGACGCCGGCCACGACGAACGCGGGCATGGTGGCCGCCAGGTCGGCGCCCACGCTGAAGGGGCCATCGCCCGACCAGATCACCAGCGCGTCGTACTCGCGCTCGGCGGTGTCGATGGCCTCCATCAAGCCTTCCATCACATCGGGGCTGATCGCGTGCATCTTGCTCTGGATGCTGGCGATCAGGACCCGGCTGCCGGAGGGGCCTGCACCCTTGTCCAGCGTCCAGGTGCGCAGTGCGTCGGACTCGCTGATGGTCGTGCCGGCCGTGCGCCAGTCGGGCAGATTCTCGCCCAGCAGCTTTTCAGGAAAGTGCTGGCGTTCGTACACCGGCAGATGGCGGCGCGGCACGAAGCGGTTCTGCGAGGCACTCCACGAGCCTTCGGCCGTGTGCACGCCGCCCGCGTCGGCCACCGGGCCCTTGAAGACCCATTCCGGCAGCGGCGCCTTCGACAGCGCCTTGCCCGTGTCGATGTCTTCCTGAATCATCTTCGCCACGTCGAGCCAGCCAGCCTCCTGCCACAGCTCGAACGGGCCCTGCTTCATGCCGAAGCCCCAGCGCATGGCCTGGTCCACGTCGCGCGCGTTGTCGGCAATCGTTGCCAGGTGCACGGCGGCGTAGTGAAAGCTGTTGCGCAGAATGGCCCAGAGGAACTGGCCCTGCGCACCCTCGGCATTGCGCAGCAGCTTCAGACGCTCGGCGGCAGGCCGCTTCAGCATGCGGGCATACACCTCGTCGGCCTTCTGGCCGCCGGGCACGTACTCGCCGCTTTCCAGGTCGAAACGCAGGATGTCGCGGCCCACCTTCTTGTAGAAGCCGGCCTTCGATTTCTGGCCCAGCTGCTTCAGTTCGATCAGCTTGTTCAGCACCTCGGGGGTGCCGAAGCTGCCATAGAACGGATCGGTTTCTTCCGTCAGGTTGTCCTGCAGCGTCTTGATGACGTGGGCCATCGTGTCCAGACCCACCACGTCGGCGGTGCGGAAGGTGCCGCTGGACGCGCGGCCCAGCTTCTTGCCGGTGAGGTCATCGACCACGTCGAAGGTCAGGCCGAAGTTCTCCACCTCTTTCATCGTGGCCAGCATGCCGGCGATGCCGACGCGGTTGGCGATGAAGTTGGGCGTGTCGTGCGCGCGCACCACGCCCTTGCCGAGGCCGCTGGTCACGAAGGCTTCGAGCTGGTCGAGCACTTCCGGCCTGGTGGTGGGCGTGTCGATCAGCTCCACCAGCGCCATGTAGCGCGGCGGATTGAAGAAGTGAATGCCGCAAAAGCGTGGCTTGATGGCATCGGGCAGCGCTTCGGACAGCTTGGTGATCGACAGCCCCGACGTGTTGGACGCCACGATGGCGTGCGGCGCAATGAAGGGCGCGATCTTCTGGTACAGGTCGAGCTTCCAGTCCATGCGCTCGGCAATCGCCTCGATGATGAGGTCGCAGCCGCGCAGTTGCTCCAGATGCTCTTCGTAGTTGGCCTGGCCGATCAGCGCAGCGTCTTCCACCACGCCCAGCGGCGCGGGCTTGAGCTTCTTCAGCCCGTCGATGGCCTTGGTGACGATGCCGTTCTTCGGGCCTTCCTTGGCAGGAAGATCAAAGAGAACGACCGGCACCTTCACGTTGGCGAGGTGGGCGGCGATCTGCGCACCCATCACGCCCGCGCCGAGCACGGCGACTTTCTTCACTTGGAATCGGGACATGTTTGGTTTCTTGTGAATGGTTGTGGGCTGCGCTTACTGCACGCGCTGCCAGACCTGTGTGCGCCAGAAGGGGCCCAAATAGCCGCGCACTTCCATCTTGGCGCCGCCGTCGATGGGCGTGAAGCTGGCGCGGTATTCCTTGCCGTTCTCGGGGTCGAGGATCTTGCCGCCTTCCCACACGTCCTTGCCTTCGGCTTTCTTGCCGCCCCGGATGATCTCCAGCCCGGCGATGGGCTGGCCCTTGCGGTCGTCCGTGCATTCGGTGCAGGTGGCGTCCGGTGCCGTGTCTTTCTTCAGCGACTTCTCGATGCGCCCACTGAGCGCACCGCCCGCTTCGGTGACGCGGATCTCGGCCTTCGCCTCGCCCGTCTTGTCGTCGATGCTGCGCCACCCACCCACGGGCGACATCTGGGCCCATGCGGGGGCGGAAATTGCTACAAATGCTATAGCTGCTAGCGCTTTATTCATAACGGCTCCAGTGCAAAAAGGCTTGAAGTTCGGCAAAGCGGCCCGGCGGTCAGGCCAGCGCGGCGTCGGTGTCCATCAGCGGCTTGGCGCCGGCGCGTGCCGTGCGCATCAGCGTGGCCGTCTCGGGGAACAGCTTGGCGAAGTAGAAACGCGCGGTCTGCAGCTTGCCCACATAGAACGGGTCGTTGTTGCCGGCAGCGATCTCGCGCAGCGCCACCTGGGCCATGCGGGCGAACAGGTAGCCGAACACCAGGTGGCCGGCCACGCGCAGGTAGTCCACCGCAGCGGCGCCCACTTCGTCGGGGTTCTGGAAGCCCTTGAAGCCGATCTCGGTGGTGAACTTGGTCATCTGGTCGCCCAGGTAGGCGATGGGGTTGATGAACTCGGCCATCTTCTCGTTCACGCCCTCTTCCGCCACCAGTTGGCCCACCAGCTTGCCGAATTTTTTGAGCGTGGCGCCGTTGTTGCCCAGCACCTTGCGGCCCAGCAGGTCCAGCGACTGGATGGTGTTGGTGCCTTCGTAGATCATGTTGATGCGGTTGTCCCGCACGAACTGCTCCATGCCCCATTCCTTGATGAAGCCGTGGCCGCCGAAGACCTGCATGCAGTGGTTGGTGGCGATGTGGCCGTTGTCGGTGATGAAAGCCTTCACGATGGGCGTCAGCAGCGCCACCAGTTCGTCCGAATCCTTGCGCACCTTCTCGTCGGGGTGGCTGTGCGCCTTGTCCAGCAGCAGCGTGCAGTAGATCTGCAGCGCGCGGGCGCCTTCGGCATACGCCTTGGCGGTCAGCAGCATCTTGCGCACGTCCGGGTGCACGATGATCGGGTCGGCGTCCTTGTCCTTGGCCTTGGTGCCCGACAGGCTGCGCATCTGCGTGCGGTCCTTGGCATAGGCCAGCGCGTTCTGGTAGGCCACCTCGGTCAGCCCCAGCGACTGGTTGCCCACGCCCAGGCGAGCGGCATTCATCATCACGAACATGGCCTGCAGGCCCTTGTGCGGCTGGCCCACCAGCGTGCCGATGGCACCGTCGATGGCGATCTGCGCGGTGGCGTTGCCGTGGATGCCCATCTTGTGCTCCAGCCCGGCGCAGAAGATCGGGTTGCGCTCGCCCAGCGAGCCGTCGGCATTGACGTGGTACTTGGGCACGATGAACAGGCTGATGCCCTTGCTGCCCTTGGGCGCATCGGGCAGGCGGGCCAGCACCAGGTGGACGATGTTCTCGGTGAAATCGTGCTCGCCAGCGCTGATGAAGATCTTGTTGCCGGTGATCTTGTAGGTGCCTTCGGGGGCGCCAGCCACGGGCTCGGCCTTGGTGCGCAGCAGGCCCAGGTCGGTGCCACAGTGCGGTTCGGTCAGGCACATGGTGCCGGTCCATTCGCCGCTGGTGAGCTTGGGCAGGTACAGGCGCTTTTGCTCTTCGGTGCCGTGCGCGTGCAGGGCTTCGTAGGCGCCGTGCGACAGGCCGGGGTACATCGTCCAGGCCTGATTGGCGCTGTTGAGCATTTCGTACAGGCACTGGTTCAGCACGAACGGCAGGCCCTGGCCACCGTATTCGGTCTCGCAGCTCAGCGCTGCCCAGCCGCCTTCCACGTATTGAGCGTAAGCCTCCTTGAAGCCCTTGGGCGTGGTCACCTCGTGCGTCGTCTTGTCGAGCGTGCAGCCCTCTTCGTCACCCGTGATGTTCAGCGGGAACGCCACGCCGGCGGCAAACTTGCCCGCCTCTTCCAGCACGGCATTGATGGTGTCGGTGTCCACTTCGGCATGCTTGGGCAAGGCCTGGAATTCTTCCGCCACCTTGAACACCTCGTGCAGTACGAATTGCATGTCGCGAAGGGGCGGCGTGTAGGTCGGCATGGGGAGGCTCCTTGGATGGAAAAGATGAATGAAAAAAGAAAGAAGGGACGAAGAATCGGAAAGCAAAAACGCGAAACGGTTCAGTCAGCCACAGGCGCCGGTGCGCCATAGCGGGTGAGAATGCTGTCGAAGCCGGCATTGGCACGGTCGATGGAGCCGGGCGTCTGCAAGAACCGCGCTTCGTAGTGCAGCGCCAGGATGAGGCCATGAATCTCGAACAGCATTTGCTCGGCATTCACGTCGCCACGCAACTCGCCCTGCTCCTTGCACTGGTCGATGGCACGCTTCATGGCGGCCAGCCAGGTCAGCACGGAACTGGCCAGGGCATCGCGCACGGGACCGGTGCGGTCGTCGAACTCGACCGCGCCGCTGATATAGATGCAGCCGGAATCGATTTCGATGGAAGTGCGCTTCATCCAGTTGGCGAACAGCGCCCGCAGCCGCGGCAGGCCACGCGGGGCGGACACGGCGGGGTAGAACACTTCCTGCTCGAAGCGCGCGTGGTATTCGCGGATGACGGAGATCTGCAGTTCCTCGCGCGAACCGAAGTGGGCGAACACGCCGGACTTGCTCATGCCCGTCACGTCCGCCAGCGCACCGATCGACAAGCCTTCCAGCCCGATGTGCGTCGCCAGGCCCAGCGCAGCCTCGACGATCGCGGCCTTGGTCTGCTGGCCTTTTTGCAAGGCGCGGCCTTCGCGGGTGCTGGCGGAGCGAACGGGGCGGGAAGAAAGAGGGGTGACCGGCATGGGGAAAATAAAACGAACGATCGTGCTATTTTGCATGAAAATTCGCCGATTGCCCATTTCCAGGTTCGCGGCGCAGGCTCTCGCGGGTAAACCCCTAATGGGCGGCATTGGGACTCAAAGTCTTCGCCGATGACGAATGGCACCCCTGCCGAGTTTCCTTGCAGGGAAGGATTGCCCGATGAAAGATCGAGCGGCGTGTTGCCGCTCAAGGCCAGCAGTGCGCTACAGCAGCAGCGCGAGCGTCGCTTCGAGTTGTTCGCTCGGCACGCGCCGAAAGCCGGACCGGGCATGCCTCTGCAGCCGCCCACGCACTAGGTCGCACAGCGCCGCAGCCCGCACTTGGGCATCGACCGTAGGGGTTTCGACGCCTGCCGCCTGCGCTGCAGGGCGCAGGCATTGCCGCAGGCTCGATTCGATCTTGTCGAAGAACTGGTTCATGCGCTGCTGCAGGCGCTCGTTCTCCAGAACGAGGGCGTCGCCGACCATCACGCGCACCATGCCCGGGTTGCGTTCGCCGAATTGCAGCACCATGGCCACGATGCGGGCGGCCTGCTGGGTACCGGAGGCATCGCTCTGGGCGCCGCGCTCCATGATCTGGTTCACGAGGGTCAGGACCGATTGCTCGATGAAGTCGATCAATCCCTCAAACATCTGCGCCTTGCTGGCGAAGTGCCGGTACAACGCCGCCTCGCTGACCGACAGGCGGGCCGCCAGTGCGGCCGTGGTGATGCGCTCCGAGCCGGGCTGCTCCAGCATGCCGGCCAACGCCTGGAGGATCTGCACCCGTCGCTCCCCCGGCTTGGGGCGCTTGCGCACTGCGGGGGCGTCGGGGGCCACAGCAGTGGTGGATTCGGTCAGGGGCAGGGTTTCGGACATGGGCAACAGATGTATGCAATTGATTCTCGCACACGGCCTTGGCGCACCGTCGAGCTGCAACTGCGCGCATTGCCGCAGGCCGTGGCGCCCTGCCCACGCCAGGAGATTCACTGTTTAGAGGGCTTTGCGCCCGGGCGCAAAAAGCACGGTGACGACAAGTCCTCGTCCGTCCGGACCGCTCCCCAGGCCCAGCGCCGCGCCATGCACCCGCGCGATTTCATCGGCGATGGCAAGGCCCAGGCCGGTGCCCTCCCCTTCCGCCCCGGGGACGCGGTAAAAGCGCTGCAGCACCCGCGCCTGCTCCGCATCGGGAATGCCGGGCCCGTCGTCCTCGACCTGCAGGAAGGCGCCGCCGTTGGCAGCAGCGCCGCAGCGGATGGTGACCGCGCCGCCGGTGGCCGTGTATTTGATGGCGTTGTCCACCAGATTCGTCAGCAATTCGCGCAGCAGCCAGCCGTGGCCCACGGCGCGGGCTGGCGCGACCTCCAGTCCCAGGTCCAGGCCCTTGGCAGTGGCAGCGTCGAGAAACGCCTCCAGCAGGCTCTCGCACAGGTCCTTCAGATCGACGCTCTGCATGGCCTGCGCGTCCAGGCTGCGGGCGTCGGCACGCGACAGCGCCAGCAGCTGGTGCGCCAGCTTGGACGTGCGGCGCGTGGCCTGCCGGAGCTTCTCGATCTGGTCCGCTCCTAAATATATAGCACCCTGCCTTAGGGGAATATGCGCTGGAGCCTGATTTGATTCAAAGCCTCTTCGATCGCTGCCAGCCTGCGCGGACAGGGCCCAGGCCTCGACCTGCGCCTGCAAGCTGGCCAGGGGCGTGCGCAACTGGTGCGCGGCATCGGCCACAAAGCGGCGCTGGCCCTCGGCCTGCTCGTTCACCAGGGCGAACAGCCGGTTCAGCGAATACACCAGGGGCCGCACCTCGACGGGCGAGGCCGCTTCGTCGATGGGGCTCAGGTCGCGGGGGGAGCGCCGGGCCACCGCTTCCGCCAGGTCCACCAGCGGCTTGAACGCGCGGCGCACGGCCCAGTGGATGGCCAGCGCCGCGGCCGCCACCAGCACCAGGTTGGGCAGCAGCACGCGCAGCAGCATCTGCTTGCCCCACTGCTGGCGCGGGTCGGAGCCGTCCGCCAGTGCCACGACCAACTCGCCCGCCCCGGTGCGGCTGCGCTGGACGGCAACGCGGTAGGTGACGCTGTCGTGCTCCAGGCTGTGGAACTCCGGGTCGTGCGTGGCCGGCACGGCGCTTTGCACCCAGCGTTCGCCCAGCAGCACGCTGCCGGTCAGGTCCTGCACGCTGTAGCCGGAAAAGCCTGCGTTCTGGCGCAGAAACTCCTCCACCGGCGGGGCGAGCAGCAGCAGCGGCGGCCCCCCATCGCTCACGGGCGGAGCCAGCACCGAATCGGCCAGAGCGGGCAGCAGCCGCAACAGACGCTGGTCGTGCCGGCTGGCGGCTTCGTCCGCCGAGCGGTAATCGAGCCACGCGCCCGCGAGCGCCAGCGCGCACAGGGGCACGATCAGCAGCAGCAAAAGCCGCAGGCGCAACGCGGAGGTCATGGCAGCAGCGGGATGAAAAGAGCGCGCCGGCACCTCAGCCGCGCGGGGGCTGTAGTTCCAGCCGGTAGCCGAAGCCGCGGATGGAGCGCAGCGCCACGCCGTTGGGCTCCAGCTTGCTGCGCAGGCGCGAGACGTACACCTCCACCGCATTGGGCGTGATTTCCTTGTCCCAGCCGGTCAGGGCCTGGAGCAGCTTTTCCTTGCTGGCCGGCTTGGGTGCGTGGATCAGCAGGTATTCCAGCACGGTCCATTCGCGCGGGCCCAGTTCGATCGGCTGGCGCACCGTGGGCTCGCCGGGGGTGCGAATGCTCACGGTGCGGCCGGCGGTGTCCAGCTCCAGCGGACCAAAGCTCAGAATGGCCGTGGTCGCCGCTTGCGAGCGCCGCAGCAGGGCGCGCAGGCGGGCCAGCAGTTCGGGCAGCTCATAAGGCTTGACCATGTAGTCGTCGGCCCCGAGGTCCAGGCCCTGGACCCGGTCGTGCAGCGCGTCGCGGGCGGTGAGGATGAGCACCGGCATCGCAGGGTGGGCCATCTCGGGGCGGCGCAGGCAGCGGGTGAGCTCCAGCCCGTCCATGCCCGGCAGGCCGATGTCGATGATCGCGGCATCGAACGATTCGGTGCGCAGCACCTCTTCGGCACGCTCGCCGCTGCCCACCCAATCGACGGCATAGCCTGCGTCGGTCAGCCCCAGCTTGATGCCGCTGGCCAGCATGACGTCGTCTTCGACCAGCAGCAGCCGCATCGCGCCGTCAACCGCTCAGGCAAGGCCTGCGCAACGGAAAGAGGCAAGGCGCCGAGCCACCGCGCTGAACGCGGTGACTTGCACTGCGGGCGAGGTGGAGAAACGCATTTCAGTGGCTGCGGATCATGGTGCCGTAGGCCTGCTCGGTCAGGATTTCCAGCAGCATGGCGTGCGGCACGCGGCCGTCGATGATGTGCACGGCATTCACGCCGGCCTTGGCGGCGTCGAGGGCGCCGGCGATCTTGGGCAGCATGCCGCCGGAGATCGTGCCGTCGGCGAACAGCGTGTCGATTTCGCGCGCGGTGAGGTCGGTGAGCAGTTCGCCCGCCTTGTTCAGCACGCCGGGAATGTTGGTGAGCAGCACCAGTTTTTCAGCCTGCAGCACGGTCGCGAGCTTGCTGGCCACCACGTCGGCGTTGATGTTGTAGCTCTCGTTGTTCTCACCGAAGCCGATGGGGCTGATGACGGGAATGAACGCGTCGTCCTGCAGCGCCTTGACCACGCTCGGATCGATGGAGACGATGTCGCCGACCTGGCCGATGTCGTGCTCGATGCTCGGGTCCTTGTTGTCCACCATCTTGAGTTTCTGCGCCCGGATCATGCCGCCGTCACGCCCGGTCAGGCCCACGGCCTTGCCGCCGGCCTGGTTGATCAGGCCCACGATGTCCTGCTGGACCTCGCCGGCAAGCACCCACTCCACGACTTCCATGGTCTCGGCATCGGTCACCCGCATGCCCTGGATGAACTGCCCCTTCTTGCCCAGGCGGTTGAGCGCGGTCTCGATCTGCGGCCCGCCGCCATGCACCACCACCGGGTTCATGCCCACCAGCTTGAGCAGCACCACGTCTTCGGCGAAGTCGGCTTGCAGTGCCGGATCGGTCATGGCGTTGCCGCCGTATTTGATGACCATGGTCTTGCCATGGAACTTGCGGATGTAGGGCAGCGCCTGGGCCAGGATTTCGGCCTTGTCGCGCGGGGCAATCGAAAGAAGGTCGGTCGTCATGAAAAGCTCGCGGCTGAAGGAGCGGTTAGCGATGGAGATGCGCATTGTGCCTTGCTGCCGCCCCGTGGGCGGCACGAAAGCGGTGCCATGGCAGCGTGCGTCACGCGCCGTGGCAAGGCGGCGCGGCTCAGTGCCGCAGCCAGCTGGGCACCTTGAAGCGGACGATGGCCAGATATGCCGAGACGTACGCGATCATGAAGAGCCCGCAAAAGATCACCAGAACGACCGTGTTGCTCCAGAACAGCACGGCGGGCACCACCGTCAGCAGCGTGAAGCCCCAGAGGTAAGGTGAGGTGCGGTTGTTGCGCATGAGCACCCGCCGCGACTCATCGTCGTGGAACACTCCGCGCACGATGCGCCGGTAGATCAGCTGATGAAAATGCAGCGCATCCGCCACGCCGGGCGACACGCCGCGCACCAGCTTGCGGTAGATGGAAAACACCGTTTCCCACACCGGATAGATCAGCAGCAGCATGGGAAACCAGGGAGAGACGTCATGGTTGCGCTGCACCAGCGAGATGCTGCCCAGCGCAATGACCACGCCCCAGATGTAGGAGCCGCCGTCGCCCGCGAAGATCATGCCGCGCGGGTAGTTCCACACCAGAAACCCCGCGGACGCCGCAGCCGTGCAGACGAACAGCGTGGCCAGGGAACGGTCTCCCACCTGGAGGCTGACGTGTGCAAGCGCCAGGCACACGATGAACGCCACCATGCCCGCCAGGCCGTTGTAGCCATCGATGATGTTGAAGGCGTGCGGCAGGCCGGCCACGGCGAGCACCACGATCACCATGCCCAGCCAGGGCGTCTCGGCCAGAAAGGTATCGAGCCAGGGCAGACCCATGCGCTGCACGTTGAGTTGAAGGACCATCAGCGCCAGCCCGCCGGACAGGGCGGTGAGCAGCAGGCGGTAGCGCACGGTAAGCCGCTGGGTCAGGTCTTCGACGATCCCGCCGATGGCCGAGGGCAGCAGCGCCACGATCCACCAGACCACCCAGCCGCCGAGCCGCAAGGAACCCGGATCGCCCATCAAGGACGACTGCAGCATTCCCAGCAGCCAGCTGCAGGCCATGCCGGCCAGCAACGCAGCGCCGCCCAGCCGGGGCACATCACCCAGATGAAACCGCTGGGGCATGGTCTCGCCATACACCGACGCGTGATCTCGCCCCCAGCGGACGATACCCGCGGCCACCAGCGTAGACACCAAAAAAGCAACCAGAGACAACCAGATCATGGAGCGCCGATGGTACGTGCGCGGCCCGTGTCCACTGGTAACAAAGATCTCGCCTGCCGGTACACCGGCGATTGCCAAAGCCGCCACAGGCTGCGCACGTGCCAGACGAGGTATGCGGCGCGGCGGCGGCTGTCGCGCTGGCCCACGTGGCCCACCTGGACCGCCGCCTTTTGCAGGCTCAGGCCCATCAGCCGCATTCGCAGGCTCATATCCACATCCTCGCAATACATGAAATACCTTTCATCGAATCCGTCCAGCGCTTCCCATACTTCCCGACGCATCACCAGGAAGGCCGCGTTCACCCAGTCCACCCGGCGCTCGCGGCGCCCCAGCACTCGCCGGCGCCAGAGCGCCGCGGGCGAGGGCAACTCGCGCTCGGCATCCTGGACCTGGCCGCGCTCGTCCACCTGTTCGGGGTAGGCGCAACCCACGTCGGCCGGCGAAGCCGCCTCGCACAGGGCTGGAAACGGGTTGGCTCCGCGCAAGGCGACGTCGGGGTTCAGCACGCAGACCATGCGCTCCGAAGCCCCCCGCAGTGCGCGGTTGTGGTTGGCGCCGAAGCCCAAAGGCGCGGCGTTGCGCCGAATCTCCAGCAAGAATGGCCAGCCACCGGCAGGCGCCTGCGGCTCGGCCTCCGGCAGGTTCAGCGTGAGCACCACCCGCGTCACGCTGCCTTGGCAGACATGCGCCAGATCCTGCAGCAAGGACTGCACCAAACGGCCGTGGCCGTGGCTGATCACCGAGGCTACCAAGCCCGGTTCTGCATGGGGATATGACGTCATGAACCGCGTATTGTCGTCTCCTTGGCACAACGGGCCGCCAAGCGAGCCGCTGCCATGCGCCCGTCATAATCTCGGGATGACCCAAACAATCGAGGATTTGCACGTCTATCTGCGCACCATCAAGCAAGACGAGCGCACCTCTCTTTCCGTGCTGGCGAGCCTTGTCCGCGAGGGAACCACGGTGCTCGACCTGGGCTGCGGCAGCGGCGCACTCGGGCAATATCTGGCAGAAACCCGCAGTTGCACCAGTGATGGTGTCACGCTCAGTGAAGCAGAAGCCGAACATGCCCGCCCCCACTATCGCCGCGTCGAAGTGGCCGACCTGGAAGCCTGCGATCTCGTTACCCTTTTTACCGGGCAACGGTATGACTACATCGTGTGCGCCGACGTCCTGGAACACCTACGGCGCCCTGAAGGAATCCTGGCGCAATGCCGCGAATTACTGGCACCCGGCGGCCAACTGCTGATTTCGGTACCCAACGCCGGTTATTGCGGACTCATCGCGGAGTTGCTGCAAGGTGAATTCCGCTATCGCGAAGAAGGCTTGCTGGACCGCACCCACCTTCGCTTCTTTACCCGGCGTTCCCTGGCGCGCTTTCTTGGTGAGCAGCGCTGGGCGGTCGATCAGATCGACACTGTACGGCGCGAGGTGCCGGAGTCCGAATTCAAGGCCGCGTTCGACCTGCTGCCCCCCGCCGTCGCGCGGCACCTTCTGATCGCGCCCGATGCCATGGCCTATCAGTTCATCGCCGCAGCGCAGCCTGCCGCGCAGGCGATCACCACCGATCAGGGTGGTTCGGCAGACGCGGACGAAGCCCACGCCCTGTTCACCGCCCAGCTTTACCTGGGACAGGCCGGCCACTATGCCGAAGACCGCAAGCTGACCTCCACCGGCATCATCGGCCGCGACCGGCAGACGGTGCGTTTCGCCTTGCCGGACACGGAAACGCCCCTGACCAACGTGCGGCTCGACCCCGCCGACCGCCCCGGCTTCATGCACCTGCACGGCATCGCATTGCGCAACGCCGATGGCGAGGCCGTCTGGACGTGGCAGGCGGACAGCGCATCGCGTTCGCTGCTGGCCAAGGCCCCGCACAGCCAGATCGTCTGGGAGCAACCCATGCCTGCCGCCTCCCCGGCCACCCTGCTGCTGTTGACCGGAGACGACCCGTGGATGGAGTTGCCCATTCCGCGCGAGATCCTTACCGCCCATGGCGGCGAGGGTGCCACGCTGGACATCGAACTGGGGTGGCCCATGTCGGCCGACTACCTGGCGTTGTCGAACGCCGTGTTCCCTTTGCAGGATCGCATCTCCACCCTGGAAAAAGACGCCGCCCAGGCACAGCGCGATGCGGAACAGCGGCTGCGCGAAACCCGCGAGGCGCTCGAACGCGAAAAGCAGTCGCTGGGCGATCAGAAAGACGCCCTGGAAGGCGACAAGCGCACGCTGGAGTACCACAACCAGGCTCTTCAGGAGCACAACCAAACCCTCAAGAGCAGCACCGAAACGCTGCTCCGCCAGCGGGCCGACCTGCAATTGGAATCTGCCCAGTTCCAGCGCAACGCCACCCGACTGCAACATGAACTGGGCCGCCTGCAGCACGACTACGGCGCCCTCGCCCACCATTTGAAAACCATCGAAAACTCCACCGTGTTCCGCGCCACCCGCCCCCTGGTGCACACCAAGATGCGCCTGGACCGCCTTTTAGGCCGCGCGCCCAAGCACGCCGCAGCCACGGCCCAGGGGCCCGTGCAGGTCACGCCACCGTCGCATCCCGTGGACGTGATCGTGCCCGTCTACCGCGGCCTGGCCGATACCCAGATGTGCGTCGATTCGGTACTGGCCAGCCCCTGCGCCACGGCGTACCGCCTGATCGTCATCAACGATGCCAGCCCCGAGCCTGAAGTCACCGCCTGGCTGCGCGAGCGGGCCACGCAGGACGACCGCATCGTGCTGCTCGAAAACGAGGAGAACCTCGGCTTCGTCGGCACGGTCAACCGCGGCATGGCGCTGAGCGGCACCAACGACGTGCTGCTGCTCAACAGCGACACGGAAGTCGCCAACGATTGGCTCGACCGCATTCGCCAAGCAGCCTATGGCGATGCCAAGGTGGCCTCGGTCACCCCGTTTTCCAACAACGCCACCATCTGCAGCTACCCGCGCTTTTGCAAGGACAACGACCTGCCCCCTGGCTATGACACGGCACGCCTGGACGCGCTGTGCGCCAAGACCAACGCAGGCGCGGTGGTGGATGTGCCCACGGGTGTCGGATTCTGCATGTACATCCGGCGCGACTGCCTGGTGCAGCTGGGCCTGTTCGATACCGAACACTTCGGCAAAGGCTACGGCGAAGAAAACGACTTCTGCCAGCGCGCGCATGCCGCCGGCTGGCGCAACCTGCATCTGCTGGACACCTTCGTGCTGCACACCGGCGGCGTCAGCTTCGGCGACAGCAAGAGTCCGCGCGAGTTGGCCGCCATGGAAACCCTGCGCCGCCTGCACCCTCGCTACGAACGCGATGTGCATGCCTTCGTACAGGCCGACCCGGCGCAGCCTTACCGCCTGGCGCTCGATGTCGCCCGCATCGCCGAAGCCGGTGTTCCGGCCGTTCTCGCCGTATTGCACGATCGCGCCGGCGGCACCGTCCGGCATGTCCGCGAACTGGCCTCTTACCTGGCGGACCAGGCCACGTTCCTGACCCTCACGCCCGCCCCAGGGCACAGCGTGCGGCTGCGCATGGCGAGCGAGGATGAAGGGTTCGAACTCACCTTCCGCCTGAACGACCAATACGACGATCTGCTCGGCATCCTGAGGCAGCTGGGCGTGCGCCATGTGCACTTCCACCATTTGCTCGGACATGGCCAGGAGGTGCGCAACATTCCGCATCTGCTGGATGTGCCGTATGACTTCACCGCGCACGACTACTACAGCTACTGCACGCACATCTCGATGACCGACGCGACCAATCGGTACGCCGGCGAAATCGGCCCCGGGCAATGCAAGTGCTGCGCTCCCGAGATGCATTCGCCCATGGGCGGCACCGTGGCCGAGTGGCGCGGCGCGAACGCCCGCCTGCTCACCGGCGCCCGCCGCGTGCTGGCGCCCAGCCACGACACGGCGCGGCGCATCGCCGGCTTTGCGCCCGCGGCGCACGTGCATGCGGTGCCGCACACCGATCTGCCGGACAGCGCGTCGCTGCCCGTGCCCGCACCGCGCACGCTCCTGCCCGGCCAGCGGCTCAAGGTGGTCGTGATCGGCGCGCTGAGCGCCATCAAGGGCGCAGACGTGCTGGAAGCCGTTGCCATCGAAGCCGCGCGCCGCAACGCACTGGTAGATTTCCACCTGATCGGCTACGGCTACCGCCACCTGCAGACGCAGCCCCGCGCGCGCCTGACGATCCACGGAGAATACGAAGAGAAGGACCTGCCTGGCCTGCTGCAATGGCTGGAGCCGGACCTGGTCTGGTTCCCCGCGCAATGGCCCGAGACCTACAGCTACACGCTCAGCGCCGCCCTGCTGGCCGGTCTGCCGGTGGTGGTGCCTGACATCGGCGCATTTGGCGAACGCCTGTCGGGACGCCCCTGGAGCTGGGTCCACCCCTGGGATGCCACGCCCGCCCAGTGGCTGGCCTGGTTCACCGATGTCCGCGACCGGCAATTCGCCAAGGGCGAGGCACCGGACTTGGAAGAGTCACAGCCCACCCCCCCGGTGCTGCACGCGTCCACCGCTGCGCCGTTCCGCTACGAATCGGACTACCTGGAGAACATTGCGCTCCCGGCACCGGTGCAACCCATCGCCATGGCCGACTTGCAGCAATACCTGCCGCAAGCCACCCCCACTGCAGCCGCCAAGTCCGGCGTGCTCTCCGCGGTGGTCTACCTGCGTTCTTTGCCGGTGCTGCGCGGCGTTGCCCAGCGCATCCCGTCGCACTGGCAACGGCGGGTCAAGAACTGGCTGCAGGCCTGACCGTACCAGTCGCCGGACCAGCAAAAAGGGCTGCCATTTCTGGCAGCCCTTTTTATTGGCGAGATTGGAGAGATCAGTTGGCGGGCTCTGCGGACCGGCTGACCGGCACACCGCAGCAACTTCACGTGACAGTCACTTGCCCAGCAGCAGAAAGATCTCGTTGTTGAGCAGCAGCTCTTGCGGGTACTTGCCATGCAGAGCCTGTGGCACCTCCATCTGCAAGCTGCGGCGCTCCTGGCGAATGACGTGGAAGCCCGCCTGAGTCATCACGGCGACGAGTTCGTCCGCCGTCAGCCGGTTCAATGTCTTGTATTCGTTGAAGACGAATTTCTTGTAGCCATCGACCCCAAAGTCGTCGAAACCGAAGTCGCGCTCGGCACCGTCGATCGGACCCTCGTGCGCCTGGATGACGGCCCAGAGTTCGTCATCGCTGACGAGCAAGTGGTGCCACGGCACGTCGTCATAGCGCCGCAGGTGCGAACCGAAAGGCGAGAAGTACAGGGGCTCGATCTGCAGGAAGAAAACACCGCCGGGATTCAATGCCGCATACAGATCGCGTGCGATGGGTTCCAGTTGATCCTTGCTCACGTGCTCGAATGTGGACCAGCTGAAAATCCCGTCCACCGGCCGCCGCCCGGCCAGCGGCGTGGCCGGCGCAATGGTTTCGAAGCTCAAGGCCTTGGGAACGCGGCGAAGGCCCAGCTGTTCCTTGGCAATGCGCGGCAGCTTGGAATACTCCTGCCGGATGTCGATGCCGTGGATCGAAGTCGCTCCATGGCGCAGCGCCAGGGCCAAGTCCGTGATGCCATCGCCGCATCCGAAATTGAGCAGTCTCGCGGTTTTCACGTCCAGTGCCGAACCCAGCCAGTGCTGGACGACGTCGGCGGCATAGTGAAAATGCGCCCGGAACCACTCGTCCGAGATGCGTTCGGCATCCCACTGCGGCGCCCCCCAGAATCGTTGCTGGATGCGATCGAACAAAGTGGTCATGGGCAGGCGCCTATCGCAGAGGGAAAAGGAAAAAACAGCACACGGGCACGGGCCCGTCATCAAGCCTCTTCAAGGCTTGGCCAGTACGTAGGCGTCCTGGTGGTTCCAGAAATGCACCGGCACCCGGTGGATGAGCCGGTCCATGCCCACGGTCTCCGCAATGCGCGCCAGGACGAATGCCTCCGACGTGAACGCTGTGCCGTATTCCTGGACGTCGATCGCCTGGGACTCGCTGGAGGGCGCAAAGAAAAAGCCTTCTTCATCCAGCGGGACGCTGTCGTGCGCAGCCGCCTTCAACCCGTGGGTGGAGAACACCAGAACCCCGCCAGGGGCCACGCCCTCGTACAGGCATTGCAGCCAGCGGAACCACGTGCGGCGCGGCAAGTGGCTGAACAGCGACAGCACGAACACCACGTCGTACTTCTGCTCCCACGCCAGATCCTCCGGCACGGTGGAAGAAAGAACACTCTGCACACCGAAGGTGCTGTGCGCGAACTGCATGGCGTCCGGCACCACGTCGGAGACAGTCACGCGTTCGGCGCCCAGCGCTTTCACCAGATGCCGGGTGAATCGGCCATGCCCGCTGGCGAATTCCATGAAGCGCTGGGTCTTCAGCAATGGCCTGTCGACGGCCTCCAGCAGCACCATCAGCTCGGACAGCGTCCGCCAGCCGTCCGCCAGATAGTCACGCAGCGGGTTGGTGCTGGAAGGGTGGCCCTCGAAGAACCGGAAGATGTCGTCCGCACGAGCAATCTCGCAGTTCAACCCCATCATCTGGGAGAACGCGCCTGGCAACGTGTGCCGCTCGATCAACTGGTGCGCCGTCAGGCGCGTTTCGCGATCCTGCAAGGCATGGCGCAGGGCCTCTGCGGCCAGCATCCGCTCATTGCGTTCCAGATGTTGTTGTCCAAGGGCCAGCCATTCGGTGGCCGTTTGAGAAGGGGCGGTCAGATCATTCATGGATAGAAGGCCGAAATGAAGACCGTGCCGAACAGGCACGCAATCTTCAATGGCATAAAAAGGCTCCAGCGCATATTCTACTAGGGCACATAGCTATCAAATGTATAGCATTCAACGGAAATGGACGACGCGCACTTCGGATGCAGAGCGCAGCGGTGTGCAGTACATCGCGCGTCTCATCCCCAGTGGTGCGGCAATTTCACCAGCCCCGGCATGAGCGTCGGCGAGACCCAGTTGAAGTTCAGAAACTGGAACCACTCGTCGTAAACCACCAGGCCGCTTTCATCGAAAAGAAACGCGCTGATGACGTAATCGCCGCTGTGCAGCGGAAGGTTGGGGAACGTGAGCACGGAGCGCCACAGCCCATCGCCCAGCGGTATCGGCGCCGCGCCCTCTTCGTGGGTGGCCAGCGAGGTAATGCCAACCCCCTTGGACTGCTCTATCATGAAACCGACATTGGGCTGTTCGCGTCCCCGGCCGCGCACGACGATGGTCGCGACCAGATCTTTGCCGGACAGCCGGCCATAGCTGCCGTCCTGCGGTTCGCCCAGGTTCCCGATATCGACCGAAAGAATGCGGGCGGAGCCGTCGTCGCGGGCCGGAACATTGCCATTGCGCTGGCGTCGGCCCACGGAGGCAGCATCCGTAGCGTTCGTCGCGGCTGAAGCGCCGTCGCCGTCCAGCGGGGCGCCGTTGTCCGGCGCCGGGGCATCGGTAGCACCACCCTGCCCGCCCGCCGCCTGCGCCGATTCCGCATTGCGTAGCCGGGAGTGCACGTCATAGGCGCCCAGCACCGGCTCTGTCAGCCCGAACTGTTTGACGCGCCCACCGTCGAGCCAGAGCGCCAGATCGCACAGATGGCGGATGTGGTACGGGCTGTGCGAGCAGAACAAAATGGTGCAGCCCGCGTTGCGGAACGCCATGATGCGGTCCACGCATTTTTTCTGGAAGTGCTGATCGCCAACGGCCAGGGCCTCGTCGATGATCAGCACGTCGGGTTGAACGGCCGTCACGAGCGCGAAGGCCAGGCGCACCGACATGCCGGACGAGTAGGTCTTCACCGGCCGATCGAGCGCCTCGCCCAATTCGCAGAACTCGATGATCTCCGGTTCCAGCCGCTGCATCTCTTCGCGCTCGATCCCGATCAGGCTGCCGCCGAAATACAGGTTGTCACGGCCGCTGAAGTCGGGGTGAAAACCCGCGCCCAACTCCAGGATGGCCGTGACACGGCCAACCCGCGCGATGGAGCCGGTCGAAGGCTGGAGCGTACCCGCCAACAGCTTGAGCAGCGAACTCTTGCCAGCACCGTTGTCGCCGATGACACCGATGCACTGGCCACGCTGCAGTTCAAAAGACACATCGCGCAATGCCCAGTGGCTGCGATGGGTGGACCGGCCGGTGATCAATGATTTGAGGCGCTGCCGGGGAGAGGCATAGAGTTTGTACTCCTTGCCCACATTCGTGACCTTGAGCACTGTCTCCTGGGCCATTTCACCCACCGCCTGGCTGCCTTTAGCGCTCTCGCTCATAACCAATCCACCAATTGGTCGCGGCTGCGTTTGACCACGACATTCAGCGCCACCGCAATCACTACCACCCAGGTCAGTGCGACTGCCCAGACGATCGGCGGCGGCAGTACACCTTGTAACAACACTTGCTGGTAACCGATCACCAGAGCGGTCATCGGATTGAGCCAGAGCACCCAGCGCCAGTTCTCAGGAAAGAGGGTCAGGGGAAAAAGAATGGGCGTGAGATAAATACCCACAGACAACAGGAAACCCACCAGCTGCACCGTGTCGCGCAACGCTGCAGCCAGGATAGCCAACAGGTAAGCGATCAAAACGCTCAGAACCAGTTGCAGCGCCATCAGCGGCAGGATCGCTCCAACCGCAGGCCGAAAGCCGTGCAATGGAGCATAGACCAAGGCCACCAGCGCGAGCAGTGGCCCGAAAATCACGCAACTTGCCATCACCGATCGCGTGGTGAACAACACGGGCGGCAGCGGATTTTTTTGAAGCATGCTGCCGGCTTCTATCAGGCTGTTCATTCCCCTTGATACGGCATCGCAAAACGCCATCCATGGAAGTGCGCCCACGATCAAAAATGTGCCCACTGCGTGCGTAGGAGCGCCCTCACCCAGCCGCATGGAAAACACCACGTCGAACACCAGATAGTAAGCAGCCACGGTCAAAAGGGGCTGCAGGTATGGCCAAAGAACCCCCACCGCCGTTCCGGCATGCCGTGCCGCCACTTCGCGACGAGTTAACACCCACACCAACGATCGAGCGCTCCACACGGAGCGCCACTCATTCCATAAAGTTTGCATGCAGGAACAAAGAGATGAACAGGCTCATTTAAAACAGCCTTGAAAAGGTGCAAAGACCAACCGCCTTGATCGAGACAGTTGGCCCTTCATCGCAACCACAAAGTTCAGTTGATCGGTTTCAACTGCGTGGCATGGTCCGCTGCAAACTTGGAAATGGCTGGCGCATCCAACGTCATATCCTGCTGCAACTTTTGAGCCTCTGCCGCCCGCGCTTCCTGGCGAACGTTGTTACGCACTTCGTTCATCAACTCTTCGCGCACTTCGGCAAACGGCTTGGTGGACACCGGCTTGCGGTCTTGCAACTGCAGAATGTGGTAACCGTATTGTGTTTTGACGATCTCGCTCAGATCGCCTGGCTTTTGCAATGAAAAGGCAATCGCTTCAAATTCGGGCAACATGCGTCCGCGCTCAAAAAAGCCCAGGTCGCCACCTTTGGCGCCGCTGCGCTTGTCCGTCGACCGATCTCGCGCCATCTGGGCAAAATCTGCGCCGGCCTTCAACTCTTCCAGCGTTTTTTCCGCTTGAGCGCGTGACTCTGCTTCGGTCCCGCCAATCAAGATGTGGCGGATTTGGACCTGCTCTGCAGTCTTGAAACGCTCGGGTTTGGCTTGGTAAATATTGCGAGCAAGCGGCTCGGCAATGGCATCACTGGGAGTGTGAGCCGCATCAAGCTTGGCAAGCCATGCATCAGAAAGCGCCTTGTCCCGGGCCATGCGAACTGCAGCAGCGACTTCCGGATCTTTGGCCAGCCCTTCAGCTTCTGCCTTATCGGCCATCGCCCGGCGTGCGTACAGGTTGCCGACGATCTGCGTCACCGCGCTGGAGCGGGAAAGCACTTGCGCTCGAGAATCGGGCGGAATTCGCTGCTCGGCGTCCGCTTCGACATCAAGTGTGGTGATCACATTCTTACCGCCTTTGACCAGCGGCAAATCTGCGCCGGCAGCCAATGCGGTGGAGCCAGCGTGCAACGCTACCACGAGAGCCGCGGACCGAAGGAGAAAGGATGGGGCAAAAACACTATGCATGGATGAGCTCATCAGACTATTCGTACAGTTAAAAAAAAAGGCGGGGGAAACCCCCGCCTTTCTTGGATCGCATTGCTGCGATTAAGTGCCGAAACGATTAGTTAACGGTCTGAATGCGCGTGTTACGGTGAGGCCAGGTGATACCGAAGTTACCCGACACGCCGTTGCCCACGTTGGGGTTGGACAGCTTGATGAACGAGGAACCCAGGATTGGCAGACCGTTGCCGCCGTTGGTGGTGTTGATCGCGCCCCAGCCGTTGGTGTAGGTACCAGCGGTGATGGTGGTGCGAGCAACATTGCCGCCGAGCGACGATGCACCTGCGTCAGCGAAAGCCAGCACGCTGGTTTCACCGCAGAAACGCACGACGGAAGGAGCCAGCGGGTTGCCTGGCGAGAACACTGGAGGCGTACCGGCTGCACCAGCGGTCGTTTCTTCACGGTTCCAGAAACGTTGGCTATCAGCAGCAACGCAGATGTTACCGACGGAGTCAACGCTGGTGTTGGTAGGCAGGAACCATTCGCCACCGGCAACCGTGCCACCGTTCAGTTGCGAGAACAGACGGTAGTTAGGAGCGGTGATACCGACCACGTTTTGGTTACCCACGACACCGGTAGCGGCATAGTTGGCGACCACGCTGTAACGGCGGGTAGGCATCGAGAACACCCAGTCCGTCTTAGCGGAGATCGACGTGTCGGTAGCGTACTGGTTCGTCACCGAGGTCACAGCCAGGGCCGTGGTCAACAGGTCAGCTTGTTCCAGCGGTGCAGCCGTTGCCGAAGCAGGCACTGCAGCCGTGTAAGGCGTAGACATGTCAGGCAGGTCGAAGAACGAAGCAGCCAGCGTAGCGGTGCCCAGAGGGGCGCCGTACGTGCCGCCGGTCGTGCCTTGCGTAGCAGGACGCGCATCCGTACGGAACAGTGGGTCAGCCGTGAACGTGTCCACGTTGCCAGCCGAAGCGTTCGTTTGTGGGAAGTGCACGAAATTGCCACGGCCATCGGCGCCGTTCACGGCAACGCGAGCAGCCACGGAGGTAGCAGCGCCGGAGAACGTCGTCGTTTGTGGCAGGTTCAGGATGTACCAGTCACCCATCAGGCCGCTGGAAGGCGTGTTGAAACCAGCGGTAGCAGCTTGTGCTTCCGTGGTGAAGTTCGTCACGGCAACCGTGTTCAGCAGCGTTTGAGCCACGGAACCGTCCACCGAGCAAGGTGCCACGTTGCTGGCGTGCTTGATAGCGCCGTACAGCGTAGGAGCAGCAGCCGTGCCACCGTTGTTTGGAGGAATGTCAGCCATGTTGAAAATTTCAACGTAGCCTTCACGGGTTTGGTTAGCCTTGTCGCCAGCAGCCAAGCTAGGGTTCAGACGGTCCAGAATGAACTTTTGTGGCACGTTAGCGGTCAGCTTAGGCACCGTGCAGGTGTTGTCAGCGGTCACGATTTGTGCAACGCCGTCAGAACCTTGCGTCACAGCAGCGGTCCACACGTCGCCTGGAGACATGAAGACTTGGAAGTCAAGAATGTCGTCAGAGTTCGAAGCGCTACGGAAACGAACCTTCACGGCCTTGCCGTTGGAGGTGTCGGTGTTCACAACGTGGAACACGCTCATGTTGTTGTTTTGAGCGGTGAAATATGGCACCAGCAGGTTGTGACCCACGCCGGCATCCGAGATTTGCAGCACGGTAGCGTTCGTGGTGGTCAGCTGATTCGTTCCATTGAACGTACCCGTGCCAGGCACGACGCCAGCCGATGCAGCACCGGCAAAGCCCAGGCCACCAATCATGGCAGCAATGCTCAGGGCCAGAACATTTTTTCTCATATCAAGAACTCCAGTTGAAAAGTTGGTAAGCGCAACTACCACGATTGATTACGCTGACGGATGGTAGCACAGCACTTTGGAAGGAAGTACAGCGAACATGCCGTGAAAAAAGACGTTGTCGAAAATACGCAACACTGAGATTGCAAGCGTGACAGCACCATGCAGCTTGGCGCTTACCTAAGGTAAGCGCCAACCCACAATGAAACGTCAGCTCTCCTGGAAGTGCCACCATTGGCCGTCTTCAAGAAGCCACACTTCGTTCACGTACATGGGAACGATGGGTAGATTTAACCCTGGAATCCCAGGCTTAACATCCAGCCGCACCTGTGTTTCGCATCGAACAGCATCGCAGGTCACTTTGGTGACCTCAGCGCCCTTGGCAGCAACCGAGGGCCCGAACTGCTTGCTGAACTGCTCCGCGGTGCGTAGTTTACGGTACGCGGGGGTGGACAGCGCATAAGCAGCTTCATATTTACCTTCGAGACGCGCTTTCCAGTACGTCTCGGCACGCTTTTGAACCACCTGTTCGGGCGTTCCACCCATGCTTGCGCAACCGGCCAACGAAACAGCCGTTGCCACAAGCGCTATCGCCTTCAAGGATCGACAGTGAAATTTAGCCATGCCTATACTCCATACAGAAAAATGCCTAAGAAATTACTTACTGGGTAGGTAGCGGCTGCACCGGCGGACGCGGTGAAGGCAACGGGGCAGCACTTCCACGCTCTTGCAATTCGATGGCACGCAATCCCTTGAGTCGATCCCGTAAGTCTTCGCTAACCTCACGAATGTCGACATCGTTCCTGACCACCCGCGGGGTAATGATCACGATGAGTTCCGTTCGATTTCCCGTTGTGGTGTTGGATCGGAACAAATTACCCAATAGCGGCACGTCTTGGAGAAGTGGGACCCCAGAACGGCCAGAGTTTGAGTTGTCCTTGATCAAGCCACCCATCACGATTGACTCACCTGACCGCACGGCAACTTTGCTGCTGATCTGTCGCTGCAAGAAAGATCGTTGGCCGGTAGGCGCATCAACATTGCCAACATCAGTCACTGTTTGGTCCAACTGCATGGAAACGATGTTTCCTGCATTCACAGAAGGCGTCACGGAAAGATTGACCCCTGTGTCCTTGTATTGGATGTTGCTCGTCGTCGCGTTCGGGTTGTCTACAAATGAGGTGGTCGAGGTGCGAACAGGTGTCTGATCCCCCACGCTAATTGCAGCAGTGTGATTATCGAGCACCATGAGTGACGGGCTGGAGATCATCTTGACCAACGATTTCTCAGCCAAAGCCGACAAGGTTGCCTTAATGGTTCCCGCGGGATTGCGCAACGTATAAGAGAAGCCTGGCGTAACATTGGTACCATAAGCCGGCGTGCCAAATATCGATCCTGATCCGCTGTATCCTGCGCGCGCATCGTTGCTAAAGGCCCACTGCAGCCCGTACTGAAGATTGTCATTGAGCGTGACCTCAATAATGCTTGCTTCAATCAGTACCTGCGTTGGGGGTAAGTCAAGGCGCTTAAGGCTCGATTCAATTTTGGTGTATTCAGCTCGAGTGCTCCACACAAGCACTGAATTATTCAGTTCATCCGCCATTACGCGAATCCCCAAATTTCCGCCTAGCGAAGAACCGCCTGCCTGTCCGGAATTCCTGTTTCCTGTGTTGCTGCCGCTGCTATTAAGACCATTAGACGACGAAAAAGAATTGCCGAAGCCATTTCCACCAGCAAAAGAACTTCCAGACGACCTGCCAAGACCACCGCCTCCGTAGCCCCCACCACCGGAAAACGCGTTAGAAGTCGTGCCAAATCCTGTCGAGCCTGATTGGCCGAAGGAGTTTGCAGACGAGCCACTGAGCCCTGGCGCTACGCCGCTATTTGCGACCTGACTAAACCCCGAGCTGCCGCCAAAAATTCCATTCAAGACGCTGGACAGATGGGCCGCATTGCCATTCTGAACCTGATAAATGAACAGTTGCGGTTCATTGCCACCATCGCTGGGCTGGTCCAACTTCTCGATCCACCTCCGCGCTTCTTCTAAATAAGAAGCGCGGGGAGTGACGACCATGATGCTATTGATGCGCTCAATCGGCATGATTCGCAAAGCCCCGAAAAGTGGATTACCTTCGCCCAGCGTGGCTGCACCCGCAGCGCTTTGGGCATTGGCAGTTCCTGCCGCAACGGGAGCGGTCGTGCCTGGCGCATTTCCGCGGCCCGCTGCTGGTGTCGGAACCGCGCCTCCACCGCTGACTAAACGCAGAGCTGTTTCCACCTCGTTGATAGACGCATGTTTCAACGGAAAAACGCCCACTGACATCCCTTTGAGCAAATCGATGTCAAAGGTGTTTACCAAATCGAGCCATCCTTCTGCCTGCGTACGAGTGCCGTTGAGGATCAAAAGGTTGCGCATGTTGTCAACACGCACGATGGCGTCTTGGGGGACCATGGGCCGCAGGATGGAAGCCATTTCAGCGGCCCCGATGTACTGAAGTGGAACGATGATGGCTCCAGATCCAGGGGTTAGTGGCGACGACGTGATCTGCCGCACAGAAACACCAATGGCACGCAAGGCATCCGGTCGCCCGACATGGTAAGTACCTCGAGCATCTCGCACCATTGCCAGCCCATTGGCCTGTAAAGAACTTTCGAGCAGAAACACCGCCTGATCCGGAGCAATTGGCGTACGCGTTGCCAAGGTGACCGTTCCGTTCAATGGAGGATGCAACACATAGTCTGTTTTCAGAATGTCGCCCAAAATGGTGCGCACTACTTCCGATACCGGTGCCTCTTCGAAATTGAAGGACAACGGAGCCCCTTGAATGGAAGCGACCGGTTTGGCCGGGGCGATGACCCGATCATTCCCGATGATGAAACGTGGTTCTGGGGCTGGCGGATTGCCCTGCGCAGAAGACGCATCCGTTTTGCCGGCCTCCGTCGCGGTGGTGGACTCAGTGGCGGCCGCCGGCTTGACTGCGGTCCCAGACTCCGTAACAAGGTTGCTTCCAGCGGTGGTGGTAAGGGGCTGGGGCGCCTGTGCAACGGCTATCTGGGAAGTAGCCAGCGCAATGGCGGTGAGTGCGTGTCGGTAAGGGGTCATGACTACTTGCCTGGAAAACGGGGAAAAACTTAGCGAACTGGCAAGCGTGCTCACTGAGCACGGCCTCCAAATGTCGCGCGAGGAGTTGGGGGGGGGCGCACGGGCGTACCGCCGCTGGGCGGCGTGGCAGGCGCCATGCCGGTGTATGCAGTGACGGCGGCACGGGGAAGCTGCAAGACGCGGGTCTGACCGCTCTTGGTGAAGGTCACATTCCGGCCACTGATGGATTGAAGCGTCCACCCATCGATGTTGTCATTCAGGCGCGCACGACGATGCTTGCCCGCCACTTCGATAATGATCCCGCCGGCGCCATCGCCGGTGAAGACTCCCGACAACCGAGCTGTACTCAGATTGTCCACCTGGACCTCTTCGGTAGGCTTAGGGGGCGGCGGTGGCGGCGGTGGCTTGCGAGTGAAAGAAAACAGAGGGCGATCCAGCATGGCAATGAATTGCGCTGTATCGGCATTGGTCACTCCCGGCAGTGCGGGAAGCATGGCCGCAAAATCTGTTCGGTGAGGCTCCGGGGCTTGCCAGTGAACGTTGCGGATGCTGCCATCCAAGCCGATCCACAGCCATGCCAGAAAAATGAGCAGCCCTGCATTGATCAGCAGCAACAGGTGCAGTGCATAACGCTTCATGTGCGCTCCCGCAGCACACTCAGCCCGAACTGTGCCGACAACCGAGGCGCGGCTTTAGGGTCTGGATTGCCATAGCCTTGAACCTGGATCTCCAGATCGTTGACCAAAATAATGGGCAACTGGCTTGTCAATACGGCCAGAGCGCTTTGAAGGGCCAGCATCTCGCCTTCGGTTCGCACCGTCAACGGAATGCGATCAAAGCCTTTTTCCTCTTTGGACGGAAGCACTTGACTGCTGATGACTTGCAAGCCAGCGGCACTGAAAATATCTCTGATTCGCTGTTGGGCTGCGTTACCTGTCTGGTTAGCATCTTGAGAGGCGGGATAAATGTATTGCCCTCTAGCCCCCCTGGCACGGGAAAGCAGGTCCTCAATGTCGGTTCGCTGCGCCTGCAACCCCATCAGACGGGCATAACGCGGCTCCATCTGAGCCAGCTGTGTCTCTGCATTTTGGTGTTTTTCTGCAATGTACCAACCCAGCATGGCCAACGGAGCAATTGCCAAGGCCACGGTGCAGATCAGGATCATTCCTTCCCGGGATGAAATGCTTTTCATGGCTGTGTGCGATTTACGGGCGAAGAAGAAGAGGCGGAGGCAGCAGGCGCTTTTGCAGCAGGACTGCCTCCAAATGCGGGGGTCCCCCCACCAAAAGCCGGTTTCCCAGAAGCAGGCGCAGGAACAGCAGGTCCCGCAGGAGTGGCGGGAGCAATTCCAGGCGTCGTGTTTGCGACGGGGGGTGTGGCAGCAGCGCTGGCACCTGACGCGACGACGCCAGCCACGGCGCTTGCAGGACCAGCTGGCGCAGTTGGGGAAACTGCTCCACTGGCAGCAGCTGAAGCGGTGGCATTTGGCGCTTTTCCAACCACGCCATAGACATTGGGATCCAGCATGAACTCGATGGAAAACGCCTCTTTCGTGGAATTACCCATCCGTGTCGCAGCAGATGGGGCGCGGACTTCACGAAAGCCAGACTCGTTGCCGAGCACTTGCATCAGGGCCGCAGCATTTCCAGTGAGTCCAACGATCGTTACCTTGGCGCCTTGAAGGCGAAAGCTTTGAATATAGGTATCGTCCGGCAGCAACTGGGTGAGTTTGTCCAGCACCTTCAGAGGCTCAATGCGTGTGCCAAGCACTTCCGACAGCATGCTCAGCTTTTCGGCAGACTGCATCAAAGCATCCCGCTTGGCCACCACAGGGGCCGTTCGCTGGGCAGCGTCCTGGTAGCTTCGCGCCGCCTCGATCGCACGCTCACGCAGTTGAAGAGTAGGTGTCACGGCAATGGCGGCCGCCAGAACAACCATCAGGCCCAGAAGACCATAGCCCGTACGGCGCCACCTCATTGCATGGGCATGGCGCAAGCCTTCGCCATAGCCGCCCACGACGATAGGACGCGTTTGGCTGCTGCGCACCCAAACCTCTGGCGAGGACACGCCGCCCAGCCGAGAGACCTGCGACGCGAGGTATTGCGCGATCTGTTTGCGAGACGCCATGGCCAGTTCGACCCTGGTATTTCCCGCGATAGCTCCAGCGGCACAACACCCCCAAGCCAGATCCGCCTCCGAGAACGGGCTGATGGCGCGAACCTCCAAAGCCGCCGCCTTGAAAACATCTGACTCGGCCATGGGAGGCAATGTCAGCGTCCGGCGCAGCACCAGTTCTTCGGGCAGTTCAACCGCCGTGAAACTTGCTTTGACAGGACCCGCCACCTTGGACTGTCTTTCATCCCCCAGCCAGAAAGACAGGTCCTCTCCCGGATGAAGCAGCACCACCGGCGCCGCTGGCGTCAGCCAGGCAAACATGGGCCACGCATGCATGTCCTGCCACGGGCTTCGGATATCACGCCAGAGCGTGTGCAAATCGACTCCCAGGAAACGGGCATCGGATGAGATGGAAGGCATGGTGGCTCAGGAGTTTTTTTGAATCACAGGCTCAACGCTGGAACTGGTGCGGAAGGTATGCCATGGCACACCCCCTTTTGCACGAGCGTTGAAGTCGATGCTGCGCGACACACGCAACCAAACACCATCCGGCATGGGAACCCGGGCCTGCACCCGCAACCGCCGAACCGTCG
Organism: Paracidovorax valerianellae; assembly: GCF_900102625.1. Taxonomy (GTDB): domain Bacteria; phylum Pseudomonadota; class Gammaproteobacteria; order Burkholderiales; family Burkholderiaceae_C; genus Paracidovorax; species Paracidovorax valerianellae. The sequence goes on from NZ_FMZC01000014.1 coordinate 101,750, forward strand.
AGCTATCTAGAAATGCGGCATCCAAGGCCGTGGTATCGACGCCTTCAGCGCCAGAGTCACGATCAGCAACTATGCGCATGGCGACTGCAGCATTGCCCCCAGCAAGGACGGTCAACACTTCCACCGGCGCAGCCATTGGGTTGACCATGCCACGTCCTCGGATGTCTGCAGTGATGAGCGTTGAAAGTCTAGCATAGAGGTTGTAATCGACTCCTGGCACCTTGAGAAGGTCTTCCTCCGACTCGAAGCGCTGCGGCGCTCCTTGCGGATTGCGCCGTTCCCGCGTTTCCACGGTGGCCTGCGCCAACCCTTGTGCAGCGTCTGGGGAAAGCCCTCCTGCGACAGCATAGAGTTTTGCCAACAACGCGACCGGGGCGCCGTTGATGTCGATCAATCCATTCAAGGGCATGGCCTGCACCTGCATTGCCACGCCGCGGTATGCAATGTGCGCCTGCCTTGTTCGGTTGATCGGAGCATTGCCGGCCACAATGGCTTGCAATGCCAGCTGGATCGCTGCGTCTCCCAGCGCCTGCGCTTGGACGTTTTGGCGCGACAAGCTCATCATGCGGGCCTCTTCCCGAATGGACTTCGTCAAGCCTGAAACAATGATGGTCAAGGCAGCGACCATCCAAAGCACGGCCAATAGGGCCATGCCGGACTGGTCCTTGACAGGCTTTCGCCGCCGGGACTGATGCATCAGCCGCTGCCTCCGAAAGTGGCGCCACTGCTGGAAGGGTCGCTGGAAGGCAAGACGCGAAGTGGAATGACGATCTCTGGCCACGCAGAAGAAGCGGTCGAGATGGAAATGGAAACCCGCTGCGGCGGGCGATCCACCAAGGTCCAGGGAGCACCCCAGACAGGAGGCTCCTCATTGGGATCCTCGTAACGAATGGAGAAGCGAACCACATCGTCCACCAGCACATAACTGGCTGCCTGATTCCAGTCTGGCGGCACGCCCCCTTCGATCCATGGCAAATATCGCAACACCAAAGCCCGCCCAGACGGTTGGTCCAGCACGCCCAGCCGAAAATGGTACCGCCCTCCCGCGCCATAGCGGGCTGGCATGATGCCCACCCAAGCCATCTCCTCAGGGAGACCGACAAAGAAGAAAGGGCTCTCGTCGACAGACAAAACAGCCGCTCGCTTTTGCAGGGATATCCGCCCAAGGACGGAGCGCAAAAAACCATTGGCGACCCTGAGTTCGTCCGTGCGCAGCATTCGGATGTCCACCCGCTCTTCCGTCTGCGCTGTGGTGCGCAATGCGGAACCCAGCGCGAGCATCACCAAAGACAACAGGGTGATAACCACCAGCAACTCCACCAGCGTAAAGCCGCGTTGACGAAGCCCCTCCATGGGCTGAATCCTGATCGTCATCGCCCACGCCCCGGTTCAAGCGGCTTGCGTTGCGGTCGCAAGGTGCTCAGTTCGAAATTGCGCAGTCGCACGCCATCCGACCAGGAGATGACGATGTTCACTTCATGCAAAGGGGGGATGGCCGGGCCGTTGAATTCCGTGGCATAGGGCGCTGTGGTCAGACGCCATTGGTAGCCAGCAGACTCCCCGGACTGGTTCAGCCCTTGTTCCGGAATCGCGTCGCGCAGGGAAAGCAACGATTCGGCCAAGACAACCGCGCGCTGGTAGCGATCGACATCCCCGACACTGCGGGCACTGCTTCCCATGGCGCGATAGAGCATGCCCAGCGACAGCGCCATGATGGCGAAAGCCACCAAAAGCTCCAGCAAGGTCAGCCCCCGCTGGTGACGGTGCCTGCGCTGCATCATTGGGTGAGGGCCTCTTGGGTCACACGCCCGGACAGCCAATCCACTCGCAGGCGAGTCCCCACCCCGGGTGCCCGCAGAATCTCGATGCTGCCCCCCGTCGCGCCTCCTCCGGGAAGAAAACGGATGGCTGCCTGGCTTTGCCCACTCAACTCGGTACCCGCAACGATGGCGCGCAACTGCAGCGGCTCAGGCAGTGGCTTCAACGCCGAGTCGTTGCCGTACATGCGGTTTTTCAGATCCACGGAAAAGCGGACCTCGCGCCCCTCCGCCATGGCGGTGAACCGGGCTGCGCGCATCTGGCTCAACATCGTGCGGACCGTGTCGCGGTACTGCGCAGAGTCGCGCAGCCGCTCGAAAGCCAGCGGCGCCAAGCCGATCACGAGCGCCAGGATGGCGAACACGACCAGCAATTCGACCAGCGTAAAGCCGCGCTCGCGCCGCATGGCAGAACGGCAGGGGATGAAGTCGGTCAGGGCGTGTTGCGGATGTCGGCCGCTTCGCCTTCGCCGCCGGGCGCGCCGTCGGAGCCGAGCGACAGGATCTCGATGCCGCCGTTCGGACCGGGATTCGCATAGCGGTAAGGATGGCCCCATGGGTCGGAAGGCACGCCGCCCTTGAGGTAGGGACCCGTCCAGCCATTCACCGAGCCGGGGCGCTTGACCAGGGCTTCAAGGCCTTCTTCGGTCGATGGATAGCGGCCCACATCGAGCTTGAACAATTCGAGCGACTTGTCCAGATCGGCGATCTGCACGCCCGCCGTTTTGGCTTTGGCGCCGCCCAGTTGGTTCAGCACACGGGGGCCGACGAGGCCAGCGAGCAGCGTCAGGATGGCCAGGACGACCAGCAGTTCGATCAGCGTGAAACCGCGGGCGGATTTGCGTTGCATAGGGGTGCCACAGGAGCGGCCAGCACGGGAATGCGCCATGGAAAGAGACTCCTTGGACAAACAAAAATTATACGGCGAGGTCATTGATGGACAGGATCCCGAGAAGGATGGAAACAATGATGGCGGCGATCAAGATACCCAGCACCAGAATGAGCACAGGCTCCACCAGAGTGAGAAGGCGTTTGATACCGGTTTCGACTTCGCGGTTCAATATATTGGAGAGCTCGATCATCATCTGGCCGATGCGGCCGGTTTCCTCACCCACGCGGATCAGGTTGATCGCCAGCGGTTCGAAGATGCCCGTCGCAGACACGGCTTGAACGACCTTGCCCCCCTCTTTCACGATAGGAGCGACACGGGAGAGGGCCTGCTGCAACACGGTGTTGCTCACGGTTTCAGTTGCGATGTGCAAGGCCGTCAGCATGGGAACCCCATTGCCGAGCAGAGTGCCCAGGGACCGGGAGAACAGCGTCAGTTGATATTTCAGGGCCAGGCGCCCCATGAGCGGCAGCTTCAGCAATCGCGCCTGCCACCATTGCCGCCCCGCCGGAGACGCCACCCACCGGCGCACCATCAGGCCGAGCCCCAGCGCCACGATGCCGATGAACAGCCCGTAGCGCGTGAAGGCATGGCCCAGCGCCATGACGATCTGGGTGGGCATCGGCAACGCGTCGCCCATGTCGGTGAACAGTTTCTCGAACTGCGGCACCACGAAGCCCAGCATGGCAATGAGCGACAGCACGGCCACACCCAACAGAATCGCCGGATAGATGGTGGCGGAGATGACGCTGTCGCGCAGTGCGCGCTGGCGCTCCATGTGCTCCACGAGCCGCTCCAGAACCGACGACATCTGCCCGCTGGCCTCGCCCGAGCGGATCATGTTGATGTAGAAATCGCCGAACAGATCGCGATGCTGCGCCAGCGCACGGCTGAGCGGCGTGCCGCCCTTGACCGCATCCAGGATGCCTTGCAGCAGCGAGGCCATGCTGGGCTTGTAGCTCATGTCGATCAGCACGCGCAGCGCATTGTCCAGGGCCAGGCCGGCGCGAAGCATGATGGACAACTCCGACGTGAGCGCCAGCACATCCGCGGCCTTTACCGGCCCCTTGCCGGCGCGCCCTTTGGGCACGGCGGCGGCACCGATCGCTTCGTTGGCCGAGGCAGCGCCCATGGCGCTGCCCGAACTGGCTCCAGCCGAAGTGGCCGAGTCACCGATGCTCAGAGGAGTGAGCCCCTGCGCACGCAATTGCTTGAGGGCCTGGGCTTCGGTGACGGCGCTGAGCCGGCCCTCGACCACTTTGCCGGAGGCGGCAGCGGCGCGCCAGACGTAATCAGGCATCGGCTTGGTCCTGGGTCACGCGGGCGAGTTCGTCGATGGTCGTCACGCCGGCGGCCACCTTGCGCAGTCCGTCTTCATAAAGATTGAGCATGCCGCCTTCCGCCGCCAGGGCATTGAGCGCGTTGGCGTCTCGGCCCTCGATGATGGCGCGGCGCATCGGCTCGTCCAGCACGAAGAGTTCATGGATGCCGGTCCGGCCCCGGTAGCCGGAACCACGGCATTGATCGCATCCCACCGCCCGGTAGATCGCCTGCCCCACGCCGCTGAAACGCGACAGCCCGGTGCTCTGGCGCAACTCTTCGCCGGGATCGTAGGGCTCTTTGCAGTGGCTGCACAGCGTCCGCACCAGCCGCTGCGCCAGCACGCCGTTGACGGCAGAAGTGATCAGGTAGCCTTCGACGCCCATGTCCTTCATCCGGATCACAGCGCCTGCGGCGGTGTTCGTGTGCAGCGTGGAGAGCACCAAGTGGCCCGTGAGCGCGGACTGCACCGCGATCTGCGCCGTCTCTCCGTCGCGCATTTCGCCGATCATGATGATGTCGGGGTCCTGCCGCAGGATGGAGCGCAACGCATTGGCGAAGGTCAGGTTGATCTGGGGATGCACCTGGATCTGGTTGATGCCTTCCAACTGGTATTCGACCGGGTCCTCCACGGTGATGATCTTGTTGGAATCTGCATCGATCTTCGACAGGGCCGCATACAGCGTGGTGGTCTTGCCCGAGCCCGTCGGGCCGGTGACCAGCAAGATTCCGTGCGGGCGCGCGAGCAGGCCGTTGAACCGCTCCAGCGTGTCCTTTTCGAAACCCATGGTTTCCAGCTGCAGCCGCACGCTGGCCCGGTCCAGCACCCGCATCACGACGCTTTCGCCGTGCACGGTGGGCACGGTGGACACCCGCAGATCGAGCTCACGGCCCTTCACGCGCGTCTTGATCCGTCCGTCCTGCGGCAAGCGGCGCTCGGCGATATCTAAGTGGGCCAGCAGCTTGACGCGCGAATTCACGGCAGCGCTCAGGCGCGGGGGTACCAGTTCGCCGGCGTGGATCACACCGTCCACCCGGTAGCGCACGTGCAGGCCGTCATCGAACGGCTCAAGGTGAATGTCCGAAGCACGCAGATCGATCACGCGGCCGATGATGACGTTCACCAGGCGGATGACCGGCGCCTCGCTGGCCAGGTCTTTCAGATGCTCGACGAAATCGCCGCCATCGGAACCATCGCCGAAACCGTCGTCCGACTCGTCACCTTCTTCGCCCTGCTCCACCACCGGCTGGGACAAGGCCTTTTCGATGTCGCTGTCCAGGGCCAGGTGCGGAACGACCACGTGCCCGGTCGCCAGATGCAGCGCCTTGACGACGAAAGGGTCCTGGGGAACGGCCATGGCCACGTGCAGCCGGCCTTCGCTGACTTGCAGCGGGTACACGCTGTTGGCGTGCAGAAATTCAGGCAGCAGCCCTTCCACCTCGGGCATCAACTCTGGAAACTCGGCCGCCGGCACGATGGGAATGCCCAGCTGGTGCGACAGCGACTGGATCACGTCCAGCTCTGACACCAGCCCCAGACGCACCAGCACACGGCCCAGCAGGCCGCCCATCTCTTGCTGGGCGGAAAGCGCGCGGTCCAGATCGCGGGCGCTCAACTTGCCCGACTGAACGAGCAGCTCTCCCAGCGGAGGGCGAGGCGCTGGCGGCGTGTCTGCCAGAGGTTCGATGCGGTCGGGAAGGGTGTTCGTCGTCATGGAGGTGTAGAAAGCTCGCGGGGAGCGGCGCTGCGTTGCGATGCGGGCCTGGCCGTGCGCGCGGTGGTCTCCAAGTGTAGCCGCGGCGGCCTTCCCACGGGCTCGCTGAAGGGCATGCCTTTGTATGAGATCCCAGCCGTTCCAAGGGCAACGCAGTGCATTCGCTTACAGTCGGGCCGACTTTTGATTTTCCAGCGATTGCTGCTTGCCGCCCATGCAAAGACCTCCTCGCCGCACCTTCCTGCACGCCTCCATGGCCCTGGCGGCCATCGGCCTGTTCCTGGCCGGTGCGGGCGGCGTGGCGCTCTTGAAGCAACAAGCGCCTGCGCCCTCTCCGCAGCCGGGCAGCACCAAATTGCTCCTGGCGCCGATGGTCAGCGTCATCGAGCCGTGCGTGCTCGCACCCGAAGCATTGCCGGCCGGGCTGCAGGACCTCGCCGAGCGCTGCCAGGGCCCGCAAGGGTCCGCAGCGGCGTTGGTCGAATTCACGCTGAAGACCCTGCAGCCCAGCGCGCAGCCTTCATCGAGGGAAGTCCTCGGCTACACCCTGCCGGTGCCGCTGCTTCGCCTGTTCAAGCAGGACGCGGACGGCGCCTGGCGCATCGACGATGAAAAGGTGGGGCGCCTGGTGCGCACGATGCGGGACACGCCCCGGCCCGTGATCCTCTACCTGTTCTCCACCCATTTTTCGGCGCAGGCACCGATCGAAGCCGCTCTGGCCGCGGACCCGGCCAACATGGGCCAAACGCGCGATGGCCCGCTGGGCACCGACGATTACTACGACTCCAAGGTCTTCAACTGGACCTTCGCCACCACGCGCAACACTCTGACCGAGCGGCGCGCCCAGGCGATGCAGGCCGTGCTGGACGCCACCTGCCAGCTCCCGGCGCAAGACCGCGCGAAGATCCGGGGCGTCACGCTGCTGGGGGAACTGCACCACCTGTTCCCCAACTTCCAGGCGGGCATGGGGTTCGACGGGCCCTATCGCGTGACCGACTACAGCGCAGTCTCGGTGGAGGGTTTCCGCCGCTATGTGCAAGGCCGGTTCGGCAGCATCGAAGCGTTCAACCGGGCGGTCGGTGGCGACTACGCCACGTTTGCCGAGGTCGAACCACCCTCCCGCGACATCCGGACCGAGCCCCTGCGCCGGTACACCGAGCACATCGACGCGTTCGCACAAGGCAGCCTCCCGATCTCGGGCTGGGCCCATGTGGAAGGCGCCGACCCGCAGCAGCCTGCGTGGATTCACCTCTACCGCAACGGCCAATTCGCCGGCAAGACACCGGTGCGCCTGAGCCGGCAGGATGTGCTGGCGGCCAAGCCGGAGTTCGGGGACGCCAACACCGGCTGGCGATGGGACCTGGACTTCCGGCAGCTACCGGCCGGGCTGCACCAGTTGGACATCTTCCTGGAAACCCGGCCTGGCGCCCTCGCCAACCTGGGCCGCCGCGACGTGGCCATCATGGACCGGCAGCAGAGCACGCCGCAGCGGCTGCCGCAGGCGGCCCTGCCTTCCAGCACGCCCGCAGGCCCCGCCGTGCAGGCCCACATCGACACACCCCGGGATGTGTCTTCGTATTACTACAACCCGCTGGTGCCCCTGTGGCACGCGTTCCGCGCGCAGCAGGTGGTGGACTATCTCCGGTATTTCGACGCGCAAGTGGCCCGCTCGTGCCTGGCCGACATGCCGCGCTACACGCACCAGATCGTGCCGTTCACGAACCCGGGGTGGGATGAAAACAAGTTTGCGATCCAGGCCTCGCTGCAGCCGCTGGGCGACATGCGCCTGGGCGTGAGCCTCTATGGCGAGCCGACCTACGGGCATTCGTACTTCGACTGGCTGGGCCAGAGCGGCCACCGCCGCTACGGCATCACCGAATTCCACCCCTTGAAGGCCATGGATGGCCCATCGCTGCGGCGCGTCTTCGATGCGCATGCCAAGCATGGCGCCGACTTCCTGTCGTTCTTCGCCGAGCCGCGCTGGAACGGCGCCCTGGTGCCGCGGGGACACAACATGTTCTCGTTCGACCCGGACAACGCCAAGTTCGGCTCCGACCGCCTCTACCGCGCGGTGCAGCAGGCGCTGGAGCCGGCCAAGCCTTAATACCGCTGCAAGGCCGGCCGGGCGCCCTCAGGCGAAGACGTCGGCCTGCGCCAGCGGCAGGCCTTTCATGTCCTTGGCGGACAGGCTGGGTTCGCCTTCGAAGCGCCAGTCGATCGCCAGGGCGGGGTCGTTCCAGGCGATGCAGCGCTCATGTTCGGGCGCGTAGTAATCGGTGGTCTTGTAGAGAAAGTCCGCGCTTTCGCTGAGCACCACGAAACCGTGGCCGAAGCCGGGGGGCACCCACATCTGGCGCTGGTTGTCTTCACTCAGCTCTTCGCCGACCCACTGGCCGAACGTGGGCGAGCTTTTGCGCAAGTCCACCGCCACATCGAACACGGCGCCACGCACCACGCGCACGAGCTTGCCCTGGGGCTGCCGGAGCTGGTAGTGCAGGCCGCGCAGCACGCCGCGGGCACTGCGGCTGTGGTTGTCCTGAACGAACGCATGCTGCGTTCCGGTGGCTTCATTGAACGCGCGCTGGTTGAAACTTTCGAAGAAGAAGCCGCGCGCATCGCCGAACACCTTGGGTTCGATGACGACGACGTCGGGGATGCGGGTGGGAATGACGTTCATGGATGGACCAACAGCGAAAGAAGGGGAAACAGATCGGAAAAAAACCGCACAGCTCGGCGCCAGGACAGCGCAGCGCCCGCCGGTGCCGCTAGTCGCGGGGCTCCTTGAGCAACCGCTGCAGGTACTGGCCGTAGCCGTTCTTGCTCAGCGGCTGCGCCAGCCGCGCCAGTTGCGCATCGTCGATGAAACCGTTGCGCCACGCGATTTCTTCGGGGCAGGCGATCTTCAACCCCTGCCGGTGCTCCAGCGTGGCGATGAACTGCCCGGCTTCCAGCAGGCTTTCATGCGTGCCGGTATCGAGCCAGGCATAGCCCCGCCCCATGATCTCGACATGCAGCCCGTCCTGCTCCAGGTACAGGCGGTTCAGATCGGTAATTTCGAGTTCGCCACGTGCGGACGGCTTCAGGCGCTTGGCGAGTTCCACCACCTGCGCGTCGTAGAAATACAGCCCCGTGACCGCGTAGCTGGACTTCGGGGCCTTGGGCTTTTCTTCGATGGAGAGCACCTTGCCCTGGGCATCAAACTCGGCCACGCCGTAGCGTTCGGGGTCCTGCACGTGGTAGGCGAACACGCTGGCGCCCTCCTCGCGCCGCAGGGCGCTGCGCAGCAGGTCCTCGAAATCGTGGCCATGGAAGATGTTGTCGCCCAGCACCAGCGCGCTGGGGCTGCCCGCCAGGAATTCCTCACCGATCAGAAAAGCCTGGGCCAGCCCGTCGGGACTGGGCTGCACTGCATAGCTCAGCTGGATGCCCCACTGGCTGCCATCGCCCAGCAGCTGCTCGAAGCGCGGCGTGTCCTGGGGCGTGCTGATGACGAGGATCTCGCGGATGCCCGCCAGCATCAACGTGCTGAGCGGGTAATAGATCATGGGTTTGTCGTACACCGGCAGCAACTGCTTGCTGATGGCGAGCGTGGCCGGGTGCAGGCGGGTGCCCGAACCTCCGGCGAGGATGATGCCCTTGCGTGCGGTCATGGGTGCTTTCTCTCTGGCCTGGGGCTAAAGGATTTCGGCAAGCATGCGCGACACGCCCGTCTGCCAGTGCGGCAGCACCAGCCCGAAGGTGGACTGCAACCGGCGGGTGTCGAGCCGCGAATTGTGCGGGCGCACGGCCGGCGTGGGAAAGGAACTCGTCGGCACAGCCACGACTTCGTTTGCTATTATTTTTATAGCACCACTCCCTAGTGCCGCTTGCGCCAGCACGTATTTTGCATACGCATGCCAATTGGTCTCGCCACTGGCCACCAGGTGGTACAGGCCCGCATCTTCGGGGCGTTGCTGCAGGTGGCGGATGGCGTGCGCCGTGACGTCGGCGATCAGATCGGCGCCGGTCGGGGCGCCCCACTGGTCGTCGATGACGGTCAGCCGCTCGCGCTCCTGGGCCAGGCGCAGCATCGTCTTGGCGAAGTTGCCGCCGCGTGCCGCGTAGACCCAGCTGGTGCGCAGGATGAGGTGGCGGGCGCCGCTTTCCCGGATGAGCGTTTCGCCCTCCAGCTTGGTGCTGCCGTACACGGACAGCGGCGCGGGCATGTCGCCCTCCACCCAGGGGCGGCTGCCGCTGCCGTCGAACACGTAGTCGGTGCTGTAGTGCACCAGCCAGGCGCCGATGCGCGCGGCCTCCTGGGCCAGCACGCCCGGCGTGGTGGCGTTGAGCGTGCGGGCCAATTCGGGCTCGCTCTCGGCCTTGTCCACGGCGGTGTGCGCGGCGGCGTTCACGATGACGTCGGGGCGCAGCGCCCGCACGGTCTCCACGATGCCCGCCGGATCGGCGAAGTTGCCGCAGTGTTCGGTGCTGTCGTGGTCCAGCGCGGTCACGGTGCCGAGCACCGACAGGCTGCGCTGCAGCTCCCAGCCGACCTGGCCGCCCTTGCCGAAAAGAAGAATGTTCATGCGCTGGCTGCCAAGGTGTCGGGGGCGGCCTGGTACTGCGTGCGCACCCAGTCGCGGTAGGCGCCGCTCGTCACCGCGGCGACCCATTCGGGGTTTTCGAGATACCACAGCACCGTTTTGCGGATGCCGGTCTCGAAGGTCTCGGCAGGCTTCCAGCCCAGTTCGCGCTCGATCTTGCGGGCGTCGATGGCGTAGCGCCGGTCATGGCCGGGGCGGTCCTGCACGTAGTGGATTTGCGTTGCGTAGCTCTGCCCGTCGGCGCGTGGGCGAAGCTCGTCGAGCAGCGCGCAGACGGTGCGCACGATCTCGATGTTGGGCTTTTCGTTCCAGCCGCCCACGTTGTAGGTTTCGCCCAGAGCGCCCCCCTGCAGCACGCACCGGATGGCGCTGCAGTGGTCCTTCACGTACAGCCAGTCGCGGATCTGCATGCCGTCGCCATACACGGGCAGCGGCTTGCCCGCGAGGGCGTTCACGATCATCAAAGGAATGAGCTTTTCCGGGAAGTGATAGGGCCCGTAGTTGTTGCTGCAATTGGTGGTGAGCACCGGCAGGCCGTAGGTGTGGTGCCAGGCGCGCACCAGGTGGTCGCTGGCCGCCTTGCTGGCCGAATAGGGGCTGTTGGGCTCGTAGGCGTGCGTTTCGGCGAAGGCCGGGTCGCCGGCCGACAGCGTGCCGTACACCTCGTCGGTGGACACGTGCAGGAAGCGGAACGCGGCCTTTTCGCCCTCCGGCAGCGCCTGCCAGTACTGGCGCGTGGCCTCCAGCAGGCGGAAGGTGCCGACCACGTTGGTCTGAATGAAATCTTCCGGCCCATGGATGGACCGGTCCACATGCGACTCGGCGGCGAAGTTCACGACGGCCCGGGGGCGGTGCTCGGCGAAGATCTTTTGCAGCAGCGCCGCGTCGCCGATGTCGCCCTGCACGAAGACATGGCGGCTGTCGCCCTGCGCGCTCGCCAGGTTTTGCAGATTGCCTGCATACGTGAGCTTGTCCAGATTGACCACGGGTTCGTCGCCCGAAGCCAGCCAGTCCAGAACGAAGTTGGCGCCGATAAAGCCCGCGCCGCCGGTGACGAGAATCATGGGAAAGGGGGTCGCTCGAGGCGCCGCAGTGGCAAAGCTGCGGATTATCCCATCGCACGCCCAGGCCCCGTAACCAGCTGCAGCCGCCCATACGGCGTTGGGATGCGGTTTAGTGGCGGCTCACTACACAGCGCGGGCGGGCGCACGTAAAGTCAGGCCGATGCCGCCGGAACCCGCGCGGCGCCGTTGAAGCCCCCTGAAGGAACCGCCCATGCCCCGATCTTCCAAGAACCCCGACGCCCCGGACGACACCGATTCCACCGCCAGCGACTCGTACCGCAACAAGGCGCGCGACTCCGCACAGCAGATCTGGCTGGCGGGCCTGGGCGCCTTCGCGAAAGCGCAGCAGGAAGGCGGCAAGGTGTTCGAAGCGCTGGTCAAGGAAGGCGCGGCCATGCAGCGCAAGACCCAGTCCACGGCGCAGGAACGCTTGTCCGAGGCGGCCGAGCGCATGACCAGCGCGGCCAGCGAGTTCGGCACGCGCGCGGCCGGCCAGTGGGACAAGCTGGAGACGATCTTCGAAGACCGCGTCGCCAAGGCGCTGGCCCGGCTGGGCGTGCCCACCGCCCGCGAGGTGCAGGCGCTGCACGAGCGCATCGACGCCCTCACCCAGGCGCTGGAGGCCGCCACCAACGCGCAGGCCGCGCCGCCGCGCCCTGCCGCCAAGCGCGGCGCGGCCAAGCCCGCCACCGGCCGTGCCACCGCGGCCCGCAAGACCGCCGCCGCGCGCCCCCGCGCCGGAAAGCCGCCGGCCGACTGACGCCGCTCCGGCTTGGCCAGCCTGCGGGCTGGCCAACGCGCCATCCGGCACGCCATCCCAAAGGGCTGCCTATCCCTTGCATGATGCACTGCAACACCGTGCGGGCGGGCCACCTCGGTTAGAGTGGTTGAAAGAGACAACCACCCACGCCTGGGAGGCCGCCGATATGGTGAAAAAAGCGCCGCGCCGCACTGCCGAGCGCATTCTGGAGTCCACGCTGGAGCTGTTCAACCGCTTCGGCGAGCCCAACGTGTCGACCACGGCGATTTCCGCCGAACTGGGCATCAGCCCCGGCAACCTGTACTACCACTATCCGGCCAAGGACGAGCTGGTCAACGTGCTGTTCTCCCGCTACGAAGCAGCGCTGAACGAGCTGCTGGACGCGGCCGAGAGCGTGCGCGACGTGGAGGACGCCTGGTTCTTCCTGCACACGCTGTTCGAGCTGATCTGGCAGTACCGCTTCCTGTACCGCGACCTGAACGATCTGCTGTCCCGAAACCGTCGGCTCGAAACCCACTTCCAGACCCTGCTCACGCGCAAGACCCACGCCTTGCGCGCCGTGCTGAGCGGCATGGAGCGTTCGGGCGCCCTACGCCTGGGCGCCCGCGATGCCGGCTCCATGGCGACCAGCATGGTCGTGGTGCTGACGTACTGGCTCAGCTTCGAATACGTGAGCAACCCGCGGCAAGCGCTGGAGCCCGAAAGCGCGCAAAGTGCGCTGCTGCGGGGCGCGCACCACGTGCTGGACCTGCTCATGCCCTACCTGGAGGAAAGCCAGCGCGATCACCTGCAGGCCTTGAGCGGCGCCTACACCGCCCAGGCCGTGGCCGCCTGACCGATGCCGCCCGATCCATCACCGAGGAGCCACGCCGTGAAGCCCTGGACGCCCTTCCCGACCTCCGACGCCTTTCCCTTCACGGCCGCTTCGGTGCGCAGCCAATGGAGCCGCCTGCATGCGGGCGATGCCGAACCCTGTCCGGACGATGGCCCCGTGATGGATGCCTGGGTGCTCTTTCACCGCGGCGCCTTCGAAGAGGCGGCGCATGCCGGGCTGGCCGCGGGCGGCGCAGGCATCACGGTGGCCAACAAGGCCACCATCGTCTACGCGAACTACCTGGAGCCGCACGAAGACCGCCGCCTGGCGCTGCTGACCGAAGCGGCCGAGCGGGCCGCTGAACAGATGCGCGCGGAGCCGGCCAATCCCAACGCCTGGTTCTGGCATGCCTACGCGATCGGCCGCTACAGCCAGGGCATCAGCGTGGCCAAGGCCATGGCGCAGGGCCTGGGCAGCCGCGTGCGCAAGTCGCTCGAACAGGCCATCGTGCTATCGCCCGGCCATGCCGATGCGCGGCTGGCGCTGGCGGTGTTCCATGCCGAGATCATCGACAAGGTCGGCGAAATGGTGGGCAGCATGACCTATGGCGCGCGCAAGGCCAGCAGCCTGCGGCTTTTCGAGGAAGCCTTCGCCATCCACCCGGAGTCGGTGATCGGCAAGATCGAGTATGCGAACGCACTGCTCATCCTGGAGGGCGACCAGCGCATGGACGATGCCACGCGCCTGTATGAAGAGGCGGCCGCCACCCAGCCGGCCGATGCGCTGGAGCAACTCGGCGTGGAGCTGGCCCAGATCGAACTCGCCGAAGGCTGACTGCGGGCGAACGGCCGGCGAGCCGACTAACGGCGCTCGCGGTCGGGAATGCTTTCGGTGAACCGCTGCGCGGCGATGGCCAGCAGGCCGTCGAAGATGAGGTTTTCGACCAGATCGAACGGCCGGGTCATGCTGGGGGCCATCTTCCAGCCCGCGCCGCCCGTCATCATGCAGGCCGGCGGCTCGCCGCAGTGCTGCGTGACGTGCTGCACCATGCGCTCCACCGCGCCAGCGATGGCATAGGTGCCTCCGCTCGTGAGCGCATCGCTCGTGTTGGTGGGAAAGAGCCGCACTTCGCCCGTGGGCACATGCAGGCCCGCGGTGCCGGTTTCCAGGGCCCGCAGCATGATCCCGTGGCCGGGCAGGATCAGCCCGCCCAGGAATCGGCCCTCCGCATCGATGGCCTCGACCGTCACGGCGGTGCCGACCATCACCACGATCAGCGGGCGTGCCGGGCCTTGTTCGAGAAGCCGGTGGCGGGCGCCGATCATGGCCACCCAGCGGTCCGAGCCCAGCCGGGTGGGATGGTCGTAGCCGTTGACCAGCCCCGCTTCCTGCGCGGACGACACCACCCACAGCGGCAGCACGTCCCACAGTTCCATCTGCTCCATCACGCGGCGGCGCACGGCATCGCCGGCGACCACGCAGCCCAGCATGCGCTCGGGCACGGGCAGCCCGGCCCACGAGCTTTCCGCCAGCCGTTCGATGTTGTCCAGAAATTCAGCGCCGTGGGCGAGCACAGCGGCGCCCGGCTGGGGAGCGTCGTACATCGCCCATTTCAAGCGCGTGTTGCCGACGTCGATGGCCAGAAAAGTCATGCGGGATTATCACGAGTTTTACAAACCGCACTTTCTTGCAGGAGACACCTGCGCGGCAGGGCGCCAGCCCGGCGCATACGGGGCGCCGGCCAGAGCGATGGGCCGCGCGCAAAGCCCTTCGGGCGGCTGTCCGACAGGCGCTCTGCCGTTGGAGGGACTACAGTGGCCGGTCCGATCCACAGACCATTCAAGGAGCCAGCACATGGGACTTTTCAGCTTCATCAAGGAAGCCGGTGAAAAACTGTTCGGCGGCAAGGATGCCCAGGCAGCCACCACCGCAGCGCCGACGCAGGACGAACTGAACGCCAAGGCGGGCAAGGCCATCGAGACCTACATCGCGTCGCAGAACCTCGGCGTGGGCAACGTCCAGGTGGCGTTCGCCGGCCCCGAGGGCAAGGTCACCGTGAAGGGCGAAGCGCCCACGCAGGCCGCCAAGGAAAAGGTCACCCTGTGCTGCGGCAACGTCGCCAGCGTGACCAGCGTCGACAACCAGATGACCGTCACCAACCCTGAGCCCGAAGCCCAGTACCACGACGTGGTGCGCGGCGACACCCTCTCGGCCATTGCCAAGAAGTTCTACGGCGACGCCAACAAGTACCCCAAGATCTTCGAAGCCAACCAGCCCATGCTGACGCACCCCGACAAGATCTACCCCGGCCAGAAGCTGCGCATTCCCGCGCTCTGACCCTCGGCGCCATCAATCGCCTTCCCGAACGGGCCCGCAAGGGCCCGTTTTTCATGGCGGCATGTTGACAGATGGGTGCCCGTCAGTGGCCAGCCCAGGCGCTCAGCCCTGGCGCCAAGGCAGGCCGCGCAGGCGCCAGCCGCCCTTCAGGTTGCGGTGGCCGTTCTCGTCGGCGTCGCCTTCGAAGCCTTCCAGGATGTTGTACGCCTTGAGCCCCAGCTCCGTGGCCCGCCGCGCGGCCGCCACCGAGCGCACGCCGCTGCGGCACAGCAGCACGGCCTGGCGGCCCGGGGGCACGGCGGCGAGGATCGCAGCGTCGTACTGCAGGTTGGGCACCATGCCAGGCCAGTGCTTCCAGGGCACGGCGACGGCGCCGGGCACGAAGCCGACCCAGTCGCGCTCGGCGTCGGTGCGCACATCCACCAGCACGGCCTGGCCCGACTGCACCCATTGCCAAGCCAGCTCTGGCGACACGTCGCCCGCATAGCCTTCGGCCGGCTGCGGACCCTCCGGAACCGAGGAGGAAGCGGAGGAAGAGGAAGAAGCGTTGGAAGTCATGCGCGGCATTTTGTCAGCACCCGCAGTGGGGCCGTACGGGTTTTCAAGCACTGCCGTCAGGGGCTTGCCGCGGCGTCAATCCCAGGGCGGCGCGGGCTCGTCGCGCAGGCGCCCGCGCAGGTCGGCGTAGTCGGGCACGACGGTGCGCACGGTGTCCCAAAAGCGGGGGCTGTGGTCCATCACACGCAGGTGCGACAGCTCATGGGCCACCACGTAATCGATGATGGCCGGGCGGTAGTGCAGCAGCCGCCAGTTCAAGCGGATGGAACCGTCCGCGCGGGCGCTGCCCCAGCGGGTCTGGGCACTGGACAGGCGCAGGCTTTTCCAGCGCACGCCCAGGAGCGGCGCGAAATGGTCGAGCCGCGCGATGAAGCGCTGGCGGGCATCGCGCATGAGCCAGGCCTGCACGGCATCCCGCACCTGGGCGGGCGAGGCGGTGTGCGCCAGGCCGATGTGCAACTGGCGCTGGCCCTCCGGCCCTTCGACCAGCGCGCCGCCCGTGCCGCGAAAGCCGTGCGTCGGGTCCAGCACCACCGTGAGCGGCTCGCCCAGGTAGGGCAGCACGGCACCGTCGCCCCAGGCGATGCGCGAGCCTTCCACGCGCTGCTGGCGGGCCTGGGCTTCGCCGAGCTTGCGCAGAATCCACGCGGACTTTTCCTGCAGCGCCGCGTCCACCGCCGCCAGCGTCACCCAGCCCGGCGCGCGCACCGAGAGCCCATCCGCCCCCACCGTGAAGCCGATGGTTCGCCGCCGGGCGCGCTGCAGCGCATAAGCCACCAGGGCATCGCCCAGCAGCACTTCGCGGCTGGCGCGGGGGTGGCGAAAGATCGCAGGTGACAGCAGCGTGCCCAAAGGGGCGGCGGGAGCCGGTGGCGATGGCGATGCGGAGGGAGAAGCCGCGGGCTTGGCGGGTGCTGGCGGCGCCACGACCGGTCCGCGCTTTTGACCGTCTTTTGCTACTGATTTAATAGCATCTCCGGCAATGAAATCGCCGGTACCCGCCTGTTTTTGCTTGGAACCGCTCTGCCGAGGCTCAGGCGCAGGCTGCGGCGGATCGGCCGGGGCCGGGCCGCCGAAGAGATCGAGCGCCAGCTGCACCAGCCGCTGCATCACCGCCTCGTCGGATACGCCTCGGGGTCGAGGCGCTGCATTTCGTTTTCGATCCAGGCCTCGACCTCGCGCATCAACTCGTCGGGCTTGCGGCCTTCGGTCGGGATGGGGCGGCCGATGGACACGTCCACGGTGCCCGGCCGCTTGATGAAGGCCTTGCGCGGCCACACCTTGGCCGAGGTGACGGCGATGGGCACCACCGGCACGCCGGCCTCGATGGCCAGGCGCGTGCCGCCGCTCTTGTATTGGCCCTTGCGCCCACGCTCTACGCGCGTGCCTTCGGGAAACATGATTACCCACGTGCCTTTGGACAGCAGCGCGCGGCCCTGCTGCAGCACCTTCACGAAGGCGCGGGCGCGCTGGCCGCGGTCGATGTGGATCATGTCCAGGCTGCCGATGGACCAGCCGAAGAACGGCACGTACAGCAGCTCTTTCTTGAACACGTAGGCCAGGGGGCGCGGCATGATCGCCGGCATCAGGAAGGTCTCGTAGGTGGACTGGTGCTTGACCAGCAGCACCACGCCCTGCCCGGGATCGGTGGGCAGGTGCTCCATGCCCGTGATGCGCGTGCGGATGCCCATGATGACGCGCGCCGCGTCGGTGCTGAGCTTGAGCCAGGCGCGCGCGATGCGGTAGCGCGTGCGGCTGTTGGCGCCGAACAGGCGCACCAGCAGGATGAGCAGCGTGTAGGGCACCACGGTGACGCCCATCCAGAGCAGATGGAGAATGGAACGGATCAGGGCCATGGCAATCGGGGAAAAGAGTGTTTTCGGGCTCCAGCGCTACGTGGACGTGCGCTGGCAGCTATTCATTCAATAGCATCAGACGGCAAGGTTCAAGCCCGGTGCCGCGGCGGCGGTGGCGGACTGCCCGGCCACATGGTCGGCGAAGTCCGCCAGGCTGGCATGCACCTGCGTGCCTTCGGGCCACGGCGCAGGCAGTGCTTCGCCAGGGGCCACCGGCACCGGCTGGCCCGTGCACACGAGGTGCAGGCGCGCACCGATGGCGGCGCCGGCCTGCAGGTGCTCGATGCAATTGCCGGCCACCAGCACTTCGTCGCCTTCCATGCCGTAGCGGTCGCGGATCTGTTCCATCAGCCCCGGCGCCGGCTTGCGGCAGGCGCACTGGTCGTCGGGCGCGTGCGGGCAGTAAAACACCGCGTCGATGCGCCCGCCCACCGCGGCCAGTTGCCGGTGCAGCTTGGCATGGATGGCATTGAGCGCCAGCACGTCGAACAATCCACGCCCCAGCCCGGGCTGGTTGGTGGCGACGACCACGTGCCAGCCGGCATGGTTGAGCCGCGCCACGGCCTCCAGCGCGCCGGGCAGCGGGGTCCACTCTTCGGGCGAGGCGATGAAGCTCTCGCCCAGGGGGTTGAGCGTGCCGTCGCGGTCGAGGATGGCGATTTTCATGGGGAGGGAGCGCCTGTTGGAAGTCTGCGCCAGCCTACCAGAGCCACCGGCCGACCTCAGGCCGCCAGGCGCGACAGGTCGGCCACGCGGTTCATGGCCTGGTGCAGGCGCTTGAGCAGGCCCTGGCGGTTCAGGCGCAGGTCCAGCGCTTCGGCGTTGACCATCACGTCGTCGAAGAACGCGTCCACGGGCGCACGCAGCACGGCCAGCGTCTGCAGGCTGCCGGTGTAGTCGCCCGCGTCGAACTGCGCATCGGCCTCGGGCACGAAGCGCTGCAGTGCGGCGTACAGGTTCTTCTCCGCCTCTTCGTGCAGCAGGCCGGGGTTGACGTGCGGGTCCACGGGGCCGGCCACTTCGGCCTTCTTGAGGATGTTGCCCACGCGCTTGTTGGCGGCGGCCAGGGCCGGGCTTTCAGGCAGCGCGGCAAAGGCTCGCACGGCGGCCAATTGCTTTTGAACCAGCGACAGGCGCTGCGGGCGCAGGGCGATGACGGCATCGACCTCTTGTGCGCTGTAGCCTTGCTCGCGCAGGCTGCCGGCGAGGCGGTCGTACATGAAGTCGGCCAGGGGCACGGAGGCGTCTTCGATCTTGCTGCCGAAGGCTGGCACTGCGCTGCGCACGAGGGTTTCCAGGTCCAGCGGCAGTTCGCGCTCGACCAGCATGCGGATCACGCCCAGCGCGTGGCGGCGCAGCGCGAACGGGTCGCGGTCGCCGGTGGGCAGGTTGCCGATGCCGAACATGCCGACCAGCGTTTCCAGCTTGTCGGCCATGGCCACGATGACGCCGACGTTCTCGCGCGGCAGGTCGTCGCCCGCGAAGCGGGGCTTGTAGTGGTCTTCGATGGCATGGGCCACCTCATGCGCCAGGCCGTCGTTGGCGGCGTAGTAGCCGCCCATGACGCCCTGCAGCTCGGGGAATTCGCCCACCATGTCGGTGACCAGATCGGCCTTGGACAGCAGCGCGGCCGTGTCCACGCACGACAGCAGGTAGTCGCGGGCGATCTCGCCCTCGGCCGAATCCAGGTCGGTGTTGTGCTCGCCGATGCCGGCGAACAGTTGCTCCGCAATGGCTTTGGCGATGGCGCGCACGCGCTCCACGCGCTCGCCCTGCGTGCCCAGCTTGTTGTGATAGACCACCTTGGACAGGCCTTCGACGCGCGACAGCAGCGTCTTCTTGCGGTCCTGGTCGAAGAAGAACTTGGCATCGGCCAAGCGGGGGCGCACCACGCGCTCATTGCCCTGCACCACCGCGCTGGCGTCGGCCGGCGTGATGTTGCTCACCACCAAAAACTGGTGCGAGAGCCGGCCATCGGCCTGCAGCAGCGGGAAATACTTCTGGTTGGCCTTCATCGTGAGAATCAGGCACTCCTGCGGCACGCCGAGAAACTCCTTCTCGAACTCGCAGATCAGCACGTTGGGACGCTCGACCAGCGCGGTCACTTCGTCGAGTAGCGCATCGTCTTCGATCGGGCGCACACCGCCGCCCACACGCGCGGCTGCCGCCTGCAACTGGCGCACGATCTCGGCACGGCGTTCGGCGAAGCTGGCGATCACGGCGCCCTGCTCGGCCAGTTGCTGCGCGTAGCTGTCGGCGCTGGTGACGACGACCGGGTCCACCGCGGCTTCGAAGCGGTGGCCGTGCGTGATGTTGCCCGCGGTCAGGCCCAGGGCCTTCACCGACAGCAGCACCTCGGTGCCGTGCAGGGCCACCAGGCCGTGCGCGGGGCGCACGAAGCTCACGCTGGTCCAGCCGGGCTGCTCGCAGCCGGAGGCCAGTTGGTAGCGCATCACCTTCGGGATGGGCAGCTTGGCGATGGATTCGTGCAGGGCCTTTTGCAGGCCTTCGGACAGCGTGGCGCCGCGCACGGTGCTGTCGTGGAACAGCACTTCGGCCTTGCCGTCCGGCACGCGGCGCAGCGTGGCCACGGCGGAGGCGTCGGCCCCCAGCGCGGCCAGTTTCTTCAGCAGTGCGGGCGTGGCGTTGCCGGCGGCATCCAGCCCCACGGCGACAGGCATGAGCTTTTGCGACACGGCCTTGTCGGCGGCCTGCGGCGCGACTTCGGTGATGTGCGCGGCCAGGCGGCGCGGCGAGGCATAGGCCGTCAGGCGGGCGCCCGGCGCGGCCAGGCCCTGGGCCTGGAGCTGCTCGAACAGCACGCCGGCAAAGGCGTCGCCCAGCTTTTGCAGGGCCTTCGGGGGCAGTTCTTCGACGAACAGTTCAACGAGAAGATTCGGATGGGTCATGGTGGTCTGTGTTCCTGCTGCGCGTGCGTGCCTCAGGCCGCCTTCTTCTGCTGTTGTTGCTGCTCGGCCTTGGCCAGGTCGGCCAGCACCTCGGCGGCCCATTCCTTGGGCGCCATCGGAAAGCCCAGCCGTGCGCGGCTGTCCAGGTAGCTCTTGGCCACGGCACGGGCCAGGTTGCGGATGCGGCCGATGTACGCCGCGCGCTCGGTCACGCTGATGGCGCCGCGCGCATCCAGCAGGTTGAAGCTGTGCGCGGCCTTGAGCACCTGCTCGTAGGCCGGCAGGGCGAGCTGCTGCTCCATCAGGTGCTGGGCCTGCTTTTCATGCGCGTTAAAAGCGGTGAAGAGAAAGTCGGCGTCGGAATGCTCAAAGTTGTAGGTGGACTGCTCCACCTCGTTCTGCTTGTAGACGTCGCCGTAGCTCAGGCCATCGGTCCAGGTCAGGTTGTAAACGTTGTCCACGCCCTGCAGGTACATGGCCAGACGCTCCAGGCCGTAGGTGATCTCGCCGGTGGCGGGCTTGCAGTCGATGCCGCCGACCTGCTGGAAGTACGTGAACTGCGTCACTTCCATGCCGTTCAGCCACACCTCCCAGCCCAGGCCCCAGGCGCCGAGCGTGGGGTTCTCCCAGTCGTCTTCCACGAAGCGGATGTCGTTTTTCTTCAGGTCGAACCCCAGCGCTTCGAGCGATCCCAGGTACAGCTCCAGAATGTTGGCCGGCGCCGGCTTCAAGACGACCTGGAACTGGTAGTAGTGCTGCAGGCGGTTGGGGTTCTCGCCGTAGCGACCATCCTTGGGGCGGCGGCTGGGCTGCACGTAGGCGGCCTTCCAGGGCTCGGGCCCCAGCGCCCGCAGGAAGGTGGCGGTGTGCGAGGTGCCGGCGCCCACTTCCATGTCGTAGGGCTGGAGCAGTGCGCAGCCCTGTTCAGCCCAGTACGACTGCAGCTTCAGGATGATTTGCTGGAAGGTCAACATGCGTGTGTCTGGCATGGCGGGGCCATGCGGTTGGTAGAGGGGGTTTGCACGCAGGGGCGCGCAAAACGTTCGATTTTACGAGCCATGCCCGGCATGCCGGCCAAGGGCGGTGCGAAGCCGCTGCCCACGGGCCGAGGGCCGCGCCGTTTCGGCCCAGCGCCACCGCAGTGCCTTTTAATAAAAATAGCTGCCAGCGCTTATTGGACAAGCGCTGGCAGCTATCATTTTTGATGCGATGGCGCTCTTGGGAGCGCATCGCGCGTCGATCACTCGGACCAGCGGCGCAGCACCAGGCTGGCGTTGGTGCCGCCGAAGCCGAAGCTGTTGGACAGCACGGTGGTCAGTTCGGCATCGCGAGAGGTGCGCACGATGGGCATGCCCTCGGCGGCCGGGTCCAGGTTCTCGATGTGGGCCGAGCCCGCGATGAACCCGCCCTGCAGCATGTACAGGCAGTAGATGGCTTCCTGCACGCCCGTCGCGCCCTGCGAGTGGCCGGTGAGCGACTTGGTGGACGAGAACGGTGGCACCGCGTCGCCGAACACTTCGCGCAGCGCGCGGAGCTCGGGCAGGTCGCCCACCGGGGTGGAGGTGCCGTGCGTGTTCACGTAATCGATGGTGCCGCCGCCGGCTTCCGCGATGGCTTGGCGCATGCAGGCGATGGCGCCGTCGCCCGAGGGGGCGACCATGTCCTCGCCGTCGGACGACAGTCCGAAGCCGACGATTTCACCCAGGATGGTGGCGCCGCGGGCCTGGGCATGCTCCAGGCTTTCCAGCACCAGCGCACCGCCGCCGCCGGCGATCACGAAGCCGTCGCGGTCCGCGTCGTAGGGGCGCGAGGCCGACTCGGGCGTGTCGTTGAACTTGGCCGACATGGCGCCCATGCCGTCGAACAGCGTGGCCAGGCCCCAGGAGAGCTCTTCACCGCCGCCCGCGAACATGACGTCCTGCAGACCGAAAGCGATCTGCTGGGCCGCCACGCCCACGCAGTGCGCGGACGTACTGCAGGCCGAGGTGATGGAGAAATTGATGCCCTTGATGGCGAACGCCGTGGACAGGTTGGCCGACACGGTCGAGCCCATGCAGCGCGTGACCTGGTAGGGCCCCACGCGGCGGATGCCCTTGGAGCGCAGCGTGTCCGCCGCTTCGATCTGGTTGGCCGGCGAGCCGCCGCCCGAACCCATGATCAGCCCGGTGCGCGGGTGCGACACCTGCGCGGGCGCCAGGCCCGACTGGGCGATGGCGTCCTTGAGCGACAGGTAGGCATAGGCCGCCGCATCGCCCATGAAACGGCGCTGCTTGCGGTCGATGAGGGCGTCCAGATCGATCTGGGGAGCGCCGGCCACCTGGCTGCGCAGGCCCATTTCGGCGAACTCGGGCATCGCGCGGATGCCGGATTTGCTCTCACGCAGCGACGTGGTCACTGCCTGCTGGTCATTGCCGATGCACGAGACGATGCCCGCACCCGTGATGACGACGCGCTTCTTCATGGTCATGCCGTGGCTCCCGCTGCGGGCGATCCGTCCTTCCCGTCTTCACGCTTGAAGAGGCCCACGCGCAGGTCGTTGGCCGCGTAGATTTCCTGGCCGTCGGCCAGGAGGCGAGCATCGCCGATGGCCATGACCAGCTTGCGCTTGATCACGCGCTTGATGTCGATTTCGTAGGTGACCAGCTTCACGTTCGGGCCGACTTCGCCGGTGAACTTGACTTCGCCCGCGCCCAGGGCGCGGCCCCGGCCCGGCAGTTGCAGCCAGGTGAGGTAAAAGCCGATGAGCTGCCACATGGCGTCGAGCCCCAGGCAGCCCGGCATGACCGGATCGCCCTGGAAGTGGCAGTCGAAAAACCAGAGGTCGGGGCGCACGTCGAGTTCGGCCCGGATTTTCCCCAGCCCGTGTGCCCCACCATCGCTGTCGATGTGCGTGATGCGGTCAAACATCAGCATGGGCGGCAGCGGCAGTCGTCCGCTGTCAGGGGTGAACAGCTTGCCTTCGCCAGAGGCGATCAGTTGTTCATAGGAAAAGGAATCAGCCATTGTCAGTCGTGCTCCAGATCGGCGGTGCGCCCGCCGGATTTTGATTGCGCGCCATCGGGGGGTTTCCGATGGCGGGGCATCCATTATCAAGGCACACGGCGGGCCGACTGTGACACAGGGCCAAGGGTGATTCCCTAATTCCGTGAAAGCGGACCGCGCTTGAGGGCGTCAGCCCAGGCCGCACGGGGGTGCGGCCGGGGGATCAGTACTGCCAGAAAATGCGCTGCAGATCCTTGCTGGTCTGGGGCTTGGTGAGGGCCACGGCTGCCAGGATGCGGGCCTTTTGCGGGTTCAGGTCATGGGCGACTACCCAGTCGTACTTGTCGTCGGGCTGTTCGGCGTTGCGCAGCACGAAACCGTCGGAAATGCGCGACGAACGGATGATCTGCACGCCCTGGCCGCGCAGTTCCTGCAGTGCAGGCACCACCCGGTCGGCCACCGAGCCGTTGCCCGTGCCGGCATGGATCAGCGCCTTGATGCCCGTGCGGCCCACGGCGTCCACCGTGGCGCGGGGCACGTTGCCGTAGCCGTAGACGATTTCCACGGGTGCCAGCGTCTCGATTTCGTCGATGTTGAACTCCGACTGCGCGGTGTGGCGCTTGACGGGGGCGCGGAACCAGTAGTTCGTGCCTTCCACCACCATGCCCAGCGGGCCCCACTGGCTGCGGAACGCCTGCGTCTTGATGTTGACGCCCTTGACCACGTCGCGGCCGCTCTGGATTTCGTCGCTCATGGTCACCAGGACGCCCTTGCCGGCGGAGTCCTTGCTGGCCGCCACCGAGACGGCGCTCAGCAGGTTCAGCGCGCCGTCGGCCGACAGCGATGTGCCGGGGCGCATGGAGCCCACGACCACGATGGGCTTGTCGGTGCGGACCACCAGGTTCAGGAAGTACGCCGTTTCCTCCAGCGTGTCGGTGCCGTGCGTGATGACGATGCCGTCCACGTCGGCCTGCTTGGCCAGGGCCGACACGCGCTTGCCCAGCTTGAGCAGTTGCTCATTGGTGAAGCTTTCCGAGGCGATCTGGAAGACCTGCTCGCCCTTCACGTTGGCCACGTTCGCCAGTTCGGGCAGGCCCGCGATGAGCTTGTCGACCGGCACCTTGGCGGCGGCGTAGGAAGCGCTGTTGGTCGCCGAGGCGCCCGCACCGGCGATCGTGCCGCCCGTGGCCAGGACCACGACGTTGGGCTTGGCGGCAGGCTGCGCAGCGGGCTGCGCCGAGGCCACGACGGACCAGGCTGCGAAGGCGGCGCCGGCCAGCAGGCGCTTCAGTTTCAAGGGGGAAAGCATGTGAGTCTCCGTAATCCGTTATCAATGAACTTCTTGTGCCCGCGGTATCTTTCCGCGGGTGCCGTATGGTAGGAAGCGCCACTGCGGGCAGTGGGGAATAATCGCCCCCAGGGTGTGACTTCCGGTCATATCCTCGTTTTCCCTCCCCCTCTCGATGAATCTCCGCCAACTCGAAGTCTTTCAGGCCGTCATGCAGACCGGCAACATGAGCGCGGCTGCCCGGTTGATCAACATCACCCCGTCGGCCGTGAGCAAGACCATCGCGCATGCGGAGCTGCAGCTGGGCTACGCGCTGTTCAGCCGGGCGCGCGGGGCGCTGGTGCCCACGCCCGAGGCCCAGGCGCTGTTCACCGCCTCCAGCCAGATCCACAGCCAGCTGGACGAGTTGCGCCGCACCGCGCACAACCTGCGCCAACCCGAAGGCGGGCTGGTGCGGCTGGCGGCGATTCCGGCCGTCACGCACGAATTCCTGCCCGCGGTGCTGGAGCATCACACCCGCCAGTCACCCCGCGTGCGCGTGGAGGTGCGCACGCTGCACCAGGACCAGATGGCGCAGGCGCTACTGACCCGGTCGGTCGACTTCGCACTGGGTTTTTACGACCACCCGCATCCGCAACTGCAAAGCAGCATTCTGG
This sequence comes from Paracidovorax valerianellae, assembly GCF_900102625.1. GTDB lineage: Bacteria > Pseudomonadota > Gammaproteobacteria > Burkholderiales > Burkholderiaceae_C > Paracidovorax > Paracidovorax valerianellae. The sequence continues at coordinate 127,298 of NZ_FMZC01000014.1, forward strand.
TGAGCGGGCCGCTCTACATCGCGGTGTCGCGGGACATCTGGCTGCGGGCGGTGCGGGTGAACCGGTCGGACCCGATCACCTTTCTGGCCAACACGCCCATGATCCAACTGCTGGGCGACGACCCGATGCGCCAGCCCATGGCCGAACTGGCGCAGCGCCTGGGCGTGCACACCGAGCTGGGTATCCAGATGCAGACCTCGCAACTGGCGCTGGCGCTGGTCAAGCGTGGCATGGGGTGGACGGTGATCGACTTTCTGACCGCGCGCAACCTCGACCCTTCGGCCATCACCGCGGTGCCGCTGCGCGACCTGCCGCCCATCGCGCTGCATGCCTACCATGCGGCCAACCGGCCTCCGGACCGCCACGCGGCGAGCATGCTGGCCCTGCTGTCGGGCCTGCTCATCCAGACGATGACGCGGGCGCCGTTCGAGGCGGTGGCGCTTTGAACGCGGCGAAGGGCGTCGCCGGCCGCAACGAACGCGGCGTTGGCAGCGGCCCTTCGCGAACCCTCAGCCCCGCGGCTTGAGCGCGCGGCGCGACCGCAGCCACGCCAGGCCGGCCACCAGGGCGCCGAACGCCCACAGCGGCCACAGGCCCCAGCGCGACACCCACCAGGCGTAGGGCGTGACATCGCCGCTGCGCCCCAGCACGTCGCCCACCAGCACGCCGCGCACGTGCGACGGCAGGCGCTGGGTGACCACGCCGCGGTGGTCGATGATGGCCGTGGCCCCGGTGTTGGTAGCGCGCACCATCGGCCGCTCGAACTCCAGCGACCGCATGCGGCTGATGGACAGATGCTGGTCGATGGCCACCGAATCGCCGAACCATCCGATGTTGCTCAGGTTCACGAAGATCGTGGGCGCCTGGGACGGGTCGGTAAAGCGCGCGCCCAGTTCTTCGCCGAACAGATCCTCGTAGCAGATGTTGGGCGCGATGCGCTCGCCCACCCACACGAACGGCGCCTGCCCCACCGCGCCGCGGTTGAAGTCGCCCAGCGGGATGTTCATCATTTCCGTGAACCAGCGGAAGAACGGCGGGATGAACTCGCCGAAAGGCACCAAGTGGTGCTTGTCGTACTGGTAGGGCTGCGCCTGTCCCGGCGCGAAGCCCATCGCCGAATTGGTGTAGCCCAGCGCCATGTCGCCCAGCGGAATTCCAAGCAGCGCCGCCTGGGGTTTTGGGGCCCCTGCGCCGGCGCTGGCACCGGAACCGCCCGCGCCGCCGTCGGCCGCCTTCGGCGCCTGCGTGTAGCGCGCGGTGATCGAATCGAGGTAGCCGGGGATCAGTTGCTGTGGCAGCAGCGGAATGGCCGTCTCGGGCGCCACCACCAGGGAGGCCTGGGCGCTGCGCAACTGCTCGGCATACCAGCGCAGGGCGGTCGGCACGCCGCTGCCGGCCTGGAATTTCTCGTCCTGGGGAATGTTGCCCTGCAGCAGCGCGATCGACAGCGGCGCCGGGCGCCGCATGGGGGTGTGGCACAGCTCGACGGCGCAGTGGCGCTGGGCGGCCAGCCCGGCCCACGCGGCCACGGCCAGCCCCAGCACCACCCAGGCCCGCAGGCTGCGCAGATCGCTGCGCCGCGCCTGGGCCACCAGCATGGCCAGCGTGGCGGCGATGAAGCCGATGCCGTACACCCCGACCGACCGGGCCAGCACGGCCAACGGGCCCTCGACGTGCGCGTAGCCGCCAGCGCCCCATGGGAAACCGGTCCACCATTGGCCGCGCGCCAGTTCGGCCAGCAGCCAGAATGCTCCGAAAATAATAGCAACCTGCCAGCGTCTTGATTGCGCCAGAGCCCTAAAACACCCTGAAGCCACCGCGTAGTAACTGCCGAGAAACGCCGCCAGCCCCACCACCGCCAGCGCGGCCAGCGGCGCGGCCAGTCCGCCGTAGGTGTGCATGGAAATGAAAAGCCACCAGAAGGTGCCCGTCAGCCAGGCGGTGGCGAACGCCCAGCCCAGCAGCGCGCCCTGCCGCGCGCTGCGGCTGGCCACCAGCAGGCGCGCGAAGACGCCCAGCGACAGGAGTTGCAGCCACCAGACCGGCTCGCCGCCCCAGGGCCAGGCGATGGACGCCGCCTGCGCCAGCCCCGCCAGCAGCGCGGCGCCCACTGCCAGCACCGCGGGCCCGACCGGGCCCCGGCGCACACCGGCGGCGCGCATCACTCCGACGCCCGCGAGGCGTCTTCGGCGGGCACCGGCGACACCTTGAACCAGCGCACCGCGCCGCCCTTGGTGTGCAGCACCACGAACCGCAGCCCGCCGAGATCGAGCGTCTCGCCGCGCTTGGGCGCACGGCCCATCTCGTGGGTGATGAGCCCGCCGATGGTGTCGAAGGCCTCCTGGCGGTCGGAACCCTCCAGCACCGCGCCGAACGCTTCGGCCACGCGCTCGACCGGGGTGTCGCCGCTCACGCGGTAGGTGCGGTCGGCCAGGCCGAAGATGTCGCCCTCGTCCTCGGGAATGTCGAACTCGTCCTCGATCTCGCCGACGATCTGTTCCAGCACGTCCTCGATGGTGACCAGCCCGGCCACGCGGCCGAACTCGTCGATCACCACCGCCATGTGGATGCGGTTCACGCGGAATTCGCGCAGCAGGTCGTTCAGGCCCTTGCTCTCCGGCACGAAGGCGGCCGGGCGCAGCAGCGCGCGGATGTTCAGCTCGGGCGCCCGCTGCAGCTTGAGCAGGTCCTTGGCCATCAGGATGCCGATGATGTTCTCGCGCTCGCCGTGGTAGACCGGAAACCGCGAGTGCGCGGTGTCGATCACCTGGTGCAGCAGGGCGTCGAACGGCGCCTCGATGTCGATCAGGTCCATGCGCGGGGCCGCCACCATCACGTCGCTGGCCGTCATCTCGGCCATGCGCAGCACGCGCTCGAGCATGACGCGGGCGTCGGCGTTGATGATCTGGTTGTCTTCGGCTTCCGCCAGGGTGGCGATCAGCTCGTCGGTCGAATCCGGGCCGGGATGGATGAATTCGACGAGCCGCTGCAGGAACGTGCGCTTGTCCTCTCGGTCGGACGGGCGCGCGGAATGGGGGTCGGACACGGTCTTGGAAGGCAGGACGTGCGGTGGTTGATCAGGCCCCAAGGATAGCGGAAGCCATGCCGCCACCGTGCCGCGGCGCCCCCGGCGCGGTCATTCGGCCGACTGGTGGCGCCCTTCGCGCACGCCGCGCCGCACTTCCTGCAGCCCGGAGAGGAAGCCCCAGAACTGCCGGGCCTGCTTCTTGAAGCGGTAATCCATCTCGGCGAACTGGTGCACCACCATCTGCGCCATGCGCGTATCCAGGCCCGCACGCGGCAACTGCAGGTACGCCTCCGATTCGGAGCCATCGCGGCGTACGGTGGCGCCTGCGTCGCGGGCGATCTTGAGCATCGCGGTGTTCTCGCTCAGCGCATGGATGAACACCATGCTCACGCCCTGATTGCGCGCATGCATCACGGCGCGCTCGAACAGCCGGGCGCCGAAGCCGCGGCCCCGCGCCTGGCCCAGCACGGACACGCCGAATTCGGCGCAGCTTTTGTGTTCGGGCGAATCGGCATAGGCCAGGTGCGCCACGGCGATGAGTTCCAGCCGGCGGTTGTAGATGCCGAAGATCTCGTCGCGCACGAAATCCAGTTGTTCCACGTAGCGCTGCACCTGTTCGTCGCTGGCCGCGTAGCCGAAGCGCAGGTAGCGGTCCGCCGGCTCCAGCCGCAGCAGGTGGGCGGCGATGCGTTCGCGGTGGCCGGGGCCGAGCGAGCGGATCGGCACCATGACTGGCGAGCCTCCCGGCCGGCGCGGGGGACGGGGCGCTCCGCTGGGCAGCAGCGGGCTGCCTGCAGGGGTGGGCGCGCGGAGCCAGTCTTGGGTGGGGTTCATGGTGGGCCGATTTTAGGGTTTTCCCCTAGATTCAGCCAACAATTTGTTGCAATGCAGCAAGGCCAGCAGGGCGATACAAGCCCTGGAGGCCTCCAGCGCATGTTCCATCTGCGCAAGGCGCTATGAATTTAATAGCATCTTTGCGCCACACCTCGGTTGTTGCCCCGTTTGCACGCTACACAGGCACGGCCGTGGTCGCCTTCACCCGGTCCAGCACGAAGCTGGTCTTGCAGTCCTGCACGCTGGGGTGTTTGAGCAGCGTATCCATGATGAAGCGGCTGTAGTGCGCCATGTCGGCCACCACCACGCGCAGCAGATAGTCCATCTCACCCGTGAGCGCGGCGCACTCAACCACTTCGGGCCAAGTTTGCACGCTGGCGCGGAACAGGTCCATGGGGTTGCGCTTGTGGCTTTCGGTGTGCTTTTCCAGCCGCACGTTCAGATACGCGGTGAGCCCCAGCCCCACCGATTCGGGCCGGACCAGCGCCACGTAGCGGTCGATCACGCCGCTGTCTTCCAGGCGCTTGGCGCGGCGCAGCACGGCGCTGGGCGACAAGCCCACCCGCTCGCCGATTTCGTCATAGGTTTCGCGCCCGTTCACTTGTAAACAGCGCAATATGGCGCGGTCGAGCTTGTCGAGTGCGTGGTCAGCGGTCATGCCGCAGGATTCTACGGAGGCTGAGCGCGCCCGCGAGGGCCGATTCACCGCGTAACACTGCACGTATGTCCCGATGTGGAGCACGGCGGAACGTCGCAGAATCTACAGAAAAAGAACGGTCGTTCTTTTTTATAAGAGTGTTTTCACACCACCGGAGACAAACCATGCACGTTGCCTTCAGCCGCCTGCTGCGCGGCCTCGCTTTCGTTCTGGCGGCCTTTGCCTTGCAGGGACTTCAGGGGGCCAGCGCCCAGTCCGGCCCAGCGCAGACCCGCTACCCCATCGTCCTGGTGCACGGCCTGTTCGGGTTCGACTCCGCGCTGGGGGTGGATTACTTCTACCGCATTCCGCAAGCGCTGCAGCACGACGGTGCCAGGGTGTTCGTGGCGCAGGTGTCGGCCGCCAACAGCACCGAGGTGCGGGGCGAACAGTTGCTGGCGCAGGTCAAGAACATCCTGGCGCTCACCGGGGCCGAGAAGGTGAACCTGATCGGCCATTTGCACGGCGGCCCCACGGCGCGGTACGTGGCGGGCGTGGCGCCGCAATCGGTGGCGTCGGTCACCTCGGTCGGGGGCGTCAACCGCGGCTCGCGCGTGGCGGATGTGGTGCGGGGCGTGGCCCCCAAGGGCAGCGTGAGCGAGGCGGTGGCGAGCCAGGCGGCTTCGGCGCTGGTGGCGCTCATCAACCTGTCGTCGGGCGGCAGCGGCCTGCCGCAAATGCCGACGGCGGCGCTGGATTCGCTCACCACCGCAGGCTCCGCCCGGTTCAACCAGCGGTTCGGCGCGGGCATTCCCACCAGCGGATGCGGCGACGGGGCCGATCTGGTCAACGGCGTGCGCTACTACTCCTGGACCGGTGTCCGCACGGTGACCAATGTGCTGGACGCCAGCGACGCGCTCCTGGCGACGACCGGGCTGGTGTTCAACGAACCCAACGACGGCCTGGTGTCCGCCTGCTCGGCACGCCTCGGAAAACACCTGGGCGACTACCGGCAGAACCACCTGGACGAAGTGAACCAGCTGCTGGGCCTGCGCGACTGGTTGTCGGTGGACCCGGTCACGCTGTATGTGGACCAGGCCAATCGCCTCAAGAGAGCGGGCTTGTGAAACGCGCCGGGCGCGCAGCGCTGGCGGCGGGCGGCCTGGCCACCGCTGCGGCGCTGCTCTGGTGGACCGGCGGCGGTCCTGACCCGACAACGGACGCAGGCGCTGGGCGCCGCCCGGGCGTGCACGCGCCCGGCATCGCATCAGGCCCGGTCGCCCGAAGCCCGACTGCCCCCGCCGTCTGGGACATTCCCGCCCCACCCATGGCGACTGCCAGCGACGACCCGTTGCTGACCCCAGGCCTGCGCGACACGCTGGAGGCCCTGTTGCTCGCAGCGGGCGAGGCGCCGGAGCCGCAGCGTCTCAAGCAGCGGCTGGAAGGGCTGGTCAGCCAGTTCTTTCCGCCGCAGGTCGCCACCCGGGCCCTGGCCCTTGCGCACCGCTACGTGGACTACCGGGTGGCGCTCGGACGGTTGCAGGCACCCGCCGACCTGCGCGATCCTCAGGCCCTGCGCCAGGCGCTGGCTGCACGGCAGACGGTGCGCAGGGCCTATTTCGAGCCGGACGAGTTCCAGGCCCTGTTCGCGGCCGACGCCGAGATGGACCAGTACCTGCTGGCGCGGCTGGAGATCGAGCGTAGCCCTTCGCTCACGGCCGAACAGAAGCAGGGCGCATTGCAGCAGGCCGAAGGCGCGCTCGGCCCCGCGCTGCAGGCACAGCGGGCGGCTGCGGTGGCGCACGCCGGCGTGGCCCAGCAGAGCGCCGCCTTCGATGCCCAGGGCACCAACGCATCGACCCGCTTCACCGCCCGCAGCGCGCAGTACGGCGCAGAGGCGGCCCAGCGGCTGGCCCAGCTCGACGCGCAGGAGCAGCAGTGGCAGTTGCGGCTCGGCCAATACCAGGCGGCGGTCGGCTCGGCGGCGACTGAGACCCGGCTGGCCCAGTTGCGGGACGAGATCTTCACCCCGCAAGAGCAGCTTCGCCTGAATGCGGCGCTGGCCCTGCGAGCGCAGCCGACCAGCGCTGTGCAGTGACCAAGCCGCCCGGACAGAGCCACCCTTGCGGCGGCGTTCGCGCGCCGCACGCAGTTTTCCTGCAAAACGCATTGATCGAGGTCATGAATTCGCCTGAATGCTGAGTCTCTACGGCCTAAAGTGGATGGCAGACATCCATCCACGAACGGAGACGCCATGAACGCAGCCTTGCCTCAGCAAGCCACGCAAGACACCGCCGCCTGGGAGAACCCCATGGGCACCGACGGTTTCGAATTCATCGAATACGCCGCACCCGACCCGCAGGCCATGGGCAAGGTGTTCGAAGGCATGGGCTTCAAGCCCGTCGCGCGCCACCGCCACAAGAACGTCACCCTGTACCGCCAGGGCGAGATCAATTTCATCATCAACGCCGAGCCCGACAGCTTCGCGCAGCGTTTTGCGCGCATGCACGGCCCGAGCGTCTGCGCCATCGCTTTCCGTGTGCACGACGCCAAGGCCGCCTATGAGCGCGCTCTCGGCCTGGGCGCCTGGGGCTATGCCGGCACGGCAGGCCCCGGCGAGCTGAACATTCCCGCCATCAAGGGCATCGGCGACAGCCTGATCTATCTGGTGGACCGGTGGCGCGGCAAGGGCGGCGCGCAGCCCGGCGACATCGGCAACATCGGCTTCTTCGATGTGGACTTCGAGCCGCTGCCCGGAGTGTCGGCCGAAGAGGCGCTGAACCCCCACGGCCATGGCCTGACCTACATCGACCACCTGACGCACAACGTGCACCGGGGCCGCATGAACGAATGGGCCGAGTTCTACGAGCGCCTGTTCGGCTTCCGCGAGATCCGGTACTTCGACATCGAAGGCCAGGTCACCGGTGTCAAGAGCAAGGCCATGACCAGCCCCTGCGGAAAGATCCGCATCCCGATCAACGAAGAAGGCAAGGAAAAAGCCGGCCAGATCCAGGAGTACCTGGACATGTACAACGGCGAAGGCATCCAGCACATCGCGATGGGCTCGAACGACCTGTACGCCACGGTGGACGCCCTGCGCGGCGCGGGCGTGCGCCTGCTGGACACCATCGACACCTATTACGAACTGGTGGACAAGCGCATTCCCGGCCACGGCGAACCGCTGGCCGAACTGCACAAGCGCAAGATCCTCGTGGACGGCAAGAAGGACGCGCTGCTGCTGCAGATTTTCAGCGAGAACCAGCTGGGCCCGATCTTTTTCGAGTTCATCCAGCGCAAGGGCGACGACGGTTTCGGCAACGGCAACTTCAAGGCGCTGTTCGAAAGCATCGAACTCGACCAGATGCGCCGCGGTGTTTTGAAATCCGAGTGAAAGGCTTGTAACCGGATGCTCCTTCGCAACGACGTCTCTCTATACTGCGGCACGTCTTAGATCCGGAGGAGATACCGTGAAGTCACTGAGTGCGAAAGCCTGCATAGCGGGCGTATTGCTGGTTGCGGCAGGGATGGCCGCGCAGGCCCAAACCCCGTCCGCTCCCTTGAAGATCGTCGTGCCCTACCCTGCGGGCGGGCCCGTCGATGCATCGGCCCACATCGTGGCCGAAGGCGCCAAGGCGGCGCTGGGCAACGTGGTCGTGGAGAACAAGCCCGGCGCGGGCGGCAACGTCGGCGCCGACCTGGTGGCCAAGGCGCCGGCCGGCGGCAATCTGCTGGTGATGGGCGCAGTGGCCACGCACGCGGTGAACCCCTGGCTGTACAAGAGCTTTCCGTACGACCCGATCAAGGACTTCAAGCCGATCGCCCTCGTGGCGCGCACGCCCAACGTGCTCGTGATGAGCGCCGAGCAGGCCAAGACCTTGGGCATCAACAGCACGACGGAACTGGTGCAGTACCTCAAGAAGCACCCGGACCAGCTCAAGTACGGCTCGGGCGGCAACGGCAGCATCGGCCACATCGCGGCCGAGATGTTCAAGTCGCTGACCAACACGCGCATGTCGCACGTGCCGTTCCAGGGCTCGGCCCCGGCGCTCAAGGCATTGCAGGCGCAAGAGGTGAGCCTGGTGTTCGACAACCTGGCCTCGTCGCTGCCGCTCATCAAGGCCGGCAAGCTGAAGGCGCTGGGCGTGACCTCGCTGGGCCGGGACGACGATCTGCCCGACGTGCGCAGCATCAACGACGAAGTGCAGGGTTTCAACGTGGTGACGTGGTTCGGCCTGTTCGCGCCCGCCGCCCTGCCCGACGCCGACGCCCGCCGCTACGCCATGGCGTTCACCGCGGGCATGAAGTCGCCGGCCAGCGTGGAGCGCTTCAAGAAGATGGGCCTGGAGCCCGAGGACGTGACGCTCGAAAGCTTCGGCCAGTTCGTGCGCTCGGAGCACAGCAAGTACGGTTTTCTGATCAAGGCCGCAAAGATCAAGATGGATTAGCCGCGGTCGGGGGCATGACGGCCCGGGCTGCGGCATGGATAACAACCAAGGAGCCAAGCATATGGGACAGCCCCCCGTCGTCTACGGTCAATCCGACCGCCCTCCCCGTGGCGATTACGCCCGCGCCAACGCCGACTACACCTGCGCGCAGGACTACTCGGCCTACACCGCGGCCGACCACGACACGTACCGGCGCCTGTACGAACGCCAGTCGGCCCTGCTGCCGGGACTGGCAAGCGATGCGTTCATCGCCGCCCTGCCCTCGCTCGGCGCCAGCGACCGCATCCCGCGCTTCGAGGAAGTGAACGAGCGCCTGTACAAAGCCACCGGCTGGGAACTGGTGGGCGTGCCGGGGCTGATCCCCGAGGTGCCCTTTTTCACCCTGCTGGCCAATCGCAAATTTCCGGTGACCGACTGGATCCGCACGCCGCAGGAGTTCGACTACATCGTCGAGCCCGACATTTTTCACGACCTGTTCGGGCATGTGCCGCTGCTGTTCAACCCGGTGTTCGCCGACTACGTGCAGCGCTACGGCCAGGGCGGGTTGAAGGCCCACGACCTGGGCGCCTGCGAACTGCTGTCGCGCCTGTACTGGTACACGATCGAGTTCGGACTCATCCGCCAGGACGATGGCCTGCGTGCTTACGGCGCGGGCATTCTCAGTTCTTCGGGCGAACTGGCCCATTCGGTGCGCAGCCCCGAGCCGCAGCGCATTCCCCTGCAGCTGGAGCGCACCATGCGCACCCGCTACAAGATCGACACCTACCAGCAGACCTACTTCGTCATCGATAGCTTTCAGCAGCTGTTCGACATGACGGCGGCCGACTTCGCCCCGATCTACGAGCGCGTCAAGGGCCAGCCCGAGTTCGCGGCCGACGAGCGCGAGGCCGTTCCCGCCTGACAGGCCCCAGCCGGCCGCCGCTTCGCACGCGGCGGCACGGCTTCGCGCCCAGCGCTTACCGGTTCGGGCGTGTGCGGATGATGGGCCCGTCATCCGCCGCAAGGTCAAGCTGGCGCCCAGCGCGAGGCACATTGGCGGCGGATTTCGTTGAGGAATCCATTCATGGCGCGCATTTCAGGCATTCAGGCACCGCTGCGCCCCGCAGCGGGCATCGTCGTCGACGCCACGCCGGGGCTGATGACACCCGTCACGCCCGTACGGCGCAGGCGCCAGCCCCCTTCCACCGAGCAGACGCTGCCCGAACTGGCGCGGCGCCTGTCCGCCGCCCCGTCGATGGCGCCGCGCACATCGCTCAACGTGGTGCGGCATTCCCTGTTGCCGCCGCAGTTTCAGTCGCCCCAGCGGCCCGGCACTGCGCCGCCCACCACCTATCAGCGCCATTCGAAGCTGCCGCCGCAATACCAGTCGCCACTGCAGCAAAGCTTCCTGCCGCCCCAGGCCTACCAGCGTCACTCGGCGATGAATGCCTTCCAGTCGCCCTACGCGCCGGTTGTGCCAGGGCAGTTCGGCGGCTCGGTACTGCCGCCGGTGCCAGCATCGCAAGACCCCTCCCGGCCGGAAGCCGCCGCGCAAAGACCACCCAGGGCGTCGGTGCTGCCGCCGCAGCCGCGCCCCGGCCTGCAAGGCGCGGTCCCGCGCCCGCAAGCGCCCCGCCCTTCAGTGCTTCCGCAGAGGCCTTCCTTCAACCAGAGCAACAGCAGCAGCACGAGCGGTAGCGCAGCCTCGTCACAGGCGCCCATGGAAACCCGGTACTCGGTGCTGCCGGCCAAGCTGCAGGCTGCCTCGGCGGCGTTCCAGAACGTGGCCCACGCCGCGGTGGCCATCGGCCTGGAGAGCGCCAACACCGTGCAGATCACCACTGCCGTTCAGGCCAAGGAAGTGCTGGCCAAGGTGCAGCGGCTGGCCACGCAGACGGCGCCGGCCCTGCATGCGCTGGCGGGCGCACTGGGAAAGATGGTGGACACCAAGGCACGGCTGTCACCGGAAATGCGCGAAGAGCTGGCCGGCACCGGCCAATCGCTGGTGACCACCGGCCAATCGCTGCAGGCCTTCTTGAACCACACGCTGGGACGTTTCGCGCCGCAGACCCTGCCGCCGGAAACGCCGGCCGATGCGACGGCGGACGCCGAAGCTGCCGATAAGGCCGAAGCCGAAGCCGAAGCGAAGGATGCAGCGGCACCGCCGCCTCTCCGCCGCCGTGGCTGAAACGCATTCAAGCCTCGCACCCCAGGCTTGGGCACTTTCAGCACCATCGCAACGCTGTGAATGGCTGTCCCCGCAAGGGCCGCGGGACCTCCTTTTCAAGGCGCCGCGATGATGTCCAGACAGGCCCCCACCACCGGCGGATGGAAAGCCATCTGCACATGCGCCAGGCCTTCCACGAAGCGGTTGTCCGCCCCGTCGAGCGTGGCGGTGGCGGTCGGGTAGACCGCGTTGTCGCAGTTGGAATAAAAGCAGGTGAACAAAGCCCGGCGGCCGGGCGGCTCATCCTGCGCCAGTTGCCGCAGCCACTCGCCCTGCGGCACCATCTGCCGGCCGTTGATGGACCGGCTGTAGCGCGCGGCCCAGGCCCCATGGTGCGGAGAGCCCAGCGTGATCACGCGGTGCACGCGCGCATCGGCCTGGCGGGCCCGCAGCCACGCCCGCACAGCCAGGCCGCCCATGCTGTGGCCGACCACGACCGGCGGCCGGCCCGTGGCGGCCGTGACGCGGCGCACGGCCTCGTCCAGCGTGTCCACATAGTCATCGATGCTGCCGAAAGCGGGCTCCATCGTCACCGCCACGAACGGGTGGCCCCGGCTGCGCAGCACCTTCATCCAGGGCGTCCAGAATCCCCGGTTGCAGAGGAAGCCATGCACCAGCACCACCCCGCGCGCCGGGGAAGGCCCGTCCACTGAAGCGGGCGGCAGCCAGTCGGGAATGGCACGGTGGCGAAACGGTTGCCACCAGCCGAACACCACGCTCGCCCAACGCGCCTCGGCCGACCAGGCCCGCACCAGTTGCGCCAGCGATGGCGCGGGCAGCCCGCCAGCATGGCCGGCGCGCCCGTTCACCCGCGCCATCGCAACGAACTGCAGCCCCATGAAAAGGCGCAGCAGCAGCATCGCCGCCGCCAGCCCCAAGAGCGCCCGCACGGGCGAAGCGGGCCATTGCCACACCAGCCAGCCCCCAGCCAGCAGCAGGTTGCACACCACCATCCAGCGTTGCCATCGCGCATTGGTCAAGACAGGCACCTCCTCGGAAAAAATGCAGTGCGCATCATGTCACTTGCGGGACGGGCCTAGGACAAGCCCCCTGGACAGGGCGCAGGGCGCTTCCACAATCGTGCCCACATTGCCCCCAGCACGGAAAGGACGAGCGCATGGAACGGATCTGGCTGAAAAACTATCCCCCCGGGGTGCCACACAGCGTGGAGCCCGAGCAATACCGCTCGCTGCCGCACCTGCTGGAGGAATCGTTTCGCAAGCATGCCGACCACCCGTTCTCGGTGTGCATGGACCGCTGGATGACCTACGGCGAGCTCGACCGCCTGTCTGCCCAGATGGGCGCGTGGCTGCAGGGCCAGGGGCTGGAGCCCGGCGCCCGCGTGGCCATCATGCTGCCCAACGTGCCGCAGTTCGGCGTGACCATGGCGGGCGTGCTGCGCGCCGGCTACACCTGCGTGAACGTGAACCCGCTATACACGGCGCGCGAGCTCGAGCACCAGCTCAAGGATTCGGGCGCCACCGCCATCGTGATCCTGGAGAACTTCGCGCACACGCTGTCCGAGGTGATCGACCGCACCGGCGTGCGGCACGTGTGCGTCGCCAGCATGGGCGATCTGCTGGGTGCGGCGTTCGGGCGCTGGATCACCTTCGCCGTGCGCCATCTGGCCAAGATGGTGCCGGCCTACGAGATCCCGCTCACCAACGGCCGCCAGGTGGTGCCGTTCAATAAGGCCCTGGCCCTGGGAGAGCGGCGCACGCTGGCTCCCAGCCATGCCACGCTGGATTCCACCGCCTTCCTGCAATACACGGGCGGCACCACCGGGCTGTCGAAAGGCGCTGCGCTCACGCACCGCAACATCGTGGCGGCCACGCTGCAGGCCGAGGCCTGGTTCACCCCGGCGCTGTCCAAGGTGGGCGACGTGCGCAAGGCCAACAGCATCGCCGCGCTGCCGCTGTATCACATCTTCGCGCTCACGCTGTGCCTGCTGGCGATTCGCCAGGGCTCGCACCTCACGCTGATCCCCAACCCGCGCGACATTCCGAAGTTCGTCGCCGTGCTGAAAAAGCGCCCCTTCCACATGCTGCCGGCCGTGAACACGTTATTCAACGCCTTGCTGCACAACCCGCAGTTCACCGCGCTCGACTTTTCGCAGCTGTGCGTGTCGCAGGCCGGCGGCATGGCCGCGTCCGAAGGCACGGCGCGCCAGTGGCAGAAAGTGACCGGCAGCACCATGATCGAAGGCTGGGGCATGAGCGAGACCTGCGCCATCGGCACCAACAACCCGGTGAACAACACCCAGTTCACCGGCACCATCGGCCTGCCGCTGCCGGGCATCGACATCGCCATCAAGGACGACGCCGGCGAAAGCCTCGCCGTCGGCCAGTCGGGCGAGATCTGCATCCGCGGCCCCAACGTGATGACGGGCTACTACCAGCAGCCCGAAGAAAACGCCAAGGCCTTCACGGCGGACGGATTCATGCGCACGGGCGACATCGGCGTCATGGACGAGGCCGGCTACACCCGCATCATCGACCGCAAGAAGGACATGATTTTGGTGAGCGGCTTCAACGTGTTCCCCAACGAACTGGAGCAGGTGATTTCGATGTGCCCTGGCGTGCTGGAATGCGCGGCCATCGGCGTGCCCGACGAAAAACAGGGCGAGGCCATCAAGGTGTTCGTGGTGAAGAGCGACCCGGCCCTGTCGGAGGAAGACGTGGAGCGGTATTGCCACGAGCACCTCACCGGCTACAAACGGCCCCGGCACATCGAGTTCCGCGATGCGCTGCCCAAGACGAACGTGGGCAAGATCTTGCGGCGGGAACTGCGCGGGTAGTCTGTTGGGGAGTGCCCGCCAGCCGCCACTGATGTGATCGGCGGGGGTTGTATTCGTCCTGCATCTTTTCCCAGGCCCTATAGCTGGCCGCCCAGATGAGTTGCCACGCTTTCTCCGTTGCCATCCACCCGCCCGATCGGCGTGCCCAGCTGATCGCACAGGTAGTGCCGAGCGGATGGTCAGCGGGTTGGTTTTCGCCTGCGCTTGTCTCTCAGCCTGCAAGCGACCCACGCTGCCCGCCATGAGCTGCGCCAGCTCCTGGGGCATGTGCGCCTGCGCCCGTTGCAGCGCCTTC
>NZ_FMZC01000051.1 GCF_900102625.1 Paracidovorax valerianellae
CTGACCGCCGACCTCTCTGCTGCTGAGAACGGAATTGTTCAGGACGGACTTTTTAGTGCTCTGCCGCCGTATTCATTACGGCAGATGCTATTAAATAAATAAATAGCATTAGGGTCTGGGCGGGTCGGCAGCCTTTGCACCTGGCACTTTTAGCCTACCTAGCACTTTTTGGGTGGTCTTGAAATGGGCAGTGGCCAAGGCTGGATTCAGTCCAGCCTATGAGCGGGCTTACCGGCAGCCACATACTATTTGTGCAACAGTACGGCCGCAAGCGCGCACCGGGCGTACAGCCGATCCCTTTCTTCTGCAGACCATGAACATCCTTTTCATCGCCGATCCGCTCGAACACTTCAAGATCTATAAGGACACCACGTTCGCCATGATGCGAGAGGCGCAGCGGCGAGGCCATGCGATTTCGGTGTGCCAACCTTCACAGATCGCTTGGCGGCGCGGTGGCCGAGTGATGGCCCGAGTGCAAGACATCCTGCTGACTGGTCAACCGGATGCTTGGTTTACCTCCCAGGGGAATCGTGAAGTCGCGCTGGCTGAGTTCGGCTGCGTGCTGATGCGCAAGGACCCTCCTTTCGACAGCGAATACTTCTACGCAACGCACCTGCTGGAGCAGGCTGAGCGGGAGGGCGCCCGGGTGTTCAACAAGCCCAGGGCCTTGCGCGACCATCCAGAGAAGCTGGCGATCATGGAGTTTCCGGAGTTCATCGGCCCTACGCTGGTCACCAGAGACGCGGAAGACATTCGCCGTTTCCATGCAGAGCACCTGGACATCATCCTGAAGCCGCTCGACGGCATGGGCGGCATGGGGATTTTCCGCGTCAAGGAAGATGGCCTCAATCTGGGAAGCATCATCGAGACCCTCAATAAAGAAGGCTCGCAAAGTGTGATGGTGCAGAAATTCCTTCCCGAGATTGTGGAAGGGGACAAACGCGTCCTCATCATTGGCGGTAAGCCGGTTCCCTATTGCTTGGCACGGATCCCCCAGGGAACCGAAGTCCGCGGCAATCTTGCGGCTGGGGGCAAAGGGGTCGCTAAGGCATTGACCCAACGTGATGTGGAGATCGCTACCGCGCTGGGCGCCATTCTTCAAAGTCGGGGGCTTCTGCTGGCTGGCGTCGACGTGATTGGAGACTGCGTCACTGAGATCAATGTCACCAGCCCTACCTGCTTCCAAGAGATCTACGACCAGACTGGCTGTGATGTCGCCGCTCTATTTATGGACGCGTTGGAGCACGAAATGAACGTTGTAAGAGGCCAATGATTTTTCTGTCATCGAATTCCTACGTTGCAGGGGTTTGTGGTCTATACTAGCGGGCTTGGCAGGAGGGAAGGGCGATGCAAGTTGTCTGGAGTGTCTG
>NZ_FMZC01000045.1 GCF_900102625.1 Paracidovorax valerianellae
CCGTTGCCATCCACCAGCCCGATCGGTGTGCCCAGGTGATCGCACAGGTAATGCCGGATGGTCAGCGGGTTGGTTTTCGCCTGCGCTTGTCTCTCGGCCTGCAACCGGCCCACGCTGCCCGCCATGAGTCGCGCCAGCTCCTGGGGCATGTGCGCCTGCGCCCGTTGCAGCGCCTTCGCCCCCGTGGCCGGCTCCAGCACGCTTTGCAGCGCTGCCTGCACCATCTCCCGCTGCGCCCTTGGCATGGCCGCAAAGTTGTGCTGTTGGAGGACTGCGGGGTCTCCCCGGCTCTCCGCCCAGGTCCATCAGCAGTTGCACCGCGTCACAACTTACTGCGCCGTAGTATCAGCAGTAGGTTAAGTCAGCCGGTGCTGTGTACCTCGTTGTTGGATCAATTCGTTAACGCATTGCTTATTTTCCGAATTGCAGAGCAAAGAACACAACGGATTCCTCAACAGTTGAAGTGATCATTATTTCTTGTTTCCTTGAAAAACAAGTATGCAAACTGTTAAGTTCAGTACACAAAAAACCGTTCACCTCAACACCGTTTTTAAAAACGGAAGCTAATTTTTCCAATTCTTCTTTTTTATAAAATTTTCTCAACATTACCGTATGTACATTTCCATCATAGTCTTTGCAATTTATAGAGATTCTATGATTTTCACTGTCATCACTGTAGGCGGACTTAACACATCTCTCTTTTGGTATTAAATTTTCCAGTTCGGATGTATTTATTTTTTTTAAAAACCAAACCGCTCCGATAAAGGATAATAGCAACGAAATAAATATTTTGATTTTTTTCTGATTTTTCATGGTCGTATTCCCGGTGTATGCATGGGACCACCCGTCGAAGTGCCTGGAGTTTCCATCATTATTTTTGTGATTTCTCCAGTATTTTTCAGCATTTTCTTTTTAATTTCGTTTATCCTTTCTTCAGTTTTTTGCATTTCCGTCGTTGGACAGGTAGGAGATTTCAAAATGCACACAGCCAAATCATCTTCGAGTTTTCTTAACTCTTTTTCCATTTTTTTATTATCTGCCACTAACTTTGCGGCGTCCGCAGCATCTTTGGCTGTACTGCCCTTACCCCACCAGCCATAGATTTTCGACAACAAGCCGCCTCCTTCCTCAGCAAGTCCCAAAGGATCTACCCAATTCATCGGATTGATTGGATAACTGGATTTGTTAACCCCGCCATTAAGCCCAATGGGGTCCTGAGTGACGTACTGCCCAATGGTCGGGTCGTAGTACCGGAACCGGTTGTAATGCAACCCCGTCTCGGCATCGAGCTGCTGCCCCTGGAAGCGAATGCTCTGCTCGATCCGTTGCGGGTTGTATTCTTCCTGCACCTCCCCCCAGGCCCCATAGCTGGCCGCCCAGGTCACTTGCCCTGCTTTCTCCCCGTTGCCATCCACCAGCCCGATCGGTGTGCCCAGGTGGTCGCACAGGTAGTGCCGGATGGTTAGCGGGTTGGTTTTCGCCTGCGCTTGTCTCTCGGCCTGCAACCGGCCCACGCTGCCCGCCATGAGCTGCGCCAGCTCCTGGGGCATGTGCGCCTGCGCCCGTTGCAGCGCCTTCGC
>NZ_FMZC01000017.1 GCF_900102625.1 Paracidovorax valerianellae
GAGGGCGTGCGCATCCTGATGTCAGGCCAAAAGCGTGGCATCACCCGAATGCTCAAGGCCATGATCAAAAGGCGCAGCGCCATCGAACCGGCTATCGGGCACATGAAGATGGACGGCAGGCTTGGCCGCAATCCGCTCAAGGGTGCGCTGGGCGATGCGCTGCATGCGGTGATGTGCGGGGCCGGGCACAACCTGCGCCTGATCCTGGCCGCGCTGCGGTTTTATTGCGCCCGATTCGGGCTGTCGATGCAGCCGGTCATCGCAGCCCTGGTCGCTGCACCCGCTGACCGCCGACCTCTCTGCTGCTGAGAACGGAATTGTTCAGGACGGACTAGGGAAGGTCTGCACAAATCAGCTTTCGATGTGCTGGTGGAACTAACACGCTGAGAAAATCGAAGACATGAAGCAAGCGGACCTGGGCCTGAACCTGACGACCAAGCGCACGCGCAAGCGCGAGTTCCTGGCGGAGATGGAGCGCGTGGTGCCGTGGGCGGCGCTCGTTGCGTTGATCACCCCGTACGCGCCGGGAGGAAAACGCGGCCGCCCGCCGTTTGCAGTTGAGACGATGTTGCGAATCCACTTCATGCAGCAATGGTTCACGCTGAGCGATCCGGCTATGGAAGAAGCGTTGCACGACGTGCCGCTGTTCCGCGAATTCGCAGGCCTGAACTGGGACACCGCAGTGTCCGACGAGACCACGATCCTGCGGTTTCGTCGGCTGCTGAGGAACACAAACTGGCCCCGCAGATCCTGGCGCTGGTCAACGAACTGCTTGGCGCTGACCTTGGCTAGATCGTCTGTCAGCCGCACAAAGGTCATGCGCTTTTCACTAGGTGCCGGATGTCGAGTGGCTGTGTAGGTCAGTCCGACCGGGTACGAGCCCGATCTCCAGCAATCCTTTGTCTCCAGTCCAGTACCACGCGGGCAATTCGACCGAGGCGCCCATGGCATTGCGCTCCAGGTACGAGGGCATCTGCGTCCAGTAGATGCCGCGCACATATTCGCGCCAGCCCAGGATCTGCCGAATGAAGCCTTCCGCGCTGGCCAGCGGCACGCGGCCGGACCGATAGGCGGCCTCGGTCGCTGCCACGACTTCGCGCGGGTTCAGCAGTTTCAGGTTCAGCGCGGCCGACAGTTGCGAGTGGTACAGCCACGGCTCGCCGGGCCACATCGCGTCCTGGTACGGGCCGAACACGGGCAGTCGGTGTTCGATGAAGTCGGCCAGGGCCTGCAGCGCGTCCTGCCGTGTCACGGGCCAGGCAAAGCTGGCCAGATCGCCAGGATGGTCTGCAAACTTTTCCTGAACCCATTGCAGCACTTGGCGCGTCGTCCCGTCTGGCTCGAAGCGGCTTCGTTCTGGGACCATGCCCGACCCTGCGCGGCCGAAGGTCTGGCGATTGGCCTTGTCGTAGTTCCACTGGCCGCCCTCGGGCGCGTCCCCGTCCATGAGGATGTTGTGGCGGCGGCGAAGCACGCGGTAGAAGGTTTCCAGCCGAAGCGCCTTGCCTTGCAGGCTTCGTTGATGGGCCGCGAACTCTTTGACGGTGGTGTAGAAGTGGCGTTCGGGCCGCACGTCGAGCGCCAGGCCGGCTTCGGCGGCCACGGCCGACAGCGCTTTCCAGACACGCCAATCGCCGGGGGCGGTCATGACGAGTCGGCTGGGCGAGAGCGTGCGAAGGGCGAGCTTCAGTGCCTCGGCCAGCGTGCCGCAACCGACGGGTGGGTCGTCCAGGCGCGTGTAGTGCAGGCCCCAGCCGTTGGCGCGGAGGGCCTGCGCAAAGTGCCGCATCGCCGCCAGAAACAGCGCGATGCGCTGTTTGGAGGACCAGACGTGCGTGGATTCTTCTGTCACCTCGGCCATCCAGACGCTGTCCTGGCTGGGGTCGAAGCCATCGAATGCAGCCGCATCCAGGTCCAGCTGATCGCCGAGCACGATGACGAAGGTGCGCACGGGGCGAGGGTCCGAATTCGAGCCAGGGGTGAAGGGCGTCATGCGCGGAACGGTGGCGTGTTCATCAATGCGGGGCTGCCCAGTATCTCCGCTGCACGCGTTCGTCCCCGTCAAGGCTCCGACCGGCGCATCGCGCACAGCCCGCGCCGTCATGGGCCCGGCGGTGTCTGGGAACGTCGTTTGCCGCGCCCGCAGCAGCCAGCCAAGCCGGCCGGCACGCCTCCCACCGTTTCAAAGGACACGACCATGACCCAGCCCGAACAGCAGCAGACCCCGCCAGGCACCGAAGCCGAGATGGAGCCGAAGCCCGACCATGGCGAGCAGAGCTATCAGGGACATGACAGGCTGGCGGGCAAGGCGGCGATCATCACGGGCGGTGACAGCGGCATCGGGCGCGCCGTGGCCATTGCGTTTGCTCGCGAAGGGGCGGACGTGCTGATCAGCTATCTGCAGGAAGAAGAGCAGGACGCCCGCGAAACCGCGCGCTGGGTCGAGCAGGCCGGTCGGCGCTGCGAATGCGTGCCCGGCGACATTGCCGACCCGGCCCACTGCCGCGCGATCGTTCAGCGTGCGGTCGATGCGTTCGGCAAGATCGACCTGCTGGTCAACAATGCCGCGTTCCAGATGACGCGCGATTCCCTCGAAGAAACGCCGGACGAGGAGTGGGACCGCACCTTCCAGATCAACATCACCGCGATGTTCCATTTGTGCAAGGCGGCAGTGCCGCACATGAAGCCGGGCTCGTCCATCCTCAACACGACCTCCGTCAATTCCGATACGCCCAAGCCCAAGCTGCTCGCCTATTCGGCCACCAAGGCGGCCATTGCCAACTTCACGGGCGCCCTGGCGCAGATGCTGGCACCGAAGGGCATCCGCGTGAATTCGGTGGCGCCGGGGCCGATCTGGACACCGCTCATTCCCGCCACCATGCCGCCCGACCAAGTGAAGAATTTCGGCAGCCAGGTGGCGATGCAGCGCCCTGGCCAACCGAAAGAAGTGGCGGCCGTGTTCGTGTTTCTGGCCAGCGATGAGGCAAGCTATGTCAGCGGTGCGCGCTACGCGGTGACCGGGGGCACACCGATGCTTTGAGGATGCCAGTGCGCCAGCGGGCCGCTGCGCAGCCGTATGTCCCGCTCAAGCAGCGGGCGGGTCTTCGTACACCTGGAAGCCGCAGGCCTGCTGCTTGGCCGCATACATGGCGAGATCGGCGCAGTGCAGCACCTGGGCCGAGAGGGTCGAGTTCTCGGGCGAGCGGGCGATGCCGATGCTGGCACCCACGCTCACCCACTGGTCGGGCCGCACCTGGATGGGCTGGCGGATGTCAGTGACGATGGCGGTAGCCGCCTCTTGCACGCGCTGCAGGTCTTGCGAGCGCATCAGGATGGCGAATTCGTCGCCGCCCAGGCGTGCCAGCGTGTCCGACGAGCGCACGTGCTTGCGGGTGCGCAGCGCCACTTCCTTCAGCACGGCGTCTCCCGCTTCGTGGCCGTAGTTGTCGTTGATGGCCTTGAACTTGTCCAGGTCCATCAGCAGGATGGCGTAGCCGGTGTTGAGCACCTGCTGGTTCTGCTCGGCGTTTTGCAGGTTGATCTCGAACAGGCGGCGGTTGGCCAGGTGGGTCAGCGCATCGCGGTGCGCCACGTCTTCCAGCGGGATGACCACACGGTTGGTAATGTGGTTCGCGGCCAGGATGGAGATGAACGAGCTGAACAGAATGCTGGCGGCGAACAGGCCCTCCAGCCGCAGGAACGGAGAGAAAACCGGCGCGAACGGCTTGGCCACCACGGCGATGACATTGGAGCCCCGTAGGCCGCCCAGGTTGATGACCTTGGCGCGGTACTGCGCGCCGTCCGTGCCCTCCGCGGAAAAGTTTTCGGACGAATTCGTTTGTTCCTGAATGCTCTTGTTGAGCACGATGCCGGGCAGCGTGGAGGTGTGGATGACGAAATCGCCTTCGCTTTCCTGCGACAGAAACGCCATCTTGAGCTGCGTCATCTTGGTGAACTGCTCCACCGCCGTCGTATTGATGCGGTAGCCCAGGAAGATGTTCATGATCGGCGTGGGCGCGCTGATCGTGGACTTCACCCAGTTGTAGAGCACAGGCGTGTGTTCGCCGGCCGCCAGGGGGCCGACGCTGCGCCCTGTCTCGCTGATCTCGGTTGCCAGGGCTTCCAGCGTGGCGTCCAGGTCTTCGTCGCGCTCGTTCAAGAGTTGCGTCGCCGAAGCACGGGCGACGATCTTGTGATCGAGATCCGTCAGCACGATCAGTTCGGCCCCGGTCCTGGCCAACTGGCTGGCAAGCGCCGACTCGATGGTGGCGCGGTTGCCGTTGGAGATGGTGTGCTGCAGCCCGTAGTCCTTGGTCACCAGCAGCGAGGTCTGCTGCCGGTTGTCCTTGCGGGTCGCCGCGGTGTACAGAAACGTCTGCGCGCCGCCTTCCAGCGCCGAGTCGACGCTCTCCAGGGCGATGTTGCGGTTGGCGAAATGCAGGAAAACGAAGGCCACCACCTGGACGATGATCAGCGCTGGAACCAGCAGCATCAGCAGCTTTCTGGTGGAAGCGTTTTCCAGCGTCTTCTTCATGGATGGACGTGCCCCTGAACCTGGTTGAATGGAAGACCGGGGCCGTGCTCCCTCCCTCTGGTCTTGCTCGTTGTTCGCTACCTTCGACCGACCGTGGCGCACCTCCTGAGAAGGATTGCCTGCTTTTCACTGTAGGGCAAGCATCGGCCCTTGTTGTTCTTGTCGTGGTCGCCTGCGTGCACAGCCCGCTTCAGGCGTCGCTCGTGCGTCAGAAAAATGCCGCCGTTGTGGCCCAGCGCCATGGACGGGCTGGGCAGCGTGATTGTCCAGCGTCAGCCCAACGGCCTGCGCGCTGCGCCCGGCGGCGTTGACTTCTCAGGGGCAGTATAGGGTGATGCATGCACTCTGGTCACCCGGTAAAGCACGGACAGCGCCTTCGGGCGGGCCCCGGCTGCTGATCTGGCGCCAGGCCTTTCGCATAAAGTGGGGTGCATGAGCGACTCCGATTCCCACCCTCCAGAGCCCTACACCCGTTCGCTGAATCTGCGCGGGGCCACCAACTTCCGCGACCTCGGCGGCTACGTGGGCGAAGCCGGCCGGCCCGTGCGGTGGCGGCGCTTGTTCCGGTCCGATCACCTCGCCGCGCTCACGCCCGAAGATGCGCAGGCGCTGGCAGCGCTGGGCCTGGCGCGCGCCGTGGACTTTCGCGGCGAACACGAGCGCGCCACGTTGGCCTACGTGCTGCCCGATGTGGCCTACCACGCGCTCTCCATCGAGCCCACGGTGGTACAGCGCGCCAAGGAGATGGCAGTCTCCGGCCACGTGCTCACGCCCGAGATCGCGATGGAGCTGATGCGCGACACCTACCGCGCGTTCGTGGCCCACAACACGCGCGAGTTCGCCACGCTGTTCGAATACCTGCTGGACAACGACACGCCCCTGGTCTTTCACTGCACCGCAGGCAAGGACCGCACGGGCTTTGCGGCAGCCCTCATCCTGATGGCGCTGGGCGTGCCGCGCGAGGTGGTGATGCAGGACTACCTGCTCACCAACGGGCTGTACCGCAGGCCCGCCCAGTTGACCGGCGGCGCGCCGGAAGCCGTGCTGAACGTGCTGTGGCGCGTGCAGGAAGATTTTCTCGAAGCCGCGCTGCAGGCCGTGGACACCGACCACGGCGGCGTGCAGCGCTATCTGGAGCACCGCCTGGGCGTGGGCCCCAGCGAGCGCAAGCGCCTGGCGCAGTGGTATCTGGAGCCCTGACTGCGCGCAGCCAACGGTTGAATGCACCGAGCGCGGGCATAAAAAAACCGGCACGCGGGTGCCGGTTTTCAGGGGCTGGTGGCGGTGCGCTGGGCACTGCCGCCGAAGCTGCCAAAGCCTGTTTAGACCGTAGCGTCCTTGAGCTTCTTCAGCGCGCGGGTCTTGATCTTGACCGATGCGGGCTTGGCGGGGAACCAGCGCTCGGCACCCGTGAACGGGTCCTTGCCGAAGCGCTTCTTCTTGGCGGGCACTTGCTGCAGGCCGATCTTCATCAGGCCGGGCAGCGTGAATTCGCCGGAACCCTTCTTGTGCACCGAAGCCAGGATGGCCGATTCCAGTGCGGTCAGCACGGCCTTGGCGGCCTTGGGTTCCACACCGGCTTGCTGCGCCAGATGGGCGATCAGCGAAGTCTTCGTGAACACTTCCTTCAGCGGCTTGAGCGCTGCAGG
Organism: Paracidovorax valerianellae; assembly: GCF_900102625.1. Taxonomy (GTDB): domain Bacteria; phylum Pseudomonadota; class Gammaproteobacteria; order Burkholderiales; family Burkholderiaceae_C; genus Paracidovorax; species Paracidovorax valerianellae. The sequence goes on from NZ_FMZC01000017.1 coordinate 6,184, forward strand.
TGCTGCCTTGGCGGCGACCGGGGCCTTGGCCTTCGGCGCAGCAGCCTTCTTCACAGGCGCTGCCTTCACGGGTGCGGCTTTCTTGGCGGGTGCGGCGGCCTTCTTGGCGACAGGTGCTGCAGCCTTCTTGGCGGCGGGAGCGGCCTTCTTGGCCGGTGCGGTGGTTTTCTTTGCAGTTGCCATGGTGTTGGTATTTCTCGGAAAAAGTGGTGAACATTCCAGCATGCTGGTCGCCGGATTCTAGGGGGTTTGCATCGGCAGGCGCGGGCCGCACGCCTATTGCGCCCGCCAGGCGGCATGGATGCTGGGTTTCGAGGGCGCGAGGCGCATGCAGAAAGCGGTGCGGGCCGGATGAGATGGCGACGCATGCACAAGGCCGCGGCGTTGGCCCCGCGGGGCAATCGCGTTAAGCTGTCCCATCCCCCACCGGCGCCATGCAGCGCATTGCAAAGGAACGGCCATGAGCGACACATCTCCCTTCGGTTTCGGCAGGTTCGTGCCGGGCTTCGACTTTCTTCAGAACCTCGCCAAGGGCGCAACGGGCGGCGCGCCGCAGATGCCCAGCCTGTCCAGCTGGGTGGCGCCAACGCTGAGCGTGGAAGAGCTGGAAAAGCGCATCGATGAGCTGAAGGCCGTGCAGTTCTGGCTCGAACAGAATTCGCGCGCACTGACCGCCACCGTGCAGGCGCTGGAAGTGCAGAAGATGACGCTGGCCACGCTCAAAGGCATGAACGTGGCGATGGGCGATCTGGCCGGTGCGTTCGCGCCCAAGGCATCGCCCGCACCTGCACCAGCTGCCGCTGCGCCAGAGCCCTTCCGTGCCAGCCCCGCCCCGCATCGCGAGCCACCCGCCGCGCCGCCGCCAGCCGATGACGCTGCTCTGCATGACCATACCGGCCACAGCGATGGCGACGATGCGGCTTCTTCATCCGCATCCTCCGCGCTGCCCGGCGTGGTGGACCCGATGCAATGGTGGGGCGCGCTGACCAGCCAGTTCCAGCAGATCGCGGCCAACGCGCTGGGCGACCCTTCGCAGCAATCGGCGGTGGAGGCCACGCGCGGTGCCGCGACCGAGGCCTTCAAGACCGCCACCAACATGGCCACGCAGATGGCGGCCCAGGGGCTGCAGGGCGTGCAGGAGGCCGCGCGCATGGCCACCGCCGGAGTCGCTTCCACGGCTGCGACCCCCGCTTCGCCCAGGCCCGCCCGCAGCCAGAAAAAAACCGCAGCGCCTGCGGCCGCAAAGCGTGCAAGCGCACCCGCCAAAGCCGCCGCGAAAAAGGCTGCAGCCCCCCGGCCTGCGCCGGCCCGGCGCGGCGCCAGTGCACCACCGGCTGGCAAGACTGCCGCGCCCCGCAAGCGCGCGGGGCAGTGACCGCGGTGTTTCCTTGACATGGCCGCCCGCTCCGGCGGAAGGCCGCGACGACCTCGAGCCCGATCATGAAACTCTTTCCCAACGGCCACGCCACGCATCCCCAATGGCGCATGGCTGCCGCGCTGGCGCTGGCGCAACTGCGCGCGCAGATGGCGCTGCCGCAATACGCCAGCGCCCCCACCCTGGGGCTGCTGTACATCACTGACCACTACGCTAACGAAGCCCAGGCCGTGCTGGACTTCGTGTCGGCCGAGCTGCCCGAAGTGACCGACTGGAGCGGCACCGTGGGCGTGGGCGTGGCCGCCAACAATGCCGAGTATTTCGACGAGCCGGCGCTGTCGATCATGCTGCTGGATCTGTCGCCCGACCAGTACCGCGTCTTCTCGGGCGTGGCGCCCCTGGCGCGCAATGCGGCCAGCGGATTCGTCGCGCACACGGCGCTCGTGCATGCGGACGGGCGCACGCCCGACCTGGCCGAGCTGATCGATGAAATGGCCGACCGCACGGCCTCCGGTTACCTGTTCGGCGGCCTGTCGGCCAGCCGCAGCGCCAGCGTGCAGTTCGCTGTCGGAGGCGATGGCAACATGGCCGGGCAGGGCGGCGCGCGCGGCGTGTTCGACGGCGGCCTGTCGGGGGTGGCGTTCAGCGAAGGCGTGAGCTTGCTGTCGCGCGTGACGCAGGGCTGCCAGCCCGTGGGGCCGCTGGCCACCATCACCGAAGCGCAGGACAACGTGGTGCTGTCGCTCGATGGGCAGCCCGCGCTCGATGCGCTGCTGGACACGCTGAACATCTCGCTCGACGGCGACCCGCAGCCTGCGCTGCGCGAAGTGCGGGCCACGCTCGCAGGCCTGATCGAAGCCGGCGCGCAGCCGCTGGGCCGCGCGGGCTACTTCGGCACCGACACGCGCGTGCGCCACATCGTGGGGCTCGACGCCACGCGGCGCGGCGTGGCCCTGGCCGACCATGTGGAAGAGGGCATGCGCCTGGCGTTCTGCCGGCGGAACGTGACGGCCGCACGTGCCGACCTGATGCGCATCTGCGCCGAGATCCGCGAAGAGCTCACGCCCGAAGAAACCGAAATCCTGCCGGCAGCCATACCGTCGGCCGACAGCGAACGCCGCGCGCTGGCGCAGGCCCTGGGCGGCAGCGGCGACCTTTCGCCGCAAGCGCCCACGCAGCGGCACATGGTGGGCGCTATCTACGTGAGCTGCTCCGGCCGCGGCGGCCCGCACTTCGGCGGGCCGAGCGCGGAGCTGCAGATCGTGCGCCACGCCCTCGGCGACGTGCCGCTGGTCGGCTTCTTCGCCGGCGGCGAGATCGCGCACCACCGGCTGTACGGCTACACCGGCGTGCTCACCGTGTTCACCAGCGAGCACGCTCCCGTCTGAGTGCGTGAGGCGCCCGGGCGAAGCGGATCGGGCGCGCTTGCAGCGCAAGCGCCTCCTCGGGCTTGGCTGAAGCGCGTTTCGAACATTTCAAGCCTTTTGAGGCTCCCGCCCTAGGGAATCATGCGCTGGCAGCTATAAAAATAATAGCAAACCATGGTCAGAGGGCCGGCACGAGCGCGGGCGACGCCGCACGCGGCATGCCGGTGAAGGCGAAGTCCACCTCCGGCGCCAGACCGCTCACGATGCGGGCGATGGATTTGCCCGAGCCGCAGACATGCGTCCACCCCAGCGTGCCGTGGCCCGTGTTCAGGAACAGGTTGCCGATCTTCGTCTTGCCGATCAGCGGCACGTTGCTGGGCGTCGCAGGGCGCAGGCCGGTCCAGAACTGCGCCTGCGACGTGTCGCCCGCGCCAGGGAAAAGCTGCTCCACGCGGCGCACGATGGCTTCGCAGCGCACGGGGTTCAGGTCGCGCTGGTAGCCGTTCAGCTCGGCCGTGCCGGCGATGCGGAGCCGGTCGCCGCGCTCGCTGGTGTAGCGGGAGAAGACGAGCTTGTATTCGTCGTCCGTCAGGCTCACCTGGTAGGCGGCCGACGCGTCGCGCACCGGCAGGGTCACGGAATACCCCTTGGCCGGGTAGATCGGCAGGCGCACGCCCAGCGGCTCGGCCAGCAGCGGGCTGAACGAGCCCATGGCCAGCACGTAGGCATCGCCCCGCACGCGCTCGAAGCGGCCTTCGGCGTTGGTGATTTCGACATGGTCGATGGCGCCGCCTGCGGTGCGCAGCGCGGTGATGTGGCAGCCCGTGCGGAACTGCACGCCCGCGGCTTCGGCCAGCCGCGCCAGTTCGCGCGTGAAGGTGTTGGCGTCGCCCGACTCGTCCTCGGCCGTGTAGGTGGCGCCGGCCAGTTGCGGGCGGATGTGCGCCAGCGCGGGCTCCAGCCGCACGGCCTCGTCGGCGCTCACGACCTGGCGCTCGCAGCCCAGGGCACGCATCTGCTCGGCCGGCGCCAGCGCCCCGTCGAACTCTTCGGCGCTGGTATAGAAGTGCAGGATGCCCTGCGTGCGCTGGTCGTACTGGATGTGCGTATCGCGGCGCAGTTGCTGCAGGGTGTCGCGGCTGTAGGTGCCCAGGCGCACGATCTGCTCGATGTTGTGCCGCGTGCGCGCCGGCGTGCATTCGCGCAGGAACTGCAGGCCCCACAGCCACTGGCGCATGTCGGCGCGCAGGCGAAACAGCAGCGGCGCGTCTTCGCGGCCCAGCCACTTCAGCACCTTGAGCGGTGCGCTGGGATTGGCCCAGGGCTCGGCGTGGCTCACCGAAATCTGCCCGCCGTTGGCGAAGCTGGTCTCCGCGCCAGGGGTGCCCTGGCGGTCGATGACGGTCACTTCATGGCCGAGTTGTTGCAGGAAATAGGCGGAGGTGGTGCCGAGCAGGCCGGCACCGAGAACGATCACGCGCATGATTCACAAGCCTTTTTGAAGGTTTGCGCAAGCAGATCGCCGGTGTTGTGCTATGAAATTAATAGCGTGCAGCCGACGGCGATCTGCCGTGCTGCCGCTCCCCCTGTCCTTGGTACCTGAGAGATTCACCCTGCGCCAACACGGCGAGGGGCTTGCTCCTTCGGTGCGCCATGGCATGCATGGCGGCTCTCCAGACGGCTTTGATGGTGGTGCAGTACGGGACCTGAGCGTGTATGGGAGTTTGCGCCTTCGGTGGAGCGGCCCGGGGGCCGTTCGCTCTCCTGCGGGGTGCATCGTAGCAGCGAAGGCGTGCCGCGCAAAACCGGCGGCCCGGCGCAGGGACGGCCGGCCGCGCGGGCGGGGACGCGGTCAGTCGATGCTGATCCTGGCGTCCTTCACCACCTGGGCCCATTTCGCGCGGTCGGTGTGCACGGTCTGGCGAAACTGCTCGGGCGTTTCGATGCGCACGGCGTTGCCTTGCGATTCGAAGCGCTCGCGCACGTCGGGCTGCTCCAGCACCTGGCGCAGCGCGGTGCTGAGTTTCTGCACCACGGCGGGGTCGGTCCCCTTGGGCGCGAAGACGCCGAACCAGATCGAGCTGTCGAAGCCCCGGGTGCCCGGCAGCCCGCTCGATGCGATGGTGGGCACCTCCTTCACCGCCGCCACGGGCTTTGCGGTGGTCACGCCCAGCAGGCGCACCTTGCCGGCCTTGTAGTGCGGCAGCACGGTCTGCACCTGGTTCATGATGCAGCACGTCTCGCCGCGCACCACCGACGTGATGGCCTCGGGCCCGCCCTTGTAGGGCACGTGCACCATGTCCAGGCCCAGGCGCGCATTGAACTCGGCAAACGCCATGTGGGTGCCGGCACCGTTGCCGGTGGAGGCGTAGTTGTACTTGCCCGGGTGGGCCTTCACCACCTCGACGAACTCCTTGAGCGTCTTCACGTCGATGACGTTCGGGTTGATGGTGAGCACGTTCGACACATCGATCAGCGGAGCGACGGGGATGAAGTCTTCCTCGACGTCGAAAGGCAGTTTCTTGTAGAGCGCCGCGTTGCTGCCGTGCGTGGCTGCGGTGCCGAAAGCCAGCGTGTAGCCGTCCGGCCGGGCGCGGGCCACGTACTCGCTGGCGATGTTGCCCGCCGCGCCCGACTTGTAATCGATGATGACCGGCTGGCCGAGCTTCTGGCTCAACGGCTCCTGGACCGCACGGGCGATGACGTCGACGCCTGAGCCAGCCGGGAAGCCGAGGATCATCGTGACGGGCTGCCGGGGCCAGTCGGTGGATTGGGCATGGGTGCCGACGCTGAACGTGGCGGCTGCGGCGCAGGCCATGGCGGCTGCGATGGGCTTGATGGGGCGAGAAAGGAATGGCATGGCGGATGGGCGCTGAACGCTGGATGAAGACCGATTCGCCATTGTGTTCAAGCGCTCATTCCCGCGCGCCCATATGCATATGGGCCTATTGGCGCAGTGGTTGCCAATGGCCTGCCAAGGCCGCAGAGCCCGCCGAGGCTCTGTGACGCCGGCGGGCTCTGCGAGTTCTACCGTGCGGATCAGTATCGGTTCGGGTTGTCCGGACGGCGGTCCTGGCGGTTGGGCACTCCATCGCCATCGCGGTCCCAGCCGCCGCGGCGCATTTCCCAGCGGCCGTCGTGCTGCACCCAGGCAGGCTGGCGATAGGCATAGCCTGGGCGGGCGCGGACCCAATGGCCTGCCACCCAAACGTGGCGGTGGCCGCGCCATTCCCAGTGGCCCGTCTCCCACACCATGCCGCGGCGCGGTGGCGGCACGGCTTCACGGCGGGGTGGGGGCGGTGCCTGGTACTGCACCATCAGCGGTGCGGGCTGCTGGTACACCGGTCCGCCGGACTGCACGATCACCGTGGCGCTGGTGGCGGCCTGCGCGACCGTGGTGACGGAGCCCAGCGAAGCGAGGGCCAGCATGGCGGCGGTGAGGGCAATGGTCTTGCGGGTCATGACGATCTCCTTTGGAAAAGCGCTGTGTTTTTGTCAGCACCTTCATCGTGATCGGCCAACGTCAAGCCGGTGTCGCCGCGGCGCGAAGTGTTGTGAGCAGGTGTTTCACGGCTGGGTCGGGCGTGGCATGACTGTTTACTGGCGGGGGCAGTTTGCCGGCCGCTAGCGCGGCGCTCCTGCTGCACCGTCTTTCGCTTCTCCGCCCAGCGAGGGTTGGTCGCTGCTCGGGCCTTGCATGGTCGACCAGCTCAAATCCAGTTCAAGTCCATCGCAGGGCGTACCAGGCAATGACAAGACAGCGTTTTGCTCGAACTGCCAAAGATCGGCACGGGTACCGCTCCCCGCTGGACTGCCTGGCTGGAGATTGCGGATATCGCCTGCGTAAGGATGGGAGGCGACTTCTTTGACTTTCCAGACCCACATCCGCAAAGTCGCCTTCGGATTGGCGGTCGCGACGCTTTCTGCCATCACCGGGGCAATGACATGCGAGCAGTAAAGGCCTGGCTGATAACCCGCGGCGATGACGGCAGCGATCCAGCCGTTGATGTACGCCAGGGCTTCGGTGCCTGGACTGCTTCCGTCTTCCCAATCCAGATAAAGAGTGGACTGAAGGGGGAAGCCTGCGCTGCTTGCCAATTGCGTCGACTGGGTTCCGTCAATAGCGCCTTGTTTTCCATCGGGATTGCGACTGCCCGGGCCGCATGTTTGTTGGCCTACATAAATCGGAGCCAGTCCCCATCCCTGGGCTAGCAAGGCCTGCCTCTTATCCATCCAGCTTTTGTCGTGGTGGCTGGGCGCTGAAGCGAGGTAGAACCCGCACCATGTCAGTTCCGTGTTGTCCTTGAGCCACTGCAGAGCCTGGTTTCCCGGAAACGTGCTGGTGTCAAACCCTGTGTAATAAGTCATAAGAATTCTCCCTTGAATGTGTTGATGGACGCCGTGCTATCAGGCCTCATTCCACTTGCTTCATCAGCCAGTAGACCGCTTTGACCGTCTGCAATGCGATGGTCTGGTTCTCGGCCAACATGTTTTCGAGTGGCAGGGTCGGCACGGGTGGCATGCCAGGAACGACGGTGATGGGCACGCCATTGGTGTCGGTGGACAGAGGCAGGGGCTCCGGCACGCGGTAGAAAGTGCGCCGCAGCAACGCCGCAGCCATGCCCAACGCGAGCAATGCCAGAACCGCGATCACGACCACGATCACCTTGATCGGAGGGATCGGTATTTTCTGGATCAAGCTGGCGATGAATGAAACAGCGATCAGGCAATCGAGGGTCAGCGGCGAATTCAGCACGCGCACCATTTGCGTCTGTACCAGCTCGCCGGGCTGCTGCATGAACTCCACCGCATAGGTCTTTCCGTGGACACGGACCGGGACCGATGTTCGCCGCACGGACAGGGTGTTGTCCGCAGCTTGGTAGTCCACACGGCTCAGGCAGGGGGACAGTGCGGCAGGTGGAGAAAATGCCAGCCAGCCTCCTGCCCCCTCGGGCATTTGAATGTCGGCTGGCGCAGCTTCGACCAGCATGAAGTCGCCTGGATAGCCGTCCGGCCCCGTGCCAGGGAAGCCTTGGAGATACGCCCGGGGAAACGCCACCACCACCACTTGCTCCGGCAAAGGCCGCCTCAGGTTGACGCGATGTGGCATGCCGCGCTGGCTTACCCGGTCCAGCCTGTGGTCACGGTGGCTTCATAAGCGTCGAGCCCGCGGATGATGGCGCCCGCGCTCAGGACGAGCGAGCCGAAGATGAGCGGAGACGCATCGTTTTGCAGCACCTCGACCATCAAGGCATAGGAGGCCTCGGCGCTGGGCAGAGCGACGGCATTCAGCGCCGCCACGGCCGACAAGGGCTTGTCCACGATGGCTCCGCTGGCCGCCATGTCATGGCCCCGGCGCAGGCGCAGGCGCAGGCGCAGGCGGCAGGTGGTACAGCTGGCGAATGTGGTCGAGCACCTTGTTGTTCTCTTCGGTGATGATCCGCATCTGCTCGTCGGCATTGCCTTCGACGCCCAACATAGCGATGTTGGTGGCCACCTTCGTCATGGAATCGGCGATGCTTTCGACCACCTGGCCCAGGTGCGTCAACGATTGGGGTTGGCTCATTGTTCGGTGCCTTTGGCTTTGGGTTTCTTCGGAAGGGCTTGCGTGAGGGTGGGATCTGATTCCCAGTCGCTTTTTTCAGCCGTGCGCATGACGACGGTGGAGTTGACATAGCCGATGCATTGCGAGAACGGCCGAGGGCCGAAAGCAACGTTGTGGTCTTCGGTGACGGTGGTCGAGGCCAGCACGGAAAGAACGCCCGTGAGGCTGCTCCGGACCACGTAGTAGTCGCCACCCTGCAATGCGGCATCGAAACCGCTTTTCAGCCGGCTCTGGATTTGCTCCATGAGCTGGGTGTTGTGCAGTTCCATGGGCGTCGGCTCCCGCGTTGCCTGGTTCATGGAACGGCCACTCGCAAGTGGGTTGCGGCCCTCTGGCTCGAGAACGCACTGAGGGCGCTCTTCAAGCCCGCGATGGACTGCGCCAATTCGTTGCCCGTGAGCACCATCACCGACGATCGGGCGGCGGAGGGGCCCGGCGTTTGGACGCGCGCCACGGCCGACGCCACGATCACTTGGCGAAGGCGGTTCATGGCGTCCTGGCGCGCTACCTGGGCTTTGGCACTCAGATCGCCACTGGCGATCTGGTTGGCGTACGCCAGGTTCGACAGCGCCGAGGGCAGCTGCGCGGTCACCAATCCCGAGAGAGCGGCGGCTGACTCCGCAGCGCCGCCAAGCGTATCTTCGCCCACGGTTTTGATTTCGATCATTCCCATAATCCCTCCGTTGAAAAGCGGTGGAGCGGCCCGGAGGCAGCCCCACCTTCGTCATCCAGTTATCGATCCATTCAACCGTTCGCCCTGACCTTCACGGTGAAGTAGTTAGGCTGAAGATCGATGAGGATCTCCTCCTTGGCGACCTTCCCGGGGACCAGGATGGTGATACCCGGTGGAACGATCAACTGCCCGAGCGAATCCACGCGAAGGCCTCTGTCCATCAGTGCCCTGAGCGTTGCCCGTCCCGCTCCGCTCCCGCCGGAAGGTGCAGCGAACGCGTTCACTGCGGCCTTCAGATCGGCGATCGACTGCGCCAACTCGTTGTTGGTGAGCACGTCCACCGCGGACCGGGCTTCCATGGGACCGATGGTTCCGATGGTGTTCGTGGCTTTCGCTACCAGCGGAATGCCCAGTTCGCCGATTGCCTGCTGGTTCGCCACGGCGTTCTGCTGGCCCAGGTTGTTGGTGCTGACCACGTTTGCGTACGCGAGGTTGGAAAGCATCGCCGGCTGCTCTGAAATGGCTTTCAGATTGCCGACGGCGACCGCACTCGTGACTTGTGCATCAATCATGTTGTGTCCTCCCTATCAGCCCAGAGGGGCCGAGATCAACGACCGCCGAAGGCCTGCAGCGTGGCCTTCATGTCGGCAATGGTTTGCGCCAACTCGTCGTTGGTCAGAACGTCCACGGCCGAGCGGGCTTCGAGCGGCCCGATGTTGCTCACCGTGTTGGAGGCTTTGGCAACGATGGAGATGCCCAGTTCGTTCATGGCCTGCTGATTGGCCACCGCGTTCTGCTGGGACAGATTGGTGTTGGCGACGGTATTGGAATACGCCAGGTTGGAAAGCATCGCGGGTTGTTCCGAGATGGCTTTCAGGTTGCCGATTGCGACAGCGCTCACTACTTCTTCGGGCAGAGTTGCCATGGTATTTCTCCTTGAGGTTGACAGATGGTTGAAATAGCGGGTTTACCTACCGCCCCCGGGCCGGGAGGATGCTTCATCGCATTTTCGAAAATGCAATGAATGGCATTCTTGGTGAAGTTATTGATGGGACGGACCATCGCCGGCTTTGGTCTGAATGGTCTTCATGAATTCCTGAATATCTTTCAGTATTTTCTCGATGGAGGGCTTGTTATTGCTTTCATCGCTTTTCTCGATCATCGTGACGCATTTTGCAGCTGCGGCCATTTGTACCTGATTCATTGCCTGTTGCTGGCTCAAGGCGATTTGCTGCTGCATGTTTTGATTGAAAATTTGCTGTGCTAGCGCGAGATTTGCCAGAATGGCGGGTTGCTCACCAATGGACTTCGCATTGGATATCGCAATTGCCTGTATGACATCGGCGGGAAGTGAATCGGCCATTTATCTCTCCATAGCTGGCGGTGTTTGGTTTGCCATGTTTGGTTGATGTGGGGCTATATTAATTTTCAAACTAGGGAAAAGTAAGTGTCGATACGGTAACGCCCGAGTTTGTTACCGTAACAGTAACGCTTCCAAATGAATTGCAGGGAAATGGACAGATTTTTTAAGATCTCTTCAGGTTTGCCGGGCTTGTAAAAGCACTTTGCGGCGTGAATATGTCGGCCGCCGTGTGGTTGTATATGTTTTCATATAAGCCGTGGCAATGGTGGTGATAACCATTCTTCAATGCCTCTGAAAATACCGTGGTTTGGCTGCGAATTTAAAAGTTGGCGCAGAGGAATTCAGGGTTGCCGCGTATCGATTCACCGTTAACTCGATGAGGTGCTTGTGAGGCGCAAGATGAATGAGATTGAAGAAAACCAGATTCGGGAGGCTTGCGAAGAGATATTGGAGAGCAATGCATTCACAAAAGCGCACCGGATGCGGCGGCTTTTCCGGTTCCTGGTGGAGCAGGCGGTTGCCGGGGAAAATCGCAATACCAATGAGCACACCATCGGGATCGAGGTTTTCGATCGCGAAGCCTCGGCCTATATGCCTGGCGAAGATCCGATCGTCAGGGTGCAGATCGGGCGACTGCGCCAGCGGCTGAACGCTTACTACGCAGCCAACAAGCCGCGGGGAGGGATCGAGATACGCATTCCCGTCGGCAGCTACATGCCCGTGATTCAGCGCCCCTCGGCCGCATCAGACGAATCGGGCGGGCTGAGCCGGCTGATGGTGCAGCCGGTCCAGTACGTCGCGGAACGTGGCGACGGAAAGGCTTTCGCCCATGGGCTTTACGAAGAGTTGGTGGACCAGCTTTTTCGAGCCTTCGGAGACGTGTTCGTGGCGCCGTGCGCATCGGCCGGGGCCGATGCCGGCAGCGTTGGCGGGCCGGGTCAGCGCATCGATCCGCACCATTCCATCGAAAGCAGCCTGCGCATCGATACCGAGCGCATTCGCGCATCCATACGGCTGGTGGACTCCGCTTTCAAGCGGATCGCCTGGGCTCGGCATTTCGACTGCTCGGTCCACTTCGGGATTCAGCAGCAAGAGGAGCTGGCAACGACCATTTGCAGCGCCTTGAAGCCCGTGGTTTCCTCACTGAGGTGATTTCTCGAAGGGTCGATGCCGTTTGCTGGCCGCTGGCTGCTGCTGGTTGAACGGTGTTCGAAAAGCGCCTATCGCCGCATGCTCGTGAACACGTCGAACTCCCAGCTGCGCAACGCCAGCAGCACGGTGTAGCCCTCGCGTTCGCGCTCGGGCATGCGCTGGTCGGCCAGGTGCTGCTGCGCGAAGTCGTTGGCGACCCGCTGCATGCGCTCCCAGAAGGCCGGCGCCAGGCTGCGGCTGATGGCGCCGTGCACCAGCAGCACGCCCTCGCCCGGGCCATCGAAGCTGCCGGCGAAGTAGTCGAGCAGCGCGTGGTCGCGGAAGTAGTGCATTACCGGGCCGTGCGGGCGCCAGCGGAAGGTCTTTGCCAGCTTGAGGCGATAGCGGTTCAGCGGTCGCAGTTCGATGATGCCGATGCGGTCGAGCTGTGCGAGGTATTTGACGCCCTCGGCCTCGCTCAGGCGGTAGGTGGTCACGATCTGTTCCAGGGTCCACTGGCTCAGCACGCAGATCGCCATGAGCATGAGCTTCTTGTCGGCCACCACGGCGGTTTCCTGCGCCTGGCTCAACTCTTTCAGCAGTGGCTGGCTGTCGGCCACGCGGCGTGCCAGGTCGGCGAAATCGAGCGCCAGCGCCCGGCAGATCGCGTCAATGCGCGACAGCGGCATGTCACCCTTGGCCAGCATGCGCTTGACGCTGGACTCGGCCATGCCCAGAGCCTTGGCGAGGTCGGCATAGGTCATCTGGGCGGATTTGAGTTCCTTCTTCAGGGCGGCAACAAGGTCGGCGGTGGTGCTCATGGGTATCGATTATGGATACCCGGCGTGGCAGTGGATCGGTCTGGGCGCGTTTCATGCGCCCTTCGGCGGGTTTGCGCAGGAGACTGCGCGGCATTCATCGCTTGATTCGGAGCCGCGTTCCATGTCTTCTTTCTCCCGCTTTTTCACCCAACGGCCGTCTGCCTCCGAAGGGGCGCTCTACGCCACCCTGGCCGTGCTCGCCATGGTGGCCTGCTGGGGGCCGTATGTGGCGGCCAACCCGCACCAGCATGCGTTTGCCGACCAGCGCACGGTGTGGGGCATGGCCCACGCGATGGACGTGCTGACCAATGTGCCGTTTGCGCTGATGGGGCTGTGGGGCTTGCGGCGGCTGGTGGCCTGGGCGCGCAGCGAGCAAGGCGCGGCCGCCATGACGGCAACGGTGATGGCGGCCGTGTTCTTCTCGGGCCTGCTGCTCACGGCTGGCGCCTCATCGCTTTATCACTGGATGCCGCACGACATCACGCTGCTGTGGGACCGCCTAGGCATGCTGGTGGCGTTCACCGGTTTGCTGGGCCTGGCGGCGGATGGGCGGCTGGGCGCACGGCCTGCCTGGGTGCTGGCCGTTGTGCTGCCGGTGGCGGGCTGGCTGTCGCTGCGGGCCTGGGGGTTGACGGGGCAGAGGCTGCCGTGGGGCGTGCTGCAGGGCGGGGGCATGCTGCTCGTGGTGGCGCTGGCCATGGCCCCAGTGCGGCCCGGCCGGCTGCCCGTTTCGCTGGCGGCCGTGATCGGCTGGTATGCGCTGGCCAAGCTGTTCGAACTGGGCGACCACGCGGTGTTTGGCTGGACGGGCGGCTGGGTGTCGGGCCACAGCCTCAAACACGTGGCAGCGGCACTGGCTGCTTGGCCGGTGATCGCGGCGCTTAACGTGCGCCGTGCTCCAGCCTCCGGCGCCTACTGGCCGATGTGCGCGCGGCGCACGCCCTGGCAGCGCCGGTCCGCCGCAGCGTGCCCCGCGCGGGGCACAATCGCCGCCAGCGCGGACCGGAGCGCCCAGCCCGGGTCTGCGGCGCGGAGCATCTGAAGAACCATTCCACAGGAGCACGGCATGAGCCAAGAGCAGGCCCGCATGGCCGACCACCCCCGCGCGGCCGAGCCGGCGCACCCCAACCAGTTCGCCCTGCTGCGCCAGCGACGCTTCGCACCGTTTTTCTGGACGCAGTTCGCCGGTGCGGCGAACGACAACCTGTTCAAGTTCGCGTTCACCGTCATGGTGACCTACCAGCTCAGCGTGTCGTGGATGCCGCCATCCATGGCGGGGCTGGTGATCGGCGCGCTGTTCATCCTGCCGTTCCTGCTGTTTTCGGCCACATCGGGGCAGTTGACCGACAAGTTCGACAAGACCCGCATGATCCGATTCGTGAAAAACCTGGAGATCGCCATCATGCTGGTGGCGGCGTGGGGGTTTCTGGCCTCCAGCGCCGTCGTGCTGCTGGCGTGCACCTTTCTCATGGGGCTGCATTCCACGCTGTTCGGGCCGGTGAAGTTCGCCTACATGCCGCAGGTGCTGTCCGAGCGCGAGCTGACCGGCGGCAACGGCATGGTCGAGATGGGCACTTTCGTGGCCATTTTGCTGGGCCAGGTAGCGGGCGGTCTGCTGGTGGCGGTGCCGGGCATCGGCCATGCCTCGGTGGCGGCGGCCTGCGTGCTGCTGGCGCTGGCCGGTCGCGCGGTGGCGCAGTTCATTCCGAGCGTGCCGGCCACCGACCCGGGTCTGGCGATCAACTGGAACCCGGTCACCGAGACCTGGCGCAACCTGAAGCTCGCGCACGCCAGCCCCGTGGTGTTCCGCTCGCTGCTGGGCATTAGCTGGATGTGGTTCTTCGGCGCGGTGTTTCTCTCGCAATTTCCGAGCTTCGCCAAGGAGGTGCTGCACGGTGACGCGCAGGTGGCCTCGCTGCTGCTCGTGGTGTTCTCGGTCGGCATCGGCGTCGGCTCGCTGCTGTGCGAGGTATTGAGCCGCCGGCATGTGGAGATCGGCTTGGTGCCGCTGGGCGCCATCGGCATGAGCGTGTTCGCCATCGACCTTTACTTCGCCTCGCGCTCTCTGCCGCCTGCGCCCGAGATGGGGCTGGGCACCTTCATGGCGCAGGCCGCACACTGGCGCGTGATGGCCGATCTGGCGCTGCTGAGCCTGTTCGCCGGCCTGTACAGCGTGCCGATGTACGCGCTGATCCAGATGCGCAGCCAGCCCACGCACCGGGCGCGCATCATCGCGGCCAACAACATCCTGAACGCGCTGTTCATGATCGGCAGCTCGCTCATCGCCGGGGCGCTGCTGGGCGCGGGGTTTTCGGTGCCGCAGATCTTTTTGTTCACGGGCATCGCCAATGCGATCGTCGCGTTCTACATCTTTCTGCTGGTGCCCGAATACCTGCTGCGCTTCGTGGCCTGGGTGGCGTCGCGCTTCGTCTACCGCTTCAAGATCCAGGGCGACGACCATCTGCCGACCCAAGGTGCAGCCATCCTGGTGTGCAACCACGTGAGCTTCGTGGATGCGGTGCTGCTCATGGCCGCCAGCCCGCGCCCCATCTACTTCGTGATGGACCACCGCATCTTCCGGGTGCCGGTGCTGGGCTGGCTGTTCCGGCTGGCCAAGGCCATTCCCATCGCGCCGCAAAAGGACGACCCGGCGGTGTATGCCGCGGCGTTCGAGCGGGCCGCCCAGGTGCTGCGCGAGGGCGATCTGCTGGCGATCTTTCCCGAGGGCGGCATTACGCGCGACGGACAGCTGCAGCCGTTCAAGGGCGGCATCATGAAGATCCTCGACCGCGCCCGCGAAGAGGGCCTGGCGCCCCCGGTGATCCCGATGGCTTTGACCAATCTGTGGGGTTCGTACTTCAGCCGCATCGAGCAGGGCGGGGCGATGGTGCGCCCCTTCCGGCGCGGCCTGTTCAATCGCGTGGGGCTCAATGTCGGCCCGGCCGTGCCCGCCGCAATGGTGCAGCCCGAACTGCTGCGCGAGCGCGTGGCCGGCTTGCTGGCAGATTGAAGGCTTGGCGCCGGAGCAGAAATTCCAGCGCCTTTTGCACGGCTCGGCCAGCCAGCCCTGCAGCCGTTACCCGGCGGATGCCTCGCCGGTATCGCCCTCGGTACGGGCCCGCAGTGCGGCCTGCACGATGGCATTGGCATCCACTGCGAAGTGCGCCCGCAGGGCCGCCCGCGAATCGCTGCGGCCGAAGCCGTCGGTGCCTAGCGTCACATAGCGCCGCCCCGGAGGAAGGTACGCACGCACCATTTCCGGCAGCGCGACCACGTAGTCGCTGGCCGCAATGATGGGCCCCGAGGTGGGGGTCAGCTGCTGTTCGAACCAGCTCCCGACGGCATCGCGCCCGCCTTCGCGCCATTGGCGCTCGCAGGCCTGGCCTTCACGGGCCAGCTCCACGTAGCTCGTCACGCTCCACACGTCGGCGGCCACGCCATGCTGCTGCTCCAGGCGCTCGGCTGCCTTGAGCACTTCGCCCAGAATGGCGCCGCTGCCGAAAAGCTGCACGCGTTGTGCCAGGGCCGCATCGCCGCCGCGCAGCCGGTACATGCCGCGCACCACGCCTTCGTGCGCATCGGCGGGCAGGCTGGGGTTGGCGACGTTTTCATTGGTGACGGTGATGTAGAAGAACTCGTCGATCTGCGACTCGACCATGCGCCGCATGCCGTGGTCCACGATCACGGCCAGCTCGCCCGCGAAGGCCGGGTCGTAGGCGCGGCAGTTCGGAATGGTGGAGGCCATCAGGTGGCTGCTGCCGTCCTGATGCTGCAGCCCTTCGCCACCCAGTGTGGTGCGGCCCGACGTGGCGCCGATGAGAAAGCCGCGCGCCCGCTGGTCCGCAGCGGCCCAGATCAAATCGCCCACGCGCTGAAAGCCGAACATGCTGTAGAAAATGTAGAACGGCAGCATCGACAGTCCGTGTGTCGAATAGCTCGTGGCCGCCGCCGTCCATGAAGCCAGCGCGCCGGCTTCGGTGATGCCTTCTTCCAGGATCTGGCCGGACTTCTCTTCGCGGTACACCAGCATCGAGGCGTTGTCCTCGGGCTGGTAGAGCTGGCCGAACGGTGCATAGATGCCGACTTGTCTGAACAGTCCCGCCATGCCGAAGGTGCGGGCCTCGTCGGCCACGATGGGCACCACGCGGGGCCCGAGCGCTTCGTCTTTCAGCAGGTTGCCCATCAGACGCACGAAGGCCATGGTGGTGCTCATGGCCTTGCCGTCGGCTTCCAGTGCGAAGCCGCCCGTCGATGAAAGCGGAGGCACGGCCACCTCGGGCGCGCTGGCACGCCGCGCGGGCAGATAGCCGCCCAGCGCCTGGCGGCGGTCGTGCAGATAGCGCATTTCCACGCTGTCGTCCGCGGGTTTGCAAAAGGACGCGGTGCGGGCCTCTTCATCGGTCAGCGGCAGGTGGAAGCGGTCGCGGTAGGCCAGCAGTTCGTCGGCGCCCAGTTTCTTGTGCTGGTGCGAGGTCATGCGGCCCTGGCCCACGCTGCCCATGCCGTAGCCCTTCATGGTCTTGGCCAGCACCACGGTGGGCTGGCCGGTGTGGCTGGCCGCGCGTGCGAAGGCTGCATGGATCTTGGCCGGGTCGTGGCCGCCGCGGCGCAGGCGGTCGATGTCGTCGTCCGACAGGTGGGCCACCAGGGCTTGCAGTTCGGGGCTCTTGCCGAAGAAGTGGCGGCGGTTGAAGGCACCGTCGTTCGCGCTCAGGGTCTGGAACTCCCCGTCCACCGTTTGTGAAAAGGCGCGGGCCAGGGCGTGGTCGTGGTCGCGTGCCAGCAGCGCATCCCATTCCGAGCCCCACAGGCATTTCACGACATTCCAGCCTGCGCCGGTGAAGAGCGATTCCAGCTCGTCCACGATGCGGCCGTTGCCTCGCACCGGGCCGTCCAGGCGCTGCAGATTGCAGTTGATGACGAAGATGCAGTTGTCCAGCCCCTCGCGTGCGGCGAGGGTGAGCGCGGCGATGGATTCGGGTTCGTCCATCTCGCCATCGCCGAAAAAGCCCCAGACCTTGCGGCCGGCCGTATCGCACAGGCTGCGGTCGGCCAGGTACCGCATGAACCGCGCCTGGTAGATCGCCTTGATGGGGCCGATGCCCATCGAGCCGGTCGGAAACTGCCAGAAATCCGGCATCAGGTAAGGATGGGGGTACGAGGTCAGGCCCTGAATGCCTTTGGCCTCGGCGCCCAGCTCCTGGCGGTAGTGCCGCAGGGAGTCTTCGCTCAGCCGGCCTTCGAGGTACGCGCGGGCATAGACCCCTGGCGCCGAATGCGGCTGAAAGTACACCAGGTCACCACCGTGCTGTTCGGTGCGCGCATGGAAGAAATGGTGGAACCCCACCTCGAACAGGTCCGCCGCCGAGGCGTAGCTGGCGATGTGGCCGCCCAGCTCGCCCTGCGCGGCGTTGGCCCGCACCACCATGGCTAGCGCGTTCCAGCGCACGATGGCCGAGAGCCGCTGCTCGATCTGCGGGTCGCCGGGGTAGGGCGGCTGCTCTTCCACCCGCACGGTGTTGAGATAAGAAGTGATGCCGGCAGGGCTCCATTGCAGACCGCGCTGGCGCGCATGGGCCAGCAGCGCGTCGAGCAGCGCCGCGGCGCGCTCGCGGCCCTGGCGGGGCTCCCATGCGGTCAGCAGGCCGTCGAGGGCATCGCACCATTCCTGGACTTCCCCGGGGTCGAGCGTGTCGGGCAAAGGGGTGGCGCCGGGCCAGCCAAGTCGTGTCATGGTGCTGCGTTCTCCTGAGGGTGGGTCAGCCGTTGCGGAAAAGGAAACTGTAGGCGTTCAGGGCTGGCACGCCGCCCAGGTGCGCATACAGCACGCGCGAGCCGGCGGGAAATTCGCCGTTGCGCACCATCTCGATCATGCCGTGCATCGACTTGCCCTCATAGACCGGGTCGGTCAGCATGCCTTCCTGGCGCGCGCACAGGCGAATCGCCTCCAGCGTGCCTTCGTTGGGCAGGCCATATTCCGGACCGCCGTAGCGCGTGTCCAGCACGATGTCGGCTTCAGTGATGTCGCGCCCCAATTCCACCAGCTTCGCGGTGTTCTGTGCAATGCGCAGTACCTGTGCCTTCGTCTGTTCGGGCTTGGCCGATGCGTCGATGCCGATCACCTTGTCGGCGCGGCCATCGGCGGCAAAGCCCACCACCATGCCGGCCTGCGTGCTGCCCGTGACCGAGCACACGACGATGTAGTCGAACTGAAAGCCCAACTCCTTTTCCTGCTGGCGCACTTCTTCGGCAAAGCCGACGAAGCCGAGGCCGCCCTTGGGGTGCTCCGAGCAGCCTGCCGGAATGGGGAAGGGCTTGCCGCCGGCCTGGCGCACGTCCTCCATGGCCTGTTCCCAGCTCGGACGGATGCCGATGTCGAAGCCCGCCGCGTCCAGTCGCACATCGGCGCCCATGATGCGGCTCATCTCGATGTTGCCCACGCGGTCGTACACCGCGTCGGAGTAGTTCACCCAGTTTTCCTGCACCAGCACGCACTTCATGCCCAGGTGCGCGGCCACCGCAGCGACCTGGCGTGTCTGGTTGGACTGGATGCCGCCGATGGACACCAGCGTGTCGTAGCCCCCTTCGATCGCCTCGGGGATGAGGTATTCGAGCTTGCGCGTCTTGTTGCCGCCGAAGGCCAGGCCCGAGTTGCAATCCTCGCGCTTGGCGTACAGCTCGACCTTGCCGCCCAGGTGGGCGGACAGGCGCGGCAGCGGCTGGATGGGTGTGGGGCCGAAGGTCAGCGAATGGCGGGGGAATTTCTGCAAATTCATGGAGGGCATCCTGGCAAAAGGGAAGTCATGGAGACACAGGTCCGGCGCCGTAGTGGGCCGCAGCCTCCGCAGCTTGGCGGGGCAGCAGCCAAAGGCGATCCGTTACTTTGAATGGTAGGAAAATGCCGGCACAACAGGGTTGCAAAATCCGATTGAAAAATGGCTTGAAAGACAACAGAAAGCCAATTTATTTCGATTTCATTGTGGAAAATTATTCATGTGCGCAACAAAATTAAGAAAGCCGGTGGTGCCGGCCGCTGCTGCCGATCTCACGGGTGAATTGGACCGCACTGACAAGGCTATCCTGCGCGCGTTGCAGCGCGATGCCTCGGTGTCGAACGTGGCGCTGGCGGCCAAGGTCCACTTGAGCGCACCGGCCTGCCTGAGGCGCGTGGAACGACTCAAGCGTCTGGGGCTGATCGACGGGGTGGTGGCATTGCTCAATCCGCGCGCCGTGGGCGCGGGCATGCTGGTGATGATCGGCGTGGTGCTGGACCGCTCCACGCCCGAGTCGTTCGCCGAGTTCGAGAAGGCCGCCGCGAAGATATCCGGCTGCATGGAATGCCACGTGGTGACGGGCGAGTTCGACTACTTCATGCTGGTGCGCACCAAAGACAGCGAAAGCTTCAACCGTCTGCACGCCGAGCAACTGCTCTACCTGCCGGGGGTGCGGCAGGTGCGTTCGTTCATGGTGATTCGCAACGTGCTCTCGACGACTGAATTGCCCATGGCGATCTGAGGCGTTGTGAAACCAGCCGCCCCGGTAGATCGCTCACTGCGATGGATGGCTGCCCTGCCCGTGCTCAGGGGACTCTGAACATGTGCGGCATGCTCAATCCGTAATTGCCTGCCACGCCCTGTGTGGCATTCGGGTTGGTGAGCTTGAGCAAGGCCATTCCGATAATGGGTCGGCCATCTATGGCATTGGTGGCCAAGCTGGCCCAGCCAGCGACAAAGGCATCCGATCGTGGTTGGGCATTGATCGAGGCCGAGATACCCGAGCGGCTTGCTTCCTGAAAGCCTATTGTCGTCACCGTACCGCAGGCGAGCACAGGGTTCAGTGCCAGCTTGGTCGCAGCCTGCCGATCGAAGTAAGTCAGTCCCCATTGGTTGCAGACGCTCTCGGGATTTGTCTTCACCTGGGTGTCATCGCTTGAGAAATACTGGCTTCCGAGGTCCGAGGGCGGAACCACGGAATACACGCGTGCCACCGCAGGTGGCTGGCCGTAGTCGTAGGCCACGCTGTAGCGCTTCGTAGGCATGGACAGTACCCAGTCCGTTCTGGCGGAAATGGAGGAGTCGCTGGCGTACTGGTTCATCACTTCGGTGGTGGCCAATTGCCCCGACAGATCGCCGGCCGTTCGGCGGGCATTGCGCTCGCCGGCTGGCAGGTAGTACGGCGTGGAGAGGTCTGGAAGGTCGTAGTAGCGCGCCTGAATGACCGCCGCGTTGGTGGGTTCGCTGGTTTCGCCGTCGATGTTCTTCACGCGAGTGGCGAAGCCCGCCGATACGAGCAGAGGGTCGGCCGTGTAGCGCTCGGGGGAGGCGACCGTCTGTCCGGTGGATGGAAACAGCACGTAGTTGCCCCGCGCGCTGCGGCCTGCGTTGTTGACGGCGCGGATCGCGGTGGCGGCGCCGGAGAACGTGGTGGAGTTCGGCACGTCGATGATGTACCAGGTGCCCGCCACACCGCCCGTGGGCGTGGCCAGGCCACGGCTGGCGGCGGTGGCCTCGGTGCTGGTGTCTTCGAACAGTGCAGCGCTGATTGCCGCATCGGTGCATGGGGCTGCGCCGTTTACCGGGCGGATCGCCGTGAAGAGGGCGGATCGCTCCTGCTGGCTGGTGCCATACACGGCGGTACTGGGGATGTCGGCCGCCACGATGGCTTCGATGGCGCCTTCACGCGTGTGGTTCGCCATCACGTCGGCGGTCCACAGCGGGTTGAGCCGCTCTGTGACGAAGGGCTGCCCCACGCCAGGCGTGAGCCGCGGTGAGCTGCAGGTCGCGTCGGCGGTGGACAGTTGCGCGATGCCGCTGGCGCCTGCCGTCACCGCGCCGGTCCACACATCGCCCGGGGCCAGCAACACCGTCATGTGCAAGAGGCCGTCGCCATTGTTCGCGCCGCGAAAACGCAGCTTCACGGCCTTGCCGTTGTTGAGGTCGGTATTGACCAGGTGCAGCACCGTCATCTGCCCGTTCTGCGCGGTGAAGTAGGGCACCACGAGACTGTGGCCCGGTCCGCTTTCGGCGATGGCGTAGGTGGTGGCGTCGGTCGTGCCCATCACGCTGTTCGAGGGGGCAGCCCCGGTGCCGGGGATGACGCCTGCCGTGGCGCTGGTGGCCAGGCCGAGGCACAACAAGCCGCACGCGGCCGCGATTTGCTGGATGGGCATGCGTAATCCTTCAGTTGGAGTGCCAATGATGGCCGCAGATTACCGCAATCCACGGCGCAGCGGCACTCGTCGATACTGAGAAAAACCGAGATGAAAGTATCGCCATTCGATACTGAGCAGCCGAATGCCGGCCACCCGTGCATTCGATGGCAGGGCATGCCGTGCTGTCTGCGCATGATCCGCCCCATGTTCAACCACGGGCCCGCGCCCTTTCCTTCCATGCCACACCCCTCCGCTCCTTCGCCTTCGATCCAGCGCGATACGTCCGCCTGGCGGCTTCAGGTCTGGGTTTCGTTCGGCATTGCCGTGTTCTGCTGCACGGTGGGGCTGGCCTGGCTGCCTGGCGAGCGCATGGAGCAGGCCTTCATGGTGATGGGCTATGTCTTCTGCCTGTCGGCCGTGTTCATGCTCGCGAAGTTCGTTCGCGACAATGATGCACGCCGCGGTGCCGACACGCCGATGTTCAAGCTGGTCGTTTGGGGTGGGTTCGCGGTGGCCGTGGGCCTCACGGGCTGGGGGTTGTGGAGCATGGAAATCAATCCGACCTATCAGGCATTTCTGGGTGTGAGCTGGCTGTACCTGATCACCACCGCGTTCACGCTGGCCAAGATGCTGCGCGACCGTCACGAGGCCGACCTGGCCGAAGCCCGCTGGCAGGGCCGCCGCGAAGCCACTGCCGCCATGGGCAGCGCGCCTTCTGTGTCCTCTGCCGCAGCCCCGTCGGACAAGGCTGCCAAGTCTGCTGCGGAGTGAGCCCAAGCGCTGGCGGGCCCATCGCCCGCTCCGCGGCTTGATCTTCGGTACTCAGCGTCTTTCGTGATCCGTGTGATGCGCTTCAAGGCCGGTCGGCCGGCGCGTCCTTTCCTGGAGAAAACCCATGCGCAATCCCTTGCTGATGAATCCGCGCCGTTCCTGGCGCCACCTGGTCGCCGGCCTCGGCTTGGTTTACTGCCTTGCATCGGGCGCGGCCCATGCGCAAAGCGAGGTGTCCGTCGGCCTGTCGCTGCTGCCGGTGGCATCGGTCGTGGGCACCGCCTCGGTGGCGTCCACCGCAGTCGGCGCCGTGGTGACGGTACCTGCTGCGCTTTCGGTGGGGGGCGCAATCCTCACGGTGAAAGCGGTGCAGGCATCGGCCAACGGCACGGTGTACCTGCTGGAGCGCGCTTCCGATGGCGCGCAGGTGAGCGTCGAGGTGGTTGGCCGGGCCGCGTCGGGCACCGCCCATGCCGTGGGGGCGTCGGTCGTCTGCAGCGTGATCGGGGCCGGCGTGGTGCTGTCGGTGGCCGGCGAGGTGGTGGCCTTCGTCCCCAATGCGCTGGGCCGCGCACTGCTGCACAACGAGCGGCTGTGAAGGGGCAGACCATGCGTGTCATTTCCCCAGCCATTGCCCCGCAGGCCCCCGGATGGCGCGAACTGGCCCTGGCCGTGCTGGTGGTTCTGGCCCTGGCGGGTTCGGGCGCAGCGCAGGCGGGGCGATCATGCGAGCCGCGCAAGCCGACGCCGCAACTCATCGAACGAGGACTGCAGTTGGCCAAGCGCACGGCCGCCGCACTGGATGCCGAGCACGCCCGCCACGGCACGCAGGTGGTCGTGCTGGCCCGGGCGGGGCAGGACCTTTCGCGCTACGGGCTGCGCTATTCCCACCTGGGCTGGGCGTATCGCACGCCTCAGGGTCCCTGGCGCGTGGTGCACAAGCTGAACGAGTGCGGCACCGCCGTCGGGGCGGTGTACCGGCAAGGGCTGGGCGAATTCTTCCTCGACGACCTGTGGCGCTACGAGGCCGTCTGGGCCGTGCCCACGCCCGAAGTGCAGCAGCGGCTGCTGCCCGCACTGGCCGATCGCACCCGCGCCACGGCCATGCACCACCGGCCCTACAGCATGGTGAGCTACCCCTGGAGCACGAAGTACCAGCAGTCGAATCAGTGGGCCATCGAAACGCTGGCCGCAGCCATGGAACCCTCGACCGTGCGCACGCGCGATCAGGCGCAGGCCTGGCTGCGCTGGAAGGGGTACGAGCCCACGGTCCTCAAGATCGGCGCGCTCACGCGTTTGGGAGGGCGAGTCACGGCGGCGAACGTGGCGTTCGACGACCATCCGGACAGCGAGCGCTTTGCCAACCGCATCGCCACGGTGACGGTGGACTCCACCCTGGCCTGGCTGCAACGCGCACAGATGGCGTCGACTCCCGTGGTCCTGCCGCCGCCTTAGTGCGCCACCTCTGGCACAGGTGCCATGGGTTTATAGTCAAAACAGCCGTTGCCGCCGTATTCATTGCGGTGGCTGCTATCAAATTAATAGTATTTCAATGCTAAGGATCCAACCATGAGCAAATCCCTTCGCCTGTCGGAAAAGTGGTTCCGCCGCGGCCTGTGGCTGGTGTCGCTGGTGTTCGCCAGTTTTCTGATCGGACTGGGCGGCACGGTGGTGGACGACCTGCCCAAGGTCGAGGCCACGCTGCAGCTCGACGATTTCCTGGACCGCCCCGCTGCGGATGCGCTGCGCACCCAGGTGCGTAACGCGCAGCAGGCCGAAGAGAGTGCCCAGACGGCGCTTGACCAGGCGCGGCTGCAGCGCGCCAAGTCGCGCAGTGAAACCGCTGCCGAGCGCGAGACCTTCGACAACTGGCTGGCCACGCGCAGCGCCACGCAGCAGTCCGAGCACAACCCCGAGGTGGTGCAGCGCACGAAGGCGCTGGACGCGCTCAAGCTGCGTGAGCGCCAGACCCAGCAGGCGGTCGAGGCCCAGCAGCAGGCCGCGCTCGACGCCCGCCAGGCGGCCGAGGCCGCGCAGCAGCGCCTGTCCGCGCTGGAGCAGGGCGGCTATGAGCGCATGGCCGTGCAGCAGCGCAAGGTGCAGTTGCGCGTGTTCCTGTACCGGTTGGCGCTGTCCCTGCCGCTGCTGGCGGTGGCCGGCTGGCTCTTCGTCAAGAAACGCAAGAGCACCTACTGGCCTTTCGTCTGGGGCTTCATCTTCTTTGCGCTGTTCGCGTTCTTCGTCGAACTGGTGCCGTACCTGCCCAGCTACGGCGGCTACGTGCGCTACGTGGTGGGCATCGTGGTCACGGCGCTGGTGGGGCGCTACGCCATCGTGGCGCTCAACCGGTACCTGGAGCGCCAAAAGCGCGCCGAAGCCATGCCCGACCAGGAACGCCGCAAAGAGCTGAGCTACGACGTGGCCCTGGCGCGCCTGGCCAAGAGCGTGTGCCCGGGGTGCGAGCGGCCGGTGGACCTGAAAGACCCCACCATCGATTTCTGCCCGCACTGCGGCATCGGGCTGTTCGACCACTGCGGCGCGTGCACCACGCGCAAGAGCGCTTTCGCCCGGTTCTGCCATGCCTGCGGTGCGGGTGCCAGCCGCGCTGGGCTGGAGGGCGAGTCGGCGCCTGCCGTGGCGGTCCCGCCGCTTGCGCCAAGGCCTTCGGAGGGCGGCGTGGCGCCGGCCGGTTAACGGCGGCGCAGGGCTGAAAAGCCCTGTGCAGATTCAGAGAACCATGGCCGCCAGCGTGGCCCGGCGCTCGAACGAAGGCGTCAACTGGCCATCACGACCGGGCCGCCTTTTGCCAGCGCGCGCTGGTAGGCCGGGCGTTCGCGCATGCGGGTCTGATAAGCCTGCAGGTGCGTGTAGCGCTTCGCATCCTGCGCCCGGCTCAGCGCAGCTTCGACGGCAAAGCTCATCTGGAAATCGGCCATGGTGAGGTCGGGTCCGGCAAACCAGCGGTGTTTCGCCAGGTGGTCT
Organism: Paracidovorax valerianellae; assembly: GCF_900102625.1. Lineage (GTDB taxonomy): Bacteria > Pseudomonadota > Gammaproteobacteria > Burkholderiales > Burkholderiaceae_C > Paracidovorax > Paracidovorax valerianellae. Next base: position 31,423 of record NZ_FMZC01000017.1, read on the forward strand.
TCGATGAAAGCCAGGGCCGTCGCCAGGTTCGGGTCCACGAGCTTTTGCTCCGCCTTGCCGCACACGGCCCGCGCGATGGGGCGCACGAAGAACGGCATGGGCTGCTTGGGCAGCGTCTGAAACACCAGCTTCATCAACAGCCAGTTCATCAGCGAACCCTCGGCGTAGTGCATCCAGAAACGGCACTGGCGGGACTCGGGCGTCCCGCGCGCAGGTTCCAGCTGCGCCAGGTCGCCAGTCGCCTGGGCGCCGTAGGTTTCCACCAGGAATTCGATGATCGCACCCGATTCGGCGATGACCTCGTTCCCCTCGGTGACGACCGGCGACTTGCCGAGCGGGTGCACCTTGCGAAGGGCCTCGGGTGCCAGCCGCGTGCGCGGGTCGCGTTGGTAGCGCTTGAGTTCGTAGGGTACGCCCAGTTCTTCAAGCAGCCAGAGGATGCGCTGCGAGCGCGAGGTTTCGAGGTGGTGGACGGTCAGCATGGCGCCATCGTAGCGGGGCGATGCGCAGCGCGGCATCGGCAACGTCCCGCAGCGGACACGGTGCCGCCTCTGCGGCTATCTCTGGCAGCACGCCGCCAGGGGCGATGGTCTCAGACCCCGCGCGCGCGATCGGCAGCGAACTGCTGGCGGAATTCGCCGAAGCGGCCCGCATCCAGCGATTCGCGCACCTCGCGCATCAGGTTCAGGTAGTAGTGCAGGTTGTGGATGGTGGTGAGCATCGGGCCCAGCATTTCGCCGCAACGGTCCAGGTGGTGCAGGTATGCGCGGCTGAAGCCTCCGCGGCCGCCCTGGTCCCAGGCCACGCCTTCGGCGCCCGCGCAGGCATGGCAGGTGCAGGTGGCATCCAGCGGTTGGTGGTCGGCCTTGTGGCGGGCGTTGCGCAGCTTCAGGTCGCCGTAGCGGGTGAAGATGGTGCCGTTGCGTGCGTTGCGCGTGGGCATGACGCAGTCGAACATGTCCACGCCTTGCGCCACGCCTTCCACCAGGTCCTCGGGCGTGCCCACGCCCATCAGGTAGCGCGGCTTGTGCGCCGGCAGGCGGTGTGGCGTGTGCGCCATGATGCGCAGCATCTCGTCCTTGGGCTCGCCCACCGAGACGCCGCCCACGGCATAGCCCGGAAAGTCCATCTCCACGAGCCGCTCCAGCGATTCCGCGCGCAGGTTCTCGAACATGCCGCCTTGCACGATGCCGAACAGTGCGTTGGGGTTGTTCAGGCGGTTGAACTCGTCCTTGCTGCGCTGCGCCCAGCGCAGGCTCATCTCCATCGACGTGCGCGCTTCGCGCTCGGTGGTGAGGTGTCCCTTGGTTTCGTACGGGGTGCACTCGTCGAGCTGCATCACGATGTCGCTGTTGAGCGTGGTCTGGATCTGCATGCTCACTTCGGGCGACATGAACAGCTTGTCGCCGTTCACGGGCGAGGCGAAGTGCACGCCCTCTTCGGTGATCTTGCGCATGGCGCCCAGGCTCCACACCTGAAAGCCGCCGGAGTCGGTCAGGATGGGCTTGTTCCACTGCTCGAACTTGTGCAGGCCGCCGAAGCTCTGCATCACGTCCAGGCCGGGGCGCATCCACAGGTGGAAGGTGTTGCCCAGGATGATCTGCGCGCCCATGTCGTGCAGGCTCTGCGGCATCACGCCCTTGACGGTGCCATAGGTGCCGACTGGCATGAAGATGGGGGTCTGCACCACGCCGTGGTTCAGGGTGAGGGTGCCTCGGCGCGCGTGGCTCGTGGGGTCGGTGGTCAGAAGGTCGAACTGCAGCATGGCGCGCATTGTCCCAGACGCACACCGGGCCGGCGCGCTGCAGGGCGCCGCTACACTGGACCGCACTGTCCGCCCGCGAGCCCCGTGCTTCGCGGGCGGACCCCTCAGACCTCAGGAAAGGACACGGACATGCTCAAGATCCTCATCGCCGTCGATGGGTCGGACCTCTCGCTGGATGCGGTGCATCACACCCTGGCGCTGCTGCGGCAGGGACTGCACGCCAGCGTCGTGCTCGCCCACGTGCAAGAACCCGCCACGCTTTATGAAATGGTGGTGTCGCGCGACCCGGACCTCATCGCTGCCGCCAGCCTGGAAGCCGGCTTGCACCTGATGGCGTCCGCCCGCGCGATTTTCGAAGCCGCCGGAGTAGAGCATGAGACCGAAGTGGGCGTGGGCGACGTGGCCAACACGCTGGTGGAGATCGCCGAGCGCCACGGCTGCGGCATGCTGGTGATCGGCGCGCGCGGCCAGGGCGCGATCAGCAGTGCATTGCTGGGGTCGGTGTCACAGGCGCTGGTGCATGCCAGCCACGTGCCGGTGACCATCGTCAAGCACGCGGAGGCTCTGGAAACGGTGGATGTAAATGCCGAGGGGGGCGAGGAAACTCTGGCCTGAAGGAAGGGTGGCGGGCCCGGCAGCAATTGCCGGGCTGCCGAAACGCCCGAACGCCGCTGGCCCTGCGGCGCCGGAACTTAAGCGGCCTTGCGGAAAGGCTCGCTGGGGCGCTGCAGCTTGCCGTGCGGGAGGCTGGCCAGGCGCTTGAACATGCGCCGGCAGTAGCCGTTGATCCACAGGCATTTGTTGAGTTCGTCCACCGGCAGCGGTCCGGAGACGACGACGATGTCGTTGGCCACATCGACCGCACCCGCTGCACGAAGGCGCCGGCGCGTGTTGCTGGCCCAGGACTGGATGCGCGACGGGGTGCCGTGCTGGTGCACTTCGCCGGTGTGCGCGTCGAACGCGATGGCCACGGTATCCGTCTTCAGCTTGAAGCGGCGCTCGCCCGTGACGGCACTGGGTGCCTCGCGCATGTCGTACAGGTAGTAACTTCCAGCCTTGAGCTGATATTGCATGTCCATGTTTCGTCCTCCGAGGGGCATTGTCCTGGGGGCTTGGACCGGCAATGGTGGAGAAAGCGGCGTGAAAACGCCTCTTATTCCAGAGTGGGTGCGCGGGGCCTGGCGGACTGCGGTGTGCGTGCCATTGTGTCGGCGCGGGTGCCCCGATTCAAGGCAGTGGCCGGGTCAAACGGTAACGGGATGTGATGCGCCAGGCCCGCACTGCGCGTGTGCAGGGCCCGGTTGCCACGGCGTGGCGTCAGAAGTCGACGAGGCTCAGGCCGACGCTGAACACGGTGCGCTTGCGGTTGTAGTCGATCATGCTGTCGCCGTAGCCGCTGAACAGGGCGGTGTGCAGGCGCAGGTTGCTCTTGCTGCCGCCCAGGCCCTTGCCCAGGTTCTGCAGCCATTCGATGCGCGCGGAGCCGCGCGGTGTCGAGGCCAGCGAATGCCGGACCGTCACGCCCACGGTGTTGTCGCGGTCGTAGTTCCAGTTCACCTGCAGCTCGCCCCGGCCGATGTAGTCGCTGATGCCCGGGTTGTCGTCGCTGTCGGCGCTTTCGCTCAGGCGCTTCCACAGGCGTGCATTCACGCTCCAGCGGTTGTCCAGCTCCATGCCGGTCATCAGATACACGCGGTTCCAGCTGCGCGACAGGGGCAGGCTCTGGCCATTGGATTGGTGCACCAGGCCGATGCCGCTGTAGCGCCAGCGCCAGCCGAAGGGCAGCTTGGCGTCGGTGGGGTACACGTACATGACTTCCGGCTCATGGTCGGTGGCGCGGAAGGGGCGCGAAATGTCGGGGCTGAACAGCTGCCAGTACGACTGCTGCGTGTAGCCCACCCATATCGAGTCCTTGAGCGTGGGGTGGCCCTGCGTCAGCAGGCCCTGCGCGACCTTCGTGCGCACCGACAGCTGAATGCGGTTCTCGGTGGTCCGGTAGTCCACGGCCGAGGTGGCGTTGTGGTCCGCCACGGGCGAAGTGGGCTGGCGGTTCACGTTGCTGCCCTTCACCACCGAAATGCTGATCGGCCGGTAGCCGCGAAAGCGGAACGTGCCGCAATCGCTGCCCGATTCCAGTTCCCAGAAGCGCGACAGCGTGCTGTACTGCTCGTCGCGGCAGCCTTCCACCTGTGCGACGTCGATGAGGCGCGTGGCCGGCAGCGTCGTGTCCACGGGGGTGGGCGGTGCGGTGCTGGCCGTGGTGTTGCCGCCTTGTGTGCCGGCCGATGCTGCCGGGGCTTTCCAGGCCTGCTGGCCGGCCCACTGGTCGAAGCAGGCCAGGCGCGCGGTGCTGTCGCCCGCGATGGCCGTGCAGCGGCGCCAGGCTTCGCCCGCGGCCTCGCTGGAGGCGGCAGGCGGCGTTTGCGCCAGTGCGGCACCTGCCGGTGCGCACAGCGCGAGTGCCAGCGTGCCCAGATGCCGCGGCATCATTGCCATCCGGACTGCTTGCGCAGCACGAACGGGACGGTGTGGTGTTGTACGTTGTTCCATGTTCCTCGTATCTCCTTGCCGCAACTGACTTGCCACCTGGCCGATCCAGGTGGCGCTGATGTGTTGGCCGGTGGCCGATTCTTCGGGCGTGAGGTCGCCATCGTTCGTATCGACCGCCTTGCCCGCCTCTAGTGGAGCTTGGGCGAATGTGCCGCCCTGCTGCGCGATGCCACGCACGCTCTGTGCCAGCCCGAGGTGCCGGCGTGTCATGGCGTGGCGGCGCCCGCGGCGGCGTTCTGCGCCTTACGGGCGGCGAACTCGGCGCGCAGCGCCTTGAGCTTTTCGCGCGGGTCTTCGCGCGCGGTGTTCTTGTCCAGCGCCATTTCGGCGATGAAGCGGCTGGGTTGCGCATTGACCATCTCGCGGCCTTTCTTGCGCTTTTTCGTCCAGCTCACGGCCAGGCTGCGCTGGGCGCGGGTGATGCCCACGTACATCAGGCGGCGCTCTTCCTGCAGGCGCTGCAGCGTGTCGTCGCTCACCTTCAACTGCCGGCCTTCATCGTCGTCGAGCTTGAAAGGCAGCATGCCTTCGGTCACGCCCACCAGCACCACATGCGGCCATTCCAGGCCCTTGGAGGCATGCAGCGTGGACAGCGTGACCATGTCCTGGTCCTTCTCGCGCTCGCTGATGGTGGACAGCAGCGCAATCGTCTGCGAGACCTCCAGCAGGCTCTTCGTCTCTTTCACGACGACGCTGCCCGAGGTGTCGTCGATCTGCCCGCCGGCGCGCTGCGCCATCCAGTCGCAAAACTCCAGCACGTTGCTCCAGCGCGCAGCCGCTACCTTCTCGCTGTCTTCGCCGTCGTATAGGTGCTTTTCGTAGTCGATTTCCTTGAGCCAGTCGGCCAGGAACGCGCGCGAGTCTTCCGCGCCGTGCGTGTGCCGGGCGCGGTATTCGAGGTCGTTGACGTAGCGGCCGAACTCCATGAGCCCGTCCAGCGCGCGCTTGGGAACGGCCGCCGGCAGCATGCCGTTGAACAGCGCGCCGAACATGCTCAGCTTGTGCTTCGTGGCGAATTCGCCCAGCGTGCCCAGCGTGGTGTGGCCGATGCCGCGCTTGGGGCTGGTGATGGAGCGCAGGAACGCCGGGTCGTCGTTGTTGTTGATCCAGAGGCGAAACCAGGCGCACAGGTCCTTGATTTCCGCGCGGTCGAAAAAGCTCGTGCCGCCCGACACCTTGTACGGAATGTTGGCCTTGCGCAGTGCCTTTTCGAACGGCTTGGCCTGGTGGTTGGCGCGGTAGAGGATGGCGAAGCTCTTCCAGGCCGGCGGCGGGTTGGCGGCGGCGCGCAGACTCTGGATGCGGGCCACGGCGCGCTCGGCCTCGTGCTCTTCGCTGTCGGCATCCACCACGCGCACCGGCTCGCCTTCGCCCAGTTCGGAGAACAGCGTCTTGGGATACAGCTTGGGGTTGGGCTGGATCACGTTGTTGGCCGCGCGCAGGATGGCGCTGGTGGAGCGGTAGTTCTGCTCCAGCTTGATCACCTTGAGCTGCGGGAAGTCCACCGGCAGCTTCTTGAGGTTGTCCAGCGTGGCGCCGCGCCAGCCATAGATGGACTGGTCGTCGTCGCCCACGGCCGTGAACCGCGCGCGTTCGCCCACCAGCAGTTTCAGCAATTCGTACTGCGTGGCGTTGGTGTCCTGGTATTCGTCCACCAGCACGTGGCCCAGCACTTTCTGCCATTTGCTGCGCACCTCGGGGTGGTCGCGCAGCAGACGCAGCGGCATGCCGATCAGGTCGTCGAAATCGACGCTCTGGTAGGCGGTGAGGCGTTCTTCGTAGCGCGCCATCAGCAAGGCGATGCTGCGCTCGTTGTCATCCGCGGCCTGCGCCAGCGATTCCTGGGCGTTGAGCCCCATGTTCTTCCACTTGCTGATGGTCCACTGCCACTGGCGCGCGGTGGCCATGTCGGTCGTGCCGCCGGCCGCGTCCTTGAGGATGCCGGTCACGTCGTCCGCATCGAGGATGCTGAACTGGGGCTTCAGACCGAGCACCTTGCCGTCTTCGCGCACCATGCGCACGCCCAGCGCGTGGAATGTGCACACCAGCACGTCCTTGGCCGCGCGGCCGATCAGCCCTTGGGCACGCTCGCGCATTTCGGCGGCGGCCTTGTTGGTAAAAGTGATAGCGGCGATGCGGCGCGCTTCGAGCCCCGTTTCGATCAGTCGCGCGATCTTGTGGGTGATCACCCGTGTCTTGCCCGAACCTGCGCCCGCCAGCACGAGGCATGGCCCCTCGGTGTAGTGGACAGCCTGGAGTTGGGCGAGATTGAGACCGGCGGACATGCAGGAGGAGAAAGAGGCGTTGGCAGGCGCCGGCAAGGCACGGAAGTGGCACCGTTCCCGGGCAAGGGCGGTGCTGGAGCGCGCAATGATACTGGCAGCGGCTGCGCGCAGGCAGGCCGTTTTCCGGCGTGGTTTTTTGGCCTTTGACCGTCGAAATTCGGAATTCGCGAATACACAATCATTTTTTACATTTCTAGCAAATTTCTGTTGGATGTATCAATATGCATCCCTATACTGGGCCATCTGTTTGATTCCATTGGGGGTTCACCGCCATGCGCGATGCTTCAGCGGGTGTGGCCGCAGAAATGCTCACCCCTCTTTTCTATGAGCGGTTCAGCCAGCTGTTCAGCGTGGCGGCCCGCAAATCGCTGCTCGAATGGCGGGAAGTGGCCACGGCCGACGCCCAGGTACTGCTGGTGGACGATGCCAGCAAGGCCCAGCCCGGCTGCCAGGCGCCTTGCCTGGTCTGCGTCGGAGGCTCTTTTCCCGAAAAAGCACCCCAGGCGCAATGGGTGGCGCGCCTGCAGTCCGGCTACACCGTGGCGGACCTGATCGACGTGCTCGACCGGGCGGCCGTTTTCCTCATGGACTGGCGCGCCCGCCAGAAGATGAGCGGCGCTGCCGCCGAGGCTGCGGCCATGACCGCGCGGATCGATTTCAGCGCCCCCCACCAACGGTTCCAGTTGAGCACCTGGGTGTCCCTCGCGGCACCGTTCCGCTCGGCAGGCAGCATGCGGGCCTTGGCGCTCCTCACCCGCGCGCCGGTGAGCCTGGCGCAGTTGTGCGAGCACAGCGGCCTTGATCCGGCCCTGGCCCAGGCGTTGCTGGCCGAGCTGTCGCGCCGGGGCGTGTTGCGCACCGAAGCCGTGGCGCCTTCGGCCACGCCGGTGCCGGACCGCCCCCGGCCCGTGCAGACCGGGCTGGTGCAGCGCCTGACCCGCTGGGTGCGCGGTGGAGGCCAGGCATGACCGGGGCACTGCCGCGCATTGCGCTCGTGGGGCCCATGGGCATCGGCAAGACGACCGCGTTGCGATCGCTCTGTGGTGACGTGATGGCGTCTTCGGACGTGCCCAATCTCGACCGGGCCGCCCACGCCAAAGAATTCACCACCGTGGGCGCCGAGTTCGGCGAAATCGACCTGGGCGATGGCGAGCATGTGCAGGTGTGCGGCTGCCCGGGGCAGGATCGGTTCGACTTCATTCGGCAATGGCTGCTGTCGGTGTCGATGGGCGTTTTCATCATGGCCGATGTGGCCAGCCCCACGGCGGTGGGCGAAACGCTTGATCTCCTGGCCGAAATGGCCGAGCAGTCCGAGCCGCCGCTGGTTCTGGTGCTCAGCGCCCGGCCTGCCACGCCGGCCCAGATCGAAGCGTTCGGCCAGGCCCTGTCCGCCTCGCAGCACGGCGTGGTGCCCATCCTGGAAGCCGACCCGCGCAACCGCGGCCAGTTGCTGGAGGCTATCAGCGTGCTGGCGTCCATGCTGTCCCTGCAGAACGAAACCTACTGAACACCACCATGAACAAGGCGAACATCGTCGTCCCCCCTGAGCGGGCGCAGGCGGCCCGGGACGTGCTGGAGCGGGTCGTGGCCCCTGCGGGCGACGTGCGCATGGCACTGATCACCACGCTCGACGGCTTCGAGGTGGCCTCCCTGTCGGTGGGCGGCGGACTGGAAGTGCGCCGCCTGGCCGCCATGGCCGGCTCGCTCATGGCCATGGCCCGTGCCGTGGGCCGGGAAATCAATTACCCCGGCTGCCGCCGCCTGACCTTCGAGACCGAGGCGGGCCTGGCGATTTTCCAGGCCATCGGCGGCGCGTTTCCCACCATCCTGTGCCTCGTGCTGGAAAAGCAGGCCGTGCTCGGGCGGGCCCTGTGGACCGCAGGCGAGGTCGCGCAGCAGTTGGGCCGCCCCGAATGATCCCCCGCGCGGCGCCAGCCCCGGCTGGCGTCGCGCCGTTGTGCATGCCGTTCCCTTTTCGTATCCCCTTTTAAGGAATCAACCCCATGGCCTCCCTCCAAGACTCCCTGAATCAACTCCACGCCATCGACGGCGCCCTGTGCGCAGCCTTGGTGGACAGCGGCAGCGGCATGCTGCTGGGCAGCGTCGGCACCGGTGTCGACATGGAACTGGCCGCGGCCGGCAACACCGAGGTGGTCCGCGCCAAGAACAAGACCATGCGTTCGCTGGGCCTGACCGACAAGATCGATGACATCCTCATCACCCTGGGCAAGCAGTACCACGTGATCCGCCCGCTGGCAGCGCACGAAGGCCTGTTCATCTACCTGGTGCTCGACAAGGAAAAGTCGAACCTCGCCCTGTCGCGCCGCAAGGTGCAGGAAGTGGAGCAGGGCATTCAGATCTGACGCGCCGGCTCTGGCGCTCATCGGCGCCCCGTCGCCACCCGGCCCGCCCCGCGCGGGCTTTTTTCATGGCGGAACGGATCGGGCCGCTGGCGTGGTGACAATCGGGCGGTGCTGTCCGTCCTGTCCATCACGTTTCCCTTCTTCGCGCTCGTGCTCTGCGGTTACCTGGCCGCGCGGGCGGGCGCGCTGCCGCAGGCGGCCATTCCGGGCCTGAATGCGTTCGTGCTCTTCTTCGCGCTGCCCTGCATGCTGTTCCGCCTGGGGGCGACCACCCCCATCGGCCAGTTGCTGGACCCGGCCGTGGCCGGCGTGTACGTGCTGTGCGGCCTGGGGATGGTCGGTGCCACCGTGGCCCTGACCCGTGCGCGGCTGGGGTGGAACGACGCGGCCTTCGGTGCGCTGGTGGCCGCCTTTCCCAATACCGGTTTCATGGGTGTTCCGCTCCTGGTGGCGTTGCTCGGCGCCTCGGCGGCAGGGCCCGCCATCCTGACGATGCTGGTGGACATGGTGCTTACCACGTCGCTGTGCATTGCCCTTTCGCGGCTGGACGGCGTCGGGACGCACGGCGTTGCGGTGGCCGTGCGCAGGGCTTTGCGCGGCATGGCGACCAATCCCATGCCCTGGTCCATTGCCCTGGGGGCCGTGGCCTCGGCGCTGCAGTGGCGCCTGCCCGGCCCGCTCGACCAGACGGTGGGCATGCTGGCTGGCGCGGCGTCTCCGGTGGCGCTGTTCACCATCGGCGCCGTGCTGGCACGCTCGCAGATGAACCAGCACGACCGCGTGCCGGTTCGCGACTACGTGCCGGTGGCGCTGGCCAAGCTGTTCGTGCACCCGCTGCTCGTCTGGCTGGCGGGCCATGGCGCGATCGCGGCCGGTGTGCCGCTCACGCCATTCGCGCACACCACGCTGGTGCTGGTGGCCGCGCTGCCGAGCGCGAGCAACGTGTCGCTGCTGGCCGAGCGCTTCGGCGCGCACAACGGGCGCATCGCTCGGATCATTCTGGTGTCCACGGCGCTGGCGTTCATCAGCTTTTCGGCCGCCGTCGCTTTATTGGTATGAGTTGTTTGCTATTTATTCAATAGCAACTGGGTTGTGTAGGGTCGCGTAGGGTGGCGCGGTTCGGGTCGGCGGGCGTGAGCCGCCGTCAGATCGCCAGCGGGTCCACGTCCACCAGCCAGCGGATCAGCCCTTTGTGTTCCGGGGCCGCGCGCGTGGCATGCAGCAGGGGCTGCCATGCCGCCAGAAACCGCTGCAGGGCCGTGCGGCTGCCGCTTTCCAGCAGCATCTGCGCGCGTTCCACATTCGCCACCCGCTGGATCGCCAGCGGCACCGGCGGGAACAAGGTGACGTGCTCCAACCCCGGCAGCGCTTCGTCCTGCGCGGCGGCGCTGGCGGCTGCCAGAAAAGCCTGGGCCACCTCCTGCGTGCGGGCGTCGGCCCGCACCAGCGCCTGGTAGGCGAACGGCGGCATCGCGGCCTCGGCGCGCTCGGCGAGCTGGCTGTCTGCGAACGCGGGGTAGTCGTGCCGCCGCAGCGCCTCGTACACCGCGTGTTCGGGGTGGTAGGTCTGCACCCACATTTCGCACTGGCTGCCTTGCTCGGCGACGTACCGGGCATCGCGCCCGGCCCGCCCGGCGGCCTGAAGCAGCAGCGCGAAGAGGCGTTCGGGCGCGCGGAAGTCGCTGGAGAACAAGGCGCCGTCCGGCTGCACGGCCGCCACGAGCGTGATTCGCCGAAAGTCGTGCCCCTTGGCCACCATCTGCGTGCCGACCAGCACATCCACCTCGCCCGCGTGCACCTGGGCCAGTTGAGTTTCGAGCGCGCCTTTGGCCTTGGTGGTGTCCGCATCGATGCGGGCGACCCGCGCGGCGCGGCGTTCTGGCGTGATCACGTTGCGCAGCAGGGCGGCCAGCTGTTCTTCCAATTGCTCGGTGCCGCGGCCGATGGGGGCGATGTCGGGGTTGCCGCAGCTTGGGCAGGCGTGCGGCACCCGCTGCGCATAGCCGCAGTGGTGGCAGCGCAGGGTGCGGTCGATCTTGTGAAAGACCTGGTGCGCGCTGCAGTGGGGGCAGTCGCTCTTCCAGCCGCAGTCGCTGCAGTGCAGCACCGGGGCGAAGCCGCGCCGGTTCAGCAGCACCAAGCATTGCTCACCGCGCTCCACGCGCTGTGTGATGGCCGCCAGTAGCGGCGTCGAGAACACCGCTCCGCGCGGCTGCTGGCCCATGTCCACCAGCCGCACGCGGGGCAGTTCGCCCGCGCCGATGCGGCTGGGCATGTGCAGGCGGCGGTAGCGCCCAGCCGGGGCGCCGGCCTCGGCGGGGCGGCTGGCATGCCAGCTTTCGAGCGACGGCGTGGCCGAGCCCAGCACCACCTTGGCGCCCTGGTCGCGCCCGCGCCAGATGGCCAGGTCCCGGGCCGAATAGCGGGCGCCTTCCTGCTGCTTGTAGCTGGCGTCGTGTTCTTCGTCCACCACGATGAGCGCCAGGCCCGGCATGCTGGCGAATACCGACATGCGGGTGCCCAGCACGATGCGCGCGGTACCCGCGTGCGCCGACAGCCAGCTTTTGAGCCGCTGCGGATTCGTCATGCCGCTGTGCAGCGACACCACGCTGCCCGCGCCGTAGCGGGGCGCGAAGCGGGCGGTGAAACGCTCTTCCAATTGGGGGGTGAGGTTGATCTCGGGCACCATCACCAGCGCCTGCGCTGTGGGATCGGCCTCCAGCGCCTCCTGCACGCACCGCAGGTACACCTCGGTCTTGCCGCTGCCCGTGCTGCCGTACAGCAGGAAGGGACCGGCTTCGGCGGCGATGGCGGCGCGGGCGCTTTCCTGCTCGGCGCTCAGGGCGACATCGGGCAGCGCATCGCCACCCTCCAGCGCCTTGGCCGGCCGGCGCAGGCGCCGGGCGAGTTGCTCGGGGCCCAGGTCGCGCAGTTGTGGCGGCAGCGCGGCCAGGGCCACTTCGCCCAGGCCCCGCTGGTAATACCGCGCGGTGAATGCCACCAGACGGCGCCAGGGTGCGCCCAGCGGCGCCACGCCATGCAGCACGGCGGCCACGTTGCGCGCGGCCAGGCCGGCTGGCAGCGCCGGCATGCCGCCTTCCGGAGCATCCCAGACCACCCCCAGCACTTCGCGGGTGCCCAGCGGCACACGCACCAGCGTACCGGGCGCCAGCGGCTGATCGCTGGCATAGCTCAGCAGATCCCCCACGTTGCTGTGCGCAGGGGTCTGCACGGCGATCTGCACGATCACCGGGGGGCGAGCGGTTGGGTCGTTGGTTACGGACACTTGTTCAGGTGAGATGGCGATGCACGCGCTAAGTGGTTGATTCGCCGGGGTTTATGGCGTGGTTGATGTTTTCTGTGGATAACTTTGTTGACATCCCCTTCGGGCGGCACTCCTCGCCTTCATTGCTCAAGCCCCGGCACCCAATGGGTTCGCTCTGAAGGAGGGTGAAAAATCGTTATGAATCAATGATCTATTGAAATCCAATTGAGAACCCACTCCATCCTGGCAAATCAGCGGGCATGCTGCACCGCATCACGGCTCTTGTGCATAAGTGGAGATGATCAGCGCTTGTCAAGGGCACTTCTTGTGCTAGGCAATGGTGCGAAGGTGGGGCGATTTCTTCAATGGCAGCTCCAAGTGCTTGATTTGCCGAGGATTTCGGAGAATTTCAGAATTTCTGTGGATAACTTTGTTGATATCCCCACCTCATCGGCCCGCAAGCCTTGAAAACACGTGGGTTTGTTACATTGCCCGGAAATTCGGCAAATCCGGCAAGTCGTTATGAATCAAAGACTTGCAGGTGATGCCTATTATTTTGATCCGCTGCGGAAAAGATTCTCAGCGGTACCGGCCATGCGCCAAGGTGGTGCGCGCTGTGTGAATAACTCGGGGCTACCGCGCGCCGCTTGTCAAGCCTGGCGCAATTGGCGGGAATGCGTGTGCACCGTTTCCACCAGGGCCGCCACATGCTCGGGCGGCGTGAACTGGCTGATGCCGTGGCCCAGGTTGAAGATGTGCGTGGGCCCGGTCGTGGTCCGGTCGGTGTGGGGCGCGCCGAAGCTGTCGAGCACGGCGCGGGCCTGCACCGCGATCTGCTCCGGCGGAGCGAACAGCACATTGGGGTCGATATTGCCTTGCAGCGCCTTGCCGGGGCCACCCACCGCGCCGCCGACCAGGGCCCGCGCGCGGGCCAGGTTGGCCGTCCAGTCCAGGCCCAGTACCTCGCAGTCCAACGGGTTCATGGCGTCCAGCCAGAGGGCGCCCCCCTTGGTGAACACGATGCGCGGCACGTCGGTGCCGTCCACGCCGGTGCGCTTGAGCTGCGCCAGCACGCGCGCGGTGTAGTCCAGGCTGAAGGTCTGGAAAGCCCCGTCGGCCAGCACGCCACCCCAGCTGTCGAACACCATGACCGCCTGGGCGCCGGCGTCGATCTGGGCGTTGAGGTAGGCCGCCACGGCATCGGCGTTGATGGCCAGAATGCGGTGCATCAGGTCAGGGCGGCTGTACATCAGCGTCTTGACCAGGCGGTAGTCGTCGCTGCCCTTGCCTTCCACCATGTAGCAGGCCAGGGTCCAGGGGCTGCCGGAAAAGCCGATGAGCGGCACGCGGCCGTCGAGCGCCTTGCGGATGCTGGTCACGGCGTCGAACACATACCGCAGTTTGTCCATGTCCGGCACGGCGAGGGCGTCCACCGCCGCTTCGTCGCGCACCACCTTGGCGAATCGCGGGCCTTCACCCTCGGCGAACGAGAGGCCCAGGCCCATGGCGTCCGGAACGGTGAGGATGTCGCTGAACAAAATGGCCGCGTCGAGCGGAAAGCGCTCCAGGGGCTGCAGCGTGACCTCGGTGGCGTAATCCACATTGGTGGCCAGCCCCATGAAGCTGCCGGCCCGGGCCCGCGTGGCCTTGTACTCCGGCAGGTAGCGGCCGGCCTGGCGCATCAGCCACAGGGGGGTGTAGTCGGTGGCCTGGCGCCGGCAGGCACGCAGGAAGGTGTCGTTCTGGAGGGGGGCGAAGCTCATGCCCCGATTGTCGCGTAGCCGCGGGCGAGGGCTTTTGCGCCAGATCCATTCCCGGGTGAAGGCGCCGTCGGCCGGGTTGCCGCCATCAATCGGCCGGGGTGTCGCCCAACAGGCCGGCCGCGCCCGCCTCCGCCAGCCGGGTGACGAGCGGGTGGATCACCTTGCGCGCGCTGTAGATCAGGTGAAAGTGTTCATGCACGTCCGGCGTGGTGCCCACGGGTTCCAGCCCGTAGGTGCGCTGCAGGTGTTCGCCCAGCAGCAAGGGCGCCGGCATCACGCCCATGCCGGCGGCGGCGAAGGTGCTGAGCAGGGCGCTGTCCTCGAACTCTCCGGCCAGCCGGGGGCGGATGCGTTCTCGCTCCAGCCAGTGGTCGATCCGGGCACGCAGCGCCGCGTGGGCCGTGGGCAGCAGCACGGGTACCACGGCCAGGCTGTGCGGAAAGCTCTGCGAAGCCGTGCGCGCCCAGAGCGGCGGGGCGTACCAGCCGATGGCGCTGGTGCCCAGCAGCTGGCTGGTGGTGCGCAGGGCCGGGTTGGGCGGGGCGGAGCGGTCGGCCAGCACGGCATCGAGCTTGTGCAGGGCGAGTTCGGCCAGCAGGGGCTGGAACTCGCCGTCATGGCACAGCAGGCGCAGGTGGGGTTCGTCCAGCACCGGGGTCAGCAGCCGGTGCACGGCCAGCTTGGCGATGCCGTCGGAGATGCCCAGGTTCAACCGCACCACCTGCCCGCTGGTCGCCTCGCGCACGCGCTGAGGCAGTTGTTCTCCCAGCGCGAAGATGTGGTCGGCCTCGTGCAGCACCGCCACGCCCGCATCGGTCAGCACGAGGTTGCGCCCCTCGGTGCGCAACAGGGTCACGCCCAGGTCCTTTTCCAGGGACCGGACCTGGGCGCTGATGGTCTGCACCGCCATGTCCAGCCGCTCCGCCGCGCGGGCCACGCCGCCCTCCTTGGCGACCACCCAGAAGTAATACAGATGGCGGTAATTGAAGCTTTGGCTCATGGCGAGGGCGATTGAGAAAAATGGAATGGTTCGGAAAAACCGAAGTGATGGTATCGGTAAGGCATCTTCTTTTCTCGCCGGGGCGGCCCCACAGTCCGGTTCGTTCCTCTCATTACTTTTCCAACAAGCCATGAACCAGCCAGCCATCTCCCTCTCGCCGCCACCGGCGCTCCTTCAACCGCCGCGAACCTGCGGCACCCCCTTCTTTGGAGGCTGAGCCATGGAAACCATCGGAACCTGGTGGATGTGGGTGGGGTTCGCCGTCTTCGTGGTCGTCGCGATCGGGGTGGACCTGCTGGTCATGGAGCGCCAGGGCGCGCACAAGGTGACCACCAAGGAGGCAGTGGGCTGGAGCGTGCTCTGGTTCTCGCTGGCCTTCGTTTTCGTCGGCATCCTGTGGTGGTACCTGAACGGCTCCCAGGGCCGCGAGGTGGCCAACACGGTGTCGATGCAGTTCATCACCGGCTATCTGGTCGAGAAAAGCCTGTCGGTGGACAACATCTTCGTGTTCCTGATGCTGTTCAGCTACTTCGCCGTGCCGGCCGAGTACCAAAAGCGCGCGCTGATCGTCGGCATCATCGGTGCGATCGTGCTGCGCACGGTGCTGATCCTGGCAGGCGCCTGGCTGCTGTCCACGTTCCACTGGCTGCTGTACGTGTTCGGTGCGTTCCTCGTCATCACGGGCGTGAAGATGTGGCTGGCGGCCGGCAAGGAGCCCGACATCGCCACCAACCCGGTGCTGAAATTCCTGCGGGGCCGCATGCGCATCGCGGACACGTTCGACGGCGAGAAGCTCACGACCATGATCGGCGGCGTCAAGCACTACACGCCCCTCTTCGTGGTGCTGGTGCTGATCGGCACGACCGACATCATCTTCGCGGTGGACAGCATTCCGGCGATCTTCGCCATCACGAGCGATCCGTTCATCGTGCTCACCGCCAACATCTTTGCCATCCTGGGGCTGCGGGCGCTGTATTTCCTGCTGGCCGATCTGGCAAGCCGCTTCCACCTGCTGGCGTACGGCCTGGCCCTCGTGCTGGTGTTCATCGGCGCAAAGATGCTGCTGATCGACGTGTACAAGATCCCGATCGGCTATGCGCTGCTGGCGACCGCGGGCCTGATTGCCGGCTCCGTCATCGCCTCGCTGTGGACTTCGCGCGGTCAGCCCCGCGAAACCCCCGCCGTGCCGCACGACCCCCGCTGAGCATCCAAGGAGAACCCTGTCATGACCATGGTCGAATCGATTTTGCTGTGCCTGCTGGTCACCCTGGTGATCACCACGTTCGTCGGCTGGCGCGCGGGCAACGAGCGCCGCGACGTGAACCTGCTGGCAGGACTGGCCGCCCTGTGCGGCGTGGGGGCCGCGACCGCACTGGCGGTGTGACGCGGCAACTGGAGCAGTCAGCGGCGGCCTTCGGGCCGCCTTTTTTTGGTCCTGCTGGTTTTAGCCCCGCTGGTCTGGACGGGGTCAGGCGGGCGATTTGTACTTGATCGAGCAGCCGTAGGGCTGCGTGGTCGCCGTAGCGATCGGCTTGCCCGCCAAGGCGTCGGCCAGGCCGGCCTTCACGTAGTTGGTGGCCTTCGGAATATCGGCCGGGCGCGCCGAAGGAATGCTGTCGATGCCGCCGGCGTACACCAGCGTGCCCTTCGGGTCCACGATGTACAGGTGCGGCGTGGTGCGCGCGCCGTAGGCATGGCCGGCGGTGCCCTCTTCGTCCAGCAGCAAGGCCGTGGGCACGGCCTTGCGCTCCGTGAACCACGCGGCCAATTGCGCCGGTGCCAGGTAATCGACGCTGGCCTTTTCAGTGGAGTTGACCGACAGCCAGACCACCCCTGGTCCACCGCGCCCTTTTGCGTGGCAGGCATGTTGCCGCTGTCGTAGTGCTTGCGCACGAACGGGCAGCCGGGGTTGGTCCATTCCAGCACGACGTGCTTGCCCTTGAAGTCCGACAGCCGCACGGTTTTGCCGGTGGCGTCTTTGAGGCTGAAGTCGGGTGCGGGCTGGCCCACGGTGGCGGCGGCCTGGGCAGCGCCCGCAGCAAGGAAAAGGCAGGCGAAGAGGGTCCGTCGAAGCATGGCGTTCTCCTGTCGAAAAACAGTGGGCGGGTAGGGCGATGGCCTGCACAGTGTCGCGCAGCCTTCGTGCGGCAGTGACCAAAACCCCGGCGCAGGCAGGGCGATGGCGGCCGGCTTTCTACAGCCCGGCGAGGGCCGCGCGCACTTCCTGCACGCCCAGGATTTCCGACAGCACCACCGGCGGGCGGCCCGGTGCCTGCAGCACATAGACCGGTACGCCGCTGCGCCCCAGTTGCGCCAGCGCGGCGGTGATGGCCGGGTCGCGGCGCGTCCAGTCGGCGCGCAGCAGGGCCACGTTCTTGGCGGCGAAGTCTTTCAGCACGTCTTCGTGGGCCAGGGTGGTTTTCTTGTTGTACTGGCAGGTCACGCACCAGGCGGCCGTGTAGTCCACGAACACCGGCTGGCCCTGGGCCACGAGCTGCTCGGGCAAGCCTGCCTGCCACGGACGCCAGCCGCCGGCCGTGGCCGCTGCCGATGCGGTGGCGGCAGGAAGGGGCGGGATTTCAACGACTTTCGGGCCCCACACCGCCGTCATGTATGCCAATGCTGCTATTGAAATGGTAGCAATCGCCCAGCGGGTGCGCCCCGCCAGCGTGAGGGCCCAGACCGCCATGGCGAGCATGACCAGCAGCGCCAGCAACGCCGCTGCGCCGTCGATTCCGCTTTGCTGGCCCAGCACCCAGACCAGCCACACCACGGTGGCGAACATGGGAAAGGCCATGAAGCGGCGCAGCGTGTCCATCCATGCGCCGGGCCGGGGCAGGGCGCGGGCCACCGCCGGCACCCAGCTGGCGGCCAGGTACGGCAACGCCAGCCCCACGCCCAGCGCGGCGAACACGGCCAGCGCCTGCGCGGCCGGCAGGGTAGCCGTGAGGCCGAGGGATGCGCCCATGAACGGCGCGGTGCAGGGCGATGCCACCGCCACGGCCAGCACCCCGGTCAGGAACGCGTCCACCGCCGGGTGCCGTGCCTGCAGCGTAGCCACCGAGCTGGGCAGGAAGCGCCCGAACTCGAACACGCCCGCCAGATTCAGTCCGATCACCGTGAACAGCGCGGCAAGCAGCGCCACCACGCCGGGCGACTGCAACTGAAAGCCCCAGCCCACCGCTTCGCCGGCCGCGCGCAGCGCCAGCATGAGCGCGCCCAGCGCCATGAACGACAGCACCACGCCCGCCGTGTAGGCCAGCCCGCCGATGCGGTGGGCGCGGCGGTTCTGCGCATGCTGGGCGAAACCCACCACCTTGATCGCGAGCACCGGAAACACGCACGGCATCAGATTGAGGATGAGGCCCCCCAGCAGTGCGCCCGCCAGCGCCGCCAACAGCGTGGCCAGCGGGGCGGCCGTGACTTGTGGCGCGACCGGCGCGGCGCCGCCCTGGGCCGCGTTCGCACGCAAGGCGGCTTCGAGCGCGGGCGAGACGCTGGCCATCGCCGCCGCCTTGGGCCAGCCGCCGTCCACGGGCAGCTCGGCACGCCAGCCCCGGCCGGCATGCGCGAGCACCACCGGCATGGGCACCGGGCTGGCGCTGCGCTGCGCCGACAGCGGCACGCGCGCCGTCCACACATCGCCCTGCCAAGCTTGCGTCCAGTCGGCCGCGGTTTCGATCGCGCCGGTGGTTTCGGGAAAGAACTCCAGCGCCTGGCCGCGCAGCGCGGGCGGCAGGCCCGCCACGGTGAGCGCGATGGCGTTGCCATCCACGCGCGCGCTGCTGGCCGCGCCGCCGCCGGCAGGGGCCGGCAGAGGCTGGGGGTGGGCCTGTTGCGCCGCTTCGAACGCCCCGGCATTCAGCGCCGTGGTGCTGCGGATCGGCAACTGCAGGGTGAAGTCGCCCTCTTCGGGAATGCACTCCTTGCGGCACACCAGCCATGAAGCGCGCAGGTGGAAGGTGGCGGTGCGGGCGAGCGGGCCGGGCGCGAACGCGCTGGAAACCGTCATGGGCACCGGCAGCAGCACCGTGCCTTCGTAGCCGTAGTTGGCCAGATTGCCGATGGGGATCTTGCGCGGCACGGGCCAGGCGATGGCGCCGGCCTCGATGCCGGCGGGCACCTGCCATTCCAGTTCGGTGGGCAGGCCCGAATCGCCCGAATTCATCCAGTAGGTGTGCCACTCGGGCTGGTGCGTGATCGACAGCCCCAGCCAGAGCGGCTTGCCCGGTGCCACGCCCTCGGGCGCATGCGCCACCAGTTCGGCCTGGACATGGGGCGTGGTGACGGTGCTGCTGCCGCTGGCGCTGCCGCCTGCGGCGGTGGTCGTCGCAGCGGTGGTCTTGGGGCCAAATTGGGCTCCAGCGCTTATGGGAAGAGCGCTGGCAGCTATCAATAACAGAGCGGGCAGCAAGCGCTGGAGCAGGCGGTGTGACATGTCGCAAGTGGGAGCCGCAGCCTCGGGGTTTGGTTCCTGGGCCGGGACCGGACTCATGCCGCGAAGCCGAGCACCACGCGGCGCGACATGGCGCCTTTTTTCTCGATCTTGGTCACGACCACGGTGCCGATCTCGCCGGTGTTCGCCACGTGCGTGCCGCCGCAGGGCTGCAGGTCGATCTGGAGCGTGCCGGCTTCGCCGGCCGTTTCGGCAGCGCCGCCCACGCGCACGGTGCGCACCTGGCCCGTGCCGCGCGGGGGCTGCACGCTCATGCTCTTGACCAAGGCGGGGTTGGCGTCCAGCTCCGCATCGGTCACCGTCCCAAGGGTGACGGCGTGGCCCTCGGCCACCAGGCGGGCGATGCCGGCGGTGAGCGCGTCCTTGTCCAGCGCGCCATCCATGTGGAAGTCGAGCCGCGCGTAGTCGGGCGTGATCGAGCAGCCGTTCACGGGCTGCGCCACCAGGTGGCACAGCAGGTGGGTGGTGGTGTGAAAGCGCATCAGCCGGTGGCGGCGCTCCCAGTCGATGCGCGCGGTGACGGCCTCGCCCACCGCCACGGGCGCTGCATCGCCAGGGGCCGGCACGTGCACGATGGCGGCCGTGGGCCGCCCTTCGGCATCCTTGCCCTTGCGCGTGTCGGCAATGGCCACCGTGCTGCCGTCCGCCCGCACCAGCATGCCGCTGTCACCGGCCTGGCCACCCCCGAGCGGGTAGAACACCGTGCGGTCCAGCACGATGCCGCCGTCCGGCTGCACCGCCACCACGGTGGCCTGGCATTCGCGCAGGTACGCGTCTTCACGGAACAGGTCTTGCGTGGACGGGGTGGAATCGGGCGTTGCGGCGGAGGGCAGGGCGTCGGTCGTCATGTCGCCGATGGTAACGGTGCCTTCGAATAGACGGCTCAACCCCTCCTCCCCCGACACGGGCATGGACGCGGCATGTTTCTTTATGTGCTTGCTCAAAAAGGAAAAGATCTGCGTAGACATGCAGATGTCGAATGCCAGAAAAAGTGAAGTCTCTGCCAAGCCAGAGCCAAGCCAAGCCAAGCCAGAGCCAAGCCAGAGCCAAGCCAGAGCCAGAGCCAAGCCAGAGCCAGAGCCAGAGCCAGAGCCAGAGCCAGAGCCAGAGCCAGAGCCAGAGCCAGAGTGCGGTGATCTCCACAATGCGCAGCCAGCGCTTGGCATGCAGGAAACCCTTCATTCGCATTGGCGTAATACGTCGTTAAAGGTGACTTGCGCCGCTGCTAGAGCCGGGGCCCGGCCCCGTCATGGCCGGGCCTTCTAATCGCGATTTACCTTGCCCTACCGAATTGAGGTCATGGGCTGCAACGCCGTTCTTCGCTGCAATGACCTCGGCCATGATCGATAGAGCAATCTCAGCGGGCGTCTTACTTCCGATGTAAAGCCCTGCAGGTCCGCGCAAGCGATCAAGGCTGGCATCTGACAGATCAAAGTGTTCTTTCAGCCGCTGTCGCCGCAGCGTCGTGTTGCGGCGTGACCCGATAGCACCGACATAGAAGGCCTCAGACTGCAAAGCGTCGATGAGCGCAAGATCATCCAGCTTCGGGTCGTGGGTGAGCGCAACCACGGCCGTGCGAGCGTCGGGTTTCAGCCGGATGATCAAGTCGTCTGGCATTTCATGGCTGACTTGCACTGCAGGCATGCTCCAGCCTGTCCGATGCTCTTCACGAGGGTCGCACACCACTACATCGAAACCCACGCTGACTGCCATCTGGCAGAGGTAACTAGCTAAGTCTCCTGCGCCGATGACGATCAATCGGGCCTGCGGGCCAAGCCAGGTGACGAGATACGTTTCGTCCAGCCTGGGCACGCCGTCGCGTAACCCCTTGCGTAAAAAAACTTCGCCAGTACCCAGGTGCAAACGGCGTTCAGTGCTGCGCCTGCCTTCGCAGGCTGCCAGCAACTCATCCAGCCGACTATGGGCAGCCACTTGCTCGAGCACCAACTCAACCGTACCGCCGCACGGTAGACCGAAACGGTGAGCTTGATCGGCTGAGATGCCGTAGCGAAGAATAGTGGGTCTGTCGGACCTGCACGCTGCCTGCACCCCACCCTTGCGGATCAGATGAATCAGGTCGTCTTCAATGCACCCTCCCGAAACTGAACCCACAGTCTCGCCGAGCCCGTTGATGGCCATCAGCGAACCCGGCGGGCGGGGAGACGACCCCCATGTCTGAGCGACTGTGACCAGCACGACGGCCGAGCCGGCGCCAAACCATTGGCAGGCGGTTCTCAGTACCAGAGTGTCGAGATCTTCCATGGATCGATCAGCTCAGTTTGGCGGGTAGTTCACACGGGAATGCCCTACCGCCGAAGAACCCGTGAATAAACCCCTCAATCTGCTGATCCACGCATGCTCGAGCGCAACCCCCCTTACGCCCTGAATCATCAAAAGGCCCTTCGTCTTTGGACTCACTACGCTGCTTCATCGAATGCCTGTGTTGGATTTGCCAGATTCCTTTAAGCCTGGGCCGCGCTTATTTTATCGAGCGTGATCGGAAGACTGCGGATGCGTTTGCCCGTTGCGTGGAAGATGGCGTTGCCAATGGCTGGGGCCACACCCACAACGCCAATCTCACCAACGTTCTTGCCTCCCAGCGCAGTGGCTTGCATGTCGGGGATGCCCACGGAGATCACCTGCACTTCCGGCACATCGGCATTCACCGGTACTGCGTAGTCCGCAAAGTTGGCGTTCACGGTGCGGCCGTCGCGGCGGTCGATGTGGCCTTCTTCGAGCAGCGTCTGCCCGAGGCCCATGACCATGCCACCTATCCACTGGCTTTCGGCCAACTTCGGATTAAAGATCCGTCCGCTGTCGAAAGCGGCCACCATGCGCTTGACGCGAATCGTGCCAAAGTCCTCGTCCACGCGAACTTCCACGAACTGCGCGCACCAGCTATGGGCTGACATGCCGCCCTCGACCGCGCCCTTCAACTGAGCGAAACTGCGGTCGGCCGCGTCCTTCGTGGCTTCGGTCGCCTCTGTGGCGAAGGTGTTGCCTTCGACTTCCAGCGTACTCTTGCCGACGGCCTTCAGCAGATTAGCGATGCTGATGCCGCCGCTCGGACGACGGGTCAGGCGGAGGGCACCGCGCTCGTAGCTCAGATCCGACGGCTTCGACATTGCCAGCGGCGATTTCGGATCGCTGGCTGCCAGTGTGCGTAGCGCTTCGATTGCGTTGAGCGCGGCCCTGGCTACGGCGCTCGCAAGGTTGTTCGCTTGTTGGGAGCCGCCGGCCAGCGCTGAGCGCGGTAGCACGGTGTCGCCCAAACGGACCACCACATTCCCGACCGGTATGTCCAGTACGTCGGCGGCCGTCTGCGCAAGAATCGTGTACGTTCCGGTGCCGATGTCGGTGCCGGCGCTGAGCACTTCGATTCGTCCATCGGCATAGAAAACGATCTTCGCTTCGCTGGCCGTTCGGATCATTGGATAAGCACCAGCAGCCATGCCATAACCGATCAACTCGCGCCCCTCGCGCATCGACCGGGGTTTTGGATTGCGGTTCCACCACCCGATGGCCTTGGCACCTGCGGCATAGGCTTCGCGCAGTTGCCGCGTGGTCCAAGGAAGCCGGTTGCTTGGATCCTTGTCGGCCCAATTGGCTAGGCGCAGCGTGATCGGATCCATGCTAAGCGCGTAGGCTAGCTCGTCAATGGCGCTTTCGAGCGCGAAAGCGCTAGGGTTTTCGCCGGGTCCGCGCTTCCAGCCTGGCATGACGGTATGAACCGGCACCACATTCAGGCGAGACACGAAGTTGGGCGTCGCGTACATGATTTTGGTCACGTTGTTGCACGCCTCGACATGCACCTCGTCGATGGCCGTTTCATTCCAGCTCTCATGGACGATGGAGACGATACTTCCGTCTTTCGTGGCGCCAATCGATAGGTTCTGCTTAGTCGCTGGCCGACCGCCCAGACCAGTGAAGGTCTGGGGTCGGGTGAGCGACACTTTGACGGGCCGTCCCAACTGCCGCGAGGCCGCGCAGGCTAGGCCCACGTGCGGATGCGCGCCGATCTTGGAGCCGAAGCCACCGCCTACGTAAGGAGAGATAACTCTTACGTTCGCGATGTCGATGCCGAGCCATTCAGATATCACTCTGCGCGCGCCGCCGACCCACTGGCTCGGTTCCCAGACGGTGATCTTTCCGCTGTCCCACGACGCTATACAGGCATGTGGTTCCAGTGGCACGTTGTATTCGCGAGCCGTCGTGTAGGTGACATCTAGCCTGACATCGGCACTGGCGAGTGCGACAGGTGCATCGCCCCAGACGGCGCCCATATCGGCAATGGTCTGAGGTTTCGCTTTCGGATCGTCCAGGTCGATGATCGGTTCAGCGTCTTCGTACCTGACCTTGAGAATGCTTGCCGCCTCGGTCGCCTGTTCCAACGTATCCGCTACGACCAGTGCGATATGCATACCGTTGAAACGCACCACGTCATCCTGCAGCGGCGTGAATTCTTCCGTAGCTCCGCCTCCCTTGCTGTAGTGAGTGGGTTTGTTCAGCTTTAACGGGTTATGCAGCGTGTAGACATCTACCACTCCCGGCAGCGCCTTTGCGGCTGAGGTGTCGATTTCGACGATGCGTCCGGCCGGCCGCGTCGATTGCACCGTGACGCCGTAGGCTATGTTTTCCAGCTTCTGCTCAATCGCGTAGCGGGCAAGCCCAGCGACTTTTAACGGGCCGTCGGCACGTGATATGGCGGCTCCGAGGACAGGCCCGCGGCTGGGAGTGAGTTCGCGCGCGAAGGCTTCATCGGACGATAAGCCTACGCCCGCCGTCGCCACCACGGCGGTGCCGACTCCGAGCTTCATGACAGCCCGGCGGCTCAATTCCAGTTCTTTGTTCTGGGTCATGCCACACCTCCGACAGTCATCAACGCGCGTGCCACAACCTTGGGCGCCAAGTCGATTTTGAATGCGTTATATACACTCGACTTCGCACCTTCGGCAGTAGCGCCAGAAGCTGCACGCAGCGTGGCTTCGTCGAGGATCTTGCCCTTGAGCGCGGCTTCCACTGCGCGCAGTCGCCATGGCTTCGTAGCGACGCCACCGATGGCGATGCGCACTTCCCTGATTGTCTTGCCATCGCCTTCCATCGCTAGCCCGACAGCTGCACTTGCGGCAGCGAACTCGTATGAAGCGCGGTCGCGTACCTTCAGGTAGTGCGAGCGTCGTAGCACTTCCGAGCGAGGCACTTCGATTCCCAAGATGATCTCGCCTGAAGCCAAGCTGGTTTCCAGATGAGGTGTGTGCCCGGGGAGCAAGAAGAACTCATCAATAGGAATGCTCCGTTCGACGGCGCCCTTGACAATGACTCTGGCATCAAACGCGGCCAGCGCCACAGCGAAGTCGCCCGGGTAGATCGCTATACACGCATCGCTGGTGCCCAGCACAGCATGATTTCGATTGATGCCGCTCAGTGCCGCGCAGCCAGATCCGGGCGTGCGCTTATTGCAGTTGGGATAAGCGCCCGGGTCGCGAAAATACATGCAGCGTGTGCGTTGCATCAAGTTTCCGCCGATTGAGGCCATATTGCGCAACTGCGCCGAAGCAGCGCGCCAGAGGCTTTCCGACAATACCGGTGCGGCCGCCTTGATGTCGGCATGGTCGGCAACCTTGCTCATCTTCGCGAGTGCTCCGACGCGGATGGCATTGGTTGACACGGTGATGCTATCGATCCCGTCGATGCGCGTGATGTCGATTACGCGCGATGGCCGCTCGACATTGAGCTTCATGAGGTCGAGCAGGGTAGTGCCGCCCGCAAGCAATTTCGTTTCTGGCTGGGCGGCTTCAAAGCTGGCCGCAGAGACAGTGTCTGCGCGAAAATAGTCGAACTGTTTCACAGCGTAGCTCCTTTCTTGACGCGGTCTGCGGCATCGTGTACCGCTACAACAATGTTCGAGTAGGCGCCGCAGCGGCAGATGTTGCCGCTCATATATTCACGAATCTCGTCTTTCGAATTGGCATGGCCTTCGCGGATGCAGGCAATGGCGGACATGATCTGCCCCGGCGTGCAGTAGCCGCACTGGAATGCGTCGTGTTCGATGAACGCGGCCTGTACAACGTGCATCAGTCCATCGCTATTTTGAAGTCCTTCGATGGTCGTGATCTGACGGCCTTCGGCCTGCGCGGCGAGGGTGAGGCAACTGAGCACTCGTTCACCATCGACATGGACGGTACAGGCGCCGCACTGGCCTTGGTCGCAGCCCTTCTTGGTACCGGGCAGAAAGGCATGTTCGCGCAGGGCATCGAGCAAGGTGGTGCGACTGTCCAGTCGTAGGTCCTGGCGCCGGCCGTTGACCTCGAGCGTTAGGGGGTGAAGGGCTGACATCTCAATCTCCTTAAAGGGCGGTGACCAGCGAAGCTGACAGCTCGCGGTGCGCGTTGATCTGTGAAAGCAACGCGTGGGCTTTTGCTTCGATAGGCTGCATTGCATCGGTGCCCGCCACAAAACGCCTCGGTGGCTTTTCAAGTACTGCCAGTTGCACCAATGCGCTCGCAAGCTTCACTGGGTCGCCCGGCTGCTTGCCATCCAGACTGGAAAGATAGGCGATCGTCCCTGCGGTGCGGTCTGCGTAATCGTCGATTGAAGGCATTGCGAATGTCGTGGAACCGTTTGACAACAATTCGGTCCGGAAGAAGCCCGGTTCGACCAGCATCGTTGCGATACCGAACGGTTCGATTTCTGGCGAGAGCGACTCCATCCAGCCCTCGACGCCGAATTTTCCCGCCGCATAGCCTGTGCAGAATGTCCCACCGACGAGACCTGCAGTCGATGAAATCGTGAGGACGAGTCCGGCGCGCTGATTTCGCATCACCGGCAACACAGCGCGTGTGACGTTCATTGGGCCGAAAAGCAAGGTCTCGATCTGCTGTCGAATCTGATCCGGGCTGAGCTCCTCGAAGAAACCGGCGTAAAAGTTGCCGGCGTTGTTGACAAGCACATCAATGCGCCCGAAGCGCGCTATGGCCGCTGCAGCGGCGGCCGTCGCGTCGTCTGCATCTGTGATGTCCAGCTTCACCGTCAGGAGCTTGTCATGCGAGCCGAGCGCTGCATCCAGTTTTTTTGGGTCGCGACCTGTAGCGACCACTGCGTGTCCAGCCGACAGGGCCGAGCGAACGATGTCCGCTCCGAGGCCGCGGCCGGCACCGGTGATCAGCCATACTTTTTCATTTAAAGACATTGTGTTCCTTGGTTCGTTAGTGGCGCGTCATCAATCCCGTCACGCTAGGGCCATAAGAGTTCAGTAGAAAGCGGTTTGGTTTTGGGCCGCCAGTTCTCGAGCCAGTACGCATAGGGCGTCGGAAGAACTTGTTCGAGGAGTCCAAGCTCAAGCGCCGCGTGGCGGGGCCAATGCGGGTTGTCAAGCAGCCGTCGCGCCACCATCACGAAATCGATTTTTTTCTCGCGCACCGCGCGGTCTGCGTCTTTTGCATCGGTGATTAGCCAACTAGTGGTCGCCTTCAAACCCGTTTCTAGCGCGACTCGCGCGGCGGTATCGATCAGCAGGTTCGGTGTCCATGGCACAGGCGCGAGCGTGGAAAACCCGATACCCACGTCAACGAGGTCTAAGCCCTCGGCCCTGAGCCACTGAAGGACCGTAATGGACTCGGACAAATTTGCATCGTCTTTGCCGTCGAATTCCAGGACGCCGAGACGCACAGCCAACGGTAAGTGCGCAGGCCACACGCGCCGAACAGCGGCAATGGTCTCGACGAGGAAGCGAGCCCTGTTCTCCAGACTGCCACCATAGGCATCGTCGCGATGATTCGAGTGCGGCGATAGGAAGCTTTGTGCCAAAAAGCCGTGGGCGAAATGCAACTCCAGCCACTGAAAGCCGGCCGTCAAGGCGCGCTGGGCGGCATCTATAAAGTTTTGTTGGGCCCGATGAATGTCTTTGAGACTCATCGCCCTTGGCACATGGGGGTGGTTCGCGATCAGTGGTAGGGCGGACGGCGCGATGGGTTGCCATGCTTGCGGTTCGCTCGAAGTGATTGGCACACCACCTTCCCATGGTGGAGTACAGCCACCCTTGCGTCCCGCGTGGCCGAGTTGGATGCCCGGGACAGCGCCCCCCTTTGTAATCGCCTGCGCGATGGCCGAAAGACCTTCGATGTGCGAATTGTTCCAGAGGCCCAAGTCTCCGATCGTTATCCGGCCTTCTGGAGACACCGCTGTGGCTTCAACCATCACTAGCCCTGCGCCACCCCGTGCCAATGCCGTGTAGTGAGGCGTGTGCCAATCGGTAATCCGGCCCTCCTGATCGGCTTGGTACTGGCACATCGGGGATGCAGCGATGCGGTTGCGAAGGGTGATTTCCTTCAGGGTGAAACGGTCGAACAGGCCGGGCATCGATAGTCCTTGTAATAGCGCCACTGTAGAAGTCACCGTTCAAAAGAAAAATGGCCTTACACCGAATGCCTCTTGAAGATAATCTTCAATATGAAACTCAAACAGCTCGACGGACTGATCGCATTTTGGAAGGTGGCGGAGCACAAAGGTTTCAGCTCGGCAGCTGCAGAACTGGAGGTTTCGCCTTCCGCATTGAGCCAAGCCATCCGGCACCTTGAAGCCCGCCTCGGAGTCAGGCTGCTGAACAGAACCACACGAAGCTTGAGCCTGACTGAGGCCGGAGAAGCCTACCTTGCGAGGGTGGGGCCCGCGCTGGGGCAGGTCGTTGAAGCGGGTGAAGAGCTCAACGTGATGCAGAGCCGGCCGGCCGGTACGCTGCGGCTCAATGCCGCTCGAGTATCGATTGCCATGGTGCTACAGCAGCAGCTAGCCGGGTTTTTTCGAGAGAACCCGCAGGTGCACATTGAATTGACCAACGACGAAGGTTTCGTCGATATCGTGGCACGCGGGTTCGATGCTGGAATCCGTTTGGGAGAAAGCGTTCAGCAGGACATGGTGGCTGTTCCTCTCGGCGGACCGGTGACGATGGCCGTGGTCGGTTCACCTGAGTACTTGAAGCGGGTGCCGGCGCCACGTCATCCGAATGACCTTGCGCGCCACAACTGCGTGCGGTTTCGAGGCTTAGGCTCAGGGGCGATTTACAAATGGGAGTTTGAAATCGAAGGCCGTCCGGTGGAGTACGAAGTGCAGGGCAGCTTGACTATCTCAGACTCGTTATTCGGCCTGGACGCCGCTCTCGAAGGTGTTGGGCTTGCCTACACATTTGAGGGATTGGCGGCTCCTCTGGTCAAGTCAAAACGCCTGACACGCGTTTTGACCAAGTTTTCGCCGACATTTCCAGGTTTTTATTTGTACTACCCAAGTCGGCATGATCAGCCAACGAAGCTGAAGGCCTTGATTGACTTCGTAAGGCAATCGGCGAAGTAGCTAACAGCGTTTGCGCCGCAGGTACGAGTTTCCTGTCAGCGTTTATAGCGATGGCGGAAAACGTGAAACCGCTATCAGGTCCACGAGCGCACTTTGACGAAATCTGCCATCCGGCAGCACACGGGCGCGGGCGGCAGCCCGCCCACCTCGGCCGGCGTGGCCACCGATTCGCCGGGCGGTAGCATGCGCGCCTGGCGCCAGCGGCCGAATCGGTAATACGCCATCGACATCAGCATGGCGCACAGCGCGCTGGCCGGAAAGCTCCACCAGATTGCGTCCGCGCCCAGCCAGGGCTGCAGCCCGTAGGCGATCGGCAGGCGGATGCCCCACAGCGCCAGGCCCAGGATGATGAGTGGCGGCACCACCGCCCCCGTCGCCCGCACCACGCCCGAAAGCACGAAGGTCACGCCGAAGAACAGGAACGATCCCACCGCGATGTGGTTCAGGTGCCGCGCCGCTTCCAGCGAAGCGCTGCCCTCGGGCAGAAAGAGCGACAGCGCCATGCGGTCAAGCAGGATGAGCGGCGCGATCAGCGCCCCCGTGAGCACGAAGTTGAACAGCGTGCCGCTGCGCGCGACGCCGTCCACCCGGTCCCAGCGGCCGGCACCCACGTTCTGCGCGGCCATCGACGAGCACGCGGCGCCGATCGCCATGGCCGGCATCTGCACGTAGGTCCACAACTGCAGCGCCGCGCCGTAGGCCGACGCGGTGACCACGCCCTGCGCGTTGACCATGCCCATCACCATCAGCATGGCCAGCGAGATCATCACCATCTGCACGCCCATCGGAATGCCCTTGACGACCAGCGCCCGCAGGATGGCCGGGTCGGGCACGAACAGCCGCCATTGCGCGCGGCCGATCCACAGCGGGTGGCGCCGGTAGCGCAGCCACGCCAGCAGCGCCGCGAAGCTCAAGGCGTTGGCCACCAGCGTGGCCATGGCCGAGCCCGCTATGCCCATGCGCGGCAGCGGCCCCAGGCCGAAGATGAGCAGCGGGTTCAGCGCCGTGTCCAGCACCACCACCAGCAGCAGTAAGAGAAACGGGGTGCGCGTGTCGCCCGCGCCGCGCAGCACCGCCGAGATGAAAGCGAACAGGTACAGCAGCGGAATGGCCAGGAACAGCGTGCGCAGGTAGGCCTCGGCCAGTGGCAGCGCGTCGGGCGGCGTGCCCATCCAGCCCAGGATCTCGCGCGACAGCGGCAGGCCCATCAGGGCGATGAGCACCGAGGTGCCCCCGAAGAATGTGGCGCTGGTGCCCATCACGCGCTGGGCCTGCGCGAGATTCTTCGCGCCCATGGCCTGGGCCACGAGGATGGTGGCCGCCATGCCCACGCCGAACACGGCGCCGATCAGCAGGAACAGGATGTTGTTGGCATTCGCCGTGGCGGTGAGCGCCGCCTCGCCCAGGTAGCGCCCGACCCAGATGGCGTTGATCGATCCGTTGAGGGACTGCAGCACGTTGCCCGCGAGGATGGGCAACGCGAACACCAGCAGCGTGCGGCCGATGGGGCCTTGGGTCAGGTCGCGCGTGGGGGGCTTGGGCATGCGGCATGGTGCCAGCGCCCACGGTACCCGGGCTGTCGGCCGATGCCGGCAACTTTCCGGCACGGAATCGCGGCTCTGCCGGCACAGCGGCGATCAGAACCCCTGCAGCACGACCTTGCCCATGGCGCGGCCGCTTTCCACCAGCGCGTGGGCCTGGCGCAGGTGGGCCGCGTCGATGCGTCCGCCATCGGTGGTGAAGGTGCTGCGCAGCCGGCCCGCATCCAGAAGGCGCGCCACTTCGGCCAGCAACTCGCCCTGGCGGTGCAGGTCGGGCGTGCCGAACAGCGAGCGCGTGAACATCATTTCCCAGTGCAGCGAAATGCTCTTGCGCTTGAGGGGCATCACGTCCAGCGAGGGCATGTCGTCGATCACCGTGATCTGCCCCTGGGGCCGCACGCATTCCACATATTGGGCCATGTAGGTCGGCGTGTGGGTGAGCGACGCCACGTGGTCCACCTGCGGCAAGCCCAGGGCCGCCAGTTGCGGGGCGAGCGGCTGGTGGTGGTCGATCACGTCGTGCGCGCCCATGTCCAGGCACCACTGGCGCGTTTCGGGCCGCGAGGCGGTGGCGATCACGCGCAGGCCCGTCAACTGGCGCGCCAGTTGGATGAGGATCGAGCCGACCCCGCCCGCGCCGCCCACGACCAGCAGGGACTGCCCCGCCGCCGCGCCATCGCCAGCCGGAATGCGCAAGCGGTCGAACAGGATCTCCCACGCCGTGATGGCGGTCAGCGGCATCGCAGCGGCCTGGGCATCCGAAAGCGTTGCGGGCGCAGGCGCGGCGATGCGTGCATCCACCGCGTGCAGTTCGGCATTGGCGCCGGGGCGGTCGATGGCGCCGGCGTAATACACGCGGTCGCCCACCGCGAAACCCTGCACCGCGCTGCCCAGCGCCTGCACGGTGCCCACCGCGTCCCAGCCCAGCACCTTCGGCGAACCCGCCTCGGGCGCCGCGCTGGCGCGCACTTTCGTGTCCACGGGATTGACCGACACCGCCTGCACGCGCACCAGCAGATCGTGCTTGCCAGGCGTGGGCTCGGGAAGGTCCAGATCCACCAGGGCTTCAGGGTGGTCGATGGCATGGGGGGCGTGGTAGCCGATGGCTTTCATGTGCAACTCCGTCAAAAAAGAAGAAAAGAAACAGCGATGCACGCACTGTAGGTTGGCAAAATGGATTTGATAAGACCGTTGAATTTCTATCTATTTCAAATGAAATTTGAAAATATCTCCGACCTGCGTGTGCTGGTCGAAACCGCCCGGGGCGGCAGCCTGACCGCCGCGGCCCGGGTGCTCGAAATCACCCCCGCCGCTGCCAGCGCCATGCTCAAGCGGCTGGAGGCCCAGGTGGGCACGCGCCTGTTCGAGCGCTCCACCCGCGCCATGCGGCTGACCGACCAGGGCCAGACCCTGCTCGACTACGCCACGCGGGCGCTGGAGTTGCTGGAAGAAGGCGCCAGCCAGGCGGCCTCCGAAGCCGGTGCACTGCGGGGCACCGTGCGCGTGGCCGCGCCGTCCGACCTGTCGCGCAGCCTGCTGCTGGGGTGGTTCGATGGGTTTTTGCAGCAGCACCCGGGCGTGCACATCGCCTTGTCGGTGAGCGACCGGGTGCACGACGTGCGCCGTGATGCGGTCGATGTGGCGCTGCGCTACGGCGCGCTGGCCGATTCGCAACTGGTCGCCCGCCCGCTGTGCATCACCCGGCGCGTGCCCTGCGCCGCGCCGGCCTACCTGGCGCGTCGGGGCGCGCCGCAGCATCCCGCGGACCTGGCGCGGCACGATTGCCTGACCCTGCACATCGCCGGCCGGCGCGAGGTGCGCTGGCATTTCGAGCGCGCCACCGACGGCGAAGCGGTGTCGGTGGCCGTCGAAGGTGAGCGCAGCGTGGACGACGGCGCGATCGCGCACGAATGGGCGCTGGCGGGCGGCGGCATCGTCTACAAATCGGCCATCGACGTGCGGGCCAACCTGCGCGCAGGCGCCCTCGTTGCGCTGATGCCCGATTGGCTGGGCCAGCGCTACGCCCTGCACGCGGTGCTGCCCAGCAACCGCTTCGTGCCTGCGCGGGTGCGGGCGTTGGTCGATCACCTGGCGCAATGCTGCGCTGCCCTGGCGGCCGAAGAGTCGGCGCAGAGCGGCGGGGCCGGATGGGTCGCCCTGCCTTGACGGCGGCAGCGGCCGATAAAAAAGCCCCGCCAAGGCGGGGCAGTGCAGAGGCTGTTCAAGCGCCCTGGCGGCTCAGAACTTTTCCCATTCGTCGTCGGCCGTGGCGGCCATCGCCGGTTGTTTCGCCGGCCGGGCCGCGGTCAACGACGCCTGGGGCTTGCGGGCGGGGGCGGCCACGGCCCGGGGGGCCTGGGCGCGGGGCATCGCAGCAGGGGCCGGCGCAGTCCGGCTTTGGGCCTGTGCGCGGCGGATGACGGCGCCGGAGGCCGATTCGTCAAGGCGGAACACGCTGACGATTTCCACCAGGCGCGAGGCCTGATGGTTCAGGCTGTCGGCCGCAGCGGCCGACTCTTCCACCAGCGCTGCGTTCTGCTGCGTCACCTGATCGAGCTGGTTCACCGCATCGCTCACCTGCGAAATGCCTTGCTCCTGTTCATGCGTGGCGGCACCGATCTCGCCGATCAGGTCGGCCACACGGCGGGCCTGCTCGACGATCTCGTTCATGGTGGTGCCGGCTTCGCCGACCAGCGACGAGCCTTGTTCCACCGTCTGCACGCTCTGGCTGATCAGCGCCTTGATTTCCTTGGCGGCCTCGGCGGACCGGCCCGCCAGGCTGCGTACTTCGCTGGCCACGACGGCAAAGCCCCGGCCCTGTTCGCCGGCCCGCGCGGCTTCCACGGCGGCGTTCAGCGCCAGGATGTTGGTCTGGAAGGCAATGGAGTCGATCACGCCGATGATGTCGCTGATCTTGCGCGAACTGGCCGTGATGTCTTCCATGGTGCGCACCACGTTGCTCACCACTTCTCCGCCCTTGGTCGCCGTGGCGCTGGCCGAGGTCGCCAGTTGCGATGCGGTGCGCACCGTGTCGGCGTTCTGCTTGACCGTGGAATTCATCTCTTCCATCGACGCCGCTGTCTGCTGCAGGTTGGACGCCTGCTCTTCGGTGCGCTGGCTCAGGTCGGCGTTGCCCGTGGCGATCTGGCCCGCGCCGGTGGCGATCGATTCGCTGCTCTCGCGCACCTGGCCCACGATGCCGCTCAGGCTGGTGCGCATCGTGTTCATGGCCGCCAGCACGCTGTGGGTATCGCCCTCGCGCAACTGCACGCCCACTGCCAGGTTGCCGCTCGCCACCTGCTGGGCGATCTCGGAGGCATAGGCCGGCTCGCCCCCCACCTGCGCCTTGATCTGGCGGGTGATGGCCCAGGCGACCAGACCACCCGCGGCGGCGGCGATGGCGGCCAGCGCCAGCATCAGGTTGCCGGCCGAGGCGGCGCTGCGTTCGGACTCGTCCGCCGTGCTCACGGTGGAGGCCTTCTGGTAGGCGATCACGTCGTCGAGCGCCTTGAAATACGCCGACTGCACGGGGCGCACGGGGCCGAGAAGCTGTTCGCGCGCCTGCTCGTTCTGGTTCGCCAACCCCAGGTCCACCGCCTTGTTCAGTGCCGCGACGTAGGCGGGGCGGGCCTCGCCGATCTTGGCGAACAGCGCACGGGCTTCGGGGCTGGACATGCGCGTGTTCAACTGGCCGATCAGCTCCAAATTGCGGGCCTGGGTCTGCTCGATGCGGCGCTTTTCTTCCGCCATCTGCGTCGGGTCTTCCAGCAGCGCGATGTTGCGGGCCGCGCGGGCGACCGTGTTCAGGCCGTCCTTCATTTCCTGCAGGAGCAGCAGATTGGCGACGCGGTCGTGCGACAGCAGCTTGATATTGCTGCCCACCTGGTCCAGCTGGACCCGGCCGAAGGCCGCCACCAGAAAGCCGATGGCGATGACGAGAGCGAATCCAGAGCCCAGCAAGGTGCCCAGTTTCATGCGTTGGAAGAAGTTCATGGCTGCCTTTGAGCGGTAATCGAATGGCCCAGTGGACCGATATGTCACGTTTGTGTCAATGTGTAATTTGTATCTCTGGCATGTAATTAAAGCTGTAGGACGCTGCCTCCGTCCCGGGTGCGCCATTTCTGGGTCAGCGGTGGCTTGATCGTGGGCAAGGCGCCACAATCCGCCCATGTGACTGGCAGGCCGATGGGTCTGTCCGGTCTTGTTCCGCCCCGCCCGTGATTTGCCGATGACCGCCACCCGCCCCAATCTTCTTTTCATCCTGGCCGACGACCTGGGCTACGCCGATCTGGGTTGCACGGGCGCGCGCGATGCCTACAGCGTGCCCGTGGATGTCTCTCCGCGGCTGGACGCCCTGGCCGCCTCCGGCTTGCGGTGCACGCGGGGCTATTCCAATTCGGCCGTGTGCTCGCCCACGCGGTTCGCGCTGGCCACGGGCCGCTGGCAGTACCGGCTGCGGGGCGCGGCTGAAGAGCCGCTGGCCAGCGTGCATGGCGACAAGGTGCTGGGCCTGCCGCCCGGCCATCCCACGCTGCCTTCGCTGCTGCGCGACGCGGGCTATGCCACCGCGCTGGTGGGCAAGTGGCACCTGGGCTACCCGCCGCATTTCGGCCCGCGCATGTCGGGCTACGACTCCTTCTATGGCTTTCACGCCGGGGGCTCGGATTACTTCGCGCATTGCGATCCGCGCGGCCGGCCGGACTTCTGGACCGATGAGACCGCGCACACAGAAGACGGCTACCTCACCGACCTGCTGAGCCGCCGCGCGGCCGACTTCGTGCGCGAGCAACCGGCCGATCGCCCCTTCCTGCTGAGCCTGCACTACAGCGCCCCGCACTGGCCGTGGCTCACGCGGGACGACCGCGCCGAGTCCGAGCGCCTGGGCGGCTTCGGCAAGCACATCGACGGGGGCAGCCTTGAAACCTACCAGCGCATGATCCATCACATGGACGAAGGCATCGGCTGGGTGCTGGATGCGCTGGAAGAAAAGGGCCTGGCCGAGAACACGCTGATCGTCTTCACCAGCGACAACGGCGGCGAGCGCTATTCCAACAATTGGCCCTTCGTCGGCCAGAAGATGGATCTGCTGGAAGGCGGCATCCGCGTGCCGCTGCTGGCCCGCTGGCCCGCGCGCATCGCCCCTGGCAGCGTGAGCGACACGCCCAGCCTCACCATGGACTGGACCGCCACGTTCCTGGCCGCCGCCGGCGTGGCCGCGCACCCCGATTACCCGCTGGACGGCACCAGCCTGCTGCCGCTTTTCGACGACCCTCGCTGGTGCCCGGAGCGCGACCTGTTCTGGCGCATGAAGCACCGCGAGCAGCGTGCGCTGGTGCGCGGGCGCTACAAATACCTGCAAGTGGATGGTGTGGAATACCTCTTCGACGTAGTGGCCGACCCCCGCGAACGCGCCAACCTGCGCGACCGCGAACCGGCGCGCCTGGCCGAGCTTCGCGCCGCCTGGCAGGCGTGGGACGCGGCATTGCCCCCCATTCCCGATGAGGCCAAGGTGTCGCTGGTGTTCACGCGCAACGAGCTGCCCCAAGCGACGTTCTGACCTGGCCGCCTTGCACCGCTCTTCTTACCGCACGCCTTCTCATCGCATCCGCCCATGACCCCATCGCCCTCCGTGCCCTCCGAACCATTCCAGCCACCCTCCCGTTTCTGGGCCGAATGGTCTGCGCGCGATTTCGTGCAGGCCCAGGCGTCGGGTCTGGCGGCAGAAACCGTGGCCGTGCTGCCGGTGGCGGCCATCGAGCAGCACGGTCCGCATCTGCCGCTCAGCGTGGATGCCGCGCTGCTGCAGGGCGTGATCGATGCGGCGCTGCCCCAGCTGCCCGGCCACCTGCCGGTCGTGTTCCTGCCGCCCCAGAACGTGGGCCTGAGCACCGAGCACACCGCGTATGCGGGCACCCTCACGCTCAAGCCCGCCACCCTCATTGCGCTGTGGACCGAGCTGGGCGAATGCGTGGCCCGCGCGGGCTTCAAGAAACTGCTGCTGCTCAACGGCCATGGCGGCCAGGTGAGCGTGATGGACATCGTGGCGCGCGAGCTGCGCCAGCATTGCGGCCTGCTCGTCTACAGCGCCAGCTGGTTCAGCCTCCCACTGCCCGAAGCGGTGAACGGTTTGTTCAGCGCCGAAGAGCACCGCTTCGGCATCCACGGCGGAGAGATCGAAACTTCGATGATGCTGCACCTTGCCCCCGGCACCGTGCGCATGGACCAGGCGCAGGATTGGCGGTCCACCTCGCAGGACCGTGCGGAGCGCTACGCCATCCTGGGCAACGGCAAGAGCGCCAAGATGGGCTGGGCCATGCAGGACTACCACCCGGCCGGTGCAGTGGGCAATGCGGCCGGCGCGACGGCCGAGAAAGGCCGGGCGGTGGTGCAGGCTGCAGCGGCAGGGCTGGCCCAGTTGCTGGGCGAGATCCACGCGCTGCCGCTGAACACGGTCGTGGCCCGCGGAGCGCTTTGAGGCGCTGCCTTGGCGGTCAGGCCAGCGGCAGCGCGATGCCCGATTCCGCGAACACTTCGCGCACGACCGACAGGCCGTTGAGCGCCGCAGGAAACCCCGCATAGACCGCCATCTGCATCACCACTTCCACGATCTCGCCCGGCTTGCAGCCCACGTGCAGCGCCGCATGAACGTGCACCCGCAACTGGGGCAGGGCATGGCCCAGGGCGCACAGCGCGGCCACCGTGGCCAGTTCGCGTTCACGCAGGCCCAGACCTTCCCGCGCGTAGATGTCGCCGAATGGGAACTCCAGCAGGTAGCGCGCGAAGTCGGGGAACGATTTCGCCAGCCCCTCGACCACCGCCAGGCCCGCCGGGCCATCCACGGCGCCCAGCATGCGCACGCCGCGTGCGTAGCGTTCGGTGCTCATCGGGCACCTCCGAAATGTTCGCAGGATGCCGCGCCACGCGAGACATCGGTATTGAGACAGAAGGAAAAAGCCATGGTGTTTCTCAGGAAGGTGTCGAAGCCGCTGAATGTAGGGAGCGGCCGCTGCGCAGGGAATGACCCATTTCGTGATACTTTTTTGGTATGAATAACCTTCTCGATTCCCGCTCGCTCGCGCTGTTCCTGGCCGTGGCGGATGCGCTGAGCTTCCGGCAGGCGGCCGAAACGCTGCACCTGTCGCAGCCGCCCTTGAGCCGTGCCATCCGGGAGCTGGAAGAGCGCCTGGGCGCGCGGCTTTTCGACCGCAACACGAAAGGCGTGAACCTCACCGATGCGGGCCACCGGCTGGTGCCCTATGCGCGCGGTGTCGCCAAGCTGCTTCGCGACGCGCAGGCAGCCCTTGCCAACCCCGGCATGCCTGCCACGCTCCGGCTGGGCCTCACGAGCGCCGTCGAGCCCGGGTGGTTTCGCGGGCTGGCGCAGCGGGTGCAGGCGATCCACCCGGGCACCACGGTGTCCATCGTTTCCGACCCCTCGCCCCGCCTGGTGCGCCAACTGGGCAGCGGCAAGCTGGATGCGGCGTTCGTCGCGCTGCCCACCCGCGCCCCGGGCCTGGAAGTGGTGGAGCTTGACCGCCTGCCGATGGTGGTGGCCCTGCCGTCCGCGCACCCGCTGGCCAAACGCAAGGTGCTTCGCCTGGCCGACCTGTCGCGCGAAACGGTCTTCTGGTTCGAGCGTGCGCGCCAGCCCGCGTTCTACGACCACTGCCAGCAGGTTTTTTCGCGCCATGGCTTCGCGCCGAAAAAGCTCAGGGAGCCGACCGACCACCATGTGCTGCTGGCGGAGGTGGCGAATGGCCGTGGCGTGGCCCTGCTGCCGCGCTCGTTCACCAGGCTGCGGCGAACGGGCGTCGTGTACCGTGCGCTGGCGGAAGGCGACGCGCTGTCGGTCGGCATCGGCCTGGCGACGCGCCCGGGCCGCCCGGCCATGCGCGACGGGCTCGTTGCCGCGACCGGGCTGGACGCTGCCGCGGCTTAGCCGGCACGGCCTTTTACGTCTTGTTCCACTCTGCCAGGTCTTCCCCAGGTCTCCCCCAGCCGCCGCTGAATCACACTCTCGCCATGCAAACCTCCAAACTCTCCGTGGCCCGCGCCTACGCGGTCGGCATGCACGGCGCGCAGCGATACGGGGCGCTTCCCTATTCGCACCATCTGGACGCGGTCGCTGCGGTTCTCGCGCCCTACGGCGAAGACGCGCAGGTCATCGGCTATCTGCACGATGTGGTCGAAGACACCGGCGCCACGGTGGACGACGTGCGGGCGCGCTTCGGCGACCTGGTTGCCGAATGCGTCGCCTTGCTCACCGACGAGCCGGGCGAGACGCGGAAAGAGCGCAAGACCAAGACCTACGCCAAGCTGGCCCGGGTGACGGGGCCGCAAACGCTTGCGTTGGTGGTGAAGGTGGCGGACCGGCTTTCGAACGTCCGGGCGTGCGTGGCGGATGCCAATCGCCCCATGTGGGCTGTGTACCAAGGCGAGCACCCGGTGTTCAAGGCGTCCGCGTTTCGTCCCGGCCTGTGCGATGCGCTGTGGACCGAGCTGGACACCCTGCTGAGCGAAGAAGCGCTGCCGCAAAGCGCGTGAGAAGCCGGCGCACCGCGGGGCCGGGCGGATGGGCGCATGGGCAACGCGAGCCGCTCACCGGCCCGTTGCCTCCAGTCGCAATGCTTGCAGAACGAGCGAAAACGCGGGCGAGGGCTGGCGCCGGCTCGGGTAGTACAGGTGGTAGCCGCCGAAGGGCGGACACCAGTCTTCCAGAACGCGCACGAGCCGGCCCGCTTCGATGTGCGGGGCCAGTTCATCCTCCGGCAGCAAGGTGATTCCCAAACCGGCCAGCGCGGCATCGACCTGGGGCGGTGCGGTGTTGAAGATCAGCGGGCCGTCCACACGCACGTTGACCACTTTCCCCCGACGAGCGAAATCCCACACGTACAGGCCACCCGAAGTGGGCATGCGCTGGTTAATGCAGCGGTGGGCCGTCAAATCGTGCGGCGTCTTCGGGGCGGGGTGGGCGGCGAAGTACGCGGGCGATGCCACCACGGCCATGCGCAGCGGCGGGCCGAGGGGCACGGCGATCATGTCCTTGTCGATGGTGTTGCCCAGGCGCACGCCGGCGTCGAACCGGTCGGCCACAATGTCTCGAAAGCCGTAGTTCATGTCGAACTCCAGCCTGATGTCCGGGTAGGCGTGCAGCAGCGGCATGAGCTTGGGCAGCAGCACGGTGTGCATCACGTTGTCGCCGCAGGTGATGCGCACCGTGCCGGCCGGCTTGTCGCGCAGCGCGGTGAGGGCGTCGAGCTCCGCCTCGATCTCGTCGAAGCGGTGGCCGATGGCGTGCATCAGCCGCTCACCCGCCGGCGTGGGCGAGACGCTGCGCGTCGTGCGGGTGAGCAGTCGAATCTGCAGCCGCTCCTCCAGCCCGCGCAGCGCCTGGCTGAGCGCCGACTGCGTCACGCCTAGCGTGGCCGCCGCCCGGGTGAAGCTGCCTTCGCGCGCCACGGTGACGAAGGCGAGCAGATCGTTGAGGTTGCGCCGTGCCATGTGACCGCCTGCCTTTGATTGATTAGTGGGGCTGATAAATCTATTAAGCATTCATTATCTAGTCGGCGCGGCACTGCGTGGGCAAACTTCCCGGCATGGCACACAGCAACCGCATTCCTTCTCTTCGCCGCACGGCGCGGGCCTGCGGCAATGCCTTGGCGGTCGGACTGAGCGCCTCGCTGGTCGCCTCCTCATTCGCTCAAGGAGCTCCCATGAAGATCCGCCTGCAAGTCGGTGGCGAAACCGCCACGGCCACGTTGAACGACAGCGCGGCCAGCCGCGATTTCGCTGCGCTGCTGCCGCTGTCCCTCACGCTGGAGAACTACGCCGGGGTCGAGCGCATCGCCACCTTGCCGGCCAAGCTCTCGGCGGCCGGATCGCCGGAGGGCATCGCGCCCCGCACAGGCGACATCGCCTTCTACGCGCCATGGGGCAACTTGGCGGTCTTCGTCGGCGACGACGTCTATGCCAGCGGGCTGCTGCGGCTGGGCCGGGTGGACACAGGCTTGGCGGTGCTGCGGCGCCAGGGACCGTTTCCGGTACGGATCGAGCGCCTACCGGACTGAGCGCCCAGCCAACCGCCAACCCTCCGCCACCAACCACCGCCATCAATCACCACCCTGCCAGTGGCGCCATCGAGCGCGCCATGGCTTCGCTCGCCCTTTTCATTTCCACAGGAGCTTTGCATGAACCGACTCACCAACCCCCTTCCGCTCCCCGAAGACACGCCTGGCGCTCCCTTTTCGGGCCGGCGCGATTTCCTCAAAACCGCCGGCACCCATGCGGCGGCGCTGGGCGTTTTCTCGGCCACCGCAGCCACCGTCACCGCCGGTGCGGCTTTCGCGGCGGACGCTCCGGCGGGCGGCCCCGTGCCGGCCGATGCCGACAATTTCTACCGCAGCGACCGGGTGCTCGTGCAGAAGGTGAGCTTCAAGAACCAGTACCGCATGGAGATCGCGGGCAACCTGTTCATTCCGCGCGAACTGCAACGCGGCCAGAAGACGGCCGCGATCGTCGTCGGCCACCCCATGGGCGCGGTGAAGGAGCAGAGCGCGAACCTGTACGCCACCAGGATGGCCGAGCAGGGGTTCATCGCCCTGTCGCTGGACCTGTCGTTCTGGGGCGGCAGCGCCGGTGAGCCCCGCAACGCGGTGTCGCCGGACATGTATGCCGAAGACTTCAGCGCTGCGGTCGATTTCCTGGGCACGCAGCCAGGGGTGGACCGCCATCGCATCGGTGCCCTCGGGATCTGCGGCAGCGGCAGCTTCGTGATCAGCGCGGCCAAGATCGATCCGCGCATGAAGGCCATTGCCACGGTGAGCATGTACGACATGGGAGCGGTCAACCGCAACGGGTTGCGCAAGGCCCAGACGCTCGACCAGCGCAAGGCCACCCTTGCCGAGGCCGCCGAGCAGCGCTCCGTCGAGTTCAGCGCCGGCGAAACCCGCTACACCGGAGGGACCGTGCTGGCGCTGACACCCAACTCCACCGCCATCGAGCGCGAGTTCTACGCGTTCTACCGCACGCCGCGCGGCGAATTCACACCGCCGGGCCAGTCGCCCACGCGCACTACCCAACCCACGCTGACCAGCAACGTGAAGTTCATGAACTTCTACCCGTTCGCCGACATCGAGGCGATTTCGCCCCGCCCGCTGCTGTTCATCACCGGCGACCAGGCGCATTCCAGAGAGTTCAGCGAAGACGCATACCAGCGCGCCGCCGAGCCGAAAACACTGCACATCGTGCCGGGCGCGGGCCATGTGGACCTGTACGACCGGGTGAGCCTCATCCCGTGGAACACGCTGAACACCTTCTTTCGCACCCACCTGCAGCAAGCGGCGGCGGGCCCCGCATGACGGCGCAACGTCTCGATGCCTCCGCCGGCACTGGCGCTGCCGGTGCGCCCGGCAGCACCGACCCACAGCGGCAACCCGCCTGCTGGAGCGGCATCTTCGCCATGGCGCTGTGCGTGTTCGCACTGATCGCCTCCGAGTTCATGCCCGTCAGCCTGCTGACGCCGATGGCGGCCGATCTGGGCGTGACCGAAGGGCTGGCGGGGCAGGGCATCGCCGTATCGGGGGCGTTCGCGGTGCTGGCGAGCCTGTGCATCGCCAGCGTGGCCGGGCGCATGGACCGCAAGGCGCTGCTGCTGTGGCTGACCGGGGCGATGTGCCTTTCCGGCGCCGTGATTGCCCTGGCGCCGAACTACGCCACCTACCTCGTGGGTCGCGCGCTCATCGGGGTGGTCGTGGGCGGCTTCTGGTCCCTGTCGGCGGCCACGGCCATGCGGCTCGTGCCGGCCCCGCAGGTGCCGCGCGCCCTGGCGATCTTCAATGGCGGCAACGCCCTGGCCACGGTGGTGGCGGCGCCGCTGGGCAGTTACCTGGGCGCGGTCATCGGGTGGCGCGGCGCGTTCCTGTGCCTGGTGCCGGTGGCGGTGGTCGCGTTCGCATGGCAATGGGTCAGCCTGCCGCCGCTGCCCGCCGGGCCGCGCGCGGCAGGCTCGAACAACGTGTTCCGGCTGTTCAAGCGCCGGGTGGTCACCCTGGGCATGCTGTCGGTCGGCGCGTTCTTCATGGGGCAGTTCATGCTGTTCACGTACCTGCGCCCGTTTCTGGAGACGGTGACGCGCGTGGACGTTTCCACGCTGTCGCTCATGCTGCTGGGCATCGGTGTGGCGGGTGTCATCGGCACCACCGCCATTGGCGCGCTGCTGAAAAAGAGCTTTTCCCCCACGCTGGTGGGCGCGCCGGTGGTCATGGCCCTGGTAGCGGCGGCATTGATCGCCTGGGGCACGCACGGCACAGCCGTGGCGGCTTTGCTGGGCGTGTGGGGCCTGGTCGCCACGGCCACGCCGGTGGGTTGGTGGACCTGGGTGGCCCGGACCCTGCCGCAGGACGCCGAAGCCGGCGGTGGCCTGATGGTGGCGGTGGTGCAAATGGCCATCGCGCTCGGCTCCACGGCCGGCGGCTGGCTGTTCGACGCCAGCGGCACCCAGAGCACCTTTGCCGCGGCCGCCGGCATGCTGCTGGTCGCCGCCGTTTCGGTGGGCTTCACCGCGCGGGCAGACCGGACCGCTGTGGCCAATGTGTGAGCCGACCTATCGCCCGGCCGCGCCATGCTGTCAATGGCTGGCGGCGTCGGCCATGCGGTCCAGCGCCTGCATTGCATCGGCCGACAAATCCAGCGTGGCCGCGGCCAGGTTCTCGCGCAGGTGCGCGACCGACGACGTGCCGGGAATCAGCAGGATGTTGGGCGAGCGGCGCAGCAGCCAGGCCAGTGCGACCTGCATCGTGGTGGCGCCCACGCGCTCGGCCACGCCGGACAGTGCGGACGATTGCAGCGGCGTGAAGCCGCCCAGCGGAAAGAACGGCACGTAGGGAATTCCGTCCTGCGCCAGCGCGTCGATCAGCGCATCGTCGCCGCGGTGCACGAGGTTGTAATGGTTCTGCACGCAGGCGATGCGGCAGATGCCGCGGCCTTGCGCCCACTGCGCGCGCGTCACGTTGCTCAGGCCGATGTGGCGCACCAGGCCCTGGCGCTGCAGCTCGGCCAGCGCGGTGAGGGGCGCTTCGATCGATCCCTCGGCAGGGCCGTGGACGCTGAACATGGCGCGAAGGTTCACCACCTCCAGCACGTCGAGGCCGAGGTTGCGCAGGTTGTCGTGAACGGCCTGCTGCAGTGCCTCGGCCGAGAACGCGGGTAGCCAGCCGCCCTGGTCGTCCCGCACCGCACCGATCTTGGTGACGATGGCCAGGTCCCGCGGATACGGCGCGAGCGCTTCGCGAACGATCTGGTTGGTGATGTGCGGGCCGTAGAAGTCGCTCGTGTCGATGTGGTTCACCCCGCGCTCCACCGCTTCGCGCAGCACGGCCACCGCCGCCGCTCGGTCCTTGGGCGGGCCGAACACGCCGGGCCCCGCGAGCTGCATGGCCCCGTAGCCGAGGCGGTGGACGGTGCGGTCGCCCAGCGTGTAGTGCAGGGGCGTGGCGGCGGGGGTGATCGTGGCGGTCATGGCGGTACTTTCGTGCGGTGGTGATGGGGGAAGGGCTGAGCCAAAGGGCTGATCGCGGGGCTCGGTCGGGGCGCTGATCAAAGCCTTCGGCGAAGTCTAGGGAGGCCAACACTGTTTGATAAGCCACCATAATCGGCACAGGCTGTGCAGGATTCAAAACAATGGATGTGGACCTCGGCGATCTGAACGCCTTCGTGGCGGTGGCGCGGGCCAAGGGCTTTCGCGACGGCGCGCGCCTGAGCGGCGGCAGTGCCTCGGCCTTGAGCGAGGCCGTGCGCCGGCTCGAGGCGAAGCTGGGCGTGCGGCTGCTGCACCGCACCACCCGCAGTGTCGTGCCGACCGAGGCTGGCCAACGCCTGCTGGAGCGCCTGAGCCCCGCGCTGAACGAGGTGCAGGCGGCGCTCGATGTGGTGAACGGCTTTCGCGACCGGCCCGTCGGCACGCTGAAGCTGAACGTGCCCGTCAGCGCGTCGCGCCTCGTGCTGCCGTCGATCGTGCCGCGCTTTCTGGCCGCCTATCCGGACATCGCGTTGGAGGTGATCTCGGAAGACGGCTTCGTCGATCTGCTAGCCGCCGGCTGCGACGCCGGCATTCGCTACGAAGAGCGGCTGGAGCAGGACATGATCGCCGTGCCCATCGGCCCCCGGGTGCAGCGCTTCGCCGCCGCCGCAGCGCCTTCTTACCTGGACCGCCATGGCCGCCCCGAGCATCCGCGCGACCTGCTCGCCCACGCCTGCCTGCGCGGCCGCTTCGCCAGTGGCGCCATGCCGCTGTGGGAGTTCCAGCGGCCCGGCGAGGACGTGGTGCGCGTCGATGTGACCGGGCCGCTGATCGT
The DNA here is from genome assembly GCF_900102625.1 of Paracidovorax valerianellae. Taxonomy (GTDB): domain Bacteria; phylum Pseudomonadota; class Gammaproteobacteria; order Burkholderiales; family Burkholderiaceae_C; genus Paracidovorax; species Paracidovorax valerianellae. Next base: position 76,107 of record NZ_FMZC01000017.1, read on the forward strand.
GCGGCTTGGCGGCGCGGCCGATCTGGCGGTGGATGCCGCAGTGGCGGGCACCGGCATCGTGTACCTCTTCGAGGAATGGCTGCGGCCCCACCTGGACAGCGGCGCGCTCGAGCCGGTGCTCAAGCCCTGGTGGCTGGGCTTTTCCGGCCCTTCGCTCTATTACCCGGGCCGCCGGCTGGTGCCCGCGCCGCTGCGGGCGTTCGTGGATTTCATCCAGGCCAATCCCTGAACGCAGGCAGGCGCAGCAGGGGTCAGGCCGGCATCAGGCGTGCGTCACCCAGCTCGCGTGTTCTTCGGTATCGAGGTGCGGCAGCGTGTTGAACGTCTGCAGCATGAGGCGCTTGGGGGCGATGCTGAACTCGGTCACCGCGCTGTTGCGGATGCGCATGTTCAGCGCAATGGTCACCTCGGGCGGGGTGCTCAGCACCTCGCCCACGGCGGTGGAGATCGGCCCGCCGCTGGACACCAGCAGCACGTTGTTCCCCACGTGGTGGCGGCGCACGTGCTCCAGAGCCGCGCGGATGCCGCTGGAAAACGCCACCCAGCTGGGCATGCCCACCGGGCTGATGGTGCCGCCCATCCACTGCGCCAGCGCATCGCACAGCAGTCGGAAGTGGTACTTGTACAGTTCCGGCGTGTCGGGCCGGGGCAGCGGATGCGGGTGGATCGCGGCGATGAGCGCGGCGCTGTCGTACTCGTTCAGGCTGGGCAGCGCCAGCGGTTCGGGCACGATCTGCAGGCCCTCGGCGATGCCCTCCAGCGTCTGCACGTGCCGGCGCAGCGTGCCGGTGATGACCGCGTCGAACCCCACGTTGCGGGCCCGCCAGTACTCGCCAAGGCGCACGGCCTGCTCGCGCCCGCGCGGGCTCAGCTGGTCGTAGTCATCCGCGCCAAACGAGGCCTGGCCGTGGCGCACGAGGTAGAGGGTTCCCATGCCGGCGATTCTGGGCGGGGCCGCTGCAGCGCTTTGTCTCGCGGGCGACGATTGCTATTATTTTAATAGCAATGTGCCGTTGTATTCATTGTGCTGGAGGCCGATTTGATCTAGGTGTTGCACTGAAACTGCAGCCGGCGGTCAACGTCCTGAATCCATCCGATCCACCAGGTAACGCAGATCGAACATCAAGGCTCTTGCTGCCAGGCGGTCGAATGCTGGAGGGGGCGTGGCAATACGCTGTGCAGGTGTGCGTGGTAAAGCGACCGAGACTTGCGTGTCATCGTCTTGCCCGGCCTTGGCATCCACCAGATCGCGATGGTGATCGGTGCATTCCTTGCGCATCGCCGCGACTGCCGCGCGTGCGGTGGGCTTATTGTTCATTTCCAGCGCGGGAATCAAAACGTCGAACTGGCGGTTGAGCCGAGTTAAAACATCGGCATGGATATGCTCGTATTTCCCCCAAGACTGAACGTGTGTTTTTAACCTGCGAGCCAGTTCCGCACCGCTATATGGCGTCGGTACGGGAATCACTGGCGCTAGAACGGGGACCAAGACGTAATCCAAATCTTGGATTTCGTCGATTTTCTGACTCCAGTAGGGCGTATCAGGCAGGTTATCCAATCCCCAAGGCTCCGCGGTGGCCCCGGTCAGCTTTGCACGTGCCATGCCGGGCAGTTCTACACGGGTCACGACAAAGCCGTCTTGTGTTCTTCCTGGGGAAATGCCATCCGGATCAGTATCTTTCAAGCCAGGAGTCCAGACGAAACTGGTCTGACCCACATTCTCGTCAACGCGCAAGTTTCCGCTCCAGCCTTTAGGCGCCTTGATTATTTTGGTTTCAAAATTTCTTTTGGAAATTAATTGATTCCAATATTGCTGTGTCCATTTGTCATTTTCTGTTTTTGCGTTTGCCGTCACCGCCGGAAAATTTGGTATTACGTATACCAGTGGGAGTCCCCAAATCCGGAAGAGATCGATTGTCTGTTTTGCTTCGCGGCTGTTGCTTAGTCGATAGCGGTATATTTGCTCGGATCCGCTGACTTGTACGGCCGACTTGATGTTTGGTTTGATCGCATTCTGTTGAACGTAGGTCTTATTCAGCCACTGTGAAGTTTCTGGGTCTTGGTAGTAAAGCTTCCATGCGTTTTTTTGCATGTCGAATACGGCGCTGTCTTGGGCATGTGCCAAACCCAAACCCAAGCACAGCAAAGGAACTGCTAGCATAGGTCGAATGAACAGGGAAAATTTCATGGTTCAGTGCTCCGATTTAAAGCAGGCTTTTTGCTTCTCTAGAAATACATGGAAGTGCGGTGTCGACGCGTAGTGATGAAGTATTGAAAAAGGGACTTCAGCTGCATTGGTTTCGCAAAATTTTTTGTAAAGATTATTTTGCTTATCGATAGAAACAGGATTTCTTGCGCGGGTGAAAGAAATGTCTATTTCACGGCCTTCTCGATGCCCCGCATGTGGTCCGCGCCAGTTGGACGTGATGTCATAGCGGCCACCCCAAAATAGGCTGGCATCGTTCAATGCCACAGTTCCCCACCCTTCAGCGGCAAAAGAGCCAATTAAACCAAGCAGATTTTGCAACGACTGTTGCGTCAAATAGTACTGATTGTGGTGATAACGCCCATTGCCCTGGTGGGTCTTATCCACACTGGTCAGCGCATACACGAAAGTCCCATCTGCATTCTGGGGGGGATTCGGAGAAATGGGCAGCAGGTCTGGCACCCTGACCTGAATTTCTTTGGAAACCGGGCTGTTTGAACAAATGGCACAAGTGACCTTGATCGAATGAATCCCCGCTACTTCGGGGGCTTTAAAGGTAAGCTTAACTTCGCCGTTGGCATCCGTGACGCCCTGGGTTCCGTTCAATAAACCCTTGGGCCGGGCCACGTCGTGGTGCTCATGTCCGCCAGAGTTGGCTGTGACATCGAGGGAAAAACCGAGTGCCACTCCCGACTTGGCGGTGATGCTGTTGGTGACCTTGGCAATCAAAGTGATTTCGGCGGACCCGCCCGTAGCTGCGGGGGGCGTTTCTGAAAGTCCTGACAAAGCGACCAATGTGGGAAATTGCTCGTAATAGCATTTGTTGATCGCCGCCCAATATGGACCTTCCGTGCCCATTTCCCGGCAGGTATATCCTGTGCCAGCACTCGGTGAAGGACTTAATTGACCATTCCCGCCAATGGTGCAGGCTTCCTGGATGGACGGGTAACAACTTCTGCCATCTGCTCCCCAACTCCCAACCGTCCAGCCTTGCATGGTGATCTGTGCATGCGCTGTTGGAGCGATGGCCATTAAAACCGAAGAAAGTGCGCAACTTTGCGATAAAAATCGATGAATTATTTTGATCAATGTTAACTTTCGGAAAAGCGCCGAAAGTTAACATGACTGGTCGTAATTGACTGCGGCTTTTTTGCAACTTCTCGCCACGTGCTCAGATTTTTCGGTTTGTGGTTACGACTCGATACCAGCTAACCGGGCCTACAAGTCAGAAATTGAACCTGCAACAGTTTCCGCAAATGCTTCCGCCGTTCAAGGCAGAAAAAATTGCCAAATCGTCTTTGAGAATCGGATGACGGCAGATTCTTCCATCCGCTTTCGGCGTGTGGAGCAGGCAACTCCAAAGCTGTTGCTATTGCTATTGCTGTTGCTGTTAATTCAATAGCGATATGCCGGCGTATTCATCGCGCTCGAGGCCGATTCGATGCGGGTGTTGCGCCGAATCCGCAGTTCACAGCACGCCGGCGAACATCGGCGCATCCACGTTGCCGCCCGTGAGCGCCAGCCCCACGGCCATGCCGGCGAGCGATGCACGCTCCTGCATGGCGGGATCGAGGTGCGGCGCCAGGATGGCCAGCGCGGCCGGGTCGGCCACGCGGCAGGCCATGCCGTCGGCCAGCCGGGTGGTGACCGGCGCTTCGACGACGCGGCCGGCGGCGATGGAGTCGGCATAGGTGGTGGCGTGGGCGCTCACCACGCCGACGATGCGCACGCCGTGCCCCAGCGCGCGCTTGGCGGCGATGGCCGAGCACGCGCCCGATCCCTGGCCGATGGGCACATAGGCCACTTCCAGCTGCGGCACCGCGCGCAGGAACTCCCACCAGTAGGTCGCCACGCCGCGCAGCAGGTCGGCGTGGAAGCTGGGCACCATGTGCGCGCCGCGGTCGGCGGCCAGTTGCATGGCGTGCTCGCGCGCTTCCTGGAAGTCGTCGCCGTGCTCGATGAGCGTCACGCCCAGCGCGCGCATGGCGGCGTTCTTTTCCACCGAGTTGCCGCGCGGCACGACGATGGTGCAGGCCACGCCGTGGCGCCGTGCGGCCCAGCCCATGCTCTGGCCGTGGTTGCCGCGCGTGGCACTGACCACTTCGCGCGGCAGGGCGCCGCGGCGCGCGAGCTGGTCGAAATACGTGAGCCCGCCGCGGATCTTGAACGCGCCCACCGGCGTGTGGTTCTCGTGCTTGAGCCAGCATTCGGTGCCCAGGCGCTCGCCCAGCAGCGCCCAGCGGTATTGGGGCGTGGGCGCGAAGTCCTGGTACACGACCTGCGCTGCGGCTTCGATGTCGGCCAGCGTGGGCAGCGCGGCCAGGGCGTTCGTTTCGGCGGCATCGTTGTCGGTGGATGGCATGGCGGGCGGGGCAGCGGTGGTCATGGAATGGCTTTCTTTAGCGGTGGGCGTTACAGGCGGCACGGATAGGCGCGGTGCCTGTCGCAGGGCAGGGTTTCTGTGCGGGTGAGGAACGAGGGCATCACGCCGCATCGAGCGCGTTGAGGGTGACGGGGCCGTTCGGTGTGGACAGCACGGCCTGCAGGCGGGGCGTTGCGGCGGGCGCCACGGCGATCTGCGCGCCCAGGCCGATGGCCGCACAGGCCGCAGCCAGCGCAGGCGCTTCGGGGTGTTCGAGCCGCAGCGATTGCAACTGCACGCCGCTGGCGGGCAGGCTGTAGCAGGGGTGGCGGTCGCCCCACTGGATCAGCGTGGGCAGGCAGCGGTCCAGCAGGCGCTGGCCGTCGGGGCGCACGGTGATCCGCCACTGCAGCAGCCCGAGCGACGTGGGCCGGCTGGCGGTGATGACCTCGCCGCGGTCCAGGCCGCGTTCGGCCAGCGCCGAGCGGGCCGCCGCCACGTCGGGCACCGCGGCGACCCAGTGGATCAGCTGCGGGCCGTCTTGCGCCACGCGGGCCTGCAGCGCCGCATCGTCCATGTCGAACCAGCGCCGGGCGCCCGCAGGCCGCGCGGCGGCGGCGGGGTCGATGGCGATGATCTCCAGGTAGGTGCGCGGATGGGCGGCGCTGCTGAGGTTGATCAGCCGGTTGTGCGTGCCCATGAGCGGGTGCTCGCCTCCGGGCGCAGGCACCACGCCCAGCGTGCGGCGGCACCACTGCACGCCGTTTTCCAGGCTGTCGGCCATGACCACCAGGTGGTCGATGCCGGTGTCGGGCAGGTTCACAGCAGCACCTCGCCGTCCACGCAGGTGACCGAGCCGCCGCCGATCCAGATGCGGTCGCCGTCCTGCTGCACATGCACCCGGCCGGCGCGGCCGAGCGCGGTGCCCTGGCTGGCTATGTAGCTTGTGGGCGCCAGGTGCGCGCCGATGAGCCACTGCGCCAGCGCGGCGTTCAGGCTGCCGGTCACCGGGTCTTCGGCCAGGCCGTTGTTGCCGGGGAAGAAGGCGCGCACTTCAAAGGCGATGTCTTCATCGGCATGCGCGCCCACCACGCCCACCTTGCCGCGCGGGCCCACCACGCCGATGTCCAGCTTCGAGAGGATGGCGCTGTCGGGCTGCAGCGCCAGCACCTGTTCGGCGGAGCCGAGCATCACGCCGCGCCAGTTCGGGCCGTTGTCGCACCACGCGTGCGCCACGATGTCGCTGCGCTCGATGCGCAGGCCGCGCGCGATCAGCGCCACGTCCTCTTCGGCCAGCGGCCCGCTCTTGAGCAGCGGCGGCGCGGCGAACGCCAGCCGGTCGCCATCGCGGCGCAGCGTGATCAGGCCCAGCGCGCATTCCTGCACCACCACGCCCTCGGTTTGCGGCTGGCCACCGGCCTCCAGCCAGGCGTGGCAACTGCCCAGCGTGGGGTGGCCGGCGAACGGCAGTTCCCGCCCGGGGCAGAAGATGCGCACGCGGTAGTCGGCGCCCGCGGCGCGGCCCGCTTCGGTGGGCGGCAGCAGGAATGTCGCCTCGGACAGGTTGGTCCAGTTGGTGAAGTGCTGCATGGCCTCGGTGGAGAGGCCCGAGCCATCGAGCACCACGGCCAGCGGGTTGCCAAGGTAGGGGCGCTGGGTGAAGACATCGACTTGTTTGAACGGGCGTTGGCGCATGGTGTGAACGGTGTGTCGGAAGGGTTGAAGAAAGGGCTGAAGGTCGGTCGGAAACGAAAACGAAAACGAAGAAAAAACGAAACGAAGGCGGCGGGCGGAGCCGGTGCCTGCAGAGCACCCGTGCGCTCCCTCCGCCCATGCGGCGGCCCGGCGCGGGCGGCGTCCAGTCATTAGAAAAACGAAGCGATGCAGCGGCGCTGTGCTGTACCGCGGGGCGATGCGTTGGGTCAGCCGCTCGGGATCGCGGGGTGCGGGCTCGTCGGCGGCGGCGGTGTGGCGGGCGGGCAGCGGTTCATAGGCGGACCGTTCCTTCGATGCAGGTCAGGCTGCAGCCGCCGACCCAAACCTGGGCCTCGGCATCCTGCGTGATGTGCACGCGGCCGGCCCGCCCCAGGCTTTCGCCCTGGGCCACCAGGTAGTGGTGCGGCGCCCGCCCTTCGGCAATGAGCCACTGCGCAAAGCTGGCGTTCAGGCTGCCTGTGACCGGGTCTTCCGGATTGCCCATGGGCGCCGCGAAGGCGCGCACCACCACGCCGGGCTGCGTGGCGTCGGCGGCCTCGGGGCCGACGTGGATCACGCCCACGTCCTGGCCCAGGTCTTTCAGCCGCGCATGGTCGGGGCGCAGGCGGTGCACGGTCTCTGCGCTGTCCAGCACCAGGCCCAGCCAGCGCGGCCCGTTGTCCAGCATCTGCGCGGCCTCGATCTGCTGCGGCCGGATGCCCAGCGCCCCGGCGATGAGCGGCACCAGCGCGGGGCTGGGTTCGCTGCGGCGCAGGGGCGGCGCGGCGAACGCCAGCCGGCCGTGGCTGCGCTGGATGCGCACGAGCCCTGCGGCCGATTCCTGCACCACCAGGGCCGCATCGCGTGGCACGTGGCCCGCCTCCAGCCAGGCGTGGCAGGTGCCGAGCGTGGGGTGCCCGGCAAACGGCAGCTCGCCCCGGCGCGGCGTGAAGATGCGCACGCGGTAGTCAGCCCCCGCCGCACGGCCCGCCTCGGTGGGCGGCAGCAGGAACGTGGTTTCCGACAGGTTGGTCCACGCGGCGAAGCGGCGCATGTCGGCGTCGTCCAGCCCTTCGGCATCCAGCACCACGGCCAGCGGATTGCCATCGCCCGGGCGGAGGCTGAACACGTCGATCTGCTTGAACGGGCGCTGGCGCATGGCGAAGAACGGTGCGGTGGATGGTTGGTCGAAGAAAGAAGGTGCTCAGGCGGTCAGGCCAGCGGCTGGTCGATCACGCCGCGTGCGCCGGGGCGCGCCAGCAGGTTCTGATACCAGGCGTCCAGGTGCGTGCGTGCGATGCGTTCCTGCGGCAGGCCCCACCAGCGGTGGATTTCGCAGCCCACAGCGATGTCGGCCATAGTGAACCGTTCGCCCGCCAGGTAGGGCTGCTGCGCGAGGTGGGCGTCCAGCAGGTCCATGAGCGGCTCGGTGGCTGCCACCGACCGTGCGATGGCATGGCGGTCGCGCTGCGCCTCGGGCGTGCGGATCCACTGCAGGAAGGCGTCGCGCCCCGCGGGGTTCAACGTGGTCTGCTGCCAGTCCATCCACTGCTCGGCGACGAAGCGCGCGCGCAGGTCCTCGGGGTAGAGGGTGCCGCTGGCGTGCTTGGCGCACAGGTAGCGCACGATGGCGTTGGACTCCCACAGCGTGAAGCCGTCGTCCTCCAGCAGCGGCACCAGCCCGTTGGGGTTGAGCCCCAGGAACTGGGGCTCGCGCACCAGCCCGAACTGGCCGCCCGCGTCGGTGCGTTGCAGCTCCAGGCCGAGTTCCTGCACGGCCCACACGACCTTGCGCACGTTGATGGACGACAGGCGTCCCCAGAGCCGCAGCATGCGTTACGCCTTCTGGGCGACGCGCGCCCGGATGGCGGCGGCCAGCGAGCCCACGCCGGTGTTGATCTGCGCGGCGCTGGCCGTCACGAACGACAGGCGCAGCGTGCGCAGGTCGGGGTTGTCGGCATAGAAGGCGGCGCCCGGCACGAAGGCCACGTTGCGGTCCACCGCTTCGGGCAGCAGGTCGAGCGCGCTCATGCCTTCAGGCAGGCGCACCCACAGGAACATGCCGCCGTCGGGCGTGTTCCATTGCACGTCCAGGCCGGCCATCTCGCGCGTGAGCGCTTGCAGCATGGCGTCGCGCTGCTGCTTGTACAGCGCGCGGATGGTGGGCACATGGCGGTCCAGGAAGCCGTCCTTCATCACCTCGTGCACCATGCGCTGGTTGAAGCCCGGGCTGTGCAGGTCGGCCGCCTGCTTGGCCTGCAGCAGCTTCGGAAACACGGCCTTCGGCGCCACGATGAAACCCAGGCGCAGGCCGGGGGCCAGCACCTTGGAGAACGAGCCCAGGTAGATGCAGCCTTCGGGGTTGCGCGCGGTCAGCGGGGCTGGCGGCGGCTGGTCGAACCACAGGTCGCCGTAGGGGTTGTCTTCGATCAGCGGCAGGTTTAGCTCGGCGGCCTTGGCCACCAGCGCGGCGCGGCGCGCTTCGCTCATGGTGCGGCCGGTGGGGTTCTGGAAGTTGGGCAGCACGTACAGGAAACGTGCCTGGTCGGCGCCAGAGCCGGTCTTTTTGGCCAGGTCGTCGATCTGCACGCCTTCGTCGTCGCTGGCCACGCTCACCACTTCAGGCTCCATGGGGGCGAAGGCCTGGATCGCGCCGAGGTAGGTGGGCGTTTCCACCAGGATGCGGCTGCCCGCGTCGATCAGCACCTTGGCCACGAGGTCCAGGCCCTGCTGCGATCCGGTGGTGATCAGCACCTGATCGACGCTCACGTCCCACGGCAGGAAGTCGGCCACGGCCTGGCGCAGCGGCTGGTAGCCCTCGCTCGCGGCGTATTGCAGGGCGGCCTGGCCGTCTTGCGACAGCACGGCGCTGCAGGCCTTGGCGAAGTCGTCGATGGGGAAAGTCTTTGGGGAGGGCAGGCCGCCGGCCAGACTGATGATGCCGGGCTTCTCTGTCACTTTCAGGATCTCGCGGATCACCGAGGGGTTCATCTTTGCGGCGCGTGCTGCCAGGGTCCAGTTCGTCATTGAATGCATCTCCAGGGGGCGCTTGTTCTCGGGGCGCCAGGGGGTCGTCGTTGAGGAAGCCGTTGTGCGGCGGGTGGCGGGCTGCGGGTGGGCCCACCGGAAAGAGCTTAACCGCGCATCGCTGCGGGTCCGGGGTGAATGGGGCGGCCGGGCCGCACGGGCGCGCGCCGCCCGACGACGACCGTGGCCATCACGGCGATGCCGAACGCCAGGCTGACGCCGTCGAGCGATTCGCCCAGCAGCGGCACCGAAAACAGCATGCCCAGGAACGGCTGCACGAGCTGGACCTGGCTCACCCGCACGGTGCCGCCGAGCGCCAGGCCCCGGTACCACGCGAAAAAGCCCAGCCACATCGAAAACACCGACACATACGCCAGCGCGCCCCAGGCCGATGCCGGCATGGGCGCCGTGGGCCACGACCAGGCGCCCAGGGGCAGCGTGGCGGGCAGCGAGATCACCAGCGCCCAGCAGATCACCGAGCCCGACGGCATGCGCTGCGACAGCTGGCCGCCGTAGCCGTAACCCACGGCGGCGCACAGCACGGCCGCCAGCAGCAAAAGATCGGCCGGGTGCAGCGACAGCCCCGCGCTGCCCGAGCGCAGCACCGCGAACGCCACCACCATGGCCGTGCCCAGCACGGCGCACAGCCAAAAGCGCGGCGACGGGCGCTGGCGGTGCAGCAGCGCGCCCACGCCGGCCGTGGCCAGCGGCAGCACGCCGATGATCACGCTGGCATGCACCGCGCCCACGTGGCGCATGGCCAGCGAAGTGAGCAGCGGAAACCCGAACACCACGCCCAGCGCCGTGAAGGCCAGCGGCCGCCATTCCTCGGGCCGCGGCCAGGGCGCGCGCCGGGCCCACAGCAGCAGCGCCGACAGCACGCCGGCGATGGCCGCGCGGCCCATGGCCATGAACAGCCCGGACATCTGCGGCGCCTCGGGTGTGCCCACGGCCAGCCGCGTCATCGGCAGGGTGAAGGCGAAGATCACCACGCCCAGCAGGCCCCACAGCAGGCCGCGCGTTTCGGGCGATTGCAGCCCGGTGGCCGCAGCGGGCGTGGCGGCAGTGGCGGGGCTGGCAGTGGGCGGCGTTTCGGTGGAAGGCGTCATGGGCGAAGGTCCGGTGAAAGTGCGCGGCGGCGAAGCGGTACGTGCAGGTAGGCGTGACGGTGGCCGCGAAGGTGGCCGTAACGGTGGCCGTGCAGGCGCAGGGAGCGGCGGCGGCCGGTCATGCCTTCACCATCCAGCCGGCGGTGATCGCCAGCACCAGCGCCATGGCGCGGTTGAACCACAGCAGCCGCTGGCCCTGCGCCAGCCACTGGCGCAGCAGCGCGCCCGTGGCCGCATACAAGAGGTTGCTGGCGAACGCGAACACCACCATCACCGGCAGCACCACGCCCAGGCGCTCCAGGCTGTCTTCGCGCCCGGCCACCCAGCCCGCCACGATGGTCAGCGCCAGCAGCCACGCCTTGATGTTCACGAACTGCATCGCCGCGCCCTGCCAGAAGCCCACGTCCATGCGGCCGGCCTGGGCCTGGCCCAGCTGGGCGCTGCGGCTGAGCTTGAAGGCCAGCCACAGCAGGTAGGCGATGCCCGCGACCTTGATCGCCAGGCGCAGCGCCGGCACCGCCACCACCAGGGCGCCCACGCCGCCCGCGCAGACCAGCAGCAGGGCGCTCCAGCCCACGGGCACCGCCCACACGAAACGCATGGCGTGGCGCAGGCCGCGGTTGGCGGCCAGGGCGGTGGCCAGCGTGGTGTTGGGGCCGGGGCTGAAACTCATGGCGGTGGCCAGGGCCAGCAGGGCGGTGAATTCGACGAAGGGCATCGGGGACTCGGGGATTTAGTGCTTCCAATGGTGGAGCAGAGTCCATTACAGTTGCAATACAGTTATTTCGACAATCGCATCATCTGTATTGGTGTTCGCATCAGCACAGTGAAGGAGCCCCCATGCTGACCCGCACCGCCCGACGGTCCCTCACCGAGCAACTGGCCGAGCGCTTCGCCGAACGCATCCGCGCCCGGCTGCTGCCCGCCGGTGCGCGCCTGCCCTCGGTGCGCGAATGCGCGCGGCTGCAGGGCGTGAGCGCCTATACCGTCGTGGCCGCGTACGACCAGTTGCTCGCGCAAGGGCTGGTGGAAGCGCGCAGCCAGCGCGGCTTCTATGTGCGGGACATTGCACAAAAAGTGCCTCCAGCGCATATTCCCCTAGGGGGTATTGCTATGAATAACGTAGCAAACGACCGCAAGTCGTCCCCCGTGCTGTCCCCGCTGCCCTCGGGCTCGTGCGTCAACGCCACGGCGCTGATCCGCGGCATGTTCCACCAGGCCTCGAGCCACCCGCAGCCGGGGGCCGGCGTCTTTCCGCGCGACTGGCTGGAGAACACCTTCATGGGCGCGGCGGTGCGCAAGGTCTCCAGCGGCCGCGCTTTGCAAGACAGCTCGCTGCAGTACGGCGACCCCATGGGCGAGCCCACGCTGCGCGAGGTGCTGGCGCGGCGTCTGCAGGGCTTCGGCGTGCCGGTGCAGGCAAGCCAGGTCATCACCACCATGGGGGCCACGCACGCGCTCGACATCGTGAGCCGCACGCTGCTCAAGGCGGGCGACACCGTCATGGTCGAAGAGCCGGGCTGGTCGGTCGAGTTCGCGCGGCTCGATGCCCTGGGCATGCGCATCCTGCCCGTGCCGCGCGGCGCGCAGGGGCCGGACATCGCGGTGATGGAGCGCTATTGCGAGGTGCACGCCCCCAAGCTCTTCGTGAGCGTGAGCGTGTTCCACAACCCCACCGGCTACTGCCTCACGCCGGGCAGCGCGCACCAGGTGCTGCAACTGGCCGGGCGGCACGGCTTTCACATCGTCGAAGACGACACCTACAGCCACATCGCCCCCGAGCACGCCACGCGCCTGACCGTGCTGGACGGCCTGGCGCGCACCATCTACGTGAGCGGCTTCGCCAAGATCCTCGCTCCCAACTGGCGCGTGGGCTACCTGGCCGCCCCGCCCGATCTGGTGGAGCCGCTGCTCGATACCAAGCTGCTGTCCACGCTGACCACGCCGTCGCTGCTGGAAAAGGCCATGGCCCTGTGCATCGACCAGGGCATGCTGCGCCGCCACAGCGACCGCATGCGCCAGCGCCTGGCCCAGGCCCGCGCGCGCAGCGTGCAACTGGCGCTGGAGGCCGGCTGCACCTTCGCGGCCGAGCCGGCCGGCATGTTCGGCTGGGTGGAAACCGGCGTTGACACCGACGTGCTGGCCCAGCGCATGCTGGACGAGGGCTATCTGCTCGCGCCCGGCGCGCTGTTCCATGCCAGCCGCCAGCCCTGCACGCTGATGCGCATCAACTTCACCACGACGCAGGACGCGGCCTTCTGGCGCGTGTTCCAGGAGCAGGCGGCCGCGCTGGCGGGTGGCGTTCGGGGGTGAGGGGAGGCCTGGAGGCCGACCGCTGAGGTAGCGGTCGGGGTTTTCCGGGCGCGGGGAAAGGCGGAGCGCACCACGCCGCGATTTGGTGCGTTTTGGACAGCGAAGCGCCGCAGTTGGTTACAACTGGAGGCATTTTCCCGCGTTCGGGGGGATTTTCGCAGGGAGGAATGTGCTCGGCCGCGCACTATCATTCGGCCCATTCCAATCCGACCCGCCGGCCTTGATAGGCCGCTGCACCCATGACACGCCGAGTCACCATCCAGACGCCCCTGGGCGAGCAGTTGCAGTTTCGCCAGCTGCAGGGCAAAGAAGCGCTGAGCGAGCTGTTTTCCTTCGACGTGGACCTGCTGAGCGAGAGCAAGTCGATCGACCCCAAGGCCCTGCTCGGTAAAAGCGCCACCGTGGTGGTGGAAACCGAAGGGGGCGGGCGCCGCTACCTGGACGGCATCGTCACCCGTTTCGGCCTGCAGGGCCAGGACCACCGCCACTACACCTACAAGGCCCGCATGAGCCCCTGGCTGTGGCTGGCCACGCGGCAAAGCGACTTCAAGATCTTTCAGAACAAGACCGTGCCCGACATCATCGAAGAGGTGCTCGGCAAATACGGCTACCCGCTGCAAAGAAAGCTCACGCAAAGCTACCGCACGTGGGACTACTGCGTGCAGTACAACGAGACCGACTGCGCCTTCGTCTCGCGCCTCATGGAGCACGAGGGCATCTATTACTTTCACGAGCACAGCGCCGGCCAGCACGTGCTCACCCTGGCCGACGACATCGTCGCCTCGCACAGCCCGCTTGCCGGCGCTGCCGTCATTCCGTTCTACCCGCCCGAAAAAGCCGCGGTGGCCGACAAGGAAAACATCCACGCCTGGCAACTGGCGCAGGAGATCAAGCCCGGGCGGCACTACAACGACGACTACGACTTCAAGAAGCCGAAGGCCGACCTGTCCAACATGCGCCAGACGCCCCCGGGCCACGCGCACGACAGCCACGAAATCTACGAGTGGCCCGGCGGCTACACCGAGTTCGGCGACGGCGAAAACTACGCGCGCTCGCGGCTGCAGTCGAGCCTCACCGGCCACAGCACCGTGCACGGCGAATCGCGCCACCGGGCGCTCGCCCCTGGCTACACCTTCACCCTGGAAAACCACCCCCGCGAAGACCAGAACCAGCAGTACCTGCTGACCGGGCTGCAATACCACTTCAAGGAAAACCCCCAGGTCAGCGCCGTCGCGCCCGGCCCCAAGGGCACGCCGCAGGAAGAGGGCTCGTTCCAGAAGTTCACCCTGCAGGCGCAGCCCACCAGC
>NZ_FMZC01000013.1 GCF_900102625.1 Paracidovorax valerianellae
CAACCCCATCGCCATGGAAGAAGGCCTGCGCTTCGCCATCCGTGAAGGCGGCCGTACCGTCGGCGCCGGCGTCGTGGCAAAGATCATTGCTTAAGCCTCAGGCATAAAGGAAGAACTTGCCATGTCCAAGCAAAAAATCCGCATCCGCCTGAAGGCGTTTGATTACAAGCTGATCGACCAGTCCGCTGCCGAGATCGTTGACACCGCCAAGCGCACCGGCGCCATCGTCAAGGGCCCCGTGCCCCTGCCGACGCGCATGAAGCGTTTTGACATTCTGCGCTCGCCGCACGTCAACAAGACCAGCCGTGACCAGCTCGAAATCCGCACGCACCAGCGCCTGATGGACATCGTGGACCCAACGGACAAGACCGTGGACGCACTGATGAAGCTCGACCTGCCCGCTGGCGTGGACGTCGAGATCAAGCTGCAGTAAATCTGGCGGCTCCCGGCGTGCAGCGGTTGCTGCGCGCCAACACCTAACGCGGACTTGCTTGAAAAAGCAGTCCGCGTTATACTTTGCGGCTTCGCCTTTTTTGCGCTTACGTGTAAGGGCGGCGAAGTTTTATCAACCTTCTTTCGCGCACGGCGGTGCAAACGTTGTGCAAACGCTTTGGCCAATTGAAGTCGAGGCGGTGAAAGTTTTGGAGAAAATCAATGAGTCAAAGCAACTCCCAAGGGTTGCTGGGCCGCAAGGTGGGCATGATGCGTCTGTTCACCGATGACGGGGACGCAGTGCCCGTCACGGTGGTGGATGTGTCCAACAACCGTGTGACCCAGGTTAAAACCCAAGAGAACGATGGCTACGTGGCCCTGCAGGTCACGTTCGGTTCGCGCAAGGCATCGCGCGTGACCAAGCCCGAAGCGGGCCATCTGGCAAAAGCTGGCGTCGAAGCCGGCGAAGTGATCTGCGAATTCCGCGTGACCGCTGAAGTTGCCGCTCAATATGCAGCTGGTTCCACCGTTCCAGTGACGCTGTTCACCGTGGGCCAGAAGGTGGACGTGCAAGGCACGTCGATCGGCAAGGGCTACGCCGGCACGATCAAGCGCCACAACATGGCTTCGCAGCGCGCATCGCACGGTAACAGCCGTTCGCACAATGTGCCTGGCTCCATCGGTATGGCGCAAGACCCAGGTCGCGTCTTCCCTGGTAAGCGCATGACCGGCCATCTGGGCGATGTCACCAAGACCACGCAAAACCTCGATGTCATCCGCATCGACGAAGCGCGTCAACTGCTCTTGATCAAGGGCGCCATTCCGGGCTCCAAGGGCGGGTTCGTGACGGTGCGTCCTGCAGTCAAGGCCAAAGCTTCCAAGGGAGCGAACTAATGCAGCTCGAACTCCTGAATGACCAAGGCCAGGCTGCATCGAAGTTCGATGCCCCTGAAACCGTGTTCGGTCGTGAATACAACGAAGATCTGGTTCACCAGATCGTGGTGGCTTACCAAGCCAATGCCCGCCAGGGCACGCGTGCCCAGAAGGACCGCGAGCAGGTCAAGCACTCCACCAAGAAGCCTTTCAAGCAAAAGGGCACCGGCCGCGCTCGCGCCGGTATGACCTCCTCGCCTCTGTGGCGTGGCGGCGGCCGCATCTTCCCGAATCTGCCTGAAGAAAACTTCACGCAGAAGATCAACAAGAAGATGTACCGCGCTGGCATGGCCGCGATCTTTTCGCAGCTCGCCCGTGAAGGCCGTCTGGCGGTGGTGGACTCGCTGACGCTGGAAAGCCCCAAGACCAAGGTGCTCGCCGACAAGTTCAAGGCGATGAACCTGCAATCGGTGATGGTGATCGCCGATGAAGTGGACGAAAACCTGTACCTTGCCTCGCGCAATCTGAAGAACGTGTTCATCGTTGAACCCCGTTATGCAGACCCCGTGTCGCTGGTGCACTACAAGAAAGTGCTCGTCACCAAGGGCGCTATCGACAAACTCAAGGAGATGTTCGCATGAGCACGCTCAAGTTTGACGAAGGTCGTCTGATGCAAGTGCTGGTCGCTCCCATCGTGTCCGAAAAGGCCACCATGGTTGCCGAGAAGTCCAATGCAGTGACGTTCAAGGTGCTGCAGAACGCAACCAAGCCTGAAATCAAAGCCGCTGTGGAATTGATGTTCAAGGTCGAGGTCAAGGGCGTTTCTGTGGTGAACACCAAAGGCAAGGCCAAGCGTTTTGGCAAGACCATGGGCCGCCGCGACAACGTGCGCAAGGCTTATGTCACGCTGCAACCAGGTCAAGAGCTGAACCTGTCCGGGGAGGCCGCGTAATCATGGCCGTCATCAAAATGAAACCCACTTCGCCCGGTCAACGTGCCGTGGTGAAGGTTACCCGTGACCACCTGTACAAGGGTGAAGCGTACGCGCCGCTGCTGGAGCCTCAGTTCCAGAAGGCTGGCCGTAACAACAACGGTCACATCACCACTCGTCATAAGGGCGGTGGTCACAAGCACCACTACCGCGTGGTGGATTTCGTCCGCAACAAGGACGGCATCCCTGCGAAGGTCGAGCGCATTGAATACGATCCGAACCGTACGGCCCACATCGCTCTGGTGTGCTATGCCGACGGCGAGCGTCGCTACATCATCGCTCCCCGTGGTCTGGAAGTCGGCAGCACGCTCCTGAGCGGTTCCGAAGCCCCGATCCGTGCAGGCAATACGCTGCCGATCCGCAACATCCCCGTGGGTTCGACCATTCACTGCATCGAGCTCAAGCCCGGTGCCGGTGCGCAGATCGCTCGCTCGGCCGGTGCTTCCGCAACGCTGCTGGCCCGTGAAGGCACGTACGCCCAAGTGCGTATGCGCTCCGGCGAAGTCCGCAAGATCCACATTGAATGCCGCGCAACCATTGGCGAAGTCGCCAATGAAGAGCACAGCCTGCGCCAACTCGGCAAGGCCGGTGTGAAGCGCTGGATGGGTATTCGCCCAACGGTTCGTGGCGTTGCCATGAATCCGGTGGATCACCCGCACGGTGGTGGCGAAGGCCGGACCGGCGAAGGCCGCCATGCTGTCGATCCTTGGGGCAATCTGACCAAGGGTTATCGCACCCGCAACAACAAGCGCACACAAGTGATGATTGTGTCGCGTCGTAAGAAGTAAGGGATAACAAATGACTCGCTCTCTCAAAAAGGGTCCGTTTGTTGACCACCACTTGATGGCAAAGGTCGAAAAGGCCGTTGCTACCAAGGACAAGAAACCAGTCAAGACCTGGTCGCGTCGCTCCATGGTTCTGCCCGATTTCATCGGTCTGACCATTGCCGTGCACAACGGCAAGCAACACGTACCGGTGTATGTCACCGACCAGATGGTGGGCCACAAGCTGGGCGAATTCGCCCTGACGCGCACCTTCAAGGGTCACCCCGCGGACAAGAAAGTCCAGAAGAAGTAAGGAACGACCATGTCTGAAACACGTGCAGTCCTCCGGGGCGTCCGTCTGTCGGTCGACAAGGGCCGTCTGGTCGCTGATCTGATCCGCGGCAAGAAGGTCGACCAGGCTCTGAACATCCTGACGTTCACGCAGAAAAAAGCTGCTGGCATCGTCAAGAAGGTTCTGGAGTCCGCCATCGCCAACGCTGAGCACAACGACGGCGCCGATATCGACGAACTGAAGGTCAAGACCATCTACGTCGAACAAGGCACCACGCTCAAGCGTTTCACCGCGCGCGCCAAAGGCCGCGGCAATCGCATCAGCAAGCCCACGTGCCATGTGTACGTGACGGTTGGCAACTGAAGGCCCGAGGAAGACTATGGGACAGAAAATCCATCCTACCGGCTTCCGCCTGGCGGTCAGCCGCAATTGGGCCAGCCGTTGGTACGCGAGCAACCGTGACTTCGCCGGCATGCTGGCCGAAGACATCAAGGTTCGCGAATACCTGAAGGCCAAGCTGAAGAATGCGGCCGTCTCGCGCATCCTGATCGAGCGCCCCGCCAAGAATGCCCGTATCACCATTTACTCGGCACGTCCGGGCGTGGTGATCGGCAAGAAGGGCGAAGACATCGAGAACCTGAAGAAGGAACTCGCGATCCGCCTGGGCGTGCCAGTGGCAGTAAACATCGAAGAAGTGCGCAAGCCCGAAATCGATGCCAAGCTGATCGCCGACAGCATCACCCAGCAGCTGGAAAAGCGGATCATGTTCCGCCGTGCCATGAAGCGCGCTATGCAGAACGCCATGCGTCTGGGTGCACAAGGCATCAAGATCATGTCGTCCGGCCGTCTGAACGGTATCGAAATCGCTCGTTGCGAGTGGTATCGCGAAGGTCGCGTGCCACTTCACACCCTGCGCGCCGACATCGACTACGGCACGTCCGAAGCCAAGACCACCTATGGCGTCATTGGCGTCAAGGTCTGGGTTTACAAGGGCGATACGCTGGGCCGCAACGATCTGCCCGCCGTGGAAACGCCGCGTCCAGAAGAAGAGCGTCGTCCCCGTGGTCCGCGTCGTGATGGCCGCCCAGGTGGCGACCGTCCCGGTGCAGGCCGTGGCCCGCGCCGCCCTGTGGGTGCCAATGCGGCTCCTGCAGATGGCAGCGACAAGCCCGCCGGTGCCGGTGGCGCCGATAACACCGCCGTTAAGCGCGTTCGCAAGGTTGACGCGCCCGCTACAGCAGCGGACGGCAAAGGAGAATAAAAGATGCTGCAACCCGCTCGCCGCAAGTACCGCAAAGAGCAGAAGGGCCGTAACACCGGCGTTGCCACTCGTGGCAACTCGGTGGCCTTCGGTGACTTCGGCCTGAAGTGCACCGACCGTGGCCGTCTGACGGCTCGCCAGATCGAGGCCGCACGCCGTGCGATCTCCCGTCACGTGAAGCGTGGCGGCCGTATCTGGATCCGTGTGTTTCCTGACAAGCCGATCTCCACCAAGCCCGCCGAAGTTCGGATGGGTAACGGTAAGGGCAACCCCGAGTATTACGTGGCGGAAATTCAGCCCGGCAAGGTGGTGTTCGAGATTGTTGGTGTGCCTGAAGAACTGGCCCGTGAAGCGTTCCGCCTGGCTGCTGCCAAGCTGCCGCTGCGCACCACGTTCGTGGCCCGTCAAATTGGCGCTTAAATCAGGAGAATCGAAATGACGAAAGCTGCTGAACTCCGCCAAAAAGACGAAGCTGGCATCGAAGCCGAAATCAAGTCCTTGCAAAAGGCCCATTTCGGTCTGCGTATGCAGAAGGCCACGCAACAACTGGCAAACACCAATACGCTGCGTATCACCCGTCGGGATATCGCTCGTGCCAAGACCATTCTTGCTGAAAAGCAAGCCGCCAAGTAAGGAGCCCACATGACGGAAGCTAAAAAATCCCTCAAGCGCACCTTGATTGGCAAGGTGGTCAGCGACAAGCGTACGAAGACCGTGACCGTGCTGGTCGAGCGCCGTGTGAAGCACGAGCTCTACGGCAAGATCGTTGCGAAATCCAGCAAGTACCACGCCCATGACGAAAAGGGCGAGTACAAACTGGGTGACACCATCGAGATCACCGAAAGCCGTCCGATCTCCAAGACCAAGAACTGGGTTGCTACCCGCCTGGTCCAGAAGGCCGCACTGGTTTAATTATTGAATCAGTAAGCCCTTCAGGCTTTTTGGCTGCAAAGCCGCTCGAAACGACCCACAATGCTGGGTCGTTTTGTTTTTTGGGGCCTGCGTTCTGCAGGCTCCTTCATTCCCAACCCAAGGAGCCAGCATGATCAAAGTCGGTGACACCCTGCCCGCCGTTACCCTGATGGAATATTCTGAAGTCGAAGGCGACGGCTGCAGCCTCGGTCCCAATCCCGTGGCGGTCGACAAGGCCGCTGCAGGCAAGACCATTGCCGTGTTTGCCGTGCCTGGCGCGTTCACGCCGACCTGCTCGGCCAAGCATGTTCCCGGCTATGTGGAGCAGGCTGAGGCTTTCAAGGCTGCGGGCGTGGACGAAATCTGGTGCCTGAGTGTGAACGATGCTTTCGTGATGGGCGCCTGGGCGCGCGATCAGAAGACTGAAGGCAAGGTTCGCATGCTGGCGGATGGTGATGCCGCTTTTGCGAAGGCGACGGGCCTGACGCTGGATTTGAATGGCAAGGGCCTCGGCCTGCGCAGCAACCGCTACTCCATGCTGGTGAAAGACGGCAAAGTGGCATCGCTGAACATCGAAGCGCCTGCGAAGTTCGAAGTCAGCGACGCAGCGACGCTGCTGGCACAAGCCAAGGGTTGAGCGGAAGCCGGGTGGAGGCGAGACTCAGCCGTGCAGGCGAACAGCCGCCCCCAGCTTCAAGCCCGGACAAGGTCATTCGCGTGATGGTGATTGCCCTGCCTTAACCGATTCAAAAGTGGGTTGGGTTCCGACAGCCGTGACTTCTGTTCATGGCTGGTGCCGGCGGAGCGAGAAGGCCTTGTCTTCATCGCTCTAGCGGCCCTCCGCTTTTAATGAATATCGGCCTTTAGGTAATGCGACCCTACAATGGGGTTGTGATAGTAGGGCGGTACCTCTTCGAATCCTAGGTCGGCGTACAGCGCGCGCGCTGATTCCATCCCGTCGAGCGTATCGAGCAGGACGCAGGCGTAGCCAGCCTGCCGTGCAGCATCCAGAATGGCCTCGGCCAGTTGCCGACCCAATCCAAAGCCCCGGAACGCCTTGCGCACATACAGGCGTTTCATTTCGCTGGCGTTGGGATAGTCCGCATTGTCCAGGGGTCGAAGGGCGCAGCACCCGGCAATGGCGCCATCGACTTCAGCCAGCAGGAGCTGGCCTCGCGGCGGCGCATAGTCCGCGGGCAGATTGGCCAGTTCGGACTCGAAGTCTTGAAAATACAGATCGATGCCCAGGCTGTCGGCATATTCCCGAAAGATGTCGCGCACGGCGTCCATTTCTTCGGGAAGGGTCGGCGTCAGCAGGGCCACTGATGGCTGGTCCACAGGCGGTTGCTAGGAACGAAGGAGCGATCAGTGTAGCGGGAGGTCGCTCCGCCATCCACCTTGCGCAGGGCTGAAAGACTCATCCAGCCGCCAAGAGCGGCTTCAGGTTTCGGCCAGCAGCCGCTCGATCAGCCGGTGGAGTTCGGGAAAGTCAGGCGCTCCGACATAGGTCTTCACGATCTCACCGCGTTTGTTGACGATGAAGGTCGAGGGCGTGAGCTTCACGTCGCCCCAGGCCTGGGCAACCGCGCCGGTGTTGTCGATGGCCACTTTGAAGGGCAACTTGCGCGTTTCCGCGAAATTGACGACATAGCTGGGTGGGTCGTAGCTCATGGCCACGGCAAGGGTCTCGAAGCCCTTGGCTCGGTACTTCTGGTAGGTGGCAACGACCTCGGGCATCTCGGCCACGCAAGTGGTGCAGCTGGTGGCCCAGAAGTTCACCAGAGTCACTTGTCCGCGCAGATCGGCGGTGGTTTTCTGAGAGCCGTCCAGCAGCACGAACGTCGATTGCGGCGCCTGGGCCGTTCCGGCGCCCATGAACACGAAGGCACCCACGCCAGCCAATGCCGCGAAGGCTGCAGCTCCCAACCAATGTTTGATGCCCATTGCGTTCTTTCCACCTGTGCCCGAGCGGTTTGCGCGGTCGTTCATTTTGCCGGACTGTCCGGATCAGCGGGCTGATGGAGCGCAATGGACTTCGAAAGTTCGCGCTGCATGCCATTGGACAACCCGCGGCCGTGGCTGCTGGCCCTCACTGGCACTGCGGATAATGCCAACATGCATTTCTCGACCTCTCTCGTGGCGGCGCTGACCCTCGGCTCATCCGTGGCACTGAGTGGCTGCAGCCCGGCCTTGAACTGGCGCAGCGTACCGCTGGAGAACGCCAACTTGACGGTCTTGCTGCCCTGCAAGCCGGACCACGCCGCACGCACGGTGGACTTGGGCGGGCGCCAGGCCGAGCTGGCCATGGCGGGCTGTGAGGCGGACGGCGCGACCTTCGCCGTGTCGCACATGGTGATCGAAGAGCCTGCGCAGGCCGGTGCGGTTCTGGCGCAGTGGCGCGCAGCGGTGCTGGCGCGCATGCAAGCGCCCACGACCGGAGCGCCTGAGTCCGCCGCCGCGCCGTTCGTGCCGAAAGGGGCGCTGGCACTGCCGCAATCGGTGCGGCAGCAGGCCCAAGGGCTGCGTGCGGACGGCAAACCGGTGACCGCGCAAGCAGCCTGGTTTGCACGCATCGAAGGGCGGCAGGCGCGCCTGTACCACGCGGTGGTTTACACGGACACGCCGCGGGCCGGGGTCGCGGACACGTTCTTCGATGGCCTGGCGCTGCAGTGATGGCGATCCCGCCCTCCCTATCAGTCCCGGCAGTCGCCGCGTGCAGGCCGCGGGAGGCCATTCCCTGCTGCACGCAGCGCCATAATGCGGTTTCCCCGATTGCCCCATGAGCACGCGCATCCTCATCATTGCCCACGCCCCGCTGGCCCACGCGCTGCGCGAGTGCGCGCTGCACGTCTTTCCCGATTGCGGTGAAGAAGTGCTCGCGTTCGACGTCCATCCCAACACGCCGCCCGAGGAAACGCTGGCCACCGCGCGCATCCTGCTGGCCGCGCACGATGGCGATTCGCCCACGCTGGTGCTGACCGACGTGTTCGGCGCCACGCCGTGCAACGTGGCGCAGCGCCTCGTCGATGGTGAGCATTCGCGGCTCGTCACAGGCGTGAACCTGCCCATGCTGCTGCGCACCGTGAGCTATCGCCATGAACCGCTGGACGCGCTGGTGTCGCGCGCGGTGGTCGGTGGCACGCAGGGCGTGATGCAGGTGGCGATCGCAGCCCCGCAGAATCAGATACGACGTTCCCACCATGATCAAGACGACCATCACCATCAGCAATAAGCTGGGCCTGCATGCCCGGGCATCCGCGAAGCTCACCAAGCTGGCCGGCAGCTTCCCGTGCGATGTCTGGCTGTCCCGGGGCGAGCGCCGCATCAATGCCAAAAGCATCATGGGCGTGATGATGCTGGCCGCAGGGCTGGGCTCGACGGTCGAACTGGAGACGAACGGCGCTCAAGAGCAGGAAGCCATGGATGCACTGCGCGCCCTCATCGACGGCAAGTTCGGCGAAGGTGAATGACGTGCCACATGCGCGGATCGCCCGCCTCGCCCCTGCCGCCGCACCCGCCGCACGCGGGCGCTCGCGGGCCGGGCCGGAACAGGCAAAGGTAGCGCGATGACCTTCGCTGTCCACGGCCTCGCCGTCGCACGCGGCATCGCCATTGGGCGGGCCGTGCTGGTCGCGTCGAGCCGCGTGGACGTGGCACACTATTTCATCGACCCGGACCAGGTCATTGCGGAAATCGTGCGCGTGCGCAACGGGCGCAATGCCGTGGTGGAGGAGCTGCAGCGCCTGCAGGCCGAGATGCCCCACGACGCGCCGCACGAGCTGGCGGCGTTGCTCGACGTGCACATGATGCTGCTGCAGGACGAGGCGCTGGTGAGCGGCGTCAAGCACTGGATCACCGACCGCCTGTACAACGCGGAATGGGCCCTCACCACGCAGCTGGAAGTCATCGCGCGCCAGTTTGACGAGATGGAGGACGAGTACCTGCGCGAACGCAAGGCCGATCTGGAGCAGGTGGTGGAGCGCATCCTGCGGCACATGAAAGGCGTGGCCAGTCCCGTGGCCCCGCCGCCCTGCAGTCCACGCCGCAACAACCAGCAGGACCTGCTGCTGGACGACACGGTGGACGTGCCGCTTGTTCTGGTGGCGCACGATCTCTCGCCCGCCGACATGCTGCAGTTCAAGAAAAGCGTGTTCGCGGGTTTCGTGACCGATGTGGGCGGCAAGACCTCGCACACCGCCATCGTGGCGCGCAGCATGGACATTCCTGCCGTGGTGGGGGCGCGTGCCGCCAGCCAGCTGGTGCGGCAGGACGACTGGGTCATCATCGACGGCGATGCCGGGGTGATGATCGTTGACCCCTCGCCCATCATCCTGGCCGAGTACGGCTTTCGCCAGCGGCAGACCACGCTGGAGCGCGAACGCCTTTCGCGCCTGCGCCATACGCCGGCAGTCACGCTGGATGGACAGAAGATCGAACTGCTGGCCAACATCGAGCAGCCAGCGGATGCTGCCGCCGCCCTGCGCGGCGGCGCGGCCGGTGTGGGTCTGTTCCGCAGCGAATTCATGTTCATGGGTCGCAACGGCAACCTGCCGGGCGAAGAAGAGCAGTACCAGGCCTACCGCGACGCGGTGCTGGGGATGAACGGCCTGCCCGTCACGCTGCGCACGATCGACGTGGGTGCGGACAAGCCGCTCGACAAAGGCTACAAGGACAGCTACCTGAATCCGGCGCTCGGCCTGCGCGCCATCCGCTGGAGCCTGGCCGATCCCGCCATGTTCCGTACGCAGTTGCGGGCCGTGCTGCGCGCGGCCGTGCACGGGCCGGTGAATCTGCTGTTCCCGATGCTCGCGCACGTGAGCGAAATCCGTCAGACCCTCGCGCAGGTGGAGATGGCTCGCGCCGAGTTGAATGTCCGCGGCGTGGCGCATGGGCAAGTGCAGTTGGGCGCCATGATCGAGGTGCCGGCCGCGGCGCTGATGGTGCGCAGCTTTTTGAAGTACTTCGATTTCCTCTCGATCGGCACCAACGACCTGATCCAGTACACGCTGGCCATCGACCGCGCCGACGAGGCCGTGGCCCACCTGTACGACCCGCTGCATCCAGCCGTGCTGAAGCTGGTGGCGGACGTGATTGCCGAGGGCGAACGCCAGGGCAAGAGCGTGTGCGTGTGCGGCGAGACGGCGGGCGACGTCTCGATGACCCGGTTGCTGCTGGGCCTGGGGCTGCGCAGTTTTTCCATGCACCCGGCGCAGATCCTCGCGGTGAAGCAGGAGGTGCTGCGTGCCGACACGCGCAAGCTCGGCCCGTGGGCGCAGAGCGTGCTGGCCTCGGACGACCCCGCCGCAGTGTTGGCCGAATAGTCACATTTGCTATTATTTTTATAGCTGTCGCCGCAATGAATACGGCGGTGGTGGCACTTTTTGATCCAAAAGTCTGCAGCGCTGCCTGAAAAGCCCCTCAAGCCCCTCAAGCCACCAGGCGCCGGCTCAGAACGCCTTGGCCAGGGTCAGGATGAAGCGGCCCTTGTTGGGCGAGTATCGCGGCGCATCGGCCGCTGGCCCGGTGGCGGCGCCATAGGCAGCTTGCCGGTTCGCCCCTTGCAGGGTGCCGGTGAGCGACAGCCCGCCTCCGAAGTCATAGGTTGCGCCAACCTGGTAGTCCAGGTAGCTCGGTAGGCCCTGGCGCCGGATGTCGCTCGCCATGCGCGTATAGCCCACGGCCGCCTTGAGCGTGAGCTGCGGCGACAACGCGCGGCTGTACGCCAGATTCAAATACCCCGTGTTGCGGCCTGAGAGCCCCGAGCCGGCCTTGGCGCCGGCGTAGCCGAAATAGTCGTCCGACACCGTGTGCGAAACCTTGAGCGCGAAGGTGCCCAGCGCCGCATCGGCATAGGTGGCGCTGCCGTAAAGCTCGGTGGTGTTGCCGCTGGCATTGCCGGGGTAGAGGTAGGCGAGCGCGCCTGCGTCGAGATCGATGGCACCGGCCTTCCATTTATAGCCGCCGTACCAATCGCTTTCCACGCTGTTGCCTCGCAGCCAGTTCACGCTGGAGTTCCAGTTGCCGGCGTACCAGCCGCTGTCGCCGAACGCGTAATCGAAGCCGCCCTGGACCGCCGGCTTGAACGCGCCGGTCTTGGCGAACTGGTTTGACCGGAGCATGTCCTGGTCCTGTCCGCGGAACTTGTAGTTGGAGGTGAGGGCGACGTTGCCCGTCAACTGGGCCTGGGCCTGGGCCTGCGCCAGCGCCAGCAGCGGCATCGCCGCACAGAGGGCGGCGGCCAAAGGAAGGGCTCGCAGGGCGGGAAACATTCGGAAATGGGCCATGGCAATCGCTGTGCAAATAGGGAGTGCACAGCGTAGGCAGGCCTGCGTAAAAGCGCCGTCAAAAGCAGGTGGACCGGCATAAAGAATGGGTAGCGGCGGGCTGCCGATGGGGCTGGAAGCCGGTCGCGGCTCAAGGCGCCCAGCGCATTTTTACGGCGCTTTTACGCCCCGCGTCCCAGTCTCTGCACCCTTTTTACGGGCGCCTTCCGAGAATCGATTCCATCGTTTTGACGCAGGAGTGAGAGATGGACATCGTGTGGGTCGCAGCGCTGGTGGCGCTGTGGGTGGCAGTCGCCGAGGCGGTCGTGCTGCTCGGCAGGTTCGACGGACCTCAGGGGGCGTCGCGATGATCGGGCTCGAAGTGCTTTACGGCTTCGGCGCCATCGTGGCCGTCGTCCTGTTCGCGTATCTGGTGTTCGCACTGATCTGCGCCGAGGAGTTCTGACATGGACACGTCCACCTGGGGCCTGCTGGCCCTGTTCCTTTTCGTTCTCATGCTGCTGGCCTGGCCTTTGGGCAAATGGCTGGCCGCGATCTGCGATGGCCGGCTGCCGCAATGGATGCACCGTGCCGAATCGCCGCTGTACCGGCTGGCGGGCGTACAGCCCGCCGAGAGCATGCACTGGCGGCACTATGCGCTGGCACTGCTGGCCTTCAATGCCATCGGCGCGGTCGTCGTGTATGGGCTGCAGCGCCTGCAGGCCGTGCTGCCGCTCAATCCTCAGGGCATGGCAGCCGTGTCGCCGGACTCGGCCTTCAATACGGCGGTGAGCTTCGTCTCCAATACCAACTGGCAGGGCTATGCGGGCGAGGGCACCATGGGCTATCTCACGCAGATGCTGGGGCTGTCGGTCCAGAACTTCCTGTCGGCGGCCACCGGCATCGCCGTGGCCTTTGCGCTGGCCCGCGGTTTCGCTGCGCGCCGCACCGACGGGCAAGGGCTGGTGGGCAACTTCTGGGCCGACATGGTGCGCATCAATGCCTGGGTGCTGGTGCCGATTTCGCTGGTGATCGCCGTGTTTCTGGTGGGGCAGGGCGTGATCCAGAATTTCTCGCCATCCCGGGACGTCACCACGCTGGAAGCCACGGCCTATCAGGCGCCGAAGCTGGGCGCCGACGGGCAGCCCGAAAAGGACGCAGCCGGCAGCCCGGTCACGCAAGACGCGAGCACGCCCACGCAAACGCTGGCCATGGGCCCGGTGGCGTCGCAGGAGGCGATCAAGATGCTGGGCACGAACGGTGGCGGTTTCTTCAACGCCAATTCGGCCCACCCCTACGAGAACCCCACGCCGCTTTCAAACTTCGTGCAGATGCTGGCCATCTTCCTGATCCCTGCGGCCTTGTGCTTCGCGTTCGGCCGGGTGGTGGGCGATCAGCGCCAGGGCATCGCGATCCTGGCGGCCATGACGGTGATGTTCGCCGTGGCGGTGGCGGTCGTCATTCCGGCCGAGCAGGCCGGCAACCCGCGCATTGCCGCCCTCGGTGTGGACCAGGCCGCGACTGCGCTGCAATCCGGCGGCAACATGGAAGGCAAAGAGGTGCGCTTCGGCATCGCTTCGTCTGCGCTGTTCGCGGCCGTGACCACGGCGGCCTCGTGCGGTGCGGTGAACGCCATGCACGATTCGTTCACGCCACTTGGAGGACTGGTGCCCATGGTGCTGATGCAGCTGGGCGAGGTGGTTTTCGGCGGTGTAGGAACGGGGCTGTACGGCATGCTGGTCTTCGCCATCCTGGCGGTGTTCATGGCCGGCTTGATGATCGGCCGCACGCCGGAATACCTGGGCAAGAAGATCGAGGTGCGCGAGATGAAGCTCACTTCGGTGGCCATCCTCGTCACACCGATCCTGGTGCTGGTGGGCGCCGCCGTGGCGGTGATCGCCGAAGCCGGCAAGGCAGGCATCGCCAACCCGGGTGCGCATGGTTTCTCCGAGATCCTCTACGCCCTCACCTCGGCCGGCAACAACAACGGCAGCGCCTTCGCGGGTCTGTCCGCCAACACGCCGTTCTACAACGTGCTGCTGGCGCTGGCGATGTGGTTCGGGCGCTTCGGCGTGATCGTGCCGGTGCTGGCCATCGCGGGCTCGCTCGCAGCCAAGAAGCGCCTGCCCGCCACCTCGGGCACGCTACCCACGCACGGCCCGCTGTTTGTGGCGCTGCTGATCGCCACGGTGCTGCTGGTGGGTTTGCTCAATTACGTTCCGTCCCTGGCGCTCGGCCCCGTCGTGGAACACCTGATGCTGTGGACGAAGTGAGGCCCTGACATGACAACCCCCAAGACATCCCTTTCCCTTTCGCTGTTCGACGCGTCGCTGGTCAAGCCCGCGCTGTGGCAGTCGTTCGCCAAGCTCGATCCCCGCGTGCAGTGGCGCAATCCGGTGATGTTCATCGTGTTCATCGGCAGTCTGTTCACCACGCTGCTGTGGCTGCATGCGCTCACCGTGCCCGAGGACACGGGCATGCGCCCGGCCTTCGTGCTGGCCATCGCCATCTGGCTGTGGTTCACCGTGCTGTTCGCCAACTTCGCCGAGGCGCTGGCGGAAGGGCGCAGCAAGGCGCAGGCAGCGTCGCTGCGGGGCCTGCGCAAGGACACCTGGGCCAAGAAACTCACCGAGCCGCGCCACGGTGCCACCTTCCTGCCCGAGCAGGCCACCAACCTGCGCCGCGGCGACGTGGTGCAGGTGGATGCGGGCGACGTCGTTCCCCTGGACGGCGAAGTGATCGAAGGCGTCGCGTCGGTGGACGAGAGCGCCATCACCGGTGAGTCGGCCCCCGTGGTGCGCGAGTCCGGCGGAGACTTTTCCGCCGTGACGGGCGGCACCCGCGTGCTGTCGGACTGGCTGGTGGTGCGTGTGACGGTGAACCCCGGCGAATCGTTCCTGGACCGCATGATCGGCATGGTCGAGGCCGCCAAACGCCAGAAGACGCCGAACGAGGTGGCGCTGACGATCCTGCTGGTGGCGCTCACCATCGTGTTTCTCGTGGTCACCGTGACGCTGCTGCCTTTTTCGATCTTCAGCGTGGGCGCGTCCGGCGCTGGTACCGTCGTGTCGCTCACCGCGCTGGTGGCGCTGCTCGTGTGCCTGATTCCCACCACCATCGGCGGGCTGCTGTCGGCCGTGGGCGTGGCCGGCATGAGCCGCATGATGCAGGCCAACGTGATCGCGACCTCGGGTCGGGCCGTAGAAGCGGCCGGCGACGTGGACGTGCTGCTGCTGGACAAGACCGGAACCATCACCCACGGCAACCGCCAGGCGAGCGCTTTCCTGCCTGCACCGGGCGTGGCCAAGGAGCGCCTGGCGCGCGCCGCCATGCTCGCGTCCCTGGCCGACGAGACGCCCGAGGGCCGCAGCATCGTCGAGCTGGCGCGCCGCATTGGCTTGCCCGAAGAGTCTGCCGCGCCTGGCGTGCGCCTCGTGCCTTTCACCGCGCAGACCCGCATGAGCGGTGTGGACCTGCCTGCCACGGCCAATGCGCCCGAGGTGGCGCTGCGCAAGGGTGCGGTGCAGGCCATGGTGCGCCATGTGCAGGCGCTGGGCGGTAGCGTCCCGGCCGAGGTGGTGCGTGCCTCCGACGACGTGGCGCGGCGCGGCAGCACTCCGCTGGCGGTGGCCGAAGGCGCGCAGGTGCTGGGCATCGTCGAGTTGAAGGACATCGTCAAGACGGGCATCAAGGAACGCTTCGCCGAGCTGCGCCGCATGGGCATCAAGACAGTGATGATCACGGGCGACAACAAGCTCACCGCCGCTGCCATCGCCGCCGAGGCCGGCGTGGACGACTTCCTGGCCGAGGCCACACCCGAGGACAAGCTGGCCCTCATCCGCCAATACCAGGCTGAGGGCCGCCTGGTGGCGATGACGGGCGACGGCACCAACGACGCGCCCGCGCTTGCCCAGGCCGACGTGGCCGTGGCCATGGGCAGCGGCACGCAAGCGGCCAAGGAGGCAGGCAACATGGTGGACCTGGACTCCAATCCCACCAAGCTGCTGGAGGTGGTGGAAACCGGCAAGGCCTTGCTGATGACGCGCGGCTCGCTCACCACGTTCTCCATCGCGAACGACGTGGCCAAGTATTTCGCCATCATTCCGGCGATCTTTGTCTCGACCTATCCGCAACTGGCCGCGCTCAACGTGATGCGGCTGGCGAGCCCCTCCTCGGCCATCCTGTCGGCGGTGGTGTTCAACGCGCTGGTGATCGTTTTCCTGATCCCGCTGGCGCTCAAGGGCGTGCGCTATCGCCCGGTCGGCGCTGCGGCCCTTCTGCGCCGCAATCTGGCGATCTACGGCCTGGGTGGGCTGGTGGTGCCTTTCGTGGGCATCAAGCTCATCGACTGGGTGCTGGTGGCCATGGGCCTCGTGTAAACCGTGCAAGGAATCGACATGACCAAGATCCTCCGTCCCGCGCTGACCCTTTTCGTGCTGTTGAGCGCGATCACCGGCGTCGTCTATCCGCTCGTCGTCACCGGCGTGGCACAGGCCGCATTCCCGCAGCAGGCGGCAGGCAGCCTGGTGCTCCAGGGCAACCGTGCCGTGGGCTCCTCGCTGATCGGCCAGAACTTCACCGACCCCAAGCACATCTGGGGCCGCCCTTCGGCCACCGCGCCCATGCCCTACAACGCCAGTGCGTCCGGCGGCTCCAACCTGGGCCCGCTGAACCCCGCGCTCACCGATGCGGTCACCGCGCGCGTGCAGGAGCTGCGCGAGGCCGATCCCGGCAACACGGCCCCGGTGCCGGTGGACCTCGTCACCGCCTCGGCGAGCGGGCTCGACCCGCACATCAGCCCTGCGGCCGCCCGCTACCAGGCCGCCCGTGTGGCCAAGGCGCGGGGCTGGCCGGTGGAGCGTGTGCAGGCATTGATCGACGAACACACCGATGCTCCGTTCATCGGCCTGCTGGGTGATCCGGGCGTGAACGTGCTGGCCTTGAACCTCGCCCTCGATGCCGCGCGGTGACTGACGCCTTGAAGCACGCTGCCGCGAGGGCTGCGCCCGCCACAATAGGGTCCGTACGTTCTTTTGCCCATGCCTGATATCGCCCGACCCGACCCTGACGCCCTCATCGCCCAGATGCGCGCGGAAGAAGAGCGCAGCCAGCGCGGCAAGCTGCGCATCTATTTCGGTGCCAATGCGGGCGTAGGCAAGACCTGGTCGATGCTGAGCGCGGCGCAGCGCGAGCGCAAGGCGGGACGCGACGTGCTGATCGGCGTCGTGGAAACCCATGGCCGCAGCGAAACCGCCGCGCTGGTCGATGGCCTGCCTGTGCTGCCGCCGCGCACTCTGGACTACCGGGGCCGCCAGCGCACCGAGTTCGATCTGGACGGTGCCCTGGCGCGCCGGCCGGGCGTGCTGCTGGTGGACGAGCTGGCGCACTCCAATGCCCCGGGCTCGCGCCATGCCAAGCGTTGGCAGGACGTGCAGGAGCTGCTCGCTGCCGGCATCGAGGTCTGGACCGCGCTGAACGTTCAGCACCTGGAAAGCCTGAATGGCACGGTGGGTGCCATCACGGGCGTGCGGGTGCATGAGACCGTGCCCGACACCGTGCTGGACGAGGCCGACGAGGTGGTGCTGGTCGATGCCACCCCCGACGAGTTGTCCGCGCGCCTGGCGGCGGGCAAGGTCTATCTGCCGCACCAGGCCGAGCGGGCCGCGCAGAACTTCTTTCGCAAGGGCAATCTGATCGCGCTGCGCGAGATCGCGCTGCGGCGCACGGCCGAGCATGTCGAGGACGACGTGCGGGGCTGGCGCGTGGAGCAATCGGGCGCGGGCGGCGACCGCGTGCCGCAGGCCTGGAATACCTCCGGCGCCCTGCTGGCCTGCGTGGGGCCGAGCGAAGAGGCGGCCCAGACGGTGCGCACCGCGGCACGTCTGGCCGGGCAGCTCAACGTGCGGTGGCATGCCGCGTATGTGGAGACGCCGCGCTTGCAGCGACTGGATGCCCGGCGCCGCGATCGCGTGCTGGCCGTGCTGCAGTTGGCGGATACCCTGGGCGCCGAGACCGCCGTGCTCACCGGGAGCGAGATCGCTCCCGTGCTGGCGGAACATGCGCACCGGCTCAACTGCGCCACGCTGGTGGTCGGCCGCACAGCGCAGGTCCCGTGGTGGCAAAGGTCCTGGCTCAGGCCGCCGCTGGCGCAGGCATTGGCCGCTGCCGCGCCTGCGCTCGACATCGTGGAGGCCGGGCGTGCGGGCAGTTCGCGGCGCCTTGCGCAGGCGGTCTGGCGCCGGGCGGGTGACGATGCGCTCGACAGCGAAGAGCGCCAGCCCGCCCGCTGGCCCGGCTTCGTGTGGTCGCTGGCGGTGAGCGTGGCCGTCACCCTGCTCACCCATCTGCTGTCGGGCGTGTTCGAGCTGGCCAACATCGTCATGCTGTACCTGCTGGGTGTCGTGGGCGTGGCGATGCGGTTCGGCCGCGGGCCTGCGGCATTGGCCGCACTGGTCAACGTATTGGCGTTCGATTTTTTCTTCGTCTCGCCACGCATGTCGTTTGCGGTGAGCGATGTGCAGTACCTCGTCACCTTCGGTGTCATGCTGCTGGTGGGGCTGCTGGTGGGGCAGCTCACCGCCGGGCTGCGCTTCGCGGCTGGGGTGTCGGCAAGCCGGGAGCGCCGTGCGCAGTCGCTATTCGATTTGGCGCGCGAGCTGTCCGCCGCGCTGCAGGTGGAGCAGATCACCGCGATCGGCGCGGCTGCGGTGCAAAAGCACTTCGGGGGGCGGGCGCAGGTGCTGGCTCTGGATGAAAACGACCGGCTCGCATTGCCCGATTCGCCGCCGCCAGGCTTCGATGCGAACGTGGCCGACTGGACGCTGCGCCAGGGCCAGGGCCAGAGCGCAGGCCTGGCCACGGCCACACTGGCCGCGCAGAGCTGGCGCTACGTGCCGCTCACCGCGCCCATGCGCGTGCGGGGCGTCCTGGCGCTGGAGCCCGCTCAGCCGCGCTGGCTGCTGATCCCCGAGCAGGCGCAGCAGCTCGATACGCTGGCCCGGCAGATCGCCATCGCCCTGGAGCGTGTGCACTATGTGGACGTGGCGCAGAGCGCCGTGGTGGACATGGAGTCCGAACGCCTGCGCAATGCGCTGCTGGGCGCCATTTCGCACGACGTGCGCACTCCGCTCACCGCGCTGATCGCATTGGCGGAGTCGCTGCCTGCGCAGCCGGCCGAAGGCCAGGCCGAGGCGGGCCGCGCGATCGTGGCGCAGGCGCACCAGCTGCATGCGCTGGTGAGCAACCTGCTGGACATGGCGCGGCTGGAAAGCGGCATCGCCCGAGGCAGCGTGAGCCTGCGGCGCGACTGGCAATCGGTCGAAGAGGTGGTCGGCACGGCCATCCGGGCCGCGCGCCCTGCGCTGGGGGAGTTGCCGGTGGTCACGCAGATTCCGGCAGACTTGCCGCTGGTGGAGTTCGACGCCGTGCTGATCGAGCGGGTGCTGGTCAATCTGCTGGAAAACGCAGCCAAATACGGTGCCCCGCCCATCGAGGTGTCGGCCGTCGCCGCCACCCATGCGTTGCTGCTGACCGTGCGCGACCACGGCCCTGGCCTGCCGGTCGCGCTGCGCGGGCAGGAGCACACGCTGTTCGAAAAATTCACGCGCGGCCAGTCGGAGTCGGCCACGCCCGGCGTGGGCCTGGGGCTGGCCATTTGCAAGGCCGTGGTCCAGGCGCATGGTGGTGACATCACCGCGGCCAGCGCAGAGCGCGGCGGGGCGGAATTCACCGTGACCCTGCCACGGCGCGACGAGCCGCCCCTTCCTTTGGACGAACCGCAGGAGCCCGGCACGCCGGGAACGCCATGAGCCTGGCCCCACGCACCGTGATCGTGATCGAGGACGAGCCGCAGATTCGGCGCTTCGTGCGCAGCGCGCTGGAGGCCGAAGGCTGGCACGTGCACGAGGCTGCCACGCTGCGCGAGGGGCTGTCCGCCGCAGGCACGCGCCAGCCCGATCTGCTGGTGCTCGACCTTGGCCTGCCCGACGGCGATGGCGTGGGCCTGATCCGCGACGTGCGTGGGTGGTCTGCCGTGCCCATCATCGTGCTGTCGGCCCGCACCGACGAGGCCGACAAGATCGCGGCACTGGATGCCGGGGCCGACGATTACCTCACCAAGCCGTTCGGCACCGGCGAACTGCTGGCTCGCGTGCGGGCCAACCTGCGTCGCCCGCGCGCTGCAGGCGGCAACGGGCTCACCCCTACCGCTGAGGAGCCCGTGTTCCGTTTCGGCGATATCGAGGTAGACCGGACCGCCCGTGTGGTACGCCGCAGCGCTGCCGAGGTGCACCTCACGCCGACGGAGTACCGCATGCTGGCCGTGCTGGTGGCCAATGCCGGGCGAGTGATCACGCAGCGGCAGCTGCTGCGCGAGGTCTGGGGTCCCATGCGTTCGGACCAGAACCATTACCTGCGCATCTATATGGGCCACCTGCGCCAGAAGCTGGAGGCCGACCCGGCCCAGCCGCGCCATCTTTTGACCGAAACCGGCGTCGGGTATCGGCTGGCGGTGTAAGCAAAGCATCTTTTATCCGTGTTCGCATGCCTGCCCGGCGCTTCGGACCGGGAGGGTGGAGAAGGAGCCGTGCATGGCCACAGTAGCGGGTGACTGGTTACAGCCCCTCCCCGCGCGGTGTTGCAATGCAATGGCCGGCTGCCGAGGGCCGGCAGGCTATCGCTTCTTCGTGCTTCCGAACCCAAGGATTACATGCTGCTTCAACGTTCCATCGCCGCCCTCTTGGCCGCGGCACTCTTCGGCGCGGCCCATGCCGACAATACCAACGACACCGCACCGCCGGACGGCTGGGCGAGCCAGGGAGGGGGAACCACCGGCGGCTCGGGCGCCACCGGGCAGTATCTGAGCAAGGTCAGTTCGGCATCGCAGTTGAATGCGGCGCTCAGCGCTGGCGGCGCGAACCCGAAAATCGTCGTGGTGTACGGCACCATCGACATGGCTGCCGCGGACAATGGCGGACCGTTCACCAGCCGCGCCGATCAGGCTGCGCGCAATCTCATCGCGATTCCCAGCAACACCACGCTCATCGGCGCAGGGACCGATGCCAGGATCGTCAACGCCGCCATTCTCATGAAGCGGGTGTCCAACGTGATCCTGCGCAACCTGACCATCGTTGCGCCCTGCGATCTGGTGCCGGTCTGGAGCAGCAGCGAGGGCCGCTGGAATTCCGACTTCGATGCGGTGACGATCTACAGCTCGCAGCGCATCTGGGTGGATCACAACAAATTCACCGATGCCCCCATCACCGATGATCAGGCGCCCGTCGAAAAGGGCCAGCCCAAGCAATGCCATGACGGTGCGCTGGACGTGATCCATGCCAGCGACTACGTGACGGTGTCCAACAACATTTTCGACCAGCACGACAAGACCCATCTGGTCGGTGCCTCGGATAGCAGCACGGACGAGGAGGGCCATCTCACCGTGACCTTCCACCACAACCTGTACAGCCAGGTCATGGAGCGCGCGCCCCGAGTGCGTTACGGCAAGGTGCACGTGTACAACAACTATTACGCGGGCAGCAAGACCGACGCCCCCTATAAGCACAACTACAGCGTCGGCGTGGGCTACAAGGCGCAGATCTTGTCCGAAAACAATGTGTTCGAAGTCGCCGGTGCGAAGACCTGTGCGGACGTGGTGAAGAACCCCGGCTCGTCCTCCAAGACCGGGGCCATCCGCGACAGCGGCTCGCTGCTCAACGGTGCGGCGCTCGCTCTTTCCGCCCAATGCGGCTTTGCCAAGGCGGACTGGACCATTCCCTACGCCAGCGGCTATGCGCTGGATGCGGCCTCGGCGGTCAAGGCGAAGGTGACCTCCAGCGCAGGCCCGGGAAAGCTCACCGTCAACTGAGGCGACCGCTGCTTTGTGGTGGGGCCGACTCAGCGCCACCGCGCCCGCTCAGAGTCGGGCGCGGCCCGGCTCAGACCGTCGATGGAGACGGCGCAGCTGCGTTTTCAGCCGGCCCGTCCTCTCCAGGCTCTTTGACTTCTTCGGCTTTGCGGCGGTGGGCGATGCGGTACAGCAGCGGCAGCACCAGCAACGTGAGCGCCGTCGACGACAGGATGCCGCCGATCACGACCGTCGCCAGCGGACGCTGCACCTCCGCCCCGGTGCCGGTGGCAATGGCCATGGGCACGAAGCCCAGCGATGCCACCAGCGCCGTCATGAGCACCGGCCGCAGCCGCGTGAGCGCTCCTTCGCGGATGGCTGCGTCCAGTGGCATGCCGCCATCGCGCAGGCCGCGAATGAACGAGATCATCACCAGTCCGTTCAGCACGGCGACGCCGGAGAGGGCGATGAAGCCGACCGCTGCGGAGATCGATATCGGAATGTCGCGAAGCCACAGCGCCACGATGCCGCCGGTGAGGGCGAACGGGATGCCGGTGAATACGATGAGCCCGTCCTTCACGTTTCCGAACATCGCGAAGAGCAGGGTGAACACCAGCAGCAGCGCGACGGGAACGACCACTTGCAGGCGCTGGGTGGCCGACTGCAGGTTCTCGTACTGGCCGCCCCAGGCGGTCCAATAGCCAGCGGGAATCTGTACGGCCTGCATGGCCTGTCCTGCTTCGGCCACGAAAGAGCCCAGGTCCCGGCCCCGCACGTTGGCACTGACGACGATGCGGCGTTTCCCGTCTTCCCGGCTGACCTGGTTGGGGCCGGGCGCCAATTGCAGCGTGGCCACTTCGCTCAGCGGAATGAAGCGGGGGCGGGCATCGGCCCCTTCGCCCCGCGGCAGGGCCACCGGCAGGCGCTGGATGGCTTCGAGATCGGTGCGGATGTGCTCGGGCAGCCGCACGAGGATGCCGAAACGCCGGTCGCCTTCGAACAGCGTGCCGGCCTCGCGCCCGCCCACGGCGATGGAAATGGCCTCCTGCACGTCGCCCACGTTCAGCCCGTAGCGGGCAGTCTTGGCGCGGTCGATGTTCACCGTCAGCACCGGCAGGCCGCTCGTCTGTTCGACCTTGACCTCCGTGGCGCCGTCGATCCGGTTGAGCACTTCGGCCACCTCCTGGGCGGTCTTGTCGAGCACGGCCATGTCGTCGCCGAAAATTTTCACCGCCACGTCGCTGCGCACGCCTGAAATCAACTCGTTGAACCGCAACTGGATGGGTTGGGAGAACTCGTAGTTGTTGCCCGGCAGTTGCTCGACCTCGGCCTGGATGGCCGCCAGCAATTGCTCGCGTGACTTGGCCGGCGCAGGCCAGGTGTCCTGCGGCTTGAGCATGATGTAGGCGTCCGAGATGTTGGGCGGCATCGGGTCCGACGCGATCTCGGCCGTGCCTGTGCGTGCGAACACCCGCTCGATCTCTGGAAACTTCGCTTTCAGCGCGGCTTCCAGTTGCTGCTGCATCGCCACCGATTGGGACAGGCTGGTGCCCGGAATGCGCAGCGCCTGCATGGCGAAGTCGCCTTCGCCCAGGCTGGGCGCGAACTCGGTGCCCATGCGCGATGCGAGCAAGCCGGACAGCAGCACGGCGGCCGCTGCCAGGGTGATGACCACCGGTTTTGCGCCCATCGCACGGTCCAGCAGCGGCGCGTAAGCCCGGCGAGCCCAGCCCATGACCCGGTTTTCCTTCTCGTTCACGGTCTTTCCGATGAAGAGCGCCACGGCGGCTGGAATGAACGTGACCGACAGCACCATGGCGCCGATCAGCGCGATCACCACAGTGAACGCCATCGGATGGAACAGTTTTCCCTCCACGCCGGTGAGCGCAAAGATCGGCAGATACACGATCATGATGATGAGCTGGCCGAACAGCAGCGGCCGACGTGCCTCCTGCGATGCGGCGAAGACTTCCTGAAAGCGCTCTGCCCGCGTCAATGGCCGCCCCTTGTGCTGCTGGGCATGCGCCAGCCGGCGCACGCAGTTCTCCACGATCACCACGGCGCCGTCGATGATGATGCCGAAGTCCAGCGCGCCCAGGCTCATCAGGTTGGCACTCACCTTCTGGTTCACCATCCCGGTGAAGGTGAACAGCATCGACAGCGGGATCACCATGGCCGTGATCAGCGCGGCACGCAGATTCCCCAGGAAAAGGAACAGGATCGCGATCACCAGCACGGCGCCTTCGAAGAGGTTCTTCTTCACCGTGGCGATGGCCTTGTCCACCAGCACCGTGCGGTCGTACACCGTCACGGCATGCACCCCGGCGGGCAGCGTCCGGTTGATCTCCTTCATCTTGCGGTCCACGGCCTGCGAGACCGTGCGGCTGTTCTCGCCGATCAGCATGAAGACCGTGCCCAGCACTACCTCGCGGCCATTGTCCGTGGCGGCGCCGGTGCGCAACTCCTTGCCGATCCCGACCTCGGCGACGTCCCGCACGCGCAGCGGCACACCTGCGGCATTGCCGAGGATGACGTTGCGCAGGTCTTCCATCGATTGCACCTGGCCCGGCGCGCGGATCAGGTACTGCTCTCCCCGGCGTTCGATGTAGCCTGCGCCCACGTTCGCGTTGTTGCGTTCGAGCGCGGTGACGAGGTCTCCCATCGTGAGGCCGTGCGCCAGCAGCTTTTCCGGGCTGGGGGCGATCTGGTATTCCTTGGCGTACCCGCCGATCGAGTTGATCTCGGTCACTCCGGACACGTTGCGCAACTGGGGCTTGATGATCCAGTCCTGGATCTCGCGCAGGTCGGTGGCTGTGTACGGTTGGCCATCCGGCTTGGTGGCCCCATCCTTGGCTTCCACGGTCCACAGATAGATTTCACCCAGGCCCGTCGATATGGGGCCGATGACCGGATGGACGCCTTCCGGCATCTGCCCGCGGGCCGACTGGATGCGCTCGTTCACGAGTTGGCGCGCGAAGTAGATGTCGGTGCCGTCCTTGAAGATCACCGTCACTTGCGACAGGCCATAGCGCGAGAGCGAACGGGTCTGCTGCAGCCCGGGCAAACCGGCCATGACGGTTTCCACGGGAAAGCTCACGCGCTGCTCCACCTCCAGAGGTGAATAGCCGGGTGCCGCGGTGTTGATCTGCACCTGCACGTTGGTGATGTCGGGGACCGCATCGATGGGCAGCTTCTGATAGCTGTAGAGGCCCAGGGCCGCCATGCCGAGCACGGCCAGCATCACGAGCCAGCGCTGTGCGATGGAGAACTGAATGAGGCGTTCAAACATGCGACGCCCTCAGTGCGTGTGCGTAGCGGAGCTCTTGCCCTGCTGCGATTTCACGACGAAGCTACCGGCAGCGGCATAGGCCGTGCCCGCCGCCAGGCCTTTGATGACCTCGACCCGCTGGCCGTCCGTGCGGCCCAGTTGCACCGCCTGGGGAATGAAACCGCCGTCCACCTTGAGAAAGACCACGGTTTTCTCGTCGACGGTCTGCACCGCGTCGGTCAGCACCGTGACCGGCGCCGCAGTCTCGGAAGACACCAGTTCCACTTCCACGAACAGCCCGGGACGCCACACCTTCTCCGGGTTGGGCACGGCCACGCGCGCCGTGGCCATGCGCGTCTGCGCGCCGATCAGCGCGCCCACGTACGAGACCTCGCCTTGTGCCTTCGCATCGAAGGCCGTAGAGCGCACGGTGACGCGTTCGCCCACGCGCACCAGCGGCAGATGCTGCGCGGCCACGCTGATTTCCACCCACACGGTGGACAGGTCGGAGAGGGTGAAAACATTGGCGTCTTCCTTGACCGACTCACCCAGCGACAGGTGCTTTTCGACCACCATGGCATCGAACGGGGCCCGCAGTTCATAGCGTCCGAGGGATGCCGACGAAAGCGTCGCGCCAATGGCGGAGAGCTTTTGCTGCGCGTTGGCGACGGCGATCTGCGCTTCCCGCAGGGACTGCTGCGCCTGCAGGTAGTCCTGCTCGGGAGAAATCTTTTCTTCCCACAGTTTCTTTTCGCGCTCGTAGGTGGTCTTGGCCAGTTCCGCCCTGCGCTGCGCTGTCTGCAATTCGCTGCGCTGCTCGGACAGTGCGGGGCTGGACAGCACTGCCAGGACCTGGCCCTTGCGGACTTGCTGGCCCAGTTGGGCCGAGACGCTTTCCACGACCCCCGCCAGCCGCGGCACCACGTGTGCCGTGCGGTCTTCGTTGAACTTGATCTCTCCTGGCAGTTGCAGCGCTGCGCGAATGCGTGCGGGAGCTGCCGTGTCGATCACGATGCCGGCGGCGGTCGCCTGTGCCTCGGTCAGCGGAATCTTTCCTTCTTCCTGGTGGAGCGTGAAGGCATGCGTCCGGGAGTCTTTCTTTACAGAGAGAGCGATTTCGAAGACATGAGGCTCCTCGATGGACCGCTCGCTCTTCAGCCCGGCACCATCGGCAACGAACGACAGCGTTTCGCGCTCGCCTCCCGGTCGGGTCAGCGTGGCGGATATTTGGGAAGGATCCGCCTTTGCAGGCTTGCCCTGCTCGGAGAGCCACACGGCAAGGTGAGCGGTGCCCGCGGCTTCCGAGACCTTGGCTTCGAGGCCAACGCCGTCTTCAATGAACAGTTGGCCGCCATGCGGGCCTTTGGCCGATGTTTCTTCGGTATGGGAGTCTTCCCCGGCTTTTTTCTCGCTGCGTGAACCGTGCGAGTCATGGGAATCGTGGGATTCCTCTTCTTCTCCGTGGGAGGCGTGGGCGCCGGCCTCAGCCTTTCCGCTGCCGGATTTTGGTGGGTTGCCTCGCAGGATGAATGCACTGGCGATCAGCGTGATGACCACGATGGCGCTCACCAGAAACCATTGTTTCTTTCCCATGGATGGGTTCGTTTTTTTCGGTGCGTTGCTCATGGCAGGCTTTCAGCGGGCAGAGGGGAGGGTGGGAGGCAAGTCGTCGCCGGCATGACCCAGCAGGCGGTCGATATCACTGGCGGCGCGGTGCGTGGCGGCCCGCGCGCGCAGCGTCTGGGTACGCACCTGCAGCAGCGTGCGCTGCGCATCCAGGGCTTCCAGAAAGCTGAACTTGCCCAGTTCGAACCCCTTGGTTGCCGACTGATAGGCGCCCTCTGCACCGGGCAGGGCATCGCGCTGCAGCGTTTCGGCTTCCAGGCGCGATGAGTGCATGGTTTCCAGCGCGGCATTCACTTCGGAAGCTGTCCGCAGTTCGGCGGACAACAGTTCGTCGCGAGCCTGTTCTTCCCGGCTCAGGGCCTCGGCCAGGTTGCCCTGGTTGTTGTCGAAGACGGGCAGCGGAATCGAGACGCCTACGATCCACTGGTTGCCGCCCACCTCCGGGCTGCGCTTGCTACCCAGCGTGACGGCAATGTCAGGCACTCGCTTGGCTTGCTCGAGCGCGGTCAGCGCGCTGCGCCGGTCGATCTCCAGGCGTGCCTGGACCAAAGCCGGTGCGTTGAACAGCCGCTCTTCAATCTGCAGAGAGGAGGGCGGTATGGGCAACGTGTCGAGCTGCCCCTCGGCCTGGGTGAACACCGGTTTCGAATTGCCCCACAGTGCGGCCAACTGTTGCTTGGCGGTGCGCAATGCGCCCTCGGCCTGCAAGCGCTCGACCTGGGCACCGGACTCGGCCACCTTGGCCTTCGTTTCTTCCAGGGGCGAGACCTTGCCTGCGATCACCCGGTTGCCCGCGGCATGCAGCGCCCGCTGCGCCAGACCTACGGAGTCCTGGGCCAGGCGCACGCGTTCCTGCGCAGCCAGCACTTCGAAGAAGGCGGTGATCACCGCTGCGCGGATTTCCGTTCGGCGTGCCAGGGCTACGGCGGTTGCTTGGTCGCGCGCCCGCTCGGCCGCTGTGATCCGGGCCGTTCGCTTGCCGCCGAGTTCGATGGGCTGGCTGATCTGCACCGTGGTTGTGCGGCGCTCCTGCCGCAGGTCTTCCACCGTGGTTTCCAGCACGGGGTTGGGCCGTGCGCCCGCTTGCCGGATGGCTCCGTCTGCTGCGTCGCGCGCACGTGCCGCCGCGGACAGCTCGGGGTTGTGCTGCCATGCCAGCGAAATGGCGGTGGCAAGGCTCAAAGGCTCGGCGGGCTCCATGGCGCGTGCCGATGCCGTGGACGAAAAAGAAAGGGGGGCGGTCTGGCTTTGTGAAAAGACCGGGAATGCCGCGAAAGCCATGACGGCCAGCGACACGAAATGCCTGTGCATCGAATTCTCCTGGGTTGCAAAACAACGGGCGGACGAATTCGGCGAGAGTTCTCAGCGAAGGGCTGTGATCAAGAAAAATGGCTGGCCGTGCCTGGAGTCTCTCGCCGAATCAGGCGGAGGTGGGCCAGGCAGGGCGGGTGGGCACGCCGGCCACGTGGGACCGGTAAGGCTCGG
This sequence comes from Paracidovorax valerianellae, assembly GCF_900102625.1. GTDB lineage: Bacteria > Pseudomonadota > Gammaproteobacteria > Burkholderiales > Burkholderiaceae_C > Paracidovorax > Paracidovorax valerianellae. The sequence goes on from NZ_FMZC01000013.1 coordinate 28,009, forward strand.
TGAGGGCTTGCGGCCTTTCGGGCGAGCCGCCCATCGCAGGCAGGTTGCCGGGATTGGACAGGGGCTGTGCCGTGCAGGCATGGCAGGCCAGACAGTCGTTGTCCGGGCTGCCAAGCAGAGGGTCCGAGGGAGCGTCGGCATCCTGTGCCGATGCGCCGGCCCCTGATGCGTGCTGGTGCTTGTGGTGGCCGAAGTGCGAGGCTTCTGCACTGCTCTCGTGCTGGCAATAGCCCGCTGCCGCCGCCCAGCTCGACTGGAACGGCATTGCAAACAGCAAAAGGATCATCAGCCAGCGGCGCATCGGGCGGGAGTATATCGATCGACCGGAAGGACCCGGCGCAGTGCCGGGCATTGCCTGCCGCCCTGGATTCCAGGACCGCAGGCGGCGATGGGTTCAGCCCTGGTGCGTTCAATGGTCACCGTAGCGCAGCAGGTTGGCCTTGGCGGCACGTGCTGCTTCCTCTCGCACTTGTTCGCGCGTCAGTGTGCTTTTGGCCGCTTCCTGCGCGGGTGCGACCAGGCCCCACTGCATGGCCACCAGCGTACCGTCCTTGCGGGCGGTGTTGAGTTCTGAGAGCACTTGTGCGCGGGGCGTCGCCTCGACGGCGTGCTGCGGATGGACCGTGTAGCCGGTCTCGGTCGGAGCGCTGTGGAGGGTATTGGATGCCGAAGCGCTGAAAGGCAGCAGGGCGGCAGACATCGTGGCAAGCAGAAAAACGGTGGGGGAACGGGTCATGGTCAATCTCCTGGTGGGTTGGCATCCGGCCCGAACTGCCGGGCCGGGATGCAGCCGAATGTTGTGTCGGCGTGAGGTCACTGTAGAAAGCCAATCGTCCCGTTGTCGGACGGACAGATGACAAATTCGTAATCTCCAGCCTGGTGCCCCGGCGATACGATGGCCCGATGCGCATACTGGTCATCGAAGACGAGCCCAAGCTGGGCGACTACGTCAAAAAAGGCTTGGAAGAAAACGGCTATGTGGTGGACATCGCGAGGGATGGCATTCAGGGCCGGTACCTCGCCACCCAAGGCGACTACTCCCTCGTCCTGCTCGATGTGATGTTGCCCGGCGTGGACGGGTTCGGTGTGTTGGCTGCCATCCGGCAGTCCAAGGGCGTCCCGGTCCTGATGGTCACGGCCCGCGACCAGGTCGAGGACCGCGTGAGCGGCCTGCAGCAGGGCGCCGACGACTATCTGGTCAAGCCGTTCGCTTTTTCCGAACTGTTGGCGCGGGTACAGGCGCTGCTGCGCAGAGGGCAACTGCAGGAACACACCGTGCTGAAGATGGCCGATCTGGAGCTCGATCTGGTGGCCCGCAAGTGCCAGCGCGCAGGGACGCGTTTGGACCTCACCGCCAAGGAGTTCGCCTTGCTCGCCCTGCTGATGCGGCGCCAAGGGCGCGTGTTGTCACGAACGACCTTGGCTGAACAAGTCTGGGACATGCATTTCGACAGTGAAACCAACGTGGTGGAAGTGGCTGTGCGCCGCTTGCGGGGCAAACTGGACGACCCTTTTCCAAAGAAGCTTTTGCACACCGTGCGAGGCATGGGTTACGTGCTGGAAGACCGGGGGCCATCGTGAGGCCATTCTTGCCATCGATGCAGCGCCGGCTGTCCCTCTGGTTCGCCCTGCAGACACTGATCGGCCTGAGCCTTCTTTGCGCCGCTGTCTACGGCGTAACGGCCTGGAATTTTCAGCAGAAGTCGCAGGAAGAGTTGGACCAGCAGGCGCGGTTGGCATTCCATCTGCTGAACGAACCCGGTCCGGGGAGCGATGCCCTGTCTCTGCAGCACAAACTGGAAGACTTTCTGTCCTCACACAGGAACGTGAGTCTGTCCATCGAACGGGAAGGAAGAAGGGTTTTCCACGCTGCGCCGGCTGCGGAGGGCGCCTGGATCTGGGCTGAATATCAGGAGGTCTTGAAAGGTGGAGGCGGGCGTGTCGAGGTGCACATCGGACTCGATGCGACCCAGGACGCTCGCCTGTTGCGCCGACTGCGGTGGACATTGGCCTTTGCCGTCGTGCTGGGTACTCTGCTGGTGTCCTTGACCGGCGCGCTCCTTGTGCGGCATGGTCTGCAGCCCTTGCGGCAATTGGCAGAGCGCACGTCCCGCATCACGCCAAACGTTCCCAGCGTGCCCATCGAAGCGCTGGAGTTTGACCAGGAGCTCCGTCCGTGGATTGCGCAGTTCAATGTCCTTGTGGCGCGGTTGGAGCAAGCCTATTCGCAATCCAAGGCGTTCAACGCGGACGTGGCCCACGAATTGCGGACGCCCTTGGCCAACCTCATCGCCTCGGCCGAGGTCGAGTTGGCCCGCCCTCGTTCCTCCCAGGACATGCATTTGCTGCTGCTCTCGAACCTGGAGGAGATTCGCCGGATGTCCGGCATCGTTGCAGACATGCTGTTTCTGTCGCGGGCCGATCGCGGCGAATTCCTGCGTACGCGTCAGCCGGCATGCCTGTCGGAACAGGCGTGCGCCGTGCTGGAGTTCCATGAAGCATCGTTGGAAGACGCGGGATTGCGGGGCGTCGTCGTTGGCGAGGCAACCGCGGCGCTGGATGTTTCGCTGGTTCGCCGGGCCCTTTCCAATCTGGTGGGCAATGCCATCCGCTATGCCGCGAAGGATTCCACCATCGTCGTGAGCATCCGCAGTGCCGACGATGGCGCGGAAATCGCGGTGGAAAACGAAGGGCCACCCATCGCGCCACAGGCGCTGGACAGGCTGTTCGAACGCTTTTATCGAGGCACGGCGGCCCGCGACGGCTCGGAACAGCACCACGGACTTGGTCTCGCCATCGTGGACGCAATCGCCCGAATGCACGGCGGCAGGACCTTCGCGCACAGCCAAGGACCCGTCACGCGCATCGGCTTCACCATCAGTGCGTCGATTGACGAAGCGACCGCGGCGGCGCAATGACCGAGCCTTTAGGGATTGCTCCGCCCTGCGAAGCAAAACCCGGGGCCCTCGCGGCGACTAGACGCCAGCAGCGTGCGCTTGCTGGTCCGCGTGATAGCTGGAACGCACCATTGCGCCCACGGCTGCGTGGCTGAAGCCCATCTCGTAGGCTTTTTCTTCAAACATCTTGAAGGTGTCTGGGTGCACGTAGCGGCGCACGGGCAAATGGCTGTTGGAGGGCGACAGATACTGGCCGATGGTCAGCATGTCGATGTCATGCGCGCGCATGTCGCGCATGACCTGGAGGATTTCCTCATCCGTTTCGCCCAGGCCAACCATGATGCCGCTCTTGGTTGGCACGCCAGGATGCAATGCCTTGAATTTCTTGAGCAGGTTCAGGCTGAACTGGTAGTCGCTGCCAGGGCGTGCTTCCTTGTACAGGCGAGGCGCGGTTTCCAGGTTGTGGTTCATCACGTCGGGAGGCGCTGCCTTGAGGATCTCGAGCGCCCGGTCGTCGCGGCCGCGGAAATCGGGCACCAGGATTTCGATCTGCGTGGTGGGTGAAAGCGCGCGAATGTGTTGAATGCACTCGACGAAATGGCCGCTGCCACCGTCGCGCAGATCGTCGCGGTCCACGCTGGTGATCACCACGTACTTCAGGCGCAGCTGGGCAATGGTCTTGGCCAGGTTCAGCGGCTCGTCCTTGTCCAGTGGGTCAGGGCGTCCATGGCCCACGTCGCAGAAGGGGCATCGCCGCGTGCACTTGTCGCCCATGATCATGAACGTGGCCGTGCCCTTGCCGAAGCACTCACCGATGTTGGGGCAACTCGCCTCTTCGCATACCGTGTGCAGCTTGTTCTCGCGCAGGATGTCCTTGATCTCGTAGAAGCGCGTTGTGGGGCTGCCCGCCTTCACCCGGATCCATTCTGGTTTCTTGAGCACCTCGCCCTGTTCGACCTTGATCGGAATGCGCGACAGCTTGGCGGCAGCCTTCTGCTTGGCCAGCGGGTTGTAGGCGGCGGTGGTTTGCGCTTCGCGCACGACTTCGGGAGTGCTCATGACAGATAGTGGTCAGGGGGCCAGGCGGACGGCGAGCTGCTTGCTCAGCACTCCGGCGGCTTCTTCCCAGGTGGTGTGGACCCCGATTGTAGAAAGGTCCACCGTTTTCAACCCTGCGTAGCCGCAAGGGTTGATTCGCGAGAAGGGTTCCAGGTCCATATCCACGTTGAGCGCCACACCGTGGTAGGTCCGGTGGCGGGACACCTTGATCCCCAGCGCTGCGATCTTTCCGAGCCCGGAAAAATCGGGTGCAGCATCCGCTGCCAGCGGCGGGCCGTCAGCCTTTCTCGGACGCTGTGGCAGTTGGGCATGGCTGCCAGGGTCGTCCAGGCGCACGTAGATGCCGGGTGCTCCGGCCACCCGATGGCCCGTCACGCCGAAGTGCATCAATGTTCGGATCACGGCCTCTTCGATGCGGTGGACGTATTCCTTGACGAAATAGCCGGCACGCTGAAGGTCCAGCAGCGGGTATGCCACCACCTGCCCGGGGCCGTGGAATGTCACCTGACCGCCACGGTTGGTGGCTACGATGGGGATATCGCCGGGGGCGAGCAGGTGATCGGCTTTGCCGGCAAGTCCCTGTGTGTAGAGGGGTGTGTGCTGGCAGATCCACAGGGCATCAGGGGTGTCCGGGGTGCGCTGCTCGGTGAACGCCTGCATGGCCTGCAGGGTCTCCACGTAATCCGCAAGGCCCAGGTGGCGAATCTCCATGGCGGGCTTAAAGCACCACCTTGACCATCGGATGCGAGGACAGTGCGCGGTACAAATCGTCCAGTTGCTCGCGGCTGGTGGCCGTGATGGTGATGGTCACGCCCAGGTAATTGCCCGCGCGACTGTCGCGCAGCTCGACGGTGGAGGCGTCGAAGGTGGGGTCGAACTGGCGAGCCAGCTCCGTGATCGCATGGACGAATCCATCCACCTTCTGGCCCATGACCTTGATGGGAAATGAAGAGGGGTATTCGATCAGGGAATCCCTGCGCGGATCGGCTGGAGTTTCGCTGGCAGAGGCAAGGTCGGAAGGAGGCTGTGTCATGGCTGAGATCGGTTAAGTGACGAACTGAGCGCTATTTTGATAGCGTCCGGGCTGCCAGGCGCAACCCGAGAAGCGCACCGCCATAGGGCAACTCACGTTGGCCTGTCACCACAACGGAGCAGACCCCCGCCCGCTTTCATACCGACCTGAGAGGTCATTGCTGGATGAAAGTGGTTTTTACTTATAATCAGGGGCTTTGTGAAAGTTTCGGTCTGTAAAGAGAGCGTCATTCCTCAATGAAAACAAACGCTCCCGACACCGAAACTGAGGCTGAAGATTCTGACTTCAAGCCCCTGTCTGCCGAAGAGGCCGCGCAGTGGCGCAAGCGTCACCCGCGTATCTCCGTATGGCGGATCGTCTTGGGTCAGACACTGATCGGAGCGCTGGCGGCCCTGGTGGCATGGCTGGTCTCCGGCAAGTCGAATATGGCTTGGTCTACCGGATATGGCGCGCTGGCGGTCGTTCTGCCTGCAGCCTTGTTCGCACGTGGCGTGGCACGACATCAAACTTCCGCAGGAAGTGCGATGACGAGTCTTTTCGGGTGGGAGTTGGTCAAGATTGCAATGACCGTGGCTATGTTGGCGGCGGCACCCCGGCTGGTTCCGGGACTGAGTTGGCTGGCATTGCTGGCTGGCATGGTAGTGACGATGAAAACGTACTGGATCGCCCTCATGGTGCGGCCCGGTGTCCGAAAAACCGATTGATATTGATAGAAGAGTTGTCCGATGGCCGCAGAAGCGCATGCACCGACTGCCAGTGAATACATCGTTCACCACTTGCAGCATCTCCAGAACATCAAGCAGAAGTCCATCGTCGATTTCTCCGTGGTGAACTTCGATTCCGTGATCGTGGGTTTGGTTCTCGGTTTCATCGCACTTTTTGTCTTTTGGCGTGCCGCGCGCACGGCGACCTCCGGCGTGCCGGGTCGCTTCCAGGCCGCGGTGGAAATCCTGGTCGAGATGGTGGACAACCAGGCCAAGGCCAACATCCACAACGCCGAAAGCCGCAAGTTCATCGCGCCCCTGGCATTGACCGTCTTCGTCTGGATTTTCCTGATGAATGCCATGGACATGCTGCCGGTCGATCTGCTGCCCGCCATCTGGGCCCAGATCTACGGTGCCGCCGGCCACGATCCACACCATGCCTATCTGCGCGTGGTGCCCACCGCCGATCTGTCCACGACCCTCGGCCTGTCGTTCGCCGTTCTGGTGCTGTGTCTGTACTACAGCGTGAAGATCAAGGGCCTGGGCGGCTGGGCGCACGAATTGGTCACGGCACCTTTCGGCACCAGCAAGAATCCCGTCTTCGCCCTGATCCTGGGCGTGGTCAATCTGCTCATGCAGATCATTGAATACATTGCCAAGACCGTGTCGCATGGCATGCGGCTGTTCGGCAACATGTACGCTGGTGAGTTGGTGTTCATGCTGATTGCCCTGATGGGCGGTGCTGCTGCCATGTCGCTTTCCGGTGTGTTGCTCCCTCTGGGGCACATCATTGCAGGCTCGATCTGGGCGATCTTCCACATCCTGGTGATCACCCTGCAGGCCTTCATTTTCATGATGCTTGCGCTGATCTATCTCGGCCAGGCGCATGAAGCTCACTGATCCTTTCCCTTTCTTTTTCAACCTTCCTTTCTTTTCATCCTAGGAGTCATCATGGAAAACGTTCTCGGTCTCGTCGCTCTGGCTTGTGGTCTGATCGTGGGTCTCGGCGCTATCGGCGCTTCGATCGGCATCGCACTGATGGGTGGCAAGTACCTCGAAGCGTCTGCTCGCCAACCTGAGCTGATCAACGAACTGCAAACCAAGATGTTCATCTTGGCCGGTCTGATCGACGCCGCATTCCTGATCGGTGTGGCCATTGCGCTGCTGTTCGCTTTCGCCAACCCCTTCGTCCTGGCCTAAGCTCCGTTCAACGCCCAACTAGAAAGGTGTTGCCGTGAGTATCAACGCGACCCTGTTCGTTCAGGCCATCGTCTTTCTGATTCTGGTGCTGTTCACGATGAAGTTCGTGTGGCCCCCGATCGCGAAGGCCCTGGACGAGCGAGCCCAGAAAATCGCCGATGGCCTCGCTGCCGCCGACCGTGCCAAGACCGAATTGACCGCTGTGAACCAGCGCGTCGAGAAGGAACTGGCCCAGACGCGCAACGAAACGGCATCGCGTATTGCGGACGCCGAGCGACGCGCTCAGGCCATCATCGACGAGGCGAAGGCCCGTGCGACCGAGGAAGGCAACAAGATCGTCGCCGCTGCCCGTGCAGATGCCGAGCAGCAGTCGATCCAGGCCCGTGAAGCCCTGCGCGAGCAGGTGGCTGCGCTGGCCGTCAAGGGTGCCGAGCAGATTCTCCGCAAGGAAGTCAATGCTGGCGTCCACGCCGACCTGCTGAACCGCCTGAAGACCGAGCTGTAAGGAGCCAAGCAACATGGCAGAACTCGCCACCATTGCCCGCCCTTACGCGGAAGCCCTGTTCAAGGCCAGCGCGTCCCAGCCGGGTGCCGACCTGAACGGCACCGTGGCCTGGGTGGAAGAAGTGGCGGCGATTGCCGCCAATCCGCAAGTGCGCCAGCTGGCGGACAACCCCAAGGTGACCTCCGACCAAGTGTTCGATGTCATCACGGGCGTGGTCCGTAGCGCGCTGCCCGAGGCAGCACGCAACTTCCTGCGCGTCATCATCGAGAACGGCCGTGTGGATGCCCTTCCCGAGGTGGCTGCCCAGTTCCGTGCGCTGGTGAATCGGCGAAACGGTTCTTCCGATGCCGTGGTGTTCAGCGCATTTCCGCTGGATGCCGCCGCGTTGTCCGGCCTGGACGCAGTGCTCGAAAAGCGCTTCGGCCGCAAGTTGAATGTCTCGGTACAGGTGGACGAATCCCTGATCGGCGGCGTTCGCGTAGTCGTGGGAGACGAGGTGCTCGACACCTCCGTCAAAGCCCGTCTGGAACAAATGAAAGCGGCCCTCACTGCGTAAGCGGCTTGAGGTCTCGGCTAACCAAAGAAAGAAGGAAAGAGTCATGCAACTCAATCCCGCAGAAATTTCTGAACTGATCAAGAGCCGCATCGAAGGTCTGGCAGCCAGCAGCGATATCCGCAATCAGGGCACCGTGGTGTCCGTGTCCGACGGTATCGTGCGCGTGCACGGTCTGTCCGACGTGATGCAGGGCGAAATGCTGGAGTTCCCGGCCAACAAGGAGGGTGCGCCTTCCTACGGCCTGGCACTGAACCTTGAGCGCGATTCCGTCGGCGCCGTGATTCTGGGCGAGTACGAGCACATCTCCGAAGGCGACACCGTGAAGTGCACGGGCCGCATTCTGGAAGTGCCCGTCGGCCCCGAACTCGTGGGCCGCGTGGTGAACGCACTGGGCCAGCCGATCGACGGCAAGGGCCCGATCAATGCCAAGCTCACCGACGTGATCGAAAAGGTCGCTCCAGGCGTGATCGCCCGTAAATCGGTGGACCAGCCTCTGCAGACCGGCCTGAAGTCGATCGACTCCATGGTGCCTGTGGGCCGTGGCCAGCGCGAACTGATCATCGGCGACCGCCAGACCGGCAAGACCGCTGTCGCGATCGACGCGATCATTGCCCAGAAGGGCCAGGGCGTGACGTGTATCTACGTCGCCATCGGCCAGAAGGCTTCGTCCATCAAGAACGTCGTGCGTGCTCTCGAGCAAGCCGGCGCGATGGAATACACCATCGTGGTGGCCGCTTCGGCTTCCGAGTCCGCCGCCATGCAATACGTGTCGGCCTACTCCGGCTGCACGATGGGCGAGTACTTCCGCGACCGCGGCGAAGACGCCCTGATCGTGTATGACGACCTGTCCAAGCAGGCTGTGGCCTACCGCCAGGTTTCGCTGCTGCTGCGCCGCCCGCCAGGCCGCGAAGCCTATCCCGGCGACGTGTTCTATCTCCACAGCCGCCTGCTGGAGCGTGCAGCCCGCGTGAATGCCGACTACGTCGAAGCCTTCACCAAGGGTGAAGTCAAGGGCAAGACCGGTTCGCTGACGGCACTGCCGATCATCGAAACGCAAGCCGGCGACGTGTCCGCTTTTGTGCCTACCAACGTGATCTCGATCACGGACGGCCAGATCTTCCTGGAAACCAGCCTGTTCAACGCCGGTATCCGCCCTGCCATCAACGCCGGTATCTCGGTGTCCCGCGTGGGTGGTGCAGCGCAGACCAAGCTGATCAAGAACCTGTCCGGCGGTATCCGTACCGACCTGGCCCAGTACCGTGAACTGGCTGCGTTCGCGCAGTTCGCTTCCGATCTGGACGAAGCCACCCGCAAGCAGCTGGACCGCGGTGCCCGCGTGACCGAACTGCTCAAGCAAGCCCAGTACAGCCCGCTGCCCATCTCGCTGATGGGTTCGACGCTGTTCGCGGTGAACAAGGGCTTCATGGACGACATCGACGTCAAGAAGGTGCTCGAGTTCGAACACGGCCTGCACCAGTTCCTGAAGTCCAGCTACGGCCCTCTGCTGGCCAAGCTGGAACAGGCGAAGGCCATGGACAAGGACGCTGAGGCCGAATTGACCGCCGCCATCGGCGCGTTCAAGAAGTCGTTCGCCTAAACCGAACGAGGAATCATCATGGCAGCAGGCAAGGAAATACGCGGCAAGATCAAATCGGTGGAAAACACCAAGAAGATCACCAAGGCCATGGAAATGGTGGCCGCGTCCAAGATGCGCAAGGCGCAGGACCGGATGCGCGCGGCCCGTCCTTACAGCGAGAAGATTCGCAACATCGCCGCCAACCTCGGCAAGGCCAACCCTGAGTACGTTCATCCTTTCATGAAGGAAAACGATGCGAAGGTGGCCGGTGTCATCGTGGTGACGACCGACAAGGGCCTGTGTGGCGGCATGAACACCAACGTGTTGCGTGCCGTGACCACCAAGCTGCGCGAACTGCAGTCCGCTGGCGTGTCCACCGAAGCCGTGGCCATTGGCAACAAGGGCCTGGGTTTCCTGAACCGCGTCGGTGCCAAGGTGGTTTCGCATGTCACCGGTCTGGGCGACACGCCGCATCTGGACAAGCTGATCGGCCCCGTCAAGGTGCTGCTCGACGCTTACGCCGAAGGCAAGATCAACGCGGTGTACCTGGGGTACACCAAGTTCATCAACACCATGCGGCAGGAGTCGGTGGTGGAGCGTCTGCTCCCCCTGTCTTCTTCCCAGATGGAAGCCGAGAAGACCGAGCACGGCTGGGACTACATCTATGAGCCCGACGCGCAGAGCGTCATCGACGAGCTGCTGTTGCGCTATGTCGAATCCCTGATCTACCAGGCCGTGGCGGAAAACATGGCCTCCGAGCAGTCGGCGCGCATGGTGGCCATGAAGGCTGCCACCGACAACGCAGGCAGCGTCATCGGCGAGTTGAAGCTGGTCTACAACAAAACGCGCCAGGCAGCGATCACGAAAGAACTTTCGGAAATCGTGTCCGGCGCTGCTGCTGTGTAAACAGACAGCTCAACCCACATTTATTTGGAGCAAAAAATGGCTCAAGTGCAAGGCAAGATTGTTCAATGTATCGGCGCCGTGGTGGACGTGGAGTTCCCGCGCGACCAGATGCCCAAGATTTACGACGCCCTGAAGCTCGACGGTTCCACCCTGACGCTGGAAGTGCAGCAGCAGCTGGGCGACGGCATTGTGCGCACCATCGCACTGGGCTCGTCCGACGGCCTGCGCCGCGGCATCGTGGTGACCAACACCGGCAACCCCATCACCGTGCCCGTGGGCAAGGCGACGCTGGGCCGCATCATGGACGTGCTGGGCGCGCCCATCGACGAGCGTGGTCCGGTCAGCCAGGACCTCACGGCATCCATTCACCGCAAGGCCCCTGCGTACGACGAACTGTCGCCTTCGCAAGAGCTGCTGGAAACCGGCATCAAGGTGATCGACCTGGTCTGCCCGTTCGCCAAGGGCGGCAAGGTGGGCCTGTTCGGTGGCGCCGGCGTGGGCAAGACCGTGAACATGATGGAACTCATCAACAACATCGCCAAGGCCCACAGCGGTCTGTCGGTGTTCGCTGGTGTGGGCGAGCGGACCCGCGAAGGCAACGACTTCTATCACGAGATGGCCGACTCCGGCGTGGTGAACCTCGAGAAGCTCGAAGACTCGAAGGTCGCCATGGTGTACGGCCAGATGAACGAGCCCCCAGGCAACCGTCTGCGCGTGGCGCTGACCGGCCTGACGATCGCCGAGTCGTTCCGTGACGAAGGCCGCGACGTGCTGTTCTTCGTGGACAACATCTACCGCTACACGCTGGCCGGTACCGAAGTGTCCGCACTGCTGGGCCGCATGCCTTCCGCCGTGGGCTACCAGCCAACGCTGGCCGAAGAAATGGGCCGCCTGCAAGAGCGCATCACGTCCACCAAGGTCGGTTCGATCACCTCCATCCAGGCCGTGTATGTGCCAGCGGATGACTTGACCGACCCATCGCCTGCCACGACGTTCGCTCACTTGGACTCCACCGTGGTGCTGTCGCGTGACATCGCTTCGCTGGGTATCTACCCCGCCGTGGACCCGCTGGATTCGACCAGCCGCCAGCTCGACCCGCAAGTCGTGGGCGAAGAGCACTACGCGGTCGCCCGCGGTGTGCAGGGCACGCTGCAGCGCTACAAGGAACTGCGCGACATCATCGCGATTCTGGGCATGGACGAACTGGCGCCTGAAGACAAGCTGGCCGTGGCCCGCGCCCGCAAGATCCAGCGTTTCCTGTCGCAGCCGTTCCACGTGGCCGAAGTGTTCACGGGCTCGCCCGGCAAGTACGTGCCCTTGTCCGAAACCATCCGTGGTTTCAAGATGATCGTGGCCGGCGAATGCGATCACCTGCCCGAGCAGGCGTTCTACATGGTCGGCACGATCGACGAAGCCTTCGAAAAGGCCAAGAAGGTCGCGTAAAGCGGCGCAATCGGCGGCCCTGCCAGGGGCGTTGATCGGCATGCGCTGCAGGGGCGATGGTTCGCATCTGCAGCAGGCATGCCGGCCAGCCGGACGGGCCACCGATTTCTAGCTTTCCCGACTTTTGGAAGGAACCACCATGAACACCATTCACGTCGATGTCGTCAGCGCCGAGGAGTCCATCTTCTCCGGCGAGGCACGGTTCGTCGCTCTGCCCGGCGAGGCCGGTGAGCTGGGCATCTATCCCCGCCACACCCCGCTGATCACGCGCATCAAGCCGGGCTCGGTGCGCATCGAGATGGCCGACGGCGGCGAAGAGTTCGTCTTCGTGGCCGGTGGCATTCTGGAAGTGCAGCCCCACCGCGTGACGGTGCTGTCCGATACCGCGGTGCGCGGCAAGGACCTGGACGACGAAAAGGCCAACCAGGCCAAGGCTGCTGCCGAAGAAGCCGTCAAGAACGCCAAGAGCGAGCTCGACCTGGCCAAGGCGCAATCGGAACTGGCCGTGATGGCCGCGCAGATCGCTGCGCTGCGCAAGTTCCGCCAAAAGCGCTGATCGAACGAACGACCGGGCGGCTTTCCGCCCCGTTCGCTACCAAAGCCGCCTTCGGGCGGCTTTTTTCATGGCCGATCGAATTTCCACGGCTGGAGTTCGTGCGCAGGACGGCGACTAGCGGCCTCCGGCGCCCTGGGTAGGCGTCGGCTGACAGGGGCATGCGGCGTTCCTCACCTGGGATGCGAAAGGGCGGGCGCTAGCATTCGGCATGCAAGCGCACACAGCACTTCCTTCTACGTACGGCGCATTGGGCGGCGGGGTCAGACAGGTCGCTCGTCGGCGCTTCTCCCCTTTCGCGAAAGCAAGCGGCCATGGCACGCGGTGAGGTCGATCTGATCGTCGCGCGCCCCGAAGGCCTGTACTGCACGGCGGGCGATTTCTACATCGATCCGTGGCGGCCGGTGCACCGGGCAGTCATCACGCATGGCCATTCGGACCATGCCCGCGTCGGGCACGCCCACTACCTGGCGCACACCGACAGCGAAGGTGTGCTGCGGGCCCGGCTCGGCGCCGATATCGCGCTGCAGACGCTGGCCTACGGCGAAACCATCGAACACCACGGCGTGCGCCTGTCGCTGCACCCGGCGGGCCATGTGCTCGGGTCGGCCCAGGTGCGGCTGGAGCACGGCGGCCGGGTGTGGGTGGCCTCCGGCGACTACAAGACCGAAGCCGATGGAACCTGCGCGCCGTTCGAGCCCGTGCGCTGCGACACGTTCATCACCGAATCGACCTTCGGCCTGCCCATCTACCGCTGGCCCACGCAGCCCGTTCTGTTCGCCGATATCAACGCCTGGTGGCGCGCCAACGCAGAGCAGGGCCGGCCTTCCGTGATGCTGTGCTATGCGTTCGGCAAGGCGCAGCGCATCCTGCACGGCGTGGACCGCAGCATCGGGCCGATCGTGGTGCATGGCGCGGTGGAGCCGCTCAATGCCGTGTACCGCGCGGCGGGCGTGGACCTGCCGCCCACCTTCCGCGTGACCGACCCGGGCGTGGACGCGCAGATGCTCAAGACCGCGCTGGTGGTCGCACCGCCGTCCGCCCAGGGCACGCCGTGGATGCGCCGCTTCGCGCGCCATGCGGATGCCTTCGCCAGCGGCTGGATGCAGCTGCGCGGCACCCGCCGCCGCCGGGGCGTGGACCGTGGCTTCGTGATGTCGGACCACGCGGACTGGCCCGGTCTGCAGCGCGCCATCGGCGCGACGGGCGCTGAGCGCGTGTTCGTCACGCATGGCAGCGTGGCCGTGCTGGTGCGCTGGCTGTGCGAGCAGGGGCTGGAAGCCCAGTCGTTCCACACCGAGTACGGCGACGAGGACGATCAGGACTCCGCCGCACCGGGCGGCGTGCCAGGCCAGCCCAGCGCGGCCGATGCCACGGACGGCGCCGACGCCGCCGCCAACCCCACCGCTATTGCAGCGCCGGGTGGAGACGCCTCGCCCGTGATTGAGACAGCCGCTCCGGAAGGCCACGACATTCCGCCACACCCCCTGCCATGAAGGACTTCGCCGCGCTGTACCGCGCGCTCGACGCCAGCACCTCCAGCCTCGCCAAGCAAGCGGCGCTGCAGGCCTATCTGCGGACCGCGCAGCCGGCGGATGCGGCCTGGGCGGTGTACTTCCTGGCGGGCGGCAAGCCGCGGCAACTGGTGCCGACCAAGCTGCTGCGCGCCCTGGCCCGTGATGCGGCCGGCCTCCCCGAGTGGCTCTTCGACGAAAGTTATGAAGCGGTGGGCGATCTGGCCGAAACCATTTCGCTGCTGCTGCCCGCACCGGCCGAGGTGCAGGCACTTGGCCTCGCGGACTGGATGGAGTGGCACCTGCTGCCGCTGCGCGGCATACCGCCCGAGGATCTGTCCAGCACCCTGCGCGCGCAGTGGGCCGGCCTCGCGGTGGAGGAGCGGCTGGTGTATTTCAAGCTCATCACCGGGGCCTTCCGCGTGGGCGTGTCGCGGCTGCAGGTCACGCAGGCGCTGGCTGCGGTCAGTGGCGTGGACCCCAAGCGCATCGCCCAGCGGCTCATGGGCTACACGCACATCGGTGCGCGCCCTGGCGAGGCCGACTACCTGCGGCTCGTGGCGGCGGAAGGCGAGGAGGGCGATGACGCCGCCGTGGGCGAGGCGCGGGGGCATCCGTACCCTTTTTTCCTCGCGCACCCGCTGCAACTGCCGGTGTCGCAGTTCGACAAGGTGCTCGGTCCGCCATCGCAATGGATCGTGGAATGGAAGTGGGACGGGATCCGCGCCCAGGTCGTGCGACGCGCCGCCAGCGCTGCGACCGATTCCGTCGATCCCGCCAATCCTGCAGCCGCCGCCACCACCTGGATCTGGTCGCGCGGCGAAGAGCTGGTGAGCGACCGGTTCCCCGAACTGCAGGCCCTGGGCGACGTGCTCCCTGACGGAACGGTGCTCGACGGCGAGATCGTCGTGTGGCGCGCCGCCGAGGGCGATGCGGTGGCCCATGTGCGGCCGTTCGCCGATCTGCAAAAGCGCATCGGCCGCAAGGCGCTCACCCCCAAGCTCCTGCGCGAATTGCCGGTGGTGCTGCTCGCCTACGATCTGCTGGAAGAGGGCGGCGAAGATCTGCGCCGGCTGCCCCAGTCGGTGCGGCGCGAGCGGCTCGATGCGCTCTTGGCGCGCGTGTCGCACCCGGCGCTGGTGAGCAGCCCCGTGCTGCAGGGCGAGAGCTGGGAAGACCTGGCCCGCCAGCGCGAACAGGCGCGCTCCTTGGGCGTGGAGGGCATGATGCTCAAGGCCCGGAGCGCCGAATATGGTGTGGGCCGCACCAAGGACGTGGGCACGTGGTGGAAGTGGAAGATCGACCCTTTGAGCATCGACGCGGTGCTGATCTACGCGCAACGCGGCCATGGGCGCCGCGCCAGCCTGTACAGCGACTACACCTTCGCGGTGTGGGACGGCCCGCCCGGCACGGAAGGGCGATCGCTCGTGCCGTTCGCCAAGGCGTATTCGGGCCTGACCGATGCCGAGATGGCGCGGGTCGATGCGGTGATCCGCAAGACCACGGTGGAGACCTTCGGGCCGGTGCGCAGCGTGCGGCCGACCCTGGTGTTCGAGTTGGGCTTCGAAGGCATCGCGCGCAGTTCGCGCCACAAGAGCGGGATCGCGGTGCGGTTTCCGCGCATGCTGCGCTGGCGCGAAGACAAGCCCGTGGAAGAGGCGGATTCGGTGGACACCCTCGCGGAGCTGTTGCCGCGGTCGGACCCTTGAGACGGAGCCGCGCCATGCCGTTCGTGGGCGGAAAGCACCGCGCCTTGACCGCATTTCTGGGCCGTGGCTGGGGCCGCATCCTCGCCCGGCGCCCTGCGGCGTGGACCCGGCCCCATCGAAGCGGCGCGCTGCGGAGCAAGGCGTCTTTGCTGACGGCCACCTTGCGATGCGCGGCGGGCCATCTGCGCGGCTTGCGACTGGTGGAGGCCGTGCGAACCGGGTGGGCCGCGCTGCGGTCACGGCGCGCGCCACCGCAAGTCCGCCGGCCGCTGCGCGCCTCGGTGCCCTTTGGCCGCAACGCATGGGCCGCCCGCCTGTCACCGAGCCTGCGGCGCGCTCGCCCGGGGCGGGCGATTCCCTCGTTCGCGAGCGCCTCGTGGGGGCCGCTGCTGCGCGGAGGCGGTCGATGGCAGTAAGCCCCCTCACCGTGCAGCGCGCCGTGGCCGACTGGTTCGGGCAGCGGGGGTGGAAGCCGTTCCCGTTCCAGAAGCAGGTGTGGAAGGCGATGGCCGAGGGGCGCTCGGGGCTGCTGCACGCCACCACCGGCGCGGGCAAGACCTACGCCGTGTGGCTGGGGGCCCTTCAGGCGCTGGCGGGGCCCGCCAAAGACTTTGAGTCAAATCATGCTCCATCGCAATCAGCACTAGGGGGTTCTGCTATAAAAAAAGTAGCGCCTCCCGCGCGGGGGCGCGCTGCCACCGCTGCGCCGCTCACTGTCCTGTGGCTCACGCCGATGCGGGCGCTGGCGGCCGACACGCTCAAGGCGCTGCAGGCCCCGCTCGACGCGCTGGCGCCGGTGCACAGCGGCGTGGCCCGCTGGACGGCGGGTGCGCGCACCGGCGACACCGCCAGCGGCGAGCGCAGCGCGCAGTCGCGGCGGCTGCCCACGGTGCTGGTCACCACGCCGGAAAGCCTGTCGCTGCTGCTGGCGCGGGGCGATGCGCGCGAGGTCCTGTCGTCCGTGCAACTGGTCGTGGCCGACGAGTGGCACGAGCTGCTGGGCAACAAGCGCGGCGTGCAGGTGCAGCTGGCCATCGCCCGCCTGCAGGGATGGAACCCCGCGCTGCGCGTGTGGGGCATGTCGGCCACGCTCGGCAATCTGCAAGAGGCCATGCAGACCCTGCTGGGCCAGCCGCCCGGACCGCAGCAAGGCGGCTCCGGCGAAGGCGTGCTGGTGCAGGGCCGCGTGGACAAGCGCCTGGTGGTGGACACGCTGCTGCCCGATCACCCCGAGCGCTTTTCTTGGGCTGGTCACCTGGGCCTGTCGATGCTGCCTGCCGTGGTGCGAGAGCTGGCCGGCACGCGCACCACGCTGGTCTTCGTCAACGTGCGCTCGCAGGCCGAGGTCTGGTACAAGGCCATCCTCGACGCGCGGCCCGACTGGGCGGGCGAACTGGCCATCCACCACGGCTCGCTGGATCGTGGCGTGCGCGAATGGGTCGAGGCGGGGCTCAAGGAAGGGCGTTTGCGCGCGGTGGTGTGCACCTCCAGCCTGGACCTGGGCGTGGATTTTCTGCCCGTGGAGCGCGTGCTGCAGATCGGCTCGGCCAAGGGCATCGCGCGGCTGCTGCAGCGCGCCGGGCGCTCCGGGCATGCGCCGGGCCGGCCGTCGCGCATCACCCTCGTGCCCACCCACAGCCTGGAACTGGTCGAGGCCGCCGCCGCACGCGCCGCGGTGCGTGCCGGGCAGGTGGAGATGCGCGCCTGCCCCCGCCGTCCGGTGGACGTGCTGGTGCAGCACCTCGTCACCGTGGCGCTGGGCGGCGGCTTCGAGCCCGAGTCGCTCTATGCCGAAGTGCGCCGCACCGCCGCCTATGCCGACCTGCCGCGCGGCGTGTGGCAGTGGTGCCTGGACTTCGTGCACCGGGGCGGCCCCTCGCTCGCGGTGTACCCCGACTACCGGCGCGTGGTGCCCGACGAAGACGGCATCTGGCGCATGCCCGATGCGCGCCTGGCGCGGCGCCATCGCTCCAACATCGGCACCATCGTGAGCGATGCCAGCATGGCCGTGCAGGTGCTGCACGGCGCTCGCCTGGGCACCATGGAAGAGAGCTTTCTCTCGCGCCTGTCGGCCGGCGACTGCTTCGTGTTCGCGGGCCAGGTGCTGGAGATGGTCAAGATCGAAGACATGACCGCCTATGTGCGCCGCGCCGCGCGCGGCCGTCCCACCGTGCCGCGCTGGGCGGGCTCGCGCATGCCGCTGTCCACCGTGCTGGCCGACTTCGTGGTGCGGCAACTGGCCCTGGCCGCAGCGGGCGACTACACCTCGCCCGAACTGAAAAGCGTGCGCCCCCTGCTCGACGTGCAGCAGCGCTGGTCCGCCCTGCCCACGCCCGGCACGCTGCTGGCCGAAACGCTGCATACGCGCGAAGGCTGGCATCTGTTCCTGTACCCCTTCGCCGGGCGGCATGCCCACACCGGCCTCGCCAGCCTGTTCGCCTGGCGCGCGGCGCAGGGCGAGGCCGGCACCTTTTCCATCGCGGTGAACGACTACGGCCTGGAACTGCTCAGCGCCACCGAGCGCGACTGGGCGGCCCTGCTGCCAGAGCTGCTGAGCACGCGCGCCAGCCGGGCGGCTCTTGAGGCGGACGCAGCGGTCGCGGCGGACCATATCGACGCACCTGCGGCCCTGGCAGAACCTGCCGCCCTGCGCCTGCCCGCCAGCGAGGCCCTGGCCATCCGCAACACCGCCAACGCCGCCCGGGCAGAGGCCGACGATGCCGCAGGCCATCCCTTGCCCGATGCGCCCAAGAGCGATCCGGACCGCCATGCCCTGCTGCACGAAGTGCTCGCCAGCCTGAACGCCACCGAAATGGCGCGCCGGCGCTTTCGTGAAATCGCGCGCGTGTCGGGCCTGATCTTCCAGAGCCACCCGGGCGAGCGCCGCAGCGCGCGCCAGCTGCAGGCGTCGTCGCAACTGTTCTTCGAGGTCTTTCGCAAGTACGACACCGCCAACATGCTGCTGCGCCAGGCGGATGAAGAAGTGCTGAGCCAGGAGCTGGACGTGGCCCAGTTGCTGGCCGCGCTGCGCCGCATGCAGGCCCAGCAGCTCGTGGTGCGGCCGCTGTTACGGCCCAGCCCGTTCGCCTTTCCGCTCATGGTCGAGCGCTTTCGCGAGAAGCTCACCAACGAGCACCTGGCCGACCGCATCGCCCGCATGCTCGAACAACTGGACAGCGCCGCTGACGCGCGCGGCGCGGCGGCCGACGCCGTACCCCGCGTGCAGGACGTGGTGCCACCCGACCCGCCGCTGCGCCCACGCAAGCGCACCAAGGCTGTGGTGGCCACGGTGGCAGCGCCCGCCGCGCCCGACGATCCCTTGCAGGCTGCGGCAGCCGAGGTGCGCCGTACGCTCGACTTTTCGCTGACCTCGGCCGACGAGTCCGCGCCGGGCGGCCCGCCCAAGCGCCGGCGGGAGCGAAAGCCCTCCCGGCCGCTGCCCCGGCTGTGAGCGGGGACAATTCCGACCCGTGCCGCACGCCCTTCGTTTTCTCTCCATTCCCACCGCGATCATCAAGCGCCTGCGTGTTTCTTCTCCAGTGCGAGCGGAGGCCCACGCATGAGCCGCGCCCTGGACCAGCACCTCCCATCCAACGGCTCCGTCATCTGCCACCTCGCCGGGACTGAAGTCCACCTGCTGCCCGACCGTGCGCTGTGGTGGCCGGCAGGCCTCACCTTGTTCATCGCCGACCTGCACCTGGGCAAATCCGACACCTTCCGCGCCCGCGGTCTGCCCGTGCCTTCGGGCACCACCCGCGCAAACCTCGACCGGATCTCCCATCAGATCGCGCTGCTGGGTGCCCAGCGGCTCGTGGTGCTGGGCGATTTTCTGCACGCGGCCGAAGCCCAATCGCCCGCCGTGCTGGCCGCCCTGGCCGCATGGCGCGCCGTGCATGCCGCGCTGGAGGTGGTGCTGGTGCGCGGCAACCACGACAGCCATGCCGGCGATCCCCCGGCGGACCTGGGCATCGCCATCGTGAACGAGCCCTGGCCGCTGGGCCCCTTCGCCTGCTGCCACCACCCGCAGCCGCATGCCACGCTGCACGTGTTGGCGGGCCACGTGCACCCGGCCGTCGTGCTGCGCGGGCGCGGACGCGATGCGCTGCGCCTGCCGTGCTTTTCGGTGGAGGCGGGCCTCACCGTGCTGCCGGCGTTCGGCGAGTTCACCGGCGGGCAAACGCTGCCCGGTGGACCGGAGCGCCGTTTCTTCGCCGTGGGTGGCGGGCGGGTGTGGACGGTGCCGGGCGGCGTGGGTGCCGCCCCCGCTGGCTGAAAAGACCCGCGCCCGCCTTCTGAGGTTTATGCCACGTCCGGCTCGGCCTTCACGGAGGGGATGGACATTCCGATGTGTCCCAGATGCCGCAGCAGCCGATTTTCTGCGTGCAGCCATTTCGCCTCGACCGCCCGGCTGCGGATGGCGTATTCGACCTCCGCTTCCAGACCCCGTGGGAGGTCTTCGTCGAAGAATGGATCGTTGTCGCGTGCGCTGGTGAACTGAGCGAATTCATGCGGGTGCAGCGCCTTCATGCCCTCGCGCCATGTCGGATGGTTCATGCGAAATTCACCAAACGCGGCAGGGTCGTTCGCCTGCTGCTCCACTGCACGGACCAGATCGTCCAGGTTTTTTCGGCGAAGCACGCTCGACTGCAGAGCCTCTACGCTGGTGACGGTGCCCTCCGGCAGATCGAGGCGGTCCCGCAGCGCCTGCTTGGCGTGCATCAGCGTTTGCAGCGGCTCCCTGGTGAGTTGCCGCGCCTGCCAGGCGCCCAGGTCCGGCCGCTGCAATTGCCGATGGATGAATCGGGTGACTTCGCTCTCCAGCAAGGACAGTCTGAACTGCTGTCCCGCCCAGCGCTTGAACTGCTTGGCGTTCACCTGGCCGCTGCGGATATTCGCCACCATCTGGTGGTTGCGCACCGCCAGCAGCGCCTTGGAAAAGCCTTCGAGCACGTTGTCCTGGCAACTGCCCAGGGCCGTCTGCGCGATCAGATACACCTGCGCCCGCAGATCGGGATCGCCCGCTACGGCATGGACCACAGCCGCGACCTGCTCGCCCCGTTGCGCGGCTGCGGTCGAGGACGTGCCTTCAGCGCCCTTGCGGCCGACATCACGCAGCCGCGCCAGCAGTCGGCCAAAAGCGGGGGCCTGTGGTTCGTCATCGAATGCGCTCAAGGCGGCAGCGTCGGGATGGTCCTGCCCCAGCCACTGGGCGACCTCCCAGCCGAGCGGCATCGTCTGGCGCTTCAGGTCCCGCTCAAGCTCTTCTTGTTCGTTGTCCTCGCCTTCGTCGTCCGACTCGACATCGTCGTTTTCAAAGTCGCTCAAGATGCCCATCAATTGACGGATGGCCCCGGCCGTGACCGGGTGCAACGTCGTGTCCATGGCCCGCGCCTCCAAGCCCTCGATCAACTCGGGCAGGGTGCCCAGTTCCACGAGCAGATCGGCCGACACGCGCAGCACCTGTGGCGCCAGCTCCGGGTGGGCATTCAGCTTGTCCAGCAACGCGAAGACCTGAGACGAATGGGGCGTGCCATGAATGCCAAGTGCCGCATGGTTCGCAAAGGGGAGCGTGAGCGGGTTGGGGTCGATTTCACCATCGCCTTGCCCGCTTTCCTCTTCGGCCCCGGCGGTCTGGGGCTGCATGTCTGGTGATGGTGATGGTGGTGGTGTGTTGTTCAGGTCGAATGGCTGCTGGGGCAGTGCGACGTTCAGATCGGGCAACTCCAGCGGCTGCGGCAGCGAGGCGTTCAGGTCTGGCAGTTCCAGAGGTTGGGGCGGCACAGCGTTCAAGTCCGGCAGGTCCAGTGGTTGAGGCAGCGCAGCGTTCAGGTCCGGGAGGTCTGGCGGTTGGCGCGGCACGGTGTTCAGGTCTGGCAGATGCCGGTGCAAGTTGGCACGTGGCGCTCGCAGGTGGGCTGCTGCTTCTGCGGCGCTGCCCGGCAGCGGATTGCGCGCAGCCAGCGGACTGCCAGGGTGAGCGGGGCTGCTTCTGCGTGGCCGGACCTGTCGGTCGGCCGCGGTCGACGCTTCAGGGCTGGGTTCCCGCGGCCTCACGGTGCCGATGCGTTCAATGCCTGACATGGGCGAACTTTCCAGAGAGGTGCTGTGCAAGCATGGCTGCCGCGGTGCGGGCTAGGGAGCCCGCGAAGGTCCGGCCTCCGATGCCGAAAGGCTGGGTGGCGGTAGTGCACCGCTCGCCTGAGCCGCCAGCACTTGAGCTGTTCATTCACGGCGAGCTCCCAGGCGGCGTAGATTATTTTCCCCGCCTCTGCGTGCGCGAAGGCCTCTGGGCTTTCGCTGTCACTCGGCGGGAGAAGTTCGTAATAGGGGTCATCGTCCCGGACGGCGTCGATGGGCCCGAAGACGTCCTTGTGAAGCGCTTGCATGCTGTTGCGCCACGGCACGTCGTTCAGCAGGAACTGGCGATAGGCCTGGGGGTCGGCGGCCTGTTCCAGCACATCGGCTTTCAAGGCGGCGATGTCGGGCTGCTCCAGCACGCTGCAGTCCAGGTTCGTCAGGTCCTGTGCCGTGTCCTGCGGCAGATTCAGGCTTTTCTTCAAGGCGGCCTTGGCGTGCACCATGGTTTCCACCGAGTCCTTTTCCAGCCAGTTCTTCTTCCAGGGCGGCAAGTCGGCGCGGTCCTTTTGCCGGCCGATGAAGCGGTTCGTTGCGGTCTCCAGCAGCGACAGCCGAAACCGCTGGCCTGTCAGATGGTTGGCCTTCGCTTCATCGATCTTGCCCATCTTCACGGCCAGGACCATCTGGTGGCTGCGCACGGTCAGCATTACCTTGGAGAGGCCGTCGAGCAGGTTGTCGCGGCAATCGCCCAGAGCGGTTTGTGCCACCAGGAAAACGCTTTCGCACAGAGCGGAATCGCGCGCCATCATGAGGATGGTGGTGCGCACCTGCTCTCTGAGTTGGCCCTGTGCCGTGGGGGAAAACGTGGGAAGCGCTTCCTGACCCAGGCGCTCCAGCAACCGGGCGAAAGCCCGCGCCTGGGGTTCGTCGTCGAACACCTGGAAATGCGCGGCCACCGAGTTGCCTGCATGGCCCAGCCAGGTCTGGACTTGTTGCCCCAGCGGTTGTTCCAGACGCTCCACATCGCCTTCGACATCGCCATCCTCGAGGTCGTCGTCAAGCTCGGTCTGCAGATAGGCGTCGAGGTCCGCTTCCAGGTCGGGAATGGCCGTGCGAGGCGCCAGCGTGGACGGCCCTGCAGCGTGCGGGTCGCTCGAATGGCGGCGTGGCGACAGCGGGGGAGAGCCGATCGCGCCCGGCCCGCTCGTGCGGGCGCGAACGTGCCGTGCCGGCGACGGCGTACCGGTGTGGTCGCCGATCTCCGGGCTGTGCTCGCGCAGCCGGGTGCGGCTTGAAGGTCGAAGGGGGTCCATGGAGTCGCTTGGGTCTGCCGTGCTCGTGCGCTGGCGGTTCCGGCGATCGTCGGTCCGCCAGTGCATACGTTCCATGTCCCGCGCGCAGCGATGCGCGGTTAAGCGAAGCCTCGGGGCCCGCCCCGGCATCGATGCCTGAGCGCCCCGGGCCGCGGCCCTATTCCTTCAGCAGCGCATCGCCCGCCAGCACCGGCGCATCGGGCAATTCGTTGCGCCCGCTGGCCGCCGCGCCATCGTCGCCCACCCCTGCCGGGAAATGCGTTGCCAGCAGTGCCGACACCTCCGCCAGCGCCTGGGTCAGGCCGTCCTCGTAGCGTTCGGCGCGAAAAGCTTCGCCCATGTGAACGACCAGGGTGCGCCAGGTTTCGGGCGGCACGGTGCGGGCGAGACCGCGGTCGGCGACGATTTCGATGGCGTGCTCGGCCAGCAGCAGGTAGATGAGCACGCCGTTGTTGTGCTCGGTGTCCCACACGCGCAGCTTGCCGAACAGGGTGACGGCGCGTTCGCGGGCGCTGGCGCCGCGCCAGAGGTAGCTGGTGGGCAGGCTGCCTTCGGCGCAGATGCGGATCTGCCCGGTGTGCCGGCGCTCGCTCGCGGCCACGCGGCGCGTGATGCGGTCCAGCAGGTCGGGCGGCAGCGCGCGGTGCAAGCGCCCCTCCACCCAGCGGTGGTGCACGAGCCTGACGATGCGGGCCAGCAGGGACGGCGCAGGGCCCTGCGCGGGCGAGGAGGCGCTGGCGGTGGTCGTGGAAGACGAAGCGGAAGGAGAAGCAGAAGAAGGGGATGCCGAAGGCCCCAGCGGAGTCTTTGCCATGTCACCAGTCTCCTGAGGCGCCACCGCCTCCGAAATCGCCACCGCCGCCCGAACTGAATCCACCGCCGCCGCTGTCGCCGCCACCCCCGCCGCTGCTCCAGCCGCCGAAGCCGCCGGTGTGTGTGCCGATGCCGCCAGAGCCGAATCCGCCGCCGCGCCGCCCGCCCACGGGCAGGCCTGCGCCGCTGAAAAGCCAGGTGTAGAGCAGCGCGAGCAGCCCGGCACCGCCGGCCAGCAGCACGCTGGTGGTGAACAAGAAGGCCAGCCCGCCCACGCCGCCGCCCAGCAGCAGGCCGCCCATGCGGTTGCCGAAGACGCGGCGCGCCACCGGTCCGCCCAGCATCACGCCGAAGAACAGGAAGATGGCGAAGTCCGTCCAGTCCACGCCCGGCGCCGACCGGGCCGCGTGGCCGTCGGCGCCTGCCGTGCCGGTGGGCAGGGGCAGCGATTCGCCGGCGATGCGCGCGCCGATCTGGTTCACCGCGGCGGACAGGCCGCCCGCGTAGTCGCCTTCGCGAAAGCGCGGCTTCATGGTGCCGTCGATGATCCGCGCGGCCGCGATGTCGGGCAGCGCGCCTTCCAGCGCCTTGGCGACCTCGATGCGCATCTTGCGGTCGTCCTTGGCCACCAGCACCAGCACGCCGTCGCCCACATCCTTGCGGCCGATCTTCCAGGCGTTGCCGACGCGGTTGGCAAAGGCCGACAGGTCCTCGGGCGCGGTGGTGGCCACCATCAGCACCACGACCTGCGAGCCGTGCGCCTGCTCGATGGCGGCCAGGCGGGTCTGCAGCGCCTGCCGCTCGGTGGCCGAGAGCGTGCCGGTTTCGTCGATCACGCGGGCGGAGAGCGCCGGCACCGCACGCTGCGCAGCGGCCGGCATGCTGAAGCAGCCGATTGCTATAAAAAATATAGCTGTCAGCGCTTTAAGGACGTGCGCCAGAGGCATATTTGGCGATTGGTGTGCTTACGGCTTGGACGCGGGCTTGGAGAAGTCCACGGCGGGCGGGGTGGAAATCTGCGCCTCGTTCTGCACCGTGAAGCTGGGCTTGGCGTCGTAGCTGAAGACCTTGGCGGTGAGATTGGTGGGGAAGCTGCGGGCCAGCACGTTGTATTCCTGCACCGTCTGGATGTAGCGGTTGCGCGCCACGGTGATGCGGTTTTCGGTGCCCTCCAGCGTCACGCGCAGGTCGCGGAACGCCTGGTTGGCCTGCAGCTGGGGATAGCGCTCGGCCACCACCATCAGGCGCGACAGGGCGCCGGAGAGTTCGCCCTGCGCGGCCTGGAACTTGTTGAAGGCTTCGGGGTTGTTCAGCGTCTCGGGCGTCACCTGGATGGAGGTGGCCTTGGCGCGGGCCTCGACCACCTTGGTGAGCGTGTCCTGCTCGAAGGCGGCTTCGCCCTTTACGGTGGCGACGATGTTGGGCACCAGGTCGGCGCGGCGCTGGTACTGGTTGAGCACCTCGCTCCACGCGGCCTTGGACTGCTCGTCCAGGCGCTGGAAGTCGTTGTAGCCGCAGCCCGAGAGGGCCAGGACGGCGGCAAGGGTGGCAAGAAGACGTTTCATGGCGCGTGCGCTGGGCCTGGTGCGGGCGACAGTGCCGAGGGCTGGCAGCGCAGGCGCATTCTGCCCCAGCAGGCCAGGGCGGCTGCGTAGTCCGCCGGGCCGATGCGATGCCGACCGTCGGGCGGCGCTGGCGGCCCGGCGGTGGCGATGCGGTGCATTTCGTTCGGCCAGCGGTGACGCCAGCCGCGACAATAGGCCGCACCGCATGACTGCCCCCTGAAGCACCATGACCCGTTCCACCTTTCGCTCCGCCACCCTGGGCGGCTCCGCCGACGACACCGAAGCGGCCTTCTACGAAGCCCTGCAGACGGGCGACATCGAGCGCCTGATGGCCTGCTGGGCCGAAGAGGACGACATCGTCTGCGTCAACCCCGGCGGCCCGCGGCTGCTGGGCGCGGGGGCCATCCGCGCAGCTTTCACCGCCATGTTCGAGCACGGCACCCTGCGTGCGCGCCCGTCCCAGGTCCACCGGGTGCAGGCGATGGCGAGCGCCGTGCACAGCGTGGTCGAGCATGTGGAGGTGGTGCTGGACGGCGGGGTGCGCGAGGCGATCGTGCAATCCACCAACGTGTATCACAAGACCCCGCAGGGCTGGCGCCTGGTGGCCCACCATGCCAGCCCCGGCACCGTGCACGAGGCCCAGGGCCCGGGCCATCCGCCGCCGGTGCTGCACTGAGATGCCGGCCATGGTGAATCCTGGCGCACGCGGACGGGTGGGTTCAAGCCTTTTAGCCCTCCAGCGCAATAAATACGCCGGTGTAGTGCTATGAAATATATAGCGCCTCGCTGGTTGCCCGGCGGCCACCTGCAAACCATCTGGCCGGCCCTGGCGTCGCGCCGCGTGCTGGGTGTGCCGCCGGCCTACCGGCGCGAACGCTGGACGGCGCCCGACGGCGATTTCGTCGACGTGGACTTTCTGCTGCCCGCCGCCGGCACGGCGGCTGAAGCGCAAAGCAGAGCGGACACCGGGGGCGAGACCGAATCAACGATGGGCCGGCCGCTGCTGGTGCTGTTCCACGGCTTGGAGGGTTCATCGCGCAGCCACTACGCCGAAGCCTTCGCCGACGTGGCGCGCGAGCGCGGCTGGGACTACGCCGTGCCGCATTTCCGGGGCTGCAGCGGCGAGCTCAACCTGGCCCCGCGCGCCTACCACTCGGGCGACCATGAAGAGATCGCGTGGATTCTCGCGCGGCTCGCGCGGCGTCAGGCCGATGGATCGCACGGCGCCGACGGCACGCCCGGCCCGCGCGCGCCGCTGCTGGCCGTGGGCGTATCGCTGGGCGGCAACGCCTTGCTGCGCTGGGCCGCCGAAGCCGGGGCGAGCGCCTCACGCAGTGCCGATGCGGTGGCGGCCGTTTGCTCGCCGCTCGATCTGGCGGCCGGCGGCGCGGCCATCGGCCGGGGCTTCAACCGGCAGGTGTACACGCGCATGTTCCTGCGCACCATGGTGCCCAAGGCTCTGGCCAAGCTGCGCCAGCATCCGGGCCTGTTCGACCGTCAGGCGCTGCTGGCCGCGCGCGATCTGTACGACTTCGACAACGTGTTCACCGCGCCGCTGCACGGTTTTCGCGACACCGACGACTATTGGCGCCGGGCCTCGGCCCAGCCGCTGCTGCACCGCATTCGCATTCCGGCGCTGGCGGTCAATGCGCGCAACGATCCGTTCGTGCCGGCGTCCAGCCTGCCGCGCGCCGGGCAGGCCGGCGCGCACGTCACGCTGTGGCAGCCGGCGCACGGCGGGCATGTCGGCTTCGCGCAGGGGCGCCTGCCGGGCCACGTGCGCGCCATGCCGGCCGAGGTGGCCGACTGGCTCGCGGCCCACGGGGCACCGGACTACGCGGCCGGCAAAGGCCCCTCGATACCATCGCGCCATGGATGACATCGTCAAACAGGCCATCGCCAAGTGGCCCAACGTTCCCGACTGCTACGGCTGGCTGGGGCTCGACGCGCGGGGCCGCTGGTACATGCGCGACGACGCCACGCAGGCCCAGGGGCCTTTCCCGCAAGCACGGGGCTCGCTGCTGCAGCACGGCAAGCTCATCGAATTCATCGAGCGCAACTACGAATCCGACGCCCAGGGCCGCTGGTTCTTCCAGAACGGCCCGCAGCGGGTGTATGTGGAGCTCGAAATTACCCCGGTGATCTGGCGCATCGAACCCGATTTCACCCTCGTTACCCACACCGGTCGCCAATCCACGGCCCATGAATGCCTGCTGGACGAAGCGGGGCGGCTGTACCTGTTCGACGGCACCGTGCTGGGGCTGGTACACACGCTGGACATGGAGACCGCTGCCGAGGCGGTCGAGGCACAGCAATGGAATCCGCTGCCCGTGCAGGCCGCCGACCTGCCGGTGCGCTACGGCTACGTCCTGCAGCCTTCGACCTTCAAGGTCTGAGCCACGCGCTCCGCCGGAGGTGCCCGGCTGCATTGCCGGCCACCACAGCGCACGCCGAAACCCGACAAAAAGCAAAAGCCGGTCAGTGACCGGCTTTTGCGATGAGCGAGAGGGCTCGGCGCGTCAGGGCAACACAGCGGTTCGCCCCATACAACTCACTTGGCCGCGTTGGCCATGAACTCGACGGCAGCGCGGATTTCGGCGTCGGAGGCCTGCGTGCCGCCGCGCGGTGGCATCGCACCCTTGCCCGCGATGGCGATGCGGGTCATGCCGTCGATGCCGTCCTTCAGGCGCTCTGCCCAGGCGGCCTTGTCGCCGAACTTCGGGGCTCCCGCCACACCGGCCGCATGGCACACCTGGCAGGCCTGCTTGTACAGGGCTTCGCCGGCACCGGCCGCCACGGTGGTTGCCGCAGCCGGCGTTGCTGCTGGAGCGGCTGCGGTCGCAGGCGCTGCCGGGGCAGCGGGGGCTGCAGTGGTGGCAGGGGCTGGAGCGGCTGCCGGGGCTTCGGCCGTGGCGGAAGCGCCAGCCCCTGCTCCGGAGGCGCCTGCCGCGGCGGGGACGGCAGGCTCTTCGAACTTGGCGCCGGCCGCGTTCGCCATGTAGGCGACGCCGCGGGCGATTTCGGTGTCGTTGAATTCGCCGCCGCCTTGCGGGGCCATCGCGCCCTTGCCGGCCAGGGCCGAATGGACCAGCGCCTCAAATCCCGTCTTGATGCGGGGGCCCCAGGCCGCAGCGTCGCCCAGCTTGGGGGCGCCGGCCGCGCCGGTGGCGTGGCAGGCGGCGCATTGGCCCTTGAAGACTTCTTCGCCGGGACGCAGCGGGCGGTTGGCGTCGCGCACTTCCACCATGCCCACTTTCTGGATCCGCTCCGCCAGCGCTCGCTCCGGATTGGCTGCGCCGTCGGCCGGCTTGGTGCCGGAAGTGACATACAACACGAGCCCGATGATGGCGAAGATCGGGACCACAAACGAAAAGAAGACCGTCAACAGCAGTTGCTTGGGGTTCTTGATGGGGCCGGTGTGCGCTTCTTCGTGGGGGGTGTCGCTCATGACGTCCTCTATGTATCGGGGGCTTGATGGGAACCAACCCTGGATTATAGGAAGGGCTTTCAGGGCCGGCCGTTAGGGAAAACGGCCGGCTTTCCAGCGTGGTTGCGCTGCATCAAGGTCTGGTGGGCGGCGATGGTGGCTTCGGTAACGTGGTGTGCTTGAGCCCGCGGCACGGCTTCAGGCCGCGTGTGCCGGCCGGACGCCGGAGATCGGAGGCTCCCAACAAGGCCCCTCCAATGCAAACGCCCGGCGAGGAAATGGTTCTTCGCCGGGCGTTTCAAAGAGCGGCACTGCGCCGCAAAAGGGCGTTGTGCCCCAGCTCAGGAGCCGGCGGCGCGCTCGTCCTGCGGCGTCCAGCCGCCGCCCAGCACCTTGTACAGCGTGATCTGGTTCTGCAGCTGGATCAGGCGCGTCTGCACCACGAGTTGCTCCGACGTGAACAGCGAGCGCTGCGCGTCCAGCAGGTCCAGATAGCTGGACACGCCGTTGCGATAGCGCAGGTCGGACAGTTGCAGGCGCTTGGCGTCCGCATCGGCCTGCGCGCGCTGCGCGGCCAGCTGCTCCCCGAGGGTGGCCTGGCCCGCCAGGGCGTCGGACACCTCACGGAAGGCGGTCTGGATCGATTTTTCGTACTGCGCCACCGAGATGGAGCGGGCTGCGCGTGCCGATTCGAGCGTGGCCTGGTTGCGGCCGGCATCGAAGATCGGCAAGGCTGCCTGCGGTGCCAGCGAGAACGCCCAGGAGCCGCTCTTGAACAGCCCCGACAGCTCGTTGCTGACCGTGCCCACGCTCGCCGTGAGCGAGATGCGCGGGAAGAACGCCGCGCGGGCCGCGCCGATGTTCGCGTTGGCGGCAATGAGCTGCTGCTCGGCCTGGCGGATGTCCGGGCGGCGCGTGAGCAGGTCGGAAGGCAGCCCGGCAGGCAGCGCCGGCATGGCTGGTGCGTCGGCCAGACGGGCCACCGTGGTGCCCAGGCTGTCGCGAATCTCCGGCGGCACGGGCTGGCCCAGCAGCAACGCGAGAGCGTTCTCGTCCTGCATGCGCTGGCGCCGCTGCTGCGCGTAAGTGGCGCGCGCTGCTTGGGCCAGGCCCTCGGCCTGGCTGTTGTCGAGCTCGGAACTCACGCCGTTTTCCAGGCGCAGGCGGGTCAGCTTGACCGACTCTTCCCGCGTGCCCAGCGTGCGGCGGGAGATGTCGAGCAGTTCCTCGTCGGCCAGCAGATTGAACCAGGCCGTGGCCACGGACGACACCAGGCTGAGCTGGGTGGACCGGCGTGCCTCTTCGGTGGCGAAATACTGCGCCAGTGCCTGCTCTTTCAAGGCGGCGATGCGCCCGAAGAAGTCGATTTCCCACGCCGAAACGGCCAGGCCGACCTGGTAGTTGTTGGCGTACGAGCGGGTCGACGCGTCCGGCTGGCGGGTGGCGTTGACGGCGGCGTTCACGGTGGGGAACTGGCCGGCGCGCTGGATCTGGAACTGCGCGCGGGCCTGCTCGATGTTGAGCGCGGCCACGCGCAGGTCGCGGTTGTTTTCCAGCGCGATGGCGATGAGCCTTTGCAGGCGCGCATCGGCGAAGTATTCCTTCCAGTCGATGTCCGCGGCGGCCTTGGCCGTCGCGGCGCCGCCAGCGGCTGCGGCGTTGGGAAACGCCTCGGGCACCGGCGCGGCAGGCCGCTCGTAGGTTGGAATGAAGCTGCAGCCTGCCAGCAGCGCGGCGGCGGCCACTGCCGTCAGCAGGGGGCGTGCAAAGCGCGCGCTAGCGCGCAGGGACGATGGGTGGGACATGGAGCTCTCCAGCGGATCGGTCGTCATTCGAGGTTTTCCGAGGCGTGGCGGTGCTGGACCTGCTTGGCGTCATGCTCCTGCTGGCGCTTGCTGCCCTTGAAGAGCGTGCGCACCAGCACGAAGAACACGGGCACGAAGATCACGGCCAGCACGGTGCCGGTGATCATGCCGCCGATCACGCCGGTACCGATGGCGCGCTGGCTGGCCGAGCTGGCGCCCGAGGCGATGAACAGCGGCACCACGCCCAGCGTGAACGCCAGCGAGGTCATGATGATCGGGCGAAAGCGCAGGTGGGCCGCTTCCAGCGCCGCCTCCAGCGCGCTCTTGCCCTCGGCCTGCAGGTCCTTGGCGAACTCCACGATCAGGATCGCGTTTTTCGCCGACAGGCCGATGATGGTCACCAGGCCGATCTGGAAGTACACGTCGTTCGACATCCCGCGCATCAGCGTGGCCAGCAGCACCCCGAGCACGCCCAGCGGCACGACCAGCATCACCGACACGGGAATCGTCCAGCTTTCATAGAGCGCGGCCAGGCACAGGAACACGGCCAGCAGCGAGAACGCGTACAGGATCATGGCTTGCGAGCCGGCCAGCTTTTCCTCGCGGGACTGGCCCGTCCATTCGAAGCCGAAGCCGGGCGGCAGTTGGCCTGCCAGGCGTTCCATCTCGTTCATCGCATCACCGGTGGTGAAGCCAGGCCCGGCATCGCCAGCGATCTTGATCGAGGGGTAGCCGTTGTAGCGCACCGTCTGCATGGCGCCCGAGATCCAGCGCGTGGTGGCGAAGGTCGACAGCGGCACCGTCTGGCCCTGGTTGTTCACGACCGGCAGGTCCAGCACCGATTCCGGACGCATCCGGGCGGACGCGTCGGCCTGCACCACGACCCGCTGCAGGCGGCCCTTGTTCGGGAAGTCGTTGATGTAGCTCGAACCCAGTGCGGTCGAAAGCGCGGAGCTGATGCTGTCGAACCCGATGCCCAGGGCGTTGGCCTTGTCGCGGTCGATGTCGATCTGCATCTGCGGCGCGTCTTCCATGCCGTCCGGACGCACTCCGGCCAGAACCTTGCTCTGTCCGGCCATGCCGAGCAGCTGGTTGCGGGCACCCAGCAGGGCATCGTGTCCCTGGCCTGCGCGGTCCTGCAGGCGGAAGTTGAAGCCCGTGCCCGTGCCCAGTTCAGGGATGGGGGGAGGGCTCAGCGCGAAGATGAAGGCATCGCGAATGCTCGACAGCGCGCCGAACGCGCGGCCCGCCACGGCCGAGGCCGCGTGCTCCGCACCCGAACGCTCGCTCCAGTCCTTCAGGATCACGAAGGCCAGGCCTGCGTTCTGGCCCTGGCCGGAGAACGAGAAGCCCGCCACGGTCACGATGTTTTCCACCTCGGGCTGCTTGAGCATGTAGCCCTCGACCTGGCGCAGCACGTCGCTGGTGCGCGATTGCGCGGCACCGGGCGGCAACTGCACGTTGGTGATGATGTAGCCCTGATCTTCGTTGGGCAGGAACGACGTCGGCAGGCGCATGAAAACCACCGCCACCGCGCCGATGAGGGCCAGGTAGACGATCATCATGCGGCCGCTGCGGCGCAGCAGCTTGCCCATGCGGCTCTCATACCCGTGCGTGGCGTTCTTGAACGAACGGTTGAACCAGCCGAAGAAGCCTTTCTTCTCGGCATGGTGCTCGGGGTCGATTGGCTTGAGCAGGGTGGCGCACAGGGCGGGCGTGAGCGACAGCGCCAGGAACGCCGAGAAGGCGATCGAGGTGGCCATCGTGGCCGCGAACTGGCGGTAGATGTTGCCGGTGGAGCCCGCGAAGAACGCCAGCGGCACGAACACCGAGATCAGCACCACGGTCACGCCGATCACGGCGCCCGAGATCTGGCCCATCGCCTTGCGCGTGGCCTGCAGCGGCGGCAGACCTTCTTCGGACATGATCCGCTCGACGTTTTCAACCACCACGATGGCATCGTCCACCACGATCCCGATCACCAGCACCATGCCGAACATGGTGAGCACGTTGATCGAAAAGCCCATGGCCATCAGCACCCCGAAGGTGCCCAGCAGCGCCACCGGCACCACGATCGTCGGAATGATGGTGTAGCGGAAGTTCTGCAGGAACAGGAACATCACGATGAACACCAGCACCACGGCTTCGATCAGCGTGTGCACGACCTTCTCGATCGAAACGGAGACGAACTTGGAAGTGTCGTAAGGCACCACGTAGTTCACGCCCTGCGGGAAGAACTTCTTCAGCTCTTCCAGCTTGGCCTTCACGGCCTTGGCCGTGGCCAGTGCGTTGGCGGAAGGGGTGGGCTGCACGCCCAGGCCCACGGCGTCTTTGCCGTTCAGCCGGGCGCTGGTGCTGTAGCTCTGCGAGCCCAGTTCGATGCGCGCGACGTCCTTCAGGCGGACGGCGGAGCCGTCGGTGTTGGCGCGCAGCACGATGTTGCCGAACTGCTCTGCCGACGACAGCTGGCCCTGCACCACGATGGTGGCCGCCACGGGCTGGCCCGTTTCGGCAGGCAGATCACCCAGGTTGCCGGCGGACACCTGCGCGTTCTGGGCGCGGATGGCGGCGTTGACCTGGTCGAGCGACAGGTTGAATCCCTTGAGCTTGGTGGGGTCCACCCAGATCCGCATGGCGCGCTCGGAGCCGAACTGCGTGAGCGTGCCCACGCCGGCCACGCGCTGCAACTCGGGCACCACATTGCGTGCCGCGTAGTCGTTCAGCGCCTCGATGCTCACATCGGGGTTTTCCGTGGTGAGCATGGCGAACATCAGGAAGTTGGAGCGCGACTGCTCCACACGCACCCCCTGCTGCGTCACCGCGCTCGGCAGCCGCGGCGTCGCGCGCGACAGCCGGTTCTGCACGTCCACCTGTGCCAGATCAGCGTTGGTGCCGGGCTCGAAGCTCAACACGATGCTGCCGGTGCCGTTGGCCTGGCTCGTCGTTTCGACATAGGCCAGGCCGCTCGCGCCGTTCATCTCGCGTTCGATGACGGCGAGCACGCTGTCTTCCAGCGTCTGGGCGTTGGCGCCGGGGTAGGCCACCGAGACCTGGATGGTCGGCGGCGCCACGGCGGGGTACTGCGCAATCGGCAGCCGTGTGATGGAGATCGCCCCCATCACGATGATGAAAATAGTGATCACCCACGCAAAGATGGGGCGCTCGATGAAGAACTTGGCCATGTGCCGCGCTCCTTCTTAGGACTTGGCCGGAGCGGCGGCGGAAGCAGCGGACGCAGCGGACGCAGCGGGAGCAGCAGCAGAGGCGGGCGCGCCGGGCGCCTGGGCGCCGGGACCACCGGCCTGCCAGGCCACGGGCTGCACGACGATCGGGTCGCCGGGCTTGCCGCGCGGCAGCTTCTGGAAGCCGTCCACCATGACCTTCTCACCCGTCTGCAGGCCTTCCAGCACCACCCAGTTCGTGCCTTGCGCCGGCCCGAGCTTGACGGGGCGGGGCGTGAGGTGATTGTCGGCACCGACCACCATCACCGTGTCTCCCTTGGCCGAGCGCGTCACGGCCTGCTGCGGAAGCAGAACGCCGCCGGCCACCTGCGCTTGCTCCAGGCGCACGCGCACGTACAGACCTGGGAGCAGTTGGCGATCGTTGTTGGGGATCTCGGCGCGCAGCGTGACCTGGCCGCTGGTCGGGTCCACCGTGAGGTCGGTGAACAACAGCTTGCCGGTCTGGGGATAGAGGCTGCCGTCTTCCAGCACCACGCTCACGCTGGCAGAGCCCTTGCCGGCCTGCTTGTACTTGCCGCTGGCAAGGCCTGCCTTCAGCTTGAGGGCCTCGGACGCTGACTGCGTGAAGTTCACGTACAGCGGGTCGATTTGCTGGATGACCGCCAGTTCGGTGGCAGTGCCCTGGCCCACCAGCGCGCCTTCGGTCACCAGCGCGCGGCCGATGCGGCCGGAGATGGGTGCGGTCACGCCGGCATAACCCACGTTGATCTGCGCCGTGGTCACCGAAGCGCGGGCTGCAGCCAGATTGGCTTCGGCCGTCTTCTGGGAGGCGACGGCGTTGTCGTATTCCTGCTTGCTGATCGCGTTCACGGCGACGAGCGGCTTGTAGCGATCGGCCAGTGCCCGGGTCTGGGTCACGTTGGCTTCGGCCTGGGCCACGCTGGCCCGGGCGCTTTCCAGCGAGGCGCGGTAGGGCGCGTCATCGATGGTGAACAGCTTCTGGCCAGCCTTGACATCGCTGCCTTCGGTGAACAGGCGCTTTTGCAGGATGCCGGCGGCCCGTGCGCGGACTTCCGCCATGCGCGAGGCTTCCAGCCGGCCCGGCAATTCGGTCACGAGACCGACATCGCCCGGTGCCACGGTGACCACGCCGACCTGGGGCGGTGGCGGTGCGCCTCCGCCGGCCTGGGCCGGTGCCTCGCTCTTGCCGCAGGCCACCAGGGCGGTGGCGGCGATGAGGCTGAGACAAAAGGCTGCGACCCTGC
This sequence comes from Paracidovorax valerianellae, assembly GCF_900102625.1. GTDB lineage: Bacteria > Pseudomonadota > Gammaproteobacteria > Burkholderiales > Burkholderiaceae_C > Paracidovorax > Paracidovorax valerianellae. The sequence continues at coordinate 63,112 of NZ_FMZC01000013.1, forward strand.
GGGCGGAACGGGTTGCGGCAGGGGAAACGCCAAGATCGTCACTGAGGCGAGGCATGAAAGTCCTTCCGGAAATTGCGCTGATTGAAAAGGCCATGCAGGCACGGGAGATGTCTTTGATCGGCATCAACCACGCAGATAGCCCTTGAATTCGGTGCGCGATTATACATACAAACATGAATGTATAATTGTGGCGAAGCGCTGGCGCTGCCCTCCCACGGGGTGAACGACGCCATGAACGCTGATATCGAACACAAGGAGACAAGCCCCCATGGCCCGACGCACCAAAGAAGATGCCGTTGCGACACGCAATAGTTTGCTGGATGCGGCCGAACAGGTTTTTTACCAGAAGGGTGTGTCGCACGCGTCGTTGAACGAGATCGCACAGGCCGCGGGCGCCACCCGGGGCGCGATCTACTGGCACTTCAAGGACAAGGTGGACCTGTTCAACGCCATGATGGAACGCGTGACCTTGCCGCTGGAGCGCGCCAACGGCGAGTGCGAAAGCAACGAAGACATGGCGCCCCTGCAGCGCATGCGCGGGGTGATCGATCTGGTGCTGCGCAACCTGGCGCAGGACGAGCGCATGCAGCGCGTGTTCGAGATCGCCTTTTTCCGGGTTGAATACGTCGAGGAACTGGCCGGCGTGCGCGATCGGCACATCGCCGCCTGCGATGCCTTTCGCCAGCAGCTCGCCCGGGATCTTCATCTGGCTGCCGACGCCCAAAAGCTCGAGCTGCCCATGGCGCCTGAAATCGCGGCGATCGCTTTGCAGGCGATCTTCGACGGACTGGTGCAGGGCTGGATCCTGAACCGCGCGAATTTCGATCTGCCCTCCACCGGCCGGGCTTCGGTGGATGCGTACCTTCGCGGGCTCGGCCTGGACCTGCCGCCCCTGCCGGATTGGCTGCAGGATTGCTCGTTGCGCAGCATGTGTCCGCATGCCGTGGGGGCCGTGCCATAATCGCCGACTGGGCCGCAACGGCCCTCCCGTGCGGCTGTAGCTCAGTGGATAGAGTATTGGCCTCCGAAGCCAAGGGTCGTGGGTTCGATCCCCGCCAGCCGCACCATTGATGGATTTCCGAGACAGCGCTCCACTGCTGCGCCGCTTCTCAGTTCAGTCTTCCCTTTCCCCCGAAACTTTCCTGGCCTGATCGAACGTCTGGTTCGTGGTGGCGTCATGGCATCCGCTGCTGCGCAAGCGCCATTGCGGCAAATGGCGCCTGCACAAGTCACCGCCGCGCCCTGAGCGCGTCGCGCTTTTCTCGCCGCTCCAGCCAGACCGACAGCGCCACCCGCGCCGCCAGCAGTGCCACGGTCGTGGCCAGGGCGCTGGTCGACAACGGCGCCGCCGCCGGGGCCGGGGCCGGTACACGCGTCACGGGCGTGAGGGCTGCGTCCGCGTGGGTGGCACCCTTGCGGGGCTCGACCGGGTCGAGGAGGTTTTCCGGGGCGGCCGCGTGCGAGCCGTGCTCGGCGGCATAGACCTTGGTGAACTCGGCACCCAGCAGAAAGATCTGCGCAGCGTAGTACACCCAGATCAGCACCACGGCGATGGCGCCGGCCGCTGCGTAGGTCGAACTCAGCCCCGCTTTGCCCACGTACAGGCCGATGAGCACCTTGCCCACCTCGAACAGCACGGCCGTCACCGCCGCGCCCACCCACACGTCGCGCCAGGCGATGGGGACCGAGGGCATGAACTTGAAGATCATCGCGAACAGCACGCAGCTGATGCTCATCGACAGCAGGGTGTTGATGCCCATCAGCATCAACTCCCACCCTGGCATCAACGCGCCGAGCCATGTGCCCGCAGCCGCCACCGCAGCGCTGACGGTGAGCGACGCCATGAGCAGAAACGCCAGGCCCAGGATGAGACCGAACGACAGAAAACGCGCCCGCAACAGGCCCCAGATGCCGCTGGGTTTGGACGGCTCCGGCACGTGCCAGATACGGTCCAGCGCGCTCTGGATTTCGCCGAAGACGGTCGTCGCACCGATCACCAGCAGCACGATGCTGATGGTGCTGGCGATGATGCCTTCTGTGGGTTCGCGGGCGCTCTTGATAAGGCCTTGGATGGCCAGGGCGCCGTCGCGGCCGACCAGCCCGGAGATCTGCCCTTCGATGGTGCCCCGCACCGCATCCTGGCCGAACACGGCCCCTGCGATCGAGATCACGATGACCAGCAGCGGCGCGATCGAAAACGCGGTGTAGTAGGAGATGGCCGCCCCCATGCTCGGGGCGTAGTCGTCGAGCCACGCTTGGCAGGATTTCTTGGCAAGGCGAAAAAGTGTGGAGGCGTTCATGTCGGGTCGGGCAGTCAATGCTCTGGTGTAACCAATCGCACAGGCCTGGGCTGTAGGAGGGAGCCGGAAGCGCCCTGATGCGCCCCCTGTGTCGCGTTGCATGCGCAGTGCAAGCGGCAAGTCCGATGGATGGCAGGGGTGCTGTCCCACAAAAAGGCCGTGGAATGCAGTGCGCTAATGCATCCATCTCTCAGATCTTTTGCGAGGTCCGTGCATGTCCAGATCGCACCGCCAGTGTTCCGAAAAAGCCAAGCCCCGGGAAATCAAGCGCCAGCGCCAGCGCGAAGCCATGTTCAAGCCGCCGGGGCGGGGCGGTGTGATCTTCTCCTATCCAGACCCTGAACCGCCCGTGTGGAAGCCGCTTGGGTGACGCCCCCGGGTCTTTGATCGTCTCGGCGCCGCGCTACGGCGTGGCGCAGGTGCCGTCCACGAAGACCCGCAGTTCACCGCTCTGGAACGCTGTCCATTGCTCGTCGCTCGTGAGCGGTGCCGTCACCACGACGGCCACGCGGTCCTGGGGCGTGGTGTGCGCCGAAAAGTCGATGCGCAGGTCTTCATCGCACAGCTTGGCTTGCGAGAAAGGATGCCGCCGTTCGATGTAATACAGCTGCGTGGACGCATGCGCCCACAGCGCCTGCCCGTTGGAGAGCAGGAAGTTGAACGTGCCGTGCGGCGCGATCTGCGCGGCCAGTTCGCGCAGGGTGATCGTCAGCTCGGGAATGCTCGGCACGCCGGCATGGGACTTGGCCAGCTCCTGCATGATCCAGCAGAAGGCGTGTTCGCTGTCGGTCGTGCCCACGGGGTGGAAGTGCGAATGCAGCCGCGGGCGGAAGTCCTTCAGATCGCCGTTGTGCGCGAACACCCAGTACCGGCCCCACAGCTCGCGCATGAACGGATGGCAGTTCTGCAGCGAGACGCTGCCCTGCGTGGCCTTGCGGATGTGGGCGATGACGTTGCGGCTCTGGATCGGGTAGCGGCGGATCAGCTCCGCCACCGGCGAATCCACCGCGCGCTGGTGGTCCACGAAATGGCGCAGGCCTTTGTCCTCGAAGAACGCGATGCCCCAGCCGTCGGAGTGGTCCGCCGTGTTGCCCGCGCGCTGCGCGAAGCCCGTGAAGCTGAACGTCACGTCGGTCGGGGTATTGGCATTCATTCCGAGCAACTGGCACATGGTGGGCTTGGCGGGAAAGTAAGTAAGGAAAGAAAAGAGCAGCTTGAGGACGAAGCGCCTCAGCGCTCCGCACCCGCCGTTTTCGGGGCGCGCAACTGCCATGCGGCCACCAGGGCCAGCAGGCACAGGCCGGTGAGCAGCAGGAAGGTTTCGCCGAATGCGGCGATGCGTGCCGGGCTGCTGACCGTGTTCTGCAGTGAGTCGCCGTGCGCCGCGATGCGCCATTCCAGGACGATGCCGCACAGGCTCACGCCGGCGGCGCCGCCCAGCATGCGCACGAAGCTGATGGCGCTGGAGCCCTGCGCGATGAGCGGCTTGGCCAGCGGCCGCATCGCGCCCAGGTTGAGCGAGGGCAGGATGAACCCGAGGCCGATGCGCCCCAGCACGGCGAACACCACCAGCATCCAGAGGCCGCTCGTCAGATCGACCAGCACCATGAGCGCGAACGAGATCGCCAGCAGCGCAAGGCCCGTGCCCACCAGCAGGTGTGTGGGCTGGCGGTCGGCCAGCCGGCCGACGATGGGAATGGTGATGGCCAGCACGATGCCGGCCGGCAGCATGATGGTGCCGACATGCGAGGCCGACAGCTGCAGGCCGAGTTGCATGAAAACCGGCAGCAGGTAGGTCGAGCCGAACAGCGCCGTGCCGTAGATGAATGCCACGATGCTGCCCATGGCGAACTGGCGGTACTGGAACAGCCGGAGGTCCATGAGCGGCGTGGCGCCCCGCGCCAACTGCCGGCGCTGCCACGCGATGAACGCGGCCAATGCCGCCAGCGCGGCCAGCAGCAGCACGCCGGCCTGCAGCCCGGGCCCGCCGTGCAGCGCCACGAGCCCGTTGAGCAGGAACAGCGTGCCGACCGCGCCGAGCACGAGTCCGCGCCAGTCCAGCGAATTGCCGGCCCGGCTGGCCACTGCGCCGCCGGGGCTGCTGACCGGCACGAAGCGGTAGGCCAGGGCGATGGAGGCGATGCAGAACGGCACCACCATGAAGAAGATCGAGCGCCAGCCGAACCAGTCCACCAGCAACCCGCCAATGCTGGGGCCGATGGCCGGCGCCAGCACCACGCCCATGCCGAAGATGCCGCTCGCGCGGCCCTGCTCATGGGGCTGGAAGGCGTAGAGAATGATCACGGCCGGAATCGGCTGCACCACGCCCGCAGCAAGCCCTTCGAGCACGCGGGCGGCCAGCACCAGGCCGTAATGGCTCGCCACGCCGCCACCGATGCCGCCCACCAGCAGCAGCACCATGGCTCCCACATAGGTGGCGCGGTAGCCGTAGCGGGCCAGCAGCCACGGCGTGGTGAGCATGGCGACCGTGGTGGCCACCATGAAGCCCGACGACACCCACTGCGCCCGCTCCTGCCCGAGCGCGAAGTAGTGGCTCATGTCGGGGATGGCCACGTTCACGATGGTGGACGACATGATCGAGGCCATCGTGCCCACCATCACCGACAGCAGGAGCAGCCAGCGGTAGCGCTCGCCGTAGCGTTCGCGCAAAAGGGCGGCGGAGCCGGGGCTGGTCATCGGTGGGTGTCAGGGATCAGCGTGAAGGCCGGTGGCGCCGTCAGGTGCGCTCGGACCAGAGCTTTCCGCCGGTGGCCCAGTTCTCTCGCTTGACGTCGGTGATCAGGATGTCCACCGATTCGGGCACGCCGCCGAGGACCTCGACGGAGACGCGGGTGATCTCTTCCACCAGCTTTTTCTTTTGCTCGATGGTGCGGCCTTCCATCATTTCGATGTGGTAAGTCGGCATGTCAGTCAGTCCTTCCGGGTGGGTTCAAAAAAGGGAGCGGCCATCATATCGGCGCCACAGGCGCGTCGCCGTGGGACGAAACGGACGTGCCAGCGGCGCAGGCCGGACACAGGCAGGCGATGCCGCGTTGCGCCGGCGCCAGTCGCGCCAGCGCTTCGGGCGACACGGGGGCCGCCATGCACCAGCAATCCGCAGCGGGCGCGCCGGCTTCGATCGCGCACCCGTTGCGCAGCCCGCACAGCGGGCAACGGGACGGATCGACGGCGGGAGGGGCGGGCGGCGCAGCGGTCATGGCATCGGGGGAAGGCGCCAGTGTAGGCCCCGCTGGACTGCCGGGGTGCCGCACAGGGGAATGCATCAAAATGCCCTCCAGCGCATATTCCCCTAGGGAGTATTGCTATCAATAATATAGCAACGCATCGCGCCTTCGGAAACGCCGGTTGGCGGGTGGCCGCCAGCCAGCCAGCGGCCAAGGCGGTTGGCGCTCAGCCGGCGATCGCCGGCATGTGGCGCGCCGCAGCCAGGGCAGGGCCCGCGCCCTGAGCGGCTTGGGCATTGCCGACGCGGAACACGGCCACCGCCCGCACCAGTTGCGCGGTCTGCGATTCCAGCGAGCCCGTCGCGGCAGCGGCTTCTTCGACCAGCGCCGCGTTCTGCTGCGTCACCGTGTCCATCTGCGAGATGGCCTGGTTGACCTGCTCCAGCCCGGTGGTCTGCTCCTGGCTCGCCACGCTGATCTCGCCCACGAGGTCGGTCACCCGGCGCACGCCGTCCACCACCTCGCGCATGGCCTCGCCGGCCTGCTCCACCAGCTTGTTACCCGAATCCACGCGCTGCACCGAGTCGTCGATCAAGCCCTTGATCTCCCTGGCCGCCTCGGCGCTGCGCTGCGCCAGCATGCGCACCTCGCTCGCCACCACGGCGAAGCCCCGGCCCTGCTCGCCGGCGCGGGCAGCTTCCACCGCAGCGTTTAGTGCCAGGATGTTGGTCTGGAAGGCGATGCCGTCGATCACGCCGATGATGTCCACGATCTTGCGCGATGCCGCGTGGATCTCGCCCATCGTGGAGACCACGTTGCTCACCACTTCGCCGCCGCGCACGGCCTTGTCCGAAGTGGCCTGCGCGAGCTGGTTGGCCGTGCGCGCGTTGTCGGCGTTCTGGCGCACGGTGGCGGTCATCTGCTCCATCGAGGCGGCGGTCTGCTGCAGCGCGCTGGCCTGCTCTTCGGTGCGGCTGGACAGGTCCAGATTGCCGCGCGCGATCTCGCTGGAGGCCACGGCGATGCCTTCGGCGCCATGGCGCACCTGGCCCACGGTGGCGCGCAGCTGTTCGCCCATGGCGTTTAGCGTGCGCAGCAACTGGCCGGTTTCGTCCTGGGCGGTGCTGCCCGAGGTGATGGTGAGGTCGCCCGTGGCCACGGTCTTGGCCATGGTCACGGCGTCGTGCAGCGGGTGGGTGATGCTGCGGGTGATGGCGACCGCCAGGGTCAGCGCGATCACCGTGGCCAGCGCGCCCAGCACGATCAGCTGCAGGCGCCCGCTTTGGTAGTTGGCCTGCACGGCTTCGGAGGATTCGTTGATCTGCGCGCGCTGGAAGTCCAGCAAGGCCTGCAGAGCCTGCAGGTATTGCTCGCCCGCGGGGGTGAAGTCGGCGTTCAGGATGCGCTCGGCGTCTTCGGAGCGGCCTTCGGCCTTGGCCTTGTAGATGGCGTCGCGCGCCGTGACGAAGCGCTTGCGCTCTTCGCCGGTCTTGTCGAACAGCGCCTGTTCCTGCGGGCTGCTGATGAGTTTCGACAACTGGCTTTGCTGCTCCGACGACATCTTGGACGCCGCCGCGTTGTCCGCCGCGAACTGCTGCGCCAGGGTGGAATCGGTGCTGCGTGCCACGACGCTGTGGCGGCGTACGTTGCTGAAGATGGTGCGGTACCAGTCGGAGATCAGCCGTTCCTTGGTGAGCGGAAGAGCCATCATCGAAGCGGTTTCCTCGGCCACCGACTGCAGCTTCCAGGTGCCGACGCCCAGCATGGTGACGATGAAGAGGATGAGAACGCCGAAGGCGAGACCGAGGCGTTTTCCGATGGAGATGTTTTGCAGATTCATGTTGATCCTAGGGTAAACCCTTGGTTAACGGGCGATTGTCTCCGCATTGCTCAAGCACCACTACAAACCCTTACGCATTGGCGGAACATATGGATTTACCCGCATAGCCTGCTAGGAAAGCGGTTTTCTCCTCGCTTCAGGAGATGGCTGTCCACCAATGAAAACGGGGCACCCGCTGGGTGCCCCGTGATCTGCGCCGGCTGGTCAGCGGCGCAATGTCGTCAAAAGATGGGTCTGCCGTGGCTTCGCGCCTTTAGCGCACGGCAGTGCCGGCCTTCACCTTCAGCCGCCAGGCGTGCAGCAGCGGCTCGGTGTAGCCGCTGGGTTGTTCCACGCCCTTGAAGACGAGGTCGCACGCTGCCAGGTACGCGGCCGATTCGCTGAAGCGGCCGGCCATCTTCTGGTACAGCGGGTCGCTGGCGTTCTGCTGGTCCACCACGGCGGCCATGCGCTCGAAGGTTTCCTTGATCTGCGCTTCGGTCACCACGCCGTGCAGCAGCCAGTTGGCCATGTGCTGGCTGCTGATGCGCAGCGTGGCACGGTCTTCCATCAGGCCGACGTTGTGGATGTCGGGCACCTTGGAGCAGCCCACGCCCTGGTCGATCCAGCGCACCACGTAACCCAGGATGCCCTGCGCGTTGTTGTCCAGCTCCTGTTGCTTTTCGGCATCGCTCCATTGCGGCGTGGCCGCGACGGGCACGGTCAGCAGCCCGGTGAGCAGGTTGTCGCGCTCGGCATTGGCGTCGGTCCTTTCCAGTTCCTTCTGCACTTCGGCCACGTTGACCTGGTGGTAGTGCAGTGCGTGCAGCGTGGCGCCCGTGGGGCTGGGCACCCAGGCGGTGTTGGCGCCGGCCTTGGGGTGGGCGATCTTTTGCTTGAGCATCTCGGCCATCAGGTCGGGCATGGCCCACATGCCCTTGCCGATCTGCGCCTTGCCGCGCAGGCCGCACGACAGGCCGACCAGCACGTTGTTCTTCTCGTACGACTGAATCCAGGCGCTGGCCTTCATGTCGCCCTTGCGCACCATGGGGCCGGCCTGCATGGCGGTGTGCATCTCGTCGCCTGTGCGGTCCAGAAAGCCCGTGTTGATGAACGCCACGCGCGCGCTCGCGGCAGCGATGCAGGCCTTCAGGTTGACGCTGGTGCGGCGCTCCTCGTCCATGATGCCCAGCTTGACGGTGTTGGCAGGCAGGCCCAGCAGCTGTTCCACGCGGCCGAACAGGTCGCTGGCGAACGCCACTTCGGCCGGGCCGTGCATCTTGGGCTTGACGATGTACACGCTGCCCTTGCGCGAGTTGCGGATGCCGCCCTGGCCCTTGCCCTGCAGGTCGTGCAGCGCGATGGTGGTGGTGATGACGGCGTCGAGGATGCCTTCCGGAATCTCGCGCTGCGTGCCCTGCGCGTCGGTCCACAGGACGGCCGGGTTGGTCATCAGGTGGCCCACGTTGCGCAGGAACATCAGCGAGCGGCCGTGCAGCCGCACCTCGGCCTGGCCGTCCGGTGCGGTGTAGAGGCGGTCGGGGTTCAGGCCGCGGGTGAAGGTCTTGCCGCCCTTGCTCACCTGCTCGGTGAGGTCGGCCTTCAGGATGCCCAGCCAGTTGGCGTAGCCGTTGACCTTGTCCTCGGCATCGACGGCGGCCACGGAGTCTTCCAGGTCCAGGATGGTGGACAGCGCGGCTTCCACCACCAGATCGCTCACGCCGGCCGGGTCGGTCTTGCCGATGGCGGTGGTGCGGTCGATCTGCAGGTCCAGGTGCAGGCCGTGGTGGCGCAGCAGCACGGACGAGGGCGCCGCTGCCTCGCCCTGGTAGCCCACGAACTGCGCGGCCTCCTGCAGGCCGGTCGTGCCGCCGTCTTCCAGCGCGACGACGAGCTGGCCGCCGTCCACGCGGTAGCCGGTGGCGTTCTTGTGCGAGCCCTGGGCCAGCGGCGCGGCCTGGTCGAGCACTTCGCGCGCAAAGGCGATCACGCGGGCGCCGCGCACGGGGTTGTAGCCCTGGCCCTTCTCGGCGCCGTCGGTTTCGGGGATGGCATCGGTGCCGTAGAGCGCGTCGTACAGCGAGCCCCAGCGCGCGTTGGCCGCATTCAGCGCATAGCGGGCATTCAAGATCGGCACCACCAGTTGCGGGCCGGCCTGCGTGGCGAGTTCATCGTCCACGTTCGACGTCGTGGCCTGCACGTCGGCGGGCTGGGGCACCAGGTAGCCGATCTGCTCCAGGAACGCGCGGTACGCCGCCATGTTCTGCACCGGGCCGGGGTTGGCGCGGTGCCAGGTGTCCAGTTCGGTCTGCAGGCGGTCGCGCTCGGCCAGCAGGGCGATGTTGCGCGGGGCGAGGTCCGTCACCAGGGCGCTGAAGCCTTTCCAGAAAGACGCGCTGTCCACGCCCGTGCCGGGCAGCACCCGGTCCTCGACGAAGCGGTACAGGGAGGTGGCCACTTGCAGGCCGTGGGCGGGGGGGCGGTCGGTCATGGTGAGGGGTCTCGGTGGAGGTGAAAAATGGGGCGGAAAGGGAGCGTTGGCGCCGTCAGGGCACCGTGAAGCCCACTGTATTTGAATTTTTTAGCCACATAAACCGCCTGAAAATCTCATAACCAATGACTTTTACGCACGAATGGCAGGTGGCTGAAGTGGCGACGCAGCAGCGCCTAAGGCCTACGGCTTCCAGTAATGCTATGTATTTAGTAGCAATGTGCCCTGATGAATAATGCGCTGTAGGCTATTTTGACCATGGGTCCTACGTGCGGAATCAGCGTTGAACCCCTGCCGATCCATGACTTCCATCCCCATAATCGGCGCCCATGGACAAGCTCAAGGCCTTCGAGTCATTCGTGTCGGTATCCACCCGCGGCAGCCTCACCGCCGCCGCCAAGGCCGAGGGCGTGGCGCCGGCCATCATGGGCCGCCGCCTGGACGCGCTGGAGGAGCACCTGGGCGTCAAGCTCATGGTGCGCACCACGCGCCGCATCCACCTCACGCACGAGGGCAGCGCCTTCCTGGAAGACTGCCAGCGCCTGCTGTCCGATGTGGCGAACGCCGAAGCCAGCGTGTCCGCCGGCGGGGTGAAGGCCACGGGGCACCTGCGCATCACCGCGCCCGCCGGCTTCGGCCGGCGCCATGTGGCACCGCTGGTGCCGCGCTTTCGCGACCTGCATTCCGAAGTGACCATCTCGCTCAACCTGAGCGACCGCGTGGTCGATCTGGCCGGTGAGGGCTTCGATTGCGCAGTGCGCGTGGGCGACCTGCCCGATTCATCGCTGGTGAGCGTGCGCATCGCCGACAACCGCCGCCTGTGCGTGGCGACGCCGGCGTACCTGGAGCGCCACGGCACGCCGCGCCACCCGGGCGATCTGGCGCAGCACGCGTGCCTCACGCTGTCCAGCGACGCCTCGCAGACGCGCGGCTGGGCCTTTCGCATGCCGGCGAGCGAGGGAGGCGTTTCCGAAGTCGTGCACTTCAAGCCCGGCGGCCCCCTGGACTGTTCGGACGGCCAGGTGCTGCACGACTGGTGCCTGGGCGGCTGGGGCATCGCCTGGCGCAGCACCTGGGAGGTCGAGGCCGAGATCGCCGCGGGCCGCCTGGTGGCCGTGCTGGAAGATTTCGCCGCGCCGCCCAACGGCATCTACGTCGTGTTCCCCCAGCGCAAGCACATGCCGCTGCGGGTGCGGCTGTGGATCGATTACCTCAAGCACCATTACGGCCAACCCGAGTTCTGGCGCCGCGCGGTGGGAGCCCCCGCCGCGCTCGACCCTTCCGCTTTCGCAGCCCCTGCCGCACCATCCACCCAAGAAGGAGCTCTGCCATGACGACCCATCTTCCAAAGCCGACAGGGCGCGGCACCGTCGTCCGGCCTGCCCGCACGGCGTGGCCGCACCGTGGCCATGGCCGCCGTGCGCTGGCGGCCCTCGCCGCGGTGGCGGCCGTGGCAGCGCTTTCGGGTTGTGCCGGCGGCCCGGCGACGGCCCCGCAGACACCCCCGGCACCCGTCGCCACGCAAGGCCCCTCGCCGGAAGCCACGCGGCCTGCCGCTGCCCCCGCCGGGCCCGCGGCCCGCGGCCCGCATGCGGTCGCGCCCGGCGTCGTCAGCGTGGTGTACGACGACCCGTCCCGCTTCAGCGACAGCCGCATGGGCCCGCACGAATCCGACCGTGCGCGCCGGGCCTGGGTGGACGCCCTGTGCCAGCACCTGTCCGAGCGCGCGGCCGCCGCGCTGCCGGATGGCCAGCAGCTGGAGGTCCGCATCACTGACGTGCAGCGGGCCGGCGGTTTCGAGCCCGGACGCGGCCCCCAGCTGTCGCAGGTGCGCATCGTGCGCGACATTTACCCGCCGCGCATCGACCTGGAGTTCAAGCGCCTGGCCGCCGACGGCAGCGTGCTGCAGTCGGGTCGCCGCGAACTGCGCGATCCCACTTTTCTTGCACGGGCCGGGCGCGGCTCCAGCGATGCGCTGCGGTATGAAAAGGCCTTGATCGACGACTGGGTGCGGGCCGAGATCGGCGCGCCTTTGCCGCAGTGATGCCGTGAGGGCTCGCCCCGGCAATCGCGCTACCATGCCGCCGCCATCCCCCTCAAGGAGCCCCGCATGACCACCGAAGCCTTGCTGGCCTACGCCCATTTCCTGGCCATCCTCACCATGGTCACTTTTCTGGCCAGCGAAGCCGCGCTGTGCCGCCCGGCCTGGCTGAACGCCTCGGTCGTGGAGCGGCTGGCGCAGGTGGACCGGGTCTACGGCATCGCGGCCCTGGCCGTGCTGGCCACGGGCCTCGCCCGCATCGGCTGGGGCATCAAGGGCGCTCAGTGGTACGGCATGCAGCCGCTTTTGCACGTGAAGGTGGGACTGTTCGTGGTGATCGGCCTGATCTCCATCGCGCCCACCTTGCGCTTCCTGCGCTGGCGCAAGGCCCTGCGCGCCACGGGTGCCCTGCCGGACGAGGCGGCGATCCGCAGCACGCGGCGGCTGGTGATGATCGAGGCACACCTGCTGGTGCTGATTCCGCTGGCCGCCACCTTCCTGGCGCGGGGCGTGGGCACCCGCTGAAGCGCGCGCCCATCAAGCAAAAAGCCCCGCGGTGCGGGGCTTTTTTTGTCGGATCGATCCGAGCGAGTCGGATCAATTCGGGGATCAGGCGGCGGGCTTGTTGCTCAGGCACTGCTTCATGAAGGCCTTGCGTTCGTCGCCCTTGAGCGCCTTGGTTTTGGCGTCGGCGTTGCAGGTGGTCATCTTGCCTTGCTGGGCGGCCTGCTTGTCGGCGCTGAGGCAGTCCTTCATGAAAGCCTTGCGTTCATCGCCCTTGAGCGCCTTGGTCTTGGCATCGGCATTGCAGGTGGCCATCTTGCCCTGCTGCGCTGTGGGCGCCTTGGCCGGCGCCGAAGCGGCGGCTGCAGGGGCGTCGGCCGCGTGGGCCGTGACGAGGGAGAAAGCGAGGCCGGCGGCGGCCACCACGGAGAGCAGATTCTTCATGTCGTATTTCCTGCAAAGTGGATAGGAAGCCCCCCGTCGACGCACGCACCGCGAGGCTGTTCAGCATAACGTCATGGCCGAAAGTTTGGATGACGGGCGGCCCGTAGAATCCCCGGATGCTCTCCGTCAAACAGGAATTGCTCGCGGCGCTCGCCGACGAGCTGGAAAAATTGTCGCCCGGCAGTGCCGGGCGCGCTGCTTTTGAATCCCCCAAGGTGGCCGCCCACGGCGATTTCGCCTGCACCGCGGCCATGCAGCTGGCCAAGGCTGCCAAGCAGAACCCGCGGCAGCTGGCCGAAACGCTGCGCGAAGCCCTGCTGGCCACGCCGGCCTTCGGCCGCTGGGTCGAGGCCCTGGAAATCGCCGGCCCGGGCTTCATCAACATTCGCCTGAAACCCGCCGCCAAACAGGAAGTGGTGCGCGAGGTGCTGGCCGCCGGCGAGCGCTTCGGGCAGCAGCCGAGCAACGGGCAGAAGGTGCTGGTCGAGTTCGTCTCCGCCAACCCGACCGGTCCGCTGCACGTGGGCCACGGCCGCCAGGCCGCTTTGGGCGACGCCATCTGCAACCTCTTCGCCACGCAGGGCTTTAGCGTCCACCGCGAGTACTACTACAACGACGCGGGCGTGCAGATCCAGACGCTCACGAACAGCACGCAACTGCGCGCCAAAGGCTTCAAGCCCGGCGACGAGTGCTGGCCCACCGACCCCGAGAACCCGGCCAGCAAGGCGTTCTACAACGGCGACTACATCCAGGACATCGCCAACGACTTTCTCGCCAAGAAGACGGTGCAGGCCACCGACCGCGCCTTCACGGCCAGCGGCGACGTGGAAGACGTGGAGTCCATCCGCAACTTCGCCGTGGCCTACCTGCGCCACGAGCAGGACAAGGACCTGCAGGCGTTCAACCTGAAGTTCGACGAGTACTACCTGGAGTCGAGCCTGTACAGCAGCGGCCGCGTCGAGGCCACGGTGAACCGGCTGGTCGCCAACGGCAAGACCTACGAGCAGGACGGCGCGCTCTGGCTCAAGAGCACCGACTACGGCGACGACAAGGACCGCGTCATGCGCAAGCAGGACGGCAGCTACACCTACTTCGTGCCCGACGTGGCCTATCACATCTCGAAGTGGGAGCGCGGCTACACCAAGGTCGTCAACATCCAGGGCACAGACCACCACGGCACCATCGCCCGCGTGCGCGCCGGCCTGCAGGCGGCCGATGTGGGCATTCCGCAGGGCTACCCCGACTACGTGTTGCACACCATGGTGCGCGTGGTCAAGGGCGGCGAAGAGGTCAAGATCAGCAAGCGCGCCGGCAGCTACGTGACGCTGCGCGACCTGATCGAGTGGACCAGCAAGGATGCCGTGCGCTTCTTCCTGCTGAGCCGCAAGCCCGACACCGAATACACCTTCGACGTCGATCTGGCGGTGGCGCAGAACAACGACAACCCGGTGTATTACGTGCAGTACGCGCATGCGCGCATCCAGTCGGTGCTGCGCGGCTGGGCGGAGCAGGGCGGTGGCGACGTGGCTTCGCTGCAGGGCGTGGACCTGTCCGCGCTCGAAGGCCCGCAGGCCCAGGCGCTGATGCTGCAATTGGCCAAGTACCCCGAAATGCTCACCGCCGCGACCGACGGCGAGGCGCCGCACGACGTGACTTTTTACCTGCGCGACCTGGCCGCCAGCTACCACAGCTACTACGACGCCGAGCGCATCCTGGTGGACGACGAAGCCGTCAAGCGCGCGCGCCTGGCGCTCGTCGCCGCCACGGCACAGGTATTGCACAATGGCCTGGCCGTGCTGGGCGTATCGGCGCCAGCCAGAATGTGAGTGTTTACGGATATGACAAAAAAGCAGCGTGGGGGCACCGCCATCGGCTTCATCCTCGGGGTGGTCGTCGGCCTGGGGGCGGCGTTGGGCGTGGCCGTGTATGTGACCAAGGTGCCGGTCCCGTTCCTCAACAAGGGCGGTGCGCGCAGCGCCGACCAGGACGCAGCGGAATCCCAGAAGAACAAGAACTGGGACCCGAATTCACCCCTTTATGGCAAGAACCCGGCCCGGCCGCCCGTGGCCGCCAGTTCGACGCCGGCCGTGGCCGGTGTGGCGCCCGCGCCCGCCAGCGGGGCTTCGGTGCCCGCAGCTGTCGCTGCAGCGTCCGTGCCACGCGGCGCGGCCAGCAAGCCCGCCGCTTCGGCCGACCCGCTGGGTGATCTGGCCAAGGCCCGTGCGGCCAGTGCGCCGGGCGGCGCCGAACCCTTCGATTACTTCGTGCAGGCCGGGGCTTTCCGCACCCAGGGCGATGCGGATGCGCAGCGCGCCAAGCTGGCCATGCTGGGCTGGGAGGCCCGCGTGAGCGAGCGCGAGCAGAGCGGCCGCACGGTGTTCCGCGTGCGCGTGGGCCCGTTCACCAAGCGTGACGATGCCGAAATGCTCAAGGACAAGCTCGATGGCGCCGGCGTCGAATCCGCGCTGGTGCGCGTGCAGCGCTGAACTTTTTCCACGGCCTGCCGCTCACAATCCACTGATCCGAACAAGGAGTGTCTTTTTCATGAAACGCCGCGAGTTTTCCCTGTCCACCGCCACCGCTGTGGCCGCCTCCGCCCTGACGCTGCCCCTGGCCACGCCCGCCATGGCCCAGGCCCGCCAATTCAAGGAAGGCAAGGACTACGTCAAGCTCGCCAAGCCTGTGGCCAGCGACGTGCCGGCCGGCAAGATCGAGGTCATCGAGTTCTTCTGGTACAGCTGCCCGCACTGCAACGCGTTCGAGCCCACGCTGGACGCCTGGATCAAGTCCGCGCCCAAGGACCTGGCGATCCGCCGCATGCCCGTGGCCTTCAACTCCAGCTTCGTTCCGCAGCAAAAGCTGTACTTCGCGCTGGAAAGCATGGGCAAGGTGGGCGATCTGCACGCCAAGGTCTTCCGTGCCGTGCACGTGGAAAAGCAGGCCCTCAACAAGGACGACCTGATCTTCGAATGGATCGGCAAGCAGGGCGTGGACGTGGCCAAGTTCAAGGAAGCCTACAACTCGTTCTCGGCGTCCAACCAGCTGCGCAAGGCCGCCCAGCTGCAGGAAGCCTACGGCGTGGAAGGCGTGCCCTCGATGGGCGTGGCCGGCCGCTACTACACCGACGGCACCATGGCCGGCAACATGCAAGGCGTGCTGCAAGTGGTCGAATACCTCGCCACCACGGCCGCCAAGGGCGGTTGAGCCCAGCGGTTTCCGTTTGGCCGAAAGCCCGCTTTTGCGGGCTTTTTCTTTGCCGCTCCCGGATCGCGCCAAGGGGTGGCTACAATCTTTGCAAGATTCGTGCCCTATGAGAAAACGCCTCCTACCGATCCTCCTGCTTGTCGCCCTGGCTTTCGCCATGGGGGGCGCCCGCGCCGAAAAGGCTGACCGCAACAAACCCATGAACATTGAGGCCGACGCACTGCGCCACGATGAGCTCAAGCAAACCAGCGTGTTCACCGGGCGCGTGGTGGTCACCAAGGGCACCATCGTGCTGCGCGGTGCGCGGCTGGACGTTCGGCAGGACCCCGACGGCTTCCAGTACGGCACCATGACGGCCGAGTCCGGCAAGCGGGCCTTCTTCCGGCAAAAGCGCGACACCGCGCCCGGCATGCCCGACGAGTTCGTCGAGGGCGAGGGCGAGGTCATCGAGTACGACGGCCGCGCCGACCTCGTGCGCATGATCCGCCGTTCCGAACTGCGCCGCTACCGCGAAACCACGCTGACCGACGAGATGGCCGGCGCCCTCATCATCTACAACAACCTGACCGACGTCTTCACCGTCGACGGCCAGAAGGCGGCCCCTGGCGGCAGCAACACCGCGGCCACCCCGGGCGGCCGCGTGCGCGCCGTGCTGTCGCCCAAGGAAACGCCCGGCAAGCCCGCCCCCGCACCCACCTCTCCCGCCCCGGCGCTTCGGCCCAGCGGCGAACTGGGCAGCGGCGCCAAGTGATGGAATCGGCCATTCCCACCACCGCAGCCCCGGCGGAGTCCGGCCCGGTCAGCCGCCTGGAGGTCGAGCACCTCGAAAAGTCCTACGGCAGCCGCAAGGTCGTCAAGGACGTGTCGATGGTCGTGCAAAAGGGCGAGGTCGTCGGACTGCTCGGCCCCAACGGCGCGGGCAAGACCACGTCGTTCTACATGATCGTGGGCCTGGTGCGCAGCGACGGCGGCGACATCCGCATCGACGGCCATTCGGTGGCCGACATGCCCATCCACCGCCGCTCGCGGCTGGGGCTGTCGTACCTGCCGCAGGAAGCGTCGATCTTCCGCAAGCTCACCGTCGAGGAAAACGTGCGCGCCGTGCTGGAGCTGCAGCGCGACGAGAACGACAAGGCGCTCACCCGCGACGAGATCGAGGCGCGCCTCACCGCGCTGCTGCAAGAGTTGCGCGTGGAGCACCTTCGGGCATCGCCCGCGCTGGCCCTGTCCGGCGGCGAGCGCCGCCGCGTGGAGATCGCGCGGGCCCTGGCCACGCAGCCGCGGTTCATCCTGCTGGATGAACCCTTTGCCGGCATCGACCCCATCGCCGTGATCGAGATCCAGCGCATCATCGGTTTTCTCAAGGCGCGCGGCATCGGCGTGCTCATCACCGACCACAACGTGCGCGAGACGCTGGGCATCTGCGACCACGCGTTCATCATCAGCGATGGACGCGTTCTGGCGCGAGGCACGCCCTCCGAGATCGTGGACAACGCCGAGGTGCGGCGCGTGTACCTCGGCGAGCACTTCAGGATGTGAGCATGGCCCCCATGCTTGTCACTGCGTGTATTGCGCTGCTCCCTCAGGGAGCCCTTGCGCCTTGGGGCGGTCCGGCGGCACTCGCGTGATGAAGCCTGGGTTGTCGCTGCGCGTCTCGCAGCATCTGGCACTCACGCCGCAGTTGCAACAGTCCATCCGGCTGCTGCAGTTGTCCACGCTGGAGCTTTCGCAGGAAGTCGAGCAGATGCTCGACGAAAACCCCTTCCTGGAGCGCACCGCCGAGGAAGCCGCGCGCGAAGAGTTCGGCCTGCCGCAGGCCGATGCGCCGGTGAGCGAGGACGATCGCCACACGGAAGATGCTATCTATTCAGGAGCGCCTGGCGAAGCGAATACGCCGGTGGCGGCCTCTTCGGAGGGCGATTCCGCCAGCACTGCCGAGGCGCCCGGCAGCTCCGACGCTCCGGACACGCCTGATACGCCCGACTGGGAGGGCGATGGCACCGTCGAGATGACGCCCGACGACGGCGAGTGGGGCGGCGACGCCCCGGCACGCACGCGCACGGCCGGCGAGGGCGACGAGGCCGACGCCACCGAACTGGCGCGCAGCCACGAGTCGCTCACCGCCCACCTGCACCGGCAGGCGCTGGGCCTGCGCCTGTCCGAGGTCGATACCGCCGCGCTGCGCTTTCTCATCGAATCGCTCAACGACGACGGCTACCTGGACGAATCGCTTCAGTCGCTGGCCGTGAGCCTGGCCGGCGAGGAAGACACCGAGCAGGTCGAAGAACTCGTGCACCGCTTCACCGTGGCGCTGGGCCTGCTGCAGAGCCTGGACCCGGTCGGCGTGGGCGCGCGGGGCCTGGCCGAATGCCTGACGCTGCAGCTCAAGGCGCTGCGCGAGGACGGCGAGGGCGATCCCGACGTCGTGCAGACCGCGCTGCGCATCTGCCAGCAGCCGCTTGAAATGCTCGCACGGCGCGACGTGCGGCGCCTGGCGCAGGCCTGTGGCGGCGGCGAAGAGCGCACCCGCCTGGCCATGGCGCTCATCGCGCGGCTGGAGCCCCGGCCCGGCCGTGCCTTCGTGGAGGTGGAGCGCAACATCATCGTGCCCGACGTGATCGTGAAGAAGATCGGGCGCGGCACGCAGCAGAATTTCAGCGTGCAGCTCAACCCGGACGTGATGCCCCGCCTGCGCGTGCACGACATCTACGCCGGCGCGCTGCGCGGCAACCGCGGCGGCGAAGGCCACCAGGGGCTGCAGCAGCGGCTGCAGGAGGCGCGCTGGTTCATCAAGAACATCCAGCAGCGCTTCGACACCATCCTGCGGGTGTCGCGGGCCATCGTGGACCGGCAGAAGAACTTCTTCGTGCACGGCGAGCTGGCCATGCGGCCGCTGGTGCTGCGCGACATCGCCGACGAACTGGGCCTGCACGAATCCACCATCAGCCGCGTGACCACGGCCAAGTACATGGCGACGCCGCAGGGCACGTACGAGCTCAAGTATTTCTTCGGCTCGGGCCTCGGGACGGAGACGGGCGGCAACGCCTCCAGCACGGCGGTGCGCGCGCTCATCAAGCAGTTCGTCTCGGCCGAAAGCGCGGCCAAGCCGTTGTCGGACAGCCAGATCGCCGAGATGCTGAAAGAGCAGGGCATCGAGTGCGCCCGCCGCACCGTCGCCAAGTACCGCGAGGCGCTCAAGATCGCGCCGGCCAACCTGCGCAAGGCGCTGTAGCGGCAGGGCCGGCCCGTCGCCCGGCAACGCCGCGGTGCCGGTAGCGGCTGGCGGCTGGCGATCAGCCCAGCAGTTGCGGGTTCAGCCGCCAGATGGTGAAGTTCAACGCCGCCGCGAACGTGATCCACGCCAGGTAGGGCACCAGCAGCGCGCCCGCCAGCGGCCGCAGGCGCCAGAACGCCGCCAGCGTTGCGGCCACGCAGGCCCACAGCAGGGCGATGTCGGCCAGGGCCCAGGCGCCCAGGTGCCATTGAAAGAACAGCCAGCTCCACAGCGCATTCAGCGCCAGTTGCACGCAAAACAGCACCAGCCCGCGCTGCCGCACGGGCCCCTCCGGCTCGCGCCAGACGTGCCAGGCGGCGATGCCCATCATGGCGTACAGCGTGCTCCACACCGGGCCGAACAGCCAGGCCGGCGGTGCCCACGCCGGCTGGGTCAGCTGCCCGTAGAACTGCGGCGCCTGTACCGACGCGACGCTGCCCACCGCGGCGGCCACGAACGCCAGCGCCAGCCAGCCGGCCAGGGCCAGCCAGGTGCGTGGCGAGAGCGGGGCGCGGGCGTTGCGACCCGGCGCTGCGGACTTCGGGGGTAGGGGCGGCGGGGTCGGGCGGTCTTGGTTCATCGCGCCATCATGGCAGCAGGCATGGTGCGCGGGGCGGCGGAAAAAGGCTGCCTGGGTGTCGGAAAAGCGCGCTGTGCTCAGCGGCGACCGTTATTCGAAGCGCGACGCCTCACCGCTCTTCACCGCCCGCCTTGGCCGCAGCACCCAGGCCAGGGCCAATCCCGCCATCGCGAGGTAGGTGGCTACGAAGCACCAGCCCGCGGGGCCCGAATGCCCCAGGCTCTCGATTCCGGTACGGGCTTCGAACCACGACCACAGCGGCCACAGCACCAGGGTCAGGACTGCCGCGCCAGGCAGCGCCAACGCGAGCGCCAGAACGGCCGCCGCTGCCCGGCGCCACGCCGTGGAGGCCGTGGCGGGAGCCCAGCCTGTGACCGGCGGATCGACGGGGGGGCGGGGTGTGGACACCGTTGCTCCTGAATTGATAGCTAACCACCCTAGAGAATATTGCGCTGGAGTCCGATTTGGCTTGAATCCTCCGCTGGCAGGGCCAGTGGCCCGCCGCGGCTTCAGCGCGATGCCAGCGACCGCATCGATCCACCGCCGCCGTGCGACGGAGCCGCAGCCCCGTGCATGTCCAGCTTGAAGCCGGCCACCGCGTCGGCCAGTTGCGCGGCCTGCTGCTGCAGCGACTGCGCGGCGGCGGTGGCTTCCTCCACCAGCGCGGCGTTCTGCTGGGTGGACTGGTCCATCTGGCTCACGGCGCTGCCGATCTCGGCGATGCCGGTGCTCTGTTCCTGGCTGGCATTGCTGATCTCGGCGACGATGGCCGTCACGCGGCGCACGCTGTCCACCACCTTTTCCATGGTGGCGCCGGCGTCCTGCACGAGCTTGCTGCCGGCGTCCACCTGGGTGACCGAATCGTCGATCAGCGCCTTGATCTCCTTGGCGGCCGTGGCGCTGCGCTGGGCCAGCGTGCGCACCTCGCTCGCCACGACGGCGAAGCCCCGGCCTTGCTCGCCCGCGCGGGCGGCTTCCACCGCAGCGTTCAGCGCCAGGATGTTGGTCTGGAAGGCGATGCCGTCGATCACGCCGATGATGTCCACGATCTTGCGGGCCGAGGCGTCGATGCCGCCCATGGTCTTCACGACCTGGCCCACCACGGTGCCGCCGTGCGTGGCGATCTCCGACGCGCCGGAGGCCAGGGTGTTGGCCTGGCGCGCGTTCTCGGCGTTCTGCTGCACGGTGGCGGTGAGCTGCTCCATGGCGGCGGCCGTTTCCTCCAGCGAGCTGGCCTGCTGTTCGGTGCGCGACGACAGGTCCTGGTTGCCGCTGGCGATTTCGCTGGTGGCCAGGCGCACGGATTCCGATGACGCCCGGATCTGCACCAGCACCGCCGCGATCTTGTCCACGAAGTGGTTGAAGGCGCTCGCGATCTGGGTGAGCTCGTCGCTGCCGTGGGTGGAGAGGCGGCGCGTCAGGTCGCCATCGCCCGAAGCGATGTCTTCCAGCGCATCGCGCACCACGCCCAGGCGGCGCAGCTGGTGGCTTACCGCCACGGTGACGAGGGCCACGGCCGCCAGCACGCTCAGCAGGGTGATGACCACTGCCACCTTCAGCAGCGCACTGACCGATTGCGTGGCCTCGGCGCGGTCGATGGCGATGGCCAGCGTCCAGGGCGTGCCCTCGACCTTGGCGGCGTAGAGCATCTGGTCGGCGCCCTCGATTTGCACATCCATGCGTTCGCTGCGCTCGGCCAGGCGCTTGACCAGCGCGGCGTCCAGCGCCCCTGCGATGTCGGACACGGGCTTGAGCGCCATCCCCGGCTTGGCATACGCGAGGATCTTGCCTTCGCCGTCCATCAGGAAGGCGAAGCTCTTGCCGATGGGGTGGATGGCGTTGACCTTGGCGGTCACCGAATCCAGGTAGATGTCGGTGGCGACCACGGCGGTGGGCTGGCCGGCCGGGCCTGCGGGCTCGGCGAAGGTGATGGTCAGCTTGCCGCTGCTCGCCCCCACGTAGGCCGGCGTGATGACGGGGCCGCCCGCCTGCGCCGCCTGCTTGTACCAGGGGCGCGAGGTGCCGTCGTACCCGTCTGGCACCTTGGTCAGCGCCATGTGGCGCTTGTCGGCATAGGTGAAATACACCAGATCGAAGGCCCCGGCCTGCTTGATCGCCCGCAGCATGGGCAGCGGGTCCGGCTGCTCGGTGGCGACCTTGAGGGCGGACGTGATGCGCTGCTTTTCGCGCACCCACTCCGCCACTTCCCCCGCGTGGACGCGGGTCAGGCCCCCCACGCGCTCATCCAGTTGCGCCAGCGTGTCTTTGCGCACCACGAAGAAAGTGACCAGCGCCAGGGCGAGAAGCGACAGCACGGTGATGGCGACGCAGATGCCGATGAGGCGCGCACGCAGGCTTTTGAACATGGGGTACCTTTGCAATTGGATACACACAAGGTTTCATTCTGACGATCGGTTGACCCAGCGCAAAAACCAAGTCAGAGGTTCTGCTAGGTGGAAACCCTGATATCTCTGTGGCGCCATGGCGGGCGTTTGGGGATCGGGGCCTGCGCGCCCGGCGGCCGCCAGCGCGTATCCTCGGGGCCGTCTATGAATCAACTGCAACTTTTTCTGCCCTGCGCCGCCGGCGTCGAGGGCTACCTGGCCGACGAGGTGCACCGCATCACCGGCCTGACCGGCCAGGACCTGCTCACCGGCCGGGGCGGCGTTCTGCTGCGGGCGTCCTGGCGCGATGCACTGCTGCTCAACCTGCACAGCCGGCTTTCGCAACGCGTGCTGGTGCAACTGGGCCACCGGCCCTACCGCTCCGAAAACGATCTGTACGCCGCCGCAAGCGAGGTGGCCTGGGAGATCTGGTTCACCCCGCGCCAGAGCTTCAAGATCGACGTCACGGCCCAGCACAGCCCGCTCACCAGCCTCAACTTCGCCGCGCTGCGCGTGAAGGATGCGGTGGCCGACCGCTTCCGCGCCAAGACCGGCGTGCGGCCCGACGTGGACACCCAGTGGCCCGACGTGCGCATCCACCTGCACCTGACCACCGAAGAGGCCACGGTGTACATCGACACCTCGGGTGAGCCGCTGTTCAAGCGCGGCTGGCGCGAGGACAAGGGCGATGCGCCGCTCAAGGAAACGCTGGCCGCCGCCATGATCGCGGCCACCGGCTGGGACCCGCAGGGCGACGTGCCGCTGTACGACCCGTGCTGTGGCAGCGGCACCGTGCTGATCGAGGCCGCGCAGATGGCCTGCAACATCCCGGCCGGCATGCAGCGGCGGTTCGCGTTTGAAAAACTGCTGCCGTTCCAGGCCCATGTGTGGTCTGCCATCAAAAACGAAGCGGAGCGCGCCATTCAACCGGCGTCGGTGGGCATCTATGGCTCGGACGTGTCGCACCGCATGGTGGACTTCGCGCAGCGCAATGCCGAGCGCGCCGGCGTGGCCGAGGCCATCGAGCTGCGTGGTGGCGACGCGCTGCAGCGCATGCCGCCCACCGAGCAGCCCGGCGTGATGCTGCTGAACCCGCCTTACGGCGAGCGCATCGCCGCCGCCGGAACGGCCGGGCGCAGTGCGTCCGAACGGGCCGGCCATGTGGAGCGCGCGGGCCGCGAAACGGCACAGACCGAGGACGGCGGCGAGTTCTTCAGCCAGCTCGCCACGCACTGGAAAAAGAACTTCTCCGGCTGGCAGGGCTGGATGCTTACGCCCGACCTCAAGCTGCCCGGCAAGATGCGCCTGAAAGAGTCGCGCCGCGTGCCGATGTGGAACGGCCCCATCGAATGCCGCCTGTTCCGCTTCGACATGGTGCGCGGCTCGGCGCGCGAGCGCCCGCCCCGGTCTGCCGAAAGCCCGCCCGATGCGGGTTGAGCTGCGCCTGCCGGCGCAGGCGGACGGCGGCGAGGTTGCGCGCGCGGTGGTGGTGGACACCAACATCGTGCTCGACCTGCTGGTGTTCGCCGACCCCGCCGTAGCGCCGCTGCGCGATCTGCTCGCCCAGGGGCGGCTGCAGTGGGTGGCCACGCAGGCCATGCGCGACGAGCTGGAGCGCGTGCTGGCCTACCCGCAGATCGTGCCGCGCCTGGCGTTCTACGGCCTGGATGCGGCCGCGGTGCTGGCGGCGTTCGACGCCCGCTCGCGCCAGGTGCCCGAGGCACCGCGCGTGGCGTCGGTGTGCAAAGACGCCGACGACCAGAAGTTCATCGACCTGGCGGTGGCGCACCGCGCCATCCTGCTGTCCAAGGACAAGGCCGTCATCTGCATGCGAAAGCGGCTGCTGGCGCAGCAGGCGCACGTGGCGACCGCGCTGGTGCTGGAGCCTGCGGAGTGCGCCGCCTGAACCGGGCCCTGGCCAGCCGCGCGCTCGGCCGGCCGATCTTTATCCTCACCCAGTTTCGCAAGTCCTTGCTACGCATCGCAGCGCTTGTCCGTGCGCCACGCACATTTCTATCGACGGCAGCGGAGCAGCGTTTCGGGATGGCATCATCCCGGCCCTGTCCCTGCGTTGGAACCATCAAGCCAATGCGGCCAGGAGATCGAGATTGAGCAAGTCGTTGTCGGTGGGATTGCTTGCATTGCTTCTAATCGCCTGTGCCGACAGGTCGCAGGCACCGGCGCCGACGTCCGTGCCACACGTGGCGAAACAAGCCCCAGTTGCGCCCGCAATCGCTTCCATTGCGGGCGCGCAACGCGGCGAGGGAAAGCCTTACGAAATCGCGAACAGCCAGGTCTGGAACGTGCCCGACCCGGTTGCGGGCCGCGACTACCAAGTGTTCGTCGCGCTGCCGCGTTCTTATGCCGACGACCCCGGCCGCCGCTATCCCGTGCTCTACGTCACCGACGCCGATTACTCCTTTCCTCTGCTCCAGCAGATCGCGCGGCGCTTGAACGGCGAAGGGCGGGCCATCGACGAGTTCGTGCTGGTCGGCCTTTCCTACGCGATCGGGGATGAGCCCATGCCCAGCCGACGGCGCGACTACACCCCGACGCCTGAAGCGGGAGCGGACACAGCGCCGAATGCAACGCATGGCAAGGCGGACGCATACATCGCCTACCTTCGCGACCAGGTGCTGCCGTTCGTGGCGCAACGTTATCGCACCGACGAACGCCGGCGCCTGTTCCTCGGCCACTCTTACGGCGGTCTGCTCGGTGCGCAGATCCTGCTGACCGCGCCCGAAATGTTCTCCGGCTACATCCTGGGCAGCCCGTCCTATTGGTATGGCGAGCACGCCATGCGGGTTCAGGAAAAAACCTTCGCCGCCACGCACAAGGACTTGCCTGCGCAGGTCTACATGTACGTCGGCGAATACGAGCAGCGGCGTTATGGACAAAACTACGACATGGTGTCGGATGCGCAGGAGATGACGCGAACGCTGCGCTCGCGGGGCTATCCGTCGCTGCAGCTGCGGTTGGATGTGCTCAACGACGAAGACCACCTGAGCGTGGCACCGCGCGGATTCACGCATGGGCTGAAGTTTCTGCTGAGCATCAAGAACCCCCGATGACACGACCTCCACGCGAGCGGCGGGAAGCGGTCCTTCAGAATTCTCGAAAGCGGTCGCTGTGACCCTCCGGCTGCCCTCGCTTGCCGCACGTTCATCGTGCCGTTCGCGGCCATCAAGTCTTTGGTGCCGGACTCCGATGCACGGTTTCTGGATCGCTGCGTCCATGCCTGAAGCACCAGAAGATTTCAAGTTCAGCGGCGCGTTTACACATCTGCAGTGTCGTTTCGCACTCACGCCTCGAACTGAAAGCCCTCCGCCGGCAGCAGTTCCCAGCGGCCTTCGCCCAGCAGCTTGAGCACGTGCGTGTGGTGCGCCAGCACCGCGGGCCGGTGGGCGATGCTGATGATCGATGCTCCGCTCGCGCGCAGCCGCTCGTACAGCGCGGCCTCGTTGGCGCCGTCCAGCGCGCTGGTGGCTTCGTCCAGGATCACGGTGCGCGGCTGGCGCACCAGCACGCGGGCGAAGGCCAGGCGCTGCTGCTCGCCGACGGACAACTGCTTTTCCCAGTCGCGCGTGGCGTCCAGCCCGCCCACGCGCTCGGCCAGTTCGGGCAGGTGCACGTCGTTCAGGATTTCAAGCAATTGCGCGTCGTCCAGCGTGGTGCTGCTGGCCGGATAGATCATCTGGCTGCGCAGCGTGCCGGGCTGCATGTACGGGCGTTGGGGCAGGAAGAAGACCTCGTCCATTGGCGGGTGGTGCACCACGCCATCGCCCGTGCGCCACAGGCCGGCGATGGCGCGCAACAGCGAACTCTTGCCGCAACCGCTCGCGCCGGTGATGAGCAGCGCGTCGCCCGGCTGCAGCTCCAGCGTCAGGTCTTTCACCAGCAGGCGGCCGAACTGCGGCGTGTACAGCGTGAGCGCATCGATCGCCAGGCGCTCGCCTTGCTGTGCCTTGATTTCGCGGGAGGTGTCCGGGCCAGGGGCTGACGGCGCCGATGCCGCCGGTGCTGCTGATGGCGATGCAGGCGATGCGGTGGATGCCACGGCTCCGGCCCGGCCTCGCTGGACCCGCTGGCGCCATTGTTCGCGCCGCTGCTGGCGGCGCAGCTTGCGCGCGGCGGACACGGCCTCGGGCTCGGCGGGTTCGTCACGCCGCGCGGGCGCGCCCAGCAGGGCCTGTGCCAGCGTGTCCAGCCGGCCGATGCCGGCCACGAACCGGCTCAGGCTCTCGAAGTTGTCCACGATCAGCGAGACGGCGGCCAGGACCGCCGCGAACGCCCCCGCGGCCTGGATGGCGCGGCCCACTTCCATGTCGCCCGACAGCACCGCGTCGGCCAGGATGATGGCGGGAATCACCACCGTGAGCTGGCTGAAGGCGCGCTGGAACAGGTTGAGCGAACGCTGGCGCTTGATGAGCCGCGCGTAGTTGTTGAAGACGGCCTGGAAGCTATGGTCCAGCTGCGCGCGTTCTTGCGATTCGCCGCGGTAGAACGCGATCGATTCGGCGTTCTCGCGCAGCCGCATCAGCCCGAACCGGAAGTCCGCCTCGCGCCGCAGTTGCCAGAAGTTCAGGCGGATCAGCGGCGCGCCGAACACGTACAGCGCCACCACCGTGCCCACCAGCGCATACACCGCCAGAAAGCCCACGAGCACCCTGGAGATGGACCACAGCACCGTGCTGAACGCCACCAGCTGCATGCCCGCGCCGACGAAGATCAGCAAGAAGTGCGTGGAGCGGCCGGTGAAGGTGTTGATGTCTTCGCTGATGCGCTGGTCGGGGTTGTCGATGCCGCCCTGCGTGTTCAGCTCGTAGTAGCGCCGTCCGCCCAGGTAGCCGTCCAGGAAGCGGTGCGTGAGCCAGCGCCGCCAGTGGTTGGAAAACGCATCGCGCATGTAGTAGTAGAAGGCGTACACCGGCACTGCGAAGGCGAGCACCATGAGGCAGGTGCGCACGGCGTCCCAGAAGCGGTCGCGGTCCTTGGCAGCCAGCGCCGAAGTCATTTCGCCGGTGCGGTCGATCAGCATCACGGCCAGTTGCGTCTCGCACAGCATCAGCAGCACGAGCAGGCCCAGCAGCGACCAGGCCGCGACCTTCTTGTCGCCCTGCCAATACGGCTTGGCCACGCTCATGAATTGCTTCCACGCGGCAATGGAAAAAGTGGGAGCGCGCCGGGAGGCCTGGTTGGCGGGGGCCGGGGTGGCTACCGTGGAAGGATCGGCAGCAGAAGCGGAGGAAGACATTCAGTGGACAAAAAGGAAAGGCGGGAGCGCTGGAGCGGAAGATAGTGCGCTTGAGCAGGCCGGCCTGTCGGACACGGCCCACGCCCGGCTAAGGAATCGCCCGCGACCCGCGAGGGCGGCGATCGGATAGGAGCAAAGGGCGGGCGCATTTGGGCACAAGAAACGGCACATCGACGGCACATGGGTGGCCCATCGGCGCCGCCGCAGGTATACAGTGCCGGCTGTTTTCTTTTCGGGCGTCCCCCGCATTCCCGCCATGTCCAATCTCATCGTGCACGGAGGCACACCGCTGCGTGGCCGCATCACGCCTTCCGCCAACAAGAACGCCGTGCTGCCGGTGCTGTGCGCCACGCTGCTCACCAAGGCGCCGCTGCGGCTGCACGGCGTGCCCGACATTACCGACGTGCGCAAGATTCTGGACATCTTCCGCACGCTGGGCAGCGATGTGCGCATGGACCACGCCAGCGGCACGCTGGACCTGCACCACCGCGACACCGCGTTCGACGCCGCGGCCCACCGCCTGCCCGAAGAGATGCGCTCGTCGATCATGCTCGTGCCGCCGCTGCTGGCGCGCTTCGGTGTGGCGCGGCTCGAAGACAACGTGAAGGGCTGCACGCTCGGCGTGCGCGAGATCGATCCGCACGTGGAGGTGTTCCGCAGCTTCGGCGGCATGGTGGAGCGCGCGCAGGGCTCGCTGCTCGTGCGCTGCGCCGGGCCGTTGAACGCCACGCACCACTGGCTGGACTACGCCTCGGTCACCACCACCGAGAACTTCGTGCTGTGCGCGGCCTCGGCCCGGGGCGTGTCCACGCTGAACAATGCAGCGTCGGAGCCGCATGTGCAGGAGTTCTGCCGCTTCATGGCCATGCTGGGGGTTCGGATCGACGGCATCGGCACCTCGCGCCTCACCGTGCACGGCGGCTCCGAGCTGGGCGGCGGCGAGTTCCGCTTCGACGAAGACTTCCACGAGATCACCACCTTTCTCGCCCTGGGCGCGATCACCGGCGGCGACGTGGTGGTGCGCAACAGCGCGCCTGAGAACTTTCCGCTGATCGACCGCACCTTCGCCAAGTTCGGCGTGCGCATCGAGCACGCCGACGGCTGGTCGCGCGCGCACCGCGACGGGCCGCTCACCGTGCAGACGCCCTTCACCAGCAACGTGCTGACGAAGGTGGAGGCCGCGCCCTGGCCCTACTTTCCGGTGGACCTGCTGCCCATCTTCATCGCCCTGGGCGTGCGGGCGCAGGGCAACGCCATGTTCTGGAACAAGGTGTACGACGGCGCGCTGGGCTGGACGGGGGAGCTGTCGAAGTTCGGCGCCCACGTGTTCTCGTCGGACCCGCACCGCATCGTGACCTTCGGCGGCAACGCGCTCACGCCCGCCGTGGTGGAGAGCCCCTACATCATCCGCGTTGCCATCGCGCTCTTCATGGTGGCGGCCAGCATCGACGGACGGTCCGAGATCCGCAACGCCACGCCCATCCGCCGTGCGCACCCGCGCTTCGTGGAAAACCTGCGCAGCCTGGGCGTGCAGGTGGAGTGGACCAGCGAGGAGTGAATAGGAAAAGCGCCGAGTGCGCCCTGCGCCTCGGCGCGGCGGCGGCTCAGGGCGCCAGCAGGTCGTAGGCGGCGCGCACGCGCTGCAGGTCGCGGCCCAGGCGCCGGCTTTGCGGCAGGTGGCGCAGCCAGGCCAGGCGGCGCACCGTGGTGGCCAGCACCGCCCGCGCCTCGGGGCCCCGCGCCGAGAGCCACGCAGCCCACAGCGTGCGGGCCGACTCCAGCGCGCCGGCCTGGCGCAGGTACAGCGCGGTGGACTGCACGTAGCACAGCGCGTCGCGCGCATGGCACACGGGCAGCGGCAGCGCGGTGGCCGGGTCGTCCTCGAAATCGACATAGCCCACCACGCCGTCGGGGCAGCGCACCAGGTTGCGTGCGAAGGCCTGGCTCAGGCAGGTGCCGCTGGCGTGCACCTGCGCGATGGCATCGAGCCCCTGGCGCCACAGGGCCAGCACGGCCTCGGGGCCTTCGGCCACGGCGTGGTCGATCTCGTTGCCCAGCGAATGGGTTTCTTCATCGGGGCGGCCTAGGTGACGCATCAAAAAGGCGTCTTGCTGCACCGCCAGCACTTCGGGCGCGCGAAGGCCGCGTGCGGCGAAGTCGCGCAGGCGCTCCACTTCGATGGCAATGGCGGCCGGCCCGCCCGGCGTGGGAACCGGGCGCAGCACTGCCAGGCCCAGCAGCCGTGCCAGCACGGCCATGGCACGGTAGCGCCCCGGGCCGTGGCTGGCGCCCGCGCGCTTGAGCCACCATTGCGCGCCAGGCAGGCGGTAGCTCTGCACATTGGGCCCCTGGGTGGCTGCGTGCTCGCGCAGGAACGCCGCTGGGTCGGTCAGGGTCGCGGCAGGGGGCGAAGGGTCGGCGTGGGGCAGCATGTCGATGGATAGGGCGATGGGCGATGGGCGGTCGGTGAGGCGGAGCCTGCAAGGGCGGCACGAAAGGCCTTGGAACGCTTGGAAAGGCCGTCAGGGCCGGGCGGATAAAATCGCCGCCTGCGGCCGGGCCGTGGCCTGGCGGGAACCCTGCCCAGCGCCATGCCTGCGCCAGCCCCGGTTCGCGGCCTTGCGCGGGCTGCGGCATCATAACGAAGCCTTTTTCTCTCCCCCGCCGCGCCCTTGGAGCCGCCCGCATGACCGATTCCTCCCCCGACACCGCCGCCGAATCCGCCGGCATCGATCCCGCCCTCGACAACGACATGCTCGACGAGCTGGACACCCTGCTCGACGACCTGCGTTCGCGCGCCGAAGAAATCCCCCAATGGGAGTTCTGCGACGGTTTCCTGACCGCCCTGGCGTGCACGCGCCGTGCCATTCCCGCGGCCGAGTACCTGCCCATGCTGCTGGACGACGGCGGCCCCATCGACGTGACCGAAGGCGCGGGCGCCCCGCTGCCGCTGCTGCCGGCCTTCAAGGACGAAGCCCAGCAGGCGCGTTTCATGGAGCTGTGGACGCTGCGGTTCGACGAAGTCAGCCGCCAGCTCGCCACCGAGGTGGAGTCGCTGGAAGACGACCGGGCCTTTCAGCCCGAGGTGATGGACATGCGTGGCGCCGTCGCCTGCCTGCCCGAGGAAGAGCGCGCCGAGATGGCGGGGCAGGACATTCCCTCGTTCGGCCAGGTGTGGGCGCTCGGCTTCATGTTCGCCGTGGAGAACTGGCCGGAAGAATGGGCTGCCCCGCGCGACAAGGACGCCGCGCAGTGGCTCGACGGCGCGCTGGAAAACATCGTGGTGCTGACCGAAGACGACACCGGCAAGCCCGAGCACAACCTCTACGCCGAAGACGGCCCCGCCAGCGTGAGCGAAAGCCGCCTGGAATCGTTCAGCGAAGCCGTCTGGGCCGTGTACGACCTGCGCCAGCTGTGGAAGAGCATCGGCCCGCGCGTGGAAGCCGTGCGCCGCGCCGACACGCCGGGCCGCAACGACCCGTGCAGCTGCGGCAGCGGCAAGAAGTACAAGAAGTGCTGCGGCGCTTGAGGGATGCCGGCCCGGACGCGCTGCGCTTGCGCTGACAGCGCCTGACCGGCCCCTTCTGCCTTTTTCCGCGTTTTCACCTTTCCACGTTTTCACCACGCGCGCTCCGGCGCGCGTTTCCGTTCATGACCCCTGCTTTCCTGGCCCGCCTGTGTGCCGAATGGGCGCCCAGCATTCCGCGCGAACTGCTCGCTGGTGCCGTGGCCACGTTCGCGCTGATTCCCGAGGTGATCGCGTTCGCGTTCGTGGCAGGGGTCGATCCGTCGGTGGGGCTGTTCGCCTCGTTCGTCATCAGCATCGTGATCGCCTTCGCGGGCGGGCGCCCGGCCATGGTGTCGGCCGCGGCGGGCTCGGTGGCGCTGGTGGCGGCGCCGCTGGTTCAATCGCACGGGCTGGGCTACCTGCTGGCCGCGGGCCTGCTGGCGGGCGCGGTGCAGGTGGCATTCGGGCTGCTGCGCATGGGCGTGCTGGTGCGCTTCGTCTCCAGCTCGGTGCGCACGGGCTTCGTCAACGCCCTGGCCGTGCTCATCTTCTCGGCGCAATTGCCGCACCTGCGCAGCGCCAGCGCGGCGACCTGGGCCATGCTGGCGCTGGGGCTGGCGATCATCTACGGGCTGCCGTGGCTGGGCCAGCGGCTGCGGGTGCGCGCACTCTCCGCCATTCCATCGCCGCTGATCTGCGTGGTGGCGCTCACGCTCGTCGCCTCCGGCATGGGGTTGCCCCTGCCCACCGTGGCCGACCTGGGCCGGCTGCCCGATGCGCTGCCGATGTTCGGCCTGCCCGAAGTGCCCGTGTCGCTGGACACGCTGCGCATCATCGCGCTGCCGGCGCTGGCGATCGCGATGGTGGGGCTGCTCGAATCCGTGCTCACCGCCGCGGTGGTGGACGAGATGACCGACACGCCCAGCGACAAGAACCGCGAATGCGCGGGCCTGGGCCTGGCCAACCTCGCGGCCAGCTGCTTCGGCGGCATCGCCGGCTGCGGAATGATCGGCCAGGCCGTGGGCAATGTGAAGTACGGCGGGCGCGGGCGCCTGTCCACGCTGTTTGCCGGCGTGTTTCTGCTCATCCTGATGGTGGCGCTGAAAGACTGGGTCTCGCGCGTGCCGGTGATCGCGCTGGTGGCCATCATGGTGATGGTGTCCGCCTCGACGTTCGACTGGAAATCGCTGGGCACCGTCGTGCGCCACCCCCGCATGTCCAGCGCCGTGATGCTGGCCACCGTGGCCGTCACGCTCGCCACGCACAACCTGGCTGCGGGCGTGGGGGTGGGGGTGGTGCTGAGCGGCGTCTTCTTCGCCTTCAAGGTGGCGCGCTTGCTCGACGTGCGGGCCGAAGACGATGCCGCCACCGGCCTGCGCACCTGGTACGTGTCGGGCCAGGTGTTCTTCGCCTCGGCCGATGCCTTCATCGACGCGTTCGACATCCTCGCGGCCGAAGGCCGGCCGGTGCGCATCGATGTCTCCCGCGCGCATTTCTGGGACGTGACCGCCGTGGCCGCGCTGGAAAAGGTGGTGCAGCGGCTGCGCCACCACGGCGCGGTGGTGGAGGTGGTGGGGCTGAATGAAGCCAGTGCGGTGCTGGTGGACCGGCTGGGGCCGAGCACGGAAAACTAGCGGTCTCTAAGAAACGCTGATACGACGCATTAACTATTTAGTAATTAACTTGTTTTAAAATCAACTCTCTAACAATGGGAGAGTGAATGGTTAATCGTTATAGCTTTGGTATCCATGAGCAGCTGGAACCACAAGAGCTCTTCTTTTTAGTGTTTGTCGATACAGCAGCAAAACACTTTGGTGTCGAAGACATCGCAGCATTGGGCGCAGTGGTTGCCGGTTATCCGCTACTCCCCACTCGAACAAAATTCAATGGGGCTACCCGAGGGACGTCGATTGCTTCTGTCGTTGCAAGAAAGGCGCTGCCATTCAAATTGAAGTACCAGATATTGCCGACGGTTACTTTGAAGAGTATGGCCAGCCTGAAAATATTATTTGTCAGGAACATCGGCGCATTTGTAGGGCGAACTATTCCTGTCATCGGGGTTTTTATGCTGGCGTATGACGCCTATCGCATTTCCACCGAATCAGTACGTGCCTATAACGCGCTGGTTAAGGAAGAAGACAGGATGTTCTGATGGCTAACCATTCAATGACGGAAGTAGAGGCGTTCGCCCGAAAAGAATCGGGTGTTCTGCCGCACCGAAATCTCCATGGAGCGACCACGATCGAGGATGACCTGGGCATCACAGGGGACGACGCCACCGAGTTCATGGAGAAGTTCTTCGACGTCTTTGGCGTGGATGCCAGCGGCTTCGATTTCGGGCGGTATTTCCACGACGAAGGGTTCAATCCCTTTCTCGTGCTCCTGATGCCCTTCCGCCGCTATCGGGACCGGCAAAAGAAGATTCCCATCACGCTGGCCATGCTGGCGAAGGCCGTTGAGTGCCGGCGATGGGATGCCGCCAGCATCGAGTCAGGCGGTACGAAGGCCTGACCCGAGCAGATCGGCCAGCCGCGCCAGCGCATGCCTCACCGTGGCGCTGCGCACGGCGGCCCGGTCGCCATCGAAGCGCATTACTTCGCTGCGCACCACGCCCTCCACCGACCAGCCGAACCACACCGTCCCCACGGGCTTGTCCACGCTGCCGCCTCCCGGCCCGGCCACGCCGGTCACCGCTACGCTCACCTGCGCCGGCGAGCGCGCCACGGCGCCTTCGGCCATCGCGCGGGCCACGGGCTCGCTCACGGCGCCGTGCGCTTCGATGAGCGCGGCGGGCACACCCAGCAGGTCGCTCTTGGCCGCGTTGGAGTAGGTGACGAAGCCGCGCTCGAACCAGCGGCTCGATCCGGTGAGGTCGGTGCAGGCGCCGGCGATCAGCCCGCCGGTGCAGCTTTCGGCGGTGGCCAGCATCCAGCCGCGTGCGACCAGTGTTTGGGCGATATGAGTCAAATCGGCCTCCAGCGCAATAACCACTAGGGAGGATTGCTCTGTTTTTGATAGCGATCCGTTGAATGCCATGTCGGGCGTCACCACAGGTGCCTCCAGAGCGCGATTACCACCAGCGTGCAAAAGGCGGCCACCAGGTCGTCGAAAACGATGCCCCAGCCGCCGCGCCAGCCGAAGCCCTTGAACAGGCTGTCGGCCCAGGCCACGGGGCCGGGCTTGGCGGCGTCGAAGAAGCGGAACAGCGCGAACGCCGCGCACTGGCCCCAAAAACCCATGGGCATGGCCAGCCACAGCACGATCCAGAAGGCGATGACTTCATCCCACACGATGCTGCCCGGGTCGGCCACGCCCAGGTGCCGGGCGGTGGTGGTGCAGGCCCACCAGCCGACGAGCGTGCCCGCCAGGATCAGCACCCCGAAATGCACAGGCGCGAGCCACTGCTGCAGCACCAGGTAAGCGAGCCACGCCCATAGCGTGCCCACGGTGCCGGGCGCCTTGGGCGACAGGCCCGCGCCGAAGCCGAGGGCGATCCAGTGCGCGGGGTGCGACCGCATGAACGCGGCCGTGGCGCGGCGCGGTGCGCTGACGGGCGGGGCCGCGCCGAAGGGGGCGGCGTTCATTGGTGCTCCCGCAGTTCGATCTCTTTCGGATAGCGCACGGTGTGCGTGGCCGTGAAGCGTGCCGTGGCGCCTGCGGCCAGCGGCTGCTGCCAGGCGATGGTGCCGGGCGTGCGGTTCCACGCGGTTTCCTGCGGCGCGGGCGTGTAGCGCGATTCGACCTCGATCTTTTCATTGCGCGAGACCGGGGCCACGTCCAGCACCTGCAGCGTGACGGGCTGGGCGTGGCGGTTTTCCAGGCGGTAGGCGCGGGTGGTGCGGCGCTCCGTGCGGCCGCCCGTGAAGCCGGCGCTGCCGGTATTTTCCTGCTCGGGCTCGGCCTGCACGATGACCTGGTCATCCTGCCCGACCCAAAGGGTGGCCTTGCCGCCGGCCGTGGAGGCCTGTGCGAAGTCCAGCGTGTCGTTGCCCACGAAGGCGCCGTCGCGGTACAGGCCCACGGGCCCGGCCGGCCAGGCGCCGGGTGGCGGCGCGATCTCGGCCACGAGGTAGGCCGTTTCCTGGCGCAGCGGCACGGCACGGGTGAGCAGGGTGGCCGATGCGTTGTGCGTGCCCAGCGCCAGCGTGGTGCGCTGGCCGTTCGAGGGCACGGTGATGCGCTGCGGTACCGCGAATTGCATGGCGTAGTTGCCGGAGAACGCGGTCACGTCGAAGCTCGGTGCATCAGCGGCTTCAGCCGCTTCGGCGATGGGGGCCGGCGCAGGCAGTGCTGCGGGGGCGGGCATGCGGGCCATGGCCATGGCCCTTTGCGGCTCCGGCTGGGGCGGCGGGGCCACGTCCACCGTCCAGCTGCCGGGCGCAGGGCCGCGCGTGGCGCGCGTTGCGGCTTGCGTGGAGAGGGTCAGGCGCACATCGGTCCAGTCCTCGCCGCTGTTTTGCGCGACGAGCGCCAGCCGCTCCAGCACCACGGCGCCGGTCTCGCTGTTCAGCACGGCGCGGTAGGTGGGCTGCCAGCCGGGGCCGCGCACCTGGTAGGACAGGCGCAGTTCGCCCTCGCGCTCGGCCGCCAGGTTGACGGCGACGGACACGGCGCGCGCGCGCGGGCCGCCCGCATTGCGGTTGCGCTCGGCCACCAGGGGCTTGAGGGCGAGTTCCAGCGCCTCCTGCCGGCGCTTGAGCGCGTGCGAACGGGTGAGGGCGTCGAGCGAGGTCTTGCGCAAAGCGTCGGCCGTCGCCCCGATCTGCGCGGGGTTCACGGCCGCCGCTGCGGTACCGGCCGGCGCGCGGCGCTCGGCCGGCGGGGCATCGGCCGCGCTGCCGGCGTTGCCGGCCACGCCCTGCAGGTAGCGGTTCACCAGTTGCAGCGAGGACGTTTCGGCGCGCACGGCGGCCAATTGGTCTTCCAGCTCCTGGATGCGTCCGTCCAGCGGGCTGGCGCAGCCGGCAGCCACGTCGCGGTCTTCGGTGGTGATCTTGAATTCGCCCACGCGCACGCCGGTGCCTGCGGCGATCTGCAGGCTGGCGGTGTCGATGGAGGCGGGCAGGCAGCGGAACACGGCGCTGCGCGCGCCGGCTGCCACGCGCGCGGTGCGCTCCACGGTGGCGCTGCCGGGGGAGACGGTGACCTGGGTGATGCGCGAGGCCACGCCGTCTTGCGCCAGGGCGTTGCCGGTGGCGAGCAGGGCCAGGGCGCCGGGCAATGTGGCCAGCAGTGCGGCCAGCGCGGGCCGCAACGGGGGCAGGGAATGGATCAAGGGCGGCTCCTCGGTGGGCTGGCGGGTGAATCTGGAGGCGGCGGCAAGGTACCGCGCCCGGCGATTATTCACCCGTGCCCACTGCGGCCCGCAGGAACCCGCGCTGAGGGCGCTTTGGCGATCAGTCCATGAACGCGGCAACGGCCGCGGCGGCCGGGTTGACGCCGGTTGGCCGCATGCGGCCCAGCGTTTCGCTGCCCACCAGGCCTTCGATCGCCACGAGGATGAGCATGCGGTCGTTCACGCTGCCCAGGCCCAGGATGAAGTCGGCGTCCACGTTGGAAGTCAGCTGGGGTGCGGGGCGGATCATCTCGGCGGTCAGCTCGACCACGTCGGAGACCGAATCCACCACCGCGCCCACGGTGTGCTGGCCGACGTTGAGCACGATCACCACGGTGGAATGGTTGTACTCGGCGCTGTCGCAATGCAGCCTCAGGCGCAGATCCACGATGGGAATGATGATGCCGCGCAGATCGATCACGCCCTTGATGAAGTCCGGCGCGCCCGCCAACCGCGTCGGCGGCTCATAAGAGCGGATCTCCTGCACCTGGAGGATGTCAATGCCGTACTCCTCGCCACCCAGGCGGAAGGAGAGAAATTCGCCGCCTTCGCTGATGGTGGCCGCGGTGGAGTGGGGTTGAGGAGCCATGGTGTCGCTCTTGCAAAAGGGTCAGGGGGGAGAGGGCCCGGAGTTGCCGCGAGGGCGGCCACGCCGGGGAAGGGTCAGAAAGGGGTGCGATGGGTCAGAAGTTCTGCCAGTCGTCTTCGTTGCTGCTGCCGACCAGGGCCTTCGACGGCTGGCTCCGGCTGGGCGCTGGCATCTGACTGGGGGCTAAAATGCAACATTTCGTAAAAATGATAAATTTGAAACCATTGGATGGGTATCTAAAAATGCGTTCGTTATTCACTTTCCGATGGGTGGAAATGGAAATGGGCAGGATGCTGCGCTCTGGTGGTGAGTTATTTGATAAATATGATTGCCGTTTGAACCCGAGGGCCACGAGCGCTTCCCCAATGAAAAGCAGCCTGCCGGTCCAGGAATAGGCTTCCTGAACCGGCAGGCTGCAATGGTGGCTACAGCGGATTGGCGCTGAGCCGAAAAAACATCAGCCGCCGCGCTGCATCACGCTTGCGGGGCCACGTAGGCGATGAGCCGGCCCATGCGGCGGATCCATTCCGAGGTGACGATGAACTGCGGCTTGTCCCGCTTCACGTAGGGCGCGACCTCGGGTGGCGCGTCGGCCGGGTAGGGCGACGTGTCGTAGGCATCGCCCACATGCTTGCTGCGGTACGCCGTACCGGTATAGGCGGCTGCGGGGCCGTCGCCCTGGTAGGGGTTGACGATCTCGGGGACCGGCGAGGTCCAGTAACCTTTGCTGCCCAACTCGTCCACCAGCGTGCGGGCCTCGGCGTCGGGCACGTTCGGCGTGGGCATCGCGGCGCCCGTGAAAAGGTCCGGGAAGTCCACCTCGCGGATCGAAAAATAGCGCGGCAGCGAGCGCCCCGCCGTGCCCGATTTGAGCGGCGAGCGCGCCGCCATGTCGGCCACGGCCGCATCGGTCATCGAGGAGAGCTTCTGGTAGGTGGACTCCAGCCCTGCGATGTCGATGGCGCGGCCCGCCGAGTAGTGGCTCACCGTGTTGGCCCAGTCCTTGTCGGCGTAGTAGCCGCCGTTGTGGATGTTGGAGCCGTAGCGGTGCACGTACAGCGGCGCGTTCGTGCCCAGTTCGACGAACGTGGGATGCGTGCGCCCGCCGCCCAGCAGCGCGTTGCCGGCGATGGCGGCGGCGGGCAGGGGGCAGGTCTTGAGCCACGCGATGGCCTCGGGAATGCGCGCCAGGTAGCGGCGGTCGCCCGTGAGCTGAAAGTAGTTG
Organism: Paracidovorax valerianellae; assembly: GCF_900102625.1. Classification (GTDB taxonomy): domain Bacteria; phylum Pseudomonadota; class Gammaproteobacteria; order Burkholderiales; family Burkholderiaceae_C; genus Paracidovorax; species Paracidovorax valerianellae. The sequence continues at coordinate 101,249 of NZ_FMZC01000013.1, forward strand.
AACAGCTGGCGGATATTGGTCTGCGTGGTGTGTGTGGCCAGCGAGCGGGGCTCGTAACTGCGTGCGCCTGCCGGCGCGCCCGCAGGGCGCCCGTCCTTGGGGCGCGAAAGGTGCTGCAGGCTCCATCCCGCCTGCGGGCCGGTCTGCTGCATGAGGCGCATGCACTCCATGGCGCGGGCGATGGGGCCCAGCAGGCGCGTTTCGCCCAGCGCCATCACGCACATCGTGAGGAACTTGATGTTCTCGCCCATCACGTCGTCGTTGAAGGTCACGTGCAGGGTGTAGTCGCCGTCTTCCATGCCGGAGTGCGCCCCTGCGGGCACCTGCTCGGGATGGGGCGACGGCATGCTGGAGACCGAGCCGGGGAAGTGGGGAAACCGCTGCGGCCAGCCGCCATTCGCCACGCCGTACTCGGGGCCGAACTGAGCGTTGAGCACGAAGTCGATGGCCTTTTGCAAGGGCGCGAGAAAGCGCACGTCGCGCTTCTCGACATACATGCGCAGGAGCAGTTGCGAAGCCACCGCCGTGCCCGCATCGTCGAACGTGGCGTTGCCGTAGTAGTGCTGGAACTCTTCGAGCCGCCAGCCGTTCTTGCCGATGGTGTCGTACCACTTTTTGAGCGATTCCTCGCCCGCGAAGTCGTGGATGTAGTTCCATCCGCCCGAGGCGTGCTGCGCCGCGATGATGGCCAGCGTGGTGCGCTCGGCAGCCTGGTAGAAGCGGTCGTCGCCGGTGGCGTGGTAGGCGTCCAGGTACACGTGGCCGACCGAGGGCGTGCCGGGCGGCTGGATCCAGCACATGGTGCGATAGGCCTCCATCTCGCCGAAGGTCTGCTTCAGGTCGGGCGAATACGACCACACATAGCCGCCGCGGTAGGACACCACTTCGTCCATGTAGTCGGCGGCGCGGCGCAGCGCGGTGGCCGCTTCGCCCTGCGGGCCGGAAGCGCCCCCCGAGCCGCCCCCGCAAGCGGTGAGCCATAGCGGTGCCAGCGCGGTCAGCGCGAAATCTCTGCGTTTCATGAATGTCTCCTCTGTCTCCGGTGCAAGGAATGCACGCGCCGTCGGCGCGGCGGTTGCAGCCTGGGGTGTCCCGGCTGTCTTGGTGTGCAGATCGTCTTGAATGACGTCGTACAACTTGCGGCGATTGTGGAAAGGAGTGCGAAAAGGGGCGATCCGCGTTTACCCCAAGGGCGGGAGGTTTTGGATGCCGTCAGCGACTGGTAAGGCGCTTCGAGTTAGTGTTTACTTAGGCGCAAACGATTGCGCATACGGCAACAGCACGCAACGGCATGAAGTTGTAAAACGGCTTTTGGTGGCATTTCGTCACAAAGTCATCCGACATCAAACGACTTTGACGCACCAGTCTGTCTCGGAAGTGATTGCGCAGGCTTGGTTCAGCGGAAGTGGTCGTACGACAAGTGGCTGGCAGGAACGGCCTCACCCATGGCGTCCACCAGACGCAGGCCCTGCTCGGCTTCGATGGTGCCGATGCGCGTGACAGGCGTGGCCGTGGCCCGGCCCGCCGCCTCCACCGCGCCGCGCTGGCCGGGCGGGGCGGTGAACAGCAATTCGTAGTCGTCGCCGCCAGACAATGTGCAGCGCAGCAGGGTTTCGGTATCGAAAATGGGCTTTGCCGCCGTATCCACTGCCTGTAATGCTATTAATTTGATAGCAATCGATGTGTCGATACGCGCACCCACGCCGGACGCTGCGAGGATGTGTTCCAGGTCGCCTGCCAGCCCATCGCTCACGTCGATGGCGCTGTGCGCCACCCCGCGCAAGGCCTGGCCCAGCGCGACGCGCGGCGTGGGCCGCTCCAACCGCTCGCGCGCCTGCGCCAGCAGCGGTGCCGCCAGTGCGCGCTCGCCGCGCAGCGCCTCCAATGCCAGCCGCGCATCGCCCAAGGTGCCGCTCACCCACAGGTCATCGCCTGCCCGGGCGCCGCTGCGCAGCAGGGCTTGGCCTGCAGGCACCTCGCCGAACACGGTGATGCAGAGGTTGAGCGGCCCGCCCGTGGTGTCGCCGCCCACGAGTTCGCACCCGTGTGCATCGGCCAGCGCCAGCAACCCGCGCGAAAAGCGCTCCAGCCAGGCGCTGTCGGCTCGGGGCAGCGACAGGGCGAGCGTGAACGCCAGGGGTCGCGCGCCGCAGGCCGCCAGATCGCTCAGATTGACCGCCAAGGCCTTGTGGCCCAGCGCCTCGGGATCGACATCGGCAAAGAAATGGCGGCCCTCCACCAGCATGTCGCTGGACACGGCCAGATGCATGCCAGGCGCGGGCGCCAGCAGTGCGCAGTCATCGCCGACGCCCAGTGCGGCGCGGTGCACGGGGCGCTGAAAGAAGCGCCGGATCAGATCGAATTCACCCATGGCGGGAGCATACGACCCCGGAAATACCGTGATCGATCTAGCGCAAAGTCAGTGGTTTCAGAAGTGCTTTTTTACAACCGCTAGGAATATTGACTTGCGCTTAAATGAATGCGGGAAATATAATAGGCACTGTTGCAGTCACGGCGCCTGACTCGTGCAGTCACCGCAACACCGGCAGGAAGGATTCCAACCCATCCCACACCGGCCGCCTTTCGCGACCTTTGTCGCCCCGCTTGGTCTGTTGAGCTGCAGCCAACCGAGTCTTTAGATGCTCACGCAGGCCTTTCAAGCCCGCGATCCTGAATGAACTAGATTTCCATCACCGCTATCCCCATGGGCAAGTACGTCGTCTCGCCCTCGACACATCCGACCGACTGTGGCGGCTTTCGCGCCTCCTTCTCGGTCCATCGTTCCCAGGGTAACGGCAGCTACTGCCGCGTATTCCGTTTCGACAAAGCCTTCGCATCGCGCGAAGCCGCCCGGCTCTTCGCCATCACCCAGGGCTGGCTGCAAACCTGCATGCCGCATCCTCCCGCGTGCTGATGGTCTGCTGCCGCAGATTGCATCCACCTGTGCCCCGTGCCGCGGACTTGTCGTCTGCGCATCCTGTCTTCCAACGCGCCGTCCGTTGCGCACCTTCCTTCAGAAAGGCTCTTCCATGAGCACCAAAATCTACGTGGGCAACCTGCCTTATTCCGTGACCGATGCCATCTTGCAAAGCAACTTCGCCGAATTCGGCGGCGTCTCTTCGGCCAAGGTCATGATGGACCGTGAAACCGGTCGTTCCAAGGGCTTCGGCTTCGTGGAAATGGCATCGGCCGAAGTCGCCCAGGCCGCCATTACCGCCCTGCACGGCATGTCCGTCGATGGCCGCTCCATCGTCGTGAACCTGGCCCGTCCTCGCGAAGAGGGTGGTGGTTCGGGTGGCTACAGTCCCGCCGGCTACACGGCCAACAAGCGCTCGGATGTGGGCTACGGCACCGGCGGCTACGGCGGCGGCCGCTACTGAGCGACCGAGCCCCATCGGCTCCATGAAAAACCGGCTCTTCGGAGCCGGTTTTTTTTCGTCCTGCAACCCTGTGGCTGCGCGTCAGGGCTAGCGTTCGCGCTCTCCGAGGGCTTGCCGGTAAACGGACAGGTCGTCTTCTGAAAAGCAGCAGAAGGTCACCGCTTCGATGCCGCGCACCTGTGCCAGCGTTGCGCGGACCGTGTCGATGGCCACGTGAGCCGCCGGTTCGATCGGATAGCCATAGATGCCGGTGCTGATGCAGGGGAACGCCACCGTCCTGGCGCCCAGTTCGCTCGCCAGCAGCAGTGACTTGCGGTAGCAGGAGGCGAGCAGGTCCGCTTCGCCGTTCGCTCCTCCGCGCCACACGGGGCCGACGGTGTGGATGACGTGCGAAGCGGGCAGCCGATAGCCTTTGGTGGCCTTGGCGTCGCCTACCTTGCATCCGCCCAGCAGACGGCATTCATGAAGCAATTCGGGTCCGGCAGCGCGGTGGATCGCCCCGTCCACGCCGCCACCCCCGAGCAGCGATGAATTCGCCGCGTTCACGATGGCATCCACCGCCAGTTGGGTGATGTCGGCGCGAAGGGCATGAAGGGCGTGGAGCATGACCGTCAACCCATCAAGGCGCGTTGCCGCTTTCCAGGGCTACGACACCGCGCCCCGAAAGCGCTGTGCCGCCTGCCGGCTCACTTCGCCGAGCAGTTGCTCGTTGCGCTGCCGCTCGCGCAGCCAGCGCGCGTCGTTCTGGCCCGCGTCGGCTTCGCTGCGCAGCATGTGCAGGGCGCCCGAGGCCCCCGTGACGCCGGCGTGGCGAGCGATGTGGTCGATCGTCTGCAGGATGTGGTCGCGCAGCGGCATGTGGTTGCCGGTGGCCGGGTCCACGTAGACCGCATCCATTCCGAAACGGCAGGCCTGGAAGCGGTTGTACGTGTACACGAGGTAGTCGTCCTCGGTCGGCATGAAGGGCTGCTCGGCCAAGAACCAGGCGCCCAGCGACTGCACGAAGCCCGCCAGCGCGGCGGCGCGCTCCACGGTGAGCGGCGTGTCGAACACGCGAATCTCAATCGTGCCGAACTCGGGCTTGGGGCGAATGTCCCAATAGAAGTCCTTCATGCTCTTGACCACGCCGGTGCGCGTCATCTTGTCGAAGTAGTGCTCGAAGTCGGTCCAGGTCAGCGCCATGGGCGCGCGGCCCGACAGCGGGAACGCGAACACGGAATTGAGCCGCGCCGAGTCGAAAGCCGTGTCCTGCCCCTGCACGTAAGGGCTGGAGGCCGACAGCGCGATGAAGTGCGGGATGTAGCGCGACATGCGGTGCAGCATCAGCAGCGCTGAATCGGCGTCAGGGCATCCGATGTGCACGTGCTGCCCGAAGATCGTGAACTGCTTGGACAGGTAGCCATACAGCTCCGACAGCTCGCGAAAGCGCGGCTTGTCGTAGATGCGCCGCTCGTGCCATTGCTGGAACGGGTGCGTGCCGCCGCCGGCCACGGCGATGTTGAGCTTGTCCGCGCTCTTGACCAGCGCATCGCGGATCTGCGTGAGCTGGCCGAGCACTTCGCTGCTGCTGTGGCACACGCCGGTGGAGATCTCGATCATGCTGTTCGTCATCTCGGGCACGACGCTGCCGGGCAGCGGCGTCTTGTGCATGAGGCGGAGCATGTCTTCGGCGTAGGGCGCCAGGTCGTAGTCGTGCGTGTTGACGAGCTGCAGTTCCAGCTCGACGCCCAGCGTCAGCGGCTCGGAATGGTGGAAGGCTTCAAGACTCACGGCTGTTGTCTCCGTTGCCGGCGCGCGAGAGCGGCGCCCAGGGTTTCGAACTTTCGCCCGCGCGGTAGATGGCCACGGTGGCGATCACGGCCCCCAGCACTTCCATGAGCAGGATGGCCGGCAGCGCCACGCGGGCGATCAGCTGGCCGGTGGAGGCCGAGGCCACCACGAATTGCGAAGCGATGAGCAGCGCGATCGACGACATCGGCGTCATCGCGCAGCCCACCCAAAGGGCCTGGCGCCAGCTGGCGCCGCTGCCCACATTGCCCACCGCCACGCCGACGGCCTTGGCTGCCAGGCGCACCACGATCAGCGCCAGCACCACGCCGGCCACCGGGCCGCTCCAGTCGGCCTGCGCCGCCACGGTGGAGACGAGCACGAACATCAGCATGGTCAGCAGCGAGGACGCCGTGCCCATCTGGCGGGGCCAGGCCCAGGGGCGTGGATTGAGTTGCTTGAGCAGCATGCCGGCCAGCAGCGCGGCCAACGGCGCGGAGCCGCCCATGTGCGCCGCCACGGCCGTGCCGGCAGCGATGAGGGTGAGCAGCAGGAAAGAGGTGTTCTCGCTCGTGGGGCTCATGAAGCGCAGCGCCATGCGCAGTACCAGCGCCAGCACGGCGCCCACGATGACCGAGACGCCCAGCACCACCATCACGGGGTACATGGTGTCCATGATGCGCGCGACCGGGCGGTTGATGAGCTCCGCCGTGGCGCTGCCCAGCGTCAGGGCATACAGCGTGGACAACGTGGCCAGCACCATGGCGCGGTCGGTCACGGGGCCTGCGGCGCGCGTGTCGGCGATCACGCGGCTCAGCACCGCGGGCGATGCCGCCAGGGCCACCAGCGCCAGCGGGCCGGCGGCGCGCTGGGGCACGTCCAGCCATATCAGCACGTAGTACACGGCGAAATAGGTCAGCGCCGATTCAGCGATGCTCTGCACCAGCACCATGGGGTTGTGCCGGAACCAGCGCAGTGGAATGCGCCCGCCCGCCTCGAACAGCACCAGCGCGATGCCCAGCTCCAGCAAGAACAGGCTGATGCCTTGCAGCGGCCAGACGGCGCCGGTAAAGCCCAGCAAGCCGGCGATGGTGCCGACCAGTGTGTAGCCCACCACTTTGGGCAGGCCGATGTGGCGTTGGAAAAGGTAGCCCGAAATCGCGGCCACTGCGAGCAGCAGCGACCATTGCACCGTGGGCAACCCGGCCGAAGGGCGCAACCATTGCGCCCAGAAGCTCAGGATTTCATCCATTCTTTATCAGTCCTCTTCGCGCAGGCGCAGGGCCTGCAGGGTTGGGTCGGCCTTCGCGAAGCCCCCTCGGCGCGCAGCGGCCCGACCCTGGGGTCGCCCGAATTTACCCGCTGAGCCATACCCCTACTGTAGGACGGAGGCCCCCCTTCGGCCGGCCTGAAAATGCCGGTCCGGCAGGGCCTAAGTGGCGCGCCGGGTGGGCATGAAAAACTCCAGCGGCGCCCCGCGCAGCCGCGCACGAAGCGCGGCGTAGACGCGTGCACGCTCCACGCCGGTCACGCTGTGTGCGCGCAGCGCGAGCCGGAAGGCGAGATAGAAACTCACCGACACGTTCAGTGCGCCCAAAAGCGGAATCGTGGCCACGGCCCACCAGAACTGCGGCATGTGCAGCACCTGCACGCCCAGTGCCGTGCTGGCAGCCCCCAACTGACCTGACGAGAGCGTGACATGGCGCACGTCCAGTCCCAAGCCGAAGAACGAGGCAATCGGTGGCACCAGCCCCAGCATGAACCCCAGCGAGATGTTGGCCGCGAAGCCCGAGAGGTTCTCGCGCATGAAGTGGGCCCAGCGCTTGGCGCGGGCAATGCCCAGCACGCGGGTGATGCGGGGGTTGTACTGCACGGCTGAATCCAGGCGGTGCAGCACGAACCAGTTCTCTGCCCAGCCCGCGATGATGCTCGAGGCGAACAGCAGCACGCCGGTGAAGGCCGCGAACAGCAGCGAGGGCCCCAGCAGGTGCAGCGACTCCAGCACATGGCGCGCCTGAGACGTGCTGATGGCCGGCTCGCCGGTCGCCTTGGCGATCAGCAGCGTGATGCCGATAACCGTCGGGAACACCACGAGCACGTTGCCCAGCACCGCCGCCACCTGCGAGCGCACCAGATGCGTGACCTCGTCCACGAAGGATACGACCGCCTCGTCGGAGTGGAGGTCCTTGAGCTTTGCCGCCATGGCCGGTGCCGTCATGGCGGGTTGCTTGGTGGCCACCGTGAAGTGCAGCAGCAAAATCAGCACGAAGCTCACCGAGTAGTTCACGCCGGCCCAGAAGCCGCCCCAGAAAGCGGACAGGGCCAGTGCCGCCAAGCCGAACTTCATCAAGGTGGTGAAAGCCATCACCAGCCCGCCACCAGCAGCTTTGCCGACCATGGCCCGGTACTCGGCGCCAGTGCGGGTGATGTAGTGCTCGCCCGTTTCGGCGCTGCGTTCGGCCACCTTGGCGGCCAACAGCGAAGAGTTGGAGGCCAGCAGCGCGCGCAGGCTGCGGCGCTCGCGGCCCACCGTCACCAGCCGCGCCATCAGGCGCGCCGCAGTGAGGGCGGGCGTGGGCGAAAGCAGGCAGTCCAGCAATTCGCGCACGCGCAGGATGCGTTCGCGCAATTGCCGCAGCCGGAACACCAGGCCGACGGAAATGCCGTTGTCTTCGAAATGCGAATACACGGTGGCCGCCGCCGCGCGGCAGGCGTCGAGCCGCTCGCGCAGGCGCTGCACCGATTCATCGAGCCGGTCCGTGGTGCGCAACTGGTGCATTACCTCGACGCGCACACTCTCCACGTCGCGGATCAGCGCATGGAATGGCTGCGCGTCGCGCGCTGCCTCGCTCATGCGCAGGCGCAATTCCGGCGCGAAGCCGGTCGACAGGATCTGCCCAGCGCAATAGGTGATGGCGTCCAGCAGGGCGCGTTGCCAGCGGGTGGCGCCGGGTGCCTCGGCCGGTGCCATGGCCGACAGCAGCCGTACGAGCAGGGCTTCGTCCAGGGCTTGCAGCCACAGCGCGTCGAAATCGTAGGGCAGCGCCAGCATGAACAGCTCGGACGCGTCGATGGTCTCGGGACTGCCCGGCAGCAGCTTGTAGCGCAGGCGCTCCGCCACTTCGCTCGCCAGTGCCGTGCGCGGGGCAAAGCCGAAGTCCGCCAGCAAGGTGGTGATGTCCACGGTGCCCACGAGCGCGCTCCACCAGGCCTGAAGGCGCTGCCTCGCGGCTTCGTCCTTCTCGATGGCTTCGACGAACAATTGCATGCGGCCGACGGCGGCCTCCACCGAGCGGCGGTTGCCCCGCACCCAGTCCAGCAAAGCGATCAGCCAGAGGTGGCGCTGCGCCAGCGGTGCGCTGGCATCCATCTGCGCCAGCAAATGGCCCAGGTCGTTGGCCTGGCGCTTCAATGGAGCACTCTGCCGCTCAGGGGCGCGCCCGACGGGCCCCCCGAGACGGCTTCCAGCACGAAGAGCGCTATGGGGCATTCGAATGCCTCGCCGTCCTCTGCCACGCAAAAATAGCGGCCATGCATGCTGCCGCTGGCGGTGCGCAGGCGGCATCCACTGGTGTACTGGAAGGATTCGCCGGGCTTGAGCAGCGGTTGCTGCCCCACGACGCCTTCGCCTTTCACCTCTTCGGTGTGGCCGCGTGCGTCGCTGATGACCCAATGGCGGGAAATGAGCTGGGCGGGAATATCGCCCGTGTTAGTGATGGTGATCGTGTAAGCGAAGCCATAAAAGCCCTCATCGGGCGCGGATTGCTCGGGCAGGTACTGGGGTTGCACCTCGGCCTGGAACTGGTACTTCGGCATGGGCGCAATGGTACCTGCGCCCGCACCCCCGGCGGCGGCCGTGCGTCGGCCTGCTGCGACAATCGGGGGATGAGCCGCACTTACCGCATTGCCCCCTCGATCCTGTCCGCCGATTTCGCCCGTCTGGGCGACGAAGTGAAGAACGTCATCGCCGCCGGCGCCGACTGGATCCACTTCGATGTGATGGACAACCACTATGTGCCCAACCTGACGTTCGGGCCCATGATCTGCCAGGCGTTGAAGCCGCACGCCAAAACCCCCGACGGCCAGCCCGTGCCGATCGACGTGCACCTGATGGTCCAGCCTGTGGACGCGCTGGCCGCAGCCTTCGCCGACGCCGGCGCCGACTACATCAGCTTTCACCCCGACGCCTCGGCGCATGTGCACCGCAGCGTGCAGGCCATTCGCGCCAAGGGTGCCAAGCCCGGGCTGGTCTTCAATCCCGCCGAGCCGCTGGACGTGCTGGACTGGGTCATCGACGACATCGACCTCATCCTCATCATGAGTGTGAACCCCGGCTTCGGCGGGCAGAGTTTCATCGACTCGGCGCTGCGCAAGATCGAAGCCGTGCGCCGCCGCATAGACGCTTGCGGCAAAGACATTCGCCTGGAAGTGGACGGCGGCATCAAGACCGACAACATCCGCCGTGTGGCGGATGCCGGTGCCGATACCTTCGTGGCGGGAAGCGCCATCTTCGGCAAGCCCGACTATGCGGGCGTGATCGGCGCCATGCGCACGCAACTGGCCTGACAGCCCGGCCGCGGGCGCGGTTTTCACTTCCGGTCGATCAGCGGGACGCCGGTGCCGGCGTGATCGTGGTCGTGGTGCTCTCGCGCAGTACGCCGCCCGCTGCAGGCGAGCCCGACACCGCGCCCTGGCCCTTCACGCGGTCCAGGCAGGCAGCGCGGTCATCGGGCGTCTTGAACACATCGCAACGCTCCACCGCATTGTTCTGCTGGGTGGGCGCTCCGGCATCGGTCAACTGACCGGCGCGCGACGATTCCAGCGCGGCGCCGGCTTCCTGCAGGCACACGGCCTGCGATTGCTGCGTGTTGCCGCTCAGGCAGGCCTGGCGGTCGCGCTCATAGCGCGCCCGGGCCGACTCGTCCGGTGCGGCATGCGCGGCGCCCGCAGCGGCAGCGAGCAGGGCGGTGGTGGCGAATAGGGAAAGTCGGCGAAAAGACAACGGCATGTTGAAACCCTTTTTGATCGATACAGCCCTGAATTCGCCAGCAAAGTTCTGGCGAGAGCGAGGGTTGCAGCGTAGGGGTTGCACGGGGCCGGAGTCTGTCGGACGGCGCGCAGCACCGGTGCGGGCAGGCGGCCCGCTGCGGGGTTCACAGAGGATTCGGCGAGGGCTGCGGCCCACGGCGAAACCCTTGTTCCATCAGTCCACGATGAAGAGCTTGGCGCCAGTGTCCGTGGAGGATCGGTGCGCGGCATCGCCAAAGTCGGAGACTTGGTAACTCATGCCGGCAGACAGCGTGAAGCGGCGGCCGTCCTTCAGTTCGGTATCCAGTGTGCCTTCCAGCACGAACAGGATGTGTCCGCGATCGCACCAATGGTCGGCCAGATAGCCGGCGGAATAGTCGACCCTGCGAATGCGGATGTCGCCCAACGTCAGCGTGCGCCAATAGGCCATGCCGCTCTCGCCAGGATGTTCGGTCGGTTCGATGAGCGACCAGTCCGTCGCGGTGAAGGGCAGGGCGGGAATCTTCATGGGAGTCGCTGAGATTGGTGGTGTGTGAAGGAAGGCAACGGGTGGCGAACGCGATGCGGCCGCTCAATGAAACCCTTGCGCGAGCGCATGGGTTATCACGGCAGCAGGTTCTTCCCGGCAGCCGCTGGCGTTTTGTCCGGACCAGAGGGGTGAAAAGTCTCCCGAGCCTTGGGCTTCCGCCTTGGCGCGCAGCGGGGCCAGCGCGGCGGTCGCCAGCGGGAACTCCGGAGCGGCCGGGCTCATGGCGCCCACCTCGCGAATCAGCCGGTTCACAATGCCGCGCGCCGGCCGGCCGGTGAACAGGTGGGTCAGCGCGGTGTGGCGCGCTGCCTCGCTTTTCAGGGCGGCCCGGTGCACGGCGCTCGTCGTGGCTTCGGTCGCCAGCATGTAAGCCGTGCCCACTTGCACGCCCGAAGCTCCCAGCGCCATCGCCGCGGCGACGCCTTTGGCGTCTGCAATGCCACCGGCCGCGATGACGGGGCACTGGACGGCATCGACGATCTGCGGAAGCAGTGCGAACGTGCCCGACTGCTTCGTCAGGTCGTGCGACAGAAAATGCCCGCGGTGCCCGCCCGCCTCCAGGCCTTGGGCGATGACCGCGTCCACCCCGCGCTCTTCGAGCCAGACCGCTTCGTCCACCGTGGTGGCGGAGGCAAGGATTTTCGAACCCCAGCCGCGCACCTGCTTCAGCAGGTCATCCGGCGGCAGCCCGAAATGAAAGCTGATCACGGGCGGGCGAAATGCCTCCAGCAATCCGGCGACTTCGGCATTGAACGGATGGCGCCCCGCCCCGGCAGGAATGTCTTCCGAACGGAGGCCGAACTCTGCGTAATAAGGCGCCAATGCTGCACGCCATGCGGCTTCCCGCTGCGTGTCCGGCTGCGGAGGCGTGTGGCAAAAGAAATTGACGTTGTAGGGGCGGCGAGTTCCCGCACGGATCGCTTCGATTTCCCGGCACATGGCGTCGGGCGTCAGCCCCGCGCCTGGCAGGGAGCCCAGGCCGCCCGCCTCACTCACGGCGATCACCATGGCGCTTCCGGAGATGGCGACCATCGGCGCCTGGATGAGGGGAAAGTCTGTGCCGAGAATTTGTGAAAGCGTGGACATCGATAGGCCTTCGGGTCGAGATGCTGGGCATTCTGCATCACCGGGATTTGCCGAATCCGCCACGCTGGATGGCTGTCACAGGGGCTCGGTGAGGTAGCGCTGAACCGTTCGTCCCAGAACGCGAATGGTGGTCGGCCGGTCCAGCGATGCGGACGGCAGTTCGAGCACGTACCGCACCAACGCCAGGCCCAGCATTTGCGATGCAATGAGCGCGGCACGTGTCTTCGCCTCTGGAGGCTTACACCCCAGGGTTTGCACCGCTGCCAGCAACTGGGACTGGAAAATTTCCTGCATGCGGGCCTTCGCGGCGGCATGGCTGACCGCCGCTTTGAGCAGGGCGACCAACTGCCGGCCAGTGGCTTCGTCCTCCCAGATGGACAGAAAGTGGGAAACCAGTTGTTCGCCCATCGCCTGCGGGTCGAGTGCTGCCAAATCCGGCAGTTTCAGCTCGAATCTGGCGGCCTGCGCGAACAGAGCCTCTTTGCTCTCGTAATAGCGAATGACCAGCGCCACGTTGGCGCCTGCCCGAAGGGCCACATCCCGCAGCGTCGTGCCTTCGTAGCCATGGGTGGCAAAGAGCGCTCGCGCGGCGTCCAGGATGCGGTCGCGGGTGGGCTGGGACCGGGAGGTGACGGATCGGGGGGGCACAGAAAAATCTCGAAGTGATGTAAACGGCAGTTTACCGATGGTCCGATTTTGGTCAGAATGCAAACGCACGTTTACTTCTGGGTTGAAAATGTCAAACCTTCAAAATTTGCCGGATCGAACCACGGAGGTGTTGATCGTCGGCGCGGGGCCTGTGGGCCTGACGCTGTGCCTTGCGCTGCAGCGCCTCGAAATCCGGTCCATCCTGGTGGACCAACATGCTGCGGGCCTGAACACCTCTCGCGCGGCGGTTATTCACGCGCGAACGCTGGAGGTGCTGGAGCCCTGCGGCGTCGTGCCGGCGCTCCTGCAAAAAGGGTGCAAAACGATCCAGTTCCGCGTTCGGGACCAGGAGCGCATTCTTCTGGACATCGGATTTTCGGAACTGCCCTCGGCGTACCCCTTCGCCCTGATGTGCCCGCAGAACGAGACCGAGGGCATTTTGGAATCCCGGCTTCAGGCCGTGGGTGCCGAGGTGGTGCGCCCGGCCCGCTTGCTATCGGCCGTCTCGGCCCAGGATGAAGTCCATGCGGAACTGCAATGGCCCACCGGCGGCACGCAGAGGATTCGTGCGCAGTGGATCGTGGGTTGCGATGGTGCCCGCAGCACGGTTCGGCAAAGCGCAGGCATCGCCTTCGAAGGCGGCGATTATGAAGAGGCGTTCGTGCTGGCGGACGTGCGCATGGACTGGCCGTTGCCGCGCGAAGAGGTCACCCTGTTTTTTGCGGCGCAGGGCTTGATGGTGGTGGCCCCGCTGCCCGGAGGTCCAGGCGAAGCCGAAGACCGATACCGCATCGTTGCCACGGTGGCGCATTCCGCGGCCGCCCCTTCACTGGCCGATGTGCAAGCGCTGCTGGACGAGCGCAGCGCTCATCGGCGTCCGGCGCGCGTTGCGCAGATGTCCTGGAGTTCGAGTTTTCACTTGCAGCACCGCGTCGCAGCGCAGGTGATGAAGGGGCGAACGCTGCTTTGCGGAGACGCGGCGCATGTTCACAGCCCCGCAGGCGGCCAGGGGATGAACACCGGCATTCAGGACGCGGCGGCACTGGCGGAGCCTCTGCTGCAGGCCCTGCGGCATGGCGATCGGCAGGGATTGCAGGCATGGGCGGCTCGCCGCCATGCGATCGCGAAAGACATCGTGAGCACCACCGATGCCATGACGAGGGTGGCGACCGCTTCCTCGCCCCTTGCACGCGTGGCGCGCAACGCGGCCCTGGGATGGCTGGGGCATATGCCGTTCGTGCAGAAGAAGATCGCGATGCGGCTGGCCGAACTCGATCAATGACTGGGTCGGATGCCGCCACCCGGCGGCTCAACGGGCGGGCCCGAAGCCGAACAGAGAGGGCTTGGCGGGGCGTTGCTGCGCATCCTCCGAGTCGTCCGCCTGTGGAGCGCTGTCCGATCTGTGATCTTTCCTAGGCCACCCTTCCCGCGCAGTAAGCCGAGGGCCGATGTCCAGGTCTTCGACCATGGATTGCAAGGCCAACAGCCCGTCGGCCATTGCCTGTTGGTACGTGTCGGCAGCGGTCTCAGCCTTTCGGATGGGCGTCCATGTGTCGACGTGGCCATCGTCGCGCTCAATCAGTACCCAACTGAAAGCACCGGGGGCGGGCTCTTCGACATGGATGGCGATGGGGCGCAGGATGTTGGTCATTGGGCTGGCGGATGGTGTTGGTGGCGAAGATACTGCCGGCGAGACGGATCGCCAATCCCGCATTGCCGCAGAGAAACCGCTTGGCGGGTGTAGGCGAAAGAGGAATTCCCCGGCCTATGCCCCCGGCCATAAGGGCCATTCCTGCGCTGCGATTTGGAGGCAACGCCTACCGCTCAGGTAAGCAGTTGCCTACAAAACGCATGAAGCAAGCGCATGACACTTTGCCCAAACGGGTTTCCCGGTCGAAGAGAAACAACATGGCAACTGCAAGTCGCACGCTCTGGAAAGGCGCCATCACCTTTGGCCTTGTCCACATCCCTGTCGGGCTCCACACCGCTGCCACCGAGCAAGGCGTGGATTTCGACTGGCTGGACAAGCGCTCGATGGACCCGGTGGGCTACAAGCGCATCAACAAGAGAACCGGCAAGGAAATCGACAAGGACAACATCGTCAAGGGCGTGGAATACGAAGACGGCAAATACGTCGTCATCAGTCCCGAAGAAATCGAGGCGGTTTTTCCCAAAACGACGCAGACCATCGAAATCGAGCGCTTCGTCGATGCGAACGAAATGCCCTTCATCTTTCTGGAGCGGCCGTACTACGTGGCGCCGGTCAACAAAAGCGACAAGGTCTATGCGCTGCTGCGTGAAACCCTCATTGCGACGGGCAAGATCGGGCTGGCGAAAGTCGTCATTGCCACCAAGCAGCACCTGGCCGCGCTGGTGCCTTCGGGCCCTGCACTGGTGCTGAATCTTCTGCGGTGGGGCGATGAGGTGAAAACCCTGGACACCCTTGAGTTGCCGGCAGCCGGCAAGAAGAACGTCAGCGCGGCGGAGCTCAAGATGGCCAAGCAGTTGGTCGAGGAAATGTCCGGCAAATGGGACCCTTCCGACTTCAAGGATGAGTTCCGCATCCAGGTCATGAAACTGGTGGAGAAAAAAGCCAAGGCCGGGGAAGGCCAGACCGTGCTGGACCCGGAAGAAGATGCACCGAAAACCGGCGAGGTCATCGACCTGACCGCTTTGCTCATGCGAAGCCTGAAAGGCGGCTCCAAGGCTGCGCGAAAAAGCCCTGCCAAAGCCCCAGCCAAGAAGGCAGGCGCCAAAACCACGGCAGCGAAGAAGGGTGCTGCCGAGAAGAAAGCGGCGTGAGCCAAAGCCGTGCGCGTTGCCACCTGGAACATCAACAACGTCAACCATCGGATCGACCGGCTTGTCGAATGGCTGCAGCGGGCCCGGCCCGATGTCGTGGCCCTGCAAGAGCTGAAATGCCCGACCGCGCAATTTCCTGAAGCGGCTTTGCAGGCCGCGGGGTACCGCGGTGTGGCGGTGGGGCAGCGCACCTGGAACGGCGTGGCCTTGCTCTGCCGTGGGCAGGACCCACTACCTGCCAGCACGTCACTGCCCGGCGATCCGTCGGACAAGGAGGCCCGCTATCTGGAAGCGGCCATCCACGGGGTGCTGTTCGCATGCCTGTATCTGCCGAACGGCAATCCCCAGCCCGGCCCCAAGTTCGACTACAAGTTGCAGTGGTTCGAACGGTTGAGGCTTCGTGCCGAAGCCTTGTGGGCTTCCGGTCACCCGGTGGTCTTGCTGGGCGACTGGAACGTCGTGCCCACGGATGCCGACATCTATAAGCCGGACACGTGGCGTGACAACGCGCTGCTTCAGCCGCAGGCCCGCCAGGCGTATGCGGCCATCCTGGCACAGGGGTGGACCGATGCCATCGCCCAGGTGCATCCCGATGGAGTGCCCTTCACCTTTTGGGACTATCGGCGCCGGCGATGGGAGCGCGATGCGGGCCTTCGCATCGATCACATTCTGGTGAGCCGTTCGCTCCGTGTCGTGGACGCAGGTGTGGATCGCGAAGAGCGGGGCAAAGACAACGCCAGCGACCATGCCCCGGCCTGGGCAGAGATCGCGTTGCTGAAACAGGCGCCAGCGCGGCGCAGAACGGCCAGGGCCAAATAAGCTCCACTCGACCCGCCGCGCTGCTTGGCTGCTTCGTCTCGTAGGCTCTCGGGTCATCCGCGTCGGGCGATTTGGGAGTCGCCGAAGATGAGCCGCTGCGGCATGGGCATGCCGATGAATCGCTGCGGAAAGATGGGCGCTGGAGCGCTGGCATCGTTCAGCCGGGCCAGGTGCGCCTCGCACAGCACCAGGTCCAGCGCACCCAGGTTGTCCTGGGCCTGCTCGAGGGTGCGGGCTCCCATGATGGGCGCGACGACGGCCGGGTTGGCCAACGTCCACGCGATGGCGACCTGAGAGGCTGTGGCGTCCACGTCCCGAGCGATCGCCTGCACGGCCTCGGCGATGTCCAGTGCCCGCTCCGTCATGTGGCCCGAAGAGGCGATCACGCCTTTGCGCGAGGCTGAAACCCCAGCCTCGGCTTGCAATGCGAGATCGCTGCGCTGGTATTTGCCGGCCAGCACGCCGCCGCCCAGAGGCGACCAGGGCAGCACGCCCAGGCCGAGTTCGGCCGCCATCGGAATCAGTTCGTGCTCCACCGTTCGCTCCAGCAGGCTGTATTCGATCTGCAGTGCCACCATGGGCGACCAACCGCGCAGGTCTGCCAGGGTCTGCATGCGCGCGATTTGCCATGCGGGCGTGTTGCAGATGCCGAGGTACAGCACCTTGCCGCTTCGAACCAGATCATCAAGGCCGCGCATGACCTCGTCGGGTCCGGTGGTGAAGTCCCAGGCATGAAGGTAGAGCAGTTCGATGCGGTCCGTGTCCAGTTGCCGCAGGCTGGCTTCCACCGATCGCACCATATTCAACCGGTGGTTGCCGCCAGAGTTGGGGTCTGCGGGATCGCGGGCCATGGTGAATTTGGTGGACAGCACCAGGCGGTCTCGCCGGCCTTTGATCAAGCCGCCCAGAATGCGCTCGGACGCACCGCCCGTGTAATTGACCGAGGTGTCGATGAAGTTGCCGCCACGGTCCACGTAGAGGCCGAAGATGCGGCCGGCCTCTGCGCTGTCGGCCCCCCAGCCCCAGTCGGTGCCGAACGTCATGGTGCCCAGCGCGATGGGCGATACGCGCATGCCCGATCGTCCAAGAAGGCGGTAGTGATCCAGTAAATTGATGGAAGCCATAAAGAAATTCCTTTCGTGCAGAATGCGGTTCCTCGTGCAGGCAAGTGTGGCAATGCCTGGGCTTCAGGGCATAGCAATTTCCTCCTCAGTCCTTGCACGATCGTCCAGAAAATTTCCACGCGGACGCCACCACTATCCCAAGGATCGCCATTGACTTCGCTGTTGCGCCTTGCAGAGCTTCTGCGCCGGCATGCCACCACCGATGGCATCCACGCCACCGCCATTCCCGGCGTGGGCCTGATCCGAACGTCCGCCCCGACCCTGCCCATGCCGGCGGTGTACCAGCCGACCCTTTGCCTGGTCGCCCAGGGGCGCAAGCGCGCCGTGTTGGGTTCGACCAGCTATGTCTATGACCCCGCCCAGTACCTGGTGGCGTCGGTGGAGTTGCCGGTGATGGGCTCGGTGATCGAAGCCAGCGTAGAACGCCCCTATTTGTGCCTGGTTCTCGACCTGGACATGGCATGCCTGAGCGAACTGGCCTTGCGCCACCCGGTGCCTGCGGCCGATGGGGCCGCGCCACCGCTCGGCCTTGCGCTCAGCCAGACCACTCCGCAACTGCTGGATGCTGCAGTGCGCCTTGCGGCGCTGCTGGATACGCCCGAAGACATTGCGGAGCTCGCACCCATGGTGCAGCGCGAAATCTTCTATCGGTTGCTTACCGAGCCTGGCAACCGGCTGATCCGCCATCTGGCGCAGGCCAGCAGCCATTTGAACCAGATCGCTCGCGCCATCGCCTGGATACGGGCGCGCTACACCGAGGCCTGGAACATCGACGACGTGGCCGCGGTGGCGGGCATGAGCCGGTCGAGCTTTCACGCGCATTTCAAAGCCGTCACCTCCATGAGCCCGCTGGAATTTCGCACCCAGTTGCGGCTGCAGGAAGCGCGGCGCAGGATGGTGGCCGAATCGCTGGATGCAGCCAGTGCGGGCTTCGAAGTGGGCTATGAAAGTCCTTCCCAGTTCAGCCGCGACTATGGCCGTGCCTTCGGGATGCCGCCGGCCAAGGATGCGCAGCGGTTGCGCTGGGAGGCAAGGTAGTCGGCGATCGCTGCCAGAATCCGCAGGCCTTCACCCTTCAGAAAGAAGAGATTCCATGGACGATCACCACAGCTTTCCCGATCTCGAATACGTCGGCTTCTGGGCCCGCGTCGGCGCGACGCTGATCGACACCGTACTGCTGATCGTCGTCACTGTGCCGCTGCTGGTGTGGTTCTATGGATGGGAATATTTCGAATCCGACCACCTGGTCTTGGGACCGGCGGACTTCGTCATTTCATGGGTGCTGCCGGCCCTGGCGGTGGTGCTGTTCTGGCTCAGCCGCCAGGCCACGCCGGGAAAGATGGCCATCGGCGCCCGTGTGGTGGATGCCGCCACCGGCAAGCCGATGACCACCGCGCAGTCGGTGGGCCGCTACGTGGCGTATTTCGCCGCCGCGATTCCGCTCGGCCTGGGCCTGCTCTGGGTGGCGTTCGACGGCCGCAAGCAGGGCTGGCACGACAAGCTGGCAGGCACGGTGGTCGTGCGGCCGAAGCGGCACGGGACGCAGGCGGTGAGTTTTCCGGAAGCTTGAGCACCTCTTCGTCGCTGCGCCGAGCAACAAATCCATCCGTCGAGGGGAGCCGGATTCGTTGACCCATTCAGACCTTGATGCATCGCAGCGTGGATGGCCGAAGAAGCCGTTAAAACGGACATGAGCAGCCGTGGGGGCATCAGCGAAGCTCAGCCCCCACCCTTTATTCGCGATGGGAATTCTCATGTTCGACCACATTGGCATCCGCGCCAGCAATCGCCAGGCCACCGAGTCTTTCTTCTTGCACGCACTGGCGCCATTGGGAATCGCCGTGGCAATGCAGGGGCCGGATGGGACGGGGTTGGGAAAAAAGGCAAACCTTCACTCTGGATCTACGGCGCCGCAGACCCACCCAGTCCGTTGCATCTGGCGTTCACCGCAGAGCGCCGCAGCCAGGTGGACGCCTTCCACCGCGCGGCGCTTGAGGCGGGAGGCCGGGACAACGGACCCCCGGGGTTGCGCCCTCACTATCACCCCCATTACTACGCCGCGTTCGTCATCGCGCCCGATGGCCACAACGTCGAAGCGGTATGCCATCTGGCTGAAAGCTGAACACGGCGTCCAGGCGGTGCCAGCCGAGGCAATCTGGCAAGGACTGTGAGGGCACTGGCCGCAAAGGCTGTCGAAGCTGGCTATGGGCCGATAAGATGGGCCGCATGACGACCGCCATGATTTGCTCCCTCGCCACCGCGGCGCTGCTTCTTGCAGCGACGCTCGCGCGTGCGGCGGCAAAGAAGGCTCGGCGGCAGTTGACGCCTGCACATTCCTGAGCCCGGCGGTCGCACTTCACCCTTCAGCGCAACCATTCACCGCCGGGCACCAGCCTCGCGCGGCTGCGGACGCCTCCTTTCACCGGCGCCGCATTGATGGAGTGCTGTCATGCACACAGTGGTTCACGGCGAGCGCATGCTCACCGACCTTGATTTCGCCCGTCTCATGAAGCTTGTCAACGAGCGGGGACCTTCCCCTTTCTCGGAAATGCTGGATGGCGTGGACGTGACCAGTCCACGCGACATTCCTGCGGATGTCGTGACGATGTATTCCCGCATTGAATGCGCCGATGTGCACACGTCCCGGCGGCAGGTGCTCACGGTCTGCTATCCGGGCGATGCCCAGCCGGCTGCGGGCTGTATCTCAGTGCTCTCCCCGGTGGGCAGCAGCCTGCTGGGACTCAAGGTCGGCGACGTGGCCCGATGGCTCACGCCCAGCGGCGAGCATTGCGCCGCGGAAATCGTGGCCATCCACTACCAACCCGAGAGCAGTGGCGACTACACGCGTTAACCGGTCGCTTGATGCGTGTTGCTCAGGCAGCTTGACGAAGCCGAGGCGGGAGCATGCGGCTGGTTCTAAACCACCATCGTTGGCTGGGCCGGCTCCCGGCAGGATGCTGCTTAAGCCTTCACCTCAACCACCGGTTCAAAGCCCCCGAAAATCATGCGTTTGCCGTCGAAGGGCATGGGCGGGTTGCCGGGAGTCGAGGGATCCATGCGCGGGTCTTCCATCATCTTCTTCATCCCGGCGTCCCGCGTGGCCTTGTCTGGCCATTCGACCCAAGAGAACGCCACCGTTTCCTCTGCCGTGGCCTGCACCGCACGGCGGAAATCGGTGACCTTGCCGTCGGGGACATCGTCGCCCCAGCACTCGATCACACGGAGCGCCCCCAACTCGAGGAATATGGGGTCGAGCGCACGGGCATGCTCGATGAATTTTTGCTTGTTGGCGGTAGGGACTGCGATAACGAAACCATCGATGTAGGACATGCATCACTCCTGTTGGATTGATCGGCGGCGCGCTCGTTGAGGCATGCTTCGCATTCCATCCGCCAACAGCGGGGGGGCCCTTCAGTCGACCGGCGGGGCGGAAACGAAGCACCGGGTTTGTGAGCGCAGAAACCGCGCAAAGCCTATCGTTTCCGCTGCCGCGACACTCTCAGGAAAGACCCTCGGGTCACCGGCGGCGGTCCTTAGTCAATTCTTGAATCTTCATTCTTCGGGCCTGCAAAAAATTGGGGCTCGGCGTTTTCAACTCATCCAATGGCTTCTCACTTCATTCCGTTGTCACAAAACCAAGCCGATGCGGCGATCGTGGACCTGGACGGCACCATGGTGGACACGCTCGGCGATTTTTCCGAGGCGATCAATCGCATGCTGCGTGAGCTGGAGCTACCCGGCATTGCGGCCGAATCCATCGAGCGCATGGTGGGAAAGGGCTCGCAGCACCTGATCCATTCCGTGCTGAATCACGTGCTGGCGCAATATCCACTAGGGAGGGGTGCTATCAAAACAGAAGCAATCTATCCCTCGGCCTGGGAGAGCTACCAGCGCCACTATCTGGCCGTGAATGGGCAGTTCGCCACGCTGTACCCCGGTGTGGTGGCCGGGTTGCAGGCGCTGCGCCGCCAGGGCTTGCGCCTGGCCTGCCTGACCAACAAGCCCACTGCCTTCGCGGTGGCGCTGCTGCAGGCCAAGGGGCTGGACGGCTTCTTCGAGACCGTGTTCGGCGGCGATGCCTTCGAGCGCATGAAGCCGGACCCGCTGCCGCTGCTCAAGACCTGCGAGGCGCTGGGCACGGTGCCCGCGCGCACGCTGATGATCGGCGACTCCAGCAACGACGCCCAGGCGGCCCGCGCAGCCGGTTGCCCCGTGGTGCTGGTGACCTACGGCTACAACCACGGGCAGCCCGTGCATTCGGTGGATGCCGATGGCTACGTCGATTCGCTGGAGGCCCTGGCGCCAGCCCTTTGACAGGTGACCGCAACGGGAAACCCACCGCTACCAGCGCAGCAGCCGGGGCCCCAGCGCGGCACCCGCCGCCACCGGCAGCGACATGCCGAGGACATACCAGATGGCGATGAACGGCGCGGCGAGTTCTGGGCAGTGCAGCGCGTAGACCGTGGCGCCGACCGCGCCGGCCAGGGCGCCGGCCCCTGCGCCTGCCCATGCAGGGCGCACGGGCGCCATGCCGCGCAACACCCAGATCGCGGCGAGAAACACGGGCACCGATAGCATCGCAATGTTCTCGGCGCACACGCGCCAGGTGCGGCTGAGCACCAGTTCCGGCCATTGCGCCGCAGGGGCCTGCCACACCGCCGCCAGCCCCAGGGCCCACACCGCGCCGATCGGGGCGGCCCATGCCAACCAGGCGGGGCGGGTGCCCGCGCCCGGTTTTCCGAGCCGGGCGACCAGCCGCAACGCGGCCAATGCCATCAGCAGCGGCATGCCGAATTTCACCCAGAACATGGGAAGGCTGGCGTACTGGCCGAGTGCTGGATTGAGCCCGAGTGCAGACAGCATCAGCAAGCCCGAAGCCGGCACGGAAACGAGCAGGGCGAGCGCGAGGCGCGTGGCAGCGGCATGGCGCGGGACCGGCACCGTGTCGGTGGCCAAGAGATGGATGAGGTCGTCGGTTTTCATGGGGAGGCCTTCGGCTTCGCCGTGGTGGGGGATGCAGATGCAATGCGGCGCGCCAGCGCTTTCAGGCCCCGGTGGATGCCGATTTTCACGGCGGATTCGGTCATGCCGGTTTCCAGCGCCACGTCGGATACCGAGCGGCCGTGCAGCTTGACGTGTTCGATCGGCAGGCGCTGGCGGTCGGGCAGCGTGGCCAGCAGGCGTGCGAGATCGCGCCGGGCCTCGGCGGCGGTGTCTTCGGCGTCGTCGAAGAGGCTGGGGTCATCGTCGTCCAGCGGGTCGTGCAGCGCCTCGCGCGATCGGCGCGCGCGCAGCAGATCGATGGTCTTGTAGCGCGCGATGGCGTGGACCCATGCCGTCAGCGGCTGGGTGCGCTCATAGGTGTGGCGTTGGTTGTGAAGGGCCAGCAGGGTGTCTTGCACGAGGTCCTCCACGTCGTCGGGCCAACCGGACAGCCGCCGGCGGTAGAACGACCGCAGGCGGGTGGCCACTTGCTGCAGGAACTGCCGGTACGCCGCCGCATCCCCCTCCAGTCCGGCAAGCAGCAGGCTTCGCAGGCGCTGTTCGGTCTGGAGGTGTGGAGCGCTTTGCGGCGGGCGTGGTGCCATGGCAGCCGCAGGGTACACGGCAGCGGAGCCGCTCCGGCGCATAAGACGGTGCGGCTTACTTCTTCATCTCGTCCTTTTTCATCGCGTCCTTCCCCATGGAGTCCTTGGCCATGGAGTCTTGCTTCATGCCGTCTTTCTTCATCGGGTCCTTCTTCATGCCGTCGTTTTTCATGGCGTCTTTCGACATGACGTCCTTCGCCATCGAATCCTTGGCCATTGAATCCTTCGCCATCGGGTCTTTCTTCATCGTGTCGTCCGCAGCCATGGCGGAGACGGACGCCGCGGCCAGGCAGGCTGCGAGCAGGGCGGTATTGAGTTTGTTCATGTCGAAAGTCCTTTTAGGGGTGGTGGTGAAAATTGCGCCGAACCCGGGATCGGTTCCGGGCGCGCCGTCTGCGGCGCCGAGCCCGATGGCTCAGCTGCCGCCGAACCCGTGGTGGCCCTGGTCTTCCCGGTGGCCGTCCGGATAGGTGCTGGTGACGAACTTCGCCACGATGTGTTTCGGGGGCTTGCCGCCCAGTGGCTGACGCGCATCCTCCAAAGGATGGATGGGCTGTGGTCTCGCGGATGCCGCCATGGATGCTCCTGAAAGAGGGCCCGGTGATCGGGCCTCGTCAGTAGTTCGGGCGGAGTGCGCCGCGGGTTACACGCGGCTGAAAAGAATTTTTCCGGATCCAGGTTGCGGCCCTGGATGGAGGTTCCCAGGAATTGGGCCAAATCGCGGTCTGGCGCAATAACCTCTAGGGAGTGTTGCTATTAAATTGGTAGCAAAAGTGTTTTGGCCTTGGAAGGCCGGTGTGACGGCTTCACTCGCCGGCCTTGCCCAGCAGGGCGTCCTTGAGCTTCCAGTCCGCGGGGCGGTCGCCCAGCCAGATGCCTAAAAGCGCATTGAAGAATTCAGGCTCGCGAAAGGGCTCGCCCTGCACCACGCCCTTGACGCTGATCACCGTGCCGGTGCCCGGCAGCCAGTCCACGGTGAAGGTGTCGCCAGCGGAGAGCTTCTTGTGCTCGGAAAAGATCTGGCTCATGCGCAGCACGCCCGGAACGAGGCGCGAGAACGACGCCTTGTCGATGTTGTCTTCCATCCCGCGCGAAAACAGCTTGCCGAGTTCGGCGGAGTCGATGTCGCGCAGCATGGTGATGGACAGCCGCTTCGGGCCCCGCAGGGCGGCCACTTCCTGTGGCGTGCCCGCTTTTTTCTCCAGATACAGGCCGGCGGCATACACCTTGAACACGGCCTTGTAGCGAACGCCCGCACCGTTCAGCACCAACTGCGTGCCTTGCAGCGGCATGGCGGTGTCGTACTTCACATCCGCCACCGTGACGACCTGGGCCGAGGCCGCACCGCAGAGCGCGGCGAAAAGGACGAGGGCGGCCGCCAGCCACCGCTGCGGAAAGATCATGGCAACTCCAAAAAAGAACGGTCGTTCTTTTTCCATTGTTGCCGCCGGCCAAGGCATGCACAACAGGGTTTTCGAGCAAGCAGGCCGCGCCGGTGCCGTCGCCAAGCCAGTCCGCCAAACTGCTTTGCTACACTTTCGCCCCATGTTCATTCATCACGTGTTCATCACAGGTTGCAGCGACCGGGGAGCCTGGCCCTGGCGCAGGCCTGCCGCATCGAACGCTTGAGGCACCCGGGGCAATCCCGGCTGCACCCGTGGCCCCCGCAGGGCCGATCGCAATGAACCGCGGCGCCTATCGTCTTCCCTGGCGCCGCCCGAATGGGAAATCCCCGTGATCACAGAACTTGAATTCAAGAGCCTCGCCGGTGAAGGCTACAACCGCATTCCCCTCATCGCGGAGGCCTTCGCCGACCTGGAGACCCCGCTGTCGCTGTACCTGAAGCTGGCCTACAGCAAGGATGGCGGCAAATACAGCTTCCTGCTGGAGTCGGTGGTCGGCGGCGAACGCTTCGGCCGCTACAGCTTCATCGGCCTGCCGGCGCGGACCTTGCTGCGCGCCAGCGGTTTCGGGGCGGAGGCCAAGACCGAAGTGGTCACCGATGGGCAGGTGGTCGAAACGGCGGCCGGGAATCCCCTCGACTTCATCGAGGCCTACCAGAAGCGTTTCAAGGTGGCGCTGCGGCCGGGCCTGCCGCGGTTCTGCGGCGGGCTGGCCGGGTATTTCGGCTACGACGCGGTGCGCTACGTCGAAAAGAAGCTGGAGGCCACGTGCCCGCCCGACACGATGGGCACGCCCGACATCTTGCTGCTGCAGTGCGAGGAACTCGCCGTCATCGACAACCTGTCGGGCAAGCTGTACCTCATCGTGTATGCCGACCCTTCGCAGCCGGAGGCGTATTCCAAGGGCAAGCAGCGCCTGCGGGGCTTGAAGGACCAGCTCAAGTATTCGGTGGCGGCACCGGTCGTGA
This sequence comes from Paracidovorax valerianellae, assembly GCF_900102625.1. GTDB lineage: Bacteria > Pseudomonadota > Gammaproteobacteria > Burkholderiales > Burkholderiaceae_C > Paracidovorax > Paracidovorax valerianellae. The sequence goes on from NZ_FMZC01000013.1 coordinate 126,391, forward strand.
AGCCCACCGAAAGCCATCCACCGCAGCGCGACTTCGCCAAGGCCGACTATCTGGCCGCGGTGGACGCGGCCAAGGAGTTGATCGCCGCGGGCGACTTCATGCAGGTGCAGGTGGGCCAGCGCATCCACAAGCGCTACACCGAATCGCCGCTGTCGCTGTACCGCGCGCTGCGATCGCTGAACCCTTCGCCCTACATGTTTTATTACCACATGGGCGACTTTCACATCGTGTCGGCGTCGCCCGAAATCCTGGTGCGCCAGGAGAGCACGCCAGAGGGCCAGAAGGTCACCATCCGTCCGCTGGCCGGCACCCGCCCGCGCGGTGCCACGCCCGAGCGCGACAAGGCCACCGAGATCGAACTGGTCAACGACCCCAAGGAGCGGGCCGAGCACGTGATGCTGATCGACTTGGCCCGCAACGACATCGGGCGCATCGCCAAGACGGGCTCTGTGAAGGTGACGGAAGCGTTTGCCGTAGAGCGTTACAGCCATGTGATGCACATCGTGAGCAACGTCGAAGGGCTGCTCAACGACGGCATGACCAACATGGATGTGCTGAAGGCGACCTTTCCGGCCGGCACGCTCACCGGGGCGCCCAAGGTACATGCGATGGAACTGATCGACCGGCTGGAGCCTGTCAAGCGCGGCCTGTATGGCGGTGCCTGCGGCTATTTGAGCTATGCCGGCGACATGGACGTGGCCATCGCCATCCGCACCGGCATCGTGAAGGACGGCATGCTCTATGTGCAGGCGGCGGCCGGGGTGGTGGCCGACTCGGTGCCTGAGTTGGAGTGGAAAGAAACGGAACACAAGGCCCGCGCCCTGCTGCGCGCCGCCGAATTGGTAGAGGAAGGACTGGAATGACCCGGGCGATCGACAAAGTGGAGCCTTGCAGCAGCATGGAGCAAGTGCGGGCGCGCATCGACGCGCTCGACGACATCCTCGTGCCGCTGCTGGTGGAACGCGGCGGCTACATGACGCAGGCTGCCTTGAACAAGCAGCGTGAATCCCAGGTGCGGGACGAAGGCCGCATCGAGTTCATCGTGAAAAGGGTGCGGGAGCGTGCCGAGGCGGAAGGCGGGGTGCCCGAGGTGATCGAGGCCATCTACCGCAGCATGATGGAAACCTACATCGCCTACGAGCACCGGGAGTTTGCACGGCTTCTCGAACAGGGCGCCAAGAAGGCAGCGTCCGAATAAGCGCCTGGCGGCGGACCGCGTCGGCGCCCCGCAGGGCGTCGTCTCAGTGCGCATCGACGGGCCGGGCAGCCGACAGTTTGAAGGCATTGGCCAGCGTGGACCGGTTACAGATGCCCCAGCGCGACGCCACGTCCAGCATGTGCGCCCGCCCACCGGTGTCGCTCATCTCGCGCAGCTCGTCTTCGATGCGCTTCACGCGTTCGGTCCGGATCAGCTCCGCAGGTGTCATACCCAGGTGGTTGCGGAAGGCCAGTTGCAGCGCGCGTTCGGTCACGCCCAAGCGGCCGGCGATTTCGCGCACCGACAGGTTGGCGTCGTGCAGGTGCTCGACGATGTAGCGGTAGGCCGCGCGATAGCGGGGTGGAAGGCGAAGGCCGGTCGTGTCCTGCGCCTGCGAGGGCAGGCTGGACGCGGCGCTGTTCATGCGTGCCAGCACCGTGTTGTGCACGACCCGCATCGCCTGGGCCACATGCCGTTTGTACTGGCGCAGTGATTCGCCCAGCCGTCCTTCTTCCATGTGGATCTTGGACAGGCAGTATTGAATATCGGAGGCATAGGGGTGCCGATCGACCTCGCGCTCGATGCTGGCCAGCGTCTGGATGACATCGCGGGCTGGCGTGGCCGCCTTGTCGGTCAGCAGCGCCAGGCAGGCTTCCACCCGCACCTGCGATTCGAGCCCTGCCAGCTCGTGTTCGCGCAGCCAGCGGACGAAGCCCGCAATGGCTTCCTGCCGTCCGGCGGGCTGCAATCCCAGCAGGCCGCTGCGCAGGTAGGCCAGGCGGGCCCGCAGCAGTTGGGGCACGCTGGTCGATGATTCGAGCGCGGCCAGTTCGGCCACCATCTCGGATTGGGTAGGAAGGTCGCGGGCCAGTGCCACGGCGGACTCCGACAGCGCGTGGTCCGTCAACTCTTCATGGCGCAGCAGGTGCACCCGGGCCAACACCTCCAGGCGGACGGCCCGTGCATGGGGCGCCAGCATCGCGGCGGCTTCGGACTGGCAGAGCACCTCGGCCTGGCGCGCTGTGGCCAGGGCTTCCGCGTGCTGGCCCAGGGCCTGCAGCGACAGCGCCTTTCCGCAGTGGCCTTCCACGCGCAGTTCGACCGGAGCCTCGTGGTCGCCGGCGACGATCGCCCAGCACGCGACGGCGCGTGCCGGCTTGTTCAGGTGGTGAAAGAGCCAGGCCTGGTCCAGCGCCGACTGCCAGCGCACATTGCTGCGCGAAACTTGGTCATACGCCTTCAATTGCTGATGGAAGACTTCGCTGGCAGCTTCTTCCATGCCGACCAGCAGAAGGCTGCGGCCCAGAAGCGCCCCTTCGTGCGCCGAGCCGGTATCGCGTCCGCTGCGCTCCAGACGACGGCGGCCGATGCCTGCTGCGTCTTTGATGCGCGTGGCTTGAATGAGGTTCGAAAGTTCTGGCGCCTGGGCCTGGGCGCGCTGGCAAGACAACGACAGCAGTGAGAGCAGCATGGTGGTTCGCGGAGGGCGCCGCGCCTTTGGTTGATGACCACTCGATGCTAGGAACGGGGCCCAAAGCAATGCTCAATTTGCTTACGCCGAATCCTCAACTTTTGCCATTTGGCACGTTTGGCGGTGATTGGCTTCGGATACCGTTGGACGCCTGTCTGCTCAAGCGCTGGAACGATGTTCATCCCGTGTTCATCTGGCGCTCATCCGTTTTTCATCCGGAGATTGCCTTTGTGTTCACCCTGGGTGACTACAGTGAAGTGACTCCTGGGCCCTGGATACGTGGATACGGCGCCTTCCCAGCAGTGGATTCAAAAAAGAAAAGTTTTTGCTGAATCGGGGGGAAGCGGTGCGAATCCGTTTCGAAATGAATTGAGAGAAGAAAACCACATTCCAGAACTGATAAGTAGTAGCTATGGCGTTGAATAGTTATTGCCTATAAGTAATTGCCCTGGCAAAAGGGCATACTGCGGAGAATATTTCCTCGATTCTGTTCAGCGGAAGATAAGAGAAAAATTGCAAAGTATGTGACTACATGTAGCAACCGAATGAACTGCATTCGGCACCTACGACCAGCTCATCAAGCCAGGGGGCCGCGTCCAAGGCGCCGCCATTTGTCGATATAAATTTGCGTTGAGGGATTCCATGAACGTTGCTCTTCTTTCGCGTCGATCGACGGTGAATCAGTTCCTGGTGGAACTGCTCTCCCGGGGCGGAATTCAGGCCATGCTGCACGTCAGCATCACTGCGTTTCGCATGCAGGTAAGGCAACAGGCATTCGATGCCGTGATCCTTGAAGACTGCGGAGGAACGCTGGCGGAAGACCTCGGCCTCATCAAAACCTGTGTCTCCGACCAGATCCCGGTCGTGGTCGTGGGTGCGGAACTGCACGCGGGTTTCGGCGTTGCGCTGGCCTGCGGGGCGGTGGACTACATCAGCCTTTCCCGGGTAGGGCACGACGAACTCAAGACCCGCCTGCGCGGGCACATGGAGGCGCAGGCCTTCCAGGCGGCGCACCCGATCGACGTCGATGGCTGCCGGCTCGATCCGGCAAGGCTTTGCATCGTGCACGGTGACAAGACCGTGGGCCTGACCCACCGCGAATGCGAACTGGCCTGCCTGCTTTTCTCCAAGCCGAACCAGGTGGTGTCGTTGCCGACCATCATCGCCAAGGTCTGGGGACGCTCGGTCGAATCCAACAAGCGCACGCTGGAGCAGCACATCTACAAATTGCGTACGAAGCTGCGCGAGGCCGGCTGCCAACTGCGTGTTCAGGCCGCCTATGGTCGGGGCTATCGGCTGTTGTCGCATGAGGGCACCGAGGCAGTGGGCAACGAATACACGGCGCTTTACTGGTAGTGCCCCATGGTGTCGCAGCGCTGCGCTGGCACGCGCTGGACCCTCAGACCTTCAGCCAGATGTAGTCGCCCGCGCAGATGCCGTTGAAGGCTTCGTCGGTCGAGCTCAGCACGTTGTCCTTCCAGTAGCGCCCGTGCTCGGTGTAGTGCGTGAGCGTTTCGGCCAACCAGGTGCCATTGATTTCAGGCGTCATCGGCACGCGCACGATCAGGATGATCCCGCCGGTGTCGGGGTTGATGCCTGCCTGCGCCTGGTCCTGCGCATAGACGGTGAGGTTGGCCTCCAGCAGCAGCCGGAAGATGGTCAATGTGCGACCCGCCGTGACGATGCCGAAATGGAAGTTGAGGTACATGGCCGCCGGATCGTTCTCGTAGTGGGACATCAGGATTTCAAATCCCTCCACTTCGATCCATCCTTGCGCGAGCACGGCTTCGGCATCTGGCAGGTCGATGGCCTCGCACAGTTCGGTGACCAGCTGGTTGTATTGATCAAGGCTCATGGGCGTACGCGTCTCGATAGGTTCTGGCTCATCTGCAAACTTCGGTCGGCGGACGTTTTTGCCTGGGAGTCCGTTCTTGGCGTGTCCGTGCTCAGCAACTTCAGCGGCAACAGGACTTTTTGATCTTTCATCCGAGTGGTGTCACTGGCTGAATCGGCTGCAGGGGCGCCGCACTCCAGCACCTTGATCTTTACCCGCTGCAGAGTGCTCAATGCGCCCCGAACGCGGTGGTCTTGCAGATAAGCGGCGACTTCTGCCATGCCGCGAGCAGCGCTCGCCTCGAAATGGGGCGCTCGGCTGTACTGCCAAAGTTGCTGGGTCAACACCGAAGCCCGGTCCTGTTCCGTACCTGCGTACCGCTGGCGCATGACCTCCAGCGTTGCCGCGCCTGCGCCTGACAACGAAGGTCTGGCGAATCGCCCCGATGGGTTGTCGCGGGAGTTTCCCTGATCGCCTTTCCCTGATCCTGATCCAGACCCCGACCCCGACCCGGAACCCGACCCGGAACCGGAACCGGAACCGGAACCGGAACCGGAACCGGAACCGGATTGGTTTCCTCCCGAGCCGTCCTGGGAGCCGCCCTCGTTGTCCCGGGTTCTGCTCTCCCCGCGCAGAAAGCTGTCGTGGGACGCTGGCTCGGTGACCGTTTCCTTCAAAGATTCCCGAGATCTGGGGTTGCGCTCTCCGCGGTCGTCATCGCTCAGCGCTTTCAGCCGATCGGCGTTGCCCAGCCGATCGTCGGCTTCTTCGGAGTCGGTTTGCAAGATCTCATACATAGCTTCCTGCATCGGCAGCGGCGCATCGGGCTGGCCCGGAAGGCTGCTCTGTTTCGGCGGCAGTGGAAGCGGCGGGCGGGGCACCGTTCTGAACACGTAATCGCCGAAGCGACCTTGGGCCACCGAGGTATTGCGTGCCGCCTGCTCGCGCTGCGCCAACGCCGCTTGCGTCTGCGCCTGCAAATGGTTGTGTTCCCGCAGCCGCAGCTGTTTGAGCCGCAGCGTTTGTTGCAAGCCACGAAATTGGGAACTGCTGGGGTTCATGGCGAGAACGTGGCTGCGAGCAGCCTCTGGGAAAACTGCAATACGGTCGTGCCCACCCAGGGCGCGGTGACCGCCACGGTGACCGTGACGCAGATCAATTTGATGCCTTGTGAAATGGCCGCGTCCTGCAGCGAGGTCACGGCCTGCACCAACGCCACCAGCAAGCCGACGACAGCCGCCACCGCCACGGCGGGCAGCGAAAGAATGAGGCACAGCATGAGTGCCTCCGAGGTCAACTGGACAATGTTGTCATGGGTCATGGCCGGGTGTCCTTCGTCATCGGTAGGTCAGCACCAGGCCGTGCATGACCTGGGACCATCCATCGAGCACCACGAACAGCAAAAGCTTGAACGGAATGGCGATGTTGGTGGGCGAAACCTGGGACAGGCCCATGGCCAGCAGCACGTTGGCGATGACCAGTTCCACGATCACGAACGCGAGGTACAGAAGAAAGCCGATGCGGAAGGCGGCCGTCAGTTCGGTGAGCAGGAAAGCCGGTGCCACGACGATCAGGTCGTCGGCCAGCAAAGCTTTCGCGCGCTCCTGGGGCCATATCGCCTGGGCGGACTTCAGGAAAAACGCTTTCTCGGCAGGGTGGGCGTGCTTGACCAGGAACTGCCGGAAAGGCTCTTTGGCAGCGGATGCCGCCATCAGCATCTGCTGCGTGTTCGAGCTTTGGGAGCTGGGCGGCGCGGCCTGGATCTTGTCCGCCGCCTCCATGGCGACGGGCGCCATGACATAGATCGAAATGATGATGGCGATGCCGTTGAGCACCATGTTCGGTGGAACCTGCTGGATGCCCAGTGCGTTGCGCAGCAACCCCAGCACCACCACGACCTTGGTGTACGAAGTCACCACCATGGCCGCGAACGGAAGTACCGCCAGCGCCATGAGGGCGATGAACAGCGAGGTGGGGTCCAACCCCTGGACGGGTGACAGCGGGCTCATGGCAGTGCTGGCGTGGTGTCCGGCGTCTGGCCGATGCCCATGCGTTCGATGCGCACCCCGAGTTGTTCGCCGATGACGATCAGCCGGCCGATGCCGACCACCTGGTCATGGCACACGAGGCGCACCGCTGCGTCTCGCACGGGCGTGTCCAGCGTGATGACCGAGCCGGGGCCGAACGCGGCGAGGTCGTCCAGGCGCACGCGGGCGCTGTCGATTTCGAAGGCTACGGGGATCGACAACTGGCCGACGGTGCCGATCTCGCTGCCTTCGGGCAGATCGTTCTCCGGTACGGGGGCGCTGCCGGCCTGCGGCGCTGCGTCCAGCGTGGCCTGGTGGGAGTCGATGTCGAGTTGTGCGGTGGTTTCCATGGAGGCGCCCATTCCAAAAGACAAGTGGCAATGCAAGGGAGCCGACGCAGCGGCGGACAAGCCCGTGAGCAGCACGTCACCGGCCCCGACCGAACCCAGGTCGGCGGCGCGAAACGTTTTGCGAACGAGGCGGATGCGGCACGCGACACGCAGGCCGAAAAGGTGGCTGGCGTCCGTCGCCACCGAGGCGGCGAGCAAGGCATGGATCTGTCCGGCCATCGCGTCGTCCATGGCTTGCAGGCCGACGCGCCGGTTCTGCGCGGCGACTTCATAAGGAGCCGGCCCCTTGCCGAGGTCCATGCCGTGAAGCACGAGCCCTGGCAACCTGGCCTGGAACGTGGCCAGCGTCTGGGCCATCAACGATTGGGCGACGTCTCTCGCCAGCGCTGCGTCTGGCAGGCGGGCCGCCATCTCCAGCGCAGGCCAGTCTGCCGTGGGTACGCACAGGTGCAACGAGCCCTGCGCGCACTGAAATGCCAGGTCAATGCGCCGTGCGGATACATCCGGTGCCCGGCTGACCATGGCCCCGGGCTTTCCCGTCAATGCCCGGACCCAGCGCACGAACCGCCGATCGAAGACCACGCGCGCAAGACGCGCTTCGCTCTGGTCCACGGACGGCAGATGCCTTGCGAGGTCGTTGGGTGGGAAAGCCGGCGGCTTGACTGCGTTCAAGGGTCATTCCAGGTCAATGTCGATGCTGCGTTGGGGCGCCGTGCTCATTCGGGCCAGCAAACCCTGCAGTTGATCGCGATGCAATGAGATTAGGCGGCGTGACTCTGGCGAGAACGTGTGAAAGCGAAGCGTCATGGCATACGACGAAAGCCCCAGCGCCAACTCGCAATCGGGGAGCACCCGCGGATCCATGGGCACCGTGACGGAAAGTGACTGGAAAGCCGGGTCCGCACGCCGGCACAGGTCGGTGATGGTCTGCGCCGTATCGACCAGCCACTTCGGCGGCTGCGCGTCGGTAGCGGTGCCCATGACACCCGTGCCCTGGACCGGCGCCCGGTCGTCCGGCAGATCCTGCCCCGGCTCCGCTGCGGGCGGGGCATGGGCCAGCGGGGGCGGCAAGGTGTCGCCCTGGATGAAGAAGTAGCGTGGCGGCTGGGGTTGCACCTCGGGCGCGGGGGCGGGCGTGATGGATTGCGCCGGCGCGCCGTCCCGTTCATCGTCCTGAGCCGGCTCTTCTTGCGAACCCGACTGTTCGCCGGGTTCCTCGTCGCCAGAGTCGGCTGGGTCGGCCGGAGGTCCGTCTGTGAAGAGTGCAAAGTCGGTGGCGAACTCGGCCAGCCCCGCGTCGCCGGGGTCTGGCTGTGGCTGCACCTGCGGAAACAGTTCTCGTCGAAATCGCTCTTGCGCGTTGGGGCGCGGCAGCACCGCAGCGGCGGCAGCAGCAGCGGCGGGGTGGGCGACCTTGCGCAGGGTGTGGTCGGGGCGCTGAAGAGATGCCATCGCCGCACACCTCAGGAAACGCGGCCGATGGGCCGCAATTCCACCTGGGTGCCCAGTTCCTGGAAGGAGTAGACGCGCAGCCAGTCCAGGCGGCTTTCGATCATCTTCTTCACGTAGCGGCGAATGTCCATGGATGTCACCAGCGCCACGCCAGGCTGCCTGGCGGTATCTGCGACCGCGGCGATGCGCTCGGTCAGATCGCGTGCGTCATCGGGTGACATGGCAAGGTAGTTGCCTGCAGGCGTGGGCTTGATGCAGCCGCGGATGGCCTGCTCGATGTCCGGATCGAGCAGGATGGCCGACAGGTGCCGCTGTCCGCTCGTGGCCTCGTGGGCGAGGTACCGGCCCAGGTCGGAGCGCACGTATTCGGTGAGCAGCAGCAGGTCTTTTTCCTTGGGGCCCCAAACGATCAGGCTCTCGAAGATGCTGCGGATGTTGCGGATCGGAACCTGCTCTTCCAGCAGCCTGCGCAGCACCTCGGCCATGCGCTGCAAGGGCATGATCTTCTGCACTTCCGCCACGAGCCCCGGGTATTCCGGCGTGCTGCGCTCCATGACCCACTGCACTTCCTGCACGCCCATGAAAAGGTGGGCGTGCCGCTGCAGCATGCCCATGACCTCACGGGCAATGACCTGCTCGACATCGATGCATACGCCTTCTCGCTGGCTGGCGGGCACCGACTCGGGCGCGATCCAGAGCGAGACGGCATTTCCCAGCGCGGGGCCGTGGCTCTGGGCTGATGCGGCCAGCGGCGATTGCGGGTCCAGGATCAGCAGCATGCGGCCCGGCAACTCCGGCTGCGCCACAGGCACGTCGTTGATCAGCACCTCATAGCGCAGGCCGGACAGTTCGGTGGTCACCCACATCGCCGCGCCTGGAAACGGCAGGCCCAGCCGCGACTGCAGACCTTCGCGTTCCTTATTCAGCGCCGCGTTGAGCCGCTCGGCATCGATCAGCTTCCCCAGCGCTTCCGACATGCGGATGGACAGCGGCTTGGCAAACTCCGGTGCCTTTTGCTGGATGGAGGGCGCATCGCCTTTTGCGCCTTCGCGCATCAATGCCGCGATGGGTTTGGAGAGCGAATTGCCCGCCAGCCGCTGGCGCTTCTTGGTCAAGAAGTGTCCTCCGAACACCAGTCCCCCTGCCAGCAAGGCGAAAGGAATCAAGGGAAAGCCGGGAATGAAGCCGAAGCCGATGGTCAGGGCGGCCGCCAGGTACATCGAGCGTGGGTTGCGGGTCAACTGCTCGGTCATGTCCTCTCCCAGGGAGGTGGGCTTGGTCTTGTGCTCGTCCGTGACGCGGGTGGTCAAGACACCGGCCGCCATACAGATGAAGAGCGCAGGAATCTGCGACACCATCGCGTCGCCGATGGACAGCACCGCGAAGCGATTGGCGGCTTCGCCAGCGGTCATGTTGTGGTACATGATGCCCACCACGACGCCGGCCAGGATGTTCACCATCGTGATGATCAGCCCGGCGATGGCATCGCCCTTCACGAACTTCATGGCGCCGTCCATGCCGCCGTGCAGCATGCTCTCCATGCCCAGATGCGCGCGTTTTCGCTTGGCCTCGTCGGGGGTCAGCAGGCCGGCACGCAGGTCGGCGTCGATGCTCATCTGCTTGCCGGGCAGCGCGTCCAGCGTGAAGCGCGCCCCGACTTCCGCGACCCGCTCGGAGCCCTTGGCGATCACGATGAATTGCACGATGGTGATCACCAGGAACACCACGATCCCCACCACCAGGTTGCCCCCGACCACCAATTGCCCGAAGCTCTCGATCAGGTGGCCCGCGTCCGCGTGCAGCAAGATCGCCTTGGTGGACGCGATGTTCAACGCCAGCCGGAACAGCGTAGTGAACAGCAGCAAGGAAGGGAAGGTCGAAAGAGACAGTGCATCCGGAATGAACAGCACCGTCATGAGCAGCAGGATGCTCACCGTGAGATTGATGGCCAGCAATGCGTCGATCAGCATCGTGGGCAGCGGCAAGATCATCAGCGCGATCACGCCGACGAGAAAGCCCGCCATCGTCACGTCGTTGACCAGGGTGGAGTCGAAGCGTTTGGCCATGGAATGTTCCTGGAGATGAAGGGGCGGGTCAGGCGGGCGGGGTTTGCTCGGAAGCGCTGGCGCTGAGCTGGTCGAGGTCTGCCACCCAGCGCAGCACCACAGCGACGGCTTCGAGCAGTTCCTCGGAGACGGGTTGGTTGAGCGGCAGACGGTGCAGCGCCCGTGCCAGCGGCGGGTTGGCGATGATCGGCACACGGTTGGCGGTCGCCAGGCCGCGAATCACCGCTGCCTGCTCGTCCATGCCCTTGGCCACGATGATGGGCAGCGGCGTCACCCCCTCTTCATAGAGCAGTGCCACCGCATAGTGCGTGGGGTTGGTGACCACCACCGTGGCGCCTGGAACGCGCTCCTGCGGCGGGCTGTTGGCCAGTTCATCGCGCAGCGATTTCTGCTGGCCCTTCACGTGGGGGTCGCCATCGCTGTCCTTGCGCTCGCGCTTGATATCGTCCTTGCTCATGCGCTGATCGCGCATGAACAGCCAGCGCTGCAAGCCGAAGTCCACCGGGCCGATGATCAGGAACACCAGGCAGGAAAAGCCGATCAGCCGCAGCATGGAACTCCAGGCCACCTGCCCCGCGCCATCGACGGACAGATAGGCCGAGCCCACGATCAGCGGCACGAGGCTCAGGACAATCTGCCAGATCACGGCCCCCAGCGCCACCGCCTTGATGATCGATTTGGCCAGTTCGACGAGCGAGCGCACGTTGATCAGCTTCTTGAGCCCTTCGGCAGGGTTCAGCTTCTCGAACTTCGGCTGGATGGCCTCGAAAGAAACGATCACCCCGACCTGCGCCATCATCGCGATCACAGCCACCAGCACCGAGACGACGACCAGAGAAAAAGCCGCGATCGCCCCATCCAGCACCATGGAGGAAATCAGGGCCAGCACCTGCTGGGTGTCTTTGGCCTGAATGCCCTGGTACATGGCCGTCTTCACCACCTTCGCGATGTGGTCGTAGAGCATCGGGCCGGAGCCCATCAGCACGAGCAGCGACGCGACCAGGATGGCTGCGGCCACGAGGTCTTGGCTCTTGGGAACCTCGCCCTTCTTGCGAGCGTCCATGAGCTTCTTGTCTGTGGCTTCTTCCGTTTTTTCTGACATGGTGGGCTCGGTGGTCGCGAGATGCGATGGGTCCACGCAATCTAGTTCTGCGCATGCGCTGGCGTGCGGGCGATGCGAAGTCCTTGCCCTCGCAGACGAACGCGGCGGAGGGCGAAGCGTCTGTTGCGCACCGACGTTCGCTTGGCCGTGATTGCCTTCGGTCATGGCCCCTGCCGAAGGGCTGTGCGCTCCTAGTCTTGCCTCCAGAAAGCCGATCGATGTCGACCGGCCACCTGAGAGGATCCATGAGCACGATCAAGGGGTTGCGCATCCTCGTGCGCCTGAAGAAGCGGCGTGTCGAGCAGAGCGAGGCAGCATTGCAGGAGAGTGCCCGGCAGCGCGACCGCGATCGGGCCGCGCATGAAGCCGCCATGGCCGAGGAAGAGCAGGTGCAGCAGGCCGAGCAGGCCGTGCGGGACCGGCTGGGCGCGACCACCACGCGGCCTCAGGGTTTTCATGCGCAGGAAGTGGTGACGCTGCAGATGCTGGTGAAGGAGGCCGAAGGGACAAGCGTCGACGCCTCTAAGCAGACCCAGCGCGCTGCAGCGCAGGTGGAAGCGGCCATTCAGCGCGTGGCAGAGCGCGAGTCCGCGCTGCGGCGGGCGACCCAGCAACTCGAAGCCACAGAACTCCGCCTGGAAAAAGCCATCCAGGAAGCCGAGCGCGCGCAGGAAGACGCGCAAGACGAAGAGGCCGAAGAAACGGCCGTTGCCCGCATGCTGGCCAGCACCCGCGCCGCCGCGCGCAACCGTTTGCAAGTCGCTGGCGGCGCGAAGGCCTGACATGGATTCCTCGTTTCAGCAGGGACTGAACCTTTTTCAGTTCGCCCTGGATGTCAAGGGCCTCATCGCGGTGCTGGCCATGTCCACGGCGCGCATCTATGTCGCCATGCTCGTGATGCCTGCCACCAACGACATGCTGCTGTATGGGCGCACCCGCAGCGGCCTGGTGATCGTGCTGGGCGCGTTCGTGGCCTGGGGCCAACCCGCTGAAATGCTGAAGTCCCTCACGATCTTGGAGATGGCGGTTCTGGTGGTGAAGGAGGGGCTGATCGGAATGCTGATCGGCTTTGCGGTCGGCACCGTGTTCTGGGTGGCCGAGAGCGTCGGCATGCTCATCGACAACCAGACCGGCTACAACAACATCCAGCAGACCAATCCGCTCAGTGGCCAGCAAAGCACGCCGGTGGGCAATCTGCTGTCACAGCTGGCCATCGTCGGCTTCTACATGCTGGGAGGCATGCTGGTCTTCGTCGGGCTGCTCTTCGATTCCTACGAGTGGTGGCCGTTGACCGGCCTCATGCCCAGCTGGCCGGTTCTGATGGAGCGCTTCCTGCCGACGGAAGTCACCAACTACGCCGAAACCGTGCTCAAGATCGCCGGCCCGGTGATCGTGATCCTGATGCTGATCGACCTGGGCATCGGCCTGCTGGGAAAGGCTGCGGAAAAGCTGGAGCCCAACAGCCTGGCACAGCCCATCAAGGGCGCAACGACGATGTTGCTGCTGGTGCTGCTGGTGGGCGTGTTTTTCCAGCAGGTCAGGCCCCAACTCACGCTGCGGCCGGTCGCCGAGCGCATCAAGCGCCTGCTGTCGCCTTCACTGGCTCCCCCTTCTGCGGCGCCATCGCTGGCGATACGCCATGGGTGATTGCCAGGCGCTCGCCCCGATCACGCTACAGCTTCGCCTGTGCCTGGCTGCCAGCTTGGCACAAGCGCTGGTCCAGCGGCGGCATGCCGTGCCGGTGGTGGGCGCAAGGGTGCCGGCGGCACCCTGCTCGCAGCGCCTGGTCTGCATCCGCCGGGGCGCCGGGGTGTCCCACCACGTGTCCATTCGATCGCCACCGCATCCGGGCGGTCTCTTCCTGATTTCGTTTCCATCCATTCCCTGCAACCCGGCGGAGCCTTCCGTCGCATTTCCCGTGTCTGAGCCGCCTTGTGGTGGGCAGCCATTTTTTAACCCTGTGCCTTAAGGAGTCAGCATGTCAGTCAATTTGCAAACCTACGCTACCCGGACCCAGCCCATGGACTCGCAGTCCGGGCAGTCTCAAAATTCATCCAATCAACTGCAGGAAAGCCTGCTTCAGTTGGTGGTCCTGATGATGCTGCAACAGGTCATGAAGGCCACGGACAAGGAGGGCGACAACAAGGCCGGCGGCACGGAGGGTGCCTCGGGCAAGGGCGGCGCGGAAGGTGCCAACAAAGGCTCCGGTACGGGCAACGGCCAGGGCATCGCTGGCCTGATCCAGCAATTTGGCGAACTGCTTCAGCAAATGGCCAAGGCCATGGAGCAGAGCTCGAACAAGAACTCCGCCAACGACCTGGCCAGCGGCATTGCAGACAAACTCGGCGGTGGTGGCAACAGCACGCTCGATCAGATGGGCAAGGAAGGCGGTGGCGGCGGCAATCTGATGGAGCAATTGGGCGAAGCCTACCTGCGCCAACTGCTGGACAAGATGTCTCCCGACGCCTCGGGCGGTGCAGGCAAGACGGGCAGCGGCGGCGGTGGCAGCGGTGGCTCCGGCGCCACTGACATCGGCGATCTGGCCAAGCAATTCATCGAAGCCTTGCTGCAAGGCGGATCGGGCGCGGTCCAGGATCTGGGCAAACAAAATGGCACTGGCGGCACTGGCGGCACTGGCGGCACTGGCGGCACTGGCGGCGCGGAAGGTACGGGCGGTACGGGCGGTGCGGAAGGCACGGGCGGCGCGCAGGGCGGTGATGCCCAGTCTCCTATCCAGCAACTGCTTCAAGTGCTGACGCAAATCCTGGAAATGCTGCAGGGCGGCAAGACGGATGGTTCCGGCAATACCAGTGGCTCTGGCGGTGGTGGAGGCACCGAGGGTGCAACAGGCGGCGGCGGTGCCGAAGGCAGTGGCGAGACCGGTGAAACAGGCCAAACGGGCGAAACGGATGGCACGGGTGGCACGGACGGTGCGGCGCAGGGCCAGGGCTCGATAGGCGACCTCCTCAAGCAACTGGTGGAGTCCCTCATGAATGGCGACAGCAGCGCGCTGGACAAGCTCAACAAGGGCGGCCAGAAAAACGAGGGCCAGCAAGACGTGACCCAGCAGTTGATGGAACTGCTGCAAAAGCTGATCGAACTCCTGACCGGCAAGAAGCCCGATGAGTCCGAAGGCGGTTCTGGCGGTGGCGGCGGTGGTGACAAGCCTTCGTCGACGGGTGGTGGCGGAGGTGGCGGTACACCACCTGCTGCTGGCGGTGGCGGTGGCACTCAGCCTTCGACAGGTGGCGGCGGTGGCACGCCACCCTCGACGGGTGGTGGTGGCGGCGGCGGAACTCAGCCTTCAACGGGTGGTGGCACACCTCCTTTGACCGGCAGCGGCGGCGGAACGAAGCCGTCCGGCGACGGTGGCACCACGAAGCCTCCGGTGGGTGATGGCGGTGGAGCCGAGAAGCCTTCTACCGACAAGCCTTCCTCGACGGGACCGTCCACGGGTTCCAAGCCACCGGAAACCGCACCGACGAGTGGCTCAGGCTCTGGCGGCAAGGTCACGGGCATTCCGCCTGTCAGCGGCGAGAAAACTGTCAATGAACCCATCGTCGTCAAGGCGGGCGAAGTGTTCGACGGCAAGAACGTGCACTACAAGGCCGGCCCAGCGTTGGGAGATGGCGGACAGAGCGAAAATCAAAAGCCCGTGTTCATTCTGGAGCCGGGTGCAACGCTCAAGAACGTCCAGATCTCTGGCGGCGACGGCATTCACACCAAGGGCGACGCCACGCTCGACGGCGTGTTCGGCCGCGATGTGGGCGAAGACTTCATGACCATGAAGGGCGAAGGCAACGTCGTGTTCAAGAACGGCGGCGCGGCGAACGCCACCGACAAGACGTTCCAGCTCAACCATGGGGGCTCTTTCTCCATCGACAACTCGTTCTTCGACGGCACCAGCAAGCTGGTCCGTACCAACGGAGGCAAGGACTTCCCGATCGACATTTCTATCTCCAACTCGACGATCAACAACGTCAAGGAAGCCGTGGTGCGCACCGACGCGACGCAGGTCAACATCAAGCTGTCCAACAACAGCATTCCTGATGCTCCGAACGACGTGCTCGCCCCCGCCTCCGTGCAAGTGGAAGGCGCCAAGAGCCGTGGAACGAAGGAATTCACGGGCTGATGCATAGCGGCTGGTAAGCCCGGTGCATTGCACATGCGGGCTTGCCTTCGCTGTCATGGCTGCGGTGCCGCCAAGGCCGTGCAGAGATCGCCGCGGGCAGGTGCATGCCTGCTCCGCCGGTCGCTCACGGGTTGGCTGCCGCAGCCATTTTTGCGCCTACGCCTGCACCCTGCGCCGCGATGACCTGGACGATGGCCCACAGCGCCGTTACAGCGCACTCGTCGTCTCCCGTTGCCTTATTCCCAAATCCCTTTCTAGAGCTTTCCCATGAACGCCATACCCTCGAGTCCGTCGCCGGAAGCGGCTACGCGCGCTCAAACCGACTTTCTTTCGCAGTTGGCACTTCACATCGGGGTGCCGGTGGACAGCGGCTTCTCGCTGATAGCCCCCCACGTGGTCAAAGGACCTGCGGGCCTGGCCTGCCGTTTTCATCTGCATGCCGAGCGCGCCGCGGTACTCCCCGAAGTGTTGCTGCCGATGGCCGCGCAGGAGTTGGCCGGTGCCGAAGTACTGAAACTACTCACATTGCAGGCCGCCATCTTGAAAGAGTTCGGCGGCTATCTGGGCGCTTCCGCCGAAGGACTGCTGCAGCTCAGCTCGCTGTCCTGGATCGAATCGCCGCAAGACGCTGCAACCGCGATGGACATGCTCAACAGCCTCGGAGTGCGTGTGTTGCAAGCACTCGTGGATGAAGCCGTTCCTGCTTCGGCGCCGGCTTCTGCCTAGGCCGGGCCGTTCTATTGAGTCCCCTCTTTCACGAATTTCTGGAACCCAAGGATGTTCTCCATGGAGCCACTGAATACCACCCGCGCCCGCAACGCCCAGGCAGTCCCTCCTCGGACCGGCGCCAACGAGGTTTCCCCCACCCCGTCGGCAGACACTGCTCGATCACAGCGGTTGGCGCACGACCGCCTGAATGCGCGTGGCCTGCCTGTCTCGACGGAGTCCGGACCACTGCGCCGCGTGCCGCTCCCTGAGCGTGAGTCGACCTCTCAGGCGGCGGGCTCGACCAGCCGCTCTGCAGGCGACGTTGTGATCAACATGCCTTCGTCCGATGACGGGACAGGCCATGACGCCGCGCCGCCGCAGGGTTGGTTGAGTGCCATCGGCCAGACCGTGCAATCGGGGGGGCGTTTTGTTGCGCACAGTGTCGGGGCGGCACTGAGCACCGCCCAGACCGTCGCCGGCCAGGTCGTGTGGTCGCGGCAGGCACCGGCGACTGAAACGACGGAAGCATTGGAGACCACAGAGCCCGTGCAGGACGTTGCCATTGAATTGGCACATCTCGACGCCGCGGTGGCGAACGATGCCATCGGGTCACATCCACCCCTTCCCCAGACAGCGGGAGGACGGGTCATGGCCGCACTGGATGACATGCTGCTGCAGAGCGACACCCCGGAGCAACGCGAGTTGGCTACGACCTACCGGCAGTGGGCCGCCGAGAAGGCCGACGCCCAGGAGGCCGCCGGTGTCGGCAGCTACTCGATCAGGATCGGCGATGCGGCGCTGCCGGCTGCGTATGACTTCGTTCGACAAACGCTGAGCTCCATGTCCCGCTCGCCTGCGACCAATGCCATGGCCACGGCCATCGGTCCACGCTCTGGCCTCAACGCCGCAGGGCAGTCGGTCAATGTCGGGGAACTGAGCAATCAATACGACCCGGCTCTGGCCGGCGGCACCATTGGCGGCCTGACCGCACACATGGTCGATACGACGCTGCTGTCGGCCATGGACCGGCGTGCGGCCGAAGCCAACTTCCCACGGTTCAAGGCCATCGATCCCAAGATATTGGTACCCGATCCCTGCCCTGTGCAATTGCGCGTGGTCGACGGCAAGAAAGTCTTCTGGAAGCCGGTAACGGCCGGCGCACTCGATGGGAACCTTGGTCAGCCCACGATGAACGAGCTCAAGGCCCAGGTGGCATTGCGCCGAAAATCCGTGGCATCGCTGCAGGCGGCGCTGGATGGCAAACAGTGGGGTGTGCTGGCCCAGCCCCTTGTGACGGCGGGCTTCAACGTGCTGCGCCGCCATGTGATGCCGATCCATGCGTTCACCAATCCCGCACAGGTTTTTGGCCATTCCCTCTGGGCTTCAGGGCTCGGAGGAGGGGTGACCAAACTGACGCTGGGACTTGGAAAATCCGTGGCGTACACCCAAGTGGACGATCTTGCGGGCGGAACGCAAAAGCACAAGACCAACGTGTTCGCCAGGAGCCTTCCGCATCCGGAGATGCCGGCCGCCAGCCTCTCGGACATTTCCGGCTTGGGGAGCTACGGTTTGGAGGTCGTGAAGGAAGCACTGGATTTGACCCAGCACTTCTGGACCGGGCCTTGGCGTACCAGCGGATCGCTGTTGCCCAACTTCGACGACGTAAGTGCCCGCCTGAGTGACTTGGGCCGCACGATCGCCTCCAACGTGATGGCGAGCGTCGGCTCGACGGGCATTGGCGCCTTGGTGGGGCAACTGGGTCGTGGCGGCTCCAATTCCGCGCTGGCAGGCGAATCCTTGCGATCGCTGGGCTACATGCTTCAGCAGGCGGGTCAAAGCTCTTCCAATGACTTCGTGTGGCAGGCCACCAAGGAATATCTCGGTGGCACCTCGCACGACCTGAGCGACTCGCTGGACGCAAGTCGCGCAAACAAGCATGTGCGGTTGCAAAACGAAGCCCTCCATTTGCAGGCGGCCGCTGCGGCCGGCGCTGCTCGTCTGAGAGATGAGGCGCTCTCTGTAAGCAGCGATGAGGCGCTTTATCTGAGCACGGCTTTTGACGTGCTGGCTGGGCTTCAGTCCCGAGAGAAGCCTGCAGTCGGTGATCTGGAGATTGCACAGAAGCTGCTCCACGCGGGGGTGGCTGGCGCTGGCAGCGAGCAGGCCAGCATCGCGCAAGTTCAGGCGCTGGTCGATAAAGCTGTGCGCGTCCTGGGCCAGGATGCTCATCTGGAGAGCTGGACGAAACTGAAGACCGAATAAGTGGAGTCGAGGTCGCGTCCGCAGGCAGCGCGCCCCAGTCAATGCCTGAGGAACCCTGCGATCTCGCCCTCCGTCACGGCACTACGGCCGTGACGGAGGCGGGAGGCCTTCAGCCCAGCGCTGCCTGCAATGCCCGGTGGGTTTGGGCGTAAGCGCGGTTTCCCCGCTCGGAGAACGGATTGCTCCACAAGTCCAGCGACGCAAGCGTGCGATTGCCTGCCAACGCATGCGCCCCGGACTCGCCGATCCGGTTGCGCGCCAGGTTGAGCTTCTGCAGTCGGGGGTTGGCTGCCAGCGCCCGTGCGCCGCCTGATCCGATCTGGTGGCCTTCCAGGTCGAGTTCGATGAGGGCGGTGCTGGCCGCAAGCGCCCGCGCTCCGGCTTCCGTGATCTGCACGCTGCTGGCCATGTCGTTGCTCAGTACCAGGCGGCTCAGCGTGCGCGAGCGGGCCAGCGCTGCGGCACCGGCGTTGCCGACCTGGCAACTGCCCAGGTCCAGGCAGACCAGCGCCGGCGCATCGGCCAGGGCCTGGGCGCCAGCATCGCCGATGGGGTTGTGGCGAAGGTCCAGCGAGGCCAGCGTGGCATGTTGCGCCAACGCCTGGGCGCCTGCCGTGCCGATGCCGTTGCCAGAGGCAATCAGGGTGCGCAACTGGGGCATGCGCGCCAAAGCCCCGGCACCCTTGTCTCCGAGCCGGTTGCGTTGCAGGTTCAGCAACTCAAGCCGCGTGTGCGCAGCAAGGCCGCGGGCTCCTGCCTCGCCGATCAGGTTGCCGCCCAGGGCGAGATGCGTCAGGCTGCGGTTGCTGCCGAGGGGCTCCACTGCCTCGTCCCGCAGGCGGTTGTCGCTCAAGTCCAAGGCCCGCAGCGAACTGTTGTGGGCCAATGCACGGATGCCTTTCAATCCCAGCGCAGCATTGCTGCGCAGCTCCAGCGCTTGCAGATGCTGGCTGGCTGCGAGAGCCGCCGCACCTGCATCCCCGATGCTGCAGTCGTTCAGGCAGAGTGTTTGCAGGCTGGGGTGCCACGCCAGCGCCCGGGCGCCGTCGTCACCGATCGGGTTGTGGCTGAGGTCCAGGCGCTTCAGGGTCGGGTGTCCCGCCAGGATCGCGGCCCCCATCGCATCGATGTGCAGATGGCGGGCCGTGAGCGAAACCAGGTCCAGCCGGCACAGCTGTGACAGTCCGGTGGACGTGATGCCTTTGCAGTGCAGGAGTTCCAGTTCCTGCAGGGAGCCGGGCAGGTGCTGCAAGTCGGCATCGCTGAATTCGCCCCGCAGCACGATCTTGCGCAATCCGGGGAAAAGACCGTCTTCGCAGATGTTCAGCAAGCCCTGCGTGTCCCGCACGACAGGAACTCCACCCATGCCCTCGGACAGATCGCGCACCGGCTGCTCGGCAGGGCGGACTGCTGCCTGCCGTGCCAGGGGAGCTGTCGGCGTGGTTCCTGAGCGCAGGGCCGGCGCCCGCCGCACGCGGTGTGTGCCAGAGGCCATGGCGCCGAGCCAGGCGAGGAGGCCACCCCCTACCGGGCGCAGTGCTGTCGAGGGGCTTTTCAAGGTGAGGCTGTTCATGGCGTGCTCGCGTTTGAGGAGATGCCCCAGGGTAGGCAACCGCCTTGCGCTCGTACCGCCGGCATGCGAAGCGATCGCCTGTCAAGCGAGGGGGAGGGGGCTGCGCTGGAGCATTGCGCGGGCTGTCTGTCATCAGCGTTTCACACAGCCTGCAGATCATCCGCCCTCATGTCTTTCGATGTGCAGATTCGGCGCAATGCGCTGGTGGGTTCCTGGATGGCTCGGCGCAGCACCGCAGGGGCTGCGGTCCGTGGCGCGGCGCGCGATGCTTCACGGCCGCGTGCGCGATTTCTCGGGGTAGAGGACATTCCACAATTGATGCAGCTGGAAGCGCGGCAGTGGACCACTGAGCAAGCCGCTGACGAGCGCGTCTTGCGCGACCGAATCCTCGCCCATCCCGATCTGTGCGCCGGCGCGTTCTGCCCGCAGACCGGACAAGCGCTCGCATCGCTCTTCATGAAACCCATCTCCCGCGACGCCGTGGTGGCTGCGCGGTCCTGGCGCGACTGTGCCGCGCAGCCCTTGCGCGCGGAGCCTACCCGCAGCCTCTTCGGCATCAGCCTGACCAGCGTCGATCCGCAGGCTGCCTGCCAGTTGATCCGATTCTTCTGGCCACATGCGCTGCGCCAGGGCTGGCGCGACATCTACCTGGGCTCGCCTGTCCCTGGACTGCGCCGCGCCTTGCAGAATGGCCGCGCGACCGATGCGCATGCCTATGTGCACGCACGCCGCAGCGGCTTGCCGGTGGATGCACAACTGCGCTACTACCACCGCAAGGGCTTCCGCGAAATCGTGGGCGTGCGGCCGGATTACTTTCCCCATTCCGATTCGCTGGACCATGGTGTGCTGCTGCGGGGTGCCGTTCCGCTGGCAGGTGCCTGGCCTCTGTGGCGACGGGTGCCGTTCGCATTGCTGCGCCGGGCCGCGCATTGGGCCGGAGCGCTGCTGTGACAACGCCGCCCACCTTCCCGGCGCCGTGGAACGGAGACCTGTTCCGCACGCGCTTTTTCGATGCGCTGTCGCTTCTGCTGCCGTCCGGAGAGGCCTTCGTGATCGACGCCATTTCCGATGCGCTGCAGGTCGGCGATTGGTCTGCCGCTCCGGAAACGGTGCTGCGTGAAGAGGCGTTGCGCTTCGTTCGGGAAGAAACCGCGCATCAGCGCGCGCACCGGCGCTACAACGAACGCCTGGCGCAATCGGGAGTGCCGGTGGAGGCGCTGGAGGGCCGGGTGGCATCGGCCGTGCAGGAGTTGGCCAGCCTGCCGCTGCCCACGCGGCTGGCGCTGGCCGAGGCGTTCGAGCACCTGACGGCCCTGCTTTCGACGCAGGTACTGACGGGAACGGCGTGGCTGCAGGGCGATGGCCACGAGGCGCGGCTGTGGCGCTGGCATTGCCAGGAAGAGATCGGGCACCGCCATGTCGCGTTCGATGTGGGGCGCACGCTGGGCGTGGGACACGGACGGCGCATGGCATGCCTGCTGCTCGCGGCGCTGTACCTGGGCATCGATCTTTCGCGCCTGATGGCGTCCCTCCTGTGGCGAGACGTCAAGAGCGGCCGTGTGCGGGGGCTTGGCCTGCTCGGCCAATGCGCACGGTTCGCTCTGCGCACGGCGCCAGGATTCGGCCGCATCGCAATGGGCTCGGTGGCCAGCCTGTGGCCGCGCCGCAGCGCCTGAGGGCTCGCGCGCAATACGGGATCAGCCGCCTGCGATCTGCGCCAAGTGGTCGACCGATCGGTCGAACTCCCAAAGGTCCGACGTGGCCTGATTCAAAAACTCGAGAATCTGCGGCATTTTCTGCATGGCCTCGTCGGCCAGCGCATCGTTCCCGGGCTTGTACTCGCCCATTTGCACCAAGGGCTCGATCTCGTCGTATTTGGCCATGAGGCGGCGAAAGTGACCCCCGGCCTGCTGGTGGTCCTTGGGCACGATCTGCGACATCACGCGGCTCAGGCTGCCCAGCACATCGATGGCCGGGTATTGGTTGCGTGCGGCGATCTTGCGGGAAAGGATCATGTGGCCGTCCAGGATGCCTCGTACCTCTTCGGAGATTGGGTCGCCCCCGCTCTCGTCTTCGTAGAGGATGGTGTAGAGCGCGGTGATCGAGCCCACGGCACCCATGCCGGCCCGCTCGAGCAGGCGCGGAATCTCCGCGAATACAGAGGGCGGAAAGCCGCGCCGGGCCGGCGGCTCTCCGGCTGCCAGGCCGATTTCACGTTGAGCGCGGGCGAAGCGGGTGAGCGAGTCCATCATCAACAACACCTTCAGGCCCTGGTCTCGGTAGTACTCCGCCACGGCCGTGGCGACATGAGCGGCCTTGGCGCGTTCGCTCGATGACCGGTCGGAGGTGGCGCACACGACTACGGAGCGCGCCATGCCTTCCTCGCCCAGAATGAATTCGACGAATTCCCGCACTTCTCGGCCGCGTTCGCCGATGAGTGCGATCACGCTGATGTCGCACTCCGTGCCCCGGGCGAGCATGCCCATCAGCGTACTTTTGCCCACGCCCGCCGGGGCGAAGATCCCCATCCGCTGGCCTTCGCCCAGGGTGAGCAGCGAATCGATCGCCTTCACGCCTGTGGGCAACGGGTGTTCGATCATTTCCCGTTCCATGGGGGTCGGAGGCAATGCGAAGACCGGGCGCCGCTCCAGGCAATCGAGCGGGCCCTTGCCGTCGATGGGCTGGCCCAGGCTGTCGATCACGCGGCCCAGCAGCTTGGGCCCCACTGGCACCGAAAGCACCTCGCCCAGTCCGACCACGGCCGAGCCTCCGCGCACGCCAAGAATCGATCCGAAGGGGGACAAGATGCTTTGGCCGTTCGCGAATCCGATCACCTCGGCAGCCTGCAGCAAGCCACCGCTCTCATCGAGCACATGGCACAGCTCTCCGAGCTTGGCATCCAGCCCGGTGACGCGCATGAGCGTTCCGATCACTTCGACGACCTTGCCGCTGCGGCGAACGATCGTCGCGGAGGCGATCTCCCGTTCCATCCACTGAGGGAGCCCGGACACTTCAAGCATGGTGCATTTCCTCGTCGTCGTGGACGGGTGTGTTCATCGGGTCCAGAGATTCGAACCAATCCGTGGTGTCGCCATCCATGGGGACAACCGACGAAAACCACGTGGCTGGCGTTGCTTCGGCCTCTAGGTCTAGGTCCGGGTCCGGGTCCAGGTCCGTTTCCGGTTCGGTTCGGCTCATGGGTCCCTGTGGCTCATCCGGCCATGGCCCTTCGTCCTCCTGCGTGGAATCGGCTTCCTGCGGGACGTCCAGTTCCGGGAGTTCGTCGTACTCCTCAGCCATCGGTGGTTCGTCTTGTTCGGCGAAGTCGAACTCGAGTTCTTCCGGATCTGGCGCGGCACTCGCCTCTGGTGATGCATTGGCCATGGCCAGACGGGTGGCACGCTCCAGTGCCGATCGCACACCAGCGAGCTGAACGTGCAGGCTGGTGTCGAGCCGGCCCATGTCGGATTCGAAGATGCAGGTGCCGGGTTCCAGCGATGCATCGGTCTCGATGCGCACCTGTGGCTCGTTCGGCCCCGCAGCCGCGGCAGCGATGGCCGTGTGTGCGGCCGGGGCCTCGTCGGGGTGAACGCGAAGAACAGCCGTTCCGGCTTGCCGGAGGGCGTCTTTCACTGTTAGCAACGCGCGTTGAAACAAGGCTTCGCGCGATGCCGAATGCACGATGCGTTCCACCGCCAGCGCCACCACTCCGGCCAGCTTGGTGTCCATCGCGTGCCATGCATCCTCGTGCGTGGCTTTGAGCTGGGCAAAGCGCCCGTGCCAGCGGGCGGCGGCTTCCCGCTCGCCGTGGTCGTGGCCCTGCTCGCGTTCTGCTGCAGCTTCTTCGCGCGCCTGCTCGACCATGGCCTGGGCCGCGTCGCGCGCTGCCTGCAAAAGGGATTCGGCCGATCGTTCGGCCGCTTCGGCCGTATTTCGCGCTTCATCCAGGGCCTCTTGCCGGATCGCGGCGCATTCGGTGCGCACGTTTTCCAGCAGCCCGAGCACGCCAGTCACGGTCGGAATTTCATGCGCGCGGACGATGCCGTCATTGGTGCGCAGGTGCGCGCCGTTGGGGTGGGACCAGATCAGCATGGCTTCGCCTCGAACAGGGATTCCAGCCGCTCCAGGCGGGCATGCACCGCGGTCAGCGCGGCGGGGACATGCCTCGCCCGGGGCTCATCCTCGCGCGACAGGGGAAGAGACAGGCGCGCAAGCCTGCGAAGCCCCCGGTGCGGCCATGCGCCTTCCCGCACCAGTTCGCGGTAGCCCACCCAGGCCCAGGCCAGCGGGGACCAGGCGGCCACATCGCTGGCAACCGGCGTGCCTTCCTGAAGCCCACGCAGTGCGGTGTAGGCAGGCCCGAGGCATTGCTGCAGGGCCGCCCGTGAGCTCCGTTCGACGCAGCAGCGAAGGACTCCCGGCCGACCCAGCAGGGCAAGGGCGCACAGGCGCGACAGCATCTCGGTTCTGTCGAGCATTGCCAAGCGGCTGGCGGGATGGTCCAGCGAGGACAGGGGGGGCAAAGGACCGCAATTGCGTTCATACAGCGCAATCGACATGCGCTGGCCCACGGCGCCCTGGTCCCAGTCGAGCGGAGATTGCGCCAAGCCGAGCGGCGCCCGCCAACTCGGGTCCACACCGTCGTGCAAGGCCTCCAGTCGCACCTGGAGCGCTTGCGCCAGCGAGGCCAACTGCAAGGCGCGGCTCATGGCTGCCACCCTGCAGTCGGTGTCGGTGTGTGATGTTGGATCATGCTGGCGCCCCTGCCGTCGCGCCGGCTACCTTGGTGGCAGGAGCGATCACGGCAGCATCCGCGGACTGAGCGGTTGCAGGCGCTTTGCGGCGCAGCGGGGCCGGCAGCCAGGCAGGGCGCTTCCAGGCCAGCCAACCGCCCGCGATGGCCAACAATGCCAGCACGGCAGCCAATGCGATCCAGAGCACGTTGTCGGATTCCGCCTTCGCGACGGCCGGGCTCAGAGGCATGCCCGGTACGAGCGTGACGGTCACGTTCTCGTACGACAGGCCCTCGACGCTGCGCGCCACCATGTTCTTGATGCCAGCCACCAGACCTGCCAGATTGGCGCTCTCGCGGTACTTGATGAAGACCGACGCGCTCGCCGGCTTCACGGTGGCAGCGAGGGGGTCGTTGTTGGGCAGCACGATGTGAACGCGTGCCGTGACGACGCCGTCGATCTGCGACAGCGTGGCCTCCAGCTGCTGCGCCACGCCATAGATGAAGCGCACGCGCTCTTCGGTGGGTGTGGAGATGAGGCCTTCTTTCTTGAACATCTCTCCGAGCGTCACGTGGCGTTCGCGGGGCAGGCCATACGAGCGGAGCACCGTCAGCGAACGCACCACGTCGTCCTGCTCGACCTGGATGTTCCAGGTCTTTCCGGCATCCGGTGTCGCCTTGTTCACCTGGACGCCGCTTTCCAGCAGGGCCGCCACCATGTCGTTGGCGTCGCTTTCCGTCTGCTTGGTGTAGAGGTCCGTCTTGCAGCCGGCCAGGGCCAGCAGCAACAGCAGCGGGACGAGTGCGCGGCGAGCGAACTGGCGGTATGTCGCTGCGCGAAAGCAGAGGGATGGCGCCATGGTGGTGTGTTTCGCTAGAAGGGGTTTATTGGTTGCGCATGAGCGTCTGCAGACCGGTCTTGGTCGTTTGCGCCAGGCTGCTCATGGCCTGCACTTGAAAGTGGGTTCCGGCAAATTGATACATCAAGTTGACTTGATACAACGTCAGGTCAACGCCGGGTGGCTGCTGGATCGCCGCCTGCATGAGTGCGGCCGTGTCCTGTACTTCCTTGCGCATCGACTCGTCCTGCTTGATCAGCATCTTGCCCAGCGTGGATGGGTCTTCCGATTCCACGGAGGCCAGTGGCGGCGAGTCTTTCATCATGCGTGCGAATTTTTCCGCGACGGCACTCATGTTCATCGAGGGGCCTGAGGCCTGGTCGACGATGAGTGAGCTGGATACCGCGCCAATGCTGCCGATGGGGTCCATGGTGGATTCTCCGGAAATAGGGGTAGAGGCGTCAGGCGCGCATGAACATGTAGGGCATCTGGTAGGCGGAGATGCTCGCGGGTTCGGCAGGTTTCACCGCTTCTGCGCGTTCCTCGAACGTACCTGCAGCCTTGGCCCGGTTGGCCACCAACCCGCTGACCAGCTCTAACGCGTCGGGGCCTGCGTTGCCTTGCTCCAGTTCATTCAGCGTCATTTCCCATCCGCGATCGCCCAGCATGTACTGGCAGTTGGCGATCATGGCCTTTGCGGAGTCCCACTGTTCCGGGTGGTTTTCCAGGCCGCGCACGAGCTGGATGCAATTGCCATAGGCGCCGCGCCGGAAAGAAATCCAGCCGTCGATCATGTCCAGTTCCGCCACTTTGGGGCGCAGCGTGCGGATGCCAGCGAGGATGTCCGATGCCTCGTCGTTCATGCCCTGCGCAATGGTGCGGTAGACCAGCTTGATCAGCGCGGTGACGAATTCCTTGCGCTCAAATTTCGGTTTCATAAAACACTCCTGTTTCTTCTGCATAGATGGCCTGGGACCGCGTGCAGCCCTGTGCCGGCCTCGGTCGACGGTCCGCCTCGGCGCTCACCAGTACGACATACGAAGCGCAAGCCAGAAGGGTCACGATCGTGGTGATGAAAGGTGGCATGGCTTGCGGCGAACCCGGTACGCCCTGCAATTCATGCGCGTCTGGGGAGCCATGGGTCCGATAAGGCCCCCATCTGTTCATCCCGCAGCCTGTGCGAGCTTGTCCGTCATGCTTTTGGAACTTTTCTGGAACGCGTCGGCCATGTTGGAGATGACGGCATTGCGGCCTTGTTTCTCGCTCAGCTTCGCTTGCAGTTCCGTCATGGCGTTCTGGTTGTCCTGCTGCTGCTGCATGCGGGCCATCAGGGCCCTGGTGTCGCCATCTGCTTTGTTGACCATTTGGGCTCTCCGTTGAAAGTGGAAGAAGTAAAAGGCGGTGCTGCGCCATGAGCGGTTCGGCCCATGGCGCGATGCAGCATCAGCCCGCGCCTTGCGCTTGCTTGTCCGACAGGGCCTTGGAGTTCTTTTGGAACGCATCGGCCATGTTGGAGACGACGGCGTTCTTACCTTGCTGCTCGCTCAGATCGGCTTGCAGTGCCGTCATTGCGTTCTGGTTGTTTTGCTGTTGCTGCATGCGATTCATCAGTGCTCGCGTATCGCCATCGGGTCTGGTCGTAGACATGTTGATTTCCTTTGTGAAGTGAACGTTGAAAGAAACGAAGTCCAGCGCCATGAGCCTTCGGCCCATGGCGCGATGCTGCTT
>NZ_FMZC01000012.1 GCF_900102625.1 Paracidovorax valerianellae
TACTGGAACAACCATACCTTGCAAATCCTGCGCCCATCCATCAGCAGAACTACGTGTCAGATCAAGGGCTTGCAGATTGTTCAGGGCGGACTAAGTAGCGCTCGATTGCATGTGCGTTGAGCTTTCCTGGCCGAGCGGTAACAGACTCCGCTAGTAATCCGGAAGTGAATGCTGCCGTAACGAAGTAATAGCGAGATGTCGAACTTTCCTCAGCGGGTGCGCGACAACATCCTCCCTCTCTCGGAAAATGCGACCGTCGCAGAGGCCTTCGATGAATGGGTGTTTGCTGAAGAAACTATCGACCATGAGCAATGCATCGAAGTTTGTCAGCTGTGCGAACAAGAAGACCTGCGCTACCACTTCCTCATTGAGAACGAGCTGAACCGAAATCAACTCTGGGTGGGTTCTCAGTGCATCCTGAGGTTCGAGGTTGGTGTGCTCGAAGAAGGTAAGAGGCTTTCGCCTCAGGATGCGAAGAAGAAGCTCAGCCGTGTTTATCAAAAAATGCGTTTCGATGCTTGTATCAGGGCGTTAGAGCGTTTGGTCGCAAGAGAGAATAATGAAATTTTGACAAACGCATGGATTTACTACCGTAAAAATGGCAATCTAACTCCAAAATATGCGTTCGTGGTGTTGTGGCGATTGCAGCTTCATAAGATTGACCACAGTCCGACATTCTTTAAGGTATCTCTAAAGACCGACCGTCATAAAGCGCATTTGTCGGATATGGAGATATCTCGTGTTCACCTCATCTGGCCAGCGTTGTCCTCTAGTCAGCGTGATATGGCAAAGCGCTTTGGCCACGTTCCTCCTTCAAATTTGGATTGCGTGCTAGATAGATATGAGTCCTATTGAAATTAGCGCGCTGACAGGGGCCGCAAGCGCACTGTTCGCAGCGTTTGCATACTGGGCTAAGACATGCCATGAGCGTAGAAGGCTGACCCGAACAGTTTTGTACTACTTGCTTGAGCTCCATCAATGTTGTAAGCAGGTCCTCGCTTGCGCTTCGGGCCATCGAGAAGGGAGTCGTGCCTGAGTTGCGCAGGGCACTGGCAGAGCGCGGCGTGACGCTGGATGAAAAGTCTGCAGAGGAAGGGTTGAAGTTATTGATGCCTCAGTTTTCGCGGCTTGTCTTTGCTGAAATACAGAGGTCGATTGCTGAAAGTGCTGATGCGTATTCGAAGTCTCTTGGAGAATTGGCTCGGGAAAACCCAGTTCTAGCTTTTCGTCTTCGGGGGCGGGACAAGCTGGCTATTTTTGGCAAGAAGATGGAAGAGTTCGTCCAGGCTGATGACTCTGGTGTTGAGGAACCATCAGAGCAGGACATGTCGGTGTTGAGTCACAGCTTTTTGAAGTTGTCGGAATAAGACCTCCGAAGTGCAATCCTTCAAGCGTCTTGGGGCTGCGACGTGATAACACTTTTCAAAGTGCGTAGGTTGCTACGACCTTCTGGAGCAGTTGGACCCCTTCAAGAGCACACAGAAATCGTTCGGTCGCTCATTGATGATTTCCTTTTGCAGAGCAGTCCCCCTGCCAATAAAGGCCTGTAGCTGCAATTAATCGCCCAGCGCCTGCTCGGGGAGGCTAGGATGTCCAACTGGCAGTCACTGATGTTGTACTGGCCAGAAAGCTAGGTTGTCGGCGATTTGGCAACTGAGTGCCTACCGTCTTCGGAGAGGACCGTTGGCCGCCAAATCACATTGGTTCAGAACAGGCCGCGTTGAGACGAAGTAAGTGATGTGAAGCTCTGTCCAAACGGCTGCAAGATGGCATCAGCAATGGGTTGAAGCTGGGTGGTCAGGTAGTGCTCGTGGTCGATGCGAGACCGCCGCGCTTCCAGAGGCTCGGGACCGCTGCTGGTCATGACGTATTGAATCCACCCACCGCGCTGGTAGCGCATCGGCCGCCCGAGACGAGCGTTGTGCTCATCGGCGAGCCGCGCGGCACGGACCTGCGGAGGCACGTTGGACTGGTACTCGTCGAGCCGATGCCGCAGCCGCTTGCGGTAGATGAGCTGGTCGTCTTTGTGGCCCGCGAGCGTGTCTCGAGCGTAGTCCACAACGAACTCCCCGTACGGCTCTCCCTGAAAGATGCGAGACAGCAGCCCTTCCTGGAAACGCCGCGCAAGCAGCGTCCAGTCGCTGCGTGCCATCTCCAGCCCGCGGTACACCATCTCTTTCTTCCCATTCGCGTCGCAGCTGAGCCCTGCGTATCGCTTCTTGCTCCCAACGTCAGACCCACGGATGGTCGGCATGAAGAACTTCTTGTAGTGCGTGTCGAACTCGATTTCCAAGAAGTTCTGAAGTCCCATTTCGTCGCGCAGTTTGCTTGTCCACCAGGCGTTGATGTCTTTCACCAGCAAGCCGGCAATGGCATGCGCTTCCTCGTTAGTACAAGGACGGCCGAGCCAGATGAAGATGGAGTCGGTGTCGCCATAGATGGCGTGGTAGCCGCGCTCTTCCACCAAGCCCTTCGTGAGTTTCATCATCTCGTGCCCGCGCAAGGTCACGGCAGACACCAGCTTTGGGTTGAAGAACCGGCAATCCGAGGCGCCGAGCACGCCAGCGAACGAGTTCATCAACAGCTTCAGGGCCTGGGAGAGAGGCTCGTTCTTGACCCGCTTTGCCTCATCCCGAGCGGTAGACAGCGTGGTCACGATTTCGGGTAAGCAATGCTTCTCGCGTGAGAACAGTGTGTCTTCGGGACCTGGAACCAGCTGGGCCCTGTCGGGAGCCACGGCGGCCTCCGCGAATCCCACCGGGTCGACGAGGAACGTCCGGATGATGGAGGGGTAAAGGCTCTTGTAGTCGAGCACGACGACCGAGTCGTAGAAACCCGGCCGAGAGTCCATCACATAGCCACCAGGGTAGGCCTTGCTCGCGATATCACCCACGTTCGGAGCGACGTAGCCCTGGCGATGCATGCGAGGCAGGTAGTGGTGACTGAACGCGGCGATGGAGCCACCAAAATGGTCTGCCTGCAGACCGGTCGTCTGGGCACGCTCAAGCACGAACTCCAGCAGCTTGGCCTTCTCGAAGATGCGCAGGACCAACTCGCAATCACGGATGTTGTACGTGGCCAGGGCAGGCTTGTCATCCTGGTAGCGACGCTCAATCTCTGCCATCCTGTCGTACTCGTCACCAATGTCCTTGCCTTCGCCTAGCAGCTGTTGCGACACGTTCTCGAGGCTGAAGGATGGGAAGCTCCAAACAGCTGCTCTAAGGGCCTCGATGCCGTCAATGGCAACGCGCCCAGGCATGGGGGCGAAGAGGTAGCCCTGCTTGCCAGGGTGCGTGCGCCATTCGATAGGCTGGCGCTCGCGGCCAAGCAGCAGCGGCACACCAGCAGCCTCGGCGGCCTTCTGCAGCACTCGCATGTCGAACTGCACCACGCTCCAGCCAACGATGACGTCAGGGTCGTGTTCTTCGAACCAGTCGTTGAGGCGCTCGACCATCGCCTTGCGAGTCGCTAGATAGACCAGGTCGAAGCCCGGCGCCGAAGTGGGCTCCTGAGGCGCATCGCCCAGCATGAATACGGTGCGCGGTCCGGTTCCGTCCAATGCAATGGAGTACAGGTCCTCGTATTGGCTCGTCTCTATGTCGAGCGAGACGACCTTCAGCTTGGGACGATAGTTCGGAGCCGACCTCAGGCGAGCGTCAAACAGCGCGCTATCCTTCACGGTGCCACCTTCCACCGAGACACCCGCGGTGATGAAGCGCTCCATCAGATGGCGCTCGTGGGGCCGGACATCAGCCTCCAGCAGCGGAATCCCATGAGGCTCCAGCGCACGTGCCAGCTTGCCAAGCAGGCGGAACTTGCGAGCGTAGATGCCCAGGACGGGAGCATGCTGGAAGGTTTTCAGCTCCAGGCCCTTGAGCTGCAGGCCGGGCAGAGACACAAGATGCGATTCCACCGCTGCACGGTGGCGTGCCTCAACGAAGGCGACCGATACCTGTTCGGTCAGGACCACCTTCAGAGGGCCGGTGTCGGTGACAAGCCAGTAGATGAGCTCCGTGCCGGCGTGGGTGTCCCGCCATTGGCGAGTGAGGATGAATCCGTTCTCAGCAGAGATTGTCACGGTGGCGCGGAGAAGCAAACAAGCAGGCGAGTACCTGAAAAAAGCGTTCGGTCTTTCAACACCGGTGCGCAACAGCGAAGCAACTGATGCTATCAGGGGTTAGCGGTTGGGCTCGAACCGGAAGGTGAATCGGCGCACACAGGTCGCTTTATATGGTTGTTGATTTTGACGGGGGTGCGCTGCTGTCGGCCTATTGACGCGTTAAGGATTCGGGCATCGCGATGCTTGCGGGATTGAGGCGCACTGTATGCCGTTGCGTTTTGCTCGTGCAAAGTTTCAAATTTGATGCAGCCAATCTAACGCGTCTGTCAGGCCGCTCAACGGGCCTAATAATCGGTCGTCTGGATGGTTTTCTTGATACACTAACTGTCACACACGGCTGTGTAACAACCTCTGGAAACCCGCACCAGGCTTGGATTTGAATTTGGCTAGTGGCTCCCCATCAGCCACCCCAAAAAAGTAAACGCGCTGCAATCGAAAGATTGCAGCGCGTTTTTCATTGGGGCGAGCGCCAAAGGCAGTTTTGCCGTTTCTCCTGCATTGCATCGACGGTCGCCTACAGCCATCGATGAGCCCGTTACTCAGAATGATCCCTTTCTGAAAGGCTTTAAATGCACGAAAAGCACGCGCAAGAGACAGTGTTCGGAGTAGCTGACGGGGCCACTTACACGGCCGAGCTATGCCTCAGCAAGGCCGGGCGCTATTACTTTTCCCAGATACAAGTGGACGGACACAACTTGCCTCTGCCTGAAGGTCATTGGCCCACTCGCGATGAAGCGATGGTGGCCCTGTCCGATTTTGCGTCTGGCAGTCGCCAGCCCGAAGCTCCATAGCATCTGCCAGCTACTCAACGACTGACCTCAAGCCGAATGCTTGATGGGCGTTGGCGCATGCACTAAGGCACTAAGAAATAGTGCCGCCTGTCCCGAAGGTCTTTAGATGTCTTCCAACAGGGGGTAGGGCAAGGTATTCAGTGAAAGCGTCGCACCTTCCGCACCCCCCGCGCGCAAAGATTCTCCAGTGGATGCCACTTGCAGCGACGCCAGCGCATCTACGCCGCCAGCAGGAAACTCGGCCGTTTGGACGATCACGCCACAGGGTTGCTCGGCATCGCTCGCCGCAAATATTTCCATTCCTACGGAAAGAGGCTCGGTAGCGTGCACCAGATAAGTCCGCCGCTTCAGCGTGCCACGGAATTGGCTCCGCGCCACGACCTCTTGTCCGGGATAGCAGCCCTTCTTGAAATTCACTCCCCCTACCGACTCGTAATTCAGCATCTGGGGCACGAACAGATCCACGAGTGGAGCAGTCAATGTGGCGACGCCGCTTTGTATTTCGCTCCACTGCCACAATCCGGGCTCGAGCGAAATTCCGGAGGGTGCTGGTCCATCAAGAGGACCGACCCAGAGAGCACGCGGCTGGCCTGCAGCCGGATACAGGTGCACGACGGTGATGAGGTCCCGATCAGTCTTGGACCACGGCGTGGGCGTAGCGCCCTCGGTCAGCGCAGTTGCCGCTTCGCCTACCAGTCCGTACAACGCGAAGTCTGCAGTCGCGTCCGTCAGCCGAGCTTTGGAGCGCAACACGAACATGGATAAACGTTTGAGGGTCGGAGCGAGCAGGTCACGACTGCACACCAGAAGTACCTCAGTGGCGCTGCGTTTGAACCCGATGAAGCTCGCCTGCATCCGGCCCTTGGCAGAAAGAAAGGCCGTTAAACGCGCCTGATCCATGCCCAACAGCGCGAAGTCCTGAGTGAGTTGGCCATGCAGGAATTTGGCGGCATCTTCGCCTTCCACGCGAATCACGCCAAGGTGGGGCAGGGGGGCTATGCCATTCAATGGGTAAGTCATGGCTGAATTATGATGCCCGGTTACTTTCCTACAGGCTGCAAAGGTTGTGCGTCGTTTCCTCGCGTTGGTACTGATCATTTTTGGCTCCTTGGGGGGCGCTGCGGCTTGGTGGTTGCATCAGCCGCTGCCTGTGCGCAGCGGCATGCCCGTCGCGCAGCCACTTGAGCTGGCCATCGAACCGGGAACGACGCCCCGTGGGGTGGCACGCGATGTAATCGCAGCCGGCATCGACACCGATGCTCGCCTGCTCTATGCATGGTTTCGGCTCTCGGGTCAGGACCGTCTGATCAAGGCTGGAAATTACGAAATCCCGGCTGGGACCACTCCGCGCCAGTTGCTGCAAAAACTGGTGCGTGGCGAAGAAGCGCTGCGCGCCGTCACTCTGGTCGAAGGATGGACTTTCCGCCAGGTTCGCCAAGCATTGGCGCGTGAAGATCAACTCAAACCCGATACCAAGGGCTTGGCCGACGATGCTGTCATGGCAAAGCTCGAGCGTCCCGGCGTGCCGGCGGAGGGCAGATTTTTTCCGGATACCTACACCTATGCCAAAGGCAGCAGCGACTTGGCGGTGCTGCGCCGGGCCATGCATGCCATGGACCGGCGCCTTGAGGCCGCGTGGGCGCAGCGTTCTGCAGACACGCCGCTGCGCAGCGCCGATGAAGCCCTCGTTCTGGCCAGCATCGTCGAGAAAGAGACGGGTCGGCCTTCTGACCGCGCTCAGATCGCGGGCGTTTTCAGCAACCGCCTCAAGGCAGGCATGCTGCTCCAGACTGATC
The DNA here is from genome assembly GCF_900102625.1 of Paracidovorax valerianellae. Lineage (GTDB taxonomy): Bacteria > Pseudomonadota > Gammaproteobacteria > Burkholderiales > Burkholderiaceae_C > Paracidovorax > Paracidovorax valerianellae. The sequence continues at coordinate 6,708 of NZ_FMZC01000012.1, forward strand.
CCACCGTGATTTATGGCCTCGGCGAGAAATTTGACGGAAACCTGCGCCGTCGAGACTTGCTGGCAGACACCCCCTGGAATACCTACACCCGCGCCGGCCTGCCGCCAACGCCGATTGCCATGCCAGGCAAGGCTTCGCTCATTGCCGCCGTCCAGCCACAGCAGACCAACGCGCTGTATTTTGTTGCCAAGGGGGATGGCACGAGCCACTTCAGTCCGACCCTTGACGAGCACAACCGGGCCGTCAACCGCTACCAAAGGGGGCAACCTTGAGCACGCTTCCTGACGGCGCAGAGTCCGCCATGGATCCAGCGGCCGGCCGGTTCATCACCTTCGAAGGAATCGACGGAGCCGGAAAGTCGTCGCACATCGATACCCTGGCGTCCGCCTTTCGACGACAAGGACGGACCGTGACGGTCACCCGTGAGCCCGGCGGCACACCGCTTGCGGAAAAGCTCCGTACGCTGCTTTTGAACGACAGCATGGATCCCCTGACGGAAGCCCTGCTGGTCTTCGCTGGTCGGCGTGACCACCTGCAACGGGTGATCGAGCCGGCTTTGGCCAAGGGTGAGATCGTTCTGTGCGACCGCTTCACGGATGCCACCTTTGCGTATCAGGGGGGGGGGCGTGGTTTCGATACCAAGTTGCTATCAATATTAGAGCGCATCACCCAGGCAAATAATGCGCTGGAGCCCGAAAAGATACGTGATCCTGATTTGACGCTGTGGTTTGATCTGGCACCGGAAACCGCTGCGGCGCGCCTTGCAGACGCGCGAGCGCCCGATCGTTTCGAATCCCAACCGGTCGAGTTTTTCCGCCGTGTGCGCCAGGGGTATGCCGGGCGGGAGTTGGCCGCACCTCAGCGCTTCGTTCGGCTGGACGCTGGCCAAGCCCGCGATGTCGTGTGGTCGCAACTGGTTGGAGCACTGGTGAAGCTGGGCTGGTTGGCTCAAGAAGGCGCAGATCTGGCTGCGCAAACGCCATGAGCGGCCCTTCGTTGATCGCACCGTGGATCGCGGCGCAACGCAGGACACTGCTCGCACAACGCGGGCACGCGTGGCTATTGAGCGGCCCATCGGGCCTTGGCCAATACACGTTGGGGATGGAACTCGTTCGCGCCTGGTTGTGCGAAACGCCTTCTGCCGATGGCGCATGCGGCGACTGTGGCAGCTGCCATGCCGTGGATGTGCGAACCCATGCCGACCTGTGCGTGCTCATGCCCGAGACGCAAATGGTCGAGCTCGGATGGCCTTTGCCGGAGAAGGCGCAGGCAGAAATCGATGACAAAAAGCGAAAAGCCAGCCGGGAGATCCGCGTGGATGCCATGCGCGATGCCGTGCAGTTCGCGCAACGTACCTCTGCGCGCGGACGTGGCAAGGCCGTGCTGGTGTATCCCGCCGAGCAGATGAACCACGTGACGGCCAATGCCCTGCTCAAGACGCTGGAAGAGCCGGCAGGTGACGTGCGATTCGTGCTAGCCACGGAAGCGGCGCACCAGCTGCTTCCCACCATTCGCAGTCGTTGCCTGGGGCACACCATGCAGTGGCCTGGCGAGCCCGAAATGGCGGCATGGCTTGGAGAGCAGGGGTTGGAGCCAGAAGCCGCAACTGCTTTTCTGCGGGCTTGCGGAGGGCGCCCCGATGACGCGCTGCAGTGGGCCCGATCGGGCCGCAGCCCGCAATCGTGGTCGCAGCTTCCCAAAGCGATGGCGCGGGGCGATGTTACGGCGCTGGCCGATGCGTCACCCGCACAAGCGGTGGATGCGCTGCAGAAGGTCTGCCACGATTTGATGGCGAGCCGGGTTGGAGCGCCGCCGAGGTACTTCGCAGCGGCAGATTTGCCAGCGGCGCCAGCGATCGGTCCATTGAGCCGTTGGGCCAAAGCCCTGGCAAAGGAGGCGCGCACTGCCGATCACCCCTTCAATGCAGGCCTCATGCTGGAAGCGCTTGTTGCCCAGGCGCGAAACGCCCTACACTCGCGCCATTGAGAAAGACGCCCCGAAGACCATGAGCAGCCCCTCTACCGCGCCCCGCCCCAGCGTCATGCAGCTGGCCATCAAGGAGAAGGCGGCTTTGTATGCGGCCTACATTCCCGTGTTCGCGGAGGGTGGCATCTTTGTGCCCACGCAGCGGGAATACAAGCTGGGAGACGACGTGTATGTGCTGCTCACGCTGCCGGAAGACACGCAGCGTTATCCAGTGGCGGGTCGCGTGGCCTGGGTGACCCCCGCTCGGGCTGCCGGCAATCGCACGCAGGGCGTTGGCATTCAATTTCCAAGAGACGAAAAGTCTCGCCTCCTCAAACTCAAGATCGAAGAGTTGCTGGGCACCAGCCTGGGATCGGATCGACCGACCCAGACCCTCTGAGCGCTCCGCGCCGTAGCCATGCCGACCGTTTGCCGGTCGGCATTTTTGTTTGGATCTGCGCATGTTCACCGATTCCCACTGCCATCTGACTTTTCCCGAACTAGCGGCCCAATTGCCAGCCATTCGACAGGCCATGGCCGATGCCAGCGTCGATCGCGCGCTGTGCATCTGCACCACTCTGGAAGAGTTTTCCGATGTGCACGGCTTGGCGCTTGCCTATGACAACTTCTGGAGCAGCGTGGGGGTGCACCCTGACAACGAAGGTGTCACCGAACCCTCCGAGCAGGATTTGCTGGACCGCGCTGCCCTGCCACGGGTCATTGCCATTGGCGAGACAGGCCTCGACTATTACGGCATGGAGGACCGCAAGGGCGGCCGAAGCATCGCTGATCTGGAATGGCAGCGCGACCGGTTTCGCACCCACATCCGTGCCGCTCGCACTTGCGGCAAACCGCTGGTCATCCACACCCGAAGCGCGTCGGACGACACGCTCGCCATCCTTCGCGAAGAGGGCGAGGATGGGGCAGGCAACCGTGCCGGCGGCGTTTTCCATTGCTTCACCGAAACGGCTGAGGTGGCCCGCGCAGCACTGGATCTGGGCTACTACATTTCTTTCTCTGGCATCGTGACGTTCAAAAGCGCCCAGCATTTGCGCGACGTCGCGGCTTTCGTGCCTCTGGACCGCATGCTCATCGAAACCGATAGCCCGTATCTGGCTCCCGTCCCTTATCGAGGCAAGACCAACAATCCTTCTTACGTGCCGTTCGTTGCCCAGCAATTGGCCGATGTCAAAGGGTTACCGGTGCAAGAGGTGGCTCTTGCCACCAGCCGCAATTTCGACACGCTGTTCTTTTCTGGAGCCAAGCCATGATGGTCCGTCGCCGAATTTTGGTTTCTTTTGCGTTGGCCAGCGCAGCGCTGTGCGGCGCCTGTGCACACGCGGGCGCCTATGAGGATTTCTTCACGGCCGTGATGCGGGATGACGAGTCCGGCATTACTTCGCTCGTGCGCCGAGGTTTCGACCCCAATACACGCAATCCCAAGGGCGAGGTAGCGCTCACCCTGGCGCTGAAAGAGGGCTCCATGCGGGCCTTTTCCGCATTGATGGCAGCCAAGGGCATCAAGGTGGAGGAGCGCAACGCCAAGGATGAAAGCCCGTTGATGCTGGCGGCCATCAAAGGCAATGTCGAGGCGGCGCGCGCGCTCATCGCCAAGGACGCCGATGTCAACAAGACGGGGTGGACGCCGCTGCACTACGCGGCCTCGGGAACCACTCCACAGCAAGCCGCGATTGCTGCACTGCTGCTCGAAAACCACGCTTACATCGACGCCGCTTCGCCGAATGGCACCACGCCTTTGATGATGGCGGTGAGTTACGGGACCGATGATGTCGCCAAGCTTTTGCTGGACGAGGGCGCGGACCCCACACTGCGCAATCAGGTCGGCCTCGCTGCGGCAGACTTCGCCCGACGTGCCGATCGCAAGGATTTGGAAGAGCTGGTCTCGAATGCCGTTCGCAAGCGCCAGCCCCGCCGCGGTCAGTGGTGATAAAACCTAGACCTGCTTGCAAGCCTTGATGCCCACGCGGACGTCCTCAGGGCTTCAGTGACCGGCAGGGCGGGTTTGGAGGCGGGCGTACAGGCCGCCTCTGGCCATCAACTCGGCGTGCGTGCCTTGCTCCGCAATTCGGCCGCGTTCCATCACCACCACTCGGTCGGCATGTTCGATGGTGGAGAGCCGGTGTGCGATCACGAGCGTTGTCCGCCCCTGCATGAGTCGCTGTAGCGCGTCCTGCACCAATCGTTCTGACTCGGTGTCCAGCGCGGAAGTGGCTTCGTCCAGGATGAGGATGGGTGCGTCCTTGTAGAGGGCTCGTGCAATGGCTAGCCGTTGGCGCTGGCCTCCGGACAGTTGCGTGGCGTTGTGGCCCACTACCGTGTGCATTCCCGACGGCAGTGCCGCCACATGTTCAGCAAGATTGGCCGCAGCCAGGCAGCTTTGCACCCGTTGCTCATCCACATCGCCGCCAAGGGCCACGTTGGCTGCAATCGTGTCGTTGAACATCACCACGTCCTGGCTGACCATCGCGAACTGCGAGCGCAAGGCGTGCAAATCCCACTGCGATACAGGCTGTCCATCCAGCAGCACCTGGCCAGCGCTGGGCATCAAAAAGCGAGGCAACAAGTTCACCAGCGTAGTTTTGCCTGCGCCCGAAGGGCCCACGAGCGCTACGGTTTCGCCAGGATGTACGGTCAGGTTCACACGGTCCAGCGCGACCGCTCGTTCATCGCCGAATGCCACCGTGACGTCTTCCAGGGTGATGGCGCCTGCCGTGCGCTCGGGTGCATGGCTGCCTCCGCTTTCCGGCCGGGTGTCGCCCAGCAATGCCAGCCCGCGTTCGAGCGCAGCAACCCCTCGGGTCACCGGATTTGCCACGTCAGCCAGGCGACGGATCGGCGCAATCAGCATGAGCATGGCCGTGATGAACGCGGCGAAGCCCCCCACCGTGACGTCGCGATCGCCACTGGCGTGGCTCTGCCAGAGCGCCACGCAAATCACACCGGAGAGGGCGGCGGCTGCCAGCAACTGGGTCAGCGGAGTCATCGCAGCGGATGCGATCGTCGCCTTGATGGCCAGACGGCGGAGGCGTTGGCTCAGCACGCCGAAGCGCTGCGACTGGCTGGGCTGCGCGCCATGCAGCCGAACCATGCGGTGCGCCAGCACGTTCTCTTCCACCACGTACGCCAACTGGTCGGTCGCTTCCTGGCTGCTCTTGGTGATGTGGTACAGGCGTCGTGACAGCGTCTTCATGATCCACGCCACACCCGGCACCACCACCGCGACGATGAGCGTCAATTGCCAGTTGAGGTAGAGCAAATAGCCCAGCAGCGCCACCAGTGTGAAGCCGTCGCGGGACAGCCCCATCAAGGCTTGCACGAGCAGCGTTGCGCCGGTCTGAACCTCATACACGACCGTGTTCGATAACGTACTGGCCGATTGCCGTGTGAAAAGGGCCATTTCGGCGGCAAGAAGACGGTCGAAGAGCGCTTCGCGCAGCTTCATCATGCCTTCGTTGGCGATGCGCGCCAAAGCATATTGGCCCACGAACTGCGCCAGTCCACGGACCAGGAAAACGCCCATGATTGCCAGTGGAACCATCCACAGTTTCAGGGAGCCTTCTGTGAAACCTTGATCGAGCAGCGGCTTGAGCAACGCAGGGATGAGGGGTTCCGTGACGGCTCCCACCAGGGTTGCCAGCACCGCGAGTGTCCAGGCGGACCGCTGGTTGCCGAAGTACACCGAAAGCCGCCGTAGCCTTGCGGCGAGGGTGAGGGGAGCAGATTGCTCGGAGGTTGGCAGGGGGCGTGGGTCTTGGGCTTGCATGAGGCGCGGATTCTACGTAGGACCGCATCCAAACTTGCACAGTTTGTCACAGGGGTCTCCCACCAGTGTGTAACATCCACGGTCTGTCCACCGGCATTTGCTCGGTATCCGATGGCTGCCAATGACTATTGACCGAAATCCATCCTCCATTCTCGCTGCGGCTCTGCCGCCCCTCTCCCGCCGGCACGCTGTTGTCGCGCTCGTTACCTCCTCCGCACTGCCTGCGCTGGCCCAGTTTAGGGTCGAGATCACAGGCGTTGGGCTGACCCAACTCCCTTTCGCGGTTGCGCCCTTTCGTGGGGAAGCTCAATCCCCTCAAAAGATATCGGCCATCATCCAGGCCGACCTGGAGCGCAGTGGCCAGTTCCGCGCAGTAGACGCATCCGGCCCCGCGCTGGATGAAACGTCGCGCCCTGATGTCGCGCTGTGGAAGCAAAAGGGTGCCGAATCGCTCACCACCGGCAGCATTACCCGTTTGCCTGACGGTCGTTTCGACATCCGCTTTCGTCTGTGGGACGTGGTACGCGGTCAGGACCTGGGCGGTCAGAGCTTTGTGGTCACCCAAGGCGACCTGCGCTTGGTGGCTCACCGCATTGCGGATTTCATCTACGAAAAGCTCACGGGACAGCGGGGTGTGTTTTCAACCCGCATCGCGTACGTCACCAAGTCCGGCACTCGCTACAGCCTGTGGGTGGCCGATGCGGATGGGGAGAACGCCCAGTCTGCGCTGTCCAGTCCCGAGCCCATCATTTCACCGGCGTGGTCGCCCAGCGGTGGCCAGTTGGCATACGTGTCGTTCGAATCGCGCAAGCCCGTGGTTTATGTGCATGACGTGGCGTCGGGCCGTCGCCGGTTGATTGCCAATTTCAGAGGATCCAACAGCGCACCGGCTTGGTCTCCTGACGGTCGCACCCTTGCCGTAACGCTGAGCCGCGATGGAGGCTCGCAGCTCTACACCATCGACGCGAATGGCGGTGAGCCTCGCAGGCTTATGCAGAGCACCGGGATCGATACCGAGCCGATGTTCTCCAGCGATGGCCGGAGCATCTATTTCGTGAGCGATCGTGGCGGTGCGCCTCAGATCTATAAGGTCGGCACTTCCGGCGGAAGCGCCGAGCGAGTGACGTTCACCGGTTCTTACAACATCTCGCCCAGCATCAGTCCAGACGGTAAGTGGTTGGCATACGTGTCCCGCATCGGCGGTGCGTTCAAGCTCCACGTCATGGATCTGGCAACGGGCACGGCTACCGCGGTGACGGACACCACAGCGGATGAAAATCCAAGCTTTGCTCCCAACAGCCGATTGATCGTCTATGCCACGCAGCAGCAAGGCCGCGAAGCGCTGATGACCACCACGCTGGACGGCAAGATCAAGGCGCGTCTGGCGGGGCAGGGTGGAGACATCCGCGAGCCGGACTGGGGCCCGTTCCAAAAACAGTGAACCGTCAACCTTTCGATTTTTGATTATCTGGACTTGAGGAGTATTTCAATGAACCGCTTTCCCTTCAAACGCATTTCCGCCATCGTTATCGCCGCTGCCATCGTGGCCGGCTGCAGTTCCGGCGTGAAGCTGGAAGACGTGCCTGTCGAAGACAAGGGCGCAACCTCCACCATGCCCGGCAACGGCGGTGCCAACCCCAATGGCGCTTCGCAAAGCGGTGTGGCGCCGGTGGACCTGAGCCAGTCGGCCCGTGACGGCGCCGGCCCGGTGGGCGTGAGCCGCATCGTTTACTTCGACTACGACAGCTACGCCGTCAAGCCAGAATTCCAGTCGCTGATCGAGCAACATGCCCGCTTCATCAAGGCTGGCCAAAGCCGCAAGGTGATGATCGAAGGTCACACCGATGAGCGCGGAGGCCGCGAATACAACCTCGCGCTGGGCCAAAAGCGTGCCGAGGCCGTGCGCCGTTCGCTCGCGCTGCTGGGCGTGTCGGAAGCGCAAATGGAAGCGGTCAGCTTCGGCAAGGAAAAGCCTGCGGCACAAGGCAGCACGGAAGACGTGTACGCCCAGAACCGCCGCGTTGAGCTGTCTTACCGTTGATGAGCGCGCAGATGCTGGCTCCCCGCAAGGCCCTGGCCCTGCTGGCCTTGGCGATCTCGGCGGCGTTTGCGCCGACGAGCCACGCGGCGCTGTTCGAGGATGAGGAAGCGCGCCGCGCCATTCTCGAATTGCGCCAGCGTGTGGACACGCTTCAGCAAGCCAATCAGCGCGCTGGTGATGATCTGCGCCGCTCCGGCGACGAAACCTCGCAGATGCGCCGCAGCTTGCTTGATCTGCAGACTCAGATTGAGACCCTGCGAACCGAGCAAGCCAACCTGCGCGGGCAAAACGAGCAGTTGCTGAGGGACGTATCCGAGCTTCAGCGCCGCCAAAAAGACATCGCTCAAGGAGTGGATGAGCGGTTGCGGCAGTTTGAGCCTGCCAAGGTCGCCATGGACGGCCAGGAGTTTCAAGCCGATCCTGCCGAGAAACGCGATTTCGATGCCGCACTGGCCGTCTTTCGCACGGGTAAGTTTCCTGATGCTGTGACGGCGTTCGGCAATTTCCTGAAGCAGTATCCACGCAGCGGATACGTGCCTTCTGCCAGATTCTGGCTGGGCAATGCCCAGTACGCGACGCGCGACTACAAAGAGGCCATCAACAACTTCAAGGCCTTGTTGGCAGCAGCGCCTGACCATGCACGTGCCCCGGAAGCCGCGCTGTCGATCGCCAATTGCCAGATCGAATTGAAGGACACCCGTGCGGCCCGGAAGACGTTGGAGGATCTGATCCGCGTCTATCCCCAATCCGAAGCTGCAGGCGCGGCCAAGGAGCGCCTTTCACGCTTGAAGTGATTGGTGTGTGTTTGTGGAGTCCCATGCGATAACGCCCCCAGCTGAGGTTGATGAAATAGCCGATCTGCAGCGCCGATTCAGCGGTCTGGATCGGCTTTATGGGGTGGAAGGCGCGTCCCGCATCCGCAACGCACATGTGGCCGTGGTCGGTATTGGCGGGGTGGGTTCTTGGACCGCTGAAGCGCTGGCGCGCAGCGGTGTAAGGCGGCTGACATTGATCGATCTGGACAACGTCGCAGAGTCCAACATTAACCGCCAGATTCATGCGCTGTCCACTACCGTTGGCCAAGCCAAGGTGGACGCCATGCGGGACCGCATTGCGCTCATCAATCCTGAATGCCAAGTCACCTGCATCGAAGAGTTTGCTGATTCGGACAATTGGCCTGGCTTATTGCCGCAGGGTGTCGATGCCGTAGTGGATGCCTGTGACCAGGTCAAGACGAAGGCGGTCATGGCCGATTGGGCCGTCCGTGGAAAGCACCTACTGGTGACCGTTGGGGCTGCTGGCGGAAAACGGCTCGCGCACAAGGTAGACATCGACGATCTGTCAAACACCACGCATGACCCGTTGCTGGCCCAGGTGCGATACCGACTGCGCAAACACTATGGCGCGCCCAAGGAAGGGCGCCGAATTGGTGTCCCGTGCGTGTTCAGTCGGGAAGCCGTCGCTCCTCCGCACAGCTCTTGCGACATCAGCGGCGATGGCGACGGTTCGCTAAATTGCCACGGCTACGGTTCCGTGGTGGCGGTAACGGCTACCTTTGGCCAGTGCGCGGCGGGCTGGATACTCGATGCTTTAGCCACCAAGTCGGCAAGCCTAAATCGCTCCGAAAAGAAGCTATAATTCGAGGCTTTGCTGCAGCAGCTCTGGCTAGTGCAGTAAATGATGGGACGTTAGCTCAGTTGGTAGAGCAGCGGACTTTTAATCCGTTTGTCGTGGGTTCGACCCCCGCACGTCCCACCAAGTATTCAAAGGCGCTACAGCTATCAAGTTGTAGCGCCTTTTTTGCTTATTTCCAACGTGAGAACTTAGTCAGAGCCTTGTGTAAGGAGCGCTATTGTTCGCGCACCTGTCCATCGCTTGGCATCCTGGTGAGTCTAGGAGGCGTCCCACACTTTGTGCGGCGTGTTGGAAGACTTCCAGATGGGTATATGAGGTGAGGGTTGTCTCGGCAGCTAAGAGACCCCGGACCACATAGCTTGTAGCCCATCATTGGATGTCTGCCGGCGCATGTGAAGGCCCAGATTGTTAGGCGAGCACTTACGCACTGGCTCGTTATTTCTTCTGCTTCTTCCCTTGGTCGTGATGCCACTTGATGGCGAAAAACATACCCACGCCGAACACGAGAATCTTGAACACGATGAAAACTATAGGGACCCAATTCATCTGAGTCTTTCCTGGCTATTTATTGCTTGAAACAATCTATCTTGAAGTGCGATGCCTAAAGCGGCGCTGCTCCAGCAGTGGCATTTTTGTTCAAAACCCACTTTGAACCTTGCCTCGATTAGAGCACTTGACATAGCAAGCCAGCGTTGCGATAGGACTAGACATTTTGTCTCAGTGATCCAACCGAAGCATGCCGAATTCACGTGGTGAGACCTGATGGACGGACGTCCTTCAAGAAGTCACTAGACACAGTCCAAGCTCTGCAGTCACTGGGTCTTAGAAGGCATTCATTGCCTCGAGCCTCAAACGCTTAACAACACTAGGCGTGCATGGCTGAGCTTCCTACCACCAGTTTGGCCCTTCCCATCAAATCCTCTTGAGCCCACATTCCACAAGTCAGTAAGAAGACGGCTTGTCAGAAGATGGTGAGAAAAGCATCATCAAAGGCTTTCCGCAGATTTCTTCCGCTGACCCATGACTTTTCCCAGGCCCTTGCCCGCGCCTTTGCATCCAGCCGCCCGGCGCTTTTTTGCTCGCTTAGCCTTCTTCATCGCACTTGCCGCCTTTTCGCAAGGCGCTTGGGCCATGCAGATTTTTGTCAAAACCCTGACGGGCAAAACCATCTCGTTGGATGTCGAGCCCAGCGACTCGATTGAGAACGTGAAGGCGAAGATTCAGGACAAGGAAGGCATTCCTCCTGAACAGCAGCGTCTGATTTTTGCGGGCAAGCGTTTGGAGGATGGGCGAACGCTGTCGGACTACAACATCCAGAAAGAGTCCACGCTCCATCTCATGTTGCTACTTCCTGGTGTCGAGGATGAATTCACCGGCGCTTCTCCCTCCGGAGCAGGGCAAATCACCGCATCGTTGACAGGCGTCGCCGGTTGCACCTTCGACACCGCGCAGACAGCTTTTGAAGTGCCCGCCAACGGCCCGGCCGGCGCGCAGTTCCCCCAGGGCGTCTTTCGCTTTCGGGCCACCACCTGTGCGGGAAGGATCACGGTCACGCTGAAATATCCGCAAGCGCTGGCAGCCGGCAGTCGCTTCATGAAGTACGGCCCTCGGACTGCGGGAGCCGCGCAGTCGGAATGGTTCGAATGGCCAGGCGCGCAGATCAATGGCGATACGGTGATCTTCGAAATCGAGGACAACGGGCCCGGCGACTCAGATCCCGCAACCGGCACCCTGTCTGATCCAGGAGGTCCCGCGGTGATGGCAGCGCCTCCGGTGAGCGCAGCGGCGATTCCGACCCTGTCGCAAATGGGCCTTGCCATGCTGACCGCACTGTTCGCGCTATTTGCCTGGCGTCGGCAGCGTGTCTCTTGATTGGTAGCGCCTGACCCGCCGGCAGCCCTTCGAGATCGAAAAGCAAAAGGCCCGCAGCGTCATGCATGCGGGCCTTTTTGCTTTCAAGCTGCTTGCATCAATGCCGGCGGCGGGTACTCGCAATACCGAACAGTGCCAGCAGCCCGGACATGAAAATCAGTCCCCACTCCGACAGCGTCGGAATGGCGGCGGGCGAAGGTGCCACGACAGGGGGTGCGGCAACGCTGATCGAAACGGTCGCGCTCGAGCAGACGGGCGTCGGGTTGGATTGCGAAGCCACGGTGCAGACCGCGTAGGTGAACGAGTCGTTTCCGGTGAAGCCCGCATTGGGCGTATAGGTGACACTTCCGTCCGCATTGAAAACCACCACGCCATTCTGCGCTGACACCGCCGCCTGGCTCGGCTTGCCGAGGGCTGCGGTGGCTGGAGAGGAGGATGCATCGTTGGTCAGCACATTGATGACCACGGGCTGTCCTGGCGTCGTGGAGCCGCTGTCGTCGGTGGCATTCACGGTCGGGACCGACGTGGTGGAGCAAGGGGCAACGAGCGCCTGAGCGCCGGCTTCTTCCTGGACCGAAATATCGTCAAAGAAGAGATCGTTGCCGCTCACCACTGGGGAATTGTTGCGCAGGCTCACTGCGTACTGGCGTGTCGAACAAGCATCCGTGGTGAATGACCACGCAAGCCGCGTCCATTGGCCGGCCCCTGTGGCTCCCGTCGTCGTGAAGTTGGGGGACTGCGCCAAGCCTGCGGAGTCGTTCGGTTCCCGAAGCTCGAGAGACAGATCGGTCGGGCCGGCAACGATGTATCGCCAGACGGAGAAGGTGTAGGTCTTGCCGCCTTCCAGAGATACCACGCGGCGGTAAAGCGCATTCGCGACGTTGCCGGCGTTCACAACCAGTACCGCGCCATTGTTTCCGGTGTGGTCGCGAAGATTGGCGGCAGGGCCGGTCGCATTATTCGCCCACCACTGTCCGCCGCCGGTGGGAATCACCTGGCTGGGATTGATAACCGTGTACGTTCCGTCATCCACCAGCTTTTCTTGAGGGGTGCCGGCGGGATTGGCGAACCGATAGAAGCTCACTGCGCCTGCCGCAGTGAATTGCGGCACGTAGAGCGAGGGTTGTCGCGTTGTCGTACTGCCGAACGTTTCTGTGAACGATTGGGCTTGGGCGACTCCCAAGGACGAGAAGAGCGCGAGCGCACAAACGGTTCGAAGGCCACGGCCTGTAATCATTGGGTCACCGGATCTTTGGATTCAACAGACGCGCGATGCTAGTGACCGTGGCTGGCAAACACGCGCAGGACACAATTGTTCAAAATGCCGTTGCATTGCCGCGACTGAGGCGTGGCAGTCAGCATCAGGAATATCGATTGGTCTGGAGAGGACTGCGAACTGATTGCAGGAGCAACCGACAAAGTCTTGAGGAAGCAGCCCTTTGCATTGGGGCAAATTCAATGAACGGATGAAGCGCACTGAATATCCGGAGACAGCCGCGAAGCACAGCCGCTTGGTTAGTGCGAACGCTCTGGCCTTCATCTCGGCGTGAACGAACGCCAGAAAAAAGGCAGCCCGCACGAGGCGGGCTGAAACTTGCTCAAGAGCAAGAAAGGGAGGTGTCGACAGGGAGTGTCGACAGGGCGATCTTAGGCGCGGATGAAGGGCATCTCGTCCCGCTGAGCGGAAAGTGGCGCATTGATGACAGTGCGCCGCGCCCGCAAGAGCCGGCGCTTTCAACGCGCGGCATCAACCCTTCGGCCCACGTGTTCGTTGGACTCAGGAGACCTGTCGAGCCGGCGCATCGGAATGGCTCAGCTGAACCCGGGCTTCGTCCGCTTGCTGCCATTGCAATGTCGGCTTGTGGTCCGCCACTTCGTCGAGCGGCTCGGGCATGCAGACTTGGCGCAGGTCCGCCATTTTTCCGATCGGTTCTTCCCACATGCTCATCTCCGCCTAACGGTTTGCGAGGTACGAACGCACGGCCTGGGCCGAGTTGCCGACCGCTTTCACGGCAGCGCGCAACTCTTCCTCGGTGCAATTCAGGGACCGCATCCAGTCGCGTATTTCGTAGTCTTCGGAGAGGCTGATGAGCCTGCGGTCTTCGGCGGTTTTCGTGGCGTCGTCCGGCATCGCTTGCTCCTGGTAAAAAATTGAGAGCGCCCATCCTAGGACTGGCGTGTGACGCACCTGCGTAGGACGATTGCGGCAGGACAGCCGTGGACGCAATGCCACACGGTGCCCTGCATCGTGCTCAGGGTCGGCGCTGCGGTGTCAACTGGATGGTGCCGATGCCTTGTGGCGGCGTTTGTGGAGTCAGCCAATGGATCCACAGGCCGCGAAGCCACGCGCCCATGTACAGAACGCTCACGGCGAAGATGCCCCATTGCCCGGCCTTCCAGCTGGCGTAGAACCAGAATGGCTGGCCCAGCAGGCCGAAAACGCACGCCCAGCGGCGCCGTTCTTCGTGCCGCGACTGCGAGAGCCAGGCAGCCGCGGCCCCCAGCAAGGCGATGGCGATTTGATCGAGGCCCATGGGCGGGACGGCGTCTGTGAAGAGGTCGGGCAGCAACGACGATTCACCCAACCAGGTGCACGTCGAAATACGCGCCCTCGGCTTCGCCCAAACCCTGGAACGCCGCCTGGCGCGCCGTGGTGCTGGCCTTTCCCCAATGCCGGAGCAGCGCAAGGTCTGCGGGCGGAACGACCTCGGGCGGGGATTCTTCCAGGCTGCGCAAGGTGTCGAGTGCCGCGGCGACCTGGGCGGCGGAGCCGAACGCTTTGTCCAGTGCCTTGGCGTAACGCCGTTCCGCCCCGGCGCGCTCGCGTTCGGGCAGGGCTTCGGGGTAGTCGCGCAGGGTGACGGTGTAGGTGAGTTCTTCCGTTTCCATCGAGTGCTCCGTTGGTTGATGCTGTATGAATTTACAGTATTTTTGCACCAAGTCCATCAGGGTTTTCGGCGTTTAAGGTTCCAAAGCACTGGTCCTACACCCATGATGTGATGCTGAGCCTAGGCTGACAGCTTCCTTTTCAGGAGCGAAAAAATGGCACACGACAAATTGACGCCCGAGCAGGATCGCCAGCGCGACCAGGGCCACTTCAACATTTATGGAATGCGGAACGATCCACGCGACAGCGGCGTGGTGGACGGTGAAAACCGTGGCGATGGCGGCAGTGCCCGGCGTTTCGGATCGAGTGGCGACGAATCCACCTACGCCAACCGTGCTCCGGAAGATCCGGTGCACGAACATCCCACCGGCCCGATTGCCGCTGTGGATGCTTCGGGTTCCGCGCGCGGCCTCGGCCTGGATTACGGCGGCGACGCCCACAAGGAGCCCCGGCTGTCATCGCGCCAGGGCGCCGAAGTGATCGGCGAACTCGACAACCGGAAAAAGACGGAATAGGCATCGGGCCACGCCATCCGGGAGTCATCTCAATGGCCGTGCTCGGTGTGCATCTGTGTCAGGTGCTCCGCGACGATTGCCCGATTCCACTGATCCCAAAGTTTCAACCAAAGGTCCATCGATGCTCGCATCTTCCGTCCCCGTTCCCAATCCGACCAACCCGCAGCTTCCCTCAGACACGCCGCCCCAGCCTGCGTGGCTGCCTGTGCCTCCGGTGGAAGAGCCGCCGCCGGGCGATGGTGACCGGCCGGTACAAGAGCCGCCACCGCACCACTGAGCGATCGATCGTTCCAAGCGAAATAGGCCGCCACCGCAGTATCCATGGCATTGTTTGCTATTAATAATATAGCAATGCTTTTAGCCCACGGGGTGGCTGTGTGGCCTCAGGGGCGGTGTTCCATCACCAGTGCGTACATGGCCTGGGCCGCCACCGAAAGGCTGCGGTCCCGGCGCCGCACGAGGTAGATCTGCCGCGTCAGCCCCGGTAGCGACAACGGGCGCGTGACCAGGCCGGGCTGGTCGAAGTGAAAGAGCGTGAGCGTCGGCACCACGCTGATGCCCAGGCCGGCACGCACCATTCCCATCACCGTGGCGAGTTGCTCCACCTCCATGAGCGTGTTCATCGCCTGCGGATGCAATGCGGCCTCCAGGTACTGCCGGACGCTGCTGGTGCGCGCCAGATGCACGAACGGGTAGGCGGCCAGATCGGCAGGCTGCAGGCCGGCCGTTTTCGTGCCGCCGCGCCGGCGACGCGCCAGCGGATGGTCAGCACGGCACACCAGGTGAAAGCCATCGCTGCTGAAGGGCTCCGCCTGCAGTTCCGGCGTGTCGGCGCGGATGGCGGCCAGTGCGAAGTCGGCCTTGCCAGTGGCCACGCGTTCGATGCACGGTTCCGACAACACGTCGGCAATGTCGAGCTCGATGCCTGGGTGTGCCGCCCGGTACGCGGCCAGCACGCCGGGCAGCCAGCCTGCGGCCAGGGAGGGCAGCAGCGCAATCGCCACACGGCCCCGTCGCAACGTGGCCGTGTCGTGAACGGCGGCGAAGGCGCTGTCGATCTCGGCGCGTATCCGCCGGGCGGACTCCAGAAAATTCTCGCCATCGGCGGTCAGGTCCACGTGGCGGGTGCTGCGGTCGAAAAGCCGCAGACCGATCGCGTCTTCCAGCGTTCGGATGAGGGCGCTGAAGGCGGGCTGCGACAGGTGGCAGTGCGCAGCCGCCCGCGTAAAGCTGCGCTGTCCGGCGAGCGCCAGAAAAGCATCGAGTTGGCGGGTCGATATATTCATTGAAGATTTGGATGAATTGATCCTGATTATCTATTTCACAGAATAACGCGTGCGCCCTACATTGGCCGGCAGGAGACAAACATGGCCCCCCATAAAAACCTGCTGGTCGGCTGTGCCGCCGGCTTTTCGGGCGACCGCACCGATGCCGCCGCGCCCGTGGTACAGGCGCTGATCGCCAGCGGCCAGCCGTCGGTGCTGATTTTCGAGACACTGGCCGAGCGCACGTTGGCGCTGGCCCAACTGGCCCGGCGCGCCGATCCCGACGCGGGCTACGAGCCGCTGCTGGACGACCTGCTTCGCCCCGTGCTGGCGCAATGCCTGCAACACCGCGTCCGCATCGTGAGCAATTTCGGCGCGGCCAATCCGCTCGGTGCCGCGCGCCGCATCCACCAGTTGGCCGAATCGCTGGGCGCCCGCCGGCCGCGCATCGCCGTGGTGCAGGGCGACGACCTGAGCGGAGCGGAGCACCGCGCCGTGCTTGCGGGCGCGCTGGGCGCCGCCATGCCGACCGACCCCATCGTGAGCGCCAATGCCTACATCGGCGCGCAGCCGATTGCCGAGGCGCTGCGTGCGGGCGCCGACATCGTGGTGTGCGGCCGCGTGGCCGATCCGTCGCTGGTACTCGGGCCTGCGCTCGCGCACTTCGGCTGGGCGCTGGACGACTGGGACCGCCTGGCCCGCGCGACCATGGCCGGGCACCTGCTCGAATGCGGCGCACACGTCACGGGCGGGTATTTCGCCGACCCGGGCTACAAGGATGTGCCGGGCATGGCGCAGTTGGGCTATCCCATCGCGGAGATCGACGCGGACGGCCATTGCACCATCGGCAAGCCCGCAGGCACCGGCGGGCGCATCGACGAGCGCACGGTGAAAGAGCAATTGCTGTACGAGTTGCACGACCCGGCCGCTTACCTCACGCCTGACGTGGTGGCCGACATCACCACCGCCTGCGTGCTGCCTGCGGGCACCGACCGCGTTCGGCTGGAGGGGGTGAGCGGGCACGCGCGCCCGCCGTCGCTCAAGGTGAACGTGTGCTTCGAATCCGGTTGGTTCGCCGAAGGCGAAATCTCCTACGCCGGTGCGCGGGCCGGGGCCCGCGCGCGG
This sequence comes from Paracidovorax valerianellae, assembly GCF_900102625.1. GTDB lineage: Bacteria > Pseudomonadota > Gammaproteobacteria > Burkholderiales > Burkholderiaceae_C > Paracidovorax > Paracidovorax valerianellae. Next base: position 23,797 of record NZ_FMZC01000012.1, read on the forward strand.
CTGGCGGGCGAGGTGCTGCGCGAGCGGCTGGCCGGCATCGCGCCGTTGCGCATTGACCTGATCGGCGTGACCAGCGTGTTCGGCGACGACGCCGGTCGCTGGCTAGACGTGCCGTCGGCATTCGACGCCGCCGAAGCGCGCGATGTGCGCCTTCGCGTGGCGCTGCAGCACCGCGACCACGCGAGCGCCCAGCGCCTGGTGCGCGAAGTGACGGCGCTGTACTGCTGCGGCCCGGCTGGCGGCGGCGGCGTGCGCACCGCGATGCGGCCGCGCCTGGGCACCGTGTCGTGCCTGGTGCCGCGCGAGGCCGTGGCCGTGCGCCACGTGATGCTGGATTGATGCCCGAGCGCGAGGAACCCGCCATGACCACCGATTTTTCTTCTGCCGTACCCTCCGCACCCTCCGTACCCGCTGCCGGCTCGCTGACCGTGCCCCTGTACCGCCTGGCGCACAGCCGCACGGGCGACAAGGGCAACCGCTCCAACATCAGCGTGATCGCCTGGCACCCCGCGCTGTGGGAGGTGTTGACCGCCCAGGTCACCGAGGCTGCCGTGGCGCGCCAGTTCGTGCTGCGCCGGCCCAGCCGTGTGGCGCGCTACCTGCTGCCGAATCTGCATGCGATGAACTTCGTCATCGACGACGTGCTGGACGGGGGCGTGAACGATGCCCTCAACCTGGACAGCCACGGCAAGGCGCTGTCGTTCCTGCTGCTCGATCTGCCCGTTGAAGTGCCTGCTGCGCTGGCAGAGCACCTGGCGGGGCCGCGTCACGGATAACGCCGCCTCGCCATTCATTGCCTGTCATCACCTGTCATCGCCTGTCAGGCGTGCCGAGACAGCCCCTGCAGGTCCTTTCGATTCCCTATTTTCATAACCACACAGGAGACAACATGAACCGATTCTTTTCCCTTGCAGCCCGTCCCGCATCGAAGCGGCCTGCCTCGCGCCGCCACGCGCTGGCCGCAACGGCAGCGGCGGTGCTGGGCCTGGCCGTGGCGTGGCCCGCAGCAGCGCAGTCACCCGCCTATCCCTCCAAGCCCATCACTTTCGTCGTGCCGTTCGCGGCCGGCAGCGCGACCGACCAGCTTGCTCGTGCCCTGGGCCAATCCGTCACCACCGACACCAAGCAGGCCGTGGTGGTGGACAACAAGGCCGGCGCCAGCGGCATGATCGCCGCGCAGGGCGTGGCAAAGGCAGCGCCGGACGGCTACACGGTGCTCATCACCACCAACACCACGCACGCCGCCAACGAGCATCTGTACAAGAAGCTGTCTTATGACCCGGTGAAGGATTTCGTGCCCGTCACCGGTCTGGGCAAAGGCGGACAGGTGCTGGTGGTGAACGCTTCTGCGCCCTACAAGAACGTGGGCGACCTGATCGCCGCCGCCAAGAAAAGCCCCGGCAAGCTCAGCTTCGGCAGCGGCAGTTCATCGAGCCGCGTGGCGGGCGAAATGCTCAAGCAGCTCGCGGGCGTGGACATCCTGCACGTGCCCTATAAGAGCAACCCCCTGGCCATCACCGATCTGCTGGGCGGGCAGATCGATCTGATGATCACCGACACCTCCACGGGCGTGCCGCAGATCAAGGCGGGCAAGCTGCGCGCGCTGGGCTATTCGACCAAGAAGCGGGGCGCTCAACTGCCCGACGTGCCCACCATCGAAGAAGCCGGCGTGAAGGGCTACGACATGGGCTACTGGTTCGCGGCCTATGTGCCCGCCGGCACACCGGCGCCTGTGGTGGCCCGGCTGAACGAACTGCTGGGCCAGGCGACCAAGAGTGCTGCCGCCCAGTCGTTCTACGACATGGCAGGCTCCGAAGCGTGGACCACGACGTCCGATGAGCTGGCCAAATTCCAGGCCGCCGAAACCCAGAAATGGGGCCAGGTCATCAAGGCTGCCGGCATCCAGCCCGAATAGTTTTTCTACCGCCGCCTGGCTTGGCTGCCAGGCGCGGTCCCCCCGGGCTCGCACACACCCGCCGCAGCGTACGGCGGGATGGGCGCAGCCTTGCCTTTCTGCGATGACGCCAACAGAGAACCGGAGACAAGACAATGACTTTTCCGCTGCTTTCGATTCCACCCATTTCCCTCGTTGCGCCGCCGCTGCGACGCTCCAGAGCGCTTCGCGCCAGGCTGCACACGGCACTGCCCGTGCTGGCCGCGACGCTGCTGGCCGCCTGCGGGGGGAGCGATTCGCCCCTCGCGGCCACCACGCCGCAGATGCGCCTGTCCATCACCGCCACCGAGGATGTGGCCGGCACCTACGGCAGCGTGGGTGCGTATGAAAAGCTCACCGGCACTTTGCGGGGTGAGGTCGATCCGGCCGACCCGCGCAACGCGGTGATCCAGGACCTGCAGCTCGCGCCGGTGAATGCGCGCGGCATGGTCGAGTACAGCGCCGACTTCGTGATGCTGAAACCCAAGGACATGGCCCGCGCCAGCGGCGTGCTGCGCTACGACGCGCCCAACCGCGGCAACATCCTCACGCAGCCCAACCCCGCGACGACGCCCGGGGATGCGGTGTACTTCGAGCGTGGCTACGTGATGCTTTACTCCGCCTGGCAGGGCGATGTTCCCAAGACCACGCCGGCCCGCCTGACCGTGACGGTGCCGGTCGCCAGGAACAAGGACGGCAGCACCATCACCGGCCCGTACCGCACCGAACTCGTGCCCACCTCTGCCGTGCCCGCCATGGCGCTGCCTGGCGGCGTGTTCAACGGCACGATGATTCCGTACGAGCCCGCCAGCCTGGACAACACGCAGCCGGGCTATTCGCTCACCCGCCGGCGCAACGAGACCGACACGCGCGAACCGGTGCCCGCGGGGCAGTGGAAGTTCGCCACCTGCGACGCGGCCGCCAATCCCTTCCCTGGCACCCCCAGCCCGGCCAGCGTGTGCCTGCAGGGCGGGTTCGATCCGCAGTACCTGTACGAACTGGTGTACGTGGCCAAGGACCCGAAGGTCATGGGCGTCGGCCTGGCCGCGCTGCGCGACACGGTGAGCTTCTTCCGCAGCGCTGCGGCCGATGCCGAAGGCAGGGCCAACCCGGTGGCTGGCCGCATCCAGTCCACGCTGGGGCAGGGCACATCGCAGTCGGGCAACGCGATGAAGACCTTCCTGCACCTGGGCTTCAACCAGTCGCTGCGGGGCGGCAAGGTGTTCGACGGCATGTTCGCCCACGTGGCCGCGCGCCAGACCAACATCAATACGCGCTTTGCCGTACCGGGCGGTGGCGGCGGCCTGCGCACCGACCACACGGCCTTCGGCCAGACGGCGCCGCGCGGCCTGGACAAGGATTACAACGACGAGGTCAGCGGCCGCCAGGGCGGGGTGATGAAGCGCTGCGCCGCCACCGACACCTGCCCCAAGTTCTTCCTGGGCCTGTCGGGCACGGAGTTCTGGCAACTGCAGGGCTCGCCGGTGCTGACCGATGCCGACGGCCTGCGCGACATCGCCCAGCCCGCCAATGCGCGCATCTACTACTACGCCAGCACCCAGCACGGCGGCACCGGTGGAACCGAGAGCATCAGCTACGCGCCCACGCGCAACGTGTACCCGGCCGGCACGGTGGTGCACTTCACCGACACCTTCCGCGCGCTGTTCATCGCGCTGGAAGACTGGGTGGTTCGCGGCACCGAGCCGCCGGCCAGCCAGGTGCCCAAGGTGGCCGACGGCACGCTCGTGCCGCCCGCCAAGCTGGTGTATCCGGCCATGCGGGGGTTGAGCTGGAACGTGGGCGGCACGCCGACCGCGATCCCGGCGTTCAACTACCTCGCGCGCTACAACGGCTTCTCGCTGCTCGACTTCGGGCCGCAGTACATCCCGCAGGATGAAGCCGGCATCGCCACGCTGCAGCCACCGCGCGCGGTTGGCCGCGACTACGCCATCCTCGTGCCGCAGGTGGACCCGTCCACGGGCCTGGCCCGCGCCGGCATCCATAGCGTGGAGGCACGTGCGCCGCTGGGCACGAGCATCGAGTTCAACTACGTGGCCACGCCGGGCATTACCGACCTGTCGAACCTCACGGGCAGCTTCATTCCGTTCCACAAGACGCGCGCAGCGCGGCTGGCGGCGGGCGATGTGCGGCCTTCCCTGGAAGAGCTGTACGGCACCCAGGCCGGCTATGTGGCGGCGGTCACCCAGGCTGCGGACTCGCTGGTGGCGGCGCGCCTGCTGTTGCGGCGCGATGCGGATGCGCTGGTGGCCAAGGCCAAAACGGCTGCGGTGCTTCCCTGAGGGTTAAGCGGGAAGAGAAACGCTGCGGCAACGGTTTGGATCGAAATAGGCCGCCACCGCAGTGTTCATTGGCTATGTAGCTATTAATTCGATAGCATGCGGTCTTCTTGACTGTTTTGGCTGTCGTGGCCCAGGGCGCAGGCCAGCGCCCCGACGGTGCGCAAGGCCTCGTCGAACCGCGCTGCGGCCGGGTGGCCGTAGTTGATGCGAACGCAGTGCGAAAAGCGCCGGTCGGTGGAAAACACCTGGCCCGGCGCCAGGCTGATGCCCTGGCCTTGCGCCGCGCGGTGCAGTGCGAGCGCGTCCACCGGCGGCGGCAATTCCACCCACAGAAAGTACCCGCCCTCGGGCCGCGATACGCGCGTGCCGTGTGGAAAGTGCTGCGCGATCAACGCGAGGGCCCGTGCCTGCTGTTGCGCCAGCGTGCCGCGCAGTTGGCGCAGGTGCCGGTCGTAGCCGCCCTGGTCCAGATACTCCGACAGCGCCTGCTGCGACGGCGTGGCGGTCGAGAGCGTGGTCATCAGTTTCAGCCGCTGCACCGCCCCGGCGAAGCGGCCCGCGGCCACCCAGCCCACGCGATAGCCGGGTGCCAGGCATTTGCTGAACGAGCTGCAGTGCAGCACCAGGCCTTGCGCATCGAACGCCTTGGCCGGTGGCGGGCGGCGCGGGGCGAAGTGCAGTTCGCCGTACACATCGTCTTCGATCAGCGGCACGCCGTGGCGGGCCAGCAGCGCCACCAGCGCCTGTTTGCGCTCTTCGGGCATGGTGCTGCCCAGCGGGTTCTGGAAGGTGGGCATCAGCCAGCAGGCCTTGACCGGGTGCGTGTGCAGCGCGCGCTCCAACGCGGCCAGATCGATGCCTTCGCGCGGATGCGTGGTGATTTCCACGGCGCGCAGCCGCAGCCGCTCCAGCGCCTGCAGTGCGGCATAGAAAGTGGGCGACTCCAGCACCACGATGTCGCCCGGCTGCGTGATGGCTTCCAGGCACAGGTTGAGGGCCTCCATCGCGCCATTGGTGGTCACGATCTCGGCGGCGTCCACCGCCATGCCGTGCAGCCGGTAGCGCAGGGCGATCTGCTGGCGCAGCCGCTCGTCGCCCGGCGCCAGGCTTTGCACGATGGCGGCCGGGTCCAATCGCCGCATGCCGCTGGACAGGCAACGCGCCAGCCGCGCCAGGGGGAAAAGCTCGGGCCCCGGAAAGGCCGACCCCAGCGGCACGAGGTACGGGTCGCGCGCCGAACCCAGCACTTCGAAGACCAGATCGCTGATCTCCACCCCGCTGGAGCCATCGCGCGGCGCGGAGGGCTGTGGCTCGGCCGGAACGCGGTCCGTGGCGGACGTTTGCCGGTTGCTCACGTAATAGCCGGAGCGCGGCCGTGCGTGGACCAGGCCCTGGGCTTCCAGCAGGTCATAGGCTGCAAACACGGTGGAGGGGCTGATGCCGCGCGCCCGGCTGGTTTCCCGCACCGACGGCATGCGGTCGCCCGCACGCAGGGCGCCGCTGTGGATCAGTTGGGCGAGGGCGTCGGCATGCAGTTCGTAGCGTTTCATGGCAGGGCAGGGCAGTCGGGGAATCAGCCACGGCCCACGCGTGGGCACATGTGGCCATGGGTTGGCAGGATGCAACTGATCCGTATTTTTACGGGCGAACTGAATCTGTACTGTTTTGATGCAGGTGCGTAGAGTCTCGCCATGGCACAAAAAAACGAATCCGAGGCCTGACCCGATGAAACACCTTGCACGCGCAGTCCTGCGCCTTGCCTTGCCAGCATTGTTGTTGGCCACGGCGGTATTCGCCGCGCCAGCCGCCACCGCAGCGCCGGCCGACGGGCGTTTGCCCGGTGAGCAGCCCGCTGGCGGGCTGGGCGACCGCGTGCTGGCCTGCACGGCCTGCCACGGCAGGGAAGGGCGCGCGACGCAAGAGGGCTACTTTCCGCGCATCGCTGGCAAGCCCGCAGGGTACCTGTACCACCAGTTGCTCAATTTCCGCGATGGCCGCCGCAGCTATCCGCAGATGTCGTACCTGCTCGAGCACATGACGGACGACTACCTGCGCGAAATCGCGGCGCATTTCGCAGCGCTGGACTTGCCATATCCACCGCCGCTGGCGCCCCAGGCACCGCCTTCCGCGCTGGAACGGGGGCGGGCGCTGGTGCTGCAGGGCGACGCGGCGCGCGGCATTCCGGCCTGCGTGCAGTGCCACGGTGCGGCCATGACGGGTGTTGCGCCAGCCATTCCGGGCCTGCTGGGATTGCCGCGCGACTATCTCAACAGCCAGATCGGTGCCTGGCAAACCGGGCAGCGGCGCGCGCAAGCACCAGACTGCATGGCCCACGTGGCGCGGCAGCTCACGCCGGAAGACGTCAGCGCGGTCACCGCCTGGCTGTCGGCGCAGCCGGTGCAGGGCACGGCCAAGCCTGCCACCGCACTGCCTGCCGGGCTGCCGATGGCCTGCGGGGGCGTCACGGACGGGGTGGCGGCAATGCCCGTCTCTGCGTCCGGCGATCGGGATCGGGCCCCCGGCACAAACGCGGGAGCAACGCGATGAGCCGCCTGTTGAAAGGGTTGGTGGTGCTGGTGCTGCTCGCCGCCGCGGCCTGTGCGGCGGTGGTGTTTCTCAACCTGCGGGGCGAAGCGCCCCTGTCGCCACAGGACAGCCCGCTGACGCAGGCTGCTCCGGAACTGGTACAGCGGGGCGAATACCTGGCACGTGCCGGCAACTGCATGTCGTGCCACACGGCGCAGGGCGGGGCGCCTTTTGCGGGCGGCCGCGGCGTGGAGACGCCTTTCGGCGTGGTCTTCGCCAGCAATCTCACGCCCGACGCCGCCACCGGCCTTGGCCAGTGGACCGCCGCGGAGTTCTGGCGCGCCATGCACAACGGGCGTTCCCGAGACGGCCGCCTGCTGTACCCGGCCTTTCCGTACCCCAACTACACCCACGTCACGCGCGAGGATTCCGACGCGATCTACGCCTATCTTCGTAGCCTGCCGCCCGTGCAGCGGGCCAATACGCCGCATGCCTTGGCTTTCCCGTTCAGCACGCAGGCGGCGCTGGCCGGCTGGCGTGCGCTGTTCTTCCGGCCGGGCGCGCTTGAACCGGACGCGCAGCAGTCGGCCGACTGGAATCGCGGGGCGTACCTGGTCCAGGGGCTGGGTCACTGCGCTGCTTGCCACAGCCCGCGCAACGCCTTCGGCGCCACGAGCGAATCGCGCGCGTTTCGCGGAGGGCTCATCCCGGTGCAGAACTGGTATGCGCCGGCACTCAATGCCGCCTCCGAAGCGGGCGTGGCGGATTGGCCGCAAGAGGACGTGATGACACTGCTGCGCACCGGCGTGGCGCCGCGCGGATCGGTCATCGGGCCCATGGCGGAAGTCGTGTTTCGCAGCACGCAGTACCTGAACGACGCCGACCTGCGGGCCATGGCGGTCTATCTGCGGGCGCTGCCTGCGCACGAGCGCCAGGCTCCAGCGGCTGTGGCGCCCTCGCCGTCGTCCATGGCGCGCGGCGGCACGGTGTATGCCCAGCAGTGCGCGCAATGCCACGGCGAAAAGGGCGAGGGGCGGGCGGGTGCGTTTCCCGCGCTGGCCGGCAACCGGGCCGTCACGATGGAAAGCCCGACCAATCTGATCAGGATGGTGCTGCTGGGCGGGTACCCGCCCACCACGGCCGGCAACCCGCGTCCCTTCGGCATGCCGCCATTTCGCCAGGTGCTGAGCGACGAAGAGGTGGCCGCCGTATCGACCTACGTGCGCAACACCTGGGGCAATCAGGCGGCCAGTGTGGGTACGATGGACGTCTACCGCGCCCGCGAAGGACGCAGTCCTTGAGACCTCCTCATCTCATCCACTCCATGCAAGACCCGGCTTCTCCCGTTTCTCTCGCCCCTCCAATCCGTGACGCCACCGCCGCCGATTGGTGGGTCGTCTGCCTGTGCGCTGGCTGGTGCGGCGTGTGCCGCGATTACCAGGCCGTATTCGACACGATTGCCAAGGCCCATCCGCAGGTCCGTTTCCTGTGGGTGGACATCGAGGACGAAGAAGATCTGGCCGGCGATCTGGATGTGGAAACCTTCCCCACCCTGCTCATTGCCGACGCTGGCGGCGCGCGTTTTCTCGGCCCCTTGCTGCCTCAGCCGGGCGTGCTGACTCGGCTGCTGGACAGCCTGGCGTCCCAGCCTTCCCCGCCGGCAGGCGCGCGCGATCCGCAGGCCCAGGCGTTGATCGAGCGGATTCGAGAGGCTCGGCCATAGCCTCCGCCACAGGGCCCATCCTCTCGGCAGCGCGGCAGACCGTGGCGCCAATGCAAATTGCATGCCGCCGCCTTTGCAAAGCAGCGCGCGACAGGCTACAATCCGGGCTTCACGGCCAAACGGGCGGGTACCCACCGCCCGTTTTTTTTGGCCGTTCGCTTTTGGAGCTCGAAGCTGCCCTGGAAGGTCCTAGGTGGTTATCGGGTTTTTTGTACTTCTGGATACTGAACAGAACAACACGTGGCATTGCAGCAGATCGTCGAACAAACCGTGACCGGGCTGGGCTATGACCTGGTGGAGATTGAACGCTCCGCCGGCGGCCTGCTGCGCATCACCATCGATTTGCCTTGGCAGGCGCCCGTGGAGGGCGAGCCTGCGCTGCCCGAGCAGTTCATCACCGTCGAAGATTGCGAAAAAGTCACGCGCCAGTTGCAGTTCGCGCTGGAAGTCGATGGCGCCGAATACAAGCGGCTGGAAGTTTCATCGCCCGGTATCGATCGGCCGCTGCGCCACGAGCAGGACTTCATCCGTTTCACCGGCCACATGGTCGACCTCACGCTCAAGGCCCCCATCGGCGAAGCCGGGGGTGGGCAGGTCAACGCCAACCGCAAGAAATTCCGAGGCACGCTGGAGCGTACCGAAGCCGGTGGCTGGCAGGTCGTGTGGAGCGAAGAACCGCCCGTGAAGCCCGGGCAGAGAGTGAGCAAAAAACGCGTTCCTGCACCGTTGCAGGCGATGGGCTTCACGCTGGACGAACTGCGCGATGCGCGCCTGGCGTCCATCGTCGATTTCAAGGGGCGGGGATCGAAAGACGAGCCCGCCCAGGCCTGACACACCGAACAAATGCAAAGGTTGACGCGCTCTGCGCGGGGGCCTTCAAGAGATTGAAATAGGAGAGTCGTCGCATGAATCGCGAACTGTTGATGTTGGTTGAAGCCATTTCGCGTGAAAAGAACGTGGAACGCGATGTGGTCTTTGGCGCCGTGGAATTGGCCCTCGCCCAGGCCACGAAGAAGCTGTACCAGGGCGAAGTGGACATCCGTGTCGCCATCGACCGTGACAGCGGCAACTACGAGACTTTCCGTCGCTGGCTCGTCGTGCCCGACGATGCCGGCCTGCAGAATCCGGAAGCCGAAGAGCTCCTGATGGACGCCAAGGAACGCATCGCCGACATCGAGGTGGGCGAATACATCGAGGAAGGCGTCGACTCCGTGCCGATCGGCCGCATCGGTGCTATGGCCGCCAAGCAGGTCATCCTGCAAAAGATCCGCGATGCGGAGCGCGAAATGCTGCTGAACGACTTCATGTCGCGCGGCGAAAAAATCTTCACCGGCACCGTGAAACGCATGGACAAGGGCGACATCATCGTCGAGTCCGGCCGTGTGGAAGGCCGCCTGCGCCGCTCCGAAATGATCCCCAAGGAAAACCTGCGCAACGGCGACCGCGTGCGGGCCATGATCATGGAAGTCGACCTCACGCTGCGCGGCGCGCCCATCATCCTCTCGCGCTCCGCGCCCGAGTTCATGATCGAGCTTTTCCGCAACGAAGTGCCTGAGATCGAGCAGGGCCTGCTGGAAATCAAAAGCTGCGCACGCGACTCCGGCAGCCGCGCCAAGATCGCGGTGCTGTCGCACGACAAGCGTGTGGACCCCATCGGCACCTGCGTGGGCGTGCGCGGCACGCGTGTCAATGCGGTCACCAACGAACTGGCTGGCGAGCGTGTGGACATCGTGCTGTGGTCGGAAGACCCCGCACAGTTCGTGATCGGCGCCCTCGCCCCGGCCAACGTGTCGTCCATCGTGGTGGATGAAGAAAAACATGCCATGGACGTGGTGGTGGACGAGGAAAACCTTGCCATCGCCATCGGCCGCGGCGGACAGAACGTGCGCTTGGCTTCCGACCTCACGGGTTGGAAAATCAACATCATGGACGCCGCTGAAAGCGCGCAAAAGCAAGCCAACGAGACCGACACGGCTCGCAAGCTGTTCATGGAAAAGCTCGATGTGGACGAAGAAATCGCCAACATCCTGATCGAGGAAGGCTTTGCCAGCCTCGAAGAAGTGGCCTATGTGCCGCTGCAGGAAATGCTGGAGATCGAAAGCTTCGACGAGGAAACCGTGAATGAACTGCGTGCCCGTGCCAAGGATGCGCTGCTCACCATGGAAATTGCCCGAGAGGAAAGCGTGGACGGCGTTTCGCAGAACCTGCGCGATCTCGAGGGCCTCACGCCCGAGTTGATCGGCAAGCTCGCCGAAGGCGGCGTGAACACCCGGGATGATCTGGCCGACTTAGGCCTTGACGAACTGACCGCCCTGACCGGCCAGTCTGAAGAAGAAGCCAAAGCCTTGATCATGAAGGCGCGCGAACATTGGTTCGCGGGGCAAGAGTAGGTCAGGGGAGGTACGAACCAAATATGTCCAGTAATACAGTCGCCGAGTTCGCCAACGAACTCAAGAAATCGCCGGAAACCCTGCTCGACCAGTTGAAGTCTGCCGGAGTGGCCAAGGCCGCCCCGACCGATGCTCTGACCGAGTCAGACAAGCAAAAGCTGCTGGCTTTCCTGCAGGCCAGCCACGGCACTGCCTCGGCCGATCGCAAGAAGATCACCTTGACGAAAAAATCCACGAGCGAAATCAAGCAAGCCGATGCCACCGGCAAGGCACGCACGATCCAGGTGGAAGTGCGTAAGAAGCGCACCTTCATCAAACGCGACGAAGGCAGCGATGGCGTCTCCGACGCAGGAGCTGACGAAGCCTCTGAAGCCGCTGAGAGCGCGATCTCCGCCGAGTCGCAAGACCTCGTGCGCCGCGAAGAAGAAGCGCGCCGCCAGGCCGAGCTGATTGGCCACCAGGAGGCCGAGCTGAACGAAAAGCGCCGCGAGCGGGAAGCCCGCGAGCAGCGCGATCGGGAAGCGGAAGAGCGGGCTGCCGCCTACGCTGCGCAAGAGCAAAACCGCAAGGCGCAGGTGCAGGCTGAAAAGCAGGAAGCCTCTCGCGAGCAGGCGGCGGAAGCCGTTGCACGCCAGACAGCACAGGCCGAAGCCCGTGCCAAGGCCGAAGCCGAATCCAAGGCCCGCGTGGCCGAGGAAACCGCACGCGCTGCCGACCTGGACGAACGCCGCCGCAAGGCTCTGGCCGAAGCCGAGGCGATCCGCGCCATGATGGCTGCGCCCAAGAAGGTGCTCGTTGCCAAGAAGCCCGACGAGCCGAAGCCAGCCGCTGCTGCGGTGGCCAAGCCTGCTGGCGATGCCAAGAAGGGCACGCTGCACAAGCCGGCCGCTGCGCCAGGTGCCCGTGCACCGGCTGCGCCCGTCGGCGGCAACAAGGAAGTCAAGTCCGCCAAGCTGTCCTCCAGCTGGGCCGGCGATCCTGCCAAGAAGAAGGAAATCAAGACGCGCGGCGACAGCAGTGGCGGCGTGGGTCGCAACAACTGGCGCGGCGGTCCCCGTGGACGCCGCAACGAGCGCGACGACCACCACCATCACCAGCAGTCCGCGCCGGTGGAAGCCCGCATCATCGAAGTGCACGTTCCGGAAACCATTACGGTGTCCGAGCTCGCGCACAAGATGTCGATCAAGGCGTCCGAGGTCATCAAGGCGCTGATGAAGATGGGCCAGATGGTCACCATCAACCAGCCGCTGGACCAGGACACCGCGATGATCGTGGTGGAAGAAATGGGCCACAAGGCCGTGGTGGCGGCGCTGGACGATCCGGAAGCCTTCACCAACGACGATGTCTCCGGCGCACAGGCCGAGTCGGTCTGGCGTGCTCCTGTGGTGACCGTCATGGGCCACGTGGACCATGGCAAGACCTCGCTGCTGGATTACATCCGCCGTGCCAAGGTGGCTGCGGGCGAAGCCGGCGGCATCACGCAGCACATCGGTGCCTACCACGTGGAAACGCCACGCGGCATGATCTCGTTCCTGGACACCCCAGGCCACGAGGCATTCACCGCCATGCGGGCCCGCGGTGCGCAGGCCACCGACATCGTCATCCTGGTGGTGGCGGCGGACGACGGCGTCATGCCCCAGACCAAGGAAGCCATCAAGCACGCGAAAGCGGCGGGTGTGCCGATCGTGGTTGCGATCACCAAGGCCGACAAGCCCGATGCCAACCCCGACCGCGTCAAGCAGGAACTGGTGGCCGAGCAGGTGGTGCCTGAAGAATACGGCGGCGAGTCGCCATTCGTGCCCGTCTCCTCCAAGACCGGCATGGGCATCGACGACCTGCTCGAACAGGTGCTGCTGCAGGCCGAAGTGCTGGAGCTGCGTGCTCCGGTCGACGCGATGGCCAAGGGTCTCGTGATCGAAGCCGAGCTGGACAAGGGCCGCGGCCCGGTGGCCACGGTGCTGGTGCAGTCCGGTACGCTGAAGGTGGGCGATGTGGTGCTGGCAGGCCAGACCTACGGCCGCGTTCGCGCCATGCTGGACGAAAACGGCAAGGTCGCGAAGTCGGCAGGCCCATCGATTCCGGTCGAAATCCAGGGCTTGACGGAAGTGCCGCAGGCCGGCGATGAATTCATGGTGCTGGGCGACGAACGCCGGGCCCGCGAAATCGCCACCTACCGCGCTGGCAAGTTCCGCAACACCAAGCTGGCCAAGCAACAGGCCGCCAAGCTGGAGAACATGTTCGCCGACATGACGGCGGGCGAGGTCAAGTACCTGCCCATCATCGTCAAGGCCGACGTGCAGGGTTCCCAGGAAGCGCTGTCGCAATCGCTGCTCAAGCTGTCCACGGACGAGATCAAGGTCCAGCTCGTGTATGCGGGCGTGGGCGGTATCAGCGAATCCGACATCAACCTGGCGATCGCCTCCAAGGCCATCGTGATCGGCTTCAACGTGCGTGCCGATGCCGGCGCGCGCAAGACGGCCGAGAACAACGGCGTCGACCTGCACTACTACAGCATCATCTATGACGCTGTGGACGAGCTCAAGGTCGCCATGTCCGGCATGCTGGCCCCCGAGCAGCGCGAGGAAGTCATCGGCACGGCCGAGATCCGCACGGTGTTCGTGGCCACGAAGATCGGCACCATCGCCGGTTCGTACATCACCTCGGGCATGGTCCATCGCAATGCACGCTTCCGCCTGCTGCGCGAAAACGTGGTGGTCTACACGGGCGAAGTCGACTCGGTCAAGCGCCTCAAGGACGATGTCAAGGAAGTCAAGGAAGGCTTCGAGTGCGGTATCAAGCTCAAGAACTACAACGACATCAAAGAAGGTGATCAGCTGGAGTTCTTCGACATCAAGGAAATCGCGCGGACGCTGTAAGGCTTGGGCGATCACATGGCTGCGAAGAAATCCTCCACTCCCAACCGCGGCTTCAAGGTCGCCGATCAGATCCAGCGCGATCTGACGGAGCTGATCGCGCGCGAATTGAAAGATCCGCGCGTGGGCATGGTGACGCTGCAGGCCGTGGAGGTGACTCCCGACTATGCGCACGCCAAGGTCTTTTTCAGCGTACTGATCGGTGACCCGGAGGCCACGCAGGTGGCCTTGAACCAGGCCGCCGGCTTCCTGCGCAACGGCCTGTTCAAGCGGCTGCATATCCACACGGTGCCGACGCTGCACTTCCTGTTCGACCGCACGACCGAACGTGCGGCCGACATGAACGCCTTGATCGCCAAGGCGGTTTCTTCGCGGGCCCAAGAAGACTGAACATGCACATCGACGGGCCGCCCCAGGGAGCGAGTGCCCCCTTGGGGGCCAGCGATTTGCACGCAGCGTCAGCGCCGCGTGACGCGGAAGTGCGTGCGCCCCGCGCACCCCGCGTCAGGATTCAGCGCCGCCCGGTGCATGGCGTGCTGTTGCTGGACAAGCCCCTGGGCCTGTCGAGCAACGATGCCCTTCAGAAAGCGAAATGGCTGCTGCGCGCGGAGAAGGCGGGCCACACCGGCACGCTCGATCCGCTGGCGACTGGCGTGTTGCCGTTGTGCTTCGGCGCGGCGACCAAGTTCAGCCAGTTGCAGCTCGACGCACCCAAGACCTACGAAGCCATCGCCCTGCTGGGCACCACGACCACGACCGGCGATGCCGAAGGCGAAGTGCTGGCGCAGCGCGAGATCGATCCCGCGCAGCTCACGCCCGAGCGCCTGGCCGAAGTGCAAAGGCAGTTCACGGGCCCGATCCGGCAGGTGCCGCCGATGCACAGCGCGCTCAAGAAGGATGGCAAGGCGCTGTACGAATATGCACGCGCCGGCATTTCCATCGAACGCGAAGCGCGCGACGTAACGATTCATGCATTGAAGCTGGCTCTAGCGCAAGAAACAATAGGGCAGTGTGCTATCAAAATAATAGTGGCCTGCAGCAAGGGCACGTACATTCGCACGTTGGGCGAAGACATTGGCGCCGCGCTCGGCTGCGGTGCGCACCTCACCTTCCTGCGGCGCATCGATACCGGCGGGCTGGGTGTGGAGCGCTGCGTCACGCTGGCGGCGCTGGAGGCCATGGACGACAGCGAACGCATGGCCTGCGTGCACCCCGCCGAGATCCTGCTGGCACAGCATGTGCGTGTCACGCTGGACAGCGAGAATGCCGGGCGGTTCCTGTCCGGCGTGCGCCGTCGCGGCCCCTGGCCGGACGCGCCCGCCGTGGCGGTGTTCGGAGACGATCCCCGTGCCCTTCTGGGCGTGGGCCACACCATGGCGGGTGAACTGGTGCCCGACCGGCTCCTCAGCCCCTTGGAAATTCAACAGATTCTGGAAAGCACGCCGCAGGTAGAGCGCGGCATATTGGAAGCACTATGAGCAAACAAATCCGCAACATCGCCATCATCGCGCACGTTGACCACGGCAAAACCACCATGGTGGACCAGCTGCTGCGCCAGTCGGGCACCTTCGCCGATCACGAAAAAGTGGTCGACACCGTCATGGACAACAACGCGATCGAAAAAGAGCGCGGCATCACCATCCTGGCCAAGAACTGCGCCGTGAGCTGGGAAGGCACCCACATCAACATCGTCGACACCCCGGGCCACGCGGACTTCGGCGGTGAAGTGGAGCGCGCACTGTCCATGGTGGACAGCGTGGTGCTGCTGATCGATGCGCAAGAGGGCCCCATGCCCCAGACGCGCTTCGTGACCAAGAAGGCTCTGGCTCTGGGCCTGCGCCCGATCCTGGTCGTGAACAAGGTGGACAAGCCAGGCGCCAACCCCGACAAGGTCGTGAACGCCGCGTTCGACCTGTTCGACAAGCTGGGTGCCACCGACGAGCAACTCGACTTCCCCGTGGTGTATGCCTCGGGCATCAACGGCTGGTCGTCGCTGGAAGAGGGTGCTCCTGGCGAACAGTGGGGCCCCGACATGTCGGCCCTGTTCAACACCATCCTGAAGCACGTTCCCCCGAACTCGGGCGATCCGACCGCTCCGCTGCAACTGCAGATCTCGGCGCTGGACTTCTCCACCTTCGTGGGTCGCATCGGCGTGGGCCGCATCAGCCAGGGCACCATCAAGCCCATGATGGACGTGGTCGTCATGGAAGGCCCCGATGGCAAGGCCGTCAAAGGCCGCGTCAACCAGGTGCTGACCTTCCAGGGCCTGGATCGCATGCAGACGCCGGAAGCCGGCCCTGGCGACATCGTGCTGATCAACGGCATCGAAAACATCGGCATCGGCGTGACAGTGACCGACCCGGCCAATCCTTCGCCGCTGCCCATGCTGAAGGTGGACGAGCCCACGCTGACGATGAACTTCTGCGTGAACACCAGCCCTCTGGCCGGCCGCGAAGGCAAGTTCGTGACCAGCCGCCAGATCTGGGACCGCCTGCAAAAGGAACTGCAGCACAACGTGGCCCTGCGCGTGAAGGAAACCGACGAAGAAGGCATCTTCGAAGTGATGGGCCGTGGCGAACTGCACCTGACCATCCTGCTGGAAAACATGCGCCGCGAAGGCTATGAACTGGCCGTGTCCAAGCCCCGCGTCGTGTTCCGCGACGTGAACGGCGAAAAGCACGAGCCGATCGAACTGGTGACGGCCGACATCGAAGAAGGCCACCAGGGCGGCGTGATGCAAGCCCTGGGCGAGCGCAAGGGCGAGCTGGTGAACATGGAGCCGGACGGCCGTGGCCGTGTGCGCCTGGAGTACCGCATTCCTGCGCGGGGCCTGATCGGCTTCACGAACGAATTCCTGAACCTGACGCGTGGCTCGGGCCTCATCAGCAACATCTTCGACAGCTACGAGCCACACAAGGGCGAGATAGGTGGCCGCAAGAACGGCGTGCTGATTTCCATGGACGACGGTGAAATCTTCACCTACGCCCTGGGCAAGCTGGACGACCGCGGCCGCATGTTCGTGAAGGCGAACGATCCGGTGTACGAAGGCATGATCGTCGGCATCCACAGCCGCGACAACGACCTGGTCGTGAACGCCACGCGCACCAAGCAGCTAACCAACTTCCGCGTGTCCGGCAAGGAAGACGCGATCAAGATCACGCCTCCGATCGACCTCACGCTGGAATATGGTGTGGAGTTCATCGAGGACGACGAGCTGGTCGAGATCACCCCCAAGTCGGTGCGCCTGCGCAAGCGCCACCTGAAGGAAAGCGACCGCAAGCGCGCGGGCCGTTGATCGGCTCAGGGACTCGAATCCCCTGAAGAAAAGGCACCGCAAGGTGCCTTTTCTGCGTCTGCGCTAAGCGGGTTGCGCCAGCCCTGCGGCTGCCGAACCCGAGCCTTCCGGAGGCGCGTGCGTGGGCGAGGCTTCGGCCTGCCCCAGCACCAACTGCTGCGCATGAAAGTCGGCCAGCGCATCCCGATGGCCCACGCTGATGACTGCCGTGGCGGGCAGACGGTCGGCCAGCAGCGTGTACAGCAGGCGTTCGGCTGCCGGGTCCAGCGCGCTGGTGGCTTCATCGAGCAACAGCCATTCGGGCTTTTGCAGCAGCACGCGCGCAAAAGCCAGCCGTTGCTGCTCGCCCGGCGACAGCCGCTGCGCCCAGGGCGCCACATCGCCGAGCTGATCGCCGAAGGATTGCAGGCCTACGGCCTCGAGGGCTTCACGCACTTGGGCCTCCGTGTGTTCGCCGGGGGTGTCGGGATAGGCCAGCGCATCGCCCAGGCTTCCAAGCGGAAGGTAGCTGCGCTGCGGCACGAAGAGCGTCTTGGCTTTCGGCCGGCCGACGGTGCCGCTGCCGAAATCCCACAGCCCTGCCAGTGCGCGCAGCAGGGTGCTTTTGCCCGCGCCGGACGGGCCGCGCAGCAGCCAGCGTTCGCCCGGCGCAATGCGCAGGTCGGGCACGGTCAACAGCACCCCGCCGCCTGGCAGCGCCAATTGCAGCCCGTGCGTGGCCAGCGCGGTGCCATCGCCTGTTTGCAGCCGGATGCCGCGGGCTGTCGAGGCCGGTACGCTGGCCAGCACGTCGCCCAGTTCCGTCAGCCGGTTGACCGTGGCGCGCCATTCCGCCAGCGTTCCATAGCTGTTGATGAACCAGGACATCGCCCCGCTCACGGTGTCGAAAGCTCGGCTGATCTGCATCAGCACGCCGAAGCTGTACGCCCCGGCGAAGTAACGCGGCGCGGCCAGCGCCAGCGGCAGCACGACGGCGATCTGCGAATACAGCGAGTTCACCAGCGTGAGGCGCTTGGTGTAGCGCATCACCAGGCGCCAGTTGTCCTGGATGCGGCCGAACAGCGTGGCCGAATGGGCCGCTTCGGCCCGTGCGCCGTCATAGAGGGCAATGGGCTCCGCGTTCTCGCGCAGCCGCACGAGGCCGAACCGGAAATGCGCTTCCACCTGCTGCTGGCGGTAGTTCACGGCCACCAGGCGGTGCCCGAAGGCCTGCATGGCGACGGAACCCACCAGGGCATATGCAGCCGCCGCCCAGACCATGTAGCCCGGAATGGTGGCGCTGTAGCCCGCCACATGGACGAGTAGCGGCCCTCCCACCGACCAGAGGATGAAGATGAACGAACCCAGCGTGACGACGGTGGACAGCAGGTCCAGGGTCAGCGCCAGCGTGGTGGTCGCCAGACTGTTCAGGTCCTCGGCAATGCGCTGGTCCGGGTTGTCGGCCAGTCGGTCGCGCTCGATGCGGTAGAAGGCGTTGCCGTGCAGCCAGCGCTGCAGGTACTCGGTCGTGAGCCAGCGGCGCCAGCGAAAGCCCAGCATCTGCTTGAAGTACAGCGCATACACGGCCAGCACGATATAGGCCAGCGCCAGGCCGGTGAAGAGCATCAGCAACGGGCCGAACTCGGCCGTGTTGCGGGCTTCCAGGGCATTGAAGAAATCTGCACTCCAGGCGTTGATGCGCACGTTGATGTGGACGATGCCGAGGTTCATCGCGACGATCAATGCCAGCAGGCCGCGCGCTGACCATCGCTCCTGCGAGAACCAGTAGGGGCGTATCAGCGACCAGGAAGAGGTCTTGGCGGCGGTGGGGTGGGGCATCGATCTGCTTTCGGTCGTGGCTGGGTTGGCCAGTGTGCCGCGCGGCTTTGGTGGTTGGCTTAGCCGGGCCTTAAACGCGGGCCTGCGCTGGACGGGCATGCGTGTTTGCGGCTTTCAGGGGGGCGCGGCGTTCACCTGTCCGAGCCCTGACAGGTCTTGCGTGCAGGAGGCTCTAAGATTCCGGGCGGTCCACTGCAACGTGTGGCCGGGCCGATGTGGCGCGAATCGATTGTTAAGAAAAAAGGAATGGCGATGACGGAGACGACGACGGCAGCAGTAGCAACCGCAGAGGTTTTGTCCGAGGTGCGGGGGCAGGTGGGTTTCATCACCCTCAACCGGCCCCGGGCGCTGAACGCCCTGTCGCTGGGCATGGTGCGCGCACTCATGCAGACACTGCTGGCCTGGCAGCACGACGAGCGCATTGCCGCGGTGGCCATCCGCGGCAGCAACAAGGAAGGGCCTTTCGGCGCGTTCTGCGCGGGGGGCGACATTCGATTCCTGCACCAGGCGGGCAGCCAGGGGGATCCACGGTTGGAAGACTTCTTCACCGAGGAATATGCGCTCAATCACCTGATCCACCACTACGGCAAGCCCTACATCGCTTTCATGGACGGGATCGTGATGGGAGGCGGCATGGGCATCAGCCAGGGCGCCAGCCTGCGCATCGTGACCGAGCGCACGAAGATGGCCATGCCCGAGACGGCGATCGGCCTGTTTCCCGATGTGGGAGGTGGCTACTTCCTGTCGCGTTGCCCGGGGTATGCCGGCGAGTGGCTGGGACTGACCGGCGACACCATCGGTGCCGGTGAGGCCGTCGCGCTGGGCCTGGCCGACGGCTGCATGCCATCGGATCAGCAGGCTGCCGTCTGGGAAGCACTTGGCAGCGGATCGTTTGTCGACGGAAAAGCGGTTGAAAACCTCATTGCTACTAAATTCATAGCTAAAGAGGCATTGGATACTGCGGTGGTGGCCGAAATCGATCAATGCTTTTCGCTGGGCAGCGTGCAGGCCATCATTTCGGCGCTGGAGGCTGCAGGCAGCGAGTGGGCGCGCGCCGCGGCGGCCACCTTGCGCAAACGCTCACCGCTCATGCTGCACGTCGTGCTGGAACAGATCCGCCGCGCCCGTGGAATGGATCTGGCAGCCGACTTGCGCATGGAGCGCGACATGGTTCGCCATTGTTTCTACCTGCGCCCCGGCCAAAGCGAAACGGTGGAAGGCATTCGTGCGTTGGCGGTCGACAAGGACCATGCGCCGCGTTGGAACCCGGCCCGCATCGAGGACGTGACACCGGAGATGGTCGCGCCGTTCTTCGACAGCCCCTGGCCGGCCCATGCCCATCCGCTGGCTGTGCTGGCCTGACCTGGTCGCTCGGCACCGAAGGCATCGGATTTGCCCGGTGCCGATTCTTCACAGTTGCGGGTGGACCGCGGTGGCCAGGCCCAGCAGGGCGGCGCGCGGCAGGGCGCCGCTGAGCGCATAGCCGAAGCCGCCGTCCGTCCAGTAAAAGCATGGCACCGGCCCGTCCGCATCGAAGCGGAACGCGGTGTCGGCAGCGCCTTCCTGGTCTGACCGCAGGGCGCCGAGGTACAGCGTGACCCGTTCACCGGCTGCGTTCTGGTACATGAACTGGGCGCGTGCGCCGGTGTCGCCGGGCAGCAGTCGGCCTCCTACCAGTTCGTATCCCTGTGCCGCCAGCACGGGCACCTTGAGCGGTCGCCCCAGCCGTTTGGACAGCCACTGCACGAGATGGTCCTGCTGGGCCGCCGCCACCTCCACGGGGTGCCGCTGTTCCGGCTGATAGACCGCATGCGCCAGCGCCGCCTGTTGGGCGAAGCGGCGTGCGTCCGGAACCGCGCTGGCCATTCGGGTGGACGCAGTATCTGTTTCACCGTTCGGCCATTGCCCATGCACGGTCCAGCCCAGTCCGAACGCCAAGGCGAGCGACGCCGCCATGCCGCCCAGCCGCCACCAGCGGGCTTCGCGCTCGCGCAGCGCTTGCAATCGGTCCGCCGCGCGGCGTATGCCCTCGGGGACCGGGGCGGTGTTCCAGGCAGCGTGGAGGGTCTGCAGATGCTCGCGCTGGCTCTGCCAGGCCGCCAGTGTGGCATCCGTGTCGCTGTCAGTGTGGCGTGCCAGGCGGGCACGCAATGCGTCGGCCTCTGCACTCGGAAGGCGCCCATCCACCAAGGCGTGGAGTTCTTCCTCGGAAAGCGGGGTGTTGTCGTCGGTCGCCATGTGCTGCGTTCTCACTTCATCCGGCGCAGCGATGGAGGCCCGTTATCAGGGGCAGAGCGCGCTGTGTTGGCGGGCGCGTGCATCAGTTCGCGCAGCCGCGCCCGTGCGCGCGATAGCCGCGACATCACCGTGCCGACAGGAATCTGCAGCACGCGCGCCGTTTGCGCATAGTCCATGTCTTCGAGCGTGACGAGCAGCAAGACGGCACGCTGGTCTGAGGGAAGGCGCTGCAGGCACCGGTCGAGGTCGATGGCATCGTCCGACGCCGGGGCTGGGGCCTGAAGGCTGTCCTGCACGGCCTCGATGTCCAGCAAGGGCAGGGACGAGGCCGATCGCTGCTGGTTGAGGTACAGGTGGTGCATGAGGGTGAAAAGCCAGGCCCGCAAGTCGCTGCCGGCACGCCAGAGCAGCCATTTGCGGCAAGCGCGCTCCAGCGTGTCCTGTACCAGATCGTCGGCTGCCCACGCGTTGCCCGTCAGTGCCCGCGCATAGCGGCGCAGGCTGGGCAGGTGCTCGACGATCTGGTCCATGGCACCGGTGCCGGTTGACCCGTTCAGGGCTTGGCGGTGTGCCAGACTTGGTTGACGCCGTCGCCCGTGCGGTCGCCTGGTTTTGCGTCCTTGGCCCAGTAATAAAGCGGCTTGCCCTTGTAGGCCAGTTGGCTGCTGCCATCGTCGCGGCGGACCACGCTGTAGTCGCCGGTCGGGCTGGAATTGCCGGCCATCAGCGGAGGCCAATTGGTGGCGCAAGGTCCGTTGCAGACCGACTTGCCGCTACCGGTCGTGTCGCGATCGAATGTGTACAGCGTCATGCCGTTGGGACCGGTCAAGGCGCCGTCCTTGGCCTGGACGCCGGCGGGTGCCGCCATCATGGAAGAGCAGCCGGCCAGGGCCAGTGCAAATGCGGCCGTGGCCACAGAGGATGCGATGCGGATCATGGTGTCTCCAGTTCTGGTGCGAGCGACGCGAAATGCGGCCCTGCACAGGGATGAACACCACAGCATGCGCCTTTATTCCCGGACGCCGCTAAAAAATCAACGGTTTCGGCCCTTCATGGCGCGCTCCACTTCGCGCTTGCCTTCCCGGTCCTTGATGGTGTCGCGCTTGTCGTGCTCAGCCTTGCCCTTGGCCAGGGCGAAATCGCACTTCACCAAGCCGTCTTTCCAATGCAGGTTCAGCGGCACGAGGGTGTAGCCCTTTTGCTCGACCTTGTTGATCAGCCGGTCGATTTCCTGGCGGTGCAGCAGGAGCTTCTTGGTGCGCGCCGCTTCGGGGCTGACGTGCGTGGAGGCGGTCTTGAGCGCGTTGATCTGGCAACCGATCAGGAACAGCTCGCCTTCGCGGATCACCACATAACCGTCGGTCAGCTGCACTTTGCCTTCGCGCAGCGCCTTCACCTCCCAGCCGTGCAGCACCATGCCGGCTTCGTAGCGTTCCTCGAAGAAATAGTTGTAGGCTGCCTTTTTGTTATCGGCGATGCGGGACTGTGTTTCGGGTTTCTTGGCCATGGGTATTAGATGCGGCGCAAACCGGGAGATGAAAGCCCTCCCTACAATCGTTGTCGTCTCGCTCTCAAGATTTTAGG
Organism: Paracidovorax valerianellae; assembly: GCF_900102625.1. Taxonomy (GTDB): domain Bacteria; phylum Pseudomonadota; class Gammaproteobacteria; order Burkholderiales; family Burkholderiaceae_C; genus Paracidovorax; species Paracidovorax valerianellae. The sequence continues at coordinate 46,477 of NZ_FMZC01000012.1, forward strand.
CTCACAGGCCAAAGCCCTTCATCGGACCCTCGGCCCTGCGGTCGAAGGCGCCTTCCTCCTCCATGAAAAAAGTCAACAAGTCCGTCCTGATCTGGTACAGCCCCGAGGAAATGTTCGCGCTGGTCACCGACGTGGCCAAGTACCCGGAGTTTCTGCCCTGGTGCGATCACGCGGCCGTGCTCGACCAGGACGAGCAAGGCATGACGGCCGAAGTCGGCATTGCGCTGGGTGGCTTGCGCAAGACATTCGTCACGCGCAACACGCAGGAGGCCGGGCGCCGCGTTCAGATGCGGCTGGTCAAAGGGCCGTTTTCCCAACTGGATGGAGACTGGTGCTTTCACCCGGTAGGCGATGGCTCGCAACGGGCCTGCAAGGTGGAGTTGACGTTGAATTACGGCTTCGACAGCATGGCGTTGGCCGCCTTGGTCGGTCCGGTTTTCGATCGCATCGCCAGCACCATGGTGGATGCGTTCATCCAAAGGGCCGAGCAGGTGTATGGCTGAGCCATCGAACCAGGGGCGTTGGCTGACCGTCACCGTAGTGGACTCTGCAGCGCCACGCACGACCCGCGAGCGTGAAGTACGGTTGCAGCACGGCTCCACGTTGGCCGATGCATTGAACGCCTGTGCAATCAGCGCAGAAGGCGTGGCGTGCGGGATCTGGGGGAGACTGACGACGCCTGAGCAATTGCTCCAGGACCAGGACCGGGTTGAGCTTTACAGGCCATTGGTCGTCGATCCCAAGGTCGCCAGGCGCAAGCGTTTTGTACGCCAGGGTGCGCGATCGACCGGCCTGTTTGCACAGCGCCGGCCTGGGGCGAAAGCCGGCTATTGAAAATCTGCGGATCGAAGGGGGCGTTCGCAGCATTTTCTTTAAGACGAACGCGTGAAGAGCATCAGCGCGAGGTGCATTCCGAGGCGATGACGTTGTCGGCCCGTCGGGCTTCAGCCGCCTTGGCCGTCTCATCCATGAAAACGCGTTCTCCCTGGGCATTGTTCTGGCTGAACAATTGGCCAGAAGTCATCGCTGCCTTGGCTTGGCGGGCTCGCTCGCAATTTTCGGCGCGCACCTTTGCCTGTCTTTCATCGTCCGCCTTTTTCTTGGCGGCCTCTGCAGCCTCTGCTTGCGCTTTGCGTTCTTCCAGTTCCTTGTCCTTGCCAGTGGGGCGAGGTGCGCTGGCAGCAATGCCCGGTGCGTAGGCTCCCTCGGCCGCAGGCACTACGGCAACGGGTCGCGCCGAGATGGAGTTGCCCGGCTGCTTCAGGATGCTCTTTTGTGGAATCTCTGCCGGCGGCGGACGGTCGCTGAAGACCTTGCGGCCGTCTTTGTCGATCCATTGCCATTGCGCCGCAGCGCCCATGGCCCACGTGCAGGCGAGGGCGGCCAAAAGAAGCTGGGAGGTTTTCATGCGGTGCAAGTTTAGCGGCCGGAGTGCGCTGACGCCATGGTGGATGCACCACAACCGCGGGCGCGCCGGCAGCCTCGCGGGTACAATCCTTTTTTTGGAGCTTTCTCATGCGCCTTCTTGGAAAAGCGCTCACCTTCGACGATGTGTTGCTGGTGCCAGCGTACTCCCAGGTCCTCCCCAAGGACACGTCCCTCGCGACGCGACTTTCCCGCAATATTTCCCTGAATCTGCCGCTCGTGTCTGCCGCAATGGACACGGTGACCGAAGCGCGACTGGCCATTGCCATCGCGCAAGAAGGTGGCATGGGGATCGTGCACAAAAACCTCACGCCGCAAGAGCAAGCTGCTCACGTTGCCAAGGTCAAGCGCTACGAATCCGGCGTGGTCCGCGACCCTGTGGTCATCACGCCTGAGCACACGGTGTTGCAGGTATCGCAGTTGTCTGAGCAGTTGGGCATTTCGGGTTTCCCGGTCTGCGACGGTGGCAAGGTCGTCGGTATCGTTACCGGGCGCGATTTGCGCTTCGAGACGCGGTACGACGTCAAGGTGCATGAAATCATGACGCCGCGCGACAAGCTGATCACGGTGAACGAGAAAGAAGGCACTTCGCCTGCCGAGGCCAAGGCATTGCTCAACAAGCACAAGCTGGAACGGCTGCTCGTTGTCAATGATGCCTTCGAACTCAAGGGCCTCATTACCGTCAAGGACATCACCAAGCAAACGAGTTTTCCCAATGCAGCACGCGATGCTGCAGGGCGCTTGCGCGTTGGTGCAGCTGTCGGTGTCGGCGAGGGTACTGAAGAACGCGTCGAAGCATTGGTCAAGGCTGGTGTCGATGCAATCGTGGTCGATACCGCCCACGGACACAGCAAAGGCGTGATTGACCGCGTGCGCTGGGTCAAGCAGAACTACCCGCAAATCGATGTGATCGGCGGCAACATTGCCACCGGCGCTGCTGCGCTGGCGCTGGTGGAAGCTGGCGCTGACGGCGTCAAGGTGGGTATCGGCCCGGGTTCCATCTGCACGACCCGCATCGTTGCGGGCGTGGGCGTGCCGCAGATCATGGCCATCGACAACGTGGCCACTGCCCTTCGAGGCACTGGTGTGCCGCTCATCGCTGACGGTGGCATTCGCTACTCGGGCGATATTGCCAAAGCCCTGGCCGCTGGCGCCAGCGCGGTGATGATGGGTGGCATGTTTGCCGGTACGGAAGAGGCACCTGGAGAGGTGATCCTGTTTCAAGGTCGTAGCTACAAGAGCTATCGCGGCATGGGCAGCATCGGTGCCATGCAGCAGGGCAGTGCGGACCGCTACTTCCAGGAATCCAGCACGGGCAATCCCAATGCCGACAAGCTGGTTCCGGAAGGCATTGAAGGTCGTGTGCCTTACAAGGGATCGATGGTCTCCATCGTGTTCCAGATGGCGGGTGGAGTGCGCGCTGCTATGGGCTACTGTGGATGCGCCACGATCGAAGAGATGAACAACAAGGCCGAGTTCGTCGAGATCACCACTGCAGGCATTCGTGAGAGTCACGTCCACGACGTGCAGATCACGAAGGAAGCGCCCAACTACCGCGCCGATTGATCCTTCAGCCACCACAGGCCCGAACCCTCCCAGCAGTGTTCGGGCCTTTGTCTTTCCTGTTTCCGTCGCCTGCCATGCAACATCAGAAAATCCTCATCCTCGATTTCGGCTCTCAGGTCACCCAGCTCATCGCACGCCGCGTTCGTGAAGCCCACGTGCTCAGCGAAGTGCATCCTTGTGACGTTACGGACGAGTGGATTCGCGACTATGCCAAAGACGGTTCCGTCAAAGGCGTGATTCTGTCCGGGAGCCACGCCAGTGTCTATGAAGACACCACCGACAAGGCCCCTCAGGCAGTGTTCGAACTGGGTGTACCGGTGCTGGGCATTTGCTACGGAATGCAGACCATGGCGCACCAACTGGGCGGCAAGGTCGAGGGCGGCCACAAGCGTGAGTTCGGCTTCGCCGCCGTGCGCGCGCGCGGCCATACGGAATTGCTTCGCGATATTGCCGACTTCACCACCGAAGAAGGCCATGGCATGCTCAATGTGTGGATGAGCCACGGCGACAAGGTGACTGAATTGCCGCCCGGCTTCAAGCTGATGGCCAGCACCGAAAGTTGCCCCATCGCTGGCATGGCAGATGAAGAACGCAAGTTCTATGCGGTTCAGTTCCATCCGGAAGTCACCCACACCGTCCAAGGCAAGGCGATGCTGGAGCGTTTCGTCCTCGGCATTTGCGGCGTGCGCCCTGACTGGATCATGGGAGATTACATCTCCGAAGCGGTGCAGAAAATCCGCGACCAGGTGGGTGATGAAGAAGTGATTCTGGGGTTGTCCGGCGGAGTCGATTCTTCCGTGGCAGCCGCACTGATCCATCGCGCCATCGGAGACCAGTTGACCTGTGTGTTCGTCGATCACGGCCTGCTGCGCCTGAACGAGGGCGACGTGGTCATGGAAATGTTCCAGGGCAAGCTTCACGCGAAAGTCATTCGCGTCGATGCGAGCGAGCTGTTCCTCGGAAAATTGGCGGGCGTGAGTGATCCTGAAGCAAAGCGCAAGATCATTGGCGGCGAGTTCGTGACAGTGTTCAAGCAGGAAGCCGCCAAACTCAAAGCGGGCGATGGAGGCCACAAAGGCGCAACGTTCTTGGCGCAAGGCACGATCTATCCTGATGTGATCGAGTCAGGCGGTGCGAAGAGCAAGAAGGCAGTCACCATCAAGAGCCACCACAACGTCGGGGGGTTGCCGGAGCAGTTGGGACTGAAGTTGCTGGAACCGCTGCGCGATCTGTTCAAGGACGAGGTCCGTGAACTTGGCGTGGCTTTGGGGCTGCCACCTGAAATGGTGTATCGCCATCCCTTCCCAGGCCCTGGTCTCGGTGTCCGCATTCTTGGCGAAGTGAAGAAGGAATACGCCGATCTGCTGCGGCGGGCGGACGACATCTTCATTCAGGAACTGCGCAATTTCATCGACCCTGGAACAGGCAAGAGCTGGTACGACTTGACCAGCCAGGCATTTACCGTGTTCTTGCCGGTGAAGAGCGTAGGAGTGATGGGCGACGGGAGAACATACGACTATGTCGTAGCGCTGCGCGCCGTTCAGACCAGCGACTTCATGACGGCAGATTGGGCGGAGTTGCCTTATGCCCTGCTGAAGAAAGTGTCTGGCCGGATCATCAATGAAGTGCGTGGCATCAACCGCGTGACCTACGACGTTTCAAGCAAGCCGCCTGCCACCATTGAGTGGGAATGATCCAGACCTACTTGACCCGTGCTTAAGCCCCACCGGGAGGCATTGATTTTCAGTTGAGTCGTAGTTTGCTCTTTTTGATTGAAATGCTATTAGTGCAGGCTTGTACTCTGCATTTATGGGTGTTGCAGTAGACCTAAGCGTTTGGCGCTGACAGTCAGTTCGTACCCACGCGCCTATCTTTAATAGGCTAATTTCCATAAAAAAAGCCACACATGTGTGGCTTTTTCTTTGGCAAAAAAGCTGATCAGGCTTCTTTGTTTTCCTTGATGTTGAAGCCCATTTGGCTTTCTGCACCCTTGCCGCCTTGGTTGGTTTGTTCCCAGTATTGGGTCTTTACCTTGGCTGCTTGGAACGCATAATTCACCAGCACCGAATCGCTACCATCCGTGCCGCTGACGGTAACGCTGGTCACCATCACGTCGGTCAAAGTGATTTTGCCGAATTCGATTTGCGTGCCGCCTGCCTTGCACAGGGAAATTTCCACTTGCCCCAAATGCTTGCCGGTAGCGCAGTGCTTGAGAACTGCTGGGTAGCACTTGTCGATGGAAGCGACGATGTTCAGGTCATGAAAGGTGACCTTGCCAGCACCTGCGCCGCCGCCACTCGCCATCGAGTTGGGCTGGGTAGCGCCCCATGTGAAAGAGTTGATGTCAGTCCAGCCCTTGTGGTTGGAGTCTTGTGACTCGCCGCTGGCGCCTTCGACCTTCATGAACATATCGACTGACATTATTGCTTCTCCTATAGTTGCGATTTGGTACGCAAAGTCAATGAAAAGTCAGCGAATTCCCTCAAGCCGAAGGAATTCGCTGACCTGAGAAAACAGTCACCAATGAAGGGCTGTAAAGGGAAAAATTAATGCCCGTTGGGGTTATTTATTCCTCCCGTGGAACTGCGTCTTACAGCGCCAACTGTGATCTGTTTATCTGCCGGCGATCATAAGAGTTGAGCATGTCATTTCAATGATGCAAGTTGGGTCTAATTGGCGCCGCCGAGAAACAGAAGAAACAATTTGTTTTGCTTGGGCAAGTGGCATCAATAGGTAACTGTTTCAGCGGATGTGAAGGTAGACTCGCCTGTTTCGAAAATGGCGGGCTGGCCGATGGCAAGGGGCCCACCCGCATGCTGCGCAGCGAGAGGCCGGGCACAGAAGGTATCGCCCTTCGGCTGTTCTATGATGCGGCGGCGGCGCTCGGAGATTGCCGAGGGACTCTGAAAGTCCCGCAATTCGCGCTGGCCTGCTCGCGCTGATGCGCCATTCTCCAATTCGCCGAGGAGGCGAAGGAGGGGCGCCAAGAGTTAGCTTGACTCGTTCTCATACAACCTCCAAGACATAGATGCGCAAAGCGTGAAAACATGCACAAGGAAATAAGTGGTTCGGCGAACTGCCTGGCTCCCGGTGTCCAGGTTGGTGAATACCGGCTGAGCGATGTCATTGGAGAGGGCGGGTTCGGTATCGTGTACCGGGCCAGGGATCTCAGCCTTGACCGCATCGTGGCGATCAAGGAATACATGCCATCGACGCTGGCAGGCCGCAAGGAGTCCAATCAGATCCATGTGCGGTCTCAGCACCGTGGTGCTTTTGATGCGGGCCTGCGCAGCTTCATCAATGAGGCGCGCTTGCTGGCTAAGTTCTCGCATCCGGCGTTGGTGCATGTCTATCGTTTCTTCGAGGCAAACGGCACTGCATACATGGTCATGCAGTATTACGAAGGGCAGACATTTCGCACCTTCCTGAACCAGCAGCCCAAGGCGATGGATGAGCAATGGCTGTCAGCCATCATCGCTCCCATTCTTGATGTGCTGGAGATGCTGCACGCCGCAGACTGTTACCACCGGGATATCGCCCCGGACAACATATTCCTGCAGTCCTCCGGCATGCCAGTGCTTCTGGATTTCGGCGCAGCCAGACGCATCATCGGGGACATGACCCAGGCTTTGACGATGGTGCTGAAGCCGGGCTTTGCACCCATCGAGCAATACGTGGACGACGGCGCGATGCCGCAAGGTGCCTGGACGGATATCTACCAACTGGGCGCATTGCTTTATCTATCGATCACGGGCCGTCCGCCAGCGACATCGGTTGCCCGGATGATCAACGATCCGGTTTCTACTCTCGTTCCTGAAACTTGCCCGGGCTTCAGTGCCAGATTTCTCAGCGGCGTACACCATGCCTTGGCGATCAAGCCTCAAGACCGGCCGCAATCCATTGGCGAGTTGCGCCATCTTCTGGGACTCAAGACAGTAACGCTGTCCTGGCCCAGTTCGGGAATGATGGGTCTTGGTCCTGCTGAGGCGCCTTTTCCGACACAGGAATTCGATACTCCTGGAAACGTGCCGGCGATCCCAGCCATTGCTCCGGCAGCCTCGTATGCGGAGGCGGTACCAACGGCTCTATTGCCTAAGCCCGAGCCGGAGCGTGGTGCTCCACAACGTGAGAACTTGCCGCCTGCCCCTGTCGCGCCCGCTTACCAGCAGGATCGCGTTGCCCCAGAGGCCCGCGTTGCAAAGGATGTCCAATCCGCAGTGCCTTCACAGCCATCGACTTCCTCGGTACCCCGTCCGGAAAGTCGTCCTCGAAAAGCCAAAACCGCTCCGGTAAAACGGGAGGGAGCAGCGCAACCGGCGCCTTTGAAGCGCCCTGCATGGGTCATTCCAGCACTCGGTCTCGCTGCATTCGTACTGATTGCAGGAGGCGGCTGGTGGTTCGTTAGCGGAAAAGACGCAGCGAAGCCAGAGGCGGTGATTCCCAATTCGCAGGAGCTTGACCAATGGGCTTTGGCCTCCCGTATCAACACACCTGATTCACTGCGGACCTACCTCACTCTTTTCCCCAACGGCGCGCATCGCGCTGAGGCCGAAGGGCGGCTTGCAGGTTTGACGTCTCCCGCCGTGCCGGCGTCGGTTCCGCTTGCGCAGCAGGCGCCAGCCTCTGTGCCGTTGGTAGTCGCCTCTGCACCTGCCGTCATGGCGGATGTGGCGCCCGCGAAGGTACCTGTGGTGCCTGCGCTTCCTGCGTCAACACCTGGGTTGCCGATGGCGGTACCCCCCGCTGAAGAGCCTGCGCGTGCGCTTGCTCAAGCGGCGCGCGCTGCAGATGCCGAGAACAAAGGCAAGATCATTTTGCGGGTCATGCCTTGGGGAAATGTTTCGGTCGACAGAGTTCCTGCCGGCACCACGCCTCCACTGACTCAGCTGACTTTGACCGAGGGCCTTCATCGGATCGACATCTCCAATCCCGTCGCGCCTACCGTGACGCAGATGGTGCTGGTGAAAAAGGGCGAGTCGGTCGTACTGACGCATAAGTTCGAATGATGCGCCCTTGGTCGTTTTCGAAGCTCAGATACGCCGCATGTGCCGTTGCGCTGGCCCATGCGCCTTTGATCCATGCCGCTTCCGATTGTGATGAAAAGCCGATGTCCGCGAAACCAGATGCTGCGTCGGCCAACACAGGCCGACAGTACCTTGGCCAAGGGATCGCACTGTTTGACGCCAAGGATTTTCAGACCGCTGAACGCGCATTTCAATCCGCGTTATTTGCCGGTTTACCTGACACGCAAGAGCGCGCTTCCGCGCACAAATATTTGGCGTTCATTTATTGCTCCAACGGAGAAGGCAAGCGATGCGAAGCGGAGTTCGACGCGGCCTTTTCTGTGCGTCCGTCGTTCAAGATCGACGGTTACGAGCTCAACAACACCCCTTGGCGGAGTGCGTATTTTCGATCCCAAGCGCGATGGGCAACGCGTTGCGGCAGACCTGTGCTCGACGCCTCGGCAGATTCCGCTCCTTCTGGCGCTGCAGCCCGATTGCCCGATCCGGCGCTTGTTTCGCCAACGCCCCGCGCTCCCACCGTGCAGGCCTCCGGTTCGGTACCAGTCAGCGCACTTTTCAAAACTCCAGACCGAGACGCGGCATTCAACGTCCGGATCCGGTTGTCCCCCTGGGGCAATGTGCAAGTGGACGGTAAGCCTTTAGGGGTCAGTCCTCCGCTGACCCAATTGAAGTTGTCCGCTGGTACCCATTCCCTGGAATTGTCTAATCCAGGCTTTGAAACTCTGAAAAAAGTGATCACGGTCATCGATGGCGAAACTTTCACCGTCGAACATGATTTTGATGCGAGGTAGCATGAAAAACAGGATTCCATCTTTAATTAGCTATTGCATGTTGGGCTTGGTGCTGACTGCGTGCCAGACGGCGCCGGATGCTCCCGCAACGCCTGCCACCGATGCGGCAGCACAGCAGCCAGCCACCCCCGAGCCCGCGAAGCTCGACCCCGTGGCGGCCAAGGAGCAGGCATTGACCCGCGCCCTGGACATCTATGCTGATGGTCGTTATGACGATGCGATCGCTGCATTGACTCCATTGATCGGCGCCACTGAACTCCCGCTCGCCTCCCAGGTGAAAGTGCTCAAGTTCATCGCCTTCAGCCACTGTGCCATGGGGCGTTTGAGGCAATGCCGCCAGCATTTCGATTTTGCGCTTGAGCAGGATCCGACGTTCCAGTTGACGGAAGCAGAAAAGGGCCACCCCGTCTGGGGCCGTGAGTTCAATGCGGCGCGCGCAGCCGCTGCCCGGGCGAAGCGCACCAACAGAAAAGCCTCTTGAGCATCACGGAACAGTCAGGCACTTCCCATGGATAAAGTCGAACTCAGAGTCGCTCAACAGGCCGATCTTTCAGTAGAGCGGTCTTGGTCTGCAGTCTTCGGCGTTGCCGGAGGCACGATCGGCCGGGGTGGGCAGAACAAGCTGGTTTTGCCAGATTCCGACGCCAGCGTGGCCCGCGTCCACGCAATGGTGCGCATGGAGTCTGACGCGGCTTATATCGCTAATCTGTGCGAGCGCAGGTCCATCACGGTGGCTGGGCAAGAAGTGCGGTCGGGTGAAGAAGTGCCTCTGGCCATTGGTGACGAAGTGGTGATCGGGCCGTATCGCTTGTACGCGCTGATTCCCGGCCAGCCGTTGGTGATTAAACCGGCCGAGCCGGCGTTCACCGCACAGCCTGTGGCAGAAAAAGCCATCTCGGCAACTCCGATTTCGTTCGAACCGATTTCAGCCCCGGTCGCCGAGCCCAGTCCGTTTGATTTGCCCCCTTCCTTGGGGGCACAGTCTCCCGTCGATGACAGCAATCCGTTCGCGATTTTGGGTCGGGTGTCTGAGCCCGGCGTTGCACCTTCAGTGGACGCCACGGAGACCGCTGCCTCTGCAATCGTGCCATCTTTCATGGCCTCACCGCCTGAGAGCGCGTCGCCAGTGAGTTCCAGCGCCAATAAATCGATTGGAGCGCCATCGACCTCGGCCTCGTCCTTTGAGCCTCAAGAAGCCGTCTTACCTGGAGTCGTCAGAACATCTTCTGCTTCTCCAGCTCCTAGCCCTGAATTGCCGGCTTCCGGTTGGGACGATGTTCCCCGTTCCTCACCGGCGAAAGCCGCAGCACACCGGGCGCTTGTGATACCGGATGACTTCGATCTGTTTGCTCAGGACGCCAACAGACAAGCGCAAAAGGGTGATCCCTGGGCGGGAGGTTTGCAAACGAAGAGCTTGTCGGACGTCGCCAATCTGCGGCACGACGAGTTGCTGAAAACGCTGCCGATTTCCGGACGTTTCGAGCACGAAATGGACAACCCGGCGCATACGGGGCTTCCTAAAGCTTTGGATCCACGCAATGAATTGGATCCTTTGCGCCTGTTTCAGCAAGACCGTGATCAACCGGCGCCGCAGGAAGCCGGGCCTTCTGCCCTGGGCTGTGATCTGTCTCAGGCCTTCAGCATGCCGAAAAGTGCCTCCGCGTCGGGCATTGCGGTGGAGAACCTTGCCGTCGAATCGTTGGGGATCGAAGCCATCAGCATCGATGCTGCGGTGTCGTCTGCTCAAGCCCTTGCTTCGGCACCTGCTTCTCCAGCACCGTTGCCTGGTGAGCAGGTTGCAGCGCCCTTGGTCGGTCTGCGCAAAGTCGACGGGCTGAATCTGGACAGCTTTGGCGATGCACTGACCGTTTCCGACTCCGCATGGATGCCTGCAGTCGAGCCGGTGACCCCTCTGGTGGAAAAAATCCCCGCCCAGATTTCCCTGCAGGAAGGCAATGCTGAGCCAAAAATCAGTGTTGGCTTCTCCCGAGAAAACACCGACCCATTGCCGCCGGCGGATCAATATTCGGCGCCTGCGCAAGCGGTGTCCGCGCCTGCTGCGATGCCAGTTGCTTCGTCCACTACAGGCGCGCTACCGGCTGCAGAACTGAACGCATTGGTCACAGCCTTTTTGGACGGTGCTGGCGTTCTTCCCAAAAAGCTGGAGCCCACGCTGACACCCGAATTCATGCGGTCCTTTGGCGAGGCGTTTCGGGTTGCGGTGCAAGGCACCATCGATCTGCTCGCCGCACGCTCGGAAATCAAGCGGGAGTTTCGCGCAGGGGTGACCGTCATTGCATCGGGTGCGAATAATCCATTGAAGTTCTTGCCCACGCCAGACGGCGTGATCATGCAAATGATCGGGCAGAATTTTCCGGGGTTCATGCAGCCGATTCCTGCCATGAAGGACGCGTACCAAGATTTGTGCGTTCACCAGTTGGCACTGATGGCGGGCATCCGTGCTGCGTATGCGGAAGCGCTGTCGCGTTTCGACCCTGTTGAGCTTGAAAAGCAGGCGGCCACCATCGGCGGCATGTTGGGAAAAGTGTCTTCCATCGGCCGCAAAGCAGCCTTGTGGGACGAGTACAAGAAAAACTTCGATGCCATCCGGCGAGATGCGGAGGACGACCTCACCGCCTTCTCGGGCCAGGCATTTTTGGAAGCCTATGAGAACGCTGAAGCCGCAGCAAAGGCAAAACTGTGATTGCACACGTCGTCGGCGACCAATACCGTTTTCGGCTCACGGCCGCGTCGCTGTCTGACAGAGGCTCGCGCGCGACCAATGATGATTTCCTGGGCATGGTCGATGCGGGAGGACGAGGGTTCTGCTGCGCATTGGCCGATGGAGCCGGTGGTCATGGCCACGGGGGACTGGCCGCGCGGCTCACGGTGAACGCTGTCCTTGACGGTTTTCGCCACAACCCGCTGTTTGCACCAGCAGGTCTTGCGTCTTTGATCTCGCTGGCAGAGCACACGGTCGCTGTGGAGCAGCCCGTATCGGTTTCTCGCAGGCACATGAGTGCGACGGTGGTGCTGTTGTGCCTGGATCTCGCCAAGGGGCGGGCGTTGTGGGCCCACTGGGGAGATTCGCGCCTGTATTGGTTCCGGGATCAGCGGGTGCACCGGATGACGGAAGACCACAGCGTCGTGCAGCAGTTGCTGCACGCGGGCGTTTATCGCAACGAGGATCCGCGGGATCTGCCGAACAGAAGTGTTCTGGCGGGCGCCATCGGGGCCGAATCGCAGATTCCTCCTACCGTGCTGTCCAAGGCCGTCGATCTTGCGCCCGGAGATGCGTTTTTGCTGTGTTCGGATGGCCTTTGGGAAGGCATCCATGAAGACGATATGGAAGAGGCCCTGCGGCTCAGCCAAAATCCTGAAGATTGGCTGGAATACATGGAAACCACCTTGCGCGCCCAGGGCAAACCCCATCAAGACAATTTCAGCGCCTTCGCTATTTGGGTTTCGCCCAATGAAGATGTGCTGTGACACCGTTTCATAAGAATCAAAGGAATTGACGATGCTTGATCGCGTTTTTGGAGGGCGGCGCACTGTGCTCGGAGGGGCATTGGGCATCGTTGCGCTGGGGCTGGCAGGGTGCGGGATGATTGGTTCGATGAATCGCCCGCAGGAAGCGCCTACTGCGGTCCCGCCTGCGGTCTTTGAGATCGTGGCAGACCCCAAACTCAATCCTGACGTGCATGGCGCGCCCAAGCCCATCTTGCTCAGGATGTACGAACTGCGCGCGACCGCGGCGTTTGAGAAAGCCAGCTTTCTGGACCTTCAAGAAAAGGACGAAGCCCAGTTGGGAAGCGACTTCGTGCGCCGCGAAGAATTCTTGGTGGTACCTGGAGAGCGCCGGGTGATTGATCGCAAGGGCAGTGCCGAGGTACGCGCCTTTGCTTTTTTCGCGGGCTACCGGGATTTGGAGAAAAGCACTTGGAGAGCCTCCGCTCCAGCCCCCAACTCGGTCGAGATGCGCCGACGCTGGTGGGGATTGGGTGAGACCGAACGTCTGAAGCCCGTGCGCTATCTCGTCACGGTGTCTCAGGACGCGGTCAGAGTTCAAATTCAAGAAAACAAGCAATAACTATCATGGTCTGGCAGCGCAAGGTCGTTTGGGCGGAGGGCATGTTCTTGCGCCCTCAGCATTTTCAGCAGCAAGATCGATTCACAGACTTCCTGGTCCAGGCACGCACGCTGCCCACGCAGTTCTTTTTCTGGGGGTTCTCAAGCCTGGTCCTGGACACCGAATTGCTTGCACTTGGAAAGATCGGGCTGATCTCCGCTGAAGGCGTGTTGCCGGACGGAACGCCCTTCAGTTTTCCGCACCATGATGAGCCGCCGCCCGCACTGAGCATCGGCAAAGACGTCAAGGACACGGTCATCCATCTGGCGCTGCCGATGCGCCGGCGGATGGCCGCCGAGGTGTCTCTGGGCGCTGATTCGAATGCGCTGGTTCGCTATTCCGCCCAGGTGGCCGAAGTTGCCGACGTCAATGATGTTGGGGCGCAGCCTGCAGAAGTGCAGGTCGGCCAGATCAAGCTGGCACTCAGGGCGACGCAGGACATTGCCGACGGCTGGGTCAGCCTTCCCGTCGTGCAGGTGGTGGAGCGGCGCGCAGACGGTTCGATCCTGCTCGACCCCACCTTCATTCCCACAGTGGTCACCAATGCCGAGATGTCCTATCTGGCGGTGTTCTGCCGCGAACTGTTCGGCCTGTTGCGGCAACGCGGCGCGGCCCTGGAAGAGCGGCTCACACAGCCAGGCCGTGGCGGAGTGGGGGAGGTCGGAGACTTCCTGATGCTGCAGTTCCTGAATCGATGGGAACCGGCAGTGGAGCATTGGGTTCGCATTTCCGCCATCCATCCTGAGCGGCTGTTTGACGACCTTCTCAAAATGGCGGGCGAGTTGGCCACGTTCACGCGAGACCAACGCCGTCCTGCGCCGATGCCGGCCTATGACCATGACGACCTGCGCAGTTCCTTCCTGCCATTGATGCTGGAATTGCGCCGCGGCCTTTCGTCCGTGCTGGAGCAAAACGCCATCCAGATCGAATTGCAAGAGCGCCAATACGGTGTGCATGTCGCACTCATTCCGAGCACCGAGTTGCTGACCAGCTGCGATTTCGTGCTGGCAGTCCATTCACAAGCCACAGTGGAATTCTTGCGGGCGCACTTCCCGACCCAGATCAAGCTGGGCCCGGTCGAACGCATTCGCGACCTGGTCAACCTGCATTTGCCGGGTGTGACTCTGCGGTCTCTGCCGGTCGCGCCGCGGGAAATTCCCTACCACGCCGGGTATTCCTACTTCGAACTGGACACCGCGCACGACTTGTGGCGCCAGCTTCAAAACTCCGGCGGCCTTGCCTTGCACGTGTCCGGTGAGTTTCCCGAGCTGCAGCTCGAGATGTGGGCGATTCGCCGTTAAGAACCGATATGTCCATTCAAACCTCCGGCAATGTATTTGCCTTCGACACGGGCAGCGGCACTGCGGCTGCAAGGAGCGGGGCGGTGCCTGCCCAGGCTCCTGCCGGTGCTGTGCGCGAAACGGCATTGCCCTATGTCGTCAGCGGTGGCAATCCGCTGGTGGCAGCGGCCAATACGCTGCTCAACCTGATTCCGCAGATCCGGGCGATGGCCACCAACGGCGACCCGGGTGGATTCCAGCAATTTCTTCTGGAGAACATTCGCCAATTTGAAAGCCGTGCCGGAAGCACCGGCGTGCCGATGGAAACTATCATCGGAGCCCGATATTGCATCTGCACCGCAATCGACGAAGCGGCAGCGCAGACGCCTTGGGGTGGCTCCGGCGTATGGCCCAAATACAGCCTGCTTGTCGCCCTGCACAACGAAACCTGGGGCGGCGAGAAGTTTTTCCAGTTGCTTTCAAAACTCGTACAGACGCCCAATCAGCACATCGATCTGATCGAGCTGATGTATTTCTGTCTCATGCTCGGTTTCGAAGGGCGGTACCACGTCGTTGAAAACGGCAAGAGTCAGCTGGAGAGCCTCAAGGCACGGCTGCTGCAGGTCATCGAAGGGGCAAGGGGAGACCGCAGCGGCGCCCTGGCGCTGCATTGGCGCGGTGTGCAGCGTGCGGCGGTTCCGCCCTGGACCTTGATTCCGTTCTGGGTCGCTGCGGCGCTGGCCTTGTTGATCGCCTTTTTGATCTTTCTCTGGTTCAACTACCGGCTGGCTTCGCGATCCGACGATCTGTTCGCTGCGATCAATGGCATCCGGCTTCCGCAGGCGCCGACGGTCGTTGCCGCCGCGCCGAAGCCCAGGCTGCGCCAATTCCTCGAGCCCGAAATCAGGGAGGGTCTGGTGGAAGTGAACGATCTCGCCGACCGCAGCATCATCATCCTGCGTGGTGATGGGTTGTTCGATGCCGGGGCCACGGTGGTCAAGCCTCGCTATGTCGCCGTGATCCAGCGCATCGCTGCGGCACTGAACGAAGTGTCCGGCAAGGTAGTGGTCAACGGTTACACCGACAACTCGCCGATCCGCACGGCTCGTTTTCCTTCCAACTGGCACCTGTCCCAGGAGCGTGCGCAGGCCGTGACCACCATGCTGCTCAAGAGCGTGTCCGACGGCCGAAGGCTTCATGCCGAGGGCCGCGCAGAAAGTGATCCGATCGCACCCAACACCACGCCGGAAGGCAAGGCGCTCAACCGCCGTGTCGAGATCGTCTTGCATGTTGCTCCGCAGACCCGCGACAACGAACTGCAGCTCACTCCGGGCGCAGTTCCCAGCGGTAGCGCCACCAATCAAAAATAAGCATGTTCCGCAAGATATTCGATTTCCTGTTCAACAGGTTCACGCTGGTCCTGCTGGGGCTGGTGCTTTTGAGCTTGGTAATCTGGTTCATCGGACCGCTGATCTACATCAAGCCTTATCAGCCGCTGGAAAGCCCTCAGGTGCGTGGCTGGCTGATCTTCGCGATTTTCGCCTTCTGGTTCCTGAAGCTGATGGTTCAGTGGTGGCGCGCCAAGCAGATGAACGCCCGGCTGCTGACCCAGCTGGCGCGATTCGGCACGAGCGACCGGCCGGCTGAAAAAGCCGGCCCCGGGGAGGAAGAAGTCGCCGAACTCGAAACCCGTTTCAAGGAAGCCATCGGCGTCCTGAGCAAGACCCGCTTCGGCCAGACGGAGCAAGGCTGGTTCGGCCGTCTGAATCGCCGCTACATCTACCAGTTGCCGTGGTACCTCATCATCGGCTCGCCGGGGTCGGGCAAGACCACGGCATTGGTCAATTCCGGCCTGGATTTTCCGCTGGAGGCGCAGTTTGGCAAGGCGTCGATCCGGGGCGTTGGCGGCACGCGCAATTGCGATTGGTGGTTTACCGATCAGGCCGTGTTGCTGGACACTGCCGGCCGTTACACCACGCAGGAAAGCGACGAAACGCAAGACAAGGCCGCCTGGGGCGGATTCCTGTCGCTGCTCCGCAGGTTCCGCGGGCGGCAGCCCGTCAATGGCGTGATCGTCACTCTGAGCGTGCAGGAGTTGCTGAGCAGCACCGATGCAGAGCGTGACCGCTTGGCACGATTGATCGGCATGCGCCTGGGTGAGCTGTGTGAAGAACTCGCCATCAAATTCCCGGTTTACGTGTTGGTCACCAAGACCGATTTGCTGGCCGGGTTCAACGAATTCTTCGGCAACATGAATCGCGAGGAGCGCTCGCAGGTTTGGGGCTTCACCAGCCCCTACAACGAAGGCGGAGTGCAGGAAGAGCCGGCAGCCCGGTTCCGGGCTGAATTCGACGAGTTGGCCGGACAGATCAACCGCCTGCTGCCCCAGCGCTTGCTGAGCGAGCCCGACCTCGCACGACGCGGCCTGATCTATGGCCTGCCGCAGCAGTTCGTGGGGCTGCGCGATGTGGTGCAGGAAACCCTGTCCGTCATCTTCGCCTCATCGCGCTTCAAGGAAAAGCCGCTGTTCCGTGGCGTGTATTTCACCAGCGGTACGCAGGAAGGAATGCCCTTCGACCGCGTGCTCTCGGCGCTTTCGCGGCGCTTTGCGGTGCCGTCGCCTGCCGGCGCCTCGGTGGGAGCAGGCAAGACCGGAAAGAGCTATTTCATTGAAACGCTGCTCAAGGGCGTCATGTTCAATGAGGCCGGCCTGACGGGGCGCAACGCCAAAAAAGAGCGTCAACTGCGCATCGCCCAGGCCGGAGGGTTGCTCGCGCTGGTGTTGGCATTGGTCGGGGTGACCCTGGGCTGGGCGATCAGCCACGATAACAACGTGGCGTACATCGGCGAAGTGAAAGACCGGGTGCCCGCGCTCAAGCAGGCCGTGAACGACGCGCGCGATGCGGATCCCGAAGACATGGTGAGCCTGCTGCCGCTGCTGAACAACGCAGAGTCGCTGGCGATCAGCCAGCGTTACGAAGGCGACTCCGCTCCCTTGAGCTGGCGCCAGGGCCTGCTGCAGGTGCCCAAGGTGCAGACGGCGGCGGATGCCACTTACATGCGATTGTTGGAAGACGCCTGGCTGCCACGCCTGTCCCGGCATTTGCGCCGATCGCTGCAGCAGACCTCCACCAGCAATCCCGAAGCGAGCTTTGAGGCGCTGAAGGTTTATCTGATGCTGTATGAGCCCGAGCGCTTTAACGCCAAGGCGATTCGCGCGTGGATGGTGAACGATTGGGAGACTTCCCTTCCACCCGGCCTGGTGCAGTCCGGCGTCGTCAACCAACTGGCCCACCATCTGGACAACTTGATGGAAGACCGCGCCCTGGTTGCGCCGGTGCCCATGGACCAGCAACTGGTGGCCGAGGTACGCCAGCGGCTCGCCCAGATGTCGCCTGCACAGCGGGCCTACAGCCGCGTCAAGCAATTGCTGTTGACCGGAAATTCCCTGCCACCCGAATTCACGGTGGTTCGTGCCAGCGGCCCGGAAGCACCGCAAGTCTTCTCGCGCCGGAGCGGTCGCCCGCTGACGCAGGGCATTTCCGGCCTGTTCACCTACGACGGGTATTACGGCGCTTTTGCGCAGGAACTGCCCAAAGTGACCGCATTGCTTTCTCAGGAGGAAAGCTGGGTGCTGGGCAAGGCCGACGGGCGCCGAAGCACTGCCAACGAGGTGTTGACCGGCCAGTTGGCGCTGGAGGTCAAGCGGCTGTACCTCATGGAATACGCAAAGCTGTGGGAAGACTTCCTGGCCGATGTCCGACCCGTGCGAATCGCCTCCCTCGACCAAGCCGGCGAGCAAGCACGGCTGTATTCGGCGGCCAACTCCAGCCTTGAGCAATTCATTCGTGCGGTCGCCAAGGAAACCACCCTGGGCCAGCGCCCCTCAGCAGGCTCTGGCACCAGCAGCTGGCTGGGCGAAAAGATCAACCGCATCAAGGAAGAGCAGGAGCAACTGAGCCAGTTGACGGGCAAGCAGGTCAATGTGGCGGGGCTCACCTCCAGCGGAACGCTGGAAGCGGATCTGGTCGACTTCCGCTTCCGCGAGTACCGGCGGCTGGCGACGTCCAACGGCTCGGGTCCTTCGCCGATGACTGCAAGCCTTCAAGTGCTCAACGAGGCAGCCGCGGTCATCGCATCCGCGCGGCAGCAGGTCAGCGGGGGGGGCTCGGTACCTCCTTCGCTGTCGGCCACGCTGGAGCGTGTGCGCACCGAGGCCAAGCGGGTTCCTCCACCGCTCAACGTCATGTACGAAGACCTGGCAGGTGCTACGTCGGCTTTCGTGGGGCGCGATGTGCGGGCCGCCGTGGGTGGCAACCTCAATGCAACGATCGGAGCGTTCTGCCGGCGCGCCATCCTGGGCCGGTATCCGTTCACGCGCAGCGCAAGCCGTGACGTGACGACGGATGACTTCGCGCGCCTCTTCTCCGTCGGCGGCACGATGGACGAGTTCTTCCGGACCACCTTGCAGCCCATGGTGGACATCTCCACCAACCCTTGGAGTTTCAAGCAGGGGGTGGATGGATCGCCGGTGGGTGGATCCGCAGCGTTGGCATCGTTCCAGCGCGCCGCCGTCATCCGGGACGTCTATTTCCGCGCAGGGGGCAAGGCGCCTTCCATCCGGCTGGACATCAAGCCATTGGAGATGGACGCTGCCATCACGCAAATGGTGCTCGATGTGGATGGCGAGGTCTTGCGCTACCAGCACGGACCTCAGATTCCCAAGTCGGTGAATTGGCCGGGGGCCCGTGGCACAGGTCAGGTCCGGCTCCAGCTGACGGGCGCCGGCTCCGAAAACACAGGCATGGTGACCGAAGGGCCCTGGGCTCTGCACCGGTTCTTCGATCGGGCCCAGATATTGCCGGGCAATGCGCCAGAGCGCTTCATCGCAGCCTTCAATGTGGAAGGCCGCCGTCTACGGTTTGAAGTTACCACCGGCAGCGTGCTGAATCCTTTCCGTCTCAAAGCCATGGAGGAGTTCGAGTGTCCTGGCAACCTCTGAGTCAAGCATCGCCGCAGTTGGAGTCCCGCATTGCCTGGTTCGGAAAGCTGCCAGGGCAGGGGGATTTCGTAGGTCGCAGAATGCCGCGTGCTGTCGGGGACGAGTGGGATGCCTGGCTGAGCCGGGGCCTGGATCAGTTGCGTGCCAAAGGGTCCGGCCAGTGGGAGCCTGGGTTCATCCAGTCGCCGCTGTGGTTCTTCGTTGCCAGCCTCGGCGGAAAAGCGCTGCCTTTTTGTGGGGTGCTCGCACCGAGTGCGGATCGCATCGGCCGCTGCTACCCCATTACCGCGTTGGCCATCGCTTCGGATCGCGCCTGCTCTCTCGCGCCGGACCCCATGCTCGAGCGGTTCTTTGCGGGCACCCGTGAGGCCATCGTGGATGCCCGGCGGCTGGCATGGCCGGCGGAAGAGCTGGATGCAAAGCTGTCATCGCTGCCGTGGCCATTCAACGCCGATATTGCGCCGGCAGCGGCAGCGCCATCCATGGCGGGCATTCTTGCGGATCTCGGGTTGAGCCCATCGCAAGGTGTTGGCGGGACCGGTGGCAGGCCGTGGGGGGCTGGCCGCGACGTACTGCGGTCGAAGCAGGCCCGCAGCGTCTGGTGGTCCGACTCGCCGGGCGGCAGCGAAATGCTGGAGCACAACGGTCCCTTTGACGACCATCTGTTCTCCCGGCTTTTCAAGAAAATTGCTGCTTGAGGAATGCTGGTTTCTTTTGTCCCTTCGTCCTTCCTTTAACGAGCAAGCGCACCTTTCATGTGCGCCGACGGGTATTGAATGATTGATCTTGACGCTCTGCTGGTACCGACCGGCGATACCCCACCGTGCGGCGAAGACCTGACGTACGACGCCGAGTTTCTCGCCCTTGAAAACGCGGCCAGTGGCAAGCCCGAACAACAGTTCGGCGAAACCGTGATCCCGGCCGAACCGCCGGATTGGCGCGAGGTCGAAAAACGGTCCATCGCTCTCCTGTCGCGTACCAAGGACATTCGGGTCGTGGCAAAGCTCTCGCAGGCACTCACGAATACGCAAGGCGTGCAGGGGCTGTCTCAGGGGGTTCAGCTGATGGCGGCCATGTTCAACCGGTACTGGGATGAGCTTCACCCCTTGCCGGAGGACGGCGACCATTTCATGCGGATGAACGCCGTTGCCTCGTTGAACGATGTGACCGGCCAATTGCGTGATTTGAGGCAGCAGGACTTTCTGCGGTCTGCGGCGGGCTCCATCAACGTTCGAGATGCGGAAGCCCTGGCACGCGGCACGGCGGCCGACGGCGCCATCAAGATGTCGATCGACCAGTTGCGCGGCGTAGTCGCCGACGCCTGGCGGCAAGGCAACGAGTCCTTGCGCGCCTGGGTCGTCGCCACCGACGCATTCCAGTCCATGCAAACGGTTTTCAAGGACCGTCTGGATGCGAGCCAGCGGCCTGACCTGGATCAGATCCGCGGTTTGCTGACCGTACTCCGGGACCTGATTCCAAAAGATGCCGATGCCAACGCCGATTTGGTGTCGGTGGGCGACGCCGAAAACACCGCCGTTGTGGGCGATGCCTCTGCGCCTGCCGCTCAAACCCAAACCGGGTTTGCGTTGCGGTCGCGGGCCGATGCCGTGGCAAGGCTGATGGACATCGCGGAGTTTCTCGAAAAGACCGAGCCGACCAACCCGGCTCCCTTGCTGATTCGCCGGGCGGTCCGATTGATGGGGCTGGACTTTCTGGACATTCTTCGAGAGTTGTCTCCAGACAGCGTGGCGCAAGTGGAAAATATTACCGGTGTGAAGAGCCCGCTTTGAAAACGTTTTGTAGCATTTGATAGCGGGGCCATGGGGATACTGGCGGGACGGAACTCGGCCAAGATACGACCTTGAATCTGAAGTTCCTCAAACGCTCAAATGCTCGCATTTATAGGCGTCTGCTATGGGAGTGGCGACGTCGGCGCGAATAATGGGTTGGAGGGATGGAGCCAATGCAGAGCATCTTGAAGAAGCAGTGCTCCACTTTGTTGTGAATTTGTAAGTTGGTGTTTTGCGAAGCCGTTGTAATGGCGAAGTCTTCACAGGACCCTACGCTCACGTTTTAATAAATCCTAGGAAAAGAGAAGTTACATCATGACACTGAGCAAAACGGGTAAGAGTGGTCAGAAATTCATTGCTCGCAATCGCGCGCCACGGGTTCAGATCGAATACGACGTCGAAATCTACGGCTCAGAGAAGAAGGTGCAGATTCCCTTCGTCATGGGTGTCATGGCCGACCTTTCCGGCAAGCCCGTGGAAGCGCTGCCGGAAATTGCAGACCGTAAATTCCTCGAAATCGACATCGATAACTTCGATGCGCGCATGAAGTCCATCAAGCCCCGCGTGTCGTTCAATGTGCCCAATACATTGACGGGCGATGGCCGCCTGCACATCGAACTCACGTTCGACAGCATGGAAGACTTCTCGCCTGCCGCCATTGCCCGCAAGGTCGGCGCGCTTAATTCCATGCTGGAAGCCCGCACGCAATTGCACAACCTGCTGTCGTACATGGACGGCAAGCAAGGGGCTGAAGAACTGATCAGCAAGGTCTTGAAGGACCCTGCGTTGCTCAAGTCGCTGGCCGCCATGCCCAAGCCTGCAGATACCACCGCCGCCGAGCCATCGACGGACGTCAAATAAGCGAGGAGTGACCTGACCATGAACGCACGTCAAATGGAAGCGGCACCAGCCGCTCAGACGCTCGAAGGCAATGAATTCGCTTCATTGCTGCAAAAAGAATTCAAGCCCAAGACCGATCAGGCCCGTGAAGCCGTCGAAGCTGCGGTGCAGACCCTGGCGCAGCAGGCCCTCGCTGCATCGGCCACGCTGTCCGACGATGCCTACCAGACGGTGCAGGCCATCATTGCGGAGATCGACCGCAAGCTGTCCGAACAAGTCAACCAGATCATTCACCACAGCGAGTTCCAGCAACTGGAAGGCGCCTGGCGCGGATTGCACCACTTGGTCCACAACACCGAAGTGGACGAAATGCTCAAGATCCGAGTGATGAACATCTCGAAGAAAGAGCTGCATCGCAACATGCGCCGCTACAAGGGCGTGGGCTGGGACCAAAGCCCCATCTTCAAGAAGGTGTACGAAGAAGAATATGGCCAGTTCGGTGGCGAGCCCTTCGGCTGCCTGGTTGGCGACTACCACTTCGATCACAGCCCGACCGATGTCGAACTGCTGGGTGAGTTGGCCAAGGTGTCCGCCGCGGCCCACTGCCCGTTCATCGCCGGCGCATCGCCTTCGATGATGCAGATGGAGTCCTGGCAAGAGCTGGCCAATCCCCGCGACTTGACCAAGATCTTCACCAACACCGAGTACGCCGCCTGGCGCAGCCTGCGCGAGTCCGACGATTCGAAGTACATCGGCCTGGCCATGCCCCGCTTCCTGGCGCGGCTGCCCTACGGTGCGAAGACCAATCCGGTCGATGAGTTCGACTTCGAAGAAGAAACCGCCAGCGGCGACCACAGCAAGTACTGCTGGGCCAATTCGGCGTATGCCATGGCGGTGAACATCAACCGCTCGTTCAAGTACTACGGCTGGTGCACCTCCATCCGCGGCGTGGAGTCCGGCGGGGCGGTGGACAACCTGCCGGCGCATACTTTCCCGACGGACGATGGCGGCGTGGACATGAAGTGCCCCACCGAAATCGCCATCAGCGACCGCCGCGAAGCCGAGCTGGCCAAGAACGGTTTCATGCCGCTGGTGCACCGCAAGAACTCCGACGTGGCGGCCTTCATCGGCGCGCAGTCGTTGAACAAGCCTGCCGAGTACTACGATGCCGACGCCACGGCCAACGCCAACCTGTCGGCGCGTCTGCCCTACATGTTCGCTTGCTGCCGCTTCGCGCATTACCTCAAGTGCATCGTGCGCGACAAGATCGGCTCGTTCAAGGAGCGTTCCGACATGGAGCTCTGGCTGAACGACTGGATCATGAACTACGTCGATGGCGACCCAGCCAACTCGTCGCAGGAAACCAAGGCACGCAAGCCCCTGGCTGCTGCCGAAGTGCAGGTTGAAGAAGTCGAGGGCAACCCTGGCTACTACACCTCCAAGTTCTTCCTGCGCCCGCACTACCAACTCGAAGGCCTGACGGTTTCGCTGCGTCTGGTGTCCAAGCTGCCTTCCGTCAAGCAAGCCGGCAATTGAGCGTTCGTGCGCCGGGAGGAGGGGCTTTTTTGCCATGCCTCCCGGTCGCTCCTTCGCTGACTTAATTAGCGGGTGCCGCCAGCCTGGCGCCAATCCGTAGTGCGGTGTGGCGCCGCTCGAGCGCTGCAATCATCTCTGATGGAGCCATCGGCGGCACCCGCCTTCATGCTCCATCGTTCAAGGCCGATCCGTCCCATGATCTTCGACTCCAAGCTTCCGCTGGACACGCAACTGAGTTCTTTGAAGGATGCCATTCGCAAAGACCCGGCGGATGCATCCCTGCGCGTCTTCTACTTCCAGATGCTGGTGCTGTTCGGTGAATGGCAAAAGGCACTCGACCAGCTCCAGATCTGCGCCCAACTGGACAGCAAGACGGCCCCCATGGCCAAGGCCTACCGGGAGGTGATTCTTTGCGAGGTCGCCCGGCGCGACGTGTTCGCCGGCAAGCGCACTCCGCAGGTGCTGGGCGATCCCTCCGCCTGGCTGGGCTGGATGGTCGAGGCGCTGAAGTGCGCGGCAGATGGCCAGCATGACAAGGCCGCCGAACTGCGCAGCAGCGCTTTCGAAGAAGCGCCTGGCTCCCCCGGCGAACTGGACGGCAGCGCCTTCGAATGGCTGGCGGACTCGGACGCACGGCTCGGTCCGGTGTGCGAGCTGTACGCCAACGGGGGCTACTACTGGGTTCCTTTCACGGCGATCCAGCAGATCAATTTCGAAAAACCTCAGGACCTGCGGGACCTGGCTTGGTCGGCTTGCGAAATCACGCTGGTCAACGGCGGGCAGATGCTCGGTTTCATTCCTACCCGGTATCCCGGTTCGGAAAGCTCTGCATCCGATGGCGTGCGGCTGTCGCGCACGACCGAATGGACCGAACTGGGCCAGGATCAGGTGTCCGGCCTCGGTCAGCGCGTCTGGATTTCCGACCAGGCAGACCATGCGCTGCTGGACGTCCGCCGCATCCAGTTCTCGGCCTGATTCGAGGCAGTTCCGTCCCCATGGCAACCACGCGGCCCAACGACAATTTCGGTAATGGAAAAGACCGGCTTCAGCCGGCCTTGCTCGACCGCCTGACGGACCACGAGCCCACCAAGCGCACCGAGCGTGCCGACGCCGTCTATGTCACCGAGGCCCGCCTGCGCCAGGCCCTGTTGCGCGACCTGAACTGGTTGCTCAATGCCTCGGACGCGACCTCGCACATCGATTTCGAGGGCCTGCCCGAAGCCGAGCGGTCGGTCCTCAATTATGGAATGACGCCTCTGGCGGGGCAGTTGCTGTCCGAGCTGGACTGGAAGGACATCGAGAAAGCCATTCTCCGGTCCATCCTCGCCCATGAGCCGCGCATTCTCCGCGACACGCTGGTGGTCGCCCTCGCGCCGTCCAGCAAATTGTTCAGCCACCACAACACCCTGCAGTTCGAAATCCGCTGCCAGTTCTGGTCGGCTCCCTATCCGCTGGAGCTGCTGCTCAAGACCAGTCTGGACCTGGAAACGGGGCAGGTGGTCGTCTCTGATTTACGGTGAAGTGATCCAGTCCATGCATCTTTGCGCAATCCGGCCGGGTGATGACGTCGTGAAGGGCCACGCCCGATGAACCCGCGCCTGGTCGAGTACTACAACCGCGAACTCAGTTACCTGCGGGAGCTGGGCGCCGAGTTCGCAGCCGCCTTCCCCAAGGTGGCGGGCCGCCTGTCGATCCGCGAACTGGAAGTGGCCGACCCCTACGTGGAGCGGTTGCTCGAAGGGTTCAGCTTCCTGACCGCCCGCATCCAGATGAAGATGGACGCGGAGTTTCCGCGCCTGTCGCAGCGCATTCTGGAGATGGTCTGCCCACACTATCTGGCCCCCACGCCTTCCATGGTGGTGGTGCAGATGGAGCCGAGCGCCAGCGAAGGCAGCCTGGCCGACGGCTACACGCTGCCGGTGGGCAGCGTGCTGAGGGCGCGCAAGACCGCCGAAGAGCAGACGCCATGCGACTTTCGCACCGGACACGAGCTCACGCTCTGGCCCATCGACCTGACCCATGCGCGGCTGGGCGGTCCTCCGCTCGACCTGCCGCTGTCTCGGCTGCGTTTGCCCGAAGAGCCCGCCGGGCACCTGCGCATCGATCTTTCGACCCGCGGCGCACTCCGGTTCTGCGATCTGCGCATGGACCGGCTGGATGTGCACATTTCAGCGGGCGATGCGGTGGCGTCGCACCTGCAGGAGCTGATCCACGAGTCACTGATCGGCATCGTCGTCCACGATGCGCAAGACCCCTCGCGCGTCTGGGCGCATCTGCCACCCGAGGCGCTGCAGGCCGAAGGCTATGAGCAGTCGCAAGCGCTGCTGCCGTACTCGCACCGCAGCTTCCAGGGACACCGGTTGCTCCACGAGTATTTCGCGTTTCCGGCGCGGTTCCGTTTCTTTTCGGTGCGCGATCTGCGCGCGGCTTTTGCCAAAGCCGAGACGAAGAATGTGGCCATCACCTTGCTGCTGCGCCGCGCCCAGCCGAGCCTGGAAGCGCAGGTCGATCGACACAAGTTCTTGCTGCACTGCGTGCCCGCCATCAACCTGTTCGAACGCCCGGCCGATCGCATTCACGTGGCGCCGAATGTCAACGAATACCACGTGGTGCCCGACCGCACCCGCCCGCGCGACTTCGAGGTCTACAGCGTTCTGGGCGTGACGGGGCATCGGGAAGGGCAGCTCAACGATCGTGAGTTCGTGCCGCTGTTTTCGTCGATTCACGGCATCCGCTCCAGCGACCAGGCCTACTTCGCGGCGCGCCGGGAGCCCCGGCTTTTCTCGGAGCATGCGGCGCGTTTCGGTCCCCGCACCCAGTACCTGGGCAGCGAGGTCTTCATTTCGCTGGTCGATCAGCGGGAGGCTCCGTTCTCGGACGACCTCAAGCAGTTGAGCGTGCGCACGCTGTGCACCAACCGCGATCTGCCCTTGCTGATGGGCGGGCGCAGCAACGAGGGCGACTTCACCACCGTGGAGTCGGTGCCGGTAGACCGCGTCCGCACGGTGGCGGGGCCCACGCGGCCCACGTCCAGCGTGGCCGAGAACGAAATCACCTGGCGCCTCATCTCGCACCTGTCGCTGAACTACCTGGCCATGACGGACCTGTCGGAAGAAGAGGGCGCGGCGACGCTGCGCGATCTGCTTCGCCTGTACCTCGACCTGGGCGACAAGGATTTGTCGGGCCAGGTGTCGAGCATCAAAGGACTGGGCATTTCAGCCATCACCCGCAGGCTGCCGCAGCACGGTCAACTCGTCTATGGCCGCGGCGTGGGCGTGTCGGTCGGCGTGGACGAAAGCTCCCTGGCCGGCGTGAGCCCCTGGCCGCTGATGGCGGTGCTGGAACGGTTCTTTGCCCGGCACGTGGGGGTGAACAGCTACACCGAACTGGCGCTCGATTCGCGCCAGCGGGGCCGGATTGCGCAATGGCGGGTGCGGCCTGGCCAAAGGCCCTGCACATGAGCCAGTTGCCGACGCTCGGCGGGGGCGAAGGCCGCGATGCACGCAGGCCGCAGGCAGCCGACAGCGCCGGGGTTGCCGACTTTTGGCAAAAGCTGAAAGCCAACCCGCACGAGTTCGACCTGTTCTTCACGCTGCGGCTGTTGCAGGCGCGCCAGCCCGGATTTCCCCGTTTCGGCAAGGCGCTGCGGCCCCAGGCTGAGTCCCTGCGGCTCGGGCAGGACCCGTCGCTGGCGTTTGCGCCGGCGACCTTGGCCGAAGTGTTGCCGGCCACGGCGGGGCAGCCCGAACGGCTCATGGTGTGGAACTTCGGGCTCTACGGGCCCAACGGGCCGATGCCCACGCACTTGACGGAATACGTGCGCGAGCGGCTGCGGCAGTACGACGACCCGACGCTCGCACGCTTTTCGGACATCTTTCACCACCGGCTGCTGCTGCTGTTTTTTCGCGCCTGGTCGGACCCGCAGCCCACCACGTCGCTGGACCGCGCGGGCGACGACCCGTTCGGGCGCCACGTGCGCAGCCTGGTCGGACTGGGCGAGCCGACCCAACTGGCCCGCGATGCGGTGCCCGACCACGCCAAGCAATACATGGCGGGACACCTGACCCGATGGACGCGCAACCCCGAAGGCCTGATGGCCGCGATCCGCGTCTACTTCGGCATACCGGTGGAGCTGATCGAATACACCCTGCATTACCTCGAACTGGAGCCGCGCCAGCAGACGCGGCTGTCGCGCAATGCCTGCAATTCGCAACTGGGCGTGGACACCGTAGTCGGAAGCCGCGTGCCCGATGCGCAGAGCAAGTTCCGCCTGCGCATCGGCCCCCTCACGCTGGCGCAGTACGAACGGTTTTTGCCGGCGGGCGAAGACTTCCAGGCGCTGGTGGACTGGGTGCGCAACTACCTGGGCATCGAGTTCGCTTGGGACTTTGAATTGATCCTGCGCCGTGAAGACGTGCCCCCCTGCCAGCTCGGCGGTGCCACGCGGCTGGGCTGGACGACCTGGTCGCTCTCTGCGCCCGCCACGCGCGATCCCGACGATTTCCGCCTCGACCCCGAACACTGGCTGACCCTGCGCAAAGGCGCCGCCCGCCGCGCCGCTCCTTCGCCTGCCTCCGCGCACGCCTGACACATTTCCTTTTTAAAAACCTGACTGACCGAGGTCCCATGTCTGAAATTAGCCGGCAAGCCCTTTTCGGAAAACTGAATCCGCTGCTGTTCAAATCGCTGGAAAGCGCCACGGTGTTCTGCAAGCTGCGCGGCAATCCCTACGTGGAACTGGTGCACTGGCTGCACCAGTTGCTGCAAGAAACCGATTCCGACCTGGTGCGCGTGTTTCGCCATTTCGAGATCGACGCCGAGAAGCTCGCCGCCGATGTGCTGCAGAGCCTGGACCGCCTCCCGCGCGGGGCGACGTCGATCAGCGACTTTTCGGCGCAGATCGAAACCGCCATCGAACGTGGCTGGGTCTATGCCACGCTGATGTTCGGCGAGTCGCAGATCCGCAGCGCTTACTGGTTGTCCGGCATGGTGCGCACGCGCGCGCTGGCCAATGAACTGCGTGCCATCTCCAGCGAACTGGGCCGGCTCACGGAGCCGGGCCTGAGCGACGCGTTCGCGCGCCTGTTGCCCGACTCGCCGGAATCCCGCCTGGGCGCTGCGGACGGCTCCGGCCTGTCCGGCGTGCCCGGCGAAGTGAGCGGCGCCACCGGCCCGGCCGGTTCGGGCCGCGGCGAGGCGCTGCAAAAGTACACGGTCGATCTGACTGAGCGCGCGCGCCAGCAGGAGCTGGACCCCGTCACCGGGCGCGACGAAGAAGTGCGCCAGATGGTCGACATCCTGATGCGCCGCCGCCAGAACAACCCCATCCTCGTCGGCGAGGCCGGCGTGGGCAAGACGGCCGTGGTCGAAGGCCTGGCACTGCGCATCGCAGCGGGCGACGTGCCGCCGCCGCTAAAAGACGTGCAACTGCGCGTGGTTGACATCGGGCTGCTGCAGGCCGGTGCGAGCATGAAGGGAGAGTTCGAGAACCGCCTGCGGGCCTTGCTCGATGAAGTGCAGGCCAGCACTGCGCCCATCGTGCTGTTCATCGACGAAGTGCACACCCTCATCGGCGCTGGCGGACAGGCCGGCACTGGCGATGCGGCCAACCTGCTCAAGCCCGCGCTCGCCCGCGGGGTCCTGCGCACCATCGGCGCCACCACCTGGGCCGAGTACAAGAAATACATCGAGAAAGACCCGGCGCTCACGCGGCGTTTCCAATTGGTGCAGATCCACGAGCCCGACGAAGCCAAGGCGGTGCTCATGCTGCGCGGCGTGGCCGCCAAGCTCGAAGGGCACCACCGCGTGCGCATCGGTGACGACGCCGTGGCTGCGGCCGTCAGCCTGTCGCACCGCTACATTCCTTCGCGGCAGCTTCCCGACAAGGCAGTGAGCTTGCTCGATACGGCCTGCTCGCGCGTGGCGATGGGCCTGCATGCCACCCCTGCGCGGCTGGAGGCCGTGATCCGGCAACTGGAATCGCTGGCGGTGGAAAAAGACATCGTGCAGCGCGAACTGGACCTGGGCGTGGGCGAGACCGAGCGCTTCGACGAAATCCAGGCCTCCCTCGCACGCCTGGAAGCCGAGCACGAAGTGCTCAAGGCCCGCTTCGAAACCGAAAAGGGCATGGTCCAGCAGATCGTGGATGCCGAAGCCGCCGTGCTGGCCCGCCGCGTGGCAAAGGAGGCCGCAACTGCCCAGGCAACGCCCGGCGCCGTAGCTGCCCAGCCCGATGCCCCTGCGGAGGCAGGCAGTGCCGCTGCTGGCGCACCTGCATCCACCGATGCCGTCGCTGCGACCGACAGTGACACCGGTGCAGGCCCCGCCGCCGTCCAGCAACTGAGCGATCTGCGCAGCGAACTGCTGCGCATGCAGGGCGAAGACCCGCTGCTGCAACCCGTGGTGGACGCCAGCGTGGTGGCGGCCGTGGTGGCTGAGTGGACCGGCATTCCGGTCGGCCGCATGGTGCGCGACGAAGTCAAATCCGTGCTCACGCTGGCGGACACGCTGGAAAAGCGGGTGATCGGCCAGCGGCATGGCCTGGAGGCCATCACCCGCCGCATCCAGACGGCGCGCGCGCAACTCGACAACCCGGGCAAGCCGATCGGGGTGTTCCTGCTCGCGGGCCCGTCCGGTGTCGGCAAGACCGAGACCGCGCTCTCGCTGGCCGAGGCCTTGTACGGCGGCGAGCAGAACCTCATCACCATCAACATGAGCGAGTTCCAGGAGGCGCACACGGTATCGACCCTGAAGGGCGCGCCACCCGGCTACGTGGGCTACGGCGAAGGCGGCGTGCTCACCGAGGCCGTGCGCCGGCGCCCCTACAGCGTGGTGCTGCTCGACGAGATCGAAAAAGCCCACCCGGACGTGCACGAACTGTTCTTCCAGGTGTTCGACAAGGGTTGGATGGAAGACGGCGAAGGGCGCTACATCGACTTCAAGAACACGGTCATCATCCTGACCTCCAACGTCGGCTCGGAACTGATCGCCGGCATGTGCCGCGACCCCGATCTGGTGCCGCCGCCCGAAGCGCTGGCCAAAGCCGTGCGCCAGCCGCTGCTGGAAAAATTTCCCGCAGCGCTGTTGGGCCGCCTGGTGGTGGTGCCGTACTTTCCGATCTCCGATTCGATGCTGGACCAGATCATCCGCCTGCAACTGCAGCGCATCCAGACGCGGATTCTGGAGCGCCACAACGCGCAGTTCACGTTCGACGAAGTCGCGGTGCAGCTGATTCGCCAGCGCTGCAGCGAGGTGGAATCCGGCGCGCGCATGGTGGACGGCATCATCACGCAGAACCTGCTGCCGCGGCTGGCCATGCAGTTCCTGCAATCGTCCGTGGATGCGCACGTGATCCGCAAGATCGAGCTCAGCGCCTCGGACAGCGATTTCGACATCGCGTTCAGTTGAGTCGAACAAGCCCATGGGCCGATGGCCCGTGGGCGTGCGGCTTGGCACCAGCCGTGGCTCAAAACTTAGTTAGGGCAGGGCGGTGGTGCCTGCCCAAGCCTCGATGGGGGCTGCGTGAATCCCATCGGGTCAGAGATCGCGTCGAAGAAATGGCGCAGGGCCGTTGCCCGAGCGTTCACCGCTGGGCCGTTTGAAAGAAGCGCAGCGACACCACCCATCCATCCATACATACATCGCAGAAAAAAAGCCTGGCTACGCGAGCACGCCCGTTGGCTGGCAAAAAACGACCCTTCGGACGGAGTCCGGGAGTCGCCCCACGATGAAACTGTTCGGTGGCTGAGCGGGGCATCGATCGGTTCGTGAAACGAACCTCCTGAAGCCCGGTCAGCGATTGACGCCAGTGTATCATTAAATGAGAATGGTTATCAATCAAATGGCTGGCGAGACGAACCAGCCATTGCCGGCAGCACCCATCCTGGGTTTGCAAGGGCTTCGGTACCGAACAAATGGGAGCGCAGATGATCGCCACTCCGCTGGAAGATCTGATCGAGGAACACCGCGTGCTGCTGGACGGATATGGGCGAGCACAAATCCGCTGCAGCCACCTGCTGACGCTGCAGGCCGCCGAAATCGAGCGCCTGCAGGCTGAGGCCATTCGCTTGCGAGGCCGGGCCATCGTGGCGGAGACTGCGCTGGCCTTCGCGCGCGAGGCGCTTGCCGAAAACGCGGCTGCGCTGCCAGCGTCCGGGTCGATGCGGCGCCGCGCCATGGGCCGGCAAATCGAGGCGTTGGGGCAGCGCATCCAGGACCTGATGCGCGAGGTGCTGCATTGGCAATGGCGCGCGGCGCGGCCTGGTGCGCACCCACCGCTGGCGCAAGGGCCCAGCACGGGTTCTGGGGCCGATGCCGAGACGCAGTGGCCGCCCGCGAACCGAGAGGGGCAGTCGCTGGTGCGTTCCGTGGTGTGCATTGCCCAGAACGCTGCCGGCAGCCTCGTTGCGCGGCCGGTCGTCGGTAACCCCCAATCCAACTTTTTGGACCCCGAGAACGCCACGGCGTGGGCGGCCGGTGATGCCGCGCTGGAAGCCAGCCTGGTGGCCGCAGACTTCGTGATCTGCCAGACCGGCTGCGTCGGCCACGACGATTACTGGCGTGTGCAGGACCATTGCAAGCGCACGGGCAAGCCATGCGTGCTGGTCGATCAGCCCCAGGTGGTTCAGATCATGCGGGGATTGGCCCACCCGCAGGATTGGCTGGTGCCGGAGCGTTGACGCGGGCATCGGCAGACATGGCCAGCAGGTAGCGCAGTGCAATGCCGTACAGGAGTGCTTCAGCCAAAAACGGCACTGCGACGCCAGATCGTGTTTGCTATTAAAAACATAGCTATACACCGTAGAGGAATATGCGCTGGAGCCACTTTTGGCTCAAATCCTGCTCTTGCCAACGCTGTCAAGACCTGCGCTTGCCAGTGGTGGTGTCGGGCACACCGAGTCGCTCTGCAGGCGATGCCTCACCCTTGAAACGCTGCCTTCGCCGATCAAGGACCCGCCGCCGCTTACCCTTGAGGTCATGGTGGAGTGCTATTGAATAAATAGCAAACCACCCTAGTGAATCATGCGCCGGAGCCGTTTTTGACTCGTACCCTGCCTCAGGCCATCGTCATCAGGCTCGCATTGCCGCCGGCGGCTGCGGTGTTCACGCTCAGCGCCCGTTCGATCACCAGCCTTTCCAGCGGCACCGAGGTCGCGCCTTCCGGCAGCGCGGTGATGCCCACGATGGGCCCCGGCCGTTGCGCCATCTGCTGGCACAGCGCCACCAGCGTCTCCTTGCTGCCTTGGTGCAGCACGGCGTCCAGCGCCACGCTGGGGCTGCGCCAATCGTTCACCAGCGCGATGCGCGTCTGCACGCTGGCCGGCAGCCGGGCGTGCAGCGCCTGCGTTTCAGCCAGGGGCCACACCGCCGTTCCACCCACGGCCAGCACGGCGGCCAACTGCGTCAGGCGGTCGGCCTCCTGGGTCGCCAGGCACAGGGTGCGGGCGCGGGGCGCCAGCGTGTACTGGTTGCGCTCGCCGGTCGGCCCGGGCAGTGTGCAGACCAAGCCCGCCACGGCAGCATCGGCCAGTGCGGTGCAGGTGTTGGCCAGCGATGCATGGCCGGCTCCCGGCGCCCAGCCGGCCAGCGCCTGCAGCGGGCCTTGCAGCACGGCACGTGCGGCCAGGTCCGGCGCGGCCGCAGCGGTGCAGTCGATGGCCCCACGGGCCGCCTGCGCCGGGTGCTGCGAGAGCAGGCGCAGCAGGTACAGCGGCCCGCCCGCCTTGGGGCCCGTGCCCGACAGGCCCTCGCCACCGAAGGGCTGCACGCCCACGACCGCGCCGACCATGTTGCGGTTCACATAGACGTTGCCGGCATGCGCACGCCGAACGACCCGTTCCACGGTTTCGTCGATGCGCGTGTGCAGGCCTTGCGTGAGGCCGTAGCCGGTGGCGTTGATCTGGTCGAGCAGCGTATCCAGGCCGTTGCTGGCGTAGCGCACCACGTGCAGCACCGGGCCGAACACCTCGCGCTGGAGTTCGCCGATGCTGGCCAGCTCGATCAGCGTCGGCGCGACGAAGGTGCCGCGTGCGAGCACCTCGGCATCGACCGGGGGTTGGAACACGGCGCGCCCGTTGCCACGCAGCGTGGCGACGTGCTGCTCGATGCCGGAGCGCGCTTCCTCGTCGATCACCGGCCCCACATCCACCGCCAGCAGGGCAGGGTTGCCCACGGTCAATTCGGCCATGGCGCCCTTGAGCATCTCGATCACGCGGTCGGCCGCATCGGCCTGCACGCACAGCACGCGCAGGGCGGAGCAGCGCTGGCCCGCGCTGTCGAACGCCGAGGCCACCACATCGCCGACGACCTGCTCCACCAGCGCGGAGGAGTCCACGATCATCGCGTTCTGCCCGCCGGTTTCGGCGATCAGCGGAATGGGGCGGCCCTGGGCATCGAGCCGGCCAGCCACGGTGCGTTGAAGAATGCGGGCCACGTCAGTGGAGCCGGTGAACATCACACCCATCACGCGCGCATCGCCCACCAGCCGTGCACCGACCGTCTCGCCGCGCCCCGGCAGCAACTGCACCGCCCCGCGCGGAATGCCGGCCTCGTGCAGCAGGCGCACGGCTTCAGCGGCGATCAACGGGGTTTGTTCGGCGGGCTTGGCGAGCACGGTGTTGCCGGCCGCGAGCGCCGCAGCCACCTGGCCCAGAAAGATGGCGAGCGGAAAATTCCACGGGCTGATGCACACCACCGGACCGAGCGGCCGGTGCGTGGCGTTGTCGAAATGCCCATCGGTCTGCACGGCGTAGTAGCGCAGAAAATCCACGGCCTCGCGCACTTCGGAAATGGCGTTGGCGCAGGTCTTGCCGGCCTCGCGCATCAGCAGGCTCAAAAGCTGGGGCATGCCGGCTTCGAGCAGCTCGGCGGTGCGCCGCAGCGCAGCGGCCCGCGCGCCCGGCTCGGTGGCGGCCCAGGCCGGTGCGGCGCCGCAGGCGGCCTGCAGTGCGCAGTCCACGTCGGCATCGGTCGCTTCCTGCACGTGGCCCACCACGTCGGTGGGGTCCGCTGGGTTGCGCACGGCCTGAGTCGTCTCGGTCTCCGCGACCTCGCCGTCGATGAGCGGCTCGGCCTGCCAGAACTGCCGTGCTTCCGCCGCCAGGGCGCTCGACAGGCGGAACAGCACCGATTCGTTGGACAGGTCCAGCCCTGCCGAATTGGCGCGGCGCGCACCGAACAGGTCCTTGGGCAGCGGGATGCGCGGGTGGGGCAGGGCGGTGCCGCCCTCGGCTGCGGCGGTGGCATCCACCGTGGCGACCGGGTCGCTGACGAGCGATTCGAGCGGCAGCGTGGTGTCCGCCACGCGGTTCACGAACGAGGTGTTGGCGCCGTTTTCCAGCAGCCGGCGCACCAGGTAGGCCAGCAACGTCTCGTGCGTGCCCACCGGGGCGTAGATGCGGCACGGGCGGCCCAGCTTGCCGGCCGACGGCGCACCGACGACTTGCTCGTAAAGCGGCTCGCCCATGCCGTGCAGGCACTGGAACTCGTACTGCCCGGGCTGGTAGTCCGGGCCGGCCAGTTGGTAAATGGTGGCGAGCGTCTGCGCGTTGTGGGTGGCGAACTGGGGGTACACCGCGTCGGTGGCGGCCAGCAGCTTGCGTGCGCAGGCGATGTAGGAAACATCGGTGTGCGCCTTGCGCGTGTAGACCGGGTAATCGGCCAGGCCATCCAGCTGGGCGCGCTTGATTTCGCTGTCCCAGTAAGCACCCTTGACCAGGCGGATCATCAGCCGATGGCCGGTGTTGCGGGCGATATCGATCACCCAGTCGATCACGTGCGGGCAGCGCTTTTGATACGCCTGGATCACGAACCCGATGCCGTTCCAGCCCGCCAGCGACGGGGCGCGGCACAGCCGCTCCAGCAGGTCGAGCGACAGTTCCAGCCGGTCGGCCTCTTCGGCATCGATGTTCAGGCCGATGTCGTACTGGCGGGCCAGCTCCACGAGTTGCAGCACCCGCGGGTAGAGCTCGTCCATTACGCTGGCATATTGCGCGCGGCTGTAGCGGGGGTGCAGCGCCGAAAGCTTGATCGAGATGCCCGGCCCTTCGTACACGCCGCGCCCGGCGGACGCCTTGCCGATCGCATGGATCGCGTCCACATACGAGCGCAGGTAGCGCGCGGCGTCATCGGCGGTCAAGGCAGCCTCGCCCAACATGTCGTAGGAGTAGCGAAAGCCCTGCGCCTCCATCGCGCGGGCGTTGGACAGCGCCTGTTCGATCGTCTCGCCCGTGACGAACTGCTCGCCCATCATGCGCATCGCCATGTCCACGCCCTTGCGGATCAGTGGCTCGCCGCCTTTGGCAGTCAGGCGCCGCAGTGCCGAGGTCAGGCCCCGCTCGCTGTGCGTGGCCACGAGCTTGCCGGTAAGCAGCAGCCCCCACGTGGCGGCGTTGACGAACAGCGACGGGCTTTTGCCGAGGTGGGGCTCCCAGTCGCCGGAGCGGATCTTGTCGCGGATCAGCGCGTCGCGCGTGGGAGCGTCTGGAATGCGCAGCAATGCCTCGGCCAGGCACATGAGCGCCACCCCTTCCTGGGAAGACAGGGCAAACTCCTGCAGCAGCCCCTGCACGATGCCGGCGCGTCCGCCAGCGCTCTTGCGGTTGCGAAGCGTGTCCGCCAACCGCAAGGCCAGTGTCTGAATGCCGCCGGACACACCGGCTGGCAGCCGTGCCAGATCCAGCAGCGGTGCAAGGGCCTCAGGCTCGGGCTGCCGGTACGCAGCGGTGATCGCATGGCGCAGTGGGTGGATGTCTTGAGCACGGGGCGCAAAAGAGGCTGCGTTCGTTGCGGGAGCGGCAGAGTCGGCGGTGAGGGACATGGCGGTTTAAAAAGACCAGCGGCGCTGGAGATATAACTATCATGCAATTGATTAATCTGAATTTCTTTCCAAAAAAAGCCAGATAGCAGAATAAAAAACTAACAATGCACGACTCTGAAACCACTTTGGACCGAATCGATCGCCGCATCCTGCAAACCCTTCAGGAAGACGGCCGCATCGCCAATCTGAAGCTCGCCGAGCGAGTGGCGCTGTCGCCCACGGCGGTGCTTTCGCGGGTGCAGCGGCTGACGCGTGACGGATACATCCTGGGCTACGAAGCGCGGCTCAACCCGCTCAAGCTCGGCGCGGGCCTGCTGGTGTTCGTCGAGGTGCTTCTGGACCGCACGACGCCCAATGTGTTCGATCAATTCAAGGCGGCAGTGCAGGTCTACCCGGAGATCCTGGAGTGCCACATGGTGGCCGGCGGTTTCGACTATCTGCTCAAGACACGTTCGGCCGACATGAAGGCCTACCGCGAATTCGCGGGGCACGTACTGTGGCAACTGCCGGGCGTGCGCGAAACGCGCACCTATGCGGTGATGGAAGAGGTGAAGCACTCCACCCACCTGCATCTGGGCTGAGACGGCGCATGCCATGCTGTGGC
The DNA here is from genome assembly GCF_900102625.1 of Paracidovorax valerianellae. Classification (GTDB taxonomy): domain Bacteria; phylum Pseudomonadota; class Gammaproteobacteria; order Burkholderiales; family Burkholderiaceae_C; genus Paracidovorax; species Paracidovorax valerianellae. Next base: position 83,281 of record NZ_FMZC01000012.1, read on the forward strand.
TTGCAAGCATCGGCATCGTCCGATGCGCCACCAGCCCCGAAGTCCGCAATAATCGGCGCCATTCATCCGCAAGAACGCATCCACAAGGGGTTCACCATGCCAGCCATCCGCTATGCCGCCGCCGCGCTCTTGGCCGGCTTTTTCTCCCAAGGCGCTTCTGCCGCGTGCTATCTGGTTTACAGCGCCGACCAGCAGATCATCTACCGCTCGCAGCGGCCACCGGTGGATCTGGCGCGCCAGGTGCACGAAACGCTGCCGCGCACCGTGCCGGGCGGCACGCTGGTCTTCTCGCTGGACAACTATGGTTGCGAGCTGGAAATCAATCGCCTTCCCGCTTCGGCCTCGCTGGGCGGCATGTCCAGACAGCCGGCCACCATGACGCCGCGTCGCGCGCGGGCCGACCGCAGCTGAGGCTGGCCTTGCCAGAAGGCCTTTGCGGCCTGAGACAATCGGGGGATGAGCGACCCCACAGAACCACAGATCCCCACGAACGAACTCCCTGAAGGCTGGCTGGAAATCACGTCCATGGACATGGATGCCCAAGGCGTGGCCCGCAAGCCCGACGGCAAGGTTGTCTTCATCGACGGCGCGCTGCCGCTGGAACTCGTTACCGCCAATACCCATCGCAAGAAGAACAACTGGGAGCAAGCCAGCCTGACGGCGATCCACCGTGAATCGTCGCAGCGCGTGCGCCCGGGCTGTCCGCACTTCGGCCTGCACGGCGGAGCCTGTGGCGGCTGCAAGATGCAGCATCTGCATGTCGCCGCGCAGGTGGCGGTGAAGCAAAGGGTGCTGGAAGACAACCTCTGGCACCTGGGCAAGGTCAAGTCCGAGACGATCATGCGTCCCATCGAGGGGCCGGCCTGGGGCTACCGCTACCGTGCGCGCCTGTCGGTCCGCTACGTCATCAAGAAGGGCCAGGTGCTCGTCGGCTTCCACGAACGCAAGAGCCGCTATGTCGCCGACATGGAGGTGTGCCCCGTGCTGCCGCCCCACGTGAGCGCCATGCTCGTGCCGTTGCGCAACCTGATTGCTTCCATGGAGGCGCGCGACACCTGTCCGCAGATCGAACTGGCCTGCGGCGACGACGTCACCGCGCTGGTGCTGCGGCACCTGGAGCCCCTGAGCACCGACGACCTGGCCAAGCTGCGGGCCTTTGCTGTGGAGCAGAACGTGCAGTGGTGGCTGCAACCCAAGGGGCCGGACACCGTGCAGCTTCTCGACGCCGGGGGCGAGCAACTGTCCTATGCACTGCCTGACTTCGGCATCACCATGCCGTTTCGGCCGACCGACTTCACGCAGGTGAATCCGCACATCAACCGGGTGTTGGTGTCACGGGCCCTGCGTTTGCTGGACGCGCGCAAGCATGAGCGGGTGATCGACTGGTTCTGCGGCCTGGGCAACTTCACCTTGCCCATTGCCACGCAAGCACGCGAGGTACTGGGCATCGAGGGCAGCGAGGCCCTGGTGGCCCGCTCACGGGATAACTACCAACTCAACCAGTCCCGCTCATCCGGTGGCAAAGCGCTGGCGAAGACGGATTTCGTCGCCAGAAACCTGTTCGACATGACGCCGGCGATGCTGGTGGCCGACGGAACTGCGGACAAGTGGCTGGTCGATCCTCCCCGGGAAGGCGCCTTTGCTCTGATGAAGGCGCTGGCCGATATCCACCAAGCCCGCCTCGGTGCCGAAGAAGCCCCGGCGTTGCCAGCCGGAGCGCAAGACTGGGTTCCACCCCAGCGCATCGTGTACGTGAGCTGCAACCCGGCAACGCTGGCTCGGGATGCCGGATTGCTGGTGCACCAGGCAGGCTATCGCTGCGTGGCGGCAGGGGTGGTCAACATGTTCCCGCACACGGCGCACGTGGAAAGCATGGCGGTGTTCGAGCGGGCCTGAAACTGAAACTGCCGCTCAGGTGAGCGGCAGTTGGCGCCCGTCAGCCCCATCAACTGCGGTTGCGGGAGCCGGTACCTGCTTCGCCAGACTCGGCCGCTTCGCCGGATTTGCTGGCGCGCTCCGGCTTGGTTTCCAATTTGCCAAGCACGGAGGGAGCGCCCTCCAGCTTGTTGTCGCGCATGTATTGGTCCATGTCCTTCCAGCCGGCGAAGACGGACGCTTTCGCGGCTTTGGGATTCAGCGTGAAGCAATCTTCCAGGCCGCGCAGCGCGTGCCTGCAAGCCCCGCCGATGGCTTTGGCCTCGGCTTCCTTTTGCACGGCGCGGGGGTCAGGCCCCAGCCCGGGGATTTCGCAGCCCGAGAGAAGCAGCAGGACGAGCAGGGCAGCGCATCGCGGGCGGAGGGTGGGGGCTGGGATGTGAGCCATGTTCCTTGATTATCGGCACGGCGCCGGAAGGATTGAGGGATTGCTGCGGCTTTGCGCGGAAATTAATTCCGGGGCGTTTTCAAATCACCGAAGACGCCATGAAAAAAGGCCTCTTTCGAGGCCTTTTTCAGAGAGAACCCGGCGGTGCCGTGGCACCGCAGGATCAGTCGCGCTCGCCACCCACGATGCCCAGCAGGGCCAGCAGGCTCTGGAACACGTTGAATACGTCGAGGTACAGGGCCAGCGTGGCGCTGATGTAGTTGGTTTCGCCGCCGTCCAGGATCTGCTTGAGGTCATACAGCATGTAGGCGCTGAAAATACCGATGGCCGCGACCGAGATGGCCATCATGCCGGCGGAAGAGCCCACGAACACGTTGATGATCGCGCCGACCATGAGCACCATCGCGCCCACGAACAGCCATTTGCCCATGCCCGACAGGTCACGCTTGATCACGCTGGCCAGGGTCGCCATCACAAAAAACACGCCTGCGGTGCCTGCAAACGCCGTCATGATCAGTTCAGTGCCGTTCTTGAAGCCCAGCACCATGCCGATCAGGCGGGAGAGCATCAGCCCCATGAAGAAGGTGAAAGCGAGCAGCACGGGCACGCCCGCTGCAGAGCGCTTGGTCTTCTCGATGGCGAACATGAAAGCGAAGGCGCCGCCGAGGAAAACGATCAGCCCGACGCCGCCACGCAGCGATTGGGTGATGCCGGTTGCGACGCCCACCCAAGCGCCCAGCACCGTGGGCAGCATGCTCAGCGCGAGCAGCCAGTAGGTGTTGCGCAGCACTCTCTGCCGCTCTTCTTGCGAGACCCCATATCCCGCTGAGCCCAGGGTAGTGACTTGGTCGTTCATCTTCTATCTCTCCTTTGAGGCCTGCACAGCGCAGACCGACAAATTCTAGGTGGTGCCGACGCACGCCGTTTCAAATACCCTCTTTCGATCCCGTACTTTTAAGGATGGAATCTTTTGCCTGATGCCAGCAGGGTCTTGCAGGGTCGAGCCGGTATGCTTGACCCTTCCACGGGCCACCGGCCCTTGTCCCTCGACCTGCACTGGACCGCACACGCCATGAAAAACAAACCCGAACTCGAAGCCGCCGACGTCAAGAAGATCGCTGCCGCCGCGGAAGCCGAAGCCCTCAAGAACCAATGGGCCGTGACCATCGCCATCGTCGACGACGGCGGGCATCTGCTGTCCCTGCAGCGCCTCGATGGTGCAGCCCCGGTGTCGTCGCACATTGCCCCGGGAAAAGCCCGCACGGCCGCCCTGGGCCGTCGCGAAAGCAAGGTGTATGAAGACATCGTCAACGGCGGCCGCACGGCCTTCCTGAGCGCCCCTTTCATCGACGGGTTGCTGGAAGGCGGTGTGCCGATCATGAAGGACGGACAGTGCCTTGGCGCCGTGGGGGTCAGCGGCGTGAAGTCGACCGAGGACGCACAAATCGCCAAAGCCGGCATCGCGGCACTGGGACTCTGACGTCCAAGAAGCGTGGAGGCGATTGCCTTCACGTTCCTGCTCTGAGGGTGGATTTGATACTTCGAAGGTCTCAATCTCATCCAAAAAAAACCGGCCTCAAGGGCCGGTTTTTTTATGAGCGGGGTGGGGCGGAAAAAAAGCCTGGCTACGCGGGCAACCCGTTGGCTGGCAAATACGACTCCCCGAGCACAGAGCGTGCCCTGGAGTCGCCCCACGATGAAACTATTTGGTCAGGATCAACTTGCCCAGCTTCGTGGCTTGCAAGCGGTAGACCGAGCCGTTGTGGCAGATGGCGACGGTCTTCTGTCCCTTGAGCAATTCCCGGCTGTCCACCGCTGGGGCGGAACTCGCCAGATGGGCGGCGCCCGATGGCTCGCGTTCCTGAAAGACGGCGGAACCAAAAAAGGAAGAAGAAGGCAGGGCGTTAAGACTGGCGTGCATGAGAAATCCTCTGTGCTTTGCGATTGAGTTAATGATAACTATTCGCAATTGTTCGTCAAGGGCGCCGCGTAGCTATCTTGTAAATATTTATCACTGGGGCTCGGTCACGAAGCCGATCTTGCGCACGCCGGCGCGTTGCGCGGCAGACATGGCCAGCGCCACGCGCTCATAGCGCACTTCCTTGTCGCCGCGGATGTGCAGATCGGGCTGAGGGTCCTTGGCGGCCTCGGCCTTCAGGCGAGGCTCCAGATCGTCGTCCCCGATCGTCAATTCATTCCAGTGGTATTTGCCGTCCGCAGTGATGCTGAGGCGGATCGTCTCGGGCTTCACGTCCTCGCGCTGGTTGGAGGCGCGAGGCAGATCCACCGGCACGGCATGCTTCATCACGGGCACGGTGATGATGAAGATGATGAGCAGCACCAGCATGACGTCCACCAGGGGCGTCATGTTGATTTCGTTCATCACCTCGTCGGCGTCGTCCTGGGTTCCGAAAGACATGGCTTCAGCCCTTCTTGATCGGCAGGACCTTGGCTTGTTCGCCAGGGGCGCTGACCCGTGCACCCGTCACGAAGTAGGCGTGCAGGTCGTGTGCAAAGCTGTTGAGATTGTTCAAGATGGACTTGTTGCCACGCACCAGCGCGTTGTAGCCCAGCACCGCGGGAATCGCCACGGCCAATCCGAGGGCCGTCATGATGAGTGCCTCGCCGATCGGGCCAGCCACCTTGTCGATGGTGGATTGGCCCGAAGTGCCAATCGCGACCAGTGCGTGGTAGATGCCCCAGACCGTGCCGAACAAGCCGATGAACGGAGCGGTCGAGCCGACGGAGGCCAGCACGGCCAGGCCGGATTGCACGCGCGCGGTGAACTCATCGATGCAATTGCGCAGGCTGCGCGTGACCCAGTCGCTCACGTCCAGGCTGTCATGCAGATGGGCCTTGGTGTTGCGGTGGTGCGCAGTGGCTTCGCGCCCTTCGAGCGCCAGATGGCGAAACGGGTTGGCTGGATCGTCGCCGAGCTTGCTGAGGCCTGCCGCGAAATCTTCGCTGTGCCAGAAATCGCGGGCGCCACGCGCATGTTTTTTGAATCGGAAGATGTCCATGGCCTTGATCAAGATGACGATCCAAGACGCGAGGGACATGCCGAGCAACAGCACGGCGACGGCGCGGGTGACAAAGTCACCCTGGATCCAAACGTTGGCAATGCCGAAATGCGATTCCATGAAAACTCCTGAAATTATTCGAGAACAAAATTGACGGGGACCAGGTTCCACATGGTTTCTGGAACGCCATTGCGCTTGCCGGGCACGAAGCGCCAGCGCATGACGGCGTCCTGTGCCTGGCGATCCAGACGGTCGAAGCCGCTGGACTTATTGATTTCCACCTTTTGTGGCAGGCCATCCGTGCCGATGAGCACGCGCAGCACGACTTTGCCTTGCTCGCCCAGCCGTTTGCTGATCGCGGGATAGGTCGGCCGGGGGTTGTTCAGATAGGCGGCGTCGCTGGACGGCAATTCGATCTTGGGCGGCGCTGGAGGAGCGGGCGGCGCAGGCGGAGGGGCTGGCGGCGCGACGGGCGCTTCAATGGGGGGAGCCGGTGGTTGAGGCGTGGTGACGCCTGTCGGAGCATTGGGCGCAGGCGTCGGATCAGGGATTGCGACCGGCATCGGCGCAGGTCGGGGTGCCGGCGCCTTGGGCGCGGGTTTTGGCGGAGGAGGTGGCGCCGGTTTGGGAGGTGGTGGAACAGGCGGCGCCGGTGGTGCAGGAGGGGTGATGAACTCGCTCAACACTTCCGCGGGAACGATGACTTCCGCCGCCTTGCGCAACAGGCCTGACTGCAGTGCCCACAATCCGGCCACGTGCAAAAGCACGACAGAACCCGCAATCACGGCGTTGCGGCTCACGCCCCGTGAGGAACCATATCGATCAAATTGGGACATAAAAATGATAGCTGCTAGCGCAAGCAGGACAAGCGCTAGAGGCCTAAAAGACCAAGTTACTTACGGAAGATCCACCACACCGAGCCGATGACGAAGATCAGGCTGCCTGCGAGGGTTGAGAGCAGTTCCATGCTTTGCTTTCCAAAATGGAGTTGGCAAGCTGGATCGTCTGCGACGGGATCTCTTTGTGCAGGGCAGCGACGGGATGGGAGACGCTGCACTGGGCCACGACGTCCCGCGCGCAACTTTCGCATCGGCCACATTGGGTGGCGACGCCCAGTTCGAACTGGATCTCGTCGAAACTCATGCCCGCATGTGCATGGCGTGCGATCTCGCGATCAGAAACCCGGCGGCAAACACAAACGATCATGGGGCAGGCAGTGTTAGCTGGCTGTTGACAATAAATCATTATAAATGCGAATTCATCGCATTTGCAATCCCTGGGCCTTTCTGCGGGAAAACATTGCATCAGGTCGTGTCTGCTGCAGGAATCAACGGGCCAAAAAAAAGCCGGCTGTAGGGCCGGCTTCACCATGAGTCTGCTGTAAAGCAGACCTAGAAATACTTACTTGACGTGCTTGCCGATCAGGCCGGCCATCTCGAACATGGAGACTTGGGGCTTGCCGAACACTTCCTTGAGCTTGTCGTCAGCGTTGATCATTCGCTTGTTGCTGGCGTCTTGCAGATTGTTGGCCTTGATGTAGACCCACAGCTTGCTGATGATTTCGGTGCGGGGCAAGGGCGTGGAGCCCACGACGGCAGCCAGGGCAGGGCTGGGCGTAAGGGCTTTCATGAAAGCGGCGTTCGGGGTGCGCTTCTTCGCGGGTGCTGCGGCCTTGGCTTCGGAGGCCGGCGCTTTCTTTGCAGTTGCCATGTTGGGTTTTCCTTGTTGGAAGTGAAATGTCGTCACCAGCGAAAACCTGCTTCTCCACTGGCCCGCAGATGCTACTGGGAAAAAAACGCGTTTCCAAGGGAGACGCCGCTTTTTTTGCCTCCATTTGTTGCGTGAGCACAGCGCAATTGATCCAGGCAAACTCCCATTGGCGTGACCAAAGCTGGTGTCAGCGCGTCCGACGCGACAGGAAGATGACCAGCACTGCCGCCAGGATCAACGCGCATGCAGACCATTCGCCAGCCGTTAGGTGCTCCCCTGCCAACGCACTGCCCAGCAGCAACGCGATGAGCGGATTGACGAATGCATAGCTCGATGCCAAGGCCGGGGTGGCATGGCGCAGCAAATACATATAAGCGCTGAATCCGACCAAGGAACCCAGGGTCACCAGATACAGCCACGCGGCGATGGCGGTTGGCTGTGGGGGCCACGCTGGCTGCTCGCCCAGTGCCAGCGATACCGCCATGAGAACGGCACCTCCGCAGAGCATCTCGCTGGCGAAGCCGCTGGGCCCGTCGGCCAGCGGAAGGCGGGTCGTGGACAAGACCGAACCCAGCGCCCAGGCCATCGTCGCGGTGAGGATGCAAGCCACGCTGGTGGGCGAAGCCGAGAAACTGCTGCCTTGCATGAGCATGAGCACGCCGATAGCACCCAACAACATTCCAATGGTTTCTCCCGGGGTAGGGCGCTTTCCCCAAAGCAATCCCCACGCAGCAATCATCATGGGGACCACGGCCACACATGCTGCGATCAGCCCTGAGCCGATATGCACGCTGGCCGTTGCGGTCAATCCCATTCCGCCGCCCAGCATCAGAGCGCCCACGATCCACGCGTTGATCCATTGCCGCCCGGTGGGCAGTACAGCTTTAACGCATCCCGCAGGCGCGCGCCAGACGACCCAGGCCATCAACAGCGAGCCAGCCACCAGAAAGCGGGCCCCCATCTGGAAGAAGGGCGGAAAGCTCTTGAGCGCGACCTGTATCGCCAGATAGGTCGAGCCCCAGATGAGGTAACAAGCCACCAGCGCGAGAACGACCAAGGTCGGCAAGCGGTAGGGGATGGAAGCAGTGGCGGTAGCATGAGAGTTCATGCCGCAAATGCTATGCAGGTGAGGTCCGCTCTTCCATGCCAATTCAAAGGTGAAAAGTGATTAGTGCCTTTTTATTGATGGTTAAATGGCTCTATGACCGATAAATTAATGCTGGACTTCCACGACGGCCGGATACTGGCCGAATTGCAGCAGGATGCTCGGATTTCGATGGCGGAGCTGGGCCGCCGGGTCCATCTCAGCCAGCCGGCGGTCACGGAGCGTGTGCGAAAGCTCGAGGCGTCAGGCGTGATCCGCAGCTACGGCGTTCGTCTGGACTACAGCCGACTGGGCTACGGCATCCGCGCGATCATTCGCGTAGGCCGCGCCGAATATGCGCGGGTGGTGCGATTGATCGAGGAGACACCGGAGGTCTTGAACGCCTACAACGTCACAGGGGAGGACAGTTGGGTGATCGAGATCGCCGTGATCGATGTGAGCCATCTCGATGCCGTCGTGACGGGGTTCTGCCTGTTGGCCGAAACATCCACCTGCATCGTGCTCAACGCGCCGCGCGAGCACGCGCCTGTTCTTCCTGCCCGGCGCGAGAGTATCAAGCCACCGATCCGCAAAGTGACTGGACGCTAGAAACGCCGTGCGCAACTGAGCGCCAGGTTGCTGCTGAACGGTTATTCGGCGATGGCCTTGTCTTTGACGAGCGGGTCGTCTGCGATCGATTTGCCCGGCAGGGTTGCCAGGACGACGCTGGCAAGTGCCACGCCGAACGCCATCAATTGAACGAGCGTCAAGGTCTCGCCCAGCACCAGCACGCCGACCAGCGCAGCGCTGATGGGAAGCATGACGGTGAACACCCCGCCCTGGGCAGCGGGAACCACCTTGAGCCCCGTCATCCACAGCCACACCGTCCACATGCTGGCAGCCAGCGCATAAAACACGAGCAGCGTCCACAAACCCGGCGTGAGCGTGGCGAAATCAAATTTCCACGCGGCATAGATTCCCATCGGCGTGGCCAGTACGAACCCCCACAGATTGATCAACGAGGTGATGCGGCGTGGCCCGAGCGTGCCGGTCAGTTTTTTCCCGATCACTGAATAAGCCGCCTCACAAAGCACGGCCCCAAGCAACAGCAATTGCCCCAGCCACGCCAGGTTTGAAGCGCTTTCGCCCGTCTGCCGCGGTGTATCTTGCAGGTGATGCTCTGAATTCGATAGCGAAAAGAGTGCGATGCCCGCCACCGCGCAGCCGACCGCGATCCAGGTGCGCGGCGAGACTTTTTCCTTCAGGAAAAACCAGCTCATCACAGCGACCGCGGCAGGTATCCCAGCCATCGTTACACCAGCCGAGACTGCGCTGGTCAGGCTCACGCCTGAAATCATGCAAAGTGTGAAAAGGAAGTTGCCAAGAAAAGACTCCAGGAAAAGCAGGCGGCGAACCTGTGGAGTCATGGGCCCCTCGTCCTTAGGCTTCCTGAGCCAATGCAGCATGCCCAAACCGCCGATGCCGAAGCGCAGCCAGGCCAACAAAAAAACCGGAAGCGCCGCCGCCAGCGGTTTTGACAAGGCGACATAACTGCCGACGAGCGACATGCTCAGTGCAAGGCAAAGATAGGCGACAGCGCGGCTCGGCATGGGAGATGGCTAGACTTTGGGCGGTAAATCCTGGAGCGCGAATCATGCCCGATGAAACCTTTCCCATCCCTTCTCGATACGTCTTCGTGTACGGCACGTTGCGCCGTGGCGGTAGCAACGACATCACCCAATTGACGCCACAAGCAAAGTTCGTTGGCGAGTCAACCGTTTGCGGAACGCTCTATGACCTGGGAGCCTATCCCGGAGTGGCTCTGCATTTGGAAGATGCGTCGGAACCTGGAGATTTTCCGGTGCAGGGAGAGGTCTACGCGATCTCGGCTGACCTCGAGGCCCGTTTGGATGAGATCGAAGGTTTGTTACCGGAGCCGAACGGCGAATATTTCAAGCGGGAGATTTCCGTGGTCGTGAACGGAAAACGCCTGGACTGCTTGGTGTACGAAATCAATCCCGAGCATTTGCGCAATGCGCCGCTCATCGCCCACGGAGATTGGATGACGGGGCGCCGCCCTTAAACATCAATTTTCACATTGCGAAATTTTTCTTCCACAATATGAAATTAATAATTGCTGCGCTGCCGCAATATTTCTCGATATGAGAAAATTATTTTCATATGATGAATTTAAAAAGATAACTTGTTGATTCTTAAGGTAAAAATTTATCTCTTATATAAGACATAAGAGATTGCATAAGTCTTATACAAGACTTAAAGTTGTTCCCAAGGGCCGCGTTTGCAGCCCGGCGTTTCAACCAACCTCTGGAGTGACTTATGCCGCAATCCTTCAATGAACAACTCAGCCGCGAACAGCAAATTGCCGCCCTCGAAAAAGACTGGGCGCAGAACCCCCGCTGGAAAGGCATCAAGCGCGGCTACAGCGCTGCGGATGTGGTGCGTCTTCGCGGTTCTTTTCAGGTCGAGCACACCTTGGCGCGGCGCGGCGCTGAAAAACTGTGGAGTTTGGTGAACAGCGAACCGTATGTGAACTGCCTGGGTGCCCTCACAGGCGGGCAAGCCATGCAGCAAGTCAAAGCAGGCATCAAGGCGATCTACTTGTCCGGGTGGCAGGTGGCCGCAGACAACAACGAATATGCGGCGATGTACCCCGACCAGTCGCTTTACCCGGTCGATTCGGTGCCAAAGGTCGTGGAACGCATCAACAATGCGTTCACGCGCGCTGATGAAATCCAATGGTCCAAAGGACTGAATCCAGGCGATGCAGGCTTCGTCGATTACTACGCTCCTATCGTGGCGGATGCGGAAGCCGGTTTTGGCGGCGTGCTGAACGCCTATGAACTGATGAAGGCCATGATCCGCGCAGGTGCCGGTGGCGTTCACTTCGAAGACCAATTGGCCTCGGTGAAGAAGTGCGGTCACATGGGTGGCAAGGTGCTGGTACCAACGCAGGAGGCTGTACAAAAACTGGTGGCTGCACGCATGGCGGCAGATGTGTACGGTGTTCCCACGCTGGTGATTGCCCGCACCGACGCAGAAGCCGCAGACTTGATAACGAGCGACTATGACGCGAACGACAAGCCGTTTTTGACGGGCGAGCGCACGGCCGAAGGGTTCTACAAGACCAAGAAGGGGCTGGACCAAGCCATCAGCCGGGCCGTTGCGTATGCGGAATATGCGGACCTCGTGTGGTGCGAAACGGGTACGCCTGATCTTGAGTTCGCGAAGAAATTTGCCGATGCTGTGCACGCCAAGCATCCGGGCAAATTGCTGGCTTACAACTGCTCGCCGTCCTTCAATTGGAAGAAGAACCTGGACGACGCCACGATCGCCAAGTTCCAGCGGGAGTTGGGCGCGATGGGCTACAAGTACCAGTTCATCACGCTGGCCGGCATCCACAGCATGTGGTTCAACATGTTCGACTTGGCCCAGGACTATGTGAAGCGCGGAATGTCGGCATATGTCGAGAAGGTGCAAGAGCCCGAATTCGCCGCCCGTGAGCGGGGCTACACCTTCGTGTCCCATCAACAAGAAGTCGGTACCGGTTATTTCGACGACGTGACCACGGTGATCCAAGGCGGCAAGTCCAGCGTGACGGCGCTCACCGGCTCGACCGAAGAAGAGCAGTTCCACTGAGCCTGGACTTCATAAAAAGCCCGACGCCTGACAGCGTCGGGCTTTTTCAATTGGCCGGTTAGAATGCAGCAATCTTCACATCAGCACAAGAGCGAGAAAGGCATATCTGGTTATGACACCGCGAACTACATCGGAGATTTCGATCGGCCTTTAAGGCTGCATGTTCGCGCCTGCACAGATTGCACTCTTTTTCCAAAAGCGCGGACGTTGTTCCGCGCTTTTTGCTTTGTGGCGCTGCGCTTGCCACGTTAGACAAGGATTCTTCAATGATTCAGATCACGCTTCCCGACAACTCCCAACGCGAATATCCCGGCCCGGTCACCGTGGCTGAAGTGGCGCAGTCCATCGGGCCCGGACTGGCCAAGATGACGGTGGCAGGAAAGGTGGACGGACGCTTGGTGGATGCCAGCGATCTGATCGATCACGATGCGCGCCTTCAGATCATCACGCCGCGCGATGAGGAAGGCGTTGAAATCATCCGTCACTCTTGCGCCCATTTGGTCGGCCATGCGGTGAAGCAACTCTATCCAACGGCTCGAATGGTCATCGGACCAGTGATCGAAGAAGGGTTTTATTACGACATCGCCTACGAGCGACCCTTTACTCCTGACGATCTCGCCGCCATCGAGCAACGCATGAAGGAATTGATTGCGCAAGATTACGACGTCGTGAAAAAGATGACGCCCCGGGCAGAGGTGATTGAGGTGTTCAAAGCCCGTGGCGAGGATTACAAGCTGCGCCTGGTCGAGGACATGCCCGAAGAACAGGCCATGGGCCTGTACTACCACCAGGAATATGTGGACATGTGCCGCGGCCCCCACGTGCCCAACACGCGATTCTTGAAAGTCTTCAAGCTCACCCGCGTCTCTGGGGCCTATTGGCGTGGTGATGCCAAGAATGAGCAGTTGCAGCGTATCTATGGCACGGCATGGGCCGACAAGAAGGACTTGGAGTCGTACGTCAAGCGCATAGAGGAAGCCGAGAAGCGCGACCATCGCCGTCTGGGGCGGGAGCTGGATCTGTTCCATATTGACGAGCACTCACCCGGTACCGTTTTTTGGCATCCCAAGGGTTGGACCATCTGGCAGGGCGTTGAGCAATACATGCGCCAGGTTTACCGCGACAACGGCTATCAGGAAGTGAAGGGCCCGCAGATCCTGGACAAGCATCTGTGGGAAAAAACCGGCCATTGGGACAAGTACCGCGAGAACATGTTCACGACGGAGAGCGAGAAGCACGACTACGCGCTCAAGCCGATGAATTGCCCTGGCCACATCTTGATCTTCAACCAGGGAGTGAAGAGCTATCGTGACTTGCCTTTGCGATTTGGCGAGTTCGGGCAGTGCCACCGCAACGAGCCGACGGGCGGCTTGCATGGAATCATGCGCGTGCGTGCTTTCACACAAGATGACGGTCATATTTTCTGCACGGAAGAGCAGATCCAGCAGGAGTGCATCAACTTCACGTCCTTGCTGCAAAAGGTCTATAAAGACTTCGGTTTCACGGACATCATCTACAAGGTGGCAACCCGTCCTGAAAAACGCATCGGTTCTGAAGAGAGTTGGGACAAGGCCGAAAGCGCACTCATCGAAAGCCTTAAGGCGTCGGGATGCGACTATCAGATCGCAGTCGGCGACGGTGCCTTCTACGGGCCTAAGCTTGAGTACACACTGCGGGATGCCATCGGTCGCCATTGGCAGTGCGGCACCATTCAGGTCGACCCCTCCATGCCAGAGAGGCTGGGGGCAGAATATGTGGGTGAGGACGGTGCCCGTCATCGGCCCATCATGCTGCACCGTGCGATCGTGGGTAGCCTGGAGCGCTTCATTGGAATCTTGATCGAGCAGCATGCGGGTGCATTGCCGGTCTGGCTGGCGCCTGTTCAGGTCAGCGTACTCAACATCACTGGCGCGCAGGACGATTACTGTCGTGAAATTGCCGCAAAGCTGCAAAAAGCATTGCCGAATCAAGACCTTAGGGTGGCGCTTGACCTGCGTAACGAAAAGATTACGTATAAAATACGAGAGCATTCGTTGCAAAAGCTGCCTTACATCGTCGTCGCCGGCGAGAAAGAAAAGGCGGCAGGAACCGTCGCTGTACGCGCCCGAGGCAATCGGGACCTCGGTGTGATGTCTTTAGAAGCGTTCGTAGCGCTCATCGCACAAGACATCGCCACTAAAGCTTGATTGGTTGAGAAATCTTGCTCTAGCCCGCGCAGTCGTACGGATTTAGCTACGTTATTTGTAGCATTTTGATTGAAGGAAGATAGCCATCGCTACTGAATTTCGTGATCGTCGCCAGCGCGAAGAGCGCAAGCACCGCCTGAACCGTGAAATCATGGCCCCTGAGGTTCGCCTCTCGGGTCCTGAGAACGAGCCGCTCGGGGTCGTTAGCCTCATGGAAGCCCTCCGCATGGCGGGCGAGCTGGATGTGGACTTGGTGGAGATTGCCGCCACGGCCAACCCTCCTGTGTGCCGCCTGATGGACTATGGCAAGTTCAAGTATCAGGAGCAGAAGCGCGCAGCGGAGGCCAAGGCCAAGCAGACGGTCATCGAGATCAAGGAAGTCAAATTCCGTCCTGGCACGGATGATGGCGACTACAACATCAAGATGCGGAATATCCGCCGATTTCTGGCTGAGGGCGACAAGTGCAAAATCACCTTGCGCTTCCGTGGCCGCGAAATCACCCACCAGGAATTGGGTCTGGCCCTGCTGAATCGCATTCGCGATGATTTGGGCGATACCATCCTGATCGAGCAGTTTCCGAAGCTCGAAGGCAGGCAGATGATCATGATGATTGCGCCTGGCAAGAAGAAGCCCGCTGGCAAGCCATCGGCAGAAGGCGCGACGACTCCTGCCTGAGATTGACTGAATCAGCGAGTTGAATGAATTGACTGGAGCAGCTTTTAAAACTGCTCTGGGCAAGATGCCGCGAAGGCGGCATCGAACGGTAGACCTAGGTTTGCCGTCAAAAAGTGGCTCGGGGCCAACAAGGTTGCGGATCGGTCTGCAAACGCCTCGCGAGCACAAGTAAAAGGAGCATTCACATGCCCAAAATGAAGACCAAGAGCAGCGCGAAAAAGCGTTTCCGCGTTCGTCCAGGTGGCACCGTCAAGCGCGGTCAAGCCTTCAAACGTCACATCTTGACCAAGAAGACCACCAAGAATAAGCGCCATCTGCGTGGTGCAGTTTCTGTGCATGAGACCAACATGGGCTCGATCGCACAAATGCTGCCCGGTGCTGGCCTTTAATAACTGACGAACAAGGAGTACTCACATGCCTCGCGTCAAACGTGGTGTAACGGCCCGTGCCCGTCACAAGAAAGTTCTCGCCCTTGCAAAGGGTTTCCGTGGTCGCCGCGGTAATGTTTTCCGGATCGCCAAACAGGCGGTAATGAAAGCTGGGCAATATGCCTACCGTGACCGCCGCACCAAGAAGCGCGTGTTCCGCCAACTGTGGATCGCTCGTATCAACGCCGCTTCGCGCGAGTTGGGCCTGACCTACAGCCAATTCACGAACGGCTTGAAAAAAGCTGCCATCGAGATCGACCGCAAGATGCTGGCCGACCTCGCGGTGCACGACAAGGCTGCCTTTGGCAGCATCGTGGAGCAAGTCAAGGCCAAGCTGGCTGCTGCTTGAGTTCACGACGGGTAGCTATCTTATAGATAGCTGCTTGCGCAATAAACGCAAGGGCTAGGGCTTGAAAAGGCACTAGCCCTTGTTTATTTCCAAGAGACGATGAGAGCTGGTATGAACGAGTTGGACTCCCTGGTCGAAAGCGCGCGGCAACTGTTTGCGCAAGCCATCACCCCCGCTGATCTGGAAAATGCCAAGGCCCAGTTTTTGGGCAAGTCGGGACGTGTGACCGAACTCATGAAGGGCATGGCTCAGCTCTCCGTCGAGGAAAAAAAATCCCGTGGGGCCGCAATCAACGTCGCGAAACAGGCGATCGAAGCTGCGCTGAATGCCAGCCGCAAAGCTTTGGCGGATGCCGAGTTGGAGGCACAGCTTCAAGCCGAATCACTGGACGTGAGCTTGCCCGGCCGTCAGCGTGGACAGGGAGGCCTTCATCCCGTCTCGCTGACCCTTGAGCGCATCGAAGGTATTTTTGGATCCATGGGATTCGACGTAGCAGAAGGCCCTGAAATTGAATCGGACTGGTTCAATTTCACGGCTTTGAATACGCCGGAAGACCATCCTGCACGCTCAATGCACGACACGTTCTATGTGGAGGGCGGCACTGCCACCGCGCCCAACCTGCTGCGGACCCATACCAGTCCCATGCAAATTCGCCATGCTGTTCAGCATGTCAAAAAGCACCGGAACCTCATCGATGCAGGGCAGACCATGCCTGAGATTCGAGTGATTGCGCCGGGGCGCACTTATCGCGTGGACAGCGATGCGACGCACTCGCCGATGTTTCATCAGTGCGAAGGACTATGGATCGGTGAGAACGTAAGTTTCAAAGACTTGAAGGTCGTCTTCACGGATTTCTGCCGTACCTTTTTCGAAAGCGACGATCTCGTCTTGCGCTTTCGGCCCAGTTTCTTCCCTTTCACCGAGCCCAGCGCCGAAATAGACATTCAATTCCAGGCAGGACCTTTGGCCGGGCGGTGGCTGGAGGTTGCTGGTTCGGGGCAGGTTCATCCGAATGTCGTGCGCAACATGGGGCTTGATCCCGAGAAATACATCGGTTTTGCCTTCGGCATGGGGCCTGACCGGCTGACGATGCTGCGTTATGGAGTCAATGATCTGCGCCTGTTCTTCGACGGTGACATTCGTTTCCTCTCGCAGTTCCAATAATCCGCAAGCCGTGCCCTCTGCGGACAGCTCTTGCCAAGCGCTACCGCATCCAAGAATCATCGAAGACTGAATATGCAATTTCCAGAATCCTGGTTGCGCGAGTTCTGCAACCCTCCGCTTTCGACCAACGAGTTGGCAGAGACGTTGACCATGGCGGGGCTCGAAGTCGAGGAGCTGCAGCCTGTCGCTCCGCCTTTCACCAAGATCGTAGTGGGCGAAATCAAGGAGGCAGCGCAGCATCCGAGTGCCGATCGCTTGCGTGTTTGCCAAGTCGATGTGGGGCAGGGTGCTTTGCTCAACATCGTTTGTGGTGCCCCGAATGCGCGCGTGGGCATCAAAGTGCCCTGTGCGCTCGTTGGTGCTGAGTTGCCGCCCGGCGATGATGGCAAACCCTTCCTCATCAAGGTGGGCAAGCTGCGTGGTGTGGAAAGCCAGGGAATGCTGTGTTCCGCACGCGAACTCAAGCTTTCCGAAGACCATGGCGGCCTGCTGGAGCTGTCTCCCGATGCCCCGCTGGGCCAGGATATTCGTGAGCACCTGAATCTGGACGACACACTGTTCACTCTCAAGCTCACACCTAATCTGGCACATGCTCTTAGCGTCTATGGTATTGCACGTGAAGTGGCTGCTTTGACCGGGGCACCTCTGAAGCCGATTCAGTTTCCTGCCGTGTCGGTGGGGCATTCAGATATTCTGCCGGTCAAGATCAGCGCTCCAGACCTCTGCGGACGATTCACAGGACGGATCGTGCGTAACGTCAACACGCAGGCAGCGACTCCGCAATGGATGCTGGACCGTTTGGCGCGCTGTGGGCAGCGGGGTGTTTCGCCGTTGGTCGATATTTCCAACTATGTGATGTTCGAGTTGGGTCGCCCTTCGCACATCTTCGATCTGGAAAAGATCCATGGTGGGCTGGATGTTCGCTGGGCACGCCCTGGCGAAGAGCTCAAGCTGCTGAATGGAAGCACTGTGGCGCTCGACGACAAGGTGGGCGTCATCGCCGACGAAAACCAAGTTGAGTCACTGGCCGGCATCATGGGCGGCGATGCAACCGCTGTGTCGGATGCCACCCGCCATATTTATATCGAAGCCGCTTTCTGGTGGCCGAAGGCGGTTGCAGGCCGCTCACGCCGGTACAACTTTTCGACCGATGCCGGGCATCGTTTCGAGCGCGGTGTGGACCCGAGCCAGACGGCCGAGCACATCGAGCGTATTACCCAATTGGTGATCGATATCTGCGGCACATCGGAGACCGTTTGCGGTCCGATGGACGACCAGCGTCCCAATATGCCGGAAGCCAAGCCGGTCACGTTGCGGGTTGCCCGGGCCGCAAAAGTCATCGGAATGCCGCTGACCCAGCAGCAGTGCTTCGATGCCCTGCATCGCCTGGGCCTGCCTGTGACTTCAGGGGAGGGTACGTTGACGGTGCTGCCGCCTTCTTATCGCTTCGACCTGGCCATCGAGGAAGACTTGATTGAAGAAGTGGCTCGCATGGTGGGCTACCAGCAACTGCCGACCACGCCACCCTTAGCGCCAATCACTCCAAAGTTGAGGGCAGAAGAGCAGCGCGGCCCTTTTGCAATTCGACGGGCATTGGCGGGGTTGGGTTATCAGGAGACCATCAATTTCAGCTTTGTGGAAGAGCACTGGGAGCACGAACTGGCTGGAAATCCAGAGCCCATTCGCTTGTTGAATCCCATCGCCAGTCAGATGAGCGTCATGCGCTCGTCTCTTCTGGGTTGTTTGCTGCAAATTTTGAAGTTCAACCTCGACCGTAAGTCCCAGCGGGTCCGGGTGTTCGAGTTGGGACGGGTTTTTCTTCGCGACAAGTCCGTTGTTGGGTCCGACACCACGGTGGAAGGGTTTCATCAGCCCATGCGGGTGGCTGGCCTCGCGTATGGTGCAGCGGATATGCTGCAATGGGCGCGCAAGGAACAAGACATTGATTTTTTCGACGCCAAAGGAGATGTCGAAGCGCTTCTGGCTCCGTTCAAGGCCGAGTTTGAGCCTGCGACCCATCCGGCCATGCATCCAGGCCGCTGTGCCCGCGTGCTGTTGAAGGGGCGGCCTATCGGCTTCGTGGGTGAATTGCATCCCCGCTGGCGCCAGTCCTGGGAGCTTCCGCAAGCCCCGGTCTTATTCGAGTTGGAACTGGATGCGGTCATTCAGCGGCCCATGCCTTCGTTCCGACCGGTTGCCAAGCACCAGGCCGTCGAGCGGGATCTGGCGGTCGCCGTTGCAGAGCGTGTCACTCATGCAGAGGTGATGGATGCGATCAAAGCTGCAGTTCCAGCAACGCGTTTGCGCAATGCGGTGCTGTTCGATGTGTTCCGCCCAAAGCCTTTGCGCGATGGAGAGGCTGCTGTCGGCAGCCTTGGCGCCGGTGAAAAGAGCTTGGCTGTGCGCCTCACGCTTGGCGCGGACGATGCCACGCTGACAGAGGCTGAGATCGACGCCACGATTCAATCGGTGGTTGAACACTTATCCCATCGCACTGGTGCGAGATTGCGGTGATGGTCATGTTGAACGGGAGCGCTGACGTGATGGAATTTGCGGTAGAGAGCCTGGAAACCCCTGCCTTGACGAAGGCCCAGTTGGCGGAACTTCTCTTCGATCACATCGGCTTGAACAAGCGCGAATCGAAAGACATGATCGACGCTTTTTTCGATTTGATTGCGCAGCGTTTGGTCGATGGTCAGGACGTCAAGCTGTCAGGGTTCGGCAACTTTCAAATTCGCACGAAGGCTCCGCGCCCTGGACGCAACCCCCGAACTGGAGAAGCCATCCCGATCCAGGCCCGTCGAGTGGTGACCTTTCATGCGAGCAGCAAGCTCAAGGAACAGATCCAGACGGGTGGGAGCGTGGCTTGAAACGCTGTCGCTTTCTTGTCTGCCCTTGAGGCAAATGTGGCTGGCGCCTTTGTTCCCGCTGCAGTACGCTCGCTCGCTTAATTGCTAGAAACCGCGTCATGGGCACACCGCTTCCTCCCATTCCGGCCAAACGGTATTTCACCATTGGCGAGGTTGCTGCACTGTGCGGCGTCAAACCGCATGTGCTCAGATATTGGGAGCAAGAGTTCACGCAGTTGCGGCCTATGAAGCGCCGTGGCAACCGCCGCTATTACCAGCACCATGAAGTGCTCATGATTCGCCGCATCCGAGACTTGCTGTACGAGCAAGGCTTCACCATCAGCGGAGCTCGGAATCGGCTTCAGGAGGCCGATTCGTCGTCTGTGGAGTTTGACGCAGAGGCATCGGTTTTGGATTCGATTGCTGGCTCGATCGAAATTGGCGCGTCACCGCCCTTGCGCTCTGGCAAGACCTTGGACGCGCAGATGTTGCGTCAGGAATTATTTGAAATTCGAGCGCTGCTTTCCTTGAACTGAGATTTTTCTGCATATAATCTAAGTCTTGTCGGCGTGTAGCGCAGCCTGGTAGCGCACTTGCATGGGGTGCAAGGGGTCGCGAGTTCGAATCCCGCCACGCCGACCATTTATTCAAAAAATTAACGGGCTATCGCAAAAGCGATAGCCCGTTTTTTCTTGTGCGTCATCTTTTGAACTGCCACTAGCATCGTTGGCATATGCGGACGTGCGAGAGATTGTACGCGGAATGTTGAACAAATAGTGTCGCCGTGCAGATGCTGCAGGCGACTATTCATCAACGATGCCGTAGAAAGCTTGCGAAACGTTCAACAATCAAACGTCCGCTTCGCCATACGCTCGCCCTACAAAAAGGGATGGAGCGAAGGATGAACGATCGGGCAGTTTGGTCGGCCAGCATGGGAGCGGTGACCCGTGTTGAAGCGAGCAGTTGGAGGGTCAACGCGACCCAAGAGGTTTCTTACGAAGTGCGGCAGGTCGATGGGATCTTTCGTCCGTCATCTCTTCATCTACTCAACTGTGGACGCGCTGCTTCCAGTGGGCGCCAGGTGATCGTGATTGACGCTCGCGTGGAGGAACTCTATGGCGATGAGATGCGTGCCTATTACGCGCATCACGGTATCGAAATCTCCGTCTTGAGCCTTTCGGTTTTAGAGGAGTCCAAGCACTTTGAAGCCGCATCGGCCGTGAGCCGCCATCTGGAAAGTGCGGGAGTGCTCCGGCGATCGGAGCCTATCGTTGCGATTGGCGGGGGCGTGCTGCTGGACCTTGCCGGTTTTGCAGCGGGTTTGTATCGGAGAGGAATTCCTTATGTGAAGGTTCCTACCAACGCGATGGCGTTGTGGGATGCCGCTGTCGGCATCAAGACCGGTGTCAATGCGCTGGGGCGCCGCAACAGGCTAGGTTCGTACCATGCGCCGAGTGCTGCTTTGCTGGATCGCCGCTTTTTATCGACGGTCGAGCCACGCGATCTTTCAAGTGGAATGGGCGAGTTGCTGAAACTCGGCGTGATCAAAAATCGACGTCTGTTCGATCTGCTGGAACAGCATTCCGAAATGTTGCTGCAGACTCGTTTTCAAGATGCCATCGTGGCACCTGAAGTCATCGCGTTGGCGGTGGAGGGAATGCTTGAAGAGTTAGCACCGAACCTGTGGGAACTGACGCTGGAACGTGCCGTGGATTTCGGGCACTCATTCAGTCCCATGCTGGAAATGAAGGCTCTCCCAGAGCTTTTGCACGGCGAAGCCGTAGCGCTGGACGTACTGTTGTCATGCCGTCTGGCACGCGTCCGAGGACTTCTTTCTGAGCTTGAGGTTTTGCGAGTTCGGAGTGTCATGAAGGCGATGCGGTTGCCGGTTCGACATCGTTTTTTCGCGGACCCGCAGTTGTTGAAGGAAGCGCTGTCCGACACGATGAGACACCGTGACGGAAGGCAGCGGTTACCGCTTCCTGATGGAATAGGTGCTTGCTGCTTTGTCGACGACGTTAGTGCCGGTGAACTCTCTGCTGCCGCAATGGAGATGACCGATGACGAAGCGTGAGCCTGGTTTAAGGCTCACGTCGAACCAGGCGCAGCAATTAGTGCAAAACGCCATCGCTGCCGGGCTTGGCGAAGGTCTGGCGGTCTCTGCGGCAGTGGTGGACAGTTCAGGACATCTTCTTGCCTTTGGCCGTGCAGATGAAGCCTTCTTGGGATCGATCGATGCGTCCATGGCAAAGGCTCGCACCGCGGTTTACTTCCGGCGCGATACCGGAGCCATGCAACGCGCATTGGAGCAAGGCAAAACGGCCTATCTGGCGCTGACAGGCGCGCTCCCTCTGGAGGGCGGTGTACCGCTGCATGCGGGTGATTCAGTTGTAGGCGGCCTGGGAATCAGCGGCGCCTCATCGATGCAGGACGGCACGCTGGCTCGTGCGGCCGCGTCTTTCATGAGTGGGTTGGGAGAGCACGGCGCATGACAGCATTTGCGGAAAAAGTGGTGCTGGTGACCGGAGGGGGAACCGGTATCGGCCGTGCGACTGCGCTCGCCTTCGCGAATCAGGGCGCTCATGTCGCCATTGCTGGCCGGACGTTTTCTTCTTGCAATGAGACTGCCCAGATGATTCTGGATGCCGGGGGCATCGGCTTTGCCGTGGCCTGCGACGTGTCCATCGAGAACGATGTCATGAACTTGGTGGACGAGGTGGAGCGTCGCCTTGGCGTAGTGGACATCGGGTTCCTTAACGCTGGCGTGGGGGCCGCCGCAGCCATCATCGATCAGGACATCGATGATTTCGAGGCGGTGATGCGCACCAACTGCACGGGCCTGATGCTGTGCATGAAGCACCTGTTGAGGCCGATGTATGAACGCCGCTCTGGCTGCATCGTCAACAACCTTTCAGTGCACGCCCATCGCACAATTCTTGAGGGAACGGGTGCCTATACGGCCTCCAAGCATGCGGCGCTGGCCCTCACCAAGACTGCTGCTGTCGAGGCAGCGCCGTACGGCGTCCGCGTTAATGCCGTCTCTCCGGGGCCGATCGGGACAGAAATGCTGCAGCGTTCCAGTGCCGTATCGGGAGGGATGAATGCCTGGGCAGACCGGCTTCCCATGAAGCGGACGGGTGAGCCGCATGAAGTTGCGCAAGCTGTTCTTTGGCTGTGCAGTTCGCAAGCGTCATTCATTACCGGCGCGATCATGCCAGTGGACGGAGGTTTCCTTGCCGTCTGATGCCAAGCCATGACGTGGATCGCACTGGGCCTGCTCGCCGGGCTTGTATTGGGAACCTACGATTTCCTCACCAAACTCGCACTGCGCGAGAAAACGGTGCTAGAAGTCGTGATGTGGTCCTCTCTTCTCGGTGCGCTGCTCTGGGTGCCTTTCTTCTTTGTCCCCGCCCCTTGGGCAAATACGTTGAAGCCGATCGGCCTTTATCCCGCAAGCTTGACGGCAGCTGAGCAGATGGCATTACTCCCTAAGTCCGCAATGATGGTCGCGACCTGGGTTCTTTCGTATTACTCCGTCAAATCGTTGCCGCTGTCGATCTCTGCGGGCGTGCGTGCTTCGGGACCGCTATGGACAGCGCTGGGTGCCATTGTGTTTCTATCCGAGCAACTCAATTGGTGGCAATGGATGGGCCTTGCACTGTCCATGGGCTCGTACTACCTGTTTTCTTTGATTGGCCGTAAAGAGGGCATCAGTTTCCAGCGAAATATGTGGGTGTTGTGCATGCTTGCAGCCACGTTGTTGTCGTCGGCCAATGCACTTTATGACAAGCATATTTTGGCCACTTTGCAGTTGGACTTGGCAGCTGTCCAAGCGTATTCGGCGATACAACGAGGCGGCATCGCGCTGCTTCTGCTGCCTTGGTTATTGGAAACCATGGAGTGGCGCAGCCTGCTGTCCCGCAATTGGGCGGTGCCTGCCATTGCTGCAACCTACGTGCTTGCGGAGTTCATCTACCTCACTGCAGTGCAAACGGACGGGGCGCTTATTTCAGTGATATCGGTTTTGCGTCGAACCAACCTTGTGATGGTCTTTTCGCTGAGCGCACTTTTTTTTGTCGAGCGTTTCATTCGCCAGAAAATACTGGCGATTGCTGGCGTGCTGCTGGGCATCGGACTCACCATCATCCATTAACCGTTTTGAACCAGAGAACGGATCCAATCGATCACTGTGCTGCCATGCCGGGACACCATGGCTCGCTCGGAAGCGAGCAAAAAATACGATTGCTCAGAAGGAATGGCAATCTCAGAAATCCGGATCAGGCTGGCGTTTTCCAGAAGACCCTTGACGAGAGAGCGGCGGCCCAGGGCAATGCCCTGCAAGTTAAGGGCCGCATCCAGCATCAGGCCCGTGTCGGAGTAGGTCAAGGTGCGCTGCGCTGCCGATATTTGAATGCCAGCTTTTTGAAGCCAGGGTTCCCACGGTTGCCGGCTGTGGGAAAGGAACACCGCTCGCTTGAACAATTGCTCAATGTTGAGGGTGCCCCATTTCGCCAGGTACGCCGGAGCGGCTACGGGAAACCAGTCGTCCTCCAAAAGCGCTTCGCAGTAGTGAGCCTGGGGCCGAATCTTCGAAAAGCGAATGGCGATGTCTGCTTCTCCTTGGTCGATATCTACCTTGCATGTGGTCGGCGAAACCTCTATCGAAACGGAGGGATGCAGGCGCTGAAATTCCGTCAATGCAGGGACCAGCCGAAAGCGCGCAAAAGATGGCAGCACACTGATTCGAACCACGCTCCGCTCAGGGTTGAAGTTTGAGAAAGCTGCCTCCAGCGTGTCCAGTGAATCTTTCATTTGCTGATGCAAATGTTCTCCTTCGGTGGTCATCGCGACCGAACGGGTAGTGCGCGCAAAAAGGCTGCTACCTAAAAGGCGTTCGAGTTCGCGGATGCGATGACTGACTGAGCTGTAGGAAATATTCAGCTCGTCCGCCGCTTTGTTGAAACTGCGCATGCGGGCGACCGCGTCGAAGGCCAAAATTAAATGAATGGGGGGAATCTTGCGCATGGATGCGGATAAGGAAAATTCAAAAGAAAGATTCCATATCGGGATCGATCTGGGCGGGACAAAAATCGAAGGCATCGTACTTGACGACCAATATCGTGAGTGCCGACGAATCCGAATGGAGACCCGCGCTTGCGACGGGTATGCGCAGGTTTTACAACGCATTGTCGATATGCATTCCCAATTGGCTCTGGTTGCGGCTGGAAAAGAGACGACCTTGGGCATCTGTACGCCAGGGTCGATCTCTCAAGCCACGGGACTGCTCAAAAACTGCAACGCGACTGAATTGAACGGACACCCATTGCAGATGGACTTGCAACAAAGGTTGGGCCGTTTTTTTGCCTTGGAAAACGATGCCAACTGCTTTGCCATGGCCGAAGCCAGCCATGGGGCCGGCAGTGGCCACGAATGCGTATTGGGGCTGGTGTTGGGAACCGGCGTTGGAGCCGGCATCGTGATCGGCAGACGGCTTCGGGGTGGGCGCCATGGCATTGCCGGAGAGTGGGGCCATATGTCCATCGATCCCACAGGCCACGCCTGCTATTGCGGCCGCAAAGGCTGTGTCGAGCAATACCTGAGTGGTTCCGCGCTGGAGGCACGCTATCTGGAGAATGCCGGCCATTGGGCGGATGCTGCAGGCATCGTGATGATGGCTCGCCAGGGCGATCGCATTGCGTCGGCGCTGATGGACGAATTCCTAGAAAAATTTGCCAGTGCTTTGGCCAATGTCGTGGCGGTGTTGGACCCCGACGTCATCGTGATCGGAGGAGGGTTGGCAAGCGTGGATGAGCTCTATGCAGAAGGCGTGCAAAGAATGCGGGAGATCGTTTTCAACGATGGCTTTCATACCCCGGTGCTGCGCAATATGCTGGGCAACTCTGCTGGGGTCATAGGCGCTGCCATGGCTGGTGTTTGAGATGCGCGTACTCACGATCGGAGGGGCCACGCTCGATATCGTGGTCATGGGTGCTGAAGCGATTCCAGTGCAGGGCGCCAAGCACGAAGTTGAGCACGTGGGCTTGTCCATGGGGGGAGGCGCCGTCAATGCAGGGCTGGGGTTCGCATCCTTCCGTGCCCAAGTGACCGCTCTTTGCGCGGTGGGGACGGATGCCGAGGGGCAATGGTTGCGTGCTTCGATGGCTCGCCAGGGCGTTTTGACAGAGAGCATGCAAACCATTGATGGCTACCCGACGGGAAAGGCCGTGGTTCATCTCGACGCGAACGGAGATGCCAGCGTGTACGCACAGCGCGGCGCCAGCACCCAGCTGACACTTGGGGCGATCGACGACCTGCTGGCAAAGGCCGATGTGGTCTATGTCTCGGCATTGGCAGAGCCGGCCATGCTTCAGCTGCAAAAAGCCCTGACCGAGCTCCCTCACCATTTCAGGCTTGCGATCAATCCAGGCGCAAGGCAACTGGCCCAATCTGCTCAATTGACGGACGGCTTGCTGGCCGCTGCAAACTTGGTGTGCGTGAACGCCACCGAAGCAAAACTGCTCGCGCATGGCAGAGGGTTGCCCCATGCCGCAGACATGGATGCGGACGGTGCTGCGGCACTTGCTCCCTTGCTGGCGCAGCATCCTGCTCAGTGCGTGCTGCTCACGCTGGGTGCGGAAGGCGCAGTCTTTTTCGATGGGCAACGCAGCCACTACCAAGCTGCTGACGATGTGATCGTCGTGTCTACGCTCGGGGCCGGGGATGCGTATGCATCTGCTTTCGCCTTCCACTGGTTTTCCGGCCATGGTGCCAGTGCCTCTTTGCAAGCCGCCAGCCGCAGGGCTGCGGCCGTGCTTCAAGTGGCGGCCGCGAATCTTGCAAGTTTGGTGATGGAAGACAGCAGAACAACGTAAAACGAGTCAGGCAATAAAAAAGACACCCGAAGGTGTCTTTTTTATTGCCTGATCTTGCTGACCAGTCTTGTTTGGCGGAGAGGGCGGGATTCGAACCCGCGGTGGGGATTAGCCCACACACGCTTTCCAGGCGTGCGACTTAAACCGCTCATCCACCTCTCCGAAGCCCGCGATTGTAGCAGCGGTTTTGGCCTGATTTTTGAAAAACCGTTGCAACGCTGCTTATGGCGCGCGTTGTGTCGTTTGCACCATCTTCATGGCAGAGCCGATCAGCGCTGA
This sequence comes from Paracidovorax valerianellae, assembly GCF_900102625.1. Taxonomy (GTDB): domain Bacteria; phylum Pseudomonadota; class Gammaproteobacteria; order Burkholderiales; family Burkholderiaceae_C; genus Paracidovorax; species Paracidovorax valerianellae. The sequence goes on from NZ_FMZC01000012.1 coordinate 109,878, forward strand.
CACTTCGCTCATGTTGCTGGGAACAATCAGCGTCGTGGTGGCGTCCGCAGCCACTTTGCCATACGCGTCCACGGCCCGTTCTGCCACCTTCAGCTGCACGGCTTGCTCGCCACCAGGCTGCCGAATGGCGGCGGCGATTCGCTCAATGGCCTGCGCGGTGGCTTCCGCCACCGCCGTGATGGAAGCGGCCTCGCCCTGGGCATTGTTGATCTGCGCCTGCTTCTCGCCTTCCGACCGGGCAATGAAGGCCTCGCGCTCGCCCGTGGCGATGTTGATCTGTTCCTGGCGACGGCCTTCCGATGCGGCGATGAGGGCACGCTTTTCGCGCTCTGCGGTGATCTGCGCCTGCATGGACCTCAGGATTTCAGCCGGCGGCGTGAGGTCCTTGATTTCGTAGCGCAGCACTTTCACGCCCCAGTTCAATGCGGCCTCATCGATCGCCTGGACGACTTGGGCATTGATGATGTCGCGCTCTTCGAAAGTCTTGTCCAGTTCCAGCTTGCCGATCACGCTGCGCAGCGACGTCTGGGCCAGTTGGGTCACGGCCATGATGTAGTTGCTGGAGCCATAGCTGGCGCGCATGGGATCGGTCACCTGGAAGTACAGGATGCCGTCCACCTGCAATTGGGTGTTGTCGCGGGTGATGCAGACCTGGCTGGGCACGTCCAGCGGAATTTCCTTGAGGCTGTGCTTGTAGGCCACGCGATCGACGAACGGCACCAGAAAATTCAGCCCAGGCGTGAGGGTGCCGGCATATTTGCCCAGCCTTTCCTTGACCCAGGCGTTCTGTTGCGGAACCACTTTCACCGAGCGTGCGATGAAGATGCCTGCGATGACGACGATGACGAGGGCAATGATTTCCATGGGGTCCTTTGCGATGGTGAAGATTCAAATGAGCGCAGTGATGTGTCGCGCTGCGTGATGGCAGGGGGCCAAGCTCAGAGCTTGTCGACCAGCAGACGGTTGCCGATGACTTCAGCCACGCGGTGCATGCCGGAGGAGGGTGCATTGCCGGGCCGCAAGACCACGGTCCATTGCGCGCCGCGGTAGCGCACCTGCGCGGTGCCGTCGGAGTTCCAGATCTCTACGTTCACGGATTCGCCCACATCCATGTTCACGTCGCGATTGCTCGATGCGGGCTGCGCTCCGGGGTGCTTCTTCCTGAAGACATAGCAGCCCACTGCGCCGGCCAATCCGATCGCGGCAGCGACCAGCAACTGCACTGCGACCGAGCCGCCCGCATGGGCGGCAAGAGCGCCGGCACTCAGGCCGATGGCCAGCATGAGCAGGTAAAAAGTGCCTGTGAAAAGTTCCACCGCAACGGCCCCTCCCGCCAGTAGCCACCAGAGGGTGGATTGCTCTATCACTTCGTGCTCCTCGTTGTGTTTAGTGCACCACATTCTGGGTCAAAAGGCCGGGCCGTCAAAGGCGTGACAACGTTATTCCTTACACTTCGCGCCTGTTTCGTTTTTTGGGCCCGCTCGCTCGGAGGCTGCGCATGAAATTCCGTTTCCCCATCGTCATCATCGACGAGGACTATCGTTCCGAGAACACATCCGGCCTGGGTATCCGCGCACTGGCGCAGGCCATCGAGTCGGAAGGCTTCGAGGTGCTGGGTGTCACGAGCTATGGCGACCTGTCCCAGTTCGCGCAGCAGCAAAGCCGCGCGAGTGCTTTCATCCTGTCCATCGACGACGAGGAGTTCACGCTGGGATCGGGGCTGGACCCCATCGTGCTCAGCCTGCGCACCTTCATCGCCGAGGTGCGCCGCAAGAACTCCGACGTGCCGATCTACGTGCATGGCGAGACGAAGACCAGCCGTCATCTGCCCAACGACATCCTGCGCGAGCTTCACGGTTTCATCCACATGTTCGAGGACACGCCGGAGTTCGTGGCGCGCCACATCATCCGCGAGGCCAAGAGCTATCTCGAAAGCGTGCAGCCACCGTTCTTCAAGGCGCTGCTGGACTACGCCGAAGACGGCTCGTACAGCTGGCACTGCCCGGGCCATTCGGGCGGCGTGGCGTTTCTCAAGAGCCCCGTGGGGCAGATGTTCCACCAGTTCTTCGGCGAGAACATGCTGCGCGCCGACGTGTGCAACGCGGTCGAGGAACTCGGCCAACTGCTCGACCACAACGGTGCCATCGGCGAGAGCGAGCGCAATGCCGCGCGCATCTTCAATGCGGACCATTGCTTCTTCGTGACCAACGGCACCAGCACTTCCAACAAGATGGTGTGGCACCACACAGTGGCGCCGGGCGATGTGGTGGTGGTGGACCGCAACTGCCACAAGTCCATCTTGCACAGCATCATCATGACGGGCGCGATTCCCGTGTTCATGAAGCCCACGCGCAACCACTTCGGCATCATCGGCCCGATCCCGCAAAGCGAGTTCGAGCCTGAAGCCATCCAGGCCAAGATTCGCGCCAATCCGCTGCTGAAGGGCGTGGATGCGAAAGCGGTCAAGCCGCGGGTGCTGACCCTGACGCAATCGACCTACGACGGCGTGGTCTACAACACCGAGACCATTAAGGGCATGCTCGATGGCTACGTGGACAACCTGCACTTCGACGAGGCCTGGCTGCCGCACGCGGCCTTCCACCCGTTCTATGGCACGTACCACGCCATGGGCAAGAAGCGCGCACGGCCGAAGCACTCCGTGGTGTATGCCACGCAGTCCATCCACAAGCTGCTGGCCGGCATCAGCCAGGCCAGCCATGTGCTGGTGCAGGATTCGCAGACCGTGAAACTCGACAGGCCGTTGTTCAACGAGGCCTATCTGATGCACACCTCGACCTCGCCGCAGTACAGCATCATCGCCAGCTGCGATGTGGCCGCCGCGATGATGGAGCCGCCCGGCGGCACGGCACTGGTGGAAGAAAGCCTGCTCGAAGCCCTGGACTTCCGCCGTGCGATGCGCAAGGTGGAGGAAGAGTTCGGCAAGGACGACTGGTGGTTCAAGGTCTGGGGACCGGACAAGCTGGTGGACGAAGGCCTGGGCCGCGCCGAGGACTGGATCATCCGCAGCGACGGCAAGGGCAAGAAGAACGCCAGCAAGTGGCATGGCTTCGGCCAGCTGGCGGACGGCTTCAACATGCTGGACCCGATCAAGTCCACCATCGTCACGCCGGGCCTGAACCTGGACGGCAAGTTCGACAAGACCGGCATTCCCGCGTCCATCGTGACCAAGTACCTGGCCGAGCATGGCGTGGTGGTGGAGAAGACGGGGCTCTACAGCTTCTTCATCATGTTCACCATCGGCATCACCAAAGGCCGCTGGAACACTTTGCTCACCGCGCTGCAGCAGTTCAAGGACGACTACGAGAAGAACCAGCCGATGTGGCGCATCCTTCCCGAGTTCTGCCAATCGCACAAACGCTATGAACGCATGGGTCTGAAGGACCTGTGCCAGCACATTCACCAGCTCTATGCCAAGTACGACATCGCGCGTCTGACGACCGAGATGTACCTTTCCGACCTGACGCCCGCGATGAAACCGAGCGACGCCTACGCGCACATTGCCCACCGCAAGACCGAGCGCGTCGAGATCGACCAGTTGGAAGGCCGCATCACCACGAGCCTGATCACGCCGTATCCCCCCGGCATTCCGCTGCTCATTCCCGGCGAGGTCTTCAACAAGAAGATCGTGGACTACCTCAAGTTCTCGCGCGAGTTCTCCAAGCTGTCTCCGGGCTTTGAAACCGACATCCACGGCTTGGTGGAGATCGAGGACGACAGCGGCAACGTGCGCTACTACGCCGATTGCGTGGCTGAAGCGCCGCAGGCGGCGGCACCTGCGCGCAAGAGCCGCAAGAACGCACCGGCGGCCGAAGACATCGTTCAGGTGGGCAGCGACGGGCCGTTCGGCCGCAAGATCTGACCGTGGGCGGCGAGAGCCGCCACCAATCCCAAGAGCCCGGTGGTGCGAAAGTGCCCCGGGCTTTTTGCATGGGATTTGTATGGGAATGTCACTGCGTGAATCCACCGGTCGCGCACGGCCGTATGAGTGTTCAGCCGCGCGAATTTTCGAGCGGCACGGTCTACAAACATCACATCGGAGATTTCCATGACCTTTCGTCTGAACGCCCGCCTGGCTGCTGCCGGCCTCACGCTTGCTTTGTCGGCTGCCGCGATGCCCGCCTTCGCCCAGGTGACCGTCGGCGGTGCGCCGATGTATCCCACCAAGGACATCATCGATAACGCGGTGAACTCCAAGGACCACACCACGCTGGTGGCCGCCGTGAAGGCAGCGGGCCTTGTGGACACGCTGAAGGGCCCCGGTCCGTTCACCGTGTTCGCACCCACCAACGCCGCGTTTGCCGCACTGCCGGCCGGCACCGTGGACACGCTGCTGAAGCCCGAGAACAAGGCCACGCTGACCAAAGTGCTGACGTACCACGTGGTCGCAGGCAAGGTCGATGCAGCCTCGTTGTCCAAGATGATCGCTGACGGCAAGGGCTCGGCGAGCCTCAAGACCGTGGCAGGCGGCACGCTGACGGCCAAGGCCAGTGGCTCGTCCATCGCACTGACCGATGAAAAGGGCGGCACGTCCACGGTGACCATTGCCGACGTGTACCAGTCGAACGGCGTGATCCACGTGGTGGACAAGGTGCTGTTGCCCAAGTAAGCCATCCGGCAGGCCGATGGCAGCGCTTGCACCGCTGACGGCGGTGCCGGTCCTGCGCTCTGCGCCTGAAGCGACGAATTCGCTAATGGCGCAAAAAGGCCGCATGAGTACCCGTTGGACGGGACGCTGCGGCCTTTTGTCTTTATGCCTCTTCGCTGTCGAGGTCGGCTTGAGGTGTTCTAGCGGGCTGCGGGGTGGAAGTCTTCACGCACCCGCATGAAGCTCGCGAACCTCGGCAGTCCGCCATCGTGGGTGCCGCGGAACCGGTAAGTGACCCAACCGCCCAGGGGTGGCGGGTGCTGGCGGTCCGCATCGCTGAAACCGGCGCCCAGCCGGAATCGCTGGCCGCTGGGCATCTCGACCAGCAAGGCGCCCATGCGGCCCTGGTGGCGGCCTTTGCCAGGCACGTAGCCCACCACCTTCGCTTCCGTATCCTCGTGGGTTTTCACCTTGATCAGGTCGTCGCCGCGGCCGGCTTTGTAGAGCGATGCGCCACGGTGCAGCATCAACCCCTCGCCGCCGGCCCGCACGGTTCGGTGCAGCAGCGATTGCAACTGGGCATCGGTGTCCACACGCTGCTGCGGCACCGCTTGCACCCAGCGCTGGCCGATGCCGGCGACCAAGGTTTGCAACGCAGGCAGGCGCTCGTCGAACGGTCCGCCGTGCGACGGCAGATCGAACACCATGAACTGAATGTGGCGCCACGCCGCGTCGTCGGGCCGCTGTTGCCGCACCGTGGACTGCGCCTGCGTGAAGCGGCCACGGCCTGCCCAAAGTTCACCGTCCATCGGCGTGGCTGGCCAGTCTTGCGTGAACCAGGCCGGCGGATTCACCGTTTCGCCGCCGCGCGTGCGCAACCGCGTGCCGTCCCAATAGCCGCGCACCCCGTCGTATTTTTCGCTCACCCAGTAGTCCGCCAGCGGCAGCCCCGGCTGATACACGCTGGCCAGCAGGAGCGCAGGCGGCGAGGAGGGCTGCGCCCCGACGGCGGTCGCCGCGCAGCAGCCCAGCAAAGCAATGATCGCAACGCGGCGGAGCATCAAACTCGGATTGCTATGTTATTGATAGCAATATACCGTCGTATTTATTGCGCTGGAGGCCATTTTGACCAATGCGTCAGGAGAGCTCGGTGCTGTCGCGGCTGATGCCGCCGGTCTGGCTGAAGCCGCCGTCCACGTACATGATTTCGGCCGTCACGCCGCTGGCAAGGTCCGACAGCAGGAACGCGGCGGCATTGCCCACGTCTTCGATGGTCACGTTGCGGCGCAGGGGCGAGGCGCCGGCGACCACGCCCAGCAGCTTGCCGAAGTCCTTGATGCCGCTGGCGGCCAGCGTCTTGATGGGGCCGGCGCTGATGCCGTTGGCGCGCATGCCGCGTGGGCCCAGCGATTCGGCGAGGTAGCGCACGCTGGCTTCCAGGCTGGCCTTGGCGAGGCCCATGGTGTTGTAGTTGGGCACCGTGCGCAGCGCGCCCAGGTAGCTCAGGGTCACCACGGACGATTTCTCGTTCAGGAAGGGAAGGGCGGCCTTCGCCATTGCGGGGAAGCTGTAGGCGCTGATGTCGTGGGCGATGCGGAACGATTCGCGCGACAGGCCTTCCAGGAAGTCGCCGGCGATCGCCTCGCGGGGTGCGAAGCCGATGCTGTGCACGAAGCCGTCGAACTTGGGCCAGGCTTGCGACAGGTCGGCGAACATGCGTTCGATCTGTTCATCGCTGCCCACGTCGCAATCGAAGATGAGCTTGGAGTCGAACTCCGCCGCGAAGTCGGTGATACGGTCCTTGAAGCGTTCGCCCACGTAACTGAAGGCAAGTTCTGCGCCCTGCGCGTGGCAGGCCTTGGCGATGCCGTAGGCGATGGAGCGATTGGACAGCACGCCGGTGATAAGCAGCTTCTTGCCGGTCAGAAAACCCATGGTTCTTCTCCTGTGAATGCGGGGGATTTGGTGGCTTTGACGGCGGCGCGTGTGCCGCCGACGGACCCATCGGGGCATGTGACAACGAACCGCCGGGGCGCCGCCAGCGTAGTGCAGAATTGTCGCATGCGTCTTTGGCCGATCTTGTTGCTGTGGGGGAGTGCGATGCCCGTCTGGGCCGGGCACGCCTATGCACTCTGGGGCGAGCCCCGCATGCCTGCGGGCTTCGACCACTTCGCTTATGTGAATCCCGATGCCCCCAAAGGCGGAGAGCTGCGATTGGTGAGCAACCTTCGCGTGTCCACCTTTGATAAATACAACCCGTTCACCATCAAAGGCAACGCGCCGGCCTACCTGTCGGACCTGATGTTCGACACCTTGCTCACCGGCTCCCTCGACGAGACCGCCACGGGCTATGGGTTGCTGGCGCAGGACGTCGAAGTGGCGCCCGACGGGCTTTCCGCCGTTTTCAAGCTTCGGCCCGAGGCGCGCTTTCACAATGGCAAGCCCGTGCTGGCGCAGGACGTGAAGTTCAGCTACGACACGCTGATGGGCCCCTACACCTCGCCGGCCTACAAGACTGCGCTGTTCGACGTGGCGGGCATCGATGTGCTGGACGACCGCACCGTGCGCTACCGCTTCAAGCACCCCAACCGGGAGTTGCCGCTGACGGTGGGCGGGCTGCCGGTGTTCAGCCGCGATTGGGGCGTCGAAAACGGCAAGGCGAAGCGCTTCGACCAGGTGGTGATGGACATCCCGATCGGCAGCGGCCCTTACAAGATCGGCCCGGTGCGATTCGGCAAGGACATCACCTACGTGCGCGACCCCGGCTACTGGGCGCGCGATCTCAACGTGCGCAAGGGCACCGCGAATTTCGACCGCATTCTCGTCAAGATCTACCGCGACAACACGGCGCGGCTGGAGGCCCTGAAGGCCGGTGAGTTCGACCTGATGCGATTTTTCAGCGCGGGCGACTGGGCGCGCCGCGTCACGGGCCGCAAGTTCGACAGCGGCGAACTGGTCAAGGGCGACTTCGCGCACAAGCAGCCCTCCGGCTTTCAGAGCTACGTGCTCAACACGCGCCGACCGCTGCTGCAGGACGCCCGCGTGCGGGAAGCGCTGGGGCTGGCCTACGACTTCGAGTGGATGAGCCGCCAACTGTTCTACGGGGCGTATCAGCGCATCAACGGACTGTTCGGCAACACCCTGTGCGAGACCCGTGGAACGCCCACGCCCGAAGAACTCGCGCTGATGGAGCCCTGGCGCCAAAGCATTCCAGCCAGTGCCTTCGGCCCCATGACGACCCCGCCGCGCACCGATGGCGGCACGACCCTGCGCGACAACCTGCGCCGCGCCCAGGCACTGCTGAAAGAGGCGGGGTGGGAGGTGAAGGATGGCGCGCTGCGCAATGCGCAGGGCCAGGCCATGGTGCTGGAGTACCTGGACAGTAGCGAAGGCGGCGTGCGGTCGCTGTCGTCGTGGATCCGCAACCTGCAAAAGCTCGGCATCACGCTGAACTTCCGGGCCGTGGACTTCGCGCTTTATCAGCAGCGTCTGAGTAAATTCGACTTCGATATCACCACCATCGCCTACCAGGGCAGCAACAACCCGGGTCAGGAATTGGCCGACATGTTCGGCTCCCAGGCGGCCGACACGGAAGACTCTGGCAATTTCCCGGGCGTGAAGAACAAGGCCGTGGACGCGATGATCCGGGGCATCGTTTCGGCCAAGTCCCTGGACCAGCTCTTGCCCGCCTGCCACGCGCTGGAACGCGTCATCGCGCACGAGCATTACCTGATTCCCCAATACACGGCACCCTCGCACCGCATGGTCTACAACGCCTGGCGCCTGGAGCGGCCGGCCACCCTGCCGCCGTATTCCACCGGCGAGGCCTGGGCCATCGACACGTGGTGGGCCCGCACGCCGCCCCAGACCGCGCCGGGCCCAGCGCCGCGCTGATTCGCCCCGCACATTCCCCGGCACCCCACAGTCCGCCTCAACTTTTCCACACCACACCGCTGCCATGTTCGCCTACATCCTCAAGCGCGTGCTGCTCATGTTGCCGACCCTTCTGGGCGTGCTGCTGCTGACGTTCGTGGTGATCCAGTTCGTGCCGGGCGGCCCGGTGGAGCAGTACCTGGCCGAATCCAAGGCAGGGCTTGCGCGCGGTGGCGGCGGAGCGGAAGGTGGCGGCTTGGGCTACCGGGGCGCGCAGGGCGTGGACCCGAAACGCCTGGAGCAGATCAAGGCGCTGTATGGGTTCGACAAGCCGGCGCATGAACGCTTCTGGCAGATGCTGGGCCAGTTCGCGCGCTTCGACCTGGGCCGCAGCTTCTTTCAGAACAAGGACGTGTGGCAACTGGTGAAAGAGAAGCTGCCGGTGTCCATCAGCCTGGGGTTGTGGACGTTCTTCATCAGCTATCTGGTGGCTGTGCCGCTCGGGGTGGCCAAGGCGGTGCGCGCGGGCTCGCGTTTCGACTTCATCACCACGCTCATCGTGCTGGTGGGCTACGCGATTCCGGGCTTCGTGCTGGGGGTGGCGCTGCTGGTGATCTTCGGCGGGCAGTTGCAATGGTTTCCGCTGCGCGGCCTGACCTCGGCGAACTGGGATGAGATGTCGTGGGGCGCGCGCATCGTGGACTACCTTTGGCACATCACGCTGCCCGTCACCGCAATGGTGCTGGGCAGCTTCGCGGTGACCGCCATGCTGACCAAGAACGCCTTTCTCGAAGAGATCCGCAAGCAATACGTGCTCACGGCCCGGGCCAAAGGGCTGTCCGAGCGGCAGGTGCTGTGGAAGCACGTCTTTCGCAACGCGCTCATCCCGATCATCACCGGCTTTCCGGCCGCGTTCATCGGGGCTTTCTTCGCCGGGTCGCTGTTGATCGAGACGCTGTTCTCGCTCGACGGCCTGGGCCTGCTGAGCTATGAAAGCGTGATCCGCCGCGACTATCCCGTGGTGCTGGGCACGCTGTACCTTTTCACGCTGATCGGGCTGGTGACCAAGCTGGTGAGCGATCTTTGCTACGTATGGGTGGATCCGCGTGTCAAGTTCGACTAATCCCTCCGCGCAAACAACCATGGCACCGGAGGGGCTCGCCCCGTCCGGCAACGCCCGCAATGCGGCTGCGCCTTCGCTCTCGCCGGGGCGCAGGGCATGGCGGCGTTTCAAGCGCAACCGGCTCGGCTACTGGAGCCTGATCCTGTTCAGCATGCTGGTGGCCTTGAGCCTGATGGCCGAGCTGATCAGCAACGACCGCCCACTCATCGTTCACTACGAAGGGCAGACCTATCTGCCCATGCTGCACGACTATTCCGAAAAGACTTTCGGCGGCGACTTCGACACGCCGACCGACTATCTCGACCCTTTCATCCGCGAGCGATTGGGGCAGGGCAGCAACTGGGCGCTCTACACGCTGAACCCGTACGGCCCGGACACGCTGAACTATTTCGCGAAGTCGCCCAACCCGTCCGGCCCCACGGCCCAGAACTGGCTGGGCACGGACGACCGGGGGCGCGATCTGCTCGCGCAGCTGATCTACGGCTTCCGCGTGAGCGTGCTGTTCGGCATCGCGCTCACCGTGGTGGGCGTGCTGCTGGGGGTCGTCACGGGTGCCATCCAGGGCTTTTTCGGCGGCAAGACCGATCTGGCATTCCAGCGGTTCATCGAAATCTGGGGATCGATGCCCGAGCTGTACCTGCTCATCATCTTCAGCGCGGTGTTCGCGCCCAGCGTCGGCTTGCTGCTGGTACTGCTTTCGCTCTTCGGCTGGATGGGCCTGTCGGACTATGTGCGGGCCGAATTCCTGCGCAATCGGCAATTGGATTACGTGAAGGCCGCCCGCGCGCTGGGTGTGCCCAACGGGCAGATCATCTGGCGCCACATCCTGCCCAACAGCATGACGCCGGTGGTGACGTTCCTGCCGTTTCGCATGAGCGCGGCCATCCTGGCGCTCGCCTCGCTCGACTTCCTGGGGCTGGGCGTGCCGCCCGGCACTCCGTCGCTGGGCGAGTTGCTCAACCAGGGCAAGAACAACATCGACGCCTGGTGGATTTCACTGTTCACCTTCGCGGCGCTGGTGGTCACGCTGCTGCTGCTCACCTTCATGGGCGATGCCCTGCGCGATGCGCTCGATCCCCGCAAAGCAGACCATTCATGAGCGAAGAACGCATGCACACTGCCACGCCGCAAGCCCCGGTGGCGTCCTCTTTGGCGGGCGGCCGAGCGCCTTCCGCGGCTGCCACTGCTGCGGGAGTACCGCTGCTGCAGGTGCAGGACCTGCACGTCCGCTTCGGCGACAAGGAGGTGGTGAGCGGCGTCAGCTTCGACATCGCGGCGGGCGAGAAGCTGGCGTTGGTGGGCGAGTCGGGCTCCGGCAAGACCATCACCGCGCTGTCGATCCTGCGGCTGGCGGGCGATGCCACCATCACCGGCCGAGCCCTGATGGCCGGGCACGATCTGCTCGCGCTGTCCGAGCGCGAGATGCGCGGCGTGCGCGGCGGCGACATCGCCATGGTGTTCCAGGAGCCCATGACCGCCCTCAACCCGCTCATGTCGGTGGGCGATCAGGTGGCCGAGGTGCTTCAACTCAAACAGGCCCTCTCGCGCGCGCAGGCCGGGCAGGCGGCCATCGAACTGCTGGCCAGCACCGGCATTCCAGAACCGGCCCGGCGTGCGGGCGCGTTTCCCCATCAGCTTTCGGGCGGGCAGCGCCAGCGCGCGATGATCGCCATGGCGCTCGCCAGCCGGCCGCGCTTGCTGCTGGCCGACGAGCCGACCACGGCGCTGGATGTCACGCTGCGTGGCCAGATCCTCGATCTGCTGTCCGACCTGCAGCGGCAGACGGGCATGGCCGTGCTGCTCATCACCCATGACTTGAATCTGGTGCGCCGGTTCGCCGACCGTGTGGCCGTGATGGAGCATGGCGTGCTGGTGGAGCACGGTGCTGTGGCCGACGTGTTCCGCGCGCCGCAGCACCGCTACACGCAGCGGCTGATCGGCAGCGTTCCGCGCCGCGATGTGGTGGAGGCAGCGCCCCCGGCCGATGCGGTGCCGGCGGCGCAGGCGCAGGCACTGCGTGTGGCCTACGCCACGCCACTGCCCGGCGTGCGCGGCTGGTTCAAGCGCGGCGAGTTCGTGGCCGTCAAGGGTGCTGACTTTTCCGTTGCCCATGCGCGCACCCTGGGTGTCGTCGGCGAATCGGGCTCGGGCAAATCCACGCTGGCGCAGGCGCTGCTGGGCCTGCTCCCCTACCAAGGCACCTTGAAGATAGCGGGGCAGGGCTGGCAGCAGCCGGCCACGCGCAACAGCCCAGCCAATCAGGCGCTGCGGCGTGAAGTGCAGGTGGTGTTCCAGGACCCGTTTTCGTCGCTGTCACCGCGCCTGACCGTGGAAGAGATCGTGGGCGAAGGGCTGCTCGTGCACGAACCCGGCCTGTCGCCTGCCGAGCGCCGCACGCGCGTGCAGTCGGCATTGCACGATGTGGGCTTGGCGGAAACGCAGTTCCCGGGCCTGCTCGCGCGCTACCCGCACGAGTTTTCCGGCGGGCAGCGCCAGCGGCTGGCCATTGCCCGCGCCTTGATCCTGAGCCCCCGCCTGCTTGTGCTGGACGAGCCCACCAGCGCGCTCGACGTCACCATCCAGCAGCAAGTGCTGACGCTGCTGCAGCGGCTGCAGAAAGAGCGCTCGCTGAGCTACCTGCTCATCACGCACGACGTGGCGGTGATCCGGGCGATGGCGCACGACGTGATCGTGATGAAGGACGGCGAGGTGCTGGAAACCGGCCCGGTGCATGCGGTGCTGGATGCGCCGCGGCACCCCTACACCCAGCGGCTGGTTTCCGCGGCCGGGTTGGATGGCCTGGGCTGATCCAAAGCCTTTTTGCCTGCTGCCGCCGTGTTTATTGCCTCTTTTGCTATTAATTTAATAGCAAATTGACGTGATGATGCCGCGGTGCGGATGACCAGGGCGCCCTTGGTGCTGGTCGTTGCAAGGGTCTGTGAATGTCAGGCGTAAGTATCGACCTGCGTGCCCAGGTTGGGCGGGGAGGGGGGCGTTTTCTTCTCGGCCGTTTGCATCTGCTGCATGGCCTTCTCCATCGCCTTTTGCTGCTGCTCTTGCTGCTGTGCCTGCTGAATGGCTTGAATCTGCTGCTGCACCAGTTGAATCTGGTTTTGCAGCGCCTGCATTCTCTGCTGCTTGGCTTTGGCTTCGGTCTGATTCGCTGACTGGCCGGCTTCTGCAGATGCCTGCTTCAGATCGGCCGTCAGGTCCTTGAGCTGCTTTTGCAGCGCCGCGATGTCGCTGTTCGATGTGCCCGAAGAACGGCTGGCCGAGATGTTGGAAGAGGTGCCGGAGGCAGAGGCGATGGAAAGAGACATATGGGTGGTATCGGCGAGGATTTGCGATAACTGAAGGGCACGCCGGGCTTTTATTTTTGCGGAAGGCGGCGAGCGGTATGAATCGGCTGTTGGCCCGTCGCGGCTATTCGGTGGCTGCTGTGGCGGCTGGCCCGGCAACGTCTGCCGCATGGGGTGCCGAGACGATGCTGGGTTCCTGGTCCGCGCCCTCGAACAGGCGGAAATGCCCGCGTCCTGCCCGCTTGGCGGCATACATCGCCATGTCGGCGCTGCGGGCCAATTCTTCGAAGCTGCGGCCATGTTGCGGGAACAGGGCGATACCGCCGCTCAGGTGAATGCGCCGGGCGTTGCCTTGCAGATCGAAGGGCGGCTCGCAGGCCGCCATGATCTTGTGCGACACCAGGCAAGCCTGCTCGGCGTTGTCCAGGCTGGGCAGGAGAACGACGAATTCGTCGCCGCCCTGACGGCACACGGTGTCCGAATGCCGGACTGCGCCTTTGAAGCGGCGTGCGACCTGTACCAGCAGCACATCGCCCGCATCGTGCCCGAGCGTGTCGTTGACCTGCTTGAAACCGTCCAGGTCGATGTACATCAGCGCCAGGCTTCGGTTGTCGCGTATCGCATGCGCAATGGCCTGCTGCGCGCGATCCTGCAGCAGCACGCGATTGGGCAGGTCGGTCAGCACGTCGTATTGGGCCAGATGCGCCATGCGGCGCGACATTTCCATGGCTTCCGTCACGTCGCGCAGCACCATCACGGTCCCAGTGACGTGGCCGTGGCGGTCCATGATCGGGCTCACCGATTTTTCGATGTCGATGCGCCTCCCGTCCCGGCACTGCAGCACGAAACCCCGCTCGGACGGCTGGGGCGTGCCTTGCGCCAGCGCCTTGCGCGTAGGGCTCACGCTGCCTTCGTTGCCTGGCTGCAGCAGCGGAACGACATCGTCGATGTCCGACCCCGCAGCGTGAAAGGCCTGCCACCCGGTCATCTTTTCGGCGACCGGGTTGATGTAGGTGACTTGGCCCTCGGCGTCGGTGCAGATGACCGCATCGCCGATGGACTGCAGGGTCAGCCGGATCAGCTCTTTCTCTTCGAACAGCAAGTCTTCCATGCGCTTGCGGTCGGTCAGGTCGTCGATCTGCACGAAGATGCCCTGCACCTCGTCGCCCTCCTTGTCGGGGATGTACGAGACGAGCGTGTGGCGCACCTCGCCGGAGGGCAGCGGCACCGTGCGTTCGAACACCTGCTTGTGCCCTTTCAGGGCCTGCTGGATATGGGTCAGCGCGTGGTTGTAGGTGTTCTGGTCCAGCACCTCCAGCAGCTTCACGTCGGGCATGCGCTCCGGTGAAACGCCCAGCCAGTCCATGTAGGCCTGGTTGGCAAATCGGTTGCGCTGGTCCTTGTCCCAATAGCTCACCAGCGACGGCAGGTTGTCCAGGATCGTGCGCATGTCGTGCTCGGCCTGCTTCAATTGGGCGGCGATGGCCTGGCGGCGCTGCAACTCTCTAGCGAACAGGGCGGACAGACCCAGGCAGGCCGCCATCAGCAGCACGGCGAACGCGCCGAGCACCTTGGCGCTGGCGCGCCATTTGGCGAGGATGTTGTCGGCGGACTGGCCCACGCTCACCACCAGGGGATAGCCGCCGATGCGGCGGAACGTGTGCAGCCGTTCGGTTCCATCCTTGGCATCCTGCGCCGTGAAGCTGCCGCTGTCGGAGGCTTGCAGCCGGGCGAGCAGGCTGGCGTCGTCCATCGGCTGGCCGACGTCCTTCTCTTCATAGGGAAACCGCGCCACCGCAATACCGTCGCGGGTGCTCCAAAGATCCACGCGGCTCATCGGCCCGACGTCGATCGAGGCGAACAGTTCCTTGAAGTAGCTGATCCGGACGGTGCCCACCACCACGCCGCCGAAGCTGCCATCGGGCCGGTAATAGGCGCGGCTGATGGGCAGGCTGTACATGCCCGTCACGCGGCCCTGGATCGGCTTGCCGACGTAAACGCCCTCGCGTTCGACGTCCTTGTGGACCTGGAAATACTCCCGGTCTGCCAGATTGAGCGTGATCGGCTCCAGGCTGGTGGAGCGCATCAGCACGTCGCCTTTGTCGTCCAGCACCGCCACCGCGCCCAGGCCCGGGGTGTGCAGCGAATGGTCGAACAGGAAGGTGTTGCGCATCTCCGGGCCCAGACTCGGCAGGCCCGGGTCGGACAGGCTCTTGGCCACCCCGATCAATGAATAGTCGAAGCCATCCAAAGTGCGCTTGATGTTCTGCTCCACCGTGCGCGCCAGGCTGGCGTTGGTTTGCAACGCATAAGACCAAGCGTCGTCCCGGATCGTGAGGATCGCCCGGGCGAACAGCGCACCGATGCCTGCCGAGAGCACGAGGGCCAGCAGGACGAGGCGGCGAGGCGAAATCTGGGGCATGGCGGATGGCAGCCGGCCAGGTGCCGGCGGGTGCCGCAGTGCAGGCTACTTTAGCGAGGATTCAGGCGGTTGCGAGAACAGATCCCAGGTGGCGATGAACAGGGCAGCGATCACCGGGCCGATCACGAAGCCCGTCAGGCCGAACAGCGCCATGCCGCCCAGCGTGGAAATGAGCACGATGTAGTCCGGCATCTTCGTGTCCTTGCCCACCAGCACGGGGCGCAGCGCGTTGTCCACCAGCCCGATCACGCACACGCAGAACGCTACCAGCACCGAGCCTTGCCAGACGGCGCCTGTGGCGAAGAAATAGATCGCCACCGGTCCCCAGATCAGGCCGGCGCCGATGGCGGGCAGCAGCGACAGGAACGCCATCAGCACGCCCCAGAGGATGGGGCCCTGGATGCCGAGAATCCAGAAGATCCCGCCGCCCAGCGCGCCTTGAACCGCCGCCACCACGATGTTGCCTTTGACCGTGGCGCGGATCACCGTGGTGAACTTGCTGGCCAGCTGGCGCTTGTGCTCTTCGTCGAGCGGCACCGCCTGGCGAATGCGATTCACCAGCGAACTGCCGTCGCGCAGCAGGAAAAACAGCAGGTACAGCATGATGCCGAAGCTCACGATGAACTGCAGCGTGTTCTGGCCCACGTCCAGCGCCTTCGTCGCCACGAACTGGCCGGCCTGCACCGAAACCGACGACAGCTTGGCTTCCACCTCGGCGGCGGTCGTCAGATTGAAGCGGTCCAGCAGCCCCAGCAGCCACGAGGGCAGTGCGCCCAGCACCTGCTGCACGTAGGCCCCGAAGTTGAGCTGCCCGGTCTTCATGCGCTCATAGATCAGCCCGGCCTCCTGCACCAGTGAAATGGTGATGAAGGTCATGGGCAGGATCACGATCACCAGGCACAGTCCCAGCGTGCACAGCGCCGCCAGGTTGCGCCGGCGTGGCATGCGCCGCAGCAGGCGCCGGTGCAGCGGCGTGAAAAGAATTGCCAGGATCACCCCCCAGAACACCGCCCCGTGGAACGGCCACAGGATGGCGAAAAACGCGACCGTCACCGCGATGAGAAGGAGCAAAAGGGTGCGGCTTTGCAGGGTGGGTGAGTTCATATGGGCGGTAACAGCGAAAGCAGAAATGTAAGCGACGCGCATGACACGGCCGAGCAGGAACACGCGCTTACGCCCCGTAGGGCGCGCTGGTGAGTGTTCGGTGGCACAATGGCGCCCGCACCCCCGGCCCTTCCCCAGCCACAGTCGCATCCGCCAATCGGTTCAGCCGTGTCGCGGAAGGTTTACCCACCAGCTAATGCTTCCCCAAGGGAAGCGGAGGTCAGCGGAATATGAGCGATACGACATCCGTATACCAAGCCTACCAAGGCAACACCTATCTTTTCGGCGGCAACGCGCCTTATGTCGAAGAGATGTACGAGAACTATCTCGTCAACCCCGGCAGCGTGCCAGACACGTGGCGCGAATACTTCGACGCCCTGCAGCATGTGCCAGCCGTCGATGGCTCCAACGCCAAGGACGTCCCCCATCTTCCCGTCGTCAATGCTTTCGCAGAGCGCGCCAAGCAAGGCGGCACGAAGGTCGTGGTGGCCACCGGCGCCGACTCCGAACTTGGCCGCAAGCGCACCGCCGTCCAGCAGCTGATCTCCGCGTACCGCAACGTCGGCCAACGCTGGGCCGATCTGGACCCCCTCAAGCGCACCGAGCGCCCCGCCATTCCTGAGCTCGAAGCCTCGTTCTACGGCTTCACCGATGCCGACCAGGAAACGGTGTTCAACACCAGCAACACCTTCTTCGGCAAAGAATCGATGCCGCTGCGCGAACTGACCAACGCGCTGCGCGAAACGTACTGCGGCTCGATCGGTGTCGAGTACATGTATGCCACCGACCAGAACCAAAAGCGCTGGTGGCAGGAAAAGCTCGAAACCATCCGCAGCAAGCCCAGCTTCGGCCCCGACAAGAAAAAGCACATCCTGGACCGTCTCACGGCCGCTGAAGGCCTCGAGCGCTTCCTGCACACGAAATACGTCGGCCAAAAGCGCTTCTCGCTCGAAGGCGGCGAAAGCTTCATCGCGGCCATGGATGAGCTCATCCAGGCCGCCGGCACCAAGGGCGTGCAGGAAATCGTGATCGGCATGGCCCACCGCGGCCGCCTGAACGTGCTGGTGAACACGCTGGGCAAGATGCCCAAGGACCTGTTCGCCGAGTTCGACCACACCGCTCCGGAAGACCTGCCGTCCGGCGACGTGAAGTACCACCAAGGTTTCAGTTCGGACGTCAGCACCCCTGGCGGCCCGGTGCACTTGTCGCTGGCCTTCAATCCATCCCATCTGGAAATCGTGAACCCCGTCGTGGAAGGCTCCGTGCGCGCACGCATGGACCGCCGCGCCGATCCACACGGCAAGCAGGTGCTGCCTGTACTGGTGCACGGCGATGCCGCTTTCGCCGGCCAGGGCGTGATCCAGGAAACGCTGGCGCTGGCCCAGACCCGTGGCTATTCCACGGGGGGCACGGTGCACATCGTGATCAACAACCAGATCGGTTTCACCACCTCCGATCCACGCGACAGCCGCTCCACGCTGTATTGCACGGACGTGGTCAAGATGATCGAGTCGCCCGTGCTGCACGTGAACGGCGACGATCCTGAAGCCGTCGTGTTCGCCACCCAGCTCGCCCTGGAATTCCGCATGGAGTTCCAGAAGGACGTGGTCGTGGACATCATCTGCTTCCGCAAGCTGGGCCACAACGAGCAGGACACCCCCGCGCTCACCCAGCCGCTGATGTACAAGAAGATCGGCGCACACCCAGGCACCCGCAAGCTTTATGCCGACAAGCTGGCCACGCAGGGCATGGGCGAAACGCTGGGCGACGACATGGCCAAGGCCTATCGGGCCGCCATGGACGCTGGCAAGCACACGGTCGATCCGGTGCTGACCAACTTCAAGAGCAAGTACGCCGTGGACTGGAGCCCGTTCCTGGGCAAGAAGTGGACCGACGCCGGCGACACCGCCATTCCGCTCGCCGAGTGGAAGCGCCTGTCCGAAAAGATCACCACCATTCCTGAAGGCGTGACGCCGCACCAACTGGTCAAGAAGGTGTATGACGACCGCGCTGCCATGGGCCGCGGCGACATTCCCGTCGACTGGGGCATGGGCGAGCACATGGCTTTCGCTTCGCTGGTGGCCAGCGGCTTCCCGGTGCGCCTTTCGGGCGAAGACTGCGGCCGCGGCACGTTCACGCACCGCCACTCGGTCATCCATGACCAAAAGCGCGAAAAGTGGGACACGGGCACCTACGTGCCGCTGCAGAACGTGAGCGAGAACCAGGCTCCGTTCGTCGTGATCGACTCGATCCTGTCGGAAGAGGCGGTGCTGGGCTTCGAATACGGCTATGCCTCCAACGACCCCAACACGCTCGTGATCTGGGAAGCGCAGTTCGGCGACTTCGCCAACGGCGCGCAGGTGGTGATCGACCAGTTCATCGCTTCCGGCGAAGTGAAGTGGGGCCGCGTGAACGGCATCACGCTGATGCTGCCGCACGGCTACGAAGGCCAGGGCCCCGAGCACAGCTCGGCCCGCCTGGAGCGCTTCATGCAGCTGTCGGCCGACGCCAACATGCAAGTGGTGCAGCCCACCACGGCCAGCCAGATCTTCCACGTGCTGCGCCGCCAGATGGTCCGCCACCTGCGCAAGCCGCTGATCATCATGACGCCGAAGTCGCTGCTGCGTAACAAGGACGCGACCTCGCCGCTGTCAGAGTTCACCAAGGGCAGCTTCCAGACGGTGATTCCGGAGCAGAACGAAGCCATCGACAAGAAGGCCGACAAGATCAAGCGCGTCATCGCCTGCTCGGGCAAGGTGTACTACGACCTGGTCAAGAAGCGCGAAGAGAAAGAAGCCGACGACGTCGTCATCCTGCGCGTGGAACAGCTCTATCCGTTCCCGCACAAGGCTTTCGCTGCCGAGCTGAAGAAGTACCCGAACGCCACCGACATCGTGTGGTGCCAGGACGAGCCGCAGAACCAGGGCGCCTGGTTCTTCGTGCAGCACTACATCCACGAGAACATGCTCGACGGCCAGAAGCTGGGTTATTCCGGCCGCGCCGCCTCGGCGTCTCCCGCGGTCGGCTACTCGCACCTGCACCAGGAGCAGCAAAAGGCTCTGGTGGACGGCGCGTTCGCAAAGCTCAAGGGGTTTGTCCTGACCAAGTAAGGCCGGAAACCCGAACACACAAAAGCAGAAACAATCCCCGAAAGAATTCCCATGGCTATCGTTGAAGTCAAAGTCCCCCAACTGTCCGAATCCGTGGCGGAAGCCACCATGCTCACGTGGAAGAAGAAGGCCGGCGAGGCCGTCGCCATCGATGAGATCCTGATCGAAATCGAAACCGACAAGGTCGTGCTCGAAGTGCCCGCGCCGTCCGCCGGCGTGCTGGCAGAAATCGTGCAGGGCGACGGCGCCACCGTGGTGGCCGACCAGCTCATCGCAAAGATCGACACCGAAGGCAAGGCCGGCGCCGCAGCGCCAGCCGCCGCAGCCCCTGCCGCCGCGCCCGCCGCTGCACCGGCACCAGCCACGGCTGCAGCCCCCGCCGCCGCTGGCGGCTCCAAGGGCGATGTGGCCATGCCGGCCGCTGCCAAGCTGCTGGCCGACAACAACCTGTCGGTCTCTTCCGTGGCCGGCACGGGCAAGGACGGCCGCGTGACCAAGGGCGACGTACTGGGCGCCGTGGCCTCCGGCGCTGCCAAGCCAGCCGCCGCCCCCGCAGCGATCCCCACCGGCGTGCCCACGAAGGCGCTGCCCCAGGTGGCTGCACCGGCCGCCAAGGAAGACCTGAGCGGCCGTCCGGAGCAGCGCGTGCCCATGAGCCGCCTGCGTGCCCGCGTGGCCGAGCGCCTGCTGCAATCGCAATCGACCAACGCGATCCTGACCACGTTCAATGAAGTGAACATGGCCCCCGTGATGGACATGCGCAAGAAGTTCCAGGACGCGTTCACCAAGGAACACGGCGTGAAGATCGGCTTCATGAGCTTCTTCGTGAAGGCCGCCGTGCACGCCTTGAAGAAGTATCCGGTGCTGAACGCTTCGGTCGATGGCAACGACATCGTCTACCACGGCTACTTCGACATCGGCATCGCCGTGGGCTCGCCCCGTGGCCTGGTGGTGCCGATCCTGCGCAATGCCGACCAGATGACGTTCGCCGACATCGAAAAGAAGATCGCCGAGTTCGGTCAGAAGGCCAAGGACGGCAAGCTGGGCATCGAAGAGATGACCGGCGGCACGTTCTCTATCTCCAATGGCGGCACGTTCGGCTCGATGCTGTCCACGCCCATCATCAACCCGCCCCAGTCGGCCATCCTGGGCGTGCACGCCACCAAGGACCGCGCCGTGGTGGAGAACGGCCAGATCGTCATCCGTCCGATGAACTACCTGGCCATGTCGTACGACCACCGCATCATCGACGGCCGTGAAGCTGTGCTCGGCCTGGTGGCCATGAAGGAAGCGCTGGAAGACCCATCGCGCCTGCTGTTCGACATCTGATCCCCCCTGGATGACCCACCCGCGTGGCCCGGCCGTTGGCCGTGCCCGCCGGTGGGTTTTTCTTCAACCGATTGAGTGAGATTGACATGAGCAAACAATTCGACGTGATCGTGATCGGCGGCGGCCCCGGCGGCTACATCGCTGCCATCCGCGCCGCGCAGCTGGGCTTCAACGTGGCCTGCATCGACGAGTGGAAGAACGGCAAGGGCGGCCCCGCGCCCGGCGGCACCTGCACCAACGTGGGCTGCATTCCTTCCAAGGCGCTGCTGCAATCGTCCGAGCATTTCGACCAGGCCAACCACCACTTCGCCGACCATGGCATCGAAGTCAAGGACGTCCGCATGGACGTGGCCAAGATGATCGCCCGCAAGGACAGCGTGGTGAAGCAGAACAACGACGGCATCCTGTACCTGTTCAAGAAGAACAAGGTCACGTTCTTCCATGGCCGCGGTTCGTTCGTCAAGGCGGCCGACGGCGGCTATGAAATCCGCGTGGCCGGCGCTGCCGAAGAGTCCATCACCGGCAAGCAGATCATCCTGGCCACGGGCTCCAACGCCCGCGCTCTGCCCGGCGTGCCGTTCGACGAAGAGTTCATCCTCTCCAACGACGGCGCACTGCGCATCGGCGAGACGCCCAAGAAGCTGGGCCTGATCGGCGCTGGCGTGATCGGCCTGGAAATGGGCTCGGTGTGGCGCCGCCTCGGTGCCGAAGTGACGGTGCTGGAAGGCCTGCCCACGTTCCTCGGCGCGGTCGACGAGCAGATCGCCAAGGAAGCCAAGAAGGCTTTCGACAAGCAGAACCTCAAGATCGAACTGGGCGTGAAGATCGGCGAGATCCAGACCGGCAAGAAGAGCGTGACCGTCGCCTACACCAACGCCAAGGGCGAAGCCCAGTCGCTGGAAGTGGACAAGCTCATCGTCTCGATCGGCCGTGTGCCCAACACCATCGGCCTCAATGGCGAAGCTGTGGGCCTGCAGCTCGACGAGCGCGGCGCGATCGTGGTCGATGCCGATTGCAAGACCAACCTGCCCGGCGTGTGGGCCGTGGGTGACGTGGTGCGCGGCCCGATGCTCGCGCACAAGGCCGAGGAAGAAGCCGTGGCGGTGGCCGAGCGCATCGCGGGCCAGCACGGCCACGTGAACTTCAACACCATCCCCTGGGTGATCTACACGAACCCCGAGATCGCATGGGTCGGCCGCACCGAGCAGCAGCTCAAGGCGGATGGCGTGAAGTACAAGGCCGGTACGTTCCCGTTCCTGGCCAACGGCCGCGCACGGGCGCTGGGCGACACGACTGGCATGGTCAAGTTCCTGGCCGACGCGACCACGGACGAAATCCTGGGCGTGCACATCGTCGGCCCGATGGCCAGCGAACTGATCGCAGAAGCGGTGGTGGCCATGGAGTTCAAGGCCAGTGCAGAAGACATCGCGCGCATCTGCCATGCCCACCCCAGCCTGAGCGAAGCCACCAAGGAAGCGGCGCTGGCCGTCGACAAGCGCACGCTGAACTTCTGATTCCGGGACTTTGAGTAAAAATGGCTGCCGGCGCTTGAAACACTAGCGCAGGCAGCTATCTTTTTTATAGCGTTTGGAGTGTGCGTGTGAATGTGAAGCAGGCGTATGAAGCGGAGTTGGCCAGCAAGGGCTACCAAAGCGATCCGGCCCAGTTGCGCGCCGTGGAGGCACTGCAGCGCTGTGCCGACGATTGGGCGCTGTACAAGGAGCGCCGTTCCAACGCCTTGAAAAAACTCATCAACCGCCCTGAGGTGCCCCGTGGCGTCTACATGTACGGCGGGGTGGGGCGTGGCAAGAGCTTCCTGATGGATTGCTTTTTCAACGCAGTGCCCATTCGCCGCAAGGTGCGGCTGCACTTCCATGAATTCATGCGCGAGGTGCACCGGGAGTTGGCGGGGCTGCAGGGCACCGTCAATCCGCTGGACGTGCTGGGCGAGCGCATCTCCAAGCGCTACAAGCTCATCTGCTTCGACGAGTTCCATGTGGCCGACATCACCGACGCGATGATCCTGCACCGCCTGCTGGTGGCGCTGTTCGAGAACGGCGTGGGTTTCGTGACCACCTCCAATTTCGAGCCTGACGGGTTGTACCCCGGCGGGCTGCACCGCGACCGCATCTTGCCGGCCATCGAACTGCTGAACCAGCGCATGCAGGTCGTCAATGTGGACAACGGCACCGACTATCGCCGGCGCACGCTGGAGTCGGCGCGGCTGTACCACACACCGCTCGGTCCTCAGGCCGACGCAGAAATGTCCGAGACGTTCGACCAGTTGGCCGAGGTGCGCGACGAAGATCCCGTGCTGCACATCGAAGCCCGTGAAATCCGCGCGCGCCGCAAGGCCGGCGGCGTGGTGTGGTTCGATTTCAGCGTGCTGTGCGGCGGCCCGCGCTCGCAGAACGACTACCTGGAAATCGCCACGCAGTTCCATACGGTGCTGCTGTCGGACGTGCCATACATGCCCGTGGCGATGGCGTCCCCGGCCCGGCGGTTCACCTGGCTGGTGGACGTGTTGTATGACCGGCGCGTGAAGCTCATACTCTCGGCAGCCGTGCCCCCCGAGGAGCTCTACACCGAAGGCCCGCTGGCGCACGAGTTTCCCCGTACCGTGTCCCGGCTGAACGAAATGCAATCCAAGGAATTCCTGGCCCTGGAGCGGCGAACCGTCGACACCGGGCTGACCTGACCCCTCATCTTTCACCATGCCATCTTTCCATCGCCTTTTCATCGCCGCTGCGGTGGCGCTCGTCTCGTCGCTGGCTACCGCTCAGGCCCCGCTGGACGCTGCCCGTTCTTCGGCCGATGCGGCGCAGGCCGAGCGGCGTGCGGAACTCGACCAGATCCAACGCGACCGGCGTGCGCTGCAGGCCCGCCGCACGAAGGAAGAGGGCGTTTGCTACCAGCGCTTTGCCGTGGAGGCCTGCCTGGCCGAAGTGCGGGCCCAGGTGCGTGACCAGGAGACCGCGCTGCGGCAGCGCGAGATCGCGATCAATGACGCGGGTCGGCGCGAAAAAGCCGACCTGCGCAAACAGTCCATCGAGCAAAAGCAGCAGGAGCAGCGCGAAAAGATCGAAGGGGGAGAGCGCCCTGCGCCCATGCAAGCGGCTTCGCGTGCCCAGTCGCAGGCAGAGGGCCGTGCCGAGCGCGAGCATGAAGCGCAACAGCGCGCGGCACAGCAGCATTCCCGCGAGCAGTCGCATGACGCTGCCAAGGCACAGCGGGCCGCAGGTCAGCCGGCCGCCATTTCCGAGGCGCGTGCCCGTTACGAAGCCAAGCAAAAGGCCGCTCAGGAACGGCGGGAAAAGCACGACAGAGCCCAGGCCGAGGCTGCCGCAGAGGGCCGCAAGCCCGCAGCAGCATTGCCGCCGCCACCACCAGCGCCAACCGTGGCACCAGCCAGCACCACGCCCTGAGCGGATTGCCGCGGGGCCCGCGCCGCTGCGTCAAAAGACTGCGCGTGCAATGCGCGGAGTCAGCGCACCAGCCGGGCAGGCTTCTTTTCTTCGGCCAGTGCTTCGATCTTGACGATCGCAAGGGACAGGTTGTCGCCACCGCCGCGTGCCCGCGAGCGCGCTTTCTCGATGAGGAATTCGGTCGCCTCGCGCGGTGACAGCGAATCGACCACCGACGCCAGTTCGGTGGGCGAAAAATAGTGCCATACCCCATCGCTGCAGGCCAGCAGCACATCGCCCGGCAGCAGTTGCGGGATCATGTGCTGCGTCACCGGCGGGTCGCTCTCGGTGCCCAGGCAGCCCACCAGGATGTTGGAATGCGGGTGGGTGTTGGCCTCGGCCTCGGTGATTTCGCCGCGGTCCACCAGGGCCTGCACGTAGGAATGGTCGCTGGTGCGAAAGGCCAGCCGGGCCCCCTGGAAGTGATAGATGCGCGAGTCGCCCGCATGGGCCCAATGGCAGTCGCCGCGCGGATTGATGATGAACGCCGCCACGGTGCTGTGCGGCTCCTGCTCGGCCGAAATGGCGGTGAGCCGGATCACGATGTGGGCCTCTTCGACCATGTGCTTGAGCATGGCGGCCGTGTCGTCGCTGTCCGGCGAGTAGCGCTCAAACCACTGCCTTGCTGTGAGCATCACCTGATCGGAGGCCTTGCGACCGCCGCTGCGGCCCCCCATGCCGTCCGCCACCACCCCCAGCACGCAGCCGTTGTAGCGGGGATGGGCGATCAGCGCCACCTGGTCCTGCTGGTACTCGCGGTCGCCTTTGTGGATGCCAGTTGACGCAGTGAGGCGAAACGGTTTGGTCATGGCGGAGATGGTGTGGGGGCGGGGAACCGCCGGCCGGACGGAGGGGCGGGTGAGCACGTATTATCGGGCGCCCTTTGGCGGTTTTGCCATGCGACGCGCGTCCTGCCTTCTTTCCTTGTCCTCCCCTTCTTTCTCTCCGCGATGCTGCAATCCCACAGGGTGGGCTGTTCCGCGTGCCTGGCGATGCAGGGCCTGAACGGCATGGACCTGCCTCGCACTGAATCGCTGGTGCACAGCGTGCAGGCTGCGTTCGCCCAGGGGGGCGTGCTGACGCTGGCGCACGAGCACTTCAAGCCGCGCGCCGGCCAGACCGAAATGGCCGTGGCGGTGGCGGAAACCATCGAGCAGGGCGGCGCGCTGGTGGTGGAGGCCGGCACGGGCGTCGGCAAGACGTTTTCCTATCTGGTTCCGGCGCTGCTCAGCGGCGAGCGGGTGCTGGTGTCCACGGCCACCAAGGCCCTGCAGGACCAATTGTTTGCGCGCGACCTGCCGCGACTGGTGGATGCCTTCGCACTGCCTGTCCGAACGGCTTTGCTGAAGGGCCGAGCCAGTTATCTCTGCCTGCACCGCATGGAACTGGCACGGCAGGACGGTGCGGCGCACGATGCCTCCGTGGCCCGCGTGCTCGCCCGTGTGGAAACCTGGTCGCAAAGCACGGTGAGCGGCGATCTGGCCGAGCTGCCGGGGCTGGACGAGCGCTCGCCCGTCATCCCGCTGGTGACCTCCACGCGCGAGAACTGCCTGGGCTCGCCGTGCCCGCGGTTTCGGGCCTGCCACGTGCATCGCGCCCGTCGCGAGGCACTGGCAGCCGATGTCGTGGTGATCAACCACCATCTCTTTTTCGCCGACCGCGCCATTCGCGATTCCGGCATGGCCGAGTTGTTGCCCACGGTGCGCGTCGTCATCTTCGACGAAGCGCACCAGTTGAATGAAACGGGCGTGCAGTTCATGGGACGGCAGGCGTCCACTGCGCAGCTGCTGGATTTTTCACGCGATGTGATGGCGGCCGGGTTGCAGTTCGCCCGGGGTCTCGTCGATTGGCTGGCGGTGGCTGCGGCGCTGGACCGCGCCGCGCGCGATCTGCGGCTGACGGTTGGCCGTGCCGCCGCGGGCGCCCGGCTGCGCTGGACGGGCGAAGTGCCTGACGGGGTCGACCCAGGCGATTGGCATGCCGCCATGCTCCAGGTGGTGGGCGCCTGCCGCAATGCCTTGGCCGCCCTGGATTCGGTCAGCGAGATCGCCCCGGATTTCGTGCGCCTGCACGGGCGCGCTGTGCAGCTCATGGAGCGCATGGACGGGTTTTCGCAGCCTTGTGGCCCAGATGCCGTGCGGTGGGTGGACGTGGCGGGAGCCTTGCGGTTGGTAGAGGCCCCGCTCGACATCGCGGGGCCCATGCGTTCCTTGTGGCACTTGCCCACAGGCCAATCCGCTGACGGGGCGGAATCAGGCTTCGATGTGGATGCGAATGCCGAGGCAGACGCCAACGCATCGGCCTGGGATGAACCTGAGCAAGAAAGGCCGCCGCAGGGCAAGCCCCGCTCCTGGATCTTCACTTCGGCCACGCTGGGAGACGACGCCACCTTGCGCTGGTTCACCGAGCCTTGCGGTCTGCAGGAGGCTCGCGTGCTGAAGGTGGACAGTCCTTTCGACTATTCGTCGCAAGCGGCGTTTTACGTGCCCCGGGAGTTGCCGAAACCTGCCGACCCGGCCCACAGCGCGGCGTTGGCCGCCTGGGTTGGCGAGGCGGCCCAGGTGCTGGGCGGGCGCACCCTGGTGCTGACCACCACCCTCAAGGCCCTGCGGAGCATCGGCGAAGCGCTCCAGGCCCGGTTTGCTGCAGAGCCTGCCATCGAGGTGCTGGTGCAGGGCCAATGGCCCAAGCGGCGCTTGATGGAGCGGTTTCGAGAAGGTGCCTCGGAGGGGCGCGCGGGTTGCGTGCTGGTGGCGTCCGCCACGTTCTGGGAAGGGTTCGACGTGCCAGGCGAAGCGCTGCAACTGGTCGTGATTGACAAGCTGCCTTTCCCTCCCCCGAGCGACCCCTTGGTCGAGGCGCGCTCGCAGCGGTTGGAGCAGGCCAAGCGCAGTGCTTTTCGCTATTTTTCGCTGCCCGAGGCGGCGATTGCCCTCAAGCAGGGGGCCGGGCGGTTGATTCGCAGCGAGACCGACAGGGGCGTGCTGGTAGTCGCTGACACCCGGCTGGTCGATATGGGCTATGGCAAGCGCCTGCTGGCGGCGCTACCCCCGATGCGGCGCCTTCAGACGGCGCAGGAATTCGAGGCGGCGCTGCGCGCGCTCACCACACCTTCCACCACGGTTCCGCCTTGGCCTTGAGGCCTTCGCGGTTCAGTTCGCTCTGCGGGTAAGAACTGGCCATGACGCGCTGCGCATCGTCTCGCAGCTGGGTCATGCCCAGTGCGTCATAAGACTTGACGAGGATGTACAGGGCTTCTTCGAGCGCAGGCACTTCCTTGTAGTCGGCCAGGGCGATCTGCGCGCGGCTGATGGCAGCCACATAGGCGCCGCGCTCGTAGTAGTAGCGGGCCACGTGCACTTCGTACTGCGCCAGGGAGTTGACGATATACGTCATGCGCTGGCGCGAATCCTGGGCGTAGCGCGAATCGGGAAACCGCGTGGTCAGTTCACGGAAAGATTCGAAAGAATCCTTGGCGGCCTTCTGGTCGCGCTCGGAAAGGTCCTGCCGCGATAGCCACGAGAACAGGCCCAGGTTGTCATTGAAGTTGACCAGGCCCTTCAGGTACAGCGCATAGTCGTAGGCCGGGCTGGCGGGGTGCAGCTTCATGAAGCGGTCCAGCGTGGCGATGGCCTGGGCTTTTTCACCGGCCTTGTACTGGGCGTAGGCTTTTTCCAGTTGCGCCTGCTGGGCCAAAGGCGTGCCAGCGGCACGGCCTTCCAGCTTTTCCAGCAGTGGCACGGCCTTGTCGAAGCCGCCGCTGTTGAGCTCGTCGCGGGCTTCGGAATAAATGCGATTGGGGCTCCAGCCGGCGGTCTTGTCTTCGGGGGTGCTGGAGCAGCCCGCCATCAGGCCGGCGGCCAGCAGGACGGACAACAGGGGCAGGGGAAAACGCGGCATGGAGGCAGCTTTCAGGCAATAGAAGGGCATCTGGTTCCCGCTTCCGATCGACAAGCCGCCTGGGCCACAGGGGCTCGCGCGGCGATCGGGCAGGAGCCGGATTGTACCGGCGAGCCGGCTGGCGGCCTGAACGAAACCCCGGGGCTCTGGCGCGGGACCATGAGGCTAGCGTTCCTACAATACCCGTCATGTTTGTTCATTTGCGCCTGCACACCGAATTTTCCGTCGTCGACGGCACCAATCGCATCGATGAGGTGGCCAAGGCGGCCGCCAAAGATGGCCAGCCCGCCCTGGCGATCACCGACCTCAACAACCTTTTCGGCGCCATCAAGTTTTACAAGGAAACCCGCGGCAAGGGCGTGAAGCCCGTGCTCGGGGCCGAAGTGTTCGTCGAGCCCGAAGAGCCCGGTAACCCGCCGTCCCGCATCATCCTCTTGGTGCAGGGCAAGCAGGGCTACCTGAACCTGTCAGAACTGCTCGCACGGGCTTGGACCCGCGGCGTGGTGAAAAACCAGCCCCTGTGCACCTGGGCCTGGCTGGAAGAGCTGGGCGAGGGCCTCATTGCCCTGGCAGGTGCGCAGGCCGGCCCGGTGGGCCAGGCGATCATCAAGGGCGACGATGCCGGGGCCGCGCGCCTGGCCTTGCGCCTGGCGGGGATTTTTCCGCACCGTTTCTATCTGGAAATCCAGCGTGCGGGCCGGGCCGACGATGAAGCGCATGTGGTCTCCGCCGTGCAACTGGCGGCGCGGTTGAACCTGCCGGTGGTGGCGACCCACCCCGTGCAGTTCGCCACCGCCGATGACTACGAAGCCCATGAGGCGCGCGTGTGCATTTCCGAGGGCGAAATCCTTGGCAATCAGCGCCGCGTGCGCAAGTTCACGCGTGAGCAGTATTTCAAGTCGAGCGCCCAGATGGAGGCGCTGTTCGCGGATGTGCCCTCTGCCATCGCCAACACGCTGGAAATCGCCAAGCGCTGCAACCTCACCCTGGTGCTGGGCAAGCCACAGTTGCCGGACTTCCCCACGCCGGGCGGCATGCCCATCGACGAGTACTTCCGCGTGGCTTCGCTGGAGGGGTTGGAAGAACGGCTCGCACACCTGTACCCGAAGGAAGCCGAGCGCGACAATCAGCGACCTCGCTACCTGGAGCGGCTGGAGTTCGAGATCAACACCATCCTGAAGATGGGGTTTCCCGGCTACTTCCTCATCGTGGGCGACTTCATTCAGTGGGCCAAGAACAATGGGTGTCCGGTGGGGCCGGGCCGAGGGTCCGGCGCCGGCTCGCTGGTGGCTTACGCGCTCAAGATCACCGACCTGGACCCACTGCAGTACAACCTGCTGTTCGAGCGGTTCCTGAACCCGGAACGGGTCTCGATGCCCGACTTCGACATCGACTTTTGCCAGTCCAACCGTGACCGCGTGATTGACTACGTGAAGGACAAATACGGCAAGGATGCCGTGAGCCAGATCGCCACGTTCGGAACCATGGCCGCGAAAGCGGCGATCCGCGACGTGGGCCGCGTCATGGACATGAGCTACACGTTCTGCGACGGAATTTCCAAGCTCGTGCCGGGCAAGCCGGGCATGTCGTACACGCTGCAGTACCCGCCCAACCCGAAAAAGGAGGGCGACAAGAACAACTACGCGCTGGAGTTGGAGCCCTTGCTGGCCGAGCGGGTGCAAAAGGAAGAGGACGTCAAGACCATCATCGAGATGGCGCAGAAACTGGAGGGCATGACCCGCAACATCGGCATGCACGCCGGGGGCGTGCTGATCGCACCGGGCAAGCTGACCGACTTCTGCCCGCTGTACCAGCAGCCGGGAAGCGACTCGGCAGTGAGCCAGTACGACAAGGACGATGTGGAGGCCATCGGGCTCGTGAAGTTTGACTTCTTAGGTCTGGCCACGCTGACCATTTTGGAGATCGCCAAGGACTTCATCGTCAAGCGCCATAAAGGTCAGGAGAACTTCACGTTCGAGAACATCCCGCTGGACGATTCGCGTACCTACCAGCTGTTTTCCGACGGCAAGACCGAGGCCGTGTTCCAGTTTGAAAGCCGCGGCATGCAGGGCATGCTCAAGGAAGCCCGGCCGAGCCGCCTGGAAGACCTGATCGCCCTGAATGCTCTGTACCGGCCAGGCCCGATGGACCTGATCCCCAGCTTCGTGAACCGCAAGCACGGCAAGGAAGTGGTGGAGTACCCGCATCCGCTGGTCGAGAAGGTGTTGTCGGAAACCTACGGGATCATGGTGTACCAGGAGCAGGTGATGCAGACCGCCCAGGTGCTGGGAGGCTACTCGCTGGGCGGTGCCGACATGCTGCGCCGGGCCATGGGCAAGAAGAAGGCCGAGGAAATGGCCGAGCACCGCGAGATCTTCCGTGCGGGTGCCGCCAAGCAGAACATCAGCCAGGAAAAGGCCGACGAGGTGTTCGACCTGATGGAGAAGTTTGCGGGGTATGGCTTCAACAAGTCGCACGCCGCCGCTTACTCACTGCTGGCCTACCAGACCGGCTGGCTCAAGGTGCACTACACGGCCGAGTTCTTCTGCGCCAACATGACGGTGGAAATGGACGACACCGACAAGCTCAAGGTGCTGTTCGAGGACGCCATCAAGAATTTCGGCCTGTCGTTCGAGCCGCCGGACGTGAATCGCGGGATGTACCGCTTCGAGCCGGTCACCGACAAGGTCATCCGTTACGGCCTGGGCGCCATCAAGGGGACGGGGCAGCAAGCCATCGAAGCCATCATTGCGGCCCGGGAAGGGCGGGGCGCCGGGCCACGCGGCGATACGAAGGGGCCGTTCACGAGCCTTTTCGATTTCTGCGTGCGCGTGGACCGCACTCGTTTGAACAAGCGCACGCTGGAGGCGCTCATCAAGGCGGGCGCCTTCGACGCCATGAACATGAACCGGGCGTCGCTCGCCGCATCGATCGACCGGGCTTTCGATTTCGCCAACGCCACGCTGGCCAATGCCAACCAAGGCGGCCTGTTCGACATGATGGGCGAAGACGTCCATGGCTCCAGCACGCAAGAGCCGGAGCTGGTGGAAATGACCCCCTGGGGCGTGAAAGAGCGCCTCACGATGGAAAAGACCGCGGTGGGTTTCTACCTGTCGGGCCACCTGTTCGATGAGGTCGCCAGCGAGGTCCGCCGCTTCGTGCGCACCCAGATCGACGAACTGCTCGACAGCCGAGAGCCGCAGATTCTGGCCGGCATCATCAGCGACTTCCGGGTGATCAACGGCCAGCGGGGGCGGCTCGCGCTGTTCAAGCTGGACGACAAGTCCGCCACCATCGAGGCCTCGGCCGACGAAAACGTGGTCAATGCGCACCGCGACATGCTCAAGGACGATGAGTTCGTTGTCATGAGCGGGCGCCTTCAGCTCGACCATTTCAGCGGGGGGCTGCGGGTCAAGGTCCAGCAGGTATGGGATCTGGCGGGGGCACGGGCCAAGTTCGGCCGTTATCTTCAGGTGGCCATCGGCGACACCGCCCCCGATGTGCAACGGCTGGTGCGCGAATTTCCGCCTCGCCGGCAGGAGACCGAGCAGGGCGAGGTGCTGGTGCATGGCCTTCGCGTGCGGATGGGGGTGCGCTGCAAGGCCGGGCAGGGCCAGGCGACGGCTGAATTGCAGCTGGGTGAGGGCAGCCGCTTCTTCCCGTCCGATGCGGCGTTGGCCGCGTGGAGCGCGCAGGCCGGCACCGGTTCCGTCAACGTCGTCTATGACGCGGGCTGAAGGCTTGAAACACCGTTGGGTGATCACTACATGGGAGAGGCTGCGTCGATCGCCGTGGCTCGCTAGAATGAAATCCATGGCAACTAAACCACCTTCCCCTGTTCCCGCTCCGCCCACCAGGACGCCAGCGCGGGACGACGGCGGTTCGGTCGTGCTTGAACGGCGCACACAAAAGACCCAGCCGCCACAAATGTTTCAGGTGGTCATGCTCAACGATGACTTCACGCCGATGGAATTCGTCATCGTCGTGCTGCAGGAATTCTTCAGCAAAGACCGGGAAGCCGCCACGCAGATCATGCTGAAAATCCATTTGGACGGCAAAGGCGTATGTGGGGTGTATTCCCGCGATGTCGCAGCGACCAAGGTGGAGCAGGTCCGCGAGGCAGCCCACAAAGCGGGGCATCCGCTGCAATGCCTCAGTGAGCCTGTTGAATAAACGGCCTTTGGTCCCGATCTACAGTAATCCCTTCCACGCAAGCACAAAGGAGTTCACATGATTGCCCAGGAACTGGAAGTCAGCTTGCACATGGCCTTTGTCGAGGCCCGCCAGCAGCGCCACGAGTTCATTACCGTGGAGCATCTGCTGCTTGCATTGCTTGATAACCCCAGCGCAGCCGAAGTGCTGCGCGCATGCTCGGCCAATATCGATGATCTGCGTTCATCGCTGGCCAACTTCATCAAAGACAACACGCCCCAGGTCGCCGGCACGGACGAGGTGGATACGCAGCCCACGCTGGGTTTCCAGCGCGTGATCCAGCGCGCCATCATGCACGTGCAATCCACCGGCAACGGCAAGAAGGAAGTCACCGGCGCAAACGTGCTGGTGGCGATCTTCGGCGAGAAGGATTCGCACGCCGTGTACTACCTGCACCAGCAGGGCGTGACGCGGCTGGACGTGGTTAATTTCATTGCCCACGGCATCAAGAAAGGCGAACCGCCGGAGCCCGCCAAGCCTGAGAACCAGGCCGAGGGCGAAGAGGGCGGCGGTGGCGAGCGCAACGAAAAGGCTTCGCCGCTCGAGCAGTACACGCAAAACCTCAACCAGGCGGCCAAGGACGGCAAGATCGATCCGCTGATCGGGCGCCACTACGAGGTGGAGCGCACGATCCAGATACTGTGCCGCCGCCGCAAGAACAACCCGCTTCTGGTGGGTGAGGCTGGCGTGGGCAAGACGGCCATCGCCGAGGGCCTGGCGTGGCGCATCACGCAGAACGATGTGCCGGAAATCCTGGCCGAGGCCGTGGTGTATTCGCTCGACATGG
Organism: Paracidovorax valerianellae; assembly: GCF_900102625.1. Lineage (GTDB taxonomy): Bacteria > Pseudomonadota > Gammaproteobacteria > Burkholderiales > Burkholderiaceae_C > Paracidovorax > Paracidovorax valerianellae. Next base: position 143,107 of record NZ_FMZC01000012.1, read on the forward strand.
GAGCGCTGCTGGCAGGCACCAAGTACCGCGGCGATTTCGAGCAACGCCTGAAGGGTGTGCTCAAGTCGCTCAAGGACAAGCCCAACGCCGTGCTGTTCATCGACGAAATCCACACGCTGATCGGCGCTGGCGCCGCCTCGGGCGGCACGTTGGACGCGTCCAATCTGCTCAAGCCGGCGCTCTCCAGCGGCCAGCTCAAGTGCATCGGCGCGACCACGTTCACCGAATACCGCGGCATCTTCGAGAAAGACGCGGCGCTTTCGCGGCGCTTCCAGAAGGTGGACGTGGTGGAGCCGACCGTGCAGGAAACGGTAGACATCCTGAAGGGCCTGAAGTCGCGCTTCGAGGAACATCACAGCGTGAAGTACGCTGCGGCGGCGCTGCAGGCTGCGGCCGAGCTGTCGGCCAAGTACATCAACGACCGCCATCTGCCCGACAAGGCCATCGACGTGATCGACGAGGCCGGTGCAGCCCAGCGCATCCAGGTCGCCAGCAAGCGCAAGAAGACCATCGGCAAGGCCGAGATCGAGGAAATCGTGGCGAAGATCGCGCGCATTCCGCCCGCGAACGTTTCCAACGACGACCGCAGCAAGCTGCAGACCATCGAACGCGACCTGAAGAGCGTGGTATTCGGCCAGGACAAGGCGCTGGAGGTGCTTGCCTCCGCCGTGAAGATGGCGCGCTCCGGCCTGGGCAAGGGCGACAAGCCGATTGGCTCGTTCCTGTTCAGCGGCCCCACTGGCGTCGGCAAGACCGAAGCGGCGAAGCAGCTGGCCTACATCATGGGCATCGAGCTGATCCGCTTCGACATGTCCGAGTACATGGAGCGCCATGCGGTGAGCCGCCTGATCGGTGCGCCTCCTGGCTATGTGGGGTTCGACCAGGGCGGCCTGCTGACCGAAGCCGTCACGAAGAAACCGCACTCCGTGCTGCTGCTGGATGAAATCGAGAAGGCGCACCCGGACATCTTCAACGTGCTGCTTCAGGTGATGGACCACGGCACGCTGACCGACAACAACGGGCGCAAAGCCGACTTCCGCAACGTCATCATCATCATGACGACGAACGCGGGTGCCGAGACCATGAACAAGGCCACCATCGGGTTCACGAATCCGCGGCAGGCGGGCGACGAAATGGGCGACATCAAGCGCCTGTTCACGCCAGAGTTCCGCAACCGGCTGGATGCCATCGTGAACTTCAAGGCGCTGGATGAGCAGATCATCCTCCGCGTGGTGGACAAGTTCCTGCTGCAGCTCGAAACCCAGCTGGCCGAGAAAAAGGTGGAGGTGACTTTCACCGACACCCTGCGCAAGCACCTGGCCAAGAAGGGGTTCGATCCGCTCATGGGTGCACGCCCGATGCAGCGCCTGATTCAGGACACGATTCGCCGTGCGCTGGCTGACGAGCTGCTGTTCGGACGCCTGACCGAAGGGGGCCGCCTCACGGTGGACATCGAAGTCAAGACGGACGACAAAGGGGTGGAAACGCCCGACGTGTTGCTCGACATTCAGCCGTTGCCGAAAAGAGAGCGTTCCGCGAAGTCGGAACCCGCCGAGCCGGAAGAGGCCACGGCCGACTGACCAGCGGCGGCCACCGCAGTCGGTGGCCTGGACTTCCCGCAAAAAAGCCCGCGTTCATCGCGGGCTTTTTTATGGCGAGAGCGGAATGCTCACAGTCGAGGCAACCGCAACCGAGCCTCGGTGCCGTGGGCAACGCCCATCACGGAGCTGTCAGGCGCTGCAGCAGCTCCAGGGTCGGATAGCCATCGGCCACGGCACCGATGCTCTGCTGGTACTGGCGCAGGCCAGCCCGCGTGGCGGGGCCCATCACACCGTCTGGTGTGCCGGTGGAAAAGCCGCGCGCATTCAGCGCGGTTTGCAGGTCTTTCACCTGGCTGCGCGACAGTGGCTGCAGGTCTCGCGGCCAGGCGGCCGCCACGCCGGTTCCACCTTCGATCTGCCGCGCCAGCAGCCCCACGGCGAGCGCGTAATTCACCGAATTGTTGTAGCGCAGGATGCTGCGGAAGTTGTCGCCCACCAGGAAGGCCGGCCCGCGTGCACCCGCTGGGGCTATGACCGAGGCCGAGCCGAGGTCTGGCAGTGGCTGGCGGTCGATGGCCACGACGCCTTCGCTGGCCCACTGGGCCGTGGATTGGCGGATCGTGGTTTCGGCGCGGGCATGGTCGAAGCCGGCGGGCAGTTGCACTTCGACGCCCCAAGCCTGTCCTGTGCGCCAGCCGGAGTTGGCGAGGTAGTTGGCGGTGGACGATGCAACGTCGGGAATGCTTCCCCATATGTCGCGGCGGCCATCGCCGTCGGCATCGACGGCATAGGCCAGGAACACCGATGGCAGGAACTGCGTGTGCCCCATGGCACCGGCCCAAGAGCCGATCATTCGGTCGGCGGCGATGTCCCCCTGGTCGAGGATGCGCAGCGCAGCCATGAGTTCATTGCGCGCCCATTGGGACCGGCGGCCTTCGAAACCCAGGGTGGCCAGCGCATCGACTGCACGGAAGGTGCCGAAGTTGCTGCCGAAGTTGCTTTCCATGCCCCAGATGGCCGTGACGATCGAGGCCGGCACGCCGTACCGCCCGGCTGCGGCTTGCAGAGGTGCTGCGTACTCGGTCAGCTTGGCCTGGCCTTGAGCGATGCGCTGGGCGGAGACCGCACTGTCCAGGTAGGCCCATGGCGTGCGGGTGAACTCGGGTTGCGCGCGGTCCAGTTCGATCACGCGCTGCTGCAACTGGGCACCGGCCAACGCAGCCTGCACGGTTTCAGGGCGAATGCCGGCGGCCAAGGCTTCCTGGGTGAATGCTGCAATCCAGGCGGTGAAGCCTGCCTGCTCGGCAGCCGCCGCCTCTTCTGGCGTGGGCGGCACAGCGGTGGAGGGCGCTACCGGCTCTGCAGGCATGGCGGGAACCACGGGAACCTGTGGCGTTTGTGGCGCAGGCATCGCGGCTGGCGGGGCTGCCGGCAGCGCTTGCGGCGCCTGGGCGCGAGGCTCGGAAGCGCAGCCTGCCAGGGCCAGCGCGGCCACCAGAGGTGCCAGCCAGGCCGCGGAGACAGTGGCGCGCCGGCGGTGGGGATGAAGATGAGGGGGGGATGAGGGGGCAAGGCGTCGGTGCATGCCTTATTGTCCCGCGCCCCGGCATACTTGCGGGCTTCGGTGTTACCGGCTGCACGATTTCATGCATACCTTTCTCTGGCACGACTACGAAACCTTTGGCGCGAACACGCGCCGCGACCGCCCGGCGCAATTTGCCGGCATTCGCACCGACGCGCAACTGAACGAAATCGGCGAGCCGCTGATGGTCTATTGCCGGCCTGCGCCCGACTATCTGCCCGACCCCGAGTCGTGCCTGATCACGGGCATCACACCGCAACTGGCGCTGGAACGTGGCCTGCCGGAGCATGAGTTCGCCGCCCGCATTGAAGCCGAACTGGCACTGCCCGGCACCATCGGTGTGGGTTACAACACCATCCGCTTCGACGATGAGATCACGCGCTTCATGTTCTGGCGCAACCTGATGGACCCGTATGCGCGCGAATGGCAGAACCAATGCGGCCGCTGGGACCTGCTCGACGTGGTGCGCATGTGCTACGCCCTGCGGCCCGACGGTATCGTCTGGCCGAAAAAGGAAGATGGCTCGCCCAGCTTCAAGCTGGAGCATTTGTCCAAAGCCAATGGCCTGGTGCACGAGGCGGCGCACGATGCGCTGTCCGACGTGCGCGCCACCATCGCGCTGGCGCGCCTGATCCGCGATCGCCAGCCCAAGCTGTTCGAATTCGCACTCGGGCTGCACAAGAAAGACCGCGTTGCCGCCGAACTGCGCTTGCCCGCCACGGCCGAGACGGCGCGGCCGTTTCTGCACATCTCGGGCATGTTTTCCGCTGAGCGTGGCTGCGTGGCCGTCATGTGGCCGTTGGCCAGCCACCCGACCAACAAGAACGAACTGATCGCCTGGGAACTGGCTCACGACCCGTCCGAGTTGGCCCTGCTGGGTGCCGACGCGATCCGCGAGCGCCTGTTCAGCCGGGCCGATGCGCTGCCCGAAGGGGTGTCGCGCCTGCCGATCAAGACCGTGCACCTGAACAAGTCGCCCATGGTGGTGGGCAACGTCAACACCCTGACTGCGCAGATGGCCGAGCGCTGGGCCATCGACCTGGACCGGGCTGCCGGCCACGCCGAAGTGGCGCGCGACCTGCCCGACATGAGCGCCATCTGGACCAGTGTGTTCACCCGCCCGCAGGAAGCCGCGCCCGATGTGGATCAGGACCTGTACGGCGGCTTCGTCGGCAACGAAGACCGGCGGCGCCTGAACCGCCTGCGCACCTTGCGGCCTGAAGAACTGGCCATGGCCAAGACCGGTTTCGACGACGAGCGGCTCGAAGAGCTGGTGTGGCGGTACCGGGCGCGCAATTTCCCGCACACGCTGGATGCCGCAGACCAGGAGCGCTGGGAGAACCACCGCGTCGCCTGCCTGATGGAAGGCGCGGGCGGCGCACTCACCTTCGACGAGCTTTTCGCGCGGCTGGACCAATTGGGTGCCGAGGCCGATGAGCGGGGCGAGGAGATCCTGGGCGCCTTGTACGACTACGCGGAAAGCATCGCGCCAGCGATGTGAACGCGCCCTGAACCGAAGGCCTGAATGTCCCTGACCCCACCCACAGAGCCCGGCGCAATACCTGCGCCATCCGCGCCTTTGCTGGTGGCGCATGCCCTCCCTGCAGCACCTGCCGGCGGAGCCGTGCCGGCGGCTTCTGCGGACGGGCTTCATGCGCTGGCGGAGTTCATGGCCGCGCACCCCCGGGTGTTCGTGCTGACCGGCGCCGGCTGCAGCACCGCGGCGGGCATACCGGACTATCGCGATGGCAATGGCGACTGGAAACGCCCGCCGCCGCTCACCTTTCAGGCATTCATGGGCGACGTCGCGACGCGGCAACGCTACTGGGCCCGCAGTTTCATCGGCTGGCGCGTGATGGGTCGCGCGCAGCCGGCAGCCGCACACCACGCGCTGGCGGCCCTGGAGGCCGCCGGCCGGGTAGAGATGCTGCTCACGCAGAACGTGGATGGCCTGCACGACGCGGCGGGAAGCCTGCAGACCATCGACCTGCACGGCCGTGTCGACACGGTGCGCTGCATGGGCTGCGAAGCCCGCATGCCACGCGCTGAGTTGCAGGCAGAGCTGCTGCGCCGCAACCCCGATTGGGCCGCGCTGCACGCCCAGGCCGCGCCCGACGGCGATGCAGACTTGGAAATGCAGGATTTCAGCGCGTTCGATGTGCCGCCGTGCCCACGCTGCGGTACCGGTGTGCTCAAGCCCGACGTGGTCTTCTTCGGAGAAAGCGTGCCGCGCGAGCGGGTGCAGGCCGCGCGCGACGCGTTGCTGCGAGCCGATGCCATGCTCGTTGCCGGCTCTTCGCTCATGGTGTATTCGGGCTTTCGATTCGTTCAGATGGCGGTGGACGCGGGCAAGCCGGTGGCGGCCGTCAATTGGGGGCGCACGCGGGCCGATCCGCTGCTGTCGCTCAAGGTCGAGCAAGAAGTGGGATCGGCGCTCGGCGCCGTGGCTCACGCACTGGGTGCGCTGCCCCTCGGGTCGGCTTGAGTCTGCTTCCGCGATTTAGCGATTGAAGCTGGCAGGGCCGTGCTGGGCTGTACTTGTGGGCGCAGCGGCCGGCCGTCCGGTGTGCCACCAGGGTTTTGGGAGCGACGGCGGCTGCCGATGGTGCTAAGGTGCCAGCCGCAAGCACCCCGGCAGCGCCAGCGCGCCGGGCGACGACTGAGCCCCAAGGAGACAGCATGCAGACGAACGCATTCCTCGGTGCGCCCGGCCCGATGCCGGGCGAGTTGGCCGCCTCCGTGGCCCAGCAGATCGCGCAGGCCCATGAGCGCTCCACCGCCTTCGGTCTGCGGCGGACCGAAGCGGCCGACCTGCAGCCGGTAGATGCCGAAGCCCTGGCCTGGATGGTGGCCCGCAACGAAGCCCTCTTTGCCCACGCGCGCCCCGTGATGGAAACGCTGTCGGCCCAGATCGCCGGCACGCAGAGCATGGTGCTGCTGACCGACGCGCAAGGCGTGGTGCTGCACGCGCTGGGCGACGACGAGTTCCTGGACCGGGCAAGCCGCGTCGCCCTGCGCCCTGGCGCGGCGTGGTCGGAGCGCAGCAAGGGCACCAACGCCATCGGCACAGCGCTGGCGCTGGGCGAGGCCCTGCAGGTCAACGGCAGCGAACACTTTCTGCAGGCCAACCATTTTTTGACGTGTTCGTGCGCCCCCATCCTGGACCCGCACGGCCGCGTGATCGGCGCGCTCGACGTGAGCGGCGACCACCGCAGCCAGAGCGCTCACACCCTCGCTCTGGTGCGCATGTCGGCCAAGATGGTGGAGAACCACCTCTTCGGCAAAGTCTTCGAAGACGCGGTGCGGTTGCGCTTTCATGCCCGGCCGGAATTTCTGGGCACGCTGGTGGAAGGGTTGGCCGCGTTCACCCCGGAGGGGCGATTTCTCGCGGCCAACCGCAGCGGCCAGTTTCAGCTGGGGTTGTCGGTCAACGCTCTGCAGGCGCACACGTTTCCCTCGCTGTTCGGCTTCTCGATGAGCGCGCTGCTGGCCCATGCGCGACAGGCGGTTCCGGAGTTGCTGCGGCTGCAGTTGCCGGGTGGCGTGACGGTACAGGCGCAGGTGGAGTTTCGGCCACGATCAGGCACGTTGCTGCCGATGGCCGACGTGATTGAACGGAGCGAGCCGGAGGAATCGACCGGCCTTGCTGAATCGGCACATACCAAAAACCATCCAGGGTTGGAGTCAGGCTCGACGGATGCAATGGGGCAGGGCAGTGGCGCAATGGGCCGACCCGTGCGCCAGCGCCCGGCCATGCCAGCCCGGCTGTCCAGCTTGCGCTATCTGGACACGGGCGACGCACAGCTCGCCCAGGTCATCGACCGCGTGACGCGGCTGCTGGGCAGCGATGTGTCCACGCTGATCCTGGGCGAAACCGGCACCGGCAAGGAGTTGCTGGCCCGTGCCATCCACCAGGACGGGCCGCGCCAGCGTGGGCCATTCGTCGCCGTCAATTGCGCGTCGATCCCCGAGTCGCTGATCGAGTCCGAGCTTTTCGGCTACGACGAAGGCGCCTTCACCGGCGCGCGGCGCAAGGGCAGTGTCGGTAAAGTCGTGCAGGCCCATGGCGGCACGCTGTTCCTGGACGAGATCGGCGACATGCCGCTGTCGATGCAGGCCCGTTTGCTGCGCGTTTTGCAGGAGCGCAGCGTGTCGCCTCTGGGTGCGGCGAAACAGGTGGCGGTCGATGTGGCCGTGGTCTGCGCCACCCACCGCAATCTGCGCGAAATGATGGCGCAGGGCACGTTCCGCGATGACCTCTACTACCGGCTCAATGGCCTGGTCGTGCGCCTGCCTGCGCTGCGCGAGCGAACCGACCTGGCCGTGATCGTCGAGCGCATCCTGCGCGCCCAGGCCGAAACCCCACCGGTCCCCGCGAGCGGTGCCGTGCCGCGCGTGGCGCCCGAAGCCATGGCGCTGTTCGCTGCGCATGCCTGGCCCGGCAACCTGCGCCAGCTCAGCAGCGTGCTGCGCACGGCCGCGCTGATGGCGCGCTCTGACGGGGGCATGATCCAGCGCACGCACTTGCCGGAAGATTTTCTGGAAGATTGCGACCAGTGGCTGGCGCATGCGGACGGTATGGCGGGCCCTGCCGGCGCGGCTGGCGCACTGCACCCAAACCCGGATCGCCTGTGGGACACGACGGGGGCTGCGGCGCAAGCCTCGCCGCCCCGCCCGGGCGTTTCGAGTCCCCCTGCCGCGGTGTCCCGCCTGGGTGATACCACGGCTGCGGCGCTGGAGCAGGCGCTCGCAGCGCACGGCGGCAATGTGTCAGCGGCGGCGCGCGCGCTGGGCGTTTCGCGCAACACCATCTACCGGCATTTGAGGGCGGCCCGGGTTGCCCCCGACGCGCTGTCGCCGGCAGCAGCGGCAACCGTCAGCGGGGTGGGCCGAGCGCGCTGACCACTTCCCACTCGGCGTCGCTGTACAGGCGCGAGCGGGTCAGGAAACGCAGCCCGGTGGGCCGCTCCAGCGAAAACATGCCGCCGTTGCCGCGCACCGCATCGATGATGAGGTGCGTGTGCTCCCAATAGGCGAACTGCGAGCGGCTCATGTAGAACGGCGTGCCCGCGATTTCGCCCAGCAGCACGTCGGAGTCGCCGACCATGAATTCGCCCAGCGCAAAGCACATCGGCGCGCTGCCGTCGCAGCAGCCGCCCGATTGGTGGAACATGAGCGGGCCATGCTGTGCGGCCAGTCGCTCTATCAACTCCACTGCGGCAGGTGTGGCAGAAACGCGGCTCGCGGCCGCCGCATCCGTTGCCATGGCAGGCGCTGCGGGCACCGCTGGATCCGTGGGCTCGGCAGAGGGCGTGGCCATGATCAGGCCGCCATGTCCAGCACGATGCGCCCCTGGATCTGCCCCTGGCGCATGCGCTCGAACACTTCGTTGATGTTCTCGAGCTTTTCGGTAGCGACCGTGGCCTTCACCTGCCCGCGTGCCGCGAAATCGAGCGATTCCTGCAGGTCGAGCCGGGTGCCCACGATGGAGCCGCGCACCGTCACGCCGCGCAGCACCATGTCGAAGATGGGCAAGGGGAAATTGCCGGGTGGCAACCCGTTGAGGGACACCGTGCCGCCGCGCCGCACCATGCCGAGTGCCTGTTCGAAAGCCTTTGGCGACACGGCCGTTACCAAGGCGCCATGTGCGCCGCCGATCTCTTTTTGAAGATAGGCTGCCGGATCGGTCGTCTTGGCGTTCACCGTCACGCTCGCGCCGAGCTGGCGGGCCAGGTCGAGCTTGTCGTCTTCCACGTCCACCGCCGCCACGTTCAGCCCCATGGCCTTGGCATACTGGACGGCCATGTGGCCCAGACCCCCGATGCCGGAGATCACCACCCAGTCACCGGGTTTCGTGTCGGTGACCTTGAGGCCCTTGTAGACCGTGACGCCCGCGCACAGCACCGGGGCGATCTCGACAAAGCCGATGTCCTTGGGCAGGTGGCCCACGAAGTTCGGGTCGGCCAGGGCGTAGTCGGCAAAGCCGCCGTTGACCGAGTAGCCCGTGTTGGTCTGCGATTCGCACAGGGTTTCCCAGCCGCCCATGCAGTGCGTGCAGTAGCCGCAGGCCGAATGCAGCCACGGCACGCCCACGCGGTCGCCTTCCTTCACGTGCTTGACGTTCTTGCCGATGGCAGCCACGAAGCCCACACCTTCATGGCCCGGGATGGAAGGCGGGTTGGGCTTCACCGGCCAGTCTCCTTCGGCGGCATGCAGGTCGGTGTGGCACACGCCGGAGGCTTCGATCTTCACGAGAATCTGGTCGTCCGAGGGCCTCGGCACCGGCACTTGCTCTATGGCGAGCGGCTGGCCGAACGTGCGAACGACGGCGGCTTTCATGGTCTTGGCGGTCATGGGTGAAGAAGTCCTTTCGCCTGCAGTACAGGGGTGGTGAAACGGGTGTCGGGTCTTTCACCTTAGGCCCGGCCACCCGCGTGCGTGCTGACCCAGATCAAGCGGTCAGAAGAACCCCAGCGGCGCTTGCGAATAGCTCACCAGCAGGTTCTTGGTCTGCTGGTAGTGGTCCAGCATCATCTTGTGGTTCTCGCGGCCGATGCCCGATTGCTTGTAGCCACCGAACGCCGCGTGCGCGGGGTAGTGGTGGTAGCAGTTGGTCCACACGCGGCCGGCCTGTATGCCCTTGCCCATGCGGAACGCGCGGGCGCCGTCGCGGCTCCACACGCCGGCGCCCAGGCCGTACAGCGTGTCGTTGGAGATTTCCAGGGCCTCTTCCTCGGTCTTGAAGGTGGTGACCGACAGCACCGGGCCGAAGATCTCTTCCTGGAAGATGCGCATCTTGTTGTGGCCCTTGAACACCGTCGGCTTCACGTAATAGCCGCCGGCCAGGTCGCCACCCAGATCGTTGCGTTCACCGCCGATCAGGCACTCGGCGCCTTCCTGCTTGCCCAGGTCGAGGTAAGAGAGGATCTTTTCCAATTGCTCCTGCGAGGCCTGCGCGCCGATCATCGTGCTCTTGTCCAGCGGGTGGCCCTGCTTGATGGCCGCCACACGCTTCAAGGCGCGCTCCATGAACTTTTCGTAGATCGATTCCTGCACCAGCGCACGGCTGGGGCACGTGCAGACTTCGCCCTGGTTGAGCGCGAACATCGCGAACCCTTCCAGCGCCTTGTCGAAGAAACCGTCGTCCGCCGCCATCACGTCTTCGAAGAACACGTTCGGGCTCTTGCCGCCCAGCTCCAGGGTGACGGGGATGATGTTCTGGCTCGCGTACTGCATGATCAGCCGGCCCGTGGTCGTCTCGCCCGTGAAGGCGATCTTTGCGATGCGCGGGCTGCTGGCCAGCGGTTTACCGGCTTCCAGGCCAAAGCCGTTCACCACGTTCACCACGCCGGGCGGCAGCAGGTCGCCCACCAGTTCCAGCAGCACGAGGATCGAGGCCGGCGTCTGCTCGGCGGGCTTGAGCACCACGCAGTTGCCGGCGGCCAGCGCGGGCGCCAGCTTCCACACGGCCATCAGGATCGGGAAATTCCACGGAATGATCTGTCCCACCACGCCCAGCGGCTCGTGGAAGTGATACGCCATGGTTTCGTGGTCGATCTCGCTGATGCCGCCTTCCTGCGCGCGGATGCAGCCGGCAAAGTAGCGGAAATGGTCGATGGCCAGAGGAATGTCAGCCGCCATGGTTTCGCGCAGCGGCTTGCCGTTGTCCAGTGTTTCGGCCACGGCGATGGTGAGCAGGTTCGCCTCCATGCGGTCGGCGATCTTCAGCAAGGCGTTGGCACGGTCGGTGGTGGAGGTCTTGCCCCAGGCGGTCTTGGCCTTGTGGGCTGCGTCCAATGCGGCGTTGATGTCCTTGTCGTTGGAGCGGGGGATGGACGTGAAAACCTGTCCGTTAATCGGCGAGGCGTTCTCGAAATACTGTCCGTCGATCGGTGCCACCCACTGGCCGCCGATGTAGTTGCCGTATTGCTTCTTGTAGGGGTTGGCGATTCCGAGGCTGGCGATTTCTGCCATGTTCATGGTGCTTGTCTCCTGTGAACGGTTGGTGTTCCGCGCCACGGCGAGCGGTGCGGGCCCCAGCATTGGCGCAATGCCCGTGCCAACTGCCTCTGCGCTCAGTAACTATCAAAATTGATAGCAATAAAACCAATGTGTAAAAGCGCTGGGGTCGATTTTTATGGTCATCGCTTTTTTTTGGCGGTGAACAGCCTCACATGTTCCAGTGTTGACCGGCTGTTCCGTTGCGGAACAGTCCCGGAACAGTGCGCTACCCAGGTCGTCCCCTTGGCTTGGCGCAACATGGCTCGCCCGCCGCACACAATGGCCTTTCCCTTCCCACCCTGAGCTTGCACGCGTGAAAAAACCGACTGCCATTCCCATGAGCGCTTTCGCGCAGGAGCTTCCCGCCGTTTTCGCCCCGGGGGGCCCCGTGCAACTGCGCCGCATGTTCGGGGGCTGGGGCGTCCTCCACGAAGGTCTCATGCTGGCACTGGTGTTTCACGACACGCTGTACCTCAAGGCGGACGCGCAGACGGAGCCGGCGTTCGAGCACCGGGGATTGCGGCCGTTCGTCTACGAGCGCAGCGGCCGGCCGGTGGCCCTGTCGTACCGGCAGGCCCCCGCAGAGATGTACGAAGGCCCTGCCGAGGCCATCGAATGGGCGGGCCGTGCGTGGGAGGCGGCCTTGCGGTCGGGCACCAAGCCGGCAGCGCCGCGAGGCCGGCAAAAGCGCCAGGACGTGGGCAAAACGAAGGCGTGAAGGTCAGTTCTGCCGGATGCTATCGTTTTGATAGCTATGCAGGCAATCAATACGGCGGCAGGAGGTCTTTTTTGCTCGGATCACGGCGCAGACGGGCAAGGCACGGGTGCCTGGGTGTATAACCGATGCCCTTCGGGTCGGGCGCCCGTGCCGCACCGCTGGGTGCGAGGATCATTGTTCCAAGCCGCCGCCCGGCCTGTCATCCAATCAACGAAGCCGGACGCCTTTCGAGCGCCGCAACACAAGGAATCGTCACGATGGGCGCGCAGTGGAAAGCAAAGGGCAAGGCACAGGTCGCGGATGCCAAGGGCAAGCTGTTCGGCAAGCTGGTCAAGGAAATCATGGTCGCCGCGCGCGGCGGCGCCGACCCGGCGGGCAACGCACGGCTGCGCCTCGTGGTGGAACAGGCCCGCAAGGTGTCCATGCCCAAGGACACGCTGGAGCGCGCCATCAAGAAGGGCGCAGGCCTCTCCGGCGATGCCGTCAACTACGAACGCGTGATCTACGAAGGCTTCGCCCCGCACCAGGTCGCCGTCATGGTGGAGTGCCTGACCGACAACGTGAACCGCACCGCGCCCGAGATGCGCGTGCTTTTCCGCAAGGGCCAGCTGGGCACTTCCGGCTCGGTGGCCTGGGACTTCAACCACGTGGGCATCATCGAAGCCGAGCCAGCGTCTGCCGATGCCGACCCCGAAATGGCCGCCATCGAAGCCGGCGCGCAGGATTTCGAGCCCGGCGAGGAAGAGGGCAACACCACCTTCTGGACCGACCCCACCGATCTCGACCTGGTCTGCCGCGCGCTGCCGGCGCAAGGGTTCACGGTGCTGGCGGCCAAACTGGGCTATCGGCCCAAGAACCCGGTGAACCCGGCCAATCTCAGCGCCGAACAGCTGGAAGAGGTGGAATCGTTCCTGGCCGCCATCGATGGCAACGACGACGTGCAGAACGTCTTCGTGGCGCTGGCAGGCTGAACGCCGGCGGGTCAGCTACCTTCTCTGGCGCTACTGGCGCCAATCAGCAAAAAGCCGCCCCGGCCAACGCCGGTGCGGCTTTTTTGCGAGCGGTACCGTCAGAAGTCCAGGATGTTCGCCTGGACGATCGTCGGGATGTGCGACTGCACGAACGACTGGATCGCGCTGCAGGGCAAGAAGAACGGCCGCTGTGTGATGGTTACCGTACAAACCTGTCCGTTGACCGAGAACGTTCCTGCGACGGTTCCGATGGGCGTGCCCACTGAAAAGCTGCCACCGGCTGGACCACCGGAAATCGTTCCACCATTCTGGTGGATGAGCGATGCGATCTTGATAAACAGATCCTGTGCGCCACCCGTGAAGGGGACGTTAAATGGACTGCATGAAGCCATTGAGTTTCTCCCGATCAATGAATAGCCGAATTTTTAATGATCCGGCCTCTCCCTTTTTTAAAATCAGCAGCGACCGACAACGGTTCCGCTGTAAATAGGATTGTCGTTGAGGTAAATCGTGACTTTCAGGCCTGTGGGAATGAAGGAGCCGCAAGTTTGGGCGCAGGCCTTCAATTGGCCTCCGAAGGGGATGCTGACTGGCGAGGTAATACAAAGGTTGCCATAGATTGGCACCGAGAAGCAGATCTGGTTGGTGGATGGGTTGTAGCTTGCGCCCACGCAGACCGAAAGCTTCAGCGCGTGCACGCCTTCCAGGTTGGGTGTGTTGCCAGCGTTGCTGCGCAGTACGGGCGCATGGTTGTTGCCTTCGGAGAAACCAACGGCAGCGAAATTCGGCACATGATCAGCGTTGTCTTGGGCATTGTTCTGGTTGCAATTACAGTCGGACATGGTGTTTCCTTCAGGGGTCTTTTGGGCTGAATTAAATGCCGGCTGCAGCAAAATGATTGCTTCGCCGGTGGGGTTCTCATGCCAGCTCTGAATAATGTTTTCAAAGGTTTTTTTAAAGCCCTTGAATAATCCATTCAGCGCCCGATTCATGAGTGGGCAGATTTTGTTCGCCCCCCTCATGCTTTGCCCTTAACAAATCTTGGAAAATCCTGAAGCGTTCTGAAACATCTTGGTGTAGAGTCAGCCTCCAACCGGGGGAGGCCGGGTCGTTTCATGGAACAGGACCTTGTGCGGGCGCAATGACCACTGAATTCACGTTTTCCCACTTCACTCTGAGAGTCCATGAACGCCAGTTGCTGGCCCATGGCAAGCCTGTTCTGCTGGGGGCACGCGCTTTCGATGTCCTGTGCGCCCTGGTGCACAAAGCCGGTGCTCTGGTAACCAAGTCGGAACTGTTCAACCTGGTCTGGCCCGGCATGGTGGTGGAAGAGAACAACCTGCAGGTGCACGTCTCCTCGCTGCGCAAGCTGCTGGGCTCCGAACTGATCATGACGATTCCCGGGCAGGGCTACCGGTTCGTCGCCCGCGTCGCACCGGTCGTGCCGGCAGCGGCCCTGGCAGTGGACAAGGCGATGCCCGAGCCGGTGCCCATCGTGGCCCCAAGCACCTCGCGTTCGGTGGCGGTGCTGCCTTTCGGCGTGGCTGGTGGGGTTGCCGAAGAGGGCTATCTGGCCGATGGCATGGCCGAGGACATCATCAACCGGCTTTCGCGCTCGCGCTGGCTGTATGTCATCGCCCGCAGCTCCTCGGTGAGCTACCGGCATCCACTGCCGCCCAACGGCACCATCAGCCAGCAACTGGGGGTGCGCTACCTCGTGACGGGGCTGATCCGCTTCAACGGCAACCGGCTGCGCATCACCGCGGAGCTGATCGATGGCCCGCGCAACGAAACCATCTGGGCGCAAAGCTTCGATCGCCCGGTGGACGATCTCTTTCAGGTACAGGACGAAATCTCGGCCGCCATCGTGAGTGCGATCGAGCCGGTCTACCTGCGGCGAGAAGAATGGGTCAGCAGCCAGACCACCCCGCGCGACCGGGAGCATTGGGAACTGTTGATGCGCGCGCGCTGGCACTTCTGGCGGTCCACGCGCGATCACATGCAAAAGGCCGAGCACTTCGCGCAGAAGGCGCTCGACACCAAGCCCGACGATCCCCCCAGCCTGGCGCTCATGGCCTTCGTGCTGATGTCGCGGGTGTGGGCGGGCTGGTCCGATTCAGCGCGCATGGACATTGCCGAGGCCAACCGCCTTGCCCTGATGGCGGTGAGCCACGACGACACCGATGCGTTCGCCCATTTCACGCTGGGCACGGTGCTCTCTTTCTCGCACAACTTTCCCCAGGCGATCTCCGAGCAGGAACATGCGCTGTCGATCTACCCGCAGTTCGCCGCCGCTGCGGGCGAGTTGGGGCGCCTGCTGGCGTTCTGCGGGCGCACGCAGGAGGCCGCGAGCTATGCGCTGCAGGCGTGCGAGGCCAGTCCGCTCGATCCGCACCTGAGCCTGTGGATTCGCACGCGCGCACTGGCCAGCTTCATCGAGCAGGACTACCAGGCCGCGCTCGGCTTTGCGCTGCAGGCGCTGTCCAAGCGGCCCGACTGGTTCTTCAACCATTACCTGCTGGCGGCCTGCCAGGTCGCCGCGGGCGTGCCCGAAGACGCGCAGCAAACCCTGCGGCAGGCGCAAAAGTTCGGTCCGTATTCATTGCAGGCGCTGAAGGCCGGGCACCCCTTCGTCGACGAAAACCATTTGAACCGCTACACCGACTGCCTGCGCCAGGCCGGCTGGAGCGAGTGAACCGAACCGATTCGATCACCCATGGAGCGTGAAGACGTTCCGACAAGAAGCCATCGGCAATCCAAAGAGAAAAGAGGGAAGAGGTATGTCTGACGCGAATCGTTCACCCCGGAAAATTGCCATTCTCGGGGGCGGCCTGGCCGCTCTCACGGCGGCCTACGAGCTGACCAGCCAGCCGGGCTGGCAAGAGAAATACGCCATCACCGTGTACCAGATGGGATGGCGTCTGGGCGGCAAGTGCGCCACCAAGCGGGGGCCCAACAACCGCATCGAGGAGCACGGCATCCACGGCTTTCTGGGCAGCTACTACAACGCGCTGCCGCTCATGGCCGATTG
This sequence comes from Paracidovorax valerianellae, assembly GCF_900102625.1. Classification (GTDB taxonomy): domain Bacteria; phylum Pseudomonadota; class Gammaproteobacteria; order Burkholderiales; family Burkholderiaceae_C; genus Paracidovorax; species Paracidovorax valerianellae. The sequence continues at coordinate 158,951 of NZ_FMZC01000012.1, forward strand.
CTACAAGGCGCTGGGCCGCCCCGCAGACGCCAAGCTGGCCACGTTCGATCAGGCTTTCGTTCCCGAGAGTTTCGTGCTGATGTGGGAGTTCGAGAACGGTGGCTTCAAGCGCTGGCCCATGACGGTGCCGACCAACGCGCTCACGCCGGACGATTCCTCGTCGCTGCAGACCATTCGCCAGTGGATCGGCGGGCTGATCGAGACCACGCAGGGCCTGATCGATCCCGAAGCCACGCCCGGCCTGAGCGAAATCCACAAGCTGGAGCTGCGGGCCGGCCAGGCCATCCTGGAGCGCCTGCAGACCGCGATTCTCGACGAGGGCACGATGTTGGGCGCCAGCCATCCGGTGCTCGACGAGGTGTGGGGCTGGCTGCAGTCCCACCTCAAAACGCTGATCGAGGAGAACGACGATCTGCGGCGCCTGTATATCCTGCTCGAATACCTGCTGGCCATCGTGCGCGGCGTGCTGGCCGACCACATCATCGAACGCGGCTTCGATGTGATCGACAACGAGAACTTCAGCGACTGGCTCGCGCGCCACGGCGCTTCGGTGATGACGGTGTCGTCGCCGCTGGCGCTCAATACGGTGAATCTTTCATACCAGTATCCGCAGGGCGACACGGCCCGCACCGCCAGCATGGCGGCCGGCGCCTACCTGCACTGGTCGCTGCGCAGCTATGCCTACATGGGCGCGTTCGCTTGGCTCTTCGCAGCGGGCACGGGCGAGACGGTGATCGCGCCGCTGTACCTGGTGCTGCGCCAGCGTGGCGTGCAGTTCGAGTTCTTCCACAAGGTCGAGAACCTGGCGCTGTCGGCCGACGGCCAGTCGGTGGCGGCGGTGCAGATGGGCGTGCAGGCCACGCTGGTGAAGCCGGACGCGCCCTACGAGCCGCTGGTGCCGGTCGAGGGCCTGCCGTCGTGGCCGTCCGGCCCCGGCTACGACCAACTGGTGCAGGGCGACGCGCTGCGCGAGCAGAACATCGATCTGGAGTCGTACTGGACACCCTGGAAGAACGTGGGCGAGAAGACCCTCAAGGCCGGCGAAGACTTCGACCAGGTGGTGCTGGCCATCGCCGTGGGCGCCGTGCCCTACCTGTGCAAGGAACTGCTGGCCGCACGCCCCGCATGGCGCAACATGGTCGAGAAGGTGCCCACCGTGCAGACGCAGACCATGCAGGTCTGGCTGAACCGCACCACCACCGACCTGGGCTGGGACATTCCCATGAAGAACCCCACCGACACGGTGATCGGTGCCACCTACATGAATCCGCTGGACGGGCAGGTGGACTTCAGCCACCTGCTGCAGTGGGAGTCCTGGCCCGCCGCCCAGATGCCGAAATCGCTCTGGTACTTCTCGGGCGCCATGGCCGACTACGAGCCGCCCCCGCCGCTGACAGACACCGACTATCCCGCGCGGGCCCATGCCCGGGTCAAGGCGCAGTGCATCCAGTACCTGCAGGTGTGCATGGGGCCGCTGCTGCCCAAGTCCACCACCAACGTGGTCTCGCCCCCCGGCGACCCGACCGGCATGGATTTCAGCCTGCTGCAAGACCATGACCCGGCCAACGCGGGCCTGGGCGTACAACGGTTCGACCAGCAATTCTGGCGCGCCAACATCGATCCGTCCGAACGCTACGTGATCAGCCCGCCCGGCAGCACGGCGGCCCGGCTCAAAGCGTGGGAATCCGGCTTCACCAACCTGGTGTTGGCGGGCGACTGGATCTACACCGGCCTGAACGTGGGCAGCGCAGAGGGCGCGACCATGGGCGGACGGCTTGCCGCGCATGCGATCAGCGGCCTGCCTGCGCTGACGGACATCGTCGGGTATCCAGCAGCCGATGTGCCACCCGGCACCTCGACGACCTTGCCCGCGCCAGCCGCTGCTGCTTGACGAGCTGAAGGCCTGAACACGGGCGGGCCGCCGGCAACCGGCGCCCGCCCGTATATCACGGTCAGATCCCGCTCAGACCCCGGTCAGACCGCGCTTAGATTCAGCTCAGCCGCGCAGGAAGTCCGCGTGGCCCGGCCTGCCGGGCAGCGCCAGCGCCGCCACGGGGGCAGGGCTGCTCGCCACCTTCTTGCCGCGCCGCCACACGGCCAGCCGTGCGGCGCGCAGTCGAATGGCCTCGGCCGGGTTGCGCGCGTGCAGCAGCACGAAATCGGCATGGCAACCGGCCTCGAGGCCGTAGCCTTCCAGCCCCAGCAGCTTCGCCGGGTTGGTGGTGACGGCCTCGAAGCACTGGCGCATGGCGGTCTGGCTGGTCATCTGCCCCACGTGAAGGCCCATGTGCGCAGCCTCCAGCATGTCGCCGCTGCCGCCGCCGTACCACGGGTCCATCACGCAGTCGTGGCCGAACGCCACGGTCAGCCCGGCCGTCATCAGCTCGGGCACGCGCGTCATGCCACGGCGCTTGGGGTAGGTGTCGTGCCGGCCCTGCAGCGTGATGTTGATGAGCGGATTGGCCACCACGCCCAGCTGCGCCTCGGCCATCAGGGGAATGAGCTTGCTCACGTAGTAGTTGTCCATGCTGTGCATGGAGGTGAGGTGCGACCCGGTCACCCGGCCGTGCAAGCCCAGGCGCTGCGTCTCGAAGGCCAGCGTTTCGACATGGCGCGAGAGCGGATCGTCGGATTCGTCGCAGTGCATGTCCACGCGCTTGCCCAGATTGGCGGCCAGCTCGCACAAAATGCGCACGCTTTCCGCGCCCTGCGCCATGGTGCGCTCGAAATGCGGAATGCCGCCCACCACATCCACGCCCATGTCCAGGGCCCGTTTCAGGTTATCGAGGCCGCCTGCGGCGCGCAGCACACCGTCCTGCGGGAAGGCGACGAGCTGCAGGTCGAGGTAGGGCGCCACGCGGCGCTTCACGTCGATGAGCGCCTGCACCGGCAGCAGCCGCGCATCGCTGGTGTCCACGTGCGAGCGGATCGCCAGCAGGCCGCGCCCCACGGCCCAGTCGCAGTACTGCATTGCGCGTTCGACGATGGCCTCGTGCGTGAGATCCGGCTTGAGTTCGCCCCACAGCGCGATGCCCTCCAGCAGCGTGCCGCTCTCGTTCACGCGCGGCTGGCCGTAGCTCAGCGTCGAATCCATGTGGAAGTGCGCGTCGACGAACGGCGGGCTGAGCAGCAGTCCGCCGGCATCGACGGTGTCATGCGCGGGGGCTTGCAGCCCTTCGGTCACTTCGGCAATGCGCCCGTCCTGCACGGCCACGGAGATGTTGGTGCGGCCGTCGGGCAGGGTGGCGTTGTGGATGAGCAGGTCGAGCATGGGGTGGGGCGCGCGAGCAGGGCGCGGCGGTTTTGTGGGTTGGAGGATGCGCGGCCGGGCATGCAAAAGGCTTGCCTGCGGGCGCTGCCCCGCCAGTGTAGGCCGCAAGGGAAACGTCCCCCTCGCAGGCCGATGGCCAGGCAGTCCCTGTCGGATTTCTTCCAGACCGTCAGCATCAGGCCGCCTATGCTGCGGCAGGTTCGATCCATCCCATTTTGTTGAAGGAGACCGCATGCAGTTCGGCTACACCATTCTCTACGTCGAAGACGTGCCCGCCACCGTCGCTTTCTACGAGGCCGCGTTCGGCCTCTCACGCCGCTTCGTGCACGAAGAAGGCGATTTCGGCGAAATGGACACCGGCGCCACCGCGCTGGCGTTCTCGTCGTTGAAGCTGATGGGCCAGCTCGGCAAGAACCCGCAGCGCGCGGTGGCGGGCGCTCCACAGTGCGAGATCGCGTTCACCACGGCCGACGTCGCCGCTGCCGTGGACCGCGCCGTGCAGGCCGGCGCCATGCTCGTACAGCCGCCCGAGACCATGCCCTGGGGCCAGACGGTGGCCTATGTGCACGACTGCAACGGCTTTCTGGTGGAGCTTTGCACGCCGATGGCCGCGGGCGGTTGATGAGTGAAGCGGTGGCTTGGTCGAAGGCCCCGCGCCATCAACCGTAGCCGCTGGACTGCACGGACGCCAGCAGGTCTTGGGACGACCGCAGCCTGGCGGGCGTTTGCCCCAGCCAGTGCAGGCACTCACGCCCGAAGTGGGCTTGGTCGGCATAGCCGTGGTCCGCAGCGATGGCGGCCAACGGCAACCCATCGCCAGCCAGTGCCCGGGCCGCGCGGCGCACCCGGGCGAGGGCGCGCCAGTAGCGCGGGGGCTCGCCGGTCGTGGTGCGGGTCAGCCGCTCCAGCGTGCGTTCGGACACGCCCAGCGACCGTGCCGCAGCGGCAACGGTCGGGGAATGGGCCAGTGCGGCCAGCGCATCCTGCATGCGTGCGTCGCACCGCGTGAAATCCGCCAGCGCCGTGTGCACATGGGCCGCGCTTTCGGCCGGATCGCCGGTCAGGTCGATGGCCTGCACCGCCTGCAGCAGCGCATCGGCGTTCACCACCACGCCGGGATGCAGCCGAAAACCCAGCCAGTCTTCGCCAGCGCTTCCCGGCACGCCATAGGCCTGCTGCGGCAGGTGCGACACCATCCAGTGCGCGGCGCCCTGCGCGTCGATTTGCACGATGAGGTCACGGCACCCGTCGGGCAGCACGCAGGTCACGCCGGGTTCGGTGCTGTGGTGCTGCCAGCGCTCCAGCACCGTGGGAGGCAGCCATATTGCATCCGGCGAAGCGGGAAGCAGGAGACGTTCCATGGGCGGTGCCGAGGTGCTTCAGCTGCGACCCGCGCCTACCTGCCAGTCGGCACGGGTGAGCCGGTACAGGCAATGCGGCTGCACGGGGTGCCCCTGCGGCACGGCCGGGTGATCGAACGCCTCTGCAAGGCTTTCACGCATGCCCAGCCGTTCCATCACGGCGCGGGATCGCTGGTTGCGCAGGGTGGTGAACGACACGATTTCCGATAGGTCAAGTGCTTCAAAACCCACGCGCAGGGCCAAGCGAGCTGCCTCGCTCGCCAAGCCCTGACCCCAGAAAGGCCGGGCGAGCCGCCAGCCGATCTCCACGCATGGCGCGAAGGGCAGCTCGGCCGATGGCGTGTGCAGGCCGACGAAACCCATGAAGCGCGGCCCGTCGTCCAGCAAGCAGTCCGCCGCCCAGAAACCCCAGCCGCGCTGATCGATGAGCTTTTCTATCCGCTCTGCCATGGCATCGCTGGCATCGCGCGCCAGCGGCGCGGGAAAGTGCTCCATCACCGCCGGGTCGGCGTTCATCGCGGCGAAAGGTGCGCGGTCGGCGGCAGTCCACTGCCGAAGGCGCACCCGCGGCGTGGCCAGATGGTCGGGCGATAGGTGAACGAAGGTGTCGGGGATGGCGGCGTGCGTCGGCATGGGCCGATGCTACCGCTCGCCCTTGCGGTAGGGCTTCATCAGCGCCTGCGGATAGGCCGCTTTGCGCGCCACCAGCACCAGCGCCAGGATCGACAGCAGGTAAGGCAGCATCAGATACACCTGATAGGGCAGCCAGGCATCGCCCGCCTGCTGCAGCCGCAGTTGCAGCGCATCGAAAAACGCGAAGAGCAGGGCGCCCAGCAGCGCCTTGCCGGGTCGCCACGAGGCGAAGACCACCAGCGCCACGCAGATCCAGCCGCGCCCGTTCACCATGTTGAAGAAGAACGCATTGAAGGCCGACAGCGTGAGGAACGCGCCCGCCACCCCCATGAGCGCCGAGCCCGCCACCACCGACGACGTGCGCGTGGCCGCGACCGAAATGCCCTGGCCTTCGGCCGCCTGCGGGTTCTCGCCCACCATGCGCACCGCCAGCCCCAGCGGCGTGCGCAGCAGCGCCCAGGCCAGAACTGGCACCAGAACGAGCGCCAGCAGGGTGAGCGGGGTCTGCGCCGAAAGGATGGGAATGCCCAGCCACGCCATGGGCGCAAAGGGCTCGATGGTCGGTGGCGTGGTCACCTTGGGGAAGCCCACCCGGTAGCCGTAGTAGCTGAGCGAAGTCGCCAGCAGCGTGATGCCCAGCCCCGACACGTGTTGCGACAACGCCAGGCCCACGGTGAGCCAGGCATGCAACAGCCCGAACGCCGCGCCCGTGAGCGCGGCCACCAGCACCCCGGTCCACAGGCCATGCCCGGCATACACCGTGAGCCAGCCGGTGAAGGCCCCCGCGACCATGATCCCTTCGATGCCCAGGTTGAGCACGCCCGCGCGTTCGCACAGCAGCACGCCCAGGGTGCCCAGGATGAGCGGCGTGGCCACCCGCAGCGTGGCGATCCAGAACGCTGGGTTGGCCAGAATGTCGAGCAGTTCGGTCATGCGGCCAGTCGTTCAGAAACGTTTGCTATGAATTTAATAGCTGCCAGCGCAATGAATACGGCGGCGCAGGCCCAATTTGACTTGAAACAGCCTTTGGTGTGCCGCCGCGTCATTTCCAGCGCACCCGGTACTGCGTGAGCAGGCCCGCGACCAGTACCGCGATCAGCGAGGCCGCCACGATCACATCGGCGATATACGTGGGCACGCCGACCGCGCGGCTCATGGTGTCGGCCCCCACCAGCACGCCCGCCATGAACACGCCCGCAGCCACCACGCCCAGCGGATGCAAACCCGCCAGCATGGCGATCACGATGCCGCTGTAGCCATAGCCCGGGGACATGTCGAGCGTCACATAGCTGGTGCGTCCCGCCACTTCGATGGCACCCGCGAGCCCGGCCAGCCCGCCCGAAAGCAGCGCCACCAGCACCACCGTGCGCGTGACCGGCACACCGGCGAACGCAGCGGCGCGGGCGTTGGCCCCGGCCGCGCGGATCTGAAAACCCGGCACCGTGCGCGTCAGCAGCGCCCACAGCAGCACCGCCAGGCCAACGGCCCACAGCAGGCCGGTGTGCAACCGCGTCTGTGGCACCAGGCGCGACAGCTCCAGCTCGCTTTGCAGCGCCACGCTTTGCGGCCAGCCGAGGGCCAGCGGGTCTTTCATCGGACCGTCGAGCAGGGCCGACACCAGCAGCAGCATCACGAAGTTGAGCAGCAGCGTCGTCACCACCTCGTCCACCCCGAGCCGCGCCTTCATCAGCGCTGGGCCCAGCAGCAGGGCCGCCCCGGCCAATGCGGCGGCCAGCATCATGAGCGGGAACAGTACGGCGGGCGGCATCTGCAAACCGGTGCCTCCGTGCATGCCCCCCACCGCCACGGCCGCGATGGCGCCCGCATACAGCTGCCCCTCCGCGCCGATGTTGAAGAGCCGTGCGCGGAACGCCACGGCTGCGGACAAGCCCGTCAGGATGAGCGGCGTGGCGCGCGTCAGCGTTTCGGTCAAGGCGAACACCGAGCCGAACGCGCCCTGCGCCAGCAGCGCGTAGGTCCGGCCCACCGGCGCGCCGGCCCAGAGCACCAGCAGGGCGCTCACCAGCAGGGTGAAGGCCACCGCGCCGATGGGGGCGGCCGCGTAAGCCAGGGCCGAAGTGCGATCGCGTTTTTCCAGCCTCATGGGGCAATGCTTTCAGGGCCGGGGGCCGGCGGTGACATGGTCGGGTCTGCGGAGGCGGCGCCTGCCATCGCCAGGCCGATGGCCTCACGCGTCCAGGCGGTCGCTGGCCGGGCATTGCTCAGATGCCCGCCATGCATGACCGCCACGCGGTCGCCCAGCGCCAGCACCTCGTCCAGGTCATCGGAGATCAGCAGCACGGCCGCGCCGGCGTCGCGCGCCGCCACCAGTTGCCGCTGCACGAAAGTCACCGCGCCGATGTCCAGGCCCCACGTGGGCTGGTGCGCCACGATGAGGCGCGGCGCGGGCGCCGGTTGATTGCCGTCGCCGGGCGGGAGCAGCGCCCGGCCCAGAATGAGTTTTTGCATGTTGCCGCCCGAGAGGCACCGCGCCGGCGCGTCCAGCCCGCCGCCGCGCACGTCGAAGGTTTCGGCCACGCGGCGCGCATGCTGGCGTGCCGCACCGCGCCGGACCCAAAAGCCCGTGAACCATCCGCGCGAGAACCACCGGCTGGGCAGGCGCTCGGAAATGGCGTTCTCCCACACCGGCAGATCGCCCACCACGCCGACCGCATGGCGGTCTTCGGGGATGCGGGCCACGCCCTGCGCCACCAGCCGGGTCGGGCGTGCCACCAGAGGCGCACCCAGCAGCGTGGCCGTACCTGCCGTGGGCACGCGCACGCCGCACAGCACATCGGCCAGCGCCACCTGCCCGTTGCCCGAAACGCCGGCAATAGCCACGATCTCGCCCGCATGGAGCGTGAGGCTCACGCCCCGCAGCGCATCCTGGGCCGACGCGGAAGACGCCTGCGTCTCGACCCCATCGAGCGTGCACACCGCCGCACCGACCACGCTGGCCGGGCTGCGCTCCGCCGCGTCCACGGCATGGCCCACCATCCACTGCGCCAACTGCCCTTGCGTGGTGCCGCGGGCCGGAGCCTCTGCCACGAGCTTGCCCTGGCGCAGCACGGCGATGCGATGCGACACGCGCAGCACCTCGCCCAGCTTGTGGCTGATGAACACGATCGACAGCCCTTGCGCCACCATCTGGGCCAGGGTGTGGAGCAGCGCCTCGCTCTCTTGCGGCGTGAGCACGGCAGTGGGTTCGTCCAGGATCAGGATGCGTGCGCCACGGTACAGCGCCTTCAGAATCTCGACGCGCTGCCGCTCACCCACCGACAGGCTGCCCACGCGCGCATCGGGCGCCACCGGCAGCCCGAACTGCGCCGACACCGCCATCAGCCGCGCGCGGCCGGCGGCCCTGCGCGAGAAAGGCTGCCACAGCGGCTCGCTGCCCAGCATCACGTTGTCCAGCACGCTCAGGTTGTCGGCCAGCGTGAAGTGCTGGTGCACCATGCCGATGCCGGCCGCCAGCGACGCGCGGGGCTGTCCCGGCGGCAGCGGCTGCCCGAAAACCTCGATGTGCCCGGCATCGGCCCGGTAGTGGCCGAACAGGATAGACATCAGCGTGGACTTGCCCGCGCCGTTCTCGCCCAGCAGCGCGAGCACCTCGCCGCGCGCCAGCGTCAGGCTGATGCCGTCATTGGCCAAGAGCGGGCCGAAGCGCTTGGTGATGCCGCTCAGGCGCAGCACGGGGCCACCCTCCGTCCCGCGCGCCTGCTGGGCCGGCGCTTGTTGTTCTGCGCTCACGCGGTGCGCCCTTGCGGGCCGTGCACCTCACCCGCTGCAATGACTCCCGGTGCGACCGTTCGCACGCCGTGCAGCGCAGCAATCGCCATCCGCACCGCTTACTTCGCCGTGGATTTGGGCTGGCTGTCGTCCACCTTCACGGTGAACTTGCCCGCCAGAATGTCGGCCTCCTTGGCTTTCACCTTGGCGACCACATCGGCCGGCACCTTCTTTTCGAACGTGCCCAGCGGCGCCAGCTCCGAACCCTTGTGCTTCATCATCGAATAAGGGCCGTAGTCCTCGGCGGTGAACTTGCCTTCCTTGACCGCCGCGATCGCGCGGTCCACGCTGGGCTCCATGTGCCACAGGGCCGAGGCCACCACCGTCTCGGGGTACTGGGCCTGCGTGTTGATCACGTTGCCGATGGCGAGCTTGCCCTTTTCCTTGGCCGCGTCGGACACGCCGAAACGCTCGGCATACAGCACATCGGCGCCCTTGTCGATCATCGCGAACGTCGCCTCCTTGGCCTTCGGCGGATCGAACCAGCTGTTGATGAAGGTGATGGTGAACTCCACCTTCGGGTTCACTTCCCTGGCGCCTGCCATGAAGGCATGCATCAGGCGATTGACCTCGGGGATCGGAAATCCGCCCACCATACCGATCTTGTTCGTGCGCGTCATGCCGCCCGCCACCATGCCGGAGAGGTACGCCGGCTCCTGGATGTAGTTGTCGAACACGCTGAAATTCGGCCCCTGCGGCTTGCCGGAGGAACCCATCACGAAAGCCGTCTTGGGGAAGTCCTTGGCCACCTTGCGCGCGGCGGACTCCACCCCGAACACCTCGCCGAAGATCAGCTGGTTGCCGCCCGTGGCGTACTCACGCATCACCCGTTCGTAATCGGCATTGGCCACGTTCTCGCTGCTTTTGTATTCGATCTCTCCCCGCGTCTCGGCCGCCTTGAGTGCTTTGTGAATGCGGCTCACCCATTGCTGCTCGTAGGGCACGGTGTAGATCGCTGCGACCTTCAGTTTCGCCTGCGCAAAAGCCAGCGTGGGCGCAAAGCCCAGCGTGGCGGAAATGGCGAGCGAGGTGCAGAACAGGCGGCCGGTGAAGAGGCGGCGAGAGGTCATGGAAGGGTATCTTTCTTTGCAAGGAACTCGATAACGAGATTAAGCAATTTGCACGCCCGGCAAGGCAAGGGTAATTACTTATCCGTCGGATTTTTTTGCGTGAAAGTCAATGAAATTTTTTGACTTGTTGTTCAATTACACACATTTAGAAATATTCGGAATAGACGCAAAACCTACACAGAAATTACACGGTTTTGTCGAATAGCATCCGCGCCACCGATAGACAGGAGCGATCGATGGTGGCGATAAATGCACTTCCCAGTGCCGGCGGATCAACGGGGGAAAGCCAGTCGGCCCATCCCTTCACAAAGCCAGGGGGGAATGGTGGCGTTGCGGCCCTCTGCCTGGTTGCCAGGCTGCACCAGATTGCAGCCGACCCCGCCACGCTGATGCACCAGATGGGGTTGGCCCCCAGCGATGCTGTGACCTTGCAAGACTTGGTAAGGGCCGCCAAGCACATCGGTTTGAAGGCGAAGATCAGTCCTACCACCGTGGATCGTCTGGCCCTGTGCCCCTTGCCAGCCCTGGCCATGGTGCGCAATGCGACCGGCGAGGTACGCGCCATCGTGCTGGCCCAGTGCAACGGCCAGCGCGTGCTGCTGCAGGACCCTTCGGCCGGCCCTGGCGGCAGCCGCCCCACCATCGAATCGCTGGAAGACTTCGCCGCGCAATGGACCGGCGAGCTGCTGCTCATCACCAGCCGCGCCAGCCTGGCGGGCGAGTTGGCCAAGTTCGACTTCTCGTGGTTCATTCCCAGCCTCGTCAAGCATCGCAAGCTGCTGGGCGAGGTGCTGCTGATCTCTTTCATGCTGCAACTCTTTGCGCTGATCAGCCCGCTGTTCTTCCAGGTGGTGATGGACAAGGTGCTGGTCCACCACGGCGTGACCACGCTCGACGTGTTGGTCATCGGCCTGGTCGTTGTCGTGGTGTTCGAGAGCCTGCTGAACGGCCTGCGCGGCTACGTCTTCAGCCACACCACCAACCGGATCGACGTGGAACTGGGCGCGCGGCTGTTTCGCCACCTCATGCAACTGCCGCTGTCGTACTTCCAGGCGCGCAGAGTGGGTGATTCAGTGGCCCGCGTGCGTGAGCTGGAAAACATTCGCAGCTTCCTGACCGGCAACGCGCTCACCGTGGTGCTGGACGTGCTGTTTTCCGTCATCTTCATCGCGGTCATGCTGTTCTACAGCGTGCCGCTCACGTTGATCGTGCTGGTCAGCCTGCCGCTGTACTTCGGCCTCAGCCTGGCGATCGTGCCTGTGCTGCGTCGTCGGCTGGACCACAAGTTTGCGCGAGGCGCAGAGAACCAGGCCATGCTGGTGGAGACCGTCACGGGCATCCAGACCGTCAAGGCCAGCGCGCTGGAACCTTCGTTCGCCCGCCGCTGGGACAACCAGCTGGCCGCCTACGTCAGCGCCAGCTTCAAAACGCAGAACGTCGCCGCCTGGGCGCACGAGGGCGTCAACCTGATCGGCAAACTGGTGAACGCCGCAACTCTCTGGTACGGCGCGCATCTGGTCATGGACAACCAGCTCACCGTGGGCCAGTTCGTCGCCTTCAACATGTTCGCGCAGCGCGTGGCCCAGCCCATCATGCGCATGGCCCAGCTCTGGACCGACTTCCAGCAGACCGGTATCTCCATGGCGCGGCTGGGCGACATTCTCAACACGCGCACCGAAGTGCCGCCCTCCAGCGCCGCACAGTTGCCGCCCATCCAGGGCCGCATCACCCTGGACAGCGTGCACTTTCGCTACCGGCCCGAAGCCGCACCCGTGCTGGGTGGCGTGAGCCTGGACGTACGCCCTGGCGAAGTCATTGGCATCGTGGGGCGCTCCGGTTCGGGCAAAAGCACGCTCACAAAATTAGTGCAGCGGCTTTACGTGCCGGAGCAGGGGCGCATCCTGGTCGACGGCATCGACATCAGCCTCATCGATGCCGCGCAGTTGCGCCGCCAGGTCGGTGTGGTACTGCAAGAGAACCTGCTCTTCAACCGCAGCGTGCGAGAGAACATCGCCATCGCCGACCCCGCCGCGCCCATCGAAGCCGTAGTGCATGCGGCCCGCCTGGCCGGCGCGCACGACTTCATCAGCGAGCTGCCCGAAGGCTACGACACCCTGGTGGGAGAGCAGGGCGGCAGCCTGTCGGGCGGCCAGCGCCAGCGCGTGGCCATCGCCCGAGCCTTGTTCACCAACCCCCGCATCCTCATCCTGGACGAAGCCACCAGCGCGCTCGACTACGAGAGCGAAGCCATCATTCAGCGCAACATGGCGCATATCTGCAAGGGCCGCACGGTGCTCATCATTGCCCACCGTCTGAGCGCCGTGCGGCACGCGAACCGCATCATCGTCATGGACAAAGGGAAGATCGTCGAGGCCGGCCCCCACGATGCGCTCATCCAGCGCCAGCAGGGCCTGTATGCCCACCTGTGGCGCATGCAGGACGGCAGCCATTCCGCCCCCACAGCTACAGCTGCTGCAAGTACCGCTGCTGCTGTCGGCACCGCCGAGGGAGCCATCGCATGACAGACACCTCGCTTGCTACCGGCGCTGCGCCTTCTACGTCTGATACCCCGCTCGCCAAAATCGAAAAGCCTCGCCACCCTGGCATCGAACTGCTCGGGCGTTACGGCGCCGTCTTGCGCGCCGCTTGGGCGCACCGTGCCGAACTGGCCGGCCCGTCGCGCCTGGCGGACGAGCAGGCATTTTTGCCCGCGGCGTTGAGCCTGCAGGAAACGCCCGTCCATCCCGCGCCCCGGCGCATCGCCTTCGTGCTGATGGCGCTCTTCGTCATCGCTTTGCTGTGGGCCATCTTCGGCAAGATCGACATCGTGGCCGTGGCGCCAGGCCGAGTGATCGTGAGCGACCGCACCAAGCTCGTGCAGCCGCTGGAAAACAGCGTCATCCGCCGCATCCTGGTCAAGGACGGTGACCACGTTCAGGCCGGCCAGCCGTTGGTCGAACTGGACCCGACCGCCGCTCGGGCCGACAAAGCCAGCTTCCATGAAGCGCGGCGATCCGCCGATTCGGAATGGGTGCGCAGCCGCGTCCTGCAACAGGTGCTATCGAATCTGGAGCAACCCAGGCAAGGACCACTAGGGCAAGTGGCACGTTTGACCACCAAAGACGTACCGCCTGAATGGCAGACCCAGGACTTGGCCGAGGCCAATGCCCAATTGTCTGCCGAATGGAGCGACATCACCGCGCGCCTTGCCAAGCTGGCCGCGGAGCGCCAGCGCCGCCAGGCCGAAATGGCCACCGTGCGCGCCATGATCGGCAAGCTGGAAGCCACAGTGCCCATTGCACGCCAGCGCGAACAGGACTTCAAGGCGCTGGCAGACCAGGGCTTCATGTCCGGCCATGCCAACCAGGACCGCACCCGCGAACGCATCGAACTGGAGCGTGACCTGGCCACCCAGCAGGCCCGGCTGGACGAAGCCCAGGCAGCACTGCGCGAGGCCGAGCAGACCCGCAGCGCCTATCTGGCGGAAACCCGCCGCGCCCTGAGCGACCGCCAGGCGCAGGCGGACTTGAAGCGCCAGCAATCGGGCCAGGAGCTGGCCAAGGCCACCCAGCGCGAACGCCTGGCCACGCTGACGGCGCCGGTCGCTGGCACCGTGCAGCAATTGGCCGCGCACACCGAGGGCGGTGTGGTCACCGAGGCCCAGGCGCTGATGGTGATCGTGCCCGACAGCGCCAACGTGAGCGCCGAGGTCACACTGGAAAACAAGGACATCGGCTTCGTGGCGCCCGGGCAGGAGGTCGCCATCAAGCTGGAGACTTTTCCGTTCACCCGCTACGGCACCGTGAAGGCCACGGTGGACAAGGTGACGCAGGACGCGGTCACCGATGAAAAGCGCGGGGCGATTTTTCCTGCACTGATTACCTTGAACCAGAGCTCCATCGACGTGGACGGCAAGCCGATCCGGCTGGCGCCGGGGATGAACCTGACGGCAGAAATCAAGACTGGCAAGCGGCGGGTCATCGAATACCTGCTGAGCCCGATTCAAAGAGCTGGCAGCGAGAGCCTGAGGGAGCGGTGACGGCGGATGCAGCGCAAAGCTGCATGGCCATCCGTTCACGACACGAACATGCCTGCTTGCAGCGCAGTTAAAGCTTGGCCATGGCCATGGGCGGAAAAGCCTTTTTTAAACAACCGATTGAACGAAAGCACTGAAAAATGACCATCGATAAAAGCAGCATCACCCTCAGCAACCAACTTTTTCCAGCCGTGGTGCGGCGATTCAAGGGCGTCCAAGGCTCGATGCCCTGGCGGGAAAGTTACGCCGACTCTCCGTTGACGTCGGAAATTGCCAGCACCTCGTTACGGATGCCTTCCGCAGTCGGGGCCATTGCCGGCCCCGCGGTTGCCGCCGCTCAGCAAGCCGCAGTGCCGATGCAACAGATCACTGCCGGGGCCGCAGCCCAGGCGGCAGACGCCGTGCGATGGAATCTGTCGGCCCTGCAATCGCGGAGTCAAACCAGCGAACCGGCAAGTGCGCTCGGTGAGCATGCCGTTTCACAGGCGGCCAGCGTGCAGAGCGTTCGGCCCTATGCATACGCTGATGAGCTGAGCCTCGCCACTGCACAGGGCTCAACACTGCTCCAGGCTACCAAACCGCTGGAGTGGACAGCAGCCCAGGACGGGTTGGAAAGCACCCGTCCGTATGCGGTCGATGCGGGGGAGTTGGAAAACCCCGAGCACACCAAACCGTTGCTGCTGTCGGACTTGGCGGACGGTTGGGAAACGACCAAACCATCGCCACTCTCGCCGTCGATGGTTGGCTCTCTGGGCCAATCGGCTTCGCTTTTGCTGGAGGGCAGCGCCCAGCAGTTGCTGCAAGCAATGGCCGGTTTTGCGCCATCGGCCATGGGAGTGGCTGCGGCAGTGCCGGACCAAGTTTCCCGGTGGAGGCAAGAAATTGCGGTGGGGCTGCAGTCTTGACGCATGGGCAGTCGATGTATCGAAGCCTTCATGGAAAACGTGCCCGCATGACGCGCTACGGCACGGACGACGCCTGGGAGGCGCCAGGGGGCAGTTTTTTTCACGCGCGTGGCGGATGGGCAGATCGGCACCGACCCGCGCATCACCAAATACACCTCAGCCACCGACAAGACCGTGCAGGGCACCGTCACCGTGCGCAACTACCGGGCGGGGCCTTCGGCCTGACCCTGCCGGAAGTGGCGGACAAGCCCTAGGCGGCAGGGGGCCGACACGTCGCTGACCGTGCTGGCTGCGCAGCCGAGCGACCCGCGCGGGCAGCGCGGGCAGCGCGGGCAGCGCGGGCAGCGCGGGCAGTGGACGGCAGCACGCCGCGCATATCCGCATCGTTCGGGGCACTGGATTATTGTGTGTCTGCAGAAAATGATATTAGCTGGAGTGTGTTATGAGCGGTTTGATATTGCTAGTGATTTTTGGGATATGGGGTTGCGTCTGCCTATGGCTAGCAAAGCGTCTGGGCAATTTAGTACCTCACCCGGCTCGGCGTAGCGCTGTGAAGATTGGAGTCTTCGTTCTACTAATGGCTTCTCCATTTGTGGATGAGGTACTTGGAAAGTACCAATTCGAGGCGCTGTGCAATGCAAATGGCATTGAGAGCGCAGATGTGTCCAAAGCGCAAGGTAAACGAGTGGCACTTGAAGTCGGGATAGGCCGGCCGTTGGATGGAACGATCATGCCCGGCACTGTAGAAGACTGATTTTACAAAGACGTGAAGAGTAATGAAATTGTTATTAAACACAAAGCTTATTTCGCCTTTGGTGGATGGCTTATGCGTTACTCGCCCGTGAGCATGGGGTCACGTCATCCCATGTTTTTTTCAAGAGGTTGTCCCATGGATTACATAAATCGAAATTCCATTTTTTTAAAAAATAATATTACTTTGGTTAATTAAGGTTGTTATGAAAAAATATCAGGTGTGTTTTTACTAGTGCAGTATTTGCTTATGAGCTATGCGCGCTAAATTCAAATTTCATTAATGGACTGACTGGGGCGGCCTTGAAAATCTTGTTGAATTTAAAGACCGGATGACTCCTGCCCTCGCCAAATACATGGGCATAACTTCACAGTAGTCACTCACATCGAAACTGATCAACAGCCAGTTCGGTGCCGCACGGTGTGGGACGTGGACGGCGCGGGCACGCTCGAATTCGACGGCGTGGCGATGCCGCTAGCGACCGTCAAGCGCTACGGTACGGACGACGCCTGGGAGGACACCAGCGGGCAGTTTTTGTTCACGCGCGTGACGAATGCATCGATTGCTATTAAAAATATAGCGATGCACCCTAGAACTTATTGCCCTGGAGGCCGATTTGGCATCAAACCGTTTTGTGCAGCGAAAACCAAACAGCGAATCAAGCGCGTCAAGATGGGATCGTTGCCCATGCGTAATCCGTCGTCCCATTCACATACACAACCAGATAATGAATTTTGCTCAATAATTAAAGTAGGAGTTTTTATGAAAAAAATAAGTGAAAAATTGAAAATGCGATGGTTGGTGATTTTCTTGGGGATTTTTATTTGTACAGCTTGCGGGCCAAGTGACGCACAAATGAAGGATTATCTTGAAAAAAAGAGGGTGGAATGTTTGGATAAATTTTGCCAGGGAGATCAGCCCCCGCAACGCGACGCTTCTCGGGAGATTTTGCAAAAGCTTAATGGTCAATGGTTTATAGGACCGAAAGACTATTATTCTGGTTTTGGGGCTGCGGTTTTTTATTGGCCAGACAACGCGCCTGCTTTTTCTTCCGATAAAAAGAAAAAAGATAACGAGGTCGCATTTTACGAGACTGCTATTGAGGTTTTTCTTCATTCTAAAACAGGGGGCGCTGTAATGGCCAATCGATATCAATTATTGGTCGATGCTGAAAAACAAGGTCGATTAATAAGTAAAGGCAGTCCGAGGGCCGGTCTTGAGGTTTGGAAGGTGCGCGATGCCATTCAGGGCATGCCCCCCGCCGTGTGGTATGTGGCGAGTCAGTTGAAAGACAACGAAGGTTTTCCTCCCGTATTGGGTTGCGATGATCAGAATCCCCAATTTGACCGTTGCACGATGGCCTTCACTTGGCAGTCGGGCGTAGCCGTTGATATGCGATTTCGAGCGAAGCATGGCCCTGACTGGCCTGAGATTTATCAAGAAATGATGCGAGTCCTCAACTTATTGAAGAAAGCGTAAGCCGTGGCAATAACACTTACCTCCGCCGAAATTCAATCGCTGGCAAACAAAGAAGTACAAGCGCAGTCCGGCCAACTCGAATATTGGAAAATATATCAATGGTTAGGTGATCTATTGCAAGAAAAAGGTATTGATGCTACGGATTCAACCTTGCTTTGGTTGCGTGGCGCCACTGAAGCCAATGCAGGAAGAGGTGCAATGGCCTCATTGATTCGGATTTACACGGAAACCCAATATCAGCTGCGTTATGGCACATCCATTCCGCTTGGAAAGATGCAGGAGGCATCTAATGCAGTCGCGCAAAATTTATTCGACGATCTTTTGGGGAGGAATGAACCGCGTTGGCCTGCCGGACAAATTCCAGATATTGCTCGTATTGGCGAAGCCGATGCCACAGCGGTGGGGCGTATATTATTTAACGTAGATCTGGCAGATACTGGCGCTGCTTTGCAGCAAAACTCTGCTTGGTCTGGAACCCTTCTTTTCAGCCTCCTTCGCAGTGACCAAACAAATCGTTTGAGCTCCACAGGAACGCTTGGAAAAATCGACACCTTGAACGACTGGCGAGACGTTCTTTATTCCTATAACGCATATGCCGCTGGGTTCAAAGCGGCGCAGTCGACCCTTTTTTTGGAAAGTGCGGCGCAGGCCAAGGTCGATGAAACGGTTTTTGGAGCGACCACTTGGGGATATTTAAAAACACCCGAATCAGTATTGAGTTTGAAAGATGCCGTTATTTTGGGGACGGATAATCCAGTCCTCAAAAAAGCTTTCACGGTCATTGGAGATGTGGGTCCGCACAAATTCCTGGACATGCTGATGGGCGCAGTGCAGGGAAAGAACCTGATCGGCACGACCAAGACCGATGCCCAGTTCACCGCCAATGCGCGCAACTTCCTGGGCGCTTTGACCCCCACGCAGTTGCAATCGCTCAAGGCCGAACTGCTGCCGCAGTCCGCCAGTGCCCTGGCCGGCAAGGCGATGGCCAACACGCCGGAAGGCGCCAGCGCCCGTGCGGCACTGGCCGCCCTGAGCATGGTGTCGGTGCAGGTGAGCCCGGAGGTGGCGGCGCGGGTGGCGCTGTACGACCCGGCCACCGGCACGGGCCAGCTCAGCGAATCGTGGATCGCCGACCGGGCCGCGTTCACCACGCGCTACTACGAGCAGCAGCAGCGCGGGGGCGGCATCCTGCAGGGCACCCAGAACGTCGCGTACATCGACATGGGCAATGGCGGCGGTACCCCGGCAGTGCAGGTGCTGGTGGGGGCAGGCCCGAATAACGGCCAGCGCACGCAGTATGTGTTCGGCGGCAGCGGCGATGACCAAATCAACGGTCAGGGCTTCGCCGACCACCTGTACGGCGGCGCCGGCGCCGACACGCTGGACGGCAAGGGCGGCGGCGACTACCTGGAAGGCGGCGCGGGCAAGGACGTGTACCGCTTCAACGGCCTGTTCGGTGCCGACACGGTGTGGGACGCGGACGGTGCGGGCACGCTGGAATTCGACGGCGTGGCCATGCCGCTGGCGACCGTCAAGCGCTACGGCGCGGACGACGCCTGGGAGGACACAAGCGGGCAGTTCTTGTTCACGCGCGTGGCGAATGGCCAGGGCGGCACCGACCTGCGCATCACCAAATACGCCTCGGCCACCGACAAGAGCGTGCAGGGCACGGTCAACGTGCGCAACTATTGGGCGGGGGCCTTCGGCCTCACCCTGGCGGAAGCGGCCGACAAACCGCAGGCCGCAGGCGGCACCGACAGCTCGCTGGTGGTGCTGGCCGCGCAGCCAGACGACCCTACGCCGCGCATATCCGAATCCACCGGGGCGCTGGATTATGGTGCGTCTGCAGTAAATGATATTAATTGGAGGATTGCGGTATGAGTGCTTTGATGTTTCTGGTGCTGATGGTGCTTTGGGTATTTATTCTCAAATGGGTTGTTGAAAAAATCGCTAACAAGTTGCCAAACCGACCATGGCGTCTTTGGGGTAAATGGCTCATTTTTATCTTATTAGTGCCATTGCCTTTGATCGATGAGATTGTGGGAGGTTGGCAGTTTAAGCAATTGTGTAAGGCCAATGTGGTGACTGTAAATAAAGAATTTCCACGAGGGCAGCAGGTATATGAAGTAGTCACGCCTTCAGTACAAGTGGAAGGGACATTGGTCAAGATCAGGAAATTGCAATTCCGTTTTTTAGACGTCGCTACAGGAAAGGTTGTAGTCAGTTTCGATCAATTTCATGCTGAAGGTGGACGACTATTCCCTGGGTTTGACTCAGGTCACGCACCACTTACATTCAAGGGTGAGTGTCACCCCAACGGGGTTTTTGATAAGAAATTTATTGAAACCCTTGGTTTTGTTGAATTAAAAAAGCCTTAATCAAAAATAGTTAAAGTTGAAAATAATATGCCTGAAATTAAAAATGCTTACATAAATGCACTATTAGCTGATGCTTCATATGTGGGTGAACTAAATTCAAATACCAATTTAAGTGGCGCGCTCAGAGATCGTATGACCCCCGCGCTCGCCGAGAGCGTCAGCAAAAACTTCAGCGTTGTCACCCAAATCGAATCCGGCCTGAGCAGTTTTGATGCGACCGTCTGGCGAGCGAACAATGAAGATGGCACTCCGAACCCCAGCGGCAAGGTTTATGTTTCCATGCGGGGTACGCAACAAATCACGGACTTTCTGATCGATGGCGACTTGGCTCTGACCGGAAATGCCCGGGGCCAAGTCACTGACATGGTCAATTGGTGGCTTCAAATTTCAACGCCGGCGGGACAAAACGCTATTCAAATTCAGGCTCTGGGTTCGCTGTATTCAATGGCGCCCTCCGTTCCAGGACAAGGCTTGGTCACCGCATCTCACCTGACCACTGGCATCGAGGTGAACGGCCATAGCCTGGGTGGATATCTCGCAGCCGCTTTCACCCGCTTATTTGCAAAACAAGCCAATGTGTTGCACACCAGTACCTTCAACAGTGCAGGTTTTGCACCTGGCAGCGAAGCTGTATTTACCGATCTGCAAAACCTCATTGGTGCCAACTCCGGTCTTGGGCGTTTTCCCAATGGCATGGAACAAAGCAATTACTTTGCCGCCAATGGCCTGAACGTCACAACCAATAGCTTTTACTTCAATCAGCAAGGCCAGCGCACAGACGTCTTCAACGAAGAAGGCACAGGTTTTCCCAACCACTACATGTACAAGCTCACCGACGCGTTGGCCCTGGGTGCCGCGTTGGAAAAATTGGACCCGACATTTACCATTTCCGATCTCAATGCCCTGCTCAAAGCGGGCGACAACAAAATGCAGGGTTCCATAGAGGGCGTGCTCGACAGCCTCCGCCGCGCCCTGGCCGGCCCCAGTGTGGAACGACTGCCCGTTGGTGATGTGAGCAACAGCGCCGCTTCGCGGGCGACCTACCACGCCACGCTGGCCGACCTACAGGACAACCCCATTTTCAAAGACCTAGCCGGCCAACTTCGCATCAAGCCAGCTAGCCAGGGCTTGGCAACTTTGGCGCGCAACGATTTCGGGGCGTTGGTCGCTTTGCAAGACCTGTCGCCTCTCTACATTGGTGGCACCACGGCAAGCGCAAATGACGAATTGGCTGCCCTCTGGCAGAGCGGTCGCGCTGCCGACTATGCGGGTTGGCAGGCAGACCGGACGGCAAGCACCCCCCCCGCCACTTTTTCCGATAACTGGCTCGCTGACCGCACGGCGTTGCTCATGGTGGTCATGCAGCGCAATCAGACCGATGCGGCGGGTATCCTGCCCGGATCGCGCAACCTGCATTACATCGATGTGCAGAGCGGTACAGACATCCTGGTCGGTGCAGGCGCCACCGACGAGCAGCGTGTGCAGTACCTGTTTGGCGGAAACAATCCGGATCTGCTTGAAGGCAAAGGCTTCGCCGACCACCTGTACGGCGGAGCCGGCGCCGACACGCTGGACGGTAAGGGCGGTGCCGACTATCTGGAAGGCGGCGCGGGCAAGGACGTGTACCGCTTCAACGGCCTGTTCGGTGCCGACACCGTGTGGGATGTGGACGGCGCGGGCACGCTCGAATTCGATGGCGTGGCGATGCCCCTGGCCACTGTCAAGCGCTACGGCTCGGACGACGCCTGGGAGGACGCCAGCGGGCAGTTCCTGTTCACGCGGGTGGCGAATGGGCAGGGGGGCACCGATCTGCGCATCACCAAATACACCTCGGCCACCGACAAGAGCGTGCAGGGCACGGTCACCGTGCGCAACTACCGGGCGGGTGTCTTCGGGCTGACGCTGGGCCAGGAGCAGGAGGTCGTGCCCGTGCTGGGTGGTGCAAAGACTTCGCTGGTGGTGCGGGCTGGGAACTCGAGCGACCCGACGATTGCCGCAGCGGCCGATGTGCCACGGCTGTATGAATCGGCAGCGTCGCTCCAATACGAAGGCACCGACGATGTGGCCAAGTGGGTGTATGCCAACGACTCCGACGGAGGACAGATCGTGCAGACCGGGGCGGGCAACGACCGCATCTTCGTGGGGCGTGTCTATGAATCGACGGTACAACCGGGAGCGGAGAACTGGGCGCCCCGGCCGAATGAGGACGAAGACCACGTGTTCTCGGGCGCCGGCGACGACGTGGTCCTGACCGGTTACGGCAGCGACGTGATCGAGGGCGGAGACGGCAACGACTATCTGTTCTCCGCAGAGGTGGGCGAGTATTCCGTCGTGCACGGGGGCGGCTCGTTCGACGCTGTGGCTGGCATGGTGTCGCAGAACCACGATGCGGACGATGCGGGCAGCTCCGACTTCGTGGACGGCGGCGCGGGCAACGACACCATCCGCGCGGGCATGGGCGGCGACGTGCTGTTCGGCGGCAGCGGCAACGACACCATCAGCGGCATGGAGGGGGACGACCTGCTGATGGGGGGCGAGGGCGTGGACATCCTGTACGGCGATGGCGTGTACACGCAGGACGGCGCAATGTGGGGTGAAATAATCCAGGGCTACACGTTCCGGGGCAACGACACCCTCATGGGCGAGGCGGGCAACGACTTTCTGCTGGGCGGCGTGGGCGAAGACCAGCTCTACGGGGGCGAGGGGGACGATCAACTCTTCGGCGATACCAACAGCTATGTCTTGGCCGGTGTAGAAAACCTGCTGTGGATTCCCGGACAGTTCCATGCCGCGGACTTTCTGGACGGGGGCGACGGCAACGACTTCCTGCTGGGTGGTGGCTCTGCGGACGTGCTGCTGGGCGGGCGTGGCGATGACACGATCTATGGCGACCAGTACAGCGGCGACCGCAACGCGGCCTTGTATGCCATCGATGCTCAGTACCACGGCAACGACCTGATCGACGGCGGTGAGGGCGAAGACACGATCTTTGCGGATGGGGGCGACGACACGGTGGAGGGCGGGGCAGGCAATGACCAACTGAGCGGTGGCGACGGCAACGACATCCTGGTGGGCGGCATCGGCTTCGACAGGCTGGACGGCGGCCTAGGCAATGACGTGTACCGTTTCGCGGCCGGCGATTTCGAAGGGACCCACGAAACCATCGTGGATGCTGGCGGTGTGGACCGCATCGAATTCATGTCCGGCCTGTCGGCCAGCGATCTGACGGTGCGCCGCTCCGGCGACCTGCTGGCCGTGACGTTTGCCGGGCAGGGCGGAGTGGCTCTGCAGGGCGGCGCCAGCACCATCGAATCCCTGGCGTTTTCCGACGGGACGGTGATGACCTCTGCAGACCTTCTGGCCGCCGCAGTGAAGACCACGGCCGGCGACGATGAACTGCAGACGGTCGTGGCCGGCTCCAGGGTGGACGGCGGGGGCGGCAACGACAAGCTGAATGGCGACGAGTGGGCGGATGTGCTGCTGGGAGGGACGGGCAGCGATGTGCTGCGCGGCGGTGGTGGCGACGATGTGCTGGATGGCGGGGCGGGAGACGATCAGGTGCATGCCGGCGTCACGGGAGCGGCCGTGCTGATCGGTGGCGCAGGGCGCGACTTTCTCTACGGCTATGAAAGCGACACCACGTACCGCTTCGGCGTGGGTAGCGGCCAGGACTACATCCAGGACAGCGGCGGAATCGACACGATCGAGTTGGGAACAGGCGTCACGCCGGCCGACGTGACCCTCCGAAACAGCGACCGGCGATTGACGCTGGATTTGTCCAGCGGCGAATCCCTGGTGGTGGCCAACATGTTCAACGCCGAAGGGAATCTGCGGCAGGGCGATGCCATCGAGTTCATCCGTTTCGCGGATGGCACCGTATGGAATCAGGCGCAGATCATGGCCCGGGCGCTGTTGCCGACGGCAGGGGCCGATGCGATGTGGGCCTTTGCCGGAGACGATGTCGTCCGCGGCGGAGAGGGCAACGACACGATCTACGGCAACGATGGCAACGACACCCTCAGGGGCGACGCTGGCGATGATCGACTGGACGGCGGTAATGGCAACGACCAGATCATCGGCGGCGCGGGCCGGGACGAAATGGCCGGCGGCGCAGGAAACGATGTCTACGTCTTCGCGCCGGGCGATGACGCGGCCAGCGAAACGGGCGAATTCAGTTGGGTGGAGGACCGAAACGGCAGCAATACGGTGCGACTGACGGGCGGCACGCTGGCGGACATGCAACTGAACTGGAGCGATGCCGACGGCCGGTGGATACTGCGTTACTCGACCACCGACACGGTCCGGTTGAATGGCGACTTTCGCATCGAGTTCGGGGGGCAAATTTACGCCATGGCGGATTTCGCTCAGGCGATTGCCGCATCCAACCGGGCGCCGGTGATTGCGCACGCGATTGCGGTTCAGAACGCAGCAGAAGATTCTGCTTGGTCATTCACCGTGCCTGCAGATACCTTTTCCGATCCGGACGGCTCCGCGATGACCTGGAGCGCAAGGGCAGGGAATGGCGGGCCATTGCCTTCCTGGATGCGCTTCGACGCGGCCACCCGCACGTTCAGCGGTACGCCGACAGGAGACGACAGCGGCGTGCGGACCTTGCAGGTGGTCGTCAAAGATCCTGCAGGCGCGTCTGCCCAGATCGATTTCGAGTTGAGGATCGCCGCGGTGAACGATGCGCCGGTGCCCAACGGCACCTTGGCGTCTCAGACCTTCAAGCAGGGCGCCAGCTGGGAGTACTGGTTGCCTGCCGGTATGTTCGCCGAGGAGGACGAGGGGGACATGCTCACGTTCTCCGCAACGCTGGCCGATGGCAGTGCTCTACCTGCCTGGCTGACTTTCGACCCTGCCCAGGAAGTCTTTCGCACCACGGGCATCAGCGCGGCAGTGGGCACCGTGAGCATCTTGCTCACTGCAACCGACACAGCCGGGGCGCAAGCATCCCATCGGTTCGCATTGACGGTGCAGTCGGGCACCATCACAGGAACAGCGGGCAACGATACGTTGACCGGTACCAGCGGCAACGACATCTTCGATGGCGGGGCCGGCGCAGACACCATGACGGGGCTGAGCGGAGACGACACCTACACCGTAGACAACGCCTCCGACAAAGTGGTGGAAGGCGCCAATGCCGGTACCGACACGGTGCTTTCCAGCGTGACTTATGCCTTGGCAGCGAATGTGGAAAAGCTGACGTTGACCGGCACCGCGGCCATCAACGGCACCGGCAACGCCCTCAACAACACGCTGACCGGTAACAGCGGGGCCAACCGGCTGGACGGCGGCGCAGGCGCGGACGCGATGACCGGCGGTGCCGGCAACAACGTGTACGTCGTGGACAACGCGGGCGATACGGTAACTGAGGCCGCCAACGGCGGGACCGATGCCGTGGAGTCTTCCATCACCCATGCCTTGGCAGCCAATGTGGAGAACCTGACGTTGACCGGCACGGCCGCCATCAACGGCACCGGTAACGCCCTCAACAACACGCTGACCGGCAACAGTGGGGCCAACCGGCTGGATGGAGCTGCAGGGGCGGACGCGATGACCGGCGGCGCCGGCAACGACGTGTACGTGGTGGACAACGCAGGCGATACGGTGACCGAGGCCGCCAACGGCGGGACCGATGTTGTGGAGTCGTCGATTACTCACACCTTGGCAGCCAATGTGGAAAACCTCACGCTCACCGGGTCGGCAGTGCTCAACGGCACGGGCAACGCGCTGAACAACCGGCTGCTGGGCAATGCAGGCGCCAACACGCTGACCGGCGGCGCGGGCGCGGATTATCTGGACGGTGCGGCTGGCGCCGACACGCTGATCGGCGGCATTGGCAACGACACCTACTGGTTGGGCAGAGGCTACGGGTTCGACACGATCCAGGAGAACGACACCACCAGCGGCAATCAGGACATCGCGAAGTTCGGGGGCGACATCTCTTCGCGGCAGCTCTGGTTTCGCAAATCGGGCAACCACCTGGAAGTGAGCGTCATCGGCACGAGCGACAAGTTCACGGTGAGCGACTGGTACTCCGGTGCCAAGAACCAGGTGGAGCGCTTCGAGGCGGGGGACGGCAAGAGCCTGACGAACAGCCAGGTACAGAACCTGGTGCAGGCGATGGCGTCGTTCTCGCCGCCCGCTACAGGGCAGACGACGCTGCCGGCCAACTACCAGAGCGGGCTGGAGTCGGTGCTGGCGGCGAACTGGAAGTGACGGCAAACCCATTCAATGCCTGGCCGGACGGTTGCGCATTACCGAGCACGGACACCCTCCGGGCCGACTCGCCAAGTGATGGCTTTGAGACCCCATGAAAACACGAGGAAAAAATTTCCAATGAATAGCAATAACGACGGCAATTCCAGCACCCCCACCGCGTCCTGGCGGTTGAATGGCACGGGCGGCTTGACGCCGTGGAGGGAGCGTTACGCCGAGTCCCAAGAGGCACAGGTAATCGCCAGCACCCCACTGCCATCGGCCGGCAACGCCGATGTCTCTCCCACGCTTTCTGCTACTGCACACGCCGCATTGCTGGTGGTAGAGAACGCCGCCACCCAGATTGCTGCGCAGGCGGCGGATGCCGTGCGCTGGAAGATGTCAGCCCTGCAATCGCGGGGTGAACGTGGCGGACTGGATACAGCACAGGGTGCGGAGTCGTCAGAGCACACCAAACCGCTGGAATGGACGGCAGCCCATGGTGGTGCGGAGAGCACTCGCCCTTACACGACCGATCCGCTGGATTTGGCCGTGACCGGGCACACCAAACCACTGGAATGGACATCGGCCTTGGGCGGTCTGCAAAGCACCCGCCCTTACACGACCGACATAGAGGCGCTTGCGCCCTTCGAGCACACCAAGCCGCTGCTGCTGACGGACCTGGTGGACGGCTGGGAGGCGATCAAGCCTCTGGAAGTCTCGCCATCGATGGCCAGCGCCTTGAACCAATCGGCTGCGCTTTCGGTGGAGGGCAGCGCCCAGCAGTTGTTGCAGGCAATGGCCGGTTTCGCGCCACCAGCCATGGGCACCGCTATTGGCTCGGCGTCAGCGGCCCAAGCGGGCTTTTGGAATCAGGCGATTGCCGTGGGGCCCCAGTCCTGATCGATGGCGGGTGTGCTGGAGGGGCAGTCTAAAGTGCCTTCGAGGGGTAGAGTTTGCTATCGAAAGAGAAGCAATCAAGGCAATGAGTACTAGGGCGTAAGAGCGATTCGACTCAAGAAATCAAGGAAGGAAGAACAACCATGACCAAAAACAACCCAACCCCCCGATTCCCGACCAGCCCGCTGCGCACCGCCCTGCTGTGCCTGCTGCTGGCCCTGAGCGGCTGTGCGAGCGACTACGCGCCCGCCGCCGCGCCCGGCAGCGCTGCCGCGAACCAGTCCATGAAGGAACGCCAGCGCATCGCGGGCGAGATGTTCCGCGAGCGGTGCAAGAAATCGGGCGTGTTCATTCACCGGACGGTGGAGGATGTGGAAGGGATTTTTGTAATGAAAATGCGGCCCGACAAGATTAACTTTGGAAATCAATATGTCTTGGATGATCCTTATGGCCGTGATGTAGGTGGTAAAGGGTATATCGAGCTATTTTTGAAAGATTTTTACGAAGGCTGGCCAAAAATTACGTCTGGTCAAAATCCTCCAACAGATCGAAATGGGTATGAGTACGTCGAAGCCATCGACCCGGCAGACGGCGTGAGGTATCGATATACCGGCTCCGTCAAAGCCGTGAGAAAAATGAAAATCGATGCGCCAAATGTCCAGTTGGAATTGAAGCGCAATCCTAATTTCGACCTCAATATCTACGCCTACGTCCTTGACCGCATTCCCGCCAAAGGCCCCGCCCCCCGCTATGGCGTGACTTACGACGACATTTCTACCAAAGAAGAACGCGATTACTGGATCGCCGGTAGTTCTCTGAAGGTCATCGACCTCAAGACTGACGAGGTGATAGCCGAGCGCATCGGCTACATGGTGGACTGGGCGCAGGGCATCAGTTTGGGAGGGCGTTCTCCCTGGTTACTGGCTGCCAATAATGCATGCCCTGAATTTGCGCCCCGCCACGGTTCTACTGTGCAAACTTCCCAAACTGTTCGTTTTGTCAATCAATCTTTGAAGCCAAAAGAGTCAAAATAATGACTGCGCCAACCATTGCCGAATACCTGTCTTATGCCAATCTGCAAATTGCAGCGGAATCCTTCATTCGTGATGAAAAAACCAATCGATTGAGAAATGCAGGCACTGAATATGTAGATGTTTTGGCCGCAGGCAACGACCACTCCAGCCGTTTCGTCAAAACCCAGGCCGACAAATTCGCCGACGAATGGGAAGTGCTGGACCAGAAGGCCAACACCAAGACCGGCTTCAGCGGCACGCTGTTTCGCAACCGAGACACGCGAGAAACCGTCCTGTCCTTCCGCTCCACCGAATTCATCGACGACGCGGCGCGCGACAACAAAGCCACCAACGAGCTGGAGATCAAGAACACCGGCTTCGCGTGGGGCCAGATCGCCGACATGCAGGCGTGGTACGCCGAACTGAAGGCCGACCAAACCAAGCTCGGCGGGGGCCAGGCGTTCAGCGTCACCGGCTACAGCCTGGGCGGGCACCTGGCCACCGCGTTCAATCTGCTCAACGCGGGCGCGGCGCAGCGCGTGGTCACCTTCAACGGCGCGGGCGTGGGGCAAATGAAAGACGGCACCCTGGCCGGGGCCTTGCAGGAATTCAAAAACCTGCGCGGCAGCACCGACAAGCTGGCGGCCCGCTTCACCGAAACCGGCCTGGCCGCCACCTACCGCACCCTCCAGGAGGGCCTGGCCAGCGGCCCCATAACCGCCGCCTCGGCGCAGACGTGGCTGCAAGCGCAATACACCGATCCCGTCAGCGGCCAGGCGCGCGCCCTGGGGCCCCAGGCGCAGATGCTGCAAAGCGCCCTGCGCGAGATCGACGCCATCGCCAAGGAGGCGGTGCGAGTCACCACCCTGGTGGCCGGCGGAACGGGCGAAGGCGCCAGCGCGCGGCCCAAGGAAGTGACCGCCCAGGACATCGCCGGGCTGGACCTGAACTACCGGCTGGCCATGCAGATCGCGGGCCAGCACACCCGCTCCGCCTCGCTGGCGGCTGGCGCGGGCCAGGGCTTCGGCGACAAGCAATACGGCGGGCAACTGGCCAACCAGTACGACGTGGTGGGCGACACCAGTCCCTCCGTGGTCTCCAACAGCCAGTGGCACTACGGGCAGGACGTGCGCATCGGCA
>NZ_FMZC01000011.1 GCF_900102625.1 Paracidovorax valerianellae
TTCTGGTTGTTTTGCTGTTGCTGCATGCGATTCATCAGTGCTCGCGTATCGCCGTCCGGCCTGGTCGTAGACATGTTGATTTCCTTTGTGAAGTGCGGAACATTCCGCGTTGCTGAAAGCCGCACCGCGCGGCCCCCATTCGGTGAGGCATGTCGGCTGGTGCCGCCATGCCGATTCGGTTCAGTGAAGGGAAACCCTTCGGCTTTGCTGGCCCACATACTTCAGCACCCCGAAGGCGGCTTCGCGCACTTCCTGGTCTGCGTGTGTGGCCAGCACGTTGTCGATCCAGTAGCGCCACCCCCGGTCGCCGCCGAACAGCATGGCGATGGCCATGGCCACTTTGTTTTCGCCGTTCTGCGGGTCTTCCTCGATGCGCGATGCAAGGGCTTCCCGTGCATCGCCCACCTGGCCGGCCATCGCCAATGCAACGGTCCGGTACAGCGAGTAGCTGTGGGAGTCCTCCAGCGTCATCTCGACGGTGGAATGAATGGTTTGCGCGTCGTCGCCCACCCGGTAGATCGTTCCCAGCAAACCCACGGTCATGAGGTTGCGGTAGATCACCGGATATGCGCTCTTGGCCGCAGTTTTTGCTTCGGGGACCAGCATGGCGGGCTCCTTGTGTCTCAAACGACGAGGGTGGTGCCGTGCAGGGTTTCCCAGATCCGCTGGATCACCCGCTGCGATGCATAGAACGCCTGGATCAGCTGGGTCACCAACTGGCGCTCGGCGTCGACCTGGGTGGACTTCAGCATCGCGCTGCTTTCATCCGCGATCTCGGCGAAGTAGCGGATCATTGCCCGCGCACGGTCGCCGCTCTTGTCCTCGGTGAGCGCCTGATCCAGGTTGGCGAGGTCGCTGAAGATGATGGTTTCGTTGGAAGCAGTCATGGTGTTGGCGTTCGTTGGGTGAGGGTTAACGGGAAATCGACCAGTCATTGGCAGCCAGTGCCTCGGCATTCGGTGGCGACAGGTGCTTCACACCGTCGCGCGTCTGCACGTACTGCAGGTCTCCGGTGTTCATCAGCGCGCTCATGCGCTTCACGCCTGCCGGTGGCAGTTCCGATGCGCTCACTTCGATCCGTTTGACCAGCGGAGCCAGGTCGGCGGCGATGCGGGTGGCGCTGTCCTTGAGCGCCGCTAGGTTCTGCGTATCGCCCGTGACGTTGAAGCGGCCTTCGCCCAGGTGGTGGATACGAACGCCGGGGCGGGCGATGGCGTCGGCAATGCTCTGCTCCACTTCCGTGGCGGTGGCATAGGCGTGCACGACGCGTTCTCGTTTGAAGGGAGCCAGCAACTGGCGCACCGTGTCCGCATCCGAAGAGTCGGCCAGCAGGCCGCGCACCGTCACGCCGTCGGCCTGCGGAATGACTTCCAGTCCCGAGATCGGTGCGGCGGCCAGCGCACGCTGTACCCGCACCAGAAGCGGTTCCTGCGGTGGTTGTTCCTGGTTCGCGGCACCGGTCGCAGCGCGGTCGCGGCTCGGTGGGCTCAGCGGCGCGACGGCGGCACTCAGGGCTGCGGTCATGAGGGCGGTTCCGACGACGGCAGAGAGCACCATCGGCGAGACCTTGCGGCCTTTGGGCGCGGCGGCCATGGTGACTTGGCCCAGGCGTGCGATCAGATCGACGCTGGCGGGCCAGGCGGCATCGCCGGGGCCGGTGCACAGCACGATGTCGCCCATGCGATGGGGAACGAAGTCCTCCATGGGCAGGGAGGCTTTGGCCTCGCCGTGTGGTGACAACGCGAACTGAATCATTCCGTCCTCTCCCGCTTCGATCAACATCGCTTCCGAAGTCCAGTCCGTGAGCTGGATATCTGCTGCGTCTTCCGCGCTGACCAGGTAGCGCGTTGAAGTCAAATTTATCTGTGCGCCGGCATGCTGGCCGGTCAGTATGCGAAGCTGCTTCATGGCTTGCGAACCTCATTCAAAAGAGCGACGGGCGAGGGAGAAGCGCCGGAAAGAAGCCGAGGCGTGATGAGAAAAAGCCGTTCGGTGCGCTGCGTCTGGCGGTCGGTGTTGCGAAAGGCTCCACCCACCAGCGGCAGCTTGGAGAGGCCAGGCACGGCGTTGATCTGGGACTGCTCCGACTCCACCGTGATGCCACCGATGAGCAGGCTTTCGCCTTCACGGACATGGGCTTCGGTACGGATCTCGGTCTTCTTGACGATGGGTACCTGGTCCACCAGATTGGTCTCGAAGGCGCCGTCTTCGATATAAAGGGTCAGCTTCACGCTGTTGCCGCCATCGATGCGCGTGACCTGCGGAGTCATCTCCAGCAGCGTTCCGGCCTCGATCTGAAAGAGGTTCGCTTCCAGATTGCCAGCCACACGCACGGTAGCCACGCGCTTTTCGCGCATGACGGCGGTGCGGTTCGCCACCCCCATCACGGAAGGCTTGGACAGGATGCGGGCCTTGCCCTCGCCCTGCAGCGCGTTGACCCGGGCCAGCAGATGCCGGCCGGCGTCGGCCACGATGGTGCCCAGGGCCGCAGCCGGCATGAGGCTGTTGGACAGGTTCATGCTGACGTTCGTGTCGCTGCCCCGCAGCGTCCAGTTCACGCCCAGCGCATCCACGCTGTCGGAGTTCACCTCGATGATGGTGGCTTCCAGTTCCACCAGCTGGGGCTTTTGGTCGAGCCGCCGGATCAGTTTCTCGATCTCGGGCATCAAGTCCGCTTTTCCGTAGACCACGACGGAATTGGTTCCCTCATCAGCCTCGAAACGGGGGGGCTTCGCTTCGTCGTCGCCGTTCTTCTCGGGTGCGGTCAGTGGCCGAAGGTCTGAAGCGGGCGTGCTGGCATCCTGGTTGGTGGCGCGGGGCAGGGGGGGCAAAAACTGGTTGGCTGCAGGCAGCGGGACATATCCGCCCAGCTTCTTGCGCTTGATGTCGCTGTCCTTGTCCATCATCTTGAGCAAAGAGGCGTTGCTGGAGCTCTCCTTCTCCTGCTCGCCATACAGCTTGCGCAGCATGGTGGTGACGCCTGGCGCCGTCGTGTTGCCGACGGGGCGGTCGCCCGCCGAGGCGAACTGCAGCGTGAACACGCGCACCGTTCTGGAATTGTTTTCGCTCACGCCGGCGTCGAGGGCTTCCAGGGCGGAGCTGACCAGCTCCAGATGCCGTGGCGGGCCGGACGCGTACAGCGTGCTGCTCGTTTCGTTAAACCGGATCGGATAGCGCTTGTCGCCCAGGTCGAACGACTGCAGCAGCTCGGCCACCTGGTCCCGGTCGAACCCCTTGAGCCGGAACATGCGGCTTTGCATCGCGCGGCCCGGATAGAAATACAGGGCGGTGCCGTCGTGGTACCACAGCAGGTTGTAGGCGCGCGAGATGCTGTCGAGGAACTCGCGGGGCTTCAGGTCGAAGTTCGCGTTCACCACGCCCTCGACCCCGTCCGCCACGATGGCAGGGGTACCCCGGCTGGCGGCGAAATCCTGCAGCACGTCCGAGATGCGTTTGTTCTCGGCCCGGTAGACGAAGCGCCCCTTTTCCCAAGGCGCCTGCTCGGTGGTGGTCATCGGCAGGGGCAGTGCTTTGCCGGCCGACAGCGATGTGGCCCGGGCCGAGGGCGTTGCCACCGGCCGCGTGGCGGCGGATGCTGCGGCCTTGTCAGTTTCTGCGACCGCGGTGGGGATGAAGGGGCTGGCTGCGGCGGGCAGGCCGGACAGGCTGCCCAGCCGTTGCGACATCTGCATATAGCCCGCAGAGGATTGCGCCAATGCAGGGCCGGTCAGGGACAGCGCGAGCAGCACCGCGGCGAGGGAGTCGCGGTGAACGGCTCCCATGCCGCAGGCCGGGAAGGCGGATGGCTTGCGTGGGATGGGGGCGGTGGACTTCAACGCGGACTCCGGTTCGTTGGGCTGGCAAACGAAGAGTAGGGCGCGACCTCTGCCGCAGCGGTATGGCAGGCGAAGCCGCGGATGGCGGCGCGAAGGCCGCCAGCGTCGCGGAGAAAAGGGGCTCCCGGCCGGCCCTTGCGCCCAGTGCAGCGATGCCTCTGCTTCGCCTTTCCGGCCATCGTTTCGACTGCGGGGCATGCGCTCGGGCGCATTGCGGCTGCAATGGGGAAAGCCGTTCGTGCCCCTCGCGAAAGCGCAGGCGCACCTGCCCATCACTGTCCCAACGCTTGAAGGAAGACCGATGAAATCACCCCAGCCTGCAGTGCTCGACGTGCGCAGCGAACCCTATACGCGCGGCTACTACCGAGCCCTGTCGCCGGCGCAGATGAGCGTGGCCCTGGAATCCCGCGGCGTTTGCGGACCGGACCTGTCGGCGCCCTTGAACTGCTTCGAGCTAGGAATGGGTTTCGGCCTGCCGCTCGTGGCGCATGCGGCGTGCTTTCCGCACATGCGGTTTTATGGCAACGACTTCAACCCGCACCATGTAGCTTATGCCGACCAATTGGCGCGTGACGCGGGCCTCACGAATGTGGAGGTGTTCGAAGACGCCTTCGAAACCCTGCTGGAACGCGATCTGCCGCCCATGGACATCATCTCCATGCACGGCGTTTACTCTTGGATCTCACCGGCACTGCGCAAGGTGGTCATGCGCTTCATCGCCGAGCGGCTGCGCCCCGGCGGCGTGGTGTTCGTCAGCCACAACGCGCTGCCTGGCTGGGCTGCGCAAATGCCACTGCGGGAGCTCGTGAACCTGCATGGGCTGCGCCAGGTTCCCGTCAGCGCCACGCCCATCGAGCGGCTGTCGCAAACGCTGGATTTCCTTGACGATTTCGCCAAGGTGAATCCGGCCTATTTCGGGGGGGACGTATCGGTGCAGGCACGCTTGTACAGCCTGCGCCGCCTCGACCCGCATTACGCCGCGCACGAGTATTTCAACCCCGACTGGCACCCCATGCACTTTCACCAGGTGGCCAGCGAGATGGCCGAGGCAGGGCTTGAATTTGCCGCGCCGGCCGTGCTGGCCCAGCAGGTCGACGCAGCCATCCTTTCCGACGCCACGCGGGAGCTGCTGAGCGGTGTCGATGACCCGTTGATGCGCGAGACCCTGCGCGACTTCGCGCTGAACACTTCCTTCCGGTGGGACCTCTATACCCGTGGCGCGCCCCGTGCCAGCGCGGCGCAACAAGAGCAGTTCCGTCTGGACCGCGCCTGGATACTGGCCACGGCGCGCAGCGAAACCAAGGAAAGCCCCTTGTCCGACAGCGCCGCCGAACATGTGGACGGTGCGACCGTGGCGCGCTTGCTCGATGCGCTGGCCCAGGGCCCGGCCACCGCTCGCGAACTGGCGGAGCGGCCAGAACTGGCTTCGCTGGGCGCGGAGTTCATCGTCGAAGCGTTGATGCTGCTGGAAAACGAGGCGCAGGTGCACCCTGCGTTGCCAGCGGCCCTGCGGGAAAGCGCGCGGGAATCGGTGCTGCGATTCAACGCGGCGATCATGCAACGCCCGGAAGACGACGGTCTGCATTACCTGTCCTGCAGCGCCAGCGGCCAGGCCATGGGCTGGTCGGCGATGGCCATGGCGCAGATCCGCAGCGCCTGCCAGGGCGCCCAGACGCCGCTGGAGATGGCCGATGCCATGCGTGCACGCTTCCAGGGCGATGGCGAAGGGCAGATGCCGGCCGAACGGCTGGAGCACAGCGCCCGCTGCTTCTTCGCAGGCCGCGGCCCGGTACTGCGCAACCTGGGCTTGCTGTGATGGCCCGCTGGCAGCGCCACGCTTTGGTGGCGGCCGCGGCCCTGCACGCGTGCGGTGCGCAGGCGCTCATCGCCTACGACTGCTGGGTGAAGGGTAACGATGCCGATCCGGTGCGCGTGGCGTTCGACATCGCCAAGCGCTATCCGGCGATCGTCGGCCAGTGCCGGGCCGTGGAGCTGCCCGATCCCCCAGCCGACCTGGCCGACCCGGACGATTCTGCAGGCGACGTGGCTGCGGTCTCTGGCGTGCGGGTGATCCGCGCGCCACGCGCTGCCGTCGCGGGTTCCTCACGCGCTTCAGGCGCCCTGTGGCCCACGGCCATGGTGACGCCGCGGTGGCGCCACGAAGCGCTGTGGCCGGTGATCGAGTCAGCGGCCACGCGCCATGCCATCGACCCGCACCTGGTGCAGGCCGTGATCGAGGTGGAGTCGGCCTACTCGCCCAATGCGCGGTCTCCCAAGGGGGCGCTGGGCCTCATGCAGTTGATGCCTGCCACCGCCGCCCGCTTCGGCGCGCCGTCCAGCGCAGACCTCTACACGCCCGCCGTGAATGTCGAGACCGGTGTGCGCTACCTGCGATTCCTGGCCGACAAGTTCAGCGGCCAGACCGATCTGGTCCTGGCCGCCTACAACGCAGGGGAGGGCGCCGTCGTGAAGCATGGGTACAAGATTCCGCCCTACCGGGAAACGCAGGACTACGTGCGCAAGGTACTCGACCGCTACCCCGCCGTCCGCTGATCCACTGTATTTTCCTCAAGGGCCGTGCAATGCCTGCCGGCCCTTTTTTTTATGCGCTCAACGGCGCGAAAGCAGGCCCTGCTCAGACATGAAAAAAGGGCACCGGAATCATTTCCGTGCCCTTTCCTCCAGCGCCCTTTTGTCTGCCAGCGCAATATGCAGCCACTGACGATGGCGTCAAATCGGCAATGCCTTGTCGCGAAACGGCAGCGCCGCGTCGGTGAGCAGCCACTGGATCAGGTGGGCCGGGCTCAACTGGTCCGCCAGCGCGATGGCTTGCGCTGAGAGCTGCACCTTCGTATCGCCCAACCCTTGCTGCGCCAAGGCGCGTGCGGCTTCGAGCACCAGGGGCTTGGCGGACTCGATGTTTCCGGCCGGGTCGCCCGCGTCCACCAGTTTGCGGCGGGCATGCGCAGGCACTTCGGCCAGCCGCACCAGCGAGGCGATCAAAGCCGGCGAAGGGGCGACGCTGCCGGGCTGAAAGCCCTGCTGCGCATCGACCAGCAGCCATTCACGCTCCTCGTCGATACAGGCAATCGCCGCGTCGGCGTGGGCGGCATCGCCGGCGCCACCGCCTGCGGTGGCACACGGCAGCCGCAGGCGTTCGAAGTCGGCGCTGTTGGCATGCACCTGCGAAAGTTGGTTGTCCGACAGCAGGCGCAGCGCACGGTTCAGCGAGCGGCCCTCCTCGCCCGCCAGGGTCTCCAGCCGCACCAGCAGGCCCTGCAACGCCATGTGGCGCTGGGTCAATGCGCTTTCGCAGCCGGGCAACAGCAGGTTGCTCGAAACCCACAGGCCGGAGGACCGGGGAAATCCGTCGTCCAGAAAAATGGGCGGCTGCACCATGGACACGAGGCGAAGGCGGACGCCCACGCCGCCGTGAGGCACGATCCGGTGCGCGCCGGCACCCCACGCCTGGGGTGGCGGTGTGGCGACTCTCAGTGAGGGTGAAGGCATGGCGATGCTCCGTTGAAGGATGGGCCGTTCAGTCCCGCGACCGGCGCGCTGCGATGGCCCGGGATCGGGTAGGCGGTCTTGCGCAGGCCACCCTGCGCCGTGATCCGGTAGATGATGTCGTCGCCCTGCTCTTCGACGCGGGGCCAGCCGTGCCGCTCCATGAAGCGCAGGCAGCGGTGGTTGTCGCTTTCGACCGCGACCAGAATCTCGGGTTTCAGCGAAAACAGCCACTGCAGCGCCGGTTTGAGCAGCAGCGCCCAGAGGCCGTGGTAGCGCGGCAGCACCGCGATGTGGGCCTGTTCGCCGTCGAACAGGATGCCGCCGATCGGCGCGCCATCGGCTTCGAAACCGATGGAGGGGCAGTCGGCATAGAACGCGACGAAGGCATCGCGCGTGACCGTCTGCGTGTAATCCTGGGCGGATCCGGACCGGTAGCGGTCCGAATCCGCGTCGTAGAAAACGCCCAGGTCGGCTTGTGGGGAGAGCCTCAGCATGGCGTGGGCTTTCAGGCGTGCTCGCCAGCCAGCTCGGGCTCCAGCTGCAGCAGTTCCCGCATGGACTTGCGCACATGCTCGTCCTCGCTTTCCAGGCAGCTTTGCGCGTGGTAGTGCCAGGTGGGGTCGCCCATGATGTTCAGGCACAGGGCCTTCAGCTCCGGGGCGGCGTCCTCCCCCAGCGAGTTGAGGTACTGCAGGGCTTCTTGCGTGTAGCCGCGCTGGATCGCGATGAGCACCGGAAAGATCAGGTACTCCTCGGTGTCCGGGCTCAGCGCGTTCAGCTCTTCCAGCATCGTTTCCGCCTCGTCCAGCTGGTTCTCGCGAATGGCGTTGACCAGGGAGACGGCCAAGGCTGCGATGGGATCTTCGTGAACATTGGAGTCGTCCATGGTCATTGCCTTTTCATAAGAGTGAGAGGTGGAGAAACCGCGTCAGGCGCGGATGTGCATGTGCATGTCGATCGACACGCTGCCGCCGCCGGCGGTCGTCGGCAACTTGCCCGCGACCTTGTCCAGGCCGAGGCCCGATGCATCGATCGGCAGGCTGTTTTGCAGCGATGGCAGCTTGATCGCGCTCTTGTCCAGGCTCAGGCCCGCCGCAGCGCCCTTGGTGGCGGTGTCCACGACCGACTGCATCACTCCGCTGATCACGTCATTGACGACCGATTGCATGGTGTTCTGGATGCCCTCGCGCAGGCCGCCCAGCGAGTTGCCGGAGCCTGAGCCAGACCCGAAGCCGTTGCCGCCCTGGCCTTGTGTCAGGGGCGAGCTGCCCAATGGCTGCAGCGCCTTGCCCAGCACCTGGCCGACGATGTTCTGGATGGCCTGGTCGGCCACGCCCATCAGCTTGTCCTGGATCGAGCTTTGCAGGCCCTGCTTGAGGTCCATGGCGATCTGCTTGCTGCCCGAGCGCACGCCGGTCGCGTTGCGCGGGCTGCTCACGTTGGACAGCGTGTCTTCCAGCACGCCTTGGCCGAGTGCCGCCAGCGCGTTGTTCTGGTCGAGCCCCAGCTTGGGGATCAGTGTGAACAGAGCGGCCTGCACCGCTGCCTGGATCGCCATGTCGATGGCGTTGTGCACCGAGTTCTGCACCGATTCCTTGACGGCTTCGCGGCGCGATTGCACCGGCTGCACTTCCTGCGGGCCGTTGCTGCCTTGCGGGCCATGGGTGGTCGGGCCGGTAACCTCCGAGCCGCGGCGTCCGCGGGTGTGCACGGCGGTGCTGGCGGCGTCGCTCGCGGCGTCGCCGAGCAGGTTCGTGCCGGTGCCCACCAGGGCCGAGTTGCCGTTGGGATCCAGTGCTTGCTGGATGCTCTGGATCAGCTTGTCGATGGCGCTCTGAATGACCGTGTCCACGGCATCGCGGGCCGCAGATTCGGCCGCATCACGCGCGCCCTGGCGGAAGCCGGTTGGCCGGTTTTCTGCCAGATCGTCCACATCCCGGCGCGTGCCTGTCAGGCCCGTGTCGGACACACCGTCGGAGCCTTGGCGCGTGGTCGTCGATTGCGGGCCTAACAGGTCGTCGCCGTTCTGGCGCGTTGCGCCTCGGGGAGCGTTCGGCATGTCGCTGGGGATCTTGCGAAAGCTTTCGCCGTCTGCAAAGCGACCGGCTCGCGAAGCGCCCAGGCCGCCGCTGGTTGCGGCGCCGATGGTGTCCACCGCAAGGCCGCCCAGCAGGGACGTGCCATTGGGGTCCAGTGCCTTGGAGGCCACCTTGGTGACTTCCTGCGTGGCCAGATCGATGGTGGCGTCCACCGCCAGCCGCGCCACGTTCTTGGCGATGCCGCCTGGCCCGAAATTCGATGCGGTTTCCATCGCGCCGAGGGCCAGGTCCTTGATGCCGTTGAGCGCTTGCGTCAGGTTGCCCTTGGCGATGCCCTTGGCAAAGCCGATGGCGCCCTTCTTGATGTTGGTGAGGCCGCCCTCCACGCTGTCCACCGCGGTGTCCACCACCTTCTGAACGACGCTCTGCGCTTTCTTGAGCACTTTGTCGAGCGCCCCGTCCAGTAGCGTGTTGGCCGCCAACGCCGCCGGCGTGAGGTTGATGACCCCGCGGGCAAGGTCGCCGCCCGCCTCCCCGATTTTCTTGAGGCCTGCCGCGGCCCCTTTCAGATCGAGCGTGACAAGGCCCTTGGCCAACTGTCCGACGCCCTGGACCGCCTTTTCGATGCCCTTCGCGATTGACTTGAAGGCATTTTTGATCGCACCCATGGATTGACCCCTTTGCAGTTGATGAAAAAAAGCACTGGGCGGCAAACGGCCTTCTCGGAAAAAGGGGGCGGTTGCAGGACCCAACGCGGAGATTCCGACTTTCCGCGTGTGAACCCCGTGTAAAGGTTTGTCATGCGATGCGGATTGCGGCCATGCGAAGTGGCGCAGGTCGCTCGGGCCGAAGCGCTCTTGATGCCGCTTCGGCCGGCGCCATGGCCCGGCATGCCGGTGATGTGCAGGGGCAATTCCGGCGCGCACACGCCATGGTCGGGCAGGGGATGCGGTCAGGTGATAATCGCCGCCATGCCTCATCCGCGTCCCTGCCTGGCGGCACTCCTCGACCTTCGTTGGCGCAAGCCTGCGAACTGACACCCCTGCTGCGCCCTGGCGGGCGCGCATCCCACCCAGTTTTTCCTCGCTGCCCCCGGCAGCCGCGAGACCGCCCGGACAGGCGGACCGCGCAACGAGGCGGACATTCCCCAACGGGGGCCGGGCCGGCACCCCATGCATTCAAGAGGTTCAAGCCATGCTGCTGATGGTCGACAACTACGACAGCTTCACCTACAACATCGTCCAGTACTTCGGAGAGCTGGGCGCCGAGGTCGAGGTGTTCCGCAACGACGAGATCACGCTGGAGGGCATTGCCGAGCGTGCCCCCGACCGGCTCGTGATTTCGCCCGGCCCGTGTTCGCCGGCCGAAGCCGGCATCTCTGTGGCGGCCATCCGCCATTTCGCCGGCAAGCTGCCCATCCTGGGCGTGTGCCTGGGCCACCAGGCCATCGGCGCGGCGTTCGGCGGCACCATCGTGCGGGCGCAGGAACTGATGCACGGCAAGACCAGCGTCATCACCACCACACAAAAGGGCGTGTTCGCCGGCCTGCCCGAGCAGTTCACCGTGAACCGCTACCACTCGCTGTCGATCGAGCGGGCCACCTGCCCCGACGTGCTGGAGGTGACGGCCTGGACCGACGACGGCGAAATCATGGGCGTGCGCCACAAGACGCTGGACATCGAGGGCGTGCAGTTTCACCCCGAAAGCATCCTCACCGAGCACGGCCACGCCATGCTGCGCAACTTCCTGCAGGCACGGCCATGATGGATACGCACCAGCTCCTCGTGTTCGTCGCGGCCGGCTGGCTGCTCAACCTCACGCCCGGGCCGGATGTGCTCTACATCGTCACGAACGCCCTGAAGTCCGGCGTGCGCGCCGGCATCGTGGCGGGCTTGGGGATCACGGCGGGGTGCTTCGTACACATCGCCGCGACGGCCGTGGGCGTGGGCGCGTTGCTGGCTGCATCGGCCACGGCGTTCACCGCACTCAAGGGGCTGGGCGCGGCTTACCTGGTGTGGATGGGCGTGCGCATGCTGTTCGCCAAGGCGTCCGGCGACACCAGCAGCGGTGCCGCCCTGGCGGCCGCACGCGCCGCGCCGGCAGTGCAGGCGTCGCTGAAGAAGGTTTTCCTCGGCGGTTTCTGGACCAACGTGCTCAACCCCAAGGTCGCGATCTTCTTTCTGGCGTTCGTGCCCCAGTTCATCGCGCCGGACCTGCAGAACAAGGCGCTGGCCTTCGTGCTGCTGGGCGTGCTGTTCAACGTCAATGCCATTCCCGTCAACGCCGGCTGGGCGCTGGCGGCCGGCTGGATGGCGCGCCGCGGCGGCATGGTCCACAAAAGCATGCACTGGCTCGACCGTGTGGCGGGTGCCATGTTCATCGGCTTCGGCATCCGCCTCGCGCTCTCCGAGCGGCCCGGCGCCTGAGGCGGCGCGAAAGCGCCTCGCTCCTGCACTCGCACCTAATTCTTCGAGCCCTTCATTCGAGACCACGGCATGACCATCACCCCCCAGGAAGCGCTGCAGCGCACCATCGAGCACCGCGAAATCTTCCATGACGAGATGCTGCACCTGATGCGCCTCATCATGCGCGGCGAACTCTCGCCCGTGATGACCGCCGCCATCGTGACCGGCTTGCGCGTCAAGAAAGAAACCATTGGCGAGATCGCCGCCGCCGCGCAGGTCATGCGCGAGTTCTCCAACAAGGTCCATGTGCCGGACACCACGCACATGGTGGACATCGTGGGCACCGGCGGCGACGGCGCCAACACCTTCAACATCTCCACCTGTGCCATGTTCGTGGCCGCTGCGGCCGGCGCCAAGACGGCCAAGCACGGCGGGCGCGGCGTTTCCAGCAAGAGCGGCAGCGCCGACGTGATGGAGTCGCTGGGCGTGCACATCAACCTGCCGCCCGAGGCCATCGCGCGCTGCATCGCCGACG
Source organism: Paracidovorax valerianellae (assembly GCF_900102625.1). Lineage (GTDB taxonomy): Bacteria > Pseudomonadota > Gammaproteobacteria > Burkholderiales > Burkholderiaceae_C > Paracidovorax > Paracidovorax valerianellae. The sequence continues at coordinate 12,326 of NZ_FMZC01000011.1, forward strand.
TGGGCATTGGCTTCATGTTCGCGCCCAACCACCACCCCGCCATGAAGAACGTGGCGCCGGTGCGCAAGGAAATGGGCGTGCGCACGATCTTCAACATCCTCGGCCCGCTCACCAATCCGGCGGGCGCGCCCAACATCCTCATGGGCGTGTTCCATCCGGACCTGGTGGGCATCCAGGTGCGCGCGCTGCAGCGCCTGGGCGCCGAGCATGCGGTGGTCGTCTACGGGCGCGACGGCATGGACGAAGTCAGCCTGGGTGCCGCCACACTGGTGGGCGAGCTCAAGCGCGGCGAGATCACCGAGTACGAAATCCACCCCGAAGACTTCGGCCTGGCCATGGCCAGCAACCGCACCTTGAAGGTCGAAACCCCCGAACAGTCGCGCGACGTGCTGCTCGGCGTGCTGCGCGGCCAGCCGGGCCCCGCGCAGGACATCGTCTGCCTGAACGCCGGCGCAGCCCTTTATGCGGCCAACGTGGCCGACTCCATCGCCGACGGCATTGTCCGAGCGCGGGCCGCGATTGCCAGCGGCGCAGCACTGGCCAAGCTGGAGCAATTGGTCGCGCGCACGCATGCGCTGGCGGCGGGCGGTTGAAGGCAAAGCCGTGCAGTCGCCGCGGGCACTGCGTTGCCAGAGGCGGTAGCTGCCCCCCATTTGTTAAGTTAACGTCAGAAAACAGGGCTCCGACAGCCCCTGGAAAAAAGGCTCCCATCCATGTCCGACATCCTGAACAAGATCATTGCCGTCAAGCGCGAGGAAATCGCCGCGGCGCAAAAGAAGACGCCGCTGGCCGCCATGCGCACAGACGCGGAAAGCCGTGTGCTGACGCGTGATTTCGAAGCGGCCTTGCGCGGCAAGATCGCCAAGGGCCATGCGGCCGTGATCGCCGAGGTCAAGAAGGCCAGCCCGTCCAAGGGCGTGCTGCGGGAGGACTTCATTCCCGCCGACATCGCGCAAAGCTATGCCGAAGGCGACGGCAAGGTCAGCGCCGCGTGCCTGTCGGTGCTGACCGACCGGCAGTTCTTCCAGGGCCAGCCCGACTACCTCAAGCAGGCGCGTGCCAGCTGCCAGTTGCCGGTGCTGCGCAAGGACTTCATGGTGGATGCCTACCAGATCTACGAATCGCGGGCCATGGGCGCCGACGCCATCCTGCTGATCGCCGCCTGCCTGGACGACGCGCAGATGGCCGAGTTCGAGGCCATCGCGCACAGCCTGGACATGGCCGTGCTGGTGGAAGTGCACGACGGTGCCGAGCTGGACCGGGCGCTGCGCCTGAAGACGCCGCTGGTGGGCATCAACAACCGCAACCTGCGCACCTTCGAGGTGTCACTGTCCACCACGCTCGCGCTGCAAAAGAACGTGCCGGCCGATCGCTTGCTGGTCACCGAGTCGGGCATTTTGTCGCCCGCCGATGTGCAGCAGATGCGCGAGGCGGGCGTGAATGCCTTTCTCGTCGGCGAAGCCTTCATGCGCGCGCCGGAACCGGGCGAGGCACTGGCCAAGCTGTTTGGTTGATTGGTTGGTTTGCTATTAAATTAATAGCTATGTGCCCTAGATAATATTGCGCTGGAGGCTGTTTTGACCATGAATGATTCCGCAACGCAACCCACCCAGCTGCAGAGCGCAGACCCTGCCGACTGGCCCGTGGCCGCCGGCTGGCAGCCGCTGGTGGATGCCTTCTTCGCCGGCGCACGCGGGCAGGCACTGCTGGCCTTTCTGCAGGCACGGCTCGATGCGGGCGCGGCCATCTTCCCGCCCCGGCCGCTGCGCGCGCTGGAGCTGACCCCGCCCGACCAGGTGCGCGTGGTCATCCTCGGGCAGGACCCGTACCACGGCCGGGGGCAGGCCGAGGGGCTGGCGTTTTCCGTGGCGCCCGGCGTGCAGCTGCCGCCGTCGCTGCGCAACATCTTCAAGGAGATGCAGCGCGACCTGGATACGCCGTTTCCAGCCTGGCCGGAGCCGGGCGGCAGCCTGGTCAAGTGGGCCAAGAGCGGCGTGCTGCTGCTCAACACCTGCCTGACCGTCGAAGAAGGCCAGGCCGCCAGCCACTCCGGCAAAGGCTGGGAGGAACTGACCGACGCCGTGATCCGCCATGTGGCCGAGGGCGACCGGCCCGTGGTCTTCATGTTGTGGGGCTCGCACGCCCAATCCAAGCGGGTGTGGATTCCGGGCGACCGAGGCCATCTGGTGCTCACGGCCAACCACCCTTCGCCGCTGTCCGCGCTGCGCCCGCCGGTGCCTTTCATCGGGTGCGGGCACTTCGGCAAGGCGCGGGAGTTTCGGCAGCAGCACGCCGAGAAGTAGCTGCAGCATGAGGGCCGGGCGGCTGGCGCCCACGCTTTGCAAACGGGGGCTTCGCCAGCCCTTGAGCCGCTTCGGGTCTTGAGCGCCTTTCCGCAGTAACGCAGCCATTCTTCAGGCTGTAGATTTACTTCGTCAAGGTTTTCCATGTCCTCAGGAAATGTGAACCGTCGCGGCCCGGCCGCCAGGGCACCGTCCGGTCCTGCCTCCACGCCACCTTCACAAGGCGCGTCTTCCTCCTCCACCGCATCGACAGGGCGGCAGCGCGGCTCCGCAGCCCATCAAGGCGGGCCGTCGGAGACGTTGCGCCCGCGTGGCGGGGCTGCGGCCGGTAGCTCTTCAAGCGCCGCAGCGCGGCCCCCTCGTGCCAATGCGCCTGGGCGGCCCGGTGTCGCGGCGACGGCGCTGTCGAGCCCGTCGCCCGCGGCCCAGGCTGCGCTTGCGACCGTGAATGGGGCGGTTCACGATCTCGGGCAATATCACGGTCTCGCAAACATCATGTCGCTGGAAACGCATGCGCCGGCGATGCGCAAGACATCATCCATCGCATTCGTAAAAGCCAAGGGCGCCATGGAGGCGCTGGGGAAACTGACGATGGCGCAGGCGCATGACGTAGGCCCGCGCATCCCGATGTTCTTCGAGCAGCAGCGGACGATGGCGGCCTACCGCATGGTCATGACCACGTCCAAAATCGATGCCAGCTCGCTGGCGCCGAAGATGATGCTCTCTCCGGACGCGGCAAGCACCCAGGCCTTGTGGGCCGGCTATGTCGAGCGGGCGGATGCGCAACTCAAAGAGCTGGAGCCCTGTGCTGCCGCCTTGGCGGAAACCGTGAAGTCGCTGGGAAAGCGGGAAGCGTTCGAATCGACCCCTGACTCCGCCACAACGCTCAAGGCTGCGGTCATGGGCGTTGCCAAGAGCCGGCTCATCGCCATCAACTCGCACGTCGATCGGGTGCTGGTGAGCGTCATGATGCTCACCCTGGCCGACGAGGCGGAAAGCGTGAGCGAGAAGACGCGGGAAATGCAGAAGGAACTCGTCGGCGACGTCGTGCGCATGCGCAGCATGGTGGATTTGCTGCAGGACGCGCGCGTCGGGCCCCAGCCTGCCAAGGAGGCGTGGCTTCAAAACTACGTGAAGGTGCTGGAGCGCCATGCGCATGATCACCTCAGGGCCGCGACCCGGGATCTGCCGCCGCACCAGGACCTTTCCTCATCGCTGGTCGGCCGGGCCGCGCTGGAAATGGCGGCGAGCATCCGGCTGCTGACCACCGAGATCGGCGAGGTGCTCAACGCCTACAAGCTTTCGCCACAGATCGCAGAGCGTGTTCATGACCTCACTACGGAGGGGCAGTCAACGACTGCACGCGAGGCTTCGGTCGAGTCGGAAGAGCCCGCTGCCGCAGCGCAGGAAGCCGCTGCCTCCGAGCAGGCTGCCCAGGCGCAGTCGTCCAGGCCCGGCCGCAGATCCCGCCGCAATGCAAAAGCCACGCACTCCGCGCCGGGGTCATCGGCTGCCGCGGCTTCCAAGCCCGGCTTGTCGGTGCAGCAGCAGGTCCACATCGAACTGGCGCAAGCACGCGTCAGTCAATTTCGCAAACCGCCCCCGACGCCTTCTGGAGCTCGCTTCGACTTCTTCGCCCTGGCGGCGTCGATGAAGCAGGACACGAAGGACATCCGGGCCGCGCTCGACGCTGGCACCGATCCCGTCAATGCCGGCCAGATGATGCGTCGCGCATTGGCGCAATGGTTCGGCCAGCCCGGCATATGGGCCCAGCGAAGCCAACAACTTGAGGGTTTGACCGGCGTCGATCTGGATCCGAAAACGGTCGAGTTGAAAAAAGAGGTGGCCCAGCGCGCCGAACAGGTGCAGGCCTTGCACGACCAGGTCAGCACGTTCGAGATCGATCTCGTGAAGCAATACACGCTGCCGAAGGCGAACCATGTGTCGATGCTGCTGAACTCTGGCGAGGCCATGCCGGACGGTACGGTCCGCAAGCTGCCGTCCAGCGGCGATCCGGATGGGGACCACGGCACCCTGTTCGAGGTGCGCCTTGCCGTGAAGCCTTTGTCGAACGGACAGCCTGCGGCGCCGCTCTACGTGCACTTTCACACCCAGAGCGTGGTGGGGACCGACGCCATCGCCAGCATCTCTCCCGACCAATTGGCGGCGGTGCATGTCAAAACCGCGGATCAGCGCGCGCTCGGGCCCAAATGGGAAGCGCTCAATGCCGCACTGCTGGGGCCGGTGCACCGTGGCGCACTGACGGACCAAGTGCTGATGGATCTGCAAAAGCGCCTGAAGGGCTGATCGTTGCCGCCCGTTCCCACCGCATTGGAGGGGTAGGCCCATGTCCGGCGAACGTGTGCCGTCCGCAAGGGCGTATCGCAACCCTGGCGCTCACCGCGCGGCAGAGCCGCAGGACCAGGTCGCCGTGCCCGTCGGCGACGCGTCTGCCGGTGCAGCGCGGCGCGGCAGCGTTTCGGCGGGTGCCTCCAGCCGATTGGCGGAGCATCTGGTGCCGCGGTCCCGCAGTACCGCCGTGGGCACGGCGCTGCCTGCGCCCCGTGCATCGCTGCCTGTGCCGCGACCACCGACACCGGCGCAACAGCAGCAGATCGAAAAACGCGCGAAAAAGCAGGCAGCCATTGCCGCGGGCCAGACCGTGGACGATGCCATGGCGTACTTCGAGGGGTTCGACGCGTTGTGCGCGCGCGGACTCATCACCGCCGAGAACGAGCAGCGCACGTTGTCCACGGCGTTTCGATGGGCGGAGCGTGGCATTGCGGCCTTCGGGTCTCTCACCGAATTGCAACGGAACGGCGACGATGGCCAGAAGTCCTTCGTGACCCTCTACCAAAAGCGCGCTGCGATCGCCACCGCCTTGGCGCGCAGCCTTCCCCCATTGCCGGCCGAGGAGGCCTACGCGTTGTCGGCGCGCATGCTGAAGGCGCGATCAGAGCCGGTGGACCTGCCGGCCCTGGATAGCGACCTGCATGCCTACCTCGGCCAAGTGGACCTGGCAGCCAAGGCGATCGAGCCCTACATCCGAGCCTCGTCCGAGGTGATGGAGAAGCTGGGCAATACGGCGCATCTCAAGGCCTACGCGGGTCTGATCGAGGTCTTGAAGAGCGCGGTGCTCACGCTCACAAAGCTGCGGATGCGGGCCTTCGATCTGCACAAGGAGCAGATCTGCACGCTGGGCAATCGCATGGTGGTGGCCGAGGGGATGCGCGGCACCGAGATTCTGCGGGAGACCGTCGCGATGCTGACCTGCGCGGTCAACCTGTCGGACAGCGTTGCGATCGACCTGCTGCAGGATGCCCGCATCCCCCGGCAGCAGACGTTGGCGAGCCGCATGGAAAACGGCGCTCTGCTTTTGCGGGAGCACGCCGAAGCCTTCATCGGGCTTGCGAGCCGCCACTTCGATGCCGAAGCCGGTGCTGCACAGCCCGACATTCTCGAATTCGCCAGGCAACTGGCAGTGGCCATCGGCGCGCTGGCCCAGCAGTGCGATGCGGTGCTTGAAGCCCCCAAGCTCTCCCGCGCTAACGCCAAGCTGCTGGAAGGCACCACTTTGCTGGGGCAGCCGACAGGGCACGACGTCCCGGCCCTGTCCCTGGACGACGTGGAAGACTCCCTGGTCCCGCAGGCGCCGGAGGCTTCGGCCTCTGCGCCGTCGCCCAGGCGCTCCAGTGCTGGCAAGGCCCGCAAAACCGCTGGGCGCCAGGCGGCGCAGGACGCAGGTTCGGTTCCTTCCGCCCCGGCGCTGTCCCTGCGGCAGGCCGCCGTGCTGGAACTGGCGCAAGAGCGGCTGAAGGCATTCCCCGCACCAAAGCTTGCCAGGCTGCGCGGGCCCGGCGACCTGCTGACGCTGGGCGAGTCGCTGCAAAAGGACATTTCCGTGATCAGCGCCGCGATGGAGCAGCGCAGCGAGCCGCTGAGTGCCGCGCGGCAGATGCGGCGGACGCTCGATGGATGGTTCGGCGCGCCAGGCCAGTGGCGTGCCCGGCGCGAGCAATTGGAGGCGGCAGGCATCGTGGGAACGCCATCAGTGGCGCAGGCGCTCGTGGCGCTGGATGAGCGCATTGCGGCGATCGATGGCCTGCACCGGTCTGTGGATGCCATCGGGGCCGATCGGGTCAAGACCTTTCCGTACCCGGATCTCAAGCATGTCTCTCACCTGTTGGCCACGGCGACGGATGCGAAAGCATCCGGACCTGGCGTGCGGGTCGGCGCGCCCCGCAAGCTGCCTTCGCCGGGCGATCCCGACGACCGCCATGGCACGCTGTTCGAAGTGAAGCTCGATACCGGCAAGCTGGCGGATGGCCGGCCTGCGCCTGCGCTGTACGTGCATTTGCACGCCAAGTCGCCGATCACGGCCGAGGCGTGCCGCACTGTGCCTTTCGAAGCCCTGGACGCTTTTCATGTGAAGACCGCCGATCAGCGAGGCAAGGGCGCCACCTGGGAACTGCTCAACGACGCCCTGCACAGCGTGCACCGGGGCGTGCTGGACACCGAGGTGCTGAAAGCGCTGCAGCACCGCATGGCCCGCGGCTGAGCCTTGGGCCTGCGCTGCGGCCGTCACAGCCCGGGCAACTCTTGCTTCAGCCGCTCCAAAAAAGCCTGCGCGGCCACGGGCAGCGCGCGGCCGGCGAGGGTCTGCACTTCGATGTCGCGCAGATCCATGCCCGGGTCGCCCAGGGGCCGGGCCACGATGGCGCCTGCGGCTGCGCTGTGGCGCATGGCGATCTCGCTCGATACCGAGAGGCCGCCGCCGTGCGCCACGAACTCCAGCACCGTGCAGGCATGGTTGCTGACCAGCACGGGCTCCAGCTGCAGGCCCTGGCGGCTGCACACGATGTCGATCATCTGCCGCACGATGGTTTCGGGCGGGGGCAGGGCGAGCGGGTACTGGGCCATGTGCGCCAGGCTCACGCGGGCGCTGCTGGCCAGCGGGTGGCCTTGTGGCAGCAGCGCCAGCACCGGCGCGCTCTGGCGGTACGCGACCTGAATGCCCGGTTGCGGCGCGCGGCTGAAGCACAGGCCGATGTCCGCCACGCCCGTGCGAACCGCTTCGGGCACCTGGGCGGTGGGCAGGGCCGTCACACTGAACCGGATGCCCGCGTGCTCCTTCTGGAACGCCACGCACAGCCGGGGAACGAGTTCGTTGGCGAAGGCGTCCGAGGTGGCGAGCCGCACCTGGCCGGCGCGCAGCCCGAGCAGCGCGCCGATCTCACCCAGGGCGCGCTCCGCGTCCAGCCCGGTGCGCCGCGCGTGCGTGGCCAGAATCTCGCCCGCCGCTGTCGGCACCATGCCGCGTGGGTGGCGCTCGAACAGCGGTGTGCCCAGTTGTGCCTCCAGCCCGGCGATCTGCCGGCTCAAGGCCGAGGCGGCCACGTGCAGCCGCGCGGAGGCTTCGGTCAGCGATCCGCACTGGGCCACTTCGAGAAAGTAGCGCAGCGCGGTGTCTTGCAGCAGGTGTGCGCGCATGGGCGATGGGATGGAATGACGGGGTTGGTGACGTAAGGCGGTTTGCCGGACGGGCTGCAAAGTATGGTCTGCTTTGCCGTCATGGCAAAGGGGTTTGCCAATTTGCTGGTGGTCAGCCGGGGCGTGCGTTTCTAAGATGACCGTTTTATGGCGGTTTGCGCCACTGAACCGGAGGGTTTCCATGCGATTGGTGAATTTCAGCCGCTGCCTGCTCGTGGGCTTGTCGTTGGTGGCCCTGGCCGCAGGGGCGAGGGCGCAGGCCTGGCCCAACCACCCGGTGCGCGTGATCGTGCCGTTTCCGGCCAGCGGGGCCACCGATCTGGTGGCGCGGGTGGTCACCCAGCGGGTGTCGCAGGACCTCGGCCAGCAGATGGTGGTGGACAACCGCCCGGGCGCCGGCGGCACCATCGGAGCGGCCGAAGCCGCCAAGGCCCCGGCCGACGGCTACACGCTGCTGCTGACCACGAGCAGCACCCACGCGATCTCGCCCCACCTGATGCCGCGCCTGGCCTATGACGCGCGCAAGGACTTCACGCCCGTCGCCCATGTGGCGGACGCGGCCAGCGTGCTGCTGGTCACGCCCTCGCTGCCGGTGAAGTCGGTGGCGGATCTGATCGCCTACGCCAAGGCCCACCCGGGCCAGCTCAACTACGCCAGCAGCGGCAACGGCACCATCGTGCATTTGAACGCCGCGGCCTTCAGTTCGCAGGCCGGCATCGAGATGACGCACGTGCCCTACAAGGGCACGGCGCAGTCGATCGCCGACCTGGCGACGGGGCAGGTGCATGTGCTGTTCGATTCGATTCCCACCGGCATGCCCCACGTGAAGAGCGGCCGCCTGCGGGCCCTGGCCGTGACCAGCGAGCAGCGCAGCGCGCTTGCGCCCGAGCTGCCCACGCTGGCGGAATCGGGCCTGCCAGGCTATTCGTCGGTGACCTGGTTCGGTGTGTACGCGCCTGCCGGCGCGCCGGCCGCGCTGGTGGAACGCATCCACCAGGCTTTCGCGAAGGCCATGCAGGCCCCGGACGTGATCGCCAGCCTGGCCAAGCTGGGCGTGGAGCCCGCTGCGCCCAGCACGCCCGCGCAGTTCGCCGCCATGGTGCAGGCCGACAGCGCCCGCTGGGCCGCCGTGATCCGCCAGCGCAAGATCACCCTGGAACAATGAGCGGCCTTCGCTTTCAAGCCTTTTGAACGATCAAGCCACAAGGAGACACACCATGACCGGCCCTAGCACCACCGCCACCCCACCGAACGCCCGCACCCTCGACTGGGGCCAGCCGTATGCTTCCCAGCGCAGCCCGGTCATGGGCCGCAACATGGTCTCGGCCTCGCAGCCGCTGGCCGCCCAGGCCGGCCTGCGCATGCTGATGGCCGGCGGCAACGCGGTCGATGCTGCCATCGCCACGGCCATGGCGCTGACGGTGGTCGAGCCCACCGGCTGCGGCATCGGCAGCGACGGCTTCGCCATCGTGTGGGACGGCAAGGAACTGCATGGCCTCAATGCCTCGGGCCGCTCGCCCGCCGCGTGGACGCCGGACTATTTCGCCCAGCGCGGCGGCATTCCCGAAATGGGCTGGAACGCCGTGACCGTGCCCGGCGCGGTGTCGGCCTGGGTCGCGCTGTCGCGGCGCCTGGGCAAGCTGCCGTTCGCGCAGTTGGCCCAGCCTGCCATCGAGTACGCGCGGGGCGGGTTTCCCGTCTCGCCCATCATCGCCAGGCTGTGGGGCCTGGGCGCGGCCAAGCTGGGCGCGCAGCCCGGCTTCGCCGAGTGCTTCATGCCCGGCGGCCAGGCGCCGCGGGCGGGCGAGATCTTTCGCAGCGACGCGCATGCCAACACCCTGGAGCTGATCGCCGAGACCGAAGGCGAAGCCTTCTACCGCGGCACGCTGGCCCAGCAGATGGCCGCCCATTCGAAAGCCCACGGCGGCGCCATGACCGAAGACGACCTGGCCGCGCACCAGGCCGACTGGGTGGGCACGGTGAGCCAGCCGTTCGGCGACGCGGTCATCCATGAAATTCCGCCCAACGGCCAGGGCATTGCCGCGCTGATCGCGCTCGGCATGCTCGACGCCGTGAACATCGGCGCGCGGCCCGTGGACGACGTGGAGACGGTGCACGCCAGCATCGAGGCCATGAAGCTGGCGCTGGCCGACCTGTACGAGCACAACGCCGACATCGACGCCATGCGCATGGCGCCCAAGGATCTGCTGGACCCGGCCTACCTGCATGAACGCGCCCGCAGCATCGACCCCGCGCGCGCGGGCGACCCCGGCCATGGCGCGCCGCGGCGCGGGGGCACGGTGTACCTGGCTGCGGCCGACGCCTCGGGAATGATGGTCTCGTTCATCCAGTCCAACTACATGGGCTTCGGCTCGGGCGTGGTGGTGCCGGGCACCGGGATCAGCCTGCAGAACCGGGGACACGGCTTCAGCATCGTGCCGGGCCATGCCAACGAAGTGGCTCCGCGCAAGCGCCCGTCGCACACCATCATTCCGGCCTTTGCCATGCATGCCGACGGCACGCCGCGCATGGCCTTTGGCGTGATGGGCGGCCCCATGCAGTCGCAGGGCCACGTGCAGATGGCGCTGCGCGTGCTGCGCTACGGCCAGAACCCCCAGGCCGCCGCCGATGCGCCGCGCTGGCGCGTCACGGGCGGCAAGGGGGTGGCCGTGGAGCCGGGGTTCGATCCCGCCGTGCTGGCCGAGCTGCGCGCACGCGGGCACGAGGTCACCGTGGAAACGGGCCAGGGCGTGTTCGCCTTCGGTGGCGCGCAGCTCGTGCTGCGCGAAGGCGGCATTTATGTCGCCGGCTCGGACTCGCGCAAGGACGGGCACGCGGTCGCCTTCTGATTTGCTATTTAATTAATAGCAATGGAGGCAATGAATACGGCGGCAGTGGCACGACAGGCTTTAAACCGCCGATTCAATGCGCTTTGACCCGGTTCAGCGGGTTTCGCGCACGGTGAGCCACGCGCTCGCCGCCCCGCTGAGCACGATGGCCGCGATGCCGGCCAGCGACCACAGGTCCGGCACGTGCCGGTACACCAGCCATCCCGCCAGCATGGCGAAGCCGATCTGGCTGTAGAGAAACGGCGCGATGGTGACGGGCGTGGTGCGGGCATACGCCTGCAGCAACAGCATGTGCCCCACCGCGCTGGACAGGCCCATGGCGAACATGCCGGCCCACAGCCATGGGTCCGAGATGGAGGTCCACACGAACGGCACGCCCGCGGACACCAGCGCCGCGGCCAGCCAACCGGTGTAGAGCTGCGTGGTGGCGGGACTTTCCTGCCCGGCCATCTTGCTGCTGATGACCTGGTAGCCCGTGCCGGTGGCCAGCAGGCACAGCGGCCACAGCATGGCCCAGGTGAAGGCCTCGCCGCCCGGGCGGATGATGGCCAGCGTACCCGTCAACCCCAGCGCCACCAGCACCCAGCGCGGCGCGCTCACCCGCTGGTGCAGCCACAGCGCGGCCACGAGGGTGACGCACAGCGGCGTGGTCGCCACGATGGCCGTGAACTCCGCCAGCGGAAAGTGCTGGATGCTGATGAAGCCGAACAGGCTCGTGGCCGCGAACAGCACCGCCCGCAGCGCCTGAAAGCGCGGCTGCCGGGTGCGCAGCACCGCCACACCCTCTCGCTGCAGCACGAAAGCCGTCGTCAGCACGGCCTGGAACAGGTAGCGCAGCCACAGCGCCATGAAAAGCGGCACCGCGGTGCTGACCCATTTGGTGGTGGCGTCGAGCACCGCGAAACATGCGCATGCTGCCACCGTCAGCCCGATGCCCGCCAGCGCGGCGCGTCGGCTGCGCAGGGCGTGCAGGCTGGGGGCGTTCGCGTCGGGTGGAGCGTCGTTCATCGCGTCGGGGGCCGTGGGGGTTGCGCTGGGGCTTCATTCCCGGCGCGTTCAGGGACCACCAGCGCAGGGTGAAGAGAAGGACTAGAAGAGACCGCGCGTGCTCACTGCACGGGCTGCGGCCGCTGCAGCAGCATGGCGTCGCCGTAGCTGAAGAAGCGGTAGCCCTGCGCGATGGCATGGCGGTACAGGCCCATCACGTGCTCGTAGCCCGCGAAGGCGCTCACCAGCATCATCAGCGTGCTCTTGGGCAGGTGGAAGTTGGTGACCAGCACGTCCACCACACGAAAGCCGAACCCCGGCGTGATGAAGATCTGCGTGTCGCCCGTGGCCTGGCCGCTCAGCGCCCACGACTCGAGCGTGCGCACGGTGGTCGTGCCCACGGCCACCACGCGGCCGCCGCGCTGGCGGCAGCGCTCCAGGGCCGCCAGCGTGGCCAGCGGCACCTCGTACCACTCGCTGTGCATCTGGTGCTCGGCCAGGTTTTCGGTCTTGACGGGCTGGAAGGTGCCTGCGCCTACGTGCAGCGTGACGCTCGCGCGCTCCACGCCGCGCGCCTCCAGGTCGGCCAACACCCCTGCATCGAAGTGCAGCGCGGCCGTGGGCGCGGCCACGGCGCCGGGCGCTCGGGCGAAGACGGTCTGGTAGCGCTGTGCGTCCTCTGCGGCGTCGGGGTCGTTGCCCTCTTGCTGCTGGCGTTCGATGTAGGGCGGCAGCGGCAGGTGGCCGTGGCGCTCCATCAGGTCGTAGGGCGTCTCGCCCGCGGGGCCGCGCAGCGCGAAGCGGAACAGCGGGCCGCCGTCCTCGGGCCAGCGCGACAGCAGCGTGGCGTCGAAGCCGCCGCCGGTCAATCCGCCGGCCAAGTGCACCACGGCGCCAGGCAGGGGCTTCTTGCTCACCTTCATGTGGGCCACCACTTCGTTGCCGGTCAGCACGCGCTCGATCAGCAGTTCCAGCTTGCCGCCGCTGGCCTTCTCGCCGAACACGCGGGCTTTCACCACGCGGGTGTCGTTGAACACCAGCAGGTCGCCCGCACGCAGCAGGCCGGGCAGGTCGCGGAAGACGCGGTCGGCCGGCTCGGTGCTGCGGCCGTCGAGCAGGCGCGAGGCGCTGCGTTCCGGGGCGGGGTGTTGGGCGATGAGCTGCGGGGGCAGCGTGAAGTCGAAATCGCTGAGCGTGAAAGCGCGGGGGCTGGGAGACATGTGCTTGAGGGCCGGACAGGCCCGTTCCAAGAAAAGAAAAAGCGCGGTTCAGTCCGCGCTGGATGGCTGAAAGGCCTGAAGGCCGCAAGCCCGCAAGGCTGGGAAAAGGGGGCGATTGTCCCACGCTGCGGCGCCCCCGCGCCCTGCGCTACACCACGCGCAGCGAGAGGTCCGGCAGCCCGTCGATGTGCGCCACCATGAGGTCGCCGCGCACCACCGGGCCCACGTTCTCTGGCGTGCCGCTGTAGATCAGGTCGCCGGCTTTCAACTCGAACGCCTGCGACAGGTTGCTGATCTGCTCGGCCACGCTCCAGATCATCTGCGCCAGGTCGGCGCGCTGCTTGACCGTGCCGTTCACCGACAGCGTGATGGCGCCTTTCGGGAAATGGCCCGTCTGCGCCACGCGGTGGATCGGGCCGATGGGCGCCGACAGGTCGAAGCTCTTGCCGATCTCCCAGGGTTTCTTCTGGTCCTTCATGTCGCTTTGCAGGTCGCGGCGTGTCATGTCCAGCCCCACGGCGTAGCCGTACACGTGCTGCAGGGCCTGCTCCGGCGACAGGTTGCGTCCGCCGCTGTGCAGGGCCGCCACCAGTTCCACCTCGTAGTGGTAATTGCGGGTGAGGGCAGGGTAGGGGTGGTCCACCGTGGTTCCCGGCGGCACGAACTGCATGGCGTCGTTCGGTTTCTGGAAGAAGAAGGGCGGCTCGCGCGTGGGGTCGGACCCCATCTCGCGCGCATGGGCTGCGTAGTTGCGGCCGATGCAATAGATGCGGTGCACGGGAAAGACTTCGTTGCTGCCGGCAATCGGCACTGCGGGCACGGTCAGGGAAAACGGCGCGGGGCGCGAGGGGCTGGCGGTCACGCTGGCGCAGCCTGCGGCCAGGGCGCCGCCCACGGTGGCGGTAGAGGTCATCAAGAGGTCTCGGCGGTTCAGGTCCATGAAAGCGTCTCCGTTGTTCTGGTGGCCTTCGAGCTTAGGCGCCGCCGCCACGGCGCACCCGGACGATTCAGCGCAAGACTTGGACGGAACCGGGCACCGCCGCCGTGCCCTGCAGTTCCTGCAGCCGCTGCGCGCGCCATGCGCTCGGGCTCTGGCCGTGCCACTGCCGAAAGCGCCGCGCGAAATACGCCTCGTCGGCAAAGCCGCAGCGGCGTGCGATCTCGCCGATGCGGTCGCCGGTGGCCAGCAGCAGTTCCTGCGCCAGGGCCAGGCGCCGCTCGGTCAGCAGTTCGGTGAAGGTCTTGCCCGTTTCCTTCTTGATGAGGTGGGCCAGGTAATTGGGCGATAGGCAGGCGGCGTCGGCCGCGTCGGCCAGCGTCGGGTCGCCGGCCAGCTCGCCGCGCAGGTAGCGCAGCAGCCGGGCCATGGCCGCGCGGCGGCTGCCCCGCTGCGCCTGGGCTGCGGCCAGCGCGCGCAGTTCGCCCTCCCAGCGCTGGCAGGTCAGGGCCAGCAATTGCAGCAGGCAGCCGCGAATGCATGCCAACGAGGCCAGGCGGCGCGCCGCGTTCTCGCGCTGCAGCGTGTCCAGCAGCGCCCGCACCTCGGCGAAGCCGGCCACGTCGAAGGTGAAATCCAGGTGCTCCTGGAACTGGAACGGCGCCAGCTCGGGCGCCAGCGCCAGCGGCACGTCTTCGAGGTCGAGCGGGTCCACGGCCAGCCCGGGCCACAGGAAGCGCTGGCTGAAGTTCACCACCAGCCATTGCGTGCCCGGCGGGTGCGGCACCCAGTGCATGCGGTGCGGCAGCACGAAGCTCAGCGTGCGCGCCGTGAAGGGCCGGGCCACGCCGCCGATCTGGTGCTGGGTGTGGCCTTCCAAGTTCACCTGGATCTGGAAATACTCATGCTTGTGCGGCTGCGTGAGCGGGGCGCGGCCGCTTTGGTCGCGGATGTCGAAGTCAAGGTGGCTGGAGCGCTCCACCATCGCGTAGGTGCGCACGGCGCCGGCAGCGTCGTTGCTGGCCGGGTGCTTCTTCGGCATGGGCGATGCGGCGTCAGCGCGGCAGCGACGCCATGCCGGTCCACAGCTCGTTCAGGTCCGGAAAGCGCCACTTGTCGGGGTCTTCGCGGCCCACGATCTTCTCCGGGCAGCCGGGCTGGGCCAGATCGACGATCTCGGGCGGGATGCGCAGGTCCGATTTGGTGGAGAAGAACACCTTCACGCGCGGCGACACGAGCGAGGCGGCCTGCTCCATCACCACGCCGATGCGCCCCGAGGTGAGCCGCACGAGCGAGCCCACCGGGTAGATGCCGATGCTTTTCACGAAAGCCTGGAACAGCCGGGGGTCGAAGTGCCCGTTGGTCCACTCGGCCATGCGCCGCAGCGACTCGGCCGGGTCCCAGCCCCGCTTGTACGGCCGGTCGGACGTGACGGCGTCGTACACGTCGCAGATCGATGTCATGCGGGCGGTCAGGCTGATCTGCTCGGCCGGCAGGCGGTGCGGGTAGCCCGAGCCATCCATCTTTTCGTGGTGGTGCAGGCAGGCGTCGAGCACCTCGTCCTCCACCCCGCCGCCGCACTCCAGCAGCATGCGGTAACCGTGCTCGGAATGGCCGCGCACGATGTCGAACTCTTCGTCGGTGAGCTTGCCCGGCTTGTTCAGCACGGCCAGCGGGATCGCTGCCTTGCCGATGTCGTGCATCAGCCCGGCCATGCCCGAGGTGCGGATGCGCGCGCTGTCGAGGCCGATCTGGCGCGCCAGGGCCACCATGAGCGCGCACACCGCCACCGAGTGCATGTAGGTGTAGTCGTCCGCCGTTTTGAGCCGCGCCAGGCTGATGAGCGCCGACGGGTGGCGCGTGATCGAATCGGAAATCTCCTGCACCAGGCTGCGCGCATCGCTCGAATCCACCGCGCGGCCCATGCGCGCCTCGTGGAACATCGAGGACACGGCCTGGCGGGCGTGGTCGCAGATCGATGCCGCGTGGCCCAGCTCTTCGGCCATGGTGGCGGGGGCCAGCGAGCGGATGCGGGGAGATGGTGCGGGCGAGGGCGCGGACGGAATCTTCAGGTCCGGCATCTCCTGCAGTTCGCTGAAGTCGGTATCGAGGCGGGCCTGCGCCTCTTCGGGCGACGTGGTGGCCACGTCGGAGGCCACGTCCAGCCCCTTGGAAACGTCGATCCAGACCTCGGCGATGGTGGTGCTGTGGATGCGCGCCAGGTCGGCAGGGTCCTGCAGCACGAAGCCGGTGCGCCAGAACGGGTGATCCATCCAGGAACCGCAGAACTGGTGCAGGTACATGCCCAGGGCAAGATGTTGGACGCTGATTCGCTTGAGCATGGGACCGGTGGGTAACGCTGGGGCGTCCGCAAAAACCGCCGAACGGTGGCGCTGGCATGTTAGCCTTTTCTGCCCATGCCGGTCCCTCCTTGTTGCGCAATGTTCGCGCCCGCTCCCCTTCGCCATGACCGACCGTAGCGCCGCCGCCACTGCCCGCGCCGCTTCCGCTGGCGCGCCTGCGCCCGCACGCGGCGGTGCCGGCGCGCCGGCCACGCGCCCGGCCCCCAGCCCCGCGCAAAAGGCCCTGCAGAAAATGGGACTGGTGCGAGACATCGACCTGGCCCTGCACCTGCCGCTGCGCTACGAGGACGAAACCCGCATCACCCCCCTGCGCAACGCCCGGGACGGCGACACCGTGCAGATCGAGGCCACCGTCGTCACCAGCGAAGTCCAGCTGCGGCCCCGCCGCCAGTTGCTGGTGCAGGTGGACGACGGCACGGGCACGTGTGAGCTGCGGTTCTTCAGCTTTTACCCCTCGCACCAGAAAACCCTGGCCGTGGGCGCACGGCTGCGCATTCGCGGCGAGATCAAGGGCGGCTTCTGGGGCCGGCAGATGCTGCACCCGGCCTTTCGCACCGCCACTGGCGACCTGCCGGCTGCACTCACCCCGGTGTACCCGACCGTGGCGCAACTGCCCCAGGCCTACCTGCGCCGTGCCGTCGTGAGCGCCCTGCAGCGCGTGGAACTGTCCGAGACGCTGCCGCCCGGCGTGGAGCCGCCCGTGGGCCGCGTTTATGGTCAAAACGGCCTGGAACCGTTGTGGAATCTGCGGCAGGCGCTCACTTTTTTGCACCATCCCACGCCCGACGTCGCCATCGCCACGCTGGAAGACCACAGCCACCCCGCCTGGCAGCGGCTCAAGGCCGAGGAGTTGCTGGCCCAGCAACTGTCGCAGCAGCAGTCCAAGCGCGAGCGGGCCCGGCTGCGCGCGCCGGTGCTGCGGGCGCCGGCGCCCGAGGGCGGCGGGCTCACCCTGGCCGAGCAGCTGCTGGCCGTGCTGCCTTTCGGGCTCACGGGCGCCCAGCGCCGCGTGGGCGAGGAAATCGCGCGCGACCTGGGCCGGCCCGTGCCCATGCACCGGCTGCTGCAGGGCGATGTGGGCTCGGGCAAGACCGTGGTGGCGGCCCTGGCCGCTGCCGTGTGCATCGATGCCGGCTGGCAGTGCGCGCTCATGGCGCCCACCGAAATCCTGGCCGAGCAGCACTTCGCCAAGCTCGTCGGCTGGCTGGAGCCGCTGCTGGCCGCGCTCGGCAAGCGCGTGGCCTGGCTCGTCGGCGGGCAAAAGAAGAAAGAGCGCGCCGCCATGCTCGCCCTGGTGGAAAGCGGCGAGGCCGCGCTGGTGGTGGGCACCCATGCGGTGATTCAGGAGCAAGTGCGCTTTCAGTGCCTGGCCCTGGCCGTGATCGACGAGCAGCACCGCTTCGGCGTCGCGCAGCGCCTGGCGCTGCGGCAAAAGCTCGAAGGGCAGGGCATGGAGCCGCACATGCTGATGATGAGCGCCACGCCCATCCCCCGCACCCTGGCCATGAGCTACTACGCCGACCTGGACGTCTCCACCATCGACGAACTGCCCCCGGGGCGCACGCCCATCGTCACCAAGCTCATCGCCGACAGCCGCAAGGACGAAGTCATCGAGCGCATCGCGGCCCAGGTCGCCTCGGGCCGGCAGGTGTACTGGGTGTGCCCGCTGATCGAAGAGAGCGAGGCGCTGGACCTCTCCAACGCCACCGCCACCCATGCCGACCTCAGCGAAGCGCTGCAGGGCGGTGGCGGCACGGGCCAGGCGCCGGTCAAGGTCGGCCTGCTGCATTCGCGCATGCCCAGCGCCGAAAAGAAGGCCGTCATGGCCCAGTTCACCAGCGGCGAGATGGGCGTGCTGGTGAGCACCACCGTGATCGAAGTGGGCGTGGACGTGCCCAACGCGTCGCTCATGGTCATCGAACATTCCGAGCGGTTCGGCCTTTCGCAACTACACCAGTTGCGCGGTCGCGTGGGCCGCGGCGCCGCCGCTTCGGCGTGCGTGCTGCTGTACTCCACCAACGACAGCGGCCGCCTGGGCGAAACCGCCCGCGAACGCCTCAAGGCCATGGCCGAGACCAATGACGGCTTCGAGATCGCCCGCCGCGACCTGGACATCCGCGGCCCCGGCGAATTCCTGGGCGCCCGCCAGTCCGGCGCACCGTTGCTGCGCTTTGCCGACCTGGCGACCGATACGGTGCTGCTCGATTGGGCGCGGGAACTGGCGCCGCAGATGCTGGACCGGTTCCCGGCCCTGGCCGAGCGGCATGTGATGCGGTGGCTGGGGGGGAAGTCGGATTATTTGAAGGCGTGATGGCTGCAGTTTTCTTGACTTCGCTACCACTTTGGATGATGTAACCCTCCGTATCTTGATGTTGGAGTTGCTGCGGCGTCGATAGAATCCGTAACTCAAGATCAAATGGGAGGGGGATTCATGAAGGTCGTATGGGCAGCCTGCATCGCATTGCAGGCCATGGGTTATTGGGGCGTGGCGGAGGCAGGGGAAATCGACAGAAGCAAGCCGTTTGGCTATGGAGTCGAGTCCACGGGAGGGCCCGACATGCGCTACACGGTGCTGTCCGGCACGGTGGCAGGCGTGTGCGGTGCGTTGCCCAATGGGCCGCATCGGTTCTGCGCGCAGTCCATCTGGGGGTACAACCGGTGCCAGCTACTGCCTTCGCTGGGCACCCCGTGCGAGGGTTCGGATGGACTGGGCGAGGACATCGCGCCCATCTGCAACCGGCCCACCAACGAGCACCCCGAATACCTCTACAACCCGGCGGGCTGGACCGAAAGCCGGCCCAAATACGATTACGCCACCGACAAATTCTCCTGTGTCTGCCTGACCGCATACCGCGGGGATGTCCGCGACTCGGAAACCAGCGGCTGGTGCGGCCCCAAGCAACTGATCGACCCCGATCCACCACCGCCGCCGCCCCCACCACCGCCGCCACCTCCTCCTCCCCCACCCCCTCCGCCCCTGCCGCCGCCGCCGCCCCCGGTGCCGCCGCCCGGCGACGGCTACCGTGGCGTCTCCATGTTCCCGGGCGGGCAGGACGGCATGTGCGTGGGCGACCCCGTCATTCCTGCCACCGGCGAGAACTTCCAGGAGATCGTGGACCATCAGGACCCATGGGGCGGCAGCCTGGACTTCGTGCGCATCTACCGCAGCCACTGGGCGCTGGACTCCGCTCGCACCAGCCGGGGCTTTGGCCGCCAGTGGGGCCACAACCACGCCATCACCCTGCGGGTGTCCGAGGGCGTTGCGACCGTCACCTTCGGCAATGGCGAGGAGCGGGGCTTTCAGCGCACCGGCGCGCAGCAGGATTGGGTGGGCGAACACCGCAGCGACACCCTGGCCCAGGCCGATGGCCTGTGGCGCTTCCGGAATGCCAACGACGACTCCGTGCTCACGTTCGACAGCGCGGGCAAGCTCCTGAGCCGCAGGGCGCGCAACGGCTGGGTCACCACCTACGGCTACACCTACGGGCGCCTGACCACCATCACCAACGCCTTCGGCCAGACCCTCACCCTCGTCTGGGGCGAGCGGCTGATCGAGAAGATCACCACGCCGGACTACAAAACCACCACCTACCGGTACAGCTACCAGGACGGCGTGGGCGACCGGCTGGTGTCCTCCAGCCTGCGAGATCAGTACCAGAAGACCTACCTGTACGAAGACACCGGCAACCCGTTCCTGCTGACCGCCATCGTCGATGAGAACGGCAGCCGTTTCGCCCAGTTCAGCTACGACGCGCTGGGCCGCACGCTCAAGGCCGCGCATGCGGGCGACGCCCTGGCGCACCAGTTCGACTACACCGACATCGCCTCGGGCCAGGTCGGCGTGAAGGACCCGCTCGGCCAGAGCCGCCAGTACGGCTACACCGTGCAGAACAAGGCGCTGGCCGTCACCAGTGCCTCGTCGGCGCCGGGGCTGGCTTACCGTCCGGTCAACCGCCGGGTGCAGAACGCCGCCGGCCTCGTCACGGCGGAAACTGACTTCCTGGGCCGCCAGACCACCTACGAATGGGACAACGACCGCCAGCTGCCCTTGCTGGCCATCCACGCCAAGGGCACCGCGCAGGAGCGCCGGGTCGCCACGCAGTGGCACCCCACCTACCGATTGCCCGTCAAGGTCACCGATGGCAACCGCGTCACCGAATACACCTACGATGCGGACGGCAACGTCCTCACCGAGCGGGTGTACGACGCCAGCCTGCCCGACGGCGCAGCCAAAGCCGCCGTCCGCCGATGGGAATACCAGGGCGGCCTGGTCAGCGCAGAAATCGATGCCCTGGGCGTGCGGCGCGAAAACACGTACCACAGCAACACGCCGCTGTTGTTCGAATCCACCGACCCGTTCGGGCGGCGCACCAGCCACGCCTACAGCGATGGCCGCCTGGTGGCCAAGCTCCTGCCCAACGGCCTGCTCACCGAGTACGCCCATGGCGACCCCCGGGGCCTGCTCAACTATGCCTGGGTGCTGGGGCTCGAATGGTCCTACCAGTACAACGCCATCGGCAAGCGGTCGCGCACGACGCAGCCGGACGGCTACCAGATCGACTACGCCTACGACAGCGCGCACCGGCTGGCCTCATGGAAGGACAACCGGGGCGCCTCGGGCAGTTATGGGTACGACCTGTTCAACAACGTCGTCCTGCAGGAAGTCAAAGACGCCGCGGGCCAGACCGTGTGGCGCCAGGAGCGGGGCATCAACGCCGCCAACCAGCTTGAGAGCGTCAAGGCAGGCAACCAGGTGGACCGCTACGCCTACGGCCCCAACGGTGAGCGCCTTACCGCCGAGAACGCCCTGGGCCAGCGCTACCGCTACGCCACCGACCCCCTGGGCCGACTCGCGGAAATCACCGACCCCCTGGGCAAGGTGGCCTCGCTGTCCTATGACGCCCTGGGCGCCGTGCAGGGCGCCAAGGACTTCGCGGGCGTGGCCACCACGTATGCCAACGACATCCGGGGCAACGCCACGCGGGAGACCTCGGGCGACAGCGGCGCGGCCAACGTGCAATACGACGCACTGGGCCGCCCCACGCAGGTGAGCGATGCGCTGGGCCGCACCACCGGGCTCACGCGGGACGCGGCGGGGCGCTTGACGCGCATCCTCTTCAAGGACGGCAAGCAAAGCGTGTGGCGGTACGACCTCACCGGTGCCAGCTACAACGCCCCCGGCACGCCGCAGGCCAGCATCGGGTCCTTGAGCGAAATCCAGGACGCTGGCGTCACCACGCGCTGGCAGCGCGACCCGCTGGGCCGGGTCACCGCCCGCACCCAGGTGCTGGCCAACGGCGACAGCCGCACCCTGGCGCAGGCCTATGTGTCCGCAGGCAACGCAGGCGCCGGGCAGATCGCCACGCTCACGTACCCCAGCGGCAAAAAGCTGCAATACCAGTACGACGCCACGGGCCAGCTCACCGGCCTGCAATGGAACGGCCAGCCGCTGCTCACCGCCATCACCTGGAACCCGCTGGGCCAGCCCACCGGTTGGAAGTGGCCGGCATTCGGGCCCGCGCCAGGCCTGGCCGAGCAGCGCAGCTACACCCTCGCGGGCCAGTTGGCCACCAGCCGGCTGCTGCCGCAACTGGCCTGGGACAGCGCCGGGCGCCTGGCCCAGGTGCAGCAGCGGCACGCCCTGCGGGGCGCCACAGGGGCGCAGCAGGCCGTCATCACCAGCGCACACACTTACGACGCCACGGGCCGGCTCACCGCCAGCGCGCACAGCGCGCCCAACACCCTGGTATTGCCCAGCGGTGCGGCGTTGAGCGACACCCTGGGCGCCAACACCAGCGGCTACGCGTGGGACGCCAACGGCAACCGCAGCCAAAGCTACTACAGCAGCGTCACGGCGGCGGGCACGGCCACGCTCAAGCGCAACTACGTCGCCGTCAGCGGCAGCAACCGTCTGCAGACCTATACGCAGACGTTCCAGCCCACCAGCGGCAGTGCACAAACCAGCACCGTTGCCTATAGCCACGACGCCACTGGCTCGCTCACCAGGAAGGGCGACAACTACCTGCACTACGGCAGCGACGGCCGCATCGCCAAGGCAGGCCTGAATGCCGACCCGGCGAACGCCCTGGGCGTGAGCTACACGTACAACGCCCTAGGCCAACGCGTGTTCAAGAGCGATGCACGGCTGTCCGGGTCGAGCAACCCCGCCATCACCACGCAGACGGTGTACGCGGAAGACGGCATCGACAGCACCGTGCTGGGCCAGTACGGCAACCGCAGGAGCAGCAACAGCGCGGCGCCGGCTGGGGAGATGGACAGCACAGAGGTCATCTACCTGCCCACGGCCAGCGGGCCCATGCCGGTGGCGGCGCAGATCAACGGCAGGCTGTATGCCATCGATGCGGACCACCTGAACACGCCACGGCGCTTGACCAACACGCAGGGCCAGGTCGCTTGGCAATGGCTCATCACGGGGTTCGGAGAAGCCAATCCGACGACGGGGGCGACGGGCTATTCCCAAAGCGGGCAAGGCAGCGCCAACTACAGCGAAGCCATCAAATTCGATCTGCGGTATCCCGGGCAGGTGTGGGATGAGGAAACCCAACTGGCCTACAACCTGAATAGGTACTACGACCGGGAGGGAGGGCGGTACATCCAGGCTGATCCGATTGGGCTGGATGGGGGGTGGAACCGGTACCTCTATGCGGACGGCACGCCGACGAATCTGATCGATCCTTCTGGATTGGCGAGCTTTATGCCGGGCGGAGGATTTGGCGATTCTCCGTTGGTGGACAACGGGTCAAGCTGCTCACCGATGTTTCAGCAGCCACGGGTGGATGATGGGGGCTGTATTTCTACAGGTGGAGGGCCAAGCCTCTGTCTCGGGCCAGGCGCGATTCGGTCGGTGGCAACAAATCTCGCTGAACAGATAGCGATACAGGCAGCCAAAGAAGGATTAGGTCGCAGAATTATGCAGGGCTTGATCAATGATCCTAAATATCCAGAAAACGTTTGGGCGAAAATGGAGGTTGTGAACTACTCTGCCAACGGGAAAAATGTCGTTGTTCACTATTGGCAAAATTTAGTTACCGGTGCTCGAGAAGGCTTTAAGTTCAAATGATCAAATTTTTCGATTCAAAACGTGCTGTGGCGCTGAAAAAATTAGGGGTTTTGTCGAGTGATGAGCTTTTCAATATGGCGGAAGTTGCTGTTGCTCAAGGTTGTGATAATCCTTTGATTATTCGGCTCTCAATGTGTGAGTCTAGTGAGGATGAGATAAATTATCAATTGGATGAAATCGAAAAGCAGTGTGGGTTGACCGCGATGACTGTTGTTGATGCTCTTCGTTTTTATTCAAAAGAAGTTTCGGGTTTGATTCTGTCTGGAGGGCTATCCCCTCGCGATGGGGCAAATATATTATGGCGTGCGCAAATAAATTCAAAGATAGAAGATTTTCACGAATTAGATGGGTTTATATATGCTGCTAGTGAAATGGATGATCGACCTGAGGATAAAAAATTATTTGAAGATGGTATATTGAGAGAGGCTGGTAGGGTGATTGGTGAGTATTAAAGGAAATTTATTATTGTGCGGCAAAATGGTCATCGGATAATAAATCGCTAATTAACCGCGCGAAAGCCACGACGCCACTGGCTCGCTCACCAGGAAGGGCGACAACTACCTGCACTACGGCAGCGACGGCCGCATCGCCAAGGCAGGCCTGAACGCCGACCCCAAGAACGCCCTGGCGGTGAGCTGCACCTACAACGCGCTGAGCCAGCGCGTGTTCAAGAGCGATGCACGGCTGTCCGGGTCGAGCAATCCCGCCATCACCACGCAGACGGTGTACGCGGAAGACGGCATCGACAGCACCGTGCTGGGCCAATACGGCAACCGCAGGAGCAGCAACAGCGCGGCGCCGGCTGGGGAGATGGACAGCACGGAGGTGATCTACCTGCCCACGGCCAGCGGGCCGATGCCGGTGGCGGCGCAGATTAATGGCCGGCTGTATGCCATCGATGCGGACCACCTGAACACGCCACGGCGCCTTACCAACACGCAGGGCCAGGTCGCGTGGCAATGGCTCATCACGGGGTTCGGAGAAGCCAATCCGACGACGGGGGCGACGGGCTATTCCCAAAGCGGGCAAGGCAGCGCCAACTACAGCGAAGCCATCAAATTCGATCTGCGGTATCCCGGGCAGGTGTGGGATGAGGAAACCCAACTGGCCTACAACCTGAATAGGTACTACGACCGGGAGGGAGGGCGGTACATCCAGGCTGATCCGATTGGGCTGGATGGGGGGTGGAACCGGTACCTCTATGCGGACGGCACGCCGACGAATCTGATCGATCCTTCTGGATTGGCGAGCTTTATGCCGGGCGGAGGATTTGGCGATTCTCCGTTGGTGGACAACGGGTCAAGCTGCTCACCGATTTTTCAGCAGCCGCGAGTGGATGATGGAGGTTGTATTTCTACGGGTGGAGGGACCAACATTTGTATTGGCCCTGGAAGTATTAGGGGAGTATTGCCTAGATCAGCTGCAAAAATTGACCCAGTCGTAATTCGAGAAATTGAACAAATTGTGAGATCAGGAGGTTCTGCGTTTCCGCTCGAAGCTGGCGCTCAACTTCGAGCGGTCGCGGAGTCTTTTGCTGGGAAAATACGTAATGCCGGTACAGCTGCGCAGGCAACTCATATTAGGGATGTAGGTCTGGGTGCTATCGATCGGTTGGATAGATTTGATGCGCTTACACCGGCTGCTAGGCAGCAACTTCGAGAAATTATCAATGGGGCATTCAGGCCATGAGTGAATTAAATGATCCAATTGAAAATTTGGCATTTGCCGAATTAATAATATCTTGCCAAATGGATGGGTGTTTGAATATATTTCAGAAAAGCTTGGAGGAACCAGCAACCGATCCTGTGGAAAAGTGGTCTGCAAAGATGTCCGGCTTGGCTCGTGCTGCCGGTTGGGGCTCTGATCGTAAGGGGAAAGTTTTATGCCCAATTCACGCGAATGCGGAAATGGCTAACAATAAGAATTGATAGCGGCAAATTGATTAGCTGGACAATCGTGCCTGCAATGCCGAGTGGTATAACCAAGTCACAGTTTGGCAGCGCATTGATTGGATGGGAGAGCAGTCCACAGGGCGCCTTAGCTCGAATCGAATCTCTTAATGGCGGAGTTGTTAATAAAATGCAGATACAAGGATTGACCAAGGATATGGCTATTCAATGGCGTAATTTTTATGCTAATGAATTTTCTCGCAATGCAAATAATGTTGCTGCCCAAAATAGAGTGCAGCTCATGGATAGAATCGTTGAGCTAATGAGGCGACTTTATGAGGTTGGTGCAAAAATTAATCTATTTAAATAGCTCTGGTAAATGTATTCGTATATTTTTGGAGCCGTGGGCGGAGCAATTCCAAATTGCTCCTGGCGAAGGCATTGAAATTCTTGTGTACACGCCCGATGAGGCGACAGAAGGAGTTCTGGAGTTTGAGCAGGTTGAAGGTGGGCTGATTGTTTATGGCTACGAAGGATGTGTAATTAATTTGAAATCGAACGGTAATGATTTGACGCCTTCAGATCAGATTGGATGAGTCACTCTTTTCATGGATATTTTTAATTACATGTTGGTGGACAACGGGTCAAGCTGCTCACCGATGTTTCAGCAGCCGCGTGTGGACGATAGTGGTTGTATTTCTACGAATGGCGGGCCTGGTATTTGCATTGGCCCAGGGTCTATAAAGTCAGTGGGGAATTTGAGTAAAGAGGTCTTAAAGGGTATCGGTTCTTTGGAAAAACAAATTGCGCAACATGAAAAGAAGTTGCTGGAATTTATGAATAATCCAACCGTTCGTCCAGGGATGGAGAATCAGCCTCTTGAGGTAATAGAAGGCAGCAAATGATACGCATAGAGCACTTGCGAACTGAGATTGATACCTTCAGGAACAATATCGAGAAGTTGCGAAATGGAGGTTTTTGATGAGCTCTACTAATATTTATTTTAAAGATACTTGTCAACCCTTGTCCTTTGGTGAGATGACGGGGGAATTTGCCACACTTCTAGATGCTGGAGATTTAGAGTGGCAAAATGTTTTTTGGTTGAAACAAACGGTGCGCGATTTTTTGAATGCTGGCTGCAATTACTTTGTTTGCTATGGTGAAAGTTCAGAAATCGTTCATGATTTAATCGATAAGGTAGTGGAGGATTGTGGTTTTTTAAATGTAAGTACCACGTACCATAATGATGAATCAAAATCGGAGGTGGCAAGCTTTTTTAAATTGGTGGGGATGCAAGATATGAGTCAAGGCTTGATCTTTGTTCGCAACCTTAAAGATTGGCGTTCAGTCGTCAATTAATGTCATCTGCAGCACCGTGCTGGACCAGTACGGCAGCCGTAGCAACAGCGCCGCGCCGGCTGGGGAGATGGACAGCACGATGTCATCTACCTGCCCCCGGCCAGTGGCCCCATGCCGGTGGCGGCGCAGATCAATGGTCGGCTGTATGCCATCGAAGAGGTGGCGGGTGACGCTGACTGAGCGTCCCCATCAACAACCTATAAGCCACAGCATCAGTCAGCCAAAAGCGTAGACACCAGGATGACGAAATGACTGCGCGCCAACGTCACTGGCCAATGTGAACCCTGCGTAAAGTTTCTTCCACCCGATGGAACTCGTCGGCCGCGGGCCGCCATTAGGGGTTTCATCTCGGCGCACAATGTCGCGTTCGCCAATCCGCACCCAAAAATGACCCTCACGGAACTCAAATACATCGTCGCTGTGGCCCGCGAAAAGCACTTCGGCCGGGCGGCCGATGCTTGCTACGTATCGCAGCCCACGCTGTCGGTGGCCATCAAGAAGCTGGAAGACGAGCTGGAGGTCAAGCTCTTCGAGCGCAGCGCGGGCGAGGTGTCGGTGACCTCGCTGGGCGACGAGATCGTGCGCCAGGCGCAGAGCGTGCTGGAGCAGGCCGCCGCCATCAAGGAGATCGCCAAGCGCGGCAAGGACCCGCTGGCCGGCGCCCTCACGCTGGGGGTGATCTACACGATCGGGCCTTACCTGCTGCCCGAGCTGGTGCGCCATGCCATCGCGCGCACGCCGCAGATGCCGCTGATGCTGCAGGAGAACTTCACCGTCAAGCTGCTGGAGATGCTGCGCACCGGCGAGATCGATTGCGCGATCATGGCCGAGCCGTTTCCCGACACGGGCCTGGCGATGGCCCCGCTGTACGACGAGCCCTTCATGGCCGCCGTGCCCAGCAGCCACCCGCTGGCCGAACAGAAATCCATCTCCGCCGCGCAGCTCAAGAGCGAAACCATGCTGTTGCTGGGCGCGGGCCACTGCTTTCGCGACCACGTGCTGGAGGTCTGCCCCGAGTTCGCGCGCTATGCGAGCAATGCCGAGGGCATCCGGCGCACGTTCGAAGGTTCGTCGCTGGAGACGATCAAGCACATGGTGTCGGCCGGCATGGGCGTGACGCTGGTGCCCCGCCTGTCGGTGCCGCGCGATGCGCTGCACACCGGCTCGCGCCGCAGGAAGAGCGACGACACGCACATCCGCTACCTGCCCATCCAGGAAGACGACGGCAGCCCGCCACCGATGCGCCGTGTGGTGCTCGCCTGGCGCCGCAGCTTCACGCGCTACGAAGCCATCGCCGCGCTGCGCAACGCGATCTATGCCTGCGAACTGCCGGGCGTGACGCGTCTGTCCTGACGCAGCGGCTTTCCTAAAGAAAGCCGCCGGGGGCCGGCCAGCGGACTGCTGCGCCCGCCTTCACCAAAATGCCCCGGCGCAGGGCTACACTCGCCCCGCGCGCGGCCGGTGGGCATCCTCCACCCGTTCCGTGCCCAGGCTGCGCCACATGCTGCCCGTGCGCGGCGCCGCGCTCTCCACAATCCAAGGACATTCCATGAAGAAGCTTTTGATGGCGGCCGGCTTGGCCCTGGGCCTGTCGGCCTGTTCCACCGTGATGGCGCCGCCCGACGCCGCGCCGCTGGCCGGCACGCTCAAGAAACCCGACCTGGACCGCCTGGTGGTCGCCGAGACGGGTGCGCCCAGCGGTGATTTCAGCGCGTTCCTGGAGCGCGCCGTGCGCATCTACCCGTCGCTGGAGCCCAGCGTGAAGGCGTACGAATCCAAGGCCGCGCTGGCGGGCGACGACCTGGTGAACATCAGCCGGCTGCTGGGCCTGTACAACCGCCTGCACCACCACACGGCGGTGATCGACACGACGGCGAAGATGGTGGCGATTCCCACGGTGCGCTCGGACAAGGTGCCGCCGCACGAGGACAAGGCCATCATCGCCTTCGGCACGCTGGTCGAAGGCATGGCCAAGGACTTCGGCCTGCAATACCGCAACGTGGACAACCGCATCTTCGAAGTGAAGCTGCCCGGCACGGGCACCGAAGAATTCGGCATCCTCACGCATGCCGACGTGGTGCCCGTGGTGGCCGACGAATGGGTGCTGGACGATGGCACGCGCCTGGACCCGTTCAAGCTGACGCGCGTGGGCGGCAACCTGTACGGCCGCGGCTCCATCGACGACAAGGGTTCCATCGCCGCCGTGCTGTACGCCATGAAGGCGGTCAAGGACAGCGGCCTGCCGATGGCCCGCACGATTCGCCTGATGGTCGAGACGACCGAGGAAACGGGTGGCGACGCGATGAAGTACTACCGCGCCAAGACGAAGCTGCCCGACTACAACATCGTGCTGGACAGCAAGTACCCCGCCGTGGTCGCCGAAAAGGGCTCCGGCGCGCTGCGCGCTTCGTTCCCACTGGCCGCCACCGCCGCTGCGCCGGCCGGTGCCGTGACCATCGCCGCGATGACGGGTGCCGCCTCGGCCAACGCCGTGCCGCAGACCGCCACCGCGCGCCTGCAAGGCGGCGATCTGGCGGCTGCAGCGCAGCGCCTGGGCGCGGCCCGTGAGGCCTTCATCGCCAAGTACGCGGCCCAGGGCGGCCCGTTCACCATCGACATCGTGCAGGACACCGCTGCGGTGAACGTGAAGGTGACCGGCACGTCGGCCCACGGCTCGCGCCCCGAAGAGGGCGTGAACCCGCTGCCGCGCCTGGCGCTGTTCCTGCAGGAATCGGGCGTGCCGCTGGCCGCCAACGGCTACGCCAGCGCCGTGCGCTACATCGCCGACCTGTACGGCACCGACTACCTGGGCCGCACGATGGGCCTGGCGTACAGCGACGACTTCATGGGCCCGCTCACGATGTCGCCCAACCTGGTGCGCGAGAAGGACGGCAAGGTCGATGTGCTGGTGAACGTGCGCATGCCGCGCGGCAGCACGGCCGATGTGCTCTCCAAGGCCACGGCGGCACGCATCCAGTCCTGGGGCGCGCAGGCAGGCGTGGCGGTCGAGGTGGATCACAGCCAAGGTGAGTGGATGGCGCGCGATCCCAAGGGCGCCTGGCTCTCCACGCTGCTCAACACCTTCGGCGACACCACCGGCCTCGAAGCCAAGCCCGTGCCCACGGCCGGCAGCACCACGGCCAAGCTGATGCCCAACGCCATCAACTTCGGCCCCGCCATGCCCGGCAAGAAGTACACGGCCCACAACGCGAAGGAATTCAAGGAAGTGGCCGACCTGGACGCCGACATGCAGATGTTCACCGAGATGCTGGTGCGCATCGGCAACCTGCCGCAGATGCAGTGACCCCGAGCGGCGCCCAGCCGCAGCGCATGCGCTAAAGTGTTTCGGGCGCCCGGACGCCACGCTCCGCTCTCGCAGCGGGGCGGCGCCCGGGCCGGCAAACACAGCGGCAACGCATTGTTCAGTTCAGCACCCGAAGGAGTTCTCCATGGCCAAAACCCCCAAGACCCCTCTCGCCCGCGCCAGCGCCGGTGGCGCACCGCGCATCAACATCGGCATCAGCGACAAGGACCGCGCGGCCATCGCGCAAGGCCTGTCGCGACTGCTGGCCGACACCTACACGCTGTACCTCACCACCCACAACTTCCACTGGAACGTGACGGGCCCGATGTTCAACACGCTGCACACCATGTTCATGGGGCAGTACACCGAACTGTGGAACGCCGTGGATCCGGTGGCCGAGCGCATCCGTTCGCTGGGCCATTCGGCACCGGGCTCGTATGCCCAGTTCGGCAAGCTCACCTCGCTGCCCGACGCGCCCACCGAGCCGCCGCCAGCGCTCGAAATGGTGCGCATCCTGGTCGAAGGCCACGAGGCCGTCGCCCGCACGGCACGCGAACTGTTCCCGGTGGCCGACAAGGCCAGCGACGAGCCCACGGCCGACCTGCTGACCCAGCGCCTCACGGTGCACGAGCAGACCGCCTGGATGCTGCGCTCGCTCCTGGAAGAGTAAGCCGGACGGGCCCCGCACGGCCCGGTCCGCCCAGCGCCCGCCCACCCGTGCGGGCGTTTTCGTTTCCCTGGCCTTCTTTCCCTGTTCTTCCTTCAATTTTTCAGCGCCATGCAGCTCTCCGCCCCGACGCCGTCGCGCCTGTCGCTCTACCTCGATCTGATCCGCTGGAGCCGGCCGGCCGGCTGGCTGCTGCTGCTGTGGCCCACGCTGTCGGCGCTGTGGGTTGCGGCGGGCGGGTTTCCCGGCTGGCACCTGCTGATTGTTTTCACGCTGGGCACGGTCCTCATGCGCAGCGCGGGCTGCTGCGTGAACGACGTGGCCGACCGCCGGTTCGACCGGCACGTCAAGCGCACGGCGCAGCGGCCGGTGACGAGCGGCGCCGTGTCCCCGCGCGAAGCGCTGGCCGTGGGCGCGGTGCTGGCGCTCGTGTCCTTCGCGCTGGTGCTCACCACCAACGCCGTCACCATCGCGTGGTCGGTGCCCGCGCTGGCGGTGACGGTGCTGTATCCGTTCACCAAGCGGTTCCTTTCCATGCCGCAGGCGGTGCTGGGCGTGGCGTTCAGCATGGGCATTCCGATGGCGTTCACCGCCGTGCGCGGCGAGGTGTCCTGGCTGACGCTGTGGCTGGTGCTGGGCAACCTGTTCTGGGTGCTGGCCTACGACACCGAATACGCCATGGTGGACCGCGACGACGACCTGAAGATCGGCATGAAGACCTCGGCCATCACCCTGGGCCGTTTCGACGTGGCGGCCATCCTCGCGTTCTATCTGCTGCTGGTGGCCTTCTGGGGCGTGGCGCTGGCGCCGCTGGGGCTGGGCGCGCCGTTCTACCTCGCGATCGGAGCGGTGCTGGCCCAGGTGGCCTGGCACTTCGCGCTGATCCGCCACCGCACGCGCGAAGGGTGCTTTCGCGCCTTCCGCGAGAACCACTGGATCGGGTTCACGCTGTTCGCGGGCATCGCCGCGAGCTATGCGCTGCGTTGACTAAAACAGGGGTGTTGCTATCAATTAAATAGCAATACTCCCTAGTGTTTATTGCGCTGGAGGCCTTTTTGGCTTAAAACCTCTCCAGCGCTTCCAGACCCCTGCTTTTTCTTCCGCCGCTCAGGCGCCGAACTCGTCACCGAGCTCCCGCGCCCGCGAACGCGCCGCTTCCAGGGCGCGCATGAAGCGCTGGGGCACCTCGTCCTGCTCCATCGACTGCAGCGCGGCGTAGGTGGTGCCGCCCTTGGAGGTCACGCGCTGGCGCAGCACTTCGGGCGGCTCGTCCGAGCGGCGGGCCAGTTCGGAGGCGCCGGCAAAGGTGGCCACGGCCAACTGGTGCGCCTGGGCGCGGCTCAGGCCCATGGTGGCGCCGGCTTCGGTCATCGCCTCCAGGAACCGAAACACATAGGCCGGGCCCGAGCCCGACAGGGCGGTGACGGCATCGAGCTGCGGCTCCTCCTGCACCCAGAGGAATTCACCGGTCGTTGCGATCACCCGCTCGACCTCGGCGCGCTCGGCCTCGGTCACCTGCGGGCGGGCGTAGAGCGCCGTCATGCCCTTGCCGATCAGCGCGGGCGTATTGGGCATGGCGCGCACGATGCGTTCGCTGCCCAGCCACTGCGCGATGCTGTCCGACCGGATGCCGGCCGCCACGCTCAGGTGCAAGGCGTTGCCGGTGTGGGCGCGCACGGGCTCGGCGGCCTGCTTGAAGGTCTGGGGCTTGACGGCCCACACGACGATGCCGGCGCGCGAAAGCGCCGGGCCTGCCGCTTCGTGCGCGGTGATTCCGTGGTCCGACAGCAGCGCGGCGCGCGCCTCGGCCCAGGGTTCGACCACTTCGATCTGCCCGGGCTGCATGCCCTGGCGGATCAGCCCGCCGATGATGGCGCTGGCCATGTTGCCTCCGCCGATGAAGGCGATGGCGGACTGCTCGGAAGGGGTGACGGCGTAGGTGTCTGAGGTCATGGCGTGCGTTGGTTGGAAAGCCGGCCGCACAACGAAGAAAGCTCCCTGTGGGAGCTTCGCGGCCTGGGTCACCAGGATGTTAGCGTGCCGTGGCCTCGCGGCCTGGCTCAGGCGGCGGTGGCCACGTTGGCTGCGGCCTTGCTGATGTCGAACGCGGCCGAGGAGACCTCCGGCGTTTTGCGCGGGGCGCCGGGGCCATCGTTCAAGCCCAGTTCCTGCAGCAGTTTGGGGTCCTTCAGTGCGCGTTGGGCTGCCTGCGCCAGAGCGGGCGGCGCGTCGGGCGCGGGGCTTTGCGACAGCTCGTACAAGTTCTGCGCAGTGAGTTGCTTGTCGGGGCTGCCGGCGCGGAACGTGTTCAAGACGTCCTTGACCTCGTGGTCCGGCATGGTGGGGTGGCCGAGCTTCGCCAGCAGGGGAGACATCGAGGGTTGCGCGTTCAGCATGTCGTCGAAGGCGCCGTTGGCGGCGCGATCGAAGCTGTCCACGCTGGCGATGCCGTCGCGCGTGCCCGCCGCGTCGTCGCGCGACTCCAGCGCAGAGAACAGCTTGGGGTTCGACACCATGAAGCTGGCGGCATCCGAGACATTGGTAGGCGTCTTGCCGTCCTCGTTGCGGGCCAGCTTCATCAGGTCGTTCATGTTCACCGTGTCCTGACCGCTGGAGCGCATGTGGCCGACCAGCGTGGCGCTGGCTTCGCGCCCGGCCTGGCTGCGGTTCGCGGGCAGGGAGCTGACTCCGCCCGTCAGGTTGGTGGGTTTGGCTTGCAGGTGTTTGATGGCGCCCATTGGTGGCTCCTAGCCCGAGAGGGTGTTGTGCCGGATGAGCCCGGCGTAGAGAAACGAGCCGCATCGGATAACGCGGCGCGAGCATGGATAGCCTTCGCTATCGGACTCGATCCTAGGAAGAGGGGTGGCCGGGCATCCGGGCGCATGCGAAGCATTGGAGCCCTGGCCGAAATTGACGCGGACGGCCTGTGCCGGCTGGCGCGGTGCCTTCAGCCGGGTGCACGCAGGGGGCAACACACCGGCGGCATGCCGCGAACGCGGCAGTCGCTGAGAGCGCGGCTAGCGTGGCTGGTCGGCAGGTGCCGCGCAGCCTTCAGTCGAGCGACGCCTGGCGCACGGCGTGTTCCCAGCGCGCCATGAGTTCGCGGGCGCGCGGTGCGCCCAGGGTGGGCATGAAGCGGCGCTCGGCCCGCCACAGGTCGGAGAGTTCGTCGGTGCTGCGGTACACGCCGCTCGACAGGCCGGCCAGGTAGGCGGCGCCCAGGGCGGTGGTTTCGATCACCGCGGGCCGCACCACGGGAATGCCCAGCAGATCGGCCTGGAACTGCATGAGCAGGTCGTTCACGCAGGCGCCGCCGTCCACGCGCAGCTCGCTCACCGGCGCACCGCCGGCCGCCACGGCGTCGCGGCTCATGGCCTGCAGCAGCGCGGCGCTCTGGTAGGCGATGCTTTCCAGCGCCGCCCGCGCGATGTGGGCGAGCGTGGTGCCGCGGGTCAGGCCGGTGATGGTGCCGCGCGCATCGGGCTTCCAATAGGGCGCACCCAGGCCGGTGAAGGCCGGCACCATCATCACGCCGCCCGAATCGGGCACGCTTTCGGCGAGCGACTGCACTTCGTTGCTGGCCGAGATGGCGCGCAGTCCGTCGCGCAGCCACTGCACCACGGCACCGCCGACGAACACGCTGCCTTCCATGGCGAACTCGGGAGGTTTGTCGGCGAAGCCGCCGGGTGCGCCGTGGGCCGCCGCGGCGCCGATCTGGGCCGCGCTGGTGGTGAGCAGGCCGTTGGTGGAGGTCTGGAACTTCTGCCCCGTGTGCATGAGCATGAAGCAGCCCGTGCCATAGGTGTTCTTGGCCATGCCGGCCTTGAAGCAGGCCTGGCCGAACAGCGCGCTCTGCTGGTCGCCGGCCACGCCGCCGATGGGCAGCGCGCTGCCCAGCAGGTCGGGATGCGTGTCGCCGAAGTGGGCGCTGGACGGGCGCACTTCGGGCATGAGCGCGCGCGGAATCTGCAGCAGCTCCAGCAGGTCATCGTCCCACAGGTTGGTGCGCACATTGAAGAGCATGGTGCGCGCGGCGTTGCTGACGTCGGTCACGTGCACCTTGCCTTGCGTGAGCTGCCAGATGAGCCAGCTGTCCACCGTGCCGAAGGCCAGTTCTCCGCGCTCGGCCTGGGCGCGCGCGCCGGGCACGTTGTCCAGCAGCCAGCGCAGCTTGGTGCCCGAGAAATAGGCGTCGATCAGCAGCCCGGTCTTGGCCTGGATGGTGTCGGCCAGGCCGCGCTCGCGCAGCTCGGCGCACAGCGGCTCGGCCCGTCGGTCCTGCCAGACGATGGCGTGGTGCACGGGCTCGCCGGTGCGCCGGTTCCACAGCACCGTGGTTTCGCGCTGGTTGGTGATGCCCAGCGCCCGCACGTCGCTGGCCTTCAGGTTCGCCTGGGTCAGCGCCTGCCGGGCGGTGGCCAGCTGGGTGCGCCAGATTTCGCGCGGATCGTGCTCCACCCAGCCGGGCTGCGGGTAGATCTGCGGCAGCTCCAGCTGCGCCTGGGCGACGATGTGGCCGCGCTCGTCGAACACGATGCTGCGGGAACTGGAGGTGCCTTGGTCGAGGGCGAGCAGATAGGTCATAGGAAACGAGGATAAGTCAGGCGTATGAGGCGTCTTGGACGCGTCAGGCGGCCACGGTGCATTCCACGCCGGCATCGCGCAGCAGCGCGGGAAAGGGCTCGGGCGGCGGCGCGTCGGTGAACAGCCGGCCGATCTGCGACAGCGTGGCCGCCTGCACCATCGCCGCGCGGCTGAACTTGCTGTGGTCGGCGGCCAGCCAGACCTCGCGGGCCTGGGCAACGATGGTCTGCGCCACCTTCACCTCGCGGTAGTCGAAGTCGCGCAGCGTGCCGTCCGACTCGATGCCCGAAATGCCGATGAGGGCGATGTCCACGCGGAACTGGCGGATGAAGTCCACCGCCGCCTCGCCCACGATGCCGCGGTCGCGCGAGCGCACCACGCCGCCGGCCACGATGACTTCGAAGTCGGGCTTGCCGCTCAGGATGGCGGCCACGTTCAGGTTGTTGGTGATGACGCGCAGGCCGCTGTGGTGCATCAGCGCGCGGGCGATGGCTTCCGTCGTGGTGCCGATGTTCAGGATCAGCGAGCAGTCGTTGGGCACCTGGGCGGCCACGGCCCGCGCGATGCGGGCCTTGCCGTCGGCATTCAGCGTTTCGCGCTGCGTGTGCCCCAGGTTCTCGACGGTGGAGGTCGGCACGCGCACGCCGCCGTGGAACCGCCGCACCAGCCCCAGTTCGGCCAGCCGCTGCACGTCCCGCCGCACGGTCTGCAGCGTCACGCCCAGCGTGTCGGCCAGTTGTTCGACCGTGGCGGACTGGCGGGCGCGCACCTCTTCGAGCAGGCGCAGTTGGCGGGGGTTGGTGTTCACGGAGGGGTCTGGCGGAGAAGCGAAGCGAAAGGAAATGGCAGCGCAAGGCGTGCGTCGGGACTGGCCCCACTTTAAAGCGAACCAAAACGAACGGTTCCAGGGTAAACCTTGATGGGAAACGATCAGAAAGCAACAAGCTCGATCTGGATCGAACCATTCCGGTGTGCGGCGCGGTAGAGCTGCGTCCCTGGGTTCGTCGCGGGCGACCGCAGATGCTGGGCGGCTGAGTGCCTCGTGTGTGCGGACAAAGCCCAGGCGAAAAAAATCCCCCTGGCGGGGGATTCGGGTTCGGGGCGCGCAGTCTCGGAAGACTGCGCAGCGCGTCAGAACCGGTGGCGGATCGACACGGCGATGCTGTTCACGTCCTTGCCCGGAGCGGCAGACACGCCACCGAGGAAGCCGTTGCCACCCAGCAGGTCCTGCGAGGTGTTCTTGTTTTCCAGGTGCGTCAGCACGGCGCTGACGTCGGTGCGCTTGGACAGCGCATAGGTGTAGGCCGCACCGTAGGAGTAGCGGTCGGCATTGAACGGACGCTTGTCGTTCATGCTGTTGTAGGCCACGGTCATGGTGTGCACGCCGCTGGTGATGCGGTAGCCGACCTGGAACAGCCGGGCGTCCTGCTTGAAGCCCTGGATGAAGGCGTTCTGCACCAGGCCCGCCACCGGCGCCGTGGCCGGGTTGGCCGACAGGCTCGCGGCGATGGTCGACAGGTCGCTCGGGTGGTCGTCCTTGATGACGGCGTACTGGCCGGACAGCGTGCCGGGGCCGATGTCCACCGTCGCACCCACGATGCCGGTCGTGAGCGACTTTTCGCCGAGCTCGTTGTTGCGGGTGTTGTAGCCGCCACCGAACGAGTAGCCGTTGCCCTTGTAGATGGCCATGATGCCCAGCAGGCGCCGTGCGCTCGGCTTGCCGGCCACTTCGCCGGCGGCGTACATGGCGGTAGCGGTGAGGCCGTCCTTTTGCAGGGCGTACTGGATCGAGTTGCTGACGCGGATGTCGAACGAATTCGGGATCGCCACCAGCTGGCCCAGGGACAGGCTGGACTCGGTCTTCATCACGTCGAAGTTGCCGGTGGCCAGGTAACCGGGCGTGTACTGGCGGCCGAACGTGAAGGCGCCGAACGGGGTCACCAGGCCGCTGAAGATCTGGCGGTCGAAGAAGGTTTTGTTCAGGTTGACGCCGATGTTGGAGCCGATCTGGTTGGCCACGGCGGTCACTGCGGGCTGCAGGGCGGCGGGCAGGCCCAGCGAGGTCGCCGTGCTCAGCCGGTCGGGCAACTGGCCCAGCGACACGGGGCGGTTGCTGGTGTCGCCGGTGTCGGCTTCGATCCGCGCTTCCATCGTGAAGATCGCGCGGTAGCCGCCGCCCAGGTCTTCGTTGCCCTTGAAGCCCAGGCGCGAGCCTTCCATGTTGCCGCTGATCAGCCGGGTCTGGTTGCCGCCGGGGCCGCCGGTCACGTGGCTCACGCCCAGGTCCACGATGCCGTACATGTTGAGGCTGCTGCTGCCAGCCATGCCCGACGTGCCGGACGCGCTTTGTGCCATGGCGACCGACGAGATACAGGCAAGAACCGCCACCGACAGCACACGCATTTTCTTCATGACATCTCCCATTTGCGAAGTTGGATAGGAGCGCCGCCGACACCGCCGACGCCCGTGAATGAAGGCCGAGACTAGGGGCAATGTTTCAAGCGGTAAAGGGTGTGAATACCGAGCAGGGCGTTTGCGACACAGGGGAAAACCCCGAACCGCAGAGCGGCGGGCTGGGGCGGCAGCGCTCTTTTTTCAGCAATCACCCCTGCGGCTTCCGGTCTTTCGTTCGACGGAGATGTCGCGGCGCGATGGAGGCCACCGGCGTTCCCAAGCGAACGAAAACGAATCAATCGAGGGTAAACCTTGATTCAAAACGATCACAAAACAACAAGAATGATCGCAATCGAACAACGAAGATCTGGCCGCGCGCGCTCTGCGCCGCAGCTTGGGTCGCAGAAATGGGGTAGCTGCATGCAGCTGGCACTTGAGAGCATCAACAAGCGGGTAGGGGCTCAGACCTGGCTGCATGACATGGACTTGGCGCTGCAAAGCGGCGCGGTCACCGTGCTGCTGGGCGCCACCCAGGCCGGCAAGACCAGCCTGATGCGCATCATGGCCGGGCTGGACAAGCCCACGTCCGGCCGCGTGCGGGTGGATGGCGTGGACGTGACCGGCATGCCCGTGCGCGACCGCAACGTGGCGATGGTGTACCAGCAGTTCATCAACTACCCGTCGATGCGCGTGGCCGCCAACATCGCCTCGCCGCTCAAGCTGCGGGGCGAAAAGAACGTCGATACCCGCGTGCGCGAACTGGCGACGCGGCTGCACATCGAGATGTTCCTGGACCGCTACCCGGCAGAGCTGTCGGGCGGCCAGCAGCAGCGCGTGGCGCTGGCCCGGGCGCTGGCCAAAGGCGCGCCGCTGATGCTGCTGGACGAACCCCTGGTCAACCTCGACTACAAGCTGCGCGAAGAACTGCGCGACGAGCTGACCCAGCTCTTCGCCGCCGGCCAGTCCACCGTGGTGTACGCCACGACCGAGCCGGCCGAGGCGCTGCTGCTGGGCGGCTACACCGCCGTGCTGTCCGAAGGGCGGCTGCTGCAGTACGGCCC
Organism: Paracidovorax valerianellae; assembly: GCF_900102625.1. GTDB lineage: Bacteria > Pseudomonadota > Gammaproteobacteria > Burkholderiales > Burkholderiaceae_C > Paracidovorax > Paracidovorax valerianellae. The sequence goes on from NZ_FMZC01000011.1 coordinate 50,814, forward strand.
GACCGCACAGGTGTTCCATGCGCCGTGCTCGCTGGAGGTCGCCCGTGCGTTCAGCGACCCGCCGATGAATCTGCTGCCCGCCAGTGCGGCGTCGGCCGGCGGTGTGCAGGGCGTACAGGTGCCGGGCGGCCCGTTGCTGGCTGTGCCGCTGCCGCCGGGCCTTCCTGCTGCCGGGCTGACCGTGGGCGTGCGCGCCAGCGCCCTGCGCGTGCAAGCGCGGCCGGGCGACCTGGCGCTGGCCGGCACGGTGGAGCTGGCCGAAATTTCGGGCTCCGACACCTTTGTGCATGCCGCCACGCCGGTCGGCAGCCTGGTGGCGCAGCTCACCGGTGTGCACCACTTCGAGTTGGGCACGCCGATCACGCTGCACCTGGACCCGCAGCAGATCTATGTTTTCGGTGCCGACAGCCTGCTGGCCCGCGCGCCCGTGCGCCAGGGAGGGCGTTGAGATGGCACGCATCAGCCTGGACCTCGCGCATTCGTACAAGCCCCATCCGCAGCAGGACAGCGACTACGCGCTGCTGCCGCTGAAGATGGAGTTCGAGGACGGCGGCGCCTATGCGCTGCTCGGCCCCTCGGGCTGCGGCAAGACCACCATGCTCAACATCATGTCGGGCCTGCTCGTGCCGTCGCACGGCACTGTGCTGTTCGACGGCCGCGACGTGACGCGCGCCACGCCGCAGGAACGCAACATCGCCCAGGTGTTCCAGTTCCCGGTGATCTACGACACCATGACCGTCGCCGAGAACCTGGCGTTTCCGCTCAAGAACCGCAAGGTGCCCGCAGCGCAGATCAAGCAGCGCGTGGGCGTGATCGCCGAAATGCTGGAAATGAGCGGCCAGCTCGACCAGCGCGCCGCCGGCCTGTCGGCCGATGCCAAGCAGAAGATCTCGCTCGGCCGCGGGCTGGTGCGCTCCGACGTGGCGGCCGTGCTGTTCGACGAGCCGTTGACCGTGATCGATCCGCACCTGAAATGGCAGCTGCGGCGCAAGCTCAAGCAGATCCACCACGAGCTGAAGCTCACGCTGATCTACGTCACGCACGACCAGGTGGAGGCACTGACCTTCGCGGAGCAGGTGGTGGTCATGACGCGCGGCCGCGCCGTGCAGGTCGGCTCGGCCGATGCGCTGTTCGAGCGGCCCGAGCATGTCTTCGTCGGCCACTTCATCGGCTCGCCCGGCATGAACTTTCTGCCCGCGCAAGCCGCCGGCGGGCAGTTGCAGGTGGCGGGCCATGCGCTCGGCGCACTGCCCCGGCCCCTGCCCGAAGGCGCGCTGCAGATCGGCATCCGCCCCGAATACCTGGGCCTGGCCCCGGCCGGCCAGCCCGGCGCCGTGCCGGTCGCCGTCACACAGGTGCAGGACATCGGCACCTACCAGATGCTCACCGCCCGCGTGGGCGACCACACGCTGAAGGCGCGGTTCGTGCCCGAAGCGCAACTGCCCGCGCCGGGCGACACCGTGTGGCTGCAGGTGGTGGGCGACCACACCTGCTATTACCAAAACGAGGCATTGCTGCCATGAGCGGCGTACGGCCGCCCGAAGGCGTTCAGCACCGCAGTGCGCAGCACGAAGGTTTTCAATGAGTACCACCACCAAACCAGTGAACCAGAAAGCCTGGTTCCTCATCCTCCCGGTGATCCTGTGCGTGGCCTTCTCGGCCATCCTGCCGCTGATGACGGTAGTGAACTACTCGGTGCAAGACATCATCTCGCCCGAGCGGCGCGTGTTCGTCGGCACCGAATGGTTCGCGGCCGTGATGCGCGACGAAGAGCTGCACGCGGCGCTGCTGCGGCAGATCACCTTCTCGCTGGCCGTGCTGCTGGTGGAGATTCCGCTTGGCATCGCGCTGGCGCTGTCCATGCCCGCGCAGGGCTGGCGGTCGTCCGCCGTGCTGGTGGTGGTAGCGCTGTCGCTGCTGATCCCGTGGAACGTGGTCGGCACGATCTGGCAGATCTACGGCCGGGCGGACATCGGGCTGATGGGCCGCGTGCTGCAGCAGCTGGGCATCGAATACAGCTACACCGGCAACGCCACGCATGCCTGGCTCACCGTGCTGCTGATGGACGTGTGGCACTGGACGCCGCTGGTCGCGCTGCTGGCCTTCGCGGGGCTGCGCTCCATTCCCGATGCGTACTACCAGGCCGCGCGCATCGACGGCGCGAGCAAGTTCGCCGTGTTCCGCTACATCCAGCTGCCCAAGATGCGCGGCGTGCTGATGATCGCCGTGCTGCTGCGCTTCATGGACAGCTTCATGATCTACACGGAACCCTTCGTGCTGACCGGCGGCGGCCCCGGCAATGCGACCACGTTCCTGAGCCAGTACCTCACGACCAAGGCCGTGGGCCAGTTCGACCTGGGGCCGGCGGCGGCGTTCTCGCTGATCTACTTCTTCATCATCCTGCTGCTGTGCTTCATCCTCTACAACTGGATGCAGCGCGTGGGCACCCAGCAGCCCGAGGTGGAGCATTGACCATGAAAGCATTGATGATCAAATCTGCCTCCAGCGCAGGTATCACTAGGGTGGATAGCTATAAAAAGGATAGCAATCATGCATGAGCGCCGTTTCCGCAAGCGGACGATCTTCCTGCTGGCCTATCTGGTTTTCGCGCTGTTGCCCATCTACTGGATGGTCAACATGAGCTTCAAGACCAACGCCGAGATCCTGTCCACGTTCACCTTCTGGCCGCAGGAATTCACCTGGGCCAACTACCGCACGATCTTCACCGACGAGTCCTGGTACTCGGGCTACATCAACAGCCTGATCTACGTCGCGATGAACACGGTGATCTCGCTCACCGTGGCGCTGCCGGCGGCCTATGCGTTCTCGCGCTACCAGTTCATGGGCGACAAGCACGTGTTCTTCTGGCTGCTGACCAACCGCATGACGCCGCCCGCGGTGTTCCTGCTGCCGTTCTTCCAGCTCTACACCACCGTGGGGCTGATGGACACGCACATCGCCGTGGCGCTGGCCCACCTGCTGTTCAACGTGCCGCTGGCGGTGTGGATTCTGGAAGGCTTCATGAGCGGCATCCCGCGCGAGATCGACGAGACGGCGTACATCGACGGCTACAGCTTTCCGCGGTTCTTCCTCACCATCTTCCTGCCGCTGATCAAGGCCGGCGTGGGCGTGGCGGCGTTCTTCTGCTTCATGTTCAGCTGGGTCGAGCTGCTGCTGGCGCGCACGCTGACCAGCGTGAACGCCAAGCCCATCGTGGCGACGATGACGCGTACGGTGAGCGCCTCGGGCATGGACTGGGCGACGCTGGCCGCGGCCGGCGTGCTCACCATCGTGCCGGGCGCCATCGTGATCTGGTTCGTGCGGCACTACATCGCCAAAGGCTTTGCCATGGGGCGCGTCTAGCGTGAAGAGGGAAAGAACCATGAACTACCACCATTCGCTGCAGAGTGCGCAGATCTTCCGAGGCCTGGGGAAAGGCGCCGCAGGCGCTCAGGGGGGGGGCCATGTTTGAGTGGATGGCCTGGACCACGCCGGTGGCCGTGTTTTTCGTCTGCATCGTGCTGATGCTGGCCGGCATGGCCGTGTGGGAGGTGAAGTCCCCCACGGTCATGCGCAAGGGTTTTCTGCCGCTGGCCACGACGCGCGGCGACCGCCTTTTCATCGGGCTGCTGACCGCCGCCTACGTGAACCTGATCTTCGTGGGCATCAGCGGGCACCTGGTGCAATGGTTCTCGCTGGCAGCCGAGCCCTCCGTCTGGATCAGCTTCGTGCTGTCGATGGCGCTGCTGGTTCTGATCCTGCGCAAGGGCTGACGGCGCCCGAAAAGGGCGACGCGCCAGCCCACGGTTTTTCTCTGCTGCCGGCCCGACTCATCCCCCGGGCCCGGCAGTCGCTGGAATGCATAGGGGAGTCGATTCAACTGACTATCAGGAGACAAGCACTATGAAGATGCGGTATTCGGCGCTGGCGTTGGCCGTTGCGGTTCTGGCGGGCAACGCCATGGCCGGCGAGGCGGAAGCCAAGAAGTGGGTGGACAGCGAATTCCAGCCGTCCACTCTGGCAAAGGACAAGCAGCTGGAAGAGATGAAGTGGTTCATCGAAGCAGCCAAGAAGCTCCAGGGCAAGGGCGTGAAGGAAATCTCGGTGGTGTCGGAAACGCTGACCACCCACGAGTACGAATCCAAGACCCTGGCCAAGGCTTTCGAGGAAATCACGGGCATCAAGGTCAAGCACGACCTCATCCAGGAAGGCGACGTGGTCGAGAAGCTGCAGACCTCGATGCAGTCCGGCAAGTCGATCTATGACGGCTGGATCAGCGACTCCGACCTGATCGGCACCCACTACCGCTACGGCAAGATGATGAACCTGACCGACTACATGTCGGGCGCAGGCAAAGAGTTCACCAACCCTGGGCTGGACCTCAAGGACTTCATCGGCACCAAGTTCACCACGGCGCCCGACGGCAAGCTCTACCAACTGCCCGACCAGCAGTTCGCCAACCTGTACTGGTTCCGCGCCGACCTGTTCGAGCGCAAGGACCTGAAAGACAAGTTCAAAGCCAAGTACGGCTACGACCTGGGCGTGCCGCTCAACTGGAGCGCCTATGAAGACATCGCCGAGTTCTTCAGCAACGACGTGAAGACCATCGACGGCAAGGCCATCTACGGCCACATGGACTACGGCAAGAAGGACCCATCGCTGGGCTGGCGCTTCACCGACGCATGGCTGTCCATGGCCGGCTCCGCCGACATCGGCACGCCCAACGGCCTGCCGATCGACGAATGGGGCATCCGCGTGGCGGCCGACAAGTGCACGCCCGTGGGCGCATCGGTCTCCCGTGGCGGCGCGACCAACTCGCCCGCTGCGGTCTATGCTCTGACCAAGTACGTCGACTGGATGAAGAAGTACGCGCCCAAGGAAGCCATGGGCATGACCTTCGGCGAATCCGGCCCCGTGCCCGCCCAAGGCCAGATCGCCCAGCAGATCTTCTGGTACACCGCCTTCACGGCCGACATGGTCAAGCCCGGCCTGCCCGTGGTGAACGCCGACGGCACGCCCAAGTGGCGCATGGCGCCCGGCCCCAACGGCCCTTACTGGAAGCCCGGCATGCAGAACGGCTACCAGGACGTGGGCTCGTGGTCGTTCTTCAGCGGCCATGACGCCAACAAGACGGCCGCTGCCTGGCTCTATGCCCAGTTCGTGACCGCCAAGACCGTCTCGCTCAAGAAGACCATCGTGGGCCTGACCCCGATCCGCGAGAGCGACATCCAGTCCAAGGCCATGACCGACATGGCGCCCAAGCTGGGCGGCCTGGTCGAGTTCTACCGCAGCCCGGCCCGCGTGGCCTGGTCGCCCACCGGCACCAATGTGCCCGACTACCCCAAGCTCGCGCAGCTGTGGTGGAAGAACGTGGCCCAGGCCGTCACGGGCGAAAAGACCCCGCAGGGCGCCATGGACACGCTGGCCGACGAGATGGACCAGGTCATGGCCCGCCTGGAGCGTGCCGGCATGGCCCATTGCGCTCCGAAGCTCAACCCCAAGGGCGATCCTGCCAAGTGGCTGAGCGACAAGGCCGCCCCGTGGGCCAAGCTGGCCAACGAAAAGCCGAAGGGTGAAACCATCGCCTACGACCGCCTGCTGCAGGCCTGGAAGGACGGCAAGGTCCGCTAAAGCGGCAAAACGGGCCGGCGCCCACGCACCGCCGGCCTGATTCGCCCACCTCCCGCCCTCGTCCTTGCCTGCAAGGGCTTGGGCGGATTTGTTTTTTGCGGTCAATCAAGGGTTAACCCTCGGTTTCTTCCGCGACGCATGGACAATCGATCCCATGAATACCGTGACCCCTCCCCTGTACACCAAGCGCTCCGAACTGCTGGCACGGCTGGCCGAACCCCGCCTCTACGACCTCGCGGTCATCGGGGGCGGCGCAACGGGCCTGGGCGTGGCGCTGGATGCTGCCGCACGGGGATTCAACGTGGTCCTGGTGGAGTCACACGATTTTGCAAAGGGCACGTCTTCCCGCGCGACCAAGCTCGTGCATGGCGGCGTGCGCTATCTGGCCCAAGGCAACATTTCCCTGGTGCGCGAAGCACTGCACGAGCGCACCACGCTGCTGAACAACGCGCCCCACCTGGCGCAGCCGCTGCCGTTCGTCATGCCGTCTTACCGCTACTGGGAGACACCGTTCTACGGCATGGGGCTGAAGGCCTACGACGTCCTGGCTGGCAAAGCCGGCCTGGGCGCCACCGAATTCCTGGGCCGCGAAAGCACCTTGCGGTTGCTGCCCACGGCCCGCAAGGAAGGGCTCAAAGGCGGGGTCAAGTATTGGGACGGGCAGTTCGACGATGCCCGGCTGGCGCTTGCCCTGGCCCGCACGGCCGCGCAGCGCGGCGCTTTGCTCGTCAACTACTGCTCCGCCCGTGAACTGGTGCACGCGGCGGGCAAGGTCTCCGGCCTCGTCTGCGAGGACCGCGAAACCGGCAACACTTACACCGTGCAGGCGAAATGCGTGGTCAATGCCACAGGTGTCTGGGTCGACACTTTCCGCCAGCAGGACGCTGCGGCGCTCGGCCGCCCCGCGAAAGCCATCGTGGCCCCGAGCCAGGGCGTGCACATCGTGGTCGACCGGGAGTTTCTGCCCTCCGACCACGCCCTGATGGTGCCCAAGACCGCGGATGGACGGGTGCTGTTTGCCGTGCCGTGGCTGGGCAAAGTCATCCTCGGCACGACCGACAGCCCCCGCCAGGACCTGGCGCGCGAGCCGCTTCCCTTCAAGGAAGAGGTGGCGTTCATCCTCAGCGAATCTGCCCGGTACCTCACCCGTGCCCCGGGTCCATCGGACGTGCGTAGCATCTGGGTGGGGCTTCGCCCGCTGGTCAAGCCGCAGGACGACGACGGCGACAACACGAAGAGCATCAGCCGCGAGCACACCGTGATCGCCAGCGCGAGCGGACTGGTCACGGTCACCGGCGGAAAATGGACGACTTACCGGGCCATGGCCGAGGATGTGTTGCAAAAATGCTTCACCGCCGGGCTGTTGCCAGAGCGTCCGAGCGGAGTGACGCGCCGGCTCCCGTTGGTCGGGTCGCCAGAGGCGGCGGCAGTAAAGCATCGCATCAGTGCTGCCCAGGGGGTTCATTCTTATGGCAGCGAAGCCTCTTTCATTGGCAGCCTGCCGGGTAGCGATGTGTTCCTCGCAGAGGGGCTCACAGAGGGGATGGTGCGATTCGCGGCCCGCTACGAGTACGCGCGCACCGTCGAAGATGTGCTGGCCCGACGCAGCCGGTTGCTTTTCCTCGACGCCGCACTGGCAGCTCGTCTGGCACCCCGCGTGGCCGAGATCCTTCAGGAAGAGTTGGGCATCGATCCCCAACTCGCGGTATTTCAAGCGCTCGCAGCACAGTATTTGGCTGTCCCGTTGTGAGGCGCTTGACGCACGTTTCCTTTTTTGACAAAATCGAGGGCTTCGCGTTTCAAGCGCGAGGTTTCTGCCCAACGGGAAGTGCTGCAAATGGTTTGCGGCATGGACGACGGGCCCAAGACTGACTGGCTGATCTTCAGCCCTTGAGAAGTTCTCTGGGGCTGTCAATCCTGCTGGTGCAAGTTGGGAATATTGAAATGATCCAGACAGAATCTCGGTTAGACGTTGCCGACAACACCGGCGCGAAGTCCGTCCTGTGCATCAAGGTGCTGGGTGGTTCCAAGCGTCGCTACGCCAGTGTCGGCGACATCATCAAGGTGAGCATCAAAGAAGCCGCTCCGCGTGGCCGCGTCAAAAAAGGCGAGGTCTATAGCGCAGTGGTCGTTCGTACGGCGAAGGGTATTCGCCGTGGCGACGGTTCGCTCGTCAAATTCGATGGCAACGCAGCAGTGTTGCTCAATGCAAAGCTGGAGCCTATCGGCACTCGCATCTTTGGACCCGTGACGCGTGAACTGCGTACCGAGAAGTTCATGAAGATCGTGTCCCTGGCTCCTGAAGTTCTCTGAGGACGCGCCATGAACAAGATTCGCAAGGGCGATGAAATCGTTGTGCTCACCGGGCGCGACAAGGGCAAGCGCGGCACGGTGTCGCTGCGCAAGGATGACTCCTATCTCGTCATCGACGGTATCAACCTCGTCAAGAAGCACGTCAAGCCGAACCCAATGAAGGGTACGACGGGCGGCATCGTTGAGAAGGCCATGCCGATCCATCAGTCCAACGTAGCCATCTTCAATGCCGCTACCGGCAAGGCTGATCGCGTAGGCATCAAGGTGCAAGCGGATGGTTCGCGCGTTCGCGTGTTCAAGTCCAGCGGCTCGGAAATCAAGGCGGCCTAAGGAGTCAACATGGCACGACTGCAACAACACTACCGCGAAAAAATCGCACCCGAACTCGCCAAGCAGTTCGGCTACACCTCGCCGATGCAAGTTCCGCGTCTGACGAAGATCACCCTGAACATGGGCGTGAGCGAAGCTGTGTCGGACAAGAAAGTGATGGACAACGCCGTCGCTGACCTGACCAAGATCGCCGGCCAGAAGCCAGTGGTAACGAAAGCCAAGAAGGCAATCGCCGGTTTCAAGATCCGCGAAGGCCAGGCCATCGGCTGCATGGTCACGCTGCGCGGCGTTCAAATGTATGAATTCCTGGACCGTTTCGTGACCGTGGCTCTGCCTCGCGTTCGTGACTTCCGTGGTATTTCTGGCCGCGCCTTCGACGGCCGTGGCAACTACAACATCGGTGTCAAGGAACAGATCATTTTCCCTGAAATCGAGTACGACAAGGTGGATGCCTTGCGCGGTCTCAACATCAGCATCACCACGACGGCAAAGAGCGACGAAGAGGCCAAGGCGCTTCTCGCTGGTTTCCGTTTCCCGTTCAAGAACTGAGGCAGCGTATGGCTAAAGTAGCTTTGATCCAGCGCGAACTGAAGCGCGAAAAATTGGCCGCCAAGTACGCAGCGAAGTATGCGGAATTTAAGGCGATCGCCAGCGACATGAAGCGCAGCGATGAAGAGCGTGAAGCAGCCCGCCTGGGTCTGCAGAAGCTCCCGCGCAATGCCAACCCGACGCGTCAGCGCAACCGTTGCGAAATCACCGGCCGCCCACGTGGCACGTTCCGTCAATTCGGTCTGGCTCGCGCAAAGATCCGTGAACTGGCTTTCGCTGGCGACATCCCCGGTGTCACCAAGGCCAGCTGGTAAGCAGGCAGGAGAGATACAACATGAGCATGAGTGATCCCATCGCTGACTTGCTGACCCGCATTCGCAACGCGCAAATGGTGTCCAAGGCTACCGTGCTGGTTCCATCTTCCAAAGTGAAGATCGCCATCGCACAAGTGCTGAAGGACGAGGGTTATATCGACGGCTTCCAGGTCAAGACCGAAGCCGGCAAGTCCGAACTTGAAATCGCACTGAAGTACTACGCCGGCCGTCCGGTGATCGAGCGTATCGAGCGTGTCAGCCGTCCAGGCCTGCGCGTGTACAAGGGCCGTGATTCCATCCCGCAAGTCATGAACGGTCTGGGTGTGGCAATTGTCACGACTCCCAAGGGCGTGATGACCGATCGCAAAGCGCGCGCTACCGGTGTCGGCGGCGAAGTGCTTTGCTACGTCGCTTAAACGTGGCATTGAGGAGAAACTGAATGTCCCGCGTAGGAAAAATGCCGGTGACCATCCCCGCAGGTGTGGATGTGTCCATCAAGGACGACCAAATCAGTGTAAAGGGTACGGGCGGCACGCTGTTCTTGACCCAAAGCGCACTGGTGAAGGTTACCAACAAGGATGGCAAGCTCAGTTTTGAGCCTGTCAACGAGTCCCGCGAAGCGAACGCCATGAGTGGCACGATCCGCCAGTTGGTCAACAACATGGTGGTGGGCGTTAGCAAGGGCTTCGAGAAGAAGCTGAACCTGATTGGCGTGGGTTACAAGGCCCAGGCTGCAGGTGCCAAGCTCAACCTGAACGTCGGTTACTCGCACCCCGTGAATTTCGAAATGCCTGCAGGCATCACGGTTGCAACTCCGACCCCGACCGAAATCGTGATCAAGGGTGCCGACCGCCAGCGCGTCGGCCAATTGGCCGCTGAGATCCGTGCCGTTCGTCCGCCAGAGCCCTACAAGGGCAAGGGCATCCGTTATTCGGACGAAAAAGTCACGATCAAAGAGACCAAGAAGAAATAAGGAGCTGCAACATGTTGACCAAGAAAGAGCAGCGTCTTCGTCGTTCGCGCCAAACCCGCATTCGCATTGCGCAGCAAGGCGTGGCACGTTTGACGGTGAATCGCACGAACCTTCATATCTATGCCAGCGTGATTTCCGGCGACGGCAGCAAGGTGCTGGCCAGTGCATCCACGGCAGAAGCCGAAGTGCGCAAGACGCTCGGCGGTTCGGGCAAGGGTGGCAATGCTGCCGCCGCTCAAGCCATCGGCAAGCGCATCGCTGAAAAGGCGAAGGCTGCTGGCGTTGAAAAGGTTGCATTCGATCGTGCAGGCTTTGCCTATCACGGCCGCGTCAAGGCTTTGGCCGACGCTGCACGTGAAGCAGGTCTGCAGTTCTAAGCGGAGCGAAATACAAAATGGCTAAATTTCAACCCAAAGTGCAGAGCGAAGGTCAAGACGACGGTCTGCGCGAAAAAATGATCGCGGTGAACCGCGTGACCAAAGTCGTGAAGGGTGGCCGTATTCTCGGTTTCGCTGCACTGACTGTGGTCGGCGATGGTGATGGCCGCGTCGGCATGGGCAAAGGCAAGTCGAAAGAAGTGCCAGCAGCCGTGCAGAAGGCCATGGAAGAAGCTCGTCGCAATCTGGTGAAGGTGTCGCTCAAGAACGGCACCATCCACCATCAAGTGACGGGTCACCATGGTGCAGCCCACGTGATGATGGCGCCCGCCCCCAAGGGTACCGGCATCATCGCCGGCGGTCCGATGCGCGCTGTGTTCGAAGTGTTGGGAATCACGGACATCGTGGCTAAGAGCCATGGTTCTTCGAACCCCTACAACATGGTTCGCGCCACCTTCGACGCATTGGTTCATTCCACGACCCCTTCGGACGTGGCGGCCAAGCGCGGCAAGTCGGTCGAAGACATCTTCGCCTGAACGGAGTTGATCAAATGACTACGCAACAAACCGTCAAGATTCAACTGGTGCGCAGCCCTATCGGCACCAAGGAATCGCATCGCGCGACCGTTCGCGGTCTGGGCCTGCGCAAGCTGAACAGCATCAGCGAACTGCAGGACAGCCCCGAAGTGCGCGGCATGATTAACAAGATCAGTTATCTGGTCAAAGTCCTCTGAGAGATTGATGATGGAACTCAATAGCATCAAGCCCGCAGACGGAGCCAAGCACGCCAAGCGCCGTGTCGGTCGCGGCATTGGTTCTGGCTTGGGCAAGACCGCAGGCCGCGGTCACAAGGGTCAAAAATCGCGTTCGGGTGGCTACCACAAGGTGGGCTTCGAAGGCGGTCAAATGCCTCTGCAACGTCGTCTGCCTAAGCGTGGCTTCAAGTCCCATCTGCTGAAGTTCAATGCAGAGGTGACGTTGACGGCGCTGAACCAGCTGGATCTCGCTGAAGTCGACCTGCTGACGCTGAAGAGCGCCGGCCTGGTGGGCCAACTCGTGAAGGTCGTGAAGATCATCAAGAGCGGAGAGCTGAGCAAGTCGGTCAAATTGACCGGCATCGGTGCAACGGCGGGCGCTAAGGCGGCCATCGAAGCTGCCGGCGGTAGTCTGGCCTGATTCGGTTCTGAAGGAACGCATTCGTGGCTACTAACGCAGCTCAAATTGCAAAGACCGGGAAGTTCGGCGATTTGCGTCGCCGGCTGGTTTTTCTGCTGCTTGCGTTGGTCGTGTACCGCATTGGAGCGCACATTCCCGTGCCGGGCATCGACCCAGCGCAACTGCAACAGTTGTTCAGTGGCCAGCAAGGCGGCATTCTGAATCTGTTCAATATGTTCTCGGGTGGAGCGCTGTCGCGTTTCACGGTCTTTGCGTTGGGGATCATGCCGTACATTTCGGCATCGATCATCATGCAGCTGATGACGTATGTCATCCCGACGTTCGAGCAGTTGAAGAAGGAAGGCGAAGCAGGGCGGCGCAAGATCACGCAATACACACGTTATGGAACGCTTGGACTGGCACTTTTCCAATCGTTGGGCATTGCCGTGGCATTGGAGAGTTCTGCAGGTCTGGTGCTGAGTCCAGGTTTTGGCTTTCGAATGACAGCTGTGGTGAGTCTCACTGCTGGCACGATGTTCCTGATGTGGCTGGGTGAGCAGATCACTGAACGTGGCTTGGGCAATGGGATTTCCATTCTGATCTTTGCCGGCATCGCTGCAGGTCTGCCCAGTTCGATCGGTGGATTGCTTGAGTTGGTTCGTACAGGTGCGATGAGCATTCTGGCAGCGATTTTTATCGTGCTGGTCGTGGCCGCAGTGACCTACTTTGTGGTGTTCGTCGAACGTGGGCAGCGCAAGATCCTTGTGAATTACGCGAGGCGCCAAGTTGGCAACAAGGTATATGGTGGTCAGTCGTCCCATCTGCCTTTGAAGCTCAACATGGCAGGTGTCATCCCGCCAATTTTTGCCTCATCGATCATTTTGCTGCCTGCAACGGTAGTGAACTGGTTCAGTGCAGGCGAGTCGATGCGGTGGTTGCGAGACATCTCCGGTGCTTTGACGCCAGGACAGCCTATCTATGTGATGTTCTATGCGGCTGCGATCGTTTTCTTCTGTTTTTTCTACACAGCTCTCGTGTTTAACAGCCGGGAGACTGCAGACAATCTGAAGAAAAGCGGTGCCTTCATCCCCGGGATTCGTCCTGGAGAGCAAACGGCTCGCTACATCGACAAGATCTTGGTTCGCTTGACGCTTGCGGGAGCTGTGTACATCACTTTTGTGTGTTTGCTGCCAGAGTTCATGATCTTGAAGTACAACGTGCCATTTTATTTTGGCGGTACCTCTTTGTTGATCATCGTGGTGGTCACCATGGACTTCATGGCCCAAGTGCAGAACTACATGATGTCACAACAGTATGAGTCGTTGCTCAAGAAGGCCAACTTCAAGGCAACACCTGGAAGCTGAACTTCGATAAGTGGAATCCTGGCGAATGCGCTATAGTTGCGGGTTGGCCTGGGTGAAGACGGTTTATTGATGCCCTTCGATTTATCGCGGGCGCAATTTGTGTTCCGCGCAGTGGCCGGGACGAACAGACGAGTTTTAGGAGAATGAAATGAGAGTTTCGGCTTCGGTCAAAAAAATCTGCCGCAACTGCAAGATCATCCGCCGCAAGGGTGTGGTGCGCGTGATCTGCACGGACATGCGCCATAAGCAGCGCCAAGGTTGATTGAAAGTATTAGAGGACGCATATGGCACGTATCGCTGGCATCAACATTCCGCCGCATCAGCATGCTGAAATCGGCTTGACCGCCATTTTTGGCATTGGTCGCACTCGCGCTCGCAAGATCTGCGAAGCAACCGGTATCGAGTATTCCAAGAAGATCAAGGATCTGACGGACGCCGATCTGGAAAAGATTCGCGATCAAATCGCACAGTTCACCATCGAGGGTGACCTGCGTCGCGAAACCACGATGAACATCAAGCGATTGATGGACATCGGGTGCTATCGCGGTTTCCGTCACCGTCGTGGGTTGCCTATGCGCGGTCAGCGTACGCGCACCAATGCCCGCACCCGCAAGGGTCCGCGCAAGGGCGCAGCGGCTCTGAAGAAATAAAGAGATTGAGAGATCACTATGGCTAAATCTCCTGCCAATAACGCCTCGCAGCGTGTTCGCAAAAAGGTTCGTAAGAATGTGTCGGATGGCATTGCACACGTGCATGCATCCTTCAATAACACGATCATTACCATCACGGACCGCCAAGGCAATGCGTTGTCATGGGCTTCTTCGGGTGGTCAAGGCTTCAAGGGTTCGCGCAAGTCGACCCCCTTTGCCGCACAGGTGGCTTCCGAAGTCGCTGGCCGTGCTGCCATCGAACAAGGCATCAAGAACCTGGATGTGGAAATCAAGGGCCCTGGTCCTGGCCGCGAATCTTCGGTGCGCGCTTTGGGCGCACTGGGCATTCGTATTACGTCGATCTCCGATGTGACTCCGGTTCCCCACAACGGTTGCCGCCCTCAAAAGCGCCGTCGTATCTAATTTTTTGTTGAAGCCCACCGCCATCGATAGCCTTGCGCATTGATGGCTCCCGCAATTTTTGTTGCGGCAGATGACATAAGGAAACTCAAGTGGCACGTTACCTAGGCCCCAAGGCCAAACTTTCCCGCCGTGAAGGCACTGACCTGTTCCTGAAGAGCGCACGTCGTTCTATAGCTGACAAGTCCAAGTTCGATTCCAAGCCTGGTCAGCACGGCCGCACCTCCGGTGCCCGCACGTCCGACTACGGCCTGCAACTGCGCGAAAAGCAGAAGGTCAAACGCATGTACGGCGTGTTGGAAAAGCAATTCCGCCGTTACTTTGAAGCTGCCGACCGCCGCAAGGGCAACACCGGCGCCAATCTGCTGTTTCTGCTGGAATCTCGTCTGGACAATGTGGTGTACCGCATGGGCTTCGGCTCTACCCGGGCAGAAGCGCGCCAGCTGGTTTCGCACAAGGCAATCACGGTGAACGGCCATTCGGTCAACATCGCTTCGTACCTCGTCAAGACGGGTGATGTGGTTGCTGTGCGTGAAAAGTCCAAAAAGCAAGGCCGTGTGGTTGAAGCGCTGCAATTGGCTCAACAAGTTGGTATGCCAGCTTGGGTTGAAGTCAATGCCGACAAGGCAGAAGGCGTGTTCAAGAAGGTGCCGGACCGTGACGAATTCGGTGCTGACATCAACGAATCCCTGATCGTTGAACTCTATTCGCGCTAATTCTTAGCGCACGTTCGAGAAAATTGTTCCTATACCGCGAGGCATCGCGGTATAGGCGCTTCACCAGCCTTACCGGTGTAACGAGCTGGGGGTATTGAGAGGAAGTCTGAATGCAAACCAATTTGCTGAAACCCAAGGCAATCAATGTCGAACAGCTTGGACACAATCGTGCCAAGGTGGCGTTGGAGCCGTTTGAGCGGGGCTACGGCCATACGCTTGGCAACGCCATTCGCCGTGTTCTGCTTTCGTCCATGGTGGGTTACGCAGCAACGGAAGTCACGATCGCAGGCGTGTTGCACGAGTACTCGTCGATTGATGGCGTGCAAGAGGACGTCGTCAATATTCTGTTGAATCTCAAGGGTGTGGTGTTCAAGCTCCACAACCGGGATGAAGTCACACTGAGTCTGCGCAAAGATGGCGAAGGCGTAGTGACTGCCCGCGACATCCAGACGCCACATGATGTGGAGATCGTCAATCCGGACCACGTTATTGCGCACCTGTCGCAAGGCGGCAAGCTGGACATGCAGATCAAGGTCGAAAAAGGTCGCGGCTATGTGCCAGGCAATCTCCGCCGTTATGCGGACGAGTCGACGAAATCCATCGGCCGTATCGTTTTGGATGCATCGTTTTCTCCTGTGAAGCGTGTGAGCTATACGGTTGAAAGCGCTCGCGTTGAGCAGCGTACCGATCTGGATAAGTTGGTGGTCGAAATCGAGACCAACGGTGCCATCACGGCGGAAGATGCAGTTCGCGCCTCGGCCAAGATCTTGGTTGAGCAATTGGCTGTGTTTGCGCAGTTGGAAGGTGGCGAGCTTGCCGCGTTCGATGCGCCAGCGGGGCCACGTGGTAATGCTACTTTTGATCCAATCTTGTTGCGTCCTGTGGACGAACTGGAATTGACGGTACGCTCTGCCAATTGCTTGAAGGCTGAGAACATCTATTACATCGGTGATCTGATCCAGCGGACGGAAAACGAGTTGCTAAAGACTCCGAACCTCGGTCGCAAGTCGCTCAACGAGATCAAGGAAGTTCTGGCGTCTCGCGGTCTGACTCTGGGAATGAAGCTTGAGAACTGGCCGCCAGCCGGCCTCGACAAGCGTTAAGTTATAATTTTCGGTTCCCTGGGGGAACAGTGCCTTGGGCAGTACCTGATACGGCTGCCCGATTTAATTACTCATAAGGAAAGCACCATGCGTCACGGACACGGACTTCGTAAACTCAATCGCACCAGCTCGCACCGTCTTGCGATGCTGCAGAACATGATGAACTCGCTCATCGAGCACGAGGCCATCAAGACCACTTTGCCCAAGGCCAAAGAACTGCGCCGTGTGGTGGAACCGATGATCACGTTGGCCAAGGAAGATACCCTGGCGAACCGCCGTCTGGCCTTCGATCGTTTGCGTGACCGCGATAGCGTTACCAAGCTCTTCAACGTGCTCGGCCCCCGTTTCAAGGCACGTCCAGGTGGTTACACCCGTATTCTGAAGATGGGCTTCCGCGTGGGCGACAACGCTCCTATGGCGTTTGTCGAGCTGGTGGAGCGTGCAGAAGAATCTGCAGAAACCGCAAATGTTTCCGCAGAAGCTTAAAAGTAGTTTATAATTCATCTCTTGCCGCGCGATGGAGCAGTCTGGTAGCTCGTTGGGCTCATAACCCAAAGGTCGGAGGTTCAAATCCTCCTCGCGCAACCAACATGGCGTTTACGCCGTCGAAAAAGCCCACTGAACAGTGGGCTTTTTTGTTTTTGCGGCGCGGGTTAATTGCTAGGTTCTTGCTGTTGTGGCGAATGTTCTGTCGTCAGGCATTTATTGAGTGAGTCCTTTGACTTTGACCCGCAGATCAGTCCATTGCTGAACAGGCCTCATCGGCTCATTGACCGCACATTTGTTCAATTCACGCTTGCTTTTCACCTGACACGGGTGACTGGATGCGTCCCTACTTCTGTACATGATGGCATCCTCCGCCGAGACCACTTTAGGCATTGATTTTGGTACGTCCAATTCTGCGATGGCGCTGCGGCGAGGCCGTGATGCTGTTGACCTGTTGCCGCTGGAAGGGGATGCGACCACATTGCCGACGGCTCTGTTCTTCAATGCAGAAGACCATCGAACCCATATCGGCCGAGATGCCATAGCCCAGTACCTTTCAGGAACAGAGGGCCGTTTGATGCGCTCTTTGAAAAGTTTGCTGGGCAGCGCATTGCTTCAGGACAAGACGGCTGTTCATCAGAGCATGGTGAGCTACCAGGACATCATTGCGTTGTTCTTGCGGACCTTGGCGGGGCAGGCCAGGCATGCGCTTGGTGCCATGCCTGACCGGGTCGTCCTGGGTCGGCCGGTGCATTTTGTGGATGGCGACGAGGCCCGCGATGCCCAAGCGGAAGATGCTTTGCGCCAAGCGGCCTTGGATGCCGGCTTCACCAACATCTCTTTTCAACTGGAACCCATCGCAGCAGCACTCGACCATGAGCAACGGATCACGCGTGAGTCGTTGGTGCTCGTGGTGGACATTGGCGGGGGAACTTCGGACTTCACCGTCGTGCGCCTGAGCCCGGAGCGTGCTCTAAACGCCGATCGAAGTTCGGACATTCTGGCGACGTCAGGGGTGCACCTCGGAGGCACCGACTTTGATCAAAGGCTGAGCCGAGCCCAGGTGATGCCTCTCCTGGGATTGCGGCACATCGGTCCGAGCGGACGCGAAGTGCCCAGCCGCGTGTTCTTCGATCTGTCGACGTGGCATTTGATTCAGTGGCTTTACAGCGCTAAAGCGTTGCGCGAGGCCCAAGCTTTGCGCAACGACTACGTGGATGTGAGGCTGCATGACCGCTTGATGGAGGTTCTCAACGAGCGCTGGGGCCACCGCCTGGCGAATGCGGTCGAGCAGGCGAAGATTGCCGTCTCTCAAAATGATGTGGCGGAGCCCATCGTGCTGAATTGGATCGAGTCGGATCTGCAAGCTTCTCTGTCTCCGGATGTGCTGGAGGTGCAGCTGGACGGACCGCTGCAGCAGATCGTGGATTGCGCCCGCGAATGCTTGGCCACTGCCGGGCTGAAGTCGAGTGGGGTGGATGCCATCTATCTCACGGGTGGTTCTTCCGCGCTGCGTCCACTGCGCGCAGCGCTGAAAAGCGCTTTTCCCGACGTGCCCCAAATCGAGGGAGATCTGTTCGGTGGTGTGGCCTCCGGATTGGCCTACACCGTTGGCGGATGAGAAACCGAAGGGTTTCGCTTTCGATTGACTGACGCTTTTTGGTCCATCAGCGCTAATTCGCCGAGTCGCTTTGTTCTTTCAACGCCAGCGCAGATTCGTACAGAGTATTGCGGGATGCGCCGGTGATCTCTGCTGCCAACTTCACAGCCGTTTTGAGCGGCAGTTCCTGCATCAGCAGTTTCAAGATCCGAAGGCTGTCGCCGTCATCCTGCTTGTTGGCCTGAGGGTGCAGCAGAACGACAAACTCGCCACGGCTTCGCTGTGGTCCTTCGGCCAGCCAAGCAGGCAGTGCATGCGCGGCAACGGTGGCGATTTCCTCGAACTGCTTTGTGATTTCACGGGCGAGAGTGACTGGGCGATCCCCGAGCACAGCGAGGGCCTGGGCCAATTCAGCGATGCGATGCGGTGCCTCCAGCAAAATGACGCAGCGGTTTTCTGCCGCCAGTTTCTGCACCGCCACAGAACGCTCCCCGCTTTTCGTCGGGAGAAATCCGGCAAACAAAAAGCCATCAACGTCGATGGATACCGCGCCTGCTGCGCTCAAAGCCGCGGTCACGCTGCTGGCGCCGGGCAGCGGCACGGCGCGCAATCCGGCTGCGTGCACGGCCGCCACGAGGCGGGCCCCAGGATCGCTCACGCCGGGCGTCCCCGCATCGCTGGCATAGGCCACGCGCTGCCCCGCTCGCAATCGCTCGATGACCGTTTGCGAAGCTTCAGCCTCGTTGTGCTGATGGACCGCCAGCAACTGGCTGCCGGCTTTCTCCACACCGTAGGCGCGCAGCAGCGATTGGGTGTGACGGGTGTCTTCGCAAGCTATCGTGTCCGCGAGCTGCAGCACATGCAGCGCCCGCAGCGTGATGTCGGCCAGGTTGCCGATGGGGGTCGCCACGATGTACAGGGCCCCTTGCGGATAATGCTGCGCAGCCGCCGCGTCGCGTGCGGCGTTCAGGGCTGATGCGAAAGAGGCGCTCAATGGGATTCCTTGGAAAAAAACCGGCGGCGGCCACGACGCTCGCGGTCGGCAATGCCGCCGAAGACCGTGCCCTGGCCCACTTGCAAGCCGCTGGACTGCGGCTGATCGAGCGCAATTATCGAACGCCGGGGCGTGGGGGCGGGGAGATCGACCTGATCGTCCGGGATCGCGACGGCACGCTGGTGTTCGTGGAGGTGCGCAGCCGGGGGAGCAAAGCCTTCGGCGGCGCGGGCGCCAGCATCGGACGGACCAAGCAGCAAAGGATCGTTTTCGCGGCGCGCAGCTACCTGATGCGTCTGCCGGCGCCGCCACCGTGCCGCTTCGATGCCGTCCTTGTCGAGGGCGATTCCGTGCAATGGTTGCGCGGCGCCTTCGACGCTCAGTAGTCAGCAATGGCGTCGATGAGGATGCAGTGTTTTACGCATGCCTTCAATGCTTGAGCGAAAGGACGACGACCCCGCAGTTATCATCGGCGCCTCATGCTCGAGCAACGCATCCAACAGCATTTCATCGACAGCGCCGACCTCAAATACCAGTCCGCGCAGACCCTGAGCCATCCCATCGCTTCCGCTGTGCAGGCCGTCCTGGCTTGCGTCACCAGCGGTGGCAAGGTACTCGCCTGCGGCAGCGGCCCGGCGGCGGCCCAGGCGCAGCAGTTCGCCGCGCTGTGCGTGGCCGGTTTCGAGCGCGAGCGCCCCGAACTGGCCGCCATGGCGCTGGCCCCCGACGCGATCTGGACCCCGGGTGGTCTCGACGGTCCCGACATCGACGGGCTGGCGCGCCAGATCCGCGCGCTGGGGCAGGCCGGCGATGTCCTGCTGGCATTGACCGAAACCGGCAACGATCTGCCGCTGCTGGCTGCTTGCGACGCGGCCCATGAGCGGGACATGACCGTGGTGGCGCTGACAGGGCGCAGCGGTGGCCGGCTGGCGGGCATGCTGCGCGAAACCGACGTCTTGATCGCCGTGCCCCATGACCGCGCGGCACGCGTGCGGGAGGTGCATTCGCTCATCCTGCACTGCCTGTGCGACGGCGTGGATGCCCAATTACTTGGTGAACAGGAGATACCACTATGACATTCCCGATGACGCGATTGACGCGCCTAACGCGCCTGACGTGCACTTTGCTGGCCCTCGGGGCCTTGAGCGCAGGCCTGTCCGCGTGCGCGCCGCTCGTGGTGGGGGGCGCTGCCGTCATGGGCAGCATGATGGCTTCGGACCGCCGCACGACCGGTATCCAGGTGGAAGATGAAGGCATCGAACTGCGCGCCGCCAACCGCATCCGCGATACGTTTGGAGACCGCGTTCACGTCAACGTCACCAGCTATAACCGCCAGGTGCTGCTCACTGGCGAAGTGCCCAGCGCGCAGGACAAGGAGAAGATCGAGCAGGCCGTTCTGGCGGTCGAGAACGTGCGCTCGGTCGTCAACGATCTGGGCGTGATGGCCTCCAGCTCGCTCACGCAGCGGTCCAACGACACACTCATCACCGGCAAGGTGCGCGCGAGTTTCGTCGATGCCAAGGACCTGTTCGCCAGTGCCTACAAAGTGGTCACCGAGCGCGAGACGGTGTACCTCATGGGCCGCGTCACGCAGCGCGAGGCGGACCGCGCCTCCGACATTGCCCGCGGTGTGAACGGTGTGCGCAAGGTGGTGCGCGTGTTCGAAATCATCACGCAGCAGGAACTGGAGCGGGGCTTTGCCCAGCAGCGGCCGGCACCGGTCACGACTGACGCATCGCCCGATAAGCCGGTCCGATAGACCTGACGAGGCACTGGGAACATGGGGCGCGCTCGGCGCGGCCCATGGTCTTCCAAGAGCCTTCCAGGACCCAGACGCCCCGAGGGCTGCCGCGCTGCTTCCTGACGGCTCCCCCGGCGCGCGTTAACCCGACTTCTTGCGGCCCAGGCGGGTGATCAGGCTGGAGGTGTCCCAGCGGCTGCCACCGTGCTGCTGCACGTCCGCATAGAACTGGTCCACCAGCGCGGTGACCGGCACCCGCGCGCCGTTGCGACGCGATTCGTCCAGCACCAGGCCCAGGTCTTTGCGCATCCAGTCGACCGCGAAGCCGAAATCGAAGCGGCCTTCGACCATCGTCTTGCCCCGGTTGTCCATTTGCCAGCTTTGTGCGGCGCCCTTGCCGATCACGTCCAGCACCAAAGGCATGTCCAGCCCGGCATGCTGGCCGAACGCAATGGCCTCCGACAGGCCCTGGACGATGCCGGCGATGCAGATCTGGTTGACCATCTTGGCCAGTTGGCCCGATCCGCTCTCGCCCACGCGCGTAAACGCCCGCGAGAACGCCAGCGCCGTGGGTTTGACGCTGTCGAAGGTGGCCGCATCGCCGCCGCACATCACCGTGAGCTGGCCGTTTTGCGCGCCTGCCTGGCCGCCCGACACGGGCGCATCGATGAACTGAAGGCCCAGCGTGCGCGCCGCGCCGTACAGCTCGCGCGCGACTTCCGCCGATGCCGTCGTGTGGTCGACGAACACCGCGCCGGGTTGCATGCCGGCGAATGCCCCGTCGGCCCCCAGCGTGACCGAGCGCAGATCGTCGTCGTTGCCCACGCAGCAAAAGACGATGTCCGCGCCCTGGGCGGCTTCGCGGGGCGTGGGTGCATGGCGTGGTGCTGACGTGCCAGCGAACTCTTCGCACCAGGCCGCCGATTTGGCGGCGGTGCGGTTGTAGACGGTCACGGCGTGGCCCGCGAGAGCGAGGTGGCCGGCCATGGGGTAGCCCATGACGCCCAGGCCGATGAAGGCGACCTTGCGGGCGGGGGCGGCGTCGTAGCTGCGGGGGTTCGTGCTGGGCATGGGACGTGTCTCCATTTCAGAAAAAAGAAAACCCGCCGGACCAGGGCGGGTGACGGGGCGGCAGGCGTCAGACGATGGCGAAGTGCTCGGTGCCCGAGGCCAGATCGGTGGTCTTGGCGCGCTGGCTGCCCAGCTTGATCTGCAGGCGCAGGTCGTTGAGCGAGTCGGCGTTGCGCAGCGCGTCTTCGTAGGTGATGACGTTGGCTTCGAACAGGTCGAACAGCGATTGGTCGAACGTCTGCATGCCGAGGTTGCGGCTCTTTTTCATGATCTCCTTGATCTCGGCTACCTCGCCCTTGAAGATCAGGTCGGCAATCAAAGGGGTGTTCAGCATCACTTCCACCGCGGCCGCGCGGCCCTTGCCATCCTGCTTGGGAATGAGGCGTTGCGAGATCATGCCGCGCAGGTTGAGCGACAGGTCCATGAGCAGTTGCGTGCGCCGCTCTTCGGGGAAGAAGTTGATGATGCGGTCCAGCGCCTGGTTGGCACTGTTGGCATGCAGCGTGGCCAGGCACAGGTGGCCGGTTTCAGCGAAGGCCACCGCATGTTCCATGGTTTCGCGGTCGCGGATTTCGCCCATCAGGATGACGTCCGGCGCCTGCCGCAGCGTGTTCTTGAGGGCGGCCTCCCAGCTGTCGGTATCGAGGCCGACTTCGCGCTGGGTGACGACGCAGTTCTTGTGCGGGTGCACGAACTCGATCGGGTCTTCCACCGTGATGATGTGGCCGAACGAATTCTCGTTGCGCCAGTCCACCATCGCAGCCAGCGTGGTCGATTTGCCCGAGCCCGTGGCGCCCACCAGGATGCACAGGCCCCGCTTGGTCATCGTGACTTCCTTGAGCACCTGCGGCACGCCCAGTCCGTCGATGGTGGGCAGCGTGAGCGGAATGGTCCGCAGCACCATGCCGACACGGCTTTGCTGGATGAAGGCGTTCACACGAAAGCGCCCGATGCCTGCGGGCGAGATGGCGAAGTTGCACTCCTTCGTGCGTTCGAAGTCGGCCACCTGCTTGTCGCTCATGATGGCGCGCGCCAGCGTCAGCGTGTGGGCCGGCGTCAGCGGCTGGGGCGACACCTTGGTCACCTTGCCGTCCACCTTGATCGCGGGCGGAAATTCGGCGGTGATGAACAGATCGCTGCCGCCGCGGCTCACCATGAGCTTGAGCAGGTCGTTGATGAATTTACTGGCCTGATCGCGTTCCATCAGCAAGCTCTCCCTGGGGTGGTTGCAGTGCGGTGCGTCATTTCTGGCTGTCGGACAGTCGTGCGCTCACCACGCGAAGGCGCAGCGAGAGCTTGCGCGCCAAAAGGGCCACCAGGCTGGCGGCGAGCTGCGGGTCCTTGGTCATCATGTCGTCCATGGCCTCTGCGCTGAGCACCGCGATCTCGCAGTCGGTCAGCGTGGTGCAGGCCGAGAAGCGGATACCGCTGTCCAGCAGCGACATTTCACCCAGGATATCCCCCGGGCGGGTTTCCGCCAAGCGCAGATGCTCGCCCCAGGGCTGCACGCGGTCCACGGCGATCGTGCCGGTGAGCAGCACCACCATGAAGTTGCCATATTCGTCCTGGCGGATCACGTCGCGGTTCGGCGCCACGGCGGCGAATTCGAAGAAGCGCTCCATGCGCTCCACAGCGTCCTTGTCCAGGTGCGCCATGTACTTGTCCTTGGCCCACAGCGCCTGCAGCAGCTTGCCGCCGCGGCTCGCGGCCATCCGCTTGGCGCCCACCTCGACGGCGCGGGCCTCCCAGGGCACCAGCATCGCGTCGTCCACGCCTTGTCCGGCGAAAGCGGTCGTGAAAAAGACGGAGTCGCCGCCTTCTTCCGCCGCTTTGCCGCCGCGGGTCTTGGCCTTCAACAGGCCGAGGATGCCTTTCATAGGGAATGCTCCGGTGTGCCGCCTGAAAAGGCCGCGAATCTCTGGGTGGGTGGGCGGAGTGCGCGCGCTGCGACTCAGCCCGGGAAGTTGTCGGGGATCTTCGCCTTGCCGCGCGCTTCCGCGGGGCTGATGACGTTGCGCCGCACGAGGTCGGTCAGGTTCTGGTCCAGGGTCTGCATGCCTGCGCTGCTGCTGGTCTGGATGGTGGAGTACATCTGCGCCACCTTGGCCTCGCGGATCAGGTTGCGGATGGCGCTGGTGCCCAGCATGATCTCGTGCGCCGCGACCCGGCCCTGGCCGTCCTTGGTCTTGCACAGCGTCTGCGAGATCACCGCCTGGAGCGATTCGGACAGCATGGCCCGGACCATTTCCTTTTCTTCGGCGGGGAACACGTCGATGATCCGGTCGATGGTCTTGGCGGCGCTCGAAGTGTGCAGCGTGCCGAACACCAGGTGGCCCGTTTCCGCGGCCGTCATGGCCAGGCGGATGGTTTCCAGGTCGCGCATTTCGCCCACCAGGATGGCGTCCGGATCTTCGCGCAGCGCCGACTTGAGAGCGGCCGCGAACGACAGCGTCATCGGTCCGACTTCGCGCTGGTTGATCAGGCACTTCTTGGATTCGTGCACGAATTCGATCGGGTCTTCCACCGTGAGGATGTGCCCGTATTCGCTTTCGTTCAGGAAGTTGACCATCGCCGCCAGCGTGGTCGATTTGCCCGAGCCGGTGGGGCCGGTGACCAGCACCAGGCCGCGCGGCTTGAGGGCCAGTTCGCCGAAGATCTTGGGCGCGTTGAGCTGCTCCAGGGTCAGGATCTTGCTGGGAATGGTCCGGAACACGGCGGCCGCGCCGCGGTTCTGGTTGAAGGCATTGACCCGAAAGCGCGCCAGGCCTTCGATCTCGAAGGAAAAGTCGACTTCCAGGAATTCTTCGTACGCCTTGCGCTGGGCGTCGCTCATGATGTCGTAGACCATGGCGTGCACGGTCTTGTGATCCAGCGCATCGACGTTGATGCGCCGCACATCGCCGTGGACCCGGATCATGGGTGGAAGGCCGGCCGACAGGTGCAGGTCGGAAGCCTTGTTCTTCACGCTGAAAGCCAGCAATTGGGTGATGTCCACGGAGTCCCTCGGTCGTTTGGTACGCTCAGAGGAATCATTATGACGACGATTGGTAACAACCTCCAACAGGTTCTTGGACGCATCGCGCAGGCCTGCGACGCAGCCGGGCGCGACCCTGCCAGCGTGCAGCTTCTGGCCGTTTCCAAGACCTTCGATGCCGACGCCGTGCGGCAGGCCGCCCACGCCGGGCACCGGGCTTTCGGCGAGAACTACATCCAGGAAGGCGTGGCGAAGATCGCCGCGCTGCAAGACGACGCGCCGCCGTGGGCACCGCCCCTGCAGTGGCATTGCATCGGCCCGGTGCAGAGCAACAAGACGCGGCAGGTGGCCGAGCACTTCGACTGGGTCCACACCGTGGACCGGGAAAAAACGGCACAGCGCCTGTCCGACCAGCGCCCCGCTGCGCTGGCACCGCTCGACATCTGCATTCAGGTCAACGTGGACGGCGGCGCGACCAAGGCAGGCGTGCCGCCCGGCGAAGCGCTGGCGCTGGCCCAGGCTGTTGCGCGCCTGCCACGGTTGCGCCTGCGGGGCCTCATGAGCATTCCGGATGTCGCCCCGGATTTCGCCGCCCAGCACGCGGTTCACTCGGCGGCGAAGGCGTTGTTCGATCAGATACGGCGCGAGGGCGGTGAGGGTTTCGAAGCGTTCGACACGCTCTCCCTGGGCATGACCGCCGACCTGGAGGCCGCCATCCACGCCGGCAGCACGCTGGTGCGCGTCGGCACCGGCATCTTCGGCGGGCGGCAGGTAGCGGCCTGAGCGGTCGAGGCCGGCAGGTGCCGCCCCCCGCGCGCCTGCTCTGTCCACCGCTGGCTGCTTGCTCGCCGGCCTGTGCCGCTTCCAGTGCAGCATTCGGCATTGGGCATGAAAAACGGCTCCAGCGCAGGTATCACTAGGGTGTGTTGCTATAAATTAAATAGCAAACCACTGCGCGATGCCCTGGCGGCACAGCAGACGCCAGGGGACCGAAGGATCAGGCCGGCTGTCCGGTGAACCGCCGCACGCAGTCCAGCGTGTTCGCCACGTCCTCGGGGCCCACGTTCAGGTGCGCCACCCAGCGTAAACGCGCGCCGCGGCCGTAGAGCCCGCTCGTCACGCGCACGCCGTGCTGCGCCAGCCAGGCGGTGAAGGCCGGGGCCACTTCGGCGTCGACGTCGGTGAAGAGGATGTTCGTGTGGGCGGAGGCCACCGTCAGGCGCCCTTGCAGCACGGGATGGCTGCGGCCGGCTTCGGCCAGGCCCTCGGCCAGTTGGCGGGCGAGGGCATGGTCGTCCGCCAGGCGGCGCACGTGGTGCTGCAGCGCGTGCAACCCGGCGGCTGCCAGGAAGCCGGCCTGGCGCATGCCGCCGCCCAGGATCTTGCGGGTGCGCCGCGCGTTGCGGATGAAGTCGTGCGAGCCCAGCAGCAGCGAGCCCACGGGCGCGCCCAGCCCCTTGCTCAGGCACAGCGACACCGAGTCGAAGTGCGAGCAGATCGCGCGGGCTTCGTCGTACACGTCGGTGCCGCTGTTCTCGGCGTAGGCCGTGGCGGCGTTGAACATGCGCGCGCCGTCCAGGTGCATCGCCAGGCCGCGCGAGCGGGCGAGTTCGGCCACTTCGCCCAGGTACCCGGCGGGCAGCGGCTGGCCGCCGGTGGTGTTTTCCAGCACCACGAGGCGGGTGCGGGCGAAATGCGGGTCGTCGGGCTTGATGGCGGCGGCGATGTCGGCCACCCGCAGCGTGCCGTCGTGCTGGGTTTCGACCGGCTGCGGCTGGATCGAGCCCAGCACGGCCATGCCGCCGGCTTCCCAGCGGTAGGTGTGCCAGCTCTGGCCCACGATGGCTTCGTCGCCGCGCTGGCAGTGGCCCATGAGCGCGATCAGGTTGGTCTGCGTGCCGGAGCAGGCGAACAGGGCGGCTTCGAAGCCGAGCAGTTGCGCCGCATGGTCCTGCAGCGCGTTCACGGTGGGGTCGTCGCCGAACACGTCGTCGCCAAGGGGGGCCTGGAACATGGCGTCGCGCATGGCCGGCGTGGGTTGGGTGACGGTGTCGCTGCGAAAGTCGGGCATCGGGGCTCCTGGTGGGGGCGGTGAAGTCAAAAAACGGGTCGGTCCGGCATCCTAGCGGCGTTGGGCGCGCTGCGTCCATTGCGTGGGCGGCCGGGGTGGCCGGCCTGCGGAAAGTGCGCGTGCTAAGCTGGCCCGCTCAGTTTTTTCGGCCTTTTATAGAGGCCCATGACGCCGTGTTTGCCGGCCGCGTGCGTGAAGGCGGCCCTCGGCGGCGCGCGGGCCCCGCCTTCACGGAGACACCCCATGCCCGGCCTTCTGCCCGATATCGATCCCGACGGTCTGCTCGAGTTTTCGGTGGTCTACACCGACCGCGCGCTCAATCACATGTCCCTGCGTTTCACCGGCGTGATGCAGGACATCCTGGCCACGCTCAAGAGCGTTTATCACGCCCACACGGCGGTGCTGGTGCCCGGAAGCGGCACTTTCGGCATGGAGGCCGTGGCGCGCCAGTTCGCCAACCGCGAGAAGGTGCTCATCGTGCGCAACGGCTGGTTCAGCTACCGCTGGAGCCAGATCTTCGATGCGGGCGGACTGGGCGGTGGCGCCGTGGTGTGCCAGGCCCGCCGCCAGGGAGAGGGCCCGCAGGCGCCCTGGGCGCCGTGCCCGGCCGATGAGGTGGCCGCCGCCATTCGCGCCGAATCGCCGAAGGTGGTGTTCGCGCCCCATGTCGAGACTGCCAGCGGCATCCTGCTGCCCGACGATTACCTGCGCACCCTGAGCGAGGCGGCGCACGCCGTGGGCGCGCTCTTCGTGCTCGACTGCGTGGCTTCGGGCGCGATGTGGGTGGACATGCAAGCCACGGGCGTGGACGTGCTGATCTCGGCGCCGCAAAAGGGCTGGAGCGGCTCGCCCTGCTGCGCCATGGTGATGCTCAGCGAGCGGGCGCGCCAGGCCATCGACGGCACCACGAGCAGCAGTTTCGCGTGCGACCTCAAGAAGTGGATGCAGATCGCCGAGGGCTACGAAAAAGGCCAGCACGCCTATCACACGACGCTGCCCACCGATGCGCTGGTGCAGTTGCGCGACGTGATGGCCGAAACGCGCGACTACGGCTTCGAGAAGGTGCGCGCCGAGCAGATCGCGCTGGGCGCCCGGGTGCGGGCGCTGCTGCAGTCGCGGGGCTTTCCGAGCGTGGCGGCCGAGGGCTACCAGGCCCCCGGCGTGGTGGTGAGCTACACGACCGACCCCGGCATCCAGAACGGCAAGAAGTTCATCGAGGCCGGCCTGCAGACCGCGGCCGGCGTGCCGCTGCAATGCGGCGAGGGCCCGGACTTCCAGACCTTCCGCATCGGCCTGTTCGGCCTGGAAAAGTGGCACAACGTGGACCGCACCGTGGGCCACCTGGAGGCCGCCCTGGACCGGGTCGCGCCACGCTAGCGGCCCTGTCCGACAGGCGTCTCGGGCTATCCTTGCACGATGGATAGCAACCACGAAGACCAGGCCCGCGCGCTGACACGGGCCAAGTGGCTGGCCACCGGCCTGTTGCTGGCGGTGGCCGCCGTGTTCGCCGCGACGTACGCGGTGCCCCGCAGCCTGGCCGTGGAATGCGTGCGCGCCGTGGCCGAGGCGGCCATGGTCGGCGCGCTGGCCGACTGGTTCGCCGTATCGGCGCTGTTTCGCCGCATTCCGCTGCCGTTCGTGCAGCGGCACACGGACATCATCGCGCGCAACAAAGTGCGCATCGGCGGCAACCTGGCCTCGTTCGTGCGCGACGAATTCCTGGATGCGCCCTCGCTCGTCACCATGATCCGCCGGCACGACCCGGCCCACCTGCTGGGCCAGTGGCTCACTTCGCCGGGCAACGCGCAGCTGCTGGCGCGGCAGATGTCGCGGCTGGCGCTGTCGGCGCTCGATACGGTGGAAGACGAGCGCATCCAGCGCTTCATGAACGACGCCGCGCGCACGCTCATCGGGCAGATCGACCTGTCCCGCACCATGGCCATGGCACTGGAGGCGCTGACCCACAACGGCCGCCACCAGGCGCTGCTGGACGACCTGCTCAACCGCCTGGCCGCGATGGTGCGCGAGCCGCAGACGCGCACCTTCATCGCCGAAACCATCGTGCAGTGGATCAAGCGCGAGCACCCGCTCAAGGAGAAGGTGCTGCCCACCGACTGGCTGAGCGACAAGGGCGCTAGCGCCATCGCCCAGGCCATCGAGAACCTGCTGGCCGAGGTGGCCGGCAACCCCGCGCACCAGTTGCGCGGCACGCTGGACGGCGCGGTCGAGCGGCTGGTGGAGCGTCTGCAGTCCGATCCCGAATGGGCCGAGCGCGGCATGGCGATCCGCAACTACCTGCAGAACGACGCGACGCTGGGGCGCTACGTGCAGACGCTGTGGACCAGCCTGCGCGAGCGCCTGCAGCGCGACCTGGCCGACGAAGAGTCGGAGGTTTCGCGCAAGGTGGCGGCGATGGGCCAGTGGCTGGGGCTGTCGCTGGCCGGCGATCCGGCGCTGCGGCTGCGGCTGAACGTGCGGCTGGAGCTGTGGGCGGCGCAGTGGGCGCCCGACCTGTCTCAGTTCGTGGCCGAGCACATCCGCAACACGGTGGACCGCTGGGACGCCAAGGAACTCGCGCGCTTGGTGGAGCTGCACATCGGCAGCGACCTGCAGTACATCCGCATCAACGGCACCGTGGTGGGCGGCTTCATCGGGCTGCTGCTGTTCGTGCTGTCGCACGCGGACGATCTGGCGCAGGGCCTGCGCACCTTGATGGCCGACTGAGGACGCCCTGCGCGCGGGGCGGCAGGACGAAGGCGTGCAAGGGTTGGGGCTTCAGCGCTTGCGCGGCGTCTGGTCCACGGCCTGCGCCTTGGCGATGGCCAGGATCACCTCGCGCGCCAGGCGGCGCTGCGGCACGGGCAGGCGCAGATAGGTTTCGAACAGTTCGCGGTCTTCGTAGCCCAGGCCCACGTGCCAGCGCGCGGCCTCTTCACGCGCCTGGGGCGTGCTGTCCGGCGTGCCGAAGGCCAGCTCCTGCACCGGCATGCGCAGCCATTCGGCGAGGGTGATGAGCTTGCGTGCATCGGGCATGGTTTCGCCGAGCAGCCAGCGGCGCACACCGTGCAGGGTCATGGGCTTGCCCCAGTGGCGGGTGTTGAACTCCCGTTCCAGAACCGAGGGCTTGGGTTCGTAGCCAGCGGCCACCATGGCTTGGCGTAATTTTTCTGCAAACAGTTGCTTGGGATCGTGCATGGGCGGCACGCTAGGGATGCCCGCCGGCCCCGGATTGACTCCGTTGTCGAGTTACGTCGGATCCGTGATTGCGGGTGAAGGCAATGTCAGGCCTCAATCGGCCGGCCCGTCCAGTGGCTCGGTGGGGTCGGCGCATGGGCTTTCGCGAGTCCGTGCTGCCGCACGCCGACGATCTGGCGCACGGCCTGCGACCCTGGTGGCCGACTGACGCCCTGCGCGGGTGTTGCTTCAGCGCTTTCGCGGCGTCTGATCCACGGCCTGCGCCTTGGCGATGGCCAGGATCACCTCGCGCGCCAGGCGGCGCTGTGGCACGGGCAGGCGCAGATAGGTTTCGAACAGTTCGCGGTCTTCGTAGCCCAGGCCCACGTGCCAGCGCGCGGCCTCTTCGCGCGCCTGGGGCGTGCTGTCCGGCGTGCCGAAGGCCAGTTCCTGCACCGGCATGCGCAGCCATTCGGCAAGGGTGATGAGTTTGCGTGCATCGGGCATGGTTTCGCCGAGCAGCCAGCGGCGCACGCCGTGCAGTGTCATGGGCTTGCCCCAGTGGCGGGTGTTGAACTCCCGTTCCAGCACCGAGGGCTTGGGCTCGTAGCCAGCGGCCACCATGGCTTGGCGTAATTTTTCTGCAAACAGTTGCTTGGGATCGTGCATGGCCGGCACGCTAGGGATGCCCACCGACCTCGGATTGACTCTGTCGTTGAGTTACGCAGGACCCGTGATTGCGGGTGAAGGCCGTGGCGGTGGGGTCAATCGGCCGGCCCGTCCGGCGGCTCGGCGGGGGCGGGCGCATGGGCTTTCGCGATGGCCAGGATGACGTCGCGCGCCAGTCGCCGCTTGGGCATGGGGAGCTTCAGGTAGGTGTCGAACAACTCGCGGTCTTCGTAGCCCAGCGCGACGTGCCAGCGGGCGGCCTCTTCGCGCACCTCGACGGCGTCGGACACGCCGAAGGCCAGTTCCTGCACCGGCATGCGCAGCCACTCGGCCAGGACGATGAGCTTGCGCGCATCGGGCATGGTCTCGCCCAGCAGCCAGCGGCGCACGCCGTGCAGGGTCATGGGCTTGCCCCAGTGCCGGGTGTTGAACTCCCGCTCCAGGACGGAAGGCTTGGGCGCGTAGCCCGCAGCTGTCATGGCTTCTCGTAATTTCTCGGCAAACCGCTGCTTGGGATCATTCATGGCGGCACCGTAGGCAGCAGAGATGACGAAGCATTGATTTTCAGCTAAAGTCACGCCGCAGAATTAATTAAAAATCAACTTTCCGAATTCGAGCGCAGCCCCTTGCCGGCCGCCGCTGCGAAGCTCGGCAGGGAGCGTGAATGCACAAGGGATGGATGGGGCTCGGCTGCGCCGTGGCGGCGCTGGTGGCGGGCTGCGGGGATGGTGCCGTGCGGCAGGTCAAGCACCTGGAGCGCGGCGATGTGCCGGGCCGGGCAGTGGGGGCGGCGCTCGACCAGCGTCAAGCCTGCGCCGCCGTGCAGTGGCGGTCGTTTCAGGACGCGCAGGGGCGCCGCCTCGTCGAATACGCGTGCGAACACCGGCAGGCCACGGCGCACTATGCGCGGCTCACCCGCGATGCGCTGGCGGCCCTGGTGCCGGGGCAGTCGCGCGAGCCGGGCGGGGCCGAGGTGGTGTACCTGCTGCACCAGCGCTCGGTGGATTTCCGCCGCGTGCGCGAGGTGACCGAATGGCGCATGGATGGGGCCGCGCCGGTGTGGATCGGCTCGCGGGTGGACACCGAATACGCCAGCCACACGGCGCGCGAATCGGTCTCGGCCGACTTCGTGTTCGGCGAGGCGGCGCACGACGGCCCGGCGCTGTCCGCCAACTACCAGCGCCTGCTGGAGCGCGCCTGGCGCGGCTACCGGCCGCTGCCGGCCTCTGGCGTGGTGCACCGCAAGCTGGCCGCCGCGCCGCCCGTGCTGGCAGTGCCCGGGGCAGGCGCAAACTCCTCGCCCCTCTGGCCGGCCCCACCGGGCGAATCGCTCCGGGCCGCACCGCCTTCCACGCAGGGGCGCCAGCCCCCTGGCGCTGCGCCTGCGCCCGCAGGCACTTCCGCCACGGTGCTGCGCCGCCTGGAGGGCGTGCGATGAGCGGGAGGGACGTGGACGTGGGGATTGACATGGACCTCCCATTGGCCGAAGGCCCCCGCTGGTATTACGAGACCCCGGGCCAGTGCCGGGGCCCCGTGCCGGACGACGAGATCGTGCGGTTGATCGGCCTGCAGCGCCTGCCGCCGGGCCAGCGCATCTGGCGGCCCGGCCTGCCGTGCTGGGTGCCGGTGGAGCATTCGGAATTCCGGGCCCATCTGGACCGCGATGCGCTGGAGGCGATGAGCGCCTGCGCTGCCGCCGCCGCCGCCGATGCCCGTGCGGACAACACGCTGGCGTGGCTGCTGGCCTGCGCCCCGGTCATGGGCGTGTCGCTGGAGGGGTTCGTCGCCTACCTGGTGTACCGCGACCCCTATGTGTCGCAGCGCGCGGTGCAGTCGGGCGCGTTCTTCTTTCTGACCGTGGCGTTCAACGTGCTGATCGCCTTCGTGGACGAACGCTGGCTGTGGCGCGCCGGGCACGACACCGCAGGCTTTCGCGGCTGGGTGTGGCTCGCGCCCGTGTACCTGTACCGGCGCGCCCGGCGGCTGGGCCAGAACCTGGGGCCGCTGGCGGCCTGGGTGGCCTGCCTGCTGGTGGTGCTGATGCTCTGAGGCCGACCGCTGCAGCGTGAGGCTGCCGGGGCCATGCCTGGCGGCCGAGCCGCCGCCCTAGAACCGCGGCAGGTCGGGGTGAGCGATCTGTCCGCCGCGCACCAGCATCTTTCCGTATTCGGCGCAGCGGTTGAGGGTCGGAATCACCTTGCCCGGGTTGAGCAGGCCGGCAGGGTCGAACGCGGCCTTGAGCGCGAACATCTGCGCGTTCTCTTCGGTGGTGAACTGCGTGCACATCGAGTTGAGCTTTTCCACCCCCACGCCGTGCTCGCCAGTCACCGTGCCGCCCATGGCCACGCTGGTTTCCAGAATGTCGGCGCCGAAGAGTTCGCAGCGGTGCAGCTGGTCGGGGTCGTTGGCATCGAACAGGATCAGCGGGTGCAGGTTGCCGTCGCCGGCATGGAACACGTTGGCGCAGCGCAGCGCGTATTTCTTTTCCATCTCCTGGATGGCGAGCAGGATGTCGGCCAGGCGCTTGCGTGGAATGGTCGAATCCATGCACATGTAGTCGGGGCTGATGCGCCCGCTGGCCGGAAAGGCGTTCTTGCGGCCGCTCCAAAAGCGCAGGCGCTCGGCCTCGTCCTGGCTCACCGTGATGGCCGTGGCGCCGGCGGCGCGCAGCACCTCGCTCATGCGGCCGATCTCCTCCTGCACCTCTTCGGGCGTGCCGTCCGACTCGCACAGCAGGATGGCTTCGGCGGTGAGGTCGTAGCCAGCGCAGACGAAATCCTCCACCGCGGCGGTCATGGGCTTGTCCATCATTTCCAGGCCCGCGGGGATGATGCCGGCCGCGATGATCGCCGCCACCGCATCGCCCGCGCGCCGCACGTCGTCGAAGCTGGCCATGATGCAGCGCGCCAGTTGCGGCTTGGGGATGAGGCGCACGGTCACTTCGGTGGCCACCGCCAGCATGCCCTCGCTGCCGATCACGGCGGCCAGCAGGTCGTAGCCGGGGGCGTCCAGCGCTTCGCTGCCGAAGGTGACGGGCTCGCCCTCCATCGTGAAGCCTTCGATGCGCAGCACGTTGTGCACCGTGAGGCCGTATTTCAGGCAGTGCACGCCGCCCGAGTTCTCGGCGATGTTGCCGCCGATGGTGCAGGCGATCTGGCTGCTCGGGTCGGGTGCGTAGTACAGCCCGTGGGGCGCCGCGGCCTCGCTGATGGCCAGGTTGCGCACGCCGCACTGCACGACCGCCGTGCGGGAGATTGGGTCCATGCGCAGGATGCGGTTGAACTTGGCCAGCGACAGCGTCACGCCCAGCGCATGCGGCATGGCCCCGCCGGACAGGCCCGTGCCCGCGCCGCGCGCCACCACCGGCACCGACAGCGCATGGCAGGCGCGCAGCACGGCCTGCACCTGTGCATAGGTTTCGGGCAGCGCCACGGCCAGCGGGCGCTGGCGGTAGGCGGTGAGCCCGTCGCATTCGTACGGTGTGGTGTCCTCGGCGTGCCAGAGCAGCGCGTGCGCGGGCAGCACGGCCTGCAGCGCAGGGATCAGGCGGGCCTTGATGGCCTGGATGGCCTGGGGCGTGAAAGGCGTATCGGGGGCGGTGGCAGGCGTCATGGTGTGCGGGCACGGCCGCGGCCCGGTGCGGGCCGCGCTGTGGGCACTCTAAGCCATTCCGCTGCCGAAACCGCTACCGGCCGAGACCATCGGGGCGTGAAGTTCTTTCGCGCCGGCCGTGAAAAGCTTTTCATGCTGCGCCGCAAAGAAGGGCGCCACGGCTTCCGCTTCCATCGGATAGGCCAGGAAGTAGCCCTGCGCGAGGTCGCAGCCGGCGTCGGACACCATCTCCAGGATCTCCCGGCTCTCCACGCCCTCGGCCACCAGCTGGTAGCCCAGGCGTTGCCCGAGCGCAATGATGGTGCGCAGCAACGTCCACGCCTGCATGTCGTGGGCGATCGGCTTGACGAGCGACTGGTCGAGCTTGAGCATTTCCGCTGGCAGCGCGCGCAGGCACGACAGGTTGCAGTACCCGATGCCGAAGTCGTCCAGCGACACCTTCAGGCCCATGGCCCGGATTTCCTCCAGCACGCCTTGCGTGGCGCGTCCGTTGAGGGCCACGTTCTCGGTGCACTCGATGTGCAACTGCCGCGCGGCCACGCCGTGCAGCGCCAGCGCGTTGCGCAGGATGGTGACGAAATCCGGGTGCTCCAGATTGCGGGCCGAGACGTTGATCGCCATCGTCAGCGACAAGCCCTGCAGGTTCCACTCCGCCAGCTGGGCCAGCGCCGTGTGCAGCACCCATTCGGTGAGCAGGTGGATCAGCGCGGTCTGCTCCACCTGGGGAATGAACTCGGCGGGCGACACGTTGCCGTGGCGCGGGTGGCGCCATCGGATCAGCGCCTCGACGCCGGAAAAGCGGTTCTGGCGCACCTCGAACTGCGGCTGGTACACGAGCCGGAAATCGCCTTCCGCCAGGCCCTGCGGCAAGCCGCGCAGCAGCGCGAAGGCGCGGCGGTGGGCGGTGTCGGATTCGGGGGCGTACCAGACGAAGGGGCGTTGCAGTTCGTCGGCCTGGTGCAGGGCCGAGGTCGCGCGGCGCAGCACGTCGTTGGCGGACTCTTCATCGAGCGTGAACCGCGACAGCCCGGCCACCAGGTGCAGCTCCAGCACCACGCGGCTGCTGCGAAAGGCTTCCTGCAGGTGGCGCTGCACGGCCTGCACGGCCTGCTCCTGCGCCGCGGGGCTGTCTTCCGGCAGCAGGTACGCGAAGCGCGTTTCAGAGGCGTGGTAGAGCTGGACCTCGGGCCCCAGCGCCTGGCTCAGGTGCCGTGCCACGT
Organism: Paracidovorax valerianellae; assembly: GCF_900102625.1. Classification (GTDB taxonomy): domain Bacteria; phylum Pseudomonadota; class Gammaproteobacteria; order Burkholderiales; family Burkholderiaceae_C; genus Paracidovorax; species Paracidovorax valerianellae. Next base: position 86,320 of record NZ_FMZC01000011.1, read on the forward strand.
CGCGCAGGCCCGCCTCCAGCGGCGCGATGCCGATGGCGCGCACGGCCTGCTGCAGGTCGCGGTCGCGGATCACGTCCAGCAGCACGAGCGTGCGGGGCTCGCCGGGCGTTTGCGCGCAGCGGTCCATCAGGTCGTGCACGAGCTGGGCCCGGTTGTACAGGCCCGTGATCTCGTTGATGCGCCCGGCCGTGCGCAGCAGCGCGATCTCATTCATCACCAGCGCGGCCAGGTCCTTCAACTGCTGGCGCTGCGTGGCATCGAAAGTGCGTGGCCGCTGGTCCAGGATGCACAGCGCGCCGAGCGCGTGGCCACCGGGCAGCACCAGCGGAGCACCGGCGTAAAAGCGCACGCCCACGTCCCCCGTCACCAGCGGATTGCGGGCAAAGCGGTCGTCCAGCAGCGTGTCGTTCACGACCAGCAGGTCGGCCCCTTCGATGGTGTGGTGGCAGAAAGCGATCGACCGCGGCAGTTCGCAGGCGGCCAGGCCAATGCGCGACTTGTGCCATTGGCGGTCGGCCTCCAGCAGGGTCACCAGTGCAATGGGGGTGTCGAACAGCGTGCTCGCCAGGCGGGTGATGCGGTCGAAACCATCGCTGGGCGGCGTGTCCATCAGGCCGCTCGCCCGCAGGGCGAACAGGCGCTGCTGTTCCTTCTGGTGGTGCGCTTCTTGTTCCAGGGCAGCTTCGCGGGCGGAGGCGGGATCGGAATGCGGTGTCGTCGTCGGTGTCAGCGCTTGCACGGCCTGCTTTCTCCCAAGGCGTCGGTGGAATGGTTCATGGGGCGGCGGTTGGCCGCCGCGCGTTGTGGCCGGGTCATCGTTTGTGCTCCGCCATCGCCTGCACCGATTCGAGCAGCGTGCGGATCTTGAACGGCTTGCGCAGCGTGTCCTGCACGCCGATGGCCTCGCGCCATGCGTCGCGCTCCGGGTCCACTTGCGAGGACAGCGCCAGCACCGGCATGTCGGCCGGGCAGGCGAAGGCGCCGCTGCGCAGGCGCGAGAGCAGGTCGGTCGAGGCCGAGACATCGTCGCAGTCGAGCACCAGGCCGAAAAACGGCCGGGCGGCCAGCACGGGCAGCGCGCGCGCCACGCTGGTGGCCTCATGGAACTCCACGAGGCCGAGGTCTCGCGCCACCGAGACGATCGTGCGGCGCAATACGAATTGGGGCTCCACCAGCAAAAGGAGGGGCAAATGCGGCAAGCGGGTCATGCTTCGGTTTCTTTTTTTCCGGCAATGGTTTCATTGGCCAGCTGGCCCAGCGCCCGCAGCACCGCCCTTTCGGTCGGGTTCAGGCTGCGGGGCTTGGTGTCGATGATGCAGAGTGTGCCAAGGCGCTCGCCGGTCGGTGCGCTCAAAGGGGCGCCGGCATAGAAACGGATGTGCGGCGCCTGCGTCACCAGCGGGTTGCCCGCAAAGCGCGCATCGAGGTTGGCGTCCTCCACCACGAAGAGTTCCGGCTGCAGGATGGCGTGCGCGCAAAACGAAACGTCGCGGCCGGTCTGCGGCAGGGCCAGGCCCACGCGCGACTTGAACCACTGCCGCTCGTCGTCGATCAGGCTCATCAGTGCGATGGGGGCGTCCAGCTGCTCGGCCGCGAAGCGCACGAACCGGTCGAACCGCTCTTCCGGCGCCGTGTCGAGCAGCATCAGGTCTTGCAGCGCGCGCAGCCGCTGCGTTTCGTTGTCGGGGAGCCTGGCTGGGATCATTTTGGAAGAGGTCCTGGAAGGTAGGTGGGAGGCAGCGCCCGGATCAGCCGAGCAGGTAGGCCATTTCGCCCAGGTCGACCACGACCATGCTGGCGCTGTTGCCCTCGTGCTCGTGCGTGATCATGCGGAAATCGCCCAGCGAGCCCAGCCGCATTTCGCGGTGGTCGGCACGGTGGGCCGGCAGCCAGTTGCACAGCCGTGAAATCGCGATGCCCACCGTCGCGTGGCCCCGGGGGTGGGGCTCCAGCAGGATCGCCATGCGCGGCACCATGGGGCTCGGCTGCCCGTCGAACGAGGGCAGCGACACCACCTTGAGCGTCTTGCCGCGCCACGGCATCACGGCTGGACGGCCGAGCACCAGCTCGTCGATGGTCGGCTGCGGCAGCTCGACGACGCCGACCACGCTGTCCACCGGCGAGGCATACAGCGCGCCGGCTTCGAACACCAGAAAGTGCGAGTCGGCCGGGTTATTGCCACCGCCACCGCCATCGCCATCGCCATCGTCATCGTCATCGTCATCGTCCGAATTCTCATCGCCGGCCGCGCCCGGCCGCACCTGGCTCATGGCGGCCTCGGGCACGGCATCGAAGAGTTGGTCGATGTCCAGCACCCGCAGCGTGCCTACGTCCGGCACCGAGACGATGCCCTTCAGGAAGGGTTCGCCCGGGGTGCGCGCCAGGTCGTCCTCCACCAGGTCGGCCAGTTGCCGGCAGGTGTCCGCGAGCAGGCCGATCCACTGGCCCTGTCGCTCCAGCACGGCCACCCAGGGCGGCAGGGCTGTGCCGGCCTGGGCCGGCGGGGCGGCAATGCCCACCAGCGGCAGCTTGCGGCCGCGCAGTTCGCTGATCGCCACCGTCAGGCCGCCGCCGGGCAGGCTCAGTTCCACGGACGGCGTGGGCACCACGGTGTTGATACCGCTGGCGGGCACGGCCCACAGCTCGTCGCCCACCGCGAAGACGGCATGCCGGATGGCAGCCACTGCGTTGCCGGCGGCAGTCGGCAAAGTGGCCGCAGTCGCGGCGGCTCCGCCGGCCCAGGCCGCGTCTTCGCACCAGACCTGGCACAGCGCCATGAGGCGATCGACCTCCAGCACCGACAGGATGGGCGCGCCGGCGGAGGCCGGCACGACCGATTCGAACAATTCTTCATCGCTGCCGCCATCGTGGTGCACGCGCACGATGTCTTGTGGGGCGACGGCTTTCACGCCCATGACCTCATCGACCCGCAGCCCGATCCGGGCCTGCGGCGTGTGCAGCACCAGCACCCGCTGCTGCGCAGCCGGCATGGACGCCTCGCCCATGGGCAGCCAGCGCTCCAGCGAAACGACCGGCACCGGCCGGCCAGCCAGGTCGATCAACCCGGCCAGCGCGCCTTGCCGGCGGGGCAGGGGGGACAGGCCTTGTGCAGGCATCGCCAACGCCCGCTCGACCTGCGTGGCCGCGATCGCGATGTGGCAGTCGCCCACGCGTACCCGAACGTGCGCGGCCGGCTGCGGCGCTTCGAGGGACTGCGCAGTCGCCTCCGGCACCTCGGCCAGGGCGGGCGCGGCCGCATGGGGCACGGCGCTGGCAGGCAGGCTCATGCGGTTTTGCGCCCGGAACTGGCGTCCTGCAGCTTGTCCAGCAGCGCCACGACGTTCTGCGTGGAGGTTTCCTGTTCGAGCATGGCGTTGCGGATGTCGCTGATGGACTGCGTGGTGCTGTCGACCGCGCTCAGGATGCGGTTGAAGGCCGCGCTCACGTCTTCGGACAGCCGGCCGCCTTCGGCCACGCGCGAAACACTGCTGCCCACCAGTTTGGAGATTTCCTGCGCGGCGAGCGCCGACTTTTCCGCCAGCTTGCGCACCTCGTCGGCCACGACGGAAAACCCGATGCCGTGCGGCCCGGCGCGCGCGGCCTCGATGGCGGCGTTGAACGCCAGCAGGTGCGTCTGCCCGGAGATTTCGCCGATGGTGGCCACGATGTCGCGGATGTCGGTGGACGATTGCTCGATGGCTGCGATGGCTTCGCGCGAGCGGGCCAGCAACTGGTTGCCTTCGCCGGCTTCGCGCTGCGTCTGGGTGGCCAGAGCGGCCGACCGCTCGGAGCTGCGCGCCACGTGCTCGATCGACGCCGAGATTTCATGCAGCACGGCACCGATGTCCTTCACCTTCTGCGCCACGGCCTCTTCGCGCTCGACCTGCTCGGTCACGTTCACGGCGAACTTCACCACCTTGTAGACGCGGCCGTCCGGGTCGAGGATCGGGTTGTAGGTGGCCTGGATCCAGATGCCGGCGTCGTGCTTGCCGATGCGGCGGTAGCGGGCGCTCTGGAACTTGCCCTCGCCCAGGTCGGCCCAGAAATCGCGGTAGACCTGCGTTTTGACGAAGGCGGGGTCGCAGAACATGCTGTGGTGCTTGCCGCGGATTTCGTCCAGCGTGTAGCCCATGGTGCGCAGGAAGTTCGGGTTGGCGGTCAGGATGCTGCCGTCCACGCTGAATTCGACCACCGCCTGCGACAGGCCGATGGCGTCGAGCTTGCCCTTGGTTTCCGCCGCCTGGCGCGTCTCTTCGGTGATGTCGGTGGCGAACTTGACCACCTTGTACGGCTTGCCCGAGGAGTCGAGCACCGGGTTGTACGACGCCTGAATCCAGACGTCCGCACCGTCCTTGGCCACGCGGCGGTAGCGCCCGGCGTCGACTTCGCCCCGGCCCAGCCGCTCCCACAGGCGCGCGTATTCGGCCGAGCGCACCACTTCGGGCGCGCAGAAAAGGCTGTGGTGCTGGCCCACGATCTCGTCCTCGGTGTAGCCGAAGACTTTCAGGAAATTGCCGTTGGCGTGCAGCACCTTGCCGCTCAGATCGAACTCGATCAACGCCTGCACCCGGTTCACCGCGGCGATCTTGCCTTCGAAATCGGCCTGGCTGTTGCGCGCATGGGTCACGTCGGTGGCCAGCTTGACCACGCCCACCGGGCGCCCGGCGCTGTCGAAGATCGGGTTGTACGAGGCCTGCAGCCACACCGGCTCGGCCTGCTTGGTGAGCCGCAGGAAGACATCCTCGACGACTTCGCCGGCGGCCAGGCGCTCCCACATCGTGCGGTAGGCCGCGCTGGCGGCCAGCTCCGGCGGGCAGAAGATGCGGTGGTGCTGCCCAACGATCTCCTCCAGCGTGTAGCCCATGCGGTCCAGGAACAGCGGGTTGGCATGCTGGACCCGGCCGTCCAGGTCGAATTCGATGGTGCATTGGACGCGTTCCAGTGCAGCCAGCAGCCCGGTGGTGCGGGCGCGCTCGAACTCGGAGGCGGCAAGGGGGACGAGGGAAGCGTTCATGGCGGCGAGGTCCTGGTGGGCGGGGTCAATGCGTTATCGGCCATTGCTGCGGCCGGCTTGAATGCAGCGCCTGCAGGAGGACCGACAAGGCGCGTACTGTCCGTGCTATGGGCCGCCCACGCCTCCCTTTTGAAATCAACCTGTGCCAACGCAGGGCTTTGGGAATCTTGACGGGGCTCGGCCTGCTGCGCAAGCGTGTTTTTTACAAAAAGCGACATTTCGTGGCCCCGCGCGGCTTGCCGGGCAGAAGCCATCGGTTTGCCGCCGCAAAGACCCTTGGAACGGATAGGGAACAAGGCAGGGCAGGTCGCCTTGCCGCCGCTCAGCCCATGGTGCGGCGCAGCCAGTCCGTGAAGGCAGCGCACTCCCAGCGGTCCATGGTGCCGGTACGCCAGCACAGGTAGTGCGCGTGGGGGCTGGGGGCCTCGCCCGGGTACAGGCGCACCAGCGTGCCGTTTTCGAGCCAGGGCGCGCCCAGCTTGAGCCGCACCAGCGCCACGCCCATGCCGGCCGCGGCGGCGTCGCACATCAGGCCGATGTCGTTGAACTGCGAGCCTTCGGTGGGCTCGGCCCAATCGAGGCCGCTGGCGCCGAACCAGGTGCGCCAGGGTTCCAGCGGGCTGCGCAGCAGCGGCACGCTTTCCAGGTCTTCCGGGCGCTCGAAGGGGCCGTGCTCGCGCACGAAAGCGGGCGAGGCCAGCGGGGTGACCCGGTCGCGGGCCAGCTCCACGTGTTCCAGGTCGGCGTAATGGCCGGGGCCGAAGCGCACCACCAAGTCGGCATCTTCGGCCACCACGTCCAGGAGGGGAATGGACACCTGCAGCGCCAGGTCGATTTCTGGATAGGCCTCGGTGAACTGGCGCAGTCGCGGGATCAGGATGGCCCGGGCGAAGGTGGGCGTCACGGCCAGCTTGAGCCGCCGTTTGCCCGGCGCCGCAGCCGCGCCTGGAAAGCGCTGCAGCGCGCTCAGGCCCTCGCGCACATGGGCCAGGTAGGCGCTGCCTTCGGTGGTGAGCGAAAAATCGGCGCGACCGAACAGCCGCACGCCCAGGGTCTGCTCCAGCTGCCGCACGCGGTGGCTCACGGCGCTGGGGGTCACGCACAGCTCGTCGGCGGTCTGCGTCACGCTGCGCAGGCGGGCCAGGGCCTCGAAGGTCAGCAGGCACTGGATGGGCGGGATGCGGCGGCTCCCGGCCGGCCCGTCCCAGCCGGCGGTGCCGGCATCGGCCGCGCGCGCGTTGCTGCGCGCGGGTTCGGGCGGCCGGGGGGCGCTCATCGGGCGGTCTTCAGCGGAAGATGACGGTCTTGTGGCCGTTGAGCAGCACGCGGTGCTCGGTGTGCCACTTCACGGCGCGGGCGAGCACCTGGCTTTCGGTGTCGCGGCCCATGGCGGTCAGGTCCTCCACCGTCTTGCTGTGGTCCGCGCGGGCCACGTCCTGTTCGATGATGGGGCCTTCGTCCAGGTCCGCCGTCACGTAGTGGGCGGTCGCGCCGATCAGCTTCACGCCGCGGTCGTGCGCCTGGTAGTAGGGCTTGGCGCCCTTGAAGCTGGGCAGGAAGCTGTGGTGGATGTTGATGGCCCGGCCCTGCAGCTTGCGGCACAGATCGTCCGACAGCACCTGCATGTAGCGCGCCAGTACCACCAGTTCGGCGCCTTCGGATTCGATGATCTCGAACTGCCGGGCCTCGGCCTGCGCCTTGGTGGCGGCCGTCACCGGAATGTGGTGGAACGGCACGTTGTAGCTGGCCGCCAGTTGGTAGAAATCGCGGTGGTTGCTGATGATGGCGGCGATGTTCACGGGCAGCAGGCCCGACTTCCAGCGGAACAGCAGGTCGTTCAGGCAGTGGCCCTCGCGGCTGACCATGATCACCGTCTTCATCGGCTCCGAGGCGGCGTGCAGCTGCCAGTGCATGCCGTGCGGGCTGGCGAAGGCGGCCAGCTGCGTCTTCAGCGCCGCATGGTCGTGCTCCCCGCAGGCGAACTGCACGCGCATGAAAAACAGCCCCGTGGCGTGGTCGTTGTATTGGGCGGCCTCTTCGATGTTGCCGCCATGCTCCAGCAGGAAGCCGGACACCGCATGCACCAGCCCGAGCTTGTCGGGACAGGACAGGGTAAGGATATAGGCTTGGTTCATAGCGGGGCGATTGTCGCAGCACCCGGCGTTTGTCCGGCGGGGCCTCGGCCGGGCGCGAAAATACGCGCTCATCTCACGGAGCGCGGGCGGCAGCACGGCGCCACCGGTGGCAAGCACGACAAGGACATTCATGGAAGAAGAGGAGGGGCCCGCCCCGAAGCGGGTGCCCGGCTGGGCATGGGCCGGGTACGTCGCGGCGGGCGTGGCCTGGCTGGCGGGCGGCGATGCGCTGCTGGCGTCGCTGCCGGGTGGCGCCGGCCTGTACGGCAGTGCCAAGGACATCGCCTTCGTGTTCGGCTCCGCCGCGCTGGCGGCGGTCGGGTTGCGCTGGCTGCGCGCCTCCGATGCCGCCGCGAGCGCCGATCAGGGCCGCGAGTTCGCGCAGATGGCGCAGAGGGCGCGCGGCGCCGAAGAGCGCCAGCGCCTGGCCACCACCGTGGTGGACAACGCCATCGAGGGCATGGTGGTGACCGATGCGCACAACCGCATCCTGTCGGTGAACGCGGCCTTCACCCGGCTGATGGGCTACACCGAGGCGGAGCTGCTGGGCGAGACGCCCCGCCTGTTCAAGTCGGGCCGGCACGACCGCGCCTTCTACGAAGCCCTGTGGGCCGAGCTGTCGCGCACCGGCCGCTGGCAGGGCGAGATCTGGAACCGGCGCAAGAACGGCGAGGTGTTCCCCGAGCGCATGTCGCTCAGCACCGTGCGCGACGGCGCGGGCGCGATCACGCACTACGTGTGCCTTTTCACCGACGTGTCGCAGGAGCACGCCCAGCGCCAGCGCCTGGCGTTCCTGGCCCACAACGACCCGCTGACCGGGCTGCCCAACCGCACCTGGTTCGCCCAGCGGCTGCAAGAGGCCACCGCCCAGGCCCGCGAAACCGGCGAGCCCATGGCCGTGCTGCTGCTCAACCTGGACCGGTTCAAGGACGTGAACGATAGCTACGGCCACGCCGCCGGCGACGAAGTGCTGCGGCACATCGCGCGCCGGCTGGAATCGGCCCTGCGCCCCGGTGACCTGGCCGGGCGCCTGGCGGGCGACGAAATCGGCGTGCTCGTGCGCCAAGCCCACAGCGAAGACGAGGCCGCCGCGATCGCCCGCACGCTGATCGCCGCTGTGGCCGAGCCCTGGCGCTCGCCCGAGGGCTTTGAGGTGGTGGCCGGGGCGAGCGTGGGCATCAGCCTGTTTCCGCGCCATGGCGACAGCGCGCAGGCGTTGCTGCAGGGCGCGCACGCGGCCGTGTACGGCGCCAAGGAGCGCGGGCGCGGCGCCTGGTGCTTTTTCAGCGAAGCCATGACCCGGGCCGCGCGCGAGCGCCTGGCGCTCGAATCGCGCCTGCGCGCCGCGCTGGCGCTGGGCCATCTGCAGCTGCACTACCAGCCGCAGGTGGACATTGCCTCGGGCCGCGTGATCGGCGCCGAGGCGCTCGTACGCTGGATGGACCCGCAGGAGGGCCTGATTTCGCCCGCGCGCTTCATTCCCGTGGCTGAGCGCTCCGGCATCATCGGCCCGCTGGGCGAATGGGTCATGCACGAGGCCTGCCGCCAGGGCCAGGCGTGGCGCGAGGCCGGGCTGCCCGGCCTCACCCTGGCGGTGAACGTGTCGCCGCGCCAGTTCCACCTGACCGACCTGGCCGGCTGCGCGGCCTCCGCCCTGTCCGCCTCGGGCTACCCGCCGACCCTGCTGGAGCTGGAGATCACCGAAGGCGCCCTGGCCGAGCGCCCCGAAGAGGCCCGCCAGGTGCTGCTGCGCCTGCGCGGCCTGGGCCTGCGCATGGCGATCGACGACTTCGGCACGGGCTATTCATCGCTGGCGCACCTCAAGCGCTTTCCGATCGACGTGCTCAAGATCGACCAGGGCTTCATCCGCGACCTGCCGCAGAACACCGACGACATGGCCATCTGCACGGCCATCATCGCCATGGGCCACAGCCTGGGGCTGGCCGTGCTGGCCGAAGGCGTGGAGACGCCCGAGCAACTGGCCTTCCTGCGCGAGCGCGGGTGCGACCGCTACCAGGGCTACCTGTGCCAGCGCCCGCTGCCGGCGGCCGAGTTCACGGCGCTGCTGCGTGCGCAGGTGCCTGGGCCGGCGGGCGCGTAGCGAAACGGGCGCGCTCGGGGCTGGAGCGCCGTGGGGTCAGTGAACTTTTTGCTATGAAAATCATAGCTGTACTCCCTAGTGTTTATTGCGCTGGAGGCTTTTTTGATGCTAGGCCGTCAACTCATGGTGCGGCGCCCTTCGTACCCCGTGCACCTTGCCCAGCTTGTGAGCCTCGCAGCTCGGCGCAATGGTCGCGCTGCGGCAGGGCCGGGGTGGCGTGTACCGCGTCCGCCTCGCCCGGCAGAGCCGCCGGCGCGCCCTCGGCCTGCGCCAGCGCCACCTTGGCAACGAGGCCGGGAAACCAGTGCGTCGGAACGCCCACGCTGCGCAGCACGTGGCCGCCGCCGGCCACCAGCACCACCGCCTGCCCAGGCCGCCGCGCCGCAGCGGCCACGGCCGCCATGCGCGCATCGCGGGCAATCTGAATGCGGGCCATGCCGGGAATCTGCGCCTCGGGCAGCAGGCCGCAGTGCCCGTCGCGCAGGGCCGTGTACTGGCGCTCCAGCGCGGCGGGGCCAAGGTGGCGGTCCCAGCGCTCGTCCCGCATCGCCTCGCCCATTTCGCTGCGCGGCAGGTTGCCGCCGCGCACGGGCACGCCCGCACGCACCGCCGCCATCGCCACCGGGCCGTACTGCGCCCACGGCCAGGCCGCCGCGTTCCAGCCGAGCGCCTGCTGCACCTGGCCTTCCGTCGCATCGCGGGGCAGGCCGTCGGTGGCGCGGCCGCTGTCGGCCATCTCCATCACCAGCGCCGCCAACTGCCCGCGCGCGGCCAGCCACTGCACGGCCTCGCGCTCCAGCGCCTGGTGTTCGGGGGCGTCGTGCTGCTCGCCGATCAGCAGCACATCGGCGGGCAGCAGGGATTGGACCTGGGCGAGCCAGGGGGTGGGGGCAGCAGGGTCCGGGGGCGCATGCGCGCAGCCGGTGAGCAGGGCCAGCAGCAGGGCGGCAGCGAGGCGGGGGCCTCTCGGCCACGGCGCGGGGCCGAGTCGATGGGCTGCATGCCGGGAGGGCGATCGGGAGGGAAGCAGGGTGCCGTGCATGGGCGCATGCTAAGGCCATGCCCTGCCGACCCGCGCCCTCCCGCAGCGCGGCCCGTGGGCGAGGCCGCCGTCAGCGGTGGCGGGGGGCCGTGGCCGAGAACGTGCTGATCGGGCTGGTGCAGCCGTTGTAGAGGTCGTCGAACAGCGCCTCTTTCACCGCGTGGCCCTGGGTCTCGAACAGCATGAGGTTCTCGTTCGAGCGGTAGTGGGACTGGCCGTCCAGGTTGTAGGAGCCCGTCATGACGATGCTGGAGCCGTCCTGGCGCTCCAGGATGTAGTTCTTGGCATGGCCCACGGCTTGTTCCGCGGTGTTGAAGTTCTGCGCTGCTGCCAGGGTTTCGCTCGGCGCGAAATGCCGCAGGTTGAGGGTGCCCACGGAGGAAGACGCCGGATGGGCGAAGAACTTGCGTGCCGCCCGTTCCAGCGCCGTCCGGTTGTCCTCGTTGATCAGCACATTGACGTTGCAGCCCCTGGCGAGCGCGTCGGTGATGAGCGCCATGCCTTCGCTGCCGATGGTCTTGTTCACGATGTTGATCGTTTCCCCTGGCTGGGCTCCGGAAAAGAACCGGGACATGACCTGTCCGATGGGCTTGCCTTCGATGTGGCCGCGCGTGGAGAACATGTTCTTGTAGCCGCTCGACGTGTTCTGCACCCAGAGCACCTTGTGCGCTGCGCCATCGAATTCCACCCCTGCCTGGGCCAGGGAGTCGCGCAGGCGCGCGACGGCCTGTTCCTTGTGCGGTCCGGCCTGATCGAGTGGCGATTCGATGTCGACCGCTCCCAGGGCGTGGATGCGTGACAGGTCCTTCATCTTCTCCATGACCAGTTCGCCTTCGCCGTTCACCTGGAGCTGCCCGCCGTGCACGGTGTGCCTGCCGATCAGTTCGTCGAGGAAATAGTCCCGCTGCCGTGCTGCCAAAGGCTGGCTCAGCGTGACGCATCCGCCGTCCATCCAGCTGTCCTTGGTCTTGTTGGCCAGGCTCGCTCCGAGGGTGGCTGCGACCCCCCTGTCATTGATGCAGAACTTGTTGTGGTGCGATCCGGCCACGCCCTTGGCCTTGGCGGCGACGAAGTAGAGGTTGCACAGGGGCCGGGTGATCTTCAGGCTCGCGTCGGTCTGCTGCCGGTTGTAGGCCTTGACGACCGCGGGCCACGTGGTGGTGGCATTCGTTCGGCTGCTCGAGCGCAGGCTCATGTTGGTCGTGACGTTCTGGCCCACGACCGCGGAGATGGCCGCGTTGGTCTGCAGCTTGTTGTCGTTGTAGAAAAGGACGAACGAAAAGTCCTTGTCGTGCTGCTTCCTGGCGAGCGATTCCAGGATCGCGAACATCGTCCCGGAGATCTTTTCGGGGTCGTGGTCCTTGGCCGGATTGACGTTGAACGACGTGATGATGGCGAACTTCTCGGCCGAGTCGATGGTCATCCGGATGAGCTTCTTTTGCCGGTCTTCGCTGGTCGGGGCCAGGGTCAGCACGAACGCGTGGTCGTCCCGATGGCAGTAGGCCGCTTTCCCGGCGGCGATCAGTTCCGCATGAAGGCCGTCTGTGAACTGGCCCGGCGGCGCGCCCACTGCCGGCCGCGGGTGGTGGGTCTCGCCCGTGTCCGGGCCGGCGGCCCCCTCGGTCGGAGCGATGAACGGGGCCGCCACGCGGGACGCTGGCGCATTGCGCTGCGAATCCGCAGGCTGCGCGCCCTGCGCTGGCGAGCGCGAAGGGTGGGAGGAAAGCCGCGCGTTCCTGCCGGCCGCCGAAGTGCCCGTCGACCTTTGGCGGGCCAGGGGCATGCCTTCAGCGGATTCCAGGCTGGATGATTGGCTGGCAGGCGAGGGACCTCGGGGGGGCTGCGGTGTGGGTGCCGCGCTGCCTGGTCGAGTTGCGCGGCTGCGCCCTGCGTCCGATGAAATCATTTTTCACTCCCTTAAACGGAGTGATCCTGCCGCTCTCCCGCGTGGAAACGCCGAATGCGCGCGAAGTCGTTGCCGCTCAGGCGAACGCGCGCCGGACTCACACCTCGGTGACGAACTGCTCGCGCGGGCGCCGCACCTTGGCCAGCGGGGCCAGCCAGTCCTGCTCGGCCTGCCGGTAGCCCAGGGGCAGAATCGCGACGCTGCGCAGGCCGCGGGCGCGCAGGTCCAGGATGCCGTCGAGCGCCTCGGGATCGAACCCTTCCATGGGCGTGCTGTCCACCGCTTCGTACGCAGCGGCCATCAGGGCTGCGGACAGGGCGATGTAGGCCTGCCGCGCCGCGTGCTGGAAGTTCACCTCGGCGCCGCGCTGCGGGTAGGTGTTCAGCAGCATGTTGCGGTAGTTCTCCCAGCCCTCGTTCTTGAAGCCGCGCACCGCGTTGGTGTAGTCGAACATGGCGTTGATGCGCTCGGGGGTGTAGTCGTCCCAGGCGGCGAACACCAGCAGGTGCGATCCGTCCGTGATCTGGGCCTGGTTCCACGCGATGGCCTGGATGCGCTGGCGCACCTCGGTGTTGGTGACCACGATGATCTGAAACGGCTGCAGCCCGCTGGAGGTGGGCGCCAGCCGCGCCGCTTCGAGGATGCGCTCGACCTTCTCGGCCGGCACGGCACGGGCGGGGTCCATCTTCTTGGCCGCATAGCGCCATTGCAGGCGTTCGATCAGCGGGGTCGCATCGGGGCCGGAAGTCACGGTTTCGAGTTCGGCGGCCAGTTCGGCAGTGGGGGACATGGGATTTTTCCTTGAGGGGCAAGAGCGATGGGGTGGTCGGGCGCGAACCAGGCGCGTCGCCTGGACTATGGGGCTTCCGGCCGGGGGGAATAACCCCCTGCCGGGGAATCGCAGCGTTTCGATCCAGGAAACAAAACGCAACATTGGCCGCCACCGCCGTGCCTCTGACACCCCTTCGGCGCCATCGGCAAATCCTCGCCGTTCGCGTTGACATTGGGCAACCCGCAGGGGCGCGCGCAGGAGTAAAACAGCGGTTTGGCAGTGTTTTTGGAAAGCGCCAGCGACATGCAACGCGACCCCTTCACCCCCATGGCGTCCGACGCCACCCCCGTGCAGCCCATCAGCCTGGACGTGCTGCGCGAGAAGTACCTCAAGCCCGGCGAGACGGACGTGGAGGACCTCTACCGCCGCGTGGCCCGGGCCCTCGCCTCGGTGGAGCCCGCTGCCGAGCGCGCGGCGCACGAGGCACGCTTTCTCGCCAACCTGCGAGCGGGGGCGATCGGCGCCGGGCGCATCATGAGCGCCGCCGGCACCGACATCCAGGCCACGCTCATCAATTGCTTCGTGCAGCCCGTGGGCGACTGCATCCAGGGCGTGGACGACGGTGGCTACCCCGGCATCTACGAAGCTCTGCGCGAGGCCGCCGAGACCATGCGGCGCGGTGGCGGCGTGGGCTACGACTTCTCGCGCATCCGGCCCAAGGGCGCGCAGGTCAAGGGCACGGCCTCGCTCGCGTCGGGGCCGTGCAGCTACATCAACGTGTTCGACCAGTCGTGCTCCACGGTCGAGAGCGCGGGCGCGCGGCGCGGCGCGCAGATGGGCGTGCTGCGCATCGACCATCCCGACGTCCTCGAATTCATCACCGCCAAGCGCACGCCCGGGCGGTGGAACAACTTCAACGTGTCGGTGGGCGTGCCCGACGCCTTCGTCAAGGCCGTGGTCGATGGCCAGCCGTGGGACCTGGTGCACGCGGCCCGCCCCGGCGCCGCGCTGCTGGAGCAAGGCGCGGTGCAGCGCACCGACGGCCAGTGGGTGTACCGCACCGTGCAGGCCCGCGACCTGTGGGACACCATCATGCGGTCGGCCTACGACTTCGCCGAGCCGGGCATTCTGTTCCTGGATGCAATCAACCGCGACAACAACCTGCATTACTGCGAAGCGATCGCGGCGACCAATCCCTGCGTCACGGCCGACACCTGGGTCATGACGGCGGACGGCCCCGCGCAGGTAGCCGACCTCGTCGGCCGGCAGTTCGGCGCGGTGGTGGACGGCAAGATCTTCGCGACGGAGAGCGATGGCTTCTTCAAGACCGGCCACAAGCCGGTGGTGGAGCTGCGCACGCGCGAAGGGCACGCACTGCGCCTTACGGCTGACCACCGCGTGCGGCGCGTGGCGCGCCAGACCCGCTACGCCCAGGCCCTGGAATGGACGCCGGCCGCAGAACTGCAGCCCGGCGACCAGATCGTGCTGCACGACCACCGCGCGCTGGGCGGCTGGGACGGCGCAGGGACCGAGGCCGAGGGCTACCTGCTTGGGCTGCTCGTGGCCGACGGCATCTTGAAGGCCGACAAGGCCGTGATTTCGGTGTGGGCGCCCGAGCTGCGGCAGGTGGGCAACGGCACCGTCGCCTATGCCGCCACCGGCGCGGCCGGCATTGTCCAGGCGGCGGAGGCCGCTGCTGCCACGCTGCCCCACCGTGCGGATTTCGGCGGTTTCCAACGCCCCATCGGCGCGCGGGGCGAGGCCCGCATGGCCAGCGGCGCGCTGTGGCGCCTGGCGCATGCCCTGGGCATGCGGCCGGGCCACAAGACGATCACGCCCGCCATGGAACGGTGCTCCTCGCACTTCGCCGCAGGCCTGCTACGCGGACTGTTCGACGCCAATGGCTCGGTGCAGGGCGCGCAGGACAAGGGCGTGAGCGTGCGCCTGTCGCAAAGCGATGCAACGCTGCTGCGCATCGTGCAGCGCATGCTGCTGCGCTTCGGCATCGCTTCCACGCTGTACACCGGTCGGCGCCCCGCGCAGCAGCGTCTGCTGCCCGATGGCCGCGGCGGCCAACAAGCGTATTCCACGCGGGTCCAGCACGAGTTGGTGGTGGCGGGCGACAACCTGCCGGTGTATGCCGATCGCATCGGTTTTGCCGACACCGCCAAGGCCGGGCGGCTGGAGGCAGCCCTGGCGGGCTACCAGCGCCGCCTGAACCGCGAGCGCTTCACCGCCACCGTGGAGTCCATCGCGCCGGTTGGCACCGAGGACGTGTACGACGTCACCGTAGCGGACTGCCATGCCTTCGATGCGAATGGCCTGTACGTGCACAACTGCGGCGAGCAGCCATTGCCGCCCTACGGCTGCTGCGACCTGGGGCCCATCATCCTCACGCGCTTCGTGCGCAACCCGTTCGGCCTGGCTGGCGCGCCAGCCTTCGATTTCGAGGCCTTCGAGCAGAGCGTTGTGACGCAAGTGCGCGCGCTCGACAACGTGCTGGACGTGACCTTCTGGCCGCTGGAAGCGCAGCGCGCCGAATCGGCCGCCAAGCGCCGCATCGGCGTGGGCTTCACGGGCATGGGCAACACGCTGGCCATGCTGTGCCTGCGCTACGACCGTGCCGAGGGCCGCGCCATGGCTGCGCGCATCGCCGAGCGGCTGCGCGATGCGGCTTATGCCGCTTCGGTGGCGCTGGCGCGCGAGAAGGGCGCGTTTCCGAAGTTCGACGCCGCGGGGTACTTGGCGCCCGGCACCTTCGCCAGCCGGCTGCCGCAGGACCTGCAGGCGCAGATCCGCGAGCACGGCATCCGCAACAGCCATCTGCTGTCGATCGCGCCCACGGGCACGGTGAGCCTGGCCTTTGCTGACAACGCCTCCAACGGCATCGAGCCGCCGTTCTCGTGGACCTACAAGCGCAGGAAGCGCGAGGGCGACGGCCGCATGAGCGAATACGCCGTGGAAGACCATGCCTGGCGCCTGTACCGCGAACTGGGCGGCGATGTGAACGCGCTGCCCGAGTACTTCGTGAGCGCGCTGTCCATGCCCGCCGCGGACCATATCGCGATGATGGAAGCGGTGCAGCCCTTCGTCGACACGGCCATCTCCAAGACGGTGAACGTGCCGGCCGACTACCCCTACGAAGACTTCAAGGACCTGTACCTCAAGGCCTGGCGCGCGCGCCTGAAAGGGCTGGCGACCTATCGGCCCAACACCATCCTGGGTGCTGTGCTGGAGACCCATGCGCCCGAAGCTGCGCCTTCCGCTGCGCCTGCCGCCATGCCCGCCGCTTCATCGGCGGCTGCGGTGGTCCATGACCCGATGCGCACCGTGATCGAAAGCCGCCCCAAAGGCGCGCTGCCCGCCGTGGCGGAAAAGGTGGAGTACTGGACGCAGGAGGGCCACAAGACGCTGTACCTGGTCGTGTCCTTCTTGCCCATGCCCAATGCCAACGGCACCGGCACGGTGGACCGCGCCATCGAGTTCTTCATGCCCGTGGGCCAGAGCGGTGAATCGCAGCAATGGATCACCTCCAGCATGCGCATGCTCTCGCTGGCCGCGCGCGGCGGCTTCCTGGAGCGCGCCCTGAGCGACATGCGCAAGGTGGCGTGGGACCGAGGCCCCGTCCGCCTGGGCACGCGCCAGCGCGAGGACGGCACCCGCGTGCCGCTGTGGCACGACTCCGAAGTCGCCGCCATGGCCTACGCCATCCAGAACATCCTCGCCAGCCGCGTGCCCGACCCCGTGCAGCAGGTGCTGCCGCTGGACGAGCCCGAGGCACCCATGGGCATGCCCCCGGCCATGGCCGGCAAGAAGTGCCCCGAGTGCGGCGCGCATGCGGTGATCCGCAAGGATGGGTGCGATTACTGCACGCAGTGCGGTCACCTGGGGAGCTGTGGTTGAGCCACTGCGCCAGCGCCCGTCCAGCTGCCAAAGCGAATTCCTACTTCGGTTCCCTCTGACGTGGAGTGCGCCCAGACGCCGCCACCGTGCATGCGCGCGATGGCGGCCACGATGGCAAGGCCCAGTCCGGCGTGCATGCCTTCGCGTTGCCGTGCCGAGTCGGCGCGGTAGAACCGATCGAACAGGCGCGGCAGCACTGCCTCGGGAATCGGTGTCCCCTGGTTGACCACGGAAACGCTCGGGCCGGCCGCGCCCTGCGCGGTCAGCACCACCCGAACGGTGGTGCCGGGCTTTGCGTAACGGCATGCATTGCTGAGCAGGTTGGATACCCCCCGCTGTACCAGCCGGTCATCGACCGGCAAGAAGAGTTCGCCCTCCAGCGCCAGCCGGAGACCGCTTTGCGCAGCGTGCGCTTCGTGGTACTCGAAAAGTTCGGAGATCAGCCTGCCCAGGCTGTGCGGGGCGTCCACCCGGGCACGCTGGCCACCGTCGGCACGCGCCAGGAACAGCATGTCGTTCACCACAGAGGCCATGCGCCCCAGCTCCTCCAGATTGGACTCCAGCGTTCTTGCCAGTTCGGGCGCCGCGCGGGGCCGCGACAGCGCCAGTTCGGTTTTCCCGATGAGGGCGGTCAGTGGCGTTCGCAGCTCGTGCGCAACGTCGGCATTGAACGCCTCCAGCTGGGTTCGACCCGTTTCGAGCCGGTCGATCAACTCATTGAACTGTTCGACCAGGGGCGCCAACTCGGTGCTGTGTCGAGACAGCTGCAGGTGCGTGAGTTGTCCACTGGCTGACATCGCCTGGGTTTGCGCTGCCAGATGGCGCAACGGATGCAGGTCACGCCGCACGACCACGATGGCGAGGCCTGCACTCAGCAGCGCGCCGATGGCCGTCGCCAATGCCAGCAGGTGTGCAAGTGCCTGCTGGCGCTGCTCGTCCTGCGCGATGTCGATATCGAAGCGGCCGGTCAGGGCGATCTGCCCATCTGCCGATCGCAACTCGAACCGGCGCGAGCGTACCTGCGCCGACAGCGTATGAGCCTCGTCGTTCGAATCCTGATAGAAGGCGGTGCCGTCCGCACGGCGCAGCTCCAGCCGCGAGCCTTGGCGTTTGACCGCGTTGGTCTGCAACAGGTCCAGAAAATCCTGGGTCCCCGGGCGTAGCAATGCGCTGGAAGTCTCCACCAGCTTTTGTACCTTGATGGCGAGCAGTTGCGACTGGGCCCGCTCGTGCAGCGTCTGAACTCCCAGGTACACGATGATTGAGATCGCGCCAAGCAGCAGTGCCACGCCCGCGCCCAGTTGCAGCGCGATCCGGCGGACGACCGAATGCGTCGCCATCAACATGCGATCACGCCGCCGTTACGCGTCGCCGTCGTTGCCACCGCGGTGCTCCATGATGTAGCCGACGCCTCGCACCGTATGGATCAGTTTGTGGCGGAATGCGTCATCCACCTTCGCGCGCAGGCGCCGCACCGCTACCTCCACCATGTTGGTATCGGAGTCGAAGTGGATGTTCCAGACGCGTTCGGCGAGCGTGGTGCGGGTCAGAACCTGGCCCTTGCGGCGCATCAGGAGCGACAGCAACTGGAATTCCTTGGTCGACAATTCAATCCGGCGGCCAGCCCTGCTCACCTTGTGCGCCCCCAGGTCGAGCTCCAGGTCCGCGATGCGCAACTGCGTATGTTCCTGGAAACTGGCCTGCCCACGCCGGATCAGCGCTTCGACCCGCGCTTGCAATTCCGAGAAAGCGAATGGTTTGACGAGGTAGTCGTCTGCGCCCGCATTCAGACCGTGCACTTTGTCGTCGAGGCGATCGCGCGCGGTCAGCATCAGAACGGGCAAGTTGCCCTTGCCACGGATAGCGCGCAGGACTTCGAAGCCATCGCACCCAGGGAGCATGACGTCCAGCAGCACCAGCGCGTGGTCGCCGGCGAGCGCCATGGCGCGTCCGCTCGGTCCGTCGTGCGCGATGTCCACCCGGTAGCCGCACTCGGAAAGCCCCTGACAAAGGTAATCGGCCACACCGCGGTCATCTTCAATCACCAGCACTTTGTGCATTGGCTGCACCTCCCGTTGGATTGTGCATGGCCGGCATGAGCGCTGGATTACGAATCCGTAATCCGGCCGAGCGGATTCGGTCAGGTGGATGCGCAAGATGGGTCAACGGATCAAGGCCTGATCCGCCGCGCCCGGATGGCAATGTGCGCGCAGCAA
Organism: Paracidovorax valerianellae; assembly: GCF_900102625.1. Taxonomy (GTDB): domain Bacteria; phylum Pseudomonadota; class Gammaproteobacteria; order Burkholderiales; family Burkholderiaceae_C; genus Paracidovorax; species Paracidovorax valerianellae. Next base: position 105,409 of record NZ_FMZC01000011.1, read on the forward strand.
CCGTAGCCAGATGACCCTTTTCGTTCCTTCCTTTCTCGGCCGGTTCGCACCTGCTTGCGAACGGCCTTCCGTTGACCCACCGAGGCTTTTAACCACCATGGACCGCCGATCTTTCCTGCATACCGCCACCGCCACTGCCAGCACGCTGGCCGGTTTCGCCGTTGCGCCCCTGGCGTTCGCACAGGCGCCCGGCCTCTCGCCGGCGCTCAGGGAGCGCGGCAGCATCCTCCCCACGCGCGGCGTGCTCAGCGATCGGGCATTGCCCCGCAATCCCCCGTCGGGCGCACGTTACCGGCCGGCGTTCCGATTCGGCATGGGCGGAACACAGATGGGAAACATCTTTGCCACCATCAGCGATGCGCAGGCCCAGGCGGTATTGCAGGCCGCGTGGGATGCGGGCGTGCGGCATTTCGATACCTCGCCTTTCTACGGTTACGGGCTCAGCGAATACCGGCTGGGGCACTTCCTGCGGGACAAGAACCCGGACGACTATGTCGTGTCCACTAAGGTGGGGCGCGTTCTGGAAGCTCGGCGCGGTGCGCTGCCCAACCCCGCGCTGTGGGTGCAGCCCGCACCGATGGGGTACCGCTACGACTTCACGGCGGCCGGTGCTCGCCGGTCGGTGGAAGACAGCCTGCAGCGGCTGGGTTTGCCGAAGATCGATATCGTCTACATCCATGATCTGTCGCCTGACAATGCCGAACTCTCTGGCGATTGGCGCGATCACTTCGGCATTGCTGCTGGAAAGGGCGGGGCGATGGCAGAGCTGGCGCACATGCGCGATCAGGGGCTGATCGGCGGATGGGGCTTCGGCATCAACACCCCTGATGCCGCCGTGCTGGCGGCCGAGTCCGAAGTGCCGACGCCGGACATCGTGCTGCTGGCCTGCCAGTACTCCATCCTGGACCACGCGAACGCGCTGGCCCGCACCTTTCCCGCATTGCAGCGAAAAGGCATTTCCGTCGTGGTCGGCACGCCGCTGAACGACGGGTTCCTGGGTGGGCGCAACCGGTATCACTTCAGCGACCAGATTCCCCCCGGCGCCACGGACAAGCGTGCACGCCTGGCCGCCATCGCCGATCAGCATGGCATCGACATTCGTACCGCCGCGCTGCAATTCGCCGCTGCGCCGGCGGTCGTTGCTGCGATCATCCCCGGCGCCCGCGTACCCGGTCAGGTGCAGGCCAACGCAGCATCGATGCGGGTGGCCATCCCAGCATCGTTCTGGGAATCGCTGCGCCGCGAAAGACTCATCTCGGCCGAGGCGCCTGTTCCAGGCTGACGACCCATTCCAGGAAACGGACGGACGGATGAAAACACAGCGGATCGGTTCGAAAGCCTTGGCCTTGGCCATGGTGCTGGCCGGTGGTCCACTGACTGCCCACGGCCAGGACAGGGTCTCCATCGACGGTTCTTTCATGGAGCGGTACGAAATCAGCATTGCCCGCTTCGCCGATTTCGCGTTGGCGACGGGCCGCACCACCGCGGCCGAACTCGACGGTGGCGGACATGAATGGGGAAATGGCTGGGAGCGCCGCGCTGGCTGGAATGTCCACCGCCCGTTCGGCGTGCCGCCACAGAGCCTGCAATGGCCTGCCGTGCATGTCAACTGGTACGAAGCCCGCGACTTCTGCGCATGGGCCGGTGGTCGTCTTCCCAGCCGCGTCGAGTGGACTCGCGCCGCTTATACGGAGCAAGGCGAGGGGGTGCGTTCAGGCTTCGTCAAGGGCCAGACCTATCCCTATCCAACGGGGCGCAGCGAGGACGGTGCCAATACCAACGCCTCCGATCCATAGCCGCAGCTGGCGCCTGCCGGGGCCACCCGCCGTGGCGTCAACGGTTTGCATGACATGGGCGGCAATGCCTGGGAATGGCTGGCAGACAGGCAAGGCGACACGGCACTCACCGCTGGCGGCTCCTGGTGGTATGGCGCTCACCAGATGCGGGCGGAGTCCATGCAATGGAAGCCCGCGGATTTCTCCGTGGTTTATGTCGGTTTTCGCTGCATCTATGCAGCACTGCCGCGTGGCTGATTGCTGATTTTGAACCTCACGGCGTCCAATGGCGCCTCGCACGCAGTAGGGCACTTTGGGAAGTGCGGATGATTGGCGGAAAGCTGGCCTGAGTGGCATGAGTGCGTTTTTATCGAAGGCCCAGCCGGGTGAGTTTTTTGATCAGTCCTGCGCGCGAGATTCCCAGCCGGCGTGCGGCTTCGGACTGGTTGCCCCCGGCCGTGTCCATCGCTTCACGGATCATGCGGTTTTCCAGTTCGGCGATGGCTGAATCCAGCGCACCTGCGGGCGGCACCGGCATGGCCTCGGAATTGCCGGGCTCGGGCAGATGGGCTACATCGCCGCTGGCGAACCGCAGGACATCCATATCGACACGGTGGCTACCGGGGGCGATGAGTGCTCCGGCCGATTCCACCAGGGCTCGGAGTTGGCGCACATTGCCCGGCCAGTTCTGCGCGGCCAACCAAACCTGTGCATCTTGTGCAAACACGGCATCCGGCGCCACGCGGCGCAGGAAGTGAGCGGCCAGCAGCGGGACGTCCGTACCCCTCTCCGTGAGCGGCGGGATGCGCATCACCACGCCCTTAAGCCGATAAAAGAGATCCTCTCGAAAGCTGCCTTCCTGAATCATGGCTTCCAGGTTGCGGTGGGTTGCCGACACCACCCGTACATCGGCCTTTTTCATGGTTCGTCCCCCGACCGGAAGGAAGGTGCCTTCCTGGAGAAAGCGCAACAGCTTGACCTGCATCGCAGGCGGCATTTCACCCACTTCGTCGAGAAAGAGCGTGCCTCCGTGCGCGGTCTCCACCAGGCCTTGCTGGTCGCGATGGGCTCCAGTGAAGCTGCCTTTGAGGTGCCCGAACAGCTCGCTCTCCAGCAGTTCGCTGGACAGGGCGCCGCAGTGGATGACCGCGAAAGGCCCGTGTTTTCGCGCGCTGCAGTGGTGAAGTGCGCGGGCCACCAGTTCCTTGCCGGTGCCGGTCGGCCCCAGAACCATGACGTTGACCGAGGTGCCTGCCACGCGACGGACCATGGCGCGCAGTTGCTGCGCAGCGGTGGACTGGCCGACGATGCCCAGGTCTTCGCCCTCGTCACGTGAGCGCAGCTCGCGCAGTTCGGCATCCAGCCGAGCCTTGTGCATGGCGCGCGAGACGACGAAGCGAAGCATGTCGGGGTCGATGGGCTTCGTCAAAAAATCCCAGGCTCCCTTTTCCGCAGCACGCAAGGCGAACTCCCGGTCGCCATGACCGCTCAGAACCACGACGACCGAGCCCGCAAAACGTTCGATGAAATCCAGTCCTGCTTCGGGGTCCATGCTGGGGGGCATGGCAAGGTCCAACAGCACCACATGGGCCCGGTCTTCGGCAAACGCCGCGGCGGCTTCTTCGCCGCTGCCCGCCACGGTCACCCGGTGTCCCAGTTCGCGCAGGAAAGAGCTGCCCAGCCGCTGATAGGCGGGCTCGTCGTCCACCAGAAGAATGTGGCCCAGGGGGGAAGAAGGCGTCATGGTCTTGGTCCGGAAGGAAAGGTCAGGGTAAAGCAGGTGCGCCAGGGCGGGCGCTCTGTCAATTCGACCTTGCCCCCGTGCGCGGCCATGATGCGTGCGGCGATGGCGAGGCCCAAGCCCGTACCGCCCGGGCTTCGAGACGCAAAAGGTTGAAAAAGCCGCTCGCGAAGATCGGCTGGAATGCCCGGTCCGTCGTCGCAGACATGAATCCGTAGCCGGCCATCCTGTCCCGGCTCGGTATCTACCTGCACGCGTCGCTGCCCTGCAGCGGCGTGGGCATTGGTGATGAGGTTGGTCAGCACCTGGTCCAGGCGCGCTGGGTCGGCATACAAGGTGCACGGCGCGTTCAGCCCCGGCCCTAACTCGATGTAAGGAGCATGGCGCACGGCTTGCCATATGTGCTGTGAAAGATCGATTTCCTTTGGCTGGATCTGCCAGGGCTTGGCGTAGTCCAGCAGGTCTTCGGCCAAGCGGGAGATGCGGGCGATCTGCTCTTGAACGTCCTTGCGAACCTCGACCGGAGAAAAGGCGGTTGCCATGGCGATCACGTTCAAGGGATTGCGAAGGTCATGCGCCACGGTGGCCGCCAGCGAGCCCAGTTCCGCCAGCCGGGCCTGAAGTTGCCGCTCCCGCTCGCGCTGCTCCGCTGCGGCGGCGGTTTCAACCTGCTCCGCAGCGTGGACGAGGACGGTGCCGAACAGCTCGGCAAGGTGCCGCTGACCGGGTGGGGCTTGCTCGAAGCCCTGCAGTTGCACTTGCCAATGCGCGCCTTCTTTGCGGCAGTGGACCGAGGGCGTGTGCGGATCGTCGGACAGAAGGGGGCCGACCACCACCCGCACGGTGACGCCCATGCGTTGGGAAAGGAGTGACGCAGCGATGGACGAGAGATGGTCCAGCGACTGCGCGGTACACAACGTGCTGCGCCAGGAGCCCAAGTCCTGGGCGGTGGGGGTACCCCCCGGATAGACCAGCCGCTCCGCCAACCGGCGCACGGGGCCGCTCCATGCCAGGCAAGTAGCCGCCACCACGGCGGACGTCAGCCACCGGGATTCCACCGGCAGCAGCAATGTCAGGGGCACCGCCAGCAAGCCCAGGAACAGCAAGATCGCCCATGCCAAGGCGCGTCGAGCCCAGGCGTTGGCCATGAAGACCCGATAGCGCAAGATGCCGTAGACCAGAATCAGCGGGTAGGCAGGAAAAGCCAGAACCTGCCACGGATACTGAGGAATGCGCAAGGCAGCGAAGGCGTATCCCGAGATGCACATCAAACCCCAGCCGCAGGAGATGGCCACCGCGGCAATCTGCCGTCGCTCGGTGGGCACCTGCGTTTGCCAGAAGGCCTTCGCCAGCACGATCAGCCCCGCGCCCGCGCAAGCGGTCCACACCAGGCTGGTGGTCCATCCCGCGGCATTCGGCACGACCACCCACTGAACGCCGGTGAAGGGCTCGAAATGCTCGAACGCCCCTGGCGAGATCCACAGAGACAGTGCCGTGGCAAGCCCTGCCGCGCCATAGGCCAGCCGGAACACCCAGGCCTTTAGCCGCTGCCCGGTGAAGATGGCGCAGAAGTGGAAGAACGCGGCCGATGTGACGGGCACTGTCGCCAGCAAGGCCATTGCCAGGGACGCGGTGCCGATCCCTGCCCAGTTCGGTAATTCATTGCCCACGATCCACACACCGACGCCCAGCAGGAACACGATCAGCAGCTTTGCTCCCGCCACGTGCTGGGCCCAACGCCACAGGACGCCGGACAGTGCCAAGGTCTGGACGAGTGCCAGGGCGAGTGCGATGTGGATGGCCATGCGGGACTGTAAACGCTGTCGACAGTACGGCTGAAAAGGCTGTATACGGCGTTGACAGGTTGGCTTTAAAAGCTTTTTAAATCAATGACTTACAGGTTGGCATGCAACGTGCGGTTTAGTACGCATGAAGACTGTCGCTCACCTCCCGCTACCGCTTGCCAAAGACACCGCAGAACCTCTGGATCTGGCGAGCTTCGTTAGCCCATCGCAATGGCTCCAGCTGTCTCCTGCCATTCGGCGCCGCTTCGCGGCGAACCATGCCGACGCGTGCTATCACGGCACTTTGGCGCTGCGGCGATCCGGCATGGGCCGGTGGTTTGCGTGGGCGTCGCAACGCTTCGGCGGACCGCTGTTGAATGTCGATGAGGACAGCGTGCCCGCACAAGTGCGCGTGTTCTGCAACGCACAAGGCGGCGTGGTGTGGGAGCGGCATTTGTGCTTGCCCGGCGATCGCGACAGCAGTGTCGTGCGGTCCACCAAGATGCGCGGCCCCCAGGGCGGGTTGCAAGAGCGTACGAGCAGCGGCCTTTCCATGGACCTCGATGTGGCCGTGGAAGAGGGAGCTCTGGTGTTCTACAGCCGGCGCTATTTCTTGGCGCTGGGTCCCTTCTGCTGCCCCATTCCCGCATGGCTCACCCCTGGCCGGTGCCGTGTCGAGCACCGCGACGAAGGGCGGGGGACTTTCCGCTTCACCCTGGAAATGGTCCATCCGTTCTGGGGTTGCACCTTCTTTCAAACCGGTGTGTTCACCGATCCCGAGGAGTCGCTTTCATGACTGTCGTTTTCATCGTATTGACTGTGCAGGCCCTGATGGGCGCGTTCGACAACTTCTGGCACCACGAGTTGGCCGCACGCCTTCCCCAGCGCACTTCGGCGCGCCACGAACTGGCCTTGCATGCCGCACGCGAGGCCATCTATGGTTTTCTTTTCCTGGGATTCGCATGGGTGCAGTGGCAGGGTTGGTGGGTGCTGCTGCCAACGGTGTTGCTGGCTGTGGAGATCGTGATCACGGCGGCAGATTTTCTGGAAGAAGACCGCAGTCGCCGCCTGCCCCCCGTCGAGCGCGTGCTCCATACGCTGCTCGCAGTGAGCTATGGGGTGTTGGTGGGCGTGATCGCTCCGCTTTTTGCGGCGCATGCCGCCCTGCCCAGTGCCGTGGTGGGCGTCGAGCATGGAATGTGGTCCTGGCTTTTCACCGTGGCGGGTGCGGTCGTGCTGGTCTGGAGCCTGCGCAACGTGATCGCAGTGGCCCGGCTCAGGGCTGCCGTGCAATCGGACGGGCCTTTGCCTGCGGCACACGGTCCTGCGGTCCTGGTGACCGGGGGAACGGGATTCATCGGGACGGCTCTGGTGCGCCGCCTGCAAGCGCAGGGGCGTCGGGTGATCGTCTATACCCGGGATCCTCTTCAGGCCCGCGCGACCTTCGGCCCCCAGGTATGGGCCCTGGATCGCTTGGACGACATTCCGAGCGAAACCTGCATCGGTGCAGTGGTTCACCTGGCCGGAACCCCGGTGCTGGGCATGCCATGGGCCAATGGACGGCGCAGGCAACTGGTGATGAGCCGTGTGGCAACTGCACGGCAGGTGCTCGCCTTGGTGCAGCGCCTGCACCATCGGCCCGAAGTACTGGTCAGCGCGTCTGCGGTGGGCTTCTATGGCGTGCCGGCCGATAGCTCCCCCTTGGATGAACGCAGCCCACCGCAGCCAGGGCGGTTTCAGTCGGACTTGTGCGCCCAGGTTGAAAGCGAAGCAGGCTATGCCCAGGCCTTGGGCATCCGAACGGTGTGCCTGCGGTTCGGCATTGTCTTGGGGCAGCAGGGTGGGGCGTATCCGCCGCTGGCCTGGGCGGCCCGGATGGGGCTGGGGGCTGTGCTCGGCGATGGCCAGCAAAGCGTGCCATGGATCCATCGGGCCGATGCGGTGGGCATGATCCATCACGCCATGACGCATCCTGGCGTGTCTGGCCCTGTCAATGCCGTGGCGCCGGATGTGCCTTGTCAACGGCGATTCACCGAGGCCATTTCTGCGTCTTTCGGAAGGCGGGTGTTTCTGCGAGTGCCCGCTGGGCCCTTGCGCTCGGCATTGGGTGAAATGTCCGAGCTTTTGCTGTGCGGGCAGCATGCTGTGCCCCGGCGTGCGGTTTCTGAGGGGTACGTGTTCCTGCATGCTTCTCTGGAAAGCGCCTTGGAGGCTCTGGCGGGAGCGAGACCTGGCACCTATGGAGGGCTTCTCCGGCCCAATGCGCCTCGCCCCTGAGCAGGGGGTGGAGGTGCTGCCATGAATCATTTGCTATTAAATAAATAGCATAAGAGGCAATAAAGACGGTGGCATTGGTCATTCCACCCTTGTGGCTGCAAGTGTCTTAACCGATGGCGCCTTGCGGGGCGATACTGTCCGCTCCCAGGTTTTCCCGCCTTCGCACTCTTCATCGTCGATGCTTTTTTCTTCGCCCGTCCGCATCCTTTTTACTCTCGCTCTCGCCACCACCGCCGCTGCGCTGTGCCTGGCCCTCAAGACGCCATTGCCCTGGATGCTTGGCCCGCTGATCGCCACCGCCTTGCTGTCCATCGCGGGCGCACCCACGGACAGTTCGCGTCGGCTGCGCAATGCGGGGCAGTGGACGCTCGGCGCGGCGCTGGGGCTGTATTTCACGCCGCAGGTGACGGCACTCGTCGCGGGGCTGTGGTGGGCGATTGTGTTGGGAGTGGCCTGGGCACTGTTTTGCGGATGGCTGTTCGGCGCATGGCTGTATCGCGTGCACGCACCGCATTTGCAGGGCGTGCCGACGCCGCTGCTGCGCGCCACCAGCTATTTTTCGGGCGCCATCGGCGCGGCGTCGGAGATGACGCTCCTGGCCGAGCGCGAACACGCGCGCACCGACCTCGTCGCTGCCAGCCACAGCCTGCGGCTGGTAATCGTGACGGTGACCATTCCGTTCGCGCTGCAGTTCAGCGGATTGCAGGGGCTGGATACGCTGCCGCCTTCCGTGCGTGCAGTCGATGTGCAGGGCCTGGCGCTGTTCGCCGGGCTTACCGGCGTGGGTGCACTGGTCATGGAGCGGCTGGGCCGTGCCAATCCCTGGTTCATGGGCGCTCTGGTGGTGTCGATGGGCCTGGCCATGGCGGGCATCGTGCTGTCGGCCGTACCGCAGGCGCTGGTCAACGCGGCGCAACTGGTGATCGGCGTCAGCCTGGGCGTGCGGTTTCGTCCCGGCTTCCTGCAGACCGCGCCGCGCTGGCTGGGCTCGGTCGCGATCGGCACGCTGGTGCTGCTGGGCGTGTGTGCCTTGTTCGCCGTGGGCCTTTCGTGGACCACCGGGCTGCACTGGGTGACGATGGTGCTGGCGTCGGCACCGGGCGGCATCGCCGAGATGTCGATCACCGCGAAGGTGCTGCAACTGGGCGTGCCGGTGGTGACGGCCTTCCAGGTGTGCCGGCTGATCGCCGTGCTGCTGCTGGTAGCGCCGCTGTACCGGTGGATTTATGCAAGGCATTCACCGGCCGGATAGGGCGGTGCCGAGGCGCTGCAGACGGCATGCTAGATTGACCGGACCATGCTCCAGCCCACGCCCATCAACCTGAACGATCTGCTGCTGCAGCGCACGGTGGAGGGCGAACGCATTGAATACAAAGAGGGCTGGAACCCGGATGCCATCGTTCGCACGCTGTGCGCCTTTGCCAATGATTTCGAGAACCTGGGCGGCGGCTATGTGGTGATCGGGCAGGACTGCGATGCCAACGGCCAGCCCGTCTTTCCGCCCAAAGGGTTGGCTGAAAATCAGCTCGACAAGATCCAGCAGGAACTGCTGGCCGCATGCCAGTTGATACAGCCGCTGTACTTTCCGGTGTTGAGCGTTGAGGTGGTGCAGGACCGCCATCTCATCGTGCTCTGGGCCCCTGGCGGACAGAATCGGCCCTACAAAGCGCCAGAGGCTGTGACGTCCAGGCACAAGGTCTGGCACCACTACATTCGCCGCTACAGCAGCACCGTGCAAGCCAAGGGCGAGGTGGAGCAGGAGTTGTTGAGCCTGGCGGCAAAGGTGCCTTGGGATGATCGGTTTCATCAGGCCGCTTCGGTCAGTGTGCTGTCCAAACCGCTGATGCAGGCCTTTTTGCAGGAGGTGGACAGTGCCTTGGCTGCCGATGCGGCAGACTTGTCGGTCGAAGCGCTCGGGCGGCAGATGAATGTGGTGGGTGGGCCCGATGAATCGCCGTGGCCCAGGAACGTGGGATTGCTTTTCTTCAGCGATCAGCCCACTCACTTCGTTCCCGGAGCGCAGGTGGATGTGGTGGCGTTCCCCCAAGGTTCCGATGGTGATGTCATCGTCGAAAAGTCTTTCAAAGGCCCGTTGTCGCAAATGACCCGGGAGGCGCTCGAATACCTGCGGCGCAATTACCTGTATGAAACGGTGACCAAGCACTCACAGCGCGCCGAGGCAACGAGGGCCTGGAATTTTCCATTCGCGGCGGTAGAGGAAGCCCTGGTGAACGCGGTATATCACCGCACCTACGAGAGCCGCGATCCGGTGGAGGTCCGTATCAGTCCGCAGGAGTTGGTGATCCTGAGTTATCCCGGACCCGATCGTTCGGTGCGCATGGAGGATTTGCAGGCGGTACGCGCCGTCAGTCGCCGCTACCGCAACCGGCGCATCGGTGAGTTTCTGAAGGAGCTCCGACTCACGGAGGGGCGCGCGACGGGCATCCCGAAAATTCTCAAGGCGATGCGCACCAACGGGTCGCCGCTGCCAGTCTTCGAAACCGACGAAGAGCGGTTGTCATTCGTGGTGAGGCTGCCCATTCATCCTTCGGCCAAATCCCGGGCCGCGGAAGTCACCGCGGAAGTCACCGCGGAAGTCGCGCGGCTCCTTGGTGTGCTCGAAGGGGAAATGCCCCGCGCCTCGTTGATGGAGGCCGTGGGCCTCAAGCATGCGGAGCATTTTCGCAAGGCGTATCTGTCGCCTGCGCTGGCTGGTGGCCTGGTGGAAATGACGATGCCGGACAAACCGAACAGCAGAAACCAGCGATATCGGCTCACTCGCTCGGGTGCCGACTGGGTTCAGCGCAGCGATCCCAGGCGCCCGTAAATAGCGCACGCGGTGTCGGTGCGTTTCGATGGGTGGCTCGGTCAGTGCACCACGACCGGGTTCTGCGCCAACCCGACATAGCCATCGAGCGTGTCTTCCACTTCTTCCTGCGTCGGGGTGTCGCGCTGCCAGGCCAGGATCTGCTGCTGGAACATTTCAGCCCAGGAGCCGTCCAGGTACACCTCTTTGCCGGAGCGCTTGTCCACGATTTCGAATCCGTGGCGCGAGAGCTGGGGCGGGGTGGGCCAGCCTTTGGGGGCGCCGTTTGCGTTGGCATCCGGCTGCATGTGGACCACCACAAAGGTTTCGGAGTCATAGAGCATGTGCATGGTGTTCCTCTGTCGGTTCGTTTCTGTCAGATGGCCACCCAGGTCGGGAAGTTCAAGCCCTGGCGCATCCGTGGGTCGGTAAAAACCCGCTGGGTGCGTGAGAACAGTATTTCATGAAACCCTGCTTCAGACGGCCCTGAGTACGAAGTGACCGCACTGTCCCACGCACATGTGGGCGAAACCGCACAGGCTTTCGCGCCCTGCGCCGCGCGCGGTGAGGGAATCGATCAGGGCGGTGAGTTGGCACTCAGGCGCAGATCGGCGAAGTCGCCGTTGGATTGGGTGATGCGGATGCGCGCCGGCAGAAAGCCCAGGGAGGGCGCGAGCCACAGTTCGGCCTTCTGATCGTATTCCTTGCGCGGCAGTCGCTGGAGCTTGAGTGCCGGGGTGGCGCCGCGGGGCAGGTCCAGCATCTCGGTGCCTTCCACGGTGAAGGTCCAGCGGTCGGCGTAGCGCGCGCCCACCGTGGTCAGGGTGATCTGGGTGCCATCGGGATAGCGCTCCGGGGCCGCCGCCAGCAGGGCGCCCAGCTGGATGAATACGCTGAGCCGGTCTTGCGCGCCCGCGCCGATGGCGGCCTGGGGCGTGTTGGCGCTGAAGGTGACGCGCCCCTGGCCGAAGTTGAAGTGCGCCGCCTGCTCGCTGCGGGCCTTGTCGCCGAAGCGCTCGGGCTGCAGCCCCGAAGCCGTTACCTGGCCTGTGCTGGTCTGCGAGCGTGCGCCGATCAGGAACGCCTTGATCTCCTGTCGCGCCTCGTAGCGCGTATCGTCGTGGCGCCACAGCAATTCGGCGCTGGCGCGGTAGTTGAACTTCTTGGCCTGGCCGTTCACTTCGAACTCCAGGCGGACCGGGTCGGGCAGGCGCGCGGGCGGTGGCGTGGTGCTGGCGGTGTTGCTGCCGGCGCCGGGAGGCCGGATATCCACGCCGGCGCTGCTGTCCTGCGCGGGATCGGCGGATGCCGAGGCGCTGGCGAGCGGGGCCGCGGGCGCTTCCTGGGGGGCGGAAGCGGCAGAGGCTGCCACCGCCGGAGGTGCGGCCGCTGCGATGGGCGTGTCAGGTGACCCCGAATCGGTGCCCTCCGGCCCCGGCGTTGCCGCCTGCGCCATGGCGGTGGGCGCGGTCTGGGACGTGTCGGCGGGGGCGGTGTCGTCGGCGGCCGGCGACGGTTCGGGTGTCTGGGGCGGCGTCTGGGTTTTAGGGGCGGCCGGCTTGCGCGCAGGGACTGGCCGGGGCTTCGGTTTGGCAGCGGCAGCCGGCGGCTGCGCTGGGGCCGCCGCAGCGTCTGCCGGCGCTTCGGGTGCGGGTACCGGCGTGGGCGGTGGAGGCAGGGTGCGGGTGTGGAACGCCATGCGCACCGGCGCCCCGCGCTCCCGACCGCCGCCCAGGGGCAGGCCTTGCAGCACCCAGGCGTGCACGGCCAGCACCACCAGGGTCAACAGGGCGAGAACGCGGCGCGGCATGGCTTCAGCGGCGCCCGCAGTGGGTGGCCGGCAGCGCCGGCTCTCGAGGACAGAGTGGCTGGAGTCCGGTGCCGGTCATGCGCAGCCGTGGCCCAGGTCGCTCGACAGGGCCCGGGCTGCGGCGCGCAGCGGCGCATCGATGGCGCCGCCCCAGGCGGGATCGAAGGTGGCGATCGAGCCCAGCGTGGTGATGCCCAGCGCCAGGTGGCCGTCGGCGTCGAACACCGGCGCGCAGAACGCGACGATGCCCGGCAGCAGCGTGTCCACCACGCGGGCCGAGCCGCGCTCGCGCACTTCGTGCAGCAGGGCATCGACGGCTGCTGCATCGGCGGGCAGGTCGGTGCGGCCGAGCTTGGCGGCATGGGCCAGCTCTTCCTTCAGCAGCGCGGCTGTGGTCTCGCGGGGCAGATGGGCGCAAAAGCAGCGCCCCGTGGCGGAGGCCAGCAGCGGCATCACGTCGCCCAGGCGCAGGTTGGCGGTCACGGCCTGGGGCGATTCTTCCCAGTGGACGATGGTCGGTCCCCGGTTGCCCCACACGGCCAGGGCCAGGGTGTGGCCGATGGTGTCCATCAGCGCGGGCATGCGTTCGCGCGCCAGGCGCATCGCGTCGAGCCGTGCGAGCGAGGCCAGTCCCAGTTTGAGGGCCGCCGGCCCCAGGTCGTAGCGCGCCGTGCCAGGGTCTTGCGCCACCAGGCCCAGGCGCTGGAAGCTCACGAGGTAGCGGTGCGCCTTGGCGGCGCTCATGCCGGCCGTGGCGGCGAGGTCTTTGAGCATGAGCGGCCCGCGCGAGCGGGTCAGCCCCTCCAGCAGGGCGAAGCCGACTTCCACCGACTGTATGCCTGCCCGTTCCTTGTCCATCTGCACTAGAATTTCCAGAGTTTTGTTTAGTTAAATCAATTTAACCATTCGTAATTCGTGCCGGGCAATGGCGCGGTGCGCGGTGGAAGACAAGAGGTCTGAGCCCTATGAAACTCGCCACCTACAAAGATGGCTCCCGCGACGGCCAGCTGGTCGTCGTCTCCCGCGACCTGGGCACGGCCCATTATGCGACCGGCATCGCGAGCCACCTGCAGCAGGTCCTGGACGATTGGGGCTTCCTGTCGCCCCAACTGCAAGACCTGTACGACCAGTTGAACGCCGGCCGCGCCCCCCACGCCTTTCCCTTCGATCCGGCCCAGTGCATGGCCCCGCTGCCGCGCGCTTACCAGTGGGCGGATGGCTCCGCATACATCAACCACGTCGAACTGGTGCGAAAAGCGCGCAACTCCGAGGTGCCGGACAGCTTCTATAGCGACCCGCTCATGTACCAGGGCGGCAGCGACGACTTCATCGGCCCGCGCGAAGACGTGATCGTGCCCAGCGAGGCCATGGGCATCGACTTCGAGGCCGAGATCGCGGTCGTCACCGGCGACGTGAAGATGGGCGCCACGCCCGATCAGGCGCTGGAAGGCATCCGTCTGGTCATGCTGGCCAACGACGTCTCGCTGCGCAACCTCATTCCAGCCGAGTTGGCGAAGGGCTTCGGGTTCTTCCAGTCCAAGCCCGCCACCGCGTTCAGCCCGGTCGCCATCACGCTCGACGAACTGGGCGACGCCTGGGACCAGGGCCGCGTGCACCTCACGCTGCAATCGACCTGGAACGGCCGCAAGGTCGGCATGTGCGATGCCGGCCCGGAGATGACCTTCCACTTCGGCCAGCTCATCGCCCACGTGGCCAAGACGCGCAACGTGCGGGCGGGTTCGATCATCGGCAGCGGCACGGTCAGCAACCGCGGTGTGGAACAGAACGGCCGCACCGAATGGCCCAAGGGCTACAGCTGCATCGCCGAAAAGCGCTGCATCGAAACCATTCAGGACGGCAAGCCTTCCACCGAGTTCATGAAGTTCGGCGACACCATCCGCATCGAAATGAAGAACAAGGCGGGCCAGAGCCTGTTCGGTGCCATCGACCAGAACATCGCGGCCCCGCAATGACGACCCGTGCAGGGCTGGCCCGGCTGGCGTTGGCGGCATGGCTGGCGCTGCCCCTGGCGGTGACGGCGCAGGGGTTGGCGCAGCCCGCTTCCGCGCCTGCGCCTTCTGCCGCATCGCCTGCAGTTTCGGCCGTTCGATCCTGTCCGCCGGAGGCGGCCCCGTTCGATCCGGCCGAGCTGCACCAGGCGGCGCGCAATGCGCGCGACCGCGGCCTGCTGTGGCGCATCGAAAAAAATGGGCGCACCAGCTGGCTCTACGGCACCGTGCACGCGGCCGAACGTGGCTGGATGTTCCCCGGCACCAAGGTGCGCGAAGCCGTGATGGCCTCCGACCGCGTGGCGCTGGAGCTCGACCTGCTCGACCCGAAAGTCATGCAAGCGCTGCAGGCCGCCATGGTGGCGCCGCCCGGTGCGGCACCGCTGCCGCCCGCGCTGGCCCAGCGGCTGGCCGCGCATGCCGAGGCGGCCTGCATGGCGCCCACGCTGGCGCGGCTGCGGCCTGAACTGCAGGTGGCCACGCTGGTGGGGCAGTCGGCGCGCACCTCGGGCGTGGACATGGCTTACGGCATCGACGCCGTCATCGCCGGCATGGCCAAGGCTGGCGGCAAACCCATCGTGGCGCTGGAAACGCCCGAGCAGCAGATCCGCCTGCTGACCTCCGACGACCCGGCCCGCACTGCCGCCGCCGTGGAATCCGCGCTCGACCAGCTCGATGGCGGACAAGCCCAGCGCTCCATCGCCACGCTCACCCGTGCCTGGGCCGATGGGCGGCTGAACACCCTGCAGACCTATCCGCAGTGGTGCGAATGCCTTGCCACCGAGGCCGAGCAGGCCGAATACCGGCAACTGGTGGACGCCCGCAACCCCGCCATGGCGCGTGGCATCGCCGCCGAGCATGCCGCCGGGCACACGGTGTTCGCTGCCGTGGGCGCGCTGCACCTGGTCGGCCCGCAGGGGCTGCCGGCATTGATGGCAAAGCAGGGCTTTCGGGTGCAGCGCGTGGAGTTCGCCGCGCCCCCGGACGATGCGCGCCGCACTCGGCCGGCTGCCAACGATTCCAAGCCAAAAGAGGCTCCAGCGCAATGAAATCCACGGTATTGCGCTATATATTTAATAGCATCTCTGAAAAAGGTCTGGGCACTTTGCGGCCCTTTTCTTTTTTCCTCGTTCACCACTTCCACACGATTCCCGACCCATCCCAAAGAGGAGACAAACCATGCACCGCAGAACCCTGCTCAAGAACGCCCTTGCCGCAGCGGGCGCCACCGCCGGCGCCGCCATGCCCTGGGCTGCTGCCTATGCCCAGTCCGACTACCCCAGCCAGCCCATCCGCTGGGTCGTGCCGTACCCGGCCGGTGGCGGCACCGACGTGCTGGCCCGCACCGTGGCCGAGGCCCTGCGCGGCCCGCTGGGCCAGCAGATCGTGGTGGACAACCGCCCCGGCGCGTCCACCAACATCGGCGCGCAACTGGTCGCCACCGCCAAGCCCGACGGCTACACGCTCATGTCGGCCGACAACGCCCTGCTGGCCTACAACGAGCACCTGTTCAGCAAGCTGCCGTTCAGCCCGGAAAAAGACTTCACCTACATCGGCGGCCTGAGCCGGTTCCCGCTCGCCCTGGTGGTGCACCCGGCCTTCGAGGCCAAGACCGTCAAGGACCTGCTCGCCTACGCCCGCGCCAACCCCGGCAAGCTCAACTACGCCTCGCCCGGCAACGGCTCGCCGCACCACCTGGCGATGGAGATGTTCAAGAACCGCACGCAGACCTTCCTCACGCACATCCCCTACCGCGGCGCCGCGCCCGCGCTGCAGGACGTGATGGGCGGGCAGGTGCCCTGCATGTTCCTCGACCTGGCCGCCGGCCTGCCGGTGATCCAGGCCGGCAAGGTCCGCGCGCTGGCCATCGGCTCCGCCAAGCGCGTTCCCGGCCTGCCCGACGTGCCCACGCTGGCCGAAGCGGGCGTGCCCAACACGGAGGTCTATGCCTTCCAGGGTGTGCTCGGCCCCGCCGGCCTGCCCCCCGCGCTGGTCGCCCGGCTGAACGCCGAGGTCAACAAGGCCCTGGCCAGCCCCCCGGTCGTCAAGCGCATGCAGGATTTCGGCATGGAACCCCTGGCCGGCACGCCCGAGCAGTTCCGCGCCATGGCTCGCTCTGAGGCCAAACGGTGGGGCGAGATCATCAAGACGGCGGGCGTAAAGCTGGATTGACCTTTCTTTGCCGGGGCTCCGATGGCCCCGCATCCGCCGCAAAGGGCTGTCACCGCCGGAGATCGGCGTCGGCAGCCCTTTTTTCGCGGCCGGCTGTGTGGCGGCTGTCGGCTTTAAACTGAAAAGCCTGATTTCCTCGACAGATTCCCATGCAATCTCCATCGCAGTGGGCTCCCGGCGCCGTGTCGTGCATGGCCCGACCCAGCGCAAGACGACAGGTTTTCGCCATCGCGCTGCTCCTGGTCAGCCTGGGCGCTACCGCCCAGGTCCAGGTTTCGGCCCCGCGTCCTTCGCCGGCCACTGTTGACCCGGCTTTTTCAAAGCCTGAGGCCGACCACATCGCGTCTACGGACACCCTCAAGGCGTTTCTGGGAAAGCAGCACAAGAACCAGCGCGCCAACCGGTTTTGCTTCGTGCAGGAGCGAATGCCCGCCGACGCGGTACAACCGCAGGAGCAGGACACGATCTGGATGGTGTGGACCACGGGCGCCCGGATCTACACCTACACCAACTTGCCCGGCGGGCCACGGGACGATCCCGCCAGCGAAGGTGCAGGGCTTGTCCATTCCAACCCGGTCAATTTGAAGACCGACGTGGTCGCCACGCAGGACCAAGTGGGCGGGAGCACTTTCCTCGTGCACCGGGCCTGGGTGGACCGGATCATCCATCAGTGCCAGCGCGCGGGCATTTCCGTTCGGGTGGCTCCCTTCAAGCGAGCGGCTCCCTAGCGTCGGGTCGCTGCCGGCCGGGCGTCTGCCGGACCCTGTATTCGGGGCGAGCCTTTAGAAACTGGCACTCGTCCCCAACTCAGCCGTATGCCTGCGTTCAGGCAACCGCGCAGCGCTGCCTCATAAAACCTTCAAGGAAAGCCCCATGCTGAACTTCGACTTCCACAACCCCACCCACATCGCCTTCGGCAAAGGCCGCATCGCCGACCTGGACCGGCTGGTGCCGGCGCAGGCCAAGGTGCTGATCCTGGTCGGTGGCGCCAGCGCCGAAAAGACCGGCACGCTGGCCGAGGTGCGGGCGGCGCTGGGCGATCGCCAGCATGCGACGTTCGCGGGCATCGAGCCCAATCCGAGCTACGAGACGTCGATGAATGCCGTGGCGCAGATCCGTGAAGGCGGTTTCGACTTTCTGCTCGCGGTGGGTGGCGGTTCGGTGATCGATGCGGTCAAGTTCATCGCCGCGGCCGTGCCGTTCGAAGCGGGCGACCCGTGGGCCATTCTGGAAAAGCGCGGCGCCAACATCGCCCGCGCGCTGCCGTTCGGCTCCGTGCTCACCTTGCCCGCCACGGGTTCCGAGATGAACAACGGCGGCGTGATCACGCACCGCGCCAAGGGCGCCAAGCTGGCATTCGGCAGCGCGCACACCTATCCGGTGTTCTCGGTGCTCGACCCCACCAAGACCTACACCTTGCCGACGCAGCAGCTGGCCAACGGCGTGGTCGACGCCTTCGTGCACACGGTAGAGCAGTACCTGACCTACCCCGTGGACGGCGCAGTGCAGGACCGCTTCGCCGAAGGCATTCTGCAGACGCTGATCGAAGTGGGCCCGCGCATCCTGGCCGCACCCGAGCCGGTGTATGAAGACCGCGCCAACCTGATGTGGACGGCCACACTCGCGCTCAACGGCCTGATCGGCGCCGGCGTGCCGCAGGACTGGGCCACTCACATGATCGGCCACGAACTCACCGCGCTGCATGGCATCGACCATGCGCGCACGCTGGCCGTGGTGCTGCCTTCGCTGCTCGATGCACAGCGCGGCCCCAAGCGTGCCAAGCTGCTGCAGTACGGCGAGCGGGTGTGGGGCATTCGCACTGGCTCTGAGGACGAGCGCATCGACGCCACCATTGCCGCAACCCGCGATTTCTTCGAGCGCATGGGCATTCCTACCCGCCTGTCGGCCTACGGCGTGGGAGCGGAGAGCGTGAACACGCTGGTGGCGCAGCTGGAGGCGCACGGCATGGTGAAGCTGGGCGAGCACCGCGACATCACGCCCGAGGTCAGCCGCCGCGTGCTGGAAGCCGCGCTGTAAGGCCGCGTGGCCCGGCGCGGCGCGGCGCGCTGTGAGTTGGGGGCGGAGACGTTCCGTCACCTCTTTCGCAGGGTGCGTCTCTTCCTTTTGCGCGCGCCGTCCCCAACTGCCTCCACTGCGGGCTGGCGATCGTGTCAGCGCTACCCCTCCCATTCCCATTCGTCGTCCGACCCCTTTACGAAAGCACAGCCATGGCAAAGAAAATCCTGATGGTCCTCACCTCCCACGACCAGCTGGGCGACACCGGCAAGAAGACGGGCTTCTGGCTCGAAGAGTTCGCCGCGCCCTACTACGTGTTCAAGGATGCGGGCGCCGAGATCACGCTGGCTTCGCCCAAGGGCGGCCAGCCGCCCCTGGACCCCAAGAGCGACGAGCCCGATGCGCAGACCGATGCCACGCGCCGCTTCAAGGCCGATACCGATGCGCAAAAGCACCTGGCCAGCACGCTGCCGCTGTCCGGCATGAACCCGGATGACTTCGACGCCGTGTTCTACCCCGGCGGCCACGGCCCGCTGTGGGACCTGGCGGAAGATGCCCAATCGATCGCGCTGATCGAAAACACCTTCGCCGACCGCAAGCCCCTGGCGCTGGTGTGCCACGCCCCCGGCGTGCTGCGCCACACCAAGACGGTGGGCGGCCTGCCGCTGGTGCAGGGCCGCAAGGTGACCGGCTTCACCAACACCGAGGAAGAGGGCGTGCAGCTCACCAAGATCGTGCCTTTCCTGGTGGAAGACATGCTCAAGGAGCGCGGCGGCCAATACGCCAAGGGCCCCGACTGGGCGCCGTTCGTGCTGACCGACGGCCTGCTGGTGACGGGGCAGAACCCCGCGTCGTCCGAGCCTGCGGCGCATGCGCTGCTGAAGCTGCTGGACTGAACGGGCGCTCGAACGTTTGGATGCTGGAGGGGTTTTAGGTCAAAACGGCCTCCAGCGCATATTCTTCTAGGGTGTATTGCTATTGATTAAATAGCAATTGCCGCGCCGACCGGGGCTATCCCCCCTCCCTCACTGCGGCAGGATGCCCGGCAACAGCGGCCGGTCCAGCCGCTGGCGCCACCACTTGAGCGCCTCGCCCATGTGCTCGGGCTTCCAGGCGAGCCAGAAGGTTTCGTCGGGGCGCGGTTCCTCCACCGGCAGCTCCACCAGCACCCCTGTCTCCAGTTCCACGCGAATGCACGCGCGCGGCAGAAAGCCGTGGCCCAGGCCCGCGGCCTGGCAGGCGATCTTGGCCTGCATGGAGGGCACGGTGATGCGGCGCTGGCCCGATTGCAGCCCCACCGTGCGGTCGGTGAGCGACCGCGCGCCGTCGCCCACGACCACGGCCGTGTGGTCCAGCAGGTCGGCCCGGGTCAGCGGGCGCTGCAGCTGCGCCAGCGGGTGCGTGGCGGTCACGCAGAACACGAAGGCCAGGCTCCCCACGGCCACTGCCTTGTAGCCGCCGCCGGCCGGCCCTTCGCCCGCCGCCACCACGATGTCGGCGCGGCCGTCCCGCAGTGCTTCCCACGTTCCGGTGAGCGCCTCGCAGCCGATACGCAGGCGCGTGCCGCAGTGCAGGTCTTCGAAGGCGCAGATGTCCTGGTTGAACGCGCTCGTGGGGATGAGCGAGTCGTGCACCAGCCGCAACTCCGATTCGAACCCCGTGGCGATCTGCCGCATGCGCGATTCCAGCTGGTGCGCGGCGGTGAGCAGCCAGCGGCCTTCCTTCAGCATTTCCTGCCCCGCGGGCGTGAGCGCCACGCGCGGGCCGTTGCGCGTGAAGAGGGCGATGCCCAGTTGCTCTTCCAGCTTGCCGATGGCGTACGAGATGGTGGAGGGCACCTTGTGCAGCCGCTCGGAGGCGCCGGCGAAGGAGCCGTGGCGGGCGATGGCGTCCACCAATTCGATGGCTTCAAGGGTGAGTTTCAGCATGGCTTGCAGGCGAGGAATTGAATCATCGAAATTATCGATGATGAATGGTGAAACCTTTCAACCTGCGACCCTGCCTGCCGCGAGATACTTTCTTCACCGCAGCACTGAAGCCCAATGAAATCAAGGCGATTTCGGCGAGATGCCCACAGTGTGAATTTCATCGAAGACACCGAAAGGAAACGCACCATGCTCGACATTCGCAAAGCCCACCAACGCGGCAACGCCAACCACGGCTGGCTGCATTCGCACCACACCTTCTCGTTCGGTCACTACCGCGATGCCAAGCAGCAGGGTTTCTCGGACCTGCTGGTCATCAACGACGACCGTGTGGCTCCGGGCAAGGGCTTCGGCGCTCACCCCCACCGCGACATGGAAATCTTCTCCTACGTGCTGGAAGGCGCGCTGGAGCACAAGGACTCGATGGGCACCGGCTCGGTCATCCGCCCTGGCGACGTGCAGATGATGAGCGCCGGCACCGGCGTGCGCCACAGCGAGTTCAACCACTCGGCCGACGAGCCCGTGCACTTCCTGCAGATCTGGATCGTGCCCGGCGTGATCGGCGCCGCGCCCCGCTACCAGCAGGTGCATTTCAGCGAGGCTGAAAAGCGCGGCCGGCTGCGCCAGATCATCTCGCCAGAAGGCACCGACGGCTCTTTGGCCGTGCACCAGGACGCCCGGGTCTATGCCGGCCTGTTCGACGGCAACGAAACCGCCGAACTCGACGTGGGCCCCGGCCGCAACGTGTATGTGCACGTGGCCCGCGGCAGCGTGGAAGTGAACGGCGAACTGCTGGACGAAGGCGACGGCGCCCGCATCCGCGACGCTGGCGCTCTGCGCTTTGCCAACGGCGACGACGCCGAAGTGCTGGTGTTCGACCTGCGCCCCAACGAACTGCCCGTGATGCCGCATTGATCGGTGAGGGGCGGCAACACCGCCGCCCCGCCGCAGCCTCCGCACGGCCCTTCGTCTTCCGATTCCGCTTCCCATTTTTTGTTGTCTCTTCCTCTTCATTCATCCAGGAGTTTTGCCATGACCGCCATCCACACCAGCACCAACGCCGCCGCCAAGCCTGTCGCCACCGCCACCCCTGGCGCCACGCTGCTCAACCCGCAGGACCACACGCTGGTGATGATCGACTTTCAGTCGCAGATGGCCTTCGCCACGCACTCCATCGATGCGATCACGCTGCGCTCCAACGCCGGCCTGGTGGCCAGCGCGGCGGCCGGCTTCGGGGTCTCGACCATCCTGACCACGGTGGCGGAAAAGAGCTTCAGCGGTCCGATGTTCGACGAGGTGACCGCACCGTTTCCCGGCCAGGCGCTGCTGGACCGCACGTCGATGAACACCTGGGAAGACGAGGCCGTGATCCGCCGCATCAACGAGATCGGCAAGCCGCGCATCGTGCTGGCGGGCCTGTGGACCAGCGTTTGCATCGTCGGGCCAGCGCTGTCGGCCATCGACCAGGGCTTCGAGGTGTACGTGATCGCCGACGCCAGTGGCGACATTTCCGCCGAAGCGCACAACCGCGCCATGGAGCGCATGGTGCAGGCCGGCGCCCGCCCCATCACGTCGCTGCAATACCTGCTGGAGCTGCAGCGCGACTGGGCCCGCGGTGACACCTACGACATGACGACCGGCATCGCCAAGAAGTTCGGCGGCGGCTACGGCCTGGGCATCACCTACGCGAAAAGCATGTTCAACGCCCATGAAGGGTAAGTAGAAAAAGAAGGGGTGCAGGGCGGCGCGGCAGGCCCTTGCACCTTTCTTGCGTTGTAAAACATTCCCTTTTTCTTCGTTCCGGCGGAACCCCTGACCCGAAGGCCTCTTCCATGACCCAGCCCACCACCCCCGACCTGATCCTGCACAACGGCCGCTTCACCACGCTGGACCGTGCCAACCCCACGGCCAGCGCCGTGGCCGTCGCCAACGGGCGCTTCACCCAGGTCGGCACCGACCGCGAGGTGCTGGCGCTGGCAGGGCCGGGCACGCGGGTGATCGACCTGGGCGGCCGCGCTGCGCTGCCAGGGCTGATCGACAACCACCTGCACATCATTCGCGGCGGGCTCAACTTCAACATGGAACTGCGCTGGGACGGCGTGAAGAGCCTGGCCGATGCGATGGGCATGCTCAAGCGCCAGGTCGCCATCACGCCCGCGCCGCAGTGGGTGCGCGTGGTGGGCGGCTTCACCGAGCACCAGTTCGCTGAAAAGCGCCTGCCCACCATCGCCGAGCTGAACGCCGTGGCGCCCGACACGCCGGTGTTCATCCTGCACCTGTACGACCGGGCGCTGCTCAACGCCGCCGCGCTGCGCGCCGTGGGCTACGGCCGCGACACGCCCGCGCCGCCCGGCGGTGAGATCGTGCGCGACAGCGTCGGCAATCCCACCGGCCTGCTGCTGGCCAAGCCCAATGCCGCCATCCTCTACGCCACGCTGGCAAAGGGGCCCAAGCTGCCGCACGAGTACCAGGTCAACTCCACGCGCCACTTCATGCGCGAGCTGAACCGCCTGGGCGTGACGGGCGCCATCGACGCGGGCGGCGGCTTTCAAAGCTACCCCGACGACTACCAGGTGATCCAGGAACTGGCCGATGCCGACCAGCTCACCATTCGCTTGGCCTACAACCTGTTCACGCAAAAGCCCAAGCAGGAAAAGGAAGACTTCCTGAACTGGACGGCCACGTCGCAATACAAGCAGGGCACCGATTACTTCCGCCACAACGGCGCGGGCGAGATGCTGGTGTTCTCGGCGGCCGACTTCGAAGATTTCCGCCAGCCGCGCCCCGACATGGCGCCCGAGATGGAAGACGACCTGGAAGGCGTGGTCCGCATCCTGGCGCAGAACCGCTGGCCCTGGCGCATGCATGCCACGTACGACGAGACCATCGACCGTGCGCTCGACGTGTTCGAGAAGGTTAACCGCGACACGCCCCTGGCCGGCCTGAACTGGTTCTTCGACCACGCTGAAACCATCTCCGAAAAATCCATCGACCGCATCGCCGCTTTGGGCGGCGGCGTGGCCGTGCAGCACCGCATGGCCTACCAGGGCGAGTATTTCGTCGAGCGCTACGGCGCCGGCGCGGCCGAGGCCACGCCCCCCGTCAAGCGCATGCTGGAAAAGGGCGTGAAGGTTTCCGCCGGCACCGATGCCACCCGCGTCGCCAGCTACAACCCGTGGGTGTCGCTGTCGTGGCTCATCACCGGCAAGACCGTGGGCGGCCTGCAGATCACGCCGCAGCGCAACTGCCTGACCCGCGAGGCCGCGCTGCGCCTGTGGACCGAGAACGTCACCTGGTTCAGCAACGAAGAAGGCAAGAAGGGCCGCATCCAGGCCGGGCAACTGGCCGACCTGACCGTGCCCGACCGCGACTTCTTCGGCTGCCCTGAATCCGACATCGCCGACACCACGGCGCTGCTGACGGTGGTGGGCGGCAAGGTGGTCTACGGCGTGGGCGAATTCGCCCGTTTCGACGATGCGGCGCCACCGCCCGCCATGCCCGACTGGTCGCCCGTGCGCACGTTCGGCGGCTATGCCGGCTGGGGCGCGCAGGAGGGTGCGCCGCTGCAGGCCGTTATGCGCCGCGCCGCCGCGGCGTGCGCCTGCGCCAACGACTGCAACGTGCACGGCCACCAGCACGCCACGGCCTGGAGCAGCCAATTGCCCATCGCCGACCTGAAGGGCTTCTGGGGCGCTCTGGGCTGCGCCTGCTGGGCGGTGTGACTGTGGCGGACTCCATGAACGCGCTGCGCACCGCCTTCACGGCGCCCTGGGTGCAGTCGCTCGCGCTGCTGTGCCTGTGCGCCGCTTACCTGCAAGGCGGCTTCGACAAGGCGCGGAACTTCGCCGGCGCGGTGGCCGAGATGCGGGGCTTCGGCCTGGCGCCCGCCGCGCCCGTGGCGGCCGCAATCATCGCGCTGCAACTGGGCGCCTCGCTGCTGATCGTCTCGGGCTGGTACCGCTGGCTGGGCGCCTTGGCGCTCGCGGGCTTCACCGTGCTGGCGGCGTTCCTGGCCGACCGTTTCTGGCAGGCGGCGCCCGCCGAGCGGCAGCGCAGCGCCAACGCATTCTTCGAACATTGGGGCCTGGTGGGCGGCATGCTGCTCGTCGCCTGGCACGACCTGGGAGGCCACCATGGCGCATGACGATCACCCACATTCTTCTTCGGCGCCGGCCACTCCCGGCGCGGCCGTAGCCACGGCCTCCACACCCGCCACGCCCTCGGGCAGCTTCGCGCCGCTGCGCCTGCCGCTGTTCGCCGTGCTGTGGGCCGCCACCGTGATGGGCAACATCGGCAGCTTCATGCGCGACGTGGCCAGCTCGTGGATGGTGACCGAGCTGTCCACCAGCCCCACCGCCGTGGCGCTGGTGCAGACGGCGGCGACGCTGCCGATCTTTCTGCTCGCGATTCCGGCGGGCGTGCTGTCGGACATCCTCGATCGCCGGCGCTTTCTGATCGCCGTGCAGATCCTGCTGGCCGGCGTGAGCGGCACGCTGCTGGTAATGGCCCGCACGAACACGCTCACCGTCGAATCGCTCATCGCGCTCACGTTCGTGGGCGGCATCGGCGCGGCGCTCATGGGCCCCACGTGGCAGTCCATCGTGCCCGAGCTGGTGCCCCGCAGCGAGCTGAAGAGCGCCGTGGCGCTCAACTCGCTGGGCATCAACATCGCCCGCGCCATCGGCCCCGCGGCCGGCGGCCTGCTGCTGGCCAGCTTCGGCGCGGCGGCGGCCTATGGCCTGGACGTGCTGAGCTATGTCTTCGTGATCGCCGCGCTGCTGTGGTGGAAGCGCCCCAAGGCCGAATCGACGGGACTGAACGAGCAGTTCTTCGGCGCCTTCCGCGCCGGCCTGCGCTACGCCCGCGCCAGCCACGAACTTCATGTGGTGCTGCTGCGCGCGGCGGTGTTCTTTCTCTTCGCCAGTTCGGTCTGGGCGCTGCTGCCGCTGGTGGCGCGGCGCATGCTGGGCGGCACGGCAGGCTTTTACGGCGTGCTGCTGGGGGCCGTCGGGGCCGGTGCCATCCTGGGTGCCGTGCTGCTGCCCCGCCTGCGCAAGCGGCTCGATGCCGACGGGCTGGTGCTGCTGGCCTCGCTGCTCACTGCCGGCGTGATGGCCGTGCTCACCCTGGCGCCACCGCGCGAGGCCGCCGTGGCGCTCATGCTGGTGCTGGGCCTGGGGTGGATCATTGCGCTCACCACGCTCAACGGCGTGGCCCAGGCCGTGCTGCCCAACTGGGTGCGTGGCCGCGGCCTGGCGATCTACCTCATGGTGTTCAACGGCGCCATGGCCGCCGGCAGCCTGGGGTGGGGCCTGGTGGCAGGGCAGGCGGGCCTGCCGCTCACGCTGCTGGTCGGTGCGGGCGGGCTGGTGCTGGCGGCCGTGCTCTTTCACCGCGTGAAGCTGCCCACCGGCGAAGCCGACCTGCAGCCCTCCAACCACTGGCCCGAGCCTTTGCTGGCCGAGCCCGTCGCGCACGATCGCGGCCCGGTCATGGTGCAGATCGAATACCAGATCCGCCAGCCCGACCTGCCCGCCTTCCTGCAGGCCATGCAGCACGTGGCGCGCGAACGCCGCCGCGACGGCGCCTACGCCTGGGGCGTGGCCGAGCACACGGCCGAGCCGGGCCGCGTGATCGAGTGGTTCCTGGTCGAATCGTGGGCCGAGCACCTGCGCCAGCACGGCCGTGTTTCCAAGGCCGATGCCGATCTGCAGGCCGAGGCGCTGCGCTACCACGTCGGCCCGGGCCGTCCCGTGGTGCACCACTACCTGGCGCTGGATGCGCAGAGCGTCGCCGCATCGCCCTCTGCCGCAGGGTGAGCCCGACAGCGCTCAACTGGGCTCAGCGCATCGCGGCCCCTGCAGTCGTATTAGCTGCAGGGGCCGCGATGCTGAGGCGGGGGCAATCCTTTTGTGCGAGCCGACTTTGAGTAAAAAAGGGCTCCAGCGCAATATTCACTAGGGAGTGCTGCTATATAAATAATAGCAATGCCGGTGCGCTGATCCCTGGCGGCTCCGCAAGCCGTTACGCCATCTGCACCTCGATGCGCCGCGGCTGTGCGTGCTGCGCCTTCGGAATGCGCAGCTTCAGCACCCCGTTCGCCAGCTCGGCCGACACCCGTTCGGTGTCCAGTTCCTTGCTCAGGGTGAACACCCGGCGGAACCGCCCCAGGCCCACTTCCGTGTGGCTGGAGGTCAGGCCCTCGGGCACGGCCAGGTCGGATTCGGCCTCGATCGTCAGCGTCTCCGACTCGACCTGCAGATTGAGCTTGTCGCGGCTCACGCCCGGCAGGTCCGCATATAGCGTGATGCCGCCCGAGTCCTCGATCACATCGACCGGCGGCGTGAGCGCGGCGTCGGCATAGCGCGAGCGGTCCTGCGCCGCGGAGCCGTTGCGGCGGGTGGTATCGGGCTGGGCACTGCCAGTGGGGTTGCTGCTGTTGGTGTTGTTGTTCGAAGTCTGGATATCGTTGCGCATGGCTGTCTCTCCTGTCGTCTTCGGAAACCTCCGGGTTACTGGATCGTGATGCGCCGCGGCTGTGCCGAGGCCCGGCGCTGCACGGTGATGCGCAGCACGCCGTCCCGCAACTGGGCGTTGACGGCGTCCGGATCGGCATCGTCGGGCAGCGTGATCACGCGGCGGAACTTGCCATCGAAGCGCTCGTTGATGTGCGCCGTGGCCTTGGCATCGGCCTCGCCGATAGCGCTCTTGCGCTCGCCGGCAATGCTCAGCAGGCCGCGCTCCAGGTGTACTTCCAGCGTGGCCGGATCGACGCCCGGGGCGAACGCATAGACCTCGATGGACTGGGGCGTCCCGCCGACGTTCAGGGCAGGAAACCCGTTGCGGGCGAAACCGCGAATGGTGGGCGACAGATCGAAGGCCTGCTGCATCTCGCGCTGCAGGCGATCCATCTCGGCGAACATGTCGCGCGGAAACAGGGATCGGTACATGGCGAAACCTCCATGGATGACGTGTCGTTGATGGAAAGAACGGAACGCCGGCGAAGCTCCGGCGCTTCCGGTTCATGAACTAGCAGCGGGCTTCGGGTTTTCAAGAGGGGGGTGGCGCAGAAAATCTGCGCGGGCCATCAGGCCTCGGGCACAGCGCTGGCTGCCGTTGCCTGCGCGGGCAGTGCCGCCACTTCCACCACGCAGTCATAGAACGTCGGCGCACCGCCGATGTCGGTCAGCGCCTGGCTGGTCAGCTCGTTCACGTTGGTGCCGTTGACGCCGAACTTGCGCCACCAGATGCCCAGGCCGTTGACCACGCCGGGGCGGGCGCGGTCGTTCACGGCGGCGTGGCATTCGTAGCTGCCGCGGTCGTTGAACACGCGCACCAGGCTGCCGTCTGCGATGCCGCGCGGAGCGGCGTCGTCGGGGTGGATCTCCAGAACCGGCTGCGTTTCGATGTTGCGCAGGCTCTGCACGTTCACGAAGGTGGAGTTGAGGAAGTTGCGCGCGGGCGGCGAGATCATGGCCAGCGGGTAGCGGCCGCCGGGCTGCGGCAGTTCATGGTTGGGCACGTGCTCGGGCACGGGCGCGAGCCCTTGCGCCGCCAGGCGTTCGCTGTAGAACTCGCACTTGCCCGACGGCGTGTGAAAGCCGCCTTCGGCAAACGGCGCGTCGGGCAGGGGCAGGGGGGCGAAGCCGATTTCCAACAGCTGGGCGAAGTCGATCCGGTCGCCGAAGGCCTGCCGGCACAGGGCTTCGTCGCTGTCGGCAAAGCAGGCGTCGGTGTAGCCCATGTGCGCGGCCAGGTCGCGAAAGATGCGTGTGTTGGAGCGCGCTTCGCCCATCGGTTCGATGGCTGGGCGATTGAGCAGCACGTCGGTGTGGCCGTAGGACAGGTGCACGTCCCAGTGTTCTAGCTGGGTGGTGGCGGGCAGCAGATAGTCGGCGTAGTCGGCCGTGTCGGTGCGAAAGTGCTCCAGCACCACGGTGAAAAGATCATCCCGTGCGAAGCCCTTGGCCACTTGCGCGGAGTCGGGCGCCACGGCCACCGGGTTGCTGTTGTAGACCACGAGCGCTTCGACCTTCGGGCCGAAAGCGGCCGAGGATTCACGCAGCAGGTCGTCGCCGATGGTCACCATGTTGATGGTGCGCGGCGCCGGGCCGGTGTGCAGGTCGGGGCGCTGCAGCACGGCGCGCTGCACGGGGTAGTGGCCGGAGCTGGACAGCAGCAGCCCGCCCGCGCGGTGCCGCCAAGCGCCGGTGAGCGCAGGCAGGCACGCCACGGCGCGCGTGGCGTTGCCGCCGCCGCGCACGCGCTGCATGCCGTAGTTCAGCCGGATGGCGGCAGGCCGCGTGGTGCCGTACTCGCGCGCCAGCTGGCGGATCTGCTCCACGGGCAGGCCGCACACCTCGGCCGCGCGCTCGGGAGGCCACTGCAGGGCGCTTTCGCGCAGCGCGTCCCAGCCCACGGTGTATTGCGCGATGTAGTCGTGGTCGAGCCAGTCGTTCGCGATCAGTTCGTGCATGAGCGCCAGGGCCAGCGCCGCATCGGTGCCGGGGCGCAGCTGCAGGTGCTCGTGGCACTTTTCAGCGGTCTCGGTCTTGCGCGGGTCGATGCACACCAGCCGGGCGCCGTCGCGCTTGGCCTGCTGCGCATAGCGCCAGAAGTGCAGGTTGCTGCCGATGGAGTTGCTGCCCCAGATGATGATGAGGCGCGACTCGGTGAAGAACTCCACCTTCATGCCCA
This sequence comes from Paracidovorax valerianellae, assembly GCF_900102625.1. Classification (GTDB taxonomy): domain Bacteria; phylum Pseudomonadota; class Gammaproteobacteria; order Burkholderiales; family Burkholderiaceae_C; genus Paracidovorax; species Paracidovorax valerianellae. The sequence goes on from NZ_FMZC01000011.1 coordinate 134,421, forward strand.
GCTTGCCGCCCAGCGTGTAGTTGAGGCCCTCGCCGCCGGCCGTGGAGCAGATCGTGCGGCCCAGGTGCGATGCGCCCAGGCGGTTGAAAAAGCGCCGGTCCATGCTTTCGCCCTGCACCAGGCCCATGGTGCCTGCGTAGCTGTAGGGGAGGATGGCCTGCGGATCGCGTGCTGCGATACCGCCCAGGCGCGCAGCGATGTCGGCCAGCGCTTCGTCCCAGCCCACGGGCACGAACTGCGCCCCTGGGCCCTTGGGCCCGACCCGCTTGAGCGGCTGGAGCAGGCGCTCCGGGTGGTTGGTGCGTTCGGCGTAGCGCGACACCTTGGCGCACAGCACGCCGCCGGTGTGTCCATGCGCGGGATTGCCCTGCACCCGCGTGGCGACGCCCTTGTCCACGGTGGTCAGCAGGGCGCAAGTGTCCGGGCAATCGTGGGGACAAGCCCCCCGAACTTGCTGGACCGGCTCGGAATGGGGGATGTTTTCAGTCGTGGACATAGGGTTTCTACTAACTTACACTCGCCGCAGCCGCGATGGCGGGGGTGGTAATCCCGCGAGACATCGACGTTTTTGGATCGAAGAGGGGATTTCACCATGAAGCAACTTGCGTTGGGGCGCCGACGTTTTTCCATCGGGCTGGGCGCTGTAGCGCTCGGCGGTTTCGGGCTGGCGCGCGCGCAGGCAGACACTCCCCTGGTTCTGGGCCAATCCGCACCGTTCAGCGGGCCCTCCGCGCAACTCGGGGTGCAATTCCACCAGGGTGCGCAGCTGTATTTCGAGCAATGGAATGCCCAGGCCGGCTCGGGCCGGCGCACCGTGGAATTGCGCACGATGGACGATGGCTACGAGCCCGACCGTTGCGCCGCCAACACACGCAAGTTCATCGCCGACGATGTGTTCGCGCTTTTCGGCTACGTGGGCACGCCCACCAGCCTGGCGGCGCTGCCGCTGCTGACGCAGGCGAAAGTGCCGTTCTTCGCTCCGTTCACGGGTGCCGAGGCGCTGCGCCAGCCCGTGAACAAGCTGGTGTTCCACGTGCGGGCCTCGTACAACGACGAGACGGCCGCCATCGTGAACAAGCTCGCCCTTCTGGGGTTGAGCAGGATCGGCGTGTTCTACCAAAACGATGCCTTCGGCAAGGCGGGCCTGGAAGGCACCGTGCTGGCCCTGGGCACCCACAAGCTTGCGCCGGTGGCCCAGGCCACGGTGGAACGCAATTCGGTGGATGTGACTGCGGCCGTGCGCACGCTGATCGCGGCCAAGCCCGAAGCAATCGTGCAGGTTGGCACCTATGCCGCCAGCGCCGCTTTCGTGCGCGCCGCGCGCAAGGCCGGCTACGGCGGCACGTTCTACAACCTGTCGTTCGTGGGAACGCAGGCGCTCATGGACGAGCTGAAGGCTGATGGCGCGGGCGTGGTGGTGTCGCAGGTGATGCCTTCGCCCTACCAGTCCGCACGCCCGCTCACGCGGGAGTTCCAGGAAGCCATCAAGAAGAGCGGCAACAAGGTGCAGGCCAACTATTCCAGCCTGGAAGGCTACGTGGCCGCGCGCGTGTTCGCCGAGGGGCTGCGCCAGGCCGGCGCCCGGCCCACGCGCGAATCGCTGGTGTCGGCATTGGAGGGCCTTGGCTCGCACCAGATCTCGGGTTTCCAGGTGGCGTTCGGCCCCGGCAACCATGCCGCTTCGCGGTTCGTGGAAATGTCGATGTTGACCGGCGACGGCCGCGTGCGCGTCTGACCCGGCGCGCTGCTGCTGCTTAAAGCTGGCGCGTCGCCGCCAGCCCCTGCATGAAGGCCTCGCAGCGGGCCAGCTGGTCCAGCGAGACATATTCATCCGGCTGGTGCGCCTGCTGGATGCTGCCCGGCCCGCACACGACGGTGGGAATGCCGGCGTTCTTGAACAGCCCTGCTTCGGTACCGAAGGCCACCAGCGTGGTGCCCTGCTCGCCCGCCAGGCGCTGCGCGAGCCGCGTGACGGGGTCGTCCTGGTTGCCGAGAAAGCTCGGGATTTCGCAGATCGTCTCGAACGTGATGCCGGTGTTCGGCGCGACCTTCTGCATGGCGGGTTCAAGCGACTTGGCATAGTCGCGCACCTCGGCCTGCATGCGCGCGGCGTCGGCCGTGGGCAGGTCGCGGAATTCGTAGCGGAACTCGGCGTCGCGCGGCACCACGTTGTCGGCGATGCCGCCGTGGAACTGGCCCACGCTCGCGGTCGAAAACGGCACGTCGAAGCCTTCGAAGCGGGGCTCGTCCCGCTCGAAGCCCTCGGCCATGTCGCGCACGCGACCCACCACGCGGGCCGCCATCTCGATGGCGTTCACCGAATGCGGTGTGAGCGAGGAGTGCGCCTCCTTGCCGCGGACGCAGCACTTGTAGCGGTACACGCCCTTGTGCGCGATGGCGGGCACCATGCTGGTGGGTTCGCCCACGATGCAGGCCAGCGGGCGGATGCCGGCGTCCTTCATGTCGGCGATGAGTTCTTTCACGCCGAAGCAGCCCACCTCTTCGTCATAGCTGAAGGCATAGTGAATGGCGAAGGGGGCATCGCTATTGAGGAAGGCTTCGGCGTGGGCCAGCGCGATGGCGATGAACGCCTTCATGTCAGCGCTGCCCCGCCCGTACAGGCGCCCGTCCTGCACGGTGGCGCCCAGCGGATCGAAGGTCCAGTCCTGCCCGTCCCACGGCACGGTGTCGGTGTGGCCAGACAGGATGACGCCGGCAGGCTTGCCTTCGCCCAGCGTCGCGAACAGGTTGGCCTTGGTCTTGCTTGCGTTGTGGGTCACCCGGCACTTCACCCCGAGGCGGACCAGCTCCTGCTGGACGAAGTCGATCAGCGCCAGGTTGGGGTTGTGGCTGACCGTGTTCATGCGGACCAGGGTTTGGGCGAGCGAGAGGGCGTGGTCGGAGATCATGGGTGGAGTTTCCAATCCCGGTTGTCGGGCTTTGTGCACCGGGGCTAGACTGTGAGATCGCAAGGAACAGACAGACATTATGAAACTCATCGATTCCATCGTGACCGAAGCGGCCTCGATCGCCTCCGTGCGCCGCGACATCCATGCCCATCCCGAACTGTGCTTCGAAGAAGTGCGCACCGCTGACGTGGTGGCCGGCAAACTCACCGAATGGGGCATCCCCATCCACCGCGGCCTGGGCAAGACCGGCGTGGTCGGCATCGTGCACGGGCGCGACGGCGGGGCCTCTGGCCGTGCCATCGGGCTGCGCGCCGACATCGACGCGCTGCCGATCACCGAGTTCAACACCTTCGCGCATGCCAGCACGCACCCCGGCAAGATGCACGCCTGCGGCCATGACGGGCACACGGCCATGCTGCTGGCCGCGGCCCAGCACTTCGCCAAGCACCGCGACTTCGACGGCACCGTGTACCTGATCTTCCAGCCGGCCGAAGAAGGCGGCGGCGGTGCCCGCGTGATGATCGAAGACGGCCTCTTCGAGCAGTTCCCCATGCAGGCCGTGTTCGGCATGCACAACTGGCCCGGCATGAAGGCTGGCCAGTTCGCCGTGAGCCCCGGCCCGGTGATGGCCTCCAGCAACGAGTTCAAGATCGTCATTCGCGGCAAGGGCAGCCACGCCGCCATGCCGCACATGGGCACCGATCCCGTGCCGGTGGCGTGCCTGATGGTGCAGGCCTTCCAGAACATCATCAGCCGCAACAAGAAGCCGGTGGACGCAGGCGTGATCTCGGTCACCATGATCCACACCGGCGAGGCCACCAACGTGGTGCCCGACAGCTGCGAGCTGCAGGGCACGGTGCGCACCTTCAGCATCGAAGTGCTCGACATGATCGAGCGCCGCATGCGGCAGGTGGCCGAGCACACCTGCGCCGCGCACGAGGCCACGTGCGAGTTCGAGTTCGTGCGCAATTACCCGCCCACCGTCAATTCGCCGGACGAAGCCGAGTTCGCGCGCAAGGTCATGGCCGGCATCGTGGGCGAGGCCAACGTGGTGCGGCAGGAGCCCACCATGGGCGCCGAAGATTTCGCCTTCATGCTGCAGGCCAAGCCGGGCGCCTACTGCTTCATCGCCAACGGCGACGGCGACCACCGCGCCATGGGCCACGGCGGCGGGCCCTGCACGCTGCACAACCCGAGCTATGACTTCAACGACGACCTGATTCCGCTCGGCGCGACCTACTGGGTGCAGCTGGCGCAGACCTGGCTGTCGCGGCCGGCGGGCTGATCCGGCAGGCCGATTTTTCTGGCGATGCACGCCTGCAGCGCTTTGGCGCGCAGGCCGTGAGTTTCTTTCCCGCATCCGGTGCCTGGCGCACCCCTTGGCCCTGCCGGCGACGGCGGGGCGTTTTCGCTTTCCTTTTTGCCTCCAGCCCATCGGCCCCCCTCTCGAACGGAGATCTTCATGATCGATATCGTCCCGGCGTTTTCCCCCAGCTATGCGCGCGCCCGCACCCAGTTTCTGGAGGCCGCAGCGCAGGCCGGGCTGCTGGTGGAGTCGCACACGCATCCCCTCAAGGGGCGGGACGGAGAGACGCTCGCGATGGACGTGGTGCGTGATGGCCCTGCCAACGCTAAGCACCTGCTGTTGCTGACCAGTGCCTGTCATGGCGTGGAAGGCTACTGCGGCAGCGGCGTGCAGGTCTACGCGCTGCATGACGCGGCGTGGCGAGCCAAGGCGCGCGAGCAGGGCGTGGCGGTGCTGTACGTGCACGGGCTCAACCCGTATGGCTTCTCGCACATCCGCCGGGCCACGCACGAGAACGTCGACCTGAACCGCAACTTCCATGATTTCACCCGACCCCTGCCGGTGAACGAGGCCTACCGCGAGATCCAGCCGCTGCTCCTGCCCGACCAGTGGCCGCCCACCGCCGACAACCGCGAGGCCGTGCAGCGCTTCATCGAAACCCGCGGCGAAGCTGCCTGGCAGGCTGCCATCACCAGGGGCCAGCATGAATTTCCGGGCGGCCTGTTCTTCGGCGGCACGGCGCCCACCTGGAGCAACCGCACGCTGCGCCAGGTACTGCGCGAGCAAGGCGAGCACGCGCAGCGCATCGCCTGGATCGACCTGCACACGGGCCTGGGGCCTAGCGGCCATGGCGAGCGCATCTATGCCGGGCGGGACGATGCGGCCTCGGTGCAGCGCGCGCGCGACTGGTGGGCGGGTGGCGGCGCGACGCCGGTCACGTCGATCTACGATGGTTCGTCGACCTCCGCTTTTCTCACGGGCCTGATGTGGAACAGCGTGTACGAGGAATGCCCGCAGGCCGAGATCACCGGCATTGCGATGGAATACGGCACCGTGCCCGTGCTGCAGGTCATGCAGGCCCTGCGTGCCGAGCACTGGCTCAACCTGCACCCCGAGGCGCCCGCTGAACTGGCGGCCCAGATCCGCACGCAGATGCTGGCCGCGTTCTACACCGACACCGATGTCTGGAAGGGCCAGGTGGTGAGCCAGGCGCGGCAGTCGATGTTCCAGGCGGTGGACGGGCTTTCCGGCACGTCCTGAAGCGTCCACGCACCCTCTGGCCCGGTCCGTGACAACCCGGGCTGGCATTTTTGGCCAATAACGCGAACAATGGTTCCCCAGAGCGCCAATCCACAGCGCCATGCAGGGCCTGCTGTCCGGCGGACCCGTTGAAAAACCAATGCAGAGGGGATCGCTATGGAGGTTGTACAAGGACGGGGTGCGCTTGCACGCCGGCTGATGCTCATCAACGGGAGCATCTTGGTACTGCTCGTTGCGCTGGCGGTGGCGATCTGGACCATGATGGGGCAGCTCAGCACCGATGCGGAGGCGGTGCGATCCAGCAACGTGTCGCAACTGCAGCGGATCGCAGCCCTCGAACTGAACGTGACGCGGGTGTCGCTGCAACTGCGGCATTCGATTCTGGCCCGCTCCCCCGAAGAGCTGCGCACAACGCTGGCAGACATCTCGGAAAAGCGCGTCCTGCTGCAAAAGACCCTCGACGAACTCGGCATCAGCATGACCTCCGATGAGGGGCGCAAGGCCTATGCACCCTTGCCCGCGCTCATGGCGGCCTTCTGGACCGTGGGCGAGCAGAATCTCGCGCTGATCCAGGCGGGGCGCAAGGAAGAAGCCTTCGCGTTTCTGGTGGACCAGACCATTCCTGCCCGCAATCGCCTGCTGGCGCCCCTCGGCCAGGAAAAGGACCGCCAGGGTGATCGGCTCTCTTTTCGCATCAATGAAGTGAAGGAATACGCCACCACCGCCCGAGACGTTGCCGTGCTGGCCGTGCTGATCGTGGTGGGCTGCCTGGCCGGCTTGAGCTTTTATCTGCGGTCGGTGGTCCGGCAGCTCGGCGCCGATCCGTCCGAACTCAAGCGGGTTGCGGACGCCGTGGCGGGGGGCGATCTCGCGTCCCACATTCCGGTGCGAGCGGGCGATACGAGCAGCATCATGGCCGCCATGGCCAGCATGAGTGATCGGCTGGCCGCTGTCGTCCAGACCGTGCGAACCAGCGCGGAGAGCGTGTCCGGCGCCAGCAGCGAGATCGATGCGGGCAATCACGACCTGTCCGCTCGCACCGAGCGCCAAGCCTCGGCGCTGCAGCAGACGGCTGCGTCGACCGAGCAACTCGGTTCCACCGTGCGCCAAAACGCCGACAGTGCACGCATGGCCAACGAACTCGCGCAAACGGCATCGTCCGTGGCCGAACAAGGCGGTGCGGTCGTGGCCGAGGTGGTCGACACCATGCGCGGCATTCAGGACAGCAGCAGCAAGATCGGCGAGATCATCGGCGTGATCGACGGCATTGCCTTTCAGACCAACATCCTGGCGCTGAATGCCGCCGTGGAAGCGGCGCGCGCGGGCGAGCAAGGCCGGGGCTTCGCCGTGGTCGCCAGCGAGGTGCGCAGCTTGGCGCAGCGCAGTGCAGACGCCGCCAAGGAAATCAAGGGCCTCATCACTGCCAGCGTGGACCGCGTGGAACGCGGCAGTGCATTGGTGGACAAGGCCGGCCACACCATGGCCGAAGTGGTGGCATCGATTCGCCGCGCCACCGACCTGATGGGCGAGATCAGCGCCGCCAGCGCCGAGCAAAGCAGTGGGGTCGATCAGATCAGTGAAGCCATCACCCACGTGGACCAGTCCACGCAACAGAACGCTGCCTTGGTCGAAGAGATGGCCGCCGCCGCCAGCAGCCTGAGCGCCCAGGCCAACGAACTGGTGCGTGCCACTGCAGTGTTTCACCTGAAGGATGACGGCATGTTGCAAGCAGGGCGGGCTGCGGCCCTGGACCGCCCCAAGCCAGTGCCAGCACCACCTGCGCCACGCTTCGCCTCCCCGTCGCCAGCCAAGCCGGCCGTGGCGGCAAAGCGGGTGGGAATGGGCTCGGTGCCAAAAGCCGCGGCCGTGCCTGCGTCCGCCGCATCCTCGTCATCGCATCAGGCCGAGAAGGCCAAGCCTGCTCCGCAAGGCAAGCCCACGGTGGCAGCGGCCCAGCCAGCGCAACAGCCTGCCCGCAAGTCCAGTGCGGATGACGACTGGGAAACGTTTTGAACGCTCACGGAGATTCTTGCGCGGGGCTTAAAAGGAGACGGCGCACTATTGCGCCACCCCGCCCGTTTACCAATACCAGCCGCTTGAACCGTGCAGGCGACGCCACGGCACGGCCTACGCGGGAGGCCCTAAGATGGCAGATCGACCATCAACGGAGACCCTTTCCATGTCCGATCTGAACACGGCCTTCGAAGCCGCCGTCGCCCAGTCCAAGAACCTCAGCGAGCGCCCCGACAACCCGACGCTGCTCAAGATCTACGCGCTGTACAAGCAGGCCACGGCCGGTGACAACGCCGAGAAAAAGCCCAGTTTTTCCGACGTGGTCGGCCGTGCCAAGTGGGATGCGTGGGAAAAGGTCAAGGGCACGCAGGCGGACGCGGCCAAGCAGCAGTACATCGATCTCATCGAATCGCTGAGCTGATCGGCTCCACACGGGCCAGTGCACCCGGCGGCCTGCGGTTTCTGATCGCTGGTTCTTCCCGCATTCCCCTTCGAGGTGCTGTGCACCCGCACCGCTGTGCGCAGCGATGCTCAAGGCCATCGTCGGGCCAATACCCCTGCGGCCACGCCGCAGGCGGCTCTGAAAGGCTCAGGCCGCCGTGGGTGACGGGCGGCTCAGCAGCTTGTCGAACTGCGCATCGATCTCGGCGGCGATGCGGTCCTTGAAGGCGCCGAACAGAAAGCCCAGTTCCGCCTGCAGTTCGAACCGGTCGGCATGCACCTGCAGTGTGCCTTCGATGCCGGGGCGCTGAAAGCGCAGCGTGTCCTGGGCCGCGCCCTCTTCGTAGGCGCATTCCATTTCGAACTTGGCCTGGGCTTTCTGGGCCCACAGGCCGGCGATCTTGCGGGCTTCTGGCAGACCCAGCTGGTGGGGACGTTGGATGTGGATGTCAGGCAATGGGTTTCTCCGGAGTCTTGGCGGGCAGCAGGGCGCGCATGGCGGCCTGGCGTTGCTCTGGCAGCTGTGCCGCGAGATGTTTGACCGCATCATAAAAGCGCGGCCAGTCACGGCCTTCGCGCTGGAACAGGGCTTCGAAGGCCGGCACCCATTCGTCATAGGCTGCCTGCGCGCCGAAAGCGGCATTGTTGGCCTCGGCCACCCAGCGGTCGTAGCCGGCCAGTTGTGCGGGCGTTGCGCCGTCTTCGGCGATCCAGCGGGCGCGCAGCGCGGCGTAATCGGCACGAAACGCCTGCATGGCGTCTTTTTTCAGGGTTTCGACCTGTGCATCTGGCGGGGCGGACGCCGTGCCTTCGGGCGCATCGGACCCATGCGCGGCATAGAGGGCCGCCAGCCGTTCGCGGGCGGCCCGCGTGAGCGCCCGGAACGCGTTGCGGCGGTCGTCGCCGTGCGCATAGTCGGCGCGGGCCTGCGGCGTGGCGCGCTCGGCCAGCCAGCGCTCCACCCCCAGGCGCTCGACGGCGGTGGCGAACGACTCGTTGAACAGCGTGTCGCCGTTCGCATACACCACCTGGTGCGCCAGTTCATGGAACAGCAGCCGCACGAATTCGCCTTCGGGCCAGCCGATGAAGGTGTTGAGCAGCGGGTCGCCACCCGCCCAGTTCATGTAGCCGAGCGTGGAATAGGCGGGCACGCCGTATACGCCCACCTCCAGCCCTTCGGCCGCCAGTCGGGCGGCTTCGGCCCGGGCATCGGCCTCGTTGAAATAGCCGCGGTAGCCGATGCACCCCGTGATCGGAAAGCACCAGCGGTGCAGCGTGAGCGAATAGGGCTTGGCGGCGACCACGTTCCACACCGCAGCGCGGCGGCCCAGGTCGGCATAGCGGCGGTAGCTGGCGTTGTCGGGCAGGCCCAGTTCGGCCACGGCGAAGCGGCGGGCTTCCTGCGCCAGCGCGAGGCGGTCGCGCAGCGCCTGCGAGGTATCGCCGCGCGCCAGCCACGCATCGATGGGCTCGGCCGCATGCATGAGCTGCAGGTGCCCGCGCACCGATTGCCAGTAGTAGGCCAGCGATTGCCCGGTGCTCGCGCAGCCGGAGAGCAGCAGCGAGCAGGCCAGCAGCAGGCGTTGTGGCAGCCGGGCAAGCGGCGTCGAAGAGGGGGTCAGAGGCATGCGGTCGCGGTCCGGCAGTGGGTTCCCCGAGGATAGCGAAGCCGCAGCAGCCCCTTGCGGTGATGGGCCGCGCATCGACGCGCCCGTTCTCGGGCTACCGCCGGCCCAGCAGCGGGCAGAATCCCGCCATGCCTGCCAAAGCCCCCGTTCCTGCGGCTCCCCAGCCCATTGCGGCGTCCGTCCCGGCGCCTGTCCCGACACCGCTGCACGCCGGCACCGGCCTGTTCACCGACGAGGCCGGCTGCCCCCGCTGCCAGTGGTGCAGCGCGACGCCGCTGTACCGCCACTACCACGACAACGAATGGGGCTTTCCGGTGGCGGATGACCGGCGCCTGTTCGAAAAGCTGTGCCTGGAGGGCTTTCAGGCCGGCCTCAGCTGGCTCACCATCCTGAACAAACGCGAGGCATTCCGCGCGGGATTCGCCAACTTCGATGCCGAACGGGTCGCGCGGTTCGATGCGGCCGATGTGCAGCGCCTGCTGGCCGATGCCGGCATCGTGCGCCATCGCGGCAAGATCGAATCGGCCATTCACAACGCGCAGCGCGTGCTGGAGTTGCGGCGCGAATTCGGGTCGCTGGCGCACTATGTGTGGCGCTTCGCCCCGGCCGCTGCCGAGGGACGGCCCGAGCACATCACGCTGGAGACCGTGCGGGCCATGCCCACCACGCCGGCCTCGGTCGCGCTGTCGAAAGACCTGAAAAAGCGTGGCTTCAGCTTCGTCGGCCCCACCACCATGTATGCCTTCATGCAGGCCATGGGGCTGGTCAACGACCATTTCGAGGGCTGCAGCGCGCGCGGCCCGGCGCAGGCGGCGCGCGAGGCATTCACCGTGCCCGGGCCGGGCTGATCGCTCCGGGGACCGGGGCTACACCACCGTATCGGACCGGATCACGATGCGGTCGAAACCCAGGTGCTGCATGCATTCGCGCAGGATGAGCAGCGTCGCGGCGAAGGCCGTGCCCTCGGGCAGCCCTTCCTGCGCCGGTGGGCGGCCCAGGGACACGGCGGCCAGCCGCTGGAACGTGCGCTCCACGGCATCGAGCGGCAGGGCCATTTCGGGTTGGGCTTCGATGCCCGCGGCCAGGGCCACCTGCCGGATTCCCGAATCGGCCGTGTAGAGCGTGGTGCCGGGCAGCAGCACGGCATGCACGGGCATCACCGCGTCTTCCACCACCTGGATGGCATGCTCCAGTTCGCTCTCGGCCGGTGGATCGTGCCGGAAACACGCGGCCGCCGTGGCGTAATAGCCGACATCCAGCGTGCGCAGCACCCGGGCTTGCGGTTGCGTACCGCTGGCAATGGACGAGTGGCCCGCCCCGATGCGCAGTGCCGTGATCGGGCTTCCGGCCAGCGGGCCTGCTTGCAACGCCTGGTACAGGGTGCCGGCATCGTTCGGTGAAAGGTTGGAAGGCATGGTGCAGTCCAGGCGGGTTGGAAGGGATGAGCCGGATTGTGCCCGCCGCCATGTCTTGCCGAAGTGGCATCCCCATGAAAAAAGCCCTCCGGAGAGGGCTTTGGCATCGCGCTGGGCGCGAAGGGGGCGTTTCAGCCGCCCTTCTTGGAGCGCTTGCCGGGGTTCTTCTTGCTGCGGGTGGCGACGCCACGCTCCAGGCTCACGCGCTGGCCGCGGCCAGGAGTGGCCAGGCTCACGCCGGGCAGTGGCTGGGGACGGGGGGTGCGCTTGCGGTCGGCTTCGGTAACGATCTTGTTGCCCATTTGGGAGGCTCCTGGAGAGAAAAGTGAAAAACACGCTATTAGGCCATAGTGCGGCCGCCCTTTGTCCCGGCCGGTGCCGGGGGCTTGCGAGGGCGGCTCGCGGGGCCTAGTCGGGCAGCACGGCGGTGGCTTCGATCTCGATGCGCGCGCGCGCTTCCATCAGCCCGGCGACCTGCACGCAGGCCATGGCCGGAAAGTGCTTGCCCAGCACCTCGCGGTAGGCCGCGCCCAACTCTTTCAGGCGCGCGTTGTATTCCTCGCGGTCCACCACGTACCACGTCATGCGCACCAGGTGCTCGGGGCCGGCGCCGCCGGCTTCGAGCACGGCGCGCACGTTCAGGAAGGTCTGGCGCGCCTGGGCGATGAAGTCGTCGCTCTCGAATTCCTGGCGGGCGTTCCAGCCGATCTGGCCGCCCACGAAAAGCAGCGTGCCGCGGGCAGCCACGCCGTTGGCGTAGCCCTTGGGAGGCGCCCAGTCGGGCGGTTGGAGTCGGGTGTGCAGGGTCATGGCTTGGTGGAGGATTCGGTGGGTGCGGTGGTGGCTGCCGCTGCCGCTGCGGCAGCGCTGTCGCGGGCCAGCGCGGCGGCCTGGCGCAGCTTGAAGCGCTGCAGCTTGCCGGTTTCGGTGCGCGGCAAAGCGGTGGCGAACTCCACGAGGCGCGGGTATTTGAATGGGGCGATGCTGGCCTTCACGTGGTCCTGCAGGGCCTTGGCCATGGCGTCGTCGCCGGTGTGGCCGGCGCGCAGCACGCAGATGGCCTTCACGACCATGCCGCGCTCTTCGTCGGGCACGCCGATCACGGCGCATTCGGCCACGGCGGGGTGGCGCAGCAGGGCGTCTTCCACCTCGGGGCCGCCCACGTTGTAGCCGGCCGTGATGATCATGTCGTCGTCGCGCGCCTGGTAGAAGAAGTAGCCGTCGGCGTCCTGCACGAAGGCATCGCCCGGGTGGTTCCAGCCGTTCTTCACGTAGTTGGCCTGGCGTGCATCGTCCAGGTAGCGGCAGCCCGTAGGCCCGATCACGGCGAGCTTGCCCACCGTGCCGCGCGGCAGTTCGCGCCCGCGCCCGTCCACCACCTTGGCCTGGTAGCCCGGCACCACGCGCCCGATGGCGCCGCGCCGCACGTCGCTGCCGGCCGATGAAATGAAGATGTGGAACATCTCGGTGGCGCCAATGCCGTCGGTCATTTCGATGCCGGTGGCGTCCTTCCACAACTGGCGCGTGGCGTCCGGCAGGGCCTCGCCCGCGCTCACGCAGGTACGCAGCGCCGGCAGGCCCAGGGCCTTGGCGAAGGGCGCCATCTGCCGGTAGAACGTGGGCGCGGTGTAGCAGACGGTGGCGCCCACCTCGCGCATCAGCCGCACCATCACCTCGGGGGTGTAGGGCACGTCGGGAAAGTACACGCTCGCGCACGCGGCCATCGGAAAGAGCAGCAGCCCGCCCAGCCCGAAGGTGAAGGCCAGCGGCGGCGAACCGACCACGATGTCCTCGGGCGTGGAGCGCAGCACGTGGTGCGGCCAGGCCCCGCAGGCGGCGAGCACGTCGCGGTGGCTGTGCACGGGCGCTTTCGGGTGCCCCGTGGTGCCCGAGGTGAAGGCCATGAGCGCGATGTCGTCCGCCGCGGTGGGGCAGGCGGGCAGCGGTGCGCAGGCCGCTGCCCGCACCAGCAGGTCGTCGGCCGCGGGCGCGGTGTGAAAGGGCACGATGGTGCGCAGCACCGGGTGCTGGGCCTGCGCGGCCTGGAGTTCCTCCAGCAGGCGGCCGTCGCACAGCGCGGCAGCGGGTTGGGCGCGTTCGATCACGTCGGACAGCTCCCGCGCGCGCAGCAGCGGCATGGTGGCCACGGCGATCAAGCCGGCGTGCACCACGGCCAGCCAGGCGAGCGACATCTCGGGCGTGTTGCCGCCGCGCAGCAGCACGCGGTTACCGGGCACCAGGCCCAGGTCGTTCACCAGCACGCTGGCGATGCGCGCCACCTCGTCCTGCGCCTGGGCATAGGTCCAGGTGCGGGCGGGCGAGCGCAGCAGCGGGCGGCCGCTGTGGCCAGCCTGCGCGGCACGCTCGAACAGCACCTGCACCAGGTTGGCCTGCGGCGGCACCTGCAGCGGGGGCAGGTCGTAGAGCAGCGTGGGCCACTGCTCGCGCGGCGGCAGGCGGTCGTGGACGAACGTGTCGGTCTGTGCGCTGGGGGTCATGGCCTGCTACTCCTGCAAGACGGCTTTGCCGATGATGAGTTGCTGTACTTCGGTGGCACCTTCGTAGATGCGCAGCGAGCGAATGTCGCGGTACAGCGCCTCGACCTTGGCGCCGACTTCCACGCCGCGCCCGCCGTGCATCTGCAGCGCCATGTCGATCACGCGCTGGGCGTTCTCGGTGGCGGTCATCTTGGCCATCGCAGCGGCGACGCTGCGATTTCGTGCCTCGGCGGCGACGCTGCGATTCCGGGCCTCGGCGGGGCTGGATGTGTTGCCTGCGGACAGCGATTCGTCACGCATCCAGGCGGCCCGGTACGTGAGCAGCGCCGCGCCATCGACCAGCGCCGCCATCTCGCCCAACCGGGCCTGCGTGAGCTGGAAGTCGCCCAGCGTCTGCCCGAACATGCGGCGCGTGCGCGCGTGGTGCACGGCCTCGGCGAGCGCGCGGCGCGCCATGCCCAGCGCGGCGCCGGCCACCGAAGCGCGAAAGATGTCCAGCGTGCGCATGGCCAGCTTGAAGCCGCCGTGCAGCTCGCCCAGCAGGGCATCGGCCGGCACGGTGCAGCCGTCGAACGCGAGCGTGGCCAGAGGGTGCGGCGCCATCACGTGGATGTGCTGCGAATCGTCCAGGCCGGGCGTGGGCGCATCGACGATGAAGGCGCTGATGCCGCGCGTGCCGCCGGCCGGATCGGTCTTGGCGAACACGCAATAGAAGTCGGCGATGCCGCCGTTGCTGATCCAGGTCTTGGTGCCGTTCAGTGCGTAGGGGCCCAGGGCCTCGCCCGCCGTGTTGGAGCCATATTGGCCTCCTGCCGCCGCATTGCTTGCCTGTGTTGCTATGGTTTGCATAGCACCCACGTCGGAGCCGGCTTCGGGCTCGCTGAGCGCGAAGGCGGCGATCTTCTCGCCGCGCGCCACGGCGGGCAGGTAGCGCGCCTGCTGGGCCGCGCTGCCGGCCAGCGTGATGGCGCCGCTGCCCAGGCCCTGCATGGCAAAAGCGAAGTCGGCCAGGGGCGAGTGGTAGGCCAGCGTTTCGCGCAGCAGTACCAGCGCGCGCGAATCCAGTTCGCCGAGCACGCCGCCGTGCGCGGCCGGCACGCAGTAGCGCAGCCAGCCGCCGTCGCCCAGGCGGCGCACCCACTCGCGGCAGGCGGCGCGGTCGTCCGTTTCGTCCACCGCCTGCGCGGCGGCCCAGGCGACGAGGCCATCGATCAGCGCGCGGTGCTCTTCGCCGAAGAACGGCAGCGCCAGGTGCGCCGTGGAGGGGGCGCTGGGTGCGGGGGGCGTGGCGATGTGCATGGCCTCAATCCCCTGCGAAGACGGGTTTTTGCTTGGCCGCGAACGCTTCGTAGGCGCGGCGGAAATCCTGCGTCTGCATGCAGATCGCCTGGGCCTGGGCCTCGGCCTCGATGGCCTGGTCGATCGTCATGCTCCACTCCTGGCCCAGCATCGTCTTGGTCATGCCGTGCGCGAACGTGGGGCCTTCGGCCAGCGTGCGGGCCAGGCCCTGCACCTGCGCCAGCAGATCGGCCGATTCGTGCAGGCCGTTGAAAAAGCCCCAGGCCAGCCCTTCCTGCGCGGTCATCGCGCGGCCGGTGAACAGCAGTTCGGACGCGCGGCCCTGGCCGATCATGCGCGGCAGCAGCGCGCAGGCGCCCATGTCGGCGCCGGCCAGCCCCACGCGGGTGAACAGGAACGCGGTGCGCGCGGCAGGCGTGCCGTAGCGCAGGTCGCAGGCCAGCGCCACCATGGCGCCCGCGCCGGCGCAGATGCCGTCGATGGCGCCCAGCACAGGCTGCGGGCAGGCGCGGATGGCCTTCACCAGGTCGCCCGTCATGCGCGTGAACTCCAGCAGCTCGGGCATGGACATGCCGGTGAGCGGGCCGATGATTTCATGCACGTCGCCGCCCGAGCAGAAGTTGCCGCCCGCGCCGGTCACCACCACGGCCTTCACGTCGGTGGCGGTGCGCAGCGCGCCGAAGAAGTCGCGCAGCTCGGCATAGCTTTGGAAGGTGAGCGGGTTCTTGCGCTCGGGCCGGTCCAGCGTGATGGTGCCCACTCCGCGGTCGAAGTGCCACGCAAAATGCTGCGCCGTGTAGGGCTCCCGGGGCTCGAACTGCGGGCGCATGGGGTTGCCTGCGGAGATGTAGTGCTTCATGCAGTGGTTTCCTGGAGGGGTTGGGCGGGCTGCGCGTGCGCTTTCACTTTGCCGAGCAGCCGGTGCAGGGTGGCGATGTCGCGCTCGCCCAGCGGGCCGAACGCATCGACGATCCACTGCGCGTGCGCGTGGGCCATCGCGTCGAACTGTTCGCGCCCGTGGGGCGTGAGCCGCACGAGGAACACGCGGCGGTCGCCCGCCACGTCCACGCGCTCGACCAGGCCTTCGGCGACGAGCTGATCGGTGATGCCGGTGACGTTGCCGCTCGTGACCATCATGCGGCGCGAGAGGTCTTTCATCTTCAGGCCCTCGGGCGCGCGCTCCAGCTGCGCCATCAGGTCGAATCGCGGCAGCGTGGTGCCGAACTGGTCGCGCAGCCGGGTGCGCACCTGCTTTTCCACCAGTTGCGTGCAGGTGAGCAGGCGCAGCCACAGGCGCAGGGCCTCAGGGTGCTCGCTGGGCGCGGCGTCGTGCAGGCGGGCTTCGAGGTCCATTGCTGTCAGTCCGCCGCTTCGTTTGCTATTTTTTTGATAGCTATGCTCCCTAGTGGTGATTGCGCCAGGGCCTGTTTTTGCTTGGATGCCTCGCGCAGCATCTGGTCGCGGCCGGCCCAGTAGGGGCGCGGCCAGTGCACCTGCCGGCTGGCCGCCTCGCCCAGTTGCGCGGCGGCGTGCAGCGTCCAGGCGGGGTCGGCCAGGTGCGGGCGGGCGATGGCGCACAGGTCGGCGCGGCCGGCGGCGATGATGCTGTTGGCATGGTCGGCCTCGCTGATGGCGCCCACGGCCATGGTGGCGATCTCCACCTCGTTGCGGATGCGGTCGGCGAACGGCGTCTGGTACATGCGGCCGTACACGGGCCGGGCCGCGCGCGTGGTCTGGCCGGACGACACGTCGATCAGGTCGCAGCCTGCGGCCTTGAACCACCGCGCGATGGCCACCGCATCGTCGGGCGTGGTGCCGCCGGGCGCCCAGTCGTGGGCCGAGATGCGCACGCTCATGGGCCGGTCCGCCGGCCACGCGGCGCGCACGGCGGCGAACACTTCCAGCGGGTAGCGGCAGCGGTTTTCCAGGCTGCCGCCGTATTCGTCGGTGCGCTGGTTGGTGAGCGGGCTGATGAAGCTCGCCAGCAGGTAGCCGTGCGCGCAGTGCAGTTCCAGCCAGTCGAAACCGCAGGCCGCAGCGCGTTCGGTGCTGGCCACGAAGGCGGCGGTGAGCGCTTCCATGTCGGCGCGCGTCAGGGCGGCGGGCGTCTGGTTCTGCGGGCCGTAGGGCAACGCGCTGGCGGCGCGCAGCGGCCAGTTGCCGTGCGGATCGTCGTCGGGCAGGGGCTCGTCCGTGCCCTCCCAGCCCACGCGCGTGGAGCCCTTGGGGCCGCTGTGGCCGAGCTGCATGCCGATCTTCGCGCGGCTGCTGCCGTGCACGAAGTCGGCGATGCGTGCGAAGGCGGCTTGCTGGGCATCGTTCCACAGGCCCGTGCACGCGGGGGTGATGCGGCCATCGGACGTGGGGCTGGTCATTTCCACCATCACCAGCGCTGCGCCGCCGAGCGCGCGCGCGCCCAGGTGCACCAGGTGAAAGTCCTGCGGCATGCCATCGACCGCGCTGTAGGTGGCCATGGGCGAGACCACGATGCGGTTGTCCAACGTGAGCCCGCGCAGCGTGAACGGCGTGAGCATGGGCGGCACAGCGCCGACCCTGTTGCCCTTGTCGCCCTTGCCAGCTTTGTTGCCAGCGGCTGGCGTGCGGAGGGATTCGCCAGCGGCGCCGCCCACGGTGGGGCGCGCCTCGGCCAGCCAGGCCTCGTAGCCCTCCAGCCACGGCGCATCGCGCAGGCGCAGGTTTTCGTGGCTGATGCGCTGGCTGCGCGTGAGCAGCGAATACGCGAACTGTTCGAGCGGCAGGCGGCTGTAGCGCGCCACGTTCTCGAACCACTCGGTGGAGTTGCGCGCGGCGTTCTGGATCTTGAGCACCTCGACGCTGCGGCGTGCCTCGTAGTCGTGCAGCGCGTCATCCAGCGTTGCGCCGGTGGCCAGCGCCTGCGCCAGGTCGATGGCGTCTTCCAGCGCCAGCTTGGTGCCGCTGCCGATCGAGAAATGCGCCGTGTGCGCGGCGTCGCCCATCAGCACGATGGGCACGGCCTTGCCGGCGATGGTTTCGCGGTGCACCCAGGTGCGGCAGATCACGCGCGGAAAACGAATCCAGTTGGCCGAGCCCCGCAGGTGCGTGGCGTTGCTGATCAGCGTGTGCCCGCCCAGGTACGGCGCGAAGAGCTTTTCGCAGAAAGCAATCGCCTCGGGCTGCTCCATGCGGTCCAGGCCATGGGCCTGCCACACGGCCTCGGGCGTCTCGACGATGAAGGTGGAGGTGTCGGCATCGAACTGGTAGGCATGGGCCTGGAACCAGCCGTGCTCGGTTTCTTCGAAGGCGAAGGTGAAAGCGTCGAACTTCTGGTGCGTGCCCAGCCACACGAAGCGGCACAGGCGCAGATCGATGTCGGGCTGAAAGACTTCGGCGTAGCGCGTGCGGATGCGGCTGTTCAGGCCATCGCTGGCGATCACCAGATCGGCGCCGTAGCGGGCGGCCAGAGCTTGATCGTCGGCCACGTCGGTTTCGAACTGCAGCTCCACGCCCAGCGCGAGGCAGCGCTCTTGCAGGATGTTCAGCAGCCGCTTGCGCCCGATGCCGCAAAAGCCGTGGCCGCTGGAGCGCACGCTGCGACCGCGCAAGAACACCTCCACGTCGTCCCAGTGGTTGAACGCATCGCCGATCTGCGCGGCGGTGTCCGGGTCTGCCGCCTGCAGGTTGGCCAGCGTCTGGTCCGACAGCACCACGCCCCACCCGAAGGTGTCGAACGGGCGGTTGCGCTCCACCACCACGATGCGGTGCGCCGGGTTCTGCCGTTTCATCAGCAGGGCGAAATAAAGGCCGGCGGGACCGCCACCGATGCACAGGATGTTCATGCGAGAACAGTTTAGGCTTAAACAAAATGCTGTCAACGGGGTTTTGCCGCCGTGTCAGACAACAGCCCATTGACGCTGCCAAAGACCGGCCGAAGAATCAAAACCATGAAATCGCTGCTGCACGCCCTGCAAGCCCGGCTGGAGAGCCTGCCGGTGGATCTTTCGCTCGAGCTGCCCGGCGGACAGCGGCTGGGCCATGCGCAGGCGCCCGTGGCGCTGCAGTTTCGCGACAGCCGCTCGCTGGCGGCGCTGGTGGCGGGCGAGGTCGGCGACGTGGGCGCGGCCATCGTGGAAGGGCGCGTGCGCTTCGAGGGCCGCATGCGCGACCTGGTGGCGGCCGCCGCCGCGCTGCTGCACGGCGACCCGGCACGCGAGCAGGCCGGCTGGTGGACGCGCATGATGGCCCGCGCCCGGTCGCGCGCTGTGCACACCATCGCGCGCGACGCGCAGCAGGTGCAGTTCCACTACGACCTGTCCGACGACTTCTACGCGCTGTGGCTCGACCCGCGCCGCGTGTATTCGTGTGCCTATTACCGCGAGCGTGGCATGGACCTGGCCCAGGCGCAGGAGGCCAAGCTCGACCACATCTGCCGCAAGCTGCTCCTTGCGCCCGGGCAGCGCTTTCTGGACATCGGCGCGGGCTGGGGCGGGCTGCTGCTGTGGGCGGCCGAGCATTACGGCGTGGACGCCACCGGCGTCACCCTGTCGCGCAACCAGCACGCGCATGTGTCGCGCCTGATCGCGGAGCGGGGCCTGGCGGGCCGCGTGCGCATGGAGCTGCGCGACTACCGCGAGCTGCCGCACCCCGAGGCCCAGCCGTTCGACCGCATTGCCTCCGTCGGCATGTTCGAGCACGTGGGCCGCGCGCACATGCCCGACTACTTCACCACCGTGCGCCGTCTGCTGCGCCCGGGCGGCCTGCTGCTCAACCACGGCATCACCGCGGGCGGCGTGGACAACGCGCAACTGGGCGCGGGCCTGGGCGACTTCATCGAAAGGTACATCTTTCCGGGGGGCGAACTGCTGCACGTGAGCGCCGTGCTGCACGACCTGGCCGCCAGCGGCCTCGAAATGGTGGACACCGAAAACCTGCGGCCGCACTACGCGCGCACGCTGTGGGCCTGGTCCGATGCGCTGGAGTCGCGCCTGGACGAAGCGCTGCGCGTGCTCTCGGCCGGCGCGGGCGCGGAGCAGGGCGAGCGGGCGCTGCGGGCGTATCGGCTCTACCTGGCGGGCAGCGCCATGGGTTTCGAGCGCGGCTGGATGGCGCTGCACCAGATGCTCGCCACACGCCCCGACGGCGATCTCGCCACCGGCGCCCTCACCGGCGCGCAGTCGGACTATCCTTTCACCCGCGGCTACATGTATGGCCGCACCGACCCGGCCGCCACTTGACTGCGGCCACCCTCTTACGGAAACCCTGACTGCCCATGCTCTACAAATTCAAATCCCGCGCCACGGCCGACGTCATCATGCTGGAGCCCAATGGCCGGCAGTTGCTGCAGATCATGGGCAAATCCACCGACCCGCACGGCATCGTCACCGTCGCGCAGATCCCGGCGGCGCTGCAGGCGCTGGAAGCGGCCATCGCAGCCGACGAAGCCAAGGGCCGGCCCGATGCGGCCGACGATGACGCGGCCGGTGAGGACGACAGCGCGGGCGAGCGCCCCGACACCGTGCGCCTTCGCCAGCGCGCGGCCCCGATCATCGACATGCTCAAGCGCAGCGCGGCCGAAGGCCACGACGTGGTCTGGTAACGCGGGGGCGCTCTGCGGCGCTGGCCTGTTCCCATTCCTGTTCCTGCTTTGGCGCAGCGGCTGCGCCGAGCTACCTTGCGCGCTGCGCCAGATCTTGCGCGCTGCTGTGCAGCGACCGGGTGCGCTGCCAGTTCAATGCTGCCGTGCAGGCCAGGTGCCGCAGGTCCAGCGCGGCACCGATCGCGCCGCCGCCGATCGACTTCATGAAGGCGCACTCCGCCGCCCGGTAGTGCACGAACGACCGGCTGGCGGCCGCCAGCCGGTCCTTGGTGAGCTGCGTGTACCGGGCGTCTTCATCCCAGCCGGCAACTGCGCGCAGGACTGCGGCCTGGGCCAATTTCAGGTCTTTTTCGCTCTCGCGGTTCTTTCGCTGCAGGCACGCACGCATGTCGGCCTGCGAGCCTTCCAGGCTGCATTCGTCGCGCAACGCCGTCTCGGTCGGCGCGTGGGGGGCCCTGGCCGGGCCGCCGGCTGCGCTGGCGGCTGAGGGCAGTGCCAGCAGGGCTGCGGCGGTCAGGGTGGCGGCTGCTGCCATGGCACAGGTCAAGGAACGCATGCGGGGTCTTTCTTGATGAACGAACTGGGATGGGCCGGCGAGCGAGAAGCAGCCCCGCCTTGAAAGTTCTGAATTGTGCTTCGTTGTGTTCACCGAGCCGTACTGGGGCTGCAGGCCATGGCATGGCTGCCGCGCAACTACCGGGCCAAGCACCCGCGCCATTGCATCATCGACGGTCCGCGCCCGGCCGCGCGTGGTGTGCGTGTTGCTTAACGGGTGATCGGGCTGCAAATTCACTGATTTCAGGTACAGACGGCGTGCGCCTTGCGGGCTAGCATCGCCCCCTTGCCTGCAGCCACCACCCACTCATGCGTTCCTGGAGCATGGGTAAAACCACCCCCGGGGCAACCGTCCCGATGCCATCGAACATGACCCAACACCGCCTGACCGACGGCCTCAGATACTCGCGTGCCGTTTGGCAAAGGTGCATGCGCAGCGGATGGTGGGCCCTGGCCACCCTTCTGTGGATGGCCCTGGCAGCCTCTGGGGCCCATGCGCAAGGCAACTCCCTTTTGCCCGGCGCATCGCTCGGTGCCATTGCCAGCCAGGTCTCAGCCGGCAACTCTCACACCTGCGCGGTGACTACGGGCGGTGCCGTCCAGTGCTGGGGCTGGAACGGAAATGGGCAGACCAACGTACCTGTGGCGCTGCAAAGCGGCGGGGTAGTGTCTGTGGCTGCTGGCAACGCTCACACCTGCGCGGTGACCACGGGCGGCGCCGTCCAGTGCTGGGGCAAAAACAGCGACGAGCAGACCAACGTACCGGCAGCGCTGCAAAGCGGCGGGGCGGTGTCTGTGGCTGCTGGCGAATCTCACACCTGCGCGGTGACCACGGGCGGCGCCGTCCAATGCTGGGGGAGAAACAGTCGCGGGCAGACCAACGTACCTGTGGCGCTGCAAAGCGGCGGGGTGGTGTCCGTGGCTGCAGCCGAGTTACACACCTGCGCGTTGACCACGGACGGTGCCGTCCAGTGCTGGGGCGACACCGTTCACGGGCAGACCAACGTACCGGTGGCGTTGCAAACCGGCGGAGCGGTGTCCCTGGCTGCAGGCGGCTATCACACCTGCGTGGTGACTACGGGAGGTGCCGTCCAGTGCTGGGGCGATATCGGTGGCGGGGAGAGCAACGTACCGGCAGCGCTGCAAAGCGGCGGGGCGATGTCTGTGGCTGCGGGTTTCACTCACACCTGCGCCGTGACCACGGGCGGTGCCGTCCAGTGCTGGGGCAGCAACGGTTTCGAGCAGACCACCGTACCGACGGCGCTGAGCGGCGCGGCGGTGTCCGTGGCTGCAGGCGCCAATCACACCTGCGCAGTGACCAAGGGCGGCGCCGTCCAGTGCTGGGGCGGCAATGGTCACGGGCAGACCGCCGTACCGATGGCGCTGCAAAACGGGGGGGCAGTATCTGTCGCTGCAGGCCTGGATTACACCTGCGTGGTGACAACGGTCGGTGCCGTCCAGTGCTGGGGCAGCAACGGCTACGAGGCGACCACTGTACCTGTGGCGCTGCAAAGCGGCGGGGCGGTGTCTTTGGCTTCAAGCTCATATCACACCTGCGCGTTGACCACGGTCGGTGCCGTCCAGTGCTGGGGCTACAAAAATTACGGGCAGATTGACGTACCGGCCGCGCTGCAAAGCGGTGGGGCGGTGTCTGTGGCTGCAGGAGACTTTCACACCTGCGCGGTGACCACGGTCGGTGCCGTCCAGTGCTGGGGCAACAACATCGACGGGCAGATCAATGTACCGGCGGCGCTGCAAAGCGGCGGGGCGGTGTCCGTGGCTGCAGGCCGCCGACACACCTGCGCGATGACTGCGGTCAGTACCGTCCAGTGCTGGGGCGATAGCGACAGTGGGCAGACCAACGTACCTGCAGCGCTGCAAAGCGCCGGTCCGGTGTCTGTGGCTCCAGGCGGCTCGTACACGTGCGCGGTGACCACGGTCGGTGCCGTCCAGTGCTGGGGCTCTAACGGTAGCGGGCAGACCAACGTACCGGTGGCGCTGCAAAGCGGCGGGGCGGTGTTGGTGGCTGCGGGCCACTACCACACCTGCGCGGTGACCAATGGCGGCGCCGTCCAGTGCTGGGGTCTCAACACCAGCGCCCAGGCACCCAGCGTGGCACGCGCCACGCAGGCCTTGTCCTTTGCGCCGGGCACGACTGCCGGTGGTGCCCCGCTTCGGGGATGGGCGCTGGGCGGCAATCTCAACTTGGCAGCCACGTCTTCGGCCAGCAGCGGCAGCCAGCCTGTGACCTACACCAGTTGGACGCCCGGCACCTGCACCGTGAGCGGCACCACAGTCACCCCAACGCCTACCGCCCAAGCCGGCCATCTGTGCGGGGTGGTCGCATCGCGCGCGGGTGAGCACAGCAGTGCTGCCAGCCTGGCAGCCGCCCCCGCGCAAGCCCGTGTGCTGCTGCTGGCCAAAGCTGTGCCCACCTTGGCAGTCACCACCAGCCCGGCAAGCCCGGCAAACTTTGGCGTACCGGTGACCCTGACGGCTACTTTGACCGGGGCGGCAAGCGCCACAGGCAATGTGGTGTTCTCCTCGGGCGGCACAACGCTGTGCACGGCAGCGGTGGTGGCGAGCCCTGCCAACACGGCAACCTGCCAGACCAGCGGTCTTGGTGCGGGTTCGTACACCGTGACGGCAAGTTACGTTGGCGATGCGAACAATGCTGCGGCCAATGGCACCGCCCCACTGGCCATTGCCAAGGCGACCCCGAACTTGGCAGTCACCACCAGCCCGGCAAGCCCGGCAGCCTTTGGCATGCCGGTAGCGCTGATGGTTGCGTTGACCGGTGCGGTGAACGCCACGGGCAATGTGGTGTTCTCCTCGGGCGGCACGACGCTGTGCACGGCAGCGGTGGCGGCCAGCCCTGCCAACACTGCGACTTGCGAGGCCAGCGGCCTGGCCGTGGGTTCGTACACTGTGATGGCTAGTTACGTTGGTGATGCGAGCCATGCTGCAGCCAATGGCAGCGCCACGTTGGTGGTGTCAGCAGCGTCTTTGCCCTTGCCCGGCACAGCAGGCCAGGCTACGGTGGACGTGCAAGGCCCGGCAGGGTGCCTGGTCCAGACGCCCGCGTTCAGCGCAACGCCACCGACTGGCACACCGACACCGCAGAACGTGAGCTTTCCCATGGGCGTGTTCAGTTTCACGGCCAGCGGCGCGGGATGCAGTGGCGGCATGCTGACGGTGAAGATCGATTTCCCGGCAGGCTCGCTCGACGGCTTGCAGCCGCGCAAGTACGGCCCCAGCGCGGCCAACGCTGCGCCCACCTGGTTCGCGCACGGCACGGTCACCGGTAACTCGGTGACCTATACGGTGCAGGACAACGGTGTGGGTGACAGCGATCCGGTCGCAGGGCAAATCAAAGACCCCTTCGCACTGGTATTGGCCGCAGCAGTGCCTGGGCCTGGCGGCGTGGCATCCATTCCTACGCTCAGCGAGTGGGGTGTGATCCTGCTGTCTCTGATGGCGGCAGGTTTGGGCATGTTCATGGTGCGCAGGCGCTACTGAACACCGCCTGTGCTGGCGCTGCAGGCCGGCGCGCCTGCCGGCCTGCGCGCCGGCCAGGCTGCATGCATCGCGCAACGCCGTCTCGGTCGGAGCCCCGAGGCGCTGCAAGCATTGGCGGGGTCGGCGCGCTGGTTGCGGAGGGCAGGGCCAGCAGGGCTGCTGCTGTGGTTGCTGCGGCCAGCGTGGTGGCGCAGGCCATGGCCAAGGTCCGGCAACGCATGCCCGGGTTTTCTTGAATGAACGCGCGGAGATGGGGTGGCGAGCCGTGGAGCCACCCGCCTTAAAAGTTCTGAATCCTGCTTCAAAACGCCGGTGAAACCGTGATTTCAAGCGCCAGCGCCCCTAAAGTTCACGGTCTCCAAGCGGCAGGGCGAGCACGGCATGACGATCGACCCAGGAACATCGCCCGTCCCGCCGCTGGCCCCGCCCATCCTCCCTGCGTCTTAACCGCCCTCCATGCTGACACTCGTCCCCCGGGGAATCCGAAACCACAACCCTGGCAACATCGTTCGCAGCCACATCGGCTGGCGCGGCATGGCCGACGACCAGTCGGCCGACCCGCATTTCGTGGTGTTCACCGAGCCGTACTGGGGCTTGCGGGCCATGGCATTGCTGCTGCGCAATTACCAGGCCAAACACCAGCTGTGCACCATCGACGGCATCATCCGCCGCTGGGCGGAGTCCCGCGAAGGCGATGCGTGCGACTACGTGCGGGAAGTGGCCGATGGCCTGGGCATCAGCCAGCACGCATTCGTCTGCCTTGACGCCGTGACCCTGCCGCAGGTCATGCGCACGATCGTGGGCCGGGAAAACGGCATGCAGCCGTATCCCGATGCGCTGATCACCCGCGCCGTGAGCGTGTTCTGACGCCCGCGCGCCCTGTGGTTGCCACGCCCCCAGCGGCGATTCAATCGACCTTGGCGCCCGACGCCTTCACCACCTGCGCCCACTTCTTGTGTTCGCTGTCGATGTGCTTGGCGAAGTCGGCGGGGGAGTTGCCACCGGGAATCGCACCCTGCGCGAGCATGCGCTCCTTCACGGCGGGGGTGGCCAGGGCCTTGGCGGTTTCCTGCTGGATGCGGGCCACGATGTCGGGCGGGGTGCCGGCGGGTGCCAGCAGCCCGAACCACGAACTGGCCTCGTAGCCCTTCAACTCGGGGCCGCCGACCTCTTCCACCGTGGGCACGTCGGGCAGGGCGGGCGAGCGGTGGGCACTGGTCACGGCCAGTGCCTTGAGCTTGCCGGCCTTGATCTGCGCCATGGACGACGGCAGGTTGTCGAACATCACGTCCATGTTGCCGCCCACCATGTCCAGCAGCGCCGGTCCGGAGCCGCGGTAGGGCATGTGCAGCATGAAGGTGCCGGTCATGCTCTTGAAGAGTTCGCCCGCCAGGTGGATCGAGGTGCCGTTGCCGCTCGACGCCATGTTGAGCTGGCCCGGGTGGGCCTTGGCGTAGCGGATGAAGTCGGTCACCGAATTGATGCCCAGCGAGCGGGCCTTGTCGGCGTTGATCTCCATCACGTTGGGCACGGCCGCCACGAGCGTGATCGGCACGAAGTCCTTGATGGGGTCGTACGGCAGCTTGTTGTACAGCGCGCGGTTGATGCCGTGCGTGCCCACGGTGCCCATGAGCAGCGTGTAGCCGTCGGCCGGCGATTTGGCGACGATCTCGGCGCCGATGTTGCCGCCCGCGCCGCCCCGGTTGTCCACGATGAACTGCTGTCCGAACACGCGGCCCAGTTCGGGCGCCACGGCGCGCGCCAGGATGTCGGTGGTGCCGCCGGGAGCGAACGGCACCACGATGCGCACCGGCTTGTTCGGCCACGCGCCGGACTGGGCATGGGCGCTGGGCAGCGCGTTCCACAGGCCTGCGGCCAGCAGCACGGAGGCCAAGGCCAGTGCGCGGCGGCGCGGCGTGAATGCGGTGGAGGCTATGGAGCCGGTGGAGCGGGCGGGCGAGGAAGCGGAAAAGCGCATGGGGGTCGGTCCTTGGAACTTGCGGTCAATCCCCCGTTTTAGGCCGCGCAGCGCCGGCAGGGCAGAGGGATGACCCGTAGGCCGCTGCGAGTTCCACGCCGCGCAAAGAAGGCGCGCAAGAAAAAACCGCCCGGCGGCCAGTGGGCCACGGGGCGGTCGGAGCAGCGCGGTGCGCTGCGTTGGGGGCGCAGGCTCAGTCGGCGTAGGTGCCGGCGGCCTTGATGATCGGGCCCCACTTGTCGATCTCGGCCTGCACGAACTTCTTGTGTTCGGCGGGTTCGATGCGCTGGTCGGCGGCGACCACGGCGCCCAGGCCTTCCTGCTTCTTGATGAAGTCGGGGTCTTTCAGCGCGACCTTGAGGGCGTCGTTGATCTTCTTGAGCACGTCGGCCGGCGTACCCTTGGGCGCGTACAGGCCGTGCCAGATCGTGACCTGGAAGTCCTTCAGGCCGGATTCGGCCAGGGTGGGCAGGTCTTTCAGCGATGGCGTCGTCAGGCGCTTGTCGGTGGTGACGGCGTAGGCCTTGACCTTCTTGGCCTCGATCTGCGAGGTGGTGTTGGTCGTCTGGTCGCACAGCAGATCGATCTGGCCGCCGATCAGGTCGGTGATGGCGGGCGCCGTGCCCTTGTAAGGCACGGGGGTCATCTCGACCTTCAGCGCGCTCTGGAACAGCAGGCCGCACAGGTGCGATGCCGCGCCCAGGCCGGCGTGGCCGAGGTTGATCTTGCCCTTGTTCTGGTCGATCCAGGTCGCCAGTTCTTTGTAGTTGTTGGCGGGCATCGTGGGGCGTGCGATGAGCGTCATCGGAACGTCGTTCACCATGCCCAGGTATTCGAAGTCGTTGGGCACGCTGAACGGCAGCTTGCGGTACAGCGCTGGCATGGTGGCCATGCCGATGTGGTTGAGCAGCAGGGTGTAGCCGTCGGGGTTGGCGCGCGCCACCTTGGCGGTGCCGATGGTGCTCCCCGCACCCGCGGCGTTATCGATCACCACGCTCACCCCGCCCAGGGGCTTGCGCAGCGCCTCGGCCAGATCGCGCGCCACGCGGTCGGTCGGGCCGCCGGCCGCGAACGGCACGACGATCGTGACCGTCTTGTCCTTGGAGGGATAGCCCTGCGCCTGCGCGCCGAAAGCAACAGCCACGGCAGCGGCCACCAATGCGGTCTTGAATATGGTTTTCATGAGGTTCCTTTGAAAAGACGCGCCATGATAGCCACGGGCTTTTACACCAGCATCAAGGTAATTACTTAGCAGTAACGTGTAGGGGCTTAAAGGTTTATGGGCCTGCAGCGCTTATCTGCATTGGTTTGTTTGCTATTAATTAAGTAGCGACGTGCGCCGGGCACCTGCTGAGCGGCTGCTCACCGGCAGCCCAGCCAGCGCCGCCAAGCGCTGCTCATCGGTAGCTGCGGGCGTCTTCGATCACGCGGCCGTCGTTGGGCAGTGTGCCGGGGGCCACCATTTCGACCTCGCCGCGCAGCTTGGTCTGGTCGCGCATCGCCTCGGCCAGTTGCATGGCCAGGCCGGCGGCGGTTTCGGTGGTCTCCACGCGCAGCAGCATCTGGTCGTTGGCCATCTCGCCGCTCACCACCAGGCGCGCGCGCAGCACCTGCGGAAAGCGCCGCACGATGTCGGCCACCTGGCCGGGGTGCACGAACATGCCGCGCACCTTGGTGGTCTGGTCGGCCCGGCCCATCCAGCCCTTGATGCGGGTGTTGGTGCGGCCGGTGGGGCAGTCGCCGGGCAGCACGGCCGAGAGGTCGCCCGTGCCGAAGCGCACCAGCGGGTAGTCGGGGTTGAGCGTGGTCACCACCAGTTCGCCCACTTCGCCGTCGGGCACCGGATCGCCGGTGCCGGGCCGCACGATCTCCACGATCACGCCTTCGTCCAGCACCAGGCCTTCGCGCGCGGTGGTTTCATAAGCGATCAGGCCGAGGTCGGCCGTGGCGTAGCACTGGTATCCGGCCACGCCGCGCTCGGCCAGCCAGTCGCGCAGCGAGGGTGGAAACGCTTCGCCCGAGACGAGCGCCTTGGTCACGCTGGGCAGCGGCGTGCCCAGCTCGGCCGCCTTGTCCAGCACGATCTTGAGAAAGCTTGGCGTGCCGATGTAGCCCGCGGGCTTGAGCTCCGCCATGGCCTGCACCTGCTGCTCGGTCTGGCCGGTGCCGCCCGGGAACACGGTGCAGCCCAGCGCATGCGCGCCCGATTCCATCATCGAGCCCGCCGGCACGAAGTGGTAGCTGAAGCTGTTGTGGATCAGCTCGCCCGGCCGAAAGCCCGCAGCGTGGATCGCCCGGGCCATGCGCCAGTAGTCGCGCCGCGTGCCCTCGGGCTCGTACAGCGTGCCGGGGCTGGCGAACACCCGCGGCATGGCCGCGCCGAACGACAGTGCGCTGAATCCGCCGAACACATTGGTGGCGCGGCCGGCCTGCTGGCGCGCCAGCAACTCGTGCTTGCGCGTGACCGGCAGCGTGGCCAGCGCCTGGCGCGAGGTAATGCCGGCGGCATCGATGCCCTGCAGGATGCCGGCGAACGCTGGCGAGGCGCGCTGCGCATGCGCCACCTGCGCGGGCAGCGCCGCCATCAGCGCGCTCTCGCGCGAATCGGCCGGGCGGGTTTCGAGGTCGTCGTAGAAAAGACTCATGCCAATGCCTCCGGGGTGCACGTTCTGGGCGTGCTGTTGATGTGAGAAGACCGGTCGTGTTCGAGGTGTGCCGGGCCAACGCAGTGGCGGAGCGTGGGGGCCATGATCAGCCCGACGCCGGGCCGCCCCAAGGCGGGCTGCGCCTCCTTGGAGGGCGGCGACCACACGCAGTGGCGGAGCGTGGAGGCCATATCCGTCATGCGAGCCAGCGCTTGCGGCGCTTGTAGCTCTTCACGTCCTTGAAGCTTTTGCGCTCGCCGCCGCCGACGCCGAGGTAGAACTCCTTCACGTCTTCGTTGTTGGCCAGGTCGCTCGCGGCGCCGTCCATCACCACGCGGCCGCTTTCCATGATGTAGCCGTAGTCCGAATACTTCAGGGCCATGTTGGTGTTCTGCTCGGCCAGCAGGAAGGTGACCTTTTCCTTGGTGTTGAGGTCTTTCACGATGTTGAAGACCTCCTCCACGATCTGCGGCGCCAGGCCCATCGAGGGCTCGTCCAGCAGCACCATGCTGGGGTTGGCCATCAGCGCGCGGCCGATGGCGCACATCTGCTGCTCGCCGCCCGAGGTGTAGGCCGCCTGCGAGGTGCGGCGCGTCTTCAGGCGCGGAAAGTACGCGTACACCTTCTCCAGGTTGGCCGCGATCTCGGCGCGGCTGGTGCGCGTGTACGAGCCCGTCATCAGGTTTTCCTCGATGGTCAGGTGGGCGAAGCAATGCCGCCCCTCCATCACCTGCACCACGCCGCGCTGCACCAGATCGGCGGGCGAGAGGTTCTCGATGCGCTCCCCGCGCAGCTCGATGCTTCCCTTGGTGACCTCGCCCCGCTCGCCCTGCAGCAGGTTGGAGATGGCCCGCAGCGTGGTGGTCTTGCCCGCGCCGTTGCCGCCCAGAATGGCGACGATGCCGCCCTCGGGCACCTGCAGCGAAACGCCCTTGAGCACGAGGATCACGTGGTTGTAGATCACCTCGATGCCGTTGACGTTCAGGACGATGTTCTTGGGTTCCATGGTGTTGCCTTCGCTGTGCCAATCGGCAGGGCTGCGGGTGCAGCCCTCTCGGATGGCGGCTGCAAAACAGCCGTTGATACTGGCGCCGCGACATCGCCAGGGACACCGTGGAACGGGCTTTGCCCGGCCACTGGTGTCGTCCCCCTTCCCGCGGCGCGCAGCGCCGGGAGAGAAGGGGGAAGGCGCGCAGCGCCTCAGGGGGATGTCCTCAAGACTGGCAGTCCGCAGCCTCGCGCCGGGTCATCTTCTTGTCGGCCAGGTACTTGTCCGAGCCGGCCTTGATCATGGGCTTCAGGATCTGCTCGTCGGCCTGGTACCAGTCGGAGGAGAAGTCCCACTTCTTGCCGTCCCACGTGTGCACTCGCGACCAGGTCGATCCCATGTGGTCGGAGCAGCTCGTGGACAGCGGCCGCATGATGCCGTTGAAGCCCAGCGCGTCGAGCTTCTTCTGGTCGAGCGCCAGGTTCTCCATGCCCCAGCGCACCTGCTCGCCGGTCATGACCTTGCCCTTGCCGAAGCGCTCCTGCGCGCGGCGCACGGCCTCGACGGCGAGCATCTGGATGATCACGCCGCGCGTGTACAGCACCGAGCCCACTTCTTCCTTCGGTCCCGTGCCCTGGCCCTTTTCGTGCACGTTCTTCAGGATGTCCTGGATCACCTTGGACTGCGTGCCGTAGCCGTTCAGCGCCAGTGCGTGGTAGCCCTTCGCGCCTTCGCCCACGTCGCGCACGTCCGGCTCGGCGCCGGCCCACCACACGCCATAGAGCTTGTCGCGCGGGAAGCCCGTGGCCTGCGCTTCTTTCAGCGCGGTGGAGTTCATCACGCCCCAGCCCCACAGCAGCACGTAGTCGGGCCGGCTCTGGCGCACCTGCAGCCAGGTGGCCTTCTGCTCCACGCCGGGGGCGGTCACGGGCAGCATCTGCAGCTCGAAGCCGTGCATCTTGGCGCGCTCCTGCAGCACGGGAATGGGCTCCTTGCCGAACGGGCTGTCGTGGTAGACCAGGGCGATCTTCTTGCCCTTGAGCTTGTCCAGCCCGCCGGCCTGCTTGCCGATGTGCTGGATCAGGATGTCGGCACCCGTCCAGTAGCTGCCCATGAAGGGGAAGTTCCACTTGAAGGCCATGCCGTCCTGCGCGACCGACAGGCCGTAGCCCAGCGTCATCAGCGGGATCTTGTCCACAGGGGCTTTTTCGGTCAGCGCGAACGTGATGCCGGTGGCCTGCGGATCGAACAGCGCCACGCCGGGGCGGCCCTTCAGGCGTTCATAGCACTCCACGCCGCGGTCGGTGGCGTAGCCGGTTTCGCATTCCTCGAAGGTGAGCTTGACGCCGTTCACGCCGCCGTCGCGCGCGTTGATCATCTTGATGTAGTCCTGCTTGCCGTTGGCCCACGGCACGCCGTTGGGCGCATACGGGCCCGTGCGGTACGACAGCAGCGGAAAGAACTGCTCCTTGGCCTGCGCGAAGGCGCTGGTCGCCACGGACGCACTGCCTGCCGCCACGAGGGCAGCGATCACGAGTTTCGAAAGCTTCATTTGTCTCTCCTTGGAAATTGAATGGATTGAAGCGCGGGGGGAAACCGGAAAAAGGACGGGGCGAAGCGGTGCGCGCGCCCTAGTGAGGGAAGGGCCACAGCCGCAGCTTTTGCTTGGCGGTGGACCACAGCTTGGCCAGCCCGTGCGGCTCGACGATGAGGAACCACACGATGAGCGCGCCGAAGATCATCAGCTCGGCATGCGACACGCCGGCCGTGGAGATGCCGATGCCGAACAGCCCCAGCAGAGCGGGCAGGAACTGGTTGAGCACGATGGGCAGCACCACGATGAAGGCCGCGCCGAAGAAGCCGCCCATGATCGAGCCCAGCCCGCCGATGATCACCATGAACAGCAGCCGGAACGACACCTCCACCGAGAACGCGGCTGGCTCCCACGCACCCAGGTGCACGAAGGCCCACAGCGCGCCGGCCATGCCCACGATGAACGAGCTGACGGCGAACGCGCTGAGTTTTGCGTACATGGGCCGGATGCCGATCACGGCGGCAGCCACGTCCATGTCGCGGATGGCCATCCATTCGCGGCCGATGGCCCCACGCACCAGGTTCTTGGCCAGGAGCGCGACCACCACCAGCAGGCCCAGGCAGAACAGGTATTTGGACTGCGCGCTTTCGATGGGCATGCCGAACACTTGCAGCCCGTTGACCGACACCGAGCCCGAGTCGGAGTTGTTGGTGAACCACTTGATGCGCAGGAACATCCAGTCGCTGAAGAACTGCGCGGCCAGCGTGGCCACCGCCAGGTACAGCCCCTTCACGCGCAGGCTGGGCAGCCCGAAGAGGATGCCGAAGAACGTGGCGCACAGCCCGCCCAGCACGATGGCCGGAATCAGCGGCAGGCCCGGCAGCCGCACGAAGAAGTTGTAGGCCCCGTAGGCGCCCACCGCCATGAACGCCCCCGAGCCCAGCGAGATCTGCCCGCAGTAGCCCACGAGGATGTTCACGCCCAGAGCGGCCATCGACATGATGACGAGAGGAATCAGGATGGCCCGAAAAAAGTAGTCGCTCGCCAGCATCGGCACCGCGATGAAGGCCACGGCCAGCAGCAGCGCAATGGCGATGCGGTCCTGCGCGATCGGAAAGATCTGCTGGTCGGCGCGGTAAGTGGTCTTGAACTGGCCGTTTTCGCGGTAGAGCATGGGTGTGGTCTCTCAATGATTTTTTAGCTACGACACGCTTCGCTTAACTTTGCTTTGCAAAGTCAGTCGTCGCTGAAAGCTCATCCTTCGCCTGCGGCGAAGAACCCTCCGGGTTGATCGCGTGTTTCATACGCGATCGATGATCTTTTCGCCGAACAGACCTTGCGGCCGGAACAGAAGAAACACCAAGGCCAGCACATACGCGAACCAGATCTCGATGCCCCCGCCCACGAACGGGCCCAGGTACACCTCGGAGAGCTTCTCGCCCACGCCAATGATCAGCCCGCCCAGGATGGCGCCCGGCACCGAGGTGAGGCCACCCAGAATCACCACCGGCAGCGCGCGCAGCGCCACCGTGGTGAGGGAGAACTGCACGCCCAGCTTGCTGCCCCAGATCATTCCGGCCACCAGCGCCACCACGCCCGCCACGCACCACACGATCACCCAGATGCGGTTCAGTGGAATGCCAATGGACTGCGCGGCTTGGTGGTCGTCGGCCACGGCGCGCAGCGCGCGCCCCGTGGAAGTCTTCTGAAAGAAAACGCTCAGCAGGATCACCAGGCCCGCGGCGATGGCGGCGGCGATGACGTCTTCCTTGTTGATCAGCACGCCGCCCTCGAACATCGATTCGAACGCGAAGATGGGCTCCTTCGGCATGCCGATGTCTATCTTGTAGATGTCGCTGCCGAACATCGTCTGGCCCAGGCCTTCGAGGAAGTACGTGATGCCCAGCGTGGCCATCAGCAGCGTGGCGCCTTCCTGATTCACCAGGTGGCGCAGCACCAGGCGCTCGATGCACCAGGCCACCACGAACATCAGCGCGCCTGCCAGGATGAAGGCCACGACGCCGGCGAACAGCGCGCTCTCGATGCCCGTCCACTTCGGAATCCATTCGGACAGCCGCGCCATCGCGAGCGCCGCGAACAGCACCATCGCGCCCTGCGCAAAATTGAAGACACCCGAGGCCTTGTAGATCAGCACGAAGCCCAGCGCCACCAGCGAATACAGCATGCCGGCCATGAGGCCGCCGATGAGGGTTTCCAGAAAGAATGCCATGGGTGGGTCCTCAGTGCGATGTGCCGAGATAGGCACTGATCACGTCGTCGTTGTTGCGCACTTCGTCAGGCGTGCCGTCCCCGATCTTCTTGCCGTAGTCGAGCACGACCACGCGGTCGGAGATGTCCATCACCACGCCCATGTCGTGCTCGATGAGCACGATGGTGGTGCCGAACTCGTCGTTCACGTCGAGGATGAAGCGGCACATGTCCTGCTTTTCCTCCACGTTCATGCCGGCCATGGGCTCGTCCAGCAGCAGCACCTGCGGCTCCATTGCCAGGGCGCGGCCCAGGTCCACGCGCTTTTGCAGGCCGTAGGGCAGCTGGCCCACGGGTGTCTTGCGGTAGGCCTGGATCTCCAGGAAGTCGATGATGCGTTCGACGAATGCGCGGTGGCGCATCTCCTCGCGCTCGGCCGGGCCGATGCGCAGCGCCTGCAGGAAGAGGTTGCTTTTGATCTTCAGGTTGCGCCCCGACATGATGTTGTCGATCACGCTCATGCCCTTGAAGAGCGCCAGGTTCTGGAAGGTGCGCGCCACGCCCATCTCGGCCACCTGGCGCGAGTTCATGTGCGAGAACGTCTTGCCCCGGAACGTGATGGAGCCGTCCTGCGGCGCATACACGCCGTTGATGCAGTTGAGCATGGAGCTCTTGCCCGCGCCGTTGGGGCCGATGATGGAGCGGATCTCGTGCTCGCGCACATTGAACGAGATGTCGGTGAGCGCCTTCACGCCGCCGAACCGCAGGCTGATGTTCTGGACGTCCAGGATGACGTCGCCGATCTTCTTGGTGGTCATTGGGGGTCTTCCGGCAGCGCGCTCAGGCGGCCTGCTTCGTCGGGGCGAACGTCTTGGCGTCGGCCAGCTTCAGGGTGGCGCTCACGCTGCCGGTGCGGCCGTCCTCGAACTTGACCTGCGTCTCGATGTATTGCTCGGTGCGGCCGGTGTACAGCGCCTCCACCAGCGCACCGTACTTGTCGGCGATGAAGCCGCGGCGGACCTTGTTGGTGCGCGTGAGCTCGCCGTCGTCGGCATCGAGTTCCTTGTGCAGCACGAGGAAGCGGCTGACCTGGC
This sequence comes from Paracidovorax valerianellae, assembly GCF_900102625.1. Classification (GTDB taxonomy): domain Bacteria; phylum Pseudomonadota; class Gammaproteobacteria; order Burkholderiales; family Burkholderiaceae_C; genus Paracidovorax; species Paracidovorax valerianellae. The sequence continues at coordinate 169,286 of NZ_FMZC01000011.1, forward strand.
TGCCGGCCAGCAGGGCATCGCTTGCCAGGTCGGCGTTGACCTTTTCCACGCAGTCGCGGATCAGCTCGTACACCTCGGGCTTTTGCGCCAGATCGGTGTAGCCCGCGTAGGGCAGATTGCGCCGCTCGGCCCAGTTGCCCACCGCGTCGAAGTCGATGTTGACCATGGCGCACACCTTCTCGCGCCGGTCGCCCAGGGCCACGGCCTCCTTGATGTACGGAAAGAACTTGAGCTTGTTCTCCACGTACTTGGGCGCGAACATGGCGCCGTCGTTGGCGCCGCCCTGGATGCGGCCCACGTCCTTCACGCGGTCGATGATCTTGAGGTGCCCTTGCGCATCCAGAAAGCCGGCATCGCTCGTGCGGTACCAGCCGTCGGCCGTCAGCACCTCGGCCGTGGCGGTGGGGTTCTTGTAGTACTCCTTGAGCAGGCCGGCCGACTTGACCAAAATCTCGCCGTTGTCGGCCACCTGGATCTGCACGCCCCGGATCGGCACGCCCACCGTGTCGGCGCGGGCCTGGTGGTCGGGTTGCAGGCACACGAACACGGCGGTCTCGGTGGAGCCGTACAGCTGCTTCAGGTTGATGCCGATCGAGCGGTAGAACGTGAACAGGTCGGGCCCGATCGCCTCGCCGGCCGTGTAGGCCACCCGCACGCGCGAAAAGCCCAGGTTGTTGCGCAGCGGGCCGTACACCAGCAGGTCACCGAGCGCGTACTTGATGCGGTCCAGCAGCCCCACGGGCTGCCCGTCCATGCGCGCCGGGCCCACGCGGCGGGCCACGGCCATGCAGGCGTGGAACATCTTGCGCTTGAGCGCGCCCGCGTCTTCCATGCGGATCATCACGCTGGTGAGCAGGCCTTCGAAGATGCGCGGCGGTGCGAAGTAATAGGTCGGCCCCACTTCCTTCAAATCGATCGACACGGTGCTCGCCGACTCGGGGCAGTTCACCACGTAGCCGCAGGCCAGCCACTGCGAATAGCTGAAGATGTTCTGGCCGATCCATGCGGGTGGCAGGTAGGCCAGCACTTCCTCGGAATGGGTGAGACGGTCGAACTCTGCGCCGGCCTGCGCGCGGTCGAGCAAGGTGGCGTGCGTGTGCACCACGCCCTTGGGGTTGCCCGTGGTGCCCGAGGTGAAGAACATGGCGGCCACGTCGCCCGGCTGCACCTTGGCGACCTGCGCGCGGAACCATCCTGCGTTCTGCGCCAGGAAGGCGGCGCCAGCCTCGGCCAGCGCATCGAGCGACGCCAGGCCCGGCTCGCTGTAGTTGCGCAGGCCACGCGGATCGTCGAAGTACAGGTGCGAAAGGGCGGGGCACTGAGTGCGGATCTCCAGCAGCTTGTCGACCTGCTCCTGGTCTTCCACCACGCAAAAGCGCACCTCGGCGTTGTTGAGCGGGTACACGCATTCGGCGGCCACCGCATCCTGGTACAGCGGCACGGGAATGGCGCCCAGCGACTGCGCGGCCAGCATCGTGGCGTAAAGCCGCGGGCGGTTGGCGCCCACCACCACCAAGTGCTCTCCCGCTTGCAGACCGGCCTGGTGCAGGCCGGCGCACAGCGTCTCCACCAGCGCGGCCAGGCCCGCCCACGTGTGGGTCTGCCAGATGCCGTATTCCTTTTCGCGCAGCGCCGCGGCGGTGGGCCGTTCGGCGGCGTGCCGCAGCAGCAGTTGGGGGAAGGTGGTCGTCATGCCTGTTCCTACCGGTGGTTTCCGCCGAGGCTGCTGGCGGGGCGCGCAGCCATGCAATGGAGATGCAACGAATGGTAGGAACCGCTTTGACGCCATCTTGTCTTGCCGACGACAATTTGCGGGAAACTCCTGACGGGTGTAACCCTGCCTGATGCGCGCGAAGTGCTAAAGGGCGCCGCCGCTAAGACGCCACGGCAGGGCGGTATCCTTGCCGCCATGTACGCCCCGTTTTTCGGCCTGGAGCACGCGCCGTTTTCCATTGCCCCTGATCCCCGCTATCTGTTCATGAGCGACCGCCACCGCGAGGCGCTGGCGCATCTGCTGTATGGCCTGGATGCCGGCGGCGGCTTCGTGCTGCTGACCGGCGAGATCGGCACCGGCAAGACCACGGTGTGCCGCTGCTTTCTGGAGCAGATTCCCGCGCACTGCAACGTGGCCTATATCTTCAATCCGCGGCTCACGGTGGGCGAGCTGCTGCGATCCATCTGCGACGAGTTCGGCGTGGCGCACACGCCGGCCGTGCCGGGCTCCGAGACGGTCAAGGACTGCCTCGACCCGCTCAACGCCTTTTTGCTGCAGGCCCATGCGGCAGGGCGCAACAACGTGCTGATCATCGACGAGGCGCAAAACCTTTCGGCCGACGTGCTGGAGCAATTGCGCCTGCTCACCAACCTGGAAACCAGCGAGCGCAAGCTGCTGCAGATCATCCTGATCGGGCAGCCCGAACTGCGCGGGATGATCGCCGGCCCATCGCTGGAGCAACTGGCCCAGCGCGTGATCGCCCGCTTTCACCTCGATGCCCTGAGCGCCGAGGAAACCCGCCAATACATCGCCCATCGCATGGCCGTGGCCGGTCTGCAGGGTGCCTTGCCGTTCACGGCGCGCGCGCTGCAGCGCGTGCATGCGCTGGCGCGCGGCGTGCCGCGGCGCATCAACCTGTTGTGCGACCGGGCCCTGCTGGGCGCCTATGCGGGCGGCGTGCGCGAGGTGACCGAAGCCATCGTGGACCAGGCCGCGCGCGAGGTGTTCGATGCCGCGCCATCCGCGTCTGCCAACCCCGGCAGCGGCCGCGCACCGCGCTGGGCTGTTGCTGGCGCGGGTGCGCTCGCCGGTGCCGCCGCCGTGGCGTGCGCGGGGTGGGCGCTGGGCTGGTGGCCGCCAGCCGGGGCCGTTGCCGGCACAGGGCTCTCTGCTGCGCCCGCATCGGCATCCGCTTCGGCGCCAGCCCAGGGGGCATCGGCCGCGGCGGCGCCTGCTTCCGCCGCCGCTTCAGTCCCCGCAGCCGTCACGACACTGCAAAGTTTTCTGGCCGCCCAGCCCGAGGGCGACGAGGCCGCGTGGCGCACGCTGGCCACCGCCTGGGGCGCCACGCCGCCTGGCGATGGCGATGCCTGCGCGGCACTGGTTCGCCAGGGGTTGCGCTGCTTTCGGCAGCGGCGCGCGGGCCTGAGCCTGCTGCGCCAGCTCGACCGCCCCGGTGTGATGACGCTGTTCACCGCCGACGAGCGCCCGGTGCCCGTGGTGCTGTCGCGGCTGGAGGGCGGCGTGGCCACGCTGGAGGGCGGCGGCCGCACGCTGAAAGTGCCCGTCGCCGACCTGGGCCAGGCTTGGCGCGGTGAGTTCGCCACGCTGTGGCGCGCGCCGCCGGGTTTGCAGGAGGGCAGCGATCTGGCCGACCAGCCCGCCACGCTGGCATGGCTCGATGCGCAGTTGCCCGCCGCCCCCGAAGCGGCTGGCGCCGCGCGCACTGCCAACCAACGGCCCGCGGCGGCTGCGCAGCTTCGCGCCCGCATTCATCGCTTTCAGTTGGCCCAGGGTCTGGCGCCCGACGGGCGTGCCGGGCCACTGACCCTCATGCTGCTCAACCGCGCTGCGGGCGTGAACGAGCCGCGCCTGCGCACCGGGGCCTGAATGCAGCCCATGCCCGATCTTCTCAAGCGCCTGCACAGCGGTTCGTCCGGTGCCTTCTGTTCCTGCCGTGGTGCCTGCGCAGGTTCCACGCCCATTTTTCCATCCTATGTCTTACATCCTTGACGCCTTGCGGCGCGCCGAAGCCGAACGGGGCCGTGGCGCCGTGCCCGGCCTGCATACGCCAGCCGTGCCCGCGCCGGGTGCGGCCTTGCCCGCAGAGCCGGCTCGTTTCGGCGCGGTGCCGTGGTTGCCCGTGCTGGTGGCCGGCGTGGCCGTGGCTGGCGCTGCGGCCGGGGCGGCCTGGTGGTTGGCACACCGGACGGCCGTGCCTGCCGAGTCCGTGCGCCTGGCGGCGGCCCCGGCCAGCGCTCCCGCCACGGCGCCCGCTGCGGCCATGACGCCTGCCCCTGTTCCTGCACCGGTCCCAACGCCCGCACCTGCACCCGCAGTGACCGAGGCGCCCCGAAGCGCACTGGCCCCTTTGCCGGCACCAGCCCCGGCGCCTGCCGTGCGGCCGGAGCGTGTGGCCCCGGTCGCGGTGCCGCGGGCCAGTTCCTCTCCGGCTGCGGCGCCTGCGCCGTCCGCCCCGGCAGCGCAGGTTGCCCCGCCTTCGGCAACGGTGGTGGAAAAGCCGGCCGAGCGGGCCGCCGCCACGCCGCAGTCACGCGCTTCGGCCGCGGCCGCCGCGACGGCGCGCCTGCTGCCTTCAACCAATGGTGCTGCGGCCAACCCTGCGGCGGCCGCGCCTGCCGAGGCCGCAGCGCAGCAGCCTGTCGTGGCCCAGCGTGATCTGCCGCCGAGCGTGCGCGAGCAGTTGCCGGGCATGCAGTTCAGCGGCGCGACGTATTCGGCCAACCCGGCCTACCGCATGGCCATCGTCAACGGACAGGTTCTGCACGAGGGCGACCAGGCCGCGCCGGGCGTGGTGCTGGAGAAGATCGAGCCGAGCCGCACCGTGTGGGCGTTCCGGGGCTACCGCTACGCCGTGCCTTCGCAGTGAAGGCTGGCCAGTGTCAGCAGGACGGGGGTCGATAAGCGGTTTTGAATGAAACAGGCCACTGCCGGAGTGTTTAATGGTTCCGTTGCTATTGTTTTGATAGCTATTGATGGCGTTTGATGGCGGCGATGGCAGCTCGCGATAGGGCTGCGAATGACGGTGCTCCGCCCTCGGCGTCGGCTCAGCGGATGAACCGCCCGTCCCGCCCCACCAGCGTCAGCTCGACGAACCGTGACGCACTGCGCTCCGGCCCGGTGGCGTTCACTTCGAAACCGCCCAGGTCCACGTTCTTCAGGCTCCAGGTCGCGTCCACGAACGCGGCGCGCGACGGATTGCGGCCGGCGCGCTGCAGCGCCTGCGCGAACACGCGGGCATTGATGTAGCCCTCCAGCGCCAGGTGCGAGGGCTCGGCCGTGGCGCCCACGGCTTTCCAGGCGGCCTGGAACTCGCGCACGATCGGCACGACGGCATTGGTGGGCAGCGGCACCACTTGCGAAATCGTGATGCCGACCCCGTCCGGCCCCAGCGCCTTGACCGCGGCCGAGGTGCCCATGACGGAGGTGGCGTACAGCGTGACGCCGCGCCGCAGCGGCCGGAACGCTTTGACGAACTCCAGCGCAGGTTTGCCCGCCAGGCCGATCAGCACTGCTTCGGGATTGGCATCGGCCAGCTTGCGCGCTGCGGTGCCGGCGTCCGACGCGTCGCTCTCCACCGTACCGGACAGTGGGTCGCCCAATTTGAGCCGGGCCATGGCGTCGCGGGCGGCGGTGAACACCTCCTTGCCGAAGGTGTTGTTCTGGTAGATCACGCCGATGCGGCGAATGCCCAGCGTCGAGAAATGCTGGACCAGCTTTTCGGCCTCGTCCGCATAGGTGGCGCGCACGTTGAACACGCTGCGCGCACCTTTCACCCGGCTCAGCATGGCGCCGGTGAACGGGGCGAAGAACGGCATGCCCGACGGCAGCACCTTGGGCAGCATGGCTTCCACCATCGGCGTGCCCATGCAGTTGAAGAGCGCGAATTGCTCCCGGTCGGCCAGGAACTTGTCCACGTTGGCGACGGCGCGGGCGATGTCGTAGCCGTCGTCCACCGTCGTCAGCTCGATCGTCTGGCCCTGGACGCCGCCCTGCGCATTGATGGACGCGAAAGCGGCTTTCGCGCCCATATTCATCGCCGAGCCGAGATCGCCCAGCGGGCCGGTGAGCGCGGTGGACTGGGCGATGCGCAGCACCGTGCCCTGCGCCCGGGCCGAGCGTGTGGCGGCCCACGGCAGGGCCAGGGCGGCAGCGCCTGCCAGCAGGCCGCGGCGCCGCAGCGATAACGGGAGTAAAGCGCGATCCGGCGAAAGGGCGAGGGCGCGTTCGTGCGCGAGGGGGGCCGTTGGGAATGTCTGAGGCATGGTGTCTCCGTGGCCTGGTGGTGCGGATCATGGATGTGCGCGGGCCGATTCTTTGTCGCCCGGGCAGCAATCCGCATCGTGGTATTCCCGCAATTGAGACACCGCCGTCCTGCGCCATGCTCGGGCCATGAACGACGATCTTTCGCTGCACCAGCGCCGCCGCCTGCCGTCCCAGGTGGAGCTGGACGGCATTCCCTGGCTGCCGCTGCTGTCGCCGCCCGAGCGCGAGCGCGCCGTGGCCGCCCTGCTGGTGGGCGATGCCAAGGTGGGCGACTACGTGTGCCGGGTGGGCCGGCCGGTGACCTACTGGTTCGGCGTGGTCGAAGGGCTGCTCAAGATGAGCACCGACAACGCCCAGGGCCAGACGATGACTTTCACCGGCGTGCCCCCGGGCGGCTGGTTCGGCGAGGGCACGGCGGTCAAGCGCGAGCCCTACCGCTACAACATCCAGGCGCTGCGCAGGAGCGTGGTGGCCGGCCTGCCGATCGACACCTTCCACTGGCTGCTGGACCACTCCATCGGCTTCAACCGGTTCGTGATGAACCAGCTCAACGAGCGGCTGGGCCAATTCATCGCCGCGCGCGAGATCGATCGGCTGGGCAACCCCGATGTGCGCGTGGCGCGCAGCCTGGCGTCGCTGTTCAACCCGGTGCTCTACCCCGGCGTGGGCGAGGTGCTGCGCATCACGCAGCAGGAACTGGCCTACCTCGTGGGGCTGTCGCGCCAGCGCGTGAACGAGGCGCTGGCCGAATTGCAGGCCCAGGGCGCGATCTGCGTGGAATACGGCGGGCTACGGGTGCTGGACCTGACCGCGCTGCGCGAGAGCGTGTTTATCGCCCAGGCCGAAGCGCCCCCCAGGCGCTCCCGGCCCGCGGCGGCGGAAGCCCCCGGTGCGCAGGCCGTCATGCGCGGTTGACGGGCGCCGCCAGCTCCGGCGTGCGGGTGAGGCGGAAGGCGCCCACCATGTGCGTCAGGCGGCCGGCCTGGTCTTTCAGGCTGCCGGCGGCGGCACTGCTTTCTTCCACCAGCGCGGCGTTCTGCTGCGTCATGGTTTCCAGCGCACCCACCGACTGGCTCACTTCGCCGATGCGGTCGCTCTGCTCGCGCGCGGCGGCGGTGATCTCGGCCATGATGCCCGACACCTGCTGCACCGACTGCACCAGTTCGCCGATGGTGGCGCCCGCGTGGCCCACCAGCGTGGTGCCTTCCTGCACCTGATTGGCGCTGGCCAGGATCAGCGCCTTGATCTCGCGCGCGGCATCGGCCGATCGCCCGGCCAGCGCACGCACCTCGCCGGCCACCACGGCGAAGCCGCGGCCCTGTTCGCCCGCGCGGGCCGCTTCCACCGCGGCATTCAGCGCGAGGATGTTGGTCTGGAACGCAATGCCGTCGATCACGCTGATGATGTCGGCGATCTTGCGCGAACTGGCGCTGATCACGTCCATGGTGCGCACCACCTGCGAGACGACTTCGCCGCCGCGTTCGGCCACTTGCGAGGCCGCCGCCGTCATCTGGTTGGCCTGGCGCGCGGCGTCGGCGCTTTGCTGCACGGTGTGGGTCAGGTCTTCCAGGGCCGAGGCGGCCTGCTGCAGGTTGCCCGAGGTCTGCTCGGTGCGCTGGCTCAGGTCGAGGTTGCCCGAGGCGACCTCCGAGCTGGCCAGCAGGATGGAATCCGCCGTGGTGCCGATGTTGCCCACCAGCGAGCGCAGTTGCTCCTGCATGGCGGCGATGGCGTCCAGCAGCCGGCCGGTTTCGTCCTGGATGCGCACTTCCACGCGCGAGGTGAGGTCGCCGTTGGCGATGCGCTCGGCCACCACCACGGCCCGCCCGATCGGCTGGGTGATGCTGGCCGTGGTGCGCCAGGCGATCAGCGCACCGAGCACGATGGCCAGCACCACCAGGCTGCCGCCGATGGCGCGGGCCCGGTTCTCCATGCGCGTGGTTTCAGCGGCCGCTTCGGTATTGAGGGTGTTTTGCAGCTGCACCAGCTCGGCCAGCTTTTCGCGCCAGGCCGATTCGACGGGGGCCACACGGGTCATGAGCGAAAGGGTGGCGCTCACGGTGTCGCCATCGGCAATGGCTTTGAGCGCAGTGTCCAGCTCGGGCCGGTTCTTGCGGGCCAGCGCCTGGATATCGGTCTGCAGCTGGCGTTCGGCCGGCGTGGCACCGGCGTCCAGCAGCGTGGCGAGTTCGGATTCTTGCGCTGCGTAGCGCTGCAGGGCCTGGCCGACCCGGCGGATCTGTTCCTCGGCGCTCTTGGGGTCGATCTCGCCGAGCATGGCAGCCGACCGGCCCTGGATGCCGATGGCGCTCACGTTCTCCAGCATGGCGTTCACCAGCCGCATCTTGGTGGCGCTGGCGCCGGTCATCTGCTGCATCTGGCGGTTCACTTCGCCCAGCGAGGCATGCGCTACGGCGGCGACCGCGATCAGCAGGGCCAGCATGCAACCGAATCCCAGGAAGAGCCGGTGGGAGATGGAGAGGGTCTTGAAGAACGAAGGGGTCTGCATGGTGTTTTCCGTGGCCGATGGCCCTTGACGAACTGCACAGCAAAAGGAATGCCAATGATCGGTAAGCGGATCGCCCCTGCGGTGTCCGGTAACGCCGCTGATGTTACATATTAACGAGGCATTATTGATTGTCTCTCCCTAAAGGTCCAAACAGTGGCCATGCAGGAATAAATTGATCTAATGGCCAATGTCTTATTAAATGCATCGATCTCCTGCTATTTATTTGGTAGCGTCGAGGCTGGTCTATTTTTGCGCATTCCAGTGCGCACCGGCCCGAGATACCGGCGCGTTGTTACATTTTTGGAAGGAACCGCCACCATGAACCGACTTCGCTCGCCAATGTGCTGGGGCATGACCGCCATGCTCTGGGCATGGGCTGTGCAGGCGGCCGCCGTGGAGGTCCAGGTGACCGTGCAGGACGGCGCCGGCAAACCGTTGCCCGGCGCGGTCGTGTTCCTCGATTCGGCCGAGGCGCGCAAGCTGGCGCGCCCCATGACGCTGCAGGACATGGCGCAGCAAAAACGCCGTTTCGTGCCTGAAGTGCTAGTGGTGACGGCGGGCACCGAAGTGCAGTTTCCCAACCGCGACACAGTGCGCCACCATGTGTATTCGTTTTCGCCCGCCAAGAAGTTCGAGTTGCAGCTCTATTCAGGAACCCCCGCCAACCCGGTCCTCTTCGACCGGCCCGGCGTCGTGGTGCTGGGCTGCAACATCCACGACCAGATGGTGGCCTGGATCCTGGTGCTGGAAACCCCTTTCTTCGCGCAAGGCGGTTCGCCGTTCGGCAATGCCCGCATCGACAAGGTGCCGGCCGGGGCCTACACCCTGCGCGTATGGCACGCCGGCCTGCCGGTGGGCGCGCCGGCCTATTCGCAGCCGCTCACAGTGGCCGAGGGCGCCGCGCCCGTGGTCGTGCGGCTGGCGGGAGTGACCCCTTGAACCTGCGCGCGCTGCGCCGCAGCCTGATCCTGCGGCTTGTCGGCATTTCGCTGCTGTTGCTGCTCATCGTGCAGGCGGCGGGCTTCGTCGTGGTGCAGACCTTCATCGTGCGCAATGCCCGCGCGCAGATCGAGCGCAGCCTGGACGTGGACGAACGTGTCTGGCGCTGGCTGCTCGACCAGAACGCCGTGCGGCTGAAAGAGGCCTCGACCCTGCTGGCGTCCGATTACGGCTTTCGCTCCGCCGTGAACTCGGGCGATGCCGACACGATCCAGTCGGTGCTGGAAAACCACGGCGCGCGCATCGGCGCGGCCATGACCGCGCTGCTGGACCCCCGCATGCAACTGCAGGCGGCCAGCCCTTCGCGCACCGCTGCGGAATACCAGAGTGCGGTCGATCAGGCCGTGCCCGCGCTGGTGGCGCAGCCGCAGGGCAGCCAGATCGCCGTGGTGAATGGCATTCCCTATCAGTTCGTGATGGTGCCCCTGCGCGCGCCACTGCTGATCGGCTGGGTGCTGATGGGTTTTCCGGTCAACGAGACGCTGGTGTCCGAAATGCAGCAGTTGCTGTCGGTGGACGTGGCCATCCAGATCCGCGACGCTGCCGGGGCCGTCTCGGTGCCGGTGAGTTCGCTGCCCCCCCGGGCTTTCGCCGACCTGCGCGATTTCCGCATGGGGGGCGAGCGCGAGATCGGCGGCGAGACGCTGCTGGTGCGCGCCGTGCGGCTGGACAGCGGCGCCACGAGTGCTCGCGCGCTGCTGCTGCGCTCGCTCGACGACGTGGTGGAGCCCTACCGCCAATTGCAGATTCTGCTGGGCGTGATCACCGTCGTCGGCCTGGTGCTGTTCGCGCTCGGCAGCGCCTTCATGGCGCGCCGCGTGACCATGCCGCTGCGCTCGCTGGTCGATGCGACCCACCGCCTGTCGCAGGGCGACTACGGTGCGCCCATCGAGCACACCACGCGCCACGACGAGATCGGCAACCTCGCCCGGTCGTTCGACCGCATGCGGTTGGACATCGCCGGCCAGCAGGACCAGATTCGGCGCCTGGCCGACATCGACCGGCTGACCGGCGTGCCCAACCGGGAGCGCTTTCGCAGCGCGCTGATGGACGCCATCGGGCCCGGCGGCGGCGGGCGCCCGGTGGCCGTGATCGCGCTGGACCTGGACCGCTTCAAGCACGTGAACGGCGTGCTCGGCTATGCCTTGGGCGACCGCCTGCTGCAGGCCGTGGCCGAGCGCCTGGGCATGCAGGCCCGCTCCTCGCAGGACATGATCGCGCGCCTGGGCGGCAACCAGTTCGCCATGATGCTGCCCGGCGGCGACGCCACCTCGGCGCGCGAAATGGCCCAGCGCATCATTCGCGCCTTCGAGATGCCGGTGGCCTTCGGCGACCAGACGGTGGACCTCAGCGCAGGCATGGGCATCGCCTGTTGGCCCGGCACCGCGCAGGACGCCGACACCTTGCTCAGCCACGCAGAAATCGCCATGTACGCAGCCAAGCAGCGGCTCAGCGGCGCGCTGGTGTACGAGCCGTCCATGGATTCGTCCAGCGCGGGATCGCTCTCGCTGCTGACCGAGCTGCGCCGCGCGGTGGACCGCAACGAACTGCGGCTGTTCCTGCAGCCCAAGGTGACGCTGACCGGCCAGCCCGGCAATGCCGCCGAAGCCCTGGTGCGCTGGCAGCACCCCGAGCGCGGCATGGTGCCGCCGCTGCAGTTCATTCCGTTCGCCGAACAGACCGGCTTCGTGCGGCAGCTCACGCTGTGGATGTTCGAGCAGGCCGTGGTCTTTCTCGCGCAGCCGCAGGTGCGGGCGATGTCGCTGCAGATCTCGATCAACCTGTCCACGCGCGACCTGCTCGACCCGGAGCTCAGCAATCGCTTCGGCGCCCTGCTGGAGCGCCATGGCGTGAGCGCCTCGGCCTTCTGCCTGGAGATCACCGAGAGCGCGATCATGGACGAGCCCCTGCGCGCCGAGGCCATGCTCAACCGGCTGTCGGAGCAGGGCTTCAAGCTGTCCATCGACGACTTCGGCACCGGCTATTCGTCGCTGGCCTACCTCAAGCGGCTGCCGGTGGACGAGCTGAAGATCGACAAGTCCTTCGTCATCGGCATGGCCGCCGACGACGGGGACGAGCAGATCGTGCGCTCCACCATCGACCTGGCCCACAACCTGGGCCTGAGCGTGGTGGCCGAGGGCGTGGAAACCGTGGCCATCCTGGAGCGCCTGCGCGCGCTGCATTGCGACGACGCGCAGGGCTACTACATCAGCCGGCCGTTGCCCATGGACGACTTTCTCGCGTGGCATGCGGCCGCCGCCGAGGGAAAATAGCGCCCATGCCCGAATTGCCGCCCCGCCGACGCCTCTCCCTTCCCCCCGCCGCACCCTCTGCAGCCGCCCCGCCCGCCGCCCGGCCAGGGGCAGCGCCTGCCCCACGCGGCGCACCCGCGCAGCAGGGTTACCGCGGCAAGCCGGCTGCCGGGGCACGGCCTGCCGGATCGTCGCCTGCGTACCAACCCGGCTCGCCGCCGGGCTCCCGCTCCGCTCCCCGTTCCGCACCCCCGTCCACGCCACGGTCACCCGAGTGGTCGCGCCCGCCATTGCCCGCCGCAGGTCCGCAGCGCGCGGCGTCGGCACCGGGCCGGCCTGCCGCCAGCCGCACGGGAACAGGCGCGCCACCGAGATCCGGACCAGGGCGCGCAGGGGAGGGCGGCACCTCGCGCCTGAACAAGCGCATGGCCGAACTGGGCCTGTGCTCGCGCCGCGAGGCCGACGACTGGATCGCGCAGGGCTGGGTCAAGGTCAACGGCGAAGTGGCGCCCATGGGCTTGCAAGTGCTGCCCACCGACCGCATCGAGGTCGAGCGCGTGGCGCAGGGTTTTCAGGAGCAGAAGGTCACCATCCTCATGCACAAACCCATGGGCTACGTGAGCGGCCAGGCCGAAGACGGCCACACGCCCGCCGTCGCCCTCATCAACCCGCGCACCCATTGGCGCGAGGACCCGAGCCGCATGCGCTTTTCGCCGCCGCAACTGCGCGGCCTGGCGCCTTGCGGGCGGCTGGACATCGACTCGGTCGGCCTGCTCGTGCTCACGCAGGACGGCCGCGTGGCGCGCCACCTGATCGGCGAAGACTCCGAGGTGGACAAGGAATACCTGGTGCGCGTGCAGTACGGCGACGTGGCGCTGAACGTGCAGGAGGCCTTCCCCGCCGAGCAACTGGCCCGCCTGTGCCACGGCCTGTCGCTGGACGGCCAGCCGCTCAAGCCCGCCCGCGTGGACTGGCAGAACCCCGAGCAACTGCGTTTCGTGCTCAACGAAGGCAAGAAGCGCCAGATCCGCCGCATGTGCGAACTGGTCGGCCTGAAGGTGGTGGGCTTGAAGCGCATCCGCATCGGCCGGGTGACGCTGGGCAACCTGCCCGTGGGGCAGTGGCGCTATCTGGGCGCGAACGAGAAGTTCTAAAAAAGCGCGCGGGGTTTGAGCGTTTTTGCCCTTGCGCCCTAGGGAATCATGCGGTGGATGCTATGTAATTGATAGCATCTCTCGTCCGCTCCCATGATCGGCGCCATGCCTCAACGCAGCGCTGGCGCCGGACGGGTGCCGGGGGCGGCTCCCACCACGCCCACGCCCGCTTGGCTGCGCACCGTCCGGGCGGTCTCGGCGAACGAGTCCGGCACCACGAGCGACTCGCGCCAGGCGCTGAAGGCGTCGATCGCCTGGGCATCCAGCGGTTGATAGGCCGTGCCGCTGGCGGTTTGACCGTTGGGCACGCAGTCCCGCCCGATGGTCCGCCGGCACAGGCCGCCATCCGCATCGCCTGGTCCGGCGGCGAACGGGGCGAAGGCCAGCCCCGGGCCCGGCGCGCGCGGGTAGCGGTACACGGGCTGGCTCACATGGTCGAAATAGTTGCCCTCCATCAGCAGGCGGGCCGTGGCGGTCAGGGGCATGGCCGCGCCTTCGCCGCCGATGTTTTCGAAATAGTTGTTGACCAGGTGCGCGGCCACGGTGGCGTTCTTCATGCCCCCCGCATGCGGGCCGCGGCCCGACGTGTCGTGAACGTAGTTGCGGGCCACGGTGATCGTGTCCTGCGCGCCCAAAAACAGCCACAGCCAGTAGTGGCGCCCATCGCAGGTGGCCGAATGGGCGGTGCGCCCGTCGAACTCGTTGCGGGACAGCATGATGTGCGTGGCGCTGCCGAATCCCGTCACCACCATCTGGCGCCCGATGCGGGCGAACAGGTTGTGGTCCACCCAGACACCGTCGGCGCCGTCCAGGGTCAGCGCATCGCCGCCCCAGATCACGTCCGGGTTGATGTCGGTGATGCGCAGGTTCTGGACGATCACGTTGTGGTTGCCATCGCCGATGCGCAGGCCGCGGCCTGCGATGCCCGCGTTGCCGCCCACGCCGACGATGGTCTTGTTGGAGCCCACCTGCAGCGGCACCCGGCCCGCGTTGTCATAGCTCACCTGCGCTGCCGGGCGGCCGTCGCAGAAGTGGGCCACGTTCAAGGCCTGCTGGCCCTGGCTCGGCGCGCCGTCCTTGCAGGCGAAGGCCATACAACCCGTCTCGGTGGTGCGCGGCGCGCCGTTGGCGGGCATGGAGCCCCTGAAGTCGAAGAGATGGTCCAGCACGATCACGCGCGGGGCCTGGTCGATGCATCGGCCGCCCTCGAAGCGATCGCACAAGGCGCGTTCCAACGCTTGCAGCGATGGGGGCCGGACGGCCTCGGCCTGGCCGCCGCCCGTGACCTGCGCCGCGAACCCTTCGGGACGGCCGGCGACTTGTGCCCAGGAGGGCGAGGCGGGCCAGAGCAGCACGCCCAGCACCGCAGGGAGCAGGAGCCTGAGCAGGGGGCGGAGCAGAAGCCTTCGGAATTTGCGCATGGGTCCAGTTCCGTGTGACCGGCGGTTGGCCGGCGGTTGACGGGGAGTTGCCGGTTGGAACGCAGCGCAACGCTTGAGTTCACTGCCATGGTCCCGGCGCCTGTCCGGGGCGAATCCCTGAGCCTTGATAATGCGGCGCCTGCCCCTAATTGGCGGGGCATCCCTCTTTTTGTGAATGACCCAGACCTCCGAATCCACACCATGAGCAAACAGACCCATTCCTTTCAGGCCGAAGTGGCGCAGCTGCTGCACCTGGTCACGCATTCGCTGTACTCCAACCAGGAAATCTTCCTGCGCGAGCTGATCTCCAATGCGTCCGACGCCTGCGACAAGCTGCGTTTCGAGGCCCTCAACAACAATGCGCTGTACGAGGACGCGCCCAACCTCGAAGTGCGCGTGGCCTTCGACAAGGACGCCAAGACGCTGACCATCACCGACAACGGCATCGGCATGAGCCAGCAAGAGGCCATCGACCATCTGGGCACCATCGCCAAGAGCGGCACCAAGGACTTCATGGGCAAGCTCTCGGGCGACCAGAAGGCCACCGCGTCCGAGCAGGGCCAGCTGATCGGGCAGTTCGGCGTGGGCTTTTATTCCGGCTTCATCGTGGCCGACAAGATCACCGTGGAATCGCGCCGCGCCGGCCTGCCGGCCGAAGAAGGCGTGCGCTGGATCAGCGGCGGCACGGGCGCGTTCGAGGTCGAGGCCATCACCCGCCCCCAGCGCGGCACCAGCATCATCCTGCACCTGCGCGACGATGCCGAAGAGTTCCTGAACGCCTGGAAGATCAAGTCGATCATCGGCAAGTATTCAGACCACATCAGCCTGCCCATCCTGATGGAAAAGGAAGAGTGGAAAGAGGGCGAGCTGATCACCCCGGGCGATGAAAACGGCGGCCGCCAGCCCGGCGGCATGGTCAAGACCGGCGAATGGGAAACCGTCAACAAGGCCAGCGCCCTGTGGACCCGCCCCAAGAAGGACATCACCGAAGAGCAGTACCAGGACTTCTACAAGGCGATCAGCCACGACCACGAGAACCCGCTCACCTGGAGCCACAACCGCGTGGAGGGCAACACCGAGTACACCCAGTTGCTGTACGTGCCCGCCAAGGCGCCGTTCGACCTGTGGAACCGCGACAAGAAGGCCGGCGTGAAGCTGTACGTCAAGCGCGTCTTCATCATGGACGACGCCGAGGCGCTCATGCCCACCTACCTGCGCTTCGTGAAGGGCGTGATCGACTCCAGCGACCTGCCGCTCAACGTAAGCCGCGAGCTGCTGCAGGAAAGCCGCGACGTGCGCGCGATCCGCGAAGGCTCCACCAAGCGCGTGCTCTCCATGCTGGAAGACCTGGCCAAGCACGACAAGCACACCGCCGGCGAAGGCGCTGACGGCGTGACCGATGTGGTCAGCGACGAAGACAAGGCCAAGGAGGGCAAGTACACCGCTTTCTACGCCGAGTTCGGCGCCGTGCTCAAGGAAGGTTTGGGCGAGGACTTCGGCAACCGCGAGCGCCTGGCCAAGCTGCTGCGCTTCGCCTCCACGCAAAGCGATGCCGTCACCGTCTCGTTCGCCGACTACAAGGCGCGCATGAAAGAAGGCCAGGACGCCATCTACTACATCACCGCCGACACGCTGGCCGCCGCCAAGAACAGCCCGCAGCTCGAAGTCTTCAAGAAAAAGGGCATCGAAGTGCTCTTGATGACCGACCGCGTGGACGAGTGGGCGCTGAACTACCTGCAGGACTTCGACGGCACGCCGCTGCAGTCCGTGGCCAAGGGTGCGGTCGATCTCGGCAAGCTGCAGGACGAGGCCGAGAAGAAAGCCGCCGAGGAAGCCGCCGAAGCCTTCAAGCCGCTGCTGGCCAAGCTCAAGGAAGCCTTGAAGGACAAGGCCGACGACGTGCGCGCCACGACCCGCCTGGTGGATTCGCCCGCCTGCCTGGTCGTGCAGGACGACGGCATGAGCACCCAACTGGCGCGCATGCTCAAGCAGGCCGGCCAGCAGGCGCCTGAATCCAAGCCCGTGCTGGAAGTGAACCCCGAGCACGCGCTGGTCAAGAAGCTGGACGGCAGCGTGCATTTCCACGACCTGGCGCACATCCTCTTCGACCAGGCCCTGCTGGCCGAAGGCGGCCTGCCGGAAGACCCGGCAGCGTATGTGAAGCGGGTGAATGCACTGTTGGTCTGAGAGGCCTCCAGCGCATGATTCACTAGGGTGTATTGCTATTAAATAAATAGCAATCGAACGGGATCAGATCGCCAGCGAAAGCCCGGCTTTTTTGAAAAGCCGGGCTTTTTTTCGTCCGGCGGCAACGATGCGGGCCGCTGCAGCGCCGGTGCAGCAGGTTCTTCGTTACTTCGTTACTTCGGTAGCTCGCGGTCCGGCAGGTCCAGCAGGCCGATGCACTCCTCACAGCGCAGAGTGCGCCCGTGCTCCTGTTCCTTGCCCCGCAGAACCGGCGTGAGCAGGGCGGTGCCCGCATCGTTGGCGATGCCCAGCGTGGCCATGCGGCCGTCCTTGAAGCGGACCCGGGCTTCCGTGTAGCAATCGCCCGTGAGGAAATGGTCGTGCAGATAGGCCCGCCGGTCGATGGGCCGCGCATGGGCGAGGAATCGGCGGACGTCGTGCTCCGCCAGCGGCCGGGTGCCTGTGCACGGGGCGGTTTCCCCCGCCGCGCTTTGTGCCGTGGCCCGCGTGATTTCGACGGATGCGACCGCGGCGATGGACGAAGGCTTGCGCGCAGCTGCGTGAGGCTGCGGCTGCTGGGCATGGGACGGGCAAAGATGTGCAGCGATGCACAACGCCGCGATGGCAGGGGTTTTCAGCGCCATATTGCGGTACTCGCTTCCGTCGCGTTTTTTCGGCTCACGTCTGGATGTCGATGAACCTCTTCGGCGTTCAATTGGAGCGTGCTGATCAGTTCGTCAACGAGCCACCGCAGAGAATTGTTTTGTGCTGTGGTAATTGGTTCATAAACGGCTTTTTCTCCCATGAAGGCATCCTGCTGAACCTTGCTTAACCCCGAAGGCATTTTGACCCCAGGGGGTAGGGAAGAAATTCCAACTATTTCTATGCCGATGGAGTCGGTATTGCTGGGATACCGTATTGGCACGGATTTTGACATTTCAATTTTGTTCATGCGTTCCACGGCACTATTTTGCGGAAATGTGTTGGATTTTTTAAATGCAGCAGCTGTGCAACGGTGCTCTACAAGGCATCGGGCTTTCAGCGGACCGACATGGTTCGTCCGGTAATTAACAGATGCCGTCTGGTAGAGAGTGCCATTCTTGGCTATTAGGAAATGGGCACCATTTCCGCCCAGCTTGTAGCTCGCGAAAACGCTTTCTTCGTTTGAAGAGCCAGTTTGATGAACAACAATCCCGGTAATAGAACTCATTGGTGAGCGTTCGATGATGGTGAACCTCCGTGGCTGTACTCGAGATGCGGCAACCATTCCCTGTGGATCAATTTGAAGCATTATTAATTTGTGTGATTTGAAGGTGCTCTGGCATGTGGCCTCCCCGCGCCAGAAGCAACGCAGCATAGTCATTAATCAACTGGGAATATCACAGAGTTGGTGACTAATTGTTGTGAGCGCGGTAACTCGCTGATGGGCGTGCAGCGCTGCCTCTGCTCATGCGGCAGCACAAAAGCCGCTGGGCTACCGGAGGTAGCGGCACATCCACAGGCTTTTCCACTGGCATCCCAGGGCGGGCTGCCTGGATAATGTGCGGCGGTCCCGGTCACCGTCCGATCCTTTTCCCACTCTGCGGAGCCTTCCCGGCATGTTGCGCTTTTTCCTGATCTTCCTGACCCTGCAGCTTTCGATGTTCGGCATCAACATGCTGGGCTGGGTGCAGCAGCACCTGGTGCTGCCGTGGACGGCGCTGCTGGCGCGCATCTGTGCCACGCTGGTGACATGGTTCGACAGCTCTGCCGCTGCGTCGGGCAAGGTGCTCTGGAACCAGTCCACGGGTTTCGGCGTGTCGATCGAAGCGGGCTGCAACGGCATCGAGGCGTGCATCGTGCTCTTTGCGGCCGTGCTGGCGTTTCCGGCCACTTGGCGCCACAAGCTGATGGGGCTGGTCGCCGGGTTCGTGGCCGTGCAGGCGATGAACATCGTGCGCGTGATCAGCCTGTTCTACCTGGGGCAATGGAACACCGCCGTCTTCAACTTCGCCCACGAATACCTCTGGCAGGCGCTCATCATGGTGGACGTGCTCATCGTCTGGCTGCTGTGGGTGCGTGCGGGCAGCCGCCAGGGTTCGGCGGGTTCGCCGCCCAACGAGCCGCCGTCCGCGCCGCCGGCCGTTGCACCGTCCTCCTCCGCTGCCGTTCCAGCCTGATCCGCGGCCCCGCATGCGCCGCGCCGCCAGCCTGAAAATCTTCATCCTCGGCCTGTTCGCCGGGGTCGTGCTGCTCACGCTGCTGTGGATCCGGGTGTCGCCCTGGACCTCGTACCCCGTGGGCATGGTCGCCTCGGCGGCGCTGGAGCACGGCGCGCCGGGCTGGGTGCGCGAGGTGCGGCTGCGTCCCGGCGCGATCGAGGTCGATACCTCGGTGGCCGTCGCCACACCGCAGACCGGCAACCGCCTGGTCGAGATCACCGTCGAATCCGATCCTGGCCGCTATGCCTATGGCCTGCCTATCTTTCTGGCCCTGTTGCTGTCCGCGCGTGGTCCGGGCCGCACCTGGCGCGCGCTGGCGGGTTTTGCGCTGCTTGTGCCTCTGCAAGCCTTCAGCCTGGTGATGCACCTGCTCATGCAGGTCGTTCTCACGGCGCAGCTCGACGTGCGGGTGCTCCGGGTCGCCCAGTGGCAGCTGGAGGCTCTGGTGTACGGCTACCAGGTGGGCGTGCTGGTGCTGCCCACGCTCGCCCCGATGGTGCTGTGGCTGTGGCTGGACCGGCAGTTCGTCAATGAAGTGGTGATCCAGGCCTGGCGCCGCTCGATGCCTTCGGCACTGGGCAGAGCGCAGACGCCAGTGGCTGCTGTCGCACCGGTGTCGCCCTCGGGGTCCTCAGATGCGGCGGCCCCCACTTCCGGGCCTGCCGATCCCTCCGTCGGTTCGCACGACAACAATCAAGACGCGGCGCCCGTGGTCGACTCCGCCCCCAGTCCGCTGCCCCATCTGCCTCCCTCTCTGGGCGGCAAGGTCTCCGGCAGCGCCGCCGCCACCCTGCCTGTGCGCAAAAAACCACGCTGATTCGTGCGTCGGCCGCGCGTACACGCGACGGCCATGTTGGACTGCCAGAATGCCGCCGCATGCTGACGTCCTTCTTCCCTCTTCTCGTCCGTGGCCCGGCCCCGACGCGCGTGCTGCACGCCGCGCTCGGCAGTGCCGCCATGGTGTTGTTGTTCTTTGCCGGCCCAGCCTGCGCTGCGCCCGCGCCCGCCGGTTCTGCGGCGGCCGACGAACGGCCCGATGACGATCCGCCGCGCTGGGCCCTGCACGCACAGACCACCTACGTGTGGCAGCACAAGCCCTCGTTCGACGCCCCCTATACCGGCCCCAACAGCCTGGTGCCCACGGCCGAGCGCTCGTATTCCTTCACCGCCACCGCCGACCTCGGGCTGCGGCCCTGGGCCGGTGGGCAGATCCACTTCAACCCCGAGGCCGGGCAGGGCGTTCCGCTGTCGCACCTGTCGGGCGCGGGCGGCCTGTCCAACGGTGAGCTGGCCCGCACTTCGGGCGCGCGGATCAAGGCCTATCGCGCGCGACTGTTCTTGCTGCAGCGCTGGGACGCGGGCGGCGAGACCGAGCGCATCGAGTCCGATTTCAACGAACTGGGCGGCACCGCCAGCGCGCGCCGCTGGACCCTGGTGGCCGGCAACATCTCGCTGCTGGACTATTTCGACAACAACCCCTACGCCAAAGATCCGCGTGAGCAGTTCTTCAACTGGTCGTTCCTGACCCCTGGCGCGTGGGACTATGCGGCCGATGCCCGCGGCTACACCTGGGCCGGCATCCTCGAATACCGCACGCCGCAATGGGCCGTGCGCGGTGGCCGCGCCCTGCAGCCGCGCGAATCCAACGGCCAGCCGCTCGACCGCTCGTGGACCAAGCACTACGGCGACCAGATCGAGGCCGAAACCGACCTGCCCGTGGCCCTGCCCGCCGGCCCGCTGCGTGGCCGGGCCTTGCTGTTCCGCAACCGCGCCGTCATGGGGACATTTGCCGATGCGCTGGGCGCGTCGCAGATCAGCGGCGGCACGCCCGACGTCGGCGCAGTGCGCCGCCTGCAGACCAAGACCGGCTGGGCCCTGACGCTGGAAGCCCCGCTGGCCGAAGACGCCGGCGTCTTCGTGCGCGCCAGCCGCAGCAGCGGCCGCCAGGAAACGTATGCCTTCGCCGAAATCGACCGCCAGCTGTCCTTCGGCGGTCAGATCGGCGGTGGCGCCTGGGGCCGTGCTGCCGACCGCGTGGGCGCCGCTGTGGCGGTCAACGGGTTGTCTGCCGACCACCGCAACTATCTGGCAGCCGGCGGGCTTGGGGCGTTCCTGGGCGACGGCGCCCTGCGCTACGGCAGCGAGCGCGTGTGGGAAGCGTATTACCGGCTGACTTTCGTACCGGTGCCGATGCCGGGCGGGCCGCTGCAGTCAGCGGTGTCGCTGGGGGCGCAGCACATCGTGCACCCTGGGTACAACCGGGATCGGGGGCCGGTGGATGTGGTTTCGGTGCGGGTGCATGCGGAGTTTTGATACTCGAACCCAGTTACTATTCTCATTGATTTTCAGTTACTATCGCCATTGTTAACGCGGCAGTGGCTCACTCAAAGCGTTGGCAAACTAATTCGCCAGCGCGCGGACCTAGGTGGAATAGGCATTCAGCAAGGTCGTCGGTGCCCGGTAATGGTTTCTTCTGTACTAATAGCGTAGTACTTATACAGGAATTGAAATGAAGAGATTCAGGTTTGATCGATGGATTAAAGCATTGGTTATGTTTTTTTCCGTGGTTACTTCTCCAATGGTCAGGTCCTACACCTTGGCAATCGAACCTGAAATTTTCTGGGTAGCGCGATGGGGAATTGGCCTCACAAAGATTGATGGCGAGTTTAAAACTCCTGGGCCTGCGATGAGCGCTGCAATCACTCGATATCAAGCCAGCGCCTGCAGAGTGAAAGATGACGGGTCCACCGAGTGTTATTCAGCTGGTCCTGTTCAGGCGGACGGTTATAAGATTAATGGATTTTTCCAGCGGTATTATAGTTTGGCGATAAATGAGCCACAACGAGAAAACACCTTTGCAGCGATTGCTGAAGTAGGAATGAGGTGTCCTATTATCTATAGGGGGCCGGCACAAGGTTTTGGAGAGGCATTGTTGAGAAGTTCTTCCTCAAGTGAAGGGCCAATTAGCTATTGTGAAGTTATTGTTCCCGACACTCAGTCGTGTTCGGATTGCCATTCCGTTGGAAACCCCATACACCCCGGAACTGGTCAGAAGTTCCAAGTTGAATCGGACTATGTGGGAGGACCATCTGGTCTTGCTTTCCAGCGGACCTACAGAAGCGACGTTGGTTATTTTTCGTCTGTAATCAATGAGCGCTGGATTGATAGCTCTATTAAGCCGGAATCTACCAGGTGTTTTGTTGGGTATGCCTATGACGCGTTGGGGGCTCTTCGCGAAAAGTGTTTTAATATAACCAAGAATCCTGATATAGGCAATCGCCAAGCGAGTATATGGAAAACCGCCGAGGGAAGAGTTAAAACATTCGATAAATCGGGTAGCGGTATTGCGCCCTCTAGCACAGACATGCCGGAGAGGGTTGTTTTAATCCCCGATCAGCAACTGTCTGTTTATTCAGGTGGCAGCAAAATCAGCGTTTTCGATGCGGATGGACGCCTCGTTCGCACCGTAAATATTGATGGCACACAAAGTCAAAGTTTTTCCTACGGATCTCAGTCTGCCAGCGTTCCTGGCCCATCTGTTGTCTCCGATGCTTTTGGGAGAAAGCTTAGTTTTACCTATGCCGAAGGGCGGCTTTCCGCAATTGAAACGCCTGGGGGAAAGTCGCTTAAATACTTCTACGATACTCTTGGAAATTTGGAGCGTGTCGAGTTTCCTGATGGTCATGCCAAGCAATATAAATATGATTTAGCTTCTGTAAACTCAGGGGGTAATTGCGCTGCGGGCGCTCCGGGGAACCCCGTGACCAATTTGTTGACAGCGGTTATAGATGAATCTGGACAGCAATTTGCTAGTTATTCTTACGATTGTTCTGGCAAGGCTCTCAGTACGTCGCACGCAGGCAATGTACTGAGGTACGACATTAGTTATGACGGCGATCGTAGGGAGGTAAAAGATCCTCTAGGGACGAAGCGCTCAATTTATTATCAAACTGTCGGGGCAACGCCTTGGCCGGCTGCAACCTCGCAACCTAATCCGGCATCACCAAACACTTCAGCGACTTCTGAAGTTCAATATGATGGCGCGGCAAATATTGTTAGTGAAACCGATTATTCTGGTAATAGAAGCTGCTTCGCATATGAGAATTCTAGAAAGTTAAGAACCGTTAGCATTCGTGGACTGACTTCAGGCAGCAATTGCTATTATTTTCTAAATTCTCAAGATTACCTTCCTGCTAATGTTGCAAAAACATCGGTTCGCTGGCACCCAGACTGGGCCTTGCCAATCGCCGTTGCTGAGCCTCTGCGTATTACGTATCTATCTTTTAATGGACAGCCAGATCCGATTTCTGGAGGCGTGGTTTCATGCGCACCTGGTTCTGCCACTTTGCCAGGTGGAAAACCGATTGCTGTGCTTTGCAAACGCACTGAACGTGAAACGTCCGACGGTAATGGTGTTTCTGGTTTCAATGCCTCCATTGTTTTGGATTCGATTGCTCGAGAGTGGAGTTATACCTATAACCAATTCGGGCAGATTCTCACTGAAACTTCACCGGGTGGGGCTATTACCACCTATGCGTATTATTCGGAGTCCAGTGATAGTCGTACGTCAGGTGATTTAAAGTCCATTACCAATGCATTAGGCCAAACCGCAATTTTCAATGCCTATGACAAGGATGGCCGGGTGCTCACCCACACCGAGCCCACGGGCCTGGTCAACACCTACCAATACGACCCGCGCGGGCGGCTGACCCGTGCCCAGCGCGGCGGCGAAGCCACCACGTTCACCTACACCGCCAGCGGCCAACTGGCCAGTGCCAGCCTGGCCAGCGGCTACGCCACCAGCTACACCTACGACGCCGCCCAGCGCCTGACCGGGTGGAGCGACAACCGGGGAGCGAGCGCCAGCTACACCCTGGACGGCATGGGCAACCGCGTGGCCGAGAGCATCACCGATGCGCAAGGCCAGGCCGCCTGGACGGTGGCGCGCACCATCAACAGCCTCAATCGCGTGGAAAGCATCACCATCGGCTCGGCCGCCACGGGCACGCTCAGCACCACCGGCTATGGCTACGATGCCAACGGCGACCTCATCCGCAGCACCGAGACCGTGGGCGGCGCCAGCCGCAGCACCACGCTCGCGCTGGACGCCCTGCGGCGCGTGAAGACCATCACCAACGCCCAGAACGCCAGTGCTGCGCTGGTCTACAACGCCCAGGACGCCATCACGCAGGCCAGCGACTTCAAAGGCGTGGCCACCAGCTACACGCGGGATGCGCTGGGCAACGCCCGGCAGGAAGCCAGCGCCGACAGCGGCACGGCCAGCAGCACCTACGACAGCCTGGGCCTGCCGCAAAGCATCACCGACGCGCTGGGGCGAGCCACCGGCATCACGCGCGACGCGCTGGGCCGGCCCACGCAGATCGTGAGCAGCCTGGGCGGGGTGAGCCGCACCACCGTGCTGCGCTACGACCTGCCCGGGCCCCAGTACAACGCCAGCGGCAGCGCGAGCGCCAGCGTGGGGTCCTTGAGCGAGATCCAGGACGCGGATGTCACCACGCGCTACCAGCGCGACGCGCAAGGGCGCATCACCGCGCGCACCCAGGTCCTGTCCAATGCAAACGGGGGCAGCAGCACCAGCACTACCGTGGGCTACGAGTACGTGCCCGCCGCAAGCGCAGGCGCCGGGCAGATCGCCCGCATCACCTACGCCAGCGGTCGCCAGCTGGTGCACCAGTACGACGCCACCGGCCAGCTCACCGGGCTGCAGTGGAACGGCCAGCCGCTGGTCAGCGCCATCACCTGGAGCCCGCTGGGCCAGGCCACCGGCTGGCAATGGCCGGGCTTTGCGCAAACCCCCGGCAACCCCGTGCCCCTGGCCGAGCAGCGCAGCTACACCAGCGCAGGCCAGCTGGCCGCCAGCGCCCTGCTGCAGCTCACCTGGGACAGCGCCGGGCGCATCGCGCAGATCACCCAGCAGCACATGCTGCCCACGCCAAGCGCCACCGTGGCCCAGCAAGTGCCGCTCACCAGCGCCTACAGCTACGACGCCAGCGGGCGGCTCACCGCCAGCGCGCACAGCGCCCCGGCTGGCCTCACGCTGCCCAGCGGTAGCGCCTTGAGCGACACCATCGGAGCCAACGCCAGCGGCTACGCGTGGGATGCCAACGGCAACCGCAGCCAGAGCTACTACAGCAGCAGCACGGCAGCGGGCACCGCCACGCTGCAGCGCGACTACAGCGCCACCAGCGGCAGTAACCGGTTGAGCGGCTACACGCAGACCTTCACCCCAGCGGGCGCCAGCGCACACACCAGCACGGTGGCCTACAACTACGACGCCAGCGGCTCGATCACAAGAAAGGGTGACAGCTACCTGCACTACGGCGTGGATGGGCGCATCGCCAAGGCCGGGCCCAACCCCGACGCAGCGAACCCGCTGGCCGTGAGCTACACCTACAACGCCCTGGGCCAGCGCGTGTTCAAGAGCGACGCAAGGCTGTCGGGGTCGAACAACCCGGCGATCACGCAACAGACCGTCTATGCGGAAGACGGCATCGGCAGCACTGTGCTGGGCCAGTACGGCAGCCGAAGGAGTGCGGACAGTGCGGCACCGGCGGGCGAGATGGACAGCACCGAGATCATCTACCTGCCCACGGCAGCAGGACCGATGCCCGTTGCGGCGCAGATCAACGGACGGCTGTACGCCATTGACGCGGACCACCTGAACACGCCAAGGCGCCTGACGAACACGCAGGGCCAAGTGGCGTGGCAGTGGCTGATCACGGGGTTCGGGGAGGCCAACCCGACGACGGGAGCTACCAATTACTCACAAAGCGGGCAGGGCAATGCTGCCTATGCAGAGGCCGTGAAGTTCGACCTGCGGTATCCGGGGCAGGTGTTCGATGAGGAAACCCAACTGGCGTACAACCTGAACCGGTACTACGACCAAGTGTCGGGGCGGTACATCCAGGCCGACCCGATCGGGCTGGATGGGGGGTGGAATCGCTTCGGGTATGTGGGTGGCGATCCACTGAACTTTGCGGATGATGAGGGCCTTCAAAGGCGCTCAAGCACTCCAGCCGTGAGTTGGGGGCAAGCGCAATTGAATTTTCAAGGAGCAAGCCTCACCAGCCAAATACGGCAGTATCAGCCCAACTATTCCTATAGCTATGCGTCGATGCCGGGACAGGGGTTTACCGCTGCGAATGTTGGTCAGTTGCAGGGAACTTTGCAGCGCTTGCAAAATGCAGGCGCCTGTTCCTCAAGCTACTCTCCTATAGCAGGAGGGGGCGCAAGTATTTCTAACTTAACGCCTCAAGAAATATTAAGAATACAAAATGCTGCGAATAGAACCGGGGTCGGCATTTCTGTTGTTGGTAGTCGTGCTAGCGGCAATGCTGGGGCTTTGTCTGACTGGGATTACGTTGTGCCCGCTTCCACTACAAGACGTACTGTGCATAGTCTAAGTGGTTCTTTGCCAGAAGGTCCCAGGGGAATTGGTGAGCCTAGAAATCAGGATTTTCATAGAGGCGGGGTGGATGTAAATTTGCCCTATATTAATTTTTTCCCAAATAGGTGAATTATGAATAAGCATGTAGAGCTCCTTGGAGCGCCAATTAATTATGCTGTGGTACAGCTGCCGGATAGAAAATTCCCTGGAGTTGTTTTTCAAGGTGATAGTCTTCATTCATTATTTATTCAAATTAAGGAGACTTCTGAAATTTTGCAATCAGGACAGGTTGAAAATGCAATGGTAGAGTTAAATGATATGCGGGATCACTTGAAAGAAGTTCTAGATTATTTTGAAAAAATATGTGAGGAAAAGCAGGTTGCGCTGCCATATCCATCTGAATCTTAAGAAATTCTTTTAAAGCACCCAACCGCACCACCGTGCTGCGCTACGACCTGCCCGGGCCCCAGTACAACGCCAGCGGCAGCGCGAGCGCCAGCGTGGGGTCCTTGAGCGAGATCCAGGACGCGGATGTCACCACGCGCTACCAGCGCGACGCGCAAGGGCGCATCACCGCGCGCACCCAGGTCCTGTCCAATGCAAACGGGGGCAGCAGCACCAGCACTACCGTGGGCTACGAGTACGTGCCCGCCGGCAGCGCAGGCGCCGGGCAGATCGCCCGCATCACCTACGCCAGCGGTCGCCAGCTGGTGCACCAGTACGACGCCACCGGCCAGCTCAACGGGCTGCAGTGGAACGGCCAGCCGCTGGTCAGCGCCATCACCTGGAGCCCGCTGGGCCAGGCCACCGGCTGGCAATGGCCGGGCTTTGCGCAGACCCCCGGCAATCCTGTGCCCCTGGCCGAGCAGCGCAGCTACACCAGCGCAGGCCAACTGGCCGCCAGCGCCCTGCTGCAGCTCACCTGGGACAGCGCCGGGCGCATCGCGCAGATCACCCAGCAGCACATGCTGCCCACGCAAAGCGGCACCGTGGCCCAGCAGGTGCCGCTCACCAGCGCGTACAGCTACGACGCCAGCGGGCGGCTCACCGCCAGCGCGCACAGCGCCCCGGCTGGCCTCACGCTGCCCAGCGGTAGCGCCTTGAGCGACACCATCGGAGCCAACGCCAGCGGCTACGCGTGGGATGCCAACGGCAACCGCAGCCAGAGCTACTACAGCAGCAGCACGGCAGCGGGCACCGCCACGCTGCAGCGCGACTACAGCGCCACCAGCGGCAGCAACCGGCTGGGCGGCTACACGCAGACCTTCACGTCCGCGGGCGGCAGCGCGCAGACGACCAACGTCAGCTACAACCACGACGCCACCGGATCGATCACCAGGAAGGGCGACAGCTACCTGCACTACGGCGTGGATGGGCGCATCGCCAAGGCAGGGCCCAACCCCGACGCAGCGAACCCGCTGGCGGTGAGCTACACCTACAACGCCCTGGGCCAGCGGGTGTTCAAGAGCGACGCAAGGCTGTCGGGGTCGAACAACCCGGCGATCACGCAACAGACCGTCTATGCCGAAGACGGCATCGGCAGCACCGTGCTGGGCCAATACGGCAGCCGAAGGAGCGCAGACAGTGCAGCACCGGCGGGCGAGATGGACAGCACCGAGATCATCTACCTGCCCACGGCAGCAGGACCGATGCCCGTTGCGGCGCAGATCGACGGACGGCTGTACGCCATCGATGCGGACCACCTGAACACGCCAAGGCGCCTCACCAACACGCAGGGGCAGGTGGCCTGGCAATGGCTGATCACGGGGTTTGGAGAGGCCAACCCGACGACCGGTGCGACCGGCTATGCGCAGAGCGGGCAAGGCAGTGCCGCCTATGCAGAGGCCGTGAAGTTCGACCTGCGGTATCCGGGGCAGGTGTGGGATGAGGAGACCCAACTGGCGTACAACCTGAATCGGTACTACGACCAAGTGTCGGGGCGGTACATCCAAGCAGATCCGATTGGGCTGGAGGGCGGATGGAACCGGTTTGGGTATGTTGGGGGAAATCCAATATCGCTTGCTGATCCAACGGGCCTCTGGGCAGTTGACATCGGTGGATTCTGGGGTGCAGGTATGAATTTCAGTTTCGGTTATGACACGAGCGTTCAAAGAGGCTTTTTAAGTATGCAATTTGGCTATGGAGTTGGGGGTGGCGTTACTTGGTCTCCAGATGGTGGTTTGCCAACGGGTCAAGCTGCACTTGTCGAATGTAATGACGACCAAACTTTTGTAGAGCTATTTGGAAAGGCCACGGTAAGCGGAGTAGGCTCCAATCTTGATGTCATAACTGCAAATGCTGGCACTGGCGTAAAAACGGGTAGACCTTACGGGGGGCTAAGTTGGTTTGATTACTCTTTTGGAAAAAAATGGGGGGTCAAGGCTGAAGCTGCTGGAGGTGTTCAGTTCACCGCTGTAACGCGGGCTAATTCAAAAGATAAATGTACATGTCGATAAATTGGAGAATCCGATTTGATTAAAAAATTTGGAATTACTGTGCTAATCCTAATTTGCATAACAATTCTTGTTTCATTTGTTGGGCGAAAAATGATTGAGTCATCGCCTGTCTACGAATATGCAAAAAATGAAGTGGAGAAAAAACTCGGAATTTCTTCTGCGGAATTGTCAATCCCAATGCTAAGAACTTTTAAATTTTCTGAAGGAGTTTCTACTGGGGAGGCGGATTTTTTTCTCTGTAATGAGAAAAAAAATTGCTATCAAATCCATGCTGAAAAAGTTAATGGACACTGGGGCGTCGTAATAGATTGGAGATTAATTAATTTCCAGCTAAATGATATAAAGTTTATTGCTGTGAGGTCGAATGATCGGAAGTGGGGTTTGTCTGAATTTATAAGATTTACGAATAAGCAGTCCGCCCTGAACAACCCGCAAGTCATTGATCTGGTGCGCAGTTTTGCTGATTGATGGGCGCCGGATTTGCAAGGTATGGTTTTGTCAGTACCTGTTTTCTTGCAAATTCCTCCGAGGAGTCCGATGGCCCCGAACCCTTCGCAACCGCAAACGGCAGAGCTGTTCCGTCCACGGCTGGACGAGCAGATCAACATGAAACACCCGCTGGTCAAGCTGGCCGAGTTGATCGATTGGGCCGAGATCGAGCGCACGTTCGGGGTGTCGTTCACTTCCAGCCGCGGCCGGCCAGCCTTGCCCCCACGCTTGGTGGCGGGGCTGCTGTACCTGCAGCACACGTTCG
>NZ_FMZC01000002.1:0-272124 GCF_900102625.1 Paracidovorax valerianellae
CCCTGATCGAGGATGTAGCCTTGCTGGCTGATCTGCAGCGCCTGGCGTGCGCGTTGCTCCACCATCAGCACGGCCACGCCGGCGGCGGGCAGCTTCTGCACCATGTCGAATACCTTGCCGACCAGCGACGGCCCCAGCGCGGCGGTGGGTTCGTCCAGCACCATGATGCGGGGCGACGGCATCAGCGCACGGGCGAAGGCCAGCTGCTGGCGCTCGCCGCCGGACAGGTCGCTGGCTGGCTGCGGCAGGCGCTCGACCAGCGCGGGGAAGTCGGCCAGCACCGCATCCATGCGGCGCTTGACGTGGGGCACGCCGCGCACCACCAGCAGGTTTTCGCGCACGGTGAGCGAAGTGAACACGTTGGCCACCTGCGGCACGTAGGCCAGGCCGGCGTCGAACCGGTCTTCGGCCGACAGCCGCGTGATGTCGCGCCCGCCCAGGTGAATGCGGCCGGACACGCGCGGCAGCAGGCCCAGCAGTGCCTTCACCAGCGTGGACTTGCCCGCGCCGTTGGTGCCGGCGATGGTGACGATCTCGCCCGGCGCCACCGCCAGGTCGATGCCGTGGATGATGTCCACCTCGGAATAGCCGCCGCTCAGCTCGCCGATCTGCAGCAGGTTGCCGTCGCTCATACCACCCCTCCCATGTACGCTTCTTGCACGCGCGGGTCGTCCAGCACCGTGTGCGGGTCGCCCTGCGCCAGGATGCGGCCCCGGTCCATCACGATCATGCGGTTGGACAGCGCCTTGAGCGCCTGCAGGTGGTGCTCGATGACGATGAAGGCGATGCCCTGCCCGTTCAGTTCGCGCACGCGGTCGCAGATTTCTTCGATCAGAACCGGGTTCACGCCGGCGAAGGGCTCGTCGAGCAGGATGCAGCGCGGGTCCAGCATGAGCACGCGGCCCAGCTCCACCAGTTTTTTCTGCCCGCCCGAGAGTCCGCCTGCCTTCACGTCGCGCACGCGCGCCAGGTTCAAAAACTGAAGGATGCCGTCGGCCTTGGCGCCCAGCTGCGCTTCATGTTCGCGGCGGCTGCGGGTCTGGAAGAACGCGTTGACCAGCCGCTCGCCCTGCGGGTTGGCCGCGGCGGCCAGCAGATTCTCGTGCACCGTCAGGCTCTTGAACTCGCGCGGGATCTGGAACGTGCGCACCAGCCCCATGCGGGCACGGCGATAAGGCGGCACGCGGGTGATGTCCTGCCCCGCGAAGGCAATGCGCCCCGCGTCGGCCGGCTGCTGGCCGGCAATGGCGGCAAAGAGCGTGCTCTTGCCTGCGCCGTTGGTGCCGGCGATGCCCAGGATTTCGCGCTCGGCCAGTTGCAGCGACACATCGTCCACCGCCTTGAAGCCGCCGAACAGGCGGGTAACGCCCTCCACGTTCAGCATCGGGGCCGTGCCCTGGCCTGCTGGCGCGGCACCCGCAATCCCATCTGCGCTCACATTCGCACTCACATTGGCACTCACATCTGCGGTCGCATTCATTGGGTCTTGCCTCCGAACAGGCCATTGGGCCGGTACAGCGTGACCAGGATCAGCGCCAGCCCCACGGCCGCCAGGCGCAGGCTGGCCATGCCCACTTCGGACACGCCCGGCACCCAGTCCTTGGCGAAGCGCGAGCCCTCCAGAAACACCATCAGCAGCAGCGAGCCGAACACGGCGCCGCGCACCGTGCCCGCGCCGCCCATCACCAGGCCCATCCACACGTAGAAGGTAATGAGCGGAATGAACTGCTCGGGCGTGATGAAGGTGATGAAGTGCGCATAGAACGCGCCCGCCACGCCGGCCAGCGCCGCGCCCAGCATGAACACCTGCACCTTGAACCAGGCCGGGTCCTTGCCCAGCGCGGACAGCGCGGCCTCGTCGTCGCCGATGGCCTTCAGCAGCCGGCCGAACGGGCTGCGCGTGAGGCGCACCGTGCCCCACGACACCAGCGCCACCAGCAGCAGCAAGGTGGCGAACGTGGCCATGTCGGACACCGGGCCCCAGGCCGCGAACAGCTTGGGCAGGCCGGGCAGGCCCTGCACGCCCTTGGTCAGCCAGCTTTCCTGCTGGATGGAAATGCGCACGGCTTCGGAGAAGCCCAGCGTGACGATGGCCAGGTAGTCGTCGCGCAAGCGCAGCGACAGCAGCCCGATGGGCAGCGCCAGCAGGCCCGACAGCACGCCCGCCGCGATGAAGCACACAGCCAGCGGCACGCCCTGCAGCGACAGCAGGCCCGAGGTGTAGGCGCCGACGGCGAAGAACGCCACCACGCCGAAGTTGACCAGCCGCGTCAGGCCGAACTGCAGGTTCAGCCCCAGCGCGAGCAGGCAATAGATGAGGGCGATGACGCCGATGGCGCAAAGGTAGGCAATCATGGAATCGGCTCCTTGTTCAGCGCACCAGCTGCACGCGGCCCATGATGCCGGCCGGGCGCAGCAGCAGCACCAGCGCCAGCACCACGAACGACAGCACCAGCTTGTACGACGGGCCCAGCAGCGGCACCGCCAGCTCTTGCGCCACGCACAGCAGCAGCGCGCCCAGCACCGCGCCCACCGGGCTGCCGATGCCGCCCAGCACCATGGCGGCGAACGCGGGAATCAGGCTCTCCCAACCCATCTCGGGGCTGACGATGGCCTTCATGCCCAGCAGCACGCCGCCGATGGCCGAGAGCGCGCCCACCAGCGCCCACAGGCTCAGCATGAGCTTGCCGGCGCGAATGCCGCTGGCGCGCGCCAGATCGGCACTGTCGGCCACGGCGCGCAACTGGCGGCCGAAGCTGGTGCGGTAGATCAGCACGAACACCACGATCAGGCACACCACGGCGATGCCCGCGATGGCCACGTCGGTGGGCAGCAGGCGCACGCCGCCGAAGTTCCAGGCGCGCACCAGCGGCAGGTCGAACGTGCGCTGGTCGTGCCCGGCAAAGAAAGAGATCAGGCTGCGCAGCAAAAAGCCGAGGCCGATCGCCGCGAGCATGGACGACACCATGGGCCGCCCGGCCAGCTTGCGAAAGATGAGCGTGTACGAGCCGGCGGACACCGCGGCCGTGGCCACCATGCTGCCCAGCGCCGCCGCCCACAGCGGCCAGCCGCCCAGCATCTGCACCGCCACGGCGGCATAGGCGCCGGTGGTCAGGAAGTCGCCCGTGGCGGCATTGGGAAAGCGGTTGACGCCCATCACCAGGGTCATGACCAGCGCGGGCAGTGCCACCACCAGGCCTTCGATCAATCCGTTGATCAACAGGTTTGCGAAATCGATCCAGGTCATTGCGTCATCTCGTTCTTCACCCTTGCTTGCCAAAAAGCCCCGGGCCGCGCGTTGCCGTGCAGCCCGGAGCGTGTGCGATCACGCAGCGATGGACACCACGTCGCTGCGCACCAGCTGGCCCTTTTCGATCACGAAGACGCCGAAGTCCGGAGTGGCGTCGCCGTACTTGTCGAAATCGAGCTTGCTGGACGCGCCTTCGTAGTTCACCTTGGCCTTCTTGGCCAGTTGCGCCTTGCCTTCGGCGAAGCTGAAGACGGCCGTGCCGGGCGCGTTCGAGACATCGCGGATCTTGGCGTTGACCTGTTCCACCGTGGCCTTGGGGCCGGCGGCTTCCATGGCCAGGGCCAGCGAGATCACCATGTCGTAGGCCATGGCGGCGTAGATGTTGGTGGAGGCGGCCTTGCCCGTGGCCTTGGTGAAGGCCGCGTCGAACTGCGCGTACGAGGTGCTCTTTTCGTTCGACACGGTTTCCACCGAGATGATGCCCTCGCACACTTCGGCGCCCAGGGCCTTCACCAGGTCGGGGTTGGCCGCCCAGCCGGGAATGATCCACTTCGTGTCGGCGCCGGACTGGAACCACTCGCGCAGGATGATGGTGGTGTCGGGCAGGTACGAGCCCATCACGATCACGTCGGGCTTGGCCGCGAGAATCTTCTGCAGCTCGCTGCGGTAGCTGGGGCGGCTGGGTTCGTAGGTGACGTGCGCCGCCACCTGGCCGCCGCGCTGCGTCCACACCTTCGTGAAGCCTTCCACGTTCCCCAGGCCCGAGGCGTTGTTGAACGCCATGGTTGCGGGCCGCTTGAAGCCGCGCTTCTTGCAGATCTCGGCGAACGCCGCGCCGAACCGGTCGTTGGTGGCCTGAAAGCGCCACACCAGGTCCTTGGTATCGAGCGTGGAGATGGCGGGTGCGCCCGACACGTTCATCTCGATGATGCCGGCCGCATCGGTCAGCGGCATCACCGCCAGCGACACGCCCGAGGCCCACGTGCCCAGCACGGCCTGCACCTTGTTCACTTCGATCAGCTTCTTGGCGGCCAGCACCGCGGCGTCGGGCTTGGTCTGGGAGTCTTCGCTGAAGAGTTCCAGCTTGCGGCCACCGGCACCGCCGGCGGCGTTGACCTCGTCCACCGCCAGGCGGATGGCCTGCTGCATGCCTGGGCCGTACGGGCTGCCCGCGCCGGTGATGGGCGTGAGCGAGCCGATGCGGAACACGTCGCCCTGCTGGCTGAAGCCGATGGTGGGCAGGCACTGCAGGGCGGCTGCGGCGCCGCCGAGCTTCACGAAATTTCTACGTTGCATGAGGGTCTCCAGTCAGGTCAGGGGTCGGGATCGGTGGGTCGGGGTCAGGTCGCGGTCGTCAAAGGGTGTTCTTGAACACGGCGCCATCCTTCACGATGGCCTTGATGTGCTCGCCCTGGTTCAGCAGGCAGGCAATGTCGGTGAGCGGGTTGCCATCGACCAGCAGCAGGTCGGCGATGGCGCCCACGGACACTTCGCCCAACTGGCCTTGCTGGCCCAGGATTTCAGCGCCGATCAGCGTGGCCTGCTGCAGCACCGGGCCATTGCCCAGCACGTCGGCGCGCAGGCGCAGCTCGTCGGCCTGCAGGTAATGCGTTTCGGCCAGCAGGTCGCTGCCCAGGCCCATCTTCACGCCAGCCTTGGCCAGGATTTCGATGGCCGCCTTGCCCTGGCTGCGCACCGAATCGATCTTGGCGATGGACACCGCCGGCAGGCCGTAGCGCTCGCCCTCGTTCGCAAGGCCCTCGTAGGTGATGAGCGTGGGCACCATGAAGGCGCCCATCTCGGCCATGAGTTCGGCAGTGGGGGCATCCACCAGGTTGCCGTGCTCGATGGTGCGCACGCCGCAGCGCACGGCGCGGGCGATGGCGCGGGGCGTGTAGGCATGGGCCATCACATAGGTGTTGGCGTTGGAGGCCTCTTCGACAATGGCGCGCAGCTCGGCCTCGGAATAGCCCAGGTTGCCGATCGGGTCGTTGGGCGACGCCACGCCGCCCGAAGCCATCACCTTGATCTGCGTGGCGCCCTTGAGGATTTCTTCGCGCACCGCCAGCCGGCAGGCGTCCACGCCATCGACCACGCGGCCGATGTTGCCCAGCTTGTAGGCGCACGAACACACGTCCAGGTTGTCATTGCGCTCGCGGAAGTCCGCATGGCCGCCGGTCTGCGACAGCGCCTTGCCCGAGGGGAAGATGCGCGGGCCCGGCACCAGCCCGGTGCGCACCGCTTCGGCCAGCGACCAGTCGCCGCCGCCCGCATCGCGCACCGTGGTGAAACCGCGGTCCAGCATGCCGCGCATGATGGGCAGCGACCGCAGCATGGTGAACACGTTGGGCATCTTGGCCACCGTGCCCAGATTGAACGACGACGCCACCACGTGCACGTGGCAGTCGATCAGGCCGGGCATGAGCGTCATGCCGCGCGCGTCGATCACCGTGGCGCCTTCGGGGGCCTGCAGCCCCTCGCCCACCGCCGCGATGCGGCCGTCCTGCACGAGGACCGAAAGGCCGGCGCGCAGCGTGAGGGCATGCACGTCCAGCACCTGGCTGTTCTCAATCAACAAAGCGGTCATGAAGAGGAAGATTCAAAAAAAGGGCTTCAAAATTACTCATGGCCTGCGCAACCGGAGGACCATGGGCCTGCGCCGTCCCGTTTGCGGTGCAATGAAAGCACTCCATTCGGGGAAAACCGTCACAACGCCGTCACAGGTTGCATTTATCAGGCCAATCCGCTCCCGTCGCAACGCCTAAAATCTCAACCGCCCATGACTACAGCTCATATCACTGCATGCGCCGCCTCTGCCCCACCCTCTCCGAACTGAACGCTTTCCACTCTGCGGCAAAGCACCAGGCTTTCACCATGGCGGCCAAGGAGCTATGTGTCACCCAGAGCGCCATCAGCCGCCACATCGCATCGCTGGAGGACTACCTGGGGCAAAAGCTTTTCATCCGCCGATCCTCGGGGCTGGAGCTGACCGATGCGGGCGCCACCTACCTCAACGCCACCCGCCCCGCGATGGCGGCGCTCGAATCGGCCACCGCACAACTCATGTCGTACGGCGGCGATGGCGGCGCGCTCAATCTGTCGGTACCGCCCACGTTCGCGGCGCAGTGGCTGTTCCCGCGCCTGGGGCACTTCAAACGCACGCTGCCGCAGGTGTCGCTGAACTTCGTGCGCTACCAGCACGCGCACGACTTCGCGGTGCCGCACGAGTTCGACGCGGCCATCCAGTACGGCTACGGCAACTGGCCCAGCGCCAATGCGCGCTACCTGATCGGGCAGGAGACCAGCATCGTCTGCAGCCCCCAATTGCGCGACAGCCTGCCGCTGCGCAGCCCCGCCGACCTGCAGCGCGCCACCCTGCTGCAGCACATCGAGGTGCCGCTGGCCTGGCACGACTGGATGGTGGCCAATGGCGGCGACACCGGCGGCAGCCGCTTCGGGCCGGGTTTCAACCTGTACTCGCTCATCATCCGGGCGGCTGTGTCGGGCTTCGGCGTGGGCATCGTGCCCACGTGCCTGGTGGAAGACGAACTGCAGGCCGGCTCGCTGGTGGAGCCGCTCGGCCAGCGCTTTCAAAGCCCGCTGGGCTACTACCTGTGCGCACCCACGGCCCGCACCAACCTGTCGGTGTACCGGCTGGTGAGCGGCTGGCTGGAGCACTGCTGCAGCCATGCGGCGGGCACCGACCCGGGCGTGGGCACGGCGCCCGCGGCGGGGTGCATCTTCTGTGGCGTGGAGCCTGCAGCGGCCTCTTGAGCCCGGGGCCGGCCGCCAGCGCGGCGGCAGGCCGTCCCTGCGGGTGATGTGGTCAGACGCTCAGGCCGGGCCCGGGCCAGTGTCGGGGCCGGCACCACCCTCACCCACGGACCGCACGGTGTTGCGCCCGGCCTGCTTGGCGGCGTACAGCGCTGCATCGGCCTCGGCCAGCAGGTCCTTTGCAGTGGCGGGGGCCCTGTCCGTCCAGTCGCAGCACGCCAGGCCGCCGCTCACCGTCACGCAGTCGAAAGGGCTTTCGGGGTGCGGTATCTCCAGCGCCCGCACCGCCGCGCGGGCGGCCGAGGCCACCAGGGCAGCGCCCGAGGCGTCCGTCTCGGGCAGCACGATGACGAACTCCTCCCCGCCATAGCGCGCCACCAGATCGCCGGGCCGGCGCACCGAGGCCTCCAGCGCACGGGCGACCTGGCGCAGGCATTCGTCGCCCTGCGGGTGGCCGAGGGCGTCGTTGTACTTCTTGAAAAAATCGACGTCGAACATGACGACCGACACCGGCTGGCGGCTGCGGCGGCAGCGGGCCATCACCTCGGCGACGCGCTGGTCATAGGCGCGGCGGTTGTACAGGCCCGTCAGGCCGTCGTGCTCGGCCAGGTGTTCCAGCTTGTCGTTGGCGAGCACCAGCGCATCGCGCGCGGCGGTCAGGTCGCGCTCGACATCGCGGCGATGCCGGACCGTCCGGATGACATAGCCGCCCGACAGACCGACCACCGACACCAGCAGCAAAATGCCCAGGGCCTGCACGGTGGCGGCGCGGCGCCATTCCGCCAGCACTTCGTCTTCCGCCAGCGCCACCGTGATCAACAGCGGGTTGCTCTTGGCATGCTCGAAGCTCACCAGGCGGCGCACGCCGTCGATGGGCGACGGCACCGTCGTGATGCCGGACCGGTTTTCCGCCAGGGTGCGAAAGTACGCGGAGGTGCCCAGGTTGCGCCCCAGGTCTTCGGTGAAGAAGGGCCGGCGCGCCAGCACGGTGCCCTCGCCCAGCAGCAGCGCGATGGCGCCCCGCTCCCCGATCTCCAGGCCGTTCAGCAGGCCGAGCACGTAGTCCACCCGGATCGTCGCCAGCGCCACGCCCGCGAACTGGCCGTTGGCGTCGTCGATGCGGCGGGACACGGGAATCACCCACACGCCCGACGAGCGGCTGACGATGGGCTTGCCGATGGCCAGGCGCGTGCTCGGGCTGTCGCGGTGGTGGATGAAATAGGCGCGGTCGGCGTTGTCGGCCTGGGGGTTCTGCACGGGCTGCGAGTTGACGAGCCAGCTGCCGTCGCGCCCGAAGATGAACAGGCCGTGCAGGTGCTCCGACTGGGCAACGTGCGTGACCAGCACGGGCTGCAGGCGGTCCAGCGCTTCGGGCGCCATGTCGGAGCGCTCCAGCTCATACACCACGCTGGCGAGCACCCGGCCGACTTCGGCGAACATGGCATCGGTCTGCTGTGAAAAGGCGTGCGTGAGGTTGCGCGCCGAGTCGGTGGCCTGCTGCCATTCGGCGTCGCGCGCGCGCCAGGCCAGCCACACGTTGGAGGCCACGAGCAGCAGTGCGACCAGCACGACGAACAGCACCGTCGATGCGACGGAGCGGTCCTTGTCAGGACGGTCAGGAGGAAGGGGGGCCGCCGGGGATCGGGGCAAGGCAAGAGGCATTCAGCACGGTTCCAGAGGGCGAAGGCGCCTTCAGGTTAGCACCGGCTGCCGCCGCGGTGAAGCGGCTTTCCCCTCGATTCCGCCAACCGGGCCACCGGTCAGGCCAGCCACCGGCCGCCAGGCGAGGCCCGCGGCGCCGGTGGCGGCAACCCCATCAGCCCGCGAACAGGCCCTTGTGCTGCTCGCGCAGCAGGTTCTTCTGCACCTTGCCCATGGTGTTGCGGGGCAGTTCCGCGGCGATGAAGCAGCGCTTGGGAATCTTGAAGTTGGCCAGTTGCGACTTGAGCTGCACCACGATGGCGTCGGCATCCAGCTGCGCGCCGGGCTTCGGCGTGACCACGGCCACGCCCACTTCGCCGAAGTCCGGGTGCGGCACGCCGATCAGCGCGCTTTCGGCCACGCCGGGCATCTCGTTGATGTAGCCCTCGATCTCGGCGGGATAGACGTTGTAGCCGCCGCTGATGATGAGGTCCTTGCTGCGGCCCACGATGCTCGCGTAGCCGCGCTCGTCCACCTTGCCCACGTCACCCGTCTTGAACCAGCGATGGCCTTGCGCATCGGTGCTGAACTCTTCCTGCGTTTTCTCGGGCATGCGCCAGTAGCCCTTGAACACGTTGGGGCCGCGCACCTGGATGTTGCCGATCTCGCCGTCCGGCAGCGGCTGGCCCGCATCGTCCACCACGCGCAGGTCCACGCCCGGTAGCGGAAAGCCCACGGTGCCGCCGCGGCGCTCGTCCTGCCCGCCGTGGCGGCCGTCGGCCGCGTAGGGGTTGGAGGTGAGCATGATCGTCTCGCTCATGCCGT
Source organism: Paracidovorax valerianellae (assembly GCF_900102625.1). Lineage (GTDB taxonomy): Bacteria > Pseudomonadota > Gammaproteobacteria > Burkholderiales > Burkholderiaceae_C > Paracidovorax > Paracidovorax valerianellae. The sequence goes on from NZ_FMZC01000002.1 coordinate 9,491, forward strand.
AGCGCTCCAGGATGGTGTGGCCGGTGCGCTCCTGCCATTCGCGGAAGGTCTCGATCAGCAGCGGCGCGGAGCCGGCGATGAACAGCCGCATGTTGCGCACCGCCTCGCGGGTGAGCCCCGGCTCGGCCAGCAGGCGCACGTACAGCGTGGGCACGCCCATGAACACGGTGGCGCGCGGCATCGCGGCGATCACGGCGCGCGGGTCGAACTTGGCGAGCCAGATCATCTTGCTGCCGTTGAGCAGCGCCGCGTGAATGGCCACGAACAGGCCGTGCACGTGAAAGATGGGCAGCGCATGGATGAGCACGTCGCCCCGGCCGTCGGGCCCGCCGGTCTTCGTCCAGCCCCAGTAGTCCTTGAGCACCTGCGCGTTGGACAGCAGGTTGCCGTGCGTGAGCATGGCGCCCTTGCTGCGGCCGGTGGTGCCGCTGGTGTACAGGATGGCGGCCAGGTCATCGGCCGCGCGCGTGGCGGGCAGCTGCGTGTCGCCGTGGTGCGATGCGCGTTCCAGCAGGCTGCCGGTGCGGTCGTCGCCCAGGGTGAACACGTGCTGCGTGCCGGCCGTGAACGCGATCTTGGACACCCAGCCGAAATTGGCCGGCGTGCAGACCACCACGGCGGGCTCGGCATTGCCGACGAAGTATTCGATCTCGGCGCTCTGGTAGGCGGTGTTGAGCGGCAGAAAGACGTGGCCGGCGCGCAGCGTGCCCAGGTACAGCATGAGCGCTTCGACCGACTTTTCGACCTGCACCGCGATGCGGCTGCCCTCGGGCAGCTTCAGCGAATCGAGCAGGTTGGCGATGCGGGCGCTGGCGCGCTCCAGGTCGCTCCAGGTGTAGTGCAGCGGCGTGCCGTCGGTGGCCGTGGTTTCGACGGCCACGGTGTCCAGGTCGTCCGGAAAGGCTGCGCGCAGGGCGGTGAACAGGTTGTGTTGGCTCATGGAAGCAATCAGAAGACAGGAGGACGTTTGGCCAGAAAGGCCGCGATGCCTTCGCGGTGCTCGGGGCTGTCCGCGTAGGCGTAGGGGTCGGGCACCGCAGGGGCAGCACCGGTGGAGGCGGCGGAGCCGTTCAAGGTCAATGCTATATTTTCAATAGCACTACTCCATAGGGAGATATGCGCTGGAGGCCATTTCAATACCCGAAGCGTTTGCTTGTTCATGCGCGCCGCGGCGGGGCCCAGCGCGGCGATGCGGCACGCGCTCGCCAGCGCCTCGGCGGCCAGCGATGCCTCGGGCACCACGCGGTTCAGGAAACCGCGCGCCGCCATGTCGTCGGCGCCGAAGGTGGCGGCCTCCAGCAGCATCTGCCGGGCGACGAGGTCGCCCAACGCGCCGGCGACCAGTTGCGCCTCGCGCGGGGCCATGGGAAACCCCAGCTTGGCAATGGGCGCGCCGAAGCGGGCATGGGTGCCTGCAATGCGCACGTCGCAGGCACTGGCGATCTCCACGCCCGCGCCCATGCAGGCACCGCGAATGCAGGCCACGATGGGCACGTCGCACTGCAGCATGGCGGCGAGCCCGCCCCACACCTCGGTTTCGTGGAAGTCGCGCAGTGCCGCCGGGTCGAAGCGAAAGGCGGGGTATTCGGAGATGTCGCCACCGGCGCAGAAGGCATCGCCCTCGCCTTCGATCAGCACGCAGCGGGCGCTGGCGTCGTCCTGCAGCGCCTCGAACACCAAGCGCAGCTGGCGCCACATCGCGCGGGACATGGCGTTGAGCCGCCCCGGGTGGCGCAGCAGCACGCGCACCACCCCTGCGGCGCCGTCCGACGCATCCATCCGCTCCACCACGATGTCACCCGCCATTGACCCGATCTCCGATTTGCTGCCCGACGAACCGCCGACCCTGCCGGCCCCCGCTTCACCCCCGCCCGCGCCGAACGGCCCGGTCAGTCGAGCTTGGCGCCCGATTCCTTGACCACCTTGGCCCATCGCCGCACTTCGGAGCTCACCATCGCGGCGAACTGCGGCTGGGTCATGCCGCCATAGTCGGCGCCGTTCTTGGCCCACACGGCCTTCAGCTCTTCGGCGGTGCCCAGGCGCTGCGCCTCTTCGACGATGCGCGCCTGCAGGTCGGCCGGCGTGCCCTTGGGCGCCCACAGGCCGTACCAGGTCGTCACGGTGTAGTCCGGCAGGCCCACTTCGGCCGCGCAGGGCACGTCGGGGAAGGCCGGGTTGCGCTTGGTGCCGGCCACCATCAGCGCCTTGATGCGGCCGCCCTTGATGTGCGCGGCGGACGATCCCAGGCCGTCGAACATCATGTCCACATTGCCGCCGATCAGGTCCTGCAGCGCCGGGCCCGCGCCGCGGTAGGGAATGTGCGTGATGAAGGTGTTGGTCTGCAGCTTGAACAGCTCGCCCGCCAGATGGTGCGAGGTGCCCGCGCCGGCCGAGGCGTAGTTGAGCTTGCCCGGGTTGCGCCGCAGGAAATCCAGGAACTGCTGCATGTTCGTCGCCTGCACCGTGCGCGGGTTGACCACGACCACCTGGGGCACGTTGGCCAGCAGCGCCAGGGGAATGAAGTCTTTCTCGATGTCGTAGTCGAGCTTGGGGTACATCGACGGCGCGATGACGTGGTGCGTGCCGCCCATGAAGAGCGTGTAGCCGTCCGGCTGCGCCTTGGCCGCGAAGCTGGCGCCCACCGTGCCGCCCGCGCCGCCGCGGTTGTCGATCACCAGCGTCTTGCCCGTGGACTTGGCGAACTGCGCCGCGAAGGGCCGCGCGAAAGCGTCGGTGCCGCCGCCGGCCGGGAACGGCACGACCAGGTTCACCGGCCGCGAGGGCCATGCCGGGTCGGCCGCGAAGGATTGGCCGGTGGCGAAGGCGAGGCCGGCCGCAGCCGCGCCGCGCAGCACGCCGCGGCGCTGCAAAGAGGAATCGCTCATGGTTTTTTGTCTCCTGTCGTTGTCTCTGTTGTGCATGCAAGGAAGGCGCGCTCCACCGCGCCAGCACCGGCCTCCACCGCAGGGGCGAAAAGCCTGGCGCGCGTCCCGTGGCACGCGCCGGCCCTTTTTCTACCCCTGCCCGCGGGTCAATCCCGGCACAGGCTTTCGATGTCTCCCGACATCGGCACGCGGCCCTGCGCCAGCAGGCCGCGGTGTTTGTCGATCCGCTTCAGATCGTAAAGATAGTTCACCATCAGGCCAAACGATTGTTTGACGCCCTTGGGCGACGGGTCGCCCGCCCAGTTCAGCCGCTCCACGCGCGCGCCGTTGCCCAGGTGGAACCGCGCCACCGGGTCGATCGGCTTGCCCTCGTTCAACTCGCGCCCCAGGTAGCGCGCCGCGCACTGCAGCAGCAGTTGGCGCACGGGCGATTTGAGCGGCAGGTCCAGCGCCTGCTCGGCCGCGGCCAGCACGTGCGCGGCCTGCGGCGGCTCGAACCCCACGGCCTTGCCCAGCTCGGTGCGGCGCTTCTCGTCGAGTTGGTCCAGCGCCGCGGCGCAGTGCTTGGACAGCCATGACCGAAACCCCGGAATGGGCGACAGCGTGGCAAACGTGCGCAGCCGCGGGAACTCGTCGGTGAGCGTTTCCACCACGTGCTTGATGAGCGAATCGCCGAAGCTGACGCCTCGCAACCCCGTCTGCGTGTTGCTGATGGAATAGAAGATGGCGGTGGTCGCCTTGGACAGGTCGGACGGCGCGGCGCCCTCGTCCAGCAGCGGCGTGATGCTGGCGGACAGGTCCATGACCAGCGCCACCTCGACGAAGATCAGCGGCTCGTTGGGCAGGCGCGGGTGGAAGAAGCCGTAGCAGCGGCGGTCGCTGTCCAGCCGGTTCTTCAAATCCGCCCAGCTGCGGATGTCGTGCACCGCTTCGTACTTGATGAGCTTTTCGATCAGCGACGCGGGCGAATCCCACGACAGGCGCTTGAGCTCCAGAAACGCCACGTCGAACCAGGTGGAGAACAGTTGCTCCAGCTCGGCGTCGAGCGCCACCAGGCGCTTGTCGCCTTTCAGCTGGGGCAGCAGCTCGGCCCGCAGGTCGAGCAGGAACCGCATGCCGTTCGGGAACACCGCGAACCGCTGCAGAAGCCGCGTGCGGGGCGACACCAGCGCGCGGCGCAGGTGGATTTCGGCATGGGCCTCTTCGGCCGTACCGGCTGCGGCTTCGTAGCGCTGGCGCGCCGACTTGAACCGCGTGACGTCGGGCGAGAACTGCTCGCACAGCAGCAGCCACATGTCCCGGCGCTCTTCGGGCTCGGCCGTGGCGTACCAGGCCGCGACGGTCTGCGCGCGGCGCCCGCCCTCGACCTCGCTCACCTGCGGCGCCGCCACCTCTTGCAGATCGGCCAGCAGCCGCCGCAGCGCGCGGGGCGACAGGGCCTCCTTGCCGCGGCGCAGCGTGGCCTGCAGGCGCTCGTGCGTGGAGCGCGGTGGTTGCGGCTTGGCCGGGGCGCTGCCCGCGCCATCGGCCGATTCGGTCTTGCTGTCTGCGGGGCGCAGGCGGGAAACGCTGCGCGTGATCCATTCGGCGGCGGCATTCATGGCGTGATCCTCGAGTGTTGGTTGCGGGCGATGTCGCGCAGCGCGGCGCGCTGGCGCACGAGATGGGTGCGCATGGCCTCTTCGGCCACTTCCGGCGCACGCAGCTTGATGGCGTCGAACAGTTCCAGGTGCTCGGCCAGGCTTTGCTGCAGCCGGCCCGGTGCCCGCAACTGCTGCAGGCGCGCCAGGCGCAGGATCTTGCGCAGGTCGCCGATCACCTGGGCGAGCCAGCGGTTGTCGGCCAGGGTGATGAGCGCTTCGTGAATGGCGTGGTTGGCCGCGTAGTATTCGGCGATGCGCCCGGCCGCTGCGTGTTCGCGCAGGCGTTCATGCAGGATTTCGAGCGCGGCAATGTCGGCCTCGCCAGCACGCAGGGTGGCCTCGTGCGCGGCACGGCCCTCCAGCAGCGCGATGACGGGAAAGATCTCGTCCAGATCGCGCTCGGTCACCTCGGCCACGAAGCAGCCTCGGCGGGGTTCGTGGCGCAGCAGCCCTTCCGCCACCAGCACCTTCAGCGCCTCGCGCAGCGGCGTGCGCGAGATGGCCAGCCGGTCGCACAGCGCGACCTCGTCCACGAAGCTGCCCGGCGGCAACTGGCCGGCAAAGATCAGCTCGCGGATGCGCTCCGCAGCTTCGGCATGCAGGGACGGGGCTTGGGAGCGCACAACGGCGGGCAGGGTCATGGCAACAGTCGGTAGGTTGGCTTGAGCGATCGACCTCGTTAACGGTGAAAACGCAGTGCAACATGCAGCAACACGCTGGCATCGCGCGACATTACATGTAATTTCGCATAATTATGGCGATCGGTACAGACTTTTGGCTATCAGGGATTGCCTGGGGCGCAAAAACGGACGGAACAGGCCGTGCGACAGGCGGTTTGTGAGCGGTTTCGCCCGAGAGCGCCGCACTCTCGGGCTGGGTGGCTCGACCCAGAAGCCGAGCGTCCCACCGCCGCCGCCACGCGGACGCCATGGCGGGAGCACTGCGCGCCATCTTTTCAATGGCGTGCAAAAGAACGATGCGCTATATTTTTTATAGCATTCAGCGCACGTCTTTATTGCGCTGGAGCCTCAAAAGGCATCAAGCCCTTTGCAGCACTGGCTGGCGACACGCCCACACCCACATCGCAATACCGGCCACGATCATCGGCACGCACAGCCACTGCCCCATGCTCATGCCCAGCGAGAGAATGCCCAGGAACGCATCGGGCTCGCGGAAGTATTCGGCGATGAAGCGGAAAGTGCCGTAGCCCACCAGGAAGGCCGCGGCCACTTCGCCCTGGCGGCGCTCGCGGCGGGCATAGAGCCACAGCAGCACGAACAGCAGTACGCCTTCCAGCAGGAACTGATAGACCTGCGACGGGTGGCGCGGCAGCAGCGAGCCGCTTTGCGGAAAGACCATGCCCCATGGCAGATCGGGGCTGCTGAAACGCCCCCACAGCTCGCCGTTGATGAAGTTGCCCACGCGACCGGCCGCCAGCCCTGTCGGCACGCACGGCGCCACGAAGTCGGCCACCTGCAGCCATGGCCGCTTGCGCGAGTGGGCGAACCACACCATGGAGGCGATCACGCCCAGAAGGCCGCCGTGAAAGCTCATGCCGCCCTGCCAGATGTAGAAGATTTCCAGCGGATGCGACAGGTAGTAGCCCGGCTTGTAGAACAGGCAATAGCCCAGGCGCCCGCCCACCACCACGCCGACCACCCCGAGAAAGAGGATGTCCTCCACGTCGCGCCGCGTCCAGGCGCCGGGGCCGGTGATGGAAGCGAAGGGCTGGTGCCGCAGGCGCCGCAGGCCCAGGAACATGAACAGGCCGAAGGCGGCCAGATACGTGAGGCCGTACCAGTGGATGGCCAGCGGGCCCACTTGCAGGGCGATGGGGTCGATTTGGGGGTACGTCAGCATGGTGGCCGGTATTGTGCCCGCGCGGCATGGCAGTTCCTGCCCACCGGAAGGCTGGCAGCCCCCACTGCGAAGGACTCAGGGTTGGCGAGACGGTTAAAGCACAGCGCTCCAAGGCGAGCATCGCCGCATTCCGTCCAGCGGGATTCAAATCAAATCGGCTGCCTGCCGCCTGTTTATCTGGCTCTGATGCTATCGAATAAATAGCGCAAAAAAGAAACACTCAATGAACCGCTTTCTCACGGATCGCATAATTGATAACGCTTCTCATTCTTTCCTTTCTTCTCAACGGAGCCTGGCAAAAGCCGCTCCGTCCCCATCGTTTTCAACGCTCATTCCTCCGGGCCGCCCTGCGCTCCTGCGCTGATGCCCCGGAACCAGGCAACCCTGAACACCATGCAACGACACGCCCTTCTCGCAATGCCCCGTTTCGCTCCCACCCCGCTCGCCCGCCTGGTCCGCCATTGCGTGGGCGCTGGTCTGCTCGTCGCCGCTGCCGGCGTCAGCGCGCAGACCGCTGCCAAAACCGCGCTCGATGAAGTGGTCGTGTCCGATCAGGCGGAAGCCATCGGCGGCCTGCAGAAGACCTATTCGGGCGGGCAGTTCGCGCGCGGCGGCAACCTGGGCATTCTGGGCAACACCGATCTGATGAACGTGCCGTTCAGCACGACCAACTACACGTCGGAGCTGATCGACAACCAGCAGGCACTGAGCGTGGCCGACTTGGTGATGAACGATGCCTCCGTGCGCACACTCACCTCGCGTGGCGGCTTCGGCGACGACTTCCAGATCCGCGGCTTCACGGTGTCCAACAGCGACATCAGCATGAACGGCCTGTTCGGCCTCGCGCCCTCCACGCGCATTCCGCTGGAAATGGTCGAACGCGTCGAAGTGCTCAAGGGCCCTGGCGCGCTGACCAATGGCGTGGGCCCCAGCGGCAGTGTCGGCGGCAGCATCAACGTGGTCACCAAGCGCGCGGCCGACGTACCGCTCACGCGCCTGACCACCACCTACATGGGCAAGGCGCAACTGGGCACGCACCTGGACGTGGGCCGCCGCTTCGGCGAAGACAACCAGTGGGGCGTGCGCGTCAACGGCCTGGTGCGCGGCGGCGAGGGCAACATCGACGGCGGCAAGCAGAACCTGGGCCTGGGCTCCATCGGCCTCGACTACGTCGGCGCCCGCACACGCTGGTCGCTCGACGCCTTCGCCACGCGCGGCGAAACCAAGGAATTCCGCCCGCAGATCAACTTCGCCGGCACGGCAGCGACCGTTCCGGCAGTGCCCGACGCACGGCTCAACTTCTACCCCGGCACCAAGCTGCAGGACAACGTCAAGACCGTCATGTCGCGCGTCGAGCACGACCTGAACGACCGCACCACCGTGTACGGCAGCGTGGGCTACATGGACATGGACTACGAGCAGACCTTCCCCAGCGGCCGGCCCGATTCGCTGGGCAATTTCAATGTGTCCAATGCCTACTACGACCAGTACACGAAATCCAAGGCGGCCGACATCGGACTGCGCACGCGGTTCAACACGGGCGGCATCAAGCACACGCTCGCCATCGGCGCGAACTACCTGAACCAGGAAACGGGCTACTTCTACGCCACCTCAGCCACCAGCCGGCCCTCCAACCTGTACAACCCCTCTCCCCTGCCCGCGATGACCGTGGCCCGCGGAGAGCCCGGAAAGAGCTCGGTCACCGACCAGTCCAGCCTGGCGCTGGCCGACACCATGGCCTTCCTCGACGACCGCCTGCTGGTCACGCTGGGCCTGCGCCACCAGACCATGGAGCAGGAAAACTTCACGCCCACGACGGGCGTGTCCAGCAGCCACTACAAAAAGAATGCCGTGACGCCGCTGGCCGGCCTGGTGTTCAAGCCGGCCAGGAACGTCTCGGTGTACACCAACTACACCGCCGGCTTGACCCGCGGCGCCACCGCGGGCGTCACCACCGCCAACGCCGGCGAAACCTTCGCGCCGCAAAAGTCCAAGCAGCACGAAGTGGGCGTGAAAGTAGACTGGGGCCAGCTGACGACGCAAGCCGCCATCTACCAGATCAAGAAGCCCGGCGCGGTCACCGACCCGGTCACCAACGTCTACAGCTTCGGCGGCGAGCAGCGCAACCGCGGCCTGGAACTGACGGCCTACGGCGAAGTCCAGCACGGCCTGCGCCTGATGGCCAGCGCCGCGTTCAACGACGCCAAGCTCACGCGCACCGCAGGCGGCGTGAACCAGGGCAACAACGCCGCCGGCGTGCCGGACCGCACCTTCAACCTGGGCCTCGATTGGGACACGCCCTTCGTGCAGGGCCTGAGCTTCAACGGCCGAGTCATCCACACCTCCCCGGTTTACGCCGACGCCGCCAACCGCCTGCGCGTGGCCAACTGGACGCGCCTGGACATCGGCGCCCGCTACGCCACCAAGGTCTCCGGCAAACCCGTGGTCCTGCGCGCCAGCCTGGAAAACGCGTTCGACAAGAACTACTGGGTGGTCAGCAACTACGTGACCGTGGGCGCGCCGCGCACTTTGATGCTGTCGGCGGCTGTGGATTTCTGAGGAAGCTACCGGCCGGTGATTTCAGGGCGCCGGCAAGTCGCCGGGCCAGCCTCATGGCTTGACGGCTTTTGAACCCGGGGCACTGCTGGAGGACGCAGAAGCTCCTCCAGTTTTTCCCGTATCGCTTCCGGCTTGCGTTCACTGCGGTTGATGGCTTCGCAACTCCCAAAGTCCGTTTCCACCGAAGGGTTGGCGAACCGTGAATAGTGCAGCGTCTCGCAGTCGCACCGCAAGCGGGCTTTCAGGGCTTTCGTTCGCTGGTGCCGCACTTCGGCCATCCAGCATGCGTCGGCGCAGCCGCAAGAGCGATAGTCGAGAACTTCTCCCGCGTGGGGCCAGTCGAGCGAAGAGGTGCCGCTTCCACCGGCATAGGCGGTTACATCGGCTGCGACAAAACAAGCACTGAGAATGCTTGCCAGGAAACACTTCGCAAAGCCCGTCGTTTTCATGGGCAGCAGTGACTCAATTCACACAAGACTAGATGCGTTGCACCCCTGAAAACAGCGATTTCAACGCTTGGAAGGTTTTAATCCCACCTGTTTTTCATAAATCTCGACGGTTTTTGTGATGCCCTCGACTGTCCAGGCCAAAGCATCGTCGGGACCGTTTGGATTGCGTCCGCTGGAATACACGATGATGGGACGTTGCGGGCTGTTGACGGGCGGAAGACCGTAGCTCATCAGCACCCAATCACCCGCCAGTCTCGCTGTGCGGCCGTTGGCGTCAGGAAACGGATGGATGCTGATCAGTCGCTGGACCGTCGCGGCGGCTAATTCAGCCGGACTCATTCTGCCTTGATCCACTTGAGCAGATGCATGTTCAAACCATTCATCGAAGTGCGCCATCTCTGCCCCCACTTCTCGCTCATCCACTACGGCAGCTGCAGAGGTGCCCTGGGGGAAACCGGTCGGTTGCCTGCGAAACTCCCCAAAGCGAGCGCCAAATTTTTCAAAGGCATCGGGGTCATTGAAAGGCATGGTGCCCTTGCCCAGCAACGCATTCAGGCGCTTGAGATGTTCGGTATCGAGCGGGTGATTTTGCCCTATCCAGTCCTTCATCTGATGATCAGCGGCCTTCCAATTACGCCCTGCCAATGGCGTTGACTTCGCGGTATTGGAGAGACCCGCCCGTCCTTGATCCACTTCCAGCCGAGCGGCCTCTGCTCTTTCTGCGGTCCTGGCGCTACCGGTCTCGATCAGCTTTTGGATCGTTCCCCATTGTTTTTGCACGTGCTTGAGCTTGGCTTCCTGCTCTTTACGCACCTGCGGACTGATGGGTTGATTTAAAACCAGGTCCATCAGCCGGATTTGTGTGCCTCGTGTGCCAACATGCACCTTTTTAAAGTCGAGGCCTGACGGAAGCTGCTGCATATCTATGTTGTCAGCCAAATTCAAAGCCCTCAACTTCGGCAGACGTCCAATGCCGTCGGGAATATTGGAGAGTGAGCAACCTTTTAATTCCAGATGCTCGATATTCGTGCCCTCCGCAAATATTTCTGGCAAGTGACGGAGCCCTGGATTATCAGAGAGGTCGATTTGCCTGATTTTTGGGCCCATCCCGCCTTCTGGCAAAACCACCAAATTACAACGGCTGGCCTCGATCACCTCGAATTTTTTCAAATCTGCCATCGATGCAGGGAGTTCGGTCAATTGGCCGTTATTTTTAATCTCCAGCATGACCAACTCACCCGCCTGACCGATATTTTCCGGCAACTCATGCAGGTCACAATCGTTTGCCTGGATGCGAGCCAATGCGGGGGCGTACGCCAGATCGGGCGGCAAATTTTTGAGTGAAGGGTTGCCATTCACAATGAGATTTCCCAAATGTGGCAGCAAGAAAAGCCCATCCGGAAGGCTGTTCAGATGTTTCCCTTCCAAGTCTAGAACGAAGGACTCCTGCTCGTGGGCCTTGAGAATTTTGGTTTTTACCGACTGGGGACCTGCCCAATTCGTCAAAAAATCCTCGAGCAACTCCCTTTGCTCGCTCTTGCTCTGCGGCAGTACTGGCCTGATTTCCGATCTGACCGCCTGCCCTCTTATCGAAGGAGACATCATCAGGCTGGAACCAGGTTCTGACACGACCCGCTCAGCAATTTCACTCAGCCTTTGCCTATCCAGCGCAGGTCCCCGGGGTTGGAATGCAAACGCTTGCCTTGGCGCAGACGACCTTGAACTCGATGAACTGCCGTCGGCGCGAGGGGGCAAATCAGCCGGTCGGTTGAGTGCAGAGCGATGCCTCAAGGGCGGGCGATGAGTACTCGTACCCTCTCCCGAAGTCGTCGCAGATTGAGTGCGACGTGATGACGAATCAATGGGTGATGACTTCATGGGATTTCCACTGCAATTTCTTGAAGCATCTTAAAAATGACAAAGCGGACTGACCCATCCGACACGAAGCAATCATTCGACTAACGAACATCGCTCTGCAGATAAAACGATCCAAATAAAATTGGCGATTTATAAAACGGTGGGTACGCACGTTCATTAATCGGATTAATAACCGTGCTGGAGCCCTCAAAGAACCGCTCCCAACGCGAACGCTTCTGATCCCGGTACGCATGCAGAGCGCCATGCCGGGGGCTTTCCCTGCGGGGGTGCTGCCGGCCGCGCGATACTCGCGCCCTGATTCCAAGGAAAAAACATGCAGGGAAACCCACAGGTCATCGACTATTTCAAAGACCTGCTGCGCGGCGAGCTGGCTGCGCGCGACCAGTACTTCATCCATTCGCGGCTCTACGAAGACCAGGGCTTCATCAAGCTCTACACGCGAATCGATCATGAAATGCAGGAAGAGACCCAGCACGCCGACGCGCTGCTGCGCCGCATCCTCTTCCTGGGCGGCATGCCCGACATGCGCCCCAAGGAGTTCACGCCCGGCACCACCGTGCCCGAGATGCTGCGCAAGGACCTCGCCACCGAGTACGAAGTGCGGGCCGCCTTGCAAAACGGCATGGCGCTGTGCGAAAGCGTGCGCGATTACGTGAGCCGCGACCTTCTGCTGGCCCAGTTGCGCGACACGGAAGAAGACCACGCCTATTGGCTGGAGAAGCAGATTGGCCTGATCGACAAGGTCGGCCTGCAGAACTACCTGCAGACGCAATCGGCTTCCGCGGACTGACCCAACCCTCGGCCGGTTTCGGCACGGCGTGCATACCAGGGCGGCGTGCACGCCATTTCGAGCCTTTTAGCCCTCCACCGCCGTATTCATTGCGCCGGCAGCTATTAATTCAATAGCAAATCATCTTTGCCAAGTGTTTTCGCGGGCCCATTCCCTTCCCTGGCCTGAAGCGCTTGCACGAAGGCCATGAAGCGCACCAACGCCGGGCTGGCTGACGCCGCGTTCCACACCAGCCGGGTTTCGCACTCGGGCAGCGCGGGCCCTTGCCGGCGCGGTGGGGCGACCTCGCGGTAGACCACGCCGGGGCGCTGGAACTGCATGACGCTTTGCGGCACGAAGGCCAGGCCGAGACCGGCGGCCACCAGGTTGACGATGGTCTGCATCTGGATGGCCTCTTGCGCCACCTGCGGGGAGTGCCCGGCTGCGTGATAGAGCGCAAAAATCGCGTCGTACACCGAGGGCAGGATGCGGCGCGGGAAGATCACCACCGGCTCGGCCAGCACGGCGGGCAATGGTGGGGCGTCGGCATGCAACGCCAGCGGATGCGCCGATGGCAGCGCCAGCACCAGCGGCTCGCGCGCCACCCGCAGGCCGGCCAAGCCAGGCGGCGCAAACTGCGGCGAATGCAGCAGCAGGCCGGCGTCGATCTCGCCACGCTCGAGCCACTGCAACTGCACATCGCCCGTGGCCTCGACAAGTTCGAGCGCCACCTGGGGGCATTCGCTGCGAAAGGCACGCACCCAGGCCGGCAATTGCTCGAAGCCCACGGTGGAGACAAAGGCCAGCCGGATGCGCCCGACCTCGCCCTGGGCTGCGGCCCGCGCCCGCGCCGGCAGGGCCTGCGCGCGGGCCAGCACGTCGCGCACGTCGGGCAGCAGGGCTTCACCCGCCGGAGTGAGCGCGACCCGGCGGCGCGTGCGGTCGAACAGCAGCAGGCCCAAAGTGCGCTCCAGCTGGGCGATCGCCTGGGTCAGCGGCGGCTGGGTCATGTGCAGGCGCTGTGCGGCGCGGCCGAAGTGCAGCTCTTCGGCCACGGCCAGAAACTGGCGCCATACGCGCAACTCGATGGAGGCCTCATTCATATGCCAAGCATATCAATGGCGCCTTGAAAACGGATTGGAACCAATCAATCAAACAGCGCATACTCCGCGCTGCCCCAAAGTCCACCGGCCTGCTCCCATCTGCGGATGCCGGCCCGGCGGACGCAAAAATTTCCTCCCACGAAGGACGCTCCATGGAAAACAAACCCCTGCAGATCAACCGCCGCAGCGCCAACATCACCGAAGGCAAATCGCGCGCGCCCAACCGGTCCATGTACTACGCCATGGGCTACGAAGAGGGCGATTTCAAGAAGCCGATGGTGGGCGTGGCGAACGGGCACAGCACCATCACGCCGTGCAACTCCGGCCTGCAGAAGCTGGCGGACGCGGCCATCCAGGGGATCGAAGAGGCCGGCGGCAACGCCCAGGTGTTCGGCACGCCGACCATCAGCGACGGCATGGCCATGGGCACCGAAGGCATGAAGTACAGCCTGGTGAGCCGCGAGGTCATCAGCGACTGCATCGAGACCTGCGTGCAGGGTCAGTGGATGGACGGCGTGCTCGTCGTGGGCGGCTGCGACAAGAACATGCCCGGCGGCCTGATGGGCATGCTGCGCGCCAACGTGCCGGCCATCTACGTGTACGGCGGCACCATCCTGCCGGGGCGCTACAAGGGCCAGGACCTGAACATCGTGAGCGTGTTCGAGGCCGTGGGCCAGAACGCCGCAGGCAACCTGAGCGATTTCGACCTGAAGGAAATCGAAAAGCGCGCCATTCCCGGCACCGGCTCGTGCGGAGGCATGTACACGGCCAACACGATGTCGAGTTCATTCGAGGCGCTGGGCATCAGCCTGCCCTACTCCAGCACCATGGCGAACCCGCACGACGAGAAGCAGAACTCGGCCAAGGAGTCGGCCAAGGTGCTGATCGAGGCGATCAAGAAAGACATTCGCCCGCTCGACATCGTGACCAAGAAATCGATCGAGAACGCGGTGGCGGTGATCATGGCCACGGGCGGCTCGACCAATGCCGTGCTGCACTTCCTGGCGATCGCGCATGCGGCCGGCGTGGACTGGACCATCGACGACTTCGAGCGCATCCGCCAGAAGACGCCCGTGCTGTGCGACCTGAAGCCCAGCGGCAAATACCTGGCGGTGGACCTGCACCAGGCCGGCGGCATTCCGCAGGTCATGAAGGTGCTGCTGAACGCCGGCCTGCTGCATGGCGACTGCCTGACCATCGAAGGCAAAACCATCGCCGAGGTGCTGAAGGACGTGCCGGACGTGCCCCGTGCCGACCAGGACGTGATCCGCCCCATCGACCAGCCCATGTACGCACAAGGCCACCTCGCGATCCTGAAAGGCAACCTGAGCCCCGAAGGCGCCGTGGCCAAGATCACCGGTCTGAAGAACCCCGTGATCACCGGGCCAGCGCGCGTGTTCGACGACGAACAGTCGGCGCTCCAGGCCATTCTGGACGGCAAGATCGTTGCGGGTGACGTGATGGTGCTGCGCTACCTGGGCCCCAAGGGCGGCCCCGGCATGCCCGAGATGCTGGCACCCACCGGCGCGCTGATCGGCGCGGGCCTGGGCGAGAGCGTGGGCCTCATCACCGATGGACGCTTTTCCGGCGGCACCTGGGGCATGGTGGTGGGCCACGTGGCGCCTGAGGCAGCGGCGGGCGGCACCATCGCCTTCGTGAACGAGGGCGACTCGATCACCATCGACGCCCACACGCTGCGCCTGGAACTGAACGTGCCTGAGGCCGAGCTGGCCCGCCGCCGCGAAGGCTGGACGCCCCCTGCCCCGCGCTACACGCGCGGCGTGCAGGCCAAGTTCGCCTTCAATGCCGCCAGCGCCAGCAAGGGCGCGGTGCTGGACGCGTATTGATCCATCGGCAACGAACGCCTCACGTAAAAATGCCCGCAGCCAAATGGCTGCGGGCATTTTTTATTCGGGGGATTGGAAAGATCGCGGTGGAAGGATCAACGGCGGTTGCGCGGCTGAATGCCCAGGGCTTCTCTTTGCTTGTCGATGCGGTCCTGCTTGCGGCGGTCCATCTTTTCCATGGCCTTGCGCTTGGTATAGCCGCTGGCATCCGCCCACGTCCACCACACCAGGGCCAGGGCAAAAGGAGAGAGCACCCACCACCAGTTCCACTGGGCCACGGGCCCGATTTCGAGGTATTTGAGCAGCACCAGAAGCACTCCCAGACTCAGCGCGTACATGGCGATCTCCTGTGCAAAGCCGTCTTTACCTGGCGAGGGGTCAACCCCCGCCACTACAATTTCATTGAGCCGAGATACTAACCCACAACCCCCACAGGAAACCCCCGATGAAGCGCACCCTGATCACCCTCGCGATGACCCTGTCGGTGGCCGCGCCCGCCCTGGCCGACCAAGCCCTGGCCACCTCGAAGAACTGCATGGCCTGCCATGCCGTGGACAAGAAACTGGTGGGCCCGTCGTACAAGGATGTCGCGGCCAAGTACGCGGGGCAAAAGGATGCGGTGGACAAACTGGCCGCCAAGATCATGAAGGGCGGCTCAGGCGCGTGGGGCCCGGTGCCCATGCCGGCCAATGCCCAGGTGAACGATGCCGAAGCGAAGAAGCTGGCAGCGTGGGTTTTGTCGCTCAAGTGAGCGAACCGCGTCCCTCGCACTGAATTGCGCTGAACGGAGGCGCCATTGAAAAGGCCGCGCTGCACGACGATCGTGCAGCGCGGCCTTTGTGTTTTGGGCGTCAGATCGGATCGATGCGCGAATCGACGCGTGGGTTTCCACGCAGCTGATGTTCCAGCTGGCCCACGTAGGCCGCCGTGGTGTTGTCCGACTCCTGCGCGCGCTGGGCCAGGTGCAGTTCCAGCGCATCCATACGGGCGATCAGCGCCGCGTGGGATTGCAGGTGCTGGTGTTCGAGGAAGGTGCGCAGCTCGGTGAAGCGGGAGGCCTCGGCCTTGTCGGCCAGTTCGCGCTGAACCTGCATTTCCTTGGCATGGCGGCGGGTTTCCAGCAGCACAGAGCCCTGAAGCGACAGCACGTAGGCGATGAAGAACACGCCCAGCAGCACCGTCAGCCCCAGCATGAGCAGGCCCAGCGGGGCCTCGAACGATGTCAGCCCGAGGGAGATGACGGACGGCGTGGCGAGCGTGGTCCAGTTGAGCGCGGCCAGCACGGCCATGGCGGCCACGATCAGCAGCAGCGCGATGGTTCTGAAATTCATTGTCAATCTCCCGGAAGGTGTCGAAATCCGCAGCCAGGCGGGTGCGGTTGGGGGACGTTTTTAACCTGCGGGGAGGGGGTTATTGCGCTGGGGGAAAGGAAACCGGTACTGTCCTACAGAGGGGGCCGGGCGTAAAAAAACCACCGGACGGTACGTGCGGTGGTACTGGGAGTGGAAAAACAGATACGCCGTACTTGCGGTGAGGGATTCTGCCGGCACTCACATCGCCTACGGCGATATGAGTGCCGTCAAACCCTGCGAAGCGCTGCGCGCCGGGCCGCTTGTCAGCGGCCCCCTGGATCAATTGGTTTCAGCCAATTGATCCAGGATCGCAGGGTTTTCCAACGTACTCGTGTCCTGCGTGATCGGCTCGCCCTTGGCGATCGAGCGCAGCAGGCGGCGCATGATCTTGCCGCTGCGGGTCTTGGGCAGGTTGTCGCCGAAGCGGATGTCCTTGGGCTTGGCGATGGGGCCGATTTCCTTGGCAACCCAGTCGCGCAGTTCCTTGGCGATGGCCTTGGCTTCTTCGCCGGTGGGGCGCGAGCGCTTGAGCACAACGAAGGCGCAGATGGCTTCGCCGGTCACGTCGTCGGGGCGGCCCACCACGGCGGCTTCGGCGACCAGGTCGGTCTTGGAGACCAGCGCCGATTCGATCTCCATCGTGCCCATGCGGTGGCCCGAGACGTTCAGCACGTCGTCGATGCGGCCCGTGATGCGGAAATAGCCGCGGTCGGCGCTGCGCACGGCGCCATCGCCGGCCAGGTAGTAGCCCTTGAGCTCTTCGGGGAAGTAGCTTTTCTTGAAGCGCTCGGGGTCGTTCCAGATCGTGCGGATCATGCTGGGCCACGGTTTCTTGATGACCAGGATGCCGCCGGTGCCGTTGGCGATGTCGTTGCCCACTTCGTCCACGATGGCGGCCGCGATGCCCGGCAGCGGCAGCGTGCAGCTGCCCGGCACCAGCGGCGTGGCGCCCGGCAGCGGGGTGATGACGTGGCCGCCGGTTTCGGTCTGCCAGAAGGTGTCCACGATGGGGCAGCGCTCGCCGCCCACGTTCTTGTGGTACCACATCCAGGCTTCCGGGTTGATGGGCTCGCCCACGCTGCCCAGGATGCGCAGGCTCGACAGGTCGGAGCGCGCAGGGTGCACGGCCGCGTCGCCTTCGGCCGCCTTGATGAGCGAGCGGATCGCCGTGGGCGCGGTGTAGAAGATCGTGCAACGGTGCTTTTCGATCATCTGCCAGAAGCGGCCCGCGTTCGGGAACGTGGGAATGCCTTCGAAGATGATCTGCGTGGCACCTGCCGCCAGCGGGCCGTAGGCCACGTAGGTGTGGCCGGTGATCCAGCCGATGTCGGCCGTGCACCAGAACACGTCGTCGGGGCGCAGGTCGAACGTCCAGTCCATGGTGAGCTTGGCCCACAGCAGATAGCCGCCCGTGGCGTGCTGCACGCCCTTGGGCTTGCCGGTGGAGCCACTGGTGTACAGGATGAACAGCGGATGCTCGGCGCCCACGGGCACGGGCGCGCACTCGGTGCTCTGGCCTTCCAGCGCTTCGGCGAAAGTCTTGTCGCGGCCCGCAACCATGGCGCAGGCGGTGGCCGTGCGCTGGTACACGAGGATGCTGCGGATCGTGTCGCAGCCGCCCATCGCCAGGGCTTCGTCCACGATGGCCTTGAGCGGCAGTTCCTTGCCGCCGCGCATCTGGTAGTTGGCGGTGATGACCGCCACCGCGCCCGCGTCGATGATCCGCTCTTGCAGCGCCTTGGCCGAGAAGCCGCCGAACACGACGCTGTGCGTGGCGCCGATGCGCGCGCAGGCCTGCATCGCGATCACGCCCTCGACGGTCATGGGCATGTAGATCAGCACGCGGTCGCCCTGCTGCACGCCGTTGGCCTTGAGCGCGTTGGCGAACTGGCTCACGCGGGCCAGCAGTTCCTTGTAGGTGATGGGGGTGACCGTGCCGTCATCGGCCTCGAAGATGATGGCCGTCTTGTTCTCGACCGGGGTGCCGATGTGCCGGTCCAGGCAGTTGGCGCTCGCGTTCAACTGGCCGTCGGCGAACCATTCGTAGAAAGGCGCCTTGGAGGCATCGAGCGTGCGGGTGAAGGGACGGTTCCACTGCAGGTTCTCGCGCGCAAGACGCGCCCAGAAGCCTTCGAAGTCCTGATCGGCCTCGGCGCACAGCGCGTCGTAGCCGGCCATGCCGGAAATGCGCGCGGCCTTCTGCAAGGCTTCGGAAGGCGGGAAAACACGGTTTTCCACCAGCACGGATTCGATCGTGGATGAGGACGCACTCATGGGTTTTGTCTCCTGGGGTCAGATAGAGTTTGGCGGGTACTTTCGGGGCCTGCACTTACATGCCACTGACGATGAAAGGCAGGCCGCCAAGGGCTCCGATGCTACGCCTGCGGGGCGGCGGGTTTCTGTCATGAAGCGCGCGGCCGGTGCTTCTAGAATCGCGCGACCTCATTTCCAGCGATTTTTACGAAAACTCCCCCATGGCCCTCCCGCAACCCCCAGCTTCCCGCAACGGCAGCAAGTCCCTCACTCCCCTGGCTTCGCTGATCTTCGCCAGCCGCTGGCTGCAACTGCCGCTCTATCTGGGACTGATTGCCGCCCAGGGCGTCTATGTGTGGCACTTCCTGGTGGAACTGTGGCACCTGATCGAAGCCGCCTTCGGCCACCAGGGCGCGCTGCAGTCGCTGGTGACCAGCATCGGCTACAAGCCGGGCGTGGAGGTCACCGCACTGAACGAGACGGTGATCATGCTGGTGGTGCTGGCGCTGATCGACGTGGTGATGATCTCCAACCTGCTCATCATGGTGATCGTGGGCGGCTACGAAACCTTCGTGAGCCGGCTGAACCTGCAAAGCCACCCCGACCAGCCGGAGTGGCTCGGCCACGTGAACGCCTCGGTCCTCAAGGTGAAGCTGGGGCTATCCATCATCGGGATCAGCTCGATCCACCTGCTCAAGACCTTCATCAACGCCGCCAACTACGACGAAAAGGTGCTGATGTGGCAGACGATCATCCACGTGGTGTTCCTGCTGAGCGCGATTGCCATTGCCTACACTGACAAATTGCTGAACGTTTCGCACGAAAAGCATTAGGCCCCTGCGCCCCCATCCCCAGAGCCCCGAATGGGCCCGAAAATCGGGTCTTTCGGGGCTCTTGCCGTTGGATTTCATGCCTTTGACGCTATTGAAAGCATAGCGCCATGCACCCAAGGCCAGGCAACCGCCGCGCCCGCGGATAACACATCCGACAAAGCCGGTTCTTTTGACACAAAAACACTCAATTACTATACTTTTCGAGTGTTTTACAACCTGCAGTGCAGGTAATCCGCGCTTTCGGCAGCCCACACCGGGCCTTTTGCTGAAGCGGATATTCGCCAGGCAACCTTCGGTTCCACCGTTTCGCTGCCTGGCCAGCGGCCGAAAACCGGCCCTTGATGCCTTCGGTGCCGCCCCTTGCGGCACTTAACCCAGGCCCTTGCGCACCGCCTCGCGTGCCATTCGGGCCGATCCCGGCCACCCCTGGTGGCCACCCTTTCATGGCGACTTCCGCATGCTTCGGCGCGCGGGGGTGCGCTGCCGCATCAGGGTTCCGGGTCTTCGGCCTTCGCCGGCTCCGCCTGCCTTCGGGCGATCGGAGCCTGTTCCCACCCACCAACGAGGGAGGACCACACCGTGGCCAAACAAATCACCATCGAACACGTGTTCAAGGTTTTCGGCGATGCGCCGCAAGCCGCGCTCGAACTGGCCAGCCAGGGCCTGAGCAAGCAGGACATCCTGGCGCGCACCGGGCATTCGATCGGCGTGTTCGACGCTAGCTTCACCATCGAGGCGGGCGAGATCTTCGTCGTGATGGGCCTGTCAGGGTCGGGCAAATCGACCCTGGTGCGCATGCTCAACCGCCTGATCGAACCCACCGCCGGGCGCATCCTGGTCGATGGCGAGGACATCAACGCGCTGTCCGACCGGCAACTGCGCGCACTGCGCCGCAAGGACATCAGCATGGTGTTCCAGTCGTTCGCGCTCATGCCGCACATGACGGTGCTGGACAACACGGCCTTCGGCCTCGAACTGGCCGGCGTGCCCCGCGCCGACCGCCAGCGCCAGGCCGCCCTGGCGCTGGAACAGGTGGGCCTGAGCGGTTGGGCAGAGAGCTACCCCGACGAACTGTCGGGCGGCATGCAGCAGCGCGTGGGCCTGGCGCGGGCGCTGGCGTCGGACCCTTCGATCCTGCTGATGGACGAGGCTTTCTCCGCGCTCGACCCGATCATCCGCACCGAGATGCAGAGCGAGCTGCTGCGCCTGCAGCAGATCCAGCGCCGCACCATCGTCTTCATCTCGCACGACCTGGACGAGGCCATGCGCATCGGCGACCGCATCGCCATCATGAAAGACGGCTACGTGGTGCAGGTGGGCACGCCCGACGAGATCTTGCGCAACCCCGCCAACGACTACGTGCGCAGCTTCGTGCGCGGCGTGGACGCGGCGGCCGTGTTCAAGGCCGGCGACATCGCCCGGCGCCCGCTCACCGTGGTGTCGGAGCAGCGCGACCGGGGCTCGCGCGCCGCGCTGCAGCAACTGGAGGAACAGGACCGCGAATTCGCCTACGTGGTCAGCCCGGCGCGGTTGTACCTGGGCACCGTCTCGGCCGACTCGCTGCGCGCCGCGCTGCAGGGCCATGTCGGCCCCCTGGGCCTGCAGCACGCCTACCTGAACGGGGTCGAGCCCATCGCGGTGGACGCGCCGGTGGCGGACCTGTTCGGACAGGTGGCGCAGGCGCCCTGCCCGTTGCCGGTGGTGGAAGACGGCGGGCGCTTTCGCGGCGCGATCAGCAAGACGACCCTGCTGCGCTTTCTCGACCGCGACACGCCGCCCGTGCCGCCGGACCCGGTGCCGCCCGCCATCGGCGCGACCGTGAACCCAGCCACCACCGCGACCGCATCCGCCCTCCCCGCCAATGAATCGACCACCGAAAAGAGCCCCGCATGACAACGGCAGCGCCATCGAACGACCCTACCCTCCTGGCTGCAGCCGATGCAGCGCCGGCCGCGGCCACTGACGCCAGCGCCAACCCATGGGCAACAGGCACCGCCACCACGGCCGCTCCCGACCCGTGGGCCGCCTCCACCACGCCGAGCGATGCCGGCAGCACCGACTGGCTGAGCGCGCCCGCCACCGCCACGCCGGGCGACGCTGCCGGGGGAATCGATCCCGCCGCGGGTGGCTTTCACCTGCACCAGCTCTGGGACGGCAGCCTGCCGGTGGAGACGTGGATCAACGACGGCCTGTCGTGGGTCGTGGCGCATTTCCGGCCGTTCTTCCAGACGGTGCGCGCGCCCATCGACGGCACGCTGTCGTGGGTGGAAGGCCTGCTCACCAGCGTGCCCACGCTGGCCATGATCGCGCTCATCGGCGTGCTGGCCTGGCAGTTCGCCGGGCGGGCGCTGGCGATCGGCACGGTGATCTCGCTGCTGCTGGTGGCCATGCTCGGCATCTGGCCCGAGGCCATGGTCACGCTGTCGCTCGTGCTGACCTCTCTCGCGTTCTGCCTGGTGATCGGGCTGCCGCTGGGCATCCTGCTGGCCAGCAGCGACCGCGCCCAGCGCGTGATGCGGCCGGTGCTGGACGCGATGCAGACCACGCCCGCCTTCGTGTACCTGGTGCCGGTGGTGATGCTGTTCGGCATCGGCAACGTGCCCGGCGTGGTGGTGACCATCGTGTTCGCGCTGCCGCCGCTGGTGCGGCTGACCAACTTGGGGCTGCGCCAGGTGCGGCCCGATCTGGTCGAAGCCGCCCGCGCCTACGGGGCTTCACCGTTGCAGCTGCTCGCCAAGGTGCAACTGCCGCTGGCCATGCCGTCCATCATGGCGGGCATCAACCAGTCGCTGATGCTGTCGCTGTCGATGGTGGTGATCGCTTCGATGATCGCCGTGGGCGGGCTGGGCCAGATGGTGCTGCGCGGCATCGGCCGGCTGGACATGGGCCTGGCCACCGTGGGCGGCCTGGGGATCGTGCTGCTGGCCATCACGCTGGACCGCATCACCCAGTCGATGGGCCAGCCGCGCCGCGGCGTGCGCCACTGGTGGCAGACCGGCCCGGCCGGACTCGTGTGGCGCCTGGCTGCGCGCCGCGCCGCGACCCCGCCGGCGGCCGATGACGAGCCCGCCACGCAAGGCACCGCTGTGCCCTCTGCCCGCCTGGCCCCTGCGGGCCATTGAGGCACCGATTCGCCGAATCGCCGAATCGCCGCAGTCCCGCTCCCTTCACTCTTTCAAGGAACACGCCATGACACGTTTCAACCTTCCCCTGCGCTTCACCCCTCGCACCACGCTCTCGCCATCGCGCCCGGTGGCGCGTGCCCTGCTCGCGGCCAGCGCCCTGGCCATGGGCCTGGCGGGCGCCGCATAGGCGCAGAACCTGCCGGGCCAAGGCGTGCGCGTTCAGCCGCTGCAAAGCTCGATCGCCGAGGAAACCTTCCAGACCATGCTGGTGGGCCGTGCGCTGCAAAAGCTGGGCTACGAAGTGCAGCCCATCAAGGAGATCGAATACGCCACCGCGCACGTGGCCATTGCCAATGGCGACGCCACCTTCATGGCGGACCATTGGGACCCGCTGCATGCGGATTTCTACAAGAACGCGGGCGGCGACGCCAAGCTGTGGCGCAAGGGCACCTATTCGCAGAACGCTGCGCAGGGCTACCTGATCGACAGGAAGACGGCCGAGAAATACCGCATCACCCACATCGACCAGTTGAAGGACCCCAAGCTCGCCAAGCTGTTCGACACCAACGGCGACGGCAAGGCCGACCTGACCGGCTGCAACCCGGGCTGGGGCTGCGAGGCGGTGATCGAGCACCAGTTGAAGGCCTTCGACCTGGGCCGCACCGTCACGCACGTGCAGGGCAGCTATTCGGCGCTGATCGCCGACACCATCGCCCGCTTCAAGCAGGGCCAGCCGATCCTCTACTACACCTGGACCCCCTACTGGGTGAGCGGCGTGCTGCGCCCCGGCCAGGACGTGGTGTGGCTGCAAGTGCCGCGGTCTTCGCTGCCGGGCGCGCAGGCAGGGCAGGACACCGCGCTGCCCGATGGCAAGAACTACGGCTTCGTGCTGAACACCCAGCGCATCGTGGCCAACAAGGCCTTTGCCGAGAAGAACCCCGCAGCCGCGCGCCTGTTCGAGGTCATGCAATTGCCTGTGGGCGACATCAACGCCCAGAACCTGGCGATGAAGAACGGCCAGAACCAGCAGGCCGACCTGGCCCGCCACACCGACGGCTGGATCAAGGCGCACCAGAAGACGTTCGACGGCTGGATTCAGCAGGCGCTCGCCGCAGCCAAGCGCTGAAGCGGCGCCGGGCCGTCACGCCGCGCCTTCCGCCTGGGCCTGGAAGGCGCGCGTGAAGTCGCAGCACGACTGGGCCAGCATGATGATCGATGCGGCCAGCGCGCTGCGGTGATCGCCCTTGTGCATGGCCACGTAGGGCACCGTGGGCAGCGCGGGCACCACGTCGATCACGGCCAGCATGCCGGCCGCGATGAGCGGCGCCAGGCAATGCCGTGGCAGGTACGCCACCCCCAGGCCCGACACGGTCAGCCCGGTGAGCGCGACCAGATTGCTCACCACGATGGCATCGGCCAGCTCCACCCCGCGTTCTTTCATCCAGGCGTCGTACAGCCGCCCGGTGCCCGAGGCATTGCCCTGCACCAGCATGCGGTGGCGCGCCAACTCGTGCAGCCGCACCGTGCCGGCAGGCACCAGCCCGGGCTTGCACATCCAGGCGCTCTCCACCTGCCCGATGGCCTTGGCGGGCAGGCGCGCATCGCTGAACGCATCGGGCACGATGATCAGGTCCAGCTCGTCCGCCAGCAGCTTGTCGCGCAGCGGCAGGCTGCCGTCGACATCGGGCTCCAGCGTGACCTTGGGGTAGTGCTCCTGCACCAGGGCGACCAGCCGGGGCAGCCACGTCATCGCGGTGAGTTCCGTCACGCCGATGCGCAGGCGCCGCTCGATCACCCCGGGCTTGCCGAACTGCTCCACCGCCGCATCGCGCTGGCGCAGCAGCTTGCGGGCGAGCACGAACATTTCCTCGCCCTTTTCAGTGAGCCGCGCGGTGCGCTGGCTGCGGTCGAACAGCGGCGTGTCGAAGATCAGTTCCAGTTCATGCACCCGCTTGGACACGGCCGACTGCGAGGTGTGCAGTTTTTGGGCGGCCTGCGCGAAGCCGCCGAGCTGGCCGATCCAGTACAGCGCTTCGAGTTGCTTGAAGGTCATCATGGTGCGGCTCATCGAACACTTTTATTCATCTGATTCGAGCACAAAAAATCGCTTTTTCAAAAGCGTCGGCGCTTTCAGAATGACTTTCATCGCCTCGCTGATCCCTTGCCCGGCGCCCCAAGATCCTTCCGTCTTCACGAAAGCCTGCCATGCACCGACTGACCCGCCCCGCCGCCACTGCCTTGCGCATGACCCTGCGCTCGACCCTTCGCCAGGCCCTGCCCGTGGCGCTCTGCACCGCCCTGCTGGCCACCGCCGCCAGCGCGCAGGAGATCGACACGCTGCGCAAGATCAAGGAGAGCGGCACGCTCAACATCGGCAGCCGCGACAGCTCGATTCCGTTTTCCTACAAGCCCACGGGCAGTGGCGACCCGATCGGGTTTTCCAACGACATCTGCCTGAAGATCGCCGACGCGGTGAAGGCCAAGCTCGGCCTGCCGGCCCTGCGCGTGCAGTACACGCTGCTCACTTCGCTCAACCGCATTCCGCTGATGCAAAACGGCACGGTGGACCTGGACTGCGCCACCACCACCAACTCAGTGGCGCGCCAGCAGTACGTCAACTTCGCGCCCAGCCATTTCGTGACCAACATCACCGTGGCCGTGAAGAAGAACTCGGGCATCCAGTCGCTGGCCGACCTGGCCGGCAAGACGGTTGCCACGGTGGCAGGCAGCACGTCGATCCAGCTGCTGCGCACCTACAAGCGCGCCGAGAACCTCGAAGTGCAGGAAATCTCGGGCAAGGACACGGCCGATGCCTTTCTGCTGCTGGCCAGCGACCGCGCCGCCGCCTACGTGCTGGACGACGTGCAGCTGGCCGGGCTGATCGCCACGGCGCCCAACCCGGGCGATTTCCGCATCCTCAAGGACGTGGTGCTGCGCCAGGAGCCCTACGGGATCATGCTGCGCAAGAACGACCCGCAGTTCCAGGCGTTGGTGGATGAAACCGTCACGGGCCTGATGAAGTCGGGCGAAATGGAACGCCTGTACGCCCGCTGGTTCACCCAGCCGATTCCTCCCAGCAGCGTGAACCTGAACTTCCCCATGTCGGACGCCGTGCGCGAGGCATACCGCAACCCCAGCAGCAAGGGCGTGTGATGGCCGGCCACAGCAACGCGACGCCCTACCCGCAAGGCCGCCTGTTCTCCGACCGCCTGATGCGCGAGGTGCGCGAGCGCTTCCTGCAGGTGGAGCACGACCACCACGGCCGCGAGCGGCTGTACTTCGACAACGCGGGGGGCTCGTTCCGCCTGAAGGCCGCGGTGGAGCGGTTCCTGCAGATCGACGCCGTGCCCGACAACACCGAGCGCATTCACGCCACGGCGCGCGAGCTGCAGTCCATTCAGGCCTCGGGCGTGGCCGACGTGCGCCGGGTGCTGAACGCCCGCGGCGGCAGCGTGTATGCCGCGCTCACGGCCTCCGGCGCCATGTTCGAGATGGTGCGAGCCGTGGCCCAGAACGTGCCCGGCACCAACATGGTCACCACCGTGCTGGAGCACCCCTCGTCGTACGACGCCATGGAGCGCTACGCGCGCGAACTCGGCCGCGAACTGCGCGTGGCGCCCAGCAACCGCGCCACGGGCGGCGTGGACGTGGAAGCCGTCGTGCGCCTGGTGGACCGGGGCACCAGCGTGCTCAACGTGATCCATGCCTCGAACATTTCGGGCGCCAAGCTGGACCTGGAGGCCATCGTGCGGCAGGCCCGTGCCATCCGCCCCGACCTGTACATCCTGGTGGATGCCGTGCAGCACGCGCCCCACGGCGTCATCGACCTCGAGAAGACGCCGGTGGACGGCATCAACATCGCGCCCTACAAATTCTTCGGATGCCGGGGCTCGGGTATCGCCTGGCTGTCGGACCGCGCGGCGGCGCTGCCGCACCACAAGCTATCGGCCAAGCCGGCCGACTTCTGGGACCTGGGCAGCTCGGCGCCGTGGCAATTCGCGGTGATGACGGAGATCGTGGACTACGTCTGCTGGCTCGGCGGCCAGTCGCCCGAAAGCGGTGATGGCAGCAGCGATGGGCGCCACGCTGGCGACGACCGGCGCGCCCGCTTCGTGGCCGGCATCGAAGCCATCGAACTGCACGAACGCGCGTTGCTGTCGCGCCTGCTGAATGGCGGCGGCAGCGGCGACGCCACCGGAACCGACACCGGCACCGGCACCGCCGCGCCGGGCCTGCGCCACATGGCGGGGGTGGAAGTGTTCCTCGACCACCCCGACCTCACCCAGCGCGACCTGATCATCGGCATCGGCTTTGCAAACCTCGACTGCACCAGCGCCGTGGGCGAATACGCTGCGCGCGGCGTGACGGTGTACGAACGCTCGGCCGCAAGCCTGTATTCGCGCCGCATGCTCGAATCGTTCGGGCTGGAAGGCGCGGTGCGCGTCTCGCCGCTGCACTGCCATTCGCCGGCCGATGTGGACCGGTTCCTGGCAGTGACTCAGGACATCGCCCGGGCTTTCGCCGCGCGTTGAAAGGCGGCGGGCCCTCGAGGTCCGCCGGGACTTGAGCCAAAAGTGCCTCCAGTGCAATGAATACGGCGGTACATTGCTATTAACTTGATAGCAATTGGTACCCTTGATGCCTTTACCGGGCTGCCTTAATTTCTCCCCAATTGGATTGCAAAGTTCCTCCCATCCCCAACGAAGAGAAGGAGAGGAACCATGCAAACATCCACACCCACCCCCATCGCCGCGCCTGTCGCCGGCCCAGCGACGACAGGCCCCACGCCGCCTCAGGCAGACGCCCGGCGGCGCCTGGCGCTCGGCACGATCGGCTCCCTGGGCATCGCCAACCTGCTGGGCTGCGGCGGGGGCTCCGATACCGTGGCCGACAGCAGCGGTGCCGACACTGGAACGGGCACGGGCTCCGGAACGGGTACCGGGACAGGCACCGGTACGAGCACCACCTGCTCTGTCGTCCCCGAGGAAACCGCAGGCCCCTACCCGGCCGACGGCTCCAACGCCAGCAATGCCAACTACAACGTGCTCGCGCTCAGCGGCATCGTGCGGCAGGACATCCGCAGCAGCATCGGCGCGTCCACCGCCGTGGGCGGCGTGCCGCTGACCATCGCCATCACGCTGACCAACACGCGCTCCAGTTGCGCGCCGCTGCAGGGCTACGCCATCTACCTGTGGCACTGCTCGCAGGGCGGCGACTATTCGGTCTACACCGAGCGCAGCATCGCGGCCAACTACCTGCGCGGCGTGCAGGCCACCGATGCGAGCGGCACCGTCACCTTCACCACCATCGTGCCCGGCTGCTACGCGGGCCGCATGCCGCACATGCACCTGGAGGTCTACCCCAGCCTGGCCGTGGCCACCACCGCCGGCAACAAGGTGAAGACCACGCAACTGGCGTTCCCCACCGACACGCTGCGCACCATCTACGCGGCCAACGCGGGCTACAGCGCCAGCGTGCCCAACCTGGCGGCGATCACCTTCGCCACCGACAACGTCTTCAGCGACGGCACCGACCTGGAGATGACCACGCTGCAAAGCAATGGCAGCGGGGGCTACACCGCCTCCATCACGATCTCGATCGCCGCCTGACACCGGCCGGGGCGCTGGGCGCCCCGCGCCCCCGCTTCCCATTTCCACCTTCCCTGCCAGCAACGACGACCGAAAGAAAGGCCCTGCCCATGTCCGCATTCCGCCCCCCTCTCCAAGCCGTGTTCAAAAACACGCGCAAGCCCACGACCACGACCACGGCCACGACCTTCGCCGGCGCCTTCATCGCCCTGTCGCTGGCAGCCCTGGCCGCGTCCAGCGCCCGGGCCCAGGGCGCACCCTCCGGTCAGCCGCCCGGCCCGCCGCCCGAGGCCTACACGGCCTGCAAGGGATTGGCCGAAGGCGCCTCGGTCACGCTGACCATGCCGGACGGCAAGACCCTGCCCGGCACATGCCGGACAATGAACGGCACCCTCGTCGCCATGCCTGTGGGCGGCCCGCCCCACGGCGCCGGGGGCCCGCCACCTGCCCGCTGACCCACCCCCTCGCTCATGCCCCGCCTGACGCTGCAAAGCAAAGCCTTCCTCGCGCTGACCGTTCTGCTGGCCGTGCTGCTGCTGCTGTTCGTCGGGTTTTCGCGCCTGGGCCTGCAGCGCGGGCTCGGTCCGTACGTGGCCGAGATCGAACTGGCCCGCATGGACTGGCTCGCCGCGCGGCTGCAGCGCATGCACCTGCTGCACGGGGGCTGGCAGACGCTGCGCACCCAGCCCGAGCTGTGGCGCGAAATGCGCCGCCCCGGCGACAGCCCATCGCTGCGCAATGCTCAGACCGCGGCCAGCGGCGGCGGCGGCAGCAGCAACAACAGCAGCGCCCGCCGCAGCGGCGACAACGCCTTTGCCGGCAACGAAGTGCGCAGCGACGACACCGGCAGTGGCAACGTCCGCGAACGCCCACCACCGCCGCCCGACTTCGGCGCGCCCAGCGAGGGCCACCCGTTCGAGCCGCCGCCCGACGGACCCATGCCCGACGCGGGCTCGTCCGACCACCGCGACCGTCCCCCGCCACCGCCCGGCTCGATGCTGTCGCAGCGGCTCGGCGTGCTCGACGCACAAGGCCGCTTGGTGGCTGGCGTGCGCCCCACGCCAGACGCCGCCCGCCTGCCCTTGCGCGGCACGGATGGCACCCCCATCGGCGAACTGGTGCTGAGCCCGCCGTCGCACCTGGAGACCGAGGCCGACCGCGCCTTCATCGCGCGGCAACTGGGCTTCGTGGTGTGGACCGGCATCGCCGGCCTGGCGCTGGCGCTGCTGCTGTCGTGGGCGCTGGCGAGGCGCTGGCTTGCGCCCATCGGCGCGCTGGTGGACGGCGCGCGCGGCGTGGCCGCGGGCCGGCTGGACACGCGCGTGGCCGTGCATGGCGACGACGAGCTCGCCCGCCTGGCCCTTACCTTCAACGACATGGCCGAGCAGCTGGGCGGCATGGAGGCGTCCCGCCGCCAGTGGATCGGCGACGTGGCGCACGAACTGCGCACCCCGCTGGCCGCAATGCGCGCCGAAATCGAGGCCGTGCAGGACGGCGTGCGCCCCTTCGACGACAAAACCGCCCTGCGCCTGCACCGGCAAGTGATGCGGCTCATCCAGCTGGTGGGCGACCTGCGTGCCAGCCTGGACGCTGCCGCGGGCAGCGCCGCATCGGCGCTCGTGCCCGTGCACCCGCTGTCGCTGCTGGCCGAGGCCGTTGCCTCGATGCAGCCGCGCTTTCACCAAGCCGATGTGGCCGTGGACACCGGCGGGCTCGGCACACTGGCCGCGCTGGCGCCTGCGCCGCTCGTGCAGGGCGATGCGCAGCAGCTGCACCGCGTGTTCCTCAACCTGCTGGAAAACAGCGTGCGCTACACCGACCCCGGCGGCCGGCTGGAAATCAAGGCGCAGATCGACCGCGGCGGGCCCGCGCCCTCGCTGGTGCTGCAGTTCGACGACACCGCGCCCGGCGTGGCGGCGCACGACCTGCCGCGCCTGTTCGACCGCCTGTACCGGGCCGAAAGCTCGCGCGCCCGCGCCACCGGCGACCTGGGCGGATCGGGCCTGGGCCTGGCGATCTGCCGGGCCATCGTGCAGTCGCACGGCGGCCGCATCGCCGCGCAGCCCTCGCCGCTCGGCGGCCTGCGCACCACCCTCATCCTGCCCTTGCTGGAGAACCATTCATGACAGCGCGCATCCTCGTGGTCGAGGACGAAACCGACATCGCCCACATCCTGCTCGACTACCTGCGCCACGCCGGCTACGAGGCCGAGCACATGGCCGACGGGCAGAGCGCCCTGGCCCGCCTGACCGGCCCCACGCCGCCCGACCTGACGCTGCTGGACGTGATGCTGCCCGGGCTCGACGGCTTGTCGGTACTGCGCCAGGCGCGGCGCCACACCGACAAGCCGGTCATCATGCTCACCGCCCGCGTCGAAGAGGTGGACCGCCTCATCGGGCTGGAACTGGGCGCGGACGACTACATCTGCAAGCCCTTCTCGCCGCGCGAAGTGGTGGCGCGCGTCAAGACCGTGCTGCGCCGCGGCGCCGCGCAAAGCCCGGCAGCCGCGAGGGCAGCACCCGCCAGCCCACCCGTGCTGGCGCTGGACGAGGCGCACTGGCAGGTCACGCTGCGCGGCGCGCACGTGGCCCTCACCCCGCGCGAATTCCGCCTGCTGCAGGCCCTGGCCCGGCAAAGCGGCCGCATCTTCTCGCGCGCCCAGTTGCTCGACCTCGCCTACGGCGACACCCTGGACGTGAACGAGCGCGCCATAGACAGCCACATCAAGAACCTGCGCAGGAAACTCAAGGCCGCCAGCGGCGACGGCGTGGAATGGATCCGGTCGGTGTACGGCGTCGGGTTCGCGTTCGATGAGGATGCGGGGGACGCCGGAACGGCCGACGACACCGCGGCCTGAGTAGCGCCGATCTGCAACCCGCCGCAGACGCGGCCAGTCAGTGGGCGACGGAACGGACGCCAGCGCAGCAATGGCATTGCGAGAATCCACCCTGAAAGCAATGCTATATTTTTCATAGCACACTGCGTTAGTGTTTATTGCGCTGGAGGCCATTTTCATTCAAAGCCCTTTGGTGCAGCGTCTGGCCGTGCCTGCGTGGCGCGGCGCATTTCCCACCGGTGCTGCGGACGGCCTCCTACAGCCGGCGTGCGGCGGCTGGGCTGTGATCGGCGATGGGGCCGCACCGCGCCCTGCCTGCCCCCCTCGATCCATGCCACGCACCGCCACCGCCACTGCTCCCTCCACCGCCAACGCCCCGGTTCCGCGCCCGCCTCCGACGCGCCTGCCGGGCGGCCTGCGCTACGTCAACCCCGACATGCCCGGCCTGACCCGCGAGCGCCAGGGCGATGTCTTTCGCTACCGCCAGCCCGACGGCAAATGGCTGACCGACCCCGACGAGATCAGCCGCATCCAGAAGCTGGCAATTCCGCCGGCCTATACCGATGTGTGGATCTGCCCGCTGGCCAACGGCCACCTGCAGGCAACCGGCCTCGACGCACGCGGGCGGCGGCAATACCGCTACCACGCCGACTGGCGCCTGCAGCGCGATGAGGCCAAGTTCGAACGCATGCAGGCCTTCGGGCGCGCCCTGCCCCGCATCCGCGCCCGCGTGGCCCGCGACCTGCGCGCCACGCCGGGCCGCGCCCTCTCCCGCGAACGCGTACTGGCCACGCTGGTGCGCCTGCTGGACACCACGTTCATGCGCGTGGGCAACGAGGAATACGCCAGCGCCAACCGCTCGTACGGCCTGACCACGCTGCGCAACCGCCACGCGGACCTGCGCGGCAACCGGCTGCGCCTGCGGTTTCGCGGCAAGAGCGGCGTGCAGCAGGAGGCCACGCTGGACGATCCGCGCGTGGCCCGCGTGGTGCGCCGCTGCCAACAGTTGCCGGGCCAGGAACTCTTCCAGTACGAAGACGAGGACGGCACGCTGCACGCGGTGGATTCGGGCGACGTGAACGACTACCTGCGCGAGATCACCGGCACCGAGGAGGGCGAGCACTTCACAGCCAAGGACTTTCGCACCTGGCATGGCACGGTGCAGGCGCTGGAACTGACGCGGCTGGCCTGCTCCCAGCAGCCCGGCACGCCGGCGGTGACGGCCAAGCACATCCTGGCCGAGGTAGCGCGGCAGCTCGGCAACACGCCGGCGGTCTGCAAGAAGTCCTACGTGCACCCGTCGGTGCTGGACCTGGGCTCGCGGCTCACCTCCGATGCCGGCCCCGACATGCAGGTGCTGTGGGACCGCATCGGCGGCACCAACACGCCGCGCGCTCTGCAGGCGGCCGAGCGGCGGCTGCTGGCGTTTCTGCGCCACAAAGACCGGCCGACACGGGCCAAGCGCGCCCGCAAGACCACCCACTGAGGTAGCCGCTGGATGTGCCGCCCCGGGACCGCCCGCGCGGTCCTGTGAGGCGGCGCGCCGCGCTCAGCGGCCGACCATGTTGCCCGGCACCACCCACTGGTCAAACTGCTCGCCCGTCACGTGGCCCGACGCCACCGCCGCCTCGCGCAGGCTGGTGCCTTCCTTGTGCGCTTTCTTGGCGATGTAGGCGGCCTTGTCGTAGCCGATGTGCGTATTGAGCGCGGTCACCAGCATCAGCGAACGGTCCACCAGCTCGGCGATCCGGTCGCGGTTGGGCTCGATGCCCACGGCGCAGTGGTCGTTGAAGCTCACCATGCCGTCGGCCAGCAGCCGCACGCTCTGCAGGAAGTTGTGCGCCACCATGGGGCGGAACACGTTCAGCTCGAAATTGCCCGAGGCCCCGCCGAAGTTGATGGCGACGTCGTTGCCAAACACCTGCGCGGCCAGCATCGTCACCGCTTCGCTCTGGGTCGGGTTGACCTTGCCGGGCATGATGGACGAGCCGGGTTCGTTCTCGGGAATGCTCAGCTCGCCGATGCCGCTGCGCGGTCCGCTGGCCAGCCAGCGCACGTCGTTGGCGATCTTCATCATGCTGGCGGCCAGCGTCTTCAAGGCGCCGTGCGCATGCACCAGCGCATCGACCGAGGCCAGGGCCTCGAACTTGTTGGGCGCCGTGACGAACGGCAGGCCGGTCAGGCGCGCCAGCTCGGCCGCGGCCTGCTCGGCATAGCCCTTGGGCGCGTTCAGGCCCGTCCCCACGGCGGTGCCGCCCAGCGCCAGTTCGCACAGGTACGGCAGCGCGGCGCGCACGTGGCGCTCGCCGTGGTCGAGCTGCGCCACGTAGCCGGAAAACTCCTGGCCCAGCGTGAGCGGCGTGGCGTCCTGCAGATGGGTGCGGCCGATTTTCACGATGCCGTCGAAATCATTGGCCTTTTGCGCCAGCGTGGCGCGCAGCTTGGCGATGGCGGGCAGCAGGCGGTGCGTGAGCGCTTCCACGGCGGCCACGTGCATGACGGTGGGGAACACGTCGTTGCTCGACTGGCTGCGGTTCACGTCGTCGTTGGGGTGCACCAGGCGCGATTCGCCGCGCTCGCCGCCCAGCAGTTCGCTGGCGCGATTGGCCAGCACTTCGTTGACGTTCATGTTGCTTTGCGTGCCCGAACCCGTCTGCCAGACCACGAGCGGAAACTCACCCGGATGCCGCCCGGCGATCACTTCGTCGGCCGCGGCGACGATGGCATCGGTCTTTTTCGCGTCCTGCAGGCCCAGAGCCTGATTGACCACGGCCGACGCCCGCTTGACCTGCGCCAGCGCCTTGATGATCTCGCGCGGCTGCTGTTCGCCGGAGATGTCGAAGTTCTGCAGCGAACGCTGCGTCTGCGCGCCCCACAGTTGGTGGGCGGGGACCTCGATGGGGCCAAAGGTGTCGCGTTCGATGCGGGTGGTCGTCATGTCAGGCTGGATCCAGAGGTGGTGAAGAAAGAGGGGCGCACTCCCGGGTGCGCAGGCGTCCAAAAGCATACGCGAAACAAAACCATTCTCATTGGCTGGGGCCTTACCGTGCAGAGACCCTCCCAGGTGTGCAAGAAGCCGGCGGCAGATACACTTGGAAACCTTCCCGCGCCGACTCCCGGCACCCCATGCCCCTCCGATGTCGTCCGAACTTGCCCACCCGCTGACCGGCTTTCTGCCGTCGCACCATGATCCGCTGGTGGTTGCCGCATCGTTTGCGGTGGCGGTGCTGGCGTCCTATGTCACGTTGGCCGTGGCCCGCCGGGTGCGCACCTCGCAGCGGCACATCGGCCTGGCATGGTGGGCCGCCGGCTCGCTGGTGATGGGCACCGGCATCTGGTCCATGCATTTCGTCGGCATGCTGGCCTTCGAACTCCCCATCGCGCTCGGCTTCACCGGGGGACTCACGTTCGTGTCGTGGCTGTCCGCCGTGGCCGCCTCCAGCGTGGCGCTGGGCATGGCGGGCCTGGCCAGGTTCCGGTGGCCGCAACTGGCGATGGGCGCGTTGGCCATGGGTGTTGGCATCAGCGCCATGCACTACATCGGCATGCAGGCCCTGCACCTGTCCATCGGCATCGTCTGGAACGCGGGCTACGTGGTGCTTTCCGTCGTGGTCGCCGTGCTGGCCTCGGCCACGGCGCTGTGGCTCTTTCAGGCGCTGCAGCACATGCACGGCATGCGGCGCAGGTTGTTTCAGGCGGGGGCATCGCTCGTGATGGGACTGGCGATCTGCGGCATGCACTACATCGGCATGGCCGCCGCCCAGTTCCCGCAAGGCACCGTGTGCCTGAGCGCGAATGCGCTGGGCGGCACCGGGCTGACCGCCATGGTGGTGATCGCCACGCTCGTGCTGCTGATCAGCACGCTGTTCGTCGCCATCCTCGACGCGCGGCTGCAGAACACCGCGCGCCGCCTCACCCAATCGCTCAAGGACAGCAATGCCAAGCTGCACGAGGCCAACGCCGAATTGCAAAAGCGCGCCTTCGCCGATGCCCTGACCGCCCTGCCCAACCGCCTGCTGTTCGAAGACCGCCTGATCCACGCGCTGCTGCGCCTGGAGCGCATCAACCACCACCGAGTGGTGGACCGACTGGCCGTGCTGTTCGTCGATCTGGACGGGTTCAAGCCCATTAACGATTCCTTCGGCCATGCCGCCGGCGACGCCATCCTGATCGAAGCCGCGCAACGGCTGCGGGCCGAAGCGCGCGAAAGCGACACCGTGGCCCGCGTGGGCGGCGACGAATTCCTGCTGCTGCTGGAGGACGTGGGCAACGCGGCGGACTGCACCGTCGTCGCCACCCGCATCCTGGCTGCGATCGCCCAGCCGTTCCAGGTGGCGGGTCGCCAAGTGCAGATCGGGTGCTCGATCGGCATCGTGGTGCACCCCGACCATGGCGATCGCGACAAGCTGGTCGCCAATGCCGACGCCGCCATGTACGCCGCCAAGCGCGCCGGCGGCAATGGCTACGCGATGTTCGAGCCGCACATGGGATCGGACGCCACCGATCAGCTGGAACTGCAGAACGACCTGCGCCATGCGCTCGCCCGCGGTGAGCTTTCGCTGCACTACCAGCCCAAGATCGACGGCAAGCGCGGCCGCATCAACGGGGTGGAAGCGCTGCTGCGCTGGAGCCATCCGCAGCGCGGCATGGTGAGCCCGCTGGTGTTCATCGGCCTGGCCGAGCGGTTCGGGCTGATCGGCCAGCTGGGCAACTGGGTCATCGAGGAAGCCTGCCGGCAGATGGCCGACTGGGCCCGCAGCGGCCTGCGCATGCGCGTGGCGATCAACCTGTCGGTGCACCAGTTGCGCGAAAGCGGCCTGGCCGAGCGCATCGAGCATGCGCTGAAGTTCCACGGCCTCGACGCCTCGCAACTGCTGTGCGAGATCACCGAATCGGTCGCCATGGAAGACACCAAGGCCACCCAGCGCACGTTCGAGGGCCTGGCGCGCATCGGCGTGTTTCTGTCCATCGACGACTTCGGCACGGGCTATTCGAGCCTCAATTACCTGCGCCAGCTGCCGGCCCAGCAGCTCAAGATCGACCGCAGCTTCGTGAACGACCTCGAACACGAGGAAGACGCCCGCGCCGTCGTGGATGCCGTGGTCCGTCTGGCCCATGCGCTCGGCCTGCGCGTGGTGGCCGAGGGCGTGGAGACCAGCGGGCAGCGCGACATCCTGTTGGCCATGCGCTGCGACGAACTGCAGGGCTTTTTCTACGCCCGCCCCATGCCGGCGGACGTGCTGCTGGCCTGGGCGCAGGGCGACAAGCCGGAAGGCTCGGCGGATTTCGCGCCGTCGGTGCTGGGCGCGATCGAAGTCGCCGGCAGCCTGCCGTTCGACATGACGCAGCGCGGCTGACCGCGCAGCAGGCGGCCGCGAGCGCCGTCCGGAGCGGGCGGCGATAATTGCGCGGTCCGTTCTTTCCCCAAAAACACATCCCCACCATGACCACGACCATCCGGTACCACGACCTCGTGGAGTCCGTTGCTGCGTCATTGCAGTACATCTCCTACTACCATCCCGCCGACTACATCACCCATCTGGCACGCGCCTATGAGCGTGAACAGAGCCCGGCCGCCAAGGACGCCATCGCGCAGATCCTGACCAACAGCAAGATGAGCGCCACCGGCCAGCGTCCCATCTGCCAGGACACGGGCATCGTCAACGTCTTCATCAAGGTGGGCATGGACGTTCGGTTCGAGGGCTTTCCTGCCGGCCTGGAAGACGCCATCAACGACGGCGTGCGCCGCGGCTACAACCACCCCGACAACACGCTGCGCGCCAGCGTCGTGGCCGACCCGCAGTTCGATCGCAAGAACACCAAGGACAACACGCCTGCCGTGATCTTTGCGCAGATCGTGCCCGGCAACACCGTGGACATCACCGTGGCGGCCAAGGGCGGCGGCAGCGAAAACAAAAGCAAGATGATCATGCTGAACCCCAGCGACAGCGTGGTGGACTGGGTGCTCAAGACCGTGCCCACCATGGGTGCCGGCTGGTGCCCGCCCGGCATGCTGGGCATCGGCATCGGCGGCACCGCCGAGAAGGCCGTGCTGCTGGCCAAGGAAAGCCTGATGGACGACCTGGACATGTACGAGCTGCAAGCCAAGTCGTCGCGCGGCGAGAAGCTCGACAAGATCGAGGAAATGCGCCTGGAGCTGTATGAGAAGGTCAATGCCCTCGGCATCGGGGCGCAGGGCCTGGGCGGCCTGACCACCGTGCTCGACATCAAGATCAAGATGTACCCAACGCACGCGGCCAGCAAGCCCGTGGCGATGATTCCCAACTGCGCCGCCACGCGCCACGCGCACTTCGTGATGGACGGCTCCGGCCCGGTCTACATGACGCCGCCGTCCCTGGACCTGTGGCCCAACGTGAACTGGGCGCCCGACTACAACAAGAGCAAGAAGGTCAACCTCGACACGCTCACCAAGGAAGAAGTCGCCAGCTGGAAGCCCGGCGACACGCTGCTGCTCAACGGCAAGATGCTCACCGGCCGCGACGCAGCCCACAAGCGCATCCAGGACATGCTGGCCAAGGGCGAAAAGCTGCCTGTGGACTTCACCAACCGCGTCATCTACTACGTGGGCCCCGTGGACCCGG
Organism: Paracidovorax valerianellae; assembly: GCF_900102625.1. Lineage (GTDB taxonomy): Bacteria > Pseudomonadota > Gammaproteobacteria > Burkholderiales > Burkholderiaceae_C > Paracidovorax > Paracidovorax valerianellae. Next base: position 47,073 of record NZ_FMZC01000002.1, read on the forward strand.
TGAAGGACGAGGCCGTCGGCCCCGCCGGCCCGACCACGGCGACGCGCATGGACAAGTTCACCGACATGATGCTGGAGCAGACCGGCCTGATCGCCATGATTGGCAAGGCCGAGCGCGGCCCAGTGGCCATCGAGTCCATCAAGAACCACCGAAGCGCCTACCTGATGGCCGTGGGCGGCGCCGCCTACCTGGTCAGCAAGGCCATCAAGGACGCCAAGGTGGTGGGCTTTGCCGACCTGGGGATGGAAGCCATCTACGAATTCGACGTGGTGGACATGCCCGTGACGGTGGCGGTGGATGCCGGCGGCACCAGCGCCCACATCACCGGCCCTGCGGAATGGCAAAAGCGCATCGCCACGGGCGAGTTCAAGTCCATCGACCTCGTCGCCGCTTGATGGCCATGCCAGGCCCGGCGAACAGCAGCCGCGCCCGCGGCCCGGTGAACGCACCGGGCCGAGCGCGCCGCTGTAGCCTTGGCCAGGGCCTGCGAGATGGCTTGGCAGTGGGCTTGGCAGCCTTGCTTTTCAGCGCGGAGCATTCAGAGCACCCATGACGCAAGAAACGACGCAGCAGCGCCCCATCGGGGTGTTCGACAGTGGCATCGGGGGGCTGAGCGTGCTGCGCGCACTGCAGGCCGAGCTGCCGAACGAACGCTTCGTTTATCTGGCGGACAGCGGCTACGCCCCCTACGGCGAACGGGGCGATGCGTACGTCGCGGCCCGCAGCCATGCCATCACCCGCCATCTGCAGGCCCAGCACGGCATCAAAGCCCTGGTGGTGGCCTGCAACACGGCGACCGCCGCCGCCATTCATGAGGTCCGGACCCAATGCCCGGACCTGCCCCTTGTGGGGCTGGAACCCGCCATCAAACCGGCTGTCGCGCTGAGCCGGACCCGGCGCATCGGCGTCATCGGCACGCGGGGCACGCTCACCAGCGGCAAATTCGCGCTGCTGCTGGGTTCGCTGCAGTCGCAGGCCGACTTCGTCGTGCAGCCGTGCGATGGATTGGCCTACGCCATCGAGCAAAGCACCGAACACGCAGCACCCGCCGCGTCCGAGGCATCGGAAGTGCGTGGGTTGTGCGAGCGTTACATCGGCGCCATGGGCGCGTTTGGCACGGCCGAAGGGTGCATCGACACGCTGGTGCTGGGCTGCACGCATTACGTGTTTGCCGAAGAGGTGCTGCGTACCCTGGTTGGCCACGACGTTCGACTGGTTGACACGGGCGAGCCGGTCGCGCGGCAAACACGGCGGCTGCTGGAAGCCTCCGGCTTGCTGGCCGCACCCGTCGAGGGCAACAGCACCTTGGTCCACGGCCGCATGCAGTTGCTCACCACTGGCGCGTTGCCCCCCCTCCAGGCCGCGGCGCACCGCTGGTTGCAGCTACCCGCCAGTTGCTGCAGCAACGTGACCGTTGTCACGCAGTGCGAGCTGCCAACGGTTTAATAGCGAAATTGGGCTCCAGCGCAATGAATGCGCCGGTATAATGCTATTAATTCAATAGCAATCAAGCACCCCAAAGGCGTTCTCCCGCCTGCTCGATGTGCGTCAGGTACAAGCGGGTATCGAACTCATACTGGTGGTAGCGGGGCTCCATGTGCTCGCACAGCTGATAGAAGGCCTTGCCGTGGTCCTTCTCCCGCAGGTGGGCCAGTTCATGCACGACGATCATGCGCAGGAACTCCTCCGGCACCTGCTTGAACATGGATGCGATGCGAATCTCGTGCCGAGCCGTCAGCCGTCCACCCTGTACCCGCGCCGATGAGGTGTGCAGCCCCAGGGCATGCCGCACCACATGGATCTTGCTGTCGAAGACCACCTTCTGCACCGTGTCGGCTTTGCGCAGGTGACGGGCTTTCAGATCGGCCGCGTACTGGTACAGCGCTTTGTCAGTGCGCACGGCATGCGCCTGCGGGTAGCGGCGCTGCAGCACGTCGCCCAATCCCCCCTCGGCCATGAGCGTGCGCACCTGATCCTGCAAGGCTTCAGGATACGCGCGGAGATAAGGCAATTCGATCGACATCGAATACTGGCAGCCACCTAGTGCAAGGCGGCCGCGCGCTTCATTAAAAAACCGGCGTTTTCAGTGGAGATGGCGCGGCCGGCGGCCACCGCTGCCCCCATGACCACCCCCCGACCCGCCGCTGCCGCGCGGAGGCTTGCCGATTTCGAGCGAGTTCACCAGGGCATCGAAACGCTGCGAGAACAGCTTGTCGATCTCGGCCACCACACCGCCCAGCTCGGCGCCATCGAAATGGCGTTCCATCATGTTCACGACGTCTTGAACGAGCAGATCGCGCTGCACCTGCATGATCGCAGCGGGTGTCGGGCCGACGAACAGCATCACGAAGTCGTCGCGTGCTTCGGTGCCGTCGTCCTCTTCGTCTTCATCGAAGTCGGTGTCGTAGAACGTGACCTCGATGGCCGCGCCCTGCTCCGACAGTTCGTTGAGGCTCATGCACATTTCGTCGAGCGACTGGCGAAAGTCCTCGTCGCCGCGCACCGTCCAGCAGATCTGCAGCATGTGCTCCTTGGCATCGAACTGGATGCCGGGCTCTTCCTCGTACGCGCTGGCGGCCCCGTCGGCCAGCGAACGGGCGCCAGCGTACTTCCAGAGGGGCTTCAGGGCTTCTTGCAACTGGTCGAATCCTGCATCGGCACGCAACTGGACCTGACCATGGACATGGATTTCAAAGGGAGCGTTGTAACTTGACATGATCGAATCGTAGTGGTGCCCCGAGCCGGGGTCGAACCGGCACGCCCCTTTTCAGGAAGCGGCGGATTTTAAGTCCGCAGTGTCTACCAATTTCACCATCGGGGCGCCTGCCGCGCGGCGCGCGCCTTGCATTCAAGCGTAACCCGGGCCACGCAGGTGCGCAACGCTCCAAATACGGATCGGCCATCCCGAAAGAACAACCGCCGCACGCAATAAAAAAGGGAAGCCGAAGCTTCCCTTACAAAACTGGAGCGGGAAACGAGATGCTCGCTCCCGACCTAACTCCTTGATCCATAAGAGGTTTGTCAGACACCCCTCCTTTGGAAGACCTCTATTATGTACTACTTTTGCGAGACTGGCCAACTCACCAGATCAAATCTATTCGACGCACCCCGCCTCGGGCTCAAATTCACTACAAGCTGAGGCCTCGTGCCTCACTTCTCATTACATAGATAGCTGCGGAGCGCGCTGCTGATCCTGCGTACGTTGCTGATCCGTGGCCTGCAGCTCCAGTGCGCGGCGTTGGTTGATCGACTCCAACTGGTCCAGCCTATCTTGGACGGGGCGCTGCGCCGCCTCCACGGTCGGCAAGTGTTCGCGCAAGGAGGCGGGAATCGCTGAAACCGCTGGGCAAGGGAGTCAATACTTTGTTATTCATGCGCGTTGCCCGGTACCGATTCGTGGCTTAAGACAAGGATTTGCACCTAAAGGCAATCTGATGCTCAACGAAACGCTTGTTCAGGCGTGACGCTGTTGGTCACCGAAGACAAGAAGGTCAACTCGCAATGTTCCATCCCAAGCCATAGATCGCTCACAACTCTGCCACAGTTCACCGCCGATGATCGATTTCAATCCCGCGACCTTCGAACTCCATTTCCGAGCTTTGGTGGCCCATCCCGACTCGGATCTCGAACTGGACGAGCTTGACGATGCGCTCCAGCAGGCAACGGTTGAATCCGAGGACGCGAGAGCCTGCGCGTACATTACCGTCGAAGTGCTATCAAGCGAAAACCGTCCAGAGGCCTTGGCCTACGCTTTAAACACTGCCGTGTGCGCAAGTTGCATGTCCGGGGACACCGAGCGCGTCAGGCGATACCTTGCACAACTCGTCGACTTGACCATTGTGGGCGGCGTCGACATGGCGGCGCTATCGGCTGCGGAGAACGTCGGCCGCCTGCTGCCGGGCAACGCCAAGGCCGACCACGTGCCCCACGTGCTCTACGAGGTAGTTCGGTTGTACGAGCAACTGGGGCAAATTGACAAGGCCATCAAGAACCTCATTGCCGCTGCGAACCTTTTCGCCGACTTCGGCGCATTCCAGCCGGCCTACCAGTCCCTGGGGCAAGCGGAGGAGTTGGCGCGCGATTACCGCTTGCTCCAGCCGTATGCGGATGCCATCGGTGCGCTTCACGCGATCTGCCTGCAGGAGGAGGACCACGTCTACGCCGAAAAGGTCTGGCCGACGCTGGTGCAAAAGTACGCCGAACTGGGAACGCCCGTGCCGGCACATCTGGCCGTCAATCGCGCAACGGCTCTGTTCCAGACCGGAGACCTTGCCGCGGCCCGGATAGCCTATGAGGATATCCTCGCAGCGATGTCGTCGCGCGATGCCGCGCGGCCCGCTGTGCTCATGAACCTGTCGGCATGCCTTCGCGACCTGGACGAGCCCGGTCTCGCCAGAGCGCGGATGTGCGATGCACGCACGCTGATGTTGTCGCTCGATAACGTTGATCCTGAGCATCGTCTGGAGATGGAGCTGATCGCATCACGGAATGCCATTGCCGGAGGCGATCCCGCCGAGGCCGTCGCATGCCTACAGCGTGCCGCTGCACATCTGGAGGCGGGGGTTGCCCTGGCCGAGAAGTTGCATTACCGGCGCGGATTCCGCGACCGCTATATCCGACGAATGGAACGGCTGCTCTCCGACCTCCCCGTCGCCGGTCGTGCCGCGGATGTCGTCGGCGTGATCGCCGCCACGCGCGCCAACCGCGTGTCGGATTGGCTGAACTTCCTAGAATGGGCGGCGGCCCTGGCTGCCAAGCTCGCCCCGCACGAGCGCGAAGAACTCGAGCGCTTGGTTGATCACCTCGCACACCATGGGTCGCCACACCTGATGGGCTATCACGAGAAGTACGACGATCCGATGTCGGCCATTGCGAAGCCCGATCCCTGGCGCGACATCGCCGAGTACGCGGACAGGGCGAGTGCCAGGCATGGCATCGGCCGGCCCTTTCAAAACGCGACGTCCGAGCGCAGCGTAGCCGTCATTGTGCAAAGGCTGAACGAAGGCTACGCCCTCCTCGTAAACCTGCTCACCGCCGACCATAAGCTGCTGCTGCTGCTCGGAGAACGGTATGTCCTGTGCACGTTGCCAGAGGTGCAGACCCGTGAGTTCTACGAGGCGCTGGCGCGGCACCGCCAAGACCCGGGCAAGGCAACCACAAAGGCGCTCGGCCAAACCATCGACGGTTACCAAACAGCGCTGCTGGACGCACTCGCCCCCGTGCTGGACGAACTAGCGGTGTCCAACTGCAAAGGTGTCATTTTCCTTCCAGATGGGATGGACTTGACGCCGATCAACCTAGTGATGGTGGGCGATCCGCGGATTCGGGCCCGAATGGCTGCTGGTGGATTCGATGTGCGCACCTGCATCGCGCTGTATCCCGCTCAGCGCGTTGCCAGTGCGCCCGATGCCTGCCTGGGCATTGTCGGAAGCGATTCCGACCTTCAATACGACCGCACGGACGTCGAGGAATTCTTCCGGGGCGCCGGCACAGCCGGGACTGTGCTGGAGAATCCGGGGTGGGATGCGTTCGCGGATCGGATGGCCTCGACGGATGCGCTTTTTCTGTCCCATCACGGCGTCTCCGTCGGCCTGTACACGGATCCGTTCTTCGCGGACATGGCAGGGCATGGCAAAAAGAGCGTCATGAGCCTGATGAAACTCCAGGGCGCGACCTTTCGGTGGCCCCATCGCCTCGCGGTTCTGGGCACCTGCCACAGCGGAAGCCTCGTCAACCGCAACCAGCAGCAGCGATTTCGCGCGCACGAATTGATGGGCTTTCCGGTCGTTTTCCTCCTGAATGGCCGCTCGGAAGCCCTGGCCGCGTCGTGGGCGATCATGGACCGATTCAACCTATTGTTCACTTCGCTCTTCGCACCAGGGCTGCGCGACGTTCATCCCTCGCAGGCCGCGAGTACCGCACTGGCCAAGCTCGTCGACCTCCCAGTCCAAGAGCTTCCGGCCCTGCTGCTTCGCGCATTACCAACGGGGACGCAACTCTCGCCGGGTTTGGTGTTGCAGATGGATACATTGCGGCAGCAGCCGTTTTGCTACGGCGCGTACCAGGTATATACCCTGCTGTAGTCTTCCAAAATTAGCATACTGCCCAACGACCGCTGCAAATGATGGATTGGAACGGTTCCTCGGCCCACACCTGTGTGACAACCATTCAAGTACTAATGGGAACTTCTGGCCCATACCAGGAAGATATAGGCCGATCACTGACACGATGTTTATGTTGCTGGGTTTGATCGTCGGCTTCGCTGGAGTACGCGCCTCACGTGCGGCTATTCCGGACTTCTGCAACAGTAGGCGACTCGATATGGCTTCCAAGACCGAGGAGCGACGTCAACGGTCATCTGACAAACGGCAATCAATGCTAACGGTAACAATGACCGGTGGCGCGTTGCGCTTCAATTCTAGGTTGCCCTTGTCCCTGGACTCCACCCCATAGGAATTGTCAGCCTCCCGTAAAATTGATCCAGCCATAACTAGAGGTCTCCGGCGCACTAGCCACCAAGGAGACCACCAATGCGCGAGAGCAAGTTCACCGAGAGCCAGATCGTCGCCACGCTGAAGCAGGTCGAGGGCGGTCGCCAGGTCAAGGATGTCTGTCGCGAGCTGGGCATTTCCGATGCGACGTACTACGTCTGGAAGTCCAAGTACGGCGGCATGGAGGCCGCTGACGTGCAACGCCTCCGCGACCTGGAGACTGAGCACAACAAGCTCAAACGCATGTACGCCGATCTCGCGATGGAAAACCATGCATTGAAGGATGTCATCGCAAAAAAGCTGTAGACCCGGCGCATAAGCGCCCGCTTCTTGCTTGGCTCATCGAGCAGCATGGCTGGAGCGAGCGCCGGGCTTGTGCGGTGGTTGGCGTGGCTTGCTCGACAGCACGTTATCGGCGCCGTCCCGATCGGGATGAGGAGGTTATTGCGCTGTTGTCCGAGTTGGCCGAGCGTTTTCCCGAGCACGGATTTGGAAAGCTTTTTCAGATCATCCGTCGTCGCGGACATGTGTGGAATCACAAGAGGGTCTGGCGCGTGTACTGCTTGATGAAACTCAATCAACGTCGCCGCAGCAAGCGCCGGGTAACGACGCGTCATTCACATGATCGACCCAATGCTGGATGGTCGATCGATTTCATGTCCGATGCGCTGTGGGATGGTCGGCGTTTCCGCACGTTCAATGTCATCGACGATTTCAGTCGGGAAGCGTTGGCCATCGAAGTCGACCTCAACCTCCCGGCTGCTCGAGTCATCCGCACGTTGGAACGTATCGCGGCGTGGCGCGGCTATCCGAGCAAACTTCGTCTGGACAATGGCCCGGAATTTGTCGCTTTGGCCATGGCCGAGTGGGCTGAGCGCAAAGGCATCGCATTGGATTTCATCGAGCCGGGACGGCCGATGCAAAACGGTTTCATCGAACGCTTCAACGGCAGCTACCGGCACGGCGTGCTGGACATGTATCTCTTCCGCACCCTGAGCGAGGTCCGCGAACAGCCCGAGCACTGGCTGGCCGACTACAACCAACAGATACCGCACGGCAGCCTGGGCGGGCTAACGCCCGCCGAGTTCCGCGATCAACATCAACCGCAGACCTCTAGTTTTAGCTGGCATTGAATTGCGGGGAGTCGACAAGATCACCACCTGTGTGCCCCGTCGCTGCAACTCCTGGATCAGCCAATTTGCATCGAAGGCCTTGTCAGCCAGCAATGCATCCAAGCGCACGTCCGCGATCAACGCCTTCACCCCGGTGATGTCGTTGCGCTGCCCGGGCATCAGGATGAACTTCACCAAATTGCCCAACGCATTCGTCAAGGGCAGAATCTTCGTGGTCAGCCCCCCGCGTGAACGACCAATGGCTTGGCCCGAAGTCCCCCTTTTGCACCCTGGCCATGTCGATGCACTTTCACAATGGTGGCATCCACCATCTCATATTCCATATCCGGCTGCTCACTCACCGCATCAAACAGAGCTTGGAATACATCCGCCTTGACCCAGTCCCGAAAGCGCTTGAACACCGTGTTCCACTTTCCGAACTCCTCAGGCAGGTCTCTCCACGGACTGCCCGTTCGGGCAATCCACAGCACCGCTTCCACGAAACGCCGTTTGTCCGTTCCACTGCGATCTGGATCGCTTGCTTTGCCTAGGCAATTGGGCTCCATCTTTGCCCACTGCGCGCCTGCTAATACCCATCGGATGTCATCTTCCGATTGCATCACATCTTTCCACGCAATTGATTTGATTCTCAACAACTCCTAGGCAATTTCAATATAAATCATTTCCGCCTGAAGTACTCAAGCCCTCCTTCTATTCCTTCAATTAAACAACCCAAAACATTTCTAAAGCTTGACTCAGAGTCAATCAATATTGATTTTTTTGTTTTTGCAAGAAAAACACTATCAACAAAGAAAAATAATGTTTCACCATCATCACTGATGAAGCCATTGCTATTGTCGACAGCAATAATTGGGCCTATCTCCCAGCGCCGCTCCAAAGGGCATAACTCAAGACGCCCCTCAATTGATTTGATTTTTAAATTCTCACCAAGGCTGTCGAAGTCCATTTCCAATATATCCCGCAAAAACCCATCCTTCAAAAAAATTGACTTATAGCTGCTAATTTCAAAAAAGGAATAAATTCTCCGTTCTTGAGGATCTGGAAACTCTTCTATCCTACGCATAATTCTAGGAATAGAGTTGTGCTTAAGATAGTTATTTATATCAAGGTAAATATTATATCTTACACCAGTGTTAGACGATGGATTGCAGTACAGGAATCCCATGCAATGATGATACTCAGATATCTTATCATCAAAAATGAAACAATTATTAACTTGATCGAATTTAAGCTCAATTCTTTTATTTTTCAGAACTCCGTATGCGTTGAGTGTTGTTGAGATGGCATCCGCCACATAGCCAGTCCAATAGTCATGTAAATTAACTTGACCAATATCCATTCCGCATGAAGCAGACAGTCGTTCTTCAAATTTTCGCCTGAAGAGATCTAATGATAGAATATCCTTTTCTTCTTTCTCTAGAGTGCTATTTTCTATCAAATATTTTTTTCCGATGAGGCGGTACTGAACTCTTGTTATTTTTTCAAAATCAACTCCAATATTTATCATGCAATAAATGCAATAGTAGTCTATCAGCGTCGCCATTGAGTTCAAGAGGGCGTCATTTAGAGCTTGATCCAGGATTTCCACCTCCTTATCGGAGCTGGAGTTTCTGAACTTTAAAAAATTATCTAAGCATACCTCATGAGTTGATTTTTTTTGACTGGCGAGGGCATAGATGCTTTTTATCTTTTGCAAGACATCTGCCTCCACATTTTTCGCCAAAAAATCTCTTTCCATTACTCGCTCCTTATTTTTAATTTATCACGACGTCCACCCAATTTTGAGTAGCGCCTCAGTTTGGAGTCCAATTCCCTGCCCCGAGGAGATTGGGCGTGAAGAAACGTTTTACTGACGAGCAGGTCATCGGCTTTCTGCGCGAAGCCGAAAGCGGCGTGGCGATCAAGGACCTGTGCCGGCGCCATGGCTTCAGCGAGGCCTCGTACTACCTGTGGCGCAGCAAATTCGGCGGGATGAGCGTCCCCGATGCCAAGCGGCTCAAGGACCTCGAGTCCGAGAATGCTCGACTGAAGAAGTTGCTAGCCGAGCAGCTGTTCGAGAACGACCTGATCAAGGATGCGCTGCGAAAAAAGTGGTAAGCGCACCGGCGCGTCGTACGCTGGTGCGCGAGTGGATCGGGCGTCGCGCAGGGTCAGCGCTGTGCTCAGCCAGCGCCTGGTCGCGTTCAGCTCGCGCATCCAGGCGGCGCACTCGCTGACTGCGCCGGCCGGTCAAGTTCCCCGAGCCTCCTCTCATCGCAGAGGCTATTAGGGCTTGTTGTAAGCGCCTGGAACTCGCGCTGCCTGGTGCCAGCTACGCTAGGGCAATAGCAAACCACGGTGATTCAGCAACTACTCAGATCCAATCGCCTTAAGAACACGCTTTGTTTCGACCAGCAGGAGGAGTTCGTCATCCCGGGTAATGAGTCGAGCGTGCATGGTCGCGATTCGTACCGGGAATAGACGCTGGAGCGATTCGCGAATGTCTTCCGGGCGGCCGAAGATGTTACTGAACACCGCATTCCAGTTGTCCTTCCGCTCGATGATTCCCTTGTAGTCGCTGAAGTCCGCATACTCGATAAGCGGCTGCTCATCCTGCCCCGCTTTAATGGCCTTATCCCTCTTCTCGGTCCATGCGTCAAGCATTTTGGCGGGGAGCTGCCGCTTCATCCAATGCTCACCGAAAGCTGCCTTCATGGCACCCTCGATGAACCGTCGCAGCGCGATCTCGAAGCGCTGCAGGTGCTCAAAGGCTACGCGTGCCCGAGCTAAGCCATCCTCCTCTTCGTCCAGAGATTCGCTCGGATCCAATCCCCGCAGACCTGCAATTCGTAGTCCTTCATCGAACGCAGACGGAGTGAAGTCCGTTAGGTTGGAATCGAGTCCGCGTTCTACGTAGAGTCCGGTGCGGAGCACCGGATCGACTAATAACTCAGGCTCTACACCGAGCCAATCGCGCCAATCGCCCAGGCTAGACCGCAGCACATCACCGAGGACAGGGTCGAAAGGGCGCAAGTCCTCAATGCCACGTCCCATGGCAACGATTTCCGAGAAAGCCTTGGTTGATGCAAACGGCTCTTCGATCTGTAGCCAAGGAGAATGCATCCTCGCCATAGCCGCAGCAAGGCTCTCCTCCGAACCGAACACCGCGGGCGGTATGCTGGTTGCGGTCAGAGCGTCATGAGCCATTCGGCTCAACTCGGATGCTCTGGGCAGTCGGAACAGGCTCTCATACGACTGCTTCGCCTCAAGGGCCACTTTTACTGACTGCCGGAGGTCCAAATGCTCCTCGAGAAGTCCGAGGCGCTTCTCATCCTCAAGCGGGCCCGAAAGCAATTTAGCTTCTTGATCGAGCTCCCGCAGCATCTTGGCAACACCTCCCACGTCTACCAGGTCTGACAACAACTTGCGGCGCTCCTCCTCCTGGTAAAGAAAGTCTATGGTCGCAGAAGCGATGCCGAGACTTTTGAGGGGGTCGTCACGACAACTGAGGAGCTGCCGCATGTCGCCCAAGGGATCCATGAGGCGACGGAGCGACTCCTGCTGTTCCCACATGCGCCGGAATTCATCAGACATCACGTCACTCTCAGAGTTGCGGTTACTTAAGCATCAAACGAACAAGCAGGTTAATTCCGTTGAAGCGGAGAGTTTCTGCACGTAGCCAGGAGCGGACGACCCGCAACCTATGAAAGACTAGCCTATCCAATTCCAGAGCTCCCAGGATTGCCTACTGCTACTGTGCCGAACCTAAGTATGCCGTACCCCACCCCACTCTTAGTATTGAGATACGCCATAACATCCGACTCTACAGGGGAGATGCTAAATCAGGCTCGCGCACCGCCACTCTCCTTGATGCACTTGGCCATTCCTTAAGAAATAAGTAAACCGATACCGCCCAAGGAGTTCCCCGACCTATCGCAGCATCAAGCCCATCTTCTGGAGGATCGTGAGACGCTACAAACTGTGAATTGAAACGATCCATCAATGCTTGGACATGCTCTTCGATATCCCATCGCGTACCGGCCATCAGCGAGATGGCTGTCAGTGACAACGAAGGATTTTCCGATTCGAGCCAGCGGACAAGCGACGATTTAGATCCCTCCCACTTGGCCCAGAGGCGCAGCACATTAATGTCCTCAGCTCGATATTGCCATGTTGCCATTGGCTCCGAGAGAAATTCGACTGCCGCTTTCTCAGCATCTAGCGCATTGCTCATCAAAATCGCGACAAGCAGCCGATCCCGAATACCAAGTTTGGTGCGTTCATCAGGGAACAACGAGCGGCTCCAAGCAGCCACCTCCCCATATGGCCAACCTAGGGCCACATGCCCAAGCACACCATCCGACAAGTGACGTGACGCGTTCTGTAGAACTCCAAGCAACGATGAAAGCTCGGACCAGATGTCCTCTTGGGAAGAAAACTGGGCTGCCAGAACACGTGCAGCTGCGCAGGCTACATCACCATGATGGCCTCTTCCTATGCTCTCTATGAGCAGAGATCGCAACGACGGACTTTGGGGGCGATGCTGTGCAAAGGCATCAAAGTACGCGGAGCCGATCAAATCGGGCGCCCCCTTCTCAAAATAGTTTCCAAGCATCTGCTCCAGGAATGGGTTTCGCTCGAATAAGGCGTCATAGCCAGATCGAACCAGTTCTGCCACAGGAAGTTCATCCTTGACGTTATGCTCCAACAGCAACGGCCTGAGCACTTCCCAATGCTCAATTAGAGCTCCGACCGACACTGGGTCTCTTCCCTCCCATTCGATGAGCCCATGCGTCCAATCGGACCTGCCATTTTTGACCAGGGCCGAGACGATTCGCGGATAGACCCCAAGCTCCAGCAGGGCCGCCAAGGCGGTCCTGCGTCGCACATCCATGTATGTGCCATTGGAATCCAGCTCGGGCAGCAGGAACAGTTCCAACCGTTCGGCCAATACGGGGTCACTCTTGGCGGCCCGGGCGCGTGCCATTAGACAGCTCGCCCTGACCGCGCTGTCCTCTTCCGCCAACGGAAATGGCGTCATCTCGATGACCGCAGTAAGATCAGTAGCCCGCTCATGCAGGACAGAAGCCACGGCCATCCTTACATCGGAAGGTGCCGGTACTGCCGCAGCTAGAAGGCGCGATGCAACCCCGACGACATCCTGAAAGGATGTTGCAAAGCTCCCGGGGTTTGGCCCATCGATGTTGGCCAATGCATCCTCGAGTATCTCCATGCTCTTGGGATCGTCTGGAAAGGCGCTCGCGAACCGACCTTGAAGCTCTGTCCGGTGGTAGTACCAGACTTTTGCATTGTCGAGTAGCGTCCTCGTGAACCGCTTGGTCTGTTCATCAGGGTACTCATCAAGGAGAGCCATGACGGCACCGACCTCCCGGGACGCGACGGTTTCTTGTGCGATTTCGCGAAGCCACCCGACACGCTGATCGGAATCCGGGAAAAGAATCTTTCCGAAGCCTCCTAGGGGCGCTGCCACATCGATGCAGCCACTCGCCCAGTCCTTGAGTTTGCCTCGTACCACCTCATCCTCCCCCCATCCGCGATGAAGGGCGATAGCTATCCAATATCGACCACGTTGATCCGCTGCTTCATATGAGGCTATGAGTTCGTTCTTCGCTGCTTCGTCACCGAGTGCGATCATCGCGTAAGCCGTCTGCGGGTCCCACAGCACATGCTTGTACTTTTCCCGATCCTCGCTCAAAGCGCTCCGAATTGCGGCCGAAATTCGGGCGTTCCCGCGAAATCCCAAAGATATATCTTCCCAGATACGGTCCTGACCGAACGACAACGCTCGACCAAATCTCATAACCAACGAAGCCACAATCTCTGCGACTTCGAGATCCCCAGGGTAACAGCGGACGAGATATAGAAGTGGCAACTCGACGTTCATCGTCCCTTGTAGGTTGCTCAACCGTTCTATCAGAAACTGGCGTAGCCGCTGGTGCCTTGGCCATCCCTTGCATAACAGATCAATCGGCTCATGGCGAATCCAGAAGTCCAATGTATTCGTAGCCCACAGCATCCAGAGCCGGTTAAGGTCTGCATCGGTCTGCTGCCCACGCTCGATTCGGATACGCGATGCCACCAAGAACAATTCGGCATTGACAGTTTTTCCATTCGCATCGGCACACTCTGTGGCCACCTCCAACCACTCCAGCCTACTCGCCAATCCATGTAGCGCAGCAGCCCGGACTTCAGGCTGAACGTGACTGATTGCGAACGTTCTAAGGGTGGTCAGAGCATCGTCGGTATCAGCGAAAACATGGGAGAATGTTTCGGCAGCTGCGCGACGACACTTGACCTCTTCGTCTTGGAAAGCGCGAATAAGCGTGGATCGCAGGGCTGGGGAGGGCGTCCATGCCTTGAATGCAGTCAGCAGCGCCTTCCGTTTAGAACTCAATTGGCCGGGAAGCCATCGTTGGATTGCGGATCGACACTCGCCTCTCACGGGTGTTCCCAGCGCGCCAACCACGATGCTCTTGGCCAATGCCGTTCGCAACTCGACGAAAGGGGAAGTCTCCACCTCTTTGATGGCTTGCTCAACGATTCGACGCGCTTCGCTGACTGAAAGCCCTAAATCCGAGGTTGCAATCTCCGTGCGCAGTTCAATCGACTGCGTCCGAAGCCATTCCTCGGCAGCGCCTAGCTCCTCCAGACGCTGAGATGCCCGGCTGGCGAGTACCTTTTCGCCCCGCTCGCCCAGAATTCCGAACCAGGCAATCAAACTTTCACGCCAAGCCGGGTTCGTCCAGATGCCGGCCATCCATGCGAGTTGGTCTTCGTGCGGTTCGCGCGCAACCGATTCAGCGGCCAGATACTCCTGAATACTCAAGTGCAAGAGGCCAAGTTCTCCCGGCGAACGCTCGACCAAGACCCCATACTGGCTCGTCAATTGGCCAACGGCTTCCCCTGCGATCCTCCGTGCCTTTGCGGCCGACTCGCCCAAGCCGTAGATATCGTCTATCAGAAACTCAGTACAGACCTGCTCGCACCGCTCTCTCACGAGGGAACGAGTCGGCTGCGATTGCATTTCCCGAGCTAGTCGTATGAGCATCTCCCTGAGATCTGCAGGCTTCAGACCCAAGGAACTTATCGGCGCCGACGTGCCACTTGCTTGCGCACGGGCGGCAGGATGCTTCGAAAGCAGCAGTTCCACGATTTGCCTATAGGCCTCGACCCGAGCCTCGGGAAGCTGATGGGAGAACCTGAAGAGTTGGATCAATGACTGGCATAGCAACGGGTTGCGGGCTAGTTCGAGCGTTTTCGGACTGCCACTTGCCTCGCGCAGGAATGCTTGCGCCCGACGATGGCCCAGCTTGCCCCCTTCATGCATGGCCTCGGGTACGTCATCAGGAACTGCTTCCAAGAAGTCGAACCAGCGCGTAGCGAGCTCCTCAATCTTCTGGTTGCTGAAAGGAGCAAGCGTCGCAGTTGCCCACGCTGGGGGTATGCCGAGGGTTCTGTAGCTTTGGGGGCGGCCAGTACAGATAACAAACGCATCATAGGACTCGAGAAATGTCAGGATGCGATCGAGCGCTTCGCGCCCAGCGTGCTCGTCCGTCGCCTCGTCCAAGCCATCGACAAGAAGCAGGACTTGCCCGCCGCGCACCGCTCGCTGGAACAGCGGGTAAACATCCGCGAAACTGTACTGATGAAGCCATTGCCGGAAAAAATCATCGATGCTAGTGCCCTGCTCCCGACCGATGGCCGCTGAAAACCGGGAGAACGACATCCATATCGGTAGACGGGCAGAGTGGCCAGAATCCAGTGCCTCGAGATCCAACCTTTCCGGTTTGAGGATAGACAAAGCAAAGTACCGAAGAAGCGCGCTCTTCCCGTAACCTGGCTCGCCAAGAACGACACACCTCCTCCGGTCCCTCAACCAATCGAACACCGACCTCCTGATTTCATACGTCGTCGGATTTGCTTTCGAAGATCCCGTAGTTACTTGACCCCTGACATCTCCAGCCGGCTCTCCGTCCCGGGTTGATGCTTTCGTCGTCGAGTGGTTCACTGAAACCACATCAACTTGAGTTCGCTCGACGACATCGGCCATGACGTAACGATCGCGTAAGTCCAGGGGCGAGCTCCGATCTGTACGCAAGCCTGGATCGTGCTGCAAGAAAAGAACGGAGTAGAGATTTGCTAGCCGGGCCCGAAGAGCTCCGAGCTCGTAACCGTTCAATCGATCCCCGAGGCTAATAGCCGCATCCTGGCCATTGAAGCTGGACACCCAGGCGCGACCAAAAAAATCATCGACAATGTCCTGATGGATTTTTAGACGCTCGCAGATTAAGCCCGCCGCTGATCCATCCCAGACCGACAACGCAATATTCCGCTCTGCCAATCTGCCTCGTGCGCGGCCCACTGCATCCTGCAACTGGGTGTTCTGGAGAGACGCAGAAACACATAAGACAAACTCGCTAGTGCTCTCCACCCATTTCCCCGAAAGGAACTTGTCCACGGCGGAAGCAACGTCCACAGCATCGAATCCAGATACCTTCTTGCACTGGTAACAAACCCTATGCGCAGGCTGCCCCGAACGCACTGCGATGATGTCTATACCGCCCTGCGATTGTCCCGGCATGCCATAGGCAGAGCAGTCAATGACGTTATCCTCCCTTCGAACCAACCGAAGAATAAGACGTTCAAAGTCTTGCCACGACAATTCGCCAAGGGGCAGGGATTGCTCACGAGTCTCGACGGGCGGTTTGGGTTCAGGACCAGTCGGTGGTTCTTGCAGCCACGATGGTGCCTCGCTTGAAAGGCGAACCACTGAACTGCCAACAACTGCCATTCGATCCTCTCTCTTCTATTCCCTACACTTGATGTTGCACATTAGCATCGTCGCGCTGGAGGTTAAACCAATCGCCGGACAACAGTAGATGACATCCGGGTTGTCCGCGCAGCAACTCGTAGCACCCTACGAGTTGCTGCCGATGGGCCTTCCGTTACCTGCAAGAACAAAGCAGAGTACATTCTTCGATGTTAGCGACAGGCAGTTTCGAGTCGGCAGTAGACGACTCGATACGACATCCAAGACTCAGGAGTGACATCCACGGTTATCGAATCCACGGCAACCAGGGCTCACGATATCCATGACCTTCAGGCTGTAGGCCTTCAATTCTCGGTTGACCTAGTCCCTGGACGCCAACCCATAAGAATCAGGGTCGCGCGCAATTCGGATTGTTCTGCCTATACAGACGCGTTGCCCCCAATATCAAGCTCAATCAAACATGGCCTTGATTGCAAGGTAGCGCTCCGACAGCGCAGATGCATCTTCCCTGCCCGCAGTCGTAGTCCTGGAAGACCGGCGCCCAAGCCAAGCATCTGGTCATGGTCACGCAAGGCGCGCGGAGATCCCATGACCCTCTACACCACAGACTACCTGGAGTACTACCTCACGCTGGTCGGCTGGATCGTGCACAACGGGATCTGGAGCATCTTGGTGGCCAGTGGCGTGTTCGCTCTGCCCTTCGTGTCCATCATCATCCAAGAATGGCTCCGTGCACGAACCGAGGGAGCCGACGAAGGGAACAAGGGAGTCCTGTCGGCGGCCCGCATCGAGAACCGCGTGTGGGTCGCCATCGTGGTCATCATGTTGGCCGGCATCCCCTTCATCAACGTCAATCTCTCGACGATCCAGTTCGATGCCACGCGCTCCACGCAATGCGAGGTGGATGTAGCGACGCCGCAGGACACCCGATGGTCCAATGCCTTCACTACGCTCAACAACCAGAGTGCGCAGGTGCCGGTCTGGTGGTTCTTCATGCATGCGATCTCGAAAGCGGTTACCGGTGCGGCGGTCGCTGCCATCCCGTGCGGCACGGACCTGCGGCAGATGCGCATGGACATCGACAGCACACGCATCAACGATCCGATACTCGCTCAGGAGGTGGCCGACTTCACCCATGACTGTTACGGGCCTGCGCGGGCAAAACTCTTCATGGGGCGGCCAGCGCTCTCCGACACGCAGATGAACGATGTGACCTGGATTGGATCGGCCTACTTCCTGGGAACCGGCGGGTTCTACGACACCTACTACTCGCAGACACCGCGCTCCGCCTGGCCCTATAACGCAACGCGTGATGCAGGCCTAGCCCAGGTGGACAACGGAGGCGGCTATCCAACCTGCCGGCAATGGTGGTCGGACGGCGACCAAGGTTTGCGCAGCCGTTTGCTCGCCCAGGTGGATCCCGATCTGCTGTCGCGTATCGGGCGATGGGCGGGTTTCGTATCCCGTCAGCAAGCGGACGATGCCATCATCCGCGCGATCGCCGCACCGCGGCAGCAGACAATGAACCAAGGACAGGCCTACGCCGACTACGGCGGCCAGGTGGACATGACGCTACCCAACATCGTGACGCGCGGCGCAGCTGACGTCGGTCTGGCAGCTGGCTCGATCGGGTTCTTCCCGGCGATGGATGTGGTGCGGCAGGCGCTGCCGATGGTTCTGTCGTTTCTCAAGATGGCGATGGTCATCTGCATCCCCCTCGTCCTGCTATTTGGCACTTACGACCTCAAGGCGGTGGTGACAATGAGCTGCGTGCAGTTCGCGCTGTTCTTCGTGGATTTCTGGTTCCAATTGGCCCGCTGGATCGACAGTACCATCCTCGACGCGCTCTACGGGTGGAACTCACCGCACAGTAATCTCAACCTGTTTCTTGGCCTCAACAACGCCCTCGGCGACATGCTCCTTAACTTCGTCATGGCGTCGATGTTCATCGTGCTGCCAGGGTTTTGGGTTGCTGCCTTAGGCTGGGCTGGCTTACGCGCTGGCGGAGCATTGCAAGGGCTTTCTGAGGCCACGAGGGGCCCCGCACAAGCAGGAAGCAAAGGATCGAAGCTCGTCCTGAAGTAGTCCGCCAAAACAGCTACATTCGCTCATCAAACCGCGGGTCCGGATCGTCGTCGTAGTTGACGGGGTCGTAGAAAACATTTTTTCTATGGTCATCGACCTTACTGAGAAATGTCTTCTTTTGGGAAGTTCCAACAAGCCAGACTACGCCTACAGCAACGGTAGCGAGCAGGAACGCCCAAACAGCCAAATAAAAGACACAACCAAACACCACTAGCTTCGCGCAAATTCCAGCAAGTTTTGCAGCATTTGGCGAAATGCCAGACGAAATCATTCGAGCAACGAACTGCATGTCTCGCTGCACCAGCCAGCGCCATGTCCGAGCAGCAGCACGTCCAGCCCACCGACTCAGTGTTGGCTTGGAGTAAGAGGTAGCCATCATGGTGTCCTCCAGCAATCGTTGGGGTCAGGTGTTGAATGGATTCCGAATCGAAAGGCTTTCTTCGATGATGAGGCCGTGGTGCATGTCTTCCGTGTACAGGGTCTGACAGCCTTCGATAGCTGCCGCCGCAATGATGCAGGCATCGTAGAACGACAACTGGTGCCGTTTGGCCAACTGCCGAGCCCGGTCGTGCACGTCGACCGTGAGAGGCACAACTTTGCAGAATTCCCGCACCAGCGCAAGGAATTGCCCCACCTCGCCCCACCCCATCCTGAGCTTGCGCACACACACGTGCGTGACTTCGTTGAGCACCTGCACGCTGATGATCGGCCGCCGCTGAAGGAGCTTTTCAGCATCATCCGCCTTCGCGGCGTTCTCAGACAACAGGTAAAGCACGACGTTGCTGTCGAGGAAGATTTTTGCCTTACCCCCCACCATTGGCCTCTTCCCGGTTGAACCTGAAATCTGCCGGCAGCTTGCCGCGGAACGAGCGCAACCGTTCCAACAGAGCTTCCGAACCTGGCTTCTTGCGCACCGCGAAAAGGCGCGGCTCGTCCACGACGATTTCAATGTCGTCGCCCTCGCGCAGTTCCAAGGCCTCGACCAGGCTCGCAGGCAGGCGCACTGCCAGGCTGTTGCCCCACTTGGCTACTTGCATGTTCGCACCTGCAAAAAAGATATACATATCTGACGTATATCCTACTACTCCTAAGCGTCTTCGCAACCCCGGACGCCATTGCGACAGTCAAGACAGAAAAATGGCATCAAAGGTCAAAAGGAATGGAAGGGGCAACAAGGGGAAAGGCTCTATCCTGGAAAAGGTAAAAGGCTATTTATGAGTGAGCGCAAAGGTGGCCGCGGCATACACCTTCAAATCCAAGCCAGTGCAAGGTTGCACAGCCTTCCCGTCTTTGCTCACTAGCATCGAGGACGCATACTTAATGGCGTCATACGTCTCCTTAGCTCTTCGCTTCATACCATCCGGCCTTATAGGACAGCTTCCCTGCAGCAACCATGCTTTTTAGGCCAGGGTAATCGTCTGCTTGATCATTGATCAGCTTCTTCTTCAGGTGTGCTATCTCTTTCACTGTGAGTGGCATGGTCGTGCTCGTCCTTGATCTATGCATCGGTGAGAGAAACTGATGGAGCGAGTGGAGCTTGACCCTCTAAAGGCCTGTTGGGAGCACCTGTTCACCGGGTTCGAGCAAGCTGCGCAAGTTGCTCCTTACGGTTGCAGCAATCGAAGCAGATGTAATGTTTAGCAACTTCGCCAGCGCTTCAATAACCATCGCAACATCTGCGGGCTTTGAAGGTCTCGAGCCGGTCTTTGTGAACGGTCCATCAGTCTCGGTCAGCAACCTATTGAGCGGAATGGTTGAGACCATAGCCGAGTGCCGAGGGTTTTCTAACATCGCCGCATTGATCGAGAAGTAGCATCCCAGTTCGAGCGCACGCGTTGCCTCCGCCTTCGTACCCGTGAACCAGTGAAGCACAATTTTTCCACGTGTCGGTGGGAGATGGGACTCGATGTGATCGAGCACTATCTTCGCAGCACGGATGCTATGGACCGTGATGATCTTGTCCCCCGCTTCCGCGCAACGCTGCAGTACATGCTGAAAGATTCGCTTCTGCAAATCGATTGACTTGTAAAAGCGTGGCCCCGCATCGAGGCCAACTTCGCCGATATAGCGAGTCTCCGGCAAGTACCGATCCCACAGATCTAGTTCACCTGCCCTTTCCGCGACCAGTTGAGGATGCAGCCCCAGCGCCGCACGCACGTGACGCGTACCTTGGGCCAATTGATGGTTACGAGGCCAAGCCCTCGGCGTCGTCGTCACCGCCAGCGTAAAGACACCTGCGTCCTCTGATTCTTGAACCGCGGCGGGATGATCCGGATACAGATCGAGATGGCAATGAAAGTCTACGAGGCCTGACGTTGAGGACATGTTCGTTCCCGGCATCAACTTGGCCTTGTTTCGACGCCATCGATCAGGCGCGCAACTTCGGCAAGGCCGCGGCGGTAAACATCTGCAAGCTGATCGAGGTGCGTGACCTCATCGGCAAGTGAGCCAGGCTTGTGGATAAGGAGGTTTGCGAGCTGGGGCCGACCGCGTAGGCGTTCTATCGCGTACTGAAAGGATCGCACCTGCTTTCCCGTAGATTCTCGCGTGTCCAGTGCCTTGGCGTGAAGATCGGGCACCGTATAGGTTGTCTTGTCCTCTCCGGCACCCCATGCTCTGTCCAACGCAGCACGTCGAATCAGGCACGGCAAACAGTACCCGCAATGCTCGATGCCGAGCCCCTGCCACCGCCCCTTTGTCGGCGATGAACACGACAGCGAATCCGGAGCAAGTCTGGTCAGCAGAGCGTGATTCCCGCAACTTAGGGCCATTTCCCCTTTCGTCTTGTCCCAATATGGGTTCTCGATGCGCCCATTGATGCCCAGTTCTGCAAGCAGTTCGTTCCAGCGCGCCATGTAGTACGGGTGGGTGGTGCGTGTGCTGTTCGAACCAAGACGCAACGGGTCCAAGGGAACGTTCAACGCGATCAGCCCATTCTCGGGCACCCGCAGGATGAAGGCCTTGTCCAGCCCGGTCCCTGCAAACACGCCCAATGCAAAGAATAAGAATGAGCGACCCCGCGTGCTGTTTTCCGACCCGACATCCTCGACAAGGCCGTCGACGAATGTCATGCCCACGCGCAGACGCTCGAACGATGACGTGCCGTAGTGCTTCTTCAAAGCGGCAAAGAGCTTGCCTTGGGCATCGCTAGTCGCGCCCTCCCCGAAGTGACTGACCAGCAGTGGCGTTGATGCGCCCTCCAGCAAATCGATGGCACCAATCAAACTGTCTAGGCCACCTGAAAACAGGCTCACGGAATCGAACGTTGGCGCAATCAAGGTGGGGGGCGCTTCTTGGGCAATGGTCGCGAACCTGGGCGGCCGCGCCCGAAACCCAATCGTCCAGCGATCGCCCGTTAAGAAATTCAAGGCTTTCACCAGCGTTGGGACCGCAGCCGCCCAGCGCGCTGGGGCACTGACTGGAATGACTAATCGGATCTCCCGTGTCCAGGAGTCCTGTGACTGTTCTGCGCGGGAGATACGAGTATCCGCAGCATGAACGTGCGCAGCGACCACCAGCAGGTCAATGCCAATTTCCGATGGGAAGACACCCAGCTTCTTTAGGCTCGTCAGCGCACCGCCAATGCCATGGTCAAGCGACTGCTCCCCCGCGACCAGCTGCAGCAAGGTGAGTTGTTCGTCTGCGGCCGTGGGAATTTGGGTGTGATCGTCAGGGCCGAAACGGCCAGCCAGAAGTTGCCGTTTCATAGGTCGGCCTCCGCTTGACCTAGCGATTGAAGGATCGCGAACGCGGATTCATAGACGGTGTCCACGAACGACTGGATACGCTCCGAGCTCAGGTTCGGAGACTCGGCACGCGCTCTCGTAAGTGCATCGCTAACTCCGCCACGAATGAAATCGCGCAACTGCGCCTCCACCCGATGCGCCGCCTGTGCGTCCGTCGGCATCGTCACGGCCTTGGTACCGATGTCGTTGCAGATTCGAGCTTCAATCGCATGCGTCGCGTACAACTCGAAGACTGTTTGCATCTGGTCCGGCGTGAAGGTCGAAAGATCGGTCAAGCCTTCGGTGGTCAACTCGATGATCGTTTCAATATAAGCCTCGCGCGCGATACCCTCATCGACGGTGCCCGCCCCAGGACAGATGTAGTCAGCCAGGCCGACAAAGATCTCGGCGATCGGCCGTCCCGCAAGCGACTCAAGGTCCAACGAACGTAGCGCTTCACGAAGACCACGGGTTTGCGCATCCGCCAGGAAACCGAGCAATCTCGCACCGGAGCCGCGTGAGGCTCCCATGCGTTGAGCCGCCTGGCGCGCGCCCCCTGAGGATGTGGAGACGTACCGCGAGACAGCGCGCCCGAGGCTGGCCCGGTCGGTGCCCCCTGAGCCAGCAAATCGCGTGAAACTATTGCGAGCGCCGGAAAAGCGCTGAGGATCAGCCACTGCCGGAATTGCCGGCCGCTTCGGCGCGGCAGGGGGCGCGGCGCCATCACCCGGTGCAGCGCCATCGCCGTTCGCCCCATCGCCCACGGCCGGCGATGCCGGCTGTGAACCACCGCCGTCCGCATCTCCAAGCCAAGAAGGCACCAGTGGTGTGCCGCCGCTCGGACCGCCGTACGCCGTCGACGTTCCCATCAGCGCACCCCTTTCGTGTCTTTCAATGTCAACTCGGAAGCCGTTTTGAGTGCAAGGTTGTTGGTCAGCTTGCTCCATTCCGTCAGCAGCGTCGTCAAGCGCCCAACACACTCCGCGTCCTTGATGACACCCTGCCAGCCGCGCACGGCCCACGGCCCGCATTTACTGCTCGGCAGCGCCTCCAGGAAGTCCAGCAATTTGCTTTGCAGCCCAGGCTGCGCCTTCACTAGCACGATGAGGCCGTCAACACCGGCCGGCATGGTTTCAAAGGCGCCAGTGCCCATGATCTTGGTTCGCACTGCCTCGAACACCTTATCCGCTTCGGGCTGCACAAGCAGCTTCAGTTCGGCTTCATAGCCCTGAACCATCATCTTTCCGCCGAACAGCTTCTCCACCACGCTGGCCAAGTGCCCCAAGACCGACACTGGACCGAAGTAGTCCTTCTTATCCTTCGTCACAAAGAGGTACGGGCGAAGATCGATACCGGACAGCAAGGGCTGCACGCGCGCCCAGTCTCGAACCATGTCCGACGATTTCCACTCCGCAAGGACGGCGTTCTCCGATGCGGGGATGGCGGCTTCCATCGGCTTCGAGCCTTTGCGCGCATCCGCTGCAACCGCCTTGCCGTCACTCTTGGCACCGGCTCCATCGTCGGCGAGACCCTTCTCTAGCATCTCCAGATCCTCGCAGATACCCTTTGGGTGGACGGCCGCGACAAAAGCGATTTGCTCAAAGAGCCGTGGAATGAAACGCTCGGCAAGCATCAGCTTCGCCAGCACGGGCAAGGTGATGTCGGCGCCGAATCCACGCGCTGTCGCTGTACGCTCCCGCAACAACAACGTATTTAGAAAGCGCTTGATCTGCCGCGGATTTCCCTTGGCACCACTCGCCAGAATCGGACCGATCTGATCGCTGAGCGCGAGCGCATTGTTGGCCTTGTCCGCTTTTGTCCCGAGTGCGGCCTTGACGGTCGCAGCGTCGAGACCGGCGTTTTCCCAAGGCCGCTTGAGGCGTTCCCGCGCAGCGGCAATGAGCTTTGCGTAGTCGGCGTCGTCGTCGCCGATCTCAGCACCTGTCAGCAACAGCGTCACGTAGATGCGCGTCTCAGTCTCGCCCAAGGCCGGGATGCGAAACGGAACCTGGATCAATTTCTCCAGGTAATTCCGAGCGTAATCGCGCGGCCCCGTGGTCTCCGGCAGATCAGGGAAGTGCTTACGCACCGCGTATTCGATCATCGCCTCGTCCGCTGCGACGACGAACGCCGTGCGGGCAGTAAACACGAACAGACGGATCGCTTCGAGCGTCTCTATGGCCGTATCCGGCAAGCAGCGATCAAGGTCGTCAATCAACACAATGAGCTGCTTAATTCCAGCATCTTTCAGGAGTTTGTCGAACGCCTTGCGAAAGGCCTCAACCTCCTCCGGAACGTTCTTGGTTTCTGTCGGCTTCAATATCGACTTCACACCTTCAATGGCGGACGTGATGTTTTCTTTCGTCGCCAGCTTGCCGGGGTCCGCGAACATTCCTTCAAGCGTTCCCACGATGGCACTGATCTGGTCCGGCGTCGGGATACCGGTGAATGCAGTGACCGCCAGGCCACCTGCGCGCTTCGCGACCTTCAACCAGTCAATGCGATTGAAGACGTCCTTAACAGCGCCAGCGGCCTTCGTCATTGCCGGGCGCTTTTCGACCAAGCCGGTAACGATGCCTTCGATCAATGCGATCTTGGCATCCTCGAAACCCTGGAAGCGCCAGCCGTTGAACTTCAGGCACAACACGTCGTCATTGCCTGAAAATCCTACCTCGATCATCTCAAGAACACTGGACTTTCCGGCACCCCAATCGCCGTGAACTCCGATCGTGACGGGGTGATCCGGCTTCTCACGCAACAGTTCGATGATCGTCTTCGCAATCGCTTCGTTGTTGAGCAAGTCAACTTTGGTTTCGTTGTCGGTCAGAATCATTCGCGTAGCCCCCCAGGTAAGTAAATCGGCAACGCAAGCAACACCGACCGAATGGCAGCGGAAATCGCATCGCACGGCCCTTGACTTCTCAGCGCCATCGTCATCTCGATCTGCACGCCGACTCCGCGGCGTCCACGGTTGCAGATGTTCTTTGGTTCGACTGCCGGGAATTGGTGACCTTGCAATTGAGTGTCGATGCCAAGTCCAGCGATGGCCTGCGCCAAGCTGAACTTCAGTGGTTCATCCAGGCCGCCAACAAGCGCCTGTTGCTTTTCCCCACGACATCCGTGTATCGCAATCACATGATCACAGTTAGACAGCAGCTCCAAGCATCGCGGCTCATCGAACTTGTGGCTCGTCAGATGAAGCGCGGCATAGTTGCCGGCAGGAAGAATTCCCTCGAACAGGTAGAGGTTGAAGTCCGCATCGGCGACCGCGCTTGCAACGTCCGACGTGTATTGTTCGATGCTCCCTCCGTGCGGCGCTATCACGGCGACGGACGACCTTGCGTTCGGGCGTACATGGACTCGGTAATCAGAGCCCTCGACCTGAACTTTGGCCAGATCTCGGAAACCCATGTAGTTGTCCGCTAGGTTGCTCATAGCTCAGGCCGGCTCAGCAACTGCGACGGCGACACCGACTTCCTGAAATCCACGGGCGAGCAATGCTGGCCGAAGCTCCGCGAGCGCGTTGGATGGCACCCCCAACCACAGAAGATTCCTGGCGCGCGTGGCGGCGACGTATCCGATACGACCGAGTTCGGAGCACACACCTGCTAGCAACGCGGAGACATGCTCCTTGGTTGCAAGATAGAGCACCGCATCCAGGCTTTCGCCTTTCGCTTGGTGCACCGTATCCACGCGGATACGTGCGTCCTTTTCGGCAGCAAGATCACCTCCGGTCATTAGCGGAGCACTGGGCAGCGCTTTCTTCGCCAGTTTGTTTCCCAGGTTGTCAGCCACTTTCAGCCCAAATTCCTGATCGAGAACGGCCAGCAAAGCCTTCGTCCTCACCAGCAACAGCGGATGCCACTGCGTATCCGCCGTCAATCCAGCGGCGGGCAAACCAGTATCCGGGTTACGAGTGAATCTCCAGATGAGGCGGCGCAAGGGCTTCATCTCCCGGTAACGCGCTGGTTGTGTGATCCGAGCTATCAGCCCTTGCGGAGGATCAGCGAGCAGGCCAACGATGCCCGCCGCAACCAATTTGAATGCACCCAGGTAGTCTTGCCGCCTGTCCCTGAGAATCGTTGCCTGCGCAAAGACCTTCACTATTCCCTGACCTGCAGGGGCATCGTTGCCGGCCAGCTTGTCTGCCAGATCCCGGCCTCGACAGAGCACCGCTGCACTTTCGGTCTTCAAGCCGGCTGAGACGACAGCCGCATGAAATGCAGTGATGAGTTGTTCGCGTTCGGCGTTCTTGTAGGCAATAAAGTACGCACCGTGGAGAGTGTCAGGGGCGCCTCGTTCCGCGATGTCGGTGCGGATCGACAGCTTGTTGGCCAGCGCCAGAATCTCAGGGACGGACCGATAGTTCCGGGTCAGTCCATAGCCATTCACTCCCGGGCGTTGTCCGTATTGCGTCAGGAACGCCCCGTTGGCGCCAGCAAATTCATAGATGCCTTGGTTCGGATCGCCGATCAACGAGATCTGTGCTCCAGCCTTGATAAGCTGCTCAAGGATTGCCTGGTGTAGCGTGCCGATGTCTTGCGCTTCATCAATCAGTATGTGCGGGTAGCGCCGAACCAGTGCCCGCAGTACGCCCGGTTGCCCCAACAATGCGCGATAGCACCAGTATCGTCCGAGGTTATGGGTATACGCCCCCACCTCGGCCAAGCGAGCCGCAACCGCCGGACCATTGTTGATCGGCAGCAAGGCATTGTGCTGCTGATAGTGAAACAGAGCAGCCCCGGCCTGGAGGTTCACCACCACCTTTCGCATATCGACGGGCTGCACCGGAAAGTCCTCTGTGGCCGACTGCACCCAGAACCTTAAATCCTTATTCCGGAGAAAAGGTTCCGTTCCAGCAATAAGGAATGGCGTCCGGTCACAACCCATCGTCCGATGGCCGTGTGGACGCAGCACATTGCTGGTGATGAACCCATCCAGCGTGTCGATTTCTACCCTATCACGACCAATGCCTGGGGAAAGAGCCTGCACCAGAGATTGGTAGCTCTGGCGGAAAGTATCTACGGCCACATTGGAAAATGACAGCAACGCGACTCGGCCACGGTGATCGCCGAGTCGCTTGCGGATTTCTGCAAGCCGGCGCACTGCGGTCCGTGTCTTCCCGCTGCCTGCGCATGCGACGACCGACATCGGCTCAAGGGGGGCGTCGATGATGGCCAACTGTTCGGCCGACAACTCCATCATGGCTGCGCCGGCGCCGTTTGGCATGCGTGCACGATGGCGTCCCGAATGTAGTCAGGCACCTTGCAAGCAGCGCCGTCAGATAGCACCTGCGCCAGCGCCTGACCAAAGCGTCCCTTTTGAACGTTGTTCTGTTTGCGCTCGAACATGCCGCTGAACAGGGCACGCGCTTTCGCTGCATCATCTACTGCGACATCGACCGCTGCTCCAACTGTGCTAGCAATCTTTGGGTGGAGTTCCCTAAGGGCCTTCAGCATTGCGGTGCGATTGTCGGCATGCAACGCCAGGTCGTATTCAAGGGTCTTCAGTCCATGAAAGACCCTCACGAAGGTATCTTCCTTACCCTTCATCTTGGCAGTGTTGTCGGAGACTTTGACCACATCACCAAGCGCCGGATACAACGCTTGCGGTTCGCTGTCATCGATGGGCTCGTCCACGGGGTCTGCATCCGTAATCACTGCCACCGGAATCTTCAGCGCTTTCTTGCCGAACAACGGCAGGAACGAGTCAAAGTTCAAGCCTTCGACGCTGATCAGGCTGACGCCGTGTTCGCGCAGCTTGAATCCGGCTTTCTCGGCCAGCACGCTCACCAGCATCAGCTCGGCTGCGCCTTCGACGAAGATCACTCGACGCGCGAAGAACAGTTCCGCGCGAGTAACGTCCAGATAGCGTTCAAGCTTTTCGCGCTTACCCTTCTCGAAGGTAATGGTTCGCGGAAAGAAGGTCTCTACCGTCGCCCCGGTATCCACCAAGCAGGTCAAGCTTTTGAGATCGGCAATGCTGGCGAAGTTAGGGGAGTGGCTGGTCACGAAAAGCTGGACCGGATTTTCACCCTCGACGGCCTTAATCGTCCCCAGATAGCTGAGAAGAATCGCCTGGAGCTGGGGATGCAGATGCGCTTCTGGCTCTTCGACGATCAAGCCGCGATAACTTGCTTCCGGGTTCTTAGCGAGTTCACTAAGTACCACCGCCATGAAGATCAGATTGTTGAAGCCCAATCCGTTCTGTTCAATCTCGAAAGCGTCCACCAGCAATGACAAGCGCGACGCCAAGCGCTGGAAATCGCTTCCGCTCAGGCCCATCTCCAGCGCCTGAGCCAACTGCGGTCCGAGCATGCTGCCGTGGCGCGTGTTGATCTCAGCATGAGTGTTGACGATGGGCTGATGCTTCTTCAGCTCATCGTCGAGCGTCTTCAGCGCCGCGTTGATTCCATCACGCCCAGCGTCGTCAGAGAGAAGCTGGAACAACCTGGACAGCTGGCTAGTGCGGCTCGGTCTGAGGCTCTGAGAGGCATCACGTAGAGGCGGCAGATAGACTCCGCGCAAGTTCTCCATCATGTCGGCGGTAAGGCCCACGTCCTCGTGGTCGCCACACCAGCGCTTGGCACGCAACCGGCCAGTCTTGTCCGCCTCGGTGTAGCGAATAGTGATGTGTGCTTCCAGCTTGCCTGCCGCGTCGGGTTTCAGCGCTGCGAGGAAATCGGCCTCATCATCCTCGTTGAGTCCTCGGAAAATATACTGGAAAACTATGTCCCCTGCTGGCTTGCCGCCCTTTGGGTGGTGCACATCGTCGGTGTCGAGCCGTGGGTAAGGTTCCTCATGGCCAGCTAGCAACGCGCGCAACGCATCTACAACAGCGGTTTTACCCACGTTGTTTGCGCCAACCAGGATGTTCAACCCAGGTTGGAAACTCAGCTCGGCTGTTTGCAGCTTCCTGAAGTTTGAGATGATCAACTGAGCCAGATACACAGGGCGTCCCTCCCACCGCATTTCTGATGATGCTGAAAGTACTTATGGTTACATCGTAGCGTATGTATCGAGATTTGAGCTAGCAAGAGCCCGTGTAGCACCCCGGCGTGTCCCTGTAGAGCTTGCGAGCTAGACTGAGCCCCTCTTGCCGAATCACGGCAACCAGGTTTTGATCCCTGAAGCCTGCGGCTCCGGCGAAACTGCGTGCGCTCGCATCTAGGATCCGTTGTGCGTAATCTCTGAGTCGACCTGCACCGCAGTCACGGAACGCTTCGCCTCGCAACTGCGTCATACCCCTCCTCCCGCGATCGCAAATAGCGTGCACCAGGCCCCTTCTCCACCTGCGCCACCAGTTGCTCTCGATCCACGTCCAGCCGGTCGACCAACCGGGATGCAAAGAACACCATTCCCTGCCCCAGCGTCTCGACCGCATCCGCCGTCGCGCAGGTGGCCAGCAAGTAGATCGTGTTGAGCTGCAGACGCGCGCTCGACAGCGAGCAAAAACCATCGCATGGTCGGACAGCACCTTCATGCAAATCATCTTCAGCATGGAGGCGCGGAGTGGATTAAGCGTGCCAGCCATGCTGGTGGAACCGGGCCCAAGGGGAGGCGACGCAAGTTCGCAACAGATGCAACCACGCTGATTCGCCTATAGTCCCGATCTGCAGACTTTGATCAGGATACTAATGGCTGCTTCATCTGCTCAAGCCGCGCATGTGCGAGCCCTGCTTGCCAATACGTCGAGAAAAGTTCGATCAGTTGAGGGTTGGTCATTCCCTGGACGCTTGGAACCTTGAAGATGATCCAGTCTTGTTTGGCGTTGTACCAGGAGCGCCCGACGCTATGCCAAGCGCTGACCGAACGGGCGTCCTTGAGTGGGACGTCATAATCACTGGAGAGATCTACGAAAAGAATCAGATTCTCACCACGGTGACTGCCAGCGCCGACCCGGTAATTTTCGATCGCCGTCCACGGGATCGGCTGTGTGACGGCTGAGTACTGAAGCCCCTGAGCGCTGAGCGTCAAGAAGGGAAGTTTTCTGCGTCGCCCAAGCCCGCGGGCGAGCATCCCTAATGCGGCCGCCATGGCTATAAACACCAAGGCAAAGACGATATTGCTCCGAAGCATCGCCACGCCGGGAAGTGCACACAGTAGCGCCAATATCCAGAGCAGCGCGCTCGAAAAACCACCTCCTTCATAGATGGTGAGCGTCTCACGCCCCTGAGCTGCCATCTCGAGTAATTCGGCCTGGGACGGATCGTGGTCCTGGCTTACGTCGTCGTGCATACAGACCTCTTGCCTTATGGATTGGTTGACCCGTTCCAACACTTCATCTTGGCGTTCAAAAGGCTGTTTGACGTTTAGAAGGGCCTAAAAATAAGACGAACGACGCGGAACATTCCCCCACCTGGCATAAGCCGCCAAACGTAGCGAGCCAGAGTGGCACCGCCTTGAAGGCCAGGAAGAAGTAGGCAACGAACAGGGATCTACCCAATCAATCCCTGCAGCTACAGCAGACGGAGACGGAGACGGAAGGCGAATGGATCAACTATGGCTGTAGAGCTCGCCCCGACCGGTGCAGGCCCAATGCACGTCGAGATCATCTCCGCAGCAGGTCTGGCACGGACGAAAGCAACATCGCCACGCCCGACGCGGTGAGTAGCCCCAGCACAACCTGCCGAAAGGTCGCCTCGCTCAGGCCGACGTACAGTCGAGCACCAAGCAAGGTCGGTACGAGCATCGCAGGCGCCACGATGGCGAACAGCGGCAGCATGTCCCGCGTGACCGCCCCGGTACCCAGGTAGGTCGCCATTGTGACCAGCAGCATCGACAAGTTGAAGTTCTGGATCACGGCGCGCTGCTGGTCCTTCTCGTAGCCGCGCAGCGTGCACCACAGCGTCGGCAGCGCGCCGGTGAAGCCGCCAAGGCCGCCCATGACGCCACCGGCCAGCCCCACGACCCCGTCGGCCACACGTCCGCCTTTGCGAATGCGGGGTAGCCGCTTGGCCATCAGCATCGCGGGGCACCACAGCACCAGCAGCGTGCCCAGGATCGCCTTGAACATGGCCATATCGATCCGCGGCAGCAAGGCCACGCCCAGCGGAATACCCGCGAATCCGCCCAACACGAAAGGCAGCAACACGCGCCAGTCAAAACCACGTCGCACAGATGCCACGGCCAACAGTTGCCCTGTCAATGCACCGAACACGGCGAGCGCCGCGGCAACGCGCGGCTCCAACGCCCAGGCCCAAAACGACATCGCAACCAGACTGAACGCAAAACCCGACAAGCCCTGCACGAAGCCTGCTACCACGGCACCGATCACCACCACCCAAAACACATCGTCCATGCACCCGTCACTCCGATTTGCTACGCGCTGCGCTCACCCCACATCTTGCCTCGCCACCGCGTCATATCCCAGCTCTCGCGACTGCAGATACCGCGCACCCGGCCCTTTTGCCAGGTGTACGTCCAACTGCGAATGATCGACCTCCAGCCGATCGATACAAGAACTGGCAAAGCACTCCAGGCCCTGCCCTAGCGTCTCAACCGCATCCACGGTCACGCAAGCGGCCAGCAGATAGGTCGTATTGAGTTGCAGACGCGCGCTCGACAGCGAGGCACAGACCATCGCGTGGTCGGACAGCACCTTCATGCACATCATCTCCAGCATGGAGGCGTGGGTCGGATTGACCTTGCCGGCCATGCTGGAGGAACCCGGCCCCACCGCGGGCAGTAACAGCTCGCCCAATCCGCATGCGGGCCCTGATCCCAGTAGCTCGATGTCGCGGCAGAGCTTCAAACACACCACCGAGATCATCACCAACCCGCTCCACACGGTCAGCAACGCCGTATCCACCACTTGGGCCCCACACGGCTGCGGCGCCGACTGAAACGGCATGCCCGTCAGCGTACGCAGCTCCTCGGCAAAGCGTGTCCCGAAGCCCGGATGGACTCCTGCGCCATTGCCCACTGCACCGCCCCCTTGAGGGAGCACTCGCAGCGTTTCGCAGGCGGTCGCCAGATGGGATTGAGATCCGCGCAGCAAGGCGGCGAATCCACGGAACTCCATGCCTACCGTCGTGCAATGCGCGTCGCGCAGAAAGGTGCGACCGACCTTGGCTGTCTCATGATGCCTCGCTGCGAAGAGGTCCAGCGCCGTCACCAAGGTCTCCAGCGATGAAGAAAACGAAGCCTGTAGTTCGCGGGCCAGTGCCATATGCACCACGGTCGGCCAGCTGTCGTTGGACGACTGGTTCCGGTTGACGTGGTCGAGCGGATGGATTTCGGCAACCGACCCGATGTCGGGTGACCCGGCCTTGGTCTCGGCCATGAGCTCGGCCGCCCGGCACGCGATCACTTCGTTGACGTTGATGTGGGTCTGGTTGCCATCGCCTGCCTGCCACATTCCGAGTGGGAAATGCGCGTCCCACGCCCCCGCCGCCACTTCCTGCGCAGCAAGTGCAATGGCGTCGGCGATGGGCACCGGCAGTTCCTGCAGGTGCGCATTGGCCCGCGCGCTCGCCTGCTTTTGCAGCCCGAAAGCGTGGATCAGGCTGCATGGAATCCGGCCCAGGTCGCTCGGATAGTGCATGAGGGCATCGGCCGTGTAGGCGCCCCATTTCGGATCGACCATTCTTGGCTCCTTCAATCCGGGATGTCGCGGGTCGCGAGCACCATGATTACCTCGACCGCGCCGCCGCCAGGCAACGACGCCACGCCCACCGCCGTGCGAGCGGGCAACGGTGATTGCGGCAGCACGTCTTGCAGGCAGGCCGACGCCGCATCCATCACCCGCACGTGGTCTCGGAAGTCCGCGGTACTGCTGATGAAGCCCTGCAGCGTGACGACCCGATCGACCCGGTCCAGGGTGCCCAGCGCCTTTTGCGCCGCGCGCAGGATCAGCAGCACCGCGGCAGCAGCCGCCCGTTCGCCGATAGGTACGTCCTCTTCGCTCCGCAGTGGACCGGCGATGATGGCACCACCCTGCCGCCCCACCACGCCGCTGGACACCCAGCAATCGCCAATCTGGAAGAAGCTGCTGTAGCGGCCCGATGGCTGCAGCTCAGGCTCGCCCGCCACCAGTGCATCGAGCCTTCGGTCGGCTGCGGAAACAGCGTGGTTCATATCCACTGCCCTCCCCAATCCGTTTCCAATAGCGCGTGGCCACCCACCCAGCAGCCCTCGGCTTCCTGGGTCACGGCGGGCATACGCACTGTGATCTGAGAGGGAGATCCCATCGTCTCGCCTTGTCGAACGGTGACTACCGCGGATCTTGGACCCAACAGCGCCATACGGCGCAGTCCCCATGCCAGGGCAGCGGCAGCGATGCCTGTCGCCGGGTCCTCAAGGTAGCCGGAGGACCTGGGAAACTGCCGCGCACTGCAATGCACCTCTCGCGGTTCGACGCGGGAGACGGCATAGGGATACAACCCGGTTGACCCGATGCGCTCACAGACGATGGGTACCTGCTCAGCCTTGACGCGCAAGGCATGCAGGGTTTCTACGCTGTCCAGCCGGATGAGCGTCTTGGCACGGCTGGTGGAGGCGTTCAACACCCCATCGACGATCTGCGAAGTTCTGAGCCCCAGGCACTGCACAAGCGACCGGATGTGCCCCTCGCCCAGTAATCGCATGGAAGCCGGTGGCTGGCTGATTTCGATACGATCGTCCATCCTGCGCCCGTGCACCGTCCCGCTGGCCGTGCGGATCGCGACCGGCTCTCCGTCCCAACGGTCCTGCGCATGCAGCAACCACAGCGCGGCGATGGTGGCGTGGCCGCACATTTCCATCTCGTGCAGCGGCACGAAGTAGCGCATGTCCCAGCGATGCACGCCGTCGCTGCAAGCGCGCACGAAGACCGACTCATGGCCGCTGGCATGCGCACGCGATTGCATCTCGGCCGCGGTCATGGCCTCGGCATCCAGCCAGACCGGCGCGGGATTGCCGCCGCGTGGATCGCCATCGATGGTGAAGACCCGCACCAACGGTGCCCGGAGCGGTGCATGGCTTGGACTTGGGGAAACCCTATTCTGGGAGTGCATCATGCTCACTCCACCTTGGCCCCGACCGAGCGTGCGATGCCACCCCACAAGTCGATGTCGGCACGGATCCGCTGCGCGAACGCCTGGGGCATTCCAGCAGCCGGCGCCACGCCGCGCGCGAGCAGATCGGCCCGGACTTCCCGGTCTTCCAGCACCCGGCTCAGCGCCGCGTGCAGATGCTGGATCACCGGCTCCGGTGTAGCCGCCGGCGCCATCAGGCCATACCAAAGCTCGGGACGGAAACCCTGCATGCCTGACGCCGCGAAGGTGGGCAGGTCCTGGAACACGGCCGACGACTCGGTGATCGCCAGGGCCTGCATGCGCCCGGCGCGCACCTGTTGCACCAGCGCCGTCGGGTTGTCGAACAGCACCTGCACCTGGCCCGCCATGAGATCGGTCTGCGCCGGTCCGGCGCCGCGGTAAGGCACATGCGTCATCTCCACCCCTGCTCGCTGCTTGAACAGCTCCGCGACCAGGTGACTCGCACTGCCGTTTCCGATGCTGGCGTAGTTGATCTTGCCCGGGTGGGCCTTCGCATGGGCGATGAACTCCGCCAGGGTTCGCACCGGGAACCCTGGCGCAGTGACCAACACAAAGGGAGTGGTACCCAATAGGCCGATGGGCACCAAGGCGTTGGGGTCGTAACCGAGTTTCGGATACACCGCCTGGGCAGAAGCAATGGTCGTTGTCGTGGCAGCAATCAACGTGTAACCGTCTGGCGTGGCCTTGGCGGCGGAGGCCGTGCCAACGGTTCCGCCAGCACCGGCGCGGTTGTCGATGACGATGCGTGCAGCAGGTCCCAGGGCGGCCTGGAGTTTCGGGGAGATCGACCGAAAAACCACATCCGTGCCCCCGCCGGCAGGAAACGGGACGACAATGGTGATGGGTTTGCTAGGGAAATCCTGCGCGTTCGCGATGCGGGAAGTAGCAGATGCCAGTGCGAGGCATGCCAAGAATATGCCGAGGCGCCAAAAGCGCTGAGATCGAAGAGTCATAGCAGTTCTTTCAAAAAAAACGCAGTGGATGAAACGCTGCAATTAATTCTTCGCGAACACTGAGTGGAGCGCACATCCGATTGCGACATCACTCAGCACAATCGCGACAAGGGATGGATATGCAACAAGAATTGGGACCGCAGGGATTGCGGGTGTCTCCCTTTCGGGAGCAGTTGCGCCATGGCTCTACGCTGGTGGCGAATCACCGGCAGGGCTACGCAGCGTCACCTCACACGCACGATTGCGACATGCTGTTCGTGCCGATGCAGGGACGGTTCGAGATCGTGGATGCGTGGGAGCGGAGCCTGCAGTCGTCGCCTGGCGACTTTTTGTGGCTTGCTGCAGATGCGGCCCATGCCACGTCCGCCCAGACGTTTCGGCAGACGCACCTCGCGATCTATGTCGATCCGGAACTTTGGTCTGCTGTCTTGGAAGCACAGGCCATCGTCCGACCCTCGCAGGGCTTGCGAACGGGAAGTGCAGCACTGGGCGCGCTCTCGCGTCGCCTGCTCGACATTGCAGTACACGGTCGCGAGATCGATACCACCGCTTGGTGTGGTGCGGTGGTGATGGAAGCCGCGCGACTGTGTTCGCACCCGGTTCGGAACACTGAAGCGCACCCTTCGCGGCACATCGCCAGCCTGCTTGCCGACCACATCGAAACCGACCTCGATCAACCGCTCGCGCTGGATGCGTTCGCGCGCACTCAGCGGCTGTCGCGCCGCCAGGTCGAGCGCTACTTCCGCCTGCAGTACGGCCACTCGCCCCTGGAGTTCCAACAAAGCAAGCGTCTTCTGCGCGCCAAATACCTGCTGGAAAATACCGAGCAATCGGTGCTGTGCATTGCGCAGCAGGTGGGCTGGGAGTCCGGCTCCTACCTGGCACGGATCATGAGGAAATCCTTAGGGATGTCCGCCTCGGAGTTGCGTGCGCGCACAGAGCGCAGCGACTGCGCACCGCGTACGAAATAACGCACAGGCGTTTCAGGGAAGCCTGATTCAAGCGGCAGCCGCCGATGCATAACGTCGGGGCTGCGAGCAGTCCGACGCACCGTTGTTTGCCATCGCGCCCCTGCTCGGAAGCCACTGCGGCGCCGAGAGCGCTGCCACGTGGTCACTTTCCGCGCGACCGCAGAGGACAGCGCCCATGAAACGCATCAACGATATCGTGGAACCGGAAATCGCCTTGGTCCATGCACCGCAAGCGCAGCAGGCACTGCGCAACGCCTATCGCGATTGCACCGAAAGCCTGCGACGTATTGAAGACTTTTTCGACGCCTTCAGCACGATGGCCTGGCATCCTGACGCCCGGCGCATCTTCTTTCACAACTGGCGCAGTCCGGGGATCGGATCGGCCAGTTTCTGCGCCCTGGCCTTCCGCGTGCTCGAACAAGCCGAGCACGCACCACAGGATCGCCAAGTGCTCTTGTTGCGAACGGCGGCCCGTGTGTCCGAGGTGTCGCGCGAAGACGTGGGCATCGGCACGACCAACCACCAACTGCTGTACGACCGCTTCGCCACCGGCCTGACCGGCGATGACCAATGGAAGCTGGATCGGTACCGCATGTCCGGCGCCAAGGCATATCTCAATGCCTCGCGGCGCTACCGGGAAAACGGAGAAGATCTCGGGGTGGCCATCATCCGTTCGCTGCCGGAAGAGCTCTACAACCACGGTGAATTTGCCTATGCCACGCCCTGTTTCGTGGCTTGGCGCCGTGATCGGCTGGGCCGAGGCCAGGAAGGAGTCAAGGAGGATTTGCAGTTCCTCCACGATCACCTGGGCACCACGGAAAGCGGACACTTCGCCGCTCTAGTGCGCGGCATGGAGGACTACTTCGCCGCAGCACAACGGGAGCCTGACTGGCAGTTGCTATACCAAGCGAGCCGGCAGCTGATCGAGAACATGGCGACCCACTACGGGCTGCTGATGCAATACATGCAAGCGGCACACACCCGATCCGAACTGGAAGTGGTGGCCTGATCCAGGCGCAGCCGCCAGCGCCCGATGTACGGCATGTTCTCGCAAAATCCTTGCATCCGAGGAGCGCCCGCATGCACACCCGCTGGAAGATTCTCGCCGTGTCCACGGGCGTGCAGCTGTGCGCGGCGCTCGGGACACAGAGCATCGGTGCATGGGGTGTGTTCGCGCAGCAGCGTTTCGGGCTCACCCATGCCCAGCTCGGCCTGCTGGCCACGCTCTGCGGCGCCATCACCATCCCCGGGCTGTGGCTGGCCGGCTGCGCCCTGGACCGTCACGGAGAGCGCTGGCCGGTCGCCGCTGGCGTGTGCATCGTGGCCGCTGCCATGGCCTTGCTGGGACTGGCCGACAGCTACCCCGCCTGCCTGGCCGCGATGGTGCTGCTGGGCCTGGGCTACAGCCCCATCCAGCCGGGCGGCAGCCGGGTCGTCCACGGCTGGTTCCCGCCTGCGCAACGCGGACTGGCGATGGGCATCCGCCAAGCAGCGTTGCCCTTGGGTGGGGCACTGGCAGCACTGCTCTTTCCTGCGCTTATCGGGTCACTGGGCTGGATGGGTGCGATGGGTAGCGCAGCGCTCCTGATGGGGCTGGCGGGTGGGGCGTTCGCCTGGATTCATCGCCCGGCACCGATCCCCGCGCCGCATGCTGCCTTGCCTCTCGGTCTGACGGGGTACGGCAAATTTTTGCCCATGGTAGTAGGTGCCCTGCTGGTTCTGGGGCAGACGGCCATCAGCGTGTACTGGGGGCTGTTCATGGCCCAGGCCTTTGCGCTGCCGCTGGCAACCGCCACCGGGCTGCTATTCGGGGTGCAACTGACCGGAGCTGTAGGCCGCATCGTCCTGGCACGCGTCAGCGATCGGCATCCCGGCCAGCGGTGGATAAGCGTCAGCGGATGCGCATGGGGATGTGCGGCCGTCATGGCCTGCGCTGCACTGCTCCCCGCCTCGGCGCCTCTGGCATGGCTTGTCAGCCTGAGCTGCGCGGCGGGCTTCTTCGGCTTTGGTTGGTATGGGCCCTGGGTGGTCTGGCTGACCGAGTCCGCGCGGGCAGACAAGACCGGCCGAGCGCTGGGCGCGGCGCTGGCTATGAACCAGGTATCGATCGCGCTGCTTCCGCTGGCGTTTGGATGGAGCGTCGATCAGGTCGGCGGGTATCGCCAGGCATGGTGGGCATTGTCAGCCACTACTGCCCTTGCTGGCCTGCTCTGCGGATGGACCAGGCGAACAGCCCGGTCCATTGCCAAGCAATGAGGCGTTCGTGCATCGCACTCTATCGGCATCGCGCGGTACCCGATTGGTTCCGGACAGCATGAACGGACCTGCGCCACCCTGCGGCTGGGTTCGCCATCTCGGTGCAGCCCCATCCTGCCGACGGGCCTGCATGTTCAATCTTTTCCAACGCTCGCGGGCGAAACGCCCAAACGCATCGGCTCTCGTGGCCACGCCGCCCTCCGCGGCCCCCTCCAGCCTCGTGTCGCCGCAATCGGCGCAGGCCCTCCTCGCCACGGCCCGTCGCCAGCGCCTCATCGAGCACATCTGGCAGCGCACCTCGCTCTCGCGTGCGCAATTCGACCATCTCTACCTGGGACCGCTGCAGCGCTACGCCGAGTTGGTGCAACAGTTCCCCGCTTCCGAGAGCCACCACCACGCGTACCCGGGCGGCATGCTGGACCATGGCCTTGAAATCGTGGCCTATGCGCTGAAGCTGCGGCAGTCGCATCTGCTGCCCGCTGGCGCCACGCCCGAGGCCCAGGCCGCCCAGGCGGAGGCCTGGACCGCTGGCGTGGCCTACGCTGCGCTGGTGCACGACCTGGGCAAGATCGCGGTCGACCTGGAGGTCGAGTACGGTGATGGGAGCGCATGGCATCCATGGCACGGCCCGCTGCTGCGCCCGTATCGATTCCGCTATCGCGCCGGGCGCGAATATCGCCTGCATGGCGCGGCTACCGGGTTGCTCTACGTGCGCGTGCTGGACCGGGACATCCTGGACTGGCTCAGCGGTTTTCCGGACCTGTGGGGTCCGCTGCTCTACGTCCTGGCGGGTCAGCACGAACATGCCGGCGTGCTGGGCGAACTGGTCGTGCAAGCCGATCAGGCCTCGGTCGCGCAATCGCTGGGCGGCGATCCCGCCAAAGCCCTGGCTGCCCCTCGCCACGCCCTGCAGCGCAAGCTCCTCGACGGACTGCGCTACCTGCTGCGCGACCAACTGAAGCTCAACCAGCCCGAAGCCTCCGATGGCTGGCTGACGCAGGACGCCCTCTGGCTGGTCAGCAAGACCGTCTCGGACAAGTTGCGCGCGCACTTGCTGTCGCAAGGCATGGAGGGCATCCCCACCAGCAACCTGGCGGTGTTCAATGTCTTGCAGGAGCATGGCATTGCGTTGCCGACACCCGATGGCAAAGCGATCTGGCGGGCCACGGTCCGAAGCGACGGCGGCTGGTCCAAAACGTTCACGTTTCTGCGCCTCTCCCCTGCCCTGGTCTGGGATGCCTCCGAGCGGCCGGAAGCCTTCCATGGCCAGGTGACGGTGGTGGAGACGGATATGAAGGACGATCTGGCGCCGGTGGCAGCGGCGGATCATCCAAGCCCCTCAGCATCTCCGCCGCAGGCGCCCGAAAGCGAAGCCGCTGGCCGCCCACCCACCGCCGCGGCCCTCCCCTTCCCATCGGCCCCACCGCCGCACGATGGAATCGATGCGCTGCTGGCGCTGATGCAGCCGGACGCGAAAACGCACGAGGACGCGCCGCAAACGCCCTTCGAAACTGTCGCGCCGGCCATCACTCCGCATGGTGGAGGCACGGCATCCACCACCGACTGCGCTGGCCTTCCCGCCGATGGGCAAGCCACACC
Organism: Paracidovorax valerianellae; assembly: GCF_900102625.1. GTDB lineage: Bacteria > Pseudomonadota > Gammaproteobacteria > Burkholderiales > Burkholderiaceae_C > Paracidovorax > Paracidovorax valerianellae. Next base: position 87,093 of record NZ_FMZC01000002.1, read on the forward strand.
ATCGGGCAGGCATTTCCTGAGCTGGTTGCGGCACAGCATCGTGAGCCGCCGGCTTGTCATCAACGATGCCAAGGCGTTGGTGCACACGGTGGCGGACACCGCCTACCTGGTCAGCCCGGGTGTCTTTCAGCGCTATGCGCAGGAGCATCCAGAGGTCGTCGCTTTAGCCAGGCAAGAAAAACTGCCCGAGTGGCAGTGGGTGCAAAAGCAGTTTGAAAAACTGCGCGTGCATCGCAAGCAGCGCGACGGACTGAACATCTGGACATGCGAGGTCGCCGGTCCTCGCAAAACGCGCAGGCTGCATGGCTATCTGCTCATTGACCCCTTGATGGTCCTGCCGCAATCCCTTCCTGGCAATCCGTATCTCGTCTTGAAGGAGCCGGCGCCAGAATCGGAGGCTGATAAGGGCGAAGCAGCCGTCCAGGGCTGACGCTTTCCACAAGTAGCCATTGGATGGCAGCGCGCACAGTCAGGATGCGTGATAGCGCCCTTGCGCCGGTCCGGCTATAAAAGGGACCAGCAGCCGAGGTATCCCTACCTGGCCCGCCCGGTGGATAGCCATCGGCCCGAACGTTGCTGGTCTTTGTTGTCGGCCTGCTCGGACCTCGTCACCGAGCTGCGGGCTGTAACGACCCATCCGACATCCATAGATTGCCGCGGACCATCGAGCGCCTCCATCGGGTCACCCCTGACCGGCTTGTAAGAAGTCACTGACTGCTTTGTAGGGTGGATCGCACGCACGCCTGATTGCAGTCACACCAATCAAAGCGAAGGGCCTAGCGCTCATTCGCACTCGAAATCAATGTCGATTAGATGCTGGTCGCGGTCCTTGCGCGTCGTCGCCGTGCAAGACCTGACGTCGTCGCCGACGCGCTTGTAGATCTGCACCGCGCCAAGGGCGCCGTATTCGCACACCAGGTAGATTCCATAGGGATTTCTGCTCTCAAATTTCCAGACGCCCTCTGAGACCCCCGATGATTCCTGCTCATCGCTACCGTCAGGGATCAGCGAGGCCAAATCGCGAGGGTGCCCTGAAAAGACACCCATGGAAAAGAATGGCAAAGACCCGTCTCCCTTGAGGATGGCCTGGGTTCCTTCCGGTACATCCTGGGTTTGCAGGACCGTCTCTGAAACAGCCAGTCTCATTGGACACTTCAACGTGTCCTTGGCAAACGCTGCACCGCATAGCAGCACCCCAGCCAACGACATTGCCGCGATCGCAGCGGTTGAAAAACGTTTGGATGACACGCGATGACTCCTGATGCGTTGGGCTTATGGGTTGGAGGGCGAGGACGACAACAGATGCGTGAGCGGAAGCGAGTGCGCCGGGCCGCCTGGACGGCACTGGCGAAGTCGCTCGGTCTCCGTGGTGACCTGGGCTGGCTCCCAGGTCACCCGGATCAACGCGTACCGATGCGGCACCGCCCATTGATTCGGACCGGTATCGATCGCACTGTATCCAGTCAGGCAGTCCGAGGCGGACCTGGCTACCCTTGCCGCGCTCAGGGTGCGGTAAGAACCTGCGACGACGGCCTGCACCTGCGGCGGAGGAGGTTCCTCGGAAAACACCTGCTGTTCGGTATCCCACTTCAGCTGACGAGCAAGCACGTCATCTGCAGCATCGTCGTCAGGCGAGAAGAACAGTGAGAGGTAGACCGGAGCATGGCGCTTGGGGATCGCGACCCAGGACACGTGAGGGCCCTGCGGCTCGACCTTGGACCACGCCACTTTCAGATCACCCGATACCGCGGTCAACAGGGCGTGCTGACGTTTCGGATGCTCGAACCCCGCAGTCTGCGTCACGAGCAGTGCATACGCACCTGTTTGCTTGCCCGGCTCAAGCGGCACCGCGCCGGCGGAGACGGTGACCTGATCCTCCTCCAGGCCCGTCGTCCAGACGCGTGGCAAAGCCGCTCCGAAGAATGCGATGGGTTCAGCGGTGTGCGTCTGCGCATCGGCTCCCCATGCAGGCGCGCCCGACGCGTAACACGTCAACCTGACCGATCCATGCGTGTCAACGCCCTTCTTCGCATGGCCTTCTGCAGACTCTGCTTGCGATGTCCTCGCGACCAAGCGCACCTCAAAGGGACATGCGGCGTCATCGCATGGGACAAGAGCGAGCTCGTAGGTCGAACGGCGTCCGCCATCCGCACCGATGTCCGCGGGAAGCGACTCCAGCACCTGGCGGCTCGGATCATCGGGAGCGCACGCATCGACGGATCCCAGCATCTCCACCACTGGTAACACACCCATCATCATCGCAGGCACGATCGCCCTGCCAACATACTGGCCTGGAGACAACCTATGCCGAATCCATCGACGCACGCAGTCCTGCACCACCTAGCTCCTTGCGCCTGAGAAGTTGCCTGGCTTGAGCCATCCGACCCCATCAAGCAGACCATCGTGTCCTCCTCGCATGCCTCGTTGGCGATAAACCACCTGCAGTCGATGGCGTCCCAGCGGCCGTCGAGTGGATGCGATACGCGAGGCGATGCGTGGTGCGTCCGTCGACCAACGGCAACCCCACGAGCAGAAAATCGGCAGGCTTTCGCTCATCGGGGAGAAGGGGCTGCGGTGTAGAGATCCGATGCGACACGAGGCGGGTGCACGACGAGGGTGCTGTACCCGCGATAGCTGCCGGTCTTGAGCTGGTCGGTCACCCAGACGATCCATTCGGGTGCTTGGCCCGTTCCATGGTCGATGATGCCCACCACCTCCAACCGGAAGAACTGCTCCGGTGTTTCCACTTGCACGGTGCTGCCTTCGGATCGAACGTCGCCGGGCAGCAACGCACTGAGCGTGCGCTTGCTGGCATCAGTGCGATTGTGCAGCGATGAAGGGAATGAGCGCAGGTCCAGCTTTTCATACAGGGTTTTGCCCTGTTCGCCGGAGGCTGCGGCCTTCTGCGCGACGACGGGCTTACCCGCAATGATGCGAATGCCGTCGCACAGCCGATACTCGCTTCGAATCTCGAAGTTGCGAGTCGATTCGACTGGCTTGCTTGTCGACAACAGATCCGAATACTCCAGGCAGTTCTTGGCTGAAGCGCCGTTGTCGAACGCGAGCGGCGTGCGCCCGGCCGGCAGGGTTGCTTTGAGGTTTTGCAGCGCCGAGAGCAGTTCCGAGTTGATGACATGCACCACACCAGCGGCGTTGTCGGCAGCAGCACTGGTGTTGGCAGCATGCAAAGCACCGGTCACCATCACCGCGGCGGCAAGGGCTATCGCCCGTTTCATTCGCAGCGCTCGCGCAAGCAGCAAAGGGATCAATCCAGGTTCATCGGCTGTTCGGTGACATGCCTGAGCAGGCAGGGATGCAGGTGGTCCTTCGGATAGATCCACGGTGCCTCTTCCTCCGTGCCCGCCGATGCCAAACCGAGATCACGGTCAATCGCATCGAAATAATATTTTTGCGACAAGCCATCCAGCTGGGAGATCACATGCTGGGGAATCGAGGTGCCGTCGGGCTGCCGGCTCCAACCGGTCTTCTGGATGGTGAACGATCTCCAGATCGGATCGGTATTGAAGTTCGTGGCGCTGGAGGACAAGGCCACGTAGTCCGTGCCGTCTCCGTCCTTGTACTTGACGACCTCGCGCAGCACCCTGAAGGATGGCACGTCCTCGATCTCATCGGGATTGCGGCGATCAAGAATGTAGAAATAGAACATTGTCTGACTGGCCAGATCGTACTGAATGATCAGTTCGTCCGACCCCGGATGCAGATAGTTCTCCAGCGTTCTGCGGTAGCGTGAATCCGGAGAGGGATGGCTTTTCTGAAAATTCAAGAACGACGTCAGCGTCGCCGACTGGCTTCGAGCCTCGGCCAGCGCCTCTTGATACTCCCGATCAATCGCGCGGTTAGCGAGGATGTAGTTGATATCCTGCACCAGCGCTTTACCGTGGTCGTCGCAGAAACGCTCGAATGCCAGTGGGGACAGCGAAATTGCAGCAAAAATACCAGTTGGATCCATGTTGACCTTCGATGACGGTTTGCACCAAGTAGCCGCTGCGCACGGGCCAACCCAGTGTCGTGCAAGCACATGCATTTCTTCAAGAAGACGAGCGAGAAGGACCACGCCCTACCCCGTCTTGTTCGACTATCGCATGTGACCCAGAAGATTAGAATGAGCTGTACACGCTGCTGGAGCGATCAGGGTGACTGGTCGTCCGACAGAAGAAATGCCAGATACTTTGGATCCTCTTCCGAGAACAGTTCAGCCCCTTCCAGCATATGGGCCTGCGTAAGCATGTGCCTGGACTGCACTCGTTCTCCCAGTTCAAACAGCGACTGGCCCGTCCGCAGCAGGAGATATGGATTAGCGATCCCATCCGGCCCGCTCATAGCATCCAGAAAAGAGATTCGTGCCATCTTGAAATCAGCGAGATCGAAGTAAGCTTCGCCGAGCGAGCCGTTCAACCAGGTCCAGGCACCCCAATCATGTTGAGGAGCGGGCAACAGGTCGAGGGCCTGTTGCAGGGGTGCCACCGCGGCCGCCGGCCTGCCGTTCTCCAACGCGTCATTGGCTAGCTCCGACAGTGCCATGACTTTTTCGTAAATGTCATCGGGCAACTCAGCCTCCTCCTCATTGTCGTCGGAGTCATCGAAATCGACTTCTGCCATTACTCTTCTACCTTTTCATCTGGTCAAGAGCGAACTTCAGGTACTTGGGTTCTTCACCGACGTAACCTCTTCGCCCACCCAATTCATATGCCTTGATCAGGTACTGAGCAGCCAGATCCTGCCTGTCCGAATCCAAGTAGATCCTGCCAAGGATGATGTAGGGCTCAGCGTCGTACGGCAGCAAGTCACATTTGAACAGCTCCCCCGCCCATTGCTCGGCGACCGCGTAGTCCCTCCGCTCCCGATAGAAATCCGCAATGTCTTTTATCAGGCTCTGGGAAGAGTCCCAAAGATGCTTTGGATCCGGATAGGCGTTCCAGACAGATAACAGCATCTTCTCGGCCAGAACATAGTCACCTGAACCCTTGGCTTCTCTATAAACCATTCCACACTTCATCTCTTCCTGATGGACATGGGCAGGCAAACTTTTGGCTGTCATAAGATATCCAGAAAACGGGCGTGCGGAGAGATAGGTGTTTGTGGCGCTAAGCTCGGCTGTTGTGCGGTGATGCCCTGCGTAGGCCAGGATCGCATGGCATACAAGCCTTTCAGCATCATTTGCTTGCCCATTTCAAGTCGACGCACAAAGGTAAGTCGGGCATGTCTATGGGCGTTGGTCCGGCTGGGCGTCCTGAGTTGATTGGATTTTTGGCGAAGTCCAGTCTCTCGAAACCAATCCGGATGAACTCCGGATCCAATCGAGTGACCCCTCATAGCTAGGCCGGCACCAATTGCTGCAATTGCACGGAACTGGGAAAGCTTCGCACGCGATAGCGCGGCGGATACAAATCTGGCTGCAGCTCCATCAATGCACCGACAACATCGACCGCCTGGTTCCACTGCGCCACCACCACATCGGCATCGCCTTCCTCGTTAGACGTGACGAAGGCGATGCGGTCGGCCTTAGGCAGCAGGATGTCTACATCTTCGGTCCAGGTGGCGAGCGAGAATTGATGGCCGCTCCCGTCGTTTTCCTTGTACAAGCGGTAGGACGCGACAAAGATGTCCAGCTGTTCGGCCTTGTGCACAGCCTGCAGCAACTCGTTCTGCATCGCATAGCTGGAGGCGTCCATCATGCGTCGCAGGTCGCCTTGGCGACGCAGATGCTGGGGCTGCGACAGCGCGAAGGGCACGATGCGGCGCTCTTCGTATGTGTAGGCTAGCGCGGAGATGCAGCGCCCTTGACTGGCGGCTTCGATGCTCAGTTCCAGCATGGCCGCCATGGGCGCTTCGTCGCGGTCGCCGACGACCAGCAGGCAATCGCGGGTGGGCAGCATGAACACAGGGCGCCCCCTGACCGCTACGCGCGCGATCACGTCGGGCAACAGCACGCGGCTGGTATCGTAGGCGTCCTGCCAGGCGCCCCGGAACACGCCTGGGGCCACCTCCACAAAGCGGTCTGAGGTGGCGTCGCGCAGGTTGTCATGAGCGATGGCCAGGCCTTGTTCCAAGGTGATGCCCCATTCTTGATTCGGCCCCTGCAACAGGGGGGAGACAGACTCGACGCGGTCGACGGCCAGCAACTCGACGCAGTCGTCGGCGATGTCGCGGAAGACGACAGTGAACGCGGCATCGGGACCGTGCTCGCGGCGGTGAACCAGCCGCATTTCCTCTAGCATGGCGCGGTGGCGCAGCACCGGCATCAGTGTAGGCCGCACCTGTTCGAACGTCATGGCCTGGCTTTCTCCGTTGTTCCCTTCCATGAAGGCGGCGACATAGCTGCGGATCGCTTCATCCCGGCCGCGGTGGTCGGAATTGCTGTAGGTTTGATACAGGTTGTGGAGATTGATGGTGCGACCATTGCGACCGACCAGTTGGAACGTGTCCGGATCGTAGTCCATGTCTTCGCCAGCGCCCTGCGCGCGCAACGCGGCGAGGAATCGCTTGGCAAAAGTGTCAGGGCCGGGTTTGCGGTTGAATAGCATGTCGAACAGTGCAGCGAACATCAGCAGTGGTCCTCGGCGAATGGGGTCATGCGTGCGCTCGGCCAGAACATAGTCACCCGGCCTTCGCCTCACTAGTAAGTAGTCCCATACGTCATCTCTTCCTGACAAACCTGGGCAGGCAAACTTGCGGCTGTCATACGGTATCTAGAAATCTTTGGAAAAATTAACCCCAATCGCCGCACAGGTCTTCTTCCATAAGGAGACGAGCGAGAAGGACCGTACCCTACCCCGCCTTCTGACGTGCCGCATATTCGACCATCGCTCGTGCCGCTGGCACACTGGCACCTTCGAATCGATGCAGACTGCCCCATGCTGCCCGCCCTGAACGTGCTGCTTACCGTGCTGTCCGGTGCCGCGATGTGCAGCGTAGGCGCCGCATACGCCGTCAGCCATGACCGGTCACCGGAGTGCGTCAAGGCACCGGCCCTCACAGGGGACACGGCGTTGTGCACTGCGCAGCATGGCTTGCTGAAGCTCACGTATGAGCGCGCGTCTGGCCGCATCGTGCTGCAGGCGCCCACTGCACGAAAGAATGTGCTGGAGACCATCCCCCACCCTTACGACCCCGCACGGGTTGGCGCGGAGAACCTCATCCGCTGGCTACCAATGAAGCTGCAGCCTTATCTCGCACACGGCAAGCTGCTCTATTTCTCCGCACGCCGTTCATCACCAGGCGATGGGCATGGCTACTGTGGCGCGGGTGCCGAGATCAGCGTGACCGTGGTGAACCTGCGCCCCGTGCCGAAGGTCGAAGGACATGTGCCGGTGTCCAGCTGCCTGGACAACATTGAACTGGCAGCCAGCAGCGGCAGCGACCTGAGCCCCTACACGGTCAGGAATGGGAAGTTGACCATTGCGTTCAGCGCTTATCCGGGCCGCGGGCATGTCGTGGCTCAGATCAACGATGATCTGACAGGACTCGATTTCCTGGCATCGCCATGATCATCGATCCGCACCCGATCCAAAGCAACCTGTTCGCCATGAAAAAGCTGATTCGCATCGTTTTCCATGCAGCGTCCCTTCTCGGCCTGATGCTCATCGCACTGACTGGGCGCAAAGATGATCTGATCTACGAGATGGACCCGTCCATCCTCCCGAATGCCATCGAGAGTGGCTCCGGCAACCACGTCGTCGTAGCCGGAGTGGTGTTTGCGCTCGTGGCACTGGTGCAGGCGGTCCTTGGCGTTAGAACCCGCTCGCCGTGGGAACGGACGCTCTCTGCCAGCTTGATCATTGTTGGGATGGTGCTTGTTGCGCTGAGTTCGGCAAGGTGACGTCGTGTGTACGGTGACCTTGATGTCGACGTCGATGCCAGCGCTGTGACCCACCTTTATGCAATCTTCCACTTGCTTCGAGAAAATGGATCTTCGATGGCAACCAATGAAATGCTCTTTCTGAGCAGCATCGCCAGCCTCTACTTGATGCTGGCAATCAGTCCAGGCCCCAATTTCCTGGTGATCACGGCAACGGCCATCAGCCAGTCCCGGCGCCAGGCATTGTGTGTGGGGCTGGGTGTTTCCACTGCCAGTGTGGTGTGGGCCAGTCTCGCTGCGGTGGGCCTGGGCGTGGTGATTGGGCAGTACCACTGGGCCCAACAACTCCTGCGCGCGATCGGTGGGGTCTATCTCGTCTACATCGGCATCAGGATGTTCCACGGAGCGGATCGACCGATCACGCAGCACGTGCAGGCTCCCGCAATGCGAGGCTCATGGCAGGCATACCGCTACGGTTTGGCAACCAATCTGACGAACCCCAAGACACTGGTGTTTTTCAGCAGTGCCTTCGCGACACTCTTCACCCCGGACCTGGCTTTCTGGGCCAAGGTAGCCGCGGTACTGGTGGTCGCGGTGATCTCGCTCACCTTGAACACCGTGATCGCCAATGCGTTTTCCGCCGACGCGGCGCGCAAGCGCTACGCCACCACCAAACCGATCATCGACCGGTTGACCGGCGGGCTACTGATCTTCTTCGGCGCAAGACTTCTTCTACCCAAATAGAAACTTTGCCACCATGTGCCGCCAAGCCGCGTCGGCCTTCACCTATGCAGTCCGTTGCTTGCCAAAGCGTTAGCAACCTTCCTAGCACCCTAGGCAACGTGCGCCTCGCGCTCCCAGGCTTGGCGTTGCGCGATGGCCAAGCGCTCGGCTTCTTTTTCACCATAACGAAGCACAGAGAAGTACTTTCGCTTGGGTAATCCCTCTGGTTTGGTGAACTGAGCCACTCGATACGTCACCCTCCGCACCTGTCCGTTGCGCAGAACCGTTTTGACATTGACAGTACCTACACCTGGAACTCTATCGGTCTGCTGGCGATACGGATTGGGCGCGGGCTCCTGCTTGTTGGGAATGATGCAAACAGCAGGCTCATCATTACCGCTCGACGACCGGAGGTCGAGCTTTTCGTCGTGGTAAATGACGTACCCGTGAACCTGCTTGAGCAATTCAACGCGTGCCCCAATTGCCAGTTGTCTTGCTTTTTCCTCGCCATATACGCGCACTGCGAACTGCCGCGTCTTGCATGTGCCGTCTTCAAAGTGAATAGAGGCTTTCCATTCGCCCATTTTCGTGCGAAACACACCAGGCACACCGCTGGTATTCGTTGATCGGCGAATGGCGTGTGCCTCTTGCTTTGTCAACGGCGGGAAACGTTCGTTGACCTCATCCCTAAAAGCCAGTGCAGCTTTTAACGCTTCTTCCATACTGCCAAATGCCTTCGCACTGAATTGACGCCCAATGACGCTTCCACGACGGCGAATGCTTACACGCCAAGCGGACGGAACTGAGTTGACAGTGCGCATGCTAATGCCATAACGCTTTTTCTGGGCGCTCAACCCCAACCAAGCGTCACGCTGTACAAAAGGATGATCTTTGGCGCCTTCACCAATCCGCTGTTCAACATCTCTGTTGTGCAAAGGGGCGCTGATGATGCCAAATACCATATTGTTATGCCTAGTAAATCGGATGAGCAAATACTTGCTGGGCGCAGGCCTGCGAGGGGAGATACGGCTCTAAAACTGACCCGCAGCAATGCTTCTGCGGCGACGCGCAGGTAATTGAGCACGCCGTCGCCATTTACTTATCGAGTGTTCACTAAGTTTTTAAGATTAGCATTCCGGCCATCGCGCTAAGTGAGCATCGTCATATCTAGAATTAATATTACTATAAGAGGTGCATGCCTATAGTAACTAAGGTTGTGTTTCTAACGTAAGCTCGGCCTGAATGTGGTTCACATCCGCATTGACGTACGAATAGTTTGATTCCGTCCAATACGGCGGACTCACCCCCGATACATCAAATTCAAAACCACCCGGAATGTTGACTGTTGCTGTAAAGTAAAGAACAGAGCCATCATCGGACGTGTATTCAAACCAAATCATTAATATATCGACATCATTACTATAAACGTGGCAACTGCAATCCGAAGCTTGCTGTAAATCAGTAGGACGGTTGTCCCAATGCGCTCCAGCGCCATTGTGCCCGTAGTTGGTCAAAGTTAAAAAATGATTTGAGGAATTTGTAATTTTCAACGTTATACTGTGAATGCTCATCAGGTCATCCTTGTTGCTGGAAAATCGATATTCCCCCTTCACTATTGCCATAGTCAACCTCGCCGACCAACTTCACACTTTTCAACCCAATTTCCACTTGGGCTCGCCTAATGAATCATTTCAGGGAATTGTTTCTTCAAAGAATTTTTAAAATCACCGTGCAAAGCTAATTTTTCAAGATGTAAGAAGCACGTACTGGCGTGTGAAGTGTGACTCTGGCTAACTGCCAATCAATGAGGCTGAATACCCCTTGCACCACTATGCCTGAGGCCACATGCCAGTAGTAGGAGAGCAGTTGCTCGCTCTCAGCCACCTTTAAGGGGGCATGTTTTGCTTTGGCAATCGCAACGTCAGGGCGATCACCAAAGTGCATCCCAAAAGGCAGATCACCAAGGTATCCAGAGGAACCCAGATCGCCACGCCGCTTGTAGGTAATAGCTGATACGATCTTGTCAGGCAATGCATGAGAGTGATTTTCTGCCCCCGGCATTTCCTTAAAGTAGATGACAATGCCATGTGATCGGGCTCGTCCACTCATTTCCTCGGGGCAACCGATATCCTCATCGATTTCGTTGCTCAGTCCCAGGGCAGCAAGGAAATCCCGCACGTCCAGCGAATCTGAGCAAAGTCCCAGTTGAGCCAAGCCCGGCATGGAGTAAGAGGCATTGGGAGGGATATCCACTAACCTTGGATTTAGCATGACGTCGTCGAAAATATTCTTGCGTCGGATGTGAATGTGGGCCAGATGCGAGTCCTGCCCATCATCCTGAAAACCAAAATTCAGCACAAAGTCGTCGACGACAAAGAGGTCCGTGGAGGTTTCGTAAACGGATCGGCGGGCCAATGGCGAGCCTAATGCCGCATATGCGGCATCTGATCGACGGGTTGTCATGCACACATCCCGAAAGACCGGACCCTCAAACCCCTGGTAGATCTGGACGCCTTTGGCAAAAAAAGCGATCTGCTCCAAGACGAATGGGGCTTCTACACCACAAGGCGAACGATGGACCAGATCGTAGTCCTCGCGCAGCTGGAAGATCAGACAGAAGCCGTGGCGCTCAGACTGTACGACCATGGACTCCTTAGACCGGCGCATCAGCTCGTATTCCACGTCCGTGTCGCCATCGTCTTCCACCGCGCCTTCATCCTCAATTTGCTCTGGCGTCATGGGACGGTCATGGATGCGCTTTTGTGCGAGAAATGTCCTTAACCCAGACTCTTCGCAAGAGCATCTCAACCATCCGGTCAAAGCCAGGACATCGCCACAGAAATCGGACATCATTGAACTAGCCTCAGGAGCATAGGCCGTGTTTTCGCTTGCCATTAGTAGGAACGCTGATTTGGAATGCTCGAAGCTTCTCCGATTCAAAGGCAACAGTCCAAACTAAGCCATCGATAAAGTAGCTGTCATTATCGTCAAGCCGCCGCTTGAGCATTTTTAGTTTTTTTTCTACGGCAGAACGAGAGTCGTCAACAAGAAGGCCATGCGGTAAAGGTCCAATGTACACGCCATTGTCTTGCCCGCTCTTCAGCAGCATGATCTCAAGTTGGTAAAAAATAAAAGAACCTTCACTTTTTGCAATAATCCCCTTATCTCGCGCGCCAATCTCAAAGGACATTGACAACCCCTGCCCTTTAATCGGAATAATCGTATCCAATGATTTACCCACTTTGGGTCGCGCCGTTACACCTGACGCAGTCAAATACTCATCGAAAGGCGGATAAATACTACTATGCCCGAGGAATTCCATTAATTCAATTGCGCTCATCATTTACCCTTTATCACGTTATTAACGGCATCTTCTATGTACTTATCCCAGTCTATATCTCTCAATTCCTGAGCTGCTATGTCATAAGCATCTTTGCAGCCATGATCTTTACCCTCCATCGCCTTTGATATTTTCTCTGTATTTCTTTTGACAGCTCCTTTCAAATCCTTTGCATCAGCATCAATCTTTGTTTGGTTATTTTTATGTCGCCAGGTATCACCCTCGGCATGAATGTCGGGTGGAATTGCAATGGTAGGTGCATTATTCCTAACTGCATTCTTGATCTTTTTAGCCTTCGCGTCATCGATAAAGACGCCGCTATCTCTCATGTCTTGAATCTTGTTCTCCGCAGCCCGCTCTAACGCCGCACCCGAAGGAGTGTGATCTTTCTCCAACCCACTACCTTTGACAGCTTTCCTATCGTTGTAGGGCACCTTCTTCCCGCAATCCTTATGCCTCTTGGGCTTTCCCGTGTCCTTCCCGCCTCCATTGCCCTCCGCCTTCTTGGCAGCAGCTTCTTCCGCCTCCTTGGCCTCTCTCTTGGCCAACGCTTCTTCCGCCTCACGCGCAGTTTTCTTGCCTACTGCCTCAACTGCAGCGTCAGCGGCTTTCTTACCGTACTTGGCACCCGTGGAGGCCATGCCCGCGCCAGGAATCATGGCCGCCGCGCTGATGGCAGCATTGACTTTATCGCCCTCCGCCAGATAGATCAAAGCATTGGCGCCATCCGCGATTTCGCCGGCCCCGGGAATCAGCCCGACGACATCCAACCCGGTATGCACCACGTCGCTGCCCCAGCGACTCCACCAGCTTTTCTCGGGCTCGGTGGGCTTGATAGGTGGGGCGCTGTTGCCGTGCGGATTAGGCGCGGTGTCCGGGACCACGATGCCCGTGGTGTTGCCGATCGGACCCGGTGAGGGATAGTTATTGGGCTTGACGCGCGCGTTGCGTGTTTCGGCCTCTGGCGGCCGGGGTCTTTTGGACGCCATAGGGTGTTACGGTTTCTTCCAGTTCATCCACATCTTGTCGGCGGTACGCACGATGGCCCGCCCGTTGACGTACACGGATTTGCTGTGGTCGATGCCGTGACTGATGAAGACGTTGGTCTGGCTGACCACCCCCTTTCCCTGTCCAGGTTCATCACCCATCACGTTATCCACATAGCTCTGGTTGTGCAGATACACCGGTTTTCCCTGCAAGAAGACGTTGGGCGAGCAATGCTGACTTTGGTCCAACTGGTGGGTGATGGGATATGGCACCGGCACGCCGTTCTTGCTGGGCGTCAGGCAGACGTCGGGCGCGAGCGAGACAACGCGAAAGCGACCGTCTTTGGCGACGATGTTTTCATTGGCCATGGCCGGCGCCCCTGGTTTTTTGCGTGACCTGCGCTGCTTGCTGCATCGCCTCATCGAGCTGCATGCCAGTGCCTGCAGGCCAGGTGCCCAATTCCAACTGCCGCACATCGGTCTTGGCGCTGACGACAGCGCGACGCACGATGCTGAGCGTGCCCGCTTCCAGATCGAGGATCACGGTGTCGATGTGCATCGGCGCGAACATCAGCACACCGACCTTCAACCGCACCAGCAACTGCAAGTCCTGGCGGGGCAGCGTGAAACGGTAGGGGCCCTTGTGCCTTGCTGCCGCTGTGAAATGCACCAACACCACTTCCTCACCGCCTTGCGGATAGTCGATCTGCTGGTCCTCGGGTGCGCAGTTCCAGTAGCGGTAGTCGTGGTCGAGCGGGCTCTTGGGCCACTGGGTCTGCTTCCAGCGCTCGTCGTGCGTGCCGGCCAGCGCCACCCGCGGGGACCACCAGCGGCCTACCGGCCCGACACCCACGACGGGATAGTCGTCCTGCCCGGTATAGGGGCGATTGAATGCCTCGATCTGCGGTGCGGGCCGTTCGGCGTCGGACATCGATGCATCGGTGATGGGCGGGGATGCCAGCGAGGCACCTTCGCGCCGGAGTCTGTCCAACGCCTCGTTGGCTTGCACCACCGCGTCGGGCAACCGCCCGCAACCGATAGGGTTGGCGGGGTACAGCGCCGGCAGTTGCGAATGCGCCTTCCGTGCAAATTGCCGCGATGCGTCGGGCATGCCGCCGTCCAGTTCGCCGTCCGCACAGGCCTGCAAGGCATTTTCCTGGCGGATGACGTTGGGGCCGCCGAAGGCAGTTTCGTAGCGCAGGCGCACACGGGTAGTCGGCTCGGGATCGGTCAGTTGGAGCATGCCCAGTGCGGCGACGGACCGGGCAAAGCGACGCGGACCGGTGACATGAAAGGTTTTTTCGATGGCGCTTCCAAAGCGAAATCCCACCGGCCAACGGGCCAGCGGCGTGCCTTCCGGCGAATGGGCTGTCGCATTGACCAGAAGCACGTCGCACCGCGGCTTATATGGTGCGTAGTCGCTCTCTTGCAACAGGCTGGTTTCGTTGACCTCACCCAGGAACTGGTCCGCCTGGCACAGCGGTAGTTGCTGCTCGGGCGGCAGCAGTACCGGCTCCATGCGTCCGTTCTTTTCCTGGAGTTGGAGCAATGAGTACGAGATGCGTGTGACCACCACATGGAAGATGTCTCCGTGCGGATCCACATGCTGGAAGTATTGGCTCGGCCAAGGCGTGTGGTTGATGACTTCCGGAACGCCCGCAGCATCGATGGGGCTGGGCAAGGTATGCGATGGGAGTGCCATGGCGTCGATTCAATTCAGGTCGATGCGCTTGGAATCCAGGCCAATGTGTTTGGTCCCCACCACATCGATTTCCTTGCCATTGACGGTGATCTGCCCGCCTTTTTCCATCTTGAGCACCGAAGCGCCGCAGACCAGCTCGATGGAATCGCCTGCCTCGATGCGGATCACCTTGCCGGTGGTCTGGCTCCAGTTCTCACCCACCTTCGTGGTCTGGCTCTGCCCCACGGTGACCGAGCGCCCCATCAGCACGTTGGTGCTCTGCGTCAGGCCCACGTTGACCACCATGGCCGCGCCCACGTTCACGTTGTAGGCCGCGCCGATGTTCATCATCTTGGCCAGCCCCACGTTCTGCAGATACGCCAGGCCAATGGTCTCGGTCTTGAAACTGCCGACCTTGATCGACCAGTTGTTGCCGATCTTGTCCTTCTCGTTGCGGCCAATGGTCTTCGTCCGGTTCTTGCCGATGCTCACCGTTTCGTCGATCCCCACGTCGCGCTGGCGGTTGTCGCCCACGGACAGGGTTTCGTTATGGTCCACGCGCCGCTTTCGGTTGTTGTGGACGGTCTGGGTTTCGTCGTTGTCGATGGTGGTCGTGCGGTCGTGGTGCACCGTGCGCGTCTCATCGTGGTCCACCACCGTGCGCAGATCGTGGCCGATCCAGCGGTCCTCGTCGTTTTCCACTTCGGACAGTTGGTCCTTCTGCGCGTGCAGCCACAGTTGCTCGGCCCCTGCCTTGTCCTCGAAGCGAATGGCATTGGCATCGCCCGCGCCGTTCTTCAATCCGTCGCCGAATGCGCCACCCTTGCTCGATTTGGTCTTGATCCCCGATTGCGTGGCGTTGCCGGGCAACGACCAGGGGGGCATGTTGTTGGCGTTGTAAACGCAGCCGGTGATGATCGGGTAGTCCGGATCGCCGTTCAAAAAGTCCACCACGACCTCGTGGCCGATGCGCGGGATGAACATGGCCCCGAAGCCGGAGCCGGCCCAACTGCTGGAGACGCGCACCCAGCAACTGGAGTTCTCGTCCATCGCACCCACGCGATCCCAGTGGAACTGCACTTTGACGCGCCCGTACTGGTCGGGCCAGATTTCCTCGCCGGGCGGGCCGACGACCACGGCGGTCTGCGGGCCGGTGGTCTTGGGCTTGGGCGTAATGCGCGCCGGCGTATAGGGCAACGTGGTCGGCTGCGCTTGCAGGGTGAACTTCTGAAACGAGCCCTCTTCCTGCGGCGTGCCCTTCGGCCCGGGCGCCGCAGCGCTGACCTGGGGATTTTCCTTGAAGTAGTATTGGAGGCCGGTGAGCAGGTACTGCTGGTTCTGGTCTTCGCGGGGGTAGTTCTCCAGCGTAAAGGTGTAGCCAGGTGCAAGGGCCCTGTGACGCGATTGCCCACGCACGGTGCTGTGACCTGTCAGGCTTTCCTGCAGGCGTACACGGGCATAGGCTTCGCCGTCGCCAAAGTCGGTATAGCCCCCAGGCCATTCGTACATCTCGTAGCTGTCGTGCGCGTGGCCCGGCGGGGTCTGGCGCATGTTGGAGAGGTCCGCCCGGGGTTTGGTAAAGTCGTAGTCGTCGTTATAGTGCCGTCCGGAGTGGATGCTCTGGCTCAGTTGCCAGGCGTGGATGTTTTCCTTGTCGGCGACCGCCGCCTTCTCCGGCGGGTAGAACGGAATCACCGCCGCCCCTGGCAATGGGCTGTGCGAGGCGACGATGTCGTCGGCCAGGGTCAGCGTGTGCTGGCCCGCATTGTGCTGATGGAAGTAATAGATGCCCTCGTGCTCCATGAGACGCGAGACGAATTGGTAATCGGTTTCGTTGTACTGGACGCAGTAATCCCAGGTGCGATAGCTGCGCGTCAGGCGTTTTTCCATGGGGTAACCATATTTCCCCAAAACCTGTTCGATGATTTCCGGGGCCGTCTTCCCCTGGAAAATCTTGAAATCGCTCTTGCGGGTGGCCAGCCAAAGCCAGGGACTCAGTTCAAGCCGATAGGCGTAATACCGATGGTCCTCACCCTGCATACCAAATCGGGTGACGATTCCATCGAGATGGCGCACCCCACCCCCCTGCGTTTCCACCACGATGGTGGCGTTCTTCCCCAGCAATGCCTTGGGATCGATGCCCTTGCTGTCGCTCAACAGGTCGATATCAAAACGAAACAACTGACTGATGGCCTCCTCCCCCTTTAACTGCCTGAATTGCAGTTGATCGCCAACGGGAGTTTGAATCGTAACGCGCCGGGTCATTTTCCATGGGCGTGTCCATGAAGGACACGCAGTTGTATCAATTGGCGCGGATATTAACGTGCAACCGAT
This sequence comes from Paracidovorax valerianellae, assembly GCF_900102625.1. Classification (GTDB taxonomy): domain Bacteria; phylum Pseudomonadota; class Gammaproteobacteria; order Burkholderiales; family Burkholderiaceae_C; genus Paracidovorax; species Paracidovorax valerianellae. The sequence goes on from NZ_FMZC01000002.1 coordinate 103,976, forward strand.
AACATGCGCCCTTCCCCCGCGAGGGAGTATGTGTATTCAAATGTTATTTCTTATATTTAAGATAAGCCATTTTTATCTCCATCATGGTAATCCAATGCTTTGAGCAGGGGGCGCCATGTTGCAGCGCCTGCATTGGGCGCCCATGCAACGCTCAGAACCGGTACTTGGCACTGGCGGTCAACGTGCGCTCTTTTCCCAGGTAGCACTCGCCGTGGTAGCAGATGGTGTTGTATTGGTGGTTGAGCACGTTGGTAACGTTGAAGGCGATGCGCCATTTGCCGGTGTCGTAGCGCGCCATGGCCGCCAGCAGAATGAAGCCGCCTTCTGCCGACGTGTTGGCCTCATCGTTCTGGCGCTCGCCCACGTAGTTCACTCCCGCACCCACGCCGAAGCCGTTGCCGATCGCGTAGTCCAACCAGAGCGATGCGGTCTGCTTCGGTACCGTGGCAGGGATCTTGCCGCGTTCGCTGGCATCGGCACTCTCCAGCACTTTGAGATCCAGCCAGGTATATGACGCCACGAGCTTCAAGGCAGGCGCCAGCTCGGCCTTGGCCTCCAGCTCCAGCCCGCGCGAGCGCTGCTTGCCGATCTGCCGGGCGTCCGACGTAACGCTATCGTAGGTGACCACGTTGGTCTTGCGCAGGTCGAACAGCGCCGCGGTGAACAGGGTCTTGCCGCCCTCGGGCTGGTATTTGATCCCCACCTCGACCTGCTTGCCCCGGCTCGGCTTGAACGGGTTGTTGTTGATGTCCACACCACTGGTGGGCAGGAACGATTCGGCATAGCTCGCGTAGGGCGACCATCCGCCGCCCAGCAGGTAGTTCACCCCGATGCGGCCGCTGAAGGCATCGTCGCTCTGCGTGGTGCGCTGCGCGCTCAGGCGGTTGTCGGTGGTGATCTTGACATGGTCCTGGCGCCCGCCCAGCGTGGCCACCCAGCGGTCGCCGAAGCGGATCTGGTCCTGCGCGTACAGCCCGATCTGGTCCATCTTCTGAGTGAAATCGGCCATGGGCGTGCGCGGTGTCGGCACAGCCATGCCGTACACGGGATTGAGCAGGTCCAGGTTGGGGCCGGTGCCCCGAAAGCGCAGGGCGGTGCCTTCGAGGTGGTTCCAGTCCAGGCCGAAGAGCAGCGTGTGCTGCACTGTGCCCGTGCGCACCGAGCCTTGCAGCTGCGTGTCCAGGGAGCCTTGCTTGAGCCCGTCGTCCCAGGAGCGTGTGCTGCGGGAAATGGTGTGCCCGTCCGCCAGCACCGTGTCCGCCCACAGCGCGTTGCGCTCCAGGGCGATGTCGGTGTACCGCATGTTCTGCCGCATCGTCCATCCGTCCTGGAATGCATGCTCGAACTGATACCCCAGCGAGTACTGATTCTGCTGGAAGCGGCTGAACGACGGATCGCCGTACTTGATGCGGCGCAGGCGGCCATCGGGATCGACGAAGTTGGCGTAGTAAGGGTCCTCGCCCGAGCGGTCCTTGATGACCTCTCCCAGCAGGACGAGCGACGTGGCGTCGGTCGGTTGCCAACGCAGCGAGGGCGCCAGGTGGGCGCGCGTGCGGCTGATGCGGTCGCCGTTCGGGTAGCGGTCTTGATCGTCACTGTCCAGGCTCACGCCCACCAGCCGGAAGCCCAAGTCGCTGCCTTCGCCCAGAGCGCCGCTCACGTCGAATGCCAATTGCCTGCGGTCGAAGCTGCCGACCTGCAGCTCGATCTCGCGTGCAGCGTCCGCGCCCGGCGCCTTGCTCACACGATTGACGACACCGCCCGCGTCACCCTGGCCGAAGAGCACGGACGAGGGGCCACGCAGCACTTCCACGCGTTCCAGCCCATACGGCTCGGTCAGGCGATAGATCACGCCAAACTGGGTCTGCGGCAGGCCGTCTCTGTAGCTGCTGGTGTTGCCCGGAAAGCCGCGCAGCGCGATGTACTCCCAGCCGCGGTTGTCCGGTCCATACGCGGCTACGGAGACGCCAGGCGTCAGCGCCACGATGTCCATCAGGTCCAGCGAGCCGCGCGCATCCATCTCCGTGCGCCCGATCACCGAGATCGACTGCGGTGTCTCCAGCAGGGCGGTCGTGGTCTTGGTCGCCGTCCAGCCTCGCTGGACCGCATAGCCGATGGGCTCGGGAACTTGTGCATCTGCAGTGACCTGCAGGGTCGGAAGCGAGGTGGCGTCGGGTACTGCCGCGGACCTCAACACCACCAAGCGCTCGTGCAGGTCGATCTCGGCGACGAGCCCTGTGCCTGCCAGCATCCGGCGCAGAGCTTCGTAACGGCTCAAGCGGCCGAAAACGGCCACCGATTGCCTGCCCGCTACCAGCGCGGGAGGGGCAAGCAATTGCATGCCAGCTTGCCGAGCAAAGTCATTGAGCGCCTCTCCGAGCGGTCGCGCGGGAACCGATACGGACATGGGCTCCTCATGCTCGCGCGCATCGGCTGCCGATGCGGGAGCGGAGGCGCCAAGGGCAAGTAAGGCAGCGGCCATGCCGGTTGAAACAATGGAAGACACGCGATGGGTCATGGAACCGGGCTCCGAACGGCAAGAATGAACGATCTTTGCCTCGGTGGCGACCGATGAGGGACCGAGTCCGCGCTCTTGCGTGTCGGCGCCGCCCTGCATGCGCGAGCGGGCTATCGGATTGGCTGCCTTGGTAAAACGGTGTTGCAGTGCACAGGCCGATGGGCTACTGCAGAATCCTGCGGCAAGCGAGCAACAGGATCCTACACACCTCGCCCTGCAAGGCGAGGCAGCAGCCCCGCACGGTTACGGCTTGCCTTGCTGTTCGTAGTCCGTCAGGTAGTGCTCCGGGTTGCTCTGCGCGGAAAGGTCTTCGTCATAGCGCACCCAGGTGGACTTCTGGGAGCCTGGAACATATAGCTCGCCCGCGCTCCCATTGAGGATCAGCAGCACATAGGGGCGGCCGTTGAGCTGGACCGTGTAACGCGTGTCCTTGGCCGTGGTGCTGGTGGTTGCGAGCAGGATCTTCTTGTCGATCGTGCTATCGGAATCGGTGACCTGGATCAGTGCCTGGTTCTTCTCGCGCGGGCCGTAACGCAAGGTCCAGGCCTTGACGCCATCGGTGGACGCGTAGGTCTTTACCTGCGTAGCAATCTCGGCGCGCGGCGTATCTGCGTGGACCGCTGCGACCGCACCTGCAAACAGGACGGGAAAGAGCACGGCCGTGACGGTCAATCGGCGAAGGCGATAGCGAAGTTTCATCAACATCTTCCTTGGTGGATAGGTCATGTAACGTACGGACAATTGCAGCACTCGACGCTCAGCAGGCTGGATCAAACGCCAATTGCTGGCTTCGCGAACTCAACTGCCTTGCCTGTATCAAGACGAACGAGAGGTCGGTTTCCCCACCCTCGGGATTCGAGCAACATGTCCAGGCCGTCGCGCTTTCGAAGGCCGGCTCTTAAGCAGGTGCGACAGCGTCACTGCCCGCTTGCGTCTTCTAATTCCTCCGGCTAGCGTGAGCAACCCGCTCCCGAATCGACCTACTCAGACGAAAGCTAGGCCTGCACCCATGCGATGTCTTTCTCACAAGCCTGCACTACGTCGTTTGGCTACACAGGCAGGCTTGGTACTTTCGTTGACGCCAGCCTTGGCTATTGCTGAGATCAGCGACAAAGTACCCACCACGACGCATATCTGGGTCTTCGCGCTCGCGGGATCCGGAGTGTGTGGAGTAATCACCACTTGGCGACCGTGGCTGGGGACAACCATCTCTGTTGTCCCTGCGTTGTGGCTGACGAGCCTTCTGATGGAAATGCACTCGCCCGACATCGCCCCCCACCTCTTTGCTGAGCAGGGCTGGAGCTACTACCTGCAGGTCTATTTATCGGTGGGAATCTTCGTTCTCGGCTTGGTGATGGGGCTGTACCTGGGCCAGCGAAGACGCAAAATATCTGCCAGCACAGGCCACTGCGATTGAGGGAGAACATGTGGTCATCAATATGCTGTGGCGGACTATGCGCAGATTTCTACACTGAACGTCGGCAATCATGCCGAAGCTCCGGTGCATGGAATGCGACCCACCTCTGCCATCGGTAACTGCTGCATGGTGTTCGCAGTATTGCGCGATTCACTGCTTCCGACCCAATGCAGCGACCTGAACTCGGGCCCGCTCAAACGCATTACCTCAGGCCGACAATGACGACCGACACCTGCAGCGCCGCCAGGGAAATCGTAATGACGATGCAAGGCCGGATCGAAACAGATCCTGCCTTGATAATGACGTTCGGGGGCGCGATCCAAGTAGAGAAAGAGAACTTTCCTGACAAGGCGACCTACGAGGCAGCGGCCCACATTGAGGCGTGCCCATCGTGCCAATGTTGGCTTGGTCGCTGGCTGGACGAACTGTCCCCAGAACGCGCCGCACACCGGGAACGGTTGGCAAAATACTGTTGCCTTCATATGTTCGAGGCAGTGACCAATGCTGCTGCCGAGGTTCGATTCTCATTCGAGCTGTTTCGTCTCGATCCGTGCTGGCTGATCAACGAACAGTATGCTTTTGCGAATTTCTGTCCGTGGTGCGCTCAGAGGCTGCCCGGACATGCCTTCGAAACGGGTGCGCTTTGAACCCGTGGTCCCCTATCTGGGGTGAGGCACTGAAAATGCCTGCAGGCGATTTGCGGCCGGCACCCAAAGCAAGAGACTCATCAACGAAGCATCAGACCATGCCCACCGTTGCACGCTTCATTCTTACCCGCGTGTCATTGGCATGCGCGTTGTCTGCCGCATTCCTGGCGACAGCGGCAGAATCTCCCGCGACAGGGACGTCCGGCCCACAAAGCACAGCCTATCCGGCTATCGACCCCGCTTTTTCTCGCCCAGAGGCAAGGCGCATGCCCAGCCGCACCACGCTGCGGGCATTCTTGACCGAGCTGAAAAGCCAGGGACAAACGAACAGATTTTGTTTCGTGCAGCAGGGGCCGGATCGGCCGAAAACAGAAGAGCCAGGTCTCAGCGTCTTGTCAATGATCTGGTATGAAGGACAGGCCATCTACCTCGTCAACCTCGTCAGAGTGGGAGAGCGCTACGATCCGGATACCGCACTGGATCCGGTGACCAGGGGAAAATCGCTGGCCTCCAGCACAGGCACGGTGGATCTCACCAGCCATGTGGTCCCGACCGACGAAGACGTAGGCACCAGTACCTTTCTCGTCAGCCGCCCCTGGGTTGATCACATGTTCGCGCAATGTCGGCGGGTGGGAACTAAAGTGCGAATTCGACCATTTCAACCGCGTTCGCCAGTGCAGTAGGCTTTGGAAACAGAGTCGGCCCGTCAGGTGAAAACATGGCACCCCATCCTGGCTAGCCGCGCCGTGCGCAGCCTTGCGCGACGCCATCCGCGATCACCCTTGGCAGGTGCGCGGTCACAGCACTGCCTCTGCATGGACTCAAGCGCAACTGGTGCTACCAGGCTCCCTCCTAAAATCATTCGTTCATCGTGTCAAAAGTCCGGCCATGTCGAGTTTTCCCAATCTGTCATATCGCTTGGCCAAATGCAGCAGAGCGACGGTGTGCGCTACCCCCAGTTTCTTCTGCAATCTCGCCTTGTAGGTGCCCACCGTTTTTGCATTCACGCCTAAACGCCTAGCAACCTCTTTTTGTCGCACCCCCTGCACGAGCAGCGCCGCGACCGCCAATTCGCGAGGCGAAAGCATGTCGAAGGGATCAACGCTTTCCGTGCCAGGACTGAATGCCAGGTTCCGCGCGATAGCGCTCGCGAGATAGGGGCGACCGGCTGCGGCTTTACGCACGGCTTTTATCAGTTCGCAAACCTCACTGCTCAGGCTGATGCAACCGGACGCTCCCGCACGCATGACACGCGCAGGCCAGGGCCCATCATCCATCTCGGACAGGACGACGACACGCGGAGTACCGTCATTCCCGATGAGAAGCGGGATGACATCTACAGCGCGTGCGTCTGGCAACGTCAGATCACACAGGACAACATCTGGACACGCCTCGGGAATCTGGCGCAGTGCTTCCGTCCCCGTGCCTGCACCGCGATGCACATCGAAATCAGACTCGTGGGCTAGGACCATTTCAATGCTCTCGCGCACCAACGTGTGTCTGCCGATAACATAGACCGCGATTGCCATGGTGCTGCCCTGCTTATGCCAGTGTCCTGCAGTTGCATCGTTGCGGCCGCTGCGCCCCAATCCGACCAGATGCACTTTTATCAGCGTTGCTGCACATATCTATGTCGAACGAGTGGCCAATTTCCCTACCCTCAATCAAGCACGGATCGCTGGTGCGGATGGCCCTGATTTGGGCTAATCTGACTGGATGTCTAGCGCCGTCGACGACTGGTTTGTCCAGCATATCCTCATCCATGAAGCAGCATTGGTCGCCTATCTGAGGCGCTGCTGGCCGAACCCGGATGACGTGCATGATCTTCGTCAGGAGATCTATGCCCGTGTGTACGAATCAGCAAGCCGCAGACTTCCCGACATCCCACGAGCTTTTCTCTTCAGCACCGCCAATCACCTCGTCACCGATCGCATCCGGCGCAGCCGGGTGGTGTCGATCGAGGCAGTGGGTGATCCTGACTCGCTGCTCGTCTTAGTAGATGAGTGCACCCCGGAGCGCTGGATGGGTGGGCGCCAATTGCTCGCACGTCTTGTCCACGCCTTCGACCGGTTGCCAGATCGTTGCCGCGAAGTGGTGTGGCTGCGCCGTGTGCAGGAACTGTCGCAAAGGGAGGTCGCCGTGCAGTTGGGTATCAGCGAGAAGACCGTCGAAAAACACATGGCCAAGGGCGTGCGCCTGCTGGCGGACTATTTCCACGGCTCCACGACATCCCCGCTTCCGACGCCCGTCAAGGCAATCAAGTCAACGCGCGATGGACAGCAGGCAGATTGAAGACGTCGCCGCGCAATGGCTGGCGCGGCGCGAGAGCGGGCCGTGGGATGCGACCGACAAGGTGCAACTCGACGCCTGGCTGGCACAGTCCACTGCGCATCGCGTTGCGTTCCTGCGCCTGGATGCAGCCTGGCGGGAAGCTGGGCGTCTAAAGGCGATCGCCGCCGGCCTCCCGAAGGGCGGCCCGCCGCCACGCGGCCGTTTCGCAGGAAACGCAGTCGCCGGGGCTGCCGATGGCACGCTCGCGCGCACAGAGCCATTGCCCCGCACCGCTCGGCCCAGGCGCCGCTGGAAGGCACCGCTCGCTGTTGCACTGGCCGGTGGCATGGCCATTGCCGGCGCGCTGTTCCTGGACCGCGCCCCACCTGCGCCCCCACGAGCGGGGCTTGCCTACCAAAGCATGCCCGGCACACTACGGTCGTTGGCCCTGGCCGATGGGTCACGGTCCTCGCTCGCCAGCGACACGCGGATCAGCGTCGATCTCGGGGGCCGTGAACGGCAGATTGCGCTGCAGCGAGGCGAAGCGTTCTTCGAGGTTGCCAAAGACAGGAGCCGCCCATTTGTCGTGCAGGTCGGCGCGCGCCGCGTCGTGGCCGTCGGTACGCAGTTTTCCGTGCGCCGCGATGCCGACGAAGTGCGGGTGATCGTCACCGAGGGAACGGTACGCCTGGAGACCGATCCAAAGGGTGGCAAACCGCAATCGCCGGTACTCATCGCTGCAGGCGGGATCGCCTTGGCCGGCCCTAACGGGGTGCTCGTACGCAGCAGCACCATCGCCGAAGCGGAGCGGCAAGTGGACTGGCGTTCGGGCTACCTCAGCTTCGTCAATGCGCCGTTGCGCGAAGCGGTGGCCGAGTTCAATCGCTTCAGCACACGTCCATTGATCCTGGCAGATCCCCAGTTGGGAGAGCTTCGCATCGGCGGGCGTTTCAGTTGGCGCAATGCCGACGGGTTCGCGCGGTTACTCGAGCGCAGCTATCCGATACGCACCGAATCGCGCGCCGATCAGGTCATCCTTCACGCCCGCTAATTTGGGAGTATGGAAAGAACCTCGAGAAAATTTAATTCCGCCACCTCGTTCCGCTACTAAGCGGACGCCAACGAATCGACTGCTTGCTTGGATGCTTGGCAGTGCTGCGCGTCGAAATCGGAAAACTAGACAGACGGCGTGAAGCCGTTTCTTGGTTGTCGATCCAGTACCGCTGTAAGTGGACCGTATCTATTCATCACCCTCGAAGACGCGAAGCGCATTGCGAGAGCGCTGAATGTTCAGATCGTTTCGAGAAAACTGTATGTCGCGATAATTCTGCATCGACAGTCTATCCTCAATCGACAACCAGTCTTGCCTCAACAGATCCAGCGGTTCCCGTTCATAAGCAACCGGCAAGGGTGGAGAAACCGATCTTGGTGGCGAGCGCCTGACTTTAGGGGGACCTATGCGCCGGACGCGCGTCGATCCGTCCCCAAGCCTTTGGGGGGCGGTTTCGACCCTCGGCGCGCCCGAATCCCCGAACACACGGTTGGGCGACGGCTCCACCGGACTGCGACCGTAGAAGGTCAGATATGGCCCCTTCGAGGCCTGGGCCTGCAAAAGCGCACGAGCCGTCTGGTAGTTCGCCTGAAAGCTCAAAGACTCACGCCGGCCGCGGTGAATCGCCGCCATGGTTTCAACCAGGATGGACAGTCCCATGGAGAACACGGGTAAGCCGCGCTGCATCGCCTGGACAATGAGCTCACGCACGCGCTTCAGGTCCGTTTGCGGGCGTTGGAGTTCCAGTGCCGCTGCAACGATCGGGCCATCAGCCAAGTAGGGAAACCAATTAAACAGGTTCTTCACCCAGCCCCTACGCCCTTGCAGCCTGTTCAACTTGAGTAGCACATAGGCTCCTGCAGCCGCCGATACCGGATCTTCGACCTTTGCATAGAGAGCAAGATCCGCAGCGCGCCATGTCTCGGCCAAGCTGGTCGCCTGATCTGTCTCGCCCCGCGACAAATAAGACATGATCAGATCGTTTCCCGGTTTTTGGCGTCCCACCGTAACGTCGATGGTGTCGCCACTGTCCGCTGCGCGCCGCGTGAGCGCGACGCGCACCTGGCCACCCGGCGGAAGCGAGACCAGTCGCCATGCCACATCATCTCCCCCAATCTGCAGCAAGTGGGGTTCAGATGGCACGTCCAGAACGATCATCCGCACGCCATCCGACCTGTATTGAGTCTGGGGAGAAGCCTCAATTGCCTGCCATCGACCTCTCCGAAATTGCCATAGGGTTACCCACACTGCACCAACCCGGCGCCGCCCTGCAGATAAGAAGCCATCGCCAGCGGGAGACGCCAGATGAGCCAGGGATCTGAATGGCGTCACCCATTGCAGCCATTCGTGCGGGCTTTGCCTGCCAGCCTCCAACGTCACTTCGGTCTCATGGTCTGGTTCGTCCCGCAGCCGGGCACTGGCTTGCAGCTGATTGCCGTTCGGCCGAACGGCAACCACGTGCACACGGGAAAGGATGTTGGCCTCACGAGTCAGCTCGATTCGCGCAGGTTGATCAATGGATACGACTCCTTGGCCGAGAAACTCTCCGTTCGGGCCGTAAACACCGAAGGGTAAAGCCAGAATCCTCGATTCCGAGGGATCACCGAGCATGACCACCTTCAACAAGCGCATGGCATTTCCTCAGGTGCTGGGAACGGAAAAGCAGCAGGAGTAAACCGCCTGCGTGAGCATCCGCTCAGCCTCGCTCTGCTCGGTAATTCCGCCACCAACACCATAAGTCCACTCGCCTTGCGCGACGACGAACTGGGCCGGACCCGCTGAAGTCAAAGCCTTCGAATCGCGTGGCCCGCCGTGGCGCTCCATGAAAGCTTCAGCAACGGGCCTGTACCCATGCGGATTGACATCAAGCTCCATCAGCACTGATGGTCGCTTGGTCAACACGTGCAGCGGCATATTCCAGGCTCCGTCACCTTGCGGAGATCCAATCTTTTGGGCGTGATCTTTGCCCGGCTGCTGTAGCCTTGCCAGAAAGAGCGCCGTTGCATCGCGCAGTTGAGAGACGGTCACATCGAACTGCACAGCCGCCCCCGAGCGCTGCAAGCCACAGTGGCCACGCAGAGCTTGTAGCAGGGCACTCGTGAAGCGTGCAGTGCCGTTCGGATCGGCATAGGCAAGGCGATTTGTCGTGGTGGCCCGCAGCACCGCCCAATCGGTGCAGAGCGGTTCGCCGCTACGCAGAGCGTTGATGAGCGGCCGGGGGGTTTCTAGCTGCAATAACACCTGAGGACTGAACTCCATGCATGCATCGATCAAGAAAATAAGGCTTGCGCGTGCCCTACGGATCGCGGCCTGGCAGGTGTTGGAAACGTGGAAGGCGGCTTGCCAGGGATTATCCAAGTCGTCGCCGAAGTCATCGCAGATGAGGTACTGATCTACGCCGTCACCCACACCGTGACCGCAGAAATAGAAAACGCCGCGGCTATCTGGGCTGGTCTCGAGCCGCGCCAACCAGCGCTTGTAGGCCTTTTGCACATTGGACAATGTAGAAAGGGTAACGGCTTTCGTGAGATTGGCGGGTGTGGTGTAGTCGAGCTCCGGGGAAGTGAGCATCTCGACACTACCGAGCGGCGCGTCGGGGTTGTTGAACGCCTTGTCAGACGGCAATCCCCGCGCAGGGCTCATGCCATCCGCGCCACCAAGGAACCAGTCCGCCATGGCCTCGACGGAGCGGCGCGGCGAGCCCAGCGGCGTACCGTCACCGAAGCCCGCGGCAGCCATATTCGGGTAGGTCTCGCAGCCGATTAGCAGCACATGGGTGGCCGTGCTCGCCGGATCTTGGTGGATTGCGGTCGATTCGAAGATCAGCGCCACCAAATCCTCCTAGCTCAGGCGTGCGGCCAGGCGCTTGTAAAAGCTCGGGCGTGCGAAGTAACCGCCGTGCGCCTGCAGCAGCCCGTAGCCCGTGTCGAAGCGATAGTCGTCCGGACCCTCGAACACCCCCTCGGTCCGGAATGAAAAGACGTCGTTGGAGTCGTAGACGTTGAGCCAGCGATGGAAGGATTTAGGCTTGCCGAGACGATCCGTCGGCGGATTCGCAGGCAGCTTTGCGTCGCTGACGCGATACAGGGTCATCTCTTCGAACACCGCGATCTGCGAGCCGACCGAGACGAAAATATCGAACTCCAGTTCGGGCCTGAAGTGGGTCACGATGTCATAGAGAATCACGCCGCCCAGGCTGTGACCGATGACCACCAACTTGTCGTCCCCGGAGCGTTTGGCTTTCACCGCCTCGTCCAGGTCTACCAGCACCTGCCGCACGATGGGGCCTGGCGCCTCGCGGGTGCCCCGCTGTGACAGATAGACGAAGACGTCTCCGAGAAAACGCGCGGCGTTCTTATGCAGGCTATTGCGTCCCAATCCGGTGAGAAGCGCGGTGGCAGCGTCGCTCGGTGCTTTACCCAGTCGACTGATCGACTCTTTAAAGGACTGGAACCAGTCTTTCAAACCCAGCGACTCGACTGACCTGCCTGCTATCGTGGCGCGGTAGGGCTGAATCTCCTGAAGCAGCTTTTGGACGAACTCTTCGTTTGTCAGAGCCGGTTCGGCCAAGGCCCATGTAGGTGCGCGGTTTGCCTCAAGATACGCCAGAGAGGCAAGGTATCCTTCCAACATATCGCGATATGCCGGTTCACTGGTAGCGACAGCCGAGGCGGTATCCCAAGCCAAATCGACCGCCTCCGCGAAGCCGCGATCGCGGCTCACATCGCTCAGGCTGACCGCGCCGGGACCGTAATGATGGCGGGCCTCGCCTAGCCACAGGTTCAGTCCCGCAGTATTCTGCCCCGATGGGCTGACGCTGAGCGTTTCCACGCCATCGTCCAATTGGGGCAGCGAGGCATGGTTCCAGCGGAACTTCACACCACTCTCGCCCCAGTATGGAAAGAACGTCGTCAACTTGGCTGGATCGATACCGATACTGGGAGCAAGCAGCGTTTGGAAGAAACCACGCGTGCGCTCCACGCGGTCGTTATAACCGGCGTCCTTGGTACGGTTGTTGACTCCATGCACGAACACGATAGGCATTGCGATTTCTCCTCCCTGATTTTTGTGCTTTGACGCCGGCCCCCGCCTGGTCGCCAGCCCATCATAAGGCGCGGCGCACGCCGCAATCCATAGCGCGGCACAGCAATATTACATGCCGGCCGTGGGAACCGCCTAGTCACCGCAGGTGCGACGAACGGCCTAAAGGTCTAGCGGAGCCAACAGCAGCGGCAGCTCCCTTTCTACTGTCGCCTCGTGCGTTCTGGTGAGGATTCCCTAGGGCACTCATGCGAATGGGATTGCAAAAGAAAAGGGGGAGCTCAGAACGTCTGCGCAGAGTCTGGAGTTCGCAGCGTCTTCTTTCTCCGCGCCCGGCTGCTTACCCTGCGCCTCGGGAGCGCCGGTAACGGGCGAAGCTGATAGCGTGGGGGATATAGCGCATTTATTCGTCTTTATTAGCGGGCGCAACGGTGCGCCGTGAACAGGAAAGAAGGACCGGATGTCGCTTCGTGCGTGCTCGCAATGGCTCGGCTTGATCTGCTGTGCAGTGCCCGCGCTGCAGGCAATCGCCACGCCCACCACGATCGACATCCCCGCCGGCCCGCTGAGCGTGGCGCTGGACACCCTGTCGCGCCGCGCCGGGACGCAAGTGCTGTACCAGCCGCAGCAGGTTGAAGGTGTCTCCAGCCCCGGCGCCCATGGCGCAGAGGGCGCTGGCCAAGCGCTGGAGCAGTTGCTCCGGGGCACTGGCCTCATGGCGCACCGCGATGCTTCCGGCGCGGTATTGCTGCAACCGGCACCGGCGAGTACACCCGCTGCGAAGCTAGGCCCGCAGGCAGCGCGCCCTCGCACACCGGCGCCGATTGCGCTGCAGGCGATCAAGGTCACCGGCTCGCGCATTGCCCGCTCACAGGTCGAAGGACCGGCACCGCTTGCGGTCATCACCGCCGAGCAGATCCAGGCCGGCGGCTTCACTACCGTACCGCAGGTGCTGCGCGCCATGACCCAGAACATCGGCCAGACACAGAGCGAGCAGTCACTCGGCAACGCCGACTACAGTCCGGGATCGCAGCAGGTGGATCTGCGGGGCCTGGGGCCGAACCACACGCTAGTGTTGGTTAACGGGCAACGCATCGCCGACTTCCCCATGCCTTTCATGGGGCGCAGCAACGTCGCCGATGTCTCCGGCCTGCCGCTGGGCCTGATCGAACGCATTGAGGTCCTGACCGGCAGTGGATCGGCCATCTACGGCTCCGACGCCATCGCCGGCGTTATCAACTTCATCCTCAAGCAGCGCACCGACGGCACCACGTTCGACGCGCGCATGGGCCAAACGGACCGGGGCGATGCGCAGTCGTTGGAACTGGGAATTTCCAGTGGTTATTCGCACACTGCCTTCGACGGCATTTTTGGCTTACAGCTCACCTCCCAGCAACCGCTTTGGGCGTACCAGCGCAGCCGCCAGGATTCCACCCGCGACGCACCGAGCGAGCACGCGGCCGCGCCGCGCCGCACGTTCTTGCGCGCCGATGCCTCCGGTGCCTACCTGGATCCGGGCGAATCGGCCTGTGCACCTGTGGAGGAACTTAACGGCAACAGCACCAGCTACAGTGCGCGCCCCGGGCAAGGTGCCGTCGATCCAGCGTCCGGCCAGCGTGGCCCCGGCTATTACTGCGGCAGCCCCGCGTCCATCGGCTACGGCACCGTGCTGAATCGGCGCCTTGGCTTCAATGCGCACGCCTCGCTGCGCTACGCGCTGGACGCGTCATCGCACTGGTTCGCCGACCTTCAGCTCGGCTCGCACGCAGTCTCGCTGCTTCGCGATGTGCCCAGCTGGGCCTACATGGACGCCGACGGCAACGAGCAAGGCGACTTCTACAACCGTGCGACAGGCCAGGTCGAGTACTGGAGCCGCCAGTTCACTCCCGAGGAAATGGGAGGCCTGGCACGCAACATGATCGATACCCGGCAAAAGACCCTGAGCATCGCCACCGGCATCAAGGGGCAGCTTGGCGAAGCGTGGTCCTACGAAACGACCCTGAGCCATTCGCAGTACCGGGCACGCATCAGTTGGCCACGCATCGTGGCTGCACGTGCGAACGGGCTGTTCCTCGGGCAACCGACCGGCACGGATCCCGGCTCGAATACCGCGGTGTTCGATGCAGATCCCGCTCGCCTGTATGCCCCGTTGCGCCGCGACGAATACGAGGCCATTGCGGAGCGCACGCAGTACACGCCGCGCTCGCGCACGGACACCCTCTCGGCCACACTGACGAATACCCAGCTGGGAGCCTTTCCAGGCGTAAATGCCGCACTGTCGGTGACGGCCGAAGTCGGCGGGCAGTCCTACGACCTGCACCCCGATCCCCTGGCGACGCAGTATTACTACTACAGCTGGCGCGATGCCGATGGCAGCGGAAGCCGTGATCGCTGGGCGCTGGCCAGCGAGTTGCGCCTGCCGGCGACCGAGCGCTTGAACGTCAGCCTGGCCGGGCGCTACGACCAGTACCGCTACACGGGACGGCATCCCGGTCGCTTCACCTGGAACGCAGGACTGGAATGGCGCCCCCGCGACAGCCTGCTGTTGCGGGGTTCCTATGGACCAGGTTTTCGTGCCCCCGACCTGCATTACCTCTATGCAGGCGAAGGCAACGACGAAGCCACAAGCGTGGACTACTACCGCTGTGCCACCCAGGACGCCCAGGCCAGCACCGCCGCGTGCCGCTTCAACGACGAGTCGCTGGTGCGTCGCCGCCGTGGCAACCGGGATCTCAAGGCGGAAACGAGCACGGCCTGGACCGCAGGCGTGGTGTGGTCCCCTCATCAGGGCCTGGACCTGTCGATGGACTATTTCTCGATCGACATGCGCGACCAGGTGCAGGACCTTCGCGTAGACCGCGTCTTGCGCGATGAGGCCGACTGCAAGCTCGGACAACGGGACCCGGCCTCCAGCGCATGCCGCCAAGCGGTCGAGCGCGTGGAGCGGACCGCAGAGGGCGCCCTCTATGCGGTCTCCGTAGTGCCGATCAATGTAGCGCGGGAAACCACCAGCGGCGTGGATGCCAGCCTGCGTTACCGGATCGAGACGCGTGCAGGAGCGCTCGATTTCATCGGCAGCTACACCTGGGTGCACCAGCACCGGATCCAGCTCCAAGGCGGTGGCGCCATAGAGGACGCATTCGCGGTCAACAGTGGCTACGACGCACCGCGCACGAAAGCCAACGCCACCCTGCTCTGGTCCCGCAATGCGTGGGCCGCCAGCCTGCAGGGCCAGCGCCTGGGACGCCTCCCCAGTGAGGACTCGTCCCTGGAGCTTTATCAAGCAGGCAGCGGAGCCAGCCCCTGGATCGCTGCGACCTACCGCTTCAACGGCACGCTGCAGTACCGCTTCAACGCGCGTGCGCAAGTGTCGCTCGCCGCGACGAACCTCTTCGATGCGATGCCGCCGGTGGACCGCAGCGCGACGGTCTACCCGTATTACGACACGTCCTGGTTCGACACGACCGGACGGCGATTGACTCTCCAGTACACCCAGAAGTTCGGTGGCACGCCGCTCTACTAGGCCGCCACCCGAGCAGTGACGTTGCCCGGGGCGATCACTCCGCACCGGCCGAGTGCAGCCCGACGCAACGCCTCCCGCACCACTCGCCCCAATGGGCGTTCGTTCACACCACCCCAAGGAAAGGAAATGAAAACACCCCGTCCCACCTCCCTTACCGTGATTGCCTGGCTGTTGATCGTCTCTTGCGTGTTGTCGGTCGCCTCTTTCGTGATGGCCCACGGAAACCCCGCAGCAGAGAACGTCATGCGCCAGGGCGTTCTGCCCCTGTGGCTTCAGTATGCGATCGGCTATTTCGGCATGGCGGTGCAGCTGGTCTGCGCCCTCGCCTTCCTCAAGGGCAAGGCCTGGGGACGAACGCTCTACATCGGCTGGGGCGTCATCGGGCTGGTGATCGGATTTGCGACATCGCCCATGAAGCTGGCGCTGATTCCAGGGGCGATCCTGTTTGCGATCGTTGTGTTCTTCCTGCTGCGCCCGGCGGCTAATGCTTTTTTCGCCAACCGCCGCCATGACGTCAGCCTCGGCCGCGCCTGAGTGAGGCCCCGGAGACCGGCGCCCACGCACCGGGTGCCGGTTCTCATGCGATGCGCCTACGCCCTGCTCACACCCCATGCCGATCTGGAATGCACGGTTGATGCCGTGGCATGGGGACCCGTCGATTAACGAAACACATTCAAGACTTCCTCCAGACCATCGCATGAATAGTGAAATTCGCGCCGAGCACCGTCTCCTCTCGTTCAAACGTGTCCAACCCTTGGCCTTCCAGCAGAGGATTGCCCGATGGACGCACTGATCCAAGCCGGCCAGGAAGCGCTTGCCCGCGGGGATTACGCGCACCTGTGTCGGCTGTGGTCTGGCAGCACAGTGTTCAGCCACCTGGAGGACGAGGCGATCGCGTCGGTTTTCCAGCAATGTCGCGCCGCCGCCGAGCGCGGCCAGGATGCTGAATGGCCCTGGCTGATGCAATGCTCGATTTACCTCGATTGCAGCGACCAGTTCATCGCCAACCGGGCTACTGCCCTGCGCAGCACTTGGGAGTGGGCACAGAAAGCGATCGATCTTGCACCAGGCAATGCCTTGGCGCATCGCCTGGCGGGCAGTGCCTGCTACTGGATGGGCGACCACCCGCGGGCGATCGCGGCCTATCGGCAATCGAATACATTGCAGCCGCAGGTTGACCTACAGGTGCGCCTGTTCGAGATGGCACTGCGTCCCGATGGCAGCAGCTTTCGGGAACTGCCACTGGACCTGCGCGACGACGAGGCGAGCAATTACTACCGCGCCGGCGT
Organism: Paracidovorax valerianellae; assembly: GCF_900102625.1. Lineage (GTDB taxonomy): Bacteria > Pseudomonadota > Gammaproteobacteria > Burkholderiales > Burkholderiaceae_C > Paracidovorax > Paracidovorax valerianellae. Next base: position 120,733 of record NZ_FMZC01000002.1, read on the forward strand.
GACCTTGGGTAAATGGCTTGCCGACATCGATGACGCGGCCGATGCAGCGTACATCGCAGCCATTCAAGTCGCGCTGTACGAGCGCTGCAGCGCCCTGTATGCCCTCTGCCTCGTTCATCACGAAGGCAATCCCTTCAATGCCGACGGCCATACGTTTGCGATGTGCTGCAACAACCTGGGTCAGCTGTATAACGCCCAGGGCCGGCACGAAGAAGCCTTGAAACTGATTCAACAGGGCCTGGAGCACAGCGAGTTTCAGTATCTGCGCCAAAACCTGCGCGACACCTATCGCCACCTCGGCATGGCCAAGGAAGCGGCCGACAGTTCGCTGACGCTGCTGCAGCACTACGACCTGGAGCCGGCCCTGTTCTTCGATTGTGCGCAGACGGCCTGCAGCTACCTCAACCGCATCGGCCAGAGCGAGGACGTGTTGCAGATCATCGATGCCGCCGATGAAACCTACCAGTCGTTGTCGGAGGACATGCAGCAAGAGTGCCTGGCCATCTACGCCAAGCTGTCGGTGCATCGGGCACTGGCTGCATCGCAACTCGGCGGCACGTCCCCATCGGCGATGGACGAAGGGTTGATCGAGAAGGCATTGGAGGACAGTCCGCAGGATCTTGAACTGCGCTTGGCACACTGCAGCCTGCTGGTGAACCGGCAGGCCTATGCGGAGGCACTCGCTTCCTACGGTAGCTTGGTGCACGATGCCGCCGCAGCCCAGAATGCCCGTGTGTTTCGCAATGCACTCGGGGCGCGCGGTTACCTGCTGCTGTATCACTTGAACGATCCACTCCAGGCACTGCAGGACTACAACGCCATCGAGCACGGTGGCCATCTGGACTTCTACACCTGCTACTACCAGGCCAATTGCCACTACGTGCTGAAGGATGTGGGGGCCACGCTGGCAGCAGGTCGACGCGCCTCTGAACGGATCAACGATGCGATCACACGCGACGATCCGCAGTCGGTGGCGCAGCTGCACATGATGCTGGCCAACAGCCATTTCGATGCGGGTGACTTTCCTGCCGCGGTCCGCGCCTACGAGGCATCGCTCATCCATGACGACAGGCCGGACGTGCGCGAGAACTACGTGCTGGCCCAACAACTTGCACAGCCCAAGAAAGGGTGGCTCTCAAGGCTCTTACGCTAGTACGCGAGCCTGCGCCGCCTTGCATCACACCACACCGCCCATTCCATCCGCAGGACATGCACCTATGAACGACACGGCCCAGGACTATTCGCAATACAGCCCCAAATGGCAGTTTCGATTCGATTTCTATGACCGCTACGGCGAGCCGAAATCCTCCACCTTCAAAGCAGCGATGCGGTCCAGCACGTTGTCGTTGGGCCAGAAGATCAAGCTCAACATGAATTTCTATGCGTTCTTCTTCGGATTCATCTACTACTTCGTTCTGGGCATGTGGCGCAAGGCGCTGGTCTTGATCGGCGTGTCGTTCGTGGTGGGCTTCATCTGCGCTTTCCTGCCGGAATACGTGCTGCGTGCCTTCAGCTTTGCGTACGCCCTATTGGTGGGCATGACCGCCAACTACGGCTACTACCTTCATAAGATCAAGGGCAGTACCAGCTGGAATCCCCTGGAGGGCGTGCGTTGGTAAGCACATGCGCAGCCCCACTCGATCGCCGTTGATAGCGGCGATCAAGAAGCCACACAGCGCGTTACATGACACCTACTGCGGGGGGATTTACCCGGCGATGACCAACATAGATTCTATCTGGCGGAACAAAACAGCACGTGCGATGCGGGAGGCATCGCGTGCCGGCAAGAACAACACGCGTTCCCGGTACCACGCACGCTGCAATACAGCGTTTTTCCAGTAGTTCGGACTCCTACCAACAATGCGGATGGATGGAACGGGCACAGGTCCTGATCCAGCACTCGAGCGCGCATCCGCCAGGGACCACCTTGCCATGGAAAGCTGCAGGACAGATCACGCGCGACAGGGGGAAGCAGGAGTTCGCAATGGAGTTGCGACAGATGCTCTTGAGAAACGAAGCCCGATCAAGCCCATTATGCAAAGTGTATTACCGCCCGATCGAAGCGGCCATCCGCTGGAGTGGTCTGCACCGCCACGAAGCGATGATCCTAAACGTCCTTGGGCATCGACAGACCCCCACCCTCCATGATTTCCCCCGCTGGCCTGCGCTGAGTCTGAATGCCGAACGCATCTACGACGGTATCCTCAATGAGGAACTGGCGTATGGATACAACGGCCTTACCGCACGCGGTGCGACGCCCCCAACCGGCACCCCCGAGCACTTCGATCTGGAGGGCCTGACTGTGCGGCACACCGATCTTCGGGCGTGGATGCAGCGCTGCTATCCTGGCCAACGACCGCGCTTTCTCTTCTCCGCTACAGAGCGTGCCGCCCATCCGATCATCACCGTGGAGGTCGGCCAGGCAATGCTGGCGGAACAGGCCGCAACGCATGCGCTTTTGCGCCAGTGCCAACAGCAGAACCGGTCCCTGCAAGCGCGGTACGAGGCGCTACTGTCACGGCAAGCTGCCGTCCCCACGCCCGAGGCACCAGCGTCACCGCTCAGTGATCGCGCGGAAACGACCTACCTCAACATCATCGGGGCACTCATGGACTTGTTGCTGGGCAAGTCGCCGTCCGGAAAGCCGTATTCCGACTTCCGCACCCAGGAAGCCGTGATCAGCGCTCTGCTGGCCCACAACGGCGGGCTGATGGGACTGACCGAACGCACGTTGCAAGGCAAATTCGCGCGCGCCAAGCGGCAGGTCAACGCACGTCAGCCACCTCCAGCGCAAGACCGTATGTGCGGTCGGGAAAACCGCATTTACGGTGTCCAAAGGGACTGAATCCGATTCCACTGGCTACCTGTCCGAACAACGCCAGCGAGCGTCAGGAATGGCCATCATGTCTTTGCAGAACCCGTCCCCCGACACGCCCTCCAACCGCCGCATCTTGCGCCGGTCACAGGTCGAAGCCCGAACCGGAATCAAACGGGCGCACATCTACGGCCTGATGAAGGCTAAGAAGTTTCCTCAGCGGGTGCGCCTGGGCGTGCGCGCGGTCGGTTGGTACGAAGCGGAGATCGACCAATGGCTCGCAGACCGGGAGCGCGCATGAGGCGCCTTGCCCCCTCTTTTTTGCATGCCGAACGGAGACCCCAGGCATGAGGGTGGTGTCGATCATCTCGACCAAAGGCGGTGTCGGCAAGACCACCACCGCCGCGAATCTGGGTGGCTTCGCCGCCGATGCCGGCCTGCGAGTGCTGCTGCTCGACATGGATATCCAGCCCACGTTGTCGAGCTACTTCACACTCAACCATCGCGCACCCGGTGGCATTTACGAGCTGCTGGCCTGGAACGAACGCGACCTCGGGCAGCTGGCCTCACGCTCGTCGATCGAGCGGTTGGACATCGTCCTGTCAAACGATGGACAAGGTCAGTTGAATACTTTGCTGCTGCATGCCGCAGACGGGCGCCTTCGACTGCGCAACCTGCTGCCCGCGTTCCAGCAGCACTACGACCTGATGCTGATCGACACGCAGGGCGCCCGCAGCGTGCTGCTGGAGATGGCTGTGCTGGCATCGGACCTATCCCTCTCCCCGGTCACCCCTGAGATACTGGCTGCGCGCGAACTGCAGCGTGGCACCCTGCAACTGATGCAGGAGCTCGCTCCATACCAGCATCTGGGTATCGAGCCGCCGCCCCTGCGCCTGCTCATCAACCGCATTCACCCCGTCTCCGCGAACGCGCGCCAGATCCAGCAAGCGTTGCGCGAAGTCTTCCAGCAACGCTCCGGCATCCAGGTCCTGGAGACGCCGATCCCGGCGATCGAGGCCTATCCACGGGCTGCCTTGCGGGGCGTTCCCGTCCACCGCATGGAATACCGCCGCCCGAACGGCCGCGCCGCACCGGCGGCCCTGGAAAGCCAGTGCGCGCTGGCCAGCGAGTTGTTTCCGCAGTGGCGCGAGCGCTTCCTACGGGTCTCCGGGAAATTTCCATATGGCCTCCCTGCCTGATCTGCGCTCCATGCGGCGCGCCCTGCGCCGCTTGATCGCTTTCGCCCAAGCCGAGGGCTGGGAGTTCGTGATTCGCTCGGACGCATCCCGATGCCTGTGCAAGCGCGGCATGCCTTGCATCCATCTGGGCGCGCCCTCCAGCTTCGGCAAACTGGCGCGAGTGCGGCAAGGCACCGCAAGCTGCCGGTGTCGCGCCGCGCACGCGCGCGAGACGGGGCCGTGATGGCCACCCGCCAGGACTCAGGCCTTGCCGACCATTTGCTGGCACAGGCGTTTCATCGCACGGGACCGGCCACTTCGGAGCTGACCGACCCCATCGCCGACACGCCGATGGTGGTGACGCTGGACCAGTTGCGCCCGTACGACCTGAACCCGCGCGTCACGGTCAATCCGCTCTACGCCGAGATCAAGGCATCCATCCGCGAGCGGGGACTCGATGCGGCGCCCGCGATCACGCGCCGGCCCGGCGAGGCCCACTACACCATCCGCAACGGCGGCAACACGCGGCTGGCCATCCTGCGCGAGCTGTGGGCCGAGACCAAGGACGAACGGTTCTTCCGCATTCCCTGCCTGTTCCGGCCCTGGCCCGCCCGAGGGGAAATCGTCGCCCTCACCGGCCATCTGGCCGAGAACGAACTGCATGGGAGCCTGACCTTCATCGAGCGTGCGCTCGGCGTGGAGAAGGCCCGCGAACTCTACGAACAGGAGAATGGCGGCAAGCCGATGACGCAGGCGGAGCTGGCGCGGCGCCTGGCGGCCGATGGCTACCCCGTGCCACAGCCCCACATCAGTCGGATGCGAGACGCCGTGCAGTACCTGCTGCCCGCGATTCCCTCGCTCCTCTACGCGGGCTTGGGGCGCCACCAAGTGGAGCGGCTGTCGCTGCTGCGCAAGGCCGGCGAGCACGCCTGGGCGCAGCGCGCGATCGCGCAGGCGCCGACGATGGAATTCGCGAACCTGTTCCAGGAAGTGCTCTCGGGCTTCGATGCACTGCCTGACGGTTTCTCCTACGAGCGCGTGCAGGACGAATTGATCGGGCAGATGGCGCAGTGGCTGGAGGCGGACTACGACACGCTGGCCCTGGACATCGCCGGTGTGGAAAGCCGCCAGCGGGCCCTGCTGAGCGTACCCGCACCCTCGCCGAGCCCGGGCGGCGTGGCAGCGCCTGCATCGCAGGCAGCGGCCTCCACGCGCCCCGAGATACGCTCTGAAACGCCCCCTGCAACGCCCCGCGCGCCGTCCGATCCCACCCCGCGCGCCGCCGGCGCACGGGATGCGGACCATGCCGCCCTCGTCTCGCCCCGCGACACGCCGGATCCGATGGAGGCGCGCGTGCAGGACCATGTCGTCTCCCCTGCCGCGAGCACCGAGCGCCTGCAATCCCTGCAGAAGCTGGTGGCCGACCACCACGGCGAAGCATCGCCCTCCTTCGCCGACAACGTCGTGCAGGCGATTCCCGTGCAGGCCGGCGGCCTCTATCCCATCTCGGACGTCTGGCACATCGATCCCGGACTGGACACCCCCGACCGCCTGCGCGTGCACATCGCGCAGTTCGCGCGCGAGATCGCCGCCGAGGGGAGCGCAGCCGACCGCATCGCCGCCACCGACCACGGCCTGGGATTCGCATGCGACGAAGACCCCGCTGCGGTGGCGCCCCTGGCCCACGCCATGCTCGCGCTGCTGCGGGCGCTGGAGGCGGGCTACGCGGGACCAGCAGCCCTTGCCGCGCCTTGCACGCTGGCCGAGGCACTGACGCCCCTGCTGCGCCCCCACGGCACCGCGCCGCGCCTCAGCGACAGCGGCCTGGTAAAACTGTTTCGCCTGCTGCGGTTGGCACGCCGGCTGGCCGAAGTCGAGGCCGGCGCCGACGCCATGCCCACCTGACCGGCCTGCTGCCATGACCGCACCCCACCCGCTCAACCAGGCCGTGATCGCCCAAGCGCTGCACGACCTGCGCAACGGCCAGCTGCGCCGCGCCCGGTCCATGGGCTTCGGCGATGCCGAGCTGGCCGCGCTCAAGCGACCCGACCTGGTGAGCGTGCTGCTCAACGCGTCGGTGTCGTGGTGCTCGGTCACGGTCAACCGCGAGGTCGTGCGGCGATTGCTCGGCCAGGTGCAGGACGTGGAGCGCGAGATCTCCACGGTGGACCGCATGCTGCGCCTGGGCGCGAGCACGGAGATGGTCAGCACCTTCTACGGCCTGTCGCACCAGGAGGTGGCGTTGCGCCGCGAGATCCTCGGACTGCCCAAACGCAAGGGACGCCACCCCGTGCTGAGCGAGGCGCAGGATGCCGACCTGTGGGCGCGCTGGCGCGCCGCTGCTCGCGAGCGAGGCGTCGCGCTCGAAGACGACATGGCGATGCTGGACGTGGGGATGGACCTGGCCCAGGACATGGCCCTCCCGCTGTCGGTTGTCTGGGCCGCGATACAGGGCTGGATCGCGCAAGGAATGGTGTAGGGCCATGGCGACGTCGGGGACGCCCCGGCCGGCCGGCCCGCGCCCGCTCTCGGCCGTGCTCGATGACGCCTGGCGGCAGGTCCAGGCCGGTGCACCCAATACAACCCTGCCACCCCGTCCCGCCGCGCCGTCCGCACCCGCGTTGCAGGACGGGTTCCTCTACAGCGGCAATCGCCAGGAGAGCGTCCCCCGCGCGCTCTTCCTGGACCGGCGGCTCACGCCGCTGGAGCGCAATGCGTGGCAGGTATTCCGGTTGCAGTTGCAAGGCGATGGACTCACCGCATTGCCCACCTATGAGCAGTTGCGCCCCTATCTGTCGGCCATGCCCTGCGGACCCAAGGCCTCGACCGAAACCGTCGCGCGCGCACTCACGCTGCTGCGGCTCACGCGTTGGCTGAGCCTGGTGCGCCGCCGACGCGACCCGCGCACCGGGCGCATCCTGGGCAACCTGTATGTGCTCCACGACGAACCGCTCACGCCGTTTGAGGCGATGCAACTGGACGCCGGCTACCTTGGCTTGGTCAGTCAGGCCCTCACGCATGCCAGCAAGGCCGTGCAGCAGGTCGGCCTGCACACGCTGCAGGAAATCGCCGAGGATCCACTGCTCAACGGACGCGTGCTGCCCACGCGGCTGCAAGTGCTCGCCGACCGCATGGCCCGTGGCGGGATGGACGCCTTGCACGGCACAGAAACTTGTCCACAGGAGACACCCTCCCACGAATCCGAAGGCAGCGCGCACGACCGCCTTCGGATGGCCGATGCACCCACTTCGGATTCCGAAGCCGGTCGCCAACCCGCGTCGCAGGCCTCCGTTCGGAATCCGAAGCAGGACCGTACCGTACGTAGTAGTTCTCTCTCAGAAATACGTACGGTACCGCGGGTGCAGGCGCGCACGGACCTGCGCCTGCCCGCGCTGTTTCTCCGCTTGAAAGACGAGCAGCAAGCCGGTGCGCTGGTTGCGTTGGAGCAGGTGCCGGCGGCGCAGCGCCAGGCGGTGGTCGACGAGTGGGCGGCGCGCTGCCGGGACAGCGCGGTGCGCAGCCCGGCGGGCTACCTGTTCGGCATCATCCAGAAAGCCCTTCGCGGCGAATTCAACGCGTGGGCCGGTGCCAGGGGCGCCACCGACGGCGGCGCGTCTGCGCCGCCACCACCAGCGGCACCACCGCCCCCTGCCGCTCCCAAGCCTGCGAGCCGCGAAGTGGTGCAGGCCCATCTGGACCGGCTGCGCGCCATCTTGCGAAGCCCCTGAGCAATGCGCAGAACATCGTGGCGCTTGGCAGCACCAGACCCCGGGTATCAACCGAACACGCTGCCTTCCCTCGGCACAGGACGATCGGGAGGCCGACGAGCCATCACGCACGCCCCTTTCGAAGCCAGCAGACATCCCTGGCGGTCCATGGCACTAGACCCAGGGTATAGGCGGAACACGCGGCCTTCCCTGGCACCTCGCACCGACGAAAGCACCAGGGCGAACCCGGCGCGTTCGCACGCGCGCGGTCGGCGCCAGCAACACCAAACAGGCGGCCATGGGCTGCGTTTTGTTCACGGACAGCCTTCCCTCTCAGCGACGACGCTGGCGGCTCGTACATCCCTCAGCGAGTTGTCCTATGGCCGAAGCCTCCAATCCCCCCGCCCTGCAGCTCAATCTCGGATCGCTGCGCAGCGCGATGTCGCTGACGCTGCACACCCACCACGCCTCCCGCATCTGGCATGGCCGCGCCGCCGCCGAAGGACGGCCGGGCATCGTCGGCCTCAACGGCTACATCGCCGTCATGAACAAGATGAAGCGCGGCGCCGAACAGGACGATCCTTACTCGGACTGGTGGATGTTGCGCATCGAGGAGAAGCTCGCGCAGACCGACACCGCCCTGCGGCAACTGCGCGAGCAGGTGGACAGCGCTCTCGCCGACGTGCCGCCCGCTCTATCGCTGGGCGACAACCTCAACGTGCAGCCCATCCGGCTGCCCCTTTTCGTCAATGCGCAACTGGGCTTCATGGCGGTGTACCTGCTGGCCGACTACGACGAGCTGGCGCGCAAGCTGATCCTGGCCCACCATACGGCGCTCATCGACCGCTCGACCCTGGAGCGTTGGCTCAACGAGGGTGCCCATGCCCTGCGTAGCCTGTTCTCGCTGGCGCAGCAGTACCGCTATTCCGGCTGCACCCGCGACGACTTCGCCGCCAAGAATGCTGCAGCCCGCGCAGCGTTGGAAAAGTTCGGCGAACTGCCTCAAGAGGTGCTCGAAGGCACGCGCCGCTCGCGCTATGCGCCACCGATCGTCCGGCGCTCGGCACTGGCGGCGACCGCGCGCAGCAGCGGCAGCACTGATGGTGGTGGTGCCGGCGGCGACGACGAGGGCACGTTCGCCATCGAGGGCGATGGCCGCCCTGTGCCAGGCACCGCTGACGTCAGCCCATCGGCCACACGGGATGGCGAAGATGGCGGGGGCACGCCGGCATGAACCACGCACCATCCACCAGCGCGCCAGGCCGTCGCTTCGTGCCGCTGGAACAGGCGGACTTCCGCAATCTGCGACAGGCAGCCTCTCTAAAAGGCCTTTTACAGCCTTTTAAAGGTAAGGGACCTTTGAGGCTCTGGGCCAGCGAGTGCCACGCGCTGCGGGACGATCTCGCCGCCTTGGCGCAGCAGCGCGTGCTGGCGCAGGCGAGCCGATATCCGTTTCTGCTGCTGCCGGTCCAGCTGGCCCAGCAGACCACTGGCGCAGGCACGCGATTTTTGCGCTGGCGCAGCCACGATCGCTCGGCGATGGGCGTGGCGCTATGGCAAGACCTGATGGAAAACCCCGCAACGCCGGACAGCTTGGTTGACGACCTCTACGCGATGGAGGTCGAGCGCGTGGTGCTGAACATGCAGGTGAGCCTGCTGCACACGCTGGGCCGCCAGGCCCTCGATTGCGCCACCAAGCTGGAGCAAGCCCATGCCTGCCATCAGCGCCGCAACGGCCTGCCCCCGCATACCGCAAATCCTGCGCCATGAACGCAGCGGCGGCCTGCACGAGGACGTACGGGCACGGCGGGAACCTGCGCCCGACCGGACGTTGGATCGATTCGCGACACCTGCATCGGCGCCTGCCATGCAGTTCTTTCAACCCACCTGGAGACTGATCCCATGAGCACGTATTTCAGCGGCGAAGGCAACATCGGCTCGCCCCCCGAGTTCGATGAGTACCCGAACGGCAACGACGAGCCGCGCCGCGTCCTGCGCCTGAACGTGTATTTCGACAATCCCGTTCCCAACAAGGACGGCTCGTTCGATGACCGCGGCGGGTACTGGGCGCCGGTGGAGTGGTGGCACCGCGATGCCGAGCACTGGGCCACGCTCTTTTCGAAAGGCATGCGCGTGATGGTCCGCGGCCGGCAGGAGCGCGACGACTGGACCGACAGCGACAACCAGCCGCGCACCACGTACCGAATCAACGCGCGCAGCGTCGGCATCCTGCCCTATCGCCTGGAGTCGGTGGCGCTCAGCCCGAAGCCGGGCACCGCCAGCGATTGACCCATGCACAACCCAACACCGCGGTCGAGACCTGCGAATGCGCTGCCTCGCGAAGGCGGCGCAACACGGTGACCGCGGCGCGCGCGTTGTTGGCTGTGGTGCGCGCGCAAGCCGGGAATGCTGATGGACATTCGGTGACCGTCACGCACTTTCGGGAGGCATCATGCGCGTGGTTCTATGCGAGAAGCCGTCCCAAGGCAAGGACATCGCCAAGGTCCTGGGCGCACACCATCGCGAGGCGGGCTGCTACGGCGGCCCGGGCATCAAGGTCACCTGGGGCATCGGCCACCTGATCGAGGCGGCGCCCCCGGAGGTCTACGGCGAGCAGTACCGGCGCTGGGCGCTGGAGACACTGCCCATTCTTCCCCAGCACTGGCAGTGGGTCGTCAAGACCCAAACCGCCGCGCAATTCAAAGTCGTCCGGCAACTGTTGGCACAGGCCACCGAACTGGTGATCGCCACCGATGCGGACCGAGAGGGCGAGATGATCGCCCGCGAGTTGATCGACTACTGCGGCTACCGCGGACCGATCAAGCGGCTGTGGCTGTCGGCGCTCAACGATGCCTCGATCCGCAAGGCGCTGGGCACCCTGCGGGCTTCGGGCGAGACGCTGCCGCTCTACCACTGCGCGCTCGCGCGCTCCCGTGCCGATTGGTTGATCGGCATGAACCTCAGTCGCCTGTTCACCCTGCTCGGCCGGCAGGCCGGCTACGACGGCGTGCTGTCCGTCGGGCGCGTGCAGACCCCCACGCTCAAGCTGGTGGTCGACCGCGACCGGGCGATTGCCGCATTCGTGCCCGTGCCGTTCTGGTCCATCGAGGTCTCGCTCTCCGCCAGCGGACAGACGTTCATTGCGCGCTGGACGCCGCCGGCGGGCTGCACCGACGACGCCGGCCGGTGCCTGCAGCCCGCGGTGGCGCGGCAGGCGGCCGATCACATCCGCGCCGCGGGCGCGGCCCAGGTGGTCGGCATCGACACCGAGCGCTTGCGCGAGGGACCACCGCTGCCGTTCGACTTGAGCACGCTGCAGGAGGTTTGCTCCCGGCGCCTCGGACTGGACGTGCAAGAAACCCTCGACATCGCGCAAGCGCTCTACGAAACGCACAAGGCCACGACGTACCCGCGCACCGACTCCGGCTACCTACCCGACAGCATGCTCGCCGAGGTGCCCCTGGTTCTCGACAGCCTGGTCAAGACCGATCCCAGCCTGCGCCCGCTCATCGCCCAGCTCGACCCCACCCAGCGCTCGCGCGCATGGAACGACTCCAAAATCACGGCGCATCCCGGCATCACTCCCACACTGGAGCCGGCCGACCTGTCCGCCATGGGCGAGAAGGAGCTCGCCGTCTACCGGCTGATTCGCGCGCACTATCTCGCCCAGTTCCTTCCCCACCACGAATTCGATCGCACCACCGCGCAGTTCACCAGCGACGGCCAGGCACTGCAGGCGGTCGGCAAACAGGTCGCCGTGCCGGGCTGGCATCTGGCCTTCGCAGCACCGCCCTCCCCGCCGGAGGACGCGGACGCCGAGACGGATGACGCGCGGCCGTGCGACCAGGTCTTGCCGGTGCTGCGCGAAGGCACGGCGTGCCAGGTCGAGTCCCTCGATCTGAAATCGCTCAAGACCCTGCCCCCCAGGCCGTACACGCAAGGCGAACTGGTCAAGGCGATGAAGACTGTCGCCAAGCTGGTCACGGACCCGCGCCTGAAGCAAAAGCTCAAGGAAACGACCGGCATCGGCACCGAGGCGACGCGCGCCAACATCATCAGCGGCCTGCTCGGCCGCGGCTACCTGCTCAGGAAAGGACGCGCGGTCCGTGCCTCCGACACCGCCATGACGCTCATTGATGCGGTGCCGGCGGCGATCGCCGATCCCGGCACGACCGCGATCTGGGAGCAGGCGCTGGACATGATCGAAGCGGGGCAGATGCGCCTGGACACGTTCGTCGAGAAGCAGTCCGCCTGGGTCGCGCAGCTGGTGCAGCAGTACCGCGGTGCGACGTTGGCCATCCGCATTCCCCAGGGCCCCCACTGCCCGCTATGTGGCGCGGCGACGCGCCAGCGCAGCGGCAAGACCGGGGCGTTCTGGTCTTGCTCGCGCTATCCCGACTGCAAGGGCACGCTCCCCATCGGCCCAGCCAAGACGCGCCGCGCCAGCAGCGGCAACGCTGGCACAGCACGCACCCCGCGCGGGCGCTCCCACTAGCCTCCCGACAGGCCCCTCTACCCGATCGCATCGCCCTCCGCGCCGATGCGTTGTCCTCGCGCCCCCCGCGAGGCACCCAGCACGCTCAAGCCTTCTGCAAGGTGTGCCCGCCGGCACTGGCGTTCGTGCACCGGCCGGCGTGAAGGCACCTTCCTGCCCAGCCCGCGCCAGCGGGACGAACTGATCGCGTGTTCCCGTTTGCGCGGCGGGTCCCCAGGCGCCTTGCGATGCGAGCCGCCCGGAGACCCGCTGGGTCGACGGCAGTCAATGCCGGCGCCTACCGGCGAAACAACAGGTGCCCTTTGTGCGCGGATGCGTGCCAGGGATTGTCGGCCCCAGCCACGACACGGGCCGGGTGAAGGCTGAGACAGCGGACGGTTCCACCGACGACCGCGTGCTGTGCCAGTCCACGGGTGGTCGCTTCCTCGCGAGCCGGAGACCCACGGTCTCCGGCGTCTTTCTGCTGACTTCCCCCCACTGCGAACAGGAGACCCCCATGAACCCCCACCCCCCAACCAACACCGCATTGGCGTACGGCAGCGTGTGCAGCGGCATCGAGGCGGTCAGCCTCGCCTGGGAACCGCTCGGCCTCGTGCCGGCATGGTTTGCCGAGACCGATCCGTTTGCCAGCGCGGTGCTCGCCCACCGCCACCCCCGCGTGCCGAACCTCGGCGACATGACGCAACTGGCGCATCGAATCCGCGCCCGCGCCATTGCCGCGCCCGACATCCTGGTGGGCGGCACGCCCTGCCAGTCCTTCAGCGTCGCCGGCGCCCGCCAGGGGCTCGCCGATCCGCGCGGCGCCCTCACCCTGGCCTACGTGGAGATCGCCAATGCCATCGACCAAGTCCGCACCCGTGCCCGCCGCACGCCAGCCACGCTCGTCTGGGAAAACGTCCCGGGCGTCCTCAGCGACCGCGGCAATGCCTTTGGCTGCCTGCTGGGCGCACTGGCCGGCGAAGACCGTGCGCTCGAACCGCCAGGGCCCCGATGGACGAACGCAGGTTGTGTGTCTGGACCGCGCCGGCGCATCGCCTGGCGCGTGCTCGATGCCCAATATTTCGGCGTCGCCCAGCGCCGCAGGCGCTTGTTTCTTGTGGCAAGTGGTGGAGACCACATCGATCCCGCCGAAATACTATTTGAGCGCGAAGGCCTGCGCGGGGATCCTTCGCCGGGCTGCGCACCGTGGCAAGACGCTGCCGGCGCTGCTGGACCACGCCCTGCGCGCGCAGGCGGCCCGACAGGGCTGAAATCGCCCTACGGCCAAGTCACCGTGTCGCTCGGCTTCGGCAACGGCCAGGGGCCTGTCGATGTCGCGGCCTGCCTCATGGCCGCCGGCCCCCGGCACGACCTGTGCACCGAGACGGTTCTCGTGCAGTCGGTGGCCGGACGCATCAGCCACACGCTGGACACGGCCAAGGGCGGCAAGGGGTGCGGCGAGGATGGCACCGGCAAGGGTGTCCCGATCATTGCCTTCACTGCACAAGGATGCGGTGCCGATGCAGCGCTGGGACTGTCGCCGACGCTACGCGCCGGTGGGCATCGCTCAAGCCATGCCAATGCCGGCGTGGTCCCCGCCATCGCCTTCGCACAAAACTCCCGCGGCGAGCTGCGCTGGGAGTCCGGCCACGGGCAGATCGCCGGCACGCTGTCCACCGGCGGCGGCAAGCCCGGCCAGGGCCGTCCCATGGTGTTGAGCATGGCCCTGCGCGGCCGGGACGGTGCCGCCGCCGCAAGCGAGCCTGCACCGCTGTCGCTGCGCACGAGCGAGGGCGATGGCGGTGAACGCGCGCCAGCACCTAGCCATGAAGCGCACTTCCTCTGCGAAGCACCAACCGCCGGCTTGCATGGCCTGCACTGGCGGGTGCGCCGGCTGATGCCCAGGGAGTGCGAGCGCCTGCAGGGAATGCCCGACGACTACACGCAGGTGCCCTACCGGGGCAAGCTGGCGGCCGACGCGCCGCGCTACAAGGCCATCGGCAATTCGATGGCCGTGCCGTGCGTCGCTTGGCTCGGTGCACGCCTGAGACGTAGCCTGGTAGGGGAGTCCTGACAAGCCTCCGGGCGATTCCGCGCTGCGCGACGCAAGGATTCCGATGGCACACGTCGTGTACCCGCGCAACGATAGCCATGACGACCTAGAGCCATGTGGCCGCTCGACACGGGGATGCCTACGCAGCGCCGATGCGGCATCTAGCTATATGACCGGCATCTCAGCCTGCAAGATGCCGGTCAATAGCATGTCTGCATGGCGCGTCCGGAAGACTTTGCATCGGACATGAAATAGTGGGGCTCGGTCTGGCCGAAGTGTAAGGGTAGCGGTGCGGTCATCGCGAGCATTGCCAGCACGGCAATTACTGAAGACCGATGGATCGCTTATGTCAATCGTCAGTGGGAAAACGCGGCCCGACACCCGTGCCTACTTCCAGTCTGGGGAATCAGCCATACACTCGATGGCGCATTGGGTATGCGCGCACCCAGAACGCCTTTGGGTGAGGTGGTGATGGTGTGCTTGTGCCGTGATCAAAACTCTGATTTCACCGAAACCAGTGAGTGTCCAGCAGTGAGCGACCCCACTGCAAATACATTCTCCAGCAGCAGCGCTGTTGAGCTCCCTATTTCCCGCGGGCATAGTCAATCTGCTCTTGAATGTAGCCATCCAGCTGTGAGATATATTCCTCAAGCGCCTCGCGAAACGCCTCCGTCTGCTTCATAAAGTCGCAGTATTTCTTGAGCGCTGCGTCCGCACCCCTCTCATTCTTCAATGAGCTATGCCGCCGCTTCCAACTGGCAATCGGATCCGTCTTTACCTGCCAGTTATAGTTATGCCCAAGCCATTCCACATACCCCCCAAGATTCGATGCCTTACACCCATTAGCATTCGCGAAGGCCCTGGCCTCTTCAGTCCAAGAAAGTGGCCAAGCTTGGCAGTGTCTAACCGCCTGATCTCTGCTCGGACGGTCGGGAGCGTTTGCCGAGATATAGTCGAGCCAAGAGTCAGCCTGTTCGATTGTCGAGAGCATGTCGGCCTGCAGGTCTTCGATCAGGTTCTCACCAAGCGCGTCGGCGACCTCTGAAAGTCGGCCGGACGCCCTGGCAAACGCATCCTTCTGATCGAACAGGTCGGGCCTACCGAGATACTTCACTGCCCGGTGCGATATCTGGTCACCCGAATAAATACCGAAGAAAGTAGGCTTGTAGGCGCCCAGCAAAGCGCACGCCGCTTTGAAGTAAAACACCGCAAGTGAATGCAAGATGCCCTCGTGGCGACTTCCTTGGTGGTAAGCAGAATTCCTGAACGAGTGCAGGTACTGGATGCTGTCCGCCATTGCCGCAGAGATGATCTGAGTTTCTCGGGCGTAGGCCACTTTGGCATCGAAGTTCCGACCTGTAGCCGCTACCGCAGTCTTCCATTCCGGTTTGGGCTGCTTGTTCGATGCGAAAGCCTGGCCCCACATGACCTTGTCCTTCGCGTGCTGGTGAAGAACCAGTTCCACGACGTTGTCGACAAGCATCAGCGCAAATCGATCAAAGTTCCTGTCGCGAATCGCGAGTTGATCGATGGCTAGGTCAAGTTGGTCGATTTGGTCAGCGAAGAATTGGTTCATGGAACATTGTCCGGCTCAGCCACAGCAAGTCTAACCGGCCGCAAGTTCCTTGCGCCTTTTCGGGCGGGGGCTATGGCGCCCTTCGGACCGGACAGTCCTTCGGTTCTCGACCACAATACTTGGCCGAACAGGCGGCCTACGACCTGTGGCAGGCAGAACACCGCGAGCATCCCCGCATTGCACGCCTGCAACTGGCCTGATTTCTCACCGCCCTTTCCCTCCCTTTCCCCATGGCCCCGCATTCCGATCCGGGGCTTTTTTTTGCCTCGGCAATCCGGACGGCGCGGGATTCCGATTTCCGGCCGAGGCGGCCAGGCGCGCGCGCGAAGCTGGCTGCATGTGTCGCTGACGCCGTCAGCACCATGCCAGCAGCCAGGGTCCCCGAGGCTGCCGCGGGAGTTTCTCCCGCGCGATCCGCCCGTCCGCCATCGCATCGAGTCCGCGGACACGCGTCCTGGTGACGCCGATGCCGATTCATCCACTGCCTGCGGGAGCTGCCATCCCGTCAGGGATTGCTCGATCTCGCTTCTTCCAGGAGTTCGCCCATGTCCCACCTGTCCCACCTGTCCCACCCAACCAGCGCCGACACCTCGTCCCAGCCAACGCGTTTCGGCTGCCTCGCCCTCGCATACGCCGGCAAGTACCTGCCGCTGCAGGTCTTGCACAGCGCCGCCGGCCACTACATCGGCACGCGCGACGCAGAAGGTCCCGTCTCGCGCGAGTCCAACGAGTACTTCCGCAGCGAAGCCGCCGCCCAGCAGGCGCTGGAGCGCGGTGGCTGGTCCCAGTTGCCCACCCCGTGATCCATTGAAGGAGATCTCATGCACCCGCTTCTCCCACCGGAAGTCGTCGAACATATCGAACGTGAGGAACGGCATTTCGCCGCGGCACCCGATGCGTTCTTCCAAGCCTGGAAGCGCGGCGTGGAAATCGCTGGACCCGAGTGGTTCGGCGATGGCACGCACGAAGGCCTGCAGCGCGCCCGCAGCAAGTGGGACCTGCGCCCGAACTTGCTGCGGCTCGGCGACGCCCTCGGCGTGCTGAGCAGCGGCCAGCGCATGTTCCTGTCGGCGATGGTCAGCTTCTACAACGCCCGCGAAGGCGCAGCCATGCTGCGCCGCTGCGGTTTCGAGGGCCTCGCCGACCTGGGCGGCCTCGATCTGCAGCGGCGCTAGGTCATCGCTGATCTGGTGCTGACCTACGTCGGATGGGGAGCTGACACCAGCGAACCACCCAGGTATTTCTTCTCAACCCATCGAGGGACATCCGTTCCTTCGGGGGCGGTGTCCCTCCACCTCCTTCCAAGGAGTGGACCATGTCCCGAAATTCCTCTTTCGCCATCGTTCTCGAAGGCGGCCTCGTCCAGGCGATCCTCGTCCAGGACTGGCCGGAGCACCTGCCGCTGCCGCCATTTGCAGTCGTGGACTACGACACCGAAGGTGCCGCCGATCACGAGACCACGCGCTTTCTCTTCGGCAACACTGAGGCCAAAGCGATCTGCCGCCATTGGCAGCCCACGGTGCACGAGCAATGGGCGGATTCGCTGTCGCCACGGGCGGTACTCACCGCTCTGGACGAACCCGGCGCCGACGACGCCCCCGATCCACTGGCAATCGCACGCGGCGTGCGGCAGAGCCCTTCTGATCTTGATGCCCGGCTAACCGTGGCCGAGTAGCCGCCTTCGGGCGACTACTACCGCCAAATCCAGCCGCTGGACCAGCGTGGCCTGATCGACCTCCTGTTTCACAGCGCCTCCAGCGATGCGCTGCAGCTCGGCAACCTGATTAGGGCCGCTTTACAGACCGACTGCTGGCCGGCATCCGCAATGCCGCCCATCGCAGGCAACTGCAACGCCGTGTCGTCTGGCATCTGATCGAAGGCCTTTGCACTGACGGGGAGCAGTGACCCCGAAAGCCCGTTCGTCCCATTCGCCGGCGGCATTTCCCCAGCAGCCATGACCTATCCAGGCTGCGGTGCGGTTCGCCGCACAGGTCATTCCTCTTCGGACGCGTCGTGCGTCCTTTCACACCAACCCACAAGGGATCTTCCTCCCTTGCGGGCGGAAGTCCCTTGGATTTCTCAAGGAGTCTTCCATGGATACCCAAGCCCTCCGCGCACAGATGCCGACACTGGTTTGCGGCCACGTGCCCTCCAACGTCCACCGCTTCAAGTTCCAGGTCTTCGACGGCGAACCCAAGGTGTCGATGCTGGGCTTTCACGTCGATCCGAAGCCTTTCGACGGCAAGGTCATTGCAAAGACCGACGAGGCGATCATCGTCAAGACCGGTCGCGCCGAGTTCGCGGTGCTCGACCGGGCGCTGGTGACCGAAGTGCCCGATGAAGGTGCCAAGGTGCACGTCGAGCCCTATGCCAGGCGCCGCTTCGATGGCCTTCGGGCGGACACGCCCGAAAAGCGGATCGAACGGACGGTTGACGGACAGCCCTATTCGGTGGAAACGATGGTGTTGGGCTCCGCGTCTGCACCGTTGCCCATCCCGAAGCCCCGCTGCCCCGAACTTGCCGCGCTGATCGAACAGCTGGAGCAGTTGCCGGCACCGGACGGTTTTCGTCGCATCACGCACATGCTGGTCGATGCGGGCGCGCGGGATTTCACCTGGGTGGATCCGACGCCCGCCAACATCATCAAGACGCCGCCTGCCATCGGCTTCACCGTCGCCACGGGCAAGTTCGCCGGCGACGTCCGCGTGCTGTACGACCGCGGTGCGGATCAGTACGTGATCGAACTGCACTGCGGTGGCGAATGCATTGATCGCATCGAGGACGTGTTCTTCGACGACCTCGGCCGGGTTCTGGAGGGGCTGATCGACGACGGCAGCTGGCGCCGCATCCGCGTGAAGCGCGTGCCGTGATCGCACCCGTCTGGCGATGACACCCGCCTCGCTCCTCGCCCGCCCGGCGAGGAGCTTTCCTTCATTTTTTCAGGAGTCCACCATGTCCCTTCGATTCCGAGGCACCGATCTGCGGCCCGTGCTGGCCGAAGCGATCGCCCAAAAGTGCCGTGTCATCCTTGTCAAGGACCAGGGTGTGTACTGGCTCGCCGAGCGCGGCGAGCGACGACCCGATGGCCACCAGAAGCTGATCGCCTATGCGGTCGGTTGCAACCCCGATGTCGATCCCTTCGATCACTGGTGGGAACGGGCGCGCGCCGAACTGGGCGGCGACGACTTCGGGGAATACCTCGATCCGTCCCAAGGCGTGCTGGCCCGCATTCTGGCCAGCGAAGACGATCTGGAGCTGTCGGCCACATCGACCCACCTGTCCCTGCAGACCGTGCCGCCCGCCGCGATCGACCATTGATCGGCCCCCTTTTCCCCTTCCTCAGCCTCCGCCAAGCGGGGGCTTTTTTCTTTTCCGGCAATGCGTTCGACTGCTGGCCGATGCCCCGACTTGCCAAGTAAATTTCAATGCTCGATTTGGGTAGATAGTTCTGAGAGTCGCGTCGCCCCTCCAATCAAGTACTCTTGCATGGCTATGCGCCGCGTGCACCATGTGATGGATTGGATACATTTTTGGCCAACTGGATGCACTCACGAAGAAGGGCGTCGAGCGCAATGCGAAGCTTACTGACGTCGTAGCTTCCATCTGCAATAGTTTCTGCCGTTGCTTCGTAGAACGCCTTGGCATAGGAATCCTTGTGATCAAGTGAGCCTTGATAGATCCCCAGCTTGTCCTTGTAGTTAGTCCACGTGACCTGGGCCTGCTTGAACCCTTTCAATCGTAAGTCCAAATAGCATTCGATGGCAGCAGCACGACCGTTGATATCGGTAGCGATGACCCCCTCTGGCCCTTGCGCCGGGAATTCCCGTAACTCATGAAGGTCCGGCAGAGCGAGCGCGCGCATGTTGGCAGGAAGTGCCATTCGCTGCAGGGCGCGATAGGCATCTATTCCTTCAGCGTCGTTGTCGAAGAGGAAAACTACGCGGTTGTGAACGTCGATCTTGGCTAACCCTTCCGCGAATTTGACCAGATTCCCAGTACCAGGAAAAGGATGGCGTTCGGCCAAGTCGATGAACCGGAAAAAGTCCTCTACGTCGGGCTTTAAGAGCGCGATCGCTTTCTTTAAGATATGTGTGTCTGACGTGCCTTCAGTCGCAATCAAGTATGTCTGCGCTCTCCGAGCGCCAGTGATGAAGTGCTCGTTCTTTTCCCAGCCAGCGCTGACAAATGCGCCATAGTCCCAGACGACATCCAACTCTAGGTTGGCGGGATTCTCCGCAAGCACCCGCAGTACAGAGTAAGGATGAAGAAAATCAAGCAGGCTACCGAAGTGGCTACGTTCCGAGTAGCTGTTTCCAGCGTCCCACCACTCAAGTTTCGGCAAAAAGGCAGAAACTGCATCACTCGAGAAGCGGCCAAACTTCCCGTCTCGATCAGCATCTCCTACATCGTCAGGTAGCTCATTGCTCAGGTCACAAATCGCATGCATGCGAACAAAGTCGAGAAAGTGATCGAAACCCAATAGCGGCATGTCACAAGCCCCGGGATCTTCAGCATCGTACATCTTCCGCTCTTGATGCTCTGCGGCTCTTAGCTCGTATTCCTCCTTGACCGTATCCAATGTGTGTCCCAGCAACTCCAGTCTGGGCAACATGGTGATCAGCGGTCGGACCAAGCACATTTCCATCTGTGCGAGATCATCCTCTGGATGCTGTTCAAAGTAGCTGTAGTCGATCGTAGGGCGACGCCGACGCTTTCGATCGATCTCTTGGAAAAGATGACCATGATCGATGCCCATGTGACCGGTGTTGTATGTCAGATCAATGTCACCGATCGAAAGCGTGATTGGCGTGCTCAACTAGGCTCCTTTTCAAATGTATGCGCTCACCTAATGACGGCAAACGCTTTCACCTTTGGCCTTTACTGCCGCCAGAAAAGACTTTGCCCAGAATCGCACTAATGTAAACACGGCTCATCCGCAGGGTCGATTCTCACAGGCAATGCGGTCGGATGCCAGTACCCCTTGTGAGTAGCGCACCGGCCCAGGACGCACGACGCTTCGCGCATGCCTGCCGACCGATGTCGGTGACATGCCAGGCAACCTCCGGTCTTCGAGGTTGCGCGCAGCCATTAGCTGCGTGACCGGACCAGTTCGCACCGCATCCCTCGTGCGAACGACCACCGGCTTGCCCGGTGGTGGATGCAGATCGCCTTATCAACCCACCGCGGGGTTACGCACCTCTCCCCCGCAGCGTGGGGTCGGTGTGTCTCCGCTTTCTTCCCATGGAGATCCACCATGAACACCCCATCCCACACGAAGTCCTACTTCGACCTCCACACCTCGGGCATCGGCTATGTGCAGCGGGCCCGCGAAGTTCCCGTCAAAGGGGGGCGGCGTGCACAGCCCTTCTTGGCGTGCACGATCGCCGCGCTGGTCGGTCCTGCGAAGGATCCGAGCTACCGGTATTTCGATGTCAAGGTCTCGGGTGCCGAGGCCAAGAAGCTGGTCGAACGCTACATCGGTGTCGACGATCCCCGGCAGCGTCCGCTGGTCCGTTTCCGGATCGGCGACCTGTGGGGCGATCCGTACATCCGTCCGAGCGGTGATCGCAAGGGCGAGCCCGCAGCAAGCATCAAGGGCCGGCTGCTGAAAGCCGAACCGATCGAGCGCACCGAACTGGGAACGGTCGATGTGCACGAACTGATCACCCGGGGCATCGGTTACCTCAACCGTCCCAAGGAAGTCACTCCGAAGGACCGCGATGCGTTTCTTTCGTGCTCCATTGCCGCGTTGGCGGGTCCCGTCGATGAACCGGAATACCGCTACATCGACGCGATCGTCGAAACCGACGATGCCCAGCACCTGGTGCGGCGTTGCGTGCAGGCCATCGAGGCCGAGCGCAAGGTACTGATCGCCTTCCGTCTGAACGACATGAAGATCGATCCGTACATCCGCACCCGGGGCGAGCATGCGGGCGAAGCGGCTGCGAGCCTGGAGTCCAAGCTGATCCACGTCGGCATGATCAAGATCGACGGCCAGAAGGTCTATCCCGAGGTCCCCGCGACCACCGAGGCGCCAGTGGCGCAGGACGACAGCGCCTGCGACGCCGCCGGCCCTGCCGACGATGAAGCCGGCGTCCCGCCGTCCGAGTCCGCCGAGCGCGAGACCGAAGAACACGAGTCGGCCCTGGCTGCCTCGTACTGAACCGACAGGGTCCCATCGCCGGGGCCCTGCCGTTCCTCCCCGCAGCCCATGCACCTCCTTCCCCGGAGGTGCATGCGTTCGCAATTTCCTTCCTACGCATCCCGCGAGGCCGTCCACCGGCCGGCAGGCTGCTGCATTGTTCAAGGAGAACGGACATGTCTCTTGCCACCCGCTTTTCGCACCACTCCCCCGTGCTGCGCGCGGACCGTCCGCTGTCGGACGACCAGATCCGCACCGTTGCGCCCTCCATCTTCGCCGATGAACCCCACGGCAGCCGGTCCCACCGATACGCCTATATTCCGACCGCGACCGTGCTCTCCAAACTCCGTGCCGAAGGTTTCGAGCCTTTCATGGTGTGCCAGACGCGCGTCCGCAACGAGGATCGGCGCGAGTTCACCAAGCACCTTATCCGCCTGCGCCATGCGAGCCAGATCAACGGCGCCGAGGCCCAAGAGATCATCCTCGTCAACAGCCACGACGGCACCAGCAGCTACCAGATGCTCGCCGGCATGTACCGATTCGTCTGCCACAACGGCCTGGTCTGCGGCGACACCGCCGCCGACATCCGCGTGCCCCACAAGGGCGACGTGTCGGGCCAGGTGATCGAAGGCGCCTTCAAGGTACTCGACGGCTTCGAGACCGTGCGGGAATCCCGCGACGCCATGAGCGCCCTCACCCTCAACGAGGGCGAGGCGCAGGTGTTCGCGCGCTCCGCACTGGCGCTCAAGTACGACGATCCGGACAAGCCTCTACCAGTCGCGGAGAGTCAGTTGCTCTCGGCGCGCCGCTTCGACGATCGGCGGCCAGACCTGTGGTCCGTCTTCAACCGGGTCCAGGAAAACCTGGTCAAGGGCGGTCTGTCCGCGCGAACGGCCAATGGCCGCCGCCAGCGCACGCGCGAAGTGCAAGGCATCGATCAGAACCTGCGCCTGAACCGCGCGCTGTGGATGCTGGCCGATGGCCTGCGCCAACTCAAGGCCTAGCGCCGCACGGACCTCGCCCCTCGCGGGCGAGTCCGCTTCTTCCGCTTTGAACGGGCGCCCTCCGGCGCCCATCACTTTTTCCGAGGAGACATCCCATGGTGGCCACCAACCAACCGCCGTTGTCCACGACACCCCACATCGTTACCGGCCAGCTGACGCTGCGCACCATCCGTGGCCGCAACGGCCCGTTCAACGTCGGTCGGCTCGTCACGCCGATTGGCGAGTTCGCCGTGAAGGACGCGGAACTGGAGCAGTACCCCGAAGGCAAGTACGAAGGGAGCTTCGCCATCCGCTACATCTATCCCAAGGCGTATCCCACCGCCGGCGGCATGCGCTTCGAAATCCGGGCCAACCTCGACGGGATGACCCTCTCGGGCCTGGACCAGTTGAGCCGCGACGAAGTCCGCAGCTTTGCGCCGCAGGACGTCGATCCGCTGGACGAGGACCTGGGTGCACCGGCCACGGCCACACCGGCACCGGTCCCCGAGCCAAGTCCCGCGTCAAAGCCCGCGCCCGTGCGGACATCGAAAGATCCGCTGATCGATACCACGCCGTTCGGCGTGGAAGCGCCATCTGCTGCCGCGGCTGATGCCACCGAGTCCTGTGGTGCCGACAGCGAGGACGCTGCGTTGTTCGGTGTGCTGTGGCCCCTGGGCGAGTTCGTCAAGCTGGACTCGACCATCGACCGTCGCACGCTGCGCATGCAGATCGCACGCCTGGGCGCGCTGGGCTATGCACTGGATTTCAGGTCACAGGAATGGAAACGCCAGCCGGAACCCCAGGCGGCGTAAGTCTCTGCACCGCATCCGCGGTGATTCATCCACCCGCTGGAGCGCCTTCCCGCGCGGAAGGGGGGCTCTGGCCTCTTTCTGGAGTTCTTCACCATGTCAACGATCGACTGCAGTACTCACTCACATCCCATTGATCACACGGCCGACGCGTTCGATGAACCCGCGTGGCGCACGGTCTGCGAGGCACTCGCCGCACAAGCCAACAAGGGTTGCGGCCTGTCTCACGACTACTACGTCGAACGCTTCAGTTCGGCGATCGATGCGCAAGCCGGTCGATTGCCCGAAGACCAGCGTGCACAGGCTCTGAAAATCGCACGGGAATGGGACTACGCAACACCTGCCGAACGGCAGGAATCCCAGGACTGGAATGCGGATAACGGCTATTGCTCGCACGGCATCGAACTGGGTTGCTGTCCCGCCGGTTGCGGTTCGTACTGAAGACTGGCCCTTCGCTCCATCGCCACACACGCGGCGTTTTCACCACCCGCCGGGGTTCTTCCCCGCGGGGGAGACCTCCGGCTCTTCTATCTCAGGAGGCCTCTCATGGGCTGGTATTTCTCTCCCCAATCGCGGTCTGAACTGATCGCGCAATTGATCGCGCCGCAGGAGACCGAGCGCGCCAGCGTGAAGGTCATCGCCCACGCGCTGCGCGGCAATGTCCTCTGGTCCGTCGCCGAAATGACCGCCAAGGCCGAAGGCGTGCATCGTGATCTCGCACCGGGCCAGTCCCTGCGCACCATCCGTTGCGATCTGCTGAAGCGCAGCGGCGACCAATGGGGCCACAAGCCCCTGGACGAGTCCATGCACCCGTACTACTACTCGTGCCCGCTCTCCTACCTCGACCTCGCGCCAGAGCGGTGCGCCGACTGGCGTGCAGGCGTTCGCGCCTACCACGCGCGGCGTCGCACGCCCAAGATGGCCACTGCACCCGCCGCGTCGCTGACCGCTTGAGCGAAGGAGCCGACATGGACCCGATCCTGGCGGCGCTTTCGCCCTCGCTGCTGGCACTCGTTGAAGGAAGTTTGTCCAACGACGAAGTGTCCAGCGACGAGGAAATGCAGCAGACCTTCATCCGCAGCGGTCTCTCCGAAGAACAGGCGCGACGGGCACTGACCTACCGCGACCAGTACCTCCACCACATCTACCTGGAGGGTTTCACGCCGATCACCTCGGCAGACCAGGCGCTTCACTTCAACCCGCACACCCGGCAGTTCACGCCGGACTGAGCGGCTTTTTTCCACCCCCTGGGGCAGTACTTGCCCCGGCGGGCGGTGCTGTTCCCGTCATCCGAGGACACCACCATGCCCGCAAACCCTTCGTCCAACCCGCCCCTCTACCGCATCGACGAATGCGCCGACCTGATGGCCGATGCCTGCGTCTGCGGCGCACAGGGCGAACTCGTCTTCCTGTCCGTCTGGGCGCGCGACACCGCCATCCAGGAGTTTCTGGCGCGCCTGACATTGCCAGGCGATGCACAGGGCCTGGACCAGTTCCACTTGGTCACCGGCGAGGGCGCTTCGATTCCCGTGTTCGTCGGCAACGTCGAGCAATTGGAAAAGCGCACGACCCGCGCCTTCCGCCGCACCCTGTTCGGCTCCATGGTCCACCTGTGGCTGTTCGATCGCCGCTGCGTGCAGCCCGATAAAGCGAACGCCAGCGCGCTCGCCCTGATCCCCAAGGCCGACGCCGCGTCCACCGAACGGTTGTGGACGCTGGTGCGGCAGACCTGTCCGCTGCCCCTGCTCGACCACTGGCGCGACACCGTGCTGGAGCTGCTGTCCACCCACGCGATGCTGAGCCGCCTTCCGCTGGCCCTCGGGCCGCTCGAAGGCCATCGGCTGGCCCTGGACGTGCCCGTGCTCACCCAAGCACTCGGCGAATTGATCCGCCGCGACGTTCTCCGCGCCTGCGCGCAAGACGCCCTCCCGGCAGAGCCGCTTCGGCGACGCGCCTGACGCCCTCGATGGGCCTGCAAAGCAGGCCCTTCCTCCTTTTTTCTCACCGCAACAGGAGCATTCCATGGCACTCATGTTTCCGCGCCTCGCGCGCAATTTCATCAAGGCGGGCTACTTCCCGACCGACGAACCGACGCTGGAGCGGGTGCTGTCCGCCCTCGCGCCAGCCAGCGGTCCGATGTGCATCCTCGATCCCTGCGCCGGCGAAGGCGTGGCGATCGCCGAGGCGGCCCACGCCCTCGGGCGCGAGCAGGTCACCGCGTATGCCGTCGAATACGACGGCGAACGCGCGTCCCACGCGCGTTCGCTGGTGGACCACTGCCTGCACGGCGACCTGATGGACACGATGATCTCCCGCCAGGCCTTCGGCCTGCTCTGGCTCAATCCGCCCTACGGCGACCTGTCCCGGGACGCCAACGGCAACGTCGGCTACCAGGGCCAAGGCCGTGCGCGGCTGGAAAAGCTCTTCTACCAGCGCTGCCTGCCGCTGCTGCAGTACGGCGGCATGCTCGTCTTCATCGTGCCCAGCTACGTGCTCGATGCCGAACTGGTCGGATGGCTCACGCGCCACTTCGATGGCCTGCGGGTCTACCGGGCGGTGGAGACGCAGTTCCGCCAGGTGGTGGTCTTCGGTCGCCGGGTCCGACAACGTGACCAGGCGTCGGACGAAGCGAAAGCCGCGCGCGGCCTGCTGCTGCAGGTCGGGCATGGCGACGTGGAAGCCGACGCATTGCCGACCGAATGGCCGTTCCTGCCGTACACCGTGCCTGCCAGCCCGGCGCCGCCGGAGCATTTCTACCGCGTGACGATGGAGCCGGCGCAGTTCGCCGATGAAGTCGGCCGGCTGCAAGGGCTGTGGCCTTCGATACAGACGCACCTGGGCGCCGCCCAGCAGGCCTTGCGCCCACCGGCGCGGGCCTTGTCCTCCTGGCATCTCGCCTTGGCGCTCGCAGCCGGTGCGATCTCCGGCGTGGTCACCTCCAAGACCGGCCGCGTATTGGCCGTCAAGGGCGACACGCACAAGGAGAAAACGCTCGCCAGGCAATACACCGAGCGGGACGACGGCTCCGTCGCCGAGACCCGCATCCTCACCGACAAGTTCGTGCCGGTCATCCGCGCGTGGGACATGACGCCGTCCTCCCCGACTCGGGGCGAGGTGTTGACCATCCGCTGACGTTCGATCCCATCGGCGGCCTCGCCGCCTCTTTCCAACCCAAGGAGCCATTCCATGCTGCAAGGTCTCTTCGCACGCCAGCGGCGTGCATCCGTGCCGTCCCCGCTGTTCTCCGTGTGCCAGCTCCAGCTGAGCGAGCAGGTGCATTGGCTGGACAGCAAGGGCCTCCTCGATCCCCTGCCCTATGTGCAGCGCCATCTGCGCGGCGACTGGGGCGAGGTCGATGAAGCCCAGCGCCGCGCCAACGAAGGCGCGCTCCAGGCAGGCGGCGTCCTGCGATCGCAGTACCGCATCACGCCCCGGCTGGCGTTGTTCGTCCTCACCGACGAGGCGCGCCACCGCACGGTCGTGCGGCTGCCGGAGGAACCGGATCCCCGCTGAGCGGTTCCGCTTTTTTTCATCCAGCGCATGGGGCACGTCGCGGCCCCGGGCCGGGCGTGCTCCGCTTTTGAAAGGAGCATTCCATGTCGTCTTCTCACCGCACCGCGCAGCGCCAAAACCAGTTGTTTCCCATCGGCGCACTGGTCTACAGCGAAGGGGTCTACCGGCTGGTCCGCGAGGGCCGGCTGGACCCCCTGCCCTATGTCCAACGCCACATGCGCGGTGACTGGGGCGATGTCTCCGATGAGGACTGGCACGCGAACCACGCCGCGCTGCCCGCAGGCGAACGCCTGGGCTCGTTCTATGTCGTCACCCGCGAATTGAATCTCCACGTTTTCACGCTGCCGGACCGCAGCGCGACCCACGTCGTGCTGCCGTCCGAGATCTGATCTCGCTTTCCTGACGGCCCGCCGTCGCTCTTCCCATCCCTGGGGCATGCCACCTGCCCCTCGGGGCGGGTGCATGCCCCTTTTTCTTTGGAGCATCACCATGTCCCTCGATCTCGATTCCAACGATGCGGCGCCCGTGCAGGGCGAACTGCTGGACGACGCATCGTCCCTGCTCACCATCGCCCTCGCGGACTTCGTCTCGGAGTTCGGCGACGAATTGCTGGAGGCTCTCAACGATGCGAACCCGCCGGTCTACACCGGCCAGGTGCGCATGCACCGGCAATCGGTGCTCTCCAGCCTCAAGCGCCGGCTCTTCCCCGCGCAGGCCGACGTCGTGCACGCGGTCACCGAGTTGCTCGTCAACCGCGGCGAACGCGCCGCGTTCGTCAACGGCGAGATGGGCTGCGGCAAGACCACGGTCGGCATCGCCACCGCGGCCGTGCTGCACGCCGAAGGCTACCGCCGCACGCTGGTGCTCTCCCCGCCCCACCTGGTCTACAAGTGGCGCCGCGAAATCCAGCAGACGGTCGCTGGCGCCAAGGTCTGGGTGCTCAACGGCCCGGACACACTGGTCAAGTTGCTCAAGCTGCGCGAGCAGCTGCAGGTCCCCGCGCACGCGCAGGAGTTCTTTGTGCTCGGGCGCGTGCGCATGCGGTTGGGCTTTCACTGGAACCCCGCCTTCGCGGTGCGGCGCACCCGCCACGGCGACGTCGGCACGTGCCCGCATTGCGGCACCGTCATCACCGACGAGGACGGCGAGCCCATCGGCACCGCTGAACTCGATGCGGAGGAAACCCGCCGCACCTGCGGCGGATGCCGCTCTCCCCTGTGGACGCTGATGCGCCCGCGCAGCCTGTCGGCCACCGATCAGTCCAGCGCGGTGCTCAAGGCGCTGCAGCGCATTCCCACCATCGGACAGGTCACCGCGCAGCGGCTGATGCGCACGTTCGGCGACGGCTTTCTCGCCTCCATGCTCGGCGACAACATCCACGAGTTCATCAACCTGATGGATGACCGCGGCGAGCTGGTCTTCTCGGACCGCCAGGCGCACCGCATGGAGCGCGCGATGGCGAACATGGAGTTCGGCTTCGGCGAGGGCGGCTACCAGCCGTCCGAGTTCATCAAACGCTACCTGCCGCAAGGCACGTTCGACCTGCTCATCGCCGACGAGGCGCACGAGTACAAGAACGGCGGCTCGGCCCAGGGCCAGGCGATGGGCGTGCTGGCGGCGAAGGCGCGAAAGACGCTGAATTTGACCGGCACGCTGATGGGTGGCTATGGCGACGACCTGTTCTATCTGCTGTTCCGTGCCCTTCCCGGGCGGATGATCGAAGACGGCTACCGGCCCTCGAAAAGCGGCTCGATGACCTCGGCCGCGATGGCATTCATGCGCGACCACGGTGTGCTCAAGGACATCTATTCCGAGAGCACCGGCACTTCGCACAAGACGGCCAAGGGTTCCAAGGTGTCGGTGCGCACGGTCAAGGCACCGGGTTTCGGGCCGAAGGGTGTGCTGCGCTGCGTGCTGCCGTTCACGGTGTTCCTCAAGTTGAAGGACATCGGCGGCGACGTGCTGCCGCCCTACGACGAAGAGTTCCGCGAAGTGGCGATGGAGCCGGCGCAGGCATCGGCCTACCAGAACCTGGCAGGCCGTCTCACTGCGGAGTTGCGGCAGGCGCTGGCACGCCGCGACACGACGCTGCTGGGTGTGGTCCTCAACGTGCTGCTGGCTTGGCCGGACACGTGTTTCCGGTCGGAGACGGTGGTGCATCCCCGCACGCGCGACACGCTGGCGTTCGTGCCGGCCCAGTTCCACGAACTGGACGCCATGCCCAAGGAACGGGAACTGGTCGAGATCTGCCGGCAGGAGAAGGCACTGGGCCGCAAGACGCTGGTCTACACGGTGTACACCGGCACGCGCGACACGACGGCGCGGCTCAAGCGGCTGCTGGAGATGGAAGGCCTCAAGGTGGCGGTGCTGCGCGCAAGCGTGGAAGCCTCCCGCCGCGAGGACTGGATCGCCGAGCAGCTGGACCGTGGCATCGACGTGCTCATCACCAATCCGGAGCTGGTGAAGACCGGACTGGATCTGCTGGAGTTTCCGACGATCGTCTTCCTGCAATCGGGCTACAACGTGTATTCGCTGCAACAGGCCGCACGCCGCTCCTGGCGCATCGGCCAGAAGCAGCCGGTGCGCGTGATCTACCTGGGCTACGGTGCCACCTCGCAGATGACCTGCCTGGAACTGATGGCCAAGAAGATCATGGTGGCCCAGAGCACCTCGGGCGACATCCCGGAATCCGGGCTCGACGTGCTGAACCAGGATGGCGATTCGGTGGAAGTGGCACTCGCACGGCAGCTGGTGCATTGATCCTGTGACGACCCTTGGCGGCTCCTTCGGGAGCCGTTTTTTTTCCGATGCACCAGCCAAGCGCGCTTACCAGCCGTTACGACGGCGGACGAGCCATGTCCGACACTTTCCACCGTGTAGAACGATCTGGAGAACAGGATGATCTCTTCCCGCACTCTTGCAGCCACGTCCAACCAGGACCCAGCACCGAACGCACGTCCCCCGACACCCGGCCAACCCCTTCCCGATGATGAAATCCCGTTCAAGGCGGATGTGTGGAGGGACAACGGGCGCGTCGTCGGAGCGACTTTCAAGGGGCAGATTTCGACCACCAGATTCAACGGACGGGTGAAGACCGGCGGCGCCGAGGTCAATGTCGAGCGAGGCAATGCCTTCGGCTCCGCCTCCACCAACGGCACGTCCATGGATGGCCGCGTGGGATTCAGAACTGGCCTGGAGAACTTCGAGTTGAGCGCCTCGTTCACCCCGGGCGGAGAACTCAGCGGATCGGGCAAGGTCACCGTGGGCGACGCGTCGTTCTCGTTTTCCAATGACTCCATCGGCTCCGAGTTCAAGTTCGCCAACGGCGCCAGCGCCGCGATTAGCAGGAGTACGGACGGGGCATGGAACGCGAGCTGGAGCTCCCCGGCTGCGGGCAGCTTCCAGACGGCACTGAATTTCGAGAACAGCGGCGGCAGTTGGTCGATTAATGCCAACTTCACACTCAAGGTCGAGTGACGGCATAGCATCGATCGCGTGCGCTGCGTGCCGCGCACTAGTTTTCGGAAACTTACGGTGGACGCAGATGCTGCCGCAATCCTTCGTCGCTCGGGCAATCCTGATCGCACTGATCCTGGCCTTGGCTGGTTGCGCTTCGATGGACAGAAGCATGCATCGCTTCGACAGTTGGCTGGACTCGTTCAAGAGCCGCGATGATGGCGGCTACCTCGCCACCTGCAACGAGCCTGGCAACACGTTCGACGCGACGACAGCGCCTCCTTGCGAGAGCGCTCTCCGAAGGCACTGCCCGAACGGGTTCAACCTGGCCAGCGTCGGTGCCACGGAAAACCCCAGCCCCCGCAGCTTTACCGAAAAGTACCGGGTGACGGCCCTGGCGTACTGCAAGTGAGTCGCCGCAAGCGGGGCTCTGATGGAGAAGAACACGATCGATATCCTCAGCAGCTGGTGTCCAGACCACGGGCGCTGTACGCGCCGCGATGCGTCACCTTGATAGCCGAGAACGACATCACGGTACTGCTTGCCGCAAGCGAGACGGTCAGACTTCCCCTACTGCGCGCCATCAACCGAACTGGCATCCTATCGAAGTCCGGGTGTCCTGCATGCCTCGGGCCCTAAGACTTTGAATTGCGCATAGAAGATTTCAGGGAACTACAAAGGCCAGGGTCGAATGAAGCTTGAAAACAAGCCAAGCATATGCAAGAGAGAGTTCATGTTGTCTCTGCGGGCGTGAGGACGCCATACAACAGTCGACTGGTGCGTTGTGACCGCGTGTCGCGCGATGCCCTGTCCGAACGTAGTTGGAAAATTACGAGATTGCTGGGGTGTACGGCTTGAAGATACAGTAATTTCTGACTCACCCTGATTGTGGTGAAGCTCCTCTTGACTAGTGGCAAGCTGGTCGAATGGGTTAACACTGCAGCTTTGATATTTCACTTCCAAAAAGTCTTCACCAATCATCGAATGGCACAAAAATCAGTTGAAGTGACCCAATGAATAGCAATCAGAATTCTCAAAAGGGACGCTTCTACCTCCTCGATCCGGACATCCGCGGCGGAGGTCCTGGAACCGACGTTGAAATCTCCAACGAAGAAGCCCTTCTGACACCTCCACGCCTGATCATTCGGCCAGTGGAAGGCGGATTTCCTACTCTCGCGGAAACACCGGTTCTGGCTCACGAGCGCAATTCAAAAAGGCGCCCTCGAGATCTCGAAGGGGGATTCAGTGGCTATTGGTTGGTTTCGGAGCGACTCAAGCGCGCTTTCGAGTCAGTGGACGCCGAGGGCTTCGCATTTGTCCCTTGCCATTACACATTGCCAGATGGCTCGAAGGGACCACAGCACTATCTGTGCGATGTGGTTCGGACCATTTTTGCACTGGACAAATCCAACTCTGAATTTCAGACGCGAATCGCCCGGGACCACGCTGCGAACCAAGACGTGGAGATCATTACCTTTTCGGGAGGCGCGAAACTATCTTTCAAGGAGGAATTGATTGGGAATGCCCATGTGTTCAGGATGGGAGAGAAGCTCTCCAGCGTGGTCTGTGATCGAACCATGTATGAGGCGATACGGAGCGCAGGTATTGGAGTGAAACCTAGCTCCAATGGCCTGTGGTGGAAGGACGCCGCCGATTTCTAGTGGCTTGCACTCCCTGTGATGTGCCAACTCGGAATTTCGGACCGTGGCCAAGAATGACAAGCCGGTTTTTCAGGGACACCACCTTATTGAGCAGCAGGCGCTCCGCGACAGCGTTCTACTCAGAAAGCTCTCCAATTTAGGACTTTTCAATCTGGATGGCGACGCCAATCTGCTGAACCTTCCGGCGAACAAGCAACTGGCGCTGCAGCTTGACGTCTCTCCTCACAATGGGGGACCCCTCGGCCAGTATTCCGATGGACTGAAACAAGAACTGACTTTTCTTCAGGATAGCCCTGACGGCCAAGCGGCCCTGGTCGGAGATCGCGCCGCGGCCACGAGGATTTCCAAGGACGTGGACAGGCTTTGCGCCACGTTGAAAGTGGCCATGGTGAACAACGATCTGCTGACCAACACGCCCATCGGAATGACGGCGGAGCAGGCCAACCAGTTCAACAAAAGCTTCTTCGACAAACTGCCGGCTTACCAGCAAACCCATGCGCCGAAGATCGATGAAGCCATCAAGCTGACGGGTCCGGAAGCACGTTGGCCTGCGGTACTCAAGTCCGAACCCAATCTCATCCACAGTCTTCACGCGATCGATCAACCGGGCTTCAAGACAGTCAAAGGCGATGCGTCAATCGGTCGGCAGTTGTTGGGGGAATCGATCGAGCAGGCGCAGGCAGGTGGACGCCTGACGCTTTCAGCGCAGGGCGCCGATCAGGTCAGTCAAGCATTTGCCAGCAACGCGGCCGTAGCGCAGCCCCCACGCACGGTGCCAATGGCATCCAGCTCCACCGCGTTGGATCCGCATTCCACAGTTGCCCCGCGCTCGCAACGCGGCTTCGCCACCGCAGAGCTACTGGCCGGCGACCTATCTGCAGGCCAGGCACTGCGCACCGCCGGCCTGCTCGCCACCGCCGCCGACACGGTGATGACCGGCCAACGCGCCACACGCTTGCTCGGCCAGGACAACCCGCTCGCCGCGCAATCGGAGCTTGAGCACTTTGCCGGCCGCAATGTCGGTGGCTGGGCCGGCGGTACCGCCGCTGCCTACGCGCTGGGGAGCTCGGGCGCCGGGCCGATGGTGCTGATCGCGGCCGATGCGTATTTCTTGAGTGCCGCTGGTGAGAAGGCCGCCGCCTTGCTCGACAACCGCGCCATCTACACCCAGACCGATCGCGAGGGCACGCAGTGGTCGTTCAACGGCACCGCCTGGGCGCGCGAGGGCAAGGCCGACACCACCAACGACGGGGTAGACAACCCCACCGCCACTCCCATCGTTGCCAGCTACGAGAAGGCACGTGAACTCAATTACCAGGCCACCAACGCCGCTGCCGCGTTGGCCTTGAAGGATGCGCCCGCTCCGCAGGATCCGTATCGCCAGCCGGCCAATGCCACTGACCGCCCCAGCCTGAGCAGCGCCGACTGGCGACGCGATGCAGCGGACGGTCAGTGGCATCGGCTGGTCAAGGCCGAGATCTCTGGCGCCAATGATCGCGGCAGCTACGTGCAGGAAACCGCCTTGCCGCACCGCAAAGCCGAACTGGACGCGCAGGCGCAGGACGTCATCGCCCGCAACATCGCCAACAGTCCCGGCGCCATTGCCGCGCGCTACGAACTGGCGCACCACCGCAGCGGCTGGGCGGCCGATGGCCTGCCGATGTCGCCAGCGGTGCAGCAGGCGCTGCCCGATCCAGATGCCTTGACCGCCTCGAACGGCCAGCGCTACTTCCGTGACATCGAAGGCCAGTGGACCAGCAACGGCGCCCCACCCGATGGCAACCGCGTGCTGGAACTGGAGGCTACGCGCGCGATGCTGCAACCGGCACTTGCCGAGCAGGCGCAGGCCATTACCGCCATCCGGCAGTCTCCGCAGGACGTACAGGGCGAGCAGACGCTCTACCGCTATCGCATCGTCGGCACCGAGTTGCAGCCGCAATGGCGTGAAGCGATCGAACTGGCGACGCAGCGCACCCGCGAGGCAGAGGGACTTGCGGGCGATGGCGCGATGCAGTTGCAGCGCGGCCCTGGTGGAAGCTTCGGCGCCGATAGCCCGATTGCGCATCTGCAACGCGGCCCCGATGGCGTAGAGCGTATTGCAGCAGTCACCAGCACCGAGGACATCCGCCAGGCACTGCAGGAGGTACAGGCGCGGCAGAACCCGGCCCTGCCGATACAGCAGCTGGCCTCTGCGCCTCGCTCATCGGACGGATCCGCAGATGCGGACACGTCGTCTTCCGCCCCCTCCAACCAGCATGCCCTCGACGTGCAGGCGCGGGGCCAGGCGGCCAGCGCCGCGCAGGAGCGTCAGGAACGGCAGCAGCAGGACCGGCAAGCGCAAGACCAGCAGCTGGCGCAGGCACGCGCGCACACGCTGCAGGAGCAGACCTCGCACGAAGACCGGGCACAGGATGCTCAGGCGCTACAGGCGCATGCATTGCAGGAGCTTCGCCAGCAAGAGTCGCAACAGCTGGAGCAGCAAGAACGCCAGACACAGGCTGCCCAGGAACGCGAACAAGTCCAGGAGCAGGCGCACGAGACCGAGCAGCGCGAACA
The DNA here is from genome assembly GCF_900102625.1 of Paracidovorax valerianellae. Lineage (GTDB taxonomy): Bacteria > Pseudomonadota > Gammaproteobacteria > Burkholderiales > Burkholderiaceae_C > Paracidovorax > Paracidovorax valerianellae. Next base: position 155,656 of record NZ_FMZC01000002.1, read on the forward strand.
AATGCGGCAGCAGGCCCAGGAGACGCAGCAGCGCGAGCAGGAAACACGCCAGGCCCAGGACGACCAGCAGAGCCAGCAGGAACGCCTTCAAGCGCAGGCTGTGCAACATCCCGAGCAACAGTCGCTGCACGCCCAAACGACTCCACAACGCGAGCAGGAGCCGGCACAGGAAGCCGTCTCTCGCGAGCCGTCGTCGCTCCACGCACAAGACACATCGCCGCGCCAGCCCGAACAGCGGTATACCCCGGATGACGTCGCCCAACGGCGCCAGGAGCAGCTGGCAGAGCCTGCGCAAGCACATGCATCCGACGTAGCGCAGCAGCGGACGCAAAGCCGACAAACGCAAGAAGAGCACACGCAGGAAGTCCAGCAGCAGGTTGCGGACCTGCACGGCGGCCAACGGCCGATGACGGCGCAAGCCTCGGATGCGCAGCAAGATGCACCTGCCCAGCAGCCAGAGCAGCCGGCGGACGCGTACCTGGCCCAGGCGGCGACCGTGCCTTCCGCGCCATCGCTCACCACGCCGGTCGCCGCAGAACAGCGCGACGAGCAACAGGCGCGCACGCCACAAGCACTGGAAGCACCAGATCCCTCGGCAGCGTTGCCAGTGTCCGCGCACCTCGCGCAAGCGACAGGGCCATCGCTGGACATGCCGACCGCTGGCGGCTCCGCCGACGCACCCGAGGGCGCGGCCCATGCGCGCGAGCCGCTTTCCGCGTCCCTGGCAGACGAGCACGACCGTCCTGCCGCTGTGCCCGCCGATCCGAACTCCTGGGAGGAAATAGAGCGCTCCATGCGTGAGCTGCGCATCCAACTCGAACAGGATCTCGAAACGGAAAACCGCGTCGCAGAAGCGCGGCAGGCCCGCGTGGACCGTGGTGAGCGGCCGTTTACTGAGTTGGAATTGCGTGATGGGTACGATCCGGATGGCCCCTCTGGACTGAGACCACCACGCGCCCCGCCGGCAGACGCCGCGCCACAGTCTCTTGCTGCTGGCGAGCAGGAAGAGCGGCCTCAGCCCCAACGTAAAAACATCACCGGCGATCCGGATGTGGACGAGTTGCTGTACGCCATCGACTGCAAGAACGAACTGGCGATCGAACAGGCCTTGAAACGGGTCGCCAACAGTCCCTACAGCCAGGCCCTTGCCAAACAAGGGCATGAATTTCTGGATGCCCAGGCGATGCAGGAAGCCCAGGAGCAGGCAAGTACGCGCCAGGCACTGAACATGGACGTCTCGACAGAGGTGCAGACCAGCCGTGGCCCGGTGATGGTGATGACACTGCCGCAGTTCGCCAACGGACCGGCGATGCAAGGTCCGCAGGGTGACGGTGGTGGTGGCGGAGATGGCGGTGGTGGGGGCGGCGGCGGTGGTGGTGGATAGCCGGAACACGTGCAGCAAGTTGGATCATCGAGAGAACACTATGGACATGCAGAACACCTCCGCACTACCCGATGCCAACGGGTCGGAACGCATGCTAAAAGAATCGATCCACGCCATGGCGGCGGTGATCGGGACGCTGCAGCAGCGCGAGCACGCCTTGGAAGATCTGGTCCGGGAGCAGCTGCAGCTTCTGCAGATTGCCGTCAAACACGCCGATCAGCGCGTCACTGGCGTGGTGGAAAACGCACTTCCCCGGCTGACGCAATTGAGCCAACAGGCGCTGACGCAAACGCTGGAACCGGCGGCCGAGCGATTCAACAAGACGATGGCAACTGCGGAGCAGACGGTCCAGCAGGCGACCCAGCGTTACGCACACGCACAGCACTCCCTGGAGACAACGACAACGCGGCGCATGTGGATCGCATCGATTGCCCTGCTGCTGTCGGGTGTCCTGAGTGTGATCGTCGCAGGCTACGCTGCGTACAGCACGAAGGCGGTCATCGCGGAAGCGGCGCAGCGCCGGGCAGAAATCGACTATCTGGATCGTGTTGCGCGCGCCAATCTCGTGCCCTGCGGCGACGATAGGTTATGCGCCGAGCTAGAGAAGAAAGGCGCGCGCTATGGCAATCAGAGCCAGTTTCGCGTGATCGCCTTGCGCCGATCCACCCCACGCTGAGCTGCTCGCGCAGCTTTTGAAACTCGCAGGCTTGGAGAAGGCAGCACAATCAAAGCGCAGGTGCGGACTTCGGATTGATGACTGACGCGAGCGCCGATCAGATGGATCGTCACGACAACCCAGTTGTTCGAGATGTTCCAAATGCAGGCGATCTCTCTGTCCGAATTCGACCGCAGTCATGCCATGGCCATTGCTGGCGCACTCACTCTGGCCATGCTGGGCGGTTGCGCCACCGTCACCGCAACGGAGGATAAAGCGGCGCCTACATTGGCCCCAATGCCTGCGACCGATACGACGCTCCCCCGCGCTATCCCAGTAGTTCGCCAGAGCCGCTATACGCTGGTGGAACTGGTGCCCGAGACCGCCCAACGCGACCTGCTCCTGCAGGTCGTCGACATCACGCTCCCGCCATCGCCCCAGACCACCGTCGGCGAAGGCTTGCAGTATCTGCTGCGGCACTCGGGATACCGTTTGTGCACAGACGGCGCAGCGAGATCGGAGCTGTATGCCCAGCCGCTGCCCGCCGCGCACATGCACCTGGGACCACTTACGTTGCGCGATGCACTGCTGACCATGGCTGGCAGCGCTTGGGGACTCTACGTCGATGACGTATCCCGACAAGTGTGCTTCCACCTTGCCTCCGAAGCGTCCGCCGAGGGCACTGGCAGCACCTGCACGTTGCCGCCTCGGGCGGACCTCGCCACCGAACACCACAGAGAGCGCCCATGATTTCCCATCCGCCGAGCGGGCGCGCCCGCATGCGCTGGCCCTGGGTGGCGGTCGGGGCCGCCGTGCTCCTCTTGGGCGTCGCCACGGTGACCAACACCGTGCGGCTTGCCCGTCTGGCGCAGGAAACGCGCAATGCCAACCGGGACGCAGAGATGCAGAGCCTGGCAAGCAGCGTGGCGCAACTGCGCGGGGCCCTCGACGAAGCCCGGCGCCAGCCTGCACCAGTCACCGAATCGGCGTTCTCGGCGGAGAAGCAGGCTACCGGGGAACGCATCGCCCGCATCGAGCAGGCACAGGCCAGCATGGCCCGCGCGGACGACGTGACCGCACTGACGGCACGCATCGACACCCTGCAAAAGCAGTTGGCCGAGCGCCAGGCCGCCGCCCGACCGACACGTGCATCCGCAAGTGGTGCAGCACGAGATGCCACGCCGGCGCCGCCACCCTTCGCGGTGCTCGGCACGGAACTGCGGGCCGGGGTGCCCTTCCTCGCCATCGCACCGCCGGGTGCTTCCTCGCCCGCGCAGATCCGGCTGCTGCGTGCTGGCGACCAGGAAGGAGACTGGCGGCTGGACGGGATCGAGCCGGGCGCCGCGCTGTTCACGGTGCGCGCCCAGACGCGCCGCGTGCCGGTGCACGCACGGTAAGCGCAACATGGACGATCCTCGCCCTGCCCTCGTGATCGCGGGCCTGGCCTTGGCCCTGGCGGCGAATGCCCAGGCGCTGGCCCAGGCACCGGGCAGCGCCGAGTCCCGCATCCGCCAGAGCGAGTCCCGCCCGCTGGACCAAGCGCGCGATGAGGAACGCCAGGCGCGCGAGTGGAACCTGCGCGCCGAAGAGTGGTCGCGCTACCGGGCGCTGATGCAGGGGCCGCTGGGCACCTACTCGCCGGGTCTCGATCCGCTCACCGCGCTGGGCATCGAGGCCCGCTCCGACGAGGAACGCCGCCGCTATGCCGAGCTGCAGGTACAGGCCGAGGCCCGCCGCGTGGAGAAGACCCTGAGCTACCAGCGCGCCTACGACGCGGCCTGGCAACGCCTGCATCCCGGGCAGGAGCGCGTGAACCTGCAAGGCGTGCAGGGTGTGCAGGCGGACACCAGCAAAGACGGCATGCCCGGCGCCGCGGAGCCCGGCCGCATCGCGGTGTTCGTCAAGGACGGTTGCGCGCCCTGCAACCAGCGGGCGCTGCAACTGCAGGCGGCAGGTACGGCCTTCGACCTGTATGTGGTCGGCAGCCGAGGCGACGACGAGCGCATCCGCCGCTGGGCCACCCAGGCAGGTATCGATCCGGCACGGGTGCGCGCACGCACCATCACGCTCAACCACGACGGCGGCCGCTGGCTGTCGCTCGGCCTGCCGGGCGATCTGCCAGCGGTGGTGCGTGAGGTCGGCGGCCAATGGCAGCGGCAATGATGGGCCGACGCCCCCCTTCCTGGCTGGCTCTGGCATTCGCGCTGGGTGCGTGCGGCACCACCCAAGCACGGTCGCAGGAACTGCCGCCGCCGGCCTATCAGCTCGCCGCGGCCCAGGCAGGCGTGCCCTCGCCCGTGCTGTACGCCGTGGCCTTGCAAGAAAGCGGAACGCGGCTGCGAGGCCGGCAGGTGCCATGGCCGTGGACGCTCAATGTGGCCGGAGCCTCGCAGCGCTATGCCACGCGCGCCGACGCGTGCCTTGGGCTGCGCCAGGCGTTGCGCCAGACACCGGCACAGCGGATCGACGTCGGGCTGGGCCAGGTCAATGTCGGCTACCACGGCCAGCGGGTCGCGCAACCCTGTGCCCTGCTCGATCCCTACCGCAATCTCGCGATCGCGGCCGAGATCCTGCGCGAGCAGCACACGCCCGGCGAAGACTGGCTGCTGGCGATCGGCCGCTACCACCGGCCCGCCGGCGGTGCGCCCGCCATGCGCTACCGCGGCAGCGTGCACCGCCATCTGGTCCGGGTGCTGGGCAGCCCCCAAGCACTCGCCGCATTGAACGGCCCTCGAGGTCCCTCGCCATGAACATGCATCGATTCCACGCTGCCAGCGGCCTGCTCGCGCTGGCCACACTGAGCACGCTGCCCTGCGCGATCCGGGCCGCGTCGGCGCCGGCCAGTCTGCCCACGCCGCGCCCTGCGCTGATCGTGGTGGAGGACCACGGCGGGGTTCCCGCACAGCCCTACTACGATGACCTGGGCCTGCCGGCGCGCTCTTCGGCGCCAGCGGATGCGCCCCAACGCCTGCCATTGCCCGGCGCCACCACCGGTCCTCGCGGAGAAGCCGCCATGCTGCCGGTGCGCTCGGGTTTGCTTACGCCAGGAGTGGTCGAGCGCCGACCGCTTCTGGCATCGGGACTGACGCCGTTCTTCGTTATCGGCGACGATGCGCGCTCGCGCGAATGGCTGCAGCAGCGGCTCGTTCGCTTGCGAGAACTGCACGCCACCGGGCTGGTCGTGAACGTGGCGTCGCCGCAGGCGCTGGACGCGCTGCGACGGCTGGCACCGGGCGTGGCGCTCTCGCCTGCATCCGGGGACGACCTGGCCCAGCGGCTGGCCCTGAGCCATTACCCGGTGCTCGTCACGGCCACGGGCATCGAGCAGTGACATGGCCCAGGCGCACGCGGTGGAGGTGTTGCTGCGCCCGGCGGTGGAGCTATACACCGTGGCGGTCTGCGCCGGCGCCGCGCTGGTGTGCCTGGTGGCCCCGTGGTCGCTGGCGCTGAACCCCCTCCTCGGTCTTGCCAGCGCGCTCGCCTTCCTGGCGTTCGGCGCCCTGCGACTTCGGCAGGCATGGGCCATCCTGCGCTACCGCCGCAACATCCGCCGCCTGCCTCGGTACGTGATGGCCAGCAAAGAGGTGCCTGTCAGCCAGCAGCGCCTGTTCCTCGGTCGAGGCTTCCGCTGGGACCAGCGCCACACCCACCGCCTCATGCAGACCTACCGGCCGGAGTTCCGGCGCTATGTGGAGCCTACGCGGATGTACCAGCTCGCCCGGCGCTGCGAGGCGCGGCTGGAATTCGCACCGCCACCATGGCCACGCCTGGCCCGGCTCACGGGCTGGGACCACCCGCTCAATCCGGCCCGGCTTTTGCCGCCGGTGGGCGGCCTGCCGCGCCTGCACGGCATCGAGCCGCAGGAGGTCGACGTCACGCTGCCGCTGGGCGAGCGGGTCGGCCACACACTCGTGCTCGGCACCACGCGTGTGGGCAAGACGCGGCTGGCCGAGCTGTTCATCACCCAGGACATCCGCAGGCGCAGCAGCACGGGCGAGCACGAGGTGGTGATCGTGTTCGACCCCAAAGGCGACGCGGACCTGCTCAAGAGGATGTACGTTGAAGCGCGCCGTGCCGGACGCGATGGCGAGTTCTATGTATTCCACCTGGGGTGGCCGGACATCTCGGCTCGCTACAACGCCATCGGGCGTTTTGGCCGCATTTCCGAGGTGGCGACCCGCATCGCGGGACAGCTCTCCGGCGAAGGCAACAGCGCGGCTTTCAGGGAATTTGCATGGCGGTTCGTGAACATCATTGCCCGCGCGCTCGTGGAACTGGGCCAGCGCCCGGACTACTTGCTGATCCAGCGCCACGTCATCAACATCGATGCGCTGTTCATGGAGTACGCGGCGCAGTTCTTCGCCAAGACCGAACCCAAGGCCTGGGAGATCATCGTCCAGCTCGAAGCCCGGCTCAACGACAAGAACATCCCGCGCAACATGATCGGGCGCGAGAAGCGCGTCATCGCGATTGAGCAGTACCTCTCGCAGGTGCGGGTCTACGACCCCGTGCTCGACGGACTGCGCAGCGCCGTGCGCTACGACCGCACGTACTTCGACAAGATCGTCGCGTCGCTCTTGCCGCTGCTGGAGAAGCTCACCACCGGCAAGATCGCGCAGCTGCTGGCGCCGAACTATGGGGACCTGTCCGACCCGCGGCCGATCTTCGACTGGATGCAGATCATCCGCAAACGCGCGGTGGTCTACGTGGGCCTGGATGCGCTGTCCGATGCCGAAGTCGCCGCCGCGGTGGGCAATTCGATGTTCTCGGACTTGGTGTCGGTCGCCGGGCACCTGTACAAGTTCGGCGTGGACGATGGACTGCCGGGCGCATCCGCGAACACCAAGACCCCGATCAACGTGCATGCAGATGAGTTCAACGAGCTGATGGGCGACGAGTTCATCCCGATGGTCAACAAGGGCGGCGGCGCCGGCATCCAGGTCACGGCCTACACGCAGACGCTCTCCGACATCGAGGCGCGCATCGGCAACCGCGCCAAGGCCGGCCAGGTGGTGGGCAATTTCAACAACCTCATCATGCTGCGCGTGCGCGAGACCGCCACGGCCGAACTGCTGACCCGGCAGTTGCCCAAGGTGGAGGTGTTCGCCACGTCCGTCACCAGCGGCGCCACCGACAGTTCCGACCCCACGGGGAGCACCGCATTCACGTCCAATACGCAGGATCGCATTGCCAGCACGAGCGTGCCGCTGATCGAGCCTGCGCACGTGGTGGCGCTGCCCAAGGGCCAGGCCTTCGCACTGATGGAGGGCGGCAACCTCTGGAAGGTGCGCATGCCCCTGCCCGCGCCCGATCCCGATGAGGTGATGCCCCGTGACCTGCAGGAACTGGCGGGCCACATGCTGCAACATTACGTCGAGTCGGGCGCGTGGTGGGATGGCCAGGGCGCGCCGGCATCGCAGAATGCAGCACTGCCTGACGACCTGCTCGCGGGGTTTGCACCGGAGACTGCCGACGGTGACAACGCCGGAACAAACGCGCCATGAGCGACGTCGCCGCCACCGCGCAGCGCCAGCAGGTGCGGCAACAGGGACTGATCCTCGGTCTCATCACCCTGCCGTTTCGCTGCTTCGGCGTGCTGTGCGTTTCGCTGTTCCTGTGCATCGTGGTCGAATGCATCGGCATGGCGGTGTTCTGGCCGGACCAGGGCTGGCACCACGCCCAGGCCATGCTCGGCCATGAGCTGGACCAGCTGTCTGAATACTTCGTGCGCAGCGCACTGGTGCAGGAGCCGGGGCGCACGGCGCACCAGTGGGTGGAGCACGCCTACGAATGGGCGTTCGTGCGCAGCGGGCTACTGGAGTGGATACAGGATGCGTCGCGCCAGGCACGCGCGGGAGCATCCAGCTCCGCGTGGAGCTTCCGTCGGGTGCTGGCGACGGTATCCACGCACGCCGAGGGCTACCTCATCGCGGCAGCCTACACCGTGTTGGTGTTCCTGGTTCGGCTGCTGGTGCTGTGCCTGACCCTGCCTCTCTTTGCCCTGGCCGCGTTCGTGGGGATGGTGGACGGGCTGGTGCGTCGCGACATCCGGCGCTTCGGTGCGGGACGCGAATCGGGATTCCTCTACCACCGGGCGCGGGCCAGCCTGGTGCCGCTGGCGGTGCTGCCATGGGTGACCTACCTGGCCTTGCCGGTCAGCGTGCATCCGGTGGCGATCCTGTTGCCCAGCGCGGTGATGCTCGGGGTGGCGGTGGATATTGCTGCCGGAAGTTTCAAGAAATACCTCTGATAGGGACGATACGGAGCGTCGCAAACACCGGTTGAGGGATAGTCGCGCTGAGCACCAGCAGGCATTGCTAAGCTAGATGCCACGGGAGGTTTCGGTCAGAGTCACGAAAGTCGAAGTCTCCAGCCCCAACAAAAGTACGAGGCGGCAGCCCCGGAGGGAACTTGGACCGACATGACCTCAAGCACTGAGACCATCCGCCGACTTGCGGAGATGAGCGACCCCTCAGCATTTGAGCGCCTTGCCGCGGCAGTTCTGCGGGCCGCGAATCCTTACGTTTACGGGAACATGGCCCATCCCGGGGTGCAGCCTGGCGGGAAGACGGTGAGAGCGCCGTTCGACAACGTTGGCTGGTTGAACCTGCCGAACGGTCAGTCGCGGCTTGTGTGTGCTGCGCACACCACAGAGCAGAACGACCTGAGCGGAAAGTGGCTTCACGATCCATCAACAGTGAAGGTCAGAAGGCCCGGCGGCAAGCCGACAAAGCCCGCAGGGGACTTGATCAAGGGCATCGAAGAAATCGAGAAATTGCGCACGACGACACCAGGCCTCGGCGTGACCTACGCCTTGACGAGCAACATCGAGGTCTCCCTTGAATTGCGTACTGCGGCCGAGCAGATGGCATTGGTCGCCAACGTTGAGCTTGATGTCTGGTCTGTCTCTCGGATAGCGCACTTCCTAGACACCGACCCGACTGGACAGCTCATCCGCAGGTCTCACCTCGGGTCGGAGATCGAACTGCTGTCACGTGAGCTTTTGCTGGAGATGGGCAAGCGCAGCATTCGAGATCACTTCCCATATTTGTCGCTGCCGGACGCAGTCCATCGCGACGAATTCGCCCTCGGACTGAGCGACTTGCTGGTGGTCGGCGACTCAGGGATGGGTAAGACAACGGCGTGCGCGGTGGCTCTGAACTCACACATCGAAGCCGGGTTGCCGGCGATCGCTATCCCATCAGAGTTCGTCGAAGTTGAGCCAACTTTGGAAGCCGCGCTCGAGAAGGAACTCAGGCGCCAACACCCCGGCCTTGAATCGGCAGCAGGCGAGAGAGCCGTGGCTCTGTGCACTGGCGATGCGCCCCTAATGGTCCTCTTCGAAGACATCAATCGCTCGTCTAGCCCGGAGCGTCTATTAAACAAGATCCTCTCATGGACCAAGGCAATGTCTGGGGGATCTGCCAACGTCCGGGGTTGGCGCGCTGTATGCCCCATCTGGCCACGACATCTGAATGCGATCGAAGAACAGAAGGGCTTGGCTGAAGGTGTGGAAATCCTCCGGATCGACAAGTTCAGCCAGGCCGAGGCAGTTAGAGCCATCTCCACGCGCGCGACGTTGCTGGGGGTGACGATGGACGAAGGGCGCGCGGATTACATCGCCTCAAGGTTGGGGTGCGATCCCTTGCTGATTGGGCTGCATGACATCCAGTCTGACGTCGTGGCCGCGGACGTCATCCAGTCCTATATTGCTAAGCGCCTTCGCCTGGTCGCGAGTGCGCGTCATCGCACGCCTTCCGAAATGCTTGAAGCTGTCCACGCCCTGCTACGGTCCGGGCTGCAGCAGCGAAACCTGTCCCCATCTTGGGGCGAGGTCCGATCCTGGATTCATGACAAGGAGGTGCTAGACACGCTGAGAAACGTCGCTCTTGAAGGAAGCATCATTCGGCTGTCCAGCTCCGGAAGGGATGAAACCATCGCGTTTAGGCATGACCGCGTCTTGCACGCCCTGGCCAGCGGCTCAATGACCGAAGTCCTCAGTGAAGCTCAGGCACCTGAGTACGTCGCTGATCCTTTCTTCGCTGAGATGGCGGCAGGAGCCGCGGTAGAGGCAAGGCTACCGGCGAAGGCTTTGCTCGACCTGACGGTCGCAAGTCCAACAGTGGCTGCCCACGCATTGAGGCTCGCGTCGGAACAGAACCTGGCCTACGCCGACATTGCAGCGGAGGCGCTTATGTCCTGGCTAGTCCGGCCCGAAACAGCCGATGTGACGATGGCCAGTCGACGATACGCGGTGGCCGCCGTTCTCGCCGAGACCACATCCCGCCAAGTTCTGCTCCTAGCTGAGCAGTTTCCTCGAGATGACTCTCTATGGTGGGATCCGCTGTGGGCAGCTGCGTTCAGGAACGGCAATCTCCGCTCCGGCCTGGCCTTCCTCTCACGGTTTGAGCTGGGCATGACAGTGGCAGGCAAGCAAAGCTTGTTGTCGCTGGTGAAAAGGACGTATGGCGACCACCTAGTCGATGAGGTCAGCAAGATCTTGCAGCGCGCTGACTTGGACCTGTTCACGCATGACGGCATGAGGACGGGGGCCCTTCGTCTGGCTGGCTACGTTGGCGACAGTAAGTTGGCTCTCGCCATTCGAGTCTGCTGGGACAAGGACAACAAGAAAGAGCGGGACCTCCGCTCCTATCTGTTCGCGGCCGCACGGTGTTGCGGTGATGCGGCAGCAGCAACCCTTGACCCGATTCTTACCGCCTGGGAGAGCCTTCCCGAAGACCCAGAGTCAACGATCGGCCAGCCCGTCGATTACTTGGCGTCCGACGGGCTGGCCTGGGAGTTCAGGCATTACCCGCCCCGGCAAACCGTCCAGTACTTCGTCGATAGAGCGCAGTCCTCCGAAAGGCTGAGATGGCCCATCACTTACATGCTGCGAACGGTCGATCACCCCATCGCGGTGGAGCATTTGGCACGCTATGCAGCGGCGCATTCCTTCGCCATATTCACGAGCGGCCTGCTGTCGGACTGGGAACCGAAGTCCAGCAGGCCTGTCAGACAAATGTCGTCGGATTCGAAGCACCGGCTTCTGGAGATCGCCCTCTCCGAGAACGAGGCTGATGACGTCCGTAAGCAGGCATTCTCTTTTTGGGATAGGTCCGCCTCGCCTACCGATCTACAGGCCATGAAGCAGATTCCGGAAGGGAGCCTTCTCTTTGACCGCGCTCTTCGGGCCAGGGCGCGGCGGCGCGACTATTCAGTCACCCCGCAGGTACTCCTCAAAATCAAGGGTGACCCGAAAGGTTGGCTTCGGACCGGAATCCACATCTGGTCGAGCCCGCTGACAGAAGTGCTGGAGTCCGTGCTTGACCAACTGGCAGCGAAGTCGGATGGAGACCCCGACGACCTTATTCATGACACCGCGAATGCGTTGATGTGCGTAGAAACGAAGCGGCGTGTCGCAATGCTGAGCGCTAGATGGACAAAGTTTCAGACCACTCCTGAAATGGTTCAGGTAGCTCTCCTCTCTGTTGGTCCTGAGGCGCTTGCCTTGGTGTTGGATGCCATCACTGGAGCACATGATCCTGGTGTATTGCTGAAGCACTTCGCGATCACGGCGACCGTATTTTCAAATGGAACGCAGCGACTCGCAGCACCTGAACAATTAGATAATTTGCGTCCATTCCTACAGCACCTTTCTGAAGGAGATATCGTCATCCTTTCGGACGCGTGCGATAAGAACGGATGGGTTGATTTCAAGCGTCGATATCTTGAGCCGCGTATGCGAGCGATGCCGAATCGCAGATTCTTTTTGCCTGGTGATGCGGTCGATATGGCCGCCCTTGATAAGGCTCTGAATCCGAAGCCCGGGGTCTTGGTCAACATCCATCGATGGCTTGAGAACTCGATGCGTCGAGGAATGGACCGCGAGGTTCTCATCGAAGCCCTGATGCAGTGGCTAGAAAATAACAATGAGGAACGAGCTATCAAGATCATCGCGGAGATCATCAGCGAAGGAGGAACCCGTAAGGAGTTTCGGGTGTTTGAGGAAGCGGCCAAGCAGCGGCCGGATACCGCAGGCCTCATTGATGAGGTCCGCTTCGACGTATTCCGCAGAAGACTTGTCTGACGTCTTCATTTTCGCTCCTTCGAATGGCTGAACAGCCCCGGGTTCCTGCGGAGGGGCACTCAGATGGTCGCGGTCTGACAGGCGTTCACGGTATGCAGTCAACTAACCACATCATGGCGCAGCTGTTTGACACGCCACCGAAGATCCGGGAAACAGCGGCGAACTCAGGCTGGATCCGGGACATCGCGCTGGCGATCAGCGAATCGCCGGTCAGGACTGCCAGCAGCATTACGGTCACGGTTACGCCAACGCGAACCGTGGTGGCTTGGTACAGCGCTTGGGAGATCAGGCTATTCGTGCGTAGGTTTTTCCATCCAAGACTCGTTTCACTTGGTCCACATCTTTCGCCCCGATGCGCACGTAAATTTCCTCGGGCGTGTGGTTTTTGGCGAGTTCGCGTATTGCCTTGACTTGGACCACAGATAAGCGCCCGTCCCGCCCGCAAATCTGCGCTATCGCCCAGTCATTGTCCTTCCACTTTTCGGCGACCCATGGTGCCGGTAATCCCAAGCGTGGATGGTCATTCAGCCACTTGTGCAGAATCTTGTAGCGATCATCGGGCAGAGGAACGACGCCTTTCGAAAGCAATCCGTTTTCGCGCAGGTAGCGCAGGCCGCTCTTTCCGCCCGGCACCATGTTGAGCCGGCGTTCGTCATCCCAATGTCCTTCCACTAGGAACTCTTCCGCCTCGTAGAGCTGCTCCACATCGTCGGTGATAGCCATCACCTTGTGGTGCACGTACGTGAGACGCCCACCCTCTTGCTCTTCGCGAAATCGGCGATGGAAAAGCAATGGACTGCCCGTCTCAATCGCGCGACGGTGCTCGGACCAGCGCTTTTGCCAGCTGCGGGTGGACACACCCACATAAAATGACCCGTCGTCGGGGTAAGACGCACCAGCGCCGAAGATGTGCTGGTAGAGGACGTATGCGCGTTCGGGGTAGTGCTTGGGCGATAGCAGGAAGTGCGCGGGCACCGAAAATACAAGGCTAGGGCTCCTGATGGTGCTTTCGTCAATCTGCGTAGCTCCGCGCATGGCCGCAGCCAAGTACGCGGGGTCAGTAACGACTTCCACCGAAATCGTAGGCTGGATAGCTAACTCGCCTTCGCCCAGGGCGCCGAGACCGTACTCTGGCTTGCGGTCCACCGTTCTGTGCCCATCCATGAGCTTCCTGAACGGAGAGATGAACCCCGGACGGTCGCCCATGAAAATCATGCGCACCACGGGTATCACTTGGCCTGGCTTGAGCCTAAACACGCCGTGGGGATTCGCAGCCACCCGCGCCCATTCCCGCCCGTAGTCGGAAGACCGCACGAAGTCTTCAATCAGTTGCTCAACCTCGCGCCGCCTTCGAATCATCGACTTAGGCGCCAGATGCTCCCACCAAGCCTTGTTTAGCTTCATCGCGTCACCGCCTATCCTTCAAAAGCCGGCCGGCCAAGCCTACAGTTGGCGTGCCGTTTGAGCGCCAAGCTTGCACGTCTGTGGCTCCAACTTCCAAACCAGCGCCGAACGCGGCATCGCCTTGCAGGGCATCACCGCACTCTAGTATCACTATTATTGCGGCGCTCAAAGTTCAGAACACGCTCTAGGGACAGGGGTCTTGTCTTGGTCCGAGGACGTTGCTGGCTGTGCATAGGCCGGTCGGTACAGGTGGGTCTTGGGATCCAACCGCAGTGTGGGCAGGTGGTAATCGCCGCCCATGGCTGGTGAGCGCACCTTCAGCTGGATCTCCTGCGGCACGCCATCGCGCCAGTGGCCCGGAACCAAGTCAAGTTCCTCGGGCGGGTCTGCTGGAAACAGGTGGGACAGCTTGCCGACGCAGCGGCCGCTGTCATCCACCAATAGAGGCAGCGGAAAGTGCTCCCAGGGTGCATCGGGCGGCAGGCCCCGGTAGTAGGCGTCGGTGAACACAGCCAGCACGCGCACCTTGGCGGCCTTGGACTCCGAGTTCCCGGCACCGACCTGCACCAGCGGGCAGGAACGGACAGCTTTGCGGTACGGTTCCCAGCCCGCCGGAAGCGGCAGGTCCGCCTCTGGCGCCTGGCAATGGGTGGGATCGAGCGCCATGGGTGCTTTTGCCCCCACATTGACCACTGTAGACAGCATGGCAACCGCAAGCCAGCCGACATGCACAAGAGCTGCGTTCATGGGCGCATCAAAAGAGCAGAAATGGAATTCACCGGATGTGTCCGCGTCCTCCCGGTCACTTAAGCCCGCAGATGCGAAGCGTTGCTACGGAGACCGCCCAATCGATGCGCAAAGTTTCCGAAGGAATCAGGAACTTCAAAGCTAGCATGCTCCAATATGCTTGCATCGACTAGACAGTTACCCTATGCCTGCCGAGCCCTATTGCGAAATGTAAGCGAGGACCGCCAGTGCGCGCCATCAGGCTCCGTGACGACGTTCCTGCAGCTCGAGCAGACAGTCAGCGAAATCGGGCTGAATTCGGGCCATCGCACTTGGGCGTGGCCACGGATATCACCGCCGGAAGTTTTGAGAAGTATCTTTAAGGAAGGTCTGAACAACTGCATCTGATGTTGCAACAATGGATCAACGACCCGAGCGGACGATCTCGATGCAGCTGAGCTTTGGCGATGCGGACTACAACGGCAAGCGGGCACAGCGCGAGGTGTTTTTGTCGGAGATGGATCATCTGGTGCCGTGGAAGGATCTGCTGTCCCTGATCGCGCAGCACTATCTAACGTCGGGGCAGCCGGGCCGGTAGCCGTACCCGCTGGAGACGATGCTACGCATCCACTTTCTGCAGCAGTGGTATGCACCGAGCGATCCGTCGGCGGACGAAGCGTTGTACGACATGGTGTCCATGCGCCGTTTCGCCAAGATCGGCGGTTTGGACGATGTGCCGGACGAGACCACGATTCTCAACTTCCGTCACCTGCTGGGGTAGGAAGTCGCCGATGGAACGGTGGCTACCAGTAGAATTTGTTCGACCTGCTCAGGTCGGGCTCGTCAATCCTGGCCTCGCGACCGGGAACATCGGACAAGGATACGGAGATCGTGTGCGGCGCCAATCAGACGCTGCAGCTCAACTACACAATGCGGCTGATGTACGACTCGGGCGTCTGGGTCGATCGCTAGACTGCGCACATGCAAGCATTCCGCGTGTGCGCTCTCGCCTACGCGTGGCGCATCGCCAAGCGCCAACCGATCAATCAGGGTGCTGCTGGCACCCTTGTCCCCACGCCCGACTTGCTACACTCGTTCAACGCCGAATCGGCCTGATCAGGCGGCAACCGCCAGGCGACCAGGACGGCCTCGCGACCAGACCTCGGACGCGCCCAACCTTCCATACCCAAGTCCCCACTCCTCTCCTCGACCATCGGTACCATCATGAAATCCACTCTCGCCTTCGTGTTGCTCGCCCTCGTTTCCTTGCCAACGCTGGCAGCCGGCAGAAGTTGCGATGAATTGAAGTTCGAACTTACCGCCAAACTCGATCACCTTGGCGTCAAGGACTACACGCTGGAGATCGTCGACAACGCCGATATCAATGAACGCAGCAAGGTCATAGGCACTTGCCAGGCAGGAAGCAAGAAGATCGTCTACAGCAAGAACAAGCCGTCGACCTAATCGGCATACGCTATCCCGTCATGCAGGCAACGTGGTGCGACGGCGCGCAAGGCGGCGTCCTCGGGCGGTGCAGGGGTACGCCATGCAGGTAGTGGATCACGAACCGCACGCGTGGTTCCTGCTGCGCGACGGCGACACGCTGCTGCTCGACGTCGACTGCAGCCATGGCGCGGTCGGTTACGTGTGGACTATGGTGCTGACGGCCCAGGAAGTTGCGCAATTCCGCGCGCTCGGGCGTGATGTCATCGCGCAGCTCGCCGAGCGCGTGCAGTCGACCGCGCCGGGGGTGGTGGGCAATCGGTCGCCGTATCTGGTTCGTAAGGCGGATGTCGATACCCGCCAGCGGGTCACGGTCGCCATCAAGGCCTGGATCCAGGACGAGGATGTCCGGCAGTCCGTGCCGGAGAGCTAGCGGAACCACCCAGGATGCACGTCGACATCACCCACCACGTGGACGAAAGCGAACCCGGCGAGGCGGACGGCTACTACTACTACGCCTACACCCTCTACCGCTTCAGCGACGGCCGCGATCGGCTGCTGGCGCGCAGCTACGACGACGAGGCCGATCAGGCGCATTTTCTGAACATCGAGGTGGATGGCCGCCCGCGGACGATGACGGATGCGGATCTGCGGCATCCGCTGCTGCTGGCCGCCGCGGCGTACTTGGCCGAGGCCGGCAAGCGTAGACTGCGCTGGCTGAGCGGCCGCGGCGATGGCTATGAACCGCTGCCCGACCAGCCCACCATCGGATCAGCGGAGCGGTCATGAATCATGAAGCGCGTCACGGGGATTGGCGGCATCTTCTTCCTGGCCACGCTGTGATGTGTCGACTCCTCTGTCCACCACGGTATCAGGCACATTGGCATCACTTTTTTAGATCCGGCAGACAGTCGGCGAAGTCGGGCTGGATCCGGGACATCGCACTGGCGATCAGTGAATCGCCGGTCAGGACCGCCAGCAGCATTCCGGTCATGGTGACCAGACCGTTCGAATTGCGCAGGATCTGCAAAGCCAATGGCAATGGAAATCCTTCCTCGACGCGGCGCAGCGGATGCAGCCCGCCGTGAACGAACGAGTTCATGGCCGACCAGGTCATGTCTTTGAAGTGCGCGAGCATTTGATAGGCACCCACAGAGATCCCTTCACCTGGGCTCCCCATGCTCTTTCGCATGTCCTCCATCATTTCGCTGACGCTGGGCAGGTTCTTCGCGGCCTTCTCGCTCTCGACGGTGAGCGGTGCCAGCAGCTTTTCGATCGCTGAATCGGGTGCGGCGTAGAGGAGCCACGCCGCCCGCGTCAGCGCTTCGAACTGAAGCCGCATGAGGGCTACCGCCGAAGTGGCGAGCGCTAGTTCCATGAGGGCGCGAAGTCCCTCTGCATGTTCCAAAGCCACGAAGCACATGCCCGTCGCAACCTGCGAGCGTGGAGCACCATGGAAGCCCTGCTCACCCAGGAGCTTGAAGATGTGCTCGTGCAACTGTTCCGAGCGCGCCAGCATCTGATCGAGGTCAAGCTGCGCACCGTACGGCAAAGAGAAGCTGGTCATTGGCCAATGGTAGGGGACGGCATCGCCTCACCGGTGAAGCCCGTCACCACGGCTTGAGAGGCCAGATCGCAACCTAACACCAGTCTGGATGGACTGGCCGAATGCGACCGGCCGAACGGCAGGCATCAGGACGAGCACCGCCACAGGGTGATGGATACCGCATGCGCTGCACCAGGTAGCCGCCGCTCCAGCAGGGCTCAGGTCATTGGCAGTTCCATCCGGTCCCGGCGCGGCTGCAGGTTCGCCCGGTGGGACCGGTGAGGACGTCCGGACCGGATTTGCGATAGATCGCGCCTGCCGTGTCGTAGCAAAAGCCTGCGTCGCAACTGGCGATCGTCGGGACCGGGGTGGTGATGATCTTCGGGGGTTCCTGCATCAGCGGGGTGTTGCTACCGCAACTGGCATTGACTTGCGCAATAGCCGCATTGGTCCGCATGCGTTTCTCGTCCTGGGAGAGCGTCCGGATACTCGATACGAACTCCAGTTCCTTCTGTGCGCTGCGGCAGGCCGGGGTGTCGGCCGGGGACACAGAGGTCCCGTTCTGAGCGACCGACGATGCCTCTGCACGCTGGCGCCGCTGAAACTCCTGTTCATCGCGCTCTGCCACCCGATCCTGGTGTTTTCGCTCCAGGGCCCCTGCCGCCTGCGCGCGCTCCCGCGTGATTTCGTCGGCACTTTTAGGACGTTCCAGCAGCTCGCCCGTTTGGTTTGCAGCGCAGGGAACATCCGCGTAGGCGGTCTTGCCTGCTGCATCCGTGCAGCGGTGGACCTGGGCGTTGGCAGCGAAGGCAGCGGACACGCACACGGCGGCGCAGAGGAGTGACTTGAAGATTTTCATGTAGCGATCCGCAAGGGTTAACAGGGTGCGTGATTCCCCATCAACGCATGAGCGGACTGCATAGTTGTCTGAGGCTCCTGCCACATTGCAACAAACTGCTACAACACTTCAAACCGTGCGTACTGCAACGCAGAGGCGCCAACTGCGGGATGGAAGTGGAAGGCCCTGCCCTGGACCTTCCACTTCCACGGCCATCACGGCATGTATTTGATCGTCAGTAACGCGTTGGGCGCGATGCATCCGGTTCTTTGCGCCAGGATCACCCAACCAGACGGTACCGGTGCCACGTTGCAAACCTCCATGGTGCCCAGTTCAGGGCGAGCCTCGCGGATTTCCCAATAGGCGTATCCCGGTAACCCACACCCTTTCGCGACGGAGGTGACGACCCATCCCGGCGGAACGCTGGAGGCGGGAACGTTGCACATGGAGAAACTGATGCTGTTCGGCGCTGCATACCGGATCTGGTAGTTGGGAACGCCAGCGATGCAGCCGCCCTGGACGTAGGTCACCGCCCATCCCCGTGGCACCGCCGTCAGGCCGCACATGTTCATCGTGCCGCGGGCCGGATCCACCCTGCGTATTTCATACAAGCCATTGCCGGATCCACAGCCGGCGCGAATCGACGTCACCACCCAGCCTTCGGGAATGGGAACGTTGGCACAGATTTCCATCAGGTCAATGGAGTTGGGCGACTGCAGACTCATCGTACTAGTCTGTCCCCCTTGCACACCCGCAATCGCGATGACTGGACACAGCGCAACGGCGGCTGCCACCACCAGCTTGATCAAATTCCTCACAGCAATTCCCTTGTTGTTATCAAATGAATGAATCAGCGAATGAACTCACTCACATCCTTTTCTAGGCACGCATGTGCCAACGAATGAGTACATCAGGGAAAGACGAATGGAGAGGAATGGGCCCCCACTTCAGACAACAAGCACCACCAAAAATGTGGAGCGCCATCACAGTTGTCGAGCCTGCCACGCGTCACCAGCGGAAGGCGTCGCTTAAAATTTACGGCCACGGGGGATGCGTTTGGAAACCACAAAAACGATGAACGGAACGGTCGCCATGCCAACCGTGACCGTCAAAGAGTCATGGCTTGACGTGTGGTTCTGCTTTCGCAAGCCACTCGCTCTAGAGCTCTCCGCTCAGACGGTGACGTTCGACGGAACATGCATCGGGTATTGGCAACTGACCTCGGTGCAAGAGAAGGCGCCGTCGTGGTTCCTACCAAGGTGGTTGGACCGCTCGTACCTCTTGCTGACTTATCAAGAAAATCAGCAACAACGGGATTTCACCCTCGTCCTGCGCAGCAACTCAGGGGCTTCCACACGGCAGTCGATCTTGCAGCGTGTCCAGCTGAAGCTGGTGCAGATGCTAGATTCGGCGCATCAAAAGCTGGTCCCTCTTCGGTACGACCTGGACGAAGCATATCGATCGGGCCGTTACGTTCGACATTCTCAGGCGGAGCGGATTGTCGACAAGTATTCAGTGATGGTCCAGAAGATGGCGCCGCACCTCAATGCGCTGCATAGACATCCATTGCTGGAACCCGGCGACAGGGTTCGTGCAAGGGCATTGAAAGAAGAATTCGATGGCCTAGCCAAACCCGTTATCGACCCTGATGCGTACCGCCAGGATCACAACGAGCGGTACATTGGCTATCAAGCCCAGTTGGAAGCCGACTACTTCAACCAGGTCGAAAGCAGCCCGCTGACCGAAGAGCAGGTCAAAGCTGCGCTGGTGTTTGAAGATGCAACCCTGGTCGTTGCCGCGGCAGGTTCAGGCAAGAGTTCATGCATCGTCGGCAAGATCGGCTTCGCGCTCAAATCCGGTATGTTCAAGGACCACGAGATCATCGCACTGGCCTACAACGCGAAGGCTGCCGAAAGCCTGGAAAAGCGGCTGTCCCAGAAGCTCTCGAAGGCCATTGGGCGCAAGGTGACAGTGGCGTCGAGAACCTTCCATTCTTTTGGTCTGTCTGTGCTGGTTGAGGCCAATGGAGAAGGCATCCGGCCGCGCGTACTCAAGGAGGATGCAGGAGAGGAAGGACGTTTCTTGCGCACCGTCATTGCAGGATTGAAGGACAAGGATCTCGCCTTCCAGCAGGCACTCGCCGACTGGCTCTTGTTCGCACCCTTCGAAGACCCCAGCCCCTTCGGCGTGACCGGCGATCTGGAAGAATGCGCCCGGCGCTACGAGGAATGCTGTCGGCAGCGCATCAAAGCGAAGAGAGAAGAGGGAAAGGAAAGCTACGTACCCACCATTCCGACCCTGGACCCGGCGATCCCGGTGCGCTCCCTGGAAGAGCGCAGCATCGTGAACTGGCTGGTTCTGCGGGGCATTCCATTCTCGTATGAACTGCCTGATTGGGACGGCGCAAAGCTGCTTGGACTCGGAGTCTCGGAAACATCGAAGAAGCAGCGCCCCTACAAGCCAGATTTCACCTATCGCCGGACTGACCGCCTGCACGATGGTACGCAACGCGAGGTACGTATCATGCACGAGCATTTCGGATTGGATGCTGATGGGCGAGCACCTGCATGGATGGGGGGCGCCCAGTACGAAGCGCAAGCCCGCAGTAAGAGAGCGATGTTCAAGAAGCGAGTAGCCAGCAGCCAACGCACCAAGAATCCCGTCGTTTTCTTCGAGACTACCTCAGCCCAGTTGCGCGATGGCACGCTGTGGGCCCATCTGGAGCAGTCGCTCAAGGGTGCCGGCATCCTGGTGGGTCCGCCCTCCCAAGACGTGTACCGGCGGGCGATCGCCAGCTTCGGGCCCATAGAAGAACGCGAGAAGCTCATCATGGACTTCGTGCTGCGGTTCAAGGATTCGGGGCTCACGGAAGCACAGGTCTTCGACGAAGCAAAGCAGCAGCCCAACTCGTGGCGCGCAGGCCTGTTCTTGAAGGTGGCTTTTACGGTCTTCCATGCTTACCAAAAAGCGTTGAGGGAGGCAGGCAAGATCGACTACGCCGACATGCTGCGCGAGGCGGTGGCTGCGCTACGCGATGGCCGCGTCAAAACACCATATCGGTTTCTCTTGGTGGACGAGTTCCAGGACATCGCACGTCTGCGGGCAGACCTTGTGAAGTCCGTCCTTGACCAGGCCCCCCACGAGTCGATCGTGTTCTGCGTGGGCGATGACTGGCAGACCATCAATCGGTTCTCCGGATCCGACGTCAGCATCTTCAAGAACATCGGCGCCCACTTCGGACGCCATGAGCGCCAGTTGATGCTGTCACGCACTTTCCGCTGTTCCAGCGGGATCGCGACGCTGGCCCGCGAACTGGTGCTGAAGAATGCCAACCAGTTCGACAAGCCCGTGCATGCCCGGCCGGACCGGCTGACCCAGTGCGTGCGTGTCGTTCTTCACAAGCCAGGCGCGGAGCATCGGATGCCAGCACTGGAGACGCAGCTTGCAAGCCTGATCGACACCGGCCGAGCCCTGGGCATCACGATTCCGTCTGTGCAGATCCTCACCCGCACGACGGCCGAAACAACGGCGCCGCAGGGGCTGGAATCGGAGGAAGCGATCAAGGCACTGAAATCCAGGTACGACGGCAAGCTGGATGTGCAGGCCATGAGCCTGCATGGGTCCAAGGGCCTGGAGGCCGATTTCGTGGTGTTGGTCGGATTCGACTCTGGCTTTCGAGGGTTCCCGGACGAACGCGCACCGGAGCCGTTGCTGGACTTGGTCTTGCCAAAGCTCGCCAACGAAAACGAAGAAGAACGCCGATTACTCTACGTCGGCCTCACCCGGGCCAAACATCTGGTCGTGATCCTGGCAAATGGGGAGGCACCGAGCGAGTATGCCCTTGAGCTGTCGGCACTGTCGGAAGAGCACGCTTTTATCGACTGGATCAACCTGGGTGCCCAGCGTGCAACGTGTCCGAAATGCACGAAAGGATCGCTATTGATGCACTCCAACGGGCGCAGGCTCGATTGCTCACGCTCCAGCCGCTGCGGCTACCGGGCTTGGGTAGGCCAGGCCGCAAAACCCACTTCCATTCATTGAAGCCGCAGGACGATTGGCGCCTTATTGGACGTTCGGATTAGATCCTGACCGTGACGCGGCCAGGGAGTCGTATGCAAGGAAAACACCTCATCGATAACGACCGCGCTGGGAACGCCATGGTCACTGCAGAGCTCAGCATGCGACTTCTCCATGCCACCACGAACATCACACCGCATCGGCTTGCGCCGCTTGCCCGTGCAGCATCAAAGCAAGTTCTGCAAGCTATGGTTTGAACTTAACCCGTTGGCTGCCTTTTTCTGCGTGGTGCAGGTAGATCGAACACTGGCGCCAGCGCTGCTGAACTGCGATGGATGGAATGGCTTCAAGTACAGCGTTGAGTTTCTTGTTGGTCCATGCTTTACCGTCGGGTGGTCGTACGGTCACCCGCGACGGAAGGTGGCCACCGACACGCATGACAATGTAGCCGCCTGATTCCAGGCCGAATCCCGTCGAATACCTTGGGTTGCGGCGATCCGAGTTCATTTGAACCACGTGGATACGTAGCTTTTTTACGAGCAGGCAGATGGCCTTGAATCTCGCATCGCTCCATAAATCGCTGGTTCGCCGATTGGTGGCATCGATGGGCGTTTCACCCTCACGAGGGCTGGCTGGGTATCTTGCTTCCAATGTGACTGCCTTGCTCAAAAATTGCAGCAGATCACGCGGTGCGATCTGCGCATCGATCCCCAGGTCATCGGCCAGCCGCTTGTAGTCGTGGCTGTACTGCCTGATGTCGGTCAGGAAAAGCGCTTCGGGACAGTGCGTGAGCCACTGGGCCAATCCGGCCTTTAAGTACATCTCTACCGCGTAACCCATCAGAAGGACCGATGCCCTGGGATTACCGGTAAGGGCAACCATTTGACCGTGGCGCAAGCGTTCGATTTTCCCTGCTTTGATTTTCCTTTTGATGAGTAGCCAACGCGCACGGATCGAGCGCGCGGTCGCGGCCAGTCCGTCGCCTTCCTCAACCCACGCCCGCGCATCCGCCTGCCCATGCTTTGAGCTGCCCAGACGCTTTTCTACAGGGTTCACCGGCTCATTCATTCGTCGTCCCTTTCAAAAATTTGCGCCAAACGGTTGCCGGCACACCCGATCACTATTGAACATCAAGGCCCACCGCGCGAGCGTCCTGAATTGCTGACAAAGCGGTGGCGGACCTGTCCCCATTGATGGCGGCGTACCGGCGCCCCCCGCCGCAGCATCGAGTCTCCCCACCGCCCAAGGAGACCCGACATGACCTCGCGTGCCACGGCCAGCCACGACGCTCCCGTCCACCTCCCCCTGTGCGGCGTGCTGGCCGTGGCACTCCTTTGTGGCGGCGTCGCATCGGCGCACGCCGATCCCGCCATCGAACGCGAGCAACTGACGAGCGCCATCCGCCTGCTTGATCAGTTAGACCGCATCGCCCTGGCATCGGACACCACGGCGGCTGTGCAACCGGCCCGATACCACTTCGACTATGCCCGCCTGCGCGACGACGTGGGCCGCATGCGAGCGGGCTTTGCCAGTTACCTCACGCCCCAGCGCGCGCAGCCGCGCGACCCGTCGTCTCTGGCGGGCCATTACACCCGCGAGGACGCCCGCGAGAGCACCAGCCCTTCACCGCAGCAGGAGCGATCGCGATGACCGCGAGCGCCGATCAGATCGCCGCGTTCCAGGCCAACGGCGGCTTCACGCCCTCGGCCGTTTCAACCGTGGTGCTGAGCTTCGTGTTCGCCGTCCTGCTGCTGTGGGGCGTCTGGGCCCTGCGCACGGCCTATGTCGGCTGGGCCGAGCACCGGATTTCGCAACGGCAGTTCCTGGGCGTGATCGCCCGCTTCCTCGCGATGTACCTGGTGCTGAGCTTCTTCCTGCTTTCCTGATGACCGCCAAGGATTTGCCATGAACCTCCCCACCCGCCTTCGCTGCCGTGCTGCGAGCATCGCTGGCACCGCGCTCGCGACCACCCTCCTGCCGCTGCCCCCGGCGGCACGCGCCTCGGGTCTGCCCACCATGGAGGACCCCTCGCGCGGTGCCGGCAGCGGCATCCTCAAAACCTTACAAAACTACGGCTACGACATCGTGTTGCTGGTGGCCCTGCTGGTGGTGGCGTCGATGTTCATCGGCGTCTGCTACCACGCCTACACGCGCTACTCGGAAATCCACACCGGCCGCGCGACGTGGGGCCAGTTCGGCCTGACCGTAGCCGTGGGCGCGATGCTCCTGGTAGTCGGCATCTGGCTGCTCACCAAGGCCACGGCGATCCTGTAATGGCGCTCCCTGACACACCGCGCGACGGCCTCGTGGCCTTCCTGCCGCATCGCCTGAACCGCCAGCCCGTGGTCGTGCGCGGCCTCACAGCCGACGAGCTCTGGATCTGCGCGGGCCTGTCCGCCGCGGCCGGGCTGATCGCGGGCCTGCCGCTGGCCTGGCTCACGCGCAGCGTGGCCATGGTGCCGACGCTGATCGTGGCGGGCATCGCCGCGGGTGTGTTCATCGGCGGCGGACTTCTGCGCCGTCAAAAGCGCGGGCGCCCCGACACCTGGCTGTACCGGCAGATGCAGTGGCAACTGGCGCTGCGCCATCCCCACTGGGCCGCCCGGTTCGGTGGCCGCGGCCTGGTGACCCGCACGGGTGGCTGGACCACGCGCCGCGCGTCGCGCATTCGCCGCACCCGGCCGCGGGGCCGCACGCCATGAGCCGCTTCAAGAACGAAGTGGCGCACCTGCAGGCCCACGTCACCACCCTGCGGCGTGGCGGTGCGGCGCTGTTCGCGTTGGCGCTGCTGCTGGGCCTGGGTTGGTGGAACGCGCCCCGCCACCTCACGATCCATGTGCCGCCGGATCTGCGCTCGGGCAGTACGCGCAAGTGGTGGGACGTGCCGCCCGAGAGCGTGTATGCGTTCGCCCTCTACGTCTTCCAGCAGCTCAACCGCTGGCCGACCAACGGCGAGGACGACTACCCGCGCAATCTGCGTGCCCTGTCCGCCTACCTCACGCCCGCCTGCCAGGCCCTGCTGCAGCAGGACTACGAAACCCGGCGCAACAACGGTGAGCTGCGCCAGCGCGTGCGGGGCCTGTACGAGTTGCCCGGCCGCGGCTACGGCGACGACCCCGCGCTGCGGGTCAAGGTGCTGTCCGAGCGCGATTGGGTGGTCACCCTGGACGTCAGCGCCGACGAGTACTACGGCGGCGAGCAGGTCAAGCGGGCGCTGGTGCGCTATCCGCTGAAGGTCGTGCGCCTGGACGTCGATCCCGAGCGCAATCCGTTCGGACTGGCGCTGGACTGCTACAGCGGCACGCCGCAGCGCATCGCGCCGCCCACGCCTGCAGCCTCGGCGCCAGCCCCCACCACGGTGCCCTCCACGCTCGCGCCCACCACTCCAACCCCCACGCTGTCCGGAGGCCATCCATGAAGCGCTTCGTCCTGCCCCTGGCGCTGGGCGCCTGCGTCCTGTGGGGCGGCGCGCCCGCGGCCCACGCGCTGCAGATCCTGCGCTGGGAGCGCCTGCCGCTCGCCGTGCCGCTGCGCATCGGCGAGGAGCGCGTCCTCTTCATCGACCGCAACGTGCGCGTCGGCGTGCCGGCCGAGATCGCCGACCGCCTGCGCGTGCAGAGCGCAGGCGGCGCGATCTACCTCAAGGCCAGCGAGGCGATCGAGCCGACGCGCCTGCAGTTGCAGGACGCCGACAGCGGTGCGCTGATCCTGCTGGACATCGCCGCCGAGCCGGCGAAGGACGGACAGGCGCCGCTGGAGCCAGTGCGCATCGTCGAGGGCGAGGCACCGGGTCCCCGCTATGGCGCGCGCGATCGCGCAGGCGGCGCCGCCGACACCGAACCGCCAGCCGATGCCACGGCCCCATCGACATCGGAGGCCGCATCCACCGCCCGGCGCGAAACCCCCATCGCGGTGGTGCTCACCCGCTACGCCGCCCAGAACCTGTACGCGCCCTTGCGCACCGTGGAGCCCGTGCGCGGGGTCACGCAGGCCACCCTGCGCCGCGGCCTGGACCTGGACACCCTGGCACCGTCCCTACCCGTGCGGGCGCAGCCGCTCGCCGCCTGGCGCATGGAAGACCAATGGGTCACCGCAGTCCGACTGACCAACACCTCGCCGCGCTGGATCGACCTCGATCCGCGCACGCTGCTGGGCGACTTCGTGGCAGCGACTTTCCAGCACCCGGGCCTGGGACCGGCGGGCGATCCGACCGATACCACGGTGCTGTACCTGGTGACGCGCGGGCGTGGCCTGGCCGACGCCTTGCTGCCGCGCATCAGCCGCATCGACGCCGCGCAGAACCTGCCGCGCGCTTCCGGCAACGAGGCGGATGCGGCGCCATCCCCGGGAGACCCGCATGCAAAGTAACGGCCTGCTCAAGTGGCTGATGATCCCGATGGCCGCGCTGCTGGTGTTCGTGGGGATCCAGGTGTTTTCCGGGGACAAGGCCCATCGCGCGGCATCGGGCGAGGTGTCGGCCCAGCTCACCCCGGAGGAGATGAAGGCGCTCGGCATCGATGGCGACACACCGCGCGACACGGTCGCCACGCTGGTGGCGCAGGTCAAGCAGTTGCGCAACGAGCTGCAGACCTCGCTGGGCGACAACAAGAACCAGCGCGCCGAGAACGAGCGCCTGCGCCAGCGCGAGAGCGCCATCGACCAGCGAATCCAGGCCGCGCTCGACAGCGAGCGCAGTCGCCTGCAGCAAGAGCGCGACCAGGTGGCCGGCGACAAGCAGCAGACCCAGGGCCTGCTGCAGGACCTGCAGCACAAGCTCGACCAGATGGGCGGCAAGAACGGCAATGCGGACCTGCCGGTCGGCCTCGGACTCGAAGAGGGCGACGGCAAGGGATTCGGCGCGGCCGCCGGCACGCACGGGGTGCGCTGGATCGAGCCCGACGATGCGCGGCCGGAAGGCGCCAAGGGTGCGACGGCGCCCACTGGCAAGGCGGACCGGTTTCCGATGCGCTTCGGCGTCGCCGATTCCGCCGGCGGCCCATCGGTCCCGTCCTCGGCGGCGGCCCTGGCCGATGGCGGCGCGTCGACGAAGGCCTCGGCCAAGGCCGTCTACACGGTTCCCACCAACGCCACGCTCATGGGGTCGGTCGCGATGACGGCCCTGATCGGGCGCGTGCCCATCGACGGGACAGTGAACGACCCCTATCCGTTCAAGGTCCTGGTGGGGCCGGACAACCTCACGGCCAACGGTATCGACCTGCCGGAGGTGGCGGGCGCCGTGGTCAGCGGCACCGCATCCGGCGACTGGACGCTGTCATGCGTGCGCGGCCAGATCCGCTCGGTGACCTTCGTGTTTCGCGACGGCACGATCCGGACGGTGCCCGAGGACAAGGGCCAGGGGGGTGGCAACCCCACCAATGCGGGCACGGGTAACGCCGCCGATGGCCACGGCCCCATCCTGGGCGGCCTGGGCTGGATCAGCGATCCGCACGGAATCCCCTGCGTCAGCGGCGAACGCCGCAGCAACGCGCAGCAGTATCTGGGCTCGCAGGCCCTCATCACCGCCGCCGGTGCCGGCGCCGCCTCGCTGATCAAGAGCGACAGCGGCAACGTGGCCGTGGTCAGCAACGGCAACGGCGCCCTGGGCACGGTGGGCATCTCCGGCAACGAAGCCATGGGCCGCATCCTGGCCGGTGGCGTTCAGGAGATGTCGCAGTGGGTGAACAAGCTCTACGGCCAAGCGTTCGCCGCCGTCTACGTGCCGCCCGGCGCCCAGGTCGCCATCCATCTCGAACAGCCCTTGCAGATCGATTACGACGCGCAGGGGCGCAAGGTCAACCACACCCTCGGAGGCGCGCATGCGATGGACCTGGACTAAGCCCACGGCAGCCGGGGGGGCGCTGTTCGCGCTGTCGCTGGCCCTGCTGACGGGATGCGCCACCCACAAGGAAGCACTGCTTTCCCACGGCGATCGCACCATGCGGGATGTCTGGGACCAGGAGACGGGCGGCGGGGGCGGCGGGGGCGGCCGCGCCAACGGCCCGGCGGCGCGGCAACTGCTCGATGCGCGCCAGGTGCTGCGCCGCCCGCTCACCGAGGCCGACCGGCAGGCCATGCCCGCCGAGAACATGGCGTACACGCGCACCGCAGCAAACGAGATCTACAGGCAGTTTCACCGGCTACCCAATCCCGACCTGGTGATGTACGTCTTCCCGCACCTGGCGGGTACCGACCCGGTGCCCGTGCCCGGCTACAGCACGGTGTTCCCCTTGTACCAGCGCATCCAGTACGCCATGCCGGGCGAGCGCGTGGAGGACTACTGATGGTGCGGCGGCCGCGCTGGCCGTGGACAGGCCGGGACGCCGGGGCCGAGGCCCGCCGCGATCCCCCTGGAAGCGATTCCGAGGGGCCGGATGCCTGGGAGCGGCACGTCGCCGAATTGGCGGCGCACGGCATTCAAGCGCCGGGCGCCCACGCGCGCGATCCGGGCCGGCCGCGTGCCACGCTCGCCGATGAGCGCGCGCTCTACGGCGTGGCCCCCTCGTTCGTGGACATGCTGCCGTGGGTGGAGTACCTGCCCGGATCGCGCAGCGTGCTGCTGGACGATGGGGTCTCCGTGGCGGCGTTCTTCGAGCTGACGCCGATCGGCACCGAGGGGCGCGAGATGCACTGGCTGTGGCAGGCGCGCGATGCGCTGGAGAACGCTCTGCAGGATGCTTTCGACGAACTGGACGATCACCCGTGGGTGGTGCAGCTCTATGCCCAGGACGAAGCCGACTGGGAGGGCTATCTGCGCGGCCTGGACGCCTACCTGCAACCGCGAGCACGGGACACGGCGTTCACCGCGTTCTACCAGCGCTTTCTTGCCCACCACCTGCGCGCGGTGGCGAAACCGGGCGGCCTGTTCGAGGACACGGCGGTGACGCGCCTGCCCTGGCGAGGCCAGGCACGCCGCGTGCGCATGGTGGTGCACCGCCGCGTGCCCGGCACCAGCGCCCAGCGCCGCGGCCCGTCCCCGGAACAGGCCCTGGCGACGGTGTGCGACCGGCTGCAGGGCGGCCTGTCCAACGCGGGCGTGCGCGCGCAGCGCCTGGGCGCGGCCGACATCCACGCCTGGCTGCTGCGCTGGTTCAACCCCTGCCCCGCGCTGCTGGGCGACACGGCCGCAGACCGGGAGCGCTTCTATGCCCTAACCCGCTATCCCGAAGAGCGGGAAGAAGGCGAGCTGGAACTGGCCAGCGGCACCGACTTCGCGCAGCGCCTTTTCTTCGGCGCGCCGCGCTCCGATGTCACCAACGGGCTCTGGTGGTTCGACGGCATGCCGCACCGTGCGGTGGTGATGGACCGGCTGCGCAGCGCACCAGGCACGGGCCACCTCACCGGCGAGACGCGCAAGGGCGGCGATGCGGTCAATGCGCTGTTCGACCAGATGCCGGAGGACACGGTGATCTGCCTGACGCTGGTCGCCACGCCGCAGGACGTGCTCGAATCCCACCTCAACCACCTGGCACGCAAGGCGGTGGGCGAGACGCTGGCCTCCGAGCAGACGCGGCGCGACGTGCAGGAGGCGCGAGGGCTGATCGGCAGCGCCCACAAGCTCTACCACGGCGCCCTCGCCTTCTACCTGCGCGGGCGGGACATGGCACAGCTGGACGAGCGCGGCGTGCAGCTGGCCAACGTGATGCTCGGCGCCGGCCTGCAGCCGGTGCGCGAGGACGACGAGGTGGCGCCGCTCAACACCTACCTGCGCTGGCTGCCCTGCGTGTTCGATCCGGCCAAGGACACGCGTAAGTGGTACACGCAGCTGATGTTCGTGCAGCACGCCGCGAACCTGGCGCCCGTGTGGGGCCGCAGCCAGGGCACGGGCCATCCGGGCATCACGCTCTTCAACCGCGGCGGCGGCACCGTGACCTTCGATCCGCTCAACCGCCTGGACCGGCAGATGAACGCCCATCTTTTTTTGTTCGGCCCGACGGGTTCGGGCAAGAGCGCCACGCTCAACAACCTGCTCAACCAGGTGATGGCGATCTACCGGCCGCGGCTCTTCGTGGTGGAAGCCGGCAACAGCTTCGGCCTGTTCGGCGATTTCGCCAAACGTCTCGGGTTGACGGTGCATCGAGTCAAGCTCGCTCCCGGCGCCGGCGTCAGCCTCGCGCCGTTCGCGGATGCGCGGCGCCTCGTGGAGACGCCGAGCCAGGTGCAGACCCTGGACGCCGATGCACTGGACGAGGATCCGGAGGCCTCAGGCCCCGCTCTCGATCACGACGAACAACGCGACGTGCTCGGGGAACTGGAGATCACCGCCCGCCTGATGATCACCGGCGGCGAGGACAAGGAGGAGGCACGCATGACACGCGCCGACCGCAGCCTGATTCGCCAGTGCATCCTGGATGCTGCCCGCCGGTGCGCGTCGCAGGCACGCACGGTGCTGACCCGCGACGTGCGCGACGCGCTGCGCGAGCGCGCAAGCGACACCACCTTGCCGGAAAGCCGGCGCACACGGCTGCTGGAGATGGCCGATGCCATGGACATGTTCTGCCAGGGGGTCGACGGAGAGATGTTCGACCGCCCCGGCACGCCCTGGCCGGAGGCCGACATCACCATCGTGGATCTGGCGACGTTTGCGCGCGAGGGCTACAACGCGCAGCTGTCGATCGCCTACATCTCGCTGATCAACACCGTCAACAACCTCGCCGAGCGCGACCAGTTCCTGGGCCGGCCGATCATCAACGTGACGGACGAAGGCCACATCATCACCAAGAACCCGCTGCTGGCGCCCTACGTGGTCAAGATCACCAAGATGTGGCGCAAGCTCGGCGCCTGGTACTGGCTGGCGACCCAGAACCTGGACGACCTGCCCCGGGCCGCGGAACCCATGCTCAACATGATCGAGTGGTGGATCTGCCTGTCCATGCCGCCGGACGAGGTCGAGAAGATCGCGCGGTTTCGCGAGCTCAACGCGGCGCAGAAGGCGCTGATGCTGTCGGCGCGCAAGGAAGCGGGCAAGTTCACCGAGGGCGTGGTGCTGTCGAAGTCGATGGAGCTGCTGTTCCGTGCGGTGCCGCCCAGCCTGTATCTGGCGCTCGCGATGACCGAACCGGAAGAGAAAGCCGAGCGCTTCGCGCTGATGCAGCAGCACGGGATCAGCGAACTGGAGGCAGCGCTGCGCGTGGCGGAGAAGATCGACCGGGCGCGCGGGATCGAGCCGCTGTCGCTCGATGCGCTGGGCTGAACCGGAGACCAGACATGCGGCGTTTTTCCCGTTGGTGCGCCCTCCTTCGGCGCCTGGAATGGCCGACGGTCCTGGCCGCCGTGCTGGTGGTGGCGGCGATCGCGCTGGCGGTCTGGCCGCTTGCTCCCCGGCAGGGCACGACGCCTGCATCCACCACGACAGCGGCACCACCGCTGCCGCCGGGACCGCCGTGGATCCATGGGCGGGCCGATGCACGCTTCACGGTCACGCTGTACGCGGACCTGGAGTGCCCGTACTGCCAGGGGTATTTTCCGCAACTCAAGCGGTGGATCAATGCGAACCCGGACGTGAACCTGCAGTGGCACCACTTGCCGCTGGCCATGCACGAGCCGGCCGCTGGGAATGAGGCGCGCCTGGCCGAGTGCGCGGGAGAGGTCGAAGGACAGGTGGGTTTCTGGAAGGCTGTGGAGTGGATTTACGGACACACGCAGGGTGAAGGCCAAGGTCTGCAGGCCGGTGCTACCTATCCTGGCATGACGCCAGCGCTGCAGGCGTGCCTGGGCAGTCCACGCCCGCAGGAGGTTGTGCAGCAGCAAACCGAGGAAGCGCAACGCGCACGGGTGAGCGGGACCCCTTCGTTGCAGCTGCAGGATCGCCGTACGGGCAAGGCAATGGCATTGGCCGGGCCGATCGAAGGCGATGCACTGCTTTCAGCGATGGACCTGCTGACGCACTCCGAGAAGTAGACATTTGGGGTGCGTGACAAGCAACACGCTCACTACCGTGTTCGGTCGGGCTATCCTCCGTCGACGCCTGCAAGAGAGCCTTCCAATGCGGTGCCATATGGGGGATCGAGTGTGCCGCTCAATCTCCCCTGAGCTGCATGCGGCAGGGTTAGTCTCGATCTGGCAAAGCATTTCGGGGTGCAACACTATCGGTCAAAAGTAGTGCCTCGCAATGCGAAGCCGGGCTCGGCGAGTCTTGGTATGCGGACTGGCACAACACACATGGGGGGAAGCGTCATGGTGGAGTACTGCGACCTTGTAATGAAAGGTGGGATCACCAGTGGAGTGATCTATCCAAAGCTGATTGCCCGGCTTGCATCGAAGTACCAGTTCAAAAATATCGGCGGCACGTCCGCAGGTGCCATCGCGGCAAGCGCCTGCGCTGCTGCCCAGTACGGCGTGCACCATGGCAATCCGCAAGCCTTCGACACGCTGACGAAGCTGCCTGATCTGCTGAGCGAGAAGATCACAGCCGATCATCGCTCCAAGCTGTTCACTCTCTTCCAGCCCGCTCCAAGCGTCCGACGACATTTCGCCGTGCTGGTGAGTATGTTGAACAAAGATCCGCGTGAAGCGGTGCAGGCGGTTCTAGGCGGTCTCATCCGCATGTACAAGACCTCCGTGGGAATCGGCATCCTATTGGGCAGCCTGCTGCTGTACCCGTTCATTGACGCCCTCCTTCCCATCGCCGGCGAATGGAAGCACGTTGCGATTTCCGTAGGGCTGGTGCTACTCATCACCGGAATGACTGTGCTGTCAGTCCGCAGTTTTGCACGGGGAAAGACCGTGCTTGCCCTGCTCTTGGCTACAGCACTACCGCTTCTGGTGTTTACAGCGCTGATTGCAGCAACAGCAGACAGCTCGTTCCTTCGCCTGGGTGCATACACGGTGGGAACGATTGCGGTGACCCTGCTGTACCAAGCCGCCGTCTGCACAGCGATTGTCGGATTTTTTGCGCGTAGTCTCTTGCGAGGACTGCACGGCAACCACTACGGTCTGTGCAGTGGCCGAACGCCTGATGATTGATACGCCCAGGGTTCCGTAGACACTCAAGACCCTCGTTGCGCGTAGCGCCGTTCAAACTCTACAGGGGACAGGTCGCCAGTTGAACCATGACGGCGTTGTGGGTTGTAGAACATCTCGATGTAGTCGAACACCTCGGCGCGTGCGGCGTCCTTGTTGGGGTAGATCCGCCGCCTGATTCGCTCGCGTTTGAGCAGACCAAAGAAGCTCTCCACCGGTGCGTTGTCATGGCAGTTGCCACGCCGACTCATGCTGCACACCAAGCCATGGGACGCCAGGAAACTGCGCCAGTCATCGCTGGTGTAGACCGACCCTTGGTCCGAGTGAACCAGGCAACCAGCGCTGGGTTTGCGCCGCCACACCGCCGACAGCAAGGCCTGCACGACCAACTCGGTATCGGCTCGATCGCGCATCGCCCAGCCGACGACCTGCCTGGAAAACAGATCGATCACCACAGCCAGGTACATCCAGCCTTCATGCGTCCGGATGAAGGTGAAGTCGCTCGCCCAGGCCGTGTCCGGCTCGGTCACGTCGAACTGCCGATCCAGCAGGTTGGCTGCCGCCATGCACGGCGTTCCGCCATGGAAGCGCGGTTTGCGGCCATAGCCCACCTGGGCACGCAGCCCATCGGCGCGCATCAATCGATGCACCCGATGGCGACTGCAACGCTCACCCAGATCGCGTAGATCCTTGGCAATCTTGCGATGCCCATAGACACTGCCGCTGGCCAACCAGTGGTGCTTGATCAGCCCCTGCAGGCGTTCGTCTTCCTTGGCGCGTTCACTGTCAGGCGACTTTAGCCACGCGTAGTATCCAGCCCGGTTCACCCGCAAAACCCGGCACATCGCGCACACCCTGAATTCTTCGCGGTGGACTTGCATGAAGAGGTACTTTGCCTTTACCCCTTGGCAAAGTACGCGGCGGCCTTTTTTATTTCAGGATGACTCCAGCACCGCACTTTGCTGGACTACGCCATAGCCCTATGTAGCAGGTTTATCAAGGACTTAGGCGAGTTCAACATATGCCGGTGCTTTCTGAAACTTGACCCGGCTTCTCTTCTACTGGCTCCTACGGGGCTCCTGGGAATCGGGTCTTTCCGAGGAGTCATCATGGCTAAGATCAAGCTCACCAAGTCCGCAGTCGATGCGGCACAACGCCAAGCGCAAGCCGTCGAGCTGCGCGACACCCTCGTTCCCGGCTTCCTGTGCAAGATTACGCCGGCCGGTCGCAAGGTATTCATGCTCCAGTACCGGACGAACGCCGGCGAGCGACGCAAGCCGGCTTTGGGTCTGTTCGGCGAGCTGACCGTCGAACAGGCTCGGTCACTGGCACAGGAATGGCTGGCTCAGGTGCGCCGGGGCGGCGATCCGGCAGCAGAAAAGGCAGAGGCGCGCAAGGCACCCACCGTTGAGGAGTTGTGCAAGAAGTTCATGGACGACTACTCCAGGAAGCGCAACAAGCCCAGCACCCGAGTCGGCTATCAAGGCGTCATCAACCGCTGCATCATCCCACTGTTGGGCCGTAAGAAGGTTCACGACGTGAAGCGGCCGGACGTTGCCGGGCTGATGGAAAAGCTTTCATACAAGCAGACAGAGGCCAACAAGGCGTTCAGCATCCTGCGCAAGATGTTCAACATGGCGGAGGTGTGGGGCTATCGGCCAGACGGCACCAATCCTTGCCGCCACGTCCCGATGTTCCCTGCCGGCAAGTCCACCCACCTCATCAGCGACGAGGACATGGGCAAGCTGTTCCGGCAGCTCGACAAGATAGAGGCCGAAAAGTTTGAGAACTACGTCATCCCGCTGGCGATTCGCCTGCAATTCGAGTTCGCCGCCCGCCGCTCCGAAATCGTCACGCTCGAATGGGAATGGGTCGATCTGGAGAATCGACGCGTCGTCTGGCCCGACAGCAAGACCGGCGTCATGTCCAAGCCCATGAGCGAGGAAGCCTACCGGTTGCTTTCGACGGCACCGAGGCAGAAAGGCAATCTCTATGTGCTGCCGTCGCCGCGCCATCCGGGGCAGCACCTGACCACGGGCGAGTATTACGGCGGCTGGTGCCGCGCTCTCAAGGCGGCGGGCGCGACGCACGTTGGGACGCATGGCATCCGCCATCGCTCTGCGACCGACATTGCCAATTCAGGTATCCCGGTCAAGGTCGGCATGGCGCTGACGGCGCACAAGACCGTCGTGATGTTCATGCGCTATGTCCATACCGAGGACGATCCGGTGCGCGAGGCGGCCGAACTGGTGGCGAACCGGCGCAAGACGATTACCGGCGCCAAGCAACCTCCAGCGGAGGCGACAGCATGACCAGGCACAAGGTATCCGCATCTTCGCCCGCAGCGCCGGCGGTGCTGTTGGGCGACATTCGAGTGCTGATCGAGGCGGCGCGGCAGCGCGCCGCCTCGGCAGTGAATAGCGAGCTGACGATGCTCTACTGGCGCATCGGCCAGCGCATCCACACGCAGGTCTTGGAGGGCCGGCGGGCCGATTACGGTGAGGAGGTTGTGTTGACGTTGGCGGCGCAGTTGGTGAAGGAATATGGAAGCAGCTTTGCAGTCAAGAACCTGCGCCGCATGGTGCAGTTCGCCGCCACCTTTCCCGACGAGCAGATTGTCGTATCACTGATACGACAATTGAGCTGGACGCATTTCATCGCGTTGATCCCGCTGAAAGACCCGCTCCAGCGGGACTACTACGCGCAGATGGCCGGTGCCGAACGCTGGAGTGTGCGGACGCTGCGCGAGCGCATCGACTCGATGTTGTACGAGCGCACGGCACTATCCAAAAAGCCGGACGAAACGATTGCGCAGGAGTTGGCAACCCTGCGCGATGCGCAACGCATGACACCGGCGCTGCTCATGCGCGACCCGTACATTCTCGACTTCCTGGGGCTGCGGGACACCTGGCAGGAAGGCGACCTAGAGGCGGCCATCATCCGCGAAATGGAATCCTTCCTGCTGGAACTAGGCGTGGGCTTTTCCTTCCTCGCTCGGCAGAAGCGCATCCAGATTGATGACGAGGACTTCCACCTTGATTTGCTGTTCTACAACCGCAAGCTGCGGCGGCTGGTGGCGGTGGAGTTGAAGATCGGCGAGTTCAAGGCGTCCTATAAAGGGCAGATGGAGCTTTACCTTCGCTGGCTCGACAAGCATGAGCGGGAGCCGGAAGAAGCTTCGCCGCTGGGGATCATCCTCTGCACTGGTAAGAAGTCCGAGCAGATCGAGTTGCTGGAGTTGGACAAGTCCGGTATTCACGTCGCCGAGTACCTGACCACCTTGCCGCCGCGTGCAATGTTGGGCGAACGGTTGCAGCAGGCGACCGAGCGGGCGCGGTTGCAGATCGAGCAGCGCAAGAAAGACACCCAGTAGTCCAAGCGACAGCATTCGTGCACCCGCGTTCCGCCGGCGGGTTCGCGGGCTGCGTCTATCTATCTGGCACCACGACCATGCCGGAATGCGCCTGTTTGGCCAGTCAGTGCTCTGCTAACGGCCTGTTCGCGGGATACGATCCAGGCTGATCGCGAACCGCTCTAGAACGAGATCACGGGGCGGCCTCGAAGCCCGCCAGCCTCAACGCTGCGCTGGGCATCGGAGACTTGGTGCGGCGCGTATTCTCCAGTCACACGCAACTTGATCTGTGAGGCTGCGACCATATCGCGAAGCAGTTCAAGCCAGTCCGTCCGCTGAAGTACCGTATCCACGAAAAAAGGCCTGATCACGATCCCTCGTTCGCCCAGCTTGTCCTTCCAGCCGCGGACCGGGATATAGACACCACCGTCGCGGATTGCGCCGAAGGCCTTTTCTCCTAGCAGCGCCGTATCAAGCAATGCATCGACACCTTCGGGCACCTCTCGACGGATTGCGTCCGCAAAGCCGGGACCACGTTCGACCACTACATCCGCGCCGTAGCTACGCACCAGATCGGCTTCTTCCGGCTTCGCGTCAGCGATAACCCTTAACCCCCGCCGCTTCGCCGCCGCGATAGCGTAGTGAGCCAGGAGCCCCGCGCCGCCGCTCACGGCAAGAGCCTGACCTTTCTCCAGCGACGCAAGCTCCAGCGCGCCAAGCGCTGTCAATCCGTTCATCGGCAAGGTGGAAGCCTCTGCCAGGGAGACACCGTCGGGTATCGGCACGACCGAGGCAGCGGGCACTACGATATATTGCGCCTGCGCGCCGCCTTCCGGCCGACGTGGTAAAACGGCTGCCATTACGATCTGGCCAACATGCAGGCGAGTCACGCCAGGCCCTACAGACTCAATGACGCCCGCCGCATCCATGCCCGGCACGAAGTGTTCGTTGGGCTTGCCATAGCCTGGCGTGCGGGAAAGGATGTCGGTCGGATTGACCGCTGCCGCCTTCACTTCGATGCGGACCTCGTCGGCGGCGGGCGCCCGAACCGTCCGCTCCATGATTTTGATGACCTCAGGACCGCCGAGGCCCTCATAAGTGACAGCATTGCTGGTAATCGGCTGAGTGACTGAACGATCTGCCATATCTTCTCTCTCTAGAGCGTCAGATACATGCTCTGTTGCTATCAAGTTCGACCTTTACCCTTCCGGCTGAAAAACCGCCCGCCGCTGCGGCTATGAGCAAGAGGTACTCCCCAGCGACCATCGGCAAACTCATGTGACCTGGTCGGTGGGCATGATGAAAAGTTCTGCGATCGAAGCGTGACGCGGGCGGGTCACCATGAATTCGATACCGTCGGCAATGTCGTCCGCCTGGAGCACCTGATGCTGCGCATTGAACGGCTCAAGCATCTCGGTCTGCACGCGATCATTGTTGTGCGATCCCAATTCGGTAGCCACCGCGCCTGGCTCAAGCACTCCGACACGGACGTGGTTCTGGGTGATTTCCTGGCGAAGCGACTCGGTGAACCCATTCACGCCGAATTTGGTCAGGTTGTAGACGCCAAACAGTGCCGAAGCCCTCCGTCCAGCGACTGAGCTGATGTTCACCACGTCGGCAACGTTCCGCGGCCCGTCGGCTGCCGCAGTCAGCAGATGCGGCAGGGCTGCGTGGGTGATGTAGAGCAGGCCACGCACATTGATGGCCAGCATCCGCTCCCATTCCTCTACGTCCGCGCCGACAATTGGCCCCAGGAGCATGAGGCCGGCGTTGTTGATCAGAATATCGATCCGGCCGAACCGGTCGATGACTGTTTGGACGGCGGCCGTCGCCTGTGTCTGATCGGCAATATCGGAAGGAACGGAGAACGCCGTGCCCCCTGCAGCTTCGATTTCGGTGACAAGTAGATCCAACCGGTCTTGACGACGGGCCAGCAGAGCCACGGACGCGCCCGCCATGGCCAGACGGCGTGCCGTCGCCGCCCCGATGCCGCTGCTCGCGCCGGTCACGATCGCAACGGTCCCGGCCAGTTTCGAAGTCATGAATGCACCTTATTCAACAGATATTTTTTACAAGGTCATGCGGCTGCATCGAAGGACAGCGATGCCGACAGAGGCCGCTGCGCGTCGATCTGTGCTTGGATGGCCTTCAGGTTGGCCTCGACCATTCCCATGGCGTCGGCGCCGGCCACGAAGCGTAACGGGAGCTCATCAGAGCCAGACAACTTCACCAGCGCGGCCGCGAGCTTGGCCGGATCGCCGCCCTGTTGGCCGTTCATGCCTTTCCATGCGGTGATCGTCTGCGCCGTGCGCTCGGCGTAGTCGTTGATCGAAAGTTCCGGCCAGATCGTTGAAGAACCCTCAACCAGCAGCTCGGTGCGGAAGAAGCCCGGCTCGACCGCCATCACCTTGATGCCATAAGGCGCCACGTCGTAACGCAGCGACTCCATCCAGCCTTCGAGCGCGAACTTCGAAGCCGCATAAGCGGCGCAGAACTCCATGCCGATCAGAGCGGCGGTGGACGTGACGGTGATCACCTGACCGCTGCGCTGCTTGCGCAGGATTGGCAGGATGGCGCGCGTCACGTTCAATGGACCGAAGAAGTTGGTCTCCATCTGCGCCCGGAATTGGGCATCGCTGATTTCTTCAAAATAGCCAGCGTAGAAGTTGCCCGCGTTGTTGACGAGCACGTCAATGCGGCCGAAGCGATCAACGGCAGCCTGCGCTGCGGTCGTCGCGGCATTGGGGTCGGTGACGTCCAGAGCGATGGCCAGCAAATTGTCGTGTGCCCCAATTGTCTTGAGCACACTGTCCGCGTTGCGTCCTGTCGCGACGACGCAATGCCCCGCGTTCAGTGCCTGCCGGGCAATCTCGGTGCCCAGCCCTCGGCTGGTGCCGGTGACAAACCAAACCTTCTTGTCAGTCATAAAACTACCTTCGTTCCTTTGTCACGGTGTCGCCTCCACGGGCGCGGGGCGTGTGCTGTTGCGATGTTCCGAGACTTAAACGCCCGGTCGCACACTGGAAGTGTTCGCCAGCTATGTCGAATGGCAGAACAGCAGATGCTTCGTTGGGTAGACGTCAGCCCATTGGATTCGACCATACCGCAACCCTGACTGCCTTATAAGACGGTAATATCTGCATAGACTTAGAAACTGGAGTTATGAATGCGTCGAGAGAACGTCAATGATTACGTGGCCTTCATTGCAGTCGCGCGCGAACAAAGCTTCACCAAAGCGGCAGCCCAGTTGGGGGTCTCGCAATCAGCGCTGAGCTACACCGTTCGGACGCTCGAAGCCCGGCTGGGCGTGAGATTGCTCACGCGTACAACGCGCAGTGTCTCGGTCACCGAGGCGGGCGAACGTCTGCTCAACCGCATCGGGCCCCACTTTGACGAAATCGAAACCGAGATCGCTGCGCTCAGCAGCATGCGCGATAAGCCTGCGGGCACCGTACGCATCACTACCGTCGAGCACGCCGCAGAGACCATCCTCTGGCCAAAGCTCGCGCCTTTGCTTCTCGACTATCCCGACATCAATGTGGAAATCATCAGCGAATACACGCTGAAGGACATAGTTGCGGACCGCTACGACGCAGGCGTACGGCTGGGCCACCAGGTGGACAAGGACATGATCTCGGTTCCGATCGCTCGCGACTTCCGCTTTGCGGTGGTCGGAGCGCCCACCTACTTTGCCGGTAGGAAGCGGCCTCTCACCCCCAACGAGCTAACAGAGCACAGTTGCTTGAGGCTGCACCTGCCCACTCACGGCGGCTATTACGTATGGGAGTTCTTTAAAGGCGCGCGAGAGCTGAAGGTGCGCATCGACGGGCGGGCTGCTTTCAGCTCTCTGAGAATGATGCAGCAGGCCGCACTGGACGGACTTGGCCTCGCCTATCTTCCGCAAGACCAGGTGGATGCGGCGCTACAGGACGGCACCCTGGTCCAAGTTCTGGCCGACTGGTCGCCGCCGCGGCCCGCGTATCACCTCTACTACCCAAGCCGTCGCCAGCAATCGCCTGCGTTTGCACTAGTCTTGGATGCGCTTCGTTATCGCAGCAAGTGATCTGAGTACGAGCTGAGCTGACAGTCGCTGTCGCCTGCATTAAGAAAATAGACTTCTAAGGACATTCGAAATAAGCAGTCTAGTCGGTTAATACCCGACGATCTATCGTAGCTTCACGAAATGCTCTCATCGCGTCCGCGGTCGGGGCCAAGCTCGATAAATCGGAGCAATGACCATGAAGTATCGCAAGCTCGGAAATTCAGGCCTTTCCGTATCGAATCTGATTCTGGGTACGATGGGATTCGGGACCGAGACTCCCGAAGATGAGGCATTCGCCATCCTTGACGCCTTTCTTGAGGCGGGCGGCAACATGATCGACACCGCTGACGTCTATGGCGGCGGCGCGTCGGAAGAACTTCTCGGTCGTTGGCGGGCGAGCCGCGCGGACGCCACAAGTCGCCTCGTTATTGCGACCAAGGCCCGGTTCGGAACCGGGCCCGACGTAAACGATGCCGGCACCTCCCGCCCGCACCTCCACCGCGCCCTCAACACCTCGCTACGCCGCTTGGGTGTGGAGTCCATCGACCTCTATCAGATGCATGGTTGGGATCCGCTGACGCCCGTCGAGGAGACGCT
This sequence comes from Paracidovorax valerianellae, assembly GCF_900102625.1. Taxonomy (GTDB): domain Bacteria; phylum Pseudomonadota; class Gammaproteobacteria; order Burkholderiales; family Burkholderiaceae_C; genus Paracidovorax; species Paracidovorax valerianellae. The sequence goes on from NZ_FMZC01000002.1 coordinate 196,706, forward strand.
TTCTTTTCTGGATGCAGCCGCGCGTGCGGGGAAAATTCACTATGTGGGTCTGTCCAACTTCACCGGTTGGCAGCTACAACTGGTTCTTTCGACCGCACGGGCAATGGGACTTCAGGTCCCGATCACGCTACAGCAGCAATACAACCTGATCTATCGGGAAATCGAGTTTGAGGTCGTTTCCGCTGCCCTTCATAACCAGATCGGCCTGCTTCCTTGGTCGCCGCTTGCTGCCGGCTTCCTGAGCGGAAAATACATACGCGGCACCAACTCCGGGGACGGCGGGCGCCTTGCTTCCGATAATCCCTTTAACCAGCATCAGGCTAGGCAGATCCACGACGACGACCAAAAGTGGGCGACAGTGGACATGGTCAGAGAAGTCGCCGAGCAAATTGGCGCCACGCCGAGCCAGGTCGCGCTGAGCTGGGTCATGAATCAACCCTCGGTGACCGCCCCGATTGTTGGTGCGCGGACCATGGAGCAACTGCGCGACAACCTAGGCGCGGCGGAGTTGGTGCTCGACGCCGAGATGACGGCAAAACTGTCCGCGGTCAGCGCACCGGCGCCCGATGACTATCCCTATGGCCGTTTCGGCGCGCTCCAGCGCGAACGCTATATCGATTCCAGCGAACAGGCCCTTCGCGAGCTGTGACCCTGCTATGCCTCGCATAGCCGAGCCTTTTGAACACAACCCACGGTGATCACATGAGCACTCCAATCAGCACCCTTGGCCGCCGGGAATTCCTGGCCTCGGCCGCACTTGCAGCCGGTGCCGCGATGCTGGCCCCGCTTGCTCAGGCACAAGCTGCGAGCGGGGGCATGGGCCCTGCAATCCAATCTAAGCAAAGGAACACCCGCATGAGAACCCGCAAGCTGGGAAATCTGGAGGTATCTGAAGTCGGCGCAGGCGCGATGAGCATCAGCGCCAACTACGGCCCGCCAGCGGATCGTGCACAGGGCATCGCCACGCTGCGAGCCGCGCACGCCAATGGCGTGACCTTCTTTGACACGGCCGAGGTCTATGGCCGATATACGAACGAGGATCTGGTTGGCGAAGCGCTCGCCCCGTTCCGCAATGAAGTGGTGATTGCCACCAAGTTTGGTTTCAATCTTGAGCAAGGCGGCTTGATCAGCCGGCCGGAGCATATCCGCAAGGCCGTCGAAGGCTCGCTCAAGCGCCTGCGTACGGACCGCATCGATCTGTATTACCAGCACCGTGTTGATCCCACCGTACCGATCGAAGACGTAGCCGGCGCGGTCAAGGATCTGATCGCGCAGGGCAAGGTGCTGCATTTCGGCCTGTCCGAGGCAAGCGCTGCCCACGTTCGCCGCGCCCACGCGGTGCAGCCGGTGACTGCGTTGCAGAGCGAGTACTCGTTCTGGTTCCGCGGTCCCGAAGGCAACGGCGTGATAAGGGCGTGCGAGGAACTGGGCATAGGCTTCGTGCCGTGGAGCCCGGTCGGCCAGGGCTTCCTGACGGGCAGCATGGACGCCAGCACCCGCTTCAATCCCGAGAATGACTTCCGCTCCAACTTCCCGCGTCTGTCGCCGGAGAACCTGGCGAAGAACCTGCCGGTGTTGCACTTGCTGCAACGCGTGGCCAAGCGCAAGGGCACCACGCCCGCCGCACTCTCACTGGCGTGGCTGCTGGCCCAGAAGCCCTTCATCGTGCCGATTCCCGGCACGCGTCGCGAGGATCATCTGCTGGAAAACCTGGGCGCGATCAACGTCGCCCTGTCACCGACGGACCTTGCTGAGCTTGAATCCGAGTACGCACTGATGACGGTGCATGGACTGCGGATGGACGAAGCCAACATGCGTGCCATCGACGGATGGCCAGTAAGCACGATCTGAGGATTTCACCCACGCGATGCCAACAAACTGATACTCGATGGATAGCCCGCAATGAAACGAACAACACTTCTCGAACCTTTTCCGCTCGGCCAGGGCGTCCTGCTGCGCAACCGCATCGTCATGGCGCCGATGACTACCTGGGCTGGCAATGACGACGGCACTGTGTCGGACGAGGAAGAGGCTTACTACCGGCTGCGCGTAAAGGATGTGGGCTTGGTCATTACCGGCTGCACGCATGTCCAGAACAATGGGATGGGATTTACCGGCGAGTTCGCCGCCTATGACGACACTTTCGTTCCCAGCCTGGCGCGGCTGGCAACGGCTGCGAAAAGCGGCGGCGCACCGGCAATCCTGCAGATCTTCCACGCAGGCGTCAAAACCAGCCCCGACCTTGTGTCGGACATTGTTGCTGCGAGTGCTGTCCCGGGCGACGCTGGTCCCTCGGCTCCGGCTGTTATGCCGCGGGCACTTGCCGATGAGGAAATCGAGGTTATCGTCCGCGCCTTCGGTGAGGCGACCCGCCGTGCCATCGAAGCGGGCTTCGATGGCGTCGAACTTCACGGTGCGCATGCCTTCCTGCTGCAGAATTTCTTGTCTCCCCATTTCAACCAGCGAACCGATCGCTGGGGCGGCTCGCTAGAAAACCGCATGCGTTTTCCTCTGGCCGTCGTCGAGGCGGTTCGCACGGCCATCGCCGACCATGCCAGTGGTCCCTTCGTATTGGGTTACCGGATCACACTCGACGAGCCGCATGAAGATGGCTTGCGTATTGCAGAATCGCTCACGCTTGTCGACCGCTTGATAGATGGCGGTATCGACTATCTGCACGTGTCGTTGGGAGACGCGCTTGGAGCTCGGCCAGTCGATGCGCCCAGCGGCCCCAGGATCATCGAAGTTGTGCGTGACCATCTTGCCGGGCGCATCCCACTCATCATGGCGGGCCGGATCAGGACACCAGCGCAAGCCGAGCAAGCGATTGCTGCTGGGATTTCCCTGGCGGCCATCGGCCAAGGGTTGGTGATGAATCCCGATTGGGTTAGTTTCGCGCGAGGCGAGGCGCAAGGCGCGGTCTCCCTTGATGTCTCTGCGGCTGACGTGCCTCGTTTGGCAATCCCAGCCAAACTCTGGAGCGTTATTGGAGTCACGACAGGGTGGTTCAACGTTCGAAAGGTCGCGTGAATTCCGTAAATTTCTGCTTTAAAATAGATATTAAATTTGCATTAAAGGAGTTCAGTATGAGCAATCAGGACAAAATAACCACCCCACCAGATGTTGCTTTTTCGCATAGCCGTCGACAACTGCTGACAACGAGCGCGTCCTTGGCGGCACTTCCCCTTTTAGCCGCCGCATCGTCAGCCGCACAGGCTGCAGAAAACCCAACCTCCACTCCTGCCGCTGCTGCTGCCCTCGACACAAATTCTGAAGCGTTCATCGATGGTTTGGCCGATTTGATGGCCCATTCGACCCGCACGCCGATTCTTAGGTGGCCCGATCAATACGGCATGGAGTACGAGGAAATCTTCTTCCCCGCGTTGGACGGGATAACGATCGAGGGCTGGTTCATTCCGGCCGACTCCGATCGTTTGCTGATCATGAATCACCCGATGCCCTGCAATCGCTATGGATATCCGGGGCACATGGATCCGTGGAAAAACTTTGGTGGTTTCGAGGTGAACTTTCTCCCCGAATACAAGATTCTGCACGATGCAGGCTACAACATCATTACCTACGACATGCGCAATCATGGCCGTAGCGGCACGGGCAGTGGCGGCGTCAATGGGCACGGTGTTCTTGAATATCGCGACGTCATTGGGTCAATGCGCTACGCGAAGTCACGCCCCGACACAAAGGACATGAAGACGGCTCTCTATAGCCGTTGTCTCGGTGCCAACTCGACGATCGTCGGCATGCACAAACATCCCAACGAGTTCAGCCACATAAAGGCGATGATTGCCCTGCAACCATCACTGCCCGGAGTGTTCGTAGGAAAAGCTGCTGAAAACCTGAAAATAGAAAATGGATACGACCGGCTCGACGCGGCGTTTTTCAAGCGGACCGGGTACCACTTCACTGACGCCTGGCCAATAGAATATTCAAAATCTGTCACGATTCCAACGCTTGTGGCGCAGGTGCGCTTGGACTCTTCGACCAGGGTATCCAGCGTGCAGGAAATCCACGACTTGATGGCGGCCAAGGACAAGCAGATGTTTTGGATCGAAGGTACGGATCAGCGTTTCGAGGGCTACAACTATTTCGGTCGTAATCCGAAAGTGGTGCTGGATTGGTTCGCAAGCCACATCAATGCGGCATAGACGCAGGCAAGGTGAAACTGCGCCTGGGGTTAGCCTAAAAGGCACTAGGGAAGCGGTCGTGACGTTGCGCGCATCGCTGCTTCCGTGAGCGTCTAATGGCGGTCCGACCGCCAATTAAAGGTTAGTTAACATGACCGATTTGACACGGCGTAACTTCGCTCTCGGGGCACTTTCTGCGACCCTGCTTGCCTCAGTCTCACAAAGCATCGCTGCCGGGTCAGTTTCGACAGCACATGAGGCGGACTTCATGAGCTATGTCGATCCGGAGCTTCGGGCTGCTGCAACAGCTGTGATGCCGCTGACCGACACCCTCGGCAAAATGTCGTCGTCGACACTCAGGCAGATCCGCAGGTCTCTGGATCAGCAGAACCCCGCTCCCGATCCGTCGGTGACGGTTACGAAGCGCAAGGTGACAGGATCTCGCAACCAACCCGACGTGGTGGTCTATGTTATCAACGCCAAACCGGGCACCCGCAGACCGGCCATCGTCCACATGCATGGCGGCGGATATGTTTTTGGCACGGTAGCGCAAGATCTGCCGCGACTGCAGGCGACCGCAGCTTCGCTTGATTGCGTGATCGTCTCGGTCGAATACCGACTGGCTCCCGAGGTTACGTACAGCGGTTCAGTCGAAGACAATTACGCCGCGCTCAGATGGGTACTCAAGAATGCGGACATGCTCGGTATCGATACCGGCAAGGTGGCCGTAATGGGCGAAAGCGCCGGGGGGGGGCATGCCGCGCTGCTAGCGATCAAGGCTCGCGATCGCGGTGAGTTCCCGATTGCGTTGCAGTTGCTTGTTTACCCTATGCTGGATGATCGGACTGGAAGTGTCGTTCAGGCGCCATCTCACATCGGTCGCATCATTTGGACCCAGGCGGCGAACAGGTTCGGGTGGGGGGCTTTCCTCGGCTTGCCGCCGGGCACAGCGGCGGTTCCAGCTGCCGGTGTTCCAGCGCGTACGCGTGACCTCGCTGGCCTGCCGCCTGCCTACATATGCGTGGGCTCGATCGATCTGTTCGTCGATGAGGACATCAAATATGCAAATCGTCTGATCGATGCTGGCGTTGCCACAGAACTTGTGGTGGTCCCCGGCGGGTTTCATGGCTTCGATCAGACTTCGCCCGACGCTCAGATCGTAAAAACATTCAACAGCGACAAATTGGCGGCTCTGCGCCGAGCTTTCGCTGCGACTTAGAGCGTAGCGCTAGCCTTCATCTTTGGCCTTATCGCCGTTTCGCAGAAGCTTTTAGCTCGAGGAGCGTGGTTCGCCCCCGCGGCGCGATCGTCGGTGCCGGGTCCGTTCTGTTGATGGCATCGACGCCGATCTTCTTCACTCAGCAATCGCGCCCCTCGATGCGTGATCTGGCGAGCCTGGACTTCAACATCGTCAGCCGCCTGCGCTCGACGCTCGCCACTACCGAGCGTCTGATCGCCGAGGCGCAGGGGTTGGCCTACGACGTGCAGAGCATGGATGCCACGTTCTCGCGTCTGTACCCGGAGCAGTACGCCGCCACCATCAGCGGCGACCAAATGCTGCGCGATGCGCAGGAACGCTGGAAGAACACCTTGAACGGCCTGCATACCGCGATGCGGATGCAGGCGCAGGTGTCGCAGAACCTGGCCCAAGACGAAAGCGCACTGGCCGACCTGGTGAGCCAGAGCCAGTCGGCCACCGGCGCCTTGCAGGCGCAGCAGGCAACCAACCAGCTTCTTGCCTTGCAGGCCAAGCAGTCCATCCAGTCCCAGCAGCTCCAGATCACGCAAGACCGTGCCGCGTCGCTCGAACTGGCGCGGCAGGCGGCAGCTACCGAGCGCGCCCGCGAGGTGCGCCGGCGCTTCCTCGGCACCGGCACGCCGTACACGCCGCAGTCCATCAATTTCTACAACAACTGACAGGAGACGGCCATGCGATGCGCGTCCGTCTTGCTGACCGCACTGCTGACCGCATGCGGCCAGCAGCCGGCTGAGATTCTGGCCGACGCTTTGACCGCAGATCCCGTGCGGCTCAAGACGTTGCGTGCGCAGTGCGCGGATGGCCGTCAGACCGTGCGCGAAGACGACTGCCGCGCCGCTGCCGAAGCCTTCCGGCGGCGCTTCTTCTCCGGCCAGTCCGGGCCGGACGAATACCGGACGCTGGCCGAGCTGCCGCCGATTCCGGCGAGCTTCGATGAACCCATTGCACAGGACGCGCCATGAACGACGTGACCATCATCGACCGCTTCCTCGATACGTTCTCGCGCTACATCGACTCCGGGTTCGGGCTGCTGCAAAGCGAAGTGGCGTTCCTCACGGCCATGCTGATCGTCATCGACATGACCATAGCCGGCCTGTATTGGGCCATGAGCCACGCCACCGGCCAGGGCGAGGACGTGATCGCCAAGCTGCTGCGCAAGGTGCTCTACGTCGGTGCCTTCGCCTACATCATCGGCAACTTCAATTGGCTGGCCGGTATCGTCTTCCGCTCGTTCGCCGGGCTGGGCCTGACGGCCGCCGGCTCGACCATGACGATGGAGAACTTCCTGCAACCGGGGCGGCTGGCCAAGACCGGCATCGACGCGGGTGCACCGATTCTGGAGCAGATCGGCGACATGGTGGGCTTCCCCGAAGTCTTCGTGAACATCGACCCCATCGTGGTGATGTTTCTCGCCTGGCTCACCGTCATCCTGTGTTTCTTCGTGCTGGCGATCCAGCTTTTCATCACGCTGATCGAGTTCAAGCTGACCACGCTCGCTGGCTTCGTGCTGGTGCCGTTCGCGCTTTGGAACAAGACCTCGTTTCTCGCCGAAAAAGTGCTCGGCAACGTGGTGTCGTCGGGCATCAAGGTCTTGGTGCTGGCCGTCATCGTCGGCATTGGCTCGGGCCTATTCGCCGAGTTCCAGGTTCACCCCGACGAACCCTCCATCGACCACGCCCTTGTCGTGATGCTGGCCTCGCTCGCGCTGCTGGCGCTGGGTATCTATGGGCCGAGCATCGCCACAGGTCTGGTGTCGGGTGCGCCGCAGCTTGGCGCCGGCGCGATGGCGGGTGCGGCGGTCGGTGCCACCGGCACGGCCGTTGCCATCGGCGCTGCCGCGACGGGCGTGGGCGGCGCGGTCGTGGCCGGGGCACGCATGGCGCCGGCGGCCGCGAAGCTGGCCGGCGCCGGTGCGCGTGCCACCACCTCGGCGGCCGGTAGCGCACGCTCGGCGTTCCGGGCCGGTTCCGCCGCTGCGGGCGGCGGCGCCAAGGGCGCGATCGCCGGCTTGGGCAATGTCGCCAAGACCGGCGCACAGGCTGCCGGGCGCGGCGCCGCATCCGGGGCTTCCGACGCTGCGCAGAAGATGACCGGCTCTTTCCGCGCTGGATGGAACGGCACAGAGGCCGGTAGCGGCGCTACGTCCGGTGCGGCTGGCTCCGGCCAGGCGGCCGCAGGCGAAGGCGCACACGGCGCCGCCAGCGCGCAGAAGCAAGAGCAGCCCGCGTGGGCCAAACGGATGCACCGCCGCCAGCAGATCACCCATGCCGCGACCACTGCCGCACATACGTTGCGCGGTGGCGATGGCGGCGGCTCCGGGCAAGGCCCGAGCCTGCGCGGCTCCGACGACTAAAGCGACTCACAAGGAGAACTGGCCATGCGATTCAAACGACCGCAGGTGCGCTATGCCGATACGCCGCAGCCTGCCACTCCGTATCAAGCCGCCGCCCAGGTGTGGGACGAGCGTATCGGCTCGGCCCGCGTGCAGGCGAAGAACTGGCGGCTGATGGCCTTCGGCTGCCTGGCGCTGGCCTTGTTGATGGCCGGTGGCCTGGTGTGGCGCTCGGCGCAGTCCATCGTGACGCCCTACGTCATCGAAGTCGATCAATCCGGCCAGGTGCGTACCGTGGGCGAGGCCGCCACGCCGTACCGGCCCGCCGATGCGCAGATTGCACACCACCTGGCGCGCTTTGTGGCTCTGGTGCGCTCGCTGTCCATCGACCCCATCGTGGTGCGGCAGAACTGGCTCGACGCCTACGACTACACCACTGACAAGGGCGCGGCCGTGCTCAACGACTACGCGAGTAAGAACGATCCGTTCGCCCGCGTCGGCCGCGAGTCGGTGACTGTGCAAATCACCAGCGTCACGCGCGCCAGCGATGCTTCGTTCAACGTCCGCTGGACGGAACAGCGGTTCGTCAATGGTGCACCCGCTGGCACCGAACGCTGGAACGCCGTGCTTTCCATCGTCCTGCAAACCCCGCGTACCGAACAGCGCCTGCGCAAGAACCCGCTGGGGGTCTACGTCAACGGCCTGTCGTGGAGCCGCGAACTGGATTCTTCCGAAGGAGCCAAGCCATGAAACTGCCTTTCCGCTTTTACGCTTTCGTGCTGACGCTCGCGGCCACCACGTCGTCATTGCTGGGCTGCGCCTCGCAGGGCAAGCCGCCGCCGACCATCTCGCTCGATGAGCCGGTGCAGGCGCAGCCGCTGCCCGAACCGCCCAAGCCGGTCGAAGTCGTCGCCGTGCCCGAGCCGCTGGCGCTGCCGGCGCAGTTGAAGCCGCTGCCGGAGGTGGACGAGGCGGCGCCCGTTCCGGAGCCGGCGGACGAGAAGGTGCGCGTCTCGCGCGCCAACGCCGAGGCCCGCATCGCGCCCACGCGCGAGGGCTACGTCAATGCGATTCAGGTGTGGCCGTACAGCGACGGTGCGCTGTATCAGGTCTATGCGGCGCCGGGGCGCGTCACCGTGGTTTCGCTCCAGCCCGGCGAGGAACTGGTGACGGTCGCCGCTGGCGATACTGTGCGCTGGATCGTCGGCGACACGTCCAGCGGCAGCGGCGAGGCGCTGCGCGTCAACGTGCTGGTCAAGCCCACCCGCTCCGGCCTGAAGACCAATCTGGTCATCACCACCAGCCGCAGGACCTACCTGCTGGAACTGACCTCGACGGAAAAGGCTTGGATGGCTTCGGTGTCCTGGGACTATCCCAAAGACCGGATGCTGGCCTTGCAGCGCCAGTCGCAGGCCGCACAGACAGCCGCGCCGGTCGATACCGGCTTGGCGCTGGAGAAGATCCGCTTCCGCTACGCGATCAGCGGCAGCAATCCGCCGTGGAAGCCGCAGCGGGCCTTCGACGATGGCGAGAAGGTCTATATCCAGTTTCCGCCTGGCATCGCCCAAGGCGAACTGCCTCCGCTGTTCGTCATCGGCGCGCAGGGTGACGGCCAGCTCGTCAACTACCGTTTCCGTTCGCCGTACTACATCGTGGATCGCCTCTTTGGTGCGGCCGAACTGCGCCTGGGTGGCGATGGTGGTGATGTGGTGCGGATCGAGCGCACCGACGGCGTGGCGCGGAGGAACTGACCATGAGTGACGACACGCCCGACCTCGCCGCGCCGCAGGCGGCGGGCAAGATCGCGCCCGAGGCGGTGGCGCTGCGCGCCCAGCCGCGCCCGGTCACGCGCCTGAACCGGCGCACGCTGGCCATCCTCGCCGGCGGCCTGTCAGTCGCCGTGCTCGGCGCGCTGATGTGGTCGCTGCAACCGCAGCGGCGTGGTGCTGGTGAGCAGACCGAGCTTTACAACGTCGATCGCGTCTCCAAGTCCGAAGGACTGGACGCGCTGCCGGCGGACTACTCCAAGCTGCCGCCGACCTTGCCGCCCACGGTGCCCGAGCTGGGGCCGCCGCTGCCGGGCGATCTTGGCCCGGCCATCGTCAAGTCGCAGCAGCCGGTGACGGCCGCCTATGCGGCCCCCGGCCACGACCCGAACGACGCGCTGCGCAAGGAAGCCGAAGCGGCCGCGGCATCATCGGTTTTCTTCCGCTCGGGCACGCAGAAGGCCGCGCCGGTAGCGCAGTCGCAGGCCGCCGCCGCGCCGGGCTTTGCCGCCAATGTGGCGTTCGACCCGATGGCCGCCGGGCCGGCCTCCACGGCGGCGCAGCCCGCCGACCCGACGGCCATACAGAACAGGCAAGACCAGAAGGAGGCGTTCCAGCAAGCCGGGATTGCGGAAACCCGTAATTCCGGCAATCTGCAAATGCCGGCTTCGCCGTATCAAGTGATGGCCGGGACAGTGATCGCCGGGGCGCTGGTGACAGGCATCAAGTCGGACTTGCCGGGCGACGTGATCGCCACGGTGACGGAGCCGGTCTATGACACGGCTACCGGGCGCTTTCTGCTGATCCCGCAGGGTTCGCGCGTCCTGGGCAAGTACAACAGCCAGGTGAGCTATGGGCAGAGCCGCGTGCAGGTGGTATGGAACCGGATCATCCTGCCCGACACGTCTTCGCTCACGCTCGACAACCTGGTCGGAGCCGACCCGGCCGGCTATGCCGGGCTGGAAGACGACGTGGACTACCACTGGAGCCGCATTCTCGCTGGCGCGGCACTGACCACGCTGCTGGGCGTCGGCGCCGAGCTGGCCGCGCCGGAGAACCGCCAGGATGGCGACCGCATCATCATCGCCGGGCGCGACAGCGCGCAGGACAGCATCAATCAGGTCGGGCAGGAGATGGCCCGGCGCAACATGAACATCCAGCCGACGCTGACCGAGCGGCCGGGCCTGCCGGTTCGCATCATCGCCAACCGCGACTTGGTGCTGCGGCCCTACCAGCCATTGTTCTTCAACAAGGGGACTTCAAGATGACGACGCGCAAGCTGCGGCTCGGGCCGCTCCCGAAAACCGAATCCACGAAGCTGACCTTTGCCTGCCCGGGCAGCCTGAAAGCCGACCTCGACCGCTACGCCGCGCTGCACGCGCAGGCGTATGGCGAGGCCGTCGATGCCGTGACGCTGATCCCGCACATGCTGGAGGCGTTCATGGCTGGGGATCGGGGATTCAGGAAGGGAGGGGCGAGCAAGGTGTCACTGCCGAAGCCGAGTTGACGATGCGGACGCATCCACTATCCGCCCAAAAACGAAAGCGCAGCCCACCGGCTGCGCTTTCGTTTTGAGAGGCCGCTTGCGACAAGCCACGGCTATGATGACAGTGCGACCTTGCCCGCTGCGCCGCCCCTAGGCTTGCTACCGCGAAGCGCCTATGCGGCACCTAGCCAGAAAAGCAGCAAAAGCACTCGATGGCCGAAATCTGGCCTAACCTGTTGCCCCGTAAGACCTTTCGCACCGCCGCACGTCCTCATCAAAGACTTGACGGCGGACATTTTTTAGGATGTCGCGCTCCTCCGTCACCCGGCGCAACGCGATCTTCAGCCGCCGGACTTCGGCGCTCTGGTCCGCCTCAGCGCGCTGTACTACGCCGGGCTTGCCGAACTTGCGCAGCCAGGCGTACAGGCTGTGCGTGGTGACACCCAGTCGCTCGGCGACCTCTGCCACCTTGAACCCACGATCGGTCACTTGCCGGACCGCCTCGATCTTGAACTCATCCGTATACCGCTTACTGCTCATGGACACCTCCGAATCAGCCATTTTCCATAGCCTTGAGATGTCTAGGAAACCCTGGGCGTATCAGATGCCACCTCGCCAAATCATCAAGAAGGTTTGACCAACTGGCTGACGAACTACCTCAATGCGCTGGCAGGTCTGCCGCCAGATGCCTCCCCGCTCACCTTCGGACAGCTGTGGGGACATGCCGATCCCACTCAGCCTCGAGCCATCAATCTGGAAGTGATGACCACTGCGATTTCCCAGCAGATGGTCTACACCATTCCGTTTCGGGACGGTACTCCACCGTTCTATTACGACCCCGAAGAGTGGAGCCTGCTGTTTCCGACGTCGGTGATGGATGCCCTGAACCAGACCCATTCCCACGGCAGCGAAAAAGATGAAGATACCCAAGCAAAATCGCTGGAGGTGCAAAACGCCAGCGGCAAGACGCTGCGCCCTCTGCCCAGGAATGCCGCCTTGCCGGTGGTGGTAGCGGTACGAATGAGCCTGAGCTTCCCGCTCCTTCTGTCTGCGGTGCCACTGCATGCGATCGACTGGAGCCTCAAGGACAATGCGCAGCGCAAACGAGAAAGTCGCCCGCTCCTGGCCAAGCGTGTCTGGTTCTCCGACGGTGGCATCGGCAGCAACATGCCACTGCACATGTTCGACTCGCTACTGCCGGGTCACCCCACTTTCGCAGTCAATCTGAAAGCGGAGCACCCGGACCACCAGATCAGCACCCCAGAGGCGGCCAACAACGCTAGTGGCCGCGTCTATCTGCCAGAAGACCGGCGTGGCGGAATGCAGCGCTACTGGCAGCCTGCCGACGACACCTCGCCACTGAGTGGGCTGATCGGCTTCTTCAGCAGCATCGTCAACACCATGCAGAGTTGGCGCGACGAGATCATGTTTCCCTATCCGGGGTTTCGCGAACGTATCGTCCAGATCAGCCAACGGGGCGGCGAAGGCGGGCTGAATCTGGACATGCCCAGCGACACTATCGAGGCGCTCGGAAATGCCGGAGCAATGGCCGCAGACCGATTGATCGACAGCTTCCACCCATCTGGCGCCCAACACGCAGAAGGATGGCGGCGACACCAGGAAGCACGATTGACAACGCTGCTTGGCACGCTCCAGCCCGCCAGCGAAGCCATCGGCCCTGCACTGCAGAGCGGTGTGTGGCACACCGTCGTGGACACGATCGCCTCCTATGAAGCCGATGAGCGCCAACTTGCAAAGGACTACCTGAACGAATTGCAAGTGTTGGGCGCTATTGGTGCCGGACACAGACCGTCGATGCAGGATGTCGCGCCAAAGCCTTTGGCCCAGTTGAAGATCTCACCAAGGATTTAGCAAAGCCACGGACTCGGAGCATCTATGCACAACGCATTGCAGTCTCGCTGGCACCATCGGCAGCGAATGGACGCAAAAAGGAAAGCACAAGGAGCGGACACATGCAGTACATCGAAAGAGAGACAGAGCCACCACCCGAAATACTGAGAGGGAGCATCGCCAAACTGCAGCGCGAGACGCTCGCCAGATTCATGGCAGACACAGAGGAAAAACGCAGTCAGTCAAAGATCTATCGCTCCGAACTCAACTTTGGACATCCCAGCCTCAAGATCGCGCTCGCAAGACTCTTCCACGGTCGCTGTGCTTTCTGCGAAGCGCAGCGTGAAACCGAGACATATCACTTCAGACCGCCGGAGGAAGCCCTCCCCTACGAGCGCAGCGAACAGGCGCACCTGTACTACAGTTGGCTGGCCTTAGCTTGGCAGAACTTCTACGCCATCTGTTCGTCGTGCAGGCCCCGGGAAACCAACTATTTCCCGGTGCTTGGCAAGCGGGCAGAGATTCCCCGCCCCGCATTGTTTGACCAGTTCGCTGGCAACAACAATGGACTGTGGCCTGCGGCAGACTACCCTCCCAGGGAAAAACCTTTGCTCCTCGATCCCTGCACGGATCGAACTTTCCATACCCACCTTTGGGTAGGCAAGGATGGTGCGCTCTGGGGCCTCACGCGACGTGGGACCTTCACAATCGAGCACTTCGACCTGAATTCGCTGGAACTGGTCGAAGAAAGGCGCCGTCAGCACACTAGATATTTCGAGGAACTCCGGGAACAGATCTCATCGCCTTACGGCGACATGCCAAGTCCCGTTTTCGATTTCCAGAAGCTGGAGTTCGGCGGAACTTGGTATCTGCTATTGCGCCGACTGGCTGCCTCACTCGGCGCGAAAAGGGGTGCCCGCCCAGTTTTGGCGATGAGCCGCATTGAGCGCGTCTTTCGCGCGCTCAAGGGCACAAGGGATGCCTACGACCGCCTCAGCCGCTGCTGGTCTGAACTCAGCGAAGAGGAACCGCCGAATCCGACAGATACCCCGGAGAGCTGGCACCGCCCCAGCAAAGCGACGGTTTCCGAAATCAGCATCGAGAACTTCAAAGCGATCGAAGGCATCCACATCAAGCTTCAAGCTCCGGAAGATGTTCGCTCGGACCGAGACATCCCACGCAGCCCATCGGCCCTGCTTTTGGGCGAAAACGCCGCCGGAAAGAGTTCCATCCTGGAAGCCATTGCACTGACACTGGCAACACCTGCTGCACGCAACGCACTCGGTCTTACGGCGCGCAACTTTGTTCTTTCACCCGACCTACTCGGCGGTCAGGACTCACCAGCGATCCATTCTGCGAAGGTGACCATTCGCCTTTCGGACGACTCCACTCGAACACTGCACATTCAGCACGACAGGATGGGCGATCAGGCGCCTGGGACTCAAGATGCCGTTCCCGTCTTCGCGTATGGCGCATTCCGGCAGTACCAGCACCGGCAGAGTCGCAAAAGCTCTCCCGCAGCATTCATTCGCAATCTCTTCGATGCCAGTGTGCTTCCCAATCCGGAACGATGGCTTCTGGAGCTGAGCAAGGAGCGGTTCGCAATGGTGGTCAGAGCGCTGCGCGACATCCTCTCGATCGAAGGGGAATTCGACGTCATCGAACGTGACCAGGAACGAAAGCAATGCTTTGTCGTGACCGCCACCACTGTCGATGGCCTGCCATTGGTCAAAAGCCCACTCAACGTGGCTTCCTCGGGCTTCCGATCCGTTCTGGCAATGGCATGCGACGTGATGCGCGGGCTTATGAATCCCAAGGTCCACAAAGACTTCGACAGCCTGGATGCAGCAACAGGCGTGGTCCTGATCGACGAGGTCGAGGCCCACCTGCATCCGCGATGGAAAATGCGCATCATGCGCGGGCTCCGAAGGGCACTCCCCAACGTGACGTTCATCGCAACCACCCATGATCCGCTGTGCCTTCGCGGCATGAATGATGGCGAAGTGGTCGTACTGCGACGGGCCAACTTGGAACACGGATTGACCGGCGCGGGACTGTCCATGCGCGTCGAGGCACAGACCAAACTCCCTTCCATTTCCGAACTCCGGGTGGAACAGCTGCTGACCTCCGATCTCTTCCAACTCCATTCCACTGACGATCCTCAGATGGAAAGCCAGCTCGCGCACATTGCCGATCTACTCGCCATGGCACCCAACGAGTTGACGGACGAACAGCGCAAGGCTGTCGATGAATTCAACAGGGACATCGCTTCGGCCATGCCGATTGGAACCTCCGAGGCCCAGCGCGTCGTGCAAGAAGCAGTCGCCGACTACTTGCAGCAACGGTCCAGAATCCCGAAGGAGCAAGGGGCTCGATTGAGAGAGCGCGTCAAAGCACGCATCGTGCAGGCACTACAGGGAGTGCAGTGATGCGCAAAGTGGACAGGGGTACAGTTAGTGCACCATCTTGCCTGACCGCCAAAGACAAGCAGGGAAAGACCGAGAAAGACCGGGCGCAAGACCACCAGAACAATGCTTCGCCTGACAAGGGGACCTTCGACTTCGCCGTCTACAAGCACGAGGAGGTCAAGAAGCAGCTCGCATTGCTCTTTCACGGGAAATGCGCCTACTGCGAAACCTTCTACCCCGCATCAACCCCGGTGGACATCGAGCACTACCGGCCCAAAGGGGCCGTGAGCGAAGACCCTCAACACCCTGGCTATTGGTGGCTGGGGATGAGCTGGGAGAACTTGCTTCCGAGCTGCATCGATTGCAATCGAAGACGCAAGCAGCGCATCGTCTCCGGCTCCACGAGCTTGGCGGAGTTGTATGCCAACGGGGGGCTCGGCGCCACCTCCATGGCCTCGGTCCAATCCGGGAAGAAGGACAGTTTTCCGCTGGTCACGGGAAGCAAACACGCTCAATCAGAGAAGGATTTTCCAGGTACCGAAGTGCCACTTCTCTTGGATCCTAGCCAGGACGACCCCAGAGAGCATTTGCATTTCCATATCGATCACAAGTCGCCTCTGGGCCTTATATTGGCAGGCCGCCCGGGCCATGAAAGCGAGCGCGGGGCCACTTCCATCCAAATCTACGGACTCAACCGATTAGGCCTCGTCCAGGAGCGGACGAGGGTACTGCGCCAACTGGAGTTCCTGGGCAATCTGGCCATAGAACTGGGCAACATCATTGAAGAGTTGAAAGCAGAACCTGTGGCAGCCGCACTCATGGCATCACCGACGCCGGACATTCCACAGCGCCTGCAGTTGCTGCAGGACAGGATATTCGGCGAGATGCGCCAGATGGCACATCCCACCGCACCCTACTCGGAAATGGTACGCAGCTGGATCGATGAATTCGTGGCAAGCCTTTAGCGCTCTCCAAAAATCGCAATGAACAAAAGCATGTCGACATTGCCTATTTCCATGGCTCCACTCTAGTCACGCAATCTGGCACTGCCCTCCTCGCTCATCTCATGTCCTTCGTTGGAAGAGATGGATCTCCTCAAGACAAGAGATTTGGGCAACAGCTCTGAACACTGCGATTCAACGAGCGAATCAATACATGCCGAGGCAAAGCGGGTTCCTGATGGAACCCGCCGCGGCGAGAAATCACCATTCGCACATAGGCAGCCGGTGGCTCTCCATCGGCTTCCCAGGCAGCCCCGATCTTGAAGGCTGCGGCATGGCCCGTCCATGCTGATCGCTCCAGTTCGCATCGCATCCACCCACCGCGAACGGCCGGCACAACCGTGCCGGCGGATGCCCATGATCGTCACCCCCGGGGGATTCCGTCCCCTGTGGGGCCGCGAACCTCCTTCATCCATCGGAGGTTCCATGTCCACGCAACTTGCACGCCTCAATCCGCACCACTCCACCCTCTCGTCCGTCTTCTCCACCCCGGAGCGCCGTCTCATCCAGCGGGCCATTACCCTGCTGGAACGCCGCATGTTCCAACGCGGCGTCCATCTCGACAATCCGCAGGACGTGTTCGATTTCCTCCGGCTCCGGCTGGGCGGGGAAAGCCACGAAGTCTTTGCGGCAGTGTTCCTCGATTCCAAGCATTGCGTCATCGCCTTCGAGACGCTGGCCCACGGGTCCATCGACCAGGCGGTGATCTATCCCCGCATGGTCGTCAAGCGCGCGATCGAGTTGAATGCCGCCGCTTTGATCCTCGCGCACAACCACCCCTCCGGTGACACCCTTTGCAGCGAAAAAGACCGCGCGGTGACCGACCGGCTGCGCACCGCATTGCGGTACGTGGACATTCGCGTCATCGACCACGTCATCGTCGGCAAGGGCACGCCCTACTCGTTCGCCCGAGACGGCCTGCTCTGACCCACGGGCGCCCCCCACCGGGCGCCCGCTCTTCTCGCCCCAACAACAACGCGGGGCCGCGGTGCTTCCGTTTGTCGATGGCTTGCCATCGGGGCTTCGGTTCGACTTGGGGACACCCACCCGCATTCGGAGTCGACACGTGCCGTTCCCTGCTTTCTCGCTGCTCCAGCGCCTGCGCCGCCGGGCACCGCCAGTGGCGGCGCTGCTCATCCTCCTGCCAGTGGCATCGACGGCCTGCGCCGAAGTCCGGGTCTTCACCGACAGCGCCCATCCCGTCACTGCGCCCGCGGGCTTCACCGTCACCGAGCTCGACGCTCCTGCCCGCCTGGTGGCCGCGCTGGGCGCGGGTTTGCCGAGCGATCCCGCACGGGCCGAGGCCATCATGCGCCGGCGCCTGAAAGAGGCCCCGCCCGGCGCTCCTGCGCCTGCACGGATCGCACAGGCCTACCAGGGTGTGGCGGATGCCTACAACGCTGGCATCGCGAAGCTGCCGGCGGTCATGGTCGATGGCCGCTATGTGGTCTACGGCGAGCCGAATGTCCCCCGGGCACTGGCCCGCATCACGACCTACCGGAGCACGCAGCCATGATGCGCTCCCGGCGGTTTCGGGCCGTGGTCGTGGGGGCGTTGCTCGCGAGTACAGGCTCCTCCTTCGCGCTCAACACGGCCACCATCGTGGCGTCGGCACTGTCGCCGGATTGCCTGGCCTACCGCGTGGTGGGCGTGTGCTACTGGTTGTACTGCACCTGGAGCGGCTGCACCGTGCGCACTTCGATCAAGGTGCAGCACTACATCCCCGACGCAGTCGTGTCGAGCTAC
The DNA here is from genome assembly GCF_900102625.1 of Paracidovorax valerianellae. Lineage (GTDB taxonomy): Bacteria > Pseudomonadota > Gammaproteobacteria > Burkholderiales > Burkholderiaceae_C > Paracidovorax > Paracidovorax valerianellae. Next base: position 214,696 of record NZ_FMZC01000002.1, read on the forward strand.
AGCAACACGGGGGAGAACCCCTGGGTGGAAGTGCGGGCCATGAGCCAGCCCAATCCCAGCGCGCAGGCCGGCGGCGATGGCACGACCAATGAGGACCACGAAAACAACCTGGCCAAGTTCAAGAACGCTGACGTGATCGGGCACCCGGCCGGCGCGGCGTTCAGCGAATTTGCCAGCCAGTCCGGCTACACCTGCGAAGGTGCAGGGACGCCGTTCGTCCCCTATTTGCTCAGCACCTTCGACACGCTCGCCTGGCGCTACAACGTGCCGGAGATGGCCTATCCCGAGGCACTGACACCTGGCGTGCGCGAGATCGGCTCGCGCTCGACGGCCGACCTCTGGGGCAACGTCTATCCCCGTGGAGGGTTCCTCCATCAGAGCGATGACCATCTGGCTGGTGCGGTGGTCGCGCAGCGGGCGGGCGATGTGGTCACGCGCAAAGGCCAGCCACACGTCTACCAGCCACTGCTCGCCACCGCGCATGCGGGCTACTGGCCGGCCGGCGCGCTGCTCGAGAGCTACGCCGCCACCGGAAGGTGGCAGGAACTGACCCCTACCCTGGCGAGCGGCTGCGCGGTATTTCCCAACAGGAACACCCATGTGCAGGCGCAGCGAGGTGACTACGCCTGGGCGCTTTGGCGCCCCTACAGCTGCTGCCAGCGGCGCGGCCAGGTGTTCCTGGGCAGCGTGGATTTCTTCTGAGGGCACGCCGATGAAACACCGTTTTTCCCATAGGCAGTTTTCTGCCGTACGCCGGTTCGGGCCTGCGGGCCTTGCGGCGCTGACGCTGGCCGCCAGCGCGGCGTGGGCGCAGACGCGCATGGATGCCGACGGCATCCACTCCAGCGGCAACGTGCTCGGCAGCGACGTGCTGTACAGCATCGGCGGTGGCCGGGCCGTATCCATGGGACCGGTCGGCAACATGCAGAGCATCGGCGTGGGCGCGGCCTGGAACAGCAACCTGGTGTGCGGCGACATGAGCATCACCACGACGCTGCAGAACCAGCTCAACGGCGTCACCAACGGTTTCCAGTCGATCATGAGCAACGTGATCCAGAACGCCACCAGCGCGGTGGCGTCGCTGCCGGCGCTGATCATCCAGCGCGCCGACCCGGGCCTGTACAACCTGCTGACCAACGGCATCCTGCAGGCGCGCCTGGACTTCGACCGTTCGAAGATGACCTGCCGCGCGATCGCCAACCGCATGGCGGACATCGCCGGCGGACAGACCGGATGGGACCAGCTCTCCGAGGGCATGGCACTCAAGCAGGCGGTGTCCAGCACCGATGCGGTGTCGGCCATCGAACGGGCCGAGGCGAACAAGGGCAACAGCGGCGTGCCCTGGGTGGGCGGCAGCAGCGCGGGCGGCTCGGGCCAGGCTGCCATCAAGGTCGTGGGCGACGTGACGCGCGCCGGCTACAACCTGCTCAATGGCCGCGGGGTCACCGACACCTCGTCGATCAACGCGAGCGACTGCAACGGCCGGCTGACCTGCCAGACCTGGACATCCCCTCAGGCTGCGGCGACCTGGGCGACCCGCGTGCTGGGCGAGCGCGAGCAGCGCACCTGCCAGGCCTGCAACAAGACGGCGACCACGCCCGGCGTGGGCCTGACCCCACTCATCCAGGAAGAGTACGAAACCAAGCTCAAGGCACTGCAGGAACTGGTGAGCGGCGCCAAGCCAACGACGGCCGCCAACCTGGATGCGGCGGGCAGCGCATCGCTGCCGGTCACGCGCGGCGTGATCGAAGCGCTGCGCGACGAACCCGACCAGGACTTGCTGGGCAAGCGCCTGGCCTCGGAAGTGGCGCTGGCGAGCGTGATGGAGAAGGCCTTGCTTCTGCAGCGCACGCTGCTCACCGGCCGCAAGGAACCCAACGTCGCCGCGAACGAACTCGCGACGAAGGCCGTGGACCAGGAGAGCGGCGCCCTGGCGCAGGAGATCCAGAACCTCAAGACCGAACTGGAGCTGCGCCGCGAACTGGCCGGCAATTCGCCGATGGCGCTGATCCAGCGCCACAGCACCCGTGCGGCGGGCTCGCGCGGCATCTACCAGGGCGATCCGACGCGTGATCGCGTGCAGGAGATCCAGAAACCACGGAGCACGCCGTGACCGCCGCGGGACGCAGCCTGCGCGTGCAGCACCTGGTCAATGTCTCCGGCGGCAAGGACTCCACTGCGGTGTACCTGATGGCGATCGAGTCCGGCCGCCCGTTTCGTGCGGTATTTGCGGACACGGGCAACGAGCACGAACTGACGTACGAGTACGTGCGGCGGCTGCATGAGCGCACCGGCGGGCCGCGGGTGGAATGGGTGAAGGCGGATTTTCGTGCCCGGATGGCCAAGCACCGGGCCTATGTGCTGGAGCATTGGCCACGCATGGGCATTCCCGATGCGCTGGTGCAAGAGGCCGCGCAATTGCACGAGCCGACCGGCAACCCATACCTGGATCTCTGCATCACGAAGGGACGCTTTCCGTCGCGGATGGCGCAGTTCTGCACGTCCGAGCTCAAGGAATTGCCGATCACCGAGCAGATCGTGATTCCGATGCTGCGCCGAGGCCCGGTGCTGCAGTGGCTGGGCATCCGCGCCGACGAGAGCACGCACCGGGCACAGCAGCCCCGCTGGAACCGGCACGAGTCGGGCTGCTTCCTGTGGCGCCCGATCTTCGATTGGACGGTGCAGGAGGTGTGGAAGAAGCACGCCGACCATGGCTTGGCGCCTAACCCGCTGTATGCCATGGGCATGGGGCGGGTCGGATGCATGCCCTGCATCCATTGCGGCAAGGCCGAGTTGCGCTCGATCGCACAGCGCTTCCCGGAGCACATCGACCGGATCGAGCGCTGGGAGCGGGTGGTGGCCGCGGCGAACAAGCGGCATGCAGCGACGTTCTTCCCGGCCATGAAGGACCCGACCGATGCGGATCGGCCCGGCCGGTACTCCGGCATCCGCCGGCTGGTGCAGTGGTGCCGCACGGCGCGGGGAGGACGGCAGTACGCGTTGTTCTTCGATGACCCGCCTGGTGGCGGATGCACATCCGATCTGGCGCTGTGCGAGAGGAACCCTTCGTGACAGAAAAGCGCGGATACCGCTTTGCATGGCTGCTCAACCGCCGGCTGGGCATCGCGTTGCTGTGGACCGCGCTGGCCATCGGCATCGCCGTGGCTGCGAACGTGGTGGGCATCCGCATGCTGGGCGGCATCGAAGCCTGGAGCCATTGGCTGCGAGCGTACGCCGGCTATTTTTTCGCCTGGCGGTTGGTTCTGTATGGAGCGACCGCCTGGGGTTGGCGGTGGATGCACCGGCGTCTTCGGCAGCGTGAAGCCTCAACCGAGGCATTCTCTCGTCTGCGGCGCACGGAGATCGCCTCAGTGCTGGTGATTGCATTACTGGAAATAAGCGCGCTGAACGGATGGCCCCTTGGCCCATCCGTTCATTGACCTCACTGCAGTACTGCGAGCAGGTTAATTTCTGCACCAGAGTTCTAATAGCTGCAGAACCTTAGAAATTTTCGCGCGAGTAATCCGCAGATCGCAATGTCACCACGCCATCGCTATTTAATGGCCGCTCAAGCCGTTTGATAACATCCTCCGACACCTGCGGGATCTTGTCACACCGCGCAGGAGGCTTATTAAAATTATCCATAAAGTCGACAGGAAGTCGCTGGATTAATCCATGATTTATCGCCGCACCTAGCGCCCTAACACCAATTCTATCGGTCAAGTTGATTAATTCAGGCGCAATTTCCAACAGAATTTCCCACCCATCTTTTTCCTCATTGACAAAAAATGAGTGGACAAGATTCGACATGCTTGCCCTGCCGGGACTTTCCGACTCAAATGCAAGACTCAACTCGGGTGGTCCGTCATGCTTAGAGACTAGCAGAAGAGAAAAGTATCTCCGCTTCCCGCCCGAGGAATAAACCATCAACTCTCTGGACGCCACTTTCCCCAAAAGATCGCGGCACAGCGCCAGATTCGTTGTCTTCAACACAAATGCAATCTCATCCCCCAAATGAGTGAACTCCATCTTCAGCTCATACCGAATATCAAAATCGGTCGCGGGATGAACAAACAGAATACCCGACTGACCATCTTTTCGAAGCGTTGGGTACAATTCATCGCCTCTCAAAATCGCGAGCTTCAGCTTTTCAAAGTATTCGCCAAATTCGCCCGAATGCATCCGGGTCTTGGAATCATACGAGATCCATTCGAGGCAGACTGGGCTCCCATGCAGCTCGACGACCTGGCTAAAGTTGTGATCTGCCAAAGCAAGTTCGATGGTGGTGAGGTTTGCCTGCTTTTGGCTTGGATTGACTGGATAGCCAAACACGACGTAGCAGTTTTGCCCTTCGACGAACACTGGCACAAGATCATCGTCGCCAAAACCATATTCTTCCACATAGCTGCTCGTCGCTAGCGCTGTTTCAAACCAATCCTGATGCCGAGCCATCTCTTCGGTGAGCTCAATGATGGGAAGCAGTACGTCTGTTGCGTTTGGGTCATTCAGATAATCGAGGGCGGCTTGGTACCAAGCCGCTGGTTCTTTCCATACGATGCGAAGCTTTCCTACGGGTTCGGCATACTCGCCTCTCTCAGAGCCGAAATCGTAGAACCTCGGCAGATAGGTTCGCGTGCCGATCAAACGTAGGCAGGTTCCATTGACAACGACCGTGGACTCGACGACAGCCCAAGGGTCGGGGCCGATGTTTGCCGGCTGCCATTCCGACGCGTTGAGCGTCGGCACCACATCTCCAAGCAAAATCGGACCAGAGCCCACAGCAAAAATCTCTTGCAAGTGGCCGAGCATCCCCGCCAAATTGGTGTTGGTCAGCAGATGCTGACTCATCGACCTTGCTAGATCGCGACGCTGCTCAAAGAAATACGACCGCGCCTCGCTGGAACTAGGCAGAGATGCCAAGAGTTGGATATTTTTGTCCAGCGTTCGGCGCTTCAGCCGGTTAACCAAGTCAGTCCACGCGGAGCAGCGGTAACAAGACCTGGCCAAGATGTCCTTGGCCACGGTGATTGGAAGCTTGAGCCTTGCCGCGAAACGTTTCGCTTGGCGATGAATAGTGTCGAGCTTGTGCTCGACAAGGATTGAATCGGTCATGGTTATGTCCTCAATGCGGTTTGCACTGGAGACGCCCATCCACCTTCCCCAGTGCTCGCAAAGAGCTGAACCAAGGGACAGAAAAACCGCAGGTTGATTCCACTTCGCTGTGGCCCGATGGGCCCTGGGGATGGGCAGCACGCCGACCATGCAACGGCGCAGGAGTGAATCTTACCCCTTGAAAGAGACGATGAAAACATCCCCCTGGAGCCATTGGCGTGCGCTTTCGCCACCGACATGACAGCTGTAGGTCCAAAGCCAAGTCCATCTCTCATGGCGCAAGTTTTGGATCTGCAAGCATGTCATTGCGGCACACCGCGAACCGGGCACTCACTCAATCCCAGGCAGAACCTCTCCCGCACGGAGCAGCAGCCAATTGGCGCGGTGACTTCAAGGTGCTTTCTGGACCGCGTTCGATTGCTCATGCCCTCGCCCGCACGGCAGCATTCCCACTGTCACCGGCCCGGGCAAAGAGTTGGCCTAACAGCTGCAGCGCATCGTCCTTGGGCCGCAACTGACCCGAGGCAAGCGCCTTGAGATAGGCTTCGATCACTTCCAGGCTCTCTGGGGCCACGGGCGATGCGCCCGCTTCCTCAACCTGTTCCCCGGCCTCCCAACGATCCAGTCGGTTGGCCCAGTCCTGCATCATCAGACGACGCTGCTCCACGTAGGCCGCATGGTTGTACGCGGCACGAATCTGGTTGGGGTCGGCGTGCGACAGTTGTGAATCGATCCACTCCACACGGTAGCCGAGCTCATTCAGTGCGGTGGAGATGGTGCCCCGGATGCCATGACCGGTCAGTTGCTCTTCGTAGCCCATGCGACGCAGCGCGCCATTGAGCGTGTTTTCGCTGATGGGCTCTTTGAGGTCGTCACGATTGGGCAGCAGATATCGCTGCGCTGGCCGCCGTGCCTGCGCGTCCAGCAGTTCGCGGACGATAGCAATGGCCTGGGTCGACAGTGGCACCACATAGGGCGGCACGGTCTTGCCTTCTTTGCGCATCTTCAACTGCAACTGCTTGACGATCACCGCGGGGATGGTCCACAGGCCTCTTTCGAGGTCGAACTGCTCCGGCACCGCCCAGCGCAACTCGCCCGTCCGAACGCCGGTCAGGAACAACAATTGAATGCCTTGGCGAGTGGTCTTGAAGCCACGGTACTTGCGCAAGGTCCGCAGGAACGCGGGCAGTTCCTCCATGCGCAGGAACGGGTTATGGCTCACCGGGGGCTTGGGCACGGCCACGATGTCCAGATCGCTGGCAGGGTTCGCAGGCAGGCCCTTCTCCACCATCGCATAGCGAAACATCTGGTTGAACCAGGTGCGCACCTTCTCAGCAGTGGTCAGCGCATGGCGGCGCTCGATCTTGCGCAACACTTCCAGCAGGTGTGCCGGCGTCACGTCAAAGATGGAGACCGTGCCGAGCCAAGGCAACACATCCTTGTCGAAGATGCGATTGATCTGCGACAGCGTGCTTTGCCGGCCGGTCTTCAGGCTCAATGCCTTGAAGTCCCGCCACGACTGAAACACTGCCTGGAAGGTGTGCGTCGCTGCCGCATGCGCCTTTTCTTCGGCCTGGCGAAGATAGACGCGCGGATCAATGCCGTTGGCCAGGTGTGCCCGCAGTTCATCGCGGCGTGCCCTCGCATCCTTGAGGCTGAGCTCGGGATACGGAGCGATAGCGATGCGCTGCTGCTGACTCATCCATGAAAAACGGAAGTGCCACTTCTTCTTGCCTTTGGCACTCACGAAGAGCAACAAGCCATGCGCGTCGTTGAGGGTGTAGTCCTTGCCGGTCGTTCTGGCTTGCCGAACGGCGGTATCTGTCAAAGCCATCGCACTCTCCTTCAAGTTGGAGGAGAGGTGTACCGACGTCGATGAAGCGCCAACAGCCAAAAACCGCACCGCATGGCCACCGGATTTCCAGTACTAATTTATGTACTAAAAATGCTTGGCTGGAGGTGGATTTCAGCAGACTTCGCTGGATGCTCCACAGGCATAAACCACTGTGGGATCAAGGCGCTGTGGACTTCGATGGAAGTCCACAGCATAAAAATTGGAGCGGGAAAAGAGTCTCGAACTCTCGACCTCAACCTTGGCAAGGTTGCGCTCTACCAACTGAGCTATTCCCGCATTTTGCCGATTTGATTTTCATCATCTCAGCAAGCCTCAAATTATATCACCAAATTTTCCCTGTTCAACCCAAATTGATTTTGGATCTACCAAGCACCTCAGCTTTTCAACATCGGTGTACTGGAGGCGCGGGCCGGAGTCGAACCGACCTACACGGATTTGCAATCCGGTGCATAACCGCTTTGCTACCGCGCCAAACCTGTTTTCCTTGGCAAAAAGGGGAAGCGTTGCTTCCCCTTTTTTTGGAAATTGGAGCGGGAAAAGAGTCTCGAACTCTCGACCTCAACCTTGGCAAGGTTGCGCTCTACCAACTGAGCTATTCCCGCGTTTACCGAAGCCTCACATTGTACAACGTTTGCATCGATGGGATGAATTGTAGCGCAACTTTTGGAGGTTCCGGACAAAAATCCATCAATGCTTTACGGACCCTGCCGTTGCAGCATTTTTTTCGTCGGGCGTCGGCACGGCAGCAGCGATCTCCTCGTCCGTCAGTGCAATCGGCTTGCGCTCGAGTGCCACTTCCAGCACCTTGTCGATCCACTTCACCGGCACGATTTCCAGACCGCTTTTCACGTTCTCAGGAATCTCCTGCAGGTCCTTCACGTTTTCTTCCGGGATCAGCACGGTCTTGATGCCGCCGCGCAATGCCGCCAGCAGTTTCTCTTTCAACCCGCCAATGGCCGTGACTTCGCCCCGCAGGGTGATTTCGCCGGTCATGGCCACGTCGCCACGCACCGGGATGCCGGTGAGCGCAGACACGAAAGCCGTGGTCATGGCAGCGCCCGCGCTGGGGCCGTCCTTAGGCGTGGCGCCATCGGGCACGTGAATGTGAATGTCGCGCTTCTCGAAGGCCTCATCCTTGATGCCCAGCATGCGCGCACGGCTTCGCACCACGGTTCGCGCCGCTTCGACAGACTCCTTCATCACGTCTCCCAGCGAACCGGTGCGCGTGATGACGCCCTTGCCAGGCATGGTGGCCGCTTCGATGGTCAGCAGATCGCCTCCCACTTCGGTCCAAGCCAAACCGACGACCTGCCCCACCTGGTTCTGCTGCTCCGCACGGCCATAGGTGTACTTGCGAACGCCCAGGTAATCGGGCAGGTTGTCCGCGGTTACCACGACCTGGGGCGTCGCCTGCTTGAGCTGCAACGCTTTGACGACCTTGCGGCAGATCTTCGACAGTTCGCGCTCCAGTGAGCGCACACCTGCTTCGCGTGTGTAGTAACGCACGACGTCCCGCACGGCCGATTCGGTGACCTGCAACTCTTCGTCTTTCACCCCGTTGTTGCCCATCTGCTTGGGCAACAGATACTTCACGGCGATGTTGGTCTTTTCATCTTCGGTGTAACCCGACAGGCGAATGACTTCCATGCGGTCCAGGAGCGCAGGCGGAATGTTCATCGAGTTCGACGTGGCGACGAACATGACGTCGCTCAGATCGAAGTCCACTTCCACGTAGTGATCGCCGAACTTGTGGTTCTGCTCAGGATCGAGCACTTCCAGCAGCGCGCTCGAAGGGTCGCCACGGAAGTCCGTGCCGAGCTTGTCGATCTCGTCCAGCAGGAACAACGGATTGCGCGTGCCGACCTTGTTCAGGCTCTGCAGCACCTTGCCAGGCATGGCGCCGATGTAAGTCCTGCGATGGCCGCGGATCTCCGCCTCGTCGCGCATTCCGCCCAGCGCCATGCGGACGTACTTTCGGCCCGTGGCCTTGGCAATCGACTGGCCAAGCGACGTCTTGCCCACACCGGGTGGGCCCACCAGGCAAAGGATCGGGGCCTTGACCTTGTCGACGCGCTGCTGGACCGCGAGGTATTCCAGGATGCGATCCTTGACCTTGTCGAGGCCGTAGTGGTCTTCGTTGAGCACCCCTTCGGCGTTCATCAGATCGTGCTTGATCTTGGTCTTCTTACTCCAGGGCAAGCCGGTCAGCACTTCGATGTAGTTGCGCACGACCGTCGCTTCCGCCGACATGGGCGACATGAGCTTGAGCTTCTTGAGCTCGCTGTCGGCCTTTTTGCGCGCCTCGGCGGGCATTTTCGCGAGCTTGATCTTCTTTTCGATCTCCTCGATGTCAGCGCCCTCTTCGCCTTCGCCAAGCTCCTTCTGGATCGCCTTGACTTGCTCGTTGAGGTAGAAATCGCGCTGGTTTTTCTCCATCTGCCGCTTTACGCGGCCGCGGATCTTCTTGTCGACATTGAGAATGTCCACTTCCCGATCCAGCTGCTCGAAGAGGTTTTCCAGCCGCAGTTTCACGTCTGAAAGATCAAGCACCACCTGCTTGTTCTCCAGCTTGAGCGGGAGATGGGCGGCGATCGTGTCTGCCAGACGGCCCGGATCGTCGATGGCGGAAATCGACGTGAGAATCTCCGGCGGGATCTTCTTGTTCAGTTTGACGTACTGGTCGAACTGCTGCATCACGGCGCGGCGCAGTGCTTCGATCTCGCTGGGCTTGTGCCCATCGTCCTGCGCTTCGACAGGCGCAACCGTCGCCGTGAAGTGGGTTTCGTTGTCCTGAATGGCCGAAACGAGCGCCCGCTGCTGCCCTTCGACCAACACCTTCACGGTGCCGTCGGGCAATTTCAGCATTTGCAGGATCGTGGACACGCAGCCCACGTCGAACATGTCGGAGACGAGGGGCTCGTCCTTGGCGGCCGTTTTCTGGGCGACCAGCATGATCCGCCGGTCGGCGTCCATCGCCAGCTCCAGGGCCTTGATGCTCTTCGGGCGTCCCACGAAGAGCGGGATCACCATGTGGGGGAAGACCACGACGTCGCGCAAAGGCAGCAACGGCAGGTCGATAGGGGTGGCAGGCAGGGGGGTGTGTCCGGACATGGAAATCCTCATGAAGCTGTTCGGAATATGGTCCAACAGCGAGATTTTTCAACCCACCACAATCGCCGGAAAGCGAAGGCGATGGGTTGCAGGCGAAGAGGACTGCAGGCGGGCTGCTGTGTTACCGGCGTGCCGAGCCTCAGGCTTTCTTGGCAGCCTCTCGATAAACGAGCAAAGGAGCCTTGTTTTCTTCGATGGTGGATTCATCCACCACCACTTTTTCCACATTGGTGGCGTTGGGCAGGTCGAACATGGTGCTGATCAAGGATTGCTCCAGAATCGATCGCAGTCCACGCGCGCCGGTCTTGCGAGCCAGTGCTTTGCGGGCGATGGCCTTCAGGGCCGCAGGGCGGATTTCGAGATCCACGCCCTCCATGGACAGCAGTTTGTTGTACTGCTTGACCAGTGCATTCTTGGGCTCGGTCAGGATCTGAACCAAGGCATCTTCGCTCAACTCAGCCAAGGCAGTGACCACCGGCATACGACCCACCAATTCGGGAATCAGGCCGAACTTGATCAAGTCTTCCGGTTCGATTTCGGTGAACACTTCGGTCAGCGAACGCTGCTTCTTGCTCTTGACCGAGGCTCCGAAACCGATGCCGGAGGCTTCCGTACGGTTCTCGATCACCTTTTCAAGCCCGGCAAACGCCCCACCGCAGATGAACAGAATGTTCGTGGTGTCGATCTGCAAGAAGTCTTGGTTGGGGTGCTTGCGTCCGCCCTGCGGTGGCACGCTGGCCATGGTGCCTTCGATGAGCTTGAGCAGGGCTTGCTGAACACCTTCACCCGACACATCCCGGGTGATCGAAGGATTGTCCGACTTGCGGGAAATCTTATCGATCTCGTCAATGTAGACGATTCCGCGCTGGGCCCGTTCGACTTCGTAATTGCAGCTTTGCAGAAGCTTCTGGACGATGTTTTCCACGTCCTCGCCCACATAGCCCGCTTCCGTCAGCGTGGTGGCATCGGCCATCACGAACGGTACATCGAGCATGCGTGCCAGGGTTTGCGCGAGCAGCGTCTTGCCGGAGCCGGTGGGGCCGATCAACAGGATGTTGCTCTTGGAGAGCTCGACCTCATCCTTGCCTGCTTTGTCCTTGTGGCGCAGGCGCTTGTAGTGGTTGTACACCGCGACCGCCAGCGTGCGCTTGGCAAAGTCCTGCCCTATGACATAGCTATCCAGATTCGCCTTGATTTCTGCCGGGGTGGGCAGATCGCCGCGCGATTCACGGGTGCCGTCTGCTGCGGGAAGCTCATCCCGGATGATTTCATTGCACAGGTCAATGCACTCGTCGCAGATAAAAACCGACGGACCGGCGATCAGCTTCTTTACCTCGTGCTGGCTTTTGCCGCAAAAGGAGCAGTAAAGGGTTTTTTCGCTGGAAGAGCCTTTTTTCTCGGCCATGGGGGCAATGCCTCGTGTTGCGGAAAGTTGTCGGGATGATAACGAAATAAAAAACGGCGTCTTCCCTAGGGAAAACGCCGCGTATTCCCTTGCGGAGCGATCAGGGGCGCTTGGCGATGACCTGATCCACGAGACCGTACTCCTTGGCTTCGTCGGCCGTCAGGAAGTAGTCGCGCTCGGTGTCGTTCTTGACTTTGTCCAACGGCTGGCCGGTGCGTTCCGCCAGGATGCGGTTCATCTGGTCCTTGGTACGCAGGATGTCCCTTGCGTGGATTTCGATGTCCGTCGCCTGACCACGGGCGCCACCCAGAACCTGGTGGATCATGATCTTGGAATTGGGCAGCGAAAACCGCTTGCCCTTGGCACCCGCCGCCAGCAGGAAAGCACCCATGCTGGCCGCGAAGCCCACGCACATCGTCGAAACGTCGGGTTTGATGAACTGCATGGTGTCGTAGATCGCCATGCCTGCAGTGACGCTGCCGCCAGGCGAGTTGATATAGAAAGAGATGTCCTTGTCGGGGTTCTCGCTTTCGAGGAACAACAACTGGGCCACCACGAGGTTGGCGGTCTGGTCATTGACCTCGCCCACCAAAAAAATAATGCGCTCTTTCAGCAGCCGCGAATAGATGTCGTAGGAGCGTTCGCCGCGCCCCGACTGCTCGATGACCATCGGGACCATGCCCAAGGCTTGTGTTTCCAGTGCACTCATGTTTTCTCCTGTCAAGCGGATACTGTACCCAGAAATGAATTGGGGCTTGTGCACGCAAGCACAAGCCCCCAATGTCATCCAACCGCCAGAAACCGCAATGGGTTCATCCAGCGGTACCAGTGCTTCAGCCCTGGCCCATCAGTTCGTCGAAGGAAACGGACTTGTCCGTCACCTTGGCCTTGCCCATCACGAAATCGGTCACGTTGTTTTCGATGACGACCGCTTCCACTTCGGCAAGACGCTGGCGATCGCCGAAGTACCAGCGAACGACGTCTTCCGGCTTTTCGTAGCTGGCAGCCAGTTCGTCCACGTGGGCCTTCAGTTGCTCGGGCTTGGCGTGCAGTTCGTTGGCGCGAACCAGTTCTGCCACGACCAGGCCCAGGCGCACGCGGCGCTCGGCCTGGGGACGGAACACGTCTTCAGGGATTTCAGCCTTGTCGGCGTCCTTGATGCCACGTTGCTTGAGGTCGGCACGGGCGCCTTCCAGCAGGCGGGCGATCTCGGCCTGCACGCTGGCATTGGGCAGGTCCAGTTCAGCCTTGGACACCAGGGCGTCCATGACGGCTTGCTTGTTGCGGGCCAGCAGGCGGAACTTGACTTCGCGCTCCAGGTTCTTCTTGATGTCGGCGCGCAGGCCATCGACCGTGCCGTCGGCGATGCCGAGGGACTTGGCGAGTTGCTCGTTGACTTCCGGCAGGTGGGCGGCTTCGATCTTCTTCACGGTGACCATGAAGTCGGCCGTCTTGCCGGCCACGTCCTTGCCGTGGTAATCGGCAGGGAAAGCCAGGGGGAAGGTCTTGCTTTCGCCGGACTTCATGCCGCGCACAGCGTCCTCGAATTCCTTGAGCATCTGGCCTTCGCCGACCAGGAACTGGAAGTCTTCGGCCTTGCCGCCGGAGAAGGTTTCGCCGTCGATCTTGCCTTCGAAGTCGACCGTCACGCGGTCACCGTCTTCGGCGGCGGCGCCTTGTGCGCGCTGGGCGAAGCTGCGGCGCTGCTTGCGCAGGATGTCGATGGTCTTGTCGATGGCGGCGTCGGTCACTTCGGCGGACAGCTTCTCGACTTCGGCACCCGTCAGGTCGCCGATCTTGACTTCAGGGAACACTTCGAACACGGCGTCGAAGGTGACCTGGCCTTCAGGAGCGCCGTCTTTTTCGGTGATGCGGGGCTGGCCGGCCACGCGCAGGTTGGCTTCGTTGGCGGCTTGGGCGAAGGCTTCGCCGACCTTGTCGTTCAGCACTTCGTATTGCACCGAGTAGCCATAGCGCTGGGCCACGACGTTCATCGGCACCTTGCCGGGACGGAAGCCGTCCATCTTCACGGTGCGGGCCAGGCGCTTGAGGCGCGTGTCGACCTCGGACTGGATCGCGGTGAGGGGCAGGCTCAGCGTGATCTTGCGCTCGAGCTTTTCAAGGGTCTCAACAGTAACGGCCATGGCTCTTCCTCTATGAATATGGGGACCGTGACGGCTGCTTTGCAGCCGCACCGTGGTGCGCGGGGGGGGACTCGAACCCCCACACCATTGCTGGCGTCAGGACCTAAACCTGGTGCGTCTACCAATTTCGCCACCCGCGCAAACTTACAAACAAAACAGGCGCCCGGCAGGGCCGGACACCTGTGTGAAATTGGTCAACCTTCGATTTTACCTTGTCGGCGGACCGACTCCCATCAAGCCGGTTTCGGAGCGTGCCGATCGGGCTCTTTCACGCGGAACCACGCTGCATACATCGCGGGCAGCGCCAGCAGTGTCAGCACCGTCGCCACGATCAGCCCGCCCATGATGGCCACGGCCATCGGACCCCAGAACACGCTGCGCGACAGCGGGATCATGGCCAGCACGGCCGCAGCGGCGGTGAGCACGATCGGGCGCAGCCGGCGCACGGCCGATTCCACGATCGCGTCCCAGGCCGGCACGCCGCGCGCACGGTCCTGCTCGATCTGATCGATCAGGATCACGGAGTTGCGCTGGATCATGCCCATGAGCGCGATCACCCCCAGCAGCGCGACGAAGCCGAACGGCCGGCCGAGCAGCAGCAGCGCTCCGGCCACCCCGGCGATGCCCAGCGGGCCCGTCAGGAACACCAGCACCGCGCGGCTGAAGCTGTGCAGTTGCAGCATCAGCAGGGTGAACGTGATGAACAGCATGATCGGGATGCCCGCCGCGATGGAGGCTGAGCCCTTGGAGCTTTCCTCCACCGCGCCCGCCACTTCGATGCGGTAGCCGCTCTGGCCGGCGGCATGCCACTTCGCTTCCAGTTGCCGCAGGCCCGGCAGCAGCGCTTCGGTCACGGTCGCGCCCTGCAGGCCCTCGATGACGTCGCCCTGCACCGTGATGGCGTAGTCGCGGTTCTCGCGCCACATCACGCCCGGCTCCCAGGTGAAGACCGGCCGCGCGATCTGCGTCAGCGGGATGGCCTTGCCCGACGCGGTGGGCAGGTAAGCGTTGGCCACGTCGGTGATGGCCTTGCGCTCGTCCGGCGGCTGGCGGAACACGATATCGATGAGCTTGTCGCCCTCGCGGTACTGGCCCACGGTCGTGCCGGTGAAAACGGTTCGGGCGGCCTGCGCGATGGACTGGCTGGTCACGCCGAGGGCGCGGGCCTTGTCCTGGTCCACTTCCAGGCGCATGACCTTGACGGACTCGTTCCAGTTGTCGTTCACGCCCCGCATCTGCGGGTGGTCGCGCAGGATGGCCTTGACCTCATCGGCCCGGGCGCGCAGCACGGTCGGGTCGGTGCCCACCACGCGGAACTGCACCGGATACGGCACCGGCGGCCCGTTGGGGAGCAGCTTCACGCGCGCCCGAACTTCGGGAAACTCGCGCGCCATCATTTCGGGCAGCCCCACGCGCATCGTTTCACGCACCTTGAGGTCCTGCGGCACCACGATGAACTGCGACACGTTGGTCTGCGGGAACACCTGGTCGAGCGGCAGATAGAAGCGCGGCACGCCCGAGCCCACCCACACGGTGACCGTGGAGACGCCGGCTTCGGCCCGCAGGCGCTCTTCGACGCGGCGCGTGACCGCTTCATTGGCCTCGTACGAAGTGCCTTCGGGGAACCAGATGTCCATGAGCAGTTCGGGCCGGCTCGAATCCGGGAAGAACTGCTGCTGCACCCGGCCCATGCCGACGATGCCGAGCGCGAAGATGCCGACGGTGAGGCCGATGGTGATCCAGCGGTAGCGCACGCACCAGTCCACGCAGCGGCGGAACACGTTGTAGAAGCCGCTGTCGAATGCCTCGTGCGGCTGGCCGTCCTCGCCCACGTGCACGTGCGGCGGCTTCTTGAGCAGCAGCGTGCCCAGATAAGGCACGAAGTACACCGACACCAGCCACGACAGCACCAGCGCGATCACCGTCACGGCAAAGATCGCGAAGGTGTATTCGCCGGTCACCGACTTGGCGATGCCGATGGGCAGAAAGCCGGCGGCGGTGATGAGCGTGCCGGTCAGCATCGGCATGGCGGTGATCTCGTAGGCGAACGTGGCCGCGCGCACCTTGTCGTAGCCCTCCTCCATCTTTCGCACCATCATTTCGACGGCGATGATGGCGTCGTCCACCAGCAGCCCCAGGGCGATGATGAGCGAGCCCAGCGAAATCTTGTGCAGCCCGATATTCCAGTACCACATGGCCAGGAACGTGACGGCCAGCACCAACGGGATGGTGATGCCCACGACCAGGCCGGGGCGGATGTCCAGCGTCCAGCGCTTCCACAACGGGTGCTGGCCGGGGCGCTTGTGCAGCCCGAGCGCCAGGAAACTCACGGCCAGCACGATCACCACGGCCTCGATCAGCACCTTCACGAACTCGTTGACCGAGGACGACACCGACTTGGGCTGGTCCTGCACGTTCACCAGCTTGACGCCGGCCGGCAGGGTCTTTTCGATCTGCTGGGTGACGGCGTGCAGCGCTTCGCCCAGCCGGATGATGTCGCCGCCCTTGGCCATCGACACGCCGAGCGCGATCACTTCCTTGCCCTGGTGGCGCACCTTCACGGCTACCGGTTCAACGTATCCGCGGTGCACTTCGGCGATGTCGCCCAGGCGCAGCTGCGCGCCCGAGGCGCCGCGGATCGGCATGGCGCGCAGTTCTTCCACCGCGCCGAACTGGCCGGCCACGCGCACCTGAACCTGGTCCTGTGGCGTCTGGATGGTGCCGGCGCTTTCCACCGCGTTCTGCTGGCCCAACTGCGACAGCACTTGGTTCATGTCCAGGCCCAGCTGCGCAAACCGCTTCTGAGAAATTTCGATGTAGAGCTTTTCGTCCTGCACGCCGAACTGCTCGACCTTGGCCACGTCGGGCACGCGCAGCAACTGCTGGCGCACGTCGTCGGCAAAGGTCTTCACTTCGGCGTAGCTGAACCCCTCGGATTCGAGCGCGTAGATCACGCCGTACACATCGCCGAAGTCATCGTTGAAGAACGGACCCTGCACACCCTGCGGCAGGGTGCCTCGCATGTCGTTGATCCTCTTGCGGACCGTGTACCAGACGTTGGGCACATCGCCCGCCTTGGACGAATCCTTGATGTTGAAGATGATCTGCGACTCGCCGGGCTTGGAGTAGCTGCGGATCTTGTCGGCGTACGGCACCTCCTGCAGGGTGCGTTCGAGCTTGTCGGTCACCTGCTCGGCGACCTGCTGCGCCGTGGCGCCGGGCCAGAAGGTGCGCACCACCATTGCACGGAAGGTGAAGGGCGGATCTTCGTCCTGCCCAAGCTGGAAATAGGCCCCGAAGCCCATCAGCATCAGCACGATCATCAAGTAGCGCGTGAGCGCCGGATGGTCGAGCGCCCATTTGGAGAGGTTGAAGCCCTCTTTCGGCTGGATCTGCGTCATGGAAGAGCCTTCAGCGGGCAGTGGATGCGGGCACGGTGGCCACCGGGACGGACGCTGCGGCGGCCGGTGCGCTTGCTACGTTATTGGTAGCAGCTTGCGCAGTATTCGCCTGCGCTGGAGGCATTTTTTGCTGATAAGGCACTACTTTCTGGCCAGGCGACAGCACGTGCACGCCCGTGGCCACCACCTGCATGCCGGGGGCCAGGCCCGAGGCCACCACGGCCTCGTTGCCGTCCGCCGTGGCGATCTGCACAGCCTGCGAGCGCACGGTGCCGCTGGCGGCGTCGAACACCCACACCGCCGTCTGCTGGCCATCCTGGCGCAGCGCGCTCGTGGGCAGCTTGATGGCCTGCTGGCCGGCCTGGCCCAGCGCCTCGGGCAGCACATACACGGTCGCGCCCAGGGGCGGCGATTCGGCGCCTTCGATGGCGACCTTGATCTGGAACGTGCGGGTGACGGCGTCGGCGCTGGCGGCCACCTCTCGCACCCGGCCGGTCAAGGGCTGACCGCCTGACCAGGAGCGCACAGCCACCGGCTGGCCGGTCTTCATGCGGGCAACCTTGTCTTCCGGTACAGCGAAGACCACGTCGCGTGGGCCGTCCTGGGCGATGCGCACCACCGGGGTGCCGGCCGAAACCACTTGGCCGGGCTCGGCATCGATGCCCGTGATCACGCCGGAAACATCGGCCACCAGCCGCGTGTAGCCGGTCTGGTTGCCTTGCGAGGCCAACTGAGCGCGGGCTTGGTCGAGCGCCGCATCGGCGGCTTTCAGGGTGGAGGCACGGCGTTCCAATTCCGCGCCGCTGATGAAGTTCTGCGCCTTCAGCGCCGAGTAGCGCTGGTAGTCGGCGGCGGCGAGTTCCCGCTGCGTGAGGGCGGAGGCGACCTGGGCGCGCGATGCGTCAGCGGCCAATTGGTAGTCGCGCGGATCGAGCTGGGCCAGCACTTGCCCAGCCTGAACGCGCTGGCCGAGTTCGGCCTGGCGCTGCACGATCTTGCCGGCGACGCGAAAGCCCAGGCGCGATTCGATGCGAGCACGCACCTCGCCGGCATATTCGAGTTGCGTGTTCAGCGGGCCCGCGCCCACGGTGAGCAGCTTGACGGAGCGCACCGGCTCGGGCGCCGGCTCGGGCTTGGAGCAGCCCACCCCGGCGAGCACCGCCGCGCCGAGGGCCAGCCCCCCCATTGCGCGCTGTACCCAAGAAAATGCCCCGTGACGGGGCTGCGAGGGGAACGGCCGGGAAAGCCGCGGCGCGACAGAGGTGTTCATGCTGATTCCGGGAAAGCGGTTTGTTTTACTGACTGACTGGTTAGTAATCTATGAGAAGCCTCATCAACTTGTCAAGCGACAATCGCGCGGTGACCCCGCCCGCACCCCCATCCGACCCCCGCTCCGCCACGCCGGGCGCCCCTTTGGCGCCGGCCGTGACGCACTATGAAAATTTTCCGGTGGCCTCGCTGCTGTGCCCGCCGCACCTCCGCCAGCCCATCGCAGCCATATACGCTTTCGCGCGCGCGGCGGATGACCTGGCCGACGAAGGCGATGCCACTCCGGACGAACGGCTGGCCATGTTGGCCGAGTACGGCGCGGAGCTGCAATCCATCGCCGCTGGCCACGCACCGGCGCCGCGGTGGGCGGCCATCTTCGGGCCGCTGCAAGCCGTTTTGCACAGCCATGCCCTGCTGGTGCCGCTGCTGGCCGACCTGCTGAGCGCCTTCACGCAGGACGTGGCACGCACCCGCGACGGCGCGGTGTACGCCGACCGGGCCGAGTTGCTGGACTATTGCCGGCGCTCCGCCAACCCCGTCGGCCGGCTGCTGCTGCACCTGTACGGCGTGAGCGATGCGACGTCGCTCACCCGCAGCGATGCGATCTGCTCCGCGCTGCAGTTGATCAACTTCTGGCAGGACCTGAGCGTGGACATTCCGCGCGGAAGGCATTACCTGACCGATGCGGACTGCGCAGCGCACGGCGTGGATCGCGCCGAGCTGTCCACCCTGCGCACCACGCCTGCCACCCGGGCGCTTGTCAACGACTGCGCGGCCTGGGCCCGCCGGCTGATGGAGCAAGGCGCGCCCCTGGTGCACAGCCTGCCCGGGCGCGCAGGGTGGGAACTGCGCCTGGTCGTGCAGGGCGGGCTGCGCATCCTGGACAAGGTCGAAGCCCTGGACGGCGCCAGCCTGCACACCCGGCCGCGCCTGCGCCCGCTCGACTGGGCGCGCATGCTGGGCCGGGCCGTGGCGATGTAAGCCGAATTCATGGCCGGCAAGCGCGGCTGCAGGGCCCTTCGCTCTCGCACGGAGCACTGAGAGCCAAATCGGCATCCAGCGCAATGAATACGGCGGTGTTGTGCTATATTTTTAATAGCAAATCTCTTGTCGATGTGCGCTGCCCGAAACAGCGGCCGCAACCCTCGCTCAGGGATACCGAGCATGCCCGCCCCCCGCTGCCGGGTTAGCCTGCGCGCCCCACAGCCCTTGCATTGCCCGCCATGTCCATCAGCGTCTTCGATCTGTTCAAGATCGGTATCGGCCCGTCCAGCTCCCACACCGTCGGGCCCATGATCGCGGCGCGGCAGTTCGCCGTCGCGGTGCAGCAGCAGGTGGGCTTCGGGCCAGTGCAGCGGGTGGGGGTCGAATTGTTCGGCTCGCTGGCGGCCACCGGTGTGGGGCACGGCACCGACCGCGCCGTGCTGCTGGGCCTGGCCGGGCACGAGCCGGACCGGATCGACCCGGACCAGATCGGCCCCACGGTGGAGGCGATCCGCACAAGCCGCCAACTCGACCTGCTGGGCACGCACCGGATCGCGTTCAACGAAAAGGAACACCTGCTGTTTCGGCGCAAGAGCCTGCCGTTCCATCCCAACGGCCTGAGCTTTCACGCACTGAACGAGCAGGGCGAAGTGCTGCTCTCGCGCACCTACTATTCGGTGGGTGGCGGCTTCGTGGTGGACGAGTCGGGCCAGCGCGTGCTCAACAGCGTCGCCGCCATGGAGCCCGATGCCGCAGGCACCGGCGCAGGCCTGCCCTACCCCTACCGCACCGGGGCCGAGCTGCTGGCCCAGTGCGCGGCCACGGGCCAGAGCATCGCGGCGATCACGCTGGCCAACGAAGGGCACTGGCACAGCGGCACCGAAGTGCGCCAGCGCCTGCTGCGGATCTGGCAGACCATGGCCGGCGCCGTGCAGCGCGGCTGCGCCAGCCAGGGCAGCCTGCCCGGCCCGATGCGGCTGCAGCGGCGCGCCGGGCTGCTGCACCAGACCCTGTCGAGCCGGGCCGAAGAGGCGCTGCGCGACCCGCTGTCGATGCTGGACTGGATCAACCTCTACGCC
Organism: Paracidovorax valerianellae; assembly: GCF_900102625.1. Lineage (GTDB taxonomy): Bacteria > Pseudomonadota > Gammaproteobacteria > Burkholderiales > Burkholderiaceae_C > Paracidovorax > Paracidovorax valerianellae. The sequence continues at coordinate 235,056 of NZ_FMZC01000002.1, forward strand.
ATGGCCGTCAACGAGGAGAACGCCGCGGGCGGGCGCGTCGTCACGGCGCCCACGAACGGCGCTGCCGGCGTGATCCCGGCCGTGCTGCACTACTACGTGAAGTTCGTGCCCGGCGCCGACGAGGACGGCATTGCCGACTTTCTGCTCACGGCGGGCGCCATCGGCATCATCTACAAGGAAAACGCCTCGCTCTCGGGTGCCGAGGTGGGCTGCCAGGGCGAGGTGGGCGTGGCCTGCTCGATGGCGGCCGGCGCACTGGCCGCGGTCATGGGAGGCACGCCAGGCCAAGTCGAGAACGCGGCCGAGATCGGCATGGAGCACAACCTGGGCATGACCTGCGACCCGGTGGGCGGGCTGGTGCAGATTCCGTGCATCGAACGCAACGCCATGGGCGCCATCAAGGCCATCAACGCCGCGCGCATGGCCTTGCGCGGCAACGGCACCCACATGGTCTCGCTCGACCAGGTCATCAAGACCATGATGCAGACCGGCGCCGACATGAAGAGCAAATACAAGGAAACATCGCGCGGAGGGCTGGCGGTGAACGTCGTGGAGTGCTGATCGCTCTGGCGCTTGTCCAGGGAGTGTGGTGAATAGGACGCACCGGCACGTCGGCTCGCGGGCAAACCCTGCCATTTTTCGTTACACGCGCATACACTTTGCGGTTTTCGCCCGCCGCCCGGCGCGGTGCCCGTTCGTTCTTCCTAACCGCCTTTCCAAGATGCATTTCCTTTCACGACTGCGCCCGTGGGCGTTCATGGCGGCGGTGGCCGCGTTCGGCAGCGCCACACCGGCCTGGGCGGAAGACACGCTGGCGCGCATCGCAAGCTCCGGGGAACTGAAGCTGGGCCACCGCGAAAAGTCCCTGCCTTTTTCGTTCAAGGACAGCAACGGCGCGGTGAAGGGCTACACGGTCGATGTGTGCCTGCAGATCTTCGAAGAGATCAAGAAGGAATTGAAGCGGCCCGACCTGCGCGTGCACTACCTGCTGGTGGACGGCAAGAACCGCATCACCGACGTGAAGGACGGCGTGGTGGACCTGGAATGCGGCGGCACGGCCAACACCGCCGCGCGCCAGAAGGAAATCGCGTTCAGCCACCACATCTTCGTGGCGACGTCTTCGTTCCTGGTGCGCAAGGATTCGGGCATCAAGACGCTCGACGACCTGCAGGGCAAGAAGATTGCCGTGCAGGGCAAGACCACCAACGAGGGGCTGCTGCGCGCCAACGAACGCACCTACAACCGCCGCTTCAACTACGTGCTGGCCGACAGCACCATCGACGTGGTGAGCGCCCTGGTCAAGGGCGAGGCCGACGCCGCCTTCGCCGACGACGCGGGCATCTGGATTCCGCTCACCCGCCTGGGCAAGAACGTGGACGACTACCACTTTCTGGAAAAGCGCCTGTCGCTGGAGCCCTACAGCATCGGTCTGCGCAAGGACGATCCCAAGTTCAAGGAAGTGGTGGACCGCGTCACCCGCCGCATGATCCAGGGCGGCGAAATGGCCGCGCTGTACAAGAAGTGGTTCAGCGTGGACCAGCAGGGCATGCTGCCGATGAGCCTGTTCATGAAGGAAGCCCTGCGCCGCCCGAGCGACATGGGCGTGGAACAGATCGCTTTCTGAGGCCGGCCCGCCGCGTTGGCGGCAGGGGCGGCCGTCCTGGACCAGCGCGCGCCCTCCCCGGCCACTGGCCTACATGTAGCCCTGGTCGATCGCCTCCTGGTGCTCCCGCAATTCCTGTTCCTTGCGCGCCTGGATTTCCTCTGGCGTGCTGGGAGTCGAATACAGCATCGACGAAATCCCCTGGCTGTCGAACGCTTCTTCGATGTCCTTGGCCACGCTTTGCAAGGCATCCAGCTTGTTGAAAGACTGGCCGATATCCATGTTCGCCATCTGGCTCAGTGAGGCATGCAGCTGAGGATCGGCATAGCGCAGGCCTTTCATCTCGTCGCTGGCGAGGAATTGCTTGAGCTGCTTGTGGCTTTGGAGGATGGCCTCGCGCTGGCCCGACAGTTCATTGAACTCCTGGGCCGTCTTGAAGGTGCTCACCATCTTGGCACCGCTGCGGCGCATCGTGCGCTCCAGGTCGAAAGCCATGCCCGTTTGATCGACCTTGGTGAACTTGCCGGAAAGGTCCGCCAGTTTCTCCAGCATCGGCAGGTTGGCCGCCAGTGCCTGGCTCAAATGGTGCGCCACGGGAATGTTCATCCTCGCCATTTCGTTGCGCAGGGCATTGTGCTCACGGACCGCTGTTTTTTTCTGAGCGGTGAGGGTTTCAAACCGCGCGTTCAGCGCGTCGTAATCCTTGTCGGACATGGCATCGGTCGCGTTGTCCAGTTGCGTGTCCACCTGGTGATGCTCCCTGGTCAGGGCTTCCATGCGGGCCTTGGCCTCCAGGTATTGCGCCTTGACCTGCCGCGTTCCCCGGATGAATTGCATTTTTGGCTGGTCGGTACCGGTCGCTGCGGACTGGGGCTGGGTCCGCCCGAAACTTGTTGCCGAGGGTGCCTGCTGAGGCTTTGCAGCCTGGGCAGTGTTTGCCGGACGCGAGGGACTTGCCGGGCCCGTGGGCCGCGAAGGGCTTGTCGGACGAGAGGGGCTAGAGGGACGCGAGGGGCTGGTCGGGCTAGAAGAGCCCGAGGAACTGGTGGAGTTCCAAGAGCTGAGGGAACTCGACGAATTCGAGGAACCCCAGGAGCTCATGGAACTGAGGGAACTCGATGAATTGGTGGGGCGCATCGAAGTGCGATGCACTCCCGGCTGGGACACCGGCGCATCGCCGCGCCCGCCGCCGAACATCTTCAGGCCCGCGGGCTCGGGCTGCTGCTTGCGCTGAGATGGCGCGGCAGTCGTGGCCTGCTGATAGCCCGAGGTTTGCATGCGCTGCTGCGATTGACCGCCGAGACCGGTCTGCTGGCTGCCCGGGCGGAACGACTGCAGGTTGGCCCGGGGCGGCTGCGACTGCGAGCCCTGCGGACGGGCTGCCGCTCCATTGGGTCGCGCATTCAGCTTGGAGAACACGGCATCCTGCTGCGGCCGGGCCTGCGAAGTCCCCGATGGGGTCTTCTTTGGCTGGCCCGTGGTTTTCGACGCCACCTCCTTGACGAAGCGGTTGCCCGCAGACAAGACCTTGGAAGCCAGCTTGGAAGTGAGTGACATGAAAACCTTTCGACGCGGTCGCTCGCCGTGCCTTGCATCGGGAAATCGCCGCTTGAAATGCACTGTAGGCAGGCTCGGCACGCGCATGGCCTTGTCACCCGAAAGCGCTGGCTGGAATGCGAAGGCACCCGTCGTCGGTCCGGCTGCCCGCCCTTCGCGCGCCATCGCTCGCCGCCCGGCCGTGGCGCCCATGGGAGAATCCCGCCCCATGACACCGGAACAGTACGTCCAGCAAAAAGCCGCCGCCTCGGGCAGCAGCTTCTATTACGCCTTCCTGTTCCTGCCCGCGCCGCGCCGCGCTGCGATCACGGCCTTCTACGGGTTCTGCCGCGAGGTCGACGATGTGGTGGACGAAGTCTCGGATGCCGGCGTGGCCCGCACCAAGCTGGCCTGGTGGCAGGCCGAGGTGGCGCAATCGTTCGCGGGCCGCGCCACGCACCCCGTGATGCAGGCGCTGATGCCCCACACGGCCGCCTACGGCATCGAAGAGCGCCACCTGCAGGCCGTGATCGACGGCTGCCAGATGGACCTGGAGCAGACGCGCTATCTCGACTTCGCGGGCCTGTCGCGCTACTGCCAGCTGGTGGCGGGCGTGGTGGGCGAAGTGGCGGCGCGCATATTCGGGCAGACCGACGAGCGCACCACGCAATACGCCCACACGCTGGGCCTGGCGTTCCAGCTCACCAACATCATCCGCGACGTGGGCGAGGACGCCATGATGGGCCGCATCTACCTGCCCGTGGCCGAGCTGCAGCAGTTCGACGTGAAGGCGCACGAGGTGCTCAAGCGCCAGTATTCCGACCGGTTCACCGCGCTGATGCGCTTTCAGGCCGAGCGCGCGCATGGGCTGTACGACGAGGCGCTGGCCCTGCTGCCCCCGGCCGACCGGCGCGCGCAGAAACCCGGGCTGATGATGGCCAGCATCTACCGCACGCTGCTGCGCGAGATCGAGCGCGACAACTTCCAGGTGCTGCACCAGCGGGTGAGCCTGACCCCGCTGCGCAAGTTCTGGCTGGCCTGGAAAGTCCAGGCGCTCGGCCGGTTTTGAGCGGCGCGCGTTCCCCCATGCAACGGGTTGCCATCATCGGCGGAGGCTGGGCGGGCATGGCGGCCGCCGTGGCCGCCGCGCAGGCCGGGCACAGCGTGACGGTCTTCGAGGCCACGCGCGTTCTGGGCGGCCGGGCACGCGCCCTGTCGGTGTCCGACGGGCAAGGCGACTCGGTCACGCTGGACAACGGCCAGCACATCCTGATCGGCGCGTATGCCGAATGCCTGCGCCTCATGCAGGTGGTGGGCGTGGACCCCGACGCGGCCCTGCTGCGCATGCCGCTGTCGCTGCGCTTTGCCGATGGCAAGGGCATCCGCCTGCCCGACATCGCCCCGCCGTGGGACGCCGTGTGGGGCATCGCCACCGCGCGCGGTTGGGGGCCCGCCCAACGGCTGGCGCTGCTGATCACCACCGCGCGCTGGATGTGGGGCCTGGGCGGTTTCCGCTGCGAACCGGGCGACACCGTGCTGCAGATCAGCAAGGGCCTGCCGGCGCAACTGATGGCGGAGTTCGTCGAGCCGTTGTGCGTCTCGGCGCTGAACACGCCCGCCAGCGACGCCAGCGCCACCGTGTTTTTGCGCGTGCTGCGCGATGCGCTCTTCAGCGGGCGCGGCGGCTCCAACCTGCTGCTGCCGCGCACCGACCTGGGCGCGCTGTTTCCCGAGCCCGCGGCGCAATGGCTGCAGGCCCAGGGCCATGCCGTGCACCGCGCGCGGCGGGTGCAGTCCGTCGCGCCGGTGGCCCCGCAGCAAGGCAGCGGCTGGACGGTGGACGGCGAGGCCTACGACACCGCCGTGCTGGCCCTGCCCAGCAGCGATGCGGCCAAGCTGGTGGCGGGCTGCGCGGGCTCGGCCCAGGCCGCCGCGCGCAAGGAACTGTGCTCGGCCCTGTACGACTGGGCGGCCGTTGCCGGCGCCATGCGCTTCACGGCCATCGCCACGGTCTATGCCCAGGTGCCCGGCGCCCAGGGGCCGGTGCTGGAGAGCCCCATGCTGGCGCTGCGCAGCTCGCCGGGCGAGCCGGCGCAGTTCGCCTTCGACCGCGGTGCGCTGGGCGGCCGCGCCGGCCTGCTGGCGCTGGTGGTGAGCGCCTTCGAGGGCGACCGGGCCCAGCGCGAGCAGCAGGTGCTGCGCCAGGCCATGCGCCAGTTGGGCCTGCCAGCCCTGGAGCTGGTGCAGACGGTGGTGGAAAAGCGGGCCACGTTCGCCTGCACGCCTGCGCTTCAGCGCCCCTCCAACGCCATCGCGCCGGGCTTGTGGGCCTGTGGCGACTATGTGCGCGGGCCCTACCCCGCCACGCTCGAAGGCGCGGTACTGGCGGGGACGGCAGTGGGCCAGCAGTTGGGCAAAAAATAGCCTCCAGCGCATATACCACTAGGGCACATAGCTACAAAAACAATAGCAAACCACCAATCTTGCAGAGCCGAGCCCCGGCCCTTGTCACCCCACAGTCACCCCGCAGTCAGGCCGCAGCCAGTCCGGTTTCAGCGCAAGGCAGCCGGAAGCGCCGCCGCTCAGGCAACGCGGGGCAGCACGTCCGCCATCTTGAGCACCGCCACGCCGGTGTTGCCCCAGAAGCGCTCCAGGCTCTGCGACCGCTCGATCAGCAGGCGCTGCACCAGCGGCTCCAGCGACGTGACGGCCGGGTCGGCCACCAGCAGGTAGCGCGGCTCCACGCTTTCGGGCAGGCCGGCGGCGGTCTCGTTCACCTGCACCACCCAGTCCAGCGCGGTGAGCGCCTCGATCACGGGCTCCAGTTGCAGTGCATCCACGCGCAGGGCCTGGCACAGGCCGCTCATGCGCATTCCCCGGCCGGGCGTGCCGCTGGCCTGGTGCAGCGCCTGCAGCACCTCCACCGCCAGCTGGAAGGTCCAGCCCTGGCCGCTGGCCCGGCGGGCCACGCCGTTGAGCAGGCTGGGCAGGTAGGCCGCCACCACCGCGCCCAGCAGCACGATCACCCAGGCCACGTAGATCCACACCAGCAGGATCGGCAGCGTGGCGAACGCGCCATAGAGCACCGAATAGGTGGGCACCGACGCCAGGTACAGCCCCAGCACCTTCTTGGCGACCTCGATGCCGACCGAGACGAACACCCCGCCCGACCACGCATGGCGCCACTTGACCTGCGTATTCGGCACATAGCGGTACAGCGCGGCGGTGCCGCCGGCCAGCAGCATGAATTCGATCGAATCGAACAGCAGCCGCGCACTGTCGGGCAGCGCATCGTGCAGTCCGCGAGAGGCCGATGCCGCCACCCAGGTGGTGAGCGCCAGGCTGGCCGCCAGCACCAGCGGCCCGAGCGTGATGACGGCCCAGTAGATCAGCACGCGCTGGCCCAGCGGCCGCAGCCGGCGCACGCGCCAGATGTTGTTGAGCGTGCGGTCGATGGTGAGCACCAGCGCCAGGGCGGTGCCCAGCAGGATGGAAAAGCCCGCCACGCCCAGCCCGCTGGCCTTGGCCGCGAACTGCGTGAGATAGCCCAGCACCTGGCGCGAAATGCTGTCCGGCACCAGGCTGTCCACCAGCCAGCGCTGCAGGCCGGTCTGCAGCGTGCCGAAGATGGGAAAGGCGGTGAATACGGCCAGCGCCACGGTAAAAAACGGCACCAGCGCCAGCAGCGTGGTGAAGGTCAGGCTGCTGGCCGTGAGGCCCAGGCGGTCCTCGCGGAACCGCTCGCGCAGGGTGTGCGCCGTGATGCGCCAGGGGAAATGCGACAGATCGGCCAGCACGGCTTCAAAGCGCTGCGCAAGTGGGGCTAAGGACATGGCCGATATGATGCCACCCCGATGCCATCTTCCCCCCTCACCCCTGGCGCGGCCACCAGCCCCGGCCACCCTGCAGCCCCCGACGTGGCTGCCACCCGATGGCTGGCCGTGGGCTGCCTGCTCGGCCTGATCGTGCTCAGCCTGGCCTGGGAGCTGTGGCTGGCGCCGCTGCGCCCCGGCGGCTCCTGGCTGGCGCTGAAGGCGCTGCCGCTGGCGGTGCCGCTCGCCGGCCTGCTCAAGCACCGCATGTACACCTACCGCTGGGTGAGCCTGGTGGTGTGGCTTTATTTCACCGAAGGCGTGGTCCGCGCATGGAGCGACAAGCCGCCGGGCAACTGGCTGGCGATGCTGGAGATCGCGCTGTGCCTGGGCCTGTTCGTAGCCTGCGCGCTGCACGTGCGGCTGCGCCAGCGCCATGCGCGCGCTGCGGCGGCGCTGGCTGCGTCCGGCGCCACGCCTGCATCGACGTCTTGAAGGCGGCCCTGCCGCCCGCCTTCGTCCCATGATCCGTTTCCGCGAGAGTTCGAGAACACCATGTCCACACTGATCGACACCCTGCGCCAGACCGTCGGCGCCGCCCATGTGCTCACCGAAGGCGACCTCACCGCCTGGGAACAGGACTGGCGCCGCCGCGCGCGCGGCAAGGCGCTGGCCGTCGTGCGCCCCGGCAGCACGCAGGAAGTGGCCGCCGTGGTGCGCGCCTGCGCGGCCGCCGGCACGGCCATCGTTCCCCAGGGCGGCAACACGGGCCTGGCCGTGGGCTCCATCCCCGACGAGACCGGCACGCAGGTGCTGCTGAGCCTGACACGCCTGAACGCCATCCGCGCGGTCGATGCCGACAACCTCACGCTCACCGTGGAGGCCGGCGCCATCCTGCAGAACGTGCAGGACGCGGCCGAAAAGGCCGGCCTGCTCTTTCCCCTGAGCCTGGCGGCCGAGGGCAGCTGCACCATCGGCGGCAATCTGGCCACCAACGCCGGCGGCACGCAGGTGGTGCGCTACGGCAACACGCGCGACCTGTGCCTGGGCCTGGAAGTGGTCACGCCGCAGGGCGAGATCTGGGACGGCCTCAAGGGCCTGCGCAAGGACAACACCGGCTACGACCTGCGCGACCTGTTCATCGGCAGCGAAGGCACGCTGGGCATCATCACCGCCGCGACGATGAAGCTCTACCCGCAGCCCGCGGCCAGCCTCACCGCATGGGCGGCCGTGCCGTCCATGGAGCACGCCGTGCAGTTGCTCGCCCTGGCGCACAAGCACCTGGGCGCGGGGCTGACCGGCTTCGAGGTGATGGGCCGCTTCGCCCTCAGCCTGGTGGCCAAGCACATGCCGCAGTTGCGCGTGCCCTTCATCGATCAGGCCGACGTGCCCTACGGCGTGCTGCTGGAAAACAGCGACAGCGAATCGGAAGCCCACGCCCGCACCCGCTTCGAATCGCTGCTGGAAACCGCCTTCGAGGCCGGCTGCGTGACCGACGCGGTGGTGGCGGAGAACCTGGCGCAGGCCCACCAGCTCTGGCACATCCGCGAGAACATTCCGCTCGCGCAGGCCGAGGAAGGGCTCAACATCAAGCACGACATTTCGGTGCAGATCCCGCGCATTCCGGCGTTCGTCGAATACGCCGATGCGCTGCTGCAGCGCGAGATTCCCGGCGTGCGGCTGGTCAATTTCGGCCACCTGGGCGACGGCAATCTGCACTACAACGTGCAGGCCCCGGCAGAGGGCGATGCCAAGGCCTTCCTGCGTGACGAGGAAGCCCGGGTGAACCACCTGGTGTACGAAGCGGTGGCCCAGTTCGGCGGCTCGTTCTCGGCCGAGCACGGCGTGGGCGCGCTGAAGGTGGACAAGCTGGAGAAGTACCAGTCGCCCGTGGCGCTCTCCATGATGCGCGCCATCAAGGGCGCGCTGGACCCGCAGGGCCTGATGAACCCGCACTGCATGCTGCCGGTGCACAGCGCCTGACCACGGGCTGGTTCCCGCGGGTTTTAAGCCTGGGCCGGCGACCGGCCCCGACCGTGCGGCTCAGCGCCGCGCGTCTTCCAGCACCTTGCGCACGTCGGCCGGCAACGGCACCGGCGCGCCGGCGTCCTGCACGTCCCATTCGGCGTCGCCCGTCTGCAGCCACACCCGCATCGCATCGCGCGAAGGGTCCACCACCACGGCGGCGGCCTGGGCATCGGGCTGCTGCGAGCTGCGGCCGGTGATGTAGAGCAAGCCGCCTTCCTGGCGCAGCGGCGTGGTGATCGCCATGTTCTGCAGAAACTCCGGATGGTTGACGGGGCCGAGCAACTCCTTCACCCGCACGCCCATCGGGCCCGTGCGCAGAAAATCCGTGCCTTCCGAGGGCTTGCGGCCCACCTGTGCCTGCACGCCGGCCCAGCGGTCGGAGGCCGCGGGCGCCGTTGCCGCGCCAGGGGCCGCCGGCTTGGCAGAAGAGGATGTCGTGGTGGCAGTGGAGGCGGCAGGCGTGAGCGGCACGTTGCTGGCACAGCCGCTGGCGAGCATCAACGCGGCGAGGAACGGCAAAGAGGGCGAAAGGCGCATGGGGCGGATTTCCTTGAATCGGGGAAGCAACCGGCGAGCTTAGCCGCTGTCGGGCGAGCATCCCGCCTCGTCCCGACCGGACGGCCAGGAGTCGCCCGGACTATCAGACGGCCATGGGCGCCGTGATGTGGGCGTGGTGCTCGTAGCCTTCGAGCGAAAAATCCGATGGCTCGACCTTCTCCAGCCACTCCGGCTCGTACTTGCCGGTGGAGGCGTAATCTGGAATGCGGTCCGACAGGATGAGCTTCGGGGCCGGGTACGGCGCGCGCGTGAGCTGCTCGCGGAGCATGTCCACGTGGTTCTCGTAAATGTGCGCATCACCGATGAAGTAGGTGAACCAGCGCGGTGTGTAACCCGTGAGCCGCCCCACCAGGTGCAGCAGCGCCGCGCCTTCGGCAAGGTTGAACGGTGTGCCGAGCCCCACATCGTTGCTGCGGATATAGAGGCACAGCGAGATTTCCTGCTTGCCCGGATTGGCGAGGAACTGGTACAGCAGATGGCACGGCGGCAGGGCCATTTCATCGAGCTGGGCCCAGTTCCATCCATGGAACAGGATGCGGCGGCTGCCGGGGTCCTTGATGAGCGTGTCCAGGCACTGCCGAAGCTGGTCGATGGCCTTGTACAGCAACACGCCGGACGGTTTGCCATCGTGGCCGTCGAGCGTGCCGATCTGCTGGTAGCCCCGGCCCAGTGCGTCGTCGAGTTGGGCCTTGCCCTGCGGTTCAGCCGGGTGGATGAGCTTGTAGGCGGGCCATTGGCGCCACTGGACGCCGTACACCGAGCCCAGGTCATCCTCCGCGAGGCGATAGGGGTTGGCCAGCCACTGGGCGTTCTCGTTCGCGTTCTGGTCCCACACCTTGCACCCCAGGGCGCGGAAGTCGGCCGCGCTCCGGTACGCGCGCAGAAAACCCACCAATTCGCCCACCACCGATTTGAAGGCGAGCTTTTTCGTCGTGACGGCAGGAAAGCCCTCCTGCAGGTCGAACCGCAACATCGCGCCGGGCAGGCTCAGGGTGCGGACCCCCGTGCGGTTGTCTTGCCAACTGCCGTTGTCGAAGATGTTCTGAACGAGGTCGAGATACTGTTTCATTGCCGAAGTGACGAGCCAAGGGGACGGCCGAGGGGGGCGGGCCAAGGGCGGAATCGTAGCGCAAGGGGTCGGGCGGCGTGCCTCAGGGCCGTATGCCCTTTGCCAGCAGGCCGGCGATATCGTCGATCACGGGCAAAAGATCGGCCACCGAATCGATCACGTAATGCGCACCGGCGGCCCGCAGCTTGGCACCGGCGTCTTCGCGGCGGGCCTGCTGGGCGGCGGGGGGCAGCGCATTCCATTCGCCGAGCGTCAGCCCCATCGCATTGCCGCTGACCGCGACGCCCACCGTCCAGGTGCCGGCATGGAGGCCCTCCAGGATGCCGACATCGGTGTCGTCCACCTTGACCACCGTTGCCGGCCACCACACCGCGAGGTCCGCGAAGCAGCGAAACATCATCAGTGGAGACGGGCGGCCCGCCGCCAGGTCGCCCGCACAGACGAGGTTGTCCGGCCGGTAGCCCCCGGCCGCCGCGATGGGCGACAGGATGTCCATGATCGGCCGGTTGTAACCGGTGGTGGAGCCGATCTTCAGCCCGCGCGCGCGCAGTGCGGCCACGGTGTCCAGCGCCCCGGGGATAAAGCCGGCGAAATCGGCCACCACGGCGGTATTCATCGGGGTGAAGACTTCGTAGAGGTGGTCGATGTCGGCATCGGTGAAAGGCCGGCCGTGCTGGCGCTCCCACTGCTGCGCGACCTCGGGCAGCAGGCTCAGGGCCTTGATGTGGTCCCACTTGGCGACGCCCATCGGGCCGCGGGCCTGATCGATGCCGATGCGGATGCCGAATTGATCGAACAGCCGCACGAAGGCGCCCATGGGCGCGCACGAGCCGAAATCGAGAATGGTGCCCGCCCAGTCGAAGACGACGGCGCTGAGTGCTGTAGTGGAAGGTTGCATGCCCGGGTGTTTGATAGGTCGGCGCCGGGAAGCCGGCGCGCTGATGGATAGAAAGAGAAAGGCGACGGGTTCACCAATCGCCGAAGGTGTCCTCGGCAATGCCGAACGCCGTGCTGGCGCCGGTGCCACTGGTGACGATGACCAGCCGGGTGGCATCGTCGGGCCGGTCGATGAGGCAGTCGGTCGTGGCCGACGACGGGTAGACGCCCACCCAGCGCTCGGTCACCCGGCAGGCTTTCAGCTTCACGGTGTCGTGCAGGTGCCGCAGGATGAGGTCGTCCACCCGCTCGTCGGCGAAGGGCATCGGCGCGGCGCTGTAGTGGTGCGAATCGCCCACCACCAGGGACCCATCGGCGCTTTGCACCACGATCAGGTGAATGCCGTTGGCCAGCGATTCGCCCTCTTCCCGCTGAAGCTGCTCGCGCAGCGCAGCGGCGGCCGGCAACTGGCTGTAGCCCAGATACCGCACCAGGCTCAGGTCGGCCATGACCGACCCGGGCAGGCGCAGGCCCGGCTCGGGCATGACCCGCAGCATGTGCAGCAGGCACAGCCGAAGCTGGTGGGGCGCCAGCCGCTCGGCGAACAGGCCGTTGATGTCCGAATGGGTGCACACCACCACCCGCTCGGCATGCAGCACGCCGCGTGCAGTGCGCACCCGGGGCGTGGCGACCTCCAGCACGGCCTCGCCGAAGCGGAACACCACGCCATGCGCCTCGGCCAGCCATTGCGTCAACAGGCCGATGGCCGTGCGCGACTCGACCCGCATCTCATGCGGGCTGTAGAGCACGCCCTGGGCACCGTCCAGTTGCAGCGCCGGGGCGCGGCGAGCGGCCTCGGGCACGTCGAGCAGCTCGCAGGCCTCGCCCATTTCAGTGCGCATGAACTCTTCGAGCACCTTCAGCGCCTGGGGCCGGAATGCCGTGAGGTACAGCCCGTGGTGCACGGCCTCGATGCCCGCCTGCGGGGCGATGTCGCCCCACACCTCGCGGGCCCGGCGGGCACGGCGCCAGGTGTCGCCGGCCCCTTGGCCCGTGACGGTGATGAAGCCGAAATTGCGGATGGACGCGCCCACGCAGGCCGCGTCGCGCTCCACCACGCAGACCTTCAGCCCGCGCAGGGCGGCGGTATAGGCATGGGCCAGGCCGACGATGCCGGCCCCGACCACGATCACGTCGAAAGTGTTGCTGGTTTGCATGGTGCTCTCCGCGCCGCAGGGCCGCCTCCGGCGCTGCGTGCTTCTTGTCTCAAAGGTTCTTCGCCTGTGCGGCGTTCAGGTTGTCATCGGCCCGGCGCCCGCCACGCCTGGGTCCGCCGGTCGATCCACCAGCCAGCGGCGAGATACAGCAACGTGACCACCGCGGAGGTCGCGGCGATCAGCACCGCCATCGCCGCCGCCGGGCCGGTATCGCCCGCCTCGTCCAGGTTCAGGATGGCGACCGACGCCAGCTTGGTGTCGGGCGAGTAGAGGAAGACCACGGCCGAGATCGTCGTCATGGCGTTGATGAAGAAATAGCGCGACACATCCAGCAGCACCGGCAGGCAGATCGGCAGCGTCACGCGCCAGAACGTCTTGTAGAGCGGAACCTTGAGCGAGGCGGACACCGCTTCGAATTCGGTATCCAACGCCTTGAGCGCGGTCACCACGGTGAGGTGGCCGGTCGTGTAGAAGTGCACCACCGTGCAAAGGACCATCAGCGGCAGCGTTTGGTAGAGCCCCTTCAGCGGGTTGGCCGGTGCGTTGAAAAAGAAGATGTAGCCCAGGCCCAGCACCAGCCCGGGCACCGCCATGGGCAGCATGGCCGCCAGCCGCACGATGGGCCGCAGCGCGTCGAGGCCCCGGGTCTTCTCCAGCAGGTACGCGCCGACGAACACCACCGCCGTCCCCACCACCGCCGTGCTGGACGCGAGCTTGAGGCTGTTGACCAGCGCGTCGGCCAGGTCGGCGTCGATCAACCCCGACACGTAATGGTCCAGGCTGGGCGTGAGGTTGTAGGGCCACAGCTTGGCGAAAGAGGCGAACACCGCCATGCCGAACACGGCCAGCACCAGGCCGGCGACGCACAGGCAATACAGCGTCATGGCGGCATCGAATCCGCGCGAGCGCTGCGGCACCAGCGCCACGGCGCGCGCCGTCAGGGTGGCGGTCTGGCGCCGCTGCACCAGCCCGTCGATGGCGAAGGTGAGCACCGCCGGCAACAACAGCAGCAGCGCCACCACCGCGCCGCGCTGAAAGTCGTGCTGGCCGATGACCAGCTTGAAGACGTCGGTGGCCAGCACGTTGAAGTTGCCGCCCACCACCTTCGGGATGCCGAAGTCGGTGATGACCAGGGTGAAGCACACCAGCCCGGCCGAGATCAGCCCGTATTTGGCGCCCGGCAACGTGATGGTGAAGAACTTGCGCAGCGTGCCGGTGCCGAGCGCATCGGCCGCTTCGTACAGCCGCGCATCGGCCAGCGAGAGCGCCGTGACCAGAATCATCAGCACATGCGGAAACACCGCAAAGCATTCGGCCAGCACGATGCCCGATGCGCCGTAGATGCCGTCGAAGCCCAGCGCAGCCCAGAAGCCCTTGGCCACGCCCTGGTTGCCGAACCAGTAGATCAACGAGATGGCGGACAGCAGCGAAGGCGCCAGCAGCGGCAGCAGCATCACCGTGCGCAGCAGCGGCTTGGCCGGCATGCAGCTGCGGGTCAGTGCGTAGGCGAACGCGAAGGCCAGCGGCAGCACGATGGCGGTGACCAGCAGCGATACCCAGACGCTGTTCCACAGGCTGGTGAGCAAGGCGGGCGAAGCCAGGTAGGCCGTAAAAGCCCCGAGGCCCGACATCGCCGAGCCCTCAGGCGCATCCAGCGCCTTCGACAGGATCAGCAGCAGCGGCGCCACCAGCCCGATGCACAGCAGGGCCACCACGCCCAGCAGGCCGAGGTGGGCCACGCGGTCGCTCCAGTGCACGCGCTGCTGCAGGGGCGCCACGCGAAGGGCCGCCGCCACCGCACTCATGCGGCCGCGCCGGCGGGAAACACGCGCAGCCGGTCGGCGCGGAGGGCGAAGCTCACGCGGGTGCCTTCGCGCACGCCGAACTCGTCCATCTGGTTGAGCGAATACTGCAGCTGCAGCGGCTGGCCGCCGAGGCCATCCACATCGATCTCGGCCAGGCAGTTGCCGCCCAGGAACTCGATGTGGCGCACGGTGCCGGCGCAATGCAGCGGGTCGTCCTGCACGGCGGCGCCCACCACGCGGTCCTCAGGCCGCAGGTACAGCGACACCGCGCTGCCGGGGCGAAACTCGTTACCCGCGCCGGGCACGCACTGCAGGCGCTTGTCGCCGCAGCGGAACCAGTGGCCGCCCTCGGCCACCGCATTCAGCCGGTTGACCTTGCCGACGAAGTCCGCCACGAAGGGCGATGCCGGCTCGCGATAGACCTGCATGGGTGTGCCGACCTGCTCGATCACGCCATGGTTCATGACCACGATGCGGTCGGCCACCGACAGGGCCTCTTCCTGGTCGTGCGTGACCATGATGGTGGTCACGCCCAGGCTGCGCTGCAGCGAACGGATCTCGTTGCGCAGGTGCACGCGCACCGTGGCGTCCAGCGCCGACAGCGGCTCGTCCAGCAGCAGCAGGCCCGGCGACGTGGCCAGGGCGCGCGCCAGCGCGATGCGCTGCTGCTGGCCGCCCGACATCTGCGCCGGAAATTTCGGCCCGCTGCCCGGCAGCCCGACGAGGCGCAGCAACTCATCCACGCGCGCCGCGATCTGCGCCCGCCCCTCGCGGCGGTTGACCAGGCCGTAGGCCACGTTCTGCGCCACCGTCAGGTTGGGAAACAGCGCATACGACTGGAACATGATTCCGTAGTCGCGCTCGGCCGGCGGCGCCAGCGAGATGTCGCGGCCCGCCTGCACGATGCGGCCGGCGGTCTGCGTCTCCAGCCCCGCCACGATGCGCAGCAACGTGGTCTTGCCGCAGCCCGACGGCCCGAGAAAGCAGACGAACTCCCCCTGGCGGATCGACAGGTCGATGCTGCCGAGCGCGGTGAAACCGCCGAATCGCTTGTGGATGCCGCGAAGCGCGAGGAAGGTGTCGTCGCCGTCCATGTCGTTTACTTCTTCGCTTCGCTCTTGCTGTCGTAGCGCCTGGACCATTCCGCCAGCGTGGCCTCGCGGCTGGCGGCGGCCTTGTCGAAGTCCAGCTTGATCAGGCGTGCCTCGTAGTCGTCCGGAATGCCGGCGAGCTTGGGCGCGATGCCCGGCTGGGCCGTGATAGCGAAGTTCTTGCCGTAGAGCTTCATCGCATCTTTCGACGATGCCCAGTTGGCCAGCTTCTTCGCGGCGTCCAGCTTCTTGGTGCCCTTGTAGATGGCGAAGCCTTCCAGGTCCCAGCCCAGGCCTTCCTTGGGGAAGACCAGTTCGATCGGCGCGCCCTTGGCCTTGTTGGTGTGGCCGCGGTACTCGAAGGAAATGCCCGCGACGTACTCGCCCGATGCAGCCATGTTGCAGGGCTTGGAGCCGGAATGGGTGTACTGGCCGATGTTCTCGTGCAGCGCGTCCATGTACTTCCAGCCGCCGCCCTTGCCGCCGTCGTCGCCCCACATCTGCAGCCACGACACCACGTCGAGATAGCCCGTGCCGGACGACGCGGGGTTGGGCATCACCACCTGGCCCTTGAACTCGGGCCGGGTCAGGTCCTTCCAGGTCGTGGGCAGGGGAATGTTGCGTTTCTTGGCCTCCACGGTGTTGAAGCACACCGTGGCGCCGAACACGTCCATGCCGAACCAAGCGGGCGGGTTCTTCTTGTCGCGGTAGGCCGGCATGATGGCGTCGATGTTCAGCGGCGCGTAGGGCTCCAGCATGCCGCTGCGGTCGAAAAGCGCCAGGCTGGTGGCGGCCACGCCCATGATCACGTCCGCCTGCGGGTTCGCTTTTTCAGCCAGCAGCTTGGCGGTGATGACGCCCGTGGAGTCGCGCACCCACTTGATCTCGATGTCGGGGTTCACCGCGTTGAAGGCTTCCTGGTAGGCCTTGAGCTGGTCCGTCTCCAGTGCGGTGTACACGATCAGTTGCTGCTTTTGCGCGAAGGCAGAGCCCGCAGCGGCGGCAAGAACCAGTCCGAAAAAGGCCGCGAGCAGCGGCCGTTGGGTGCGTTGCATTGAACTACTCCAGGGGTTGAACGGGTCGAACTTTGGCCGCTGCGCGTGTCATCCTGATGACATGCATGCCAAGCAAAATGAGGGCCATGTTTGGTTCAATGTTTTTTGTAGATCGTAGACAATCTACAAAATCAATCGTTTGGGAGACATTCACGCATGCCCGTCCAGAGCCCCGCGAACGCCGCCATTGCACAACTACAGGGCAACTCGCTCGCCGGACTGGTGCAAAACGAGGTCGAACGCATGATCCTCGCCTCCGAACTGAAGCCCGGGGACAAGCTGACCGAGGCCACCATCGCCAGCCAGCTCGGTGTTTCGCGCGGCCCGGTGCGCGAAGCCTTTCGCATGCTCGACGAGGCCGGCCTGGTGCGCACGGAGAAAAACCGCGGCGTCTTCGTGCGCGACATCGCGCTGGACGAAGCGCTGGAGATCTTCGAGCTGCGCGCGGTGATGGAGATGTACATCGGCCGCAAGCTGGCAGAAACCTGCACCGCCGCCCAGACGAAGGCGCTGCGCCAGTTGGTCGAAGCCATGGACGCGGCCACCAAGGCCGGCAACGCGCAGGACTTTCACCGGTTCAACCTCGAATTTCACGACACCCTGCTGCAGTTGGCCGGCAACGCCAAGTTCACCGCCAACTACCGGCGCCTCATCAAGGAGCTGTCACTGATACGGCGCCGCAACCTCACCGTCGAGTCGATGGCGGTGTACACCCGCGAGCACCGGCAGATCGTGAAGGCGATCGCGGCGCGCAACGCCGAAGCCGCAGGCCAGGCGATGTTCGACCATGTGATGAACAGCCGCGAACGCACGCTGCAGAACTACAGCCCAGAACCGCCAGCGCCTTCCGCATCGCCCGCCGCACCAGCCAAGGGCGGGGCACCGGCGCGCAAGCGGACGTTGCGAGCCACTGTGGGGGCCTGACGATGCCGCTGGCTTTCGACGACATCGCCCTGCTGTTCGAGCGCCATGGCGGCACGCAGTACAGCGGGGAGCCGGTCACGCAGACCGCCCACGCGCTGCAGACCGCCTGGCTGGCGGAACAGGCCGGTGCGGACGCCGAATTGATCACCGCCGCGCTGCTGCACGACCTGGGCCATCTGCTGCAGGACCACGGCGAAACCCCCACCGCGCGCGGCATCGACGATCTGCACCAGTTCAGCGCCCTGCCCTTCCTGCGCGGACTGTTCGGCGAGCGCGTGCTCGACGCCATCCGCTGGCATGTAGATGCAAAGCGCTACCTGTGCGCCACCCGTCCGCACTACCGATCGGCGCTGTCGGCCGACTCGCAGCGCAGCCTGGCGCTGCAGGGCGGCGTGTTCGACGCGCACGAGGCGCAGGCGTTCATCGGCAGGCCGCACGCGGAAGAAGCGGTGCGGCTGCGGCTGTGGGACGACCAGGCCAAGGTCGAAGGCCTAGCCACGCCGGACCTGGGCCATTACCTCGGCATTGCCGCGCGGTGCCGTCTTCGGCAGTAGCCATGGGCGGGCTGCAGTCGCTGCTCTCCTTTTCTTCTGCGATCCGAGGTGGCGGGCCGAAAAAAATGCAACGCGGACGGCATCGGCCGCGCGGCCGCAAACGTAAGATCGGCCCCCACAGCGTGAATCGCTCGACGGGCCGGTGTTGTCAGCGCCGCCCCGTTTCATCGTTCTTTCGACCTTTCCACTACCCACGCACTCACTATGTCTTCCGGCGGATTTCACGTACACGGCCCGCACGACCACGCGGTCGAGCATGCCAGCCAGGGCCACGACGCTCACGGCGGCCACCAAGGCAGCCACGGCGGCGCCGGGCACGAAGGCGGCTTTTCCACTACCAGCAAGATCGCGATGTTCACTGCGATCGTGGCCACGGTGGGTGCCATCTTTTCCTACATGGGCGGGGCCACGCAGGCCAATGCGGGGCTGCTGAAGAACGACGCCGCCATCCGCAAGACGGAGGCGTCCAACCAGTGGAATTACTTTCAGTCCAAGAGCACCAAGCAGTCGCTGACCGAAATGGCGCGCGACCTGGCGCCCGATGACCGCAAGGCCGGCTACCAGACCAAGCTGGACCGCTACGAAACCGAGAAGAACGAGATCAAGGGCCAGGCGGAAAAGCTGGAGCGCGAATCGCTCGACTTCGACCACCAGAGCGAAGCCCAGATGCACCAGCACCACCGCTGGGCGCAGGCCACCACCGCGCTGCAAGTCGCCATCGCCCTGGCGGCCATCGCGCTGCTCACGCGCAAGAAATGGCTGGAATACGGCATGTACGGCGTGGCGGCCATCGGGCTGGGCGTGGGCACCATGGCATTCCTGCACCTTTGAGCCTTTATTCGGTCCTTTTGCCTGCTTTCTTCGTTTCTCTCTTCCTTTTTTTCTTCAATGCCGTTGCGAGGATGCCCTTCATGGCACTGCACCTGATTTATGCACGCGCCGCCAACGGCGTGATCGGCAAGGACGGCACGATGCCCTGGCATCTGCCGGAAGACCTGGCGCATTTCCGCCAGCTCACGCACGGCTGCCCCGTGGTCATGGGCCGCAAGACCTGGGATTCGCTGCCCCCGCGCTTTCGGCCGCTGCCCGGGCGCGCCAATATCGTGGTGACGCGCCAGGCGGACTGGCAGGCCGAGGGCGCCCGGCGCGCGGCCAGCCTGCCCGAAGCGCTGCAGATGGCGGCGGCAGAAGGCAACGGCGCACCCACCTGGGTAATCGGCGGCGCGCAGATCTACGCCCAGGCGCTACCGCTGGCCACGCGCATCGAAGCGACGGAGATCGGGCGGGATTTCGAGGGCGATGCCCACGCCCCCGAGCTGGGGCCGGAGTGGGTGGAAACGGCGCGCGAGCACCATGTGAGCGCGGCGGGCCTGCCGTACAGCTTCGTGACTCTCGCGAAGCGATGACGGGCTGACGGCGGAAGGCGGAAGGCGGAAGGCGGAAGACGCTGCAGCATCGGCTCCGGCCGTTCCGGGCACGCGCGGTCGGTTGGAACTCGCGTGCCACTGATGTTCTTTGCCGTGGCAGCAGCCAAAGCCCCCTGGCCGCACTCTGACCGCGCGGTCAGTGCAGAATCCGCGTGGCGGAATAATCCAATCCGCTGCCGGACTCGGGACCTTCGCGCCCGCCCGTGCAAGCCGCCCTCCTCTTCATAATCAGCCTCCCCCTCCCAGCCGAGCCCACTGTGAAACTAGACGCCATTGACCAAAAGATCCTGGATCTGTTGCAGGAAGACGCGGACCAGCAAGGGGCGGAAATCGCCGCCAAAGTCGGCCTCTCCACCACGCCCTGCTGGCGCCGGGTGCAGCGGCTCAAGGAAAGCGGTGTCATCAAGAAAAGCGTGGCGCTGGTCGATGCGCAAATGATCAATGTCGGGGTGACGGTGTTCGTCTCGGTGCGCACCAGCACCCACACGCAGGAATGGTTCGAGAACTTCAAGGCCACCATCCAGGTCATGCCGGAGGTCGTCGAGTTCTACCGCATGAGCGGTGAAATCGATTACCTGCTGCGCGTGGTGGTGCCAGACATCGCGGCGTACGACCGGGTTTACAAGAAGCTGATCGCCAGCAACCACCTGTGCGACATCAGCTCCAGCTTCGCGATGGAAGAGATCAAGTTCACCACCGCCCTGCCGCTGACCTACGCACGGTAAAACCAGCGATTGCTATATTTTTCATAGCACATCTCCCTAGTGGTTATTGCGCTGGAGGCCTTTTTGACTTAAAGGTCTGCAGCGGCTTTCTGATGCGCCCGTTCAGTTGCGCCACAGCGCCATGCCGCCCGCCAGACTGAAGGCGCGCGCGTGGCCCAGGCGGCGCAGCGCCTTGGCGGCCTGCGCGCTGCGGTTGCCGCTGCGGCAAAAGAACAGCACGGGCGTGTCGGGCGGCAGGGTGAGCCAGTCCGGCAGGGCATTCACCAGCGCCGACAGCGGCACCGCCTGGCGCTGCACGGTGCCGCCCAACTCGGGCGCACGGCCCAGGCGCTGCTCGTAGGGCTCGCGCACATCCACCAGCAACAGCGAAGGCTCGCCTTTCAACAAAGCCTGCAGGGCCGCGGCGTTGAGGTCGCTGGAGGCCGCAGCCGCGCATGGGGAGGCATCCACACGGGCGCCGCACACCATCGGCTGGCCGCCCGTCGCCTGGGGCGCCAGGCTGTGTTCCAGCTGCGCCTTGGCTTCGGCAAACGCCTGCGCATCCAACCGGCCGTCCAGCACCTGGGCCAGCAGCGGCTGGGCGGTGAACTCGGTGCCCAGGGTGCTGGCGAAGCGATCGTCGTAATCGTGACCCGGCAGCAGCAGGGTTTGCGGGCCGAGCACCTGCGCCAGCCGGTGCAGCGACGGCCCGAAGGCGAGCGGCGCGCTCTGGGCGAAATCGCTGCGGCCCAGGGCGCCGGGCATCACGGTGTCGCCCACGAAGGCCAGGCGCAGCCCCTGCGCGCCGTGCAGCAGGTACGTGGTGGAGTCTTCGGTGTGGCCGGGCGAGGCCAGGCGCGTGAGGTGCATCGCGCCTAGGTCGATCCGGTCGGCGCCTTGGGGCCAGCCCAGGGCGTCTACCGCGCCGGCTTCAAAAGTATGGCCGCCCAGCGCAGCACGCAACTGCGGTGCGGATGACGCATGGTCGCCGTGGCTGTGCGTGTCGAGCACCGCCATCAGCGTGTAGCCCTGGCAGCGCACCAGTTGCGCGAGCCGCTCTGTCAGTTCGGGCAGCGGGTCGATCACGGCGCAGCGGCGGCTGGCGGCATCGGCCACGAGGTAGCAGCAAGCGCCGTCCACGACGAAGCGCGTCACGCCCTCGACCGGCGGCGCGGCGTGCTGCGACGGAGCCAGGCAACTGTCGCGCAGCGAGTCGCCGCAGGCCCGGATGCGAGCGCAGGCCTCGTGGATGAAAGCGCTGTCGGCCGCCGGGCCGAACGACAGCCGCACGGCCGAGGCCGACTGCCACGCCGGCAGTTGCATGGCCTCCAGCACGTGGCTGGGCTGGGCCTTGGCCGCGCTGCAGGCCGAGCCGCCGCTGACGCGCACGCCGGCCGCATCGAACAGGTCCAGCAGCAGTTTGGAGCCCACGCCCGGCACAGAAAAGTTGAGCGTGGTGGGCAGGCAGTGCTCGGGCGGCGCGTTGAACACCAGGCCTGGAAAGGCATCCCGCAACGCATCGCCCAGGCGCGCGCGGTAGTCGGCCAATACCGCCGGGGGCTGGAAGGTGGTGCCGTCCTCCAGCGCCGCCAGCACCGCGCCCAGCGCGGCGATGCCCGCCATGTTCTCGGTGCCGGAGCGCAGCGCGCCCTCCTGGCCGCCGCCGGCCATCATGGGCGTGAAGGGGGCGCCTTCGCGCACGTACAGCAGGCCGATGCCCTTGGGCGCGTAGAGCTTGTGGCCCGAGAACGTGGCGTAGTCGATGGGGTGGTCCACCAGTTGCAGCGGCATCTTGCCCAGGGCCTGCACGCTGTCCACCATCCACAGGGCGCGGCTGCCGGCCAGCGCGAGGGCGATGCCCGCCAGATCGCTGACCACGCCGGTTTCGTTGTTGGCCGCCATGGTGCACACCAGCCCGGCACGCGGCGCATGGGCGCGCAGCCAGCCAAGGTCGTGGCGGCCATCGGGCCCCACGGGAATCGGCAGCACCTGCAGGTTCAGCTGCAGCAGCGCATTCCAGTGCTTGAGCGCTTCGGGAACCGCCTTGTGCTCGGTGGCGCCGTAGAGCAGCAGGTCCGGCACGGCCTCGCCCGCGGCGCGCTGCACGCGCAGGCGGTCCAGCGCAGACAGCACCGCCGTCTGAATGCCCTCGGTCGCGCCGCTCACGAACATCAGTTGCCCCGACGGCGCGCCCACCACCCGGCGCGCCCGGGCGCGAACCGCGTCCATCAGCGCACGGGCCTTGAGGCCGGTGCTGTGCGTGCTGCTGGGGTTGCCGTAGTCGTCCGCCATCGCGGCCAGGGCGGCGGCGCGGGAAGCGGGAAGGACGGGCGTGGTGGCGTTGGCGTCGAGGTAGATTTCCATGGCGTTTTCTCGATTTCGATGAATCTTGGTAACTGCGTCCATGGTAAGCAGCCACTATGAGAATATTTTTCTCATTTATCGTCGAAATTAGAAATGCAGCAATCTCTCGCATCGGTGAGACCGGCACTGGAGATAACGTTTTGCCTGCAGCCGTTGCAGCCCCTGTTCGGCCCTGCGCAAGCGGGCAGGCCAAGGGCCTCGTCCACAATAGAGGGTTCGCCGCGGCCCCACTCGGCGCCGCGATGCCACCCCGTGCGGGATTTTTGCAGCGAGCGGTTTTTCGCCGCTGAGCCCACCCCGGTGACGTCGAGAGAAAGCATCCATGCAGCAGGTAGAAAACGCCCCATCCACCGCCCCGTCCACCGCCACCGCTGGCATCCCTGCTCCCGTCGGCGGGCCCGTCACGCCCCCGGTGGGGGCCGACCTGTCGCACCACACGCCGATGATGCAGCAGTACCTGGCCTTGAAGGCGGCATACCCCGACACGCTGGTTTTCTACCGCATGGGCGACTTCTACGAGGTGTTCTTCGCCGATGCCGAGAAGGCCGCACGGCTGCTCGACATCACGCTCACGCAGCGCGGGCAGTCCGGCGGGCAGCCGGTGGTGATGGCCGGGGTGCCGTTCCATGCGCTGGAGAACTACCTGGCCCGGCTCATCAAGATGGGCGAATCGGTCGCGATCTGCGAGCAGGTGGGCGAAGTGGGCGCCTCCAAGGGGCCGGTGGAGCGCAAGGTGGTGCGCGTGGTCACGCCGGGCACGCTGACCGATAGCGAACTGCTGTCCGACAAGGCCGAATCGCTGCTGCTGTCGATCCACCAGGGCCCGCGGGCGCGCTGCGGCCTGGCATGGCTGAGCGTGACGCAGGGTCTGGTCCACCTGGCCGAATGCATGCATGACGAGGTCGGCGCGTGGATCGCGCGCATCGGCCCCAGCGAAGTGATCTACAGCGCCGGCGTGACCGAGCGCTTCGAAGAGCAGCTCAAGGCGCTGCGCCATAACGGCACGTTCGCCTGCCCGTTGAGCCTGCGGCCCGACTGGCAGTTCGACGCCGCCCTGGGCGAGCGCAAGCTGCTGGAGCACCTGGGCGCCGCGAGCCTGAACGCCTGGAGCGCGCAGGACCTGGCCCACTCGCACGCCGCCGCCTCGGCACTGCTGGCCTATGCCGAGCACACGCAGGGCCGCTCGCTCACCCACGTGCATGGTGTGCGCGTGCAGCAGAGCGACGAACTGATCGCCCTGCCCCTGGCGACGCGCCGCAATCTGGAACTGACGCGCACGCTGCGCGGCGAAGACTCGCCCACGCTTTTTTCGCTGCTGGACACCTGCATGACCGGCATGGGCAGCCGCCTGCTCAAGACCTGGCTGCTGGAGCCGCGGCGCGATCGCACCGAAGCGCGCCAGCGCCTGTCGGCCACGGCCGCGCTGCGCGGCACCGGAGCGGGCGCGGGCCCGTGGCAAATCCTGCGGGGCGAACTGCGCGGTGTGAGCGACGTGGAGCGCATCACCGCGCGCATCGCGCTGCGCCAGGTGCGTCCCCGCGAACTGCTGGGCCTGTGCAAGACGCTACAAAAAGCAGAGCAGCTTGCCGGTGCATTCATTGCGCCAGAGCCGTTTTTGGCTCAGATCTTCGAACACCTGCGGCCGCCGGTCGATTGCGGCGAACTGCTGCGCGCGGCCATCCATGAAGAGCCCGCGGCGCTGGTGCGCGACGGCGGCGTGATCGCGGCGGGCTTCGATGCCGAGCTGGACGAACTGCGCGGCATCCAGACCCATTGCGACACGTTTTTGCTCGACCTGGAAACGCGCGAGAAAGCGCGCACCGGCATCGCCAACCTGCGCGTTCAGTTCAACAAGGTGCATGGCTTTTACATCGAGGTGACGAGCAGCCACCTGGACCGCGTGCCCAACGACTACCGCCGCCGCCAGACGCTCAAGAACGCCGAGCGCTTCATCACGCCCGAGCTGAAAACCTTCGAGGACAAGGCCCTGTCGGCACAGGAACGCGGCCTGGCGCGCGAGAAATGGCTCTACGAACAGGTGCTGGACCAGTTGCAGCCGCACGTGCCCGCGCTCACCCGGCTGGCGCATGCGCTGGCCACGCTGGACGTGCTGTGCGCGCTGGCAGAACGCTCGCTCACGCTGAACTGGTGCGCGCCGCAGTTCGCGCCCGAGCCCTGCATCGAGATCGAAGGCGGACGCCACCCGGTGGTGGAGGCGCGGCTGGCCGAGACCTCGTCCGGCAGCTTCATCGCCAACCACACGCGGCTGAACGCCAACACCCGCATGCAGGTCATCACCGGCCCGAACATGGGCGGGAAATCGACCTACATGCGGCAGGTGGCGCTGATCGTGCTGCTGGCCAGCATGGGCAGCCACGTGCCGGCCACTTCGTGCCGGCTGGGCCCGATCGATGCGATCCACACGCGCATCGGCGCGGCCGACGACCTGGCCAATGCGCAATCGACCTTCATGCTGGAGATGACCGAGGCCGCGCAGATCCTGCATTCGGCCACGCCGCACAGCCTCGTGCTGATGGACGAGATCGGGCGCGGCACGAGCACCTTCGACGGCCTGGCGCTGGCCAGTGGCATCGCCACGCACCTGCACGACCGCACCAAGGCCTTCACGCTGTTCGCCACGCACTACTTCGAGCTGACCGAGCTGTCGGCCCGACACCAGCACGCGGTGAATGTGCACGTGGGCGCGACCGAGTCGGGCTCGAACATCGTCTTCCTGCACGAGATCCAGCCCGGCCCGGCCAGCCGTAGCTACGGCATCCACGTCGCCCGCCTGGCGGGGGTGCCCGGCCCGGTGCTGAACCACGCCCGCCACACGCTCGCCGCGCTGGAGCAGCGCGCGAACGAGGGCGAGACGCAGGTCGATCTGTTCGCCGAACCGCCCGATGCCGACGGCCCGCTGGTGAGCCCGGTGGAGGCGGCCCTGGCCGACCTGCAGCCCGACACCCTGAGCCCGCGCGAGGCGCTGGACGCGCTGTACCAGCTCAAACGGCTGGCCCGGGCTTAAGCGGCGCAGGCCGCCTGCGTTCTGCCAGCTTATTCGGCCGCTGCAGCGTCGGGCTGCGGAGCCTTCGGCGCGCGTTCGAACTTCGTCTTGGCGGCGATCTGCTGCCGGTCGGACAGGCCATCCATGTCGCGGTACAGGTGCACCGAAAGCGCGATGTCGCCAGAGGTGTTTTTGAGGCTGTGTGGAATGCCCAACTCCGTCGGGCCGAAGCCGTCCATCGACCCTTGAAGTCGCTCGTTCTTCTTGTCCTTGACGGCCAGAGGCACAGGCGCGCCCTCGGGCGTTTCAGTGGGGGAATAGAGCCGCTCCCACAGGTTGCCCTTCAGCACGAACGACGCGCATTCGTTGGGATGGTCGTGGATCGGGGTTTTCTGGCCATCGGCGAATGCGAACAATTGCAGGCAGAACGATTCGCCGGCCTCTGCATGGCTGTGAAGCAGGTAGCGGCCATAGCCCGCCAATTCACCGCTCTTGGGTTGGTAGACGTCGGTCGATAGCTGGGCCTCTTTCAGCAGGCCATCCAGGGCGCCTGCCACGCAGTCGCGCACATCCTTGCCCGCCGCGATATCGGCCTTCACCGAGGCCTGGCCCAGGAACGATCGAATGCCTGCCTCCAGGCGTTTCTGGTTGCCGATGTGCTTTTGCTGGTTCTGCGCGGAAACAGCGGTGTAGACCTTGTCGAGCGCAGCTTCGCGGGTGGCGATGTCTTTGGCGTCGGCGCCGGGCAAAGCGATGCGTGGACGCTTTGCAGCCGCCGAAGCCTGAGACGCGTCCGAAGAGCGCGCCGGCAAGCCATCCAGGCGCGCGTCGTTGGCGGATTGACTGTTGGCCGGGGCAGGCCGCTTTGCCGACGATGCCGTATCGGCGATGTCGGTGCGGTCCGTCCGCGGGGAAGATGAGCGGGAGGGCGAAGCAATGGAACTGGTGGTCATGGGTTTGAAACGTGGTGAATCAATGAATGAAGGGATAAGGCGAGACAAGCCGGAATGGCGGGAACGGCGAAGTAAATGCCGCTCACCACCCACCTCCATTTTTCAAACCGTGGCCGAAAACAAAGAGCGCCATGCGAAGCGCGTAGTGGCAGGTGCGAATGTCTTTCCATATAGCGGAAAGATCTCAACCCATCTGCGCGCTGCCTTAAACGCTTTTCACGGCGTGCCGGCCTGCGCCCTGCCAGCGGGGCCATGCACCAGAATGGCGACAACCCTCTACACTCGACCCTTTGTTCCCAAGTTGCCCCCCATGACGTATTGCGTCGCCATCAAGCTCAATGCCGGACTGGTTTTCCTGTCCGATTCCCGCACCAACGCGGGCCTGGACCAGATCAGCTCCTTTCGCAAGATGATGATCTACGAGAAGGCTGGCGACCGTTTCATGGTGCTGCTGTCCGCCGGCAACCTGAGCATCTCGCAATCGGTGCGGGAGCTCCTGCAGTCCGAGCAGCTCACCGACCGCGACGGCGGCGAGCCCATGACCATCTGGAACGCCAAGAGCATGTTCGACGCCGCGCGCGTGCTGGGCGCGGCGGTGCGCCATGTGTACGAGCGCGATGGCGCGGCGCTCAAGCGGTCCGGTGTGGATTTCAACGTGTCGCTGGTGTTCGGCGGGCAGATCCAGGGCGAGGGCATGCGCTTGTTCCAGGTGTATTCGGCCGGCAACTTCATCGAGGCGACCTCGGAAACGCCTTACTTCCAGGTCGGCGAATCCAAATACGGCAAGCCGGTGCTCGACCGGGTGCTGACCCCCGACACCCCGCTGGACGAAGCCGCCAAGTGCGCCCTGGTGTCGATGGACAGCACGCTCAAATCGAACCTCTCGGTGGGCCTGCCGCTGGACCTGGTGGTATACGAGGTCAACCAGTTCGCCACCGACAAGATCGTGTGCATCGACGAACACAACCCCTATTTCCGCATGCTGCACAACAGTTGGGGCGAGAAACTGCGCGAGGTGTTCGACAGCATCGAAGACCCGGCCTGGCATGGCGGCTTGACCGAAGTGCCGCTGAAGGTGGAGCCTTCGCGCAGCCGCCCGATCAAGAAGATCACCAATCCGCGCGACAAGCTCGTCTGACGCCTTTTCGGCCGCGCCCTGCAGCAGCATGCTCCCCATCGTCTTCTCGCACGCGAACAGCTTTCCTGCAGGCACCTATTCGGTGCTTTTTCGCCACCTGAAGGACCGCGGCTTCGACGTGACCGCCCCCGACCGCTACGGGCACGCGCCCGAGTACCCGGTCACCAACAACTGGCCGCACCTGGTGCAGCAGCTCGCCGACTTCGCGCAGCAGCAAGTGCAGCGCGTGGGCGGGCCGGTTTTTATGGTCGGGCATTCGCTGGGCGGCTTTTTGAGCGTGATGGCGGCGGCGCGGCACCCTGATCTGGCGCGCGGCGTGCTCATGATCGATTCGCCCCTCATCAGTGGCTGGCGCGCCAGCGCGCTGGGCATGGCCAAGCAGACACAGCTGGTGGGATCGGTCTCGCCCGGCAAGGTGAGCCGGGCACGGCGCAACGCCTGGGCCAGCCCCGATGAGGCGCTGGAGCATTTCCGCAAGAAGAAAGCCTTTGCGCAGTGGGATGACGAGGTGCTGCGCGACTACATCCGCCACGGGCTGACCGAGCAGGACGGCAAGCACGTGCTGCACTTCGACCGCGCGGTCGAAACTGCCATCTACAACACCCTGCCCCACAACCTGTCGCAACTACTGCGCGCGCACCCGCTGCGCTGCCCCGCGGCCTTCATCGGCGGGCGCGCCTCCGCCGAAGTGCGGCAAGTGGGCATGGCGATGACGCTCAACATCACCCAGGGCCGGGTGATGGTGCTGGACGGCAGCCACCTGTTCCCCATGGAGCAGCCCCGGACCACGGCCGCCGCCATCGAAGCTTCTCTGCTGAACCTCTCAGGCATTCAAAAAGAAAAAGCCTGACCGGGCAACCGCCCGACGCACTGCCGGCTGCGCGCACGGCGGGCACCTTGAGCAGGTCCAGAACGCTCGCGCAAAGCAGCGATTCGCTCCGTAGTTTCTTCGTTCCCGCCACCGCAAAAACCCTCGGTTCAGCGGCCTTCGCCAGCGTTACGCACGAGGGCGTGTAAAAAAATGGAATCTTCCTAAAAGTTCACCTACACTGCGGCAGCGTTACAAGGTGATACATCGTGATTGATCCCGAAACATCCTGCCGTGATAGCCATCGCTTAGAGCCCCTGGGCCCGCTCTCGTCCCTTCCGCGCCGCCTGGCCTGAGCCGGGCATGCATGGTCGTTGCTGTTGAGCCACCCGCCGCCATGCGCTACTTTGTCCTCTGCCCGCGCCAACGTCTCGTGAGCGCCATGGCGCGCTGCCTGGGCGGGCTACGTGGCTGGTTTGTGCTGCTGGCCTGGCTCATCGGTGCCAGCGTCCACGCTGCGCAGCCCCTGGTGCTGCGCGACGGGATGCCGCCGACGGACCTGTGGCCGGCCTTCACCGTCATGGCCGACCGCACCGCGGCGCTGACGGCCGAAGAAGCCTTGGCACGCCCCACCGCCTTCGCGGTGCCGGCGCATGCCAGCGGATCGCTCGGGCTTCGCAAGGGCGCTGTATGGCTGCGCGCATCGCTGGTCAACGGGGCGAGCGCCAGCACCGACTGGATCGTCAACATCGACTACCCGGCGCTGCACCAGGTGGACATTTACCTGGCGCGCGATGGCCGCATCGCGCAGCACGCCGCGCTGGGCAACCTGCGCAGCTTCAGCCAGCGGCCGTGGCAGTCGCGCACGCCCGCCATGGGCTTGCACATGGTTGCGGGCGCGTCGTATGAACTGCTGGTGCGCGTGCGCACGGGCGGCGCGATGATCGTGCCGGCCACGGTGGCGCAGGCTCCGGCTTTCGTCGAGGCCGCGCTGGCCGAGCAGATGCTGCAGGGCCTGTTCGCGGGCTTGGCCACCTGCCTGCTGATCTACAGCCTGGGGCAATGGGTGGGGGGCAGCGAGCGGCTCTTTCTGTATTACGCGTTGCTGGTTGCATCCAGCGCGGGCTTTTGCCTGCAGCTCTTCGGGATCGGGGCACAGTACCTGTGGCGTGACCAGCTCTGGATCGAACTGCACATCGCCAGCCTGTGCGGCTTCACGGCCCTGTCGGCGCTGTTTCTGTTCATGGGACATGCGCTGGTGGAGGGTGCGCCGCGCGGCGGGTTCCTGCGCGCGATGCAGGCAGGTGCGGCCATAAGCACCGCGCTGGGCGCCGCCTTTCTGGTGGACGTGATCGGCACGCGCACCGCCATGGTTCTGCTGAGCGTGCTGAGTGCCCTGCCGTTGCTCATGAGCGTGCCGGTGGCCTGGAGCCGCGCGCGCCGCCGTGATCCGCTGGGCACGACCCTGTTGGCGGCTGGCGCGGCCTACCTCGTCGCGGCCGCCGGCATGGTCTGCCTGGCGCAAGGTTTGCTGCCGGCGAACTTCTGGACGCTGCACGCCTTTCAGATCGGCGCGGTGGTGAACATGCTGCTGTTCATGCGCGTGCTCGGGCTGCGCACGTTGGCGCTGCGCACGGCCGCGCAAGTGGCCCGGCGCGAGCGCGACGCGATGCGTTCGCTGGCCCACACGGACCCGCTCACGGGGCTGGCGAACCGCCGCGGGCTCGACCTGGCCCTCGCCGCCGCGATGGCCCGCTGCACGCCCGACCATCTGGCGGCCGTCTACATGCTCGACCTGGACGGCTTCAAGCCCGTCAACGACTGCCACGGGCATGCCGTGGGCGACCAGCTGCTGGTCGCCGTGACGGCACGCCTGCACGAACACCTGCGCCATACCGACACCGTCGCCCGCATCGGCGGCGACGAGTTCGTGGTGATGGCCAACGACCTGACGAGCCCGGAAGAAGCGCACGAACTGGGCACCCAGCTGCTGGACGCGTTCCGCCGGCCCATCGTGATCGGTGCGCTCGAACTGCAGGTGGGCCTGACCATCGGCTATGCGCTAGCCCCGCTGGATTCCACCGAGCCCACCCTGCTCATCAAGCTGGCCGATGCCGCCATGTACAGCGGCAAGCAGAGCGGCAAGTTCTGCGTGCGGCGCAACACGGGCGATCTGGCGCTGTCCTCGGCATGAGGCCCCGCACGGTTGACCGCCAGCTTTCCTCTCCCATTCCACCCTTTCCCCTGACTTTCAAACCAACCCCAAGGAGCTTTCCCCCATGGCCCATCGCAAGAGTCCCGACCGCATTGCCAAGGACGCCCGCGTCGCCCACCTGAGCGCGCTGGCCGCCAGCCAGCCGGCGGACGACCCGACACCCTGGCAGGCGCTGGCCGCGCTGGAATACGGCCTGCTCGGCTACATCGTGCTGCCTGGCAACACGCACTACGAAGAAGACCGCCAGGAGTCCAACCCGGCCTTCCAGTCCTACCCCTGGGTAATCGTCTACTGCAAATGCGAGAACGACGTGGCCCTGTGCCTGGCCTACGCCCGCACTTTCAATGCCTGGGTCGCCGTGCGCTGCGGCGGCCACAGCACGGCCGGCTATTCGGTCAACAGCGGCATGGTCGTTGACCTGAGCCTGATGAGCGGCGTGGTGCTGAACCCCGGCCAGCAAACGGTGAGCGTGCTGCCTGGCACCAATTTCGACGCCTTCAATGCGTCGATGAACAACACGGGCTGGCACGTGCCGACCGGCGCCTGCGGCAGCGTGTGCGTGGGCGGCTTCGTGCAGGGCGGAGGCTATGGCTATACCTCGCGCGCCTTCGGCATCCAGAGCGATCTGGTGCAATCGATGCGCGTGATGCTGGCCGACGGCAGCACCGTCATCGCCAGCGAGACCGAGAACGAAATGTTGTACTGGGCGCTGCGCGGCGGCACCGGCGGCAACTTCGGCGTCGTGCTGCAGGTGACCTACCGCATGGTGCCGCTGGCCCAGGTCTGGGCGTGGTCCATCAGTTGGGACGCCGCGCATGCCGCCGAAGTGCTGGCACTCATGCAGACCAGCTACATGAAGACCGGCGCGCCCGATGCGCTCGGCTACATGATGAATCTGGGCTACTACAACGAGGTGGCCGTGTACATGGTGCAGGGCATGTTCTGCGGCACGCGCGACGACGGCATGAAGGCCATCGCCTCGCTGCTGGCCGTGCCGAGCGCCCAGTTGCTCGTGGACAAGGTGGGCACCTATCCCGACATGAACGTGTACCTGGAAGACCAGCCCTACACGCTGCCGCAGAACCTGCCAGAGAAGGTGTGCGAATCCAAGGCCAGCGCGTACATCCCGCAGCCGATGACGCAAGCCCAGTGGCAGCAGGTGGTGGATTACTTCAACACGTCGCCCAACAAATGGTCCCTGGCCTACCTCGAACCCTACGGCGGCGCCATCAACCGCTACCCCGTCTCCGACAGCGCCTTCATCCACCGCGACGTGGCCTGCGACCTGGTGGTGGACGTGTTCTGGCAAAACGAGGAAGAGCGGGGCCACATGGAAATGTGGCTGGCCGGCTTCATGGAGCTGGTGAAGCCCTGGCTGAGCGGCGCCGTGTACCAGAACTACCCGGATTCGACGCTGGAAAACTTCGCCGATGCCTACTGGGATGCGGCCACCTACGCCAAGCTCCAGCAGGTCAAGCTCCGGTACGACCCGACGAACTTCTTCCACTACGCGCAAAGCATCGCGCTGCCGAAGATCCTCGGCGAATGATGGGCAGGACTCTGAAGCGCCCTCGTTTGCTTTAGGGCGCTTCCAGAGCGCCTCCAGGGGGCTTGGCGAAGCGTCGGGGAGGAGCGAAGCAGGCGCCGGTCACCGTACCCGCCCGGCGGCACCGCCCCGCTTCTCGATCAAGGGGGCGGCGGCAGTTCCGCGTGGCGCACGCAGCCCGACCCTGCCCGCTTGGCCGCGTACATCGCCTGGTCGGCGTGGCCCATGAGCACCTCGATGTCGCCCTCGATCGGCGGGTAGGTCGCCACGCCGATGCTCGCGCCCACCCGAACATCGCAGCCCTCCACCCGCATCGGCTGGGCGAGCGCATCGATGATGCGGTGGCCCATGCTGCTCGGGGCGCTGTGGGTCACGTCGGTATCCAGCATCACCAAAAACTCGTCGCCGCCCAAGCGGGCCACCGTGTCCTGCGCGCGCACCACGTTGCCCAGCCGCTTCGCGACGAGCCGAAGCACCTCGTCGCCCACTTTGTGGCCCTGTTCGTCGTTGATCTTCTTGAAGCCATCCAGGTCGATGAAGAGCAGCGCCACGGTCCCGGCATGGTGCCGCGCGGCCTCCAGCGACCGCTCGCAGCGGCGGTGGAACGCCGAGCGGTTGTACAGCCCTGTGAGCGAGTCGTGGTTGGCCAGGTACTGCTGCTGGCGCGAGATTTCGATCTTGGCGGACACGTCCTGCACCAGCGACATGATCGAGGTCACCCGGCTCTCCGCATCGGTGAGCGCCGAGTTGAACCACTCGCAATGCATCTCCTTGCCGTCGCCACGCAAGAAGCAGGTTTCCACCCGGTTCTGCGATTCGCGGCCGGACTGCAGGTTGGCCAGGGCCTGGGTCAGGTTCTCGTCCATGGCGGCGGTGCCCGGCAGCGCCAGCAGCGAGCGCGCCTCGATCTGCACCACGTCTTCCCAACCCATCAATTGGACGGCGCGGCGCGAGCAGTGCAGCAGCCGCAGTTCGTGGTCCATCTCCAGCACCGCCAGCGGGCTGTTGTCCATGTGCGAAGACAGCCGCTGGTTGGCGGCGCGCAGGGCGTTCATGGTGACCTGCAGCTCATGCACGTCGAGAGCGGTGGTCACGAAGCCGTCGATCTCGCCCTGGGGGTTGCGCCAGGGGGCCAGGCAGATGGTGCGCCATTCCTCGAAGCCCTCGGGGTTGTGCACCAGGCGCTGGTAGTTCAGGCGCTCGCCGCGCAGCACGCGCTCCACGAACGGCATGAAACGCGAATGGTTGTAGTCGCCGTACAGCTCCAGCAGCGTCTTGCCGACCAGCTCGACCGCCGGGGCGCCGAACCAGCGGGCATATTCGTCGTTCACATACACCACGCGCTGCTGCCGGTTCACCACGGCCACGGTGGCCCCCACGCTGCGTGTGAGCAGGCCCAGCATCTCTTCGGCTGAAAATTCCGGCGCCGACCCCGATGCGGGCAGCGCGCGAAATCCCTGCAGCTCGTTTGGCGTCATACGGCGGGAACCCTTGACTGTTGTCGTTGGCAGCGTGGGCAACCAGGGGAGATAGGCGGGCGCAGCGGCAGCCTCCCGCCACCGTGCACCCCGCCTCCGGGTTGCGCGGGGCAGCTTATCATTTTCTGTTACCAGACCGCCAGGGCTTTCACGCCTGGGAGACCGCTCGGCCGCAGGCTTTCGGCCTCAACGGCGCCTCAATCCGCCCAGGTGACCCATCCGGTCCAGGCCGTGATCAGCACCACGATGCCGAAGCCGATGCGGTAATACGCGAACGGCACGAAGCTGTGCGTGCTGATGTAGCGCAGCAGCCAGCGCACGCAAAGCCATGCGCTGATGAACGAAAACACCAGCCCCACCGCGAACAGCGGCACATCCGCCACCGACAGCAGATGCCGCTCCTTGTACAGGCTGTAGACGCCCGCCCCGATCAGCGTGGGAATGGCCAGAAAGAACGAGAAATCGGTCGCGGCCTTGCGGGAGAGTCCCAGCAACATGCCGCCGATGATGGTGGCCCCGCTGCGGCTGGTGCCCGGCACCATGGCCAGGCATTGCGCCAGCCCCACCTTGAGCGCATCGAGCGGCGTCATCTCGTCCACCGTTTGCACGCGCACCGCGCGCGGCGAACGGCGCTCGGCCCACAGGATCACGAAGCCGCCCACGATGAACGTGCTGGCCACCACCACGGGCGTGAAAAGATGCTCCTTGATGAGCTTGCCGAAGATCAGCGCCAGCACCACGGCCGGCAGAAAACCGATGATCACGTTGAGCGCGAAACGGCGCGCCTGCCGCTGCGTGGGCAGCGCCACCACGGTGTCGCGGATCTTCTGCCAGTACACCAGGATGACCGCGAAGATCGCGCCCGTCTGGATCGCGATGTCGAAGACCTTGGCCTTGTCGTCGTCGAAACCGAGCAATGAACCCGCCAGGATCAGGTGCCCGGTGGAAGAAATGGGAAGAAACTCGGTCAGGCCCTCGACCACCCCCATGATGGCGGCCTTGACCAACAATACGACGTCCACTGGCGCTCCTTGAAATGACAGGCCGGATTATCGGCGCCCGGCCGTTTGCCTCGGCGCAACTGGCGCAAGTCCTGCAGGAGTGCGTCGGCGCCCCAAGCGGCCGGCGCGTCCGTGAGGCGTTGGCGCAGCAGTTGGCCGCAAGAAAGAAGCAGTAACCCAGCGGCGCGGCTGGCTCAACTGCAGGCGGCCGGGCCGCGCTCGCCAGGCCTATGCGCGGGCTCGCTAGAAGTAACCGTGCGCCGGTCCTTGCGCTTCTTCATCGTTGGCCGCGGCCCCCGCCCCCACGGGCTCTTGAACCACCACCTGGTTCCTGCCACCCTGCTTGGCCAGGTACATCGCGGCATCGGCGCGCGCGAAGAACTCGAGAGCCGTCTCCCCCAACACGTATTGGGTGACGCCGACCGACACCGTCACCTTGCCCTTGAGCCAGGGGTTGTCCCAGTCGTGCGATTCGATTTGCACACGGATGCGCTCGCAGGTATTGAGCGCGGGTAGCAAAGGCGTTGCGGGAAAGATCACCAGAAACTCTTCCCCGCCATAGCGCCCGAAGAAATCGTCCGTCCGCACGGCGTTCTGGCCCAGCTTGGAGAAAGTGCGCAGCACTTCGTCGCCTTCGAGGTGGCCCATTTCGTCGTTGATGCGTTTGAAATGGTCCAGGTCCACAACGGCCATGCACAGCGGAATCCCGCTCTCGTCGGCCAGTTGCTTTTGCTCCTCCAGCGCGGCCAGGATGGCGCGGCGATTAAGGCACCCCGCCAAGGCATCCTGGCGCGAGCTTTCGGTGATGGATTTCATCTCGCTGCTCTTTTTCTGCAGCAGCCGGTGCAGCGTGCGCACCCGGCCCATCAACAGCACATAAGCCGGCAGCGCCAGCGCCAGCGCCACCATGTGCAGCACTTCCAGCCGCAGCAGCGCGGCGTTTTCATCGCGGCCATAGTGCAGCCCAGCGATCGCTCCATAACCGACCAGAATGCCCACGCACACCGCCAGCGCCATGTCGCGCGACAGCGTGAACAGGCCATAGGCCATCACCACGAAGAGAAAGGGCGTCAGGGCGATCTGGGTGACGGGCTCCAGATAAAAGACGAGCAACAGCGCGCTCGATGCCCCGACCACGATCGGCAGGCGCATCTGCCGGTCGGCAAATCGCTCATGCAGGCCCGCGTAGAAAAGCCCCATGAACGACACGACGAGCACCGCGATCAGCCCCGCCACCACCACCACCGTCGAAAAATCCACAACGCCCAAGGCATAAAAAGCCAGGGCACATGCTAAATACAGCAAACACAGAAGAACGGGAACCACCCGCGTGCGGGGCCGATTCAAGCGTTGCTTCAGTACCAACGCAACACCCAGTTCCGAGTGGTGCGAAAACGTCGAAACGTCGAGTTCGTTCAATTCCTCGCTCATGGGAAACGCGTCGGTGTTCTCGAAACGCATGCGCCTCCGGGCACGCCAATTGGCCCACACATCAGTAAAACCCATGGAATTGCTTTCCTTACGATCGATCCACTTGCCCGTATCGCGACGCTGACGTGCAAAAATTGTTTGCGAATATTACATATCGGTTCACTCACCACAATAGCAAAAGATTAAGAGACGGCTTTTCGATTGGCTTTGGGATGGCGGAAATGCAGATGGTTCAAGGCAGATCAGCATCGGAGCTCGAACCGGATCGGCTTTTGGTCAGCACTGCCAAAAAATGCGGTGGATTTTTTGCAGCGGTGGTGGCTATTTGCGAACCACAAGCGACTGGGGTTAACCAGTGAGCTTCGCGGCGCTTTAAGTGATTGATCAATCAAGGATTTATTCCTGAGAGTTCAAATTGAACTGCCACAGACCCTTGGTAGGGATGAGGTTCGCTAAGACGAAAGGATTTTTTGAAGCAGGGTCCAGAGTTATAAGGACCCGGTCGCGCCCCATGCGGGCGCGTGGGTTGAAATACCCTCTTTCCAGTCGGCTTTCTTGGCTTCCACAGTCGCGCCCCATGCGGGCGCGTGGGTTGAAATATCAGGTCGCGCAAATCGTCGTTGGCAAGAATCTGTCGCGCCCCATGCGGGCGCGTGGGTTGAAATTGCTTGCGAGGGCGATGCCATCCAGTGCGCGATTGCCCGTCGCGCCCCATGCGGGCGCGTGGGTTGAAATCGCTCGGATGGTCCCGACCGTCCCGCGCTCGGAGATGTCGCGCCCCATGCGGGCGCGTGGGTTGAAATCTGGCCGCTGGCCGATCTGGAAAAGAGCGGGTGGAGTCGCGCCCCATGCGGGCGCGTGGGTTGAAATAC
>NZ_FMZC01000002.1:273989-573506 GCF_900102625.1 Paracidovorax valerianellae
CAGGCAGGTCGCACCCCATGTGGGCGCGTGGATTGAAACATGGCCGCTTTTTTCCCATTGCGTCGCACTGGGACAGTCACGCCCCATGCGAGCGCGTGGGTTGAAACTCGTACAGCGTGCCGGCGTAGTTGTCGCCTTGGCCCTCACTCGCACCGTTCAGGCGCGTAGGTCGAAACGTTCAGCACTACTCGATCAGCCTGGAGGCCAAGAGGTCGTGCTCCATGCAGGCTTTTGCATGGAAAGCACTCTGCTATTTCACTTTACTGCCCCGCCCTCCCAAGGCGCATGCCACCCGCCGCCCAGTGCCTGCACCAGCGTCGCCGCAGCCAATTGCCGGTTCACCTGCAACAGCAGCAAGGCACGGCGTGCCGACAGCGCGGTCACCTGGGCGGTGACGACCTCGGTGTAGCTCACCTGGCCTTCCCGGTAGCGGTTGAGCAGTTGCTGCTCGGTCAGGTTGGCCGCTGACACGGCTTCCTGGCGCAGCGGCTCCTGGGCCTGCAATGTGCGCAGCACGGTGAGCTGGTCTTCCACGTCCTGGAAAGCGGTGAGCACGGTCTGGCGATACGTGGCCGCGCGGGCGTCGCGGGCAGCTTCGGCGCCTTCGACGCGGGCGGCGATGGCGCCGCCGTCGAACACCGTTTGCGCCACCGACAGGCCGAGCGACCACAGCGCACCGGAGGCGCTGAACAGGTCGCCCACGCTGGTGCCGCTGCGGCCCAGCGAGGCGGTCAGGCTCAGGCTGGGGTAATAGGCGGAGCGCTGCACGCCGATCTGCGCATTAGCGGCGGCCACCGCGCGTTCGGCGGCGGCGATGTCGGGGCGGCGCTGCAGCAGGGTCGATGGGATACCGGCGGGCACCTCGGGCGCACGCATCACCCATGGCGCGGGCGGCAGCGAAAACGAGGCGGGGGCCACGCCCGTCAGCACGGCGATGGCGTGTTCATAGCGGGCGCGGTTCTGCTGCATGGTGGCCAGGTCGGCGCGCGCATTGGCCAGCTGGGTGCGGGCCTGCAGCACGTCGGAATTGGCGACCACGCCGGCCGAGTAGCGGTTCTGGGCGATCTGCAGGCTGCGTTCGTAGCCTTGCACGGTGGCTTGCAGCAGATCGATCTCGGCATCGGCCTCGCGCAATTGGAAATAGGCGGAGACGAGCGAGCCCACGGCGGAGAGACGGGCCGAGGCCAGGTCGGCCTCGCTGGCCTGGGCGTTGGCGCTGGCGTTGTCCACCGCGCCGCCCAGCCGGCCCCACAGGTCGGGGGCCCAGTCCGCGCCCAGCGCCGCCTGGGTGGTGGTGCCGCGCCGGGCAGAGCCTTCGCCGCCCGCACGCGAGCCGCTGCCCGACAGGCTGACCGAGGGCAGCAGGCCGGCCCGCTGCTCGCGCACCAGCGCCTGCGCCTGGGCATAGGCGGCCACCGCGGCGGCGATGTTCTGGTTGGACAGCTGCACCTGCGCCGCGAGCCGGTTCAGATCATCGTCCTGGAACAAAGTCCACCAGTCGCCGCGGTCGATCGCGTCGGCCGGGGCTGCCGGCTGCCACAGCGCACCGACCTCTTTGAAAGCAGTGGGCATGGACGGCAGCTCGGGGCGCTGGTACACCGGCGCAACCGAGCACGCGGCCAGCGGCAGCAAGGCGCCGAGGCAGGCGAGGCGCATGGCGCGCGGCGCCCAGTCAATGAAAGGAAAAGCGGGTTTCATGGTCGAGGCAGTGGAGTCGGCACGCCCGCAGCAGGCGCAGCGCGGCTCAGTTGGTGTTCGTTGGCGGATCGGCGGCGCAGCTTGTCCAGCAGCACATAGACGACCGGGGTAGTGAGCAAGGTGAGCAGTTGGCTGGCGATGAGCCCGCCTATGATGGCGACCCCCAGCGGCTGGCGCAGTTCGGAGCCCTGGCCGAAGCCGATGGCCAGCGGCAGTGCGCCCAGCGCCGCGGCCAGCGTGGTCATGAGGATGGGGCGAAAGCGCAGCATGCAGGCCTCGCGCACGGCCTCCAGCGCCGACAGGCCCCGGGCGCGCTCGGCCTCCAGCGCGAAGTCGATGATGAGGATGGCGTTCTTCTTCACGATGCCGATCAGCAGGAACACGCCGATGAGCGCAATGATCGTGAACTGCATGTTGAACAGCAGCAGCGCCAGCACCGCCCCCACGCCGGCCGAGGGCAGCGTGGTCAGCACCGTGATGGGGTGGATCAGGCTTTCATACAGCACACCGAGCACGATGTAGATGACCACGATGGCCGCCAGAATCAGCAGGAACTGCTGCGATTGCGACTGCTGGAACCCGAGCGCCGTGCCCTGGAAACTGCCGCGCACATTGGTGGGCATGGCGATGTCGGCCTCGGCCTGCTCGATGATCTGCCGCGCCTGGCCCAGCGATGTGTTGCCGTCCAGGTTGAACGAGATGGTGGTGGCCAGCTCACCGTCCTGGTGGTTGATCGACGTGGGCGATGCACGCTCCACCACCTTGGCGATGGCGCTCAGCGGCACCATGGTGGAGGCGGTGTTGCTCAGCACCTGGCCGGTGGAGGCGCCACGCTGGCCCGGGTTGGCTGCGGTGCCGGTGGTGCCCGCGGGGTTCGACGCGACGAAGATGTCGGCGAGCGCGGGCGGGCCCTTGGTGTACTCGGGCGCCCACTCCATGATCACGGAGTACTGGTTCAGCTCGCCATAGATGGTGGCGACCGAGCGCTGGCCGAACGCGTTGTACAGCGCGCTGTCGATGGCCGAGGCGCTCACCCCCAGGCGCGATGCGCTGGCCCGGTCCACCTCGACATAGGTTTCCACGCCGTTGTCGGCCTGGTCGGTGTCTACGTCGGTGAGCAGTTCCTCTTGCTTCAGGCGTTCGGCCAGGCGCGTGGCCCACAGCCGCATGTCGGCCAGGTTGTCGCTCTTCAAGGTGTACTGATAGGTGGAGTTGCTGGAGCGCCCGCCCATGCGCAAATCCTGCACGGGGCTCAGAAACACCTGCAGCCCGGTGATCTGCGCCAGTTGCGGGCGCAAGCGCCCGATCACGGCATTGCTGCTGTCGGCCCGCTCGCCCACGGGCTTCAGGTTGATAAACAGAAAGCCACCGCCCGCGCGCCCGCCGCCGGAAAAGCCCACCACGGTGTCCACCGCCGGGTCGCTGCGGATGATGCCCACCGCCTGGCGCAGCTTGCGCGCCAGCGCGTCGGACGAAATGCTCTGGTCCGCCCGCAGGCCGCCATTGAGCTGGCCGTTGTCCTGCTGCGGAAAGTAGCCCTTGGGGATCTTGCTGAACAGGTACACGTTCAGGCCGATCACCGCCAGCAGCACCAGCATGACCAGCGCCTTGCTGGCCAGCGCCCAGTCCAGGCTGTGAGCGTAGCCGCGCAGCATGCCGTCGTAGCCCCGCTCGGCCCAGCGCGCGAAGCGGCCCGGCGGCTTGGCCTGGGCGGGGTCTTCCGAGCGCAGCAGCCATGCACACATCATCGGCGTGGTGGTGAGCGAGATGACGAGCGAGATCGCCACCGCCACCGACAGCGTGACCGCGAACTCCCGAAAGAGCCGGCCCACCTGCCCGTCCATGAACAGCAACGGGATGAACACCGCCACCAGCGACAGGCTGATCGACAGCACGGTGAAGCCCACTTCGCGGGCACCCAGCAGCGCCGCCGAGATGCGGTCCATGCCCGCTTCGATGTGGCGGCTGGTGTTCTCCAGCACCACGATGGCATCGTCCACCACGAAGCCGGTGGCCACTGTGAGCGCCATGAGGCTCAGGTTATTGAGGCTGAAACCCAGAAAGTACATGATGCCGAAGGTGCCCAGCAGCGACACCACCGTGGCCACCGCAGGGATGACGGTGGCCCGCGCCTTGCGCAGGAACAGCCCCACCACCAGCACCACCAGCGCGATGGAAACCATGAGCGTGAACTCGATCTCGCGCAGCGACGAGCGGATGGAGTTGGTGCTGTCCGACGCCACCGAAACCTGGATGTCCTGCGGCAGCTGCGCCTGCAGGTCGGGCAGCAGGGCGCGCACGCCGTCCACCGTGTCGATGATGTTGGCGCCGGGCTGCCGCGTGATGAGCACGACGATGGCCGGGTCGCCGTTGAACAGGCCCAGCGTGCGCGTGTTCTCAACGCCGTCGACCACGCGCGCAACGTCGCCCAGCCGCACGGCCGCGTTGTTGCGCCACGCGATCACCAGCGAGGCATAGTCGGACGCCTTGCGCGACGGCGACGGGGTGTAGATCTGCAGCCGCTTGCCGTCGCCTTCGATGGCGCCCTTGGGCCGATTGGCGTTGGAGGCCTGGATGGCCGCGCGCACGTCCTCGGTGCTGATGCCGTAGCGGTTGAGCGCGAAGGGCAGCAGCTCCACGCGCACGGCCGGCAGCGATCCGCCGCCGATTTCCACCTCGCCCACGCCCGCCACCTGCGAGATGCGCTGGCTCACCACGTTGGAGACGGCGTCGTAGATCTCGCCCGGCGTGCGCGTCTTGGAGGTCAGCGTCAGGATGATGATGGGCGCATCGGCCGGGTTGCGCTTGCGGTAGGTGGGGTTGCTGCGCAGCGTGGCGGGCAGGTCCACGCGCGCGGCGTTGATGGCCGCCTGCACCTCGCGCGCGGCGCTGTCGATGTTGCGGCTCAGGTCGAACTGCAGGCTCACGCGGGCCGAGCCGGTCGAGCTGCTCGATGTCATTTCGTTCACGCCCGCGATCACGCCCAGCCGGCGCTCCAGCGGCGTGGCCACGCTGGTGGCCATCGTTTCGGGGCTGGCACCCGCGAGGCTGGCCGACACCGAGATGGCCGGGTAGTCCACCTGCGGCAGCGGCGCCACCGGCAGCACGAAGAACGCGGCGATGCCCGCCAGTGCTATGCCGATGGTCAGCAGCACGGTGGCGACCGGGCGCTCGACGAAGGGGCGCGACAGG
Organism: Paracidovorax valerianellae; assembly: GCF_900102625.1. GTDB lineage: Bacteria > Pseudomonadota > Gammaproteobacteria > Burkholderiales > Burkholderiaceae_C > Paracidovorax > Paracidovorax valerianellae. The sequence continues at coordinate 278,880 of NZ_FMZC01000002.1, forward strand.
TTCATGGCGCGGACCCGGGCGCAGCCTCGGGCGAGGTGGCGGGCGCAGCCTGCGCCGGGGCTGAAGCGGTGCCTCGGCCCGTCCAGCGGCGGCCCAGGCGGTCGAAGGCCAGGTAGATCACCGGCGTGGTGAACAGGGTCAGCATCTGGCTCAGCACCAGCCCGCCGAAGATGGCCAGGCCCAGCGGCCGGCGCAGCTCGGCGCCCTCGCCCCAACCCAGCATGAGCGGCAGCGCGGCGAACAGCGCAGCCAGCGTGGTCATCAGAATGGGCCGGAACCGCAGCAGCGCCGCCTGGTGGATGGCCTGGTGCGGCGGCATGCCCTGCTGGCGCTCGGCATCGATGGCGAAGTCGATCATCATGATCGCGTTCTTCTTGACGATGCCGATCAGCAGAATGATGCCGATGATGCCGATCACCCCCAGGTCGTTGCCCGTCACCATGAGCATCAGCAAGGCGCCCACGCCGGCCGACGGCAGCGTGGACAGAATGGTCAGCGGGTGGATGTAGCTTTCATACAGCACGCCCAGCACGATGTACACGCACACCATGGCCGCGAGGATGAGCCACAGCTGGCTGGACAGCGATTTTTCGTAGGCCCCTGCCGCCCCGAGGAATTGCATCGACAGCCCGGCGGGCACGCCGATCTCCTGCGCCGCGGCGCGAATGGCATCGACCGCATTGCCCAGCGACACGCCCTCGGCCCGGTCGAAGCCCAGCGTCGCGGCCGGGTACTGCGCCACGCGGGTGACCTGCAGCGGCGCGAGCTGCTCGCGGATGGTGGCTACGGCCGACAGCGGCGTGGGCGTGCCGCCGCCCGTGCGCAACTGCAGCGTGCCCAGCGCCTCGGGGCTGTTGAGCTGCTCTTGCTGCGCCTCCAGGATCACGCGGTACTGATTGGTCTCGGTGAAGATGGTGGAGACGATGCGCTGGCCGAACGCGCTGTAGAGCGTGTCGTCCACCGAACTGGCCGTGACCGACAGGCGTGAGGCCGTGTTGCGGTCGATGTCCACATAGGCCGACAGGCCCTGCGCGCCGGCATCGGTGGTGGCGTTGCGCACCTGGGGCACCGTGCGCAGGCGCTCCACGAGCTTGTTCGTCCACTCGTTCACCTGCGCCGAATCCACGCCGCCGATGGACAGGCGGTATTCGGTGGGCCCGGTCTCGGCGTCGATGGTCAGGTCCTGCGTGGGCTGCAGGTACAGCGTCACGCCGGCCACGGCGCGCACCCGGTCGCGCAGGCGCTGCATGACGGCCTCCTGCCCGTCGCGCTCCGGCTTCAGGTTGATCAGCATGCGCCCGGCGTTCAGCATGGTGTTGTTGGCCGCGTCCACCCCGATGAAGGAGCTGAGCGACTGCACGTCGGGGTCGGCCAGGATGGCGCGGGCCGCGGCCTGCTGCAGCTCGCTCATGCGGGCATACGAAACATCCTGCGAGGCCTCGACACGCGCCTGCAACTGGCCCGTGTCCTGCGTGGGAAAGAGCCCCTTCGGAATCACCACGTACAGCAGCGCCGTGAGCGCCATGGTCAGCAGCGCCACCACCAGCGTGGCGCCCTGGCGGCGCAGCACCCACTGCAGCCAGATGTCGTAGCGTGCGATCACGCGGTCGAAGCCGCGCTGCACCGCTGCGCTCCAGCCGCGCCGCTCGCCGTGCGGCGGCTCGGGCTTGAGCCAGCGCGCCGACATCATGGGCACCAGCGTGAGCGACACCACGGCCGAGATCAGGATGGTCAGCGCCAGCGTGACGGCGAACTCGCGGAACAGCCGCCCCACCACGTCGCTCATGAACAAGAGCGGAATCAGCACCGCGATCAGCGACACGGTGAGCGAGATGATGGTGAAGCCGATCTGCGTGGCGCCCTTGAGCGCGGCCTGGAACGGCGGCTCGCCCTCTTCGATGTAGCGGGCGATGTTCTCGATCATCACGATGGCATCGTCCACCACGAAGCCGGTGGCGATGGTGAGCGCCATCAGGCTCAGGTTGTTCAGGCTGTAGCCCAGCAGGTACATCACGCCGCAGGTGCCGATGAGCGAGATCGGCACCGCAAGGCTGGCGATCACCGTGGCGCGCAGGCTGTGCAGGAAGAAGAAGATCACCAGCACGACCATCAGCACGGCCAGCACCAGCTCCATCTCCACGTGGTGCACCGACGCGCGGATGCCCGTGGTTCGGTCCGACAGCACCTCGACCTTCAGCGATGCGGGCAGGCCGGCCTGCAGCTCGGGCAGCTGCTTCTTGATGTTGTCCACCGTGGCGATCACGTTGGCGCCGGGCTGGCGCTGCACGTTCAGGATGATGGCCGGCGTCTCGTTGGCCCAGGCACCCAGGCGGTTGTTCTCGGCGCTGTCCACCACACGGGCCACGTCGGTCATGCGCACGGGGGCGCCGTTCTTCCAGGTGACGATGAGGTTCTTGTAGTCGGCCACCGTCACCAGCTGGTCGTTGGCGTTGATGCTGTAGGAGCGCTGCGGCCCGTCGAAACTGCCCTTGGCGCTGTTGGCGTTGGCCGATGTGATGGCCGTGCGCAGCGTATCGAGCCCGATTCCGTACGAGGCCAGCGCCTTGGTGTCGGCCTGGATGCGCACGGCCGGCCGCTGCCCGCCGGCCAGGGTGACCAGGCCCACGCCGGGCACCTGGCTCATCTTCTGCGCCAGCCGCGTGTTCACGAGGTTCTGCACCTCGGTGAGCGGCAGGCTGTCGGAGCTGATGGCCAGCGTGAGCACCGGCGCATCGGCCGGGTTCACCTTGGCGTACACCGGCGGCGCGGGCAGGTCGGTGGGCAGCAGCGAAGCGCCGGCGTTGATGGCGGCCTGCACCTCCTGCTCGGCCACGTCCAGCGCCAGCCCCAGGCCAAACTGCAGCGTGACGATGGACACGCCCGACGCGCTGGTGGACGACATGCGCGCCAGCCCCGGCATCTGGCCGAACTGGCGCTCCAGCGGCGCGCTCACGGTGCGGCTCATCACCTCGGGGCTGGCCCCGGGGTACAGCGTCTGCACCTGGATGGTGGGGTAGTCCACCTCTGGCAGTGCCGACAGCGGCAGCAGCTTGAAGCCGACCAGCCCGGCCAGCACGATGGCCACCATCAGCAATGCGGTGGCAACGGGTCTTTCGATGAAGGGACGCGATGGACTCATGAAGGCGCCGTGCGGTCAGGGGGTCTGCGGGGCGGAGGCACCCGGGGTGCCGGCACCCGCCGTACCAGCCGAACCAGCGGCACCGGAAGCGCCCGGCTGGGCGCCCTCTTGCGGCGGCCGCTGGCGGCGTTCGCCGTCCGGCCCGCGGCCCTCGCCGCGTGGGCCCGAGGCCCACGCACGGCGCGGCTGGACCCCCGCGGCGCCGCTGGCGGCCGAGGCCGGTCCGCGCGCGCCCTGCAACTGCACCATGGCGCCGTCCTTCAGGCGGTCGCCGCCCTCGGTCACCACGCGCTCGCCAGCCTGCAGGCCTTCGGTGATGGCCATCAGCCCGACCGTGGCTTGCCCGCGCTTGACCTTGCGCAGCGACACGGTGCGGTCTTCGTTGATCACATAGACGAAATCGCCGCTCGCACCCGTGCGCACGGCCGTCACCGGCACCACCACGGCCGGCACTTCGCGCAGCAGCAGTTGCACGTTCACGAACTGGTTGGGAAACAGCGCGCCGTTGGCGTTGTCGAACCGCGCCTTGGCCTTGACCGTGCCGGTCGTGGTGTCCACCAGGTTGTCGAGCGTGGAGAATTTCCCCTTGCCCACTTCGGTGGTGCGGGTGCGGTCGAAAGCGGTCACGGCCAGCGGCTCGGCGCCCTGCTGCGACGCCTGCACGTCGGTCACGCGGTCCTGCGGCACCGAAAACTGCACGTCGATGGGCGCCATCTGCGTGATGGTGGCAATGCCCGTGGCCTCGCCGCCGCTCACGTAGTTGCCGGCGTCCACCGTGCGCAGGCCGATGCGCCCGGTGGCGGGCGAGGTGACGCGGGTGTAGTCGAGGTTGAGCCGGGCGGTCTTTTCCTGGGCCAGATCGGTCATGACCGTGCCTTGCAGCTGCTTGACCAGCGCGGCCTGCGTGTCCACGTCCTGCCGCGCGATCGAGTCCTGCGACAGCAGCGTGCGGTAGCGCTCCAGCGTGATGCGGGCGTTGTCCAGCTGGGCCTCGTCGCGCTGGCGCGTGCCCTGCGCCTGCATCAGCGCCTGCTCGAACGGCCGCGGGTCGATCTGCGCCAGCACCTGGCCCTTCTTGACCATCTGCCCTTCGGTGAACAGCACCTGGGTCAGCACGCCCGACACCTGTGGGCGCAGCGTGACGGTGGTGACCGGCGTGACGGTGCCCAGCGCATGGATGACCACCGGTAGCGTGGACTGCCGCGCCGTGGCTTCGCCCACCGTGACCATGGCCCGTCCACCCCCACCGAACCCGGGCCCGCCCGGGCCTCCAGGACCGCCAGGCCCGGCCGGCGCGCCCGGCCCGCCCGCACCCCGCGCGGGGCCCGCTGGCGCCGTGCTTCGCTGCACCAGATACCAAGCGCCACCGCCCAGCACCGCCACCACGGCCAGCATCAGGAGCGTGCCCAGCCAGCGCGATCGCCGCGTGGGGGGCCGGTGGCCGGAAGGCGGCGGGTTGGGGGCGGGCGCGTCGTTTGGTGGTGGATTCATGGAAATGGCTGGCGGTGGCGGGTCGCGAAAGAAGGGCCCGGCCGTGGTCCGGCGAGGGCGCACGGGGGGCAGGCCGAATCGTAGGGGCTCAACGTACCGATTGTCCGGCTGCTGTGCGAAGAAAGGTAAATCTGTCACCCCTGTCCGCCGTCATGGCCAAACCGGCAAGCACAGTCCGGGGGCCCCAATCTGCCTGAAAGTGACCTGACATCTGTACCAGAGCGACTTACCGACCGTGAACAGCGCGACGCCCACCACGAACACTCGACGATAGCCCCAGCTTTCGCTGGGCGCAGCCCAACGCATCAGGCCCATCACCAGGCCTGCCTGTCAGGCGGTGGCGATCCAGACGCACGTGCCCGGCGTCGGATACCAATGGCGCCCCGGCCAACGTGCAACGCCGGCTCACGGTGGCCCCACGGTCCAGACGCCGTGGCGCTCGACGTACCTCGTCAGGCGATGTTCTTCCTGGTCCTCCCTCTTCAGGTCTCGCTCGGTGAAGCGGAACAGCAAAGCAGGCCCCGAGATGCACTGCGTGTCGTGGATGTCTCCGGGCAGGTAGACCTGGACCTGGCCAGCCCGAACCCGCGTCGACCCGCGCTTCACCAGGCGAACGCTGCCGTCCTCATCCTGCTGACGGGCGTAGGTGCCCATTTCCATTTCACCTTGCTGCAGCGCATAGATGACCCAAGCCCGGCCGTGGTCATGCGGCGGTCGGTACAGGCCTTCAGGTTCGGTGTGCGCCAAGAGGATGAAGCCACGCGTCGGGTCTCGGTACAGCTCCTTGTTGGGCGCTGCTTCCTTGTGCAGCGCAGCCAGCCATTCCTCTGCGGGGGATGCCTTGACCAGGTCCTCCAGGTAGCCTCGACAAGCCGCGACCACTTCGGTGCTGAGCGGCCCCCAAGCCGATTTGATCCCCTCAATCGACCTGTCGAATGAAGTATCAGGCGACGACTGAAATGCACCATGTTCCATGAACCGAACCTCTCCTCTGGTTGCGCGCCAACGAAACCCGTTCAGACGCATGTCCGAGACGATATGCATTCACGCGAGATGGCGGAAGGCGCATGATTTGCACTCAGTGAGTGCATCTCACGCTATGTCATACCCGCAACGCCCGGACCCGCAGCATGGCCAGACCCGACCTCAATTTGCTTTTCACTCTGGATGTGTTGCTCGCCGAAGGCAGTGTTGCGCGGGCTGCGCGGCGGCTGCGCCTGAGCCCGTCGGCCATGAGCCGCGCCCTGGCGCGGCTGCGAGAGGCCACCGGCGATCCGCTGCTGGTGCGGGCGGGTCGCAGCTTGGTGGCGTCGCCCAGGGCGCTGGAGCTGCGCGATTCCATCAGCCAGCTCGTGCAAGACGCCGAAGCGGCACTGCGGCCTGCTGGCAAGCCCGATCTCGAACAGCTGGACCGGACGTTCACGCTGAGGGCCAGCGAGGGCTTCGTGGAGAACTTCGGTGCCGAACTCCTGTCGCGCATCGCAGAAGAAGCCCCCAAGGTTCGTCTGCACTTCCTGCACAAGCTGGACAAGGACAGCGGCCCGCTGCGCGACGGATCCGTCGATCTGGAAACCGGTGTGGTGGACAAATCCATCGGCCCGGAGGTGCGCGCCCAGGGGCTTTTTCAAGACCGTTACGTCGGTGTCGTGAGGGCGGGTCACCCGCTCGCCAAGGGCGAACTGACCCCCGCCCGATTTGCTGCAGCCCGGCACGTCCACGTATCGCGACGTGAGAATGACAAACGCACCATCGACGAAGCCTTGGCGGAGATGGGACTGGAACGACAGGTGGCCACGATCGTGGGTGGCTTCTCGGCCGCGCTCGCCTTGGTTCGTGCCTCGGACCTCGTTGCCTGCGTTCACGAGCGGCACACCGGGGTTTTGTACGCAGGCATGCACAGCTTCGCGCTGCCGCTACCCATCGCGCCGTTCACGGTCTCCTTGCTTTGGCATCCGCGATTGGAGGGAGATCCGGCCCATCGGTGGCTTCGCGGGTGCGTCCGGGCGGTCTGCGCAGACCGATTTCCGCCCGGCTGGAGTTAACGCCGCAATCGGGCGATGGCCGAGATCGCGCCAACCGCCGCCAACACGGTCAGGATCGCGGTCGAAGGGGAGACAGACCGCGCCATCGAACTGGTGATGTCCAGCACTCGTGGACCGACAAGCTCCATTCGGCGACGCATCATCCGTGCGCCCAAGCTTTCCAGATCGCTTCCCAGGAGCCTTTCCGCTTCGGGCAGGAGGATGGTCTCCTCGTCGGCCACATGGTGCAGCACGTCCCGCATCAACTCCATCACGATGTCGTCGAAATCCGAACTCTCCGCAGACATGCTGCGGAGCAACGCGATGAGCCGGCGCATCTCATCGTGCTCATGCACGCTGTCGCGAATGGTCGCGTTCTCGGTCACAGCGCGTATGGCCGGGTAGAAGATCTCTTCCTCCAGTTGGGCATGAACCTCCAACGCGATGCAGATGGTGTCGGCCAGGCCTCGCTTCACGGAAGGGCGGTCCTCAGTCCGGTACTGGTGAAAGGTGGCCATCACGTGGGTGTGATCCAGCCGGATCATGTTCGTCGCGCGAGGTACGAAAGGCTTGAGCATGGATTTCATCGTGCGTCCCGGTAGTTTTGAAGTGAAATATTCGGACCGCTCGACACGGCGTTTTGTAAGTCTTATTCCTCAGCGTTGTCCGCAGTGGCCGGCAATAGCCAACGGAGGAGGCAGCCCCTTCAAAACCGGTTCGGTCTTCCGCTGGTCGATGCTTTCGGCCGCTGGCACCGCGCAGAAAGCGATTCGTCGCACGCCGATGGCCGAAAAGGACGGCGCCCGGCACAGTGGCGCATCACCTCACCCAGCCCCCAGGAGCCACCATGTCCACCGTCCACGAATCGGATTTCATCAATGCTGCCGACCGCACCGAACGCATGGCCCGCAAACGCGCTGGCGCCAAGATGGGCTGGATCATTCACGCCTGCGTCTACCTCTGCGTGAACCTGGCGCTGGCCGCGCTGGCCGCCTACCAGGGGCGCCACTGGGCGGTGTTTCCGGCGCTGGGCTGGGGGCTGGGCCTGGCGATCCACGGCGCCGCGGTGTGGCTGGCGGCGCCCGGCGGCACGCTCCACGCGCGCTTGCTGGAGCGCGAACGCGACGCCTTGCGCCAGGCCCTGCCGCGGCGGTGACCGGGGTCCGGTCGCCCGGGCGCCACAATCCGCCAACCCACCGCCCCTTCGTTCCCTGCCGGATCACCCAGGCCGCCCGCATGCAGCACTTCAGCCTTCGCCAGTTTCTTCGCCACGGGCTGGCGCTCGCCGCGTTCTGCGTCGCCATCGCCGCCGTCCAGCTCGCCTATGGCCGGGGCCCGTGGGACGTGCAACTGGTGTACTCCCTGGCCATCGGCATGCCGAGCTGGCTGCTGATCGACCTGGGCCGCCTGTGGCTCTCGCGCCGCAGCCCCATCCCCTGGCCGCTGGGCTGGCAAGGGTGGGCGCTGGTCGCGGTGGGCGGGACCATCGGCTTTCACATCGGGTCGGCCATCGGCGATGCCTACCGCCAAAAGGTGCTGGGCGCGGCGGCCGTCGCGGCGGCGGGCGGCCCCAGCTCGGCCATGGTGACCACCGTGCTGGCCTGCTTGGCATTGGCGTTCTTCTTCTACGCGCAGGGCAAGTCGCGCTATCTGGAGGGCAAGATCGCCGAGGTGGAGCGCGACGCGGCCGAAGCGCGCCTCAAGCTGCTGGAGACGCAGCTCGAACCCCACCTGATGTTCAACACCCTGGCCAACCTGCGCGTGCTGATCGCCACCGACCCGCCCCGCGCCCAGGCCATGCTGGACCACCTGATCGACTACCTGCGCGCCACGCTCGGCGCTTCCCGCGCCACGCTGCACCCGCTGGCGGACGAGTTCGCCCGGCTGCGCGACTACCTGGAGCTGATGTCGGTCCGCATGGGCCCGCGCCTGGCCTACACGCTGGACCTGCCCGAATCGCTAGCCGGCGTGCCGGTGCCGCCGCTGCTGCTTCAGCCGCTGGCGGAAAACGCCATCCGCCACGGGCTGGAACCCAAGGTGGAAGGCGGCACGCTGCACATCGCGGCGCGGCAGTTGGCCGATGGCCGCCTGGAGCTGGTGGTGAAAGACTCGGGCGTGGGCCTGGCCGACCCCGCAGGCGCCCCGACGCCGCCCGCTGGCCCTGCGCACCAGCAGAGCTTCGGGCTGCGCCAGGTGCGCGAGCGCCTGCACACCCTGTATGGCAGCGATGGCACTATCGAATTGATAGCAATACTCCCTAGTGGTACTTGCGCCAGAGCCGTTTTTCCTTCAAATCCCCTGCTGCCATGAGTTCGACGCCCTCGCCCTCTGCTGCGCGCCCTGCCGCTTCTCATTCCAGTCCCCGCGCCCTCATCGCCGAGGACGAGCCGCTGCTCGCCGCCGCGCTGCGCCACGAACTGGCCCAGGCCTGGCCGGAGCTACAGATCGTCGCCACGGTGGGCGACGGCCTCGCCGCCGTGCAGCAGGCGCTGGCGCTGCAGCCCGAGGTGCTGTTTTTCGACATCCGCATGCCGGGCCAGAGCGGCCTGGAGGCGGCGGCGGAGCTGGCCGATGCCTGGCCGGCCGGCACGCCCTTCCCGGCGCTGGTGTTCGTCACCGCCTACGACCAGTACGCCGTGCAGGCGTTCGAAGCGCAGGCGGTGGACTATCTGCTCAAGCCCGTGCAGCCCGGGCGCCTGCGCAAGGCAGTGCTCAAGCTGCAAGCCACGCTGGACCGGCAGGCCGCGCCGGCAGCGCTGGACTTCGAAGCCACGCTGGAGCGGCTGCGGGCCCTGGTCGCGCTACCGGGGGCTGGTGGCGCAGGGGCGCTGGGCGCACCGAATGCGGCCCCGCAGCCCGCGCCGCTCAGCGTCATCCAGGCCAGCAGCGGCGCGCAGATCCACATGGTGCCGGTGGCGGACGTCGTCTATTTCGAGGCGGCCGACAAATACGTGCGGGTGCTGACGGCCACGCAGGAATACCTGATCCGCACGCCGCTCAAGGAACTGGCGGCGCAGCTCGATGCAGAGGTGTTCTGGCAGGTACACCGCGGCACGCTGGTGCGGGCCAGCGCCATCGCCTCGGCCGTGCGCGATGAATCGGGCCGGCTGCACCTGCGCCTGCGCGACCGGCCCGAGAGCCTGCCGGTGAGCCGCCTGTACGCCCACCGCTTCAAGGCGATGTAGCGAAGGAGCAGGCGGCACGCCCGGCCCGATGTGTCAGCGATTGGCAGCCAGCAGCAGGCCGCCCGCGCCCATGAAAAATCCGCCCGTGGCCTTGTTGAGCCGCACCACGCCGCGCTGCGACCGGATCACCCGGCGGATCTGCCGACCGCCCGTGGCGTACACCGCCGTGGAGACGAACTCCGCCGCCAGATACACCGAGCCGAGCACCAGGAACTGCGCCGCCGCCGGCTTGGCCGGGTCGATGAACTGGGGAAACACTGCCGCGAACAGAATGATCGCCTTCGGGTTGGTGATGCCCAGCAAAAATTCTTGCAGGATCAGCGAGCGCAGCCGCAACGGCGTGCCCGACGGGGTAGCCTCGCCGCCGTCCACCAGCTCCAGCCCGCCGAACTCGCGGCTGCGCCAAGCCTTCCAGCCCAGCCAGAACAGGTAGCAGGCCCCCACCCATTTCACGACCGTGAAGGCCGTCTCGGAAGCCAGCAGCATCGCGCCGAGCCCGACGGCGGACACGGTCAGAAAGATCGCGAACGCCGCGGCGCGGCCAAGGGTGGCTACGAGCGCCGTGCCGACGCCGGCACGGATGCCGTTGTTCAAGCCGCAGAAATTGTTGGGGCCGGGCGTGAGGGCAATCGCCACGGCCACGGGTGCGAAAAGAAGAGCGTCCATCACTGGCTCCTGAAGGGCAACGAAAGAAGACGACAACGCGGGGGAAAAGCGCAGTGTAGGCCCTCGGAAAGGGTTCGCGGTACAGCGCTGCCGGCGGCCGAACCGACGTGGTGACGACGTGGCGACGACGTGGCAACACTGTGGCAACGGCACCGCGACAAAGGCGCGGGACGCTAAGGCAGATCGATCACCGCATTCCACGGCACGCCCGCGAGCGCGTCGTAGTGCGCCACGAGGGCGATGCCCGGCCCGCCCTGCGCCGCCCGCTGCGCCAGCACGTGCTGCAAGTACTGCACCGAGGGGCGGTCGAGCCCCGCTATCGGCTCATCCACCAGCACCAGCGGCGCCCCGCACGCGAACGCCGCCGCCATTAAAGCCTTGCGCCGGGTGCCGGTGGAGAGCTGCTCCATCGCCTTGGGCAGATGGCTTTCCAGCGCAAAGCCGGCCACATGCGCCTGCAGCGCCTGCGCATCCCACGCGGGGTAGCGCCCAGCCAGCGCCGCGAACCAGGCCGCCGGACTGGTGCCGTCGAGCGCGCTGGCACGCGGGTCGGCCCAGAAAATCGCCCCCGCATCGGCCGCGGCCTGCTCGGCACAGGGCACGCCGTTCAACAAGACCTGCCCGCCCTGGGGCCGCAACTCGCCCGCCAGCAGGCGCAGCAGCGTGGTCTTGCCCCGGCCCTCATCGCCCCGCACCAGCGTGGCGCCTGGGGCTGCGCTGGCGTCGAGGCCGTCGAACACGGCCAAGCCGTGCGCGTGGGCAAAGCGCAGGCCGGTGCATTGCAAGGTGGCGGAAGGCAGCGTCGTCGGATCGGGCATGGGCATCGAAAGAAGAACAAAGACAGAAAGGAACATCGCGGAATGCGTTTCAGCGGTGCACATTCTGTGGCATGCCTCGGCCGCGCCTGCCCGAAAATGCGCCACGGCCGCGCAAGCGGCCACCTCCTTTCAACCCACCGGAACACCATGACCCTGCGCTACCTGGAATTCGATTACAGCGAAGACGACGAAGGCACCGGCACCTGGGACGCCATGGCCAGCGTGACCGAACCGCACCTGCCGGCGCTGCATGCCGAGATCGCCGAAGTGCTGGGCTGGGCCCACACCGCCTTCAAGGACCAGCACGGCCCCATCGAAGACGGCGCTGCCTGGGACTACGACCTGCAAGCCGTGCGCGAAGTCTCCTCCGTGCAGACCCTCGCCTTCGACGAAACCACCCAAAGGCTGGTCGCCAGCGCCGGCACGCCGGCACTGCCGCGGCACACGGTGACGCTGTCGATCAGCGGCAGTCCGGCGTTCTGCGAAGAGTTCCGGCCGCGCTTCGGGGGCGAGTGAACGGCAGGTGAATGCCGGAGCTATCATCCGGCGGCCTGCGAAGACAGGCAAAGAAACACAGGCAAATAAAGGGAGGTGAACCGCACGGCCAGGCGACAAGACCTGCGGCGGCTCGCCATGTCACTGTATTCAGATCGCATCTCCATGGCATGGAAACAATGGCTCGGCAGCGAGCCCGCAGAACCCGTGGTGAACGGGCGCATTCAATACGGACCGGGCAAAGGACTGATCAAACAGGTGTTCGAAGGCCTCGACGCTTCTCAGAAAACGGTAAAGAAAATCGCCACCATCGACCCGGCACGCAAGAAGATCATCCTGATTCAGCCCGGCGAGAAGGTGCTTTACCGATCGGGGCTGAGGGAAACAGGCGTCTCCGGCTATCTCTATCTGTTCGCCCATGCCACTTCAAGGAGCATTCAGGGAATGATCCATGGCATCGAAGTCGCCGATGCCATTCGGCGCAGCGGACTGTGGCACGGCGAACCGGTGCTGATCGATGCCTGCAATGCGGGAGCATCCTCCGACGGCATTGCGGGCGAGTTGGCAAAAGTTTTGCGAACGTATGTCACCGCACCCACCACAACGACCTGGAATTACCCTTTGGGTGGCTCGGCCGTGGGCCAAGGCGCTTTTGAAAAGCTCCCGGGCATTTTGTCGACGCTTCCAATACCCGACCTGCTGCGGCCGGGCCGCTGGCGAACCTGGGGCCCCGACGGTGAACCCATTGCCACCACCCCGACCTCACCCCGCGATACCGGAGACTTGCTCAAACGACCGTTGAAGCAGGGACAGGAGATGCACCGATGACGCGCCTTTGGAAAAAGCTGGGCATGGGGGCAAAAGCCTCATTGGTGCTCGCATTCCTGATCGGCGCCGGCGTCGCGTGGTGGTGGATCGACAGCGCCGTTACTTGCGACGAGCAAGACGAATACTCGTACCACGGCTTTTGCCTGATCGAATTGCGGCAGCGCGCCGAACGCGGCGACAACCCTGCGCAGTGGGCTTATGGCAATTACCTGGCGGGCATTCCGCCGTTCGAGCAGGCCTACGAATGGCATCTGAAGGCGATGCAGGGTGCGCGCATTGGCCTTGACCTGCGGCGCAGCATGGACGCCTATTGCGACAAGGTACCCGGTTTCGATGCACGCACCGTGGAATCGACCATGCAGCGTGTGGTGCAAACCAGCCCCGACGCGCATTTACGGCTGTTCCAGTTCTACCTGTCGCTCCCGCCCTGCAGCGCGTTCAACCTCGACCAGGCCAGCGCGCAGATTCCGCAACTCACGCAGTGCGCCCACCTCACTTTGGCCGAATACTTTCGGGCGGTGAATCGAGAGCGCTACACGGTTTCGGCCGCCACCCGCGCGGCCATTCAGGGCAATGTGGAGCGCTGCGAGAAAGAACTGGTGCAGCCGCCGCCCGATGGCCCTCATGTGCGCGAGTTCATGCCGGTGCAGCCGCAGGACATCGCAGACCTGCGGCGCAGCCTGGCCGCTTTGCAGCCCTGAGTAGACCGGGGACGGGGCTCACTCCCCTGCCCTGGCCTTCTCGTTAAAGCGGCAGGCCACCTTATCCCGTCACGGCCAGCACCACGGCCGACTCGTCCACCGCCATTGCGACCCGCCGGCCCGACCGCAAACCGCTTGATGGCGCCGCAAACCCCACCATGTGGACCCCGGCGTCCAGCGTGGCCGACACCTCGTCGCCAGCCGGGCCTCGCGACACCCGCGAAGCGCGCCCTGGCCAGAGATTGCTTGCAAGCGCAGCGGGCAGGCCCGCATGCACCCGCACGGCTGCGGCCTTGCACAGCGCCAGCACGGGCAGGCCGGGGCGCAGTGCCAGCAGTTCGGCGCTTTCCTGCGTGATGCGGGCGCACAGCGCCAGTTGCGGCGCCGACTCGCCCTGCAGATGCACGCGCATCAAAGGCCCGAGCGGCTCCAGCGATTGCACCGTGCAGGGCCATTGGTTGCGCAGGCTGATGCGCAGCGCAAGCCGGGCCAGCGCCGCGCTGCCGCCCGGCCCGCCGCCGGATGCCGCTCCTGCCTGCGGCGAAAGCCGCGCCAGCACGTCGCGGCGGGCCTGCTCCAGGGCGTCGGCGGCGTGCAGCAGTTCGTGGCCTGCCGGCGTCAGCTGCGCACCGCCGCCCCCGGTGCCGCCCACGGCGCGCGCCACCAGGGGCACGCCGGCCAGGTTGGTGAGGGCATCCACGGCCTGCCATGCGGCCTTGTAGCTCACGCCCACGGCGCGTGCGGCCTGCGAGATGGAGCCGCCAATGCCGATCTGGCGCAGGATGTCGATGCGCCGGTCCGCCATGCCCTGGCCCAGCGCGTCGGAGAGGGAAAGCCGCTTTTTCATGCGCGCATCATGCCGCGCCGCCACGGCCCCCGAAAAAGGCCGGTGGCTATACTCGACCGCTATTCATTCAAGGAATAGCGCCATGCCGTTTGCCACCCCATTGCCTCGCCTGATGGCCGCTGCCGCCCTTGCCCTGGCGGGCGTTTCCGCCGCGCAGGCGGCCGAGGTGTTGGTGGCCGTCGCGGCCAACTTCACGGCGCCCATGCAGAAGATCGCCACCGCCTTCGAGCAGGCCACGGGACACAAGGCCGTGCTGTCGTTCGGGGCCACCGGCAAGTTCTACGCGCAGATCAAGAACGGCGCGCCCTTTCAGGTGCTGCTGGCGGCCGACGACACCACGCCCGAGCGGCTGGAGCGCGAAGGCCAGGGTGTGCAGGGCTCGCGCTTCACCTACGCCGTGGGGCGGCTGGTGCTGTGGAGCCCGCGCGCGGGCTACGTGGATGACCAGGGCCAGGTGCTCAAGACCGGCGACTTCGCCCACCTGGCCGTGGCCAACCCCAAGCTGGCGCCCTACGGCCTGGCGGCCGTGCAGACGCTGGACAAGCTGGGCCTGGGCGAGCGACTGCAGCCGCGCTTCGTGACGGGCGAGAACATCGCTCAGACCTACCAGTTCGTCGCCACGGGCAACGCGCCGTTGGGCTTCGTGGCGCTGTCGCAGGTGATGGAGGGTGGCAAGATCGCCAAGGGCTCGGCCTGGCAGGTGCCTGAAGCGCTGCATGACCCGATCCGCCAGGATGCGGTGCTGCTCGCCAACGGCAAGGACCAGCCCGCCGCCACCGCGCTGATGCAGTTTCTGCGCAGCGACGCGGCGCGCGAAGTGATCCGCGCTTACGGCTACGGGCTCTGACGACGGCCGTTGATGCCTTTCACCGCACAGGACCTGGCCGCCATCGGCCTCACGCTGCGGCTGGCTGCGCTCACTACGCTCGTGCTGCTGGTGCTGTGCACGCCGCTTGCCTGGTGGCTGGCGCGCACGCCGTCGCGCTGGCGCGGGCCGGTGTCGGCCGTGGTGGCGCTGCCGCTGGTGCTGCCGCCCACGGTGATCGGCTTTTACCTGCTGCTCACGCTGGGGCCCAACGGCCCGGTCGGCCGCGCGATGCAATCGATGGGGCTGGCCACCCTGCCCTTCACGTTTGCCGGGCTGCTGGTGGGCTCGGTCGTGTATTCGCTGCCGTTCGCGGTGCAACCGCTGCAGCGCGCGTTCGAGGCCGTGGGCGAGCGCCCGCTGGAGGCCGCGGCCACGCTGGGGGCCGGCCCGTGGGACCGTTTCTTCACGGTGGCGGTGCCGCTCGCCCGGTCCGGCTTTCTCACTGCAGGGGTGCTGAGCTTCGCGCACACCGTGGGCGAATTCGGCGTGGTGCTGATGTTGGGCGGCAACATTCCGGGCGTGACGCGCGTGGTGTCGGTGCAGATCTACGACCACGTGGAAGCCATGGAATACCTGCAGGCCCACTGGCTGGCGGGGAGCATGTTGGTGTTCTCGTTCGCCGTGCTGCTGGCGCTGCACTGGCTGCAGCCTGCGCGGGGGCGTGCATGACGGACGGCATCGAAGTGCGCCTGCACCTGCAGCGCCCCGGCGGCTTCACGCTCGACGTGGACCTGGCCCTGCCCGGCCAGGGCATCACCGCGCTGTACGGGCCGTCGGGCTGCGGCAAGACGACCTGCCTGCGGGCCGTGGCGGGGCTGGAGCGTGCCCAAGGCCGCGTGGCAGTGCACGGGCAGGTCTGGCAGGACGACGCGCAGCGCCTGTGGCGGCCCACGCACCAGCGCGCGCTGGGCTACGTGTTCCAGGAATCGAGCCTGTTCGCGCACCTGAATGTGCGCGGCAACCTCGAATACGGCCTGCGCCGCACGCCCCAGGAACGGCGAAGCATCTCCCTGGACCAGGCGGTGCAGTTGCTGGGGCTGGCGCCGCTGCTGGACCGCCAGCCGCACACCCTGTCGGGCGGCGAACGCCAGCGGGTGGCGATGGCCCGTGCGCTGGCCGCCAGTCCCCGCGTGCTGTTGATGGACGAGCCCCTGGCCGCGCTGGACGCGCAGCGCAAGGCCGAGGTGCTGCCCTATCTGGAACGGTTGCAGCGTGAACTGAGCCTGCCGGTGCTGTACGTGAGCCATGCACAGGACGAGGTAGCCCGGCTGGCGCACCACTTGGTGCTGCTCGCCGATGGCCGCGTGGTGGCGAGCGGCCCCGCACCGGCGCTCATGGCGCGCCTGGATCTGCCGCTGGCCCAGGGCGACACGGCGGCCACGGTCGCCGAGGGCGTTGCCACGGCCCACGACGCGGCGGACCACCTCATGACCGTGCGCCTGCCCGGTGGCGGCCTGCTGCTGGTGGCCACTGCGTCGCCGCACCCGCCGGGCAGCGCCGTGCGTTTTCGGGTGCAGGCGCGCGATGTGACGCTGGCGCGGGTGGCGCCCGAGCAAAGCAGCGTGCTCAACGTGCTGCCCGCGCGCGTGGTGGCGCTGCGGGACGATGGGCCAGGGCTGGCCATGGTGGCGCTCGACGCGCAGGGCACGCCCCTGCTCGCCCGCGTTACCCAGCGTTCGGCACGGGCTCTGGCGCTTGCGCCGGGCTTGCCGGTGTTCGCTCAGATCAAGGGCGTGGCGCTGCTGGGTTGAAGGGAGCGCGCCGGATCTGCGGGGCTACCGCCGCGACGACTACCGGCATCAGAGCCAAAATGGGCTCCAGCGCAATAAACACTAGGGAGCTTAGCTATGAATTTAATAGCAAACGACTTTGATGCACAAAGAGCTTCCATGCTCGACGGGGTGCGTGCGAATCCACCGTGATGCTTCCCGGCGGCCGGCGCGCCCGCGCCGATGACAGGCCACTTGACGGGTTCGGCAAGGCGTGGCAACCAAACAGCGGCCGCACTCTGTAGAGCCCTTTTCGATAGGCGCTGTCCTACAAACCCAAGCGCCACTCCCGCGCAGAACCCACCCCGCGCACCGTGCCCCAATGGGTTTTGTAAACCGGATGCGTTGGCGCACCCTCTGCGCCGCAAAGCACCAACTCCCCAAGGATTCAAGCCCGTGCCTTTGCCCCAAACCGCCCTGCTGACCGCCCACGACGCCTATCTGCTGCGCGAGGGAACGCACTCACGCCTCTACCAAGCCATGGGCTGCCACCTGCGCAGCGATGGCAGTGGTGCGGACTTCGCCGTATGGGCACCGAATGCCGCCTCGGTGTCCGTCATCGGCGACTGGAACGGCTGGAACGCCGATGCGGACGTGCTGCATGCCCGCTCGGACGGCAGCGGCATCTGGGAAGGGGCCTCTGCCCATGCGGCACATGGCCAGGCATACAAGTACCGCATCGTTTCGCACAACGGCGGCCGCGTGCTGGAAAAGGCCGACCCCTTCGCGGTGTGCGCCGAGTTGCCACCCCGCACGGCATCGCGCATCTGGTCGCTCGACTACGAATGGGGCGACGCGGAATGGATGGAGTCACGCGGCCCGCGCAATGCGCTGGACGCGCCGATGTCGATCTACGAGATGCACCCTGGCTCATGGCGCCGCAAGAACGGCGAGTTCATGAACTACCGCGAGTTGGCCCATGAGGTGGCCGACTACGTGCATTCCATGGGCTTCACGCATGTGGAGCTGATGCCCATCACCGAGCACCCTTTCTACGGATCGTGGGGCTACCAGACCACGGGGTACTTCGCGCCCACGTCGCGCTACGGCACGCCGCAGGACTTCATGTACTTCGTCGATCACCTGCACCAGCGCGGCATCGGCGTGCTGCTCGACTGGGTGCCATCGCACTTTCCGGTGGATGGCCACGGTCTGGCGGAGTTCGACGGCACGCACCTGTACGAGCACTCGGACCCGCGCCAGGGTTTTCACCCCGAGTGGAGCTCGGCCATCTTCAACTACGGCCGGCACGAGGTGCGCAGCTTTCTGATCTCGTCGGGCCTGTTCTGGCTCGACAAGTACCACCTGGACGGCCTGCGCGTCGATGCGGTCGCATCCATGCTGTACCTGGACTACGCCCGCAAGCACGGCGAGTGGATTCCCAACCGCCACGGCGGGCGCGAGAACCTGGAGGCGATCGAGTTCATGCGCCTGCTGAACCGCGCGGTGTACCGCGACCACCCCGACACCGTCAGCATCGCCGAGGAATCCACGGCCTGGCCGATGGTGTCGCGGCCGGTGGAGATGAACGGCCTGGGCTTCGGCATGAAGTGGAACATGGGGTGGATGCACGACACGCTGTCGTACCTCAAGGAAGACCCGATCAACCGGCGCTACCACCACCACAAACTCACGTTCTCGCTGGTGTATGCGTTCAACGAAAACTTCGTGCTGCCGCTGTCGCACGACGAGGTGGTGTACGGCAAGGGCTCACTCATCAACAAGATGCCGGGCGACGAATGGCAGCAGTTCGCCAATCTGCGCGCGCTGTTCGGGCTGATGTGGTCGCACCCCGGCAAGAAGCTCTTGTTCATGGGCGGCGAGTTCGGCCAGCGCCGCGAATGGACGCACGAGGGCGAGCTGGAATGGTGGGTGTGCGACAGCCCCCTGCACGGCGGCGTGCAACGGCTGGTGCGCGAACTCAACCGCGTGTACCGCAGCGAACCCGCGCTGCATGAAGTGGATTTCTCGGCGGAGGGCTTTCAATGGGTGGAGGCCGACGACGCCGGGCAGAGCGTGATCGCCTTCCTGCGCAAGCCCAGCCACCGGGCGCAGCAGCAGGGCGCCGGCCCGGTGCTGGTCGTCTGCAACATGACGCCCATGCCGCGCGACAACTACCTGGTGGGGGTGCCGTCCGCGGGCCGCTGGCAGGAACTGCTCAACACCGATGCCCGTGAATTCGGCGGCGCCGGCTGGGGCAACCTGGGCGGCGTGGACACGGCGCCCGTGCGGTCGCACCAGTGGGAGCAGTCGCTGTGCCTCACCCTGCCGCCGCTCTCCACCCTCATCTTCCGACAGGAGCCTGCGCACGATGCCCAAGCCTGATACCTCCCCCTCTTCTTCGTCGTCTTCCACCAGCCGCTCCGCTGCAAGCGCGGCATCCAGTGCGGCTGCCAGTGCCGCCTCCACCGCGTCTTCGGCACCGGCGGCCAAGGCCGGGCCTCCGCCTGGCACTGGCACTGGCACTGGCGTTAGCACCAACGCCGTGACCGCGATCGGCGGCGCGGACGGCCGCGTGCGCGCGGTGATCGAAGCCGTGCTGCCCTGCGTGGACGGCGGCCGCTTTGCCGCCAAGCGCGTGGCGGGCGAGCCGGTGCAGGTGACTGCGCATTGCTTCACCGACGGCCACGACGTGCTGCGCGTAGCGCTGACTTGGTGGCGCGACGATGGCACCGGCCCCAACGCCCAGCAAGCCCCCGAGGACGCCACCGAACTGCCGATGCTGGCCACCGGCAACGACGAATGGGCGGCCGAGTTCATCCCGCCCGAGCCGGGGCTGTACCGCTACACCGTGGCTGCCTGGGTGGACACGTTCGAATCGTGGCGCCGCGAGCTGGAGCGCCGCGTGGACCCGCAGGACATCCGCATCGCAGCGCGCGTGGGCGCCGCGGAAGCCCTCGCAGCCGCAGGCCGCGCGACGGCCGAGGCGGACCGCCGTGCCCTGACCGAATGGGCCCAGTCGCTGGAGCGCGGCGCCAAGGCCGAGGGCAGCTCGGAAGGGTTGAAAGCCCTGGCGCTGAACGACGCCGCGGCCGAGGCGATGCGCCGCTACCCTGACCGCCGCTTCGAAACGCGCTACCCCGCCGCCCTGCCCCTGCGGGCCGACCGCGAGCGTGCGCGTTACAGCACCTGGTACGAGTTGTTTCCCCGCTCCGCATCGCCCGAGGCGGGTGAGCACGGCACCTTCCGCGACGTGCAGGCCCGCCTGCCGGACATCGCGGCGATGGGTTTCGACGTGCTGTATTTCCCGCCGATCCATCCCATCGGCCGGGTGCAGCGCAAGGGCAAGAACAATGCGCTTGCCGCCGGGCCGGACGACGTGGGCAGCCCCTGGGCGATCGGCGCACAGGAGGGTGGGCACAAGGCGATCCTTCCCGAACTGGGCACGGTGCAGGACTTCCGCCGGCTGGTCGTGGCCGCCAAGGAGCAGGGGATGGAAGTGGCGCTGGACATCGCCTTCCAGTGCGCGCCAGACCACCCGTACGTGAAGGAACACCCCGACTGGTTCCGCTGGCGCCCCGATGGCACGGTGCAATACGCCGAGAACCCGCCCAAGAAGTACCAGGACATCTACCCGTTCAACTTCGAGTGCGACGACTGGCGCGGGCTATGGAGCGAGCTCAAGAGCGTGTTCGACCACTGGATCGGCGAAGGCGTGCGCATCTTCCGGGTGGACAACCCGCACACCAAGGCGTTTCCGTTCTGGGAATGGGTGATCGCCGAGATCCAGCGCGACCATCCCGACACCATCTTCCTGGCCGAGGCCTTCACACGGCCCAAGGTGATGCACGGGCTGGCCAAGCGCGGCTTCACGCAGTCGTACACCTACTACACGTGGCGCAACACGAAGCAGGAGCTGACCGAGTACTTCACCGAACTGTCCACCGGGCCGGGCAGCGAATACTTCCGCCCCAACGCCTGGCCCAACACGCCGGACATCCTGCACGAGCATCTGCAGGGCGGCGAGCCCGCCGTGTTCATGTCGCGGCTGGTGCTGGCGGCCACGCTGGCGGCCAACTACGGCATCTACGGGCCGGCCTACGAACTGCTGGAACACCTGCCGCGCGAGCCCGGCAGCGAGGAATACCTGAACTCCGAGAAGTACCAGTTGCGCCATTGGGACCTGGACCGGCCGGGCAACCTGCGCGCCTTCATCGCCCGCGTGAACCAGATCCGGCGCGAAAACCCGGCCCTGCAGTCCGACCACAGCCTGCGCTTTCTGCCGGTGGACAACGACATGCTGCTGGCCTACCTGAAGCGGTCGGCCGACGGCAAGAACATCGTGGTCACGGTAGTGAACCTGGACCCGCACAACCCGCAGTCGGGCTGGCTGCACCTGTCGCCCGCCGACATCGCGATCTCGCCGGAAGACCCGCCGGCCGCGGACTGGCAGATGCATGACCTGCTGAGCCACCAGCGCTTCGTCTGGCAGGGCGAGGGGCACTACGTGCTGCTCGACCCGCACCGCTCCCCCGCCCATGTATTCGTGGTCCGCCGGCGTGCCGGCCGCCACGATGACTTCGACCATTTCGAATAAGAGCCGCCTATGAACGCACCCCTGGTCCACTACCTGCCGGAGCCGGAACCGGCCGTCACCCCTGAAAACACCGAGATCGACACCAGCGACGATCCGCAGTGGTACCGGGACGCGGTCATCTACCAGCTCAACGTCAAGGCCTTCTTCGACACCAATGGCGACGGGGTGGGCGACTTCAAGGGCGTGACCGCCAAGCTCGACTACGTAAAGGACCTGGGGGTCAACACGATCTGGCTCATGCCGTTCTACCCGTCTCCGCTGCGCGACGACGGCTACGACATTTCTGAATACGAAGACGTGCACCCGCAGTACGGCACGCTGGACGACTTCCGCGAGATGCTGGACGAGGCCCACAAACGCGGCCTGCGCGTGATCACCGAACTGGTGATCAACCACACCTCGTCGGAGCACCCCTGGTTCCAGCGCGCCCGCACCGCGCCGCCCGGCTCGCCCGAGCGCGACTTTTACGTGTGGAGCGACACCGACCAGATCTACCGCGGCACGCGCATCATCTTCACCGACACCGAGACCTCGAACTGGGCCTGGGACCCTGTGGCCAAGGCGTATTACTGGCACCGCTTCTTCAGCCACCAGCCCGACCTGAACTTCGACAACCCGCTGGTGATGGAGGCCGTGCTCAAGACCATGCGCTTCTGGCTGGACATGGGCGTGGACGGCTTCCGGCTCGATGCGATCCCCTACCTGATCGAGCGCGACGGCACCAGCAACGAGAACCTGCCCGAGACGCACGCGGTGATCAAGCGGCTGCGCGCGGCGATCGATGCGGAATACAAGAACCGCTTCCTGCTGGCCGAGGCCAACATGTGGCCGGAAGACGTGCGCGAGTATTTCGGCGATGGCGACGAATGCCACATGGCCTACCACTTCCCGCTGATGCCGCGCATGTACATGGCCATTGCGCAGGAAGACCGCCACCCCATCGTCGAGATCCTGCAGCAGACGCCCGACATTCCCGACGGCTGCCAATGGGCGATCTTTCTGCGCAATCACGACGAGCTGACGCTGGAGATGGTGACCAGCAAGGAACGCGACTACATGTACACCATGTACGCGGCCGACATGCGCGCCCGCATCAACCTGGGCATTCGCCGGCGGCTGGCGCCGCTGATGGAAAACGACATCGACCGCGTGAAGCTCATGAACGGCATGCTGCTGTCGATGCCGGGCTCGCCCATCATCTACTACGGCGACGAGATCGGCATGGGCGACAACGTGTTCGTGGGCGACCGCAACGGCGTGCGCACCCCGATGCAGTGGAACCCCGACCGCAACGCCGGCTTCTCGCGCGCCGACCCGCAGCGCCTGTACCTGCAGCCCATCATGGACGCTGTTTACGGCTACGAAGCGCTGAACGTCGAGGCGCAGGCCAGCGATCAAAGCTCGCTGCTCAACTGGACGCGGCGCATGCTGGCCGTGCGCAAGACCAGCCGGGCCTTCGGGCGCGGCAAGCGCATCTTCCTCAAACCCGGCAACCGCAAGATCCTGGCGTACATCAGCGAGCACGACGACGACGTGATCCTGACCGTGTTCAACCTCTCGCGCGCGGCGCAGCCCGTGGAGCTGGACCTGTCCGCCTACAAGGGGCGCGCACCGCTGGAAATGCTGGGCCGGGTGACCTTCCCGCCCATCGGCGACCTGCCGTATCTGCTCACGCTGCATTCGTACGGGTTCTACTGGTTCCGCCTGTCCACCGAAGCGCAGGTGCCGTCGTGGCACCAGGAGGGCCTCGATCTGCAGGAACGCCCGGTGCTCGTGCTGTTCGACGGCTGGACCAGCTTCTTCCGCGAAAGCGTGATGCCCTGGCGCATCGGCATGGCCGAGCGCATGCGCGCGCAGTTCGAATCCGACACGCTGCCGCGCTACATCGAACTCCAGCGCTGGTATGCCGGCAAGGGCACGGCCATCGAGCGCGCCCGCATCCAAGACCACACCGTGTGGAAGACCGATGGCGGCTGCGAGTGGATGCTGCCCATCCTGAGCGTGGATGCGCAGCCGGCACCACCGGCCTCGTATTTCGTGCCGCTGGCGCTGGCCTGGGAAGAAGGCGATGAAGAGCGCATGCGCCGCCTCTCGCCCGGCGGCGTGGCGCGCGTGCGCCAGCAGGCCAATGTGGGTGTGATGGGCGACGCCTTCCACGACGAGAGCTTCTGCCGCGCCGTGGTGCGGGCCATCGGCGCCAACGAGCAGCTGGGCACCGATCGCGGAGGCACCCTGCGCTTTCGCAGTACCCTGGCTTTCGCCAAGATGGCGGCCGACCTGGATGACCTGCCCGTGGGGCGCCCTGGCGCGCAGAGCAGCAACACGGTGGTCACGATCGGCGAAAAGCTGTTCCTCAAGGGCTACCGGCGCGTGCGCGAAGGCATGAACCCCGAGTTGGAGGTGGGCCGCTTCCTGACCGAAGCCGCGCGCTTCGAGCATTGCGTGCCCGTCGGTGGCGCGGTCGAATACGTCGCCAACGACGGCACGACCATGACGCTGGCCCTGGTGCAGTCGTATGTCTCCAACCAGGGCGACGGCTGGGAATACACGCTGGGCTATCTGGAGCGGTTCCTGGAAGACATCCGCATCGCCTCCGGTCCGGTGGACGCGGACGTGCACGGGGGCTTTCTCGCCCTGGTTCGCACTCTGGGCCGCCGCACCGCCGGGCTGCATCGCGCGCTTGCGCTGCGCACCGGCAACCCTGCGTTCGAGCCAGAACCGATCACCGTGCAGGACGTGCAGGCCTTCCATGAGCGCGCCCAGGCCGAGGCCAGCGACACGCTGGCCATGCTGGAGCAGCGCATGGCCGACCTGCCGCCCGCAGCCCGCACCGACGCGCAGGCCCTGCTGGCGCGCCGCGCCACCATCATGGAACGCATCGGCCAGGGCGCGGCCATGGCACCGGCCGGGCACAAGACGCGCTACCACGGCGACTACCACCTGGGCCAGGTGCTGGTGACCGACAACGACTTCGTCATCATCGATTTCGAAGGCGAGCCCGGCCGCACGTTCGAGCAGCGGCGCACCAAGAGCTCGCCCCTGCGCGACGTGGCGGGCATGCTGCGGTCGTTCAACTACGCGCGCTGGGCGGCCTTGAAGCGCATGACGCAATCCACCGAAGAGCTGCTGCGCCTGGACGAAGCGGCCCAGCAGTGGGAGCGCGAGACGCGTGCGGCATTCCTGGAGGCCTACGCCGAAGAAATCGCAGCGCCCGCACACGGCGGCATCGGTGCCGCGCCGCAGGGCAGCACGGCGGCCGACGGTGCACTGGTGTCGCTCTTCGAGATCGAGAAGGCGCTGTACGAACTGCGCTACGAGCTCGGCAACCGCGTCGATTGGGCGCAGGTGCCGCTGCAGGGCCTGTTGGCGCTCATCGGCGCCGCAGCCTCTCCCACCCCGGCGCCGTCCGCGCTGTAAGCGCGGCCATCTCCCGGGCGGCAAACCGTTCACGTTCACACGACCAATCTGAGGGCATCCTTCCATGGAAAATTTCGGTATTCATCTGGAGCCGGCCCGCGCCATGCTGCTGCAGGTCAGCGCGTTCCTGCCGCGGCTTCTGATCGCCCTGCTCGTCGTCGTTGCCGGCTGGCTGGTGGCCAAGGCCGCGCGCTTTGCCGTCACCCGCGGGCTGCGCGCGATCAACTTCCAGGTGCTCACGCAGCGCGCGGGGCTCGACAGCTTCCTGAAGCAAGGCGGCGTGCAGGGCGACACCACCAGCATCTTCGGGGTGCT
The DNA here is from genome assembly GCF_900102625.1 of Paracidovorax valerianellae. GTDB lineage: Bacteria > Pseudomonadota > Gammaproteobacteria > Burkholderiales > Burkholderiaceae_C > Paracidovorax > Paracidovorax valerianellae. Next base: position 303,977 of record NZ_FMZC01000002.1, read on the forward strand.
GGTGTACTGGCTGGTCATCCTGGCATCACTGCTCATCGCCTTCAACGGCCTGGGCCTGAGCTATGTGACCGCGCTGCTCAGCCGGGTGGTGTGGTTCGTGCCCAACCTGTTCATCGCGCTCATCATCCTGGCGCTGGGTTCGTACTTCGGGCGGTTCGTCGGCGAAATGGTGGCTTCGCAAGGCCGGCGCAGCGGCATGAAGGAAACGGTTCTGCTGGGCAAGCTGGCCCAGTACGCAATCGTCGCCTTCGTGGTGCTGATCGCGCTGGACCAGTTGCGCATCGGCGGCGACATCGTACGCCAGAGCTTCCTCATCATCCTGGGCGGCGCCGTCTTCGCGCTGGCCCTGGCCTTCGGCTTAGGGGGCAAGGAGCGGGCCGCGGAGTGCATCGAGCACTGGTGGCCGCGCAAGCGCGGTCCGGGTGAAGGGCCTGCCGGGGAAGATCACCGGATTCCATAAGCGCTCGGGGTTTTCCCGAAGCATCGGCACACGACGCGGCCAGTCACCTACCAAGGCGACTGGCCGCGTCGCTTTGGTGGCCAGGGCAATCGCCACCGGCACTGCCGCATCGCACGGCTGGCGCGGGTTCCGGCACCCTCCCCGCCTCTGTGGAAACACTGCGGCAGTGCGGTCTGCCACGCGCTTCGCTGAGCCCTGGAAGGGCTGCGCGGCACGGCCCGGCGAGGCGCTTGCGCAGGCCGGGGGTTTTCCTGCGTGGCACTGCCGGCGCCGTCACCCTATCGTCAGGGTCTCCAGTGGAGGACTCCTTAGAATCCGGCCTGGACAAGAGTGCCCGGTGCACAGCCAGGCGCTCAGGCAAAGTACCTGAAGCCCATTTGGAGACATAAACATCATGCAGGCCCTACTCCGTTTCTCGCGGGGAGTTGACTGGCTCAACACCTTCGTCGGCAAATACGTCATCTGGCTCATCCTGGGCTCCACCGTCATCAGTGCGGTCAACGCGGTGGTGCGCAAAGCCTTCAACGCCAGCTCCAATGCGTTTCTGGAAGTCCAGTGGTACCTGTTTGCCGCCTCGTTCTTGCTGGCGGCGGGTTACACGCTGCTGCAGGGTGAGCACGTTCGGGTGGACGTGATCGCCAGCAAGCTCAGCAAGCGCGCACAGACCTGGATCGACATCTTCGGCTTCGTCGTGTTCCTCACACCCATGTGCGCGGCGGTGCTGTGGTTCGGCACGCCGTTCTTCATCAACGCACTGAAGACGAGCGAAATGTCCAGCAACGCCGGCGGCCTGATCCGCTGGCCGGTCTATCTCATGATGCCGCTCGGGTTCACGCTGCTGGTGCTGCAAGGCTGGTCCGAACTGATCAAGCGCATCGCCTTCCTGAAGGGCCTGATCGAAGACCCGACCGTGAAGAAGGGGGAGAAGTCGACCGAGGAAGAACTCGCGGAATCGATCCGTCGCCTGGCGGAAGCCGGCGGGGCCCAGACCACAACACCAAAAGCCCCCTGACGCGCGCCGGAGACAACGATGGAATTCATTGCACACAACCTGGCCCCGATCATGTTCGCGGGGCTGATCTGCTTCTTGCTGGTGGGCTTTCCGGTGGCGTTCAGCCTCGGGGCCTGCGGCCTCTTCTTTGCCTTCATCGGCGTCGAGATGGGCGTGCTGCCCGAGGCCCTGCTGCAGGCCATGCCGCTGCGCATCTTCGGCATCATGCAGAACGACACCCTGCTGGCCATCCCGTTCTTCACGCTCATGGGGCTCATCCTGGAGCGAAGCGGAATGGCGGAGGATCTGCTGGACACCATCGGCCAATTGTTCGGCCCGGTCCGCGGTGGCCTGGCCCTGGCGGTGATCTTCGTCGGCGCGCTGCTGGCGGCCACCACGGGCGTCGTTGCCGCATCGGTGATTTCGATGGGCCTCATCTCGCTGCCGATCATGCTGCGCTACGGCTATGACCGGCGGCTGGCCGCGGGCGTGATCGCGGCCTCGGGCACGCTGGCGCAGATCATTCCGCCGTCGCTGGTGCTGATCATCATCGCCGACCAACTGGGCCGCAGCGTGGGCGATATGTACAAGGGCGCCTTCCTGCCCGGGCTGATGCTCACCGGCTTCTACGCGCTCTACGTCGTACTGCTGGCTTTCATCAAGCCCCAATGGGTGCCCGCCCTGCCGCCCGAAGCACGCACGCTGCGTGACGACAACGGCAAGAGCGGCGTGCTGTCGCTGCTGGTGCTGACGGTCATCTGCACGGCCGCATCCATCTACGTCGGCCAGCACATGGCGCAACTGCACACCTGGTGGACGGGCGAGACGGTCGAGCGCGTTGCGCTGGACGAGACCATCGTGGTCGCCATGTGCTTCGGCGTGGCGCTGGCCTTCGCAGTCGCCATGCTCAACAAGGTGACCCGCATGGGCCTGCTGTCGCGCATGGCGGAGCGCGTGACCTTCGTGCTCATTCCCCCGCTGCTGCTGATTTTCCTGGTGCTGGGCACGATTTTCCTGGGCGTGGCGACACCGACCGAAGGCGGCGCGATGGGCGCCGTGGGCGCGCTGATCATGGCCATTGCACGCCGGCGCATGAGCTTCCAGCTGCTGCAGCAGGCACTGAACACCACGACCAAGCTGTCGTGCTTCGTGGTGTTCATCCTGATCGGCGCCACGATCTTCGGCCTGACCTTCCAGGGCGTGGACGGGCCGCTGTGGGTGGAGCATCTGCTGGCCGGCCTGCCGGGCGGGCAGCTCGGGTTCCTCATCGTGGTGAACATCATGGTGTTCTTCCTGGCGTTCTTCCTGGACTTCTTCGAACTGTCGTTCATCGTGGTGCCGCTGCTGGCGCCGGTGGCCGACAAGCTGGGCATCGACCTGATCTGGTTCGGCGTGCTGCTGGCCATCAACATGCAGACCTCGTTCATGCACCCGCCCTTCGGCTTCGCGCTGTTCTACCTGCGCAGCGTGGCACCGGTGAAGGCATATGTGGACAAGGTCACGAAGAAGGTGATCCAGCCAGTCACCACGCAGCAGATCTACTGGGGCGCCCTGCCGTTCCTGGCCATCCAGATCCTGATGGTGGCCCTGGTCATCGCCTTCCCGGGCATCGTGTCCAGCGGGCTGGACAAGAAAGAGGTCTACGATCTGGACAAGGTGCGCATGGAAATGGAAGCGGCCATGCCCGACCCGAGCTTTGGCGAAGACCCGGCCAAGGACATGGAAGGCGCATCGCCGCCCGGCGCCGGTGCCTCTTCGGATGCACAGCCCGGAAGCACGGAGGACGATCCCATGAAAGCCATGGAAGAAGCGCTCAGCCGCTCCGAGAAGAAAGAGTGATGCGCGGTGATCGCGTGATGTGATCGAAGGCGCAGGGCCGGTGCTCAGGCCCTGCTTCGAAGGAGGCCCCCTTGGTGAATGCCAAGGGGGCCTTTTTCATGGGATGTGGTCTGGCCTGGCCTGGCCCGCCGCTGCCGCGTGCTGAGCGCGTTGGATGCAGCTAAGCAGAGTGCAGTGAAGTGAACTGGGTGCGGTGCGGTGGGGTGCAGTGCAGCGGCTCGACCGAGAAGCCGTTACAGGAACAGAAACGCGGCGGCCGCTACGGCGGTCGGGCCCAGCGCGCCGAGCAGCAAGCCGCCTGCGCCGATGGTCTCGTCGGCGAATCCCCGCTTGAGCAAGGCCACGCCGGCCGGGTTCGGCGCATTGGCGATCACGGTCAGGCCACCGCCCGCCACTGCGCCCGCGACGAGCATGTACTTCGCCGGGTCGGAGATGCCGACGATCAGCGAGCCGAGGTAGGTGAGCGCCGCGTTGTCCGTGATGGCCGTGAAGGCGAGGGCCCCGAGAAACAGAGCGACGGGCGAGAGCCCGGAGACGATGGGCTGCAGCCACCATTGCTGCATGCCGCCCAGCACCACCAGGCCCGCGAGAAAGAAGCCGACCAACAGCGCCTCTTTCAGGATCAGAGGACTCTGGTGGCGCTCATAGGCTTGCGTGAACCCGAGAAACATCAGGAACAGGCCCAGAAACACCACGGGATGGTGTGCAAACAGCACCACGCCTGCCAGCAGCCCCAGATGCACCAGTACTACCGGCAGCGGCACGCGCGCTTCCTGAAGGCCTTCGCCGTCTTCCGCGCTCGCAGAACGCAGATGCCCGCGCAACACATAGGTGGCCACGGTGGCGTTCACCAACACGGCGATGGCAGCCTTCCAGCCGAACGTGGCCAGCATGAAGGCGCTGTCCCACTGCCAGGTGGTCGCCACCATCAGCACGGGCGGCGCGGCATAGGACGTGAGGGTGCCGCCGATCGAGACGTTCACGAACAGCACGCCCAGCGCCAGGTACTTCACCCGCTCCGGAACCTGGCGCCGAAAAATCTGCGGGGCCAGCATGAGGGCCGCAATGGTCATCGCAGCGGGCTCGGTGATGAGCGAACCCAGCAACGGCACGGCGGCCAGGCCGAGCCATGCCGTCGCCAGCGGGGTCTTCACGGGCACCGCATGGGCGATGGCATCGACCAGCGACACGACGGTGCGCAGCACCGGCCGCGAGGCCGCGATCACCATCACCACGAACACGAAGAGAGGCTCGGTGTAGTTGCGCGATTCGGCATATTGCAGCGCATCGCTGCCGCTCACGACCAGCGCCATGGCGACGATCAGCACGATGGCCCAGAAGCCGAAGACGACTTCCACTTCGCCCAGCAGATGGAACAGACCGCCGTGGCGCGGGTAACGATGGGAGAGCCGTTCGAACTGCTTGGCGCTGAACGTGTGCAGCAGGGCGAGCGCAAAGATGGATGCGGCGATCCATTGGATCGGGGTGTCGGACATGAAGGCTCCTGGTCGTGCCAAAGCAGCGAGGCGGCCCGACCTGCGCTAATCCTGAAACGCCCGACATGGCGCTCCACCCAGGTCGAAGTTTACCCGCCGCATGCACCGCAAGGCACTGCGGCAAGACCCCACGGCGAGACCGACACTTTCGCGCGCCGTTACGCTTCGCTCTCGATTCCTTGTCTGGAGCGTTCAAGCACCGGCCGGGCAAAAAAAAGCCCGCTCACACGGAGCGGGCCTTTTCACCGACGCGAAGGTCAGAGCTTTTGCGCAGACATGAAGCTGTCGAACCGCGCCTCGGCAAAGCGGAACCACAGAATCTGGTCGCGCTGGAAGTTGCGGTAATCGCCGTAGATCTTCTTCCAGTCGGCATTCTTCTCGGCCAGCTCGGCATACACCTCCATGGAGGTCTTGAACGAAGCTTCCAGCACCGACTGCGGGAACGGCAGCACCTTCGACTTGGCCGCCACGAGTTGCTTGAGCGCGCCGGGGTTGCGTGCGTCGTAGCGGGCCTGCGTGGTCACATGGGCCTCGTGGGCCGCGGCCTGGACGATGGCCTTGTTCTCGGACGACAGGCCGTTGAAGGCCTTGTCGTTGATGTAGAACTCGAGGTTCAGGCTGCCTTCCCACCATCCGGGGTAGTAGTAGAACGGCGCGACCTTGTTCAGGCCCAGCTTCAGATCGTCGTACGGGCCGATCCACTCGGCGGCGTCGATCGTGCCTTTTTCCAGGCTCTGGTAGATCTCGCCAGCAGGAATGTTCTGCGGCACGCCGCCCATGCGCTCGATCACGCGGCCGGCGAAACCGCCCACCCGGAACTTCAGACCCTTGATGTCCGCAGGCGTCTTGACTTCCTTGCGGAACCAGCCGCCCATCTGGGCACCCGTGTTGCCGCCGACGAAGTTCACGATGTTGTACTTGGCATAGAACTCGCGCATGAGCTTCGAGCCATTGCCGTCGATCATCCAGGACGTGAGCTGGCGGGAGTTCATGCCGAACGGAATGGCGCCGCCGATGGCGAACGCTTCGCTCTTGCCGAAGAAGTAGTAAGGCGCCGTGTGCGCCATTTCCACCGTGCCGTTCTGCACGCCGTCGACCACGCCGAAAGCGGGCATCAGCTCGCCGGCCGCGTGCACGGAGATTTCGAACTTGCCGCCCGACATTTCCTTCACGGCCTTGGAAAACACGTCGGCCGAGCCATAAATCGTGTCCAGCGATTTGGGAAAGCTCGAAGCCAGGCGCCAGCGCACTGCCGCCTGGGCATGAACGGCAGGCGCGACACCGGCAGCCAGCACTCCGGCAATGCCTGCGTTTTTAATGAGGGAACGACGATCCATGGATACCTCCAGGTATGAAGAAAACAAGAGAGCCTTCATGCGCCGCGGGTAGCGGCGGCACGGCAGGCACGGCGAATCAGGCGGGGCGCGGCGGGTAGCGCGCCCCGCATGCCGGATCAGAGCTTCACGCCGGCCATGTAGGTGTCGAAGCGCAGTTCCGAGTAGCGGGCCCACAGCAGCTGGTCGCGCTGGAACGAGCGCATGTCCTGGTGGATCTTCTTGAACTCGGGCGACTTGGCTTCGTGCTCGGCGAACACTTCCATGGAGGCTTGGTAGCCGGCATCCATGATCTCTTTGGAGAACGCCTTGAGCTGCGTCTTGGCGGCCACCAGGCGCTTGAGCGCGATGGGGTTGAAGGCGTCGTACTTGGCCGTCATGTCGCGCGCAGCCACGGCAGTGGCGGCATCGACGATGGCCTGGAACTCGGGCGACAACGCAGCGTAGGCCTTGGCGTTGATGAAGAACTCCAGCTCGGCACTGCCTTCCCACCAGCCGGGGTAGTAGTAGTAAGGGGCGACCTTGTTGAAGCCGAGCTTCTCGTCGTCGTAGGGGCCCACGAATTCGGTGGCATCGAGCGTGCCCTTTTCCAGCGCCTGGTACACGTCGCCGGCCGGCATGTTCTGGGCCACCACGCCGAGCTTTTGCATGGCTTCGCCGAACAGTCCGCCGCCCATGCGCATCTTCAGGCCCTTCAGGTCGGCGGCCGTCTTGATTTCCTTGCGGTACCAGCCGCCCATCTGCGTGCCGGTGTTGCCGGCGCTGCGGCTCTTGATGTTGTAGTTGGCGTAGAACGCGTCCATCAGCTTGCGGCCGTTGCCGTGCTCCATCCAGGCGTCCATCTGGCGGGCCGTGAGGCCGAAGGGCACCGCGCAGCCGAAGGCGAAGATGGAGTCCTTGCCGGTGAAGTAATACGGCGCCGTCTGCGCCATTTCGATGGTGCCGTTCTGGATGGCATCGACCACGCCGAAGGGTGGGAGCAGTTCGCCGCCGGCATGCACCGACACTTCGAACTTGCCGCCCGACAGGGCCTTCACCGTCTTGGAGAACATCTCAGCGCTACCGAAGATCGTGTCCAGGGATTTGGGGAAGCTGGACGCCAGGCGCCAGCGCACGGCGGTCTGGGCATGCACGGCTGGCGCCATGCCAGCGGCGAGAACGCCTGCAATACCGGCCTGCTTGATGAGGGAACGACGATCCATGGGTTGTCTCCGAAAGTAATGACACTGCGCCGCCGGATGGAACTCCGTGCAGCGCAGCGAATGGGTAAACGATTGTAGAAATAGCCCCCCCGGCATTGGCTGGGGTTTTCCCGCTAAATGCCGCCATTCGGTGCTATCAATTCAGACTTCTGCAAGCAATGCCGCAAGACTTGCCGCCGTTCGCCCACGCGAACGCCCCGCGCCTTGCACGCGGTGCCTTCGGCGGCGATCCGCCGCGGTTGGGTCTTCGATCCGCTCTTCGGAAATCGTCAGGCGCCGAAGCGGGCCGCAATGGCGCGCTGAATGCCCTCGGCATCCAGCCCCTGCAGCGCCAGCAGCTTGGCCGGGTCGCCATGCTCGATGAACGCATCGGGCAGGCCCAGCTGCAGCACCGGGCGCAGCACGCCCGCGGCATTGAGTGCCTCGCACACGGCGCTGCCGGCCCCGCCCACGGTGGTGCCCTCTTCCAGCGTGACCAGCGCTTCGTGGTTCGCGGCCACCTGCAGCAACAGGTCCTTGTCGATGGGCTTGGCCCAGCGCATGTTGACGACCGTGGCGTCCAGCGCTTCGGCGGCCTGCAGCGCGGGATACAGCAACGTGCCGAAGGCCAGGATGGCGATTCGCCGCCCCGCAGGCGCGCTGGTGGTGCGCCGCACCTCGCCCTTGCCGAAGGGCAGCCCTTCCAGGCTGGCCAGCGGCACCACGCCTGCACCGCTGCCGCGCGGGTAGCGCACGGCAACGGGGTGGTCCTGCTCGAAGGCAGTGGTCAGGAGTTGCCGGCACTCGCGCTCGTCGGCCGGGCACGCCATGCTCATGTTGGGAATGCAGCGCACGAACGGAATGTCGTAGGCGCCGGCGTGCGTCGCGCCATCGGCGCCGACCAGGCCCGCGCGGTCGAGCGCGAACACCACGGGCAGGTTCTGCAGGGCCACGTCGTGGATGAGCTGGTCGTAGGCGCGCTGCAGGAAGGTCGAATAGATCGCCACCACCGGCTTGACGCCTTCGCAGGCCATGCCGGCGGCAAAGGTCACCGCATGTTGCTCGGCGATGCCTACGTCGTAATAGCGGCCGGGAAAGCGCTTTTCGAACTCCACCATGCCGGAGCCTTCGCGCATGGCGGGCGTGATGCCCACCAGCCGCTCGTCCTTCGCCGCCATGTCGCACAGCCACTGGCCGAACACCTGCGTGAAGGTCTGCTTGGGCGGCGTGGCCGGCTGGGTCAGGCCCACGCTCGGGTCGAACTTGCCCGGGCCGTGGTAGGCCACCGGATCGGCCTCGGCCAGCTTGTAGCCCTGGCCCTTTTTGGTGACCACGTGCAGGAACTGCGGGCCCTTCAGCCCCTTGATGTTTTCCAGCGTGGGGATGAGCGAGTCGAGGTCGTGCCCGTCGATGGGCCCGATGTAGTTGAAGCCGAACTTTTCGAACAGCGTGGCCGGCACGACCATGCCCTTGGCCTGCTGCTCCAGCCGCTTGGCGAACTCCAGCAGCGGCGGCACCGGCTTGAGCACCGTCTTGCCCATGTTCTTGGCCGCGGCGTAGAAATGGCCGCTCATGAGCTGCGCCAGATACCGATTGAGCGCACCCACCGGCGGGCTGATGCTCATGTCGTTGTCGTTCAGGATGACCAGCAGGTTGGCATCGGCCACGCCGGCGTTGTTGAGCGCCTCGAACGCCATGCCGGCCGTCATGGCGCCGTCGCCGATGATGGCGACCGCATGGCGGTTCTCGCCATGCTGCTTGGCCGCCAATGCCATGCCCAGCGCCGCCGAAATGCTGGTGCTGGAATGCGCCGTGCCGAAGGTGTCGTACTCGCTTTCGGCGCGCTGCGGAAAGCCCGACAGCCCGCCGAACTGGCGCAGCGTGCCCATGCGCTCGCGCCGGCCGGTCAGGATCTTGTGCGGATAGGTCTGGTGGCCCACGTCCCAGACCAGGCGGTCGCGCGGGGTGTCGAACACGGTGTGCAGCGCCACCGTCAGCTCCACCGTGCCCAGGTTCGAACTCAGGTGGCCGCCGGTCTTGGAGACGCTGTCCAGCACGAAGGCGCGCAGCTCGGTGGCCAGGTCTTTCAGTTCGGCGCGCGACAGGCGGCGCAGGTCGGCCGGGTCGTTGATGGTCTGCAGCAGGGGGAAGGAAGTCGTGGACATAAGCTATCTTTTTAGTAGCTGCTTGCGCAATACACACAAGCGCTGCAGGCCGTTCGGTCAACGGGGCACGGCGCCCGGGCCATCGTGGCGGCCGGCCCGCGGGCGGGCGAAGGCAGGCGCGCCGCCATCATCATCAGTGCGAGCGGTTCACCACCATGTCGGCCAGCGCCGCCAGCGCCCGCGTGTCGGGCAGGCCGCTGGCCGCCAGCGCGGCCTTGGCATCGGCCAGCAGTTCGTCGGCGTGGGCCCTGGCGCGGTCGAGCCCGAGCAGAGAAACGTAAGTGGGCTTGTCGCTCGCAGCATCCTTGCCGGCGGTCTTGCCCAGCGTGGCGGAGTCGGCGGTCACATCGAGGATGTCGTCCACCACCTGGAACGCCAGGCCCAGTGCGGCGCCGTATTGCGACAGCGCGGCCAGGGCCGCAGCCGTGGCGTGCCCGCAGGCTGCGCCCATCACCACGCTGCCTTGCAGCAGCGCGCCGGTCTTGAGCTTGTGCATCTGGCGCAGTTCGGCCTCCGTCAGGGCGTGGCCTACGCTGGCCAGGTCGATGGCCTGGCCGCCGGCCATGCCGTCGGCACCTGCGGCGCCCGCGAGCATGCGGCACAGCGTGGCCTGCATGGCGGGCGGCACGCCCGGGCCTTCGGGCGTGAGCAGGCCGAAAGCCAGCGCCTGCAGCGCATCGCCGGCCAGCAGGGCCCGCGCTTCGCCGAAGCGCACATGCACCGTGGGCTTGCCGCGGCGCAGCACGTCGTTGTCCATGCACGGCATGTCGTCGTGCACCAGGGAATAGGCGTGGATCAGTTCTACGGAGCAGGCAGCGCGCAGGGCTGCTTCATCGAGGCCATCGACGGCCTCGGAGGCTGCCAGCACCAGCAGCGGGCGCAGCCGCTTGCCGCCGTCGAGCACGGCATAGCGCATGGCCTCGCCCAGGCCCGCGGGGGCGTCGCTGCACACCCAGCGCGAGAGGGCCTCTTCCACGCGCGCCAGTTGCGCGTGGCTCCAGCCGGAGAGGTCGAACGGCGCGGCGGTGGGCGTTGCCAGAGGGGTCGTCATCAGTCCTGCGTCCATGGCTGCAACGCTCCTTCGTCCAATACCTTGATCTGGTCCTGCACGGCTTCCAGGCGGCCGCGGCAAAAGGCCAGCAGCGCCGCGCCGCGCTGGTAGCCGGCCAGCATCTGGTCCAGCGGCAACTGGCCCGATTCGATGCGCCCCACGAGTTGCTCCAGCTCTTCCAGCGCGGCTTCGTAGCTGGCGGGTTCGGGGAGTTTCGGGGGGGTGGCGGAGGCCTTGGGCATGGAACGGGGAGCGGCGAACGCGCAGGTAAAACGGGCGATTTTAGGCCCTCCCTATGGCACAGGGTGGAAACCGCCAGCTCCTGGGCGACACGGCAGGCTCCAGGGCCCGGCGCGAAGCGCTCAAGCATGCCTCGCCAATACACATACGGGGGGCGCGGAAATAACCCCACCGGCTACAATCCCATTCCCTTCGGGCCGGCTTGCATGCCGGTTTCTTTTTTTCTGTGTGCACTTCACGCACCCTCCCTGTGGGGAGTCTTTAGGTCAGGTCACCCATGTCTGATTTAAGTCTTCAACTGCAGCAGGCCGCAAGCCAACTACCAGTTTCGAGCTACTTTGACGAGGCGCTGTTCCAGCGCGAGTTGGAGACCATCTTCCAGCGCGGGCCCCGCTATGTGGGGCACCAGCTTTCCGTGCCCCATGCGGGCGACTACTATGCCCTGCCGCAGGAAGGCGAAGGCCGTGCGCTCGTGCGCAATGCGCAGGGCGGCGTCGAGCTGATCTCCAACGTCTGCCGCCACCGCCAGGCCGTGATGCTCAAGGGCCGCGGCACCCTGCAGGGCCATGGCAAGGGCCATGCCGGCGGCAACATCGTGTGCCCGCTGCACCGCTGGACGTATTCGCCCAGCGGCCAGCTGCTGGGCGCGCCGCACTTCTCGCAGGACCCGTGCCTGAACCTCAACAACTACGGCCTGCGCGAGTGGAACGGTCTCTTGTTCGAGGACAACGGCCGCGACATCGGCGCCGACTTGGGCGGCATGGGCCCGCGCGCGGAACTGAGCTTCGAAGGCTTTTCGCTCGACCGCGTGGAAATGCACGAGTGCAACTACAACTGGAAGACGTTCATCGAGGTCTACCTCGAGGATTACCACGTCGGACCGTTCCACCCCGGCCTAGGCAACTTCGTCACCTGCGAGGACCTGAGCTGGGAGTTCCAGAAGCACTATTCGGTGCAGACGGTGGGCGTGGCCTCGACCTTCGGCAAGCCCGGCTCCGACATCTACCGCAAGTGGCACGATGTGCTGCTGCAGTACCGCGAAGGCAAGATGCCCGAGCGCGGCGCGATCTGGCTCACCTACTACCCGCACATCATGGTGGAGTGGTATCCGCACGTGCTCACCGTCTCGACGCTGCACCCCGTCAGCCCGACCAAGACGATGAACATGGTGGAGTTCTACTACCCCGAAGAGATCACCGCGTTCGAGCGCGAATTCGTCGAAGCGCAGCAGGCCGCCTATATGGAGACCTGCATCGAGGACGACGAGATCGGCGAGCGCATGGACGCCGGCCGCCGCGCGCTCTACGACCGCAGCGACAACGAGGTCGGCCCCTACCAGAGCCCCATGGAAGACGGCATGCAGCACTTTCACGAGTGGTACCGCGCCGCCATGGGAGATGCGGTTCCGAAGCGCTGACGACACCTGCCGTTTGCTATTAAAACAATAGCTGCCACCGCATGATTCACTAAGGTGGGCAGCCTTTTTCACTGAAAACTCACTCCCATGCAAGCGCTCTGGATGGTGTTGGCCGCGTTCCTTTTCGCCAGCATGGGCGTGTGCGTCAAGGTGGCTTCGGCGTATTTCAACTCGGCCGAACTGGTGTGCTACCGCGGCATCATCGGCATGGCGATCCTGTGGGCCCTGGCGCGGTCGCAAGGGGTCAAGCTGGGCACGCAATACCCGGGCATGCACGCCTGGCGCAGCCTGATTGGCGTGGTGTCGCTGGGGTCGTGGTTCTACGCCATCGCCCACCTGCCGCTGGCCACCGCCATGACGCTCAACTACATGAGCAGCGTGTGGATCGCCGCCTTCCTCGTAGGGGGTGCGCTGCTGGCCTGGCGGCCCTCCAGCGTCAGTTCGCGACCGCCGCTGCAGGGCACGCTGGTGTTCACCGTGATGGTTGGCTTCGCCGGCGTGGTGATGATGCTGCGCCCCAGCCTGGACCAGAACCAGGCATTCGCCGGCGTGATCGGGCTGCTGTCGGGCCTGACCGCAGCCTTCGCCTACATGCAGGTGATGGCGCTGTCGCGGCTGGGCGAGCCCGAGACGCGCACGGTGTTCTATTTCGCGGTGGGCTCGGCGGTGGCCGGCGGCGCGGGCCTGCTGCTCACGGGCACCTCCGAATGGCCCGGCTGGCCGAGCCTGTGGCTGCTGCCCATCGGCGTGCTGGCCGCGGCGGGCCAGCTGTGCCTGACCCGTGCCTATGCCAGCGCGCGCACTTCGCGCGGCACGCTGGTGGTGGCCAACCTGCAGTATTCGGGCATCGTGTTCGCGGGGCTGTACAGCGTGTTGCTGTTCGGGGACGACATTCCGCTCATCGGCTGGGCCGGCATGGCGCTGATCGTGGTGAGCGGCATCGTGGCCACCGTGCTGCGCGCCCGCGCGGCGCCCGGCGCGCCGGCCGAGGAACACTGATCGCGCCCTCGGCGCCCTCGGGCATGCCGGGGCGCACGGGAGCGCAGGCGTCGCTGCGGTAAGGTCTGTCCGACGTGCGGGCGCCCGGCTCCGGCCCACAATAAGGGCTTGTTTGCCACCGCAGGAGCGCCATGCCGTACACCACCTTGATCTCCGCCGCCGAACTCCAGTCCCTCATCGCCAGCGGTGCGCCGCTGATGGTTTTCGACTGCACGTTCGACCTGTCGCAGCCCTCGTCGGGCGAGCAGCAATACCGTGAATCGCACATTCCCGGCGCGCTCTATGCGCACCTGGATCGCGACCTGAGCGCCAAGCACGGCGCGCCCGGCGCAGGCGGCACCATCGTCGCCACCGAGGCCGACCAGCCCGCATCCGGCGGGCGCCACCCCCTGCCCAACCGCGACCGGCTCGAAGCCTGGCTCTCGCGCATCGGCTTCACCAACCAGATGCAGGCCGTGGTGTACGACCGCAATGGCGCCAACTACTGCGGCCGCCTGTGGTGGATGCTCAAGTGGGCGGGCCACGACGCGGTGGCCGTGCTGGACGGCGGCCTGCAGGCCTGGACGGCCGCAGGCGGGGCGCTGGCCAGCGGCGACGAGCCCGCGCATTTCCAGTCCAACTTCAAGCTGGGCGAGCCCCTGCGCCAACTGGCCACCGCGGCCGACGTGCAGGCCGCCCTGGGCCAGCCCGGCCAGACGGTGATCGACGCGCGGGCGCCCGCTCGCTACCGGGGCGAGGTCGAGCCGCTGGACCCGGTGGCCGGCCACATTCCCGGCGCGCTGAACCGCCCGTTCAGCGAGAACATCGGGCCGGACGGGCGCTTCAAGCCCGCAGCGCAGTTGCGGGCCGAGTTCGACGCCCTCCTGGGGGGCCGTGCGCCGCAGACGGTCGTGCACCAATGCGGCAGCGGCGTGAGCGCCGTGCCCAACGTTTTGGCCATGGAACTGGCCGGTTTGGGCAAAACAGCGTTGTTTGCAGGCAGCTGGAGCGAATGGTGCAGCCATCCGGACCGGCCGGTAGAGCGGGGTTGAGGCCCTCGGGGCGGCCGGCTGTGCAGCAGGCCGGCCCCTCTGGCGGTCGGACACCGGCCACGCGTTTTGTAAGGCAAATTCCTACACGGGCAGCGCGCCGACCAGACACGCTGCACATCCAAACCCCGACTTAATTTTTGATTGGGCTGAATTCACAATCCATTTCAACGGATCGCGAAACCATGCAAACCGCATGAACCCCGCCAGATCGGTTAAAGGAAAAAGGATTCACCATGACCTCCGAACAACTTCTCGCCGAAATCCGCGAAGCCAACCTCACGTACCTGATGTTGGCACAGACCCTGATCCGCCAGGACAAGGCGGAAGCTGTTTTCCGTCTGGGCCTGAACGAAGACGCCGCCGACATCCTGGCATCGCTGTCGGCCGCACAGGTGCTCAAGCTGGCCTCCCGCAACACGCTGCTGTGCAGCTTCCGGGTGGACGACAACCTGGTGTGGAGCTTGCTCACCAACCACAACACCCCCAAGAAGGTCGGCAACGAAGCGACCAACACGCTGCACGCCAACATCCTGATGGCCAGCCGCGTGTCCGAAGTGCTCTGAGCGCAGCGCCCGCTGCCCTCGCCGCCCACTCGCCTGCCGCCGCCCACCCTTCTTCGAAAGCCAGCCATGTCCGCACCCGTCAAGAGCGTCCTCAACGAATCCAAGCAGATCGAACGCGCCGCCATGCTGATCCAGATGGGTGCCCGCATGCAGGTGCTGGAATCGGAAACCACGCTTTCTTATGAGCGCCTGATCCGCCTGTACAAGGAGATCGCCGGCAAGTCGCCTTCCAAGGGCCAACTGCCCTTCTCGACCGACTGGTTCCTGACCTGGCAAGAAAACGTCCACAGCTCGCTGTTCCTGAACATCTACGAATACCTGTCCAAGGGCGTGGACCTGGATTCGGTGGAACTGCTCACCAAGGCCTACCGCCTGTACAACGAGCAAGTCACCACCGCCGAGATCGAGCCCCTGCTCTCCTTCACCCGCGCCTGGCGCCTCGTGAAGTTCGTGGACGCCGGCATGCTCACCCGCACCGCCTGCTCGCAGTGCAGCGGCCAGTTCGTCACCGAGCTGTACGAAAACGCCCGCAACTACACCTGCGGCCTGTGCAACCCACCCGCCCGCGCGGGCAAGAGCAAGTCGGCTGGCGCGCTGATGCTGCATTGAGCAGCGACGGCTTTAAGTCAAAAAGCCCTCCAGCGCTTATTCCTCTAGGGTGGATTGCTACAAAATCAGTAGCAAACTACAACAAACGTTCAAACCCGGCACTGGCCGGGTTTTTTCATGGGGCGTTCAGGGACATCACCGCATCGCCAGCAGGATGCGAATGTCCGCATCCACCGGCAGCGCGTAGTCGTAGGCGGCCAGGACGGCGTTGCCTTCGGGGCTCACGAGCTTGAGGCTCACGTACACCGTCTGCGGCGTGGCCGCGTAAGTGCCCACGACCACGGCCTGCGCTGCCTGCGCGCGGCTTACCTCGCGCACCTCGCGCGAAAGCAGCAACTCGCCGTCGCCCGGCCGCATGACGAGGTTTTCGCGCAGTTTCAGTTCGGTCACGCGCACGCCGCGCTGCACCAGGCGCCCGGCGATCTGCTCGGAGCACAGGCGGCCGAGCCGCGACGACTCGTTCAGCCGGTCCAGGTGCACCAGCGTGGAGACCAGCACCGGCTGGCGCGGATCGAGCGGCGCGCCCTGCAGCAGCATGTCGGCGGCCTTCTGGTTGAATTCGAGCAGATCGGTCTGCACGCCACCCGCGGCCGCGCTGCCGTAATAGAACCGCGCGCAGCTCGGCAAGGCCACCGCCGCGGCGCCGGCCAGCGCGCCGGTCAGCAAGGTGCGCCGCTTCATGGCACCACCTGCCAGGTCTTGACCGGCGTGGCCACCACGGCCGGCACACGCGGCAGATACAGCGCCAGGTCGCCCTGGTCGATCGAATACACATCGCTGGTGCGGGCGAGCACGCGCTCGTTCGACTCGATCGATGTCGTCACCAGAATTTCCGTGCGGGCCGTGCCGCTGGCCAGCAGCACGTCCGGCGCGGGCACATAGGCGCCGGAGGCATCGCGCACCACGGCTACGCCATCGGCCAGCCGCACGCGCGGTGGCGCGCCTACCCCGCCACCCTGGTGCTGCACCACCTGCGTGGACACCGCCATGCGCACGCCCGTCGGCTGCACCGACAGGGTGATGCCCCGGTCCACCAGCCGCGTCATCAGCAGCGAGCGAAAGCCCGCGTCGAACCCGTCGCCCTGCGCCGGCACGATGTAGAGCGGGTATTCGCCGGGCGGCCAGTCGCGCAGCTTGACGACCGTGCGCTCGGCGACATCGCTGGCCAGCACGTCCCAGTGCTGCACGGCGCGCGCCGTCTTCTGCGCGGACGGCGCATGCGCCTCATCGCGCGGCAGGTCCGGCGTGGCGCATCCGCCCAGCACCGCCGCTGCCAGCAGTGCGCCGGCGCCTGGCGACCAGCGCAACGCGCCCGAACGCCCGGGAGCCGCGAGCCCACCGTTGCGCAGCAGCACACGGCCAGCCGTGCGCGCGAGTTTTTTGTCAGATTCCATACCCGCAAATGCTAGCGGCGGCGGGCGCGGGGCATCGGCCGAACAGCGCCGCTTTTCCCCTGCTGCCAACGCGCTAGGTCGGATTCCGGCCTTGGCCCGGCCGGGGCGCCAAGTCAGCGCATCGCCTTGTTTTCAAGCGCTGGCGGGCGATTCGCGGCACGAAGACGCTCCGCGGCCTGTGCCCCCCAACCTGCGACGACGCCGTACGGAATGCGCGGCAAGGTCCGCGACCGACGCGCCCGCCAGGCTGAGCACCGGGCTTTCCCGGACGTCCGCGCCGTGCTGCTGCGGCGCCCACCTACGCGGCGCTTGAGCAGCCTTGCTACAAAATCCGCGGCATGTCCCGCCCCGCCGCTCCCAAAGCCCCCACGCCGCCCCTGGCGCGCGCCCTTCCGGCCTCCGCAGCCACAGGCCATCTGCCGGCCGGCGGCGCTCCGCAGACCGACAGCCCCCGTCCCGAACACGCCGCCGCGCCCGAGCCTGCCGAAGACGGTCCGCCCGAGCCGGCACCGGCCGCGGCCTCCGCCGAGCCTGGCACGCAGGCCATGGCCGCACGACGGCCGCAGCACAGCGGGCCGGAGCCCCAACACGCCGCGCATCACCCGGCCCCCGCAGCCAGCGCTGCGGCCGGTGACCACCCCACGAACGCGGCGCCCTCGCCCGCAGCACCTGCGGAGGCAGCACCGCAAGGTCCCTCCGCCGCAGCCATGGTCGGTCCCTCGGCGCCGAACATCATGCTGCACATGCCGGTGGACGTGCGCAACATGTCGCTCGCCCTGCTGGCCCTGTTCGCCACCCTCGCGCTGCTGCACTGGGCCAGCGCCGTGTTCATTCCGCTGATGCTGAGCGTGCTGCTCACCACCGCGCTGCACCCCGCCGTCACGGCGCTGCACCGCTGGCACATTCCCCGCTGGCTCGGTGCCGGCGTGCTGCTGATCGGCATCGTCGGCAGTCTCGCCGGCGCGGCCTGGTCGCTGAGCGACGGCGCGGCCGAACTGGTCGATTCGCTGCCTGTCGCGGCCCGCAAGGTGCGCGACGCCGCCCGGCTGCGCGTGGGCGGCCCCAGCCCGCTGGACACCATGCAAAAGGCCGCCACGCAGATCGAGCAAGCCGCCAACGACAGCGTGCCGCCGCAAACGCGCCGCGGCGTGCAGCGCGTGGTGATCGAACGCGCGCCCTTCAACATCCGCGACTACGTCTGGAGCGGCACCATGGGCCTGGCCTCCGCGGCCGGCCAGATCACCGTGGTGATCTTTCTCACCTTCTTCGCGCTGGCGTCGGGCAACCTGTTCCGGCGCAAGCTGATGCGCATCGCCGGCCACAGCCTGGAGCGGCGCAAGGTCACCATGGCCGTGCTGGACGACATCACCGGCCAGATCCAGCGCTACCTGCTGGTGCAACTGCTCACCAGCGTGCTCGTGGGCGTGGCCACCGGCGTGGCCTATGCGCTGCTGGGCCTGCAAAACCCTGCGGTGTGGGGCGTTGTGGCCGGCGTGCTCAATCTGGCGCCCTACATCGGCTCGGTCGTCGTGACAGGCGCCTCGGCGCTGGTGGCCTTTTTGCAGTTCGGCACCGTGGACATGGCGCTCGCCATCGGCGGCGCGTCGCTCGTCATCCATACCCTGGTGGGCAACCTGCTCACCCCGTGGCTCACCAGCAAGACCAGCCGCATGAGCCCCGTGGCGGTGTTTGTGAGCGTGCTGGTATGGGGTTGGCTGTGGGGCCTGTGGGGCCTGCTGCTGGGCATTCCCGTGATGATGGCCGTGAAGGCGATCTGCGACCGGGTGGAGGATTTGCGGGCGGTGGGGGAACTGCTGGGGGATTGAGCAAAGGCGAAGCACTGCGGCGCAGCGGCCGGTTCAATGCTTGGTGAGACAGGAAGCCAAATCTGCGCATTCGGAGAGGAACGTTCTCAAACCGCATCTCGCTGCCGGCGGGGACCGCATTGTTGGTGGGTCAACTGCTAGCGGATGCTGCCGTCCGGCTCCAGGCTCCCTACCTTGTACGTACCAAGCAAGGTCGTAGGCGAAGATTCATGGACCAAATGCAGCAAAGAGAACGATATAGGGCACTTGAAACCGTAGTGACCGAAGCACTGCAAGATCGACGCTCTATGGAACCCCATCTGTCAATGGGCTGAAGGCTGTTGTAGCGATGGGGGAAAAGTGGGCGTGAACAGATACCAAGCCATCCCACAGCAAGCGTTCAATGTCACGCACCCAGCCGAAGCAAGAAAAAAAGTGGCTCTAACCTAACACGTCGATTTCATGGCTTAGCAGGGCAATCTGGGGGCAGCGACGGGTCTGCGCACTCCGAGGGTATGTTGTCAAAAAGTACATCACGGCCCACGTAAACCTTGTGGGTAGCGATTGGGGGGTCGAGATGCCAGCTGATATCGCCATTCATCCAAAGGTCTACTACTTCGCTTTCACGCAGTAGGGTTCTTGAATTCACGTGATACAGGCGGACCAAAGACGGTATTTTTTGTTCATAGTGGATGGCCCGCTGCAATAAAGACGCGTCATGGATTTCCAGGCGATAAACGTACCTGGGGCTGTTGTAGCTGTTAAATAGCCGGGGCGTAAACGCAAGCCATCCAAGGACTACTACGGCATTCAACGCTAAGCACCAGACGATGCAAGGGATTTTCTTGAATTCAGGAAATCTCATCACAACTCCAGTTTGATCGGAAAAGGCAGGCGCACGCGATGAACGTCAGAAAGCACGATGAAGTCGCCTCCTCGGCCCGTCTTTGCACGCCACGTCCGAAAATCTCGGTTTTGAACAAGATAGGAATGGCTACGCACCCTCGCCTCTGTCTCATTCACTCATTCCTCTGAAATAGAAACACTCTTCCCAACATTCACGCGATCGACTCCTCCATATCCCCAAAATCCAAGAGGCTGAGACAAAAAGGCTTGGTCGTGGTCGTTGAAGTCGTAGGAATCCCGTAAATAGAAGCCCAACTCATCAACGGCAATCGAGGCTTTACCTGATTCCTTTGGTGTGACCAGACCCGATACCGCGATTTTCAAAGTGGCCTCACCCAGGCCACCGTAGAAATCGTCCAGCGGATCACTAAGCCGACCGAAACTCAGAAAATTTACTTGGCAACTTTCATCCAAGATTTTTGCTGGCTGACCGAGATTGCCAAACCTCCAGTTGTGCAGAAGTCTCGGCCCGGCCCACTCATCGACCCGCTTTTGAAGCTGCCTTAAACCGGCAGGGCTTATCCATTGCGCCTGTAGCTTTGCCAATGCAGTGCGAACACGAGCAAAGCCGAGCGCCCAAGCCATTTTCACTGTGGTTTCGTCCAGATGGGCAGCACTGAGCCGATGGGTTGGAGAAGTCGGCAAACTACGCTTCATGTCTTCTGGTACTTGAAAACCCGCCCCGCGAAACCACCGCTCCATCAACGCCGCAGCCACCGGCCACCCCATGCGCGAGCGCATCACGCCCGGAATATCGTCCAGCTGAAACAGCCGAACCTTCGGCGGCAGCTTTTTCTCCAGCTGCGCGCGCAGCCGCTCCTGGTCCACCTTGACCATGTCCTTCATGCAACCTCCCTCGTCCGTGATCGCTTGTTTTTAAGAAATGCGGATTCTGGGTGCAAAGAAGGCGAAAGCCGCCAAGGCCGGCATATTTCGAGTTACGCGACGTAACTTAACGGCAAAATCAAATCATGGGGGCTTTGAAAGCCGGCAGAAAACCAATGGGCGCAGCGCTCTGAGCTTCGCCACACCCCGTCGCTATACCGGCTGCACCACCGCACGCACCGCCAGTTGCGCGGCCACGGCTTCCAGGGATGCCAGTTGCCGGCACACCAGCGCCAGCTGCGTCTGCACCAGCCGCAAGGTGTCGGGCGCGGCGTCGGCGGCCTGTTCCAGGGCGGTGGCGAGGGCTTCGCCGCGGGCGGCGTCGCCTTGCAGGGCTTCGCGAGTGCGCAGGGCGCGGGCGACCGCTTCGATGCGTTCGACGGCGTACTGGGCGCCTTCCTGCACGAGCGGGTCGTCCATGCCTTCGGCCAACTGGCCACGATGGGCGCCAAGCGCGGAGAGGTAGTTGAGCAGTGTGTGCGAGAGCACCAGCATGCGCATGCCGGCCTGCGAGTGCGATCGCACGTGGCGCGGCTCGCGGAGCATGTGCGACAGGGCGGTGGAGAAGGCAGCGTCGGCGTTGTGCGCGGTGCGGCGCGCCAGGCGGTAGTCCAGATCGTCTTCCTTGCCGGTGGCGTATTGGGACATGAGCTCGCGCAGGTACTGGCCGTTGGCCTGCAGGGCCTGCGCGGCGACGGCGGCGAGGCGCCGGCCCTGCCAGTCGGGGAGCACCACCATCATGGCCACGGTGGCGATGGCGCTGCCGATCAGCGTGTCGAACAGACGGGGCAGGATGAGGGTGTAGGCCTCGCCGGTGGCCTGGTTGAAGCACATCAGCACCAGCAGCGTGATGGCGGCGGTGGCGGTGAGGTAGCGCGTGGTGCGCGTGATGAAGAACAGCACGCCCGCTGCCACGGCGAACAGCGCCTGCAGCGGCAGGCTGGGGAAAAGCCGCAGCAGCGCCCACCCCACGACGAGGCCGATGGCGGTGCCGGCGATGCGCTGCGACACGCGGGTGACGGTGGCGCCGTAGGTGGGCTGGCACACGAACAGGGTGGCCAGCGGAATCCAGTAGCCGTGCACGGGGTCGATGAGCTGCATGGCGACGTAGCCGGCGGCCAGCGCGAGCGACAGGCGCGTGGCGTGGCGAAACAGCGGCGTGCCCGGGTGCAGTTGCGCGCGCACGCGGCCCCAGGCATCGGCCAGCGACCGGGGCGAGCGGTCCAGCAGGCTGGTATCGCCCAGGCGCTCGCCGCCGTCGGGGTGCGTGGCGGCATCGAGCTGGCCCGACAGCGTGGCGAGGTTGCGGGCCAGCGCGCGCAGGCTGCGCAAGGGGCGCTGCCATGCACTCTGATGCTGGTTCTCCAGATGGGCGATGGAGTCGTGCAGGTCGGCCATGGCGCGCTCGCCAGCAGGGTCGCGCACGAAGGGTTCGTGCGTCTGCAGCGCTTCGGCCAGGCGGGTGCAGTCCACGCCCTGCAACTGCAGCACGCGCTGGCAGCGGTAGAGCACGTCGCTGTGGAACAGTACGTCGGCCCAGTCGTTGTAGTGGTGGTGCGACGAGCTGGCGCGCTCGTGGATGTCCTGCGCGATGAAGTACAGGTTCAGGTGGCGCAGCAGGCGGCCGGTGGGAGCGGCAGGCCCGGCAGCACCGTCGCCGCTAGGCCCCAAGCGGCTGAAGATGCTTTCCTTGGTGGTGTTGAGCGCGGCCACCACGCGGCCGTTGGTCTGCGCGAGCGCCAGGCGCCGGCGCTCCACGTCCACGCCGCGCACGGGCTCGAACAGGCTGGCTTTCAGCCGCAGATACGCCCCCAGCACACCGTAGAGCTTGGCGAGGTTCTGCCGCACGGGCTGGTGCGGAAACAGCGCGCACCACAGCAGCGAGAGCAGCCCGTACCAGGTGGCGCCCGCGAGCAGCCAGGTCGGCTCGCTCGAAGCCAGGCCGCTGCCGCCCTGGTGCGCGCCGGGCGCCACGCTGATGGCGGTGTACAGCGCGAGGATCACGGTGGCCGAGGCAATGGCCCGGTAGCGCTCGCCCACCGCGCCGAGCATGGTGAAGCCGAAGGTGGACACGGCCATGCCGGCCACGAACCACAGCGGCCACGGCAGCAGGGCCTCGACCGAGAACGAGGCGGTGGCGAAGCACGCCAGCGTGACGAGCAGCGCGCGCAGCCGGCCGCGCCAGTTGTCGTCGGTCTCGGCGATGGCGCTGGCGATGATGCCCAGGAAGATCGGCGTCACCAGCGGCACGCTGTCCAGCCACCAGCACACGGCCATGGCGCCGCTCAGCGCGATGAAAACGCGCACGCCGTACACCAGCGCGTCCTGCGCCCACAGGCGCCTCGCCCAACCTGCCATTGCCGTTTTCAAGATCGCTGCAATCCGGAGAAATGAAGAGGAAACAAAGAAGACCAGTGCAGAGCCCAAACGTCAGTACCGAAGCCCGGCGCGCCAGCCGCTGCGCCGCAAGCACAAGCAGATTCCGTACCACGGCACGGCGATGGGCCGCCGCGCGCCGCCCTCAACCGGTGTTGCGCAACCCCGCCGCGATGCCGTTGATGGAAATGTGAATCCCCGTCTGCACGCGCTCGTCGCCCTGGCCCGCGCGCCAGCGGCGCACCAGCTCGACCTGCAAGTGGTGCAGCGGGTCGATGTACGGAAAGCGGTGGCGGATCGACCGGGCCAGGGCCGTGTTGTGGGTGAGGCGGTGCTTCTCGCCGGTGATGCGGGTGAGCGCGTCGGCCGTGCGGTGCCATTCGGCTTCGATGGCGCTGAAGACCTTCTTGCGCAGGCGCGTGTCGGCCACCAGTTCGCTGTAGCGCGAGGCCAGCGCCAGGTCGCTCTTGGCCAGCACCATGTCCATGTTGGACAGCAGCGTGCCGAAGAACGGCCACTGCCGGTACATCTTCTGCAGCAGCGCCATCTGCGCCTTCGGGTCCTGGCCGGGCTGCTTGACGAAGGCGTCCACCGCCGCACCGAAGCCGTACCAGCCCGGCAGCGTGAGCCGGCACTGGCCCCAGCTGAAGCCCCAGGGAATGGCGCGCAGGTCTTCGATGCGCTGGCTGGGCTTGCGCGAAGCGGGGCGCGAGCCGATGTTCAGTTCGGCGATCTCGCGAATGGGTGTGGAGTTGAAGAAGTAGTCGGTGAAGCCCGGGGTGTCGTACACCAGCGCGCGGTAGGCGCCCATGCTGGCGACCGACAGTTGCGCCGCCGCTTCCAGGAACGCCTTGGTGGCGGGCTTGGTGGGCTGCAGCAGCGTGGCCTCCAGCGTGGCGGCGACCAGCGTTTCCAGGTTGCGCCGGCCGATCTCGGGGTTGGCGTATTTGGAGGCGATCACCTCGCCCTGCTCGGTCAGGCGGATCTGCCCGCGCACGGTGCCGGGCGGCTGCGCCAGGATGGCCTGGTAGCTGGGCCCGCCGCCACGCCCCACGGTGCCGCCGCGGCCGTGGAACATGCGCAGCTGGATGCGGTGGCTGGCGGCCAGTTCGTCGAACAGGGCGACGAGCGCGATCTCGGCGCGGTACAGCTCCCAGCTGCTGGTGAAGATGCCGCCGTCCTTGTTGCTGTCGCTGTAGCCCAGCATGATGTCCTGCTCGGCGCCGCTGGCCTGCACCATGGCCGCGAAGCCGGGCACGGCGTACAGCTCGCGCATGATGGGCGCGGCATTGCGAAGGTCTTCGATGGTCTCGAACAGCGGCACCACGATGAGGTCGGTCGTGGCGGCGGACCGGGCAGGGGTGCCTGGCGCGGGCGGCTCGGCATCGAGCGTGCCGTGCATCAGGCCCACTTCCTTTTGCAGCAGCAGCACTTCGAGCAGGTCGCTCACGGTTTCGGTGTGGCTGATGATGTAGTGCCGAATGGCCTGCGGCCCGAAGCGCTCGCGCATCTGGCGCGCGGTCTCGAAGATGGCGATCTCGCCCGTGGTGTGCTCGGAGTACGTGGCGCCCACCACGCGCAGCGGCCGCGCATCGGCCAGCAGGCGCAGCAGCAGCGCGCGGCGGTCGGTCTCGGGCAGGGCCGCGTAGTCGGGCTCTACGCGCGCGGTGGCCAGCAGTTCGGCCACCACTTTTTCATGCTGGTCGGAGCTTTGGCGCAGGTCCACCGTGGCCAGGTGAAAGCCGAACACTTCCACCGCGCGCACCAGCGGGTGCAGTCGCTCGGCCGCCAGCGCCGCGCCGCGGTGCGAGCGCAGCGACGCCTCGATCACGCGCAGGTCGGCCAGAAACGCCTCGGCGTCGGGATAGGGGTTTTGCGGCGCGACCGCATGGCGCGCGGCTTCGCCGCCGGTCAGGTTGCGCAGCGTGGCCGCCAGCCGTGCATAGATGCCGGTGAGCGCGCGGCGATAGGGCTCGTCCTGCCGGTGTTCGCTGTGATCGGGCGAGCGCTCGGCCAGGGCCTGCATGTCGGGCGACACCTGCACCAGCCGCGCCGACAGCGACAGCTCGCCCCCCAGAAAATGCACCTCGGTCAGGTAGTGGCGCAGCGCTACCTCGGCCTGCCGGCCCAGCGCCAGCGACAGGGTCGCCGCGCTCACGTTGGGGTTGCCGTCGCGGTCGCCGCCGATCCACTGGCCCATGCGCAGAAAGCTCGCCACGGGCTGGTTGCCCAGTTCGCGCTCCAGCTCGGCGTAGATCTTGGGGATCTCGCGCAGAAAGGTCGATTCGTAGTACGACAGCGCGTTCTCGATCTCGTCGGCCACGGTGAGCTTGGTATAGCGCAGCAGGCGCGTTTGCCACAGCTGGGCCACGCGGGCTCGCAGCCGCGCCTCGTTGGCGGCCAGCTCGCGCGGGGTGAGCGCGTCCTTGGCGCTGTTGTACAGCTGGGCGCGCACCTGGATGTCGTCGCGCTCGGCCAGCAGTTGGGCGATGTCGCGCTCGGCATCCAGAATGCTCTTGCGCTGCACTTCGGTCGGGTGAGCGGTGAGCACCGGGGCCACGTAGCTTTTGGCCAGGGTCTGCGAGATGGTGCGCGGCGCGATGCCCGCCCAGCGCATGCGGGCCAACGCCACTTCGATGCTGCCCTCCTGCGCGCTGCCGGCGCGCTCGTGCACGGTGCGCCGGCGGATGTGGTGCCGGTCCTCGGCCAGGTTGGCCAGGTGGCTGAAATAGGTGAAGGCGCGGATCACGCTGACGGTCTGGTCGCCCGACAGGCCCTTGAGCAGCTTCTTGAGCGCCTTGTCGGCCTCCTGGTCGGCATCGCGGCGAAAGGCCACCGACAGCTTGCGCACCTGCTCGACCAGGTCATACGCGGCCACGCCCTCCTGGTCGCGGATCACGTCGCCCAGGATGCGGCCCAGCAGCCGGATGTCCTGAATGAGCGGCAGGTCCTTGTCGATCCTGCGGGGGGCGGCCGGTGCGGGCGCGGCGTCGGTCTTGCGGGGGGTCGCGTTCATGCGGAAAGGGTCTCCTGCGCGCTCGGCGCATCACGGACAGAGGGCGGCTGCTGCAGCGGCCCATGCTAGCATCCCCGCTGCCCGCGCCGCACGGCGCCCGGCCCCCGCGCACCCTCGCGCCAGGCCCTCCCGACACCGCGATGAATCTCTCTCCAAACCCCTCCTTCCTTCCCCTCGTGATCGCCACCCGCGAAAGCCGCCTGGCCCTGTGGCAGGCCGAGCATGTGCGGGCACTGCTGCAGGCCCGCGGCCATGCCGTCGAGCTGCTGGGCATGACCACCAAGGGCGACCAGATTTTGGACCGCACCCTCAGCAAGGTGGGCGGCAAGGGCCTGTTCGTGAAGGAGCTGGAAGTCGCGCTCGAAGAAGACCGCGCCCAGATCGCCGTGCACTCGCTGAAAGACGTGCCGATGGAACTGCCCCCCGGCTTTCACCTCGCCGCCGTGATGGAGCGCGAAGACCCGCGCGATGCCTTCGTGTCCAACCACCACGCGCGCCTGGCCGATCTGCCCCAGGGCGCGGTCGTCGGCACCTCCAGCCTGCGCCGCCAGGTGCTGCTGCAGGCCCTGCGGCCGGACCTGAAAATCGAGCCGCTGCGCGGCAACCTGGACACCCGCTTGCGCAAGCTGGACGAGGGGCTGTACGACGCCATCGTGCTCGCCGCCGCCGGCCTGAAGCGCCTGGGCCTGCACGACCGCATCCGCACCACCTTCGAGCCGTCCGAGATGCTGCCTGCTGCAGGCCAGGGCGCGCTGGGCCTGGAGGTGCGCAGCCACCGTCAGGACGTGATCGCCGCCCTGGAGCCGCTGGCCCACCTGCCCAGCTGGCTGGGCGTGACCGCCGAGCGCGCCGTGAGCCGCGCCATGGGCGGCAGTTGCTCCATGCCCCTGGCCGCGTACTCGCACTGGAAGGCGGACGGCACGCTGCAGCTGGATGCCGCCTGGGGCGACCCGCAGGGCGTGCTGCCGCTGGTGCGCGCGAGCGTGTCGGGCACGGTGCAGACGCTGGCACAGGCCGATGCCCTGGGCAGCGATGCCGCAGCGCAGTTGTGCGCACGCGGTGCGCAGCCGGCGGGCTGAAACCCCTGCAGCCACCCCACCCTTCATTCCAAGTCCGATCCATTGAGCCTTTCGCACCACACGCCCCCTGCGCGCCGCGCCATCGTCACCCGCCCCGAACGCGATGCCGCGAAGTGGGTCGTCGGCCTGCATGCCCGTGGCATCGAAGCGGTGGCGCTGCCGCTGATCACCATTGCCGGCTGCAGCGACCCCGACGCGGTCGCCGCGCTGCGCCAGGCGCGCGAGGGCTGGAGCCATTACCGCGCGGTGATGTTCGTGAGCGCCAACGCCGTGCGCTACTTCTTTGAGTCAAATCGGCCTCCAGCGCAATATCCCCTAGGGGACATTGCTATAAAAACAAGAGCATGGTCTCCTGGCCCTGGCACCGCCCAGGCGCTGCGCGAATGCGGGCTGCCGGCCGAGGACATCGACCAGCCCGCAGCGACGGCGGGGCAGTTCGATTCCGAATCGCTGTGGGAACAGGTGCAGCCCCAGGTTCGACCCGGCGACCGCATCCTGATCGTGCGCGGCAGCCAGGGCGATGCGGACGGCCCCGGCGACACTGCCCAGGGCGGCACGGGGCGCGAATGGCTGGCCCAGCAGATCGCCGCCGCGGGCGGGCAGGTCGATTTCGTGGCGGCGTATGAGCGCTGCGCGCCGCAGCTCACCCGCGAGCAGCAAGCCCTGGCCACCGAGGCCGCCACCGACGGATCGCTCTGGCTGTTCAGCAGTTCCGAAGCGGTGGCCCATCTCGCCGCGGCGCTGCCCGGCCAGAATTGGCGCGATGCCCGCGCGCTGGTCACCCACCCGCGCATCGCGCAGGCCGCCGACGCCGCGGGCTTCGGGGCCGTGCGGCAGTGCCGGCCCGCCTTCGACGACGTGGTCGCCTCGATAGAATCGCACCCATGAGTTTTGAGCCCGCTTCCGCCCCCGCCGCCCCACCGCTTGCCGCCCCGCCCTCTGCGGCCGCCGTGCCTGCAGCGCCCGCGAAAGGCGCCGCCAGCGGCACCCGCGCCGCGCTGTGGGCGCTGGGCGTCGTGGCGGCGGCCGGGCTGCTGGGCAGCGCCATGCTGTGGCAGCGGCTCAACACCATTCAAGAACAATTGGCCCGGCAGACGGCCGACTCCGGCGCCCAGTCGATCGAAGCCCGCACGCTGGCCCATCAGGCACTGGACGTGTCGCGCGAAACCGCCGCCCGCCTGACGGTGAACGAAACCCGCGTGAGCGAAGTGGCCCTGCAGCGCGCCCAGCTCGAAGAACTGATGCAGAGCCTGTCGCGCTCGCGCGACGAGAACCTGGTGGTGGACATCGAATCCGGCATTCGCCTTGCACAGCAGCAGGCACAGCTCACCGGCAGCCTGGAGCCGCTGGTGGCCGCCTTGAAGAGCGCCAACCAACGCATCGAACGCGCCGCCCAGCCGCGCCTGGCCCCGCTGTCGCGCGCCATCGGCCGTGATCTGGAGCGCATCGGCGCGGCCCAGGTGACCGACACCGCCGGCCTGCTCGCGCGGCTCGACGATCTGGTGCGCCAGGTGGACGAACTGCCCCTGCAGAACGCCGTCGCCCAGGCCGCCGCCACGCGCCGCATGAACGCCCAGGCACCCGCCGGCGACAACACCGCGCCCCCCGCCACCCCCAGCCCATGGTGGCAGGCCGCTTTGCAGCGCGCCTGGGAAGTGGTGCGCGACGAAGCCCGGGGCTTGCTGCGCGTGAGCCGCATCGACCGGCCCGAGGCAATTTTGGTGTCGCCCGACCAGGCGTTCTTCCTGCGCGAGAACCTGAAACTAAAGCTCATGAACGCGCGGCTGGGCGTGCTGGCCCGCCAGCTCGATTCGGCACGCGCCGATCTGGCCGCCGCGAGCGCCGCGCTCAACCGCTACTTCGACCCTGCGTCGCGCCGCACGCAGATGGCGGCCACGGTGCTGCAGCAGGCGCAGTCGCACATCAAGACGGCCGAGCTGCCGCCGCTCGACGAAACCCTGTCCGCGCTGGCCACGGCCGCCGCGGGCCGCTGATCCGCCGCAGGAACGCACACCCATGCGCGCAGCTCTCTGGTTTCTGGCACTTTTTGGCGTGGCCGTCGCCGCCGCGCTGTTCGCGGGCAACAACCAGGGCACGGTGACCCTGTTCTGGCCGCCCTACCGCGTCGATCTCTCGCTCAACCTCGTGTTGCTGCTGCTCGTCGGCGGCTTCGCCACGCTGTATGCCGCGCTGCGGGCCCTGGCCGCGCTGCTGGAACTGCCCCGGCAGGCCAAGCGCTGGCGCGCGCAGCAAAAGGAACGCTCGATGCACGCGGCGCTGCTCGATGCGCTGTCGCAACTGCTGGCCGGGCGCTTCATCCGGTCGCGCAAGGCCGCTTCCGCCGCGCTCGCGCAGGAGAGTGCGCTGGAGGCATCGGGCGAGGCCGTGCCGCACGGCCGCCAGTTGCGCACGCTGGCCCACCTGGTGGCCGCCGAAAGCTCGCACGCCCTGCAGGACCGCGCCACGCGCGAGGCGCATTTGCAGAACGCGCTGAACAACATTCCCGACCGCGCTCCGGTCACCGAACTGGAACTGCGCGAAGGCGCCCACCTGCGCGCGGCCCGCTGGTCGCTGGACGAGCGCGATGCCAATGCCGCGCTCGAACGCCTGGCGGCCCTGCCCCAGGGCGCGGCCCGGCGCACGCTGGCACTGCGCGCGCGCCTGAAAGCCACGCGCCTGGCGCACCAGACGCAGGAAGCCCTGGAGACCGCGCGCCTGCTGGGCAAGCACCGGGCTTTTTCGCCCAGCGCGGCGCAAAGCATCGTGCGGGGCCTGGCCATGGAACTGCTGAACGGCGCGCACGACCCCGCCCAACTGCAACAGACCTGGATGTCGCTGGAACCCGCCGAGCGCGCCATGCCTGAGCTGGCCATTCACGCGGCCCAGCGCCTGAGCACCCTGGGCGGCGATGCGGCGCAGGTGCGCCAGTGGCTGCTGCCCGTGTGGGAGCGCATGGTGGAACTGCCCCACGCCATTCCCGACCACCAAGCCTTCAAGCTGGTGCGTGCGCTGGAAAACAACCTGGACGCGCTCGACACCGGCTGGCTGGCACGCATCGAATCGGCCCAGCAAGCGAATCCCCGCGACGCGCGCCTGCAGTACCTCGCCGCCATGGCCTGCCTGCGGCGCCAACTTTGGGGCAAGGCGCAGCAACTGTTCACGCAGGGCACCGTGCAACTGGGCGATGCCAGCCTGCGCTGCAGCGCCTGGCGCCACCTGGCCGAAATGGCCGAGCGGCGCGGCGACATCGAAGCCGCCGCCGCGGCCTGGAAGAACGCCGCGCTGGCGTCCTGACGGCGCACCGGCTGCACGCCGGCTGCGCCGGGCGGCGGATTCATGGCAGCGCCACCTGCGGCGCCGCGTCCAGGTTCCAGCCGCCCTTTTCGCCGTCACCGGCACCCTCCCACGCCCACACGACCTGCGGCGCCAGGGCCTGCAGAAAATGCCGGTCGTGCGACACCACCATCAGCGCGCCGGTGAAGGTCTGCAGCGCGGACTGCAGCGCCTGCACCGCCCGCGCATCGAGGTGGTTCGTGGGCTCGTCCAGCAATAGCATCTGCGCCGGCTCCCCACCCCACAGCGCGCACGCCAGCGCGGCTTTGATGCGCTCGCCGCCGCTCAAGGTGCCGGCAGGCCGCTGCACGCAGGCGGCGTCCAACCCCAGTTGCGCCAGGCGGGTGCGCAGCACGGCAGGCGGCAGCGGCGAGCCGGTCTGCGCCAGGCGCTCCAGCACGCTCTGACCCGGTGGCAGCAGCGTGGCGCTGTGCTGGTCGAGCCACGCGGTGCGCACGCTGCAGTGCACGCGGCCTGAGGCGGGCGGCAACTGCCCCGCCACCATGCGCAGCAGCGTGGTCTTGCCGCAGCCGTTCGGGCCGGTGACGGCGATGCGCACCGGCCCGCTCCACACGCCATCGAGTGGCTGCCTGCTGTGGGCGGGCTGCGGCGGCACCGCGTGCTCCAGCCGCAACACCGGCTTGCCCGCAGGAATGGCGCTTCCCGGCAGCGGAAGGGCCAGCGCCGCAGCGGCGCCCACCCGCCCGGCGGCATCGCGCACGGCGGTGTCCAGCCGCTCGGCCACCTGCTGGCGGCGCTCGTGCTCACGGCCGGCGAAGGCCTCGGCGTGGCCCTTTTTGCGGTCCAGCAGCAAAGGCGACTGGTTCGTGTCTTTGCCGGCTGCACGGCCACGGGCGGCGCGACGGGTCTGGGCGTCGTGCTGGCGGCGCAGGTCGCGCAACGCGGCATCGCGCTCGGCCCGCGCATGGTGCAGCGCGGCGTGCGCCGCCTGGGCCTCGGCGCCGCGCTGCGCCTCGTAAACGCTCCAGGCGCCGCCATACGCGCGCAACCCGTGGGGCGTGAGCTCGGCGATGCGCCCCACCACCTCCAGCAACGCGCGGTCGTGCGTGGCCACCAGCACGGCGCCGCGCCAGTCCGCCAGGGCCGACAGCAGCCAACGCCTGGCCGGTGCATCGAGGTGGTTGGTGGGCTCGTCGAGCAGCAGCACGTCGGCCTCGGAGAAAAAAGCGCCGGCCAGGGCGATGCGGGCGCGCTCGCCACCGCTCAACAGGGCCGCGTCATGCGCGGGCGGCAGAGGCCCCAGGCCGACGCCTTCGAGCGCGCGCTGCCAGCGGGCGGCCCAGTCCCAGCGGCCTTCAGCCACCAGCAGGTCCGCCTCATTGCCTTGGCCGGCTTCCAGGCGCGCCAGCGCATCGAGTACCGCATCGATGCCTGCCAGCGCCGCCACCGTGCTGCCAGCGCGGTGCTGGTCCACGGCGTGCACGTGGCCTTGCCGCACCACCGAGCCGGCGGCGGGCTCCATCGTGCCGGCCGCAAGCGCGAGCAGCACGCTCTTGCCCACGCCGTTGTCGCCCACCAGCCCGGTGATGCCGGGGGCGAGGTTCAGGTCCAGCGGCTCGGTCCACAGCGCTTCGCCGTCGGCGCGCAGCCATTGAACGCCGCACAGGCGCAGGAACGCGTCTTCACGCGGCTGCGAAGCGGCGGAGAGAGAAGCAACGGAAACGGATGCGGAAGAAGAAACCGGAGCGGCGTCGAACGCGCCGCGGTGCGGACGGGCGTCCGCGTTGAATGTCGCCATGGTGAAGCTCCAAGCCATCGGGTCGGCCGCTTGCCACAAAGAGGCAAAGCGGAACGGACGGAAGGGGGCTTACAGGCGCATGGGTGAAGAACCTCGGTGGCGGTGATCGGAGCGATGGAAACCATCGAAGGGCCGCACTATAAGCCCGGCCCGGCATCGGTGCAAATTCACTCAGATGAAATCAATTACGGATAGTACAATTTTGCCATTCACCCGATGGAGACCGCCATGAGCGCCGTACTGAAGCCCGACCTGTCCACCCTGCCCCCGCCCGCCGCCGTGCAGCAGTTGCACCACTACGCCTACAAGGCGCGCGACGCCGAGGAAACGCGGCAGTTCTACGAAGACATTCTGGGCCTGCCGCTCTATCACATCATCCAGAGCGACTACGTGCCCAGCACGGGCGAGTACTGCCCCTACACGCACTTTTTCTTCCGCCTGAAGGATGGATCGTTCATCGCCTTCTTCGACCTGGGGGACGACGTGAAGGCCGAGCCTTCACCCAACACGCCGCTGTGGGTCAACCACATCGCGTTCCGCGTGGACACGGTGCAGGAGCTGGAGAACACCAAGGCCCGCCTGGAGGCGCATGGCATCGAGGTGCTCGGCGTGACCGATCACCACATCTTCAAGAGCATTTACTTCTTCGATCCGAACGGCATCCGCCTGGAGCTGTCGGCGCAACTGGCCGACGCGCAGCAGATGGAAAAAGACAGCACGGTCGCCCACCAGCGCCTGAACGAGTGGACGGCCCGCAAGGAGCAATGGCGCAAGGAGCGCGCCGAGGGCAAGGCGGCCCAGCCCCTCAAACCGCAGCACAACGACCGGCCGGAATACGCGCAACACGCCGGCTAGCGTTACATCCTTCGACAACTGTGCGAATCCGTGTGTGGAGGATCGAAGCCCCCCCATGCAAAATGCCTCGAAATTTGTTTCATCCATCGAGGAGTTTCTTGCCATGCACACACTGAAGACCGGTCCTGTTTTTCGACGGCGCCCTCACGCCGTCTGGCTCGCGAGTTGCATGGTGGGTTTGGGGTTGACGGCTTGTGGCGGTGGAGGCGGCGGCGGTGGATCGGAATCGCCCACTGGCGCACTCGACAACGCCCTGAAAGTTGACACCACGTATGGCGAAGCTGGCGTGGCCACGTTTCAGCTTGGCACGCCATCGTTCGCAAGCCTGGGCGTTCAGCCGGATGGCAAGCTGGTGATCGCCGGCAGCAGGGTCACGGTCCCCGCGCCACCCTCGTCGTTCGGATCGCTGCCCACCACGCAAGCGTATGCCGTTCGAATGGGTGCGGACGACAAGGTGGACAGCGGCTTCGGCCAAAACGGAGAGGCCCGGTTTTCGGTCAAGGGATACGAAGCGGTTGGCGATGTGCGGATTCAGTCCAACGGCAGAATCCTCCTGGCGGTGCAGGCGCACGAGCCCTGCTCTTCTCCGTCTTACCGGGTGCCGTGCCTGACGGCGGCGGGGGAGCCCGGTTCGTGGCACCACACCGTTGTCGGCCTCACGGCGAACGGAGCGGTCGACAGCGCCTTCGGCGCTCAAGGCATCGCGGAGGGCTTCCGCTCCACCAATCTCAACATCCTCTCGCTGGCGATCCAGCCCAGCCAAAAACCCGTCTTGTTGACGTCCAACGATCAGCCGTTTCTGCAGACGTTCGGGCGGTCCCTGCGCCGCCTGTCCGCAGACGGAATCCCCGATACCGCCTTCAACCAAGCGCCCGCACCGCAGCAGCCCGCTCCCTGCGAGGCAAGCGGCGAGGCGCTGTTGGCACTGCCTGGCGGAAACCTCATCACCGCCGGCAAGCTGGGTGGCAGGGTTTACGCAGACCCGAAGTCGGACCCCGGGCTTTGCATTGCCGTGCACTCGGGGGACACGCAGGCGCAGACCTCGGGAGGCTGGACCTCTTTTGGGGAGTTGTTGAAGGAGTACAGGCTCGCGCCCCATCCCGATGGCGGATTCGTCGTCGCCGCCAGAACCTGCGCGACCAGCGACTGCCATCTCAGCGTCGCCAAGTTCGGTGCCAATGGCGCCCTCGACGCATCGTTTGGCGACAAGGGGATCGAACGCGTGGTGCTTCCAGCGAACTACCAGCTCAAGTCCTTCTTTGTGCAGGACGACGCCAGCATGCGGGCCTTCGGGGCCATTGAAGAGAGTGCGGCAGCGGGCACCACGGCACGACGGTTCCGCGCCGTCTGGACGAGCCTGCGGGGCAACGGTGCGCTCGCCAATGACGCGACCAACGTGGCGACGTCCATCCAGGACCCGCCCACCACGGCAGAGCCACGGGAAGTGCTCCGGGACGGTTCGGGGCGGTGGCTCGTGGTCAGTTCGGAAGAGGACAGCCAGCGCAACCTGGTGCTGAAAGCCGTGCGCACGCGCGGAACGTCCGCAGGCAATTCGTAAAACCGCAAGCAACGCTGAGAGGGGCGCCCCCGGCGCCCTTTCTCACTGCTGCGGGGGCGGCTTACGCCCTCAATCGTCCAGCGTTTCCTGTCCGCGCATGACCTGGTGGCGCTCCCAGTAGTGCGCCACGGTCGCCTTGAAGCGCTCCTTCTCTTTCTTGAGGCCGGAGATCTTGAGCTTCGTGGTCTTGGACCGGAGCATGCTTTTTTCAGGGTGCGTGACGATGAGCGCGTCGCCGAAGGTGCCGTCCTTGAAGGCGAGTCCCTTCACGGCATCCCATGGCACCGAGACGCCGTCCGCTGAGGTGGTGATGCCCTCGTGGCTCACCTGCACGGTGTTGCCGCCCTTCAGCGCGAACTCGCGGGCCGGGAAATATTTGAGAACCACCGCCAGTTCCTCGGCATTGGCGGGCTCGTAGCGGTAGGCCAGGCTGCGCTCGTGGCCCTGCGCGAAGGCCTGCTCGTAGTCGCTCCACAGGCGCTCTTCAATCGCATCGGCCGTGAGAATGTCCTGCGCCCAGGTGCGCTCGGGCGGGCGCACCACGATGGCGCCGTAATCCGACTCGGGCAGCACCCAGCCCACGTTGCGGATGCGCTCGGCCATCAGCGGGTGGGTGTCGAACGGATGGGGCACGTTGGCGGTGTGCATCTCGGCCTGGAACTCCGCCGACTGCGCATAGGGCGGCAGCCCGCGCGAGATGAAGTGCGCAATGCCGAGCGCACCGGCCAGTTGCTCTTCCTTGTCGAACAGGTCGCTTTCGATCTTGTGGCGGTACTTGGCATAGGCCGCGATCTTGACCAGCGACTGGCCGATGGCCTGCGGCGACACCAGTTTCGCCGCCACGCGGTCGGCCTTGAACTCGCGGGCGCGGCTGTCGCGTGCCAGCGCCCATTCGAAGATCAGGCGGTACAGCGACAGCAGCGGCGACACCACGGCCGTCATGCCCGAAGTGCGCATGGCGTGGTGGTACTGGTCGTACTGCACCAGCTTCGGCCCGAGCCGCGCGCTGCTCTCGGTGTCGCCGCCGCCCAGGTGGGCCAGTTCGTGGGCGAAGACGGCATCGGCCTCGGACTGGTCCAGCAGGCGCAGCAGCGGAATGCTGACGAACAGCGTGCGGCCGGTCAGCACCTGCCCGCCAGCATGGATGGGCGATTCGGTCACGAAGAAGTTGGCGTCGATGCCCGCCACGATCTGCTGCGGTGGCGCCGTCTTGAGCCGCTCGGCCATGTGGCGGATGCGCTGCCACAGCAGGGGCGCATCGGCCTCCTGCACCAGCTCGCCCTCCACCTCGTTGTGGCTGTGCGCGCGCTTGAAGATGCCCACCACCGTCATCACCACGGCGATGGCGACACAGATGGCCACGGCGATGATGAGCTTGGGTGAATACCGGTGCCAGAAATACGCCGTGACCCAGAACGACAGCCAAGCCACCATCGCGCCCTGCACCACCACGGCCAGCGCACTGGCCGCCGTCATCAGGCGCCATCCCGCGATGAAGCTCGCGTGCTGCAGCTTGCGGTTCACGAAGGCCAGCGCCCCCAGCCCCAGCGCGGCCAGCAGTACCAGAGCCCCGGCCACCAGTGTCCATACGGCCACGGCGCGCGCCATGAAGAACTGCCAGTTGTTGGAATACGGCGGGCACATGGCCTCGCGGTACTCCTGTGCGTCCGGCGTGTGGTCGGTGCAGATGGTGGACGGGGGATGGGCCCGGTAATAGGCCTTTTGCTCCTGCTTGTCGGCCGGCGAGAGGTCTTTGGCGGCTTCGATGCGCGGCTCGATGGCAGCGAGGAACTTGGTGTCCAGGTCGCGCTGCACATGGCCCGCGAAGAAGAGCGTGATGAGCGGCACCGCGAACAGCGACAGCACCGACAGGAGAAAGGCTTTGCCGAGACCGGCGCGCAGCGTGGGGTGTAGGGCCATGGGTACAGTGTTTTGGAGTGGTAATGGGACCTGGCGGCACGGCACGGAAGCCGGCGGCACCCTGCAAGGGCGCCCCGTTGGCTCCGAGGCCGACGATTATCGGCACCCATCCTGTTCACATCCTCTTGCAGCGCACGTTAAAAGGTAACAAAGCGATAGCAGACCGCGCCCGCCCACCGGGCGCCGGCGCAGCGGAGCCGCCGCGCGGCTGCCTTAAAATGCCCGGTCCCCCCTTGACCGGGCCCGGGCAGGCGCATTGCCCGTTCGCCCCTCTTCTTGCACACCAGACCCCCCATGAGCTCGCCCCTGAACCAACCCGGCCTTGAAAGCCTGTCCAAATCCTTCGAGCCAGCCGCCATCGAGGCCCATTGGGGCCCTGAATGGGAACGCCGGGGCTACGGCGATGCAGGCTACCGCGGCACGCGAGAAGCCCGCGCGGGCGAGCCGTCGTTTGCGATCCAGCTGCCACCGCCCAACGTGACGGGCACGCTGCACATGGGCCATGCGTTCAATCAGACGATCATGGACAGCCTCACGCGCTACCACCGCATGAAGGGGCACAACACCGCGTGGATTCCCGGCACCGACCACGCCGGCATTGCCACGCAGATCGTGGTGGAGCGCCAGTTGCAGGAACAGGGCATCAGCCGCCACGACATGGGCCCCACCCCGCCCGAAGCCCGCAAGAACTTCGTCGCCAAGGTGTGGGAGTGGAAAGAGCAAAGCGGCAACACCATCACCACGCAGATGCGCCGCATGGGCGACAGCGTGGACTGGAGCCGCGAATACTTCACCATGGACGACAAGCTCTCCAAGGTGGTGACCGACACCTTCGTGCGCCTGTACCAGCAGGGCCTGATCTACCGCGGCAAGCGCCTGGTGAACTGGGACCCGAAGCTGCAGTCCGCCGTGTCCGACCTCGAAGTGGAAAGCGAAGAGAAGGACGGCTCGCTCTGGCACATCGCCTACCCGCTCACCGACGGCTCGGGCAGCCTGACAGTGGCCACCACGCGGCCCGAGACCATGCTGGGCGACGTGGCCGTGATGGTGCACCCCGAGGATGAGCGCTACGCACACCTCATCGGCAAGACGGTCACGCTGCCCCTGGTGGGCCGCGAGATCCCGGTGATCGCCGATGCCTACGTGGACAAGGAATTCGGCACCGGCGTGGTCAAGGTCACGCCCGCGCACGACCCCAACGACTATCAGGTGGGCCAGCGGCACAACCTGCCGATGATCATCGTGCTGACGCTGCAGGCGACCATCAACGAGAACGCGCCGGCCAAGTACCAGGGCCTGGACCGCTTCGTGGCCCGCAAGGCCATCGTGGCCGACCTGGAAGCCGCGGGCGCGCTGGTCGAGACCAAAAAGCACAAGCTGATGGTGCCCATCTGCACCCGCACGGGCCAGGTGGTCGAGCCCATGCTGACGGACCAGTGGTTCGTGGCCATGAGCAAGACCAGCGACCAAGACCCGACCGGCAAGAGCATTGCGCAAAAGGCCATCGACGCGGTGGCCTCTGGCGAGGTGCAGTTCGTGCCCGAGAACTGGGTGAACACCTACAACCAGTGGATGAACAACATCCAGGACTGGTGCATCAGCCGCCAGCTCTGGTGGGGCCACCAGATCCCGGCGTGGTACGACGAAACCGGCAAGGTGTACGTGGCGCGCGACGAGGCCGATGCCCAGGCGCAGGCCGGTGCGGGCGCCAAGCTGACGCGCGACAACGACGTGCTGGACACCTGGTACTCGGCCGCGCTGGTGCCGTTCTCGTCGCTCGGCTGGCCCGAGGCGCTGGATGATTCCTCCGCCACCAAGGACTACGACCTGTACCTGCCCTCTTCCGTGCTGGTGACGGGCTACGACATCATCTTCTTCTGGGTCGCCCGGATGATCATGATGACCACGCACTTCACCGGCCGCGTGCCGTTCAAGCACGTGTACATCCACGGCCTGGTGCGCGATGCACAGGGCAAGAAGATGAGCAAGTCGGAAGGCAACGTGCTCGACCCCGTGGACCTGATCGACGGCATCGCGCTCGATCCGCTGCTGGAAAAGCGCTCCACCGGCCTGCGCCGCCCCGAGACGGCGCCCCAGGTGCGTAAGAACACGCAAAAGGAATTCCCCGAAGGCATTCCCGCCTACGGCGCCGACGCGCTGCGCTTCACCTTCGCGGCGCTGGCCAGCCTGGGCCGCAGCATCAACTTCGACAGCAAGCGCTGCGAGGGCTACCGCAACTTCTGCAACAAGCTCTGGAACGCCAGCCGCTTCGTGCTGATGAACTGCGAAGGCCAGGACTGCGGCCTGGAAGAACACACGCAGGCGGACTGCGAAGGCGGCGGCTACCTGGCCTTCAGCCAGCCCGACCGCTGGATCGTGTCGCTGCTGCAGCAGGTCGAGGCCGAGGTGGCCAAGGGCTTTGCCGAGTTCCGCCTGGACAACGTGGCCAACACGATCTATGACTTCGTCTGGAACGAGTTCTGCGACTGGTACCTGGAAATCGCCAAGGTGCAGATCCAGACCGGCACGCCGGCCGAGCAGCGGGCCACGCGCCGCACGCTCATCCGCACGCTGGAAACCATCCTGCGCCTGGCGCACCCGCTCATCCCGTTCATCACCGAAGCCCTGTGGCAAAAGGTCGCGCCCGTGGCCGGCCGCGCAGGCGAATCTGTCAGCATCGCCGCCTACCCGCAGGCGCAGCTGGAAAAGGTGGACGAAGCCGCCATCGCCCATGTGGCGCGCCTGAAGGCTTTCGTGGACGCCTGCCGCACGCTGCGCGGCGAGATGAACGTCTCGCCCGCCACGCGCCTGCCGCTGTACGCCGTGGGCGACGCGGCCTTCATGCGCTCGGCCGCGCCGGCGCTGCAGGCCCTGGCCAAGCTCAGCGAAGTGCAGGTGTTCGAAGACGACTCCGCCTGGGCCGCCGCCGCGCAGGCCGCGCCCGTGGCCGTGGTCGGCGATGTCCGCCTGTGCCTGCACATGGAAATCGACGTGGCCGCCGAGAAGGCCCGCCTGTCCAAGGAGATCGCCCGCATCGACGGCGAGATCACCAAGGCCCAGGCCAAGCTGTCCAACGAAGCCTTCGTGGCGAAGGCGCCGCCCGCCGTGATCGACCAGGAGAAAAAGCGCGTGGCCGACTTCGGCACGACGCTGGCGCGCTTGCGCGACCAGTTGGCGCGCCTGGCTTGACTTGATAGCACCGGCTTCGCCCCAACGTTCACCCTTTACGACACCGACTGACCGACCCCAAGAAGGAGCATCGATGACCGACAACACTTCCGCGATCCGCAAAGCCGTGTTTCCCGTGGCAGGCCTGGGCACCCGCTTTCTGCCCGCCACCAAGGCATCTCCCAAGGAAATGCTGCCCGTGGTGGACAAGCCCCTGATCCAGTACGCGGTCGAGGAAGCCTACTCTGCCGGCATCCGCCACATGATCTTCGTGACCGGCCGCAGCAAGCGCGCCATCGAAGATCATTACGACACCGCTTACGAGCTGGAAAACGAGCTGGAAGCCGCCGGCAAGAACGATCTGCTCCAGCTGGTGCGCTCGGTCGCCCCCAGCGACATGGACTGCGCCTTTGTCCGTCAGCCTCGCTCGCTGGGCCTGGGCCACGCCGTGCTGTGCGCCGAACCGCTGGTCGGCCGCGAGCCCTTCGCCGTGCTGCTGGCGGACGACCTGATGGTCGGCGCGCCCGGCGGCCAGCCCGTGCTGGCGCAGATGGCCAGTGCCTTCCGCAAGCAGGGCCGCTCGCTGCTGGCCGTGCAGGAAGTGCCGGCCGACCAGGTACGGCGCTACGGCATCGTGGCCGGCGAGCCTGCCGGCGGCCCGCTGATCCGCATTGACCGCATCGTGGAAAAACCAGCACCGGAAGACGCACCATCACGCATGGGCGTGGCCGGCCGCTACATCCTCACGCCCGGCGTGTTCGATGAAATCCGCAACCAGCCCCAGGGCGTGGGCGGCGAAATCCAGCTGACCGATGCCATCGCCCGCCTCATGGCGCGCGAGGCGGTCTATGCGTTCCGCTACGAAGGCAAGCGCTACGACTGCGGCAGCAAGGAAGGCTTTCTGGAAGCGACGGTGGAACTGGCGCTGCAGCATCCGCAAGTGGGCGCTGCCTTCCGCGAATACCTCAAGACCGTAGAGATCTGATCCGATGGATCGCCGCCGGGGTCCAGCCAGCCCCGCGCAGGGAACTGGACCGCGTGTCTTGATCCGCTGAGGGGTTTTGTCCGGGTGTCGCTGCCGCTACCGCGCCTGAGCGGCCGCGCCCGTCGAGTGAATGATCGAGCCGTCGGGGCTTTGCGCGCTCAGCGCCGGCGCAGCAGGTGGATGAACTCTTCCCCGACCGTCTGCTGCTCGACCAGTTCGTTGCCCGTCTGCTTGGCGAACGCCTGAAAGTCGCGCAACGAGCCATTGTCGGTAGAGACCACCTTCAACAACTGTCCGCTGACCATGTCGGCCAGGGCCTTCTTGGCCTTGAGAATGGGCAGCGGGCAATTGAGACCGCGGGTGTCGATTTCCTTGTGGATGTCCATCACGTGCTTCCTGGGCGAATGAGCCCCATTCTAAGCAGCCGAAGGGGCTGCGCCGCTCTGGAAAAAATCCACGAATTCGGGTTCGATGCCTTGTGTTCGCAGCCAGTCCGCCAAGGCGTATCCGGTGCCCGCGGGCCAGCATTTCACGGCCTCCGGGGCGATCAGGCGATAGTCCACCAGCTCCGGCGACAGCCGCACCTCGCCATGCGCCACCGCGTGGTAGGCAATGATCACCTGGTTCATGCGCCGAAACTCATACACGCCGATGAGAGTCAGCGCGCTCACGTCCAGGTTGGTCTCTTCCTTGATCTCGCGGGTGATGCCTTCCTGGGGCGTCTCACCGGCCTCCATGAAACCCGTGATCAGCGCGTACTGCTTGCCGGCCCACGCCGCATTGCGGGCCAGCAGCACTTTTCCATCACGCACCACCACCCCGGCCAGCACCGGCGTCGGGTTGTTCCAGTGCGTCCAGCCGCAGGCCGGGCAGCGCAGGCGTTCCACATCGCCGCCATCCTCGGCGACCGTGATGCGCGCCAGGGGCGTGGCGCAGTGGGTACAGAACCGGGTTTCGTACATAGTCGCTATATTTTTAATAGCAATCAGGACAATGAATACGGCGGCATGAGGCCTTATTTGCCTTGAACCCGATCGTGCACATCACCGAACTGCCAAGGCACTGATCAAGCCGGGAAGACCCCCGTGGACAGATACCGGTCGCCCCGGTCGCACACCACGAAAACAATGGTCGCGTCGGACTCGCGCCGCGCGATCTCCTGCGCGGCCCAGCAGGCGCCCGCAGCCGAGATGCCGGCAAAGATGCCCTCTTCGCGCGCCATGCGGCGGCACATGTCTTCGGCGTCGTCCTGGCCCACGTTGATCGTCTCGTCCACCGCGCTCGGGTCGTAGATCTTGGGCAGATATTCCTGCGGCCATTTGCGGATGCCGGGGATGCGCGAGCCTTCTTTCGGCTGCGCACCGATGATCTGGATGGCCGGGTTCTTTTCCTTGAGATAGCGCGACACGCCGGTGATGGTGCCGGTCGTCCCCATCGCGCTCACGAAGTGCGTGATGCGCCCTTCGGTCTGCTCCCACAGTTCGGGGCCGGTGGTTTCGTAATGGATGCGGGGGTTGTCGGGGTTGGCGAACTGGTCGAGCACCACGCCCTTGCCCTGCTTGACCATGGTTTCGGCCAAGTCGCGTGCGTACTCCATGCCGCCGCTCTTGGGCGTGAGGATCAACTCCGCGCCGAAGGCCTTCATGGTCTGGGCGCGCTCCACCGAAAGGTCTTCGGGCATCACCAGCACCATGCGGTACCCCTTGATTGCCGCCGCCATCGCCAGCGCAATGCCGGTGTTGCCCGAGGTCGCCTCGATCAGCGTATCGCCCGGCTTGATGTCTCCGCGCTCCTGCGCCCGGCGGATCATCGACAGTGCGGGCCGGTCCTTCACCGATCCAGCCGGATTGTTGCCTTCCAGCTTGCCCAACACGACGGTGCCCCGCGCTGCGTTCTCTGCTGCCCCGATGCGCTGCAAGGCGACCAAAGGGGTGTGTCCAATCGCGTCTTCGATGGTAGGATAAGTCTTCATAGCGCGCTACTGTGCCATAATTCGCGGCTTCAATCTTTGCGTCGCCCGGGTGGTGGAATTGGTAGACGCAGGGGACTCAAAATCCCCCGCCGCAAGGCGTGCCGGTTCGATTCCGGCCCCGGGCACCATGGCTCCTCAGCCGTGGCTTGCAGCTTGGTTCAGTCCCACACTCGCTTGTGGCAGCGCTGGCAAATCAAACATCTCTCCTGCCGACTTTTGCCTATTCATGGCATAGCTACCGTTGTTCGGTGCATTTGCCTTGTTCGGCATCGACCACTGAGTCGAGCACGCCAAAGAAAAAGCCCGGTGCGTTTCCAGACCGGGCCTTTGATGCGCAAGGGCCAAGCCCTCACCGCGCTTATCTCGTCGCGTCTTTGACGTTCTCTTTGACGTCGCCGTAGTTCTTCTGGGTCGTGCCTTCGACTTGCTTGGCGATGCCCTTGGCTTGTTGCTCGGGGCTGTTGATCAGCTCGCCGGTCTTTTCCTGAACCTTGCCTGCTGCGTCCTTGAGAGCGCCCTTGACTTGATCGGTGTTCATGGTGAGTCCTTTCGGTGAGGTATGTGCAAAACAAAATGGCTTTGCATGGCTGAAAGATTAAGGTGGGGCGGGTGGCGGCTGCGCGGGCGGAAGTCATCCGTTGGCGTCAGTAGCTGCCTACATAAGAAAAAAACCCGCGACGCGGGCAGCGTGCGGGTTTCATACGGTTGATGGCGACGGCGCTGCAGACTCGCCGCACTCTCCAATCGTTAACGCGTCATTTGGTCCATTTGCGCTGGACCTTCGGTTTGACCTTGATGTCCACGGCCTTGCGCACTTCGGGCCGGCCGGTCTCTTCGTTGGTGTCCACCACGTCTTCCAGCGCGATCTTCTCGACTTCGGAGCTGGTTTCTTCTTCAAGCTGCTCCAGCACGGCACCGACCCGCTTTTCGGCTTCGTCAACCTGGCGTTCGGTGGCGTCGGCGCTCATGCAAAACCCCTGGCTGCGGCGCTCGCGGCGCTCATGACCCGCAGCACATGGGGCGGCTCATCCGCCTGTTCGGGCGGAGGCGCCGGCACATCGGGCTCGACAGGCAGGTCTGCCTTGTCGGGAGTGGTTGGGTGTGTGGCCATGAAAGGTGCCGAAGCTGGAGGGGGAAAGGTGCCGGGTGCCGGAGTGGGGATGCGAGCCGAGATGCTCTGTCGCGCCAGTTCAGAGACCGCTCATGACCGATGCGGCCAAGTAGGCGATTCCCAAACTGGAAAACAGCATGAATCCGGCCAGGACAGTCAGAGTTTCTTTCATATGTTCAATCCTTCAATAGGAACAGACCATCGGAAGCAAGCTATGACTGGCATCCACCGACGCTGGGGGCACAAAAAATGGTTGAGGGGCGTGCGGGTTCTGGTTCAGCGGGTGGACTTGCCACGCGCACTGCCGGATTTCTTACCGCCTCCGGAGTCCTTGTTCACCGTGGCCCAGGCCCGGCGCTCGGCCTCGGGCTTGCTGAGGCCACGGTTTTCATAGCTGTCTTCGATGTGTTCGGCTTGGCGTTTTTGTTTGTCTGTGTAAGCCGACTTGTCACCTCTTGGCATCGCTGCTCCTCGGATGGGTTGGTCTCGCTGCTTCAGGTTCAATACGCTGCGAAGCGGCACAGGCGATACGTTAGAACCGCCTTTTGCCTTCGTCTGTAGGACGAAGGCGGCTGGCATGTCGGATTCCTCGCTCTAGCGCTGCCCATGAAAAAACCCGGCGCTCCCCCATGGATGAGGGCCTGGCGCCG
Organism: Paracidovorax valerianellae; assembly: GCF_900102625.1. GTDB lineage: Bacteria > Pseudomonadota > Gammaproteobacteria > Burkholderiales > Burkholderiaceae_C > Paracidovorax > Paracidovorax valerianellae. The sequence continues at coordinate 348,125 of NZ_FMZC01000002.1, forward strand.
GGTTGAGGCGACGGCGATCAGGCCGGCGCTGGGAACGACCGGAGTGTCAGCTTTCCTGGCGGCGGATCAGTTGGCGGCCGGTGTCGGTGATGGCCAGGTCGCCAGCGGCGTTCTTCGCCACATAACCGCGTTCGTACAGCCGGCCCGACAGGTGGTGGGTGAGCGCCTCGGGCACGGTGATGGCCTTGCCCATTTCGAGTTGCTTGAGCGCTTCCAGCTCATCCACGGTCGGGTCGAAATGCGGTGCGTGATAAACGGTTCCCATGAAGTTTTCTCCTTGTTGGTTGCACAAAGCCACGGTCTGCACGGCCAGGGCCATGCTTGAGCTGCAGCTGTCCCAAAGGGTAGCCGCGCAGGCAACGCCGTGCAATCGGATGGCTGCGCAGAACGGCCTTGGCGGCTCAACTCGCGGCCATGTCCTGCAACCAGCGGGCGAACGCAGCCAGCACGGGCGGCTGCTCTTGCGCGGGGCTGATGAGGTAGTAAGCCCGCTCGCCGCGCAGGGGGCGCTCGCAGGCCAGCACCAGCTCGCCCCGGGCGCGTTCCGCTTCGATGAGCAGCGGCGGCATGAGCGCTACGCCCAAGCCATGCGAAGCGGCCACGGCGAGCATAGAGAACAGTTCGTACCGCGGCCCGTCGAGCGCGCGCGGCGCCTGCACGTCCATGGCCTCGAACCACTGGCGCCAGCCGTACGGACGCGTGGTCTGCTGCAGCAGCGGAAGGCTGGCGAGCGCCTGGGGCGCCAGCGGTTTGCCCTCCGGCAACAGGCTGGGGCTGCAGACAGGCACCACGTCTTCCTGCAGGAGCCACTGGGCCTGCGTGCCCGGCCAGTTGCTGACCTGCTCGGGCGTGCCGGCGTACAGGGCGGCGTCGAACCCCGCGTCGGCGAACAAAAAGGGCCGCGTGCGCGTTTCGATGTGTACGACGATCTCGGGGTGCGCCCGCGCCAGCAAGGGCAGCCGCGGGATCAGCCAGCGCGTGGCGAAGGTGGGCACGGCGGCAAGGGCAATCGCACCGCCCTGCCCCTGGTGCGCCATGACATCCAGCGTGTCGCGCTCCAGCCCCTGCAGCCACCGGCCCACCTGCCGCGCATAGTGAACACCCGCCGGGGTCAGCGCCACGCCATGCCGCGTGCGGCGAAAGAGCGAAACGCCCAGAAAGACCTCCAGCGCTAGGATCTGACGCGAAACTGCGCTCTGGGTGAGGGCGAGTTCCTGCGCAGCGCGCGTATAGCTTTCATGGCGGGCGGCGGCCTCGAAGCAAGTCAGCGACTGGGTGGAAGGGAGCGTTCGGCGCATGCCGGCATTGTGCCGCCGAAAGCGCCACGCGGCCTCAAATATGACCTGAACGCATATCTGGATGCACCATCCTCGCTTGCACCGCAGTATCCATGCGCCTACCATTGCGCAAAGCCTTGAGGCCATGCGCTTTATGCACATCGGCTCTCAACCCGCCCCCTTCACCCTTTTCCCGGAGACTCCCGCATGGCCCACGCCGCTTTCCAATGGAACGATCCCTTCTTGCTCGACCAGCAACTGACCGACGACGAGCGCATGGTGCGCGATGCCGCCGCAGCGTACTGCCAGGACAAGCTGGCGCCCCGCGTGCTGGAGCAGTTCCGCCATGAAAAGACCGACGTGTCCATCTTTCGCGAAATGGGCGAAGTGGGCCTGCTGGGCCCGACCATCCCCGAGCAATACGGCGGCCCCGGCCTGAACTACGTGGCCTACGGTCTGATCGCCCGTGAAGTCGAGCGCGTGGATTCGGGCTACCGCTCGATGGCCAGCGTGCAAAGCTCGCTCGTGATGGTGCCGATCTACGAGTTCGGCACCGAAGCGCAAAAGCAGAAGTACCTTCCCAAGCTCGCCAGCGGCGAGTGGATCGGCTGCTTCGGCCTGACCGAGCCCGACCACGGCTCCGACCCCGGCAGCATGGCTTCGCGCGCCAAGAAAGTGCCGGGCGGCTACTCGCTCTCGGGCGCAAAAATGTGGATCACCAACAGCCCCATCGCCGATGTGTTCGTGGTGTGGGCCAAGGAAGTGTCCGAAAGCGGCGCGGTCGGCCCGATCCGCGGCTTCGTGCTCGAAAAAGGCATGAAGGGCCTGAGCGCACCGGCCATCCACGGCAAGGTGGGCCTGCGCGCCAGCATCACCGGCGAGATCGTGATGGACGCGGTCTTCGTACCCGAAGAAAACGCCTTCCCTGAAGTGCAGGGCCTCAAGGGCCCCTTCACCTGCCTGAACAGCGCGCGCTACGGCATCGCCTGGGGCGCACTGGGCGCGGCCGAGTTCTGCTGGCACACCTCGCGCCAGTACACGCTGGACCGCAAGCAGTTCGGCCGCCCCCTGGCCGCCAACCAGCTGATCCAGAAGAAGCTGGCCGACATGCAGACCGAGATCGCCATCGGCCTGCAGGCTTGCCTGCGCCTGGGCCGCATGAAGGACGACGGCACCGCGTCGGTCGAGGCCACGTCGATCATCAAGCGCAACAGCTGCGGCAAGGCGCTGGACATCGCCCGCATGGCGCGCGACATGATGGGCGGCAACGGCATCAGCGATGAATTCGGCGTGGCGCGCCACCTGGTGAACCTGGAAGTGGTCAACACCTATGAAGGCACGCACGACGTGCACGCGCTGATCCTGGGCCGCGCGCAGACCGGCATCGCCGCCTTCGCCAACTGATCGAAGCGACGGGGCCGTGGCCACCGCCCCCGGGCGGCGGCCGCGCACCTGCACGGCAAGCCGGCTTTCGGGACTTGGAGCCTTTTAGGCCTCCAGCGCAATGAATACGCCGGCACATTGCTACATATTTAATAGCAAAGCGATATTTGCATGACCGCACCTTCCCAAGCCCCTGCGGGTGCCCTGGCCGGCATTCGCGTGCTCGATCTGTCCCGCGTGCTGGCCGGCCCCTGGTGCACCCAGGTGTTGGCCGACCTGGGCGCGGACGTGGTCAAGGTGGAACGCCCCGGCGTGGGCGACGACACGCGCCACTGGGGCCCGCCCTTCCTGAAGGACGAGGCCGGCAACGACACGGACCAGGCCGCGTATTTCACGGCGTGCAACCGCAACAAGCGCTCGGTCACCATCGACATGGCCACGCCCGAGGGGCAGGCGCTGATCCGAGATATGGCGCAGCAGGCCGACGTGGTGGTGGAGAACTTCAAGGTCGGCGGGCTGCAGCAATACGGGCTGGACCATGCGAGCCTGCGGGTGCTCAACCCCCGGCTGATCTACTGCTCGGTCACGGGCTTCGGCCAGGACGGACCCTATGCCGAACGCGCCGGCTACGACCTGATGATCCAGGCCATGACCGGGCTGATGAGCATCACCGGCCGGACCGATGGCGAAGCGGGCGCCGGGCCGCTGCGCGTGGGCGTGGCGGTGATCGACCTGTTCACGGGCCTTTATGCCAGCAACGCCATCCTGGCGGCGCTCCATGTGCGCCAGCGCACGGGCGAGGGCCAGCACATCGACATGGCGCTGCTCGACGTGGGCATGGCCGTGCTCGCCAACCAGGCTTCGGGTTTTCTGGCCACGGGCCAGGCGCCCACGCGCCAGGGCAACACCCACCCCAGCCTGGTGCCCTACCAGGACTTCCCCACGTCCGATGGCGCCGTGCTGCTGGCCATCGGCAACGACGGGCAGTTCGCACGCTTTTGCGCCGCCGCCGGTTGCCCGGAATGGGCGCAGGACACCCGATTCGCCACCAATACGTTGCGCGTGAAGCACCGGGCAGAACTCATCCCCGCCATGCAGGCCGTCACCCGCACCCGCACCACGGCCGAGTGGATTGCCCTGCTGCAAGACAAAGCGGTGCCGTGCGGGCCGATCAACACGCTTGCCGAAGCGTTCGACGACCCCCAGGTGCAGGCGCGCGGCCTGCGCGTGGAACAGGCCCGTTGGCCGCAGGGCGAGGTGGGCGATGGCGTGGCCCGCATTGCCGGAGTCGCCAGTCCGATGCGCCTTTCGGCCACGCCGCCGGTGCTGCACCGTGCGCCGCCGGCATTGGGGCAGCACACCGATGAGGTGCTGGTGGAAATGGGGCTCGCGCCCGAGCGGATCGCACAGCTCCGGGCGGCGAAAGTTTTGTAGCCAGCGCTGCTTGATTCCACTTGACCTTTGAAGCCTTGCGACTGCGCAAGGCTTTTTTTATGGCCCAGTCGATTTCCTATTTGATAAAAATGATAAATTAGATAAAATCATTTCCCGGCCGCTTTTCAGCTTTTGCCCTGAACGCCGATAGTGAACAGGGTGAAACCCTTGTTCCTCATCACGGAGCGCGGGCGCAACACGGAAAAAATATTTAGGACCGGGCTTTCATCATCCCGCTCTAAAATTTGTAAACACGCGTATCAATGCGAAGGAGTCAGCGATGAAGGCAGTTCAGCAGGAAATCGACGAGCGGACCAATCTCACCGGCACGAACAAATTCGAGCTTCTGCTCTTCCGTCTGGGCGTTGACGACAACCTGGGCAAGTCCGAGTTGTTCGGCATCAACGTGTTCAAGATCCGCGAGATCGTGGCCATGCCCAGCATCACGCCCATCGCCGGCGCCACGCCGCACTCGCTGGGCGTGGTCAACCTGCGCGGCCAGATCATTCCCGTGCTCGACCTGCCTTCGATCGTCGGCTGCAAGCCCCAGACCGGCCTGAACATCATGCTGGTGACCGAATACGCGCGCACCACGCAAGCCTTCGCGGTCGAATCGGTAGAAGACATCGTGCGACTGGACTGGAAGCAGGTGCTTTCCGCCGAAGCCAGCGGCACCGGCGGCCAGCTGGTGACCAGCATCGCCCGGCTGGACGGCAACACCGATGGCTCGCGCCTGGCGCAGGTGCTGGACGTGGAAGCCATCCTGCAGATGGTCTCGCCCTCCGACGAGCACAAGGTCGATCCCGAGAAGGTCGGCCCGCGCCTGAAGCTCAAGCCCGGCACGATGATCCTGGCGGCCGACGACTCGTTCGTCGCCCGCTCGCTCATCGAGAAGGAACTGCAGGTTTTGCAGGCCCCTTACGAAATGACCAGGTCCGGCAAGGAAGCCTGGGACCGGCTGAACGTCATCGCCCGCGCGGCCGAGGCCGAGGGCAAGACCGCAGCCGACCGCGTGGCCCTGGTGCTGACCGACCTGGAAATGCCGGAAATGGACGGCTTCACGCTCACCCGCAACATCAAGCAGGACGCGCGCCTGAACAAGATTCCGGTGGTGATCCACTCTTCGCTGTCCGGCTCGGCCAACGAGGACCACGTGCGCAGCGTGGGCGCCGATGGCTACGTGGCGAAGTTCGTCGCGGAAGACCTGGCGGAAACCATGCGCCGGGTGCTGCCCAAGTAAGGGCCAGCGCACATTCGCTGCGGCGGCCGCTCGAGGGCGGTGCCGTGGCTGCAACCCCTTCTTTTCCTGGACGCCCGCGCAGCTTCAGCCTCAATCTCAGCGCGGCCGCTCGAACCCGCGTTCGATCCACGCCACGGCGCTGGCGCTGGTGAGCGCGAAGCCGGGCGACACGCCCACGGATGCCAGCAGTTCGCCGTCCAGCGCCGAATGCGCGCTGAGCGTGGCGGTGGGGTGCTCGTCATCGGGCTCGATGGCCAGCGTCACCCGCACGCGCTGGCCTTGCGCCGTCACGGTGACGCTCTTGTTCAACTGGGCATGCAGTTGCTGCTCGTGGCGGCGCAGCACTTCGGAAGCGGTCTTCACCAGCGTGTGAAAGGCGGCGGTGTCCAGCGGCTTGGGGTTCTTCTTGTCGCGGCCCATGGTCCAGGGGCCGACCAGTGCGGGCTCGGATTCGCCCCGCAGCGTCATCTCGACGGCCCAGCCATCGTCGTCTTCGTTCTTGACGACACGCGCCGTCCAGCGCTCGTCGCTCCACAGGCGGGGTTCCTGCACGGGGGCAAATTCGGGGTTTTCGGTCGATTCTTCGGTCATATCGGCGGCCCGGCCCGGGCACAGCGGTGGTGGCCGCGCTGTTCCGGCCTGGGCGGGGAAAACCGAAGAGTGTAGAGCGGGCACCGTTCCCGGCCCTTTCCAAAAACCTCCCAGATCGGTCAAGCCGGACGGTCGAATAGACTGCCGCATGATCCTTGAGACCGCCCCGCTCACCATCCGCCCCGGACAGAATGCCGCCTTCGAACAGGCGTTTGCCGAAGCCCAGCGCCTGATCGCGAGCATGCCGGGATACCTGTCTCACGAACTGCACCACTGCGTGGAGCGACCGCAGGAATACCTTCTGCTGGTGCGCTGGACCACGGTCGAGGCGCACGAACAGGGTTTTCGGCAATCTCCCGAATACCAAGTCTGGAAGTCGCTGCTGCACGGCTTCTACGACCCGTTCCCGACCGTGCTGCATTACGCGCCGGTGGTCCTGCCCCCTGTGTGAAGATGGGGCAAAGCCTGACAATCGGGCCGGCGCACCGTCAACCAAAATGGTTCTCAATGCGTCACACACGGGCGCGGCGCGTCGAATGACCGCCGTCGTCCCCCACCCGCCGCCAGATGCTCCACGCTGTGCGGCCACCAGCCAGCGAGGCCATCACATGTTCCACCCCGCCCTCAAGATATTTGCCGCCAGCGCCCTGGCGGTGCTGGCCACGGGCTGCGCGGTGCCCGGCGACCCGTATTACGAGTCCAACTACCCCTCGTCCAATTACCCGCAGTCCGGCTACCCCACGGCGCCGTCGTACCCCTACCCGTCTGGCGGCTCGACATCCATCACGGTGTACGAGCAACAGCCCGCCTACGGCTACAGCCGCCCGGCCTACCCCGTTTACGTGCCTGTACCGGCCCCCGTTTATGGCGTGGACCGCCGCGACGACTGGCGCGAGCGGCAGATGCGCGAAGACCGCGAGCGTGCCTGGCGCGACCGCCGGGACCGCGAGGCGCGGGAATCTCGGGAATCACGCGAAGCCGACCGCCGCCGTGATCGTGACGGCCAGCGTGCGGATGCCGACCGGCGCCGCGCTGAAATGGACCGCCAGCGTGCCGAACTCGACCGGCAGCGCCGCGAGCAGGCCGACCGCGACAACCGCCAGCGCGGCGAAGACCGCCGACCGCCCGGCGCGCAGGGCCAACGCCCCGCGCCCGGATGGCGCCTGGAACAGAACCCCCAGAACCGGCCATGACCCAGCCCCTCGCCCCCATTCGCTGCGGCCCTGCCGCATGGCGCCTTTGCGCGGCGCTGGCCGTGGCAGCCTGCGCGAGCCTTTCCGGCCCCGTCCAGGCGCAGGTGATGCGCTGCACCGACCCCGGCACCGGCAAAGTGACCTACACGGACGGCGCCTGCGACAAGGGCACGGCCGTGCGCGAGGTCGAGTCTCGCAAGACCCCCGAAGAAATCCAGGAAGAACGCGCACAGGCGCGTGAAGCGCTGCAGCTCAAGCAGCAGCGCCTGCAGATCGAACGCCAGGAGGCCCAGCAGGAAGCGCGGCAGGACCGCGAGCGGTCGGCAGCGCGTGTGCCGGCCGATCCGTCACGCTCGCCCGAATGCGCCCGGTCGCGCCGCAACCTCGACCGCGTGGCCAATGAATCGGGCCTGGGCAATTACGACGGCCAAGCCCGCATGGCTGCGGCGCAGCGCCAGATGGACCTCGATTGCCTCGGCCCTCAGGGCTATGCCGAGGTGGAGCGGGCACGCGGCAGCGGCATGGTCAGCAGTGGCGACTACTACGCGCCGCCCGCGGTGGTGGTCGTGCCGCCACGGCGCCCGGTGGTGGTGCAGCCCGCCCTGCCGGTGCCGTCGGCCCCGATCTCGCACTGCAACGTGTTCCGCTGCTACGACCAGCAGGGCAACGTGCGCCCCCGCTGAAGCGAATCCAAGAAAAGAAGGCCGGTGAAGGCCGCTGAAAGCGGCTCGGTGCGAGACCGCTACCGGGCCCGCAGCCCTTCGGCGACGGTCGGGTAGCGCAACACCACGCGCAACTCCCGGTGCAGCCGCGTGGCATCCAGCCGGCGCGACTCGCCCATGAAGCTCAGCAAGGGGGCCGGCAGTTGCTCCCGTGCGGCTTCGCGCGCCAGGCGCGGTGGGCGTGGCAGGCCATAAAGGTCTGCCGCGAAGTCGAAGTAGTCGCCCATCTTCATATCGCTCGCATCGCTCACGTGGTACACGCGCTGCGGCCGTCCGCGCCACAGCGCGGCCACGCAGGCACGCGCCAGATCGTCGGCATGGATGTGATTGGTGTACACGTCGTCCTCGGGCACCAGCACCGGCGTGCCGCGGCGCAGGCGGGCTTCGGGCGTGCCGCCTTCGCGGTCGGGGGCATAGATGCCCGGGATGCGCAGAATGCTCACGCGCACCGGGCCGCGGCCGAGGTGGCGCACGGCGAGTTCGGCGTTCACCCGGCGCTGCGCACGCGGCGTGGCGGGCGCCACCGGGCGAGCTTCGGTCACCCAGGCGCCGCTGCAGTCGCCATACACACCGCTGGTGGAGCCATAGACCAGCGCCGCTGGCGGCGTGCGTAGGAGCAGCGCGCGGGCCAATGCCACCGTGCGGCCATCGCGCCACCAGGCGGCGCCGGCTGCGGCCTCCCCTGGCGGTGGGGCCAGGTGCAGCACGCGGGTGGCCAGCCCCGACAGTCGCCGCAGGCTGCGAGCGTCGTCCAGGTTGCCGGTCAAGGGCACGATGCCGGCGGCGCGCAGTTCCGCCACGCGATCCAGGCTGGACGTGAGCGCCAGCACCCGGGGCCCGTGCGCACCTGCCGATGCCCCCATGTCGCGTGCCGCGCGCAGGCCCACGTCGCCGCAGCCGATGATGAGCACGCGCTGGCGGCGAAAGCGCGCCGGCAGGGCCCCTAGGGGGCTTTGGTTTGAGGGCAAAATCGGGTCCGTTCGGCGAGAAGAAAACCCCCAAGGATACCCACTCCATGACCCCCGCAGAGACGGCCGCGGCCACCCATCAGATCACCGTACAGCCCAGTGGCAGGGCGTTTTTCGCGCAGCCGGGCGAGTCCATCCTGGCGGCGGCCATCCGCGGCGGCGTGGGCCTGCCCTATGGCTGCAAGGACGGCGCTTGCGGATCGTGCAAGTGCAAGAAACTCAGCGGCTTCGTGGCCCACGGCGAGCACCAGTCCAAGGCCCTGACCGCGGCCGAGGCCGATGCCGGCTTCGTGCTCACCTGCTGCGCCCAGCCGCTGACCGACGTGGTGCTCGAATCGCGCCAGGTCACCGACGAAAGCGCCTACCCGATCAAGAAGCTGCCGGTGCGCGTTTCCACCCTCACGCGGGCGTCGCACGACGTGATGGTCGTGCGCCTGCAGTTGCCGGCGGCCGACACCTTCCGCTACCACGCGGGGCAATACATCGAGTTCATCCTGCGCGACGGCGCGCGCCGCGCCTATTCGATGGCCAATGCGCCCCACACCCAGGCGCAGGCGCCGGGCGTGGAACTGCACATCCGCCACATGGCGGGCGGCCGGTTCACCGACCACGTGTTCGGCGCGATGAAGGAAAAAGAAATCCTGCGCGTCGAAGGCCCCTTCGGCAGCTTCTTTCTGCGCGAAGACAGCACCAAGCCCATCATCCTGCTGGCTTCCGGCACGGGGTTTGCGCCGATCAAGGCGCTCATCGAGCACCTGCAGGCCAAGCGCATCGAACGCCCTGTCACGCTGTACTGGGGCGGCCGCCGCCCTGGCGACCTGTACATGGATGCGTGGGTGCGCGAGCGCATGGCCGAGATGCCGCAGCTGTCGTACGTGCCCGTGGTGTCGCACGCACTGCCCGAAGACGGCTGGACCGGCCGGACCGGCTTCGTGCACCAGGCCGTGATGGACGACCATGCCGATCTGTCAGGCCACCAGGTGTATGCCTGCGGCGCGCCCATCGTGGTGGACACGGCGCGGGTGGCCTACAGCGCTGAGCGCCAACTGCCGCCCGACGAGTTCTATGCGGATGCGTTCACGTCAGAAGCCGACAAGCACGGGGCCAGCGAGCCCTCCACCCAGCCGGCCGGCACTGCGGGCTGAATGGGCTGAACGGCTGAACGTGCCGCTGATCCAGCACCGGATAGATCAACGGCGCCAGCCCGGACGGCCGTAGTAACCGCCCCCATAGCCGCGCCCGTAGCCACCGCGGCCATAGACGCCGAAGAACCCGATGGTGGGCGCCACAACCACTGGCGGCGGGGCCACATAGACGGATTCGGTCTGGTAATAGCCCTGCCCGCCGTAATAGCCAGAGCCTGCGTAGTAACCCCCGACAGGGGCCACGACGCAGCCGGTGAGCAAACTGGCGGCCGCCGATGCGGCAGCGATGGTGAAAAAGCGGATGGACAACATGGTGGCTCCTTGATCGGGTCCGTGGGTTCCATTCAACGCCTCGCACCTTGCCGCAGCGCGTCCGGCCGGTATCGCAGAAGTAACAACAGGTAAGAGCGGCTCAGTGCGACATGGCCCGGCACATTTCCGCGCAACGCCGGCACGCGGCGGCGCAGGCACGGCAGTGGGCCATGTCGTGCCGGGCGCATTCGTTGGCGCAGCTGTCGCAAAGGCGGGCGCACAGGGCGCAGATCTCGTGCGCGTGGGCGCTCTCGCGCGACATGGCGCTGGCAGCCACGCGGCACAGCGCGGCGCAGTCCATGTCCATGGCGATGCACTGGACCATGTAGCGGGGCTCGGGCTCGCGCAGGCACGAGGCAGCGCAGTAATCGCAGGCATCGGCGCATTCGTTGCATGCGCGAATGCAATCGGCGTAGCGCGAGGTGGCCACGGTGTCGTTGGTTTCGGTAAAAGCCTGCGGCATGGAAAGTCCTTCTTCCGCCAGCTCGGCGGGCGTCGATGGGGTGCAAAGGGATGCAAACTGGAAACGTCTTGAACGTTTATAAAAATGCCCCTTTGCGGGCGCTGTAGGACGTGGCAGCAAACTGCTGCATCGCAACCCTTCCGTTTTTTTGCACAATCACCGCATGAACCGCAGAAACCTCCTCCTCTCGGCCGCCGTCCTCGCCTCGGCGTTTGCATCCCCCTTGAGCCACGCGCAGGACGGCCCGATCCGCCTGATCGTGCCGTACGCGCCGGGCGGCCCGCTGGACGTCACGTCCCGCGCGCTGGCCGAACGGGTGCGCGACACGCTGGGCACGGTGATCATCGACAACAAGGCGGGCGCGGGCGGCAACATCGGCGCCGACGCCATCGCCAAGGCGGCACCCGACGGCCTGACCATCGGCCTGGCCGCCACGGCCACGCACGCCGTGAACCCCTGGCTCTACAGCCGCATGCCCTACGACGCGGCCAAGGATTTCGCCGGCATCACGCAGATGGTGAGCGTGCCCAACGTGCTGGTCATCAACTCGGCCAAGGCCGAGGAACTGAAGATCAACACCGTGGCCGACCTGATCGCCTACGCCAAGGCCAACCCCGCCAAGCTGAACTACGGCAGCGGCGGCAACGGCAGCGCCGGCCACCTGGCGGGCGAAATGTTCAAGCAGCGCGCCGGCATCTTCGCGCTGCACATCCCCTACCGCGGCGCCAGCCCGGCGCAGCTGGCCCTGCTGGCGGGCGAAGTGGATTTCAACATCGACAACCTCGCAGCCGCGGCGCCCAACATCCGCTCCGGCAAGCTGAAGGCCCTGGCCGTGACGTCGCCGCAGGCCAGCGCCGCCCTGCCGGGGGTGCCACCGCTGTCGAACACCTTCAAGGGCTTTTCGATCGAGACGTGGTGGGGCCTGGTGGCACCGGCCGGCACGCCCAAGCCCGTCATCGCCAAGCTGAACAAGGCTTTCGTGGCAGCGCTCAACGCGCCCGAAACCAAGACGCGTTTCGCCGCCCTGATGGCCGAGCCCGTGGCCACCACGCCGGAGCAGTTCGATGCGTTCATGGCATCCGAGCGCGCCAAGTACCAGCAAGTGGTGAAGGCCTCAGGCGCCAAGGTCGACTGACCCATCCGGGGGCTGCAGCGTCGGCTGACAGCCCCTGCCAGCGGCCCATCCGGCATTTGCATGAAAATGGCCGCCAGCGCATATTCCCCTAGGGTGGTTAGCTATATTTTTTATAGCACTTCGATTCAACCGACCGCGTTGAACTGCCGCCGGTAAGCGGAGGGCGCAATGCCCACCGCGGCGGAGAAATGCTGCCGCAGCGACACGGCGGAGCCGAAGCCCGATTCGGCGGCCACGGCCTCGATGGACTGGTCGCCCCCCTCCAGCAGGCGCTGCGCCAGCGCGATGCGCTGGTTCTGCAGCCATTGCCCGACCGTCGTTCCGGTGGACAGCCGAAAACGCCGCGTGAAGGTGCGCGGGCTCATCACGGCCCGCTCGGCCAGCGCCTCCAGCGTGTGGGTTTCGTGCAGATGCTCGCCCAGCCACTGCAGCAGCGGCGCCAGCCGATCCCCCCGCACCGATGGCGCCACCGGCTGCTGGATGTACTGAGCCTGCCCGCCCTGGCGGTGCGGCGCCACCACCATGCGGCGCGCCGCGTGATTGGCCGCTTCGGCACCGTGCTGCTGGCGCAGCAGGTGCAGGCAGCAATCGATGCCCGCCGCGGTGCCGGCCGAGGTGAGCACCAATCCGTCTTCCACATACAGCACCTCGGGCCGCAGCGACACCTGCGGGTAGCGCCGTGCGAACTCCGCCGCCAGCACCCAGTGCGTGGTCGCCGCCCGGCCATCGAGCAGCCCCGCTTCGGCCAGCACGAACGCTCCCAGGCACAGGCCCACGATGCGGGCGCCCCGGCGGTGCGCGGCGCGCAGCGCGGCCAGCAGTGCGGGCGGCACAGGGGCCAGGTCTTCATGCCACGACGGCACGACGATGGTGTGCGCACGCCGCAGCGCCGCCAGGCCCCGGCGCACGTCGATGCCGAAACCAGCCGAGGTGCGCAACGGGCCGGGCTCCACCGCGCACACCACCACCCGGTAGCGCGCCGCGCCCTGCGCCGTGCGGTCTTCGCCGAACACCAGGCAAGGCACCGAGAGATGAAACGGGCTGATGCCGTCGAAGGCGACGACGGCAACGGTTTCTGGCGTGGGCGTAGGCGTAGGCGTGGGCGATGAGTGGTCGGTGCTTTTCATGATGGCTCGATTCTATCGATCGATGTCATTCAAGCCACTTTCGGTGGCAAGGCAGAGGGCGAACAATCCAGCCATTCCCTTCCGCAACGTTCGCAACCGTCATCACCAAGGACTTCAGCCATGACCTCTACCTCCACACCCCGCCGCGCGCTCGTCGTCATCGACGTACAAAACGAATACTTCCCCGGGGGCAACCTGCCCATCGAGCACCCGCCCGTCGCCGACACGCTGCCCAACATCGCGCGGGCCATGGACGCGGCCCACGCCACCGGCCTGCCGGTGGTCGTGGTGCAGCACACCGCGCCGGCCGGCTCGCCCGTGTTCGACAAGGCCACCGATCGCTGGCAACTGCACCCCGAAGTGGCGCGCCGCCCGGCCGACCATCGCATCGAGAAAACGCTCGCGAGCGTCTTCGCCGGCACCGACCTGGCCGACTGGCTGTCAGCCCGCGGCATCGACACGCTCACCATCGTGGGCTACATGACGCACAACTGCGACGCCAGCACGATCTTCGAAGCGGCCCATCGCGGCCTGGAGGTGGAGTTTCTGAGCGACGCCAGCGGCGCCCTGCCCTACGCCAACGCCGCGGGCCGCGTGAGTGCCGAAGAGATCCACCGTGTGTTCAGCGTGGTGTTCCACAGCAACTTCGCCGCCGTGGCGCCCACCAGCGACTGGGTGGCTGCGGTGCAGGCGGGCCAGGCCCTGCCCAAGGACAACGTGTTCAGCTCCAACCAGCGCGGGCGCCAGGCCGCCTGAGCGGCCGGGCCAGCCACCTCAGGGCCAGAAAGCGCCGAGCCGCTCGATGCGCTGCGATTGCACAGCGGCCAGGCGGGCCGCATCGACGCGGCCTGGCGCGATCTCGGCCAGGGGCCGCAGTACGAAGGCGCGCTCTTGCATGCGCGGATGGGGCACCGTCAGTTCAGGGGTGTCGATGCGCTCGTCGCCGTAGAGCAGCACGTCCAGGTCCAGCGTGCGCGGCGCATTGCGGTAAGGGCGCTCGCGGCCAGCCGCCTGCTCGATGGCCTGCAGGGCCCGCAGCAGGTCGATCGCGGGCCAGGGCGTGGCCAGTTCGGCCACGGCATTCAGGTAGTCGGGGCCGCCGGCATCCACCGGTGCGCTGCGATACAGCGACGACACCCGCACCACGCGGGTGTCCGGCCAGCGGGCCATGGCGCCGAGCGCGCCGAGCAGCGCCCCTCGCGCATCGCCCAGGTTGGCCCCCAGCCCGATCCATGCCGGCACCGGCACCGACCCTGGCAGCGTCGCCGTCACGGTGCGCGCTCCCGCACCCGGGGTCAGTCGTTCGGGTGGCCGGACGAAGGTGCCGGTGCGGCGCCTTCACCACCGGCACCACCACCGCCGCCAGCGGGCTTGCGGCGGCGACGGCGGCGCTTCTTCGGGGCAGCGCCGTCGCCCGCGGTTTCTTCGCCGCCGTCGTGTTCGTGGTCTTCAGACGACGAGGACGAAGACGAGGATGGCGAGGCCGCCGCTGCGCGCGGTTCATTGGATGCAGCGGCGCCACCGTCCGCATCGGCGGGCCGTGGCACGCGGCGCACGACCGGCTGGGCCTTGCGCTGGCGGGTCTTCTGCTCTTCGCGCGCCTGGTCGATCATGTCGTCGCGGCGCAGGTCGTCGGCGTGCTGGAACTCTTGCCACCACTCGGCCAGCGCTTCCTCGACCTCGCCCACGTCGGCGCGCAGTCGCATGAAGTCGAAGCCGGCCCGAAAGCGCGCCTGGGCCACCATGCTGTAAGGCGTGGAGCCCACGCGCTTGTCAAAGCGCGGCTGCATGACCCAGATCTCGCGCATGTCGGCGGCCAGCTTGCCGCGGCCCGACACGTCGCCGATGCGCCGCTCGAACACTTCGTCGATCGCATCCTGCAGCGCGGGGAACGGCTGCTCGCGCTGGGCGATGCGGCGGTCCCAGCCGGTCTTCACGTCCTGCCACAGCACGCAGGCCAGCAAAAAGCTCGGTGCCACGGGCTTGCCCTCACCCACGCGGCGGTCGGTGTCGGCCAGCGCGGCGCTCACGAACGAGGTGTCGGCCCGCTCGACCACTACGTCCAGCAGCGGGTAGATGCCGGTCGTCATGCCCAGCTTCTTCAGCTGCGCGATGGTGGCCATGGCGTGGCCCGTCTGCAGCAGCTTGAGCATTTCGTCGAACATGCGGCTTTGCGGCACGTCGGCCAGCAAGGTCTGCGATTCGATCAGCGGGCCGGCCGTCTTCGGCTCGATGGTGAAGCCCAGGCCCGCCAGCTTGGCCGAGAAACGCACGGCGCGGATGATGCGCACCGGGTCTTCGCGGTAGCGCGTGGCCGGGTCGCCGATCATGCGCAACAGCTTTTTCTTCGCGTCCTGAATGCCCTTGTGGTAGTCCACCACGACCTGGGTTTCAGGGTCGTAGTACATGGCGTTCACGGTGAAGTCGCGGCGCGTGGCGTCTTCGTCCTGCGGGCCCCACACGTTGTCGCGCAGCACGCGGCCGCTGGCATCCACGGCATGCTGCATGCCCACCAGTTGCTGCTTGCTCGTCTTTTCGTTGCCGCTCACCTGCTGCTCGATGGCGGTGTTGTCCAGGTAGGCGCGGAAGGTCGAGACCTCGATCACCTCGTGCTCGCGGCCCCGGCCGTGCACCACGTGCACGATGCGAAAGCGCTTGCCGATGATGAACGCGCGCCGGAACAGGCCCTTGACCTGCTCGGGCGTGGCGTTGGTGGCCACGTCGAAATCCTTGGGCCGCAGACCCAGCAGCAGGTCGCGCACCGCGCCGCCGACGATGTAGGCCTCGAAGCCCGCGGCCTTGAGCGTGCGCACGACGTCGGCCGCGCGGCGGTCCACCAGTTCGGGGTCGATGCCGTGCACCGAGGCGGGCACTTCCTCGCGCTTGCCGAAGCGGTTCTTGCCGCGACCGGCGCCAGCGGCGCCCTTGCCCAGCAGTTTGTCGATGAACGTCTTGATCATGGTTGGGTGGGAAAGAGATCCAATATGCGCCAGCCACGCTGCTGCGCGAGCGCCCGCAGGCGGGGGTCGGGGTTGGTGGCCACCGGGTGGTTGACGGTTTCGAGCAGCGGCACGTCGTTCATGGAGTCGCTGTAGAAGGTGCTCTCCACGCCGCTCCAGGCCAGGCCGCGTGCGGCCAGCCATTCTTCCATGCGCCGGACCTTGCCCTCGCGCATGGTCGGCGTGCCCTCGATGGCGCCGGTGTACCAGCCCTGCGCATCGCGCGCAAGGCCCATGGAGAGCAGTTCGTTCACGCCCAGCGCCCGGGCGATGGGGCCGGTCACGAACTCGTTGGTCGCGGTGATGATCACCACTTGGTCGCCCGCGGCCTGGTGCTGTTGCACCAGTTGCAGCGCCTGCGGGTGGATGGCTGGCTCGATCACCTCGCGCATGAACTGCGCGTGCGCGGTGGCAGCGGCTTCCGGGCCGCGCTGGCGCACCGCGTCGATGGCGAAGCGCACGTAGTCGTGCACGTTCAGCGTGCCGGCCTGGTAGTGGGCATAGAACTCGTCGTTGCGGCGGCCGAACTCGACCGGATCGTTCCAGCCGATGCGAATGGTGAACTCGCCCCATTCGTAGTCGGAGTCGAGCGGCAGCAGCGTGTGATCGAGATCGAACAGGGCCAGCCGAGGGCGTTGCGCCGGGGGTTCAGGGTTCATGCGTGAAGGGTTCGGAAGGGTCGGAGCGAAGGCCGGCAGCGCGCGCTGCTATTCGGACTCCAGCATGGCCCGGAGCAAGGGAATGGTGATGGCGCGCTGGGTGCGCAGGGCGAAGCTGTCGAGCTGGTCCAGCAACTGCATGAGGCTGCCCAGGTCGCGCGAGAAGCGCTTGAGCATGTAATCCATCACGTCGTCGCCCAGGAAGATGCCGCGTGCGTCGGCCTCCTGGCGCAGCACGGCGCGGCGCTCGGCCTCGCCCAGCAGGTGCAACTGAAAGATGTGGCCCCAGCCCAGGCGGCTGCGCAGGTCGTCGCGCAGCGGCAGGTCGGCGGGGGGCGTCTGGCCGGTGGCCAGCACCCAGCGGGGCTCGCCCACGGCGGGACTGATGGCGTTGACGAACCAGTTGAACGCCGCGGCCTGCTGGGCGGTGTTGTACAGATGCACTTCGTCCAGCAGCACGGCGGACCAGCGGTCGTCGAACGCGGTGGGCTCGGCCACCGAGGCATCGAGCCAGCCGACCGAGGCGCCCTGCTCGCGCAGCGCCTCGCGCACGGCTTCCAGCAGGTGGGTCTTGCCGCTGCCCGATTCGCCCCAGAGGTAGGTGGGCACCGGCGAGCGCAGCACTTCGGTGGTGCCTTCGCCCACGGCCAGGCGCAGGTGCTGCAGTGCGGCCTCGTTGGTGCCGGCGAAGAAACGGGAGAGCGTGGGCCCCGTGGCCAGGCCGATGTCGAGTGCCAGCTGCTTCATGCCGGCCGCCCCGGCGCGGCGCCGCGCACGCCCCGAATGCACGGCACGCACCGGCGATGGGCGCGGTGCGAAGCGGCGGGCAGCAGGAGGGAGCGAGGCGGCATGAAGAAAGAAGGAATAACGGGCTAGCGGAAACCAGGGGCTGAAGGCGGAGAACAGGGGGCGTGGCCCCGGCGCCCGAGGCGCACTGCCGCGAATTTTAGTCTGCCGCAGCCACCCCGCCGGCCATGGCGCCGCACACCTGCCGGACAGCCGCCACGGGACACCCGCAGCCGGGGCCATCCGCCGGCCCAGCGGGGGTATTGGCGGGGCGGCCGGGCGGGGCCCTTAAAATCCGCCGCTTCAGCCCGCCGCGCGGGCCCACCAGCACTCACGAACCCTTCCATGAGCTCTTCCGCCCCCACCACCCCCATCTCCTACAAAGACGCTGGCGTCGACATCGATGCCGGCGACGCGCTGGTCGAGCGCATCAAGCCGCTCGCCAAGAAGACCATGCGCGAGGGCGTGCTGGCCGGCATCGGCGGTTTCGGCGCCCTGTTCGAGGTGCCCAAGCGCTACCAGGAACCCGTGCTGGTGAGCGGCACCGACGGCGTGGGCACCAAGCTCAAGCTGGCGTTCGAATGGAACATGCACGACACCGTGGGCATCGACCTGGTGGCCATGAGCGTGAACGACGTGCTGGTGCAGGGCGCCGAGCCGCTGTTCTTTCTGGACTACTTCGCCTGCGGCAAGCTCGACGTGGACACGGCCGCGGCCGTGGTGGGCGGCATCGCCCGGGGCTGCGAACTGTCGGGCTGCGCCCTGATCGGCGGCGAAACGGCTGAAATGCCCGGCATGTACCCCGCCGGCGAATACGACCTGGCCGGCTTTGCCGTCGGCGCCGTCGAAAAATCGAAGATCCTCACCGGCAAGACCGTGGCGGCCGGCGACGTGGTGCTGGGCCTGGCCTCGGCCGGCGTGCATTCCAACGGCTTCAGCCTGGTGCGCAAGTGCATCGAGCGGGCCGGCGACTCGGCCCCCGCCACGCTGGACGGCAAGCCCTTCAAGCAGGCCATCATGGAACCCACCCGCCTGTACGTGAAGAACGTGCTGGCCGCGCTGGCCCAGTACCCCGCCCCGCAAGATGCGGCGTCGGCCGGCGGCATCAAGGCCCTGGCCCACATCACCGGCGGCGGCCTGCTGGAGAACATTCCCCGCGTCCTGCCCGACGGCCTGGCAGCGCACCTGAAGGCCGGCAGCTGGCCGCAGACCGAGCTGTTCGCCTGGCTGCAAAAGACCGCCGGCATCGACGACATCGAGATGAACCGCACCTTCAACAACGGCATCGGCATGGTGGTGGTGGTGTCGGCCGCTCAGGCCGAAGCCACGGCGGCCACGCTGCGCTCGCTGGGCGAGACGGTCTACACGATCGGCACCATTGCCGAGCGCGGCGACGGCGCCGCCGTGGTCGTGGGCTGACGCCCCCGCCACCCGCTGCACCCCGCCGCATCCGCCGCCCATGATGGAGCCGCTCGCGCCGCACGACGTCCCGCCCTCCGCCGCCGGCCCCGCGCGTGCGGCGTCCCCGGTTCCTCCGGCCACCGAGCCGGTGGGCGCTGCGGCCAGCGCATCCCCTGGCGTGCCGGCCAGCACGCCGCCCCCTCCCCTTCCCGTTCCCCCTCCCGTTCCCCTTGCCGACGCCACCCGCGCGTTCGGCAGACACCGCGGCGTGGTCACCGCCAGTTACGTGCTCATGGCCTGCGCGCTGCTGCTGGTGATGTGGCAGGGCCTGCTGCCCGGCCTGCTGTGCGCCTGCCTGGGTTTTCTGCTCACGCGGTGGCTGGCGCCCCGGCTGGCCTGGCCGCCCGGGCGCGCCGTGGTCCAGCGGCCGGGCGGCGGCGCCACGGCGGGCCAGGCGATCGCCGCGGCCGTGGTCATGCTGGCGCCGCTGTCACTGATCGTGCTGGCGGCGTCGCACTCGCGCAGCTACATCGTCGAGGCGCCGCAGCAATACCGCGAGCTGCTCGATTTTCTGGCCCGCACGGTGCTGGAGCTGCGCCTCAAACTGCCGCCCGACATCGCCTCCCACCTGCCCGAGGGCGCCGTCGAGATCCAGCGCACCATCGCCGGCTACCTGGGCGCCAAGGCCGGCGCGCTTGCCATGGCGGGGCGGGCCTGGCTCAGCGGCCTGCTGCACGCCTACGTGGGCCTGCTGATCGGCGCGCTGGCGGCCGTGCGCACCCTGGGCGGCACGCGCGGCCCGCTGGCCCAGGCCCTGGCCACGCGCATCACGTTCTTCGGCGAGGCGTTCCGGCAGATCGTGGCGGCGCAGTTCTGGATCGCCGCCTTCAACACGCTGCTCACCGCCATCTTCCTGCTCGGCGTGCTGCCGCTGTGGGGCATGCAACTGCCCTACACGCCCGCGCTGATCACGCTCACCTTTCTGGCCGGGCTGGTGCCCATCGTGGGCAACCTGCTGTGCAACGCGGTC
Organism: Paracidovorax valerianellae; assembly: GCF_900102625.1. Lineage (GTDB taxonomy): Bacteria > Pseudomonadota > Gammaproteobacteria > Burkholderiales > Burkholderiaceae_C > Paracidovorax > Paracidovorax valerianellae. The sequence continues at coordinate 367,990 of NZ_FMZC01000002.1, forward strand.
ATCACCATCGTCGGGCTGTCGGTGTCGCCCGCGGCGGCCATTGCGTGCCTGGTCTTCCTGATCCTGATCCACAAGGCCGAATACGTCATCAACGCCAAGGTGGTGGGCCAGCGCACACACATGGGCGTGTGGGAACTGCTGGCGGTGATGTTCGTGGCCGAGGCCGTGTTCGGCCCCGCCGGGCTGGTGGCGGCGCCGCTGTTCTACGCGTACCTCAAGAAAGAACTGCAGGCCGCGCAGCTCGTCTAGTCAGCCCATCCAGGCACCTCGTCCACGCAGTTCGTCCAGCCAGCGCGGGCCGGCGCCCGGCAGCCGGGCCCCGCCCCGCCACCCGCGCCTTCATCGCGGCCCGGCACCACAGCCACGCAAAGCCCATGGCACAAACCCGCCCCACGGGTTTGTGCCGAGCCGGCGCCTTTCACTCAAGCATTACGCTGGCCCGGTGCGCCACGCAGCCCCGTGGGACGGCGTGCAGCGCCCACGGCCCCAATCGCCTGCCTCGAAGGGTTCCCATGACCATCGCAAGAAAACTGGCCCTCCTCGTGCTGAGCGCCATTCTCGGCATCGCGGTGATGACGGCGTGGTTCCTGGTCTCCGAGCGACAGCTCATCCTGCAAGAGCGCCAGACCGGCGTGCGCCAGGTGGTCGAGGCGGCGCACGGCATCGCCACGCATTTTCATGACCTGAGCACCAAGGGCGGGCTGTCCGATGAAGAGGCCCGCAAGCGCGCGGCCGCCGCCATCCAGGCCCTGCGCTACAGCGGCAACGAATACGTCTGGATCAACGACATGCACCCGCGCATGGTCATGCACCCGGTGCGCCCCGAGCTGAACGGCAAGGACCTGACCGACAACAAGGACCCCAACGGCAAGCCTCTGTTCATGGAGTTCGTGCGCACCGTGCAGGCCAGCGGTGCGGGCTTCGTGCCCTACCTGTGGCCCAAGCCCGGCAGCGAAGCGCCGGTCGAGAAGACGTCGTACGTCAAGGGCTTCGCGCCCTGGGGCTGGGTGATCGGATCGGGCGTGTATATCGACACGGTCAACGCCGCGATCTGGCAGCGCGCCCTGGGGTTCGGCCTCGTGGCCGCACTGCTGGGGGCCGCGCTGCTGGTGATCGGCACCCTGATATCGCGCAACCTGCTGCGCCAACTGGGCGGCGAGCCCGGGTACGCCCGCACCATCGCCCGCAGCATTTCGGAGGGCGATCTGTCGGTGGCGGTGGACACCCGCCAGGGCGACCGCTCCAGCCTGCTGCTGGACATGCAGGCCATGCGCGACAGCCTGCACCGCATCGTGCAGCGCGTGCGAGACGGCACCGAGCACATCGCGGGCGCCTCGCAGCAGATCGCGGCCGGCAACCACGACCTGTCGGCCCGCACCGAATCGCAGGCCAGCGCGCTGGAGCAGACCGCCGCCTCGATGGAGGAGATGACCTCCAACGTGAAGCAGAACGCCGACAACGCCCGGCAGGCCAGCGTGCTGGCGCAATCGGCGTCCGACGTGGCCCGCCAGGGCGGCACCGTGGTGGACAAGGTGGTGCAGACCATGGGCTCCATCGATGCGTCGTCGCGCAAGGTGTCAGAAATCACCGGGGTGATCGAAGGCATCGCGTTCCAGACCAACATCCTCGCCCTGAACGCAGCGGTCGAGGCGGCTCGGGCTGGCGAACAAGGCCGTGGCTTCGCGGTGGTGGCCACCGAAGTGCGCAGCCTGGCGCAGCGCTCGTCCGAGGCGGCCAAGGAGATCAAGGCGCTGATCGGCCACTCCGCCGAGCAGGTGAAGGCCGGCACCCAGTTGGCCCAGGAAGCCGGCACGACCATGCAAAACCTGGTGGACAGCGTGCTGCGCGTGTCTGCCGTGATCGAAGACATCAGCCAGGCCAGCCGCGAGCAGACCGACGGCATCGAGCAGATCAACGAAGCCATCTCGCAGATGGACCAGGGCACGCAGCAAAACGCCGCCCTCGTCGAGCAGGCCACCGCCGCTGCCGCCTCGCTGCAGCAGCAGGCCAACGAGCTCAAGCAGGTGGTGGCGGCCTTTCACCTGCACCCGGCCGTGGATGGATCGAAAGGCTCGGAAGGTTCGGGGCAAGGCACGGGGCAGGCTGCGCTGCGCCGGCCGGGGCCAGCCCTCCGTGCATTGAACTGACGCCAGCGCCCGCTGCGGTGGCACTGCCCAGGCCGGGGTGTCCAAGACACGCGATTTGCTATGCCTTTAATAGCGCCCAGCGCATGGTTCTCTAGGGCGGTGGCCTCTTTTTACCCTTGAACCCTCATGGCGCCGGCGGAAACTGCCGCGCCACGAACGCCCAGATCAGCGCGGAGGCATCCGGCCCCTCGGGATCGCTGTAGGGCAGGCTCGGGGTGCCGCCGCTCCAGGCGTGGCCCAGGCCCTGAATCTCACGCAGGGCGACCACCGTGCGGCCCTGCCGTTTGAACTCGGTCAGGCGCGTGGCGTGCCGCTTGCCGCGCTGCTGCATGCGGGCGGCACCGGCCTTGGCGCCCAGCGCCTGCGCCCACAGCTCGGCGGTCGCGCAGGCATTGCGGGGCGACACCACGCCATCGGCATCGCCGTGCAGCACCAGCAGCGCGGGCAGCGGCATCGGCCCCTCGGCCGGCGCCGGGCCTGTGCCCAGCACCGGCGGCGCAGGCACCGGCAACAGCGCCTCGCGCCGCCCGCCCATGGCCGCCATGGCCTGCGCGGACGATTCCGCCGTGCCCGGCGCCACGCCCGAATGCATGGCTACCGCGCAAAACCGCTCGGGGTAACGCGCCGCCAGCAGCACCGCCATGCAGGCCCCGGCCGACAGCCCGGCCACCGCCACCCGCGTGAGATCGACCGGGTGGCGCCGCGCGATCTGGTCCACGGCGGCCATCAGCGTGGCCGCTTCGGCGTGGGCCTTGCCGTTGCGGTGAGAAAACCAGTTCCAGCAGCCCTGCGCGTTGGCGATGCGTTCCTGCTCGGGGTAAAGCACCAGAAACCGCTCGCGCGCGGCGATCCGGTTCATGCGCGAACTGGCGGCCAGGTCGGCGCCCGTCTGCCCGCAGCCGTGCAGCATCACCAGGAGGGGGAGTTTTTCGCCCTCGCCCAGGGCGAGGCCGGGGGGAATGTGCAAATGGAACCGCCGGGCGCCCGCAGGCCCGGGGGCGATGCCGCCGATCCACTCGCCCGCGCCGGGCGGCACCTTGCGCGGTGCGCGGGCCTTGGGCGTGGCGGCGTTCACCAGCGTCAGCAGCGGCTTGGCCGCCGCCTTCACCCGCGCGGGGCGCGTGGCGCGGGCCAGCGCCTTCAGGTTGCGCTGGTAGGCCCGGGTGAACAAGGACAGGGAGAACAGTCGGGAGCTGCGGGGCATGAGCGGTCGTCCAATCGGCGGGGTAGCGGGTTCACCATACCAGTTTTGCTGCACTGCAGCATTTTTCGAGCCCGGCTGCGGTGGAATTGGCGGAGATGCCCTACAAACCCGCCACTCTCCACCTGTCAAGCAACTGTCAAACACCCGCCCGCCACTGGACAAATCATGTCCTGAAATGATCGGTTTCTGTCCGCCGCCGGCCGGACGCTGCCCGCCAGCGCAATCAAAATCACGGTCATACTCCCACCCTTCCAAAGGCACTTTCCGTGAAAACCTGTCTGATAGTGATCGACGTGCAGGAATCGTTCCGCCACCGCCCCTACTTCACCGACGAGAGCCTGCCGCCCTACCTGGCCGTGCAGAACGCCCTCATCGAAGGCTGCGTGGCCCGGGGCGTGCCCGTGCTGCGCGTGCTGCACAGCGACGGCCCCGCCGAAGCCGGCAACCCCTTCGCCATCGAATCCGGCCACGTGCGCCCTCTGGCGGGCCTTGCCGCCTTCGAGCCCGCCGCCACCTTCACCAAAGCGCGCCACAGCGCACTGGTGGGCACCGGCCTCGACGTCTGGCTGACGCAAAACGGCATCCAGCGCCTGATCGTGAGCGGCATCCGCACCGAGCAATGCTGCGAGACCACCACCCGCCACGCCTCCGACCTGGGCTGGGAAGTGGACTACGCCCTCGACGCCACCCTGACCTGGGACATGGTGCAGCCCGACGGCCGCCCGCTGACCGCCGCCGACATCCGCGCACGCACCGCCACCGTGCTGCAGGACCGCTTCGCCACCGTGTGCACCGCCGCCCAGGCGCTGGCGCGGGTGGACGCCGCCGCGGCCTGAACGGGCGCCGCGCAGCCACCCGGCCCACATCGCGCGCGCTGCACCCCTCGCTTTCACTGCCTATCCTTTTCATTCATCCACCGCCCGCCACTTCAAGAAAGAACGCCGCCATGCTGGAACTGCGCCCCACCTGCGAGCACTGCAACACCGCCCTGCCGCCCGCCTCGCCCGACGCCCGCATCTGCAGCTTCGAATGCACCTTCTGCGCTAGTTGCGTGGACAGCGTGCTCGGCAACGTCTGCCCCAACTGCGGCGGCGGCTTTGCGCCCCGCCCCATCCGCCCCGCCCACAACCACAAGGGCAACAACTATCTGGGCGCCGACCCTGCCAGCACCACCGTGCGCCACCGCCCCGTGGACCCGGCCGTGCACGCCGCCTTCGCCGAAACCCTGCGCCACATCCCGCCCGCGCAGCGATGAGCGGCAGTGGCAGCGGCAGCAAAAGCAGCAGCGGCGCAAGTAGCGGCAGCGCCGGCGACAGCGGTGGCCGAAGCAACCGCAGCAGCAGTGGCAACACCGCAGCCACAGCCGCGGCCGCGGCCTCCCCTTCAGTCGCAGATGCCGTGACCGCCGCCCCCATTCACGTCTATTTCGCGCTGCTGCCCGGCAGCCTGGTGCTGGACTGGGCCGGCCCCGCCGAGGCCCTGCGCATCGCCAACCAGGTGCTGCAGGCGCGCGGCGCGCCGCCGGCTTTCGTGCTGCACTTCGTCAACCCGGCGCCGGAATCGGTCACCTCCGTCGGCGTGGCGCTGGCCGGCTTGGCGCCGCTGCCCGCCACGCTGCCGCAGCCCGCGTGGGTGGTGCTCGTCGGCCTGCCGGGCCAGCGCATCGACGTGCAGCGCAGCGAAGCGCGCGAACTGCTGCACTGGCTGCGCGGCCTGCGCCTGTCTGCCGGGCGGCTGGAACTGGTCACCGTGTGCGCCGGCGCCGTGCTGGCCGCGCACGCCGGCCTGCTGGCCGGCCGCCGCGCCACCACGCACCACCAGCACCTGGCCGAACTGGCCGAAGTGGAGCCGCGCTGCGACGTCGTCGCCAACCGCGTCTTCGTGGCCGACGGCGCCCTGCACACCAGCGCGGGCGTGACCACCGGCATCGACCTGGTGCTGCACCGCATCGCCGACGTGTGCGGCCCCGCCATCGCCGCCGAAGTGGCGCAGACCATGGTGGTCGCCCTGCGCCGCGGCCCGCACGACCCGGAAATGTCGCCCTTCCTGCACCACCGCAACCACCTGCACGGCGCCCTGCACCGCGTGCAGGACGCCGTCGCCCAGCAGCCCCAGGCGGATTGGAGCGTGCCCGCAATGGCCGAAGTGGCCCACGCATCGCCTCGCCACCTGACCCGGCTTTTTCTGGACCACGCGGGGATTGCGCCACTGCAATACCTGCGCCGGATTCGCCTGGCCACCGCCGAGGCCGCGCTGCGCGCGGGGCGGAATGTGACGGAGGCGGCGGAGATGGCGGGGTTCAGTTCGGATACGCAGTTGAGGAGGGCTTGGAAGCAGTTTGGGCGGGGTGGGACGCCTTCGAGGGTGGGGGAGTGAATTGACGGCGGCTTTGTGCTCGAAGCGGTCGCTTGTAGTTGTCTTTTGGCAGGCAGCTTTGCAGCGAATGCTGTTGATCGGCCACGGTGTGGATACCGTTTACTTCTCGACCAGAAGCTGTCTTCGGCGAGCGATATTCCTGTCCGTCGAATGGTTTCGCTCGCGCCGCGAGGCCAAGGCTTTTGCTTAGCGCACCGCTGTGCTGCCGGTGAGGCCCACCTGCAGGGCGCGGTAGGCCTCGATCTCGACGCGTCGGTTGCCGATGGGCAGCACGGTCAGAGATCGGTGCGCACCGGATGATGTCAGCAGGTTTCCATTTATATCTGAGGTCTAGGGCAAGCTCCGCCAGGGAGTCGATGCAATCACTTATTCTCGGGTTGTCGGGCGAGCGTCCAGTTCGTCGTGACCCGTCAAATTAATAGCATCACAAATATTCAAGGGAGTTTCATGAAATACAACCAAGCTCGCGCCCTACAGATCCTCCGAGAAGGCAGTGGCAATCCTGACGCCACCTTCCGCGACTCGCAGGAAGATGCGATTCGTCACCTCGTTACGGGCGCGGAAGGGCGCCTCCTAGTCATTCAAAAGACGGGTTGGGGCAAAAGCTTCGTTTATTTCATCGCGGCAAAACTGATTCGCGAACAAGGAGGTGGGCCAACCCTCTTGGTATCACCCTTGCTCGCTCTGATGCGGGATCAGGAGATGGCGGCCGAGCGCATGCAGGTGACGGCCAGGGCAGTCAACTCGACCAACCGGATGGAGTGGGCGGAGATCGCCAAAAAGATCGAGGCTGGAAAGATCGACGTTCTCATGTTCCACCCGAAGCAACTGGCGAACGCGGATTTCCAGGCCAGCCTGCTTGCCAAGATTCCCAACGTGTCGATGCTCGTGGTTGACGAGGCCCATTGCATCTCTGACTGGGGGCATGATTTCGTGCCCGAGTACAAGCTGGTCACGCGGCTCATTTCAACGTTGCCGTCCAACCTGCCGGTGCTCGCGACCACGGCCACGGCAAACGAACGCGTGTCAGGCGATCTCGAGCGGATTCTTGGCCCAAACCTGCAAGTGAAACGCGGCTCACTGAATCGCCCGTCCATCACTCTTCAGACGATCACATTTGCGAGCGACGCAGAGAGGCTCGCTTGGCTCGCGCAAACCGTCCATGCGCTTCCCGGCAGCGGCATTATTTATGCACTGACGAAGGCCCAGGTGCAGTACATCGTCAGTTGGCTCACGCACTGCGGACTTTTGGTCCAGGGGTACACGAGCGATTCAGTCGACCGTGCTGGTCTCGAGCAGGCGCTCAAGCAGAACAAGATCAAGGCGCTCGTCGCGACCTCTGCACTTGGCATGGGCTATGACAAGCCTGACCTGACCTTCGTGATCAACTACCAGCCGCCGTCCTCTGTCGTTCACTATTACCAGCAAGTGGGTCGCGCAGGGCGTGCGATTGACGATGCTCGCGGAGTCGTACTGGCGGTCAAGAACCAGCTGGACATCAACACCTACTTCATCGAGAGCGCGTTTCCAAGGCCGGATGATGTGACCGCGGTCATGGAGGCGCTCGATACGGCAGGGGACGATGGCCTTTCGGTGCCGGCCCTTCAGGAAATCATCAACTTGAGCAAGGGACGAATCGACAAGACTCTGACCGCCCTCGCCATCGAAAGCCCCGCGCCGATCGTGAAGGAAGACTCAAGCTGGAAGGTCACAGGTAGCAAGTTGGCGGGTAGCTTCTGGGAAACGGCCGAAAGGGTGACCGACCTGCGGCGGACCGAGCATGCTCAGATGAAGGAGTACATGGCCCTCACCGACGGGCACATGAAGTTCTTGGTCGCGGCTCTCGATGGTGACGCGATGACCATTGAGGCGCCGCGCAGTCAGCCGTTACCCACCGCGGTCGATCCGGCGTTCGTTGCGGAGGCGGAACGGTACATGAAGGACACCAGCTTGCCGATCAAGGCGCGCAAGAGGTGGTCTGACGGCGGATTGGACGGATACGGGCTGCGGGGAAATATCGCTGAGAATCTGCGTGCGGGAGACGGTTTCGCGCTCTCGATGTACGGTACGGCGGGGTGGGGCGACATCGTCCGTGATGCTCGCTACGTACGCGAGCAATTCGGCGACGACCTCGTGAAGGCCTGCGCCGAGCTAGTGCGCCGGGCTGCTTTTAAACCAGCTCCGGAATGGGTCACCTGCATCCCGTCGCTCAACAATCCGGGTCTCGTACCGAGCTTTGCGAAGCGGCTTGCCGCTGAGCTTGGCCTTCCGTTCCACGCTGCGCTGACCAAGGTGAAGCACACCTCAGCTCAGAAGTCCATGCAAAATAGCTCCCAACAGGCAAGGAACCTGGATCAATCGCTTGAATTCAGTGACTTTGACGACAAGGTCGGTCCGGTGTTGTTGGTCGACGATATCGTGAACTCGGGTTGGACGTTCACGATTGGCGCTTGGCTGCTGCGCTCCAACGGTTGCGGCGAAGTGTGGCCCCTTGCGCTTGCCAAAACTGGGAATGAAGAATGAGTCTGCAGATTTCCGAAAACTGCCAAGCAATCTTGCTCTTGACGGCGCCGTTGATGGTCGGCAAGGTTGGCGCTCGTGCGGAACTGCTGAAGCAAAGTGAGTACAGCGACCTTACAAGGTTCTTAGTGCAAGAAGGCTTTCAGCCTTCCGACCTTCTCCGCCCACAATCTCCTGCGCTGCGCCAAGCCGAGAACCTGTTCGGACCAGGACGGCTGACTCGCTTGGTAGGCAGAGGTTTTCAGCTTGCCCAGGCGCTTGATTACTGGAGTGCGCGCTCGATCTGGGTGGTGAGTCGCGCCGACGCCCGGTATCCCAAGCGGGTCAAGTCACGCCTTAAGCACGAAGCGCCGCCCGTCATGTACGGTTGTGGCGATTTGGATCTTGTCGACAATGGCGGCCTGGCTGTCGTAGGTTCCCGTGACGCGGACGACGAGATGCTGAGCTATGCCCAGCGTGCCGGAGAGAGGGCGGCAAGTGCTGGCAGAGGCTTGATTTCCGGAGGCGCTAAGGGTGTCGACAGTGCTGCGATGGATGGGGCTGAGGCCCTTGGCGGCATAGTCTGCAACGTCATGGCCGAAGGACTGGCGCAGGCGGCAATCAGTCGGAGATTCAGAGATGGCCTTCAAGAGAGGCGCACATTGCTGGTCTCGCCCTACGATCCAAGCGCTGGCTTCAACGTCGGGCACGCCATCGCACGCAACAAGTTCATATTCGCGTTGGCTGACGTCGGCTTGGTCGTGAATTCAGACTTGGAGCGCGGTGGGACGTGGGCAGGCGCTATAGAGCAGCTTCGCAAGCTTCGTTTCGTTCCGCTCTACATCCGATCAAGTGGCAAGCGTTCAGTTGGCCTAGACGCTTTGCTCCGAGAAGGAGCCTTGCCCTGGCCAGAGCCGGAGAATAGTGAAGCGCTAAAAGTTTTATTTGAGAATCGATCAAACGATAGCCAGGCTCCTGCTTATCAGGAACATTTTGACTTCAAGATTGCTGCTGGTGCGCCGAGCGGGGTTTCGGATGCAGTTCTACATCCAGCGCGCCAAGTGTCGATTCTTGAAGATCCGCGTAGTGACCCAGACGCAATCGAAGAAGGTGCGTCAGATCAAGCGAGTGCAACCGCAAAGTCGACATTCGTTGAGGCTTCCTCGGGTACGCCAGTCGGCTTGGAGCAGGAGATGTTCGCGACCTTTGAACGGTTGATTCGACAGGTACTTTACGCACCCAAGAAGGCCGCTCAGATCGCCGACGAGTTGGATCTCAATCAAATGCAGACGCGTGACTGGCTGAACCGTTTGGTTGCCAAAGGTGTGATCGAAAAGAAGAAGAGCAACGCGACCTACCGGCTTGCCGCTTAAAGCCCCTCTCACAAGAGCGCCTCGCTGAGGTCGCGTTCAAGTCTGAAATCCGAGTCTCGGAAGCAGTCCGCCAAATCGACAGCCCTTTCGTCAGGGCGTGCCAAAGTCTTGCTGTCGTCTAGTCTTAGCAATAAAGGGAGACGCGCGCTGAGCCAATCGTTAAGCTGCGGATCCCGGCCGCGCTCATAAAATTACCGGCCACGGAGGATCAGCGGTCGTATGTGGTGCCGGCCGTTGAGTGTCCGGTAACGATCTTTGCGGACACCGAGGCGCCCGGCCGCGAGTGACTCAAATCAGCATGTAGTCGTCTTTCGTGTGCGGGAGTCAACCTCCGCTGCTGGCCCCATAGCCGCCGCTCGGCCTATGCAAGAGACGCCCATCCCAATATTCACAGCCTCAAAAAATGCACGGCCCGCACTCGCCGTCTATCCAATCGAGCCGCGTGCTCGATAAATCTGCCACCAAGCGTGGCTGAGACACCATCGACATATGGCTCGAATCAATACTCTTCGTCTCAGCCTGGATTTCGCTCGCCAGCCGCCGCTGAACGTGCGAAGGAAGAGCTCGATCATTGTTGGTCACCAAATACCAACTCGGCTTTTCTCGCCACGCAGCCTGCGAGACCCTCTCTGTGAACGCGTTGGCAGCCATGGGTTGCTGCGCCGCAGCCAGCGATTGCACTTTTTTCGCAGGCACATCGCCTGCCATGACGTTCGCATAAACCACCGGATCATCGAGCCATAAGAGGCCCTCCGAGTCGGGGTAAAGTCCCTCCATGGGCGAGTTCAGTCGCTTGAGAAGCTCAGCGACCGACTCGCCGCTGTCAGGCGCAAAAGCCGATACATAGACGAGCCCGCGCACGTTGGGCTGATTACCAGCTTCCGTGATGACAGCGCCCGCCCATGAATGCCCGACCAGCAGCACGGGCCCGATCTGGCGCGCCAATACACGGCGCGTGGCCTTCACGTCGTCGGCCAATGAAGTGAGCGGGTTCTGAACGGCGGTGACGTGGTAGCCCTTGCGTCGCAGGAGCTCCATGACTTCGGCCCAGCTTGATCAGTCGGTAAACGCCCCGTGGACCAGAACAATGTTTCGCACGCCCGGCAAAGCCGGGGCCTTAATCGTCTGCGCTGCGACTCCAGTGGTCAATGCACACGCGCTCGCGAACGCACATGCGCATCCCGCCAACCATGCGGCCAGAGACTTCATGGGGCGACCTCCCCGGCCTCGATGGGCCTGCGCTCGAGTTCACGGTTTGACCACGGCGGCGTTACTGGCCCATCCCTGCGGCAGTCCGTGGGCACAGACTGCGGGCTCGAAACTCTGCACGGAGACCTGGACCAATTCGTGGATCACGAAGGAATCGTCGGCAATCATTCGATCGAGTTCGTCACGGCCTTCGCAGGAAGCGATCACGACGCCGCCGGTGCGGTCCTCGCTTCGGCCTGCCACCAGGATTCGCCCTGCGCGGATATGGCGCGCGAGCCATTGCCTGTGGGAATCAAGGTGCAACTGAATTTCTTCAGGAGGTCGAATGTAGTGGAGCGTTAGAACGTAGAGCATGACTGAGTCTTTGGTAAAGCTGGGTCAAGAGGCGATGACAGTGCGAGCGGCACCCAGGGCCGCTTCCAGTGCTTCTGACATTGCCCCGGTAGATACCGCTTCGCCTTTCGACAAGCCTTCGGCACGGGCGAACCGGACATCGCGGATTCCCAGAAAACCCAGGGTCGCCTTGAGATACGGCTCCTGAAAATCCAGCGCTGCCAAAGGTCCTTCGGTGTAGATGCCGCCCCGCGTGGTCACGACGATGACGCGCTTGCCCGATGCCGGTCCGACAGGCCCTTCGGGCGTGTACTTGAAGGTCTTGCCAGGTTGAACGACGCGGTCGATCCACGCCTTCAGTTGGCTGGTCACCGTGAAGTTGTACATCGGTGCCCCCCTCACGATGAAATCGCTGGCGAGGAACTCGGCCACGAGCTCTTCCGAGCGAGCATGCTCCGACGATGCCGCCGCAAGCCCCGGCGTTTTTGGCAGCGACCGAAACCCTGCTGCGATGGCGCCGTCCAAATGCGGAATGGCCTGTTGAACGAGGTCGCGGTACACCAACTTGGCAGATGGAGCCCTGCGGGTCAGCTCGGAGACGACCGTGGCAGTGAGGGTGCGCGACGCAGAGGCATCGCCAAGGATGCTGGAATCATGGTGAAGGATTTGCATGGAGTCGATCCGCTGGTGAGAGGCCGGTTGTCGGCATCGGGAACCGTCAGGATCGTGGAAGGACGCTGCGGCGTCCAAGACGAAATGTGGGAAAGTTGAGACCCAAAAGGACACACATGCTCGATTTGCGTCAACTTCGGTATTTCATCGCCGTGGCGGGGACGGGAGAACGTTGGCCGGGCGGCAGAGAAGCTGCACATCTCCCAATCTCCGCTCAGCAGGCAAATCAAGCAGTTGGAAGAGCACCTCGGCGTCTTGCTGTTCGAGCGCAACAAGAAGCGCATTCGGCTGACGCAGGAAGGCAGGGACTTGCTCGGAGAAGCGCACACGCTGATGGCCAATGCGAATCGGGTAGAGGCGTTTGCGAAACGCCTTCGTACCGGAGACGCCGGGCGCCTGTCCGTCGGCTATGTCGAAGGCGCTATGCACGCGAACGTCTTGTGCTCAGCGTGCGGGCGCTGAAGGCCGCAAGCCCATCGCTGACGCTGTCTCTGCAAGCGTTGGGAACTGCCACGCAGTTCGACTACCTGCAACGCCGCATGCTGGACGTGGGGCTGGTCTATCGAATGCCTGACCGGGACACGGGTTTGAGCGGAACCTTGCTTTCGGACGAGCCGCTGACATTGGCCATTCCGAAAGGCCATCCGCTGTGCGCCTCGAAGACCATCAATCCTTCACAGCTGGACGGCCAGCCCTGGATCGCAGTGACTCGCCAGCCGGCGGACACGATTCGGGCAGCGCTGCTCGCGGCGTGCCGGGATTCTGGCTTCACACCAGACATTGCGTACGAGACCTCAGACCCATTGGCGTCTCTGTATCTGGTGAGCGCAGGCCTTGGTGTGGTGCTGGTGCAATCTGCATTGAAAACCCGCGCACCCGCCGGCATCAGTTTTCGTGACGTGAACTGGCTGAATCTGAGAGTCAAGCTGTACCTCGCTTGGCGTACCGATGACAGCAGGCCCCTCGTCGCCGCGTTTCACAACGCGGCCACTACGCGAGTCAAAACCGATTCATAACCAGAAACCTCATTCGCCGAACTCAGGTCAGTCGCAAGCCCGCACACCCTCCACCATCAACCTCAAGTTCTGCACCGCCGCCCCAGCAGCCCCCTTCCCCAGGTTATCCAACACCGCACTCAACACGATCTGCCCCGTGCGCTCGTTCCACGAAACGGCAAGACTCATGTCGTTCGATCCGTTGTGCACCTGCGGGTCCAGTTCCACGACCGGCGCATCCGCCGACATCGGCACCACATGCACATGCACATGCGCCGCACCGCGGTACCGGTCCGCCAGGCATTCATGGATGCGTGCGCCCGTAGCCTCAGCGGGCAGCAGCCGCGCATGCAACCCGATAGTGAGCACGATGCCCTGCCGGTAGCTGCCATAGGCCGGCACGAAGAGGGGCCGCGCCGCCAGGCCGGCGTAGGCCTCGATTTCGGGCACGTGCTTGTGTTCCAGGGCCAGGCCATAGACCTTGAGCGAATGCGCGCCGGTGCCGGCCTCGTGCGCCTCCGCCCCCGCCCTGCCCTGGCCTGAATAGCCGGACACGGCCTGAATGACCAGCGGGTAGTCGGCGGGCAGCAGGCCCGCATCGGTCAGCGGGCGCAGCAGGGCGACGGCGGCTGTGGGGTAGCAGCCGGGGTTGGTCACCCGCGTTGCGGTGGCGATGCGTTCGGCTTGCTGGGCGTCCAGCTCTGGCAGGCCGTAAACCCAGCCTGGGCTGGTGCGGTGGGCGGAGCTGGCGTCGATGACGCGCACCGCGGGGTTTTCGATCATCGCGACCGCATCGCGCGCTGCGGCGTCAGGCAGGCAGAGGATGGCGATGTCGCAGTCGTTGAGCGCTTCGCGCCGGGCGGCGGCGTTCTTGCGCAAGTCGGCGGGCAAGGTGCGAATGCGAAATTCGCTGCTGCCACGCAGCCGGTTTTGAAGGTCAAGGCCGGTGGTGCCCTGGTCGCCGTCGATGAAGAGTTTTTGGTCCATGGAGCGCGATCGTAGGCAGGCAGGGCCGATGGCTCCAGCTAAATATATGCAACCCCGGATTCATAAAAACTAAACTTAGCGCATGCGAGAACTCAGCCTGGACCACCTGCGCACCCTGGTCGCCATTGCCGACTTGGGCTCTTTGGCGAACGCGGCGCGTGCCCTTCATCTGGCGGCGCCGACCGTGACGGTGCAGATTGCGGAACTGGAATCGCGCCTGGGCGGGCAACTGCTCGTTCGCGGGCGGGGGCCGGCACAGCCGACCGCGCTGGGCGAGGGGTTCATCGCGCGCGCCCGCAGGCTGCTGGCCGATGCGGATGACGCGGTGGAGGATGTGCGGCGCCAACTGGCCGGGCAGACGGGCCGGGTGCGCGTGGGCGCATCGACGGGCGCCATCGCGCACCTGCTGCCGCCCGCGCTGGAGCGCCTGGCCCAGCAGTACCCGGGCGTGGACGTGAACGTGCAGGTGCTGACGTCCAACGAGAGCATGGCCCGGCTCGCCGCGGGCAGCCTGGACCTGGCGGTGGTGGCGCTGCCGCAGGCGCCGGTGCGCGGCGTGCACGTGACGCCGCTGCGGCGCGAGGCGGTGGTGGCGTTTTTTCCAGCGGCGTGGAAGGCGCCCCGGCGGCTGACACCGCAGTGGCTGGCCGAGCGGCCGCTGATCATGAACGACCCTTCCACGCGCCTGTACCGGCTGACGGCGGAATGGTTCTCTGCGGCGGGCGTGCATTGCCGCCCGCGCATCGAGCTGAACTACAACGATGCGATCCGCACGCTGGTGGCGGCGGGCTACGGCGCGGCGCTGCTGCCACAGGAATCGTACGAGCCCGCGCGGGACCCTCGCATTGCCGTGCGCCCGCTCAGCCCGGCGCTGTGGCGGCAGTTGGGCCTGGCGGTCAGCGACCGGGGCGCGAGCGGGCCGACGCGCTTCGTGATGGATGCTTTGCGGGCTTGAAGGGCGTTGCGGCTGGTTGATACTGCGGGCGCGCTGCGTTCGCACCCGGTGGGCGCCATACCGGCCCGCTCTTCATTTTTTTCTCTAGCCCTCTTCCTACCCACGCATGGTTCATTCGCCCGTTCCGCACGCTCCGCCCGTTACGCCTGCCGCCCTTCAGCCCAGCCCTTTCGCCCCTCGCCAGCGCGCCCTGCTGGTGGCGGGCATCGTGGCCACCATTGCCCTGGGACTGGCTTCGCGCCGCTGGCCGGGCGTGCTGTTTCCCAGCGCGTTGGGCAAGTACCCCGGCGATGCGCTGTGGGCGCTAATGGTGATGTTCGGCTGGGCCTGCGTCTGGCCGCGCATGGCGCCGCTGCGGCTGGCGGCGCTGGCGCTGGCCACGTCGTTTGCCGTGGAGTTTTCGCAGCTGTACCAGGCGCCGTGGATCAACGCGATCCGCAGCACCACGCCGGGCCATCTGGTGCTGGGGTCGTGGTTCGGGGCGATGGACCTGGTGGCCTACGCGGTGGGTGTGGCGTGCGGGTTGGGGCTGGATGGGCTGCGCTTGGCTTGGCTGCGCAAAAGAAAATCGCACGCGGCTCTCTCCCAGGACACTCGCCAGAGGGATATTGGGTAAGGCAATTCGAGACTGCAAAAGGGAAAACGAAGCCTTTGCCAATGCGTTGGCAGAGGACGTTTTACCCGTGGGAGAATGCCTGCATGGCTGCCGACCGCATCACCATTGCTTTCGAGGATCAATCGCAGGGATATGCGATTTCGCCGGACCGCGTCCCGCTGTCAATGCTTGCAGAGTTCTCTGCCGACGTAGCGAAGCTGGTGCGTGGAAGCGAAAAAGACGTAGATACCGACGAGATTGAAGTGCAGATCATTGAAGGCTCACTTGCCTTTGCGTTTCCTCTTCCTTCTTCTGGCGGCCTCCTGAAAGACCTCAGGGCGCTGGCGGAGTCGTCAGACTTGGCGCGCATAGACCACAAGCGGAGAACTGTCTTGGAACGTTGGCAGGCCAGCGCCAGAAAAACGGCTCATCGCATTATCAAAATTGCCACGAGTGCAATTTCTCAAGCCATCGTCATTGACAAAGACAGTGACTTCGTTGCCCGAGAGATTGATCAATGGGTCAGCGTGGAACGATATGTCCGGGGCGAAATTACCGATCTTGGCGGTGCGGGCACGTCAAACGCCCATGTGGTACTGCCCGACGGCAAGAAGCTGACCGTGCGTACAGACAAGGAACTGATCCTGGCGGAGCGTAGCAATTTGGTCTACAAGACCGTTCATCTGCGCATCCGAGCCAAACTCAACATTGCCACAGGCGAGCTGCAAGATGCGTCCTTGATTGAGTTCGTTAATTACCAGCCGAGCTTCAACGAAGACGAATTCAGGCGGTTTACCGATAAAGGCAAGAAGGCCTGGGCGGACGTAGATGATCCGGCCCAGTGGGTACGTGAGCTCAGAGGGAGCCAGGGATGAATGGAGCCCTGCTCGACACAAGCTTTTTGATCACCCTCAGCAAAGAAGACCGAGAACATCATCTGGTGGCGAAGCAGTACTACCGGGCTTGCCTGGATAGGCTGATTCCCATGTACCTGTCTGCCATCGTCATTTCAGAGTTTGAGGTTCGGCAACCGATTGCGGACCTTCCACTGCATAACTTTCTGGTGCTGCCTTTTAATTTTGACGACGCGCGGGCGGCTGCATCGTTGGCAGCACCGGGCGCTAAAGCGCGTCCCGCCGGCTATCCACGCGACACTGCCAAAGATGATTTGAAGCTTCTTGCACAGTGCGAGATTTCCGGTATCTCCCATTTCCTCACGGACGACAACCAGTGTGTGAAGAAGATCGAGACGCTGCGAAAGCAATTGCCCGCTCGATCTCTACCGATGGGTGTTTGGTGCGGAGAGGCATTTGACGACGCGCTTTTTAATTCCGGAAATCAGCGCGGCCTTCCGAGCATGCCACCTAAATAGGTTCTTGAAACGGCAAGCATGCCGTGCGTCTGAAAACCGCTTCGGCGTCGTCTGCAGTCGCCCAACAAAACACTCTCTCAGTCGAACAGCCCCGGCGTCATGGGCACCTTGCGCACGGTGGCCGCCTCGCGCGCGGCCTGCTCGGTCAGCAGGTTGCCGACCCGCACGCCGAGCAGGCGCAGGCGCTTGTCCAGCGGAACGCGCTTGAGGCACTGTCCTGCCGCGCGGCGGATGGTGGCGGCGTCTTGCGTGGGGTGGTCGATGGTGAGGTCGCGCGTGGCGATCTTGAAGTCGTCGTAGCGCAGCTTGATGCCGATGGTCTTGCCCACGTAGCCCTTGCGCTGCAGGTCGCCAGCCACGCGCTCGCACAGGTCGGTGAAGATGCGGCCCAGTTCGGCGCGGTCGCGCACGGCGTGCAGGTCGCGGTCGAAGGTGGTTTCGCGGCTCATGGAGACGGGCTCGCTCTCGGTGACCACGGGGCGGTCGTCGCGGCCCCAGGCAGCTTCGTGCAGCCAGGCGCCGCTGGCCTTGCCGAAGTGGCGCACCAGCCAGTCGCGCGGGCGCGCGGCGAGTTCGCCCACGGTGTGGATGCCATACGACTGCAGCTTGGCGTCGGCCTTGGGGCCGATGCCGTTGATCTTGCGGCAGGCCAGCGGCCAGATGGTTTTTTCCAGATCGCCCTCGTGCACGATCGAAATGCCGTTGGGCTTGTTGAACTCGCTGGCCATCTTGGCGATGAGCTTGTTGGGCGCCACGCCGATGGAGCAGGTCAGGCCGGTGGCATCAAGGATGCTTTTCTGGATGAGCTGCGCCAGCGACCGGCCACCATTGCGCTGCCCGCCGGGCACGTGCGTGAAGTCGATGTACACCTCGTCCACGCCGCGGTCTTCCATGACGGGCGCGATGGAAAGAATCACCTCTTTGAACAGGCGGGAAAACCGCCGGTACGACGCGAAATCGACCGGCAGCAAGATGGCCTGCGGGCACAGGCGCGCGGCCTTCATGAGCCCCATGGCCGAGCCCACGCCGAACTGGCGCGCCGGGTAGGTGGCGGTGGTGATGACGCCGCGGCCCACGTAGTCTTTGAGGCGCGGAAAGGCATCCACGGGAATGTCGGCCTCGCGGCCTGCAAACTCGGCGGCCAGGGCTTCGTCGGGCGCCCGCCGGCCGCCGCCGATGACGGCGGGCAGGCCCTTCAACTGCGGGTAGCGCAGCAGTTCCACGGATGCATAGAACGCATCCATGTCCAGGTGGGCGATGCGGCGTGGCAGGGAGGGTGCGGGCTCTGGTGGGGCGGTCACGTCCGCCATTGTCCATGCGGCCGCATGCTGCTGTGCACGCCGCATGGGATGGCCCCGCGCGGCCCTGCCCCGCTTGCGCAAGCGCCGCGAGGGATGGCTGGGGCGCGGGCAGCCCTGGCCGCTCAGGCTCAGGCCAGGCGCAATGCGCCGGGTTCGCCGCTCAAGCGGAACACGGCCACCGTGTCCACCAGTTGCTGCGCCTGGGCCTTGAGGCTTTGTGCAGCCGCAGCGCTTTCCTCCACCAGCGCGGCGTTCTGCTGCGTGACCTGGTCCATCTGGCTCACCGCTTCGCCGACCTGCGAGATGCCGGAGCTTTGCTCGGCAGTGGCCGCGCTGATTTCCGTCACGATGTCGCTCACGCGCTGGATGGAGGCGACGATCTCGCTCATGGTGGTGCCGGCTTCATCGACCAGGGCCGAGCCGCGCTCGACGCGCTCCACGCTGTCGTTGATGAGGGTCTTGATTTCCTTGGCGGCCTCGGCGCTGCGCCCGGCCAGCGAGCGGACTTCGCTCGCCACCACGGCAAAGCCGCGGCCCTGTTCGCCGGCCCGGGCGGCTTCCACCGCGGCATTCAGCGCGAGGATGTTGGTCTGGAAAGCGATGGAGTCGATCACGCCGATGATGTCGGCGATGCGGCGCGAGCTACCGTTGATGCCCTTCATGGTCTCGACGACCTGGCCCACGACCTCGCCGCCACGCACGGCCACACCCGATGCGCTGCGCGCCAGTTGGCTGGCTTCGCGGGCGCTGTCCGCGTTGTGCTGCACGGTGGAGCCCAGCTCTTCCATGGACGCTGCCGTTTCTTCCAGCGAACTGGCCTGCTCTTCGGTGCGCTGGCTCAGGTCGGCATTGCCTTGGGCGATCTGCAGGCTGGCGTTGGCCACGCTTTCCGCGTTGCCGCGCACCGAGCCCACGACGTCGCTCAGGCGGTCGTTCATGGTGCCGAGCGCCTGCAGCAGGCGGGCGATTTCATCGCGGCCCTGGCTTTGCACGCGGGTGCTCAGGTCCCCCTGCGCCACGGCTTCGGCCAGTTGCACGGCGGCGGCCACCGAACGGGTGGTGGCGCGGGTGATGACCCACATCACCCAGGCGGCCAGCGCCGCCAGCAGGGCCACGGCGGCGGACAGCACCATCATGTCGCGGCGCAGCGCCTGCGTGCGCTGGCCGAGCGTGTCGTTGAGCACATCGAACGAGGCGGTCACCAGCGCGAATTGGGCGTCGATGATGCGGGTCATCTGCGCGACCCACTGCGGGGCCGGCATCGACAGCGCGGTGGCCTTGACGATGTTTTCATCGGCCAGCTTGAAGCCTTCGTCGGCCGCGGCCAGTGCGGCTTTGCGCGCGGTTTCCACTTGCGGTGGCAGGTTGCCGCCCGAGGCCAGCACCAGCGTCTTGCGGGCATCGCCGTGGTACTGCCTGGCCCGGTCGGCCAGGGTTTCGATGCGCACCCGCTCCTCGGGTGAAGCATCGCCCCGTGCCAGCACCAGGGCACCCCGCGCCCGCATCTGGCCCAGTGCTTCGGTGAGTTGCGGCAGGTGGATGAGCGCGGCGCGCTGCAGGTAGTAGCTGCTGGCATCCGCATCCAGCGAGATGCCGGAGCTGTTGGCCACGTCGTCGATCAGGTCCAGTTCGCTGGCCACCAGCGCGGCATGGCGCAGGTTGCTCTGGCCGCCGGTGATGGCCTTGCCGCCCACGCCGGAGGCGAGTTCACGCCAGTCGCTGGCGGCCTTGTCCAGCGCGGAAGAAAGAGTGCGGTCTGCCAGCGGCGCAGCAGCGGCCTGGGCGCGCGCGATGGCGGCATCGACCTCGGCCTGCTTGGCGCGGCGGGGGGCGTCCAGGGAGGCATCGCCGCCCAGGAATGCGGCAGACAGCCCACGGTGCTGCTGCGTCAGCTGCACCAGCTTGAGCAGTTCACGGGCAGGCGCGATGCCGAGGTTTTCGCGTTCGAGAACGCGCACGTTGGTCCAGTTGAGGTTGATCACCATCGCGGTCGGGATGGCGAACATGAAGAAAGCAAGTGCCCCGATCAGGAGGAACTTGCGGGAAATCTGAAGGTTGTTGATCCAATAAGTCATGGCTTCTATATGGTGTCTTTTGTCACCATTTGTAATGTTCTGTACGCAACGAATTGGAACGGGATTGCGACCAGCGGGTCGTAGGAAGGCAGCCCCATTTGCTTTTGATTGGCGGATAAGCCACAAAAGCGCGCGAATTCTAAGCGCGTACGGCAGAGCTCCGCTGGGCTGCGGAGAGCAGCCATGGAGATACACCTAGATACGAAGAGATTTGACTTTTGGATTCATTACATGCGTTGCACATGCAGTTTTTTTTAGCCCTAGCGCACAGTGATCACGTCCCGGTGCATGGGGGCCAGCAGCGCCAGAAGGCGGCTTTGCTGGGTGAAGGCGACGCCCTGCTCGGTCATGGAGTCCTGCAGCAGCTCGACCAGCACGTTGAAATCCCGCTTGCGGATTTCCGTGTCGGCGTGCGCGGCTTTCATGTCCGCCCCCTCGTAGCGGCAGGGCCCACCCGCCAGCAGGCAGATCTGGTTGGTCAGGCTGTCTTTCAGCGCCTGGGGCTTGGTTTCTTTGAACAGATGGCCGATGCGCGCGTCCTTGAACGCCCGGTCCACCAAGCCATTCATGATTCGGGCAATGCCGGGCTTGCCGCCCAGCGCGTCGTACAGGCCCTCCGGCGCGGTCTTGCCTGCCGCGCCCGCGGCCACGGCGCCGGTCGGGTCTGCGGGGTTTGCAGGGGCCGGGGCGGCTGCGGCGGCAGCACCCATCGGAGCCGGTGGAGCCTGCGGCGCCACGGCGGGTTGGGCCATGGCGGCAGCGGCTGCAAGCGCGATGGCGAGCCCGGCGAAAGACGGCATGGCGTGGATTCGGATCGGCATGGCAGGCGCCTCCTTGTTTCTGGCGGGGCTCACGGTCGGAACGTCAATACGCCGCCTGCAGCGAGAGGTACAGGCCGGTCTGGCGGCGGTAGCCGGTGACGCCGGGCACGATCAAGCCCAGGTTGACGTAGGCCAGCGTGATCGACGTGTGTTTGTTGGGCGCCCAGGCAATGAACACATCGCGCCAGTCGTCCTCCCGCAGCGCGGCGCCCAGGCCGGCCGAGGCGCCGATGGCTTGCAGGTTGTTGGGCTTGAAGCGGTATTCGGCGCCGATGGCCAGGTCGCGCCGCAGCAGGTAGGCCACCGAAATCTCGGGCTGCAGGCTGCGGCGGCTGCGCCCGGGTGCCGAGCCGCCGAATCCCAGCAGGCCGTTCTGGTTGGCGTTGGTGTAGCGCAGCGTGGCGCTCAGCACCAGATTGCGGTCCAGCAGCAGCTTGGTGGCGGTCACGTAGAGGTCGGTGCCGCTGGTGTCGGCGCCAAGAAACTCGATGACCTTGCCGGCCGAGGCGGGATCGAGCCGCTTGTGCTCCACGCCCACCGCGACTTGCGGCATGGCGTTGTCGGCATCGAGCACCGCATCGCCCAGCAGGCGGACCTTGACGCCGACGATATCCATCTTGAGGTGCAGATCGGGCTCCACGCCGAAGGCCGCCACGCCGTTCAGGGCGACGGCTGGCGCGGCGTCGAAATTTTGCCGCGCCACCGAGACTTCGACCCGCTCGTTCCACCCCAGGGCGGCGCCGTAGCTGGTCAGCCCGTAGTCGCGGGTGCGGGTGCGGGTGGTGAAGGCGCTGATGCCGATCTCGCCCTCGGCGGCGTTCGATCCGATCACGGCCCAGGGGGTGAGGCCGCCGCCGGCAGAACCCGCGATGTTGCTCACGCCACCCGTCAGCAGCAGCTTGCCGGTTTCGGCCCGTGCAGAGCCCGTGGCCGCCACCAGCATGAAAAACCCGGTGGTACAGGCCACCGCGGAGAACCAAGGATTGAGGTGCATGGAAGGTCCGTCGGAAGGCAGCGCCAGCCTGCGCTGTAGCACAGTGTTACCGATAACGGTTCAGCGCGAAAGCCAGGGATTCCACCGTCAGAAATGGGCCGCAGCGCGCTACAGCATGCGTTCGATCAAAGCGCCCTTGAACAGCACCGGTCCGGTCGGGCCTTTGTCACCCGGCACGCCGCCTTGCGGCTCCAGGCTGACCGCCAGCGTGGGCACGTTCTTCACGGCGCTTTCCGGAGTGTTCAGCGTCAACAGCGCCTGCGTGCCCAACACGCCGAGAGAGCGCGGCCCGCCGCCGGGCGGCAGCGCCCACAGCTGCAGCGATTTGTCGCTGCCTTCGTGGAAACCGCCCACGCGCTGCAGCACCAGCGCGTTTTTCTGCGCATCGAAGGTGACGAGCATGGACGGATCGGCCTTGGCATCGGCCAGCACCGCCACGTAGCGCACCTGCGGCGTGGCTTCCAGTTGCTGGCGCAATTGGGCAATCTGCGCGCCGCTTTCGGTGCGCAGGCGCTGGTGCGTGTTCAGGCCCACCACCACGGCCGCCACGGTGGCCAGCGCGCCCAGGGCCGCGGCACCGCGCCACAGCAGCACGCTGCGCAACCAGCCGCCCGCTCCGCCGTTGGCTCCATCGGTCTGCGCCGGCACGGCGCCCTGGCGCGCGGCCCGCATGGCTTCGCGCTGCTTCTCGGCCTGCACCAGGTTGTGAATGCGCACCCACACCTCGGGCGGCGGCGCTTGCTCGGCCTGCAGTTCGGTCAGGCCGGACCAGCGCGATTGCCACACCAGCGCGGCCGCACGCACGCCGGCATGCTCTCGGGCCAGCGTTTCGAAGCGGCGGCGCGCACCGCCGCGCAGCGTGCCCAGGGCATAGGCGGCGGCCAGGCGGTCGAGGAGTTCAGGGGTTTTGGAAAGATTCACGGGTTCACCTCATGCATAGCGCGACAGGCATTCGCGCAACTGGCCCAGGCCCCGGCGGATCCAGGTCTTCACGGTGCCCAGCGGCAGCCGCAATTGCTCGGCCAGTTCGCCATGGCTCAGGTCGCGCAGATACGCCAGGCTGACCACTTCGCGGTGGCGGTGCTCCAGCCGGCCCAGACACTGGTGCAGCGCGGTGGCCTGCTCGCTCGCCTGGGCGATGTCGGCCGGCGAAGGCACGTCGGCCTGCAGCGTCTGCGCCAGCTCGTCGTCGAACTCCTGCGTGAGCTGGGCCCGGTCGGCGGTGCGGCGGCGCAGAAAATCCAGCGCCCGGCTGCGCACGATGAGCCCCATCCAAGCCATCGGCGGGCTCAGCGTTTCGCGGTAGCTGCCCGCCACGCGCCAGATGGTGAGATACGCCTCCTGCAGCACGTCCTCCGCCCATTCGCGGTTTCGGAGCACGCGCAGAGCGACCCCGAAAAGGCGCGACGACGTGTGGTCGTACAGACGCTTGAGGGCGGCATCGTCACGCCCCGCGACTTGGTCAATGAGGGCCATCAGTTGGGTATCCGTCAGGGAGGTGCTCATGCACGCATTGTGTGAGAAAAAGTACAGGGTCAGCCATGCCCGGTAGTACGGCAGGTGTGGGCTGGCGGATACAAAGCCCTCACACAGGCAAGGGCTCTGCATCCAACTGGCCGATGCCCGCGTATGACAGACGACTGCAGAGCGCAGCCTTTTGCAGCCTTCTTTTTCCTACCCACCAGGAGACAGCATGCGAGACACCCGAGCCAAGGCCCTTCCCTTCAGCGACCCGCGTTCCATGAAGCGCCGCATCGCCTTCACCGCCAGTGTGTTGGTGCTCGCGGTCGGCGCGTTCTACGCGGGCAAGAGCGCGGTGGCGCAAGAGCTGCCACCCGCGGGCGCGGCGATACAGGCCATCGCCGGCTGACCGGAGACACGGGGTTTTCAGGGCACATGATTTGCTACCAAATTAGTAGCAATACTCCCTAGGGGAATATGCGCTGGAGCCCTTTTCTGCTTGAACCCTATACGGGATAGGTGCCAGGCAGCAGGATCGACCGGTCCACGCGGTGGATGTCGGTGTGGCCGCAAAAGGCCATGGTGACGTCCAGCTCCTTCTGGATGATTTGCAGCGCGCGGGTCACGCCCGCTTCACCGAAAGCCCCCAGGCCGTACAGAAAGCTGCGCCCGATCAGCGTGCCGCGCGCGCCCAGCGCCCAGGCTTTCAGCACGTCCTGCCCGCCGCGGATGCCGCCGTCCATCCACACCTCGATGTCCTTGCCGACCGCTTCCACGATGGCCGGCAGCGCATGGATCGACGAGGGCGCGCCGTCGAGCTGGCGCCCGCCATGGTTGCTGACGATGAGCGCATCGGCGCCGCTGGCCACGGCCAGGCGGGCATCTTCGGCGTCCATGATGCCCTTCAGGATCAGCTTGCCGCCCCAGCGTTTCTTGATCCACTCCACGTCGCGCCAGTTGAGCTGCGGATCGAACTGCTCGGCCGTCCACGACGACAGCGACGACAGGTCGCCCACGCCCTTGGCATGCCCCACGATGTTGCCGAAGCTGCGCCGCTGCGTGCCCAGCATGCCCAGGCACCAGCGCGGCTTGGTGGCCAGGTTGAGCAGGTTGGCCACGGTGGGTTTCGGCGGGGTGGACAGGCCGTTCTTGATGTCCTTGTGGCGCTGGCCGAGGATCTGCAAATCCAGCGTGAGCTGCAGCGCCGACACGCCGGCTGCCTTGGCGCGGTCGATCAGGCGTTCGATGAAGTCACGGTCGCGCATCACGTACACCTGGAACCAGAAGCCCGGCCCGGCGTGCTTCGATACGTCCTCCAGCGAGCAGATGCTCATGGTGGACAGCGTGAACGGCACGCCGAACGCCTTGGCCGCGCGCGCGCCGAGAATTTCGCCATCGGCATGCTGCATGCCCGTGAGCCCCGTGGGCGCGATGGCCACCGGCATGGCGACCTCTTGCCCGACCATCAGCGTGCGCGTGGTGCGGCCTTCCATGTTGACCGCCACGCGCTGGCGCAGCTTGATGCGCTGGAAATCTTCGCTGTTGGCGCGGTAGGTGCTTTCGGTGTACGAGCCCGAGTCGGCGTAGTCGTAGAACATGCGCGGCACGCGGCGCTTGGCGATGACGCGCAGGTCTTCGATGCAGGTGATTTTGGAGAGGTCGGCCAAGGGGAATGCTCCTGGTTTTTTTCTGAAAGCCGCGCCCCTGCTACGAAGGGAATGCGGCGCTCGGGCATCGTAGCGGCAGCCCTCCCGGCCGGGGCTGAAGACTTTTCCCCGGGGGTTGAGAATTTTTGACGGCCGGCGCCCCGCGGCGGGGTGGCGCGAGCGGCCCCGCCCCTATCGCCCCCCTACCGCCTTCGCGCCAGCGCCACGCCCAGGATGGCGACCACGAAGCCCACGATCTGCAGCCCGGTGAGCGTCTCGCCGAAGATGAACCACGCCTGCATCGCCGACAGCGGCGGCACGGCCAGCACCAGCGCGGCGGTGCGCGTGGCCTCGCCGTGGCGCATGAGCCAGATCAGCAGCGTGGCGCCGCCGATGGACAGCACCAGCACCGCGTAGGCCAGGTAGCCCCACAACAGGGGCGAGCCGTCCCAGCGCGGTTCGCCGAACATCAGTGCCATCAGCACCAGCACCGCGATGGCGCCCACGTTCTGCACCGCACTGGCGCTGCGCAGGTCGCCCGCCGCCAGCGGCGACTTCTGCACCATCGAGCCCACGGTCAGCGCCAGAATGCTGCCCGCCGCGGCCAGCAGCACGGGCAGCGACAGGCCCGCCGCCCCGGCACTGACAGCCAGGCGCGGCCACAGCACCATCGCCACGCCGCTGAAGCCCAGCGCCAGGCCCGCCCAGGTGCCAGGCCCCAGCCGGCCGCGCAGCAGCGTGACGGCGATGAGCGCCGTGAACAGCGGCTGCAGCGCCCCGATGAGTGCCATCACGCCCGAGGGCAGACCCTGCGCCATGGCCCACCAGCTCGGCCCCACGTACAGCCCGCTCATGAGCGCGCCCGCAATCAGGTGCAGGGCGATGCGCCGCGGCCCGCGCGGCCATTCCACGCGCGCCCAGAGCGCCGCGGCGCCAAACAGCACCGCCACGCCGACGAAGCGTGCCGCCAGGAACCAGAACGGATCGGCGTGCGCGGAAACGCCCCGGCCCACGAGAAAGCCGGTGGACCAGATCACTACGAAGAGCAGCGGCGCGATGGCGGTCATGTGGCGCTCCGGGGAGCGGCAGTCAACGTCTGACGGCGCTGCGCGCCACGGCCGGAGGGGAGCGCGATGTGGGCACCGCGCGCGAAGCATCGTTTCATTTTTTCAGTCCTGCGCCCCGCACTTCGAGGCTGATCGTATCGAGCACCTGCCCGCCCGCATCCACCAGTTCCACCCGGTGCCGCCCGGGCCAGGGCAGCCATGCCCATTGCACGCCCCGGCCCTGCACGCGGCCATCGATGCGCCAGCGCAGGTCGGCACGCACCTCGGAAGGCGTCGCCGCGAACTGCAGGCGCTGGCGGTCGGGCGGAATGTCGGGGTCCAGCGCCACGATGGTGCCGGGCGCCGGGGCCAGGATGCGTGCGCTGGGCGCCTGCAGGCCGTCATCGGGCGCTGCCGGCACGGGGCGCACCGGGTTGGGACGATTTTGCCGTGCTGCCGCCGTCTTGATTGGCTGATCAGCTACGTTATCGATCGCAAAAATGGGTTGTTGCGTGCCGGCGATGAACCACTCCTGCCGCGCGCTTTCGAGCAGGCGGGTGCCACCGGGCTCGGGGCCGAAACGCACGGCGGCCTGCAGCATGCCGGCGGGCGGCGCGGGCGGGTTGCTGCGCGCGCCCGCGCCGGAGCGGTGCAGCCAGCCCATGATCTCGGCCCAGATGGGCGCGGCGCCGCTGGTGCCGCTCACGTCGTGCATGGGGGCGCCGCTGGCGTTGCCCACCCACACACCCACGGTGTAGCGGCGCGACCAGCCCATCGCCCAGTTGTCGCGCATGTCCTTGCTGGTGCCGGTTTTCACGGCGGTCCAGAAGCGGGTGGCCAGCACGCTGTCGGTGCCGAAGGTGCGTGCGCGGGCGTTGCCGTCGGACAGGATGTCGCCCACCAGGAAGGCGGCACGCGGGTCGATGGTGGGCGTGCCGGTCGATACAGCCACCGTGGGCGCAGCCATGGGGGCTGCAGCGGTGGCCCGCACGGGCGCCCTCGCCGCGCTACTCGCTGCCGTAGCCGGCGCCACGGCCACGGGCCCGTATCGCCCGCCGTTGGCCAGCGCGCGGTAGGCATTGGTCAGCTGCAGCAGCGGCACCTCGGCACTGCCGAGCGCCAGGCTGTAGCCGAAATAGTCGCCGGTCTCGCGCAGCGGCAGGCCCAAGGCGCGCAACTGCCGAAAGAACGCATCGGGCGACACCATCACCAGCGTGCGCACCGCCGGCACGTTGAGCGACGCGGCCAGCGCCGTGCGCGCGGACACCCAGCCCTTGAACTGGCGGTCGTAGTTCTGCGGGATATACAGGCCGCTGGCGGTCGGGATGTGGGCGCTCGAATCTTCGACGAGCGAAGCCGCCGTGAGCCGCTGCTCGGCAAACGCCTGGGCATACAGAAACGGCTTGAGCGTGGAGCCGGGCTGGCGCAGGGCCAGCACGCCATCGACCTCGCCCGCCTGGCTGAGCATGCCGGACGACCCGACCCACGCCAGCACCTCGCCGGTGGCGTTGTCCAGCACCACGACCGCCCCGTCTTCCACATTGCGCCCGCGCAGTTCGCGCAGGTGCTGGTGCAGCGTCTGTACCGCAAAGCGCTGCAGCGGCGCGCTCAGGGTGGAGGCGACACGCTCGCGGCGCCGGGGCGCTTCTTCGGCCGGGGCTGCGCCGGGCGATGGGGCCGGCTGGTCGGCTTGGCGCAGCAGATAGCGCGCGAAGTGCGGCGCCACGCCATCGGTCCCGTCGAATGCACGGCGCTGCAGCGCGGCGGTGGTGAACAGGTCGAGCGCGTCGCACGATGGCACCACGGGCTTTTGCATTTCGCGCAGCACGCCGCAGGCCCGCTGCGCCACCACCGCAGGCCGGGCGTTCGGCGCGCGGACCAGCGCGGCGGCCACGGCGGCTTCGCGCTCGTCCAGGCCGTGCGCGGCCTTGCCGAACAGCGTGCGCGAGAGTGCGTCGATGCCCACGATCTCGCCGCGGAACGGCACCAGGTTCAGGTAAGCCTCCAGCACCTGGTCCTTGCGCCAGCGCCGCTCCAGCACCTGGGCCGCCACGGTCTGGCCGAGCTTTTGCACGACGGTGCGCCCGCCCGGCCCCTGGCGCCAGTCGCCGTCGAGCAGCCCGGCCAACTGCATGGTGAGCGTGCTCGCGCCCCGCGTGCGCTGGTTCCACAGGTTGCCCCAGGCAGCCGCCGAAACCGCGCGCCAGTCCACGCCGCTGTGCTCGTAAAACCGCTTGTCCTCGCTGAGCACCAGCGCCGTGCGCAGCGCGGGCGACACCTCGGCCAG
The DNA here is from genome assembly GCF_900102625.1 of Paracidovorax valerianellae. Classification (GTDB taxonomy): domain Bacteria; phylum Pseudomonadota; class Gammaproteobacteria; order Burkholderiales; family Burkholderiaceae_C; genus Paracidovorax; species Paracidovorax valerianellae. The sequence continues at coordinate 396,338 of NZ_FMZC01000002.1, forward strand.
CGGCACCCATTGGCCGCGCCGCACCGTGGCGTCGGTGCGCAGGCGTTGCAGCACCTCGCCCTCGCGCGAGAGCACCAGTGTGTCGGAGGGGCGGTAGTCCGCGCGCACTTCATTGAAGGTGGGCAAGGCCCACGCGGCCGGGGCGGCGATGCCGGCCAGGGCCAGCGCGAACAGCGCCCGGGCCACGGCCACCGCGGCTACGCCGTGGCGAACAGCGGCGGTGCCCATACCGGAGGAGACCTCGCGCCGGCAAAGCGCATGGCGCCGCGAGGTGGCGATGCTGCGCACTGCCGCGAGAAAGTCCAGGGCCATGGGAAGAAGGGATGGGTCGAAAAATGAAAGCGGAGGCCGGCCCGCAAGACCGGCGGCGACCGGGGATTGTCGCCCCTACCGGCGCCACCTTTCACCCGGCATTGCACCGGGATGGCCGCACCCCGGATTGCAGACGCAGGGCGGGCCCTTCCGATTCTCGCGCAGGCATCGCCGCGCACTGCCGGAGGACCTGCACGGACCCTGGGGACTTTCGCCGATCGCACCGCACCCTCGTGTAACCTTTGGCGCAACGCCACTTCGCTCCGGCATTGGTCACGGAGCTAGCTGGCGGGTCCTCTCCGGCGGGCCTTGGTGCCATGCCCCAGGGGACTTCCCGCTTTCTCGCTCGCCATGATCCGGGCCGCAGCCTGCGCTGCGCTCCCGGGCCATTCATGCGCCCCTGTGCCCTTGCGCCATGGCGGCGCACGCCGCGCGCCTGCGCACCACTCCATCGAAAGGCCACTGCCTTGCCTTGCTTTTTCGCACCCCGCTTCCTGGCCGCCGCCATGGCCACCACCGCCTGCCTGACTGGCAGCGCCGCGTTCGCCCAGGACATGAAGCCGCGCCTGTCGGCCCCGCTGCCCACCACGCAGAACGCGATGATCAACAACACGCAGATCACGACGGAGGATTTTCGGCAGGCCTACGTCAGCCAGTCGCCGCAGGTGCGGCAGCAGGCCGAGCTGTATCTCACGGGCGTGCTCGACGCCACCGAGGGGCGCGCATGGTGCGACTACCCCACGCTCAAGACCATCACGATCGATGAGCGCTTGTTCACCGAGCTGAAGAAGGTCGATGGCCCTGCCCTGCAGCAGCGCGCCTCCGAAACCCTGGTCGCCATCCTGTCGAAGCAATTCCCCTGCCGGAGCCCGCGTTGACCAAGCCCATCTTCGAGAACCTCAAGTCCAACCACTATTCTTCCGACCGCATGCAGCCAACCCGCTTTCTGGATGGCGCCAGCGTGTACCGCGAAATCGGCTACGACATGGACCAGTTGAAGCGGCAGAACGCGGGCTATGAAAACACCTGCGCGGTCCGCATGAGCCTGGCGCTGCTGAAATCGGGCACCGGCATCACGGGCCGCTTGAAGATCAAGGAAGGCCCGCTCAAAGGCCGGTTCGTGGAGTCGGGCGCCAAGCTGCTGGCCGATCAGCTCATGCAGCGCGGCGTGCTGGGCTATCCGCAGATCCTCACGGCCGACAACGTGCAGGCAAAAATCCAGGGCAAGCGCGGCGTGATCTTCTTCTGGAAGATGGCCAGCTACAGCGGCGGCCACATCGATCTGGTGGAGTCCACCAACGCGGCGTCCGTCTGCAGCTCGGCCTGCTACTTCGACTCCAAGGAAATCTGGTTCTGGCCGCTGGACTGACGCACGGCGGTGCGGGCCGTGCTGCCGGTAGCGGCAGCGTCAGCATCAGTTCTTGGTGGCGGGGTCCCAGTGCTCGGCGATCTTGCCGTTCTCGATGCGGAACATGTCGAACCAAGTCGTCGTGTACTTCTTGGTCGGGTCCTGCGGGTCCGTCATCTCCCGAACGAAGCTCAGGATCACCTTGTCGCCCTCGGCCGTGATGGCGACCAGCGGTGCCTTCACGCGCGGCTCGATCGGCTGGGGTGGCACGAACTGCGAGAAGAATTCGATGAACGCCGCCCGCCCTGTGGCCACCGTGGGGTTGTGCTGGATGTAGTCCTCCGCCATGTACTTGGGTGCCAGGTCCATGTGGCCTGCTTCGAACACCTCGCGCCAGAAGTTGTAGACCAGCCGCTTGTTCCACGCCAGCCGCCAGTCGTAGCTCTTGAGCAATTGCTCATGGTCCGGCTGCTCCACCACGGGCACCTGGGCATGGGCCGCCACCGGCAGGATGACGGCCACCGCAAGAACGCATTGCGCGAACAGTTTCTTCATAACCCCCCCTTTGAAAATCGATGAACACCGGGCGATTTATAGCCCTGTGCAGCCACGTTCAGGGAGGTGCATCAATGTTTGTGGTGAGCCGATGTTTCAATCCTCAAATTTGCTCAACGCGAGAAAAAAACAGGCTTTTGCGAGGTAGGCGCATCACCACAATGCAGCGCCGCCGGTCACCCGGCCCGGCAGCACTGCCTGCCTGCCTGCCTGCCTGCCTGCCTGCCTGCCTGCCTGCCTGCCTGCCTGCCTGCCTGTCTGACCGACCGACCGACCGAAGCAGCTTCAGGATTCGATGTCGAGCATGCGTCGGCGCGGCCTGCGGACCGTGGCGGCACGGCGCCACACGCGCAACACATGGCGGGCCGCACGCGCCAGTGCGCCGTCGAGCGCTGTGCGCCAGTCCTTGGCCACCGACGACACCACCACCGGGCCTGCGCCATCGGTGCGCAGTTCGATCTGGCAGCGCTTGTCCACCCCGCCACGGGGGCCGTTCACATCGACGAGTTGAACGTCGGCGCGGGGCACCTGCTCGCTCAGGCGCCGAAGGACGAATCGCACCCGGCGATCGACGGTTTCGCGCATCAAGGCTGCTTCGGGATGGCGGGATTTGAAAAAGATCTGCATCAGCGTTCTCCTTGGTTTGAACCCGCACCTTAGCCCGTGGCCTGTGCATGGCCCAGCAGATTTTTTCTGCTGAGAGCCTCCGTTAAACCTGCTGCGTCCAGCAGCGGCTTGAGCAGACCGCAGGTTCGGCCCAGCCGATGTATGGATCAGATAAATCCTGCTTCTGACCTTGCCGCCATGGCCCCACATTCGAGGCTCAACCACAAAAGGAACGCATTCCATGAAAACACTGTCTTCCCTTGCTGCCTCGCTCGTCACCGCTCTGCTCGACAACGGACGGCAACTGCGCTGGACCGTGGCGCAAGCCAGCCAGGCGTTGCGGTCACCCGCACTGGTGCCAGTGCGGATCGATGCCATCCGCCGTGAACAGCCCGCACGCCGGAACCGCCACCGCGACTGACCCCTCCAGCACCTTCCAAAAAAAACCGCAAACCAACGAAAGAAACAAGATGCGCAGCTACCCTACCAACAGCCCGGAAGCGGCGGCCCGGATCGTCGCCCTGCTGCTGATCTCGGACGGCCACGTGAGCCGCTCGGAAATGGAGGCCCTCGACGGCCTCCACGTCGAACGTGAACTCGGCCTGGCGCCCGGCGATTTCGCCGGGGTGCTGCACTCGCTCTGCGAAGACCTGCTAATGGGTGCGCGCGAGCGCCGCTTGCTGACCGGCGGCATCGACCAGGCCACCCTGTCCGCGCTGCTGGCAGAGGTGACCGATACGGAGTTGCAGAACCGGGTGCTGCACTTCGCCGACACCGCAGCAACGGCAGACCGCCATGTGGCGGCAGCGGAGGCGTGGATCATGGCATCGGCACTGAAACAGTGGCGGGCCAGCGAATTGCCAACGCAGCACTGAGGCATGGCTGATCAACGTTGCGCACCGCGCCAGAACGAAAAGGCAGGGCCATTGGCGCCCTGCGCCGCGAGGTCGGGGGTATTGATCCCCTCGCCCCCTCTGCCCTCAACCCTTACTCATTCCGCCCGTGCCGCGCCTTTGCCGTCACGTGCCGAATCCACCAGTTGCCGCACCAGCGGGTGATGCTGGCCGCGGCGCGACCAGATCGCATGCACTTCCTCGCTGATGTCGGGGCAGTCGCCCAGCAGGCGCAGGCCGCGCACCAGTCCGACGTCCTGCGCGCCCAGTTGGCTGACGGGAAACACGCCGAGCCCACGGGCCGCAAACACCGCCAGCAGGGCGCTGTCTTCGAACTCGCCCACGATCCGAGGGCGCACGCCGATGTCCTGAAACCAATGGTCCAGCGTGGATCGCAGCGGCGAGTGGAACGTCGGCAGCAGCACGGGAAGATCTTGCAGCGATTCCGGGAACCGGTCTCGCGCCGGCTTTCTGACGAGCGAGGCCGGGCCGTACCATTGCACGGAAGATCGGGCGATCCGCTCGCTGGTCAGGCGCTGGTTGGGGTTTCGGGGTGCTGCCTGCCCGGCCAGCACCACGTCGAGTTGGTGCAGGGCCAGCTCCGACAGCAGCTGGTCGAACTCGCCCTCGTGACACACGAGCCGCAGGTGCGGCGTTGCCAGCACCGGCTCCAGCAATGCATGCGCCGCCAGCTTGGAGATGCCGTCGGAGAGTCCCACCGTCAACCGCGCGACCTTGGCGCTGGCGGCCTCTCGCACTTCTTCGGCAATGCCCTGCCCCAGCTGGAAGATTTCCTCGGCCCGCGCATAGGCGGCTTGGCCCGCCTCGGTCAGCACCATGCCGCGGCCCGAGGGCTTTAGCAGCTGATGGCCCAGCGCCTTCTCCAGGTCGCGAACCTGCGCGCTGATGGTCTGTACCGCCATTTCCAGGCGATCCGCCGCGCGGGCGAAGCCGCCCTCCTTCGTGACCATCCAGAAATAGTAAAGGTGCCGGTAGTTCAACATGCAGTCGCCTGTTCGAGAAAACCGAATACTAAGTTCGGCTGAACCTGGTGTCCATGAAGAGCCACCTTGACCATACTGGACTTGTTATTTTGAAAGGATGACATCGATGTTCTACGCAATCAGTTGGTTTCTCTCGTTCATGGTGCTGGGCTTGTGGTCGCTGACCTGCTGGGGCCTGCATGCGTTGACGGTCTGGGCCGTGACGAGTGCAGGGGCTTTGACAGGCGGCGCTTCGGCCGCGAACGTGGCCCTGTTGCCGGATTGGGTCAGGGGCTGGATACCGCCCGAACTGGCCCGGGAGTTCGGCGCCATGATCGCCTCCACCGGCCCCATCGTTCAGGGGGCACTGGACGCCATGCCGGCCCTGGCCGGAACCGCCACGGTGCTGGCCTGGGCCATCTGGGGACTGGGCACGCTGGTCATCCTGGCGCTGGCCGTTGGCGCCCATCTGTTGATCGCGTTCTTCAAACGCCGCCGCAGCGAACCCGGCTTGCCGCAGGCCACGGTGGCCCGGTAACGCGGCATCGCGGCATAACGACATTCAGGCATTGCGGCATCGCCTGAAGACGCGTTGAGTGGAACCCGTACGTTCCTGGGCGCATGCGCTCAGGGACGTATCGCTTTCACTGGTTGGAGATGATGGTGAGCAGATCGCCGCGCACCTCGGGGTTGTCCGTGTATTTTTTGTACAGCGGCGCCATGCGGCGCACATAGGGCGAGAAGTCCGACACGGTCACGAACTGCACGCCCTCCTTCGCGACATTGGCCCGGGCCGAGACCACGCGCTTTTCCCACAGGCTGCGCATCAGCACGGCGGATTCCTTGCCCGCTTTTTGAAACGCCTGCTTGTCCTCGGCGCTCAGCTGGTTCCACAGCTTGGTGGACACCACCAATGCCTCGGGCGAGATCATGTGCTGGTCCAGCAGCATGTACTTGGCGACCTTGTAGTGCCCGGTCGATTCGTACGAAACGAGGTTGCCCTCCGCGCAATCGATGGTGCCGCTGCGAAAGCCTTCCAGCACTTCCTTGTACGGAACGACGACCGGCGTGGCGCCGAGCAGCTTGACCATTTCGATGTACGTGTCCGACTGCTGCACGCGGACCCGTTGCCCGTTGAGGTCTTCGCGCCGGGCGATGGGCTTGTTGGCGCAGTAGAACGAGCGCGAGCCACCGTTGTACCAGCCCAGCACGACGAAGCCGGAGGCCTTGAGCTTCTCGGACAGGCGCTCGCCCATGCTGCCATCGAGGTAGCGGAACATGTGCGAGGCATCGGTGAACAGAAAAGGCAGATTGAAGGCCTGCAGGCCCGGTGCTGCCTCGGCCAGCGGCCCCAGATTGAACTCGGCGACGTCGATCTCGCCGGCCTTGAGCATGGTCACCGCCTTGACCTGGTCGCCCAGCACGGCATCGGAAAAGAGCTTGATGGAATAGCGGCCCTTGGTGGATGCCTCGACTTCGCTGATGAAGCTTTTCATGGCTTCGGTGACCGGATAGCCGTCCGGGTGGGTGTTCCAGGCCCGAAGCGGGGTCTGTGCCCATGCCGGTGCCGCCACCCCCATCGCCGTCCCAATCGCCATCACCGATGCCAGCACCGGAAAAATCATCTTGCGCATCCGCTCTCCCCGAAGTGTTTGAAAAATTCTGCTCCGCCGCCACCGCCCCCCGCGCGTGAAACACGGTACTGGGGCGCGCTGGCATGGCCTGCGCATTCTCCGAGGGGTGCTCAGCCGTAGCAAGCGGTTCGCGCTGGCGATGCGACGGCCAAACCACAGCCCGCCATCCACCCCAATTGGCGAGCGGTGCGGGATGTGATAGCCGTGGGGCCGCTCAGGCGGCGGCCTTCACTTGCAGTTCAGCGTGAGCGTCTTTGTCGCGTCGATGCGGTAATCGCAACGCTCCACCTTCTTGGGCAGCGGGACATCGACCGTGCGCCCATCGGCGTAATGGCAGCGCAGGTTCACGCTCCGGCCAGCGGCGTACACATAGCCCAGTTGCCAGTGGCCGACGCGCTCCTTGGCGCTGTCGGGAACCAAGGTCGCAAGGTCCTCGACCGGGCCGTCGAAGACATCCACGCTCCGCAAAGGTTGCCCAGGCTGCGCGGGGCACACCTCGGCCGCCTGGACGGTCACTCCGCCGCAGCCGGAAGCCACGGCGATAAGGAGAGCCAGCAGGGGCCTAGTCAACCACATAGAACTTGTCTCCATTGTTCGAATTCCCATGGGCGCCCCAACGCAGTGTCCGGGGGCCAATGGCCTTGGGGCTCGGAGGCGTGACGTACTGGTCGTACACGCTGATGCCCGCCGGGCTCTGACCGACGTAGATCGCAGCGTGCCCGTGGTAGTTGCCACTGGCATCAAAGGTCGCGATGACGGTACCCGGCATCAACTTGGTGTTGCCCTTCACGGCCGCGCCTTTCTTCCAGGCGCCAGTGGAAGGAAGAGTCGGGCAAACACGCTTCACATAGGAAACGCATTGGCCACAAAGCTCCGTGCCTTTGGTGTCGCTGCCCGACGGCGCCGTTTCGAAAGGCTCTTTCGACGAGGTCGGAGCGCATGTCCACTTGCCGACGGGCGCATCCGCATTTTTCGCGTAGTTCGCAGAGATATAAGCCATGAAACCCGTTCGTGAGAAATAAAGGAATCGCTGCAGTCAGCGGTCAGCGGGCTGCCGCTTCCACCTTCACCCGGGCGTTCGGCGTTTCGCCGAACATCTCGGGCGCGTACATGGCTTCCACGCGGCTCGGAGGGAGTGCGAAGTCGCCCACGTTGTTCAGCCGCACGGTGTACTCCGCCTTGATCGTTCCTTTCGGCAGGTACTCGTAGTAGCTGCGGTACGCCTCGAAGCTGCGCTCTTCAAAGGCGGGCCAGCCGCTGCCTTCGCGCTTTTCGCCCTGGGTCGCGATCTCGGAATCGCGGCCCAGGCCGCTGCCGAGGATGGTGGCGCCGCCAGGGATCGGGTCGGTCAGCGCGACCCAGGTCATGTCGGCGCTGGCGTTCACCTCCAGCGTCACGCGCAGCACGTCGCCGCGGGTGTACTTGCCGGGCACGGCTTGCTCCACCGGCGTGATGGTCTTCTTGATGGCGTAGCCGGCCGCGAACGGCGCCTTGAGCTGGACGGCCGCGACCGACTGCAGCGTGAGCCACGGCTTGCCCGTTCCCTGGTGGGTGACCGCCAGGTTTTCCTTGCCGCCCGTGGACGACCAGGGCAGGAACATGCCGTTGTTCTTGAAGTTGCCGGGCGATGCGGGCGCGCCGAACCAGGTGGTCTGGTGCGCGGCGCCTGTGGCATCGGTCGTCTTCACGCGTTCGACCTTGGCCCAGTCCACGCTGGCGGTGTTGGCGCCCATGGCGGCGCGGGTCGTGCCGGCAACGGGCGTGGCTTCGAACTTGGCGCTGAATTTCTCCAGTGCCAGGCCGCCCCACAGGTTGGCGGTGGTGGTGTGCCATGCGCCGTTTTGCTGGCGGCTGATGAAGCCGTTCGCCAGGCGGCCCATGTCGTCCTTCCAGGCCGGGTCGTCCATCACCGCGAGCATGAGGCGGGCGGTGTTGACGTCGCCGTTCTGCATCAGCCACCACCAGTAGTCGTCCCGCTCGGTGCTGAAGATGAGCTTGGTGCCCTGGTAGCTCAGGCGGGCCTTCAAGACCTGCGTGGCCTCGGCCAGGCGCTGGTCGCGCTGCGGCACATCGTTCACGCGCTTGAGCACGTTCAGCCAGTCGATCACGGTGTGGGTCGGCCACTGGTTCGGCGCGATGGTGACGCTGCCCAGCATGCGGCCCGTGGCCTTGCCGTAGCGCGAGAGCGCTTCGATGGCGGCGATCTTGCGCATGTCCAGGTCCTTGCGCGGGCTCCAGAACTCGCGCTGGATGCGCCCTTCCACGAACGCGGTCAGCCCGCGCTCCATCGCAGCCCGGGATTCATCGGGCAAGGCGAACTCTGGGTACAGGCTCGAGGCCTCGTGCGCGGCCGAGAGCAGGTACGCGGTGAGCGTGTCGCTGCCCCGGTTGGCGCTGCCGGCCTGGGGCGGGAAGTAGTTGGCCAGCCCGTCGCCGTCCAGGTAAGTGGGCAGCTGCGCCATCATGGTCTGCCAGAGTTTGCCGTCGCGCAGGCCCACCGACTTGCTGGTCTTTTGCTCCAGGCAGGCGAAGGGGTAGTTGGCGAACCAGTCGCGCACGCCAGGCAGGCCCTCGGCCAGTTTGGGCTGCAGCGACATCTTCAGCCCGCCGCGGCCCGGCAGCGCATCGGCCGGCGGATTCACGTCGATGTTGAAGCTGCCGTCCACCTGCACCAGCGTGGCCTGCTGCACCGTGAGCGGCACGGCGGGAATGATCCGCTGCGTGGCCTTGAGCGCATCGCGCGCTCCGTTGGCGCCGGCCGTGTCGCGGGCCTCGATCTCCCACAGGATGGCCTCGGTGCGGGTTTGCGCCAGCTGGGCCGGGGCCGTCACGGTCCACGCCACTTCGCGGGATTCGCCGGCGGGAATGTCCACCGTCTGCTTATCCAGCTGCAGCAGGGTGGCGCGGGCGGCCACCTCCACCTTCATGGCGGCCTGGGTGGTGTTGCGCAGCGTGACCTGGGCGCGGAACTGATCGTCCTCGCGCACCAGCGGCGGCAGGCCGCTGATGATCTGCAGATCCTGCGTGGCGCGAATGCTGGTGCTGCCGGTGCCGAACAGGCCCGTGCCGGCATCGGCCACCGCCACGATCTTGAAGGTGGTGAGCGCGTCGTTGAGCGGCACGGTCACCTTGGCCTGGCCATTGGCGTCGAGCTGAATGGAGGGCTGCCACAGCAGCAGCGTTTCAAGCAACTCGCGCGCCTGACTGTGGCCGCCCCCGCCGCCCGCCGGCACGGCCTTGCGGCCATAGTGGCGCCGGCCGATGATTTCCATCTGTGCAGTGGAGGTCTGCACGCCCCAGGAACGGCGCTGCAGCATGGCGTCCAGCAGGTTCCAGCTGTTGTTGGGCATCAGCTCCAGCAGGGCCTGATCCACCGCGGCCAGCGCCACCTCGGCGCCCGCAGCCGGCTTGCCGCCGGGCAGCGTGGCGGTGATGGTGACCTGCGCCTTGCCGCGCACGGGGTAGCTTTCCTTGTCGGCCGCGACCTTTACCTGGATCTGGTGGGCCTGCGTGCCCACGCGGATTTCGGCCACGCCCAGGCGGTAGGCGGGTTTGGACAAGTCCACCATCGCCGTGGGCGCGACGTATTCCTTGCCCTCGTACCAGAAGGCGCTCCACCACTCGGTCGGTGCCTTGAAGCCCCAGGTGAAGAAGCTGTACCACGGCACCTCGCGCAGCCGCCCGCGCAAGGCGAGCACGCTCACGTAGACGTTGGGGCCCCAGCCCTCTTCGATCTTGACCTGCACGGTCGGGTCCTGCCCGTTGAGCTGCACCACGCGCATGTCGATGATGCCCTCGCGCTCCACGCTGACCAGGGCCGTGGCATGGCGGAACGGCATGCGGACCTGCAGCTTGGCGGTTTCGCCAGGCTGGTAGCTCTTCTTTTCGGGCAGCAGATCGATGCGGTCGTGGTCTTCGCCGCCGAACCACAGCTCGCCCTGGCGCGTGACCCAGACGGACGACGCGGCATCGGCCGTGTTGCCGTCCTTGTCGCGCGCCGTGGCCACCAGCTCGACCTCGCCCGCCTCTTCGAGCTTGGTCTCGCACAGCAGCAGGCCGCGCGAATCGCTCTTGCCGGTGCAGACGGTGCCCAGGTCTTTCGTTTCGGTCTTGTTGTCGTAGCTGTAGAAGCCGCCCACCATGCGCTTGCGGCTGGTGGTCGTGATGCGGGCGATGGCCTGCACCTGCAGCGGCACGCCCTCCTGCGCCTTGCCGTCGATGCCCAGCGCCAGTGCCTGGAACCGGATCTTCTGCGAGGCCGAGACCCATCCTTCGGTCTTGATGCCGGCCACCACCGCGGCAGGCCACAGGGTCTGCGTGCTGCGCAGCGTCTGCACTTCGCCGCTCGGGTCGGCGTAGGTCGCCTCCAGCAGCAGCTCTTGCGGCTGGCGGGCCAGCGGAACGTTGTCGATGGCGAGCTTGCCGGCGCCGTTCTTATCGAGCGTCAGCGGCAGCTTGTCGGCGATCACGCGGGCGTCCTGCTCGGCGGCAGGCTCTTCGTCGTCGCTCTGCGTCTGCGTGCCCGTGCGGCGCTGGCTGGGCGGCGTGAAGCTGAAGGCGTCGAAATCGCTCCACTGGGGGGACTTGCCCCGCACCAGCGCCGACACCCGCACCGGCAGATTGGCGGCGCCGCCGCCGGAGACGTAGTTCACCTGCACATCGGTGGGCACCGAGCGCACGCGCACCAGCGGCTTCTTTTCCGTGGGCGTGATGCGGCCTTCCAGCACTGGCAGGCGGAACTCTTCCACCCGGAACTGGCCGGACTCGAAGCTGCTGCGATCGGGCGCACCACCCTGCAGCTGCACCTGATAGACGCCGAGCTTGGCGGCCGGCGGCACGGCAAAGGTGTTCTCCGCGCTCAGGCCGCCGGTGGCGGTCTTGCGCCAAGTCAGGCTCTGGGTGTACTGCTGGCCGCTGCCCACGTGGGTGATCACCAGCGTGTCGGGTTGCTGGTCGGGAATGCCGAAGCCCTTGCGGTTCTCGGTGCGGATCAGGTGCTTCATCGATACCGTTTCGCCGGCGCGCAGCAGCGTGCGGTCGAACACGGTATGGGCGCGCTCGTCGGGCCGGGGATCGGAACTGGTGGGCAGATTGAAGCGCCAGGGCTCGATGCCGCGCTGCCAGTCGCTCCAGGTGAAAGCCATGTCCTGCGAGCCGTCGGCGCCCGGGGCGCGCGCGCTGACGAAATACGCCTGGCCGCCACCGTATTCGCCTTGGCAGATCGGCGGCTCGGGCGACAGGCCGTTGAACTGGGCCACGCCCTGCGCATCGGTGGTGCCCGTGGCCAGTTCGCGCCCGTTGCAGTCGGACACGCGCACCTTGGCGCCTGCCACCACCTGGCCCTTGTCCAGCGTGGTCACCCACGCGGCGGAATTCTCGCGGCCCAGCTTGAAGTGCACGCCCAGGTTGGTCACCAGGGCCGAAGTGCGCACGTACATGGTGCGGCCCTCGCCGTGGCGCTCATCCAGCAGCGACTTGCCCAGCAGGGGCGAAGCGATCTCGACCACGTGAAAGCCGGTGGGCAGCGGAATGCCCACCACCTCGAACGGCCGGGGGTCGTTGTTGACGGGCTTGGGCAAATCCAGCGTCTTGACACCGCTCTGGCCGGACAGCAGCGACACCATGCGCGACTGCACGTAGTCGCCGTCGTCGTTTTCCAACGAAGCGGGCAGCGGGCCCTTCACCTCGCGGCGCGCATCCTTGCGGCTCACCAGGTAGCCGTCATAGCGGCGCACCTTGTGGAACCACGCGATGATCTCGGCGTCGCTGCTCGGCTGCATGGTGCTCACCTTGGATTGCTGCGCGCTGGCGGCGCCGGCTTCCAGGCCCTGCACCTTGAGCGCTGCCTCGACGTTGCGAAGCGTCACCGGCAGCATCGCGGGCTCCTTGGGGCCTTCGGCATAGCGCTCGACCACGCCGAACGGCGACGCGGCGAACTTGGCCAGCGGCGGCATCGCGCCCGTGCCCACCTTGAGCGGAAAGCTATCGGCGTTGCGCAGGGTGCGGCCGGAAGCGTCCTTGAAATCCTTGGGCAGTTGCACGGTGAACGCCGTTTGCGCCGTGAAGGGTGGATCGAAGCGCAAGCCGTTCACCACCGTGTCGCCGTCGCCTTCGCCCTCGATGCGGGGCTTGAGCGTTTCCTTGTCGGATTTCAGCCGCACCGCTTCGGCCAGCTTGCGCGGCACGGGGGCGTTGAACGACAGGAACATGGGGCGGATCGGCAGGCAGGCCGACTGGGCGTTCTCGCGTTCGCAGCGGAAATCGGCCGCGAAGGGCTCGCGCACCTTGTACTCGTAGCGCTTTTCCACGGTGTTGGCCACGCCGCTCGGGGTGGCGACGCCTTTGCCGAACACGATCTGCACGCGCCCGCCGGAGGTGAGCCGCCGGTTGCACGCCAGCGTGACGAACTTCAGCGGCTCCTTGGCCGCGGTCTTGTCCAGCCCTTGGGAGGCCAGCAGAGCCTCGCGCTGGGGGCCTTCGATGAGGCGGACCGGAATGCGCTCGCCCACGCCGTCCGCCACGCACCAGGTGTTGGCCTGCAGGCTGGCCACCGTGGCCGGGCCATTGAGCTGCAGCATGAAGAACTGCTCTTCGTCGATGGACTGGTAGGTGCCGGGGCGAATGCTCTGCACATACGGTCCGCCGCTATTGAATTGATAGCTTTTCGCGCCCGCCAGTTCTGCGCCGGAGGCCGATTTGAACCCTGCCTTCACCTGCGCGGTGCAGCGCACGCCGGGCGGCAGGTCGCCCTTGAAGTCGTAAACCCATTCGCGGTCGCTGGTCCAGCGGCCCGTGCCCTGCCCGGCCTCCGCGTCGGCGCAGCTCACGGTGAGCGGCGCCGGTGCCTTGGGGTCGCCGAAGTTGACCGCAGGGCCGTCGAACTTGGCCACCGCCTGCCGCACGCGGGATACCTCGCCCTGGGGCGAGAAACTGATGATCGAAAGAGCGTGCGCCTGCGCAGCGGCGCACATCACCGCAGCGAACGCCACGGCGCGGAAAGAAATTGCTGTTGTCATTGGTTTGAACGGAATATGGACGGGCCCGGCTGGGCCGTCTTCCTCTCGGACCGGCAGCGTAGCCCATCGGCAGGGTCCGAACCACCAGCGGGGTGACGCAGTTGTAAATGGCCTACATGCCCCGAACCCATCCGTCCGGGAGAATGACCGCAACTCCACCCCTGGCGCGCCCATGCCCCCCCCAACCTCCACCCGCCGCTGGGAAATCGATGCCGTCCGGGGCCTGATGCTGGCCCTGATGACCGTCACCCACCTGCCCACGCGGCTCACGCAGCCGCTCGGCCAGCCGTTCGGGTTCGTCTCGGCGGCCGAGGGCTTCGTGCTGCTGTCGGCCTACATGGCGGGCATGGTGTACGGCCGCCTCGCCTGGCGAAAGAGCGTGGCGGACATGCGCCAAGCGTTCTGGCGGCGCGCTCTCAAGATCTACGGCTGCCAGGCGGCCACGCTGCTCTTTCTGTTCACCGTGATCGCCTTCATCGGCATCCGCGTGGACGAGCCCGCCATCAAAGGGATGATGACCTTCTACCTGCTGCACCCGCTGCAGGCGCTGGTCGGCGGGCTGCTGCTGGTGTATGAACCGCCGCTGCTCGACATCCTTCCGCTGTACGTGCTGTTCATGCTCGCAAGCCCCTGGGTGATGACGTTCGCGCTGCGCCGCGGCTGGGCGCCGGTCATGGCGGGGAGCGTGCTGCTGTGGGTGCTGGCGCAGTTCGGCCTGTCGCGCTGGTTCTACGACGGCATCGCGGCGGTCATGCCGATGCCCATTCCGTTCACCGAAACCGGTGCCTTCGTGATGTGGGGCTGGCAGTTCCTGTGGGTGCTGGGCCTGTGGATGGGCGCCAGCCGCAACGATCCCGACGCGGCGCCGTTCGAATTTCCACGCTGGTCCGTGTGGGTGGCCTGCGCCATTGCCTTGGTCTGCATGGTGTGGCGGCACACCATCGGGCAGGTGCCTTTCGGTGACAGCCGGCCCGAGCTGAACCTGTTGTTCGACAAATGGGCGCTGGGCCCGCTGCGGCTGATCGACCTGCTCGCGCTCACCCTGCTGGCGATCCGTTTCGGCCCGACGCTCGCGGCCAGACTGCCCCGCCAGCACTGGCTGGAAACCCTGGGCGCGGCCTCGCTGCCGGTGTTCTGCGCGCACCTGGTGGTCGTGCTGCTGACCCTGGTGTTCATGGGTGCGGACTACGAGCGGCCCTGGCCGCAGGACATCGCCCTGCTGATCGCCTGCTTCGCCACGCTGTACGCCGTGGCGCGAGTGACGCTGTGGATCGACAAGCCACCGGGCGACGATGGCCACCCGGTGCAGCCGTCGCCGAACGGCGCTGCGCCGTCAGGCGGGACCAAAAAGAACGGCGGCCTGCCGCCAGGCAACGCCCTCGGCAAGACTGCCGTGGGGGCCGACAGTCAGCGCTCGGCGCTGACCCGCACCAGCGCGGCGCTGCCGACGCCCTTGCCCGTCGCGGCGGTGGCCGCCGTGGCCGTGGTGGCTGGCGAGCTGACGCCCGCTTCCAGAGTGGGCGCGGAACTGGGCGCAGGCGTGACGAACGCGCCGATCACCGTGCGCCAGAGGTCATAGCCGGCATCGTTCATGTGCAGGCGGTCGGGCCCGAACAGTTCGGCGCGCGGGGTGCCGGAGGTATCGAGCATGGCCGAGAAGACGTCGATGTAGTCGCTGTTGGGCACGGTGCGCACGTATTGCGACAGCAGGGCATTGGCTTGCCGCATCTGCGGCATGAGCGACACGCGGGACGGGCTCGGTTTGATGGAGATGTAGCTGATGCGGGTGTCGGGCAGTTCGGCGCGCACCGTCTGCACGAAGGAACGGAAGCTCTCCAGGATCTGCTCGGGCGTGCGGCCTTCCGCCAGGTCGTTGTCGCCGGCATAGACCATCACGTGGCGCGGACGGTACTGCAGCACCAGGTTTTTCACGAAATGGTTGCAGTCCGCCATGGTCGAGCCGCCGAAGCCGCGGTTGATGACCACGGGCAACTGGCGGAAATCTTCGGCCACATCGGTCCAGAACCGGATGGTGGAGCTGCCGACGAAGAGCACGCCGCCCGCCTGCGGCTGGCGTTGCTTGTCGGCCGCCGCGAAGGCTTCCATGCTGGACTGCCAGCGGGCGTAGGGAGACGGAGCCGCCGCCAGGACCGACGGCGCGGAAGGGTCTGCGGGCGGGAGTTTCAGCCCGGCGGCGGTGGCGGCGGGCGCCGCCTGCGCGGCAAAACCGGCAGAGGCCAGAACCAGGGTGAACAGGGAACGCGTCGATAGGGCCCGGAGAGAATGCATAGGCGGCTCCAAAAAGGACTGCAGCGGCGTGTGAGCGATTGTCTTGGCAGGCGTTCCCACCACATACAATTTTTACAAATTTACACCGGAATGCCCATCGGGCTTTCCCCTTGCCATGCCACATGCCTATCTTGCACCCTCCGACCCGGTTCCGTTCTGGCGACGCCTCAACCAATTTTTCGCTTTTCCGCTGCAAAGAAAACCGCTGCAGTACTGCACGCTGCTGGCACTGTGCAGCCTGCTGTACGGCGTGTTTTTCTTCCTGCCGGACTTTCTGGCGATCCTTTTGGTGGAAGTCGGCATTTTGCTGGCCGCCTCGCGCTACGGGTTCAAGGTCGTGGCGATGGGCTCGCGGGGCCTGCAGCGGGCCGCGGATTTTCCGGATGCGCTGGACGAAGAGTGGAAATACCTGCCCTGGAAGCTCTTCGGCATTCTGGTGGTGCAGGGCATCGTGCTGGGGTGGCTCAACCGCGTGAGTTCCGGCTTGGCGGAGCTGGCATGGCTGGGGGTGAGCTTTCTGCTGCCCGCCACGCTGATCCTGCTGGTGCAGACCGGCAGCCTGTGGGCGTCGCTCAACCCGGCCGCCGCCTGGGGCGTGGTGCGCACCATCGGCTGGCCGTACGTGCTGCTGTGCTTCTTCCTGTTCCTGCTGAGCCAGGGCGCCGCCATTGCGCTGTCGGTGCTGGGCCCCATCTTCAAGGGCTGGATCCTGCTGCCGCTGGGCAACTGGCTGTTCATCTATTTCGGCTGGGTGATGTGCAGCCTGCTGGGCTATGCCATGTACCAGAACCACGAGGCTTTCGACATCGACCTGCTGCCCGGCGGCGGTCTGGACGACGACGCCCCGCCGGACCGGCGCACCCCCAGGCAGATCGCCCAAGAGGCCATGGACGCGCTGGTGGCCCAGCAGATCACCGACGGCGATGTGGCGGGCGCCCTGGCCACGGCCTACGAAGACCAGCGCGTGCACCCCGACGAACTGCCCGCCCAGCGCCGCTACCACCGTGTGCTGGCGCTGACCGACAAGACCGAAACGCTGCTGAGCCATGCCCAGCGCTTCATTCCGCTGCTGCTGAACCTGGGCCAGACGACCGAGGCACTGAAGGTCTTCACCGTCTGCCGCGAACACGACGCGCAGTTCGCGATCGAAGATGCGGGCCACGTCCTGTCGCTGGCCACGACCGCGTGGAACGGCGGCGATGCCCGGCAGGCCGTCGCGCTGCTGGGCGGGTTCGACCGGCGCTTCAAGGGCCATGCGCTCGTGCCCAAGGCCTACGAACTGGCCGCTCGGGTTCTGCTGCAGGGCATGAACCGGCCCGACATGGCCCTCAAGGTGCTGGCCACCCTGCAGGCGCGGCATGCGGACAGCCCATCGACGCAGGAGGTGCAATGGCTGCTGCGCGCCCACCTGCCCCCGGCGCCCGCCCCGGAAGGCACGGCGCCATCGGCTTCCTGAAGCCGCGAAACCTGTCCTGGTTCAAAAACGATAGCTGCCAGCGCAGGTTCTCATTGGCTTTCAAAGAATTTTTGCCTTGAAGGCCAATCAAAGTCCCGGCAGTTTGCTCACCTTTCGATAGCAGCCCTCACTGCAGCCCCTGCAGCAGCCGCAGGGGCGCGCTGCCCGGCGCCAGTTGCTGGAGCTGCGGCAACCACGCCATGGCCTGGTCGCGGCGCCCCGCCTGCAGCAGCCCCGTCACGAGCATGCCCATGAGGTCGCCCAGTGCCGTGTGCTGCGGCGCGGTGCGGTGCAGGGCCGAGAGCAGCTTTTCGGCATCGCTCCAGTGCCGGCCCCGCACGAAGCCGCGGGCCAGCGCCGCCATGTCGTCGGGCACCAGGCGGGCGCTGGGCTTGGCGGTGTCCAGGTAGGTGCGATAGCTGGCGTGCTGAAAGTCCAGCGTGGCCGCGTCCTGCGGCGACAGGCGGAAGATGCGCCGCGCGGCCCGGTGGAAATCCTCCCCTGCGGGCCACAGGCTGGCCGTCTTGAACCAAGCGCTCAGCACGGGCAGATCGTTCGGCCTCAATTGCGCCGCGGTCCGCCACTGCACCAGCGCGCGCTCGAACTGCATCGCCTGGGCGAGCTGGCGGGCCTGGGCCACGTGGGCGTCGAAACCGTCATCGGGCTCAGGCGGCACGTCGGGCTCGGGCACGGCAATGGCCTGTCGCCGCACCAGCCCGGCGCCGGCCATCAGCGCGGCGCCCGTCAGCAGGCCGCCCAGGTGGGCCATGTAGGCCACGCCCTTGCCGGTGAACCAGTGCTGCAGCAGCTCGTTGGCGATCCACGCGGGCAGCAACAGCAGCGCAGGGGCGGTGACGTAGTTGAAATAGAAGAACAGTTGATAAAAGAACCGCACGCGGCGCAGGCGGTACAGCACTGCATACATGCCCATGAGCGCCGACACCGCGCCCGAAGCTCCCAGCCCGTAGCTGGCTTGGCCCGCGTAGGCCCAGCCGGCCATCAGCGAGCCGCCCACGGCCCCCAACAGGTAGAAGGTCAGGTACAGGCTCCGCCCCAGCGCCAGCTCGACCGAAAACCCGAAGAGAAACAGGAACACCATGTTGCCCAGCAGATGGGCCGTGCTGCCGTGCAGAAAGGCGGCGGTGATCCACGTCACGGGCCGCATCTCCGCGTCTTCCCGGTAGTTGTGCGCCCAGCGGAGGGTGAACGGCTCGGGCAGCGCGGCCTCGTAGCTCGCCCGGGCGGTCTTCCATGCGGCGTATTCGGGCTCGTCCTTGCGCACCACCTGGTCGGTATGCAGTCGGGCCTGAAAGGTTTCTTCACGCTCCATCCACTGCAGCAGCGCCCCCTGCCGGCCCGACGCCAGCAGACGCTTCGCGCGCCCGGCCTCGCGCCGGCTGGAATCTTCCAGCCACTGCACGAAGCGGGGCATTTCGATATCGGGCAACGGGCTCGACAGGTAGCCCTGCGCCGCGCGGTCGATGGCCTTGGCCTCCCACCGCTGCGGTCCCCAGAACACAACCAGGTTCACAAGGATGAGCAGCACCGTCGCCCAGGGCGGATTGCGCCACGACGGGCGGTGGTCCAGCGGAATCGCGTAGAACATGGCCGGCCGTGTGCGGCGTCAGCCCAGGTGCCGCAGCGTGCCGGCCGGCGTGCGGTCCAGCACCCAGTGCAGTGCGAGCGCGGGGCCGGTCACTGGGGCACGAAGCCGCTGCGCTGGATGATGCGCGTCCAGGCCTGGGTGTAGGCCTGCTGGCGCGCGCCCAGTTGCTGGGGCGACATCGGGGCCACGGTCAGGCCCATGGCGGTCAACTGGCGGTTCACCTCCGGCTGGGCGACCACCTTGGCCAGCGCCTGCGAAAAGCGCGTGACGAACGCGGCCGGCGTGCCGGCCGGCGCGTAGAAGCCGTAGTACGGAAGGTCCTCGAAGCCTTTCAGCCCGAGTTCGTCGAACGTGGGCACGTCCGCCAGGGCGGCCTGGCGCTGGGTGCCCAGCACGGCCACCACGCGCACCTTGCCGCCCTTGTGGTTCTCGATGAAGTCCTGCACCGAGCCCACGCCGGCCGGAATCTGGTTGCCCAGCATGTCGGCGATCATCGGCGCGCTGCCGCGGTAGGGCGCTGCCACCAGGTCGATGCGGTATTTCTCGCCGATGAGCTTCACCAGAAACTCGGGGGTGGAAGCCGGTGCCGGAATGCCCACCGCGCCCTTGCCGCCGCCCTGCGTCGCGATCCAGTGCACGTAGTCGTTGAACGACTTGGCCGGCAGGGCGCCGGACACCGCGAAGGCATTGACGAAGGTCGCCACGCCGCCGACCGGAATGAAGTCGGTCACCGGGTCGTAGCCCGGGTGCTTCACCACCTGCGGCAGGATCGAGATGGTGTGGTCGTGCGAGAGGAACACGGTGTGCCCGTCCGCCGGGGCCGCTTTGAGCGCCTGGGCGGCGATCTGCCCGCCCGCGCCGGGGCGGTTGTCCACCACCACCGTCGTGCCCAGCTCGTCCTTGAGCTTTTCGGCCAGCAGCCGCGCGATCGCGTCGGTGCCGCCGCCGGGCGGGAACCCCACCAGCACGCGGATGGGCTGCCCGCTGGCAGGCGCCTGGGCCGAGGCCAGGGCGGCGACGCCCGTGGCACCCGCCAGAACGGCGGCGCGGGCGACCTGCAAAACCCAGTGGCGGCGCGAAGAAGAACGGTGCATGAGCGGCTCCATGAAGTGTGCGAAACGGGAGAGCAGAAAACGGGCCGGTGCGGGCGGTCAGGCCAGCCGGCTGCGGTGGCGCGCCAGTTGGGCACGCACCTGCGCGGGCGCGGTGCCACCCAGCGTGTTGCGAGCGTTGAGCGAGCCGCGCAGGCTCAGCGCGTCGAACACGTCCTTTTCGATCTGCGGGTGAAAGCCCTGCAGCACGGCCAGGGGCAGTTCCGACAGGTCCACGTTGTGCGACACGGCGGCCTTCACGGCGTGGGCGACGGTTTCGTGCGCGTCGCGGAACGGCAGGCCCTTCTTGACCAGGTAGTCGGCCAGGTCGGTGGCGGTGGCGTAGCCCTTGAGCGCGGCCTGCTCCATGGCGGGCGCGTTGACGGTGATGCCGCCTTCTTTCTTGCCCGTGGCGGGGTTCAGCTGGCCGCCGACCATTTCGGCAAAGATGCGCAGCGTGTCCTTGAGCGTGTCCACCGTGTCGAACAGCGGCTCCTTGTCTTCCTGGTTGTCCTTGTTGTAGGCCAGGGGCTGGCCCTTCATCAGCGTGATGAGGCCCATCAGGTGGCCGACCACGCGGCCGGTCTTGCCACGCGCGAGTTCGGGCACGTCGGGGTTTTTCTTCTGCGGCATGATCGACGAGCCGGTCGTGAACCGGTCGGCGATCTTGATGAAGCCGAAGTTCTGGCTCATCCAGATGATGAGCTCTTCCGACAGGCGGCTCACGTGCACCATGCACAGGCTGGCGGCGGCCGTGAATTCGATGGCGAAGTCGCGGTCGCTCACCGCATCCAGGCTGTTCTGGCACACGGCCGGCGCGCCGTTCGCGTCCACCATGCCCAGCGTTTTCGCCACGCGCTCGCGGTCCAGCGGGTAGGTCGTGCCGGCCAGGGCGGCGCTGCCCAGCGGCAGCACGTTGACGCGGCGGCGCACGTCGGCCATGCGGTCGGCATCACGCGCAAACATCTCCACGTACGCCAGCATGTGGTGGCCGAAGCTCACCGGCTGGGCCACCTGCAGGTGGGTGAAGCCGGGCAGGATCACTTCGACGTTCTGCTCGGCCACGTCGACCAGCGACACCTGCAGCTCTTTCAGCAGATCGGCGATCAGGTCGATCTCGCTGCGCAGCCACAGGCGCACATCGGTGGCGACCTGGTCGTTGCGGCTGCGGCCCGTGTGCAGGCGCTTGCCGGCATCGCCCACCAGCTGGGTCAGGCGTGCTTCGATGTTCAGGTGCACGTCTTCGAGGTCGAGCTTCCATTCGAAGGCGCCGGATTCGATCTCTTGCTGGATCTGCGCCATGCCGCGCTGGATGGAGGCATGGTCTTCCCCGCTGATGATCCCCTGCGCGGCCAGCATGTCGGCATGCGCCAGGCTGCCCGCGATGTCGGCCTGCCACAGGCGCTTGTCGAAGAACACGCTCGACGTGTAGCGCTTGACCAGATCGCTCATGGGTTCGGAGAACAGCGCGGACCAGGCCTGGGCCTTGGTGGCGAGTTGGTCGTGGGAGGGTTGCGAAGATGGGCTGGAGGACATGGGAGGGCAATAATCCGGAGGTTCCGACAACCGGAACACCCGGATGCCGCAATGCAAGAGACGCAAATTTTATCGACCCGGCCCCAGCCACTTTCAGAAGACCCCCGCCAGCCCCTCGGCCGGCGGGTGCTGGTGTTCGACGCCTGCCATGCCGGCGTGATCCTGCGCGCGGTGCTTTTCGTGGAAGCGGTGCTCGGCGTGGGCGCCCTGTTCAACGCCGCCACGCCGCTGGAATGGCTCTCGCGGCTGTCGCTGTTGACCGGCGGCGCCCTGCCCGCCACGCTGGCCTGGCTGGTCACCGCCTGCAGCCTGAAGACCGTGCTGCAGCGCCTGTCGGTGGTCCAGCAATACGCCGCGGGCGTGGCCCTGGGCATGATCTCGGGCGTGTACGCCTGCGGCATGCTGGCGCTGGTGGGCGTGACCACCGACCCGCCGTGGCTGGCGAGCGGCGCCAGCGGCGCCCTGCTGTCGGCAGCGCTCGTTGCGGCCCTGGTGCTGCGGGCCCGCGCCCGCACGCCGGCCGCTACCACCGCGCGGCTGTCGGAGCTGCAGTCGCGCATCCGCCCGCATTTTTTGTTCAACACGCTCAACAGCGCCATCGCGCTGGTGCGGGCCGAGCCGGCCAAGGCCGAGGCGCTGCTGGAAGACCTGAGCGATCTGTTCCGCCACGCGCTCGTGGAGCAGGGCGAATCGGCCACGCTGGGCGAAGAGATCACCCTGGCGCGCCGCTACCTGGACATCGAGCAGGTGCGCTTCGAAGAGCGGCTGCGCGTGCAATGGTCGCTGGACGCCCGCGCCGACGGTGCCCGTCTGCCCCCCCTGCTACTGCAGCCGCTGGTGGAAAACGCGGTCAAGCATGGGGTGGAGCCCAGCCCGCAAGGCGGCAAGGTGCGCATCGTGACCGAGCTGCGGGGCAGCCGCGTGATCGTCGTCATCACCAACACCATGCCCGCTGCGCCCCAGCGCGACACCAGCCTGCCGCGCGGCCACGGCATCGCCCTGGCCAACGTGCGCGACCGCCTGCGCCTGCTGCACGACGTGCAGTGCGAGTTCAGCGCCGGCATGCAAAATGGCCGCTATCAGGTGCGCATTTCGCTGCCTACACGGTCCTGAACGCTCCTTTCGCCCTTGCCCCTGCACATCCGCCATGCACATCCTGATCGTTGACGACGAAGCCCTGGCCCGAAGCCGCCTGCGAACGCTGCTGGGCGACTGCGACGCGCGGCACACCTGTGCCGAGGCCGCCAATGCCGCCGATGCGCTCGCGCAGATGCAGCCCTCGGGCGGCCGCGCGTTTGACGCCGTGCTGCTGGACATCCACATGCCCGGGCAGGACGGCCTGGCGCTGGCGCATGCGATGCGCGCCCTGCCCTTCGCGCCCGCCATCGTGTTCGTGACCGCGCATGCCGATCACGCCGTGAGCGCGTTCGAACTGGACGCGGTGGATTACCTCACCAAGCCCGTGCGCCGCGAGCGGCTGGAGCAGGCCCTGGCCAAGGCCCGGCGCGCCTCCCAGCAGGGCGCACCGCTGCCGCTTCCCACGGCGCTGCCCGAAGGCGAAGCGCTGGTGATCCAGGACCGGGGCCGCACCGAGCGCGTGCCGCTGTCCGAAGTGCTGTACCTCAAGGCCGAGCAGAAGTACCTGACCGTGCGCACCGCCCTGCGCAGCTACATCCTGGACGGCTCGCTGAGCGAGCTGGAGGCGCGCCATGGCGACCGCTTCCTGCGCATCCACCGCAACGCCCTGGTGGCCCGCCGCGCGGTGCGCGCGCTGGAAAAGCACTACGACCCCGAAGAGGGCGAAGGCTGGGCCGTGCGGCTGCACGGGCTGACCGAACTGCTGGCGGTTTCGCGCCGCCAGGTCACGGCCGTGCGGGAAGAGCTGGCCCGCTAACTTCTAATGTTTTAGGCCGCCAGCGCAGTAAAGACGGCGGTACATTGCTATCAATAACATAGCAATCGAGCAAACCGGGTACGAAGGCCGCCAGCAGAGCGCTTCCTTCGGGCAGCGCCGCATCCGCGGCGGCCGCCGGCTCAGTGCGCGTGGGCCATCCCGCTCACCAGCGTGACCACGACCATGCCCGCCACCAGCCAGGCGATCTGCGCCACCGTCTGGCGCGCGCTCAGCCGCTTTTGCAACTGTGGAATCAGGTCGGCCAGCGCCACGTAGACGAAGCTGCTGGAGGCGATGGCCAGAAAGTAAGGCAGCCACTCCTGCAGCTCGCCGACCAGAAAGTAGCCCACCACGCCGCCGAGCGCGGTCACCGCGCCGGCCAGCGACACCTTCACCAGCGCCATGCGGCGGTTAGCGCTGGACTGGCGCAGCACCACCAGGTCACCCATGTGGTGCGGCACCTCGTGCGCCAGCACCGACAGCGCCGCCACCAGGCCCAGCCGCAGGTCGGCCATGAAGGCGGACGCGATCAGAATGCCGTCGCCGAAGCAATGCACGCTGTCGCCGGTGAGTAGCGCCCAGCCACCGCCGCGCCGCACGGGGCCGTCATCGCCGCCATGAACGTGGCCGTGGCTGGCGTGTTCCTGGTGCGCGGCGCCGTGGTCGTGCCCATGGGGATGTCCGTGGCCATGTCCGCGCCCGTGGTGATGGCCGTCGGAATGCTCATGCCCGTGGTGCCACAGCTCGGCCTTGTCGAGCAGGAAGAAGAACACCAGCCCCACCAGCAGCGTGGCGAACAGGTCGTGCGCACCGGCCTGGCTCTCGAACGCCTCGGGCAACAGATGCATGAAGGCGGTGGCCAGCAGCGCGCCAGCCGCCAGGCTCAGCAGGTGCTGCGGCCCCACGCCATGCCGGCCATCGCCCAGGCCCGCGCGCATGAACAGGGCGGCCACCCACACGCTGCCGATGCCCGCCGCCAGCGTGGCCAGGATGATTGCTGCCAAAGTCATGGTGTCTCGCGCTTTCCCTAGGGCCTCGCGGCCTCGTCAATCGATTCGATGCAGCGCGCCGGGCGCGCAAAAAAAGCCCCGAAGGGCTTGAGGAGCGGATTCGCAGCGGCCCGGAGGCCGCCCGCGAAGGCTTGTGGCTTCAGGCCACGCCGTGCGTCTTGAACCACTCCAGCGCCCGCTTCCAGCCATCTTCGGCGGCTTCCTTGCGAAAGCTCGGCCGGTAGTCGGCGTGGAAGGCATGGGGCGCATCCGGGTACACGACGAACTGCGACGCCTTGGCGGCGGCGGAGCCGGTCTGCAGTGCCGCTTTCATCTTATCAATCGTGTCAAGGGGGATGCCGCTGTCTTTTTCGCCGTACAGGCCCAGCACCGGCGCCTTGAGGATGGGCGCGATGTCCACGGGGTGCTTGGGGGTGAGTTCGCTCGCCTGCCCGACCAGCCGGCCGTACCAGGCCACGCCCGCCTTGACGGGGCCGTGGGCGGCGTACAGCCAGGTGATGCGGCCGCCCCAGCAAAAGCCGGTGATGCCGACCTTCTTCAGGTCGCCGCCGTTTTCGCCGGCCCATTTCACGGTGCCGTCCAGATCGGCCAGCACCTGCGCGTCGGGCACCTTGGACACCAGCTCGCTCATCAGCTTGGCGGCTTCGGTGTATTGCAGGGGGTCGCCCTGGCGGGCATAGAGCTCGGGCGCGATGGCCAGGTAGCCGGCCTTGGCGAAGCGCCGGCAGGTGTCGGCGATGTATTCGTGCACGCCGAAGATTTCCTGGATCACCAGCACCACCGGCAGATCGGTCTTGCCGGCCGGGGCGGCGCGGTAGGCCGGCACCTTGAAACCGTTCACTTCGATGCTGACCTTGCCGGCCGTCAGCCCGTCCGCAGGAGTCTGGATGGCGGTCTGCGCCATCACGGGCATGGCCGCGGCGGCGTAGCCCACGCCAAAGCCGGCGCCCAGGGCCACACGCATCGCGGTTCGGCGGGTCGCGCCCGCTTCGGTGCTCTGGCCCGGCAAGAGGGCATCGAAATCGGTCTTGAGGTCATCACGCAGCATGGTCTGGCTCCTGGTTGAGTGAAAGGATCGGCAGCGCAAGAGTCTAGGGCCTGCCGCCCGCTGCGGCATGCCACGCCGGCACGCACGGGATTCTGAAGGCCCAGCGCCTGACTCCGCCCTGTCCTTCCCGCTTCAAATTTCTGTCTTGACAGAAATTAAAGAAAGCCTAGACTGCGCCCATGCAACTCACCGATATCGCCCAACGCTTCGTGGTCCACTGGGGAGAGATGGGCACCGCCTGGGGCGTAAACCGCACCGTGGCCCAGATCCACGCGCTGCTTTTCTTCCACGGCCGTCCGCTGCATGCGGAAGAGATCTGCGAAACCCTGGGCGTGGCCCGCTCCAATGCCAGCAACAGCCTGAAAGAGCTGCTCAACTGGAACCTGATCCGCACCACGCACGTGCTGGGCGACCGGCGCGACTATTTTGAAACCTCCACCGACGTGTGGGAGCTGTTTCGCACCGTGGTGCGCGAGCGCAAGGAGCGCGAGTTCGACCCCACCGTGCGCCTGCTGCGCGAACTGGTGGCCCGCCCCGACTTCGCCAGCGAAACCGCCGACGCGCAGGACCGCGTGCGCGAAACACTGCACCTCATGGATTCGCTCGGCGTGTGGGCTGACGAAATGCTGCGGCTTTCCCCATCTACCTTGGACAAGGTCTTGCGCCTGGGTGCCAGCGTGCAGAAGTTCGTGCGGGGCGGCGATGCCGGCAAGGCGCCGAAGCCCGACGACCCCAACTGATTTTTTTGCCCGGTCATTTCTGTTTCCAATGAAATTTCGGAAGGATTGAAAGATGAGCTCCGCAACCCGCCTGAACCCGGCCGTCTATCCCCTGACCCTGTACTTCGACTCGCGCTGCCGCCTGTGCGCCGCCGAGATGGGCAACCTGATGGTGCGCAACACCGATGGACTGCTGCGCTTCGCCGACGTCTGGGCGCCCGACTTCGAAGGCCCTCCCGCCGGCACGACCCAGGAAGAGCTTTTGACCCTGATCCATGCGCGCCAGGCCGATGGCGGCCTGCTGCGGGGCGTGGCGGTGTTTCGCGCGGCATACGAAGCGGTCGGCCTCGGCTGGGTGACGGCCGCCACGCGCTGGCCCGTGATCGGCCCGCTGGCCGACAAGGTCTATCCGGTGCTGGCACGCAACCGCTACCGCCTGCCCCAGTGGCTGGTGCAGGGCCTCTTCGAGCGGGCCAGCGGCGCGGCGGCCCGGCGCGCTGCTGCCCGCCACTGCAAGCCCGACGACGACCAGTGCCGGCTCTGATCCACAAAAGCCGGGCGATACACGCCGCAGACCATTCCATTCCCTTGCATTCCACTTCTTCAAAGGCCATGCCATGCACATCCTTCTGACCGGCTCGACCGGATTCTTCGGCCGCACGGTGCAGCGCGCACTCGAACGCGCAGGCCACACGGTGCACGGTGGCGTCTCGCCGCGCCGCGCTGCCGGCCAGCCCGGCCAGGTGGCGATGGACTTCGCCCATGACACCGATCCCGCCGTGTGGCTGCCGCGCCTGGCAGGCATCGATGCCGTGGTGAACGCCGTGGGCGTGCTGCGCGACACACGCGCCCGGCCGATCGACGCGCTGCACCAGCACACGCCCGTGGCGCTGTTCGATGCCTGCGCGCAGGCCGGCGTGCGGCGCATCGTGCAGATCTCAGCGCTCGGCATCGCGAACAGCGCCACGCGCTATGCCACCACCAAGCGGGCAGCCGACACGCACCTGCTCGGGCTGACCGCGCGCGGAGACGTCTCGGGCGTGGTGCTGCGGCCCAGCATCGTGTTCGGCCGCGGCGGCGCCAGCAGCGCGCTGTTCATGAACCTGGCCCGGTTGCCCGTGGTGGTGCTGCCCGGCGCCGTGCTTCAGGCCAGCGTGCAGCCGGTGGCGGTGCACGATCTCGCTGAAGCGGTGGTCGCCCTGATGGGCCCGGCGCTGGGCACCACCGGCCTGATCGAATGCAGCGGCCCTGAAGCCGTGCCCATGGCAGGCCTGATCGCCAGCCTGCGCCAGCAAAGTGGCCACGGCCCGGCACGCGTGCTGCGGCTGCCCGAGCCACTCAGCCGCCTGAGCGCGCGGCTGGGCGACCAGGTGCCCGGCGTGCCGTGGTGCAGCGAAACGCTCGCGCTGCTGGGCAGCGACAACACGGCGGACCCCGCGGCCCTGCGGCGCCTGCTCGGCCACGAGGCCACCCACTACCGCCGCCTGGTCGAAAGCGCCTGGGTGCAGGCCGCGCGATGAACGCCGACACCGCCCGCTGGCTGCGCGGCAGCCTCGTCCTGGTGTGGCTGGGCACCGCGCTGGCCAGCGCCATCGAAGCGCAAGGCCAGGGGCGCGACCTGCTGGTGCGCGGCGGCCTGCAGAACGAAGCCTGGATCCAGGCCCTGGTGTGGGGCGGCATCGCGGCCGACACCGCCATCGGCCTGGCGCTGTGGCTGCGCCCCGGGCGCGCCACCGATGCCATGGCGCTCGCGCTGATGGGCGTGATGACCGCCGTCGCGACGGTGCTGCTGCCCACGCTGTGGCTGGACCCACTGGGCCCGCTGCTCAAGAACCTGCCCATCGCCGCGATCTTCATCGCCTTGTTGAAAGCACCCCGCACATGAACACCTACCTCTCGCTCAAATGGGTCCACATCCTGTCCAGCGTGCTGCTGGTGGGCACGGGCTTCGGTTCGGCGTTCTACCTGTTCTTCGCCAACCGCAGCGGAAACGTTGCGGCCCAGGCCGTGGTGTCGCGGCTGGTGGTGCGGGCGGACACGTGGTTCACCACGCCCGCCGGCATCGTGCAGCCCATCACAGGCGTCGCCATGGCGATGATGGCCGGCTGGCCCCTGTCCACGCCGTGGCTGGCGGCTTCGATCGGGCTGTACGGGTTGGCCGGCCTGTGCTGGCTGCCGGTGCTATGGCTCCAGTGGCGCATGGCCGCGATCGCCCGCGATGCGGCGGAGCAAGGGACACCGATGCCCGCGCTCTACAACCGCTACGCCCGCTGGTGGGAAGCCCTGGGTTACCCGGCCTTTGTGGCGATGCTGGCCATTTACTACCTGATGGTCCACAAGCCCGCGCTGTGGGGCTGATGCGGGTGAGTGTCAAAGCCGGGATCAGGCGCAGGCCATGGCCTCGACCTTTGCCACCGCTTGCATGCCTGCATAGGCATGCCGCGCCAGCGCTTCGGCCAGCACTTGCGAGGGGTTGACCAGGCGCGTGCCCGCTGCCGTTTCGTCCAGGGCCAGCGGGATTTCGGTGCAGCCCATGATGAGCGACGAAAGGCCCTCGCGCTCGCGCAACGCCTGCGCCACGGCAGCAAAACGGCTGCGGGCCAGCGCGTAGTCTCCCGCCTTCACTCCAGCGTAGATGCCCTGCATGAGCTGCTCGCGCTCGTGCGGCAGGGGCAGCACGCAGGCGACGCCCTGGTCCGCCAGCGCGGCCTGGTACAGGCCGGTGTCGTACGAGCCTTGCGTGGCAAGCAAGCCCACGCGCAAATCCCCTGAGGCCGCCAAGGCGGCCGCCACCTCGCGCATGCCATGCAGCACCTTCAGTTGCGGAAACCGCTGCTGCAGCTCTCCATGCCAGGCGTGGGCGGTGTTGCAGGCGATCGCCATCGCCTGCACCCCCAGCGCCACCAGCCGGCCCGTGGCCTGCGCCATGGGCTCGGCCGGCTGCTGCGCGCCGGGCGTGCGGTCGCCCAGCGCTGCCGTGCGGTCGGGAATGGGCACCTGCGCCAGCCAGTGCTCGGGGTAGGCCTGATCGCGCACGGGAATGCCCAGCGCCTCCATGCGGCGCGTGCACGCCTCGACGAAAAGCCGCACGAAATCGGCACCCGCCGCGGGCCCCATGCCCCCCAGGATGCCGACCATGCAGGGCCGCTGGGCGGGCAATGGCAATGTCGCCGTCATGACCAGACCTTCACAAGCAGTGGCGTGGCGATCCGCGATGGATCAGTTGGCAGGCTTGTCGCTTTGCGCCACCAGGTTGTCGCGCAGTTCCTTGGACATGGGCAGGCCCAGGTTCTGGCCCTTGGGCGGCACGGGCGACATGAACCACTTGGTGTAGAGCTTTTCGAATTCGCCGGACTTCATCATTCCGCCGATCACGCCGTTCACCAGCGCCTGGAATTGGGGGTCGTCCTTGCGCATCATGCAGGCGTAGGGCTCGACCTGCAGCGAATCGCCCACCACCACCCAGTCCGCCGGATTGCGGGCATTGCCC
Source organism: Paracidovorax valerianellae (assembly GCF_900102625.1). Classification (GTDB taxonomy): domain Bacteria; phylum Pseudomonadota; class Gammaproteobacteria; order Burkholderiales; family Burkholderiaceae_C; genus Paracidovorax; species Paracidovorax valerianellae. The sequence goes on from NZ_FMZC01000002.1 coordinate 425,824, forward strand.
TTCAGGCCGAAGAGCAGGATGTCGTCCATCGCGAAGGCTTCCGCGCGGCCCGAATCGACCAGCAGCATGGAATCGTCATGGTCCTTGCCGAGCACGATGTCCATGTCCAGGTTGTTCTCGCGGCTGTACTTGCGGATGACCTGCGCGTTGGTGGTGCCGCTGGTGCTGGCGACCTTCTTCTTGGCCAGGTCGGCGTAGTTCTGCACGCCCGACGTCTTCTTGGTGAGCAGGCGGGTGCCCGTGTAGAAATAGTTCACGGCGAACTGCACGTCCTTGCCGCGCGCCGTGTTGTTGGTGGTGGAGCCGCATTCCAGGTCCACCGTGCCGTTGGTGATCAGCGGAATGCGGTTTTGCGACGTGACGGCCTGCAGTTCGACCTTGATCGCCGGATTCTTCAACTTGGCGCGGACCGCATTCACCACGGCGTTGGAGATCTCCACCGAGAAACCGATCGGCTCGCCCGGGCCCGCCAGGTAGCTGAAAGGCACCGAAGACTCGCGATAGGCCAGCGTGATCTTTCCTGCATCGGCGATCTTCTGCAGGGTGTCGGCGTTGGCGGCGGCAGCAGCGCACACGCCGCAGGCGAGGACAGCGGCAGACAGGAATGGCTTCATGGAGAGCTCCTTGACGGGGAAACAATAAGGGGATGAATGATGCGGGTGCCCAGGCACTGTAGAAACTCGGCGCGGCTTTCACCAATTCATTCGGCGGTAGGGGCCATGACGAAAAGTTATGCACCGGCCCGGGCCGAGAGCCATCCGCAAGCAATCTTCGCGCCCACCCGGCGCAGCGGGCTCACCGCCGCCATCGCGCATAACTTCCCGGCATGCCCCATCGGCGGTTTGGCATTGTTCAAAGGCTGAAGGCCTCCCTAGAGTGCAGACCACAGCCGGCCATGCCGGCGACAACGAACGGGAATCGAACGATATGGATGCATGTGTCATGGGGGCGGGCATCGTGGGCCTGGCCACGGCCTACGAACTGCAGCGCCAGGGAATGCGCGTCACAGTGATCGACCAGGGGCCGGTGGGCGGCGGCGCCAGCGGCGGCAATGGCGCGCAGCTGAGCTACAGCTACGTGCAGCCCCTGGCCGACCCGGGCCTGTGGGCGCAGTTGCCCAAGCTGCTGCTGTCGCGCGAATCGCCGCTGCAGTTGCGCCTGCAGTGGGACCCGCACCAGTGGCAGTGGGCGCTGCGCTTTCTGGCCGCATGCAACAGCGCCACTTCGCGCCGCACCACCGAACAACTGTTGGCCCTGGCCGCGCACAGCCGCGCCGGCTTCGAGGCCATGCGGGCCCGCGAAGCGCTGGACTGCGATTTTTCGGACACCGGCAAACTGGTGCTCTACGGCACCCGTGAAGGCCTGGCAGGGGCCGAACGCCAGATGGAACTGCAGCGCGCCTGGGGCAGCGAGCAGGCATCCATTTCGGCCCAGCGCTGCGTGGAACTTGAACCCGCCCTCGCCCACCATGCCGCCCACATCGCCGGCGCGATCCACACCCCCAGCGAGTGCGCGGCCGACTGCCAGAAGGTGTGCGAGGGATTGCATGCGCTGCTCGCGCAGCGCGGCGCCCGGTTCGAACTGGGCGCGCAGGTGCAGGGCTTCGACCTTTCGCAAGGCCGCATCGCGGCGGTGCGCACGACCGCCGGGCCGATCGAGGCCGACCGCTTCGTGCTGGCGCTGGGCAGCGGCAGCGTCGCGGTGGCGAACCAGTTGGGTGTGCGGCTGCCGGCCTATCCGATCAAGGGCTACAGCGTCACGCTCGATGCGCCGGACCACGCACCGTGGGCGCCGCGCATGAACGTGACGCATGCCGGGCGCAAGGTGGTGTTCGCCCGGCTGGGGCAGCGTCTGCGCGTGGCCGGCATGGCCGAACTCGTGGGCCAAGACCGCAGCATTTCCCCCGCACGCATCGACAGCCTGCGCGCCACGGTGCGCGCCGTGCTGGGGCACGAAGCGCCCGCGGACGCGTTGCGGCCCTGGACCGGCATGCGCCCCGCCACGCCCACCGGCCTGCCGATCGCCGGACGGGCCGAGGCCGGCCCCGACAACCTCTGGATCAACACGGGCCACGGCGCATTGGGTTTCACGCTGGCCTTCGGCACCGCCGCCCTGCTGGCCCGGCAGATGCAGCAGGCGCCCGCGCAAGCCTGAACCGCCCAGGTCAGTCGCGCTCGGTCAGCCCGGTCGACGCCAAGGTCTGCGCCACGGCGTCCCGCATGCAGCGCACCATCGCATCGGCCAGCAGCGAAGCCGGCCGGTTCACCATGCGCAGTGCCTTCACGGGCACGGCAATGCGGGGCGTGAGGGCGAGCACATCCACCCGCGACCGGTCGGCAGAGGCCGCGGTGCACACGTCCACCAGAGCCACGCCCAGCCCGTGGTGCGCCAGCGCCAGCGCCGCGTGGTAGGTCTGCACGGTGAAGGCCGCCTGCAGGCCCACATCGGCCTCGCGGCTGGCGTGGTTCACCATCGTGCCGAGCGGGTCGGTGGCCTCCAGCCGGATCACGGGCGTCTGGGCCAGATCGGCCAGGTGCACCACGCCGGCCTGCACGATCGCCGCGTCCAGCGTGCCTTTGGGCGCCACGCACACCACGCGGCCTTCGGCCAGCGTTTCCTGCGCGAGCGATGGATGCACCAGCGCACTGAAAACGAAACCGATATCGGCCTCCTGCAGCACCAGGGCCGAGACGATCTGGGGCGAATGCAGCGCATCGATGCGCACCGCCACGTCGGGGTGCAGCGCCCGAAAGGCATGCAGTGCGCGCGGCATCACCTCATGGCTCAGGGCAAGGACGCTCAGCACATGCAGCTCGCCCTCGCGCTGCTGGCCACGCAGGCTGTTGGCCAGCCGCTGCACATCGTCGAGCTGGTTGAACAGGCGTTCAATGTGCGGATAGAGCGTTTGCGCCTCGCGCGTGGGAACGAGCCGGCCCTTCATGCGGTGGAAAAGCGGGAAACCCAATTGCAGTTCGGCGTGCGCCAGGATGCGGCTGACCGCTGGCTGGGTGACGTTGATGAGCCGGGCGGCGGCGCTCACGCTGCCGGTGAGCATCACCGCATTGAAGACTTCGATGTGGCGCAAGCGCATGGCAGGAGGCGGGCTTTTTTTAGAACGGCGAAGCCAGCCATATTGCATCAAAAAGCATCTGGCCTTGCTCTGCCGTAGATGCAATTCGACACAAATGCCGCAAGACAGTCATACGGGGCCGATAGGCTCGCCGCTTTGCGCGACAAGGCCGACCAACAGGCCGATGTGATGACACCGCATTGACCTTACGTGTTCTGGCGCTCTTCAGAACATCACCAACGACCCTTCATTCAGAAAGACAGGCATGGCAGATTCCAGTGGCAGCGTGTGGGTGGCCCGATTTCCGACCAGCAACCAGACCAGCGACCTGATCGCGAGTTTTCGCACCAAGGTGGAAAGCTTCATCGCGGCGCTACAAGCAGGGGGTGCATCGGTATCGATTTCTGCCACCTTGCGCCCGCCCAAGCGCGCCTATCTCATGCACTATGCGTGGCGCATCGCGCGGGAAAACCTGGACGCGGCCACCGTGCCGGCCATGGCGGGCGTGGACATCGAATGGGTGCACCGCGGCGCTACGGGCGCCGTCAACGCGGGCGCCGCCCGGGTGGCCGCCAACCAGATGGTCGCGGGCTATAGCATCGTATATGCGCCCGCCCTCACCTCGCGGCACTCCGAAGGGCGCGCCATCGACATGACGATCACCAACTATTCAGGGAAGGCCTTCAACAATGCCACTGGCACCAGCACCACTGTCACCACCGCTGCGCAACTGCACGCCCTCGGCGCCACCTACGGCGTCTACAAGCTGGTGTCCGACCCACCGCACTGGTCCGACGATGGCCACTGAACGCCGCACCCCACGCCGCCCCGCCGTGCTCGCGCTGGTGGGCCTGCTGTTCAGCGGCATGGCCGCGCACGCGGGCACGCCGCCAACCGCGCAGCCGGCCGGCCAAACGGCCCAGGCGGCTCAGGCGGTGTCATCCCGCGTCGGCCTCCTGGACGCACGCCGGCCCGACGCGCCCCGCCTGGTCATGGCGACCCCGCAGCCGGACGGCGAGCCTCAGCACTACCTGCGCCTGTCTCCACCGATGGGCAAAAAGCCGGAGTGCTGCGTGCAACCCGGCGTGGCCGCCCAGGAAGCCTCCATCCTGCAGTACCGCGGCGAAGACGCCGTGCCTGCCGATGAACGCGAGGCGCAGTTCCAGAAAGCGCCTGAAGAAGGTTTCGTGGGCCTGCTGCTGCAAAAGAACGCAGTGGTAAAGCGCACCACGGCCCACCGCATCGTGCTGCGCTGGCCAGACCGCAAGGCCCGGGTGCGCGTGGACCATTGCCTCTCCAGCGAGGGAATGCACGTGAAGATCGCGGAAAGCGGCGCCAAGGGGCAGTGGACGCCGAAAGCCCATTACTACCTCCCGCTGGGATCGGACGTCGCGGCGGACTGCCCACCTGATTAAGCTTTTTAGCTAAGCGGTATATATGGCTAAAATCAGCCCGCTTCAAATTCACTAAGCAAAAAGGGAGAAGGAATTGGGGAAACTTGAAAAGGGTTTAATTGCAGATCAGAACGTGGAAGTCAAGATATTCCCATCCATCGAGCACGATTCATTAAAAAAAGTGACATCCATAGTCTTGCACCGCACAGACTCATCCACAGCGAGCAGTTCTTTAAATGCTTACAAAGGCGGCCAGAAGACCGGCGCTCATTTTTTAATCGACAAGTCTGGAAAAATCTACCAAACAGCCAGCCTGCTAAAAACTTGCTGGCACGTTGGGATACTGCAGCCTCGTTGTGCAAACGAAAACATTTGCGCGCCAGATGAACTGAAAACGATCAACGCGATGCTGCATGAACGGGGTATGAGTTTTGGGCGGCGTGCAACGAACGTGTCTGACTCAGAAAATCGCAAGAGCTACCCACTACGTTACCCGGCAAATAGTGACTCCATTGGCATAGAAGTAGTCGGTCTATTTCTTCAAGGCAGCCAAGTGTATGAAACACCGACCTCAGCGCAGCTTTATCAAACCAAATGGCTCACGCAGTTGCTAGTTGCCGAATATGGATTGAAGCTGAATGCAGACGTCTACTCTCACGGTGCTATCGCTCGCAAACAGCCTGCAGAGGGAGCGCAATTATTGAAGTATCTTTTCAGTGGGGCATGAATGCATCATCTGAAAATTTTTCCTCTCCTTTTGGTGGCGGCCACAGCAGCATTGCTCATCGCATTTGGGCTTCACATCAAAAATTCAGGATCCATATCATCTACATTGATCGTCGATACTATTCAGCGCTCCATTGACCACACCACTGCCTCCATGGGCTGCGAAACGCTGGCGCTCTCGCCGAAGGATGCGGAAACCTATTTCTCGACCGCGACCGAAGTCTCCGCCGCACGGTTCGATGCGGAGTCGATCATCCTGCCGTGCAGCTTTTCCGGCACGTTGACGAAGGGCGGCATTCGGTACGCCTGGCGCATCCATGCGGCAGGTGCCGGGTACCTGACGGCGCAGGCCACCTCCTCTGAAACGAAACGGTTTCTCTGCGAAGACGCCTGCGAAAAGGCGCTGCCCGCGCTCATGGGCCGTTGATGCACGAACGCTGACGGACCTCCATGAGCGCGCCGGCCTTCAACGCGCTGCTGGCATCAATGCGCCTTGTCCCAGTTCGGCCCCACGCCGACTTCCGCGAGCAGGGGCACCTTCAGCTCCGCCACGCCCGCCATCAGCCGGGGAACCTCGCGGCGCACCCAATCGACCTCGCTCTCCGGCAGCTCGAACACCAGTTCATCGTGCACCTGCATGATCATCAGCACGCCGCGCTGCTCGGCGTCCAGCACGTCCTGCACCGCCACCATGGCCTTCTTGATGAGGTCGGCCGCCGTGCCCTGCATGGGCGCGTTGATGGCCGCGCGCTCCGCGCCGCTGCGGCGCGGGCCGTTGGGCGAGTTGATCTCGGGCAGGTAGAGGCGCCGGCCGAACACCGTTTCCACATAACCCTTGGTCTTGGCGAGGGCCTTGGTTTCGTCCATGTACTGCTTCACGCCCGGATAGCGCTGGAAGTAGCGGTCGATGTAGGCCGCGGCGGCCTTGGTCTCGATGCCCAGGTTCCGGGCCAGGCCGAAGCTGCTCATGCCGTAGATGAGCCCGAAGTTGATGACCTTGGCATAGCGGCGTTGCTCGCTGCTGACCTGGCTGACCTCCACGCCGAACACTTCGGCCGCAGTGGCGCGGTGCACGTCCAGGCCTTCGGTGAAAGCGTGCAGCAGCGATTCGTCGCCGCTCAGGTGGGCCATGATGCGCAGCTCGATCTGGCTGTAGTCGGCGCTGGCGATCAGGCGCCCTGGCGGGGCCACGAAGGCCTCGCGCACGCGGCGGCCTTCGGCGGTGCGGATGGGAATGTTCTGCAGGTTGGGGTCGTTGCTGGACAGGCGCCCCGTAACCGCCACGGCCTGCGCATAGTGCGTGTGCACACGGCCCGTGGCCGGGTGAGCCAACTGCGCGAGTTTGTCGGTATAGGTGCCCTTGAGCTTGGACAGGCTGCGGTGTTCCAGCAGCTTGGCAGGCAGCGGGTAGTCCTCGGCCAGCTTTTCCAGCACCTCTTCATCGGTGCTGCGCGCGCCGGTCGCGGTCTTCTTGACCACGGGCATGCCCAGCTTGTCGAAGAAGATCTCGCCCAATTGCTTGGGGCTGCCCAGGTTGAACGGCTGGCCGGCGATCTCGTAGGCCTCGGTTTCCAACTGCAGGATGCGCTGGCCCAGTTCGTGGCTTTGTTGCGCGAGGATGGGCGCATCCACCAGCACGCCATTGCGTTCGATGCGGTACAGCGCCTCGCTGCTGGCCATCTCCAGTTCGTAGATGCCGCGCAGCTTGTCGTCGGCCTGCAGTTGCGGCCACAGCACGCGGTGCACGTCCAGGGTCTGGTCGGAGTCCTCGCACGAATATTCGGCCGCCAGTTCGATCGACACCTGGCTGAACGGAATCTGCTTGGCGCCCTTGCCGCACAGGTCTTCGTAATTGATGCCGCTGCGGCCCAGGTGGCGCTCGGCCAGGCTGCCCAGGCCATGCGGCCGGTGCACTTCCAGCACGTAGCTTTGCAGCATGGTGTCATGGGCATAGCCCTGCACTTCGATGCCGTGGTTGGCCAGCACGTGGCGGTCGTATTTGACGTGCTGACCCAGCTTCTTGCGGGTGCCGTCTTCCAGCCAGGGCTTGAGCCGCGCCAGCACTTCGTCGCGCGGCAACTGCGCCGGCGCATCGGGATAGTCGTGCGCCAGCGGCACATAGGCGGCCGTGCCGGCTTCCACGCTCCAGCTGATGCCGACGATCTCGGCGCGCATCTCGTCGAGCGAGGTGGTTTCGGTATCGATCGCGACCAGATCGGCTGCCTGCAGGCGCGCGAACCAGGCGTCGAAGGCCTCCCAGGTCAGCACGGTTTCGTATTGCAGGTTGCTGACCTTCGCCGCAGCGGCTTCGGCCGGCTCGTCGAACAGGCCGGGCGACGGGTCCATGGCGCCGCGACGGCCCTTGCCGGCCTTGGCCGCATCTTCTTCCAGCAGCTCGGGCGGGGTCTCCTGGATTTCGATGGCCCGGGCCAGGCCCTTGAAGCCGTACTGTTCGTAGAAGGCCTTGAGCGACGCGGCATCCTGCGCGCCGGTGGCCAGGGCGTCCAGCGAGGGCAGGCCGGCCACGTGCGCAGCCAGATCGCAATCGGTGCGGATGGTGACGAGCTGGCGGCCGGTGGGCAGCCAGTCGCGGGCGTTGCGCAGGTTCTCGCCCGCCACGCCCTTGATCTCGGCCGCGCGCTCCATCAGCGCGTCGAGCGAGCCGTATTCCATGAGCCACTTGGCAGCCGTCTTGGGGCCGACCTTGGGCACGCCGGGCACGTTGTCCACGGTGTCGCCCACCAGGGTCTGGTAGTCGACCATCAGGTGCGGGGGCACGCCGAACTCGGCCGTCACGCCGGCGATGTCGCGCTTCTTGCCGCTCATCGTGTCGATGATGGTGATGTGCGCATCCACCAGCTGGCTCATGTCCTTGTCGCCGCTGGAGACGATCACCTCCACCCCCTGGCGCGCCGCGGTGACGGCGAGCGTACCGATCACGTCGTCGGCCTCCACGCCGGGCACGTCCAGCACGGCCCAGCCCAGCAGGCGCACCACTTCGTGGATCGCCGGAATCTGGGCGCGCAGGTCGTCGGGCATGGGCGCGCGCTGCGCCTTGTATTCGGGATAGATGTCGTCGCGGAAGGTCTTGCCCGAGGCGTCGAACACGCAGGCGGCATAGTCGGCGCGCACTTCGCGGCGCAGGGCCTGCATCATGTTGACCATGCCGCGGATGGCGCCCGTGGCCGGGCTGGCCGGGTCGCCCGGTACGGCCCGCAGGTCGGGCATGGCATGGTAGGCGCGGTACAGATAGCTGGAGCCGTCCACCAGCACCAGGGTCTTGGGTTTGCTCATAGCCGCAGATTGTGCCCCGCGCTGCGCGCCCGCCGGGTGCGGCGCTCTACAATCCGCCCCATGCGCGCTGTCCACACTCTCTTCCTGCTGGCACTGGCTGCCGGCCCCGTCCTGGCCCAGACCACTGATCAAAATGCGGCCCAGCGCACAGTGGATCAGCGCGAGCAGCTACCAAATCAGGAGCAAGCGGGCGACCGCCAGAACCAGCGTGTCGAGCGCATCCAGGTCGAAGACGAAGGCAGCCGCGTGAATGAGCTGCGCGTGGGCGGCCAGACGCAGAGCATCACGGTGCAGCCAAAGACCGGCAGCATGCCCGAATACGAGATCCAGCCCGGCGAAGGCGCACGCACCCGGCCCCGCAACGGCGCAGAGACCAACACCGCACCCCGCGTGTGGAACGTGATGAAGTTCTGAGGCCGGCACGCCCCGCCCTCGACCCGCAGGCACCCGCGGCAGCCTTTGCTACCGCCTTGCTGCCTTAAGCGCCTTCGTTCGGTTCCGTTTCTCTTCTCCCCCTCCCTTTCTTTTCCTTTTTTCGTTTGCGCTGAGCGATGGCCGTCTTCACCGAAGTCTCCAAGAAAGAGGCGCGCGATCTGCTGCGCCGTTTGCAACTGGGCACGCTGGCATCGCTGCGCGGGATCGAGGGCGGGATCGAGAACACCAACTATTTCCTGACCAGCGACCAGGGCGAGTACGTGCTCACGCTGTTCGAGCGCCTCACGGCCGAGCAGCTGCCGTTCTACCTGCACCTGATGAAGCATCTGGCGCATGCCGGCATTCCCGTGCCCGACCCGCGGGCCGACAAGCACGGCGACATCCTGCACAGCGTGGCCGGCAAGCCGGCAGCCGTGGTGAGCAAGCTGCGCGGCAAGAGCCAGCTGGCTCCCGAGGCCGTGCACTGCGCCGCCGTCGGCGCCACGCTGGCACGCATGCACCTGGCCGGGCGGGACTACGAACGCCGCCAGCCCAACCTGCGCGGCCTGGCCTGGTGGAACGAGACCGTGCCCGCCGTGCTGCCGCACATCGGCGCGGACCAGGCCGCGCTGCTGCGCTCCGAACTGGCCTATCAGAACCACGTGGCCGCCTCGGCCGGCTACGCCGCGCTGCCGCGCGGGCCGGTGCACGCCGACCTGTTCCGCGACAACGTGATGTTCGACGGCGAAGAGCTCACCGGCTTCTTCGACTTCTACTTCGCGGGCGTGGACACCTTCCTGTTCGACCTGGCCGTGTGCCTGAACGACTGGTGCATCGACCTGCCCACCGGCGCGCACCATGCCGAACGTGCGCACGCCATGCTGGACGCCTACCAGGGCGTGCGCCCTCTCACCGCCGACGAACGCACCCTGCTGCCCGCAATGCTGCGCTCGGGTGCGCTGCGTTTCTGGATCTCGCGGCTGTGGGACTTCTACCTGCCGCGCGAAGCCTCGCTGCTGACGCCGCACGACCCCACGCATTTCGAGCGCGTTCTGCGCGAACGCCTGGCACATCCCGTGCATGCCTGACGACGGCGCCCGCGGCATGCCGATTGCCGCATGCCCCTGGCCAGCGCACGGCCGAAGCCCCTCCACCACAATCCACCCATGAAACTCCACATCGTTCCCGCCCGCGCCGGCCTTGAGTGGGTCCGGCTCGGCATTCGCGTCTTCTGGCGCCAGCCGATGGCGCTGGCGGCGCTTTTCTTCATGACCATGGCCGCCATGTCGCTGGCCACGCTGCTGCCGCTGATCGGCCCGGCCGTCGCGCTGGCCCTGCTGCCCTCGGCCACGCTGGCCATGATGGTGGCCGCGGGCGAGGCCACGCAGGGGCGCTTTCCGACGCCGGCACTGCTGCTGGTGGCGTTTCGCACCGGGCGCCAGCGGCTGCGCGACATGCTGATTCTGGGCGCGCTGTACGCCGTGGGTTTTCTGGCCGTGATGGCGATTTCGGCCCTGGTGGACGACGGGCAGTTCGCCCGCGTGTACCTGGGCGGCGAACAGCTCACGCGCGAAGTGGCCGAGTCCGGCGATTTCCAGGCCGCCATGTGGGTGGCCCTGGCGCTGTACGTTCCGCTGTCGCTGCTGTTCTGGCACGCCCCGGGCCTGGTGCACTGGCACGGCGTGCCGCCGGTGAAGGCCCTTTTCTTCAGCATGGTGGCGTGCCTGCGCAACTTCGGCGCGTTCACCGTCTACGGCCTGGCCTGGACGGGTGTGTTCCTGGGCGCGGGCATCGTGGTGAGCATCGCCGTGACGCTGCTGACGGTCGTGGGTCTGGGCGCCGGCATCGCTGGCGGCATCATGGTCGGCACGGCGCTCATGCTGGCTGCGATGTTCTTCACTTCGGTGGTGTTTTCGTTCCGCGACTGCTTCGAGCCACCGGAGCGGCGCCTGGTCACCCCCGCGCCCACACCCGAAACCGCCGCAGAGCCGCCCGGCCCGCTCTGAGGCGCACGCGCCAGCCCTTCGGGGCAATCCCTTGGGGGCCATTGCCCGGGGGGCAGCAGGGCAACCGGACCCGCGCAGTCCGGTCCGTCCGCCGGGTTTGCAGCCGCCCAGCGCACGGTCTGATTCAGCGCACGGCGCCCGATGCATCGGGCGCGACAGCCGCCAGCGTCACGCGACTGTCATCATTCCTTCAAATCGCTGTCACGGGCGATTCCTAGCATCCGGGCAGTGGAAGCGGCACAGCGCCGGTTCCGCGTTTGGCTCGCCGGCGCACCGCTCCCCACGGTGGTCTTCGGCGGCGTATCGCACCTCTCCCTTTCCGGAACAACACGATGTCCCACACCCCGATGCCCACCCGCCGCAAGGCCCTGCAATTCCTCGCCGGCGTGCCGATGCTGCCGCTGGGCGCCAGCGCTTCCGCGTCGTTCCTGGCCGCCTGTGGCGGCGGCAGCGACGGCGCCACGTTCGCATCGGCCAGCTTCAGCCCGATGGCCGCGCCCACGCTCGCCAACCCGGCCGCCATGGCGACCACCACCGTCGGCTCCACGATGAGCGTGAAGTTCAGCGACAACTCGGTGCAGAACTACCAGCTGGCCTACCAGCCGTTCTTCGTGACGGGCGACATGGTCGCCGACGGCAAGGGCGGCAAGATCCTTGCGGGCGGCTACGTGGACATCAACAACAAGGCCATCATCGACACCACCGTGGCCGGCAAGGAACGCCAGTTCTTTTCCGACTCGCCGGACGGCACCTCGCTACTGACCGTGGCCAATGCCAAGGTCGATGGCGTCAAGGGCAACCCCGTGTTCGCCGTGGTGCAGTTCGAATACGCCACGTGGGCGCAGGACGGCAAGACCGACATGTACGGCAAGCTGCCCTCCCCCATCGCCGTGCTGAGCCTGGACCAGGACCCTGCCACCGGCAAGCTGTCGCTGGTGAAGTACCACAACGTGGACACCTCCAAGGTGCACGGCCTGTGGATCACCTGCGGCGCCAGCCTGTCGCCCTGGGGCACCCACCTGTCCAGCGAAGAGTACGAGCCCGACGCTTTCACCATCGCCTCCAACGCGCAGTTCAAGGCCTACAGCAAGAACCTGTTCGGCAGCGAAACGGCGGCCAACCCCTACCACTACGGCCACATGCCCGAAGTGACGGTGAACGCCGACGGCACGGCGTCGATCAAGAAGCATTTCTGCATGGGCCGCATCTCGCACGAACTGGTGCAGGTCATGCCCGACCAGCGCACCGCGCTGATGGGCGACGACGCCACCAACAGCGGCTATTTCGTCTTCGTGGCCGACAAGGAAAAGGACCTGTCCTCCGGCACGCTGTACGCCGCCAAGGTCGGCGCGGGCTTCTCCATCGACCCAGCCGCCACCGGCGCCGCACCGCTGACCTGGATCAAGCTCGGCTCGGCCACCAGCGCCGAAATCGAAGCCCTGGCCAACAAGCTCAAGCCCACGGACATCATGACGGTGGCCAGCGCCGACCCGAAGGATGCGACTTTCACCAAGGTCGTCACCAACGGCAAGACCGAGTGGATCAAGCTGAACGCCGGCATGGAAAAGGCCGCCGCCTTCCTGGAAACCCACCGCTACGCCGCCCTGCTGGGCGCCAGCCTGGGCTTCACCAAGATGGAAGGCACGACGGTCAACGCCAAGGACAAGATCGCCTACTCGGCGCTGCAGAACATCCAGGCCTCGATGGTGGCGGGCAATGCCGCCAACGTGCCGGGCAACGGCATCTCGGTGCCCAAGCAGCTCGTGGCCGGCGCCGTGATGGCGCTGAACCTGCGCGGCGGCCAGAAGGACACCAGCGGCGGCACCATCAACAGCGACTGGATGCCGGTGGACACCAAGGCCCTGCTGGCCGGTGAAGACATCACGGCGGACGCACTGGGCAACACCGCCAACCCCAACAACATCGCCAACCCGGACAACCTGAAGTTCTCCGAAAAGCTGCGCACGCTGTTCATCGGCGAAGACAGCAGCCAGCACGTGAACAACTTCCTGTGGGCGTACAACGTGGACACCAAGCAGCTGTCGCGCCTGATGTCGGTGCCCGCCGGCGGCGAGTCCACCGGCCTGCACGCCGTGGACGAGATCAACGGCTTCACGTACATCATGAGCAACTTCCAGCACGCGGGTGACTGGGGCGCGATCCACAGCAAGGTCAAGGACACGCTGGACCCGCTGGTGCGCGCCAACTACAAGGACAAGTTCGGCTCGGCCGTGGGCTACCTGACGGGCACGCCGTCGCAGATGAAGCTGAGCTGAGCGCAGCCCTTCAAAGGCTCCGGGCCAGCGCCAGTGCGGCGCGCCCGGGCCACCTGACGAAAAGCGAGGCAGTGCCTCGCTTTTTTCATGGGAGGTTCGATGCGGTGCGGCCATGCAAACCGGCAGCGATCCGCAATGGCCGGCAGAAGGCAGTCGGGATGACTGGGCTTTGAGCAAAAAACGGCTCCAGCGCATATTCCACTATGGCGCATAGCTATAAAAATAATAGCAAACCATCCAATTCGCATCAGGAACCGCTTTTACCCGGCTGCCGCGCATGGCGGTACAAGGTGAAGGGTTGTCTTCAAATGATAATGGCTCGCATTCTTATAATGCCCGCTCACTCAGGCGCACCCGGGCGCCGTGCCGCCCTGGAGCGGCCGGAGGCCCCAGCCCTTGCCGCCTGTTCCCGCTGCCGCTGACCCGGCCGCTGCCCTTGCGGCACGCGGTCCACCGCCTTCGCTTCGGCCGGGCTGAAAAAGCGCCTGTCCCGTCCCGTTTTGCCAACCCAGGAGATGCCAATGACGACCCCCTTGTTCAGAACCGCCACCCTCGCCGCGCTGCTCGCCGCCAGCACGCTCGGCACCGTGGGCGTGGCCCAGGCACAAGGTTCCGCCGTCCAGGCCTCCCAGCCCGCCACCGCCAATGCCGTGGCAGCGCACTACGCCACGCTGGTGCACGCCAACTACGAAGACGCGCTGAATGCCGCCAAGGCAATGCAGGCGGCCATCAAGGCGTTCACGGCCAAGCCGTCGGCAGAGACGCTGGCCGAGGCCCGCAAGACCTGGCTGGCCGCGCGCGAGTTCTACGGCCAGACCGAGGCCTTCCGCTTTTACGGCGGCCCCATCGACGACGACAAGGGCCCCGAAGGCCAGATCAACGCGTGGCCCATGGACGAGTCCTACGTGGACAGCGTGGAAGGCAAGCCCGACGCTGGCCTGGTGAACAACCGCAAGTTCGCCATCACCAAGAAAGCCCTGTCCGGGCAGAACGAGCGCGGCGGCGAGGAAAACATCGCCACCGGCTGGCACGCGATCGAGTTCTTCCTCTGGGGCCAGGACCTCTCCGAGACCGGCCCCGGCGACCGCAACTTCGAAGACTTCGTGGATGGCAAAGGCAAAAACGCCGACCGCCGCCGCCAGTACCTGACCGTGGTCACCGACCTGCTCATCGACGACCTCACGTTCCTCGTCAAAGCCTGGGACCCGAAGGCCAAGAACAACTACCGCGCCAAGTTCGCCAAGGGCGGCCAGGAATCGGTGCGCAAGATGCTGGTGGGCCTGGGCTCGCTCTCGCGCGGCGAACTGGCCGGCGAGCGGCTGGAAGTGGCGCTCAACAGCCAGGACCAGGAAGACGAGCATTCCTGCTTTTCCGACAACACGCACCGCGATGCCGTAACCAATGCGCAGGGCATCCAGAACGTGTGGCTGGGCCAGTACCGCCGCGCCGACGGCAGCCAGGTGCAGGGCCCTTCGCTGCGTGACCTGGTGGCCGCCAAGGACGCCGCCCTGGCCGACAAGACCACGCAGCAGATCGCCGCGTCGGTGAAGGCGGCCGAGGCCATCCAGGCGCCGTTCGACCGCGAAATCATCGGCGAGAAGGACGCGCCCGGCCGCCAGCGAATCCAAAAGACCATCGACAGCCTGAGCGCCCAGTCCAAGGACCTGGTCGCTGCCGCCAATGCCATCGGCATCACCCGGCTGACCCTCGTGCAGCCCTGACCCTTCGCAATGCCCTTCCCCCTTCTGAAAGCCCTTCACCGCCGCCGTGTCTGGCGACTGGCCGCGGCCGGCGCCGGCCTGGCAGCGGCCGCCACCGGCCTGGTGGCCAGCGGCAACCCGGACCCGCTGGGCGAAAAGCCCGGCGGCGACACCACCGTGTTCGCCACCGGGCGCAACGCCTTCTCGTTCCCCGCGGCAAACCTGCCGGACGACGAGCGCACGCGCTTCGTCATCGGCAACTCGTTCTTTCGCCGCAACTGGGTGGAAGCGCCCGCCTCGACCAAGGCGCGCGACGGCCTGGGGCCGCACTTCATCGCGCGGTCGTGCGGGGGCTGCCATGTGCAGGACGGGCGCGGCGCGCCGCCGGAGATCTTCAACCGCCTGGGCGAGACCAAGGACCCGACGGTGGCGCTGCTCATCCGCCTGTCGATCCCTGGCGCCGACGGCCATGGCGGGCCGCTGCACGAGCCCGTGTACGGCGACCAGTTCAACAACGCGGGCATCACCGGCATCAAGCCCGAAGGCCGCGTCACGCTGCGCTACGACACCATCGACGGCAAGTTCGCCGACGGCACGCCGTACTCGCTGCTGGCCCCGAAATACGGCTTCGCCGACTTAGGGTACGGCCCCATGCACCGGGACGTGATGATCAGCCCGCGCATCGCGCCGCAGATCATCGGCGTGGGGTTGCTGGAAGCCATCGACGAGGCCGACATCCTGGCCAACGCCGCCGACCAGGCCAAGGCGCCCGGTCCCGTCAAGGGCGTGCCCAACCGCGTGTGGGACGCGCCTTCGGCCCGGATGATGATCGGCCGCTTCGGCTGGAAGGGCAACGTCGCCACCATCGCGCACCAGACCGGCGGCGCGTTCGTGGGCGACATGGGCATCACCTCGCGGCACTTCCCGCACGAGGCCTGCACGCCCGCGCAGAAGGACTGCCTGGCCGCACCCAGCGGCAAGAGCGGCGGCCAGCAGGGCCAGCCCGGCGTGGAGATCGACGACAAGACCTTCGACGACGTGGTGTTCTACCAGGCCACCCTGGCGCCGCCCGCCCGGCGCAAGGTGAACGACGTGCAGGTGCTGCGCGGCCAGGCGCTCTTCGCCCAGGCCCAGTGCGCCGCCTGCCACCGCCCCAGCTACGTGACCAAGGAAGGCCCTTTCCCGCGCCTGACCAGCAAGGCCGTTTCCGGCCAGCGCATCTGGCCCTACACCGACATGCTGCTGCACGATATGGGCGAAGGCCTGGCCGACCACCGGCCCGACTTCGCAGCCAATGGCCGCCAGTGGAAGACGCCGCCGCTCTGGGGCACCGGCCTGATCCAGGACGTGAACGGCCACACGCGCCTGCTGCACGACGGCCGCGCGCGCGGCGTGCTCGAAGCCATCCTCTGGCACGGCGGCGAGGCCGAAGGCGCCAAGCAGAACGTGCTCAAGATGAACAAGGCCGAGCGCGACGCGCTCGTGCAATTCGTGGAGTCGCTATGACGAAATCCCCCGCTCTGCGCCCTTTGCAGTCGCTGCCCTTGCGCCTACCCCTGCGCCGCCTGGCCGCCGTGGCGCTGTGCACCCTGGCCGGCGTGGCGGCCACCGCCACCGCGCAGACCAACTGGCGGCACGACGCCGTCCCGTTCTACGACACCACGCACGCGCTGCAGAGCCTGTACGGCCACTGGGCGCTGCCGCGGACGGGTGATTTCGCCACCGCCGCGCAGGCCCTGCCGCCCGCGCTGCGCGCCCTGTGCGACGCGCAGCCCGCGCAGGCCGGCGCGGCGCTGGACAGCGCACGCGGCGCCTGGCGCAGCGCCATGCTCGCGTGGGAAAGCCTGCGCGCGGTGGCCGTGGGCCCGGTGATCGCACGGCGCACGCAGCGCCAGATCGACTTCGCGCCCACCCGCCCGCCGTTGATCGAACGCGCCATCAAGACGCAGCCGCAAGGCGCCAAGGCGTTCGAGCGCGTGGGCACACCGGCCAAGGGCCTGCCCGCGCTGGAATGGCTGCTGTGGACGCAGCCGGCCCAGCCGGCCACGCCCGCGTGCCGGTATGCCGTGGAAGCGGCCCTGGACGTGGAGCGCGAGGCCGTCGCGCTCAAGGCCGCTTTCGACACCGCAGCCACCACCGACTGGGCCGCCGAAGACGAGCAGGAGCGATCCACCCAGGCCATGGGCGAATTCATCAACCAATGGGTGGGCGGCATCGAACGCCTGCGCTGGGCTCACATGGAAAAGCCTTTGCGCGCCGCCCAGGGCACACGCGCGCCGGACTATCCCCGCGCCGCGAGCGGCCTCACGCCCGAGGCCTGGGCCGCCGAATGGAAGGCCCTGCGCACCCTGACCGTGCTGTCCGAAGGCGCAGCCCTGCCCAAGCCCGGCGAGGCGCTGGTGCCGCTGGAAACCTACCTGCGCGGGCGGGGCCTGAACCCGCTGGCCGACCAGTTGCGCGCCACCGCCGCGCGCATCGACACCGCCATGGCAGCGGCCCAGAAAGCCGGCGCAGCCAAGGGCGGTCCGCAGGTGCTCGAAGCGGCCAAGGAATTGAGCGCGCTCAAACGCCTGGCCGAGGCGGAAGTGGCACCGGCACTGCAGGTGAGCATCGGCTTCTCTGATGCCGATGGGGACTGACGCCATGGCGGCCGCGCGACCGGACGGCGCCCCGCTGATGCCGGCGGCTTTGTCCCGCCGGCAGGCGCTGCGCCTGGGCGCAGGCCTCGGCCTGGCCGTGCCGCTGGCCGCGGCCTGGGGACGCCCCGCGCCCGCTGCGGGTTCGTTGCGCCTGGCTGCTGCCTGGCAGCAGGAGGACGGCGGTTACCGCATCGGCGTGCTGGAGACCCAAACCGGCCAGAACACGCCGCTCAAGGCCACGCACACGCTGGACATTCCTACGCGCGCCCACGGCCTGTGCCCCTTGCCCGACGGCAGCATCGTGGCGGCATCGCGCCGGCCGGGCGACTGGCTGGTGCGATGGTGGCCCGGCACTGGGCGCGAGCCGGTGTGGCAATGGTCGGACGGTGCCCGCTCGTTCAACGGCCACGTGATCGCCTCCCCGGACGGACGGCTGCTCTACGCCACCGAAACCGATGCCGAAACGGGTCAGAGCCTGGTCGTGCAGCGCAGCGCAGACACGCTGGACACCTTGCAAGCGTGGCCCACGCAAGGCATCGATGCGCATGAACTCATCTGGGATCGCCGCACCCTAGCCGACGGCACGCCGACGTTGCTCGTCGCCAACGGCGGCGTGCCCACCGCACCCGAAACCGGCCGCGTGAAACGGGCGTTGGACACCATGGACTCGTCCATCGTGCGACTGCACGGCCGCACCGGCGAAGTGCTGGGTCAATGGCGGCTGGACGACCCGCGGCTGAGCCTGCGGCACCTGGCGTGGAGCCCCAACGGCAGCGTGCTGGGCATCGCGTTGCAGGCAGAGCACGACAGCCCAGCGGACCGGAACACGGCACCGGTGCTGGCACTTTTCGACGGCAAGGCATTGCGGACCGCCGCGCCGGCCCCCCAGCAGTCGCGGGGCAACCTGCAGGAAGGTCTGCGAGGCTACGGCGGCAGCATCGCCGCCACCCCCGAGGGCTGGGCCGTGAGCTGCCCGCGTGCGCAAGGCATCGCCACCTTCGGTCCACGAGGGGATTGGCAACGTTTGGTCGATTTGCCCGAGGTGTGCGCGCTCGCGGTGCAGGGGTCCGCGCTGTGGGCGGCCGGCCTGGAGCACACGCTCGAAGACGCCCGCGGGCAAGGTTCGCAACCCCATTTGCATGGGGACGGGCTGAACAAGGCCCGTGTCGACAACCACTGGGTTTTTGCGGGTAAACCCTGACATTTGCACGCTACGGTCGCGTTCCTTCGCGGAATACGCCAACAAAAGTTATACGAGATATTACAAAGCGTCGCAAAACGGTTCGTTTTTCTTACACTCCGTGCGTTCTTACGGGGTGCCCATGTCCTTTCTTCCTCCGCAACGCAAACGCCTGATCGCCGCCCTCATGGCGGGTGCCCTGCACTGCCACGCAGCTTTGGCGGCAGACATCGTTCTGGCGCCGCCGGCCAACGGCGGTTTTTCGGTGACCAACAGCGACAAGACGCAGATCCGGCTGCGGGTGGACGAGGCGTCCGGCACCGTCGCACTGCCCGGACTGGCCACCACGCCGCAGCAGGGCGCACCGCTCTGCCATGGCCCGGGCGGTGTGCTCGGCGATTGCAGTGCGGGCCTCGTGGGTGCCACCGGCGCAACGGGAGCCACGGGGGCGACCGGCCCGGCCGGCGCTACAGGTGCCACCGGCGTCACCGGAACGGCCGGCCCTGCAGGCCCGACAGGCGCGACCGGTGCCGTTGGCCCCACGGGCAGCACCGGCCCCGCCGGCCCGGTGGGCCCCACCGGCACGCCGGGCTCAGTCAGCACGGGCGTGACGATCCGTGAGTTCACCCTGTCCTCCGTCGGCAATGAGGCCTGCACGGTCACCAGTTGCTGCAACGCCGGCGAAAAGGTGCTGGGTGGCGGCCATGCCGCGAGCACGGGTCAGGCCGCGCCGGAAGATGCGGGGGTCTACCTGGGGGAGAGCCGGCCGGTCGCCAACTGCGGCGGCAATCCGGGCGCGTTCGGCTGGACGGTGCGCGCCCTCAACTCGTACCGCGCCAACCTGCAAAGCTGCACCGCCTACGCGATCTGCTCCCAGTAGCCTTTGATTCGCCGCCTGCACGCGTCTTTCCACACCGCACCGCCGCCCATGGCCGAAACCCCATTTGCATCCGCCAAGCACGCCCAGGCTGCGTTTCCGCACGCGCGCAGGCTCGCGCATGGCGTGGACATCGACGCGGCACTGGCGGAAATCCGTGCTTTGCCCGGCACCGGCTGGGCGCCGCACTTCAACCTCGCCAAGCACAACGGCGGCTGGCACGTGGCCGCGCTGCGCAGCACGGACCGTTCGTCCGTGCCCGGCGCGCCGGGCGAATACACGGCTGACCTTTATCAGGACGGCCCGGCGATGGCGCGGTGCCCGGCGATCCGGGCGCTGGTCACCGCCATGGCCGGCGACGCGCCGTTGAAGTCGGTGCGCGTGCTGCGCCTCGATGCTGGCGGAGTCATCCTGGAGCACACCGACGCGGGCGTGGGGCTGCGCAGTGCCGAGGTGCGCATGCACCTGCCGCTGGTCACCCACGACGAGGTGTTCTTTTACGTGGGCGGCGAACGCGTGCCCATGCGCCCCGCGGAATGGTGGTACGCGGATTTTTCGCTGCCTCACCGCGTGGTGAACCGAAGTGCCACGGATCGCCTGCACCTCGTGGTGGACTGCGAAGCCACGCCCCGCCTGCGCGACGCCATCGCAGCGGGCGATGCGGGCATGGACTACCCGCCCGAACAAGACCCGCAGTGGCGGTTCGCGCGGTTCCGGGAGCAGGTCTTTGCCGAGCCCGCGTTGCAAGACCACCTGCTCGGCATCCACTCGCGAGAGGCCTTCGCCGAGGCCTGCATCGAACTGGGCGAGGCCCGCGGGTGGACGTTCACCGAGGCGGAAGTGCTCTCCGCCATGGCCTCTGGCCGGCAAGCCTGGATGCAGCAATGGGTCGTCTGAATTTCGAGGGCTGGTCGCCCATCCGCATTGATTCGGGCCCTGGCGGAGAACCGCTGGTGGACTGGATGCGCGCGTCGCCCGAGGTCACGCGCACCCCGTTCTTTGCCGACGGCGTGCAGGAGGCCATGCAGCGCCCGTTCCACCAGGCCATGCGCCGGCAGACGCCGCTGGCCGATCTGCTCGACTGGGCGCAGACCTCGCCAGGGCTCGTGCCGTCGGGCATCGTTTTTCACGTTTCGCGCTGCGGCTCGACCCTCGTCACGCAGGCGTTTGCCGCGCTGCAAGAGCACGTGACGCTGTCCGAGGCTCCGCTGCTGGACGACCTCATGCGGGCCGAGGCGCGGCTGCCCACGCTGGACCCGGCGCTGGCGGTCCCTGCGGCCCGGGCCGTGGCCAGCGCGTGGGCGCAACCTTCGCTGCCGGGGCATGGCGTGCAGCGCACGCACCTCGTCATCAAGTGCGACTGCTGGGCCACCGCGTATGCCGATCGCATCGCCCAGGCCTGGCCTGAAACGCCTTGGCTCTTTTTGTTCCGCGACCCGGTCGAAGTGCTGATGTCGCAGTTTCAACAGCGTGCCGCTTACCTGATTCCCGGCGGGCCGCTGGGCGTCAACCCGGCGGGCATCGCATTCGAAGACGCTCTGCGCATGGGACTGGACACCTACCGGGCCCGCAGCCTGGGCGCCATCTATGAAGGCATGGTGCAGCAGTTTCGCCCCGAGCGGACGTTGCTGCTGAACTACCGGCAGTGGCCCTCGGCCATTCTGGAAAAAGTGGCGCCGCACTTCGGCATGGCGCTCGACGCCCCCGCTGCCGCGCAGGTCGAAGCCACCTTCGGCATGCACGCGAAAAACCCGCACAACCCATTCTTTCCCGACGCCGAGCAAAAGCACCGGCAGGCGCCGGCCCAGTTGCGGGAACTGGCCGAGCAATGGATCGCCCCGCATTACGACGCACTGGAGACGCTGCGCACGATGAACGGCACAGCGGCGCAGCGCACTGCCAGAGCAGATTCCGAGGCCCTGGAAACTCCGATGACGACGCCATGACCTCTTCGACCCTTTCGAACTCTTCGACACCCACCCCGACGTCGTCCCTCGCGCGGCCTGGCCGGCGCCGCTTCCTGGGCACCTCGGCCGCCACCGCAGCCACAGCGGCCTGGGCCACAGGGTCGGCCCTGGCACAGCAACGTGCCGGCTTGCAGGACGGCGAACGCCACGGCGGCTTGCGAACGGTTGGCGTTCTGCTTCCCGACTCATCGCGCTATCCCACGCTGTCGGCCGAATTCATGGCCGGGCTGGAAGCAGGCGCTCAGGCCAGCGGGCATGCTGCGCCGCGATGGCACCCCCTGCCTTATGGGCACAGCGCCCATGCCGCGGTGCGGCAGGCCCGCGCCGCTGTGGAATCCGGTGCCGTCGATGCGCTGGCCGGATGGCTGCCCATGCAATCCGCCACCGAGCTCGTGCCAATACTGGAGCAGCGCGGCATTCCTTTATTGGCCAGCGATACCGGCGCCGACCGGTTGCCGGTGCATCGCCATGCCAAGTCCCCCTGGCTCATCCCGCACACGCTGGAGCTGTGGCAGTCCAGCGCGCTCATGGGCCGCGAAGCGGTTCGCCGCTGGGGCACCCGTGCGGTGCTGTGCATGGGTTTCCTGGAAAGCGGATACGACTTTCCGCATGAATTCCGGCGCGCTTTCGAGGCTGCGGGCGGCACGATCGTCGCGGTGCATATCTCCGGCCTCCCCGGTGGAGTGGAAGAATTCGCGGGCCTGCGGTCGGCACTGCATGGGGCTCAGGCCGATGTCGCCGTGGCCCTGTACTCGGGCCAGCAGGCACTGCGTTTTCAACAGCAATGGAGTCGCCTGCGGCCGAACGCGCGGCATCCCGTGCTGGGCACCCCGTTCACCCATGGACCGGCAGTCGCCAGCGTCGATCCACTCAAGGGCTGGGCCAGCGTGGCTTCCTGGGATGCCCGGTCCGACGCATGCCAGGCCATCGCCGCGCAGTGCGCTGCCAGGGGAGCGAGTCAGTCCGCAGGGCTCAGCGGGCCGGCCCTTCTGGGCTTCGAGGCCGGCCAGCGCTTCGCAGAGTGGCAAAACCGGGCGGACAGTGCGCAGCGGCTCCATGCGCTGCGCGGCAGCGAGGGTGACAGCCCTCGGGGTACAAGGCTTCGCGATCCATCGAGCGGGGAAAGTTCAGGTCCGCACTGGTTGCATGCCGGACCGCTCCAGGCCGGCGCCACCACCCAACTGTCCCACGCAATGTCCGGCTCAGCCCTTGCCCAGGAAGCCCCTGGCCGCAGTGGCTGGAGCTCTTCCTATCTCGTGACTTAACGGAATCACATCATGGCTTCAGACCCATTCCTCGGTGAGATCACACTGTTCGCTGGCAACTTCGCACCCAAAAATTGGGCTTTCTGCTGGGGCCAGACACTTGCCATCTCGCAAAACCAAGCCCTCTTTTCCCTGCTGGGCACGACGTATGGCGGCAACGGCCAGACCACATTCGCGCTGCCTGACCTGCGAGGTCGCGTGCCCCTGGGCATGGGCCAGGGGCTGGGACTCAGCAACTTCGTGCAGGGCGAGATGGGGGGGCGGGAAAGCGTCACGCTCACTTCCAACCAACTGCCGACGCACAGCCACAGCACCGTGATGTCAGTCAGCAGCAGCCCCGGCAACTCGGCAGCGCCCAATGGCAAATATCTGGCAGCTTCCAACCGGCGGGACGACCAGTTCACCGACCAGTCGCCCGATGGAAATCTGGCGGGACTGACCAGCGGACCTGCCGGAGGCAACCAGCCGCACGAGAACATGCAACCCTACCTTGCCTTGAACTTCATCATTGCACTCCAAGGCATCTTCCCGTCGCGCAACTGAACGGGAATGAACGGGCATCGGCGACAGTCGCTATCGCCAGCCCGCATCGGTTCAATCCACCACGGTCAGCTTGGCCACCGACAGCGCCAGCCACTTGGTGCCGTGCCGGGGGAAGTTCACCTGCGCGCGCGCGTCGTCTCCAGTTCCCTCCAGCGCCAGCACCTTGCCCTCCCCGAACTTGGTGTGGAACACACCCAGGCCCACCCGCAGGCCGTGCGACGGCGCGGTCTTCTGTGCCGGCACCGGCGGGCTGGCGAAGGAGTCAGATTTATAACCAAATCCGCCCCTGGCGCTTGATCCATATGCGCCGCCAGCTCCTGAATTAGGAGCAAACGTGCCGAATCCCTGCTGCTTGGGGGTGATCCATTTCAGCGCGGCCTCGGGCAGTTCGTCGAAGAAGCGGCTCTTGACGTTGTAGCGCGTCTGCCCGTGCAACAGCCGGGTCTGCGAATGGCTGAGGTACAGGCGCTTTCGGGCGCGGGTGATGGCGACGTACATGAGGCGCCGCTCTTCTTCCAGCCCTTCGCGGTCGCTCATGGCGTTTTCGTGGGGGAACAGGCCCTCTTCCATCCCGCCGATGAAAACGGCATCGAACTCCAGGCCCTTGGAGGCGTGCACGGTCATCAACTGCACGGCGTCCTGTCCGGCCTGGGCCTGGTTGTCGCCAGCCTCCAGCGCCGCATGGGTCAGGAAGGCGGCCAGGGGCGACAGCGTCTCGCCGGTGTCGGTATCGACGATGCCCGCCACGCCGCCGGGCAGCGGCTCGTCGGTCGTGGGCAGCGAAGGGTCGAGCCCCTGGCTGGCCGGGCTCTGCGTGAGCGGTGTGCCGTGCTCGTCCACGGGCAGCGCGATGGCATCGCGTCCGAAGCCTTCCTGCGTGACGAAGCTCTCGGCCGCGTTCACCAGTTCCTGCAAGTTTTCGATGCGGTCGGCGCCTTCCTTCTCGGAGCGGAAGTGCTCCAGCAGGCCGCTCGACTCCAGCATCTGTTCGATGATGCCGCGCAGGGTCATGCCCTGGGTCTGCTCGCGCAGCACATCCACCAGCGCGACGAAGCTGCCCAGGTTGGCGCCGGCCTTGCCAGGCACCGCTGTCACGGCGTCGTGCAGCGAGCAGCCTGCGCTGCGCGCCGCATCCTGCAGCACCTCGACCGTGCGCGCACCGATGCCGCGCGGCGGGAAATTGACGACGCGCAGAAAGCTCGTGTCGTCGTGCGGGTTCTCCAGCACGCGCAGATATGCCAACGCATGCTTGATTTCAGCCCGCTCGAAGAACCGCAGCCCCCCGTACACGCGATAGGGCACCGCCGCATTGAACAGCGCCGACTCGATCACCCGGCTCTGCGCATTGCTGCGGTAGAGCACGGCGACTTCCTTGCGCTCGAAGCCGTCGCTGCGCACGAGCTGGCGGATCTCTTCCACCATCCACTGCGCTTCGGCCAGGTCGGTGGTCGCCTCGAACACGCGCACCGGCTCGCCGGGACCTTGCGTGGTGCGCAGGTTCTTGCCCAACCGCTTGCTGTTGTGGCTGATGAGCGCGTTGGCGGAGTCGAGGATGTTGCTGTAGCTGCGGTAGTTCTGCTCCAGCTTGATCTGGCGCTGCACGTCGAACTCGCGCACGAAGTCGGCCATGTTGCCCACGCGCGCACCGCGAAAGGCGTAGATGCTCTGGTCGTCGTCGCCCACGGCGATCACGCTGCCGTGGGCCTGGAAATGGCCTTCGGTCACGTCGCCCGCCAACTGCTTGAGCCAGGCGTATTGCAGCTTGTTGGTGTCCTGGAACTCGTCCACCAGGATGTGCTGGAACCGCCGCTGGTAGTGCTCGCGCACCGGGTCGTTGTCGCGCAGCAGTTCGTAGCTGCGCAGCATCAGCTCGCCGAAATCGACCACGCCTTCGCGCTGGCATTGCTCTTCATACAGTTGATACAGCTCGACCTTCTTGCGGGCATCGGCGTCGCGCGCGTCCACGTCGCCGGGGCGCAGGCCCTCTTCCTTGCAGCCGCTGATGAAGTACTGCACCTGCTTGGGCGGAAAGCGCTCTTCGTCGATGCTGAACTGCTTGCACAGGCGCTTGACGGCCGAGAGCTGGTCCTGCGTGTCCAGGATCTGAAAGGCCTGGGGCAGGCCGGCCAGTTTGTAGTGCGCGCGCAGCAGCCGGTTGCACAGGCCGTGGAAGGTGCCGATCCACATGCCGCGCACATTCACCGGCAGCATGGCCGAGAGGCGCAACACCATTTCCTTGGCGGCCTTGTTGGTGAAGGTGACGGCCAGGATGCCGCCGGGCGTGACATAGCCGTTTTGCAGCAGCCACGCGATGCGGGTGGTGAGCACGCGGGTCTTGCCGGAGCCGGCGCCGGCCAGGATCAGGGCGTGCCCGGCAGGCAGCGTGACCGCGCCCAATTGCTCGTCGTTCAGGTTCTGCAGCAGCGGCGAAGCGGCGTCGGACTGCGGCGCGGGGCCGGCATCGCCAGCACCGAAAGGCGCTGGCGCGCCGGAAAACAGGTCGTGTGGGAGCATTTCGCCATTGTAGAAACCTCCACCTGCCGCACCCGGCCGTGGGGCTGCTATGCCCCGCCGCGAGGCCGGCCGGCAGGCTGGGGCGTGCGGCGCAGGCCGTCCACCGCGTCGGCCTCGAAGTCCTTCCACAGCGCGTCGCGCCGCTGCAGGGTCTGTGCCACCTCGCCGTGCCGCTGCTGCGCCACGGCGGACACCAGTGCGTTGCACAGGAAGAACGCGGCGGTGTATGAATCGAACGGCGACGCATTGGCCGTGGCCACCAGCAGGCTGTGGTGGGCGCACGCGACGATGGGCGCGGCCGCGCTGTCGGTGATGGCGATCACCGTGCAGCCCTGTTGCCGAAAGTGCTGCGCGGCCAGCAATGCACCATTGGAATAGCGGCGGATGGTGAACACCAGCAGCACATCCTGCGGCTGGGTCCACAGCAGCCGGTCCACGGCGAAGGGTGCGCCCGCGCCCAGTTCGAGCACCTGCGGACGGCACATGTTGAGGTGCGTGGTGAGGTAGGACGACACGGGCACGCTGTTCTTTTCGGCCATCACGAAGACGCGTCCCTTGCAGCCGCTGACGGCATTCACCACCGCTCCGAAGACGGCCATGTCCAGCCCCTGGCGCGTGGCGGTCAGGTTGTGCTGGTCGTGCAGCAAGGCATCGTCCACGCATTCGGCCAGCGTGCGGTCGCTGCCAATGGTGGCCCGGGTGCGCTGGGCGGGCGTCTGCAGCAGCACGGTCACTTCGCTGCGGGCCTCACGTCGCACCTCGGCGAGGCTGGCATAGCCCAGCTTGGCGAAAAGTCGCACCACGGTAGAGGCACTGGTGCCCGCCCGCGACGCCATGGCACTGGCCGAGTCGAGCAGGCCGTCGGGGTAATGGCGCTGCAGATCATCCGCCAACGCCCGCTCGCTGGCCGTCAGGGTGGATGCGTGAAGAACGAGCCGTTCGGTCAGGAGCATGGCGAAGGTGCAATGGCAAAACGTTGAAAGGGGGTTTGGCGGGCGGCAGTTGGAGCACCGCGCGGCAAGCATAGCGACCGCAGCCGCATTGCAATGATTGTTTCAAGAATATATGATCATTGAAATATTCATTTCATTCCACGAGCCTGCCCCCATGTCCACCTCGATCGAAGCTCCAGCCCACCCCGCCAGCCCCGAGGCCGGCACCGCTCCGTCGCCCGCGGCCCAACCGATGCTGGAATGGCTGGCGTCGCAGGAAAGCGCCATGTTCGATCTGCTGCGCGATGTGGTGAACACCGACAGCGGCAGCGGCCATGTGCCGGGCGTGCAGCAAGTGGCGGCACTGCTGCGCGGGCGCCTGGAGGCAGCCGGCATCGCGGTCGAAACCCGGCCGCAGCCCGGCTGGGGCGAGTGCCTGCTGGCCCGGATTCCGGGCAGCAGCCCGACTGCCACTGGTCACCTGCAGCTCATGGGCCACATGGACACGGTGTTTCCCCTGGGCACTGCCGCCGAGCGCCCCTGGCGCGTCGAGGCCGGCAAGGCGTTCGGCCCCGGCGTGGCCGACATGAAATCCGGCCTGGTGATGAATGTCTTCGTGGCCGAAGCCCTGGCGCGGTTCGGCGGCAATGCCTCGCCCGTGCACCTGTTTTTCTCGTGCGACGAAGAAGTGGGCTCGCCCGCCTGCCGCACGGTGATCCGCGAAATCTCCCAGGGCGCGCGTGCCGTGCTCAATGCCGAGCCGGGCCGCATCTCCGGCAATGTGGTGGTGGAGCGCAAGGGCTCGTACCGCATCGATTTCGAGGTGCAAGGCGTGGCCGCGCACGCGGGCATCAACCCCGCCCAGGGTGCAAGCGCCATCGAGGCCCTGGCGCGCAAGACGATCGCGCTGCATGCCCTCAACGGCTGCGAGCCGGGCGTGACGCTCAACGTCGGCTTCATCCAGGGCGGCATGGCCTCCAACGTGGTCGCACCGCTGGCAAAGGCCCATCTGGACCTGCGCTACACCGCCGAAAACGACCTGGACGCAGTGCAGGCCCGCATCCGCGCCATCATCGAAGAAGAATCGCTGCCCCGCACCAGTGGCCGCATCGTGGAGCAGACGGGCACTTTGCCGATGGCCCGCACCCCTGCCGATCTGCTGGCGGCCTATCAGCGCTGCGCCGCGCAGGTCGGCTTCGCGGTGGAGGGCGAATTCACGGGCGGCGCCGCCGACAGCGGCATCACTTCGTCGATGGGCATTCCCTCGCTGTGCGCGCTGGGCCCGGTGGGAGGCTATGCCCACAGCGAGCGCGAGTTCTGCGACCTGACCACCTTCGTACCCCGAGCCCAGGCGCTCGCGCTCACCCTGCTCGCGCTGGGTTGACCCGATGTTTTGTTCGACCGTTTGCCCTTTTTGACATTGCCTCTGCCATGCCTTTTCGCACCGACCTTTCTTCGCACAGCGCCAGCCCCCTGACCCGCCGCCAGGTCCTGGCCTCCAGCCTCGGCCTGGGCCTGGCCGGGCTTCCCGCCCTGGCCAGCCACGCGGCCGAGACGTATCCCACCCGCCCGATCACGCTCGTCGTGCCCTTCCCGCCCGGCGGCTCGGTGGACGTGATGGCCCGGCAATACGCCGAGCCGCTCGGCCGCATCCTGGGCGTGCCCATGGTGATCGACAACAAGCCCGGCGCAGGTGGATCGATCGGCGCGCAGTTCGTGGCCCGCTCCAAGGCCGACGGCTACACCCTCGTGGTCTCGTCGCAGAGCAGCCACCTGGCCAATCCGCTGGTACAGCCCAACCTGGGTTACGACCCCATCAAGGACTTCGACAACATCGCCATCCTGGGCCGTCAGCCCAACGTGCTGGTGGTGCACCCCAGCTTGCCGGTAAAGACCTTCGCCGAGTTCGTGGCCTATGCCAAGGAGCGCCCGGGCAAGCTCAACTTCTGCAGCGCCGGCGCTGGCAGCATGGGCCAGTTGAATGTGGAAATGATGCAGCTCGCCGTCGGCACCCAGGCCGTGCATGTGCCCTACCGCGGCGGCTCGCCCCTCATCACGGCCGTGCTGGCGAACGAGGTGCAGTTCACGCTCGACAACCTGGTCATCTTCCTGCCGCACATACAAGCCGGCAAACTGCGCGCGCTCGCCGTGGCATCGCCACAGCGCCTGCCGCAATTGCCCGACGTGCCCACCTTCGCCGAACTGGGCCACGCACCGCTCAACCAGACCTCGTGGACCGGCATCGCTGCCCCGGCCAACACGCCGCCCGACATCGTCGCCACGCTGCATAAGGCCATCCGCACGGCCGCCACCGAACCGTCGATGCTGGAGAACCTGCGCGGTCGCGGCGTGATCGCGCCGGAAGACATGGCACCGGCCGGGTTCGAGAAGATGATGGCCGAGCGTCTGGTGGCATACGGCGACGTGGTCCGCCGCGCCAACGTGAAGCCCGAGTAATCGCAGGGGCACCGGCCCCGCCACGCGGCCGGTGGTTCCGGCCGCGTGGCATCTTGTGGGAACATGGCGCGCAATCACCACTGCCGCCCACGCCGACCATGCGCTCCAACCACCCTTCCCTGCCGGCCCTGGCCCTGCTCGCCGCACTGGGCTGCAGCCCGCTTTTGGCGCAGGCCCAGGCCTCTTGCTCCAGCGACGGCACCGCCCAGCCCGTGGCCTTGTACGAACGCTTCATCAACGCGGACTGCGAGTCCTGCTGGGCCGGCCCACCGGCGCACGTGCCCGGCCCCAGCGCACTGGTGCTCGACTGGATCGTGCCCGGCGGCCTGGCCGACGATGCCCCGCTGTCGGCGGCAGCCACGCGTGACGCCCTGCAGCGCCTGCAGGATCTGGGCCGGGGCGTTCCGCAGTTCTCGGACACTCACACGGCCGAGGTCCAGCCCCTGCCCGGCCGCCTGCGCGTGGCCAGCGGCCTGGCGATGAATGATTACCTCGGCACTGGCATCTCCTTCAAACCGGCTCCACGTGCGCCGCTGCCTGCCGGCGACTATGCCTATTCGCTGGTGTTGGTGGAAAGCGTTCCGGCCGGCACCGCGGGAACGCCGGTCGATCGCAATGTGGTTCGAAATGTGCTCCAGGGCATATGGAACGCCGGCACATCGCTATCAAAAAAGGAGCAATCATCCTGGATGGAGAACCGCTCCATGCGAACGCCCGAGGGCGCCAACCCCGAGCGGCTCTTCGTGGCAGGCTGGCTCCAGGATGCGCAAGGCCGCATCGTGGCCGCCGCGCAGTCCCGGTGCGCCGCAGGGTCTTGAGCGGCGGGTAGAATCAGTCACCGGGCCCAAGTTTCTTGACGCCCGGTTTTTTTTGCGCCTGCGCACAGCAGGGTCCGGTGCTGCCCATGGCGGTGGCACCCGCAGAGCCGGTCCGCAAGCCAAGCGCCCACCGTGGCGGAAATCCTTCCGCCGCGTCCTTCGATGGAGCTTGGAAATCTGATGGAAATCTTCGACTACGACAACGTCCTGCTGCTGCCGCGCAAATGCCGCGTGGAAAGCCGCTCCGAGTGCGATGCCAGCGTGACGCTGGGCCAGCGCACTTTCCGCCTGCCTGTGGTGCCGGCCAACATGAAAACCGTGGTGGACGAAAAGATCTGCCTCTGGATGGCGAAAAGCGGCTACTTCTACGTGATGCACCGCTTCGACCTGGACAACGTGCAGTTCGTGCGCGACATGCACGCGGCCGGCTGCTACGCCTCGATCTCTCTCGGGGTCAAGAAGCCCGACTACGACACCGTGGACCAGCTGGCTGCGGCGGGCCTGGTGCCCGAATACATCACCATCGACATCGCCCATGGCCATGCCGACACGGTGAAGAACATGATCGCCTACCTCAAGGAAAAGCTGCCGGGGTCGTTCGTCATCGCCGGCAACGTTGGCACGCCGGAGGCCATCATCGACCTGGAAAACTGGGGCGCCGACGCGACCAAGGTCGGCATCGGCCCCGGCAAGGTGTGCATCACCAAGCTCAAGACGGGGTTCGGCACGGGTGGCTGGCAGCTGTCGGCGCTCAAGTGGTGCGCGCGCGTGGCCACCAAGCCCATCATCGCGGACGGCGGCATCCGCGACCATGGCGACATCGCCAAGAGCATCCGTTTCGGCGCGACCATGGTGATGATCGGATCGCTGTTCGCGGGCCATGAAGAATCACCCGGAAAGACGGTGGAAGTGGATGGCGCCTTGTTCAAGGAGTACTACGGCTCGGCCAGCGACTTCAACAAGGGCGAGTACAAGCACGTGGAAGGCAAGCGCATCCTCGAACCCATCAAGGGCACGCTGGCCAGCACGCTGGTCGAAATGGAGCAGGACGTGCAAAGCTCGATCAGCTATTCCGGCGGCCGCAAGCTCATGGATATTCGCAAGGTGAACTACGTGATCCTGGGCGGCGACAACGCGGGCGAGCATCTGCTCATGTAACGCTTGCAGGGCAAGGCCCATCTCGCGTGCGGCCGAGCCGTCAATGAGCGCACTTTTTTCTGTAGCGCTTGCAAACGCCACAAAAGTTGGTGCATAATTCGAGGCTCTGCAGCAATGCAGACAGCTTTTCAAAAAGTGGGTTCTTAGCTCAGTTGGTAGAGCAGCGGACTCTTAATCCGTAGGTCGAGTGTTCGAGTCACTCAGGACCCACCACTCATAAGCCTCCAAGGCAACTAAAGCCGATGCTACAAAAATAGCGTCGGCTTTTTTTATGGGCGCGGCGTTTTCGCCCTGGTGTTGGTCAACGAACTGCCCGTCGGCAGCAATAAGTGCCAGCGTTCAAACCGCGTTGCTCATGCGAAATCGATGCCCTGTGCGGCAATCCCTCCGGCAGTGAGCGCGTTCTGCCTACAGGGTGGGGCCCATGTGCCCCTTAGGTTCAAAAGTCACCTTCCTCTTCCTTTCCATCAGGAGACTGACATGAACCAAGCCGCAGGCGTACAGCCCGATCGCATCGACATCAATGACGCCGCCATCACCGCCAAATGGTCCAACAAGCTCGCCGTGAGCGAGCTGCAGTTGAAAGAAGCCGTCGCCGCCGTCGGCGACAAAGCGGCGGATGTGGAAATGCATCTCAAAGGCACCCGTAGCACCACCAACGATGACCGCGTGGAAGAGCTGGGCGCCGATCGCTGAAACACCACATCTCCGAGAACCGCACCATGCCCCAAAAGAACCTGGCCGACCTGGCCGAAAAGATGCGCGATATCGACATCGCGATGCTCTCCACCCATACCGATGGCGGCGCCATCGCCGGCCGGCCGA
Organism: Paracidovorax valerianellae; assembly: GCF_900102625.1. GTDB lineage: Bacteria > Pseudomonadota > Gammaproteobacteria > Burkholderiales > Burkholderiaceae_C > Paracidovorax > Paracidovorax valerianellae. Next base: position 457,879 of record NZ_FMZC01000002.1, read on the forward strand.
TGAGCAACAACCGCGAAGTCGATTACGACGGCACTTCTTGCTACTTCACCTGGGCCCAGTCGCGCATGGTGGCCGACATCGAACGCGATCCGCAGGTGTCGCTCGCCTTCCAGGGAGCGAAAGCCTTTTTGGTGGCAGTCGAGGGACGCGCTGAACTCGTGCGCGATCGCGACACGTTTGCCGAGCACTGGACGCCCGATCTCGATCGCTGGTTCGAAGACGGCATCGACACCGAGGGGCTGGTGATGATCCGCGTGAAGGCTTCGCGCATCCACTATTGGGATGGCGAAGACGACGGCGACATCACGGTCTGACCCATTGCGCGACGCGGCCCGACAACTTCGGGCCGCGCCTTTGCCATTGCATCAGGCCCCGTCTCCGGCATTGCCGGTGATCGGCAGCACGATCCCGGTGATGTAGCTGGAGCACACAGGCGAAGCAAGGAACACATAAGCGGGCGACAGCTCTTCGGGCTGCGCCGCGCGGCCAAGCTGGGTCTGGCTGCCGAACTTGGCAACCCCTTCAGCGCTGCGGTCCGCAGGGTTCAAAGGCGTCCACACCGGGCCGGGCGCCACGGCATTGACGCGAATGCCCTCTTCCGCCAAGTTGCTGGCCAGCGCCTTGGTGAAGGCGTGGATCGCGCCCTTGGTGGCGGAGTAGTCCAGCAATTCCTTGCTGCCGCGCAGGCCCGTGACCGATCCGGTGTTGATGATGGCCGAGCCACGCTTGAGGTGCGGCAGCGCGGCCTGGGCCATGTGGAAGTAGCCGTAGATGTTGGTCTTGAACGTTTCGTCGAATCGTTCTTCGGTCAAGTCGGCCAGCGAAGCAGCATGCTCCTGGAAGGCGGCGTTGTTCACCAAAACGTCGAGCTTGCCGAGCGTGGAAACGGTCTTGCGCACGGCGCGTTGGCAAAAGGCGGCGCTCTTCACGTCACCCGGAATGAGGATGCAGCGGCGGCCTTCCTTTTCGACATGCTGGCGCGTGACTTCGGCGTCTTCGTGCTCGTTCAGGTAAACGATGGCCACGTCGGCCCCTTCGCGGGCAAAGAGCACGGCCACCGCACGGCCGATGCCGGAATCCCCGCCCGTGACGATAGCGGAAAAGCCTTCGAGCTTGCCGCTGCCCTGGTAATGGGGTGCCTCGAACTGGGGAGCCAGTTCCATGTCGGCCTCGATGCCCGGCTTCTCCAGATGCTGCTCGGGCATCGGCGGCACGGGCGCGGCGCGCCCCGCGCCGGGCGCGGCCTTCTTGCTGGCGCTTTTGGAGGCGGTTGTCGGTTTAGCGGCTGACTTGGCCTTCGCAGCTTGGTCCTTGGCATCCTGTTCTTTTTGGATGCGCACCTGCTTGCGGGCCACCGCTTCGGTGTCGGGCGACTCCACGGCGCTGGTTTTGGCGGCGACCTTGGAAGCGGCAGCAACGCTGGTTTTGGGCTTGGCTTTGGAGGGTGGCGAGGTGGGCATGAAGAAGCTCCTGATGAGGGTGGCCGATCACAGCGTGCCGCCCGTCACAGGGCAAGGCGGGCTGCCGAAGACGCACAAGGCTGCGTGGGCGGAAAAAGCCATTGCGTCGGAAAACGCGCCGTCCGTTTGCAGGAAACCCATTGCGCACTGGGCGTTGCCCAGCGATTGGGCAAGGCCTGCGAAGGGTGCTGAAAAGCACGCGGCGATAATGCGCCGCACATGCACACACTGCGCCACGCCCGCTTCCTGGCACGCCTGATCCTGGCGTGGTTCGTGGCGTCGCTCGGTGTGGCGATCGCCGCGCCGCTGGTTCATCCACAGCGCATGGAGCAGGTGTGCTCCGCAGGCGGCGAAGCACGTTGGGTGGTTGCCAGCGTCGGCGCGACGGATGATGCGGCGCCACCGTTGCACCATGGCCTGGAATGCCCGCTGTGCCTGCCTTCGGCGTTGCCGCCGGTCTGCGCATCGGCGGGGCTGCGCACGCAAAGCCCGTTGCCGTCGATGCCCGCCCCGCGGTACTGCGCCCCGCAGGCCGAAGCGACAGGGTCTCCGTTTCCGCCCCGCGCGCCACCTCTGGTTGTGTGACTCCGCCATTCGGGGGCAGGCAGGCTGCATGCGCACAGCCGCACTGCCTCGGCCTCGGCCTCGCGCTTTTCTCTTGATCTTCATGCCTCACGGGGCATCCACTGGCGTGCAGCCTGCATGCAGTGAGCACCGCCCTACCGTTTTTGCTTCCAAGGAGCTTTCATGCCCAAGAACCGTACTTCCGCTTTTTCCGTTTCCATCGCCCTGGCCCTTCTGGCCGCCACTGCCGCCCACGCGCAGGTCACCGTGCAGGACGCCTGGGTGCGCGCCTCGGTGCCCAACCAGAAGGCCACGGGCGCGTTCATGCGCCTGAATGCCGCCAAGGACACCCGACTGGTGTCGGTCAGCTCGCCCGCCGCGCCGCTGGCCGAAATCCACGAGATGAAAATGGAAGGCGACGTGATGAAGATGCGCGAGGTTCCTGCGGTCGAGCTGCCGGCCGGCAAGGCCGTGGAACTCAAGCCCGGTGGCTACCACGTGATGTTGATGGACTTGCCCAAGCCCGTGAAGGAAGGCGACACGGTGCCGATCACGCTGGTGTTCGAAGGCAAGGACGGCAAGCGTGAGTCGATGGAAGTGAAGGCCCAGGCGCGCGGCGTCAGCGCCAGCCAGGCACCGGCCGGCCACGGCGACCACAAGCATTGAGCCTGCATTCGGTCAGCGCAGGCTTCGAAGCACTGTGCTGACCAGCCGCACCGCCGCCGTGCCCCCGCCCGGCCATGCGGGATCTGGCCCTCGCGGGCCGGCACAATACCGCGCTCCATGCCGCTTCACCGCCTGCCCGCCCTCTTGCGCCTCTCCCTCATCGACCGACCGTGTGCATCGCTGTGCCTGCTGCTCTGGCTGCTGGCAGGGGCTGCGCAGGCCGGCATCCGCATCGCCGACGACCGCCAGCAGACGGTGGAGTTGCCACGGCCAGCGATGCGCATCGTCTCGCTGCAACCCTCGCTGACCGAAACACTGTGCGCGCTGGACGCGTGCGATCGCCTCGTCGGGGTGGACCGGCATTCCAACTGGCCGGAATCGGTGCGCCAGTTGCCGCAGGTGGGCAGCCTGGCGGATGCCAATGTGGAACGCATCATCGCGTTGCGGCCCGACCTGGTGCTGCTGCGGCCCCGCAACCGCGTGGTCGAGCGGCTGGAAAGCCTGGGCATCAAGGTGCTGGCGCTGGACGCCAAGACCCACGCCGACATGCGGCGCAACATGGAAGCGGTGGCGCAGGCCATCGGCAAACCCGGCGCAGGCGAGGCGCTCTGGCAGCGCACCGATGTGCGGCTGAATGCGGCCCGCGCGCGCGTTCCCGCCGCCTGGCAAGGCCGGCGGGTGTACTTCGAGCTGCACGGCGGCTCTGCGGCAGCCAGCGAGGCTTCTTTCATCGGCGAGACGCTGGCACGGCTGGGGCTGCGCAACGTGGTGCCCGGCAGTCTGGGCGCGTTCCCGAAGCTGGGGCCTGAATACGCGGTGCGCGCCGAGCCCGATTTGCTCATCACCAACGAAGGCCGGGGCACGCCGCCCATCGCCTCCCGCCCCGGATGGAGCACTATGGGCGCAGTGCAGCGCGGACGGTTTTGCCGCATCACCGAATCGCATTTCGACGTGATGGTGCGACCCGGCCCGCGCATGGACGAGGCCGCGCAGGAGATTCTGGACTGCCTGGCGTCGGTGGACCGCCGCTCGACCGCCCTGCCTTGAGGGCCAATGGGCGACACGGCACGAACGAGTTGCCTCAGCCCTGTCCTCGCATCGCATCGCATCGCATCGCATCGCACTTGCTATTAAAAAATATAGCAATCTGCCCTAGTAGGTATTGCACTTCAGGGCAATTCATTGCTGCAACCCTACAGAGATAAGCGGTGGCAGCTCACCTTTTCATAGCGCCTGCGAGGCCGCCCCGTCGCTCACGCTCCAGTACCGCGCTTGCCATTGCCGCGCCAATCGCTCGGCCCGGTGCAGGGCCAGCCGGGCAGTGTCGAAGTCCACCACGCAGGCGGTGTGGGCCGAAGCCGGCCGCTCGGGCTGCTCGCGTGTGCGGCCATCGGTGAGCAGCCATAGCCAGCCCTGGCGGCCCCGCGCACCGTCCAGCACCTGGGCCGCGTGCGACACGGCACGGTCCAGCGGGGTTCCCCCACCACCGCCGATGGGCGCCACCCAGCCATCGCTCCAGGCCGGAGCGCGCTGGGGCGATACGCGCAGTTGCACGCCATCACCGCCGAAGCACAGCAGCGCCACATCGTCGCGCTCGCGGTAAGCCTCCTCCATCAGCGCCAGCAACACGCCCTTGGCGCGCGCCAGAGCGCCGCTGGCCACCATCGAAGCCGAGCAGTCGAGCACGAAGCAATGCAGCCGCCCGGTGCGGGCCTGCGCAGTCTGGCGGCGCAGATGGTCGCGCTGCAGCACGGTGGCCGCACCACGGGCAATGAAGGTGCGCGGCCAGTCCCACGCGCCGGGCTGGTCGCCACGCGGGTCAGGCTGAGGTGCTTCGTCGCCGCGCCCCCGGTCTCCATCACGTGCCATGGCGCGCGCGGGGTGGGGGCTCAGGCTTTTTTTGGTGCAGCGCCCTGCCCGCTGGCGGGCGCCAGCCACGGGCGCACGGGCTTGAAAGCCTGCGTGCCGACAGGCTCGGGCGGCAGCGCGCCCCAGTCCGACGGGCCGCCGGGTGATCCAGGGTCGCCGCCGCTGGCAGAGGCGGTTTGCGGCGCCGATGTCTCAGCGTTGGCGTTGGCGTTGGCGTTGGCGTTGGCGTTGGAATCAGCGTCGTTCTTCGGGCCCGCTGCTTCGCCGGGGCCGCGGCTATCGTTCTGCGGATTTTTCGTGTCCGGAGCTTTTGGCGAGTGGCAGGAAGTGCTGGGAGCGGGCGCCACAGCGGTCTCGCTGCCCGGGCGGCGGCGGTGCACCAGCACCAGTTCCGCCACTTGGTCCACATGCCCGGGCTGCACCGCGGCAGCGCCTTCCCAGGCGGCCAGCGCACGGGCGGCGCGCAGCATCACCAAGTCGGCACGCAGGCCATCGACCTGGGCGGCGATGCAACGCTCGCTGACCGTGGCGAGCACCGCATCCGGCCAGGGCAGCGCACCGGGCTGGGCTATGCGCTCCCGCGCGGTGCGAAGGCGCTGCGCCAGGTCGGCCTGCGCCCCGGCAAACCGCTCGCGAAAGGCGGGCGGGTCCAGATCGAACGCCAGGCGCGACCGCACGATGGCCTGGCGCTCGGCGGCATCCGCCACGTTGCACAGGCGCACGCAAAGGCCCATGCGGTCCAGCAACTGGGGGCGCAGCGCGCCCTCCTCCGGGTTCATGGTGCCCACCAGCACGAAGCGGGCGGCATGGCGGTGCGAGATACCGTCGCGCTCCACGGCGTTCACACCGCTGGCAGCGGCGTCCAGCAGCGCGTCGACCAGCGCGTCGGGCAGCAGATTGATCTCGTCCACATACAGCACGCCACCATGAGCGCGTGCCAGCAAGCCCGGCGCGAATGCGACCGTGTTCCCGGCCATCGCCTGCCCCAGGTCCAGCGTGCCGACCAGATGTTCCAGCGAGGCGCCCAGCGGCAAGGTGACGAAGGGCGCGCCCTCGATCAGTTCGGCCAGCGCCCGGGCAGCCGTGGATTTGGCGGTGCCGCGCGGGCCCTCGACGAGCACGCCGCCCAGCGCCGGATCGATGGCGGCCAGCAACAAGGCCTGCACCAGCAGCGGTTGGCCCGCGATGGCGGAAAAAGGAAACAGCGCGGGCAACGGTACAGGCGATGGCACGTTGTGGGCTGGCGTACCGGCGTTCAGCGGGGGAAGCGAGGTCATCCGCGCAGTCCTTCCATGTGGTTTTCGTGATCGAGCAGCAGGTCTTCGAGCGCCTGTTGGTAGGGGCCCGGGTATTGCCACAGGCCGCGCTGCATCGCCTCCAGCAAGCGTTCGAGCATGTCGCGCAGGGCTGCGGGATTGTGGTCGCGCACGAAGTCGCGCGTGCCGGCGTCCAGCACGTAGGCGTCGGCCACCAGCGTGTAGTGGTGGTCGCTCACTTGGCGCGTGGTGGCGTCGAAGCCGAACAGGTAGTCCACTGTGGCCGCCATCTCGAAAGCCCCCTTGTAGCCGTGGCGCTTGGCACCATCGATCCACTTGGGGTTGGTGACGCGGGCGCGCACCACGCGGCCGATCTCTTCCTTGAGGGTGCGAATGCGGGGCGCCTGCGGATTGGCATGGTCGCCGTGGTACATCGCGGGTTGGCGGCCCGACAGGTGCCGCACGGCAGCGGCCATGCCGCCCTGGAACTGGTAGTAATCGCTGGAGTCGAGCAGGTCGTGCTCGCGGCTGTCCTGGTTCTGCGCGACCACGTCCAGCCCCTGGAGCCGTCGTGCGAGCGCTTCGCCCGCCGGCTCGCCGGCAGCCTCCTGGCCATAGGCATGCGCGCTCCAGCCGACATAGGCGCGGGCCAGGTCGCCATCGTCCTGCCAGTCGCCGGACTGGAACAGGCCGTTCAGCCCCGACCCGTAATGGCCGGGCGGTGCGCCGAACACGCGCCAACCGGCCTGGCGGCGCGCGGCGGCGGCCTCTACGCCCTGTTGCTGCAGCGCGGCGCATTCTTCAAGGATGCGGGCGCGGATGGGGTTCTCTTCGGCGTCCTCGGCCTCCAGCTCGGCCACGGCCTGCACGGCCGCGTCGAACATCTGCACCGTGCCCGGAAACGCATCGCGGAAGAAGCCCGAAATGCGCAGGGTGACGTCGATGCGGGGCCGGCCCAGCCCCACGCGCGGCACCACCTCGAAATCGACCACGCGCTGGCTGCCCGGCGCCCAGCGCGGCCGCACGCCGATCAGCGCGAACGCCTGGGCGATATCGTCGCCACCGGTGCGCATGGTGGCCGTGCCCCAGACCGACAGGCCCAGCGTGCGCGGGTACTCGCCATGCTCTTGCAGGTAGCGCTCCAGAATGCGCTGGGCAGATTGCTGGCCCAGCTCCCAGGCCGTGCGCGTGGGGATGGCCCGCGTGTCCAGCGTGTAGAAGTTGCGGCCGGTGGGCAGCACGTCGGGCCGCCCGCGCGAAGGCGATCCGCTCGGCCCCGGCGGCACGAACAGGCCGCGCAAGCCACGCAACAACTGCTCCAGCTCTTGCCCACCACAAGCGTCCAGCGCAGCGGCCAGCGTGCCCTGTACGCGCTCCAGGACGGCCCACGTTCTCGGCAAGTCGGCGGCCGGCGTGCCGACGCCCTCCAGCAGTTGCAGGGCCAGCAGCTCCAGCCGCTCGCGGGTGTCGCCGTGATGCCGCCAGGGGTCGCCGCTCACGCCTTGCAGCGCGGCGGGTCGGGGGCCTTGCCAGGGCTGGGCGGTGTCGATCTGCAGCGGATCGAAGGGCTCGCCCGGCAGCAGGTCATCGGCCAGGGCCTGCAGCAATCCCGCTTGTGCGCCCTGCCCGTCGCCGGAAGGGTAGCGGGCCAGGGCCAGCAAGGTATCGCGCCGCTGGCGCCCGGTGGGCGAGGCACCGAAGACATGCAGGCCATCGCGGATCTGCGTTTCCTTGAGCTCGCACAGGTAGGCGTCGATGCGCGTGAGGATGGCATCGTCGTCCTGCGCGCCGCCCGCCAGCGCGGCCAGGTCCAGCTCTTCGAGCAGGTGCTGTCGGCGCACTGCCTCCAGGATCTGCCGGCGCAGCAGCGTGGCACGGCGTGCATCCACGAGCAGTGCGTCGTAATACTCGTCCACCAGCCGCTCCAGGTCCTGCATCGGGCCATGGTTTTCAGCGCGGGTGAGCGGCGGCATGAGGTGGTCAATGATCACCGCCTGGCTGCGGCGCTTGGCCTGGGCGCCCTCGCCCGGATCGTTCACGATGAACGGATACAGGTGTGGCATCGGCCCCAGGATCGCGTCGGGCCAGCATGCCTGCGACAGCGCCAGGCTCTTGCCCGGCAGCCATTCGAGGTTGCCGTGCTTGCCCACATGCACGATGGCATCGATGGCGAACACGTCGCGCAGCCAGAAGTAAAACGCCAGATAGCCATGCGGCGGCACCAGTTCGGCGTCGTGGTAGCTCGCATAGTCCTGTGCGCCGGCGGTGGACTGCTCCTGCGATCCCGCCGCATTGGCGCGCGCGGGCTGAATGCCGACGAACACCTTCCCCAGCCGCAAGCCGGCGATCATGAACCGGCCCTGGCGCAGCAGCGGATCGGCTTCGGGCGCACCCCAGCGCGTGTGGATGGCGTCGGCCATGCCGGCGGGCAGCGCCGCCAGCCGCGCAAGGTAATCCGACAGCGCATAGCTCTGCCATGCAGGCCGCAACGGCCACTGCGCGGGATCGTTGGCAATGCCCTGCTGCAAAACCTGCATGAGCGCATCGCCATCGGGCGGCAGCGAAGCGGGATCGCCAAGCGCATAGCCCTCGGCATGCATTCGCCGCAGGATGCCGATGACCGAGGCGGGCGTGTCCAGGCCCACGCCACTGCCCAACCGGCCCTCGCTGCCGGGGTAGTTGGCGAGGACGAGTGCAATGCGTTTTTCCCCGGCCGGCAGGCTGCGCAAACGGCACCAGCGCTGGGCCAGTGCCGCAACGAAATCCACCCTGTCGGGCTCGGGCTGATACGCCACCACATCGGTCTGCGTGAAGGCACAGCGGTGCGAAAGTCCTTTGAAACTGATGGCGCGCGTAACGATGCGCCCGTCCATCTCGGGCAGCACCACCTGCATGGCGATGTCGCGCGGGCGCAGGCCCTGGCTGTCCGCCCACCAGTCCTCGCGATTGCCGCCGCTGGCGATGACCTGCAGCACCGGCGCATCGCCCGCCAGCGCAGCCCCCTCCTCCAGCGCGGCGAATGCCGTGGTGTTCAACACCAGTTGAACGGCGTGCTGACCGCACAGCGCCTGCAGGGTCGACAGGCACAGCGGGTCCTTGAGCGAATCGAGCGCGACCGGCAAAGGGTTCAGCCCATGGCGAACCAGCGAGAGCGCCAGCGCATCGAACGCCGCGGTGTTGCCCGCCATGAGGTGCGAGCGGTAGAAGACGAGCGCCACCACCGGCGCGCCTGGCACCCAGGCGGCGCAGAGCTCGTCGATGCCCGGCACCGTGTGCCCGGCCGGCCGCGAAGCCGCCAGCGCTGGCGGCACATGCACCGCGGCCTGCGGCAAGCTGCGCGGTGGCAGCGGTGCATGGCCATGGCCCAGCCCGTGAAACGCGACGGCCCGCAGGAACTGCAGCGCATTGCCAGCACCGCCCGCACGCAGGTACTGCCACAGCAAATGGCACACCGATGGGGCCAGCGTGCTGCGCTCGACGAGGTGCGGGTCTTCCTGCAGGTCGCCCGAGAACATGGCCAGGCGCTGGCCCTGGCGGCGCGCGAGCGCACCGATCTGCTGAATGCCGTAGGGCCACGCGGATTCGGACCCCAGATGGTCGAGCACCACCACCTGCGCATGGCGCAGCACCTCGTCCAGGTAAAGGTCCAACGAGGCGGGCTGGCGCAGATAGAGCAGATTGGCTAGCCGCACGGTGGGAAAGCCCGGCTGTGTGCGCGCCAGTTCGGCACAGGCGGCCGACAGCAGCGAGAGCGTGGTATCGGCCGAACTCAGGATGACGATCTCGGCCGGCGTCTGGTCCAGGCGGGTGACGATGGTTTCGTCTTCGACGAAACCGCCGGGGCGGGTGCTGAGCAGATGCATGGCGTCAGGCCGGCCCGGCCGTCAAGCCGCCACGCCCTCGAGCCCGGCGCGCAGTACCTCCGCATCCAAATCCTGGCCGATGAAGACGAGGCGCGTGCTTCGGTCTTCCCCCTCGCGCCAGGCGCGGTCGAAGTGGTGGTCGAAGCGCCGCCCCACACCCTGCAGCAGCCAGCGCATCGGCTTGCCGGGAATGGCCGCAAAACCCTTCACGCGCAGGATGGCGTGCCGCTCCACCAAGCCCGCCAGGGCCGCGAGCAGGCGTTCGCGGTCCACGGCCGGCAGGTCGATCACGTGCGCATCGAACTCGTCGTGATCGTGGTCCTCTTCATGGTCGTGGTGGCTCTGGCGCTGGTCGATCGTGGCTTCCGACGCCTTCGACAGGCCCAGCAACACATCGAGCGGCAAGCGGCCCTGCTCGGCCTGGACGATCTTCACGGACGAAGGAATCTCTTCACGCACCAACGCTTGCACACGGGCCAGCGCATCGGCATTCACCAGATCGGTTTTGTTGAGCACGACCAGATCGGCGGCGGACAACTGGTCTTCGAACAATTCGTGCAGCGGCGATTCGTGGTCGAGGTTGGGGTCCGCGCGGCGCAGGTCGTCCACAGCCTGGGGGTTGGCCGCGAACTGGCCACTGGCGGCTGCGGGTGTGTCCACCACCGTCACGACCGCATCGACGGTGAACACGTTGGCGATCTCCGGCCACTGAAAGGCCTGCACCAGCGGCTTGGGCAGCGCCAGGCCCGAGGTCTCGATGAGCACCGCGTCGATCTGGTCACGCCGCTCGGCGAGCAGCTTCATCACCGGAAAGAACTCTTCCTGCACGGTGCAGCACATGCATCCGTTGGCCAGTTCATACAGCGCGCCTTCGCGCTCGTTGCCCGATTCGTCGCAGCCGATGCCGCAGCCTTTGAGGATTTCGCCATCGATACCGAGTTCACCGAACTCGTTGACGATCACGGCAATGCGACGGCCGTCGGCGTTGTCCAGGATGTGGCTCAGCAGCGTGGTCTTGCCGCTCCCGAGGAAGCCGGTGACGATGGTGGCGGGGATTTTTGGCGTTTGCATGGAGGGTTCTTTCAACGGAGCGGTCCGACGGGATCTCGGCGATCGACGATGTTTGGCGGGTTGGACGCGGGGTCAGATGGCGCGGCAGCCGCACACGATCGGCTGGCCTCCTGTCGAAAAAAGTCGGGTGGCGTGCAGGGCCGATGTCGCGCCCGCTGAAGCGTTGAAGAATGCATGTGTTGTCCAGGCTGCCCCGCTCTCCCGCAAGGCGTTCCATAAAACACGCCACGGGCGGTGCCCGCAGCGTCCGGCGCGATGCAGAAGGCCGGTATCCGGGCTTGCGGACCGCCATCGAGCACAAATGCCCTTGGTGACGAAACCCTCGGCCTTCCCACGCTGTCATGCGCAGTGGCCGCCGGCGCGATGCGCGTCGGCACGAGGGTCTCTGATCCGCTGACCGTTGCGGGGGCAGCGCAGGATTTGTGGCAGCGCCAGAGCGACGCATGCACGCACCTGCTTCCCGTTGAACCCCAGACCTTGCAGCCTGTGGGCACCTTCTCACCGAGGAGGACCGCTGCGCGTTGCGCCTTGCAGTTCTCCCGGCGGGATTATCCGGGATCGGCCTGCGCGTCCCCGACCGGACACCCTTGCGGCGCGACCAAGCCTTTTCGATGCGAGCTGGCCGATAATCGCGCGCACGTACCTGCCGGCGGCGGGTACGTGTTCGTTTCCGCCTGCCTGCCGTCCCCCACGAAAAACCCATGAATCCTGAAGCCCACAACATCTGGCGCGCACCGCGCTGGGCCCTTGCCGTCCTGCTGGCGCTGCTGGGCATGCTGGGGCCTTTTTCCATCGACACCTACATTCCTGCGTTCTCGGGCATCGCCGCAGCGCTTGGCGCCTCGCCGGTGGAAATGCAGCAGACGCTGTCGGCCTACCTGTTCGGGTTCGCCTTCATGACGCTGTTCCATGGCGCGCTGTCGGACAGCTTCGGCCGCAGGCCCGTGGTGCTGTGGGGCATCGCCATCTTCACGCTGGCATCGGCCGGCTGTGCACTGTCGGAAAGCATCGGGCAACTGGTGGTCTTCCGCGCCATGCAAGGCCTTTCCGCAGGCGCCGGCATCGTGGTGTCGCGCGCAGTGATCCGCGACATGTTCCCGCCAGCGCAAGCGCAGCAGGTGATGAGTCAGGTCACCATCTACTTCGGCGTGGCGCCAGCCATCGCTCCCATCATCGGTGGATGGCTGTTCGTGCACGCAGGCTGGCACAGCGTGTTCTGGTTTCTGACGGGCATCGGCGGGGCCCTGTGGCTTGCCAACTACCGTCTGCTGCCAGAAACCCTGCACGCCGACCAGCGCCAGCCTTTCAATGCACGCCATCTGCTGCGCGGCTATTGGGAACTGGGTTCGAGCCCCCGCTTTTTGCTGCTGGCTTTGGCCAGCGGTGTGCCTTTCAACGGCATGTTCCTGTACGTGCTGGCGGCGCCGGCGTTTCTGGGCGATCACCTGGGGCTTGCGCCGACCCATTTCTTCTGGTTCTTCATCCTCACCATCTCCGGAATCATGGGTGGCGCGTGGCTCAGCGGGCGCCTGGCAGGGCGTATTGCACCGAAACGGCAGATCCGCCACGGCTTCTTGATCATGTTTTCGATGTCCATCGTGAACCTGCTGGCCAATGCATTGTTCACCGCGCATGTTTCATGGGCACTGATACCGATCGCCGTGTTCGCTTTCGGCTGGGCACTGATGGTGCCAGTGGTCACGCTGCTGGTGCTCGACCTGCATCCCGAGCGGCGGGGCATGGCGTCTTCGCTGCAAGCCTTCGTGGGATCGACGGCCAACGGGCTCGTCGCAGGCGTGGTCGCTCCACTGGTCATGCATTCGACCCTGTGGCTGGCCGGTGCCTCGCTGGGAATGATGTGCGTGGGCCTGTTGGCCTGGGTGTACCTGCACCACCGCTGGCCGGACGTCGGCCGCACGGCCTCCGTAGCCTGACACAAATCGGGTAGAAGGCGTATACGCGCCGCTCTGCGGCTCGGTCGCTGCGACCGCTCAGTCACATTAAGCGCGGCTGAGCGCCATCCACTCAGTTGCCCCGGCGCCGGTCTGTATCGCGGGTTTGGTAGTAGCGCATCTTTTCGGCGTACATGGCTTGGTCCGCCCGATTGACCGCCGCCTCCAGCTGATCCCCCGATGCGGCGCTGGACACCCCCATCGACAGGCTGAGCGGCCGGCCGGGGTAGAACTGATTGTTCAGGTCCAGCATGGAGCCGATGCGTTCCATGAGCGAATGGGCTCCGCGCTCGTCGGTAGCGGGCATCAGCACCGTGAACTCGTCGCCGCCGATGCGCGCCGCACATGCGGGCGCATCCACCGCCTTGGCCAGTACCTCGCCCACGCGCCGCAGCATGGCATCGCCAGCCGCATGGCCCTCTTCGTCGTTGATGGCCTTCAACCCGTTCATGTCGATCACGAGAACAGCCACAGGCCAGGGGCCCTTTCGCGTGAGACGGTTCAGCTCCTCGACATAAAACGCCCGATTGCGCAACTGCGTCAGTACATCGTGCTTGCCCAGGTATTCAAGATAGGCCTCGGCCTTCTTGCGAGCGGTGATGTCCACCAGCGATAACAGCACCACGTCCCAGTCGTGCGCGTGCTCGGCCAGGATGGCGAACTGCATGTGGATGTTCACCGCTTCGCCCGAGAGGGAATAGTTCACCACCTCGCGCTGCTGCCAGAGCCTGCCATCCCACAAGTCCAGCAATTGCTCCGCGAAGGACTCCTGCATTTCGTCGCGGAACACCTTGCCGATGTGGTGCAGCAGCATTGCCTTGGAGTCGGCACCGAACATCGACAGCGTTTCCTGATTGACGTCGATCACGCGGATCTCATGCATGCACCGCACCACGAATTCCGGGTGGACCTTGAGGAAAGTCTTGAAATCCCGAATGCCCTGGGACCGCACCTCGTCCAGCAGCCGCTTGACCGCACTGAAGTCTTCAACCCAGAGCGACACGGGCGAATTCTCGAAAAGGCCGCGGGCATACAGCTCGCTTTCCTGCAGGGCGCGGCGCGCCTGGAGTTGCTCGGTGTTGTCTTCCAGAGACACCAGAACGCGGCTCCAGTCGTGCTCATGTCCGGGAAGGATGCGCCCACGGAGTTGCACGTCGAGCCGCCGGCCATCCAAGGCGTAGTTGACCGCCTGGTTGGAAAACTCAGTGGCACCCGCCCACAGTTGCTGCATCTCCGGCAACGACTGCTCATGCATGTCGTCGCGGAACACCTGGCCGAGCGAGGCCTCCAGCGTGGCCTGATCTGGCGCGGCAAAGAGGTCCAGCGTGCGCTGGTTCACTTTGAGAATCCTCAGACACTTTCCGTACTGCCGCAGGCACGATGGGTTTTGCCGGACATGCTCGGTGATGTCCTGCACGCCCTCGCTGCGCCACTGATCGAACAATTGCTTGAGTGCGCTGTAGTCCTCTAGCCAGAGCGAGACGGGCGCGATGTCGAACATGTGCTCGAAATCGGCACCCGAGGACAAAGAAGACGGCATTTGAAACCTCCAATCCAAGCGGTGATTGTCAGGCACACAACGTTGGCTCCTTTTCCATGCTGCGGGTCCACCAACAAAAAAGCCAACCCGCAAGGGTTGGCTTTCATGTCAGCCGCAGTGGGCTATTGGATCAGCGTGCAGGACGTGCTGGGCGCTTGCGTGCGTCGTGCGGCACGAATGGCTTGCCACCACCAGCGCCGGGCTTGGCGAATGCAGGCTTGCGGGGTGCGAACTCGCCACGGGGTGCAAAGTCGCCACGAGGTGAGAAATCTCCACGGGGAGCGCCACCACCTTCGTTGCGGCCGCCACCGAAGCTGTTGCCACGGGGGGACTCGCCGAAGCCTGGCTTGCGGCCATAGCTGTCGCCGTCACGACGAGGACCGTTGCCAAAGCCACGTTGCTCATCGCGCGGAGCAGCGTGGCCGCCGGCACCTTGGTAACCGCCGCCTGCAGCACGTGGAGCGGGAGCACCGCGTCCACCGAAACCACTGCGGTCGTTGCCGGCGAAACCGCCACCGAAGCCACCGCGGCCAGCGCCTGCCGGCTTGCGATCACGCGAGAAACCATCACGGTTCTCGTAGCCACCTTGGCGACCACGACCACCGAATTCAGGCCGTGCCTGCGGCGCACGTTGCTGTGGCTCCAGGCCAGGAACCACTTCCGACTTGAATTGCTGCTTGCTGTAGCCTTCGATGTCGAAAATCTTGCGGCGATCGCGGAACTCGGCAAACGTCACAGCCAGACCATCGCGGCCTGCACGGCCAGTACGGCCGATGCGGTGGGTGTAATCCTCAGCCTTCATCGGCAGGCCGTAGTTGAAGACGTGCGTGATGGTGGGCACATCGATGCCGCGAGCCGCCACGTCAGTAGCCACCAACACCTGCACCTGACCGCTGCGCAGCGCCATCAGACGGCGATTGCGCAGGCCCTGGCTCAGGGCACCGTGCAACGCGACGGCGGAAAAGCCTTCTTGCTGCAGATCGTTGGCAAGGCCGTCGCACTCCACTTGCGTGCTGGCGAAAACGATGGCCTGGTTGATCGTGGTGTCACGCAGCCAGTGGTCCAGCAGCTTGCGCTTGTGCTGGGCGTTGTCGGCCCAGAACAGAACTTGCTTGATGTTGGCATGCTTTTCTTGCGGCGAATCGATCTGGATCTTCTGCACCGAAGAGCCGTTGTCGTGCATGACGCGCATGGCCAGTTGCTGGATGCGTGGTGCGAACGTGGCACTGAACATCATGGTCTGCTGGCGTTGGGCGGTCAGCTGGTTCAACTCGGCCAGGTCATCGGAGAAACCGAGGTCGAGCATGCGGTCGGCTTCGTCCACCACCAGGAACTGCACTTGATCGAGCTTGATCTGCATCGAACGCTGCAGGTCCAGCAGACGGCCGGGCGTGGCGACCACGAGGTTGGCGTTCTGCAGCTTGGCGATCTGCAGTTGGTAAGGAATGCCACCCACCACATTGGCGACACGCAGGCCGCGGCAATGCTTCACCAGTTCGATGGCGTCGTGGGCCACTTGCTGGGCCAGTTCGCGGGTAGGGCACAGGATCAGGGCGCCAGGAGCGGCAGCCTTGAAGTTGCGGGGATTGGTGGGGTCCTTGCGCTTGCGCTTGGGAGCCGGTTCGCCACGGGCAACGGCTTCAGCGGCAGCGCGGTCGTACTCGTCGCGGGCAGCGGCATCGGCTTCCGCCTGCTGGCGGATCAGCGTGTGCAGAACAGGCAGCAGGAAGGCGGCGGTCTTGCCGCTGCCGGTCTGGCTGGAAACCATCAGATCGATGAACTGGCTGGACCCATCGCCCGAGCCCATGGCCAGAGGAATGGCACGCTCTTGAACGCTGGTGGGCTGGGTGTAGCCGAGATCAGCCACTGCCTGCACCAGTTCGGGCGCCAGGCCCAGTCGGACGAAACCGTTGGGCAGTGCGGGCGCTGCGTCTTCGGCCACCACAGCGGCTTCAACAGATTCAGCGGATTGGATCGATTGAGTGGATTCGCCGGTTTCGATCGCTGCGGATTCCAGCGTTTCAACGGCCATGGAAGATTCAGCAGGCGCGAATTCGCCCTGCACTTGGAAAGTGTCGGTCATATTTTTCTCACACGAAGACGGCCGCGTGCGTAGCACGCGGTGGCTTCGTCAATGGTTAAAAAACATCAACCATCAAACGAAACCAGCATCAGCATGTTGCCGAGCAGGTGGGCATTAGCGCGGGATCCAAGCTGAAGTATCAGCAGGCCGCAGACCCAGTGTGTGAAGGGAGATGCACAAACTGCGCGAGATTTCCGCGCAGCCAGCGATTATTGCATGGCTGGGGTTTTCCCGCAATGCATTCCGTTGATTGCCGCGCTATGCAATCACAGCGCGAGCAGATGCGTACGGTAGTGCGCCAATTCGTCGATGGATTCGTGCACGTCCGCCAAAGCGGTGTGGCGCTGCGCTTTCTTGAAGGTCGTATAGGCCTCTGGCTTCCAGCGCTTGGCCAGTTCCTTCAAGGTGCTGACATCCAGATTGCGGTAGTGGAAAAACGCTTCCAGGCGTGGCATGTACTTCACGAGGAAGCGGCGGTCCTGCCCGATGCTGTTGCCACACATCGGCGCGGAGCCCTTGGGAACGTAGCGAGAGAGAAATTGAATGATCTCCTGCTCAGCCTCGGCTTCCGTCACGGTAGATGCACGGACCTTGTCGATCAGTCCGCTGCGGCCGTGCGTTCCCTTGTTCCAGGCATCCATGCCATTCAACAAGGCATCCGATTGGTGAAGCGCAAACACCGGGCCCTCAATCCGCGGAGAGAGGCTGGGCCCTGTGACCACGACAGCGATTTCAAGCAGGCGGTCGGTTTCCGGGTTCAGCCCAGTCATTTCACAGTCAAGCCAGACAAGATTCTGGTCGGATTTGGACAGCACGGGCGCAGTGGGGTTGGCGATGTCAGACATGGCCGGCATTGTCGCCGATGGCCTAAACTCGCCGCACATGCCCATCCCTGCCCCTTCCGCGCTGCTGGCGCCTTCGACCCTGCTCACGCTGGTGTTCGCCGTCTTCCTCGTGGCCGGACTCGTACTCCGGTTTTGGCTGGCATCGCGCCAGATCCGCCACGTGGCGCGGCATCGCAATGCCGTACCCGCCGCTTTTGCCCACCGCATACCGCTCGCCGCGCATCAGAAAGCCGCTGACTACACCATCACCAAGGCGCGTTTCGGCCTGCTGGAAATGGCGCTGGGCGCTGCCGTGCTGCTGGGATGGACGTTGCTGGGTGGCCTGGATGCATTGAACCAGTTCTTGCTGAACCTCCTGGACGGGGGAATGGTGCAGCAACTCGCATTGCTGGCCGCGTTTGCGGTCATCAGCGGCTTGATCGATCTGCCCGCCACGCTTTACCAGACCTTCGTGATCGAACAGCGCTTTGGCTTCAACCAGATGACGCCCCGCCTGTGGCTTGCAGATTTGGCCAAGTCCAGTCTGATGGGTGCGGCCATCGGCCTGCCGATCGCGGCGCTGATCCTGTGGCTGATGGGAGCCGCTGGCCCTTTGTGGTGGCTCTGGGCTTGGGGCGCCTGGATGGGCTTCAACCTGTTGCTCATGGTGGTGTACCCGATCTTCATCGCGCCGCTGTTCAACAAGTTTCAGCCGCTGGAAGACGAGTCTCTGAAGGCCCGCGTCACGGCCCTGATGCAGCGCTGCGGCTTTGCAGCTAAAGGCCTTTTCGTGATGGACGGCAGCCGCCGCAGCGCACATGCCAACGCCTATTTCACAGGGTTCGGCGCGGCCAAGCGCGTGGTTTTCTACGACACCTTGCTGCGGCAGTTGTCTCCTGGCGAGGTCGAAGCCGTGTTGGCCCATGAACTGGGCCATTTCAAGCACCGCCACATCGTCAAACGCATCGTGAGCCTGTTCGCGCTGAGCCTGGCGGGCTTTGCGCTGTTAGGCTGGCTTTCCACGAAAGGCTGGTTTTACACCGGCCTGGGCGTGCTACCCAACCTGTCGCTCGAAGGCGTCGCAGGTTCTGCACCCAACGATGCCTTGGCACTGCTGCTCTTCCTTCTTGCCGTACCGGTGTTCACGTTCTTCATTTCCCCATTGTTCGCACAGCTGTCACGCCGCCACGAGTTCGAGGCAGATGCCTATGCGGTGGCCCAGACCAACGGTAGCGATCTCGCCACAGCGTTGCTCAAGCTGTATGAAGACAATGCCTCCACCCTCACGCCCGACCCGGTGTACGTGAAGTTCTACTACTCGCATCCGCCCGCCACCGAACGGCTGGCGCGCATGCCCAATCTGGCCCTGACACCATGACTTCGATGCTTCCTAAAAAAGACTGGTCCACGCAAACCCGGCGTGCACTGACGGCCACTGAAATCGTCGCAAAACTCGCCGATCTCGAAGGCTGGAAATTGACCGGCGATGGCGCCGACGTGGCGATCGAGAAGACCTACCGTTTCGCCGATTACTACGAGACCATTTCGTTCGTCAACGCGGTCGCTTTCGTTGCCAATGCGCAGGACCACCATCCCGACCTGTCCGTGCACTACAACCGCTGCGTCGTGCGCCTGAACACGCATGATGTGAACGGCATCTCGGCCACCGACATCGAATGTGCATCGCGCTTTGACGCCTTGCTGGCCGCATGACCCGTTCCAAAGCCCGCCATGGCTGAGCGCAGCGCCCTGTTTGACGGACTGGTGGTGGCCAGCCATGGCCGGCACTGCCTTGTCGAGTCGCCCGACGGCCAGCGCCGCATCTGCCACCCCCGCGGAAAGAAAAGCCAGGCGGTGGTGGGAGACCATGTTCTTTGGCAGGCGGCCCCGCCCGGCCAGGGTGATGAGGGCACCATCGAGAAGGTCAAGGAACGCCGGAACCTGTTTTACCGGCAAGACGAAATTCGCACCAAATCCTTTGCGGCCAACCTCGATCAGGTCTTGATCCTGATCGCCGCCGAGCCGGTGTTTTCGGAAAGCCAGCTTGCCCGGGCGCTCATCGCAGCGGAAGCCGAGCAGATCACGCCCATCATTGCCCTGAACAAGAGCGATTTGGTTGAGCCCTTCGCACGCGCCTGGGAGCGCCTGCTGCCCTATCGGCACATGGGCGGGAACAAAGCGGACGGCCACCACTATGGGGTAATGCCACTGTCATTGTCCGAATCGGGCGAGGTCGACAAGGCGGCGCTGATGGAACGCCTGGCCGGCAAAACCACGCTGGTGCTCGGGCCGTCAGGTGCTGGCAAAAGCACACTGATCAACCTGTTGGTACCGGGCGCGACCGCGCTCACGGGTGAGATTTCGCAAGCACTCAACTCCGGCAAGCACACGACGACCACGACGACGTGGTATTGGGTCGACGAAGAGCGGCAAACCGCCCTCATCGACTCGCCAGGTTTCCAGGAATTCGGCCTGCACCATATCGGTCCGGCCGATCTGCCGCGATACATGCCTGATATTGGCCTGTATGCCCAGGACTGCAAGTTCTATAACTGCACTCACCTGCACGAGCCCGGCTGCGCCGTGATGGCGCATGTGGATGGACTACAAGGCGAATCGCGCTCTGGCGCAGGTTCCATCAGCGCCAATCGCTATCAAATTTATAGCAATCTATTTGCCGAATTGAGCGAGCATCGGCACTGGTGATCTGCAGCCATCTGCAAGTGCCAGATCAGTCACGGCATTCCACGTACCACGTCAGGTAATCGCTCCATGCCGGCTCGTGCTGGGCTTCCAGCACGGGCGCTTCCATGCCAGGCAAACCTTCTGCGGCACGGCGTGCCGCCTCCAGCGCATGATCGGCATTGGTGACGTAGCAGTGCACGACGCGCGTGCCGCCCCTCAACACAATGTGACTGCAAATGCCTTGCTGGTACATCGTGGCAGCGCCGACCCAGGCATCTTCGAAATCCTGTGCCTGTTGCAGCGCGGACTTGTCATTCGCGGGGAGGCTCGCCTGGACTCTCCATCCAAAATCTGCACGAGCCACCAATGCATTGGCGCTCAGGTTGACCTGCGCCATGATCGGGTCGCCATTGCCGTCACGCCCCTCAAGCGCCGCCCAGCGCACCGGCTCTGCCGGATAGATGGCCGTGCGGCCCAGGGTGTCCCGCCAGAAAGTATCGATGCGTGCCACGCTGTCATCCAGCGTCGCAGGCTCCCAGTTTTCGAAGCCTGCGTCATCGCTGACCCCGTCGGCTTCGAACTCCACGACGCCCACCTTCACTGAAAAGTCGTACTCGCCGAGCATGTGATCGAGCAGGATGAACGCCATGTGCCGCGCATGGTCCTGCAGGTCCATGGGCACCGGCTTGGAAAACGCGAGCGCCAAAGCAATGCGCCCGTCGATCTGCCCCACGCGCACCAGCAATTCATGGGTGGCCAAATCGAACCCATCCATGCGCATGCCGAAACCGCCGGGCATTCTCTGGCGGAAAGCCTCCACCCGCCATGGCAATTGCGGTGGCGCGTGGTTCGTCAGCGCCTGGACATCGGCAAACCGCTCGGCACTGCCGTGGGCTGTGAACACGAGCCGCGCCCCTTCGACGGCGCCCTCTTTACCCGCGCCTGCCACCTCGACGGTCACGCCCGGCACGCAGGGCTCCAGCAAGACATTGAGCCGCTCCATGAACAGAACGGACTCCAATCCCTGCAGTTCGGTCTGCTCAGCCAGGACAGAGGCCCAAAAGCGCGAGGCAGCCGCAGCTACTTCCTGGTTGAGCGGTTCATGAGAAAGGGAGTCGGATCGCGTCATGGGGAGTGCTCTCAGAGCCTGTGTGCAGGCCAATGGGACAACGGGCGGCTTGCTGAGCCTGCGAATAAGTAAATCGCTTGGCCTATTCAAGCGTCAAAGCAGTGAACCGGCGCAATCAACCCAGAAGGCGCGCCAGGGTGAGCAGGGCCAGCAGCAGCATCCACACCACGACTGAGCGCCACACCAGGCCCACCACGCTGCGCAGGTGCCCAACTTCCGGCTCGCGGCCCGGCGTGACATCGCTGCCCGCGGCTTCGATCTCACCGTCGAAGCCGGCAGGCGATAGCGGGTCCACCTTGGCACGCAGCGCCTCTCCGCCCAACCTCACGTTGATGGCACCGGACGTCGCGGCAAGCACGACGCCATCGTTGTCATTCGGAAATCGCTGGGCATGGAAGCGCCAGCCATCAATGGCCTCTTCGAAGCTACCCACCACGGCAAAGCTGAGTGCTGTCAGACGGGCAGGCAGCCAGTCGATCACGGTCCAGGACTGGGCCGACGCGCGCTGCAGCGAAGCGCTGGCAGGGTGTGGACTGCCGGCCTTCCAGTAACGGGAGACGAATTCAGCCAGCCGATACAGGACCGCGCCCGTCGGGCCCATCCCCAAGGCTGCCAGCACTGAAAAGCAAGCCAGGACGCCGAAGACATGGCGGTGCGCGGCGATGACGGAATACTCGACCACGTGCCGCACGATTTCGCTGCGCGGCAGTTGCCCGACATCGACCTGCTGCCAGGCGGCCAGCCGCGCCCGCGCACTGTCCTCGTCGCGCTCTTCCAGCGCATCGCGAATGTTGGTGAAGTGGTGGCTGAACTGGCGAAAGCCGAGAGTGACGTAGAGCACCGCAACGTTCCAGACCACTGCGGCAGGCCAGCCAATTCCGTAGAACAGCAGCCAATGCACCGCCAGCACGGCCAGCGAGGGAACCAGTACCGCAAGCGCCCATGCCACCCATCCGTGATGGGATTTGCCCGCATCGAAGTTGCGGCTGATCGACAGTGCCCACGCGCGAACACCCGCGTGAATGGGGTTGCTGCGCGCCAGAGGGCGTGCCTGCTCGATGAGCAACGCGAACAGGATGGCAAAGAAACTCATGGTGGGCAATGATAGCGGCCCGGTTCAGCACGCGGCCGGCCATTCATGCGGAAAATAACCGGAGATCAGGCCAACATGAACCGGTAGAAATTGCGCAGCATGCCCGCCGTCGCACCCCAGATGAAATGGGTCTTGCCGGCCCCGTCCTCATACGGCATGGAAAACCATTCACGGACGACTCCTTCCCATTCGAACGCATGGCGCCGGTGGTGTGCTGGATCGAGCAAATAATCCAGCGGCACCTCGAAGAGCTCTGCCACCTCGTAGGCATTGGGATGGAACGTGCACTCTGGGTGCACCAGCGCGACGACGGGCGTGATGCTGAACCCTGTGCCTGTGCGGTAGGTCGCCAGCTCACCCAGGACCTCTACGTACTGCGCCTCCAACCCCACCTCTTCCCACGCCTCCCGCAACGCGGTGGCGGCGGGATTTGCGTCTTCCGGATCGGCACTTCCGCCGGGAAAGGCCACCTGCCCCGAATGCGTCGACAAATGCACGGTGCGCTCCGTCAGCAAAACCATGGGGCGCTCGCGCATCACGATCGGTATCAGCACGGCTGCATGCCGCAGCGGGCGGTCGGTCAAGGCACGTTCGTGCACGACTTCCGGCGTCCACGCTGGCGGCGAGGCGAATCGGCGGCGCAGCGCCTCGGCTGTTTGTGCAGCGGCAGGAACCACCGGCAGATGAGAGTCCAGTCCCAGGACAGGCACCTGGCGCGGGTCGAACTGCGGCAGGGTGGAAAGTGGCGCGATCACCGACGGCATCGCGGAAGACGGTAAGAGTGGCTGCGTCATGGGTGCGAGCCCAGCAATTGGGCGGCCAAAGAAAAAGCCGCTACGGCATGCGCTGTAGCGGCTTGGGGGCAGATCGCGAAGTGCCTTATGCGGCGGTAGCAGCCGCAGCGGGTGCCGCTGCTTGCTTGACACGCGAAGGCAGCTTTTCCTTGATACGTGCCGACTTGCCACTGCGTTCACGCAGGTAGTACAGCTTGGCACGGCGCACATCGCCGCGGCGCTTGACTTCGATGTTGGCGATCAGCGGGCTGTAGGTCTGGAACGTACGCTCCACGCCTTCTCCGCTGGAGATCTTGCGCACCGTGAAGCCGCTGTTCAGGCCGCGATTGCGCTTGGCGATCACCACGCCTTCGTAAGCCTGCACGCGCTTGCGGGTACCTTCCACCACGTTCACGCTCACGATGACGGTGTCGCCAGGAGAGAATTCGGGGATGGTCTTGTTCAAGCGGGCGATTTCTTCCTGCTCGAGAGTCTGGATCAGATTCATGTTTGCATCCAACGATCATGTCCGCGCCAAGATTGGCAAGCGTCGGGATTGACGGAGGTGCTTTCGCAGCGAAAGGCGAAAGCGGCCGGCCAGAGGATCGAAAAGCCCACGATTATAGCAAGCTGCCGTTTTTTGCCAAAAAAGCTTCGTCGGCCTTGCCCAACAATCCCTGCGCGCGCGCGACCTCGATGAGTTCCGGGCGATGCTCGGCGGTAATGGCCAGGCGTTGATCCCGCCGCCAGCGCTCGATCTGGACATGGTGCCCCGACAGCAGCGGAGCGGGAACCTTCAGGCCGCTCCATTCTTCGGGGCGGGTGTAATGCGGACAGTCAAGCAACCCATCCAGGGCCTCGTTGAAGCTGTCGAACTGGTGGCTGCCTTCGTCGTTCAGCACACCCGGCTGCAGCCGCGCCACCGCATCCAGCAGCGCCATGGCAGGGATTTCGCCGCCAGACAGCACGAAGTCACCCAGGCTGAGCTGAATCTGCACATGCGCATCGATGAATCGCTGATCGATGCCTTCATAGCGGCCACACAGCAAAACAGCCCCTGCACTGCCGGACCAGCAGGTCACGCCCGCGTGGTCGAGGACCCGACCGATCGGTGAGAACAGAACCAGCGGCGCCTGGTGCTCAGCATCTTCCGCCCGGTCTGCACGGATGGCCGCCAGGCATCGCGCCAAAGGCTCGGCCATCATCACCATGCCGGGCCCGCCACCGAAAGGCCGATCGTCCACACGGCGGTAATTACCTTCGGCATGGTCGCGCGGATTCCACAACCGCACCTCGACCTGGCCCGACGCATAGGCGCGCCGCGTCACGCCGCTCACCAGAAAGGGGGCGAACAGTTCAGGAAATAGAGTGATGACGTCGAAACGCATGGTGATGGGCGCAAACACAGACAGGTCAACGGCCCGGATTTCTCAATCCAACTCAATAGTCAGGCTGCCAGTCGACGGTGATTCGGCGCTCGGACAACTCCACCTTGTCGATGAAAGCAGAGACGAACGGAATCATTCGCTCTTGCTCCTTGCCCTCATGCTCATAAGCAAGCACCAAGGTGGTTTGCGGGCCGGTGGACAGCAGTTCGCGCACGTTCCCCAAGGCGGTACCCTCGCGATTGACCACTGCAAGACCGATCAGATCAACCCAGTAATACTCGTCTTCCGCAGCCGTTGGAAAACTCGAGCGAGGCACGAAGATGCGCGCACCGCGCAGCGCCTCGGCGGCATCCCGATCGTCCACACCCTGCGCAGAGGCCACGACCGTGTCGGAGTGCTCGCGCGCCTGTCGCACCGCCAGCACCACGGTGCCTTCGAAAAAGCTCTTGGCGCCCTTCTCGCTGGGCTGCAGATACCAGCGCTTGGACGAAAACAGCGCTTCGGGGTCGGCACTGTATGCCATCACCTTGAACCAGCCCTTCACACCCCAGGCATCGGCAATACGGCCGATCTCCACCGCGTCGGGCGGCAATTCGGCAGGCTCAAGAACGGGGAGGTTAGGCATGGTGTGCAACAGGATTTCAAAAAAGAAAAAAGGCGGGGTCCGTCAGCAAAACCAACGGAACCCGCCTTTTGTCCGGAGGACGCGGATCAGGCAGCCTTCTTGGCAGCCTGCTTGATCAGACGGTCCACGGTGGGCGACGACTGTGCGCCCACGCTTTGCCAGTAGGTCAGACGGTCTTGCGCAATGCGCAGGCCTTCTTCGCTTTCCTTGGCCGTAGGGTTGTAAAAACCCAGGCGCTCGATGAATCGGCCATCGCGGCGCACGCGCTTGTCGGCCACGACGATGTTGAAGAACGGACGACCTTTGGAGCCGCCGCGGGAGAGTCGAATAACGACCATAATGAATCCTTCGGGTGGTCGCAGCGTAAAGCTGCATGGTTTTTTGCTGCGTTTGAGACACGCGACATGGCCACCCGGCCAGCGACACGCTGCAAAGCCCGCGATTATAGCCACTTCATCGAACATGCCCACTATCCGCGACAGCCGCACCGAAGATATCGCCGCCATTACCGCCATTTACCAACACCATGTGCTGCATGGCACGGGCACTTTCGAGGTGGATCCGCCGACGGAATCCGACATGGCC
This sequence comes from Paracidovorax valerianellae, assembly GCF_900102625.1. Classification (GTDB taxonomy): domain Bacteria; phylum Pseudomonadota; class Gammaproteobacteria; order Burkholderiales; family Burkholderiaceae_C; genus Paracidovorax; species Paracidovorax valerianellae. The sequence continues at coordinate 483,305 of NZ_FMZC01000002.1, forward strand.
GGCCGCCGCTCAGACGTGCTGTCCCGCGGGTTGCCTTACATCGTGGCGGAAAAGGATGGCCAGATTCTCGGATTCGCCTACGCCAACTGGTTCAAGCCACGCCCGGCCTACCGCTTCTCGGCGGAGGACTCCATTTACGTGGCTGATGCCGCCCGGGGCATGGGCATAGGCCGCAAACTCCTGGATGCGCTGGCACTGCAGGCGGAAGCGGCCGGCGTTCGCAAGTTGCTCGCGGTGATCGGCGATTCCGCCAACGCGGGCTCCATCGGGGTGCACCGGGCGGCCGGCTTCGCCGAAGTCGGCGTGATGCGCTCGGTGGGGTGGAAATTCGGCGCCTGGCGTGACATCGTGCTCATGGAAAAGCCGCTGGGGGCAGGCGACACCACATCGCCAGAATGATCGGCCGGCAATGAAGAACAAAACCATCGCCGCCTGGCTGGCCTTCGTTGGTGGGCCTCTGGGATTGCACCGCTTCTATCTGCATGGCCTGTCGGACATGGTGGGCTGGCTGCTGCCCATCCCCACGGCGCTGGGGATCTACGGCATCCAGCGGGTGCAGGAAATGGGACAGGATGACCACGCAAGCTGGCTGCTCATTCCGCTGCTGGGTTTCACCATCGCAGGCTGCGCACTGCGCGCCATCCTGTATGGCTTGATGACGCCTGAGAAATGGAACGCCCGCTTCAATCCGGCCGCATCACCCGAAGCAGCGCCCGGGCGCACGCACTGGTTCACCATTTTTGCCATTGCGCTGTCGCTGCTCGTGGGCACCGCCGTGCTGATGGCCAGCCTGGCCTTCAGCTTTCAGCGCTATTTCGAGTACCAGATCGAGGAAGCCCGCAAGATTTCCCAATAGTGGAGTTGGGCATCAAAAGTGCCCCGCGCCCTAGAGAATATTGCGGTAGCAGCTATAAAAAATATAGCAGGCCCTCTCAACCTGGAATCACGACCGATCAGTAGAGCTGCAGGCTGACCCAGTACGCGATGGCGGCCACGAACGCGCTGGCCGGGATGGTCAAGATCCAGGCCCAGACGATGTTGCCCGCCACGCCCCAGCGCACCGCACTGGCCCGCTGGGTGGAACCCACGCCGACGATGGCGCCCGTGATGGTGTGGGTGGTGGAGACCGGAATGCCGAGCGCCGTTGCGATGAACAGCGTCATCGCCCCGCCCGTTTCCGCACAGAAGCCGCCGACCGGCTTGAGCTTCGTAATCTTCTGCCCCATGGTCTTGACGATGCGCCAGCCGCCGAACATGGTGCCCAGCCCGATGGCCAGATAGCACGCCACGATGGTCCAGGTGGGCGGAGAGGTGTCAGAGGCAGACGCATAGCCCGTGGCGATCAGCAGCAGCCAGATGATTCCGATGGTTTTTTGCGCGTCGTTGCCGCCGTGGCCCAGGCTGTAGGCACCGGCCGATATCAATTGCAGCCGGCGAAACCACTTGTCCACCTTGCTCGGCCGCGACCGGCGAAAGATCCAGGCGACCGCCACCATCATCAGCGAGCCCAACAGAAACCCGAGCAGCGGCGAGACGAAGATGAAGGCCACCGTCTTCAGGATGCCCGCCGACAGCAACGCCCCGGCCCCTGCCTTCGCAATGACTGCGCCCACGATGCCGCCGATGAGGGCGTGCGAGGAGCTGCTGGGAATGCCGTAGTACCAGGTGATGACGTTCCAAGTGATCGCGCCCACCAGGGCCCCGAAGATCACGTGCGTGTCCACCACCCCGGGCTGGACGATGCCCTTGCCGATGGTGGCGGCCACGCTCAAGTGGAAAATGAAGATGGCGATGACGTTGAAGAACGCAGCGAAGAGGACGGCCTGCGTCGGCTTGAGCACCCCGGTGGAGACCACGGTGGCGATGGAGTTGGCGGCATCGTGAAACCCGTTCATGAAGTCGAACAGGATGGCCAGCGCCACCAGGAGCATCACGACCCACAGGGCGGTTTGGACGGTTTCCATGCGTTAGAGCGTGTTTCTTCTTGGCAGGCCGGGATCAGGAGTTCTCGAGGATGATGCCCTCGATGTGGTTGGCCACGTCCTCGCACTTGTCGGTGATGGTTTCCAGCAGCTCATAAATGGCCTTGAGCTTGAGCACCTCCCGCACATCGGGCTCCTCGCGGAACAGCTTGCTCATGGCGCTGCGCATGACGCGGTCGGCATCGCCTTCCAGCCGGTCGATCTCTTCGCAGGTCTTGAGCGCAGCCTCGGCCACGGCCGGGTCGGCAATCTTCTCCAGCAGCTTGACCGCATCGCGCACGCGCTCGCAGCACTTGAGGCTGATGTCGGTCAGGCGGGTGATTTCTTCGGTCATATGGCGCACGTCGTACAGCGCCATGGTCTCGGCCGAGTCCTGGATCAGATCGGCCACGTCGTCCATCGTGTTGATGAGCGAATGGATCTGTTCGCGGTCGATGGGCGTGATGAAGGTCTTGTGCAGCGAGCGGTTGACCTCATGGGTCACGCGGTCTGCAGCGCGCTCGGCGTTGTCCACGTCCTGGTTGTATTTGTCACGCAGGTGCGGATCGTTGTAATTAGCGACCAGCTGAGAAAACGCGCGGGCGGCCTCGACGATGCGGTCAGCATGCTGATTGAACATCTCGAAAAAATTGCCCTCTCGGGGCAACAGCTTTCCAAAAAACATGCGGACTCCTGAACAAACACACCCATCGCCGGACGATGCCACGGATGTGACAGGACGATGACACTTTGCGAAAGGCGGGAGTTTAACCGCGCGGCCTGCGTGGCCCTGACGCAAAGGCCGGACCTAGCGTGTAAGCCATGCGTCAGGCGACTCCTACAGGCATCGCGCATTCCAGCCCACAGGGCACCCAAAAGGTGCGTCTTACATTGAATCGGCAGTCCCTGATCCTGACCCGCACCTGTTCAGACGCATCCGCCCTTCCTATTTCACGCTTCCATGCCAAAGGATTTCCCCATGAAAACCACGCTTCGCGTTCTTCCGTGCGTTCTCGCGCTGGCGTTCGGCGCCGTTGCAGCCCAGGCGCAACCGGCCAATCGCGCATCGTCCAACCGCGACTCGTTCATTCCCAGCACGCAGCAAGGCTATGTCGGCCTGAGCGGCGGCCAGTCCAAGTACGACCTGCGCAGCGGCACGGGTGGCTTCTCGTTCGACGACACCGACACCGCCTGGAAGATCTACACCGGCGGCTACTTCAACCAGAATTTCGGGATCGAGTTCGGCTACCTCAACTTCGGCAATGCCACCCGCGTGGGCGGCGAAACCAAGGCCCAGGGCCTGAACCTCAGCCTGGTCGGCCGCCTGCCGCTGAGCGAGCAATTCGACGTGTTCGGCAAGGTCGGTACGACGTACGGGCGCACCAAGACCTCGGGCAATCCGGGCTTCGGCGTCACGACGGGCGACGACAACGGCTTTGGCCTGTCGTACGGCGCCGGCGTGCGCTGGGCCTTCAACCCGCAGTGGGCGGCCGTGGTCGAATGGGAACGCCACCGCATGAATTTTGCCGATGGCAAATCGGATGTGGACATGACCACGGTGGGTGTCCAGTACCGTTACTGAACCCATTGATTTCGCACAAAGAAAAAGGGCCCCGCGAGGCCCTTTTTTCATGCGCCGGCGAAACCGCGCGGCGGCAGTGTCGGCTCACTCGCCCAAGTAGGCGGCGCGCACGCGCGGATCGCTCAGCAGTTGCTGGCCCGGGCCCGTCATGGTGATGAGGCCCGACTCCATCACATAGCCGCGGTCGGCCAGCGCCAGCGCACGGCTGGCGTTCTGCTCCACCAGAACGATGGTCACGCCCAGGGCGTACACGTCGCGCACCACCTCGAAGATCTTGTCGACCATGATCGGAGACAGGCCCATGGAGGGCTCGTCCAGCAGCAGCACCTTGGGCTGGCTCATGAGCGCACGGCCCATCGCCAGCATCTGCTGCTCGCCGCCGGACATGGTGCCGGCCAGCTGGTCCTTGCGCTCGCGCAGGCGCGGGAAGATGGTGAACATCTTCTCGATGTCGGCAGCGATGCCGGCCTTGTCGTTGCGGATGTAGGCGCCCATCTGCAGGTTCTCGGTGATGGTCATGCGCGCGAACACGCCCCGGCCTTCCGGCACCATCACGAGGCCTTGCTTCACCAGGTCCCAGGCCCCCTTGCCCCGGATGCTGTGGCCCAGGTATTCGATGTCGCCATCGGCAAAGGGCAGCGTGCCCGTGATGGCTTTCATGGTGGTCGTCTTGCCGGCACCGTTGGAGCCGATCAGCGATACCAGCTCCCCCTCGCGCACCTCGAAGTCCACACCCTTCACGGCCTGGATACCGCCGTATGCCACCTTCAGGCCCGAGACCTTGAGCAACACGTTGTTGGATTTTTCGGCCATTCTCAATGTCCTCCGGTGCCCAGGTAGGCCTCAATCACTTTTTCATTCTTCTGCACGGTGGCAGGCGTGCCTTCGGCGATCTGCTTGCCGTAGTCGAGCACCGTGACGCGGTCGCACAGGCCCATCACCAGCTTCACGTCGTGCTCGATGAGCAAGATGGTGCGGTTGTCGTTGCGGATGCGGTCGATCAACTCGCGCAGCTGCACCTTCTCGGTGGCGTTCATGCCGGCGGCAGGCTCGTCGAGCGCGATCAGCTGCGGGTCGGTCGCGAGAGCGCGGGCGATCTCCAGGCGGCGCTGGTCGCCGTAGCTCAAGGTGCGCGCCTTGTAGTCGGCGAACTTGCCGATGCCCACATAGTCGAGCAGCTCCTGCGCACGGCGCGCGATCGCGGACTCCTCCGCCTTGAAGGCCTTGGTGCGCAGCACGGCGCCCAGCAGCCCCGACTTGGTGCGGATGTGGCGTCCGACCATCACGTTCTCCAGCGCCGTCATTTCGGCGAAGAGGCGGATGTTCTGGAACGTGCGGGCAATGCCCGCTTTCGCCACTTCATGCACGGCCGTGGGCTGGTAGGGCTTGCCGGCCAGTTCGAAGCTGCCGCTGTCGGGCGTGTACAGGCCGGTGATCACGTTGAAGAACGTGGTCTTGCCGGCGCCGTTGGGACCGATCAGGCCATAGACCTGACCCCGTTCAATGGTGATGCCGACGTCGGAGAGGGCTTGCAAGCCGCCGAAGCGCTTGGAAATGCCGGCGACCTTCAGCACCACATCGTTGGATTTCTCTGCCATTTCTAACTTTCAGTGCTGTTCAGGTCTTTTGCGTCAGGCTCTTGCCGTGGTCGGGCGCGGGCCACAGGCCGCGGGGACGCAGCAGCATGATGATGATCATGGCCAGTGCGATCAGCAGTTGGCGCAGGATGGCGGAGTCGAGGCGGCCGTCGGTCATGGCCTGCAGCGGGCCGGCCACGTAGCGCAGCACTTCAGGCAGGGCCGACAGCAGCACGGCACCCAGGATCACGCCGGGGATGTGGCCGATGCCGCCCAGCACCACCATGGCGACGATCATGACCGACTCCATCAGGCTGAACGATTCGGGCGACACGAAGCCTTGGAACGCACCGAACATGGCGCCGGAGACGCCGCCGAACGAAGCGCCCATGCCGAAGGCCAGCAGCTTCATGTTGCGGGTGTTGATGCCCATGGCCTTGGCGGCGATCTCGTCTTCACGGATGGCCATCCAGGCTCGGCCGATGCGCGAATCCTGGAGGCGATAGCAGATGATGACGCTCAGCACCACCAGCACGAGGAACAGGTAGTAATACAGCGTGACCGAAGAGATGTCGAAGCCGAACACCTCCAGCCGCTTGCCCAGGTCCAGCCCGAAGACCTTCACCGAATCGATCTGCCCGATGCCCTTGGGGCCATTGGTCAGGTTGACGGGATGGTCCAGATTGTTCAGGAAGATGCGGATGATTTCGCCGAAGCCCAGCGTCACGATGGCCAGGTAGTCCCCGCGCAGCTTGAGCGTGGGAGCCCCCAGCACCGCCCCAAATATTGCGGCCACCAAGGCCGCGAGCGGTATGACGAGCCATAGCGAGGTATGCAACCCGTTGGGGAACATGGCCGCGAATGAGGCGAAGGTTTCCGACAGATGCGGCGACGCCATCAAGGCGAACAGATAGGCGCCCACGGCGTAGAACGCCACGTAGCCCAGATCCAGCAGGCCGGCGTAGCCGACCACGATGTTCAGGCCCAGGGCCAGCAGGACATACAGCAGGGCCAGGTCGGCGATGCGCACCCAGGCGTTGCCGAAATACTGCAGCATGAAGGGAAGCAGCAGCAGCGCGATGCCGCCGACGATCCACTGTGCGGGTTTGTTGTGCTTCATGGAAATGGGTTCCTCAGGCGCGATCGGCCACACGCTCGCCCAGCAGGCCCGAGGGGCGCAGCGTGAGGATGATGATGAGCACGATGAATGCAAAGATGTCGGTGTAGTGGCTGCCCAGCAGGCCGCCCGTCAGGGTGCCGATGTAGCCCGAGCCGATCGCCTCGATCAGCCCCAGCAGGATGCCGCCCACCACGGCGCCGGCGAGGTTGCCGATGCCGCCGAACACCGCTGCCGTGAAGGCCTTGAGGCCGGGCAGGAAGCCCATGGTGTGCTGTGCGGTTCCGTAGTTGGAGGCGTACATGATGCCGGCGATGGCCGCCAGGATGGCGCCGATGATGAAGGTCGCCGAGATCACCATGTCGGGCTTCACGCCCATCAGGGAGGCCACGCGGGGGTTTTCCGCCGTGGCGCGCATCGCGCGGCCGAGCTTCGTGTAGTTCACCAGATACACCAGCGAGGCCAGTGCCACCACCGTCACGCTCAGGATGAGCACCTGGGTAGAAGTGATCACCGCGCCGCCGACCTGGAACGGCGTCGTAGGCAGCAACGTGGGATACGGCTTGTAGTTCGGCTTCCAGATGATCATGGCCAGCGTCTGCAGCAGGATCGACATGCCGATGGCGGTGATCAGGGGAGCCAGGCGCGGGCTGCTGCGCAGCGGCTTGTAGGCGACTTTTTCGATGACGAAGTTCAGGGCGGCGGCCACGACGCAGGCAATGATCGTCGCCAGCAGAAGAATGACCCAGCCCGGTGCGCCGGGCATGGCCTCTTGCATGAGGCCGATACAACTCCAACTGGTGAGAGCGCCGATCATCAGCACTTCTCCGTGGGCAAAGTTAATCAGCTGAATAATGCCGTACACCATTGTGTAGCCCAAGGCTATCAAGGCGTACATGCTGCCGAGTACCAGACCGTTGATGATCTGCTGCAGCAAGATGTCCATAAAAAAGTCCTTCGTTTGTAACGCGCGCACTTTGCAGGCCGGAATCGGCACTGCCTCGTGAGCCCGAGTGCCACCTAGCAAAAAACCCGCCAGGAGCAAAGCTGTGCGGGTTTGGTGGACGGGATTGTAGCCAGTTGAATCCCCGTGCCTTTAGCACGTTTGGCGGGGTTTTCCCTTGGACGAGAACCCCATCAGCGGGGCGCCCCGTGCATTAGCCGTTGTGATGCAGCAGCAGGATTGCCGGCGATGACTTATACGATGTCTGACGGCAGCGCTTGACCTTTGGTTTATGCGCGGTTTGACTCGTTGTAAAACATCGCCTGCCTCGCAAAACCGGTTTAAGCGCCCAAACGGTAACGGGCGGTATGCCCATTCCCGGCAAACGCATGCCGGACGATATTGGCACCGCAAGAATCGCCATGCGGCATTCAGACGCCGGCCTGATATTCAACCAGTTGGTAAAAAATAGCAGCCAAGCGCCCCGCCATCTCGTGTCGTCGGCAGTGGCGGCGCGGCCCGCCTCCTCTCACTCGCTATCGGCTTCCCGGTCCAGCTGCCGCAGTTGCGAGAGCTTGTCGGCGATCTTGGCCTCCAGGCCGCGCGGAACGGGCTGGTACCAGCCGGGCTCGGGCATGCCTTCGGGCAGGTATGTTTCGCCTGCGGCATACCCACCCGGTTCGTCGTGCGCATAACGGTAGGCCTTGCCATGGCCCAGCTCCTTCATGAGCTTGGTGGGCGCGTTGCGCAGATGGTTGGGCACCTCGCGCGACTTGTCTTTTTTGATGAACGCCTTGGCTTGGTTGTAGGCCATGTAGCCCGCGTTGCTCTTGGGCGCCACGGCCAGGTAGATCACGGCCTGGGCCAGCGCCAGTTCGCCCTCGGGCGAACCCAGCCGTTCGTAAGTGAGCGCTGCGTCGTTGGCGATCTGCATGGCCCGCGGATCTGCCAGGCCGATGTCTTCCCAGGCCATGCGAACGATGCGGCGCGAGAGATACCGCGCATCCGCACCGCCATCCAGCATGCGGCTGAGCCAGTACAGCGCCGCATCGGGGTGCGATCCGCGCACCGACTTGTGCAGTGCCGAAATCTGGTCGTAGAAGTTGTCGCCGCCTTTGTCGAAGCGCCGCGCGTTGAGGGTCAGCGCGCTCTCCAGGAAAGCCGCATCCACCTGCTGCACGCCGGCAGCGCGCGCAGCGGTGTCGGTCTGCTCGACCAGATTCAGCAGGCGCCGCGCATCGCCGTCGGCATAGCCCACCAGGGTATCGACCGCCGCGTCGTCCAGTTGCATGTGGGTGAGCACTTTCTCCTGCGCGCGACGCACCAGTTGCTTCAGCTCGTCGTCGTTCAACGCCTGAAGCACATAGACCTGTGCCCGTGACAGCAGCGCCGAATTGACTTCGAACGACGGGTTCTCGGTGGTCGCGCCCACGAAGGTCACCAGGCCGGACTCCACGAAGGGCAGCAGGCCGTCCTGCTGGCTCTTGTTGAAGCGGTGGATTTCATCGACGAACAGGATGGTCTTCTTGCCCAGTGCCAGGTTGTGTTCGGCCTGCTCCATCGACGCACGGATTTCCTTCACCCCCGAGAACACGGCCGACAGCGCGATGAATTCATAACCAAAGGCACTGGCCGTGAGCCGCGCCAGCGTGGTCTTGCCCACGCCGGGCGGGCCCCAGAGGATCATCGAATGCGGCTTGCCCGACTCGAACGCCAGCCGCAGCGGGCGGCCTGCACCGATCAGGTGCGATTGGCCGATGACCTCGTCCAGGCTGGCCGGGCGCAGGGCTTCGGCCAGCGGTGCGGTGGGGGCAGTGGAAAACAGATCGGCCATGGATTTGGAGGTCAACGAGGAAGGTTGTGGAATGAAGGGATCGATGAGGGCTCAGCGGGCGCGGCATCGAGTCTTGCCAGCGAAGGACTGGGCACCGAGCAGATAACGGCAATGGCCAGCCTATGCCCTCACTGACCGCAGGTTAGCCGGGTGATGATTCTGCGCCAGCGACGACCGGCGCTTCGCCCCAGTGCGGTCACGGGAATATCCCGCACAATGCGGCGCACCAACCATTCCAACACCTGAGGAGGAGACCCCCATGTCCATCGCTGCCAATGCCGTCGTCGCCCTGATCGCCCTGCTCCACGTCTACATCCTGGTGCTGGAGATGTTCCTGTGGGACAAGCCCGCCGGCCTGCGTGCCTTCCGGCAAACGCCCGAGCGGGCAGCCGCTACCAAAGTGCTGGCGGCCAACCAGGGGCTGTACAACGGTTTCCTGGCAGCCGGACTCTTCTGGGGCCTGTGGCTGGGCGATGCCGGCTTTGGGGTGAAGGTGTTCTTCCTGGTGTGCGTGCTGGTGGCGGGCCTGTACGGCGCTGCCACGGCGGCCCGGAAAATCCTGTTCATCCAGGCCATTCCGGCGGCGGTGGGCCTGGCACTGGTGCTGCTGGCCGGACGTTGAGAAAGGCCACGCCGCGGCGCCATCGCCGCGGTGACACGCCCCTGGCGGATTTAAAGCCTTTTAGGCCTCCAGCGCAATAAAATCAACGGTAGTATGCTATGAAATTTATAGCAACCAACTGCTGATCCATTGCCGCGCAAAAGCATTGCCGCTTTACTGCCGGACCACGTCCGCACCCGCTGGCGGCTTGAATTCGAAGGTGGATGCCGGCAGCGATGGGCTCGACTGCACGTTGTTGAAGCGGATGGCCGAACGCTGGCCGAAGCTGTCCAGAATGTCGAGCGCCGCCAGTTGCTCGCCGCGAAAGCCCACGCGCACGCTCTTGAGCTGCCCGTCCTTGGCCTTCGGAGTGGCCAGCACCCATTGCAGGCCGTCCTGCTCGGGCACGGATTCCAGCGTGAAATCGGCACGCAGCGCCTGCAGGTCGGGCGCCGAGGCCAGCAGTGCGGCAGGCGTCGTGCCCAGGGCCTGCGACTGCGAGCGCTGGGTGACCTGGTTCAGGTCGGCGTCGTAGAGCCACAGCGTCTTGCCGTCCGCCACGATGGTCTGCTCGAACGGCTTCTTGTAGGCGAAGCGAAAGCGCCCCGGGCGCTGGAATTCGAAGGTGCCGCTCGACGTCTTGGTGCGGGCCGTCTCGCCGTCTTTGGGCGGCGAGGTGACGGTCTGCGTGAAGTCGGCGCGGCCGGCTGCGGCGCCCTTCATGAAGGATTCGAGGCTTTGGAGGCCGTCCGCGCTGGCGCACTGGGCGGCGGCGGCGATCAGGGCAGTGAGGATCAGTTTTTTCATGGGGTCTCGGTCGCAGGGACGAAAGCGGGAGCGTTGACGGGAACGTCGGTGCGGGCTGTGTTCATTCGGCGGCGCCGCGTGCGGGCACCAGCACTTCGCGCTGGCCGCTGGTGGTCAGGCCGCTCACCAGGCCGGCCTTTTCCATGTCCTCGAGCAGGCGGGCGGAGCGGTTGTAGCCGATGCGCAGCTTGCGCTGCACGTACGAAATGCTGGCCTTGCGGTCTTTCAGCACCACCTCCACCGCCTGGTCGTACATGGGGTCTTTTTCGCCCCCATTGCCGTCCGCGTCGCCGAGCGCACCGTCTTCACCATCGACCGTGCCGCCTTCGAGCACGCCGTCGATGTAGTCGGGCTCGCCCTGGCTCTTGAGGTAGCTCACCACGCGGTGCACTTCCTCATCGGACACGAAGGCGCCGTGCACACGCACGGGCAGTCCGGTGCCGCTGGCCATGTAGAGCATGTCGCCCATCCCCAGCAGGGCTTCGGCGCCCATCTGGTCCAGGATGGTCCGGCTGTCGATCTTGCTGCTCACCTGAAAGGCGATGCGGGTGGGAATGTTGGCCTTGATGAGGCCGGTGATCACGTCCACGCTGGGGCGTTGCGTGGCCAGGATCAGGTGGATGCCGGCCGCGCGGGCTTTTTGCGCCAGCCGGGCGATCAGCTCTTCGATCTTCTTGCCGACCACCATCATCAGGTCGGCCAGCTCGTCGATCACCACCACGATGTGCGGCAGGCGCTGCAGCGGCTCGGGCTCTTCGGGCGTCAGGCTGAAGGGGTTGTAGATGAATTCCTCGCGGGCCTTGGCCTCGTCGATCTTCACGTTGTAGCCGGCCAGGTTGCGCACGCCCAGCTTGCTCATGAGCTTGTAGCGGCGCTCCATTTCGGCCACGCACCAGTTCAAGCCGTGGGCCGCCTGTTTCATGTCGGTGACCACGGGCGCCAGCAGGTGCGGAATGCCTTCGTAGACCGACATTTCCAGCATCTTCGGATCGATCATGAGCAGGCGCACATCGCGCGCCTCAGCCTTGTAGAGCAGCGAAAGGATCATCGCGTTGATCCCCACCGACTTGCCCGAACCGGTCGTGCCGGCCACCAGCACGTGCGGCATCTTGGCCAGGTCGGCCACCACAGGGTTGCCCACGATGTCCTTACCAAGGCCCATCGTGAGCATGCTCTTGCCCTCGTGGTACACGTGAGAGCCGAGAATTTCGGACAGCCGGATCGACTGGCGCTTGGCATTGGGCAGTTCCAGCGCCATGAAGTTCTTGCCCGGAATCGTCTCGATCACGCGGATGGAGACGAGCGACAGCGAACGCGCCAGGTCCTTCGCCAAGCCGACGATCTGCGAGCCCTTCACGCCCGTGGCGGGCTCGATCTCGTAGCGGGTGATGACCGGGCCGGGCATGGCGGCGACGACCCGCACTTCCACGCCGAAATCCTTCAGCTTCTTCTCGATCAGGCGGCTGGTCATCTCCAGGGTTTCGGGAGAAACCGTCTCCTGGCGCTGTGCGGGCGGGCCGTCCAGCAGATCGACCTGCGGCAGGCGGCTGTCGGGCATTTCGGTGAACAACGGCTTTTGCCGCTCTTTCACCACGCGGGCGCTCTGGGGCACATCGGACAGCACCGGCTCGATGATCTGCACGGGCTGCGGATGGTGCTGCTCGACCTCATGGCGCTCTTCCAGCACCACTTCTTCGCGCTCGCGCGCAGCACGCTTGCCCACGGCCACGTCCTTGGCTTTTTCGCGCTTGGCGCGGCCAAACTGCACCAGCGCATCGATGCGCCCGCCAAGCCGCTCGGCGACATGGCCCCAGGAAAAACGGAACACCAGCGCCGCGCCCACCACCACCAGGATCACGCCCACCAGCCCCGAGCCTGTAAAGCCCAGCCACTTCACGCCGGCAGGCCCGGTGATGTAGCCGATCGCGCCACCGGCGTGACCCGGCAGCAGGGATTCCAGCCGGTACAGCCGGGACCATTCGAGCCCGGTGCTGGCCGCCATCAGCAGCACGAGGCCTCCCCAGAACATGGCGCGGCGCACCATCGGGCTGTGCGCGTTGGCGGAGGCGTCTTCGCCGCCGCGCATCCAGCGCGCCAGCGAAGCGATCCAGGCCCGCATCGCTGCGGCCACGCACCACCAGACGGAGAAACCGAGCGCGAAATAGCTGCTGTCCGCCAGCCAGGCCCCGAAGCGGCCTGCCCAGTTGGCCATCAGGCGGCCGTCGCCCACGCCGGAGGTGGACCAGGCAGCGTCCTGCCCGGAATAGGTGGCCAGGGCCAGGAGCCAGAAAACCAGCGCCACCAGACCCAGCACCAGGCTGATCTCGTGGCCGAAACGGGCTGCTCCGCTGCGGGGTGGCGATTTGCCCGCGGAAGCGTTGAGGGTATTGAGGGAATAGGTCATAAAAGTGCGCGGCCAAGCTTACCCGATGCGCATTGCGCGGCATGCGCCACGAAAGCGGTGAAACGCCCTGCCCCGCCGCCCGGCTTCTCCAGCGATTCTTGATCGCTTCTTACAATGGGCGCGATTGAAAAAGCGGCGCCTTTCGCCTGCGCCTGCGGGTTGATACTCCGCGGTCGCGGCCACATCTGCCATTTCAGCCCGGCCGCGGGCGCAACAAACATTTACCTTCCATGTCCAACACGCAACACGCCAAAGTCCTGATCCTCGGCTCCGGCCCCGCCGGCTACACCGCCGCCGTGTACGCAGCGCGCGCCAACCTGAGCCCGGTGCTCATCACGGGCATCGCCCAGGGCGGCCAGCTGATGACCACGACCGAAGTGGACAACTGGCCGGCGGACGTGCACGGCGTGCAGGGCCCGGACCTGATGCAGCGCTTCCTGGAGCACGCAGAGCGCTTCAAGACCCAGATCATCTTCGACCACATCAACAAGGTCGATTTCAGCCAGCGCCCCTTCACACTGACGGGCGACAGCGGCACCTACACCTGCGATGCGCTCATCCTCGCGACGGGCGCTTCGGCCAAATACCTGGGCTTGCCCTCCGAAGAAGCCTTCATGGGCCGAGGCGTTTCGGGCTGCGCAACCTGTGACGGTTTCTTTTACCGCGAGCAGGACGTCTGCGTGGTCGGCGGCGGCAACACCGCCGTGGAAGAGGCGCTGTACCTGTCCAACATCGCGCGCAAGGTCACGCTGGTGCACCGCCGCGACAAGTTCAAGGCCGAGCCCATCCTGGTGGACAAGCTCAACGAAAAAGTCGCGGCCGGCAAGATCGAGCTGAAGCTCTTTCACACCCTGGACGAAGTGCTGGGCAACGACGGCGGCGTGACGGGCATCCGCGTGAAGAGCACGGTGGACGGCACCACCGAAGACATCACGCTGCAAGGCTGCTTCATCGCCATCGGGCACTCGCCCAACACCGGCATCTTCGAAGGCCAGCTCACCATGGAGAACGGCTACATCGTCACGCAGGGCGGCCTCAAGGGCTTTGCCACGCAGACCAGCGTGCCGGGCATCTTCGCCGCCGGCGATGTGCAGGACCATGTCTACCGCCAGGCCATCACCAGCGCCGGCACGGGCTGCATGGCCGCGCTCGATGCGCAGCGCTTCCTGGAGCAGGATGGCGTCATCTGAGCAAAGCGGGCTATAATCCGCGGCTTTGCTGAAATTGAAGGCCGACTCGCGTCGGCGCTTGGATGAGGCGATCGGGTTACCGCCACCCTAATCTGGCGAGGTGAGGCTGGCAGCAGGCCTTGCGATTCACGGTGTTTGCGCCGATGAAGCCGCAGGGCATTCGCTTTAAGGCCGTTGAAAATATCGGAGTGTCCTCATGGCACGCGTATGTGAAGTCACGGGCAAAGGCCCGATGGTTGGGAACAACGTTTCCCACGCCAACAACAAAACCAAGCGCCGGTTTCTGCCGAACCTGCAATACCGCCGTTTCTGGGTCGAGAGCGAAAACCGTTGGGTTCGTCTGCGCATTTCCAATGCCGGCCTGCGTTTGATCGACAAGAACGGTATTGACTCCGTGCTCGCAGACCTGCGCGCACGTGGCCAAGCTTAAGGAGAAGCACCATGGCAAGCAAAGGCGGACGCGACAAGATCAAGCTGGAATCCACTGCGGGTACCGGTCACTTCTACACCACCACCAAGAACAAGAAGACGATGCCCGAGAAGATGCTGATCATGAAATTTGATCCAAAAGCTCGCAAGCACGTCGAATACAAGGAAATGAAGCTGAAGTAATTCAGCCTCGGTCCTTCAAGAACCGCCCGTTAACCCCGGGCGGTTTTTTTATGCCCGGGTTACTTTCGGCGTCGGCAAGTCGGTGAATCCGTGCCCTGCCGCGCTACGTCGACAGGCCTGCCTCCAACCTCGCGCATCACGCAGCCCGGCGCAGGGGCAACTCGGTGCGCTGGCGCTCCATGAGCATGCCCAGCGTGCGGTAAGCCTCTTCCACCTCGGGGGTGAACGGCATGCCGCAACTCAGTCGCAAGAAGTGCTCGTAACGCCCGGTGTTGGAGAACATGGGCCCCGGGGCGATGCGGATGCCGCACTGCAGCGCCTGGTCGTACAGCCGCGTGCTCGACAGGTCGGGCGGTAGCTCCAGCCACAGGCTGATACCCCCTGGCGGCAGGCTCAGGCGCGTGCCGACCGGAAAGTACCGCGCCACGGCGCGTGCGGACTGCTCGCGCTGCAGCCGCAACTGGATGCGCATGCGCCGCATGTGGCGCTCGTACGCCGGCGAATCCACGCTGCGCGCAGCGAGCAGCTGGGACCAAGTCTGCATGTTGCGCGTGCGGGCGAACTTGAGCATCTGCACACGGGCCTGCCACCGGCCGGCGCTCATCCAACCCTGGCGCAGGCCGGGCGCAAAGCTCTTGCTGAGCGAGGCGCAATAGATCACCTGGCCCGCATCGCCCACCTTGTCCCAGGCCTTGGCAGGACGCAGCGCGCGCGGCGATTCAACAAACTCGCGGTAGATGTCGTCTTCGATCAGCGCCAGGCCGTATTCCACGCACAGCGCCACCAGGCGCTCCTTGTGTGCATCGGGCATCACGCTGCCCTGGGGCATCTGCAGATGGGGCACGACCACGACCCCCCTGAGGCGGGGCTCGTTGCGCGCCGCAAGTTCCAGCGCCTCCAGCGAGATCCCGGTGTGCGGGCTGCAGGGAATCTCCAGCGCACGCAGGCCGCGAACCTGAATGGCCTGCAGGATGCCGAAGAACGTGGGGGACTCCACGGCGATCACATCGCCGGGCTCGGCGATCGCGTCGAGCGCCAGCGTGACCGCTTCGGAGTTGCCGTGGGTGGCGCCGATGTCGGCGGGCGACAGGCACACACCGAAGGTGAGCGCATGGCGCGCCATCGCCTGCTGGAATTCCGGATGGGTGGTCGGCGCAGAAGGTCCATAGACCAGGATGTCAGGCTGCTCGCGCAACAGGCTTTGCGCCAGCCGGTTCAGCGCCCGCGCATCGAACAGGCTGGGCGCCGGCATGGCGCTGCCCAGATCCAGCGGCACCGGTCCGGCTCGGCGGGCCTTTTCCAGAAACATCGAGATGCGCTCGTTGATGCCGGCGAACACGCTCGGGTCGTCGGGCAGGGGTTCAAGCAACTCGGGCTCACGCGCACCGGGCAATGCCATGCCGTCCGGCTCGCGCACGAAGTAGCCCACACGCTCGCGCGCTTCCACGCAACCCTGGGATTCCAGGTGCCGCAGCACCTGCAGCGCGGTGGTCAGGCTCACCTGATGGCGCTGGCACAGCTCGCGCACAGAAGGCATGCGCATGCCGGGCCGCAGACTGCCGGCGGCAATCGCCTGCACATACAGGGCCGCCAGTTGACGGTACAGGGGAATCTCTCGGGTGTCGGCGGAGCGGGGCATGGCGCAGCTTCAAAAGAACCCGCGCACCAGTCCCGCGCGCGGCAAGCGGGAGCACCATCATGCCCCGGCACCTGGCACCGGGACAGATACAGGATGGAACCTGGCGAACCATAACAGGGGTCTGCAGATCGCAGCTGTTCTACCTGTCACCCTGGCCCCGTGTACCTGCCTTTTGTGGCCGGCTTTTCTTACGCTAAAGGCCTCATCCGAAGGAGTCCGCCATGACCGCCAAGACACAAGCCACACAAGCCAGCAGCCCTGCCGCCACCGCCTGCCGGCTGGTGCTGGACATCGCGCCAGGACAGCATCTGCTGACCTGCCTACCTGCTGGCAGCACGCTCCAGAGTCTCGAAGGCGATATCCAACTGGGTTTCGGCCCGCTGATCTGCGGACAGGTGCTGCATGCGGCCCAGCAGACCCTGGCGGCCGGCCAGGCACTGACCCAGGAGCGCGGAGCACCTGCTACCTGGGTGCGCCTGCACAACCCCGGCCGCGAGACGGCCCGAGCCCTGCTGACGGAGTCCGCACCCCAGCGCAGTGGATTGGCACATGCCTGGGCCTGGATGGCAGCCCGCTGGACCAAAGCGGCAAGCTCAAATGCAGCAAACGGGGCAAACGCTGCACACCGCGTCGGCGCAGCCTAATAAGGTTAGGCCGACACCCAGCAGGGAATGAGCAGCGCCTGACCGATGAATTGGCGAATCGGTCTGCGCAAGGCTGCAAGCCTCACAGCACGGGCTGTGAGCCCAGCAGCCTCAAACCTGCGCCGCGCGCAGCCGCAGAGAGAACTCGCGCAGGGCGGTCACGCCGCTCTCCTCCGCGCGGCGGCACCAGGCTTGCAGGTCGGCGGTGAGTTGCTCGCGCGATTGCGAGGTGTTCAGCCACAACTGGCGCAGCTCTTCGCGCATGGTGATCATCTTGTCGAGCACCGGATGGGCTTCTCGGGCCTGCGCCAGATGGGGCTTGGCACGCGCAGGCACTTTTTCGGCGTCGCGGTGCACCCAGCGGCGCGCGGCGCGCAGCACGGAGACATCGGCCTTGCGGGCCTTGAGCGCAGCCAGTTCCTCGCGGCAGGCCTGGCGCACACCGCGTGCATAGCCGGCCATCACTTCGTAGCGGTTGGCGATGAGGGCTTCCAGCGTGTGTTCGTCGGCCACCGGCTTGACGGCACCCAGGCGCAGTTTCGGCGGCACCTTCTTGACGGTGGCCCAGCCGACGCTGCGCATGAGGCTGATGTACATCCAGCCGATGTCGAATTCATAGGGCTTGACCGAAAACTTGGCAGCCGTCGGGTAGGTGTGGTGGTTGTTGTGCAGCTCTTCGCCGCCGATCACCAGGCCCCAGGGCACGAGGTTGGTGCTGGCGTCCTGCGCTTCGAAGTTGCGATAGCCCCAGAAGTGGCCGATGCCATTGACCACGCCCGCCGCCCAAAAGGGAATCCACAGCATCTGCACGGCCCACACGGTGGCGCCCAGGCCTCCGAACAGCACCAGGTTGATGATCAGCATGAGGCCCACGCCCTGCCAGGCGAACCGGCTGTAGACATTGCGCTCCATCCAGTCGTCAGGCGTGCCGTGGCCGAACTTGCGCACGGTTTCGGCGTTGTTCGCTTCGGCGCGGTACAGCTCGGCGCCACGCCACATCACCGTATCGAGGCCCCGGGTCTGCGGGCTGTGCGGATCGTCTTCGGTTTCGCATTTGGCGTGGTGCTTGCGATGGATAGCGACCCATTCCCGGGTGACCATGCCCGTACCGATCCAGAGCCAGAAGCGGAAGAAGTGCGATGGCACCGCACCCAGTTCCACCGACCGGTGCGCCTGCGCGCGGTGCAGAAAGATGGTCACCGCCGCAATGGTGATGTGCGTGGTGAACAGCGTATAGAGCACCACCTGCCACCAGGTCAGGTTCCACAAGCCGTGCCCCAGCCAGTCGATGGCGGCGTTCAGAACAGCCCAGTCGGGTAACAGCATATGGAAAGAGCCTTCGCTAGCTAAAGTAAATTACTGCCCCGTTCGGAGCAGCTGGCAGATTTTAAAGGGCGATGCAAGCACGAAGCCGCCATACCCAGGACACCACAGGTGTCTTGGGAAAGGGCAACGGGTCGCTATTCAGGGTCAGGGCTTGCGCGTCCAGACGGCGGCGAAGAAGCCATCGGTCTGGTGCACATGGGGCCAAAGGCGCAGATAACCAGTGCCAGAGGCCGTGCCGCTGCACAGGGCTGCAGCCTGCTCCACCTTGAGTTGCGTGAGCAACTCGCCCGCATCGCCGGGAATGAAATCAGCATGCGCTGCGCTGAAGGCTTCCGCGATGCCTTCGTTCTCTTCCGGCAACACGCTGCACGTGGCGTACACCAGGCGGCCGCCCGGCTTGAGCAGTCGCGCGGCGCTGGCCAGGATGGCCGTTTGCTTGGCGATCAGCTCTTGCACCGCCTGAGGCGTCTGGCGCCATTTGAGGTCGGGATTGCGGCGCAGCGTGCCCAGGCCCGAGCAAGGTGCATCCACCAGCACGCGGTCGATCTTGCCGGCCAGCCGCTTGATGCGGTCGTCGCGCTCATGCGCGATGGCGGCGGGATGCACATTCGACAAACCGCTGCGCGCCAGCCGGGGTTTGAGAGCATCGAGCCGGTGGGCCGAAACATCGAAGGCATACAGGCGCCCGGTATTGCGCATCGACGCACCGATGGCCAGCGTCTTGCCGCCGGCGCCGGCACAGAAATCGACCACCATCTCGCCGCGCTTGGCGTCCAGCAGCAGGGCGAGCAATTGAGAGCCTTCGTCCTGCACCTCGACCGCGCCGCGGGTGAAGGCATCGAGCTTGGCGAGCGCGGGTTTGCCCTCCACGCGAAGGCCCCAGGGGGAATACGGCGTGGGAACCGCGCGGATGCCGGCCTTGGCCAGTTCCTTTTGCACGTCAGCCCGCTTGTCCTGCAGGGCATTGACGCGCAGGTCGAGCGGCGCGCTTTGCGAGAGGCTTTCCACCAGCGGCCAGAAACCGTCGCCCAGCTGGCTCTTGAGCGGCGCGACCAGCCATTCGGGCAGGTTGTGGCGGTGGCGCTCCATCAGGTCGTCGGCTGGCACGGCGTCGCACTGGTCGAGCCAGTTCTTCTCCACGTCGCTCAGCGCGCCGCGCAGAAAGTCGCGCGCGCCGGCGGCATTGCCGCCGTTCGTGCGGCGGGCCTGTTCATCCTGGCTGTGGGCAAAGCCCAGGATCGCCAGGCGCCGCTCTTTCGGGCCGCTGCCCGAGCGGGCCAGCTGTTCGAACAGCAGCTTCTTGCGCAGCACGGTGTAGGCGGTCTCGGCCAGGGTGGCGCGCTCGCGCGGGCCGAGGGAACGATGGTCACGGAAAAAACGGGACACCACTGCGTCGGCAGGGTGTTCGAGGGTCAAGGTCAGCCTGACGAGTTCAGCGCAGGCGTCCAGAAGGGCTTTGGGGTGCATCGCCCGATTGTCCCACTGGCGCCACCCGGGCCCGCCAGCCCTTGCACGATCCCGCCTTCTGCTACCACGACAGCACCGGCGCGCAGGCCAAGTGCCAATGCCCCCACAGCGTGGGCAACCCCATGCCCATAGGGCCAAGCCGGGCCGGGCGGAGACATGCGGTCCATGAGAAACAGGCGACACTGCGCCGTTGCGGCCCGGACTCTTCGGCACGCGTCGGTCAACGCAGGGTTCCTCATGCGCCTGCACCCCACCGTTTTCCTGGTCCCCATACCCGTTCGACAACTGCCATCGCATACATGACCGACGACGACCTGCCCCCACTGCGCCCTACCCCGCCAGGCCTTTATCGCCACTACAAGGGCCTGATGTACGAAGTGATCGACACCGCGCGCCATAGCGAGACGCTGGAGCCGATGACGCTGTATCGCGCGCTGTACGGCGAGCGCGGCCTGTGGGTGCGGCCCGCCGCGATGTTCGAGGAAACCGTGGTGATCGACGGGCTGACACAGCCGAGATTTCGCCGAATGGAAGATTCGTCAGACCTTTGAAGCAAAATGGCCGCCACCGCCGTATTAATTGCGGTGGTAGCTATTATTTTTATAGCAAACACAGGTTTAAGGGCTGGGAGCAGGTGCTGGGATGAGTGCCCGGCGATGCTGGCGCGAGCCAATCGCCTGTTGCCGTAGCAATTGGATACAACGAAATACCCATCTGCTGCGTACACACTTCCTGTCGTCCTGAAAGTGAAGTCACAAGATGCCCGCCACCCTGAAACCCGGATCCCCCGCCGACGCCGCACCCCCCGAACCGCAAGGCGCACCGCTGCCCTTCAATGAACCGCAGCGCCTGGAAGCCCTCGAAAAGCTGCGGGTGCTCGACACCGCTCCCGAACAAGCCTTTGACGACCTGACCACGCTGGCCTCTGCGGTGTGCCAGGCGCCGATCGCGCTGATCTCGCTCATCGACACCGAGCGGCAGTGGTTCAAGTCGCGCGTTGGGCTGGATGCCGCCGAGACGCCGCGGGAACTGGCCTTTTGCGCCCACGCCATCCTGCAGCCCGACTACGTGTTCGAAGTGCCGGATGCCAACCTCGACCCGCGCTTTTCCGGCAACCCGCTGGTGACCGGTGAGCCCGGCATCCGCTTTTATGCCGGCGCGCCGCTCGTGACCTCGGACGGGATGGCAATCGGTACCGTCTGCGTGATCGACCGCGAACCGCGCACGCTGTCCGACGCCGAGCGCCGCGCCCTCGAATCGCTGGCCCGCCAGGTGGTGACCCAGCTGGAACTGCGCCAGGCCATGGCGGGGCTCGAACTGGAAAGCATGACCGACGGGCTCACCGGGCTTTGGAACCGGCGCTGCCTGGACCGCCAACTGCGCACCAGTTGGGACGAATGCAAGCGCGATCGGCAGCCCCTGAGCCTGGTGATGGTGGACCTGGACCATTTCAAGCGCGTCAACGACGACCTGGGCCATCCGGCGGGCGATGAGATCCTGCGGCACGCGGCCGGCGTGATCCGCAGCAGCGTGCGTGCCGGGGACTTCGCGGCCCGCTTCGGCGGCGAAGAGTTCTGCGTGGTGCTGCCGCACACCGACGCCGCTGGCGCCCAGGCCGTTGCCGACAAATTGCGCGCCGCCCTGGCCGCGAGCGATTGGCCCCACCGGCCGGTCACCGCCAGCCTCGGTGTGGCGACGGCAGGGTTCGAAGAAGTGAGCGATCCGCACGCCCTGTTGGCGCGGGCCGACCGCGCGCTCTATGTGGCCAAGAACGAGGGGCGCAACCGGGTCAGCGTGTTCAGCAGCTGGTCCTGAACCTGACACGGAACCAGTTCGGCAGGCGCAGCGGTCGCTGCGGCCGATCCGGCAGTCAAGCCTGCTGGCGCAGCAGCTTCAGGATGGCGCGGGGGTAGATGGCGTGCTCCTGGGCCAGCACGCGCGCCGCGAGCATGGGGGCCGTGTCGCCGGGCAGCAACGGCACCACGCCCTGGGCGAGGATCGGCCCGGCGTCCAGTTCGGCGGTGACCTGGTGCACCGTGGCGCCAGCCACTTCGCAGCCCGCATCGATCGCGCGCTGATGCGTATGCAACCCGGGAAAGGCCGGCAGCAGCGAGGGATGGATGTTGACGAGCCGCCCGCTGTAGCGCGCGACGAACCCCGGTGTGAGGATGCGCATGAACCCCGCAAGCACCACCAGGGCCGGTGCGTGCGCGTCGATCAGCTCGGCCAGCGCCGCATCGAACGCTTCGCGCGAATCGAACGCGCGGTGGTCCAGCGACCCGGTGGCGATGCCCTCCGAACGGGCCCAGACGAGCCCCCCGGCTTCGGCCTTGTTGCTCAGAACGGCCGCCACCCGGGCGCCGCAGCGGCCGGCCCAGTCCTGCTGGCGCGAGGCATTCACGATGGCTGCCATGTTGGAGCCGCTGCCGGAGATCAAAATCACGATGTTCTTCATTGCCGGAAATTATCCCCCGCCATGCCCTTCGATCCCCGCACCCGTCCCCTGTCCCCCACCGAGGCCCGCGTGCTCGCCACGCTGATGGAGAAAGCCCGCACCGTGCCCGACAGCTACCCGCTCACGCTCAATACCGTGTTGACCGGCTGCAACCAAAAGAGCAGCCGCGACCCGGTGATGCAGCTCACGGACGCCGAAGCGCAGGAGGCGCTCGATTCGCTGCGCCTGCGCACGCTGGCCGTGGAGATCGGCGGCAACCGGGCCACGAAGTTCGAGCACAACTTTCCCCGAGGCATCGGCGTGCCCGATCAATCGGCGGTGCTCCTGGGCCTGCTCATGCTGCGCGGCCCGCAGACGGCGGGCGAGCTGCGCATCAACTCCGAGCGCTGGTACCGGTTTGCCGACATCTCCTCGGTCGAAGCGTTTTTGGACGAGCTGCAGTCGCGCAGCGACGAAAAAGGCGGCCCGCTGGTCGTGCAGCTGCCCCGCGCGCCCGGCGCCCGCGAGCAGCGCTGGGCGCACCTGCTGTGCGGACCGGTGGATGCGAGCCAGTACGCGGTGGGCGCCACGGCCGCGCCCGATGGCCCGGCTGCGCAGGGGCTCGCCCCGCGCGTGGCCGCACTGGAGGCCGAGGTGGCTGAACTGCGCGCCACCGTGCAGCGACTGTGCCAGGAACTCGGATTGCCAGCGGAGCCAGCCGCCACCGTGTCGCCCCCCGGACAGGAGTAAAAAGCACGACCGTGCTACAACCGGTGGATCGGCTCGAACCGGCAGCCCGAGGAGACACACCGCATGGATCTCGCATTCACCCCCGAAGAGCAGGCCTTTCGCGAAATGATTCGCGCCTGGGTCAAAGAGCATCTCCCTCCGGAGATTTCCCACAAGGTTCACAACGCCCTGCGCCTCACCCGCGAAGACATGCAGGGCTGGGCCAAAATTCTGGGCAAGAAGGGCTGGCTCGGCTTCGGCTGGCCCAAGGAATTCGGCGGCCCGGGCTGGACCGCCGTGCAAAAGCACCTGTTTGAAGAAGAATGCGCACTGGCCGGCGCGCCGCGCATCATTCCCTTCGGCCCGGTGATGGTGGCCCCCGTGATCATGGCGTTCGGCAATGCCGAACAGCAACAGCGCTTTCTGCCCGGCATCGCCAGCGGCGAGGTGTGGTGGAGCCAGGGCTACAGCGAACCGGGCTCGGGCTCGGACCTGGCCTCGGTCAAGACGCGCGCCGAACGGGTGGGTGACCATTACGTGGTCAACGGCCAGAAGACCTGGACCACGCTGGGCCAGTACGGCGACTGGATGTTCAACCTCGTGCGCACCAGCAACGAGGGCAAGCCGCAGACCGGCATCTCGTTCCTGCTGCTGGACATGAAGTCGCCAGGCGTCACCGTGCGGCCCATCAAGCTGCTGGACGGCGAGTGCGAGGTCAACGAGGTCTTCTTCGACAACGTGAAGGTGCCCGCCGAGAACCTGATCGGCGAAGAGAACAAGGGCTGGACCTACGCCAAGCACCTGCTGAGCCACGAGCGCACCAACATCGCCGATGTGAACCGCAGCAAGCGCGAGCTGGAGCGCTTGAAGCGCATCGCCCGCGCCGAAGGTGTGTACGACGATCTGCGCTTTCGCGACCAGATCGCACTGCTGGAGGTGGACATCGTGGCGCTCGAGATGCTGGTGCTGCGTGTGCTGTCGGCCGAAAAATCGGGCAAGAACTCGCTCGACATCGCCGGCCTGCTGAAGATCCGCGGCAGCGAGATCCAGCAGCGCTATGCCGAACTGATGATGCTGGCCGCCGGCCCCTTCAGCCTGCCCTTCATCGAAGAGGCCATGGAAGCCGGCTGGCAGGGCGACGCCGCCGCCGGGGCCCTGGGCGGCTTTCCGGGCGGTTCGCTGGCCAACGCCCCTCTGGCCTCGACCTACTTCAACCTGCGCAAGACCACCATCTATGGCGGCTCCAACGAAGTGCAGCGAAACATCGTCGCCCAGACCGTTCTGGGCTGATCCCGCTATCCGCCGCAAGAGCTTTCGCCAGGAGTGAACAATGGACTTTGATTTCTCGGATGACCAGCAATCGCTGCGCGACGCGGTGCGCCGCTGGGTCGAAAAGGGCTACACCTTCGAGCGCCGTCGCAGCATCGTGGCCGCTGGCGGCTTCGACCGCGCAGCCTATAACGAACTGGCCGAGCTGGGCCTCACCGCCCTGACCGTGCCCGAAGCGCACGGCGGCCTGGGCCAGGGCCCGGTGGATGCCATGGTGGCCATGGAAGAACTGGGCCGGGGCATCGTGCTCGAGCCGCTCGCGCAGGCCTTCATCGCCAGCACGGTGCTGAGCCAGTACGCGCCCGAAGCGGTGCAGGCCGACTGGCTGCCGCGCATCGCCAGCGGCGAAGCGCTGGTGGTGCTGGCGCAGCAAGAGCGCAAGGCCCGCTACCGCCTCGACAAATGCGAGGCAAAAGCGGCTCCAGCGCAATCAGGACATGCGCTGACAGCTATCAAAAGCATAGTACCGGCCGGCGACCAGGCGGATGCCTTCCTGGTGTCCGCGCAGTTAGATGGCGCCATTGCCCTGTTCCTCGTCGAACGCAGCGCGCCGGGCGTGTCCACGCGCGGCTATGTCACGCAGGACGGCAGCCGAGCGGCCGAGGTGCAACTGGAAAACGCACCGGCCACGCTGGTCACCACCGATGGCCTGGCCGCTCTGGCGCTGGCCGTGGACACCGGCATCGCCGGCGTGTGCGCAGAAGCCGTGGGCGTGATGGACCAGGCCGTGTCGCTCACCGTGGACTACATGAACCAGCGCAAGCAGTTCGGCGTCGTGATAGCGAGCTTTCAGGCGCTGCGCCATCGCGTGGCCGACATGAAGATGCAGCTGGAGCTGGCGCGCTCGATGAGCTATTACGCCAGCCTCAAGCTCAGCGCCCCGCCCGACGAGCGCCGCCGCGCCCTCGCCCGAGCCAAGGTGCAGCTGGGCCAGTCGATGCGCTTCGTGGGGCAGCAATCGGTGCAGCTGCACGGCGGCATCGGCGTGACCGACGAGTACATCGCCAGCCACTACTTCAAGAAGCTCACGCAGCTGGAGATGACCTACGGCGATACCCAGCACCACCTGGGCGAGGTGTCGGCGCGCATGCAGGACACGGCGGGCGTCTTCGCCTGAACCCATCGGACCGGCGCGGGGCGAGGTGGGCCACCGCGCAGGTCCGCTGAGCGTCGGTTATTCGGACAGCACCTCGAACGCGAGAAACTGGCTGATCTGCGTGTCGTTGAAATTGTTGTCCGACACCATCACCAGGCTGCGGTGGCCGTTGGCCAGCCGTGGGCCCCAGGCCATGCCCTCGATGTTGTCCACCGTGCGCAGGCCCAGCGTGTTCAGGTTGAGCACGAGCCGCTTGCGCACCGGCGTGAAGCCGCCCGAAGCCAGTGAGGCCATGCCGCTCACGTCGGTGGCGCCTTCGGTGTCGATCTCGTACAGCCGGATGTACATGCGGTACAGGTCGTCGCTGCCCTGAACGCCAGAGCGTTCCAGCACCAGAAACCGGTGGTCGTCCACCGCCAGCATTTCGGACAGGCCGTTGTCCGCGTTCTTGCCCGAGCCCGGCACGGCCTGGATCGGATCGACCGGGTAGGCCACCTGCCGCAGCACGGCGCCGCTGCGGCTGTATTGCAGCAACCGCGAATGGGCGCCGGCGGTCGGCGTCGGCACCGGGCCGTCCTGGTAGAGCGGCGCCTCCATCGCAGCCCACAGCGACGCGCCGTCCGCCGAGAAGCTCAGCCCCTCCAGCGCCAGGTTGTTGCGGGTGCCGGTCGCCTGCGTCGGCGACATCCGGAATGCGGCCGGCAAAGGCAGCGCGCCCAGCGCACGGCCGCTGGCGTCGGCATGCATCACGAAGGGGTCCAGGCCCAGGCTGCGGTCGCCTTCGCTCGTCCACCACAGGCTGCCGTCGCGCGGGTCGATGCGGATCGCCTCCGGGTCGGGCACTGGGCTGGATGCCGTGGCGGACGCGCGACCGGGGTACGCGCTGCCGTCGGCCTGCCGCAGCGTGGTGGCCGCCAGCACCTGGACCGGCGCGAACGCCGCCTGGTCGTACTGCAGCCGCGCGGTGTAGAACCGGGCGGGGTTCTTGTCGGACCGGTCGTCGCTGATCAGCACCCAGGTGCCCCGGGCGGCGTCGTAATCGATGCCCGACAGGCCGCCGACGGCCGTGCCGCCCACCTGGAGCGCGTTCTGCACGGTCTGCTCGCCGATCAGGCGAACGCTGAACGCCTGCGG
Organism: Paracidovorax valerianellae; assembly: GCF_900102625.1. Classification (GTDB taxonomy): domain Bacteria; phylum Pseudomonadota; class Gammaproteobacteria; order Burkholderiales; family Burkholderiaceae_C; genus Paracidovorax; species Paracidovorax valerianellae. Next base: position 509,731 of record NZ_FMZC01000002.1, read on the forward strand.
ACCGCCATCGCTGCCTCCGCAAGCGGCAAGGAACAGTGACAAGGCGGCAACGCAGGCAAGGGGTCTGAACATGTTGTGGACTCGTGAAAATGACCAAGGGCAGAAACAGGCAGCGCCAGACCTTAGCCGTCGTGCATGACAGTCTGATGGCGAGCCCCGGCAAGGATGACGCGGGGGAATTTCATAAATTCCGATCAATGGAATATCGCTATAGTGGCCGCCCCGACAACATGACTCCGGAGGTTTTCACACCATGCGCACCTTGATTCCACAGATTGCGGCCATCTACCTGCTGACGCTGGCAGCCACCAGTGCCTGGAGCCACGGCCCAGGCAACGGGCCAACCAACGGGTCAGGCGACCACGGACCCGGCAGCGGTGGCCCCACTGCGCAGCAACGCGAAGTCGTCGGCTACTTCACCTCCTGGGGCATCTACGCGCGCAACTTCAAGGTGAAAGACTTGGTCGCTCAGGGAGGCGTGCCGGCCGTGACCACGGTGAACTACGCCTTCGGCAACGTGCAGCCCGCGCAGGCCGGCGGCACCGGCCCGGTGGTCTGCCAACTGGGCGATGCCTATGCCGACGTAGAACGCGCCTGGACGGCCGAGGAAAGCGTGGATGGCCAGGCGGTCGATGCGAGCCAGCCGCTGCGCGGCAACTTCCAGCAGTTGCGTGCGCTCAAACAGGCGCACCCCGGCACCAAGGTGCTGATCGCGCTGGGCGGATGGAACGGTTCGAAATGGTTCTCCGACGCGGCTCTGACCGCGGAGTCCCGCAGCACGCTCGTCACGTCCTGCATCGACCTGTTCATCAAAGGCCGTATCAACGGCAGCGCGGCCGGCACCGCTGACGCCGAAGGCCCCGCAGCGGGGGTGTTCGATGGCATCGATATCGATTGGGAATACCCGGCCGCCGAAGGCGCCGAGGGCAATACCGTCCGGCCGGAAGACACGCGCAACTTCACGCTGTTGCTGCAGGAATTCCGCCGGCAGTTGGATGCGGTCGATCCGAAGCTGCACCTCACGATCGCCGCACCGGCCGGCCCGCAGACGGCCGCAAAGATCGAACTGGCCGAGGTGGCCCGATCGCTGGACTTCATCAACATCATGGCGTACGACCTGCACGGCGCCTGGGAGAGCACCACCAACCACCAGGCCGCGCTCGCCCCCAACCCGGCCGACCCGGCCCGCGCCCAAAAGCTGTCGGTGGTCGAGATCGTGGGCCGCTATCTGCAAGCGGGCGTGCCGGCCAGCAAGATCGTCGTCGGGGCGCCGCTGTATTCGCGCGGCTGGTCGGGCGTCACCAACGCCGGCAACGGCCTTTACCAGCCGGCCACCGGCGTGCCGGCCGGCACCTACGAGGCCGGCATCGAGGATTACCAGACCGCCAAGGCCAAGCCCGGCTTCACCCGCTACTGGGACGCGTATTCCCGCTCGGCGTGGCTGTTCGACGGCGCCACGTTCTGGACATTCGACGACGCGCAGACCCTGCGTGAAAAAGCGCGATTCGTGAAGCTGGCGCGACTGCGCGGCATGATGTTTTGGGAGCTGTCGGGCGACGGTGGCGAACTCGTGCGGGCCGTGGGCTACGAACTGTCGCGCTGAGTCCCGGCACCGGAGGCCGCCACGTTCAAGCCCGAGCGCTGGCGGCTTTTTACGCAAGAACGCGGCATGTTTGCGGGGGCTGCATCGACCTGGGGGCAGGCGATCGAAACGCTGTTCGCTGCCGCGCGCAACCGCCTCGCCAAGCCCTCTGCACAGTGCGGCGCGCCCGCAAAAAGGGCTGCAGGCGAATCCGGGATAATCCCTCTTCATTCCGAAGGCGCCGAGCATTGCGCGCCTCCCCCTATTTGCCCCTCCCGACATGAGCGCAACACCCATCGCAGACCCCATCCGCCAATATCTCGAAACCGCCAGGACGCAGATCGCCCAGGGCGATCTCCAGAAAGCCGCGCTCACGCTGAATAAGGCGCAAAAGCGTTCTTCAAACGACCCGCGCATCTTCATGCTGGCAGGTCTCATGGCGGAAAAAGCCGGCAACCTGCCTAAGGCATTCGAAGCACTGCGTCGCGCTGTCGCCATCTCGCCAGAATGGGGTCCCGGCCTGCTTGAACTCGCCATGTTGCTGGCACGCCAGAATCAGTTCGAAGAAGCGTTGAGCACTGCGGAGAAGGTCGCCCAATTGGAGCCGAACAATCTGGTAGTGCTGGCTGGTGTCATCGACATCGCGCACCGCGCTGGCCATTTGGAGATGGCAGTGCGCCACCTGCGCCGCGGATTGGCGCTCGTGCCAGGCGATCCCCAATTGCGGCGCCTGCTGGCTCGCGATCTCAGCAGCCAGGGCGAGCACGCCGAATCCATCGAAATGTGGAGTGGGCTGATCACCGAAAACGCCGCCGACACGGAATCGTTGCTGGGGCGTGTCCAAGCTCATATTTCCGCGGGTATGCCAGCCCGGGCCATTGCGGATACGACCACGCTTCTGGAACTGGCCCCTGGTGACTCGGTATATGCCTATTACGCTGCGCTGGCCCATGGCGTCACTCCGCCACACCAACCGCCAGAGTTGAACCGCAGCCTGTTCGATAGCCTGGCCGAGATGTACGACCAGCACATGGTCCGCGTCTTGCGCTACCAATTGCCCAAGCGTGTAGCGCAGAAGATTCTGGATCGCTTCCCAGACAAGAAGCTCAATGTGCTCGACCTGGGCTGCGGCACGGGCTTGCTCGGCGTGTGCCTGGGCCGTATCGACGGATTCCTGATCGGTGTGGACATCTCCATGAAGATGATCGAACAGGCGGCGCGGCACAACGTCTACGACCGCTTCCACAATGTCAACCTGCTTGATGCCCTGCAGGAAACACCTGATTCGCTTTATGACGTGCTGACCGCGCTGGATGTATTCATCTATACCGGCGATCTCACCGAAACCATTCCCAATGCCTTGCGCATTTTGGTGCCCCAAGGCGAGTTGATCTTTTCTTGCGAGCTAGCGGAAGAAAATGGGCCGGACATGGTTTTGCAGTTGAACGGACGCTATGCCCACAAGCGCAGCCACGTGGAAGCACTGTGCAGAACGGCGGGATTCGAGACGGTCGAGGTGGAAGACACCATGCTGCGCTACGAGAACCATGTTCCGGTGCAAGGTTTCATCGTGACGGCACGCAAGGCCGTCTGAAGCGAAGATCAAAAGCGGTAGCTTCAAACGCTCCACGAAAAAAGCGCGGCCGATGCCGCGCTTTTTTCATGCCTGCATAAAGCCGGCGCTCACCAGCGATTGGCTAGAAGCCCAGAGCGTGCGGCAGCCACGTGGAGATCGCCGGCACGAAGGTCAGCAGCATCAGCACTGCCAGATGCGCCAGCAGGAACGGCGGCAGTTCCTTGGTGAGTGCCGCCAGTGGCACCTTGGTGGCCACGGAGGTCACGAACAGCAACCCGCCCACGGGCGGCGTGATCATGCCCAGGGTGAGGTTGACGATCACCACCATGGCGAAGTGGATCGGATCGATGCCCAGCGCCGCAGAAATCGGCGCCAGGATGGGCACGAGGATCATCACGCCCGGCAGCGGCTCCATGAAGATGCCGAACAGCAGCAGCAGAATGTTCACCGCGATCAGGAACGTGACCGGCGACAGGTTCCACCCCACGATGGTTTCCGCCAGTTGCTGGGGAATGCCTTCGATCGTCAGCACCCAGGCGAAGGCCGCCGACGCCGCCACCACCAGCAGCACCGATGCGGTCAGCAACGCTGAGCGCGCAGCGATGTGGGGCAATGCCTTCCATTCGAGCGTGCGGTAGATCCACTTGCCGCAGATGAGCGCGTAAAACACCGCCACCACCGACGCCTCGGTGGGCGTGAAGATGCCAAACCGGATGCCCACCAGGATCAGCACGACCAGCATCAGTGCGGGAATCGCCCGGACGCTGTTGGTCAGCATCTCGGCACGGCTCGGCCGCGGCTCGCGCGATCGGTAGTCGCGGCGAACGCAAACGCGCCAGTTGACGAAAGCCATGGCTGCGGCGATCAGTAATCCCGGCGCGAAGCCGGCGATGAAAAGCCCGCCCACGGACACCTGTTCGTCCTGCAGCGCGTAGATGATCATGATGATCGAAGGCGGAATGATCGGCCCCACGATGGCCGTGCTGGCGGTGAGCGCGGCAGCATAGGCGCGCGAATAGCCGGCCTTGTCCATCATCTTGACCATCATCGAGCCGGGCCCCGCCGCGTCGGCCAGGGCCGAGCCCGAGATGCCCGAGAACAGCGTGAGCGACAGGATGTTGGCATGCCCCAGCCCGCCGCGAAGATGGCCCACGAACTGCGCTGCGAAGCGCAGCAGCACCACCGTGAGCGCGCCGCCGGACATGATCTCGGCCGCCAGAATGAAGAAGGGCACGGCCATCAGCGGAAAGCTGTCGATGCCGGTGAACATCTCCTTGAACACGATCAACTGCGGATAGCGCCCGCCGACGAACACGGCGATGGCGGCCGACATGGCCAGCGCGAAGGCAACGGGAAAGCCCAGCGCCATCAGGACGATGGCGGAAACGAAAAGGGTGATGGCCATGAAGTCAGGTCCTCGGGAACGTCACAGCGACGCGGCGGACTCGGCGTCCATCTCGTCGGACTCGACATAGCGCCCATCCCGCACATAGCCACGGGCCATGAACAACAGGTGCACGAACAGCAGGACAAAGCCCGCAGGCATGGCCGAATAGATCCAAGCGAACGCAATGTCGGTGGCGGGCGTGGTCTGAAAGCGCGTGGCCCACACGTATTGCATCGAAAACCAGGCCATGACCAGAAAGAAAATGCCCAGCCCCACCACGATCAATCCACGCATCCAGCGCGCGCCGACAGGACCAAGGGGATGGTGCAGGTTGTCGATCGCCACATGCCCGCCGAAGCGCAGCACCAGGCCCGCTCCGAGGAAAGTGCCCCAGATCATCAGGTGCCGGGCCACCTCTTCCGCCCAGACGATGGAATCGCCAGTGGTGTAGCGCAGCACCACGTTGGCGAAGACGATGCAGGCCATGGCCAGCAGCAAGATGATGAGCAGCCAGCGGTTGCAGGCGACGAGAGCGCGCTCGAATCGGTTCAGCATGGAATCATGGAATGGAAGGCGCCTGACGGCGCGGATCAGAAATCGATCGATCCAACGGGATCAAAACGGAAAAAGCCCGGCCAGGCCGGGCAGCAGAACGCAGCGAACGCCAGAGAAGGCCTCGGGCGCGCCGGCCATCACTTGGTGCCGGTGATCTGGTCCAGCGTCTTCTGGCCGAACTTGGTGGCGTACTGCTTGTAGGCAGGCTCCAGGGCCTTCTGGAAGGCGGCCTTGTCCACGGACTCGACCACCTGCATGCCGGCTGCCTTGACCTCGGCCAGACCCTTTTGCTCCACGTCGTCCACGAATTTGCGCGAAGCGGCCGCTCCGGCCTTGGCGCCTTGGGTGAAAGTGGCCTTCTGCGCATCGGTAAGGCCCGACCAGAAGTTCGGCGACACGATCAGCGCCATGGGCGCGTAGACATGGCCGGTCAGCGACAGGTACTTCTGCACCTGCGGCAGCTTGGCCGAGACGATCACCGACATGGGGTTTTCCTGCCCGTCGATCGTGCCCTGCTGCAGCGCGCCGATCACTTCGGGCCAGGACATGGGCGTGGGCGATGCGCCCAGCGTGCGGAAGGCCGTGATGTGCACGGGGTTCTCGGTCACGCGGATTTTGAGGCCCTTGAGGTCGGCCGGCGTGCTCACCGGGTGCTTGTTGTTCGTCAGGTGCCGAAAGCCCTGCTCGCCCCAGGCCAGCGCGATCAAGCCGCGGGCCTTGAACTTGCCTAGCAGTTCCTGGCCAAAGGCGCCGTCCAATACCGCGCGGGCGTGGGCCGTGTCGCGGAACAGAAAGGGAATATCCACCACGCCCACGTCGGGCACGAAGTTGCTCAGTGCGCCGGTGGAAACGATCACGGCCTCCACGGTGCCCAGTTGCAAGCCTTCGATCAGCTCGCGCTCGCCACCGAGGGCGCTCGACGGAAACTGCTTGAATTTGAAAGCACCGTTGGTGCCCTTCTCGACCGTATCCGACCAGGCCTGCGCTGCAGCGCCGTAGTGCGAATTGATCGCCAGCGCATAGCCGACCTTGACTTCCTTGGCCTGCTGGGCAAATACGGAAATGGCGGGCAGGCCGGCAACGGCGGCGGCCAGCAACAGGCGGCGGGAGGCAATGCGCATGGGAACGGTCCGATCTAGGGCCCCGGGGGGCGTTGTGGCAGAGGAGGCAGGGATTATTCCCGCAGCCCCTGCCCCCTGCCCTCGGGGAAAGTACCTGCGCAGGCGCTTTTTTTCGATCAGTCCAGCAGGCGGGACGATTTGGGCACGTGCGCCATCAGAAACTCCATCTGGTCCGCCAGGATCCGGCGGTTGCGCAAGATGAAATCCTCCCACAGGCTGGGAACATAGGGCGCATAGAGCAGCGGCATGTGCGCCTGCTCGGGCGTGCGCGGGCCCTTGCGGTGGTTGCAGGGCCGGCAGGCGGTGACCACGTTCATCCAGTGGTCCACGCCCTGGCGCGCATACGGCACGATGTGTTCGCGCGTCAGGTCTTCTTCGTGGAAATGCCCGCCGCAGTAGGCGCAGACGTTGCGGTCGCGAGCAAAGAGCTTGCCGTTGGTGAGGCTGGGCTTGAGGTTGAACGGGTTGATGGCCGGCACGCCCTTGGTGCCGATGATGCTGTTGATGCCGATGACCGACTGCTCGCCCGTCACCGCGTTGTGGCCGCCGCGAAACCGGGCGATCTGGCCGCCGGATTCCCAGCGCACCTCGCCCGCGGCATAGTGAATGACCGCCTGCTCGAGCGAAATCCACGATTGGGGCAACCCCTGGGCCGACAACTTCAAGACCTTCACAACTCGCCTCCTGCTACAACGATGCACACAAGGATTCGGAACGCTGATGTCTCACGGGCGGCGTGCCAAGGCCGCGCTGTGGCTCACAATATACTCCGTTCATGACAAATTGGCGTCCAGCGCTTGCTGTACCTGCGCAAGGCGCTATCAAAAGTAAAGCACTCCGATGAAGATCTTCCGAGGCTTCCATCACCCCGACATCGCATCGGCCTGCGCCCTCACCATCGGCAATTTCGACGGCGTGCACCGCGGGCACCAGGCCATGCTGGCGCTGTTGAACAACGAGGCGGCGCACCGCGGCGTGCCCAGCTGCGTGCTGACCTTCGAGCCCCACCCGCGCGATTACTTCGCCGGAGCCCGCCAACGCCCTGAACTGGCCCCCGCCCGCATCGGCACCCTGCGCGACAAACTGGACGAACTGCGCCGCTGCGGCGTGCAGCAGACCGTCGTGCTGCCTTTCAACGAACGGCTGGCCAGCCAGCCCGCGCCGGCGTTCATCGAAGACGTGCTGGTGCGCGGCCTGGGCGCGCGCTACGTGCTGGTGGGCGACGACTTCCGCTTCGGCGCACAACGCGCGGGCGACTACGCCATGCTGGATGGCGCCGGGCGAAGCCAAGGCTTCGAAGTGGCCCGCATGAACAGCTACGAAGTGCACGGCCTGCGGGTATCGAGCTCGGCCGTGCGTGAGGCCCTTGCCGCCGGCCGCATGGAAGACGCTGCACGCCTGCTGGGCCGCCCCTATGCCATCTCGGGCCACGTGGTGCACGGGCGCAAGCTCGGCCGTGAACTGGGCGCCAGCCGCGAAGGTGCCGGCGACGGTTTTCGCACGCTCAACCTGCGTTTTGCCCACTGGAAGCCGGCCGCGGGCGGCATCTTCGTGGTGCGGGTCCATGGGCTGGGCACTGCACCCCTGCCGGGCGTGGCCAACCTGGGCGTGCGGCCATCTCTCGATCCGAAGGACGTGAACGGCGGCCGCGTGCTGCTGGAGACGCATTGCCTGGAGTGGCCGGACGATCTGGGGCCGGAAGGGGCGTACGGTAAAATCGTCCGCGTGGAACTTCTGCACAAACTGCACGACGAGCTGAAATACGACAGCTTCGACGCCCTCACCCGCGGCATCGCCCAGGACTGCGATGATGCGCGCGCGTACTTCTACGCTTCCACGCACGCCGAGACCCGTCGCCAGACCACGCGCGACCGAATTTGACGGTCCCCGTGCCGCAGCGCAGTCCTGCGGCCCCGTCCGCCCCTTCTTCTTTCTTCTCTTCCTGCGTTCCAGGCCATGGCCCGGAACGGCCCGCTCCTTAGGTCCCGCCATGTCCGAGAACACGAACGCCACCCCCACCCCCTCCACCGGCACGGACTACCGCGCCACGCTCAACCTGCCCGACACCGCTTTCCCGATGCGCGGCGATCTGCCCAAGCGCGAGCCGGGCTGGGTGAAGGAGTGGGACGAAAAAGGCATCTACAAGAAACTGCGCGATGCCCGCTGCGGCGCCCCGAAGTTCATCCTGCACGATGGCCCGCCCTACGCCAACGGGCAGATCCACATGGGTCACGCGGTCAACAAGATCCTGAAGGACATGATCACCAAGGCGCGCCAACTCGAAGGCTTCGACGCGCTCTATGTGCCCGGCTGGGACTGCCATGGTCTGCCGATCGAAAACGCCATCGAGAAAAAGCACGGCCGCAACCTGAGCCGCGACGACATGCAGGCCAAGAGCCGTGCCTACGCCACGGAGCAGATTGCGCAGCAGATGGCTGACTTCCAGCGCCTTGGTGTGCTGGGCGAATGGGACAACCCCTACAAGACGATGAACTTCGCCAACGAGGCAGGCGAAATCCGCGCGTTCAAGCGCGTGATGGAGCGCGGCTTCGTGTACCGGGGCTTGAAGCCGGTTTACTGGTGCTTCGACTGCGGCTCGTCGCTGGCCGAATTCGAGATCGAATACCAGGACAAGAAGAGCACCACGCTGGATGTGGCCTTCAAGGCACACGAGCCCGCCCGGTTGGCCAATGCCTTCGGCCTGCCGGCACTCGACAAGGATGCCTTCGCGGTCATCTGGACCACCACGGCCTGGACCATCCCGGCCAACCAGGCGCTGAACCTGAACCCGGCCCTGACCTACGCGCTGGTGGACACCGAGCGCGGCCTGCTGGTGCTGGCCGAATCGCTGGTCGAGGATTGCATGGCGCGCTACGGCCTCACCGGCCAGGTGCTGGCCACGGCCCTGGGCGAAAAGCTCGGCGGCCTGGAGTTCGAACATCCGCTGTACGACGTGAAGAGCGAAGACGGCAGCTACGGCTACCGCCGCCTGTCGCCCGTGTACCTGGCCGACTACGCCACGGCCGACGACGGCACCGGCATCGTGCATTCCTCGCCCGCCTATGGTCTGGAGGATTTCAACTCCTGCCGCGCGCATGGCCTGGCGCTCGACGACATCCTGAACCCCGTGCAGGGCAACGGCACCTATGCGGCGGACTTTCCACTGTTCGGCGGCCAGCACATCTGGAAGGCCGTGCCGGTCGTCATCGAAGCGCTGCGCAATGCCGGCCGCCTGATGGCCACCAAGGACATCACCCACAGCTACCCGCACTGCTGGCGCCACAAGACGCCGGTGATCTACCGCGCAGCCGCACAGTGGTTCATCCGCATGGACGAAGGCGAAGGCGTGTTCACCAAGGACAAGGCGCCCAAGACCCTGCGCCAGACGGCGCTGGAGGCCATCGAGCACACCAGCTTCTACCCCGAGAACGGCAAGGGCCGCCTGCACGACATGATTGCCAACCGGCCCGACTGGTGCATCTCGCGCCAGCGCAGCTGGGGCGTGCCCATCCCGTTCTTCCTGCACAAGGATTCGGGAGAGCTGCACCCGCGCACCATGGAAATCATGGACCAGGCGGCCGACATCGTGGAAAAGGGCGGCATCGAGGCCTGGAGCCGCGTCACGCCCGAAGAGATCCTGGGTGCCGAGGACGCAGCCTGCTACACCAAGAGCACCGACATCCTGGAAGTGTGGTTCGACTCCGGCTCCACCTTCTTTCACGTGCTGCGCGGCACGCACCCCGGCGTGCACCACGACACTGGCCCCGAGGCCGACCTGTACCTGGAAGGCCATGACCAGCACCGCGGCTGGTTCCACAGTTCGCTGCTGTTGGCCAGCGCTCTGGAAGGCCGCGCGCCATACAAGGGCCTGCTGACCCACGGCTTCACCGTGGACAGCCAGGGCCGCAAGATGAGCAAGTCGCTGGGCAACGGCATCGATCCGCAAGAGATCAACAAGAAGCTCGGCGCCGAGATCATCCGCCTGTGGGTGGCCGCGAGCGATTACTCGGGCGACATTGCGGGCGACGACAAGATCCTGGCGCGCGTGGTGGACGCGTACCGCCGCATCCGCAACACGCTGCGCTTCCTGCTGGCCAACGTGAGCGATTTCGACCCAAAAGCCGACGCCGTTCCGTTCGACCAGATGCTGGAGATCGACCGCTACGCGTTGACGCGCGCCGCCGAATTCCAGGCCGAGGTGCTGGCCCACTACAAGGTGTACGAGTTCCACCCCGTGGTGGCAAAGCTGCAGCTGTATTGCTCGGAAGACCTGGGCGGCTTCTACCTCGATGTGCTGAAAGACCGCCTGTACACCACGGCGCCCAAGAGCCTCGCCCGCCGCAGCGCCCAGACCGCGCTCTACCAGATCACGCACGCCATGCTGCGCTGGATGGCGCCCTTCCTGTCGTTCACGGCCGAAGAGGCGTGGAAGGTGTTCGGCGCGTCCGAATCCATCTTCCTGGAAACCTACGGCTCCATCGCGGGCGCGGACGAAGGCCTCTTGGCGAAGTGGAGCCGCCTGCGCGCGATCCGCGACGCGGTGAACAAGGAGATCGAAGCACTGCGTGCCGCTGGCCAGGTGGGCTCGTCGCTGCAAGCCACCGTCACCCTGACGGCCGCTCCCGAGGACCATGCGCTGCTGGCCAGCCTGGGCGATGACTTGAAGTTCGTGCTCATCACATCCGCTATCGAATTAGTAGCTGGAGATGCCCTTCAGATAAGCGTCAAGGCCAGTTCCGACACAAAGTGCGAACGCTGCTGGCACTACCGCAGCGACGTGGGCCAGGACCCGGCCCACCCCACCCTGTGCGGCCGCTGCACCAGCAACCTGTTCGGCGCGGGCGAAGCGCGGGAGCACGCGTAATGGCCCGCAGCAGCTTTTCGTCGTCATCCGCCTCGGGCGGCAAGATGTGGCCGTGGCTCGTCTGGGCGCTGCTGATCCTGATCGCAGACCAGTTCACCAAGACGCTGATCCTGGGCTACTACCGGCTGGGCGATGCCACCTACATCACCAGCTTCTTCAACATCGTGCGCGCGCACAACACGGGCGCGGCCTTCTCGTTCCTGGCGGATGCAGGCGGCTGGCAGCGCTGGGTGTTCACCGGGATCGGCGTGGCGGCCACGCTGTTCATCGTGTGGCAACTGCGTGCGCACCCCGGACAGAAGCTGTTTTGCTTTGCGCTGTCCAGCATTCTGGGCGGGGCGGTGGGCAACGTGGTGGACCGCATGATGCACGGCTACGTGGTCGATTTTCTCGACTTCCACGCGCGTGGCTGGCACTTTCCAGCCTTCAATCTGGCGGACTCGGCCATCACGGTGGGAGCCGCCTGCCTGATCCTGGATGAGCTGCGGCGGGTGAAGCGGTCTTCCTGAGTCCCGGTCGGGTCGACCCGACCGCGGAGGCCCTCACCCCAAATGTCAGCGGCCTTTTCGAAGTTGGTGCCGCGCGCCGTGCAGCAGGCCAGGCACTTCTTCTTTCGCAGCCTGAATGCTCAAGCCGGGCGTCATCTCGCGGGCCACACCCACTGCCATGGTGGCATTGAGCAGGCTGCGCCGGGCCTTTTGCAGGCTCGGTGGTGCCGCCAGTGCATCGCCGGACACCCCTAACTTGGCGGCCTTGGCGGTGTCGAGCACGCGATCGAGCTTGGTCTGGACGCGCAACTCGAAAGCCCGACTGACCACTGGCATTCCACGATAGGTCACGTCAGGCGGCCAGCGGAAATCGGGTGCAACCGCTGCGCGTGTTTGCAGGAACGCTGCACTCAGCCGATCCCCGGAATGAGCGATCAGCCAATCCGTCTCGGTTTTGGCGACCAAGGCGGAGGTCTGAGAAAAGTTGAAATAAGACTGGGTGTTGCCGGGCACGTCCGACAACTGACCGTCCGATGCGAATACCGCCGGGCCATCCATCCACGGGTCCATGACCAGTTCGAACGCACTACTGGGATTTGTCTCCTGGCGCCATTCCGCCCACACATGGCCGATCTGGGAAGAAGTCACCTGGTAAAGCACCTCATCCGGACGAAGGTGCGGCGCATGCAACATCACGCCCAGTGCTGCATGGTGATCGCAGGTCCCAGCCTGAGAAAACAGCGCCGCAGTGGCTCGCGCCTGGATCGCAGGCCAACCCGCCATCTGTATCAGTTGGTCTGCCATGATCTGGCACGCCAAACTTCTGCGTGAACTCTCTCCCTGAGTGCGCTCGATATCGACGGCCACATTGCCCCGTCCCCAAGGCAGCATTGCGCGAACCGCGTCGACCGTCAGATTGGCCCGCCGCAGCCGCGACAGATCTGCGCCATCCACCACTTGGCCATCGATGGCGCGCGCCATCACGTAGTCGCGCAACCGGGCATCATTTTGCCGAGACAGCGCATTTCGCGACAACGCACCATGTTGGCGGGGAGGAAGTCCTCCGGATGACGGTTCGCGCACCGGTATCGCTGTAGAAGCTGCGCGGGAAGCAGCAGCAGGGGCCTGATGAATCACCACCTGCCCGCCATCAACCACAGCTGCTGCAGGCCGCTGTGCATGCTGAGAGTTGTGGGTGGAAAGGGGCGCGACCATGGCTGCTCCGGTTTGATCGTCAAGAAACAGGTCTTGGCGCCCTAAAGGGTGCTCCAACCGGACATTTAGCGACGGTCGATCTGCGAAGGTTTTCATGCGCGTGCGAAGCGAAGTCCATTGACCTCGCTCAGCTGTCACGACGCCGTCATGCCGCCCCGCTCCAATGCCATGAAATCGATTACACGGCATGACTCATCCACGCTCTTTCCCAATGACCATCCAGGACGTCGCCCGCGAAGCCGGGGTCTCGGTCGCCACCGTGTCCCGCGCCTTCAACCTGCCGGACAAGGTCACCCCTGCCACACGCGACCTCGTGCTCGGCGTGGCGGATCGGCTGGGCTACTCGCCCAACGCCAGCGCCCGCACCCTGCGCACGCAGCGCAGCCGCGTCATCGGCGTGGTGCTGCCCACGCTGCTCAACCCCGTGTTCGCCGAATGCCTGGAAGGCATCGCGCGCGCCGCAGCGCTGGGGGGCTATGCCATCCTGCCGTTCACCACGGACTACCTGCTCGCTCAGGAAGAACGTGCGGTGCATCTGCTGCTGGCCGGGAATGTGGACGGGATGATCCTCGTGGTGTCGCAGCCGGAGGCTTCGGCCGCGCTTGCACGTTTGGCCGCGACGGGGCTGCCCTATGTGCTGGCCTACAACCGGCACCCCGGCCATGCCTGCGTATCGGTGGACAGCGAGGGCGCCGTGGCCGATCTGGTGGCGCGGCTGGTGGCGCTGGGGCACCAGCGCATCGCCATGGTGAGCGGACTGCTGGCCGCCTCCGACCGCGCCCAGCAGCGCTGCCGGGGCTATCGGCGCGGCATGGAGACCGCCGGGCTCGCACCGGCACCGGTGGTCGAAGTCCCTTTCGTGGAAACCGCGGTGGACGAGGTGGCCCAGTTGCTGCGCGGGGCCGACCGCCCCACGGCCCTGGTGTGCTCCAACGACCTGATCGCGATCCGATGCCTGCGCGCAGCCCACAAGGCGGGCCTGGCCGTACCCCGGGACCTGAGCGTGGTGGGCTTCGATGGCATCGCGCTGGGGCAGGACCTGACACCTGTGCTCAGCACTGTGGCCCAGCCCAACGCCGATATCGGCCGCTGCAGCGTGGAACTGCTGATCCAGGCCATGGCAGCCAACACGCCCCTGGCACCAGGGGCCAGCCTGACGCTGCCCCACCACTTCCGTGCCGGTGAATCCTGCGCAGGCGCCTGACCGGCACCAAACCACCCATTGCCCACCTCCCCTTTCAGTTCAGCCTGTTTTTTGGAGCCTTCGATGAAACACACTTTGCAAACCCTGATCCGCACCACGGTGCTGGCCTTCGGACTCGCCTCGGGCGCTGCGGCCATGGCGCAGACCGCCATCTGCTACAACTGCCCGCCCGAATGGGCCGACTGGGGCAGCCAGCTCAAGGCCATCAAGGCCCGCACGGGTGTCACGGTGCCACCGGACAATAAAAACTCCGGCCAGGCCCTGGCGCAGATGGTGGCCGAGCGCGCGAGCCCGGTCGCCGACGTGGCCTACCTGGGCGTCACGTTCGCCATCCAGGCGCAGAAAGACGGCGTGGTGGGCACCTATCAGCCGGCGGGATGGAAAGACATTCCAGAAGGCCTCAAGGATCCGGCCGGCCACTGGTTCACCATCCACTCGGGCACGCTCGGCTTCATGGTGAATGTCGATGCGCTCAAGGGCAAACCGGTGCCGCAGTCGTGGGCCGATTTGCTCAAGCCCGACTACAAAGGCTTGATCGGCTACCTCGATCCCGCATCGGCCTTCGTGGGCTACGTGGGCGCGGTGGCCGCCAACCAGGCGCGCGGCGGCACGCTGGACAACTTCGCCCCCGGCATCGACTACTTCAAGGCGCTGCAGAAGAACGAGCCCATCGTGCCCAAGCAGACGGCCTATGCCCGCGTGCTGTCGGGCGAGATCGCGATCCTGCTGGATTACGACTTCAACGCCTATCGCGCCAAATACAAGGACCAGGCCAATGTGCAGTTCGTCATCCCCGCAGACGGCACGGTGGTGGTGCCTTACGTGATGAGCCTGGTGGCCAACGCTCCACACGCAGCCGATGCCAGGAAGGTGCTGGATTTCGTGCTGTCCGACGAAGGCCAGTCCCTCTGGGCCAATGCGTATCTGCGGCCCGTGCGCGCCAGCGCCATGCCCAAGGATGTCCAGGCCCGCTTCCTGCCGGCGAGCGACTATGCACGCGCCAAGACGGTCGACTACGGCCGCATGGCCGCTGCGCAGAAGGCGTTCTCCGACCGCTATCTGAAGGAAGTGCAGTAACGCCATGGGCCACGGTGGTTCTGCTCCCTCGCGCCCGGTACTGCTGGCGTGCGCCGCACCGGCCGTGGCGTTCTTCGCGGCGTTCTGGCTGCTGCCCGTCGCCCTGCTGCTGGCCCTGCCGGCGGCCAAGGGCTGGGCCACCTACTTCGCGGTGCTGACCCATGCGCGCTATCTGCAAAGCATGCTGCAAACGCTGGGACTGTCGCTCGCCGTCACGCTGGCCACCCTGGTGCTGGGCGCGCTGGTGGGCATCACGCTCGCGCGGCAGCGGTTTCGCGGCCGTGCCTTGCTGCTGTCGCTGCTCACGCTGCCACTGTCGTTCCCCGGCGTGATCGTGGGTTTCTTCATGATCCTCCTGGGCGGGCGGCAGGGGCTGGTGGCCGACCTGTCGGAATCTCTGGGTGCGGGCCGCACCACGTTCGCCTATGGGCTCACCGGCCTGTTCCTGGCCTATCTGTATTTTTCGCTGCCGCGGGCCATTGCCACCTACACGGCGGCGGCCGGCAGCATGGATGCACAACTCGAAGAGGCCGCGCGCTCGCTCGGCGCCTCGCGCTGGCGCGTCGCGCGGGACGTGTGGGTGCCCGAACTGGCTGCCACCACGCTGGCCTGCGGAGCCATCGTTTTCGCCACGGCCATGGGCGCCTTCGGCACGGCGTTCACGCTCTCGGCCAAGTTCGAAGTGCTGCCCATCACCATCTACAACGAGTTCACCAACTACGCCAACTTCGCGTTGGCGGCCAGTTTGTCGATCACGCTCGGGCTGATCACCTGGCTCGTGTTGTGGGTGTCGCGCCGCGTGTCCGGCACTACCGCTTTTTGAAGACCGCAATCATGCGAAACGCAAGGCAGGCGCCGGTACTGCTGGTGGCGCTGACCGCACTGGTCGCACTGTTCATGCTCGCACCCATCGCCCTGTCGGTGATGGCCGGGCTGGTCAACAACTACAGTGCGGGCCTGAAAAGCGGGCTCACGCTGCGCTGGCTCGGCGAGGTGTGGGAAAACTATGGCGGCACCGTGGGCTGGTCGCTGGTGCTGGCGCTGCTGTGTGTGCTGGGCAACCTGGTGCTGGGCGTACCCTGCGCCTATGCACTGGCGCGCAGCCGCTCGCGCTGGGCGCGGCTGTTCGAAGAACTGCTCACGCTGCCCGTCGCCGTGCCCGGGCTGGCCAGCGCGCTGGCGCTCATCCTCGCCTACGGCACGCTGCAAGGCTTTCGGCAGAGCTTCGCGTTCATCCTGGTCGGCCACATGGTGTTCACGCTGCCGTTCATGGTTCGCACCGTCGGTTCGGCCTTTCAGAAAAACGAACTGCGATCGCTCGAAGAGGCCGCGCGCTCGCTGGGCGCCAGCTTTTCGCAGCGCTTTCTGGGCGTGCTGGTCCCGGCCGTTCTGCCGGCCATCGTGGCGGGCAGCCTGATGGTGTTCACCCTGTCGGTGGGCGAGTTCAACCTCACCTGGATGCTGCACACGCCGCTCACGCGCACGCTGCCCGTGGGGCTGGCCGACAGCTATGCGTCGATGCGCATCGAGATCGGCTCGGCCTACACGCTGGTCTTTCTGATCGTCATCCTGCCCGTGCTGTGGGGCCTGCAGGCCATCGGCACTTTCATCGAGAAACACCATGGAACTTGAACGCACGCGCGTGGACGTCGTCCAGTGCGCAAAAACCTATGCCGACGGCACGCGCGGCCTGCAGCCCACCGACCTGACGGTGGAACCCGGCGAGGTCATGGCCCTGCTGGGGCCATCGGGGTGCGGCAAGACCACGCTGCTGCGCTTGATCGCCGGGCTGGAGACGCCCGACGCAGGCAGCCGCATCGCCTTCGGCGGCACCGACGTGACGCAGCGGCCCATCGAACAGCGCGGCATCGGCATGGTGTTTCAGCACTACGCGCTGTTTCCGCAGATGACGGTGGAGGCCAACATCGGCTATGGCCTGAAGGTCCGCGGCACGGACGAGGCCGAGCGCCGGCGAACCGTGGGCGAGCTGATCGACCTGGTACGCCTCAACGGCCTGGAGAAAAAACGCCCCGCCGAACTGTCCGGCGGCCAGCGCCAGCGCGTGGCCCTGGCCCGCGCAGTGGCCGTTCGCCCGCGCGTGCTGCTGCTCGACGAGCCGCTCACCGCGCTGGACGCCAAGCTCAAGGAATCGCTGCGCGACGAGCTGTCAGACCTGTTGCGACGCCTGCACATCACCGCGATCCATGTCACCCACGACCAGCAGGAGGCCCTCGCCATCGCGGACCGGCTGGCCGTGATGCATGCCGGGCGCATCGTGCAGGTCGGCAATGGCGAGGCGCTGTACCGGACCCCGTCCCACCCGTTCGTGGCCACGTTCCTCGGCCGCGTGAACCATGTGGTGCCCGACAGAGCCCTGAACGAAGCGGTGCATGCCACGCACATCACCGCACTGCAGGCCAGCGATGGGGCGGCGGCGTCGGCGCAGGCCTGGCTCGTGCGGCCCGAAGACATTGAGGTGGGCCCTGCGCTGCACGGCTGGGGCGCTGCCGATGTGGTGCGCCGCAGCTTCCTGGGCGACCGCGTGCAACTCACCCTGACCGTGCCGGGGCACTCGCCCCTGCTGGCCGATGTGCACCGCGACCACCCAGCGCGCGAAGGCGAGCGGGTGGGCTTTCGCATTGCTACCCATCGGCTCCTGTCCGCCACTGAAAGCCTTCACCCATGACCCCGACCACGATCACAACCCTGCTCCTGCAACTGTCCGACCTGCACATCCGCGAACCTGGCCGACTGGCTTACGGGCGACTGGACACTGCGTCCTATCTGCGCCAGGCAGTGGAAACGGTGTTGCAGTTGCCGCAGCGGCCCGACGCCATCGTCATCACCGGCGACCTGACCGACTTCGGCAGGCCCGCGGAATATGCGCACCTGCGCGAACTGCTGGCGCCGCTCGGAGCCATGCCGCTCTACCTGATGCCCGGCAACCATGACGACCGCGACCAATTGCGCGCCAGCTTTCCAGAACACACCTACCTGGGCCAAGATGGATTCGTGCAATACAGCGTTCCCTTGGGCGGGCTGCAGTTGATCGCGCTCGACACCGTGGTGCCCGGTGCCAGCGAAGGAGGACTTTGCACGGCGCGGCTTGCCTGGCTGGAGCGCCAGTTGGAAGCGCACCGCGGCCGGCCCGTCGTGATCGCCATGCACCACCCACCGTTTCGCACGCTCATCGGCCACATGGACGCCATCGGCCTGCTCGAAGGCGCCGAAGCCTTGGAAGCGCTCGTGGCGCGGCATTCCAATGTGGAACGGGTCGTGTGCGGTCATCTGCACCGGGCCATTCAGGTACGGTTCGGAGGCACGCTGGCAGCGACCGTGCCCTCCCCTGCGCACCAGGTGTGCCTCGACCTGGCACCAGATGCGGCATCGGCCTGGACGCTGGAGCCGCCGGGCTTTGCGCTGCATGCGCTGCCGCACGGGGGCCGCGTGGTGAGCCACACCGTGGCCAGCGGGTCGTACCCAGGACCTTACCCGTTTCACGAAGCCGGGCAGTTGATCGATTGACGCGCTGGCAGTCCGAACGCATTGGCTGGACAGCCTTTCCAAGGCTCAGTCGCTCATCGTGATCTCGGGAAAATTTCAGCTTCGGTATAGCCTTCCATTCTGGTCAGATGCTCCACTCCGTTGCGCATCCTGGCTTTGATCGCACTGATCGACGCTGCCAGTTCTTCGAATTTCTGATCGGGCCTGACGGCTGCAGCGGCTTCCCATTTCTTGAACTGCGACCAATCCAATCGGGCTGCCGGCGTTTCGCGGTCCAGCTGTGCAACAAGATCAGCATGGCCTCGCAGCATTTCGTCTTTTGCCGCGATCACGTCTTCCAGGTCTTGAATCCTTCTGTTCATCGCACGCACGTTTCCAACGAGCTCCAGCGCTCCACTGGTGTGATATCCCATGTTCAAGCTGTTCAGCGCCAGCAGATCCTCGGCCATTTCGTGGCGACCTCTGTCGGCCTCTCTTTGAGCCAGCGCAGCGGGAGATTCAGTAGCCGTCGTGTGCTCAAGCGGGGTGGACCCAGGCCCATCCGAAGGCGGGGTTTCAATGGTCGCCAAGCTGGGCGCCGTTGTTTGCGGCTCAGAACGCACCGGTGCGGCCTCTGCTTTCACTGGAACGCTCTGCTTTTGCGGGGTGATGGGTCGTGATTGGGTGTCATCAAGGGTTTCCGTATCGGCTTCCACCTCCGAACTCCAGTCCGTCTGGGCGTCCAGATAGTCATCCGTGTCTGACTCGGCGTCAGACCCAGGCGCCGCAAACAGCCGCGCCTGCATGTCGCGCACTGCGGTCTCTGCCTCCTGAAAAACCGCTTCCAGATTGATCGACGCAGCCTGAGCCCAACTCTTATACCGCTCCGGTTCCGCATGCCCATCCAAACGACTCATCTGCATGCGCAGGTTGGCCTGTGCACTGAGCGCCGCGTCTCTGTGTTGCAGCATGCCTTGCAGATTCTCGACATGGTCCTGCATCGAGGCGAGGTTTTCCTCAACCGACTTACCCGCGTCGTCGACATACCTCTTCGGCTCTCCCAGCATCTTCAAAATCCCTTGAGCTGCAACGTCTCGGCGCCGGTCATCCTCGGCCAAAGCCTTCGCCGTGCTGATCGCAGCCGTTTTCGCTGCCTGCTCCATCCCCGCCTTCGGAGAGTGAATCCGAATCCCGGTATTCGAACGGGGACGGGGGTGTGAGGCCGGATGATGGTCGACAACCGTTTGGGAGTCCTGGATGGGCTTGCCCTGCGCGCCACCCCGGCCCTTCAGCGGCCCGTCCGTGCCAGGCTTGGAACTGGACTTGCTCGGTGGTGCGATGCCCTTGCCGCGCTCCGTATCGGAAGGGGCGACTCGCTTGGGCGATGTGATATCGACGATATGGACCATGGCTTCTCCCTTTGAATGCTTGAGTTAGGAAGCCGAGCGCAGAAACAAGGATTCCAAACCGCCCCTGAAGCCCGAAGCCTGTGCCAGACAGGCGAACCGCTTTACCGCCGCCTCCCCATCGCACTCCAGACCCAGCGCGCCCCGTGGTTGCTGGCCGATTGCTATGGATTCAGGAGTATGCTGTCACTCCCGGGAAGGCAGCCAGGCGAGGAGCCCTGCGCAGCGCCCCCGGATGAAGCATCCGACCCATTCATGAAGCACCTGTTGAATCTGCTGGCCGCCGTGGCACTGCTGGTCTGGGGCACCCACCTGGTGCGCACCGGCGTGCTGCGTGTGTTCGGCGCAAACCTGCGCACCATGCTCGCCCGCAGCATGGGCAACCGCTTCACTGCGGCACTCTCCGGCATCGGCGTGACCGCCCTGGTGCAGTCGAGCACCGCCACCTCGCTCATGACCTCGTCGTTCGTGGGCCAGGGGCTCATCACATTGCCCGCCGCGCTGGCTGTGATGCGCGGGGCCGACGTGGGCACGGCGCTCATGTCCGTGCTGTTCTCCACTGATCTGTCCTGGCTGTCGCCGCTCTTCATCTTCGTGGGGGTGGTGCTGTTCATCACCCGCCAGTCCAGTTCGGCCGGGCGCGTGGGGCGCGTGCTCATCGGACTGGGACTCATGCTGCTGGCGCTCGAAATGGTCGTGCAGGCCAGCGGTCCCATGCTCGCGTCGCCCATCATCAAGGCGATGCTCGGCTCGCTCAACAGCGACATCGTGATGGAGATCGTCATGGGCGCGGTGCTGGCGGTGATCGCCTATTCCAGCCTCGCCATCGTGCTGCTCATCTCGGCCATGGCGGCCTCGCATGTGGTGCCGCTGGACGTGGCCCTGGGCCTGGTGCTCGGCGCCAACCTGGGCAGCGGCCTGCTGGCGGTGCTGACCACGGCCAAGTCGGCCGTCGAAGTGCGGCAGGTCACCGTGGGCAATCTCGTGTTCAAGCTGATGGGCGTCATGCTGGTGGCGCCTTTCGTCGGGCTGTGGCTGCTCTACGTGCAGCCCCAGATGCCAGGCACGGCACAGGGCGTGGTGCTGTTCCACCTGGGCTTCAACGTGATCATCAGCCTGGGGTTCATCGCATTCACGCAATGGGTGGCCACCTGGGTGACCCGGCTGCTGCCCAAGCCCGCGGGCGCGCAAAGCCTGCGGCCGCACCACCTGGATCCCTCCGCCCTTTCGACCCCTTCGCTCGCCATCTCCTGCGCCGCGCGGGAGGCTTTGCACCAGGCCGACGTGGTCGAGACCATGCTGCTCGGCGTGCTCGACGTCATCAAGAAAAACGACGTCCAGCTGGCCGAACGGCTGCGCAAGATGGACGACGAGGTGGACGAGCTGTACTCATCCATCAAGTATTACCTCACCAAGATTTCGCGCGAAGCCCTGGGCGAGGAAGAAAGCCGCCGCTGGACCGACATCATCAGCTTCACCATCAACATGGAGCAGATCGGCGACATCATCGAACGCGTGCTGCTCGACATCGAAGAAAAGAAGATCAAGAAAGGCCGCCAGTTCTCCGAAGCCGGCATGGCCGAGATCACCGAACTGCACGAGCGCCTGATCAACAACCTGCGCCTGGGAATGAGCGTGTTCCTCAACGGCACGGTGCGCGATGCGCAAAAGCTGCTGGAAGAAAAGGCGCGCTTTCGGGACCTGGAGCGTGCCTACGCAGCCACCCATCTGGTGCGGCTTTCGGACAAGACGCTGCAAAGCATGGAAACCAGTTCGCTGCACATCGACCTGATCAGCGAGCTCAAGCGCATCAATTCGCACATCTGCTCGATCGCCTATCCCATCCTGGACTCGGCCGGCGCCCTGGCGCCAAGCCGCCTGCGCACCGCCACCAGCGTAGCCCAGGAAGCCTCGATCGGAAAGTGACAGGCCAGGGCCCGCAGCGTGCTGACCCTGACGCTCGGAACGCCGGACGGAGTTGCGCTTCACCGTTGGCACGCTGGCGCTCCAATCAGCCGAAGTAGTTCCGTTCTCGCTCCAAGCCCGCAATGACCCAACCCATCCATGCTGAAGGCCCGCTGGGCCTGACATCGTCATTTATCACAACCCCGAGTGCGGCACCTCACGGACCGTGCTGGCGCTCATCCGTGCCAGCGGGGTCGAGCCACACGTGATCGAGTACTTGAAGACGCCGCCTTCGCGGGCCATGCTGGAAGGGTTGATCGCACGTGCGGGCGTTTCGGTGCGCGACGTGCTGCGTGCGAAGAATCCGCTGCATGACGAACTGGGCCTCGGCGACCCAGCGCTGGCCGACTCGCAGCTGCTCGACGCCATGGTGGCCCATCCCGGTTTGATGAACCGGCCGATCGTGGTGTCGCCGCGCGGCGTGCGATTGTGCCGGCCTGCCGATCGGGTGAACGATCTGCTGCCCAGCAAGTAAGCCGGCGCCGTTCCGCTGGATCGGGACGGCAAGCATCTTTCCGAAGCGAATTTCGAACAATTAGAGAAGCTTGCTGGCAGAAACGCCGGTCAACATTGCGGCAAATTTTTCCGCTCCGTCATGCATTGATTGCCGAAGAGGCCGTATGCACCGTGGGCCACGCACGAGCGTGGCCCACGCCATCGCTCAAGGCTGCAGCAACTCCGGCTGCGTGCGGATGGAGGTGCGGTCGCGATGGTCCTGCAGCTTGCCCAGCGCACTGTCCAGTGCCCGCTGCAATTTGGCTTCGGCGCCGCGGAAGGCTTCATCCAGGGTTGGCGCATGGTGGCTCACAGCGACGGGTGCCTGTTGCGGCAGATGGGCTTCGATCATGCAGCGCTTGTCATCGGCCCCGCCCTTGGCGTGGTTCACGTCCGACAGGTGCACCTCGACGCGCCGCACCCCTTCGGTAAACCGGTTCAGGTTCTTGCGGATCTCTCCGTCGGCCCAGCGCTCCAGCGCCTCGCGGTTTTCCATGCCGTTGCCCGTATTGATGTGAATTTCCATGGAGTCTCCTGAGTCAAGATTGAGATGTGACAAGGCTCAGGTTGCCTGGGGGCATGGCCGGGTTCTGTAGGCCAACGGAGCATCGGCCCGTGCGGACGGCCCGTTGCCGTCCGGAGCCGCAATGCCTGTGCGCGTCGTCCGACGTTGCAGGGCACCGAATGGTTGCAGGCTGCATGCATTGGTTCGATGCGCGGCTGTTTCGAACCTGATCCGGTCCGACAACCCAGAGAGGAAATCCATGAGCCCCACCCAACGCAAGCCACCGAGCGATGAACCGGAAGTCACCCAGGAGAACGACGTACCGCTGGACGGCACGGACCCCGACGGCGAAGACATGATGAAAGAGGTGCGGAACGACCGGCTGGAAGTGCCGCCCGGCGAAGAAAAATCCTGACGCCTTGCCCGCAGGCAGCTACTTCGGTGCTGCCGTGGACGCCGCCTGCGCTGCGCGCGCTTGCGACGCGTTGGCAGCGATGCGGTCGGCCGGCGGCAGGCCTTCGGGCCGGCGCGCATAGCGCTGCGCCAGCACCGCGCAGACCATGAGCTGCATCTGGTGGAACACCATCAGCGGCAGCACGATCGCCCCCACCGCATGCGAGGCGAAAAGCACCTTGGCCATGGGCACGCCGCTCGCGAGGCTCTTCTTGGAGCCGCAGAACACGATGGTGATTTCGTCTTCTTTCGAGAACCCGAGGCGTCGGCTGATCCAGGTGGTCGCAGACAGCGCAATCGCCAGAATGACCGCGCACACGGCCAGCAGGCCTGCCAGCGCCGGCAGCGGAATCTGCCGCCATAGCCCTTCGATCACGGCCGCGCTGAAGGCGGTGTACACCACCAGCAGGATCGAGCCCTGGTCCACGAACTTGAGCACGGCCGCACGGCGCTGAAGGAAACCGCTGATCCACGGGCGCATCAGATGGCCCGCCAGGAACGGAACGAACAACTGCAGCGTGATGCGCCCGATGCTGGCCAGCAGATCGTGCGCGCCGCCAGCAGCACCCGCCGCGCCGTGCGCTGCCGGAACCCCCGGCAGCACCAGCCCCACCAGCAACGGCGTGATCACGATGCCCAGCAGCGTGGAACCCGACGCGGCGCAGACCGCAGCCGGCATGTTGCCCCGTGCCATGGCCGTGAAGGCGATGGCCGATTGCACAGTGGCGGGCAGCACGCACAGGAAGAGCACGCCCAGATACAGCTCGGGCGTCACCAGCGGCTGCAGCACCGGGCGCAGCGCCCATCCAATGAGCGGAAACAAAACGAAGGTGGACGCCACCACCACCAAGTGCAGGCGCCAGTGCGACAACCCGGCCACGATGGCTTCGCGAGACAGCTTGGCGCCGTGCAGGAAGAACAGCAGCGCCACGGCAGCCACCGTGGCCTGCTCGAAGCCCTGGGCCACGCGCCCGGAGGCAGGCAGCAGACTCGCCAAGGCCACCGTGCCGAGCAGGGCGAGCGTGAAATTGTCGGGAAGGAAGCGGGAGCGGGCCATGGGAGAGCGAAGCCTTTGCGATCGAATGGTTGCCATTAGGCCCAAAAGCCCGCCCCAAGTGAAATGGATTTATCTGATGGTTTTATGATTTCGAATCATGAATGTCACGCTGCGCCAACTCCATGTCTTCCGGTCGGTCGCCGCCACGCGCAACTTCAGCCGCGCCGGCGAGCAGATCGGGCTGACGCAACCCGCCGTGAGCCGCTGCATCACGGAGCTGGAAGCGCAGCTCGGTTTGCAACTGCTCAACCGCACCACGCGCGAGGTGGAACTGACCGAGGCCGGCCGCAGCCTGGCAGCGCGCCTGGAGCGCGTGCTCGACGACCTGGACACCGTGCTGCTCGACGTGCGCGGGATGGCGTCGGAGCGGCGAGGCCGCGTGCGCGTCGCCAGCAGCCCCACGCTCTCGGCGCACCTGATGCCCGACTGCATCGCCCGCTGCCAGCGCGAACTGCCCGGCTTGCAGATCGTGCTGCTGGACCGCATCCAGAACGACGTGCTGGCGAGCGTGCTGTCCGGCGAGGTGGACTTCGGGGTGGTGATCGACCCCGGAGAGCGCGAGGCACTGACCTGCGAGGCCATCCTGACCGAGCCGTTCTGCCTGGCCTGCCCGCCCGCGCATCCCCTGGCGCGCAAGCGCAGCGTGCGCTGGACCAACCTCGAAGGCCAGCCGCTGGTATTGCTAGACCACGCCTCGGGCAGCCGCCGGCTCATCGACCAGGCGTTTGCGGCCCATGGCGTCCATGCCACCGTGGCGCAGGAGGTCGGCCACCCGACCACGATCTTTCGCATGCTCACTGCGGGACTCGGCATCTCGGTGGTGCCCACGCTGGCGCTGCCGCCCGAAGGGCTGCACGGCGTTGCCGTCAGGCCCCTGCGACCGCAGGTGGACCGGGAGATCGTGCTCGTGCACCGCCGCAACCGCGCGCTGGCGCCCGTGGCGCAAGCAGCGTGGGATCTGGTGCGGACGGTGGCGCGGGAGCGGCAGGCCAAGCGATAAACGAACTTCGCTCCGCCTGCCACGAGCGGCCTATTAAGACCTTTGCGATGGCGCCTGGCGTCCGGAGGCGTCGTATTCGGTGTTCTGGATCTGTGTACTGCGCCCAAAGGTGCGGCGCTCCGGTGCCGCCGGGGTGGTTTCCGCTGCAGCACCGCTTTGGGCTTGCGCGCCCGGGTTCACCATGTGTTGATAGAACTCTCTCTCAGCCGGTGTGTTGAACATCATCGTTTGCATATCAGGGTCGAAAGACTCCTGACGCGTGAAGCCTGAGGACGAAGAAGGCGTGTGGGCCGGTGGTTTTTCAGTTTTCGGTTTGGGCGTGTAGCCGCCTTGTGCATAGACACCGCCCTGCGCAGCCGCTTCCGCCATCAATTGTTGGTGCCGTTGTTCTTTGACACTGAGTGGACGCGCAGACGACGACTCCCCGCCGATCCGCGTGCGTGGCCGGGCACCCTGGTCCGACGCATTGGCGCCCGATTGGCCACGGGGCGGAGGCATTCCCGACGGAGCGGCATGCGAATGGCGCGATGTCTTTCCTGAAGGGCTCCCAGAGGATTTCTTGTCCCCTTCTTTGGGCTGGGTTTGCGTGTCGGACGACTTGCGTCCAATGCCTAATTTACTGAGACCGAACATGGGATGCTTTCCTGGAGCGAGAACATGAATCCCACTCTAGCCCTGCCATCCGCCCGTGTGGATCGCCATGCGAAGCATCAAGCCAATGAACGCAACGCTTCAGGATCACCAGCCGTAGAACCCCGCCAACACCAGCGCCGCCTCCGGCGTGAACTCGCCGCGCTCCAGTCGCGCATGCACTTCTGGCGCGTCCAGCAATTCGAACCGTTCCACTTCACCATCCTGATTCACCGGTGCCACGCCCTCGGGCACGGTCGCGTGGAACCAGTCGATGCGCTCGACCATGTAGCCGGCCCCTTCGCCGTCGTCGCTCGGCCGGGCGAAGTCCACGTGGCCGCCCTGGGCCACGTTTTGCAGCGCGGCGATGTTGAGGCCCGCTTCTTCCCAGGTTTCTCGTTCGAGGGCGGTGTCCAGCGTGTCGGCGGCGCTGACCATGCCGCCCATCAGCGTGTCCCACCGGCCGGGGTGGGTGGGTTTGTCGAAGGCGCGCTGCTGCACCCACATGCGGCCATCGGGCGCACTGGCCACGAGGTGCACGGCGCAGGTGGCGATGCCCAGCGTGCGCACGGCACCGCGCTCCACCGTGCCGATGCGCTCGCCGGCCGCGTTGCAGACCGCCAGTTGCTCGTCGCGCCACGGGCCGCAGCGCCCGGCCCGGCGCAAGGCACCGGCCAGCAGCGCGAGGGCCGCAGTGGCATCGCTGCCGATGCGGTCGAGGTGCCAGCCCACCCTGCCACCCTGCTCTACTTTTAATAGCAACCCAGGCATGTTTTCCGGCGGCAGGGCGATGATTTCATTCAGAACGCCGTCCGCCACCGTGCCCACGATGTGGCCGGCGACGGCGAAGGGCAGGCGCGCTGCCGCAGCGGGCCGCTGGGCCCGCGCACGCGCGGCGGGCAGCCAGCCCGGCGCGCTGGGCGCAAGCGCGCTCATGACAGGGTGAGAACGGTGCAGCCGGTCGTCTTGCGCGCTTCCAGGTCGCGGTGCGCCTGCTCCACGTCGCGCAGGGCGTAGCGCTGCTCGATGTGGATCTTGACGGCGCCGCTCTGCACCACCGCGAACAGGTCGTCCGCCATGGCCTGCGTGGCCTCGCGCGTGGCGATGTGGGTGAACAGGGTCTGCCGCGTCACGTAGAGCGATCCCTTGGCGCCCAGCATGCCGGGCGCGAACGGCGCCACGGGGCCAGAGGCGTTGCCGAACGTGGCCATGAGGCCGAAGGGCCGCAGGCATTCGAGCGATTTGTCCCAGGTGTCCTTGCCCACCGAGTCGTACACGACCTTCACGCCCTTGCCGCCCGTGATGTCCTTCACGCGGGCGGCGAAGTCTTCGGTGCGGTAGTTGATGGCGTGCGCAGCGCCGTTGGCCAGGGCCAGCTGGCACTTCTCGTCGCTGCCGGCCGTGCCGATGAGCTGCAGGCCCAGCGCCTTCGCCCATTGGCAGGCGATGAGGCCCACGCCCCCGGCCGCGGCGTGAAAGAGCACATGGTCGCCGGGCTGCAGGCCTTCGGCGGGCAGTGTCTTCTTGAGCAGGTACTGCGCCGTCAGGCCCTTGAGCATCATGGCCGCGCCGGTCTCGAAGCTGATGCCGTCGGGCAGGCGGCAGACGGTCTTGGCAGGCATCACGCGCACTTCGGCATAGCTGCCGGGCGGGTTGCTGGCGTAGGCGGCGCGGTCACCCACCTTGAGGTGCGTGACGCCCTCGCCCACCGCCTCCACGATGCCCGCGCCTTCCATGCCGATGGCGGCCGGCATCTGCAGCGGATACAGGCCGGTGCGGTGGTACACGTCGATGAAGTTCAGGCCGACGGCATGGTGGCGGATGCGGATTTCGCCCGGGCCGGGCTCGCCGACGGAAACATCGACGATCTGGAGTTCTTCGGGACCGCCATGCTGGCGGATCTGAACGGCAAGACTCATGGGAACACTCCTGCAAGAGAGGGGAAAAATGAAAAGCCGGCAAACGGAAAGCGCCTGAATCCTGCCATGTTTTTCCCGGCTCTGCCGAGGGCCGAGACGCTACAGTCCAGCCCCATGACGCAACGACTCACTCCGGGCACGATCGCCCTCCTGGCCACCGCGCCGCTACTTTGGGCCGGCAACGCGGTGGTGGGACGGATGGTCCACACCCTGGTGCCGCCCGTCACGCTGAACTTCATCCGCTGGGCCCTGGCGTTTCTGGTGCTGCTGCCGCTGGCCTATCGCGTGCTGGGTCCGAAGAGCCCGATGTGGCCGCACTGGCGGCGCTTCGCCGCGCTGGGCCTGCTGGGCATCGGCTGCTACAACGCGCTTCAGTACATGGCGCTGCAGACCTCGACGCCGCTGAACGTCACGCTCGTGGGCTCCAGCCTGCCGGTGTGGATGCTGACCGTGGGCGCGCTGTGCTTCGGCGTGCCGGTGCGGCGCCCGCAGCTCATCGGCGCGGTGCTGTCCATGGCGGGGGTGCTGCTGGTGCTGAGCCGGGGCGAATGGAGCCAGCTGCTGGCGCTGCGGCTGGTGCCGGGCGATCTCTTCATGGTGCTGGCCACCATTTCTTGGGCCTTCTACAGCTGGCTGCTGGCGCGCACGCACGAGCCCGCCACGGTGCGCTCCGACTGGGCGGCGTTCCTGATGGCGCAGATGGTCTTCGGGCTGGCCTGGTCGGGCGCCTTCGCCGGGGGCGAGTGGGCCATGGGCCACTCGCACATCGAATGGGGCTGGCCGCTGGCGGCGGCGCTGGCGTTCATCGCGGTGGGGCCGGCCATCCTGGCGTACCGGTGCTGGGGCGTGGGCGTGCAGCGTGCGGGGCCGGCGGTGGCGGGGTTCTTCATCAACCTCACCCCGCTGTTCGCGGCCGTGCTGTCGGCACTGTTCCTGGGCGAAACCCCGCACCTGTACCACGCGGCGGCGTTTTTGCTGATCGTGAGCGGCATCGTGGCCTCCTCGCGGCCGCAAAAGGCCTGAAGGCACCGAAGCCTGCTGCGCCAAGAGGCTTGAGGTCAAAAAGGCCTTCAGCGCAATCAGGACCAGGGAGCATTGCTATAAATAGGATAGCAAATCATTCATGAAGCCCCGGGGCTTCATGAATCGCCTGGGCACGGCTCAGAGCGGTCCGGGCGCTGGCGAGACCGGTGTGGCCCGGTCGGCGAAGCGCTCCATCAACTCGGCCACCGGCAGGGGCCGCGCGAACAGGTAGCCCTGGTAGAGGTCGCAGCCGTGCAGGGCCAGAAAGTCCTTCTGCTCGGCGGTTTCCACGCCTTCCGCGATCACCTGCAACTCCAGGTTGCGGGCCATCCCGATGATGGTCTGCACGATCACGTCGTCGGTGGGCCGCACGCCCAGGTTGCGCACGAACGACTGGTCGATCTTGAGCTGGTGCAGCGGCAACCGCGTGAGGTAGGCCAGCGACGAATAGCCCGTGCCGAAATCGTCCACCGAGAACCGCACGCCCTTGGTGCGCAGCAGGTGCATCTTGGCGACCGAATCCTCCACGTTGTCCAGCACCAGCGATTCGGTCAGTTCCAGCTCCAGCAGATGGGGCCGGACGCCGGTTTCCTGGATCACCTCCACCACGCCGGCCACGAAGTCGGGGTGGCGGAACTGCCGCGCGCTCACGTTCACCGACACGTGCAGGTTGCGCAGGCGCGGGTCCCGCTGCCACTGGGCCAGCTGCTCGCAGGCGGTGCGCAGCACCCACATGCCGATGGGCACGATCAGCTCGCTCTCCTCGGCCACGGCGATGAAGTGCCCCGGCGCCACCAGGCCGCGTTCGGGGTGCTGCCAGCGCAGCAGCGCTTCGGCGCCCACCATGGTGCCGGGCAGCGTGAACTGCGGCTGGTAGTGCAGCACGAACTGGTTTTGCTGGATGGCGGTCTGCAGGTCTGATTCGAGCTGCGCGCGCTGGGTGATGACCACCTGCATCTGCGGATCGAAAAAGCACAGGCCATGGCCGCGGCGGGCCTTGACCTGGTACATGGCGATGTCGGCCTGCTTGAGCAGTTCGGCCGCAGACTGCCGCGAATCGCCGAACACCGTGGCGCCGATGCTGCAGTTGCTGTGGTGCGTCTGCGAGCGCAACTGGTAAGGCTTGCTGAGCGCCAGCAGAATCTTCTCGCCGATGCGCCGCGCGAGCGTGGCGGCCTCCTGCGGGTCACGCGCCAGGTCGCACAACATGACGACGAACTCGTCGCCGCCGAGCCGCGCGACGGTATCGGTGGTGCGCACGCAGTCCTTCAGGCGCACGGCGACCTGCTGCAGCAAAAGGTCGCCCACTTCATGGCCCTGCGTGTCGTTGAGGGTCTTGAAATGGTCCAGGTCCAGGAACAGCAGCGCCCCCAGCTCGCGCGACCGCGATGCCGTGGCGGCGGCCTGGTTCAGCCGGTCCAGCAGCAGGCGGCGGTTCGGCAGGCCGGTGAGCAGGTCGTAGAAGGCGAGGTTCTCGATCTCGGCGCTCGCCATGCGCAGGTCGGTCACGTCGTGGTACGAAATCATGAGCCCGCCTTCGGGCGTGGCGCGCTCGGTGATCTGGATGAAGTGGCCGTTGGGCAGCATTTGCTCGTGCGTGCCGTCGGGGTGGCGCTGCAAGGCCAGGCGCTGCTCGACCCATTCGCGCCGCTGCCCTTCGCTGCTGTCGGGCAGGTGGTGCAGCACGGTGGCCTCCAGCAGGGCGCGAAACGGCAGCCCCTCGGCCATGATGCCGCGCAGCCAAGGAAAGATCTCCTCGAACCGGCGGTTCCACTGCAGCACCTCCTGCTGGCGGCCCAGCAGCACGAAGCCGGTCACCATGGAGCCGAGCGCCTGATCCAGCGTGGCCTTGGAACTGGCCAGCGCCATGCGCGCGCGGTTCATGCGGTTGAGGTAGGCGATGGTGGCCAGCCCTGCCGCCGCCACGGTGGCGCCGAACAGCGCGGCCACGAGCACGATCGCGTTGCGCTCGCTGCGCCATGGCGCCAGCGCCGCCTCCTGCGGCAGGCTGGCGGAAATCCAGAAGTCCGGGTACAGGATGGGCCGCGCCACCACCAGCGCCGAGACGCCGGTGATGCGAGCGCCCTGCCCCCAGGCGCTGATCGGCGTGCCCACTTCGCTCAAGGGGTGCACCCGCGCGCGGTGGCGCGCGTCGCCCCGGCCCGAAAAGCCCAGCAGCATCTGCCCCTGCCCGCGCTCCAGCGTGATCTCCAGGCCCGAGATGTCCACCGCCTGCGTCAGCACCGACACCAGCATGCTCGTGGGCACCTGGGCGATGGCCACCAGCCGCGTGCCGACCGGCGACCGCACGTGGCGGGCCACGTACACCACGCGCTCGGAACTGGAGAAGCTCACCGTCGGCACGCTGATCGCGAGCGTGGGCACGGCCTGCCCCATGACCTCTTCGAAAAAGCCCGACGGCAGGTCCAGCCCCACGCGCGCTCCGGCCGCGTCCGACGAGGCGACCACCTTGCGCTGCCCGTCCATCAGCGCCACGTAGCGCACCATGAGGTTCTGCCGCGCGGCGGTGCGCAGCAGCTGGCTCACCGAGCCTGGCCCGCCGGGCTCGTGCATCTGCTCGCGCAGCGCCATCAGGTCGGCGGTGCTGGCCAGCAGCACGTCCAGCCCCAGCAGCGCACGGTTGACCGCCGCCTCGGCGCCGGTGGTGAAGCGCGTGACCTGCGCCTCGCTTTCCATGAGCGCGGAGTGGCGCGTGCTCCACACCAGCCAGATTGCAGACCCTGCCAGGGCGAGCAGGAACACCACCACCACGCTGCTGATGGCGGCATGAATGTGTCGGGGAAAGGCCTTCATCAAGGCGCCCGGGGGGCGGGAATACCGCGCGCAGGGCCGACTGTCCGGTTCCACAGATCGACGCAAACCGGGCCGCAGCGCCGCTGCCAGTTCGCCAGCACCGTGGTGCGCAGGATTTCGACGCGGCGGGCATCGTCCGCGGCAGAGACCGGCACCACCATCATCGAGCCGCGAGCGCCCTTCTGGCACGAAGGCCGTCCGGTGTTGCAGGCCAGCCCTTCGGAGGTTTCGCGCTCGGCATCGGCCCAGATGGTGGCCTCCAGCCGGGGCAGCTCGCGCTGCAGCAGGGCGCGCAGGTCGGCGGGCAGCGAGTTCCAGATGTCGCGGTTGGCCCCGAAGATCGACAGGCCCCAGGTCAGCGGCATGGGGTAGACGTACTGGGTCACTTCATAAAGGCCCATGGTGTTGCCCGACATGGTGCCGGTCACTGCGCATTCGCTGTCGCCGGCCTTCAGGCTCGCCACCATCTGGCCGAAGCCCGTGTGCACCGGAATGCCGCCCAGGGCGCTGATGAAGTCGGCCTGCGAGGCCGAAGCCACGCGGATGCGCCGGCCCGACAGGTCGGCCAGCCCGGTCATGGCGTTCTTGCAGAAGATCACCTGCGCGGGATAGACATAGATGGCCAGCATCTCCATGCCGTGCTCCTGCCGCAGCGCGCTCTGCAGGTAGGGGCGAAACGCCGCCACCGTGGCGCGCAGGCTGGCGATGTCGGGGTTGAGGCCGGGAAGGTCGGGCGCGGTGTATTGCGGGTACTGCGCGGTGAGCGAGCTCATAAGGGTGGTGCCGAAGGGCACCACGCCCAGCTCGACCAGCCGCAGCATTTCCATGCCCGGCACGCCCGCGCGGTCGAAGGGAACGATGGTGGCGGAAAACCGCCCGTTGCTGAGCGTGGCCAGCTCCTGGGTCCAGAACGGCGCCTCGCGCTCCTGGTATTGGGACAGCGCCCCGAGGCTGCCGACCACCCGCAGCATGAAGGGTGCCGACACCGGCGCGGGCGCAGGCCCTTTCGGCGCGGTGGGCGCCCCCGTCGTACTCGCCTTGGCCGGCACAGGGCTTTGCGCGGCGCCCAGCAAAGGCGCGCAGCAGAGCCAGGCCAGTGCCAGGCGGCACAGTGCGCGCGTCAGGAAATGGTGTTGCATGAAGGAACGCCGTAGTTCTTGTTGCCGTGTCGCCGCCAGAGATTTCTCCATCCCCGGCTTTTGTACCATCTTGCTGCGATTTGACCAATGGGGCGTGCTCTCGGCACGCCGCGCTTTACAACACCTTCGCCCGGCGGCACGGCCGGCCCGGGCCCGGCTCAGAGCCAGCCCGCCCGCCGAAAGCGGTAATACAGGTAGCCGCACACGCCCAAAATCAGCAGCAGCGCCGCCGGGTAGCCATAGGCCCACTTCAGTTCGGGCATGCCTTCGAAGTTCATGCCCCAGATGCCTGCGAACGCGGTGCAGACCGCGAAGATGCTGGCCCAGGCCGCCAGGCGCTTGGTGATCTCGTTCTCTTCGATGGTCACCATCGACAGGTTCACCTGGATGGCCGTGCCGATGGTGTCGCGCATCGCGTCGATGGAGCCGTTGATGCGGCTCAGGTGGTCGAGCACATCGCGAAAATAATCCTGCGAGCCCATGCACACCTGGGGCACGCGGCCGCCATGCAGCTTGCCTACGCCCTCCAGCAGCGGCGCCACCGCGCGCTTGAGCACCATGGCGCGGCGCTTGAGTTCGTACAGGCGCTGGATGTTGTTGTGCGGCGCGCCCTTGGTGAAGATCTGCTGCTCGATCTGCTCCAGCTCCACCTCCAGCGCATCGATCACCGGAAAGTAGCGGTCCACCACCGCGTCCATCAGCGCGTACAGCACGAAGCCCGCGCCGGTTCGCAGCAGCTCGGGCTGGCGCTCGCAGCGCTCGCGCACGCCCAGGAAACCCAGCTTGCTGCGGTTGCGCACCGAGAGCACGTAATTGGTGCCCACGAACACATCCACCTCTCCCACGTTGACGCCGCGCTCGGCATCGGGCTCGACCAGGTGCAGCACCGCGAACAGCGAGTTGCCGTATTCCTCGATCTTGGGGCGCTGGTGGCCGTGCTGCGCGTCTTCCACAGCGAGTTCGTGCAGGCCGAACTCCTGCTGCATCTCTTGCAGCTCCTGCGGCGTGGCATCGGCCAGCGCCACCCAGACGAAGCAGCCCGGCAGCGAAACGTAATCACTGATGTGATCGACCGAGATATCGGCCAGCTTGGCCCCGTTTTGGTAGGCAACGCAATTGATCAGCATCGGGGGGCAATCCAGTTCCTTGGCAACAGGCTGAATCTTGCCATGCCGGCGCTACGTTCCGGAGCTTCCGAGGTCCCGCGGAGGCAACGGCAAAAACGCCTGCACCCGGGCGTCGTAGTCCCAACGCGTCAGCCGGTGGCGGGCAGGCAGAGCGCCCAGGCCGGGCACGCCCGCATCGCGCCGCTCCAGGGTCACGAGGCTGTTGGGGGCATGGGCGCGCAGGCGCACCGACACCGCCGTTCCCGCCCGCGCAGCCCACAGCCCGGGCAGCACCTCGGCCAGGCCGGGCTCATGGGCATGGCCGGACAGCAGCAGTTGCGCGCCCGCCTCGCGCCAGCGCGCCAGCGCCTCGCCGGCCCGGTGGGGCCGGTGCTCGGTGTCGCTGGTGGGGTGCACCACCAGCGGGTGGTGGGTGACGACGATGCGCCAGCGGTCGCGCGGCGCCGCGGCCAGCCGCTCGGCCACCGCGTCGATCTGCGCATGGGACAGGCTGCCGCGCTCGTGCCGCCAGGGGCGCGTGGTGTTCACGCCCACGGCCAAAAAACCGGCCACATCGCAGACCGGCTCCAGGTCGCGGCCCCACCAGCGTTCATAGCGGCGGTAGGCACGGCCCAGGCGCTCCCACCAGGCGAAGAGCGGCACATCGTGGTTGCCGGGCATGACCAGCAGTTGCGGCACGGAGAGGCCCGTCAGAAATTCATGCGCCTGCGCGAACTGCTCCGCCGTGGCGCGCTGCGTGAGGTCGCCCGACACCACCAGCAACGACACGTCCAGCGTCTGCACCAGCCGAGCCACCGCCGCGCACACGCGCGGGTCGTGCGCACCGAAGTGCAGGTCCGACAGGTGCATGAGAACGCTCATCGCGGTTCGCCGGCGTTGCGCGTTCAGCCCGCCGGGGCCAGGCCCGGCACGGCGGCCGGGGCGGCCTCGGGTTCCGGCTCGGCCTCGGCGACGGCGGCGACCGGTATGGCGCCTTGCGTGGCCGGGTCGTCGTCGCGTGCCGTGGCGGTGGGGGCCACCAGCCACAGCGGCCGGTCTTCCACCCGAAAACGCAGCGGCGGCGCCATCCATTCGCGCTCGCCGTCGAAAGCCACTTTCACGCGGTGCGGGCGCCAGGTGGGCTCCACCACCATTTCCGCGCAGGCGAGGCTGATGACGGCTTCGTCGCGCGCCAACTGGCCGATGGCCGCGTTCCACACGGTGCGGGCCGTGGCCGCGCGGCTCTGGGGCTTGAGCAGCAGCACGGCCAGGTGATCGCCCTCGGCCACGTCCTGTGCCTGCGGAATGCCCAGGCGCTCCAATTGCAGCGGGTTGTTGCCAACGAACAGCGTGGACGCGAAAAACTCCTCCCGCGTGGGCGCTGCCACCCGGTGCTGGCGCAGCGCCACGCGCCAGCGCCTTGCGGACGCCGGCCTGAAAAAACTCCACACCGCCGAGACGATGGCCACCCAGCGCGATCGCCCGAATCGGCGCGACGCCAGTTCCCGCTCTTCCAGCAGGCGCGGATACAGCCCCACGCTGGCGTTGACGAGGAACATGCGGTCGTTGACGAAGCCCACGTTCACGGGCCGCATGTCGCCCGCATCCATGGCATCGAAGATGTCATTGGCGGCCTGCTCGGGATCGAGCGACAGGCTTTGTTCTCGCGCGAAGTAGTTGAAGGTGCCCACGGGAATCACGCCCATGCGCACTTCGTGCTTCCATGCGGCCGTGGCCACCGCGTTGATGGTGCCGTCGCCGCCGGCCGCCACCACCAGACCGCCACTCGCCTTGGCGGCCAGCGCGGCCTCTTCGGCCGCCTGCACGATGCCGGCGCGCAGCGCGGGCACATGCCACTGCACTGCATTGCGCTGCAGCGGCGCCAGGGCTTCGAGCCGGGTGCGCAACTGCGCATGGTCGGCCCCCGGCCGGTGGGGCACCACCAGATGGATCGGGCCGCGCCCTCGGGGCATGGACGCTGGCAGGTCGTTGGATGGCATGTGAGAAGGCTTTCGGGGGAGAAGGTCCCGGCCGCGCAGCTGGTGAGAGCCGTGCTCGCGGCAGGCGCCCGCACGGCGGGACGCCCGATTCTGCACATGGCCGCGACAGGGCCCGCATCGGCAGGCAGGCGCACCCCTTGTCAGCCATGGCCGACAGGCCCGAACACGCCCGCGCGGGGTGCAGTCGGAGCACGACAAACCCCGATGCGCCGCCGGGAATTACGGTGGGCCCCGCCTCCGCTCCTGCCACCATTGGCGCCCTGACCACTCCCTTGCCGTGATCCATGCCCTTGCCGTGCCGCTGCCATCGCCCCGCCCGCTCGCCCTGCCCTCACGCTACGCTGCGGACCATTTCGCTCAAGGGGAACGAATGATGGACGCGCAGTCCATGGCCCTGTGGGCCGCATCGCACCCGCTGACGGTCTGGGCAGGCGGCATGGCGATAGGGCTGTTGGTGGCCATGGCCCTCTGGGCCGCCACCGGCCCGCTGCACGCCCATGGCGCCCGCTGGGCCGCTCCCTGGGCCGAGCGCTGGACGGCGCCGCAGCATGCCGGTCCTCGGCTCCTGGCTACCCTGTTCGTGGCGGCCATGCTATTGCTGGCCTGCGCCCAGGCCCTTGCCGCATTGGCTGAGGAATGGGCCGCGCCCACCACCTGGGCCCTACTGGACCAGACGCTGGCCGACACCCTGCGTACCACCGCCAGCGTCGCCACGCTGACGCTGTTCGCCAAACTCACCCACGCTGGCGACGTCGCCGTGCTCACGGTGCTGACCGTGGCCGTGGCCGCCGCCCTGTGGCTGCGCCGCTACCGGCTGCTTGCCCTGGGCTGGCTGGCCGCGATGATCGGCAACGGCCTGCTCACGCGGGCTTTCAAATACACCTTCGAACGCGTGCGGCCCGTGCACACGCAAGAGATCTCCACGGCCGACGGATTCAGCTTTCCCAGCGGGCACAGCAGCGCCTCGCTCGTGGCCTACGGAATGCTCGCCTACCTGGCGCTGCGCCTGCTGCCCGCGCGGTGGCACCTGCCCGCCGTGCTGCTGGCCGTGGCCACCGTGTTCACCGTGGGCTGGAGCCGCGTGGTGCTGCAGGTGCATTTTGCGAGCGATGTGCTCGCCGGCTGGCTCACCGGTGGCGCCTGGCTGGCCTGCTGCGTGATGGTGATGTCAGGCGTCGGGCACTGGCATCGGTCCCGGTCAGCCACCTTGGCTTGAAGGGAGGGCGTTAGAACACCAGGCTGCCGCCAAAGCGCCCTCGTCTTCCGTCAACGCGCGGCGCGCCCGGGGCGATCCGCCGCCACCGACAGCCCGAAAACCGCCAGCCCGCCCAGCGCCAGCAGCACGCCCACCCAGCCTGTGGAGGTCCACCCCAGGCCGGCCGTGATCGCCACGCCGCCCAGCCAGGCGCCCAGCGCGTTGGCGCAGTTGAACGCCGAATGGTTGAGGGCCGCGGCCAGCGTCTGCGCATCGCCCGCCACGTCCATCAGGCGGATCTGCAACGCCGGGCCGATGGCGACGATGGTGCCCAGCAGGAACGTGGCCGCCGCCGCCGTGGCGACATGGTGCGCCGCGAACACGAAGCCGCCCAGCACCGCGATGGACCACAGCAGCAGGCCTCCGATGGTGCGCATCAGCGACTTGTCGGCCAGCCGCGCGCCCACCAGGTTGCCCGCCACCATGCCCGCGCCGAACAACGCCAGCACGATCGGCACGCCGGACACCGGCAGCCCGGCCACTTCCGTCAACGTGGGCTTGATGTAGCTGAACACCGAAAACATGCCCCCGAAGCCGATCGCCCCAATGCCCAGGGTGAGCCATACCTGCTTGCGCCGCAGCGCATCCAGCTCGCGCCACGGGCTGGCGCCCTCGGCCGGCGCCTGGTAGGGCACGCCCCGGCGCACCATGGCCATGGCGGCCACCGCGATCAGGCCCACGAACACGAAGGCCGCGCGCCAGCCGAACACCTGCCCCAGCCACGCCGCGATCGGCACGCCCAGCAGCGTCGCCCCGGTCAGCCCCAGCATCACCAGCCCCACCGCGTGGGCGCGCCGGCCGGGCGGCGCCAGCGATGCGGCCACCAGCGCCGCCACCCCGAAATACGTGCCGTGGGGCAACCCCGTCACGAAGCGCAGCAGATTGAGCGACAGATACCCCGGCGCCAGGGCCGATGCGAAATTGCCGAGGGCATACACGCCCATCAGTGCGATCAGCAAGGCCCGCCGCCCCCAGCCGGCCGCCATCACCGCCAGCACCGGCGCGCCGATCACCACGCCCAGCGCATAGGCGCTGATCACATGCCCCGCCTGCGGAATGCTCACCCCGATGTCGCGCGCCACCTCGGGCAGCAGGCCCATGATGACGAACTCACCCGTGCCGATGGAAAAGCCCCCCAGGCCCAGCGCCAGCACAGCGCGCATCAGCGTGCGGTCGTCGCGCACCGGGACATCGGAGGGAGCGGCCGCCGGAACATCGGCGGAGCTAGAAGGCATGGAAGGCGTGGTCATGGAAAGGACGGCGTGCACGCCCGCGACCCGGCCTTCGAAGCGACCCGGACGGCAGGCGGGGATGGGAAAAATCAGGGTTAACCCGCAGGCCGTTGACCATATCACGCCAGGCTTCCGCCCTTCGGAAGGGAGGTTTTGCAAGGAAATCCAACGGTTTCGCCGGCCGCCGCTAAGCTTTGGCGACGAGCATTGATCCCCTGTCCATCAGTCAGCGTTTCCCAATCAAACCAAGGAGTCCCCCATGAGCGACCAACCCTGGCACGGCGTCCGCGTGCTGGCCTTCGACATCTTCGGCACCGTGGTCGACTGGCACGGCAGCATCGTTCGCGAGGTACAGGCCCTGTACCCGCAAGTGGATGCCGACGCCTTCGCCCTCGCCTGGCGCGACGGCTACCAACCCGCCATGCAGCGCGTGCGCAGCGGCGAACTGGGCTGGACCCGCATCGACGAACTGCACCGCGTCATCCTCGACGGCATGCTGCCCCGCTTCGGCCTGCAGCACCTGACCGAAGCCGAGCGCCAGCACCTGAACCGCGTATGGCACCGCCTCGACCCCTGGCCCGACAGCGTGGAAGGGCTGCAGCGGCTCAAGCGCCAGTACACGATCACCACGCTCTCCAACGGCAACATCGGCCTGCTGACCGACATGGCCAAGCGCGCCGGCCTGCCCTGGGACTGCGTGCTGAGCGCCGAAGTGTTCCGTGCCTACAAGCCCGACCCGGCGGTGTACCTGGGCGTGGCCCGCACATTCGACCTGGCGCCCGAGCAGGTCATGCTGGTGGCGGCGCACCACGAAGACCTGGCGGCGGCGCGGGAATGCGGGCTGCGGACCGCCTACATCGAGCGGCCATGGGAATTCGGGAAGGCGCGGCCGAAGGACGTGTCACCGCAGGCAGGGAACGATTGGCATGCGGAGAGTCTGGTGGGGCTGGCGGAGCGATTAGGCGTGTAAGAGCATCAGCAGCACACGCGGCGCGGCGGCAGGTAAGCTCCTCGCATAAACACAGTGCCGAGGGATGGATGACCGAACAAACGTTGACGTGTCTACGCGACGGCTGCAGCAAGCCCGTCGAAATATCTGATCCGGGCCCTATGCGCCGGTTCATCCTGCAACTCCAGCAGTTGTACCGGAGCTCGACACTGGCCGGCGACAACGCGGCGCAGTATTGGGCCGACATCGCGGTGAACTCCAGAAGCCCTTGGGCCCCATTGGCCCACGTCCCAGGCGCTGTCGCGGTGTTATGGACACCCGAAATAGCGCCGACCACCGCGCTCACGCTCGCAACGGCAGGCTATGGCTTCGCCGCTCTGCCCAAGAACCTGATTCACTTCACGACGGCAGCCGGTGCTGCAGGGATAGCCCGCACCGGAGTGATCCGAGCCAGCGCTTTTCCCCGCCACGGCATCTACGGCCCTGGTGTGTACATGGCGCGCATCGGACGCCCCCTGAACCTGATCGTGGCAGCGCAGGCACGGGTTCCTATCATGTTGGCAACACCGGCGGGCACGGCGCGGATCCTCCCTTATCTGGTGTATGTGCGATGGGGCCTCAACGGCGTTAAGGTCCCCCGATGAGCAAACGGAAAACCTCCGACTATCTTCAAACGGCAACGATCTGGTTTGCCTGGGCTTGCTGGGCCATCGCCTACTGGCAGTCGAACTGGTGGTGGGTGGCGGGGTCCATGGTCCCTTATCTTCTTTCGCAGAGTTTCGGTCACCTTTTGGACAAAGACAGAGACGCCGAATGAATTGCCAAGGCCGCAGCCTGGTCGAAATCACCCGATGCTCACCCCGCCACCA
This sequence comes from Paracidovorax valerianellae, assembly GCF_900102625.1. GTDB lineage: Bacteria > Pseudomonadota > Gammaproteobacteria > Burkholderiales > Burkholderiaceae_C > Paracidovorax > Paracidovorax valerianellae. Next base: position 550,100 of record NZ_FMZC01000002.1, read on the forward strand.
TCCCCTGCACGAACCGCTGCACCCGCGCATCGAACTCCGCGCTCGTCGCGGTGAACTCGACCCCCGCCAGCACCTGATCGCCCACCGGTTTGAGCGTGACCACGCGGGCGTACACGTCGCGGGCCTGGTACTGCACCAGGGGGAGGTCGAACGACAGCCGCAACTCGCCATGCAGCGGCGCGGCGCCGCTCAGCTCCAGGAGCGCGCCGTGGTAGCCCATGTCGCGCAGGATGCAGGGCTCGGCGTGGGGCATGACCATGCCGTCCTGCACCAGTTGCCAGGTGCACGGCAGGCGTGCCTCCACGCGGTGGCTGCGGCGGAACTCCTGGCGGGGCACCTTGAGTTTTCGGCTGGGCACGGCGACCAGTTCGCGCATGGACAAAGGCTCAGAGCGCCCCTTCACGAAGACCTGCACGGGCGGCGCGACGGAGGCCATGCTCCAGCAGCGCTGGTACACCGCTTCGCTCACCAGCACCTGGCCGCGCAGGGCGAAGGTGCGCAGTTGCTGCGCTTCGATGACCACGTCGCCCAGCAGAACGGGCGACTGGCGCATGCCGGCCGAAGGGCCGAAGCCGCCCACCAGTGCAGGCCCGCAGGCGATGCCGATGCCGAGATAGATGGAGGGAAGGCGGTCTTGCAGGAAAGCGTCGTTCAGGTCGCGCACAGCCATCTGCAACGCCAGGGCGCACATGGCTGCGCGGTGCACGTCGTCTTCGGCCGGATTGGCGTTGCCGGCCAGCCCGAAGACGACGGCACCGGCGTCGCCGGTCAGGTGGTCCGCTTCAGCGCCGTAGCGGGCGAGCACGCCGTGCACGCAGCCCAGGATGCGCTCGACCCACGGCAGGGATTGCTCGGGCGGCAGGTGCGAGGCGATCTGCGAAAAGTCGCGCAGGCCGATCTTCAGCAGGGTGACTTCGCGCGGCTGCAGGTGCGGGCCACCTTGCGGTGCCAGTGCCTGCGCCTGCGTTTGGGCCCGCGCCGGCAGCGGGGTGTCCGGCGCCGCCGGGGAATCGCCAGGGGGGAGAGAGGACATGGGAGCGCGTTGCTTTCTCTTCGGGGGGCCTTTTGGTGCGTGTGCCGCGCTGGCCCATCGGCCTTGACGGCGGTGAATGGACCCTGGCTGCGCGGTGGGCGCTCGTGAAGCAAAGCATAGGGGCCCCGCGTTGCCACGGTCAAGCGCGCAGGCGGGCTGCGGCCCGACGTGGTGGGCCGGCACCACGGATGGGTGGATGAAGATGGGTGCGCAGGCTGCCAGCCTGCCGCGCTGGCCGTGCGCGACGCGCCTCAGATGGCCACGAGCTGCCGCACGCCCTTGGCTTGCATTTCCGAACCGGGCCCGCGGGCGATGACTTCGCCGCGCTCCATCACCAGGTATTCGTCGGCCAGCTCTTCGGCGAAGTCGTAGTACTGCTCGCACAGCAGGATGGACACGGGGTGCCCGTCCAGCCCCTCGCTGGCCAGTTGGCGGATCACGCGGCCGATGTCTTTGATGATGCTGGGCTGGATGCCTTCGGTGGGCTCGTCCAGGATCAGCAGGCGCGGGCTGGGCGCGAGCGCGCGCGCGATGGCGAGCTGCTGCTGCTGCCCGCCCGACAGGTCGCCCCCGCGCCGGCCGAGCATTTGCTTGAGCACCGGGAACAGGGTGTAGAGGTGGCTGGGAATGGGGGTGGAGCCGCTTTTGTAGGCCAGGCCCATGCGCAGGTTTTCCTCGACGGTGAGGCGGCCGAAGATTTCGCGGCCCTGGGGAACGAAGCCGATGCCGGCGCGGGCGCGGTCGTAGGGCGTGCGGGTGTGGATGGGCTCGCCTTCCCAGGTGATGGTGCCGCTCTTGATGGGGACGAGGCCCATGAGGCTTTTGAGCAGGGTGGTCTTGCCGACGCCGTTGCGGCCCAGGAGGACGGTGACTTTGCCGGGGGAGGCGGTAAGGCTCACGTCTCGGAGGATGTGGGAGCCGCCGTAGTACTGGTGGAGGTTTTGGACGGTGAGCATGGATTTTTGATGTCTTTTGGGCTTGGCGCCTTAGGTTTTATTGGTTCGGTTGCTATTGTTTTTGTAGTGGCTTTTGTTTTGGGTTCCGGGGCCGGGTCTCGGCCCGGCGGCCGAGGTACTTTTCTTTGCTTCGCCAAAGAAACGTACCCAAAAGAAAGGCGACCCTACTGTCCGTGTCCCCTGCGCTGCGCTCCGGGGCAACCTGCGGTGCTCGCGGCTGGCGGGGTCCGCGCAAACTCGCTTCACTGCGTTGCGCTCAGACAGCGCGCGGCCCTTTTTCCGCCAGCCGCTGCGCTCCTCGGCGCATCCAGAAGGGAACCCGGCAGTCAGACATCCCACACGGGCCATTGCTTCGCTCGGCCCGTTGTGCGCGAGCGCGTTGCGCCGCGCACCTTTGGCCGAGCGCAGCGATGGCCCGGATGGTTGGGTTGGGGGCCCTTCTGGGTGCGCCGAGGAGCGCAGGGTGCGGGGTGGGCAGGTGTGCCGCAGGACACACCTGCTTCGTGAACTGACTCGCCGTGGCTGTTTGAGCGCAGCGCGCAGCGCGAAGCGAGTTCCACGGCGCACCCCGCACCCGAGCACCACAGGTTGCCCGAAGCGCAGCGCAGGGACGCACCCAGCAGGGTCGCCTTTTCTTTGCTTACTTTCTTTTGGCGAAGCAAAAGAAAGTGAGTGCGCCGCCGGGCGCAACTCCCGGCCCCGGAACGTAACTATCGAACAACCAAAAATACAAGCCCGCCCCATCACCGCCCCAAATAAACCTCAATCACCCTCTCATCCCCCTGCACCTGATCCAACGTCCCCTCCGCCAACACCGCCCCATCGCACAACACCGTCACCTTCTCCGAAATCGTCCGGATGAACGACATGTCATGCTCCACGACCATCAGCGAGTGCCGCCCTTTCAGGGTCAGAAACAGCTCAGCCGTCCGAGCCGTCTCCTCATCCGTCATCCCCGCCACCGGCTCGTCCAGCAGCAGCAGCTTCGGGTCCTGCATCAGCAGCATTCCGATCTCCAGCCACTGCTTTTGTCCATGGCTCAAATTGCCCGCCATGCGCGCCACGCTGTCGGCCAGGTGGATGGTGTGCAGCACCTCGGCCAGCCGGTCCGACTGCGCGGAATCCAGGCGAAAGAACAGGCTCGACGCCACGCCCTTGTGGGTTTTCAAGGCCAGTTCCAGGTTCTCGAACACGGTGAGCTGCTCGAACACGGTGGGCTTCTGGAACTTCCGGCCGATGCCCAAGCCAGCGATTTCGGGCTCGTTGTGGCGCAGCAGGTCGATGGTGCTGCCGAAGAACACGGTGCCTCGGTCGGGCCGGGTCTTGCCGGTGATGATGTCCATCATGGTGGTCTTGCCGGCGCCGTTGGGGCCGATCACGCAGCGCAGCTCGCCCGGCGCGATGTCCAGGTTCAGGCCGTTGATGGCCTTGAAGCCATCGAAGCTCACGTGCACGTCTTCCAGGTACAGGATGCGGCCGTGGGCCACGTCCACCTCGCCGGGCACGGCCACGCGCGAAAAGCCTGCGGCGCGGCCGCCGGACGCGGTCTGGCCGGTGGGTGCGCCAGCGGCGGGGTGCTTCAGGCGGCGCGCGCCCTCTTCCATCAGTTCGGGGGTCATTGCGCACCGCCTTTCCGCAGCCGCTTGATCCAGTCGATGGCACCGCCCGGCTTGCGCAGCAGGCCGACCACGCCTTGCGGCAAAAACAGGGTGACGGCGATGAACAGCGCGCCCAGAAAGTACAGCCAGAACTCCGGCGCGGTGACGGTGAGCCAGCTCTTGGCGCCGTTCACCAGAAAGGCGCCCACGATGGGCCCGATGAGCGTCGCGCGCCCGCCCACCGCCGCCCACACAGCGATTTCGATGGAGTTGGCGGCGCTCATCTCACCGGGGTTGATGATGCCCACCTGCGGCACGTAGAGCGCACCGGCCACGCCGCACATCATGGCGCTGATGGTCCAGATGGTGAGCTTGTACGGCAGCGGCGAATAGCCCGAGAACATGACGCGCGTTTCCGCATCGCGCACCGCCTGCAGCACGCGGCCGAATTTGCTGCGCACCAGCCAGCGCCCCAGCAGGAACGAGCCCAGCAGCGCCAGCCCCGTGAGCACGAACAGCAGCATGCGCATGTTCTGCGTGGCGATCGGCTGTCCCAGGATGCGCTTGAAATCGGTGAAGCCGTTGTTGCCGCCGAAGCCCGTCTCGTTGCGGAAGAACAGCAGCATGGCGGCGTACGTCATGGCCTGCGTGATGATCGAAAAATACACGCCCTTGATGCGCGAGCGGAAGGCGAAGTAGCCGAACACGAAGGCCACCAGCCCCGGCACGGCCACGACGAGCACCAGCGTGGCGACGAAGCTGTCGGACAGCGCCCAGTGCCAGGGCAGCTCCTTCCAGTCGAGGAACACCATGAAGTCGGGCAGGTCGCTCTGGTAGTTGCCGTCGCGGCCGATCTGGCGCATGAGGTACATGCCCATCACGTAGCCGCCCAGTGCGAAGAACAGCCCGTGGCCCAGGCTCAGGATGCCGGTGTAGCCCCAGATGAGGTCCATGGCCAGCGCGCAGATGGCGTAGCACATGATCTTGCCCAGCAGCGCCACGGCGTAGTCCGACAGGTGCAGCGGGCTGCCAGCCGGCAGCCACAGGTTGAGCACCGGCGCCACGGCGCACACGGCGATGAGCGCGGCGATGAAGGCCGACCAGCCAGGACGGGTGAGCAGCGGCGCGGCGGCGGGCAGGGAAATCTCCCGCGGGGACGCGGCGTGGATGGTGGTGGCGTTGTTCATGCTTCACGCCCTTTCATGGCGAAGATGCCTTGCGGGCGCTTCTGGATGAAGACGATGATGAAGACCAGCACGGCGATCTTGGCCAGCACGGCGCCCGTCCAGCCTTCGAGGAATTTGTTGAGCACGCCCAGGCCCAGCGCCGCGTACACGGTGCCGGCCAGCTGGCCCACGCCGCCCAGCACCACCACCATGAACGAATCGACGATGTAGCCCTGCCCCAGGTCGGGCCCGACGTTGCCGACCTGGCTCAAGGCGCAGCCGGCCAGGCCGGCGATGCCGGAGCCCAGCGCGAAGGCGTAGGTGTCCACGCGGGCGGTGTTCACGCCCATGCAGGAGGCGATGGGCCGGTTCTGCGTGACGCCGCGCACGAACAGGCCGAGCCGCGTGCGCCCGATCAGGAAGGCCACGCCGCCCAGCACCGCGAAGGCGAAGGCCACGATGATCACGCGGTTCCAGGGCAGTTGCAGGTTGTCCATGAGCTGCACGCCGCCGCTCATCCACGCGGGGTTTTCCACGCCCACGTTCTGCGCGCCGAACACGGTACGCACGAGCTGCTGCAGCATCAGGCTGATGCCCCAGGTGGCCAGCAGCGTCTCCAGCGGCCGGCCATAAAGAAACCGGATTACGCTGCGCTCCAGCACCGCGCCCATGAGGGCCGAGGCGCAGAACGCCGCAGGCACCGCAGCGACCAGGTACCAGTCGAAGGCGCCGGGCAAATACTTCTGGAACAGGCCCTGCATCACATAGGTGGCGTAGGCGCCGATCATCATCAGTTCGCCATGCGCCATGTTGATGACGCCCATGAGGCCGTAGGTGATGGCCAGGCCCAGCGCGACGAGCAGCAGGATGGACCCCAGGCTGATGCCCGAGAACAGTGCGGCGAGCTTCTCGCCCCACTGCAGCCGGCCTTCCACCGAGGCCAGCGCGGACTGGATGGCGGCCTTGACCTTCGGGTCGGTCTCTTGCCGCAACTGCTCCAGCAGCACGGTGCGCGTGGCGGGGTTGCCGCTGGTGACCAAGTACTGCGCGGCTTCCAGGCGGTGGCCCGCATCGCTGCTGGCCAGCAGCACGCGTGCGCGGATGGCTTCGAGCCGGCCGCGCAGGCCGGCGTCTTTCTCGGCGGCCAGGGCTTTTTCGACCAGGGGCAGGCGCGAGGCGTCGGTCTCTTCCTTGAGCGCTTCGATGGCCGCGCGGCGCTGGGCCGCGTCGGGCGACAGCAGTTGCAGCGAGGCCAGCGCGGCATCGAACTCACCCCGCATGCGGTTGTTGTTGACGATGTCTTCGGCGTCATCCGGCACGGGCACTTCGGCGCCCGTGGCAGGGTCGATGCCCTTGCCGTCCTTGATGGCGATGGCCCGGTCGCCGGCGATCTTGACCGCGTCGTCGGCCATGGCGCGGATAAAGGCCAGCGTCGCATCGTCGGGCGTGGCGATGGCCTGCTGCAACGCGGCGATGCGCTCGTCGGTCTCGCCCGCCGCCATGGCACGCGCGGCCTGCGGCGTGAGCGCGTGCGCCTGCACGGCGGCACATAGCAGCAGGCAGGCGATCAGGCGGTGGAAGAAGTTGGGGAACATGGGGATAAGGGGAATCTTCACGAACGAGGGAGGACTGCAACCACGGCTCTGACTTCGTCACGCCGTCTGCACCCGCGCGGCCCGAAGCCAGCAGACGCCGTGGAACCGGCTTCGCCGGGCCGCTGGCGCCGTCCCCCCTCCCGCGCAGCGCAGCGAAGCGAGAGAGGGGGTGAAGGCGCGCAGCGCCTCAGGGGGGTGTCACTCCGATTTCACTTCGATTTGCCTTCCGGCTCGTCCTTCTTCTTGTCGTTGCCTTCGATGTACGGGCTCCACGGTTTCGCCTTGACCGGGCCGGGCGTCTTCCACACCACGTTGAACTGTCCGTCGGCCTTGATCTCGCCGATGAACACGCTCTTGTGCAGATGGTGGTTCTTCTCGTCCATCTTGCTCACGATGCCGCTGGGCGCCTGGAAGGTCTGGCCGGCCATGGCGGCGATGACCTTGTCCACGTCGGTGCTCTTGGCCTTCTCGACGGCCTGCTTCCACATGTGGATGCCGATGTAGGTGGCCTCCATCGGATCGTTGGTGAGCGGCTTGTCCATGTGGCCAGGGATCTTCTTGGCCTTGGCGTAGTCGCTCCACTGCTTGATGAAGGCGGTGTTGGTCGGGTTCTTGATGGACATGAAGTAGTTCCATGCCGCCAGATGGCCCACGAGCGGCTTGGTGTCCACGCCGCGCAGTTCTTCTTCGCCCACCGAGAAGGCGACGACCGGCACGTCCTTGGCTTTCAGGCCGGCGTTGCCCAGTTCCTTGTAGAAGGGCACGTTGGAGTCGCCGTTGATGGTGGAGACCACCGCCGTCTTGCCGCCCTGGCTGAACTTCTTGATGTCGGCCACGATGGTCTGGTAGTCGGCATGGCCGAACGGCGTGTACTTCTCGTCGATGTCGCTGTCCTTCACGCCCTTGGATTTCAGGTAGGCGCGCAGGATCTTGTTGGTGGTGCGGGGGTACACGTAGTCGGTGCCCAGCAGCACCCAGCGCTTGGCGCCGCCGCCGTCCTTGCTCATCAGGTAGTCCACCGCGGGAATGGCCTGCTGGTTGGGCGCGGCACCGGTGTAGAACACGTTCTTGGACAGCTCTTCGCCTTCGTACTGCACGGGGTAGAACAGCAGGCCGTTCATTTCTTCGACCACGGGCAGCACCGACTTGCGGCTCACCGAAGTCCAGCAGCCGAAGATGACCGAGACCTTGTCCTGGCCCAGCAGCTGCTTGGTCTTTTCAGCGAACAGCGGCCAGTTGGAAGCGGGGTCCACCACCACGGGTTCGAGCTTCTTGCCGAGCACGCCGCCCTTGGCGTTGATCTCGTCGATGGCCATGAGCACCGTGTCTTTCAGCACGGTCTCCGAAATCGCCATGGTGCCCGACAGGCTGTGCAGCACGCCGACCTTGATGGTGTCTGCGGCATGGGCCGGCAGTGCCGACAAGCCCGCCAGCGTAGCGACGGCCGCGAAGGCCTTGAGAGAGTAACGACGTTGCATGGATGCATCTCCGATGGATGGGTTCAAACCGCTTCGCCCGGGGCCCCGGATCGGGGCTGTGTTCGGTCGATGGAATGGATTCTGGAGAGGACACCCCGCGCCGGAAATACGCCAAGTGGCGTACACGGCCGCCCCGGGCTGGTCGGCACGCGGCGCTCCAGCGCGGCGACGGGCAGCAGGCCGCACCGCGCATGAATGCTATTAATTTAATAGCAATACACCGTCGTCTTTATTGCGCTGGAGCCGTATTTCACTCAACACCTTCGGACGGCGCACCGACAGCCGCCCGGCGGTGGTGCTCAGTGCCCCGCACCCTTCAGCGCATGCACCGTGGCGATCTTGTTCACGGGGCTCGACAGCACCAGCGACGTGGTCACGGCCCCGTGCTGCGCCAGCGCATCGACCACGGTCTGCAGGTCTTCCGGCTCGGCGATGGCGCAGCGCACGATGAAGCAGTCCTCGCCAGTCACGCGGTCGGCCTGCAGCACCTCGGGCATGGACTCGAACAGCTTCACATATGGCGCGATGCCGGCGTGCGTGGTTTGCACGCGGATGATGGCCTGCAGCCGCACGCCGATGGCCCGCAGGTTGACGCGTGCGCTGTAGCCTTCGATCACGCCCGCGTCTTCCAGCTTGCGCACGCGCTCGCTCATCGCGGGCTGGGACAGGCCGATGCGCTTGCCCAACGCGGCCAGGCTTTGCCGGGCATCGGTCTGCAGGGCTTGCAGGATCAGCCAGTCTTTCTTGTCCAGGGTCATGCAAAGGCTCCAGGCGGCGGGGGTAGACAAAAAGTGGGGGGGCGGGTCGGTCGCGTCCGATCATCCATCGGTTTATGGCGGGCAATTCCGATGCCCGGCCCTTCAACGGCAACGGTAGCCCGCCTATCGTGCAAGGCCCGGCCCCTGCGGCCTTTTCGATGGAAGGCACAAGCCCATGCAGTTGGTTGGAATGCTCGATTCTCCTTACGTCCGCCGTGTCGCGGTGTCGCTGCGGCTGCTCGATCTGCCGTTCGAGCACCTGCCCCTGTCGGTGTTCGGCACCTTCGAGGCCTTCGGCCGCATCAACCCGGTGGTGAAAGCCCCGACGCTCGTGGCCGACGACGGCAGCGTGTTGATGAATTCCAGCCTGATCCTCCAGTGGGTCGCCACGCTGTCGCAGCGCAGCCTGCGGCCATTGGGCGGACCGGCGCTGCAGCGCGATCTGCGCATCACCGGCCTGGCCCTGGCCGCGTGCGAGAAGGCTGTGCAACTCGTCTACGAACGAAACCTGCGTCCCGCGGAAAGGCAGCATGCCCCGTGGACGGAGCGGGTGAGCGGCCAGTTGCGGGCAGCCTGCGCGCTGCTCGAAGCAGAACTCGGCCAGGCGCCCTTGCCGGCCCCAGCGCAGGAGATCACCGACGCCGGAGTCACTACGGCGGTGGCGTGGGGGTTCATGCAGATGATGGTGGCGGACACGGTTCACGCGGCGGACCATCCCCTGCTCGCCGCCTATGCGCAGCAGGCCGAGCGGCTGCCCGCCTTCGCCGCCTGCCCGGCCCGCTGAAGCCATCCATACGCGCCCTGATGCGTGGGTGCGCGGGCCCCCGAAGGCTGTCACGCGACTGACGGCCGGGCCGAAACACCCCTAAGCGGCCGGGCCTTCCCGAGCGAGGCGTTGGGCCGGCCGCCCCTCGGAAGAACGGCTGCTTTCTCACAGTGCGGGACGTGGCTGCGATTTGTACGTAGTTTCCAGCATGTGGATTTCCACAATCAAAACGCGCTTGACTGGGGATACATTCACGCACCTCCAAAACGAGCGCTGCTGGCGACGGTACGCGCAGAACCCATGCAAGAGACAAGCACACTCCCTCGCAAGAAGCCTTTCTACCGCTCGCTGTACCTGCAGGTGCTGTTCGCCGTCGTCGTCGGCGTGCTGCTGGGACACTTCTACCCGGCCCTGGGCGAGCAGATGAAACCGCTGGGCGACGGCTTCATCAAGCTGATCAAGATGATCATCGCGCCTATCATCTTCTGCACGGTGGTGATCGGCATCGCGGGCATGGAAGACATGAAGAAGGTCGGCCGCACCGGCGGGCTGGCGCTGCTGTACTTCGAAGTCGTGAGCACCGTCGCGCTGATCATCGGGTTGATCGTGGTGAACGTGCTGCAGCCCGGCGCCGGCATGAACGTGGACGCCTCCACCATCGACACCAAGTCGATCGCCGCCTACACAGCGCCCGGCAAGATGGGCACGACCACTGACTTCCTGATGAACATCATCCCCACCACGGTGGTCGATGCGTTTGCCAAGGGCGAAATCCTGCAGGTGCTGCTGATCGCCGTGATGTTCGGCTTCGCGCTGCACCGCTTCGGCGGCCGCGGCACGCTGGTGTTCGACTTTATCGAGAAGACCTCGCACGTGCTGTTCACCATCGTGGGCTACATCATGAAGGTGGCGCCCATCGGTGCGTTCGGCGCCATGTCGTTCACCATCGGCAAGTACGGCGTGGGCTCGCTGCTGTCGCTGGGCAAGCTGATGGGGTCGTTCTACCTGACCTGCCTGCTGTTCATCTTCATCGTGCTGGGCTCCATCGCACGGTTCCACGGCTTCTCGATCTGGAAATTCATCAAATACATCAAGGAAGAGCTGCTGATCGTGCTGGGCACGTCGTCCAGCGAATCGGTGCTGCCCCGCATGATGGAAAAGATGGAGAACCTGGGCGCCAAGAAGACCACCGTGGGCCTGGTCATTCCCACCGGCTATTCGTTCAACCTGGATGGCACCTCCATCTACCTCACCATGGCTGCCGTGTTCATCGCACAGGCCACGAACACGCCGCTGGACATCACCCATCAGATCACGCTGCTGCTGGTGCTGCTGCTGACATCGAAGGGCGCGGCCGGCATCACGGGCAGCGGCTTCATCGTGCTGGCAGCATCGCTGTCGGCCGTGGGCCACGTGCCGGTGGCGGGCCTGGCGCTGATCCTGGGCATCGACCGCTTCATGTCGGAAGCGCGCGCGCTCACCAATCTGGTGGGCAACGGCGTGGCCACCATCGTGGTCGCCAAGTGGACCGGCGATCTCGATGAGAACAAGCTCAAGCAGCGCCTGAACGACCCGAACTGGGTCGATGCCGACGCCCCCGAGGTGCTGCTGGACGCCAAGACCGAGCGCATGGACACGAGCGGCCACCGCTGAGGCGCCGTTAAGCCTTCAGGGCGGCACGCGCTGCCGCCCTGCCCCCTCGGGTGTCACCCATCCCATCAGGCCGGCTTTCGCCGGCCTTTTTCATTCGGGGCTGTCGTCGGGATGCAGGCGGCTACAGCGCCGAGGTGTCGGTGAACACAGCCGGGTCGGGCAGATGATCGGCCAGCCAGCCGGGATCGAGTTGCAGCGCCTGCAACAGTTCGTCCGGCAGGGCACCGATGGTTTCGGCCAGCGTCGCCTTGGGGCCGACGGCGATCTCCGCCAACAGCGTGGCCACGTGCACGATGGCGCCCAGGCGGCAGAACGACGGGCTGGCGAGCGGATCAGAGGCGGTTTCCAGCGCACGCACCACTTCGTCCGGAAACTTCCACTGCCGCGCCAGTTCGGCGGTGACCTGCCCTTCGGTGAAGCCCAGCAGGGTCTGCTCGCGCTGCCAGCGGCCTCCGGGCAGGTGCGGCAGGCGTTCGATCTCGACGATCTCGCGCGGCGCCTTCTGCGCGATGATGAGCTCGCCCAGCCGCACCATGAAGCCGGTGAGCCACGACTGCTGCACATCGGTGCCCAGCGCCCGCGCCAGCCACTGCGCATAGCCGGCGCAGGCCATGCTTTCCTTCCAGAACTCCTCTCGGTCCACACCCGGCGCGTCGGCGAACGAGCCGGTCATGCAGGCGGCCAACGCCAGCGTGCGCACCTGGTTGAGCCCCACCATGTTGATGGCGTCGTCGAGCGAAGACACCTGGCGCGGCAGCCCGAAGCGCGCGCTGTTGGCCATGCGGACCAGCTTGGCGGTGAGCGACGGGTCCTTGGAGATGGCCGCGCGCACCTTCTCGAAGGGAATGTCGTCGTCGTGCAGGGTCTGGATCAGGCTGCGGGCCACCTCGGGCATGGTGGGCAGCTTGACCTCCTGGAGGAAAGCGGCGAGTGCGGGCATGCGGGACGACCTTTTCGTGGGGGTTGCGTGCAGACCGGCCTTCCAGCCCGCTGGTGTTTTTGTATCACCGTCTTACCGCCCGCCGGGCAGGGAATCCACCAGCCCCCGGGTTTGTGCCGGTCTGGCAACGCCGGGCGGCTCAGGCCCCAAGGCGAAACGCGCGATCGAGCGTGGTCGTCAGGCGATCGGTCAGCCGGTCCGAGGCCGCCTGCGTCGGGTGGATGCCGTCGGTGGTGTCCGTATCGACCGAAAACGGCATCGAATCCCACCGCGCGTGCAGGGTGCGCGTGTCCTTGGCCACTTGGTGGATCACTTCGTTGATCGCCCGCATGGTGGCCAGCGCCTCGGGGCCGAAGATCTTGTCCGAAACCGGCGTGAGCCCCGTCACTACCGCGGCCCGCCCGAGCGAGCGCACGACGCGGATGAGGCCGCGATAGTCCGCCTCGAACTGCTCCAGATCGAAGCCCGGGCGCGCATGGTCGTTCACGCCCGCCTGGAAGACCACGATGCGCGAGGCATGGGGTTCGGTATCGAAAGGCCCTTGCGGGCCGCGCGGAAAGAGATAGGGCGGCGCGTTCTCGAAGGGCTCTTCGTAGCCCCGCACCAGGTCGTACACCCTGAGGCCCGCGGCCGTGCGGTCATCGACCACCCAGCCCGGCCGCTTGAACACGATGCGCTGCGCCGGGGTCTGCGCGTTCCGCCCGGTGGCGGAGGCCGGGTCGAACCCGAAAAGAATGCTGTCGCCATTGAGCTCTACCGAGCAGGTCCGCTGGGGGCCGAAAACTGCGCTCATCGATATCCCTTCGTTGTTATGGCTGGTGCCCGGAATGGGCTGCCGGGCGCCTCGCAGTCCACCACAACACAGGCGGAATCACAACCGGCGAAAGGCATCCATAAATCAAATACATCTGGATGCAATTTAAGGTATTGCGCTGCACAAACGACGTTTACGTCAATCGAAAGACGGCCAGCATAATGCGGACCCGATTCAACGCTCAGAAACAATTTCTCGCATGACTAATCGCCGCGTAACAATTCAAACACCTTTGGGAGAGGCGCTGCAATTCAGGCAATTGAAAGGAAGCGAGGCGCTGTCCGGGTTGTTTGAATTCGAGATCGACCTGATCTCCAAAAACAGGAGCATCGACCCGAAAGCCTTGCTGGGCCTGGGCAGCACGGTGGTGGTGGAGACCGAGGGGTTGGGAAAGCGCTATCTGGACGGTATTGCCACGGGTTTTGGAATGCAGGGGCAGGACACCTCTGCCAATTATTCCTACCGCCTCATCTTGCGGCCCTGGTTGTGGCTTGCCACGCGGCGCAGCGATTTCAAGATTTTTCAGGAAATGACCGTCCCGGATATCGTTGAAAGCGTGCTGCAGAAATATGGCCAGCCGATGCAGAAAAAGCTCTCGCGGGCTTATCGCGTGCGGCCCTACACGGTTCAATACCATGAAACCGATTTCGCATTCATTGCGCGGCTGTGCGAATCGGAAGGCATTTACTGGTATTTCGAACACCAGTCCGGCAGCCACACGCTGGTGTTCGCCGACGACGTGATGGGCTCGCACAGCCCGCTGCCGGGCGGCCACGTCATTCCCTTTCACCCGCCGGGCAAGACGGCGCTGGCAGACCGGGAGCACATCTTTTCGTGGCACATGGGCCAGGCCGTGCAGCCCGGGCGCGCCTATCTGGATGACTACGACTTCAAGAAGCCCCGGGCCGACCTGTCCGACATGCGCCAATCGCCCCCCGGCCATGCGCACGACAGCTACGAGATGTACGAGTGGCCGGGCGGCTACACCGAGTTTTCCGATGGCGAGACCTACACCCGGCTGCAGATGGAGACGGGCCTGGCCGGCCACCATCGCGCCAACGCACGGTTGAACAAGCGCAGCATCGCGCCCGGCTACACCATCGTGCTGGACAACTACCCGCGCGAAGACCAGAACCAGCAGTATCTGGTGGTGTCGGTGGACTATCACCTGGAGGAAAACGCCCAGGCCAGCCAGGGCCTGAACGGCGTCGGGCAGATCCAGGGCGGATCGATCCAGCGGTTTTCCATGGAGGTGCACCCCACCGCCATGCCGTACCGCCCTGTCGTCGCCACGCCCCGGCCCCGCACCACCGGCCCGCAGACCGCCGTGGTCGTCGGCCCGCCGGGCGAAGAGATCTGGACCGACCAGTACGGCCGCGTCAAGGTGCAGTTCCACTGGGACCGCATCGGCGCCATGGACGAGAACTCCAGCTGCTGGGTGCGCGTGTCCTCCACCTGGGCGGGGCCGCAGTTCGGCAACGTGTTCATCCCGCGTATCGGGATGGAGGTGATCGTCGATTTTCTGAACGGCGACCCGGACTACCCCATCATCCTGGGCTGCGTCTACAACGCCGACAACATGCCCCCGTGGACGTTGCCGGCCAACGCCACGCAATCGGGCATCAAGACCAAATCGAGCAAGGGCGGGGCCTTCGGGGACGGCATGAAGAGCGGTGCGGGCGATGCCAACGCCATCCGCTTTGAGGACAAGGCCGGCGCCGAGCAGCTGTGGCTGCATGCGCAGAAAGACCAGCTCACCGAAGTCGAGAACGACGAAGACAAGTGGGTAGGCAACGACCGGCGCAAGACCATCGACCGGGACGAGACGAATGTGATCCACCGCGACCGGACCGAGACGGTTGATCGAAATGAAAAGATCACCGTGCACGGCTGGCGCACCGAGGAAGTCGATGGGGACGAAAGCATCACTATCCATTCGAACCGAACCGAGCGGGTGGACCACAACGAAAAGATCAGCATCGGCGATAACCGGCGCGAGGACGTGGGCATCGACGAGACGGTGAGCATCGGCAAGAACCGCACCAAGACCATCGGCAAGAACGAAAAGGACAAGATCGGCAGCAACTGGTCGATCAAGGTTGGCAAGTTCAAGACCGAAACCGTCGGCATCGCCTACATGCAGAACGTGGGCGTGGGCCGCATGGAGAACGTGGGCGTGGCCTACAACCTCAATGTGGGCGCCATCATGGCCACCGTGGTCGGTAGAACGCAAAACACCACTGTGGGCAGCGACCAGTCCACCACCGTCGGCACCAAATACACCTTGACCGTGGGCGCCGGAGGTGGCGGCAGTGCGGCCGCAGGCGCGGGTGGCCCCAAGAACATCGTCGCCCCGTCGGGTGGTGATTCCGGGGGTGGGCCGGGCGGTTCCAACATCACGATGGATGCCAAAAGCGTGTCTATTTCTGTCGGAAGCAGCAGCTTGGTTCTGAAAGAGGACGGAACCATCACGCTGAACGGCAAAGACATCACCTTCTTTGGCGAGAACAAGATTCTTTCGGTCAGCCCACAGGTCCGCGACAACGATTGAAGGCGTACACACGCGTTCCCGCTGCCTATTTTCAGGAAACTCCATGGCCATTCCCCAACGCAACGCCCTGTCCGAAACACACGGGCAGCCCCTGGTCCGCATCGCCCGGGTCCTGTCTGCCGACATCGCGGGCCGAGTGACCGTGCAGCTCGACGGACAGACGGTCGCCGCAGAAGCCGCGACCCATCTCCCTCCGTTGCTGCCCGGACAGCGTGTGGCGGTGCTGCTGCCTGAGGGCGATGCTCCGCTCATCACGGCGGCATACCCGCTGGCGGCCGGATGTGACGCCCAGATGGCTACGGGCGAGCGCATGGAGGCAGCCATCGGCTTCGACCCGGCAACCGGCACGCTCAACATCCAGGCAAAGCAATTGAATCTGCAAGCCCTCGGTTCGGTGGAAATTCGCTGCGGTGAGGCCGTGCTGCGCTTCACCGCGCAGGGCAACGTTGCGCTGCACGCCCAGGCCATCACGCAGTCCGCCATCGGTCCTTATCAGATCGAAGGCGCATCCATCGACCTGAATTGAGCCGCGCTACACATTCATGCCCTGCCGCGAATCACTCATTACCGAGCTTCTGGAAGACACCGCGCGGGCGCGAAGGCGCCGCCTTCACATCACTGCGGCCATGGACTTTCGCCTGCTCGCGCTGCAAACCGTGGACGACAAGATCGATCGCAACCTGCGCGCGCTGTCGGTCTTCGGCCAGGATGCGATCCAGGCGGCCGAGCAAGCCATTGCAGCGTCTGATCACGCGCCGACCACCGACGCACTGATCCACGTGGCCGCCGCCTGCGCAGTGCAGGCGGCAACGCCGCAAGCCGATGATGAAATGCTGGTGCGATGGTTCGAGCGCTTTGGCGCAACCCACCGCACCGCATTGCGTGACGCATGGTGGTTCTACCCTCTGGACCGGGCCAGCGCCGCACGCCATCCGGCACGTGTGGATGCACTGCTGCGCAGCACCCATGAGCCGGCCTGCTCGCTCGGTGTTGAACTGGCGGGGCGATGCGGCATGCAGACGTGCCTTCCTTTGATCGTGCCCATCGCTGCCACGGCAAACGAAGGCCAGTTACTGCGCGCAAGCGAACTGGCTTTGTGCCGCCTGGGACAGCCACCCGATGATCTCGCGGCGCGCATCCAGCGGCGCGGCAGCGGCACGGCCGAGGATCTGCTGCACGCGCTGCGCCTCATCGCCGCGAGCGGCCGTCTGGACTTGGCACAAGCAGAGGGCTATTTGCGATGCGCGAGCATGCCGCACCCCGCATTGCAGCGTCTGGGATGGTGCCTGGCCACTCTTTGCGACCCTGTTCAAGCCCATCAGCAGGCCGACGAGCGCGCGGCCATGGCCCCGGACCTGCGTCTGCAGGTGCTGGCCCTGGCCGGCTTTCCACAAACACTCATCGCTGTGGCCCGCGAAGTGACAGCCCAACCAGGGCCAGCCACTGCACCTCAAATGGACGCATTGACGGTTCTGCTGGGCAACGTACCGATGCAGGTGCGCACCACCGATGTCTCGCCCGAAGAGCGCGAAAAGGCCCTGCGTCTGCGCGTGCTGCAGGTATTCCGTGACGCGCACATTGCCGTCACCAACGAGGCCAAGACCTGCGCCTGGGAGGCCGGCTTGATGCTGGCCGAGCCCGACCCTGCCCACCATCGTCGCCTCCGTTTCGGCCGCGCCGTGCGATCCCAGGAAGCCGGAGGAGTCGCCCTGCTGCCCCCGGTGCAGCAACTCGGCTCCCTGATGCGGCAGGCGCTCTACATCGAGCAATCGGTACAAGCCCACCGGCCTGTGGGCGCGAGCCTTTCGGCCTATGCCAGCACGCGCCACCAGATGCACGTGATCGGGCTGTCCGAATGGCTCGGCGAGGCTCACGCCGAAGCCCGTTGAACATGGCCGACCTGTTCAATCTGACCCCGTTCGCCGCAGCCGTGTATCCCCATGTGGACGATCAAGGCCTTACTGCCCGGCTGCTGGTGGTCAAAGGCATCTGGGAACTGGACCGGGCTGACCGTTTGGCCGATGGACCGGGCATGTTGGGCCTGCATGACCGGGCCCTCGCCCTGCCCATCGGTGAGCTGGACCTGGAACCCGCGCAGCGCGAAGCGCTCGGTGAACGCGCAGCGCAAGAAATCGACTGGATGCCATCGGACGCCGTGCCGCCCAAGCCCCGCTTCGATCTCATCGTCAGCGGCTATGCCCATGCGGCGGCTGGGAAGGCCGAGCATCGGTTCATGGCCGCCGTAGCACATGGAGCCCAGATCGTGGGCCTCACGCTTTGCGCGCCCCGTTTCTGGCGCAAGACGTTGCTCCAGGGTGGAGGCGGAATGCCCGGCGATTACCTGGCCGCGGTACGCCGAGTCCCCGTGCATCCTTGCTTTGCCTTCGGCGGGGAAAGCCATGGCGGTGAAACGCTCTACAACCCCCAGGGCATGGGCAGCGCGGCAGGGCACAGCGGCGCAGCCATCGAGCGCGTCGCGCTGCCGTGGGTCGAGCATCCCGACCACCCGGTCACCGATCTCACCCGCTATCCCATGGCCGCAGGCTTCGGCCCCTGGCCGGAAAACGCCGCATTCCGCCTGTCCCACATGGGCACGAGAGACCTGCCATGGCAGCGCGAGCGAGCGCCCCGCAGGCCCCAAGACTTTCACCCGCTGTTCCACAACCAGGCCGAACCTCGCTTGCAATGGAGCCGCGCGCCGGCCCCGGGCGACACCATCGCCCTGCACCAGTTCACTCCCGAAGGCCTCACGCGGGTCATCTGGCCCAGTGTTCGCCCCCAGGCCACCGTGGGCCGCCAATCCGCCCTCCCACTGGTGGCGGACACCTGTGTCGTGGCCCCGCAAGAGGGCCGATTCGCCATCGTCTGGCGCGGCCTCCTGCCGCCCTCTGGGGCCATCACCGTGCGCGCCTCCAACGCCTGAGGCGGCCACACCGCAACCCTTTCCCGCCCTGCCCCCGTCCAATGCCCCTCCACAGCCCCCGCCCCGTTCTGAAGATCGAGCACGCCACACTGGTCACCAGCCTGGGAGACGACTGGCTGACCAGCGTGGCGGCCTTCACTGCACGGCGCAAGCACTTCCGTTACGCAGAAGTGGATGGCACCAAGCTGCTGACCGCTCCCGCGCGCGACGTCGCAGGTGAATTGCGAGGCCCCGCACGCCTGCGAGAGCTCCTGCGCGCCGCCTGGAGCCCCATGGCAACCTGGCTCCAGGCGCTGCCGCTCGTCCCGACGCTGTACCTGCTGGCCCTGCCCGACTGGATGGTCACTACCGCCGCCCAGAACAGCGCATCGCCGGCGGCAGGGCAGCCTGATGCCCCTGATCCACTGCAAGGGGCCATCGATGCGTTCGGCGCGCAATGCCGACGTGCCGGGCTGCCCGTGCTGGCCGTGCATGCCTTTTCGGGCGGCGCGGAGACCTGCCATATCGCTCTGGCCCGCACCTTCCGGGCGCTCGGCCACGATCTGCCACCCGCGCAAATCGTCCTCGTCGCTGCGGACTCGCTTTGCGACCGGGACATCCTGCTGCGCGACCATCGGGCAGGCCGCATCTACGACCGTGACCACGGCAGCGGCTGGGTGCCAGGCGAGGCGGCCGCCTGCCTGCTCTTGCGACCATCGGCGGGGTTGCAGGCGGTGGGGCGCAAAGCCCTGGCGCTGCACGCGCCCTGCATCAGCGATGCGCCAGTGCCGTCCCCGCGCTGGCCCAGCGACTGGCAGGGCGACGGCCGCGCATTGCAACAGGCCATCGAAGGCGCGCTCGGCGCCGCCGGCCTGCGCAGCGATCAGATGGATCGCCATCTGAGCGACAGCGATGGCAGCCGCTGGCGTCTGGAGGACGAAACCGCAGCCCTGGCCCGCATGGCGGCCATGGCCAACGCGCATTGGAGCGCCGAACCGCTTCAGCCGGCAGAGCTTCTGGGGCAAGTGGGCGCCGCCTGGGGTGCCGTGCAATGGGCGCTCGCACAGGGATTGCACCAACACGGCCTGGCCCACATCGGCCAGGCGCTTTGCACCACGCAAGACATCTCAGGGCGCTGCAGCGCCAGCGCACTGGCATGCGGCGCAAGCGACTGACGACCACCCGACAGCAACACGACATCAAAACGGCACGGCCAGACAATTCAAGGGAAGCACAGCGTGGGCAAGGTCTATATCGACGGTAAAGAAGTGGTGTCGCAAGCGGCGGCCGGCAAGGTGAACAAGCCGGATGACTTCGTCTTCCTGCGCAAAAAGGACAAGCCGGGCACCGCGCCCTACCGCAACGACAGCGGGTCCATCGGCAACCCCGCAGGCTCCACCTTTCACTCGGGCACCGATGTGGCCACGGCCGAGAGCGCGCTCATGAACGGCCAGCACGCACCACAGGTGTCCGACAAGGGCGGAGTGATCACAGAGGTCCGCGACGGACCGGGGATCTTCACCGGCGATTGGGGCAAGCAGGTCTGGATCGAAGCCAAGCAGACGGTGCGCCACCTGACCGAGGTGGGCACCACAGCGATATTTCGCCAGTTTCCGACGCTGGAGAACATTGCCAGGAACGTCAAGGGCATCGCGGGCCAACTCGATGGCCAGTTGGGTGGCGAGATGGCGGACGAGGCCGGCGAAGAGGTCCTGGAGGCTGCCAAGGCTCTCTTCACGATGGACACGCTCAAAGAGCTGGCTATCGACGGCGGCCTGGCCGCCGCTACCGCCGTACTCACAGCCGCCACCCCTGCCACGCTGGGCGGTTCCGGCGCTGGCGCCCTGGCGACAGGGACTGCCACCGCCGCTCGCGTGGGCCAGCGGGTGAATGCGACCGCCCAGACGGCGGGCGCGCTCAAGGAAGAACTGGGCGCCTTGATCGCCGAGCTGTCGCGGCCTGATCTGAGCGCCGAGGAGCAGCGCGCGCTGGCCAAGCGCGGCGTTCGGTTCCTGGCCGGCGGCGGGGCCAACCTGGTTGCCTCGCTGCTGGCCAAACGCAAGATCTCGCGCGAAGCCAAGAAGAAAGAGAACGACAAGGCCAAGGTCGAAACCTCGAAGAAAGAGGCGGACAAGCCCACCCAGTGCCCTTGCGCCAGCAAACAACCGGTCGTGATCGCCACCGGCGAGAAGTCCCTGACGCAGACCGACCTGCGCCTCTCCGGCCCCATCGCTCTGGCCTGGATACGCCAGTACCGCAGCGGCGACGCACGCACCGACGGCTGGTTCGGCCAGGGCTGGAGCCATCCACTGGCCACTGAACTGTGGCTGCAGGCCGACCAATTGCTGTACCACGATGCCCAGGGGCGCGCGGTGCGCCTGCCGCTGCTGGCCGAAGGGCAGGAACACTTCGACGCCTACGAGCAATTCACCGTGCGCCGCACCGGCCCGCACACCTGGCAGCTGGTTCACACCGACGGGCGAACGCACCACTTCGTGCGACAGGCAGCGGGCCAGTGGCGGCTGCCCCTGCAAGCGCTCACCGACCGCAACGGCAACCGCCTTCAACTGCACTTCGAGGCGAGCGACCTCACGGAACGCCCGGCACACGCCGGGAATCAGCGCGATCAGAGCGGCGCCGCCGCCGGATTCGATCCCTTTGGCATACCTCCCAGACCCCGCCGCATCACCGACAGTGCGGGCCGCTGGCTGCAATTGGGGTGGAACCCGCAAGGTCAATTGGAGACGGTCCACGCCGTGCATGCGCATGGCCAGGAAACCCTGCTGGCGCGCTATGACTACGCCCCCGACGCAAAAGACCCGCGCAGTGAGCAAGCCCCGCCCAACCTCGTGGCCCACACCAATGCCGAGGGCCAGGTGCGCCGCTTCGAGTGGAGCCACCATCTGTTGGTGGGCTACACGCTGGCGGGCGGCGCGCGCCACCGCAACGAGTACGACGAGCCCAGCCCCCAAGGCCGCGTCACCCTGTCGCACAACCTAGACAGCGGCGCAGCGCAGCAGTTCACCTACGAGCGGCACCGCACCTGGATGCACGACGCGTTGGGCCGCACCCTCGGGTTTGCCTTCGACGAGCGGCGCGACATCGTGGCCGTGCGCGATGCGCTGGGGCACGTGAGCCGCACGCCCTTCGATGCCAACGGCCACCCCGAGGCGGCCGTGGATGCCCTGGGCCGCGAGACGCGCACCGTGTTCGACCGCCGGGGCAATCTCACGCTGCACCTGGATGCCGCCGGCAACGCCACACGCATCGAGTACGGCGTGCAAGGCGGTGAGCAAGACCGCCCCGTGCGCGTGACCGACGCCCTGGGCCAAACCTGGACCCACGCCTACGACGCGCGCGGCAACCGCATCCGCTCCACCGACCCGCTGGGCCGCACCACCCGCACCGACTACGACAGCCGGGGCCTGCCCGTGGCGGTGACCGATGCCGCCGGGCGCACCCGGCGCCTGCAGTGGGATGCCGCCGCCCAGTTGGTGGCCTACACCGACTGCTCGGGCCACACCAGCCGCTACGCCTACGACGCGCTGGGCCACCTGGCCGCCAGCATCGATGCCCTGGGGCAGGCTACACGCTACGACCACGATGCCCTCGGTCGCCTGCGCGAGGTGGTCGAGCCCACCGGGGCCACCCACCGCTACGAGTGGGGCGGCGAGGGCCAGTTGCTGGCCTATACCGATCCGCTGGCCGGCACCACGCGCTACCGATACCACGGCTCGGGACAGCCGGCCGAGCGCACCGATGCGCGCGGCGGCGTGCTGCGCTACCACTACGACCGCGCCGAGCGGCTGATCGCCCTGGACAACGAGAACCGCGCGCAGACGCGCTTTGCCTACGATGCGGCCGACCGCCTCACCGACGAGATCGGCTTCGATGGCCGCCACCAGCGCTATGGGTACAACGCCGCGGGCGAGTTGACCCATGTGATCGAGGCCGGGGGCAGCGATGCCGGGCCGGGCAAGGTCACGCACCTGGAGCGCGATGTGCTGGGGCGGCTGGTCGGCAAACGGGCGCGGGGCGATGGCCAGGGCAATGGTGCGGCACAAGACACCACCTACGCCTACGACCCGCTGGGCCGGCTGACGGCGGCCACCAACCCGGCCGCGCAGATCACCTGGCGCTACGACCCGGTCGGGCATATCCTGCAGGAGGTTCAAACCCTCAAGCCCTGGGAGCCGGACGCTGGAGCGGCCAAGGCAGACCCCTTGGAGCGCACGCTGTCGCACCAGTACGACGAGCTGGGCCACCGCACCCGCACCACCCTGCCCGATGGTCGGGCGCTCGACTGGCTGCATTACGGCTCGGGCCACCTGCATCAGATCGGGCTGACCGAGCCTGCGCAGGCCGGTGCTGGCTCGGCAGGCACCCGCGCCGTCATCGCCGACATCGAGCGCGATGCGCTGCACCGCGAAACGCAGCGCAGCCAGGGGGCGCTGCAAAGCCAGTACGACTACGACCCGGCCGGGCGGCTGGTGCGCCACCGGGCAGCGATGTCCACGAGCGCGGGCTCACCCTCGGCTGCCGCCGTCACCACGCGGGGCCAGCCCGCAGCCGGGCCAGTACTGGAGCGCGCCTACGCCTACGACGCCATGGGCCAGCTCATCGCCCGGGCCGACACGCTGCGCGGCCGGCAGGACTTCCGCTATGACCCGGTGGGCCGCATCCTCGCCGCCCTGCCCGGCCAAGGCAGCGAGGGCGGATACCTGCCCAGGGAGTTGTTCGCCTTCGACCCGGCCGGCAACTTGCTGGATGCCAGCCAGGCGCAGATGCAGCGTCAGCAGGAAGACCGATCGGAACAGGGAGCATCGCAGGGACTGGGCGCCCTCCAGGACAACCGCCTGCGGTTCTATCAGGACCTGCACTTCGAATACGACGTGCATGGCAACGTGACGAAGCGCACCCGGGGCAACCAGCGTGCAGGCCATCAGGAGATCACCGAACTTCGTTGGAATGCAGACCATCAACTGGTCGAGGCCACCACGACGCGCCACGGGGTGACCCTGGCAACCCGCTACGCCTACGATGCGTTGGGCCGGCGGGTGGCCAAGGCCGATGCCTTCGGCACCACGCGCTATCTGTGGGATGGCGACCTCATGGTCAACAGCCAGCGCGGGGGCAACAACAGCCTGTTCATCTACGAGCCGGGCAGCTTCGTGCCGCTGGCGACCGTGCAGGGCAC
>NZ_FMZC01000035.1 GCF_900102625.1 Paracidovorax valerianellae
GAGGTAGCGGGCCAGCCGGTTGGCCTGGCGGTTGAGTTCGCCGTAGCTCATGTGCTGCTCGCCCAGCACCAGGGCCGTAGCGTCGGGGCGCTGCTGCGCCTGGTGCTCCACGCGCTGGTGCAGGGACAGCACAGGCTGTGCATCTGGCAGGGGCGACAGCGAGGGAGCGCCCCACCCTTGCAGTCGCTTTTTTTCGAGATCGGTCAACAGGTCCAACTCGCCTACGGTCTGCTCGGGCGTTTGCACCAACGCGCGCAAAACCGCCTGGTAGTGGCCAGCAATGCCTTCAATGGTTTCATGGTCGAACAACTCGGCTGCGTAGTTGAACGCTGCGTGAATACGGCCGTCTGCATGCTCGCGCACGTCCAGGGTCAACTCGAACTGCGCCGCCTGACCTCCCAGCTCAAAGGTTTGCAATGAAAGACCGGGCAGCTGCGACAGCGCATCGAAATCACCGCGCTGGTGGTTGAACATCACCTGGAACAGCGGAGGGTGGTCCAGGCTGCGGTCGCCAGCCAGCGCGTGAACCAGTTGCTCAAAAGGAAGGTCCTGGTGCAATTGCGCACCCAGCGAAGCCTCTTTGACATCGGCCAACACGGACCGCAGGCTGGCGCGGTCATCCAGCCTGGCGCGCAGCACCAGCGTGTTCACGAAAAAGCCGACGATGCCTTCGGTCTCCAGGCGACTGCGATTGGCCAGCGGCACGCCGACCCGGATGTCGTCCTGACCGGTCCACCGCTGCAAAAGAATCTGCCATGCCGCCAGCAATACCATGAAGGGCGTGCAGGAACAGGCCTGAGCGCAGCGTTGCACGCCAAGCGCAATGTTCGGCACCAGCTCGACCGCGTGGCGGGCGGTGCGATACCGGCCGTCGGCCCGCCGGGCGTGGTCTGCTGGCAGTTGCAACACCGGCTGCTCGTCGCCGAGCTGCTGCGTCCAGTAGGCCAGTTGCCGCTCCATTTCACCCGCTTCCAGCCAGTGCTTCTGCCAGGCGGCGTAATCGGCATATTGAACCGGCAATGCGCCTGCAGTGGAGGGCTCTCCGGCAAGGCAGGCTCGGTAATGCTCAACGAACTCGTCCACGATCACCTGCAGCGACGCCCCGTCGGACACGATGTGGTGCATCACGACGACCAGCACATGCTCGTCATCTGCCAGGCGAATCAATCCCACACGCAGCAGTGGTCCAACAGTGAGGTCGAACGGGGTATCGCAAAGGCGCTGAGCCTCAGCATGGGCCGCATCTTCCCGGTTGCGCACGGACTCGTTCGACAGATCGGTCAGGCTCCAGTGAAACAGTGGGGTGGAACCGATCACCTGCTCGACTTCGCCATCGGCAGCCGTGCGGAATACGGTTCGCAGTGCCTCATGGCGCTGCACCAAGGCGATAAAGCTGGTCTGGACAGCGGCCGAGTCCAGCGGACCGCGCAGCCTCAGCGCGGCGCTGATGTGATACGCCGTGCTCTGAAGGTCCATCTGCCAGAGAAACCATTGGCGAAGCTGGGCGTACGACAGCGGGGAGCGCTCCTGCAATGCCGCATCCCGGGGCAGGATGGGGAACTGGCTCGGGTTCAGTCCCTCGGCGCGGATTTTTTGATAGACCACGCGGCGTTGCTCGGCAGTCAGCCGGGAAAAGCGCTCGGCGATGCGACGGGTGGCGATGGTTTCCATCAAAGGGTCTCCAGGCTGTCAATCAAGGCGTCGATGTCCGACAAGGCCTGCGCGGCGGGCCGCTGGTTTTGCGATGGCACAAGCAGTGCGGCCATGTCACGCAGCACGGGGAACTGGAAGACCTGTCGGAGCGTGAGTTCGGTGTGTATCAAGTCCTGCACGCGGGCGACCAGCCGGGTGGACAGCAGCGAGTGGCCGCCCAATTCGAAGAACTGGTCATTGCGCCCAACGCGTTCCAGGCCCAGCACCTCGGCCCAGATGGCGGCCAGCGCCTCCTCGATCTCCCCCTGTGGCGCTTCATAGCCTTCGCTGGCCCCGAACTGCGCCGCAGGCAGCGCCCTCCTGTCCACCTTGCCGTTGGCGTTCAGCGGCAACCGCTGCAGCACCACGGCCGCAGCCGGCACCATGTAGTCCGGCAAGGCCTTGCCCAGCCGCTCGCGCAGCCACGCCGCATCGATCGGACGGGATCCGTTCAGTGTTGCCGTCAGCGCCACGTACGCCACCAGCCGCCCACCCTGCTCCACCACCACCGCCTCCCGCACTTCGGGCTGCGCCAGCAGTTGCGCCTCGATCTCCCCCAGCTCGATCCGCAAGCCTCGGATCTTCACCTGGTGGTCCAAACGACCCAGGTACTCCAGTTGCCCTTCGGTGTTCCAGCGCACCAGGTCTCCCGTTCGGTACAGCCTCTGGCCTTCGCTGCCCGCAATGAAGCGCTCGGCTGTCAGCCCTGCACGCCCCAGGTAGCCTCGCGCCAGGCTGATGCCGCCCAGGTACAGCTCTCCCGCTACGCCCAGGGGCACCGGGTTCAGCTGGCCATCGAGCACCAGGGCCTGCGTGGCCGAGATGGGCCGCCCGATCGGCACTTGCGTGCGACCGTCATCCCGGCATTGCCACTGCGTGACGTCGATCGCCGCTTCGGTCGGTCCATACAGGTTGTACAGAGAGGCTTGCGGCCACTGTCGCAAGGCAGCGTTCTGTGTAGCGGCAGGCAACGCCTCTCCGCTGCACACGATGCGCCGAAGGCTGGTGCAGGCGGTAGCGCTTTCGTGGGTAAGGAATGCCTGGAGCATCGAGGGCACGAAATGCACCGTGCTCACCGCGTGGCGCTGGATGAGCGCCGCCAGCCGGGCCGGCTCGCGGTGATCGCCCGAGGCAGCCAGCACCAATCGCGCGCCCTGCATCAAAGGCCAGAAGAACTCCCACACCGACACGTCAAAGCCGAACGGCGTTTTCTGCAGCACGGTGTCGTGAGCGTCCAGTGCATAGGCCTGTTGCATCCACGCAAGCCGGTTGTGCAACGCGGAATGCCGATTGGCGGCGCCTAATAAACCAATGTAGATGACGTAGGCCAGGTTCTCCGCATGCAGCGGCACCTTCGGGTCGTGCTCTGGCTCGTCGCTCAGTTGCAGTGAGTCCAGCGCCAGGATGTCCAGCCCGGATGCTGGGGGGATCGCTCCGCTCAGGTGGCTTTGCGTGAGCAGCAGTCTGATGCCGCTGTCCTGCACCATGTACGCCAGCCGCTCTGGCGGGTATTCCGGATCCAGGGGCACGTAGGCGCCCCCTGCCTTCAAGATGCCCAGCAGGCCCACCACCATCTCGGTGCTGCGCTCCACCAGAATGCCCACCCGTGTCTCAGGCCGCACGCCCAGCCGCACCAGCCGGTGCGCCAGACGGTTGGCCCGGGCGTTGAGCTCGCCGTAGCTCAGGTGTTCTTCGCCGAACACCAGCGCAGGGGCTTGCGGCTGCGCCAGCGCCTGGCGCTCGAACAGCTCGTGTACGGGCACGGGTGCGCCATGGCCCTGGCGGTTGTCACCCCAGGCCGCCAGCTGCCCCTGCTCGGCTTGACCCAGCAGGGGTACTTCCCCTACCAGCTGCTCGGGGTGCTCGGCCAGGGCCTGCAGGAGCGCTACGTAGTGCCCCGCCATCCGCTCCATCGTCTCGGGGTTGAACAGCTCCGCCGCATACGTCCACTGCATCCGCACTCGCCCATCTGACTCCTCCGTGGTGCTGAGCGCCAATTCAAACTGCGCCGTGCCGTCCGGCAACGGTTGGTCTTTCAGCACCAAGCCAGGCAGATTCCGCAAGGCGCCCAGGCCATTGCGCTGATGGTTGAAAAGCACTTGGAACAAAGGGCTTACACCCAGGCTGCGATCCGGCTGCAGCACTTCCACCAGTTGCTCGAACGGCAAGTCTTGATTGGCCTGCGCGCCATTCGCTGCACGCTTGGCGGCCCCGAGCACATCTCCCATTGCGGTACGGCCATCGAATTGCCCGCGCAGCACTTGGGTGTTCACGAAGAAGCCGATCAGCCCTTGTGTTTCGACCCGGTCGCGGTTGGCAATCGGGACACCGACCCGAATGTCCTGCAAGCCGGTGTAGCGGTGCAGCAGTGTCTGGAAACCCGCCAGCAAGGCCATGAACAACGTGGCGTCCTGTGATCGCGCACGGCGCTGGAGAGCGCTGACCAGCGAAGGGGCAAGCTCCATTTCGCACAAAGCGGCCCGGTACTGTCCCTCCGCACGCCGCGCTCCATCGGTGGGCAACTGCAGCACCGGGTGGTCGCGGCCCAGTTGCTGTGTCCAGTAGGCAAGCTGGCGTTCCTTTTCGCCCGCCTCCAGCCACTTCCGCTGCCAGGCGGCATAGTCTGCGTACTGGATGGGCAGCGGTGGCTGCGCGAGTGACCGGCCTTGCAGCCGCGCTTGGTAACGCGCCACAAACTCGTCCACCAGTACCTGCATGGACCAGCCGTCAGAGACGATATGGTGCATGGCCACGACCAGCCAGTGCTCGCGCTCTGCCAAGCGGATCAACCCGACCCGAAGCAAAGGCCCCGAAGTGAGATCGAAAGGGGTTTGACTGATGCGCCGTGCCTCTTCCCTTGCGCGGTGGGGTTGCTCCAGCAAGGCAAGGCTGCGCAGGTCCGTCACCTGCAGCGCGAGCGGCGCGTTGGGCTGGATCACCTGTTCGGCGGTACCGTCGGGGCGAGCACGGAAGACGGTGCGCAAGGCCTCGTGCCGTTCGATCAGATCGGCAAAGCTGGCGCGCAGTGCGTCTGTGTCCAGCGTTCCGTGACATTGCAGCGCACCGCTGATGTGATAAGCCGTGCTCTGCGGGTCCAATTGCCAAAGGAACCATTGCCGCAACTGAGCGTGCGACAGCGCGACAGGTCCACTGCGCTCATCCGCACTCAGCACGGTAATGCGAGAACGCTCGTCGTCCACGGTTGCGGATTCGGCCTGTGCAGCGGCGACCGCCTGGGCGAGGAATGACAGTCGTTGATGCTCGAACACCTGCCGTGGTCCCAAAGGAATGCCTTGCGCACGCGCCCGGGCACAGACCTTGAGACTGAGGATCGAATCTCCACCCAGTTCGAAAAACTGGTCATGTCGCCCAACGCGTTCCAGGCCCAGCACTTCGGCCCAGATGGCGGCCAGCGCCTCCTCGATCTCCCCCTGTGGCGCTTCATAGCCTTCGCTGGCCCCGAACTGCGCCGCAGGCAGCGCCCTCCT
>NZ_FMZC01000006.1 GCF_900102625.1 Paracidovorax valerianellae
GGCATCGAAGGTGTGCTGCAGGTACAGCAACCCGGCGATCAGACGAGGTGGCAATGCGGGCCGGCCCCGCCAGGAAGTGAACGAGACCACGAACGTGCGCTCGATCTCGGCCCAGTCGATCAGCGCAGCCAAACGGACCAGCGGGTGCTTCATGTTGAGCTGCTCGTCCAGCCGTGGGCGAAACAACTCACCGGACTGAGGCAGCGAAGGCTTCGGACCCATGGAACTCCTCGGAGAAATTTGCAAGAAAACAGGTACTGGAACAACCATACCTTGCAAATCCTGCGCCCATCCATCAGCAGAACTACGTGTCAGATCAAGGGCTTGCAGATTGTTCAGGGCGGACTAAATAGCATCCGCATCTTCCCCACCGCCATGCTATTGCTCTGGCGAGGCACCTACCCCATCGTCCGCCACGGGCGCACGCACCACGCCCAGCCGCAGGCCGAGCACGCCCAGGACGCGGTTCATGGTCTGCACCGTGCCGGGGCTTCTGCCTTGCTCGATGTCTTGCAACGCCCGGTGCGAGATGCCCGCCAGGCGCGCCAGTTCGGCCGACGTCAGGCGCAGCGTGCTGCGCAGGTGGCGGATCGATTCGCGCAGCGTCCACTCCGGGTGGTCCAGCAAATCCTGCACGGCCTGGCGGCGCAGCAGCAGCTGCTGCGCCAGCGGGAGGGGGGTGTAGCGCTTGTCCATGGCGGTGTGCGATCAGAGGGCCTGCAGTGCCTGCAGCTGTGCGGTGATGGCGGGTTGCAGGAAGCGGTGAACGTCGTCTTCCAGGCCGAAGCCGCCGCCGTCGCGCAATACGTCTTCCATGGGAGCGATCAGCGCCTGCAAGCCCGCGGCGAGCCGGGCGCGGGGCAGTCCGCCCTCGGCGGCAACGGCGTCGACCACCCGGCGCCAGCCAGCATCTGCATCATCCTGCAGCGTGACGCTGGCAGCGTCATGCCATTGGCCGTTCGCATGGATCTGAGGCGTGGGTTGCGGCTGCATATGCACAGATATATATCGATATTGCAGGCTCACCATCGTGCAATCTGTATATTTTTCCGTGCTTATGGAAGGTGTGACAACCTCAGGTCGCGTTGCCACCCTTTGCCACTTGAACGCCGCGTCGGACTTACTTCAGCACACCGCGCGAGATGTCCATGACCATGCGCGTGGCCAGGTACAGCCGGGGCACGATGGTGTCGATCTGCACGTATTCGGCATTGTTGGAATGCGCCCCGTAGCCCGACAGCCCCATGCCTTCCACGACAGCGCCGCGCGTCTTGAGCGCCGCGAAGGCGGCGTCGGTGCCGCCGCCCGTGGCCTTGTCGACCACGTTGAGCGGCAGGCCCAGTTCCTGATAGATCACCTTGCCGTAGCCGGCCACGCGGCGCGATGCCTCGGTGGCTTCCAGCGGAGGGCGGCGCACTTCGAACTTCATCGACACCTTGGAGTCGGGCAGCAGCTTGGTCTGCACCTTCTCCTGCAGGTCTTTTTCCAGCGCCTCGAAATCGGCCACGCGCAGGGCGCGGGCATCCGCCTGGGCCGTGGCCTCGGCGGGAATCACGTTGCGGTTGGTGCCTGCCTGGGACACGGTCCAGTTCAGCTTCAGGCCCTGCTCGGGCTTGGACAGGTCTTTGAGTTGCAGCAACTGATGCGACAGCTCGTAAAGCGCATTCGCGCCCTTCTCGGGTGCCGCTCCAGCATGCGAAGCCCGGCCCTGCACCGTGAGGTACGCCGCGCCGATGCCGCTGGTGGCCAGCCGCAGGCTGCCGTCGGTGCCGCCGCCTTCGAACGAGAACACCGCGTCCTGATCGGCCGCGATGCGGGTTATGGTGCTGCGTGCGCCGGGCGAGCTGATTTCTTCGTCGCCGTTGATCAGCACGGTGAGCGTGCCGTATTCCTTGAAGCCCAGTTTCTGCAGCATGCCGACGGTGTGAAGAATGGTCGCCACGCCCTGCTTGTCGTCCGCGATGCCGAGGCCATACGCCTTGCCGCCGTCGATGCGAAACGGCTGATCTTTCAGCATGCCCTTCAGGTAGACGGTGTCCATGTGGGCGATGAAAAGGATCTTTTTGGTGCCGGTGCCTTTGAACTCGGCATGCACCACCGGCCCGACCTTCACGGGGGTGTCGTCCAGGCGATAGATCTCGGTGGGCTGCAGGATTTGGACTTGGCCGCCCTGCGCCTTCAACTGCTGGGCGATCCGCTCGGCGATCTGGTTCAAGCCTTCGATGTCCTTGCTGCCCGACTCGATGTGCACCAGATCACGCAATGTATCGAGCAACGGTTGCTGCTCCTTCTGCGCCAGGGCGTGGACATCGGCCACCGGTGCGGCCTGGGCCAGCGTGGCGGCGAAAACCAAAGACAGGGATGCGATCAAAGGACGCACGAAAGACGGAGCGGTCTGCGAAGAATGCATGGTGAAGCGAGTGGCTAGGAAGATGGAAAAAGCATTATGGGCTGCTGCAACGGCGATTTCAAACGCCGCGATTTTCTGCAATGTCTGAATCATCCGAGGGCCTGCTCCAACGATGGATCCCGAGCAATCCAGTTCAGATCGATGCGAGATCGGTGGCTGCGCAGTTCGAAAAACGACATGCCATAACGCGGCAAGGCCTCGGCCAATCGAAGGTCTGTGACGTGTGCCGCCGCCGCGCCGAGCAAGGCCGGATGGGGCACGACGGCCAGCAGATCGGATTGGCCCACCAGATGGAGCATGCTGGCGAAATCAGGACAGCGCACCGCGATCCGGGGCAGCGGCATGCGGCGCACGCGATGCGCCTCGGTCAGCACATCGACCGGGCCTTTGACACTGGGCCCGACGCAAGTCCACGCGGCGCCTTCCAGTTCTGCCAGCGTGCGGGCTCGTTCAAGGGGGTGGCCTCGGCGGGCATAGATTTGCGGCTGAAGTTCGTAAAGCAGGCGCTCGACCACGTCGGGGTGCGTGAATTTGCGCGGCCTGGGTGCGATGACGGCATCGAACCGCCCTTGCAGCAGTCCCGTGAGCAGCGTGCCTTCGTCCGCCGTCGCCATGTCGAGACTGCGCCCTGGATTCGGCAGGCACCAGTGCGCATACAGCGCCGGACCCCAGACCAACGCCGCGGAGGGTGTCAGGCCGATCCGCAGCAATTTGCGGTTCGGCGGGCGTGGGGTCTTCAAAGCCAGTGCGTCCATGCGCTCGCCCAGCGAAGACGACTGCGCCGCCACCGATCGCGCCAGTTCGGTGGGCACGTACCGGCGCCCCACACGGGTCATCAGAGGCGCGGCGAAGTGCAGTTGCAACGATTTCATGCCCTGGCTGATCGCGGGCTGCGAGACGCCACAGGCCCGCGCCGCAAGGGCGAAAGACCCGTGCTCTATGACCGATTGAAGGTATAGCAGATGCCGTAGATACATAAGCCGCCTTTATGTATGGGCAGCCATTGTCGCTTGCCGGACTGCGCCGGTGCCTCCAAGCTAGGGGCAATTCCTGAACCGCTCCTAGCTGAGGACATTGCATGACCACGCGCCCACTCGACACCGTCAAAACCTACCTGCGCCACCTTCACGCCAGCGATACCGAGGGGTTGATCGCCTGCTTCGAAGACGACGGACTCGTGCATTCGCCGTTTCTCGGAACCATGGTGGCCCGCGACTTTTTCAAGAAGCTCTCGCAAGCGTCGAACGGCAGCGTGATCACGGTGCTGGACCTTTTCACTTCGGTCGCCCCGGGAGGCAGCGACACGACGCGCGTCGCAGCCTATTTCCGGTACGACTGGACCTTGAGCGATGGCCGGGAAGTGACCTTCACCTGCGTCGACGTGTTCAGCTTCGACCCAGGCAGCGCCCGCATCCGGGACATGCACATCGTTTACGACACGCACCCGCTGCGAGAACAGGTGGGCGACAAATACGCACCGACTCCCGTCGCACCCACCGCGTAGCCGCTGCAATCCTTCCTTAGAGCAGCGTGACCGCCTTGAGGCTCACGAAGCTCGTCTCCCGCACCACGCCGACGAAGTCGCGCAAATACGGCCTGCCCGACAGCGCGGGCACGCAGGCGGCATGCAACTGGCCCGCCAGCCCCTGGGGGCCGATGGGCCGCGCCGTGACATAACCGCGATCCAGATAACCCTGCACGGCCCAGAGCGGCAGGGCCGCCACGCCCCGGCCGCTGGCCACCAGTTGCAGCATGGCCACGGTGAGCTCGGTGGTGCGCCGGGGCGGCTGGATGCCAGCCGGCTGCAGCACCTGGCGCACGATGTCCAGCATTTCGTCGGGCACCGGGTAGGTGATGAGGGTCTGGTCGGCAAAGTCCTGCGCGCTCAGCCAGGGCTTGCCGGTCAGCGGGTGCCCGTTGGCCAGGAGCGCACGAATTTCAAAGCCGAAGAGCGCGTGGTAATCCACACCGGCTTCGTCCGCATCGACCTCGGACACGATGGCCAGGTCCGCGCGGTCCTGGTGCAACAGGCCCACCGGATCGGCATGAAAGCCGCTGACGATGTCCATTTCCACCTCGGGCCAACGGCTTCGGAAAGCGTCCATTGCGGGCATGAGCCAATCGAAACAGGTGTGGCATTCCACTGCGATGCGCAACTGGCCGGCGGAACCCATGGCCAGACGCGCCACGTCGCGCTCGGCGGCCTCGACCTGGGGCAGCAACGCATCGGCCAGCGCCAGAAGCCGCGTGCCGGTGGCGCTGAACTGCGGCGGCACCGATTTGCGTTCGAACAAAGGAGCGTCGTAACGGTCTTCCAGCAGCTTGATCTGGTGGGACAGCGCCGACTGCGTGAGATTCAGCAGCTGCGCGGCACGCACCAGGCTGCCGCTGTCGCGCAACGCGGCCAGGGTGCGCAGATGGCGAATCTCCAGAATCGATTGGTTCATTAAAAATTCTCAAGATGAATTCATAAAACTTTCGTTTGAATAATAAAGGCAATCCCCGGACCATGGCGCCCTGCCCTTGAAGGCACCACAACACCTATCGCTCAAAGAGGATTTGCACCATGGCCCGACTTCCTGTCTCCACCCACACGCTCGGGTTCCCACGCATGGGTGCCCACCGTGAACTCAAGACCGCGCTGGAAAGGCATTGGCGCGGCGAACTCGACGCCACCGCGCTGGAGGCCGTGGGCGCCGAACTGCGTGCCCGCCACTGGCAGGCCCAGCGTGACGCGGGCCTGGCCGTCGTGACGGTGGGCGACTTCGCCTACTACGACCACGTGGCGAACCACATCCAGCTGCTGGGCGCGGAGCCCGCGCGGTTTGGCTTTAGCGGCGACGAGGCCGAGTTGGCCCGCTATTTCAAGATGGCGCGCGGTCAGTCCGGCGCTGTCCCACACGCCGGCCACTGCGGCGCTGACCCCGCCCCGCAGGCCAGCGCTGGCAGCCATTCCAGCCAGTTCGCGCTGGAGATGACGAAGTGGTTCGACACCAATTACCACTACTTGGTACCCGAGTTCACCCCCTCCACCACCTTTCAGCTCGGCAGCGAGCGCCTGCTCAACGAAGTTGCCGAAGCACAGGCTCTGGGCCATCCCGTCAAGGCGGTGCTGCTGGGCCCGTTGAGCTTTCTGTACCTGGGCAAGGAGAAGGCCGAGGGCTTCGACCGCCTGTCGCTGTTGCCCGCATTGCTGGACGTTTATGAACAGATCCTTGCACGGCTCAAACGCCAAGGTTTGGCGTGGGTGCAGATCGACGAACCCATCCTGGGCCTGGACCTGCCCGACGCCTGGCGGCACGCCTTCGAGCCCGCTTACTGGCAATTGAACCGGGCCGGCGCGCAGACGCTGCTCGCTACGTATTTCTCGCCCTTGCAAGAGAACACGCGGCTGGCGTGCCAACTGCCGGTGGCCGGACTGCACGTGGATGCGGTGCGCGCCCCGGAAGATCTGGTGGCGGTCACCGACTGGCTGCCCAGCCACAAGGTGCTGTCGGTCGGCATCGTCGATGGCCGCAACATCTGGCGCACGGACCTGGACGACGCACTGGAGCGCCTGGCCGCCATCGCTGCGAAGCACCAGGGGCCGCTGTGGATCGCGCCCTCGTGCTCGCTGCTGCACGTGCCCATCCGCCTTGAAGCGGAAACCACGCTGGATGCCGAGGTGAAATCCTGGCTGGCCTTCGCCCTCGAAAAGCTTGTCGAACTGCAGACATTGCAAGGCGCGCTCAACGGCCAGCCCGATGCCAGCGCGCTGGCTGCAACGCGCGCCGCCATCGCGAGCCGCCGCGCCAGTCCGCGCGTGCACAGCCCTGCCGTCGCACAGCGCCTGGCCGAAGCCCCGGCCCATGCCGACCGGCGTGCGGCGCCCTTCCCCATCCGGCAAGCGGCGCAGCGCGCGCGGCTGCAACTGCCCCTGCTGCCAACGACCACCATCGGCTCATTTCCGCAGACGCCGGAAATCCGCGCCGCACGAGCTGCCTTCAAGCGGGGCCAAGGCTGTGGCGACACCTACCGCGCCGCCATGCAAGCGGAAATCGAACGCGCCGTTCGTGCACAGGAAGCGCTGGGCCTGGACGTGCTGGTGCACGGCGAAGCCGAGCGCAACGACATGGTCGAATACTTCGGCGAGCAGCTCGACGGATTCGCCTTCACCGCGAACGGCTGGGTGCAAAGCTACGGCTCACGCTGCGTGAAGCCACCCATCCTGTTCGGCGACGTCGCCCGGCCTCGCCCGATGACGGTGGACTGGACCACCTACGCCCAAAGCCTAACGCCACGCCCCATGAAAGGCATGCTGACCGGGCCCATCACGATCTTGCAATGGTCTTTCGTGCGCGACGACCAGCCGCGCAGCCGCACGGCCGAACAGATCGCCTGGGCGATCCGCGACGAGGTGAACGAACTGGAAGGCGCAGGCATCGGCATCATCCAGATCGACGAACCCGCCATCCGCGAAGGCCTGCCGCTTCGCCACGCGGGCTGGAAGCCCTACCTGCACTGGGCAACGCGGGCATTCCGCATCAGCGCGTCCGGCGTGCGGGCCGAAACGCAGATCCACACCCACATGTGCTACAGCGAGTTCAACGACATCCTGCCCGAGATCGCAGCGATGGATGCGGACGTGATCACCATCGAAACCAGCCGGTCCGACATGGAACTGCTGCGGGGGTTCGGCGATTTTCAGTACCCCAATGAAATCGGCCCCGGCGTGTACGACATCCATTCGCCGCGCGTGCCCGGCGTGCAGGAAATGCGCCGGCTTCTGGAAAAAGCCGCGCAAGTGGTGCCGGTGCAAAACCTCTGGGTGAACCCAGATTGCGGCCTGAAGACGCGCGCGTGGCCGGAAACGGAAGCGGCTTTGCGGAACATGGTGGCTGCCACCAGCGCGTTGCGCCGCGAGTGGACCCCCATAAACGCGGCAGAACCCGAAGAGGCCGCCGAAGCCTGAGAAGCTTTTTGCTGGCTTATTTGGGTGCCGCGTCGACCATCGCTTTGGCAGCGGCCTCGATGGTCTTGCGGTTCGCTTCTGCCATTTTCGTAATCACATCGCGAATGGCCGCTTGTTCCTGAATCCTGACATTCAGCTCGGTGAGCGCATTCGAGTTGGCCTCCTGCTGTTCTTGCATTCGGATCAGCCGCTGCGTCTTCTCGTCAGCCTGGAGTTCTTCATGGACGCCATGATTTCCTCCTGGTCCGCCATGGATGTGCACGTCGACATCCAAGTCGCGCTCGTTGTCGGAACCGCTCTCCGAAGGAGGCGGCCCATCCATGTACACCTCGATTTGTTCTTGAATGCCGTGATCTGCTGGTGCGATGTTGATGTGCGCATCGATATCCAGTTCGAGCTCGGCATCGCTATCGGAATCCGAAAGAGGCGGCGCGTCCACGTCCGACTTGATGACTTCCTGGGAGGTCTTGCCAGGCTTGAAAGGCAACGGTGGCGGCGGAGGAGGTGTCGGTGGACCGTTCGGAGGCACCTCTTTTCCCTCGGTAGGAAGCTGTTCTCCGGAAGGGGGCGCAGTCGTAATGATCGCGTCTTCGTTGCCGCTGTTTGTCTCCTTCATTTTGTTGAACAGCGGGCTGCCGTTGAGCGCGTTCAGGAAAGACGTTTTTTCCTCGGCCGAAACTTTTCCATCCCGCGACCTGGTGCTGTTGTTACGTGCAGCTGCCGCTTCGGCAGTTTGCTCCTGCTTGTGCTGTTTGATCAGCGCGTTCTTTCGCAGGTCATTGATGTTGGAGCGCGGACGAAGGCTTCCGTCCAACTGCTGTTTCGATTGGCTGTTCCCCTGCAGGCCATCAGGTCCGCTCAGGCTCTTCTGCGAGTCTGACCTTTTAAGGGCCGGCTCCTTGACGGGCCCGGTATCCGTTTTAAGAGGAATTCCTCCCAGCTTATTGGAAGAGAGGTTGTTGACAGAGGTAGTCATGGCAGGCGCCTGGGCGTGGATCGTTGGTGTCCAAAGTGTGCACAGCGTGGCCCTTTCATTCATGGACAGCGGCGAAGACATCGCTGTGAAACCGAACAGAGTTTGCGCAGGCCCATCGGAGCCCTCCTACGTGGGCTGGGGTTGCGGTCCTGCCGGAACGGCTCTGTCAGCCTCCAACAATCAACCCATCTTTTACCAACGCTAACAAAGGACGCCAAATGTCTATCTCGCTCATTCTGCTCATCATCCTGATCCTGATCTTGGTCGGCGTGCTTCCTACCTGGGGCCACAGCCGGTCGTGGGGATATGGACCCAGCGGCGGTATCGGGCTGGTGGTCGTCATCTTGCTCGTCCTGTTGCTGATGGGACGGATTTAGTCCCACCAGTGATCGATGCCCCCGATTGACGGTTGACATCGATCCAGGAAAGCGGCCTTTCGAGGCCGCTTTTTTTCGCCTGCGATAGTCCAAACCATCGAACTCTCATAGCCATTGAACAGCTTGGCCCGCTTCTCTCAGATGGATATGATGCGCATCATGCGAAAAACGCAACCCAGTCTCAGAAGCGCGGCCAAGGAGGCCTCCCATGAACGTATCGTCAGCGCGGCAGCCCGCGCGATACGGCGCAGCGGATATGCCGGCACGGGCGTAGCCGACATCATGAAAGAAGCAGGCCTCACCCACGGCGCCTTCTACGCCCACTTCGAGTCGCGCGAGGCCATGCTGGCCGAAGCCGCAGACCGAGCAGGCGCGGAATCCAACGCGGCGGCAGCGAACGTGATTGCCGCCGTACCGCCCGAGCAGGCACTCAACGCCCTCATACAGACTTACTTGTCCAAGCTTCACCTCGACAGCGTCGAACTGGGCTGTCCCATCTCCGCGCTGGGTTCCGAGATGCCGCGCCAGTCTCCCGAGGTGCGCCGTGCAGCCACGCGCCGGATCAAGGAAATGATCGACCTCATCGCCCGCCAGTCGCCGGACTGGGGGCAGCCGAGTGCGCATGAACGCGCGCTGGTCATGGCAGCCACCATGGTCGGCACGCTGATATTGGCCCGCGCCGTGGACGACCCGGCACTGTCGGATGCGCTGCGCGAAGCGGCAATCGCCGACCTCACCGCTGCGCAGTCCTGAACGCCAAGGGTCATCTTTTCGTTTTTTGCTCGCCAAAAAATATGATGAACGTCATACGAAAATGAAGCAACAAATGAGTTGCCGCTGGTCGCAGAGACGTATTAATTTTTTATCAGAAGCTTTTTAATCACCCGCCAACCGATCTCACAAGATCAACCCCAAGGAAAAATCATGAAGGCATATGTCGTCGAACGCTATGGCAAAAAAGAAAAGCTGAATCTCAGGGAAATTCCTGAGCCAGACATCAACGACGATGAAGTCTTGGTGCAGGTGCATGCCACCGCTGTCAACCTTTTGGATTCAAAGATCAAAGGGGGCGAATTCAAAATCCTGCTGCCCTATAAAACACCTTTCGTTTTAGGACACGATGTAGCTGGCACCGTCGTGCGGGTGGGCTCGAAAGTCCGCCAGTTCAAACCGGGTGATGCGGTCTATTCAAGACCGGATGATTTTCGAATCGGCACGTTCGCAGAATACGTGGCCGTCAAAGAAGCTTCCCTTGCCATCAAGCCCGACAACATCACCATGGAAGAAGCGGCCTCCCTCCCGCTGGTGGGGCTGACCGCCTGGCAAGCGCTGGTAGAAAAGGCAAAGCTGAAGAAAGGCCAGAAGGTCTTCATCCAAGCGGGTTCGGGAGGCGTCGGAACCTTTGCCATCCAGTTGGCCAAGCATCTGGGGGGCACGGTGGCCACCACCACCAGTGCGACCAACACTGCGATGGTGAAAAGCTTGGGCGCCGACGTCGTCATCGACTACAAAAAGGATGATTTCGAGAAGGCCATTCGCGATTACGACGTCGTCTTGAACAGCCAGGATGCGGCCACCCTGAAAATGTGCTCAGGCCCCAGGGAAGGCTCATTTCCATTTCAGGTCCACCCGACCCTGCTTTTGCCGCGGAGATCAAGGCGCCTTGGATCGTGAAACAGATCATTCGCGCGCTCAGCTTCAGCACGAGAAAAGCCGCAACGCGGATGAATATCGATTACGCCTTTTTGTTCATGAAGGCCAGCGGAAACCAACTGCGCCAGATTACCGCCTTGGTCGAATCGGGTGCCATTCTTCCGGTCGTCGACAAGATCTTTCCGTTCGATCAAACCAACGAAGCCTTGGCTTATGTGGAAAGCGGGCGAGCAAAAGGCAAGGTCGTCATCAAGGTGCGCTGAGTCCACTGAGATTCAGCGTCTTTTTTTAACCCTTCATATGACGAACATCATATTCATCAACCTGAAATCAGCGTGCACTCGATGGCCTGGAAGCGG
Organism: Paracidovorax valerianellae; assembly: GCF_900102625.1. Lineage (GTDB taxonomy): Bacteria > Pseudomonadota > Gammaproteobacteria > Burkholderiales > Burkholderiaceae_C > Paracidovorax > Paracidovorax valerianellae. The sequence continues at coordinate 10,727 of NZ_FMZC01000006.1, forward strand.
GCGAGGACGAAGTGCTGGCCGACGCGCTGACCCAGCAAGTCTGGCAAGGGCTGACGGCGCCCCGCCCGGTTTACCTGCCCCCGATGGCGCAATGAGCGAACACTGCTCCAGCCTGAAAGACCCCATGCATTTCCCCCGTCCTCCCGCGCCCATGCGCGGTGCCTTGCGATCCACCCTCTTCTCACTCATCATGTCCATCGCACTCCATTCGACAGCGACGGTTGCAGCAGAAACACCCGTGGCGACCGCGGCCCAAAGCCCAACTGCCTCCGCGCAAAACCTGCAGCATTCCTGGAAAACGGTGCCGACCCAGACCATCGAAGCGACCGGCGTGACGTTTGCCTACCGCGAATTGGGCCAGCACCAGGGCGGCACGCCCGTGGTGTTCCTTACCCACCTGGCGGCGGTGCTGGACAACTGGGACCCGCGGGTCGTGGAGGGTATTGCCGCCAAGCACCGCGTCATCACCTTCGACAACCGCGGCGTCGGCGCCTCGACCGGATCCCCTTCCAATTCGATCGAACAGATGGCGGACGATGCCATCGCCTTCATCAGGGCCATGGGATTCGAGCAGGTCGATCTCGTGGGCTTTTCCATGGGCGGAATGATTGCCCAGGAGATCGTCCTCAAGGAGCCGCAGCTGGTCCGCAAGATGGTGCTCGCGGGCACCGGGCCGGCAGGCGGGGAAGGCATCAGCAAGGTGGCGGGGGTCGCCAATTACGACCTGCTGCGCGGCCTGTTGACCCATCAGGACCCGAAGCAGTTCCTGTTCTTCACGCGCACGCCAGCGGGGATCGAAGCGGGCAAGGCCTTCCTGGAACGGCTCAAGGAGCGATCGGAAAACCGTGACGAGGAAATTTCCATGGCGGCCTACATGGCGCAGTTGTGGGCGCTGTACGCCTGGGGAAATAAAAAGCCTGCCGATCTATCGGTCGTCCAGCAGCCGGTGCTGGTCGTGAACGGCGACGACGACCGGATGGTCCCGACGGTCAACACCTATGACCTGGCGCGGCGGCTGCCCCACAGCGAAATCGTCATCTACCCGGACGCGGGCCATGCCGCGGCGTTTCAGTTCCATGACGACTTCGTCTTGAAATCGTTGGCTTTCCTGCAGTAAAGGCGCGCAGTGCGGCGGTGCCGACCTCGGCGCCGAAGCGGAATGGCGCCGCTGCAGCGCAATCAGGCAAGGTGCCAAAGCAAGGCAAGCGCGATCAGGGCATAAAACGAAATGCCGGCAACCAGCAGTCCGTTGAAAGTGATGACGCGCTGCCCGTCCCGCTTGAAAGAAAACGCCCCCGCAGGACCATGCACCCGGCTTTCTTTGCGGTCCGATTTTTCTCCGCGCCAGCGACCCAGGCTCGCGATGCTGACCACGCACTTGCCGGTGAAAATCAAAACGAGTTCAACGACGCTGTACAGCGCCACACCAAGAATGTCTTCCACACGCAGCCTTCATAAGCGCCCGTGAGCGGTGTGACAGTGTAGGTTCACACGGTGTTCACCAGACCACGCCCATCAGACCGTGCGCTTTTCCTTCGCAACGAAAGCCATCGAGAACTTGGCGAATTCCTTGCCGTCCACCACGCCGTTGGCGTTGCCGCCCTGGTCCATGAGTTGCAGGATGGTCTGGGACAGTTCGCTGCTGCCTTTGGCGCCGGAGGTATCGCCCAACCCCTTCATGAACTCATCCTGAGAGATCTTGCCGTCGTGGTTGGCGTCGAACCCTGCCGTCAGTTGCTCTTTCTGGGCTTCGGTCGCGCCGAACTGGGTGAGCAGTTCTCCGAAATTCTGGGCCGAGACCGAACCGCCGGAACTCGCCAGCGCCGACCGGCCGCCCATCGCCCGCGCCGACGAAGCGCTCACGCTTTGATTCGCGACACCGGACAGCGTCTCGGCTTCTTTGCTCAGGGTGATGAGCGCGGACGGCTCGGGCAGAGCGGATGAACCGCTGCCCCGCCCGGAGGCGGAGGGTTTCGCCGCTCCGGAAGACGACGCGTTGAACAGCAGGGATGCGACCGATGCGAGGCCGGAAATAAGGGGTGTCATCGCCAAAGTACTCCTGTCGATGGCGAAGCAATCCACACAGAAAAACGCCCTTCGCCCGGCCCTTGCAGGGTAGGCCTTGGCAAAAACGGCGATGCGGCGAAAAAGCCTCGATGTCCGTGCCTTTCCCGGCTCTAGCGGGCCTTGGGCAGCGCAAGCACCGTACCGTGGCTCCGAACTGCAGTTGGTTTTTTTGCTTGGGAAATCAGTTCGACACCGAAACTTCCGATGTCGCCATGGCCGGAACGATCTTCAGCGTTTTCTCGGTACCCACGTTTTTCAGCCAAGTCCAGACCGCCTGGATGCGCGCCTGGTGCTTCGCCTCGGCGGGCATGCTCATCCAGAAGGTTCGGGTGAACTGCGCCTGCTCGGGCAGCACCCGGGCCAGCACCGGATCGCGGTCGGCCAGAAACGCCGGGAGCACGGCCAGTCCCGCGCCGGCGCGCACGGCTTCGTACTGCGCGGTGATGCTGGTGCTGCGAAACGCGAAGCGCTCCGGCCGGTGCAGGGCGTCCAGGAACTGGAGTTCCTTGGTGAACAGCAGATCGTCCACGTAGCTGACGAACGCATGGTGGCGCAGATCTTCCCGCGTCGAGATCAACGGCCGGCGTGCCAGGTACTCGCGCTGGCCGTACAGGTGCAGGGTGTAATCCGCCAGCTTGGCGACGATGACCGAGCCGCGCGTGGGGCGCTCCAGGGAGATGACGATGTCGGCCTCGCGGCGGGACAGATGCAGCATGCGCGGCAAGGCCAGCAGGTCGATGGTGAGGCCGGGGTTCTTCTGCGTGAGCCGGGCCAGGTGCGGCGCAAGGATGAGCGTGCCGAACCCTTCCGTGGCACCGACGCGCACCACGCCCGACAGGCCCGCCGCCGCATTCGCCGGAGCAGCGCGCTCCAGACCGAGCACCGCGGTCTCCATGGCCTCGACGGCAGGCAGCAACTGCCGGCCCGCCTCCGTCAGGCGATGGCCGCCCGCTTCCCTGGCGAACAGCGGTGCGCCCATCTGCTTTTCCAGCGACTGGATGCGGCGCGCCACCGTGGTGTGCTCCACGCCCGAGCGGCGCGCGGCGCCGGCCAGCGTGCCGGACCGTGCCAGTTCCAGAAAGTAGCGCAGGTTGTCCCAATCCATGGCGTTCGTTCCCCTCTCGTCCTCTGTGTTTCGACTTCGCAGGCCGGCGGCATGCGCCCCGAAGCAGCCTCAAGCCCGTGCAAATTTGCAAACCCAAGATGCATTTGTGCGCCTTGCCTCCGCAATTTCGCACAGCTAGGATGCGCAAGCCACCGGATTTGCCCCAAGGTGCGGCCCAGCGCCGCCGATGGGAACGGCGCCCTGCCCTCTGTTTGCGACAGTCCAGGCGCCCCGCATTGTTCCGGTGCCACATGACAGAACTCACAGGAGACACAGCACCATGGACGCATCCGTCACCACGCAACAGGCCGTGAAGGCCCCCACCGTCAAGCTGCTCATCGGCGGCCAGTTCGTCGAATCGAAGACCACGCAGTGGCGCGACGTGGTGAACCCCGCCACGCAGGAGGTGCTGGCCCGCGTGCCTTTCGCGACGCCTGAAGAAATCAATGCGGCCGTCGCGTCGGGCAAGGAAGCGTTCAAGACCTGGAAGAAGACGGCCATCGGCGCGCGCGCCCGCATTTTCCTGAAGTACCAGCAACTGATCCGCGAAAACATGGCCGAGCTGGCCGCGATCCTGACGGCCGAGCAAGGCAAGACGCTGCCCGATGCCGAAGGCGACGTGTTCCGCGGCCTGGAAGTGGTCGAACACGCCAGCGCCATCGGCAACCTGCAACTGGGCGAGCTGGCCAACAACGTCGCCGGCGGGGTGGACACCTACACGCTGATGCAGCCGCTGGGCGTGTGCGCGGGCATCACGCCGTTCAACTTCCCGGCCATGATTCCGCTGTGGATGTTCCCCATGGCCATCGCTACGGGCAATACCTTCGTGCTGAAGCCGTCCGAGCAGGATCCCATGGTGACCATGCGCCTTTGCGAACTGGCGCTGGAAGCCGGCGTGCCGCCGGGCGTGCTGAACGTGGTGCACGGCGGCGAAGACGCGGTGAATGCCATCTGCGACCACCCGGACATCAAGGCGATCAGCTTCGTCGGCTCCACCAAGGTGGGCACGCATGTGTACAACCGCGCCAGCCTGAACGGCAAGCGCGTGCAATGCATGATGGGCGCGAAGAACCACGCCATCGTCATGCCCGACGCCAACAAGGAGCAGACGCTCAACGCCCTGGCCGGTGCGGCCTTCGGCGCGGCCGGCCAGCGCTGCATGGCGCTGTCGGTGGTGGTGCTGGTGGGCGAGGCCCAGCAGTGGATTCCCGACCTGGTCGCCAAGGCCAAGACGCTCAAGGTGAGCGGCGGCACCGACAAGGGCACCGACGTGGGCCCGCTGGTCTCGTGCGCCGCGAAGGACCGCGTGGAAAGCCTGATCGAGCGCGGCATTGCCGACGGCGCCAAGCTGGAACTGGACGGCCGCAAGCCGCAGGTGGCCGGCTACGAAAAGGGCAACTTCGTCGGCCCCACGGTGTTCAGCGGCGTAAAGCCCGGCATGAGCATCTACGAGCAGGAAGTCTTCGGCCCCGTGCTGTGCCTGGCCTCGGCGTCGGACATCGACGAAGCCATTGCCTTCATCAACGACAACCCGAACGGCAACGGTACCGCCATCTTCACGCAGTCGGGCGCGGCCGCGCGCAAGTTCCAGGAAGAGATCGACGTGGGCCAGGTCGGCATCAACGTGCCGATTCCCGTGCCGGTGCCGCTGTTCTCGTTCTCGGGCTCGCGCGCTTCCAAGCTGGGCGACCTGGGGCCCTACGGCAAGCAGGTCGTGCTGTTCTACACGCAGACCAAGACGGTCACGGCGCGCTGGTTCGACGACAGCACCATCTCGCACGGCGTGAACACCACCATCAGCCTGAAGTAGCCGCCCGCTGCCGCTGCGCTGCGTCCTGGCTTTTCAGAAAGACGCAGCGCGCGGATCGGTGCAGGCCGCGCAGTGCTACAAGTGGGGATGCAAATTCCGAAGATCACGACGATCGCAAAGATCACATCCCGCACGAATCGATGGGCGGCATTGGCCTGGGGCGGCAGCGTCGCCTGTGCGGCGCTGTTCAGCACTGGCGTCCAGGCCCAGGCGGGCGCTGCGTGCCGGCCCGAAGGCACGGTGGCCGAAACCAATGCCTGCGCCGTGCAGACGTTCCAGGCGGCGGACACGGCCATTTCGATTCTGTACAGCGACGTGATGCGCGCCCTGTCCGCCCATGAGCGGCCGCAACTGCGGCAGGAGCAGACCGCCTGGCAGCGCCAGCGCACGATGCTGTGCAAGCAGGGCACCCAGTCCACCGAAGGCCAGCCCGAATGGCCGCGCCTGTACCACGCCTGCCTGACCGCCGAGACCGAAGCGCGCCGCCAGGGCCTGATGCGCTGGCTCACGCTGGACCACCCGTCCGCCAAACCCTGAGCAGCCCCGGTCCACCGGCCCCGAGAAGCGCACCACGATAACGACAACGACAACCGCCAGCGAGACACGATCCATGGACTTTGAACTGACCGAAGACCAGCGCGCCTTCGCCGAGACCGCCCGCGATTTCGCGCGGGCCGAGCTCGCGCCGCATGCCGCCCACTGGGACGCCGAGGGCATCTTCCCGCGCGAGGCGATCGCCAAGGCCGGCGCCCTCGGCTTTTGCGGGCTGTACGCCCCCGAAAGGGCCGGCGGCCTCGGCCTGCCGCGGCTCGACGCCACCATGGTGTTCGAGGAAATGGCCGCGGTGGACCCTTCCACCACTGCCTTCATCACGATCCACAACATGGCGACCTGGATGCTGGGCACCTGGGCCACCGATGCCGTGCGCGACCACTGGGGGCCGCTGCTGACCAGCGGCGAAAAGCTCGCCTCGTATTGCCTGACCGAACCGGGCGCGGGGTCGGACGCGGCGTCGCTCAAGACCCGGGCCGAGTTCGTGGGCGACGAATACATCATCAACGGCGCCAAGGCCTTCATCAGCGGTGCGGGCAGCACCGACGTGCTGGTGCTCATGGCGCGCACAGGCGATGCCGCATCGGGCGCGGGCGGCATCACCGCCTTTGCCGTGCCGGCCGATGCGCCCGGCATCAGCTACGGCAAGAAGGAAGAAAAGATGGGCTGGAACAGCCAGCCCACCCGCACCATCAGCTTCGACAACGTGCGCATTCCGGCCGACCACCGGCTGGGCGCCGAGGGCGAGGGTTTCAAGATCGCCATGAAAGGGCTGGACGGCGGGCGCATCAACATCGCCACCTGCTCGGTGGGCGCGGCGCAAGGCGCGCTGGCCCAGGCGCAGCAGTACATGCACGACCGCAAGCAGTTCGGCAAGCCCATCGCAAGCTTTCAGGCGCTGCAGTTCAAGCTGGCCGACATGGCGACCGAGCTGGTCGCGGCGCGCCAGATGGTGCGGCTGGCGGCCGCCAAGCTCGACGCCGGAGCCCGCGATGCCAGCACCTATTGCGCCATGGCCAAGCGCTTCGCCACCGACGCGGGCTTCAACGTGTGCAACGAGGCGCTGCAACTGCACGGCGGCTACGGCTACATCCGCGAATACCCGCTGGAGCGGCTGATGCGCGATGCCCGCGTCCACCAGATCCTGGAGGGCACGAACGAGATCATGCGGGTGATCATCGCCCGCCGCATGCTCGAAGGCGACGCGCCCGATGCGATCCGCTGAATCGGCGTTACTATTATTTTCATAGCATAACCCCCTAGTGCTGATTGCGCTGGAGGCCTATTTCATTCAAAACCAACAGGAGACAATTCCATGAAGATCGCATTCATCGGCCTGGGCAACATGGGCGGCCCGATGGCGCTCAACCTGCACAAGGCGGGGCATGACGTCAGCGCGTTCGATCTGTCCCAGCCCGCCCGCGACAAGCTCGCCGAAGGCGGCGTGGCCATTGCCGCCGACGCGGCGGCCTGCGTGCAGGGGGCGGAAGTCGTCATCAGCATGCTGCCGGCCAGCCAGCACGTGGAGTCGCTGTACCTTGGCAACGCGCAGCAGCCCGGCCTGCTGCCGCTGCTGGCGGCGGGCACGCTGGTGATCGACTGCTCGACCATCGCCGCCGCCACGTCGCGCAAGGTGGCCGAGGCCGCACAGGCGCGCGGCATGGCCTTCATCGACGCGCCCGTGTCGGGCGGCACGAACGGCGCCGTGGCCGGCACGTTGACCTTCATGATCGGCGGGAGCACGGCCGACCTGGAGCGCGCCCGTCCACTGCTGGAGAAGATGGGCGCCAACCTGTTCCACGCGGGCGCCGTGGGCGCAGGGCAGACGGCCAAGATCTGCAACAACATGCTGCTCGGCATCCTGATGGCCGGCACCAGCGAAGCCATCGCCCTGGGCGTGGCCAACGGGCTGGACCCGAAGGTGCTGTCCGAAATCATGCGCCGCAGTTCGGGCGGCAACTGGGCGCTGGAAAAGTACAACCCCTACCCCGGCGTGATGGACACCGCGCCGGCTAGCAAAAGCTACGCCGGCGGCTTCGGCACGGATCTGATGCTGAAAGACCTGGGCCTGGCCCAGGAAAACGCCATGGCCGTGAAGGCGGCCACGCCGCTGGGCGGACTGGCACGCAGCCTGTACGCCGCGCACAGCCTGGCCGGCCACGGTGCGCTGGACTTCTCCAGCATCATCCAGGCGGTGCAGAAAAAGGGCTGACCTGGGTTTGTTGGCCTGGCCTGGCCTAGCCTGGCCTTGCCGGCCTGCTTTTTTCAGCCCCGCGGCCGCAGCACCATGCGATCGCGGCCGATCTCCACGTCGAAGTGCTGCAGAAAGTTCTGGCCCAGCAGCGCGTCTTCCTCGTCGTCGCCCGTGTAGCCCGTGCCCACACGCAGGCCCGACACGGCCAGCGACCGCACGGTGACCGAATCGGCCGCTACCACGCGGCCTTCTCGCGTGCCATTGGCGGTGCGAAACTGCGTGCGCTCGCCGCCTGACAGGCCGGCCTTGCTGGCGAGCGCGTCGGTCACGCTGACCAGGCTGGCGCCGGTGTCCACCATGAACATCACCGGCTGGCCGTTCACCGTGCCGGCCACGCGAAAGTGGCCGTCGCGGTGGCGCGGGATGACCAGCGCGCCCTCGGCCGTCACGCTGGCGCCGCGCGGCTTGAGGAAATGGTCCATCGCCACGTAGAGCACGCCCATCACCGCCAGCCAGAACGCCAGAATGCCCCACAGCCCGCGCCGCGCCAACGAGCGCGTGCGCCGCTCGCCGGGCAGGTGCGCGTCTTCCACATCGACGATTTCGCTCGCGCCTTTCACGCCGCTGCGGTGTGCGTGCCCGCGGTCTTCGCTGTCCGATCCCATGGCCTGGCTCCTCTTCGATGGCTGTGCTGGCTGCGTGTCCGAGCGGACGAGTATGGCCCATGCATCCGGCGCATCGCCGCCCTTGTCCTACGCCCGGCGCGAACGCATGAGTCCATCCTCGGGCCTTCGCCCGCGGCGGCCTCGGACCGGCTTTTTTGCCGGCGCTGCCAGCGGCGTTTCGCCGGGGCGAGCGCAGTGCGCCCTCCCACCACGGCAGTCCGGACAAAAGGCAGGCTGGCGATGCCTTCGTACCCCGGCCGGCAACGCTTCACACCGTGTGCCGGCCCCGCTCTTTGTCAGCTTCCGTCCGCTCTTTTTTCATCGTTTTGACCTTGTCCCGTCGCTTCATTTCAGGAGAAACCATGGCCCGTCTTCCCAACACGCTCCGCACCCCTACCCCGCGCCATCGCAGCCGTGCAGGCCTTGCGGCCGGCGGTGCCGCCCTGGCGGCCATGCTGTTCCTCGCAGGTTGCGCGGGCGGCACCAGCAGCGCCGACAACTCCCGCTCCGCCGTGGCGAAAACCCCGGTGCCCGGCCCCGAGCGCGCCATGGCGACGGCCCGGCTGGTCACGCCCCAAAGCGCGCCTGCCGGCAATGCCGTGCTGACCGACACCGCAGCAGGCGTGGAAGTCGCCATCCAGGTGCAGGGCCTGGCACCCGGCCAGCACGGCTTTCACATCCACGCCAACGGCGCCTGCGCCCCCGGGCCGGACGCCGCCACGGGCCAGACGGTCGCCTTCGGCGCGGCAGGCGGGCACTTCGACCCCGGCATGTCCAAGAAGCACGGCCGCCCAGGCCAATCGGCGCACGAGGCGCATGCGGGCGAGCTGCCCAACATTCCGGTGGGCGACGACGGCCGCGGCAGCGTGCGCTACGTGAACTCCAACATCACGCTCACGCCGGGCAAGGCCTCGGTGGTCGGCCGGGCGCTGGTGGTGCATGAAAAGGAAGACGACTACACCACCAACCCCGCCGGCAATTCCGGCGGCCGGCTGCTGTGCGGCGTGATCGAACCTGCGCTCGCCAGCACCGTGGTGGGCGACAAGGCCGCCGTCCCGTCGCTGCTGGTGCGTTGATGGCCGGCGCACAGCCTGCGCCCGATGGGTTCGGCGCAGGCCGGGCAGCATCCTTGGCGATGCGTTCGCTGGGTTCGATCGCACGCCGGCTCGGGCCGGGGCCAATGCCCCCTTTCGCGCGCCGCGTGAGCCCGCAGGCCGCCTTGCTGTGCTGCGCGCTGGCGTCCTTCGGCCCGGCCCTGGCACAGGCCAGTGCCGATACGCCCACTTCCACTTCCGCGCCCACCGCCACCCTGCCCGCGGTGAAGGTCGAAGGCCACGCCGAGGCGCAGCGGCGCTTCGACGCTGCCGCCAGCCACACCAGCGTGGCGGTCGATGCGTTCACCACGCCCAGCCCGCTCGTCAACCTGTCCGAACTGCTCTCGGCTCAGGCAGGCGTCGTGGCGCTGGACCGGCAGAACTACGCGCAGGACCTGCAGATCGCGGTGCGCGGCTTCGGCGCACGCTCCACCTTCGGGGTGCGGGGCGTGCGCATTCTGGTGGACGGCATTCCGGCCACCATGCCGGACGGGCAAGGCCAGGCGGCCACGGCGCAACTGCAGTCGGCCTCGCAGGTCGAGGTGCTGCGCGGGCCGCTGGCGCAGCTGTATGGCAACGCGGCCGGCGGCGTGCTGCAGGTCACCACGCGCGAGCCGCGCGAAGGCGGCGGTGCGGCGGCCTCGGTGGCGGCGGGATCGTTCGGACAGCGGCTGGTGGATGCCTCGCTCGACTTCGGCGACCGCACGCTGGGCGGGTTGGTCGATGTCTCGCACTTCGAGACCGACGGCTGGCGGGACCACAGCGCCGCGCGGCGCACGCACCTGAACGGCAAGCTGGTGGCACGGCCCGACGCCGACACCAAGATCACCGCGCTGCTCAATCTGTATGACCAGCCCTTGGCGCAAGACCCGCTGGGCCTGACACGGGCGCAGGTCAACGCCAATCCGCGGCAGGCGCCGTCGGTGGCGGGCGACTTCGACACGCGCAAATCGGTGGCGCAGAACCAGTTCGGCGTGGTGCTGGAGCGGCAGTTGAACGAGGCGGACAGCGTGCGCGTGCGCGCCTACGGCGGCACACGGTCGCTCACCCAGTTTCTGTCGTTCAGCGGCGCAGCAGCCAACAGCGCTGGCGGCGTGGTGGACCTGGACCGCGACTATTACGGCCTGGGCGTGGCGTGGACGCACACCGTGCGCCGTGCCTCGGGCCTGCCGTTGACCTGGACGCTGGGCCTGGATGCCGACCGGCTCTCCGAGCACCGGCAGGGCTTCGTCAACAACAACGGCACCCCCGGAGCGCTGCGCCGCGATGAGCAGGACCGCGCGGGCAACACCGACCTCTTCGCCCAGGTGGACGCCTGGCTGTCGCCCACGTGGCGGGCGGTGGCCGGCCTGCGGGCCAGCCGCGTGCGCGCCGATGTGGCCGACCGGTTCGTCAACGCCGCCAACCCGGACGACAGCGGCCAGCGCACCTGGCGCCAGACCAGCCCGGTGCTGGGCCTGGTATGGACCGCGACCGACCAGCTCAACCTGTACGCCAACCTGGGCCGCGGTTTCGAAACGCCCACGCTGGCTGAAATGGCCTACAGCCCCGGCAACACCGGCCCCAACTACGGCCTGAATGCCTCGCGCAGCCGGCAGATGGAGATCGGTGCCAAGTGGCAGGGAGCGGTGCACCGCATCGAAACGGCGTGGTTCGACGCCCAAAGTCGCGGCGAGATCGTGCCCGCCGCCACGGTGAACGGCCGCACGGTCTACCAGAACGCCGACCGGGTGCGCCGGCGCGGGCTGGAGGTGGCGTGGAGCGCCCAGGCCGGCGCCTTCAAGCCGCGGGCCGCGTACACGTACCTGGATGCGTTCTTCGACAGCCCGTACGCCGTGGCAGGCGGGGCCACGGTGCCCTCTGGCAACCGGTTGCCCGGCACCGCGCGCCATGTGGTGCAGCTGGCGCTGGACCATGCCCTTTCACCCGCCTGGCAATGGGGCGCGACGCTCGATGTGTCGGGCAAGGTCTACTCCAACGACGTGAACACCGAGGCCGCCAGCGGCTTCGCGGTCGCCGGGCTGCGCGCGGGCTATGCCTTCCGCACGGGCGACACCCGCTGGCAGGCGTGGGCACGGCTCGACAACCTGTTCGACCGACGCTATGCCGGATCGCTCATCGTGAACGACGGCAACGGCCGGTTCTTCGAGCCCGCAGCGGGCCGCCGCATCATGGTGGGGCTGCGCGCGCAGTTCCTTTAAGCGCCTGTGCAGGCAAGGCGCAGCACGAAGGCGGCGCCGTCCCGCGCGTGCGTCGGGCCTGCGCGGTCAGCCGCCCTCGCACACCACGCGCTGCTCGCCCAGGCCGGTCGCGCCCAGGCGCATCACGTCGCCGGGCTGCAGAAAGCGCGGCGGTTTCTGCCCCAGGCCGACGCCGGCGGGCGTGCCGGTGAGCACGATGTCGCCCGGCTCCAGCGTCATGAACTGGCTGATGTACGACAGCACCCTCGGCACCCCGAAGATGAAGTTGCGCGTGTTCCCGTCCTGCATGCGCTGGCCGTTCACCTCCAGCCAGAGGGCGATGGCGTGCGGGTCGGGCACCTCGTCGGCCGTCACCAGCCATGGGCCGATGGGCGCGAAGGTGTCGTAGGCCTTGCCCTTGTCCCACTGCCCGCCCCGCTCCATCTGGTAGCTGCGCTCGGAGACATCGTTGGCCAGCACGTAGCCGGCCACATGCTCCAGCGCCGCCGCTTCGGACACGTGCTGCGCGCGCGTGCCGATGACGATGCCCAGCTCCACCTCCCAGTCGGCCTTCTGCGCGCCGGGCGGGATGCGCACCGGGTCGGTCGGCCCGCTCAGCGCGGTGGTGGCTTTCATGAACAGCACCGGTTCGGCCGGCGCGGGCAGACCGGCCTCGGCGGCGTGGTCGGCGTAGTTCAGCCCCACGCAGACGATCTTGCCCACGCCCGCCACCGGGCAGCCCAGGCGCACCGCACCGGCCACGACCGGCAGGCGGGCGGTGTCCAGCGCCGCGAGTGCGGACAGCGTGCGGGGCGACAACTGCGCCGGGCCGATGTCGGGCAGCAGCATGGACAGGTCGCGCAGCACCCCTTGCGCATCGACCAGCCCGGCACGCTCTGCGCCCGGCTGGCCGTATCGGATCAATTTCATGGCAACTCCTTCGCGGCGCCTGCCGCCAGCGCATCTTAGGGGCAGACATGAATGCTATTATTTTCATAGCGCAACACCGTTGATTTGATTGCGCTGGAGGCCATTTTCATTCAAACCCATCCGTCGGGTTGCGTCACGGCCGCCGCTGCGGCAGGCGATGGTTGCGCACCCGCCGCAGGCTGCGGCCGGGCGTAACATCGGCGCGCTGGCCGTGCCCGCCAGCGGACGGCGGCGCCCGCTGCGCCGTCCGGCGCGGTGGCACGGCGATCGCCCCCTTACGCCCGCCCTGAAGCCGCCATGCCCGAACCCCTGCCGCCCCCTGCCCCCGTCGCCCCGCCCCGTGCTGCCGAAAGCCGGCCGCAGCCGAAGCACCTGACCGATCTCTTCTGGTCGTTCACCCTCCTGGCGCTGCAGGGCTTCGGCGGCGTGCTGGCCGTGGTGCAGCGCGAACTGGTGGAACGCAAGGGCTGGCTCACCAACGAGGAGTTTCTCGAAGACTGGGCCGTGGCGCAGATCCTGCCGGGTCCCAACGTGGTCAACCTGGCCGTGGTGATCGGCGACCGCTACTTCGGCCTGCGGGGCGCGCTGGTGGCGCTGGCCGGCATGCTGCTTTTCCCGCTGCTGCTGGTGCTGGCCCTCGCGGTGGTCTATGCCCGGTTCGCCGAGCATGCCGCGGTGGGCGGCGCCCTGCGCGGCATGGGCGCGGTGGCGGCCGGCCTGGTGGCGGGCGTGGCGCTGCGCATGGCCGGAGCGTTGCGCACCCATCCGCTGGGGCCATGGGTGGGCGCGGTCCTCGTGGCGGCGACCTTCGGCACCATGGCGCTGCTGCGCTGGCCGCTGGCCTGGGTGCTGCCCTTGGTGGGCGGCGCGGCCTGCGCGCTCACCTGGCGAAAGCTGGCGCCATGACGCCCGCCGCCACCATCGCCATGCAGCCGCTGGACTGGCTGAACCTGTTTCTTTACTACCTGTCGATCTCGCTGCTCGCGGTGGGCGGCGCCATCGCCGCGGCGCCCGACATGCACCGCTTTCTGGTCGAACGCCAGGGCTGGATTACCGACCTGCAGTTCAACGCGTCCGTCGCCATCGCGCAGGCCGCGCCGGGGCCCAACGTGCTGTTCGTCGGCCTGCTGGGCTGGAACGTGGGCCTCAACGCCGGCGGCCCGGGGGCCGCCGGCTGGACTGCTGCCACGCTGGGCATGGTGCTCTGCCTGGTCGGCATCATGCTGCCCAGCACCGTGCTGACCTGGCTGGCCACGCGCTGGGGCCACCGCAACAAGCACCGGCGCAGCGTGCGCGCCTTCAAGCAGGGCATGGCGCCGGTGGTGATCGGGCTGCTGCTGGCCACCGCGTGGCTGCTGGGCAGCGCCCACCACGGCGCCGGCACCGACCCGCGCCTGTGGCTGCTGAGCGGGGCCTGCGCGCTGGTGGTTTGGCGCACGCGGCTGCACCTGCTATGGCTGCTCGGCGCGGGCGCGCTGCTGGGGGCCTTGGGCGTGGTTTGACGGGGCGCCGCCCCGCGTGCAGCAAAGCTTGTTTGTCCGACCCGGCCGTGCAGGTTTAGCCGCTGTCTTACCGGGCCGGCCGTCGCGCGCCGCAACAATGGGCCCGGCGCATCCGCATCAGGCGGGGCCGGCCCCCGGCCGGAGCGTCGACATCCGGTTCCTCGCGGCCCGTGCCTTTTCGGCGGGCCTGTCTTGTTCGCAATCCAAGGAGACTCCATGCAATTTCGCCCCCTCGGCCGCTCGGGCCTGCAGGTTTCGCCGCTGTGCTTCGGCGGCAACGTGTTCGGCTGGACGGTGGACGAGCCCACCACGTTCTCCCTGCTCGACGCCTGGGTGGACGCGGGCTTCAACTTCATCGACACGGCGGACGTGTATTCGCGCTGGGCGCCGGGCCACATGGGTGGTGAGTCCGAAGCCATGATCGGCCAGTGGCTCAAACGCAGCGGCAAACGGGATCGCATCGTGCTGGCCACCAAGGTCGGCAAGGACATGGGCGACGGCAAGGTCGGCCTCGGCGGCGACTACATCCGCCGCGCGGTGGACGATTCGCTGCGCCGCCTGCACACCGACGTGATCGACCTGTACCAGTCCCACGACGACGACGCCAGCACGCCGCTGGAAGAAACCCTGGGCACCTATGCCGACCTGATCCGCGAGGGCAAGGTGCGCGCGATCGGGGCCTCCAACCACACCGCGCAGCGCCTGGGCGAAGCCCTGGCCACCAGCGAGCGCCTGGGCCTGCCGCGCTACGAAAGCCTGCAGCCGCTGTACAACCTGTACGACCGTGCGGTGTTCGAGAAAGAGCTGCGCCCGCTGTGCCTGGAAAAGGGCGTGGGCGTGATCAACTTCTACGCCCTGGCTGCCGGCTTCCTCACCGGCAAATACCGCACGGCAGACGACGTGGACAAAAGCCCGCGCGGCGCCAAGGTGGTGCAGACCTACCTGAACGACCGGGGCCTGCGCATCCTGGCCGAATTGGACCAGGTCGCTGAGCGCTATGAGGTGACGCCCGGCCAGGTGGCGATCGCCTGGCAGATGGCGCAGCCCGGCATCACCGCGCCGATCGCCAGCGCGTCGTCGCTGGAGCAACTGCAGGAACTGGTGCAGGCCGCCAGCCTGAAGCTGGACGCGGATGCGCTCGAATCGCTGAGCCAGGCCAGCACGGAACCGGAAACGCTCTGACACCGCGGCCGCCAGCGGCTCTTTAAGTAAGGCCGCCGGCTGCCTGCGATGCCGTTTTCAGGCGGGCTCGCCGAGCGCTTGCGCTGTCGCTGCCTTAGCCACTTCCTGGCGGGCAGAGTCTTCGAGGCCCCGCCGGTGCGCAACCAGCGCCTGCACGGTCGTGCACAGCAGGCCGTGCAGCGCGGCGAACCGCGCCACGTCGGCACCGCGGGCCATGCTGCCGTCCGGATTCATCAACTCGCACAGCACGCCGGCCGGTGCGCGGCCGGCAAGCCGCGCCAGGTCCACGGCCGATTCGGTGTGACCGGTGCGCTCCAGCACGCCGCCAGCGCGCGCCACCAGGGGGAACACATGGCCCGGGCTGACGATCTGCGGCGACTCGCCCGGTGCGGGCACCTGCAGGGCGCAGCGGATGGTCTGCACCCGGTCGGCGGCCGACACGCCGGTGCTGACGCCGTGCGCCGCCTCGATGGACTGGGTGAATGCGGTGGCGAACGACGAGCGGTTCACCTCCACCATGGGCCGCAAGCCCAGCGCGCCCGCATGGCCGGGCGTGAGGCACAGGCACACGATGCCGCTGCCCTCGCGGATCATCAGGGCCATGGTGGCCTCGGTCAGGTTGTCGGCCGCGCAGATGAGGTCGGCCTCGTTCTCGCGGTCGGCATCGTCCATGACCAGCACGGGTCGGCCGGCGGCGATCGCGGCGATCACCTCGGCCATGGGTGCCAGTTGCACGCCGTGATCGACGGCCTGCGGCGCTGGCGCAAGGGATTCGGGAAAAGACGGGGAAACGGAAAAAACAGCGGTGTTCATGAAACGCTCCTGGGGGATAAGGAAACGCCTCAAGGCATGCATGCAAGAAGCACCCGCGCACGGCACCGGCTGACCGGGCGCACGCAGGCACGAGGCCCCGCCTGGCGGAGGGGCCCATCTTCTTTCATCCGGACTGTGACCGTCGGCCCCAGACTGAACGGGCTGAAAACGGTTTGCTTTCGGCCGCGTCGCACTGGGTCTGCTGACCTCCGCATCCCAGAGGGAATGCGGAGCGCTCGCGGGCTCGCAGCGCGGGGAGACCTCCCGCACCGCCTACCGCCGGTGGGGAATTCCACCCCGCCCTGAAGACCGCGCGATTATCGCGGTGCTGCCGCGGCGCCGGTGTCGCCTGCGGACCGATCCCCGTCCAGCAGCAGGGGCAAGATTCGGGCCGAAGGACCGCGCAGCACCGCATGTGCAATGCCATCCAGTTCGCTGGGCGACGGGTTGACCACAACCACCCGCGCCCCCACCCGCCGCGCCATATGCGCCAGGCCTGCGGCCGGGTACACGGCACCCGCCGTGCCCACCACCAGCATGAGATCGCAGGCGCTGGCGGCCTCCTCGGCCTGGGCGAGTACATCCATAGGAAGCGATTCGCCAAACCACACCACGGCAGGACGCACCAGGTTGCCGCACGTGGCGCAGCGCGGTGGCGAGCCGGGCGTGGCCGCGCTCAGATCGCAGCAGGCACGCGACTCGTCCAGCCACTGGTTGCCCTGCAGGTCGCCATGCAGGCACAGCACGCCTTCGCTGCCGGCCAGCCGATGCAGCCCGTCCACGTTCTGCGTGATGAGCGTGAGGCGGCCAGGGTGGCGCCGGGCAAAGTCGGCCAGCGCCCGGTGGCCGGCGTTGGGCTGCACGCCATGGAGCAGCGCGCGGCGGTGTTCATACCAATCCCAGACGCGGCCCGGGTGGGCGCGAAAGCCCGCTTCGTTGGCCATGTCCTCGGGCCGGTATTGCGCCCACAGCCCGGTCTGCGCATCGCGGAACGTGGGCACGCCCGATTCGGCGCTCACCCCTGCACCGGTCAGCACCGCAATGCGCTGCGCAGCGGCGACCCACGCGGTGGCGATCTGGAGGGCGGCCTGCGCCGCCGTGCCCGGCGGCACACTCTGCGGCGCAGGGTTGGGAGCGTCCTTGGGCCTATGCGGATCGCCCGGCATGGTGGTTTAGAGGCTGCGCTGGCGCAATGCCTCGTACAGGCACACGCCGCTGGCCACGGAGACGTTCAGGCTCTCCACCCCGCCCTTCATGGGAATGGACACCAGTTCGTCGCAGGTTTTGCGGGTCAACTGCCGCATGCCGTCGCCTTCGGCGCCCAGCACCAGGGCCACGGGGCCTTTCAGGTCGACCTGGTAGATGGTCTTGGGCGCATCGTCGCTGGTGCCGATGCACCAGATGTTGCGCTCCTTCAATTCGTTCAACGTGCGCGCCAGGTTGGTCACCATGAAGTACGGCACGGTCTCTGCGGCACCGCTGGCCACCTTGGCCACGGTGGCGTTCAGGCCCACGGCATGGTCCTTGGGCGCGATGACGGCTTGTGCGCCGGCACCGTCGGCCACCCGCAGGCAGGCGCCCAGGTTGTGCGGATCGGTCACGCCGTCCAGCACGAGGATCAGAGGCTGGGCGACGCCGGAGGCTTCCAGGTCTTCGAGCAACTCGTCGAGCGACGTGGCAAGGGCGATGGGTTCGACCCGCGCCGCCACACCCTGGTGGCCCTGGCTGCCGGCCAGCTTGGCGATGCGGGCGCTGTCGGCTTCGATGAGGCGCGCGCCGGCGGCGTTGGCGCGGTCGAGAAACTGGCGCATGCGCGCGTCGCGCCGCGTGACCTCGTAATAGATCTCGATGATGGATTGCGGCGCGGTCTTCAGGCGCACGCCCACGGCGTGAAAGCCGAAGAGGACTTTGGGGCTGGACATGCGGGGATTATCGGCGCCCAGCAGCCATCATCGATTTGCTACTAATTCAATAGCAATGAAGGCAATGAATACGGCGGTGCAAGCCTGAAAAGGCATTGAAGCGCCTCCCCGACACTGCCCATCAAGCGTCAGTCAGCCCTCGGAAACGCGCCCCGCGTCGATGGTGATGCGCCGCTCGCACTGGGCAGCGATGCCGCGGTCGTGCGTGACGAGCACGAGCGTGGTGCCCTGCTCGCGGTTCAACTCGAACATCAGTTGCATGATGGTTTCGCCCGTGGCGAAGTCCAGGCTGCCCGTGGGCTCATCGGCCAGCAGCACGGCCGGCTCCACCACGAAGGCCCGCGCCAGCGCCACCCGCTGCTGCTCGCCGCCCGACAGCACTTTGGGGTAATGCGACAGGCGCTGCCCCAGCCCCACGCGCCCCAGCATGTCCGCGGCCAGCTTGCGCGCATCGCGGCGGTTGGCCAGCTCCAGCGGCAGCATCACGTTTTCCAGCGCGGTGAGGTTGCCCATGAGCTGAAAGCTCTGGAACACGAAGCCGACCTTTTGCGCCCGCAGCGCGGCGCGATCGTCTTCATCGATGGCGAAAAGGTCCTGCCCGTCCAGCCGAACGGTGCCGCGCGTGGGGGTGTCCAGCCCGGCGATGATCGACAGCAGCGTGCTCTTGCCCGAGCCCGAAGCACCCACGATGGCGGCGGTTTCCCTGGCGGCCAGGCGGAAATCGATATCCCGCAGAATGTCGAGGGTGCCGGTCGAATCCGTCACCGACTTGTGCACGTGCTCCACGGCGATGATGGTGGGGTGGGCTGGCAGGGAAGAAGTTTCCGACATGAAAGGTGCTTTGCTGTGAATCGAAATCTGTGGGTCCGGCGTGACTTTATCTCGGCCATCGCGGCCGTCGCGGCAGCAGGGCTTTGCGCCCCGGCCGCCATGGCCGCATCGGCCCGCAAGCCGGTCATTCTCGTGGTGGGCGATTCGCTGAGCGCCGAGTACGGCCTGGCCCGCGGCAAGGGCTGGGTGGCGCTGCTGGAAAAACAGCTGGCCGAAGAAAAGATCGACGCTACGGTCGTGAACGCCAGCGTGAGCGGCGACACCACCTCGGGGGGCCGCTCCAGGCTGCCCGCCCTGCTCACTCAGCACAAACCCAGCCATGTCGTGATCGAACTGGGCGGCAACGATGCCCTGCGCGGGCTGCCGTTGAAGAACACGGCCGACAATTTGAAGGCGATGGCACAGGCGGCCAAGCAGTCGGGGGCGAAGGTTTTGATCGTGGGCATGCAGGTGCCCCCCAATTACGGCGCCGACTATTCGAAGCGGTTTGCCGACACTTTCGACAGCGTGGCCAAAGACACCCAATCGGCGCTGGTGCCCTTCCTGCTCAAGGGCGTGGCCGATGTGCCAGACCCTACCGCACTGTTCCAGGCCGACCGCATCCACCCGAAGGCCGAAGCCCACCCGACCATGCTGGCCAACGTGTGGCCCGAACTGCGCAAGCTGCTGCGCTGACGGCTGGCGAAGCGATGGGCCGGCAAGGCCCAAGGCCCTGGCTCGCGGTGCAAGCGGCCTGGGCTGGCAGTGAGGCCTGAGCGGTCTTCCTGGCGAGGGCTTCTAGACCAAAGCGATCAAGCCGCAGGACCGGGGCCGCCGTTGCCGTCGGCTAGGGGAGCGCCGGGCTGGCCGTTGTCCTGGCTGAAGCCTTCCCGCGGGTCGTCCTTGCGGTGCGTCTTGGCTTGTGCCTTTTCTTCCTTTTTCTTCTTCTTGGCGAGCTCGCGCTGGCGCTTTTCGTATCCGTAGTTGGGTGTTGCCAAGGTAGTACCTTCCTGAATTGAAGCGGTCAATGTAACAGCATGCCCCTGCGGCGCACGGTA
This sequence comes from Paracidovorax valerianellae, assembly GCF_900102625.1. GTDB lineage: Bacteria > Pseudomonadota > Gammaproteobacteria > Burkholderiales > Burkholderiaceae_C > Paracidovorax > Paracidovorax valerianellae. The sequence continues at coordinate 30,611 of NZ_FMZC01000006.1, forward strand.
TCCGGGCCAGCGCGCCGAATGGGGCGCGTGGCAGGAACCAGCGAACCGTCAGGCATCGGGAAAGGCATGCGCCAGAGCCTGGGCGAGATCGCGGCGAAGATCGGCTTCGGCTTCCAGCCCGATCGAGAACCGGACGACGGTGCCCGGCACCAGGTGCGGTGTCGCACGGCTGCGCATGCTGGACAGCTCGTAGGGCACCACCAGGCTCATCGGACCGCCCCAGCTGTAGCCCAGCTTGAAATACTGCAGGCGGTCGCAAAACGCATCCACTTGCACCTGCGAGTGGCGCGCGTCGATCACCACGCTGAGCAATCCTGCCGCCGCGCCCTCCCCGCCGTCCGCCGCGCACAGCGCGCGCCAGTGCGCGTGGCCGGGCGATTCGGCCAGCGCCGGGTGCAGCACCTGGGCTACCGCAGGCTGCGTGCCCAGCCACTGCGCCAGCGCACGCGCCGTGACATCGTGCGCGCGGTAGCGCAGTTCGATGCTCGGCAGCGAGCGCAGCACCGATTCGACGTCGTTCGCCCCTACACCCAGGCCCAGCCGCATGTGGCACAGCTTGATGCGCAGGTGCAGGCCCTGGTCGCGCGTGACGATGCTGCCCATCAGCACGTCGCCTCCGCCACTGGGGTACTTGGTGAGGGCATGCACGGAAATGTCCACGCCGCACTGCCCGTCGCCCAGCAAATCGAACGGCTTGAAGGCCAACCCTGCGCCCCAGGTGTTGTCCAGGGCGCAAAGTACGCCCCGGGCACGGCACAGACGCACCTGCTCCACCAGGTCGGGAAACTCCAGCGTCACGGAACCCGGCGCCTCCAGCCACACAAGGCGCGTGGCCGGGGTGATCTTGGCGGCGAGGTCGGCGGGATCCATGGGGTCGTACAGCACATGGCGGATGCCGAACTGCGCCAGTTCGGCCTCGGCCAGCGCCTTGTTGGGGCCATAGGCGTTGTCGGGAATCAGCACCTCATCGCCCGAGCGCAGCACGGCCAGCGCCACGTTGGCGATCGCGGCCAATCCGCTCGGCACCAGCAGGCATTGCTTGCCGCCTTCGAGCTCGCAAAGGCGCTCTTCCAACTGGTAGGTGGTGGGCGTGCCGTGCAGGCCGTAGGTGTAGCTGGTCTTGTCCTTCCACTCGCGCGCGCGCATGGCGGCCACGTTGGGGAAGATCACCGTAGAAGCTTTGTACACCGCCGGCTGCGGTGCGACGAAGCCTGCAGGCGGAGCGTAGTCGTGGTGAACGAGTCGGGTAACGAGATCGGCAGGTGAAGTCATGCCGCCATGGTAGCGCCCGATAGCATCGGCCTGCAGGCCGCGGAGACCGGGCGATTGCGCTCTATCGGGCGATATCGGGCGCTGTCAGGCGTTATCCAGCGCTGGAAACCATAAGCTGGTTGACGACAGAGTTGACGCCCTGCACACCCTGCGCGATCTGCGTGGCGCGCTCGCTGGCCTGCTTGGTCTTGACCGGGCCGTTCAGCGTGACGATGCCGTTGCGGGTGTCCACGTCGATCTTGACGGCGCTGAGTTCAGAATCCTGGGCCAGTCCGGCGGAAACCTTGGCGGTGATGCCGGCATCGTCCATGACCGCAGCGGCGCGCTCGGCTGCCTGGCGGGTGGCGTCGCCGGCTTCGTTCGCGGCGGCTTCCATCTTGCGCTGGGCGTCGGAGGCGACCTGCCCGCTCTTGGCAACGGCGGAGTCGAGCTGCTGACCCACCGTGCGGTCATCGGATTTGTCGCAGGCCGCCAAGCCGAGCGCCAGCACCGTGGCGGAGAGGATGCCCAGCAGGCGATGGGAGGGAGTGGTTGGGTTCAGATCGCTCATGGGGTACCTCCTTGCGGGAATGTGGGATATGAACAGCACTCTAAATTTGCGCTCGCGCGGGCCCGGTGGGAACGCGCCGAAGCTCGCGTAGGACAACGCAGCCGCAAACGCGCTTGCCCTGCCCTCGCCGCGCGACAATCGCGGGATGCGCCTGCAGTCTCTATCCCGATGGTTTCCCTTTTTGGCCTGGCCCCGGCCAGACCGCCATTTGCTCAAGGGGGAGTTCTGGGCAGGGATGACGGTCGGGCTCATGCTGGTTCCGCAAGGCGTCGCCTATGCCGCGCTGGCGGGCATGCCCGTCATCACCGGCATCTACGCCTCGCTGATCCCGGCGCTGATCGCGGTGCTCTGGAGTTCGTCCACGCGCCTGGGCGTCGGGCCGACCGCCTTGACCAGCCTGCTCATCGGCGCCTCGCTCACCGGTCTCGCCGAACCCGGCAGCGCGCACTGGGTGGCGCTGGCCGCCTGGATGGCGCTGCTGTCGGGTTTGCTGCAGATGATGCTGGGGGTCGTTCGCTTCGGCTGGCTGCTCAATCTGGTCACCTCGCCCGTGCTCAATGGATTCACCCAGGCGGCGGCCCTGCTGATCCTGGCGTCGCAATTGCCGGATTTGCTGGGGTTGCGCACCACTTGGAACGCGTTGGCCGTATCGCCGTCGCTGCACCATTTCGACCTGACGGCGGCCGGCTTCGGCCTGGGCAGCCTGGCCCTGCTGATGGCGGCGCGGCGCTGGCGGGCGACCTTTCCGGCGGCCATCGTCATCGTCGGGCTGGCAGCCCTGTTGAGCTGGACCATCGGCTACGCCGATCGCGATGGCGCGGTGGTCGGGCATCTGCCCGCCGGCCTGCCCCAGCCGTACTGGCCCGGCTGGCTGTCGTGGGACGAGTTCGGCGCACTCGTGCTGCCCGTGCTGGTCGTCACCCTGGTGAGCTTTCTAGAGACGGCTTCCAGCGCCAAGGTCGAGCACCAGCAGGGCGGCACGCGCTGGAACGAAAACCAGGACCTCATCGCGCACGGCCTGGCCAAGATGAGTTCCGGCCTGTGCGGCAGCTTCGCCACCAGCGCGTCGTTCTCGCGCTCGGCCATCAACCTCTATGCGGGCGCCAAGAGCGGATGGGCCACCATCTTTGCGCTGGCCCTCGTCCTGGCGGTGCTGCTGTGGCTGACCCCGGCGCTGTACCACGTGCCCCATTCGGTGCTGGCCGCCGTGGTGGTGACGGCCGTCACCAGCCTGATCAAGCCGGGCACGTTGCTGCGGCTGTGGCGCGTGTCGAAGGTCGAGGCGGTGATCGGCGGAGTCACCTTCGCCCTCACCCTGGCGACGGCGCCGCGCATGTACTGGGGCGTGCTGGTTGGCCTGGTGCTAAACCTGGGTCATTTTCTTTACCAGCGGCTGCATCCGCGCATCATCGAAGTCGCCCCGCACCCGGATGGCAGCCTGCGCGACCGCCACCTGTGGCTGCTGCCGCCGATCGCCCCCGGACTGTTCGCGCTGCGCATGGATGCCGAGCTGGACTTCGCCTCGGCCGCGGCGCTGGAGCGCCGCATCGCCGAGCACTGGGCCGCGCACCCGGAGATTCGGCACCTGTGCCTGTTCGCCCAGCCCATCAACCGCATCGACGTGACGGGCGTGGAAACCTTCGCCCGGCTGCGCACGCTGGCGGCCTCGCGCGGAGGCAAGCTGCACGTGAGCGGCATCAAGTTGCCGGTGGAGCAGGTGCTCCGCCGCGCCGGGCTGCTGGAAGAAGGGCCGGACCTTGCGCTGTACCGCACCGACGCGCAAACGCTGGCAGTGTTGCAACAATTAACGGAATGAACCGGATAGCAAGCCTTAAAACCGGCCCCCGCTGCTACACTCGGTGAACACTGTTTGTTGCATTTTGTGACTGAATCTGCGACCCCTCAATTCGTGAACCTGCGCGACCTGCGCCTGACCACGGCGCATGCGCTGGTGGCCCAGGCCGCCGGCTCCGAAGCCGCTTTGCCCTCCGACACGCCGCTGCACTACCTGCAGGGCTTGATCGACGGCCTGTGCGAGCTGTCGCTCAAGGACCCCCTCACCGGGCTGGCCAACCGCCGCCACTTCCGCACTGTGCTGGAGCGCGAGATCGACCGCGTCACCCGCGCCGGCGAAGCTGCGCTGCTGCTCATGCTCGACATCGACAACTTCAAGCGGGTCAACGACACCTACGGCCACCTGGCCGGCGACATCGTGCTGCAGTCGGTGGCGCGCACCCTGAACGGCTGCGTGCGCCCCATGGACACCTTGGCGCGCTACGGCGGCGAAGAGTTCGCGGTGGTGCTTCCGGCCTGCCAAGCGGGCTTCGGCCGCGTGGTGGCGGAGCGCATCCGCCGCGCCATCGAGCGCACGCCGGTGCGCATTTCGCCCTCGGTGGAATTGAACGTCACGGTCAGCGTGGGCGGCGCCTTCGCCCTGCAATGGATCCGCAGCACCACGCTGCTCTGGAGCGAGCGCGCCGACAGCCAGCTCTACAAAGCCAAAATGGCCGGCCGCAACCGCGTCAGCATCGAAGAGCAACCCGACAGCACCGTGAGCGCCGAAGAGAAGAGCCTGCTTTTCGGCCCGCTATACACTCCGTCGGGATGGGGCGATCTGCCCCCGCCCATGGATTCCACAGGCAGCGCCTATTGAAAGCCCAGAGATGACCGACGCGCTGTCCCCGCAACCCACTACTCCCGCCGGCCCGAACATGCCTGCGCGCCCTACCAGTCCGACGCCGCCTGGCGCACGCATCATCGCCATCACCAGCGGCAAAGGCGGCGTGGGCAAGACTTTCGTTTCCGCCAATCTGGCGGCCGCCCTCACCCGCCGCGGCCACCGCGTGCTCGTGCTGGACGCCGACCTGGGCCTGGCCAACCTGGATGTGGTGCTCAACCTGCACCCCAAGGTCACGCTGCACGACGTGTTCACCGGCAAGGCCGACCTGGACGACGCCGTGATCGATGCGCCCGGCGGCTTTTCGGTCGTGCTGGCCGGCTCCGGCATGGTCGAATATTCGCGACTCACCCCCGAGGTGCGCAGCGAATTCCTGAACGTCATCCAGACGCTGGCCCCCCGCTTCGACGTGATCCTGCTCGACACGGGCGCCGGCATTTCCGATGTGGTGCTGTTCTCGGTGTCGCTGGCGTCCGAAGTGCTGATCGTCGCCACGCCGGAACCCACCTCCCTCACCGACGCCTACGCGGCGATCAAGGTGCTGGCCACCCAGCAAAAACGCCAGCACGTGCGCATGGTGGTCAACCAGGCCGCGCGGCCCGGTGACGGCCGCGCCATCACCAGCCAGCTGCAGCAGGTGCTGGACCGCTTCGTGAGCACCGAATCCGGCCGCTCGATGCGGCTGCTGCACATGGGCGACATTCCAGCCGACACGTCGGTGCGCGATGCCGTCATGCGCCGCCAGTTGCTGCTGATGCAGATGCCCGGCTGCCCCGCGGCGCTGGCCATTGCCCAGTTGGCCAACAAGATCGATACCGCGCTGCTCACGCCCGCCAGTTAGCCGAACGCCGGGGCCACACCGCTGGCCAGCCGGCCTGCCACGCCATGCCCGACTCCACCGTGAACGACGTCCTGAACATTTCCTGCTACCTGTTCGTCCCGCTGCCGGACGCCAGCGACCTGCGCGATCTGCTGCACGCGCGCGCCGAGGCCGCGCAGCTCAAAGGCACCATTCTTCTGGCCGAAGAAGGCATCAACCTGTTCCTGGCAGGCCCGGCGCCGGCCGTGCGCGGCTTCATCGCCGAGTTGAAGGCAGACTCGCGATTCGAGGCCCTGACGCCCAAGGAAAGCTGGTCGGCCACGCAGCCGTTTCGCAAGATGCTGGTGAAGGTCAAGCGCGAGATCATCCGCATGGACCACCCCACCATCCGCCCGTCCAGCGGCCGCGCGCCAGCGGTCGATGCGCCCACGCTGCGCCGGTGGCTGGCCCAGGGACACGACGACGCGGGCCGCCCGGTCGTCACGCTCGACACGCGCAACGCCTTCGAGGTGGACGAAGGCACGTTCGACAACGCCATCGACTGGCGCATCGACAAGTTCACCGAATTTCCTCCCGCACTGCGCGAACACAAGGCCGAGCTGGCGGGCAAGACGGTGGTGAGCTTCTGCACCGGCGGCATCCGCTGCGAAAAGGCCGCCATCCTGATGCGTGAGGAAGGCATCGAAAACGTCTACCAGCTGGAAGGCGGCATCCTCAAATACTTCGAGGAAACCGACGGTGCGCATTACCACGGCGGCTGCTTCGTCTTCGACGAGCGCCGGGTGTTGTCCAGCGACCTGGCGACCACACCCATGGCCGCAGACGCTATTAAAAAGTGAGCTGCCAGCGCTTGATTCCCTAGGGCGCAAGGCAGATTTCGCTCAATATCCGGTCTTTCAGGATTTGAAGCGCCGCTCCGGCAGCGGAATCCACTCGGTCTCGCCGGGAACGTGTCCCATGCGCTGGGCTTCCCAAGCGTCGGCCGCCTGCACGATGCGCTCCTTGCGGCTGGAAATAAAGTTCCACCACATGTGGCGCGGTGCATCCAGCACGTCGCCGCCGATCACCATCAGCCGCACCGCCCGGTGCGTCGCGCGCAGCACGGCGCCAGCGCCCGCCTCCAGCGCGGCCAGGGTATGGGCCGCGAATGGTTCGCCATCCAGAAGCAGGTCGCCGTCCACGGCATAGACCGCGATCTCTTGCGCCAGCGCCGGCAGCACCAGCTCCGCGCCCGCTTCCAACTGGACGTCCAGATACAGCGTGGGCGACAGCGTCGCGACCGGCGACGTGTGGCCGAACGCCTCGCCGATCAGCACCCGCACCGTGGCGCCGTCCCGCGAAAACTCGGGAATGTCGGCGGCAGGCGTGTGCACGAAGCTGGGCTCGTCTTCTTCGTGGGCGAGGGGCAATGCTGCCCACAACTGGATGCCGTGGTTGACATAGCTGCGCTCGCGCAGGGTTTCCGGCCGCCGTTCGGAATGCACGATGCCGCGGCCGGACGTCATCCAGTTGATGGCGCCGGGCGCGATCTCTTGCAGCGAACCCAGGCTGTCCCGGTGCAGGATGGCCCCGTCGAACAGGTAGGTGACCGTGGCCAGCCCGATGTGCGGATGTGGCCGCACGTCGTATTCCGAAGCTGGCTCCACCGTCACGGGACCGAAATGGTCGAAGAACAGAAACGGTCCGATCGAGCGCCGCTGCAGCGAGGGCAGCAAACGCCGCACCGTGAACCCGCCGCCCAGGTCCTTGTCGTGGCCTTTGAGGATCAGCAGCCCGCTCATGGCATGCGCTCCACGGCGGTCGTGATTTCGGTGGTGACGCTGGTCATCAGCTTGTGCACCGGGCACTTGGCGGCCACGGCCTCCAGCTCTTCGATCTGCGCGTCGGTGAGGTCGCCGCTCACCTGCAGCCGGGCCGCCAGGCGATAGGTGCCGGCGCGCTCGGCCGAGGCATCGCGGTCGATCACCGTGCGCACGTCGTCCACCGCCATGCCCTTGCGGCGCGCGTACCAGAGCACGGTGAGCGCCTTGCAGGCGCCGAGCGCGGCGTCGTACAGGTCGTGCGGATTGGGGCCGGTGTCGTCCCCGCCTTCGGCAGCCGTTCCATCCACGACCATCTGATGGTCGCGCACCGACAAGGTGTGTGCGAGCGGGGCGCCGGCAATGCGCCGCAGTTCCAGGGTCATGGGGAAGGCTCCAGTCAAAGGGAAGGGGTCAAGGAATGGCCGGCCAATCTATCAGCCGCGCAGGCGCTTCGCAATCTCGGCCACGCGGGCGCCGTACGAACGGCCGGTGTCCAGGTCGCCCTGGAGCATTTCCTGCACGCTGGCATCGGAGGGGGACTGGGCCAGTGCGCCGACCGAGCCACCCAGATTGTTGAGGTCGTTGCGCGTGGCGGCCTTGGAGTTGCTGGGCAGCAGGCCCAGGCTCACCCAGATGCCGCCGTGCTGCGAAGCCAGCGTCTGCAGATAGATCAGCGTGACCTGCTTGTCGCCGTTCAGGCTGGCGCTGTTGGTGAAGCCGCCGAACACCTTGTCCTGCCAGCCGCGGCCGAACCAGGCCTTGGACGAGGCATCGGCGAATTTCTTGAACTGCCAGCTCGGGCCGCCCATGTACGTGGGAGTGCCGAACAGGATGGCATCGGCCTCTTGCAGGGTTTCCCAGCCGCCTTCGGGCAGGTTGCCGTCCGCGTCGATCGCGACGAGCTGGGCGTTGGCGCCTTCGGCCACGGCCTGGGCCAGGCGCTGGGTGTGGCCGTAACCGGAATGAAAGACGACTGCAATTTTGGTCATGGAGAACTCCTCGAGATTCAGGGTTGGACGGAACGAAAAAATGGAAATAACGCCAGGAAAAATGGGGCCGCTAAACCGGTCAGGCCGCCAGATCGAACACCAGCACCTCGGCCTGCGTGCCGCGCTCGAAAGCCAGCAGGGGTTCCTGTTCGGCGAATGCCGCATCGCCCGTGGCCAGCGCGCGGTGATTGACCTCGATGGCGCCCCGCACCACGTGCACATAGGCTTTGCGGTCGGCCGGCAGGGCCAGCGTCGCGGCTTCTGCGCCGTCGAACAGGCCGGCGTAAAGCCGGGCATCCGCATGCACGGTGAGCGAGCCGCACTCGCCGCAGGGCGAAGCCAGCAGCCGCAGCACGCCACGCTTTTCGGATTCGGAAAAAGTCTTCTGCTCGTACTCGGGGGCGATGCCCCGGGTGTCGGGCTGCAGCCAGATCTGCAGGAAGTGCGTGCATTGCCCTTCGGCATGGTTGAACTCGCTGTGCGTCACGCCGGTACCGGCACTCATGCGCTGCACGTCGCCGGGCGGAATGCCCTGCGTGTTGCCCAGGCTGTCCTTGTGCCCCAGTTCGCCAGAGAGCACGTAGCTCAGGATTTCCATGTCGCGATGGCTGTGGGAGCCGAAACCGGTGCCTGGGGCGATGCGGTCTTCGTTGATGACGCGCAGGCTGCCGTAGCCCATGTAGCGGGGGTCGTAATAGCCGGCGAAGGAAAAGCTGTGGTTCGACTGCAGCCAGCCATGGTCGGCATGGCCACGGTCTTGTGATTTACGGACGGTCAGCATGGGGGCTCGCTCCTTCGATGGAAGGACTGTAGAAGCAGTGCTGCGCTTGCGTAGCCAATCCGATTGAAGGCATCATTCAAAACGTTTGAACTCTCAGCCCTTCATCATGCAAAACGCCCGCGATGCGCTCACTCCAGACAGCCTGGACATGCTGCAGGTGATCGCCGACACCGGCAGCTTCGCCGCGGCAGCGCGGCGGCTGGGGCTGGTGCCCAGCGCCCTTACCTACCGGGTGCGCCAGATCGAGGACGCGCTCGACGTACTGCTGTTCGACCGCAGCGCACGCCAGGCGCGCCCGACCGAGGCCGGCTCCGAACTGCTGCGCGAAGGCGCCCGGCTTCTGGAAGAGGTGGACGCCGTGGCGAACCGGGTGCGCCGTGTCGCGACCGGCTGGGAGCCACAGCTGACCCTCAGCGTAGACGGCATCATCTCCCCCACCACCTTGCTCGAACTGACCGAGGCGTTCTACGCACTGCAGCCGCCCACGCGGCTCAAGCTGCGCACCGGCATTCTGTCGGGCACGCTGGAAATGCTCACCTCCGGCCGGGCGGACCTTGCGATCGGCGTGGCCGTGAACGGCTCCAACGTGTCGGGGCTGCAGCAGATCGAGATGGGACACCTGGATTTTCTGTACGCCATCGCGCCCCACCATCCACTGGCCGAAGCGCCAGAGCCCATCACCGATTCCGTGCTGCGCGCGCACCGTGCGGTGGCCGTGGCCGACTCCGCCCAGCGCGGCAGCGTCACCATGGGCCTGCTCGGCGGCCAGGATGTGTTCACTGTGGACAGCATGCAGGCCAAGCTGCAGGCGCAGTTGAGGGGCCTGGGCGGCGGTTTTCTCCCCGAGCCCATGGCGCGCCCGTATCTGGAGGCCGGGCGGCTGGTGACCCGCAAAGTGGCACGGGCCGCGCGCAGCGTGCCGGTGCACTACGTCTGGGGAGGCCCGGGCCACAGCGCACCGGGGCGAGCGCTGCAATGGTGGCTTTCGCAGCTGCAAAGCCCTGCCACCCGCAAGGCACTGCTCGAAAACCATCATCATTTCTAGCCGCTGGAGCCACGCGGCGAACGGCCGCGCGTGTAGAGTGGGCCTTGTTTTCCTGCTCCTGAACTTCGCTTCCGAAAGGCCCGGCCCATGCCATCACCTGCCCAACGATCCAAGCAACGGCTGCGACGCAGCTCCTCCGCCGAAAACCCTTCCCCTGCCCCAGCCCCTCTCCCGCCGCCGTCCACGCGCCGCTTCGCCGTCATCGGCGCCGGCATGGCGGGCATCGTGTGCGCCCGCACCCTGGTCCAGGCGGGCCATGAGGTCACCGTGTTCGAGAAGTCGCCGCATGCCGGCGGGCGCACGACCACGCTGGACACGGCCTTCGGCAGCTTCGATGCCGGCGCCCAATATTTCACGGTGCGCGACGCGCGCTTCACCAAGGCGCTGGAGACCGTGCCCGGCCTGTGCCGGCCGTGGAGCGCCAACACCGTGCGCGTGCTGGACGCCGCAGGCCGCGTGGCCGCTGCAGCGCCCCCGCCGGGCGAGCCGCACTGGGTTGCCAGCCCGGGCATGCAATCGCTGGTGGATGCGTGGGCGCGCCCCCTTTCGCAGGCCGGCCGCCTGCACACCGGCCAGCGCGTCACCCGCATCGAGCGCGACGCCCTGGACGGCAGCCGCTGGCAATTGCGCACCGAATCCTCCGACGGCGGCACGCAAGTGCATGCCGGCTTCGATGCCGTGCTGCTGGCCCAGCCTTCGGTACCCGCGCTGGCGCTGCTGCAAGCTTCGGGCACCGACGCGGCCCCATCGCTGCACAAGCCGCTGGCCGGCGTGACCATCGCGCCCTGCTGGACCCTCATGCTGGCGTTTCCGCAGGCCGTGCGCCCAGGCCTGACCACCTTGGGCCCTCAGTGGAACGCCGCCCGCAGCACGCACCACCGCATCGCCTGGTTGGCGCGCGAATCCTCCAAACCCGGCCGCGGCCCGGTCGAGCGCTGGACGGTGCAGGCCAGCCCAACTTGGTCGCAGGAACATCTGGAAGACGACGAAGCGCGCGTGCAGGCCAAGCTCATGAAGGCGTTCTCCGAAGTGACCGGCATTCGCGCCGAGCCCGCCCACGCGCAGGTCTGCCGCTGGCGTTACGCGCAGACCCTGGCCCCCCTGGGCCGCACGCACCTGTGGGATGCCGCCGCCGGCATCGGCCTGTGCGGCGACTGGTGCCTGGGCCATCGGCTGGAAGACGCCTTCGTGTCCGGACTGGAACTCGCGCTCGCGGTGGCATGACACCTGGCTCGCCGCCCCGCTACGTCGGCCGTTTCGCGCCGTCGCCCACGGGCCCGCTGCATGCGGGCTCGCTGGTCGCGGCGCTGGCCAGCTGGCTGGACGCGCGCTCGGCGCCCGGTGCGAACGGCGGACAGTGGCTGGTGCGCATCGAAGACGTCGATACACCGCGCTGCGCGCCCGGTGCCGACGCGGTGATTCTTTCGCAATTGGCCGATTGCGGCCTGGTGCCGGACGGCGACGTGCAATGGCAGTCGCGGCGCGGGGGGCTGTACCAGCAGGCGCTGGACGGGCTGTTGGCACAGGACCAGGCCTATCCCTGCGCCTGTTCCCGCAGCGATATCGCACAGGCCCAAGCCCGGCTGGGCCATGTGCGCCAACCCAACGTCGAGCTGCCCTACCCCGGCACCTGCCGCGCCGGACTGCAGGGCCGGATGGCCCGATCTTGGCGATTCCGTTCATCGGAAATTCAGAAAAAATTGCCGGCGTGTGGTGCCCCTCGCGCACGTGGCGCAGCCCCTTCGGCATCGCCAGAAGGCGTGGTGTGGGAGGACCGCCGGCTGGGCCTTCAGGCGCAGGACGTAGACCGTGCCGTCGGTGACTTCGTTCTGCGTCGGGCCGACGGTCTGTGGGCCTACCAGCTGGCTGTCGTCGTGGACGATGCAGACCAGGGCGTGACCGACGTGGTACGAGGGGAAGACCTCGCCGACAACACGCCGCGCCAGATCCTGCTGCAGCACGCGCTGGGGGTGCCCACCCCGCGCTACCTGCACACGCCGCTCGTGTACGCGGCCGATGGCGCCAAGCTCTCCAAGCAGCATGGCGCGCCGGCGCTGGACACGCGCGAGCCGGTCAAGGCGCTGGCGGCTGCGGCACACACTCTGGGACTGCCGCCACTGGTGCGGCCAAACGACACCCCCATCGGCGATGCGCTGGCGCTGTGGGCGCAAGCGTGGTCCCGAATCTACAATCGCTCACCGTGACAGAAACGCACTTCCCCCTGGCCGATGCCGGCCCTACGAATCTTCCCGAGCTGCGCGCCGCGCGCACGGGCGGCGGAGCCCCCGCCGACGTTCCCTATCCCAAGACCATCAAGAGCTACGTGCGCCGCGCTGGCCGCACCACCACCGGGCAGGCCAAGGCCTTCGAAGAGCTGGGTCCCCGCTTCGTGCTGGACTACGCACCCCAGCCCATCGACGCCCCTGCCGTGTTCGGCCGCACCGCGCCCCTGGTGCTGGAGATCGGTTTCGGCATGGGCGAAGCGACGGCCCACATCGCCAGCGTGCGCCCCCAGGACGACTTCCTGTGCTGCGAAGTACACGAGCCCGGTGTGGGGGCGCTGCTCAAACGCATCGGCGAGCAGGGTCTGACCAACATCCGCATCCTGCAGCACGACGCGGTCGAGGTGATCGACCACATGGTGCCGCCCGGCACGCTGGACGGCGTGCACATCTTCTTTCCCGATCCCTGGCACAAGACCAAGCACAACAAGCGCCGGCTGATCCAGCCGCCGCTGGTGGCCAAGCTGGCCGCGCGGCTCAAGCCCGGCGGCTACCTGCATTGCGCGACCGACTGGCAGCCCTATGCCGAGCAGATGCTCGAAGTGCTGTCGGCCGAGCCGCAACTGGCCAACACCGCCGACGGCTACGCACCGCAGCCGGAATACCGCCCCCTCACCAAGTTCGAAAACCGCGGCCTGCGCCTGGGGCACGGCGTGTGGGACGTGGTGTTCGTGCGCCGAAGTTGATCGCATTGATCGCATGACCGCAGAACCGACGCCTCCATGAAGCCCATTCTCGACAACCTGGTCGAAATGACCGGCCACCGCGACCACTTGCGTTTGGAGGTGTCGGTGCTCTCCACGCTGCAGAAACTGCCTTCGATCAAGGCGGTGCGCGCGCTGGAAATTTTCAGCGACAACGGCGTGGCTTATGTGCGGCCACGCACCTGGTGCGACCAGGGCCAGATGGTTTCGACCAATTCCGAAGCCGCCGCCGACCCGAGGCGTGAACTCCTCACAGAATATGCCGCGTTGAACGCGTGCATCGTTCAAAAGGAGCGCAGCGCCCTGCAATCGCGACGCAAGGGCGAGCACACGCTGTGGATGCCCGTCTGGATGCACGACGAGGTGCACGCGTGCATCGAAGTCACGCAGACGCGCGCATTCTCGGCCCACAAGCTGGACGTGATCCAGAGCGTTTTCTACGTCTACCAAAATTACCAGAGCCTGCTCGATTACAGCGAGCGCGATGCGCTCACGGGGCTGTTCAACCGCAAGACCTTCGACGAGCAGTTCGCCCGCCGCGCCGGCGTGTCGGGCAGCGTGCGCATCGCCGCTGCGGCCGAGATGCTGGCGGAGGGCGAAAGCGCCGACACGAGCGAGCCGCTGCAGCAGTGGCTGGCGGTGGTGGACATCGACCATTTCAAGCAGGTCAACGACCGGTTCGGGCACCTGTACGGCGACGAAGTGCTGATCCTGATCGCCAACATCCTGCGCTCGTCGTTCCGCAGCCATGACCGCATCTTCCGTTTCGGCGGCGAAGAGTTCGTGGTGCTGCTGCGTTCGACCACCCTTTCCACCGCGCACAAGGTGTTCAACCGGTTCCGCCTGGCCGTGCAGGAATATGACTTTCCCCAGGTGGGCCAGGTGACCGTGAGCCTGGGCTTCGTGTGCACCGAGCGCGGCGCGCCGGTCGAAATCCTGGGCCAGGCCGATCAGGCGCTGTACTTCGCCAAGGAAAACGGCCGCAACCGCGTCTGCTACTACGACGAATTGATTGACCAGGGCCATCTGCACACCAAGGTCGCCAACGACGACGTGGAACTGTTCTAGGCTCCAGTAGCGAGCAATCAGCCAGGCAGGCGGCAGGGTGCAAGCCGGGCTGCTTGTGCGGTAGCAAACAACGCGCGCACCCAACAAAAAGGCCGGTCAACCCCCATGGGCTGACCGGCCTTTCTGCGAACCGGGTGAACTCAGGTCAGAGGCGTTCAGCCACCCACGCTTGCACCGAAGCGAGCGCCACAGGCAGCGCCGCCGCATTGGTGCCGCCGGCCATGGCCATGTCGGCCTTGCCGCCGCCCTTGCCGCCGACCTGCTGGGCCACGAAGTTGACCAGCTCGCCGGCCTTGACCTTGCCTACGCTGTCCGCAGTGACGCCTGCGGCCAATTGCACCTTGTCGCCATCTGCGGCGGCCAGCACGATCACGGCGGACTTGAGCTTGTCCTTGAGCTTGTCCATGGTGTCGCGCAGCGTCTTGGCGTCCGCGCCCGGCAGCTGGGCCGCGAGCAGCTTCACGCCCTTGATGTCCACGGCCTGGGACAGCATTTCGTCGCCCTGCGCGGATGCGAGCTTGCCCTTGAGGGCCGCCACTTCACGCTCCAGCACCTTCACCTGGTCCAGCGCCTGGCCGATGCGGCCGGTCAGCTCGGTCACCGGCGCCTTGAGCACGCTGGCCGCGCGGGTGACGGTGTCTTCCAGTTGCTGCAGGTAGGCCAGCGCATTGCTGCCGGTCACGGCTTCAATGCGGCGCACCCCCGCCGCCACGCCGCCTTCGGCCACGACCTTGAACAGGCCGATGTCGCCGGTGCGCGCCACGTGCGTGCCGCCGCACAGTTCGCGACTGGAGCCGATGTCCAGCACCCGCACGTTTTCGCCGTACTTTTCGCCGAACAGCATCATGGCGCCGGTCTTCTGGGCCGATTCGATGTCCATCACCTTCGCACCGGTCGCGGTGTTGGCGAGGATCTCTTCGTTCACGCGGCGCTCGATCTCGCGGATCTGCGCATCGGTCACCGGGGCGCCATGCGCGAAGTCGAAACGCGTGCGCTCTGCGTTCACCAGCGAGCCCTTTTGCTGCACATGGCTGCCCAGCACTTCGCGCAGGGCCTTGTGCATCAGGTGAGTGACCGAATGGTTGCGCATGGTGGCGGCGCGCAGGGCCGTGTCCACTTCGGCCGTGACGGTATCGCCCACGTTCAGCGTACCGGCGTCCAGACGGCCGTGGTGGCCGTACACGTCGGCCCGGATCTTGAGCGTGTCGTCCACCGCGAAGCGGGCCGAGCCGCTGCTGATCAGGCCCTGATCGCCCACCTGGCCGCCGCTTTCGGCATAGAAAGGCGTGGTGTCCAGCACCACGACGCCTTCTTGCCCCGTGCGCAGGGCTGCGGCGCTCACGCCGTCCACATAGATGGCGGTGATCTTGGCGCTTTCCGCCAGTTGCTCATAGCCGGTGAAGCGGTTCACATCGCCCGTGTAGTCGAGCGCCCGGTCCATCTTGAACTTGCCCGCCGCGCGGGCCTGGGCTTTCTGCTTGTCCATGGCGGCGGCGAAGCCCGCCTCATCGACGGTCACACCGCGCTCTCGGCACACGTCGGCCGAGAGGTCGAGCGGAAAGCCGTAGGTGTCGTGCAGCTTGAAGGCCACGTCGCCGGGCAGCACGGTGGCACCGCCGGACAGGGAGGCATCCAGAATTTCCATGCCGTTGGCCAGCGTCTCGAAGAAGCGCTCTTCCTCGGCTTTCAGCACTTCGGTGATGCGCTGTTCCTGCTCGCGCAGCTTGGGATAGGCGTCGCCCATCTGCTCCGCCAGGTCCTTGACCAGCTTGTGGAAGAACGGCGTCTTCTGGCCCAGCTTGTAGCCGTGGCGGATGGCGCGGCGCACGATGCGGCGCTCGACATAGCCGCGGCCTTCGTTGCTCGGCAGCACGCCATCGACGATCAGGAACGAGGTCGCGCGGATGTGGTCGGCGATCACCTTGAGCGACGGGTTGTTCAGGTCGGCCGTGTGCGTCTCGCGGCCAGCGGCCTTGATGAGGGCATCGAACAGATCGATCTGGTAGTTGCTGTGCACGTGCTGCAGGATGGCGGCCAGCCGCTCCAGGCCCATGCCGGTGTCCACGCACGGTGCAGGCAGCGGCTTGACGGAGCCGTCCTCGGCCATGTCGAACTGCATGAACACGTTGTTCCAGATTTCGATGAACCGGTCGCCGTCCTCGTCCGGGCTGCCGGGCGGGCCGCCCGGGATTTCAGGACCGTGGTCGTAGAAGATTTCGCTGCAGGGGCCGCAGGGGCCGGTATCGGCCATCATCCAGAAGTTGTCGGACTTGTAGCGGCCACCCTTGTTGTCGCCGATGCGGATCACGCGCTCGGGCGGCAGGCCGATTTCCTTGGTCCAGATGTCGTAGGCCTCGTCGTCCTCTTCATAGACGGTGGCCAACAGGCGGTCTGCGGGCAGCTTGTAGACCTCGGTGAGCAGTTCCCAGGCCCACTTCAGCGATTCGCGCTTGAAGTAGTCGCCGAAGCTCCAGTTGCCCAGCATTTCGAAGAACGTGTGGTGGCGTGCGGTGTAGCCCACGTTTTCCAGGTCGTTGTGCTTGCCGCCGGCCCGCAGGCAGGCCTGGACGGAGGTGGCGCGCTGGTAGGGCCGCTTGTCGGTGCCCAGGAACACGTCCTTGAACTGCACCATGCCCGAGTTCGTGAACATCAGCGTCGGGTCGTTGCCCGGCACGAGCGGGCTCGACGGAACGACGGTGTGGCCCTTCGATGCAAAGAAGTCGAGGAAGGTCTTGCGAATGTCTGCGACGCTGGAAGTGGGCTGGCTCATCTTGGGATCTGGTGGGGTGCCGAGGTGCCTCAACGCAAGTGAACGCACGTGAAGGCACGTGTGGGCCGGCGAGGCTGGGGACGTCGATTATAGGTTTCGGGGCATGCCGGGGCGCGGCGTGCGCCATTGGACGGCCCGGCGTCTCCACCGGGGCCGCGCTGCCCGCCCGGCACAGCGCGGTGGCATCTGCCCCTCAACCCGCGAAGTGAGGCCGGCAGGCCCCCACAAGGCCGTCAGGCGCCCTGGCGATTGGTGTAACTGGCGTTGCCGAGGCCCGTGCCCACGGTGAGCACGGCCCAGTGCTTCACGTCGGTGGTGAAAGGCAACTCCGACAGCCCCTGGACCACCGCATCGTTGTGCAGGCAGACCTGCGTGCGGCCCTGGCCGATGTAGGGCAGGCGCTCGCACAGGTCGCGCGGCAGGTGAAAGCGGATGCTCTCCCAGTTGCCCGGCAGGTTCTGCGTGCCGCCCGCCAGCGAGCCGTCTTCGCAGACCAGGCCCGGGCAGGCCACGCCCACGTAGGGTGCGAGGCGGATGTTCTTCTTCTCGGCATAACCGAGCAGGTCTTCCAGCATTTCCGCGATGCCCTCGACCAGTTCGTCGCGCTTCGGGGCGTCGTCGGCATGGCCCCATTTCTCGCGGATCACCACCTCGGCCTTGGACATGTCTGGGGCGCTGTGCAGGTGGGTTTGCACGATGCCGCAGCGCACGTTGGTGCCGCCGATGTCCACTGCCAGGATCGCGTCGTAGCTTTGCAGCAGCGCGGGCGGCGCCAGATGCACCCAGCCGATCAAACCACCCTCGTCCGCATGGTGGTGCAGCGTGCGCAGTTCGATGGATGTCTTTTCTTTCTTGAGGATTTCGGCCGCGCGGGCAATGGCGCGTTCGCCGACCTCGCTCTGGTGGAAGCCCCCGCCGATGATCACGCGCTTCACGCCGCGCCAGGTCTTGTGCTTGAGAAAGCACTGCACCACGTGGGCCAGTTGCAGCGCGTAGTCTTCCGAGGCGGCCTCGATGGCGCGGGCGGCAGAGCCGTCTTTTTCCAGCAGTTCGTCCAGCCGCTGCTTGCTGATTTCGCGCGTGGGCTTGGTGCCCAAAGGGTCCTTGCCCGCCATTTCGGTGAAGAGCTTGCGCCATGCATCGAGCATTTCGCGAAATGCGGTGCGGCTGGCGTTGTCGCCGACGAAACCGTCGCCATCGCGCAGTTCCAGGCTGTAGCCGTCGATGGTGACGGACGCCAGCTCCAGATCGCCATGCGGCCCCAGCACGCACAGCTCGCGCTGCGCCTTTTCTTCCTTCTCACTCACGGCCACGTCGGCGGCTTTGTCTTTGGATGCCATGGGCTCCCTGGTCCTGGTTCGGGCCCGCGGCGCGGGCGACCCAGCGATGGTGGCTCGACCGCAGGCGCGACTCCGTCAGCCAAGACGCTCTCTGGTGTCGGACGGCGCCGCAACGCACCGGTGGCGCTTACCCCGACTCATCGCCACCCTTTCCAGTTTGCTATCAATTTAATAGTCCTCTCCCTAGTGAACATTGCGCTGGCGGCCGAAAAGGCTTGAAAACTCAGCGAACGGCACGGGCAACCCGCCAAGCCTGCAACCTGACCCCCGCCCATACCGCCACAAACACCGCCGCTCCGAACACCCAGCCCGACAACGCCCCGGCCATGCCGCCGGACAGCAGCGTGCCGATGGTGCACCCGAGCCCGGTCATCGCCCCCCATCCCAGCAGCACGCCCCCGCCCAGCCCACGCGCCGCGTCGCGCGCTGTGGGCCAGCGCGGTGCGAACTGCCGGCTGGCCAGCGCCGCGACGAAGGCACCGGCCACCAACCCGGCGATCAGCATCGCGTTCGGCGTGAGCCAGGCCGCCTGCACGGCAGTGGCACAGCCCGCCAGACCGTCCAGCCCATCGAGCCGATCGGGAATCCATCCCTGACCCTGCGCGAGGGAGCGCGCCGCGCTTCCCAACGTGGCCGTCACGCCCAGCGGGCGCATCCGCACGATCACGAAGGCGCCGATGAGCCCCACGGCCAGCCCGCCCGTCCAGTAAGGCCAGCGGCCGGTCCACAGTCGCCGCCATGCCTCGCGCAGGGTCGGAACACCTGGCGGTTTGGCGGCGGCATCGTTCCGCTGGCCAGCGTCTGCGCGTTCGTGGCTTTCGGCGGTCTCGCGCGCGAAGCCGCGCCAGAGCCACGCGGCGATGGCAGCGAGCACGACCAGTTGCAGCGCCAGCGCACCGCCATAGCCCAGGTGCGCGGGCAGCCACACGACCGGCGCGCCGGCCACACTGGCGCTGTAGAGCGGGTTCCAGGTGTGAAAGCCCAGAACGAATCCCAGCGCCGACCCCAGCAGCGCAAACGGCGCTACTGGCGAGCCCTCCGCCAGGCGGTACCAGTGCGCGCTGATGCAAGAGCCCGACACCGCCATCCCGGCGCCGAAGGCCAGGCCTGCCGCCACCAGCGCGCCACTCACCGGGCCGATGTGCATGTCCGCAGGCAACTGGCCCGCGACGGGCACCGGCATCCAGCTGCCCAGCACCACCGTGTAGCCCACGCTGCCAACGGCCAATGCGAGCAGCAGCGCCAGCAGGCCGCGCGGATTGCCACCGGCGAACCAGTCGCGGGCGTGGCAGTAGAAGCAAAAGCGCGAGCGCTGCAGCACCCCGCCGAGCACGCCGCCCACCACCAGCGCAAAACCCAGCGTGCGCCCGCCCGGCTGGGCATGCAGCGCATACGCGCCAGCGCCCAACGCGGCCAGCAGCAGCCATGAAACGATTCCTGCAACAGGCATGGGTCGGCACCTTTCTGGCGTTAGAACATTCCGGACAAAAAAAAGCCCGCACGCGGCGGGCTTGAAAAGAGACCCCCTACTGACAAACTGGCTCGCGTCGGCCCCGCCCTACTTGGCGGCCCACAAGGTGCCGGCCGGATTGGTGATGGGCACGCCCACGGCATTGCCGTATTCGGTCCACGACCCGTCGTAATTGCGCACCTCGTATCCCAAAATCTTGCTCAGCGCGAACCAGGTGTGGCTGGATCGCTCGCCGATGCGGCAGTACGTGATGACCGGCTTGCTGCCGTCGATGCCTGCGGCGGCATAGAGCTTTTTCAGTTCTTCGGCCGGCTTGAAGGTGCCGTCTTCCCGCACGGCCTGCCCCCATGGCACGTTGGCCGCGCCCGGAATGTGGCCGGCGCGCACCGACAGTTCTGGCACGCCTGCCGGCGCGAAAACCTTGCCGCTGTATTCGTCCGCCGAGCGGATGTCCACCAGACGCGCATCGCTGCGCCCTTCCGCCACGGCCAGCGCATCGGTCAAGCGGGCGCGCAGATGCGTGTTGACCGTGCCGACCCGGTAGGCGGTGGCGACCGGCTCGGGCACGCGGTTGTTCAGGGGCCGGTTTTCGGCCTCCCATTTCTTGCGGCCGCCGTCCAGCAGCTTCACATCCTTGACGCCATAGATGTCGAACACCCACGCGCCCCAAGCGGCGAACCAGTTGCTGGTGTCCCCGTAGAGCACCACCGTAGTGTCCGGCGCCACGCCAGCCTTGGACAGCAGCGCTTCGAAAGCCTCCTTGCCCACGATGTCGCGGCGCACCTTGTCGTTCAGGTCCGAGTGCCACGAGAAGTTGACCGCACCCGGCACGTGGCTGCGCTCGTACAGCCCGGGATTCACGCTGACCTCGATCACGCGGACCTTGGCGTTGTCCAGGTTCTGCGCCAGCCAGTCGGTGGACACGAGCGGGCCCTGCGGCACCGGCGTCGCGGCAAAGGCCGTGCCGCACAGCGCGACGGCGGCACCGAGCGCCAGGGCATACAAGCCGTCGCGCCATGTGGGAAGGTGGCGTTGAAATCGCAGTGCTGCAGTGATCCCTCGTCCTTTCGCTGGTTGCCCGCCTCGGTATGCGGTGGGCTTGGGAGTGAATCTATCGGGCGCCGCGGCCCTTCCCAAGCGACAAGAACGCGTTTGGTTATGCGCAAAACGGCACGGCACACCGCACCACAGCCGGTACGGCGTGCCCAGCCATTCGCCGCCGCTATGCTCGGCGGCATGACGAATGCCCCGTTGCCCGACGCCTGCGCCGCCCCCGCCCCCGCCACTTCGCCAGCGCACTGCTCCGCGGGCTCGGCCTCGGGTCGGCCGCCGGTTTGGCGCCGGGCCGCGGCCTGGGCGGTGGGCGCATGGCTGGCGTGCAGCGCGGCAGCAGGCCACGCTGCGGAAGAAATCCATTTGGGAAAAGAGCACGGCTGCATGGCCTGCCACGGCATGGTGCGCAAGCAGGTGGGCCCGGGCTTCGCTCAGATCGCCGAGCGCTACCGCAACGACCCCGAAGCACCAGAAAGACTGGCCGGCAAGATCCGCAACGGCAGCGTGGGCACGTGGGGCCGGGTGATCATGCCGCGCCAAAGCCGCATCACCGAGCCGCAGGCACGCGCCCTGGCGCAGTGGGTGCTTTCGCAGCCCTCTCCGCCCTGAGGCGGCACGGCGCCGGCCACCCGGCGGCGGCCTCTTTTCTTACGCGGCCTTCATGGCGGCTTCCACCACGTCACGCGTGAGGGTCGGCACGAAGCTTTCGATGAAACGGTAGGCATAGCCCCGCATCCAGCTGCCGCGCCGCAGGCCCAGGCGGGTGAGGTTGACCTCGAACAGGTGGCGAGCGTCCAGCATGCGCAGGTGCCTGTCGCGGTCGGGGTCCACCGCGATCGAGGCGACGATGCCCACGCCCATGCCCAGTTCCACATAGGTCTTGATCACATCGGCGTCCATGGCGGTCAGCACCACGTCGGGCTTCAGCCCTTCGCGGGCGAAGGCCTCGTCGATGTGCGCGCGGCCGGTGTAGCCCAGCTCGTAGGTCACGATGGGAAAGCGGGCGAGCTGCTGCAGCGTCACCGGTTCCGTCTGCCCCAACAACGGGTGCTCCGGCGGCACCACGATGCTGTGCGACCACCGATAGCACGGGAGCGTGACCAGGCTGTCGTAGCCGGCCAGCGCCTCGGTCGCCACGCCGATGTCGGCCTCGCCGGACAAGAGCATTTCGGCCACCTGGCGGGGCGAGCCCTGGTGCAGGTGGAGCGACACCTGCGGATACAGCGCCCTAAAGTCGCGCACCACCTGGGGCAGCGCGTAGCGCGCCTGCGAATGCGTGGCGGCCACGGACAGGCGCCCTTCTTCGCTGGCGCTGAAATCCAGGCCCGCACGCTTGAGGTTTTCGGACTCCAGCAGCAGCCGTTCGACGATGGGCAGCAACGTGGCGCCGGGCGGCGTAAGGCCGGTGAGGCGCTTGCCGGCCCGCACGAAAATTTCCAGGCCTAGCTCTTCTTCGAGTTCGCGGATCTGGCGGCTCACGCCGGGCTGCGAGGTGTAGAGCATGGCTGCCACCTCGGTCAGGTTGAAGCCGCATCGTACGGCCTCCCGCACCGAGCGCAATTGCTGAAAGTTCATGCGCCCCACCCTGCTCGCAGCGCTGTGGTGGAGGGAAGGCCGCAGAAAGAATCGAAAGCGAAGGCGATGGCAATGAAGAGCGGTCGGGTCACGGAACACACCTGTCTGGAGGGAAGCTGCCGTGATCTTAGAAACCGTTCTTTAAAACCAGAAAGAATATATTTCCATGACTTAAAGCTGAAACTATATAAGCCGCGTTTACGGGGGTTTACCGACGGACTCATGCGTTCACCGGGCGCCGCAGCAAGGCCATCACGAAGACAGCGCCGATCCCTGCGGTAACGATGCCCACCGGCAGTTCCTGCGAACCCAGCAGCGTGCGCGCCGCCAGGTCGCTCGCCAGCAGCAACGCCCCGCCGAGCACGGCCGCCACCGGCAGGAAAGCGGCATGCAGCGGGCCAGCCAACCGCCGGGCCAAGTGCGGCACCATCAGCCCAACGAAGCCGATCACGCCCGCCAACGCCA
The DNA here is from genome assembly GCF_900102625.1 of Paracidovorax valerianellae. GTDB lineage: Bacteria > Pseudomonadota > Gammaproteobacteria > Burkholderiales > Burkholderiaceae_C > Paracidovorax > Paracidovorax valerianellae. Next base: position 53,275 of record NZ_FMZC01000006.1, read on the forward strand.
CGCAGCAGGCCGTGGCCACGGCGGCCACCACGAACGCGCGGGTGCGCAGTTTTTCTGGAGCGATGCCCAGGCTGTGGGCCGTGTCGTCGCCCGCCAGCAAGGCGTCCAGCGCGCGGTGGCTGCGCCACACGAAAACGGCCGGCACGAGCAGGCCCAGGGCCGCCAGCCAAAGGTTGTCCCAGCGGGCCAGGCCCAGCCCGCCGAGGGACCAGAACACCACCGCATGGGCCGCACGCTGGTCCCCCGCGAAGACCAGCCCATGGGTCAGCGCGCCGAACAGGAACGACACCGCCAGCCCCGCCAGCACGGTTTGCGCCGGCCCCTGCCCGCCCGCGCGGCGCACCAGCACTAGCACCGCTGCAGCCGCGACCGCAGCGCCCGAGAACGTGGCGGCCGGCAAGGTCCAGGCGCCCAGCCAGTCGCCGGTCAAGGTGATGACGGCCACGGCCCCGGTGGAAGCGCCGGACGACAGCCCGAACAGAAACGGATCGGCCAGGTCATTGCGCGTGGTGCTCTGCAGCAGTCCGCCCACCAGGGCCAGCGCGGCGCCGACAAGCAGCGCCAGCAGCACGCGCGGCAACCGCAGGTCGAGCACGATCGCGTTGACCATGCTGCTCGAACCCGCGCTGCCCGCGTCGGCAGCCCATGGCGCAGCCAACGCGGCAGCGGCTTCGCGCCACGACACGGGCGCGCTGCCCGCTGTGAGCGAGAGCATGACGAGCAACGCCATCCCCAGCACCAGCGCCATCGGAAGAAGCCGGCGCAAGCCGTGGCGCCGCGAAGCGACTGCCGCTGTGGCGCCTTCGGTCGCTGACTGATTCTTCACGGCGGCTGCCTCAACGCGCGCGCGAGCTTTTCGATCGCCTCGATGTTGGCGGGGCCGGGGGTGAGTTCGGCATAGCGCAGCGTGATGAAGCGGCGGTGGCGCACGGCATCGGTCAGCCGCATTGCGGGGTGCGCCTGCAGGATCTGCTGCAAATGCTCCGGCCCCTGGCCGTTCTGGTAATCCAGCAGCACGATGAACTGCGGGTTGCTGGCCGCCACGGTTTCCCAGGCCGCATTGCCCCAGCTCATGGAAACATCGCCCAGCACATTGCGCCCGCCGGCGGCCTCAATCAAGGCGGTGGGCATGGCGGCGCGGCCGGCGGTGAAAGGCTTGTCTTCGCCCGAGTCATAGACGAACACGCGCGGCGGCACGGGCAACTCGGGCCGGGCTGCGGCACGGACCCGTTCGCGCCACTGGTCGACGAGGCGCTCGGCCTCGGCACGCCGGCCGAACACGGTGCCCAGGCGCAGCAGGTCGCCGTACAGCAGATCCATCGTGGCGCGTGGCTTGTCGCCGAGCGCATGGGCGCAGCTTTCGGTCAGCACCAGCGTCTGAATGCCATGCCGCGCCAGGGTGGCGGGCGTCACGTCGCCGCCGGGCTGCATGCCGTAGTACCAGCCCGCAAAGAACAGGTCCGGCTTGGCAGCCACCAGCGTTTCCAGCGTGGGGTACTTGGGGGCCAGCTCGGGAATGCTGCCCAGCCTGCGCAGAAAAGCGGCGTCGGTCTTGTACCAGCCGGTGATGCCGGTCACGCCCACCATCGAGGGCTGCAGGCCGAGCGCCATCGCCATTTCCACCATGTTCAGGTCATGCACGACCATGCGCTTCGGCGGCGCCGCGATGCGCAGCGTGTCGCCGCAATTGGGCACGGTCACGGGAAAGCCGGGCGGTGCGGCCGGTGCTGCCGCACCTTGGGCCATTGCGGTGCCAGCGCCGATGAACGCCCCCAACGCCAGGCCGATCACCAGGTTGATCGCACCCGCCACCGCCCGCTGCAAAAAAAGCCGATTCACGCTGCCGCCCCGCGCTCGAAAGACCACAGCGTTCCGCCATGGCGGGGATGCTGCGTGTGAACGAGCTCCATTCCAAAAACATCGGCCACGCGCCCGGCGCTCAAGGCTTGGGCGGGCGGGCCATCGGCCACCAGCGCGCCGGCCTGCAGCATCCACACCCGGTCGGCGAACGAAGGCACCAGGCCGAGTTCATGCAGCGCGGCGACCACGGCAATGCCCAGGCCACGCACCAACGCCAGCAAGTCGGCGCGGGCCGCGAGGTCGAGGTGATTGGTGGGCTCGTCCAGCAGCAGCAGCGCGGGCTGCTGGGCCAGGGCGCGCGCCAGGTGGACACGCTGGCGTTCGCCGCCCGACAGCGTGGACAGCGCGCGCTGCCCGAACCCCTCCACCGAGCAGGTCTGCATGGCTTCATCCACCACCCGCGCGTGCTCGGCGCGGCCGGCATGGGCCTGGTGCGGCAACCGGCCCAGCGCTACGTAGTCGCGCACCTTGAAGGCGAGGTCCACGCTTTCGGTCTGCGCCAGCACGGCGATGTGCCGCGCACGCTCCAGGGCGGGCCACCCCGCCAGGTCATGCCCGAGCACGCACACTCTGCCCTGCGTGGGCGCGGCGCGCGCACTCAGCAGTTTCAGCAACGTGCTTTTGCCCGCGCCGTTGGGGCCCACGAGGGCCACGCATTCGCCAGGCGCCACGCAGGCATCCACGCCGCGCACCAGCGGGCGGCCCTGGGGTGTGCTGAATCCCAGGTTTTCAGCCCGCAGCAGCGCCTGCATGTCACAGCACCCAGCGCAGGGCGAGTTCGAAGCTGCGCGGCGCGCCGAGCAGGATCTGGTCCGGGTAGAACGGATCGGCCCAGGCCGCATACACGCGGTTGGTCAGGTTGCGGCCGCGCAGCGTCAACTGCACGCCACGCGCCACGTCCACGGCTATTGCGGCATCGAGCGCGGTGTAAGCCGCAAGCCGCACGGTGTTGGCATCGCTGTGGAACCGCTCACCCACGTGCCGCAGCGAGGCCGATACCTGCACCGGCACGCCGGCGACGAAGCGGTAGCCCACGCCGGCGTTGGCCACCACGCGCGGCGCGTTGGGCGGCGTGTTGCCCGAGAGGGAGCCGCCACCGGCCAGTGCGTAGTCCTGGTAGCGCGCCCGGTTCAGCGCGAGGTTGGACCACACGCTCCAGTGCGCATCGGGCCGCAGCGCCAGCGAGGCCTCGGCCCCGCGCGACTGCAGCGCCCCCGCCACCGCCAGCGATTGCCCGCCTTGCGCGGCATACACATTGCGGCGCTCGCTGTCGTACAGCGCGAAAGTCCACTCGCCGCGGTCTTGCCAGAACGATTGCTTCACGCCCGCTTCCACATTGCGCGTGCGGGTCAGGTCCAGCGGCTGCGTGCCACGCAGCAGGAACAGGTTGTTGGCCGCCACGTCAGCGCCCGTGGCGTACTGGCCGTAAAGGGTGGTGCCCGGCGCCGGCACCCAGGTCACGCCCAGCCGCCCGGTGGTCGGGTGCCAGGTCTTGTCGAAAGGAAAGCCCGTGCGGGACACGCCCGCAGCATCGGTCGAAGTGCGCGACAACTCGATCGATTCATGCCGCAGCCCGCCGATCAGCGCCCAGCCCGGCGCTACCGAAAACCGGTCTTCCAGCGCCAGAACGGTGTTGCGCACGCCGCTCGTCTGCAACTGCCGGGTGAGCGGGCCGTAGGTGCCGCGCTGGGGGTCCACCAGGCTCACGCTGTCGCCCGGAAAGTTGGCGGCGCCCGGGCGGTTCAGGTCGAGATCGCTGGTCTCCAGCGCCGCCACCCAGCGGTTGTCGCGGCCTGCGATCTGCCCGTCCCACTGCAATTCGGTCTTCTGGCCGACCGACGTCTGGTCCTGCGCCACATAGAAGCGCTCGCGGTCCACCAGGCCGGTGCCCGCGTTGAAGGCGGCGATCTCGTTGTTGAACCACGTGCGCGTGGCCGTGTAGCGGTAGATCTGCGTGCGAAGGGTGAAAGCCTTGTCGATTTTCCAGTCCATGCCCGCGCGCAGCCAGGTTTCGCGCGCCTCGTTGCGGTTGTCGAGCACGTTGTAGTTGGTGCGCAGCGTGCGCCGGTCGATGGCGACCGGGCCGAGCGCGCTGCCGTTGAACCCCGACGTGTACGTGCCCGACACCACGCCGCCTTCGGGCTCGATGCCCGGTGCGGCGGCGGACACCAGCGGCGTGCCCCAGTAGCTGCTGCCGCGATCGCGCTTGATCTCCCCGGCCACGAAGAACTTCAGGCCCGGCTGGACATGCCAGTCCAGCCCGCCCGACAGGTGGCGGTTGTGCTGGTTCGTGCCCTGCACGGGGCCATCGCTTTCCGAACCGGTGAGGTCGATGCGGTAATCCAGGTCCTTCCAGGTGGTGGTGCCGCCCGAGCCCAGGCGCAGTCGCCGTTCGCCGAACGAGCCGGCGGCCGTCTCGACCTCGGTTTCCACCGGCCCGCGGTGCGGCGCGCGCGTGACGAAATTCACCGCCCCGCCCGATGCGCCCTCGCCCGACATGAGCGAGGCCGCGCCTTTCAGAAATTCGATCCGCTCCAGGTTGGCCGTGTCCATGACACGCGACGTCATGTTGGGCGGACCGATCTTGATGCCGTTGTAGAGCGTGTTGATCTGGCTGTTGGCAAAGCCGCGCATCGAAAACGCGGCGGGCTCGGCCGGAAAGTCCCCTGCCGTCACGCCCACTGCGGCTTGGGCCGCCTCGGTGACCGTGCGTAGCCCGCGTTCGGACAAGACCTGGCGCGACACCACGTCGATGGAGGCTGGGGTCTCGCGCACCGACAGGCCGAGGCGCGAGGCGCCGTCAGCAGGTTGCTCCAGCGCGCCGGGGACCGACAACTCCTTCACGACCACCGTGGGCAATGCCATCGCACCTTCCTGGGCTTGAACGCCCGGCGCGGAGAGCGCGAGCAGCGGAGTCAACCAAAGGGAAGTAGCGGGGCGAAACGGGTGCATGGTCGAGAAGAAACGGAGGGCGGGAGGAACGGTCGCCATTGGAACAACGGCACCCGTGTAGAACACGAAAACGCGGACCCCGGTGCGATCAGGCAACAAACCGATGGGCCGCCCCCGGGAGGGTGCCGCAGTTTAAAAGGGGAAGGAGACGCGCCGAGGTGAATTTATTTACTACTGCAACTGAGTTGCGATAAAAAATTCTACGCGCAATAACGCAACTCGAATGCGTTATCGAGAGCCCGCGAACTTTGCGGCGACGCCCCGCTCCACCGGCTTTCGACTTTGACTTTCGATTTTCGCCTCGGCAAACACGGCACTGGCCGACTCACCTTTCGACTCACATTTGACCAAGGTGGGATGGGAGGGCTTGGCGACCAATGCCATCGCCGAGCGGGCGGGCGTGAACATCGGCTCGCTGTACTGCTGGGTGACCCGAACTTCGTGCTTGAACGGGTTACCTTGCTGAAGAACTATCTGAGACGGCCCCAGGCTCTAAAGGATGCATCAGGCCCACACAAAGGCGGACGAAACACCCGGCGCCGGGGCCGTTCAGCGACCTGTCACCAGCGCTTGCCGATGGGCAGATACTGCAGAACCCGCGCCAGGCCCTGGCGGCCGCTGGCAGCGCGCATGAGCATGGCGCTGCCCACCGCCGAACCGACGGTGCGCGTATGCGCCGAGGGGCTGCGGCGGGAGGCCAGCAGCAAGGCAACGCCGGCGCCCAGCACCAGCCAGTGCTCGCCCTTGAAACCGGGCCGGTTATCGTCGTATCGCTTGAGTTGCTTGAATGATTCGATCGGGGAAGATGGCATGGGAGTGCTCCTGAAAACAGGGCCTCAAGATACCGAGCACCCGCGCGCGGCTTTGTCGGACAGCGCCCGCACGCACGAAGGTGGAAACGCCAATGCGAAGAAGGCGATCCGGGGATCGCCTTCCGCAATTGCTATTAATTCAATAGCACACTGCCCTAGATACTATTGCGCTGGAGCCATTTTTGGCTTATATCGCGCACGCTTGGCGTTCACAGCTTGGCGATCGACACCTCGGTGGACTTCACGAGGGCGACGACGTCGGAGCCCACGACCAGGCTCAGCTCGTCCACCGAGCGCGTCGTGATGACGGAGGTGACGATGCCCCACGGCGTTTCGACATCGACTTCGGAGACGACGTCTCCGCGGACGATCTCGCGCACTTTGCCCTTGAACTGGTTGCGTACGTTGATGGCTTGGATGGACATGGTTTTCTCCTTGAAAAGTCCGGGAACGAAAAAGCAGAAACGGTGTTGTCAGACGGCCCAGCGCAGGCCGTGCGCGGGAATGCCGGGCCATGCCGGGTCGGCCGGCGGATCGGCCTCGGGCTTATGCAGCACGCGGTCGAGGATGCGTTTTTCGATGGCGGCGAAGGCGGCGTCGCCCTGCGAGCGTGGGCGTGCTAGGTCGATGCGCTCGTCCAGCGCGATGCGGCCGTCTTCGATCAGCACCACGCGGTCGGCCAGGGCCACGGCTTCCTGCACGTCGTGGGTGACGAGCAGCGCGGTGAAGCGGTGGCGCTGCCACAGCCCTTCGATGAGGCGGTGCATTTCGATGCGCGTGAGCGCGTCGAGTGCGCCCAGCGGCTCGTCCAGCAGCAGCAGGCGCGGCTGGTGCACCAGCGCCCGGGCCAGGGCCACGCGCTGGCGCTGGCCGCCGGACAGCCGCGCGGGCCATTCGCCCTCGCGGTCGGCCAGTCCCACCTGCGCCAGCACTTCGCGTCCGCGCGCCTGGGCCGCCTTGGGCAGGCCGATGGTCACGTTGTCGAGCACCCGGCGCCAGGGCAGCAGGCGCGCCTCCTGGAACATGATGCGTGTGTCGTTGTGCAGGCCGGCGACCGCGTGGCCATCGGTGGTGAGCGTGCCGCTGCTGGCGGCCTCCAGCCCGGCCACCAGCCGCAGCAAGGTGCTCTTGCCGCAGCCGCTTCGGCCCACGATGGCGATGAACTCGCCGGGCTCGATCTCCAGTTGCGTATTGCGCAGCACTTCGCGCTGGCCGTAGCGCTTGGACAGGCCGCGGGCGTGCAGGCGCACGCCGCCAGCGCCGGGCTTGGAGGCCGCGGAGGATGCGGAGGACGAAGAGGTTTGGGCTTCAGGCATGGGTCACGCTCCGGGCTTGAACAGGGGAAGGGCCAGGGCATCCACCCGGCGCGGGATCAGTTTTTCGGCGAAGAAGGCATCGGCAATGCGCTGCTGCTCGGCCAGCCCATCGGGCACCACGGGCCGCACGCTGTAGCTGCGGCGGCTGTTGGCCTGCTCGATGACCGCGGCGTCCAGGCCCCAGACCGGCGCCAGCAGCGCGGCGGCCTCCTTCGGGCGGGCCTTGGCCCAGCGGCCAGCCTTCTCCAGTTCGGTGTACAGGGTGAGCAGCACCTCGGGCCGCGCCTGGGCGTACCGGGTGCTGGCCAGGTAATAGCGCTGGTACGACGCGAGGCCCGTTCCGTCCACCAGCACGCGGGCGCCCGACTGCTGCCGCGCGGCGGCCAGGAACGGGTCCCACACCACCCAGGCATCGATGGCGCCGCGTTCGAAGGCGGCCCGGCCATCGGCGGGTGTGAGGTAGGCGGGCTCGATGTCCTTGAACGACAGGCCGGCCTTGTCCAGCGCGGCGATCAGCAGGTAATGCGCGCCGGCCGCCTTGGCGAAGCCGACCTTCTTGCCTTTGAGCTCGGCCACGGTCTTGAGCGGCGAATCCGCCCGCACCAAAATGGCCTGCGCGGTGGGCGAAGGCGCCTCTTGCGCCACGAAGGTGACCTGTGCCCCCGCAGCCTGCGCAAACACCGGCACGGTGTCGGCCACGTCGGCGCTGAAGTCCAGGTTGTCGAGGTTCAGCGCTTCCAGCAGCGGCAGGCCGCTGGTGAATTCGTGCCACGACGGCTGCACGCCCAGCGGTGCCAATTGCTTTTCCAGCGTGCCCTGTGCCTTGAGCAGCACGGTCAGCGTGGACGATTTCTGGTAGCCGATGCGCACCACGGACGGCGCACTGCCCTGCGCTGCGGCCACGCCGGTGCCGGCCAGGGAGGCGCCGGCCAGCGCGGCCAGCACGGTGCGGCGTCGGAGCGAGATTTCAGCGGTCATGGAAGCGGGCCGGCTTGATGAGGTCGATGGCTTTGGCATGGCGAACCCTTTCAAGCCTTGGCCTGGTAGCCGGGGTGCCAGCGCAGCCACCAGTGCTCCAGCCCGCGGGCGAACACGTCGGCCAGTTTGCCCAGCAGCGCATACAGCAGGATGCCGACCAGCACGATGTCGGTCTGCAGGAACTCGCGGGCATTCATGGTCAGGTAGCCGATGCCGGCCTGGGCCGAAATGGTTTCCGCCACGATCAGGATCACCCACATCAGCCCGAGCGAGAACCGCAGGCCCACGAGGATGGACGACAGCGCGCCGGGCAGGATGATTTCGCGATACAGCTGCCAGCGCGACAGGCCGTACGTGCGCCCCATCTCGATCAGGCCCGGGTCCACGTTGCGGATGCCGTGGAAGGTGTTCAGGTAGATCGGAAAGAACACCGACACGCTGATGAGGAACAGCTTGGCCGACTCGTCGATGCCGAACCACAGAATCACCAGCGGAATGAGCGCCAGCGCGGGAATGTTGCGCACCATCTGGATGGTGGAATCGAGCAGCGTTTCGGCCAGCCGCAGCGAGCCCGTCAGCAGCCCCAGCACCAGGCCCAGGCCACCGCCGATCGCGAGGCCCACCAGCGCCCGGCTGGCGCTCACCTTCACGTGGGTCCACAACTCGCCGGACTCGGTGAGCGTCCACGCGGCCTTGATCACGTCGAGCGGCGCGGGCAGCACGCGGGTGGACAGCCAGCCCAGCGCCGATGCCACCTGCCACAGCGCGATCAGCGCCACCGGAACCAGCCAGGGCAGCAGTCGGCGCCACACGGCGGCGGCCAGTTGCACCAGCGGCGGGGCCCACGTGCCGGCGGGGCCATCGGGCGATTCGGGCAGGGGCGAAACCTGCAGTTCTCGGACGGTATCGGTCATGCGTCGTACCTCGGGTCGGTGTCGGGCTCCAGAAACTCCAGCTGGTTGCCCGCCGGGTCCTTCACGTAAAAGCGCAGGTAGCCGGGCAGCGCACGGTTTTCCACCAACGGCAGCTCGGCCTGCAGCAGCCGGCCGCGCAACTCGGGCAGGTTCTCCACCTCGAAGGCCAGGTGGGAGACGGCGGGCACCGGCTGCCAGCGGTCGGTGGGCACCAGCTCGATGCGCTGCGCGCCGGCGGCGAAGCGCAGCGTGTTGCCGGCGGGGTGGACCAGTTCAGGCAGCCCCAGCAGCGTGCTGTAGAAGTTGCGGATCTGTCCCTCGGCACCGGCCGGAAAGGCCAGTTGCACGTGGTTGATGGAATGGATCGCCATGGCGGTGCCCTCCCCTCGCTCAGCTTTGCGACGCGCGCGGCGCGTACTGGTTGCCGACGACTTCGCCGAACGGGCCGCCGGGCGAGCCGCCCGCCAGCTTTTCCTGCACCGCCAGCGGCAGCAGCGGGAACACCAGTTCGGCGAACCGGTAGGCCTCTTCGAGGTGCGGGTAGCCCGACATCACGAAGGTGTCGATGCCCAACGCGGCGTATTCCTTGATGCGTTCGGCCACGGTCTGCGGGTCGCCCACCAGCGCCGTGCCGGCACCGCCGCGCACCAGGCCCACGCCGGCCCACAGGTTGGGGCTGATCTCCAGATCGGCCCGCCCGCGCTTGGCGCCGCCGGCGTGCAGCGCGGCCATGCGGCGCTGCCCTTCGGAATCCATGCGGGCGAACACGGCCTGCGCCTGCACCACGGTCTCGTCCTTCACGCGGCTGATGAGGCTTTCGGCCGCGGCCCAGGCCTCGGCATCGGTCTCGCGGACGATCACGTGCAGGCGGATGCCGAACTTCACTGTACGGCCCAGGCGTGCGGCTTTCTCGCGCACGTCGGCCACCTTCTTGGCGACCTCGGCAGGGGGCTCGCCCCAGGTCAGGTACGCCTCGACCTGTTCGGCCGCCAGGTCGTGCGCCGCGGCCGACGAGCCACCGAAGTACACCGGTGGATACGGCTTTTGCAGCGGCGGGAACAGCAGCTTGGCGCCCTTGACCGACAGATGCTTGCCCTCGTAGTCGAACGTGCCACCGTCGTGGCTGCGGGTGAGGATCTCGCGCCAGATGCGAATGAACTCGGCCGACTGTTCGTAGCGCGCCGCGTGGTCCAGGAACACGCCGTCGCCCTCCAGCTCAACCTGATCGCCGCCGGTGACGAGGTTGATCAGCAGCCGCCCGCCCGAGAGCCGGTCGAACGTGGCCGCCATGCGCGCGGCCAGGCTGGGCTGGTGCAGCCCGGGCCGCACCGCTACGAGAAATTTGAGCCGGCGCGTGACCGCGACCAGGCTGGAGGCGACCACCCACGGGTCTTCGCACGACCGCCCGGTGGGAATCAGCACGCCTTCGTAGCCCAGGCTGTCGGCCGCGACGGCCACCTGCTTCACATAGTCGTGGCTGAGCTGGCGCGCGCCTTCGGTGGTGCCCAGGTAGCGGCTGTCGCCATGGGTGGGAATGAACCAGAAAACTTGCATGCGATGACCTCATCGTCGTTCAGTAGGAGATGGCGAAAAAGGGCGCGCGGGCCATGGCCCTGCGCCGCCGCGGCACCGGGGGCGCGAGCGTGAGCGGCACCACGCGGGCGCTTTCGCGCGGCGCGGCCAGGCCCCAGGCCTGGGCGGTCACGCCCAGCACCCGGCGCACGCGCACCTGCAAATGGGTTGGAAAAGGAGCGGACATGCGCGCCCTTTCAGAGCAGGTCCACCGGAGCGGCGTCCTGCAGGTTGAGCTTGCGGGGGATGAGCTTCAGATCGAAGAAGGTGTCGGCAATCACCTGCTGCTCGGCCAGGATGTCGCGCGACACCAGCGACGTGCCGTAGCCGGCCCGGCCCACGAACAGCTCTGTGACGGAGCGGTCCAGGCCCAGCACGCTGGACAGCTCCACCGCGGCATCGGCCTTGTTCGCCGAGATCCATTTATCGACGTTGTCCACCTCCTGGATGGCGATGCGCAGCACGTCGGCGTTCTTGGCGGAATAGTCGCGCGACGAGAAGTAGTAGGCGCGGTTGTTCGCCACCCCGGTGGCGTCGGCCAGCACGCGCGCCTGCAGCGTCTTCTGCGCCGAGGCGAGGAACGGGTCCCAGATCACCCAGGCGTCCACGGCGCCTTTCTCGAAGGCTGCCCGCGCGTCGGGCGGTGCGAGGAACACCGGCTGCACGTCGCGGTAGTGCAGGCCGTGCTTTTCCAGCACCTTGACCAGCAGGTAATGCACGTTCGAGCCCTTGTTGAGCGCGATGCGCAGGCCTTTCAGCTCGGCCACGCTCCGGATCGTGGAGCCCTTGGGCACGACGACCGCTTCCAGTTGCGGGCGCGGCACGGTGGCACCGACGTACACCAGCGGCGCGCCGGCGGCCTGGGCGAAGATGGGCGGCGCTTCGCCCACATCGCCGAAGTCGATGGAGCCGACGTTCAGCGCCTCCAGCTGCACCGGACCGGCATTGAACTCGGTCCAGGTCACCTTCACGCCCAGCGGGGCCAGGCGCTTTTCGAGCGTGCCGCGCGCCTTGAGCAGCGACAGCCAGCCCTTTTGGTGGCCCACGCGCAGCGTGCGCTCGGGCTTCTGGGCAAAAGCGCTCGGCAGGCCGGTGGCCAGCGCGGCACCGAAGCCGGATGCCACGAGCTTGCGGCGCAGGGAAGAAAAATTCGAGGTCATGCGATCGGTCTTTCTGGCGAGGGCCAGCCGGTGCGGGCAGCAATGCGGCGGCCCACCCCGCGGCTGGCGGGTTCTCAAAACGGGAAGAAGGGAAGGAAATGGGGGGCGGTGCGGCCTGCATCGGCGGCCCCATCACCCGGGTGCGTCAGACGCTACATCGCACCTGAGAGAAATGGACCGGGGCGAACCGCGTGGCCTGGGCGGGTGCGGGCCGCAGGGTTTCGGTGATCAGCACGTTCACGGCATCGTCCAGGCGGTCGGACACGTCGTGCCCCACTTCGTAGGCGCCTTCTGGCGTGAGCGTGACCTGGGCATCGGTGGCGTAGATGCCCGGCAGGATGTGCTTGGCGCCCAGCGACTGCAGCACGGGCCGCAGCGCATAGTCGAGCGCCAGCATGTGGTGGGCGCTGCCGCCGGTCGCCAGCGGCAACACGGTCTTGCCCTTCAGCGCCGTCTGCGGCAGCAGGTCCAGAAAGACCTTCAGCACGCCGCTGTAGGCCGCCTTGTACACCGGCGTGGCGACCACCAGCACGCTGGCTTCGGCCACGCTTTCCACCGCATGGGCGATGGAGCGGTGCCCCGTGTCCGCCAGCAGCAGCGCCTGGGGCGACAGGTCGCGGATGTGCAGGCGCTGCACCAGCGCACCGCGCACCGACAGGCGCTGCGACACGGTGTCCAGCAAGGCGGCGGAGCGGGAACGCTCCGAAGGGCTGCCGGCGATCAGAAGAACGGACATGGAGGGCTTTCTGGCGTGAGCGACAGGGTCTGGCGACAGGATTCAGGCGTCGTCGTCCTGGTCGTCACTTCTTCGTGTAGATCTGGTCGAAGCTGCCGCCATCGGCAAAGTGCGCCTTGTCGGCCTTCGCCCAGCCGCCGAAAGCCTGGTCGATGGTGACCAGCGTGAGCTTGGGGAACTGCTTGTCGTACTTGGCCTTGGCCTTGTCGCCGGTGGGGCGGTAGAAGTTCTTTCCGGCGATGTCCTGGCCTTCGTCGGAGTACAGGTACTTGAGGTATTCCTCCGCCACGGCGCGGGTGCCCTTCTTGTCCACGTTCTTGTCGACCACGGCCACGCTCGGTTCGGCCAGGATGGAAATCGACGGCACGACGATCTCGAACTTCTCTGGACCGAATTCCTTCAGCGCCAGGAAGGCCTCGTTCTCCCACGCCAGCAGCACGTCGCCCACGCCGCGCTGCACGAAGGTGATGGTGGAGCCGCGCGCGCCGGTGTCCAGCACGGGCACGTTGCTGTACAGCTTGGCCACGAAGTCCTTGGCCTGGGCTTCGCCGCCGTATTTGCGCTTGGCGAATTCCCAGGCGGCCAGGTAGTTCCAGCGGGCGCCGCCGGAGGTCTTGGGGTTGGGGGTGATCACCTGCACGCCGGGCTTGGCGAGGTCGTCCCAGTCTTTCAGGCCCTTGGGGTTGCCCTTCTTCACCAGGAACACGATGGTCGAGGTGTAGGGCGCAGAGTTGCGCGGCAGCCGCTTTTGCCAATCGGCCTTGACGAGCCCGCCATGGGTGACCAGCGCGTCGATGTCGCCGCCCAGCGCGAGGGTGGCCACGTCGGCGTCGATGCCGTCGATGATCGAACGCGCCTGCTTGCCCGAGCCGCCATGCGACTGCTTGATGGCCAGGTCCTGCCCGCTCTTGGCCTTCCAGTATTTAGCGAACGCCTGGTTGTACTCGACGTACAGCTCGCGGGTGGGGTCGTACGACACGTTCAGGAACTGCACCGGCTGGGCAAACGACGGCAATGCCGTGAGGGCCAAACCGGCCCACAGGGCGGCAGCCAGAGGAAACTTGATAAAGTCGCGGCGAACGTTCATGAGAGGCTTTCTTGTGTGGATGCGATCCGGTGCGAATCACCGAAGCAACGCATTCTGAAAGTCCCTCTTCAAAACTGGAACTACTGAAATTTCAGTTTTAAATACCTAAAACATCTAACCCAACGATTTCCAGGACCCTTTTCCCATGGCACGTACCGTTCAATGCATCAAGCTCGGCAAAGAAGCCGAGGGCCTCGATTTTCCTCCCTACCCCGGCGATCTGGGCAAGCGCATCTGGGAAAGCGTCAGCAAGGAAGCCTGGGCGGCCTGGCTCAAGCACCAGACGATGCTGGTGAATGAAAACCGCCTGAACCTGGCCGACGCCCGCGCCCGCCAGTACCTGGCCCGCCAGATGGAGCAGCACTTCTTCGGCGAAGGCGCCGACGCCGCCCAAGGCTACGTGCCCCCCAGCGCCTGAGCCCTCCGCGGTCCATGACCGAGCCCATCGACTGGCTGGCCGACGGCACCCCCTACAGCCCGCGATTCGGCGACCGCTACCACAGTGAAAACGGTGGCCTGGACCAGGCCCACCGCGTATTCCTCCACGGCTGCGGCCTGCCACAAGCCTGGGCCGGACAAACCCGCTGGCGAATTCTGGAGACGGGCTTCGGCCTCGGCCTCAACTTCCTCGTGACTTGGGCAGCCTGGCGCGCCGACCCTGACCGCCCCGCCCTGCTGCACTTCGCCTCGTGCGAGGCGTTTCCCGTGGCGGCGGCCGATCTGCTGCGCGCTGGCGTCACCCACCCAGAACTGGCACCGCTCGCGCAGCAGTTGCACGACCAGTTCTGGGGCCTGCTTCCCGGTGTGCACCGCCTGTCGTTCGAACAAGGCCGCGTGCTGCTCACGCTCTATGTGGGCGACGCGCAGGCCATGCTGCGCCAGCAGATGCCCGTGGCCGACTCGGTGTACCTGGACGGATTCAGCCCGCAGCGCAACCCCGAAATCTGGAATGAACACACCCTGAAGGCTGTGGCGCGCTGCTGCCGCCGCGGTACGCGCCTGGCCACTTGGACGATCGCGCGGGCGGTGCGCGACACCCTGGCCCAGTGCGGCTTTTTGGTGGCGAAGGTGCCCGGCGTGCCGCCCAAGCGCGACAACCTGCAGGCCACGTTCGACCCCGCGTGGGAGCCGCGCGCCGCACGCAACGCCCCGCCACCCGTCGAAGTGGCTGCGCCTTCCGAATGCCTGGTGATCGGCGCGGGCCTGGCAGGCGCTTCGGTGGCCGCCAGCCTGGCGCGGCGCGGGTGGAAGGTGCGGGTGCTGGACCGCGCGGCTGCCCCAGCCAGCGGCGCTTCCGGCCTGCCCGCCGGCCTGTTCGCTCCCCACGTCTCGCCCGACGACAGCGTGCTTTCGCGCCTGTCGCGCAGCGGCGTTCGCACCACCCTGCAGGCGCTGTCGGCCTTGCCTCACGGCGAGGCCTGGAACCCCTGCGGGGTGCTGGAGCATCGCGTGGACGGCAGCCCGGGCGTGCCGGCCGCCTGGGCCGATGGCGCAGGCGGCGACTGGAGCCGCCCGGCCGATGCGGAAACGTTGCGCCAGGCCGGCTTGCCGAAGGGCGCTGTCGCCTGCTGGCATGCACGGGCCGGCTGGGTTCGCCCGGCGCAATGGATCGGGGCGATGCTCGATCACCCGGCCATCGCATGGCAAGGCGACGCGCTGGTGGAGCGACTGCGGCGCGGCCCCGCAAGCCAGGATGGCACGGTGAACTGGCAGGCGATCGACGCGCACGGCGCGGTGCTGGCCCAGGCACCGTTCGTCTTCGTCGCCGCCGGGCCGCAAAGCATGCCGCTGCTGGACGACCCCTGGGTGCTGCAGCCTTTGCGCGGCCAGGTGTCCTGGGCAGAGCACGGCGCCGCAGACGCTGCACCCGGGGTATGGCCGCCGTTTCCGGTCAATGGCAGCGGCAATCTGGTGCCCCACATTCCGGAAGCGAACGGCGCCCGGCGCTGGTACGCCGGATCCACCTTCGAACGCGACGTGACTCAGCTTCCGCTGAGCGGCTTTGAGACCGCCGCCTCCCATGCCGCCAACTGGAAGAAACTGCAAACCCTTCTGCCTGAGGTGGCAGGCCGACTGGCACCGGCATTTGAGCAAGCCTTCGCCGCGCCGGCTGATGTGGCGGGCACTGCAGCGCATGACCAGCCATCCGTTCAAGCCTGGGCAGGCGTGCGATGCACCTCGCCCGACCGCCTGCCGATCGCTGGCCCGGTGGACCCGCAGGCCTTTCCCGGCCTGTGGGTGTGTACGGCGATGGGCGCCCGCGGGCTCACGCTGGCGCCGCTGTGCGGCGAATTGATCGCAGCGCGGCTGCACGGCGAGCCGCTGCCGCTGGACGCACGCTTGGCGCGAGCGCTGGGCAGCGAGCGGCTTTAAGCCGTCCGGCGCTTAAAACCCTCCGCAAACCCGCGCCAACACTGCGGAATAAGCTTATCCGCATAACGGCAGGAAAAAACAATCGTTTGTTTCCATAAGGACTGCGCCTACATTCGCCCGCATGCATGATTTGGCGTTCGTTTTCGCGGGCTTCGCGGTGGGCTTGATCGTCGGCCTCACCGGGGTCGGTGGCGGCTCGCTGATGACGCCCATCCTGATCTTTTTCTTCGGCGTCAAGCCGCACCTGGCGATCGGCACTGATCTGCTCTTTGCCGCCTTCACCAAGATGCGTGGCACCGTCAGCCTGGCGCGCCAGCGGCTGGTGCCCTGGCGCGTGGTGGGCCTGCTGTGCGCGGGCAGCGTGCCGGCGGCGCTGCTGTCGCTGTGGGCACTGAAGGTGATGGGTCCCAGCAGCAGCACCGCTCAGCGCATCATGACCACCACGCTTGGCGTCGCCCTGCTGCTGACGGCCGCGGCCATGCTCTACAAGGCGTTCGTTTTCTCCCCGGCGCGGCAGGCGGCCGACCGGGAAGCCCGCGCCGAGGCCGGCGAAGCCGCCGCCCGCCCCCGCCATTGGAGCCTGCCGGTGCTGCTGGGCGCGGTGATCGGCACGCTGGTCACTTTCACGTCGGTGGGTGCCGGCGCCATCGGCGTGACCGTGCTGCTGATGGTGTTTCCGCTGCTGCCGTTGCCGCGCATCATCGCCGCCGACATCGCCTACGCCGTGCCGCTCACGCTGGTGGCCGGCCTGGGGCATGCCTCGCTCGGCTCCGTGGACTGGCCGCTTCTGGTCCAATTGCTGGCGGGATCGCTGCCCGGCATCTGGCTGGGCTCGCGCCTTGTTTCCCGCGCGCCGGAGCGGTTGATCCGCTCGGCCCTTTCCGTGCTGCTCGCCTGGGCGGGCGCCAAACTGGTTTTGATCTGAGTGACCCACGATGTACCAATACACAGACTTCGACCGTGAATTCATCCGGCTGCGCGCCGAGCAGTACCGCGACCAACTCGAACGCTTCCAGACGGGCAAGCTCTCGGGCGACGAGTTCAAGCCCCTGCGCCTGCAAAACGGCTGGTACGTGCAGCGTTATGCGCCCATGTTGCGCGTTGCCGTGCCCTACGGCGAGCTGTCCAGCGCCCAGTTGCGCGTGCTGGCCAAGGTCGCCCGCGAATACGACCAGCCCGATGCCGCGCTGCTGGCCGAGGCCCAGGCCACGCAGGAAAAGCTGGGCGACATTCCCCTGCACGACGGCCGGCGCATCGGCACCCAGCTGAAGTACGGCTACGGCCACTTCACCACGCGCACCAACGTGCAGTACAACTGGATTCCGCTGGACAAGAGCGCCGACGTGATGGACCTGCTGGCCACCGTGCAGTTGCATGGCATCCAGACCAGCGGCAACTGCATCCGCAACATCACCAGCGACGCGCTGGCCGGCATCGCCGCCGACGAGATCGCCGACCCACGGCCTTTCTGCGAAATCCTGCGCCAGTGGAGCACGCTGCACCCCGAGTTCGCCTTCCTGCCGCGCAAATTCAAGATCTCGCTCAACGGCGCCCTCGAAGACCGCGCCGCCCTGGGCTGGTACGACGTGGGCCTGCAGTTGCACAAGAACGACGCGGGCGAGCTGGGCTTTCGCGTGCGCGCCGGTGGCGGCATGGGCCGCACGCCGGTCATCAGCCCGGTGCTGCGCGAGTTCCTGCCGTGGAACCAGCTCATGAACTACCTGGAAGCGGTGATTCGCGTCTACAACCGCTACGGCCGCCGCGACAACGCCTGGAAGGCGCGCATCAAGATCCTCGTCAAGTCCGAAGGCCAGACCTACATCGACCAGGTGGAGGAAGAGTTCCGGCAGATCGTCGAGGTCGAAGGCGGCCCGCACACCATCACCCAGGCCGAGCTGGACCGTGTGACCGCATCGTTCCGCGAGCCCGATCTGGACCTGCGCCCGGCCGATGCCGAAGCCGAAACCGTGGCCCTGCTGCGCACCGCCGCCGAGAACGACCAGGACTTCGGCCGCTGGCTGGTGCGCAACGTGATGCCGCACCGCCACCCGCAACTGCGCGCCGTCGTGCTGTCGTTCAAGCGCCTGGGCTACGCCCCGGGCGACGCCACCGCCGAACAGCTGGAAGCCGCCGCCGACCTGGCCGACCGCTTCTCCGGTGGCGAGGCCCGCGTGACGCACGAACAGAACCTGCTGCTGCCCTGGGTGCGCCGCGACCAGTTGCCCGAGCTGTACAAGGCCGCGAAGGCACTGGGCCTGGCCAAGCCCAACATCGGCCTGCTGACCGACATGATCGCCTGCCCCGGCGGCGACTTCTGCTCGCTGGCCAACGCCCGTTCGCTGCCCATCGCCGAAGCCATCACCGAGCGCTACCAGGACCTGGACGAGCTGTGGGACCTGGGCGAGATCGACCTGCACATCAGCGGCTGCATCAACAGCTGCGGCCATCACCACAGCGGCCACATCGGCATCCTGGGCGTCGACAAGGACGGCAAGGAGTGGTACCAGATCACCCTGGGCGGCGCCGACGGCACGACCCTCTCCGGCCCGGCCATCCCCGGCAAGATCATCGGCCCGTCGTTCAGCGCCAGCGAAGTGCCCGGCGTGATCGAAGCGCTGCTGGCCACCTACCGCACCGAGCGGCTGCCGGTCACCGACGCCGTCAACGGCCCACGGCACGAGAACTTCATCGACACGGTGCGCCGCGTCGGCATCGAGCCCTTCAAGGCCGCCGCCAACGCCGCGCGGCATCCCGCCGAAGCCCTTTCCGCCTGAGCCCCGCCGCAGACCCACGACCCCAAAATCACTATGAAAATAATAGCTGCCAGCGCACACAGCACCAGCGCGGAAGGCCAAAACGTTCTTGAACTGGCCAACGACGCCGACCCGCTCGCGCAAGACCTTGCCGGCGTGACGCGCATCGACCTGCACTTCCCGAAATTCACCGACGGCCGGGCGTTCAGCCAGGCCCGGCTGCTGCGCCAGCGCCTGAAGTTCGCGGGCGAGATCCGCGCGACGGGCGACGTGCTCATCGACCAGCTGGTGCAGATGGCCCGCTGCGGCTTCGACGTGGCCGTGCTGCGCGAAGGCGTGGACATGGCCGATGCGCAGCGCCAGCTCGACCGCTTCCACGCCTTCTACCAAGGCGACGTGACGCACCCGCTGCCGCACTTTCGCGACGCTGCCTGACCCACGACGCCATCGATGCCGAGCCCCGCGCCGCACGCCGACACCCCCACCGAGATCCACCGCATGAATGCCCGCACCGAACCCCATGTGCTGAGCCACCTCAGCAACCGCCACCTGGACGCGCTGGAAGAAGAAACCATCTTCATCCTGCGCGAAGTGGCCGCCGCCTTCGAGCGGCCCGCCCTGCTGTTTTCGGGCGGCAAGGACTCGCTGGTGATGCTCAAGTGCGCTGAAAAGGCCTTTGGCGCGGGCCGCATTCCGTACCCGCTGCTGATGATCGACACGGGCCACAATTTCCCGGAAGTGACCGACTTCCGCGACTTCCGGGCCAAGGAACTGGGCGCCGAGCTCATCGTGCGCAGCGTGGAAGACTCCATGGCGCGCGGCACCGTGCGGCTGGCGCACCCCGGCGAAAGCCGCAACGTGCACCAGTCGGTCACGCTGCTGGAGGCCATCGACGAATTCCGCTTCGATGCGCTGATCGGCGGCGCCCGCCGCGACGAGGAAAAGGCCCGCGCCAAAGAGCGCATCTTTTCGCACCGCGACAGCTTCGGCCAATGGCAGCCCAAGGCCCAGCGCCCCGAGCTGTGGACGCTGTTCAACACGCGCCTGGCGCCCGGCGAGCACTTTCGCGTCTTTCCGATCAGCAACTGGACCGAGCTCGATGTGTGGCAGTACATCGACCGCGAGCAGATCGCGCTGCCTTCGCTGTACTACACCCACAAGCGCCAGGTGGTGGAGCGCAAGGGCCTGCTCGTGCCGGTGACCGACCTCACCCCGCCCCGCGACGGCGAAACGGTGGAAACGCGCGACGTGCGCTTTCGCACCGTGGGCGACATCACCTGCACCTGCCCGGTGGAGAGCCCGGCCGCCACAGCCGCCGACATCGTGATCGAGACCCTGGCGGCCGACGTGAGCGAGCGCGGCGCGACGCGCATGGACGACAAAACCTCCGACGCCTCGATGGAAAAGCGCAAGAAAGACGGGTACTTCTGATGACCACCACTACCAATTCGATAGCAGCACAGGCAAGCAATCCGGTGGCAGCGGGCCAAAACGAACCCGTATCGGCGCTGAAGTTCATCACCTGCGGCTCGGTGGACGACGGCAAGAGCACGCTCATCGGCCGCCTGCTGGTGGACAGCAAGGCCGTGCTGCAGGACCACCTGGCCGGTGTGCAGCGCCAGGGCGAGACCGATCTGGCCTTGCTGACCGACGGCCTTTCGGCCGAGCGCGAACAGGGCATCACCATCGACGTGGCCTACCGCTACTTCGCCACCGAAGCGCGCAAATTCATCATCGGCGACGCTCCGGGCCATGAGCAGTACACCCGCAACATGGTCACCGCCGCGAGCAGCGCCGATGCCGCCGTGGTGCTGGTCGATGCGACCAAGCTCGACTGGAAGAACCCCGCCCTTGAACTGCTCGCGCAGACGCGCCGCCATTCGCTGCTGGTGCACCTGCTGCGCGTGCATTCGCTGGTGTTCGCGGTGAACAAGCTCGACGCGGTGGAAGACCCCGCGCTCGCCTTCCGCCACATCCGCGACGCGCTCGGCGCCTTCGCGCAGGCCGCGGGCATCGCCGCGCGGGCGACGGTGCCGGTGTCCGCGCTCAAGGGCTGGAACGTGGTCGATGCGAACCCCGGCTGGTGCGGCTACGAAGGCCCGAGCCTGCTGCAGATCCTGGAGCAATTGCCCAACACGCCTACCGATGTCGGCCTGCCGCTGGCCTTTCCCGTGCAGTGGGTCGAGAAGTTCTCGTCCTCAGCCGATACCTCGCAGGGCCGCCGCGTGTTCTGGGGCCGCGTGGCCGCCGGCAGCGTTGCGCCCGGCACCGCCGTGCAGGTGTTCCCGAGCGGTCAGCAGGCGACCGTGGCCCAGGTCCTGGACCACGCCCGCCGCCCCGTCGGCGTGCCTGCCGGCCAGAGCGCGGGCATCGTGCTCGACCGCGAGGTGGACGTGTCGCGCGGCGACTGGATCATCGCCGCGCCGCAACCTGCCGCCGTGGCCGCCGACGATTTCGACACCCCGGCATCGACGCCGTCCTGGCCCGGCCGGCGCGACCTGCGCGCCACCGTTGCGTGGATGGATGACGAGCCGCTCGTCGCCGGCCGCGTTTACTGGGCCTTGCACGGCCACCGCTGGGTGAAGGCGAAGGTGCAGCGCGTGGTGCACAAGCTCAACATCCACACCCTGGCCGAGGAAGACGCCACCCAGCTCGATCCCAACGCCATCGGTCACGTGGACCTGCTGCTACAAGAGCCCCTGCCTGCTGCGCCGTTCACCCAGGCGCGCGTTCTGGGCTCGCTGATCCTCGTCGACACGGCCAGCCACAAGACGGCCGGCGCGGTGCTCGTGAACGTTCCGGTGGTCTGACTGCCGGCGCACCATCCCTTGCCGTTGCAGGGGCGGCCCCGGCCGCTTCCTGAAACGCCCTAAAATCGCGGGTTACCCCCGATCCAACGACAACTCCTCCCATGACTCACGTCGTCTCCGAAAACTGCATCAAGTGCAAGTACACCGACTGTGTGGACGTGTGCCCCGTGGACTGCTTCCGCGAAGGCCCCAACTTCCTCGTGATCGACCCCGATGAGTGCA
This sequence comes from Paracidovorax valerianellae, assembly GCF_900102625.1. Lineage (GTDB taxonomy): Bacteria > Pseudomonadota > Gammaproteobacteria > Burkholderiales > Burkholderiaceae_C > Paracidovorax > Paracidovorax valerianellae. The sequence goes on from NZ_FMZC01000006.1 coordinate 74,820, forward strand.
TCGACTGCGCCGTGTGCATTCCCGAGTGCCCCGCCAACGCGATCTTTGCCGAAGAAGACCTGCCGCCCGACCAGATCGCGTTCATCAAGATCAACGCCGACCTGTCGCCGCAGTTCAAGAGCATCACCAAACGCAAGGCGCCGCTGCCCGATGCCGACGAGTGGAACGGCAAGCCCGGCAAGGTGGCCGACCTGATCCGCTGAGCCCGCGGCTGCTGGCTCGACCGATCCCGCACACGACGCTGCCGACCGTGACCCCTGCTGCACCCAGCCCCATCGAAACCAATGCCGTCGTCATCGGCGCCGGGCCGGTCGGGCTGTTCCAGGTGTTCCAGCTCGGGCTGCAGGGCATCGCGGCCCATGTGGTTGACGCTTTGCCCCACGTGGGCGGCCAGTGCGCCGAGCTGTACGGCGACAAGCCGATCTACGACATTCCCGGCATTCCCGTCTGCACCGGGCGCGAACTCGTCGCGCTGCTGCAGCGACAGATCGCTCCCTTCCAGCCCACCCTGCACCTGGGCCAGCGCGTGGCCACGCTGGCACCGCAGGCCGACGGGCGGCTTTTGCTCCAGACCACCGCGGGCACGCCACTGCTGGCCCGCACCGTCTTCATCGCGGCAGGCGTCGGCGCTTTCGTGCCGCGGGCCGTGAAGGCCGAGGGCATCGAGCGCTTCGAAGGCACGCAACTGCATTACCAGGACGATGCGGCAGACACTGCCGGCCGGCATGTGGTCGTGCATGGCGGCGAAGACACCGCGGTCGCACGCGCCATCGCCTGCGCACAGCCCGGCCCGCAGGCAGCCGCCAGCGTGACCCTGCTGCACCGGCGCGACGCCTTTCAGGCAGCGCCCGAAGCCCTTCAGCAATTGCAGGCCCTGCGCGACGCTGGCCGCATCACCGTCGTGGCCGGGCAGATCACCGGCATAGAGGTGCAGAGCGACCGCTTGGCCGCGCTGCAGCTCATCGGCGCGGACGGCGAGCCCCTGCGACTTGCGCTCGACGTGCTGATCGCCTGCCTGGGCATTTCTCCGCGCCTGGGCGCCATCGCCGACTGGGGCCTGGCCATGGAACGCAAGCAGCTCGTGGTCGATACCGCGGCGTTTCGCACCGCCATCCAGGGCATCCACGCCGTGGGCGACATCAACACCTACCCTGGCAAGCGCAAGCTGATCCTGTGCGGCTTCCACGAGGCCACGCTGGCGGCCTTCGGCGCCGCCGAGTATCTGTCCGGCGCGCCCGTGGCGCTCCAATACACCACCACCAGTGCCCGGCTGCACCAGCGGCTGGGAGTGGCCGCGCCGGCGGCTTCCGCGCCCTAGAATCGCGGCTTCGCTAGGGGTGCCGCCGCCCGTGACAAGGCAGCGGCTGAGAAAGTCCCTTTGAACCTGTTGAGGTCATCCTCGCGCAGGGAAGCAGCCTCCCGTCGCCACGCCCCTTGCGCTGCTCTTTGCGCGCCAACGGGCCAGCCAGCGGCCCGCGCCCCTGCTCTGCCATTCACGGAGCATCCATGCCACCTTCGCCCTCCGCTGCTGCCGCAGCCTCGCCTGCGCCGGCCAATGCCAACGACGCTTTGATTCCGGTCAGCGCCGACCGCCGCGTCTTCCGCTTCGGCGACCATGCCTCGCTGTGGTTCAGCCTCGGCGTCGGGTTGCTGGTGATGCAGGTGGGCGCGTACCTGATGCCGGCCCTGGGCACGCGCGAGGCGCTGGCCGCCATCGTGGCGGGCTCGTTGATCGGTGCCGGCTTGCTCGGCTGGGTCGCCAAGATCGGCTGCGACAGCGGCCTGGCGAGCGCGGGGCTCATGCATGCGGTGTACGGCCGGGCGTTCGCGGGCCTGCCCATAGTGCTCAACATCGTGCAACTGGCGGGCTGGGGCGCGTTCGAACTGGTGGTGATGCGCGACGCCACCGTGGCCATCGGCCGGCAAGCCGGCGCCATGGCAGGCGCGCACTGGCCGGTGCTGGGCACGCTGCTGTGGGGCGGCGTGGTGATGCTGCTCATCAGCGGGTCCATGGTGCAACTGGTGCGCCGGCTGATCGCGCGCATCGCGCTGCCACTGGTCGTGCTGTCGCTGCTCTGGCTGAGCTGGCAGTTCGTGTCGCTGGCTCAGGCCCAAGGCTTCGCCACCTTATGGAATCGGCCCGGCGAAGGCGGCATGGGCGTGCTGCCGGCGCTGGACCTGGTGATCGCCATGCCGATCTCCTGGCTGCCGCTGGTGGCGGACTACGCACGCCACGGCACGAACGGTCGTTCGGCCCTGCGCGGTACGTGGCTGGGGTACGCGCTGGCCAATCTATGGTGCTACGCGCTCGGCGTGCTGGTGGCGCTGACGCTGCCCAGCCAGGACCTGGTGACGGCGTTGCTGCTGGCCCAGGGCGGGCTGATCGCGCTGTCGCTCATCCTCATCGACGAGGTGGACAACGCCTATGGCGATGCGTATTCGGGTGCCGTATCGGCCCACAGCCTGCTGCCGCGATGGGGCGTGCGCCGCTGGGGCCTGGCGGTGGCGGCGCTGTGCACGGCGCTGGCGCTGGTGCTGCCCATGCACAGCCTGGAGCCATTCCTGCTGCTGCTCAGCTCGGTGTTCGTGCCGCTCTTCGGCGTGATCCTCGGCCGGCTGGCGTTCGGCGCACCGGTGCAGCAGGCGCTGGCTACGGCGCGGCAGGTGGAGTGGCTCCCGGTCGGGATCTGGCTCGCGGGGATCGCCTGCTACCACGGACTGCCGCGCGTGGCGCCGATGCTGGGCGCGGCCCTGCCGACGCTGTGCCTGTGCTTCATCCTGGCGTTCATGACCCGGCCGGGCCGGCGCTGAAACGGCCTGGGTTGTGCGCCCCACGCAGGGAAATGACCATTGGTCAAATTGGCCTCCAGCGCAATGAATACGCCGGTATATAGCTATTATTTTTATAGCAAATCCCGCTGAAGGCTTCCCCTTTGGCGGGGGCGTGACAAGCGCCTGAAAGCCGCCGCGTTGCACGCGCCAGCCGCCGCCCTTCAGCCCGTCAGGATGTGCTGCGCCACCGGGCTGTGCCCATGGTTCAGCGGCCCGTGGCCCCGGCCGGTGTGCACGTCGGCCCCGGCTGCGATGGCGGCCAGGATGTAGGCACGCGCCTGCTCCACGGCCTGTATCAAAGGGTGGCCGAGCGCCAGGTGCGCCGCGATGGCGGACGACAGCGTGCACCCCGTTCCGTGCCCGTTGTGCGTGGCGATGCGCGCGGACTGCAGCCGGTGCTGCAACCCGTTCGGCCCGGCCAGCACGTCGATCACCCAGTCACCGGGCAGGTGCCCGCCCTTGAGCAGCACGGCGGGTGCGCCCAGCGCCAGCAGGTCCTGCGCCGCGCGGTCGAGTGCCTCGGCACCGTCCACCGGCCGGCGCAGCAGCAGCGCGGCTTCGTCGAGGTTGGGGGTGATCAGCGCGGCCAGGGGAAACAGCTCGTCCACCAGCACGCCCACGGTCTCGGGCGCGATGAGCCGGTCGCCGCTGGTGGCGACCATCACGGGGTCGAGCACCACGTGCGGCAGGCGGTGGCGGCGCAGGGCGTCGGCCACCACCCGCACGGTTTCGGGCGAATGCAGCATGCCGATCTTGACGGCATCGACACCGATGTCTTCCACCACGGCGTCGATCTGCTGGCGCAGCATGTCCGGGGGCACGCCGTGGATGGCGCGCACGCCTTGCGTGTTCTGCGCCGTCAGCGCGGTGATGGCGGTCATGCCGTAGCAGCCCAGCGCGCTGAAGGTTTTGAGGTCGGCCTGGATGCCCGCTCCGCCGCCGCTGTCCGATCCGGCGATCGACAGCACGCGTGCGTAGCGGCGCACGGCCGATGGCGAAGGGGTCTCTGTGTTCATGGGCAAAAATTATGGCCCATGCGCCAGGTCAAAACGGCGGGTGCGGGCTCTGTGCTGTAATCCCGGGACGGACGAAACAGGGGTGTCCCGCCCATGGCGCGCGACTGAGAACATACCCTGGGGCCGGCGGACCACACCCCGCCCAGCAGGCCCCGCGACCCGATCCAGATCATGCTGGCGTGGGGAGTTTCATCGGCGGAGCCTTCCCGTTTTGTCCCCCTGTTGGCTTGCAGACAGACGGATCCGATGCGCCCCCTCCTCTCTTCTTCTTCCCCCTCTTCCATCGCCATTCTGGGCGCGGGCCTCATGGGCCGGCTGCTCGCGGTGGAGCTGGCCCGCCAGGGCCATGCCGTCTCGATCTACGAGGCCGCCGGCCCCGACGCGCAGGGCGCCGCAGCGCGTGTCGCGGCCGCCATGCTGGCACCACTGGCCGAATCGGCCGTGACCGAGCCCGGCGTGGTGCGCATGGGCCACCACGCGCTCACCCGCTGGCCCCAGTTGCTGGCCCGGCTGGAAGCGCCTGTCTTCTTTCAGCAGGAAGGCACGCTGATCCTCTGGCACCGCCAGGATGCGCCCGACGCCGCGCGGCTGCGCGGCCAGCTCGAACGCACCAACGCCGCGCTGCCCGAGCTGCCCGCATTGCAGGTGCTGGACGCCGCCGGCGTGCAGGCGCACGAACCCGCCGTGGGCCAGCGCTTCGCCCAGGGCCTGTATCTGCCGGGCGAAGGCCAACTGGACAATCGGCAGCTGTTGGCAGCGCTGCAGGCCAGCTTCGCCAGCCTGGGCGTACAGGCGCACTGGAACAGCCCGCGCGCACCCACCGATTTCTCGCCCGGCACGCCCGGCCAGCCCGACTGGGTGATCGACTGCCGGGGCCTGGGCGCGCGCACACAGTGGAGCGCGCTGCGCGGCGTGCGCGGCGAGGTCGTGCGCGTGCATGCGCCCGAGGTGACGCTGCGGCGCCCCACGCGCCTGGTGCACCCGCGCTACCCGATCTACATCGCGCCCAAGGAAGACCACCTGTTCGTGATCGGCGCGACCGAGATCGAATCGGACGACCTGTCGCCCGCCAGCGTGCGCTCCACCCTGGAGCTGCTGAGCGCGGCCTACGCGGTGCACTCGGGCTTTGCCGAAGCCCGCATTCTGGAAGTCGCCACCCAGTGCCGCCCCACCCTGCCCGACAACCTGCCCGCCGTCCGCCAGGTGCGCCCGCGCGTGCTGGAGGTGAACGGCCTGTACCGCCATGGCTTCATGATCGCCCCGGCCATCCTTGACGTGGTGATGGAATTGCTGAACGAAGGACAATCGGCGCTGGCCCCCCGTTTCGATCTGGCCCTGCACCTCGCCGAAGAGGCTGCCCTTTCTCCATGAACATCACCATCAACCAGACCGCCACCACCCTGCCGGAGACCGCCACGGTCGCCGACGCGCTGGCCGCCATCGCCGCGCGCCCGCCCTACGCCGTGGCCGTGAACACCGTTTTCGTTCCCAATACCCAATACCACCTGCGCCAGCTCGCCTCCGGCGACCGGGTGGAAGTGATCTCGCCCGTGACGGGCGGCTGAGCGCCATGCCATCCCTCTCCCCTTCCGACACCGACAAAACCGACGACGCGCTGGTCCTGTACGGCCAGCGCTTTTCCAGCCGCCTGCTGCTGGGCACGGCCCGCTACCCCTCGCCCAGCGTGCTCGAAGCCGCCGTGCAGCGCGCCCGGCCCGCCATGGTGACCGCCTCGCTGCGCCGCCAGGGCAGCAACGCGGCCGAGACCGGCAGCGGCTTCTGGGACCTGCTCAAGCGCCTGAACGTGCCCGTGCTGCCCAACACCGCCGGCTGCCACAGCGTGCAGGAAGCCATCACCACTGCGCAGATGGCCCGCGAAGTGTTCGGCACGCCATGGATCAAGCTCGAACTGATCGGAGACGACTACACCCTGCAGCCGGACACGCTGAACCTCGTCGATGCCGCCTCGCAATTGATTCGCGACGGGTTCCAGGTGCTGCCGTACTGCACCGAAGACCTCGTGCTGTGCCAGCGCCTCGTCGATGTGGGCTGCCAGGCCGTCATGCCCTGGGCCGCGCCCATCGGCACCGGCCGCGGCCCCGTCAACCCGTATGCGCTGCAACTGTTGCGCGAGCGGCTCGACGTACCCATGCTCGTGGACGCCGGACTGGGCCTGCCCTCGCATGCCTGCCAGGTCATGGAATGGGGCTACGACGGCGTGCTGCTGAACACCGCCGTCGCCCTGGCGCAAGACCCCGTGGCCATGGCCGGCGCCTTCGCCGACGCAGTGCAGGCCGGCCACACCGCCCGCCTTGCGGGCGCCATGGCCGCGCAAGAGGCCGCCCAGCCCAGCACCCCCGTGCTGGGCACCCCTTTCTGGCACCACGACCATGGCTGAAATGCTGCACGGAAGCGCTTCGGGGCACGCTGCATCGGTGCGCGCCATCGTGGCCGCGCATGGCGCCGCCTTTGCCGACTTCCCGTCCCAGCCGGCTCCCGTGCCGCTATCGGGCGCCCCGGTATACCGAGCGGCGCTGGAGGCTTGCAGCGCATTGGGCTTTATCGCCAGCGATGCCGAGTGCCTCGCCCGGGCCTGGCAGGCGCAAACGGACCGCAGCGACGGCTTCGATGCCGCACAGTGGCCCGATGCCCCTGAAGACTTCGGACTGCAGCCGCTGCCGCACCGCCAGCCTTTTCCCGCCTGCCCCCAGCAACTCGGCCTCTATGCCGTGCTGCCCGACGCCCAATGGGTGGGCCGCATGGCCCGCGCCGGCGTACCGACCGTTCAGCTGCGCTACAAGACCACAGAAACCGATTCCATCGCGCGTGAAGTCAGGGCTGCCGTCGAAGCCGTGCGCGGCACGCCCGCGCTGCTGTTCATCAATGACCACTGGCAGGCCGCCATCGATGCGGGCGCTTACGGCGTGCACCTGGGCCAGGAGGACCTGGACGCCCTGCAGCCCGAGCAACTCCAGGCCATTCGCGACGCGGGCCTGCGTCTGGGCGTCAGCACCCACGGCTACGCGGAAATGGTGCGTGCCGATGCCGCATCGCCCAGCTACGTGGCCATGGGCGCGGTGTTTCCCACCACGCTCAAGAAGATGGCCACCGTGCCACAAGGCGTGGCACGGTTGGCTGGCTATGCACGGCTGATGCGCCACTACCCGATGGTTGCCATCGGCGGCATCGGCGCGGACCAGTTCGAAGAGGTACTGGCGACCGGCGTGGGATCGATCGCCGTGGTGCGGGCCCTGGTGAACGCGGCGGACCCAGAGGGGGCCGCGCAAAACCTGATGGCGCGCATGGCGGGCTGACCCGGTCCCCTCGGACGACCCAACGCCCAAATCGACCGAACGCTTGAAGCCGTGCTCGATGCGCCGCTGAAGGCGTAAAAGAAAGCGGAAAAAGGAAAAGGCCCCGCGGGGCCTTTTCCTTTTTCTGCTTTTGCCGTCTTGGGCTTATCAGCCACCAGCCTACTTGTCGGTGCGCTTGCGCTCCAACTCTTCCAGTTCCAGCCGCAGTTCCAGCTTGTCGTTCTCCATGCCGAACCCGATCGGCTGGCCGGCCGGTGGCGGCGCGGTGACCGGCACGGGTGGCAGGTCGCTTTGCGTGAGGGGCGGCGGATCGGTCAGGTCGATGTCCAGCATGGCCTCGGAGATCGGCTTGGGCGCCAGCGGTGCGGGGATCGACTCCCAGGAGAACCCGGCCGAGAGCGAGTCGAGCGACTGCAGTTCCTGCTCGCGGCTATCGAGTGCCGGCTCACGCGGTGAGGCAACGAGCGTGGGCAACACGAAGTCGTCGGGCGGCGGCGTGAGCGGCGTGGTGCGGGTGCGCGGCGGCGGTGCGCCACGGGCGCTGGCCGGCGTGGTCTGGGCGATGGCCAGCAACAGCAGCAGGTCGTCGTAGGCAGCCAGATCGAACGGCGAGGCGATCGCGTCTTCACCGCGCCGGAACAGGCAGCCTTCCAGCGTGTCGAGCACGTCGGGCGACGACCATTCGGCCTCGATGGCCGCCAGCGCTTCGGTGTAGCTCTCCAGCGTGTGGCCGGTGCGGTGGAACGAAGAAAACTCCGGCACGTTCGCATTGAACTGCGCCTGGAACTGGGCGCGCAACTGGTTGAAGCTCTCCACCCGGCTCAGCGTGTGATACAGGCGCAGCAGCTCCAGATACGCGAAGGGCGAGGTTTCTCCGTGCTCGGCGATGTGACGCTTGAGCACCCCGATGGCCTGGTCGTGCTCGCCCACCGAAACGAAGAAGTCGGCCTGCTGCTGGATGTCGAACAGGTCTTCCGGATGCACGATGGGCAAGGCCCGCAGCACGGATGCCAAAGGCGCCGGAGACGCCGGAGATGGGATCGACACCGGTGAAGGCTTTGGCGCCTGGACCGGGGAGGGGGCCGTCGGTGCCAGCGGCGCGGGCGCGCTGCGCATCGAAGGCTCGGTACGTCGCACCACCGGCGGTGGCGTGCGCTCGGGCAGCGTCGCCGAGCGGACCGGGGGTTTGGCCGGTGCGGGCGCCGGCGTGGGGACCGGAACAGGCACGGGAACGGGCACCGCCATCGGCACGGGGGCCGAAACCGGAGCGGGTGCCGGCACGCTGGTCCAATCGTCGGCAGGCTGGGGAGCGGTCTGAATGGATTCACGCCCCGCAGGGCCGTCCACCACCACCACACCGCCCACCGTCCCCAGGCCACCGCTGGCTGCCACGGCGTGGTCCCAGGCGAGTTCGGACTGGCGACGTGCGCGCATCCACATCCAGGCGGCCAGGCCCAGGGCCAATGCCAGCAGCGCCAGAAGCCCGTACACCACCATGGACGAAAAACGCTCGGATTCAGCGGCCTCGAGCTGCTGCTTCAATTCGGCCGCAGTGGTGCGGTCCGACGCGGCCTGGGCGCGCTGGGCCGCCACTTCGGCTTCCAGCTTGCCGGTGCGTGCTGCGGACTGCTGCAGTTCTTCCACCGGCGTGTTCAGCGCCTTCCACAATGCAGCGGCTTCTGTGCGCTGGGGGCTGGCATCGGCAACGGTCGGCGCGGCCATTTCGGGCGCCGCGCGCAGTGGCAGAGGCGCATCGAGCCATACATCCAGCGGTTCCATCACCAGACGGGGGCGTTCGGCAGGTGCGGGCTCCGGGGCACGGGGGATGGCGGCCCGGCCTGGTGCCGGGGCGGTGCTGGCACGGGGAGCCGCCGCAACGGCTGGAGGGCGCGATTCCGCCCGGGGTGGACGAGGAGCGGCGGCTGGCCTGCGGGGGGTGTTTTCAGTGCCAGCGCCAGTGGCGCCAGTACCAGTTGCGGCGCCTTGGCTGGCCAAGCCTCCAGCGTTGGTAGCAGCTGCATTCGCGCCAGGACGGGGCCGGGCCAGTTGGCCGATGTCCACGGGACGCGAAGCACCGGCCGCCGACTCGGGCAGCTGGGCAAAAAATGTGTAGTTTCGTGTAACACCGCCGCGGCATCCGGCAGTGAGGGTAGCGGTCAGAATGGGTTCGTCGGCGGAGATATTGGCCTGCACGCGCACTGCAGCGGAACGGCCACCGGCTGCCGGCAGCGGCGTGATTCGCACCTTGGAATCAGGAACGGGGGTTTCGCCGGAAACGAGCCGGGCGGCCACGCAGGACGCATCCACATCGGTTCCCGGATCAGGCTGGATCTCGAAGACCAGATCCACCGGTGCCCCCAGAACGACAGCCCCGCGGCTCGCGCCCAGCGAAAGTGCCGTGGCGCTGCAAGCAACCATCGACAAGCTGGCACCAAGAATCGCGTTACTTATTTTCACAACAGTTTCTTTTTTGTTCGGCCCATTCTGGCACATAAGTCCTCCCCAATAAGCCGCCGCCATAATGCGCCCCATGACCAGCAACCCATTCTCATTCGTGGGCATCATAGGCACCGGTGCCATGGGCCAGGGCATTGCCCAGATGGCGGCACAGGCCGGCAGCAATGTTCTTCTATTTGACGCGCGTCCCGATTCTGCGGGCGAAGCGATTCACCATATCAAGCAGCAATGGCTGCGCCTTGTAGGCAAGGGCCGCGTGTCCGAGAGCCAGGCCTCCGACTGGCAATCACGGGTGACGGCGGTGTCCTCCCTGGAAGATCTGGCGCAGTGCGACCTGATCGTGGAGGCCATTGTGGAGCGCCTCGACGCCAAGCAGTCGCTTTTTGCGCAGATGGAGCGCATTGTCGCCACAGATACCGTGCTGGCAAGCAACACCTCCTCCCTTTCGGTGACGGCCATCGGGGCAGCGCTCAAACACCCCCAGCGATTGGCGGGTTTTCATTTCTTCAATCCCGTGCCGTTGATGAAGGTCGTGGAGGTCATCGCCGGCCTGCGCACCGACCCCGCCGTGTGCGAGCGGCTCGCAGCGCACGCACGCTGCATGGGGCACACGCCCGTGCGCGCGCAGGACACGCCCGGCTTCATCGTCAACCACGCGGGCCGCGGCTTCGGCACCGAGGCGCTGCGGATCGTGAACGAGGGCATCACCGATTTCGCCACGGTGGACCGCATCCTGCGCGACCAGGTCGGCTTCAAGCTGGGGCCTTTCGAGCTGATGGACCTGACCGCGCTCGACGTGTCGCACCCGGTGATGGAGTCGATCTACCACCAGTATTTCGAAGAGCCCCGCTACCGCCCAAGCGTGATCACCGCCCAGCGCCTGGCCGGCGGCATGCTCGGCAAGAAAACCGGCGAAGGCTTCTATCGCTATGCCGACGGGGCTGCGCAAGTGCCGGCTGAGCCGCCTGCGCCGGTGGTGGACACGGTGCCGCCGGTCTGGGTGTCGCCCCGCGCTGCACGGCGGGCCGAGCTGTACCAGTTGCTGAAAGACCTGGGCGCGCAGATCGAAACCGGCACATCGCCCTCGCCCACCGCCATCACATTGGTGGCGCCCCTAGGCTTCGACATCACCACAGTGGCCGTGGTCGAACGACTCGACCCCGCACGCACCATCGGCATCGACATGCTGGTGGAAGACGGCGCCACGCGCCGCCGCGTGCTGGCCACGAACCCCGCCACGCGCGTGGACATCCGCAATGCGGCCCACGCGCTCTTTGCCCGCGACGGCAAGCCGGTGAGCGTGATCCGCGACAGCGGCGGCTTCGTCACGCAGCGTGTGGTGGCCACCATCGTGAACATCGCCAGCGACATCTGCCAGCAAGGCATCTGCAGCCCTGCCGACCTGGAAACCGCGGTCACGCTGGGCCTGGGGTACCCGCTCGGGCCACTGGCCATGGGCAATCGCTGGGGGCCGACCAATATCCTGGAAGTGCTGTTCAACATGCAGACGGTATACGGCGACACGCGCTACCGCCCCAGCCCCTGGCTGCGCCGGCGCGGTGCGATCGGGCTCAGCCTGCTGCACGAAGAAGAGTAAACAGCGTAGACAGCAAGCGCCCCTGGCACTCTCCACAGCCGGACCGGTGTCCGGCACCCTTTCGTCGTTCCTTCACCTTAGGCGCCCATGCCCGCACAGCTTCAGAGCACCACCCACGGCCAGACCCTCGTGCTGACCATTCGCCACCCGGAGATGCGCAACGCGCTCGATCCGGCCATCTATGCGGCGGGCATCGAAGCATTGAACGGCACCGACCGCAGCACGGATGTGCGCTGCGTGGTGATCACCGGTGCCGACGGCACCTTCTGCGCGGGCGGCAACCTGCAGCGGCTGCTGGAACGGCGCCAGGAAAACGCCGAAGCGCAGGCGCAAGGCGTGGAGGCGCTGCACCACTGGATCGAAACCATCCGCGCCTATCCCAAACCGGTGATCGCCGCTGTCGAAGGTGCGGCAGCGGGCGCCGGTTTTTCGCTGGCGCTGGCCTGCGATCTGATCGTGGCCGCACGCAATGCGACGTTCAGCACGTCGTACAGCAACATCGGCCTGTCACCCGACGGTGGCGCGAGCTGGAGCCTCGCGCACGCCGTGCCGCGCCAACTGGCCACCGAGATGCTGATGGCCGGCGGCAAGGTGGAGGCGGAGCGGCTGCATGCGCTGGGCGTGGTCAACCGGCTTTCGCAGGCCGGCTCGGCACTGGCTTGCGCGCTCGAACTGGCCGCCACATTGAACGACCGCGCGCCCAATGCACTGGCCAGCATGAAGGAGCTGATCGGCGACGCACCGCAGAACACGCTCACCGCGCAACTGGCCCAGGAGCGCCAGCATTTCGTGCGAAACCTGCAGCACCCCAATGCCGGCGAGGGCATTGCCGCGTTTCTGGAAAAACGCGGCGCTCGCTATCAATAAGATAGCTAACGAACCATAGATAGCGGCGGTACGGGGCCTTTGACCCTCAACCTCAGCGCCTGCCCGAGACGGCAGTGGGCGCTGCGCCGCTGCGCGTGCCCGCCAGACGCACAGGCGACAGCCTCGGGACAACGAGAGGCAGTGGCGCCGGTCCCGCGCGCGACAATGAAAGCGCTACCAGTCACCCAAAAGACAGACCATGGACGACCCCATTCTTACCATCGAAGAACGTGAAGCGATCAACACCGGTCGCTGGTTCTCTTCCCTTTCTCCCTCTCTGCGGCACGACATTCTCCGATGCGCGTACGTCAAACGTTTCAAGGACGGCGGCCTGATCGCCGCCCGCGGCGACCCGCCCGAGGAGTGGATCGCTTGCGCCCGCGGTGCGGTGCGGGTGAGCTCCACGTCGATCTCGGGCAAGCAGATCACGCTCACCTATGTGGAGCCGGGCATCTGGTTTGGCGATGTGGCGATCTTCGACGGGGACCGGCGCACGCACGATGCCTACGCGCATGGCGACACGACCATCCTGTGCGTGGCGAAGGCGGACTTCCGCAAGATCCTCAGCGCGCACGTGGAGTTCTACGAAGCCATGCTGCGCCTGCATGCACGGCGCATCCGCCAGCTCTACGGCCTGGTGGAAGACCTCAACACCCTGCCCCTGCGCGCGCGCCTGGCCAAGCAGTTGCTGCACCTGGTGCGCAGCTACGGCATTCCCAGCCTGTCGGACGGGCGCGAAATGCGCATCGGCCTGCAGCTGGCCCAGGAAGAACTGGCCCAGTTGCTGGGCGCTTCACGCCAGCGCGTGAACCAGGAACTGAAATCGATGGAGCGCGAGGACGCCATCCGCATAGAACCCGGCGGCCTCGTGGTGCGTGACCGCGAAGCCCTGATGCGCATCGCAGAAACCGACAACTGACCGCCGCCCCCATCTCCATCCCTCGCACTCCATGAGCAACTACGACCACTTCATCGGCACCCGGCCCGTCTCTGACCAGCATGCGTTCGACACCCAGGCCCTGAGCGACTGGCTGGGCCGGCACCTGGACGGTTTCGAAGGCCCGTTGACGGTGGAGATGTTCAAGGGCGGCCAGTCCAACCCGACCTACAAGCTCGTCACGCCCGGGCGCAGCTACGTGATGCGCGCCAAGCCCGGGCCGGTCGCGAAACTGCTGCCATCGGCGCATGCGATCGAGCGCGAGTTCGCCGTGATGAGCGGACTGGCCGGCACCGACGTGCCCGTGCCCCGGATGCACGTGCTGTGCGAGGACGAATCGGTCATCGGCCGCGCGTTCTACGTGATGGAGTTCATGGAAGGCCGCGTGCTTTGGGACCAATCGCTGCCCGGCCTGCAGCCGGCCGAGCGCGGCGCCATCTACGACGAAATGAACCGCGTGATCTCGGCGCTGCACAGCGTGCGTTTCGCCGAAAGGGGCCTGGCGAGCTACGGCAAGCCGGGCAACTATTTCGACCGGCAGATCGGCCGCTGGAGCAAGCAGTACGTCGCCTCCATCACCCAGCCCATCGAGGAGATGGACCGGCTCATGGAATGGCTGCCCGCGCACATTCCGGCCAGCGCGCGCGACGAAAACCGCGTGTCCATCGTGCATGGCGATTTCCGGCTCGACAACCTCATGTTCCACCCCACCGAGAACCGCGTGATCGCGGTGCTCGACTGGGAGCTGTCCACCCTGGGCCATCCGCTGGCCGATTTCAGCTACCACTGCATGGCCTGGCACATTCCGCCGGGCATGTTCCGCGGCATCGCGGGGCTGGACATCGCCGCGCTGGGCATTCCGGACGAGGCCGAGTACATCCGCCGCTATTGCGAACGCACCGGCTTCACCACGCCCGAGGCGCTGCGCGCCGACTGGAACTTCTACCTGGCCTACAACCTGTTCCGGCTCGCCTCGATCCTGCAAGGGATCGCCAAGCGGGTCGAAGCCGGCACCGCCTCCAGCGCCCAGGCCCGCACATCGGGCGAAGGGGCGCGGCCCCTGGCCCAGATGGCCTGGGGATTCGCCCAGCGCATGTGATCTACGGTGGGCGCGCCACGACCGCGCCCGCCTGCACCCAGCCTTTCAAACGGAGGAACACGATGGATTTTGATTACTCCCCCAAGACCCAGGACCTGCAGGCCCGCCTGCGCCGGTTCATGGACGAACACATCTACCCCTCGGAGCCCGCCTATGCCGCCGAACTGGCGGCAAACACCGCCGCCGGCAAGCGCTGGACCGCGCTCGACACCATCGAGCAGCTCAAGCCCAAGGCCCGCGCGGCGGGGTTGTGGAACCTGTTCCTGCCGGTGGACAGCGCGGCGGCTTCGGGCTACGACGGTGCGGGGCTGACCAACCAGGAATACGCGCCCCTGGCCGAAATCATGGGCCGCGTGCCATGGGCCAGCGAGGTGTTCAACTGCTCGGCACCCGACACCGGCAACATGGAAACCATCGCCCGCTACGGCAGCGAAGAGAACAAGGCACGCTGGCTCAAGCCGCTGCTGGAAGGCAAGATCCGCTCGGCCTTCGCGATGACCGAGCCCGACGTCGCTTCGAGCGATGCGACCAACATAGAAACGCGCATCGAACGCGACGGCGACGAATACGTCATCAACGGCCGCAAGTGGTGGATTTCCGGCGCGGCGGACCCACGATGCTCGGTGTTCATCACCATGGGCAAAAGCGACCCCGAGGCGGCCCGCCATTCGCAGCAGAGCATGGTGCTGGTGCCTGCCGATGCGCCCGGCATCCGCATCCTGCGCCCGCTGAACGTGTTCGGCTACGACGACGCGCCCCACGGCCACGTCGAAATGGTGTTCGAGAACGTGCGCGTGCCGGCCTCCAACATCCTGCTGGGTGAGGGGCGTGGCTTCGAGATCGCCCAGGGCCGCCTGGGCCCAGGCCGCATCCACCACTGCATGCGGCTCATCGGCCTGGCCGAACGCGCGCTCGAACTGATGTGCCGCCGCGCCAGCAGCCGCACCGCCTTCGGCAAGCCCGTGGCGCAGCAGACCGTGACGCAGGAACGCATCGCCGAAGCGCGCTGCAAGATCGACATGGCCCGCCTGCTCACGCTGAAAGCCGCCTGGCTGATGGACGTGGCCGGCAACAAGGTGGCCCGCACCGAGATCGCCATGATCAAGGTGGTGGCGCCCAGCATGGCGTGCCAGGTGATCGACTGGGCCATGCAGGTGCACGGCGGCGGCGGCATGTGCGACGACTTCCCGCTCGCCTATGCCTACGCCAATGCACGCACGCTGCGCTTCGCCGACGGCCCGGACGAAGTGCACCGCAATGCCATCGCCAAGTGGGAGCTGGGCAAGTACGCGCCCTACGGCAGCACGGTGGAGCCACCCGTCACACGCGGTTGTTGAGAGGGCGATGGGCTCGCGAGCAATCCGCCAGCCCTTCAGCCTTTAGCGAACCAGCCAGCGGCAAACCTGCCGCGTGGCAACTGCAAGCCCACAAAAATCCAAGGTGCCGAGCGCGTCCAGCGCTTGCCGGCGGCGGCGCTCAGCCCTCGTCGGCCGTGCCCTGCGGCAGGTGCTGCACGGCGCTGCGGGCCGCTTCGTGCAGCAGCACCACCGCGTCGGCCAGCGCATGCAGGTGATCGCCCGGGTATTCCATGCGCAGCGAGACCTTGCCGCGCGCCACCATCAGCATGAGCGGCGGGGCTTTCGGCGGCCGCACGCCCGAGTCTTCGGGCTCGCCCTGGCTGGGGAGCAGCATCTCCAGCAGATGGGCAATCATCGTTTCCTGAACCCAGCGCTTGGCATGGCCGCCACCCTCGCCCACCACGGCGAAGTGCTGCCAGAAAGCGAGCGGCACGCCGGGCCAGGCCATCTCCTCGAACATGGCCAGCCAGCGCACTTCCTCGGGCAGGTCGCCGGTGAGGGAGGTCTGAAGCGTGTCGGTGAAGGCGCCGTAGGCCTCGCCCTCCAGCGCTTCCTTGAGCGGGCGGGACACCAGCATCAACGCCAGATCGGGCCGCACGCCGACGTCGATGCGGGCACGCAGTTCGGTGCCCCGCAGGTAGTGGCGCTGGGGCGCGCCGCACTCCAGCCGCCAGGTGCGGCCTTCGTACTGGCCCAGCAGCAGGAATCCGCCGGGCTCAGCCGTGCGGGAGAACGCCAGCCCTTGCGCGGCCGCCCACTGCTCGGTGTCTTCCAGCGACACAGGGCGCGGAGGATCGTCGGGGCGAATGCCCAGGGCGAAGGCTTTGCGAAAGCGCTCGAACATGGCGTGAAAATCCGGAGAACGAAAAAGAAGCGCCCATTATTCGCCCAAACCCGCGAATGCTGCTCTCAAGGGCTAGCATGCACCGCACTTTCCACGCCTCGGCAATGCCGCCCCTGCCGCCCTACCCTCGCATGACGACCGCCCCTGCGCACGCCGCCCTCCATCGCCGCACGTTCATTGCCGCCGTCGCGGCGTCGGCCCTGCTGCCCAGCGCCGGCGCCCGGGCCGCCGGCGCCACGTGGCCCCCCGAGGGGACTTCGGCGCAGGCCCTGCAACTGGTGCGCTGGGTGCAGGGCACGGCGGACAACGGCGACCTGCCGTTCGCCGTGATCGACAAGCTCCACGCGCGCATGCATGTGTTCGCGCCCGATGGGCGGTGGCGCGGCAGCGCGGCGGTGCTGCTGGGGTCGGCGCGTGGGGACGCCACGGTGCCGGGCATCGGCGACAAGCCGCTGTCGCAAATCCGCCCTGAAGAGCGCACCACCCCGGCCGGCCGCTTTCTGACCGAGCCCGGCCTGAACCTGGGGGGCGATGACATCGTCTGGATCGACTACGACGCCGCCGTGTCCCTGCACCGGCTGCGCAGCGTGAGCCCTGCGGAGCGCCGCCGCGAGCGGCTGACCCGCGGCAGCGCAGAGGACAAGCGCATCTCTTATGGCTGCGTGAATGTGGACGCGGCGTTCTACGACCGGCTCGTCGCGCCGGTGTTCGGCCAGTCGGCCGGCGTGGCCTACATCCTGCCGGATACCTGGCCGTTTGCTACCGTTTTTGTAGCTGCCAGCGCTTATCCTTAAAGCGCTGGAGGCCTTTTTTACTTAAACCGCCGGGCGCTCCAGCCGGAACACCGGCCGGCGTTCGCCCACGGGCACGCCGCGCGCGCTCAGCAGCGGTGCCGATCGCCAGGGCTGCAACGCCTCGCGCTGCGCTGCGCTCAGCCAGCCGAGCTGGTCCAGCACTTCGACGCTCGCGGCGACCTGCGCCGTCATGTTGCCGTCCATGACCTTGAGCGCGAAGGCCTCGCCCCGGCTGCGGCTGCCCAGCACCTGCACGCCATCCGCGCCCGTCTTGGACACCCAGTCGCCGCCGCCGATGCGCATGAAGTCGGCGTCGTGCCGCCCAGTGCCCGACCCCAGCGCCGGGAAGGCCACCATGGCATCGGCCAGCGGCGCCAGGTATTGCCCCAGTTCGCCATCGGCCGGCGCTTCGCCGGCCAGCCGGGCGTAGCCCCGCGCCAGGTGAGCGAGCGGCACGGCGTAGTTGGGCGCCGAGCAGCCGTCGATGCCTATCGCCATGTCGTCGGGCGACAACCCCACCGCAGCCGCCACCTCGTTTCGCACCTCGGTCTGCAGCGGGTGCGCGGGATCGGTGTAATCGGCGAGCGGCAGGCCCTGCTGCACGCAATAGGCCACGAAACCCGCGTGCTTTCCGCTGCAGTTGTGATGGCGCTCGTCGGGCACGAAACCCGGCGCCAGCGTGCCAAGGCCGAGCGCCGCGAACATCGGCACATGACAGCCGCAGCGCAGCACGGTATGGCTCTGGCCCACGCTGCCCAGCATGCCCTGCACCACCTCCACATGCTGCGCCTCGCCGTTGTGGCTGGCGCATAGCAGGGCCAGTTCACGCTCGCCCCAGCCCAGGGCCTCGATGCCGCCAGAGCGCAGCAGCGGCAGCGCCTGAAACGCCTTGATGGTCGAGCGCGTGAACACCCGCGACAACGGGTCGCCCACCTGCGCCAGCAGCCGGCCGTGACGGTCGGTCACGGCGACCGAGCCGGCATGCAGGCTTTCGGGGATTCCGCCGCGGGTGAGTTCGATCAATGGGGCATGGCGCATGGGTTCTCGCTTCTCGATGGAACGGACGGCCGCTGGTGCTTGGGGCTGCCGGCAAAAAACAGCTGCTGCTTCAGTGCGGCAGCACGATGCCGCCCGTCACGCGAAAGCCCACCGTCGGCCCGCCGGCCTTGCCCAGCGGCACGCCGAGTGCGATCAGCCCGGTGCCGTGCAACAGGCAGGCGTCGCGCCGCAGGTTGACGGAGGTGCTGCCGCCCCCGAAGTGCACCCAGGTGCCGAAGCTGCTGAGGTCGGTGAGCACAAAGGTACCGTTGCGCCAGTCGATGCGGGCGTGCAGGCGCGAAACGCGCGGGTCGGCCACATGCACCTGCGCCTGCGTGGCCCGGCCCAGGTGCACGGGCGCCTGTGTGGACAAAAAAGCGCGGTGCGCACTACCCCAGGACAACTCCAGGCACGCGCTGCCCGAATCGAGCGGCATCACGGCGCTGGGCAGCGCCGCCTGCATGGTGACCGAATCGCCCTCTTCGCCGTCGCGCCACTCGACCTGGTACATCACGATGGGTTCGGAGCGGCCGCGCAGGTCCATGGCGCCCAGCCGCACGAACCAGGTGCCTTCCACCGTGCCGGCTTGCTCGACGGTGGTTTCGGTGGCCCAGATTTCGCGCGGGCCGGCGCGCTCGGAAAGGCGTGCCGCCACGTTCACGGCGTCGCCATAGCAGTCGCCATCGACCTGCACGATCTCGCCGCTGGCCAGGCCCGCCCGCAGGTCCAGGCGCAGCTCGCGCGGCCAGGCGTGCATGCGGTGCCGGTGGCTGCGCATCATGGCCGCCATGGCGGCCACGCCGGAGGCTCCGTCTTCGAACACCCCCAGCACGCCGTCGCCCAGCGTCTTGACCACGCGGCCGCCGTGCGATGTGACGGTCTCGCCGATCCAGTCGGTCAATTGGGTGACCGCAGCGGTCGCGCGCTCGTTGCCGACGGCTTCGAACAGCGCGGTGCTGCCCGCGATGTCGGCGAAGACGACGGTGTGCAATGGATTGCCGGAGAGGGTCATGCCGCTGGCCTTTGGCCGATGCCGAAAATTGCCATTGGCATCACAGCGCGCCGAGGCTCAAAGGCGCAGGGACGGAAGAGGGTCGAGGGGGCGTGCACACACGCGAGGGGAGCTGGCACGTGAAGGAAAGAATGGCAACGGAATGCAAATTATGGGGCCGGCCCTGCCCCCGTGCGGCGTGCCGCACCGCCGGGCACGGGGCGGTGCCCCGGCCTCGTCAGTGGGTGTGTCCCCAGTACAACAGCGCGTCGCGCCCTTCGACCGACAACGACACCGAAGCGCCCACAGGCAGCAGCACCTTGGTCGCCACATGGCCGAAAGGCAGATTGGTGAGCACGGGCGCCTTGATCTGCGTGCGCAGCCAGTCCACCACACTTTGCAGCTTGAAGCCCTTGTCGTGCGGTGCCAGGCGGTAATCGGTGAACTGGCCCAGGATCACCGCCTTTTGCTGCGCGAGCACGCCAGCGTGCAGCAGCTGGGTGAGCAGGCGCTCAACGCGGTAAGGGTGCTCGTTCACATCTTCGATGAACAGAATGCCGCCGCGCACCGCCGGCAGGTAGGGCGTGCCAACCAGCGAGCCCAGCACGGCCAGATTGCCGCCCCACAGTTGCGCGCTTTTCACGTAGATGTCGCGCACGGCGGGCTGGCCGGCGGCGTTGGGCTTTTCGGTATTCATGCGCCAGCCGCTGCCTTCGCCGTGGCCGGTGAGCAGGTCGTCCAGGCAGGCCAGCATGATGTCGTCGGGCTCGCCCTCGGTGCCCAGGTCGCCCACCAGCGACGGGCCGGCCCAGGTGATGGCGCCGGTCTTGGCCAGCAGCGCGTTCTGGAACGCCGTGAAATCGCTCACGCCGACGAAGCGGGTGCCGCCCGCCACTGCCTTGGCGACCGCCTTGTAGCGGATGCCCGGCAGGATGCGGGTGAGGCCGTAGCCGCCGCGCGAGATCAACGCCAGATCGGCGCCGCTGGCGGCCGCGCGGTGGATGGCCGCGAGCCGGGTGGCGTCGTCGCCGGCGAATCGCGTGTGGGTCGCCAGCGCGTCGGCATCCACCTCGACCTCATGGCCCATGGCTTTCAAGCGGGCCACGCCGCGCTTGAAAGCCGCCTTGTCACGCACCGCGCTGGACGGCGAATAGATGTAGATGTGCCGGGGGCCGTGGTCGTGGCCGCAATGGGCGTGGTCGTCGTGGGAATCAAGAGACAAGGCATTCAGGCCGCGCGGGCCTGCTCCGGTGGATGCGGTGTGTGCGCCGGAGCCATGCCGGCGCGCTAGAGGCGGAAGTATTCCACAGCCCGCGCGGCGATCTCGGCGCCCTGCTCCGGCACGAAATGCCCGGCGCCGGCCAGTGCCAGGGGCGGCGGGCTGCCGCGCACCGCGGCGTGCAGCGCCTGCATGGCCTCAGGGCCCAGGGCGGCATCGGGCGTGCCCGCGACCAGCAGGCTGCGGCCAGCCCACTCGTTCTGCCAGAAGGCCGCCGCGTCGCGTGCGATCGCATCGCGTTCCGGCCCGTCCAGCGCGGACAGCCCCGTCAGTGGAAGCGCCCGCAGCGCGGCACGAAAGCCCACATCGGGAAACGGTGAGTCATAGGCCGCCTGCTCTTGGGCGGACAAGTGGGCGCAAGCCTGGGCCACCCAACGGCCCGCCCCGCCTTGGCTGCGGCCGGCGCGGGCGCAGTCGGCCTGCCACGCCGCCAGGCGGGCGGGCTGTGGCGCCTGTCCGCCGGCCAGCCATGTGTTCATGGCCAGCAGGCCGTCGAACCGGCCCGGCAAAGCCATGGGCAGCGTCAGCCCCAGCGCGCCGCCCCAGCCATGCACCACCAGCACGGTGTGGCGCAGGTCAAGCCGTTCGATGCACTCGATCAGCACCTGCCGGTGCCATTCGAAGCGGTGCGCGGCCTCTTTCTTGGGCTTGTCGCTGCGGCCGAAGCCGATCAGGTCCGGCACCACCACGCGGTCGCCCGCCGCAGCGAACACCGGCAGCATGTGCCGATACAGGTAGCTGCCCGTTGGCAGCCCGTGCAGGCACAGCCAGGTCCGGGCAGCATCGCGCGGGCCTTCGTCCAGGTAGTGCAGCCGCAGCCCGCCGAGCGCGGGCAGATCGCTCATGTAGTGCGGCGCCCAGGGGTAGCCCGGCAGGTCGGCGAACGCCGCGTCGGGCGTGCGCAGGGCGTCGTCGCGCAGCGGATGGGCGGCCAGGGCCTGCGCGCGCCGCTGGCCGCGCCGCTGGCGAAAGAAGTCGCTCAGCAGGGCACCGCACTCCTCGGCCAGCACACCGCGCTGCACCTGGGTGTGGTGGTTCAGCCGCGGCTCGGCGAACAGGTCCACGACCGAGCCGGCGGCGCCGGTCTTGGCGTCCGCCGCGCCGTACACCACGCGCGGCAGGCGGGCGTGCAGCATGGCGCCGCTGCACATGGCACAGGGCTCCAGGGTCACATAAAGCGTGCAGCCGTCGAGCCGGTAGTTGCCCAGGTGCGCAGCGGCGGCCCGCAGCGCGGCGATCTCGGCATGGGCCGTGGGGTCGTGACCGGCAATCGGGGCGTTGCGGCCTGTGGCGATCACCTCGCCGCCGCGCACTACCACCGCGCCCACGGGCACCTCACCGGCCTCGCCCGCAGCGCGGGCCTGGGCCAGGGCCAGGCGCATCCAGCGGGCATCGTCGTCCTTGGTCGCAAGGGTCATTTGCTATTACTTTTATAGCTGTCAGCGCATGATTCTCTAGGGTGGGAGGCCGATTTCACTTGGATTCGTCTTCCGGCATCGGCCGGGCCTGCTGCATGAGGGCCTCGACCTGCTGCTTGACCTGTTGCTGGACCTGCTGGCTTTGTTCGCGCACCGTCGCGGCGGACGCACCGCTGGCCGGCGGCTGCGCGCCCGGTACCGACACCACAGGCACGGCGACGCGGGTGGCGCCCATCTGCTTTTTCACCAGCACCGCCACAATCGCCAGGGCCACCAGCAGGCCCACCAATCCGAATCCCATGCGCATGGTCAGTTCTCCGTGTGCTGTGCGAACGGCACCGGCACGCTGCCGTGCCGGACGCCGATCAATCCCGCCGTGCCGCCGCCAGCGCCGGACGGGGCGGCACCCGCATGCAGCGCCAACGCCCGAAGGCCCCGTTCAGGGGCCTGAGCATCACAAGAAAATCGCGAAAGGGAGGGCATCGGCGGCGGCGCGGGGCGAAGCCGCCACTGTAACGAATAACCACCCTGCTACCACCCGCCACCGCCCGACCTCACGGCAGCCAGGCTGCGCGGAAAGGCGGAAAGGGGCAGCGACGGATGGGGGACCAGCCAGGCGTCAGTTCAGCGCCACCCGCGCGTTCGCGGGGTAGTGGTACAGCGTGACGGCCGGTGTCGTCAGCTCGCCCTTGGGCGTGAACGCGATGTTGGCCGTCACGCCCTTGTACTGGGTCTTGGCGAGGAACGGCGTGTACACCTTGGGATCCACGGAGTTGGCGCGCTTCATCGCATCCACCAGCACCATGGCCGCGTCGTAGGCGTACGGGCTGTAGATCTGGAACTGGCCGGGGAACTTGGCGTCGTAGCGCTGCTTCCAGTCGGCGCCGCCCTGCATCTTGGTGACCGAGGCGCCGCCGGTGGCGCAGGTCACGTTCTTGAGCGCGGCCGCCTTGGACGACAGGTCGGGCAGCTTTTCGGTGCACAGGGCGTCGCCGCCGAAATACTTCACCGATCCGAGGCCCAGCTGGTCCATCTGGCGCAGCATCGGGCCGGCCTGCGCGTCGAGGCCGCCGTAGAAGATGCCGTCGGGCTTCTTGGACTTGATGGACGTGAGGATGGCCATGAAGTCCGTGGCCTTGTCGTTGGTGAACTCTTCGGACACCACCGTCAGGCCCTTTTGCAGCGCCGTCGCCTTGAACACCGCCGCCACGCCCTGGCCGTAGGCCGTGCGGTCGTCGATGATGGCCACGGTCTTGAGCTTGAGGTGATCGGCGGCATACAGCGCCAGCGCGGCGCCCAGCGCGCTGTCGTTGGCGATCAGGCGGAAGGTGGTCCTGTAGCCGGGCTTGGTCAGGTCGGGGTTGGTGGCGGCCGCCGTGATGTGGGGCAGATCGCACTTGTCATAAATGGAGGATGCGGGGATCGACGTGCCGGATTGCAGGTGGCCGACCACGCCCGCAACCTTCAGGTCGCACAGCTTCTGGGCCACGCCCGTGGCCTGGCGCGGGTCGCCGGCGTCGTCTTCGGCCGCCAGTTCGAAGCGGATCTTCTTGCCGCCGATGACCAGGTTCTGTCCGTTGAGGTCGTCCACCGCCATGCGCACGCCGTTTTCGGTGTCCTTGCCGATGTGGGCGATGCCGCCCGAGAGCGGGCCGACGTGGCCGATCTTGACGGTCTGCACGTCCTGGGCCATTGCGGCGCCGCAGGCGGTGAGGGCCACGCAGGCCAGCGCGGTGGAGCGCAGGTTAAAACTCAGTCGGGAAGCGTTCAGCACGGTCAAAGTCTCCATCCTTGTGGTCGAAAAGCCGCCAGGGCCGGCGGCAAGGCGTGCGTATGCTAGCGGCGCCGCGCACCGTTTTTGGGAGAATCAGCACCAATTCAGTGCAGATTGCGAGCCATTCGAGGTGCTAATGCAAGGGCTCGCCACGTGGGGCGCAGCGGCGCTGGTAGGCAGCGCCGGCGCCCGCTGGGATAATCGCGCCCCATGTCTTTGCTGCCCCACCAGATCGAACTGCTTTCCCCGGCGCGTGACGCCGATATCGGCATCGAAGCCATCAACCACGGGGCCGACGCCGTGTACATCGGCGGCCCGGCCTTCGGGGCCCGCGCCGGTGCCGGCAACGAGCTGCACGACCTGGAGCGCCTGGTGCGCCACGCGCACCGTTTTCACAGCCGCATCTTCGTCACGCTCAATACCATCCTGCGCGACGACGAGCTGGAAGGCGCCCGGGAGATGGCCTGGCAGGTGTACAACGCGGGCGCCGACGCGCTCATCATTCAGGACATGGGCCTGCTGGAGCTGGACCTGCCGCCCATCCAGTTGCACGCCAGCACCCAGACCGACATCCGCACGCCCGAGAAAGCGCGCTTCCTGCAGGACGCAGGGCTGTCGCAGATCGTGCTGGCGCGCGAGCTCGATCTGCAGGAGATCGCCGCCGTGCGCGCCGCCACCGACCCGGCGCGCACCACCATCGAATTCTTCGTGCATGGCGCGCTGTGCGTGGCCTATTCGGGCCAGTGCTACATCACCCATGCGCACACCGGGCGCAGCGCCAACCGGGGCGACTGCAACCAGGCCTGCCGCCTGCCCTACGAGGTGCTGGACAGCAGCGGCCGCATCATCGCCCACGAAAAGCACGTGCTGTCGATGAAGGACAACAACCAGAGCGACAACCTGCGGGCGCTGATCGATGCGGGCGTGCGCAGCTTCGAGATCGAGGGCCGCTACAAGGACATGGGCTACGTGAAGAACATCACGGCGCACTACCGCAAGCTGCTGGACGAAATCATCGAGCAGCGCGAGTTCTCGGCCGAGCCGCTGGCGCGCTCGTCGTCCGGCCGCACGACCTTCACTTTCACGCCTGATCCGGACCAGAACTTCAACCGCGAGTTCACCGACTATTTCGTCAACGGCCGCAAGGACGACATCGGTGCGTTCGACACGCCCAAGACGCCTGGGCGGGCCATCGGCTGGGTGACCAAGGTGGGCGAGACCTTCGCCGAACTGGAACTGTCGAGCCCCGACACCGTGCTGCACAACGGCGATGGCCTTTGCTACTACGACCTGCAAAAGGAACTGGTCGGCCTGCAGATCAACCGCGCGGAAGCCGTCAATGCCAAGAAGGGCCTGTGGCGGGTGTTCCCCAAGGACCCCATCGCCGGCTTCAAGGACTTGCGCAAAGGCCTGGAGATCAACCGCAACCGCGACATGGACTGGGTGCGCACGCTGGACAAGAAGTCGAGCGACCGGCGCATCGGCCTGTGGGCGCAACTGTCCGAAACCCCCGACGGCTTCGACCTCACGCTGACCGACGAGGATGGCTTCGTCGGCAGCGCCACCACCGTTCACCCGCACCAGCGCGCCACCGATGCGGCCCAGGCGGAGGCCACCCTGCGCGAGCAGCTCGGCCGCTTCGGCGCCACGCTGTTTTCGGTGCACGACATCGCGCTGACCCTGTCGCAGCCGTGGTTCGTTCCAGCATCGGCGCTGAACCAGCTGCGCCGCGATGCGGTGGCCGCGCTCGAAGCCGCCCGCGCATCCGGCCTGGTGCGCCTTCCGCGCGCCGAGCCCGTGGAGCCGCCGGCGCCGTTCCCGGAAGACACGCTCACCTACCTGGCCAACGTGTTCAACCAGAAGGCGCACGACTTCTACATGAAGCATGGCGTCAAGGTGATCGACGCGGCCTACGAGTCGAAGGAAGAGGAAGGCGAGGTGAGCCTGATGATCACCAAGCACTGCGTGCGCTTTTCGATGAGCCTGTGCCCCAAGCAGGCCAAGGGCGTGATCGGCGTGAAAGGCACGATCAAGGCCGAGCCGCTGCAGCTCATCAACGGCAAGGAAAAGCTCACCCTGCGCTTCGACTGCAAGCCGTGCGAAATGCACGTGGTCGGCAAGATGAAGAAGTCGGTGATCAACCAGCACGCCAAGGACATGCAGGCCGTGCCCATGCAGTTCTATCGCACGCGGCCTGCGCCCAGCACTGCGGCCTGAAAAGCTCGCCCTGTCCTGCCCGCTCCTGCCCGGTGGCCGGTCCAGGCGCGGGCATTGATCGTTCTTCGGCGCAGGCTGCCCGGCCGACCGGCACCGATCGCCGTGGGCGGTGAGCCCTCAGCCCGGCGCGCGCAATAGGCTGGCGTCCTCCAGCGTGAGCCGCTCGACCAGCGCGCGCACATGCAACAGGTGGCGGTCTTCCTGCTCGGCGGCATGGCCGAATTCCGTCGCCAGGGTGTCGTGCCCTGCGGCACGCGCCAGGTCGATCAGCAGTTCCCACGCGGCGTTGTCGATCAGCTCGATGTTCAGCACCACGTTCAGTGCCTGGACCAGCGAGGTGCGCGGATCGTTCATCGCCTGCACCATGCCCATGCTCTCGACCGCCACCAGGTCCGCGCAAGGCGTCTGCGCGGTGGGGTCGGCGCCCAGGATCTCGATGGCGCGCTTGAGCAGGTGCATGTGCTCCAGCTCCTGGTCGCGGTGCAGGCGCAGGGCCTGGACCTCGTCCTCGCGCAGCAGGTCGGGCTGGGCGGCGCATTTCACCAAGGCGCTCTCATAAAGCCGCACGCCGCTGCGCTCGAACGCCAGGCGCTCGCCCAGCTTGTCCACCAGTACCTGCGGGCGGTTGCCCGTCATCATGTCCATGCCGGACTTCAGCATGCCCTTGACCGTTCCCGGCGGGGGCACCGTGCCCAGGCCCTCGGTGGCGTCGGCGTATTCCAGCCGCACGGCCGTGTCTTCGCGCTGGCCGGCCGTGGGCGGCGCGAATTCCTTCAATCCCGCTTCCATGTCGGCCGTGTCGAAGGGCGACCTCTGGATGCCGGTGCGGTTCATTCCGAGCGTCGTTTTGGATTCCATCGTGTTCGTCTCCTCGTGTTCAAGAAGCCAGGGCGGAGCCCAGCGGGCAGCGCCGTCAGCGCTTGGGCAGCGGTGCGGGCGACGGCGCGGAGGCACCCGGGTCGGCAGGGTCGGCCGCATCGGCCCCGAGCGAGGCAGCACGGCCAGCCGGTAACTGGC
Source organism: Paracidovorax valerianellae (assembly GCF_900102625.1). Taxonomy (GTDB): domain Bacteria; phylum Pseudomonadota; class Gammaproteobacteria; order Burkholderiales; family Burkholderiaceae_C; genus Paracidovorax; species Paracidovorax valerianellae. The sequence goes on from NZ_FMZC01000006.1 coordinate 101,669, forward strand.
CGCGTGCCGCCAGGTGCTCGGTCGGGCTGGGCGCGACGTTGGGGCCGTCGGGCTGCCGCGCCTGGCCGCGCTCCAGGTCCTGCGCATCGGGCGCTGCGCGGTCGTTGAGGGATTCGTCGGGCGGGTTGGAAGCGTTCATGCAAGGGACCTTTCCGAAAGGGTTGCGATGGAAGAGGAAGGAAAGCGCGCCGCGGCCAGGCACGCCGGTGGACAGCCAGGGGCGGCAAGCTGTGTGCCCACGCCCTGCCCCGCTGCGGCGGGAATGCCCTTCGCAAGATTTACCGGCGCCTGCAAATCTTTCGCAAAAATCATCGCGGCAACGCGCGGTGCTGCGCGGCGCTGCACCCTACCGGCGCTGCAGGCGCTGCAGGCGCTGCAGGCGCACCGGTGCATAAGCACATAGCCAATGGGTCGTTCGGCCGCGGGCGGGGCGGTGCAAGAATGGCCCGGCCCGGGTTCACCGCCAAGCGGTGCTTGGCTCGTGCCCCGGCTTTGCGTTTTTGCGCCTTCCCCTTGTTGCCACCCAGAAAGAGACAGACCATGCGGATCGAAACCCTCGCCGTCCATGCCGGGCAGTCGCCCGACCCCACCACCAAGGCCGTGGCCGTGCCCATCTACCAGACGGTCGCCTATGCCTTCGACAGTGCCCAGCATGGCGCCGACCTGTTCGATCTGAAGGTGCAGGGCAACATCTACACGCGCATCATGAATCCGACCAACGACGTGCTGGAAAAGCGCGTCGCGGCACTGGAGGGCGGCATCGCCGCCCTGGCCGTGGCCTCGGGCATGGCCGCGATCACTTACGCGATCCAGACCATCGCCGAAGCCGGCGACAACATCGTGTCGGCCAGCACGCTCTACGGCGGCACCTACAACCTGTTCGCCCACACGCTGCCGCAGCAAGGCATCACCACCCGCTTCGCCGATGCGCGCGATCCGGCCAGCTTCGGCAAGCTGATCGACGCGAAGACGAAGGCGATCTTCGTCGAGTCCATCGGCAATCCGCTGGGCAACGTGACCGACATCGCCGCGCTGGCGAAGGTCGCGCACGAGCATGGCGTGCCGCTGATCGTGGACAACACGGTGCCCAGCCCTTACCTGCTGCGCCCCATCGAGCATGGCGCAGACATCGTGGTGCACTCGCTCACCAAGTACCTGGGCGGCCACGGCAACAGCGTGGGCGGCGCCATCGTGGACAGCGGCAAGTTTCCCTGGGCGCAGCACAAGGCGCGTTTTCCGCGCCTGAACGAGCCCGACGTGAGCTACCACGGCGTGGTCTACACCGAGGCGCTGGGCGAAGCGGCCTTCATCGGCCGCGCGCGCGTGGTGCCGCTGCGCAACACGGGCGCGGCGCTGGCGCCGCAGAACGCGTTCCTCATCCTGCAGGGCATCGAAACGCTCGCGCTGCGCATGGACCGCATCTGCGAGAACACGCTGGCCATCGCCCGCGCTCTGCAAAGCCATCCGGAAGTGGAATGGGTGCGCTACGCAGGCCTGCCGGACCACCCGGACCACGCGCTGGTGCAGCGCCAACTGGGGGGCCGGGCGTCGGGCATCCTCTCGTTCAGCCTGCGCACCGAGGGCACCGATCCGCGTGCGGCCGGCGCGCGCTTCCTGGATGCGCTGCAGCTCTTCACGCGGCTGGTGAACATCGGCGACGCACGCTCGCTGGCCACGCACCCTGCATCGACCACCCATCGCCAGCTGGATGCGGAAGAACTGGCCAAGGCCGGCGTGACGGAAGGCATGGTGCGGCTGTCCGTGGGCATCGAGCACATCGAAGACCTGCAGGCGGACCTGGCACAGGCACTGGACGCGGTGTAAGGCACGCCAGCAGGGCCATCACAGCCGCCACGCACCATGGATGCCGCCAGCCGCAGCGAACCAACGGGTTTGAGGTCTTTTTGGCCTCCCGCCCTAGGGAATCATGCGCTGGCAGCTATTAAAATAATAGCAAACCGATCCGCATCAAAGGTCGCGCGCCAGACGCAGGCCGGAGAACTGCCAGCGCGCCGTGGCCGGGAAGAAATTGCGGTATGTCGCCCGGACATGCCCAGGCGGCGTGGCGCACGAGCCGCCGCGCAACACGTATTGGTTGACCATGAACTTGCCGTTGTATTCGCCCACCGCGCCCTCGGCCACGTGGAACCCTGGATAGGCCGCGTAGCTGGACTGCGTCCATTCCCAGACATCGCCGAACATCTGGGCGAGGCCCCGGCTGGCGTCGGACGCGGCGGGCCGGGGGTGCAGTGCGCCGCTGTCGGCGAAGTGCCCGCTGGCGGGGTCGGCGCCCTGCAGGGTGGCGGCCGCTTCCCATTCGGCTTCGGTCGGCAGGCGGGCGCCCGCCCATCGTGCGTAGGCGTCGGCTTCGTAGTACGACAGGTGCACCGCAGGGGCATGGGGCTGCAGCGGACGGGGGCCGGCCAGGGTGAACTCATGCCACGCCGTGCCCTGGCGCTGCCAGTAGATGGGGTGCTCCAGCGCCTGCGCGCGGCACCAGTCCCAGCCTTCGGCCAGCCAGTGGGCGGGGTCGCGGTAGCCGCCGTCTTCCACGAAGGCGAGGTATTCCGCCGTGGTCACCGGGCGCGAGGCCAGTTCGAACGGCTGCAGGTACACGCGGTGGCGCGGGCTCTCGTTGTCGAACGCGAAGCCATCGTTGCCGGTGTTCCCGATCTCGCACACGCCGCCATTGAAGGCGTGCCACGCCAGCGGCGCGCCACCCGTCGGCGACAGCGCGGGCTGCGCGGCGGCATGGCCGGGCAAGCGGTATGCGGGCCACAGCGGGCTGCACGACAGCAGGTGCTTGACGTCGGTGAGGATCAGCTCCTGGTGCTGCTGCTCGTGCTGCAGGCCGAGTTCGACCAGCGCCGCCAGCGCGGCGTCGTCCGGCCGGTCCGCCATCAGGCGTGCCATGCGGCCATCCACATCGGCGCGGTAGGCCAGAACTTGCGGCAGCGCGGGGCGGGTCAACAGGCCGCGTTGCGGCCGGGGGTGCTTGTCGCCCACTCCGTTGTAATACGAGTTGAAGATCACCCGGAACGCCGGATGGAACGGCGCGAAGCCGGGCTCGTTCGGCTCCAGGATGAAGGTTTCGAAGAACCAGGTCGTGTGCGCCAGGTGCCATTTCACGGGGCTGGCATCGGGCATGGACTGCGCGCAGCAGTCTTCGTCGGACAGTGGCAGGGCCAGCGCCATGGAGGCGCGGCGCACTTCGGCGTAACGGGCGCCCAGGCTTCCGGGCGTTACGGCGTGGGTAAGGCGGGTGGCAAGGTTCATGGCTGTGCGTGCACCACGGCGAACCAGCCCCGGTCGTCGGTCCAGGCATGGGCGCGCGAAAAGCCCGCGCGCGCCAGCAGGTCCTGGAAGGCCGACAGGCTGTATTTGTAGCTGTTTTCGGTATGAATGCGCTCGCCCGCAGCGAAGTCGCGGCCACCGCCGGGCCATCGCACCTGGGCGCCATCGCGCGCCTCCAGATGCATCTCGATGCGCGACTGCTCACCGTTGAAGAACGCGCGGTGCTCCCAGGCCTCGGGCGCGAAGTCACTGCCGATCAGCCGGTTCACATGGGTCAGCACATTGCGGTTGAACGCGGCGGTGACACCGGCCGCATCGTCGTAGGCCGCCTCCAGCACCTGCACGTCCTTGGGCAGATCGATGCCGATCAGCAGCGCGCCGTCGTCGTCCACCAGCGCCCGCATGCGCGACAGCAATTCCAGCGCTTGCGGGGGGTCGAAGTTGCCGATCGAAGAGCCGGGGTAAAACACGACCCGGCGGGCGCGGGGCACCTCCGCCGGCAGCCGGATGGGGCGGGTCAGGTCGGCCGCCACGGCGTGCGCTTTGAGTTGCGGCAGGTCCTCACACAGGCGGGCGACGCCCTCGCGCAGGAAATCGGCCGAAATGTCCACGCCGACGAAACATGCCGGCTGCAGCAGCCGGCAGAGCGTGCGCGCCTTTTCGCAACTGCCCGCGCCCAGTTCGATGACCGTGCCGCCCTGCCCCACGGCCCGGGCGATGTCATTGCCGTGGGCGTGCATCACCTCGTATTCGGTGCGGGTGGGGTAGTACTCGGGCAGGCGGGTGATCTCTTCGAACAGCTGCGAGCCGCGCTGGTCGTAGAAGTATTTGGGTGAGATGCACGCGGGACGGCTGGCCAGCCCCTGGATGATGTCGTGGTGCGGTGTGTTCTGCATGGCGCTCGCGGCTGGGGGTCTGTGGGGATCGCAGCGCGCCTTGCGGCACCGTCGCGATGCATGGCCATTCTCGGGTCGCTCTGCGTCAACCTGGCGAACGCCATGTAACAGAGGATTGCAGACACCCTGACGGATGGGTGTAGGACACGTCCGCCAAGTATCTCGGGCGTCAGGAATCCGGCCCAGCCGATGCGGTCTCGCTCGACGGAAATCATCCCCGGCGGCGCACGGCCTTTTCGCACACGCCCGAAAGCGCCGCTCCGCCTGAGCCACACTCCGCCGATCGACCACATTGGCCGCCCCGCCGGCCTGCCACCGCCGCCATGGATTCCCTGACCCAGATCGCCCTCGGCTCCGCCGTTTCCCTCGCCGTGATGGGGCGACGCACCGCCCCCTGGAAAGCCGCGCTGTGGGGCGCGGTGGCCGGCACGCTGCCCGACCTGGACGCATTCATCGACCATGGCAATGCCATCGCCAACATGGTCCAGCACCGGGCGGAAAGCCATGCGCTGCTGTACCTCACGCTGTTCTCCGCGCCCCTTGGCTGGATCGTCGCGCGACTGCATGGCGAGCAGGCCGGCTGGCGCCGGTGGTGGCTGGCGATGTGGCTGGCGCTCATCACGCACCCGCTGCTGGACGCCATGACGGTGTACGGCACCCAGCTTTGGAAGCCGTTCACCAGCCACCCCTACGGCGTGGGCAGCATCTTCATCATCGACCCGCTGTACACCGTGCCGCTGATCGTCGGCGTGGTGGCGGCACTGGTCAGCGGCCCGCTGGTCGGCATGCGCTGGAACCGCTGGGGCCTCGTGCTCAGCACGCTCTACCTGGCCTGGAGCGCGGGTGCGCAGCAATACGTCACCGGCGTGGCGATGGCGTCGCTGCGCACGCAGGGGCTGCCCGTGCAGACGGTGCTCGTCACGCCGACCCCCTTCAACACCTTGCTGTGGCGCGTGGTGGCCGTCACGCCCACGCAGTATGCGGAAGGGTTCTACGCCCTCGCGGATGGCGGGCGGCCGATGCAATGGACGCTGCACGAGCGTGGCGCGCCGCTGATCGGCCGCTACCAGGCCGTGCCCGAGGTCGCCCAGATCGCCGACTTCAGCCACGGGTTCTATCGCATGCGGACGCGGGACGGCCATGTGTTCCTGACCGATCTGCGCATGGGGCAGGAGCCCGACTACACCTTCCACTTCGACCTGGGCACGCCGGGCCAACTCGATGCCGGTGCGCCGGAAGTCGCGCTGCGCAGCCAGCGTCCGGACATCCGCACGGCCCTGCCCGCGCTGTGGCGGCGCCTGCGGGGACACACCGATGGAACGGGACCGTTCGGCACCCGCCGCAGCCCGCCCGAGCCCACTCAGTGAAATGCTGCGATCCCCCGACCCTCTACCGGGCCACGCCGCTCGCTGGATCCACCACGAAAAAGCCGGCGCACTGCGCCGGCCCTGCCCCACCAGGCGATCAGCGGCCCGCCGCGAGCACGCGGCGGCCGGTGATCAGAACCGCCAGCCCAGGCCGATGCCGGCCAGCACGGGATCGATCTTGAGCGTGCCCAGCTTGGCGCCAGCGCCGAACACGTCGGTCTGGATGTAGACCTTCTTCACATCGAAGTTGAGCACCAGGTTCTTGGTGAGTGGAATGTCCACGCCGACCTGCAGCGCACCGCCCCAGCTGCTCTTGTCGATGCTCACGCCCGCAGGCAGGCGCACGCTGGAAAAGCGCGTGTAGTTCACGCCAGCGCCCACATAGGGGCGAAAGCCCGGCGCGTCGAAGTGGTACTGCAGCATCAGCGAAGGCGGCAGGTGCTTGAGGGTGCCGATCTGCGCGTTCAGCGCGCTGGAACGCACGTCCTGCTTCTGCGGCACGGTCAGCACCAGTTCGGCGGCGATGTTCCGGTTGAAGAAGTAGGAGATATCGACCTCGGGCAAGGTCTTATCATTGATCGACAGGCCCAGGCCGGTGCTGTCCTTGTTGGACGAATCCAGATTCACAGCACGCGCACGAACGAGCCAGGGGCCTTCCGTCGTTTGCGCGAAGGCAGTGCCGGAGGTCAATGCGCACAACACGGCCAGGGCCAGCAGGTTTTTTTTCATACGGAAACTCGATGCGTTGAACGGGGACGACCCCCGTGCATGCATTGGGCCGGCAAACCGCCAAGCCGGCCTTGCCGTGGATCAAACCGCCGGCACGTTGTGCCCAGCCGTGCCGCGATGCCGCAGAGAAGGCCCTCAGTGAGCGCCCTTGCCCCGCATGCGCTGCACCACCGTCACCACCGCCAGCACGATGGCGCCCGCGATGATGCCCACCACCGCGTTGAGCAGGTTGGGCACCAGCACACGCCAGAAGCCGCCCGCTGGCCACTGCGCAGCCGATGCCGCCAGGCCCTCGACCGCGTGGTGCACGAACGGCAGGCCGTGCACCAGAATGCCGCCGCCCACCAGGAACATGGCGGCCGTGCCCGCCACCGACAACACCTTCATCAGCCACGGCGCGGCCGCCACGATGCCGCGGCCCAGCGCCTGCGCGGCGCGACTGGTCTTGCGCGTGAGCCACAGGCCCAGGTCGTCCAGCTTGACGATGCCGGCCACCAGGCCATACACACCCACCGTCATGATCACCGCGATGCCGGCCAGCACCGCCACCTGCTGGCCGAACGGCGCATTCGCGACCGTGCCCAGCGTGATGGCGATGATTTCAGCCGACAGGATGAAGTCGGTGCGCACCGCGCCCTTGACCTTGTCTTTTTCGAACGCGGCGATGTCCACCGCCGGGTTGGCATTGGCCAGGGCGTGCGCCTCGCGGCCGGCTTCTTCCTTGGGCGCATCGTGGCTGTGCAGGAAGCGGTGGGCCAGTTTTTCAGCCCCTTCGAAGCACAGGAAGGCACCGCCCACCATCAGCAGCGGCGTCACCGCCCAGGGGATGAACGCACTGATCAGCAGCGCGGCCGGCACGAGGATCGCCTTGTTGACCAGCGAGCCCTTGGCGACCGCCCAGACCACGGGAATCTCGCGCTCGGCGCGCACGCCGGTGACCTGCTGGGCGTTCAGTGCCAGATCGTCGCCGAGCACGCCGGCGGTCTTTTGCGCCGCGACCTTGGTCATGACGGACACGTCATCGGCCATGGCAACGCTCTTCCTCGCGGCCACCTTGGTCATGAGCGCCACGTCGTCCAGAACGGTGGCGATATCGTCGAGCAGCGTCAAAAGGCTGGCACCGGCCATGGGAATCCTTAGAAAAATCGAGTGGGAAAGAGAAGGCTTGCGGGCCCGAAAAACAGCGCGCCGCACGCCACGCCTGAGCGCCGCGCAGGCCGGGCGGCGCCCACTATAGCAACGGCCCGCGAAGCGCCCGTGTCGGCGCAGGGCGCATACTGGCGGCCCTCCCACCGATATCGGGGTCCTTCACGCGGGCTCTTCGTGCGCCGCATGCCAGGCTACCTGACCAAGCAAGAATCCATCGCCATTGCCGGCGCGGACGACCTCATCATTCGCTCGCTGCTGGACCGCCAGCAGTTCTTCGACCCCTCCGGCGATGCCGAAACGCTGGGCATTTCCTCCGCCATGTGGCCGCTTTTCGGGCTGCTGTGGCCCTCCGGCGCGCAGCTGGCCGCGCGCATGGTGGCGAGGCCGATGCATGCCGGCGAACGCATTCTGGAACTGGGCTGCGGCCTGGCGCTGGCCAGCCTGGTGTGCCACCGTCGCGGCGCCGACGTCACCGCCAGCGACTGCCACCCGCTGGCTGGCAGCTTTCTGCGCGAAAACCTGCTGCTGAACGGCATGGCTCCCATGAAATACCGCCAGGGCCAATGGGGCAGCGGCGAAGCGCTCGGCCCGCCCGAAGCCCTGGAAAGCCCGCTGGCGCAGGCCCACGGCGGGCCCGTGCATGGGCTGTTCGACCTGATCATGGGCAGCGACCTGCTGTACGAGCGCGACGCGCGCGCCAGCCTGGCCCAGTTCATCGACCGGCACGCCAGCCCCCACGCGCAGATCTGGATCGTGGACCCCGACCGCGGCAACCGCGCGGCTTTCAGCAAGCAGATGGCCGCACAAGGCTTCGGGCTGCATGAAGAGCGGCTGGACCGCGCTGCGCTGCTCGACGTGCCGGCCTATAAAGGCCGCCTGCTGATCTACCAGCGCCCTCAGTCTGCAGAGGCTGCTGGCGCCCCGCCCGCCCAGGCCTGACCCGACCCCGGGCCTGCCAGGCCCACCAAGAAAAATCGGCACCCCAGCGAGCCAGGGTGCCGATGCCGTCAAGCCGGGCCGGTGCGGTTTACCCGCTTCAACCCACCCACTTGCGTGCGTTGCGCCAGATGCGCATCCACGGGCTCAGCGCGCTGCGATCGCCGCTGGTCCAGCTCATCTGCACGTTGCGGAACACGCGCTCGGCGTGCGGCATCATCGCTGTGAAGCGGCCGTCCGCGGTGGTCACGGCCGTCAGGCCGCCCGCGCTGCCGTTGGGGTTGAACGGGTACTGCTCGGTCGCGGCGCCGTGGTTATCCACGTAGCGCATGGCGGCAATGGCCTGTGCAGGGTTGCCGCGGTACTTGAAGTTGGCATAGCCCTCGCCGTGCGCCACGGCGATCGGCAGGCGGCTGCCCTCCATGCCGGCGAAGAACAGGCTCGGGGACTCCAGCACTTCCACCAGCGACAAGCGCGCCTCGAAGCGTTCGCTCTGGTTCGTGGTGAAGCGCGGCCAGGCCTCGGCGCCCGGAATGATGTCGGCCAGTTCGGCAAACATCTGGCAGCCGTTGCACACGCCCAGGCCGAACGTGTCCTTGCGGCCGAAGAAGCCCTGGAACTGCTCGGACAGCACGGAGTTGAACGTGATCGACCGTGCCCAGCCGATGCCCGCACCCAGCGTGTCGCCGTAGCTGAAGCCGCCGCAAGCCACCACGCCCGCGAAGTCCGACAACCGGGCGCGGCCCGATTGCAGGTCGGTCATGTGCACGTCATGGGCCTCGAAACCGGCTTCATTGAAGGCATAGGCCATTTCGATGTGCGAGTTGACCCCCTGCTCGCGCAGGATGGCGACCTTCGGCCGCGCGAGGTTCAAAAACGGCGCGGCCACATCCTCGGCCGGGTCGAACGTGAGCGCCACGTGCAGGCCCGGGTCGGCAGGCACGCCGGCTGCGGCGTGCTCGGCGTCGGCCGTGGCGGGGTTGTCGCGCTGCTGCGTGATCTTCCAGCTCACTGCGTCCCACACCTGGTGCAGGTCGGACAGGGTGGCACTGAACACGCTCTTGGCATCGCGCCACACCTGCAGTTCGCCCTTGCCGGCGTCCATGGTGGACGATGCGGGGCGCGTCTTGCCGATGAAGTGGCTGCACTTGGAAAGGCCATGCGCGCGCAGGGTCTGCATGACGTCGTTGCGCTCGGCGGTGCGCACCTGCAGCACCACGCCCAGCTCTTCGTTGAACAGCGCCTTGAGCGTCAGCTCTTCGCGGCGCGCGCTCACCTGGGACGCCCAGTTCTTCGCATCGCCCGTTTCCATGCGGCTGTCGCTGATGCCGTCGCCCTCGGTCACGAGCAGATCGACGTTCAGCGCCACGCCCACGTGGCCGGCAAAGGCCATCTCGGCCACGGTGGCCAGCAGGCCGCCGTCGCTGCGGTCGTGGTACGCCAGGATCTGGCCCTTGGCCCGCAACGCGTTCACCGCATCGACCAGCCGCACCAGGTCTTGCGCGTCGTCCAGGTCGGGCACCACGTCGCCGCTCTGGCCCAGCACCTGGCCCAGAATGCTGCCGCCCATGCGCGCCTTGCCGTGGCCCAGGTCGATCAGCACCAGCGTGGTGTCGTCTTCCAACGCGTCGAGCTGCGGCGTGAGCGTGCCGCGCACATCGGTCAGCGTGGCGAAGCCGCTCACGATCAGGCTCACGGGCGACGTCACCTTTTTGGACTCGCCCGCGTCTGCGCCGCTACCGGCGGGGCTCTTCCATACCGTGCGCATGGACAGCGAATCCTTGCCCACCGGGATCGAAATGCCCAGCGCCGGGCACAGCTCCATGCCCACGGCCTTCACGGTGGCGTACAGCGCCGCGTCTTCGCCAGGCTCGCCGCACGCGGCCATCCAATTCGCCGAGAGCTTCACGCGGGGCAGTTCGATGGGCGCCGCCAGGAGGTTGGTGATGGCTTCGGCCACGGCCATGCGGCCCGAGGCGGGCGCGTCGATGGATGCCAGCGGCGTGCGCTCGCCCATGCTCATCGCCTCGCCGGCAAAGCCCTGGAAGTCGGCCAGCGTGACGGCGCAGTCCGCCACCGGCACCTGCCAGGGGCCGACCATCTGGTCGCGGTGCGACAGCCCGCCCACGGTGCGGTCGCCGATGGTAATCAAAAAGCGCTTGCTGGCCACGGTGGGGTGAGCCAGCACGTCGATCACGGCCTTTTGCAGCGGCACGCCCGTGAGGTCGATGGGCGCGAATTCGCGCTGCACCGTCGTCACGTCGCGGTGCATCTTGGGCGGCTTGCCCAGCAGCACTTCCATGGGCATGTCGACCGGATGCTTCTGGTCGGCGGATGGGGAGGCGGTGTCTTCCAGCACCAGCTGGCGGTGCTCGGTGGCCGTGCCGATCACGGCGAAGGGGCAGCGCTCGCGCTCGCAGAAGGCCCGGAACTGCTCCAGGGACTCCGGGGCGATCGCCAGCACGTAGCGCTCCTGGCTTTCGTTCGACCAGATTTCCTTGGGCGCCATGCCCGACTCTTCCAGTTGCACCGCCCGCAGGTCGAAGCGCGCGCCGCGGCCGGCGTCGTTGGTCAGCTCGGGGAAGGCGTTGGACAGGCCGCCCGCGCCCACATCGTGGATCGCAAGGATCGGGTTGGCCGCGCCCTGCGCCCAGCAATGGTTGATGACCTCTTGCGCGCGGCGCTCGATCTCGGGGTTCCCGCGCTGCACGGAATCGAAATCCAGCTCTGCCGCATTGGCACCCGTGGCCATGGAACTGGCGGCACTGCCGCCCATGCCGATGCGCATGCCGGGGCCGCCCAGTTGGATGAGCAGCGAACCGGCAGGGAATTCGATCTTCTGCGTGAGGCCGGCATCGATCGTGCCCAGGCCGCCCGCGATCATGATCGGCTTGTGGTAGCCGCGCGCCACGCCCGCCACCGATTGCTCGTACTCGCGGAAGTAGCCCAGCAGGTTGGGCCGGCCGAATTCATTGTTGAACGCCGCACCGCCCAGGGGGCCTTCCACCATGATCTGCAGCGGGCTGGCGATGTGCTCGGGCTTGCCGAACTCGCCGCCCCAGAGCTTGGAAACCGTGAAGCCCGTCATGCCCGCCTTGGGCTTGGAGCCCCGGCCCGTGGCGCCCTCGTCGCGGATTTCGCCGCCCGCGCCCGTGGAGGCGCCGGGGAACGGCGAGATGGCCGTGGGGTGGTTGTGCGTTTCCACCTTCATCAGCACGTGGTGCGTGGCGCTACTTTTTTCATAGCACACTGCCCTAGTGGTACTTGCGCTGGAGGGCATTTTGGCCAAGAACCGCTCCACGCGGGAGCCTTCCATGACCGAGGCGTTGTCCGAATACGCCACCACCGTGTGCTGCGGCGCCAGCTGGTGCGTGTTGCGGATCATCGCGAACAGGCTCTTGTCCTGCTTCTCGCCGTCGATGGTGAACTGCGCATTGAAGATCTTGTGGCGGCAGTGCTCGCTGTTGGCCTGCGCGAACATCATCAGCTCTACATCGGTGGGGTTGCGCGCCAGGCCCTGGAAGGCATTCACCAGGTAGTCGATCTCGTCGTCGGCCAGCGCCAGGCCCCACTGGGCGTTGGCGGCCTCCAGCGCCGAGCGGCCACCGCCCAGCACATCCACGAAATCCATCGGCGCGGCCGGCAGTTCGGTGAAAAGCGCCGCGGCGCCCGAACGGTCCGCCACGGCGGATTCGGTCATGCGGTCGTGCAGCAGCGCCGCGATCTGGCCGCGCTGCGCGTCGGTCAGCGCAGGCGTGCCGCCCAGCAGGCCGGATTTGAGCGAGACACGGTATTCGGTGATGCGCTCCACGCGCCGGATCGCCAGGCCGCAGTTGCGCGCGATGTCGGTCGCCTTCGACGCCCAGGGCGAAACCGTGCCCAGGCGCGGCGTGACGACGATAGCCGGGCCGTCCGCCGGGCCGCTGTAGGGGTCGCCGTAGGTCAGCAATGCGGCCAGGCGCTCGGTTTCGGCCGGGGTGGGCACCGCGTCGGTGGCCACCAGGTGCACGAAGCGGGCAGCGATGCCCGTGATGCGATCGTGGATGGCTTGCAGCTGGGGCAGCAGCTGGCGCATGCGAAAGGCGCTGAGGGCGTTGCCGCCTTCGAACGTGCTGAGATGCAAGGAGGGCTTCGTGGACGATGTCGGCGAGATCACTTCGGCGGCCTGTTGGTGATGGAAAGGGTGCGGCCCCACCCCGGAACGGCCGGCCGCTGACTGGGGCAGGCACGACGGGGTGCGGAGAATGCTGGAGCCCGGCATTTTACCGGGGGCGGATCGGGTCGCCGCAGAAGCCTTCGCCCTGGCGGGCGTGGGCCCGAGGCGCCGATGGGATAATTGCCCCCTATGAGCATCACCATCAAAGACGCCGAAGGCATTGCCGGCATGCGCGAAGCATGCCGACTGGCTTCGGAAGTGCTGGACTACATTGCGCCCCACATCCAGCCCGGCATGACCACGAATGAAGTCGACCGCCTCGCGGCCGAGTGCATGGCGCAGCAAGGCACCATCTCCGCCACCATCGGCTACCAGCCACCCGGCTACCCGCCCTACCCCAAGTCGCTGTGCACGTCGCTCAACAACGTGGTCTGCCACGGCATCCCGAACGACAAGCCCCTGAAAAAGGGCGACATCATGAACGTGGACGTCACCGTCATCACCAAGGACGGCTGGTATGGCGACAACAGCCGCATGTACCTGATCGGCGACGTCTCCATCGCGGCCAAGCGCCTGTGCAGCCTGACGTACGACGCCATGTGGATCGGCATCCAGAAGGTCAAACCCGGCGCGCGCCTGGGCGACATCGGCCACGCGATCCAGAAATACGCCGAGCACCATGGCCTGTCGGTCGTGCGCGAGTTCTGCGGCCACGGCATCGGGCAGAAATTCCATGAAGAGCCGCAGGTGCTGCACTACGGCTACCCCGGCACGCTGGACGAATTGCTGCCCGGCATGACCTTCACCATCGAACCCATGCTGAACGCCGGCCGCCGTGAGGTCAAAGAGTTCGGCAACGACGGCTGGACCATCGTGACCAAGGACCGCAGCCTGTCGGCCCAGTGGGAACACACCGTGCTGGTGACCGAAACCGGCTACGAAGTGCTCACCCTGTCGGCCGGCTCGCCCCCTCCTCCAGCCTTCGTGACCGCGACCAAGACGTAAACGTCAGGCCATCAGGGCGCGGGGGCGCAGGGCGTGTCGGGGCGTCAGGCATTGAAAGCGCCATGGTCCCGGACGGTCGGCCGGCCTGAAACCCGGCGGTGCGGTGGCTTGGCGCACGGTTCTTGCTTGGGGCCAGTGCTACCCTGCGAACCATGTTGCCCCTGAAGCGCCAGCCTCTTTTGCCGCCGTCCATGACCGACCTGCACACCCTGCGCGACGCCTACCGCCAAGACAAGGCGGCCCTGCTCACGTCGCTGCAATCCGCCGGCGCCACCACGCGCGGCGTCCGCACCCTGTTGCACAAGCTCTCCACGCTGGCGGACCGCCTGCTGCGCCAGTTGTGGCAGCGCGCCGGCATGCCGGACGACCTGGCGCTGCTTGCCGTGGGCGGCTATGGCCGGGCACAGCTCTTTCCGCATTCCGACGTGGACGTGCTCGTCCTGCTGCCCGACGGGTCGTCGCCCGGCGCCGGCAGCGCACTGTGCGCACCCATCGAATCGTTCATCGGCAGTTGCTGGGATGCGGGCCTGGAGATCGGGTCAAGCGTGCGCACGGTGGCCGAATGCCTCACCGAATCCGCTGCCGACGTGACCGTGCAGACCTCGCTGCTGGAAGCCCGGCGCGTCTGCGGCAGCGCCTCGCTGTTCTCGGTCTTCCAGGAGCGCTACGACGCGCAGATGGACGCCGAGGATTTCCTCGTCGCCAAGACGCTGGAGATGCGCCAGCGCCACAACAAATACGAAAACACGCCTTACTCGCTGGAGCCCAACTGCAAGGAGTCGCCCGGCGGGCTGCGCGATCTGCAGACGGTGCTGTGGGTGGCCCGCGCGGCCGGCCTCGGCCGCGACTGGCGCGAGCTGGCCGCCAACGGCATGGCAACCCCTTTCGAGGTGGCCCAGATCGAGCGCAACGAGGCGGTGCTGTTTCTCATCCGCTCACGCTTGCACGCCATCGCCGGGCGGCATGAAGACCGGCTGGTGTTCGATCTGCAGACCGCCGTGGCCGAATCGTTCGGCTACCGCTCGCATTCGCCCGACGGCAAGCGCCTGGCCATGCGCGCGAGCGAAACGCTCATGCGCCGCTACTACTGGGCGGCCAAGGCCGTGTCGCAGCTCAGCCAGATCCTGCTGATGAACATCGAGGAGCGGCTGAGCCCCTCCACGCACGAGTTGCACCGCATCAACGAGCGCTTCTTCGAAAAGGCCGGCCTGATCGAAGTAGCCAGCGACGACCTTTACGAAAAGAACCCGCACGCCATTCTGGAAACGTTCCTGCTCTACGAAACCACGGTGGGGCTGAAGGACCTGTCGGTGCGCACGCTGCGTGCGCTGTACAACGCACGCGGCGTGATGGACAGCGCCTTCCGCCGCGATCCGGTGAACCGCGCGACCTTCATGAAGATCCTGCGGCAGCCTGCCGGCATCACGCACGCGATGCGGCTCATGAACCAGACCTCGGTGCTGGGCCGCTACCTCTGGCCGTTTCGCCGCATCGTCGGCCAGATGCAGCACGACCTGTTCCATGTCTACACCGTGGACCAGCACATCCTGATGGTGCTGCGCAACGTGCGCCGGTTCTTCATGGCCGAGCACGCCCACGAATACCCGTTCTGCTCCCAACTGGCGGGCGGTTGGGACAAGCCCTGGCTGCTGTACCTGGCAGCGCTGTTCCACGACATCGGCAAAGGCCGCGGGGGCGACCACTCCAAGATCGGCGCCGAGGAAGTGCGCCACTTCTGCCGCCAGCACCATGTGGACGAGGAAGACGCGGCGCTGGTGGAGTTTCTCGTGCGCGAGCACCTCGCCATGAGCCAGGTCGCGCAAAAACAGGACCTGTCCGATCCCGACGTGATCGGCGCCTTCGCCCGGCGCGTAGGGAGCGAACGCCACCTGACGGCGCTGTACCTGCTGACCGTGGCCGACATCCGCGGCACCAGTCCCAAGGTGTGGAACGCCTGGAAGGGCAAGCTGCTGGAAGACCTTTACCGTGCCACGCTGCGCGCCCTGGGCGGCCACGCACCCAACGCCGCCGCCGAAATCGAAGCCCGCAAGCGCGAGGCATTGGTGATGCTCGCGCTGCAGGCCCAGCCTTTCGAAGCGCACAAGAAGCTCTGGGACACGCTCGATGTGGGCTACTTCATGCGCCACGAGGCGGCCGACATCGCCTGGCACGCACGCCATCTGTCGCGCCACGTGGGCACCGGCCGCACGGTGGTGCGCGCGCGGCAATCTTTGGCGGGCGAAGGCCTTCAGGTGACGGTGTACGCCACCGACCAGCCCGATCTTTTCGCCCGTATCTGCGGGTATTTCGACCGGGCGGGTTTCAGCATCCTCGATGCGCGTGTGCACACCGCCCATGACGGCTGCGCGCTCGACACGTTCCAGGTGGTCGCTTCTGAGCAGGCGGGGCACTACCGCGAACTCACGCACATGGTGGAAAGCGACCTGGCCCGCGCCATCGAGGACGAAAGCGCAGAACTGCCGGAGCCCGGCCGCAAACGCGTATCGCGCCGCGTGAAGAGCTTTCCGGTGGCGCCGCGCGTCACGCTGCGTCCGGATGAGAAAGCGCAGCGCTGGCTCATCAACATCTCCGCCAGCGACCGCGCCGGACTGCTCTACCTGGTGGCGCGCATCCTGTCGCGCCACCACCTGAGCGTGCAACTGGCCAAGGTCAGCACGCTGGGCGAGCGTGTGGAAGACACCTTCCTCGTGCATGGTCCCGAGCTGCAAAGCAATGCGCGGCAGATCCAGATCGAGACCGAACTGCTGAACGCGCTTTCGGAGTGAGCTCGGGGCGGGTGGCGAGCTGCGAAATCCTGCAGCGGCGCCAGGGCATAAAAGTTCTGGAACGCTATAAATTCAATAGCAATACACCGCCATATTCATTGCGCTGGAGGCACTTTTCATTCAAAGCGCCAACAGCGCACGCTTGCATCGCCGTCAATCGTCTTCGGCGGCATCGATCTCGGGAAACAGCACCTCGGTGTAGCCGAACTGGGTGAAGTCCCGCACCCGCATCGGGTACAGCTTGCCGATCAGGTGATCGCATTCGTGCTGCACCACCCGCGCATGGAAACCCTCCGCCGTGCGGTCGATGGCGTCGCCGTACGGGTCCACGCCTTCGTAGCGGATGCGGGACCAGCGGGGCACCTTGCCACGCAGCCCGGGAACGGACAGGCAGCCTTCCCAGTCCTCTTCTTCCTCATCGCCGAGCGGGGTGATCTGCGGATTGAGCAGCACCGTGCGCGGCACGATGGGGCGGTCGGGATAGCGCGGGTTCGGGCGGTCCGACCCGAAGATCACCAGTTGCAGGTCCACGCCGATCTGCGGGGCGGCGAGGCCGGCGCCATTCACCGCCTCCATGGTCTCCAGCATGTCGCGCACCAGCAGGTGCAGCGCATCAGTATCGAATTCGGTCACGGGCTGGGCCACGCGCAGCAAGCGCGGGTCGCCCATTTTGAGAATGTTTTGAACGGTCATGGGTAAAAAAAGCAAAGCCGACGCCAGGTCGAAAGTGCCGAGCAGCATAGCGCTGCCCGTCGCACCGCGGCAGGCACAATCCGCACATGCCGTCTCCGCCAGAGCCTTTGCCCCCGCCACCGCGCCCTGCCCCGCTGCCCCTGCCGGTGCGCTGGCTGCTGCTGTGCTTCGCGGTGCTGAGCTTGGTGACGGGCATCATCGGCATCTTCGTGCCGGGCCTGCCGACGACGGTGTTCATCCTCATGGCGGGCTGGGCGGCCGCCCGCAGCTCGCCGCGCTTGCACGCCTGGCTGTGGCGACATCCGGTCTTCGGCGCCATGCTGCGCGACTGGGCCAATGGCGGTCAGGTGAGCCGCCGCGCCAAATGGAGTGCCAGCGCGCTCATGGCGCTGGCGGCTGCGGTGCTCATCTTCGGCCACGCCCCACGCTGGGTGGCTGTCAGCGCATCGCTGTGCATGGCCTGCGTGCTCGCGTGGCTGTGGCAGCGGCCAGAGCCGGGCCGCTGAGCGAGTGCGCGGGCAAGCTACCGCCGGTGCGCTCGACGCCCAGGCCCTCGGGAATTTGCTCATTTTTTGTGTATATAATCTAAGTCTTGTTCCTCGATAGCTCAGTTGGTAGAGCGCCGGACTGTTAATCCGTAGGTCCCTGGTTCGAGCCCAGGTCGAGGAGCCAAGATCATCAAGGCCTTGCATGTGTACGCAGGGCCTTTTACATCGTTAGTCAGATACCGAATATTCCTCGATAGCTCAGTTGGTAGAGCGCCGGACTGTTAATCCGTAGGTCCCTGGTTCGAGCCCAGGTCGAGGAGCCATCAAGCCACATCAGTGGCTGACAAAAAGCCCGCTATTCCCATGAATAGCGGGGTTTTTGTTTTGCCAAGGCCAATGGCCACGCCCATCTTGCACATTGGCTTCTGTGGCCAGACGGCACTCACCTACATTGCAGCGTTTTCGTGTTCGGCACCCTTGGCAGGTACATCCCCAGGTTCACAAACCTGGGTACCTCAACCTTTCTCAAGGAGTGAAACCATGCAGAAATCCACCGCCGCCATCGTTCTTGCGCTCGGATTGCTGGGCGCCACCGCGCCGGCGCTGGCACAGTACACAGGCCCCACCTCGGGCGAACGCGCTGCGGCACCGTCAACTACCGGCTATACCGGACCCAGCTCGGTGCGCACGATGACCGTCAAGCAGTTGCTGGACACCGCCACCGATGACCAGCACGTGCGCCTGCAAGGCCGCATCGTGTCGCACGACGGCGGTAAGAACTACACGTTTGCGGACGACAGCGGCCGCATGCCTGTCGAAATTTCGTCCAAGCGCTTTCCAGCGGGCCAACCCATCGGCGCCGACCAGCGCGTCGAACTGGTGGGCGAAGTCGACAAGGACATCCGCAAGATGGATTTCGAGGTGGAGCAGGTTCGCCTCCTGCCTTGACGGTATTTCTCTGAGCGCCAGAGCGGTGCCAACAGGGCCATCCATTGCGGATGGCCTTTTTTTTGCGCACCTGAGATCGTTGGGGCGACGCGAGCAGATCAGGCATGCCAGTTGCCAATCTCGGGCCATGACGCTCCCTATCGATACCCGGCCTGATGTCTATGGACAAGGATGCCCGCACGCGAGCCAATCCTCCGCCGCACAAGTAGCGACGCTAAGGCCGGCCGGGCGACGCCGTGAAATCCCGAAGCTTCCGCAGTGGGACAGCTCCGCCGCCCTGCTTGCCGATCCCTACCGATTCATCGGCAATGCCTGTCGAGCAGCGGGATCGGATGTCGTGCAGGGCCGCATACTGCTCCAGCGAACGCTTTGCATGAGCGGGGCGGCGGCGGCTGAATTGTTCTATGACGCCGGCCGGCTTCAGCGAGAAGGCGCAGCACCGGAACCATTGCAGGCGACGCTCTTCGGCAAAGGCGGTGTTCAAGGCCTGGACGGGTCAGACCACTTGCATCGCAAGGCGCTCTTTATCGCCGCCACAGGCGATGAGCAGGTTCAGGCCTTGCTGCGCATTGCCCGCGCGCGGTGGCCGCACAGCATCCGTCAGTGGGCGGGACACCTTCCGATTTCGCTCTACACCGTGGCGCAGCACTGGCTCATGGAGTCAGCATGCCAGTGGCTCGGCATTCCATTGCCCCCTGCCGACATACCGCGCCGAACCCAGCAGGTCTCCGCACTGTTCGACAGTGCAGCGTCAGGCCTCTGGCGCCACGTCCATGCGCGCCGCGCGCGCCAGCGAACGGAACAATGGCTACAAAAGCTCATCGACACAGAGCGTAGCGGCGAAGCCTGCTTTACCCCAGGCAGTTCCGCACAAGCCGTGGCCTGGTTCCGGGCCACCGATGGCGCCTTGCTGCCTTCACGCGTGGCTGCGGTGGAACTCCTCAATCTCTTGCGGCCAACCGTAGCGGTCTCGGTGTTCGTCGTTTTCTGCGCCCATGCCCTCGAAACGGCCCCATTGAGCCGCGAAATCGTCCGGGAAGGAAAAGACCACCGGTATCGCGCCGCATTCGTTCAGGAAGTACGCCGCATGTATCCCTTCTTCCCAACCGTTGCCGCACGGGTTCGGGAGGATTTCGACTGGGCAGGTTACGCATTCCCGCGCGGTTACCGCGCCATGCTGGATCTTTACGGCACCAATCACGATCCCCGTTGCTGGAACCAACCCAACGACTTCAAGCCCGAGCGTTTCTTTGCGCGTGTGCCCAGCCCGTTCGAGTTCATTCCTCAAGGCGGCGCGGACCGCGTCACTCAGCACCGATGCCCGGGCGAGTCGGTGGCATCGGGCCTCATGGATCTGGTGCTGGAACTGTTGATGAATCAAACGAGATATCGGCTGCCACCGCAAGACCTTGCGCTCGACCTGCAACGGCTCCCCGCCCTGCCCCACGACGGGCTGATGCTGGACCAGTTGAAGGCGCTGTAAAAAAGTTAGGGAACAGTTGTTGGGGCGATGGGAGAAACAGAAAAACTCGAACAACTTCGCGCTGCGTGTGCGCGTGGCGAAGTCATTCTCTTCGTGGGCGCCGGCGTGTCGATGGGCCTGGGATTGCCTCCCTGGAGCGCGCTCATCGAGCACATGGCCGATGAACTGGGCATGGACCCCATCGCATTCGCGGACAAAGGCAGCTATCTGGTTCGGGCCGAATATTTCCGGCTGCAGCGCGGCAGCCTCGAACCGCTGCGCGACTGGATGGCCTGCGAGTGGCACCGCAGCGACATCAGCGTGCAGAACTCACGGGTCCACGCCTTGATCGTGCACGGCGGATTCCGAATCATCTACACCACCAACTACGACCAATGGTTGGAGCGCGCGTTCGAATGTCACGGCGTTCCTCATGTTCCCATCGTGAGCGTTGCCGACCTTGCCAAGGTGAAGCCGGGTGCGACGCAGATCATCAAGTTTCACGGCGACGTCCAGAGCGAGGAGTCCATCGTGCTCGACGAAAGCAGTTATTTTCGGCGGCTTGATTTCGAATCGCCTCTCGACATCAAACTGCGAGCGGACGCGCTGGGCCGATCAGTGCTTTTCATTGGCTACAGCCTGGCCGACATCAACATCCGCTATCTTTTCTATCGCCTGTCGCGGCTGTGGCAATTGTCGGTGCCGGGCGTGCCGCAGCCGCGCTCTTATCTGTTTTCCACGCATCCCAACGAAGTGCAACGCGAAGTCTTGGCGCAATGGGGCATCGACATGCTGTGGATCGAGCGCGCGAATCCGTCGAAAGCGTTGATTGAGTTTCTGGAAGCCATCATCTCCTCCCCACCGGCGGGCCTGCGAGAAGTCGATAGCGATGACAACGAAACGGGAGACGTCGATGGTCAATGATCCATAGCGTTTTACGAACGCCCATCGGAAGGAGTTCGTTCAGAACATTAGGTCAATGCAATGCTGGGCTGTGTGGCCGCGCGTCAGCACGCGCTGGGTGACAATGCTTCGACTATTTCACTTTGCCTGCGCGCATGCCCGCCGATCACCTGCCTTGGCTACAACCCGGAGACGATTTCCCCAGCGTAGAACTCAGCTGGGGTCACGATTCCCCAGCCCCAGGGTTGCTTGCCGCAGGCGGCGGCCTGAGTCCCGCGCAGTTGAGAAATGCTTACCACCAGGGTATTTTTCCGTGGTTCAGTCCTGGGCAACCCATCCTCTGGTGGAGCCCCGATCCCCGCATGGTGCTGCCAGTGGCGGAGTTCCGGCTGCACCGGTCACTGCGCAAGACTTTGCAAAAATTCCAGGCGTCGCCCCACTGCGAGATTCGCGTGGACCACGACTTTGGCGCGGTCATCAAAGCGTGCGCCGGCACTCCACGATCAGGGCAGAACGGCACGTGGATCGTTCCTCAAATGGTGGAGGCGTATCGCGCATTCCATGCCGCTGGCTTTGCGCACAGCATTGAAACCTGGGTCGATGGCCGTCTGGTCGGTGGGCTGTATTGCATCGCGCTCGGCAAAGCCATTTTTGGCGAGTCGATGTTCGCCCACGCCACGGATGCCTCCAAGGTGGCGCTGGCAGCCCTGGTCTGCCTTTGCCGGCACTACGGCGCGCCGCTCATCGATTGCCAGCAGAACACCTCCCACCTCGCCTCCGTGGGAGCCCGTGAAATCGCACGCTCCGAGTTCCTTGACCATGTTGCGAGGGCTTCGAAGGAACCGGCCTTCTCCTGGAAATTCGAGCCCGTATACTGGAACCAGCTGATACCCAACCTCGGGAATGCGGGATGACGCAACTCAACGACCTGCCGCTGCACACCTTGCAGTTCTACGCCACGGCCCCCTATCCATGCAGCTATCTGCCTGCGCGGCAGGCACGCTCGCAGGTCGCCACACCCAGCCATCTGATACAGAACGACGTGTATTCGGACTTGGTAGCATGGGGTTTTCGCCGCAGCGGCATGTTCACGTACCGCCCCTATTGCGACGGGTGCCAGGCCTGCACACCCTTGCGGGTATTGACACAATCCTTCAAGCCGGACCGCAGCCAGCGCCGCGCTTGGGCAAGGCACCAGAATCTGCAGGCCAGAGTGCTCCGGCTGGGCTATGTGCCTGAGCATTACCAGTTGTACCTGCGCTACCAGAACCTTCGCCACTGCGGCGGCGGCATGGACCACGACAGCATCGACCAATACACCCAGTTCCTGCTGCAAAGCCGGGTCAACTCCAGGTTGGTGGAGTTTCGCGAGCCCGATGTCGATGGCGTGACGGGCGCACTGCGCATGGTTTCGATTCTTGACGTGCTGGACGATGGCCTTTCTGCGGTCTATACCTTCTACGACCCTGAACCCGGCTGCAGCTACGGCACATACAACGTGCTCTGGCAGATCGAGCAAGCACGGGTTTTGGGTCTGCCGCACGTCTACCTGGGTTACTGGATTGAAGAGAGCCCGAAAATGAGCTACAAGGCCCGCTTTCTGCCGCATGAATTGCGCGTGGGCGGAGAGTGGCGGCCCGCTGATTGAGCGAGTGTCGAACACCAGCATTTCACAAGATAAAATGCTGGCTTCTCGTCCAATCACATCACCATGAAAAAAGACGATGCAGGCGTCCCCGCCAAACCCAGCGTCCAGGTGCTGGAGCGCATGTTTGCGCTCATCGACGTACTCACCTCGCGCGAAGAGGCCATTTCACTGAAAGAAATCAGTGAAAAGACCGGGCTGCACCCATCGACCGCGCACCGCATCCTCAACGACTTGACGATTGGCCGCTTTGTCGACCGCCCGGAGTCGGGCAGCTATCGCCTGGGCATGCGGCTGCTGGAATTGGGCAATCTCGTCAAAGCACGCTTGAGCGTGCGTGATGCCGCGCTCGCTCCGATGCGCAACTTGCACAAGCTGATCCAGCAACCTGTGAATCTCAGCATGCGCCAGGGCGACGAAATTGTGTATGTGGAGCGCGCATACAGCGAGCGGTCCGGTATGCAGGTGGTTCGAGCCATCGGCGGTAGAGCACCGCTGCATTTGACGTCTACAGGCAAGCTATTTTTGGCGGCAGACGACCCGCAACGTGTTCGTGCCTATGCGATGCGCACCGGGCTGTCAGGGCATACACGAAACAGCATCACACAGCTTCCTGTGCTGGAGCGTGAGCTGGGCAAAGCACGCCAATACGGCATCGCACGCGACAACGAAGAACTGGAACTTGGCGTTCGCTGCATGGCAGCGGGCGTCTATGACGACCAGGCCAATCTGGTGGCGGGTCTGTCGATCTCGGCCCCAGCGGATCGCCTGGACGAAAACTGGTTACCTAAACTCCAGGCGACGGCCAGCGAAATCTCCCAGGCGCTGGGTTACGCCATCCATCGCAGAGACAAAGCGGTCACCGAATAAGAGAAGGCCTCGGAGAGAGGCAGGCACATCAGTCTGCCGCTTTCAACTAGTAACCGAGGCGGCTGCGTCAGCAAAACCGCCGCTTCACCCCGTCTTTATTCCTTGGTGCCGATCGCGTGAAGGGTCGGCACAGTGCCAATCGCAGGCAGTTTTTCCACCCAGGTGCGAACCCGTTCCGCATCGCCGAGGCGGCTGAACTTCCCAGCCGAATCCAGGAACACCATGATCAGCTTGCGGCCCGAGATCTGGGCTTGCATGACCAGGCAGCGGCCTGCTTCGGAGATATAGCCAGTCTTCTGAAGACCAATGTCCCAAACCGGGCTCTTCACCAGCCGGTTGGTGTTGTTGTATTGAAGGGTACGTCGTCCGACGGCCACTTCATAGCTGGGAGACGTGGTCAACTCACGCAGCATTGGATCGCCGTGCGCCACATTCACCAGCGTGGCGAGATCACGGGCACTGGATTGGTTGTGGCTGGAGAGGCCCGTTGGCTCGACATACCGGGTGTCCGTCATGCCGAGCAGTTTCGCCTTGGCATTCATCTGGGCCACGAAAGATTCGAGCCCCCCGGGAAAAGTGCGTCCCAAAGCGTGTGCCGCCCGGTTTTCGCTGGACATGAGGGCCAAATGCATCATCTCCCCACGAGTCAGCGTGGTGCCGACGGCAAGACGTGAACTGCTGAACTTCTCGGTATCCACATCGTCTTGCGTGATGGTGATCGGTTCGTCCATCGGCAGATGCGCCTGAGAGACGAGCAACCCGGTCATCAATTTCGTCAACGAAGCGATGGGCAGAACCGCGTGGTCGTTCTTGCTGAGCAGCACTTCATTGGTGTCTTGGTCGATGACCAAGGCGACGCTTGACTTCAAATCCAGAGGATCTGTCAAGGAGTGCAACCCGGCAACTTGGCCGAACGACAATTTTTCAGGCACGGCAACCATGCGGGCTACCGTCTTGACGCTGCGAGCAGAAACACGTGTGGCCTTGACGTTCGTCACAGCTTTCCGGGAAACGGCTTTGGCAGACCTTGCCACAGGACGCTGTTTGGCGGTCGTCGAAGCCGCCTGCTTCTTGATCTGCACCTTTTTTCGCTCAGCCGCGTGCACCGTGGTGGCCGTGAGCGCAATGCTCATCGCTAGAAACGCGACGGTGCGAAAGAAGCGGGAAGAAGCGCGAGGGCGTACATGCATCAGAATGCTCCAAGCGGTAAAAAGTGTTTGTCAGTGTACAGAATCGAAAAAAGTCGCGCAAGATCAATACCTTGCGCGACCTTTCAATAAAGTGAATGAATTATAAATTCGATGACTAGCCTTGTGCGGCTACCCGATCGGCTTTACTTTGTAATTTGTTCAACGCACTGATGTAGGCTTTGGCTGACGCAACGACGATATCGGGGTCTGCACCGACTCCATTCACCACACGTCCGCTGTTTTGAAGCCGCACGGTCACCTCTCCTTGGCTCTCCGTCGAGCCACTGATGGCATTGACCGAATAGAGCACCATCTCTGCGCCGCTCTTCACATGCGATTCGATGGCCTTGAGCGACGCATCCACCGGGCCATTGCCATCAGACTGGCCCTGAACCTCTTTGCCGGCGACCGTGAACACGATGGTGGCTTGCGGGCGCTCT
This sequence comes from Paracidovorax valerianellae, assembly GCF_900102625.1. Taxonomy (GTDB): domain Bacteria; phylum Pseudomonadota; class Gammaproteobacteria; order Burkholderiales; family Burkholderiaceae_C; genus Paracidovorax; species Paracidovorax valerianellae. The sequence continues at coordinate 126,626 of NZ_FMZC01000006.1, forward strand.
CCCGTCTCGCTGTGCTGCGACAGCGAAACAAAACCGTACTGCTCCTGCTCGTTGGCAGCGCTTTCGCCGCTGACCAGCGCAAGAATGTCTTCGTCGAAGATCTCGCTCTTGCGGTCTGCCAGTTCCTTGAACTTGGCGAAAGCGCTGTTCACGTCCGTTTCGCTGTCGAGTTGCACGCCCAACTCAAGCAAGCGCTGCTTGAAGGCATTGCGCCCGCTCAACTTGCCCAGCACGATCTTGTTCGCCGACCAGCCAACATCTTCCGCTCGCATGATTTCGTAGGTGTCGCGGGCTTTCAAAACGCCGTCTTGGTGAATGCCGCTTGCATGAGCGAAGGCGTTGGCACCCACCACCGCCTTGTTGGGCTGCACCACGAAACCGGTCGTCTGGCTGACCATGCGGCTGGCGGCCACGATGTGCTGAGCCTCGATGCCGAGTTCCAGTCCAAAGTAGTCCTTGCGCGTCTTGACCGCCATCACGACTTCTTCCAGTGAACAGTTGCCTGCACGCTCCCCGAGGCCGTTGATGGTGCACTCGACCTGGCGTGCTCCGCCGATCTTCACGCCAGCCAGAGAATTCGCCACCGCCATCCCCAGATCGTTATGACAGTGCACAGACCAGATGGCCTTGTCGCTGTTGGGAATGCGCTCACGCAAGGTCTTGATGAAGTTGCCGTACAGCTCGGGAACGGCGTAGCCGACGGTGTCCGGCACGTTGATGGTGGTCGCACCTTCGTTGATCACCGCTTCCAACACGCGGCAGAGAAAATCCATCTCGCTGCGGTAGCCATCTTCGGGACTGAATTCGATGTCCCCGATCAGGTTGCGCGCAAATCGCACCGATTGCTTGGCCTGCTCCAGCACCTGATCAGGCGTCATGCGCAGCTTCTTTTCCATGTGCAAAGGGCTGGTCGCAATGAACGTGTGAATACGGGCGCTGTTGGCCCCCTTCAGAGCCTCGGCGGCCCGAGAAATATCGCGGTCATTCGCACGCGACAGAGAACAAATGGTCGAGTCTTTGATGGCCTGCGCGATGGACTGCACCGCCTCGAAATCCCCATTGGAGCTGGCCGCAAAACCCGCCTCGATCACATCGACCTTCAAGCGCTCGAGTTGGCGCGCGATTCGCAGCTTCTCGTCTTTGGTCATCGATGCACCAGGCGACTGCTCGCCATCGCGCAGCGTGGTGTCGAAAATGATCAGCTTGTCTGCCATTTGTGTTTCTCCAAGAATGGGGGTTCGCCATTTGAAATTCTGGCACGCAATAGAAAAGGCCCGTCGCGAATGCATACGGGCCTTTGGAAAACTGCTCTTGTACGCTAACGTCTCAGCCCGAAAGCAGATGGCGATAGCGGTAGTGCCAGCATTTTCATGCGGCGCAATGTAGCACACCGGTCGTTCGTGAATTCAGCCTGTCATTTGTGCAGGCCGCGCTCATCCGGCTCGTCGGTAGACATGCTGATCACGCTGCTATGTTGGCCTTTTGCCTTGCGCCAGGCATAGACGAAATATCCACTGAGGCCATAAAGCACAAACACGCTGAACAGAACGGTCGGTGGATGGATGTTGATGATGGCAATGCCCAGCGCGATCAGCACGATCACGGCAAAAGGCACGCTTTTCTTCATCTGGATGTCTTTGAAGCTATAGAACGGCACGTTGGTCACCATGGTGAGGCCAGCATACAGAGTGAATCCGAACATGGTCCAGCTGACCTGCGGCCAGCTCATCCACATGTCTTCGCCGCGCCGCACGCCCAGTTCCGTCAACAGCCAGATGAACCCTGCCACCAGCGCTGCAGCGGCTGGCGACGGAAGTCCCTGGAAATAGCGCTTATCCACCACGCCGGTATTCACGTTGAAGCGAGCCAGGCGCAATGCCGCGCATGCGCAGTAAACGAAGGCGGCGATCCATCCCCATCGGCCAAGCCCTTTAAGGGCCCATTCATAGGCGATGAGTGCCGGCGCGGCACCAAAAGACACCATGTCGGACAGCGAATCCATCTGCTCGCCGAAGGCACTTTGCGTGTTGGTCATCCGGGCCACACGGCCATCCAGGCTGTCCAGCACCATCGCGCAGAAAACTCCCACGGCAGCCAGATCGAAACGCCCGTTCATGGCCATCACGATGGAATAGAACCCGCCGAACAGCGCAGCCAGTGTGAACAGGTTGGGCAATATGTAGATGCCTTTGCGCCGCTTGCGCACCACCATGGGCGTGTCATTGGCGAAATCATTGCCCTCGTGCATCAAATCAACCTCCGGCGCCCGCGCATCGGCGCAAGCAGCTATCAAATAAGAGTGTCACAGCCCAATCCCGCCGATCGGCGGACAGCGGAGTGTAGTGCCTGACCAGCTCTGGAATGGCCAAAGAAAAAGGCCACCGCAGTGGCCTCGTTCATGTCATCGCGCTCGCGGATCAAACCGCGGCACGCAGCGACGATCAGTTGCGGGTCTGGTCGACCAGCTTGTTCTTGGCGATCCAAGGCATCATCGCGCGCAGCTTGTTGCCCACCACTTCGATGCTGTGGTCTGCCGTGTTGCGACGGCGGGCCGTCATGCTTGGATAGTTCAGACGGCCTTCCTGAATGAACATTTTTGCGTAGTCGCCGTTCTGAATGCGCTTCAGTGCATTGCGCATGGCAGCGCGCGATTGCTCATTGATCACTTCAGGACCGGTCACGTACTCGCCGTACTCGGCGTTGTTCGAAATCGAGTAGTTCATGTTGGCGATGCCGCCTTCGTAGATCAGGTCCACGATCAGCTTGAGTTCATGCAGGCACTCGAAGTACGCCATTTCAGGCGCGTAGCCGGCTTCCACTAGGGTTTCATAACCCATCTTGATCAGCTCGACCGCACCACCGCAAAGAACTGCCTGTTCGCCGAACAGATCGGTCTCGGTTTCTTCCTTGAAATTGGTTTCGATGATGCCGGCCTTGCCGCCACCATTGGCCATGGCGTATGACAGAGCCAAGTCGCGCGCCTTGCCGGACTGGTCTTGGTGCACAGCCACCAGATGTGGCACGCCGCCGCCCTGGGTGTAGGTATTGCGCACGGTGTGGCCAGGGGCCTTCGGGGCCACCATCCAGACATCCAGATCGGCGCGGGGCACCACTTGGTTGTAGTGCACGTTGAAACCGTGGGCGAAAGCCAGCGACGCGCCTTGCTTGATGTTGGGCGCCACGTTGTTCGTGTAGACCTCTGCGATCTGCTCATCGGGCAGCAGAATCATGACCACATCAGCAGCCTTCACGGCATCGTTCACTTCCAGAACGTTCAGTCCGGCCTTGCCGACCTTGTCCCACGAAGCGCCACCCTTGCGCAGACCGACCACGACTTTCACGCCGCTGTCGTTCAGGTTTTGGGCATGGGCGTGTCCTTGCGAGCCATAGCCGATGATGGCCACGGTCTTGCCTTTGATCAGGCTCAGGTCACAGTCTTTGTCGTAGAAAACTTTCATGTTGGCTCCAGTTGAATCAGTGAGGGGGTAGAGGGAAAAATGAGGAAAGGCGTGGCCGCTCAGACGCGCAAGATGCGTTCGCCACGGCCGATACCGCTGGCACCCGTCCGGACGGTCTCCAAAATGGCAGTCCGATCGATCGCCTGCAAGAACGCATCGTTTTTGGACTGGTCTCCGGTCAACTCGACGGTGTAGCTTTTTTCGGTCACGTCGATGATGCGGCCGCGAAAGATGTCGGCCATGCGCTTCATCTCTTCGCGCTCCTTGCCGACGGCTCGAACCTTGACCATCATGAGTTCCCGCTCGGTGTAAGCGCCTTCGGTCAGGTCCACCACTTTCACTACTTCAATCAGGCGGTTCAAGTGCTTGGTGATCTGCTCAATGACGTCATCCGAGCCTGTGGTCTGGATGGTCATGCGTGAAAGCGATGCATCCTCCGTAGGTGCGACGGTGAGCGATTCGATGTTGTACCCGCGGGCGGAAAACAATCCGACGACGCGCGAAAGCGCGCCGGGTTCGTTTTCGAGCAGGACGGCAATGATGTGTTTCATGGGTGCAGATTCCTCTTTTCGCTGCCCTCCCCTGACGCTGGTAAGCGCCAGACTTGGCAGGCAATAGATTCGTCGTTGGGAAATTGCTATCGAATAGATAGCAGAAAACGCTTGATAGTAAAGCGCTGCGTGCAGATCTGCTTAAAGGTCTTCAGACCCCAAAAGCATTTCCGTAATGCCTTTACCAGACTGCACCATCGGAAAGACGTTTTCCGTGGGATCGGTCCGGAAGTCCATGAAAACCGTGCGGTCCTTGAGTTTGCGTGCTTCGCGCAGGGCAGGCTCCACATCTTCAGGGCGCTCGATCAGCAGACCCACATGGCCATAGGCTTCTGCCAACTTGACGAAATTGGGCAAGGCGTCCATGTAGCTGTGGCTGTAGCGTCCGGAATATTCAATCTCCTGCCACTGCCGCACCATGCCGAGGTAGCGGTTGTTCAACGCGCAGATTTTGATCGGCGTGTTGTATTGCAGGCAAGTCGAGAGCTCTTGAATGTTCATCTGCACCGAGCCTTCGCCCGTGATGCAAAACACCTCCGAGTCAGGCTTGGCCAACTTGATGCCCATGGCGTAAGGAATTCCCACGCCCATCGTGCCCAGCCCGCCGGAGTTGATCCAGCGGCGAGGCTCGTCGAAACGGTAGTACTGAGCGGCCCACATCTGGTGCTGCCCCACGTCAGAGGTGACGTAGGTGTCAGCATCCTTCGTCATGTTCCACAAGGTTTCGACAACGTATTGCGGCTTGATCACCTCGGAGTTGCTGCGGTCGTATTTGAGGCAGTCGCGCTTGCGCCAGCCTTCGATCGTGTCCCACCATGCAGCCAGAGCACCCGCATCGGCCCGGGTGCTGGATTCGCTGACCATGTTGATCAACTCAGTGAGCACGTCCTTGACGTCCCCGACGATAGGAATGTCGACCTTGACGCGCTTGGAAATGCTCGACGGATCGATGTCGATGTGAATGATCTTGCGGTCGTTCTGGGCAAAGTGCTTCACGTTGCCGATGACGCGATCATCGAAGCGCGCACCCACGGCCAGCAGCACATCGCAGTTCTGCATGGCATTGTTGGCTTCGATCGTGCCATGCATGCCCAGCATGCCCAGAAACTTGCGGTCGCTGGCAGGGTAAGCACCCAAGCCCATTAACGTGTTGGTGACCGGATAACCCAGCATGTCCACCAACGTGCGCAATTCTTGCGTGGCGTTGCCCAACAGCACGCCGCCGCCCGTATAAATGTAGGGCCGCTTGGCCGTCAACAGCAGTTGCAGGGCTTTGCGAATCTGACCGCCGTGGCCCTTGCGCACCGGGTTGTAGGAGCGCATTTCGACGCTCTGCGGATAACCGCTGTAAACCACCTTCTTGAAGGACACATCCTTCGGAATATCGACCACCACAGGGCCGGGCCGGCCAGTCCTGGCAATGTGAAAGGCCTTTTTCATCGTCATGGCCAGATCGCGGGCATCTTTGACGAGAAAATTGTGTTTCACGATGGGCCGAGTGATACCCACGGTATCGCATTCCTGGAACGCATCCAGCCCGATGGCGTGCGTGGGCACCTGGCCCGAAATGATGACCATGGGGATGGAGTCCATATAAGCCGTCGCAATGCCGGTCACGGCATTGGTCAACCCAGGGCCTGAAGTGACGAGGGCCACGCCGACCTCGCCCGTCGCGCGGGCATAGCCATCGGCGGCGTGTACTGCGGCCTGCTCATGGCGCACCAGCACGTGCTGAATGGTCTCTTGCTTGTAGAGCGCGTCGTAGATGTAGAGAACCGCGCCGCCCGGATAGCCCCAGATGAATTGCACGCCTTCGGCCTGCAGAGACTTGATGAGGATTTCGGATCCCATGAGATCCTGAGAGGCGGAATGCGAATGGCCCTGCGAGGCAGCGGCCGCCGAAGTGATTTCGGCTTTGGAGATTTCCATGATCAACCTTTGCGAATTTCTCTGACGAAAAACCTTGGGTGCCCCTCATGCGCGCTCTTGTGGAGCCGACTTGGAACTTGAGGCTTCGGACATGGGCGAGATGATTGCTGCGCCGGACCGAGACCCGTTTGCCTTTTGAATTGCAACGCGGATTATGGCACTGCAACATGCATATCGGCCATCGATCGCTGAAAAGATTTGGAATCGATGCGATAAACTCAGCGCTCCCACGCGCCGGTGCTGTCACCAGCGGATAACGCCCCACGAGCGGGCAACTTTCTCTTGGCTACTGAACAAGAACTCTCCAATTTCCTCAAAGGCGTAGAAAAACGGGCGTACAAACGCTCGCTTTATCACGTGCGAAACGAGGAATCGGCACTGGACATTGTTCAGGACAGCATGCTCAAACTGGCCGAGCATTACGGCGACAAGCCTTTGGCTGAGTTGCCCATGCTGTTTCAGCGAATTTTGTCGAACTGCACGCTGGACTGGTTTCGGCGGCAGAAAACGCGAAATGCCCTGTTTTCCAGCATGAGCGATTTCGAAGGGCCCGGCGAAGATGGCGCGGACTTCGACCTGCTGGAAGCTTATTCAGGGCCGGAAGGTGGAGAAACCGCACAGAGCGCAGAAGATCTGACACGGCGTGCCCAGGTCTTTCACAATATCGAGGCAGAAATTCAAGAGTTGCCAGGCCGTCAACGGGAGGCGTTTTTGATGCGTTACTGGGAAGAGATGGATGTTGCGGAAACAGCGGCCGCTATGGGCTGCTCAGAGGGCAGCGTCAAAACGCACTGTTTTCGTGCCATCCAGACCCTCAGCAAAGCACTGAAGGCGAAAGGAATCGAACTATGAATCACCAGTCTTTGACCCATCCTGCGGAAGTGGCAGCCGAGCGTTTTGCGCGCCGCGTCGCCACGCGCCTCAACGATGGAACCGCCGACCTCCCCTACGAGATTTCCGAGCGGCTTCGTGCGGCCCGGGTACAGGCACTCTCGAAGCGCAAGGTGGTTGCGCCCGTCAGGCAGACGGCGCCTGCTGTGCTGACCTCGGGCAACAGTGCCGTGTTGGGCTGGGGCGGTGCAGGCGGCAGCTGGTGGCGAGCGCTGGTATCGGCGGTGCCGATTACCGCTTTGCTGGTCGGCCTGGTGGTGATCAACGTCGCGCAGGATGAAAAAGGCGTGAACGAAGTGGCTGAGGTCGATGCCGCCTTGCTGACCGATGACCTTCCGCCCTCCGCCTACGCCGATCCGGGATTCCTTCAATTCCTCAAGACGTCCGCCAACCAAAATCACTGACCGACCGCCGACTGCATGCCCACCAGCCCTTTGGATGCCCCCCGCCTGATGCCAGCCGCCGTGCTGGCTTTTGCGTTGCTGGGCGCGCTCGTTTTTGGTGGCTGGCAAGCATGGACGCAGGTCGGCATGGCCCCCGTGGCGCCGCTGCCGGCCGAGGCGCTGGCCAGCAAACACACGGCCCGCGGGCCAGAGGTGCGGGTGCAAGACCCCGATAGCGCGGGCTCTGGACCCACGTGGCAAACATTGACAGCGGCCCAGAAAGAAGCGCTCCATCCCTTGGCCGCGCGTTGGACCATGCTCAGTGAAGCTCAAAAACGGCGTTGGATCACTTTGTCGGCCAGCTTTCCTACCTTGTCGCCGCAAGAGCGTGAAAAGATGCTGGGCCGAATGGCCGACTGGGCCAATCTGAGCCTGCAGCAACGCAGCCAGGCACGGCTCAACTACGCAGCCACCAAGAAATTGTCCGTGGACGACAAGTGGGCCCAGTGGGAAGCGTACCAAGCCCTTCCCACCGAAGAAAAGAAACAACTGGCTGCCCGTGCGGCGCCCCGCCCCGCCGGAGCCGCTACGGCCATCAAACCCGTGCCCGCCCGCAAACTGGCACGCGTGCCAGCAGCGACGGTCGCCAATGCGAACCGCCCCAATCCGCCCAAGATTCCGCCAGTGAGTGAGTTTCACCCCACGCAGGCGTTGCCCGTATCCGTGCCAGCGACCGGCACGGCAGTGGCCGTGGAAACGGCACCAGTCGCCGTACCCATCGCCGTTCCTGCTCCGTTGGCGCCACTGAATATGGTTGAACCTGCGCCTGAAGCGCCAGCCGCTACGCCACCGACACCGGCAACAACACCTACTGACAACGGCCCGATCCATCCGCCGCAGTAACCGCGCCATGTCTGCATCAACGCCCCAAAGCGCCATGGCCAGCCATGAACTCCAGTCCTCGACGATGAACGGCATCACGCCGTCACTGCGGCGCCGCATGGCTTGCTGGCTTTACGAAGGCATGCTGATGTTCGGCGTGGTTTTCATTGCCGGCTACCTTTTCGGTACGCTCAGCCAGACCCGCAACGCGCTGGACAACCGCCACGCGCTTCAAGCGTTTCTCTTCGTGATTTTCGGAATTTACTTTGTTTGGTTCTGGGCCAAAGGGCAGACGCTGGCGATGAAAACCTGGCATATCCGCGTGGTGGACCGCGCGGGCAAACCCATCACCCAGACCCGGGCGCTGGGCCGTTACGCATTGAGTTGGCTTTGGTTTTTGCCACCTCTGGCAGCGATCGCCCCTTTTCAGTTGTCCGGCAGTGAATCGGCAGTGATCGTGCTGGGGTGGGTGGTTGTCTGGGCATTGCTGAGCCGGTTTCAGCCGGAGCGGCAGTTCTGGCACGACATCTGGGCCGGCACGCGGCTCGTGCATTTCGAGCACGCCAAAAAGTAATCTGCGCAACCGTGCGCAGTGCGACTTGCCGTCGAGCCCGGCGAAAATGCTGATCTATGTCCGCCCCTTTCACGCCCCATCCCCACAAAGCCCGCACCGGCCTGCATCGCATCTGGCACGCAGGGCAGTATTCGATACAGGGCTTGCGAGCGGGCTGGGCTGAGAAAGCCTTTCGCCTCGAAGCATGCATGGCCCTCGTGTTGCTGCCCTCCTCCTTATGGCTGGGCGGAGGTTGGGTAGAGGTCGCGCTGCTCGCTGGCACGGTGATGCTGGTTTTGATCACCGAGCTGCTGAACTCGGGGATCGAGGCGGCGATCGATCGCATCGGGCCGGAGTTGCACGAACTGTCCAAGCGCGCAAAGGACATGGGCAGTGCCGCCGTCTTGTTGAGTTTGCTGCTGTGTTCAGGCGTCTGGGCCGCAGCGTTGTTTCAGAGGTTTTTTCATGGCTGATCCGTCCTTCTCCTTTTGCGTTTATCTGGGTTCGCGTCCTGGCGAAAACCCGCTGTTCGCCGAATCGGCCATCGCCACCGGTGAATGGATCGGCCGGCACGGCGGCCAATTGGTCTATGGCGGCGGACGCAGCGGTCTGATGGGAACCGTGGCCGAGGCCACGCGGCGCGCCGGTGGCCGGGTGGTGGGCGTCATTCCGCAGGCATTGGTGGACAAGGAATTGGCGAATCGCGACTGCGATGAGTTGCACATCGTCGAGACGATGCACGAGCGCAAAGCCATGATGGCCGAACGCAGCAATGCCTTTCTGGCCTTGCCCGGTGGCATCGGAACATTCGAAGAGCTGTTCGAAGTCTGGACGTGGCGCCAGCTCGGCTATCACGACAAACCCATCGGCCTGCTGAATGTCGACGGCTACTACGACGGCCTGCTGGCCTTCCTGCAAACCAGTGTTGCGAGCGGCCTGATGAGCGACTGGCAGATGGGACTGCTGACCGCCTCCGCCGATCTGGACCAATTGCTTCAGTCCGTGGTGGAAGCCGCGGGCACGCCAACAGGGCAGGTTCCGCTGCGTGCGGTAATCTGAGCGTTCAAGGGAAACGCCGACGGCAAGGTCGGCTCCGCTCAGTCAGCGTGCGATGTCAGACGGCCGCTTCGTCCAGGTCGCCTGTGCGGATGCGCACCACGCGTTCCACAGCGGTCACGAAAATCTTGCCGTCACCGATCTTGCCCGTGCGCGCCACGTTCACGATGGCGTCCACGCAGCGGTCCACGTCGTCGGTCTTCACGACGACTTCCACTTTCACCTTGGGCAGAAAATCGACGACGTATTCGGCGCCGCGGTAGAGCTCGGTGTGCCCCTTCTGACGGCCAAAACCCTTGACCTCGGTGACGGTGAGGCCCGTGACGCCGCACTCGGCCAGGGCTTCGCGGACCTCTTCGAGCTTGAATGGCTTGATGACGGCGGTGATCATTTTCATGGCAGAAACTCCTGGGAAAGGTGAAATGCGGGGGCGCGGCGCAGCCGGGTCGGCGTCGATCGATCAGGCCCGGAAACGGCTGGTGATGGGGTAGCGCCAGTCCTTGCCGAAGCTGCGGCGGGTGATGCGGATGCCGACCGGGGCCTGGCGGCGTTTGTATTCGTTGAGCTTGATCAGGCGCGTCACGCGCTCGACATCGGCCCGGTCATAGCCGGCATCCACGATGGCATCGATCGGTTCGTCGTTTTCCATGTACCGCGCGACGATGGCGTCGAGAACCTCGTAAGGCGGCAGGCTGTCCTGGTCTTTCTGGTCGGGACGCAACTCGGCGCTCGGCGGGCGCGTGATGATGCGCTCGGGAATGGGCTGTGCACCGGTCCCGAAGGGATCGTTTTCGTTGCGCCAGCGCGCCAGCGAAAACACCGCCGTCTTGGCCACGTCCTTGATGACGGCGAAGCCGCCGGCCATGTCTCCGTAAAGCGTGCAGTAGCCGGTCGCCATCTCGCTTTTGTTGCCGGTGGTGAGCACCACCGAGCCGAACTTGTTGGACAGCGCCATGAGCAAGGTGCCGCGGATGCGGGCCTGCAGGTTCTCTTCGGTGGTGTCTTCGGGCAGCCCGGCAAACTCACTGGCAAGCGCGGCCTTGAAGGCCTCGAATTGCGGGGCTATGGAAATCTCGTCATACCTCACGCCCAGCCGCTCGGCCATCTCGCGCGCATCGATCCAGCTGATGTCTGCGGTGTAGGGGGACGGCATCATCACGGCGCGCACCTTGTCCGCGCCCAGCGCATCCACGGCGATGGCCAACACGAGCGCCGAATCGATCCCGCCCGACAACCCGAGCAGCGCGCCGGGAAAGCCGTTCTTGCCGACGTAGTCGCGCACGCCCAGCACCAGCGCGCTCCACAGATCCGATTCCAGCGATGGGAGCGGCGCGACGTCCGCACTCAGCGCCAAGGCCCCTTCCGCCAACTCGGCGCGGATCGAAAAGCGGTGTTCTTCAAAACCAGGCGCCCGGCCCGCCACGAAGCCGCTGGCCTGCAGTGCGAACGAACGCCCCTCGAAGACGACCTCGTCCTGCCCACCGACCAGGTGCGCATAGACCAGCGGCAGACCGGTTTCGGCCACGCGCTCGCGCATGATCTGCTCGCGCTCAGCACTTTTTCCCAGGTGAAACGGTGAGGCGTTGATGGTGGCCAGCAGCTGCGCGCCGGCTTCGGCAGCCCGGCGTGCGGGGCCTTCGAACCAGGCGTCTTCGCAAATCAGCAGCCCGATGCGAAGGCCATCCACTTCGAAGATGCAGGTGCCGCTGCCGGGCAGGAAGTAGCGGCGCTCGTCGAACACGTCGTAGTTGGGCAGTTCCTGCTTGGCATAGGTCTGCTCGATCACGCCATTGCGCAGCACGCTGGCCGCGTTGTGGCTGAGGCCGCCGCCAGCGTCTTCCGATGTGCGCTGCGGATGGCCGACCACGATGGCCAGCCCTTCCAGAGGTGCCGTCTCGCGCGCCACCAGCGCCAGAGCGTCTTCGCAGCCGGACAGGAATGCGGGGCGAAGGTAGAGGTCTTCGGCGGCATAGCCGCACAGTGCCAATTCGGGCGTGAGCAGCAGGCGAGCGCCTGCGGCATGGGCTTGCTGGGCGCAGGCGATGATCTTGCGGGCATTGCCCTGCAGATCGCCCACCACAAAATTAAGCTGGGCGACGCTGATGACGAGTGGCATACGGGGATGGAAAAAGGACTCGGACGATTATGTCACCCGCATTCCACCCGGGCACTGCCCAGGCATGGAAGCCCCGGGTTATCCCCGTTTGCCTTGGAAAACCTTGTGGATAAGTCGTGGTTCGGTCTGTAAGGTTTGCGCAAGTCGTTGTCAGCGCTTGGGAAATATCGCCGTGCTGCCTATTTAAGCAACCACGCACCACTCAACCGCCCTTCCCTTCGCAAGGTACGGGCGCCATATCCGGCAGACGGCGCCCGTCTCCGCTTTCGGCCATGATGGCGACTGCTCTCTACCTGCCGCACTCCACCTTGCCTACACCCGACGACATCGCTTACGTTCTTCGCCTGCACCCTTCACCGGCTGAAGTGGATGCGAAGGCCTGGGACGCGTTGCTGGAATCCCAGCCGCACGCCACGCCCTTCATGCGCCACGCCTATCTGGCGGCGCTGCACACCAGTGAAAGCGCCGTGCCGGACACCGGATGGACCCCCGTGTTCTGCACCCTCTGGCGCGGCGAGGCACTGCACGGCGCCTGCGCGGTGTATGTAAAGCCGCATTCGTATGGCGAATACGTGTTCGACCAAGGCTGGGCAGGCGCCTATGCCCGCCACGGCATGGAGTACTACCCCAAGGCCGTGGTGGCCGTGCCCTTCACCCCGGTGCCGGGAGCACGGCTGCTGGCAGTGGATGCCGCATCGCGGCAGGCGCTGGTGCAAGCACTGGTGCAGTGGTGCGAAGAAACCGGCCTGTCGTCACTGCATCTGCTGTTCACCGCCCCGCAGGATGTGGATGCAGCGCAGGCTGCAGGCTTGATGCTGCGGCACACCGTCCAGTTTCATTGGAAGAACGAAGCCCCCGTGCCCGGCAATCAGGCCGTTTCGCCGACGCCGACGCCTTCGCAGACGGTGGCGGATACCGCGCCAGACAGCACTTCCGAAGCTGAATCAAGCGCATCAGCAGAATCGGATTCGCCGCCGCCCCAGCCGGCACAGCGGTTCGAGTCCTTCGACCATTTCCTGGCCAGCCTGTCGCAGGACAAGCGCAAGAAAATCCGGCAGGAGCGACGCCGGGTGGCCGATGCCGGAGTGACGTTTCGCTGGGTTCGCGGGACTAGCATCACGGAAGCCGACTGGGATTTTTTCTACCGCTGCTATGCGCGCACCTACCGCGAGCACGGCAACCCGCCCTACCTCACCCGAGACTTCTTCCACCGCATGGCGGCCGACATGCCCGATGCCTGGGTGCTGTTCATCGCCGAGAAGGACGATCACCCCATTGCTAGCAGTTTGATAGCTGTCGGCGCAAGCAGCCCTAGGGCAGGAGGCCAAAAAGACGCTGAACTCGTGGCTTTCGGGCGCTATTGGGGTGCGCTGGAACGGGTGGACTGTCTGCACTTCGAAGCCTGCTACTACCAGCCGCTGCAGTGGTGCATCGAGCACGGCGTTCAGCGCTTCGAAGGCGGTGCTCAGGGCGAGCACAAGATGGCGCGGGCGCTGCTGCCCGTACAGGCCACGAGCGCGCATTGGCTGGCGCACCCTGCGTTCGCGGAGGCGGTGGATCGATTCCTGGAGCGGGAAGGCGAAGGCGTTGCGCAATACCTGGAAGAGTTGCAGTCCCGCAACCCGTTCAAGCCGCCGCAATAGCCATAACCTAGCCCTGCATGGATAGGGAAGCGGATGCAGATGCAGATGCGGAGGTATGACCTTTGGCCGGCACTGCCATCTCAGTCAAAAAGCCCTCCAGCGCAATAAACACTAGGGTGATTAGCTATAAAAAATATAGCAATCACTCCCAGTGCCCTTGGGCCGTTCAAGCCGCAGCCACGGACCGCATCAATCCCATTTCGGAGCTGCTGAGCAGGGACTCGATGTCCATGACGATGAGCATGCGCTCGCCGACGGTGGCGATGCCGGTGACGAAGGCCGAGTCCACCTCGCCCTGGAACTGCGGTGCGGGTCGGATGGATTCGGGGGGCAGCGGAACGACGTCGGCCACCGCATCGACGACGGCGCCCATCACGGTGCCGCCGACATTGAGAATGATCACGACCGTGAAGTCGGTGTATTCCGCCTGGGCGCAGCGCAGTTTCAGCCGCAGATCGACGATGGGAACGATCACCCCGCGCAGATCGATCACGCCCTTGATGAAGTCCGGCGCGTGGGCCATGCGGGTGGGTTGCTCGTAAGAGCGGATTTCCTGCACACGCAGGATGTCGATGCCGTATTCCTCCTGACCGAGGCGGAAGGTCAGGTATTCCGCTGCGTTGGCAGCAACGCCCGCAGCATTGCGGGAAGACGAGGAAGCGGGGGTCGACAGCATGTCAGGGTCCTTCACAGAGCGGAGATCGGCGCGGCAGACCCAGTCTGGCGCGCGCGACAAAGGGGCAGCATATCAGCCGACTTGTTACTTGTGCTCACACTTTCCCGATGCCACCGCGTCAATGAAGGCCATTGCTGTGCTAACCAGCTCCGCAATGGCCGACCCCTTCAAGGATTCTCAAGCGAGCAGCAGGGTCACGCCGGTCTTGGCCTGCAAGGCCTCGAACGTCACGCCAGGGGCAAGCTCCACGACCTGAAGGCCCTTGGGTGTCACGTCCATCACGGCGAGGTCGGTGATGATGCGGTCCACCACGCCGACGCCCGTCAAGGGCAGCGTGCATTCAGGCAGGATTTTCAGGTCTTCGGTGCCGTCCTTCTTGCGGGCCACGTGTTCCATGAGCACGATGACGCGCTTGACGCCCGCCACCAGGTCCATGGCGCCGCCCATGCCCTTGACCATCTTGCCGGGAATCATCCAGTTGGCCAGATCGCCCTTTTCGCTGACCTGCATGGCGCCCAGGATGGACAGGTTGACCTTGCCGCCCCGGATCATTGCAAACGACTGGTCGCTTCCGAAGATGGACGAGCCCTTGACGGTGGTGACGGTCTGCTTGCCGGCGTTGATGAGGTCGGCGTCCACCGCGTCTTCGGTGGGAAACGGGCCGATGCCCAGCATGCCGTTCTCGGACTGCAGCCACACTTCCTTGTCGCCCGTGAAGTTGGCCACCAGCGTGGGAATGCCGATTCCCAGGTTGACGTAGAAGCCGTCTTCGAGTTCTTGCGCCGCGCGCGCGGCCATCTGGTCTTGGGTCCAGGGCATCTCAGGCTCCTTCTTTCTTGTTGACGGGCACCGTGACCGTGGGCACGGTCTCGCTGGTCGCAGCGGCCTGGGCGATCACCGCCTGGGCTTCGACCTGGGCGGCGGCGGCATCGACGGGTGCCGCCGTGACGGTGCGCTTTTCGATGCGCTTTTCGGGGTTGGGGTTGTGCACGATGCGGTGCACGTAAATGCCGGGCAGGTGCACGTCGTCCGGAGCGATGTCGCCCGTCTCGACGACCTCTTCCACTTCCACGATGCAGACCTTGCCGGCCGTGGCGGCAGCGGGATTGAAGTTGCGTGCGGTCAGGCGGAACTGCAGGTTGCCGGACTTGTCGGCGCGCCAGGCTTTGACGAGCGACACGTCGGGCACCAGCGAGCGCTCCATCACATAGGTTTCGCCATCGAATTCGCGCAGTTCCTTGCCCTCGGCCACCATGGTGCCCACACCGGTCTTGGTAAAGAAGGCCGGAATGCCAGCGCCGCCCGCACGCAGCTTCTCGGCCAGCGTGCCTTGCGGCGTGAACTCGAGCTCCAGTTCGCCGGCCAGGTACTGGCGTTCGAACTCCTTGTTTTCGCCCACATAGGACGAGATCATTTTCTTGATCTGGCGCGTCTCCAGCAGCTTGCCGAGGCCGAAACCGTCCACGCCGGCGTTGTTGGAGATCACGGTCAGGCCCTTCGCGCCCGAATCGCGCAGGGCGTCGATCAAAGCCTCGGGAATGCCGCAGAGGCCAAAGCCCCCCACCGCCATGAGCTGACCATCGGCCACGACGCCCTGGAGCGCCTCGTCCGCGGAAGGAAATAACTTGTTCACACCTGTCTCCTGTCAATGATGGGATGGACCGCCGTACGATACTACGTACTTTGCTACGTAGTTCTCCCTAAATACTTCCATGGATGTAGCCGATTACCGCCTTGCTTTCGAAATGGCCCCGGTCGGGCTTGTCATCTCGCGCAACCGCACCATGGTGGATTGCAACCGCCATGTGTGCGAAATGTTCGGTGCCTCGCGCGAGGTGCTGATCGGCCAGTCCTTTCGCATTCTGTACCCCAGCGCCGATGAATACGAGCGCCTGGGCAAGCGCATGGAGCCCATCCTGAATGCGCGCGGCCACTACGCCGACAACCGCATCATGAAGCGCGCCAACGGCGAGGTTTTCTGGTGCCATGTGTCAGGCCGGGCGCTCAACCGCGAAGCGCCCCACGAGTCAGGCATCTGGAGCTTCGAAGACCTGAGCTCTCAGCGGCCCGTGAAGGCTGAACTGACCGGCCGCGAGCGCGAGGTGGCGGCACGCCTGCTGGAGGGCCTGACCTCCAAGGAGATCGGCCGGACCCTGGAGATCAGCCACCGCACGGTGGAGATCTACCGCGCACGGCTGATGCGCAAATACGGCGCATCGACGGCGGCCGACCTGGTGCAAAAGCTGATGGCGGGATGACCGTGGCGGCGCTCTGCCGTTAACACTTGCTTGCGCTTGCGCTCCCTGGGTGGGGTATCGCGGCTCGCGGGCGGAAGGTACCGTTTGCGCCTTCCGAATCCCACCGTTTCACACCTTATGGCCACCAGCTTTCAATCTTTTCGCACGGCAGCCGCCTTCGCGGCTTTTGCCGCTTTCAGCGCCGCTTCCCTGACCGCATGCGGCGGCGGTGGGGGCGGCGGCGATGTGACGACACCTCCCGGAACCTCGCCGACGCCAGCACCGGCTCCCGCACCTTCCAGCGGCACCAGCTCCGCAGCCTGCTACAACGCTGCGGATTTCAACGAAGGCACCGTGCTCGTCGAAGAAGGCATCACGAAGATGGACGGCCAACCCGACCTCGCCAGCACGAGCACGACGACGACCGGAGCCCGGCAGGACTTCGCAGGCGCGCGGCCGGTCATGTTCACGCCGCAGTCCACCGGCGCCCTGGGCAATAACCGGCAGTTCCGCGATCGCACAAGCACCAGCGAACTGGCCTATGGCGTGGTTTCTGACACCTCCACCCAGGTGCTGACGCAGGTCTACGATCCACCGGTGTCCACGCCGTTGGACATGCAGCCCGGCCAGGTCGTGAAACGGGACCACAAGAACCAGTTCACGATCGTTCCCAAGGCGGGCTCGGCGCCCAGTTCCTTCTCGGAAACCGTGGAAGACCAGTTCACGTACGTCGGCAGGGAGTCGTTGCAGACCGCCATGGGAAGCTTGAATGTCTGCAAATTCAACAACGACTTCGTCACGGTGGGACCGACCGGGCGGGCCGTGGCCAACATCCAGACCTGGGTGGTTGCAGAGGGTCCTTACCAGGGCCGCCTCGTCAAGATCGCGACGTCCAGCTCCAACGGCAGACCTTCGACTTACGAAGTGACGAAGATCACCTATACGCCCAAATAAGGCGCGCCGAGCCGGCGGCGGGGCCAAGGGTCGCGGGGCCGAAGCTCTGCAGACCTGCCCTCGCTGACCGCGCCGGCATGCTCAGTGGAGTTTCAGCCGTCCGGAGACACGCTGCTGCAGCAGCCGCGCCAATGCCAGCACTGCCGTCTTGCCCAGGCCCAGGATGGCGCGGTGGTGGTTCAAGTGCAGCGAGATGTACATCCACTTCGCGATCAGGCCCTCGACGAAGAAGTTACGGCCCATCAGCCCGCCCATGAGGTTGCCCACGCCCTTGTTGTCGCCCAGCGAAACCAGCGAGCCGAAGTCGCGGTAGGCGAAGGGCTCGGTCACCTCGCGTTCGCGCAGCATCGCGCCGAGCACCTTGGCCAGGTAGTCGGCCTGCTGGTGTGCCGCCTGCGCGCGGGCGGGCACGGTCTTGCCACCCTCCCAGGGGCAGGCCGCGCAATCGCCGAAGGCATAGATGCCGGGCACCGAAGTGCGCAGCCGGTCGTCCACGACGAACTGGTTCAAGCCGTTCACGGCCAGTCCCATGCTGGCGTTGGCCTCGGCGGCCTTGATGCCGGCGGCCCAGACGATCATCTCGGCAGGAATGCTGCCTTCAGTGGTCACCAGCGCGCCGCGGCGCACTTCGGTCACTCGGGTGCCGGTGCGCACGTTGACCTGCTTGCGCTCGAGCGCCAGGCGGGCCTGTGCGGAGATCTTTTCGGGCAGGCCACCCAGGATGCGCGGGCCGCCTTCCACCAAGGTGATGTCAAGACGAAAGCGCTGGCCGTTGCCCAGGCTTTCCTGGATTTCGGCATGGGCTTCCAGCAACTCGGCAGATAGCTCCACGCCAGTCGCGCCGCCGCCGACGATGGCCACTCCCAGCGCACGGCTTTCGGAGAACGAAGCCCGCGCGCAAGAGGCCAGCCAGTCCGCATGAAAGCGCTGCGCATCGCGCACGTTCTCCAGCAGATAGGCGTGCTCCACACCCGGTGTACCGAACGCATTGGAGCCGCTGCCGATGGCCAGCACCAAGCGGGTGTAGCTCACCGTGCGGCGAGGCACGACAACCTCGCCCTGCGCGTCGTGGATTTCGGACAGCGTGATGCCCTTCTTGTCGGCATCGAGCGCCGCCATCTTGCCCATGGCGAAGCTGAAATGGTTGCGGCGGGCCAGCACGGTATAGGACAGCCCTTCCTGGTGCGCATCGAGCGTGCCGGCCGCGACTTCATGCAGTGTGGGCTTCCAGATGTGGAAGGGGCTGCGGTCCACCAGCAGCACCTTCTCGCGCCCCAGACGGGGGCCCAGGCCACGGCCCAGGCGGGCCGCCAATTCCAGGCCGCCCGCGCCGCCCCCCACGATCACGATGTCGAAATGCATTCCATCTCCCGCTTTTTGTGCGATGCAGCAGTTTAGGCCGCTGCGGCGCGCCCCGCGCCCAAAAGGGCTGCTTTGCCGAGATCGGAAGCAAAAAAGCCCGCTGCCATGGGCGCGGGCTTTTCTGAAGAGCGCAGCGGTTTTGAGCGAACCGCCGGTTGCCGGTCAGGCCAGGTCGAACCGATCGAGCTGCGTTACCTTGGTCCAGGCCGCCACGAAGTCGTCCACGAACTTGCGCTGTGCGTCCGCTGCGGCATACACCTCGGCCTGGGCGCGAAGCAGCGCGTTGGAGCCGAACACCAGATCGACGCGGGTGCCGGTCCACTTCACCTCGCCGGTCTTGCGGTCACGGCCTTCGAACACACCGCCGTCCTGGGCCGAGGCCTTCCATTCCGTTCCCATGTCCAGCAGGTTGACGAAGAAGTCGTTCGTCAGCGCACCCGGCGTGCGGGTCAGGACGCCGTGGCGCACGCCCTTGGCGTTGATGTCGATGGCACGCAGGCCGCCGATCAGCACGGTCAATTCCGGCGCCGTGAGGGTCAGCAACTGCGCCTTGTCAAGCAGCAGCACTTCGGCCTGCACGCTGTAGCGGCGCTTCAGGTAGTTGCGAAAGCCATCCGCCACCGGCTCGAGCACAGCGAACGATTCCACATCGGTCTGGTCCTGCCGGGCGTCGGTGCGGCCCGGTGCGAACGGCACGGTCACTTCGACGCCGGCAGCCTTGGCGGCCTGCTCCACACCGGCAGCACCGGCCAGAACGATCAGGTCGGCCAGCGAGATGCGCTTGCCACCGGCCGCCCCGCGGTTGAAGTCGCTCTGGATGCCTTCCAGCACCTGGAGCACCCGGGCCAATTGTTCGGGCCGGTTGGCGTCCCAGTCCTTTTGGGGCGCCAGACGGATGCGGGCGCCGTTGGCGCCGCCGCGCTTGTCGGAACCACGGAAGGTGGACGCCGAAGCCCAGGCCGTGCCCACCAGTTCGGACACGGTCAGGCCCGAGGCCAGCACCTGCGACTTGAGCGCCGCCACATCGGCCGCTTCCACCAGCGGATGGTCCACTGCAGGCACCGGGTCTTGCCAGATCAGCACTTCCTTCGGCACTTCAGGGCCGAGGTAGCGCGCACGCGGTCCCATGTCGCGGTGGGTGAGCTTGAACCAGGCCCGGGCGAAGGCTTCGGCGAAGGCTTGCGGGTTGTCCAGGAAGCGGCGCGAAATCTTCTCGTAGGCCGGGTCCATGCGCAGCGATAGGTCGGTCGTCAGCATGGTGGGCAGGCGCTTTTTCGTCGGATCGTGCGCATCGGGAATGGTGGCTTCAGCGTTCTTGGCCTGCCACTGGTGTGCGCCAGCCGGGCTCTTGGTGAGCTCCCATTCGAACTTGAAGAGGTTCTCGAAGAATTCGTTGCCCCACTGCGCAGGCGTGCTCGTCCAGGTGACTTCCAGGCCGCTGGTGATCGCATCGCCGGCCTTGCCGGAGCCGAAGCTGCTGGCCCAGCCCAAGCCCTGGTGCTCCAGGCCTGCCGCTTCCGGCTCGGCACCGACGTGGTCGGCTGCGCCCGCGCCGTGCGTCTTGCCGAAGGTGTGGCCGCCGGCGATCAGCGCGACGGTTTCCTCATCGTCCATCGCCATGCGGCCGAAGGTTTCGCGGATGTCATGTGCTGCGGCGATGGGGTCGGGGTTGCCTTCCGGGCCTTCCGGGTTCACGTAGATCAGGCCCATCTGCACGGCGGCCAGCGGGTTTTCGAGGTGGCGGCCCTGGCTGTCGGTGCGGTCGCTTTCCTGGCCATGCATGGCGGGGTCGGCCACCAGCGTGCCGTCGCCCGGCGTGCCCTTGCCGTAACGGGCATCGCCGCCCAGCCACGTCTTTTCGCTGCCCCAGTACACGTCCTGATCGGGTTCCCAGGTGTCTTCACGGCCACCGGCGAAACCGAAGGTGCGAAAGCCCATGGTTTCCAGCGCGACGTTGCCGGTCAGCACCAGCAGATCGGCCCAGGAGATCTTCTGGCCGTACTTCTGCTTGATGGGCCACAGCAGGCGGCGGGACTTGTCGATGTTGACGTTGTCGGGCCAGCTGTTGAGCGGCGCGAAACGCTGCTGACCCCGCCCTGCACCGCCGCGGCCATCGCCCGTGCGGTACGTGCCGGCCGCGTGCCAGGCCATGCGCACGAACTGCGGACCGTAGTGGCCGAAGTCTGCCGGCC
Organism: Paracidovorax valerianellae; assembly: GCF_900102625.1. GTDB lineage: Bacteria > Pseudomonadota > Gammaproteobacteria > Burkholderiales > Burkholderiaceae_C > Paracidovorax > Paracidovorax valerianellae. The sequence goes on from NZ_FMZC01000006.1 coordinate 147,509, forward strand.
ACCAATCCTGCGAATCGGTCATCAATGCACGCAGATCTTTCTTGAGCGCTTCGTAATCCAGCGAGCCGAAGGCTTCGGCGTAGTCGAACCCGCCACCCAGCGGGTCGGACTTGGACGAATGCTGGTGCAGCAGATCGACGCGCAACTGGTTCGGCCACCAATCCTTGTTGATGGTCCCGCCTGTCGCGGAGGCGGCATGGAACGGGCACTTCTTGGTCTCTTCGGTCATGGAGCGATCCTCTCGGCTGTTGATGGGTGAATGCTAGAGATCGGCCAACTTGGTGAACAGCCAATTAATCGCATGCGAGGCATAGTTTTTTTAACCACTGGGCGTGATTCGCCCTCTGCCCGGGCCGCCCCTTGCAGGCTTTACTGACGCGTCAATCCCCGCATCCAAAGGCATCGAACAGCACCGATCGCGCCCAGCGGTGGCCCGGCGAGCGGTGCGTGCGCTCGTGCCATGCCGCGGTTTTCGCAAAGCCTGGAATGGGCAACGGCGGCTCGCGCACGATCAAGCCCGCAGCGTCGGTGACGAGCCGCTGCGGCACCACGGCGATCAAATCGCTGTTGCGCAGGATTTCAGGCAGCACGAGAAAGCTGGTGACCGACAGCAGCACGCGCCGCTCCCGCCCCACACCGGCCAGCGCTTCATCGGTCGCGCCGCGAAAGCTGCCGCCGTCGTAAGAGATCAGCACGTGGTCCAGCGCACAGAAGCAATCCAGGCTGAGCGGCCCGCCGCGGGCGTCCGGATGGTCTTCGCGCATTACGCAGACATAGCGCTCGTCGAACAGGTGGCGCGAGTACAGGCCTGGCGGGGTGTTGGCGGGCGATACCAGCGCCAGATCGATGTCGCCGCGCTCCAGCCGGTCTTGCACGGGCAGGTGCTGCGCAGGCACCACTGCCACGCGCATGTGCGGAGCGCAGCGCCGCAGCCGGCCCAGAAACGGCACGACCACTGCCTGCAGCGCGTAGTCGGTCGCGGCGATGGTCAGCGTCATGGTGGCGGTGGCCGGATCGAAGGCCGAAGGCTGCAGCAGCGCCTCCACGCTGCCAAGCAAATCCTTTACCGGCCCGGCCAGCTCCTGCGCCCGCAGCGTGGGGGCGATGCCGCGCTGCGTGCGCACGAAGAGCGGGTCGCCGAAGCTCTCACGCAGCCGGGTGAGCATGCCGCTCACCGCCGGCTGCGTGAGGGATAACCGCTGGGCGGCGCGGGTCACGCTGCGCTCGTCCAGCAGCGCGTCCAGGGCCTTGAGCAGGTTCAGGTCCATTGCCTTGATATCGATTGCCATGATGTCAAAAATCAGAAAGATCGATTGGATTTATTTCAGGATGGTACGCATCATCCGGGGCCTGCGATAGGCATCGCCACCGAAACCCGGCCTCCACGGCTTTTCACTTTCGGTATAGGGCTGCCAGCCGTCGCTGCATCCGCTTTTCTTTCGTCTTTCAAAAAGAACACCATGTCTGCACTTTTCACCCCCTTCTCGCTCAAGGGCGTCACCTTGCGCAACCGCATCGCCATTCCGCCGATGTGCCAGTACAGCGCCATCGACGGCCTGACCAACGATTGGCACCAGGTGCACTACCCGTCGATCGCCCGCGGAGGCGCTGGCCTGGTCATCGTCGAAGCCACGGGCGTGTCGCCCGAAGGCCGCATCACCCCCGGTTGCACCGGTCTCTGGAATGACCAGCAGGTCGAAGGCATGGCCCGCATCGTGGCAGGCATCAAGGCGGCCGGTGCAGTGCCTGGCATCCAGATCGGCCACGCGGGCCGCAAGGCGAGCGCCAACAAGCCCTGGGAAGGCGACGACCACATTCCTGAAGGCGCACCGGGCAGCTGGCAACCCATCGCGCCCTCGGCCATTGCCTACGGCGAAGGCCTGCCGCGCGTGCCGCAGGCCATGACGCCGGAGGACATCGCCCGCGTTCAGGCCGACTTCGTCGCAGCGGCCCGCCGGGCCCGCGAGGCGGGCTTCGAATGGCTGGAACTGCACTTCGCCCATGGCTACCTGGCGCAGAGCTTCTTTTCGCCGCACAGCAACCAGCGCACCGATGCGTATGGCGGCAGTTTCGACCACCACGCCCGTTTCCTGCTGGAAACCGTGGAGGCCGTGCGCAAGGTTTGGCCGGACCACCTGCCGCTCACGGCGCGCTTCGGTGTCATCGAATACGACGGCCGCGACGAGGAAACGCTGGCCGAATCCATCGAACTGGTGCGCCAGATGCGCGAGCGCGGGCTCGACCTGCTCAACGTCAGCGTGAACTTTGTCATTCCAGGCACCGCCATTCCGTGGGCCACGCCCGCATTCCTGGCGCCGATCGCCCAACGCGTGAGCCGCGAAGCCGGCCTGCCCGTCGCGTCGTCATGGGGCATCGACGATCCGCGCATCGCCGAGCGCGTGGTCGCCGACGATGAAATGGCCCTGGTGATGATCGGCCGCGCCCACCTGGCCAACCCGCACTACGCCTACCACCTGGCGCAGGTGCTGGGCGTGGACCAGCCCGATTGGAAGCTGCCCGCACCCTATGCGCACTGGCTGTCGCGCTACCGCGGCGCGGGGCGTTCGGCCCGGGTGCAGTAAGCCGCACACGCGATTGGAACCGGGCTGCGCATTCGCAGCCTTTGCTATAAATTTAATAGCTACCTGCCGTCGTATTTATTGCGCTGGTGGCCATTTTGGCTTGGACCACCCGGCCATGAATGTCCCCCGTTCCGAACGCTGGATCGGTGCTGGCCCTGCCCTGTTCTCAGTCGTTCAGTCGCCGGTCACACGGCAGCAATCGCCGGCACGCGGGCCAGCACTTCCAGCAGGTTTCTCGCAGCGCCCAATCCCATGTTCACGTAGGCATCGCTGGTCACGCCGCCGATGTGCGGGCTCAGGATGAAGTTCGGCTCGCCCTGGAACAGGTGGCCCGCCGTCATCGGCTCCACGGCGAAGCTGTCCAGCCCCGCGGCCATCACCTGGCCGGAGCGCACCGCGTCCAGCAGCGCGGCTTCGTCGATGAGCCCTCCCCGTGCGGTGTTCACCACGATCACGCCGCGCCGGCACATGGCCAGCGTGGCGGCGTTCAGCATGCCCCGGTTGTCGTCGGTGAGGGGGCAGTGCAGCGAAATCGCATCGGCCTCGCGCCAGATCGTCTCCAGCGGCACGCTCTGCACATGCTCGGGCAGGTTGGTGGCGAACGGATCGAACCCGATCACACGCATTCCCAGCGCGTCGGCCATCTTCGCGAAGCGCAGCCCGATGGCGCCCAGGCCCACCACGCCCACGGTGCGCCCGGAAAGCTCCAGGCTCTTGTGCGTGGCCTTGTCCCAGTGGCCGGCATGCATGCGCGCATCGAGCCGCACCACCGACTTGGCGCAGGCCAGCAACAGCGCCAGCGCCTGCTCGGCCACCGCTGCGGCGTTGGCGCCTGCAGCGGCCACCACCGCCACGCCGCGCGCTTTGGCGGCCACTTTGTCGATGGTGTCCGTGCCGCTGCCGTGCTTGGAAATCACCTTGAGCGAGGGCGCCGCGTCCATCACCGCCGGGCCGACCTTGCCGTAGCGCACGATGATGGCGGCGGGATCATGCTGCCTGCACAGCGCCACCAGGTCGTCTTCGGTGGGCGCCTTGCCGGCATAGACGATCTCGAAATCCTGAAGCAGATCGAGGGCTTGCTGCGCCAGGTCGGCGCCCGTCACAAGGATGGTGGCGCTCACAGCGATTCCCCTTCCTGCAGCACGCCGGCGGCGCGCAGGGCGGCGGGCAGCCATTTGGACGCCGTGTCGCCACGGGCGATGGCCTCGATGCGCGCGGCCTCGTCGGCCACCTTCTTGTCGGCCAGCGCCATCATGGCCGGCGCCTTGGCCCGCTCGATGACCACCACGCCATCTGCATCGCCCACCACCAGGTCGCCCGGGTTCACCACCGTGCCGCCCGCCGAGATGGGATGGTTGATGCGGCCGGGAACGTACTTGGTGGGGCCGGCGGGATTGAAGCCGGCGCTGAACACGGGAAAGCCCAGGTCCAGCAGTTCCAGCTTGTCGCGGATCGCACCGTCCACGATCACGCCGGCCAGGCCGATCTTCTTGCAGGCGCTGAGCATCAGCGTTCCCATCAGCGCGGCGGTCTGGTCGCCTTTGCCGTCGATCACCAGCACATCGCCCGGTTTCGCGAGCGCGATGGCCGCGTGGACCATGAGGTTGTCGCCCGGCCGCACTTCGACGGTGAAGGCGGGGCCGGCAACTTTCATGTCCTGATGGACGGGGGCCACGCGAGCATGCATGGTGCCGCGGCGGCCGGCCACGTCGGCCAGGATGGCCGCCTGGAAAGTCGCGGCCTTGGCGACGACCTCGGCGCTGACGCGCTCGATGTCACGGATGACTTCTGGGAGTTGGCTCATGGTGGTTCCAAAAGAGGATGGGTCAGGAAGAAAAAAGCACTGATCAGTTGTCGCCATTCGCTGCACCCCAGCTCTGGCCGAAAACGGGCAGGCGCGGCAAAGCGGTCTCGGCACATGGCGAGGGTTCGGTGACGGTGGGAAGGGAGCCGCTCGCGGCGACTCGCGTACGGCTCGTGTTCGGTTGGAGCTGGGGCCGCTTCAGTCCAGGCTGGCGCCCGAGTCCTTGACGATCTTGGCCCAGCGGGGCACTTCGGCCTTCAGCAACGTGCTGAACTTCTCCGGCGTGCCGCCCAGCACGTCGCCGCCTTCGGACCGCAGCTTTTCGGCGACGTCGGGCTGGGTGAGCGCCTGGTTGATGGCCTTGTTCAGTTGCTGGACGATGGCCGCAGGCGTGCCCGCTGGCGCCAGCACGCCGTACCAGGAGGCGGCCTCGAAATCCTTGTATCCGGACTCGGCCAGCGTCGGGGTCTGCGGCAGTTGTTCGGAGCGCTTGAGCGACGTGATCGTGACCGCGCGCAGCTTGCCGTTGCGCACCTGCCCCAGCAGCGTGGGCACGGCCGACATGTACAGGTCGATCTGTCCGCCCACCAGGTCGGTCATGGCCTGCGAGGCGCCCTTGTACGGCACGTGGCGCAGCTTGATGCCGGCGGCGTTTTCGGCCAGTTCGCCCGCCAGATGCGCCACCGTGCCGTTGCCCGAGTAGCCGAGCGTGATGCCGTCGGGCTTGGCCTTGGCGGCCGCCACCACATCCGCAAACGTCTTGTAGGGCGAGTTGACCGGCGCGGCCATCACGATGGGCGCCGAAGACACCAGTGCCACCGGGGCCAGGTCCTTCAGCGGGTCGTAGGGCAGCTTGGCGTACAGAGACGGGTTGATGGCCAGGTTGCTGGTCTGCCCCATGACGAGCGTGTAGCCGTCCGGCGCGGATTTGGCCACGGCATCCACGCCCAGGTTGCCGCCGGCGCCGGGCCGGTTGTCGACCACGACGTTCCAGCGGTTCTGGTCCGCGAGCTTTTGCGCCACCGTGCGGGCGATCATGTCCGTACCCCCGCCCGGCGGAAACGGCACGACCAGGCGGATGGGCTTGTTGGGGTAGGCCTGGGCCAGCGCCGGAGCGGCAGGCAGCGCGGTGGCGGCGATGCCCACCACAGTGGCGAGCAGGCGTGCGTTCAGAGAACGCGAAAGCGTGGAAAAGGGCATAGCTGGTTGTCTCCGTTATGTGAATCGATCACCTCGGGCTTGGCCCGGGTGTGGCACCGACTTTAAGAAAACGTTTCAACCCATACAATGCCGTTTCGCACAGCGCAACGAATGGCACCATGAGCAACTCCGCCAAAACCGCTTCTCCACCGGCCTCGGCCAGCCAGCGCAAGCCATCCAAACCACCCTCCACGGGCGACACCACATCACACAGCGCAGACGCTCCCGCTGCCGAGGGACGCGGCCCAGGCGAAGCCAGCAGCGCCCATGGCGTCATCGCCGTGACACGGGCTCTTCAGTTGCTGGAAGCCTTCGCACTCGGCGAATCCCGCCTGTCGCTGGCGGAGTTGAGCCGCCGTTGCGCGCTGCACAAGACCACCGTGCTGCGGCTGGCGCGCACGCTGGCGCAGTCCGGGTTCATGGTGCAGCGCGAAGACGGCGATTGGCGGCTGGGGCCCGCTGCGGGCTGGCTCGGAGCGCGGTATCAGGCGGGCTTCGACGTCCAGAACGTGCTGGAGCCCGCGTTGCGCGAACTCACGCAGGCCAGCGGCGAAAGCGCCGCGTTCTACGTGCGCGAAGGCAACGTGCGCACCTGCCTCGTTCGCGTCGAGGGCCCGCAGGCGCTGCGCCACCACGCCCGCATGGGCGAGGGCCTGCCGCTGGACAAGGGCTCGCCCGGCCGCGTGATCCTGGCGTTTTCCGGCGAGCCCGGCGAGGTGTACGAGCAGATCCGCAAGCAGGGCTACCACTGGTCCATCAGCGAGCGCGAACAGGGCGTGTCCACCGTGTCAGCGCCGGTGTTCGGCATGCATTGGCGGCTGATGGGCTCGGTGTGCATTTCCGGGCCCGCATCGCGCCTGGCCGCGCCCCGGCTCGAAGCCCTGGCGCAGACCGTGGTGGCTGCGGCCAACCGGCTTTCCTATGCGCTGGCCGGCAGCACGGCGGCCGCCGCTTCGCCGGTTCAGGCCCGCCCGAGCCAGTGGCATCCGTGATAGCTTTTAGGGCTGCCAGCCATCACAATGAAGGAGACAAACCTTGACCCGCTACCCCTTTCCCGACCTTGCTACCTTGCCCGAAGACATCCGCGCGCGCATTCTCGAAGTGCAGGAAAAAGCCGGCTTCGTGCCCAACGTGTTCCTGGCGTTCGCGCGCCGCCCGGCCGAGTGGCGCGCATTCTTCGCCTACCACGACGCCCTCATGCTCAAGGAAGAAGGCAGCCTGACCAAGGGCGAGCGCGAGATGGTCGTCACCGCGACCAGCGCCGTGAACCAGTGCCTTTATTGCGTGGTCGCGCACGGGGCCATTCTGCGCATCTACGAAAAGAAACCCCTGGTGGCCGACCAGGTGGCGGTGAACCACCGCAAGGCCGACATCAGCCCGCGCCAGCGCGCCATGCTCGACTTCGCGATGAAGGTGTGCAGCCGCTCGCACGAGATCGAAGACGCCGACTTCACCGCGCTGCACGCGCATGGGTTCGACGATGAGGACATCTGGGACATCGCGGCCATCACCGCGTTCTTCGGGCTGTCGAATCGCATGGCGAGCTTTGCCGGAATGCAGCCCAATCCCGAGTTCTACCTGATGGGCCGAGTCCCGCGCCAAAAATAGCCTGCCGCCGAAAAGGCGTTGACCCGCCCCCACGGCGTCCTCCATACTGGGCCGAAGCCATTCAGGCAAGAGCTGCGATCAGCAGCCATTTCGGCTTTTAAATACCCGTAAGAGGGGGAGGAAAACCATGGAACTCGCGTTTCGGAACGCGTGCGCACCCGCGCCCGCCACCACCATTCTGGCCGCCGCACTGGCGTGCTTCGCGGCACTGCCCGCACAGGCCCAGACAGACACCGCACGGGGGGTGGCCAACCCGCCCCTGCTGGAGCTGCAGCGCAAGGCGCCCCGCACCCTGCGGCTTTCTACCAGCCAGGCCACGCGGGCCCCCGTATCCCACGAAGCATCGCTCGACCTGAACGTCGTCTACACCGACGGCAAGCTGTGGAACCCCGCGGAGCAGCGCTTCGACAAGGTGCACCTGCGCAGCTACCAGGGCACCCGCGTCGATCCGAAGGCGCCCTTCGTCTCGCCCATGCTGGAGATCCGCCCCGGCGACACCATCCGCATCCGCCTGAACAACCAGCTGCCGCCCGACCCGAGCTGCACCACCTTCAGCGGCGGGGTCAACACGCCGCATTGCTTCAACGGCACCAACCTTCACACCCACGGCCTGTGGGTGAACCCGGCGGGCAACGGCGATAACGTGCTGATCTCGATCAACCCGACGGTGAGCTTCGAGTACGAATACAACATTCCCTCGGACCACCCCGCAGGCACGTTCTGGTACCACACGCACCGCCACGGCTCCACCGCGCTGCAAGTGGCCAGCGGCATGGCGGGCGCCCTGGTCATCCGCGGTGACAGGCCGCCCACGCCCACGCAGACCGGCGATGTGGACACGCTGCTGCGCCCCACGGCCCGCCAATCGTTCAAGGAACGGGTGGTGGTGCTGCAGCAGATTCAATACGCCTGCCGCGACCAGAACAATCGCATCCAGTTCAACCCCGACGGCACCTACCGCTGCAACGAAGGCGACGTCGGCACCATCGAGCACTACAAGGCCGTGGACGCGGAAGACAAGGACCAGTTCGGCCCCGGCACCTGGCCGGCCTCGGGCCGCTACACCAGCATCAACGGCCAGGTGCTGCCCAACTTCGAAGGCGCCAAGGCCGGGCAGATCGAGCGCTGGCGCACCATCCACGGCGGCGTGCGCGACACCATCAACCTGGAGTTCCGCAAGCTGCGGCCCGGTGCGCGCAGCGCCCAGGCCTTGAAGGCCAGCGAGCACGACGCCTACATCGAACAGAACTGCACCGGCGCCCCGCTGCCCCAGCACTTGATCGCGGCCGACGGCCTGACCACGGCCGCCGTCATCAGCAGCACCCAGACCATCTACCAGCCCGCTTACCGCTGGGACACGCTGATGGTGTTCCCGGAAGCAGGCGACTACTGCGTGATCGACGGCGCCTCGCCCCCCTCGGCCAGCGTGAACCAGGCACCGCCTTCGCGCCAGCTGCTCGGCGTCGTCAGCAAGGTGGCACCGGGCAATCCTGTGGCGAAGAACGTGTCTGGCTATGTGACTGCGGAACTGGTGGCGGCGGCTGCGGCCAACCTGCCCAGCGACGTGCAGGGCAAAGTCATCGCCGATTTGAAGAACGGCATGCGGCTCTCCAGCTTCGTGCCCCATCCCACCGTGCAGGACAGCGAGGTCACCGGTAAGCAGACGCTGGCTTTCAACATCGACCTGACCACCAAGCCGATCCAGTTCCAGGTGGACGGTAAACCGTTCGATCCGAACCGCATCGACCGCGTGCTGACGCTGGGCGGCGTGGACGAATGGACGCTGCAATCGGACTTCGTGAGCCACCCGTTCCACATCCACGTGAATCCGTTCCAGATCGTCAAGATCCTCGATCCGGACGGCAAGGATGTCTCCGGGCCTGACGCGCAAGACGATGCCGGCGGCGCGATCGACCCGCAGTACCGGGGACTCAAAGGCGTCTGGAAAGACACGCTCTGGGTCAAGAACATCGCGACCAAGGAAAAGCCCGACGGCAAATACACGCTCATCGTGCGCACGCGCTACCAACGCTACATCGGCGACTACGTGCTGCACTGCCACATCCTGGACCATGAAGACCAGGGAATGATGCAGATCGTCCGGGTGGCGGTGCCCGACGGGGCCGGTGGTGCGAGCAAGGGCCACCACTGAACGAGCGGCGCATTGCATTGGATTTCACTGATAAACAAACGAGGGAGTAATCGACATGATCAGCAAAAGAAACGCACTGAAAACAGTGGTCGCCGTCGGCGCCGTCAGCACCTTCTCGGGCATGGTGCCCGGGCTGGTGAAGACCGTGGCCGCGGCAAAACTTCGCATCCGCCGCTGCGTCAACACCATGGCGCTGGACGATCCGGACCTGTCCGCGTACCGGGACTTCGTGGGCATCATGCGGGCCCAGCCGCAAACCGCGCGGGTCAGCTGGCGGGGTTTCGCCAACCAGCACGGGGACGCGCACAACTTCAAATATTGCCCGCACGGCGACTGGTACTTCCTGCCCTGGCACCGCGGTTTCGTCGAGATGTATGAAAAAACGGCCGCTGCCCTGACCCGCCACCCCGAGTTCGCCATGCCGTACTGGGACTGGACCGCGCTGCGTGAACTGCCGGCCGCCTTCACCGACAAGACCTACCAGGGCGAGCCCAATCCGCTGTACGTCCCGGGCAAAGGCGACGACCCGTCCATGGTGCGCAACCCCCTCACCGGCGCCAATGCCCTGACCGACGAGCTGGTCGGTCCGAAGGTGATCAGCAGCATTTACCAGGAAACGAACTACGAGGCCTTCGGCACCAGCCGTTCAGTCGATCGAAGCAACCCGAACAAGCCGATCGTGCAGAACAACCTCGATCCCAAATGGGTGCCCATGGGTGGCGGCAGCCAGGGCATTCTGGAGCGCACGCCGCACAACAACGTGCATAACAACATCGGCGGATTCATGCCGGAGTCGAACTCGCCGCGTGACCCGATTTTCATGATGCACCACAGCAACATCGACCGCATCTGGGCCTCATGGAACGCGCTCGGCCGCCAGAATTCGACCGATCCGCTGTGGCTGAACATGCCGTTTCGCGACAACTACATCGCGCCCAACGGCACGTTCTATACCAAGAAGGTGAGCGACCTGCTGAGCACCGCCGCGCTGGGCTACACCTACGACACGCTTCCCGAACCCGACAACCAGCCCGCCGATCCGCAGCGCCGGGCCAACCTGTCTGCGCTGTTCAATCCTGCCGCTGGCGGCAACCTCCTGCGCGTGAAGAAAACCGACATGGCGGCCGCAGTGGCCGCCACTTCGGTGGGCGTGCCGTTCCAGCTGGGTGCCAATGCCCTGGCGCCACTGCAGGCCTCGCCCTTGGCGCCCCCTACCGGCGCACCCCGCGAAGTCGTGGCCGTGATTTCGGACATCCGCATCGCGGACAACGTGCGTGCGATCCGGGTCTTCGTCAATCGCGGTACGGTCGGGCCGGAGGTGCCGGTCACCGACCCGCACTTCGTGACGACGCTCAGCTTCCTCAGGCATGGGCACGGCCACGGCGACGGAGATCACGGGAGCAACCTGCCCTCGACCCTCGTCAACCTGACCGAGACGCTGCGGCGCCTGGCGCAGACGCAGGGGCTGCAGAACGACACGGTGACGGTGCAATTGGTCGCGCTGCCGGTCGCGGGCACCCCGCCTTCGCAAGTCGGCACGGTCGTGCCCGGCTCGATCGAGATCGCGCTCATCTGACGCGGCATCCCGGTAGCGAAACATGGCCAGCCCTTCCCCCATGACCATCATGCTGGCCATGGCGCTCACCGGGGCGCCAGCCTCGGCTGCGCACGCCATGGGTCAGCCTCCACCCGCTGCCGCCGCCAAAGCCGTGGCCACCGGCGCGGTGCCTGCCCAGGTGTGCGTGACTCCTTCAGCGACCGATCTGCGGGCGTTGCAGGAAGACCGCCAGCGCGCCGTGATCGTGCTCAACGCATTCGAACCGCCCCAACCGCGCACGGGGCGCCTGATTGCATCGCTGCTCGCCGGTAGCCCGCAGACTCCCCGGGAGATCACCCGTTTTGCAGTCCACCCGCTGCAAGCCTTCACGGCCGCGCAGCCACAGCGCAGCCAGCGATTCCTGGTGTCGCTGGCGGGGTATGCCCATCAGCTTCAGGCAGGCCGGCCCGTGTGCCTTCAGATCGGATTCGATGCAGGCTCTCATCCCGCCGAAGGGGGCCGGGCCGAGGTGTCCATCGAACTCTCCCCCGTTTGATCCGGAGCATCCGCGCGCAACAGCCCCCACAGCATGCGCACCAGTTCGTCCTCGAACGCGGGCTGGCCCAGCAAAGGGGAGTCTTCCAGCGCGGCGCTGCGGATCGTGCCCATGATGGCCCGCGTCGCCACGAACATCATGGCCGGGCTGGGCGGCCGCACCGAGGTGTCACCGACTTCGATGAGGCGTGCCAGTGCCAATGCATTGCGCTCGGCCCCTTCGCGCAACGCGGCCGTCACGCGGTCGTGATGGTCGATGCGCCAGCCCAGCCGCACCATGCCGCGCCGCAGCCGGGAGTGGCCGCCGGTGCCGAACGCGGTCACCAGCAGGCGGACCATGTCGCGCAGCACGCCGCGCACATCGCGTTGCTCGGCCACGGCGTCATCGAGCAGTTCGCGCAACTGCTGCTGAACGCGGTTGCGCTCGCGCTCCACCATGGCCAGCAAGATGGCTTCCTTCGACGGAAAGTACTGGTAGAGCGTACCGATCGAAAAGCCCGCCACCTGGGCGACCTTGTTGGTGGTCACGCACTCCTCCCCTTCCTTCTCGACGATCTGGGCCGTGGCACCAAAAATCGCTTCGATGGTCTGCCGTGCACGCGCCTGCGTGGGTTGGCGGCGCATGTTCGCGGGTGTGTCGGAGGGGGAGGATTTCTTCACGGGGGTGGCTTTCGGCAAACAGGCGACCGGGCATCCTGCGATCTGCGATCGAGCGATGCAGCGCGTGCCTGAAAACTGAATGGTGCTCAGAAAGTGCAGCGGGAGCAAGGGCGCGGAACGCACGGTCTTCAGCCGTGCTGCCCGCTCAGGCTGTCGGTGCTACCGATGCGGTCGATTGCCGCTCGATCAGCCGAAAGCCCAGATCGAAAATCGACTCGGTGCCCGCCTTGCCGCGACAGCGATCGACGATCAACTGCGCGGCAAGCCGGCCGATTTCAGGGCCGTCGACATGCACGGTGGTGATGGACGGCACCATGTGCTCACCAAAATCGGCGTTGCCGAAGCCGCACACGGCCAGATCCTGCGGCACCCGCAGCCCGCGGGCCTGCGCCTCCACCAGGACGCCATGCGCCAGGGTGTCCGAACTGCAGCACACGGCCTGCAGGCCCGGCTCGGTGTCGAGTAGCTCCGACAGCGCCCGCCTGCCCAACGCCAGGCTGCTGGGCGCAGGCACCACGGCCGTGGGCACCTCGCGGCCCAGCGTTGCGATGAAGCCTTCGCGGCGCAGCATGGCGCGGTGATCGCCGCCGGTTGCGATGCCGACCCGTTGCCAGCCCTTCGACAGGAAATACCCCGCGACCGCGCCCCCCACCTTCAGGTGCGAAAAGCCCACCACCATGTCCACCGGGCGGTCGCTCAGGTCCCAGGTCTCGACCACCGGAATGCCGGATCGGCGCAGCCGGTCGCGCGCCCGCTGCGACTGCACCAGCCCGGTCATCACCAGGCCATCGGGCTGGCGGCCGATCATGGTGTTCAGCACGGCTTCCTCGCGCTCGGCGTCGTACGCGGTCTGGCCCAGGATGAGCTGGTAGCCCTCGGCAGCCAGCGCGGTCGTGAGGGTCTGTACCGTGGGCAGGAACTGAGACACCGACAGCGCCGGCACCACCGCTGCCACCATCAGGCTGCGGCGTGATTTCAGCCCCCCGGCCAGCAGGTTGGGGATGTAGCCGGTGGCCTCCACGGCCTCCTGCACGCGCGCCTTTGTCTTCTCGGACACCACACCCGGATTGCTCAGCGCACGCGATGCGGTGATCAGCGACACGCCAGCGGCCTTGGCCACGTCGTGGAGCGTGACCGCCTTGAAATGGGAGGGGGCATTCATGGCAATGGCGAGGCAATCGATCGGCAAAAGAAGACGGGGACCATACCGCATCCGGGCACCAAGGCAGCGGCGCGGCGCGGTACAAGCAGTTCATCCCACACATGGCGGAAAACCCCGAGAGGAAAGGCTTGATCATCCAAAATGACAACGATATCATTCATCAAAACCAGCAGAGGTGAAGTTCATCAAAGATGCCTTTCGTGAATCGATTTTTCGAGACGCAGCCTCTAAAACAAGAATGACAACGTTCACATCCATCCAGGAGACAAACCATGAAACGCTTCCTCGCCGCACTTTCCCTCGGTGTGCTCGCCATCGGCGCCCACGCGCAGGCCTGGCCTGAAAAGCCCGTCACGCTGGTGGTGCCCTTCCCACCCGGCGGCTCGACCGATCAAGTCGCGCGGGCGGTCGGGCCCCGGCTCACCGAGAAATTCAAGCAGTCCTTTCTGGTGGACAACCGGCCCGGCGCCACCGGCACCATCGGCGCCACCTATGTGCAGCGCGCCGCGCCGGACGGCTACACCTTCCTGGTGACTTCACTGGGGCCGCTGGTCATCGTGCCGCACTTGCTCAAGGGCTTGCAGTACGACGCCATGAACGGCTTCGACCTGATCACCGTGGCCGTGCAGTCGCCCAACGTGCTCGTCGTGCCGGCCAGCTCCCCGCACAAGACGGTGGCCGACGTCATCGCCTATGAAAAAGCCAACCCCGGCAAGATGAGCTTCGCCTCGGCAGGCAACGGCTCCAGCGACCACCTGACCGCCGAACTCTTCTGGCAGCAGACCGGAACGAAGGGCGTGCACATTCCCTACAAAGGCGGCGCACCGGCCCATACGGACCTGATCGGCGGGCAGGTCGATGCGTCGTTCCAGAACATCAACGCCGTGGCGCAGTACATCAAGGCCGGCAAGATGCGCGCGCTGGCCATCACCAGCCCCAAGCGCTCGCCAGTGCTGCCCGACGTGCCCACGCTGGCCGAAGCGGGCGTGCCCAATGTCGAGGTCGCATCTTGGCAGGCCATCGTCGCGCCCAAGGGCTTGCCGCCCGCCCTGCGGGAAAAGGCCCACGCCGCGTTCGTCGAAGCGCTCAAGGACCCGAAAGTGCGCGAGCAGTTCACATCGATCGGCTTTGAAATGGTGACCAACACGCCCGAGCAGTTCACCGCCTTCCAGCAGCAGGAGTCCGCGCGCTGGAAGAAGGTGATCGAGATCGGAAAGATCTCCATCGACTGAGCCACTGCCCGTACCCACTCGTCCCTCGCTCCGCTTTTCATCCTGATTCGTCATCCGCCCACACCATGGCCACTCCTTCTTCCTCGTCCGCCGACAGCATCACATGGGTCCGCATTTCTTCGTGCTACCTGCCTTTGGCCAACCCCATCAGCGACGCCAAGGTGCTGACCGGGCGCCAGAAGCCGATGACCGAGATCGCCATGCTGTTCGCCGAGATCGAAACGAAGGACGGCCACCAGGGCCTGGGATTCAGCTACTCCAAGCGGGCGGGCGGGCCGGGGCAGTTCGCGCATGCGCAGGAGGTCGCGCCGGCCTTGCTGGGCGAAGACCCGAGCGATATTTCCCGGCTGTGGACCAAGCTGTGCTGGGCGGGCGCGTCGGTGGGCCGCAGCGGCATGGCGGTGCAGGCCATCGGGGCGTTCGACGTGGCGCTGTATGACCTGAAGGCACGCCGCGCGGGGCTCTCGCTCTCCAAACTGCTGGGCTCGCAGCGCGAGTCCGTGCGGTGCTACAACACCTCGGGCGGCTTTCTGCACACGCCGCTCGACCAGTTGCTGCAAAACGCCAGCGCCTCGCGCGAACGGGGCATCGGCGGCATCAAGCTCAAGGTGGGCCAGCCCGACCACGCCCTGGACATCCAGCGCGTCGAGGCCGTGCGAAAGCACCTGGGCGATGCCATGCCCATCATGGTCGATGCCAACCAGCAGTGGGACCGGCCCACCGCCCAGCGCATGTGCCGTGTCTTCGAGGCGTTCAACCTCGTCTGGATCGAAGAGCCGCTGGACGCCTACGACTTCGAAGGCCATGCAGCGCTCGCCGCGCAGTTCGATACCCCCATCGCCACCGGCGAAATGCTGACCAGCGCGGCCGAGCATGGCGAACTGATCCGCCACCGCGCCGCCGACTACCTCATGCCCGACGCGCCGCGCGTGGGAGGCATCACGCCCTTTCTCAAGATCGCCGCGCAGGCCGAACACGCAGGGCTGAGCCTGGGGCCGCACTTCGCGATGGAACTGCACGTGCACCTGGGCGCCGTGTACGCCACCGAGCCCTGGGTGGAACACTTCGACTGGCTGGAGCCGCTGTTCAACGAACGCCTTGAAATCCGCGATGGGCGCATGCTCGTGCCCACGCGCCCCGGCCTCGGCCTGAGCCTGAGCGAGCAGGCCCGCGGCTGGACGCGCGCCACGGCGGAGTTCGGTGCGCGAGCCTGACACTGCGCCATACAACCACCGACTGCAGCCGACCACTGGCAATCCACCGCTGCGGTAAAAAAGCGAACCCACGATACCGACAGACCCCATGACCGAAACCGCTACGCCTTCCCCCACCACTTCACGACCACCGCTGACGATCAAGATGCACGCGGCGGACAATGTCGCCATCGTGGCCAACGACGGCGGACTGCCCGCGGGCACCGTGCTCGCCAACGGCCTCACGCTGGTGGACAAAGTGCCCCAGGCGCACAAGGTCGCGCTCGAAGACATTCCCCAAGGCGGCGCAGTGCGCCGCTACAACGTGCCCATCGGCTACGCCATCCAGCCCATCCCCGCCGGAAGCTGGGTGCATGAGCGCCTGCTGCACATGCCAGAGGCCTTGTCGCTGGAGGGCCTGCCCATGGCCACCGTGCGCCCCGAGCCGTTGCCGCCGCTGACCGGCTACACCTTCGAGGGCTACCGCAATGCCGACGGCTCGGTGGGCACCCGCAACATCCTGGCGATCACCCAGACGGTGCAGTGCGTGGCGGGCGTTACCGAATTCGCGGTCGCGCGCATCAAGGCCGAGCTGCTGCCGCGCTTTCCCAACGTGGACGATGTGGTGGCGCTGGAGCACACCTACGGTTGCGGCGTGGCCATCGACGCGCCGGATGCCGTCATTCCGATCCGCACGCTGCGCAACATCAGCCTCAACCCCAACTTCGGCGGCGAGGTGATGGTGGTCAGCCTGGGCTGCGAAAAGCTGCAGCCCGAGCGCCTGCTGCCGCCCGGCAGCATTCCGCTGGTGGACGAGCGCAACGTTGCCGACGTGGGTGCGAGCGCCGAGCCCAAGCTCGATGTGGTGTGCCTGCAGGATGATGCGCACGTGGGCTTCATGTCCATGATCGATTCCGTCATGCGCCAGGCCGAGATCCACCTGGAGCGCCTGAACGCCCGCCGCCGCGAGACCGTGCCCGCCTCCGAACTGGTCGTGGGCGTGCAGTGCGGCGGCAGCGACGCCTTCAGCGGCGTCACCGCCAACCCGGCCGTGGGTTTCTGCACCGACCTGCTGGTGCGCGCGGGCGCCACCGTCATGTTCTCGGAAGTGACCGAGGTGCGCGACGGCATCGACCAGCTCACCTCGCGCGCCAGCACGCCCGAAGTGGCCGAAGCCATGATCCGCGAGATGGCCTGGTACGACGCCTACCTGGACAAGGGCCGGGTGGACCGCAGCGCCAACACCACGCCGGGCAACAAGAAGGGTGGCCTGTCCAACATCGTGGAAAAGGCCATGGGCTCGATCGTCAAGTCCGGCAGCGCGCCGATCTCGGGCGTGGTCTCACCGGGCAACAAGGCCACGCAAAAGGGATTGCTCTACGCCGCTACGCCGGCCAGCGACTTCATCTGCGGCACGCTGCAACTGGCCGCGGGCATGAACCTTCACGTGTTCACCACCGGGCGGGGCACGCCCTATGGCTTGGCCGAGGTGCCGGTCATCAAGGTGGCCACGCGCAGCGACCTGGCACGGCGCTGGCACGACCTAATGGACATCAACGCCGGGCGCATCGCGGACGGCCAGGCCAGCATCGAAGACGTGGGCTGGGAAATGTTCCACCTCATGCTCGATGTAGCCAGCGGGCGCAAGAAGACCTGGGCCGAGCAGTGGAAGCTGCACAACGCGCTCGTGCTGTTCAACCCGGCGCCGGTGACCTGAGCGAGCACTCAGGGCGCTTCGGCGCTGCTCTGCAGCGCCGGGCGATTGAATCGCGTTAATCGCGTTAAACACGTCAATCGCATCAATCGCATCCATCCCGTCATTCGCTGACCAGCGCGCGCATCCAGGGCGGAAGGTCCACGGCTTTTTTCTGGGGAAAGTCCACCCAGATCGTCGTGGCTCCACCGGCCGCGCAGATGACGCCCGGGCGATCCACCCGCTCCATCGTGCCCCACGTCTCGAAGGTCGTGCGGGCCGGATCGCTCACATAGAGCTTGAGCAGCACCTCGGCCGGGTATTCGAGCTGGTGATAGAAATTGCAGAACGCATTGACGATCACCGGCCCCTGGCCCTGTGGATCGGGGTTGCAGCCAGCCGACACCATCCAGTCGATGCGGGCCGTCTCCAGATAACGGAAATAGACGGTGTTGTTCACATGGCCCATGGCGTCCATGTCGCCCCACCGCACAGGGAAGCGCATCGAATGCACGAGTTTCTTGGCTTCGGGAATTTCGATCTTCATCGGTTGCCTTGAGGGTTGCCAGATTGCCGGACAACGATGGCGTGCAGGCCGCCCGGCGCTAAGAACAGGGAAGAGCTGCACAGCGTATCGCACCGGCCCGGGCACGGCGCGCGATGGCTGTCACCCCGGCGGCAGCGGCTCGTCGTGAACCTGAGCAGCTGCCCTCCAAAACCGCAATGCCTGCACCGAGTTCAGGGTGAGGATGGCGCATTTTCAGAGGCAGCAGCGCTTTTGCCGCCCTGCGCCCTGCCCGCTTCAAAACCTGAGCGTTAGGCGAGTAGCGCTGGCGGCCCAAAACTGAATAATTCTCAGAAACGCCGCTCCGGCCACCACGCCGGCACCTGCCGTCTTTGAAAGCCGCGATCCATGCCCATGACGATGCCCCCCTCCCCTGACCAAACCACCACCACGGCGGCCCCCAGCGCCACCCAATTGCCCGTGCGCAAGCTCGAGGTGGATCTGCAGCAGGGCTTTGCCCGCCACTGGCACGGCGGCGATGCGTTTCGCACGCAGTTCTTCAATGCGCTGTCGATGAGCTTTCCGGTGGGCGAACAGTTCTTCATCGATTCGGTGCGCGGCGCGGCGCCGCTGCTGCCCGATCCTGGCGGCGCTCAAGCGGCCGAGATCCAGGCGATGCTGCGCGGCTTCATCGGGCAAGAGGCGACGCACCGGCACATCCACGGGCTCTACAACGCCGAGCTGGAGCGACAGGGCCTGCAAAACCGCTGGCAGCACTGGGCACGCCAACGCATCGCCCGTCTGCACGAGCGCACGTCCAATCCTTTGCATGCGCTGGCAGTCACCTGCGCGTACGAGCATTTCACGGCCCTGCTGGCGGACGGCACCCTGCGCCACGCGCGGTGGCTCGACGGTGCCGACGCCACGCTGCAGACCGTGTGGCGCTGGCACGCCGCCGAAGAGACGGAACACCGCGCCGTGGCCTTCGACCTGTACCGCGCGGTGGGCGGCAGCAATGCCTGGCGGGTGCGCTGGTACGTTTACGTGGGACTGGTGTTCATGGTCGATGCGATGCGCCAGACGGCGATCAACCTGCACCGGGACGGCACGCTCTGGCGCCCGTCCACGGCCTGGAGCGCGCTGCGGTTCTTCTGGGGCCGCGACGGCGTGGCCTGGCGCACGCTGCCGGCGCTCGTGCGCTACCTGCGCCGCGACTTCCACCCCGACCAGGAGCATGCCCAGCCCACGGCGGCGGCGCTGGCCCAGCAATGGCTTTCGTCGAACGCCGCACGCTTTCGCGTGGTATCACGCAGCTGAAAACCGATTGCTCCAATTGCTATTACTTTCATAGCAATACACCCTAGTGGTTATTGCGCTGGAGGCAGATTTGGCCACAAGGCCTTCCCTGGCGATCCATCACCGCCCCATCACCATGCCGTCACCGCACCGGCGCCGCTGAGAATTCGCCGCGCTGCAGTTGCGACACATCGTTGCCCTGCGCGTCCTTCGCGCCCAGGTCGGCCCCCTTGGCCGCCAGCGCCTGCAGCAGTTCGGTGCGTTGGAACAGGGCCGCGTACATGGCGGCGGTCTGTCCGGCGTTGTTGCGCTGGTCGGGCGCGCAATCGGCCTGCACCAGGCGCCGGGCAATCGCCACCTCGCCCTTGAAGATGGCACCCATCAGCGCCGTGTTGCCGCGCAAGTCCTGCACGCACGGATCGGCACCGGCCTTCAGCAACTGCTCCACCGCTTCGCGGTGCCCGTGGTAGGCCGCCAGGATGAGCGCGGTGTAGCCTTTGTCGTCCCGCACGTTCAGGTCGTAGCGCGCCGTAATGAACTCGGCGAGCATCTCGCCGCGCCCGTCGCGCGCCGCCTCGAAGAAATAACGGCGCAGCTGCTGCTGGATCTGCGCCGGGTCGTTGGTGGTGGTGGCCGGCGCGGGGGCCGTTGGCGCGTATCCAGCGGCTGATGCCGCAACAGCCGCCGGGGCACTCGCTGCGACCCGCGCATCCGTGGGCGCCGCGCCGGCGGCGCCGAAAGCCGCCACGCACAGCACGGCCATGATGTGCTGGCGCAATGGTTGAACTGGCATGCCCGTGTTCTCCTTCAAAAGCGTTGCGCCGGGCCGCTGGCCGAGGGGCCTGCGGCCCGGCGATCGTCTTGCGACGCCAGCGACATGGGGCTCTGCGAGCCCGCCCCGGAGTCGCGGCCGCTGGGTGGTGGATCAGTCCTGCAGCGCGGAAGCCAGTTGCTTCACCCGCGCCAGGTCACCCTTGGCGACGCGGGCCACACCCGTGCCGTACTCAGGATCGGCCTTGTACAGGAACGACAGGATGATGTGCTTGCTCTCCGCATCGGTGCCCGCCAGCGATTCGCCGAAGCTCTGGATCAGGTCCTGGCGGTCCTTCTTGCCGTAGCTGCGGTACAGATCGCCAGCCTGCTTGAAGTTCTGCTCCTTGCCGATCTTGGCCTGCTGGGTGGTGCCGGTCAGGGGCAGCTGGCTGTAGCGGGCGGCGGGGTCTTGCGGGCGGGGTTCCAGGCGGCTGGGTTCATAGTTCACGCCGCTGGTCGTCTGGCCAGCGTTCGACGTGCCGTCCTGGTTGCCGTTGTTCACGGCCACGCGGGGGCGGTTCACCGGCAGGCTCAGGCCGTTGGTGCCGATGCGGTAGAGCTGCGTATCGGCATACGAGAACACGCGGCCCTGCAGCAGGCGGTCTTCGGACGGCTCGATGCCGGGCACCACGTTGGCCGGGGCCATGGCCACCTGCTCGGTTTCCTGGAAGAAGTTGTCCACGTTCTTGTTCAGCACCATCTGGCCGACCTTGCGCTCGGGCACATCGGGCCAGATCTTGGTGGCGTCCAGCGGGTTGAAGTCGAACCTGGCCAATTCTTCAGGCCTGAGCACCTGCACGTACAGATCCCATTTCGGGAAGTCGCCCTGCTTGATCGCGTTGACCAGGTCGTTGGTCATGTGGCTGTAGTCCTTGGCCTGAACGGCAGCGACCTGCTGCGGATCGAGGTTCTTCAAGCCCTGCAGGCTCTTCCAGTGGAACTTGACGTAGTGCACCTGGCCCTGGCCGTTGACCAGCTTGTAGGCGTGCACACCGTTGCCGTCCATGAACCGGTAGCCGGCGGGCGTGCCCTCGTTCGAATACAGCAGCGTGAGCGTGCGGGTGGCTTCCGGCACGTGCGAGAAGAAGTCGAAACGGCGCGAATCGTCGTCCAGGTTGGTACGCGGATCCGGCTTGAACGCATGCACCATGTCGGGAAACTTGATGGCGTCGCGGATGAAGAAGGTCGGGAAGTTGTTGCCGACCAGATCCCAGTTGCCCTGGCTCGTATAGAACTTGGTGGCAAAGCCGCGGGGGTCGCGCAGCGTCTCGGGGGAATGGTTGCCGTGCACCACGGAAGAGAACCGCACGAACACGGGGGTGCGCTCGCCAGCGCTGAACACCTTGGCCTTGGTCAGCGACGACAGGTCTTCCGTCGCCACGAACTCGCCGCGCACTCCGGTGCCACGCGCGTGCACGACCCGCTCCGGAATGCGTTCACGGTCGAAGCGCTGCAGCTTCTGGATCAGCTGCACGTCCTGCAGCAAGGTGGGGCCGTCAGGTCCTGCCGTCTGCGAATTCTGGTTGTCGCCGACGAGGGCGCCGTTGTCGCGCGTGAGGGCCGACTGCGCAAAGGCAGCCGGTGCCAGTACGCCTTGCAGCAGCAAGGCTGCGGCGACGATTTTTTGGGTTGCCATGAAAACTCCACTCCGGATCGTTAAGGGAAGCGAATGATCCACGTGGCGGAATGTCTGCAACAAGGGGGGTTTGGCTATGGGTGCGATGAATATTCCCGATGCTGCCCATGCAACCGAATGGCTCGGATGGTGAAAATCCTCCGCTAAACATGGTTGCACCGCTATCGAAAAAATAGCAATGCAAATGACTCACCGTCATTTCGTCTCTCTTTATTACATATCGCGTAAATGCATTTCGCCATTTACCCCGTTCTTTTCTTTATGTCACCTGCATTCATCAATGCAGCCATCCCAAAACCGCTGCCTTTACCACAGCTGCGGTCTTGTTGGGTGACTGCAATTTGGCGGTGGCATTTTTCAGGTGGAATTTCACGGTGTTTTCGGAGACTTCCAGAATCTGGGCGATATCCCCCGTGGTTTTGCCGTCCGCCGTCCATTTGAGGATCTCGACCTCGCGCAGGGTGAGGAACGATTTCCGATCCGTGCCATGGATCGCCTTGATCGCCCGGCCCATGGCTTCGTAGGAGGCACTTGCCAGGTACGACATCCGCGGTTCGCTGGCCTTGAGCTCTGCTTCGGCCAGCGGCACCGACGAACGCACGAGGGTCAACACCCCGCGCAACCCGCTTGAATGCTGGTTGGCTTGCGACCAGCCCACCCGCAGGCCGAAGGATTGCGCTTCTCGCCAAAGTTGCGGTGCGGGCGCGAACAATTCGTCGCTCCAGACCACTGGCCGCTCGGACTTGCGGCAGTGCGCGACGCACGGGTCGATCTGGTGATAGCCGGCATAGGAATATCTTTGCCGCCACTCCTCGGGAAAATCGTCCACCCGGTAGATCTGCGGCCGAGAAACAGGCACTGGAATGTAGAGGGTATAAGCGCAACGCTCGAACCCCAGATCCATGGCCGCGGAACTGATTTTCTTGAAGATGCGCTGCTTACAGGTTTCGCTCAAAAACCGTTCCGAAATCTCCCGCTGCCACGTGTGCAGGCCCATTGCCACCTCCCGATTAATGTTTTATTAACCAGTCTATCGGGCAAATTTTTCGAAAAATGTAACTTATTTATACCAATTCAGAGCAACGCCATAAGCGCCACTCATAAGCCATCGGTACTGGTGCTTATATTTTTGAAAGGCAGCGAGCGTTATCGGTGCGCTTGAATGGATGCCAGGATTCCGAGGGTGAAAAGCACGCACGCCGCCCATTGCGCGGGCGCGGGCCAATGGCCGTTCCAGGCGAACGAATACACGAGCGCAAACAGCGTTTCGCTCACGATCAACTGCCCGCACAGGCTGGCCGAAAGGCGCTGGCTGGCCAGGTTCCAGAGAATAGTGGCGAGCCAGCT
The DNA here is from genome assembly GCF_900102625.1 of Paracidovorax valerianellae. Classification (GTDB taxonomy): domain Bacteria; phylum Pseudomonadota; class Gammaproteobacteria; order Burkholderiales; family Burkholderiaceae_C; genus Paracidovorax; species Paracidovorax valerianellae. Next base: position 170,484 of record NZ_FMZC01000006.1, read on the forward strand.
CGCGCCGAAGCCGATGGCCAGGCACACCAGCACGAAGGTGCCGAAACCTGGCTGCGCCGCCAGGGTGGCGACCGGCGTGCCCTTCAAGCACCATAGCAGCAGGCCGCCAAGGCCGGTGGCCACCCCCAACCAGTTGGCCCATTGCGTCGCACCCACCTCCGGATGGCGCTGCAGCCAAGCCGAATTGAGGATGGCGAAGGCGGTCCAGAAGACCAGCGCCACCAGCGCAATGCCGATGCCGCGCCAATAAACGCTGGCACCGGCCACGGCAGCGTCCCCGCCGCTGTGCGGCGCCCAGCCCATCAGCCCCAGGCCGGCCACGGTGAGCGCCAGGCCCGGCACAAGCGCCGCCCAGCGCAGGCCCTTCGGTTTGCCCAGGAGCATGACCCACACGGGAATGGTGCCGATGATGAGCGCCGGCATCTCCACCCCCGCATCGCGGATCGCGAGCACCAGCAGCAGGTAATAGCCGGTAAAGCCGAGCACGCTCAGCCCCAGTGCCGAGGCGGCCTGCGCCGCCGTGGGCCAGCGCACGCGGGCGCGCTGCCCCGGCCGCAGGCCCCACAGCAGCATGCCCACGGCCACTGCGCCGTAGGCGACGAAGCGCCCGGCCGTCAGGTCCACCGAGGCGAACCCGGCCGCCATGTGCGGCGCGACGAACACCAGTCCCCAGAGCGCGCCTGCGGCGAGCCCCGCCAGAATCCCGCTCAGCATCGGCCGGGGGTCAGACCGCGAAGCCGTCGTCGGCCGCGATCACGGCGCCGTTCACGAAGTGGCTCTGGTCGCTGGCCAGCATGACGATGAGCGCGTCCAGATCCTTGGGCTGGCCTACCCGCTTGCGCGGCAGCATGTCCATCAGCTTCTTGCCCTGCTCGGTCTGCCAGTGGTGGTGGTTGATTTCGGTGTCGATGTAGCCCGGGCACAGCGCGTTCACCGTGATGCCGAAGCGCCCCCATTCGAGCGCCATGGCGCGCGTCATGTGCACCACGGCGGCCTTGCTCATGCAATACGCGCCGATCTGCGGCAGCACCTTGAGGCCCGCCATCGAGGCGATGTTGATGATGCGCCCGCCCGTGAAGCTGCCCGGTGCCGCTCCGCGCGAGCGGGCCAGCATGCGCTTGCCGACCTCTTGCGCCACGAAGAAAGCGCCCTTCACGTTGGTGTCGAAGATGAAATCGAAATCGTCCGGCGTCACGTCCTGGATGCGCTGGGTGGTGGAGACGCCCGAGTTGTTCACCAGGATGTCGATGGAGCCCATCTTGGTTTCCGCATGGGCCACGGCGGCCTTGATGGAATCGTGGTCGGTCACGTCGAGTTCGATGACATGGGCATCGCCGCCTTCACCTTCGATGCGCGCGCGCAGCTCCTTCAGCTTTTCCACGCGCCGGCTGGCCAGCACCACGCCCGCGCCCGCTGCGGCCAGGGTGCGCGCGAACTGCGCGCCGAGACCGCTCGATGCCCCGGTCACGAACGCGACGCGCCCTTCCAAATCGATGCTGTAAGCCATGGGATGTCTCTCTTGTCAGAAAATAGAACGATCGTTCGATTGTCGATTTTCCGTGAATACAATCGTCCGATCGGCGGAAGGAGCGCAGGCCTAGCGCCCACACCGGATCACCCATTATCAAACCACCACGAGACGCCCATGACGAACGAAGAAATCCTCGCCCAACACGGCCCCCGCGAAGCCATGGAATACGACGTGGTGGTCGTCGGCGGAGGTCCCGGCGGCCTGGCCACGGCCATCCGCCTCAAGCAATTGGCCACCGAAAAAGGCCAGGACATTTCGGTCGTGGTGCTGGAAAAGGGCTCGGAGCCCGGTGCGCACATTCTCTCGGGCGCGATCATGGACCCCAAGGCCCTGACCGAGCTCATCCCGAACTGGAAGGAACTCGGCGCCCCGCTCAACCAGCCCGTGACCGATGACGCGATGATCTTCCTGGGCGAGAAGTCGTCCTGGCGCACCCCCAACTTCCTGCTGCCGCAGTGCTTTCAGAACCACGGCAACTACATCGTGAGCCTGGGCAACGTGGTGCGCTGGCTCAGCACCCAGGCGGAGAACCTGGGCGTGGAAATCTTCCCGGGCTTTCCGGCCGCCGAGGTGCTCTACAACGAAGACGGCTCCGTCAAGGGCGTGGCCACCGGCAACCTGGGCGTGAGCAAGGAAGGCGAACTCACCGGCGACTTCCAGCTGGGCATGGAACTGCACGCCAAGTACACGATTTTTGCCGAAGGCGCGCGCGGCCACCTGGGCCGCCAGCTCATCAGCCGCTTCAAGCTCGACGAGGGGCGCGATCCGCAGACCTATGGTCTCGGGGTGAAAGAACTCTGGGAAATCGACCCCAAGCGCCACCAGCCCGGCTTCGTGCTGCACACCGCCGGCTGGCCGATGGACAGCGACACCTACGGCGGCGCGTTCCTGTACCACACCGAAGACAACAAGGTCACGCTGGGTTTCATTACCGGGCTGGATTACTCCAATCCCTACCTGAGCCCGTTCGAGGAATTCCAGCGCTGGAAGACGCACCCCAACATCCGCTGGTACCTGGAGGGCGACGAGTCCAAGGGCATCAAGCCGGCCAAGCGCATCGGCTACGGCGCACGCGCCATCACGGCCGGCGGCCTGCTGTCGCTGCCCAAAACCGTGTTCCCCGGCGGCGCGCTCGTGGGCTGCGAGGCCGGCTACCTCAACACCAGCCGCATCAAGGGCAGCCATGCGGCCATCAAGACCGGCATGCTCGCCGCCGAAGCCGCGTACGACGCCGTGCACGCCGGTCGCCAGCACGATGAACTCACGGCCTACCCCGAGGCGTTCGAAAAGAGCTGGCTCTACACCGAACTGAACAAGGCGCGCAACTTCAAGGCCTGGTTCAAGAAGGGCTTGGCTACCGCGACGGTCATGAACGGCATCGAGCAGTTCGTGCTCAAGGGCAACATTCCCTGGACGCTGCACCGCGACAAGCCCGACCATGCCTACCTGAAGCCCGCGGCCGAGTGCAAGCCCATCGTGTACCCCAAGCCCGACGGCAATCTCACCTTCGACAGGCTGTCCAGCGTGTTCATCAGCAACACCAACCATGCCGAGAACCAGCCGGCGCATCTGACGCTCAAGGACCCGAGCGTGCCGGTCAACATCAACCTCGCCAAGTACGCGGGCCCCGAGGCGCGCTACTGCCCGGCCGCGGTGTATGAGTTCGTGCCCGACGAGTCGAAGGGCGGCGATGCCCAGCGCCTGCAGATCAACGCGCAGAACTGCGTGCACTGCAAGACCTGCGACATCAAGGACCCGACCCAGAACATCGTCTGGGTCACGCCGGAGGGCGGCGGCGGACCGAACTACTCGGGCATGTGATGCCTCCACCGCCCGTGTAAAAGGGCACCCCGAAGGGCCTGCGATGCAGGCCCTTTTTCGTTGCGTTTCCGACGGGCATTGCAGGAACGCACCTACAGCACCGCCATGCCTCGCGGGCGAGACTGTCGGGCCTTGCCGCGCCGCACATGCAGCGCGGTGCTGAACCCACATTCGCCATCGAAGCAGGAGACCCCATGGCCCGTTCCCCCGCCCCACGCTATCGCACCCACCGTCGCCCGCCGCTCTGGCCCCTGGCCCTGGGAGCAGCCGCCGTGGGAGCAGCGCTGGCCTATTCGGCCAGTGCCTCCGTGCGGGCGCCGCGCGGCATCGAGGTGGTGGAGGATTTCAACGTGGATCGATATGCCGGGCACTGGTACGAACTGGCCCGCATCGACCACCGCTTCGAAAAGGGATTGGTCCAGACCAGCGCCCACTACAGCCGGGGGCCCGATGGCTCGGTGCAGGTGCTCAACCGCGGCTTCGACCCCGCCCGCAAGCGGTGGCGCGAAGCGCGCGGCCGGGCGGTGTTCACCGGCAGTCCCGACAAGGCCTCGCTGAAGGTGTCGTTCTTCGGCCCGTTCTACGGCGGCTACCACGTGGTGGCCCTGGACGAGGACTACCGCTGGGCCATGGTCGTGGGCGCGAGCCTGGATTACCTGTGGATTCTTTCGCGCGCCCCGACGCTGCCCCGCGGCGTGCGGCCCCGTCTGCTGGCCCAGGCGCGTGCGATGGGTGTGGACATGGACCGCATCGTCTGGGTCCCGCAGGACGAGGATGGCAGCGTTCGCATCGCCGCCTGACACGCCACAGGCAACAGGCAACAGGCAACAGGCAACAGGCCAGAACGCTCCCAAATTAATAGCAAGTCAGGCAATCAAGACGCCGGCAGGCGGCACTTTCCTCCTTGAACCGTGCCTGCCTGCACCGGGACGCATCAAGAGCGAGCGCGCGACCTCTTACTGTGCGAATAGGGGCAGATCGGCCCGCTTGAGCGTGCGCAGCACGAAGCTCGAGCGGCTGTGGCGGATGCCTTTGATCTTGTAGAGCTTCTCGCGCAGCAGGCGCTCGTAGTCCCGCGTGTCCTTGACCACCACGCGCAGCAGATAGTCGTAGTCGCCCGAGACGAGGTGCGCTTCGATCACCTCGGGAATGCTCGCCAGCATTTCGCCGAACTTCTCCAGCGTGTTGTCGGAATGGCTGTCCAGCGTGACCTGCACGAGCACCGTGTCGTTCAGGTCGAGCGCCTTGGGGTTGAGGCGAACGGTGTAGCCCTCAATCACGCCCGCCTCTTCCATCTTCTTGATGCGGCCCCAGCAGGGCGACGGGCTGAGCCCCACGGCGTTGCCGATCTCCTGCAGGCTCGCCCGCGCGTCGGCCTGAAGGACGGAGAGGATTTTTCTGTCAAGACGGTCCATGCGCCGCATTGTTCTTCAAAAATCAATTTGGCAGAAGATTTTTCTGCATTAAGGCAATTTTTGGAGAAATTCAGCAAATCCATCCAGCGCGCGGAGCGCACACTCTCTCCATCAAGGCGCCCTTACCGGGGCGCACGAAACTGGCAGGGCCCTGGCGGATTACCGTTCGCCGGGGCACTTGGCAAAGGCACTGCAAAGCACCCTCCAACCGGATCGGTTTGCGCAAGGCCCACCGGCGCTGCAGTTAGAATGCGCCCGGTCAGGAGAGAGCGCCGCAGTCCCAAGGGATGGCCGGCGCCGCCGAAGGCGCAGGGTGACCCCGAACGCTCAGGCAAAAGGACTGGCAAAACGCCCGCAGGGATGCGGGCGTTCCCCTTGCTGGAGAGAGGTCCGCCGCATGCGCGGGCCCACCGAAGGAGCAAGCCCCCGCGCCGCCATGGCACGTGGGTGAATCTCTCAGGTAAAGCGGACAGCGGGGCAAATGCGTGGCCATGGGGCCGCGTTCCGATTTGCCCTTGCTGGAGACCGCCATGTCCATCGACGACGCCCCCCTGCTTACCACCCCGCTGAATGCGCTGCACCTCGAACTGGGCGCCCGCATGGTGCCGTTCGCCGGCTATTCCATGCCCGTGCAGTACCCCGCCGGCCTGATGGCCGAACACCTGCACACGCGCCAGGCCGCAGGGTTGTTCGACGTCTCGCACATGGGCCAGTTGCGCCTGGTGGGAGCCGACGCCGCTGCGGCCTTCGAAACCCTGATTCCAGTGGACGTGATCGACCTGCCCGTGGGCAAGCAGCGCTACGGCCTGCTGCTGAACGAAGACGGCGGCATCATCGACGACCTGATGTTCATCAAGCGGGCAGACGATGACATCTTCGTCATCGTGAACGGCGCCTGCAAGGTGGGCGACATCGCGCACATCGAGGCCCGCATCGGCCAGCGCTGCGAAGTCCTTCCCATGCCCGAGCACGCCTTGCTCGCGCTGCAGGGCCCTGGGGCCGTCGCTGCCCTGTCGCGCCTGGCGCCCGGCGTCGAGCAACTCGTGTTCATGACCGGCGCAAGCTTCAGCATCGCCGGCTGCGACGCCTTCGTGACCCGCAGCGGCTACACGGGCGAAGACGGTTTCGAGATTTCGGTGCCCGCCGCCCAGGCCGAATCGCTGGCCCGCGCCCTGCTGGCGCAGCCCGAGGTGAAGCCCATCGGCCTCGGCGCCCGCAACTCGCTGCGGCTGGAAGCCGGCCTCTGCCTGTACGGCAACGACATCGACGCCACCACCACGCCCCCCGAGGCCGGCCTGAACTGGGCCATCCAGAAAGTGCGCCGCACGGGCGGTGCGCGCGCGGGCGGATTCCCCGGCGCAGCGAAGGTGCTGGCGCAGATCGACGAGCCGGCCACCCTGCCCCGCAAGCGCGTGGGCCTGACCGCGCTGGAGCGCGTGCCCGTGCGCGAACACACGCCGCTGCAGAGCGCCGAGGGTGAGTCCCTGGGCGAGGTCACCAGCGGCCTGCTGGGCCCGAGCGTGAACCAGCCCATCGCCATGGCTTACGTGCCGCCTGCGCTCGCCGCCATCGGCACGCGCGTGCAGGCCATCGTGCGCGGCAAACCGGTGCCGATGCAGGTGTGCGCGATGCCGTTCGTGCCGCCGCGCTACTACCGCGGCTGAGCGTCCTCACGCTCGCAGCCGCAGCGCCGCCCACCCGGGCAGTGGCCGCGGCTACATTCCAGATTCCTACTTTTTTCACCTTTTCAGGAGCTTCCCCATGACCGTTCAATACTCCCGCGACCACGAGTGGATCAACGCTGCCGATGCCGGCGCTGCCGTGGTCGGCATCACCGTCCATGCGCAGGACGCGCTGGGCGACGTGGTGTTCGTGGACCTGCCCGAAGTCGGCAAGACTTTCGCGCAGGGCGAAGTGGCCGGCGTGGTCGAGTCCGTGAAGGCTGCCGCCGATGTGTACATGCCCGTGTCGGGCGAAATCGTCGAGGTGAACGAAGCCTTGCGCGCCGACCCGTCGCTGGCCAATTCCGACCCGCTCAACGCCGGCTGGTTCTTCAAGGTCAAGCTCTCCGAGCCGGCGCAGCTGTCCGGCCTGATGGACGAAACGGCCTACACCGATTTCGCCAAGAACGCCTGAGCCTTCTTCTCTTCCTTTCCTTTTTCTCCGTCCACGGTCCTCTCCCATGCTGATGCAATCCGCCCTGCCGCTTGGCGCGCTTGAAAACGCCACCGAGTTCCTGCCCCGCCACATCGGCATCGACGAGGCGGACGAACAGCACATGCTCTCCGCCATCGGCGAGGCCTCGCGCCGCGCGCTGGTGGACAGCATCGTGCCGCGCTCCATTGCGCGCAGCCGGGCCATGGACCTGCCGCCCGCGACCACCGAAGCCGCCGCGCTGGCCGAGCTGAAGGCGATCGCCGCGCAGAACAAGGTGCTGCGCAGCTTCATCGGACAGGGCTACCACGGCACGCACACGCCGGGCGTCATCCTGCGCAACATCCTGGAGAACCCCGCCTGGTACACGGCCTACACGCCCTACCAGGCCGAAATCTCGCAGGGGCGCATGGAGGCGCTGGTCAACTTCCAGACCATGGTGTGCGACCTGACGGCCATGCCCATCGCCAACGCGTCGATGCTGGACGAGGCCACCGCCGCGGCCGAAGCCATGACGCTGGCCAAGCGCTCGGTCAAGTCGAAAAGCGCGCGCTTCGTCGTCGCCGGCGATGCGCACCCGCAGACCATCGAAGTGATCCAGACGCGCGCCGCGCCGCTGGGCATCGAAGTGGTGCTGGCCAACTCGCTCGAAGAATGGAACACCGCGCTGGACGGCGAATATTTCGCCGTGCTGGCGCAGTACCCCGCCACCAGCGGCCGCATCGATGATCTGGCGGCCGATGCCGCCAAGGCCCACGCCAAAGGCGCGGCCTTCATCGCCGCCGCCGATCTGCTGGCCCTGACGCTGATCACGCCGCCCGGCGAATGGGGCGCCGACATCGTGGTGGGCACGACCCAGCGCTTCGGCATGCCGATGGGCGCCGGCGGCCCGCACGCCGCCTTCATGGCCTGCCGCGACGAATACAAGCGCTCGCTGCCCGGCCGCCTGGTCGGCGTGAGCGTGGACGTGCACGGCAAGCCCGCCTACCGCCTGGCGCTGCAGACGCGCGAGCAGCACATCCGCCGCGAGAAAGCCACCTCCAACATCTGCACGGCCCAGGTGCTGCCGGCCGTGGTGGCCAGCATGTACGCCGTGTACCACGGCCCCCAGGGCCTGACGCGCATCGCGCAGCGGGTGGCCGCGTACACCGCCATCCTGGCCAAGGGGCTGGAACAACTGGGCGCGCCGCTGCGCCAGCACGGCAGCTTCGACACGCTGTCGTTGCACACGGGCAGTGCTACCAAAACGATAGCTGCCCGCGCAGTATCCATGGGCGCCAACCTGCGAATCTACTTCGAAGAGTACCTGTGCATCACGCTGGATGAGACCACCACGCGCGCCGATGTCGAGCTGCTGTGGAAGATCTTCGCCAAGGACGGCCAGGCGCTGCCGGGCTTCGCCGCGTTCGAAAAGGGCGTGGAACCGCTGATTCCCACCGCGCTGCGCCGCACCAGCGCCTTCCTCACGCACCCGGTGTTCAACACCCACCATTCCGAGACCGGCATGCTGCGCTACATCCGCCAGCTGTCCGACAAGGACCTGGCGCTGGACCGCACCATGATCCCGCTGGGCAGCTGCACCATGAAGCTGAACGCGACGAGCGAGATGATCCCGATCACCTGGCCTGAATTCGCCGACGTGCACCCCTTCGCACCCGCCGAGCAGCAGCAGGGCTACCGCCTGCTCGACGAGCAACTGCGCGCCTGGCTGTGCGAGGCCACGGGCTACGCCGGCATCAGCCTGCAGCCCAACGCCGGTTCGCAGGGTGAATACGCCGGCCTGCTGGCCATCAAGGCCTATCACGCGGCGCAGGGCGCCGGCCACCGCAACATCTGCCTGATCCCCAGCAGCGCGCACGGCACCAACCCGGCCAGTGCCCAGATGGTGGGCATGCAGGTGGTGGTGACGGCCTGCGATGCCAACGGCAACGTCGATCTGGACGACCTGCGCGCCAAGTGCGAGCAGCACAGCGCGCACCTGGCCTGCGTGATGATCACCTACCCCAGCACGCACGGCGTGTTCGAAACGCAGGTGAAGGAACTCTGCACCCTGGTGCACCAGCACGGCGGGCGCGTGTACGTGGACGGCGCCAACATGAACGCCCTGGTCGGCGTGGCGGCGCCCGGCGAGTTCGGCGGCGACGTGAGCCACCTGAACCTGCACAAGACCTTCTGCATTCCGCACGGCGGCGGCGGCCCCGGCGTGGGCCCCGTGTGCGTGGTGGCGGACCTCGTGCCCTTCCTGCCGGGCCACCGCACGGCGGCCGGGCAAGGCGCCCTGGGGGCCGGACCGGATGCCGGCGCCAACGGCGTGGGCGCGGTCAGCTCGGCCCCGCTGGGCAATGCGGCCGTGCTGCCGATCAGCTGGATGTACATCCGCATGATGGGTGCCGAAGGCCTGCAGGCCGCCACCGAGACGGCGATCCTGTCGGCCAACTACATCAGCGCGCGGCTGAAGGACCATTACCCCACGCTGTACGCGAGCGCCAACGGCCATGTGGCCCACGAGTGCATTCTGGATCTGCGGGGCCTGAAGGAAACCAGCGGCGTGATGGCGGAAGACGTGGCCAAGCGTTTGATCGACTACGGCTTTCATGCGCCCACGCTGTCGTTCCCGGTGCCCAACACGCTGATGGTGGAGCCCACCGAGAGCGAGACGCTGTCCGAGCTGGACCGCTTCATCGACGCGATGATCGCCATCCGCGAAGAGATCCGCCAGATCGAAGCCGGCACCTGGCCGCAGGACAACAACCCGCTCAAGCACGCGCCCCACACGGCCGAAAGCCTGCTGACCGAGGAATGGACGCGCCCCTACGCCCGCGAGACGGCGGCCTACCCCGTGGCCGCCCTGCGCAGCGGCAAATACTGGTCGCCCGTGGGCCGGGTGGACAACGTCTGGGGCGACCGCAACCTGTCGTGCAGCTGCATTCCCGTGAGCGACTACGCCTGACCCGCACCCGGCCTTGAAACGCCGGCAAAGCCTGCAGAACGCTCCGGCGCCTGCAGGCTTTGGTTTTATTGGACCGGCGTGCGCGACGACCGAAGCAGGAGATTCACGGCGCTGACACGGGGCTAAGATCGCGGGCTGACCGAACCACCCCAAGGAGAACCCTTTGCGCAAAATCCTGTGCCTGCTGCTCGCCAGCGCCGTGATCGCCCCCGCCGCTGCCCTGGCGCAAACCGCCAAGCCCGTCACCACGGCCAGCGGACTGGTCTATGAATCGCTGAAGGAAGGCACGGGCACGTCGCCCAAGGCCACGGACACCGTGAAGGTGCATTACAAGGGCACGCTGCCGGACGGCAAGGAATTCGACAGCTCCTACAAGCGCGGCGAGCCCACCGAATTTCCGCTGAACCGCGTCATTCCCTGCTGGACCGAAGGCGTGCAGCGCATGAAGCCCGGCGGCAAGGCCAAGCTGACCTGCCCACCGGCCATCGCCTATGGCGACCGCGGCGCAGGCGGCGTGATTCCGCCCAACGCCACGCTCAACTTCGAAATCGAGCTGATCTCGGTCCGCTGATACGCCGCAGGGCCCCAGCCACCCATGCTGCTCAAGGTCGGCGAGCTGGCCCGGCGCACCGGCCTCACGGTGCGCACCCTGCACCATTACGACGAGGTGGGCCTGCTCAAGCCCTCGGGCCGGTCCGAGGCGGGATACCGCCTCTACAGCCAGTCCGACGTGCAGCGGCTGCACGGCATTCAAACGCTGCGCCAGATGGGCCTGCCGCTCAGCGACATCGCGGCCCTCCTGCAGGGCGACGGCATGGCGCCCGAGCACATCATCGGGCAGCAGATCCGGTCGCTCGACCAGCAGATCGCGCGGGCCACCGAGCTGCGCGGGAGGCTTTGGCTGCTGCGCGACGGGCTGGTGGCCGGCACCGAGCCCGACATGGGCAACTGGCTGCAGGCGTTGGCGCTGATGACCACCTACGGCAAGTACTTCAGCGCGGCCGAACTCAAGCACATCTTCTCCAGCTGGAACCGCATCGAGGCCGACTGGCTGATCGTCAAGGACCAGGTACTGCAGGCCATGGACGAAAGCCTGCCGATCGACACGCCCACGGTGCAATCGCTGGCCTACCGCTGGATGGCGCTGATGCTGCACTGGATGGGCGGCGACGTGGACCTGCTGGAACGCTGGGGCCACATGTTCCGCACCGAACCCAGCACCCAGGGCCGCAACCACGCCCCGCCGGGCGACATGATCCGGTACATCGAATCCGCCATCCAACTGCGCATGGACCTGCTGCTGCGCTACATGGACCGCGACGACCTGCGCCAACTGGGCCACGTGCACCACACGCAATGGCAGCAACTGGAGCGGGAAGTGCAGCAACTGCTGGACCAGGGCATTCCACCGGGCCATCCCCGCGCACAACACGCCGCCCAGCACTGGGACAGCCTGTTCGGCACCCTCTGCCGCAACGACGCTGCGCTGCGCGCCAAGCTCATTCGCGCATCGGCCAGCGAGCCCCTGCTGCGTGCCGGCTCTCCGTTGAGCGAGCCCGTTCGCAACTATCTGCACGCCGTGCCCCGCCTGCAGGCCCTGGCGCCGTCGCCCTGAAAAAAAGGCTTGACCCTCACGCAACGTGAGGCTTCACAGTCGGCCCCCATCGCTGCCCCTGCGCAGCCCACGGACCGACCCATGACCCCATCGCCCCACAACCCGCGCGCCGCACTGTTCCAGGACTCCAACTTCCGCTGGATGGTCAGCGGCACGGCCCTCACCATGCTGGGCGACCAGTTCACGCTCATCGCCCTGCCCTGGCTCGTGCTGCAGATGACCGGCGACACCCTCGTGCTCGGGACGGTGCTGGCCCTCATGAGCGTGCCGCGCGCGCTGTTCATCCTGATCGGCGGCGCGCTGGTGGACCGCCACTCGCCCAAGCAGGTGCTGATGCTCACAAAATACGCCAACCTGGCCTTGCTGGGCGTGCTCAGCGCGCTGGTGCTGGCCGGCGCGCTCACGCTGTGGATGGTCTATGCGCTGTCGCTGGCCATCGGCCTGGCCACCGCGTTCAGCATTCCGGCCGGCACTGCCATGCTGCCGCACGTGGTGCCGCGCGCGCAACTGCAGGCCGCCAACGGCATCAGCATGGGCATCCGCCAACTCACGATGTTCCTGGGGCCGCTGCTGGCCGGACTGCTGATCGCCTTGTTCGGCGACGGCAGCGGCGGGGCAGGCACCGGGGGTTCCGGTGCCATGGCCAACGCACCGGGCATCGGCGTGGCTTTCGGGCTCGACGCGCTCAGCTTCGGCCTGTCGGCCTGGACGCTGTCGAAGGTGCGCCTGCTGCCAGCGGCGCCGGCCGCATCCGCCGGTGCCACCAGTGCCACCAGTGCCACCAGCGCCACTGGCCCCGCCGCGCCCGGCAGCGCCCCTTCGGCAGTGCTGGCCTCGGTGGCGCAAGGCCTGGCCCACTTCTGGCGCGACCGCGAACTGCGCACCTGCTTTCTCTACTGGAGCGCCGTGGCGGTGCTCATCATGGGCCCGCTGCACATCGCCATGCCCGTGCTGGCGAGCAGCCTGCCCCACCTGGGCGCCGCCGCATTCGGCATGCTGGTGGGCGCGCACGGGGCCGGCACGCTGGCGGGCATGGTCGCTTCGGGCATGCTGCCGCGCCTGCGCTGGGGCAGCCTGGGCATGACGCTGCTGGCGTTCGACGCCACCATCGGCCTGCTGTTCATGCCCATGGGCGTGATCGGCGCGCTGTGGCAAGGGATCGCGCTCATGCTGGCCATCGGCCTGCTGGGCGGCTTCATGCAGGTGCGCATCTTCACGTGGATCCAGCAGCGGGTGCCGCCGGCACTGATCGGCCGGGCGATGGCGCTGTTCATGTTCATCTTCATGGGCCTGGCGCCGATCTCCGCCGCCATCACGGGCTGGGTGATGAAAGGCATCACGCTGGCGCAATTGTTCGCGGGCTGCGGCGGCGCGCTGGTGGTGGTGGCCGCGCTGGCCTTCATGCTGACACCGCTGCGGCAGGTGAACGACGCGCCGGGCACCGCGGCCCGCTGAACCGCAGCGTGCCGGCCGGCGGCGCGGCGATGGCTTGCCACTGCCCGCAGCAGGGCGCCGGGTGGCCGGCACCGGGGGGCCGGGCGTACACTGAGCCCCTTCCGTGCGGCGCTGGCGCCGCTGCCGCTGCCTGCCGTCGCTGCCTCGCCCATGAGCCGTCCTGATCTTTCGCTTCTCCTGCCCCCTGGTTCGGAGAACCCTCCCGAGCCGTCCCCGCCCGAACGCCCTGCACCCGCCGTGCACCGGGCCGAAGGCCCCGTGGCCGCACTCATCGGCGAACTGCGCGCCTACCAGGCCGAGCTGGAGGTGCAGAACAAGGTGCTGCGCTACAGCCAAGCCGCGGCCGAGAGCGCCTCGGAACGCTTCGAGACCCTGTTCGCCAGCGTGCCGCTGTCGCTCATGGTGCTGGATGAGCACGACATCGTGGTGCAGGCCAATTCGATGGCGCACCGCTCGTTCCAGCCCACCGAAGCCGACCGCCCCGTCACCTCGCTGATGCCGTTCGTGAGCGCCGCCGATGCCGGGCGCGTGCGCGAGGCCTTCGCCCAGGCGCGCGAGCACGGCCACAGCGAGGCCACCGAAGTGGTCTTCCAGGTCGGCGCTGCAAACGGCAACAGCAACATCACGGGCGACCTGCACATCGCCCGCATCGAGGCCCCGCAGGAAAGCGGCCCGCCGCTGCTGCAGTTTTTGTGCGCGGTGATCGACCAGGGCCCGCTGCTCACCGAGCGCCAGGCCCTGCAGCAAAGCGCGCAGGCCCTGCAGGAGCGCAATGCCCAGCTGCACGCCAGCGAGCGCCGGCTGGAGGCCGTCATCAACTCCGCGCTGGACGCCATCCTGTGCGTGGACCGGCACCAGCGCATCACCGTCTTCAACCCCACTGCCGCGGCGCTCTTCCAGTGCGCCACCGCCGATGCCATGGGCAGCCCGCTGGAGCGCTTTCTGCCCGACGCGGCCCAGGCGCTGGCGTTCGCGCAGCTCACCACGCAGGCCGTGCTGGGCGAAATGGTGGCCCGCACCGCCAGCGGCAAGGAACTGGCCGTGGAAGTGAGCATGTCGTTCGAACGCCATGCCGAGGGCGAGACCACCACCGTCTTCGCGCGCGACCTCACGGGCCGCAAGAAAGCCGAGGCCCACCGCTCCGAGCTGGAAGCGCAATTGCGCGAATCGCACAAGATGCAGGCCGTGGGCACCATGGCCGGCGGCATCGCGCACGACTTCAACAACATCCTGAGCGCCATCCTGGGCAACGTCGAACTGGCCAAGGCCGATTGCGACGCCGGCTCGCCCGTGCTGGAGAGCCTGCACGAGATCGACAAGGCCGGCCGCCGGGCGCGCGACCTGGTGCGCCAGATCCTCACCTTCAGCCGCAACGAGCCGCCGCAGCGCACCGCCGTGAGCGTGCACGACGCGGTGCACGACACCGAACGCCTGCTGCGCGTGACACTGCCGCCCGCCATCGAACTGCGGCTGCGGCTGGACGGCGAACTGCCCCCCGTGCTGGCCGATGCCACGCAGGTCGAGCAGGCGCTGCTCAACCTGTGCACCAACGCCATCCACGCGATCGGCGAGGCGCGCGGCACCGTGTGCGTGGAAGCCTCGGCGCTCGAACCCGACCTGCGCCTGTGCGAACGGCTGGGCCTGCCCCTGGGCGAATACGTCGCCCTGACCGTGGTGGACAACGGCCCGGGCATCGACGCCGCCACGCAGCAGCGCATCTTCGAACCCTTCTTCACCACCAAGCCCGTGGGCCAGGGCACCGGCCTCGGGCTGGCCGTGGTGCACGGCGTGATGCGCACGCACAGCGGCGCGGTGGACGTGCACAGCACACCCGGCGAAGGCAGCCGCTTCACGCTGTACTTTCCCATCGCGCCCGATTCGGTGCCCAGGGCCGTGCCGCTGCTCCCCACCACCGCCGCGCCTGTGCCGGCCCAGCCCGCCGATGCGCGCCTGCGCCACGTCATGTACGTGGACGACGACGAGGCGTTGGTCTTTCTGGTGCGCCGCCTGCTGCGCCGCCGCGGCTATCAGGTGACGGGCTTCACCGACCCGCACGAGGCCACCGAGGCCCTGCGCGCCGATCCCGCCGCCTACGACCTGCTGGTGACCGACTACAACATGCCCGGCTACTGTGGCGTCGATCTGGTGCGCGAGGCCAAGCGCATCCGCCCCGACCTTCCCGTGGCCCTGGCCTCCGGCCACGTCACGGCCGAGATCGAACAATCGGCCCTGGCCGAAGGGGCCAGCGCCCTCATCCACAAGCCCAACGACGTGAAAGAACTCTGCGCCACCGTGCACCAGCTGGTGCATGGCAGCAGTGCCGAGGGCCCGGACAGCATTGACGGTGCAGACGCCCGGCCAGGCCATGGAAGCTGAGGCCGCGGCGGCAGGCCATTACATCGCCGCCGCATCGCCTCCGGAGCACCAAGGCGCGTTCGATGGCGAATGCCTGTTCGCCGACGACGACCTGCTCGTGCTGATCAAGCCCTCCGGATTGCTGTGCGTGCCCGGGCGCGGCCCCGACAAGCAGGACTGCCTGAGCGCCCGCGCCCAGGCCCGCTGGCCCGAGGCGCTGATCGTGCACCGGCTGGACCAGGCCACGTCGGGCATCGTGCTCATGGCGCGCCACGCCCAGGCGCAGCGGGCGCTGGGCGATGCGTTCGCCGAGCGGCGCGTGGACAAGCGCTACGAAGCGGTCGTGCAGGGCCTGCCCGCCACGGCCAACGCTGACGATGACGCTGATGCCGAAGGCTGGCACACCATCGACCTGCCGATCGCCGCCGACTGGGACCGCCGGCCGTTGCGCGTGATCGACGCCGCCAGCGGCAAACCCAGCCTGACGCGATGGCACGCAATCGCCCACGACCCCGTCGCGCAGACCACCCGCGTGGAACTGCAGCCCATCACCGGCCGCACGCACCAGTTGCGCATGCACCTGGCTGCCATCGGCCACCCGATCCTGGGCGACGCGCTGTATGCCGATGCGCCGGTGCAAGCCCGCGCCGCGCGCCTGTTGCTGCATGCGCGCCAGGTCGCTTTCACGCACCCGCGCACCGGGCAGCCGATGGCGTTTTCGAAGCCAGCACCCTTTTAACGTTTCGTGCCTCCAGCGCAATCAGCACTAGGGGGAGTAGCTATACATTCGATAGCATGCTGGACTGCGGAAACTTGGAGCACCTCGGACAGCCCCTCTGCCGTGCGCGCGGGCTGCGCAGTACCATCGCCGGATGCCTCAACACCTCACGATCCTGACGGGCGCCTCGCGCGGCATGGGCCTGGCCATGGCCCGCCTGCTGCTCAAGCCCGGCCACGCGCTGCTCACCCTCTCCCGCACCACCAACGCTGAACTGGCCGCCGAAGCCGCCCAGGCCGGCGCCACGCTGGAGCAGTGGGAGCAGGACCTGTCCCAGGGACTGCACGCCGCCGCCCGGCTGCGCACCTGGCTGGCCAACGCGCCGGCCGGGCAGTATGCGAGTGCCACCCTCATCAACAACGCCGGCGTCGTGCCGCGCATCGCCCCGCTGTCGGGCAGCGATCCCGCCGACCTGGCCCACGCGCTGCGCGTAGGGCTGGAAGCGCCCATGCAATTGAGCGGCGCTTTCCTGGGCGCCACCGAAAACTGGCCCGTGCCGCGCAAGGTGCTCAACATCTCGTCCGGCCTCGGCCGCCGGGCCATGGCGTCCCAGGCGGCCTATTGCGCCGCCAAGGCAGGCATGGACCACTTCACCCGCTGCCTCGCGCTGGACGAAGCGGCCAAGCCGAACGGCGCCAAGGCATGCTCGCTGGCACCCGGCGTGATCGACACCGACATGCAGGCCCACCTGCGCGATGCGCACCCCGCCGACTTCCCCGACGTTCAGAACTTCGCCAACCTGAAATCGGGCGGCATGCTCACCTCGCCCACCGAGGCAGCCGCGCGCGTGCTGGCCTGGCTGGAGCGCGCCGACTTCGGCGAGTCGCCGGTGGCGGACGTGCGCGACGCCTGAACCTGCGGCCGCGCCAGCAACAGCAACAGCCCCGCAGCGATTGCTATTATTTTTATAGCACAACACCGGCATGAATCATGCGCTGGAGGGCTTTTTGGCTATATATTGACGGCCTGCCCTCGCCAGAATTTCCCCCTCGAAAAATGGAGACAAAACCGATGATCCGCAGCCTGCTTTCCTTCACCGCGCTGGCCCTGGCGCTGGGCGCCACCGCCCAGGCGCAAACCGCGGCCCCGGCCGCCGCATACCCGACCAAGCCCGTGCGCCTGATCGTGCCGTTCCCGCCCGGCGGCGGCACCGACATCCTCTCGCGCCTGGTCGCCACCAAGCTAACCGAAGTCACCCACTGGACGGTGGTGCCCGACAACCGCGCGGGCGCAGGCGGCACCATCGGCATCACCGAAGCCGTGAAGGCCGCGCCCACCGGCTACGACCTCGTGATGGGCCAGAAAGACAACCTCGTCGTCGCGCCCTGGCTGTACAAGAACCTGCCGTGGGACCCCACGAAAGACCTGGTGGCCGTAGCCCACATCGCCTACACCCCGGTGATCATCGCGACGGGCGCCAACTCGCGCTTCAAGACGCTGGCCGATGTGGTGGCCGCAGCCCGTGCCGAACCCGGCAAGATCACCTACGGCTCGCCCGGCAACGGCACCACCATCCACCTGGCCGGCGACCTGTTCGAGAAGGCCGCGGGCATCAAGCTGAGCCACATCCCCTACAAGGGCTCCAACCCGGCGTTGATGGACGCGCTGGCCGGCAACGTGGACCTGCTGGTGTCCTCCGTGCCATCGGCGATGGGCCAGATCAAGTCGGGCAAGCTTCGCCCACTGGCCGTCACCTCGGCCAAGCGCAGCACCTCGCTGCCGGACGTGCCCACCGTGGCCGAGTCGGGCTACAAGGGCTTCGACGTGAGCTCGTGGTACGGCATCTTCGCCCCGGCCGGCACGCCTGCCAGCGTGGTCACCACGGTGAACACCGAGGTCAACAAGCTGCTGGCTTCGCCTGAAATGCAGGCTGCCATCCAGGCCCAGGGCGCCGAGGCCGAATCGCTGTCGGCCGCGCAGTTCTCGACACTGCTCAAGTCCGACTACGCAAAGTGGAAGGGCATCGTGGAAGCCTCGGGCGCCAAGATCGAATGACCGATCGGTTCGCCCCATGAAAAACGGCTCCCTCGGGAGCCGTTTTTCATGGCCGCACGGTGGCGTCGCCGATCCGTCAGTCGCGCACCACCAGCACCGGCACGTGGACGACGCCCAGCACGCGCTGCGTCACGCTGCCCAGCACCAGCTTTTCCAGGCCGCGGCGGCCGTGCGAGCCCATCACGATCAGATCGGCCTGGGTGGTCTCCAGCGCACGCAGGATGCCGTCGTGCACCGCGTGGCCTTCGCCGATCACCGTGGTCACTGGCACGCCGGCTTCTTCAAGGGCCTTCTTGGCGCCTTCCAGGGCTTCGTTCGCCTCCTTGGTGGCGGCGCTCAGGTACTGCGACTGGCCGTAGGCAAAGTCGGCGCCCACGCCGGTGAAAGGGTACGGGTCCACCACGTAGAGGGCCGTCACGGCCGAGCCGAACGCCTTGGCGAGGCCGGCGGCCTTGGCCACGGCCGTCATCGAGGTCGGCGAGCCGTCCACGGGGAGCAGGATGTGCTTGAACATAGGAACTTCTCCTTTCGGTTGATGGATCAGGCAAGGCCTGAAGCGAAGGCAGGCTGAAAGCCCGCCAGGCCGCTTTCAGGCTTGAGTGTCGCGGCGGCCGGCGTTCGGGCCGTTGATCCGCATCAAGTCATGTGGCTTGGCCCGGTGCGATCGCGTCCTGGAAGCCTCCGCGCCGGCAGGTCACGACCAGCGTGTCGCGGAACCCGCCGGGCGCCAGTGGCTGAATGGGCGTGGTCTCGTGGATCATGCGCGCATCGTCCAGCAGCATCAGCGACCACGGCTCGTTGAGCGTGAAGCGTTGCCCGCTGGGACCCGACGCTTCGAATATACGCGTCTCGCCGCCCTTCACGCCCTCGCGCCCGACCAGGAAAACCGCCACCAGGTCCACGCCGTCGCGGTGCGCGCCCTCGGGCGTGGGACGGCCGATGCCGTCGGTGGTGTCGATGCGGAACTGGTGCGCTTCGATGAACCAGCGCTCGGGCTCGGTGGCCAGCGCCGCCTGCGACACCCGCGCCAGCGCCGACAGCAACTGCAGCCACGCCGGGCGCACCACCGTGGTGTCCAGCATGGGCGCGAACCAGCGCTGCATGCCGCCGTGCAGCGCGTTGTATTCGACCGGCTGCCAGTGCGCGCGGTGCGGCACGGTCTGCACGCTGTCGCCGTCCGAAACGAAGCATGCGTGGCGCCGGCGCCGGTAGCGCCCGCCGTCCTTCAGGAATTCATCGGGCGGCAGGCCGCTCCAGTCGGCGTGCAGGGCTTCGAGATCGCCCAGCGGGCAACCGATCCAGGCCGCGGTGTCGGCAGGCCGCAGCACGGCATAACCCGCGCTGCGCAGATGGCTTGCCACTTGGTCCGGTGGCAGGTACGGAGGGGGAAAGGTGATGTGCGCCATGGCGGCCAAGCTTAACCCGGCAATGGCGTAGAACCTGACCCCAAAGTTCCGGCCCACGGCAGGTGGCGGCATGGGCGTGCAGTAGCATCGCAAAGCCCCCGCCACCTCCAGGAAACCCAATGTCCCATGAACGCCGCCACTATGTCCGCGTGGCCTTCGATGCGCCCGCGCTGTTGACCACCGGCCTGGGAACCTTCAGCGTCCAGGTGCTGGATCTGTCGCTGCAGGGCGCGCTGCTGCTCCTGGGCCCCGAGGTGCCGGTGGCGGACCTGCCCCGCGGTGCGCCGTGCCAACTGGTGGTGCCGCTGTCGGCTGACAACGACCACATCGCCATGTCGGGCGACATCGTGCACATCGAAGGCCGGCAGGCCGGCCTGCAGTGCCGCACCATGGACCTGGACAGCGTGACCCACCTGCGCCGCGTGATCGAGCTGCAACTGGGCGATCCGGCGCTGCTGGAGCGGGACCTGGCGGAACTCATCGCCTCGCACGCCGCGCACTGAAGGCTGGGCCGGTCGCGCGATCCCCCCGTCAGGCCGGTGCGGTGGGGTTGGCGAGTTCGGATTCCTGTAGCGCCCGCCACATCACCTTGCCGCTGCCGCTCTTGGGCAGCGCATCCACGAGCTGCACGATGCGGGGCACCTTGTACACGGCCATGTTGTCGCGGCACCAGGCGATGATGTCGTCGCCGCTCACCTGGCCGCGGTGTTCCTGGCGCAGCACCACGACGGCCTTGACCGTCTCGCCGCGGTAGCTGTCGCGCGCGGCGATGATGCAGGCCTCCTGGATCGCAGGGTGGCGGAACATGAGGGCCTCGACCTCGGCCGGCCACACCTTGAACCCGCTCGCGTTGATCATCCGCTTGAGCCGGTCGGTCAGAAAGAAATAGCCCTCCTCGTCCACCCGCCCCAGATCGCCCGAGCGGAAGAACCGCTTGCCGTCCAGGTCGATGAACGCCGCTGCGGTCGGCCCGGGCAGCTTCCAATAGCCGCTGAACACGCCGGGGCCGTGCATCACGATCTCGCCCTGCTCGCCGACGGGCAGCTCTTGCAGCGTGTCCGGGTCGATCACGCGCGAGTCGGTGCTGATGAAGGGAATCCCCAGGCATTGCTGCTTGGGATGGTCGGGCGGATTGGTGTGCGATGGCGCTGCGGTTTCGGTCAGGCCGTAGCCCTCGGTGTAGCGCAGGCCGTAATGCTCGAACAGCCGCTGCGCCACCGCCTGCGGCATGGCGGCACCGCCACCGCCGATGTACGACAGGCTGGACAGGTCGTACTGCGCGAAGTTCGGGCTGCCCATGAGGTCGATGACCATCGTGGGGATGTTGGTCCAGTTGGTCACGCGGTAGCGGGAGATGAGCCGCCCAGCCAGGTCGCGGTCCCATCGCGGCATGAGCACCAGCGTGGCCCCGACGTACAGGCACGAGTGCATCACGCTGACCATGCCGGTGATGTGGAACATGGGCACGACGGCCAGCGTCACGCTCTCCGGCGTGGCCGTGCCCCACAGGCTGCTGGCCACCGCGTTGTGCATGATGCTGCGGTGCGGGTGCATGCAGCCCTTGGGCAGGCCGGTGGTGCCGCTCGTGTAGGGCAGCACGGCCAAGTCTTCAGGGCCCACTTCGATGTCTGGCGGCGGGGCCGCGCAGGCAATGGCATCCGCCCACGCGTGCACCTGGCCGCCAGCGAGCGGCTGCAGGGGGTGGTGGGTGCAGAGCCATTCCTGCCACGTGGGCGGGACCGCATCCGCGCCGGCTTCTTCGGCGGAGAACGCATCGGTGAACTGCGTGACCACCAGGTGCGCCAGGCCGGTGCCCGCTGGCAAGCCGTCGCTGGCACGGGTCAGCTCGGGCGCGAGGTCGGCCGTGGTGATGGCCACGCGCGCGTCGGGGTCAGTGATGTAGTGGGTGAGCTCTTGCGCCCGGTTCATCGGGTTGACGGGCACCACCACGGCGTTGGCCCGCAGGATGGCGAAATGCGCCATCACCAGTTGCGGGCAGTTCTGCATGCACAGCACGACCCGGTCGCCCTTGCGCACGCCCAGCGAATGCAGGTGCGCGGCCAGCTGCTGTGCGCCGTCGGCCAAAGCGCGGTAGGTGAGCGCCCGGCCGAAGAAGATCAGGGCCGGCTTGTCGGGGTAGCGGTGGGCGCTGATCGCCAGGTTGTCCCACAGCGAGGTGGCCGGAGGGGTGAGCGTGTGCGGAAGACGGCGGGGCCAGAAAGCATGGTGTGCAGGCATGGACGATTCGATTCCTTTGCCATGCAGCCTATGGGCCTCGCGCAGCCCCAGCATCGGGGATGCCCCCTACAGCGCGTCGCGTGGGCGACCCTGCTTCACCGGTGCGCAGACGGGGCCGGCAATGGTGCCAGGACGGAGACTTTTGTAACCGCGTGTCCCGCATCGGGGGTTTGGGCGGGTTTGCGCGCCGACGCCGCCGCGCGCATCAACGACAATGTGCGGCTGGGCCGAACGCCCTGCCCCTGCCGGCGCTGCCGGGCCGGGCAGTCCGCGCGGCGCCGTTCTTTCGATTTCTGGGCAAGGCCTGTGCACAGAGCCCTTGGCCAGCCAAGCTTGCGGGTTTTACGGACAACATGAACATTGTCATTCTTGACGACTACCAGGACGCAGTGCGCAAGCTGCATTGCGCTGCACGCCTGGACCCCTACAACGCCAAGGTGTACACGAACACCGTCAAAGGGCTGGGCCAGCTTTCGGTGCGCCTCAAAGACGCGGACATCATCGTGCTGGTGCGCGAGCGCACCCACCTCTCGCGCCAGCTGGTTGAGAAACTGCCGCGCCTGAAACTCATCGCGCAGACCGGCAAGGTCGGCTCGCACGTCGATGTCGCGGCATGCACCGAACGCGGCATCGCGGTGGCCGAGGGCGTGGGCTCGCCCGTGGCACCGGCGGAACTGACCTGGGCCCTCATCATGGCGGCCATGCGGCGCCTGCCCCAGTACATCTCCAACCTGAAGCATGGCGCATGGCAGCAGTCGGGCCTGCGCGCCGCGTCGATGCCGCCCAACTTCGGCATCGGCACCGTGCTGCGGGGCAAGACGCTGGGGATCTGGGGCTACGGACGCATCGGCCAGATCGTGGCCGGCTACGGCCGGGCCTTCGGCATGAACGTGCGGGTGTGGGGGCGTGAGGCTTCGCGGGCGCAGGCCCTGAGCGACGGGCTGCAGGTGGCGACCACGCGGGAAGAGTTCTTCGCCCAGTGCGACGTGATCTCGCTGCACCTGCGCCTGAACGACGAAACGCGGGGCGCCATTCGGCTGGAAGACCTGTCGTGCATGAAGCCCACCGCGCTGCTGGTGAACACGTCGCGCGCGGAGTTGATCGAAGCCGACGCCCTCATCGCGGCCCTCAACCGTGGACGCCCCGGCATGGCCGCCGTGGACGTGTTCGAGAGCGAGCCCATCTTGCAGGGCCACGCCCTGCTGCGGCTGGAAAACTGCATCTGCACGCCCCACATCGGCTACGTGGAGCAAGACAGCTACGAGCTGTACTTCGGCGCTGCGTTCGACAACGTCATCAACTACATCAAGGGCACGCCGACCAATATCGTGAACCCGGGCGCGCTGCAGGTTCGCCGCTGACGCCGCTGATTGGGCGCCTGCAGGCCATCGCCTGCACCGCGTAGCAAGCACGGCGCACTGCCCGTCTTCGGCATCGTGTTATTGACTTAAGCCAGCCATGAAAAAAGGCCTCCGCATGCGGAGGCCTTTTGCTTTTGGCGAGGGCCGCCGGTCTTTCAACCCGCGGCGCCGTCCAGTCCTCAGTTCAGAGGCGTCTTCTTGCCGTCCTTGTACACGTACAGCGTGATGGCGGGGTTCTTCAGTTCGCCATTGGGTTCGAAGGCGATGTTGGCCGTCACACCCTTGTAGCTGGACTTTTGCAGTTCAGGGATGTAGACCTTAGGATCCCACGAGTTGGCACGCTTCATGGCATCGACCAGCAGCATGGTGGCGTCGTAGGTATAAGGGCTGTAAACCTGGAACTGGTTGGGGTACTTGGCGTCGTACTTGGCGCGCCATGCGGTGCCGCCAGGCATCTTGGCCAGCGATGCGCCGCCTTCGGCACACACCACGTTGTTCAGCGTCTTGGCGCCGGCTGCGAGCTTGGCCACTTCTGCGGTGCAGATGCCGTCGCCGCCGAAGTACTTCACGTTGCCCATGCCCAGCTGTTCCATCTGGCGCAGCATCGGGCCGGCCTGTGGGTCCATGCCGCCGTAGAACACCGCATCGGGGTTCTTGGACTTGATGGCCGTCAGGATGGCCATGAAGTCGGTGGCCTTGTCGGTCGTGAACTGCTCGTCCACCACCTTCATGCCCTTGGCAGCAGCCGTCTTCTTGAACACGTCGGCAACGCCTTGGCCGTAAGCCGTGCGGTCATCGACGATGGCCACGGTCTTGAGCTTCAGCGTGTCGGCAGCATAGAACGCCAGGCCAGCGCCCAGGGCGTTGTCGTTGGCGATGATGCGGAACGTGGTCTTGTAGCCTGGCTTGGTCAGGTTGGGGTTGGTGGCAGCGCCGGTGACGTGCGGAATGCCGCAGTCGTTGTACACCTTGGAGGCAGGAATGGTCGTGCCGGAATTCAAGTGGCCCACCACGCCAGCAACCTTTGCATCGCACAGCTTCTGTGCGGCGGCGGTGCCTTGCTTCGGATCTGCAGCGTCGTCTTCTGCCTGCAGTTCGAACTTGATCTTCTTACCGCCGATCGTGACGCCTTGTGCATTCAGTTCTTCAACTGCCATGCGCGCGCCGTTTTCGTTGTCCTTGCCGTAGTGAGCTTGTGGGCCGGAAACCGGTCCCACGTGACCGATCTTGACCACTTGCTCTTGTGCAGAGGCCGCGCCGGCAAAAGCCGCGATAGCGGCAACCACGGTCAGTTTCAACTTCAGTTGCATATGAATCTCCATTAAGGGGTGAGCGCTGAGAAATATTGTTGTGTCTCAACGCCGGAAACATATCGCAATTTATGGGCCAGATCACTAGGGAACACGATGAAATGCGGCAGAAACCACAGGGGAATACCCTGTCACTGCCCGTTCCTCGGTCAACCCGGCGGCGTTCCCGCGTGGCTGGCCAGTTCTTCGGCCACGGCTTCGTACACCGCATGGCGCACGACGGACTCCACTTCTTCGCGAAGGCGGGGCACGATGGAGCGGGTCTGTTCGAGCACCACCGTGGCGATCGCCTCGCGCAGGCGCTGGTCCAGCACCACGTCCACACGCTGCATCACCCGGTGGATCACCACTTCTTCGATGTCCTTGAGGCCCGCAGCGGGCCTTGAGAACAGCGCGGGTGCCGAGGCGACTGGCGGCAAAGGCGCCGGGGGTGCCACAGGGCGAGCTTGCGGCACCGGATGCTGCACAGATTGCGGCACGGGTGGCGCCATGACCGGCGCAGCCACCACTGGCCGCGGTACCGCCGCGGGCATGGCCGAAACCGAGGGAACGTGCTGCGCCGAAGGGCTCGCGGTGCCCGTCACCGGCACGCCCGGCTGCCCCACGCCGGGTACGCTGCCCGCAAGCTGCACCACATCGGTGAGCGTGGGCACAAATCTGGGGGGAGCCTTGGGTGGCGGCGACGACATCAGGCGCCTTTCAGAACGAGGTCGTGCCGGACGATCTGATAGCCCCGCGCCGCATAGTGGCGCCAGCGATCGCGCGCACCGCTGCGGTCGGCCTCGTCGTGCGCGCTGACCACTTCCACCAGCTTGCCGAAGCGCTCGAAGCCTTGCGGCACCGTACCGCCCAGGTTCAGCAGCACTTCGTGGTGAGGCACCCGGCGCAGGTCCTGGGCCAGCAGCACGGGCGACGAAGCACGCAGCTCTTCGCCATCCTGGTCGTTGCAGTGCGCAACGAAATCCTGCGGCGCCATGGCCCAGAGCGCGCGGTCTAGACCGTCGAGCGCCGACTCCGGCCCGGTGATCACCAGCCGCGCATCGCTGCGCAGCACCTTGCGCGCAAAGCGGCACGCATAGGCCAGCTTGTCCGGCGCGTTGAAGTGGAAGGCGATTTCCGTCATGTGCTCAAGACCGGCCGTGGCAACGGTCAGCGGGCAGCGACGCGCGGCGCACGCACGGCCTTGGCGGCGGGCTTGCGCGCCGCGGCCTTCGGCTGCGCGGCGGCATCCAGCAGGTAGTGCACCAGCAGCGCGACCGGCCGGCCCGTCGCGCCCTTTGCACCGCCGCCCTTCCAGGCCGTGCCGGCGATGTCCAGATGCGCCCAGGGCGTGTCGCCCACATAACGCTGCAAGAACTTCGCCGCCGTGATGG
This sequence comes from Paracidovorax valerianellae, assembly GCF_900102625.1. GTDB lineage: Bacteria > Pseudomonadota > Gammaproteobacteria > Burkholderiales > Burkholderiaceae_C > Paracidovorax > Paracidovorax valerianellae. Next base: position 196,241 of record NZ_FMZC01000006.1, read on the forward strand.
CGCCCCCCGCACGGCCGGCCACGTTGCCCATGTCTGCAAAGTTGCTCTTCAGCCCTTCGCCGTATTCGTCGTCCAGCGGCATGCGCCAGCACGGATCGAGCGCCGCATCGCCGGCCGCTTGCAGGCTTTGCGCCAGCGCATCGTCGGTGGCGAACAGGCCGCTGCGCAAGCCGCCCAGGGCGACCACGCAGGCGCCGGTCAGGGTCGCGATATCCACCATCGCCGCAGGCTTGAAACGCGCGGCGTACGTGATGGCGTCGCACAGCACGAGGCGGCCTTCGGCGTCGGTGTTCAGCACTTCGATGGTCTGGCCGCTCATGCTGGTGACCACGTCGCCGGGCTTGACCGCGCGGCCGTCGGGCATGTTCTCGCAAGCGGGAATCAGGCCCACCACGTTGATCGCGGGCTTGAGTTCGGCCAGCGCGCGGAACACGCCGAGCACGCTTGCCGCACCGCCCATGTCGAACTTCATTTCGTCCATTTCGGCGGCCGGCTTGATCGAGATGCCACCGGTATCGAACGTGATGCCTTTGCCGATCAACACCGTGGGTGCCTGGCCGCGCGGGCCGCCGTCGTAGCGCAGTTCGATGAAGCGCAAGGGCTCTTCCGAGCCCCGGGCCACGGCCAGGAAGGCGCCCATGCCCAGCTTGGCGGCTTCGGCCGGACCCATGACCTTGCACTGGATGGAGGGGAACTTGGCCAGGGCCTTGGCCGCGCCGGCCAGCAGCGTCGGCGTGGCGTGATTGGCGGGGCGATTCGCCCACTCGCGGGCATATTCGATGCCCGACACCAGTGCCACGCCGCGCGTGAATTCCACCTTGGCCGCTGCGGCATCGGCCACGCCCACCACCACGCGCGAAAGCACCCGGGGCTCGGTCTTGGATTTGGTGGCGGTGTACACGTAAGTGGCTTCCGCCAGGGCCTGCACGGCGGCGGCTACCGCGCCAGCGGCCGGGGCCGAGGCAAAGCACACGGCAGCGCGCTTGACCTGGGGCGACTTCAAGAGCGATGCCGCTGCCAGAATGGCTTGGCGCGTAGCGCGCGGGGAACCGTCGCCACCGCCCAGCAGCACCACGCGGCGGGCCGCCACGGCAGGCATCTGGTAGAGCTGCAGGCTCTTGCCGGCCTTCGTGTCGAAGTCGCCGTTCTTGAGGGCGTGCGCGATCAGGCTGGGCAAGGCACCGCCTGCGGGTTTGGAGCCCTCTGCCACCACGACGGCGAGCAGGTCGCATTTCTCGGCGGCGGCGCCGTCCAGGCTCAGGGTCTTCAGATCGAAGTTCATAATCGGTGTTTTCCTTCGAGCCAATGTTATTCGATTCATCCATTCGCAAGGAGCTGGCGCGCAGCTTCGGCGCGACCCTGGTGGTGCTTGTCACCGTGGTCATGACCATGATGCTGATCCGCACGCTCGGCCAGGCCTCGCGCGGCAGCGTCAATCCCTCCGACGTGATGCTCGTCATGGGCTTCACCGTGCTCGGCCAATTGCCCACCATTTTGAGCCTGAGCCTTTTCGTGGCCGTGGTCGGCACGCTCTCGCGCATGTACCGCGACAGCGAAATGGTGATCTGGTTCGCCAGCGGCCGGGGCCTCATCAATCTGCTCACGCCGCTGCTTCGGTTCGCCTGGCCGGTGATGCTGGTCATCGCCACGCTGGCGCTGGTGATCTGGCCCTGGGCCAACCAGCAGATCCAGGCGCTCAAGGTGCAGTATGAACAGCGCGGCGATGTGGACCGCATCGCGCCCGGCGAATTCCAGGAATCCGCCAACGGCAGCCGCGTCTTCTTCATCGACCGCGAAAGCCCGGACGCCGAACAGGCCAGCAACGTCTTCATCGCCTCCACCGAGCGCGGCCGCGAAACCGTCACATCGGCCCGCAGCGCCCGGCTGGAGACGCGCAACGGCGAACGCATGGTGCTCTTGACCGATGGCCAGCGGCTGGAAACCACAGTCGACAAGCCCGGCCTCAAGGCGAGCGAGTTCATCGAATACGGTACGCGCATCGGCTCGGCGCCGGCCGGCTCGCAGGACGAGCAAGCCGTCAAGACCATCTCCACCCCCGCGCTGCTGGCTTCGGCCGAGCCCGCGTTCCGTGCCGAACTGGGCTGGCGCTTCGGCCTGGCGGTGGCCGCGCTCAATTTCGTGGTGATGGGCCTGGCGCTGGCCAGCGTCAACCCGCGAGCCGGGCGCAGCAGCAGCCTGGTGCTGGCGCTCTTCGCCTTCGTCGTTTACTACAACCTCATGACCCTCGGACAAAGCTGGATCAGTTCCGGACGGCTGGGCGTGGTGCCCTTCATGCTGCTGCTGCACGGCGGCACGCTGGCGCTGGGCCTGGCGCTGCTGACGGCGCGCCACCACCGCTGGTCGCCCAGCATGCTGTGGCGTCGCGGAGCCCGCGCATGAAGACCATCCGCCACCTGATCTACCGCGAAGCCCTGTCGGCCGTGGCGTTCGTCACGCTCGGGTTCCTTGCGCTGTTCTTCTTCTTCGACATGGTGGACGAGCTGCGCTGGGTCGGCCGCACCGGACCGGACGGCTACCAGCTGTCCCACGCGATGCTGTTCGTGGCGCTGAGCATTCCCAGCCATCTCTACGAACTGCTGCCGATCACGGTGCTGATCGGCACCATCTTCGTGATGGCGCGGCTGGCGCAAAGCTCCGAGTTCACCATCATGCGCACCAGCGGCCTGGGCCCCTGGCGCGCCCTGCGCACGCTGCTGGTGCTCGGGCTGGGGTTCGTCATGCTGACCTTCGCGGTCGGCGACTACATCGCCCCCGTGACCGACCGTGCGGCACAACTGGTCAAGGCACGGCACCTGGGCCAGCTGACCACCGGCGCGACCGGCGCATGGCTGAAAGAGCGCCAGGGCAGCCATTCGATGGCCGTGAACGTGCGGGCACTGAGCCCCGACGGCGGCATGCTCAACATCCGCGTGTTCGAGTTCGATGCCGATGGCCGCGTGGCGTCCACCCTGCAGGCGGCCAGCGGCACCTTCGCCAGCGACCACTGGGAGCTGAAGCAGGTCAAGCGCAGCGTGTTCCACCGCAGCGGCGATGCCGAGGCCCGCGTGGAACGGCTGCAGGAGGCCGAGTTGCGCTGGCCCACCCGCATCAGCACCGACATGGTGTCGGCCTCGCTGCTCAAGCCCGACCGCATGGCGACCATCGACCTGTTCCAGTACATCCGCCACCTGGAGTCCAATGGCCAGGCGGCGCAGCGCTATGAGATCGAGTTCTGGCGCAAGGTGTTCTATCCCTTGAGCTGCCTGGTGATGGTGGTGCTCTCGCTGCCGTTCGCCTACCTGCATTTCCGCTCCGGCGGCATCGCGGGCTACGTGTTCGGCGGGGTGATGGCAGGCATCAGCTTCTTCCTGCTGAACAACGTGTTCGGCTATGCCGGCAACCTGCAGAACTGGTCCCCGTGGCTCACGGCGGCGGCGCCGGGGCTGATCTATTCGGTGCTATCGCTGGCGGCCTTCGGCTGGCTGGTGCTGCGCCGCTGACCGAAAGCCTAAGCGCGTGAACACTGCTCCCCCGAGAGGCGTCGTCCTTTTTGCCCATGGCTCGCGTGACCCGCTGTGGCGTGCCCCCATGGAAGCCGTTCAGGCCCATCTGCAGCAGCACCAGCCCGAACTGCGCGTGTGCTGCGCCTACCTGGAGCTCACCACGCCCGACCTGGCGCAGGCCGTCGAGGCGCTGGTCGCGAACGAAGGGGTGCGCCAGGTGACGGTGGTGCCCATGTTCCTGGGCACCGGCAAGCACGCGCGGGAAGACCTTCCGGTGCTGGTGCAGGCGCTGCGCGCGGCACACCCTGAGGTGCATTTCGATGTGCAAGGCGCCATCGGCGAAGACCCGCGCATGACCGCGTTGATGGCTGAAATCGCCGGCTCGGCCTGACCCGAGCCCTGGCTGTGCGAGCCGCGAAAACCAGCGTTCGATGTGCGCTGGGCGCTGCCATAAATCAGGCGTTCGCGTGCTTTCCTTAGATTGCTGCAGCATAATGATCGCCTTCTTTAGCAGCAATAAGATATGAATCTGCACCAATTCCGCTTCGTTCAGGAAGCCGCGCGCCGCAATCTCAACCTGACCGAAGCCGCGAAGGCGCTGCACACCTCGCAGCCTGGCGTGTCCAAGGCCATCATCGAGCTGGAAGAAGAACTGGGCGTGGACATCTTCGCGCGCCACGGCAAGCGGCTCAAGCGCATCACCGAGCCCGGCCAGCACGTGCTCAAAAGCATCGAACTCATCATGCGCGAGGTGGGCAACCTCAAGCGCATCGGCGAACAGTTCAGCGCGCAGGACAGCGGCACCCTCAGCATCGCCACCACGCATACCCAGGCCCGCTACGTGCTGCCGCTGCCGGTGGCAAAGCTGCGCGAGGCCTACCCCAAGGTGAACATCAGCCTGCACCAGGCCACGCCGCACGAAGTGGCCCGCATGGTGATCGACGAAGTGGCCGAGATCGGCATGGCCACCGAATCGCTGGCCGACTACCCCGATCTCGTCACCCTGCCCTGCTACGAATGGCAGCACGTGCTGGTGATGCCCACCGCCCACCCGCTGGCGCAAAAAGAGCGCCTGGGCCTGGACGACATCGCCCACGAAGCCCTCATCACTTACCACCCTTCGTTCACCGGCCGCGGCAAGATCGACCAGGCCTTCGCGGCACGCAAGCTGCAGCCGCGCATCGTGCTGGAGGCGATCGACTCCGACGTGATCAAGACCTACGTGCGCCTGGGCCTGGGGATCGGCATCGTGGCCGAGATGGCGATGCGCGACGATCCGCTGGGCGACCTGGTGGTGCGCCCGGTGGGGCACCTGTTCGGCCAGAGCGTGGCGCGCGTGGCGTTCAAGCGCGGCGCCTACCTGCGCAACTTCGTCTACAAGTTCGCCGAGCTGCTGAGCGACCGCCTGAACCGCGAACTCATCGCCCGGGCCATGACCGGCCATGTGAACGACTACGAGCTTTGAACCACGGGGCCGGTCGTCCGCCCCGCCGAAACCGGATCTCGTCGCTCCGATCTCTCCCGCATTTTTTTGTTATTCCCGCCCCCGTTTTTCGCGCCATGACCTCCATCGACAGCACTCCGCGCACGCCCGTTTTTCCCAGCAAACTGCCCCAGGTGGGCACGACCATCTTCTCGGTGATGTCGGCCCTGGCGGCCGAGCACGGCGCCGTGAACCTCGGCCAGGGATTTCCTGACTTTCATTGCGATCCGGCGCTGATCGACGCGGTGGACGGCGCCATGCGGGCCGGCCACAACCAGTACCCACCGATGGCTGGCGTGCCGGCGCTGCGCGAAGCGGTTGCTACCAAAATAGAAGCACTACACCGCCGTAAATACTGCGCCAACACCGAAATCACCATCACGGCCGGCGCCACCCAGGCGATCCTGACCGCCATCCTCGCGACGGTGTATGCGGGCGACGAGGTGATCGTGCTCGACCCCTGCTACGACAGCTATGCGCCCAACGTGGAGCTGGCCGGCGGCACCGTGGTGCGCGTGCCGCTCACGCCCGGCAGCTTCAGGCCCGACTTCGACAAGATCGCCGCCGCCATGACGGCGCGCACGCGCGCCATCATCATCAACAGCCCGCACAACCCCAGCGCGACGATCTGGACGGCCGACGACATGCGCACGCTGCAAGAGCTGCTGGCGCCCACCGATGTGCTGCTCATCAGCGACGAGGTCTACGAGCACATGGTGTTCGACGGCGCGCAGCACGAGAGCGCGGCGCGCTTTCCCGGGCTGGCGGCGCGCGCGTTCATCGTCTCCAGTTTCGGCAAGACCTTTCACGTCACTGGCTGGAAGGTCGGCACCGTGGCCGCCCCGGCCGCGCTGATGGCCGAGTTCCGCAAGGTGCACCAGTTCAACGTGTTCACCGTGAACACGCCCATGCAGCACGGGCTGGCCACCTACTTGAAGGACCCTGCCCCCTATCTGCAGCTGCCCGACTTCTACCAGGCCAAGCGCGACCTGTTCCGCCAGGGCCTGGAAGGCTCGCGCCTGCGGCTGCTGCCCAGCACGGGCAGCTACTTCCAGTGCGTGGACATTTCGGCGGTGAGCGATTTGAACGAAGCCGACTTCTGCCAGTGGCTGACCCGCGAAGTGGGCGTGGCGGCGATCCCGCTGTCGGCGTTCTATGGCGACGGCTTCGACCAGCGCGTCGTGCGGTTTTGCTTTGCCAAGCAGGACGACACGCTGCGCGAAGCGCTGCAGCGCCTGCGCAAGCTCTGATTCCAGCAGCGGAGCCGGCAGCTCCGCCAACCGGCCGCGCAGGACCGAGGTGACACGCTCCGCAAATTTTGCGGGCGCGCAGGCAACCATAAGCGAATCGATTGAGCACTCACGCTTCGACTTATCTCAAGGCGCCCGTGCGTCAAACCATGTCCCTCAAGAATGCGCTCGTCTTCGTTCACCTGCTCGCCATGGCCATTGCCGTGGGAAAAATGCTGGAGTACGACTTTCGGTTTCTCCGATCCGTCCACCGCCCGATGTCTGCGCAGCAGCGGCAGGACTTGCTTCAAACCGCTAAAACGATGACCGCCGCCTTGATCGTGCTGTGGGTCACCGGACTGGGCTTCGTGTACCTCGGGCAGGCCCAATACCCGGGGTATCTGGCCAACGAAAAACTCTGGATGAAGGTGCTCACCGTGAGCACACTGACCCTGAACGGCATGCTCATGCACCATTTCGCGCTCCCGTTCATGCAGCAGGGCAAGGTCTTCCTTCACTGGCCGCTCAGCAAGGTGCTGCTGCTCACGGGCTTCGCCACCGTGTCGTCGGTCTCCTGGCTATACGCCTCGTTCCTCGGCATCGCGCGGTCGTGGAACGACACCGTTCCGTTCGAGCATGCACTGGGCATCTACATCGCATTGCTGCTGGCCGCAGCTTCCGGTTCGGCCGCGCTCATGACCTTCTTGCACCATCGGCATGCGCGCGGCGGCCACCCGGGCGGCAATCCCTGCCCCAACTCCCGCGGCGGTTGTCCGCATTGATGGACGCGGTAGCGCGGTTGCTGCCGGCAACGGCTTCCACCGGCGGCATGGATCGCGGGCTGCGGCAACTTCCGCAAGCTGCCCGTCAGCCGGGCGTGAACTGGTCCGCCAGCCCTTGCCAGCAGCGTGGGTAGTCCGGGTCGAGCGAGCCGCCCTGCCCCCTCTCGCGCAGCGCGAATGCGGTGGGCACGAAGCGGTAGCGGCTCTCCAGCATGAAGGCCAGCGTGCCGTCGAGCTTTTGCGGTTGCAGGTCGCTGCCGGTGGCGCGCTCGAAGCTTTCTTCGTCGGGCCCGTGCGGGACCATTCCGTTGTGCAGGCTGGCGCCACCGGGTTTGAAGCCTTCAGGCTTGGCGTCGTATTGGCCGACCACCAGCCCCATGAACTCGCTCATGGTGTTGCGGTGGTACCAGGGCGGACGGAAGGTGTCCTCCATCACCAGCCAGCGCGGCGGAAAGATCACGAAGTCGCAGTTGGCCGTGCCAGGCGTGTCGCTGGGCGAGGTGAGCACGGTGAAGATCGATGGGTCCGGATGGTCGAAGCTGATGGAGCCGATCACCATGAACGTGGCCGTGTCGTACTTGCAGGGCGTGAGATTGCCGTGCCAGGCCACCACGTTGAACGGGGTGTGCGTCTGCGGTGCGGTCCACAGCTGGCCGCCGTACTTCTTCACGATCTCGTAGTCGCCGGGCAGGTCTTCCGCGGCCGCTACCGGGGCGAGGAAGTCGCGCGGGTTGGCCAGGCCGTTGGAACCGATGGGCCCCAGCTCGGGCAGGCGGAAGGCGGCGCCGTAGTTTTCGCACGCATAGCCGCGCGACGGGCCGTCGGGCAGCGCGACCTTGAAGGCCACGCCGCGCGGCACCAGCGCCACCTCGCCAGGGGCGACTTCGAGCACGCCCATTTCGGTCGTCAGCACCAGCCGGCCCTGCTGCGGGATGAGCAGCAGTTCGCCATCGGCATCGACCAGCGCGCGCCGCTCCATGGAGCGATTGGCCGTGTACACCAGCGCGGCCATGCCGGTCTGCGCCTCGACGTCGCCATTGGCCGCCACGGTGCGCAAACCGTCCACGAAGTCGGTGGGTGCCTCGGGGATCGGGAACGGGTGCCAGCGCATCGGGTCGGGCGGCGCGGGATGGCCGCCGGCGGCGCCGGTCGTCCAGCCCTCCTGCGCATACGGCCGGTAGCGGCCGGACACCACCGAGGGCTGGCGCCGGTACAGCCAAGTGCGCCGGTTTTCATGACGGGGCGCGGTGAAGGCGCTGCCGGAGACCAGCTCCGGGTACAGCAGGAACGGCGCTTTCTGCGGGCTATTGCGCCCCTGCGGGAGCGCGCCGGGCACCGATTCGGTGGCGAACTGGTTGCCGAAACCGCTCTGGTAGCGCAGCGGCTCGGTGGCGGGGTCACAGGTCATGAAAACGTCCTTGCAGTCGATGCTATTAATTCAATAGCAATACACCCTAGTGGTAATTGCGCTGGAGGCCATTTTTACTCTAATCCAGGCGGATGCCGTTGTCGCGGATCAGCCGACCCCAGCGCTCGCGCTCGCTTTTCACGTAGCGTGCCATGTCCTGCGGCGTGCCGGGCATGCCGTCCACGCCGAGCGCCTGGAACCGCGCCTTGACCTCGGTGGAGTTGAGCGCCTCCACCAGTGCCTTGTTGAGCTTCGCGATGGTCTCGGGCGGCGTGCCGGCAGGCACCGACACGCCTTGCCAGGCATAGGCCTCGAAGCCGGCCAGGCCTTGCTCCTGCAGGGTCGGCACGTCGGGCAGCGTGGCGATGCGCTGTGCGCTGGCCACGCCGATGGCGCGCACCTTGCCGCCCAGCACGAAGGCGTTGCCGCTGGCCGTGTCCACCAGCATGAAAGGCACGCTGCCGCCCAGCACGTCCTGCATGGCGGGCGCGGCACCGCGGTACGGCACGTGGGCCATCTTGATGCCCGTCTTCTCGCGCAGCAGTTCGCTGGCCAGGTGGTGCGGGCTGCCCGCGCCGGCCGACGCGTAGTTCACCCCGTCCGGCTGCGCCTTCGCCCAGGCGACGAACTCGCTCCAGTTCTTGGCGGGCACCTGCGGGCCGACCACCAGCACCAGCGGAAACCGCGCCAGCATGCCCACGGGCGCCAGGTCTTTTTCGGCGCTGTACGACAGCTTGGAGAACAGGAACGGGTTGGCCGCCAGCGTGGCGAAGTCGGCGGTGAGCATCACATGCCCGAAATCGCGCGAGCGGGCCACATAGTCGGCGGCGATGTTCGTGGCCGCGCCCGGCTTGTTGGTGATGACGATGGGCTGGGCAAGCCGCTTCCCCATGGCCTCGGCGGTGGCGCGGGCCAGCACGTCGGAGCCGCCCCCGGCGGCATAGCCCACCACCCATTCGATGGGGCGGCTGTCTTGCTGCGCCTGGGCGGCCCAAGGGGCGAGAGCCCCCAGCAGCAGCGCCAGGCCGGCGCGGCGGGTGAAGGAACGGTTGAAGAAAGCACTGCGCATGGTTTTTGTCTCCGTGATGTTGTCGAGGGCAGGATGGTTTTGGCAGGGGAAAGCGAACGCCAGGACACGCCGGGCAAAAGGCAGCGGGCCTCGCTCAGCGCGCGGGTGGCGGGCCGGGCGAGGCGGCGGCCAACGCCTCGCGCAGCACCGGCAGCGAGCCGATGTGGTTGGCTAGCAGCAGCACCAGCCGGGCGTTGAACGCATGGCTTTCTTCGGCGGTCAGCGGCTGGTGCGCATCGATGAGCGCCTGGTAGAAATCGTCGGGCGACTCCAGATGGGGCGCGGTGATGAGGCTTGGGAAGGTCGTCATGCCAGGGCTTCCAGGTGCGGTGCGTCCAGGTGCGGTGCGACGGTTTTTGAACGCGGCGTCGAGGAACCCTCGGCGCGCAGCGCTTCCGTGCGGCCCATGGCCTTATCGAGCGCCGCAGCCATGGCGCTGGCGGTGGGGCGGCGCCAGCGCGCGCAAACGTGCTGATCGGGCCGCAGCAGGTAGACAGTGCCGGGGAGTGCGTCGTAGCGCTGCCATGCGATGGCATGGCCGGGCGTGCGCGGAAGGTTCACGGTGTGCACGCCCAGGCGGTCGAGGGCACTCAGGGCGGCGCGCACGGCGTCGCTGCTGGGGTAGGTAGCGGCATCGGCACGGCTCTCGCCGTCACCGAACACCAGCGCCGTGAAACCGGGTTGCGTCGCCCGGCGCAGCAGCCAGGCTCCACCGTCCAGTGGCGCGTCCGGTGCGGGCGCGCCCGGGATCAGCGGCCCTGCGAACGCGTCCTCGTCGGGCGTGACGAGCGGCGAATCGGCATAGACCGAGGGCAGCGACAGCCGGCCGCTGTTGACCAGGCTGCGCGCGAAGGGATGCTGGCGCGACAGTTGCAGCACCGCGTCGCGGAACATGCGGCTCACCGGGCTCTTGGGTGTGATGAAGTCGGTCGAGCGCGTGGAGTGGCGAATGTTCTCGTCCGCTGCGGCTTCCCGCTCCACCGCATAGGTGTCCAGCAAGGCTTCGGGCGCCTGGCCCTGCAGCACGGCGGCGAGCTTCCAGCCCAGGTTGTCGGCGTCCTGCACGCCTGAATTGGCCCCCCGCGCGCCGAAGGGCGACACGCCGTGGGCCGCATCGCCCGCGAACAGCACCCGGCCGTGGCGGAAGGCTTCCATGCGGCGGCAGGCAAAGGTATAGACGCTGGCCCAGACGAGCTCGAAGGCGGTGTCCGGCCCCAGCAGGGCCCGCACGCGCGGCTCGATGTTTTCGGGCTTTCGTTCGTGCTCGGGGTCGGCATCCCAGCCCAGTTGGAAGTCGATGCGCCAGATGCCGTCGGCCTGCTTGTGCAGCAGCACGCTCTGGCCGGGGTGGAACGGCGGGTCGAACCAGAACCAGCGCTCGGCAGGCGTGTCGGCGTCGAGGCGGGGCCGCCGTGCGGACGGCATTGCCGCGCCGGATTCGGTGCCCGCGCGGGCTCTGTCAGCACCGCCCGATGCGGCAGCGGGCGACTGCGCGGAGGGCGAACCGCCCGGGTGCGCGCTGCGGGGCGAATGGATGCGCACGTCGGCGATCAGGAACCGGTCGCGAAACACCTGCCCCCTGCTCTCCTGGCCCAGCAGTTCGCGCAGGGTCGAACGCGAGCCGTCGCAGGCGGCCACGTAGGCCGCACGCAGGGCGTAGCGGCCGTCGGGCGTTTCCACCGTCAGCGTCGCCCCATCGGCGTCCTGCACCAGGCCGACCACCCGGCTCTTCCAGCGCACTTCCAACTGCGGCAACTGCGCGGCGCGCAGGGCCAGTTGCCCCTCCACGTGGTATTGCTGCAGATTAATGAAGGCCGGGCGCTCGTGGCCCTCTTCAGGCAGCAGGTCGAAGCGGTACACCTGCTCGTCGCCGAAGAAGACGCGCCCCGTGCTCCATGACACGCCCTTGGCCACCATGGGCGCAGCGCAGCCCAGCCGATCGAACACCTCCAGCGTGCGTTTGGCGAAGCAGATGGCGCGGGAGCCGGTGGACAGGCGATGGTCGTTGTCCAGCAGCAGCACGGGCAGGCCACGCTGGGCCAGGTCGATGGCCAGGCTCAACCCCACCGGGCCGGCGCCGACCACCACCACGGGATGGTGCGCGGGCTCGGCGCGGTCGAAGTCGGCCGGGCGGACATGGTCGAACTCCAGCGCCTGGAAGTCGGCGTCGGGCCCAAGGCCCGGCAGGTCATTGAGGTGCATGGGCAGCTCCGGGTGCGTGCGTCGGTGGCGCTGGGCTCTTCAGCCTTCGAGCGCGTGCCACATGGCGGTGTCGCGCTCGGCCGTCCAGATGCGCGGGTGCACATCGCCGGTGGCCTCGTCGTAGGCGCGCGTCACATCGAAGGGCATGCAGTGGTCGAAGATGACCCAGTGCCCGTAGCGCGGCTTGAGCGCGTCGTACGTCTCGCGGTAGATGGCTTTCAAGTCCAGTCCGCGCGCCACGCCGTTGTTGACGGTGGTGTACACGTCGGACACGAAGGCGCGCGTGTACGCGATGGCCTCGGCCACTTTCTCGGGCGTCTGCAGCGCGTCGCCGCGGCCGGGCACGAGCTTTTCGAAGCCGAAGGCCGAGAGCCGGTCGAGCGTGGCAGGCCAGTCCTTGAAATAGCAGTCGCCCGCGTAGGCGGTGCTTTCGTACTCCACCAGGTCGCCGGCGAAGCAGACCTTCTGGTCTTCGATGTAGGCGATGGTGTCGCCCTTGGTGTGGCCGCGGCCCACCTGGGCGATCTTCACCTCGACCTTGCCGAGCCAGATGCTCATGCGGCCTTCGAACGTGACCGTGGGCCACGTCAATCCATCGGGCACCGATTCGACGGCGCGGAACAGGCGCGGGAAACGCCCGATTTCACTGGCCTTGTCCTGTTCGCCGCGCTCCACGATCAGGTCATAGGTATCGCGGCTGGCAATGATCTGCTGCGCGCCCTCTTTGAAGTACGCCGAGGCACCGAGCACGCGCACCGCGTGGTAGTGCGAAAGCAGCACGTATTTGATGGGCTTGTCGGTCACCTCGCGGATGCGCCGGATCAGGTCCTGCGCCATGGCCGGCGTGGCCTGCGTGTCCACCACCATCACGGCATCGTCGCCGATGAAGACGCCTGTGTTCGGGTCACCCTCGGCGGTGTAGGCCCATGCGTTTTCGGTGAGCTGGACGAAGGTGATCTTCTTTTCCTCAAGGTCGGCTTGGCTGGCGAAAGCTTTGGTGGTCATGCGGGAACGCTCCTGAATGCAGCGCCGCTGAACGCGGCAACTTAGTTTTAGACGAATTGGTTTGCTCTTGACTAACATCAGAATGCTAGCCGAGAAATTCAGCTATGTCTAATCAGTTAGACAGTGATTACCCCTACCATTGCCGCCAAAGGACACACGATGCAAGACGACATGGAAGACGCAATCGCCCGCGGCCGGCGGGGCATTCAAAGCGTGGAGGTGGGCGGGCAACTGCTGCAGGCGCTGGTGCATGAAGGCACGCCGATGGCGCTGAAAGACCTGGCGCGAGACGCGGGCATGTCGCCCGCCAAGGCCCACCCCTACCTCGTGAGCTTCGGCCGGCTCGGGCTGGTGGAGCAGGATGAGGCCAGCGGCCGCTATGCCCTTGGCCCGCTGGCGCTGCAATTGGGACTGATCAGCCTGCAGCAATCGAGCCCGGTGACGCTGGCCACGCCGCTGCTGGCGCCCCTGGCGCGCGAGATCGGCCAGACGGTGGCCATCGCCGTGTGGGGCGACCGTGGCCCGACCATCGTGCGGGTGGAGGAATCACCGGAGACGGTCTTCGTCAGCATGCGCCACGGCACGGTGTTTTCGCTGGCGGGCACCGCGTCGGGCCGGCTCTTCGGGGCCTATCTGGACCTCGAGGTGGCACGAGCATCGCTGGAGGCCGAGCGCAGCCTGATGGCCGAGCGCCCGCCCGCCACCACACCCGGCACGCCGCCACGCGACCCCTTGCCTGCGTGGGAACAGTTCGAACGCCAACTGGCCGAAGTGCGCGAGCACGGCATAAGCCGCTCCGAAGGCGAGGTGGTGCGCGGCGTGAATGCGATGTCGGCCCCGGTGTTCGGGCCGGACGGCGAACTGGTGCTCGCCATCACCGCCATCGGCGCAATGGGCACGTTCGACGCCAGTTGGGACGGGCCGGTGGCCCGCGCCCTCAAGGCCTGCACCGCCGGGGTGTCGCAGCGGCTGGGTGCCCAGGGGCGCTGAACCGAAACGGTGGCGGCGTCATGCGGTGGCGCGCCGCCCTGCCCCGTCAACCGATGCGAACGCCCAATCCGCCGATCAGCGTGGCGGCCTGCTCCATCGACAGCATCGCGCCCCGGAACGACTGCGCCACCATGGCCACCGTCAGGCCGCCCACATCCACCGACCGCAGGTCCGCACCATCGAACCGCGCATTTTTCAAGTTGGCGTCGCGCAGGCTGCCGCCGTCGAACACGGCATCGCGAAAATCGCAGCCCGCCACATCGGCCTCGGACAGGTCCAGTTGTTCCAGGCTGCGTTTGCGAAACGAAAGGCCCCGCAGGTCCGCGCCCACCAGCCGGCATTGGTGAAACTCGAGGCCGAGGGTGACGGCCTCGTTGAACACCGCGCCGGTCAACTTGGCCTCGGTGAACAGGGCCGACGACAGCCGCGCCCGGGTCCACCGGGTGTTGTTCAGGTCGCTGCTGCAAAAGCGCGCGTTGGACAGATCGGCCAGGGAAAAGTCCGCCTGCCGGGCCTTGCAATCGAGCCAGCGCGAATCGGCCAGCAGCGCTTTGTCGAAGCGGGTTTCAGCGAAGGTGCACTCCAGAAACCGTGCGCCGGTGAGGTCCAGCCCGGAGAGATCGGCGCCATCGAAAATGCACTGCTCGAACGCCAGCGGCGCGTGGGGCCGCGAGAGCCGTTCCACCAGCGTGCTGCGCGAAAAGACCTGGTCGCTGATGGCTGCTGAATCGGTGACGGATTCGATGTGCATGGTGTGGGTGATGGTGCAGGTATCGGTTGCGAGAGAGGTGTTCACGATTCAGTGCCCGGTGCTTTTGGAAAAGAGATTGACCACCAGAACGCCCGCGATGATCAGACCCATGCCCAGCATGGCCGGCAGATCGAGTCGCTGGCGGAACACCACCCAGCCCACCACCGAAATCAGCACGATGCCGATGCCCGACCAGATGGCATAGGCCACCCCGACCGGGATGGTCTTGAGGGCCAGCGACAGTGCGTAGAACGATGCGGCATAGGCCACCCCCGTGATCAGGCTGGGCACGAGCCGCGTGAAACCGTCCGAGGCTTTCAGCGCGGTGGTGCCGATCACTTCCATCGCAATCGCGAGTCCCAGGATGAGATAGCTGGAGGGCACCGTCATGGCGTGTTTCCTTGGGTGAGTTGAAGCAGAAGGGAAAGCAGGCGGTCCTTGCGGTCCGGCTGCGTGCCGTAGATGTCCAGCAACTGGTCGAGCCAGGCGCCGTCGGCAGCAAGGCGGCAAAGAAGCAGGCGGTCTGCCGCGGCAGGATCTGGGCCGTCTCCGGCCAGCAGATCGCGCATCTTGATGCCCCACCGCTCGCGGCACGATGGCAGCGTGAAGGCCAGCAAGGCGATCGCGCGCTGCGTGCGCAACTCCTCGGCCGTGGTGGCCTCGAACGACGATTTCAGGTACGCCCTGGCATGCCGCCCCGGGCCATCGGGTTCGGCCTCCAAAGCTGCGGCATACGAGACATCGAACGTTTCGAACAACTGGTCGCACAGCCCCTCCAGCAGCGCCTGCTTGCTGCGAAAGTGGTGCTGCAGCCCGCCTTTGGTGACGCCGGCGTGCTGTGCGACGGCGTCCAGGGTCACGGCCTGCGGGCCATTCTGGACGAGCAGGTCGCCGGCAACCGCAAGCAACTGGGCCCGGACGCGTTCGGGTTGTTTGAGACGTTTGTGGGCTTCGGACATAAAAAACCATCCAGACGGATTTTTTATTGTAGGGGCCGAACCGTCATCTTCGGACCATGGACCGAGTGCCTCTGGGGCTATCGAAGGGCTGCGATTTGACTCAACGGCCGGGGCGTGCGCACGCCTTCACACGCTCACGCGAGGTGCCGAGCGCACCGCTTCACAGCAGTACGATGTCGTATTGCTCTTGCCCCACCGCCGTTTCGGCCTGCAGCGAAATGGGCTTGCCGATGAAGTCGGAAAGGCCCGCCAGGTGCTGGCTTTCTTCGTCGAGGAACAACTCCACCACGCGTGGCGAGGCCACGACGCGGAACTCGCGCGGATTGAACTGGCGGGCTTCCCGAAGAATCTCGCGCAGGATGTCGTAGCAAACGCTGCGCGCTGTTTTGACGATGCCCTTGCCCTGGCAGTGCTCGCAGGGTTCGCACAGCATGTGGGCCAGCGATTCACGGGTGCGCTTGCGCGTCATTTCGACCAGGCCCAATTGCGAGAAACCGCCGGCCATGGTCTTCACCCGGTCGCGGCCGAGCTGCTTCTTGAACTCCGCCAGCACGGCCTGCTGGTGGTCCTCGCGCGCCATGTCGATGAAGTCGGCAATGATGATGCCGCCCAGGTTGCGCAGCCGAAGCTGCCGCGCGATGGCCTGCGCGGCCTCCAGATTGGTCTTGAAGATGGTGTCGTCGAAATTGCGCGCCCCGACATAGCCGCCGGTGTTCACATCGATGGTGGTCAGGGCTTCGGTCTGGTCGACGATGAGATAGCCGCCCGACTTCAGATCGACCCGGCGGCCCAGGGCGCGCGCCACCTCTTCGTCGATGGCGTAGAGGTCGAAGATGGGCCGCTCGCCCTTGTACAGCTGCAGCTTGGGGGCCGCGGCCGGCATGAATTCCCGCCCGAACGCCTGCAGCACGGAAAACTGCTCGCGCGAGTCGATGCGGATGGAGGCAGTTTCCTCGCCCACCAGGTCGCGCAGCACGCGCTGCAGCAGGCTCAAATCCTGGTGCAGCAGCGACATGGGCGGCAGGCGCAGCGAGGCGTCCTTGATGCGTGCCCAGGTCTTGCGCAGGTAGGCGATGTCTTCGGCCAGCTCGGCATCGGTGGAGTCTTCTCCGTTGGTGCGCAGGATGAACCCGCCGCCTCCGCCCGAGGTCTTGTCGCCCACCAGGGCCTGCAGCCGTGCGCGAAGCGCATCGCGCTCGTCGGCGGGGATCTTCTGCGACACCCCTACATGGTCGTCCTGCGGCAAGAACACCAGCAGCCGGCCGGCGATGCTGATCTGCGTGGACAGGCGCGCACCCTTGGTGCCGATCGGGTCCTTGATGACCTGCACCATCAGCGACTGGCCTTCGAACACCTGCTTTTCGATCGGCACGGGCGGCTCGCCCTTGCGCGCGAACATCGGGGCCTCGCCGCCCTCCTGCCGGTGCCAGACGTCGGCCACGTGCAGAAAGGCCGCTCGTTCCAGCCCGATGTCGATGAAGGCCGACTGCATGCCCGGCAGTACGCGCGATACCTTGCCCAGATAGACATTGCCCACCAGGCCGCGCTCCAGGGTGCGCTCCACGTGGAGTTCCTGCACGGCACCGTGCTCGACCACGGCCACGCGGGTTTCTTGGGGGGACCAGTTGATCAGGATGTCTTGTTGCATGGGCTCGGAAAAAAGTGGCCGCCCATGATGCCTGAATAGCGAGGCCACGGCTGACTTGGCCGGCCCCGCCGTGCGAATCAATCGGGCAGCACGCCCGCGCCACGCAGCAATCCGGCGGTTTCGCACAGCGGCAAACCCATGATGCCCGTGTAGCTGCCCGCCAGATGCGACACGTACTGCGCCGCAGGCCCCTGAATGCCATAGGCTCCGGCCTTGCCCATGGGCTCGCCGCTGTCCACATACGCTGCGATTTGCGCAGGCGACATGGGCGCGAAGGTCACTTTGGACACCGACAGTGCGACCGACCGCTGGGCACCGTGCTGCAGGGCCACCGCGGTGAGCACGCGGTGGGTGCGGCCAGCCAGTTCGGCCAGCATGCGGCGCGCATCGGCGGCATCCTCGGGCTTGCCGTAGATGGTGCGGCCCAGCGCCACGGTGGTGTCCGAGCAAAGAATGGGCGCGTCGGGCAGGCCCCGCCGGGTGCGCCGCGCCACGGCGGCGTCGAGCTTGAGCCCGGTCACGCGCTGCACATAGCGTGCGGGTGGCTCGCCGGGCCGCTCCGCCTCGATGGCTTCGCTGTCTTCGGCCACGTCGCCGTCGGCGTTGGGTAAGAGCAGTTCATGCCGCACACCCAGTTGCTCCAGCAACTGTCGACGGCGCGGGCTCTGCGATGCGAGGTAAATGAAAGGAATAGAGGAGGTCACGGGGCGGGAGAATAGCCGATGGCCGTGCCGGCTTCGGGTGGCGGGCACCTGCTTCGGCAAGCGCACTCTTCACGCGAACCGGTTTTCCACAATGGCGGCATGACCTTCTTCCCCGTTCTGGAAACACCGCGGCTGCGACTGCGCAAGATGGTCGCCAGCGACGCTCCCGCCATGCTGTCCATGCACCTGCAGGACGAAAAGCGGCAATGGGCAGGCTACAACGCCATCACGAATCTGGAGGAAGCGATCGCCTTCGTCCGGTGGACCGAAGAGATCACGCAAAGGCACGTTCCAGAATTCTGCTGGGCCATCGAACGCAAGGACGTGCCGGGAAGAATGATCGGGCAGTGCAATTTCACGAAGTGCGACGCTGGGTCGCTCAGTGCGGCAGTGGGCTACGAACTCACGCAGGCATGCCAAGGCCAGGGGTTCATGCACGAAGCCATCGGCCGGGTGCTGAACTGGTGCTTCCTGCACCTTCAACTCATGCGCATCAGCGCGACAGTCCATCCCGACAACGCTCCGTCCATTCGCACACTGCAGCGATGGAATTTTCAGTATGAAGGCTTGTTGCGAAGCGCTGGCTCATGGGGGGGAAAGCACCACGACCTGATGTCTTTCAGCCTGCTGGCGCCGGAATACATGGCGGCCATTTCACCTCTCGCATCGCTAAGCACCGTGACGGACCGCGCAGCCGTACAGATCGAACTGGCAGAGGCCTGAACCGCCCTGCACCGCAACGAGCGCCTACTCGCGGTGGTAAGGATGCCCCGCGTTCACGGACCAGGCCCGGTAGAGCTGCTCGATCAGCAGCACGCGCACCATGGCATGCGGCAGGGTCAGATCGGACAGGCGGATGCGTTCGTGCGCCGCTTGTCGAAACGCCGGGTCCAGCCCATCGGGCCCGCCGATGACGAGTGCCACGTCGTCGCCACCCAGTTGCCAGCCTTTGAGCCGCTCAGCAAGCGCCTTGGTGGTGAGGGATGTGCCGCGCTCGTCCAGGGCCACGACGCGCGTGCCGCGTGGTATGGCCGCCTCGATGCGCTCACGCTCGGCCGCGTAGAGCGTTTCCAGCGTCTTGGAGCCGCGCGGCTCGGTCTTGACGGCCTTGAGCTCGACCTTCAGCTCGGGAGGAAACCGCTTGGCATAGTCGTCGTAGGCCGTCTGGGCCCAGTCGGGCACGCGCTGGCCCACGGCCACGATGAGCAGCTTCATCGATCAGTTCGGCTCAGCGGAAAAACGCTTCAACCCCTGCGCGCTGGCGCCTTCTTGGCGGCCGGGCGCTTGGCGGCAGCGGTCGTCACGGGTGCCGTGCGCGGGGCCGACTTCGGAGCCGCGGATGCGGAAGAGCGGCCTGCGGTTTTCTTCGCTGCCGGCTTGCCTGCGGGCTTCTTGGCGATCGGCTTGACGATCAATGTCTTGATGGGCGCCTTGGCCACGGTCTTCGCAGGGGTGGCCTGCTTCGCGGTGGTGCGGGTCGCCGTCTTTGCGGTGGTCTTCGCAGCGGTCTTCACCGGGCTCTTGGCCGACGTCTTGGCAGAGGTTTTCGCGGGGGCCTTGGCACCGGGCCGTTGTGGTGCCTGCGCCGGCGCCTTGGCGGCCACCTTGCTCAGGCCGGGCTTGCGGGCCGGCTGTGCGGGGGCTGCAGCGGCCTTCTTGGCGGCGGCCTTTTTCTTGGCGGTGCCGTCAGCGGCCTCTGGCGCCTTGGGCTTGGCGGCGCCCAGCTTCAGGCGAACGGGGGTGTCGCCCCAGATCTCTTCCAGGCGGTAGTACTGACGGATGGCCGGCTGCATGATGTGCGCCACGGCAGCGCCGCAGTCCACGATGATCCACTCGCCGTTGTCTTCGCCTTCGATGCGGGGCTTGCCGAAGCCCGCTTCACGCACCGCATCGCGCACGCTGGCCGCCAACGCCTTCGTCTGGCGGTTGGAGGTGCCCGACGCCACGATCACGCGCTCGAACAAAGGCGAGAGGTGCTCGGTGTTGAACACCTGGATGTCTTGCGCCTTGACGTCTTCCAGGCCATCGACGATGGCGCGCTGGAGTTTGGTGACGTCTTTCTTGGCGGCGGATTCCGATTTGGAGGTGGTGGTCATCAGGCGTTTGTCTTAGAAGGATGGGGCAATATAGCGTGCAACCCGGGCCTGGGCCAAGGCCGCGGGCCGGGGTGCCGGCTCGGCGTTTGGGTGCACATCAAGGGTGTTTTCGGCCTCTGGCGCTCATGGAATGTGCGCGGGCAGCTATTGAAATTATAGCTTTCGATGTTTTGGAGCGATCCAGCGCCGGCTCACAGCCAGTCGCGCCGCACCAGAAACCGCCGTGTCAGCTCGGCCTCGGGCGACCCGGGAGGGTCTTCGCGCTGGTACGACCAGCCCGCCATGGGCGGCATCGACAGCAGGATCGATTCGGTGCGCCCGCCCGACTGCAGGCCGAAATGCGTGCCCCGGTCCCACACCAGGTTGAACTCGACATACCGACCGCGCCGATAGCACTGAAACTCGCGCTGCCGGTCGCCGAACGGGATCGGGTGGCGCTTGTGCACGATGGGCAGATACGCGCCCAGCAGCGCGTCGCCCACCGACTGCACCATGCCCAGGCTGCGCTCGAAGCCCAGCTCTGAAAAATCGTCGAAGAAGATGCCGCCGACGCCACGCTGCTCGTTGCGGTGCTTGAGGTAGAAATACTCGTCGCACCAGCGCTTGAAGCGCAGATACAGCCCTTCGCCGAAAGGGTTGAGCGCATCGCGGCAGGCCCGATGAAAGTGCACGGCGTCTTCCTCGAAGCCGTAGTACGGCGTCAGGTCCATGCCGCCCCCGAACCAGCACACCGGCGGGCCTTCCGCCGGGGCCGCGACGATCATGCGCACGTTCATGTGCACCGTCGGTACGTACGGGTTGACCGGATGGAACACCAGCGACACGCCCATGGCCTCGAACGGTGCCCCGGCCAGTTCGGGCCGGTGCTGCGTGGCCGAAGGCGGCAGCGTGGCGCCCCGCACGTGCGAGAAGCCACAGCCGGCACGCTCGAAAACGCGTCCGCCCTCCAGGATGCGGGTGACTCCGTCGCCCTGCAGCGGCTCACCCGGCGCCTTGCGCCAGGGGTCATTCAGGAAGCGGGCACCGCCACGCGCCACCGGGCCTTCGACCTCTTCCAGCGCCGAAGTGATGCGGCTTTGCAGCCCCTCCAGGTAGGCACGCACGCGGGCGGCGGCATCGGCCGCGTTCATGGTGGACGCCGGGGGCGCTGCGGGTGCCGGCATCAGCTTTTCACCGCGCGATGGCCGATGTCTCGGCGGTACTGCGCGCCATCGAAATGGATGCCACGGGCCACGTCGTACACACGCTGCTGCGCCTGCTTGACGCTGTCCGCCAACACGGTCACGCACAGCACGCGCCCGCCGGTGGTGTGCGGCACACCGTCCTTGAGGGCCGTGCCCGCATGGAACACCATGGCCTCGTCGGCATCCGCCGGCAGGCCGGTGATGGCGTCCCCCTTGCGCGGGTCCTCCGGGTAGCCGTGCGCGGCCATCACCACGCCCAGCGCGGTACGGCGGTCCCACTGCAGTTCGACCTGGTCGAGCTTGCCGTCCACGGCAGCGCCCAGCACATCGACAAAGTCGCTCTTGAGGCGCATCAGGATCGGTTGCGTCTCAGGGTCGCCCATGCGGCAGTTGAATTCGAGCGTCTTGGGATGGCCGGTCGAGTCGATCATCAGGCCGGCGTACAGGAAGCCCGTGTACGGAATGCCGTCCTTTTCCATCCCGCGGATGGTGGGCAGGATGATCTCGCGCATGGCGCGGGCGTGCACGTCGGCCGTGACCACGGGCGCAGGCGAATAAGCGCCCATGCCGCCAGTGTTGGGCCCCTGATCGCCGTCCTTCAGGCGCTTGTGGTCCTGGCTGGTGGCCAGAGCGGTGACGTTCTTGCCGTCGCACAGCACGATGAAGCTGGCTTCCTCGCCCTGCAGGAATGCTTCGATCACGACGCGGGCGCCGCCTTCGTTGTGCGTCACACCGTATTTGTTGTCCACCAGCATGAAGTCGACGGCATCGTGCGCTTCCTGCAGCGACATGGCGACCACCACGCCCTTGCCCGCCGCCAGGCCGTCGGCCTTGATGACGATGGGGGCCCCGAGCCGCTCCACGAAGGCATGGGCCGCCGCGGGGTCGGTGAAGGTGTCGTAGTCCGCCGTGGGAATGCCATGGCGGCGCATGAAGGCCTTGGAAAACGCCTTGGAGCTTTCCAACTGCGCGGCGGCTTTCGTGGGCCCGAAGATGCGCAGCCCGTGCGCGCGGAATTCGTCCACCACGCCGGCCGCCAACGGGGCCTCGGGGCCGACCACCGTCAGGGCGATCTTCTGCTCCTGGGCCCAGGCGCGCAGTTCGCGCACATCGGTGATGGCCACGTTCTCCAGCTTGGAGTTGAGCGCCGTGCCGCCGTTGCCGGGCGCCACATAGACTTTCGTGACCTTGGGAGACTGCGAGAGCTTCCAGGCCATGGCGTGTTCACGGCCGCCGCCACCAATCACTAAAACTTTCATACCGGACTCCGATGGGCCGCTTCGAGGAGGCCGGTGTGTCCGCGGACGGACACGTTTCGATGGCTGAGGTTCAGGCTCATTTTCATAGGGCAGCGTTGTGGTAGACCTCTTGCACGTCGTCCAGGTCTTCCAGCACGTCGAGGAGTTTTTGCATGCGCGCGGCGTCTTCGCCTTCGAGCTCGATGGTGTTTTCGGCGCGCATCGTGACTTCAGCCACTTCGGGCACCAGGCCGGCGGCCTCCAGCGCGTTCTTCACGGCTTCGAAGTCGGCATACGCGGTCAGCACTTCGATGGCGCCGTCTTCGCCGGTCAGCACATCTTCGGCACCGGCTTCGAGAGCCACTTCCATCACGCGGTCCTCATCGGTGCCGGGCGCGAAGATCAGCTGTCCGCAATGCTTGAACTGAAAGGCGACCGAGCCTTCGGTGCCCATGTTGCCGCCATGCTTGCTGAAGGCGTGGCGCACTTCGGCCACGGTGCGCACGCGGTTGTCGGTCATGGTGTCCACGATGATGGCAGCGCCGCCGATGCCGTAACCTTCGTAGCGGATTTCTTCGTAGCTCACGCCCTCGGCGTTGCCGGTGGCCTTGTCGATGTTGTACTTGATGCGGTCAGCCGGCATGTTCGCGGCCTTGGCCTTTTCGATGGCCAGGCGCAGCCGGGGGTTGGCGGAGATATCGCCCCCGCCGGCCCGTGCTGCCACGGTGATCTCACGAATGATCCGGGTCCAGATCTTGCCGCGCTTTTCATCCTGCCGTCCCTTGCGGTGCTGGATGTTTGCCCATTTGCTGTGTCCTGCCACAGGAGTCCTTCTGGTATTGATTTAATCTACTGACCGCGATTTTACTTTTGACGCATTCCCTACTTCCCGCACCCCACGCCATGGCCGAACCTCTTCTCATTGCCAAGCATGGCACCACCGAATGCCATCTGCTTCCCGGCCTGGCCAATCGCCACGGCCTCATCACCGGGGCCACGGGCACGGGCAAGACCGTCACTCTGCAGACCCTGGCCGAGGGCTTCTCGCGCATCGGCGTGCCGGTGTTCATGGCCGACATCAAGGGCGACCTGACCGGCATCAGCCAACCGGGCAGTATCGGCGAGAAGCTGGCGGCCACGCTCAAGGAACGTGAACTCGCCGTGCTCGAACCCCTGGCCTGCCCGACCACGCTGTGGGACGTGTTCGGCGAGCAGGGCCACCCGGTGCGCGCCACGGTCTCCGACATGGGCCCGCTGCTGCTCGGCCGCATGCTGGCGCTGAACGAAACACAGCTGGGCGTGCTCAACCTGGTTTTCAAGATCGCCGACGACAACGGCCTGTTGCTGCTGGACCTGAAGGACCTGCGCTCCATGCTGCAGTACGTGGGCGAAAACGCCAAGGAATTCACCACAGGGTACGGCAATATCAGTGCCGCCAGCGTAGGCGCCATACAACGCGGCCTGCTGCAGATCGAGCAGCAAGGCGGCAACAAATTCTTCGGCGAGCCGATGCTCGACATCAGCGACCTCATGCAAACGGTGGACGGCCACGGGGTCGTCAACATCCTTGCGGCCGACAAGCTGATGAATTCGCCGCGCCTTTATGCCACCTTCCTGTTATGGATGCTGTCGGAGTTGTTCGAGCAATTGCCCGAAATCGGCGACCCCGAGGTTCCCAAGCTCGTTTTCTTCTTTGACGAGGCCCACCTGCTCTTCAACGAGGCCCCCAAGGTGCTCGTGGAGCGCATCGAACTGGTGGTGCGGCTGGTGCGCTCCAAGGGGGTCGGTGTGTACTTCGTCACCCAGAACCCGCTCGACATTCCCGACAGCGTGCTGGCCCAGCTCGGCAACCGGGTGCAGCACGCGTTGCGCGCCTTCACACCGCGCGACCAGAAAGCGGTGAAGGCCACCGCCACCACCATGCGCCAGAAACCGGGCCTGGACATCGAAACCGCCATCACCGAGCTGGCCGTGGGCGAGGCCCTGGTGAGCTTTCTGGATGCCAAGGGCCGGCCCAGCGTGACCGAGCGCGTCTTCGTGCTGCCGCCCGGCAGCCAGCTGGGCCCCATCACGCCCGCGCAGCGCCAGGTGCTGCTGGCCGGCTCGCTGGTGGCCGGGGTGTACGAGAAAACCGTGGACCGCGAATCCGCCTACGAAAAGCTGCAGGGCCGCACTGAAGCCGCAGCGGCTCCGGGCAGCCCGAAGGGTGGCGCCGGCAGTCTGGGGGGCGCAGGCGCCGATGGAGCGGGCGGCGGGCTCATGGGCGGATTGAACGACGTGCTCTTCGGCTCGACCGGCCCCCGCGGCGGCAAGCACGACGGGCTGGTGCAGACCATGGCCAAGTCCGCCGTGCGCACCATGGGCACCTCGCTCGGCAAGGAAATCCTGCGCGGTGTGCTGGGCAGTCTGTTCGGCGGCCGCAAGCGCTGAAGCCTCATCCCGTCACCGATCCCTGCGCCCGGTCCACCACGGCAGGGACACCACAACCCGGAGCTTTTCCCATGATCGACCTGCACTACTGGACCACGCCCAACGGCCACAAGATCACGATGTTCCTAGAAGAGGCCGGCCTGCCCTACCGCGTGCTGCCCGTGAACATCGGCCGCGGCGAACAGTTTCAGCCCGACTTTCTGCGCATTGCGCCCAATAACCGCATCCCGGCCATCGTGGACCACGCTCCGACGGGCGGCGGCGAGCCGATTCCAGTGTTCGAGTCCGGCGCCATCCTGCTGTACCTGGCCGACAAGACCGGCCAGTTCATTCCCCAGGACCTGCGCGGCCGCACCGAAGCACTGCAGTGGCTTTTCTGGCAAATGGGTGGCCTCGGGCCCATGGCGGGGCAGAACCACCACTTCACGCAGTACGCGCCAGAGCCGATCGCCTACGCCATCGATCGCTATGTGAAAGAAACCGCGCGCCTGTACGGCGTGCTGGACAAGCACTTGGCCGATGGCCGCGATTACATCGCCGACCGCTACTCCATCGCCGACATGGCCTGCTACCCGTGGATCGTGCCGCACGAGCGCCAGCGGCAGGACCTGAAGGACTTCCCGCACCTGGCCCAATGGTTCGAGCGCATTCGCGCGCGCCCCGCTACCGTGCGGGCTTATGACCTGGTCAAGAGCATCAACACCGCCCCCACGGTGGATGAAGAAGCGAAGAAGGTCCTGTTCGGCCAGGACGCGAGCACCGTGCGCCGCTGAAGCAGGCGAGCGGCCCACAGGCCACGCCGCCGGCCCGGCCTCAAACCCGGTCGCCGCGGGCCAGGTGGCTTTCCAACTTGCGCAGCGCGCCGGTCAGCGCGAGCGTCATGACCCAATACGCCAGCGCGATGGCCAGATACGGCTCCCAATAGCGTGAATACGCTCCGGCCACGGTGCGGGCGGCATAGGCCATTTCGGCCAGGCCGATGGCAGAAATCAGCGAGGTGTCTTTCAGCAGCGCGATCGCGTTGTTGCCCAGCGGCGGCAGCATGCGGCGAAACGCCTGCGGAAGCACCACGTAGCGCATCACCTGTCCGGGCGTGAAACCCAGCGAGCGCCCGGCATCTGACTGCCCACGCGCGATCGACTGGATGCCCGCGCGAAACACCTCCGAGATGTAGGCCGCGGAATTGAGCGTGAGCGCCACAATGCCCGAGATCAGCGCGCCGTGCTCCTGCTTGAGCGTGCGCGCGAAGTCGCCCGTGACCAGCAGACCCGATGACGGGTGGATGAACAGCGGCATCACCGCGAAGTGCATGAGCAGTATCTGCACGAACAGCGGCGTGCCCCGAAAAAAGCTCACATACACCGTGGAGGGCCAGCGCAGCAGATAGCGGCACACCCAGCTCAACGGGGCATGACGCGCCTGCGCCAGGCGGGCGAGTGCCAGAAACAGGCCCCAGGTGCCGCCCAGCAGCACACACACCACCGTCACTCCCAGCGTCATCCAAGCGCCCTGGATGAACAGGTCTTTGTACTCCACCAGGATGTCCGGCCGGAACCATCCAAACCACTCAACAGGCTCCATGGCCTCTTCCTCTCATACGTCGTCGTGGCGGGCCGCAAGGCGCCCGCAAAAACGGCCGCAGCGCGGCCGTGATGGTGTCTCGATGCCGGTGCGCAGCGCGCCCGACTCAGCGTGGCTTGTACTCCTTGCCAAACCACTTCTTGTAGATCTCGTTGTAGCTGCCATCGGCGCGCACCGCGGCCAGGCCGGCGTTGAGCTTGTCCTGCAGCGCCTTGTCGCCCTTCTTGACGACGATGCCGAAGCCCTCGACGGGGAATGCCGGGTCTTCCACGGTCTTGAGTGCCGCGTTCTGCGCCACGCGGTAGGCGATCACACCGTTGTCGCCGATGGCGGCATCCACACCGCCGCCAGCCAGTTCGGAAATGATGAGGGGCGTGCTTTCGAAGCGGCGGATGTTGGGGCTGGTCTTGCCGAATTCGCGCGAAGCCACGTCGTCGGCCGTGGACGCATTCACCACGGCGATCTTCTTGCCTGCCAGGTCCTTGAGCGAAGTCACGGTGCTGGCCTTGGGCACGGCGATCAGCTGCTGCGCGGCAAAGTACGGCTCGCTGAAGTCGTAGCTCTGGCGGCGCTTGTCGTTGATGGTCACGCCCGAGATCACCAGGTCCACATCGCCGTTGTTCAGCGCGACGAAGATGCCGCTCCAGGGCGTGTTCACCACCTTGATCTTGAGCGACTGCTTCTTGGCGATGGCATTGATGATGTCGATGTCGAAGCCGACGATCTGCTTGTCCTTGTTCTCGAAGGCGAAGGGCGCGTAGGTGGCGCTGGAGGCCACGGTCAGCTCACGGTCCTGCGCTTGCGCGGCCAGGGGAGCGATGAGTGCTGCAGCCAGGCCAAGGCCGAGTGCGAAAAGGCGGCGGGAGATTTGCATGGGGAGAGACAAAAAAGGCCGGAGAAGGCCGGAAACAGGACCCGGAAGTATATCGACCGGCCCGCTCACGCCATGACGATGCGCGCCGTCATGCAGGCACCGTCGCGCAGGTGACGGCGCCCACCGCCGCGCCCGGCCTAGAGTGCGCCGCATGACCGACACCGCCGCCCTCCCCCCGCTCACCTGCTTTTCGCTCACCGTCACGGACCATGTCGCCCACCTGGTGCTGAACCGCCCCGAGGCGCTCAACACCATGCACCCGACGTTCTGGCGCGAGCTGGATGCGGTGCTAGCGTGGCTGCACCGCTCGGGCGAAGCGCGGGCGCTGGTCATCAGCAGCACGGGCAAGCATTTTTCAGCGGGCATGGCACTGGACACGTTCGACGGCGCCATCACCATGGACGACCAGAGCCCGGAAGGCCGGGCCGCCATCTTCGACCTGCTGAGCGACATGCAGGCCACCTTCACGCGCATCGAATCGCTGCGCATTCCGGTGATCGCCGCCATCCACGGCGGCTGCATCGGCGGCGCGGTGGACATGGTGACGGCGGCGTGCATCCGCTACGCCACGCAGGACGCCTTCTTCTGCATCCAGGAAATCAACATCGGCATGGTGGCCGATGTGGGCACGCTGCAGCGCCTGCCCAAGCTGATTCCCCTGGGCATCGTCAAGGAACTGGCCTATACCGGCCGACGCCTGCCTGCCCCCCGTGCGCTGGCCTGCGGGCTGGTCAACGAGGTGTTCGACACGCAGGACGCCATGCTGCGGGCCGCGCTGGCCTGCGCGCGCGAGATCGCCGCCAAGCCGCCGGTCGCCATCTGGGGCACCAAGCAGGCCGTGCACTATGCGCGCGACCATTCGGTGGACGACAGCCTGCGCCAGATGGGTTGGGTGCAAGGAGCGATCTGGAGCAACCGCCACGTGGGCGAATCCGTCGAAGCCATGCGCGCCAAACGCGCGGGGGACTTTCCTGCGCTGGCGCCCCTGCACCGCTTCAGCGAACTGGACTGAGGCGCTCGCGCACCAGCTCTGCACCCCAAGCCGTCCCACCGCATGGGTCGGCTGCATCGATTTCGATAGCTGCCCGCGCTTGATGGGCGTGCGCTGGAGGCACTTTTGATGCTTGACGACCGGCGTGCGGGCTTATGATGCGGGCTCCGTTTCGATCCCGTTACGCAAGGACGCAGCAGCCATGGTCACGCACATCCCGGCCCTTCCCACCTACAACGATGTCGCCGACGCGGCTGCACGGCTCCAGGGGGTGGCGCACCGCACGCCCGTGGTGCGGTCCAGCACGGCGGACCAGCAGTGCGGCGCACAGCTCTTCTTCAAGTGCGAGAACCTGCAGCGCATGGGCGCCTTCAAGTTCCGCGGCGCCTACAACACCCTGGCGCAGTTCGACGACGCGCAGCGCGACCGCGGCGTGCTGGCCTTCTCATCCGGCAACCACGCACAGGCCATCGCCCTCTCGGCCCGGCTGCTCGGCATGCCCGCGCTGATCGTCATGCCCGAAGACGCGCCCGCCGCAAAGATCGCCGCCACGCGCGAATACGGAGCCCAGGTCGTCACCTACAACCGGTTCACCGAAGATCGCGAATCCATCAGCCAGCGGCTCGCCCAGGAACGCGGCATGACGCTCGTGCCGCCCTTCGACCACCCGCACGTCATCGCCGGCCAGGGCACGGCGGCCAAGGAATTGTTCGAAGAGGTGCCCGACCTCGACTACCTTTTCGTCTGCCTGGGTGGTGGTGGGTTGCTCTCGGGCAGCCTGCTGGCGGCCAAGGCGCTCGCGCCCGATTGCCAGGTGATCGGCGTGGAGCCGGCCGCCGGCAACGACGCCCAGCAGTCGCTGCGCGCCGGCCACATCGTGCGCATCGACACGCCCCACACCATTGCCGACGGCGCGCAGACCCAGGCGCTGGGCCACATCACCTTTCCCATCATCCAGCGCGACGTGGCCGACATCGTCACCGCCACCGACGAGCAGCTCGTGCAATCGCTGCGCTTCTTCGCCGAGCGCATGAAGCTCGTCGTCGAGCCCACGGGCGCCCTCGCCTTCGCAGGGGCCGTGCACGGCGGCGTGGAAGTGCGCGGCAAGCGCGTGGGCATCCTGATCAGCGGCGGCAACGTCGACCTCGCCCGCTACGGGCGCTTTCTGGCAGACTGATCCGCGCACTGGCCGTCGATGTGCCGCCCCTGCGCGGCCCACATTGCTCGGCCTAGGCGATGCGCTGGCGCAGACCGTTTTTTCGCTTTTTCACCTTTCCCAACAAGAGACCCAGCCCATGAGCAATGTCCACGTCATCACCCATCCCCTGGTCCAGCACAAGCTGACCCTGATGCGCAAGAAGGACGCCAGCACCAACAGCTTCCGCCGCCTGCTCGGCGAACTCAGCACCTTGATGGCCTACGAGGTCACGCGCGACATGCCGCTGCAGGACGTGCAGATCGAAACCCCGCTGGAAACCATGACCGGCCAGGTCATCGACGGCAAGAAACAGGTGCTGGTGTCCATCCTGCGCGCCGGCAACGGCTTCCTGGACGGCATGCTCAACGTGATCCCCGGCGCCCGCGTGGGCCACATCGGCCTGTACCGCGACCCGCAAACCCTGCAACCGGTCGAGTACTACTTCAAGATGCCCTCCGAAATGCAAGAGCGCGACATCATCGTCGTGGACCCCATGCTCGCCACCGGCAACTCCGCCGCCGCCGCAGTGGACCGTCTCAAGAAGCTGAACCCTCTCTCGATCAAATTCGTCTGCCTGCTGGCCGCACCGGAAGGCGTGGCCACTCTGCAAAAGGCGCACCCGGACGTGCCGATCTACACCGCCGCCATTGACCGTGAGCTGAACGAGCACGGCTACATCCTGCCGGGGCTGGGCGATGCGGGCGACCGGATCTTCGGTACGAAGTAGCCCACCAGTTCGGTTCAGCCATCTGCTGCGCCGCATTGGCGCGTTCATGGCTCAACGGTGGCGCCCGCACGGGAAGGCATCTGTCTTTTGTAAGAAACAGCCTCAATACCGCCGCATTCATTGCCTCTATTGCTATATATTTCATAGCAATAGAGGTTCTCGAAAAGCCCAGCAACTACTGCATCGCTGGCCTGTACGCAATCGTTGAATGCGGCGCAGCCCGGTGATCCGGGCCACGCCAACGCTCACTTCCAATTCGCCGCCAGCACCGACTCCAGCCCGCTCTGGTAGTTGGCCGGCAGAGTCGTCTGCCCTGCTGCGGGCGGCGAGAACGACGCCATGGCCTGCACCAGGTTTTGCACCTGGCTGTTGGTGAGGCTCTTGCCGTCCCCCGCGTCGAAGCGCTCCACCTGGTTCTTGGTACCGGAATACCAGTCGCTCACCGTGAACTTGTCGTTCGTGCCGATGACGCTCACCTCCAGGTGGTTGCCGGACTTGCGGAACCACAGTTGGCGCGACGAGATGTCACTGCCGAACTTCGCGATGTCCTGGTTGCCGCTGGTGCTGTCGTTCTCCTGGATCGTGTCCAACCCGTACCCTCTGCCGAGCCAGTAGGTGTCGTTGCCCAACCCGCCGATCAGCGTGTCGGCCCCGGCCGCGCCGTCCAGGTAGTCCGCACCCGCGCCGCCGGTCAGCGTATTGGCGCCCGCGTTGCCCAGCAGCCGGTTGTTCAGCGCGTTGCCCGTGCCGTTGAGTGCGGAAGATCCCGTCAGCGTCAGGTTCTCCACGTCGCTGCCCAGCGTGTAGGCGATGGAGGACTCCACGGTATCCGTGCCGCCATTGGCCCCTTCCGTCACGGTGTCGCTGGCGTTGTCCACCATATAGACGTCATCGCCTGCGCCACCGCTCATCGCGTCCGCACCCGCGCCGCCGTCCAGCCGGTTGGCCCCGCTGTTGCCCGCCAGGGTGTTGGCCAGGGCATTGCCGGTGCCGTTGATGGCGGCCGTGCCGGTCAGCGTCAGGTTCTCCACATTCGCCGCAAGCGTGTGGGTGATGGAAGACTCCACGGCATCCGTCCCGCCGTTGGCGGCCTCGATCACCGTGTCGCCCGCGTTGTCCACCACGTACACGTCGTTGCCGGCACCGCCGGTCATCGCGTCCGCGCCGGAGCCGCCGTCCAGCCGGTTGGCCCCGCTGTTACCGGTCAGCGTGTTGTTGAGGGCGTTGCCGGTGCCGTTGATAGCGGCCGTGCCGGTCAACGTCAGGTTCTCCACGTTGGCGGCCAAGGCATGGGTGATGGAAGACTCCACGGCATCGGTCCCGCCGTTGGCGGCCTCAGTTACCGTATCGCCCGCGTTGTCCACCACGTACACGTCGTTGCCGGCACCGCCGGTCATCGCGTCCGCGCCGGAGCCGCCGTCCAGCCGGTTCGCACCAGCATTGCCCACGAGCGCGTTAGCGAGCGCATTGCCCGTGCCGCTGATGGCAGCTGTTCCGGTGAGGGTCAGGTTCTCCACGTTCGCTGTTAGGGTATAGGTCACGCTGGACAGTACCGTGTCGGCGCCGGCGTTGGCGGCTTCCACCACCTTGTCTGAAGCGTTGTCCACCACGTACGTGTCGTCACCGCCCAGACCCGTCATCGTGTCAGCGCCCGCGCCACCGTCGAGGGTGTCGTTGCCGCTGGTGCCGGTGAGGGTGTCGTTGCTTGCGGTGCCCGTGATAGTGCCGGACTGCACGGTCAACGGAAGCTTCTGGGAGGCCTTGGCACCCGCCTCGTCCGTCCCGGTGATGGTGATTTCGTAGGTGCCCGCTGGCGCCGAGGTGCTGGAGGAGCGCAGCGTCTTCTTGGCAGCGTCGAACGTCAGCCACGCCGGCAGCGCGGCGCCGGATGACAGGGTGGCGGAATAGGTCAGCACATCGCCCTCGTCCTCA
The DNA here is from genome assembly GCF_900102625.1 of Paracidovorax valerianellae. Lineage (GTDB taxonomy): Bacteria > Pseudomonadota > Gammaproteobacteria > Burkholderiales > Burkholderiaceae_C > Paracidovorax > Paracidovorax valerianellae. The sequence goes on from NZ_FMZC01000006.1 coordinate 228,225, forward strand.
TCGACAAACGCGTCGGCCGGCAAGGCAAAGCTCCATGCGGCGCCTTGCTTGAACGACTGCGCGGTGAGCGGGGTCTTGGCCACCGGGGCGTCATTCACGGTCTCCACCCACACATCGAAGCCCAGGCGCGCCGAGGCAGCTGCACGATCGGTGACCACCAGTGCCACGCCCAACGTACCGCCGTCATTGCCCGTCGGCGTGCCGTGGAAGGTCCGCGTGGCGGCATCGAACGAAAGCCAGTCGGGGAGCGGGCCTCCGCCGAAGTGCTGGGCAGTCCACGTCAGGACATCGCCCGCGTCGGCATCGGTGAACGTGCCGGCAGGCACCGTGAACCGCCATTCGGCGTCTTCCGTGGCGCGCTGCTGCGCGATCGCTGCGCCCGCCACGGGCGGCCGGTTGCCCGCGGCGATGTTCAGCGCGAAGCTGCCACTCGCCTGCGCGCCCATCGCATCGGTCGCCGTCACGCGCACGCTCAAAGCGCCCTGATCGGCGGCGGCTGGCGTGCCGCTGAAAGAGAGCCTGGGCGCATCGAACGCCAGCCACCCCGGCAAGGGCTTGCCATCCGCCAGCGTGGCGCTGTACGTCAGCACCTCACCCGCGTCCTCATCCTTGAACGCGCCCGCCGACAGCGTGAAGCTGAACGGCGTGTTCGTGGCGGCCTTGGCCTCGGGCAGCGTCGCCGACAGGACCGGCGCATGGTTCACGGTGTTCGGGTCGGTCATACGCATCAGCGCATCGAAACCCCAGGCAGTGCCGTCGGCGAACTCGATGCTCCGCACCGCGTTGAATTCCTGGTCTCCGTAGAAGCCCTGCACGGTAACCTGGTCGGTGGTGCCGCGGATGGCCACGACCAAGGTATCGCCGACCCGCCGCACGCTGACATCGGAGGCCACGACACCGGTCTTGAAGCGCAGCGCCTGCTGCCGGTCCGCGCTGGCGCGGCCCGTCCATGCCGTGATCACGTCCTGTCCATCGCCCCGGCCGAAACGGAAGACATCGCCTCCGACGAGCGTGTCGTTGCCCGTGCCCCCATCCATCACGTCGCGCCCGGCATAGCTCACCAGGCGGTCATCGCCCGCGCCGCCCAGCAGTTCGTCGTTGTCCCAGCCGCTGGAGTACAAAGAAGCATTGGGGCGGATGGCCGCGTACTGGTCTTCCACCACGTCGTCACCCGCGCCGCCTTCCACGATGTCGTCCTGGAAGGAGCCACTCACGGTGTTGTTGCCGGCGTTGCCCACCAGGTGCACGCCCTGCGCGGGCTGGTTGCCACGCAGTTGCCCGTTGGCCGCGAGCTTTTCCACATTGGCGTAGTCGTCCAGGCGGAACACCTTGCCGCTCGAATGGTAGGCCGCAGCGCCAATCGCCATGACGTCGATGATGACCCGATCCGTGCCGCCGCCGGCCTGCTCGACCACCGCGTCGTCGATCCCCACGTAGTAGGTGTCGTCGCCGCCCTTGCCGGTGAGCACGTTGCGCGCCGTGTTCCGGGACGCGCGGATCTGGTTGGCCTGGTCGTTGCCGGTGGCGTTGATCGCCTGGTCGCCCAGCAGTTCGATGTTCTCCACATGGAGCGGCAGATCGATGGAAATGCGGGAGGAGACCACCGTGTCGTCGAGGGACAACTGGGCCCCGTTGTCCGCGATGCCCGTCTCCACCACCTTGTCACCCAGGCTGTCGAGGACGTAGTAGTCGTCCTCGGCACCGCCGATCAGCGTGTCGTTGCCCAGGCCCCCATCCAGGACGATGCCCCCGAATGTCTTGGAACGGTCACCCATCAGCGTGGCACCGAGGCGCCCCTGGTTCGTCGCGTCAATGGTGTTGTCGCCGGTGTTTCCGCTGAGTTGGAGCCGGGTGTCGTCCGCCCGTCCATCGTAGAGCTGGTAGGAAGGCTGGAATCCGTAGTAGGAATCCAAAGGAGTCACTCGGTTCGAGTTGCTCCAATCGATCAGCACGAGGTTCTCGACGTTCTCGTCCAGCACCCGGTTCTTGGCATCGAGCAGCAGGGTGTCTTTGCCCTCCCCGGCCCGCTCCACGATGACATCCTTGTTGTTGTCATAGGCGCCACCGGCCGCATCCACGTAGATGTCGTCGCCCGCACCGCCCATCAGGCGGTCCACCCCGCCCATGCCGTTGAGCACGTTGTTGCCCGCGTTGCCGGTGATCACGTTGGCGGCGGCGTTGCCGACACCCGCAATGTCCAGCGACCCCGTGAGCGTGAGGTTCTCCACCTCGCCGGGCAGCACGTACGACACGGAACTGTTGACCGTGTCGGTGCCCTGGCCCGATCCTTCGGCGATGGTGTCGGCCACATGGTCCACGGTGAAGGTGTCGTCGCCTGCCGTGCCCTGCATCGCATTGGCCGTGCCGCGGGCGTCCGCCGTGCGGCTCTGGATGTCCTGCAGACTCCAGCGCGCGCCGTCGGCGAACTCGATCCCTTCGATCCCGCCCCCCGCACTGAAGAACCCAGGAATCCACACCTGCCCGCCCCCGGGCAGCACGGCCACCAGGGAGTCCGCCGCAGCGAACGCCGTCGTGCGGCCGGTCAGGTCGGTGGGAGGGCTGGAGGTGCGCACCAGCTTCACGTCCGCCGCGGCGATGCCCGCCCCGAAGCGCAGCGTGTCCGTGCCACTGGTCTCGGTGATCACGTCGCGCCCCTCGCCCTTGCCGACCAGGTACACGTCGTCGCCCAGGCCCCCCGCCAGCGTGTCGTTGCCCATACCACCGACAAGCCGGTCGTCCCGCCAGTCGAAGCCGGTCAACGTGTCCGCGCCCGCGGTGCCCTGGAGCGCGCGCTCACGCAGGTTCTCCAGCGTCCACACGGTGGCGGGGTTGCCCGCGAATCGCACCTCAGTCACGCCGCCCGGCTGCGCGTTGCGCAGCAGGCCCTGCAGCTCCACCGAGACGCGGATCGCGCCGGACACCGGGTCCCGGGCGACCAGCATGGCCGCGCCGTTCACGTGCGTGACGGTCACGTCCTTCGGCGCGATCGAAGCGTCGAACTCCAGCACGTCCTGCGACACGGCATCGTCCTGCACGATCACATGCCGCCCGCCCGGGCCGATACGGAAGGTGTCCGCCCCCTCGCCGCCCGACAGGCGCGAGGTGCCGCTGGTGGAAGCCACCAGCACGTCGTCCCCGGCCTCGCCATAGAGCATGTCGGAACCCATTGCGCTGCCTTCGCCAGCAATCAAGGTGTCGTTGCCGTCTCCTCCCCGCAAAGTGTCGGCGCCTGGACCGCCGTCGAGCACATCGTTTCCTGCGAAACCTTCAATGCTGTCGTTGCCGGCGAGACCGCGCAGCTCGTCGTTCCCCGACGTACCGCGCAAGGCATCATCACCCGCTGTCCCCGAGTTTGCGCGGAGGAACACATCGTCGAAGCCCCAGACCGTCTCGGGCGCGTCTTCGAACACGAAGCGGATGCCGCCTCGGTAGGGCGTCTGCAGATCCATGAAACCTTCGATACGCAGGTCCTGCACGCCTGCGCTGGCGCTGCCTGGCCATGTCACCCAAAGATCCTTGCGGCCCTCGTCGGACAAGCTTTTGAACCCGACCTGGGAAGGCGAGATGCCAGACGCGAAACGGAAGGTCCGGCGGGTGACGTCATTGGAGGCGCCGTCGATGACGCGCGAGCGGCCGGGCGATGCGTCGGACTTGCGCAGAATGACGGTGTCATCCCCAGAGCCGAGCCGGATGACCGCTCCGGCCACATCCACGGTATCGTTTCCTGCGCCCGCATCCACGTAATTGCCCGTGCCCGAAATGCGGTCATCGCCGTCACCGCCGTAGAAGCCGTTTCTCCCTGAGAAATCCCGCAGGACATCGTTGCCTGCATTGCCCAAAAGCGAGTCGTCTCCGGCACCGCCGTCAAGCGTGTCATCGCCCTTGCCGCCCTGCACCGTGTCCTGTCCGCTGAGCGCATCCACCGTCTCTCCGCCAGCGCCGACATAAATCACATCGTCGCCTTGCGTCGCCTGCGACTGCCCGCTGGCCAGAGGCAGGTCGGCCAGTGCCACCACACGGCCGTCCGCGAACTCCAATCGCTCCAGCGGCTCGCTACCGAAGGCGGACCGAACGGTCAACTGCTCGTCCCCATCAACGATGCGCATGATCAGGTCGTCGCCGCCGCGCAGCAGCACCAGGTCGGACAGTGCCAGGCCCGCCTTCAGCCTCAGCACATCGCCCTGGCCGGCGCCCGCCGTGCCCGCGAAATACTGGTCCCGTCCGTCGCCACGGCCGAACAGGACCACGTCGCGCCCTTCTCCCCCGAACACCTCGTCGTTGCCCGCGCCACCGTCCAGCACGTCGTCGCCGCCGTTTCCACGCAGTTCGTCGTCTGCCGCGCCGCCCAGCAGGGTGTCCTTCCAGCCATCCCCCGACAACTGGTCGTTGCCGCCGCCGCCGTCCACCGTCGAATCCGCCAGCACTGTCTGCACCGTGTCGCTCAGATCGGTGGTGCGCGTCGCCGCGGCCACCAATTCGCTCGTGCTCCATTGCGTACCGTCCGAGAACGCCACGGATTCGATGGTGCGGATATCGCCCTGCACCCCGACGACTGCGCCGTCCCCCATGACCAGCACGATCTCAGCACCCACGCGGCGCACCGAAACGTCCTTGGGAGAGACCCCTGTCATGAACTCGATGCGGTCCTTGCCGCCCTCGTCCTGGATGACCTCCTTGCGGCCGGCCTCGATATCCCCGGGCGCGAAGTAATACACGTCATCGCCCAAGCCACCATCGAGCCGATCAGCGCCCGCACCGCCCCACAGCACATCGTTGCCATCGCCGCCAGCCAAGATGTCGTTGTCCGCGCCGCCCATGACCACATCGTTGCCGCCGTCACCGAACAGCTGGTCGTTACCATCGCCACCCTCGATGTGGTCATTGCCCTGGTACTGCGCATCGACCTGGATACGGTCGTACTGGTCGCCGCTGATCAGGTCGTTGCCGACACCGCCCAACAGCACATCGCTCCCACCGCCGCCGAGGATGAAATCATTGCCATCCCCTCCGTCGATGGTGTCCGCCGCGTGGTACTGCCCCGGAATCCACGCCGGGTTGTTGCGGCCCTCGACGAAAGCGCCATCGCCATCGCCATAAAGCTCGTCGCGGCCCTCCCCGCCAAAGATCTGATCTTCGCCAAGGCCACCGACCAAGTGGTCCTGCCCCGCGCCACCCAGCAACGTGTCGTTGCCACGGTGGTCATACGACCTGATCGTCTGGTCCACCAAAAGCTCATCCTCTGCCCAATACAACCCATCGCCGTACATCGTGTCGCCGCCCTCGCCCCCTACCAGCAGATCGTCGCCCTCCATGCCATAGGCAGTGTCATCGCCCGTGCCGCCCAGCAGCACATCGCCCCCCATACCGCCGCGGATCAGGTCGTTGCCGGCGCCGCCATCCACGAAATCCGAACTTCCCGCATCGGCTGCATCATGGTTTTGCGCCGCTTGCCCCGCCCAGACCCCTATTTCGCCAGAACCTACGCTCTCATAGCTCCCGACCATGGCGGAAAACAGTTGGTCATCGCCATCGCCACCTTCGATCGTGTCACTGCCATATCCCGTCAGCACGACATCGTTGCCGGCCCCTGCGACCACATGGTCCTCGTCCTCGTCAGGACGGGGCGCCCAGTTCTCCGCTCCCGGTTGTACCGTCGATTCATAGACACGCCCCACGAAGATGCGGTCGTCGCCCGCCCCGGTCTGCACGATCTGTCCTCCGTCGGAGTCGTTGGCATACACCCACTTGGCCGCATCGTCGGTGCCTTCGTACTGGAGCGATGCTGCCGATTCATACAGCCGTGGCACATCGGCCGCTGCGGCAATCGTCGGGTCGCTCGAGTTCCCGGCCCGCACCACCAGCGAGGTCTTCGCCCCACCCAGCATGGGCACGACCTCCTGCTCCTGGCCCAGAGTCAGGCCGAAGGCCCCCGCCCGGTAGTTGCGCACGGTGACCGTGCCCTGCACGGTCTTGTCCGTGGCCGACGTGTACTTGGTGATACGCACGTCCACGCGATCGCCACTGCCCTTGCCTTGGGGAATTCGCGTGAACAGGAACTGCCCGCTCGCATCCTCCCAGGCATCGTCCGTGCCGTAGCGCCGCAGCACCGCCAGCGGCATGGCCACGCCATCGAACTCCAGCGTGCCCGACCCGTCCGCGTCCCACACGGTGTCGTTGCCGAACTGGCCGTTGAAGCGGTACACGTCCTTGCCCGCGCCGCCTTCCAGATAGTCCCCGCCACCCTTGCCGTCCAGCGTGTCATTGCCCGCGCCTCCGTACAGGTGGTCTTCCAGCGCCCGGCCGACAAACTGGTTGTCCTCGCCATCACCGAAATAGACGTTCCGCGTCGCATTGGTGGTCGCGCCCTGGCGCACCTTGTAGCCGCTGTTCGCGTCTTCGTAGTAGGTGTCCTCCAGATGGTAGGGCGCGGTGGCCCGGGGGCCTTGCTCGGGGATCGGCGTGAGATCGAAGGAATTCAGGTTGGCGATGCCGAATGCGTTCTTGCGCTCCAGCAGCCCCGCACGGTCGGTCAGCCACTGGTCGCTGATGCGCAGGTCTGCGGTGGACTGGCCGGCCGCCAGCGCCTGTTGGTCGCTCTTCCAGTCGGTGTACGCCGCGCCCCAGCGCGCGCCGATGGCGTCCTGCCCCGCCTGGGCATCGGCCATGTGCAGGGCGAAGGGGCTCAGGGTCTGCAAGGCGAGAAAGTCGCCGAAGTCGCTGCGCGCCGAGCGGATGAGCGCCGTGGCCGCGCCGGTGGACGCCAGCGCAAAGGGCTTGTCGAGTTTCAGATCCTCGATGCCTTTCTGGACTTTTTCCAGCACGGCATAGAAGCGGTCGCGCCCGCTGTAGCCGTCCTCGTCCTGGGTGAGCGCCCAGGTGCCGCCCTCCGTATTGCCCTTCAGGCGATCGGCCTTCGCCTGCGTCCCCAGCACGGTGTCGGCCAGGACGTTGACGAGGTTTTCCAGCAGATCGCCTTCGGCCTTGCCCTGGCCAGCGCCAGCCAGCAGGTCGCCGTCCACGCGCTTTTTGTCGGTGGCGGCCTGGTACAGAGCCTTGAAGAGTTCCTTTGCGCTCTCCTGCGTGCGCTGCTCGGGCGGCACCAGCGATAGCAGGGTGTTTTGCAGCGACAGCGAATCGACCAGCAGCACCAGGCTGTGCGTGTCCCCGAAGTCGCGCAGGGCGTACTGGTCCACCAGAAGGTCCGGGCTCTTGAGCGCGATGGCGTCCATCAGGATGCCGCCCCCGATGCCGCCCCGGTACAGAGGCTGGTCCTCGATGCCGATGCGCACGTCCTGCCCGTAGTGCCACTGGCTGTTGGAGACCACGGAGGGACTGGTGTCGCCCACCACGTCGTACTGGTTGGCCAGTTGCCCGCCGTATTGCTTGTCGCCGAAGCCCTGGCCCGCGCCAGCCGCCAGCGAGGCGGAGCGGGTGTGCTGGCCCGCGATCTGCATGGCCAGCCGGTAGTTCAGGTCCAGCCCGGCGATGTCCTGGGCGGTCACTTCCTTGGGCCGCGCACTGGCGCCCTCGCCCGTTCCGCCGGCCACCAGGGTGGTGACTCGCACCGCCTCCTTGGCGATGGCGTCGATCTCGCGCAGGGCGCTTTGCAGCATCTGCGCCTGGGGCCCCAGGGCGCGCGCCTGGCCGCTGACGGGATCGGTGTATTGCGCTTGCAGCCACGTCTGCGCCGAGGCGGCGGT
>NZ_FMZC01000001.1 GCF_900102625.1 Paracidovorax valerianellae
AGCCGGCGATCGGGCACATGAAGATGGACGGGCGCCTCGCCCGCAATCCGCTCAAGGGCGCGCTGGGCGATGCGCTGCATGCGGTGATGTGCGGCGCCGGGCACAACCTGCGTCTGATCCTGGCCGCGCTGCGGCTTTGTTGCGCCCGATTCGGGCTGTCCATGCAGGCGGTCATTGCTGCAATGATCCCCGTAGCGCATGGACCCCAATCTGCCTGCAGCTGAAAACGGGATTGTTCAGGACGGACTAATTAAGGCGGGGACTCCGAGTGTCTTTAGCACTCGGCACCCCTGACCAAAACCCAGTTGAAAAGGAACTGAAAGATGGCTGTTTCTGAGTTTAAGCCCGCTACCTGCGCTGCGGATGTGTCGGATTGGATCACTCCTGAGGAAGTCATTCGCTTGGCTCTGAGTGCTTTTTATGGTGAATGCACTCGATGGCGCGCTGAGCCTGATCCTGAGGCTGGACCGGGTTGGTATACACGTGAGGCTTTCGCTGAGTTCTTGGCGGATCGCCTTTCTGGAAAGCTTCTTCCTCACGCTCATTCTGTGGGTGTGCGCAAAGATCAGTGGTCTGCTGACCGTAAAGTTCATCTGCAGGACTTTCCTGATTGGACTACACCGTTCGAATTCAAACCCGCCATCGGGGCCTGAAATGGGGAAGGCTTCATCTCGTAAGCGTGCGCTTATCACTTTGCGCACTGTTGGGCCATTCCTGAATGAGGTTGAGTTCTCAGAGGTTCTCAAACGGGCGCGCATCAAAGTTGCACCGCCTGTGTTAACTCCTGCGCTCTTGCGTCATCAGATTGGCGAACCTCTACCAGTTGAACTGGAAAGACACGCGCTTCAAGCCATCTCTCCATAAGGGGGTATGGGGGCCGTGGCCCCCATGTAGCGAAGCGCAGCATTCAGCCTTGGGTTATTTGCGGGCGGTATTCGCGTCGCAGTGCTGTTACGTCCACCTGGTGCTGTTCGCGCCATGAAAGACAGGTATTTACCTGTTTTATGTGGATAACTTGCTTCGCCCCCTTTTTTTATCCGTCAAGGAAGATTATTATCTGGGGCATCGTGATAATGACTATATACATCGTATCTAGTCATGGATGGTTTGGCAGAAGCTGCCGCCAGACCTTGGCGACCGTTGAACCCATACGTTCATCGATGCATCGCGCCGGCTCCGTCCAGCAACCGGACCTGCCTCCCCACAGACCGAGGCCACCCGACGCGCCCGAACCATGCGCCGCCTGCTATCGCCGCCGCGTTCAGCAATCCATACACCACCAGCGCCACGGCCTGCGCCATGAACACCTGAGTGAGTGTGCCGCCCGAACGCAATGCCCACCATCCGCCGATGCCTGCCACGAGCAGGCGCGCGATGTTGCCACCCACGGGCCATGCCAAGCGCCCAGCACCTTGCGAGGCAAAGTAAAGAACCAAACCAAGTCCGAAAAATCCATAGACGGGACCGACCACTTGCAGATATTGCGAGCCCGCTGCGTGCATGGCGGCGTCCTGGCCGAACAGGCCCAGCCAGGCATGCGGAAAAAGCGCTGCCACGATCCCGATGCATTCCGTCATCGCAAACGCGACGGCCGCTCCGATCCAGGTGGCTTTCAAGGCCCGATCCGGCCGGCCGGCGCCCATGCAGGTTCCGACGATCGTGACCAACGGCGCGCCCAGTCCGAACACCAGCGGCACCAGCAAATACTCCAGCCGCGACGCCGTTCCATAGCCTGCGATGGCCGCTGGGCCGAAATGGCCGGTCAGCGCGGTGGCGATGCCGATGGTGAGATTGGTGGCTACGGTCGATACCGCACCGGCCAGGCCTACACGCAGAATGCTGCCGAACAGCGTTGCGCGCAGTTGCAAGCCGCTTCTGGTCAGCCGCAGCAGGCTGTGGCGCGACCGCAGATACCCGCACATCGCCAAGGTGCCACCCAGGTAGTACAGCACCAGCGCCAGCGCTCCGCCAGCGATGCCCAGGCCAGGAATCGGGCCCCAACCGAAGATCAGCAATGGCGAAACTGGCACCAGCAGCAAGGTGCCAGCCGTGGTGACCTTGGCTGGCAGCGCCATGTTGCCGGTGCCGCGAACCACGGCGGACAGGGCGTTGAAAAGCCAGATCAACACGGCCCCAGCGAATACCACGTGCGAATAGGTGAGCGCGGCCGCCAGCGAAGCGCCCTCCCCGCCCATCGATCGGTACAGTGCCGCCCCGCCCCACCAGAGAACCACGGTGAAGAACAATCCGAACGCCACGGCGATCACCAGGCCGGCCCAGGCCAGAGATTCGGCTGCGGCGCGGTCACGGCGGCCCAGCGCACGCGCGATGGCCGAGGCGATGGCGCCGCCCATGGCGCCTGCCGAGGTCATCTGCATCAGCATGACGATGGGAAACACCAGCGCCATGCCGGCGAGCGCATCGGTACCCAGGCGCCCGATGAACCAGGTTTCGATCAGGCCGGCCGATGCCTGGGCCACCATGATGAGCACGTTAGGTGCCGCCATACGCAGCATCAGGGGCGCCAGCGGCGCTTCCAGCATGCGGCGGGTGCGGGGATCGAGATCGGCGGGGTTTGAGGATGCAGATGTCATGGCCGTGCTCGATCAGGCGGCCTGCGCTGCGGGCAAAACGGGTTTGGCCGGCCGCTGAATCAGCATCACCAGCACGGCGGCCAGGAGACAGGCGGCCCCGGCGGCGGACAACGCGGGGGTGTAGGTCAGCAGCAGCGTGCGCGTCAGTCCTGCGCCCCAGGCCGCCACGGCGGCACCGATCTGGTGGGCGGCGAAGATCCAGCCGAACACCAGGCCGACCTTCTGCGGGCCAAACGTGGCCCCGGCGAGTTTGACCGTGGGAGGCACCGTGGCAATCCAGTCCAGCCCGTAGAACATCGCGAACAGGCCCAGGCCATAGAAGGTGAACTCGGAGTGCGGCAGCCAGAACAGCGACAGGCCGCGCAGCCCGTAATACCAGAACAGCAGCTTGCGGTTGTCATAGCGGTCCGACAGCCAGCCCGAGAGGATGGTGCCGACGAAATCGAACGCGCCCATCATGGCGAGCACCGAAGCCGCCGGCACGGCGCTCATGCCGTTGTCCGAGCACAGTGAGATGAAATGGGTCTGCAAGAGCCCGTTGGTGGACAACCCGCAGATGAAAAAGGTGGCGAACAGAATCCAGAAGGTACCGCTGCGCGATGCCTCCGCCAGCGCTTTGAACGGCGTGGCGAAGTTCATCACCATGGCGGGCGGTGGCGCGGTAGCGGCAGGCCCGGTGTCACCGTAAGGTGCCAACCCCACGTCCGACGGGCGGTTGCGAATGAAGGCCAGCGCCAGCACGCCCACGAGTGCGCAGGCGATGAAGATGGGCGCGATCGCAGAGCGCCAACCCCAGTGCTCGATCATCCAGGCGGCAAATGGCAGAAACGCCAACTGCCCCGTGGCCGCGCTGGCCGTCAGCAGCCCGACCACCAGCCCACGGCGGGCGACGAACCAGCGATTGGCCACCACGGCGCCCAGCACCAACGCCGTCAGCCCGGTGCCCAGGCCCAGCAGCAGGCTCCAAAGCAAGAACAGTTGCCAGAGCTGGCTGGCCAGCGTGACCAGCGCCATGCCGGTGCCCACCAGACCGAGGCCCAGGCACATCACGGCTCGCAAACCCCAACGCTCCATCAACACCGCCGCGAATGGCCCCATCAGCCCGAACAGTGCGAAACGCAGGGCCAGCGCCGTCGAAATCTGATCGGTGGACCAACCGAATTCCTGCGACAACGGCTTGAGCATCGCGCCGGGCAAGCCCAGCGCGGCAGACATGGTGAGCATCGTCAGAAAGGTGATCGCGGCGACCAGCCAGCCGTAATGGATGCGATGGCGCTGCAGCCACCGCGCGGCGAGATTGGAAAGCATGGAAGGGCCTTGGGAAGGAGGAGGAAAAGAGAGGCAGCGGGAGCTCTCAGCGGCTCACGGCTGGGCTTCGGGGTCGTGATCCAGCAGGCGCATGGTTTCGTCGATCAAGGCGTGCAGCGCCACGACATGCGCCGGCCCTACTCGCTCGTTGAAGGATTCCTGGGCGAGGCGCCAGTGGCGCTGTGCTTCCTGCCGCTTGGCCAGGCCGGCCGGCGTGAGTTGCACGATCCGGCTGCGTGCGTCGGGCCCGGGCAGCATGTCCACCCAGCCAGCCTCTTGCAGCGGTTTCAAGTTGCGGGTGAGCGTGGAGGCATCCATCCGCATGGCCTTGGCCAGTTCGCCGGGCTGCACAGGCCCCAGCGTCTGAATGTGCGAGAGCAAGGAGTACTGGGTGGTTTTCAGGCCGGTCTTGCCCATCTCGCTGTCGTAGTGCTGGGTGACCAGCCGGGTGAGCTGGCGCAGTTTGAGGTTGGTGCAACCCCGAGGCCGTTGATTGGTGTCCATGGCAAAAGATTGTACTACAATGATTGCATATGCAACAAAGGAGTGCCGATGGCTTCTACTGACACGCTCACGCAATGGATCGAAGAAGAACGCGCCGTGATGGCACAGGTGGATGCCGGCCCGGGGCCCGGTGTCGCCACGCCGGACCAGATCGCCGGCAAGACCGGGCTGCAGGCCATGCAAGCCATGCTGAGGGGCGAACTGCCCTACCCCACCATTGCGCGCACGCTGGACTTCATGCTGATCGAAGTCGGCGAAGGATCGGCCATCTTCCAGGGCAGGCCCGGCGCTGCGCACCTGAACCCCATGGGAACGGTGCATGGCGGCTGGTTCGCCACGCTGCTCGACTCGGCCTTGGGATGCGCCGTGCACACCTGCATGCCAGTCGGCCGTGCCTACACCACTGCGGAGCTGAGCGTGAACATCGTCAGGGCGCTGACGCCGAAGGTGCAGCGGGTCCGCGCCGAAGGCCGCATCCTGCATTGCGGTCGGCAACTGGCGACGGCGGATGCGCGCCTGGTGGGGCCGGACGGCACGCTGTATGCGCACGCCACAACGACCTGCCTGGTTTTCGAACTGCCGGCACAATCGCGGGCATGAGATTTCTCCACACGATGCTTCGCGTTGGCAACCTTCAACGCTCGATTGATTTCTATACCCAAGTGCTGGGCATGCAGCTGCTGCGCACCTCGGAAAACCCGGAGTACAAATACTCGCTGGCGTTCCTCGGCTTCGATGGCGGCAACCCGGGCCAGGCCGAGATCGAACTCACCTACAACTGGGGCACCGAAAGCTACGACATGGGCACCGCCTACGGCCACATCGCGCTGGGCGTGCCGGACGCCTATGCGGCATGCGAGAAGATCAAGGCAGCCGGCGGCAACGTGACCCGCGAGGCCGGCCCGGTCAAAGGCGGCACCACGGTGATCGCCTTCGTGACGGATCCCGATGGCTACAAGATCGAATTGATCGAGCGCAAGAGCGATGTCGGCTCAGGCACCGGTTTGCGCGAGAGCCGTTGATTTGCTATTGTTTTTATAGCTAACTACCCTAGGGGAATATGCGCTGGAGGCCGATTTGACTCAAATCGCCTCTCAGCGCAGCGGCTTGCCTTGCCTGACCCGCATTGCTGACCGACGCGGGCCGCCCCAGTGATCGACGTCAGGTGCGCAGCGCCACGGCGCCGCGCGCCAGTTCCGTCACCCGCGCCCAATCGCCTTGTGCCAGGGCATCCCCCGGCACCAGCCATGAACCCCCTACGCAGGCCACGTTACCCAGCGCCAGAAACTCCGCCGCATTGCCCGGCTGAATGCCGCCCGTCGGGCAGAACACCACGTCACCGAACGGACCCTGCCACGCCTTGAGCATGGCCAAGCCGCCGGCCTGGACGGCAGGGAAGAATTTGAGCGCCTTGAAGCCCTCTTCCTGCGCCATCATGATTTCGCTGCCGGTCACCACGCCGGGCAGCAGCGGTAGGCCCAGGTCGCGGCAGGCCTGGCCCACGGCCGGAGTGAAACCCGGGCTGACCGCAAAGCGGGCACCGGCGCGCGCCGCGGCCTGTGCATCGGCAGCACAGCGCACGGTGCCGGCGCCGACCACGGCCTCGGGCACGTCGCGGGCAATCGCCTCCATGCAGGCCAGGGCCTGTGGCGTGCGCAACGTGACCTCCAGCATGCGGATGCCGCCGGCCACCAGCGCGCGGGCCATGGGCACGGCGTGCTGCACGTCGTTCAGCACGATCACCGGAATCACCGGCGCATCGCGCATGACCTCGATGGCCGTCAATGTGGCGTTGCCATGGGATGGATTGGTGTCGTTCACAGCCACGAGCAGGCTCCCTCTTCCGCGCTGAGCGCGTTGCGCCGGAATCCGGCAAACAGTTCACGGCCCCAGCCGTGGGCGTTGTCCCTGGCCTGGGATGGCGGCAGCACGGCCGGCGTGCGCGCCTGCCAGACCGCGGCGTCGACCAGCACATCGAGCGTACCGGCCTCGGCGTCCAGCCGAATGACGTCGCCGTCCTGAACGCGCGACAGCGCGCCGCCTGCATTGGCCTCGGGCGAGACGTGGATGGCGGCGGGCACCTTGCCGGAGGCGCCGCTCATGCGGCCATCGGTCACCAGCGCCACGCGGTAGCCCTTGCCCTGGAGCACGGCCAGCGGCGGAGTCAGCTTGTGCAGTTCGGGCATGCCGTTGGCCTGCGGGCCTTGCCAGCGGACCACGCAGACGACATCGCGGTCGAGCTGGCCGGCCTGGAATGCGGCCTGCAGCTCGGCCTGCGAGCCGAACACGGCGGCAGGTGCTTCGATGACATGGCGGTCTTCCGGCACGGCGGAGACCTTGATCACGCTGCGCCCCAGGTTGCCCTGCAGCAGCTTGAGCCCGCCCGTGGCGCTGAAGGGATCGGTGGCCGGGCGCAGCACGGAATCGTCGCCGCTGGCACCGATATCCGTCCACCCCAGGCGTCCTTCGGCGTCGCCACTCGGCAGCCGGGTGTATTCGCGAATGCCGCCGGGGCGCACGGTCAGCACGTCTTCGTGCATCAGGCCGGCGTCGAGCAGCTCGCGCAGCACGTAGCCGGGGCCGCCAGCCGCCTGGAACTGGTTCACGTCGGCGCTGCCGTTGGGATACACGCGCGCCAGCAGCGGCACGGCATGCGACAGTGCGGCGAAGTCGTCCCAGTCGATGACGATGCCCGCGGCGCGCGCCACTGCCACCCAATGGATCAGGTGGTTCGTGGAGCCGCCGGTCGCCAGCAGCGCGACCATGGCATTGACGATGGCCCGCTCATCGACGAGTTTGCCGATGGGCGGGCACTGAGCGCCGAGCACCGTGCGCGCGGCTTCGCGCGTCAGCTCTTGCCGCAGCGTCTGGCCGGGGTTGATGAAGGCCGTGCCGGGCACGTGCAGGCCCATGGCCTCCATCAGCATCTGGTTGCTGTTGGCCGTGCCGTAGAAGGTGCAGGTGCCCTGGCTGTGGTACGCGGCGGACTCGGCGGCCAGCAGTTCGGGCCGGCCGACCAGGCCTTGTGCGGCCTGTTCGCGCACTTTGGATTTGGCGTCGTTCGACAGGCCCGAGGTCATCGGCCCGGCGGGCACGAACACCGTGGGCAGGTGCCCGAACTGCAGTGCCCCGATGAGCAGGCCGGGCACGATCTTGTCGCACACGCCCAGCATCAGCGCGGCATCGAACACGTCATGGCTCAGCGACACGGCCGTGGCCATGGCGATCACGTCGCGGCTGAACAGGCTCAATTCCATGCCCGGCGTGCCCTGCGTCACGCCGTCGCACATGGCCGGCACTCCACCGGCCACCTGGGCAGTGGCTCCGCGCTTGCGGGCCTCTTCCTTGATCAGATCGGGGTAGTGCTGCAGCGGCGCATGGGCCGAGAGCATGTCGTTGTAGGCATTGACGATGCCGATGTTGGGGGCCTTCTCGGCCACGACGCGCAGCTTGTCGTTGCTGGGCATGCCGGCGAAGGCGTGCGCCACGTTGGCGCAGCCCAGGCGGTCGGCGCCGCGGTCCCTGTGGGCATGGGCTTCGAGCTGTGCGAGGTACTCGGCACGGGTGGGCGCGCTGCGCTCGCGGATGCGTCGGGTGACGGCTTCAACGGTATCGTGGATGGGCATGCTGGCTGAGGGTTGGCGACGGCTGGCGAAGGGCCCATGGTAAACCCGCAGACCGCGTCGTTTGTAGGCAAAGGGCACATGTGTCCAGGCCCTGCGCCTCGCGCAACCGCCGGGCGTCAGGGCTGGTCGGGCCTGGGCGCCAGGCCGATGGCCGAGGCGCCGCAGGGCGGCACCTCGGCTGGCTGCGTGACTTACTGTGCGCCGCGTGCCTGCTTGACGGCACCGTTCACCGCATCCCAGGTCTCCTGCCCGACCGTCTTGGCGATGCCGGCGTTCACGCTGGTGAGCTTTTCGCGCATGCGGTTGGCTTCGGCCGCGGGCAGTTCGTTGACCTGCATGCCCTTCGACTTGAGGTCGGCCAGGGCCTTGGCGGCTTCTTCGCGGGTGTCCTTGCGCTCGAAGTCACGGCTCTTGATGGCGGCGTCCTGCAGCACCTTCTTTTCGGCGGCGGAAAGGCCATCCCACCACTTCTTGCTGACCGTCACGATCCAGGGGCTGTACACGTGGTTGGTCACGGTCAGGTACTTCTGCACCTCATAGAACTTGCTGGACACCACCGTGTTGAACGGGTTTTCCTGACCGTCCACCGCGCGGGTTTCCAGCGCCGTGAACAGCTCGGAGAACGGCAGCGGCACGGCGTTGGCGCCCAGCGCCTTGAAGCTGTCCAGGAACACGTTGTTCTGCATGACCCGCAGCTTGATGTCGCCCAGGTCTTCCAGCTTGTTGACGGGGCGCTTGCTGTTGGTCAGGTTGCGAAAGCCGTTTTCCCAATACACGAGGCCGACCATTCCCTTGGGTTCGAGCTTGGCCTTGACCTTTTCGCCGATCGGGCCGTCGAGCACCACATCGGCTTCTTTGGCATTGCTGAACAGGAACGGCGTGTCCCACACGGCCATCTCGGGCACGATGCCCACCAGCGTGGCGGTAGAGCCGACCATCATTTCCTGCGCGCCGCCGATCAGCGCCTGCTGCATCTGCGTGTCCGAGCCCAGGGCCGCATTGCCGATGGTACGCACCTTCATCTTGCCGCCGCTGGCTTTTTCCACCTCTTGGGCGAACAGGCGCACGGCGCGGCCCTGGTTGGAATCGTCCACCAAGCCGTAGCCGAACCGCACGATGCGCGGCTTGAAGTCCTGTGCGTGGGCGGCGCCGCTGGCGACGAGGGCGGCCACGAGGCCGGCGAGAGCAAAACGAATGCGCATGGATGTCTCCTGGTTGGAATGAGCGAACAAGAAAGCCAAAACAAAAACAAAAACGAAAACAAAAAACGAGAACGAAGCAGCGAGTGGCCGGGCGGAAAAGCCTCAGTGCAGCCAGCGCAGCGGTGCGGTCACGAGCGCCGGGAACAGCACGAACAGCACCAGCAGCACCACGTACATGGCAAGGAACGGCGTGGTGCCCTTGATCACCGTCTCCATGCGCAGGCGTCCGACGCCCGCCACCACGTTCTGCACCGTGCCCACAGGCGGGGTGATGAGCCCGATGCAGCCCACGTAGATGAACATGAAGCCGAAGTACACCGGATCGATCCCCGCCTTGATCGCCAGCGGCGCACACACGGGGCCGAAGATCAGGATGGTGGGCGTCAGGTCCATCGCCGTGCCGACGACCAGCAGGAACAGCATCATCAGCGCCATGAACACGATCGGGTTGCCCATCACACCCGCGAAGCTGCCGGCGAGCAGGTTAGGCAGATCGGCCAGCGTGATCATGTAGGCCGTGACCGTGGCCGCACCGCACAGGAACATCACCACCGCAGTCGTTTTGCCGGCGGCCAGGAACACCTCGTACAGCCCGCCCCAGGTGAGTTCGCGGTACACGAACATCGAAACGAACAGCGCGTACACGGCGGCGACCACGGCAGCCTCGGTCGGCGTGAAGATGCCACCCTTCAATCCGCCCAGGATGATGACCGGCATCATCATGGCCCAGAAGCTCTGCACGAATGCCTTCAGCCGCGGGCCCCACGCCACGCGCTCCATCGCTGGCAACTGGTGGTTACGGGCGATCCACCACCAGGCAGCGATCAGGAAAATGCCCATCATCAGGCCGGGGAAGACGCCGGCCAGAAACAGCTTGCTGATCGAGGTATTGGTCGTCACGCCGTAGATCACGAACGGCATCGAGGGCGGAATGATCGGCGCGATGATGCCGCCGGAAGCCAGCAGGCCCGCGCTGTAGCTGGGCGGGTAGTTCTGCTGGCGCATCATGGGCAGCAGGATGGTGGCCAGCGCCGCCGTGTCGGCGATGGCCGAGCCGCTCATCGAGGCCAGCAGCACTGCGGCGCCGATCGCCACGAAGCCCAGGCCGCCACGGATGTGGCCCACGAAAGCACGCGCCAGGTCGATGATGCGGCGCGACAGGCCGCCCGCGTTCATCAGTTCGCCGGCCAGAATGAAAAACGGCACCGCCAGCAGCGGAAAGTTGTCGAACCCCGCTTGCAGGTTCTGCGCGAGCAATTGCGCGTCGAAGAAGTCCAGGTACCACATCAGCGCAACGCCGGTGAGCACCAGTGCCTGGGCGATCGGCATGCCGATCACCATCCCGCCGATCAGCACGGCCAGAAAGAGAAGAGTGACGATCATGGCGCGCCCTATTCCACCGTGGCTTCCGCGTCGGCGGCTTGCTGGGGCGGCCCGCGCCGGATCAAGTCCACCACGATGGCAGCCAGCAACCCCACCGCCAGGACCAGCGTAGCTGCCGCCGCCAATGCCAGCGGATAGCCCAGCACCGTGCTGAAGCTGTCCATGCCGGCCACCACCTGGTGCCACGAGCCGATGAGCAGCAGCACCATGCAGCCGCCGGCGATCAGTTGCGCGATCCAGAACATGCCCGTGCGCGCATGGCCCTTCAGGCGAGACGTCACCATGTCAAAACCCAGGTGCTTGCCTTCGAATGCGGCCACGATGGCGCCGATCGCCACCAGCCAGACGAACAGCAGGCGCGAGATTTCTTCGTACGAGACGATGCTCGTGCCGAAGGCGTAGCGCAGCACCACGTTGACGAACACGGCCACGACCATGCCGGCGAGCGCCAGCACCATGAAGTGTTCGGCCATGCGCTGCAGCACCGGTTTGCGGCGCGCCGGCACATGCGCCGTGTTGGATGAAGAAGCAGGGGCGGTCATTCAGCGTCTCCCAAAACGGGCAAGGTGAGGTCGGTGGCAGGACGCGCCCCGCTGGCGCCCACCCACTCCACCGCCGAGGCAGCCAGATCGGCCACGGGGCGCAGGGCATCCAGCGCCAGCACGGCCGGCTCGCCACGGGGTGATTCCAGCGTGGCGAACTGGTCGGCCACCAAGGTGGGCGAGAAGAAGTGTCCGGGGCGGGCTTGAACGCGTGCCAGCGCCGCGTCGTAGTCCAGTTCCAGAAACACGAAGCCCAGCGCGGGGCAGGCAGCCCGCAGCCGGTCGCGGTAGCGGCGGCGCAGCGCCGAGCACGTCAGCACCACACCACCGTTTGCGGGGTCGGACAGGAGCCCGGCCAGCCGATCCAGCCAGCCGGCCCGGTCGGCATCGTCGAGCGGAATGCCGGCACGCATCTTGGCGATGCTGGCGGGCGAATGGTAGGCATCGCCTTCGTGCAGCGTCCAGCCGAGCGAACGGGCGCAGGCTTCCGCCACGCTCGACTTACCGCAGCCGGACACGCCCATCACCACGATGGAGCTGAGCGACCGTGGCTGGGATTTGTTTGGGATAGCGCTGTCCATTGCAATTCATAAAAAGGCGGGTGCCTCAAGATCAGGCCGCCCACCGGTTTGAAATAATCATCGCCCATGCAGAGGACTAAAACATCGCGTCATCTACGGAGCGTAGAGATCGCACCGAGGTTTACCCTGATGGAGATAGCGCTATCCTAGACAACAATGGTCCCTATGCCGATCCGGATTAACCCTTGACCGACGCGCCCCGCCGCCCTCGCCGCTCCAGCGGCCGCATCACCCTCGACGACGTGGCCCGTGCTGCGGGGGTGAGCCCGATCACCGTATCGCGCGCCCTGCGCCGCGAACGCAGCGTGGACCCCGAACTGGCGCAGCGCGTGCACACCGCCGCCGAGCAGTTGGGCTACGTGCCCGACCCTGCCGCACGTGCGCTGGCCTCCCAGCGCAGCACCCAGGTGCTGGTGCTGGTGCCGCTGCTGTCCAACACCTTGTTCGTCGATCTGCTGGAGGCGGTGCACCGCACGCTGTTCCCCGAAGGCTTTCAGCCGCTGATCGGCGTGACCCACTACGACATCGCCGAAGAAGAGCTGCTGCTGCGCACCTACCTGCCCCATCGGCCTGCCGGCTTGCTGGTGACCGGGTTCGACCGCAGCGAGACGGCGCGCCAGCTCATCGCCCGCAGCGGCGTGCCCTGCGTGCACCTGATGGAGACCAGCCGCGCGCCGGGCGTGCAGTGCGTGGGCTTTTCGCAGACCGACGCCGGCGCAACCATCACCCGCCATCTGCTGGACCGGGGCCGCCGCCGCATCGCGTTTTGCGCTGCGCAACTGGACCCGCGTGTGCTGCAGCGGGCCGAAGGCTACCGCCGCTGCCTGCGCGAAGCCGGCCTCTACGATCCGCAACTCGAATTGCTGAGCCCGGAGGGATCGTCCGTCGCCCTGGGTGCGCGGCTCTTCGAAGAAGTCCTGCGCCGCATGCCGGACGTGGATGCCATCTTTTTTTGCAACGACGACATCGCCCAGGGTGGGCTGCTGGCTGCCAACCGGCTCGGGGTGGCGGTGCCCGCGCAGATCGCAGTGGCGGGCTTCAATGACCTGGCCGGCAGCGACCAGATGGTGCCCACGCTCACCACCGTGCGCACCCCCCGGGCAGAGGTCGGACGCGCAGGGGCGGCCATGCTGCTGGGCCTGATGCGCGGAGCGCCGCCAGGGCCGAGTTGCGTCGAGCTGGGCTACGAACTCGTCGTGCGCGGCAGTAGCTGAAAATGCCAATAAGACGCTAATAAGAGGCAACCGTCGGCTCTGACAGCATCCAAAGAAAAAGCCCGGCGAACCGGGCTTTTGCATGCAAGGGTGAAACGAGGCCGATGGCCCCAGCCCTCAGCGCGGGGCCAGCGTGACTTCGACGCGGCGGGCTTCGGCGTTGTTGCCGCCAGCTTGCGTGACTTCCGGCTTGCGCAGGTCGATCTTGTCTTCCGGCACGCCAGCCGTCTTCAAGGCATCGCGCACTGCCAGGGCACGGTCCTTGGCCAACTGGGCGTTGGCAGCGGCATCGCCCGTGGCATCGTGAAAGCCCGACACCACCACCGAGCGGCCTTCGGCCACAGCGCGGGAGACATCGGCCAGTGCCGGTGCAGCGCCGGGTGCCAGGTTGGCGCGGCCGGAGGCGAAATAGAAACGGACCAGGCCGCCATCCACCACCACGCGGGCCATTTCGTCCTCGGCCACCACCAGCGTGCCGGCCGGGGCCACGACCACGGCTGCGGGCTCGACCACCGGCGCACGCGCCAGGCTGCGCTGCTTGTACACCGTGACTCCGACCACCGAAGACACCACCAGCGCAATCAGTGCGAACAGGAAACCGAGGGCAAAACGTTGCTGGCTGTCGTCGTCGGAACTGCTGAAGGCCATGGAAAGAACTCCGTAAAGTAAATAATGGGGTCTGAAGACAACCCGCGATTGTAGAGTCATGACGCCGCTTCCCGCCCCCTTGCGCGACCCCGCTCCCCTGCTCCAGCGCACGCTGGACGAATGGGGCGGCCAGGACGATCTGTGGATCTTCGGCTACGGCTCGCTGATCTGGCGCCCCGATTTCGACTTTGCCGAACAGCGCCCTGCCCGCGTGCACGGCTGGCATCGCGCGCTCAAGATGTGGAGCCGCATCAACCGCGGCACCCCCGAGCGGCCCGGGCTGGTGTTCGGCATGCTGTCGGGAGGTAGTTGCCGCGGCATGGTGTTCCGCGTGGACCGAGAACATGCCCGGCAGACCATGGTCAACCTCTGGCAGCGTGAAATGGCCCTGGCCGTCTATGACCCACGCTGGCTGCCCTGCCAGACGCCGCAGGGCACCGTGCGCGCCCTCGCCTTCACCCTGTCGCGACGCAGCCCGAGCCATGCCGGCGTGCTGCCCGATGACGAATACCGCCGCATCTTTGAGCAGGCCACCGGAATCTACGGCACCACGCGGGACTACGCCCAGGCCACCTACGACGAGCTGCGCCGACTGGGCATCCACGACCGGGCGCTGGGCAAGCTGCTTTCGCTGGCTTCGGACAAGCGCTGACGCGCACCGGCTCGCGGATGGCGCACCGACGGGGCACAATCGCCCGATGAGCAGCCTTTCCTCCTCCATCGCCGACCTGCGCAAGAGCTACGAGCGCGCAGAACTCAGCGAAGACGCCTCCCACGCAAACCCCCTGGCCCAGTTCGACCAATGGCTGCAGCAGGCCCTGGCCGCTCAGGTGCCCGAGCCCAATGCCATGACGCTCGCCACCGTGGGCGCCGACCTGCGGCCCAGCACCCGCATCGTGCTGGTCAAAGGCTACGACGAGCGCGGCATCGTCTGGTTCACCAATTACGAAAGCCGCAAGGGCCGCCAACTGGCCGGCAACCCGTTCGCCGCACTGCAGTTTCACTGGGTCGAGCTCGAGCGCGTGGTGCGCATCGAAGGCACGGTGGAAAAAGTGGACGACGCCGAGAGCGACGCCTACTTTCAAAGCCGCCCGCTCGACTCGCGCATCGGCGCGTGGGCCAGTCCCCAGAGCCAAGTCATTCCCGGGCGCAGCGTGCTGGTGGCCAACGCCGCCAAATACGGCGCGCAGTTCCTTTTGAAGCCGCCACGCCCGCCGCATTGGGGCGGCTACCGCTTGAAGCCCGAGCAATGGGAGTTCTGGCAAGGCCGCAAGAGCCGCCTGCACGACCGCCTTCGCTACCGGGCCGATGGCGACCAGTGGGTGCGAGAACGCCTCGCGCCCTGATTTCTGTCGCAGCGCTTCAGTGAAAGAACCGCTGCGCCAGCATCAACATCAGCGGCACCGTCACCAGTGCCAGCGCGGTGGAGACGGCAATGCTGGCCGTCACCTCGTCCTGCATCGCGCCATACCGCTGCGTGAACAGGAACACGTTGGCGCCCACCGGTAGCGATGCCGCCAGGAACATCACCGCCGTCGAGGTGCCGTTCAGTCCGAAAGCCCATGCCAGCGCCAGCAGCAACAGCGGATGGGCCACGTTCTTCACCACCGAAATGCGCAATGCGTCACGCGCGTGGCTGCCGACCTTGCTGAAGGCCAGCGTCACGCCCACCAGCAGCAGCGCCATGGGGCCGAGTGCCATGCCCAGCAGTTGCAGAGGTTTGTCCACCACCTCGGGCAGATGAAGGCCCGTCTGCGCGAACAAGAGCCCGGCCAGGATGGGCAGCGGCACCGGGTGCAGGATGCCGTTGCGCACCGCCTGCAGCACCGTGTGCAGCATGGGCCGTGGTGGGCTGCGGCCGTCGCGCTGGCTTTCGTGCGCCTGCGCCAGTTCGAACACCACGGTGGCCGCCGTGAGCAAGATGAGCGCATGCAGCGAGATCAGGGTGAACAGCGTCACCAGCCCTTCCTGGCCATAGACCAGGCCCACCAGCGGCACGCCGATCATGATCGTGTTGCTGAACATGCTGGCCAGCCCGAACGCCGCCGACCGGGTGGAAAAGCCCATGACCGCCAGCGACACCACGAACACCAGCCCGGCCGCGAGAAAGTACAGGCCCACCGGCTCGAAGTTCAGGTCCTGCACGCGCGACGTGCCCATGGTGCGAAACAGCAGCGCGGGCGTGAGCACGAGAAATACCAGGTTCGACAAATCCTTGACCGCCGAAGCCCGCACCCAGCCCAGGCGCCCGGCCAGAAAGCCGATGGCGATGAACAGGATCACCGGGATCATGGAAGCGAAGACGGGGGAATTCACGGCGGCGGTCCTGCAGCAATAGAGAAAAAAGCTTGCACGGGCGGCCAGGTAGGCACTCGGGCAAAGCCTTGGATTATCGTGCCGCGCTTTTCCGATCAATCGCTTGCCGTGCCGGCTGGTTGAACGTCAAAAAGTAGTGGGGCGCAACTGTCGTCGATCGATGGACT
Organism: Paracidovorax valerianellae; assembly: GCF_900102625.1. GTDB lineage: Bacteria > Pseudomonadota > Gammaproteobacteria > Burkholderiales > Burkholderiaceae_C > Paracidovorax > Paracidovorax valerianellae. The sequence continues at coordinate 16,086 of NZ_FMZC01000001.1, forward strand.
TACCTATGGCGCACAGTACGGTACGACATGCAGTAAGCGCACCTTTGAACTTGAGCGGGTTGTATTGCTCATCCCAAGGAGCGAGCGCACGGCTGGGCTACGATGCTGAGCGCCCGCCATCGGCTATAAGCAGCCGCTGAAGTAGCTGAGAATAGAGCCACGATGTTTGCTCCAACCGTTGAAGTCCGCCAGGCGCGCCCAGAAGACGCGGAGAGCGTCGATTCCCTCTACCGCCAACTTCTGGGTAGTGCTCACCACCGAGTCCTACCGGAGCAGATTCAGGAGTTGCAGGGCGGTGAAAATGCGCTGCTCCTGGTTGCGGAAGTAGCCGGAGTCGTTTGCGGCACGCTCCTTGTGTCGTTATGCGCAGATGTCATGTTCAGCCGACAGCCGTTTGCCGTCATCGAGAATGTCGTCGTTGACCAAGGCTCTCGCAAGTGTGGCGTCGGCGCCGCCATGCTGAAGCAGGCCGAATCCTTCTGCCGCCACAGCCAGTGCTCAAAGATGATGCTTCTGAGTTCCAATGGCCGCGCTGAAGCCCACCGCTTTTTTGAGTCTCAAGGCTTCGACAGCTCAGTTAAGAGGGGTTTTGTCAAATACCGCCGGGACTTTAATGTCGAGTCCGCTCGGTAATGCCCAGGGACCGCAATGGGCCCAAAACGGGCGGTCGTCCGCCGGGGAACGCAGACGTTCAGAGCAAAGGTGGCTAGCACACTGCGGGAAGCAGAAGTGCGACCCTCACAGTTCAGCGTCCAGCTCGATCGACTTGATAGCAATCGGCTGTCGCACAATCTGCCCGGACTTTCGATGTCTGACCTTGAATTTAAGCATCACCTTCTCAGACCTCCCGTCCCTCTGGACATCTTGGTCTGAGACGTGAAGTACGGGGTCGACGAGTTCTATCTTGTACCGCGGAGCGATCCTCATCGGCACGGAAAAGATCATTCGAATCACGCCCTCACGGTTTGGTGCGTAGAGGATTGCGTCCTTTGTCCCCGTCAGGGCTTGATGGTAGGAGATCATTGCTTGACACTCTTCCATCTGCTGCTGTGAAAACAGACCTCTGTCGGGTGTCAATGTGGTGAAGTGTTGGTCCAGATCAGACGGCACAGCGAACGGGACCGGGTCAACTTGAAGTGTCATCGAGTAGCCTTCGACTTTATACCCCAGCTTGATAGCTCGTCCGTGTGGGGTGAAATCCCCTGGGCCGAGGATTACGGAGAAAGAAACTGGCCCCTCAGGTAGATCGGTCAAATCGAATACAGCGTCTTCTTCCGCGATGTCTTCGCCATGGATGTCCAACCGATCAAGCGCAGGCACGCGATACCCGTAGATGGCGCAAGGCTGTGTAGTTTGAGTGAGCGGGGCGACGAAGATGGCGCATCCATTCTCGTGGTAGTTCACGCGGCCAGATTGATGAATCGTGATCCGCTTGTTCTTTGGACGCGGCGGATCAAACGCAATGGTCTTTGTCTCTTGCTCTCCCGGCCTCGTGCTCCATGCTGTTCGTGACGTGCTAACGCCTTCCCTCCGGATGGTCAGGCTTAGAGAACCGTCTCGGTCGCTGGTTTCCAAGACCATGAACTTCCGAGTGATCGAACCATAGCGAATGAGAATGCGCATGGACTTTTGACCCCTTAACGTTTGAAGTAAGTCCGCAGGCAGTCCGCGACTGTCTGTTCGGGGACGGTGATTCTAGGAAAGCAGGTCACCCAGCCCTATCCCACAAATGGAGGGGTGTCCACTTTGCAGCTACTGAAACGAACGACTGCTCCAGGCCGATAGCGGTCATCGTACAAGCTCCCTGGAGCCGAGTCTTAAATACGCAATGCGTATCATCAAAAAACGCAAAGCGTACACTTCCAGCATGAATCAACAGCAAGACCTTCTGCGGGACGCCATGCGCCGCCTCAACCTCACGCGGGATGGGTTCTCGGATCGGCTTGGAGTCCGCCGCCGCGCCTTGGACACATGGCTGTTGCCGTCCGACTCCAAAGAGGCTCGCGCCATGCCGGAGATCGCGGCCCGGTTCGTCTCCGAGATTCTTCAAAGCACAGCGACGGGCAATGCCCCAGGCAGCGAACGAGCAGACCCGGCCCCGCTCGTCAAGCGGATCGGGGCCGAAGGCAAACCGCAGTTGCTGTCGGTCTCGCAGTTCGATCGCGGGAGCCTTGAAGAGCTGTTTCAGGTGGCCGACGTGATGCAGCCGATTGCGCGTCGCCAGAAGGTCACGCGGGTTCTGGAAGGGGCCGTTCTCGGCAGCCTGTTTTTCGAGGCCAGCACGCGCACGCGCGTGAGCTTCGGCGCGGCCTTTTGCCGGCTTGGCGGCACCGTTTGCGACACCACCGGGTTCACCTTCTCTTCAATGGCCAAGGGCGAGTCCATCTACGACACCAGCCGCGTGATGAGCGGCTACGTGGATGCATTGGTGGTGCGCCATCCCGCGCAGGGCTCGGTGGCCGAGTTCGCGCGGGCGACCAATATTCCCGTCATCAACGCGGGCGACGGGCCGGGGGAGCACCCCAGCCAGGCCATCCTCGATCTCTACACGATTCAGCGCGAGTTCTCGCGCATCGGCAAGCTGATCGACGGCACGCACATCGCGATGGTGGGCGACCTCAAATATGGCCGCACGGTGCATTCGCTGATCCGGCTGCTGTCGCTGTACCGGGGCCTGAAGTTCACGCTGATCGCCCCGCGTTCGCTGGAGATGCCGGCCTACCTGGTGGAACTGGTGGCGAACCAGGGTCACGTGATCGAGCAGACCTCGTCGTTGCAAGACGGCCTGCGCGGGGCGGATGTGGTGTACGCCACGCGCGTGCAGAAAGAGCGGTTTGCCGATGGCGAGGCGATAGAGGGGTACGCACCCGACTTCCAGGTGTGCAAGGCGCTGGTGGACCGTGTGTGCAAACCGGACACCATCCTGATGCACCCTTTGCCGCGCGACGAACGGCCGAGCGCGAACGATTTGAGCGTGGACCTGAACCACGACCCCCGGCTTGCGATCTTCAGGCAGACCGACAACGGAATCCCCATTCGCATGGCGCTTTTCGCGGTGCTGATGGGGGTGGAGAAACAGGTGGCGCGTTCGATGCGCGACGCGAGCTGGGTGTCACCCGCGCACATCGGGCCGGACGATGCGGACTTCGACGGGCTGGACTGAAGCCGGCGCTGCACTGCCGGCGCTCACGGTGAAGCAGTGAGCCCATGAGCGGATAAAAAAGTCAGCCGGCGCACCGCAGGCGCCTATGCGCCTGTTGGTCTGTTCGCCTGCGGTGCTGCGACAACCTGGGCGGTTGCTGGCCTCAGAACGTCGCCTTCACCCCGATCTTCAAGCTGCGGCCCGGCAGCGGCGACTTCGGGAATGCCGTCGTGGTCAGGATCGACGTGGCGCTGTAGGCCAGCTTGTCGGTGATGTTATCGAGGCGCGCATACCACAGCAGATTGCTGCGCGTGGCACCGAACTGCACCTGCTGGTGGTAGGCCAGCGAGGCGTTCCAGAGCGTGTACGCGCCGGTGGCACGGGTGCCGTCGCTGGGCACGCGGTCTTGCGCGGCCAGGTGGTCGAAGCCCACGCCGGCACGCCATGGTCCGCTGGCCCAGGCCAGGGTGCTGCCCACGCGCATCGGCGCGATGCGCGGCAGCGGCTCGCCTGTGTCTTCGTTGGTGGCGCGCACGATGTCGCCGCGCAGTTGCAGGTCGAGCGTGGAAGCGGTGTCGCCGAACAGCGTGGCGCTGGCCAGGCCGCTCTCGCCCACCAGGCGCACGCTGCCGCTGGCCTCCAGGCCGTAGAACTTGGCGCGCACGCCCTCGTAGCGGTACTCGGGCAGCGCGTCGGCGGTGCCGGCGGGCACGCGCTCGCCGTCTTCCGTCAGGCTGGCACCGGTGGGCGTGAGGCCGATGTAGTTGGAAAACCGGCTGTAGAACGCGGTGACGGCAAAGCGGTCGGGGCCGCTCTTCCACGCGGCGCCCACGTCGATGCTGGTCGCTTTTTCCAGGCCCAGGCGGCTGTCGCCCGTCTCCCACGCGCCGGTGGCGATGTGCGGGCCATTGGCGAACAGTTCGTAGTCCTTGGGGGCGCGCTGGGTGTACGACAGGTTGGAGGTGAGTTGCCAATCGGGGGCCAGGTTGACCAGCGCCCCCACCGCCGCGCTGTGCGGGTGAAAGGTGTGCTTGCCGGTCTCGAAGCGGTTCGTGTCGGCGCTGCCGAACGATTCCACGCTTACCTGCTCGGTGCGAGCGCCGAAGGTCAGCTTGCCCCACCCGGTGGCCAGTTCTTCGTGCGCGAACAGCGCGGTGGAACGGCTGCGGCTGTAGGGCGCGAAGGCCTCTTCGCCCACGGCCGAGAAGCGCGACGATTCGGCCTGCAGGCCGATCACGCCCTGCAGCGCGCCGAGCGGTGCGTGCTTGGCCTCCAGCCGCAGGTCGTTGCCGCGGTTGCGGAAGGTGGTTCCGGCTTCGCCGCCTTCGTATTCGGTGTGCACGTAGTCGGTGTGGCTGGCCTGCATCTTGATGCTTTGCAGCGGCCCGGCGTCGATGCGCCATTCGCCGTCCAGCGCATAGCGGTTGGAGCGCATGCCGATCGTCACGTCATCCTCGGCCACGGTGCCGTAGTCGTTGCGGTAGGTGCTGGCCGAGGCACCCAGGTAGCCACGGTCGAAGAACAGCGTGCCGCCCACCGCGCCGCCGCGCGTATGGCTGGCCGAGTTGCAGATCCGGCGCGCCAGGCCCGGCGAGCCGGGCTTTTCGCAGGCCAGATCGGCCGGGGCGCGCACGTCGTCGGTGTCGCGGTCGAACACGTCGGCATGCAGGGCGTAGCGGTCGTTGCCGCCTTCGATCATGGCGCCGCCGGAGCGCTCACCATTGCCGGTGGCGGCAGCCGCTTCGGCCTTGCCCGTCACGCCGTTGATGGGCTCGCGCGGAATGCGGTTGTCGATCACGTTCACCACGCCGCCCACGGCGCTGCCGCCGTACAGCAGCGCTGCAGGGCCGCGCAGCACTTCGATGCGCTCGGTGACCAGCGCTTCCGTGGGCACGGCGTGATCGAAGCTCAGCGCCGAGGCGTCCAGCGTGGCGCCGCTGTTTTGCAGGATGCGGATGCGGTCGCCGTCCAGCCCTCGGATGATGGGGCGGCTGGCGTTGGGGCCGAAGTACGTGCTGCTCACGCCCGGCAGGCCGTCCAGCGTTTCGCCGAGCGTGGACTGGGTGCGCAGGGTGAGCGCATCGCCCGACAGTTGCGCCGCGGGCGCGACGACATTGGCAGCGCCCAGCGGGTTGCCGGTGACGGTCACTTCCGGCAGGCGCGCAGCCGGCGCTGAACCTGTGGGTTCGGTCGCAGCAGATGCTGGGGCGGTGGTGATGGTGCCGGCGGCGGCCGACTGGGCGTGGACGGCCGGCACCAGGCCGGGGCCACCCAGCGCAAGAAGAGCGGCCCAGGCCAGGGGACGCAACGTGGCGCGGCGCGGAGCGGCGGTGCGGGGTGCGCGCGCGGTGGAAGTGTGGGAGTTCATGGACGAAGGCTTCACGAAAAAAAGGGGGAACGGCTGCGTGCACGCGCGGCCCATCCGCGCCGGCCCGGCAACACCCAGGCAGGCGGGACGGCCTAGGCGCAATGCAGGCAGTCAGTCAGTCAATCAGGCAAAAAAGTGCCACCAGCGCATATTCACCTAGGGCGGGTAGCTATCAAATCAGGAGTAACCGCTCTGCGGCCTGGGGCCGCAGAGGGGGCGCGCGTCAGCCCTGTGCAGGGGGAGCGCGGGCGAGAAAGGCCGACCGCTGGCGCGTGCCGGCGTGCGACGCGTGTTCCGGCAGCGGTGCCTGCGCGGCGCCGTGCACCGTCGGCAGCACCAGGGCTGCCAGCAGCGCGCCACCGAGCAGGAGCTGGTCCAGCAACTGGCAGTCGGCGCCGTGGTGGCCGGCGAACAGCGCATGGAGCGCGTCGCCGCCCTGCCCCGCCGCGCGGGCCTGAAGGGCCACGGAAGCATTGGCGTCGCGATCGAAGTGCGAGGCGCCAGGCGCAGCGAGGTGCGCCACGGCCGATGGCCCGCCCCCCAGACCATGCACCACCTGGTGCATGCGGCCGAGCAATGGCGCGAGCAGCAGCGCAAGCGCCAGCCACCAGACGGCGACGTGCTGGCGGTGCGGCAATGGCTGAGGGCGCACGGGGTTCATGGTGGAGATTCGGGCGGCGACTTTGTTCAGCGAAGCGCTCGTGTCACTGGACGGGCTTGGCCTCGACCATGCGGTAAAACAGGCCGTATTCGTCGTTGCGCAGCGTCTCGAACCGGCCCTCGACCACCACGGGTTCGAGCGAATACGTTACCGGCGAAGACGCCTTCACCTCGACCATGCTCTCCGGACCGCCGGGGATGCAGAACGCGCAGGTGAGCGGCACCGAGGTGAGCAGAAAGTGCCGCTGCTGCGGCTTGGCGGTCATGGGCACCATGAAACCCTGCACGCGCTGCACCGTCTGGTCCAGCGCTTTCTGCTCGGCGTTGAAAAGAGGTTCGATGCGGGTCTTGAGCGTCTTCTTCTGCAGATTGCTCAGCGTGGACCAGGGCACGACGTCGGTGCGGGTGGGCAGCGGCTTGATCGGGCTTTGCGGGCTGTGGTAACCCGCCCCGCTGCCCTGCGGCAGCCCGCCCCCGCCGAGCGGCGACGACAGCGCGGCGCCCGCGCCCTGCGCGTCCTGGCCCCCCTGCGGTGCCTGGGCTCCGGCCACGCCGCAAGCCAGCAGGCCAGCGAATGCGAGAGTCGAAAGGGGTTTCATGCGGAAGACCTCAAGGAAAAATCTGCGAGCGGATGGCCCGCAAGGACTGGAAGATACCAGCCGCCGCCGGGTGGCGCCATCGGAAGACTTTGCACAACTGGATGATTCGACCAATGCGTGGATTCAGGCCGATGCGCCATCTGCCGCGCATGGGGCCGGCAGCGATCAGTGCTGGTGCTTCATGCCGCAGTACTTGCCGATGGCCAGGCCCTTGCAGGCGGCCTGCAGTTCTTTCTCGCACGTGTCGTGCCCCTTGCCGGATTCGAGGCACTTGGCGGCGGCCTCGTGCGCCGCGGCCATGGCGCGGTGGCGTTCGATGTCGGCCTTGGTGTCTTCATCGGAATGCTTTTGTGCCTGGGCGGCCGCAGCCATCAACAGGAAGAGCGGTGCCAGCGCCAGCGCGCGAAACTTCGGGGTCTTGAACATGGGAAAGGTCCTTTCGGGGAGGGTGGAGACAACAATAAAACTCGGGTTACGCGGTGTTCATGGGCGGGCCAGCAGGTCAGCCACATCCACGCGGTAGGCCTGCACGGCCGGCAGCAGCGCGGCCACGAACGCCACGGCCACCGCAAGGCCGGGCACGGCCCATTCCTCGGGCAGCCAGAGCGCGCCGGTCACCGGCATGGCGTTCTGCGCCTGCAGCATCCAGCCCACCACGGCGGCCAGCGCATGGCCGCCCGCAAGGCCCAGCGCCGAGGCCAGCAACGCCAGCCACAGCGCTTCGGCGAGCAACAGGCCGCCCACCCGTGCGGGCGAAGCGCCCAGCATGCGCAGCATGGCCAGGTCCGCCCGGCGCTCGCGCACGGCGTTCCACAGCGCAATGAACACGCTCAACGCCGCCACGCCCAGCAGCACCGCGCCGAAGGCCTTCAACACGTCGGCGCCCACGCCCAGCAGGCGCAGCAGCCGCGTCACTTCAACCGCGGGCGCGGCGGCTTGCATCGGCGTGTTGGCGTTGATATAGCGCGGCAGCGTCACCGCTGCGAGCGGGCTGCGGTAGCGCACGAGCGCCAGCGTCACCTCGCGCTCCTGGCGCAGCGCCTCCAGATCGTCGGGGTCGTCGGCCTGAGCGGTCTCGTGCACCGTCCACACCGATTCGGTGGCGGTCAGCACCAGGCGGTCGAGCACGCAGCCGCATGCGGCCAGCACGCCCGCCACGGTGTAGGGATGGTCGCCATGCGCATGCCCGCCGCCCGCCAGTCCGTGGCTGCCGACGAAGCGCCGCCCCAGCAGCGCATCGCCCTGCCCTGGCGGCGCATCTTGCGCGGCACTCGCCATGGCGCGTGCGACCGTGGCGCCGAGCACGGCCTCCATGGGTTGCTGCCACAGCCGCCCCTGCGCGAGCGAGGCGCCGTAGTGCTCCGGGTACTGCGGCGTAGTGCCCACGATGCGGTAGCCCGAGAAGCTGTCGCCCAGGCTCAGCGGAATGGCTTCGGCCACCAGCGGTTGCTTGGCCAGCGCCTCGAAGTCGGCCAGGGCGATGTTGCCGGGCGGCACGTCGATGTGGAACACGCCCGCCAGGATCAACTGCAGCGGGCTGCCCTTGGCCCCCACCACCAGGTCGATGCCCTGCACGTCGCGTTCGAACGCGTCGTCAATCTGGCGGCTGACCAGCAGCACCAGCGTGACGGCGGCCAGCCCGAGCGAGAGCAGCAGCAGGTTCAACGCCGCCGGCAATGGCCGCGACCAAAGGTAGCGCCACGAGAGTCGCAAACCGTTTGCTATATTTTTCATAGCGCACTGCCGGCGTCTTGATTGCGCTGGAGGCCGATTTCATTCAAATCCAGCCGCTGCGTGCCCGGCTGTGCTGCCAGCGCCTGCGCCGCGCGGCGGTCGTGCGTGGCCACCACCAAGCTGGCACCGCAGTCGGCGGCGCAGGCCATGAGCAGCGCCAGTGCATCGGCGGCAGCCTCGTCGTCCAGGCTGGCGGTGGGCTCGTCCGCCAGCAGCACAGTGGGCGACAGCAGCACCGCGCGCGCCAGCGCCACGCGCTGCGCCTGTCCGCCCGAAAGCTGGTGCGGCCGCCGCGCCCCCAGCCCGGCCACGCCCAGCCGGTCGAGCGCGGTGTGGATGGCGCCGGCATCGCGCGGCAACCCGGCGGCGAAATACGGCAGCGCGAGGTTTTCGGCGACGGTGAGCGCGGCGCTCAGGTGCAAGGTCTGCGGCACGAAGCCGACGTGCCGGGCGCGCCAGGCATCGCGGGCCGCGCCGGTCAGTTCACCCAGTGGCTGGCCCGCTACCTGGGCCGTGCCGCTGGTGGCGCTGCGCAGCCCGGCCACCAGCGCCAGCCAGGTCGATTTGCCCGTCCCGGACCGGCCCTGCAGCAACAGGCGCCCACCTTGCGGCAGGTCCACATCCGGAAACTGCAGCGCCGCGAAGCCGGCGTGCGCAAACGCCAGCGCCTGCGTTCGAATCACTCGGTGCCCTCTGGGTGCGCGCAGCTGGCGCAGCGGCCGCGCACGGCAATGTCCACGGCCGACGGCTCATGGCCCGCCGACGCCAGCGCCTTGAGCATCTGGCGCGCCGCGGCCTGCAAAGGCGCGGTGCCTTCGGACACGGGAAACTGCCGGTGGCAATCGTTGCACTCGAAATGCGGCGCGGCCGGCTCGCTCCTGGTTTGGCTCACGAGCGTGTAGCGAGCCACGCGCTGGGCGTCGATCTGCCGCCGCATCAGGCCGGCGCTGGCCAGCCTATCGAGCAGTCGATAGACCGTGACCCGGTTGACCACCACGCCCCGCCGCGCCAGAGCGGCTTCGACTTCGGCACCGGACACGGCGACCGAAGGTTGGGATGACATCAACGCCAGGAGCGCGCGCGTGGCACGGGTCGAGCGCAGGCCAGGCGGCAATGCGCGGGGAGCGGAGGAATCGGAATGGGGTGTGCGGGGCATGGGCAAGGCGGCCTGCCATGCGCTGAGGCGGCGCGGGGCATCGGCGCTGGTTAACGCAAACGGGTTGCATTATTGCACCTTTACCCGAACCGCCCTTTCCCATCTACTTTGATAACTGTTCGTCTTGCAGCCGCTGTAGCTTTCGCCGCAGCCGGACATTGTCCAGACTGAGGGCCGTCCAGGAAAGACCGAACAACACGTAATAGACGGCTTCACCGAAATAGACGAAAGCCAACCAGCTTACGGTCGCGCAAGCCAATGCGGTCACCAGCAGGTACAAGCCGTCCTTGAAAGATGTTGTTCTCATCGCAGTCATTTCAGCTTGGCGAGACTCTGCCGCGACAGCGCGAGGGTGAGCCGACCAGCATGCTGACGTTGGTAAATCTGAGGATGGGTCTGCAGCACGGTTCCAACCTGCGGACTGAGAAAACCGTGCCGCGCTGCGTAGAAGAGTACGTCACTGAGGGTGGTGCCTCCCGACAGCACACGGCCAGTAGCCACTGCCGCGCTACCCACCGCAGCCCCGGCCAGAAACGCAACACTCAGGGAACCGAGCACCGCGAGTTGTTCCAGCAGCGTTCCAGCGCCCACCAGTTCAATAACCGTCACGCGTCGCCCGTGTGCGCGTGCTGCATCCACCAACGCCTTGATACTGGCCACGACCAGCGCGTAATTGGGAAACGCTGTTGAAGGAACCGGAATGCCCAATGCCTCCATGTTCTCTCTCCAATAGTCCAACCACCCAGGATCATTCTCTGCGCCTGCCGCCATCACTCACCTCCGATCTTTATTTTTCACCGGTGAAGTGCAGACAAAAAGTCACATTATTTAGTTAACTATCGTGTAATAAATAGTTAAAAACTATCTTCTTTAAGCGCAGAAATATTTAGTCCGGCTTCAGGAACCGCGTGAACGTCTTGCGGAACTTGTCTACCTTCGGGCCTACCACGAAGGCGCAGTAGCCCTGGCCCGGGTGATTGAGGAAATAGTCCTGGTGGTAGTCCTCGGCCGGCCAGTAGCCCTTGAGCGGGACGACCTCGGTCACGATGGGTGCGCCGAAGAGCTTGTCTTGAGACATCTGCCGGACCATCGCCTCGGCTTCTGCGTGGTGCTCGGGGTTTTCGGTGTAGATGCCGCTGCGGTATTGCGTGCCCACGTCGTTGCCCTGGCGGTTCAAGGTGGTGGGGTCATGCGTGGCGAAGAAGATCTCCAGCAGGTCGCGCAGGCTGACCACGGCGGGGTCGAAGGTGAGCCGCACCACTTCGGCGTGGCCGGTGGTCCCGGTGCAGACGTCTTCGTACGTGGGGTCGGGGTTGCGACCGTTGGCGTAGCCGCTTTCCACATCGGTCACGCCGCGAACGCGGTCGAACACGGCCTCGGTGCACCAGAAGCAGCCGCCGCCCAGGGTGATGGTTTGCAGGGTCATGGGAAGGTCTTACAGGTTGGAAGTGGCAATCGAACCATTATGGAAGTCCTGCCGCGTTGACGCTCCTCTGCGGGATTGCTACATTACTAACCAGTCAGTCATTAATTATGAATTCGCTCCCCTCCTCTGCCCCCCATCCGTCCCATGAGGCCTCCAAGCGCGAGCGCCGCAAAGAGGCACGGCCGGGCGAGCTGCTGGACGCGGCACTCGAGCTGTTCGTCGAAAAAGGGTACGCCGCCACCAAGGTGGACGAGGTCGCAGCGCGTGCCGGCGTGTCCAAGGGCACGCTGTTCCTGTATTTCCCCAGCAAGGAAGACCTGTTCAAAGAGGTCGTGCGGCAAAACATCGGCCGGCATTTCCCCGAGTGGGATCTGGAGATCGACCAGTACCCGCACGGCACCGGCGAACTGCTGCGCTATGCCTACCAACTGTGGTGGGAACGCATCGGCGCCACGCCGGCGTCGGGCATCACCAAGTTGATGCTGGGCGAGTCGAACAATTTCCCGGACATCGTGGAGTTCTACCGCACCGAGGTGGTCGATCCCGGGCAAAAGCTCATCCGCCGCATCCTCCAGCGCGGCGTGGACCGGGGCGAATTCCGGGTCACGGACATGGACTGCGCCATTCACATCGTGCTGGCGCCGCTCATCTTCATGACCATGTGGCGCCATTCGTCGGCGTGCATGCCCGACCTGGAGCGCATCACGCCCGAGCGCTTCATCGCGGCGCAGGTGGACAACATCCTTTGCGGACTGTGCGTGCAGGGCACGCCAGCCCCGGTGCCTGCTCTGCCCGGGGCCCCTAAAATCGAGGGTTGACCCGATCCACGATCCCGCCCGGAGTAATCCCATGAACATGCCCCTGAACACGTCCGCCAACATCAGCGATCCCATCCTGCAAGCCCGCTACAACATGATCGAGCAGCAGATCCGCCCCTGGAACGTGCTCGACACCGACGTGCTGGACCTGCTGGCCGTCGTGCGCCGCGAAGACTTCGTGCCGCCCGCCTACCGCGGCATGGCGTTCATGGACATGGAAATCCCCCTCAACGCCTCCAACGAGCAGGCCCAGCGCCTGGGCCAGTGCATGCTGGCTCCCCGCGTAGAAGCCCGCATGCTGCAGGACCTGCAGGTCAAGCCGACCGACCGGGTGCTGGAGATCGGCGCCGGCTCGGGCTACATGGCCGCGCTGCTGGCCCACCGCGCCGAGCACGTGCTCACGCTGGAACTGGTGCCCGACCTGGTCGAGTTCGCCCGTGAAAACCTGCGCAGCGCCGGCATTCAGAACGCCGAAGTGCGCCAGGCCGACGGTGCCGAAGGCGCCGCGGCCGACGGCCCGTTCGACGTCATCGTGCTCAGCGGCTCGGTGAACGACGTGCCGCAGGCCCTGCTGTCCCAATTGCGCGAAGGCGGCCGCCTCGCAGCCATCGTCGGCGGCGAACCCATGATGCGCGCCACCTTCATCCGCCGCGCCGGCGACCGCTTCGAGACCACCAAGCCGTGGGACACCATCGCCCCGCGCCTGCAGCATTTCCCGGAGCCTTCGCGCTTCACGTTCTGATCCTTTCTTTCCGTCTTTCTCAGGAATCCGCATGATCGACCACGTCCGCCCCGCCCAGCTCACCGAGTGGCTCGCCGCCACCTCCGTCGGTGCCCGCCCGCTGGTGCTGGACGTGCGCGAGCCGTGGGAGCTGCAGACCGCGAGCGTCAAGGCCGAGGATGGGTTCGATGTGGCCACCATTCCGATGGGCGACTTGCCCTCGCGCCTGGCCGAACTGGACCGCGACCGCCCCATCGCCTGCCTGTGCCACCACGGCATGCGCAGCCTGCGCGTGGCCACCTACCTCGACCAGCAAGGCTTCGACCGCGTGGCCAACATCAGCGGCGGCATCGATGCCTGGTCGCACGAGCGCGACACGGCGGTCCCCCGGTATTGATCCACTCCGGCCGAGGCCACTGGCCCGGCAGCGCGTGGTGCCACGCCTCCTTTTTCCTGAAAGACGTTCATGACCCTGCTTCGGTGCATTCCCTTGTCCCTGGCCGTGGCTGCCGCGCTCGCCAGTTATGGCGCGCAGGCCCAGAGCCTGTCCCAATTGGTGGAGATCGCGCGCAGCTACGACGCGCCGTTCCAGTCCGCCAAGGCCCAGTACGATGCCGCCGGTAGCCGTGCCGAGCAGGCCCGGGCCGGGTTGCTGCCGAGTGCGGGACTGTCCGCCGGTGCCAACTACGCCAACACCGATGTGAATCGACCACCCGTGGACCTGAGCGCCCCGAGCCAGAGCGTGGGCCTGACCGCCTCGCAGCCGCTGTACCGGCCGGCCAACCGCATCACCTTCGAGCAGGGCAAGCGCGGCACCGACCTGGCGCAGGCGCAACTGGAAGGCGTGGCGCAGGACCTGATCGTGCGGGTCAGCCAGGCGTATTTCGACGCGCTGGCGGCGCGTGACACCCTCGCCTTCGTACAGGCGCAAAAGGCGGCCGTGGCCGAGCAACTGGCCTCGGCCAAGCGCAACTTCGAAGTCGGCACCTCCACCGTGACCGACTCGCGCGAAGCGCAGGCGCGCTTCGACCTCGTCATCGCCCAGGAGATCGCGGCCGACAACGACCTGCGCGTCAAGCAACTGGCGCTCGATCAGGTCGTGGGCCGCCCCGGCGTGGCACCACAACCGCTGGCCCTGCCAGTGCAGTTGCCTGAAGTGGCCCCCGCCGATGTGGGCACCTGGGTGCGCTCGGCGGAAGAGCTGCAGCCGCAAGTGCGGCAAGCCGCCATCGCCCTTGATGTGGCCCGCCTGGAAACGAAGAAGGCCGAAACCGGCCACCTGCCCACCGTGGACCTGCAGGCCGGCTACAGCGTGTCGCGCAACCCCAAGGGCACGCCCACCATCCCGAACGTCAACTCGCGCACCAACAACGCCACCGTGGGCGTGCAGCTCACGCTGCCGCTTTTTGCCGGCTTCTCCGTGCAAAACCGCATCAAGGAAACGCTGTCGCTCGAAGACAAGGCCCTTGCCGACCTGGACAACGCCCGCCGCACCGTGGCACAGGCCACGCGCTCGGCGTTCTACGGCGTGCAGTCCGGCCAGGGCCAGGTGCGCGCGCTGGAAGCGGCAGAGGCCTCCAGCCAGAGCGCGCTGGAAGCCAACCAGCTGGGCTACCAGGTGGGCGTGCGCATCAACATCGACGTGCTCAACTCCCAGAGCCAGCTCTACCAGACCAAGCGCGACCTGGCGCAGGCGCGCTACAACGTGCTGCTGGGCACGCTCAAGCTGCGGCAGGCGGCCGGCACGCTGTCACAGGATGACCTGCTGGCCATCGATGCGCTGACGGTGCGCTGAGGGCGGCAGAGCGGCTAAGCCGCGCCGCCCAACCGCTCATAGATCGCATGGATGTCATCGCGGGGCGGCAACTCGCCGAAAAACGGGTCCTGCAGCAATGCTGCGGCGCTGGCGCGCTCATCAGGATCTCGGGCAATCATCCGGTTGATGAGCTGGACGATGTGCGTTTTTTCGCCTGCAGGCAACTTCTGCAACGCTTCCATGAACGGGAAGGTATCGACCGAAGAGGCGCTGCTGAGGCCGACCAGGCCCATCGCGCGGGAGGGCGTTTTCAGGAAGTGCACGAGCAACTGGGCCACGCTGTAGACGTCGCGCTTGTGGTGGCTGGCCGATGGCCGCATTTCAAAGTAGCCCGCGGTGCCGACTTGGATGGGTTCGCCCTCTTCGCGGCCCAGACCCATGTCGATCAGCCGGAACATCTTCTGCCGTTCATCGTAGATGACGTTGTTGTGCGAGATGTCCTGGTGCACCACCCCCTCGTCGGCGAACCGTGAAGCACCGATGAGAACGTCGGCCACCATCTGCCGCCCGAGGGCCAGGTAGTCGAGTGGTTGGATGGCGCCCTGGTCCAGCGCGTGGCGGGACTGGCCGATCACCTGGAGAACCGTGGGCCCCTCGATTTTCTCCAGGAGGATTCCGAACAGGGCATCGATCTGCACCAGCCCATACACGCGCATGACCTGGGCGGTGTCTCCGAGCGAAGCCGCCACTTGGTATTCCTTGTAGATCTTGGCTTTCTCCTGTTCGATCGCATCGGACAGGCTGTTCTCGCCGGCAGGCAGCGTGTGGAAAAACTTGTTGAACACCGGGTTGGTAGGGTCGGTGCACAGCATCGCCTTGAAGACGAAGTCTCGCCCGCAATCCCGGCCATCGCGCCAGAAGTTCTCGGCCAGCCGCACCGCGTACGCCGCGCCGGAGACACCCGAGCCCAGTCGTTGCATGCCTTGGGCGAAGTCGCAAGAGCCTTCCCCCGAACGGTCCAGTGCAACCACAGTGAATCCATTGCTGATTTCCGCTGCGCCCGGTTTCAACGCGGCCAGTCTTTCCGCCAGATCCGGCATGTTTGATTGCAGGCTGAGCCTTCGCACCAGGCGCGGGCTGATCACCACGCCCGGGCTGGTCGAACGCATGATGCTGTGCAGCCTGCGCTCGTTGCCCAATGCCATGGGGGCATTCCACGCATCCGACGGCTTGTGCCGGGACACTGGCGTGGGCGGGTCCAAAAGCGCAGCGAGCGTCGAAGGCGGACTGGGAAACGCTTTCGCGCCCGGGCTGAAGCGCGGCGTTGGCAATGGACTGGCCCCACCCGGCAAGGAGCCTGGACTGAACGCCCTCGCCATGCGATCGGCCAGCGATGGAAGCTGCGCATTGAACCGCAGGCCCTCGCCCGCCTGCTCGCCCAGTCGGAGGCGCCGCCGCTTCAGCAGAGGCGCAGGCGGATCGTCCGCCTCCGCTTCAGGCGGGCGGGGATTCGCCGCAGGCCCAGGTTCCGGGCTGGCAGGTGTTCGGCTCTCTTGCGCGCCCGGACGGGGACTGGCCGAAAGCGGATGAGAAATCATGGTGGCGGGCGGGCTCGAAGGGCCGTACGACGGGAGGATGCCCACTAGACCCCGACCGGGGCCGTTTCGCACGCGCAGACCCGAAACGCTGAGCGATCATCCGAACCCGGCAGCAACCGGCAGGTACCAGCCGCGGAATTACCTCGCCGCCGCCAGTGCAAGCGTTCAGGGATTGACCGGCTTCACCGCGCCGTCCCAGTGCTCGGCGAGCTTGCCGCTCTCGATGCGAAACATGTCGAACCAAGTGGTCGTGTATTTGCGGCCAGGGTCCTTGGGCTCGGGGTATTCGCGAACGAAGCTCAGGATCACCATGTCGCGCTCGGCGACGATCGAAACGAGTGGCGCCTTGATGCGTTCTTCTACCGGCTGGGGCGCGGGATTCCTGCGTAGCACGAAAGCGACCATGGCGGCGCGGCCGGTCGGCACGTTCGGGTTGTGCTGCACATAGGACTCGGCCACGTATTTGTCGGCCTGCGCCACCTGCCCGGCCTCGAACACCTCGCGCCAGAAGTCGTAGACCAGCCGCTTGTTGGCGCGCAGCACCGGGTCCGCGCTGGCCAGCAGCGCTTGCTGATCGGCGGCCGGCTGGACGGGAACCTGCGCGAAGCCGGCCAGGGGCAGCGCGGCGCTGAGGGCGAAGATCCAATGGGCGAGGTGTTTTTTCATGAAGGCCGTGCGTGCAGTGCGGTTGAAGGTTCGCCGATCCCCTGGCGGGACGGCGACAGAAGGCCCGATCAAGGCCGGGCTCAAAGTTGGTGCGTCACCAGCTTGAAGTCCGGATCGTCAGGGTACGCCTTCACCTCGAACCCCAGGCGCCGCATCAGCTTGAGCATGCTGGGGTTGTTGGCCAGCACCAGCCCGTCGATCTCCGACAGGCCGCGCTCGCGGGCCACGTCCATGATGCTGAGCATCAGGCGCGACCCCATGCCCCGGCCGTTGAAGTCGTCGGCCACCACCAGCGCGAATTCGCAGCTCGACTGGTCGGGGTTGGTCACATAGCGCGATACACCCACGATGCGTTCGGTGCCGACGATCTCGCCGTCTTCGCCCGCGCTGCGTTCGCGGTACACCGCCACCAGCGCCATTTCGCGGTCGTAGTCGATGAGGGTGAAGCGCGCCAGCATCGATGCGGGCAGCTCGGCGATCTGCGAGATGAAGCGGAAGTACCGGCTCTCGGGCGACAGTTCTTTCACCAGCTTTTGCAGCATCTGCGCATCGTCCGGCCGCACCGGGCGCACCAGGTATTCGCCGCCGCCGCGCAGGGGCCAAAGCTGTTCGTAGCGGGCCGGGTACGGCAGGATGGCCAAGTGCCCGTAGCGGTCGCTGCGCCCGCCCACCGATTGCGCAGCGTGGCCCACCACGATGCGCGCATCGACCGCGACGGCGCCCTGCTCGTCCACGATCAGGGGGTTGATGTCCATCTCGCGCAGTTGCGGCAGCGCGCACACCATTTCAGAGACGCGCAGCAGCACCTGCTCCAGCCCTTCGCGGTGCACGGCACTCGCGCCGCGCCATTCGCCCAGCGTTTCCGCCACGCGCGAACGTTCGATGAGCCGTCGCGCCAGAAACTGGTTGAGCGGCGGCAGCTCCATGGCGCGGTCGTCGATGAGCTCGATCATGGTGCCGCCCGCGCCGAAGGTGATGACGGGGCCGAACGGGTCGTCGGTGACCAGGCCGATGCAGATCTCGCGGCCGCGGCGGGCACGCGCCATTTTCTGGACCGTCACGCCCTGGATGCGCGCGCCCGGCTGCAGTCGGGCCACGCGCTGCACCATGTCGGTGTAGGCGTCGCGCGCCGCGGCGCCGGAGTGGATGTCGAGCGCCACGCCGCCCACGTCGGACTTGTGGCTCACGTCCGGCGAATCGATCTTGAGCGCCACCGGAAAGCCCAGTTGCGTGGCGATCATCATGGCCTCGTGCGCGCTGCGGGCCAGCAGCGTCTTGGTGACCGGAACGTTGAAGGCCGCCAGCAGCGTCTTGGACTCCATCTCGGTCAGCACGTGGCGACGCTCGGCCAGCACGCTTTCGATCATGAGGCGCGCGCCTTCGATGTCGGGCTTGGCCAGCGAGGTGAGCGGCGGCGGCGTCTGCTGGAGCAACTGCTGGTTCTGATAGAACGAGGCGATGTTGCCGAAGGCGCCCACGGCGGCCTCCGGCGTGCGAAAGCTGGGAATGGCGGCGGCGCGCAGCACCTCGCGCGCGGGGCCCACCGAGGCGTCGCCCATCCAGCATGCGAGCAGCGGCTTGCCCATGCGGCGCTTGGTTTCGGCAAGCGCGGTGGCGACGGCGGCGGCATCCATGCCGGGCTTGGGTGAATAGATGGCGAGCACGCCGTCGATCTGCCGGTCTTTCTCGGCAGCCTCGACCGCGTGGCGGAAATGCTCGGGGCCCGCCTCTTCCGACACGTCGATCAGGTCGGCCAGCGAAGCCAGCGGCGGCAGCAGCGGCGCGAGCGCGTCGGCCGACGCGGGCGACAAGCGACCCAGTTGCAGCAGGATTTCGTTCACCCAGTCGGCGGCCAGCACGCCCGGCCCGCCGCCGTTGGTGACGATGGCCAGCCGCCGGCCCACCGGCCGGTAGCGCGAGGCCAGGCACTTGGCGGCCGAGAACAGCTCCACGAACGAGCGCACCCGCACCGCGCCTGCGCGCCGCAGGGCGGCATCGAACACGTCGTCGCTGCCCACGATGGCGCCGCTGTGCGTGTGGGCGGCCTCGTTGCCGGCGGGCTTGCGGCCGGCCTTGAGCACCACCACCGGCTTGGCATTGGCCGCCGAGCGCAGCGCGCTCATGAACCGGCGCGCGCTGGAGATGCCTTCCATGTAGACCACGATGCTTTGCGTGCGCGCATCGTTGGCCAGAAAGTCCAGCACCTGCGAGATGTCCACGTCGGTGTTCGGCCCCAGCGACACCACGGTCGAAAAGCCCACCGCGTTCTTGGTGCCCCAGTCGAGGATCGAGGAGGTCAGCGCGCCCGACTGGCACACCAGCGCCAGCGACCCTTCCCGCGCGAGCGGCCCGGCCGCGCTGGCGTTGAGCTGCAGGTGCGGGCGCTGCAGGCCCAGCGAGTTGGGCCCCAGCAGGTGCATGCCTTCGCGGCGGGCGATGTGCTTGAGCCGCGCCGCCTGTTCGGCATCCATGCCGTGCGACAGCACCACCGCGGCGCGGCAGCCGATGCGCCCGGCCACCTCCATCGCCGCGACCACGTCCTCGGGCGGCAGCGCGATCAGCGCCAGATCGGCCCGAGTCTGCGCCAGATCGGCGAGCGTGCCGCTGGTGTGGATGTCCAGAAACTGCAGGGTGCCGGTGAAGCGCTGCGCCCGCAGCGCGGTGTGCAGCGCGCGGGCGCAGGGGACGAGCGAATCAGGGACTTCGGCCTGGCCGGCCAGCACGATGATGGAGCTGGGGGCGAAGAGCGGGGTGAGGTAGTGTTTTTCGATCATGGCAGTCAGCGGTCATGCGCGTCACAGCCGGTCCATCCGTTCGTGCACGGCGGCGATACGGCGGCGATACCGCGGGGTGGCGCGTTGCCGGCATTTTGCGGCATCGGGCTTGGCTGCGGTGTTGCCCGGCCTCAAAGGTCTTCGGTGCGGTCGAGCCAGTCCGAGATGATGGTGTGCACCAGCCACAGCGTCTGGAACAGCATGGCGCCCGCAAACGCCGCGATGGCGATACAGGCGAGAAAGCACGGAAAGTAATCCACCAGGCCCAGGGTGACCTGCGCGGCCGCGCCGATCAGGGCCGAGACGATGGACGCGAAGATCAGGTTGCTGACGTTGCGTACCTGCGTGTAGCGCTTCAAGCGCGGGTCGATCTTCTTCAGCTGCTCGAACAGCTCGCGGTAGCGCGGGGTGTCGAACACCGTCTCCTTGAACTTGACGACGATGAAGATCTTGAGCGACAGCAGAAAGCTGCCGGTGGTGAGCAGCCCGGTGAACAGGCTCGCCCGGATCTTGTCGGCGTAGAACTGCATGGCGCCGTGGGCGTCGGGCACCCAGTAGACGACGCCCGCCACCACCAGGGTCGAAAACAGCAGCGCCTGCAGAACATAGCGCCTCATCGCATGGGCATCTCGAAGATGTGTTTGTGGTCCCGGCACTGGCGCAGCAGTTCGCCCACCACCCAGGCCGTGGAAAACCGGGTCACGTCCAGCTGGTCGAGCTTGGCGGCCAGCTGGTCGTAGTCGTATTCGCCGAAATTTTCAGGGTTGTCCAAGATGGAAATCACTTTCTCGACGCCGTAACCGTCCACGCCCTCCACACGGCCCCGCTTGGGCCGCTCGGCCACCACGCAGGCCTTGATGGCAGAAGCCAGCATTTTGCCGGGCGTATCGGCCACGAAGGTGATCTTGCTCGTGCGGCTCTTGATGTAGGCCGTGTGCGCCTTGAACTCCGCCTCGGGCACCTCGGGCGTGGCGATCAGGTATTCGAAGCTCTTCACCTTGTGCAGCTCTTCGATCATGGCTTCCAGCGCCTCCTGGCGCACCAGCACTTCCCACGAAAAACGGGAATTGTGCTCGCGGCGGATTTTCGCCCTTCTCGCCTCGGTCAGCTCTTCGCCGGACGACTCCTCCGCGATCTTTTCGGCGATCACCTGTTCCTTGTACTCGTTGAACTTGCTGCCTGCCAGGTGGCAGAACGCGCTCACGCTGCAAGAGTGGTGGTAGTACTGGTACATGCCCGCCCCCGTGCGCTTGTTCAGCACGAAGAAGTTGAAGTCCATCAGGCTGGCATCGTGCTGCACCTCCGCCACGCGGACCAGGATGTTGGTCGGCGCGCGCACCAGCTCGCAATACGTCTTGTGGTCCTTGATGGTGATGACGACGCCCACGTAGTAGTCGGGGTCGGCCGAATCGCTCATGAAGAACAGGCGCTGCTCGTCCGTCGGTGCGTTCGGGTCGTAACCCTTGGCCGACAGCGCCTGTGCAAACGTCGCCAGCGACAGGCTGCCGAGCTTCAATACGAAACGGAACCCCATGAATTTGACCCGCATTTTTTGCCTCCCGAATGGATTGCTGCCGCCCAGACCGCACTGAAACGGGCTGCGGCCGGCATGACTGCGAAGCCTCTGGATGGAAACGGCCGATGGCTTCGACGATGAAAACGTGAACGGCCGCCTCCAGGGCGCCCGTCACGGTAGCGTGTGCCGCGTGGGCCGGCCAAACCGACTTGAAAGCGCTTCATCACAGGCTGCTGCGCTGCGGTCTGAAGCTACGGCGACACCTGTAAATACTGTACATAAAAACAGTATTCAGCACCATCGAGAAAACCCTGTCGCGCTGCGCCAACACGCCAAAAATATATGCTTCATATACGTTTCATATATAAAATGCGCGCCATGGGCATTCTCAAAATTTCCGACCTCATGCACGCCAACCTGCGCATCGCGGGCAACGCGCTCAGCCGTTCCATCAATTCGCAGGCGGAGCACTGGATGCGCGTCGGCATGCTGGCCGAACTCTATCCAGACCTCAACCACCGCGAGATCAGCCAATTGCTGATCGAAGCCGAACAATCCGGCGGACTCGACCTGGACTGGCTGGCATCCCGCGCGGCCGCAGCGCCCCGCTCGGCGGCTTGAGCGCGATGGGCGGCAACGTTCCCCTCCGAACGCCGGAAGAACTGGCGATGTCGCGCGCCGCCGCGAAGTTGGCGGCCGAAGTGCTTGCCATGGTGGCTCCGCACGTCAAACCCGGCGTCAGCACCGACGCGCTCGACCGCCTCTGCCACGACCACATCGTGAACGTGCAGCGCGCCATTCCCGCCAATCTGGGCTACCTGGGGTATCCCAACACCATCCTCACCTCGGTCAACCAGGTGGTGTGCCACGGCATTCCGTCGCCCGACAAGATTCTGAAGAACGGCGACATCGTCAACATCGATGTGGCGGTCAACCGCGGCGGCTGGTTCGGCGACACGAGCCGCATGTTCTTCGTGGGCGAGCCTTCCACCCTGGCTCGCCGGCTGGTGGAGACCACCTACGAGGCGATGGTGGCCGGCATCCGGCAGGTGCGGCCGGGCGCGACCCTGGGCGACGTGGGCCACGCGATCCAGACGGTGGCGCACCGCGAGCATTTCAGCGTGGTGCGCGACTACGGCGGGCACGGCATCGGCCAGATCTACCACGACGAGCCGCAGGTGCTGCACTACGGCCGGCGCGGCGAAGGCCTGCGGCTGAAAGCCGGCATGGTCTTCACGATCGAGCCCATGCTCAACGCCGGGAAGCGCGACACGAAGACGCTGGCAGACGGCTGGACCGTGGTCACCAAGGACCGCTCGCTCTCGGCGCAGTGGGAGCACATGGTGGCGGTCACGCCGACCGGGTTCGAAGTATTGACGGCGTGGCCGGACGGCACGGGCAGCTACCCCGCCATCGACCCGGTGGCCTGACGCCACCAGCGCTCACGCCGACACCGGGCGCCGGCCCTTTCGTTCAGTCCACCTCGGCGCCGGCATGGCCGCGCAGCAACTGCGCCACGGCCAAAGCGGTGGCCAGCGCCGCGCCCCGGTGCGCACCCGTGAAGGCCAGCGCTTTCTGCTGGGTGTCGGCCAGCCGGGGAAGGTCGTGCACCAGCGCCTCGGCGGTGGCCGCGCCCTCGCCCATGTCGGCCACGCGCAGGGCCGCGCCGGCCTCGCAGGCCAACCGCGCCGCTTCGGCGAAGTTGAACGTGTGCGGTCCGGTGACGACCGGGCAGCCGCAGGCGGCGGCCTCGATCAGGTTCTGCCCGCCCAGCGGTGCGTAGCTGCCGCCCAGCAGCGCCGCGTGCGCCATGCCGTAGTACAGCGCCATTTCACCGAGCGAATCGCCCAGCCACACATCGGCGGGCTCGGGCGCTGCACCCCAGGTGCTGCGTGCGGAGACGGTCAGGCCGGCGGCTTCGATCAACTGCCGCACGGCATCGAAGCGCTGCGGATGGCGCGGCACCACCAGCCACTGCACTGGCAGGCCCGCTGGTCCCGCTGTACCAGCTACTCCTGAATTGATAGCGCCCTGCCCTAGTGCTGATTGCGCTGGAGGCCGTTTTGACTGCAAGGCCTCCAGCCACATCGCCTCTTCGCCCTCGCGGCTGCTGGCCAGCAGCACCACGCGGCGGCCGCTGGCGTCGCGCCAGGCACGGCCTTGCGCCAGTTGGCCCGCGTCGGGCACCACGTCGAACTTGAGGTTGCCGAACACGCCCTGCACCGCCGCGCCGGCAGCCCGAAGGCGTTCGGCGTCGGCATCGGTCTGCGCCCAGACGGCGGCAAGGCCCGCGTAGGCCGGACGCGACAGCCACGACAGCCTGCGTGCGCCGGCGAGCGATTTCTCGTTCAACCGGGCATTGGCCAGCACCACCGGAATGCCCCGGTGGCGGCAGCCGGCCAGCAGGTTGGGCCAGATCTCGGTTTCCATCAGGATGCCGACCGCCGGGCGGAACTGCTGCAGAAACCGCCGCACGGCGCCGGGCGTGTCCCAGGGCTGCCAGACCTGCACATCGCCGGGCTGCAGCAGCTTTTCGCCCTCGGCGCGGCCGGTGGCGGTGCCGTGGGTGAGCAGCAGGCGCATGCCGGGCAGCAGTTGCCGCAACTCGGCCAGCAAGATGGCCGCGGCGCGGGTTTCGCCCAGCGACACGGCATGCAGCCAGACGAAGTGGCCGCCCAGGCCGGTGGTGCTGAGCGGGCTCAGGCTGTCCATCGCGGGCGGATAGTGGCCGAAGCGTTCTTCCACCGCCACGCCGTAGCCCGGCTCGGTGGCGGCGCGGCGGCGCAGCTTGGCGCGCAGCAGCGGCTGCGCCAGCCACGTGACCGCCGAATACAGGGCGCGGGCGGGGGTCACTGCCCGGGTGCGCCAGTGGCGGTGGTGGCGGTGGCGGCAGCGGACAGGTCGATCACGCGGCCCTGCCAGGTGGCATCGCCGCCCTCCCCCGCATCGCCAGAACCCTCTTGCGAGGCGATGACCAGGCAGGCGCCCGTGCCGGGCGCCGCCACCACGCACTCGCCGCCGGGCGCCCAGAAGGCGCTGCGCCCCGCACAGGGATAGCCGCCGGTCGGGGCACCATGGTTGGCCAGCAGCACGGCCAATCCCCATTCGGCCGCGTAGCCCTGCAATTGGCCGGACTCGCGGGCATAGCTGCCTTCGGAGATCACCGAGCCGCAGGCGTACAGGGCGGCACCGCCCTGGCGTGCGTCCCGGGCATGTTCGGGGTGCGTGGTGTCGGCGCACACAGCCAGTGCCGTGGGCTGCCCCGGAAATGGCAGCACCTGAAAATCCTCGGCCCCTGCGCTGGCGAAGGCTTCCTCACCGGCGTGCAGATAGCGCTTGCGGTACAGCGTGGCGCGGCCATCGGCATGGAACGTCATGGCGCAGATGGCCGGCTTGCCGCCGGGCACCAGGGGCGCCACGGGTGCGCCCACCACCACCGCCATGCCGGCGGCACGCGCGGCATCGCGCAGCGGCGCCAGTACGGCGTCGTCCGCATCGAGCACATGGCCGGCCAGCAGGTCCGGCTCATAGCCCGTGAGCGACAGCTCCGGGAACACCAGCAGTTGCACGCCCTGCGAGGCAGCGGCCTGCACCATGGCAAGGTGTGACTGCACATTGGCCGGCACGTCGCCGGGAACGGACATCGACTGCGCCGCTGCAACGGTGCGCAGCGGCTTGGGGGCGGGAGGGTTCAAGTGCGGGCGGTCTGTGGACGGGGATGGGCTGATTGGGGCCGGGAAGGACTGGGCAGTGCTGGCAATAGCCGGCAGCCGCCGGTCAGTGCGCCGCGGCACCCACGTGCGCGTCGGGCTTCACGCGGCGCAGCAGCGCCAGCATGGCGGCCTCGATGCGCGCCAGCGCCTCGGGCGTGTGGCCTTCGAAGCGCAGCACCAGCACGGGCGTGGTGTTGCTCGCGCGGATCAGGCCGAAGCCGTCCGGCCAGTCCACGCGCAGGCCGTCGATGGTGTTGATCTCGGCGGGCGCGGCGAAGGTTTCGGCAGCCAGGGCCTGCAGCTCGGCCGTCAGGCGGTGGGGTTCGCCTTCTTCGCACGACACGTTCAGCTCGGGTGTGGAATGGCTGGTGGGCAATGCGTTCAGCACGGCACCGGGGTCGCTTTCACGGCTCAGAATTTCCAGCAGGCGGCAGCCGGCGTAGGTGCCGTCATCGAAGCCGAACCAGCGTTCCTTGAAGAAGATGTGGCCGCTCATTTCGCCGCCCAGGGGCGAGTCGAGCTCCTTCATGCGCGCCTTGATGAGCGAATGGCCCGTCTTGTACATGACGGGTTTTCCGCCGGCCTCGGCAATGGCGGGCGCCAAGCGCTGCGTGCACTTCACGTCGAACAGAATGTGGCCGCCGGGCACGCGCGAAAGCACATCGCGGGCGAACAGCATCATCTGGCGGTCGGGGAAGATGTTCTGGCCATCCTTGGTGACGATGCCCAGCCGGTCGCCGTCGCCGTCGAAGGCCAGGCCCAGTTCGGCGTCGCTCGACTGCAGCGTGGCGATCAGGTCGCGCAGGTTATCGGGCTTGCTCGGATCGGGGTGGTGGTTGGGGAAGTTGCCGTCCACCTCGGAGAACAGCTCGATCACTTCGCAGCCGAGCGCACGGAAGATGCCGGGGGCCGAGGCGCCGGCGATGCCGTTGCCGCTGTCCACCACGACCTTGATCGGGCGCGCCAGCTTCACGTCGCTGGTGATGCGTTCCACGTAGGCGGGCAGCACGTCGGCCTGGCGCACGCGGCCGCCATCCTTCATCTGCCAGCTTTCTTCTTCCATGGTGCGGCGCAGGGCCTGGATCTCTTCGCCGTAGATGGCGCGGCCGGCCAGCACCATCTTGAAGCCGTTGTAGTCCTTGGGGTTGTGGCTGCCGGTCACCTGGATGCCGCTCTGGCACAGGGTGTGGGCGGCAAAGTACAGCATGGGGGTGGTGGCGGGGCCGATGTCGATGACCTCGATGCCCACGTCCACCAGGCCGGCGATCAGCGCGGCGGACAGCGAGGGACCTGACAGACGCCCGTCGCGCCCCACGGCCACCACCGTCTGCCCTTCGGCCTGCGCCGCCGTGCCGAAGGCACGCCCGAGGCCCCGGGCCACGTCTTCGTTCAGGGTGCTCGGCACGATGCCGCGGATGTCGTAGGCCTTGAAGATGGCGGGCGTGGGCTGCACTGGTGGAATCCTTCGCGGTTCGGGAGAAATCGCGGAGCGCCGCCGGGCGCGATTGGCGCGGACGACGCCCCTTCTCGGTGGAATGGGTCGCGGCATTGTAGGCGCCGCATCGGCCGCCGCCGGGGGGCCGATGCGTAGGCCGAGGCCGCATCTTCGGCTGAGCGATACGCCGTGCCGCAGGGCCCAGGCACATGTCCGGAAACGGCCAGCGCCCCGAGGGTGGCGGCCTATGATTGCGCTCCATGAGCACCCCCCGCCCTCCCCTGGCCAACGACCCGGACGATGCCCGCTACCGGGCCATGGCGGCGCGGGACGCGCGCTTCGACGGGCGGTTCTTCACCGGCGTGACCTCCACCGGCATCTACTGCCGGCCCGTGTGCGCCGTGCGCACCCCGCGGCGAGAAAACTGCCGCTTCTTCTCCCTGGCGGCCCAGGCCGAGAGCGCCGGGTTTCGCCCCTGCCTGCGCTGCCGGCCCGAACTGGCGCCGCGCTCGCTGGCATGGTCGATGCAGGATGCGCCGGACATCCTGGTGCGCGAGGCGCTGCGCCTGCTGGAAGGCGAAAGCGCCTGGGCCACCCCGGCGGACAGCGCAGGGGACGACATGGCCGGCTCGCCCCTGCAGCGCCTGGCCGCTCGCCTGGGCGTGAGCGACCGGCACCTGCGCCGCATCTTCGAAACCGCGCTGGGCGTATCGCCCTTGCAGTATTTGCAGACGCGCCGCCTGCTGGCGGCCAAGCAACTGCTGACCGACACCGACCTGCCCGTCACCCAGGTGGCGCTGGCCAGCGGCTTCGGCAGCGTGCGGCGCTTCAATGCCGCGTTTGCCGGGCACTACGGGCTCAACCCCACCCAGCTGCGCAAGACCGGCACCGGCGCGGCGGCAGGCGGCGCCAGCAGCACGGTGCGCCTGGCCTACCGGCCGCCGCTGGACGTGGCGGCGTTGCTGGCGTTCTTCGCCAAACGGCAGATCCACGCCGTGGAGTCGGTCGCCACCGAGGGCGAACAGGCGCTGCGGCGCACGGTGCGGCTGGTGGTGGGCGGGCAGGTGTACGCGGGCTGGCTGAGCGCGCGGTTCGATCCAGCCCGGCCACAGGTGCTGCTGCAGACCAGCGACAACCTGCACCCGGTGCTGCCGCTGGTGATCGCCCGCGTGCGCGCCCTGCTCGACCTGGACGCCGACCCCCAGGCCATCAACGCCGTGCTGCATGGCGCGTTCCCTGACGGCGACGGGCTGCGCGTGCCGGGTGCGTTCGACGGGTTCGAGCTGGCGGTGCGCGCCGTGCTGGGCCAGCAGATCACCGTGGCGGCCGCGCGCACGCTGGCACAGCGGCTGATGGAGCGCTTCGGCGAACCCATCGAAACGCCCTGGCCCGCGCTGACGCGGCTCTTTCCTTCGCCGGCCGTGCTGGCGGGCGCTGCCGGCGATGCGCTCGGCCAACTGGGCATCGTGCGCCAGCGGCAGGCTGCCATCGTGGCGCTGGCCCAGGCGGTGGACAGCGGCCGCCTGGCGCTGCACGGCGCCGCCGACGTGGCCGCGACCACCGCCGCGCTTTGCGAGCTGCCCGGCATCGGCGACTGGACGGCGCAGTACATCGCCATGCGCGCACTGCGCTGGCCCGATGCGTTTCCGGCGGGCGACGTCGCGCTGCACAAGGCCTTGGGCGTGCAGGGCGAACGGCGCGCCGCACAGGCCGCGGCCGAGGCATCCGAGGCGTGGCGACCCTGGCGCAGCTACGCCGTGATTCGCGCCTGGACGCTGGGGGGCACGGCGGCACCATCGGCACCGCTGGCACCCGTTACGCCGGCGGGCATCGCCGCATCCGAACCCGCTGCACCGTTGGCCGGCACCCATTAATCACTATAAAATTGATAGCGCACTGCCGCCGTATTCATTGCGCTGGCGGCCTTTTTCACCTGAAGCCCATCATGCAATTCCATCCCTCTACGGTCCAAAGCCGTACCCCCACCCCGCTGGGTGACGTGCGCCTGGCCGCGTCGCCCCAGGGCCTGTCGGGCCTGTGGTTCGACGGCCAACGCCACCAGCCGTCGCACTGGCTTGACGGCCCGGCCGCCTGGCCGGTGGACGATGCGCACCCCGTGCTGCGGCAGGCCGCTGCCCAGTTGCAGGAATACCTGGCCGGCCAGCGCACGCGCTTCGATCTGCCGCTGGACCTGTCGGGCGGCACGCCCTTCCAACAGGCCGTATGGCAGGCGTTGCTGGGCATTGCCTGCGGTGCGACCACGAGCTACGGCGCCCTGAGCCGCGTGCTGGAGCGGCCGCTGGCCGTGCGCGCCGTGGGGGCCGCAGTGGGCCGCAACCCGGTGAGCGTGATCGTGCCGTGCCACCGTGTGCTGGGCACCAGCGGCAGCCTGACGGGCTACGCCGGCGGGTTGCCACGCAAGGAATGGCTGCTGCAGCGCGAAGGCGCCACCCCGCAGCCGGGTGCCGGTCGCAGCGCCCCCATCCCTCGCACGCTGGCGCTGTTCGCCGACGACGAATCCCTTTTGCTGACAGGAGCCGCCGCATGAGCGCACTGCCTTCTACCGCCGGCACCGCCCAGAAGGCGTGGCTGGGCGAGTTCGTCTTGCTGTCCGCGCTGTGGGGCGCGTCGTTTCTCTTCATGCGGTTGGGCGCGTCGGAGTTCGGCGCCATCCCGGTGGTCGGCCTGCGCGTCGGGCTGGCCACGTTGTTCCTGTGGCCGATCCTGCTGCGGCAAGGCCAGTGGCCGGCGTTGCGAAAGCACTGGAAGCCGGTGCTGCTGTCGGGGGTGATCAATTCCGCCATTCCGTTCTCTCTGTTCGCCTGGGCGGTCATGCACCTCACCACCGGGCTCACGTCCATCCTGAACGCCACCGTGCCGCTGTTCGGCGCGCTGGTGGCGTGGGCCTGGCTGGGCGACCGCATCAGCAAGCTGCGCTGGCTGGGCCTGGCGCTGGGTTTCGTCGGCGTGGCGCTGCTGGCCTGGCGCGCACCGGCCGGCATGGGCCTGAAAAGCGGCCACGCGGGATGGGCGCTGGGCGCGTGTCTGCTGGCGTCGTCGTGCTACGCGGTGGCGGCGAGCTTCGCGCGGCGCTACCTTGTCGGCATTCCGCCGCTGGCCACCGCCACCGGCAGCCAGTTGGGCGCCACGCTGGTTCTGCTGGTGCCCGCCGCATGGCTGTGGCCCGCGCAAATGCCGGGCCTGAATGCGTGGCTTTCCGTGGTGGCGCTGGCGGTGCTGTGCACAGGCATCGCCTACATCCTGTACTTCCGACTGATCGCCCACGCCGGGCCCAGCCGGGCGCTGGCGGTCACGTTCCTGGCGCCGGTGTTCGCGGTGTTCTACGGCGCGGTCTTCCTGCACGAAGCCATCACGCCGTGGATGGTGGGCTGCGGCATGGTGATCGTGTGCGGCACCATGCTGTCCACCGGGCTGATCGGGCCGAAGCGGCGGACCGGCGCGGGGTAATGCGCCGAAGCCACCGGTGGGGGCGCTCTATCGCGCCCTATCGCGCCCATGCGCCCATCGCGCCCTGCCGAAGTGGGCGCCAGGGCCACGAATTTCGTACCCGGGGAGCGGTGCCGGGGTCATGAACCCGTTCTAAACTCCGCGGATGCTTACTGCGCTCATCCCCTGCATGGACTGCCCCCCATTGGCCCGTGCCATGGGCCGCAGGGCTGCCACCCCGTTGGCGGCGCACGATGGGGCATGAGATCTTTCTCCTCGGCGGGGTCCACCTCCTCCTGATCGCGGTGCTGGCGCTGTTGCCTGGCGCCGAACTGCTCCAACCCTCCCGCCGAACGCGGGTGCGTGCCGGCCTGGCGGGCGGCGTGGCCGCGGTGCTGATCATGGTGTTCACCCGGGCCTTCGACCCTGCGAATGCCGCGTTGCCCCACCCCACCATCGCGGCCGTGTGCACGCTGATGTTCGGGCCGGTGGCCGGTGCGATCTGCGCCGCGCTCACGGCGCTGGGCTTCTGGCTGCTGGCGGCCGGGCCGTTGCCCACCGGGCTGGGCGTGATCGGCACGGTGTTCGCCGTCAGCCTGTTTTGGCGCACGGTGCGGGTGCGCACTGGCCTGAACCTGTGGGTGGTGATCGTCGCCCTGGCCGCGAGCCTGCCGCCCTGCATGCTGTTCTGGCGCGAAGGGCCTGCCGCGTTCCTTCCCGCGGGTGATCTGCAAGGTCTGCTCGCCTGGCTGCAGCAGATGCCGTGGCGGTACTTCACGGGCTTTCTGATCCTGGGCGGGGGCACGCAGCTGCTGTGCAGCCGGGCCCATTCCCTCGAAACGCTGCGCCGCCAGGAGCAGGAACTGCTCATGGCGCTCGATGCCACGGGCGGCGGCCGCTGGGAGTGGGACGTGCCCCAGCGGCGCTTTTCGTACCGCGGCAGTTTCTATCAAGCCTTCGGGCTGGAAGGCCGCGAGTCTGCCCGCAACGGCACGCCGGCGCGCCATGCCAGCGACTGGCAGCTGTGGAACGAGCGCCGCCATCCAGACGATGCCGCCCGGCTGGCCAGTTACCTGCAGCGCGCCATGGAGGGGCATGAGGACAGCTTCAAGGCCGAATTCCGCATGCTCGACATCCATGGCAACTGGCGCTGGCTGATCGCCCGCGGCCAGGTGGCCGAGCGCGATGCCAACGGCCGCCCGCTGCGCCTGGTGGGCATGGACCTGGACGTGACCTCGCTGCACGAGCTGCAAGAGGCGCTGCGCCTGTCCGAGATCAAATACACCACCATCTACCAGATGCTGCCCGACCCGGCCGGCGTCACGCGGCTGGCGGACGGCTGCTACCTGGACGTGAACCAGGCCTTCACCGAACTGCTGGGCTACACCCGCGACGAGGTGGTCGGGCGCACGTCGCTCTCGCTGGACATCTGGGCGCACCCCGAGCAGCGCGACGAAATGGTGGCGCTGTATCGCCGCGACGGCTTCGTGGAGAACCTGCCCATGGTGGCGCAGCGCGGGCACCAGCACATTCCCGGGCTGATGTCGGTGCGGCCGGTGACGATCTCCGGCGAGGAATGCATCGTCTTCGTGTTCCACGACATGACGGCCGAAGAGCGCAGCCGCAACCAACTGCTGGGCGCCAACCGCCTGCTGCAGCAGGCCGGCCGGCTGGCCCGCCTGGGGGCGTGGGAGCACATCGTCGGGCAGGGCCTGGCGTACTGGTCGGACGTGTCGTTCGACATCCACGGCCTGCCGCCCGACGCGCCCCTGCCGCAGGACTATGCCGAGCGCTTCGTGCTGCCCGAGTTCCGCGAGCCGCTGCGCGAGTGCTTCATCCGCTGCCTGACCGACCGGGCCGAGTGGAGCCTGGAGATGCAGATCGTGCGGGCCGACGACGGCCGGCGCGCCTGGGTACGCGCCAGTGCCGAGCCCGTGATCGAAGCCGGCGAAGTGGTGCGCGTGCGCGGCGTGATCCAGGACATCGACGAATCCAAGCGCGCCACCGAACGGCTCAGCCAGTCGGAAGACCGGTTCGACCGCGTCTTCCGGCTCATGCCCTACCCCATGGGCCTGTCGCGCCGCGAGGACGGCGCCTACATCGACGTCAATCCGGCCTGGGAAGCCATGCTGGGCATCCCGCGCAGCGAGGCCATCGGCCGCACCTCGGTCGAACTGGGCATCGTCACGCAAGAAGAACGCGAGGCGATGCTGGAGTCCGTGCAGAACCGCACCGCCGTCAACGGCGTGGAACTCACGATGCATTCGCGCCACGACGGCTCGCGCACGGTGCTGCAGTCCATGCACGCCACCGAGATCGACGGAGTGCCCGCCTGGTTGTTCTCAGGGCATGACATCACCGAGCGCAAGCGCATGGAAGACCAGGTGCGCGAGCGCGAGGCGCTGCTGTCGCTCACCATTTCCGCGGCCTCCATCGGCCTGTGGGACTGGAACCTGCAGACCGGCCTGCTCACGGGCGACAGCCGCTGGCGCGACCTGCAGGGCCTGCCTGCCGAACTGACCGATGCCTCGCCGGTGCACTGGACCACCGGCATGGCGCCCGCCGACATCGAAGCCGTGACCGCCGAGCTGGGGCGGCACACGACCCATCCCGCCACGCCGTTCGACGCCACCTGGCAGATCGCGCTGCCACAAGGCCCCGGCCGCTGGGTGCGCAACCTGGGCAAGATCGTGAACCACAACGAAGCCGGCCGGCCGCAGCGCATGCTGGGCGTGGGCATCGACGTGAGCAGCCAACGCGTGCAGGAAGAGCTGCTGCAAAAGCTCGCCCATTTCGATGCGCTCACCGGCCTGCCCAACCGGGTGCTGCTGGCCACGCGGCTGCAGCAGGTCATGGCGCGGGCGCGCGAAAGAGGCCAGTTGCTGGGCGTGGCCTACCTGGACCTGGACGGCTTCAAGCCCGTGAACGACCGGCTCGGCCATGACGCGGGCGACCGCCTGCTGGTGATCGTGGCCGGCCGCCTCACCCGGGCGCTGCGCCCGGTGGACTGTGTGGCCCGGTTGGGTGGCGACGAATTCGTCATCCTGCTGCCCGACCTGGCAACACGCGCCGACGGCGAGCGCCTGCTGCGCCGGGTGATGGAAAGTGTCGCGGCGCCCTATACGCTGGGCGCAGAGCGCGCTGCAGTCACCGTGACGGCCAGCGTCGGCTACACCCTCTACCCCGACGATGATGCCGACGCCGACGCGCTGCTGCGCCACGCCGACCAGGCCATGTACGCGGCCAAGCAGTCAGGCCGCAACCGCTTCCATGCCTTCGACGCCGCCCAGGAGCGTGCCCTGCAAAGCCACCGCGAACAAGGCGAGAAGGTCCGCGATGCCATCGCCGCGGGCGAGTTCGCGCTCTTCCTGCAGCCCAAGGTGGACATGCGCCAGGGCACCGTGGTGGGCGCCGAAGCGCTGGCGCGCTGGCACCACCCGCAGCGCGGCACCTTGGCGCCCGGCGCCTTCCTCCACCTGATGGACGGTACCGAACTCGAAATACAGTTCGGCGAATGGGTGGTGGACGCGGCGCTGGACTGCATCGCCGCGCTGCTGCACGCCGGGCTGCGGCTGCCGGTGAGCGTCAACATCTCGGCCCAGCACCTTCAGCAGGACGGCTTCGCCGACTGGCTGGCCCAGCGGCTGGCGCGGCGCCCGGATGTGCCCCCTGCCCTGCTGGACATGGAAATCACCGAAAGCGCCGCGCTGTACGACATCGGCCACGTGGCGCTGCAACTGCAGCAGTTGCGCGACCTGGGCGTGACCGTGTCGCTGGACGACTTCGGCACCGGCTACTCATCGCTGTCGTACCTGCGCCGGCTGCCCATGGACACGCTCAAGCTAGACCAGAGCTTCGTGCACGGAATGATGACCGACTCGGGCGACCTGGCCATCGTGCAGGGCGTGATCGGCCTGGCCAGCTCGTTCGGCTATTCGATCGTGGCGGAAGGCGTGGAAACCGTGGAGCAGGGCCAGATGCTGCTGCAGATGGGCTGCGCGCTGGCACAGGGCTACTGCATCGCCCGGCCCATGCCGTCCGGCGAACTGCCGCAGTGGCTTGCGCAATGGCAGGCGCCCGAGGGCTGGCAGGCGCGGCGTGGTCTGTAGCCATCGAGGCGCGCTTGGAGGCCACTGGTCAAAAGTGCCTCCAGCGCAATAAGCACTAGGGCACATTGCTATATTAATAGTAGCAGTTGCACTGGTCACGCGGCCGCTGCTCCACTGGCCTTCTCTCAGTGGGTTTTTCCTCAGCCCACCAGTTCCTTCACCTGCTGCAGCGCGGCTGGGTCTTCCATCGTGGTCAGGTCACCGGGGTCGCGCCGCTCGGCCACGGCCTGCAGCGCGCGGCGCAGCAGCTTGCCGCTGCGCGTCTTGGGCAGCGCCGCCACGAAGTGCACGCGCGCCGGGCGCGCGACGGCGCCCAGGCGCTGGGCCACCTGCTGCATGACCTCGCCTTCCAGCTTCAGGCGCGCGGCATCGTCGGCCAGCGCCGCCGCATCGCGCACCACGGCAAACGCCATGGCGACTTGCCCTTTCAGCGCGTCGGCCACGCCCACCACCGCCACCTCGGCGATCTGCGGGTGGCCGGCAATGCTTTCTTCGATCTCGCGCGTGCCCAGACGGTGGCCGGCCACGTTGATCACGTCGTCGGTGCGGCCCAGGATGAAGTAATAGCCGTCGGCATCGCGAATGCCCCAGTCGAAGGTGCTGTAGCGCATCGGGCCGGGCAGGCTCTGCCAATAGGTCTGCACGAAGCGCTCGTCGTCGCGCCACACCGTCTGCAGGCAGCCGGGGGGCAGCGGCCCCTCGATGGCGAGCACGCCCTTCTGTTGGGGTTCGGTAAGTTCCTCGCCCGTCGCTTCGTCGATCAGCTTCACGTCGTAGCCGTACATCGCGCGGCCCGGACTGCCCAGGCGCGCGGCCTGCGGTTCCACGCCGCGGGCCAGGGTGAGGATGGGCCAGCCGGTCTCGGTCTGCCAGTAGTTGTCGATCACCGGCACGCCCAGCGCATCGGCGATCCACTCGGCCGTCGGCGCGTCCAGCGGCTCGCCCGCCAGCCACAGGCCTTGCAGGCTCGACACGTCGTGGCGGCGCAGAAAGGAGGCGTCCTGCTTCTTGAGCACGCGCACCGCCGTGGGGGCCGAGAACATGTGCGTGACGCGGTACTTTTCCACCAGGCTCCACCACACGCCAGCATCGGGCCGCGTGGGCAGGCCCTCGTACACCAGCGTGGCCATGCCGGCGATCAGCGGGCCGTAGACGATGTAGCTGTGGCCGACCACCCAGCCGATATCGCTGGTGGCAAAGAAAACGCCGGGCCCCGTGCCCGCCGCCTCGGCGAGCTGGCCGTCGGCGGCGGCTTCTGCGGGGTGGCCGCCCACGCCGAAGATGTGCTGCATGCTGGCCGCCAGCGCCACCGCGTAGCCGCCCGTGTCGCGCTGCACGCCTTTGGGCCGGCCCGTGGTGCCGCTGGTGTACAGCGTGTAGCTGGGGTGCGTGGCGTCCACCCATTCGCAGGGCACCTTGGCGTGCAGGTGCTCGTTGCGCAACGTCGCCCAGTCGTGGTCGCGGCCGGGCTGCAGCGCCATGGGCGCGAGGCCCCGGTCCACCAGAAGCACGGCCGCGGGCTGGTGGCGCGACTGGGCAATGGCCTCGTCCAGCAGCGGCTTGTACGGCACGACCTTGCCGCCCCGCGAGCCGGCATCGGCGCTCACCACGGCCACGGGCTCGGCATCGTCGATGCGCGAGGCCAGCGAGGTCGCCGCAAAGCCGCCGAACACCACCGAATGCAGCGCGCCGATGCGCACGCAGGCCAGCATGGCAAACACGGCCTCGGCAATCATCGGCATGTAGATCAGCACGCGGTCGCCCTGCCCCACGCCCAGCGCGCGCAGAACGGCGGCCATGCGCTGCACTTCGGCATGCAGTTCGGCGAAGGTGTAGGTGCGCTCGGTGTTCGTCTCGGTGGACACCGCGATCAGCGCCGGCTGATCGGCCCGCCCGGCCAGGTGCCGGTCCACCGCGTTGTGGCACAGGTTGGTGGTGCCGCCCGCAAACCAGCGCGCGAAAGGCGGGCGGCTGTTGTCGCAGATCTGTTGCGGCGGGGTGTGCCAGTCGATCAGGCGGGCCTGTTCGGCCCAGAAAGCGTCACGGTCTTCGAGGGACCGGCGGTGAAAGTCGGCATAACGGGGCATGGCTTGTCTCCTTGGGATCGTTCTTGTGCCAGGACGGGCCATTCTGCCAAGAGATGAGGAGCGTGCCGGTCGCGCTCGGCCACGCAGCTATGGGCCACGACCGATGCGGTCGCGCAGGAGCGGTGAAGTTGTTGCCTACAGGGAACGCATTGTGGCAACGGGGCAAATTCCGCGGTGCGAAAGCTCCTGATCGGCCCCGATTCCCCCTTTTGGCGCACGGCCCGCATACACTTTGAAACATCGGGAGGCTGTTCCAGGCCGCCCGAAGCCCTCATCCCTCTGGCTCCTGTCCTGGAAGCACCTCTCATGACCCCTACCCACTTCACCATCGGCCGCCGTCTGGCGCTGGTGCTCGGCACCATCTTGGTGCTGTTTCTCATCAGTTGCCTGTACGGCATCTTCCAGCTCCGGGCCGTCACCCAGGAGATGAACGTGATGCTCAGCCGGTCGCTCGCGACCGAGCGGGCTGCCAGCGATTGGTACCGCAACATCACCAACGGCGCACAGCGCGTGGCCGCCATCGCCAAGAGCAGCGATCCCGTCCTGGCGGACTTCTTTGCCGCCACCGCGGCGGAATCGAGCAAGCAGTCGTCCGCGCTGCAGCAGCAGATCGAGAAATTGCTGGACAGCGATGCCGACCGGGCGCTGTTCGCCCAGATCGGCGAGCACCGCAAGGCCTATCTCTCCACCCGCGATGAAGTGACCAAGCTCAAGAAGGAAGGCGATCCCGAAGCGGTGGCGCGCGCTTTCACGCAGCGCTACGAGCCCGCTTCCATCAACTTCCAGCAGACGATGGGCAAGATGGTCGACCTGCAGCGCAGCGAACTGGACGCGGCCGGAGAGCGCATCCGCGCTGCCAGCCACGCCGCCACCGGTCTGCTCACCGCCCTGTGCGTGGGCTCGCTGCTGCTGGCCGCCTTCCTGGCCTGGCGCCTGGCCTTGAGCATCACGCGCCCCCTGGCCGAGGCGCGCGACGTGGCCGAGCAAATTGCCGCGATGGACCTCACGGGGCAGGACCACGGCCGCCACGCCGGGGACGAAACCGGCATGCTGCTGCGCGCCCTTGGCTCCATGCGCGGTGCGCTCGAAGGTTCGCTGATGGAAGTGCGCAACGTGGCCGACTCGATCGCCACGGCCACGCGTGAGATCGCCACGGGCAACGCCGACCTGAGCGCGCGCACCGAGCAAACCGCCAGCAATCTGCAGGAAACCGCCAGCTCGATGGAAGAGCTGACCGCCACCGTGCGCCAGTCGGCCGATTCCGCCGCCACCGCCAACAAGCTGGCCAGCTCGGCCGCCGAAGTGGCGGCGCGCGGCGGCAAAGTGGTGACGCAGGTGGTTTCCACCATGGACGAGATCAACCAGAGCTCGCGCAAGATCAGCGACATCATCGGCGTGATCGACGGCATCGCCTTCCAGACCAACATCCTGGCGCTGAACGCTGCGGTGGAAGCCGCCCGCGCCGGCGAACAGGGCCGCGGCTTTGCCGTGGTGGCGAGCGAGGTGCGCAGCCTGGCCGGCCGCTCGGCCGAAGCGGCCAAGGAAATCAAGGCGCTCATCGGCAACTCGGTCGAGAAGGTGGAAGCGGGCTCGCGCCTGGTGCAGGACGCAGGCACCACGATGGAAGAGATCGTGAACAGCGTGCAGCGCGTGAGCGACATCATCGGCGAGATCACCGCAGCCACCTCCGAGCAGTCGGACGGCATCCGCCAAGTGAACATCTCCGTCAACCAGCTCGACCAGATGACCCAGCAGAACGCGGCGCTGGTCGAAGAATCGGCCGCTGCGGCCGAAAGCCTGAACGAGCAGGCCAGCCGCCTGGCCGCCACGGTGGCGCGGTTCCGGCTCAATCCGATGGGGAGCGGGAGCCTGGCGCGATCATCCATTGCCCTTGCTGGCAGTAACGTGCCGCGCCAGCTTCAATAAGAGCAAGAGGCGAGCCACAGAACTCGGGCTTTCTCCATCACGCGCCCTGCGGACTTCACTGCGGCGGATGGCCTTCCGCCAGAGCCGCCCCAGTCGCTGCCGCCAGTCGATCCAGATACGCCCTCATCCGGGTTTCGAGTTCTGCGGGATCGGACGGTACGCTGCGGCTGGCGCCTTCCTTATCGCTTCGCTCATGGCTGCGCGGATATGAAATTGCGGGAACCGGCACGTCCAAAAAGGCACACAGCGCCTCCCAGCCATCATGGGCGGAAAACACCAGCAGGCGTTCGGCAGGCACTTCGTCGATGACTTGCTGGTTCCATCGATTGAAATAGTCGGTCATGAATGCTCGGTTGCCGATCTGCGGCCCGAAATCGCGCCTCATGAATTGGCTCAGGGCTTCCCCGGCAGTACCCAAAAGCGGTTTTCGTCCCTCAGGAGCGAAAATCGTCGCACTCACCGATTCAAACCA
Source organism: Paracidovorax valerianellae (assembly GCF_900102625.1). Lineage (GTDB taxonomy): Bacteria > Pseudomonadota > Gammaproteobacteria > Burkholderiales > Burkholderiaceae_C > Paracidovorax > Paracidovorax valerianellae. The sequence goes on from NZ_FMZC01000001.1 coordinate 54,209, forward strand.
TCCCTCCGCATCTCGAACCGTCAAAATCACCTTGGCCTGCGGATAGTGGCCAAGCAGTTCGCGCCAGAAACAGCATCCCGGATAGTCGGTAGTGGCGGCATAGCCATCGAAGATCGCATCCCAGTCTGGACGCCCCTGGATAGCCTCGTTCCACAGGGGAAGGGATCTGCGCACAGTCGCGGCAACCTCCATCGCGTGATAGCAGGGACCCAATCCAAGAGTCTCCAGCGCCAGTTTCAGCGACAGAGTGCCGGTGCGCCCCAGGCCGGCGCCAATCACTTTCAAAGCCATTTCAATCCTTTCGACCACCCGCCAGAAGCTGGCATCACAGGCGTCGTGTACCAGCTTGCATGGGCGTCATACGCGTCGGCAGAGCCTGCTGGGTGCATCGGCCGCCAACGCAAGGACTCAGCTTTCAGCCAGCCGGTAGACGGAAATCTGGGTGGGACTTTTCGCCGTAAACGGCTCTTGCCGCCAACCGCCCCACCGCCCATCCAGCGTAAACCCGGCGATCTGCGCCATCAGGTCCAGTTCGGACGGCCATACATACCTCCGCTGGTGGGTAAATATCTTCGGGCCGGCCTCGCCCAGCACGATGACCCGCTGATCGATCAGTTGCCGCACGACGTCGGTCTTGGAACACAGGAGCATGACAGCGTCCAGTTCCGCTCCGTCTTCTGAGGGAATGTCAAAGATATCGTCGACCTGATTCGATCCGTTGAATATGTTGGGTCTCGGCACAGCCGTTTGAATCACAAACGCGCCGCCCGGCTTGATTTTTTGACGGGCGTTGACAAAGCAGCGAACCTGTTCTTGCTGCGTCAGCAAATAGCCGAAAGACAATACCGTGTAAATCAATCCGAAAACTCCCTCGACAGGAATTCCGGAAAAATCACCACAGACAACGGATAAATTCTCCGAGCCTGGCTTGGCCCTGAGCTTATTCAACATCGGCTCGGAATTATCGATGCCGTATACCGGCACGCCCTTTTGGGCCAAAGGCAATCCAAGCCGGCCCGTACCTATCCCCAACTCCAGTGCAGCCTCGCCAGCCGCAATCTCCGCCAATTTATCCACGCAATGCATTTTGGAGTTTTCAGGCCAGCGATCATGCCAAGTATCATAAAACTCAGCATACGAATCGTAACCATTTTTGCAAAAATGTTGCAAGATCTAATTCCCCTTGAGTTTTGGTGCGGGATAGCAGCACAAGGATGATAAGAGGTAGAGAGGCCGTACGGCGTGGATACCATTCATTTTTCTTGACCGCCTCATTAGCCGCTGGTAACCTGAAATGGACGTTCAGCAGGCGTCAAAAAACTTCGTCACTTTAAAAATAGGGAACTCATCATGAAAAGCATTTTTTACACCTTCGCCAAGCTTGCTCGCCTGATGCGTGGAAACAAAATGGGTTACATCTACACCTATTGATTTTTAAAGCGCCTGGGAAAGGCCTGGCCTTTCCCAGGTTTGCTGGCAAAAATTGAGATTTGGCCGAATAGATTCGGCCAAATCAAAGGCATTGAATTCAGGGTTCTCTGATAGGAGCGGGGGTCTGTGGCTGTTGAAGAAAAGATACCGACAGGCCCGAAAGGTCGAAGATTTATCGGCAATATCATTGAGTTCACTGAAGACCCTCTGGGTTTCTTGTTGAAATGTTCCCATGAATATGGCGACTTGGTCGTCCTATCCAAAAAAACCTATCTGGTCAGTCATCCTGAATTGATTGAGCAAGTGCTGCACAACAAAGATGGCACTTACGAAAAAAGCGATCCCAGCGATCGCCAGAAAAATCAATCCGCCTTCCCTGCATCAGTCATGAGCAGCTCGGGTTCGGACTGGCGCAATAAAAGGCGGATGCTGCAACCCGCTTTTCAACGGGCATTGGTGGACGACGGCATGGCGCGCTCCGCAGCCATCACGCAGTCGTATCTTCAGCATTGGCGGCAAAACACGCCCGACGCCGATTTAAGACAAGAGATGCAGCGCATATGCATGAGCACGGGTGGCGCATTTCTGTTTAATTCTTCGACCGAAGGCGAGCAAACGCAGGCAGTCGTGAGGATGGTGGACGCCATCATGGGCCTGACGCGCAGCCAGATCAGGTTCCCCGCCTTCATACCCACTCCCAATAATGTTCGCTTGCGCCGTGCCCGCGCCGACCTCGACAAAGCACTGGACCGCATCATTGAGAACTACAGGAGTGCCTTGTCGCCAAGCCCCTGCCTCCTTGGCATGCTGCTGGACCATGATGGCACGGGAAAATCACGGTGGCTGCGCGATGAGTTGTCCACGATGATCATGTCGGGCCTCGAACCGATGGCTGACGCATTGACCTGGGTTTTTTATCTGCTGGCAACCCATTTGACAGCACAGCAGAAGTTGCAGCAGGAAGTGGATTTGGTTTTAAGCGACCAGGCAAGCTTGTCCACTGCGGATCTCCCAAAGCTTCCTTTCACCCAGGCAGTGGTTAAAGAAGCCTTGCGGTTGTATCCCCCGGCATGGATGACTGGACGGATCGCTATGCGCGATACAGTTCTTGGCGGATTTCACGTCCCTGCCGGTACGACCCTCACCGTCAGCCCATGGGTGAGCCATCGGGATGCGCGTTATTTTCAAGACCCAGGCATTTATCGGCCGGAACGCTGGCTTGATCATTCTTTCTCGGAAAGTCTGCCCAAGTATGCTTATTTCCCCTTCGGAGGCGGTGCGAGGAAGTGTATAGGCGACCACCTTTCGATGATGCAAATCATCACCACCATTGCCGCCATCACCCGGGAATTCGATTTGACGCTGAAACCCAGTGCAGTGGTCAAACCTTTTCCAGCCCTTGTCTTACGCCCCTTGGGCGTGAGCGTGAACATGGTTTCACGGCATTGATATCAAACATCTTGGATATTAATAACATTGAAACCAAAGTAACCAATTTAATAATTAAAATATATGAAAAATATTCCTCACTCACAAAAAATCAGAGAATATAACAATCGCTTTTTCGACTCCACCGTCTGGAATGACTTTCAATATCGGGACGGAGATATCGTTATTGCGAGCTACGCCAAGGCAGGCACGACATTTCTACAGCAAGTCGTGGCCCAGTTGCTATTCGCCGGGGATGAAGTTGTAGAAATATCAAAAGTTTCGCCTTGGCTGGACTCCGTATATCCCGATAAGGCCACGAAAATCAAGCTTGTGGAAGCGCAGAGCCATCGCCGCTTCCTTAAAACACACCTGCCTGCAGATGCTCTCGTCTTTTCCGAAACGGCAAAATACATCTACATCGGCCGCGACGGGCGCGACATTGCATGGAGCCTCCACGCCCATCAGGCTGCAGTCAGCCAGAACGCACAGGCATTGCTCGATCCAGGGGCCAACCCTTCGGGCCGCCTGCGGGTTGTTCCGCCGCCGCCGGCTTCTGTCATCGAATACTTCAACGATTGGCTCGAGAAGAACGGCCATCCCTTCTGGCCGTTTTGGGAAGGGGTTCGTTCGTGGTGGGCCATACGGAACGCACCAAACGTCCTGCTGGTCCATTTTTCCGATCTTCTCGAAAACCTGCCTGGCGAAGCGCAACGCATTGCTGACTTCATTGGCACGCCGATCGAAGAATCCCAATGGGACCGCATCTTGTCCCATTGTGCGTTCGACTATATGAAGGAAAACGCAGCCCGGTATGTTCCACAGGGCGCCGGCCTATGGAAGGATGGCGGTAAAGCATTCTTCCACCAAGGGCGCAACGGTCGATGGCAAGGCCTGCTGCCAGCAGAAACCAACCAAAAATACCAGCAGCTCGCCATCGATGAACTGGGCAGTGAATGCGCCCGGTGGTTGGCTAGCGGCGAATGTGACACCCGTCCCGCCAGCGCTGAGAGAGGGGCCTGCTGACCACCTCGCTCCTCTGCCTGGGGTCATGAAAGGCGTGCATCGCAGCAGCGCGAGGCTTATCGCACCAGCGCCAGCAAATCCTTGAAAGCCGGGTGTTCCGCCGTGCGGGCCCATTCGAAGATCACCATCTCGGTCGTCACCAGTTCGGCGCCCGCGCCGGCAAGGCGGTCGAAAGCAGCGTCGCGGTTGCGCTCGGTGCGGGAGCCACAGGCATCGGTCACCACGCACACGTCGAATTCGTCTTCCAACAGGTCCAGCGCGGTCTGCAGCAGGCAGATATGGGCCTCGCAGCCGGCAATGACGATGGCGCCGGGTTCTTCCGCCGTGGGTTGGGGTTTCTGCAGGTGCTTGGGCAGGCTGCGAGCGTTGCCAGCCGGCGGCTTGGGCTCGGGGCGCAGCCATTCGCCCAGGCCTTCTTCGGCGGCGCTGAAGTGCATTTTGGCCAGCGTCTTGCGGCACAGCGCACGCAGCGCCGGGTCGTTGGCGCCCAGGCGCGACGGGTTTTGCTCGGTGCCCCACACCGGTACGTCCAGCAGCTGGGCCGCCCGCGCCAGCCGCACGGCATTGGCCAGCACGGCCGGACCTTCGAAGATGACCGGCATCAGGCGTTCCTGGTAGTCGATCAGGACGAGTTGGGATTCGGAGGCGTCGAGCAGCATGGGCAGGGTGCGCAAGGCAAAGTTGGGAACAAGCGGGGATTGTCGCAGCCGCGCCATCGGGTGCGATGGCGCGGCTGCGGCGTGGTTCAGCGTGTCAGGCGCAGCAGCCGGCCCTGGGGGCCATCGGTCAGCAGGTACAGCCAGCCGTCCGGTCCCTGGCGCACGTCTCGAATGCGTTCGCCCAGACCGGACAGCAGGGTTTCGTCCCGGACCACCTTGCCGTCCGCGACCACCAGACGGTGCAGCCGGCTGAACTTCAACGAACCGATGAACAGGCTGCCCCGCCAGTCGGCGCCATAGCGGTCGCTGGTCAGGAAGGCCATGCCCGATGGGGCGATGGACGGCACCCAGTAATGCAGCGGTGGCTCCATCCCTTCCTTGTGGGTCAGGCCTTCGCCAATCTTGCCGCCGCCGTAGTTCTCGCCGTGGGTGACCACCGGCCAGCCATAGTTGCGGCCGGCCTGCGGCACGTTGACTTCGTCGCCGCCCTGTGGGCCGTGCTCGTTGATCCACAACTGTCCGTCCGGCGCGATGGTGGCGCCCTGCGGGTTGCGGTGGCCCCAGCTCCAGATGCCGGGCGCCGCGCCCGCCACCACCGGATTGCCGGGGCCGGGGGAACCGTCGGGCTGCAGGTGGACCACCTTGCCGAGGTACCCGTCGAGTTTTTGCGCATCTTCCTTGCGGGTGGAGCGCTCGCCCAATGTCAAAAAGAGTGATCCGTCGCGCGCCTGGGCGATGCGGCAGCCGAAATGCAGCGAGCTTTGCACCTTCGGCCGCTGGCTGAAGATCACGCGCACGTCGCTCAAAGCCGTTTCACCCGCAGGCAACACGGCGCTCGCCAACGCCGTGCTGTTGCCGGGCTCGCCCTTGGCGCCGGGCTCGGAATAACAAAAGAAAATGCGCCGGTTGCGCTCGAAGTCGGCATCGGTCACCACATCCAGCAGGCCGCCCTGTCCGCCGAAGACGACTGGCGGCACGCCCGAAATAGGCTGGTTCACCCGGCCATTGGCTTCCACCACCCGAAGGCGCCCGGAGCGCTCCGTCACCAGAAAACGTCCGCCCGGAAGAAACGCCAGTCCCCAGGGGTTGGCCAGGTCCTGGGCGACGGTGACCGCATTCCCCTGCGAAGGTGCCGCCTGGGGTGCCACTGGGGCCGTCCGTGCATTCGCCTGGGCATTGGCCAGACCAGGCATTGAACTGATCAAGGCGGCGAACCCAAGAGTCAGCGCCCGGTAAGAAATGGGTACACAACGCACAGATTGTTTAAATTTCATTGAACGGAATTTCTGTGATAAGTGGGCGCGAGAACACCCTTTTGGCTATGAACGGGCATTTTGCTTGCGTGGCTCAGCTCTGCCAAAGCATGCCACGGGCGTCCGTCCATAGTCAAAAACCATGAAAACTCATTCTGTGCGACATTTTTTGCAAAGAGATACGTTTTGGTGCGTGGTACCCTCCGGCCCCATGTCTCGATGGATTTGCCTCTTGTTGCTGGCCTGCGCCAGCGCCCACGCCGCACCCAACAATGCGCCCTCCTCTGATGATCTAGACCGTTTCGTTCACGAAAAGACCGTTCTTTCCCAGTTGAAGGAAGCGCGGCACAACGTTCAGGACAAGGCCGGCGAGGTGGTTGCCACCGCCATGGGCTTCCTGGGCGTGCCATACCGCCGAGGCGGCAACAACGCCGAAACCGGGTTCGACTGCAGCGGTTTCATCCGCACCATTTATGGGCAAGCCTCCGGTTTCATCCTTCCCCGCCGCGCGGACCAGCAGGCCGCAGCGACCGAGACCATCGATAAAAAAGACTTGCAGCCCGGTGACCTGGTGTTCTTCAACACCATGCGCCGCGCCTTCAGCCACGTCGGCATGTACGTGGGCGAAGGCAAGTTCATCCACGCGCCTCGCAGCGGCGCCGAAGTGCGCGTGGAAGACATGCGCGCCTCTTACTGGCAGCGGCGCTTCAATGGCGCGCGCCGCGTGACCACCGCCGACGCAGACGGAAACGCTTCCGCCAACTGATCGTTTTTGCGCCGGGCGCCACGGTGCGCGCATGGTGGTCTGACGTCCGTCAGGGCTTGATGACCGTCGTGGTCTCGGTGCTGCGGATGGGTTCTCCCACCACATTCACCGGCCGGGCGTCTGGATTGCGCAGCATTTCACGGGCTGCGGCCATGTCGGCCTTGTAACGGGCACGGGCATCCGCTTCGCACGATTTGCGTGCGCCAGACTCGCCTTCGCGGCATTCCTGCAACGCGACTTTCAATCCACCGCCGGCTTCCCGAATCGCTGTCTGGTAGCGCTGGGCAGGCGTCGTGTCGGGGCGTGCACCGCGGTCCAGCGAAGCCTGATCGCTTTGCGCCATCGCCGTCGCAGGGAGGACGGCGCCGCCGGCTGCAGCGGCCAGTGCCAGCACGGTGGCGGACAGGAAAGTGCGGGGAGATCGGATCGGCATGTGCATTCCTTTATTTCTTGTTGGAAGAACACCGACCTTATCCAGCCGCTGAAAAAAGAGGCGCCGGATGTGTGCGCATCGATCTGTCGGCGGGCTCCCACACCGGTGCGCCCTGAGCTGCTGTCTTTCGGCGCTCATCAGTAAAGCCCCTATTTTTCTAGCCGGTCACAGTGCGCCTTGTCCGACAGGGCACGGCGCAGCGCCGCGGGTAGATTCGTCGCATCTCAACCTTCCCAGAAAGTGCCCCCCATGTTTTCCGTCTTAGGTGTTCTTCTCGTCGGTCTCGTCGTCGGTCTGCTGGCCCGCGCCTTCAAACCGGGGGATGACAAGCTGGGCTGGATCATGACGGCGCTGCTGGGCGTCGCAGGCTCGTTCCTCGCCACCTATATCGGCATGGCGATGGGCTGGTACCAGGAAGGCGAGCCAGCCGGCTGGATCGCTTCGATCCTGGGCGCCATCCTGCTGCTGGTGGTGTACAGCTTCTTCAAGAGCAAGAAGTAACTGTCAGGCGGCGCCCGTGGCAAAACGTGTTCCGAGCGCAGTCGCATTGGCCGAGGGCGACCCTGCCCTGCTGGCAGCCGTGCAACGCAGCCGCCGGCTGTTGCATCGGCGTGCGCTGATGGCCGCGGCGGCTGGGACCGTGCCCATTCCTGGTCTGGACTGGGCGGTGGATGCTGCGCTGCTGTCCCGGCTGGTGCCGCAGATCAACGCCGAATTCGGCCTCACTCCCGAGCAGATCGACCGCCTGACCCCGCACAAGCGCGAGCAAGTGCAAAAGGCCGTGGGCCTGGTCGGCTCGGCCTTGATCGGAAAGTTCGTCACACGCGAACTGGTGATCCGCGCGACGCGGGCCGTTGGCATGCGCCTGACCGCCAAGCAGGCCGCCAAATACGTGCCACTGGCGGGCCAGGCCGTTGCGGCGGTGCTGGGCTACACCACGTTGCGATTGCTGGGCGAGCAACATCTGCGCGATTGCGTGCAGGTTGCCAAAGCCGCCCAACTAACGCTGCCCGCCGCTAAAGAAACCGGCCGGTCCTGACGGCTGGGGTGGCCGCAACGGCAGGCAGTTCTCCTTTTTCCCTTTCCCTGCTTCACTCCCGTTTGCCCTGCTGACACCCGGCAAAATGGCCGGCGATGCCTTCGCGCCTACCGCCCCGCACTGCCAGCACGCCCCAGTCGCCTTCAAAGACCGTGAAACGCGATCATGCGATCGCCGCATGGGTCGACGCGCTGCGCAGGAAGGCGGATGCCGCCACGCTGGCGCGCCTGCCCACGCTGTCCGATGCCGATGCGGCCCAGGTCATGGCACGGCTGCGAGGCGATGCGCCTGCGCAAGCGCCTGAAAGCGTAGTCAACGCAGCCGAGGCCGAGAGCCCGTCAGCTACCCAAGACCAGTTTCAGCCGCGCATCACGCTGCAAACGCTGGGCCGTGGCGAGGGACTGCTGGGCTTGCGTCCCCACGGCCCCATCGGCCCGCGCGGGGATCAGGTCACTCTGGCGCACATCGACTGGACCTACCGCACGCCCACCGGGGCGACGTGGGAAACACCCGCGCCCACCTCGGTGCTTAACAGCCGGCCGCCCGCCGTTCAAGAGCTGTACGACACCGGCGGCCCGGTGGTGCGCTTGCAGCGCGACGTGGCTGCGGAGGCCGATGCCATCGACTTCGTGCGCGACCTGGGCTTGCTGCCGGTGCCGGAATCCGCATTGCAGTGGCGCGACCGGGCGCACGCTCCGGTATTGGGCCCGGTGTGGACACTGCCGCAGGAAGCCGCATTCGGCGACTTCTGGGCCGAACAGGTGCCGAAGTTGCAATCGCGAGGCTGGGCGGTTGTGGTGCTGCCGGGCTTTGCCCACGAAAGCGTACCGGTCCAGCGCTGGACGCTACGCATCGATCCCGACACCGGCGAATGGCTGGGCAAACAGGTGGCCGGCCCGCTGGGCGAGCGCGAGCGCCCCGTGCAAAAGCTCCATCTGCCTGAGCGCGAAGGCGCCTGGCTGCTCAGCCTGGGGATCGAGGTGGACGGAGAAAGCCTGGACCTCGCCCCGCTGCTGGCCGACCTGCTCCAGCGCGAGCGGCGTTGGCTGAACGCCGCGCAACTGGCCGCCATCGACGACCACGCTATCGTTTCGCTGCGAGCGCCCGGGGGGCGCCGCATCGATGCCCCGGCTGCGCCGCTGAAAGCCATCGTCGGCGCGCTGGTCGATTTGCTGACCGACCCGCTGCGCAATGCCAACCGGCAGCGCCAGGATGGCGACCCGTTGCGGATCGGGCTAGGGCCATGGGAAGTACGCCGCCTGGAAGCGCTGCGCGCAGGCCTCGTGCAGGCACACCGCGTGGGCATGGTGAACGGCTGGGACAACGCCTGGCAACTGCAGGGCGATGCGGGCCTGGCGCAATTGACGCAGCGGCTGAAAGGCGTCGGGCCGCCGCCAACCGTCGCCGCGCCCGCAGGCCTGGGTGTTCGGCTGCGCCCTTACCAGCTCGACGGCTTGGCGTGGCTGCAGTATTTGCGCGCCCAGGGGCTGGGCGGCATCCTGGCCGACGACATGGGCCTGGGGAAAACCGCGCAGGCGCTGGCGCACGTGCTCACCGAGAAAGAAGCCGGCCGCCTCGCGCACCCGGCGCTCGTCGTGCTGCCGACTTCGCTGCTGTTCAACTGGCAGGCCGAGGCGCAGCGCATGGCGCCCGGGCTGCGCGTGCTGTCGCTGCACGGCCCCGACCGCCGCGAGCGGTTTGCTCAAATCGCCCGGCACGACCTGGTGCTGACGACCTATCCGCTGATGTGGCGCGACATCGACGCGCTGGCCGCTCAGCCGTTTCACCTGCTGATCCTGGACGAGGCGCAGATGGTCAAGAACGCCGGCAGCCGCAGCGCCCGCGCCCTGCGCCGGCTGAAGGCGCCGCACCTGCTGTGCCTGACCGGCACCCCGCTGGAAAACCACCTGGGCGAACTGTGGGCGCAGTTCGACTTCCTCATGCCGGGCTTTCTGGGCGATGCGCGCAGCTTCAACGCCCGCTGGTGCAAACCCATCGAAGAACATGGCGAAACCGTGCGCGCCCAGTTGCTGGCCCAGCGCGTGCGCCCGTTCGTCCTGCGCCGCCGCAAGCAGGACGTGGCCGCTGACCTGCCGCCGCGCACCGACATGATGGTGCGCGTGTCGCTCCAGGGCCGACAGCGCGAGCTGTACGAGTCCGTGCGCGTGGCTGCCGACAAGCAGGTGCGCCGCGTGCTGCAGCGCCAGAGCTTCGACGGCGCGCAGATCACGCTGCTGGACGCGCTGCTCAAGCTGCGCCAGGTCTGCTGCGACCCGCGCCTGGTCAAAGGCAGCGAAGCCGCCAGAGCGCAGCCCGCGACCATGGAGCACGCCAAACTGGAATGGCTGGCCGATAAGCTGCCCGCGCTGGTGGCCGAGGGCCGCCGCGTGCTCGTCTTTTCGCAGTTCACCGAAATGCTCACGCTGGTGGCCGAAGAACTGGATGCGCTCGCCCTGCCCTACCTCGCCCTCACCGGCGACACGCCGCCCCGCGCCCGGGGGGCCGTGGTGCAGCGTTTTCAATCGCAGGACGATCCTGCTGCACCGCCCATCCTGCTGGCCAGCCTGAAAGCCGGCGGCGTGGGCCTGAACCTGACCGCGGCCGACACCGTCATCCACCTCGACCCCTGGTGGAACCCGGCCGTGGAAGAACAGGCCACGGCACGCGCCCACCGCATCGGCCAGGACCAGCCGGTGTTCGTCTACAAGATCGTGGTGGAGGGCAGCATCGAAGAGCGCATGCTGGAGCTGCAGGCACGCAAGCTGGCGTTGGCTCAGGGCGTGCTGGGGCACGACGCGGAAGGTGCGGCCAAATTCAGCGAGGCAGACTTGAACGCGCTGCTGGCGCCGCTGACCGAGCCCAAGGACAACCCGCTGGCCATCCCCCCGCCCGATGCGATCCGCTGGGGCGGCACGGGCGAGCGGCGCTGAGCGAGCGGAACAGGGGTGCAGGAGCTGAATGCCGAAATATGGTCATATTGGCCTCCCACCCTAGGGAATCATGCGGTGGCAGCTATAAAAACAATAGCATCCGGCCAATCCCGCTTTTTTGCCCCTGGTTCCACGCATTCCCTGCGGCCAGAATGGCGCCATGACGACGACCACCCGCAGCGAAGCCCGTTACTGGCTCATGAAGTCCGAGCCGCAGGAATGCTCCATCGACGACGCCCTGTCCGCGCCTGACGCTACCGTGCCCTGGACCGGCGTGCGCAATTACCAGGCGCGCAATTTCATGCGGGACGGCATGCAGGTGGGCGATGGCGTGCTGTTCTATCACTCCAGCTGCCCCGAGCCAGGCATCGCCGGCGTGGCGCGCATCGCCTCCACCACGCGACCGGACCCGACGCAGTTCGACCCCGAGTCGCCCTACCACGACCCGAAGTCCCCGCCCGATCGGCCCCGCTGGCTGCTGCTGGACGTTCAGGCGCTGCGCAAGACACGCCTGCTGCCACTGGCCGAATTGCGCGCGCACCCCGAGCTGGCTGGGCTGCAAGTGCTGCAAAAGGGCAGCCGGTTGTCGATCACGCCCGTGGACGCGGCCGATTGGGAGCGGATCGCCGAACTCCTGGGCGTGCCGCCGTCATTGGCAAGCACAGGTCCAGACGGCAACGCGGCCTAGTGCCGTGGGGGGCGACGTTTTGCACAAAGGCCGGATCAACCGCCGCTCCTGAGCGGGTCAATCACGGCCGCGCAGGTGCTTCGCCATAAAGGCCGCAATGCGCGCCTCGTAGGTCGTGGTGTAGAACGCATGCAGGTCCACATGGGCTGCGCCATCGACCACCCACAGCGCTTTAGGCTCGGGCGCCGCCGCATAGATCCGCTGCGTTTCCGCCAGCGTCGTGTGCCAATCTTCTGCGCCCGCGGCAATCAGCAGCGGCGCATGCAATGACGGCAGATCGACGATGGGCTGCAATTGCGCGGCTGAGACACCCAGCCGCACGGGAAGCTGCCACAGCAGCAATGGCGTGAGCCACCGCCCGGCAGGTCCAAGGTACAGCGCCAGCCGATTGCCGACGGCTTCTTCCAAGGTAGGAAACATCGACTCCAGCACCACCGCATTCAGAGGCACCGCCGAATGGGCAAGCACCAGCGATGCCGCCCCCAGCGACGCACCGATCACGCCGATCTTTTCGCCCGGCAACGCCTGCGCGAGATAGCCCAGCGCCGCGGCAACCCCGCGCGACTCGTTCCACCCGAACGTGACCTTCTCCCCTGCGCTTTCGCCATGCGCAGGCAGATCGATCAGCAGCACCGAATACCCCAACCGGTGCAGAAACCGCGCCCGCCCGAGCATCTGCCTCCGATCCGCGCCGATGCCATGCAGCAACAGCACCGCCCCAGCACCCGGCTGGCCACGCACGATCCAACCGGAGAGGGTGTGGCGGTCCGGAGTATCGAATTGAACACTCACTGCAGGCAGGCCCGCAGGCGCCGGACCGACGGATCGGTGGTGCGGCTGGCTCAGGAATTCGCCAGCACCGAGGACAGCGGCCAAGCCGACAAAGGCCATGACGAGGCCCACGAGAATTCGACGTTTCATGGTGTCGATGCTATCGAACGTCAGCCTCTCGACATCGGCGAAGACGATCTCACCGCCACCACCACAGCAGCCCTGCGCAAGGCAGCGCCACCGCACCGAGGCCAAGCCAGGCACGCAGCGCACTTCGCGCACAGAACACCCACAGCGCGACGACGGTGTACAGCGCAAAGCTGATCATCGTGCCCAGCAGCACGCCGTCCGCGCGCGTCCAGCCGAAGAGCCTGGGTGCGGCGAGTGCCAGCACCGCAGCCATTACAGACGCCAGCGCGTAGCCGCCGAGGCACGCTGCCAGCACGCGGCTGGCGATGCCCCATCGGTACTTCCAACCCGCGCCGGTTCGAGGCGGCCGGCTCATCCTCGCACCTCTGCATTCGGCACCGGTCGCTTCGACCGTGTGCCCGGCGCGGCTCGGCGCCAGCCAATCCCTGTGCGGCGGGCTGCCAACGCCATGCATGCGCCGCAGGCCAGCGCAGTGAACTCCACGCTCGCCCGCTGCCAGTCGGCCGACAGCGCGTAGGCTGCCAGGTGCTGGCCCGTGGTCCAGGCATTCAAGCCCGGAAGCGCGATGCAGAGCAGCGCGGCTGCGGCCAGTTGCTCGACCCAGGCGCAGCGCGGCGGGCGCAACGCCGCGTGGAGCAGTGTCGCGAGCCAGATGCCAAGGAATGCCCGGATCTCCCACAGCGCGCGGCCGGGCAGTTCGGTGGGCAGGAGCCGGTTGGCGTAGAAATAGCCGATGCAGGCCACGGCAATGCCGGCCACCGCGGCGACGTTCAGGGCTTCGACGGCGCGGTAAACGCCTGCCGTGGCGCGGCCGAATTCGTTGCCGGACTTGGCGCGCCGCTTCACGCTGAACAGCACGGTGCCGGTGGCGACCATGAGGGTGCCCAGCAGTCCGCTGACAAAGTAGAGCCATTTCATCGGCCAGCCGCCAAAGCGGGCGAAGTGCAGCGATTCCATGGCGGCGTGCACCTGTTCCGAGCCGAAAGCGGCCTCGGGCTCGGGCCGGCGCACTTGCAGCACGGCGCCGCTTACCCCGTCGAACGCCACGGTGGCGACCGGATTGAGCAAGGCGCGGCGCTGGCCGGTGCCGGCTTCCGGTTCGCGTGGACCGAGCACGCGCACCGTGGCGTTCGCATCGCCCGGGGATTCGATCACCAGCATGCGCGGCGGCTGGCCGGTCAGCGTGCGGGCCTGCTCCAGCAAGGGTGTCAGGTCGTGCAGCGCAGCCGGGCGGCCGGTGCGGGGGCGGCGCAGTTCGTCGCGGGCGCCGTGTGCCAGTTCGGTCTGAAACTGGGCATAGGCCTTGTCGCCCTCGCCATAGGCGGCCCGCAGGGGCCAGGGCATGTACGAGGTGTAGAAGATCGCCAGCCCGGTGTAGACGATCATGAACAGAAACGGCAGCGTCAGCACCCCGGTGGCGTTGTGCGCGTCCATCCACGATCGCTGCCCCTTGCGCGGGCGGAAGGTGAAGAAGTCCTGGAAGATGCGCCGGTGCACCACCACGCCGGACACCAGCGCGACCAGCATGCACATCGACACCCAGCCCACGACCCAGAACCCGAGCGCGTTCCATTGCAGCATGTAGTGAAACGACATGAAATGCCGCCCGCCCTCGGTGGCGCGGCCCCATGGCGCGGGCAGCACGGCACCAGTCACCGGATGCAGCGCGGCCATCCGGTTGATGCGGCCCTCGCGCCACACGAGCAGCAGCGCATCGCCCGGCCCCTGGGGCAGTTCCACGCGCCAGAAGCGGGCGGCGGGCGCCTGCTCAGACAGATGCCTCACAGCCTGCGCCAGGGGCAGCGCGGCAGTGCCCCGAGCGGCGCGGCTCTCGGCGCCTTCCAGCACCGGCCGCGCTTCCATCCAGCGCGTGATGGGCTCGCGGAACACGCTCAGCGTTCCGGTGAGGAAGATGGCGCACAGCAGCCAGCCGCACACCAGGCCGCACCAGGTGTGCAGCCACGACATGGATTGGCGAAAGTTGCCCTGGCCCTTCATGCGCGCAACGCCTGCCTCACGCTCAGAACGCGCCGCGCAGGGTGAGCATCACGTTGCGCGGATCGCCGTAGTAGCTGCCGTTCACCAGGGCCGTGACCGAGCCGTAGTAGCGCTTGTCGAACACGTTGTTCACGTTCAGCGCGGCCGTCCAGTTGCGGTTGATCTGGTACTTGACCAGCGCGTTCCACACCGCCCGGCCGCCGTTGTCGGCGCGCACGGCACCGATCTGACGGTAGCTGCCGCTTTGCGCGTTGACACCGCCGCCCAGCGTGAAGGCGTTCAGCTCGCCCGGCAGTTGGTAGGTGGTCCAAAGGCGGAACAGGTGCCGGGGCGTGTAGCTGTTGAAGGCCAGGCCTTCGCTGGTCACGTCTTTCAGGTACTTGGTCTGGTTGAAGGTGTAGCCGGCAAACACGTTCCAGTGCCGCGCGACCTCGCCGCTCACCTCGGCGTCCAGGCCCTGGCTGCGGACTTCGCCCGTGTCGGTGTAGCAGTAATAGTCGCTGCGGCAGGTGGGGCTGGTGCTGAAGTCTTCCTGCGCGCGGTTCTTCTGGTCCACGCGGAACAGGGCGAACGATGCGTTCACCTTGCCGTCCATCAGCTCGCCCTTCAGGCCCGCCTCGTAATTGGCGCCCACCATGGGCTTGAGCAGTTCGCCGGCCTGGTTCTGCTCGGCCTGGGGTTTGAAGATGTCCGCGTAGCTCACGTAGGCGGACCACTGCGGGCTCAATGCATAGATCAGCCCTGCATAGGGGTTGACCTTGGCGTTCTCGCGGCTGTGGGTGGCCGAGGTGGACGGGGTCGCGCCGGTGGTGACGGTGTCCCAGTCGGTGCGGAACCAGCTGACCCGTGCGCCGACCACCAGCTTGAGCGGATCGGTCAACTGCAGGCGAACGGCGTTGTAAAAGCCCAGTTGCCGGGCCTTGCCCTGGCGGGCCTCGCGGGTGCCGGTGTAGATCTCCGCGTCGGTGGGTTCGCGGAAGTCGGGGTTGTAGCTGCCGAGGCCGAAGATGTTGTAGTTGGTGCGAAAGCCGTAGACGGTGTCGTTCGTGGTGTAGGTGTAGTTGACCCCGCTCACCAGTTCGTGCCGGCGGCCGAACGCGTCGAATTTGCCGGTGAGGTTGGCGTCGATGCCCGAGGTTTCGATGTCGGCGATGGAGCGGGCGACGATGTTGGCGCTTTGCATGAGGGCCGGGTTGACCGCACGGTTGACCCCCGCGTACTTCATGTCGTGCTCTTCCTTCAGGTGCAGCGCGGTGAACTGCAACTTCCAGTCGTCGTTGAACTGGTGCGAGGCGTCGAAGTACAGGCCGCGGTTGGACGATTCCTGCCGGTTCCAGGTGGCGCCCAGGTACGTCGAGCGCGGCAGATTCAGATCGCCGCCCGTGGCGTAGCGCGGCAGTCCGTTCATCGACGGCCGGCCGCGGTTTTCTTCCGAACTGGCGCCGAAGTTGATGCGGGTTGATGCCGACACGTCGTACTCCAGCGTGCCGTACAGAGTCGGGCTGCGGCGGTTCACGTAGTCGATGAACGAGTGCTGGTCTTCGTAATCGATCAGCGCGCGCCCGCGCAGGGTGCCTTCTTCGTTCAGCACCCGGCTGGCGTCGATCTGTGCGCCGTATCGGTCCCACGAGCCCGCGCGCGCTTCGACGGTAGTGGCGTTGGAGTTCAGCGGGCGCTTGCGCACCAAGTTCACCGCGCCGCCCGGGCTGCCCTCGCCCTGCAGCAGGCCGGCCGCGCCGCGCAGCACCTCGGCCCGGTCGATGATCGCCATGCCCGAGGAGTAGTTGCTGGCCCGCCCGTACATGCCGCGGTTCAAAGGCACGCCGTCGTACTGCACGGTGGTCAGGTCGAAGCCGCGCGAATAGATGTACTTGCCGCCCTGGGGGCTTTGCGCCAGCGTGATGCCGGTGGTGCTGGCGAGTGCCTCGTACACGGAGGTGATGTTCTGCTCGTCCATCAGCTGGCGCGTCACCACGCTGATCGACTGCGGGATGTCCTTCAGCGCCTGGGCGCCCTTGCCCACCGTGACGGCGCGGGTGGTGTATGAGCCCGTGTGTTCGGTGGCCACGGTGCGCTCGGCCTGTGCCGACACGGTGACGGGAGCCAGCGTGAGCGTGCCCGCCCCCTGCGGCACTCGCCGCACGACCACCGAGGTGCCTTCGATTTCCGCAAAAAGTCCGCTGCCTGCGAGCAGGCGGTTGAGTGCCTCGCGCGCCGTCAGTCGCCCCTCCACTGCGGGCGAGACCTTGCCCTCCACCAGCGCGGGCTGCACCATCAGTTCAAGGCGTGCCTGCCGCGCCAGCGCATCCAGCGCCTGGGCCAAGGGCTGGGCCGCGATGCGGACATCCACCGGCGCGGACGCCGCGGCTGGTGCCCCGGTGCCCGACTGGGCGTGGGCGGACAGCGCGCCCAAAGCCATGGCAGCGGCCACGGCCAACGGGGCAGGATGGAAGCGAAAACGGGACATGCGAGCGATCTCCGGGAAGGTTGAGAATAAGAAGCCTTCTCAGGTAGACGCGCGAATCGGCAATCCCCCAACCTGTTTGGAATAACTTTTTGAAAAGAAACGAGCTGTGTTCGACATCCGGCAGCCCGGCCGGCGGCCGCGGCTCGACTCAGTGCGCGGTGGCAGTGGCGGCCGCGACGATTTCAATCTGCGCCCCGTCGCTTTCCAGCCGAACCGGCAGCACCTTGGGCAATGCCTGCAGGAAGTTCTCCAGGTGGCGCGGATCGAAGGTGCCGGTGACGCGCAAGGCGCCGACGGCCGGGTCGCGAAGCATCAGCCGGGTCGGCCCGTAGCGCTCGAACTCTGCCAAGGCTTGCGCCAGCGGAACGTTGTCGAAGGTGATGCGGCCGTCCCGCCAGGGCGCCACGCCCGCCGCGGGCACCGGGCTCACGGGCGCCAGGCGCCCTGCACCATCTGCCACCACCTGTTGGCCGGCGGTGAGCACCACGGCCGGTTCTGCAGCCTGAGTGCCCTGCGGCCTGCCAGGGACTGCGGCGGCGACGGCCGATACCCGCACACGCCCTTCGTCCACGGCCACCCGAACGCCCTCATCCCCCGTAACGCCAGCGGTGTTGCGCACTGAAAAGCGCGTGCCGACGACAGTCACTTTCACTGCGCCGGCGAACACGTCGAACGGCCGCGCGGTATCGCCCTGCACCTGGAACATGGCCTGCCCCTCGGGCAAGCGCACTTCGCGCCGCTGGCGGTACAGCGCCACTTCGACCCGCGTGGCGGTGTCCAGCCGCAGGCGACTGCCGTCTGGCAAATGCACATCCAATTGCTGGCCGCGCTCGGTCGAAAAGTTCTGCACGAAGAGCGGTTGCTGCTGCCAGTGGTCCCAGGCCAGATAGCTTCCGCCGCCGGTCATCGCCAGCACCACGGCGGCCACTGCCGCCTGAGGCACCAGGGCGGACCAGTTCCGCAGCCAGGCTCTGCGGCCTTGTGACGAAGGGCTTTCGGACTGGCTCGCCTGTGCGGCTTTGTCGTTGGCCAGTTGTCGGCGCAATTGCTTCACGCCCGCAGCGGGCAAGGCATCCAGCCGCTGCCAGTCGGCCTGCCAGCGGGCGAAGGCGGCGCGCCGGCCCGGGTGCCCCGCCAGCCAGGCATGAAACTCTGCGTCCTGTCCCGAACCCACCGCCCGGCCCTGGCGCACGAACCACTCCAGCGCCTCGGCATCGAGGTCGCTGGGCGAAGGGGCAGCGTGGTGATGATCGGTCATGCGAAGTAGGAAGGCTACCTGGGAGTAGACGCGCAGCCAGCCGAAATCCCAACCTGCGTCGGCCAAGCCAAGGTGCGAGGCATCAAAGCGGTCCCTTCGAGTCGGCAACATCGCCCGACGGAAGAGCTCTGCCCTCCAACTGGTCCTGGCAATCGCGGCAAGCCTGCATGCCGCGCTGGATGTGCCGCTCCACCATGGTGGTCGATATGCCCATCTGCCGGGCGATCTCGGCCTGCGTCAGGCCGTCGAATTTGTACAGGATGAACGCCTCACGGCACCGCAGCGGCAGCGCGCCGATGGCGGCCAGCAGGGCGCTCACCGTCTGCGAAGACATGGCTGCGGCCTCGGGTTCGAAGGCATCTGGCGCTGCCAGGCTTTGCGTGGCGTGCTCGAAGGCGTCGTCGTCCAGCGGCGCGTGCTGGCCGCGCACGGCATGGCGGCGGTGCTGGTCGATCACCAGATTGCGCGCCGTGCGATAGAGCAGCGCACGGGGTTCCGCGATGCGCTCGCCCGACTGCTCCAGGGCCAGCACCCGCGCATAACTCTCTTGCGCCAGGTCGGCCGCCATCTCGCGGTCCTTGACGGACCCCTGAAGGAACCTCAGCAGTTCTCGGTAATAGCGCACGAACACGGAAATCAGGGCCAGAAAATGGGCAACTGCCCATCGGAATGGCCAGACCCGGCGACGGCCAGGATCGATAGCGCAAAAGGCAAGTGAGGGCGGCAGTATAAAAGATGCAGTAAATGAGATTCACTTCGAACTGCAACCTCTCCGAAAGGTCATGAACGGCTTCAGCTACCCATGCGAAAGCCAGGAGATCGGAACCGGAAATGGGTGCCCGCTCAACGCCTGAACGAATACCGCCACGACCGCTACGCCGTAAATGGCGGCCACCGCCAGCACGCCTTGGCGGCGTAAGACATGAAACGGCGAAAGCGCCCAGACGATCAGCGGTACGGCGTGCATGGAATGGGTGGCGAGAAAGTGCGACACCCGAAGGTCTGCAGCACCGAAGCGGTGGCTTCCCAGCACGGCCATGGTGCCGGCGGTGGCGAGCGTCAGCACGCCTGTCATCCACAAGCCGATGACGATGGCATCGCGCATGCCGTCGTCAATCGACCGCCGGCTGGGATGGCGCGCAAGGCCCAGCGCAACCACCGGGGCCAGGGCCAGCAGCGCGAGGGAGCCTGCGCCCATCGCCGCATACAGCGCCGCATCGAATGCCGTGGCAGCGTTGAAATGAGAGCCGACGCCCCGCGCGGACTGCAAGGTGATGATGGCCTGCTCCAGCACGATGGCCGCTGAGCCGGCAATGACGGGCCAGCGAAAAGCGCCGGTCTTGCGCCACGCCGGATCGATGAATGTGGCGAATGCACCCAGGCTCAACAGATAGACCGCAAATCCCGCCGCGAACTTGATCGGCTTGGCCCAGACCGACACCCCCAGGAGCTCGCGCGGGTCCAGCAGCCAGGCCAGCACCAGCACCGGCAGCAATGCCAAGAAGGCGAAGGCGAGCTGGGTCATGAGAGGTTCCCAATCCGACACGGCGGGAAAACGGTCTCGGGTGGCGAACGGTGATGGCGCAGTCATGGACGTCATGGCGGTCTTTGCGGAAAAGGCTCAGGCCGCTGCCATGGCTGGCTGCCGGCGCGGTACAAGAGTGCGAACGAGCAGGTACATCAAAAACCCTGCGGGGCCGAAGAGGAAGGTCGCGGGCAAACACGGCAACACCCACCAGAACGACACTTTCCGTCGCGAGGCATCGCGCACCTCCCATGCCCCGAGGGCCAGGTCGAAAGCCAGGTAATGCAGCCAGCCGGCCAGCAACACCGGCCGCGAAGCAAACAGGCGCGCCACCCCGTCGAGCGATGAAAAATCACCGTCCGCGCCACTGAAATGGACCAGCATCAGCGCGGTGTAGACGACCGCGATCAACGACGGAACGATCCAAGCGGCGATGCGATTCGGCCACTTCGGTGTGAACGGGCTTGCCAGCAACGCAAGCCAGCCCACCATCGCCAGAAAGGACGCCGCAGAAAACAGGTGATCAAGGGACATAGGCACTCACTGCTTCACAAAACACGCTATAACGGCGCAATCCAGACACTGTAAAGTAAGATTTTTACAGTGTCTAGATAATTCTGTTTTGAATGAGAAGGCAGCGCATGGAAGACAAGATAAAAACCTCGACCAGCCCGAAGAAAACATCGCCCACCGCTCCCAGGAAGCGCGCAGCGCTGCCAGCGGCAGGGGTGGCGGATCGCGGCTATCACCACGGCGACCTGCGCGCCGCCTTGCTCGACGCAGCCGAGGCCGAACTGATCGAGAACGGCGTGGCCGGCTTTTCGCTGCGGGGGACCGCGCGGCGCGCAGGCGTGAGCCACGCAGCGCCTGCGCACCACTTCGCCAACACTGGGGCGCTGCTGTCTGCGCTGGCGCTGCGGGGCTTTGCGCAGCTATCGAATGCGATGGAGCGTGGGATGGCGCAGACCGAGGCTAGCCCTCGCGCCAGGTTGGCGGCCTCCGGCAAAGCCTACGTTGCGTTCGCGCGGAAGAATCCGCAGCTTTTCAGGTTGATGTTCTTCGGCAACCAGCCGCTGCAACTGACGGTGGAAGCGCCAGACGGCGGCACTTCGGCCAACCCGCTGGGTTTGCTTCATTCGTGCATCGAAGCCGCGCTGGGCCCGGGTGCCTCACCCCTCGACGTGGCAACGGCCGTGGCGTCGAGCTGGGGCCTGGTGCACGGCCTTTCGCATCTGTTGATCGAAGAGGCCGCGGCGTTCCTGCAACCCTTCGAATCGGATGCTCGGTTGCTGATCGTTGACCGGGCCATCGACCAGTTGGCGGCCGGTCTTGCGCGTCAAGCCTCCGACTTGTAGGCCACTAAAAACGCGTCGGATGCGACCTGATCGGCCAGCGCCCGCAAGTTCGCTGCCGAGGCCGAGCCCAGCACCGCTTCGACCCGCTCGTTGGCGGCGGCCCAGCGCCCGATCGCTTCTGCCAGCAATTGCTTTCCGCGCGCGGTGAGCACGCCGTGCTTGCTGCGGCGATCCTGGGCATCCTGGTGAAGCTCGACGATGCCATCGCGCACCAGCGGCCGCAGCGCATGCGTCAATGCCGACAACTGAATGGCAAGGCGGTTTGCCAAGTCCTGCAACGTCGGCCCTTGCCCATCGGCGCTCATGAACTTGCCGATCTCCACGATCAGCGCAAGCTGGGTGGCCTTGAGGTTCAAAGGCGCCAGCGCTTCGTCGTACAGCTGACCCAGTCTTCGGGCCGCCAGGCGCACCGACGTGTTCGTGCAGACCTGCACGCCAGTCATGGCGGCGACATTGGCGACAGCCTGAGCGAGCGCGCAGTCGGCGTCGGTTTCCACAGCGGCGGGGGTTTTCATAATTCCCATATTTTTCAAATGGTTGAGTGCTGCACTATTTTTGAAGCACAGCCGTTCAACCGTACATTTGAGCCCTCAACCTATTTAGTTGAGCCCTCAATTTTATTGGAGAACACCCGATGACCCAGCCCAATTCCAACAAAGTCGCATTGATCACCGGGGCTTCTTCCGGCATCGGCGCGGTCTATGCCGATCGCCTCGCCGCACGTGGATACGATCTTATTCTGGTCGCCCGGCGTGCCGACCGCCTGCAGGCCCTCAGCGCCCAGATCACCAAAGCCCATGGCGTGAAAGCCGAGGCGGTCGTGGCAGACCTGAGCCAGTCGGAAGACCTGGCGCGCATCGAAGCGATTCTGTCCAGCAACGAACGCCTGCACGTCCTGGTGAACAACGCCGGCATCGCCCGCCTGGGCCCGTTGACGCAACGATCCGCCGACGACACGGCATCCCAGGTCGCCCTCAACATCACCGCCCTCACCCGGCTGACCCAGGCGGTGCTGCACCCCTTCATCGCCAGAAAACAGGGCTTGATCATCAACATTGCCTCCGTGCTGGGCATCCATGCGATGCCCATCAGTGCGGTCTACAGCGGCACCAAGGCTTTTGTTCTGCATTACAGCCAGGGCCTGCAACAGGAGCTGGCTGACACGGGCGTGAAGGTTCAGCTCGTTCTGCCCGCATCGACCGCCACCGAAATCTGGGACCTGTCGGGTGTGCCGCTGGCCGCCCTCAACAAAGACACGCTGATGACCACCGATCACCTGGTCGATGCCGCACTGGCAGGCCTGGACCAGGGCGAGGCGATCACCTGGCCTTCGGTCGCCGATCTGACGCTGTGGGAAAAGTACGAGGCAGCGCGCGCCGCGCTGTTCGCGGGCTCGCAGATGGGCACGCCAGCGCCTCGCTACAGCGTCATCTGATGCCCGAGCGCCGGGACACTCCACAGGGCTTACCGGCGCCCTTTTATCCCGTTCATTCCGCTCATTCACGCTCCCCAAGGATTGCCCGAATGCTTTTCGATGCTTTTTCCCTGCGCAACACACCGCTCGCCAATCGCGTCGTGATGTCGCCGCTCACGCGCAGCCGTGCGGTGGACCACAACACGCCCAACGCGCTCATGGCGACCTACTACGCGCAGCGCGCGAAGGCCGGCCTGATCATCACGGAAGGCACCTCGCCGTCCCCCAACGGACTGGGCTATGCGCGGATTCCCGGCTTGTTCAATGACGCCCAGGTGCAAGGCTGGAAGCTGGTGACGGATGCCGTGCATGCCAAGGGCGGCAAGATCGTCGTGCAGTTGATGCACACCGGCCGCGTGGCCCACCAGGACAATCTACCCGCAGGCGCCGAGGTGCTGAGCGCCTCGGCAGACGTCTGCCCCGGCGAGATGTGGACGGACACGCAGGGCAACCAGCCGCACACACCGCCCCGCGCCATGAACGAGGCCGACATCCAGGCCGTCATCGGCGATTACGCGACGGCGGCGCGCCTGGCCATCGAAGCGGGGTTCGACGGTATCGAACTGCACGCAGCCAACGGCTACTTTCTCGAGCAGTTTTTGAACGCCAACATCAACCGGCGCACGGACGGCTACGGCGGCACCGCCGAAGGCCGCAACCGCCTGGTGCTCGAAGTCGCGCGGGCTGCGGCGAAGGCAATCGGCGCCGAGCGCGTGGGCATCCGCCTGTCACCGCACGGCGTCGTCAACAGCGCCGGGGCCTTCGACGGTGTGGACGAACAATATCTGGCGCTGGTGAAGTCGCTCTCGGCACTTGGCCTGATGTACGTGCACGTCCTGGACCATTCGGCCATGGGCACCCCGCCGGTGCCCGCGCAACTGAAAGCCGATTTGAGGGCCGCCTTCGAAGGCCCATTCATCCTCGCCGGTGGACTCGACAAAGCCGGCGCGCAGCAGGCCCTGACCGAAGGCCGCGCGGACCTGACCGCCTTTGGCCGCGCGTTCATCGCCAACCCCGACCTGGTCGAGAGAATGCGCAAGAACGCGCCGCTGAACGCGCCCTCTCCCGCCACGTTCTACACGCCCGGCGCCGAAGGGTATACGGACTACCCGACGCTCTCTGCCTAGGCAAGGTGCCGGCGCTGGCGGATCACCAGCGCCGGCCAATTTGGGCGGAGGACCGAACCCGGCCCGCCTACAAATCCGGCGCCCGGTACACCAGCACCTTCAGCGCCCTCTCCGCCTGCACGTCTGCAAACACTGGTGGATTGGGCACGCGCTCGACGAACGCCAGCTCCGGCGCCAGTTCCTGCATCTGGCCTTGCAAAAAGTCGGTGCCCAGTTCCGGCGCATTCAGGCACAGCAGCGCGTGGCCACCCGGCGCCAGCAGATCGGGCAGCCGCCGCATCAGCCGGGCGTAGTCCTTGGTCGCGACGAAGCTGCCCTTCTGGTAACTGGGCGGGTCCACGATCACCAGTCCGTACGGCCCGCCGCGCGTGATCTTTCCCCAGGTGCTGAAGATGTCGTGCGCCAGAAAGCTCGCGCCGCTGGCCAAGCCGTTGAGTTGGTGGTTCTGCTGCCCGATGGCAATCGCGCCATGGGCCATGTCCACATTCATCACATGCCGCGCGCCTGCCTGCAGCGCTGCGACCGAGAAGGCGCAGGTGTAGGCGAACAGGTTCAGCACCTTGGCGCCGCGCGGCTCCCGGGCCCTGTCGGCCGCGAGATGCTCACGCACCCAGCGCCGCCCTTCGGCCATGTCCAGGAACAGGCCGTGGTTCTGCCCCTTCAGCACATGCACGCGAAAGCGCGCGCCCTGCTCCGTGACCACGTGCGGATCGGGCACGCTGCCGGCCATCAGCCGCGTGTCGGCCCGGCCCTGCACGCGCATTTGCTCGTGCCGGCACTGGAAAACCCAGTTCAACGGCTCGCCCGGCGCAATCTGCGACCAGCGGGCCTCCAACGCCGCGCCGATGGTGGCGAGTTCTTCGTCGGCGACGGGCTCGAAGCTCGTGAGAACGAACACGGGGGGGTACGCATCCAGCGACCACTGCTCGCAGCCGGGAAACAGCCCGCCGCGGCCATGGAAAATGCGCTGGGCATCGGTGGGAAAAGCCATCGCGGCGATGGCATCGAGCAAAGGTTGCATGGCGGAATTGTGGCAAAGATATTGAGCCAAAATGCCCTCCAGCGCATATTTAACTAGGGTGATTAGCTATAGTTTTAATAGCAACCCATTCATTCTCAGCAAATTCCTCACGCATGGTCCCCTCTCTTTCGGCCCCTCTTTCAGCCTCTTTGGCGGCCTCTTCGGCAGCGTTACGCGCCCTGGTCGCAGCGCGTGCCGGTTCGGAAGGCCGCACGGATTCGCTGTGCCCCGGCCTGCGCTACTACCGCTTTTCGCAGCCCGTCACGCACCGCAAGCTGCAGGTGCTGATGCCGGGGATCGTCGTCGTGCTCCAGGGGCGCAAGACGGTCGCGATCCGCAACGCTGTCCACGCTTACGGTGAACTGCAGTGCCTGATCCTTGGCGCGGGTGTCGTCTGCGAAGGCACGGTGGTGACTGCCGATGCACAGTCGCCTTACCTCGCCATTCACCTGGACCTGCCGCTGGCATTGGTCGTCAAAACCCTGCTGGCCTTGCCATCGGCGCCTGAGCCTGCTGCGGCCTGGGCCATGGCGCCCGAGGCTGCCCGCGATGTCTCCGTGTCCCCGGTGGATGCCCGCGTACTCGATGCCTTTCTGCGCCTGCTGCCCGCGACGGATGACCCCGCCGACCTCGCCACGATCGCGCCGCTGCTGATCGAAGAGATCGTCGTGCGCCTGCTGCGGTCCGGCGTGGGACTCGCGCTGCGGCGGGCTGCCGCGGTCACTCGGTCGGCCGCGCGCATCCATGCCTCGATGCAGTTCATGGCGGCCCAGCACGCCAGGCCGCTCACCGTGAGTGAACTCGCCAGCGAAGCCGCCATGAGCGATTCGCACTACGCGCATTGCTTTCGCGAAGTGTCGGGCGTGAGTCCTATGCGGTACCTGCGCGATGTGCGCCTGGAGGCGGCGCGGCAGATGCTGCTGGGGGGCCAGTCGCGCCCCGGCGAGGTGGCTTTCGCAGTCGGCTTCGACAGCGTGTCGCACTTCACCCGGGCGTTCAAGCAGCGTTTCGAGGCGTCCCCTGCGGCTTATGTGCGGCGCATGGCCAGCGCGATGGCTATGGCGCCTGATTCTTCCGCAGCCTGAGTCAAGACAACCGCAGCGGCAGGCAATGACGGGCTAAGGGCTGGTCCCTAGCATCGGATGGCTTCGCACCCATCACTCGGTGACGAAGGCTCTCTTCACTCCATCCCATGCCCCTGCCCATGACCATGACTGCTGCTCACGTCCTCATCTCCTTCACCGCCCGCCCCGAAGCGGCCACTACGTTCCAAGCGCTGATGGCGCAGGTCCGGCACGACCTTCCCGCCGTGCCGGGCTGCCGTTCGGTTCGCGTTTTCACGCAGCACGACGATCCCTGCAAGGTCACGCTGCTCGAAACCTGGGCGTCCGTCGCCGCGCACCAGGCGCACATTGCGCAGGTCGTCTCGTCCGGCGCATGGGACGCGCTCGCAGCGCATCTGTCCGAAGCGCCGGAGAGTCGCTACCTCAACGAAATGGCGGACTGAAGGGCTTGCGCGCAAACCTTGCCAAGCCGAACGCACGAAGACCAGAAGCCCGTGGCAACGCCAAGCGGCGCGGGTCGACCAGAGGCGATCCGCAACCGTTCGCTCAGTCCACCGACGCGCCGGATTGCTTGACCGCCTTGCCCCACTCCACGATCTCGCTGGCGACGAACCGGTCCATCGCCTCGGGCGTGCTGGGCGCAGGTTCGGAACCCCTGTCGCGCATGAACTTCTGCATGTCTGCGCTGCCCAAAATGTCCACCACCTCGCGGTTCAGGCGATCTATGACCTCACGGGGCGTGCCCTTGGGCGCCATCAGGCCCAGCCAGCCCACGGCCTCGAAACCCTTGAACTCCGGCAGGCCGGTCTCGGCGATGGCGGGCACGTTGGGCAACTGGCTTGACCGCGTGGCGGACGTCACGCCCAGCGCCACGGCCTTCCCGGCCTGGATGTTGGCCAGGCCTGCGGTGACCGAATCCACCATCAGCGGCACCTGCCCGCCGATGAAGTCGGCCTGCGCGGGGCCGCTGCCCTTGTACGGAATGTGCTCGATCTCGATCTTGGCGCGCGACTTCACCATCTCCGCGCTCAGGTGCTGCGTGCCGCCGATGCCCGCGCTGGCGTAGCTCAGCTTGCCGGGCTCGGCCCGGGCGCGGGTGACCAGGTCCTGCATGGACTGGATGCCCGACGCCGGGTGCGCCAGAAACACCAGCGGCACCTTGGCGACCAGGCTGATGCCCTGCAGGTCTTTGCGCGGGTCGAAGTTCACTTTGCGGTACAGCGTCTGGTTCACCGCCATCGCGCTGCCGGCCATCACCAGCGTGTAGCCGTCCGCCTTGGCACGCACCACCTGCTCCGTGCCGATGTTGCTGCCCGCACCGGCCTTGTTGTCCACGACCATCGGCTGGCCCAGGCGGGTGCCCAGCTTTTCGGCCAGCGCCCGGGCGAAGATGTCGGTCGCTTGGCCGGGCGGAAACGGCACCACCAGAGTGATGGGCTTTTCGGGCCAGGCTGCCATGGCGGCGCTGGACAGGGCGAGCAGAACGGCGGGCACGCAAAACTTCAGTCGCATGGGACATGTCTCCTGGTTCTTGTTGATGGGCCGACTCCCTGCGGCGCGTGCGGCGAAGGCACCGCCCCGGCCGGAGTCGCGGTCCATGATAGGCCGCCATCCACACGCTGAAAGGCCCCATCGGCAGCGATTGGTCACCTTCCGGTCCGTGAAACCTTCGATCCTTCGCCATCTGCCACTCATCTCACGCCCACCTTGCTGCCATCGAGCGATGGCGCTGCACCGGGTACAGTTGCGCTGCGCTCGGGTGGGAGAGGTGTCTGCAGAAAGCCATGGGGCTGGCGGAAGGCCTGCGCGCAACCTCCAAAAACCAATTCATAACAGGGTTAGAAATGATCAAGTCATTGGCTACGGCCATTATTGGCATCAGCATGTCCGTGGGCGTCTGGGCCCAAAGTCCCGAATCGCAGGCTCAGGAAAAAATCGCGGAGCAGGTCAAAGCCTTGCACTGGATCGATCAGGGCCAGGGAGAGATCGGCAGCAACGCCACCGTCAAGATTCCGAAGGGCTACGCCTTTCTGAACGACAAGGACACGGCCAAGCTCCTGGAGCTGTACGGCAACCCGCCCACCCCCAACCATTACCTGATCGCCCCCCGGTCACTGGACTGGTTCGCCGTGTTCTCGTTCGACGACACGGGCTACATCAAGGACGACGAAAAGATCGACGCCCCCGAGCTGCTCTCGTCCATCAAGGCCGCGGACGCCGAAGGCAACAAGCAGCGCAAGAAGCTGGGCATGGAGGCCCTCTACACCGAAGGCTGGCAGGTCGAACCCCATTACGACTCGCAGAGCAAGCGCCTGGAATGGGGCCTGCGCCTGCGCGACGAAAGCGGCCACCAGGCCGTCAACTACACCTCGCGCATCCTGGGCCGCACCGGCGTGATGAGCGCCATCCTGGTGTCCGACCCCCAGAGCCTGGCCAAAGACACCGAGCAGTTCAAGCAGGTGCTGACGGGCTTCAACTACAACAGTGGCCAGACCTATTCCGAGTTCAAGAATGGCGACAAGCTCGCCAAGATCGGCCTCGGTGCCCTGGTGCTGGGCGGCGCCGCCGCCGTGGCCACCAAGAAGGGCCTCTGGACGGTCATCGGCGGTTTCATCGCCGCGTTCTGGAAGTTCCTGCTCGTCGGCGTGGCCGCCGTCTTCGGCGCCATCGGCAAGCTGTTCGGCCGGGGCAAGAAGGAAGCCTGAGCACGCGGGCCCAAGGCCTCCGCGCTCGACGGCGCGGCGGCCTTTTTTCTGTTTCTTTCTCCCGCTTACTGGTTTCCTGGTTTCTGCCTCTCTGACAACACCCTGTGTTCATTCCCATCGGCCCCGAAGCGCAGGTGATGCTCGCCATCTGCGCCTTCTACCTGTACGACGCCTGCATACCGCTCTCTGCGGACGCGGGCCTGCTGCGCCGCGCCCGCCCGGGCTGGCGCGGCCTGCTGGCCGCGCAGGCGTTCGAGGTCCGCTGGGCTTACCTGGCCTGGCCGCCGTTGCTGCTGCCGCATCGGCCGGTCTATCGGCTGCGCTGGGACCCGGCCTGCGTCCAGCTGCCCGGCGACACCCGGGCCATGCAGGCGCTGAAAGAGCACGCCGGCAGCTTTCGCGGGTTCGCGCTGCCTTTGTATGGGCTCGGCTTCACCCTGTTCGCATTACTGCCCGCCGCGCTGTTCATTTGGCCGAGCGACGCAGCGCAACTGAGCGCCCTCGCGCTGATCTACGGTTTTGCGCTGTGGATCGCGTTGCTGACGCGGCGGCACGGGCGGCGCGGCCACACGCCGCTGCGCGCGGCCCGCGCGGTAGCGGTGCAGGCGATCCTGTGCCCGCCTTTTGCACTGAATGCGGTGCGCAAGCTATCGGCAGCCCATGTGCCCACGTGCGATCTTCTGCAGGCGGCTCGGCACCTGCTGAGGCGTGACGACTGGCGCGATTTCGCGCAGCGTGCGCAGGCCGTCGTCGATTCCGCCATGGACGAAGCCCAGGCCGAGAACGATCTGGAGCGGGTTCGGCAACTCCGCGTGGCGCGAGACCGGTTGGGAGAGCGCTGAAAGCTCCGTCAAGTCGATATCGGCCGAGTCGGTCCGTTCAGCCGGGCTTGGGCCCGTCGAGCACGGCCCGCGTCCACGCGGGATCGGTGGGACGAATCCAGCCGTCATCCTCCGTTTGAGAGTATGGATTTTCGATAATCTTCTCGTCTCGCTCCCACTTCTCCATTTTTTCAATGAATTTTTGGGGGTATGAAGTGGCCTCACAGGCGATATTCACCCAGGGATCGCAAACGGCCAGATGCTCCGGCCAGTGCTCCATGTTTCCGGGCAGCTCGGTCGACGGCGGGATGTCACCGATCACCGCGAATCCGTGCACCTCCGTCCGCACGACGCACGCCGCCACCCCTCTCTCAGCGGCGATGTATTTCGCTGCGCTGGCCAACTCGCCGCAGTTGTGTCCACGGCCTTCCCAAATGGCCTTCTTCAGATTGAAGACATTTCTCGGCGCTCGGATGGCGTCGATGTGGTCAGACGCAGCCTGCATGCGCTCGTTTTCCAACGTATCGTTTTTTCTCAGGCTGGTCTTGTTGGAAGATTTGAAATTGCTCTTGTTATAGATTTCTTCCTTGACTCTGCCGAGCGCATATTGGGCAGTCGTCAAATTGGCGTTGATAGTCATGCGAGATATCTTCCAAAAATCTGGAAGATTATTTTTCGCAGAAAAGCAGTCCACCTCTTCTGAAGCGAAAGCCGGGGGTCCCGATGCGAAGCCAAGCGCCGCCCATAAAAAACCGCGCAGCCCTTTCGGAATCTGCGCGGTCATTGGTTCAGCGGCGCTTAACCGCTGCCCAGCATCACTTCTTCTGCGGCGGAACGTCCGTGCACGACCCGTGCGCAATCTCCGCCGCCATGCCGATGCTCTCGCCCAGCGTGGGATGCGGGTGGATGGTCTTGCCGATGTCCACCGCATCCGCACCCATCTCGATCGCCAGCGCGATCTCACCGATCATGTCGCCGGCGTGCGTGCCGACCATGCCGCCGCCCAGGATGCGGCCGTGGCCATGGGCCTCGGGCGAATCGTCGAACAGCAGCTTGGTCACGCCTTCGTCGCGGCCGTTGGCGATGGCGCGGCCGGAAGCGTTCCAGGGGAACAGGCCCTTCTTGACCTTGATGCCTTGCGCCTTGGCCTGGTCTTCGGTCAGGCCCACCCATGCCACCTCGGGGTCGGTGTAGGCCACGCTCGGGATCACGCGGGCGTTGAAGGCGGCCGAGGCCAGTTCCTTGTTGCCCTGGATTTCGCCCGCGATGACTTCCGCCGCCACGTGCGCTTCATGCACTGCCTTGTGCGCCAGCATGGGCTGGCCCACGATGTCGCCGATGGCGAAGATGTGCGGCACGTTGGTGCGCATCTGGATGTCCACGTCGATGAAGCCGCGGTCGGTGACGGCCACGCCGGCCTTGTCGGCGGCGATCTTCTTGCCGTTGGGCGTGCGGCCCACGGCCTGCAGCACCAGGTCGTACACCTGCGGCTCGGGCGCGGTGCCGCCCTCTTCCGCTGCAGCGAACGTGACCTTGATGCCTTCGGGCGTGGCCTCGGCACCCACCGTCTTCGTCTTCAACATGATGTTGTCGAAGCGCTTGGCGTTCATCTTCTGCCAGATCTTGACCAGGTCGCGGTCAGCGCCCTGCATCAGGCCATCCATCATTTCGACCACGTCCAGGCGTGCGCCCAGCGTGCTGTAGACGGTGCCCATTTCGAGGCCGATGATGCCGCCGCCCAGGATCAGCATGCGCTTGGGGACTTCCTTCAGTTCCAGCGCGCCTGTGGAATCCACCACGCGCGGGTCCTTGGGCATGAACGGCAGGTGCACGGCTTGCGAGCCGGCCGCGATGACGGCGTTCTTGAAGGCAATGACCTTCTTACCGCCCGTCTGCTCCTGGCCCTTGGCGCCCGTGGTTTCCTGCACTTCGAGGTGGTTGGCACCCACGAACTGGCCCAGGCCGCGCACGGTGGTCACCTTGCGCATCTTGGCCATGGCGGCGAGGCCACCGGTCAGCTTGCCGATGACCTTTTCCTTATGGGCGCGCAGCTTGTCGATGTCCAGGCTGGGGTCGCCGTAGCTCACGCCCAGGTCGGCCATGTGGCTGACTTCGTCCATGACGGCCGCCACGTGCAGCAGCGCCTTGGAAGGAATGCAGCCCACGTTCAGGCACACGCCGCCGAGGGTGGCGTAGCGCTCGACGAGCACGACCTTCAAGCCGAGGTCGGCCGCGCGGAAGGCGGCGCTGTAGCCGCCGGGGCCGCCACCCAGCACGAGCACGTCGCACTCCAGATCAGCGGTGCCGCTGTACCTGGCTGCAGGAGTGGATGCTACATTTTTTGTAGCACTACCCCCTACTGCTGATTGCGCTGGAGCCTGTTTTGACTCAGAAGCCGCTGCAGGTGCTGCAGGCGCTGCCGACGGGGCCGCAGCCGACGCCGGTGCGCTGGCGGCGTCGGACGCTTCCAGCGTAAGCAGCACGGACCCTTCGGCCACCTTGTCGCCGATCTTGACCTTGAGCTCTTTCACCACGCCGGCATGGCTGGACGGGATTTCCATCGAGGCCTTGTCGGATTCCACGGTGACGAGGCTTTGCTCGGCCTTGATGGTGTCGCCGGGCTTCACCAGCAATTCGATCACGCCGACTTCGGCGAAGTCGCCGATGTCGGGTACTTTGATGTCGATCACTGCCATAGGGAGGCTCCTTTACAGCAGGATGCGGCGGTAGTCCGCCAGCACTTGTCCGAGGAAGGCGTTGAAGCGCGCGGCGCTGGCGCCGTCGATCACGCGGTGGTCATACGACAGCGACAGTGGCAGAACCAGGCGCGGCACGAAGGCCTTGCCGTCCCACACGGGCTTCATCTGGCCTTTGGACAGGCCCAGGATGGCCACCTCGGGCGCGTTGATGATGGGCGTGAAGTGCGTGCCGCCGATGCCGCCCAGCGAGCTGATCGACATGCAGCCGCCCTGCATGTCGGCCGAGCCCAGCTTGCCGTCGCGCGCCTTCTTGGCGAGCTCGCCCATCTCCTGACTGATCTGGATGATGCCCTTCTTGTCCGCATCTTTCAGCACCGGGACCACGAGGCCGTTGGGCGTGTCCGCCGCGAAGCCGACGTTGTAGTACTGCTTGTAGACGAGGGTGTCGCCGTCCAGGCTGGTGTTGAACTCGGGGAATTTCTTCAGCGCGGCCACGACGGCCTTGATGACGAAGGCGAGCATGGTCACCTTGACGCCGCTCTTCTCGTTCTCCTTGTTGGTGGAGACGCGGAAGGCTTCCAGCTCGGTGATGTCGGCCTCGTCGTTGTTGGTGACGTGGGGAATCATCACCCAGTTGCGGTGCAGGTTGGCGCCGCTGATCTTCTTGATGCGCGACAGGTCCTTGCGCTCCACCGTGCCGAACTTGGAAAAGTCCACCTTCGGCCAGGGCAGCAGGTCCAGCCCGGCACCCGATCCGCCACCGGCCGAGGGCTTGGCCGCCTGGGCCTTGGTCTGCGCGGCACCGCTCATCACCTGCTTGGTGAAGGCCTGCACGTCGTCCTGCGTGATGCGGCCCTTGGGGCCGGAGCCCTTGACCTCTTCCAGGGGCACGCCGAGTTCGCGGGCGAACTTGCGCACCGAAGGGCTGGCGTGCGGCAGGCCGACGGGCGCAGCGCCCGGGGCGTGCGGCGCGGGGGCCGCTGCGGGCTTGGCGTCGGCCTGGGGCGCGGCTTCTTCGGCCGGCAATGGTTTGGGGGCGCGGGCGTCGGGCTCGGCCTGCGCCGCGGGGCGGTCCACAGGCGCTGCGGCCGCAGGGGCAGCGGCCGGAGCAGCGCCAGCGGCACCTTCCATGATCGCGACCAGATCGCCCACGTTGAGCTTGTCGCCGATCTTGACCTTCAGTTCCTTGATCACGCCAGCAGCCGGCGATGGGATCTCCATCGAGGCCTTGTCGGATTCCACGGTGAACAGCGATTGCTCGGCCTTGACGGTATCGCCCACCTTCACGAGCAGCTCGATGACACCCACGTCCTTGAAGTCGCCGATGTCGGGCACGCGCACTTCCACAGGGCCTGCCGCAGCGGGGGCGGCGGCCGCTGGAGCGGGTGCAGGTGCCGCAGCCGGCGCTGGCGCGCTTGCTACGGATTTAGTAGCGCCTTGTGCAGATTCCGCCTGCGCTGGAGCCGGTTTTGGGTCCGAGGCCGCTTCACCGGCGGCTTCCACCACCACGATGACGGAGCCCTGCTTGACCTTGTCGCCCACGGCGACCTTCAGTTCTTTCACCACGCCGGCGTGGCTCGACGGAATCTCCATCGAGGCCTTGTCCGATTCCACGGTGATGAGCGATTGCTCGGCCTTGACCGTATCGCCGGGCTTGACCAGCAGCTCGATCACGCCGACCTCGTCGAAATCCCCGATGTCCGGGACCTTGATATCTACCAATGCCATGTTATGCCTCCTGCCGAGCCGCCTCAAAGGAGGCATGTGCCCCCTTGGAGGGCAGCGATTGAATGTGAGCGTGGGGGTTCACCGTACGTCTCAGGTGGGTTGGGTTGCGCGGTTACGCGTGCAGCGGGTTGATCTTGTCGGCGTTGATGCCGTACTTCTTGATCGCCTCGGCCACCTTGGACGCAGGCAGCACGCCATCTTCCGCCAGGCCCTTGAGCGCCGCCACGACGATGTAGTGGCGGTTGATCTCGAAGTGCTCGCGCAGCTTGCGGCGGAAGTCGCTGCGGCCGAAACCGTCGGTGCCCAGCACCTTGTAGGCGCGGCCCTTGGGGATGAACGGGCGGATCTGCTCGGCGTAGGCCTTCATGTAGTCGGTGGAGGCGACGACCGGGCCGGTGGTCTTGGACAGCTGCTCTTCCACGAACGACACGCGCGGCGTGTCGGTGGGGTGCAGCAGGTTCCAGCGCTCGGCTTCCTGGCCGTCGCGAGTCAGTTCGTTGAAGCTCGGGCAACTCCACACGGAAGCGGCCACGCCCCAGTCCTTTTCCAGCAGCTCTTGCGCGAAGAACGATTCACGCAGGATGGTGCCGCTGCCCAGCAGTTGCACGGTGGGCGCGTCCTTCTTCAGGGCCGGTGCCTGCTTGCACAGGTACATGCCCTTGATGATCTGCTCTTCGGTGCCGGGCTGCAGGCCGGGCATGGCGTAGTTTTCGTTGAGCAGCGTCAGGTAATAGAAGACGTTTTCCTGGCGCTCGACCATGCGCTTCATGCCGTCGTGCATGATCACCGCGACTTCGTGCGCGAAGGTGGGGTCGTAGCTCACGCAGTTCGGAATGGTGTTGGCCAGGATGTGGCTGTGGCCGTCTTCGTGCTGCAGGCCTTCGCCGTTCAGCGTGGTGCGGCCCGAGGTGCCGCCCAGCAGGAAGCCGCGTGCCTGCATGTCGCCCGCCGCCCAGGCCAGGTCGCCGATGCGCTGGAAGCCGAACATCGAGTAGTACACGTAGAACGGCACCATGATGCGGTTGTTCGTGCTGTACGACGTGGCAGCCGCGATCCAGCTGCTCATGCCGCCGGCTTCGTTGATGCCTTCCTGCAGGATCTGGCCGGCCTTGTCTTCCTTGTAGTACATGACCTGGTCTTTATCGACCGGGGTGTACTGCTGACCGTGCGGGTTGTAGATGCCGATCTGGCGGAACAGGCCTTCCATGCCGAAGGTGCGGGCCTCGTCTACCAGGATGGGCACGACGCGCGGGCCCAGGGCCTGGTCGCGCAGCAGCTGCGTGAGAAAGCGCACGTAGGCTTGCGTGGTCGAGATTTCGCGGCCTTCGGGCGTGGGGTCGAGGATGGCCTTGAAGGTGTCCAGCGACGGCACGGTGAAGCTCTCGTCGGCCTTCACGCGGCGCTTGGGCAGGTAGCCGCCGAGAGCCTTGCGGCGCTCGTGCAGGTACTTCATTTCTGGGGTGTCGTCGGCCGGCTTGTAGAACGGCAGGTCGGCGATCTGGCTGTCCGGGATCGGGATGTTGAAGCGGTCGCGGAAGGCCTTGATGTCCTCGTCGCCCAGCTTTTTGGTCTGGTGGACGGTGTTCTTGCCTTCGCCGATCTTGCCCATGCCGAAGCCCTTGACGGTCTTCACCAGCAGCACGGTGGGCTGGCCCTTGTGCTCGTTGGCGGCGTGGAAGGCGGCATAGACCTTCTGCGAATCGTGGCCGCCGCGGCGCAGGTTCCAGATCTCGTCGTCGCTCATGTGCTCGACCATCTTCAGCGTGCGCGGGTCGCGGCCGAAGAAATTCTTGCGCACGTAGGCACCGTCGTTGGCCTTGAACGACTGGTAGTCCCCGTCGTTGCATTCCATCATGATCTTGCGCAGCGCGCCGTCCTTGTCGCGCGCCAGCAGGTCGTCCCAGCCCTTGCCCCACAACAGCTTGATGACGTTCCAGCCGGAACCGCGGAACTCGCTTTCCAGCTCCTGGATGATCTTGCCGTTGCCGCGCACCGGGCCGTCCAAGCGCTGCAGGTTGCAGTTGATGACGAAGATCAGGTTGTCGAGGTTCTCACGCGCCGCCAGGCCGATGGCGCCCAGCGATTCGACCTCGTCCATTTCGCCGTCGCCGCAGAACACCCAGACCTTGCGGTTTTCGGTGTTGGCGATGCCGCGGGCATGCAGGTACTTGAGAAAGCGCGCCTGGTAGATCGCCATGAGCGGGCCGAGGCCCATCGACACGGTGGGGAACTGCCAGAACTCGGGCATCAGCTTGGGGTGCGGGTAGCTGGAGAGGCCCTTGCCGTCCACTTCCTGGCGGAAGTTCAGCAGTTGCTCTTCGGACAGGCGCCCTTCCAGATACGCGCGGGCATAGATGCCGGGCGACACGTGACCCTGGATGTACAGCAGGTCGCCACCGTGGTTTTCGCTCTCGGCATGCCAGAAATGATTGAAGCCGGCGCCGAACATGTTGGCCAGCGAGGCGAAGGAGCCGATGTGGCCGCCCAGGTCACCGCCTTCTGGAGGGTGCTGGCGGTTGGCCTTCACGACCATGGCCATGGCGTTCCAGCGCATGTAGGCGCGCAGGCGGCCTTCGATTTCGAGATTTCCGGGGCAACGGGCTTCCTGGTTCGACTCCAGGGTGTTCACGTAGCCGGTGTTGGCGGAGAAAGGCAGGTCGATGCTGCTTTGGCGGGCATGTTCAAGCAACTGTTCGATCAGGAAGTGAGCGCGCTCGGCGCCTTCCTTGTCGATGACGGCGGTCAGCGCATCCATCCATTCACGGGTTTCCTGCTGGTCGGTGTCGGGGGTGGACGACGCCGGGTTTCCGGCCTGGGGGTCGGTCTGTGCTGACATGCCTGTCTCCTTGAATTGAAAGCTTGGCGTTGGAAATTTCGGGCGAGTTTCTCATATTTTTTTGCTATTTCAAATTGTGCTTTTCGTTTTCACAATGCAAAATAATGCTGCAAGTGCACATTGTTTTCGCGGGGTTACGCGGCATGGCGCTCCCCTACACTCGGCCCATGGATCGCCCGCCCTCTTCTCCCTCGGCCATCGGCCCTGCCATGGCCGCCCCGGCCCGCTGGTGGCGCACCTGGTGGCGCAGCCTCTCGCCCACGCGTCAGGACCGCTTCGCGGCTCTGGCGCCACTGGCCGCCGTGCTCATGTTTCTCGCGGCCATCGTGGCGGCCTTCTGGTATTTGCGCATGGAAGAAGGCGAGCGCGAGCAGGAAGCCCTCAAGCGCGACGTGGAATACGCGCAGCAGCGCGTGCGGCTGCGGCTGCTGGAGCGGCAGGAGCAGATCATGCGCATCGCGCGCGATCTCTCCAATCAGGACCTCGAACGCGCCGACTTCGTGGCGCGCGCCGAGGGCCTCATCAGCCAGTACCCCGAGCTGCAGGCGATCAGCTGGATCGACGATCGCCGCCGCATCCGCGCCAGCCACGCCGCGCCCACGGTCACCAGCGGGCAGTTGCGCGTGGCCGGCGAAGTGCTGAAGAACGGCGACACGGCCGACACGTTCGGCCTGGCGCGCGATCTGCAGCAACCCGTGTACGCCCAGCCCAACGGCACCGAGGGCGAGACCGCTCCGCTGCTGCAACTGCAGGTGCCGCTGGCCGCGCAGGGCAAGTTCACGGGCGTCGTGCTCGCCGAATATTCAATCGACAGTCTGCTGCGCTACGGCACGCCGACCGAAGTGCTCGCGCGGTATGCCGTCACCCTGCTGGACGGGCGCGATCAGGTGCTGGCGGGCAGCGCCCTCACGCCGCGGGCCGCCTCGGGCTTGCTGCCGTGGACGGTGCGGGCCAACGAATACGAAGTGCCGGTGTCCCCCGTGGGCAACGGGCTGGTGCTGCGCGCACAGGCTTATCGGACCTCGCTCGGCGTGGTCGGCAGCGGGCTGTTCTGGCTGGTGGGCACGCTGAGCGCGATGACCGCCTGGCTGCTGATCGCCACCTGGCGCCACACGCGGCGGCGCATGCAGGCCCAGCAGGCGCTGGTGGCGGAGACCAACTTCCGCCGCGCGATGGAGAACTCCATCCTCACCGGTATGCGTGCGCTGGATATGCAAGGCCGCATCACCTATGTGAACGCGGCGTTCTGCCAGATGACGGGCTGGAACGAGGCCGATCTGGTGGGCCAATCGCCGCCCTATACCTATTGGCCCGAAAGCGATCATGAAGCGCTGCACGCCAAACTGCGTGATGAACTCAGCGGCAAGGTCTCGCTCGGCGGCTTTCAGGTGCGGGTGAAGCGCAAGAGCGGCACATTGTTCGATGCGCGGCTCTACGTTTCGCCGCTGATCGACGCGCACGGGCACCAGACCGGATGGATGACGTCGATGACCGACATCACCGAGCCGAACCGCGTGCGCGAGCAGCTTTCTGCATCGCACGAGCGCTTCACCATCGTGCTGGAGTCCCTCGACGCTTCGGTGTCGGTGGCGCCCCTGGGCAGCGAGGAACTGCTGTTCGCCAACAAGCTGTACCGCCAGTGGTTCGGCTCGCAGACCGGCGGGCATCTGCAACTGGTGGCGCAGGCGGGCGTGCTGCCCTCCACCACCGCCAGTTCCCGCGGCATGGACGACGAAGACGGTCTGATGGGCCTGCCCACCGATCCGCTCACCAGCGCCCGGTCGGAAAACGCCGAAATCTACCTGCCCGACCTGGGCAAATGGCTGGAAGTGCGATCACGCTACCTGAACTGGGTGGACGGCCGCCTGGCGCAGATGGTGATCGCCACCGACATCACGCCGCGCCGGCAGGCCGAAGAGCAAGCCGCGCGCCAAGCCGAGCGAGCCCAGTCGGTCAGCCGCCTGATCACCATGGGCGAGATGGCCTCCAGCGTGGCACACGAGTTGAACCAGCCGCTCACCGCCATCAGCAATTACTGCAGCGGCATGGTCTCGCGCATCGAAAGCGGTCAGATCACCGAAGAAGCCTTGCTCTCCGCGTTGCAGAAGACTGCTCACCAGGCGCAGCGCGCGGGGCAGATCATCCAGCGCATCCGCGCCTTCGTGAAACGCAGCGAGCCCAACCGGGCGCTGGCAGACGTCCACACCATGGTGACCGAGGCCGTGGAACTGGCCGACATCGAGCTGCGCCGGCACAACGTGCGCCTGACCCATTACCTGGCGGCGCGGCTGCCGCAGGTGATGGCGGACACTATCCTGATCGAGCAGGTGCTGGTCAACCTGATGAAGAACGGCGCCGAGTCCATCGAGCACGCCCAGCGCCCGCCGCCACGGCGCAGCGTGGAGCTGCGGGTCGTGCCGCGACAGGTCGAAGGACGCGAGGTGATCGAGTTCACGGTGCAGGACACCGGCAAGGGCCTGGCACCCGAAGTGCTGGAGCATCTGTTCGAGGCTTTCTTCTCCACCAAGCAGGAAGGCATGGGCATGGGCCTGAACCTGTGCCGCAGCATCGTCGAGTCCCACCAGGGGAGGATGCAGGCGGAGAACCTCTACAATGGAACGGAGGTCACCGGCTGCCGGTTCTCCTTCTGGCTTCCGCTGGCGCAGCCTGCGGATGCCACTACGAATTCTGTAGCAAACGCATCACATCCAAGGACCCCTGCATGAGCTTGATTCCGAAAAAAGGCACCGTCTACGTCGTGGATGACGACGAAGCCGTCCGCGACTCCCTGCAGTGGTTGCTGGAAGGCAAGGACTACCGGGTGCGCTGCTTTGATTCGGCGGAATCCTTCCTCTCGCGCTACGACCCCCGCGAAGTCGCCTGCCTGATCGTGGACATCCGCATGGGCGGCATGACCGGCCTGGAACTGCAAGACCGTCTGCTCGAACGCAAATCCCCCCTGCCTGTTGTCTTCATCACTGGCCACGGTGACGTGCCCATGGCCGTGAACACCATGAAAAAAGGCGCGCTGGACTTCATCCAGAAGCCCTTCAACGAAGAAGAACTCGTGGGCCTGGTTGACCGCATGCTCGACCGGGCGCGTGAATCGTTCGCCGGCCACCAGCAGGCCGCCAGCCGCGACGCTCTGCTGTCCAAGCTCACCGGCCGCGAAGCCCAGGTGCTGGAGCGCATCGTCGCTGGCCGCCTGAACAAGCAGATCGCCGACGACCTCGGAATCAGCATCAAGACGGTGGAGGCGCACCGCGCCAACATCATGGAAAAGCTGAACGCCAACACCGTGGCCGACCTGCTCAAGATCGCCCTCGGCCAAAACGCTCCCAAGGGCTGACGGCAGTCGCTCCTGATTTGATAGCTGCCAGCGCAATAAAGACGGCGGTGGGCAGCAGTTTTCATTGCTAACCTGAGTTTTTCGACGATGACAGCCCAACTGATCGACGGCAACGCGCTCTCCCGCCAATTGCGCACTGAAGTGGCCCAGCGCGCCGCCGCCCTGAAAGCGCGGGGCACCGTTCCCGGCCTGGCCGTGGTTCTGGTGGGCGACAACCCTGCCAGCCAGGTCTACGTGCGCAACAAGGTCAAGGCGTGCGAAGACAGCGGTCTGCATTCGGTGATGGAAAAGTACGACGCCACCATGACCGAGGCCGAGCTGCTCGCCCGCGTCGATGCCCTGAACAACGACCCCGCCATCCACGGCATCCTGGTGCAGTTGCCGCTGCCGGCGCACATCGACGCGCAAAAGGTGATCGAGGCCATCTCGCCCGCCAAGGACGTGGACGGCTTTCACATCGCCAGCGCCGGCGCGCTCATGACCGGCATGGCCGGCTTCTGGCCCTGCACGCCCTACGGCTGCATGAAGATGCTCGAATCGATCGGCTACTCGCTCAAGGGCAAGCACGCGGTGGTCATCGGCCGCAGCAACATCGTGGGCAAGCCCATGGCGCTCATGCTGCTGCAACAGAACGCCACCGTGACGATCTGCCACAGCGCGACGCAAGACCTCAAAGCCCAGACACTGCAGGCCGACGTGATCGTGGCTGCCGTGGGCAAGCGCAACGTGCTCACCGCCGAAATGGTCAAGCCCGGGGCGGTCGTGATCGATGTGGGCATGAACCGCAACCATGAAGGCAAGCTCTGCGGCGACGTGGACTTTGCCGGCGTGAGCGAGGTGGCGGGCTGGATCACGCCCGTGCCCGGTGGTGTCGGCCCCATGACCATCACCATGCTGCTCGTGAACACCCTGGAAGCCGCGGAGCGCGCAGCGGCTTGAGATTTCGCTGAAACGACCGGCTTGAACCTGCCCCATCCGACGCCATCTAATCGCGCATGAGCAATCCCCTCCTCGAATCCTCCGACCTTCCCCTGTTCGACCGCATTCAGCCCACCGACGTGGCACCCGCCGTCGATGTGCTGCTGCAACGGGCCAGCGCCGCACTGGAAACCGTCACGGCGCCGGACTTTCCGGCGCGCTGGGAATCGATCGCGGAGGTTCTGGATGTCGCCACCGAAGCATTGGGACGCGCCTGGGGTGCCGTGAGCCATTTGAACAGCGTGGCCGACACGCCCGAGTTGCGGGCCGCCTACAACGAAGCCTTGCCGCGTGTGACCGAGTTCTGGACGCGCCTGGGTGCCGACGAGCGCCTGTACGCCAAGTACAAGGCCATCGACCCGCAAACCTTGAACACCGAGCAACGGCAGGCGTGGCGCAATGCGATCCGCAATTTCGTGCTGTCGGGCGCAGAGTCGCAAGGTGCTGCTCGCGAACGCTTCGCGCAAATCCAGGAACGCCAAGCAGAGTTGAGCCAGAAGTTCAGCGAAAACGCACTCGATGCGACCGATGCGTTTGCCTACTACGCCGGTGCAGACGAGCTGGAAGGATTGCCAGACGACGTGAAGCAAGCCGCGCTGGCTGCTGCGCAAGCCGAAGGCAAGGAAGGCTACAAGCTCACCCTGAAGATGCCGTGCTACCTGCCGGTGATGCAGTTCGCCCGCAGCAGCAAGCTGCGCGAAACGCTGTACCGCGCATACGTCACCCGCGCATCCGATCAGGCTGAGGGCGACGCCAAGCGCTTCGACAACAGCGCGCTCATCCGCGAGATCCTCGCGCTGCGCAAGGAAGAAGCCCAATTGCTGGGCTACGCCAATTTCGGGGAAGTATCGGTCGTCGCGAAAATGGCCGACTCCCCGCAGGAGGTCATCGACTTCCTGCGCGACCTCGCCCGCCGCGCCCGGCCCTATGCTGAAAAAGACATTGCCGACATGCGCGCTTTTGCCGCAAAAGACTTAGGGGTCCCCGATCCGCAGGCCTGGGACTGGCCTTACATCTCCGAAAAGCTGAAGGAAGCTCGATACGCCTTCAGCGAGCAAGAGGTCAAACAGTATTTCACCGCGCCGAAAGTGTTGGCCGGCCTGTTCAAGATCGTCGAAACGCTGTTCGAAGTGGCCATCCGCCGCGACAGCGCGCCCGTCTGGAATCCGGCCGTGGAGTTCTATCGCATCGAACGCGGCAGCGAACTCGTCGGCCAGTTCTATCTCGACCAGCCGGCACGCAACGGCAAACGCGGCGGCGCGTGGATGGACGACGTGCGCACACGCTGGCTGCGGCCCGACACGGGCAAGCTGCAAACGCCTGTGGCGCACCTGGTGTGCAACTTTGCCGAGGGCGTCAACGGAGCGCCGCCGCTGCTCACGCACGACGACGTCATCACGCTGTTCCACGAGTTCGGCCATGGCCTGCACCACATGCTCACGCAGATCAACGAGCGCGATGTCTCCGGCATCAGCGGCGTGGAGTGGGACGCCGTCGAGCTGCCCAGCCAGTTCATGGAGAACTTCTGCTGGGAATGGGATGTGCTCAAGCACATGACGGCCCATGTGGAGAGCGGCGAGCCGTTGCCGCGCGCACTGTTCGACAAGATGATCGCGGCCAAGAACTTTCAGAGCGGAATGGGCACACTGCGCCAAATCGAGTTCGCACTGTTCGACATGTTGCTGCACACCTCGCACGACCCGTCGCAAGACTTCATGCCGCTGCTGGCGCAGGTCCGCAGCGAGGTATCGGTGCTCACGCCGCCTGCGTTCAGCCGCACCGCGCACACCTTCAGCCACATTTTTGCCGGTGGGTACGCTGCGGGCTACTACAGCTACAAGTGGGCGGAGGTCCTCAGCGCGGATGCCTATGCCGCTTTCGAGGAAACCGCCGGCACAGATGGCATGCCCAGCGCAGAAACCGGGCGGCGCTA
The DNA here is from genome assembly GCF_900102625.1 of Paracidovorax valerianellae. Lineage (GTDB taxonomy): Bacteria > Pseudomonadota > Gammaproteobacteria > Burkholderiales > Burkholderiaceae_C > Paracidovorax > Paracidovorax valerianellae. The sequence continues at coordinate 97,121 of NZ_FMZC01000001.1, forward strand.
TCGCCAAGCCATTCTCGAAGCGGGCGGCAGCCGCCCTGCCATGGAATCGTTCAAGGCGTTCCGAGGCCGCGCGCCCAGCCTGGACGCGCTGCTGCGCCACCAGGGCATGGCCGGCAATGCCTGACCTCTTTCCGACCGTCCTCTTTCGCTCTGGAGTCTTCAGACATGACGCAACCGCTCTTTGCCACCGCGCTGCTGGCCTCTGCCCTCCTGGCGGCAAGCGCACTGCCCGCACAGGCCCAGCAGGTGTACCGCATCGTCGGTCCTGATGGAAAGGTGACCTTTTCCGATCGCGCGCCCGATGCCAAGACGCCGCCAGCACAGGTGGGTGGCGGCCGTGCCACCGGCCCTGCGCTGCCGTATGAGTTGCAGCAGGTGGCCACGCGATTTCCTGTCACGCTCTACACCGGCAACGATTGCACACCCTGCGTGAGCGCGCGCAACCTGCTGATGAACCGGGGGGTGCCTTTCTCGGAGCGAACGGTGAACACCGAAGAGGATGCCGAAGCGCTCAAGCGCCTGAGCGGATCGACCAGCCTGCCCTTCGGGACCATTGGCTCCCAACAGCTGATCGGCTTTGCAGACAGCGAATGGACCCAGTATCTGGATGCTGCCGGCTACCCCAAGCAATCCGCGCTACCGCCGAGCTATCGCCGCGCGCCTGCCTCGCCGCTGGTGGCCGCCAAGCCGGCCGCGCCGGCAGCCGCTGCAACGCAGGCGGCTCCCGCGGCAGAAGCACCCCGCCCTGCCGCGCCAACCGGCAACGGCGGCAGAACGCCAAGCAATCCCGCCGGCATCAGCTTCTAAAAAAACACGGCAGTCACTGCCCACAACGGGATGCGCGACGGTTTTTAAGCCATCGCGCATCCCGTTATTGTTTGCACCGCTCGAACGCGCGCATTCAAAGGGACTGCATTTAAAGCGTGGATGCTCAGTACTGAACGGTGCGCACGCCCTGTGCGGTGCCCAGCAGACAAACGTGGGCCTTCTGGTGAGCAAACACGCCTACCGTTATGACGCCCGGCCATTGGTTCACCAATGATTCGAATGCCAGCGGATCGCTGATGCGCAACCCTCGCACATCGAGAATGTGCTGATGGTTGTCGGTGACCAGCGGTGCACCGTCCTTTTGCCGCAGCGTGGCCTGGCCGCCCATCGCTGCGAACCGGCGAGCGATTTGCTGCGCCGCCATGGGGATCACTTCCACCGGCAAAGGAAAGTGGCCCAGCGTGTCCACCAGTTTCGATTCATCGGCAATGCAGACGAACTGGCCGGCCAGTGCGGCGACTATTTTTTCCCGCGTGAGTGCGGCGCCTCCGCCTTTCACCATGTGTCCGTGGGCATCGATTTCATCGGCGCCATCGATGTACACCGCGAGAGACTCCACTTCATTCGAATCGAATACGGGAATGCCCAAAGCCTTGAGCCTTTGGGTGCTGGCTTCCGAACTGGAAACGGCTCCGCGGATTTCGCTTTTCATGCCAGCAAGTGCGGTGATGAAGTGGTTCACCGTCGAGCCGGTGCCTACGCCAACAATCTCGCCGGGCACCACATATTGCAAGGCCGCTTGGCCCACCAGAGCCTTGAGTTCGTCTTGCGTGAAGGAAGAAGGAGTCGTCATGGAGGAAAATCCGAAGTAATCACCGAATTATCCCCATGTCACTGATCCCCTACGCCCTCGCACGCCCTCTTCTTTTCGGCATGGATGCCGAAGCCGCCCACGAACTGACCATGGACATGCTGGCACGCGGTCAGCGCACGCCCCTGCAGTGGGCCTGGTGCAACGAAGCCGTGGAAGACCCGGTGACTTTGGCGGGCCTTACTTTCCCAAACCGCGTTGGCCTGGCGGCAGGCCTGGACAAGAACGCACGTTGTATCGACGCCCTCGGCGCCATGGGTTTCGGATTCGTCGAGGTGGGCACGGTCACCCCCAAAGGCCAGCCAGGCAACCCGAAGCCACGCATGTTCCGTTTGCCAGAGGCCAATGCACTCATCAACCGGCTGGGGTTCAACAACGAAGGACTCGATGCGTTTTTGCACAACGTGCAGCGGGCGCGCTTTCGCACGCAGGCGGGCAAGCGTCCGATGTTGCTGGGCCTGAACATCGGTAAAAACGCGGCGACACCCATCGAGAACGCTACGGCGGACTATCTTGCGTGTCTGGACGGCGTGTATCCGCATGCGGACTATGTGACGGTCAACATCAGCTCGCCCAATACGCAGAACCTTCGTGCGCTCCAAAGCGATGAAGCACTGGACGGACTGCTGGGCGCCCTCGCTGAACGCAGAGAAGTGCTGGCATTGCGCCACCCGCGCGCAGATGGAGCGCCTCGCCGCGTCCCACTGTTCGTGAAGATCGCTCCCGATTTAGATGCCACCCAGGTGCAGTTGATTGCAGCGACTTTGCAGCGTCATGGCATGGACGGCGTGGTGGCGACCAATACGACGATCAGTCGGGAGGCAGTCAAAGGCATGGTCCATTCCGAAGAAACCGGTGGACTCAGCGGAGCGCCGGTGCTGGAGGCCAGCAACCGTGTCATCCGTCAATTGCGTCAAGCACTGGGCTCAGAATTTCCGATCATCGGGGTGGGCGGTATCTTCAGCGCGGAAGATGCCGTCAGCAAAATAAAGGCCGGCGCGGATGTCGTGCAAATCTATACAGGATTGATTTACCAAGGCCCGGCGCTGATCCCCCAAGCCGCTCGCGCGATCAAGGCAAGTGGCAGAAACTGAAAAGGACCCGTGCGGGTCCTTTTCATCATTCGATTCGCTGAGCTAGCCCAGCGCCTTTTCAAAGGCGGATCAACGCCGCATCCGCATGATGAGCGGCATGACCAATCCCGCCCAACGTATCAGTCGCGACGGACCGGCGACCACGGCCAAGCCGGCTGCCACCGCTACGGCCGCAGGATGAGAGCGAGCAAAGGCCAGCAGCCGAAGGCTCAAGGGCGTATCGGGATCGCTGGCCTGTTGTTGTTCCTGCGCCGCCTGAACCTGCATGGCTTGGGAGTGCGCCGCGCGGCGCGCCCTCAGACGCTGGCGCTGCAAGGCAATGCGCTCCAGAACGCGCTGCTGGCTTTCACTTGCAGCGGTGGCTCCCTGATTACTATTCGATTGAGATGCCATGCTCGTCACAGCCTTTCCTTGATATCACGCCAATCCTGGGCGAGCTCTTGACGGGTCAATGCAAAGGCATTGCCGGCCTTTCGCGCTATGGAGACCAACGCGATCAGCGCGCCAGCCCAGAGCACCAGCCAAGTGCCTGCCACAAGCCACCCAACCATCGTGCGCTGGGGGGAGTCCCAAAACTGCACCAGGATGGCAAGGGAGGCGAGCACCATGGTCACCACGGTCAGGCCGCCCAGAGCGATCACCAGCACCACCATCAGGCCCAAGCGGCGTTTCTGATCGGCCCATTCCAGCCTTGCCAGATCCAGCCGATCTTCCGCAGCAATGGCCCCTTCAATGACTGCAGCGCGCCATCGCGCCACCCAGCCATCCAAACCCAGAAGTGCCAACCAATTCATGCGCGCCTCTCTTGAGCCATCAGGTAATTGATATGAAAGGGGTTAACGGCGTGCCAGCAGGAAGCCGACCAATGCACCGGCAGCCAATGCAGCCGTCGCCACGCGCCAAGGTTCGTCGTGGGCGTAGCGGTCAGCGGCGCGTGCGGCCTCTTTGGCTTGATAAGCCGCATCCTGTGCTGCACGCACGGCGGAATCGCGGACCGAGTGAATTCCTTCATCCAGACGTTGGCGAAGCTGCTTGATTTCAGGGACGCTGTCCAAATCCTTGCTCGACAGGAGACCTCGCAGATCGGAAACCAGTTTTTCCAATTCGTTTTGCGCGGAAGACAGGGTGTTGGATGCAGAAGTCATGAACAAGCCTTTCATAGCATGGAATAAAGGTAATCCGCCGCCTCCAGCGAGGTTGTAGGCGGATGCCCCATCTTAGTCACACCCTTTACACAGAGCCGTAGGCCATGACCGCTTGGCTGAGAAAGTCAGCGACAGGCCTTCTCCGCAACATACGCCCCCAGCGCCATTGCACTGGTAAGCCCGGGTGACTCGATACCGAACAGCTGGACCAGGCCATGGACACCATGGGTCTCTGGACCCTGAATGCAGAAATCTGCTGCCGCTTCGTGCGGACCGTTAATTTTCGGGCGGATGCCCGAATAGCCGGGTACCAATGCCCCGTCGCGCAATCCTGGCCAGTAGCGGCGCACTTCGGCATAGAAGCCATCTCCGCGCGCCGGATCCACCGTGAGATCGTCCGCAGAGTCCACCCACTCCACATCCGGACCGAACTTCGCCTGGTGACCCATGTCGAGGGTGAGATGCACGCCCAAACCTGCAGCTTCGGGCACGGGATAGATCAACCGTGAAAACGGCGATGCTCCCGTGAGCACGAAGTAGTTGCCTTTGGCGTACCGCGCCTCGGGAACATGGCGCTGGTCCAGCCCGCGAATCCGCGACGCCAGGGCTGGCGCCTGGAGGCCGGCAGCGTTGATCAATACGCGCGCTTGTAGCCTCGTACCGTCGGCCGCTTCCAAAACGATAGCACCCCCCTCAGTCTCAGCATGCGCCACGGGCGAATTCAGCGCCACGATTCCTCCGGCGTGCTCCAAGTCTCCTTGAAGAGACAGCATGAAGGCGTGGCTGTCCACGATGCCAGTGCTGGGCGACAGTAGCGCAGCCACGCATTCGAGCGCTGGCTCCAGGGCCCTGGCTTGGTCCCTTGTCAGCCATTGCAAATCGGATACGCCGTTGGCTAGAGCCCGCTGCCGGATTCCCTCCAGCGCTTTCACTTGATCGTCGGACGTTGCAACGATCAGCTTTCCGCAACGCCGATGGGGAATGCCCCTTGATTCACAGTAGGCGTACAGCATGTCGCGGCCCTCCACGCAAAGCCTCGCTTTGAGCGAGCCTTTGGGGTAGTAGATGCCTGCATGAATGACTTCGCTGTTGCGTGAACTGGTACCGGTGCCGATGGCGTCCGCACCCTCTAGCACCAGAACTTCACGGCCACGCAGTGCAAGGGCCCGCGCTACGGCCAGTCCCACCACGCCTGCGCCGATCACGACGCAATCGACGGAATCTATGGAACCCGTCACGCGATGTCTCCGCTGTGTCCGATCGCCTCAAATCCATCTATCACATTCACTGCGTTGAGGCCCAGCTCTGCCGCAGCGTAACCACCTTCCAGTACAAATACCGTTGGCACCTTCAATTGGGCCAATCGCTTGCCGATCTGCAAAAAATCATCGGAAGCCAGTGAAAAGCGGGAAATGGGATCGCCCTCGAAAGTGTCCAGCCCCAGAGAGACGACCAGGGCCTGTGGTTCATAAACCGAGATGGCCGCGCAAGCCTTCTCCAATGCCGCGAACCACTCTTCAAACGTAGTGCCTGCCGGCAAAGGCAAATTCAAGTTGAATCCCTCCCCCGCGTCCTGCCCGGTTTCATCCGCATGGCCAAGGTAAAAAGGGTATTCGGTCAGCGGGTCGCCGTGAATGCTGATGAACAACACGTCAGGCCGCTCGTAAAAAATGCTCTGGGTTCCGTTGCCATGGTGGTAGTCCACATCGAGCACAACGACGCGCTCCATGCCTGAATTGAGCAAGGTTTGCGCAGCAACCGCCGCGTTGTTCAAAAAGCAATACCCCCCCATGAAATCGGGCCCGGCATGGTGTCCCGGCGGGCGGGTGACACAAAAAGCAGCTTTTGCGATGCCGCTTGCTACCGCGGAGGCAGCACTGGCAGCGGCATCTGCTCCGGCCTTGGCTGCAGCCCATGTGCCCTGCGCCAACGGGGTCCCGTTGTCCATCGAATAAAGGCCCAGCCGCGCTGTGAAGTTCATCGGCTCGATGTCGGATCGCAGACTGCGTACTGGCCACACCGACGGGAATGGTTGGACGCTGGCATTCGCTGGATCTTGCGCAATCCACTGTTGCCAAGCTGTCTGCAAAAAAGCGAGGTACCTCGGCGCGTGAACCTGCTTGAGCACTGCAAGGCTGTCCACATCAGGTGCATGCAGAACATGGCCTCGCTCCTTGAGACGCTGCTCCACATAATCCTGGCGCGCCGGCTTTTCAAAGCAGGGCACACGGTCGCCACGAAAGAACTCATGCACAGGGGCATGCGAAGTGTGCAGGGGATTGTGAAAGGTGAGCATCGTCTGCCGGTATCGAAGTCGAAACCAGACATTGTGGCCGAAGCTTCAGGGACGATATCGAGCAACCATCACGCAACAAAAAACCCCTGCAGACAAAGTCTGCAGGGGTTTATGTGGTGGGTGATACATGGATCGAACATGTGACCCCTGCCGTGTGAAGGCAGTGCTCTACCGCTGAGCTAATCACCCGCTGAGTCAGCAATGGCTGTGCACTCCTGACTCAAAAAACACTGGTGGGTGATACATGGATCGAACATGTGACCCCTGCCGTGTGAAGGCAGTGCTCTACCGCTGAGCTAATCACCCGTGTTGTCTTGCGACAAGCCCATGATTATTGCACAGCTTTTTCCATACCGGACTCGACACGCCAAATTGTTTTTCCGCCGCTGGCCTTGTCGATCTGAATGAGCGTCTCTTCGTGCAACGATAACTCTTGTTCGCTGGCCGTCAGTACCTGCAAAACCAGGGCGCTCAGATCGACAGGAGCGACACGTATTCCAGACTTGGCCTCGCTCTCGTCGTCGGAGATGAGCAACGGATCCTGCCCACGCGTCAGGTTGATGTAGACGTCCGCCAGCAACTCCGCATCCAGAAGCGCCCCGTGCAAGGTACGGCCCGAATTGTCGACACCCAAGCGATCACACAACGCATCCAGCGAGTTGCGCTTGCCTGGAAACATTTCCTTGGCCATGACGAGCGTATCCGTCACGCTCTCTACATAGGTCTTGAACCCAGGACGACCGGTCAGTTCCAGTTCTTTGTTGAGGAAGCCGACATCGAACGCAGCGTTGTGAATGATGATTTCAGCGCCCTGCAGATACTGCAGGATGTCGTTCGCCATCTCTGCAAACTTCGGCTTGTCTCTCAGAAACTCATTGCTAATGCCGTGCACCTTCAGCGCGTCTTCGTGGCTGTCCCGGCCTGGATTGAAGTACAGATGCAGGTTATTGCCCGTGAGTTTGCGATTCAGCAGTTCCACGCAGCCCAACTCGATGATTCTGTCTCCACCTTCTGCCGACAAACCGGTGGTTTCAGTGTCCAGAACGATCTGCCGAGACATCAGTGGTTTTCCTTGGCATGGTTGATGGTGTACTTGGGTATCTCTACTGTGACATCGCTTTGAGCCAGGATAGCTTGGCAACTGAGCCGGGATTGCGGCTCAAGGCCCCAAGCTCTGTCCAGAAGATCTTCCTCTTCTTCCTCGGCTTCGTTCAGGGAGGCACCGCCCTCGCGCACGATCACATGACAGGTCGTACAGGCACAGCTCATATCGCAGGCATGCTCGATCTTGATGCCGTTGTCGAGCAAGGCTTCGCAAATCGAGGTACCCGATGGCGCAGTGATCTGTGCTCCCGCAGGGCAATATTCGGAATGGGGCAGTATTTTGATGACAGGCATGGGGGCTGGTTTGTCTCGATTAGAGGTTCTGCACGTTCTTGCCGCCAAGGGCTTGCTGAATGCCGCGATTCATCCGCTGGGCCGCGAACGATTCGGTACCGTGGGCCAGTGCCTGGGTGGCGGCGTCAATGGCAGCGGCGTCGTCTAGATCGCTTGCGGTGCGCAACGCTTCCATCAAGGCATTGATCACATCGCGCTCGCCAGGCTCAAGCAAGTCGGCATCGGCATCCAACGCGCTCTTTATGGCCATCAGCATGCGGTCGGCATCCACACGTGCTTCGACCAATGCCCGCGCCCGCATGTCCTGCGCTGCAGTGGCAAATCCTTCTTGCAACATCCGCGCGATGTGATCATCGGACAACCCATAAGACGGCTTGACGTCGACACGCGCTTCCACGCCACTGCCTTGCTCTTTGGCATTGACACTCAACAAACCGTCAGCATCGACTGTGAAAGTGACACGAATGCGTGCTGCGCCTGCGGCCATGGGCGGAATGCCGCGGAGTTCAAACCGGGCCAGACTGCGGCAGTCAGCCACCAAGTCTCTTTCGCCCTGCACCACATGAATGGCCAAAGCCGTCTGGCCGTCCTTGTAAGTGGTGAAGTCCTGGGCTTTGGCGGTGGGAATGGTTTCATTGCGAGAAACGATTCGCTCCACCAGCCCGCCCATGGTTTCGATGCCGAGCGACAAGGGGATCACATCCAACAGAAGCATGTCGCCGGAAGAGTTATTGCCTGCCAGCTGATTGGCCTGCAAGGCAGCGCCTAAAGCCACCACCTCATCAGGATTCAAATTGTTCAGCGGCTCCGAACCAAAAAAATCTCGCACGGCATGCTGCACTTGGGGCATGCGCGTTGATCCTCCGACCATCACTACGCCTTGGACCTCCTGCGCAGAAAGTTGCGCATCGCGAAGGGTGCGCCTTGCTGCGGCGATCGAACGTTGGGTGAGCCCGGCAGTTGCCGCCTCGAAGTCGGAGCGCTGCACCTCTTTGGTCAGAATCGAACCTGAGATCTCAGCGATGAAAGCCGCAGAATCAGCTGCGCTGAGAGCCTCTTTGCACGCACGGGCGGCCAGACGAACTGCTGCTTTGTCTTGAGGCGTCGTTGCTGTCACACCGTTTTGCTGCAGCACCCAATCTGCCAGCGCTGCGTCGTAGTCGTCCCCACCCAGCGCGGAGTCACCGCCGGTGGCGATCACCTCGAACACACCCTGCGTCAACCGCAGGATCGAGACATCAAATGTGCCGCCGCCCAAGTCATACACCGCGTACACACCTTCACTCGCATTGTCGAGCCCGTAAGCGATGGCCGCCGCGGTTGGCTCATTAATGAGACGCAGAAGATTCAACCCAGAAAGGCGCGCTGCATCCTTGGTAGCTTGGCGCTGTGCATCGTCAAAGTAAGCCGGTACGGTAATGACTGCACCGTAAATCTCGTCATTGAAAGTGTCTTCGGCACGGTATCGCAGCGTTGCGAGAATTTCGGCACTCACCTCCACTGGCGATTTAACTCCGTCCACCGTCTGCAATGAGACCATGCCACGTTCGTCAGCGCCCTCTGGCATTACAAACTCGTAGGGAAGCTTTTCTGGATGCGCAACATCCTGCAAGCCGCGCCCCATGAAGCGTTTGGCAGAGGCAATCGTGTTGCGGGCGTCAGACGCTTGGGCCGCCGCCGCCTCATAACCAATCTGCCGCCCACCTTGCTCCAAATAACGGACGACCGAGGGCAACAGCACTCGGCCTTGATCATCGGGCAGGCACTCTGCCAAACCGTTGCGTACGGCGGCTACCAGCGAATGCGTTGTGCCGAGATCGATCCCAACGGCAATGCGCCTTTGGTGCGGATCGGGGGATTGGCCAGGTTCTGATATCTGTAAAAGCGCCATGGGGTCTTTTTCTTAGGTGGCAGGTGAGGCAGCATGTTGGCTGCCGCATCCATTCATTCGACAGGGAGCGGACGCTATTGTCCCAGCGCGTCCCTGCGGCGATCGATATCCTCGGCAAATCGCGCAATGAACATGAGGGCTCTGACTTCGTTAGCGGCCGCGGTGTAGTCGTGCTGCTGGTCCAGCAATTGCTCACAACGCTGCAGGGCAGCCAAACTCGCTTGCCGGACGGTCTGATCCAACTCTTCAAAGGCAGGGGCGTCGGTAGCCTCGTCCAGAGCCTCTCTCCACTCCATTTGCTGCATCAGAAACGCTGTTGGCATGGCCGTGTTGTCCTCGGCCCTGATAGGAGCGCCTGCCAACTCGCAGAGGTATGCCGCCCGCTTGAGGGGCTCTTTGATGCGCTGGTACGCCTCATTGATACGCACCGACCATTGCATTGCCTTGCGCTGCGCTGCAGCGCCATGCATTGCGAATCGGTCCGGATGCGCTTCACGCTGCAATTCTTTCCACCGCGCATCGATGAAGGATCGATCCTGGGCGAATTGGCGGGGTACGCCGAACAGTTCGAAATCGTCGGATTGAAGGTTCATGTCAAGAAAAAAAACCGCCAGCACGGAACGCGTTGGCGGTTCATGGCAACGGTGAAAAGAAACGTCAGACCCGAAAGCTCTCTCCGCAACCACACCGATCGCGCTCATTCGGATTATTGAATTTGAACCCTTCGTTCAAACCCTCACGCACGAAATCCAGCTGCGTTCCGTCGATGTAAGCAAGGCTTTTCGGATCGATGAGCACCTTCACTCCATGGTCTTCAAACACCATGTCTTCCGGACCCTGCTCGTCAACATATTCCAACTTATAGGCCAAGCCAGAACAACCTGTCGTCTTCACGCCAAGCCGAACGCCCACCCCCTTACCGCGGCGAGACAGGTAGCGGCTCACATGTCGGGCCGCAGCTTCGGTCAATGTGATCGCCATGTCACTCCTCCGCCTCAAGCAGTGGCCACAGCAGCGTGCTTGGCCTTGTAGTCTTGAACGGCTGCCTTGATGGCGTCTTCCGCAAGAATGGAGCAATGAATTTTCACGGGAGGCAGAGCCAATTCCTGTGCAATTTCAGCATTCTTGAGCGCCGCAGCTTCGTCCAACGTTTTACCCTTGACCCATTCGGTCACGAGGGAAGACGAAGCAATAGCAGAACCGCAACCGTAAGTTTTGAAGCGGGCATCTTCGATCACGCCGGTTTCTGGGTTGACCTTGATTTGCAGTTTCATCACGTCACCGCAGGCAGGTGCGCCCACCATGCCCGTACCCACCGAATCATCACCCTTGTCGAACGAGCCCACATTGCGAGGATTCTCGTAATGGTCGATCACTTTGTCTGAATAAGCCATGATGTTTACCTCTTAAATCTGGTGTGCGACGCGATCAGTGCGCAGCCCATTGAATGGCGCTGATATCGACGCCGTCTTTGTACATTTCCCACAACGGGCTGAGCTCACGCAACTTCGCCACGTTATGGCGAATGGTGGACACCGCGTAGTCAATTTCCTCTTCGGTGGTGAAGCGACCAATGGTCATGCGCAAACTGCTGTGAGCCAATTCGTCGCTCCGCCCTAACGCACGCAGCACATAGCTGGGTTCGAGGCTGGCAGAAGTGCAAGCAGAGCCGGACGAAACCGCCAATCCCTTGATACCCATGATCAGCGACTCGCCTTCGACGTAGTTGAAACTGATGTTCAGGTTGTGGGGCACGCGGCGCTCCATATCCCCATTGACGAACACCTGTTCAATGTCCTGCAAGCCGTCAAGAAGACGCTTTTGCAATGCCTTGGCCTTTGCCAGATCTTGCGCCATCTCTTCACGAGCAATACGGAACGCCTCTCCCATCCCAACGATCTGGTGCGTAGGCAGGGTGCCGGAACGCATGCCGCGCTCATGCCCGCCGCCGTGCATCTGCGCTTCCAGGCGCACGCGCGGTTTACGGCGTACATACAAAGCACCGATGCCCTTAGGACCATAGGTCTTGTGCGAAGCCAAGCTCATCAGGTCCACTGGCAGGGTCGACAGATCAATATCCACCTTGCCCGAGGCCTGTGCCGCGTCAACATGGAAGATGACGCCTTTTTCACGACACAGTGCACCAATGGCAGGCAGATCCTGAATCACGCCGATTTCGTTGTTCACGAACATCACGCTCAGCAAAATGGTGTCAGGGCGGATTGCGGCCTTGAGCACTTCGAAATCGAGCAAACCGTTTTCCAGAACGTCAAGGTAAGTGACTTCAAAACCCTGACGCTCCATCTCACGCATGGTGTCCAGCACAGCTTTGTGCTCGGTTTTCACCGTAATCAGGTGTTTGCCCTTGCCCTTGTAGAAATGCCCTGCCCCTTTAATGGCAAGGTTGTTGGACTCGGTCGCGCCACTTGTCCAAACAATTTCGCGGGGATCGGCATTGATCAATCGAGCGACTTCAACACGGGCATTTTCGACCGCTTCTTCAGCCTCCCAACCCCACGCATGGCTCCGCGATGCAGGATTGCCGAAATGCTCTCTCAACCAAGGAATCATGGCATCCACGACCCGCGGGTCCACTGGCGTGGTGGCACCGTAGTCGAGGTAGATAGGAAAGTGCGGGGTCATGTCCATGGCTGGCTCAGTAAAGTGTCTGGCTGGCGAGAGTCAGAAATCAAAAATCCGGCGTGTGGTGATAGCCCGGCGCAGGCCGGGCATCCAATCACGATTTGGCGAACACGTTGCCCAATGCGAAAACCGAATTGGGAGCGTTGACGCGAATAGGCTTGACGACAGGCGTGGTCGAAATTGCGCGACGAACCACCGGTTTGTCTTCGATCTGCACACCCTTGGCCAACTGATCGTCCACCAGCTTCTGGAGAGTGACAGAATCCAGGAACTCGACCATTCGCTGGTTCAGCGAAGCCCAGAGTTCGTGTGTCATGCAACGACCCGCTTCGCCAAGGCAATTTTCCTTGCCACCGCATTGCGTTGCATCGATCGGCTCGTCCACAGAGACAATGATGTCTGCTACGGTGATGTCTGCCGCCTTGCGTGCCAGGGTATAACCGCCACCTGGACCACGCGTCGACTCGACGAGTTCGTGCCGGCGCAGTTTGCCGAACAGCTGCTCCAGGTACGAGAGCGAAATTTGTTGTCGCTGGCTGATTGCCGCCAGAGTGACGGGGCCATTGTTCTGGCGCAGGGCCAGATCGATCATGGCGGTGACCGCAAAACGGCCTTTGGTAGTGAGACGCATCGCAAGCTCCTTGTCTTCAGGCTTGTCCGTTATAGAAACGCCCCGAGGCAACATGATTGCCGCCTGAGGCACCGTCTCCGCCCCTAACTCCGTGTCTCACGCCTGAAAAGCTGAGACTTGGGAGCCCTTCATCGTTGGGCTGTTTTGTTGAGTGTTTCACCCAAGTATAGCACAAATCCTTATTGTTTTTGTCGGGTAACAAAACCCATCAGTCACCTTTTCCCCCCAGCCGTCGCAAACGCAGCCGTTACAACGCGACGTGATCGCCACCCGCCGCCCCAAAAGCCTGCGCCTTGAGCTGACCCAACTGGTCACGCACACGGGCAGCTTGTTCGAATTCCAGGTTCCGGGCATGTTCGAGCATGAGCTTTTCGAGCCGCTTGATTTCCCGGGCTACGTCTTTTTCGGACATGTCTTCGACCTGGGCCCGGCGCATCGATTCCTGCTCCAGCCGATCAGCTTCCTTGCCGGCTTTCTCGCTGTAGACCCCGTCAATCAGGTCTCGCACCTGCTTGACAATGCTCCGCGGCGTAATTCCATTCTCTTCGTTGTGTGCGATCTGCTTGATGCGCCGACGTTCCGTTTCGCCGATGGCTTTTTTCATGGACTCGGTGACACGGTCCGCATACAAGATGGCCTTGCCATTCAAATTTCGGGCGGCGCGGCCAATCGTCTGGATCAAACTCCGCTCGGCACGCAAGAAACCTTCCTTGTCGGCATCCAGGATCGCCACGAGCGACACCTCAGGAATGTCCAAGCCTTCACGCAGCAGGTTGATACCCACCAGCACGTCGAATGCCCCAAGCCGCAGGTCGCGGATGATTTCCACCCGTTCGACGGTGTCGATGTCCGAGTGCAGGTAGCGCACCTTGACGCCGTTGTCGCTCAGGTAATCCGTCAGTTGCTCGGCCATCCGCTTGGTCAGCGTCGTGATCAGTACGCGCTCGCCCTTGTCCACGCGGATGCGGATCTCCTGCAGCACGTCGTCCACCTGATGCGTAGCCGGGCGCACCTCGACCTCGGGGTCGATCAGTCCGGTCGGCCGGACCACCTGGTCCACGACCTGCCCGGAGTGGGTCTTTTCATAATCCGCTGGCGTGGCCGAGACGAAGATCACCTGGCGCATGCGCGTCTCGAACTCTTCGAATTTGAGCGGCCGGTTGTCCAGCGCGGACGGCAGGCGAAATCCGTACTCGACCAGGGTCGTCTTCCGGGAGCGGTCGCCGCTGTACATGGCGTTGAGCTGGCCGATCATCTGGTGGCTCTCGTCCAGGAACATCAGCGCGTCGCTGGGCAGGTAATCCGTCAAGGTGCTGGGCGGGTCCCCCGGGGCAGCGCCCGACAGGTGGCGGGTGTAGTTTTCGATGCCCTTGCAGTGCCCCACTTCGCTGAGCATTTCCAGATCGAACCGCGTGCGCTGTTCCAGGCGTTGGGCCTCCACCAGCTTGCCTTCGGACACGAACTGGCCCAGGCGCTCCGCCAGTTCGAGCTTGATGGTTTCCACCGCCGTGAGCACCTTGTCGCGGGGCGTCACGTAATGGCTGCTTGGGTACACCGTGAAGCGCGGAATCTTCTGCTTGACCCGGCCAGTGAGCGGATCGAACAGCTGCAGGCTTTCGATCTCGTCATCGAACAACTCGATGCGGATGGCCAGCTCGGAATGCTCGGCCGGAAACACGTCGATGGTGTCGCCGCGCACGCGGAACTTGCCTCGGCTGAAATCCTGTTCGTTGCGCTGGTATTGCATCCGGATCAGTTGCCCGATCACGTCGCGCTGGCTGAGCTTGTCGCCCACGCGCAGCGTCATCACCATGCGGTGGTAGCTCTCCGGCTCGCCAATACCGTAGATCGCCGATACGGTGGCCACGATGACCACGTCGCGGCGCTCCATCAGGCTCTTCGTACACGACAGCCGCATCTGCTCGATGTGCTCGTTGATCGCCGAGTCCTTCTCGATGAAAAGGTCCCGCTGCGGCACATAGGCTTCCGGTTGGTAATAGTCGTAATAGCTCACGAAGTACTCGACGGCGTTCTTCGGAAAGAACTCGCGGAACTCGCTGTAGAGCTGGGCGGCCAGCGTCTTGTTCGGCGCGAAAACGATGGCCGGACGCCCCATTCGCGCGATCACGTTGGCCATGGTGAATGTCTTGCCGGAGCCCGTCACCCCCAGCAAGGTCTGGAAGACCTCGCCGTCCTGGATGCCTTCCACGAGCTTTTCGATGGCCTCGGGCTGGTCGCCCGCCGGAGGATAGGGCTGATACAGCTCGAACGGCGAGTCCGCGAAGCTGACGAACTGGCCGGTCACGGGTTCTGAGATGACTGGGTGCATGGTGTGAGGTCCGCTTGCGTGGGCCGCTAAAATCTGCGGTTGACCCGAAAGCCTATCGCAGCTTGGGGCGCAACGTCAGATTTCCAACCTCCAAGGACTATTCAATGTCTCTGTTCACCGCCGTCGAAATGGCCCCCCGCGACCCGATCCTGGGTCTGAATGAGCAATACAACGCGGACACCAACCCGAACAAGGTCAATCTGGGCGTGGGTGTGTATTTCGACGACAACGGCAAGCTGCCCCTGCTGCAATGCGTGCAGGCCGCCGAAAAGACCATGATGGAAAAGCCGGCCGCGCGCGGCTACCTGCCCATCGACGGCATCGTGGCCTATGACAACGCGGTGAAGGCGCTGGTGTTCGGTGCGGACAGCGAGCCCGTCACCTCCGGCCGCGTGGCCACGGTGCAGGCCATCGGCGGCACGGGCGGTCTCAAGATCGGCGCAGACTTCCTGAAGAAGGTCAGCCCCGACGCGAAAGTGCTGATTTCCGATCCGAGCTGGGAAAACCACCGCGCGCTGTTCACCAACGCCGGCTTCGTGGTTGATTCCTACGCCTACTACGACGCGGCCAAGCGCGGCGTGAACTTCGAAGGCATGCTCGCCAGCCTGAACGCGGCCGCAGCCGGCACCATCGTCGTGCTGCATGCCTGCTGCCACAACCCGACCGGCTACGACATCACGGCCGAGCAGTGGGACCAGGTCATCGCTGTGGTCAAGGCCAAGGGCCTGACGCCTTTCCTGGACATGGCCTACCAGGGCTTCGGCCACGGCATCGCCGAAGACGGGGCGGTGATCGGCAAATTCGTGGCCGCCGGACTCAACTTCTTCGTCTCCACCTCGTTCAGCAAGAGCTTCAGCCTGTACGGTGAGCGCGTGGGCGGCCTGTCGGTGCTGTGCGCCGACAAGGAAGAAGCCAGCCGCGTGCTGAGCCAGCTCAAGATCGCCATTCGCACCAACTACTCCAACCCACCCATCCATGGCGGCGCCGTCGTCGCGGCCGTGCTCGGCAACCCCGAGTTGCGCGCGCTGTGGGAAAAGGAACTGGGCGAAATGCGCGTGCGCATCAAGGCCATGCGCCAGAAGCTCGTCGACGGCCTGAAGGCTGCCGGTGTGAAGCAGGACATGTCGTTCATCACCAGCCAGATCGGCATGTTCAGCTACTCCGGTCTGTCCAAGGACCAGATGGTGCGCCTGCGCAGCGAGTTCGGCGTGTACGGCACTGACACCGGCCGCATGTGCGTGGCTGCGCTCAACAGCAAGAACATCGACTACGTCTGCCAATCGATTGCGAAGGTGGTCTGACGCTCGCCCTTACCGCTTCGCCACCCGCCCCGGCCTGAGCCGCATAGCGCCGGCCCAGGCCACGGTTTTCGATGCCTTGGGCCCGCGAGACGTGAATGGATGACCCATTGAATCCCGGTGCGGCGTTGCAGCGCCGCTTCGTGAGCGAAACGCTCCAGAACCCGTACAACGCGGCCATTCTGGAGCGTTTGCCGCTTCTGGCATTGCCCGATGCGTGGCTGGTGGCGGGCTGCCTGTTCCAGACAGTGTGGAACCTGCAGGCAGGCTTGCCGCCCACGGCCCACATCAAGGACTACGACCTGTTCTATTTCGACGCCTCGGATCTTTCCGAGCCCGCTGAGCAACAGGTGCAGGCACGGGTGACCGCCCTCTTCGCGGATCTGCCGATCACCGTGGAAGCCAAGAACCAAGCCCGCGTGCACGTCTGGTACGAGCAGTGGTTCGGCCACCCCTACAGCGAACTGCGGTCATCCCGCCATGGCATCGAGCGATTTCTGGTGCCCTGCACCTGCGTGGGACTGCAGCCCGGCGCCACGGACGAGACGCCGGTCCTTCATGCCCCGTACGGGCTGGAGGAACTGTATGCCGGCATCCTGCGGCCCAATCCACAGTGCCCGCATCTGCCGCTCTTCCAGGCCAAGGCACAGAGCTACCGCGACCGCTGGAACTGGCTCGTGATTCAAGAGGCGACAGGCAAGCCTGCCTGAGCCGCGCTGGCGATCATTGGTCCTGGAGGCCTCCAGCGCATATAAAACGCCGGTGAGTAGCTATAAAAATAATAGCAAACTGCCGCTACCCCCACAACACCGAGCGCATCGAGATAGAGGCCGACTGGTAGCCGGTGTTGAAGAACCTCGGCATTTCGCGGGCGTCGACCGCGGCGGCGGCGTACAGCAGCGGCAGGTAGTGCTCGTGGCTCGGGTGGGCTTGCTGCGCGAGCGGCCCCAGCCGCTGAAAGTGCTGAAGCGCATCCAGATCGCCCTGCTTGATCTGGTTTTGCACCACCGTGTCGAACTCCGTCGCCCAGTCGTATGCCTCGTGGGGCGCGGTGCCGCGGCGGGTCACCCGCAGGTTGTGCACGATATTGCCGCTGCCCACGATGAGCACGCCGCGCTCGCGCAGCGCGCGCAACTGGCGCCCCAGCGCATAGTGCTCGGCCGGCGGGCGGCTGTAGTCCATGCTGAGCTGCAGCACGGGAATGTCGGCGGCCGGAAGCATCGGCTTCAGCACGGACCAGGCCCCGTGGTCGAGCCCCCACTCGCTCGCATCCACCGCCAACGGCTTGCCGGTGACCGGCGATTTCAGCTCGCCCGCCAGTCGAGCGGCAACCACCGGTGCGCCCGGCGCCGGGTATTGCTGGTCGAACAATGCTTGCGGAAAGCCGCCGAAGTCGTGAATCGTGCGGGGCGACGCCATGCCGGTGATCTGCCAACCACCCCGCGTCAGCCAGTGCGCGGAGATACAAAGGATCAACTGCGGCGGTGTGCCTCGCGCCCGCAGTTCGGTGCCCATGGACTGCCAGGCGCGGCGCCACTCGTTGTCTTCGATGGCGTTCATCGGGCTTCCGTGGCCGACGAACAGCACCGGCATGCGGGGCGACGGCTTGAGCGATTGCAGCCCGTTGGCCTTGGCAGCGCTGGACAAAGGGCTCATGAAGACTCCTGGAAGGCTGGCCAAACCCGCCAGGGCGGCCACGGACGTTCTGCGCTGCATACGGAAGTGAAGGTGTTTAATTTTGTATAACCGCACAGACGGAGCAGCACCGCGGTGCGAAGTTCCTGCGGATCGCCGCGCGATCAGCCCTGCTGGCTTGCGCATTGTTTCATCCCTTCATCGACCGTCCTTACCTTTTCATTCGCCGCCCATGACGTCTTCGAATCTGCTGCCCCTGCGGGGTGTGCGCATCCTGAGCCTGGCTTTGAACCTGCCGGGTCCCGCCGCCCTGCTGCGCTGCCAGCGTCTGGGAGCCGCGTGCACCAAGCTCGAACCGCTGCCCCCGGAAGGCCACGTCAGCGCGGACCCGATGGCGCTGTACAGCCCGCCGGCCTACGCGGCGATGCACGAACAGGTCCGGGTGCTGCAGGCGCATCTCAAGACAGACGACGGCCAGGCCCTGCTGCAGGCCGAATTGGAGCGCGCCGATGTGCTCATCACTTCCTTTCGCCCCTCGGCGCTGGCCAAGCTCGGGCTGAGCTGGGAGGCGCTGCAGGCGCGCTACCCGCAGTTGTCGATGGTGCGCATCGTCGGCGCGCCCGGCGCCCGCGCCGAAGAGCCCGGGCATGACCTCACCTATCTGGCGGACGTGGGCTTGGTCACCGGCACCGCCCTGCCCCCGACCCTCTACGCCGACATGGGCGGTGCGCTGATGGCCAGCGAAGCGGTGTTGCAAGTGCAACTGGCGCGCGCCGCGTCGGGCCAGGGCGCCTGCATCGACATCGCCTTGTCGGACGCCGCGGCGTGGCTTGCCCAGCCGCGCGACTGGGGCCTGACCCTGCCCGCTGGCGACGTGGGCGGTGCGCATGCGGGCTATCGCGTCTATGCGTACGTGGACGGGCGGGTGGCGGTGGCGGCGCTGGAGCCGCATTTCTTCGCGCGACTGATTTCGGCGGCCGGCCTGCCCCCTGGCACCGACCCTCGGTTGCCAGACACCCATGCAGGCATCGCGGCGTTTTTGCAAAAACAGACCCGTGCCGCACTCGACAGCCTCGCCGTGCGCGAGGACGTTCCTCTGCACACGCTGGACTGACCCGTGCAGAAGCAAGGCACGGTCCTGCGCTGGGACGCCACGCGCGGTTTTGGCTTCATCCGCAGCGGCGACACCGGCGTTGATGTGTTCTTCCACGCGCGCGACCTGCAAGGTTTTGCAGTGCCCACGGCCGGCATGGCCGTCGTGTACGAGGAGATTCACGTGGGCGGCAAAGGGCCGCGGGCCATGGCCGTGCGTGCCGCGGCTTCGACGGCGCAGCCACGTGCGCGGCCCGATCTGCCGCGCGCCCCCTCGCAGCCATCGTCCGGTCACAGGCCATCGCAGGCCAGGGCCGGCAAGCCATCCCAAGAGGGCCCGCGCCGTGACACAGGCCGCCGCACGCCAACCGCTTCTGGCCGCCCGCGCACCGCGGAAAGACCCGCACCTCGGGGCGGAACACTGGCTTTGATGCTGATGGCCGGATGGCTCGCCCTGCTGGCGTGGGGCGCGTGGTCGCACCGGCTGCCGATGTGGTGGCTCGGGGCCCTGGCCGGCCTCAATCTGGTCACATTCGCCGTGTATGCGACCGACAAGGCCGCGGCGCAGAACGGCGGGCGGCGCACCAGCGAAAAGCGCCTGCACCTGCTGGCCGTGCTGGGCGGTTGGCCGGCCGCGTGGTGGGCGCAGCAATGGCTGCGGCACAAGTCGAGCAAGGCATCGTTCCGCTCTGCGTACTGGGGCACGGTGGTTGTGCACTGCGTTGCGCTGGTGGCCGTGCTTTTCTGGCAAGGCGCCCTGTTGCTACACTTTTAATAGCAATACACCGCCGTATTGATTGCGCTGGAGGCCTTTTTGATCAATGACCTGGCTGAGCCGCACTTGATCGACTGGGATGCGTCCGACACCCCGGCCTAGCCCTGCCCTACAGCGCGGCCACCAGGGCAAAGGCCCAATGGGCGCTGAATCCACAGCGAGAGGAAATCCATGAAGCCCTTCGTCCTCGACCCGGACATGACGTCCTCGGCCGGAACCTTCTACCCCACCGGCTATGTCTTCGCCCTCTTCCCCGACGAGGCCCACGCGAGGGATGCCGCCGAGGCGCTTTCGGCCAGCGGCGAGCGCAGCGACATCGCCCACGCCACGCCCGATGCGATCCTTCAGCACATCGTGCGCACGCTGGGCAATGCCGACACCCCATTGCCCTCGGTGGGCGCCGAAGGCGTCATCGTGCGCCGCATCTCGGACCTGGCCTCCGCCGGGCACCACGGCCTGCTGGTGAAGGCCGGCGACGATGACGATGCCGAAACCCTGCAGGCGGCTCTGGAGCCGCACGGCGCCGAAGCCGCGTTCTACTACCGCCGGCTCATCATCGAAGACCTGATCCCGCAACCCATCCCTTGAGACTCGGCCGATGCGGGGGCGCCCTGCCCCCGCGCCGCACGGCGTTCGGGGGTTTGGCCGCATTGGCCTTTGCCGCCCCTGCCGATATAGTGCGGCCATGGCCTGTCTTCCCGCTTCGTCTGCCGGATGCTTTCCCTGCGCAGAGGTAGCGCCTGCTGCGGCCATTCTCCGGCGGCTCACCTTCAGCCGCCATGCCGGCCCCCGGTGACCGCATGGATGCGCCGCGCACACCGCAAGGTCCACGTCGGCGCCCCTGGACGTCCGGCCTCACCGGGCCTTTCATCGCCATCCTGATCCTTCAGGCCATCGTGGCCTCCGGCAGCCTGTACGTGCTGTCCACGGTGCGTGCCTTCGTGGCTGGCGAAAGCCAATGGACCAAGGGCCAGAAAGACGCCATCCACCATCTCGGCCAGTACGTGGCCGCCGGCGAGGGCCGGATGTACGAGCAGTTCCACCAGGCGCTGCAGATCCCCATGGCCGACCGCGAGGCGCGCCTGATGATCGAAGCGCCGGACCCTGATCTGGCAGGCGCCCGCGACGCTTTTCTGCGCGGCGGCAACCACCCCAGCGACGTCACCGGGCTGATCTGGATGCTGCACCTGTTTCGCGACTACGAAGTCCTGCGCGAGCCGATCCAGCACTGGATGCAGGGCGACGAATACCTGCTGCGGCTGGACGCACTGTCGCGCGAGATCCGCGCGGGCTACATGGCCGGCGGGGTCACGCCGGAGATGGCGCAGCGCTGGCAGCGGCAGGTGGACGAGATCGACGTGGGCGTGACGCCGGCGGCCACCGATTTCAGCGCATCCATGGGGGAAAGCTCGCGGCGCATCATGGGCTGGCTGCTGTGGCTGAACGTGGCCACGGTCGCCGCGCTGATCGCGCTCACGGTGGCCCACACACGCCAGCTGATGGGCCAGCGCCGGCAGGTCGAGGCCACGCTGGAGGCCGAGCGTGAGCAGGCGCGCACCACGCTGGCCGCCATCGGCGACGGCATCGTCACCACGGATTTGCACGGCAACGTGCGCTACATGAACCCCGCAGCGGAAAGCCTGCTGGCCCGCACCCGCGAAGCCAGCATCGGCATGCCCCTGGCCGAACTGCTGCACGTCGGCCAGCGCGAACTGCAGAGCGATGGCGATGGCAGCGATGGCATTGGCGGCGCACTCGCCGGTGTGCCCGCCAGCCTGCAAAGCACCGCACAGCTGCTGGAGCGCGCACTGCACGGCAGCTCGGCACAACACGACGAGCGCCCGCACCGCATCGTGCGGCCCGACGCCAGCACCGTGCCCGTCACGCTGGTGGGCTCGCCGCTGATGAACCAGGGGCAGCTGGCCGGCGCCGTGCTGGTGCTGCACGACGTGACGCGCGAGCAGCAATACCTGGAGCAACTCGCCTGGCAGGCCAGCCACGACACGCTGACCGGACTGGTGAACCGCCGTGAGTTCGAGCGCCGGCTCGCACAGCTGCTGGCGCGGCCCCGGTCGTCCGAAGTGGCCGGCGCGCTGCTGTACATCGATCTGGACCAGTTCAAGGTGATCAACGACACCTGCGGCCACCCGGCGGGCGACGAGATGCTGCTCGAGGTCTGCCGCATGCTGCAGCGGGGCCTGCGCGAAGGCGACACGCTGGCGCGGCTGGGCGGCGACGAGTTCGGCGTGCTGCTGCAGGGCTGCCCGCCGCAGGTGGCCGAGCAGATCGCCGAGCAGATTCGCCACCACGCGCAGGAACTGCGGCTGGCCTGGGGCCCACGCACGCTGCGCACGGGCCTGAGCATCGGCCTGGTGCACCTGACGGCCGACCTCACCAGCCTGCAGGAGGTGCTGCGCGTGGCGGACATGGCCTGCTACGGCGCCAAGGAGCGTGGGCGCAACACGGTGTATGTCTACCAGTCGCAAGACGCCGCGATGTCGCGCCACCTGGACGACATGCACTGGGTGCAGCGCATCCGGCAGGCGCTGGAGCAAAACCGCTTTCAGCTGTACATGCAGGAGATCGCCCCGCTGCGAACGCCGGCCGATGGCAGCCTGCATGTGGAAGTACTTCTACGGATGCAAGGCGACGGCGGACAGGCCATCTCGCCCGGGGAGTTCGTGCCGGCGGCGGAGCGGTTCGGCCTGGCGCAGGCGCTGGACCGCTGGGTGGTCGAGCACACGTTCGCCGCGCTGGCGGCGCGCCGGCTGCAGCCGGACGCCAGGCCCATCACGCTGTGTGCCATCAACCTGTCCGGCATGAGCGTGGGCGACGAGAGCCTGCTGGCCTATCTGCGCGAGCAGATGGCCTACCACCGCGTGCCGGCCGACCAGCTGTGCTTCGAGGTGACCGAAACCGCCGCCATCGCCTACCTGCCCAACGCCATTCACCTGATTCGCGAACTGAAGCAGCAAGGCTGCCACTTCGCGCTGGACGATTTCGGCTCGGGCATGTCGTCGTTCACGTACCTGCGCCACCTGCCCGTGGACTATTTGAAGATCGACGGTGCATTGGTGCGCGACATGCTGGAAGACCCCGCCAATCGCGCCATGGTGGAGATGATCAACCACATCGGCCACGTGATGGGCAAGCGGACGATCGCCGAGTTCGCCGAAACCCCGGCCATCCTGGAAGGCTTGCGTGCCATGGGCGTGGACTACGCCCAGGGCCACGCCATCGCCCGGCCGGAACCCATGCCGCATGCGCCGCCCCCATTGCCTGGGGACGAGCCGCCAGAGCGGTCAGCGCCCCTTTCGGAACGCTTTGCCGGACGGGACCCCGCCGGTGGGCTTGCCGGCTAGGCCAGCGCGCGGAGGCAGGCCGGTGTGCTGGGTCAGCATGCGGCCGGCCACGGGTTGTGCCGCCTTGGCCACCGTGCCCTTGCCGGGCACGATCTTGCGGGATGCCGCCGCCACAGGAGCGACGGTGCTGTTCTTGCGGCGCGCGCTCTGGTAGCTGCCATCCGTCATCGGCTGGAACGTCGGGATCAGGTGATGCTTGCCATTGCCGATGAGGTCGGCGCGCCCCATGGCCTTCAGCGCATCGCGCAGCAGCGGCCAGTTGTTGGGATCGTGGTAACGCAGGAAAGCCTTGTGCAGGCGCCGGCGCTTGTCGCCGCGCACGATGTCCACCGTCTCGCTGTCGCGCGTGATCTTGCGCAGCGGGTTCTTGTTGCTGTGGTACATGGCCGTGGCCGTGGCCATCGGGCTCGGGTAGAAGGTCTGCACCTGGTCGGCGCGGAAACCGTTCTTCTTGAGCCAGATGGCGAGGTGCATCATGTCCTCGTCGCTGGTGCCCGGATGCGCGGCAATGAAGTACGGGATCAGAAACTGCTTCTTGCCCGCCTCTTCGCTGAACTTCTCGAACATCTGCTTGAACTTGTCATAGCTGCCGATGCCCGGCTTCATCATCTTGGTGAGCGGGCCCTGCTCGGTGTGCTCGGGCGCGATCTTGAGGTAGCCGCCCACGTGGTGCTGCACCAGTTCTTTCACATATTCGGGCGACTTCACGGCCAGGTCGTAGCGCAGTCCCGAGCCGATCAGGATCTTCTTGATGCCCTTGAGCGCACGGCCGCGGCGGTAGATCTTGATCAGCGGGCCGTGGTCGGTGGTGAGGTTCTGGCAGATGCCGGGGTACACGCAACTGGGCTTGCGGCAGGCGGCCTCGATCTCGGGGCTCTTGCAGCCCAGGCGGTACATGTTGGCGGTGGGCCCGCCCAGGTCGGAGATGGTGCCGGTGAAGCCGCTCACCTTGTCGCGGATGTCCTCGATCTCCTGAATGATCGAATCCTCCGAGCGGCTCTGGATGATGCGGCCCTCGTGCTCGGTGATCGAGCAGAAGGTACAGCCGCCGAAGCAGCCGCGCATGATGTTCACGCTGAAACGAATCATTTCCCACGCGGGGATCTTGGTCGCGCCGTCGTGGCTGCCGTTCTCGTCGGCATAGCTTGGGTGCGGTCCGCGGGCGTAGTGCAGGTCGAACACGTAGTCCATCTCGGCCGTGGTGAGCGGGATGGGCGGCGGGTTGATCCACACGTCGCGTGCCGTCACGCCTTCGCCGTGGGCCTGCACCAGGGCGCGGGCGTTGCCGGGGTTGGTTTCCAGGTGCAGCACACGGTTGGCGTGGGCATACAGCACCGGGTCGCTCCGAACCTGCTCGTAGCTGGGCAGCCGGATCACGCTGCGATCGCGCGGCGGTACCTTGAGCTTGGCCTTGAGGGCCGGGTTCGCCACGAACAGCATGGGCTGGATGGCGGGGTTGGCCTCGACAGCAGACCTTGAGCCATTTTGGCCGCCAGCGCCAGTGTCACCTGCGGTGGCAGCTATCGAATCAGGAGCATCTTCCTTGCTGCAGGTCGTGCCTTGCGCGGCGGCCTGCTCGCTGGTCGTCATGTAGGGGTTGACGTGCGCCTCGACGCGGCCGGGCTCATCCACGCTGGTGGAGTCGATCTCGAACCAGCCCTGGCCGGTCTCGTCGTCGGGCCGGCGGACGAACGCGGTGCCGCGCACGTCGGTGATCTGCTCCACCGGCTCGCGGGCGGCCAGGCGGTGGGCCACCTCGACCAGCGCACGCTCAGCATTGCCGTACAGCAGCAGATCGCATTTGGCGTCCACCACGATGGAGCGGCGTACCTTGTCGCTCCAGTAGTCGTAGTGGGCGATGCGGCGCAGGCTGCCTTCGATGCCGCCCAGGATGATGGGCACATCTTTGTAGGCTTCGCGACAGCGCTGGCTGTACACGATGGCCGCGCGGTCGGGGCGCTTGCCGCCCACGTCGCCGGGGGTGTAGGCGTCGTCGCTGCGGATCTTCCGGTCGGCGGTGTACCGGTTGATCATCGAATCCATATTGCCGGCCGTCACGCCCCAGAACAGGTTCGGGCGGCCCAGCGCCTTGAAGGCGTCGGCGCTCTGCCAGTCGGGCTGAGCGATGATGCCCACGCGAAAGCCCTGCGCCTCCAGCGTGCGGCCGATCACCGCCATGCCGAAGCTGGGGTGGTCCACATAGGCATCGCCGGTGACGAGGATCACGTCGCAGCTGTCCCAGCCGAGGCGCTCCATCTCGGTGCGGCTCATGGGCAGGAACGGGGCCGTGCCGAAGCGTTTCGCCCAATACGGGCGATAGCTGGTCAGCGGCTTCGCGGCGCGCGCGAAAAAAGAAACGTCAACGGGGGCGTTCATGGAAGGCAGGGCGTGGGGGAGCCGCGATTTTAGGCGCTCGGGCCTTCCATGTCGAAAAAAGGGCCAAGGCTTGCCCGGCCCGCGACCGTATTTCCTCCGAGGGCGGCGTCTTCAAGTGCGGTGCTGTCCGCTATGACAGCCCGCCTTTTGCACTCATCCCCTGCCCGCCTCACCACTCTCCGGAAGCCCGCACGCGCTGGTCCAGATCCGGGGCCGGAGGGTCGCCATAGGGAGAGTGCAACTCCAGGCCCCACGCAGGGCCCGCCAGTTGCCAGGCGCCCTCACCGCGGGGTGTCAGGTCGATGCCGTCGGTGGCGGGCGGCAAGGCCATGGCGTTCAGAACGTGGGTCAGCGCGGCGGCAAGCATGGCGGTTCCTTTCATGCACGGGGTACCGCCAGCGTATGGCAGCGGCATGACGGTTTCGCGTCAGGCACGGCTTCAAACTCGGCCAACCTGCAGCCGCTTGCCGGGTGTTGCTTATTGGCTATTTATTTGGCCAGCGTCAGCGTGCCCTTCATCAGCGCGGAGTGGCCGGGGAACGAGCAGAAGTAGGCATACGACTCGCCGGCTTTGAGCGCCTGGGTGGAAAACGTCACCGAATCGCTCTCGCCGCCGCCCACGATCTTGGTGTGCGCGATCACGCGGGCATCGCCATCCTTCACGTAGTTCTTGGCAACCCCGGCGGCGATCCCGTCCGTGGCCACGGGCTGCAGGTCGGCAGCTTTGGTCAGCACCCAGTTGTGGCCCATGGCGGTCTTGGGCAGCTTGCCCACGTGCTTGAGCTTGACGGTGAACTGCTTGCAGCTTTGTGGCACGGCGAGCGTCGCTTTGTTGAATTGCATCGCATCGTTGCCCTCGATTTCGGCCGTGCAGTCAGCGGCCCAGGTGGGGCCGGATGCCAGCACCAGAGCGAGTGCGGCGAATTTCAGGCGGTTTGTGGCGATGGCCATGGTTTTTCTCCTTAAAAATTTGGACTTGAGCCCGTAATGGCTCGATGGATGGAAGCGTACGCAGGGCTTGCCGCCCAGGCCTTGAGGTGCGTCAAGCGTTTGCGAATGCACCAGACCATCGGCGCCACTTCTCTTGGCAAACGGGCCGCCTGCGTACCGGGCGAGGTGCGTGCGTGCAGTAAGCTCCGTCGCCCCATGCCCAGCACCGTGCGAAACCCCGTCCACAGCGAACTCGTCATCAAGAAGAGCCGTTTCATCGGCTGCGTGCAGCCCATGGCCGACCGTGCCTCGGCCCAGGCGACGGTCGACGCGATGTGGAAGGCGCACCCGGGCGCAGCCCACATCTGCTGGGCCTTGCTGGCGGGTGGCCAATCGGCTGCGGTGGACGACGGCGAGCCCGGCGGCACGGCCGGCAGGCCGATGCTGGAGGTGCTGCGCCACCAGGATCTGGAAGGCGTGCTGGCCACGGTGGTGCGCTACTTCGGGGGCGTCAAGCTGGGTGCGGGAGGATTGGTCCGGGCCTATACCGACGCCATCGCGCAGGCCTTGCTGCAGGCGGACAAGGTGCCGCTGCAGCGCATGGTGGCACTGCGTTGCGAGGTGCCCTACGCGCTGGAGGGCCTGGTCCGCCGCGAGATCGACGCTGCGGGCGCCACGCTGGGCGAGGTCGCACACGGGTCGCAAGTCACCCTGCAAATTCAGCTGCCGCAGCCGGCGGCTGAGGGGTTCGTGCAACGGCTGAACGATGCCTGCCAGGGGCGCATCGGCTGGACCGCTCCCTAGCTGCTCAGCCGAAAGTGCCCTGCACCTACAGCCCCTGCCGTCCGGCGCGGGGGACACTCGGGCCTTCCCAATAGCCGAGGAGACCGACCCATGAGCCAACCCCTGGACGCCATCATCATCGGCGCAGGATCGGCCGGACTGGCTGCATTGCGCGAAGTGCGCAAGCGCACCGACCGTGTACTGATCGTCAACGACGGGCCCTGGGGCACCACTTGCGCACGCGTGGGCTGCATGCCTTCCAAGATGCTGATCGAGGCAGCCAATGCCTACCACCGCCGGCTTGCGTTCGAGACCTTCGGCATTCGCGGCAAGGATGGCCTCACGGTCGATATGCCGGCCGTTCTGCGGCGGGTGCGTGCATTGCGCGACGACTTCGTAGCGGGCACCGAGAAGGCTTCGGCGGTCGGCAAGCAAGGCATTTCGGGCCGTGCGCGACTGCAGGGCCCGAACACGGTGGAGGTCGGCGGCCAGACCTACGAGGCGCGCAGCATCATCATCGCCACCGGTTCCCGGCCCATCATTCCGGAAGAATGGCTGGCCTTCGGCGATCGCATTCTGACCACCGACACCCTGTTCGAGCAACCCACGCTGGGACCGCGCATCGCCGTCATCGGGCTGGGGCCCCTGGGCGCCGAACTGGCGCAGGCGCTTTCGCGGCTGGGGGTGGAAGTGGCGGCGTTTTCGACCGGCCCGTCCCTGGCAGGCGTGTCCGACCCCGACATCAACGAAACGCTGCAGGCGCTCTTGAAAGAAGAGTTCGTCGTCAACGTGGGCGACGAGGCCCGACTGCGCGAAGTGCCCGGCGGGATCGAAGTGAGCAACGGCAGTGCAACGGTGGTCGTGGACCAGGTGCTTGCTGCCCTGGGCCGGCGCCCCAACCTCGAACACCTGGGCCTGGACACGCTGGGCGTGGAGCTGGACGAGCATGGCAAGCCGCCCGTGGATGCGCGCAGCATGCAGATCGGCAACCTGCCCGTGTTCATGGCCGGCGACGCCGACGACCGCCGGCCTCTCTTGCACGAAGCCTCGGACGAAGGGCATATCGCCGCCCTGAATGCGGTCGCGGCCGAGCCGCAGGGCTTTCGCCGGCGCACGCCCCTTTCCATCGTGTTCACCCAGCCGAATGCGGCGGTGGTCGGCAGCCGCTGGAAGGACTTGAAAAAAGGCGACTTCGTGACCGGTTCGGTGGACTTTTCCCGCCAGGGCCGCGCGCGTGCCGCTCAGCACAACCACGGGCGCCTGAAGGTCTATGCGGAGCAAGGCACCGGCCGGATCCTGGGTGCGGAAATGTGCGCGCCCAGCGGCGAGCACATGGCGCATTTGATGGCGCTCGCCATCGACCGGTCGCTCACCGTGCAGGACATGCTGCGCATGCCGTTCTACCACCCGGTCCTGGAAGAAGGTCTGCGCACGGCGCTGCGCGATGCGGCGTCGCACCTGCCCCGGGCCAGCGATTCGGACCTGTCCGCCTGCTCCGCCTATGGAGCCAGCGCGCTCGATTGAAGATACTCAGCAGCCCCGGGCTTCAGTTCCGGGCTCGGCTGCCGAAAAGAAGGGATCTTTTCCCTCACCCCGCCCCGCCCTTGGGGGCCTTGCAGGAGCTTTCCATGGATGTCTCGCTTTCCCAGTCCGTCGTCAACACCGCCACGGCCATGGCCAGCCAGAAGAACTCCGATGCGCTGAACATCCGGGTGCTGAAAAAAGCCCTGGATACGCAAGAAGCCTCGGCCGCCCTGCTGATCGACTCCATGAAGCAGTCGATGCCTCAGCCGGGCCTGGCGACCTCCGGTGCTCTGGGCACCCAGGTCAACACCTTCGCTTGAGGTTCTTCGCCCGAAGGGGCGAAAACGGCGGTTTCGGAGCGATACAGACGGAACCGCTAACCGCCTGAGCGGTGAAAAATTCGATCCATCGAAATAAATGATACTTAAAATATACTTTTTCTTAAAAAAGAGTATAAATAAGATCATGAACAACGATCTGATCCAGAGTCTGGCACTTGCCCGCAAAGCCGGCCATCTCACGCAGGCCCAGTTGGCGGAACAGGCCGGCCTGTCGCGCATGACCGTGCAGCGCACGGAAGCTGGCGACCTGGACCCCCGCTATTCGACCCTGGCCGAAATGGCACGGGTTCTGGGCATGGACATCATCGCCGTCCCCAGCAGCCTGCGGCCCAGCCTGCAGGCCTTCATCCAGGCGGGCGGCAAATTCCTGGGGCAACCCGAGGGCGTGGATGCCCCCCCCTCGGTCATCGACCGCCTTCGCACAGAGAGTTGACGTGCTGACCGGCTGAGCCGCCATGAGCACATCCATCCGCTACCTGCGCCTGTACCTGCACCGCCCGGCGAGCCAAGGCGGTGGCCGCCTGCCGATCGGCTACCTGTCCCAATACGGGGACATCCTGCGGGTGTCGTTCGACGAAAGCTACATCGACGACCCCGGGCGCCCCACCCTTTCGCTCAGCTACCGCGGCGATACCGAAGCCGCCACACGGCAGATCCTGGCCTCGGCGCGCGACAGCCGGCTGGTGCGCACCGATGGACGCTGGCCGGTGTACTTTCAGAATCTGCTGCCCGAAGGGCATAACCGCGAGCGCCTGGCCCGGGAGCGCCGCTGCAGCCCGGACGACGAGTTCGAACTGCTGGCCGCCGCCGGCCGCGACCTGATGGGGGCGCTGGAAGTCGAACCCGTGCCCGCGCAGGAAGGCGTGCCCGACGTGGTCCGCCATTGGCACACCACCCAGGGTCTGGATGTGCTGGAGCCCGGCTTCGTCGAATACCCGGTGGAAGACGCAGCGTCCCTGCCCGGCGTGGTCACCAAATTCAGCGCTGTCCAGGAAGGCCGGCGCTACCGCGTGCAGCGCAAGGGCGCCGCCGGCAGCGTGATCCTGAAACTGCCCACCACCGCCCACCCCGACCTGGTGGCAAACGAATATGCCGGCTACCAGTTGTGCAAAGCGCTGGGACTGCACTGCGCCGAGGCGAGCATCGTCACCCGTGCCGATGCCGAACTGCCGGAAGCCGTGCCATTCGACGACATCCTGGCCGTGCAGCGCTTCGATCACCTGCCCGGTGGCGAGCGGGTGCACATGGAGGAATTCAACCAGGTGCTCGGCTACGCACCGCGGCAGAAGTACGGCAAGGGCATCGTCCAGGACTACGCCACCATGCTGCGCGTGCTCGACCGCCTGAGCCACCAACCGGTCCAGGACACCCGCGAATTCCTGTCCCGCATGCTCGCCTTCATCCTGATGGGCAACACCGACGCGCACCTGAAGAACTGGGCGCTCGTCTATCCGGACGGGCACGCACCCCAACTGGCGCCGCTGTACGACCCCGTCTGCGTGGCCGCTTTCTTCGAAGGCACGCCCGAAAACCAATACGCGGTGAACCGGGCCATCGACCGCACGCTGCGGGCTTTCTCGTGGGACGACATGGAGGCATTGATCAAGTCCGCAGGCCTGCTGCGGGCACCCCGCCACCTGGCGCTGCTGCGCGAACAAGTACAGCTGGCGAAGCGCGAATGGCCGAAGCATCTGCTGCAGGCACCACCCGCCATGCAGCGTGCGGTACACGAGCGCCTGGCCGGCGGCGTGGCCCTGGCGCACGCCTGAAAGTCGTCGGTCCAGTTTCGTCCTCCGACCTCGGGATTGAACGGTTGGATGGCGCGGCAGTGCCTGATAAAAAGGAAAGCGCTAAAAACGTCCCACGCCATTCGGCGTTTCCCCTCTTTCGCTCTGTCGACCATCACAGCATGTCGCTTCCCACCCTGACCTCCACCGATTCTCTCTGCGACGCCTCGGAACGCGGCGCCCTGCAGGTGCCCTATCTCAAGCGCTGCTGGTCCCGTTGGATGGCGGCGCGAGCGGGCCGCAATGTCGATGGCGATAACGAGTCGCACCGCACGCAGATCGTGCTCGGCGCCCTCGGCGTGGGCCTGGAGCAAACGATGCAGTACGCGCTGCGCGAGGCCCCGGATTTCGCCACTTTCGAAGAGTGGATCGTGCGCACGGCCGGCCAGCCCGATGCCAGCACGGTCGCCCGCATCCAGGCCCTGGTGGACGGCGGCCCGGTACCGGAAACCGTCGCGCAACTGCACGCGCAGATCGATGCCGCAGCGCCGGTGCTCGATGCCGACGACCTGGCCTTCTGGGACGAGCACGGATTCGTCGTCGTGCGCCAGGCAGTGGCTGCCGCCGACAGCGCCGCAGCCGCGCAGGCCGTCTGGGACAGCGTGGGCGCGTTGCCGCAGGAGGTGGAGTCCTGGTATGCCAAGGCGCCGCGCAACATCATGGTTCAGCGCTTCCAGCACCCGGCTTTCGAGCGCAACCGTCGGTCGCTGCGCATTCACAAAGCGTTTGCGCAGTTGTGGGGCACGGCCGACCTGTGGCGCACCACCGACCGCTGCGGCTTCAACGTGCCCGAGCGTCCGGGCCACCCGTATGGCGGGCAAGGCCTGCACTGGGACGTGAGCCTCGCGCAGCCCATTCCGTTCAGCACGCAGGGCATCCTGTACCTGACCGATACCCCGCCCGAACAAGGCGCGCTCACCGTCGTGCCGGGCTTTCACCGCACGGTGGGCGACTGGCTGGCCAGCCTGCCGCCCGGCGAAGACCCGCGCCGCCAGGACTTCTCGGCGCTGGGCGCACGGCCCATCGGTGCGGGTGCGGGTGACCTGGTCATCTGGCACCAAGCCCTGCCCCACGGGGCCAGCCCGAACCGCGGCACCCTGCCCCGGCTGGTGCAGTACATCAACATGTTCCCAGCCGAACTGACGATCCACCCCAACTGGCGTTGACCGCACGCCAAAGGAGACGAACCGCGATGGACACCACCACCCGCACCGACATCGACACCACGGGTCCCCCCGCCCATCCCGCAACGGCCTTCGTCGCCACGCACGCGGCCGACGCCACGTTCGAGCGCGGCCTGCGTTCGTTCTTCGAGTACCGGGACCTCGGCATTCAGCAAGCCACCGGCGGCCAGGTGGTGGCGCATGTGATCCGTTCCGCCGCGGGCGCCGAGTTTTCGAGCCAGCCGCATCGGCACCACACCACGTTCCAACTGGTCTACATCCTCAAAGGCTGGATCGAATTCGAGTACGAGGGCCAGGGCGCCGTGCGGCTGGAGGCGGGTTCGTGCGTTTATCAGCCGCCCGGCATCCGCCACCGTGAACTGGGCCACAGCGAGGACATCGAGATGCTGGAAGTCGTCATGCCCGGCACGTTCCAGACCGATCTGGTGGATTCGGTGGATGGCTGATGCCGAACGGGTGCACCGTTATTTCGCGGCCTGCGCGCTCACCCGCCAGACGGTGTTGCCCACATCGTCGGCCACCAGCAATCCACCGCGCTGATCGACCGCAACGCCCACCGGGCGCCCGTAGGCATCGCCGTCCTGGCTGAGGAATCCGGTCAGCACATCGACCGGCATGCCCTTGGGCTGGCCGTTGTCGAACGGCACGAAGACCACCTTGTAGCCGCTGCGCGGCTTGCGGTTCCACGAGCCGTGCAGGCCGACGAAGGCGCCGTTCGCGAGTTGCGGCGGCAAACCCTTGCCGGTCGCCGATGGCGGGCCCGTGAAGACCAGCCCCAACGGCGCCACATGGCTTCCGAGCGCGTAGTCGGGCACCACGGCTTTCGCCACCTTCTCCGGCTGGGGCGGCTGCACGCGCACGTCGACGTGCTGGCCGTAGTAGCTGTAGGGCCAGCCGTAGAAGGCGCCGTCTTTCACCGAGGTGAGGTAATCGGGCACGAGATCGCTGCCGATCTCATCGCGCTCGTTCACCACCGTCCACAACGCGCCGGTGCCTGGTGCCCAGCCCATGCCGTTGGGGTTGCGCAGGCCGCTGGCGAAGATACGGTGGGCGCCGCTCGCACGGTCCACCTCCCAGATCGCGGCGCGGCCTTCTTCGGCTTCGATGCCGTTTTCCGCCACGTTGCTGTTGGAGCCGACCGTGACGTAGAGCTTGCGCCCGTCCGGACTGGCGATAAGGTTCTTCGTCCAGTGGTGGTTGAACGGCAGGCCCGGCAGGTCCACCACCTTCGTGGCTGCGGTGGTGATGGCCGTCTGGCCCGCGGTGTACGGAAAGCGCACCACTGCGTCGGTGTTGGCCACGTAGAAATCGTTGCCCACCAGCGCCATGCCAAATGGCGAATGCAGCCCCTGCAGGAAGACGCTGCGCGTTTCCGCCACGCCATCGCCGTCGGTATCGCGCAGCAAGGTGATGCGGTCGGCCGACGGCGCGCCAGAGCCTGCGCGGCCCATGACCTTGCCCATGACCCAGTTGCGCACGTTCTTCACGAGCCCCTGGTCTTCCTTGGGTTTGGCGGGCGTGTTGCTCTCCGCCACCAGCACATCGCCATTGGGCAGCACGTACACCCAGCGCGGGTGGTCCAGTCCCTTCGCCAGCGCGGTGACCTGCGTGCCGGCCATGGGCGTGGGCAACATGCCGTCGGGCCAGCCCTTGGCCGGCGCGATGTGAACGGTGGGGATCAAGGTTTTGTTGGGCTCGGGCAGCGTGGGCGACGCGCCGATGCCGGCTTCGGGCGGCAATTGCGCCGTGTCTCCGCAACCCGCCAGCATGGCAGCCAGGGCGCAGCCCAGAGCCACGGCGGACCAGCGGGGCACCGAAGATGCGGCGCGCGCGGAGTTGAATGAGCGTGGTGCATGCATGGGGAACCTGCCTTTATGCCGAGCTGGATGCGCTGGCTGTGATGGGAACGTCGTGGCGGCGCGCCGCGATGCCGGCAGTGTGCAGCGCGAGCGTGGCCGCCCCTGTCAGCCAGAAACGCAAATGCGCAGGCTGGGTACTACCCGGCCTGCGCATTCATGGAACAAAGCCACCAGACCACCGCCGCTAACTTACGGCGGATGGCCCTCGATCCGTCCTCAATCCACCTTGATGTCTGCCGCCTTGATGACCTGCGCCCACTTGGCCACTTCGGCCTTCTGGAAGGTGGAGATCTGCGCGGTCGTCATGTCGGCAGGCTCCATGCCGAAGCTCTTGAGGCGGGTCTGCATGTCAGGCTGCGCCAGGATCTTGCGAATCTCGTTGTGCAGGCGCGTGACGACGGGCTCCGGCGTGCCGGCGGGCACGAAGATGGCCTGCCACGATTGCACTTCGAAGTCGTTCAGGCCCTTGATGCCCGATTCGGCCACCGTCGGCACGTCGGGCATCGAGCCCAGGCGCTTGGCCGAGGTGACGGCGATGGCGCGCAGCTTGCCGCTCTGGATGTGCGGCCCAGCCACCACGGTGGTGTCGAACATCATGTCCACCTGGCCGCTGATCACGTCCTGAATGGCCGGGCCGCTGCCCTTGTAGGGCACATGGGTGAACTTGACGCCCGACTTGTAGGCCAGCAGTTCCAGCGCCAGATGCTGCGAGGTGCCGGTGCCGGCAGACGCCGATGACAGGCCGCCCGACTTGGTGCGGGCCGCCTCCAGCACGTCCTTCAAGGTTTTGTAGGGGCTGCTTGCGGCGACGACCAGCACCACCGGGTTGGTGCCGATGAGCGTCACCGGCGCGAACGACTTCACAGGGTCGTAGCCCAGCTTGGGGTACAGGCTCACATTGATGGCGTGCGAGCTGATGGTGCCGCCCAGCAGCGTGTAGCCGTCCGGTGCCGCACGCGCCGCGATTTCCGAGCCGACGCTGCCGCCTGCACCCCCCTTGTTGTCCACCACCACCGTGGTGCCCAGGGCCGTGCCCAGTTGCTGGCTGATGAGCCGGCCGAGCGTGTCAGTGGTGCCACCTGCTGCGAACGGCACGAGGTACGTGATCGTCTTGCCGGTGGGCCAGCCGCCCTGCGCGAAGGCGGGCAGGCCGATGGCACTGCCAGCGGCCGCAGCGGCTGCGACGGCGATGAAGGTTCTACGTTGCATGTGCGTTGTCTCCTGTGGTTTTGAAAAACTAGACCGCGCCACGCGTTTCCACGTAGAGCGAATAAATCGAATGGCTGCTGGCCATGAACAGCCGGTTGCGCTTGGGGCCGCCGAAGACGAGGTTCGGGCAACGCTCGGGCAGGCGGATATGGCCGATGGCCTTGCCCGCAGGGTTGAACACCATCACGCCGTCCAGGTCGGCCGCCACCGAATCGGCGGCGCCAGTGCTGCCCCAGCCGCACCACAGGTTGCCGTCTTCGTCCACCTTGAATCCGTCCAGCGCGCCAGCGCCGCCCTCGATCAGCACGGTGGGATTGGCCAGCCCCTGGCGGGCCGTGACGTCGTAGCGCACCACCTGGCGGCGGCCTTCGGCCGTGCGGGCCACCAGGTAGAGCTGCTTTTCGTCCGGCGTGAAGGCCAGCCCGTTCGGAAAGCGCGCCTCCAGCACCCTGTCCAGCCGACCTGACGGGTCGATGCGGTACAGGGCATGCGGCAGTTCGGAGACCGCTTTTTCGCCCTCCCAGTGGCCGCCGATGCCGAACGGCGGATCGGTGAACCAGACCGAGCCGTCGCTCGGGCAAACGATGTCGTTGGGCGAGTTCAACCGCTTGCCTTCGAACCGGTCGGCCAGCACGGTGATGCTGCCGTCGTATTCCGTGCGGGTCACGCGGCGGGTCAGGTGCTCGCAGGCGAGCAGCCGGCCCTGGCGGTCACGGCCCAGGCCGTTGGAGAAATTGGAGGGCTGGCGGAACACGCCGGTCTGACCGGTGGCCTCGTCCCAGCGCAGGATGCGGTTGTTGGGAATGTCGGAAAACAGCAGATAGCGCCCATCGCCGAACCACACCGGGCCTTCGACCCAGCGAAAACCGGTGGCGATCTGCTCCACGCTGCTGCTGAACAGGCGGTACTTGGCGAACGACGGGTCCAGCACCTGCACCGACGGATCGGGATACCGCTGCTGCGGCTTGAAATCGAACGACTGCGCCTGCGCCAGCCCGGTGGCCGTGGCGGCCAGTGCCCCGGCCATGAAGCGGCGGCGCGATGCGGGGGACTGAAGCCCGGCAATGTGTTTCGGTTTTTCCATGTCCATGGATTTGTCTCCGGTAGTGATCTTGTTTTTTTCCACGTTGGCCAGCCAGGGTCACGAGCGTGGCCGTGTCGCGACCGTTTGGCTCGCAGCGTGCACTACGCGCCCTGAAAAGGCGGCAGTGCAACGCTCGTCACTCAGGGCAGATCAACGATCTCGACCCAGTTCGGGTTCTTGCCCGCCGTCACGCGCGTGGGGGTGCCCGGAATGCCTGTTGCCGGGTCGATGGGATGCAGCGACACGCTGTGGGAGTCTTGCCCGGCCGCGATCAGGAAGCGCCCCGAAGAATCGATGGCGAAGCCACGAGGCGTCTTTTCGGTTGGCACCTGGCCCAGTGGCTCCAGTTGCCCCGTAGCCGCATCGACGCGGAAGGTGGACAGCGTGCTGGAGGTGCGCTCCGAGGCATAGAGCGTGCGGCCGTCGGGCGACAGGTGCAGGTCGGCCGCCCACGGCTTGCCGGCGAAGCCCGGCGGCAATGTGGTGGTGCGCTGCACTTCGCGCAGGGTGCCGCGCTCGGCGTCGTAGTCGAGCACATGCAGGCCCGCATCGAGCTCGTCCAGCACGTACATGTGGCGCTGCGCCTTGTCCCAGACGAAGTGGCGCGGACCGGCCTTTTCGGGCGCGATGGCGGTCAGCGCCGGCTCGTTGGCGGTGAGCTTGCCGGTGGCGGCGTCGAAGCGCCAGCTAGAGAGGTGGTCGCCGCCCAGGCTGGTGGCGAAGACGTAGCGGTTGGCCGCGTCGGCATGGATGGCGTGCGCGTTGGGCGCCGTGGGAATGAGCTGCTGCACCGCACCCACCACCCCGTCCTTGTCGATGCTGTTGACGGTGATCTTGTGCCCCGGGTACGAGGCCGCGAACAGCCAGCGGCCCGTGCCATCGGTGTCGATGTTGGCCATGCTGTCGGCCAGCGGCGCTTCGCCCAGCTTTTTCAAGCGGCCGCTGGCCGGGTCGATGCCCAGCGTCACCACCCGAAAGGGCTGCGAGCGCAGGGCCACGTACAACTGGCGCTTGTTGGGCGACACGGCCATGGGCATGGCCTGCCCGCCCACTGGCAGGGTCTCCACCGGCTGAAGCCGGGCCGCGGCGCGGTCCAGCTCGAACACCGATACGTCCTGGCTGTCGGCGTTCGACACATAGACCCAGGTGGCCGCAGAGGCCGCGCCGCTGGCGGCCAGGAGCGCCGCGCCTGCCAGAGGCGCAAGGCGCACCCAACGCTGAAACGATGAACGGACCATCATGGATCGCACTCCTGTTTGGGTCACTTGACCACCATGAACATGCTGGGCAGCCAGGTCGAGAACGCAGGCACGAAGGTCACCAGCGCCAGCGCGAAGATCAGCGCGCCGTAGAACGGCCAGATGGTGCGCATCACCGTGCCCACCGACACCCCGCCGATCGCGCAGCCCACGAACTGGGTCGTACCCACGGGCGGTGTGTTCAGGCCGAGCGCGCAGTTGATCAGCATCACGATGCCGAACTGCACCGAGCTCATGCCGTAGTGCTGCGCGATGGGCAGGAAGATCGGCGTGCACAGCAAGATGGTGGCGGCCATGTCGAGGAACGTGCCGAGCACGAACAGGATGATGTTGATCAGCAGGAAGATCACCCACGGCGTGCTGGTCACCTGCGACAGCATCTGGCCCGTGAGCTCGGCCACGCCGTACAGGCTGATCAGGTAGCCGAAGGTGCTGGAGATGCCGATCAGCAGCAGGATCACGCCGGTGGTGCGAACCGCCTTGGACGCCGCCTTGATGAAGTGCTCCCACTTCAGCGTGCGGTACAGGAACACCGTGAGGGCGAGCGCGTACAGCACGGCCACGGCGGCCGATTCGGTCGCGGTGAAGATGCCCGAGAGAATCCCGCCCAGGATCAGCACGACGATGAACAGTCCTGGCAGCGCCGCGGCGAACGAGCGCCCCACGATCTGCCAGCCGGGGAACGTGCCGGCCGGGTAGCCGCGCTTCACGGCCACGAAGTACGCCGCCGCCAGGTTGCTGATGGTGAGCACCAGCGCAGGAACCAGCGCCGCGAGGATCAGCGCCGCGATCGACACTTTGCCGCCCGCTGCCAGCGAATAGATGATGAGGTTGTGGCTGGTGGGCATGAGCGCCCCGACCAGCGCCGCGTGCGTCGTCACGTTGACGGCGTAGTCGGCGTGGTAGCCCTCTTTCTTCATCATCGGAATCATCACGGCGCCCATGGCCGACACGTCGGCCACCGGGGAGCCCGAAACACCGCCGAACAGCGTGCAGGCCACCACGTTGGACATGCCCAGCCCGCCGCGCACGTGGCCCACCAGGTTGCGCGCGAAGGCGACGATGCGGTCCGCGATGCCGCCATACAGCATCAGCTCGCCCGCGAAGATAAAGAACGGGATGGCCAGGAACGAGAAAATGCCCATGCCCGAGGTCATCTGCTGAAAGCCGACCTCCAGGGGCAGGCCTTCGTACAGAAGGGTGGCCAGGGCCGACAGGCCGATGGAAAACGCCACGGGCACGCCCAGCAGCAGGAACAGCGTGAACGACACGCTCAGGATCAAAAGTGGCACGGTCATGATGTCTTCTCTTCTCAGCCCCAGGCGGGTTCGACTTCGCGGCCCTGGGCCAGCGCGATGATGTGTTCGATCGAGAACATCACGATCAGGACCCCGGCGATCGAGGCCGGCACGTATTTCCAACCTTCGGAGATCCACAGCGTGGGCAGCCGGTAGTCCCAGACCGATTCCGCGAGCGACGCGCAGCTGTAGGCCATCACGGCACCGAACACGAGCACCAGCACGTGGATGAGGTATTCCATCTTCAGGCGCAGCCAGTCGGGCGCCAGCACCAGAAACGATTCGAGGCCGATGTGGCCCGCGTCACGCACGCCCACCGCCACGCCGAACATGGTGACGTAGATCACCAGCAGCAGGGCCAGGCTTTCCGCCCAGGTGGGGGTGTTGTTGAGCACATAGCGGCCGAACACCTGCCAGCTCACGGCGCAGATCACTGCGACCAAGCCGAAGATGCCCAGCCACATGCAGACACGGGCAAGCGTGCGGCAAATTTGGGTATACATGTTGTTATGAGAGAAAAAGGCCCCTGGCGCAATATCCACCAGGGCACCATGCTATTAATTTAAGAGCAAAAAAAGCCCACTTCAGGAAGTGGGCAGTGGAGGGCTTATTGGGTGTCCTGAACGCGCTTGACCAGGTCCTTGAGCTTGGCGTCCGGAATGAACTTGTCATACACGGGCTTCATCGCGGCCTGGAAGGCGGCCTTGTCGATTTCGATGATCTCGGCACCGCCGGCCTTCACCGTCGCCAGCGACTTGATCTCGCGCTCGGCCCACTGCTTGCGCATGTAAGGCACCGATTCCTTGGCGGCCTGGCGGATCCAGCCTTGCTCTTCGGGCGACAGGCGGTCCCACGCGCGCTTGGAATACAGCAGCATTTCGGGCGCCATCGAGTGCTCGGTCTTGGTGTAGTACTTGGCCACTTCGAAAGAGCGCGAGCTTTCGTAGGTGGG
This sequence comes from Paracidovorax valerianellae, assembly GCF_900102625.1. Lineage (GTDB taxonomy): Bacteria > Pseudomonadota > Gammaproteobacteria > Burkholderiales > Burkholderiaceae_C > Paracidovorax > Paracidovorax valerianellae. The sequence goes on from NZ_FMZC01000001.1 coordinate 136,935, forward strand.
GTAGTTGTTCTCGGCGGCGTCGATCAGGCCGGTCTTGAGGCCGGTGTACACCTCGCCCATCGGCATCGGGGTGGCGTTTGCGCCCATGGCTTCAAGCATCGACACCCACAGGTCGGACTGCTGCACGCGCACTTTCAGGCCCTTCATGTCGGCGAAGGTGCGCACGGGGCGCTTGGCAGTGAACATCGAGCGGGCGCCGCTGTCGTAATAGGCCAGGCCCACGAAGCCCTGCTTTTCGCACGCCTTCAGGATCTCTTCACCGATGGGGCCGTCCAGCACCTTGTGCAGATGCTCGACCGAGCGGAACAGGAACGGCATCGTGGGCACCACGGTCTCGGGGCAGATGTTGTTCATCGCGCCGATGTTGATGCGCACCATCTGCAGCGCGCCGATCTTGGCCTGCTCGATGGTGTCCTTCTCGCTGCCCAGGGCGCCGTTGTTGAATACCTTGATCGTGTGCTTGCCGCCGGACAGGGCCTTCAGCCGCTCGCCCATGAACTTGACCGCCGTCACGGTGGGGTAGTCGTCGGGGTGGATGTCCGCGGAGCGCAACTCAGTGGCCTGCGCGGCGCCGAAGCTCAGCGTCAGCGCGGCCAGGGCCGCCAGGGTGGTCTTGATGAATTTCATTTGTCTGCCTCGTCTCTTTTGCTGTTGGAAATACGTCTGGGGGAGAAAACGATGAGGAGCCGCGCCGAACTCAAGCGTGGGGAATCCATTCTGGCTCGGGCATCCCTTGCGTGCCGGGGCGCAATGCGAACAGACCGCCGGCCAAAGGCTGGTCCGACAGGTCCACGCCGCCAGGGCGGATGGAGGTCACGTACAGGGTGTCCAGTTGCGGGCCGCCGAAGGCGCACATGGCGGGTTTTTTCACCGGCACCGCCAGAGAGCGGTCCAGCCGGCCATCGGGCGTGAAGCGGTGCACCAGGCCCGCGTCATTTCCGCAGATCCAGTAGCCGCCATCCACGTCGATCGCCGCGCCATCGGGGCGGCCGGGCAGCGGGTTCATGTCGGCGAACAGGCGGTGGTTGCTCGGCGTGCCGGTGTCGGTGTCGTAATCGAAGGCCCAGATCGCCTGCACCTGGGGGTGCGAGTCCGACAGGTACATGGTGCGGCCGTCGGGGCTGAAGGCGATGCCGTTGGGCACGATCAGCTCGCCCAGGCCCAGGTCGGTACCTGCGCCATCGGCCATTTCCTCGGCACCGAAGCGGTACACCTTGCCCACTCGGGCGGCAGCGCCCATGTCTTGCAGCATGGTGCCGGCGATGAAGCGGCCCTGGCGGTCGCAACGGCCGTCGTTGAAGCGCATGCCCGGCCGGGCGTGGTCGGCGGTGGCGAGGCGCCGGGCCTGCAGCGCGCCCGAAGCGGCACCGTCTTGCGGCAAATCCAGTTGGAACCAGCCGTTTTCCAGGCCCGCGATCCAGCGGCCGGATTGGCCGGCTGCGGGAGCGATGCAGGCAATCATTTCGGGCGCCTTCCACTGCGCCTGTTCGCCGGACTGCGCCGACCAGCGGTGCAGCACGCCCTGTGGAATGTCGGCCCAGTACAGCGCCTGCTCCGCGGGGCGCCATACCGGGCTCTCGCCCGTGGCGCAGCGCGCGTCCAGCACCAGTTCTGCGCTGGCTTCCATGGCACTCATCCTTCGAAAGGGCCTTGGGCCGTGAAAGCCCCGCCCTGGTAGATGGCGGCTGGATCGGTCGGGGCCGGTGCGGGCTGCGCCTCGACCTTGGCACGGAAGGGTTCCGAGCTGTCCTTGGGCTGAAAGTCCAGGTGCGCGGCCACGTGGTTGTCCCACCAGAGATCGCGATTGGCAGATGCGCCATAGACCACGGTATGGCCCACGTCCGGGGTGAACAATGCCTTTTCGACGAGTTGCGTAAGGTCGTCGTAGCTCAGCCACGAACTCATCATGCGGCGATCGCGCGGCTCGGGGAACGACGAGCCAATGCGCAGGCTCACGGTTTCGATGCCGTAGCGGTCGAAATAGAAGCTTGCCATGTCTTCGCCGAACGACTTGGACAGGCCGTAATACCCGTCGGGCCGGCGGCGTGCGTTGGCGTCGATGCGCTCGTCCTGGCGATAGAAGCCGGTCACGTGGTTGGAACTGGCGAACACCACGCGCTTCACACCGTGGCAGCGGGCGCCTTCGTAGATGTGGAACACGCCCTTGATGTTGGCTTCCAGAATCTGCTCGAAAGGCCGCTCGACCGAAACACCGCCCAGGTGCACGATGGCATCGCAGCCAGCCACCAAAGCATCCACGGCTGATTTGTCGGCCAGATCGCAGGGCACCACTTCTTCGTCAGGGCCGCGTGCGGGCGCCAGTGCCGAAATATCGGACAGGCGCAGCACCTCGGCATAGGGGCGGAGCCTCTCGCGAAGCACCTGGCCGAGGCCGCCTGCGGCGCCGGTCAAAAGAAGACGGGGTAAACGGGACGGCTGGCTCATGAAGCTCCTCTGGCTAGTATTTGTCATATGTTGTCATACAACGCTGAGCGATTATCATCACCGCCATGGCCACATCGATAAAGGGATTACCCGCATTCACCTCGCCCAGCGAATCCCAGGCCCTATCCATGCCCGCGCCGCCCGTTCGCCGCGCTCGCGGATTGGCCAACGCGGTGGTGGAAGATTTCTCCGGAAAAATTCGCGACCGGTTGCTGACGCCGGGCGACAAACTGCCTACCGAGTCGGAAATCATGCGGGCCCATGACGTGAGCCGCACCGTCGTGCGGGAGGCCCTGTCCAAACTGCAGGCGGCCGGCCTGGTGGAGACGCGGCACGGCATCGGCACCTTCGTCCTGCCACCCCGCGCAGGAGGCGTCTTCCGGCTGGACCCTTCCGAATTGAGCGCCTCGGTCGATGTGCTGGCCGTGCTGGAATTGCGCATCAGCCTGGAAACCGAATCGGCAGGCTTGGCCGCCATGCGCCGCAGCGATACGCACCTGCAGGCCATGCGCCAGGCGCTGGACGACTTCGAGCACAACGTGGCGATGGGCGGCGATACGGTGGGGCACGACTTCCGCTTTCACCTGCAGATCGCCGAGGCGACAGGCAACCCGTATTTCGCCGACATCATGAATCACCTCGGCACCACGCTGATTCCGCGCACGCGCATTTCGGGCATCCGCAATGCGGTGCGCGGCCACGAATACCTGAGCCGGGTGAATCGCGAACACGAAGAGATTTATTCGGCCATCGCCCGCAAGGACCCGGAGTCCGCGCGTGCGGCGATGCGCATTCACCTCACCAACAGCCGCGAGCGCCTGCGCCTGGCGCAAGAGGCCGCCAAGGCGCCAGCTGCAGCGCCTTCGGATGCCGGCGTTGCAGGCACCGTGATCCTCTCGCCCGGCGCCTGAGCGACGCCTGCGCCCTGAGCAGTACCGGGCGACGCCCCCTCGTTAACCCGAAGAGGTGTGGAAAGGCGGGGTTTGGCGCTTGTGCCTTGCTATTTTTCAGTTGTATGATGACGTACAACAAGAAATTTTTCACCCAAAGCAAGGAGACATGTGATGACTTTGAACCGCCGCCACGCCATGGTTTATGGTGCCGCCGCTCTCGCCAGCACCACCGCCATGGGCCAGACCGCCAATTGGCCCACGAAAACTCTGCGCCTCATCGTGCCCTACCCTCCGGGCGGCAGTTCGGACATCATCGCGCGCGCCATCAGCCAGCCGCTGTCGGACCTTCTGAAACAGAACGTCATCGTCGAAAACAAGCCCGGCGCCAACGGCAACCTGGGCGCCGACTTCGTGGCCAAGGCCGCGCCGGACGGCTACACCATGCTGCTGTGCGACGTGGGTGCGCTGGCGATCAGCCCTTCGGTATATACCAAGCTGCCTTTCAACCCCTCCAAGGACCTTCGCGGCGCCACCATGCTGGCGTATTCGCCGCACATGCTGGTAGTGCACCCTTCGGTGCCGGCCAACAATCTGAAGGAACTGATCGCCCTTTCGAAGAAGACCGATCTGAACTTCGCCGTGACCGCCACGGGCAGCGCCCCCCACCTGGCAGGCGTCGCGCTCGAGCGCGCCAGCGGCGCTCGGTGGCAATACGTGCCCTATAAGGGCGGCGTGACGGCCATTCAGGACACCATGGCCGGTCAGACGCAGATACTGATGAACGGCATGCTGGCCACCCTGCCCCATGTGCAGAGCGGCAAGCTCAAGGTGCTGGCCCTGTCCAAAGGCACGCGCATGCCGCTGCTGGCCGACGTGCCCACCATCGCCGAACAGGGCATCCCTGGCTTCGAATCCGGCACCTGGCAAGGCATTCTCGTGCCGCGCGGAACGCCCGACCCGATCGTGCAGCGCCTGAACACCGCGCTCATCTCCGTCATCCGCACGCCTGAAATCCGCTCGCGGCTGGCTGGACAGGGCGCAGAGGTCGTGACCATGGCAGCCGCCGAGCAAGACAAGTTCTTCGAGAAGGAACGTGCACGCTGGGCCAGCGTGGTGTCGGATGCGCAGATCCGCCTCGACTGATTTCCCTGACCTTTTTCCCACTTCAATACCGTACCGCCATGCAACCTCAAGAACTCAAGACCATCATGGGCTCCGGCCTGCTGTCGTTCCCGCTCACGGACTTCGATGCCCAGGGCCAATTCAACGCCAAGGGCTATGCCGAGCGTCTGGAGTGGCTGGCGCCCTACGGTGCCAGCGCGCTCTTCGCAGCGGGGGGCACGGGTGAGTTCTTCTCGCTCACGGCGGACGAGTACCCCGGAATCATCAAGACTGCGGTGGACACCTGCCGCGGCAAGGTGCCGATCATCGCGGGCGCCGGCGGCCCGACCCGCTTCGCCATCCAGTGCGCACGGGCCGCCGAGAAGGCCGGCGCGCACGGCATTCTGCTGCTGCCCCACTACCTGACCGAAGCCGGCCAGGAAGGCCTGGCCGCGCACGTGGAGGAAGTCTGCAAGAGCGTGAAGTTCGGCGTGATCGTCTACAACCGCGGCCAGAGCCGGTTCGCGCCCGAAACGCTGGCACGCCTGGCCGAGCGCAATGCCAACCTGGTGGGCTTCAAGGACGGCGTGGGCGACATCGAGTTGATGAACTCCATCTACATGAAGATGGGTGACCGCTTCGCCTACCTGGGCGGCTTGCCGACGGCCGAGGTGTATGCCGCTGCGTACAAGGCACTGGGCACGCCGGTGTATTCGTCTGCCGTGTTCAACTTCATTCCGAAGACGGCAATGGACTTCTACAAGGCCGTGGCCGATGACGATCTGGCGACCCAGCACCATCTGCTGCGCGAGTTTTTCATGCCCTACCTCGAACTGCGCAACCGCATGGCTGGCTATGCGGTCAGCATCGTCAAGGCAGGAGCGAAGATCGTCGGCCACGACGCCGGCCCGGTGCGCGCACCGCTCACCGATCTGAAGCCCGGTGAGATCGAAGAGCTCAAGGCGCTGATCGACAAGCTCGGCCCGCAATAAGGAAGACATCGCCGGCGGAAAGCCGGCGCCCGGCCGTGCACGGGCGCCGGTGATGGGGCGATGGGCACGCGCCAGTCAAAGAGCATCCATAACACCACAACGGAGACAAGCGATGTACAAGAAACTATTCCTCGCGGCGGCCACCGCCGTCACCATTTTGGCCATGAGCGGTTGCGCGGCCACCTCCACGGGTTCCAGCGCTTCATCGGAGCAGGCGGTCGCCACCGCTGCCGAGCGCCTGAGAATCGCCATGATCGATCCCACCCCGGCGGCCCTCGGCCAACTCGTGGCGGACGATCTGAGCTACGGCCATTCCGGTGGCCGCGTGGACACCAAGACCAGCTTCATCAGCGACCTGATCGCCGGCAAATCCGACTTCGTCACCATCGTCATCAGCGACCAGACAATCAAGGTGGTGGGTGACGCGGCCATCGTGCGCCACACCCTCACGGCCGACACCAACGATTCGGGCAAGCCCGGCAAGGTGCAGATCAAGATTTTGGGCGTCTGGCAAAAGCAAGGCGCCGACTGGAAGCTGCTGGCCCGCCAGGCCGTTCGCACCGCACCCTGACGCCTTTCCCTCGAAGGCCGGATGCGCATCCGGCCTTCGCCATCGGCTTTGATCGCCGTCCACGCAGCCGCATCTCCCGCCATGAGCACCACACCCCGGCCCCGAATCCTGCAAATCGCCCGCCTGCCGCTGCCGGCCCTCGAAGACGATCTCGCCGCGCAGTTCGACGTGACCTGTCTTGCGGACCAGCCGGACCCATCCCTCTTTTTGGTCGAGCGGGGCGCGGAGTTCACCGGCGTCGTGACCTCGGCCTCCATCGGCCTGAAGCGCGAGGTGATCGATGCCTTGCCGAATCTCAAGTTCATCAGCAGTTTCGGCGTGGGCTTCGACGCGTTGGACATCGCCACAGCCAAGTCGCGCGGCATTCAGGTGGGGTACACCCCGGGCGTGCTGAACGACTGCGTGGCCGACATGGCCTTCGCCCTGTTGCTGGACGTGTCGCGCGGCATCAGCGCCAGCGACCGGTTCGTTCGGCGCGGCGATTGGACCCATGCCCGGTTTTCACCGCAGACCCGGGTGTCCGGCAAGCGCCTGGGCATCGTGGGCATGGGCCGCATCGGCCAGGCCGTGGCCGAGCGTGCCTCGGGCTTTCGCATGGAGGTGGGCTATCACAACCGCCGCCCCAGCGCCGAATCCGCCCTGCACTACTTCGCGTCTCTGGTGGAACTGGCCCGATGGGCCGACTACCTGGTGCTCACGGTGGCTGGAGGCGCGGAAACCCGCCATCTCGTCGATCGCACGGTGCTCGATGCACTGGGCCCCAATGGTTTTCTGATCAACGTCGCGCGCGGCAGCGTGGTCGATGAGGCCGCGCTGATCGAAGCGCTGGCAGATCGCCGCATTGCCGGCGCAGGGCTGGATGTGTTCGAGAACGAACCTGCCGTCCCCGCCGCGCTGCAGGCACTGGACAACGTGGTGTTGACTCCGCACACCGCCAGCGCCACGCACGAAACCCGCCGCGCCATGGCCGACATGGTGCTGGACAACCTGCACGCCTTCTACGGCACGGGAGCGGTTCGCGCCCCGGTGCCCGGTACGTAATCCATCCCGCTCCGATTTCTTCCGAAGCCCATCACCATGCCTACTGCCATTTCCACCCCTGTCATTACAGAAGTGCGGGTCATTCCGGTCGCCGGGCGCGACGGCATGCTGCTCAACCTGAGCGGCGCGCATGCACCGTTCTTCACGCGCAATCTCTTCATCCTGACCGACAGTGCCGGGCGCACCGGGGTGGGCGAAGTGCCGGGTGGCGAGAAGATTCGTCAGGCGCTGGAGGACACGAGGCCGTTGCTGGTCGGCCTGCCCGTCGGCAACCATCTTGCATTGCTGCAACAGGTGCAGTCCGCGCTGGCAGGGCGCGACACGGGTGGGCGCGGCCTGCAGACCTTTGACCTGCGCATCGCCATCCATGCCGTCACCGCGGTCGAATCGGCCTTGCTCGATCTGCTGGGGCAGCACCTGGGCGTGCCGGTGGCTGCGCTACTCGGCGAAGGCCAACAACGCGATCGCGTGGAGATGCTGGGCTACCTCTTCTTCGTCGGTGATTCGGCCAAGACCGATCTTCCCTACGTGCGTGCCGATGACGTCGATGCACCAGAAGGCGATTGGAGCCGTGTGCGCCACCTGGAAGCCCTCACGCCGGAGACCATCGTTCGCCAGGCCGAGGCCGCCCATGCGCGCTATGGCTTCAACGATTTCAAGCTCAAGGGCGGCGTGCTGCGCGGAGAAGACGAAGTGCTGGCCATCCGTGCGCTGCACGAGCGCTTCCCGAAGGCACGCGTCACGCTCGACCCCAACGGCGGTTGGCTGCTGAAAGACGCTGTGCGCCTGTGCCGCGATCTGCACGACGTGCTGGCCTATGCCGAAGACCCCTGTGGCGCGGAAGACGGCTTTTCGGGCCGCGAGGTGATGGCCGAGTTCCGGCGGGCCACGGGCCTGCTTACCGCCACCAACATGGTGGCCACCGACTGGCGGCAGATGGTGCACGCCCTGTCGCTGCAGTCGGTCGATATTCCGCTGGCCGATCCGCATTTCTGGACCATGGCGGGCTCGGTGCGCGTGGCGCAGACCTGCCGCGACTGGGGTTTGACCTGGGGATCGCACTCCAACAACCACTTCGACGTGTCCCTGGCCATGTTCACGCACGTGGCCGCGGCCGCGCCCGGCAAGGTCACCGCCATCGATACCCACTGGATCTGGCAAGACGGGCAAGGCCTGACCCAGGCACCTTTGCAGATCGTGGACGGCCATGTCACCGTGCCGAAAACCCCGGGCCTGGGTGTTCAACTGGACATGGCTGCCGTGGAGCGCGCTCACCAGCTGTACTTGCAGCATGGCCTGGGCTCGCGCGACGACAGCATCGCGATGCAATATTTGCATGCCGGCTGGGCATTCGATCCGAAACGCCCGTGCCTGGTCCGATGAACGGCTGAGCTGGCCTAAACTGCTGTCATGCCCTCCTCCCCCACCTGGATTGACAGCCCCGCCCGCAACCTGCTGCCTTTGATTCTGCTGGGAGCAACAGCCAGTTGTGGTGCACAGACCCGCGACGTGACCGGGGAAATCGCGGTGAGCAGCGACCTCACCGAACGGGGATTTCAGACGCCGATTCGCCGACCGATCGTTCAAGGACTCGTGACTCTTTATGACGCCACGGGTTGGTCGGCCGGAGCCGTGCTGGGCATGCAGACGAACGGCCGCCGCTTCGGCCGGGCGATCGTCCGCCTCGCCTATGACGGAGTGCTGTCCAATGACTGGCAGTACCAGGCCGTCACGCAGTACTACGCTTATCCGGACAACCCAGCCGCCCAATTGCTGGACCGCCTGGAAACGGGCCTGAGCTTCAGCTACCGAGATTTGATCGTGGCTGGCGCTTCGGTCTTTCGGTATCCGCACACTTTGGATGCGGCGCGGCCGATGCGGTGGGCGCTCGATCTGGGCGGGCGGCTGCCATTGGACGACCAGTTTTCATTGACCGGCACCATCGGCCTGTCACAAGTCAGGCCACATGGGCGTTATGCCTACGGTAGCGTCGGGGTTGCTTGGCGCCAGGGCCCGTGGCGTGCCACGCTGAGCTATCTGACGACCGATGATCGAGCGAATTCGGTGTACCCGGGAAACACGGCGGGTAACTGGTCCTTCATGTGGGCGCGTTCTTTTTGAAGCGATAGCAACCTTTTGGTGCACGATGGGCACTTACGGTGCAATATCAAAAGCTGCAAGACGCCAATTCGCCCCCTCGCACCATGGCCGCCCCATCCTTTCCTGACGACTCGACCGATCTCGACTTGCTGCATGGCATAGCGGCCGGTGATCGCGCAGCGTTGGCCTCTTTGTACCGGGCTTACCACCGCCGGCTGTGCCAATTTCTGACCCGACTCACCCGAAGGGCCGATCTGATCGAAGAGATCATCAACGATTGCTTCTGGATCGTTTGGCAGAAAGCGGGCAATTTCCGCGAAGAGTCAAAGGTGTCCACCTGGATCATGGGAATCGCCTATCGCTGCGGGTTGAAGGCATTGCGTCAGGATGGCGGCGCGCACACCCTGAATTTGACCGACGACGAAGTTGAAGCCCAGCAAGATCTCTCGACCGACCCCGGTGACGCCAGAGAGTTGCGCAACTGGCTCGACAAAGGCATGGAAAAACTTTCGGTCGACCAGCGCCTCGTGCTGGAGCTGGCCTACACCGGCGGGCATTCGCTGGAAGAGATCGCGGTCATCACCCAATCACCCGTTGGCACGGTGAAGGCGCGCATGTTCCATGCCCGCCTGAAGCTGCGCAATTTGCTGCCTGCCTTGGCCACACGCAGTACCGCTCAATAGGACTGAAATATGCCTTACCGTTTCCCAGGCTCGCAACAAGACCGCTCGCACGTTCTCACCCAGGAGACGTTGCCGTGGATCGTCAACGGCAGTGCCAGCGATCAGCAACGTGCCGATGTCGAAAAGCACTTGGTGCAATGTGCCGAGTGCCGAACCGAACTCCAGATGCAGCAGCAAGTCCAGAGTGCCATGGCCTTGCCACCTGTCAACATGCCCGATGACCAGGCGGGTCTCAACAAGCTGCTGGATCGCATCGAAATGGGTGCGTTGCTGGACCAGCCGCTGCCAAAACCGGCCGCTGTGGAACGGCGCCCTGCTGGCAGATTGACGTATGCACTGGCTACCTTTGCTGTACTGCAGGCCGTAGCGCTCGCCTTCATGGGCCATCGCTTGGCCGACGAGGAGCCCTCCACCTTCCAGACGTTGAGCACCCCACCCGCTGCGCGTGTCGCAGACGCAGGCACGCCCAATGCCATCCGTGTCGTTCCTGACGGGCGTATCACGCTGGCCGACTGGAAGGCCTTGCTGCAGTCGCTGGACCTGCAGGTCGTGAGTGGCCCGAACGCCATGGGTGCTTACGCCGTCTCCACCAAGGATGCAGGCCGAGCGAATGCACAAGCCCTGGAGCGGCTTCGCAGCACACCCGGCATGCAAATGGTGGAACCCATCGAAGGCGCGCCATGAACGCACGTTATTCCGCTGCAGCGCTGCTGCTCGCTGGAGTGCTTTCCGGCTGCGCCGCCAGCTCGCCGGGTGCTCCCGGCGCAAGCTCTGCCGCAGTGCAGCTATCTGGCGAAGCACGCATGAGAGCGGACAGCGCGCGTTACATCATCGTCGCCGTTCCGAATCCGCTAGAGCATGTTCCGGGCCGCGCTGGCACCAGCCTGTCGAGCTACGGTGCGCCGCCCCGCTACACCATGGGCAATCGCGCCTCCAGGGCCGTGCAGTCCCTCGCCACGGACTACGGCCTGCGGGAGGTGGCAGCATGGCCCATTCCGCCGATGAACGCCCATTGCGTGGTGTTCGAGATCAACGCCAGTGCTTCGCGCGAAGCGTTGTTGCAAGACCTGTCGCGCGATGACCGCGTACAGCTCGCTCAACCACTGCAAGACTTTTCGGTCAACGCAACCCCGGAGCCGCAGACCCCCGCGGTGGCTTACAACGATCCCTACATGCCCTTGCAGCAGGGCTTCGGGGAAATGCAAATCGCGCGTGCGCACAAGTTCAGCACGGGAAAAGGCGCGCATGTCGCGGTGATCGACACCGGCGCGCAGACGGAGCATCCGGAACTGCGTGGGCAGATCGATGCGGTCTATAACCTGGTGGACGAAAACGCGGCCACGTTCCAGCAGGATCAGCACGGCACCCAGGTGGCAGGCATCATCGCTGCGGTCGGCAACAACCTGCAAGGCATCGTCGGCATCGCGCCAGAGGCCAAGATAAGCCTGTACAAGGCATGCTGGTATCCGGCGGGCCAAGCCACCGCAGGCGCACGCTGCAACTCGTTCACCTTGGCGAAAGCGCTGGTGGCCGTCATGTCATCCGATGCACGCACCATCAACCTGAGCTTGGGCGGCCCCGAAGATCCCTTGCTCAGCACCCTTCTGGGCCAACTGGTGAAACAGGGCCGGGCCGTGGTCGCAGCGCTTCCCTCCAGCGGTGAACGCACCGGGTTTCCCGCAGGTGTGCCGGGCGTGATCGTAGTAGGCGCAGCAGACACCCCCAACCTGATGGCCAAGGGCATTCTGGCAGCGCCAGGCAAGGACGTACTCACCCTGCAGCCGCAAGGCCGCTACGACTTCGCGACCGGCTCGTCGATGGCAGCCGCCCACGTGAGCGGAATGATCGCCCTGATGCAGGCCAGTGCGCCGCAGCTCGACGGCAATGCCATCAAAAGCTTGTTGATGGACAGCGAAAAGAATGCCGACAAACCGCTCATGGTCAACGCCGAACGGGCGCTGGAATTGCTGCCGAATCACGGCCAGCGTCTCGCAGGGCGCTGAAGCCGAGGCCGGGCAACTCGGCAATCGGCAAAAAAGAAACCCTTGAAATCCTTCTGGGACTTCAAGGGTTTTTTCACGCGTCAGATGCCTTTGGCACCTGCCTTGCGGCTCACATGTTGTCGATCATGACCTGGCCGAATCCAGAACAACTCACCTGAGTCGCACCTTCCATGAGGCGGGCGAAGTCATAGGTGACCTTCTTGCTGGCGATCGACTTCTCGATGGAACTGATGATCAGGTCTGCGGCTTCCGTCCAGCCCATGTGGCGGAGCATCATCTCTGCCGACAGGATCTCGGAGCCTGGGTTCACGTAATCCTTGCCCGCGTACTTGGGTGCCGTGCCGTGCGTGGCTTCGAACATCGCCACGGTATCGGAAATATTGGCGCCAGGGGCGATACCGATGCCACCTACCTGCGCTGCCAGAGCGTCGGAGATGTAATCGCCGTTCAGGTTCAGCGTGGCCACCACGCTGTACTCCGCCGGACGCAAAAGAATCTGCTGCAGGAAGGCGTCGGCAATGCTGTCCTTGATCGTGATTTCCTTGCCGGTCTTCGGATTCTTGAACTTCATCCACGGGCCGCCATCGATCAGTTCAGCGCCGAACTCCTTGGCCGCCAGCCCGTATGCCCAATCACGGAAGGCACCTTCGGTGAACTTCATGATGTTGCCCTTGTGCACGATGGTCACGCTGGGCTTGTCATTGTCGATGGCGTACTGCAGGGCCTTGCGCACCAGGCGTTCCGTGCCCTCCCTGGACACCGGCTTCACGCCGATGCCGGAGGTTTCGGGGAAGCGGATCTTCTTGACGCCGAACTCGTCTTGCAAGAACTTGATGAGCTTTTTGGCCTTCTCGGATTCGGCTTCGAACTCGATGCCTGCATAGATGTCTTCCGAGTTCTCGCGGAAGATCACCATGTTGGTTTTTTCGGGCTCCTTCACAGGCGAAGGCACACCCTTGAAGTACTGGATGGGGCGAAGGCACACATACAAGTCCAGCTCCTGGCGCAGTGCGACGTTCAGCGAGCGAATGCCGCCACCCACAGGCGTGGTGAGGGGCCCCTTGATCGACACCACGTAGTCGCGCACGGCGTGCAGGGTTTCTTCCGGCAGCCACACATCCGGGCCGTAGACCTTGGTCGACTTTTCGCCGGCAAACACTTCCATCCAGTGGATCTTTTTCTGGCCGCCATAGGCTTTCGCCACGGCTGCGTCCACGACCTTCAGCATCACGGGAGTGATATCCAAACCCGTGCCATCGCCCTCGATGTACGGAATGATGGGCTGGTCCGGCACATTCAATGACATGTCAGCGTTGACGGTGATCTTCTGGCCTTCGGAAGGCACCTTGATGTGCTGGTAGCTGGTCATGGAACGGGTCTCTCCGGTGAAACGATGAAGGGGCTTCAGCTGGTCAGGCAAACGCAATACAGCCAATGATTCTAAGTCACAAAAAAATCGCATTTTTCTTGTCAACGGCCGTCGCTGCGGCCCCGTTGTGGAGGTGCTTCGCGGCACTTCGCGCGGCTCTCATCCGAACCTCATCAAGGAATTGGCACATATGAAAAAACTCCTCGCTATCCTGGTTGCTGGTCTGTTCGCCGCTGGTGCTTTTGCACAAGGCGCAACGCCAGCCGCACCTGCAACGCCTGCAGTGACTTCCGCCCCCAGCGCCGAGCCAGCTGCACCGGCTCCCAAAGCACACGCCAAGGCCAAGTCCAAGAAGCCTGCAGCACACAAAGTGGCTCACAAGAAGGCAACCAAGAAGCACACCAAGTCTGCTGCTTGAGTCTTTACTGGCCAGCACAGCCAGCCACCACAGTGGCCGGTCCTTCAAAAAGCCCGCGCAAGCGGGCTTTTTGCTGTGGGCTGCTACCCTTCAATCTCCCATTGCATCTATGGAACGCCAGATGATGAAATCATCCCTTTCTAGCGCAGCGAATTGCTCACCCAACAAAGTCCTCGCGACTGTTTTTGCAGCGTTGGTCTTGTCCGCTGGAACCACCGCCAATGCGCAGGAATCTCCCCAGTTGAATTTGCAGCGCGTGGAACTCGGCGCTGGCATGCATCGCATCGATGCCCAAGTGGCCGTAGCGCCGCAGGAACGGCAGATCGGCCTGATGCACCGCAAGGAAATGCCCCAGCAGGAGGGCATGCTCTTCGTGTTCGAAGAACCTGCCGTGCAGTGCTTCTGGATGAAAAACACGATCCTGCCTCTGACTGCGGCCTTCGTGGCGGACGACGGCACCATCGTCAACCTTGCCGACATGAAGCCTCAAACGGAAGACTCTCATTGCTCTGAAAAACCGGTGCGCTACGTGCTGGAGATGAACCAGGGATGGTTCGCCAAGAAGGGGGTAAAGGCAGGGGCCAAGCTGTCTGGCGCTCCATTCACCCGCCGCTGAAGCAACGGCCTCGACCTCGGCTGTCCTTTGATGGCAGCCCATAAAAAACGGCCCCTGAGGGCCGTTTTTTATGATGCCAGTTCAAGCAATCAGGCAAAGTTGCTTTCAGCAAACTTCCAGTTCACCAGCTTGTCGAAGAAGGTTTCGACGAACTTGGGGCGCTGGTTGCGATAGTCGATGTAGTACGCATGTTCCCACACGTCGACCGTCAACAGTGCCTTGTCGGCCGTGGTCAGCGGGGTGCCAGCGGCGCCGGTGTTCACGATGTCCACGCTGCCGTCAGCCTTCTTCACCAGCCAGGTCCAGCCGGAGCCGAAATTGCCCACGGCGCTTTTCACGAAAGCTTCCTTGAAGGCGGCGTAGCTGCCCCACTTGGCATTGATGGCAGCGGACAGTGCACCGGTGGGCTCTCCGCCGCCGCTGGGTGCCATGCAGTTCCAGAAGAAGGTGTGGTTCCAGATTTGCGCTGCATTGTTGTAGATGCCGCCGCTCGACTTCTTGACGATCTCTTCGAGCGTCATGCTTTCGAATTCGGTGCCCTTTTGCAGGTTGTTCAGGTTCACCACGTACGCGTTGTGGTGCTTGCCGTAGTGGTATTCCAGCGTCTCCTGGCTGTAATGGGGCGCCAGGGCGTCGATCGCATAGGGCAACGGTGGCAGGGTATGTTCCATGGTGCAGTCCTTCGTGGTTGAAATTCTTGGAATGAAACCGCTGCCCCCTGGGGCCGGCGCGGTCCAAGCGGCGATTGTAGAAAGTAATAGCAGGGGTTGCTGTAGGCCGCAGCCAATTGCAAAAAAGGCGGCTTATCCCGTCACAGCAAGCGGCGCTGGGCCACTTGCAAATCGATCTCGCCATCCGTCACCGCAGCCCGCAGGGCGTCGCCAGGGCGGACCTGGGCCACTTGGGTAACCGGCTGACCTTGCGCATCGGTCAGCAGGGCATAGCCCCGTTGCAACACGAGCTGCGGGTCCAGCAATTGCAAGCGCAGGGCGGAGCGCTCCAGCCGCTCCGACTGGCGAACGGCATGGCGTTTGAGCACCTGAGGCATTTCGGCCTCCAGCGCTTGCTGGCGCTGCGCAAGGCGCTGCATTTTTAATAGCACGCTGTGGCGCATGCGTTCGGCCAGCCTGGCCAGCCGCGTCTGCTGGCGCGCCACCAGTCCGGAAGGCCGTCCCAGGCGCTGGGCCACGAGGTCAAGGCGCTGGTGGCGAACATCGAACTGAGACTGCACAGCGTCCGACAGCCGCTCGCCCAGCAGATCGATCGCCCCCAGCCAGACGGTCCGCGGCTGCGACACCAGTTCGGCAGCGGCTGTCGGCGTGGGCGCGCGCAGATCGGCACAAAAATCGGCGATGGTGAAGTCGGTTTCGTGCCCGACCCCGCAGATCACAGGCACCGGGCTCTGAACAATGGTGCGTGCAAGGTGTTCATCATTGAACGCCCACAAATCCTCGATGGACCCACCGCCCCGTACGAGCAGGATCACGTCGATGGGTGGATGCGGACGCGGGGAATCGGATGGCCCGCCATTCGCGTCGCTGCCATCGGCCATGGCATACAACTTGGACAGCGCAGCACGCATCGATGCCGCAGCGATGGCCCCTTGCACAAGGGCGGGCACCAGCGTGACCGGAATGTGCGGCACCCGCCGCCGTAGCGCCGTCACGACATCGTGCAGCGCCGCCGCGCCGGGCGAAGTGACCAGGCCAATGCCGCGCGGCATCAGCGGCAGCGGCCGCTTTCGTGCACTGTCGAACAGCCCTTCCGACTCCAGCTGGGTTTTGAGCCGCAGAAACTGCTCGAACAACGCCCCTTGCCCCGCCCGCTGCATGCTCTCGACGATGAGTTGCAGGTCGCCCCGCGCCTCGTAAACCCCCAAACGGCCACGCAGTTCGACCAACTCGCCGTCGCGCGGGGAGAAGTCCAGCAGCAAGGCCGCACGGCGGAACATGGCGCAGCGGATTTGCCCTTGCCCATCCTTGACCGTGAAATAGCAATGCCCGCTGGACGCCCGGGAAAAGCCGGTGATCTCGCCCCGAACCGCGACAGGATTGAACCGCGCCTCCAGAGCATCAGCAATGGCGCGGCACAGCGTGCCAACTTCCCAGATTCGCGGCGCCATTGCAGGGTTCATGGCGTCAGATACCCATGGCGCAAGGGCTGGCGGGCCTTTGCGGCAATGCAGTAGTCCACAGCGGGCTTGGGAGTCGAATTGAGTGGCTATCACCGGCGGCATGGCCGCGCATCGCCAGCAAATACGTGCAAGCCGTTGATTCAAAACGGTTTTTCAGTGCGTTATTTTTCATCAATCTGTCAAATTCACGATTTGGCGCCGCTTGGCGGGCCATGGCAGCCCGGTTGCCCACAAAGTTATCCACAGAAAATGTGGGTGAGCGCAGTGGGTCGGGCGGCATGGCAGGGTGATGGCGAATGGGCGTTTCGCAGCGTGGACAGGCGCACCAACTGGGCCATAATCGCGGATTGCTTCCATCTGCGCGGAGAGAGAATTGCTGTCGATCATACAAGCCGCAGGCTGGCCGATCTGGCCCTTGATAGCCTGCTCCGTTCTGGCGCTGGCACTCGTCGTAGAGCGCTTCATCGCCCTCAAGACCGCACGGGTCGCTCCTCCCAAACTGCTGGATGAAGCCATCACGGTGTCCTCCCGCTCCCTCCCTACGCCCGATGTGGTGAACCAACTGGCGCAAAACTCGGCGCTGGGCGAAGTGCTGGCCAGCGGCCTGCGCACGCTCAACAGCAATCCGCAGAGCAACGAAGCCGATGTGCGCGCCGCCATGGAGAGTTCCGGCCGGGCCGTTGCGCACCGCCTTGAAAAGTACCTCAGCGCGCTGGCAACCATTGCCTCCGCCGCACCGCTGCTCGGCCTGCTAGGCACGGTGATCGGCATGATCGAGATCTTCGGCTCCCAGGCAGGCGCCGGGCAATCGGGCGGCGGCAACCCTGCCCAACTGGCGCAGGGCATTTCGATCGCGCTGTACAACACCGCGTTCGGCCTGATCGTGGCGATTCCGGCACTGATCTTCTGGCGCTACTTCCGCAGCCGCGTGGACGGCTACCTGCTGACCCTCGAGCTCGCCTCCGAGCAGTTCGTGCGGCACATTTGCCGCCTGCGCAAATGATCTTGAGGCCCAGGGCCTGCGTTGCGACAGTTCACGCCCCTGTCCTTGCAACATCGATCGGCTGAACGACTATGAACTTTCGCCAACGCCCCACCGAAGCGCCGGAAATCAACCTGATTCCGTTCATCGATGTCCTGTTGGTGGTGCTCATCTTCCTGATGCTGTCCACCACCTACAGCAAGTTCACCGAACTGCAGTTGACGCTGCCCGTGGCGGATGCCGAACAGCAGCGGGACCACCCCAAAGAAGTCATCGTCGCCGTGGCGGCCGACGGCCGCTATGCCATCAACAAGTCCGCCGTGGATGGCAAAAGCGTGGAAGTCGTTTCGCAAGCACTGGCTGCCGCAGCCACTGCGGGCAAGGACAGCGTCGTGATCATCAGCGCCGACGCCAACTCTCCCCACCAGGCCGTCGTGACGGTGATGGAAGCTGCGCGCCGCGTGGGCTTGTCCCAGATCACCTTCGCCACGCAATCGACGGCCAGCGCCGGCAAATAGCCGCGATGGCTGGCGCAGGGCCGCAGCCGCCCTCTTCCCCTTCCTTCCCTTCGCCCTCGCCGCCGGTCGCCCCAGAGACCTTGTCAAAGCGGCTGCAAAACGCCTGGAAGCGCCGCGGACTGCTGGCCTGGGCGCTCTGGCCGGTGTCCTGCCTATACCGCGCAGTGGTGGCATTGCGGCACCTGTTGTACCGCGCTGGCATTCTGCGGTCCGAGCGCATGCCCGTGCCGGTGATCGTGGTGGGCAACATGATCGCCGGCGGTGCTGGCAAGACGCCGGTGACGCAGGCGATCGTGCGGCACCTGGCGGCACAGGGTTGGCGCCCCGGCGTGGTGTCGCGCGGCTACGGGCGTTCCACCGATGACTGCCGCGAGGTGCACCAGGATAGCAACGCCTCCGAAGTGGGCGATGAACCCTCATTGATCGCGCGCAGCACCGGCGTGCCGGTGTTCGTGGCACGCCAGCGGGCGCAGGCGGCTCGGGCGCTCTTGGCCCGGCACCCCGCGGTCGACGTGATCGTGTGCGACGACGGATTGCAGCATTTGGCACTGACGCGCGATGTGGAGGTGTGCGTCTTCAACGACGACGGGGTCGGCAATGGATTTTTGCTGCCCGCCGGCCCGCTGCGCGAGCCCTGGCCCCGGCCGGTCGATTGCGTGCTCCATGCCGGCGGCCGGCCTGAAGGCAGCGCGCCGGCGTTTGCGCTGCGCCGCTCGCTCGGCACCGATGCAGTCCAGGCCGATGGCAGCACGGTGCCGCTGGCCCGGCTGCGCGATCAGCCATTGCACGCGGTGGCAGCCATCGCCCGGCCACAGGAATTTTTTGCGATGCTGCAGGCGCAAGGACTCGCCTTGCAGTCCGCCAGCGCCCTGCCGGATCACTATGATTTTGATAGCTGGCAGCGCAATGAAATCAACGGCGCAGCCTTGATTTGCACCGAAAAAGACGCCGCCAAGCTCTGGCACCGTCACCCGGACGCGCTGGCCGTGCCCCTTCGGGTGGACATCGACAGCGCTTTTTTCACGCTGCTGGACGATGCGCTGCTAGCCGCTGCGGTACGCCGCTCGCTATCATCGCCGTCCGACTGACCCAAAAAGCCCTTACCGCCATGGACCCCAAACTGCTTGAACTGCTGGTCTGCCCCGTCACCAAAGGCTCGCTCACCTTCGACCGCGAACGGCAAGAACTCGTCTCGCGCAGCGCACGGCTGGCCTATCCCGTGCGCGATGGCATTCCCGTCCTCCTGGAAAACGAGGCGCGCACGCTGACGGACGAGGAGCTGGAGGCGTGACTGCGCCGGTCGCGCCCTTCACCGTATTGATTCCCGCACGGCTGGCCTCGACGCGCCTGCCCGACAAGCCGCTGGCCGACATTGCCGGACTGCCCATGGTGGTGCGCGTCGCCCAGCGCGCGGCCCAGAGCCGCGCCGCATGCGTGGTGGTGGCGGCAGACGATGCCCGCATCCTCGCCGCCTGCCAGGCGCACGGGGTGCAGGCGCTCCTGACGCGGGCCGACCATCCCAGCGGCAGCGATCGCCTGGCAGAGGCCTGCGAGCAGCTCGGCCTCGACGGCGATGACATCGTGGTGAATGTGCAGGGCGATGAGCCGCTGATCGATCCCGCGCTCATCGATGCCGTGGCCGCACTGCTGCCCGCCCGCCCCGAAGCCAGCATGGGCACCGCCGCGCACGCCATCGACACCCTGGCCGATTACGCCAATCCCAACATCGTGAAGGTCGTGCTCGATGCTCGCGGGCTGGCGCACTATTTCAGCCGCGCTCCCATTCCCCACGCACGCGACCACGCCGGTACGGCCTGGTGGACGGGCGGGGCCGAAGGGCGCGTCCCTGGCGTGCCGGCAGGCTACGCGCCGCTGCGCCACATCGGCCTGTACAGCTACCGGGCCTCGTTCCTGCGCCAGTTTCCGTCGCTGCCGCCCGCGCCCACCGAGGCTGTCGAGGCCCTGGAGCAGCTGCGCGCCCTGTGGCACGGCCATCGCATCGCTGTGCACATCACGGCCGCGGCACCCAGCCCGGGCGTGGACACGCCGCAGGATCTGGAGCGCGTCCGCGCCCTGCTCCGATAGGGATTTTCGAGTCCCGACGGTGTCAGGAAAGCGCGCGGACCCGCGTGCTATCCTTGCCCGCGATCAGAGTGCCGCATCCCGGGCAGGAGGCAAGCCCGTGGCCAGTGGCGCCAGCCGAATTCAACACTTAGAGGACATCCATGAGACTGATTCTTTTGGGCGCACCCGGCGCCGGAAAGGGCACGCAGGCCGCATTCATCTGCCAAAAATACGGCATTCCGCAAATCTCCACCGGTGACATGCTGCGCGCTGCCGTCAAGGCCGGCACGCCGCTGGGGCAGCAGGCCAAGGCCGTCATGGATGCGGGCGCGCTGGTGAGCGACGATCTCATCATCAATCTCGTGAAGGAACGCATCGCCGAGCCCGATTGCGCGCACGGCTTCCTGTTCGACGGTTTTCCCCGCACGATCCCGCAGGCCGACGCCATGAAGGCCGCCGGTGTCAAGCTCGACTACGTGCTGGAAATCGACGTGCCGTTCGACGCCATCATCGAACGCATGAGCGGCCGCCGCTCCCATCCTGCCAGCGGACGCACGTACCACGTCAAGTTCAATCCGCCCAAGGTGGAAGGCAAGGACGACGTCACCGGCGAAGACCTGATCCAGCGCGAGGACGACAAGGAAGCCACCGTCAAAAAGCGCCTGGACGTGTACAGCGCCCAGACCCGCCCGCTGGTGGACTATTACTCCAGCTGGGCCAAGACCGACCCTGCCGGCGCACCCAAGTACCGCGCCATCAGCGGCACCGGCAGCGTGGAAGAGATCACCCAGCGCGCGTTGGCAGCGCTCGCCGGCTGATTCCAATACAGGTTGATTTGGCGCTGGCAGCGCCATGACAGCCCCTGACGCCCCGCCATGCGCGGGGCGTTGTCGTTTCAGCCCCGATGGCGTGGCCGGGCCAGCAATTCGAGCAGCAGACTGATGCGTGCCTTCACCGGGCTGAGGCCCTCCGAATGGGGCAGCACATCGCCCGGCTTGGGCAAAACCTGCCCTTTGTGGCAACGGGTAGCGATGCGCACATCCACGCCGCTGGCGTGTGCGCGCTGCAACGCCTCGCCCAGCGATTGGTGCACCGTGCCGTTGCCGGTGGCGGCCACGACGATGCCGTCCGCGCCGTCGCGCACCAGCAGATCGACGATGCGTCCGTCCGCGCCGGCATGGTTCATGAGAATGTCCACCCGAGGCCAGAGCAAGGTGTCGCCCACCGACTTCAACCTCGCCTGCAGAGCAGCCGGCGTGCCCAGCGGTTCGGGCCAACCGCAGGCCAGCCGCACGGCGCCCTCCTCCACCCATCCCACCGGGCCCACTTCCCCGGAACTGAACGCATCCAGCTGATAGGGATGCACCTTCTGCACGTGACGCGCGCCATGGATCGTGCCGGCCGCGACCGCCAGGACACCGCGTGCCCCGGGCGTTGCAGCCACGGTCACCGCGTCGAGCAGGTTTTGCGGGCCGTCCGGCGCCATGGCCGTGGCGGGCCGCATGGCGCTGGCGAGCACCACGGGGCGGTCCGCGGACAGCACGGAATGCAGGAACCACGCCGTTTCTTCGAGCGTGTCGGTACCGTGGGTGACGACGATGCCCCGCACGTCAGCGTCCGCCAGCAGTTCAGCGCATCGCAGGCCCAACTGCCGCCATACGGCGAAATCCATGTCCTTGCTGTCGATCTGCGCGATCTGCTCGGCTTCAATCCGGCCGCCTGCAGCCTTTTCCGATCCAGGAACGGCTTCCAGCAACTGCGAAATGCCTACCTGTCCGGCCCTGTAGCCGATGTTGTCCCCCGCCTCGGCTGCCGTACCGGCAATCGTTCCGCCGGTGCCGAGCACCACGATTTTTCCTGTGCCCACTTGCACGCTCCAAAAAACTGGTTAAAAATACAGTGACTGGATTAAAAAACAGGCTTTCTCTGCCTTTCCGTTCAGCACCGGAGTCACACATGTTCGACAGTCCCAAGCTCACCGCCCGCCAGCAGCAGATCCTCGATCTGATCCAGACCGCCATTTCCCGCACCGGCGCGCCTCCCACCCGGGCAGAGATCGCGGCTGAATTCGGCTTCAAATCCGCCAACGCTGCTGAAGAGCACCTTCAGGCACTGGCCCGCAAAGGCGTGATCGAACTGGTCAGCGGCACATCGCGGGGCATCCGGCTTCGGGGCGATGCGGTGCGCTCAATCAACGCCGCGCGCGGCACGCAGTTCCATCTGCCCATTCCGGGCCTGTCGCAACTGGTGCTGCCTCTGGTGGGCCGCGTGGCTGCAGGGTCGCCCATTCTCGCGCAGGAACACGTCGACCAGACCTACAGCCTGGAAGGCAGCCTGTTTCAGCACAAGCCCGATTACCTGCTCAAGGTGCGCGGCATGTCCATGCGCGACGCGGGCATCATGGACGGCGACCTGCTCGCGGTGCAATCCACCCGCGAAGCGCGCAACGGCCAGATCATAGTGGCCCGCCTGGGCGACGACGTCACCGTCAAGCGCCTGCGCCGCACGGCCACCGCCATCGAGCTGCTGCCGGAAAACCCCGACTACCCCGTGATCACCGTGCACCCCGGCGAGCCCTTCGAAATCGAAGGCCTCGCAGTGGGCCTCATCCGCAACACCATGCTGATGTAGCCCCATACACACCGCCGCAGGTGGCGGGCGTCTGGCGGTCATGGGCAATCAATCAAGCCATGGCCAGCCAACCCTGCGGCAGTGTGTTTTTACTTGGCAATCCTGCCTGTGTTCAACCCCCTCGCACTTCGCTGGAGTTTTCACATGGGATTTGCCCTGCTCACCTTGTCTTCTTTCTCCCAACCGCTCAATGCGCTGGCGCGTTGGTTGCGTGCGCCCGCCTGCCGACCCGTTCGCCCGGAGCGCGCAGGTGCCTCGGGTCGTGCGCCCGGCGTGTCGGCGATCAAGAGTGCTGCCCCCGCCGGACAGGCATCGATCCGTACGCACGGTGCAAGCTTGCAACCGGATTCAAGCCACGGCCCGGAAACGGCCGCCCGGGGCGCGTTGCCGCAGCCTCAACCGGCCGAGGCAACGCAACTTTCGCTGCTGGACGGGGCGTTAGATGGCCGTGCGCAACCGGCCCCGCCCGTCCTGCCCAGGCGCTTCGCGGTGGTCCGCCCCCGGCTGGATCGCCCTGAACTGGCCCATCCAGCCCCCGTAGGCACTTGGTCCAGCACCAGTGCCAACGACAGTGCGGCCTTCACGGCCTGCAGCCGTCCGCGCAACGCCGCGTCCATGCGTCCTTTGCGCGTCCTGGACCGCCGTGGGCCGGGCGCAGCAGCGCGGGTGCTTATTTCCGGCCGCATGGCCGACGTTTGTGCCGAACTGGACCGCCTGGTGCGTGCCGAAGCGGCCATGCAGACGCCGCACTGAGCCGAGGCTTTCGGGTTGGCGCGTTGGAAGGCCGCAACGATGTCTTGCGCTTTCCCGAAGCCCTGGCGAAGTGGATGGAGCGGAGGCGCTGAGGCAGCGCAGACAGCGAAACTAAGAGCAGCGGAGGCAGCCGAGGAAAAAGTGGGGCCGTCCCCGCTTTAAATCCTTGCAGCGCGCTTTCCATGGACACCTGAAGCCGCGATCTGAATCCGCCTGCACTCGTGCTCCTGGGCCTTGGCACTTCAGGGCCGTGGCACTTCAGGCCCTGCCTCACCGCCGGTGATCCCAAGGCAGCGCCTGTCTACCTCAGCTATTCAACTGTGCCCAGAGCTTGTCGAGCCGCTTCACGCTCACCGGCTGCGGGGTCCGCAACTCTTGCGCGAAAAAGCTGACACGCAGTTCTTCCAGCAACCAGCGCAACTCTTGCATGCGTGCGTCCACAGCCCCTTTGCGTTCTGCCACCAGGCGCCAGTAGCGTTGCTCCTGCGGGCGCAGTTCGGCCAGCTTGGCGGCGTCGCGGGCCGGGTCGGCCCGGTACTTGTCCAGCCGCAGCGTGATGGCTTTGAGGTAGCGGCCGAAGTGCGCCAGTTGCGTCCAGGGTGCGGCTGCCAGGAATTGCTTGGGCATGAGGCGCTGCAATTGCTGCTGCGCGTCCTGCACGGCGTCTGGCGCGTTCTTGGTGTCCTTGATCTTGCGGGCCGCGGCGGCGTATTCCAGCAAGATGGTGCCGGCCAGCCGGGCGACTTCGTTCGCGATCAGCGTGAGCCGGCCACGGCCCTCTTCCACCCGGCGCTTGAAAGCCGCTTCGTCGGTGGGCAGCGGGTCGAGCAGGAAGGCGCGGTCCAGGGCCACATCGATGATCTGGGTGCGCAGTTCTTCCTGCGTGCCCAGCGGCATGTACGCCACCGCCATCTTCTGCAGGTCGGGAATGTTCTTTTCCAGGTATTTGAGCGCGTCCTTGATCTGCAGCGCGAACAAGCGGCGCAACCCCGCGCGGTGCTTGGCCGCCGCCAGCTCGGGTTCGTCGAACACCTCGATGGTGACCGCGTCGCCCCCATCGATGAGCGCCGGAAAACCGATCAGCGTCTGGCCGCCTTTGCGGATTTCCATCAGTTCGGGCAACTCGCCGAAAGTCCAGGCCGTGTAGCGCTGGCCTGCCGGTGCCTGGCGGGCCGAGGACCCCGCCGCAGACGCCGGTGCAGCAGCAGGGGCCGCTGCCTGCCCGGACGCAGCACCACGCCGCGCAGGCTGCTCTGCTTCTTTTTTTATAGCAGACTGCCTTAGTCCCATATGCGCTGGAGGCTCTTTTTCTTCAAAGCCTTTGGCATCACCCCCCAGCTTGAGCCCGGCCAGTGCCTGGAATGCACCCCGCGCCTTGGCGCCCCACTCGGCCTTGAGTGCCCCCAGGTTGCGCCCGTGGCCGAGCTGGCGCCCATGCTCGTCCACCACACGGAAGTTCATGAACAGGTGCGGGCTGAGCATGTCCAGCTTGAAATCGGCCCGCTTGACGTCCAGCGAGGTCTCGTCGCGCACCTGCTTGAGCAGCACGTCGACCAGGCTGCCATGGCCGAAGCGCTCCGGCGTGCCGAGCAGCTCGGCCAGCCGCACCGCGCTGTCGGGCAGCGGCACGAACCGGCTGCGCGGGCGCTGCGGCAGGCTCTTGAGCAGCGCCTGGATCTTGGGTTGCAGCATGCCGGGCACCAGCCATTCGCAGCGCTCGTCGCTGACCTGGTTGAGCACGAAGAGCGGCACGGTCACGGTGATGCCGTCGCGCGGGTCGCCGGGCTCGTGCAGGTAGGTGGCCACGCAATCCACGCCGCCCAGCCGCACGGTGCGGGGAAAGGCGTTGCCGGTGATGCCGGCCGCCTCGTGGCGCATGAGTTCTTCCCGCGTCAGCTTGAGCAGATCGGGGTTGGCGGCGCTCGCGTCGCGGTACCAGGCTTCGAAGCTGTAGCCGCTGCACACGTCCGGTGGCAGTTGCTGGTCGTAGAAGGCATAGATCAGCTCGTCGTCCACCAGCACGTCCTGGCGCCGTGACTTGTGTTCGAGCTCTTCCACCTTGGCGATGAGCTTGTGGTTGGCCGCCAGGAACGGCAGCTTGGTGTCCCACTGCCCACCGATCAGCGCTTCGCGGATGAAGATCTCGCGCGCGGCATACGGGTCCACCTTGCCGAAGTTCACCCGTCGGTTGTTGTAGATGACGATGCCGTAGAGCGTGGCGCGCTCCAGGGCATTGACCTCGGCGGCCTTCTTTTCCCAGTGCGGGTCGAGCAGTTGCTTCTTGAGCAGGTGGCCGCCCAGTTGCTCGATCCACTGCGGCTCGATGGCGGCGATGCCCCGGCCGAACAGACGCGTGGTTTCCACCAGCTCGGCCGCGACGATCCAGCGCCCGGGCTTCTTGGACAGGTGGGCGCCCGGGTGCTTGTAGAACTTGATGCCGCGCGCGCCCAGGTACCAGTCTTCCTCGTCGCTCTTCACGCCGATGTTGCCCAGCAGCCCGGCCAGCATGGACAGGTGGATCTGCTCATAGCTCGCGGGACGCTCGTTGATGCTCCAGCGGTGCTCGGTGACGACCGTGAGCAATTGCGTGTGGATGTCGCGCCACTCGCGCAGCCGGCGCACGCTGATGAAGTTCTGGCGCAGCAGCGCTTCGTATTGGCGGTTGCTCAGCTTGTGGGTCGGTGCCGCCACGGCGGCTTCGGCGGCCGGCGGCGGTGCCACGGCGGCAGCGGCCATGCGCTGCGACACGGGCAGCACGGCCTGCGAAGGCGCGCCCTTGCGGGCCGCCTGCTTTTGCATGCGGGCCGACGGCAGGGTGGGTGCACCGCCACGGGCTTCGTTGATCCATTTCCAGAGCTTGAGGTAGCCGCTGAATTCACTCTTCTCGTCGTCGAACTTGGCATGCGCCTGGTCGGCCTGCTGCTGCGCCTCCATCGGGCGGTCGCGCACGTCCTGCACGCTCAATGCGCTGGCGATGATGAGTACCTCGTCCAGCGCCTGGCGTTCGCGCGCCTCCAAAATCATGCGGCCCACGCGCGGGTCGAGCGGCAGGCGCGACAGTTCCTGGCCCATGGGCGTGAGTTCGTTGGATTCGTCCACCGCACCCAACTCGCCCAGCAACTGGTAGCCATCGGCAATCGCGCGGCCCGAGGGGGCCTCGATGAACGGGAACTGCGCCACGTCGCCCAGGTTGAGCGACTTCATCCGCAGGATGACGCCCGCCAGCGACGAGCGCAGGATTTCTGGGTCGGTGAAGCGCGGCCGCCCGTTGAAATCCGCCTCGTCGTAGAGACGGATGCAGATGCCGTTGGCCACGCGGCCGCAGCGGCCTGCGCGCTGGTTCGCGGCGGCCTGGCTGACGGGCTCGACCATCAACTGCTCCACCTTGCTCCTAAAACTGTAGCGCTTGAAGCGCGCGGTACCTGCGTCGATGACGTAACGGACTCCGGGCACGGTGAGCGAGGTTTCGGCCACGTTAGTGGCCAGCACGATGCGCCGGCCGGTGTGGCCGTCGAAGATGCGGTCCTGCTCGGCCTGCGACAGCCGCGCGAACAGGGGCAGCACCTCGGCATTGCGCATGACCGGCTGGTGCGCGAGGTGCTTGCGCAAGTGGTCGGCCGCCTCGCGGATCTCACGCTCGCCCGGCAGGAAGACGAGGATGTCACCGCCGGCATTGCCTGCCCACAGCTCATCCACGCCATCGGCGATGGCCTCGTTCAGGCCGTAGTCGCGCGAATCCTCGAACGGGCGCCAGCGCTGCTCCACAGGAAAGGTGCGGCCGGACACGTAGATGATGGGCGCCGGCACCAGCTCGCCGCCCGCGGGATTTTCGCCCGGCTTGGAGCGGTCCTGCGAAGGACGCGGCAGCGCGAAGTGCTTGGCGAAGCGGTCGGCATCGATGGTGGCCGAGGTGACCACCACCTTCAGGTCCGGCCTGCGAGGCAGGATCTGGCGCAGATAGCCCAGCAGGAAGTCGATGTTGAGGCTGCGCTCGTGTGCCTCGTCGATGATGATCGTGTCGTAGGCCTTGAGCAGCGGATCGGTCTGCGTCTCGGCCAGCAGGATGCCGTCGGTCATGAGCTTGACCGAAGCGTCGCGCGAGAGCCGGTCCTGAAAGCGCACCTTGTAGCCCACCACGTCGCCCAGCGGGGTCTGCAGTTCGTCGGCGATGCGCTTGGCCACGCTGCTGGCGGCGATGCGGCGCGGCTGCGTGTGCCCGATGAGCTGGCCCTTCTGCCCGGGCGCCGCATTGCACTTGCCGCGGCCGAGCGCCAGCGCGATCTTGGGCAGCTGCGTGGTCTTGCCCGAGCCGGTCTCGCCGCACACGATGATGACCTGGTGTTCCCGCATCGCCGCCATGATTTCGTCGCGCCGCGCCGAGACCGGCAAGGACGGCGGAAAGGTGATCTGCAGCGGCGCGGCACGCGTTGCGGGCTTGGCGGAAGCGGCCGGGGCGGCGTTGGCGGATGGGGAGGAAGAAGGCGCGGATTCGGTCATGAAGGGCTGCATTATCCGAGCCCGCCGTTGGCCGTGCACAACAAGGGATGCACCGCAGCCTTGCCACGCACGCCGGGCCGATTTGATAATCGCGCCTTCGCTTCACCAGCGCCGCAACGAGCACCCTTGCGACGCCCTCTTTTACGGAGCTTTTTTCCATGCCTCATTTGTTCAACACCCTCCACTGAACACGGTTCCTCGCCCCGGCTGAACCGTGTCGCTCACACGCCGTTCAGCCAAGGCTGCTGCGCTGCCCCACCCTCTTGGTAGAGGGCGCGCCGCACGAAAGCCCTGGCCTCTCCAGCCGGGGCTTTTTGCTTTCAGGAATCGCACGCAATGAGTGCACAGAAACGTTCCCGCGCCTTCCAGCAAGGCCGGGTCAAGGCCTTGCGCCGCATGAAGCAGCCGATGGTGCTGCACCTTGAAACCAGCGCACCTCCG
Source organism: Paracidovorax valerianellae (assembly GCF_900102625.1). Lineage (GTDB taxonomy): Bacteria > Pseudomonadota > Gammaproteobacteria > Burkholderiales > Burkholderiaceae_C > Paracidovorax > Paracidovorax valerianellae. The sequence goes on from NZ_FMZC01000001.1 coordinate 165,187, forward strand.
CGCAACCCCGTGGCCCGCGCGCTCGCAGCGCGCGGCTCCAGCGCCGCCGCCGGCAAGCACATCCGCAGCCAGGGCGCGCAGCGCCGCGCCGACCGCATGGCGCTGCAGCGCACCCTGCGCCGCAGCGACACCACGGATTGACATCGAAGAAGACCAATATGGACATGACAACCCTTCCCGCAGTGGCTCTGCCGCCGCTGCACCTCGAACTGGCCGAACGCCAGCAGCGGCTCGCCGACGCCGCGGCCCAGCTCAAGGCCGAACTGTTCGGCATCGACGAAGTGATCGACCGGGTCATCGACAGCGTGCGGGCCTGGTACGTGCTGCCCCAGTGCATCACCCGGCCCGTGATCGTCTGCCTGTGGGGCCTGACCGGCACGGGCAAGACGCAGCTCACCCGCCGGCTGGCCCAGCTGCTGGGCTTTTACGACCGGTTCGTGGAAGTGCAGATGGACGGATTCAGCCACGGTGCCAGCTACCGCAGCTCGTCCATCGCCGGCATGCTGTCGGATTCGGGCATCGACGAGGGCGCGCCCGGCATCCTCGTGCTGGATGAATTCCAGCGCTTTCGCACCGTGGACGCACAAGGGCGCGATGCGCCCGTCGAGCGCTACCAGGACGTGTGGGCGCTGCTGTCCGATGGCCGCCTGCCGCCGCCCCTGAGCGCGCTGGGCGCCATCGAACGCAAGCTGGCCGACGCCTCTTACGAGGCTGAGCGCGAAGACGCCGACGAAGCGCCCCGGGCCGACAAGCCGCCCTACCGCTTTCAGTTGGACGTGTGGGACGCGCAAGAGCTCAAGGGCATGCTCAAGCTGCGCGAGCCGCTGGCGGAAATCATGCAGTGGCCACCCACGAAAGTGCGGCAGCTGTTTGCGCAGTTCCAGCAGTCGCAGCAGGCCTGGGAGACCGATTACAGCCGCCTGCTGGTGTTCGTCTGCGGCAATCTCGACGAGATGTACCACGAGACCGCACAGCGCGTGGAAGACTGCGATACCGATGCCGACATCTTTCACCGGCTCACCCGCAAGCTCTCGCTCATCGATGTGAAAAAGGCCCTGAGCTCGCGCTTCAAGCCCGAGCAGATCGCGCGGCTGGGCAACGGGCACGTGATCTATCCATCGTTCAGCAAGGCCACTTACGAACGGCTCATCCGCCACCTCTGCAGCCGGTACGTGGACGACATCGCACGGCAGACCGGTGTGCGCTTTGGCATCGGCGCCGACGTGTTCCAGGCGCTCTATGACAACGCCGTGTTTCCCGCCCAAGGGACGCGGCCACTGTTCTCGTCGGTGCATGCCATTTTGAGCGCGACGCTCGTGAATGCGGCGCTGTGGGCGCTGGAGCAGCGGGTGCCGCCGCACCAGACGCTGTCTCTCGGTCTGTGCGGCGGACTGCAGCATTTCACCGTGTCCGGCCAGGGCCCGCAGGGCGAGCCGCTGCAGGCCCGCTTCGCGGTTGCGCTGGATCTGCATCGCCTCAAGCAGCGCACGCATGCCGACTTTCGCACCCTGCTTGCCGTGCACGAAGCGGGCCATGGGCTGGCCTATGCGCTGCTGTTCGGCCACGCGCCGCAGGAGATCAAGATCAACATCGCTTCTTTCGAGGGCGGCTACAACAGCTTTGCCAGCCTCAAGGCCACCACGCGCCAGAACGCGCTGGACGGAATGTGCGTGGGACTGGCGGGCCGTGTCGCGGAAGAGCTGGTGTTCGGCGAAATGGCCTGCACCACGGGCGCCGAGCACGACTACCAGCAGGTCACGGCCCAGGCCGCAAGGTACATCCGCCACCAGGGCTTCGGCGACCGCATCAGCCGCACCGATGTCACGGTGGAGATGGACAACCACATCAATACCGATGCAGCGCCCAGCAACGATGCCATCGAAGCCCTGCTGCGCACGCAGTACCGACGCGCCCAGTCGCTGCTGGGCACGCACCGCGACGCGATCAAGCGCACGGTGGACGCGCTGCTGCAGCACGGTGCCATCACGCCGCCGGAGATGGTGGCGCTGATGCGGGACTGCGCCATCGCCCTGGCCGCGCCGGACCCGCAACCGGGCGGCGAAGAAGGGCTGGTGCTGGAGCCGTTCGCGGCCCGGTGGGCGGTTTTTTGCGAGGGTTCCGATGCGCGGGACGGGCGATGACCTGAAAACCGCCCGCGAAATCCCTTGGCCGGCCGCCCGGGGTGCCCCCCAACTTATCATTCCGGCCTGCGCCGTCTTTCCACCCCTGCCCGCCCTCGCTGCTGCCAATGTCCGCTGTTTTCAATTTCACCTTCGTTCCCTGGTTCCGCTCGGTTGCGCCGTACATCCACAAGTTCCGCCACCAGACCTTCGTGATCGGGCTCACGGGCGAGGCCATCGCGGCCGGAAAGCTCCAGGCCATTGCGCAGGACCTGGCCATGATTCAGGCGATGGGCGTGAAGATCGTGCTGGTGCATGGCTTTCGCCCACAGGTGAACGAGCAGCTTGCCGCCAAGGGCCACGCCGAGAAGTATTCGCATGGCATTCGCGTGACCGACTCGGTGGCGCTCGACTGCGCGCAGGAAGCTGCGGGCCAGTTGCGCTACGAGATCGAAGCGGCCTTCAGCCAGGGCCTGCCCAATACGCCGATGGCCGGCTCCACGGTGCGGGTGATCTCGGGCAACTTCTTGACCGCGCGGCCCGTGGGCATCGTGGACGGGGTCGATTTCCAGCACTCCGGGCTGGTGCGCAAGGTGGACGTGGCGGGCATCCGCCGGTCGCTCGACATGGACGCGCTGGTGCTGCTGTCGCCCTTCGGCTTTTCGCCGACCGGCGAGGCTTTCAACCTGACCATGGAAGAAGTGGCGACCTCGGTGGCCATTGCGCTCAAGGCCGACAAGCTGGTGTTCGTGTGCGAGGTGCCAGGCATCCGCATGAACCCCGAAGAGCCCGAGAGCGACGACAACCCCATCGACACCGAACTGCCGTTGGCCCAGGCCCGGCAGATGCTGGCGCGCGTGGCCCCCAGCCAGCGCCCCACCGACACCGCGTTCTACCTGCAGCACTGCGTGAAAGCCTGCCAGAACGGCGTGGAACGCAGCCACATCATCCCGTTCGCCGTTGACGGTGCGTTGCTGCTGGAGATTTACGTGCACGACGGCATCGGCACCATGGTGGTCGATGAAAAGCTGGAAGAACTGCGCGAGGCCACGCCCGACGACGTGGGCGGCATCCTGCAGCTCATCGAGCCCTTCGAGAAGGACGGCACCCTCGTCAAGCGCGACCGGACCGAGATCGAGCGCGACATTGCCAACTACACCATCATCGAACACGATGGCGTGATCTTCGGCTGCGCGGCGCTCTATCCCTACCCCGAAGGCAGCACGGCCGAGATGGCGGCCGTGACCGTGTCGCCGCACAGCCAGGGCACGGGCGATGGCGAAAAGCTGCTCAAGCGCATCGAGCAACGGGCGCGGGGCATGGGTCTGACCAGCCTCTTCGTGCTGACCACGCGCACCATGCACTGGTTCATCAAGCGCGGCTTTCAGCCCGTGGACCCCGAATGGCTGCCCGAAGCCCGCAAGCGCAAATACAACTGGGACCGCCGCAGCCAGGTGCTGGTCAAGAAGCTGTAACGAGGGGCGGCAACGTCGCCCTCTCAGTCTTTAGCGTTGCGCCCGCAGGACCATTGCCGGTCAAGCGGCCGGTTTACGCGGCAACAGCCCTTGCCACCTGGCGCGCCACCTCGGCGATCGTGGCGTCCCGTTTCTCAGGCGCTGTCGTGGTCTGCGTCATGTAGCAAGTGACGACGATGGGCGCGTCGCCGCCCGGGGGCCACAGCACGCCGATGTCGTTGGAAGAACCCTGGTTGCCGGTACCCGTCTTGTCGCCCACCCGCCAACCCGGCACACCGGCGCGAAGCCGCTTGTCGCCGGTCTTGGTGCCGACGATCCACTCGACCAACTGCGCGCGCGATGCCGGCTGCAGCGCATCGCCCAGCGCCACCTTGCGCAGCGACTGCAGCATCGCCAGCGGCGTCGTCGTGTCGCGAGGATCGCCTGGCGTGGCTTCGTTCAGCGTGGGTTCAGTGCGGTCGAGCCGGGTCACCGCATCACCCAGGCCGCGCACGAAAGCGGTGTAGCCCTGTGGCCCGCCATGGCGGGCCAGCAGCAGATTGGCCGCGGTGTTGTCGCTCAGGGTGACGGTGGCATCGCACAGCTCGCCCACCGTGATGCCGACCGCGCCCACGTGCTTTTCGGTCACCGGCGAATAGGCCACGAGCGCCGAGGGTTCGAAATGCACCCGGCGGTCCAGCGCCTCCTGCCCACGGTCGACGCGCTCCAGCATCCAGGCTGCGAGCAGCAGCTTGAACGTGCTGGCCATCGGAAAGCGCTCGTCCTGGCGCCAGCCGAGCGACAGGCCCGAACCGGTGTCGAGCATGGCCACGCCGAGCCGCGCGCCGCGCCCCTCCAGGCTGGATTCGAGCTGTTGCATGGCCGCTAGCCATGCCGCCTGGCGAGGACCGGGCTCAGCGGCGGGTGCCGCTGAATGCACAGGCCCCGCCCACAAGGAGGCCGTCGACGCAGCGGCCACGGCAGCGAAAAGATCAAAGGAAAACTGGCGTCTTTGCATGGTGAGATTCGGTGAATGCGTGAGTGAAGGCCTGAACGATAGAGGCATACCGCCGCCAGCACCATCGACAATAATCGGGAAGAGCCCCAAGAAAAACTGCTCGCTCCTTCCCCCTCCTCCTAAGCCATGCATCTGCCCCTGAACGCCCTGCGCGCTTTCGAAGTGTCCGCGCGGCATCTCAACCTGACCCGCGCCGCGCAGGAGCTGTGCGTGACGCAGACCGCGGTGAGCCAGCACATCCGCAACCTCGAAGAGCGGCTGGGTAAACCCCTGTTTCGCCGGTTGCCACGCGGCCTGGCGTTGACGGACGAAGGCCTGGCGCTGCTGCCGGTGCTGGCCGACGCCTTCGGCCGCATTGCAGGGGCACTGGAGCAATTCAGCGACACGCGCCCGCGCGAGGTGCTGACCGTGGGCGCCGTGGGCACGTTCGCCGTCGGATGGCTGCTGCCGCGGCTGCGGGAGTTTCAGCAGGCCTGCCCGTTCGTGGACCTGCGCCTGCTCACGCACAACAACCGGGTGGACATCGCGGGCGAAGGACTGGACTGCGCCATCCGGTTCGGCGATGGTGCCTGGCACGGCACCGAGGCCGATCGCCTGCTGGAGGCGCCCCTGTCCGCCATGTGCGCGCCCCACATCGCGCCCCGACTGCGGGTGCCGGCCGATCTGGCGCGCGAATCGCTGCTGCGCTCGTACCGCGCGGACGAATGGGCGGCCTGGTTCGGTGCAGCCGGCGTGCCCTGCCCGCTGGTGCGCGGCACGGTGTTCGATTCGTCGCTGGCCTTGGCCGAAGCAGCGGCGCAAGGCGCGGGCGTGGCGCTGCTGCCGGTGCGGCTCTTTCAGCGCGAACTGCAGCAGGGCCGGCTGGTGCAGCCCTTCGCCACCCACATCGCCCTGGGCGCGTATTGGCTCACCCGCCTGAAATCCCGCCCGCCCAGCAGTGCGCTGCAGGCATTTCGCGACTGGCTGCTGGCCGCCTGCAACGACATTCCGCCGCCGCGCACCTGAGACTCCCAGCACCGCTTTCCCGCCTGCCCTCGCCACGATCCGCCCCGCTATCATCGCCACCCCATGCCCGAGATCCTCACCGCCGCCCTCTACCATTTCGTCGATCTGCCCGACTGCGCCGAACTGCAGTCGCCGCTGCAATCCCTGTGCGAAACCCACGGGGTGCGGGGCCTGCTGCTGTTGGCGCCCGAGGGCATCAACGGCACGATCGCGGGGGAGCCTGCGGGAGTGCGAGCGGTGCTCGCCTGGCTGCGCGCCGACGTGCGGCTGGCCGGCCTGCGGCACAAGGAAGCCATGGGCGACCGCATGCCGTTCTACCGCATGCGAGTGCGCCTCAAGCGCGAGATCGTCACCCTGGGCGTGACGGGGCTCGACCCCGCACGCAACGCCGGCACCCATGTGCCGCCGGCACAGTGGAACGCACTGATCGACGATCCCGAGGTGGTGGTGATCGACGTGCGCAACGACTACGAGGTCGGCATTGGCAGCTTCGCGCGGGCGATCAACCCACGCACGCGCAGCTTCACGGAGTTTCCGGCGTGGGTCGAGCAGCAACGCGCACCGGGCGGCGTGCTGGAGCACCGCCCCAAAGTGGCCATGTTCTGCACGGGCGGCATCCGGTGTGAAAAATCCACCGCGCTGCTCAAATCGCAAGGCTTCGACGACGTGTTCCACCTGGACGGCGGCATCCTGCAGTACCTGGAGGAAGTGCCCGCCGAAGACAGCCGCTGGCACGGTGACTGTTTCGTTTTCGATGAACGGGTGTCGGTCGGCCATGGTCTTTCCACCGGCCGGCACCAGCTGTGCCGGTCGTGCCGCATGCCGCTGGGCGAGGCCGAGCTGGCTTCGCCCCACTACCGGCCCGGCGTGAGCTGCCCTTATTGCCACGGCACGCGCACGCCGGAGCAGGAACGCGCACTGGCCGAGCGCGAGCAGCAGATGGCGCTGGCGCGCCAGCGCGGGCAGGCGCACATCGGTGCGCGTCAGTCCGTCACCCCGGCCACCGAATCTGCGGAATCTGCCGAACCCACCGAGGCCGACGAACCATCACCGGCGGCGCCGGCCGATAGCCTGCCGGTGCTGTACTCCTTTCGCCGTTGCCCGTACGCGATGCGGGCGCGCATGGCGATTGCGGCCAGCGGGCAGCCCTGCGAACTGCGCGAGGTCGTGCTGCGCGACAAGCCGCAGGCTTTGCGCGATGCATCGCCCAAGGCCACCGTGCCGGTGCTGGTGCTACCCGATGGGGCGGTACTGGAGCAAAGCCTGGAGATCATGCGCTGGGCACTTTCCGGCAAGGACCCATTGGGATGGCTGGCCATGGACGGCGCGACGGCCGAGGATGCCGACGCACTGATCGCCACCTGCGACGGGGTGTTCAAACACGCCCTGGACCGCTGCAAATACCCCGGCCGGTATCCAGACGAACACACGCAGCAAGATGCGCCGACGCCCTATGCCATCGCATCGGCGTGCCTGGCCCAGTGGGACGCACGGCTGGCTCGACACGCTTACTTGTGCGGACCGAACCCCACGCTGGCCGATGTGGCCCTGATGCCGTTCGTGCGGCAATACGCGGGCATCGACGCCGAACGCTGGCAGGCAGAGCCTTGGCCCCATCTGCGCGCCTGGTTGGCCACCTGGGAAGCCAGCGACGTGTTCACGCGGGTCATGGACAAGACGCCGCCATGGGTCCCTGGCACGCGCGGCCCGACGTTTCCGCCCGGCGCTGCGGCATCGGTTGCTGCCGGCGCGGCCTGAAGCGCCCATGAAAAAGGCGCCCGGTCGGGGCGCCTTTTTCATGACTTGAGAACGAACCGTTTTCAGGCAGCGGCCAGGGGACGGCGGTTTGCGGTGCCGCGGCCACCGCGAGCGAGCAGCACGACCATCACGATGGCCATGATCGCAAAGCAGATGAACGACCAGTTGGCGATGGAGCCGCCGAGGAAGGTCCAGTCCACCGCAGCGCAATCGCCGGAGCCGCGGAAGATCATGGGAATCGCGCGGCCGATGGGGAAGTGTTCGATCATTCCGTAGAAGTCGCGCCCGCAGGTCGCGATCTCGGGCGGATACCACTGCAGCCAGCTTTGCCGGGCCGCCACGAAGGCGCCGAAGCCCGAAGAGAGCAAGGCCAGGAAGGCCCACGACATCCACCAGCCTTTTGTGCCTCTGGCGCTTGCCAGTGCTGCGAACACTGCTACACCAATGAGAGCATAGCGCTGCACGATGCACATCGGGCAGGGCTCAAGTCCCAGGGCATGCTGCAGGTACATGCCGAAAGCCAGCATGGCCACGCACGCCGCGGCAATCAATCCCAGCACGCGGCGGGGCGCGGCATCCAACCAGTTCAACACCATTGTTCTTGTCCTTGAAGGCCGCAGCGGTCGGCAGCCCTCGAAGGCTGCATCAGATACCGGCGGCGTGGTCCAGAAAAACGCGGGCGCGGCGCGGTGTGACCACCAGCGTTTCACCCTCCCTGAAACCCATCTCCCGGTACTGCTGCGCAGGTATCTGCGCTTCGATCACCGAGTCGGGGCTCGCATTGTCCGCTGGTTTGTGATCGGCATCGGGAATAAGTTCCAGCCGAGCGATCGGCCCCACGACGATGGCACGGCTGAGCTGCGCGACGATGCCGCGCGGGCGGCCGTCGGCATCCACGCCCTCGCCGGGCGAGTAGCGCTGCACGTCCAGGTCGTGCGGGCGCACATAGGCGAATGCGCTGGCGTTCTGGGCGCTCGCATGCTCCGGCGAATCGATGGCCATGCCTTCCACGTGCACCAGCCCTTCGTGGGCGCGGCCGCGAAACAGGTTCACGTCGCCGAGAAAGCCGTAGACGAACGGGCTGGCTGGCTGGTCCCACACCTCCTGGGGCGAGCCGCTTTGCTCGATGCGGCCCTGGTTGATGACCACCACGCGGTCGGCCACTTCGAGCGCTTCTTCCTGGTCGTGCGTCACGAAGATGCTGGTCACGTGCAGTTCGTCGTGCAGGCGGCGCAGCCAGCGGCGCAGTTCCTTGCGCACCTTCGCATCGAGCGCACCGAAAGGCTCGTCCAGCAACAGCACCTTGGGTTCGACAGCCAGGGCCCGCGCCAGGGCGATGCGCTGGCGCTGCCCGCCGGACAGTTGCGAGGGGTAGCGGTCGGCCAGCCAGTCAAGCTGCACCAGCTTGAGCAGGTCGGTCACTTTCTGCTTGATCTGCGCATCGCTCGGGCGTTCGCCGCGCGGCTTCACGCGCAGGCCGAACGCCACGTTTTCGAAAACGGTCATATGGCGGAACAGCGCGTAGTGCTGGAACACGAAGCCCACGCCGCGGTCGCGCACGTGCACGTCGGTGGTGTCCTCGCCCGAGAAATGAATGCTGCCCACATCGGGCGTTTCCAGCCCCGCGATGATGCGCAGCAGGGTGGTCTTGCCGCAGCCCGAGGGGCCGAGCAGCGCGATGAGTTCGCCCGACTGTATGTCCAGGCTCACGTCGCGCAGCGCCTGGAAACTGCCGAACTGCTTGCTGATGTTGCGGATTTCAATGCTCATGGTGTGCTTTCGTTCAGCGCGCGCCCACGGCGGCGGGTGCGGGGCGCTCGGGCGGCAGCGCGGCAGCCGCCTTGCGCTCTTGCTCGTTGCGCCATTCGGCAATGGACTTGATGACCAGCGTGACCAGCGCCAGCAGCGCCAGCAGCGAGGCGGCTGCGAATGCCGCCACCGACTGGTATTCGTTGTAGAGAATTTCCACGTGCAGCGGAATGGTGTTGGTCTGCCCGCGGATGTGGCCCGACACCACCGACACCGCGCCAAACTCGCCCATGGCCCGTGCGTTGCAGAGAATCACGCCGTAGAGCAGCCCCCATTTGATGTTGGGCAGGGTCACGTACCAGAAGGTCTGCCAGCCGCTCGCACCCAGCACGATGGCCGCCTGTTCTTCGTCGCTGCCCTGGGCCTGCATGAGCGGGATCAGTTCGCGGGCAATGAAGGGGAAGGTCACGAAGATCGTCGCCAGCACGATGCCGGGCACCGCGAAGATGATCTTGATGTCATGCGCCGCCAGCCACGGGCCGATCCAGCCGTTGGCACCGAACATCAGCACGTACACCAGCCCGGCCACCACGGGCGACACCGAAAACGGCAGGTCCACCAGCGTGGTCAGGAAAGCCTTGCCGCGGAACTCGTACTTGGCGATGGCCCAGGCCGCCGCCACGCCGAACACGAGGTTCAGCGGCACGGCGATGGCGGCGGTGATCAGCGTGAGCCGGATGGCCGACCACGCATCGGGCTCCTTCAGCCCGGCCAGATACGCGCCGAAGCCCTTGCGCAGCGCTTCCGTGAACACGGCGGCCAGCGGCAGCACCAGGAACAGCAGCAAAAAGACCAGCGCGATGCCGATGAGCGTCCAGCGGACCCAGGCGGCTTCAGTGGTGCCGGCCTGTGCGCGCCGCACGGGCGCACGGGGATTCGCATTCGAACTGCTGGAGGCGTTGGTGGAGGTCGAACTCATGCCGGGGCTCCCGCATGGCGGCGCTGCCAGGCCTGCAATGCATTGATGACGAGCAGCAGCAGGAAGGAGATGACCAGCATCACCACCGCGACCGCCGTGGCGCCCGCGTAGTCGTACTGCTCCAGCTTGCCGATGATGATGAGGGGCGTGATCTCGGAAATCATGGGCATGTTGCCCGCGATGAAGATGACCGAGCCGTATTCACCCACCGCCCGTGCGAACGCCATGGCAAAGCCGGTCAGCAGAGCCGGGGTGATCGACGGCAGGATGACGCGGGTGAAGATCTGCCAGCGCGTGGCGCCCAGGCTGGTGGCGGCTTCTTCCAGTTCTTTCTCGGCGTCTTCCAGCACCGGCTGCACCGTGCGCACCACGAAGGGCAGCCCGATGAAGATGAGCGCGATCACCACGCCTGCAGGCTTGAAGGCCAGCTGGATGCCGAGCGGCTCCAGGTACTGCCCCACCCAGCCGTTGCCCGCGAGCAGCGCGGTGAGCGAGATGCCCGCCACCGCGGTGGGCAGCGCGAACGGCAGGTCCACCAGGGCATCGACGATCTTCTTGCCCGGAAACCGGTAGCGCACCAGCACCCAGGCGATCAGCAGGCCGAACACCAGGTTGACCATGGCCGCAATGAACGAGGCCCCGAACGTGAGGCGGTACGACGCCAGCACGCGCGGTGCGCTGATGGCCGTCCAGAACTGGTCCCAGGTCAGCGTGAAGGTCTTGAACACCAGCGCCGACAGGGGGATGAGCACGATGATGCTCAGATAGAAGATGGTGTAGCCCAGCGTGAGCCCGAAGCCGGGCAACACCCGCTTCGGACTGCGCCGGGCCGCGCCCGCGGACGCCACGGCGTCGCCGGACAAGGCAGAGGTCGCGGCGGCCATGTCTTACTTGGCGCCGGGCGTGTAGAGCTTGTCGAACTGGCCGCCGTCGTTGAAATGCACCTTCTGCGCTTCCCCGAGCGAGCCGAAATACTTGGACACGGTGAACAGCTTGACGGGCTTGAACAGGTCGGCGTGCTTCTTCAGCACCGCTTCGGAGCGCGGGCGCAGGGCATGACGGGCCGCGATCTCCTGGGCCTCGTCGGAGTACAGGTAGTCCAGGTAGGCCTTGGCCAGTTCGCCGGTGCCCTTCTTGGCGACCGTGCGTTCGACCACCGCGACCGGGTTTTCCGCCAGCACGCTGCTGGAGGGATAGACCGCATCGACCTTGCCCTTGCCGAATTCGCGTTCGATCGACAGCACTTCGGATTCGAACGTGATGAGCACGTCGCCGGTGTTGCGCTGCAGGAAGATGCTGGTGGCGTCGCGGCCGCCCTTGCCCAGAACGGGCACGTTCTTGAACAGCTTGCCCACGAACTCTTCGGCCTGCGCGTCATTGCCGCCCTTTTCGCGGACGCTGCCCCATGCGGCCAGGTAGGCGTAGCGGCCGTTGCCGCCGGTCTTGGGGTTCACGACGACCACTTGCACGCCGGGCTTGGCGAGGTCGTCCCAGTCCTTGATGTTCTTGGGATTGCCCTTGCGCACCAGGAACAGCATGGTCGAGGTGGTGGGCGAGGCGTCATTCGGGAAGCGCTTGGCCCAGTCCTTGGCGACCACGCCGCTGCTGGCGAGGAAATCGATGTCGGTGGTGGTGTTCATGGTGACCACGTCGGCGTCGAGGCCGTCGTTCACCGCGCGGGCCTGTGCGCTGGAGCCGCCGTGCGCCTGGTCGATCTTGACGTCCTTGCCGGTGGTCTTCTTGTAGTGCGCGGCGAAGGCGGGGTTGTAATCCTTGTAGAACTCGCGGGCCACGTCATAGGAAGCGTTGAGCAGCGTGGACGTTTGCGCCGAAGCCATGCCGCCAGCAGCAAGGGCCAGAGCAGCCAGGAAAGTCTTGAGTTTTGTCCGGGAAGTCATGTGTGCGTCACCCAGGTTTCTAAAAAGTGAAACCGATTGTGGGCGGCGCTGCTTAAAACTCAAAAGAATATATTCTTGTTAATTAATCGATTTCGAGAATATAGAAAAACTCGAAACTCAGCCGATGCGCGCGCAGGGTTTGAGCCAAAAAGACCTCCAGCGCAATCAGCACTAGGGTGTATAGCTATTAAATATATAGCAACACCGTCAAGCTGCTGAGCGCACCTCTGCGCCGCCCTGGCCCAAGCCCCACTCGGCGCCGTCCACCAGCGAGTGCAGCAGCGCCCAGCCCAGAGGCCACTCACCATGGCCGGACTCGACGTTCACGTGCCCTGCCTGAGGTAGCCGGACGAACTCGCTTCCCCAAGCCCGCGCGTAGGCGCCGGCAAGGCGGATGGGGCAATACGGATCGTTGCTGCTCGCCACGAGAATGCTGCGGTAAGGCAGCGCGGCATATGGCACGGGCGCGAAATCGCTGAGCACCGCGCGCCGTTCGGGGTCGGCCGGGGCGACCAGCAAGGCGCCTCGTACCCGTGCCGCCGCTTCGTCACCCATGTGCGTCGCCGTGATGCAGCCCAGGCTGTGGGCCACCAGCACGACCGGGTGCGGCGCGGCCAGCACCAGGCGTTCGAGCGCGCTCACCCAGGACAGACGTGAGGGAGTGACCCAGTCGTCCTGCACGACGCGCTGCGCGCCCGGCACCCGCTCCGCCCACAGGCTCTGCCAATGGCCCGGACCGGAATCGCGCCAGCCGGGCACGATGATGACCGACACTGGCCCTGCCGCTGGCGCCGAATGTGCACCAAGGGCCGAAGGCGCGGCCGGTGTAGACGGCTGGAGGGTCGAATCAGGCCCCGTCGCCGAACGTTCGCGGCGGGTGATGGGCGTCGGCACGTTGCTCATGGGTGCAACGGCGCTGCGGCCGAGGGGTGTGTGCGGGAAGAAATTCGGACCCGACAGGAGGTCCGCAGGAACGGTGCATGGGCCATGGGAACGGGCTCCTCAACGGTGGATGCAACCCATTCTGCGATTCGCCCTTTAAAACCCAAACGAATATATTCTTTTGAATTAATCGCTAATTGATCTTAAGGAAGGGCTGGGGCGGTCGCTGGCGGAGCCTCCGCCTCGACGCCTTTGCACACTCCTCCAGGGCCTTCCCGGGCGAATTGCTCCGTCGCCCCTTTCATCGCTTCGCCCAGAAAATCCAGAAATTGGCGCACGGCGGGCGACAGGCCCCGGCGCGACGGAAACACGGCGTGCATCAAGCCGCGGGGTGGCGACCATTCCGGCAGCAATTGCACCAGTCGGCCGTTGCGCAGCTCGTTCTGGCACAAGTAGTCGGGCAGCCAGCACATGCCGACACCGGCCACGGCAGCGAACTTCAAAGTGAGCAGATCGTCGGCCACATAGCGCGGGCTGTGCTGCCACAGCACCTCTTGACCGCCCGGCCCGAGCAGCAATCGCGAGTCGCGGCCATCGATGGCAGACATGGACATGCTGTCCAGCCGCGCCAAGTCTTCCACGGTGTCAGGAGTCCCTTGCCGAGCCAGTTGGTCGGGGCTGGCCACCAGCAAAGAGGCGCCGTCATCCAGCCGCTTGACCACCATGCTGCCGCTGTCGTCCAGCGTGGGCCGCACACGCAGCGCGACGTCGATGCCCTCTTCCACCAGATTCACGACGCGGTTGTGCACCTGCAGTTCGACCCGCACCAGCGGGTAGCGGGCGAGGAACACCGGCATCACCTGCCCCAGCAGGGTCTGCGCGACCGTGACCGGGCAAGCCACTCGGATGGTGCCGCGTGGTTCGGCCTGCACCTGGGCCACGGTGTCGGCCGCCGCCTGCGCCGACTCACGCATCGCCTGGCAGTGGCGCAGATACGCCTTGCCCACTTCTGTAAGTGACAGCTTGCGCGTGGTGCGCTGCAAGAGCCGCACCCCCAACTGCGCCTCCAGATCCGACACGCGCCGTGACAGGCGCGATTTGGGAATGCCGAGCGCCCGGCCCGCAGCGGCGAAACCGCCGCGCTCGACCACTTCGGCGAAGTACAGCATGTCGTTGAGATCTTGCATGGGAGGCACCCCGATTGTTCTATCAGCGGAACAATCTATCGCAAATTGCTTGGCTTATCAATCAATGTAGCCATCAGCACAATCTATCCAACGCCGCACACCGTGTGAGGCACTGTTCAAAGGAAAACCTCCATGCAATTGCTGCACATCGATTCCGCCATCACCGGCGACCAGTCCGTCTCGCGCCAACTCACCGCCCGCACCGTCGCGGCCTGGGTGGCCAGCCATCCCGGCACGCAAGTGCAGCACCTCGATCTGGTGGCCCAGGCGCCCAACCACTTCACCATGGACGCGATGGCGCCCCGCACGGGCCAGACCGAAGGTCTCACGGACGCGCAGCGCCGCGAGAACGCCGTCTCCGAACAGCTCGTGAGCCAGTTCCTTGCGGCAGACGTGATCGTGGTGGGCGCACCCTTCTACAACTTTGGCATTCCGACCCAACTCAAGGCCTGGATCGACCGCCTCGCCCAGCCTGGCCGCACGTTCACCTATACCGCCGCCGGTCCCCAGGGCCTGGCCAAGGGCAAGACGGTGATCGTCGCCTCCAGCCGCGGCGGCGTGTATTCGACGAGCGATGCCGGTCGCGCCATGGAGCACCAGGAAAGCTACCTGCAGACCGTGTTCGCCTTCTTCGGCATCACCGATGTGCGCTTCGTGCGCGCCGAAGGCGTGGCCATGGGCCCTGACGCCAAGAGCAAGGCACTGGACAGCGCGGACGCCGACATCAAGGCGCATGTGGCGCAGTCGCGCCAGGAATCGCTCGCCGAAGCGGCCTGATCAAAACGACAACGGCGGCCCCTGCCATCAGTGCAGGGGCCGCCGCTTCGATCAAAAATCACAAAGCCGGCCTTGCGCCGGCTTCGTCGTTTTTGAAATCAGAGCTTGGCGTGCAGCTTGACCCAGGCGGCGTATTTCTCGACCCAGCCCTGCAGGAACTGGCGGCTGGCCTCGCCGATGCCGCCGTCTTCATCGAACAGGCCGTCCTTGGCCTGGATGAAGGCTTCGGGCTGGCCCAGCGTGGGCACGTCGAGGTAGGCGAGGATGTTGCGCAGGTGCTGCTGCGCCATGGCCGTGCCGATGGCGCCGATCGACACGCCGATCACGCCGGCAGGCTTGCCGCCCCAGGCGCTCTGGCCGTAAGGGCGCGAGGCATGGTCCAGCGCGTTCTTGAGCACGCCGGGAACCGAGCGGTTGTACTCGGGCGTGACGAACAGCAGGCCCTGGGACTGGGCGATCTCGGTCTTCAGCCGCAGCACGGCGGGGGACGGATGGCCGTCGTCGTCCTGGTTGTACAGCGGCAGATCGTCGATGCGCAATTGGGTGAAGTGAAAGTCCGGTGGCGCGAGCCGGGCCAGCGCGGTGGCCAGCTTGCGGTTGAACGAATCCTTGCGGAGACTGCCGACGATGACGGCGATCTGGTATTGGTCCATGAGCACTCCTTGTGGTGAAAAGACAGCCAGAAAAGGCATGGCCGCGTGCGGCCGCAGCGGGCCATGATAGTCACGGCCTGCGCCGTTTCGGGGGGGTGCGCGATGCGCGCAGGGCCTTCACGGCGCGGGCAAATGCCAGGCATTTGCTACCAATTTAATAGCACACTCCCCTAGTGGATATTGCGCTGGAGGCCAAAAAGACTCCAACCCCCTCCAGGCGGCACGCGAGTGACGCCCGGAGAGGAGTGAACCGCAAACGCGCGCTTGTCCTACCCGGCGCGCCGCTGGCTGGCGAGCTGCTGCACGACCTGCACCAGCCGGTCGATTTCGTCGAACGTGTTGTAGAACGCGAGCGACGGCCGCACCGTGGTTTCCACACCGAAGCGCCGCAGGATCGGCTGTGCACAGTGGTGGCCCGTGCGCACCGCGATGCCCTCTTCGTTCAGCGCCTTGCCGACGGCCTCGGTCGAGTAGCCGGCCAGCACGAAGGACATCACGCTGGCCTTGTCGTCCGCCGTGCCGATCAGCCGCACGCCCGCGATGGCGCCCAGGCGCTGCATGCCGTACACCAGCAGGTCGTGCTCGTAACGGGCGATGTTCTCGATGCCGATGCGGTTCACGTAGTCGATCGCAGCGCCCAGGCCCACCGCGTCGGCGATGTTGCCGGTGCCGGCTTCGAACTTGTTCGGAATCGGCTGGAACACCGTCTTCTCGAACGTGACGTCGGCGATCATGTTGCCGCCGCCCTGCCACGGCGGCATGTCTTCCAGCACCTCGCGCTTGCCCCACACCACGCCGATGCCGGTGGGCCCGAAGACCTTGTGGCCCGAGAACACGAAGAAGTCGGCCCCCAGGTCCTGCACGTCCACCCGCATGTGCGACACCGACTGGGCGCCATCCACCAGCGCCTTGGCACCCGCGCGGTGCGCCATCGCCACGATTTCCTTGACCGGCACCACGGTACCCAGCGCGTTGGACACCTGCGTGACGGCGACGATCTTCGTGCGGTCGTTCAAGAGCTTCTGGTATTCGTCGAGCCGCACCTGGCCCGAGTCGTCCACCGGAATCACGCGCAGCCTGGCGCCCTTGGCGGCCGCCAGTTGCTGCCAGGGCACGATGTTGGCGTGGTGCTCCAAGTGGCTCACGATGATCTCGTCGCCCTCGCCCACGTGCTGGCTGCCCCAGCTCTTGGCCACCAGGTTGATGGCCTCGGTGGTGCCGCGCACGAAGATCACCTCGTTCACGTCCGGCGCATTGATGAAGTTCTTCACGCGCTGGCGGGCGCCTTCGTAGGCGTCCGTGGCGCGCGCGGCGAGTTCATGCGCGGCGCGGTGGATGTTCGAGTTTTCGTGCTCGTAGAAATGGCTGATGCGGTCGATCACCGCTTTCGGCTTGTGCGTGGTGGCGGCGTTGTCGAACCACACCAGTTGCCGGCCGTTCACCCGCTCGGACAGCACCGGAAAGTCACGCCGGGCGGCATGCACGTCGAACGGCGGGTTGCGCCCCTGCCCCGCCGCGGGCGCCGCACCGTTGCGGTCTCCCTGCGGATGGGGCTTGGCCGGGGTGACGTAGCCGCTCGGCAGCTGGACCGCATCGACGAAATAGAACGCCGGCGCGCCCGAGGGCGCAGCCTGCGGCAGGCTCCCGCCCAGCCGCGGGGCCGAAGCCTGGGGGGCTGCCGGCGGCGCGAGCGACAGCCGCGCGAGCGCATCGAGGGGGTCGGTTGCGGCCGGAGCCGTGCGCTCGCCCACGAAGTAGTACGGCGAATGCGCAGCAGCCGCCCCCTGCGCAGGCGACGGCGAAGGCAACGGCGAAGGCAACGGCCCCTGCACCGGCGGACCGGCGACAGCGCCCGAAGCCTCGGGCACGCCCAGCACGCCGCTGCCCAGGCGCGGTTCGTAAGCCGGCAAGGCGCTGACCACCGTGTCGGGCAGGCCGTTGGCTGCCGTGGCATGCGGCAGCAGCGCGGGCGCGCGGTGGCCGAGCGACAGCACCTGCGTGGGCGAAGCGGGCAGCACGTTGGCGCCCGGAATCTGCCCCTGCGGGATCGGCGTGCCCGGCACGCTCGGCCCGAAGCCGGCAGGGCTGGCCAGCGGCGACCCCGGCGGCGCGATGTTGCCGGGCGCCTGCACACCCGGCGGCACGGCGCCGAGGCCCGGCACGGAGGACGGCGGCGTCGACGGAAATCCGCCGGCGGAGTGCACGCCGGCGGGCGCCGCCGCCTCGCCCGGCAAGGCCGAGAACATGGCATTGGCCATGCGTGCGATCAACGCCGGATCGATGGGGGCGCCACCGGACGCATCGGCGCCCGGAGAGAAGGAAGCGAGGGTCATGGCCGCTCCTTGCGCTTCACTTGTAGGTGTCCGGATAGTCGTGGTACTTGTTCACCTCGACATCGTCCAGCACGGCCAGCGCGTCGCTGGTGAGCACCGCGAGCGAGCAGTACTGCGAGATCAGGTACGACGCGATGGCGTGGTTGTTGATGCCCATGAAGCGCACCGACAGGCCCGGGCCCTGCTCGCCCGCCAGGCCCGGCTGGAACAGCCCCACCACGCCCTGGCGCTTGTCACCCACGCGCAGCAGGATGATCTTGCTTTTGCCATCGGCCACCGGCACCTTGTCGGACGGAATGAGCGGAATGCCCCGCCACGTGATGAACTGCGAACCGAACAGGCTCACCGTGGGCGGCGGCGTGCCGCGGCGCGTGGCTTCGCGGCCGAAGGCGGCGATGGCGAGCGGGTGGGTGAGGAAGAAGGCGGGCTCTTTCCAGACCTTGGTCAGCAGCTCGTCGAGGTCGTCCGGCGTGGGCGCGCCGGTCAGCGGAAAGATGCGCTGCGCGTCGGTCACCTGGGCCAGCAGGCCGTAGTCGGGGTTGTTGATCAGCTCGCTTTCCTGGTTCTCCTTGATCGTCTCGATCGTCAGGCGCAGCTGCTCCTTGATCTGGTCGTGCGGGCTGCTGTACAGGTCGGACACGCGGGTGTGCACGTCCAGCACCGTGCTCACGGCATTCAGGAAGAACTCGCGCGGGTTTTCTTCGTAATCGACGAAGGTGCGCGGCAGCTGGTTCTCTTCTTCCTTGGCCGTGCAGGTGACGCGGATGGATTCGGGGTTCTTGACCTTGTTCAGGCGGTAGATGCCGGCTTCCACGGGCACCCACTGCAGCAGGTGCGTGAGCCAGCGCGGGCTGATCGTTTCGAGTTGGGGGACCGTCTTGGTGGCATTGGCCAATTGCCTTGCGGCGTTGTCACCCAAGGCGGTCGTGCCGCCCACAGTTGCAGACATTGAAGAACTCCGTGCGTTGTTGAAGAAGCCTGGGCAGTGTCAAAGCTTCCAACGCCGCACTCAACAGGCTATAGCCGTCAATTGCAGTCCCCGCACCAGATTCGCGTGGCCGATCGCCTCACCCCGCGTGACGAGCGCCGAAGGCCGCACGCCCAGCGCGCCCGCGAGTTTTTCGACCGTGAGCAGCGAGGCGATGGCCGCGCCCCGCTCGATCTCGCCCACATACGAGCGGTTCAGGTCCGAATGCTCGGCCAGCCGCTCCTGCGACCACCCGTTCGCCTCGCGCGACTGGCGCACCGCCACCCCGAAATTCCGGATCAATATCGACATCGCTTTTTCCCTTTGTTATTCATCCCCATCGCCCAAGTGCCCAAGCGCACGATTGCCCGGGCGCTTTTTTGCACCCTCGCTCGCGCCGTGCGCGGGCCTACCCTTCGCGCGAAATCGCCTGGGTCACGTTTCCGCCCGCGGGCACGTCGTGCGTGACCCACACGTTGCCGCCGATGACAGCGCCGCGCCCCAGCGTGACGCGGCCCAGCACCGTCGCCCCGGCGTAGATGACCACGTCGTCCTCCACCACCGGGTGGCGCGGCAGGCCCTTTTGCAGGTGCCCTTCGGCATCGGTGGGAAAGCGCTTGGCGCCCAGCGTGACGGCCTGGTACAGCCGCACGCGCTCGCCGATCACCGCCGTCTCGCCGATCACGACACCCGTGCCGTGGTCGATGAAGAACCCCGCGCCGATCTGCGCGCCGGGGTGAATGTCGATGCCCGTCTGCCCGTGCGCCAGCTCCGCCACGATGCGCGCGAGCAGCGGCAGGCCCAGCGTGTACAGGCGGTGCGCGATGCGGTGGTGGATCATGGCCAGCACGCCGGGGTAGCACAGCAGCACCTCGTCCACGCTGCGCGCGGCGGGGTCGCCCTGGTAGGCGGCGAGCACGTCGCTGTCCAGCAGCCGGCGGATGCCCGGCAGCGACGCGGCAAACGCCTGCGCGGCGGCCAGCGCCCGGGTTTCGATCGCCTCGCCGTCGGCTCCGCCGTGCTGGCGCGCGTCGTAGCGAAGCTCCAGCCGAACCTGCCCGAGCAGCGTGTGCAGCGCCAGATCGAGCGTGTGGCCCACGTACCAGTCCTCGCTTTCCTGCCGCAGGTCATGGGGGCCCAGGCGCATGGGAAACAGCGCGCCCTTCAGTTG
Source organism: Paracidovorax valerianellae (assembly GCF_900102625.1). Lineage (GTDB taxonomy): Bacteria > Pseudomonadota > Gammaproteobacteria > Burkholderiales > Burkholderiaceae_C > Paracidovorax > Paracidovorax valerianellae. The sequence goes on from NZ_FMZC01000001.1 coordinate 185,138, forward strand.
CTCCAGCATCTGCGCCAGCGCATCGCGCGACGGAAACTCGCGCCCACCGGGCTCCTGCGAGCGGTTTTGCGAATCGCGCCACTCGCGGCGCACGGCGTGCAGCGATTGCACGATGTGATCGATCTCGAAGACAGCCATCAAGGCCTCCTGCCTGGAAAGGGGGTGGAGCCGCCTGCGGTGCAGGCGTGCGGATGCATGGGGTCAGTCAGTCCTGCACCCAGGGCAGGCCATGGAAGCGCCAGCCGTCCGATGCGCCGCGCTGCTGGGCCGCATCGATCTCGCCCTCGAAGCCTTCGGTCACGTTGAAGACGTTCTGCAGACCGGCCTTGGCCGCGGCCTCGGCCGCCAGCACCGACCGCTTGCCGCTGCGGCACAGCAGCAGCACGGGCGCATCGCGCGTGGCGGCCTTGGTGATGGCGGCTTCCAGTTCGCGGGCGAAGCGTGGGTTGCGGTTCAGCGCCGTGCCGGTGGCCCAGGCCACGTGCAGGCTGCCCGGCACGTGGCCGACGAACTTGCGCTCTTCGCCCGAGCGCACATCCACCAGCAGGGCCTGGCCCGAAGAAAAGAGGCTCCAGGCCACGGCGGGCGGGACGCCGCCGGCGTAGGCAAGGCCCGACGATTGCGCCTGCTCATGGGCGGATTGCAGCGCGGGCGGTAATTCGGTGTCTTGCACGGCGTTGGACATGGGGGACCTTCCTGTGGGTGTGGTGGCTGGAGCCGCCCGTCTCGCGGGGCGTGGCCGTCCAACCCAATGTAGAACCGGCGCCGATTCCATTCAACGAATAAAAAATCCGTTCCTATGTCGGAAAACATCTAAGCCGCCAGCCTCCCCGCGTTTGCAGACCGCCGAGCCATGAAAAAAGCCGCCGGCACCGGAGACCGGCGCAGGCAGCTTTTTGATGGACGCCGCGAAGAAAAAAGGCTCAGAAGCCCGGCAGCACCGCGCCCTTGAATTCGGTCTGGATGAACTGGCGGATCTCTTCCGATTGGTAGGCCTTCACCAGCTTGGCGACCCAGGGCTTGTCCTTGTCGGCCTCGCGCACGGCGATCAGGTTGACATAGGGGCTCTTGGCGTTCTCTTGCGCGATGGCGTCCTTGGCGGGGCTCAGGCCCGCGGACAGCGCGAAGTTGGTGTTGATGGCGGCAGCATCGAGGTCGTCCAGCGAGCGGGCGAGTTGCGCAGCGTCGAGTTCGACGAACTTGAGCTTCTTGGGGTTGGAGACCACATCCAGCGGCGTGGCCTTCAGGCCCGCGCCTTCCTTGAGCTTGATGAGTCCCTTGTCCTGCAGCACCAGCAGCACCCGGCCGCCGTTGGTGGGGTCGTTGGGAATGCCGAACTTGGCGCCATCTTTCAGGTCTTCAAGCTTCTTGACCTTCTTGGAATACAGGCCGATCGGGAAATTGACGGTGTAGCCCACCGATACCAGCTTGTAGCCACGGTCTTTCACCTGGGCGTCGAGGTATGGCTTGTGCTGGTAGCTGTTGGCGTCGAGGTCGCCGGAGGCCAGCGCGGCGTTGGGCTGCACGTAATCGCTGAACTCGACGATCTGCAGCTTCAGGCCGTCTTTCTCAGCCACTTTCTTGACCTGCTCGAAAATTTGCGCGTGCGGGCCGGCGGTCACACCGATCTTCAGCGGCTTGTCCTGCGCCAGAGCGCCGGTCTGGAGGCCGGCGGCGAGTGCCAGGGCGAGGGTCGATTGCAGCAGGAAACGCTTGTTCACGGAAACACCTTTGAAAAGAGATGGCGCATCTTAGGGTTTGCCTTATCAAACCCATAAGAATACGTTTTCATTTCCTTACAACATGCGCACATAAAGGCGGCACCGGCCTGCGCTGCTATAAATCCTGCATGTCCCATCCGCCTGACCTGTCCGCCATCCGTGCGCTGGAAGAACGCGCCTTCAACGCCTGGCCTGCGCGCCAGACGGTGTTCCACCAGGGCTGGGTGTTCCGGCTGGCTGGCGGGTTCACCAAGCGGGCCAATTCGGTGAACGCGCTCGAAGCCGGCGCGCCATTCACCGGCGTGCGCGAGGCCGCCGAAGCGCTCTACGCCCGCCACCGCCTGCGGCCCGTGTTCAGGATTTCACCACTCGCGGGCGCCGATGCCGAGCCAGAACTGGCAGCGGCCGGCTACACCGTCTTCGACCCCACCTGGGTGATGCAGGCGCCGTTGCAAACACCCGTGCAGCCGCCTGTTCAGTCGTTCTTGTCGAGCGGCCGCACGCCATCTCAAGCTTGTGTCGATTTGACAGAGGCGCCCGGCGCCGAATGGCTGGACGGCTTCGCCGAGGCCAACGGTGTGGCCGCGGTGAACCACGCCATCCACCACGCCATGGTGCAGTCGATCGCCCTGCCCTGCGCCTTCGCCACCTTGCGCCAGGGCGAGCACGCCGTCGGCTTCGGCCTGGCCGTGCGGGAACGCGGGGCGGTGGGCCTGTTCGACATCGTGGTGGCACCCGGGCACCGTGGCCAGGGACATGGCCGCGCCCTGGTCCAGGCGCTCATGCAGTGGGGCCGGGACGGTGGCGCAGAGACGGCTTACCTGCAGGTGCGCGAGGAGAACGCCGTGGCCCGCGGGCTCTACGCCGCGCTGGAGTTCGCCGACGCTTATCGCTACCACTACCGGGTGCCGGCGCAGAGCTGAGGCGGCACCGGTAAGGCGCCGTTCAGTCCCTGCACCGTCTCCGCAGCGAGCGCCCGTGCAGCCGGATCAGCGGTGGCTCAGCCGGCGCACCGCCCAGTCGCCCAGGCTCTGCACGGCCTGCACGAAGAAGATCAGCACGACCACCACGGCCAGCATCACATCGGGCAGGAAGCGCTGGTAGCCGTAGCGAATGCCCAGGTCACCCAGGCCGCCGCCACCGATCGCACCGGCCATGGCCGAGTAGCCCGTCAGGCTGACGAAGGTGATGGTCAGGCCGGCGACGATGCCGGGCAGCGCCTCGGGCAGCAGCACCTTCCAGACGATCTGCCCCGTCGTCGCGCCCATGGCCTGGGCCGCTTCGATGAGGCCGTTGTCCACCTCGCGCAGCGAGGCTTCCACCAGCCGCGCCACGAAGGGCGCTGCCGCCAGCGTCAGCGGCACCACGGCGGCCGCCGTGCCGATGGACGAGCCCGTGATGAAGCGCGTGAAGGGGATGATCGCCACCAGCAGGATGATGAACGGCGTGGAGCGCACGGCGTTCACGATCCAGCCCACGGTCTTGTTCATGGGGCCGTTCTCCAGCACGCCGCCGCGGTCGGTCAGGCGCAGGAACACGCCCAGCGGAATGCCCAGCAGCGCACCGACGATGCCCGAGATGCCGACCATGATGATCGTCTCCCACAGCGAGGTGGCGAACAGCTCCAGCATCATTTCCGAAAAGTTCTCGAACATCGCTCAGACCCCGCTCTCTTGATTGGCTTGCACTTCCTGCACCACGACGCCTTCGGCCCGCAGCTGCGCGATCGCCGCGGCCAGCCGGGTGCCGTCGCCGCTGGCATACACCGCGAGCGATCCGAACGTCTGCCCCTGAATCTCGTCGATCTGCCCGTGCAGGATCGACAGGTCGAGCCCGTGCTCGCGGATCAGGCGCGACAGGATGGGCTGGTAGGCGCGCTCGCCCGCGTACGACAGGCGCAGCAGCTGGCCCACGTTGCCCTGCCCCGCCGCGATCAGCTGCGACGACAGGTGGCGCACATGGTCCATCACGCTGGCAGGAAGCTCCTGCGGCACGATCTCGTCGATCAGGCTCTTGGTGATGGGTTGCTGCGGCCGGGTGAACACGTCCAGCACCGGGCCCTGTTCCACGATGCGGCCGGCGTCGATCACGGCCACGCGGTCGGCCACCTGCTTGATGACCTGCATCTGGTGGGTGATGAGCACCACCGTCAGGCCCAGTTCCTGGTTCACCTGGCGCAGCAGCGCGAGGATGGAGCGGGTGGTTTCCGGGTCGAGCGCCGAAGTGGCCTCGTCCGACAGCAGCACCTTGGGCCGGCTGGCCAGCGCCCGGGCGATGCCCACGCGCTGCTTCTGCCCACCGCTGATCTGCGCCGGATAGCGGTCGCGCAACGAAGAAAGCCCCACCAGTTCGAGCAGCGGATCGACACGGCCGCGGATGGCCGCCTTGTCCATGCCCGCCAGCTCCAGCGGCAGCGCGGCGTTGTCGAACACGGTGCGTGACGACAACAGGTTGAAGTGCTGGAACACCATGCCGATGTCGCGGCGTGCCTCGCGCAGTTGCGCGTCGTTGAGCTGGGTGAGGTCGCGCCCCGCCACGATCACTTCGCCGCGCGTGGGCCGGTTCAGCAGGTTGATGACGCGCACCAGCGAACTTTTGCCCGCCCCGCTGCGCCCGATGATGCCGAACACTTCGCCCGGCGTGATGTGCAGGTCGATGCCGCGCAACGCCTCGACGGGCCCTTGCGCGCCCTGGTAAATCTGGGTGATACCCCGTAAATCGATCATGAAAATGCCATGGCCACCGGTGCCCGCAGGCCGCGGCGGCGCTGAAAAGGAAAAATGCGGATGCGGGAATGTACGGGGTTGCACCCCAAACGCCAACGACCCTGAAATTGGGTGCTAAGACATTCCGGTTATGTAGACGCTTCGGCGACCGCTGAAAACGCTCCGATTTGCATAGCGCAAGTCCGTTGGCGGACAAGCGCTGGAGGCGGTTTCAACGTTCAAATACAGGCGAGCAAAACAGTGCAGAATCGCTATTGCTATTATTTTTATAGCTACCTACCCTAGTGGATATTGCGCTGGAGCCGTTTTTGACCACAACCCCTTCCTGACTCGTCGCGGCAGGCCCTGCCCTCACCAGCCCGTCATAAGCCCGTCATAAGCCCTGCACTCTCAAGCCTTGCCCACATTGAAGCCCGTGTCGAAGGTCTTCTGGACATCCAGCCGCTGCCGCAGCAGCCCGGCGGCCAGATAGAAGTCGGCCGTGCGCTGCTGGTCGGCGACCACCGCGGCGTCGATGTCCACCCATTTCGTCGCGCGGCGTTCAAATTGCAGTTGCGCCGCCTCGACCGGAATGCCGATGATGCGGGCCAGCGCGTCGGCGAACGGCCGCGCGTTGCGGTACGACCAGAGCTGCGCGCGCTCCACGCGCTCCTTGAAGTCGCGCAGGGCGTCGCGTTTGGTGGCCAGCGCCTCCTGCGTGGCCGCGAGAAAGCCGAGCCCGCTGGACAGCCCCCGCCCGTTGACCAGCACGCGCGCATGCCCGCTGGTTTCGGCCAGCGCGGTGTAGGGCTCCCACGTGGCCCAGGCATCGACCGAACCCTGCGTCAGCGCGAGCTTGGATTCCGGCGGCGGAATGAAGCGCAGGTCCGCATCCGATGCCTTCAGGCCCGCGGACGCCAGCGCCTTGAGCGCGACGAAGTGACCGATGGAGCCCCGGTTGGTGGCGATGCGCTTGCCTTTGAGGTCGGCGGCCGTCTTCAACGGCGAATCGGGCCGCACCAGCACGGCGGTGCCGTAGGGGTCGGATCGGTTCGCGGCGAAAGCCCGCACCTGGCTGCCCGCTGCGAGCGTGAACAGCAGCGGCGCGTCGCCGATGGTGCCGAAGTCCACCGCGTTGGCGTTCAGCGCCTCGGCCAGCGGCGCGGCGGCAGGGAACTCGCTCCACTGGATCTCGTACGGCAGACCCTTCAGCTCGCCCGCCGCGTCCAGCAATGCGCGCAGCCCGCCCTTCTGGTCCCCCGCGCGCAGCACGGTGCGCTGCTGCGTGTGGCCCAGCACCGGCGAAAGAAAGGAAGCCGCGGCCACGGAAGCGGTCATGAAGCGGTGGAAATGGCGCCGTTGCAGGGACATGGAGAACTCCGGTTATTCGGAAATGGGAAATGGGAATGGGGAAAGGAGGAGCGAAGAAAGAGGGAACGCGAGTCGTTGAAAAGGACGGCCAGGCGAAGAACAACGGCGCTGTGCGGCCGGTCACACGCCCAGCGCGCGCCGGCCGGCCGCCACATGCACGCTGTCGTCCTGCGGCGTGTGCACCCGGCCGCACAGCACGTCGCGCAGGTGCCGCTCCAGCGGGTTGCGGCGCGACAGGCCGTGGTTGCTCGTCAAAGCCAGGGCCGACTGCACCGCGTCGATGGCGTTCTGGGTGGCGATGGCCTTGACCAACCCGCTGTCTTCGGAGGGCACGGGGGCGCCGGCGTCGAGGTCGGCCGCGAGGCCCGCGATCAGCCGGTCGTTGGTGAACAGCAGGCCTTCGATGCGGCCCACCGCCTCTTGCGCGCGTGGCAGCGTGGCCAGCGGTGCGCCCAGGCTGGCAGGGCGACGGTCTTGCAGAAAGACCACCAGCCAATGGCGCGCGGCGCGGGCCACGCCGGTATAGAGCGAGCCGAGCATGACGGCCATTTCCGCCTGCATGGCGGGCTCGCCGCGCGCCCAGTCCCGGGGCCAGCGCACGTCCAGCGCGTGGGCGGCGGGAACCTCCACGCCGTCCAGCAGCACATCGTGGCTGCCGCTGGCGCGCAGGCCCAGGTGGTCCCAGGTGGGTTCGATGCGAACGCCCGGCAGATCGGAGCGCACGAGGAACGTGCCCGTGCGGGGCTCGGACTCGTCCGTGCGCGCCCACACCACGTACCAGCGCAGCGCCGGCGCGCCGGTGCAATACACCTTGTGGCCCGTGAGGCGCCAGCCATCGGCCGTGCGCCGAGCCACCGTGGACGGCAGCCCGCCGCGCGCGGGCGAGCCCAGCTCGGGCTCGACCCGCAGCGCGTTGATGAGCGACACGCCGTGCACCGCCTCGTGCACCGCCTCGTGCACCAGTTCGCGCGCCAGCTCCTGCGGCCATGCGGTGCCTGGCCGCCCCATGCCGCGGTGCTGCAGGTATTGCATGGTCAGCACCAGCGCCGTAGCGGGGCAGCCCTGCGCGACCGCGCCGATCACCTCGCCCAGTTGCGCAGCGCCGGCGCCTTGCCCGCCCAGCGAACGCGGCGCCGCCAGCGCCAGCAGGCCTGCTTGCTGCAGATCGGCGAAGTTCTGGTGCGGAAAGCTCGCCTCGCGGTCGTGCTGCGCCGCCCGCGCGCCGAACTCTGCAGCCAGCGTGCGTGCGCGCTGGCCGGCGGTCAAAGGTGCATTCACTGCAGCACCTCTGGGTCTTCGCGCACCACGGTGTCGAACAGGCTCTTGAACGTGAAATGCGCCCCGACCGGCCCGCCGATCTGCCCGTGGGTGTGGCGCGCCACCTCGTGCCGGATCGGCTGCGGCGTGCCGGCGGCTTCGGCCAGCAGCTGTGTGTGGCAAGCGTTCTCCAGCGCGATGTACCACCACGCGGCCGACTCCACGCTGGGCCCGGCCGTGAGGATGCCGTGGTTCTTGAGGATGACAGCCTTGCGGGCGCCCAGCGCTTCGCTGATGCGAAAGCCCTCGTCCGTCTCCCACACCACGCCGGTGAAGTCGTCGAACAGCGCGTGGTCTTCATAGAAGATGCAAGCGTCCTGCGTGAGCGGATCGAGCGTGCGGCCCAGCGTGGACCAGGCCTTACCATAGGTCGAATGCGTGTGCGCGGCAGCCACGATGTCAGGCCGGGCTTCGTGCAGCGCCGCGTGGATCGCGAACGCAGCGCGGTTGAGCGGGCCTTCGCCGATGGCGATCTCGCCCCGCGCGTTCACCAGCAACAGGTCGGACACGCGGATTCGCGAGAAATGCAGGCCCAGCGGGTTCACCCAGAAGTGGTCGTCCCACTCGGGGTCGCGCGCCGTGATGTGGCCGGCCAGGCCATGGTCGAACCCGTGCCGCGCGAAGAGGCGAAACGCCACGGCCAGTTGCTCCTGCCGGTGGCGGCGCTCGGCCTCGATCGTCGGTCGCGGGGGCGGCGCGTCGAACCAGTCCTTGCGCTGCGGATCGGGGCGGCGCTGAAGGGCCGAAGACGGAAGCGAGAGAACGGCGGACATCGTTGGCTTTCGGTCGAAGGGTGAACGGAATGGCGCCACCTTAGGAGCGCGCCGCGCCGCCACCAACGAAGAAAAGCGCGTGAACACATGCGGTTTCGGTATGAAGGGCGCTGCGGGCCGCACTGCGGTTTTCCGCATGTGCTTGCTACGGATCGGTCGTTGGCAGCCTTCACGCCCGGCCGCACGCTTGCGAGAAATTTCCGTGATCCCTTCGGTCAGTCACGCTTTCATTCATCCGCCCGATACCAGGACCCGCCATGCGCCCCACCCCCCCTGCCGCCCCCTCTTCCCCGCAGCGCCGCACGCTGCTACAACGCTCGCTGGTGGCCGGCGCCGCCGCTGCGCTGGGCTTTCCGGCGCTGGCACGACAGGCGGCAGCGGCGCCCGACCTGTCCGGCGTCACGCTGCGCATCGGCACCTACAAAGGGCTGTGGCGCCCGCTCATCAGTGCGGCGGGGCTCGCCAACACGCCCTACCGCATCGAATGGCGCGAGCTGAACAACGGGGTGCTGCACATCGAGGCCATCAACGGCGATGCGCTGGACCTGGGCTCGGGCAGCGAGATCCCGGCGCTGTTCGCCGCGCGGCAAAAGGCCCAGGTGCGCTTCGTGGCCGTGACGCGCGAGGACCTCAACAACCAGGTCACGCTGGCCCGAAAGGATGCGCCCATCCAGCGCATCGCCGACCTGAAAGGCAAGCGCGTGGGCTATGTGCGGGCCACCACATCGCATTACTTTCTGAGCCGGCAACTGGCCGAAGCCGGCTTGTCGTTCGCGGACATCACCCCGGTCAGCCTGACGCCGTCCGACGGGCTTTCGGCCTTCGACCGGGGCGACCTGGATGCCTGGGCCATCTACGGCTACAACGGCCAGATCGCCCGGCTGCGCTACGGGGCCCGCGTGCTCAAGACCGGCGTGGGGTACCTGTCGGGCAACTTTCCGATCTATGCCAACCCCCGGGCGGTGGCCGACCCGCTGCGCCATGCGGCCCTGACCGACTACCTGCAGCGCCTGCGCCGCGCCTACGTGTGGGCCAACGGCAATTACCTGGACTATGCCCGCGCCCAGGCAGCCGAGACGCGGGTGCCGGTGGGCGACCTGATCGAGTTGTGGAACAACCGCAGCACCGACTACGACCTGCGCCCCGTGACCGATGCCGTGGTGCAGGGCCACCAGGCGGTGGCCGATGCCTTCCTGCAACTGGGCGTGCTGGATGGCAAAACCCAGGTGGCGCCGCTGTGGGACCGCAGCTTCACGCCGGCCTGGGCGGCCGCAGACCCTGCTGCGGCCTGACCCCTTGAGATCCGCACTCTTGCTGGCCCGCCTGCGTGCGCCCGCCTTGCGCTGAAATCAGGCGATCGCCACGGCGGGCCGGGCCGGCAGGCAGCGCACCGCCAGGGCGCTGGCCGAAGCTGCGGTGGCCAGGCCCACCACACCCAACCAACCCCACTGTGCCAGCGCCAGGCTGCCCAGCGCAGCGCCGGCCGACATGCCCACGAACATGCCGGTGAACAGCAGCGCGTTCAGGCGGCTGCGGGCGGCGGGCTCGATGCCGTACACGATGGTCTGGTGCGCCACCAGCGTGGCCTGCACGCCGAAGTCGAAGCCGACGGCACTCGCCACGATCAAGCCCAGTTGCGCCTGGGGCGGCAGCCAGTGGGCAAGGCCCATGGCCGCGAACGACACCACCGCCAGCGCGGCACCCAGGCGGGTCACGCGCTCCGGGCCGCTGCGGTCGGCGATGCGGCCGGCCAGCGGCGCAGCCAGGGCGCCAGCCGCACCGGCCAGCCCGAAGGCCCCGGCGGCGGCGCTGCCCAGGTGGAACGAGCCATGCAGCATCACGGCCAGGGTGGACCAGAAGGCGCTAAAGCCCACCGACAGCAAGCCCTGCGCCCAGGCGGCGCGGCGCAGTGCGCCATGGCGGCGCCACAGCGCGGCCATCGAGCCGATCAGCGCGCGGTACGGCAGCGGCGTGGTGGGCGCGAAGCTGGGCAGGCCCTTCCAGGCGGCCACGCCGATCAGCGCGATCGACACGGCAGCGGCCACGTACACGGCGCGCCAGCCGAAGTGCTCGGCCACGAAACCGCTCACCACCCGCGACAGCAAAATGCCCAGCAGCAGCCCGGTCATCACCGTGCCCACCACCTTGCCGCGGTGGGCCACCGGGGCCAGCGTGGCAGCGGCCGGCACCACGTCCTGGGCCAGCGTGGCCGACAGGCCGATGGCCAGGCTGGCACCCAGCAGCCAGCCGATGCCCGGCGCGAACCCGCTCATCAGCAAGGCCAGCGCCAGCAGAGCGGCCTTGGCCAGGATGATGCGGCGGCGGTCGTAGCGGTCGCCCAGCGGGGCCAGAAACAAGATGCCGAGCGCATAGCCCAGTTGCGTGAGCGTGGGCACTAGGCCCACGGCGCGCTCGCTGGCGTGGATGTCCGGGCCCAGCACGCCCAGCATGGGCTGGCTGTAATAGAGCGAGGCCACGCTCAACCCCGCGGCGGTGGCCAGCAGCAGCAACAGCGGTGCCGGCACGCCGGTAGAAGGACCACCCGGTTCAGCGGCTGCATGCGTGTTTTGAATGGAAGACATGTGGAAGACCCTTGAATGGAAGCGATGGAACGGAGTGTGTGCGAACCGCATTGCGCTGGGTAGTGGGCTCAGGCGCACATCTGCTATACGCTTGGCGCATGAAGCAAGCCTCCTCTGCCACCTCTTCCCTGGCCGGCGTTGACCGCATCGAACTCATGCAGACCTTCGTGCGCATCGTCGAAGCCGGCAACCTTTCGGCCGCCGCCCAGCAACTGGGCACCACCCAGCCCACGGTCAGCCGCCGCTTGCAGGCGCTTGAGCGGTCGCTGGGGCTCAAGCTGCTGCAGCGCTCCACCCATGTGATGAAACTCACCGAAGACGGCGAACGCTGCTTCGCGCACGCCAAGGACCTGCTGGACGACTGGCGCGCGATGGAGGCCGACCTGCGGGGCGCGCACGACGAACCGCGCGGCACGCTGCGCGTGCTGGTGCCGCACGCCTTCGGGCAAGAGCAGCTCATCGCGCCGCTGGTGGACTATTTGCGGCAGTACCCCGAGGTGTCGGTCGAATGGCTTCTGCATGACCGCCGGCCCGACTTCATCGCCGAAGGCATCGACTGCGCGGTCCAGGTCGGCCAGGTGGACGACCCGGCCGTGGTGGCGATCCATCTGGCCGAAGTACCCCGCATCGTGGTGGCAGCGCCGGAGCTGTTGCCCGGCGGCAAGGTGCCGGAAGATGCCGGCGCGCTGCGCGACCTGCCCTGGCTGGCCCTGCGCACCTATTACCAGCGCGAGGTGTCGCTCACCCGCAGGCCGGACGGCGCCGTAGAGCGCTTCGCCATCCACCCGCGCATGAGCACCGACAGCCTGTACGCCCTGCGCAGCGCCGCCCTCGCCGGCCTGGGCGCGGCAATCGCGTCCGCCTGGGCGGTGGAACCCGACCTGCGCCAGGGCCGCCTGCGGCACCTGGCGCCCGCGTGGCAGGCGGCGCCGCTGCCGGTGTACCTGGTCTATCCGCATGCCAGGTTCTATCCGGCGCGGCTGCGCCGGTTTCTGGATGCGATGCGTGCGACGTTGCCGACTTTGAGCGGCATGCGGGTGCCGGGTGGGGTCGGGCAATAGGAAGGCCGATGTGAGCCCTAATCCGCCCACGAGCAACACTACAGCGAAACTGCTGTTCAGCCGCCAACCACTACCCGAGAGTGCAAAACGTGGACTGTCTGAGTGTTTGGGGACAGCCTAATGGCAAGCTATAGTCCGCCGAGTCAATGCATTTCGGATTTTGCGGAAATTATATATTTGCGCCTTGAAACAGTTTTCTAATCGAATATCCAAGCTGCACCTACATCCCTGCTGGATCGGTCTGGAATATCTCGCACCACGCAGTTTATACGGGATGCACCAAGCCAGGTAGTTAATCCAAATGTTCCACGAACCTCCAAAGCACTCCCTATATTCCGCCTACAAGGCTGATGTCGAATTCCAAGATGATTGCGGGACCAAAAAGACTTGTACGGCGACGGCCTTTATACTCGAAGTGGCCAAAGCAACTCCTTGGATCGTGACAAATCGGCACGTCATCGATCTAAACTATAAAAATTCCAGCGCAAAATACAAGAACTTCAAGCCAGTAAAATTTTCCATGACCGGCCGTCGCGCCGATGACTCGGTCTATACACTGATTCTTCATAAAGATGCAAAATTCTTTACGCATGATGACGAAGAAAACGATGTAGCGTTAATTGAGGCAAAAATCAACCCAAATGAAAATACCGGTTTTCATTGGCACTTCGGAATTGAACACCTAGCAACCGAGGAAATACTTAAGACTGTTGAGCCGTTCGATCTTGTGTGCTATGCAGGATTTCCTCAATAGCACGACAAATTGGGAATGCGTCCCATAATTCGCAGTGGTCATATTGCAAGTGATCCGCGGTACAACTACTCATGGGACGGGGAATCACGAGGCTTGTGCGTGGCTTATGAAGGTTTTCTTCCGAAGGATCATCGGGAAGCCCGGTATTTGCCCCGCCTCGCGGGATGCAAAACATTCCGAATTCTAGACATGGTTATCTTGTCGGAGTAAATGCAGGTCACATTCCAAATACGCAGGGCCATAGCGGAGTATCGTATTTTTATAAATCCACTGCCATCCTTGAAATCATAGAGAAATACTCTCTCATGGATTTTCATATCTAAAAAAGCACTGCCTAACCTCCCAACCCATCGGCTCATCAAAAAGCTATGCTCTCGTCGCCCGGTGATTTAGCAGATTGAGTCACAAGAAAGGTTGTTCGCACGATGAAAAGTCCTGATTTGGAACGCGTCGCAGAAACGCACTTCATGATTCGACCGACGTTGAACTCGGCATTGAAGAACAGCGTGCTTACGGCCGAAGGCCAAGCCAGGTCGCCGAATTGCAGCACGTACTTCGATGTCTGGACCAAGAGCTACTCGGACAGGTTCTTCGATATGGGCACGCTCATTCGAGCCGCCTCTTCAGTTGAAACGTCCCTGCGCGACTATTACGCACAGAAGAAGGGGTACCTAAATCTATCCCAGTTGCGCCAAGACCCCAGCTATAAGAAGAACATCTTTCAACGCGTCATGCCTTGGCACGGCAATGACGGAGCGGTCGCGCTAATTAAGACGGTCAACGTTGACATCACGGTCATTCCAGAACTACCGATTGTTCAAGAGCTTGTGCTTCATCGCCATCTGTATGCGCACAACCTTGGAGTGATAGACGACGAGTACATCAAGAAGCTCAAGCGGCTCACATCCATCGATCTCCAGGCAAATCCGCAGGTCGCAGCTCAATACCCGGCACAAGATGTGTTCTGGTTCGAACCCCTTGATCGACTCCCTGTGTTCATTGAAGCGGTTCGGTCATTCGTCCGTGCGCTGAAATGATGTCCAACTAAGGCATTGAACGGCCGCCTTCATTTGCGGTGGCTGGCTGCTTTGGCCGATAGCAGCCTCTCTCGGACACCCTATCCTGCGCCTTCATACACACGGTGCCCAAACAGCAGAAGACGCTATCCCACCCGCTCAGGCCACCTTCAACGCCGCCCGGTTCGCATTCACCCGATCCCGCTCGGCCACCTTCGCCCGCACCAGCGGCAGCAGTTCGCGGCCGTATTCGATCGTGTCCACCAGCGGATCGAAACCGCGAATCAGGAAAGTGGTGATGCCCAGGTCGTAGTACTTGAGCAGTGCGTCGGCCACCTGTTCGGGCGTGCCCACGAGCGAGGTCGAGTTGGAGCGCCCGCCGGTCTCGCGCGCGATGGCAGTCCACAGCCGCTCGTCCACGCGGTCGCCCTTGGCTGCGTCGGCCAGCAGGCGCTGCGCGCCTTCGCTCTGCTGCGGGCCCGTGCCGCGCGCGTAGCCTTGCGGCACGCCCCGGCTGCGGGTTTCCTGCAGGATGCGCTCGGCGCGCGCCCAGGCTTCGTCTTCGGTGCGGCCCAGGATGGGGCGAAACGAAATGCTGAATTCGATGTGGCGGCCATGCGCCGCGCCCTCGGCCCGAACGCGGCGCACCAGGTCGCCCGCCTGCGCCAGCGATTCGCCCCAGAGCGCATACACGTCGGCGTGCTTGCCGGCCACCTGCAGCGCGGGCGCGGAGGCCCCGCCGAAGTAGATGGGCACGTAGGGCGCCTGCAATGGTTTGACCTCCGACGTGGCGCCCTTCACCTGGTAGTAGGTGCCGTGGTGGTCGAAGGGCTGGTCCTCGGTCCACACGCGGCGCAGAAGGGTCAGGTATTCGTCGGTGCGGGCGTAGCGCTCGTCGTGCCCCAGAAAGTCGCCGTCGCGCTGCTGGTCGGCATCGGAGCCGCCCGAGATGTAGTGCACCGCCACGCGGCCGCCGGTGTAGTGGTCCAGCGTGGCCAGTTGGCGCGCGGCCAGCGTGGGCGCGACGAAACCCGGGCGGTGCGCCAGCAGGAAATGGATCTTCTGCGTGGCCGCGGCAGCGTAGGCCACGGTCAGCAGGGTGTCGGGGCTGGAGCCGCTGGCCGGCACCAGCACGCGGTCGAAGCCGGCGTGCTCATGCGCCTGGGCGAAGGCCCGCACATAGGCCGGGTCCACGGCCGGGCCCTGTCGGGCGATGGTTTCTGACACCTCGTGCGGCTGGATCATGCCGATGAACTGGACACCCATGGAAGACTCCTTGAAGGGACGTGGAACAGCGAAGCGGCCCATGATCCCGCCCGCACCCGGCCGCGCCAACGAAGAAAAACGCCTGTGGTCATTCGGTTTTCTTGCAAGCCCGCCGAGTGGGGTGGTTAAGAAGAAAAACATGCATGGATATGAAAAACCCGCTCCCCCTGCACCCCGTTCCGCTGGTGCAATGGCGGCATGTCCGCCCTGCACCCCACACCCTCGCAAATCACGCCCGTCCACCCTGCTCCGCCCAACACCGCCCGCCTGCGCCACTTCGTGCAGCAGATGGCGGCCCTGCTGGAGCCCCGGCCGCCCGAAGCCGAGATCGTCACGCGCGGCAGTGCGCTGCTGGCTGACCTAGTGGCGCACGACGACTGGCTGCCGCCCGACTGCGCCAAGCCCCATCCCGACTACTACCAGCAGTACCTGCTGCATGCCGATGCGCTGGGCCGCTTTTCGGTGGTGAGCTTTGTCTGGGGGCCGGGCCAGTCCACGCCGATCCATGACCACACCGTGTGGGGCCTGGTTGGCATGCTGCGCGGCGCCGAACAATCGCAGGCCTACGGCCAGGACGACAACGGCCAGTGGCAGCCGCGCGGCACGCCCCACCGGCTGCAGCCGGGCGATACCGAAGCCGTCTCCCCGACCCTCGGCGACGTGCACCGCGTGAGCAATTTGCTCGCCGACGCCACGTCGATCAGCATCCACGTGTACGGGGCGAACATCGGGGCCGTGCAGCGCTCGGTGTACCGCGAGGACGGCTCCGTGCGGCCGTTCGTCTCGGGCTACAGCAACGCCACCCTGCCCAACATCTGGAACCAGCCGCTCGCCAGCACGGCCGCCGCCCAAGCCGCCACCGCCAAGCCCACCACCGCCGACCTCGCGCCATGACCGCCATCTCCTCCGCTGCCCCTCATCGCTCTAGCGGCTCTACCGGCGCTATCGACGCTGCCGATACCACCCCCGCCATCGCCACGACCACGACCCGGCAGGTCCGCCAGGCCCTTCTGGACCGGCAGGAAATCGCCCTGCTCGACGTGCGCGAAGAGGCCCCGTTCGCGCAGGGCCACCCGCTCTTCGCCGCCAACCTGCCCGCCGGGCGCATCGAGCTCGATGCCTGGACCCGCATTCCCCGCCGGGCCACGGCCATCGTGGTGTACGACAACGGCGAAGGCTTGGCCGAACCCTCGGCCCACGCTCTGCGCGCGCTGGGCTACACCGACGTGTCGCTGCTGGCGGGCGGCCTGCAGGGCTGGAAAGATGCGGGCGGCGAAATCTTCATCGACGTGAACGTGCCCAGCAAGGCCTTCGGCGAACTCGTGGAAAGCGAGCGCCATACGCCCTCGCTGCCGGCCGAGGAAGTGCAGGCCCTGCTGGCAGCCAACGCCGACGTGGTTGTGCTGGACGCCCGCCGCTTCGACGAATACCAGACCATGAACATTCCGGGCGGCATCAGCGTGCCCGGCGCCGAACTGGTGCTGCGTGCCCAGGCACTGGCGCCTGACCCTGCCACCCGCATCATCGTGAACTGCGCCGGCCGCACGCGCAGCATCATCGGCACGCAGTCGCTGGTGAACGCGGGCCTGCCCAACCCCGTGGCTGCACTGCGCAACGGCACCATCGGTTGGCTGCTCGCGGGTCAGACGCTGGAGCATGGCGCGGACCGGCGCTTCGTGCCCGTGGCGCCCGAGCAGCGTGCCGCAGCGGCAACCCGCGCCCGCGCGGTGGCGGACCGGGCCGGCGTGCGGCGTGCCAGCGCTGCCGATCTGGCCCGTTTCGCCGTCGAGGTAGGCCGCACCACCTACCGATTCGACGTTCGCACCCCCGAGGAATACGAGGCGGGGCATCTGCCCGGTTTTCGCAGTGCGCCCGGGGGCCAACTCGTGCAGGAAACCGATCACGCAGCACCCGTGCGCGGCGCCCGCATCGTGCTGACCGACGACGACGGTGCTCGCGCGAACATGACCGCCTCCTGGCTCGCGCAAATGGGCTGGGACGTGTGGGTGCTGGACGGCACGGACATCGGCAACGGCGCCCTGGAAACCGGCCAGCCCGCGCCGCTCGCTCCCGAACCGCACGGGCCTTTGACGTGGGTAGCCCCTCGGCAACTGGCCCGCTGGCTGCAGGAAGAGCCCGAGGGCCACACGGCGGTGCTGGACTTCACGGCCAGCGCCCAATACGTTCGGCGTCACATTCCCGGCGCCTGGTTTGCCCTGCGCTCGCAGTTGGATGAGGCCCTGCGCACCGTGCCGCCCGCCAGCCGCTACGTGCTCACCTGCGGCACCAGCGCCCTGGCGCGCTACGCCGCCGAAGCCGTCGCCCGGCTGACCGGTGCGCCCACCGCCGTGCTGCAAGGCGGCACCCAGGCGTGGATCGATGAAGGCCTGCCGCTGGAGCACGGAGAAACGCGCCTGGCCTCGCCCCGCATCGACCGGTACCGCCGCCCCTACGAAGGCACCGACGCTCCGCGCGAAGCCATGCAGGGCTATCTGGACTGGGAGTTCGGCCTGGTGGAGCAACTGGCGCGCGACAGAACGCACGGATTTGCCGTGGCCTGAGGGTCGCTATAAAAAATATAGCTGCCTGCGCAATGAATACGGCGGCAGAGGGCTGAAAACACCCAAAGTCAAAGGCTGGGCGCCGCCAAAGGCAGACTGACGGTGAACCGGCTCCCCAGCCCCAAACCGGGGCTCTCGGCCGTCACCTCCCCGCCGTGGGCCTGCACGATCTTCCGCACGATCGCCAGCCCCAGGCCGAGCCCGCCTTCCGCGTTGGAGGCAGCGCCGGGGGCCTGAACGAAAGGCTCGAACAATTCGCCCACCGAGCCCGGCGGAAGGCCGACGCCATTGTCTTGGATCGATACCGCCACCTGGCTTGCGCCCCGTGGCTCCACGGTCAGTGCAATCGTGCCGCCGGGGTCCGTGTACTTGGCCGCGTTGGTTAGCAAATTGGCAAACACCTGAACCAGCCGCTGCGCGTCCCCGGTCACGACCGCAGCCACTGCGCCCAGTTCTGCATCCAGGCGGTGCCCTTTCTTCGCGTAGAGCGGTGCGCTTTGCTCCAGCGCTTGCTGCAGCACCTGCCGCAACTCCACCGGCAGGCTGGCGGTGGCATTGCCCCGCATCAATCCGGACAGGTCCAGCAGGTCGTCGGCCATGCGCTTCAGTTGCGCCACCTGGCGGCCGATGATCTCGTTGGCCCAGACCACCCGTTTTTCATCGTCCGGCGCACGGTCCAGCACCCTGTGCGCGGAATAGATGGCCGATAGAGGATTGCGTATCTCATGGCTCAGAACCGCCATGGCGTTGTCTTTGGCGCGGTTGCTTGCATGCAACTGCTGAATCTTCTCGGCCAGCGCCATTCGCGAGCGCCGCAGTTGCACGCCCATCAGGCCAACGGCCACGCCGATGGCCGCGAAAATCAGGATGCGCGTGACGTTTTCAGGCTGCAGCACGTCGTGCAGGCCTGCGCCACGCTCGATGAACAGATAGGTGCCGATCAACGTCCCTAGCGCCGTGGCCAGCAGCGCTGGGCCCAGCCCACCGTACATCGCCGCAACCACGATCGGCAGGGTCAGGATCAGATAGGGGCCCTGATTTCCCAGCACCGGGTTCAGCAGGTAGCGCAGCAAGAGCGCGACCAGCACGGCGGCGATGGCTGAGAGGTAATGGCGATTCATGGGGCGCGATGATGCCAGCATCGACCTCGTTTCGGCGGCAAAACAAGCGGGATTGGCACGCGGAATGCTGCGGCGGTCTCGCACTCGCTCACTACAATCTGCGCCCCATGCACAACCGCCACGATCCCCGTGTCCTGCCCATGCGCGATGGGGTGAGCCCCAGTTGCGTGGCGCTGCCGTCCGCAGGGCACGGCAGCCTGCTGGACTTTCTGGAGGAGCGGCTCCCCGCCGTCGGCCGCGAAGCCTGGCTGCAGCGCATGGAGGCTGGCGAAGTGGTGGACGAATTCGGCGTCGCGGCCACGCCCGAGCGGCCGTTTGCACCCGGCATACGGCTGTACTACTACCGGTCGCTGGAGGAAGAGATCGCCATCCCGTTCGAGGAAACGGTGCTCTACCAGGACGACCACATCCTCGTGGCCGACAAGCCGCACTTTCTGCCCGTGGTGCCCACGGGCCGCTACCTGCAGCACACGTTGCTGGTGCGGCTCAAGCGCAGGCTGGGCCTGCCCGATCTCACGCCCGTGCACCGCATCGACCGCGACACCGCAGGGCTGGTGCTGTTCTCGGTGCGGCGCGACACGCGCGGCGCTTACCAGGCGCTGTTCCGCGACCGCCGCATCGCCAAGACCTACGAGGCCGTCGCCCCCTGGCGCGAAGACCTGGCGTTCCCGCGCGAGCACGCCAGCCGCATCGAGGAAAGCCCGCAGTTCTTTCGCATGCAGGAAGTGCCCGGCGAGCCCAATACGCTCACACGCATCGAGGTGCTGCAGGTGGCGGGCGCCTGGGCCCGCTACCGGCTTTCGCCCGTGACGGGCAAGCGCCACCAGTTGCGAGTTCACATGGCCGCGCTGGGGCTGCCCCTTCGCGGCGATGCGTTCTACCCCGAGGTGAACGACCCGCCCGAAGGCGACTTCTCGCGGCCGCTGCAGTTGCTGGCGCGATCTCTGGCGTTTGATGATCCGGTCACGGGAGAAGGCCGCAGTTTTCACAGTGCGCGGGAGTTGAACCCGCTGGAATGAGCGCTGCCGCCGTGCCTATAATTCGCACCGCTGCGGGTGTAGTTCAATGGTAGAACGGCAGCTTCCCAAGCTTCATACGAGGGTTCGATTCCCTTCACCCGCTCCATCTCTTGTAAGTCGTTGATTTATAACGATTTTATCCAAGAGATGAAGAATGCAACTCACACCTAGAACTCACACAGTTGCTAGAAATTTGGGCAGTTGGAGCCTCCAACGTGCCGATCCCCATGCCCCGTCTCATCCGGGACAAAAAGTCAGGTGTCTACTTCTTCAGGCTGGTGCTGCCACGTGCAGTAGCTGGCACACAACAGAAGTGCATGTGCTTTTCTCTCAAAACTCGGGAAAATAAGGTAGCAAGGGCAAAAGCTGCCGTACTGAACCTGCGAGTTGAAATGACCAAGCCATTTATTAATCTGGATAATATCCGGGAGCTGATTAATATTGACCTGAAAAATGGAATTTTTCAGGCTGATACCGCTGAAGAGCAAGAGCGGGGATTGAAAATCCTGGAGGCTATGGGCAAAGCCCAAGCTGCCATCTCTCCACTGCAAGCAGCACCAGCTAACAACATCAAAATGACCACTTACGATGAAGCGGTGGCTGGTTTCCTGTCTGAGCTTACCCCCACCCTCAAAAGTACTACGGTCTACAAATACAAAAAATCCTTTGAGTTTTTCCGTAATTATTTTTCAAGCGTAGATATCAACTCCTACTCAAAAGAAGATATTAAGACCTTCAAAAATAAAATGCTGGCAGAGCAGAAGGTGCCCCACACTATCAATGGCTTCTTGGGGTGCCTGCGTGGGTTGTTTGACTATGCTATCAAAAATGGATTGAGAACAGACCAAAACAATCCAGTAGAGGGCATGTATATCAAGAATAGCAAGAAGCAGTTGAAGTCCCGAGATCAGTTCTACGAAGACGACTTGCAGGCTATTTTTGAATGGACTAACTACAAGACCTACGCCAAAAAGCCAGACTATTACTGGGGGCCTCTTATCTGTCTCTACACCGGCATGCGCCCAGAAGAGATCACAACCCTTGAGGTTAAAAATATCAGGCAGGACGATGGAGTTCACTTCTTTCAAGTAAAAGATGCCAAAACGCCTGCTGGAGTTCGCCCTATCCCCATTCATTCCCAATTGATTAAAATGGGACTATTGGAGTATGTTGATAAAATTAAGAAAAAAGAAAAACTGTTTTGGTACTTGAAAAATGGTCACAATGGAACCAAGAAAAATATGTCCAGGAGTTTTTCCCTGTATCTTGAAGATGTTGAAGTGAAGCAAGATGACAATTGCTTCTATTCCTTGAGGCACACTGTTATTACTCGGCTTGTTGCACGCAACGTCAATAATTCAACTATTTACACCCTTTCGGGTCACGTGAGTGACAAATCAACTCACTACAACTACCTGCATGAACTGCCTATGAAGACACTCAAAGAGGCTGTTGAGAAGCTGGATTGGCACGAGAAGATTGGTTTTACCGGATTTGACTATCTCCAGGCATTTACTGTATTTGACTAATCCTTGACAAAAGTAAATATTTTGCTTTAATGTATATTGCAAGGGTTGATGTAATGCCGAAAGGTTGCACTGATGCTAAAAAGCCACCTAATCAGGTGGCTTTTTTGTTGCCTTGACATTTGCAAATTATCTGTTTGAATAATTAGTGTCAATATGCGGTGCACGTCAACCCTTGCAGGTTCCCGGCTTCTACATATTCAGTAAGTTCCTTTAGGACAGTTTGGCTTAGTAGACGAAGTGGAAAAAATAGCAACTACCTGATGAAAATCAGCACTTAGCCCCAAATACCCCGAAGTAAAAGATTACAGACACAAGGCAGTCTCAACAACTGGCTGAAGAGACTAAAGCGGACACTGTGCACAGTCTCACCCAAGCTTAAGCAAACGGGGCACAGCTACTGAAAATAGTAGGAATTGTAAAAAGGCGAGAGATTTTCCTTCTCCCTCAGGATTTATGGCAATAGAGATTTTTATAGCTCTATCTACATACAAGAAACATAGCCAACCCCGAAGAATTTTTTTAAATTCGGGTTAGGGTAAGCTATTTTCAGGACCCGGCAGGGTTCTGAAAATAGCAGATCAGCAATCTATTATGAAATATAGAGTAAATATCTACTGCGAAGCATAGATCTTCGAAGAAGATGAGCAAAGCGAATAAAAAAGGAAAGCGCGGCAAAAAAACTAAATTAAGTAAGACACCGTGCGCTCATAACACTTTTTAAAATCATTGATTCCCCAGCGTATTGAACAATATTCCAAAAAATCGATTTTTATTTTTTCGTCGATTTCTTCAATTGGTTTGATGTCTAGGATATCAACAATAGGATTTTTAAATATAATCTGAAACGTTGGCTTTGACTTAATAAAAGGATTCCAATGTGAACCTACCTCATGGTCTCCAACGTAATCATCTAAACCAATAAAAATCCAAGATAAAAAAAACAGTGGCAAGCCCATTAAAAGAATATAGCGGACGCGAATTTTCATTATGGCCTTTCAAATCCAAATTTATTTCTAAGCTGTTCTGCAATGATCATTCCATAAATTCCCGGGCAGGCGCGACTAGTTCCAGTAGCTACAGCAAATTCACGATGACCACCTAATTTTTTTATAGGGAAAAACTCGGCTAATGTCCTTACCAACTTTTCCGCGCTAGTCAATTGCACCTCTGGAGGCTCATCACGACTGACATCAAGCCTATCCTTTTGGACACTTAAAAATTCAGAACCGGCAGATTTCAGCCCCTCTTTTTTTGCCACATTGAGAATTCCTGGACCATATTTCCCAGCTTCGCCTCTTGCACTAAAATCAGCAAGGAAAACTAAACCAATTATTCCTGTATTAGATTTCGCCACATGAGCTCCCTTGTCTCTGATATCAAGAGCTTCATAAATAGTGCCTGAGCAATCTATTGCATAATGATAGCTCACCTGACCGAACTTGCTCATATCGATTTTTTCAACCTGCCTAAGTGAATCGATTCCAGCAGCTCCACAACTGAAAGAATTACCCGCATGGTGAATGGCGATAGCCTTGTAATCCCAGTCATTTCCCGGTAATTTAGCAGGATTGATAGCATTCCATTGCTTGCGCTCAATTACTCCTAGCCTGTTAATAATGGCTTGCCTGACATCACCCCGATCTGTGGACATACGCGCAGCCAGAGGATTTGCTACACGCACAATATTTTTATTTAAAGTGCGATGTGTGATGCTGTTTGGAAAAATTACTGAATCTGCCGGGCAAATTCCACTCATCGTTTGGAAGATATAAATTGCTTCTAGAGTTTCTTGTGAAATTAGCCCATTTTCTCTAACAGCCACATATCCTATCTTCGACTTCAGATGGTAATTCAATGCCTTCTGAACAGCCATCACCTCATGGGGCTTGTTACCTGTAGTTCTCCCGATAGGTGAAGAAATTTTTAAGCCTGACATAAATTTAACTAATGCTCCCTTTTTAAATGACTAGTTAATTTTTGCACGATCTCAACCACAAACTTCATATTATTTTTATCAAGTGCTTGGAGCAATTGAGCTATCTCATGAGCTCCTGACTGCGTGGAGCCGCTGGCTGTAGGAATGAAAGCTTCAACTGGACAGTTGAGCACATTGGCTAGTTCTACCAGCCTGGGAATGGTAGGCATCACAACACCTCTTTCCATGCGTGATACAGCCTCTGGGCCTACCTCCAGCCTCTCAGCTAGCTGATCCTGTGACATGCCTGCTGACAGCCTTCTAGCTCGAATTGACGCTCCCACATCTGTAGCAATTTTTTTGTCAAAGTCATCTTTCATAGGTGTTTGCTCCTTGTCAACCCGTTAGGTTGAGAGCAACCACTCTTGACATGAAGTACAAAAGTGGTAGAAAGCGACCAATCTGGTTGCCGTTGGCAGCAATTTAGGTTGCCTTGTCCAGATGCCTAGGACTTGCTGCAAGTTCTGACGACTAACTACTTTTGCTGAGCATCATGGAAAAATTTGAGGGTGTACTTACCACACTTGGCAGTGCCAAGGTTCTGCAACATGCACACCAATATTCAGTTATTGAGATCGGAGGTCGGATTATTCAGAACAAATTTATCGCAAATGGTTTGCAAAATTATTTGGTTGATGCACTGAAAAGTCATAAACCTGTGACGCTTTGGGTTCGTGGAAAGCTGATTGTTGGAGTTAAAATTTCAGAAGATCAGCTCTATTTGAGTAAATACAAATTGAGCGGATCGGACTGGGCAATGCTTTTTATGAGCATTCCCCTCATGATTATTTTGATCGGATTTGTACTTGCGGCATTCCAAATCGGAAAAATTTTTGCCAGTAGTTTTGCAAACTCTGACATTAAGAAAATTCCAGGCGACAGGAAAGTTTTTATTGAAGCAGTCGCATAAAACTCAGTTGAAAATAAACACCCCGTAAAAGTAACACCAATTCATCACAGAAGTAATGACAAGGAAAGTCAATATTTGAAGTGTTACTCACCACACATGAAATGAAAAAGTAACGCCGCGAAGCCAGACCACCGGAAGGTGAAAAGCAGGCTTTTTAAAGAGCGCCGCATTTAAAATAAAGTCGCCAGTAGGCGGCTTTTTTTATTTGCGGAAGGCTGTTGGATGTTTGGTATTTTGAATTTCCCCGGAGGGGCGAGCCAACACGTAGTGTTGACCTTTTAAACAACGTGCAAAAGGTGTAGTGAGTTACACCTGAAGGGTGTGGTATTTACAACTGCAAAATAACAGCTAAGATAATAAGAAAGAGAAGGCAAAACCTCCATGCACAGCATAATAAGAACAAAAAAGCATAAGTCAATAGCTGGGTTGAAATTCAGAGAAAAACACACCTATAGAATCAACCCTACTCCAAATGCAGATCCTGCAAAACAACATAAAAACAAATTGCTGTTTGGGCAGGAAAATTACTCAGCCGTAGCTGATAATTTTCTGCAAAATTATCAGGCTGCTGGAAATAAAATCAGGAAAGATGCAGTGCTGACAATTGAGTATTTACTAACTGCAAGTCCCGAATTTTTTGACGAAGGTCCAAAAAATGAGCGGGACGCAAGATTAAAAAATTGGTGCGAAGCTCAAATTGAGTTCATGAAAAAAGAGCATGGAGAGAAAAATATTCTCTGCATGTATCTGCATCTAGATGAAAAGACACCACACATAGAAGTCTATGTTGTGCCGATAGATGCCAAAGGAAAGCTCAACTGCAAGAGCTTCCTTGGTGGTCAGGCGAAGCTCAGAGATCTACAGACTAGGTATGCCAACCACAATAAAGACTTTGGTCTTCAGCGTGGTTTAAATGGCTCCAAAGCCACACACCAGCAAGTGCAGAAGTTCTATGAGCAGATCAAGCAGCCTGTAAAAGTGAACAATGAGAATTTGCAAAAGGCAGTGAAGCTAGAAGCCCCTGCCCTAAAAAATATCTTGAATCCTGATGTCTATTTGAAAGAACAGGAAGCAAAAATATATGCAAAGGTTGCCAGACTGTTTGCATCGACAGTCTATGAAAATAAAATTATTCAGCAAGCCAAGAAGATTCTGCGTGAGTGGAAGCGTGCGGAAGCTGATGCTGAAAAATTAAAATATAAGCTGGAGAGTGAGAAAGAAGCTTTGCAAAAAAAGCTCAACAGGCATACTAAAGCCATTCAGCAACTGGATCAGCTACAGATTGACAATAAAGATTTGCAGAAAAGTCTGTCAAATGCACTTATCGAAAACCAGCTTTTAAAAAATAATATCAATCCCAGTAAAGTAAAAATGTGAATTTATCGGGATTTCTTTCCCAAGTGCTCACAAGTTTTTTCCACAAGCTCAAGTACAAATTGACGATCTGCTCTGTTTAGAGATGTAGTGAAACGAAATAAAAGGAAGGTGGTTGAATTTTATTTCAAAAATTCAGCAGGCTTGGTCGCACTAATTTCAGCGATATCGGCAATATCAATCTCCCATTCAGCAAATACTTTCGAATAAAGATTGAGTATGTCTCCGCCGTTGTCTTTTTTAATTTCTCCGAGCATTTTCGTGAGGTCTGCTAAGTTTCCGACCGTGGCACTATGCTGATCGGGCTGGCTTTGCGGCCTATTGCTTTTTACGAAATCTTCGGAAGGAAATTTATATATCACTATATTGTCAACAGTGAAATAAAATTTAGTATCTTTTCCTATTATTCCGAGAGAGCTTGGAATTAATAGCTCACTTTTCTTGTCAAGGATATAGCCTGGCTTGATTGAAGTTCCTGGCGCAATCATTACGAACTTATCGTGACCTTTTTCGTGGATTTTAAATATCCCAATCACTAATCCGTAATGCGGCCCTTTTGTTTGCCCTGCCGACTCAAAACCTTGGGACAAAAGAACAACGTCTCCAATTTTTGGAGAAATCCAAGAGATCGACATCAATTTACTTCAGAAATTCAGCGCCCTTCATCATTTTTACGCCTTTTGGATATTTTTGCTTGAATTCATTTAAGGCGCTATTTCGGACGGAGACTCTATACGCTCGCTCTTGATCCTGCGATGATCTCGCCGGCGTAGATTTTTCGGCCGAAGAAAATCGGCTTTCGCTTTGCAATACGGATGCAATTCCGTTGCTCATAAATTTATTCATATTAATCCTTAGGCTTTTATATCTTTGGCCGCATTTTAATATGTTTACCACAGATTGCCCAGGTCGTCAATCGGTACTTGATGACGTTGAGTCGCTGTACTCGCTTAGTTGTGCTCGCGTTTGTGGGCTCTGTCTAAGCACGTGCGTTACCATGAGTACTCACACATCTAACCCACACATTTCTGCTCAAATATTAGGCAATTTGTGAGATAAGTTGTTGATTTCATTGAGGTTGAGGGCCAATAAAGTTTTGTTCCCTTCACCCGCTCCAATCGATACCTGACCCACAGATGCTGATGCGTCTCTGGGTCGCAGCAAAAGGGGCTTTTCAGCCCCTTTTTCTATAGCCTGCCCGTAGTGGATTTCGCTGGCAAGTCGTCTTGCGGGGGTTTTTTCGCATCGGCAGTGGAGCCGCTGGGATGCTCCTCGAGGGTCGGCAGCCGGGTCGACAGGTCCGACGCCGACGTTCGGGCCGATTTCAAGGAAGCCGCGCGCTGCAGCAGCTCCTGCAGTAGCTGCTGGATTTTTTCCGAGCCCTGCCGTGAGGGACCTTGGCGCAGTTTTTTCAGGTCATATCGCTCACGCCGCTGCGTCTTGATTTCGGCGTAAGAGCGAGTGTCCTGCGGAGGGTTGGGCAGCAATGCGAAGTTGATCTCGTCCAGCATGGCCTCTAACGGGTACTTGTCATGTTGCATCGCCTCCAGCTTGGCCAGTTCCTCGCGGGATTCGCGGCTTTCCAGGTCCATGGATTGGCTGCGCCGAGTGCTGCGGCGCGCCAGCAGCGAACTCAGGGCATCCGGAATGCGCATGGAACTGGATCGGCCCACAGCGCGTCCCTGCCGCTCGGCCGTTTCGGAGGATGAAGCTTCTCCGGCAGAGACGGTTTTTGGAGTCAGCGAGCGACTCAGCTTTTTCAAATAATCCATGCATGACCTCGTGATGCAGGCATCGTTGCACATGCCTTCAATCACTTGCGTCCAACATCCGAAGCGACGCGCCGCCGGCCGAACCACTTGGCGCCGCAGCACATCGCTCCCTGCCACCGGGTCCGTTCGGCAGCCTTGGTGCACCTCATTCCACCCCGCGCAATGGCACTGCCGCCCCTGTAGGACAACGGCGGCAAAGCGGCTTTGCGGGCGGGTGAACCCGCATGCACGGGCTAGCATGGCCCGAAGAAAATACCCATGACCATGCCCCCAGAGACACCGCCTCCTTCCGCTGCCCCGGTGCCAAATGCACCGCCTGTTCCCCCTTCGTCCACGCCTGCACGGCGGCGTTCCCGCGCTCCCATTGCGGCTGTGGCCGGCCTGGTGATCGTCCTGCTGCTCGTCATTGCGTTCGTGGCGTGGTTCGACTGGAACCGGGCCAAGCCCTGGATCAACCAGCAGGTCAGCGAGGCCACGGGCCGGCGCTTTGCCATCGAGGGCGATCTGACGGCCCACTGGCGCTGGCCGCAGCCGGCCGAGACAGGCTGGCGCCGCTGGGTGCCGGGCGTCACGGTGCAGGCAGACCGGCTGGTGATGGACAACCGTGCGGACTTCGGCCGCTTCGGTGCGCTGGATGTGCAAACGGGCGATGCCTCCACGGCGACCGTGCAGGCCCGGGCCGCAAAGGCGCCGGCATCGGGCGCATCTGCCGCATCGGCCCCTGCCGCAGTGCCCGCAACAGCGCCCAACAGCGGTGAAAACACCGTTCCGACAGCGGGCTACCCCATGGCAACGCTGGGCAGCGTGAGCGCATCGCTCCACCTTTTGCCGCTGCTGTCGCGCCATGTGTCCATCGACACGCTGCAGCTGACCGTGCCCGACGTAGCGCTGGCGCGCAAGGCCGACGGCAGCAACAACTGGACCTTCGACCGTCCCGCCAAGGACGGCGAACCTGCCAAGCCCAACCCCTGGAGCGTGAGCGTGGGCCGGATCGTGGTGCGCGATGGCCAACTGGCCTATGCGGACGCCGTGAAAGACCTGGCCTTTACCGCCCAGCTCGCGACCATCGACACGCCCGCCGGGCAAAAGGCAAGCCCTTATGGCGTGAAGTTCGATGTGCGCGGGCGCTACGCCAAGGCGCGCATCCAGGGCCGCGGCGAAGCCGGGCATGTGATGGACCTGCGTGAAAGGGTGGTGGACTACCCGCTGCGGTTCAAGGCCCAGGCCGGCACGGTGGAGGCCGAGGTGGAAGGCATTCTGTCCAACCCGGCCGCGCTGTCGGGCATGGACCTGAAGGTGATGCTCAAGGCCGACAGCATGGCCGACCTGTACGACCTGACCGGCCTCGTGCTCCCCAACACGCCGCCGTTTCGCACGCGCGGCCGTCTGGTTGGCAGCCTGGAGCCCGAAAACGCCGTATGGGAATACCGCGACTTCGACGGCACCGTGGGCGAGAGCGATCTGCACGGCAACCTGACCTATAGCTCCGCCAAGCCACGGCCACGCCTCAAGGGCACGATGACGTCCAAGAAGCTGCGCCTGGCCGATCTCGGCCCGGTGCTGGGCGCCCCCACGGGCGAAGGCAAGGCCGAGAAAGGCACGTCGAAACGCCCAGGCAAGGTGCTGCCGGACGTGGCCTTCGCCACCGACCGCTGGAATGCGATGGACCTGGACCTGACTTTCAGCGGCCAGCAGATCATTCGCGACGAAAGCCTGCCGATCGAAAACCTGCGCGTGCACGCCGTGCTGGACAACGCCATGCTGACCCTTTCGCCCCTTCAGTTCGGCGTGGCGCAGGGCAAGATCGATTCCACCGTGGTGCTGGACAGCCGCGCCAAGCCGCTGAAGGCCCAACTGCGCGGCAATGTCGAAGGGCTGCGGCTTTCGGGCCTGTTCCCCAAGGTCGAACTGATGGAAAAGAGCTTCGGCCGGCTCGACGGCGCTGTGGCGCTGAACGGCAGCGGCCAATCGGTGGCGAGCATGCTGGGCGGTGCCAGTGGCGAAGCGCGGCTGTACATCCGCGATGGCCGATTCAGCAAGCAGATGCTGGACCTGGCAGCGCTCAACGTGGGCAGCGTGGTGGTCTCCAAGCTTTTCGGCGACGACAAGGAAGTGCAACTGCGTTGCGCCGTGGCCGACTTCTCGGTGAAGGACGGCATTGCGCAGACGCGCTCGGTGAAGCTGAGCACCAACGAGGCCACGGTGGAAGCCACCGGCACGGCCGACCTGGGCCGCGAACACCTGGATCTGCGCATCAAGCCCGAGTCGCTGCAATGGAAGTTCTTCTCGCTGCGCACGCCGCTGTATGTGCGCGGGCCCTTCGCCGAGCCCAAGGTCGGCCTGGAAGCAGGCCCGCTGCTGCTGCGCGCAGGCGCTGCCGTGGCGGCCGCCGTGGTCGCGCCGGTGGCTCTGGCCCTGGCACCCATCACGGTGCCAGCCGCGGACGACGACGAGAACTGCGCCGTGCTGCTCGCCCGTGCAGGCGACAAGGTGCAGGGTGGCGCCGCCGGCGCCGCACCGAAGCCCCCGGCCTCGTCGCCGGCCCCGGCACCAGCGCGTTGATCCGTAACCCGGTGGTTTGCTATTGATTCAATAGCTGCCACCGCTTTCTGGATAAGCGCTGGGGCCACTTTTTACCTGAACCGCCTTCGCCCAGAGGCCGCTGCAGAGCGCCCGCGAATCTTCCGCTTTCAAATTCAAGGAAACCATGCCACGCCACATCTTGGTCACGGGCGCGAGCGTCGCCGGAAACACTGCTGCCTGGGCACTGTCTCAGGCCGGCTGCAAAGTCACCGTGGTCGAGCGTGCGCCGGAGTTCCGGGATGGCGGGCAGAACATCGACGTGCGCGGTGTCGGCCGCGAGGTGCTGCGCCGCATGGGACTGGAACGGGCGGCGCTGGACCAGGGCACGGGCGAGGAAGGCACGGCCTGGATCGACGAGGCCGGCCGGGCGGTCGCCGAGTTCAAGACCGATGAGCTCGCCAGCGACGGGCCCACCGCCGAGATGGAAATCCTGCGCGGAGACCTCGCGCGGCTGCTGTACGACGCGGTGCGCGGACGGGTCGAGTACCGGTTCGGGGACCACGTGGTGGGCATCGAAGACGACGATATGCCGGCCGGCGGGGCAGTGACCGTGCGCTTTGCCAGCGGGGCGCACGAGCGCTTCGATGCGGTGATCGTCGCCGAGGGCGTGGGTTCGACCACGCGCGAGCTGGTGTTTGCCGGCAAGAACGAGCCGCGCTGGATGGACCTGACGCTCGCCTACTTCACCATTCCCCGCGCGCCGGACGACGACCGGATGTGGCGCTGGTATCACACGACGGGCGGGCGCAGCGTTTCCCTGCGGCCCGACCGGCACGGCACCACACGCGCCATGCTGACGATCCAGCGGCCCACGAAAGGCGAACAGGACTGGGACACGGACACGCAAAAGCGCTTTCTGCGCGAACAGTTTGCCGATGCCGGATGGCAGGCACCGCGCGTGCTGGCCGGCATGGAGGCGACCGAAGACTTCTATTTCGACGCGCTGCGGCAGGTGCACCTGCCGCGCTGGCACCAAGGGCGCGTGGTGCTGACGGGCGACGCCGCCTGGTGCGCCACCCCGCTGGCAGACATCGGCACGACGCTCGCGCTCACCGGCGCCTACGTGCTCGCTGGCGAGATCGCACGGACTGGAGACAGCGGCAGGCTCGACGAGGCTTTCGCCGCCTATGAAAAGGCCATGCGACCGATGGTCGAGCAAGGCCAGAACGTGCCCAAGATCGGCCCGCGACTGATGAATCCCCACAGCCGCCTGGGCATTCACCTGCTGCATGGCGCCCTGCACCTGGCCAGCCTGCCGGGCGTGCGCGATGCGTTCGCGAAGCTGGTGAACCGCGAGCTCGATGAGCCGGACCTGTCGGGCTACGCTTTGTAAATGGATTGCCGCCGCGGTGGTGCACGGAGATAGGTAGCGCGTGTCGCTGCTGGCACATCGCACTGCCTCAGCATTGGCAGCACTGGCAGCAGCAAGACCGGACCAGGCACCGTGGCACAGCGCGCCGTTCCGCCCGATTTTCTCTTTCGCAACTCAATGGAAATCGCGGCTGCCGTCCAGCGCCTGGGCCAGGCGGCCGAGCAGCGGGGTCATGTCCTTGCAGCGCTCCGCGACCAGATGCCGCACCGCGCCGCCCTGCCCTGGCGGCGTTCCCGGGGGGTTCGGGCTGGACTGCCACAGGCCCTCCACTGCCAGCAGGCGCGATCGGAGCAGTGCGTTGCGCCAGGTTTCCACGAGCGACGGCCAGACGATGACGTTGACGGGGCCCGTCTCGTCTTCCAGCGTGATGAACATGGTGCCCTTAGCCGACCCTGGCCGCTGCCGGACGGTGACGATGCCGCAGGCTCGCACGCGGCGCCCGTTGGGCATGTCGCGCAGCGCCAGGGCGGAGAGCAGGCGCCAGCGGTCGAGCCGGCCGCGCAGCAGGGCGAGCGGATGCCGGCGCAGCGTGAGGCCCGTGGCGGCGTAGTCGAACAGAATCTCTTCGCCTTCGGGCGCTTCGGCCAGGGCCAGCGGGGCCTCGTTCACCGCGGCGTCCTGCAGCAGGGCCGGCGCACGCCACTGCGCCGCAGCGTCCCAGGCCTGCTGGCGACGGTGGCCGGATAAAGAGCGCAGCGCATCGGCCGCCGCCAGGGCCTGCAGCGCGGGCCGGTCCAGCCGGGCGCGCAGGGCGAGGTCTTCGGTGTTGGCGAACGCCTGAATCGCGCGAGCCTTGACCAGCCGTTCGGCCGCCGCCTCACCCAGCCCTGCCACCAGCCGCAACCCCAGGCGGACGGCGGGCTGCGGGTCGGCCACACCGCGCACGGGCTGCGGCTCGCCCTCCAGGGTGGACTCCCAGTCGCTGTGGACCACATCGATGGGCAGCACGCGCACGCCGTGGCGCACGGCGTCCTGCACCAGTTGCGAGGGCGTGTAGAACCCCATGGGCTGCGAGTTGAGCAGCGCGGCCAGAAAGCAGGCGGGTTCGTAGCACTTGAACCAGCTGCTCGCGTAGGCCAGCAAGGCGAAGCTGTAGGCATGGCTTTCGGGAAAGCCGTATTCGCCGAAGCCCTTGATCTGCTGGAAGATGCGCCTGGCGAAATCTTCGCTGTAGTGGTTGGCGGCCATTCCCTCCATGAACGGCTCTTCGAAACGGTGGACGCCGCCGGTCCGCTTCCATGCGGCCATGGAGCGGCGCAACTCATCGGCCATGCCGGGTGTGAAGCGGGCAGCGATCATGGCGATCTGCATGACCTGCTCCTGGAAGATGGGAACACCCAGCGTGCGTTCCAGGGCGTCCGTCAAATCTTCGTGCTCCAGCACCAGCGGCTCACCCCGCAACCGCCGCTCCCGCGCCTGCAGGTAGGGATGCACCATGCCGCCCTGGATCGGCCCGGGCCGCACGATGGCGACTTCGACCACCAGGTCGTACAGCTCGCGCGGGCGCAGGCGCGGCAGCATGCTCATCTGCGCGCGGCTTTCGATCTGGAACACGCCCACGGTGTCGGCCGCGCAGATCATGTCGTAGGTGGCGGGATCGTCCTGCGGGATGCTGGCCAGCTCCCAGCGTTCGTCGCGCAGCACGGCGCGCAGGTCGAAGGCGCGGCGCAGCGCACTCAGCATTCCCAGCGCCAGCACGTCCACCTTCATGAGGTGCATGTCGTCCAAGTCGTCCTTGTCCCACTGGATGATGGAGCGGCCTGCCATGCTGGCGGGCTCCACGGGCACGAGCCGCGTGAGCTTTCCTTCGGTGAGCACGAAGCCGCCGACGTGCTGGCTCAGGTGGCGCGGAAAGCCCTTCAGATCGCGCGCCAGCTTGAGCCACAGCTCGGCGATGTGCGGCGCCAGCGGCGCGCCCACGGAATCCGCCAGTTCCTGCAGGCGGTCGGTGGCGATGGCCTCGTCGAACCAGTGGTGGTCCTTGGCGAAGGCGTCGATCAGGGCGGGCGCCACGCCCAGCGCCTTGCCCACGTCGCGCAGCGCACTGCGCGTGCGGTAGCTGATGACCACCGCCGTGATCGCCGCCCGCTCGCGGCCGTATTTGGAGTAGATGTACTGGATGACGTCTTCGCGCCGGTCGTGCTCGAAGTCCACGTCGATGTCGGGCGGCTCGTCGCGCTCCTTGCTGATGAAGCGCTCGAACAGCAGCCGCGTCTTGGTCGGATCGACCGCCGTGATCCCCAGGCAGAAGCACACCGCCGAATTGGCGGCGGAGCCCCGGCCCTGGCACAGGATGCCTTCGCTGCGGGCATATCGCACGATGTCGTGCACGGTGAGAAAGTACATCTCGTACCGGCAGTGCGCGATGAGGTCGAGCTCCTTGGC
Organism: Paracidovorax valerianellae; assembly: GCF_900102625.1. Classification (GTDB taxonomy): domain Bacteria; phylum Pseudomonadota; class Gammaproteobacteria; order Burkholderiales; family Burkholderiaceae_C; genus Paracidovorax; species Paracidovorax valerianellae. The sequence continues at coordinate 218,305 of NZ_FMZC01000001.1, forward strand.
GATCTGCGTGCGCACGGCCTCGGGCACGCCCATCGGGTAGCGGCCCTGGGCGCCCTGCTCGGTGTACCAGGCCAGGGCTTCACCCGGGGTCATTCCGGCCGGCACGGTTTCCTTGGGGTAGCGGTAGCGGATCTCGTCCAGGCTGAACGTGCAGCGCGACGCCACGGCGAGCGTGGCCGCCAGCAGCGCGGGCGGGTAGATGGCGGCCAGGCGCATTCGGGCGCGCAGGTGGCGCTCGGCATTGGGCTGCAGCGCGAAGCCGCAGTCCGCCACGGGCCGCCCCAGGCGCACGGCGGTGACCACGTCCTGCAGGCGCTTGCGGCCGCGCACGTGCATGTGCACATCGCCCGCAGCGACGAGCGGCAGGCCCAGCGCATCGCCCACTTGCTCCAGCGCGGTCAGCCACAGGCTGTCGTCGGGGGCCAGTGGCTGCTCCACCGCCAGCCAGGGGGCGATGTCCATAGCATTCAATTGCCCCTGCGCCTTAGAAAAACATGCTCTGATAGCTATCAAATCAGTAGCATCTAGTTGATCGCGTCGTGGCGCCAGCAGGACCTCGCAGCCGCGCAGCAGCGCGAAGTCGGTACCCGCGTGCAGGCGGTATTCGCCCTTGGGCGCCGCCTGCCGCGCGGCAGTGATGAACTCGCACAGGTTGCCCCAGCCTTCGGCATTGCGCGCCAGCGCCACCAGGCGCAGGTCGCCCCAGGCGAACTCGCTGCCCACGATGAGGGTCAGGCCGCATTTCTTGGCCGCCGTGTGCGCCCGCACCACGCCGGCCACCGAGCATTCGTCGGTGATCGCCAGCGCCGTGTAGCCCAGTTCGGCCGCGCGAAGCACCAGTTCGACAGGGTGCGAAGCCCCGCGCTGAAAGCTGAAGTTGGTCAGGCAATGCAGCTCGGCATAGTCCGGCAGCGCGTGGGCGGCGTTTTTTGCGACACGGCCAGTGGGCGCTGGGGGCTGGGCGCTGCTCATCCGAACACCCCATGCAAGAACCAGTCGTGCCGGCCGGCCTCGCGCGGGCCGGCCCATTGCCGAAAGATCCAGACCGTGCCCACGGTGTCGTTGTGGGCCACGAAGTAATCGCGCCGCGCCAAGTGCTGCGATGCATCCCACCAGCCGCCGTCGAAACGGTGGGGGCCGGCCAGCAGCGTCAAAGGGCCGTGCCAGACCGGGCGGCTGCCCTGCAAAGCCAGCCGCTGGGGCGGGCGCATCAGCCAGCCGGGCCACAGCGCGGCGTCCGCCGCCACGGCGCCAACTCCGTTGGCAGCAGCCGTCCGGGCATTGCCGAGGTCGCCGCCCGCAGCCGGCTCCCAGCGCAGCATGCATTCCGGCCGGTGATCGGCCTGCAGCACGGCCACCTGCACCTGCTGCGCTCCCAGCCGGGCCGAGACCCGCTCCACCCACTGGTGCCAGGGTTCGCCCTGGGCCTGGCGCGCATCGTCGGGGCTGGGCGGCAGCAGGCTGGCGCTGGCCTGGGCATGGGGCACGGTCTCGGTGCTGCACAGGGTGATGTGGTTCACCGGCGCGGCCAGGCACTGGCGGCCCAGGTGCTCGGCCAGCAGGCGGCGCAGATGGGCCAGGTCCTGCGTGGGTTCGGCTGTGCGCACGGCCAGGCTTTGCTGAGGCGGCAAATCGACACCGTCGATGCGGCGCAGGTCGTGGCGCCAGGACAGCTCCAGCGACAGCACGCCCTGCTGTCGCGCCTGCAGCCAGCCGTGCAGCACACCGAGCAGCCGGTTGGTGGACCACAGCAAGGTGTTGGCCGACGTAGCGAGCGCGGGCAGTTCGGCCGACAGCGAAAAACTCTCGGGCAGTTCGATCCAGGGCAAGGGATGGGGCACGTCGCCCCAGGCCTGGTCCAGCGCCTGCAGCACGCCGGCACCGAACCGGCGCGCCACGCCGGCGCGCGGCAGGGCGCGCAGCGCGCCCAGTGTGCGGCAGCCCATGCGCTCCAGGCTGGCGGCATGCGGGCGCAAGGCGGTCAGGGTGCGCAGCGGCAGATCGTGCGGCACCCGCCGCGGTGGGCGAACGCGAGCCTGGGCCAACCGAAGCAAGGCCAGCGCTTCGAAGGCCGTGGCGCCCTGGGCGAGTGCCTGCGGCCCGGCGGGCGGCGGCGAAGGATCGTTCGGTTCGGCGTCTTCACCGAACACCGGCCGATGCTGCTGGATCAGCGCCAGCAGCCGGGCGCGGCCACCCCAAAGGCGCTCGGTGCTGGAGACCTCCAGCAGCAAGGCTTCGTCGAGCAATGCCGCCCGGGGCGTGAAGCGCAGCGCCCACCAGCCCGCCGAAGCGGCCGGGGCGCCGGGCGGCAGTTCATCCAGCGACGATGGCACGGCGATCCAATGCATGGACCGGCTCCTGAAAGGCCATCACGGACTGAGGCATGCCCTGCGCCGCTGGCGAGGAGGCATCGGACGGAAAACGGCGCGCCTTCAAGGCCCGCACGGCGGCGAGCACGGCGAACAGCGCGGGCGCATGCGCGCAGACGGGCACCGGGTGCATCAACGGCGGGCCGCGCCGCTTGAGCACGTGCACCTGCAGCGTACCGAGCGCCCTGCCCTCGTTCGGCATCGAGGATTCCGCCTGCAGATCCTGGGCGAGCCGAAGCCCCCGGGATTGCCGTGCGCCCTGCCCGGTTGGAAGGCCCTGCACCACCCAAAGCCGCAGCGGCGCAGGCGAAGCTTGCTGGCGATGGTCTTGCGGGCGAAACACCCACAGCAGAGCGGCCTGCTGGGCCGCGGCCAGTTGCAGGCGGCGCAGGGCCTCGGGCGGCGCCAGGGGCAGCCAGGCCAGCACGGCCAGCACATCGCGGCAGCGCAGGGCCTGTTCGCTGGCCCATGCGGCCGATTTGTCGTGTGGCGAGGGCAAGGGGCGCACGCGGCACAGCCGGTCCGCCGGCAGGCCCGCCGCCTGCAGCGCGGGTGCGAACGGCTCGCACGGCGGCGCCACCAGCACCACGCGCCCGCCCCGCTGTGCCGCAGCCTTTGCCAGTGCCGGCAACACCAGCGGCCATTCGGCGCCGCCCTGGGGAGGCTGGAGCACTTCGGTCAACGACCCCAGCGGCCAGCCGCCGCCGGGCAGCGCGGCATCCAGCAGCGCATGGCCCGAGGGCTGCACGCGGCCGCTCTGGGCCGTCAGTGCATCGCCCTGCCAGACCCCGGGCAGATCCAGTCGGGCAGCCCCCTCCCGCCGGGCAGTGGCGCCGGACGAAAGCGTTGAAAGGGCAAGGTGCGACATGGCGGGCTCGAGTGCTGGAATCGAATGCTGAAATTTGAATGACTGTTTAAATATACAGTATTCAAAACCACCCGGGCCATGCCCATCCATGGATACCGCTCCATGAAAAAAGCCTGCGGGCACGAAGGCCGGCAGGCTTTTGGAGAGGCGTCGCCTCTCAAGGGTGATCAGCGCTTCTCAGCGACTGTCAGTTCACCGCTTGCGAATCACTTCTTGTAGTTGGCCAGGCCTTCGATGATTTCCTGGTGGGCGGCATCGATGCCTTCCCAGCCCAGCACCTTGACCCACTTGCCTTCTTCCAGGTCCTTGTAGTGTTCGAAGAAGTGGCTGATGGCCTTCAGGCGCATCGGGTTCACGTCGTCCACGGTCTTCCAGTTTTCGTACATCTTGAGGACCTTGGTGGTGGGCACGGCCAGCACCTTGCCGTCGACGCCGGCTTCGTCTTCCATCTTCAGGATGCCGAGCGCACGGCAGGGCACGACCACGCCGGGCAGCAGGGGGTAAGGGGTGATCACGAGCACGTCCACCGGGTCGCCGTCGCCGCTCAGCGTTTGCGGCACGTAGCCGTAGTTGGAGGGGTAGTACATGGCCGTGGTCATGAAACGGTCCACGAAGATGGCGCCCGATTCCTTGTCCACCTCGTACTTGATGGGGTCGGAGTCCATGGGGATCTCGATGACCACATTGAAGGTTTCAGGGGTGTTCTTGCCGGGTGTGACGTTGTTGAGGGACATGGATCTTTGAAGGTTGAGGAGGTGATGGGAGTGGCGCGATTTTAGGCGCACGTCCGGCGGTGCTTGCCCGCCCGGGCCCTTGGCAGTAAATTGCCTCCGTTGGCCAATCGTCTCCTGCCTGCGCGCACGCAGGCCCCGGGGCACGAGGAAGCAACGCAGCGGAAGCACCACCGATGCGTTGTGTTTCCTTTCCGTGCAATCGACACCCAAGGAGAAAGAGCATGGCGAACCCGGCAGCGTTGAACCCTCCCCTGATCCTGGCCCTGGTTTGTGGATTGATCGCGGTGGCCTACGGCCTGTGGGCCCGCCACTGGATCCTGTCCAAGGACCCGGGCAACCCCCGAATGCAAGAGATCGCCGGCGCCATCCAGGCCGGCGCGGCCGCCTACCTGGCGCGGCAGTACCGCACCATCGCCATCGTCGGCGTGGTGCTGGCCGTGCTGATCGGCCTGTTCCTCGATGCCATGACGGCCGGCGGCTTCGTGGCGGGCGCGGTGCTGTCCGGCGCCTGCGGCTTCATCGGCATGAACGTGTCGGTGCGCGCCAACGTGCGCACCGCCCAGGCCGCCACGCAGGGCATGGGCCCGGCGCTCGACGTGGCGTTTCGCGGCGGGGCGATCACCGGCATGCTGGTGGTGGGCCTGGGGCTGCTGGGGGTGACCGGCTTTTGCTGGCTGCTGGTGGGGCGCGGGCAGTTCACGTCCACGGCCGACCTGGCGGCGCTGCTCAACCCGCTGATCGGCTTTGCCTTCGGCTCGTCACTCATCTCGATCTTCGCGCGGCTGGGCGGCGGCATCTTCACCAAAGGCGCTGACGTGGGGGCCGACCTTGTTGGCAAAGTGGAAGCCGGCATTCCCGAGGACGACCCGCGCAACCCTGCCGTCATCGCCGACAACGTGGGCGACAACGTGGGGGACTGCGCCGGCATGGCGGCCGACCTGTTCGAGACCTATGCCGTCACGCTGATCGCCACCATGGTGCTGGGCGCGCTCATGGTCACCGCCGCGCCGGTGGCCGCGGTGACCTACCCGCTGGCGCTGGGGGCGGTGTCCATCATCGCGTCCATCGTGGGCTGCTTTTTCGTGAAGGCCTCGCCCGGCATGAAGAACGTGATGCCCGCGCTGTACAAGGGCCTGGCGATTGCGGGCGTGATCTCGCTCATCGCGTTCTGGTTCGTGACGGCCTGGCTGGTGCCGGACAACGCCATCGCCGCCAGCGGCAGCCAGATGCGGCTCTTCGGCGCCTGCGCGACGGGCCTGGTGCTCACGGCCGCGCTGGTGTGGATCACCGAGTTCTATACGGGCACGCAGTATTCGCCCGTGCGGCACATCGCCCAGGCCTCCACCACGGGGCACGGCACCAACATCATCGCGGGGCTGGGCGTGTCGATGCGCTCGACCGCGTGGCCGGTGCTGTGCGTGTGCGTGGCCATCCTGGTGTCTTACGCGCTCGGCGGGCTGTACGGCGTGGCGGTGGCGGCCACGGCCATGCTCAGCATGGCGGGCATCGTCGTGGCGCTGGATGCCTACGGCCCCATCACCGACAACGCCGGCGGCATCGCCGAGATGGCCGAAATGCCCGCCAGCGTGCGCGAGATCACCGACCCGCTCGATGCCGTGGGCAACACCACCAAGGCCGTCACCAAGGGCTATGCCATCGGCTCGGCGGGCCTGGCCGCGCTGGTGCTGTTCGCCGACTACACGCACAAGCTCTCGGCCTATGGGCAGGCCATCCGCTTCGACCTGTCCGACCCGATGGTGATCGTGGGGCTGTTCATCGGCGGGCTCATCCCCTACCTGTTCGGCGCCATGGCGATGGAGGCCGTGGGCCGCGCCGCCGGGGCGGTGGTGGTCGAGGTGCGCCGCCAGTTCAACACCATCCCCGGCATCATGGAAGGCACCGCCAAGCCCGAATACGGCAAGGCGGTGGACATGCTCACCACCGCCGCCATCAAGGAGATGGTGATCCCCAGCCTGCTGCCGGTGGTGGTTCCGATCGCCGTGGGCCTGCTGCTCGGGCCGCGGGCGCTCGGCGGGCTGCTGATGGGCACCATCGTGACCGGCCTGTTCGTGGCGATCAGCATGTGTACCGGCGGCGGCGCCTGGGACAACGCCAAGAAATACATCGAAGACGGCCACCACGGCGGCAAGGGCAGCGAGGCGCACAAGGCCGCCGTCACCGGCGACACCGTGGGCGACCCCTACAAGGACACGGCCGGGCCGGCGGTGAACCCGCTCATCAAGATCATCAACATCGTGGCGCTGCTGATCGTGCCGCTGGTGGTGCGGTTTCACGCGGGGTGATGAACATGGCGATGGCCTCAGCCTGGCGCTTCATGGTTTCATGCCAATGCGGCACAAGGCGCATGGCCGAGCCCCGGCAAAGGGGCTTGGCATCCGTCTTGCATGTTTGCCGCAGTGCGCGTTCGACAGGCCCGACTTTTCCGGTTCTGCCGCCCTTCTGATCCATTCTTTTTTCCACTCCTTCAACATCTTTGAATCGCATGACCCTTACCGCCGATCACCGCTCCAGCACCCTGCGCCTTGCAGTTTCTGCACGTCCTTCACGGACAGCACGCACCGCACGCACCACGGCATCCGCCCTCGCCTTCACCGTGATCGCACTGGCATGCCTGCCCGCAGCCCGTGCGCAGGGGCCCGCGGCTCCCAACCCTGCCGTGCAGCAGGCACTGCAGGCCGTGGGCTCTTCGCCTTCCGTGCGGCAGGTGCTGGAAGACCTGCGAACCGACCACCAGCGCACCGTCGATGAGTTGCGCACGCTGGTGCAGATTCCTGCTCCGCCGTTCAAGGAACAAGCACGCGCCCGCTACTTCGTGGACCGGCTGAAAGCGCTGGGCATCGCAGACGCCTACCTGGATGCCGAGGGCAACGCGATCGGCATTCGCAAGGGCACCGGCCGGGGACCGAAGCTCGTCGTCTCGGCGCATTTGGACACGGTGTTTCCCGAAGGCACCGACCTCACGGTGACCGAACGCGAAGGCAAGCTCTACGCCCCCGGCATTGCGGACGACACGCGTGGCGCGACCGTGCTGCTGTCCTGGCTCAAGGCCCTGAACGAGCGCCAACTGAAAACCGTGGGCGACATTGTTTTCGTCGGCAACGTGGGCGAGGAAGAGCTGGGCAACCTGCGCGGCATGAAGGCCCTGTTCAAAGACCACCGCGACATCGACGGCATGGTGGGCCTGGAACCCGGCGAGGGCGATACCGTCCTCAACCAGGGCACGGGCAGCCACCGATACGAGGTGGCCTTCAAAGGGCCGGGCGGCCATAGCTTCGGCGCCTTCGGCCAAGTGCCCAGCGCCATCCATGCCATGGGCCGCGCCATCGCGCACATCGGCGACGTGCAGGTGCCCGCCGAGCCGAAAACGACCTTCACCGTGGGCAAAGTGGGCGGCGGCACGTCGGTGAATACCATCGCAGGCGATGCCAACATGGCGGTGGACATTCGCTCCAACGCGCTGCCCACGCTGCTGCAGGCCGAGCGAGACATCATGGCCGCCATCGACCGTGGGGTGACCGAGGAAAACCGCCGCTGGAACGCGCCGGCCAAAATTGTGGCCACCTCCAAGCTCATCGGCGACCGGCCGGCGGGCAGCACAGCCGCTGCAGAACCGATCGTGCAGGCTGCGGTGGCTGCCATCGCCGCAACGGGCGGCAAGCCCGCACTGCGTGCGGCGAGCACCGATGCCAATGTGCCGATGGGCCTGGGCATTCCGGCTGTGATTCTGGGCAGCGGCGGCAAGAACGGCGGCTTTCATTCGCTGGGCGAATGGTTCGATCCCACCGATGCCTGGAAAGGCGCCCAGATCAGCCTGACCACCGTGCTCACGCTGGTCGGCGTGCAGGGCGTGAGCGAACCAGTGCTCACCAAGCGCGCGCCCCGCTGACGCCTTGGCGCCGGTCTGCACCGGCGCCTTGACTCAAACGAATCAGCGGATCAGCGGATCAGGCTGTGGCACCCTGCCCGCGCAGCCGCACCGGCCCCGAGCGCGCTTCGATGGCCGCCAGCACCTCGCGTCGCAGGCCCATCAAAAAACCCAGTTCGGCCGCCACGAAAAGCGGGCCGACGATCAGTCCCACCAGATCGTCGGCGAACGCCGGCTTGCGGCCTTCGTAGTAATGGCCCACAAACTGGATCACCCAGCCCACGATGAAGAGCCCGAGCCCCGCGCCCAGCCACAGCGCAGTGGACTGCGCCGCCAGCCACTGGCCCACGGCGAGCATGGCGGCAAGCACCAGTGCCATGGCGACGCCGTATCGCCCGTCGAGTCGGAAGTAGAAGATGCAAGCGGCCAGCGCCGCCAGCAGCGCCAGCGAAACCGGCACGCCGCCCAGCAGCCATGCGGGGCGCGACAGCAGCACCGTCACCGCCAGCATGATCATGGGCACGCCGATGAAATGGGTCTGGATGTTGCGCGGGTCGCGGTGGTAGTCGGCATAGCCCGACAGGTGGTCGATCAGGGTTTTCATAGGGTGTCTCCGGGGTCTGTGCGTCAACGCTGCGCGGAATAATCGCCCCAGCGCCGCACGGGCGTCTGTCGGCCAGCCGACACAACGGCCACCACGGCTTGCACCATGGATCGAGCGCCCGGTGCCGGCCGGCGCCCGTGTGCCAACCGCCCGACCTAGGCCACCTTTGCCCCCTCACCTTCCGCATGAACTCGCCTGCCGATCACCTGCCCACACTGCGCTCCGGCCGCTGGTTCGCCGCGCTGCCGCCCGGCCTGGCGCAAGCGCTGATGGACATGGCCGAGACCCGGTCGCTGGCTGCGGGCGAGGCGCTGTTTCTGCGCGGCAACGCGCCCTGCGGGCTGTATGCGGTGGTGCGCGGCGCCATCGACATCTCGGGCGTGGGCGGCCAGAGCGACAAGGCGCGTGCCTCGCTGCTCACGCGGCTGGAGGCACCGGCCTGGTTCGGCGAGATCGCGTTGTTCGACGGCTCGGTGCGCACGCACGACGCGCACGCGGCCACCCACGCCACGCTGGTGCACGTGCCGCAGGAGCCACTGCTGGCCCACCTGGCGCGGCACCCGCCGCACTGGCATGCGCTCGCCCTGCTGCTGACCGACAAGCTGCGCACCGCCCTCATCGCCCTGGAAGAGATGGCCCTGCTGCCCGCGCCGCAACGGGTGGCGCGCCGGCTGGCGCTGATGGCCGAAGGCTACGGCCAGTGGACCGATGCAAGCCGCTCGCGGCGCGTGATCGCGCTGTCGCAGGAAGAGCTGTCGCTGATGCTGGCCCTCTCGCGCCAGACCATCAACCAGATACTGAAAGAACTGCAGGCGCGCGGCCTGCTGCAGGTGCACCGCGGCGAGATCGAGGTGTGCGACCTGCCCGCGCTGCGCGCAGCGGGTGGCTGAACCTCTGAGCGGCTGAGCCAGCGAACGCCGCTGCACTGCACGAGTGCTTTTGGCGACACGGCACGGGTGCCCCTACGCCTTTCGGCAGGCGGTGCCCGGCGCCTGCTGGCGCACAATCCGCCCATGCAGTTCCACTACATCGCCAATGCGCCCGTGGCCTCGTCTTCCGGCCGCACCATCGCCGTGATCGACCCGTCCGACGGGCAGCCCTTCGAAGAGATCCAGCGCGGCACCGAGGAGGACATCGACGCGGCGGTCCACGCGGCACGGCAGTGCCACGAAGCCGTGTGGCGCAAGCTGGCGCCGGCCGAGCGGGGCCGGCTGCTGATGCGGCTGTCGATGCTGGTGTCCGAACATGCCGAGGAACTGGCCGCCATCGAACAGCGCGATTGCGGCAAGCCCACCAAGCAGGCCCGGGCCGACGCGCACGCGCTGGCGCGCTACTTCGAGTTCTATGCCGGCGCGTGCGACAAGCTGCACGGCGAAACCCTGCCCTACCTGGACGGCTACAGCGTGCTCACCTGGCGCGAGCCGCATGGCGTGACCGGGCACATCGTGCCGTGGAACTACCCCATGCAGATCTTCGGGCGCTGCGTGGGCGGCGCGCTGGCGGCGGGCAACGTGTGCGTCGTCAAGCCGGCCGAAGACGCTTGCCTGTCGCTGCTGCGCGTGGCGCAACTGGCCGCGCAGGCGGGCTTTCCGGCCGGGGCCATCAACATCGTCACAGGCTACGGCCACGAGGCGGGCGATGCGCTGGCGCGCCACCCGGGCATCGACCACATCAGCTTCACCGGCAGCCCGCGCATCGGCACGCTGATCCAGCAGACGGCGGCCGAGCGGCATTGCCCCGTCACGCTGGAGCTGGGTGGCAAAAGCCCGCAGGTGATCTTTGCCGACGCCGATCTGGACGCGGCGGTGCCCGTGGTCATCAACGCCATCGTGCAGAACGCCGGCCAGACGTGCTCGGCGGGCTCGCGCGTGCTGATCGATTCGCTTATTTACGAGCCGCTGCTGGAGCGCCTGGGCCACGCCTTCGAGGCCCTGCGCGTGGGCCCCGCGGCCATGGACCTGGACGTGGGCCCGCTCATCCGCCAGAGCCAGCAGCAGCGCGTGTGGGACTTTCTCTCCGACGCCCAGGTGGCCGGCATTCCGCTGGTGGCGCAAGGCACCGTGGTGGACGAAGCGCCTGAAACGGGCTTCTACCAGGCGCCCACGCTGCTGCGAGACGTGCCGGTGGACCACCGCCTGGCGCAGGAAGAAGTCTTCGGCCCGGTGCTGTCGGCCATGGCTTTCGAGGACGAGGACCACGCGGTCGAGCTGGCCAATGCCACGCGCTTCGGCCTGGTGGCGGGCGTGTGGACACGCGACGGCGCCCGGCAGTTCCGCATGGCGCGGCGCATCGCCAGCGGCCAGGTGTTCATCAACAACTATGGCGCGGGCGGCGGGGTGGAGCTGCCCTTCGGCGGCGTGAAGTCAAGCGGCCACGGCCGCGAAAAAGGCTTCGAGGCGCTGTACGGGTTCACCACGCTCAAGACGGTGGCGATTCGCCACGGATAGGCGATTGCTACAAATTTATTAGCAATACACCCTAGTGGATATTGCGCTGGAGGCCTTTTTGATGCAAAGGCTGCAAGGTCAGCCCAGCGCCGTGTCCAGGATCATCATGATCACGAAGCCGATCATCAGCCCACCCGTGGCCCAGGCTTCGTGGCCCTTGCGGTGCGACTCGGGAATGATCTCGTGGCTGATGACGAAAAGCATCGCGCCGGCCGCGAACCCGAGCCCCCAGGGCAGCAGGTTGGCGGAAATGCCGATCACCGTGGCGCCCAGCACCGCGCCCAGCGGCTCCACCAGGCCCGACGCCATGCCCAGCCCCACGGCCAGCCAGCGCTTGTAGCCCGCAGCCAGCAGGGCCACGGCCACCACCAGGCCTTCGGGCACGTCCTGAATGGCGATGCCCGCCGTGAGCGTGCCGGCGCGCAGCGCGTCGGCGCCGGCATACGCCACGCCGATGGCCAGCCCTTCAGGCAGGTTGTGCAGCGCGATCGCGAAGACGAACAGCCAGGTGCGTCGCAGCGTGCGCGGCGAGGGGCCGCCCTCCACGCCCTTGATGAAATGCTCGTGCGGCAGCAGCCGCTCCATCACCAGCAACGCCAGGCCGCCCAACAGGATGGACGTGCCGATGATGCCGCCCGCGCCCCAGGCCCCGGCGCCTGCAGACTGGGCCGCGGCAATGCCCGGAATGATCAGCGAGAACGAGCAGGCCGCCAGCATCACCCCGGCGCCGAAGCCGAAGAGCGTGTCCTGCACCCGCTCGGACAAGCGCTGCGAGAACACCACCGGCAGCGTGCCCAGCGCGGTCGCCAGCGCAGCCACCAGCCCGCCATGCCAGGCCTCTTCCACGCGCGGGTTGCCGGCCAGAAACTGCATGAACTGCTGTCCCAGCACCAGCACCCCCGCCACCGCGATGGCCACGCCGAGCCACCTGCGCATCCGCCAGCCGGAGCGTCCGGAAAGTGTGTCGTCAGCGTTCATGTGCAAGGCCCCGGTGGGAGGAAGGTGTCGTTTATGGAATCAGGGAAACGGTCTGGTCGAAGGATCGCTGCGGCATCGCCTGGGCGTCAACCGCGCGCTTTCGCGAAGCGGCGCGCCACTTCGTCCCAGTGCACGACGTTATAGAACGCAGCGATGTATTCAGGACGGCGGTTTTGGTACTTGAGGTAGTAGGCGTGTTCCCACACATCCAGGCCCAGGATGGGCGTGTTGCCCGACAGCAGGCCGGCCATCAGCGGGCTGTCCTGGTTGCCGCTGCTCTCCACCACCAGCTTGCCGGCCGGCGTGACCGACAACCAGGCCCAACCGCTGCCGAAGCGGGTGAGCGCGGCCTTGGTGAAGGCTTCCTTGAAGGCATCGAAACCGCCCAGGTCCGCATCGATGGCCTGGGCCAGTTCGCCGGAAGGCTGTCCGCCGCCGCCCTGCCCGGCCGGCGCCATCACGGTCCAGAACAGGCTGTGGTTGGCGTGTCCGCCGCCGTTGTTGCGCACCGGCGCCTGCAGCTTTTCGGGCAGGGTCTGCACCTGGGCCACCAGCGCTTCGATGGACAGGTCGGCCTGCGGCGTGCCTTCCAGCGCGGCGTTCAGGTTGTTGACGTACGTCTGGTGGTGCTTGGTGTGGTGGATTTCCATCGTCTGCGCGTCGATGTGCGGCTCGAGCGCGTCGTAGGCGTAGGGCAAGGCGGGAAGCGTATGGGGCATGGTTTTCACTTTCGAAAAGGGATGGAACGGATGACCGGGCGACCTGCGCGTTGCCGGGGCGATGGCCGATGCATCGACAGCGCCCGACCGACAACGCTCATTTGGAAATGATAATTATTTTCATTCACCACATCTACCGCGCGGTTTTGGCCAGCCTGCTGCCCTCCCAACCCTGCCCGCGTCCGCCAAAACCGACTCTTCGCCTTTTCTCGCCTTTTCTACTTGTTTCCACCCCGTGGAAACCCTGAATAAATACGTGCTGCTTCCCCCGCAGAATGCTTCGTCCCAAACGTGAACGGCGCATGCGCCCGCTTTGGGACGGGAGCGTTACATCGTCCAAGACGACGATTCATAAAACAAAGGAGGGTTGCGATGAAAAGCACGTCTGTTCCACCCATGCCGTCGGCCACCAGCGCCAGCGACGGCACCACCCCCATCACCCTGCCACCGACCCTGCCGCCCAGCCCCTGCTGCTGCGACACCGATCCCGTGGCCGGGCTCAAGCAACTGTTCGTCGATTACTTTCAGGGCAAGGGCATGGCCGCCGGGCGCGACCCGGCCACGCGGCCGGTGTTCCTGCGCCTGCACGGCGCGGCGCACGGCCGGTTCATCGTCGATCCCGGCCTGCCGCCCGAGCTGCGGGTGGGCGTGTTCGGGCAGGCGCCGCACTACCCGGCATGGGTGAGGTTTTCCGCCGACGTGCAGCCGGGCAACCCCGACTTGAAGGGCACGACGGGCATCGCCATCAAGCTCTTCGGCGTCGAAGGCCGCAAGCTGCTGGAGCCCGACCAGGACGCCACCACGCAGGACTTCATCTTGCAGAACCACGACGTGTTCTTCACCGACACGGCCCGGGACATGTGCGAGTTCACCTGCGAATCGCTGCACGGACGGGGCGACGCCTACCTGAAGGCGCACCCCGTCACCGCGCAGATCCTGAACGACATGGAAAAAACGGTGGACTCCGTGCTGGCCACCGACTACTGGAGCGTGCTGCCTTCGTGCTTCGGCCAGGGCCGATTCGTCAAATACAAGATCGAGCCGCTGGAGGCGCCGCCGGCCGACGCGCCGCCGGACTTCGACGACCCCTTCTACCTGCGCGCCGATCTGCACGCGCGGCTGCGCAAGGGCCCTGCGCGCTTTCGGTTTCTGGTGCAGTTCCAGACGAACGACCACGACATGCCGCTGGACGCCGCCACCGTGCGCTGGAGCGAGAAGGCCAGCGTGCCGATCGAGGTCGGCATTCTGGAGCTTCCCCAGCAGGACCTGGATGCGCGCGGCCAGTCACCCTATGGCGAAAACCTGGCCTTCAACCCTTGGCATGCGCTGCCCGAGCACATGCCCATGGGCAGCATCGCCGAGGCGCGCAAGGCCGTGTACCGGGCCTCGTCCGAAAACCGCCGCAACGTGAACGGCGTGCCGCTGGGCGAGCCCGTGGTGCCGCGGCCTGCGCAGTACGCGCCCGGCGTGGACTACCCCGCCGCGAAGGACACCCGCATCGTGCGCGCCGCCATCCACCCTGCCATCGGCATTGGCCGGGTGGGCAACAGCGCGAAAGACTTCTATCTCGGCCCGCAGGTGGTAAGCCCGCCGCCGCAGCCCCAGGGCTTTTACCGCGACGCGGCCGGCGCGCTGAAGCGCGAGGCGGCGCAGTTCCGCATCTACGGCTACAACGCCGCGGGCGACGTGGTGCGCGAGCTGACCTCGGACTGGGCCGACATCGAATGGTCGGTGCACGTCGCCAACAGCAAGGCGGCCTGGTACCAGTGGCAGATCGCGCTCGACATTCCGGAAGCCGCCAAAACCCAGTTGCCGCTGCGCAATGCCAAGGCCGCAGTGCGCAGCGCGCTGGTGATCGACGCGGGCGTGCAGCGCATCGCGGGCCGCAATGCGGCGCCCGTGCCGTGCACGGGCGAGCTCACCGGCGTGCCGGTCCAGATCGGCGAGTTGCAGACCGACGCCAGCGGCCGGCTGGTGTTCCTGCCCGGCCGCGGTGTTTCGGCCTCGCCCACGGGCAGCCCGATCTTCAACCCGGCCGACGGCGATTCGTTCATCAATGCCGACGGCTGGTACGACGACACCTGCGACGGCCCGGTCTCGGCCACGGTGCGCATCGAGGGCCAGTCCATTCCGGTCGAATCCGCCTGGGTGGTGACTGCACCGCCCAACTACGCCCCGCAGGTCAAGACCCAGCGCACCCTCTACGACCTGCTGCAGAACCTGTACGTGCAGGCCGGCTGGCTGCCCACGCCGGCCACCATTTCGTTCGCCGATGACGTGTACCCGATCCTGCAGCGCCTGTCGGGCCTGCAATGGGTGAACCAGGGCTTCGCGACGCTGTTCGGCCACCAGGGGCAGTACGACTTCGAGAACCCCGCGCTGATCGAGCGGCTGTCCGCCCTGCCGCCCGCGGGCGGCTACGACCCCAATGCCGAGCTGCGCCGGCAGGTGTTCAACAGCTTTCGCCCGCCCGAGCCCACGGACGGCAACCAGCTGCCCTGGCCCTGGCTGTACGGCGACGCGATGACCGTGCCGGCGGGCCAGAGCCCCCGCCAGAACGCGAGCATCAGCCAGACCCAGAGCGACGTGCTGGCGCGCTGGGTGCAGGGCGACTTCGTCTCCGACTGGGACGCGGCCCGCCCCTTGCCGGCCAGCATCGACGATGTGCCGCTCGCAGAGCAGCCCGCCACGCTGGACCGCGCAGCGCTCGAGTTCTGCCTGGCCGACGCCTTCCACCCCGGCTGCGAGATGACGTGGCCCATGCGCCACCTGACGCTGTACCGCAGCCCCTTCCGCATCCGCCAGCGCCCGGAAGGCGTGGCCGAGCCCAGCTACGGCCCCACGCTCGACCAGGCCACCGCCCTGTCGGCCCATGGGCCGCTCCATGCCCAGGGGCCGGGCGACATCAACCGCTGGATGGGCCTGCCCTGGCAGGCCGACACGGCGTATTGCCGCGCGGGCTACGACACCGCTTACGACCCGTTTGCCCCGACCTTCTGGCCTGCCCGCGTGCCCAACCACGTGCTGACGGCCGAGGACTACGCCATCGTGGTGGACCCGAAGCAACCCATGGCCCGGCGCGTCGAGGCCTTCGCCAACCGCACCAGCTGGAACAAGCCGCTGCACGGCACCACCGCCGGGCAGATGGAAGAGATGGTGCGCATCTTCGGATCGATGGGCCTGGTGGAGGTGCGCCCGGGCGTGGCGGACGACCCGGCGTTTCCCGCGCAGATGATGGTCGCGTCGTACGGCCCCGACGTCGCGCCGGCCGACGCCGCCAGCCTGACCGAAGCCGCCCTGGCCGCGCCCCGCGCGCCGATGGCCGGCTTCACCGCGCTGGGCGAAGCCGATGCCTCCGCACCGGTCAACCCCAAGGCGCGCCCGCTGCCGCACGGCGCCAACTTCGGCTCCCACGCCGAGGCCGAGGCCGCACCCCTGCCGGTGCGCCGGCGTCCTGCGGGCGGCTGACCCGGTGCCGGTGGAACCGTTCAAACCGGCGCCGCAGACCGAACAGGCGTTCGACGTGGCCATTGCCGGCGGCGGCCCGGCCGGTGCCGCCTGCGCCATTCCCCTGGCACGGGCTGGCCTGCGCGTGCTGCTGGCCGACGGCGGCGGCGAGCGGGCCTTTCGCATCGGCGAAGGGCTGCCGCCGCTGGTGCGCAGCCTCCTGGGCGACCTGGGCGTGCTCGACCGCGTGATGGCGGACGGCCACCGTCCCAGCTACGGCACGCTGGCCTACTGGGGTGGCCTGGCCGGGCACGCCAACGACACGCTGCGGCAACTGCACGGCGAGGGATTGCAACTGGACCGCGTGCGCTTCGACGCCACCCTGCGCGCCGCGGCGGCCGAAGCCGGTTGCACGGTCGCCGCGGCCACCCATCTTCAGATCGGCGATCCCGACGAAACGCCTTCCAGGGCCGGAGCGGGAGCCGATGCAGGCCCTGGCCTCAACGCGCCCGACTTGCCGGCCGGGCCGCACCGCCTGCAATTGCGCCGCCCCGGCGAGCCGCTGTCCACCGTGACCGCACGCTGGCTGATCGACGCCACCGGCCGCGTTGCCGCCCAGGCCTGCCGGCTGGGCGCCAGCCGCCGCCACTACGACCGGCTGCTGGCCTTCTACCAGCGCCTGCGCAGCGACACCCGCACCGATCTGGACGGCCGCACCTGGGTCGAGGCCGTGGAGGACGGCTGGTGGTACAGCGTGCTGCTGCCCAGCGGCGAGCGCGTCGTGGCGTTTCTGGGCGATGCCGACCTGATGGACCGCCGCGCGCTGCTGGAAGACAACGGCCTCTGGCAGCACCTGCAGCGCACCACGCACCTGGGAGCGCTCTGCGCCGAGCACGGCTACCGCCCGCACGGCCCCACACAGGGCGCCGATGCGTGCAGCGCGGAACTCGACCGTGCGGCGGGCGCGCAGTGGCTCGCGGTGGGCGATGCCGCCCTCGCCTTCGATCCGCTGTCGTCCAAAGGCATCGGCAACGCGCTCTACACCGGGCTGCGCGCCGCGCAGGCCGTGCTCGCCCATGAGGCGGGCGATCGGCAGGCGCCCGAGCGCTATGCGGACCACCTGCGCGACATTCACCGCGTGTACCGCAAGCAGTTGCAGGGCTTCTACGCCATGGAAACCCGCTGGCCCGACTCGGCCTTCTGGGTACGCCGCCAGGCAGGCCCCGCTGTCGCGCAGGGGCCAGCGCCAGGGCCCCAGGCGGGCAGACCCGTCGCTACACTGCCCTGGCCGCCCGCGCAGCGCACGGCCGCCCGCCGCGAGGCAGGTTCGGGTAAAAACCCGGAGATGCCGTGGTAGATATTGCGCAGGCAGCTATCGAAAACATAGCGCCATCGGAGGCTTCATGCGCGTGCACGGCAAATCCATCATCGTCACCGGCGCCGGCAACGGCATCGGCGAAGGCATCGCCAAACGGCTCGCGGCCAAGGGCGGCCGGGTCATCGTCAACGACATCCAGGCCCCGGGCGGCGAGCGCGTGGTGGCCGAGATCCGCGCCGCCGGCGGCACGGCGGACTTCTTCGCGGCCGACGTCACCCGCTCGGACGAGGTCAAGGCCCTGGTGGCCGAGGCCGTGCGCCTGCACGGCCGGCTCGACGTGGTCGTCAACAACGCCGGCTGGACGCACCGCAACCGCCCCATGCTGGAGGTGAGCGAGGAAGAGTTCGACAAGGTGTATGCCATCAACGTCAAAAGCATCTACCTCACGGCCATCCACGCCGTGCCGGCGATGCGCGCCAACCCGGGCGAGGCGGGCGGCAGCTTCATCAACATCGCCTCCACGGCGGGTCTGCGGCCACGGCCAGGGCTCACCTGGTACAACGGATCGAAGGGCGCGGTCATCATCACCAGCAAGTCGATGGCCGCCGAGCTGGGGCCCGACAACATCCGCGTGAACTGCATCAATCCCGTGTTCAACCCCGACACCGGCCTGGCCGCCGAATTCGCCGGCGGCCCCGTGGACGATGCACGCCGCGCGAAGTTTCTCGCCACCATTCCGCTCGGGCGCTTTTCCACGGCGCTCGACGTGGCCAACGCCGCGCTCTACCTGGCCAGCGACGAGGCGGCCTTCGTGAGCGGGGTCTGCATCGAAGTGGACGGCGGCCGCTGCGTTTGACCGCCGCCCGCCGCCCCCATTACCCCTACCGGGGCCATGCGGCAAAATCCGCCCATGGCTGAACGTGTCATCCCCCTGGTGGACCAGCGCATCGCGGCGCTGCGCCCCGCCGTGCCAACGGGCGCGGTGGCGGCCCCGACGGGGCGGCTCATCGACACGCGGGGGCGCCCGCTGCGGGACCTGCGCATCAGCGTCACCGACCGCTGCAACTTCCGCTGCGCGTACTGCATGCCCAAGGAGGTGTTCGATAAGGACTACCCCTACCTGCCGCACAGCGCCCTGCTCAGCTTCGAAGAAATCACCCAGCTGGCCCGCACATTCGTGGCGCATGGTGTGCGCAAGATCCGCCTCACCGGCGGCGAGCCCCTGCTGCGCAAGCACATCGAAAACCTGGTCGGCATGCTGTCCGAGCTGCGCCTGGCCGACGGCACGGCGCCGGACCTGACCCTCACCACCAACGGCTCGCTGCTGGCCCGCAAGGCCCGGGCGTTGAAGAGCGCCGGGCTCAACCGCCTCACCGTCAGCCTGGACAGCCTGCAGGACTCGGTCTTTCGTCACATGAACGACGTGGACTTTCCCGTGGCCGAGGTGCTGGCCGGCATCGATGCGGCGCAGGCTGCTGGGTTTTCGCGCATCAAGGTCAACATGGTGGTCAAGCGCGGCACCAACGACCACGAGATCGTGCCCATGGCGCGGCACTTTCGCGGCACGGGCGTGACGCTGCGATTCATCGAATACATGGACGTGGGCGCCACCAACGGCTGGCGCATGGACGAGGTGCTGCCCTCCGCCGACGTGATCGAGCGGCTGCAGGCCCACCTGCCCCTGGTGCCGTTGCCGGAACTGGCCCCCGGTGAAACCGCCCGCCGCTGGGGCTATGCCGACGCCACCGGCCGGCACGACCCTGCGCTGGGCGAGGTGGGCGTGATCGGCAGCGTCACCCAGGCGTTTTGCGGCGACTGCAACCGCGCCCGCCTGTCGATGGAAGGCCGCCTGTACCTGTGCCTGTTCGCCACCCAGGGGTGGGACCTGCGCAGCCTGCTGCGCGGCGGCGCGACCGAGGCCGACATCGCCGCCGCCGTGGCCGGCATCTGGAACGGCCGCACCGACCGCTACTCGGAACTGCGCAGCAGCCTGCCGCCCGATGCGGGCCAGGGCGCCCGGCGGGTGGAAATGAGCTACATCGGCGGGTGACGAATGGGGACCGGACCGCATGGCGCAGAGCCTTTGAAGCGCACCGCCACCGCAGGCAGCCCCACCGGCATCACCGGGCTGGTGCTGGCGGGCGGCCAGGGCACGCGCATGGGCGGGCAGGACAAGGGCCTGCAGCCGTTCCAGGGCGAGCCGCTGGCGCTGCATGCGCTGCGCCGTCTGCAGCCGCAGGTCGGGACGGTGCTCATCAGCGCCAACCGGCACCTCGACCACTACGCCGCGTTCGGTGCGCCGGTGCTGCCCGACACGGTGCCCGGCCATGCCGGCCCGCTGGCCGGCTTTCTGGCCGGCCTTTCGCGCTGCGATACGCCCTGGCTGCTGGCCGTGCCGTGTGACACGCCGCTGTTTCCGCCCGATGTGGCCGAGCGCCTGCTGGCCGCGGCGCTGGCCGGGCAGGCAGACCTGGCCATCGCTGCCGCCCCCCAAATCGACGCATTCCAACCCGATGCACCTCATGAAGAGGGGGCATCAGGCACAGCCCCCTTGCGCAACCAGCCCGTGTTCTGCCTGATGCGCGCCACCTTGAGGGAGCCGCTGGCGCAGTTCCTGGCCGAGGGCGGCCGCAAGATCGGCGCCTGGACGGACCAACACCGGTGCGCGGTGGCTGCCTTCGACCGGCCGGGCGACGACCCGCTCGGCTTTTGCAACGCCAACACCCTGGCCGAACTGCACGCGCTCGAACGCGCGCTCACTCCGTCACCGCGATGATTTCGATCCCCCTGACGACCGATTCCGCCTTGCGCATCGAAGTGCTGGGCGCCGCCCACGTGCACGCCTACAAGGCGCTGCGCGACGAATCCCTGCGCTGCGCCCCCGAGGCCTTCACATCGGACTACGCCAGCGCCGTGCTGCGCCCGGCCGAGTCGTATGCAGAGCGGTTCGGCGACCCGGCCACCGGCCAGTTCTTTCTCGGGGCCTTCGATGCCGCTGGCCAATTGCTGGGCAGCATCGGCTGCGACCGCGAAGCGCGCCTGCAGCAGCGCCACTGCGCCAGCGTGGTCGGCATGATGGTGGCGCCGGGCGCGCAGCGCAGCGGCATCGGCCGGCAGTTGGTGCAAGCCTGCGTGGAGCACGCCGAGCGCGTCGCCGGCCTGGAGCAACTGGTGCTCACCGTCACCGCCGCCAACACGCACGTCGTCCGCCTGTACGAGCGCGCCGGCTTTCAGGCCTGGGGCACGCTGCCGCGCGCGGTGGTCATCGACGGCATCGGCCACGACAAGTTGCACATGGTGCGTTGGCTGCCCGCTTCTCCCCTCTTTCGCGCCGCATGACAACGAAGACCCTTTCCGAGATCGCCGCCAGCGTAACCGGCTACCAGCCCAAGGCACTGCCCGCCGAGGCCGTCACCGCCTTCCTGCAGCAGCTGGTGCAACCCTTGGCAGAGACCGAATCGGTGAGCCTTTTCGCCGCGCTGGACCGGGTGCTCGCCACCGATCTCGTTTCGCCCATCAGCGTGCCTCCGCATGACAACTCGGCCATGGACGGCTATGCATTCGATGGCTCGCAGCTTTTGCAAGTGGCCCCGGGCGAGCCGCTGACCCTGCGCGTGGTCGGCACGGCTCTGGCCGGCCAGACGAGGCCCGCCAGCGCAGGCCCCGGTGAATGTGTGCGCATCATGACCGGCGCGGTGATGCCACCAAGGCTCGATACGGTCGTGCCGCAGGAACTCGCCAGCGTGGATGGCGACACCGTGCACATCGGCGCCGGCCTGCTGCGCCCGGGCGATCACCGGCGCCGGGCGGGCGAAGACCTGATGCAGGGCCGCGTGGCCCTGGCCCGCGGCGAGCGGCTCACGCCCGCCGCGCTGGGCCTCGTCGCCAGCCTGGGGCTGCCGAGCGTCAACGTGTTCCGCTGGCTGCGCGTGGCGTGCTTCTCGACCGGCGACGAACTGCTGAGCCCGGGCGACGCACCGCGTGCGGGTGCCGTTTACGACAGCAACCGCTACGCGCTCCTGGGCCTGCTGGCCCGCCTGGGCGTGGAGCCGATCGACCTGGGCGTGGTGCCCGACACCCCCGCGCAACTGGAAGCCGCGCTTCGCCGGGCAGCCCGACAGGCCGACGCCGTCATCACCAGCGGCGGCGTGAGCGAGGGCGATGCGGACCACCTGCGCTCGACGGTGCAGCGGCTGGGCGACGTGGCCTTCTGGCATGTCGCGATGCGCCCCGGCCGGCCGATGGCGGTCGGGCGCCTGCGCCGCGAGGGCCCGGACGGACCCATGATCGAATCGGCCTCCAGCGCAATAAACACTAAGGCAGATAGCTATCATAATAATAGCAATGAATCTACAGCCAGCAGCCTTTGGTTCGGGCTGCCCGGCAACCCGGTCGCCGCCATGGTGGCCTTCCTCGCCTTCGTGCGCCCGGCCCTGCTGCGGGCGATGGGCTGCACCCGCCCGGCGGCGCCGATGCTGCGCGCCACCACCACCGAGGCCCTGAACAAGAAACCCGGCCGCACCGAATACCAGCGCGGCATCGTCTCGGCGGCGCCGGACGGCGCCTTGCAGGTGCGCACGACCGGCCACCAAGGCTCCGGCGTGCTCAGTTCGATGGTGCAGTCCAATGGGCTCATCGTGCTGCCGCACGGCCGCGGCCCGGTGAATGCCGGGGACACCGTGGACGTGATGATGTTCGACGGTGCCCTGTGAACAGCCTGCCAGCCGGGTCCCACAGCCGCGCGGCGCCTGCGCCGAACGCATGGGCCCGGCGACGGAGCCTATGCTGAAAAAATCCATCCAGTCACCAAGACCTCGCCGGCTTCACCGAACCCGCCGGCCAGCCATCACAAGATCACAAGGAAACCCACCACCATGACCTACACCGCCCGCCACCTCGAACAGCCGCCCACCCGGGAAGACGTGGACCAGATGCAGGGCGCCACGGTGGTGGAGTTCGGCACGCCCTGGTGCGGCCACTGCCAGCGCGCGCAGCCGCTCATCGAGGCAGCGCTGCAGGGGCGTGACGATGTCGCCCACGTCAAGGTCGAGGACGGACCCGGACAGCGCCTGGGCCGCAGCTTCGGCGTGAAGCTCTGGCCCACGCTGGTGTTCCTGCGCGACGGCAAGGAAGTGGAACGCATCGTGCGTCCGCAAGGGCCGGAGCCGCTGCAGACGGCCATGCAGGCCATCGCGCCCGGCGCCTAGCCCGATCCAGATTTAAGTCCAGAAAAGGGCGTCAGCCGCGGCCCAGCGCCTTGTCCACGCCCTTGTTGGCCAGGGCATCGGCGCGCTCGTTGCCGGGATCGCCCGCGTGGCCCTTCACCCAGCGCCAGTCGATCTTGTGGCCTCCCTGGGCCACCAAGTCGTCCAGCCGCTTCCACAGTTCGACGTTCTTGACGGGCTGGCCCGCCGCGGTGCGCCAGCCTTTTTTCTTCCAGCCCTGGATCCACTCCGTGATGCCCTTGCGCACGTATTGGCTGTCGAGAAACAGCGTGACATCGCAGGGGCGCTTGAGCGCGCCCAGGGCCTCGATCACCGCCAGCAATTCCATGCGGTTGTTCGTCGTGCCCAGTTCTCCCCCGAACAATTCCTTTTCCAGGGCGCCGGACCGCAGCACCACCCCCCAGCCGCCGGGGCCGGGATTGCCTTTGCAAGCCCCGTCGGTATAGATCACAACCTGATTCAAAAACGTTACTCCCATCCATCCACACGAAAGGCCGGCCCGCCATCGCGGACCCTGCCGCGATTGGCCACCGGTACGGGCGCCGCGGCGCCCTGGGGCGTGCGGCGCCAGGGCGCCCCGAGCAAGCGCATGCCATGCACGCGCTTGACGGCCACCACCACATAGGCGGCCCCGAGTATCGGCCACCAGCGGGCGCCCAGCCCATCCATCCAGTCGAAACGATCGAGCCAGGGCGTGCTGCGCACCGCTGGCCGGTAGCAGCCGAAGCTGACCGACTCGACCTCGAAATTGAGCAGCCGCAGCCAGTCGCGCAACCGCCAGTGGCCGATGAACTCGCCCACGTCCGGCAAATACAGGTGCCCGCCCGCGCCCAGGCGCTGGTACAGCCGCGCCCGGCGCTGGCGCAGACCCCAGAGGCTCACCGGGTTCAGCCCGCTGATGACGACGCGGCCTTCGGGCACCAGCACGCGCTGCACTTCGCGCAGCGCGGCGTGGGGGTCGATGCTGAGTTCCAGCGCGTGCGGCAGCAGCACCAGATCGAGGCTGTTCTCCGAAAAAGGCAGGGCCACCGGGTCGGCCAGCAGGGCCGGCGCGAGCAGGTCACCGCTGCCCAGGGCGCCGGCGGCGTGCCAGCCGGCGGCTTCGTCGGTCCAGAGCAAGGTTTCTTCAGCACCGAGGGCCAGCCAGCGGTGTGGCATGCGATTGGCGCGCAGGCCCTGCAAACCCGGCATTCCGAGCTGCAAGGCGTGGTAGCCGAACACGTCGGCCACCAGCTCGTCATAGCGTTCCTGCTCCCACGCCAGCAGGTACCGGCCCGGGGCTGAGTCGAACCAGTGGTGCAAACCTATGATTTCGCGCCAGCCTGAACCAGGCCCCACAGGTGTGTATTCAAATGCCCCGCTGGAGCCGCTTCCAGCCGACAAATGATTTCGCGCCAGCCTGAACCAGGCCCCACAGGTGTGTATTCAAATGCCCCGCTGGAGCCGCTTCCAGCGCTGCTACTGCGATCCAGTGTTTCGGATCCTCGTTGATCAGTTCTGCGAGTGCTCCAGCCACTGTGGGCGTTAGACGTCCACGCACTCGAGCCACTGCAAGCGAAGTCCGAGAGATCGCCAGCCGGCGACACCACTCCGCATCTGATGGCATCAGATCGTTTGCGCGATTCAATAAATCGATGGTCGTGTGCATGTCACGCTCCTAAAAAAAGACTACCGACTGTAAACAAAAAGCTTGTTTACTGTCTGTAATCCTGATACCGTTCGGCCCCAATGATTACAGATCGTAATCGTTGTATCACAGGAGCCGGCATGCCCAACCTTTCAACCATCACCGCAGGCGCACGCGTCACCTACCAGGGCGACGAGTACAAGGTCCGCTCAGTGGACGGCAACGTCCTGGAGTTGGCCTACGACACAGGCGGCTTCTTCCGCCTGGTGCACATGTCCAGCGTTACTGCTTGCCCGACCCCTGCCATCCAAACGGCGGCCAGCTTGCCGGCTCCAGCCGCCGGGCAGGGGAAGGGCACCAGTCTTGCGCAGTTCGAACGCGCCTTTGATGCGATGTGCGATCTTCGAGCTGGTTCCAGTGCCGGGCAAGATGACTTTGACCTTTGCTTGTGTTGCGATCGGATGATCTCTAGGGGCCGCAAATTCTGCGGCGCGTGTGAAGCATGAGGCTCGTCGCCAAGCATACCCAGGTGGGCTACCAGACCCCCGGCGACCGCCCTGGTTGCCGCAACTGCGCGCACTTCGAAGTCGTGCGCCACGACAGCCCAATCATTGCCCCGCGCACGGCCTGCACGCTGCACGAGCTCGAAGTGACGAGCGGCGGCATTTGCAACAGCCACAAGCTCCAGCGCAAGGCCAACGAGAGCCAGCTCGCGTTCCTGGCCCGCCAGCGCGATCTGCTGGTGTCTCTTTCTGACGATGCGGTGACGGCTACAGCTGAAGCAAAAAGGCGTTTTGCTCCCCAAGCTT
The DNA here is from genome assembly GCF_900102625.1 of Paracidovorax valerianellae. Lineage (GTDB taxonomy): Bacteria > Pseudomonadota > Gammaproteobacteria > Burkholderiales > Burkholderiaceae_C > Paracidovorax > Paracidovorax valerianellae. The sequence continues at coordinate 243,336 of NZ_FMZC01000001.1, forward strand.
GGGAGCGCCGCGCATGAGGCGCATCAACGGCGGTCAATCGGCCCTCATTCACATGGAGCCAGCGCCTGCGCGCGTCTGGCTCGTTCAGTGCCCTCCGGGCATGTTGGCCAACGGCCACTCCATCAAGCGATTCAGCAACGTGCAAGCATTCGAAGGCTACGTGCGCCAGGTGCGCGATATGGGCATGACGGTTCGCTTCGATTCTCCCTTCGCGGCTGTCGTGGAGGCGTCGGCATGAAGCGCCGCGCTCAACTTCGAGGCGCGTCAGCGCCTTCCCCTTGTGCTGTAACACAAGGGGAAACCTCCCAGCAGCGCGCAAAGGTCGATTGGCTCACGGCTACGTGGAAGCCTGAACCCGATGAACACGTCATTGCCACGGTGCTTGACCTCTTGCGCGGTTGTGGCCTGGCTGTGGAGGCAGAAGATGGGCGCGGACACTTCGGGTTTGAGTTCGGAGCCCGGCTGTACATGCGCCTCGATGACGGCTCACGCTCTCAGGTCGCTCTGCTCGACTGGGGCGGCGATCGGATGCGCGGCCGCGCTCGCCTGGACCTCTCCGGCAGCGCCTGCGCCAAAGTCGGCGACTGGCAGTCGGTCCAGGACTGGCTTGGCGCCCAGTGGGAAACGACCATCACTCGTGTGGACTTGGCCGTTGACTGCCTCAACGGCGAATTCACCGTCGAGGATGCCCGCGATTGGATGCACGCTGGCGAATTCACTGCAGGCGAAGGCCGTCCACCACGTCACAGCACTCCCGGCGACTGGCTCAGTCCTGAACCCTTCTACGGCCGCACTCTTGAGATTGGGCGCAGAGAGAACGGAAAGATGCTTCGTGCCTATGAAAAGGGCCTCCAGCTCGCCCCAGGCAGCGGCGACAAGTGGACTCGTTTCGAGGTCGAAATCCGCAACCGTGATCGAGACGTCCCGCTCGATGTCCTCACCCGCTGCGACGTGTATTTCGTCGGCGCATACGAGTGCCTCCAGCGCTTGCTGCCCGTCGCCGGCGAACGCATCGCCACACACCAGAAAGAGGGAGACCTCAGCCTCGACACGATGGTGCATCACGCCAGTGTCGGCTACGGAAAGCTCGTGCATGTCATGCGCGGCCATGTCGCTGCAGACGACCTCTTAGACCTCATTTCCCGGCCAGGCGTCCCACGACGACTGGAAAAGGCCACCCTGGCCGGATTTATCGCGGCGTCGTCGGTCGCACTACAGGAGAAAAGGCCATGAAAGCACACGTAATCGGAATCGAAATCAGCGAAGGCGTCAGCAAGAAAACCGGCAACGCCTATGCCATCGGCAAGCTCTACACAGCCCTCCCCATCGTGGGGAAAGGTGCTCGCGGCCTCATGGGCAGCGAATACCAATGCGAACCAGCTGTGCTGCGCAAGCTTGACGGTCTGGAGCTGCCATGCATGGCCGAGCTCGAAATGCAAGACGTGATGCGTTACGGCCAACGCCGGCAGGAAATCGTGTCCGTGGTCCCACTCCCTCCGATGGCCGCTAAGGCATCGCAGGCATCGCCTGGCACTGCTGTCGTCCCCCGCTGAGTGATTGAAGCCTGAAGGGCAGCGTGCTGCTCTTTGGGCTGCAATTCCGCAGCATTGACCAACCCAACCTGGAGAAACTGAATGAACCCGAAGACCCTTGCCGCAAAGCTGGCAGCAATCCCCGTCGTCCTGTTTGCCACCGCTGGTGCCGCCTATGCAGAACTGCCTGCCTCCATCGCAACCGATGTGGGCGCAGCCAAGGGCGACATGCTGGCTGCAATCGCCCTGGTGATCGGCGCCATGGTGGCAGTCTGGGGCCTGCTGAAGCTTGCTTCGAAGCTCGGCTGGCGCTAAGCCATGGCCACGAACACCGCCACAGCGTCCACGGACACCGTGACGGTGGTCGTGCAGGTCGAACCGGCACCTCCGAACGAAGAGCGAATGTCAGATTTGCTCGCTCTCTTCGGCCTGGTTATTGGCGCATGCGTGGTGATCTGGGGCGCCAAACAGATCCTCAACCTCTTCAGCATCAACCCGGATCACGACTGATGAAAGCTCTGTATGCCTTCCTCGCTCGAAATGCTCTTCGCGGGCTCATTGCTCTTGCTGCTCTGGGTGGCGTTCCGATAGCAATCGCTGCTCCATCGCCAGCCTTTAACGCATTCAACGGTGTTGCGGCTGGCAATTCCGTTGCGGTCCATTTTGGTGGCCCGGGCTCGCCTTTGCCTACCTCCCCGCCATCTGGCGCCAGCACGTTGCTCGGCAACATGGGCATTTCTTCGTCGTCTCCTATGGGGCCGCTGCTCGAGGGCTCTGTAAAGGCCCCGTTGGGCGACACCGGCAAGGCCGTGCAAGTAGCCGCAAAAGCCAAAGTGAACCCTGTTGCGTTCATGCGTGGCTTGCGCGCAGCGGTCGGTGGCCCTGGCGGCTTGGCCCTGTTGGCCTTGCCATTCATCGTTGACTACATCAACGATACCGAGCGATTCCGTGTCAACCCGATTACCGGCGAGGTCGAAAAAAAGGAGCTTGAATCTTGTAGCGCAGATTGCGTAGAGTTTGAGCTTCCTGGAGGTGGCTGGAGTCGCAGCTTGATGACGTCTTGTAGTGCGCACCTTGCATACTCACGCGATCGGGGCGGCGCCTACTTTCGCGCGGTGACGTTTGTCAACAAAACCACTTGCAGCTACGAATATTCGTTCAGCCAATCAGCGCCTACCTGGGCTAAGTCTCAGTTTTCTCCGCCGTCCAGAACGACTACCGACACTTGGGCTAATTGGTTGCCTTCGTCTCTCGATGACATTGCGGAATACATGGACGAGCCGGAAGCGTCTCGCCTGCCCGCTAACGTTGTTCAGGAGGGGTTTACCAAGGCTGGTATTGATCCTTTCGGCGCTGCCGGTCCTATCGTAGGCACGCCTACGGTGTCTGGTCCATCAAGCGCACCAGGCGCACGCACGCAAACTAGTAGCCAGACTCGCGTGCATCCCGGCACGACCACTGAGGTCGCACCTGGGACCACTGGAGAAACGCAGCCTGCAACGCGTACCAACACGACTACGACGACCCATAACGTCACTTACAACAACAACGTCGTGACCTACAACACGACCACGATCAACAACACCACGATCACCAACAATGTGACCGGGCAGACCGATACCACGACGGATGAGACGGTCACCGAAGACGATGCCAAGCCCGAAGAGGACAAGCCCGATCTCTGCCAGAAAAATCCGGACATCCTCGCTTGCCAAAAGCCTGACCTCGATACTCCCGATGGAGAGATACCGAAGTCCACTGTTGACGTCACCTATCAGATCGAAGACACCTGGGGCAGTGGTGCGTGCCCTGCATCTTTGTACGCCAACATCAATGGTCAGTCAGTGATGGTCTACGACTGGCCTCAGACCTGCAGCATCGTCGCTACCTATGTGCGGCCCTTGCTGCTCTTGATGTGTGCCCTTGGCGCGCTTTTCATCGTGATGCCCGGAAAGGCGGACTGAATGAAGATTGGCACATGGCTCTTGTCGATGATGCAGCCGCTGATTGCTCGCATCCTCACTGCTATCGGCTTCAGCGTCGTCACCATCACAGGCTTTCAGATCGCGGTCGGACAGGTCAAGGACCTCGTTAAAGGCGGCATCAACACCTTACCTTCCGACATGTTCAACCTCTTTCTGTACGCAGGTGGCGGCACCGGCCTCGGCATGATTTTCGGTGCGATTACCACGAAGCTGCTGCTCTGGCAGATTCAGTCTGCCACTCAAATTTTGGGGAAGAACCCAGGATGATCACCGTCATTACGGGCACCCCTGGTGCTGGCAAAACGCTCTACACCATTGAAAAGTTGCTCCTGCCTCTGGTCGGGACGCACATTCCCCAAGAAGGGGCGGATGGTGTCGTCACGATGCACCCTCGGACCATCTACACCAACATCAACGGCTTGTTGCTCGATCACGAGCTCATTGATGGCGGCGATAACCAAGGTCTGCGAGATTGGCACACCTGGGCAAAGCCCGGCAGCGTCATCGTGTTCGATGAGGTGCAGCGGCATTGGAAGCCAAGAGCGAACGGAAGCGCCGTGCCGGCCGACATTGAGGCCCTAGAGACTCATCGACACATGGGCGTTGACTTCATCATCATCACGCAGAACGTCATGCTGGTGGACAAGAACATCCACGCCCTCGGTGGGCGCCATTTGCATGTGCGCCGCATTGCCAATATGCCCATGGCCATCGTCTACGAATGGGACCATGTCTCACGTGGATTGCTGTACGCAAAGAGCATGACGAAGTCCCCTTGGCGCTACAGCAAAAAGGTCTTCAAGCTCTATAAGAGCGCCGATCTTCACACCAAGCAACCCCGGCGCATCCCTGGCCTGGTCTGGTTCATTCTGGCCGGCATCGCTGGCGTGGGTTTCATGGCTCCAACGACCTATGCGCGGCTCGCGGAGCGCATCGCTGGAGGTCAAGCCAAGCCCGCTCAGGTCGCCCAGGCCCCACAGCCCGGCGCCAAGTCCCCTGCCGCTCTGCCTGCTGCGTTTGCTGCGTCTCACCCTGGCCAGGTCACCGCTCCCGCTGCTGTTGCAGCTGCTGCCGCTCCTGCAGCCTCTGCGCCTGTGTTTGCTGGTTGCATGGCTACCGCTACGGCTTGCCGCTGCTATGACACCGGCGGCAACTCGCTTGATCGTGAGCCGGAGGCCTGCAAAGCCATCACCAAGCCGCCTGCGGTAGTTCTGGCTGGTGGCACCATCCCAGACAACGAGGTGCCTGCCTTACCTCCGCCTCCAAAGTTTGTCCCCCCGTCAGAGCCCGGCCACGGCCTGCTCGATCTGCGCCGCGCTTTGCGTGATCAGTATCCAGAGAGTCACCCCAGGCCGGTGACCTTCTAACCGATCACAGCCCTAGAATCCTCCCAGGGAGGCCATATGGGCATTGAAGATCGAGACTATTACCGCCAAGAATATGCACGCAAGAATGGCATGCATTACGACACGAAGACGGCAACATATTCGACGCCTAGATGGGCCAAACCGTCTACTGCCCTCGCGCCTGAGAAGAAGCCATTTGAATGGCATTGGTCGCTGGTCCTGCTCATGTGCCTAGTCATGGCCGTAGCTGCTGCTGCCTTCGTCCACTACTTCCCGCGAATTGCTGCCTTCTGAGAGACAAACGGGGCCCCGAGAACGGAGGCCTTGTGCCGCAGTGGTGGGGTCGGGGTATGGGGTGATAAACCCCATGGTGGACCTCATCTCACCCTGTGCCTTACGTCATCGCCAGGGCCTTAACTGCCCCCGCGCAAGGGATCGTTAGTCACACAGTGATTGAGACGGCGCGCCAGACGCTGCCCCATCGAATGATCGGCCCCGAGCATGTGTGCAACGCCCCCTGCGCGCAATGAGACACCCCGAGCACCTGTGCCTCGCCCCTCACGCGCAACGCGTGCCAGAGCGGCCGAGGTGGGCAAGCGGAGCGCCGCACGCCGACAGCCGCGGCGGCCGCCTCGAGCATGAGTGCATGGCCCCGGGAGCGCAGTGTGAATCCCCGAGCACAGGTGCGCTGCCCCGCACGCGCAATGCTGATCCCCGAGACGGAGACAGAGGCTGGTGGGTTGGCTCAACCGGAGGCCAGAGCCCGGTCCACGCAGTGGATGCGCCCTGCACGTTTTGCTGACCCAGTCCTTATGTCCTACTACTTTTGGAGGCCGGCATTTTGAGCTTTTACCAAGTGGGAAAAACAGCAAGATTTCCTGCAGGAGGAACCCGATATGCGATTGATTGGATACGCCAGAGTGTCAACCCGAGAGCAGGAGACTCGCATGCAGCTTGACGCGCTCGCTGCAGCCGGAGTTGGCACGATTTACGAGGAGAAGGCCAGCAGCATCGGCCAGCGCTATGAGCTGCAGCGCTGCCTTAAATCCCTAACACGGGGAGATGTGCTTGTCGTCTACAAGCTCGACAGAGTTGCCCGCTCTCTGGTGGATCTGTTGTCGATCCTGGATCGCATCAAGCTGGCCGGCGCCGAGGTGCGCAGCCTTAACGAACCGCTCGACACCACAAGCCCTATGGGCGTATTCATGCTGCAGGTCTTGGGCGCCGTCGCCCAGCTCGAGCGAGGCATCATCAGGGAGAGGGTGATTGCTGGCCAGGTGGCGGCGATTTCTAGGGGACAGCGGCATGGGAGGCCGCGAACGTTGACATCGGAGCAGGAGGCAGAGGTTCTTCGGCTGGTTGCCTTGGGCTCGACTCAGGCCCAGATTGCGCGACAATTGCAGGTTAGTCGCGCTGTCGTGGATCGGGTAATGAATCCTTGGCGGTCCCGTTATGCGCCACAGAGACCCGTCTTAGGGCCACTGCTTAATGCCCCAACGAAGTGCTGAAGTAATAATTTCATCGCTCATGAACTTGCTGCCACTGCCCGCCTTTACCGACAACTACATCTGGATGCTGCACGACGCGCACGCTGCGGTCGTGGTCGATCCGGGAGAAGCGGGCCCGGTCTTGCAGGCATTGCAAACCCTGAACCTGCCATTGCAGGCGATTCTAGTCACGCACCACCACGCCGATCACACCGGCGGGGTACCCGCGCTGCGCGAAGCCACCGGCGCCCGCGTTTTCGGTCCCGCGCACGAGAAGATGCCCGAGCCGATCACCCGGCTGAACCAGGGCGACACGGCCGAAGCGCTGGGCCTGCGGTTCGAAGTGTTCGACGTGCCCGGACACACGGCAGGCCACATCGCCTACTACTGCCCCGACGTGGGCGGCACCCCGGCCGTGTTCTGTGGCGATACCCTTTTCTCCGGCGGCTGCGGCCGGTTGTTCGAAGGCACGCCCGCGCAGATGCAGGCGTCGCTCGACACCCTGGCCGCGCTGCCGGGCGATACCCTCGTGTGCTGCGCGCACGAGTACACGCTGTCCAACCTGAAGTTCGCCCGGGCCGTGGAGCCCGGCAACGAGGCCCTGCGCCAGTACACCCGCGAATGCGAGGCCCTGCGCGAGCGCGGGCAGCCCACGCTGCCCTCGCGCCTGGCGACCGAGCGCGACATCAACCCTTTCCTGCGCACACGGCAAGCGACGGTGGCCCAGGCCGCCCGAGGCTTCGATGCGCGGGTCGATCCCCAAGATGCAGTGGCCGTTCTGGCAGCGCTGCGCCAATGGAAAAACGAGTTTCAATGAAAATTTTGCACATCCTGGGCCTCGCCAGCGTGGTCTGGCTCACCGGTTGCGCCACCCAAGGCACCCCATCCGGCACCGCGGCGGGCAAAGACACCCCCGGCACCCCCAGCTCCGACACCTCTTCCGCCACGCACACGCCGCGAATTCCCTCCGGCCCCCTGCAGCCCATTTCGGCCGTGCAGGCCAGCAACGGCGAGGTTGCATCGCTCTATGCCCCGTCCGACCTGTGGGACCGCATCCGCCGCGGCTTCGCCATGCCGGACCTGGACCAGGATCTGGTGCGCGACCGCGAGCAGTGGTATGCCTCGCGCCCCGACTACATGCAGCGCATGACCGAGCGTTCCAGCAAATACCTGTTCCACATCGTCGAAGAACTCGAACTCCGTGGCATGCCCACCGAGCTGGCGCTGCTGCCGTACATCGAAAGCGCTTTCAATCCGCAGGCCGTCTCCAGCGCGAAGGCGGCAGGCATGTGGCAATTCATGCCGGCCACGGGCAACGATTACCAGCTCAAGCAGAACGCCTTCCGCGACGACCGCCGCGACGTGCTGGCCTCCACGCGCGCCGCGCTGGACTACCTGCAGCGCCTGTACGGCATGTTCGGCGACTGGCACCTGGCGCTGGCCGCCTACAACTGGGGTGAAGGCAGCGTGGGCCGCGCCATCGCCCGCAACCAGAAGCTGGGCCTGGGCACGAGCTACACCGAGCTCAACATGCCCGCCGAAACCCGCATGTACGTGCCCAAGCTGCAGGCGGTGAAGAACATCGTCGCCAACCCGCAGGCCTTCAAGACCGAGCTGCCGCTGATCGAAAACCACCCCTACTTCCAGACGGTGGACATCACGCGAGACATCGATGTCTCGCTGGTCGCCAGCCTGGCCGGTGTGCGCGAAGAAGACTTCCGCGCGCTCAACCCCTCGCTGCACCGGCCCGTCATCCTGGCCGCCGGCATGCCGCAGATCCTGCTGCCCTGGGACAACGCCAAGGTGTTCCTGAAGAACCTGGAAGCCCACAGCGAAGGCCAGTACGCCAGCTGGACGGTGTGGAGCGTGCCCACCACCATGACGGTGGCTGCCGCCGCCCAGCGCGTGGGCATGAGCGAGACCGACCTGCGCAGCGTGAACCACATTCCACCGCGCATGATGATCAAGGCCGGGTCGGCCCTCATGGTGCCGCGTGCGACCACCACGCGCCAGGATGTGTCGAGCCAGGTGGCCGACAACGGGCAGGTCGCATTCACACCCGAAATCGTCACGCGGCGCACCACGGTGCGCGCCGGCAAACGCGATTCGGTAGCGAGCATCGCCAACCGCTACAAGGTGACCGCTGCCAATGTGGCCGACTGGAATGACGTGAAGGCCGGCGCCGTGTTCAAGGCCGGCCAGCAGGTCGTGATGTACCTGCCGGTAAAGCTGGCCGCCACGTCCTCCGCGCGGCCTGCCATCAAGCAGACCTCTACCCGCAATTCGAAAGCACCTGCGGCGCCGGTCCGCAAGGGCGGAACGCCCTCGCGCAAGAAGCGCTGAGCGTTCGACCGTGGCGCCTGAGTGCCTGAACGCTGCCAGGGGCGCAGCGAGCAGGCCGTTGCGCCACGCCTCGTTTCAAGGCGCCCGGCACCCCTCCTTTTGCGGACGGACTCAGAGGCGCAGGTTGTGCATCCCGACCAGTCCCAGCACGCCGATCACGATGAGATACAGCGCCACGATGTAGTTCAGCAGGCGCGGCATGACCAGGATCAGGATGCCTGCGAGCAAGGCGACGAGGGGGCCGATACTGAGGTTGAGCGACATGGAGTTTTTTCCTTGTTGGAACGGTGGAATGTCAGAAGTGACTGAGTGACGAAGGGATCGATCCCACGCCGTGGCACCAGCCCGCCGCGGCGCGTCCCCGACTCTAGCGCCACCCTCTTGCGGTGGCGTGTCGGACAGTTCAGCCAAAGTGGCCTATCAAACAGGAACAGGGTGCCCGAGCGGTGCCCAAGCGTTGCGCACGGGTGCGCGGCGGCGCCGAAGCCCCGCGCCCTCAGGCGTTGAACTTGTGCTTGGCCCGGCGTGCGAACTCGTTCGTGAACGTGCGCCCCAGGTCGATCTTGAGCGGCGCCATTTCGGGTCGCAGGCGGGCCACGGCACGCGCCGCGGTGGCCGGGCCGTCATCGGGCATGAGGCCGTCCGGCGAGAACGTGTCGCGCACCTTGTGGAAGGCGGCCAGATAAGCCCCGCGATCGCCCAGCAGGTAGCCGGGCGGCACCACGCGCACCAGATCGGCCGGGCTCGCGGTCTGCAGCCACTTGAGCGCATGCACCATGGCATTGGCCAGCGCCTGGGCCCGCGCCGGCTGCTTTTGCACGAACGACTGCGGCGCATACAGGCTGGCCGCCGGCATCGTGCCGCCGAACAGCTCCTGCGAGGCCTTGAGCGAGCGCGTGTCGTACAGCACTCGCACTTCGGAGCGCTGCTCCAGCGCGCCGACGATCGGGTCGGCATGGCACAGCGCGTGCACCCGCCCCTGCCGCAAAGCCGTCACCGCGCCCATGCCCGAGCCCACATCCACGAACGACACCTCGTCCATCGGCGCACCGTCGCGCGACAGCATCAACTGCGCCACCACGTGCGTCGAAGACCCGATGGCCGAGACGCCCACGCGCAGCCCCTTGAAGCGGTTCACGCTTTTGACGGGCCACGCCCGCGCCGACGCCGCCAGCGCAAGTTGCGGCGCGCGCCCCTGCAAAACGATGGAGCTGTAGCTGCGGCCGAGCAACTGCTGGCGCAGCGCGTGGTCGTACGCGCCCGAACACACATCGGCCTCCCCCGCCTGCAATGCCTGCAGGGCCAGGGCGCCGCCGGGGTAGTCCTGCACCATCACATCCAGCCCCTCGGCCCGGAAAAATCCCAGCTCTTGAGCGATCGTCAGCGGCAGGTGGTACAGCAGGCCCGAACCGCCCACCGCGACCCGCAGCGGCCCCGCGCCGGCGGTGAATGGCGAAGGCGACGCCACGGCGCGCGCGCCGACCCAGCCCGCCATGGACAAGGCGGACAGCGTGCCAAGGCGGCGGCGGCTGATGTGGGGAACAGACATGGAGCGAAGAAATTCAAAAATGCTGCATTGCAGCAATCGTGCCATCAGGTGGGCGGGGCGCTGTCAGGGCAATCCCTGAGAACCTCTGTGGGCAAGCGGGGCGATGCGGCACAGGGGCGCAGTCCGCGCCGTGCAGCGGGCGACTGCAGCCGAAAACGCAGGTGCTGAGCCCGTTCAGCGGTACCCGATGAACAGAATGGCGATGTTGACCACCATCCCGGCAAACCACACGGCGCTGCGCGCGGTGGGCAGGTCGGAGACATACATCATCACGTAGAACACGCGCAGCATCACGAAGAGAAACGCCAGGATGTCCAGCAGCGTCTGAGCGGCCCCCAGCTGGTGCGCGATGACCACTGCGCCGATGAAAAACGGCAGGGCCTCGAACGTGTTGGACTGCGCAGCGATGGCGCGGGCGCGCCAGTCGGTCTGCTTGTTCTGCCACCCACGGGGATCATGGTTGTCGGAGGGGCGGAAGCTGCCGCGCTTGCCGATCAGCGCGCACACCGTGGGCAGCAGCGCCATCAGCAGCACACACCAGTAGGCCACCGTGAAGTGCGCCACATGCAGAGAAGTCATCTTCAAGCCTTTTCGTGCTCCAGCGCAATCAGATCAAGCGCTGGTAGCTATCAATTTCATAGTGCTAACGGCGATCGACCAGCGCATGCGCGATCGTCCCCAGGTCCACGTATTCCAGTTCGCTCCCGACGGGCACGCCCCGGGCCAGCCGGGTCACGTGCACCCCGCGGCTCTTGAGCGCCTCGCTGATGACATAGGCCGTGGCTTCGCCCTCGGCCGTGAAGTTGGTGGCCAGGATCACCTCCTGCACCACGCCGTCGGAGGCGCGCTCCATGAGCTTCTTCAGCCCGATCTCTTTCGGGCCCACGCCGTCGAGAGGTGACAAGCGCCCCATCAGCACGAAATACAGCCCGCGAAAGGCCCCCGTGCGTTCCAGCGCCGCCTGATCGGCGGGCGTCTCCACCACGGCCAGGCGGGAGGCATCGCGCGCCGGGTCCAGGCAGGTGTCGCAGACCGCTGCTTCGGTGAACGTATGGCAGCGCTCGCAGTGGTGTACCGAAACCGTCGCCTCGTGCAAAGCACGCGAGAGCAGTTCGGCCCCTTCCCGGTCATGCTGCAGCAGGTGAAACGCCATGCGCTGCGCCGACTTCACGCCCACGCCCGGCAGGCGGCGCAAAGCCTGGACCAGGGCATCGAGGGAGTTGGTGTCGGACATGGAAGAAAAAATGGAAGGAAAGGGCTGTGGAAACGAAACGGTTCAGAGAACGACGGCATGGTGCCCTGTGGACACCGATGGGGCCAGCGGTATGCCGGCCCTTAGCACATGGGGCTGGAGCCGGGCGAGTGACCGCGAAAGGTCCTCAGAAAGGGAACTTCATGCCAGGGGGCAGGCCCGGCATGCCGGAGGTCAGCTTGCCCATTTTTTCCTGCGAGGTTTCCTCGGCCTTGCGCACGGCCGCGTTGAAGGCGGCGGCCACCAGGTCTTCCAGCATCTCCTTGTCGTCGGCCAGCAGGCTGGGGTCGATGGTCACGCGCTTGACGTCGTGCTTGCAGGTCATGAGGACCTTGACCAGACCGGCGCCGGATTCGCCTTCCACTTCGATGTTGCCGAGTTCGTCCTGGGCCTTCTTCAGGTTGTCCTGCATGGCCTGGGCCTGCTTCATGAGGCCGGCGAGTTGTCCCTTGTTGAACATGGTGCGTTTCCTTTTCTGATGGGAATGAGGGGGAGAGACTGGGAACGAAAGAATGCTGGACCGGGCAGACGGCGATGCCGTCACGCCGGCTTGATGCTGCCCGGCACGATTTTGGCGCCGAAATCCCGCACCAGCGCCTGCACGTACGGATCGCTGTGCACGATCTCTTCGGCCACGCGCTGGCGCTCGGCGGCGGCGGCCGCATTGCGGCGGGCCGGACTGTCGATGACCACGCCGAGCTCGACACTGATCTGCGTGGCATGGCCCGCCGCCTCCAGCGCTGCTCGCAGACGCTCGCGCGCCACGGGCTGGTTGAGCGATTCGCGCTCGACCCGCAACAGCCAGTGCCCGGCATCGCGGGCCACGAGCTGCGACTGCAACGCCAGTTCGCGCACCAGCGCCGAGATGGCTTCGGCCGCCACCAGTTGCTGCACCGTGGCGTGCCAGACATCGCCCTCTTCGGTCGCGGTGTAGCGAGCGGCTGCGGGGGTGTTGCCGGTGGCGGGAAGGGGCTGCAAGCGTGCGCCGGGCTCTGGCGACACGCGCACCGGAATCGCCATGTATTCAGGCGACTGCGCGGGCTGGCCGGGTCTTTGGGAAGGCGCCGAAGAAGAGGAAGAGGCTGGCGCCGCGGTACGGCGCAGGTCGTCCGGCGCACGCACTGGCAGCCGCACGGCAGCCGGTGCGTCCTGAGCAGGCGCTGGCGGCACTACAGCAGAGGAAGCAGATTCAGCGCCGGGCTCGCCATCCAGGCTGGCGGCATGGGCGTCATCGGCAGGCCGGGACGCAGCAACGGCTTCCTGCGGGCTCGCCTGGACAGGCGCCGGAGCTGCCGCCGGAACAGATGCCGGCCGGTGCGCCGGTGCCGGATCAACCGGCGTCAGAGTTTTTTTTTCAGCCGAAGGGACCGATGCCGCTGCACTGTCCGATGGCTTGAAGGCCAGCAGCCGCAAAAGCGCCATCGTCAGCGCCGCGTATTCGTCGGGCGCCAGGCCCAGTTCGGCGCGGCCGTGCAGGCAGATGCTGTACAGCAATTGGGTTTCGTCCGCGGGCATCAGCGCTGCAAGACGGGCGATTTCAGCCGCTTCGGGGTCGTTGGCATCCACTGCCTGTGCCATGTTCGGCACGGCCTGCGTCACGGCCATGCGCTGGAGCACGGCGCTCATCTCTTCCAGCGTGGAAGCGGCCGACAGGCCGTTCAACCGCAGGGTGTCGGAGGTTTCCACCACCGTGCGCCCGTCGCCCTGGGCCAAGGCTTCGATCAGGCGAAAGACATACGAGCGGTCCACGCTGCCCAGCATCTGGCGCACGCCGGCTTCCTGCAGTTGGCCGCTGCCGAAGGCTATCGCTTGATCGGTTAGCGACAGCGCATCGCGCATCGACCCCCGCGCCGCACGCGACAGCAGGCGCAGCGCCTGGGGCTCGGCCGGCACGTTCTCTTTTTCGAGCACGCGGCCGAGATGTTCCAGCACCGTCTCGGGCGCCATCGGGCGCAGGTTGAACTGCAGGCAGCGCGACAGCACCGTGACCGGCACCTTCTGCGGATCGGTCGTGGCCAGTACGAACTTGAGGTATTCGGGCGGCTCTTCCAGCGTCTTCAGCATGGCGTTGAACGCCGTGTTGGTGAGCATGTGCACTTCGTCGATCATGAAGACCTTGAAGCGGCCCTGCACCGGCTTGTAGACGGCCTGCTCCAGCAGGCCCTGCACTTCGTCCACCCCGCGGTTGGAGGCGGCGTCCAGCTCGGTGTAGTCGACGAAGCGGCCGCTGTCGATGTCGGTGCAGGCCTGGCAAACCCCGCAGGGCGTGGCGGTGATGCCGCCCTGCCCGTCCGGACCCTGGCAATTGAGCGACTTGGCGAGAATCCGCGACACGGTCGTCTTGCCGACGCCACGCGTGCCGGTGAAAAGATAAGCATGGTGCAGCCGCTGCTGCGTGAGCGCATTGGACAGCGCCTGCACCACATGCTCCTGGCCCACCATCTCCGAGAAGGTCTTGGGACGGTATTTGCGGGCGAGCACGAGGTAGGACATGGGGGGTGATTCTATGTGGGCGCGCCGGCCTCCCCGGCCCGCCGGGTTACCGAATCGCCGCAACACCCCGGTCAGCCTGGGTTGCCGGGCGACACGACAAACACCTGCACGGCGGGCAGGGTCTGCGCGGGCGAGGCCGCCAGTTTTATCGCCTACAATCGCCGGTGACGGGCCTCCCCGCATGGTGAAGCAGCCAACCGGGTCAGGTGGGGAACCAAGCAGCCCTAACTGTAGAGTCAGTGCCGGGGGTAAGGCTCGTCAACTATCTTCTTTCTGCCATGCCGATTCAGGCATGGCACCTCACCTCCGCCGGATCGACCGATCCGTGCCTTCCACCTCCCCTGCCAACGTGTCTTGCAGCCTTCATGGCTGAGCAGATGCGTGCCTTGTTTCGAATACCCCTTCGGTGAAACTGCTGGGTTACATTGGGTTCTTTCGCCAAGCAAGGACCCGGTATGGCAGATGTTCGTGCGCAGGGAGTCGGCGTGTCGCGTGCACCAAGCTTGCCGCCTGGGGTGAGCGGTCTCGCTTCCGCCTCCCGCCGTGCCGCCGGCCCCGCCCACGCGACGGGCCGGGGCGATCAAGCGGCGCGGCCCTTGGACCTGAACACCTTCCACCGCATGCGGCGCGTCAATGCCTCCGTGCTGGCGTTCGGCGGCGTCGGCTGGGCCATGGCCTGGTACCTCGCCAATCCGGCCTATCGCTACGACAACATCCTGTTCGCCCTGCTGGCGACGGCGTTCTTCTGCTGCATCACGGCTTCGATGTTCGCCAGCACGCCGGGTCGGGTGGTGATGGCGGCTTTGCCGGCCACGGGCTTGCTGGCCCAAGGGTTCTGGCTACTGTCGGCACCCAGCCCCGCCGGCGTCTACTGGTGCGTCGCGCTGGGCGTGGCCTTCACGCTGCTGGTCGCGTACATGTTCATCACCGTGTGGCATTACCTGGCGTCCATTGCGGTCATCTGGCTCGCTTTCGGGCATGGCAATTTCCAGCAGATGGCCGTGGCGCACGATCCCATCTGGATCTTGCTGCTGGTCACCATGTCGTCGCTGCTCGGGCTCTTCCTGAACCTGGCCATTTCACAGTTGCGTGAAGACAGCTACCGGCAACAGCTGGAGCTGGAAACCCTGGCGTATCAGGACGCGCTCACCGGCTTGGCCAACCGCCGCAGCCTGCTCAAGCACCTGCAAGGCTTGCAGGATGCCGGGCGCATCGACGGGCTGTACTTTCTGATGATCGACATCGATGACTTCAAATCGATCAACGACCAGTTCGGGCACGACCAAGGCGATGTGGTGCTGAAAGACGTGGCCGCGATGCTGAAGCAGCATGCAGCCCCGCACCTTTGCGGCCGGCTGGGCGGTGAAGAGTTCGGGGTCGTGATCGATGCGGCCACCCTGCCCGAGGCCCGCGAACTGGCCCAGGCGCTGGTTGCCGCCGTGAACACGCTGTACGCGGTGCCGCCCGAACACCCCGCCTTCAGCGGCCGCCGCCTTTCGATCAGTGCCGGGCTGACCCGGGGCGAAGCGGCCTGCACCACCTCCGACCTGATGCGGCGTGCCGACCTGGCGCTCTACCATGCCAAGCGGGAGGGCAAGAACCGCTTTTGCATGCACTCCGGGCCGGACGGCGATGCTGCCGATGACTCGCCCGAGCAGCGCCCGCGCCGCCAGCGGTCGCGCTCAACCGCCCCGCTGTAGCCAAGCTTTCGCCCCTTCGGCGGCGGCCACGCCGCTGGCCATGCAGGCGGTCATCAGATAGCCACCCGTGGGCGCTTCCCAATCCAGCATTTCGCCTGCGCAGAAGACGCCCGGAACGGCTTTCAGCATGAGATGCTCGTCCATGGCTTCGAACGGCACGCCACCAGCCGTGCTGATGGCTTCGTCCAGTGGCCGAGTCGCGCCCACGGTGATGGGCAGCGCCTTGATGGCCTGGGCCAGCGCCGCCGCATCGCCCAGGCCGTCCTTGCCCAACTGCTCGTAGAGAATGCCCATCTTGATGCCGTCCAGGCCCAGCCGGCTCTTGAGGTGGCTGCTGAGGCTCCGGGCGCCGCGCGGATGGCGCACTTCCTTGAGTACGCGCTCGGGCGTGTGGTCGGGCAGCAGGTCAAGGGTGAAGGTGGCATGGCCATGCGCTTCGATCTCGTCGCGCAGCAGGCTGGAGACGGCATAGATGAGGCTGCCTTCCACGCCGCTGGCCGTGGCGACGAACTCGCCCCGTCGGCTGAACGAGCGCCCCTGGCTGTCGGAAAAATGCAGCGCGACTGACTTGAAGGGCTGCCCGGCAAAGCGTTCGATGAAGTGCGGCGTCCAGCCTGCGGCATCCGGCCCGCGGCCGATCAGCTCCCGCAAGAACTCCCGCCGCGTCTCGACCGCCGATGCGCCCGCACGCACGACATCGAAGCCGCAGTTGGCAGGCCGCAGTGGCGCCACCGCCACACCCCGCTCGGCCAACAGCGGCACCCAGGCGCCATCGGAACCCAGGCGCGCCCAACTGCCTCCGCCCAAGGACAGCACCACGGTGCGAGCCTGCACAGGCACCAGACCCGAAGGACTGGCGAAGCCCAGCGACATGGCACTGGCTGCGGAGCCTTCACCGGCCGCAGGCTCTCCCCAACCCAGCCACCGGTGCCGCATGTGAAACCGCACTCCCTGCCCGCGCAGCCGGTGCAGCCAGGCGCGCAACAACGGTGCGGCCTTCATGTCAGCCGGAAACACCCGGCCCGAGGTGCCCACGAACGTGTCCACGCCCAGCCCCTGCGCCCATTCGCGCACCGCATCGGCGCCAAAAGTCTGCAGCATCGGCTCGATGGCGGCCCGGCGTTCGCCGAAGCGGCCTGCGAACGGCTCGAACGCCTCGGAGTGCGTGAGGTTCAGGCCGCCCTTGCCCGCCAGCAGAAACTTGCGGCCCACGGACGGCATGGCATCGAACACATGCACGGCCAGGCCGCTGCCGGCCAACGCCTCAGCGGCCATCAGCCCGGCGGGGCCGCCGCCGATCACGACGACATCACAGGCCAGCACCGGAGTGGGCGATTCGGAAACAGTCATCTTCAACCTTTGCGTCTAAGCGGAAACAGGGACAGAGGGGGGGGCAGCAATGGCCGCGGTACGGCGATCTGCGGCCCCGTCGGGCCGTCAAAACAGGTCGCCTTGCACCGGGCCCGGTGGCGGTGGCGGTGGCGGTGGCGGTGGCGGTGGCGGTGGCGGTGGCGGTGGCGGTGCGGGCATCACCACAGGAATGGGCGGAGCGATATTTTCAGGTGCTGGTGCTGGTGCTGGTGCTGGTGCTGGTGCTGGTGCTGGTGCTGGTGCTGGTGCAGCAGTCTCGCTTCCTACTTCCACCATCCGCCCGTCGCCGGTCAAAAATGCCGCGCGAACCGCGTGGCCCGGCATCTGGGCCAGCACGGCTTCGCGGTAGCGCAGCAACTGGGTTTTCAGGTGCGGGCGGCGTTCAGGGTCCGCGGCGCTTTTGTAGTCGAGCACCCACCAGGTCGGCGGCTCGCCAGGGCTGGTGCGGCGTACCAAGCGGTCGATGCGAAGCGTCTGCCCGGCGTGGACGATGGTGGCTTCATTCACTGCGCGATCGATGCAGGCGGCGTCCCAGGCCCAGGCGCCCTCGCCGCTCAGGATGGTTCGCGCCATCTCCGCAGCACGGGCCGCCGATTCGGGCAGCAGGTCGAAATCGCCCGCCAGCCGGCCCAGCCGCAACGCCGTCCATTCCGTATCGCGCAGGGCCTCGCCGGCTTGCGCCATTCCAGCCTGCTCCAGCAACTGGTGCATGGCCTCCCCCTGGCGCGACAACGGGGTGGATCGCGCCACGGCAAGCGCCACCGGGCCATCGGGCTCGGGCTTTTGCGGAGGGGACCAAGTGGGCAACTCGGACAGCACGGCGCGGTCCTCTGCCGTCGCCAGGAGCGCGTGTTCCACCTCGTCAGGATCGGCGCCCAGCGCTTCGGGCACATCCTCCAGCAGCGGCGCCAGACGGTTCCACCAACTGCCCGGAGCGGATGCCGAGGGCCGTACCGAAGAGATCGCCAGGCAATGTTTGGCGCGCGTCATGGCCACGTACAAGGTATTCAACTCTTCGCGCTGGCGCTCTGCCTGTTCGGCCGCGAGCATGTCCACCGCGCTGGGCGGCGGCGCGCTCTCGCTGGCCAGGAACACGAAGCTGCGCGGCAGCGGCTCTTCCCCAGGCCAATCCACGAGCACACCCATCGTTTCGGCCTTTTGCGGCCGGGTGTCGGTGTCCAGCAGCAGCACGCTGTGCGCTTCAAGGCCCTTGGCGCCGTGCACGGTGAGCAGGCGCACGGCCTGCGCATCCACCCGCCCCGGCGCGCGCTGGCCTGCCCGCTTCATGGCGCGCACGAACGCATAGGGCGTGAGGTAGCGCCCGCCGTCGATCTGCAGCGCGGCCGACAGCAACGCACGCAGATTGGCCAGCACGCTGGCGCGCTGTGTGGGCGGGGCGGCGCCGGCATAGCGGGCCAGCACGTCGCGATGGGTATAGAGGGCCTGTAGCGCATCGTGCGGCGGGAGCGTGTCGAACCAGCCTTTATATAGAGCCAAATCGGCCCCCAGCGCAATGAAATCGGCGGCAGTATGCTCACCTTTTAATAGCAAATCGAGCCAACTGCTTTCGCGGTTTTCGGGTTGCTGACGCCACAGCGCCAGCCGCACCAGCACCTCGTCGCCCACGCCGAACAGCGGCGAGCGCAGCGCGCGGGCCAGCGACAGGTCGTGGCCCGGGGAAACCAGGGCGTCCAGCAGCGCCACCACGTCCTGCACCTCGGGGGCTTCGGCCAGTTCGGCCTTTTCGGGCTGCACGCAAGGCAGGTGCAGTTCGCGCAGCGCATCCTGCATGGCGGCCAGCCGGTCACGCTTGCGGGCGAGCACCAATATGTCCCGCGGTGGCACCCCGGCAGCGATGCGCTCGGCCACCCATTGCGCAGCCTGCGTGCACTCGCGCATGCGCAGGGTTTCCTCGGGCTCGTGGCGCGGTTGCGTCAGGCTGTCGCGCCAGGCCAGCGGGTCGGAAGCCGCGCCGCCGCCGTCTTCGGGTGCGGTGATGGCCGGCAGGCGCAGGAGCAGGCCCGTGTCGGAAGACTCAGTGGTGTGATCGCGGAAGCCGGCGTATTCGCCCTGTGCCTGTGCGGTCTGCATGACCTGGTTCACCGCCGTGATCACGCCCGTCGCATTGCGGCGCGTGTGATCGCAGCTGAGCAGGTCACCGCCCAAACCCTCACGCACGAAGCCTTGCGCGGCCAGGAACACCTGGGGCTCGGCCCGGCGAAAGCGGTAGATGCTCTGCTTGGGATCGCCCACGATGAACACGCTGGGCGCCCGCCCGCCCCCGGCGCCTACGTAGCCCGACAGCCAGGCATGCAGCGCCTGCCATTGCAGCGGGTTGGTGTCCTGGAACTCGTCCACCAGCAGGTGGCGAACGCGGGCGTCCAGACGCTCCTGCACCCAGCCGCTGAGCACCGGGTCGGACAGCATCACCAGCGCCGTGCGCTCGACATCGTTCATGTCCACCCAGCCGCGGTCGCGCTTGAGCGCGGCATAGGCGGCCACCAGCGCCCGCGTGAGCCGTGCCATGCGCTGGTGGTAGTCCCACGCCTCGTGCTGGCGGCGCGCCTGGCACAAGCGCTGCAGTTCGGCCTCGGCGTCCTGCGCCACGGCGAACTTTTCGAGATTTTTGCTGAGCCGGTTTTCCTTGGCCACGAAGAAAGCGCGGCGCAGGCGTTCCAGCCGCTCTGGCAGGTCTTCGCACGCGAAGGCATCGACGACCGCGTCCGCTGCTTTCTGAGGGGTCTTGTTCGTTTCGGTGCCCAAGGCACTGGCGCGGGCGAGCCAGCGTGCCCGCGCGGCCGCGCCGTCCAGCGCATGGGCCGGAGTGTCCAGCCCTTGCAGGTCCTGAAACAAATCCTGGAACGGCGCGACGGATGCATCGACCACGCCCGCGGCGTCGGCCAGCTCGAACTCAATGCGTTTGGACAGCGCCGCGCCCAGGGCCTTGTGCGTTTGCGAGCGCCCGTGCGAGGCCACCGCCGCGAGGTAGTCGGCGTGAAGCACCGCATCGTCGGCGACCTGCTGCAGGAAGGTCGGCCATAACTGCCGAACGGCCTCGGCGTCGTCCTCCAGCAGCTCGTAGTTCCCGGGCAGGCCGCGCGCATGCAGCACGGCCAGTGGCGCGGTGCCCAGCAACGCGGCGAACCAGCTATGGAAGGTGCGGATCTGCACCGGCCTGCCGGATTCGAGCATGGAACGGTACAGTTTTTGTAGCACCTCGCGCTTGTCCAGCGCGCGCTCGGGCGGGATTCCTCGCGCAATCAGTTCCTGGGCCAACACTGCGGGCTCGGCCTGCGCGAACGTTTCCAGCCATTCCTGAAGGCGCTGGCGCATCTCGCCAGCGGCCTTGCGAGTGAACGTGATGGCCAAAATTTCGTGCGGCGCGCAGCCGTCGAGCAACGCGCGAAGCATGCGCGAGACCAGCATCCAGGTCTTGCCAGCGCCCGCGCAGGCCTCTACCGCCACGTTGCGGTCCGGATCGCAGGCGATGGCATAGAACGCCTCGCGCGTCACGGGGCGGCCGTTGTGTTCGTAGGCAGCGATCTGCTGGCTCATGCCCAGAAGTCCTTGCGGCACAGGCCGCGCGCAGCGCAGTAGTCGCACACCGCGCCCTCGCCCAGCGCAGGCAGGGGCGCCCCACCGGCGATGCGGTCGAAGTCGTGCAGGATGCCCTCCACCAATTGGTCGCGCAGCGCCACGACATCGACCTGCTCGAACGTGCGGGTTTCGCCGCGTTCACCTACGTTCACATAGGCCGCGCGCAAATGGTCGTGGTGCAGCAGCGCTGCGTAGAAGGCCAACTGCGTGTCCTCGGTGCCGGCGGCAAGGCGTTTGCGCGTGACGGCGTCGCTTTCGGTCTTGTAGTCGATCACCAGAACGGTCGGCTCTTCGCCGGGCAACTCGGCGCGCACGGCATCGATGCGGTCGAGCAACCCGACCAGCTTGAGCGGCCCGAGCGGTTGGGTCGAGCGCACCTCGGCCTGGCGGAAGGTGGCGCCCTGCCCTTCGTGCTCCCGCAGCCAGCGAAGGTAGCCGTCGCGCAACGCCGGCCAGCCGGAGGCGAAGGGCAGGAACTCGCCCGCGTCCAGCCGCTGCGAGCGCGTCACGGCCTCGGCCGCCGCGTCCATGAGGGCGCGGCGCTCCGGTATGCCCTCGGTCGGTTCTGCCTGCAGGGCCTCATGGAAGCGCTGCAGCACAGCGTGCAGCCAGTTGCCAAAGTCCCGCTTGCCTACTTCTGCCCCCAATTCGTCGGCCTCTTGCAGTCCCAATTGGCGCAGCGCAAAGAAGCGGTAGGGGCAATGGCGCAAATCGGAATAGGCGGTGGATGAGAGCTGCAGCACCGGCAAGGCCTCGCCTGTCGGCATCGGCCGGGGTACGGGGTTGATCGGCACGTCGCGCAGGCCGCGCGGATCGGTGCCGTCTTGCGCCATGCCATCCAGTTGCAGCGCCAGGACCAGCGGACTGGCGAGCAGAGGTTCGCCGCCGTCATCGCCACTGCGCCATAGAACGTCCACATGGGCCGTGTGCAAAGCACTGCCCCACGCATCGCGAAGGGCCGATTCGAGCGCCTCGCGGGTGGGCAAGCCCAGGCCTTCGCGCTGGGCGCGGGTCCAGGCACCAGGCGGCTCCGGCGCGGGCTGCAGGCGTTTTTCATCGCAGCCCGGCACCACCAGCGTGGCGAACGGACGCGCCAATATCTGCGGCAGCGGCACGACGAACACCGAGGCGCTGCCATCATGGTCCGGGCGGTAGCGGGCGGCTTCGAGCACCTCGTTCACCCAGCGGGTGAACTCCGCTAGCGACATGCGCCGGCCCGCGCTCTCCAGCCCGTCCAGATCGGAAGGCAAGCCATCGTGCAGCCGCAACTCGGCCAGCACGCGCTCGCCGGCGGCATCAGCCGCCAATGCATTCCACTGTCCGGTGCCTTGCAGTAACTCCCGCACGGCAGCAATCCACGCGGCCAGTGGGCGAGCAGACTGCAAGGGCGTGCGCCATGCCTGTACCTGTTCCACCAGGGTCTGAACGGCTTCCAGCGCAGGTGGCATGGCGTCGCTGCGCTCCTGCACGGCCAACCATTGGCCCATGCCGGCCTTGCGCAGCCATTTCTCAGCGGCGCTCACGGCAACTGGGTCTGCCGCAGGTGCGTGCTTGAGCCAATCCAGCACGGCGTCGGCCGATGCGTTCCAGGCGCAGGCGCGCAAGGCCGTCATCACCTGCGAAGCGGCCCGCGTGGTGGACAGGGTCCAGCCGTTCTCGTCGTGCACGGCCACTCCGCGTCCGAGCAAAAGCGCGCTGATGCGCCGGGTGAGCGCACGGTCGATCGCGGCCAGGGCCAGCGGCGCATGGCCTTGCTCCAGGCGATGCAGAACACAGGCGGCAGCGCGCTGGGCTTCGTCCTCGGCATCGGCAGCAGCGTGCAGGAACACCTCGCCCAGGGGGGCATCGGCCTCTGCCGAATGCGAAGACCCCAGCGCCAGCGCCAGGGAACGGTCGCCCCACCGGGCGCACAGCGTCTGCGCCAGCGGGTCGGACTGAAAGCCACCGAGCACCACGAGCGCGTCCACCGCCGTGCGCACACCGGGCTCGAACAGCACGTCCGTCGCATGGCGGGAGGCGAGCACCCATTCGAGGGCGATGCGGGCCACCGCGGCTTCGTAGCGCAGCGCAGCACCCTCGCCAGCGGGCGGCATCAGTTCGCGCGCGCCGATCGCCCAGGCTTCGCGCTCCGGCGGCGGCACGGCGCAGACCACGCTCGACAGCTGGGCAGCGGCTTCCAGCAACGGTGTCGCGAGCACATCGCGCTGCTCCGCCAGCCCGGCGCGGTCGAGCAGCGCCCGTGCGGTCAGGGTGTCGCGCGCCATGTCGTGCGAAAGGTCGTCGCCCTCAGGCACGAACGGGGCAATGCGGGTGGCCCAGTTCCGCGTCGTTTCAAAACGGGGTGCAAAACCATCGGGCACGCGGCGCGCCCATTCGCGCTGCGCCTCGGCCATGAGCTGGGCATACGGCACCAGCACCACGACCGTCGCCGGGTGCGCGCCAATGCGCTGGATATGGGCTTGGACCTGGCTCAGCACCGGGCCCCAAACGCTGCCTGGCGCATCGTTTTTCGCTATGACTGTCATAGCGTCGGAGGCCGCGGCCACACCGTGGGGCGGGAAATGTCTTTCTGTCACAATCCCCTGACTTTATCCGGACCCGCCCACCCCAACTTGCTTCAACAAGGAATGTGCCATGGCAAGCGATCTCATCAAACACCTTTCCGACGCCAGTTTTGAAACCGACGTGCTGCAGCCCGGCACCACGGTGTTGGTCGATTACTGGGCCGAATGGTGCGGCCCTTGCAAGATGATTGCCCCCATCCTGGACGAAGTCGCCAGCACGTACCAAGGCAAGCTGACCGTCGCCAAGATGAACGTGGACGAGAACCGCGAGGTGCCCGCCAAGTTCGGCATCCGTGGAATCCCGACCCTCATGCTGTTCAAGGATGGCCAGCTGGCCGCCACCAAGGTCGGCGCGATGAGCAAGACGCAGCTCACCGCCTTCATCGACCAGCAACTCGCCTGATCCCCGAGGGTGGCGCGTGCGGCGGCTTTCTCCGCGCTGCGCCATCCCGTACACCGCGTAACCTCTTGCAGCGTTCAGGCTGCGCGGCCCCTGGCAAACTGGAATTTTTTCCTGTCATAATCGCCGCAGATCATCGTGTCCGCATGCACAAGCGGCCGGTCCCAGATCCCCAGGTCCGCCGAGGTCCGCAAACAGCGTCCACCCGGCTTCAGGCCTCTCCCCTGATTTCATACCCGCTCCGTTCAGGAGTCACCCCATGCATTTAAACGAACTCAAGGCACTGCACGTGTCCGAAGTGCTCAAGCAGGCCGAAGAGCTGGAGATCGAAAACACCGGGCGCATGCGCAAGCAGGAGCTGATGTTCGCGATCATCAAGAAGCGCGCAAAAGCGGGCGAACAAGTCTTCGCCGACGGCGTGCTGGAAATTCTTCCCGACGGTTTCGGCTTCCTGCGAAGCCCCGACACGAGCTACACCGCGAGCACCGACGACATCTACATCTCGCCCAGCCAGGTCCGGCGCTTCAACCTGCACACCGGCGACATGATCGAAGGCGAAGTGCGCACACCCAAGGACGGGGAGCGCTACTTTGCGCTGACCAAGCTGGACGCCGTCAACGGTGGCCCACCGGAGCAGAACAAGCACAAGGTGATGTTCGAGAACTTGACGCCTCTCTTCCCAAAGGAGCAGATGAAGCTCGAACGGGACATGAAGGGCGAGGAGAACATCACCGGCCGCATCATCGACATCATCGCCCCCATCGGCCGCGGCCAGCGCGCGCTGATCGTCGCACCGCCCAAGAGCGGCAAGACGATGATGATGCAGCACATCGCCCACGCCATCACCGCCAACAACCCCGACGTGCACCTGATGGTGCTGCTCGTGGACGAACGCCCTGAAGAAGTTACCGAAATGCAGCGCACGGTGAAGGGCGAGATCATTGCCTCGACCTTCGACGAGCCCGCTGCCCGCCACGTGCACGTGGCTGAAATGGTGATCGAGCGTGCCAAGCGCCTGGTCGAATTGAAGAAGGACGTGGTGATCCTGCTGGATTCGATCACCCGCCTTGCACGCGCCTATAACAATGTCGTGCCCTCCTCCGGCAAAGTGCTGTCGGGCGGTGTAGATGCCGCAGCGCTGCAGCGCCCCAAGCGCTTCTTTGGCGCAGCGCGCAAGGTCGAAGAAGGCGGTTCGCTGACCATCATCGCCACCGCACTGGTCGATACCGGTAGCCGCATGGACGAAGTGATCTTCGAAGAATTCAAGGGCACGGGTAACAGCGAAATCCACCTGAACCGCCGTCTGTACGAAAAGCGCGTGTTCCCGGCCATCGAGCTCAACAAGAGCGGCACCCGCCGCGAAGAACTGCTGCTGGCGCCGGAGATCCTGCAAAAGACCCGCATCCTGCGCCAGTTCATGTACAACATGGACGAGATCGAGTCGATGGAACTCATGATCAAGAACATGAAGGCCACCAAGACCAATGTGGACTTCTTCGACATGATGCGCCGCGGCGGCTGAGTTTTAGCCGCTGGCATGGAGCGGATTGCGCTGCTCCACTGCACACAAAAAAGCCCCGCAGGCCAACCGGCCTGCGGGGCTTTTTTGCTGGAGCCTTCTCCCCCGGCTGTCAGGCGCCTGACCACGCGGCGGCGGAAGACCCCAACTGAGGTGCAGGCAGTTCCCAGCGCATCGCCATGCCTTCGATGGACAGAGGTGGACGCAAACGCCTGGCCGGGCCCCATGCGGTGGCTTCGATCTCCGGCGACTGGTCTTGCGGAGATTCCGGCACCAGTGGATCCAGATCAAGCGATGACGGTGCCTGTGCCAACCAATGGGCGGTTCGCGCGAGGGAAGCGCGAACCTCGCATCCCCTGCCATCTCGCCTGCGCTGCGCCAGCGCCTTCAGGGCCGCCGCGGCCATCAAGTAGCCAGTGGCGTGATCGATGGCCTGGACGGGCAATGGCACAGGCATCTCCCGTCCCGACCGGCGCATGCCTTCCGCTGCAATACCGGTGCTCATCTGAATGAGGCTATCGAAGCCCCTGCGTGCGCACCACGGACCAGTCCATCCGTAAGCGTCGAGCGAAACATCGATCAAGGTGGGATTGATTGCACGCCGCCATTGCGCGCCCAGCCCCAGCCGCTCCAGCGCATCCGGCCGCAACCCGTGCACCAACACGTCGGCGTGGCGCAGCAGATGCTCGAATACCGTGCGGTCTGCAGCCTGACGGAGATCGAGCCGCGCGCAGCGTTTGCCCAGAACCACCTCAGGCACGGTGCCTGGCTCTTCCCAGCCCGGCGGATCGATGCGCAGGACCTCGGCCCCAAAGCCGGCGAGGAAACGGGTTGCGACGGGTCCGGCCAGGATCCGGGTGAGGTCCAGAACACGCACACCATGCAGGGGCCGTTGCGAGGTGCCAGCCCACTCGCGTTCATGCCCTTCATCGCCGAAAGCGATGTCGAGCAGCGGCTCGGCTTGCACCGCCTTGCCCTGCGGATGCGAAGACCATTCGTTCAAGCCTCGCATGGCCGCCGCACAACCGCCCTGCTCCACGATGGCCGACTCCAATTCACTGGCGTTCCAGCGAGCGGCGGCCCGAACCACCGTTTCACGTTCCGCCACCCCGCCGAGCACCGACAACGCAGCAGCGCGATGGTGTGGCGCATTGGTGTGCAATCGGATCCATCCATCTGCAGCCTGATAGTCGCCCGCGACGGCATCCCACAACGGCGCGAGGGTCCATCCGATCGGTCGCAACGATCCGCTGAACCAGAACGACGCCAGACGCCGATCCACCCGAATCCGAGGCGCCACTTCGCCTGAGGGCGTAGCCAACTCTGCCAATGTAAGCCCGGCGACCGCCACCGCCGCACTGGCCAAATCGGTCACCGGAAAGACCGACGGCAACTGCCCTGCGCCAGTGAACGACAAAACATTCATCGGATCGGCTGTGCTCCCCAGGCAATTGCACAGCGTGCGTGTGAAGTGGGCCAGTGAGGCAGAAGGAGAGACAGGAGCGGAGTCGGTGGGCATGGCAGGCCTTCAAAAGAGACGCCAGCCTAGATCACTCTAATATATTGTCAATATTGATTTATATTTTCAACAGCAACCAATCAGCGCAGTGGTATCTATGCCCGTCTATCTTTCCGCCCCTGAGGCCGCGACCCGTCTGGGCGTTTCGCGTCAGACGCTTTATGCCTATGTGAGCCGGGGCCTTCTACAAGCCCATGCCGGAGAGACCCCCCGAGAGAGTCGCTACCTACAGGACGACGTAGAGCGGCTCGCAGGCCAGCGCACGCGGGGCCGTAAGCCAAAGGAAGTGGTCAAGGCGGCGCTGGACTGGGGCCTTCCGGTCCTGGAATCGACCATCACGTTGATCGAGGATGGACAGCTTTACTACCGTGGGGAAAACGCCATCTCGCTGGCCGCCGGCTGCACGGTGGAGGATCTTGCAGGGCTGCTGTGGGGCTGCCCTGAACGCTCCGCTTTCGGGCCCGATGCACCCGCCTTGCCGGCGGCCATGGCAGCACTCCAGCCGTGCCTGGCTGGACGCAGGCTGGAGGAAACTCTGCTGCTGCTCTTTGCAGCGGGCACTGAGGATGGCAGCACCGCTGCATGGCAAGCGTCTCCCGAGCGGCTGGCCGAAGGCTGTGGGGCCTTGGTGCGGTTACTGGCAGCGTGCCTGCTGAACACTGCACCCCACGCAGCCCCAGTCCACCAACAATGCGCTTCAGCGTGGAGGCTGAACCACCAGGGGGCGGACCTCATCCGCCAAGCGCTCGTCCTTTGCGCCGACCATGAACTCAACGCCTCCAGCTTCACCGCCAGGTGCGTCGCCTCTACCGGTGCGAGCCTGCGGGCGGCGGTGGTCGGCGGCCTCGCTGCGTTGACCGGCGGCAAGCACGGCGGCACCACGGCACGCGTGGAAGCCCTCTGGGACGAGTTGGACCGAAGCGCCTCGCCTGAGCAGCGTCTGCGCCAGCGCCTGGCACGTGGAGAGGACCTGCCAGGCTTCGGCCACCACCTTTATCCGCAAGGCGACGTGCGCGCCGAAAGCCTTCTGCGGCAATTGCTGCCGCATAACGACCACCTGAAGAACTGGATCGCAGAGGCTCAGGCCTTGACTGGCCAACGGCCTTCGATCGATTTCGCACTGGTCGCCCTTCGACGCCATCTGGCGCTGCCGGAAGGAGCGGCATTCGGCCTGTTCGCCCTGGGGCGCTCTATTGGCTGGCTGGCCCACGCTATGGAGCAGCGCCACAGCGGCCAACTGATTCGACCACGCGCTGCATATACCGGCCCAAGACCGGCTCAGCCCACGGAAAATCGCCGCTCCAGTGCGCTGTAGCCGAGGCCTACGCCCTTGTGCACGCGGATCTGCACGGGGATGCGCTCCTTGAGCGCCTCCACGTGGCTGATGATGCCGATGGTCTTTCCGCTCGCATTGAGGGTATCCAGCGCATCCAGGGCGGTTTCCAGGGTTTCACCATCCAGCGTGCCGAATCCCTCATCGAGGAAGAGCGAGTCGATGCTGGCCTTGTGGCTCACCAAGTCGGAAAGCGCCAGCGCGAGCGCCAGGCTCACCAAGAAACTCTCGCCGCCGGACAGGGTTCGGGTGTCGCGCGCTACATCGGCCTGCCACGTGTCGATCACCTCCAGCTCCAGTTCGCCCGCCGAGCGGCGGCCCAGCCGGTAACGCCCGTGCAGTCGACCCAGTTGGCGATTCGCCAAGTGCACCAGATGGTCCAGCGTGAGGCCCTGCGCAAACTTCCGATACTTCGCCCCATCGGCTGAGCCGATCAAGCCGTTGAGGTGCTGCCACAGATCGTGATCGGCCTCCTGGGCTTTGATTTGCGCCAACAGGGCCTGCAAGCCGTCGCGGCGCTGCGCATCGTCTTGCAAGCGGCTAGCGATGGCGCCTTGCTGCTGCGCTACCAAGGTCAGTTCAGCCTCCCACTGCGCCATCAGCGCATCCAGGTCCTCCGCATTGCGATCAGTGAGTGGCTGGGCCTGCAAGTGCGCAAGGGTTGCCTTGGCAGCCACCTCCAGCGCCGTCGCCTCGGCCAGCGCCTGTTGCCGTTCCAACAGCCACGCGCGCAACGATTCGCGCTCAGCCTCTGCCATGCCGGCCGCATGGAAAGCGGCTTCATCGGCAAAGGGGCTCAGCGACAGTGCATGCGCCCAGGACTGCGCTGCCTGGGACTTGGCCAACTGCACATCGGCATGCCGGCGCTGCAAGGAATCCAGGGTGCCTTGCAGCGTGGCCACTTCGTTTTCTGCGGCACGCCAGCGGGCCTCCGCTTGCTCGACCGCCCGAGCCAAGTCTTCCGCCTCGGATTCGAGCTTGTCTCGCAGCACAGCATCATGCTCGGCACCCGTACCACCACCCAAAGCCGCCCAACGCTGAGCGACCTCTCTTGCCATTCCGGCGATCTGCTTCAGTGTCGCTTCATCGGCGGTCAGGGCTTGAAGGCGCGCTTGCGATGCCTGCCACGCACGATGTTCTTCCGCACGCTGTTGCAACCAAGCAATGCCATCAACCGGAAGCGTGTACCCGAGGGCTTGCAATTGCTCCGCCAGCGCTGTTTCTGCTTCGGCATGATGGTTTTGCTGTTGTTGGTGGTGTCGAGCAAGCTCTTGCGCCCGCTGCTGAGCAGCCTCCAAGTCCTTGCCCGACAGGGCCAGCTGTTGCAGGGCCGTGCGTTCGGCCTGTTCCGCCTGCTGCAGGGCAGACAGCGTCTCATCCAGTCGCGCCCTTGCCTGGACCAGCGCAGCCCACTGGTGCTGGGCCGCCTCAAGTTCTGCTGCATGCCGGGCCTTTGCCTCGGCCACGGCCTGGGCATCCACAGCATCCGCCGGCCAGTCGCTGGCTGCGCAGCATGCTTGCCAGTGCGCCAGCAGTTGTCGCAAGGCCTCTTCACCTTCAGCGATCTGCTGTGCCGCCTGTTCGCTCTGCGCCTGCAACGCAGCCAGGCGAGACCGCAGCTCCTGCCCTTGCTCCGTTACCTCATCACGCTGCGAGCGCAGCGTCTCGAATGCGGACTGGGTCGCAGAGACGTCCAGTGCGTCGTAGGCTTCGATGGCCGGATGGCTGTTCGACCCGCACAGCGGACAGGCTTCGCCCGGCTGCAAATGGCGGCGATGCGCCTCCAGGGCTTGAATGCGCTGCTCTTGCGCCAGAAGCTTTTCCTGGTCCTGCACTTGCCGATGGAGGCTGGCATACCGCTCGCGCAGCGACTGCACAGCCTGCGCCTCGTCTGCCTGCTGCCGCTGCCGCTCCAGTTGCGCCGCCATCCATCGGGTTTGGCGTGATTGAGCTTGCTGCCATGCGCTCAGGCTCTGGCTCAATCGATCCCAGGCATGACTGCGCTCGAGCAGTTGCAATGAGGCATCACGCCACTTAGACTCTTCGCGGCCCATTGCCAAGCGCTCATGGGCTTGGCGCGCCGCCAGGACCTCTTGCTGCGCCTGTGTCAAAGCGGCAGTGGCGCGCTGACACGCTTGTTCATGGCTCTCACGCTGCGCCTTCAGAGCCTGCCACTCGATGCGTTGTTGTTCCAGGCTTGCCTGCACATCGGCCATCGCTTGAGAGCGCTGCGCACGGGTGGAAAACTGCTCGCGCCATCCGCTCAACCACTCTCCCAATCGGCCATGCTGGGGCACCGCTGCGAGTTCCTGGGCCAGCGCGCCTCGGGCATCTGAACAGTCCTGCCATTCGAGTTCTCGAAAACGGGCCAGACGCTGGCTGTCACGCTGTATTTGACCAAGCGCTTGCGCGCTGCGCTCTACAGCCTGAGCATGCTGCGCCTGCGCTTCTTCCCGTTGCTGAACCACTACCCCCTCGTCATGCAAGGCGGACTGCCATGCAGCGTAGACGGGTTGCAGCCGTGCAGCAGGTTCGCTGGCGGCAAGGCGTTGGCGCTGCTCAGCGGCTCCGTCCCACTCGGCCTGGGTTTGCTCTCGATAGCGCGTAGCTTCGTCGTGCCGCATCCGGGAGCGATCCTGGTCTGCGAGCCACTGGCGCTCGCGGGCCGTGGCCAGTCGTTGCGCTTGCAGCCCCTCCGCCTGTGAGGCTAAACGCTGAGCCTCGTCTGCCAGGGCGACGCGTGCGGCATCGTCCAGCAGTTCGACGCCTCCAGCGCGGGCACGCAGTTGCTCCAGCACCGTGCGGGCATCGCGGGCACTCTCGAACACCCGCTGTGAGATCTGCCCGTAGATGTCGGTTCCCGTCAACTCCTCCAGCAACTCCGCACGCTTGCCAGCGCTGGCCTCAAGGAAGGCAGCGAAGCCGCCCTGCGCGAGCAGCATGGAGCGGGTGAAACGCTCGAAGTTGAGCCCGGTCAGCGTTTCTGTCTGGCGCAGTTTGTCCTGCACCTTGGTGGTCAAAATCTCGCCTTCGCCGCGAACCTGGGCCGCCAATTCCACCTGCACCTGCTGCAATGCGCCGTCGGCCTTGCCGTGTGCCCTGCGCTGGCTCCAAAACGCGCGATAGCGGGCGCCGCGGACTTCGAACTCCACTTCGGCCAGGCATTCCGCAGTGTGCCGCGTCATGACCTCATTGCCGCCTTGCGACACGCCTGCGATGCGCGGCGTCTGGTGGTAAAGCGCCAGGCAGATCGCGTCGAGGATGGTGGTCTTTCCAGCACCTGTTGGACCCGTGATCGCGAACAGTCCATTGCCGGCGAACGGCTCGGAGGTGAAATCAATCCGCCATTCGCCTTTGAGCGAATTGAGATTCTTGAGGCGCAGGCTCAAAATCCTCATGGTGCGGGCCTCTCCTCAAGATCGGCCAGGACAGTCCGATACAACGCCGAAAGGCGCTCCTCCAGTGCAGGCTCGAGCGATTGGGCCGCGAGCCGCCGGGCAAACACCTCTGCGGGCCCCAGTTCATCGAGCGTTTCTCCGGCAGAGGTTTCCAGCAAGGTAGGAAGCGCATTGCGGGCCCTGCGCACACGCAGGATCTGGATCGGCAAGCCCTCCGCCATCTTCGCCACACGCACCTGCAGATCGACAAGGTAGTCGTCATGGGCCACTTCCACCTCGATCCACACCGGCAGCGAATCGCTTCCAAGGCTGGCGGCTTCGGCAAAAGCCGCCGGCAGCTCTGCCAAACGGCCTCGCACGCTGGCCAGCGGCTGAAAGCGAGGGATGGCCAGCGGCGTCACGGACTTCAGGCCGGCCAGATCGAAATCGACCAACAGCACCTCTTTGTGCTGCCGCGCCTCGTCAAAACTCAGCGGTATCGGCGAGCCGCTGTAGCGCACGTGCTCCAGCCCCCCCACCTTTTGCGGCTGGTGGATGTGGCCCAAGGCGATGTAGTCCGCCGGTGGAAACGCATTGGTGGGAAAGGCTTCCAGCGAGCCCACGTAGATTTCGCGCACCGATTCGCTAGCGCTGGCGCCCACGGTGGTCAGATGGCCGGTCGCGACAATGGGCAGACCGCCCAAGGCGGCGCTGCGCTCGACAGCCAGGACGTGCAAGGCTTGGTAATGGGCGCGGATGGATCTCTGTAGCGCCAATTGCTTGTCGGCTGCACTTTGTCCTGGCTGGCTGAGCAACAGGTCCCGGGCACGCAAAAACGGCACGGCACACAATACCGCCCCCGGCACACCCGAGCGGGTGTGCAACACCATCACCTGATCTTCAGCATGCTCCGCCATGCACGGCACCACCCGAGTGTTGAGGTGTGCCAGCAAGCTGCGGCTTTCGCCCAGCATCGACACGGAGTCGTGATTGCCTCCCAGCACGACGAACTCCGCCCCGGCATCGCGCAGGGCCAGGACGCAGTGGTTGTACAGTTCGCGCGCGTAACTGGGCGGGGCTCCGGTATCGAAAATGTCGCCCGCCACGATCACAACATCCACGCTGTGTGCTCGCACCTGTTCCGCCAGCCAATCGATGAAGGCGAGATGCTCGGTTTGGCGGTTCTGGCCCATGAAATGCTGGCCCAGATGCCAGTCGGAGGTGTGCAGGAGGCGCAAATCGTGGCTTTTGGAAGAGTTTGGAAACGTTGATCGTCTCACTTTGACACAGCTATGCGATAATTGAAGGCTAAATTTTCCGCGGAAAGTGCGACGCAATGGGTGCGGCGTGGCTACCGCAGCAGCCCTAGAAAGGACCATGCCATGAGAGAAGGCATTCACCCCAATTACCGCGAAGTGTTGTTCGTGGACCTGTCCAATGGTTTCAAGTTCGTGACCCGCTCTTGCGTGAACACGAAGGAAATGGGCAAGACCGATGACGGACGCGAACTGCCTCTGTTCAAGCTGGATACTTCCAGCGAATCGCATCCTTTCTACACCGGTACGCAAAAGTCCGTGGACAACATGGGCGGCCGCGTGGAGAAGTTCCGCAACCGTTTCGGCAAGACCGCAGCGAAGTAATCGGCGGAAATGGTGTGTGCAGGCTCTGGCCTGCGGTGCCGCAAGGCGGTCTGCCACGCAACGCAGGCCCATCACATCGTTTCAAGAAAGGCAGCCCGGCTCGACCGCGCTGCCTTTTTCTTTGCCCATTTGCCATTATTCTCGGGCGTCCTTTCGCCATCAGAACGAGTCGAGTGATCCACCCCACCCCCGCCATCGTCACCCAGGGCGCAGTGCGCCCGCTGCCACGCTGGGCACTCTTGCTGCTGTGCCTCGCGTACGTGGTGCCAGGGTTCGTGGCGCGAGCCCCGTGGAAGAACGCCGACATCACCGCGTTCGGCTACATGCTGGAACTGGCACAGGGCTCGACTGCATGGCTCTCTCCATCGCTGGCGGGCATGCCGCCCGAGACGGAAGGACTGTTGCCCTACTGGCTGGGGGCGTTGGCGCTACAAATCGCGCCCTCGTGGATTTCGCAGGAAATGGCAGCGCGATTACCCTTCATCGCCCTGCTGGCCGTCACGCTCGTCGCTACCTGGTATGGGGTGTACTACTTGGCAAAGAGTCCTGGCGCACAGCCGGTGGCCTTTGCGTTCGGAGGCGAAGCCCTGCCGGCCGACTATGCCCGCGCCATGGCCGATGGCGGGCTGCTGGCGTTGCTGGCCTGCCTGGGACTGGCCCAGTTGTCGCACGAGATCACCAGTTACCTCACACAGCTGGCGTGCACTGCACTCCTATTTTTTGCTGCAGCCGCGCTACCCTACCGCACCGCCCTGCCCACCGCCGCCGCGGCGCTCGGGCTGATCGGATTGGTGCTGAGCGGCGCGCCCACCATGGCGGCATTGCTGGGCACGGGCAGCGCCTTGCTGGTCTTGCGCACACCTGACCACGAAAAGAACTCCACACGGGCCTGGGCCCTGGCGCTGTTCACCATGACGGCCATGGCTGCTTTGCTGGCATGGAAACTCAATCTCTGGCGCTGGCGCATCGTCGGCACAGCGGAAGGCGCCAAGGATTGGCAGAGCCTATTGCGGCTTTTGATCTGGTTCGCGTGGCCGGCATGGCCGCTCGCGTGGTGGACGCTGTGGCGCTGGCGGCACCAGATCTTCAGCCGGGCGATGCACCGCCATCTGTTACTTCCTCTGTGGTTCACCGCCGTCACCCTGGGTGCCACCGTGACCACCCAGCCGGCTGACCGTGCCCTGCTGCTCGGTTTGCCGGCGCTGGCGGCATTGGCCGCCTTCGCACTGCCTACGCTGCGCCGGGCCATTGCCTCGTTGATCGACTGGTTCACGCTGCTGTTCTTCAGCGCTTCCGCGATCACCATCTGGGTGATCTGGCTGTCGCTGCAGACCGGCGTGCCCTCCAAGCCGGCTGCCAATGTCGCACGGCTGGCACCTGCGTTCGTTCCACAGTTTTCCGCCCTTGCCTTCGCGCTGGCCCTTGCGGCGACGGGCGCCTGGTGCGCGCTGGTGTGGTGGCGAGCGTCTAGGGATCGGGCCGTGATCTGGAAAAGCCTGGTGCTCCCGGCCAGCGGTGCCACCCTGGGGTGGTTGCTGCTCATGACGCTATGGCTGCCGCTGCTGGACTACGGCCGCAGCTACCGCCCTCAAATGAACAACCTCATGGCGGTGCTAGGCCCTGAGCCGGGCTGCATCGTCACGCACGGCCTGAGCCGTGCCCAGGTAGCCGCATTGCAGTACCACGGCGGACTATCCCTGCAGCCGACCGACGGTGCAACGCTGCCCGCCGCGTCCGATTGCCAATGGCTGGTGGCGGACAGCGAAGCCCAGCCGCCAGCTGCTGATATCGCGCCGTCCAAAGAGTGGACGCACATCGCGCAACTTCCCCGCCCCACCGACAAAAACGATCAATTGCTGGTGCTGCGGCGCACGGCGCCGCGGTAATGTCCGAGCGCACGACGATTGCGCGGCATGCCGGCACCGTGCTGGCCGGCCAGTTGGCGGTCATGGCGTTCGGCGTGACCGACACCATCGTGGCGGGACGGCACTCCGCAGATGCGCTGGCAGCCCTGTCGATCGGTTCGGCGATTTACGTCAGCATCTATGTAGCGCTCATGGGGGCGCTGCAGGCCCTGTTGCCGGTTTGGGCCGAGCAGCGTGGGGCGGGCGAACGCGAGGGCATCGGCCGCACCGTGCGGCAAGCGCTCTATCTGTGCGCCATCGCATGCGCGATCGGAATGGCGGTGCTGGTTTCGCCCGGCGCCATTCTGCGATGGACGCAAGTGCCAGAAGACTTGCGGGCCGTGGTCGGCAGCTATCTCGGCGTGCTGGCTCTGGCGCTGCCGCCGGCACTGCTGTTTCGGGTTTACAGCACGCTCAACCAGGCACTGGGGCGCCCCCAACTGGTGACCTGGCTGCAAGTGGGTTCGCTGCTGGTCAAGATTCCTTTATCGATCTGGTTCACCTTCGGCGGCGCAGGGGTTCCCGCGCAAGGTGCAGTGGGGTGCGCCTTTGCAACGCTGCTGGTCAACTACGCACTGCTGGGTGTTTCCCTGTGGCTGCTCAACACCCAGCCGCTTTATGTGCCATTGGACCTGTGGCGCCGCATGGAAAAGCCCGACTGGAAGCAGATCGGTCGTTTCGCGCAGTTGGGGGTTCCCGCGGGGCTGGCCATTTTGGTGGAGGTCACCTCCTTCACGCTGATGGCGCTCTTCATCGCCCGCCAGGGCAATGTCGCGGCGGCAGCACACCAGATCGCCTCCAATTTGACGGCCGTGCTTTACATGGTGCCTTTGTCGCTGTCGATTGCCATCAGCGCCCGGGTCAGCTTCTGGCGGGGCTCGGGCAATGAGGCGCAGGCTCGCGCAGCGGCCTGGATGGGTTTTAGGCTCTCTGCCGGGATAGGTATTGCGCTGGCAGCTATTCTTTTTATAGCAAAAGACCACATTGCGCCTTTCTACACATCCTCGGCACAAGTGGCGTTGCTCACGGCATCGCTGCTCACCTGGGTGTCGTGCTACCACGTCGCGGATGCGCTGCAGACCGTTTGCGTTTTCGTGCTGCGCTGCTACCGGGTCACGCTGGCGCCCTTGGTCGTCTACTGCGTGATGCTCTGGGGCGCTGGGCTGACCGGTGGATATTTTCTCGCCTACGAGGGGACGCCGGGTGCAGGGCCCTTGCGATCTCCGGCGGCGTTCTGGGGCGCCAGCGCCGCCGCGCTGTCGATCACGGCAGCGATCTTCGTGGCGATGCTGGCCATCACCCTCAAGCCTGGGAAACCGCTCCCGCCTCCAGAAAGCTGAGGGCGCGGCGGCTCTGCACGCGGCTGGGCGGAAAGGTGACGGAAAAGACCGAGCCCTTGCCCACCGTGCTCGAAATGTCCAGCGTGGCCGAATGGCGCTGCAGCACATGCTTGACGATGGCCAGCCCCAGGCCGGTGCCACCCGTCTCACGGGACCGGCTGCGGTCCACGCGATAAAACCGCTCGGTCAGGCGAGGCAGATGCACCGCTTCGATGCCAGGGCCGGTATCACGCACTGAAAAACGAGCCCCGCCATCTTCCAGCGCTTGCCATTCCACCGTGATGCAGCCGCCTGCCGGGGTGTAGCGCACGGCGTTGCCGATGAGGTTGGACAGCGCACTCTGCAACTCCGCCGGCACGCCGCCGAGCTGGCCGGCCGCGCGCATCGTGTCCAGCGAAGGGAACTGGATCGTGTGCGGCCGGGGCTGGTTCTGCGTGAGCAACGCGGACAGGCCGCGAGCCTCGTCTTCGCAGCGGCGCAGCAGCACTTCCACAGGCGTCCACTCGGTGATGCCGGGCAACGGGCTGCCCTCCAGGCGAGACAGGGTCAGCAAGTCTTGCACCACGCTTTGCATGCGCGCCGCCTGCTGCGACATCATGCCCAGGTAGCGCGAGCGCTCTTCGGTCGACAGCGGCAGGGTCTGCAAGGTTTCGACGAAGCCTGTCAAAACGGTGAGTGGCGTGCGGATCTCGTGCGACACGTTGGCGACGAAGTCGCGGCGCATGGCCTCTGCCTGCTCCAGCGCCGTCACATCGCGCGACAGCAGCAGCTTGCGTCCGTCGCCATACGGATGCAGATGGACCGATATGCGCACCGGACGAGAGGCAGTGCTGTCGCGGCCCTGCAGCACGACGTCGTGCGAGAAATCCTGGCTGGAGTAATAGGCGTTGAAATCCGGGTCGCGCAAGAGGTTTCCGATGGACTGCATCACATCGCGCTGCGCATCGAAACCGAACTGGCCGGCGGCGATGTGATTGCACCATTCGATGCGTCCCGCGGCATCCAGCAGCACCACGCCATTGGGCGTTGCCTGTAGCGCCGCCAAAATTTCCTGCAGCCGCGCGTCGCTGGCCGCCACCTGCGCCTGGCTTTGGCGCAGCAGGCGCCGCGCACGATCGGCAGCCTCGCCCCACAAGCCGCGCAAGTCCGGCGCCCGGGAAAGGTCGCCTTCCCGCAGCCAGGCCACCACACGGGCGCCGCGCAGAAGATCCCAGATGAACCACACCCAGGCAGCGACGACGGCCGCCAGCATGGCGCCGAAAGCCCCGCCTTGCCACCATCCCACGACAAGACCCGCCAACTGAAAGAGAAAAAAGAAAAGAAAGCGCCAGGCCATTTCGTGCATACGGGTCAAGGGGCGCGGCGCCATCGGCACCGCAGGGCGGGCGTCAAGCCTGCATCAGTGCCGGCGGCTGCGCCGTCAGGCGATATCCAGCGCCGCGCACGGTTTCCACCATCGCGCCGGCAACGCCCAGCGCTTCTCGCAGCCGCTTGACGTGCACATCGACCGTGCGCTCTTCGATGAACACATGGTCGCCCCACACCTTGTCCAGCAACTGGGCTCGGCTGTGCACTCGCTCCGGGTGCTTCATCAGGTAGTGCAGCAGCTTGAACTCGGTCGGGCCGATCTTGAGCTGCTGCGCCTGAAAGGTTACCCGGTAGGTGGCCGCGTCCAGCGTCAATTCGCCGATGGTCACGCTGTCGCTCACCTGCTCCGGTGCCCGGCGGCGCAGCACGGCACGGATGCGTGCCAGCAGTTCCTGGGTGGAAAACGGCTTGGTGATGTAGTCGTCCGCGCCCGCATCCAGCCCCGCGACCTTGTCCGGCTCATCACCGCGTGCGGTCAGCATGAGGATGGGAATGGGCTTGGTGCGCGCGTCGGCCCGCCATTTGCGCGCCAGCGTGAGTCCGCTCTGGCCCGGCAGCATCCAGTCGAGCAGGATGACGTCAGGCAGCACGGCATCGAGCTCGCGTTGCGCAGATTCGCCATCTTCCGACCAGATGGGCTGAAAGCCGTTGTGCCGCAGATTGACGGCGATCAGTTCGGCAATGGCGGGTTCGTCCTCGACGATGAGTACACGGGGAAGTCTCTTCATGGAAATGCACCGCCTTTCACAACACGGCGGATTCGATCTGGTCCAGGGCGGTGTGCCGCACGTCCTTGCCCTTGACGAGGTAGATGATCAATTCGGCCACGTTCTTGGAATGGTCGCCGATGCGTTCGATCGCCTTGGCGAGAAACAGCAGGTCCAGGCTGGCCGAGATGGTGCGGGGGTCTTCCATCATGTAGGTGATGAGCTTGCGCACGAAGCCGTCGAACTCTTTATCGATGAGGTCGTCTTCCTTGAGGATCGCCACGGCGGCCTTGGTGTCGAGCCTTGCGAACGCATCGAGCGTCTTGCGCAACAGGCCGGAAGCCAGGTCCGCCGCCACACGCAGGTCGGTGGTCGGCAACAGCCGAGCGGAGCCGCTTTCGATGATGGACTTGACCATGCGCGCCATCTTGTTGGCCTCG
This sequence comes from Paracidovorax valerianellae, assembly GCF_900102625.1. Lineage (GTDB taxonomy): Bacteria > Pseudomonadota > Gammaproteobacteria > Burkholderiales > Burkholderiaceae_C > Paracidovorax > Paracidovorax valerianellae. The sequence goes on from NZ_FMZC01000001.1 coordinate 282,102, forward strand.
TCGCCCATGCGTTCGAGATTCGCGGTGGCTTTGGAAAAGGCGATCAGCAGGCGCAGATCGCGCGCGGTGGGCTGGCGCCGCGCGATGATGGAAGAGAGCTCATGGTCGATTTCAACTTCCATCGCGTTCACGCGGTGCTCGGTAGCGGCGACCTGATCGGCCGCTTCCACGCTGAACTGCGAAAGCGCATAGATGGCCTGGCGAATCTGCGATTCGACCAGACCGCCCAGTTCCATGACCCGGGCGGAGATGCTGTTGAGTTCGCTGTCGAACTGTGAAGAGAGGTGCTTGTCGGGCATTTTGTGCTCCTTAGCCGAACCGGCCAGTGATGTAGTCCTCGGTCTCCTTGCGCTGCGGCTTGAAGAACATCTGTTCGGTTTCGCCGAACTCCATCAAGTCGCCGAGGTACATGTAAGCCGTGTAGTCGCTGCAGCGCGCTGCCTGCTGCATGTTGTGCGTCACGATCACGACGGTGTAGTCGTTCTTGAGTTCGGCGATCAGTTCTTCGACCTTCGCGGTGGAGATGGGGTCCAGCGCTGAGCATGGCTCGTCCAGCAAAAGCACTTCGGGCTTGATGGCGATGCCGCGGGCGATGCAAAGCCGCTGCTGCTGCCCGCCGGACAGGCCGGAGCCGCTCTGGTGCAGCTTGTCCTTCACCTCGTTCCACAGGGCCGCCTTGCGCAGCGCCCATTCCACACGGTCGTCCATGTCGGTGGCATTGAGGCTTTCGAAAAGCTTCACGCCGAAAGCGATGTTGTCGTAGATCGACATCGGGAATGGTGTGGGCTTCTGGAACACCATGCCGACTTTGGCACGGATCAGCGCCACGTCCTGCTTGCTGGTGAGCAGGTTTTCGCCGTCCAGCACGATCTGGCCTTCGGCACGTTGTTCGGGATAGAGCTCGAACATGCGGTTGAAGGTGCGCAGCAAGGTGGACTTGCCGCAACCCGATGGTCCGATGAAGGCCGTGACCTTCTTTTCGGGAATGTCGAGGTTGATGCCTTTGAGGGCATGGAACTTGCCGTAATAGAAGTTCAGGTCACGCACCGTGATCTTGGGCGTCTCGGACACTGCGGGCATTGGGTAGGGCATGGTGTCTTCCTTGTGTTGCTTACTTCTGGCGCGTCAGCACGCGGGCCAGGATATTGAGGCCAAGAACGGCGACGGTGATCAGGAACACCCCCGCCCAGGCCAGTTGCTGCCAGTTCTCGTAAGGGCTCATGGCGAACTTGAAAATGGTGACCGGAAGGCTGGCCATCGGCTTGCCCAGGTCGGCATTCCAGAACTGGTTGTTGAGCGCCGTGAACAGTAGCGGCGCCGTTTCACCCGCGATGCGGGCCACCGCCAGCAGCACGCCGGTGATCACCCCTGCACGCGCGGCGCGCAAGGTCACCATCGTGATGACTTTCCACTTGGGCGTACCAAGCGCATAGGCGGCTTCCCGCAGGCTGGCAGGCACCAGCACCAGCATGTTCTCGGTCGTGCGGATCACCACCGGAATCACGATCAATGCCAGGGCCAGAATGCCGGCGTACGCGGAAAAGCTCTTGAACCGGGCCACGATCACCGCATACACGAACAGGCCGATGACGATGCTGGGTGCCGACAGCAGGATGTCGTTCACGAAGCGGGTGGTAGATGCCAGCCAGCCCCGCGTGTCGTACTCGGCGAGGTACACACCGGCCATGATGCCGATGGGCGTTCCCACGAAGGTCGCGAGCGAAACCATGACGAGCGAGCCGAAGATGGCGTTGGAGATACCGCCCACTTCGTTGGGTGGCGGTGTCATCTCCGTGAACAACGCCAGGCTGAGCCCACCGATGCCGAGACGGATCGTTTCCCAAAGAATCCACACCAGCCAGAACACACCGAACACCATGGCGGCAAGCGAGAGCGTGAGAGCGATGTTGTTCAGGCGCTTGCGGCTGTCGTAGCGGCGTTGGCGCAACTGGGCCATTTCGGCGGCCGTGATCAGATGTTGCGACGTGCTCATGCGCGGGTTCCTTCATTCTTTTGAAGACGGGACAGCAGCACCTTGGACAGGGCCAGCACCACGAACGTGATGAAGAACAGCACCAGTCCGAGGTAGATCAGCGAGGCCTGGTGCAGGCCCTCGCCCGCTTCGGCGAATTCGTTGGCCAGCGCCGAGGTGATGCTGTTGGCGGCTTCGAAAACCGACAGCGAATTGAGCTGGTTCATGTTACCGATCACGAAGGTCACGGCCATCGTCTCGCCCAGCGCACGGCCCAGGCCGAGCATCACGCCGCCCAGCACGCCGGTCTTCGTATACGGCAGCACGACCTTCCAGACCACTTCCCAGGTCGTGGAACCCAGCCCATAGGCCGATTCCTTGAGCAGCGCAGGGGTGACTTCGAAGACATCCCGCATGACCGCCGCAATGAACGGGATGATCATGATCGCCAGGATGATGCCGGCCGAAAGAATGCCGATACCCACCGGGGGGCCGGACACCAGAGCGCCCAGGTAGGGAATGCCGCTGAACAGCGACTGCAGCGGCTGCTGCACCCAGGCGGCCAGGATGGGCCCGAACACCATCAGGCCCCACATGCCATAAACGATGGAGGGAACCGCTGCGAGCAATTCAATGGCGGTACCCAGCGGGCGTTTGAGCCAGGCGGGGGAGAGTTCGGTGAGAAAGAGCGCAATGCCGAAGCTCACCGGCACGGCGATGAGCAACGCGATGAACGACGTGGCCAACGTGCCATAGATCATGACGAGGCCGCCGTAATCGTTCTGGACGGGGTCCCAAACGCTGCGCGTCAGAAAGGTCAGGCCGTACTTCTCGATAGAGGGCCACGCCCCCACGACGAGCGACAGCAGGATGCCCACCAGGAGCGCCAGCGTGAGCAAGGCGGCACCACGGGCGAGCACCCCGAAGATGCGATCCGCCAGCACGCCGGACAGAAGCGGCGACCTGGGGGGCGGGGTGGTATTCGGAGCCTCGGCGCGAACCGGCATCGAGGACGACTGGCGGACTGGCATGGTGCTGGACACTGCTGTGCCTTCCTTAAGAAAAAACGAACTGGCGGCCTGCGAAGGCAGGCCGCCATGTGATTACTTCAGCGAAACGGTTTTGCCGGAAGTGTCCTTGATATCGCCCCAGGACTTCATGATGACGTTCTTCACGGAATCCGGCATGGGCACGTAGTCCAGATCGGCTGCCGTCTTGTCACCCGACTTATAGGCCCATTCGAAGAACTTGAGCGACGTCGTCGCCTGAGTGGGCTTGTCCTGCGCCTTGTGCATCAGGATGAAGGTCGCGCCGGTGATGGGCCACGATTCCTTGCCAGGCTGATTGGTGAGGATCTGGTAGAAGCTCTTGGCCCAGTCGGCGCCAGCGGCAGCGGCCTTGAACGCGCTGTCTTCCGGCGAGACGAATGCGCCATCGGCGTTCTGGAGCTGCACGTAGTTCAGCTTGTTCTGCTTCACGTAGGCATATTCCACGTAACCGATCGAGTTGGGAAGGCGCCCGACGAAAGCGGCCACGCCTTCGTTGCCCTTGCCACCAGCGCCCGTGGGCCAGTTGACGGCGGTGCCTTCACCGACCTTGGACTTCCACTCGGCGTTCACCTTGGAGAGGTAGTTGGTGAAGATGAAGCTGGTGCCCGAACCGTCGGCACGGCGAACGGGCGCGATGGCTGCGTCTGGCAAATTAACGCCGGGGTTCAGCGCCTTGATGGCTGCATCGCTCCAGTTCGTGATCTTGCCCAGATAGATGTCACCCAGCACCTGTCCGCTCAGCTTGATCTGGCCAGGAGAAATACCTTTGATGTTCACCACGGGAACCACACCGCCGATGACGGTAGGAAATTGCAGCAGGCCCTTCTTGGCCAACTCGTCGTCCTTCAGGGGAGCGTCCGATGCACCGAAGTCCACCGTCTTCGCTTCGATCTGGCGCAGGCCGGCACCCGAACCCACCGACTGGTAATTGATCTTGACGCCGGTTGCCTTGTTGTAGTCTGCAGCCCACTTGGAGTACAGCGGAGCAGGAAAGCTTGCACCGGCACCCGTGGCTTCTTGTTGCGCCCAGGCACTGGAGAAAGCACCAGCAGCCACCACACCCGACACCAGAATCCGAATCACAGACAGTTTCATGTAGGAACCTCTTGGTTGAGAAGAATCAGTGAGGCGACTCTAGAAGCCCTTTATGACACCGTCGTGACACTGACCGTACTCTGTCATTCATTGGCTTCAGAGGAAAAACAGCTCTGTCCTGTCACGCAACCGTCATGGTTGCTGCGTAGTCTCCGGCGCACCGACCCCGTCGGCAACCCTTCGGAGAAACCCTACATGTACCGCCGTTACCTCTTTCCTGTCTTGCTGGCCGCCATTACCGTTTCAACGCTGAGCGCCTGCGCCACGGCTCCCAGCGCATCGGGCCCGATTCCCGCAGCCTTGGCAGCCACGCCGTCCATCAGCACGTTCCGCACCCTGGCTACGCAGGCCGGACTGTCCGACACGTTGGCGGTTGGCGGCCCTTACACGGTATTTGCCCCGTCTGACGAAGCATTCAAGGCAGTGCCCGCCAAGACCATGGCAGAACTGCGCGCTGACAAAGCCAAACTCCAGGCGGTTCTGAACTATCACATCGTTCCCAAGCGCCTGACGGCTGCCGATGTGCAGCCTGGCTCGGTCAAGACGCTGCAAGGCGGTGAAATCACCGTTGCGCGCGCCGGCACCTTCGTGACCGTGGAAGACGCCATGGTCGTGCAGGCCGACATTCTGGCCAGCAACGGCGTGGTACATGTGGTCGATCGCGTGCTGATGCCACCGGCCAAGAAGTAATCCGGTCAAGACCGTAAACCTTCAGGGGAGGACGGTATGCCGGCCCTCCCCCGCCCAGCTCCGAAGCGCCATCGACTGGAAAGCAGGTGCTATGCTGCCCCGCCTGAAAACCAGCGCGCACCGCGCCACACCATGCACGACGGAACACTGCTTGCCGCTGTAGATCTGGGATCCAACAGCTTTCGCCTGGAAATCGGGCGCTTCGAACACGGCCATATCCAGCGTGTGGAGTACCTCAAGGAAACGGTTCGCCAAGGCAACGGCCTGGACGAAGACCGCAACCTGACCCCCGACGCCATGCAGCGCGGCTGGGATTGCCTGGCCCGCTTCGCCGAACGCCTCAAGGCTTTCGAGCCGCACCACGTTCGCGCAGTCGCCACGCAAACCCTGCGGGAGGCGCGCAACCGCGAGATATTTCTGCAACGCGGCAGCGATATCTTGGGACACCGCATTGACGTGGTCTCTGGCCCCGAAGAAGCCCGACTCATCTACCAAGGCGTGGCACGGCTGCTGCCCCAGTCCGATGAACGCCGGCTGGTCGTTGACATCGGCGGTCGATCTACCGAATTGATCTTGGGCCAGCAGTTTTCGGCCCGGGCCGTCGCTTCGTACCGGGTGGGCAGCGTGGCTTGGTCCAGCCGGTATTTTGCGGACGGGATCTTCACCGCACAGACCTTTCGCACCGCCGAAATCGCAGCCCAGGCGGTTCTGGACGAAGCGCTCAACACCTATCGACCAGACGCCTGGGATGTGGCTTACGGGTCGTCCGGCACGGTAGGCGCCGTGGGAGACGTTCTGGCGGCTGCGGGCCACCCCGCCGGAGTGGTCACGCGCCAGGGCCTGGATTGGCTGCAAGAACAGCTTTTGCGTGTGCGGTCCGTGGACAGGCTCCGCATGGAAGGGCTGAAGGAAGAGCGCCGCAGCGTGATCGGCGGTGGCCTCAGCGTGCTGCGCGCCGTGTTCGAGTTGCTGCAGATCGAGCAGATGCAGGTCGCGCAAGGCGCTTTGCGGCAGGGTGCGCTCTACGATCTGCTGGACCGCGAACTCCCGGAAACCGACCTGCGCTCGTCAACCGTTCGGGGCCTCATGCACCGCTTTGCCGTGGACATCGAGCATGCGGAACGTGTCGCCAAGACGGCTTGCACTCTGTTTTTACAGGCCTGCCGCAAGCCGTCCGAGCGCGATGAGCGCAAATTGGCATGGGCAGCCCAGTTGCACGAGGTGGGTTGCCGCATCTCGCACAGCGAATACCACCATCACGGTGCCTATATTTTGGACAACACCGATGCCGCAGGGTTCGCGGTGTGGGAGTTGCACCGGCTCGGCCTTCTGATCAAAGGCCATCGGGGCAAGGTGCGCAAGCTCGAAGCCAACCTGGAAGATGCCGATCTTGCGCTGCAGCTCGTCTGCCTGCGGGTGGCCGTTGCCCTGTGCCATGCCCGCCGCGCGCCCGACATGGACGGGATGGCGCTGTCCCAGCAGGGCAACCGCTATGTCATTACCTCTCGCCCGGGTTGGTCGGCGTTGTATCCGCAGTCGGCCCATCTTCTTCGGGAAGAAAGCGGAGCCTGGCTGAAAACGCCATGGGAGTTCACAGCAGAGCTCCGTTGAAAGCGAGCGGTAAGGTGAAACGGTATAAACTGTATATACCGTTTTTTTGATCTGCATCCATGCCCAACACTACCGACGTTTCTGCTGCTTCTTCCACCCAGCCTGCCGCTGCTCCCACGACAGCGCCAGTAACAGCCGGCGCCACGCCCTCAGCTAAAAAAGCCGCGTCGCGCAGCCAATCCGCATCGGCCCCTAAGAAAGTGCCGGCCGCCCGCAAAAAAGCGGCAGCGAAGCCCGCCGAAACCAGCACACCCGTTCGAGACACAAAAGCCAAGAAGCCAAAGCTCGTGCGCGACAGCTTCACCATTCCCAAGGACGAATACGCCGCCATCGAAGCCTTGAAACTGCGGAGCGGTCAACTGGGGACGACCGCCAAGAAGAGCGAACTGCTGCGCGCCGGACTCAAATTGCTCTCCGCCCTCAGCAACGACGCGTTGGCGAAAGCGCTGCAAGACGTTCCGTCCATCAAGACCGGTCGCCCGAAGGCACAGGCATCCGCTCCGTCAACCACTGCAGCCAAAAAGGCCACTAAGCCGGCCAAGACAGCGCCACGCAAGTAACCTGTCCAGGAAATCTGGGCCTGGTCCGATGCCTAGGCTCAGAGAAAGTCCGGAGACTGCACCGCCAACAGGATGGTTTCCGTGGTGTCCAGTCTGGGCCGTTGGCGCAGCCACCAAACTGCGCCCTTGCGAATCGTGCACTCCGGCGCTTGCAGGCCCAGCAGCCCAGCCACGGTCTGGCCCAGCATAGGCTGGTGGCCCACCACCAGCACAGCGCCTTTCGACTTTGGCCACTGCGACAGTTCGAGCAACTCCTGGGGGCTGCCTCCCGGCAGCAGTTCCGCACGCAGCTTGTATTTGCGCCCCAGCGCTTTCGCCGTCGCTTCGGTGCGCCGGGCCGGGCTGCAAAGCATGCGCAGGCCATCGGGCAACTGCCGGTCCAGCCAGGCAGCCATGCGTGCCGCCTGTTTTTCGCCACGGGCCGTCAATGGGCGATCCAGGTCGTCCTGTCCTTCTCGGAGTTCTTCGGCCTCCGCGTGTCGCCAGAGGATGAGATCCATCATGTCTTGGATTTGGAGCGGTTTCCGCCACCGTGGTTGTCATTGACCAAGGGCGCAGTCACTGGCCCATAACGGTCCATCAGCGCCCGTTGCGCACCCTTCCCCGAGATCGGGTGGGGCGCGCGTTCATAGGTGCCGTCCGGCTGAAGCGTCCAGGCGTCCCGGTCGTCCTGCAGATAAGCCACCAGGCATTCGTCGATGATGCGTTGGCGCAAATCACGGTCCGTGACGGGCCAGGCCAATTCCACCCGGCGCAGCATGTTGCGGTTCATCCAGTCGGCACTGGACAGAAACAGGTCTTCGCTTTTTCCAGCGCGGAAATAGAACACACGTGTGTGCTCCAGAAAGCGGCCGATCACCGAACGCACCCGGATGTTGTCGGTGAATCCCGCGCGCTGCGCAGGCAGCATGCAGGCACCCCGAACGATGAGATCGATGCGAGCGCCCTGCTGCCCTGCCCGGATGAGCGCGCGCATCAGAGCATCGTCCGTCAGCGCATTCATCTTGGCCACGATGCGGGCGTCCTCGCCCTTCGCTGCGGCCTGCCCCACCCGCTCGATCATTTCCAGCATGTGCTGCTGCAAATGGAAAGGCGCCAAGACCAGCTTGCGCAACTTGGGCAGCTTGTTCTGGCTGGCCAGGTGATTGAACACGGCGTCCATGTCGGCCGTGACTTCGGGATCTGCCGTGAAATAGCTCAGGTCGGTGTACAGGCGAGCCGTGCGCGGGTTGTAGTTGCCAGTCGACAGGTGCCCATAACGACGCAGATGCCGGCCTTCGCGGCGCGTGACCAGGAGCATCTTCGCGTGTGTCTTGAGCCCCACCACCCCATAGACCACCTGCGCACCGATCGACTCCAGGGCCTCTGCCCAGTTGATGTTGGCCTCTTCGTCGAACCGCGCTTTCAACTCCACCACAGCCATGACTTCCTTGCCGCGCCGGACCGCCTCGCGCAGCAATTCCATGAGTTCGGAATCCGCCCCGGTGCGGTAAATGGTTTGCTTGATGGCCAACACCTGGGGGTCGTTCACCGCCTCTCGCAGAAACGCCAACACGGCATCGAAACTCTCGAAAGGCTGGTGGGCCAGCACGTCGCGCCGCCCGATCTGCTCGATCAACGAGGTGCCTGGCTGGATCTGCCGGGGCCACACGGAACGCCAAGGCGTGAACAACAGCGCCGGGTCATTCACCAGGTCCACCAGTTGCGAAAGCCGCACCAGGTTCACCGGACCGTGCACGCGATATAGCGCTGCGTCGGGCAAGGCAAACTGCTGCTGCAGAAAATCAGACAGAAACCGCGAGCAACTGGATGACACCTCCAGCCGCACAGCCTGCCCGTAGTGCCGATGCTCCAGACCTTGCCGCAGCGCAGTACGCAAGTTGCGCACGTCGTCTTCGTCCACGGCGAGGTCAGAATGCCGGGTCACACGGAACTGGGAAAATTCGGTCACCTCGCGCCCGGTGAAAAGCTCCGCCAGATGTGCCCGCACAATGCTGGACAGACTGACGAATTGCGCTCCTGTCACCGCCACTTTGGAAGGCATGCGTATCAGGCGCGGCAGTACCCGTGGGACTTTGACGATGGCGATTTCGTTTTCACGTCCGAAGGCATCATTGCCTTTCAGCCGGACGATGAAGTTCAGTGACTTGTTCGCCACCTGCGGAAACGGATGCGCAGGGTCCAGGCCGACGGGAATCAGCAGCGGGCGGACTTCACGATCGAAGTATTCGTTGACCCAACGGCGTTGCGCCCCGGTGCGGTCCCCGTGCGACACGATGTGGATGTCCTGCGCCGCGAATGCGGGCGTCAGGGATTCGTTGTACAGCGCGTATTGCCGCGCGACAAGGTCGTGCGCCTTGGCTGCCAATTCCTCGAAGGAGGCGACCGTGTAAGGCCCCTTGGTATCACCGTTTTGAGCTGCGGTGAGATGGGCAGCTGCGCGAACCTCGAAAAACTCATCGAGATTCGAGGAGACGATGCAAAGGTAACGCAGGCGCTCCAGCAACGGCACATCGATGCGGGCGGCCCAGTCGAATACCCGCTCGTTGAAAGCCAGGATGCTGTGGTCGCGATTGAGAAAATCAGGCTCGGCGTTCAATGCTTTCTCGGGCTGTTGCGGAGCGCTGGCCTCCTCGATTTCCCCATGGGTCGAGGCAGAGGCAAGGGGCGGCTCCGCAGGAATGTTCTCTGAAGGCGACGGCATGGATGCTTTGGAATGGATGGGTTCCGTCCCAGTATTGGCAGCCACGGTGACAGTTTCATGACACTTCGACTCAGTTGTCATGAGAGGTTTGCTGAGGTTCATGACAGATGAGACGCCGTCACATTCCGAGAAAGTGCTTGCGATAGCGCGACGGCAGGTCCGCGATGCGCATCAACATGGGGAGGTCGGCAGTGTTGAAGTCCGGGTCCCATGCCGGTGCGCCCAACACGCGAGCGCCCAGTCGCAGGTAGCCTTTGATGAGTGCGGGCGGCTCGATGTGGAGCGAGCCGTCCAACTGCTCCACAGGCAGGGGGAGCCTCGGAAGCACGTGGTAATCGATGGGAGCCAGATGCGTCTGCTTCACTTGGTGCCAGATGCTGGCCGCAGCGTCGCCACTGACCAAACCGTTGTGCAGCATGGGAATGCTGGCACAGCCGATCATGGTGTCCAGTTGGTTGCGCACCATAAAGTCCGCCAGGGCGCCCCACAGGGCCAGAATGACACCGCCATGTCGATGATCGGGGTGGACGCAACTGCGCCCCAGTTCCACCATGCGCTCGCGCAGGCTGCGCAATCGCGTCAGATCGAACTCGGTGTCGCTGTAGGTGCCTCCGACCCGCCGGGCCTGGGCCGGCGTGAGCACGCGGTAAGTACCGATCACCTGCCGGGTCGTGGCGTCGCGAACCAGCAGATGCTCGCAGTACTCATCGAAAAGGTCCACGTCATGCCCCGGCAGCGTGGTGTTGAGCCGTGCACCCATTTCGGATGCAAATACTTCGAACCTCAGCTGCTGCGCTTCCCGGACTTCGTCAAGGTGCCGCGCCCACGCCACTTCCACCCCACCCTGGGCTGGCAAAGCGCTTCCCAGATCGCTCGAAAGGCCTGGGCGGTGAAGTGACCCCCTGGGCAAGGAATCTGGACACAGGGGCATGGTCGGGGTGGGTAATTCGTTCACTCGTCTCTCCCAGCAAGGGTGGTTGAATCGCTGCTTGAAGGCGCCGATGCCTTCGCGCATGGACGAGACTGTGGCGAGAGCCCGTGACGCGGCCATGTCCAGCCCATGACAGGTGGATGACTTGTCTGCAGCCATTTCAACCAGCCATTGATCGAGACAATCCCCAAGAAGGGGGCCAAAGGTGGCTGCTACACTTTCGTACAACTTGCGCCCCTCCAGGGCACCACCGATCTTCATGAGCCCCACGCTTGAGGTGCCCGAGCTTCTCCAGGCCGGGCCGACTTTGCAACGCATCCTGCGTGAACAGCAAACCCTGCTGGACAGCGCCGGCGTGGGCATCGTGTTCATCCGGCAGCGGCAGATCGTGCGCTGCAACCAGCGCTTCGTGGACATCTTCGGCCATGAATCGGCCGCAGATGCCGTGGGCCAAAGCAGCCAGACCCTGCACGCGAGCGTGGATGCCTTCCGGGAACTGGGCCGCAATGCCTACCCCGTACTTGCTCGCGGCGAAACCTATCGCACCGAGTCCCAGATGCGCCGGTGCAATGGCCGGCTGTTCTGGAGCAGCCTGGCTGGCCGTTTGATCAACCCGAGAGAGACTTCGGAAGGCTCGATCTGGATCATTGACGACATCGATGAACAGCGGCACGCCCAGACCCAGCTCCATGCCGTGGTGCAGGAAAAGCAGGCCCTTTTCGATCACGCGATGGTAGGCATCGCTTTCATTTCGCGGCAGCGCATGACGCGATGCAATCAGCATTTCGAACAGATGCTGGGATACGGCCCCGGAGAGTTGGCGAATGCGGCCACGCGGCAATGGCACTTCAGCGACGCCGACTGGGAAGATGCCAATCAGCGCTGCTACACGCCGTTAAACGACGGAAAAGTTTTCGTGGGCGAGATGACTCTGCGTGCCAAGGATGGCCGCGCCGTGGTGTGTGAAGTGCGCGTCAAGGCCATCGATCCCGTGCGCCCGCAGAACGGATCGGTCTGCATTGCCATGGACGTCAGCGAGCAGCGCCAAGCGCAGGCAGAGCTGGCCCGCATGCACGCCGATCTGGAGCGGCAAGTGCACGAACGCACACGGCAGCTCAGCGAAACCGTGGACAACTTGCATCGCGAAATCAACGATCGCAAGCACGACCAGGAACGAATCTACTGGCTGGCCCACTACGACCCGCTGACAGGATTGCCGAATCGCACGCTGCTCGCCGAACGCAGCCTCCATGCGATCCGTGCGGCCAGTGAAGGTGGCACGCCCCTGGCCGTCATCTTTCTGGATCTCGACCATTTCAAGCATGTGAACGACTCCCTGGGGCACAGGGTCGGCGATGCGTTGCTCGTCGAAATCGCCAAACGACTGCGTGCCGTAGTGCGCGACAAAGACACGGTGTCGCGTCTGGGCGGCGATGAGTTCATCTTGCTGCTCCCCGGGGCCAACGCGCACGGCGCTGCACGGGTGGCGGGCAAGCTGCAGGAGGCATCGCGGCAGCACTATCAGATCGGCCACCACGAACTCACGATGGCGCCATCGATGGGCATTGCATTGTTTCCGGACGATGGTGCCGATTTCGACACCCTCACCCAATCTGCCGATGTGGCCATGTACCGGGCCAAATTGGATGGGCGCAACACCTACCGATTCTTCACCCCGGAGATGCAGGCCCAGTCGGTGCGGGCCCTGTTGCTGGAAAACGCCTTGCGCCGTGCACTCGAGCGCAATCAGCTCCATCTGCATTACCAGCCACAGATCACCATCGCTACCGGCGAAATCCGAAGCGTGGAGGCCCTGCTGCGTTGGGAGCACCCTGAGCTCGGAAACATTTCTCCTGCGGAATTCATTCCGATTGCCGAGGACAGCGGCCAGATTCTGCAGATCGGCGAGTGGGTCATGCAAACCGCGCTGGACCAGCTGCAGGCCTGGCACGCCATGGGCATGGATTGGCTGGCCATGGCGGTGAACCTCTCCGCCCTGCAGTTCCGCCAGCCACAACTGCCGGAACTGGTAAGCCGGCTGCTGGACAGCACCTCGCTGCGCGCTAACCGGCTGGAACTGGAGTTGACCGAAGGCGTGGCCGTGGACGATCCCCGCTCGGCGATCGCCACCATGGATCAGTTGCATGCCCGAGGCGTGCGAATGTCCATGGACGATTTCGGCACCGGCTACTCGTCACTGAGCCAACTCAAGCGCTTTCAGATCTACAAGCTCAAGATCGACCAATCCTTCGTGCGCGACCTGGGCAACGATTCGAACGACCGCGCCATCGTCAGCGCCATCATCCGGATGGCGCAGGCACTGGGCATCCGAACGACGGCCGAAGGTGTGGAAACGAGCGAACAGCTGGCTTACCTGCGCGAACAAGGATGCGACGAAGCGCAGGGCTACTACTTCAGCAAGCCGTTGCCAGCCCACCAGATCACTGTCCTGCTGCAGAGACAGCATCAAACGAAAAAAGCAATGGCTTGAGTTATCGCCTCTGAAGGGCGTAGCCGCAGCAACCCGGCCTGCGCCGCGACTGCCTCTGATGAAGCTTTGAAAACGCTTCGCCAGCATGATCTGTTGCTCGCTCAAGGTCAGGCAGCATTCACAACAGCGGTCGGCTGCTGCTTCAACTGTCAAGATTTGACCTTCCCGCGCCGCCTGCGAGCGAGCGAGAAGTAAGGCTTTAACCGGCCCGCGCTGCGTCTGCCAATTGTTGCGCGAACTGATTCGCATGGTCGGCATTGCTGGCTTCCACCATCACCCGCAACAAGGGCTCGGTTCCGCTCGCGCGGATCAGCACGCGCCCCGTCTCGCCCAGGGCCGTCTCGACAGACCGCAATGCGTCCGCCAGCACCGTGTTGCTCTTCCAGTCTTGGCCCGGAGCCAAGCGCACGTTGAGAAGCACCTGCGGGAAGAGATGCACATTCGCCAGCATGTCGGGCAAACCACACCCGTTGCGCACGCATGCTTGCAGCACCTGCAGCGCACTGATGAGGCCGTCCCCGGTCGTGTGGCGGTCCAAGGCCAGCAGGTGCCCGGAGCCCTCGCCACCCAACAGCCAACGGTGGCGGGCGAGCTCTTCCAAAACGTAGCGGTCGCCGACCTTGGCGCGCACGAACTGCACACCCTGTGCCTTGAGCGCCAGCTCCACCGCCATGTTGGTCATGAGCGTGCCCACCACCCCGGGCACCGGCTCGCCACGCCCCAGCCGATCTGCCGCCATCAAATAGAGCAACTCGTCGCCGTTGTAGAGCCTGCCTGCAGCGTCCACCATCTGGAGACGGTCGGCATCGCCATCCAACGCAACACCGAAGTGGGCATGGTTGGCGCGCACGGCACGCACCAGTGCTTCGGGATGGGTCGCACCCACCTGGTGATTGATGTTCAGGCCGTCGGGCGAGCAGCCGATGGCCAGAACCTCGGCACCCAATTCGTGGAAGACTTTCGGGGCGATGTGATACGCCGCACCATGGGCCGCATCCACCACGATCTTCACGCCCTTGAGCGTCAAATCCTGCGGGAACGTGCTCTTGCAGAATTCGATGTATCGGCCCGCTGCATCTTCCAGACGCCGCGCCTTCCCGAGCGATGCCGAATCAGCCCACACCGGCGACTCGTCCAGCGCGGCTTCCACGGCGATCTCCCAGTCGTCGGACAGCTTGGTGCCCTGGGCACTGAAGAACTTGATCCCGTTGTCGGGGTAGGCGTTATGGCTGGCACTGATGACCACACCCAGGCTGGCCCGCTGCGCACGGGTCAGATAAGCCACCCCCGGCGTCGGCAAAGGGCCCAGCAGAACCACGTCCACCCCGGCCGAATTGAAACCGGATTCCAGGGCGCTTTCGAGCATGTAGCCGGAAATGCGGGTGTCCTTGCCGATCAAGACCGTCGGCCGCTCTTCCTTGCGACGCAAGACGCGGCCAACCGCATGCGCCAGCCGCAGCACGAAATCGGGAGTGATGGGCGCCTGCCCGACGGTGCCGCGAATGCCATCCGTACCAAAGTAGCGACGTGTCATGGTTGTTGTGTCTCCGCCTGAAAGATGCCCGCATGCTGCGGTTGGAATGAGGATGGGGAAAGCGGGGCAGCCTGCCAGACCTGCAAGGCCGCGACCGTCTCTCGGACGTCATGCACCCGCACGATACGCGCGCCGCGCTCTACCGACAACAAGGCGGCCGCCACGCTGGGCACCACTCGTTCGGTCACAGACAGTTGGGTGATGGCCCCGAGCGGGGATTTTCGGGACCACCCGGCCAGCCACGGATAACCGGCACGGGACAGCAGAGGCTGGCTGGCAAGGAGCGCGAAATTCTGCTCGACCGTTTTACCGAAGCCAATGCCGCAGTCCAAAACGATCCGAGCCTTTTCGACCCCCAGCGCAATCAAATCAACGGCATGCCGCTCTAAAAATGATAGCACCTGCGGCACCACATCCCCTTCCATTGGAGCCGTTTGCATGGTCTGGGGATCGCGGTGCATGTGCATCAGGCAGACGCCGCAGGCGGGGTGGCCAGAGACCACGGAGGCGGCGCCCGGCTGACGCAGGGCCCAGATGTCATTGATGATGTCTGCGCCCAGATCGAGCGCAGCCCGCATGACCTCGGGTTTATAGGTGTCGATGGACAAAGGAACTTGCAGGCCCACCGCAAGGCGAACCAGCGGCAGCACCCGCGCGAGCTCTTCTTCCAAAGGCACGGCAGGGCTGCCGGGGCGCGTGGATTCGCCACCGATGTCCAGGATATCAGCGCCCTGCTCCAGAAGGGTTTCGCAATGCCGCATCGCTTGCGCTGTGCTGGCATGCCTGCCGCCATCGGAAAAGGAGTCCGGCGTGATGTTCACGATGCCCATGACCTGGGGACGCGAAAGATCGATCTGGAATCGGGTGGTCTGCCAGTGCATCGAACACTCTGGAGATATGGACGGGAACGAAGGAGATACAAAAAACGGGGCCACAAAGGCCCCGTGTTTTCATTGCCAGCTTTCGCCGCGGATCAGGCGGCGGAAGGAGCAGGTTCGGTGGTGACTGCTGGCGTACCGCCGCCAGAGTTGTTGTCGCCGCCGGAAGAAGGCGTGCGAGGCGTCCAATCCTTGGGCGGGCGTGGAGGTCTGCCAGCCATGATGTCGTCGAGTTGCTCGGTGTCGATGGTTTCCCACTCGAGCAGGGCCTTGGCCATGGCGTGCATCTTGTCGCTGTTGTCTTCGATCAACTTGCGAGCCAGTGCGTATTGCTCGTCGATGATTCGGCGAACTTCACCGTCCACCTTTTCCATCGTCTGCTCGCTCATGTTGTTGGTCTTGGTGACCGAGCGGCCGAGGAACACTTCGCCTTCGTTATCCGCATAGACCATCGGTCCCAGCGCTTCTGTCATGCCGTAGCGCGTGACCATGTCCCGGGCGATAGACGTTGCACGTTCGAAGTCGTTGCTGGCGCCGGTGGTCATCTGGTTCATGAAGACCTCTTCCGCAATCCGTCCACCGAACAGCATGCTGATCTGGTTGAGCATGAATTCGCGGTCGTAGCTGTAGCGATCCTTCTCGGGCAGGCTCATCGTCACGCCCAGGGCACGGCCGCGAGGAATGATGGTGACCTTGTGCACGGGATCGCACTTGGGCAGCAGTTTTCCGATCAGGGCATGGCCGGATTCGTGATACGCCGTGTTGCGGCGCTCTTCCTCAGGCATGACCATGCTCTTGCGCTCGGGGCCCATGATGATCTTGTCCTTGGCCTTCTCGAAATCCTGCATTTCGACCGTGCGCGCATTGCGGCGTGCAGCCATCAGAGCGGCCTCGTTGCACAGATTGGCCAAGTCGGCGCCGGACATGCCGGGGGTCCCGCGAGCGATCACGCTCGGGTTCACGTCTTGACCGACAGGCACCTTGCGCATGTGCACGTTGAGGATCTGTTCGCGGCCACGGATGTCCGGCAGGGTCACATACACCTGGCGGTCGAAACGGCCGGGGCGCAACAGAGCGGCATCCAGGATGTCAGGGCGATTGGTGGCAGCCACCACGATCACGCCGAGATTGGTTTCGAACCCGTCCATCTCGACCAGCATCTGGTTCAAGGTCTGTTCGCGCTCGTCATTGCCACCACCCAGGCCAGCACCACGCTGGCGGCCGACCGCATCGATTTCGTCGATGAAGATGATGCAGGGTGCATTCTTCTTGGCGTTTTCGAACATGTCGCGAACACGCGCAGCGCCCACGCCCACGAACATTTCCACAAAATCCGAACCCGAAATGCTGAAGAAAGGCACCTTCGCTTCGCCAGCGATGGATTTCGCCAGCAGGGTCTTACCCGTGCCAGGAGGGCCCACCAGCAGCAAACCGCGGGGAATGCGACCGCCGAGTTTTTGAAATTTCTGCGGGTCCTTCAGGAAATCGACCACTTCCTTGACTTCTTCCTTGGCTTCATCGCAGCCTGCGACGTCAGCGAACGTGACCTGGTTGCTGTTCTCGTCCAGCATGCGGGCCTTGCTCTTGCCAAAGCTGAACGCACCGCCCTTGCCGCCACCCTGCATCTGGCGCATGAAGTACACCCACACGCCGATCAGCAGAAGCATGGGGCCCCAGCTCACGAGCAGGGTCATGAGGAGGGAGCCCTCTTCACGCGGCTTGACGTCGAACTTGACGTTGTTGTTGATCAGGTCGCCCACCAAGCCACGGTCCAAGTAGGTGGCGGTAGTGCGCAATTTGCGGTCATCGGTGGTGGTCGCCACGATTTCGGTACCGCCCTGCCCTTCCTGGATGGTGGCGCTCTTGATGCGATTGCTGCGCACCTCTTCCAGGAATTCCGAATAGCCGACCGAGCCCGCGCTGGCGCCAGAACGGGTGTCGAACTGTTTGAACACCGTAAAAAGCACCATGGCAATGACCAGCCACACGGCAATTTTTGAAAACCACTGATTGTTCAAGCGGGGCTCCAGAAGCAAGAGGGATAACGCCATGAACGTGTCATGGAAACGTCCTAGCGCATTTAGGGTGCATTTTAGGCGTTTCAAGGTAGGCAGCCATGCGATTTACCCCATCAGGGGCCATGGTCAACCTCATGAAAGCCCCAATGACGGTGAAAAGGGCCGGCTGTGTCGCAACGAACGACCGATTCAAAGCTGCTTTTTCAGCCCCATGCCGACGAGAAATGTCTCAGAAGATTTGTCCCGTGAAGCTTTGGGCTTCATGGGCTTGACCACCTTGAAGGTGTCCTTGAAAAGCTGCACGAGCTGTTCGTATCCGCTGCCATGGAACAGTTTGACCACCAGCGTGCCTTCCGGCTTGAGGTGCTGCACGGCAAAATCCACCGCCAATTCGATCAGATGGGAAATGCGCGCGGAATCCACAGACCCCACACCGGACAGATTCGGCGCCATATCGGACACGACCACATCGACCAGCCGACCCTGGACGGCCTGCTGCAGTTGCGCAAGGACCTCGTCTTCCCGAAAATCGCCCTGAAAGAAGACCACGCCCTCGATGGGCTCCATGGGCAACAGATCCAGAGCGATGATGGTGCCATTCAGTTGGCCGACCGCCGCACCGCCAGGCGACATGCGCCGCCGAAGGTATTGGCTCCAGGCCCCCGGCGACGAGCCGAGGTCAACCACCGTATGCCCGGGCTTGATCAGCCCCAACTGCTCATCGATCTCCTTGAGCTTATAGGCCGCACGGGCACGGTAGCCGTCCTTTTGGGCCAGTTTGACGTAGGTGTCGTTGACGTGGTCATGCAACCACGCCTTGTTCACCTTCTTGCTTTTCGTGTTTGTTTTCATCCTGCCTCGATAATACGGCCATGCCCCAAATTCAATTGACTCCCGCAGAGCGCCGGGAACACCGCGCCAATGCCCACCACCTGGACCCTGTGGTTCTGATTGGCGGCGATGGGCTGACAGCCGCTGTGCAAAAAGAAATCGACGCCGCGCTCAATGCGCACGGGTTGATCAAAGTGCGCGTTTTCAGCGACGACCGCGCATCGCGCGAGCAGATTTATCAGAAGCTGGCAGACGAGCTCAATGCAGCACCCATCCAGCATATCGGCAAGTTGCTGATCCTCTGGCGCCCACAGCCTTCCAAGGAGCGCGCCGTCGACGAAGACCGCATGCCTGGTCCTCGCGATGTGAAGGTGCTCAAGTTCAGCAAACGCGGCGGCCAGCGCCCTGAGGTGAAGCAATTGCGCGTATTGGGCAACCAGCGTCTCACACCGGGTGGCCAGATCAAGCGCGCGAAACCCAAGCAAAAATCCATCAAGAAGCGCCAGGCCGATTGATGGGCTCCGCCGGGGCGCAAGAGCGCCATGTGATCTGCATGAAATGGGGCACCAAATACGGCCCCGAATATGTGAATCGGCTCTATGCCATGGTGCGCCGCCATCTGAGCGGTGACTTTCGTTTCGTCTGCCTGACGGACGACACGGCGGGCATTCGCCCTGAAGTGCATTGCCTCCCCATTCCGCCATTGGACTTGCCCGCCGGCATTCCTGAACGGGGCTGGACGAAGCTGGCCACGTTCGGCGCCGATTTGCATGGCCTCTCAGGGACCGCACTGTTCCTGGACGTGGATGTGGTCGTGACAGGTAGCCTGGACGGATTCTTCGAAGAGCCCGGCGAGTTTCTGATCATTCACGACTACAAGCGGCCCTGGCGCGTCACCGGCAACTCTTCGGTCTATCGTTTCGAAATCGGAGCACACCCCGATGTCCTCGAATACTTTCGTGGGCATTTCGATCTGGTCCGTCAGAAATTCCGAAACGAGCAGGCCTACCTTTCAGACTTCCTGCACCAGCAGGGCAAGCTTCGGTATTGGCCGTCAGGCTGGTGCCCAAGCTTCAAATACCACTGCATTCCCACTTGGCCTACCAACTATTGGAAGCCGCCGACCGTGCCGCCACAAGCACGCATTGTGATTTTCCATGGGGAATGCAATCCTCCCGACGCTCTGGCGGGGCGCCGGAACAGGCGTTTTCGACATATCGAACCTGCAGCCTGGGTGGGCGAGCATTGGAAGGAATGACGGACGCAGCGGATGGCGCCGGTTGAATCTGGCTAGCGCCGTGCAGTGCGCCAAAGCACGGCCAGGGCACACAACCATTGCACCGCATACATGACGGTGCCCACGGTGTGCCAAAGGCGCAAGTCCTGCCGGGCCACGATGCGCGGCGATACGCCGTATTGCACCAGCAGGGCCAGCAAAAGGCCCCCAATCACGAAGACCAGCGCCGACTGCGCCCAGGCCTCCTGAGCCTCGGCATGCCGTCTTTTCGACAACAACAGAAGGCTGGCGCAGCAACCGATCGACACGAAGGTCTGCGCTTCGAACAGACGCGCCGCCATGTTGCCTGCCAATGCTGGCGTTGGCAGGTGCACGAACAGCAATGGCACTGCCAAGAACCCGATTGCGGACAGGCTGCCCCACCAAAGGGCTGAGGCGATCACGGGCAAACGGTCGAACATGGCAGCGCTGCTGGGTTCAGAGGTAGCTCACGCCCACCACTTCATACCGGCGAAGTCCGCCCGGGGCCTGCACTTCGGCGGTGTCGCCCTCTTCCTTGCCGATCAGTGCGCGAGCGATCGGGCTCGACACGTTGATCAGGCCCAGCTTCAGGTCGGCCTCGTCTTCGCCCACGATCTGATAGGTGACCGCATCGCCGGACTCTTCGTCTTCCAGCTTCACCGTGGCGCCGAAAACCACCTTGCCGCCCGCGTCGAGCGTGGTTGGATCGATGATCTGTGCGGCAGAGAGCTTGCTCTCGACTTCCTGGATGCGGCCTTCGATGAAGCCCTGACGATCCTTGGCGGCTTCGTACTCGGCGTTTTCGCTCAGATCGCCCTGTGCACGCGCTTCGGCGATCGCGTTGATCACGGAGGGACGCTCTACGGTTTTCAGGCGGTGCAGCTCTTCCTTAAGCTTTTCAGCGCCGCGCTTGGTAATGGGAATGGTGGCCATTGAATCTGTCTCCACGTTCAATTCGACGCCGCGCCACGCGCGGCCCTCCTGGCGCCTTGCGCAACCATGAATGCACAAGCGAACGCCCCAAAAGGAAACCGCCGCGCGTTGCCGCGCGGCGGTCTCTGTTCAGGTGCGATTATGCCGCGTTTGTATCGGCTGGACGCTTAACCCGACTGTGCACTCAGGCTGTCAATTGCGCATGCAATTCCTGCAAGGAATAGACCTCGAGGTGTTCCAGATGCTTCATGCCTTCCACCGCGGCCTCGGCGCCAAAAATGGTCGTGAAGGTCGTGACGCGAGCCTGCAGCGAACTCGTCCGGATCGCGCGTGAATCGGCAATGGCATTGCGCCGTTCTTCCACCGTATTGATGACCATGACGATCTCGTCGTTCTTGATCATGTCCACGATGTGCGGGCGGCCTTCAGTCACCTTGTTCACGACCGTTACGGGCACGCCGGCCTCCGAAATAGCCGCCGCCGTGCCCTTGGTGGCGACGAGGTCGAAGCCGATTGCAACGAGTTGCCGGGCAATGTCCACCGCACGCGGCTTGTCGCTGTTCTTCACCGTGAGGAACACCTTGCCGGAGGTGGGCAGCTTCGTGCCCGCTCCGAGCTGGCTCTTCACGAAGGCCTCGCCGAACGTCTTGCCCACGCCCATCACCTCGCCGGTCGACTTCATCTCCGGACCGAGGATCGTGTCCACGCCCGGGAACTTGACGAACGGGAACACCGCTTCCTTCACGCTGAAATACGGTGGCGTGACTTCGCGCGTGATCCCCTGGCTGGCCAACGTCTGGCCCGCCATACAGCGTGCGGCCACCTTGGCCAACTGGATGCCCGTGGCCTTGCTGACGAAAGGAACCGTTCGCGAGGCGCGTGGATTCACTTCCAGCACATAGATCACGTCTTTCCCATCCTTTTCCTGGATGGCGAACTGCACGTTCATCAAGCCGATGACGCTCAGGCCTTCGGCCATGGCAGCGGTCTGGCGCTTGAGCTCATCGACCGTGGCCTTGCTGATGTAGTACGGGGGCAGCGAACAGGCGGAATCGCCGCTGTGCACGCCAGCCTGCTCGATGTGCTCCATCACGCCACCGATGAAGACCTTGCCTTCAGGGTCGCGCAGGCAATCGACGTCGCATTCGATCGCATCATTCAGGAAGCGGTCCAACAGAACGGGTGAATCGTTGCTCACCTTGACGGCTTCGCGCATGTAGCGTTCCAGATCCCGCTGCTCGTGCACGATCTCCATGGCCCGGCCGCCCAGCACATAGCTAGGCCGCACGACCAGGGGGTAGCCCAACGCTGCCGCTTTTTCCAGCGCTTCCGGCTCGGTTCGCGCCGTGGCGTTGGGAGGCTGGCGCAGGCCCAGGTCGTTGAGCAGCTTCTGAAAGCGCTCACGGTCTTCCGCCGCATCGATCATGTCCGGGCTGGTACCGATGATCGGCACGCCTTCGGCTTCGAGGCCCAAGGCCAGCTTGAGGGGCGTCTGACCGCCGTACTGCACGATCACGCCAGTCGGCTTTTCCTTGTCCACGATCTCCAGCACATCTTCCAGCGTGAGCGGCTCGAAATACAGCCGGTCTGACGTGTCGTAGTCGGTCGAAACCGTCTCCGGATTGCAGTTGACCATGATGGTCTCGTACCCGTCCTCGCGCATGGCGAGTGCGGCATGCACACAGCAGTAGTCGAACTCGATGCCTTGGCCGATGCGGTTCGGGCCACCGCCCAGCACCATGATCTTCTTGTTGTTGGTCGGAGCGGCCTCGCACTCGTCCTCGTAGGTCGAATACATGTAGGCCGTATTGGTCGCGAACTCGGCAGCGCAGGTGTCCACCCGCTTGTACACGGGGCGCACGTTGAGGGCACGGCGTGCTTCGCGAACGGCCTTTTCCTGAATCTTCAGCAGCTTGGCCAGGCGGCGGTCGGAGAAGCCTTTTTTCTTCAGCGCACGCAGCGTGTCGGCATCGATGGCTGCCAGTGCGCCATCGCCCTTCTCTTCCACGAGCTTGTCCAGATCGAGTTCGATCTTCACGATCTCTTCGATCTGCACCAGGAACCATTTGTCGATCTTGGTGAGGTCATGCACCTCGTCGACCGACAGGCCCATCGCGAACGCATCGCCCACGTACCAGATGCGCTCAGGACCGGGCTCGCCCAGTTCCTTTTCGAGCAGCTCGCGGTCCTGCGTCTTTTCGTTCATGCCGTCCACGCCCACTTCGAGGCCGCGCAGGGCCTTCTGGAACGATTCCTGGAACGTGCGCCCCATGGCCATGACCTCGCCGACCGACTTCATCTGCGTGGTCAGCCGGCTGTCGGCGGTGGGGAATTTCTCGAAGGCAAAACGCGGAATCTTGGTGACCACGTAGTCGATCGATGGCTCGAACGACGCGGGGGTTGCACCGCCCGTGATTTCGTTCTTGAGCTCGTCGAGCGTATATCCCACAGCCAGCTTCGCTGCCACCTTGGCAATCGGGAAGCCCGTCGCCTTCGATGCCAGTGCGGACGACCGAGACACCCGCGGATTCATCTCGATGACGATCATGCGGCCGTCCTTCGGGTTCACCGAGAACTGCACATTGGAGCCACCGGTGTCCACCCCGATCTCGCGCAGCACCGCAAGGGATGCATTGCGCATGATCTGGTATTCCTTGTCGGTCAACGTCTGCGCCGGTGCCACGGTGATCGAGTCACCCGTGTGCACGCCCATGGGGTCGAGGTTTTCGATCGAGCAGATGATGATGCAGTTGTCCGCCTTGTCGCGAACCACTTCCATCTCGTACTCTTTCCAGCCGAGCAGGGATTCTTCAATCAGCAGCTCGTTGGTGGGCGACGCCTCCAGGCCACGCTTGCAGATGGTTTCGAACTCTTCGGGGTTGTAGGCGATGCCGCCGCCCGTGCCGCCCAGCGTGAAGCTGGGGCGGATCACCGTTGGAAAGCCGACCGTCTTTTGCACGGCCCACGCTTCGTCCATGGTGTGTGCAATGCCCGACCGCGCCGAGCCCAGGCCGATGCGCGTCATCGCATCCTTGAACTTGAGCCGGTCTTCGGCCTTGTCGATGGCCTCCGGCGTGGCGCCGATCAATTCGACCTTGTACTTGTGCAGCACACCGTTGCGCCACAGGTCGAGCGCGCAATTCAGCGCGGTCTGGCCACCCATCGTGGGAAGGATGGCGTCAGGGCGCTCTTTCGCGATGATCTTCTCGACGGTCTGCCACGTGATGGGTTCGATGTAGGTCACATCGGCCGTCGCGGGATCGGTCATGATCGTCGCAGGATTGCTGTTGATCAGGATGACCTTGTAGCCTTCCTCACGCAGGGCCTTGCAGGCCTGCACACCCGAGTAGTCGAATTCGCAGGCCTGGCCGATGATGATCGGGCCGGCACCGATGATGAGAATCGATTTGAGGTCTGTGCGCTTCGGCATTATTTCTTCTCCATCAGCGCGGTGAAGCGGTCAAACAGGTAGGCGATATCGTGAGGGCCGGGCGAGGCTTCAGGGTGGCCCTGGAAGCAGAACGCAGGCTGATCGGTGCGTTCCAGGCCCTGGAGCGTTCCATCGAACAGGCTGATGTGCGTCGGGCGCAAGGTGGCGGGCAATGACTCCATCTCCACCGCGAAACCGTGGTTCTGGCTGGTGATGCTGACGCGGCCGTTGTCCAGGTCTTTCACGGGATGGTTTGCACCGTGGTGGCTGTTGTCCATCTTGAACGTCTTGGCGCCGCTGGCCAGAGCCATGATCTGGTGCCCCAGGCAGATTCCGAACGTGGGCACGCCGGCATCGATGATCTGCCGCGTGGCTTCAATGGCGTAATCGCAGGGCGCTGGATCGCCAGGGCCGTTGGAGAGGAACACGCCATCGGGTTTCATTGCCAGCACTTCGGCGGCGGGCGTCTTGGCCGGCACCACCGTCAGCTTGCAGCCGCGCTCGGCCAGCATGCGCAGGATGTTTTTCTTCACGCCGTAGTCATAGGCCACCACGTGGAATCGCGGGGCGTCCAGCGTGCCGTAGCCCGAGCCGAGCTTCCACTCGGTCTGGTCCCACGGGTAGGCCGTGGGTGTGCTGACGACCTGGGCCAGGTCCAGGCCCTTCATGCTGGGTGCGGCCTTGGCGGCAGCCAGGGCTTCGTCGATGCGCGCCTGCGTGACCGATTCGCCAGCCGCCAGACCGACGATGGTGCCGTTCTGCGCTCCGTGGGTGCGCAGGATGCGCGTGAGCTTGCGCGTATCGATGTTGGCGATGGAGACGGTTTTCTCGCGCACCAGATATTGCGAAAGCGTTTCGGTGCTGCGGAAATTGCTGGCCAGCAGAGGCAGGTCCTTGATGATCAGGCCTGCAGCATGGACCTTGTCGGCTTCGATGTCCTCGGTGTTGACGCCGTAGTTGCCGATGTGCGGATACGTCAAGGTGACGATCTGCTGGCAGTAGCTCGGGTCGGTGAGGATTTCCTGGTAGCCGGTGATGGCGGTGTTGAACACCACTTCGCCGACCGTGGTGCCGGTGGCACCAATCGAATTGCCGATAAAGACCGTGCCGTCTGCGAGCGCCAGGATGGCGGGCGGGAAGGATCCCTTTAGAGACAAAAGCACTGGGTTCTCCGAATGGTTACGGGTCGCCCGGAGTCCGCAGGAACAAAATTCCTGAAGACTACTGCTTTTTGGGGGATTGCTTTGGTTGCTGCCGGGCGACGTTTTTGCGGGAAAGCCTCCAATTGTAGCCTCAGTGGCAGAGCCTCCCCAACCGATCCGGGGCCATTCACCCTCTTCCATCAAGGCTGCAGGGCACGCCAGTCATCGATCTTTCACTCGCAGCAGTGAATTCGGCATCTGCTGAGCAGGCTCGTTTGTCCTACACCGCAACCATAAAAAGTCCCTGAAAAATTGCGGCGTTGTCACCGGCTGCGCCTCCCATTTTGGCCAAGGCAGCGCCATCTCAACAGAAAGAAGTGCTGGCAATGACTGCTGCGTTTCGCCGAATGAACTGGTCCGGCTACCTCCTCGGCTTCAGCCTGGGAGGCTTTTTCGATGGCATCTTGCTGCACCAGATCCTGCAATGGCACCACCTTTTGAGCCGTGTCGAATCAGCCATGGTGCAAGACATCCGTGTGCAGATTCTGGCGGACGGGCTGTTCCACGCACTCATGTATGTGATCGGGGCGCTGGGGTTGTTCCTTCTTTGGAAGAGCCGCACGGTGCACGCGCCGCCCGCCAGTGGCCGCCTGCTCTGGGGCAACGCCATGATCGGCTTCGGCGCCTGGCATGTGATCGATGCCGTGCTGTCGCACTGGATTCTCGGCATTCACCGCGTGAGGGACGATTCTCTCAACCCGCTTTTTTGGGATCTGCTCTGGCTGATCGCGTTCGGCATCCTTCCGCTGGTGACGGGATGGTGGTTTCGTCGCAGCCCGCCATCGGCAGAACATGGACACCGCGCTAAAGCGTCTGCCGCGCTGGCACTTGCCGTGGCGGTGGCCGCGCCCATTTCCCTGCTGCCTTCGGGGCAGGACACTGAAGTGCTCGTGCTCTTCAGCCCTGGGACCACGGCGGCCGTGGCCTTTCAGCGGTTGGCGGATGTGGACGCACGCGTTCTGTGGACCGACCCTGCTGGCAAGCTCTGGGCCGTGCAAATGTCGGACTCGCGGCGAGCGCTGCAGCTTTATCAGCAAGGTGCATGGCTGGTGAGCAACTCGGTGATCGGCTTCGGATGCTTTTCATGGATGTCTGCCTCCCGCATCCCACCCGCGATTCCTGCCTGACACTTGCCCTCAACGCCCAAAAAAACCAAACAAGCACAGCAGAACATCGATGATTTCACCCCATGCCCAGCCCATTGAACACAGCCTTCAGTGGCTCGGCCGATGGTTGTCGCAAGCAGGCTATCGTTTCACGGCGGTAACGCCTCTGACGCATCAGCGGGTGCTCGCGAGAACGCACGATCCCCGCTCGTCAGACCTGCGCGATGCCTTCGGATGGAACCGACCTTTTCCGCAGCACCTGCTTCCCACCGATTTGACGGCATCTCTGTTGGAGAGCCACTGGCTGAAGCCCAGCCCCAAAAGCATGTTGCAGAGCAATGTGCGATTCAGTTCGCTCGACGGCTTGCTATTCGCACACTCCCCATTTCCAACCGTTCAGGAAGATGCGGTTTTCTTCGGACCCGACACCTACCGTTTCGCTGCCTTCATTCGAAACCAATTGAACGCGCAACCCTTGAAGGAAGCGGCGCGCATTGTCGACATGGGTTGCGGCGCTGGCCCCGGGGGGCTGGTGGCAGCGAGAACCGTGAGGACTGAACCGACGACCTGCGAGGTCGTGCTGGCCGATATCAACCCTCGTGCCCTGCTGCACGCCCAAGCCAACGCAGCCAATGCCAACTGCGCCTCGGCACGCTGCATTCAAAGCGATCTTTTTGCCAATGTCTCAGGCGCCTTCGATCTCATCGTCTCCAACCCGCCCTATTTGCTGGACGATGCATCGCGCACCTACCGGCACGGCGGGGGCCGCTTCGGAGAAGCTCTGTCTGAGCGCATCGTGAAGGAAAGCCTCGACCGGCTGGCGCCGAACGGCCGCCTGTTGCTCTATACCGGCTCGACCATCGTGAATGGACGGGATGCTTTTCAAGAAGCCGTCACCGTCCATGCGACAGAGCGGGGTTTCACCGTGCACTACGAAGAGATCGACCCCGACGTGTTCGGCGAAGAACTGGAGCGGCACGCTTACGCGGATGCGGACCGCATCGCCGCTGTGGGCATGGTGGTGCAAAGGCCCGGGGCATGAGATTTCTGGGCATTGGCCAGACCAATGATCTGGCCGCCATGTACGAAGGGCTGCAGCGCCGGGGCCATGAGGTCCGGGTGGTGATCGAAGACCCCGCCTGCCATGACGTTTTCGAAGGCATCCTGCAGCGGGCGCAAGGATGGGACACCGAGCTGGGCTGGGTCAAAGCCGCCGGAGACGATGGCATGGTCCTGTTCGAGTCCGCCACCCAGGGCGAATTGCAGGACGCATTGCGCGCCGAAGGCTTTCAAGTCATTGGTGGCAGCGCGTTGGGTGACCGTCTGGAAGCAGACCGTACATTCGGACAAGACGTGCTGAAAGCCGCGGGCTTGCAAGTTGCGCAATGCCATCGGTTCACCAGCTACGAAGCGGGCATTTCTTTTCTGCTGCGGCGTCCCGCGCGGTATGTCTTGAAATTCAACGGTGCATCCAGCGAGCGCACGCGCAACTATGTGGGGCAGTCCCGCGATGGTGCTGACGTGAACGCCCTGTTGTCCATGTACGCCGGCCAGCGAAACGCCACAGTAGAAGCTGGCACGGAAGCCATCGATTTCGTTCTGATGGATTTCATCGACGGCATCGAGGTGGGCGTTGGTGGCTACTTCAACGGCCATGATTTCCTCGAGCCGGTGTGCGTCGATTTCGAGCACAAACGCTTTTTCCCGGGCGATCTGGGTGAACTCACTGGCGAGATGGGCACCATCGTTAGTTATCGCCAAAGCGGGCGCCTGTACGAAACGGTGCTTCGCCCGTTGGCGCCGATGTTGCGTGAGGGCGGCTACTGCGGCTACATCAACATCAACCTCATCGCGAATGAGAACGGGCTGTGGCCCCTGGAATTCACCTGTCGGTTCGGCTACCCGGGCTTTGCGATCTGCGAGGCGCTGCACACCGACCCATGGGAAACCATCTTTCGCCGAATGCTTCGCCGGGACAGCCTGCGTTTCGGCACCAAAGATGGCTTCGCTTGCGGCGTGGTACTCACGGTTCCGCCCTTCCCTTACCGGCACGGCTATGCGGCGCTGTCGAAAGGCCTGCCGATCTTTCTCGATCCTGCCATGACAGCGCAGCAGCGCGAGCACCTCCATTTCGCCGAAGTAGCGTTGCGCGAGGGTCAGCTGGTGGCCAGCGGCTCGTGCGGATACCTGGGTGTTGCCACGGGCCTGGGCGTTACGGTTGCCGACGCCAATCGGGCAGCGCTCGAACTGGTGCGCAAAGTGCTGGTGCCCAACCTGCGGTATCGCACAGACATCGGTGCGCGGTTGTCGGGCGGCGAGTTGCAGCGGCTGCGCTCGTGGGGATGGCTGCAAGGCGCACCAGAGATGGCGTAGGACCTCGCCGACCGGGTGTTGCGCCATCTGGAGGTAGCTCGTGCGCACCCCGCGCCGCAGCATGAATTCATTCATTCAGCCCACCGCTACCAAATGCTCGCGCAAAAACTCCAACCGCTCAACGCTCTCAGCCCGTCCATTGCCAGTTCAGCCGATCGCTTGGCCAACGAACCGTTGGCCGCACCCGCAAGCCCTTATCGCCAGCTTTACGAGTCGCTGCTGACACCCGTCCCGACGGCACAAGCCCGAGAGCAAAGCGCGCAATGGCTGCGCCAGCTCATCGAAGAAAGCAAAGACACGCCGTGCGGCCTCTGCGACGAGCCGCAGGACTTGAACGCCTGGTCCCGAGACAACGCGCAGTCGGTGGCCCAGCGTTATCAAAGCTATCTGGATGCACGGCGCGCAGGGGGCGAGCGCCAATACTTTCGCAATCGCGCGCATGCGCTGCACTTCCTGGCGGCGGTGGCACCTACGAAATTGGTGGACGGCTCCTGGCTTTACGGCATCGCACTCCATCCGGCCAGCGAACGGCTGCGGCCTTTGCTGCAGACCTATCTGGAAGAACTGGGCGATGGCGTGCCGCACAAGAACCATGTGACGCTCTATCGGCAACTGATGCGTCGGCATGGCTTGCAGCAGGACTTAGCGCTCGACGACGTCCACTATCTGCAGGGCGCGGTGCAGCTCGCCCTGGGATGGAATGCGGAGCAGTTTCTGCCAGAGGTGATCGGTTTCAACCTGGGTTACGAACAACTGCCTTTGCATTTGCTCATCACCGCTTATGAACTCAACGAGCTAGGCATCGACCCCTACTACTTCACGCTCCACGTGACGGTAGACAACAGCGACAGCGGGCATGCATGGCAAGCCTGCGAAGCCGTATTGAAAATGCTGGAAGTACAGGCCGACCCGGAAAACTTCTGGAAGCGCGTGCAGGCAGGCGCCAGATTGGGCGAGTTGGGACGCGGTACGCGCGAAGTCATCGAAGCCTTCGATGTCAGAGCCGAGGTGGTCAGAATCTTCGAGCGCAAGGCTCCCGCAGGAGCCGGCATGCATTCGGACTACTGCCGCATTGGTGGCCACACCGTGAATGAGTGGCTCGGCCCGCAAGGCGATGTCGATGCGCTGCTGGATGCTCTCGAGGCAAGCGGGTGGATCAAGCTGGGTGCTCCCGTCACGCAGAGCCGGTTCTGGAATCTGCTGCAGGGCGAGCGTGCCGAGATGTTTGGCGTTTTCACTCCCTATGAACTGCAGGTGATCCATGACTGGATCCGCGGTGACGACAGCCGCGACGGGCAAGACTACGCACAGCCTGCCTCCGCGAACCAGACGCGCCGATTGCCGTCGTTCAGGGCCCTGGCTCGCCACCGGGCAGGTGCCCACACGGCAAGTGCCACAGAGCCGACCTTGGACCCGGAACTCAGCCGGTTCAAAGAACGCCTTCAATCGCTGGAGGGGGATGCGCGGCGGCAACTTCTTGCGGCCCATCTGTCGCCGGCCACCCACTGGACGTCCACAGGGCTGCTGGCGACCCGACTCTTCATCAGCGAAGGCTGGGCCGAATAAGGCCTACATCGGCGCAGGCAGTTGAAGCATCGAAGGATCGGTGCCGACCGCATTCAGCCGTCCATCGCCGCCAATGCGAAAGTGCGCATTCGCGCCGGTGGCAAGGGCCAGGTAGGCAGAAAAGCAGTGCGCAGGCAGCACCAGCGTGCCGATGGCATCGGTGTCGGTCAGTTCAAACCCGGCAGGCTCCACGGGGTCGCCCAGCGTGAAGCCGATCAGCAGCATCGGTCCCAGCCCCGCCACCTTGGCGCCGACGAGTTCGATGCAGCCCACGGCCTGCTCCACGGTCCATCCTGAATTGGAATAGGCGGCATGCCCGCTCAACGCGATGGTTCGCACGCCACGCACTTTGACCACGCTGTATTGCTCCCATGCCGGAGCCAGATTGAGGGGAGAGAACTGCTGAAAGAGCCCGCGATGGCGCGGGGCCCGGGTGGGGTAATTGCTCATCGAAAATGCCTTTATGAATGCACCAGATGCATCCCTGTTTGCGAAACCATCGCAACCAGGCTTTTGCATCTGCAATGCATCGATAGGGCAAGCGGCGTGCCTGACCGGCAGGCACTAGAGCAAGGCCTTCAGCCGGCCGGCGGGATGACAGCCGGGCACTGTCGATCACCGTTCGGCTGAAGGCGCTCCACGGGTCTGGCAGGGCAGCAGATGCAGCACACAGCTGCTAAAGCTGTGCGCCGCGCCCTGCCATCCATCAACGGCCCATATGGCTCTGGCTTCCCGCAGCTGCGTGCTGCTCGCTGCTGCCGCCACGGGTGGATGCCCCACCGCCCGTGCGGGCGGCATTGCGGCTGCCATGGCTCTTGGCCCCTGCAGCGCGAGCCTCTTCCGAGGTGAACTCGTGCGCAGTGCCTTTCTGATGGGCGGCCTGCCCTCCCTTGCTCGAAATTGCTCGCTGCTTTTCCGGGTCCATGGCGGCGAAACCACGACTGCGTCGAGGTGCGTTGGACGGGTCGGCTTGGTTGGCTTGGTTGGCCATCTGGATACTCCTTGAATAAGCTCCCATGGAGGGGAGCGTCCCGGGCCCGTGACGAATCGGGCGTATGGGATAGGAGGCAATCGACATGCCCAATCCAAAGTAAGTGTTTTGCGCGTTTTCAGGCAGTAGCAGCGCTGTAGGCGCGTTAACGCCGGTAAAAGCCTTTTCGATGCCGCAAAAATTTCCTTGCTGCATCACCGCTGGTTCAAACACTCCAACCCTTAGATTTTCTCGTCGCATCGCAGCGGCGCGAAAGTGGGCGGCGGTTGTTCGATCACGCGCTTTTATGCCGTTCAGGCGCCGCAGAAATCCGCAGGGCTTGCCGGTATTTGGTCACTGTCCGCCGGGCCACCGAAAACCCCTGTTGGGCCAGCAGGCCGGCGATCTCGGCGTCGGACAAAGCATGCGACGGCGACTCGGCGGCAATCAGTTCGGCAACGAGTTCCTTGACCGCAGCCGGCGCGCAACTGTTGCCATTGCGGGTGGACAGGCCGCGCGAGAAAAAGTACTTGAGTTCGTGCAGGCCGAACGGCGTGGCGATGAACTTGTTGTTGGTCACGCGCGATACCGTGGATTCATGCACCCCCACCTCCTCCGCGATCTGTTGCAGCTTCAACGGCTTGAGCGCGAGCGGGCCGTATTCGAAGAAGGCTTGCTGATGCCGCCCGATCGCGCGGGCCACGGCAAGAATCGTCGCGAAGCGCTGCGACACATTGCCGACCAGCCAGCGGGCTTCCTGCAGGCAGGCGCTGAGCGCAGCACTTTCTGCGCTGCGCTTGCGCTGCTGGAACATCCTTGCATAGGCGGAGTGCACGCGAAGGCGCGGCATGACGGCATCGTTCAGCACCATCTGCCATCCTCTGCCGCTGCGCACCGCGAGCACATCGGGCACCGCGAAGGGCACATCGTCTTGCTGAAAAGCCTGGCCCGGGCTGGGGTTCAGCGTGCGAATCTGCGCGCACACCGCAGCGGCCTGATCGCGCGACACGCCCAATGCTGCCGACAGCCGCGAGGGATCACGCAGCGCGACAGCCTTCAGATGGCTTTCGATCGCGCGCCGCGCCAGATCGCGGGTCTCACCGCAGTCGATCGTGTGCAACTGCAACAGCAGGCAATGCTGGAGATCGGTGGCGGCCACGCCTGCAGGGTCCAGCGCCTGCACGCGGCGCCACGCGATGCGGATTTCATCGGCATCCGGCTTCGGCAACAGCGCCATCGCCTCGACCGCTTCTTCGATCTCTTCGATTCCGCCACGCAGGTAGCCATCATCATCCAGCGATTCCACCACCGCCCGCGCCAGCAGCAGGTCTCGGTCCGGAAGCCGCAGCAGAGCCAGCTGGCCGTGCAGATGGGCGCGCAACGAGACGGGTACTGCTGAGCGCTCCCACGCACTCTCGCCATCCGCATCGGAGAAGCTCACCGAACCGCTTCCGCCGGACAGGCTCCAATCGCTCAACGGCATTGCGGGCACATCCGGCAACGCTTCTGCCTCATCCGATTCCAACAACGGATTGGTCTCCAAAGCCTCACGCACGGCGCGCGCGAAATCCTGTGAAGACATCTGCAGCAGGCGCACCGCTTGCTGTAAACGGGGTGAGGCGCTCTGACTGAGGGCAGCAGAGGTACTCAGGCTTAGCTGGTTCATTGCAGGTCCGTTGGTCGATGGTTATCCAGGCTTTAAAGCAAGGCATATGCCACAGACACAGATCAGTCAGAGACAGCCGGCAAGCCGCAGAAATGCCGTAAAACCAGGGACAACCCTGAGGAACGGGTCAGTAGCCAACGCTTCGAAACGGTAGAGATTGCGGCAATTGCTGCCGTTTTGGAAAATCGGCCGGCTGTCGCGATGCTTTGCCAGCAGCGCTGGCTGGCACGCCGCATGCCGCATGCCCGACAGCCGCAAGCGCTATTGAGGAATGGACATTCCAGCCACCGCCATCATGAAAAACATCCCAACATCCACGCCGGTGCCGAATCACTCTTACGACGCACCGTCGCTTTCCATGTCCGGGTTGGGCCACGAATTCCGTACCCCCCTGGGCGCGCTGTCCGCTGCGCTCGAAGTGATCTCGCTGGCGGGAAGCAACACGCAAGTGCGAAGCGAAGCCTGTGCGGTCGCCGTGCGCCAGACGCGGCACCTTTCGCAAATGGTGGATGACCTGCAAGACGTGCTCGCCGCCCGGGAAGGCCGTCTGGCGTTGCGTGCCGTGGCGCTGGATTTTTCGGAACTGGTGCGGTCCACGTGGGAAAGCGTTTTGGACCCTGTCGACGGGGATTCGTGCACCCAGCACATCGCCCCGAACCTGCGCGTCATGGCCGACCCGCGCCTGCTGCGCAAGGCGATCGAGCAGATCTTCCTGCGGGCCAAGAAGGCCGCGGCGTCGGGCCTGCGCATGGACCTTTCGGTCAC
This sequence comes from Paracidovorax valerianellae, assembly GCF_900102625.1. Classification (GTDB taxonomy): domain Bacteria; phylum Pseudomonadota; class Gammaproteobacteria; order Burkholderiales; family Burkholderiaceae_C; genus Paracidovorax; species Paracidovorax valerianellae. The sequence goes on from NZ_FMZC01000001.1 coordinate 315,735, forward strand.
CGCACAAGGCGAAGAAATCTGTCTGCAGATCAAAGGCGACCAGAAACAGCCGCCCGAAGCACGGAAAGGCCCACCCTTCGATATCCGTGTGCTGACAGGCACCCATGTGAGCTTGCTCGATCTGCTCGCCGACGATGTGATCGAACTGCATGGCGGGCGCATCGCTGCGGCCGACGAAGGCGGCAACCCGTCCCTCTGGCTGCCGTGCTGGGACGATGCGCCCAGACGCCCCGCCAGGCAGCAGCACTCCACCGTGCTGGTGGCCATGAACGATCCCGACGACCGGCAAGCGGTGGCGCACGCGTTGGAGCTGCAGGGTTACCGCATCCTGGAAAACTCGGAAAAAAAGCCCCCCCTGGAAGTGCTGTTGCAGACCGTTCCCGGCTTGGTGGTGGCGGACGCCGCTCCCGCCGACACCGCGCGCCAGCTGGCAGAAGCCGCGCGCGAGGCGGGTTATGCAGGGCGCATGGTGGCCATTGCGCCTGCAGAAGCGGCCGGCCAGCCGGCATTGGATCAAGGTGCGGCAAAACGGGCTGGCTTCGATGCATGGGCTGATTGGAACGAATGGCAACGGGCCATCGCGCAAGGCATGGACCACGACCGCCACTGAGCCGTACTTTCGTTTACAGACGGCTGGGCCATCCCCGCCAATAATTCCCCTTTTTTCAAATTCTTACTTGGGGAGTTCCGCATGGCCCATGCCTTGGTCGTCGAAGACGACGCAGACTCCGCGCGCATGCTGGCGAGCCTGTTGCACACAGGCGGATTCACGGCCGCAACAGCATCTTCGCTCAGGGATGCACGCCGGCAGATCGCGCTGCAGCGTCCGGACATCGTTCTGCTGGACCTGCAGCTTCCAGACGGCAATGGCTTGTCGTTGTGCGAGGAAGCCGAGTTGCTGTCTTACGCCGAGGTGGTGCTGATCACGGGCCATGCCAGCCTCGATACCTCGATCCAGGCGCTGCGCCTTGGCGCGGCCGATTACCTGATCAAGCCGGTGGATACCCGGCGATTGCATGCGGTGCTGTCCCGGGCCCGCTCCCCTTCCACGCTGCAAGCTGAAATCCAGGACATGCGCCGGCAGTGGGAGGCCACGGGCCGCTTCGGCCACCTGCTGGGGCGCTCGCCCATCATGCGCGAGGTGTACGAGCAGATCGCCTGCGTGGCCGGCACTTCGGTGTCGGTGTTTGTGACCGGCGAAAGCGGTTCGGGCAAGGAACTGGTCGCGCGCACCTTGCACGACCTCAGCCGCCGCCGCGAGGGGCCTTTCCTGGCGGTGAATTGCGGCGCCATTTCGCCCCAGTTGATCGAAAGCGAAATCTTCGGCCACGAGCGCGGCAGCTTCACCGGCGCGGAGCGCCAGCACCTGGGATTTTTCGAACGGGCCAACGGCGGCACGCTCTTCCTGGACGAAATCACCGAGATGCCGCTGGAGCTGCAGGTGAAGCTCTTGCGCGTGCTCGAAACCGGCACTTTCATGCGTGTGGGCTCGACCGAAGCACGGCACACCGATGTGCGCATCGTGGCGGCCAGCAACCGCGATCTGGCGCAGGCGGTGGCCGAGGGAGCACTGCGCGAAGACCTGCTCTATCGCCTGAACGTGTTTCCGCTGCACCTGCCGCCGCTGCGCGAGCGGCTGGAAGACCTGCCCCTACTGGCACAGCATTTTCTGGACGACATCGCAGCGCGCGAAGGTGGGCGCAAGACGCTCACGCCCGCCGCGCTGGAGCGGCTGTCGCAGTACCGCTGGCCCGGCAATGTGCGCGAACTGCGCAACGTGCTGCAGCGCGCTTTCGTGATGACGCAGGAAGGCCCCGTGACCGAACGGTGGCTGCCGCGCGACCTGGTGCCGATGCAGTCCGAAGCGGAGGCTCCGGCAGTTTCCATGGCAGCGCCAGTTGGCGATTCGGCGAGCCCCGCAGAGCTGCGCATTCCGCTGGGCAGTTCGCTGGCCGAGGTGGAACGCTTGCTGATCCTTGCCACGTTCGCGCACTGCGGGCAGCGGCGCGAGCAGACCGCGGCCATGCTGGGCATCAGCATGAAGACCCTCTACAACCGGCTGAAGGAATACGGCGCAGGCGCCTGACGCCCCAAAAGCATCACAGATACCTGCAAGCGCTGCGGTGCAGCTGCTGCGGCAGCCTTGCAGGGACTGCACTCAGCCGTGACGGTCTTCAGCCGGTGCCTCCATGGCCCGCCTCCCTCCTTCATCCGCGCGCCTTTGACTCCGCCGCTGAATGCCTGGATCCATTGCGCAGGCATCACGCACCAGGCATCCCACAGCACAGCGCCGCGTCACCATCGCACCAGGCGTACACGCACCCACCCACGCAATCCCACTGCCGGGTGCGAGAAACACGGACAAACATGCCACGCCCAACCGGGCATGCTGCGTGCCCTAAGCCATCCATCCGGCGCCTTTTTCCGGATGGAATCGATGCTGCCGCCATCGATAATTGGCGCTCACGAGAAAGATCGAACCATGGATGAACCGCAAACCAATCCCGACGAAGCCGAAGAACGGGAGGCAGAAACGCTGGACAACGTGGTGCCCACGCGGGGATACCACATGCTGCCTCTCATCGGCATCGGGGGATCGGCGGGCGGCATCCCTGCCCTGCAGGCTTTTCTTCAGGCGATGCCTGCCAACCCCGGGCTGGCCTTCGTGGTCATCCTGCACCTCTCGCCACAACACGACAGCGAACTGGCCGAGATCCTGCAGCGGTCCACCACCATGCGGGTCGTGCAGGTGCGGGAGACCTGCAAGGTGCAAGCCGACACGGTGTATGTCATTCCGCCCGGCAAGGCCTTGCGCACCTACGACGGCTTCCTGCAGCTGGCCGAGTTGCCCACGCAGCGCCACCGCCATGTGGCCGTGGACCTTTTCTTTCGCACGCTGGCCGACACCTACGGGCCGCACGCCACGGCCATCGTGCTCTCCGGTCTGGATGGCGACGGCGCCATCGGCATCAAGCGCATCAAGGAGCGCGGCGGCCTGACCATCGCGCAGGACCCCGACCAGGCCGAGCACAGCGGCATGCCCCGCGCGGCCCTGTCCACCGGCATGGTGGACTGGACGCTGCCCGCCGCCAGCATTCCCGACCGGCTGCTGGACTACTACCGCAGCGAACGCCGTATCAAGCTGCCCTCCGAAAATGGACCCCAGCCGCTGGAAGAGCGCGTGCCGCAGGGCACGGCCACCGAAGCCGCTTTGCGCGACGTGCTGATCTTCCTGCGCACGCGCACGGGGCGGGATTTCGCCTACTACAAGCGGGCCACCATCCTGCGCCGCATCGGGCGTCGCATGCAGGTCAACGGCATCGAAGACCTGCAGGGCTACCTCGACTGCCTGCGCACCCGGCCCGGCGAGGCCGGAGCGCTGCTGCAGGACCTGCTCATCAGCGTGACCAACTTCTTTCGGGACCCCGAGTGCTTCTCCGCGCTGGAGGCCCGCATCGGCGACCTGTTCGCCGGCAAGGGCCCCGGCGACACGGTGCGCGTGTGGGTGGCCGCCTGTGCCACTGGCGAAGAGGCCTATTCCATCGCCATCCTGCTGAGCGAATACGCCCGGCAGATCGATGCGGCCCCGATGATCCAGGTGTTCGCCAGCGACCTCGACGACGAAGCCATCAGCGTCGCACGCGAAGGGTTCTACCCCACGGCCATCGAGGCCGATGTGTCGGAAGAGCGGCTGCGCCGGTACTTCATGAAAGAGCACCGCGGCTACCGCATGCGGCGCGAAGTGCGCGAAATGGTGCTGTTCGCGGTGCACGACGTGCTCAAGGACTCTCCCTTCTCGCGGCTCGATCTGGTCACCTGCCGCAACCTGCTGATCTACCTCAACCGCAACGCCCAGCACCGGGTGTTCGACACCTTCCACTTCTCGCTCAAGCCGGGCGGGCTGATGTTCCTGGGCTCTTCCGAATCGGTGGAAGACAGCAGCCCCCTGTTCGCCGTGCTCGACAAGAAGCACCGCATCTACAGCCAGCGGGTCACGCCGCGCGCCGGGCTGCCGGTGCCCTCCGGCCCCGGCACGCTGGCCCTGGCGCTGGAGGCCCAGCATTCGGCCCGATCCGGCCCAGTGGTCGCCGGCCCGGCGTTCGCCGCGACGCCCTCGACCTCGCGCGACCTGCCCCATCTGGAAGGCCGTTCCAACAGCTGGGGCGACCTGCATTTCCGGTTGCTGGAAAAGATCGCGCCGCCCTCGGTGCTGATCGATGCCGAGCACGACATCGTGCACCTCTCGCCCAACGCGGGCGAATATCTGCGCTTCCAGGGCGGCGAGCCCAGCCGCAATCTGCTGCGGGCCATCCACGAAGACCTGCGCATCGAAGTGCGTGCGGCGCTGTACCAGGCCACCCAGCGCAAGATGGCCGTGGAAACACCGCCCGTGGAGATCGACAAGGGCGGCAGCGACACCGCGCTGGTGGTGCGTGTTGTGCCTGTACACGAGATGGCGCCAGGCTTTCTGCTGGTGATCATCCAGCCCGCATCGGCAGCCGTGCCGGTGCCGAACGTGCAGGTGCGCGCAACGGCCGTCACCGAGCCCCTCGCCCAGCACCTCGAGCATGAACTGGAGCGCATGAAGCTGCACCTGCGCGACACGGTCGAGCAGTACGAAGTCTCCACCGAAGAACTCAAGGCCAGCAACGAAGAGCTGCAGGCCATGAACGAAGAGCTGCGTTCGGCGACGGAAGAACTGGAAACCAGCCGCGAAGAGCTGCAATCGATCAACGAAGAGCTCACCACGGTCAACCACGAGCTCAAGACCAAGGTCGATGAACTGGGCCATTCCAACAGCGACATGCACAACCTGATGGATGCCACCGCGATCGCGACGGTGTTCCTGGACCGCGAGCTGTGCATCACCCGCTTCACGCCCTCGGCGGTCACGCTGTTCAAGCTGATCCCCTCCGACATCGGCCGCCCGCTGTCCGACCTGGCCACGCACCTCGACTACCCCGAAATGACGGCCGATGCGCGCCGCGTGCTCGAGCGGCTGGTGCCGATGGAGCGGGAGGTGGGCAAGGGCGGGGGCCAGTGGTTCCTGGTGCGCGCCCTGCCCTACCGCACGCTGGACGACCGCATTGCCGGCGTGGTGCTGACTTTCGTGGACATCACCGAGCGCAAGCACAGCCAGGAGGCGCTGCGCGTATCGCAAGAGCGCTTCAGCCTCATCGTCAGCCAGGCCGCCGCGGGGGTGATGGAGGTGTCGCTGGACGGCCGGATCGAGTTCACGAACCGCAGCTACCGCGAACTGCTGGGCTATACCGAGGCGGAGATCATCGGCATGTCGCTGCTGGATGTGGTGCACCCCGACGACCGGGCGCAAAGCGCCGCACTGTTCGACCAACTGGCCCGCCATGGCGAGCCGTTCCAGGTCGAAAAGCGCTGCCTGCGCAAGGATGGCTCGGTGCTGTGGACTTTCAACAGCGTGAGCCGCCTGTCCAACGTGCAGGGCCGTGCGGATGCCGCGCTGGTGATGTGCACCGACGTGACCGAGCGCAAGCGGGCGGAAGAGGCCCTGAGCCGCAGTGAAGAGCAACTGCGCCTCATCGTGGAGAACGCGGTCGAGTTCGCCATCTTCTCCACCGACCCGCAACTGCGGGTGACCCGCTGGAACGTGGGCGCCGAGCGGCTGCTGGGCTACACCGAAGCCGAGGTGCTGGGCCAGCCGGCGGACATCATCTTCACGGACGACGACCGTGCCCGAGGCGCGCCGCAGACCGAAGTGCGCCAGGCGCTGACGGAAGGCCGTGCCATGGACGACCGGCTGCACCGCCGCAAGGACGGCAGCACCTTCTGGGCCAGCGGCGTGCTGATGCCCATGCTCGCCAGCGGCGCGGTGGTGGGTTTCGTCAAGATCCTGCGCGACCAGAGCCGGGCGCGGCAAACCCAGGAGCAGCTGGAAATGAGCCGGGCGGAACTGGTGGAAGCCCTGCGGCAGCGCGAAGCGGCACACGGCGCGCTGGAGGCCGCCGATGCGGCCAAGGACCGCTTCCTGGCGGTGCTGTCGCACGAGCTGCGCAACCCGCTGGCATCGATCCGCAGCGCCGCGCAGGCCTTGCAGACGGCGCAGCTGGACGACCCGAGGAGAGTGCGCGCCGCCGACATTCTCGACCGGCAATCGGCCGCCATGAAGGCGCTGCTGGACGACCTGCTGGACGTCTCCCGCCTGCGGCTGGGCCGCCTGGAGCTGCGCCGTGGCCATGTGCTGCTGTCCGAGGTCATCGACATGGCGATCGAGACGACCCGGCCCGCGATCGAAGCCGGCGCACACCGGCTGGACGTCGTGCTTCCGCCGGAGCCGGTGGTGCTGGACGCCGATCTGGTGCGGCTGAGCCAGGTGCTCTCCAACCTGCTGGCCAACGCCGCCAAGTACACGCCGCAAGCCGGGCACATCGCGCTGAAGGCTACCGTGGACGGGCAGACCGTCGTCATCACGGTGACCGACAACGGCATCGGCATGGAGGCCGGCAGCATCGACGACATGTTCGGCATGTTCGTGCAGGAGACCGACGTTCCGGGTACGCGGGGCCTGGGCATCGGGCTGGCGCTGGTGCGCAGCATCGTGGAGCTGCACGGCGGCTCGGTACAAGCCACGAGCCCGGGGCGCGGCCAGGGCAGCGTCTTCACCGTGCGGCTGCCGCTGATCCAAGTGGCGCCGTCTGCCGAACCGCAGCCCCTGCCGGCGGATGAACCCGCCGAGGCCCCCCCCGGCATCGCGCCGAGGGTGCTGGTGGTGGACGACAACGCCGATGCCGCCTGGAGCATCGCCACCTTGCTGCAGATTTCGGGCTGCGAGGTCGAGACCTGTTCCGACGGCCCCTCGGCCGTGGCGGCCGCACGCCAGGCGATGCCCGATGTGGCGGTGCTGGACATCGGCATGCCGGGCATGAGCGGGCATGAGGTGGCGCGCCGGCTGCGTGCGATGCCGGGCGGCAAAGACGTGCTGCTGGTCGCGCTCACGGGCTGGGGCCAGGAAGCGGACCGGCAGGCCGCCGCCGAGGCGGGATTCGATGCGCACCTGGTCAAGCCGGTCGAGGTGAAGGAACTGATGGCGCTGATCAAGTCGTCCCAGCAAACCGGGCGGGAAGACTGACGGATCGATACCGGCCGGCAATTGCTATGTTTTTAATAGCAATAAACCGGCGTATTTATTGCGCTGGAGGCACTTTTTACCATTGGTGCCTTGGCAAACCCGAGCGCGTGCGCTGCCGGCGGCCCCGGCATTCCGGCTCTGTCCGACACCGGCTTGGTCCGGGCCGCGCCTAACTTATCCCCTTCGCCATGCCACGGCTGTGCCACTCGCTTGGCGCAGCCGTGGCCCTGCCAACCCTTCGAGGAGCCCATGAAGATGAGTGAAAGGCCCAGCCAGCAAAAGATCCTGGAATCGCTGTCGGTGCTGCGTGAGTTCGACGCGGAAACCGAACTGGAACGGCGTGTCGATTTTTTGGCGAAGTACCTCGCCCGCAGCGGTCGCCGTGCCTACGTGCTCGGCATCAGCGGGGGCGTGGATTCGCTCGTCGCCGGCTGCCTGGCGCAGCGGGCCGCGGCCCGGCGGCGCGCGGCGGGCGAGAACGCCCGCTTCATCGCCATGCGCTTGCCGTACGGCCAGCAGCACGACGAGGCCGAGGCAGCGCGCTGCATCGAGTTCATCGCGCCCGACGAGGTGCACACCGTGGACATCCGCCCTTCGGTGGATGCCCTGCAGCAGGCGCTCATCGCCGCGGGCGTGGACCTGGGCGATGCCAAGGCGGCGGATTTTCTGGTGGGAAACATCAAGGCCCGGGCCCGCATGGTGGCGCAGTACGCCGTTGCCGGGGCCAACGCGGGGATCGTCATCGGGACGGACCACGCGGCGGAGGCGCTGATGGGCTTCTTCACCAAGCACGGCGATGGCGCCGCCGACGTGCTGCCGCTGGCCGGCCTGAACAAACGGCGCGTGCGCGCCGTGGGTTTCGCCCTGGGCGCGCCGCGCGATCTGGTGATGAAGGTGCCCACGGCCGATCTGGAAACGCTGGCGCCCCAGCGGCCGGATGAAGACGCCTTCGGGGTGAACTACGAAACCATCGACGATTTCCTGGAAGGCAAGCCGGTGGACCGCGAGGCCGAAAAGATCATCGTGAACACCTACTTGGCTAGCGCCCACAAGCGCGACCCAGCCGCCACGCCCACGATCGCCCGTTCCGGCCCTTGAGCGGAGGGTCGGCGCCGGCCTCGACCGGCGCGGGCCAGTGCCAGGCAGGCACGCAGTTTGCCGAGGGTTCGCCGAGTTCAGGCGCCGCATTCGCTGCGGCGCCCCATCCCTTGGACCTTGACGGACAACCATGCCCGAAATGCACGACCTCGCCCAGCTCGTCCTGGGCCGCCTCACGCTGGAGGCCATTCCTTTTCACGAGCCCATCCTGCTCTACACCTTCATCGTCGTGGCGGCGATGGGCGCGGCGCTATTGGGGGCGCTGACGTATTTCAAGCTGTGGGGCCGGCTGTGGCGCGACTGGTTCACCAGCATCGACCACAAGCGCATCGGCATCATGTACATGGTGCTGGGCCTGGTCATGCTGCTGCGGGGCTTTTCCGACGCCGTGATGATGCGGCTGCAGCAGGCGGTCGCGGTCGGCGGGGCCGAAGGGTATCTGCCGCCGCACCACTACGACCAGATCTTCACGGCGCACGGCGTGATCATGATCTTCTTCGTGGCGATGCCGCTGGTTACGGGCCTCATGAACTACGTGGTGCCGCTGCAGATCGGCGCGCGCGACGTGGCCTTCCCGTTCCTCAACAACTTCAGCTTCTGGATGACCGCGGGCGGCGCCATTCTGGTGATGGCGTCGCTCTTCGTGGGGGAGTTCGCGCGCACGGGCTGGCTGGCCTATCCACCGCTGTCCGGCATCCTGTTCAGCCCGGGCGTGGGGGTGGACTATTACCTGTGGTCGCTCCAGATCGCCGGGGTGGGATCGCTGCTGTCGGGCATCAACCTGATCGTCACCATCGTGAAGATGCGCGCGCCCGGCATGGGTCTGATGAAGATGCCGATCTTCACCTGGACCTCGCTGTGCACCAACGTGCTGATCGTCGCTGCCTTCCCGGTGCTGACGGCCGTGCTGGGCCTGCTCACGCTGGACCGCTATGTGGGCACGAATTTCTTCACCAACGACTTCGGCGGCAATCCGATGATGTACATCAACCTCATCTGGATCTGGGGCCACCCGGAGGTGTACATCCTGATCCTGCCCGCCTTCGGCATCTTCTCGGAAGTGGTCGCCACGTTCACCCGCAAGAAGCTGTTCGGCTATGCCTCGATGGTCTATGCCACGGTGGTGATCACCATCCTGTCGTACCTCGTGTGGCTGCACCACTTCTTCACCATGGGCTCGGGCGCCAGCGTGAACTCGTTCTTCGGCATCACGACCATGATCATCTCGATCCCGACCGGGGCGAAGATCTTCAACTGGCTGTTCACCATGTACAAGGGCCGCATCCAGTTCGAAGTGCCCATGCTGTGGACCGTCGGCTTCATGGTGACCTTCGTCATCGGCGGCATGACCGGCGTGCTGCTGGCGGTGCCGTCGGCCGACTTCGTGCTGCACAACAGCCTGTTTCTGGTCGCGCACTTTCACAACGTGATCATCGGCGGGGTGCTCTTAGGCCTGTTCGCCGGCATCAACTACTGGTACCCCAAGGCGTTCGGCTACCGGCTGGACCCGTTCTGGGTCAAGTGGTCATTCTGGCTGTGGATCGTGGGGTTCTACTTCGCGATCATGCCGGGCTACGTGCTGGGGCTGATGGGCGTCACGCGCCGCATGAGCCGCTTCGAAGACCCTTCGGTTCAGATCTGGTTCCAGATTTCGGCCTTCGGCACCGCGCTCATCGCGCTGGGGATCGGCGCCTTCCTGATCCAGGTGTTCGTGAGCTACCGCCGCCGCGCCGCCCTGGCCGACACCACGGGCGACCCGTGGGGCGGCCGCACGCTGGAATGGTCCACGGCGTCGCCGCCGCCACCGTACAACTTCGCCTTCACCCCGCGGGTGCATGAATCGGATGCCTGGTACCACATGAAGGAAGCCGGCTACGAGCGCCGGTGACCGGGTTCCGCCCCATCCACATGCCGCGCAACACCTGGGCCGGCGTGGTGCTGGCGGCGCTCAGCACGCTGTGCGGCTTCGCGCTGGTCTGGTACATGTGGGCCGTCGCGGTCCTCGCGTTCCTGGGGCTGCTGATCGTGGCGGTCGTGCACACCTTCGACTACGACCGCGAGTACTACGTGAAGGCCGATGAGGTGCGGCGAATCGAAGACGAAAGAACCCAGCTGCTGGTGGGGCCGGCCTGAGGCCACCGGGGGGCTACTGCACGGCGCGCGAATTTGCTCCCATTCAGTGGCACGTGGTTTGCCGCAGTCCGGCAACGTTTAACCCCGTTGCATTCATTCGTGAGGAGCCCCGTGTCCAAAGCCGAAAAACACCTTGAGAATCAAGCCATCGTCATCACCGGCGCCTCCAGCGGCATCGGCCTGTGCACGGCGCAGCAGGCAGCGCTCCAGGGCGCACGCCTGGTGCTGGTCGCCCGCAGCGGCGACGTGCTCGAAACGCTGGAACGCGAGATCAACGCGCAGGGCGGCGACGCCGTCGCCGTGCCGGCCGACGTGTCGGACCGCGCGCAACTGGAGCGGGCCGCACTGGTCGCCATCGACCGTTTCGGCCGCATCGACACCTGGATCAACAATGCCGGCCTGTCGATCTACGGCCGGCTGGACGAAGTGGACGAGGCGGAGAGCCGGCGGCTGTTCGACATCAACTTCTGGGGCACGGTGAATGGCTCGCTCATCGCCCTGCCCTATCTCAAGCTGGTCGGCGGCACGCTGATCAATGTGGGCAGCGAAGTGTCGGACGCGGTCGTACCGCTGCAGGGCATGTATTCGGCCTCCAAGCACGCCGTCAAAGGGTTCACCGATGCCCTGCGCGTCGAGATCGAAGAGGTCGACAAGAGCGGCGTCACGGTCACGCTCATCCAGCCCACGGCGGTGAACACCCCGTTCCCGGAACACGCGCGCAACTACATGGACAAGGAACCGAAACTGCCCACGCCCATGATCGATCCGCAGCAGGTGGCAGAAGCCATCCTGGAAGCGGCCGTGCGCGGCGGCCGCGATGTGAAGGTGGGCGGCATGTCGGTGCTGAACACCACGCTGGCGAAGGTGCTGCCCTCGGTGGCCGACAAGATGTCGGCCAAGCAGGTCGAACGCCAGCAGTACGGCACGTCCCCACGCCATCCGGAAGGCGCGCTGTTTCAGCCCAGCAATTCAGGCCGCACCCACGGCAGCGTGCCCGATGGGCAGGCGCAGTGATCCGGCTGGCCGATCATCAGCACCGCGGTGTTGACGCCGCTGCCACGGCAGCCTCGCAAGACCTGACGACGCGCATCGTGACGCCGCAAGGCTGGGTGCAGGTCGATATCGATAAAGAGGCACTGCTGCGGTTGGGCGCGCACGACGAAGCGGCCAGCCTGCAGGCTACGCTGTCCCGCCATTTGCCACGCATCCATGCACTGGCGTTGCAACTTGCGTGGCGCGAACCCGGCGCCACGATTCGCATTCGGGAAGACGATATCTGGTGGCCTTAGCGGCCCCAGGAGCGCACAGCAAAATCCACGGTAAAAATTACTGCATGGCTTGGCCGCTGGCCACCACTCACTGCGCACCGGCGCCCATCGCCTGCCGGTGGTAGTGCGCGATGCGCTGCAGGGCATAGTCCGCGCTGGCCTCACGGACCTGATTGCGCGTGCCTTTGAAAACCCGGGTCTCGGCAAAGGCCTGAACGCCATCTCCGTCGCCGTTTCCGCATTTTTCTTCGCCACCTTGGCCGCCTTCTTCGCGTGGGATTTTGAACACCCAGGCGTAGCACTGCGTGCCGGGTTCGACCTCGGGATCGCAGTCGTCCGCCACACCGGTATTGGCAATGGCCAGGTTGGCATCGCTGTTGCGCAAGGCCCCTCGCGCCATGGCCAGCGCCACGGGCTCGCTGGTGAGGTTGTACTTTTCCATCAGCTCGGCCGGCACGCCCAGTTGCCGCTGTTTGGCCTTCGGGTCATACACCACGAAAGCCGATTCCAGCACCTCGCCGGCTCCCGGCGTCGCGGCTAGGCGCGAGGCGATCAGGCCTGCAGTGCAGGACTCCGCGGTCACGACCACGAGGGAATGTTGCTTCAAGTATTCGACGGTGTCGCAGTGCTTGCCTTCGGGATGGTCTGTGGAGTGCATGGTGCCCTTTGCCTTTTTCCTTTTCCGCACCGCTCTGGCGCGGTGCGTGCTGTTGTCTCGATCCGTTGAAGATAGCAACGCAGGTTCCCGGTTTTGTCGGACGGCGCCGCCAATTGGCTGGCTGCTCCCTCTCAGCCCTTCGACACACCCCATGAGCGGCACACCGCTTGCCCTGAGCCATGGGACGCCGCTTGGCGTTGTCTGTCGGTGATCCCACTGGCTCAACCCACAAGGAGCATTCATGTTTTCTCATAACAAGCGATTGCAATACACCGTTCGAATCAGCGAAACCAACCCTGGCCTGGCCAACCTGATGCTGGAGCAATTCGGCGGGCCGCAGGGCGAACTGGCCGCAGCCTGCCGCTACTTCACCCAGGCCCTGGGCGAGGATGACCCCGGCCGCAAGGACATGCTGTTCGACATTGCAACCGAAGAGCTGAGCCACCTGGAGATCATCGGTACCATCGTCGGCATGCTCAACAAGGGCGCCAAGGGCCGGCTGGCAGAAGGCGTGGAAGAGGAAGGCGAGATGTATCGGTCGATCACCGGCGCGGGCAATGACAGCCACATCACGCAGGTGCTCTACGGCGGTGGCCCTCCGTTGGTCAACTCGGCAGGCGTGCCCTGGACGGCCGCCTACATCGACACCATCGGCGAACCCACGGCCGACCTGCGGTCGAACATCGCGGCGGAGGCCCGCGCGAAGATCGTCTATGAACGCCTGATCAACCTCACCGACGACCCGGGCGTGAAAGACGCGCTGACCTTCCTGATGACGCGCGAAATCGCCCATCAGAAGTCGTTCGAGAAAGCGCTGTACGCCATCGAGCCCAACTTCCCGCCCGGCAAGCTGCCCGGCGACCCTCGCTTCACCAGCGTGTACTTCCGCATGTCGCAAGGCGAGCCCGAAGTGCGCGGCCCCTGGAACCAGGGCGAGCGTTGGAACGTGGTGCCTCTTTCGCAAGACTCCGCGCCCGTGGACGGCGGCGATGGCCTGGCCACCGTCACCCTCAATGAAATGGAAGCGCCGGCCGTCGAGCAGATGGCCGCACGCACGGCGTCTCGCACCGATGGCGACCCGACCACCGGCGCCGAGTTGGGCATGGGCGAAGACGCTGGACTGGCAGCCGACCCAGCCGGGTTGGGCACGGGCGGTATGCCCAGGCCGCTGACGGACTGAAACGGTGCTGTTGTGCTGCGCCGGTAGCGTGATCTATCGGCGCAGTGCATCGGCACTACGGCGGCCACCCCTACCGATGTGTTGGGGTAGCCCTCGCTTTCATGCAGCGCCAAAGCTCTTCCACATAGCAAGCCGCCAATGCCGCGCCGACAAGCACAGCGCTTGCGATGTACTCCCCAGGCAGCGCAACACGCTTGAGCGTGAAGGACCAGGAGGCCTCCTCACCTCCCGCCCCTGTCAAACCTGCCAGTGCCGAAGCCTGGTCCCAGTGCGACGAAGCCAGCAGCGCTAGCCCCACCAGTGGCATGATTTCCTGCAGGCTGTGAATCATCTGTTCCAGCGGTGTGATCTGCCGCTGCCCGGCAGACCAGCGCAGGTCGGCATACACCGTGATTTCATGCGCCAAGAAAGCCACGATGCAAAGCGCCAACACGGCAGCGTTGATCTCCAGCCACAGCACCGCCAGCACGGCAATGGCCATCTCGGCGAGCATGAGCAGATGCAGCAGCGACTCCGGCACGCCGGCCATGAGCCACAGCGGCAGCACCCCGAACATCAGCAAAATCGTTTCGGGCACCGGCGCGTGCATCGCTCATCCGCTGAAGTCGGGCTTGGCGATCATGAACCAGAACAGCGCCAGGAAGAGGAAAAACGCGGGGATGCCCAGCGCTATCCAGGCCTTGAAATACCGCCAATACGGCGCCGGCAATGCGGTGCCTTCGCGTGCCGCTTGGGCGGCAAGGTCTCTCAGCCGCATCTGCAGCCACACCACCGGCAACCAGCACGCCATGGCCAGCACGTAGGCCACCAGGGAGGCACGAATCCACGGGGCGGACAACGGCAGGCCGAGCAGATGCACCAGCCACATGCCCGTCAGCGGCTGCAGCACTGCCGTGGTGGCGGTGAATAGCCAGTCTGCGCGCACCACCATGCGCGCGACCACCGCAATCGCCTGCACATTGCGCGACAGCGTGGTGGCGAGCAGGTAAAAAGCCGACCCGATGCCCGTACCGAAAAGAAGCGTGGAAGAAATGACGTGCAGCCATTTGAGGACCATGTATTCCATCAGGGCGTCTCCTGGACGGGTGTGTGTTCGCGCGAGCGTTGCGTGCGTCTGGAACGCGCCGGTGGCTCCATCGCCCACAGCAGCACGATGGCCGCGCACATCGGCAGATTTTTCGACAGCGGGCCGAACGGATGCAGCCAGAAGTCCGGCATGGCCCAAGTGATCATCGCCGTGTAGAAAGCGATCAGTGCGAGTTGGAAGGGCCACAGAAACCGCGATCGCCAGGCGGCAGAAAGCGCCAGCGTTCCAACGCCCAAAGCCAGATCGAATATCGCTGCGCCATTGAGCAACAGTTCCGCCAATGGTCCGTGGGCGCCAACCTGCGCCAGCAATTCAAGGCTTTGATCGCGCGGGTACAGGCCGATCGACACAACGAAGGTCCAGATCCAGACGAACGCCACGGCCCATCGCAACATCGGCAACGCCCAGCGCAACCACGCCGCACGGCGCATGGCTTCAGCGGCTCCGGCCCCGTTTGGAATGAAGGCATGGTGCGCACGCGGCTGCCGGCCAAGGCACTTGGCAAAGTCGTCCACAGGTGCCGCATTGCCTTGCAGCAGCATGGTGGCAGTCTCGGGATAGAGGAAACTGCGCGGCCAACGACCCGCGAGCGCAGCCCCCCAACGAAATAGCCCCTCGGGCACCGAGAACACCCTGGCGCCGCGCACATAGCCCAGTTGTTGACGCAGGTCGGCCAGATAGGCGTGCAACGTCACAGGCTGCGGGCCGACGAAAGCGATCGTCTGGCTTGCCGCAAGTTGGCGCGGCCCAATGTCCGCGACCGCCAGCACGCCATCGACCAGATCATCCACATGCACCGGCTGCAGCGGTTGCCGGCCGCCCGCAGGCAATGCCAGCCATGGCAATACCGCCAGGGCAGCGAACAACTGTGCGCTGGCTCCCTGGTCGCCCCACACGAGCGACGGCTGAACGATGACCGATGCAATGGGGCACTGGCGCAAATGGCGATCACCCGCGGCCTTGCTGCGGTGGTAGCGACTGATCGCACGGTCGTCAGCCCCGAGCGCGGAGATTTGAATCACCAGTGCTGCACCGACCTGCAAGCAAGCGTCGAACAATTGAACCGGTCCGAGGTGATGCACCGCATCGAGTTCGCCGGAGTGGCGCTCGCGCAGCAGGCCTGCTGCGTTGATCACGACATCGCCGGGCTGCAGATGCCGCGCCCAAAACGCCGCGGAAGGCAGGGCCGAAAAATCGGCAGAAATCCAGCGTGCGGCCGATGTGTTCCAAGCGGCCTTTGAACGGGCTGCATCGGCATCTCTGGCGGTACACAGCAACTCGGTGCCGCGCATTGAGAACGCCTGGGCCAAGGCGTTACCGAGGAATCCCGAAGCACCGACGATCACCACGCGCAAAGCACGGCCTCTTCGCTTATGGGTTGCCCGCTGTATCGCTGCGGTCCTTGAGCGCCACCGCGCAGCCTACCGCCAGACCAACGGCAAAGGTCGCATAAACGGCCGCCATCGAACGCTTCGACAGGTGGTGCTCGAAACCCGGGGTGAACCGCTTGGGCGTGATCGCGTAGTCAATGGCAAACGCCGCAGCGGTCGCCACACCTGCGCTGGCCAGTGATTGGGAAGCGCTCTCCGGCTGGGGACGGCGATGGGCCCATAGCCAGGCATACAGCAGCGCCCAAAACGTGGCGGAGCCGTGGTGGATCACATAGCCCAGCCCCGTGTAGCGCCACGAAGGGGATCTGGCAGCCAGCGCCTTGCGCTCCCAGAGCCAATGGCTGGTGGCATTGGTCGGGGCCGTGATGCTTCCGACCTCACTTCTTCCCCGAAGCGCCAGCATCATCGTGGAGGCGACGCTGGCGAAAGCGCCGGCGATCAACCCCGTCCGCAGCGCAGAAGGCTTGTGTGCGCTCGGCTGCTGATTCGGTGACGCATCATTGGCTTTGGTCGGCGCAGTATCCAGCTTGGTCACATCGACCGACACCGGGTCGCTGGCCGGAAACGACTCCTCGATTCCATGATCGAGCGCGGGCTCTTTGGGCTCCGTCTCGACTGGTGCGTGGGCCGAAGGCTTCGCACCTTCAGGCGGTGGGGAGGGATGGTGCTCCGAGGTCGGAAAGGGAAAAGCATCGGGGCTTCGGCTGGTCATCAGTGTCTCCTTGGCCGGCAGGAAGGCGTAGAGGTTCAGTCTTTGGGGCGCGTGCGGCCGGGCTCTACAGCTTGATCGCTGGATTGATCCGGATCTTTGGGCGGTGCCGGCTGTGAGGGCGGCATCCTCTGCATCGCAGGGTCTGTTTCAACCAATGTCGGGCTGGGCCGGTCGGGGTCTTTGCGAGGCTTGCCGTCGGGGGAGTCGAGCTGGGTCACCATGGTCGGCCCTCCGAGACTTCCACTCCTGCTGAGAAGCCGTTCTGCGAGGCCGTCGTCTCTGGAATGTCGGATGGAGAAGCAGCGGCGCAACTCGTTATGCAAGCGCTTTCAATGAGGTGCATGAGATTCCTTTCAAGCGATGGAATCAGTTTGCGAATCTCTTTTTTGAGCGGTTGTAGGACTGAAGCGCTCATGCCATGGATGGCGTGCCCCAGGTCTTGTTAAGCGAAGTCGTTGGCGCAGGCGGGGCACTGGGTTGGTGGCGTTGCTTGAAGTGCCATGGTGGTCATGTATTGCCCGCATGCCCCAAAACCGAAAGAGAAGGCAAGCCCCCTCCCGGACCAGCATGACGCTGTATCGAATCAACGCATTGCGCAGTAGTAGGGGACGCCCTAGATTGCGCTGCAGAAAGCACTCCGCAATCCTGAGTATGGGTTACGACCCGTGAGAATCGCGGTGTGAATTACAGGCCAAAACACGCTAACAACGGGACAAAAGAAAACGCCTGCCAACGGTGTGAACCATTGGCAGGCGCTAGCTAAGATGGTGGAGCTGGCGGGAATTGAACCCGCGTCCGCAAGCCTTCTTCGGGCAGATCTACATGTTTAGCGGTCTGTTTTAATTCTCATGACCTGCATCGCGCAGCCGCACGCTATGCAAGTCACCAGTACCCTTGAGTCTCACTCCCTGCCAAGGTACCCGGCAGGGAGCCAGCCAGCGTGAATAACCTTGCAGCCGGGAGGTCTTACGACCCCCTTGCCCAGCCCGCTAGCATGCTGTTGCAAGGCTCACCGGTGTTTAAGCGGCGAGTGCGAAACGTTCGTCGTTTGCAGTTAGTTTTTTGAATGCAGATTTACGAGCGCCACTCAAGCTCGACATGCACCACGCCGATTCCGAACCCACGTCGAAACCAGGGCAGCCCCAAGCCTCGTATTTTAAGGCGCCGAGAGCAATTGCAAGAGCTCCAATGGAGAATTAATTGCGGCGTCCGCCTCCCACTGCCCAGCGGGAGTTTGCGTTCCCAAGTATCCATACATCGCCGCCACGGTGCGCATGCCGGCGGCCTTGCCCGCAACGATGTCTCGCTCGTCGTCACCAACGTACACGCAATGGCGGGCATCCATGCCCATTCGTGCCGCTGCTTCCAACAAGGGTGCTGGGTGCGGCTTGGGATGCGGCGTGGTGTCCCCACTGACCACAGCGCCGGCAGTGCTGAACAACGGCGTCGCACCGACCAACACATCGGTAAATCTTGCGGCCTTGTTGGTCACAATGCCCCAGCCGATGCTTGCCTGAGACAAATGAGCGATCAACGCGTCCACACCAGGGAACACCTTCGTGCGTTGGTGGATGCAGGCTTCGTAGTTGGTAAAAAACTCTTCCCGCAAACCAGCAAATTCCGGATGTTCCGGAGTCATGTCGAACGCCACAGAAAGCATTCCGCGTGCGCCAGCCCCGGCCATCGGGCGATATTTCTCTATCGGCAAGGAGGGCAGCCCACGATCAGTGCGCAATTTATCAGCGGCAGCGCCAAGGTCTGGAGCGCTGTCGATCAGCGTACCGTCCAGATCGAAAAGGACCGCACGAACATCGGAAAAAAGAACATTCATACGGATGTGCGGCGCGCGGCAAACATGTAATTGACCGAAGTGTCCGCGCTCAGCCAGTAGCGCTTCGTGATCGGGTTGTATTCCAACCCACGGCTGTGCAGCACTTCCAATCCTGCAGCCCTGCCTGCTGAGGCCAGCTCACTGGGCTTGAGGAACTTGGCATATTCGTGCGTGCCTTTGGGCAGCATGCCCAAAACGTATTCCGCACCGACGATGGCCAGCAAAAATGCCTTCGCATTTCGGTTGATCGTGGAGAAAAAAACCCATCCACCGGGTTTTACCAGTTGTGAGCAGGCGTGCACGACAGAACTGGGGTCGGGTACATGCTCCAGCATTTCCATGCAGGTCACCGTGTCGAAGGTGCCTGGTGCCTCAGCAGCCAGCACTTCTACGCTGACTTCACGATATTGGATATTCGGTGTGCCCTTTTCAAGAGCGTGCAACTGGGCCACCCGCAAAGACTTGGTTGCCAAATCGATCCCTGTCACATGGGCCCCTTTTCTGGCCATGGAATCCGCCAAGATGCCACCGCCGCACCCCACATCCAATACCTTTTGGTCCTGAAGCGGCGACAAGCCATTGATCCAATCAAGGCGCAGCGGATTAATCTGATGAAGCGGCCGAAACTCGCTTTCCGGGTCCCACCAACGATGGGCCAGTGCAGAAAACTTGGCCAATTCGGCCGGGTCAGCGTTAACGTGATCACTCATGTGGAAATGCTCCAAAAAGAGATTGCCCATAAAAAAAGCCCCGTTTCCGGGGCTTTCTTTTGACCGATTTTTAAAATCAGTTGGAAGCGCGGGTACCGACCACTTCGATTTCCACGCGACGGTTCTTCGCACGGCCTTCCTTCGTCTTGTTGTCGGCAACAGGTTGCTTTTCGCCCTTGCCTTCAGTGTAGACGCGGTTCTTTTCAATGCCCTTGGAAACCAAGTAAGCCTTCACAGCTTCAGCGCGGCGAACCGACAGCTTTTGGTTGTATGCATCGGTGCCAACGGAGTCGGTGTGACCCACGGCGATGATGACTTCCAGGTTCACGCCCTTGACCTTGGAGACCAGATCGTCCAGCTTGGCCTTGCCTTCTGGCTTAAGCACGGACTTGTCGAAGTCGAAGAAGGCATCGGCAGCGTACGTCACCTTGCTGGCCACTGCGGGAGCAGGAGGCGTTGCAGGAGCTGGCGTTGCAGCACCAGCAGGAGCGGCAGCAGCAGGGGTAGAAGCAGGAGCCTGAGCAACCAGAGCACCATCACAACCGACAGCAGCGGTAGCAGGGGTCCAGTTGGCATCGCGCCAGCACAGTTCGTTCGTGCCGTTCTTCCACACCAGTTCGCCAGTACCGTTCTGCCAGTTGTCTACAACCTTGCCGCCGTCGGCTGCTTTGACTTGGGCGCCAGCCGAGGTAGCAAGCACAGCGGAGGCCAACAACATCGCCACTTTGTTCAGTTTCTTCATGGTTCTCCTCTTGGGGAAAAAGCCGCAGCCGCGCTGCGAATATGGACGTCATCAGTGACCATCACTAAAAACGTTGAAATGATTGTGCCATACGTAACAAGGCAAAGTGGTTGCGGACAGGGTGCCTACGGTAGGACAAAAGCGCTTTACCCCAGATGTGTTGCGCACTTGCGACAAGACGTTGCGCCTAGAATGGCCCTCCTCCGCCGTTCACGCAGTTCTCCATGACACAGTTCGCCAAAGAAACCCTGCCCATCAGCCTTGAAGAGGAAATGCGGCGCAGTTATCTCGATTACGCGATGAGCGTAATCGTGGGTCGCGCGCTGCCCGATGCGCGCGACGGTCTCAAGCCGGTTCATCGGCGCGTGCTGTTTGCAATGCACGAACTCAACAACGATTGGAACCGGCCTTATAAGAAGTCGGCCCGTATCGTCGGCGATGTGATCGGCAAATATCATCCTCACGGCGATCAGTCTGTTTACGACACGATCGTGCGCATGGCGCAGGATTTTTCCATGCGCCATCTGCTCGTCGATGGGCAAGGCAACTTCGGCTCGGTGGACGGCGACAACGCGGCCGCCATGCGTTACACCGAAATTCGTCTGGCGAAGATCGCCCACGAAATGCTGTCGGACATCGACAAGGAAACTGTCGACTTCGGCCCCAACTACGATGGCAGCGAGAAAGAACCGCTCGTACTGCCCAGCAAGCTGCCCAACCTTCTGGTCAACGGCTCAGGTGGCATTGCCGTGGGCATGGCCACCAACATCCCTCCGCACAACCTCAACGAAGTCGTGGACGGCTGCCTTCATTTGCTGCGCCATCCCGATGCCACCATCGACGATCTGATGGAGATCATTCCGGCGCCCGATTTCCCGACCGCGGGGATCATCTACGGCATCAACGGCGTCAAGGATGGTTACCGCACGGGGCGGGGCAAGGTCATCATGCGGGCGCGCTGCCATTTCGAGGACATCGACCGTGGCCAGCGGCAAGCCATCATCGTCGACGAGCTCCCCTACCAGGTCAACAAGAAGACTCTGCAGGAGCGCATGGCAGAGTTGGTGCACGAAAAGAAGATCGAAGGCATCAGCCACATTCAGGACGAGTCCGACAAATCAGGCATGCGCCTGGTGGTCGAGCTCAAGCGAGGCGAAGTGCCGGAAGTGGTGCTGAACAATCTGTACAAGCAGACGCAGCTGCAAGACACGTTCGGCATGAACATGGTTGCGCTGGTGAACGGGCAACCCCGCCTGTGCAATCTGAAGGAATTGATCAGCGTCTTCCTTCAGCATCGCCGCGAAGTGGTCACCCGCCGCACGGTGTTCGAACTGCGCAAGGCCCGCGAACGGGGCCATGTGCTGGAAGGCCTGGCAGTCGCGCTGGCCAACATCGACGACTTCATTCGCATCATCCGCGAATCGCCCACGCCGCCGGTTGCCAAGGCGGAGTTGATGACCCGTTCGTGGGACAGCAAGCTCGTGCGCGAGATGCTGACGCGCACGCGTGCCGACGGTGGCTCGATCAATGCCGACGATTACCGCCCGGAAGGGCTGGAGCGCGAATATGGCATGGGCCAGGATGGTCTGTATCGCCTGTCCGAAACGCAGGCCCAGGAAATTCTGCAGATGCGTCTGCAGCGCCTGACAGGCCTGGAGCAGGACAAGATCGTTTCCGAATATCGGGACGTGATGTCCGTGATCGAAGACTTGCTGGACATCCTCTCCAAGCCCGAGCGCGTGTCGGTGATCATTGGCGATGAGTTGGCCTCGATCAAACAGGAATTCGGCCAGCACAAGCTGGGCGCGCGGCGCAGCGTCGTCGAATACAGCGCGCAGGATCTTTCGACCGAAGACCTGATCACGCCCACCGACATGGTGGTCACACTCAGCCACACGGGGTACATCAAAAGCCAGCCACTGTCCGAGTACCGGGCGCAAAAACGCGGTGGACGCGGCAAGCAGGCGACGGCGACCAAGGAAGACGACTGGATCGATCAGCTCTTCATTGCCAACACGCACGATTACATCCTGTGCTTCTCTAACCGCGGCCGGCTGTACTGGCTCAAGGTCTGGGAAGTGCCGGCGGGTTCGCGTGGCTCCCGGGGCCGCCCGATCGTCAATATGTTCCCGCTGCAGGACGGAGAGAAGATCAATGTGGTGTTGCCACTCACCGGCGACATGCGCACCTTCCCGGCAGACCGCTATGTGTTCATGGCGACGAGCATGGGCACCGTGAAGAAGACGGCGCTCGATGAATTCAGCAATCCGCGCAAGGGTGGGATCATCGCCGTCAATCTTGACGATGGCGACTACCTCATCGGCGCGGCACTGACGGATGGTGCCCACGATGTCATGCTGTTCAGCGACGGCGGCAAGGCTGTGCGCTTCGACGAAAACGACGTCCGACCGCTGGGCCGCCAAGCCCGCGGCGTGCGCGGGATGATGCTGGAAGACGGCCAAAGCGTGATCGCCATGCTCGTGGCCGAAGACGAGACGCAAAGCGTTCTGACCGCCACGGAAAACGGGTATGGCAAGCGCACCAGCATCACTGAATACACGCGCCATGGCCGTGGCACCAAGGGCATGATCGCGATTCAGCAAAGCGAGCGCAACGGCAAGGTGGTGGCAGCGACGCTGGTGCATGCCGATGACGAAATCATGCTGATCACCGACAAGGGCGTCCTGGTGCGCACGCGCGTGTCGGAGATCCGGGAACTGGGCCGCGCCACGCAAGGCGTGACCTTGATCGCGCTGGACGAGGGCTCCAAACTGAGCGGCTTGCAGCGCATCGTGGAAAACGACGCCAATGTGGCCGACATCGATCTGGACGAAGACGCTGGCACGCCACCCGCAGAGGCTTGATCCCACACTTGACGAGCAGCCTGTAAGGCAGGTTGCTACCATAAACATAGCACCCGGCGCATATCAGATGTGCGCTGGGGCCCTATTTGGCTTGAATCCATGAATCGCCCGTACAACTTCTCCGCCGGCCCGGCCGCCATCCCTGCTGAAGTCCTGCAGCAAGCTGCTTCCGAGATGCTGGACTGGCACGGGAGTGGCATGGGCGTGATGGAGATGAGCCATCGCGGCAAGGAGTTCGTTTCGATCTACGAGCAGGCCGAGGCAGACCTGCGCGAACTGCTGGCAGTGCCTGCAACGTTCAAGATCCTTTTCATGCAAGGCGGCGGCTTGGCAGAGAACGCCATCGTGCCCCTGAACCTTTCTCGCGCTGCCACCGTCGACATGGTGGTCACCGGTAGCTGGAGCCAGAAATCGGCCAAAGAAGCGCGCAAATACGCTGCGGAAGTCCGAGTGGTCGGATCGGGAGAATCCAGCAACTTCACCACGCTGCCCGAGCCCGGAACGTGGGAGCTGAGCCGCGGCGCAAGCTATCTGCACCTGTGCAGCAACGAAACCATCCACGGCATTGAATTTCAGGAAATGCCCGATCTGCGGGCGCTGGGCAGCGACGCGCCGCTGGTCATCGACTTCTCTTCCCATGTGGCCTCGCGCCCCGTCGACTGGTCGCGCGTGGGGTTGGCCTTCGGCGGCGCACAAAAGAATCTGGGGCCTGCGGGACTTACCCTCGTGGTCGTGCGCGAAGACCTGCTGGGGCACGCGCTCCCGGCCTGCCCCAGCGCCTTCGACTACAAGATCGTGGCGGACAACCAGTCGATGTTCAATACGCCACCGACCTGGGGCATCTATATCGCCGGCCTGACCTTCCAGTGGCTCAAGCGCCAACGCGAAGGCGATCTGACCGGCGTCGCAGCGATGGAGCAGCGCAATATCGCCAAGGCCAAGTTGCTCTACGACACCATCGACCAGTCGCAGTTCTACGTGAACAAGGTGGCGGTGAACGCCCGTTCGCGCATGAACATCCCCTTTTTTCTGCGTGACGAATCGCGCAACGAAGCTTTTCTGGCGGGTGCCAAGGAACGGGGCCTGCTTCAACTCAAAGGCCACAAATCGGTGGGCGGGATGCGCGCCAGCCTCTACAACGCCATGCCTATTTCAGGGGTGGAGGCCTTGGTGGCCTACATGCGAGAATTTGAGCAAAAGCAAGCCTGAGCCGACTGTCGCCCCTGAGAAAACGCGCCCTACTTCATGACCATCCCGCAAGCCTCTCCGGACCTCGCCAGCCTGCGCGTCCAGATCGACAACATCGACCAGCAACTGCTCACGCTGCTGAATCAACGTGCCCTGGTTGCCGAACGGGTCGGCGAGATCAAGAAGCGCGAAGGCACTCCGTTTTTCCGGCCGGACCGCGTGGCCCAGGTCATCGAGAAAATCCAGACTGCCAACCCAGGTCCGCTCAAGGGCCCCCATGTGGCTGCGATCTGGCGCGAGATCATGTCCGCGTGCCTGGCCCTGGAATCGCCGCAACGGGTCGCCGTGCTCGGTCCGGCAGGCACTTTCTGCGAGCAGGCAGCGGTCGAGTTCTTCGGCGGCGCCGCGGACCTGATGTATTGCGCCAACTTCGATGAGGTGTTCCACGCCACTGCGGCCGGCAGCGCGCAGTATGGTGTCGTGGGCGTAGAAAATTCCGTCGAAGGTGTGGTCACCCGCTCGCTCGACCTGTTCCTGCACACGCCTTGCCATGTGGTCGGTGAAGTCAGTCTTCTGGTACGGCACAACCTGATGCGGCAGGCGGATTCGCTCGAGGGCATCGAAGCTGTATTGGCGCACCCGCAGGCGCTGGCGCAATGCCAGGGCTGGCTGTCCAAGCACCTGCCCCATGTGGAACGCCGCCCGGTGTCCAGCAATGCGGAAGGTGCAAGGCTCGCCGCGACGAATCCCGCATGGGCCGGCATTGCCAGCGAACGCGCCGCTACGCAGTTCGGCCTGCATCTGGTGGCCCACGCCATTCAGGACGATGCGTACAACCGGACGCGGTTCGCGATCATCTGCCTGCCGCACACGCTGCAGACGCCGCCGCCGTCGAGCAAGGACTGCACCAGTCTCGTGATCTCCGTCCCCAACCGGCCCGGCGCGGTCCACGATCTGCTGGTGCCGCTCAAGACCCATGGCGTGTCGATGACGCGTTTTGAATCGCGGCCGGCCCGCACGGGGCAGTGGGAGTATTACTTCTACATCGATCTGGACGGCCACCCTTCCCTGCCGCACGTGGCGCGCGCCCTGGAAGAGTTGCGTGCCCTGTGCGCGTTCTACAAAGTGCTGGGCACCTACCCAGTGGCGCCATGAGCGACTCGGCCATGTTCGAACAATTGGGATTGATCGGTTGCGGCCTCATGGGCGGGTCTTTCGCATTGGCGATGAAAAAGGCCGGCCTCGTGAAGCGCGTGGTGGGCTACAGCAAATCGCCATCGACCACCGACCGGGCCCGCCAGATGGGCGTGATCGACGTCGAAGCACCCTCGGCCCTTCTCGCGGTGGCGGGTGCCGACATCGTGCTGGTGGCCGTTCCCGTCGCGGCGACTGAAGCCACGCTCAAGGCCATCAAGCACCTCGTCACGCCACAGATGCTGATCATGGACGTGGGTTCGACCAAGGCCGACGTGGTGCAGGCTGCACGGCGCGCACTGCGCGACCAGGTAGGGTCGTTCGTCCCCGCCCACCCCATCACCGGGCGCGAAGTATCGGGCGTGGAATACGCGGAAGCAGAGCTTTACAGCGGGCGCCAGGTCATCCTCACGCCGACGGAGCGGACGTTGACCGTTCACCTGCAAAAAGCCGAGGAAGTGTGGCGCATGCTGGGCTGCCGGGTGCAGAGCATGTCGCCCGAGGCGCACGATGCCGCCTTCGCTTCAGTCAGCCACCTGCCGCACCTGCTGGCGTTCGCGATGATGAACAGCATCACCTCGCAAGACCACGGCGACATGTTCCTGTCCCTGGCCGGGCCTGGATTCCGGGACTTCACCCGCATCGCGGCGAGCGATCCGAAGGTGTGGCGAGACATCCTGCTGTCCAACCGGGACGAACTCCTGGCGCAGTCGCGGCTGTTCCAGCAGGCCGTGCAACAGCTGGAACAGGCCATGCAGCAGGGTAACTCGCAGGCGCTGGAAGACCTGATCACGCTCGCCAGCGAAACCCGCGCGCATTGGCGCATGGGCGCGCAGCGCACACCGACCGACTCCTGATGTTCAGCACCGCGTTTCTCGACCTGCCGCCCCTGGCCACCGCCGGCGGCACCATCCAGCTGCCAGGCTCCAAAAGCATCTCCAACCGCGTCTTGCTGCTGGCCGCACTGAGCGAAGGCACAACCGAAATTCACGATCTCCTGGCGTCGGACGACACCCGGGTGATGCTCGATGCATTGCGCCAATTGGGTTGTGCGGTGGACGAGCAAGGCGCTGTCGTGCGCATCACAGGCCTTGGCTCACGCCCCCCGCTGGCGCCAGCTTCTCTCTTTCTGGGCAATGCCGGCACGGCGATGCGCCCGCTCACTGCGGCCCTGGCGCTGCTGGGTGGCGAATTCGAATTGTCCGGCGTTCCGCGCATGCACGAGCGCCCCATCGGCGATCTGGTGGATGCCCTTCGTCAGCTCGGATGCCGCATCGACTACCTGGGCAATGACGGGTTCCCGCCCCTTCGCATCGCTCATGCACAGGGCGTACCAACTCTCTCGCTGGATGAACCGATCCCTGTGCGCGGTGACGTGTCGAGCCAGTTTCTGACGGCTTTGCTGATGGCTCTGCCGCTGGCAGCCGTCGAGCAAGACATCGTGATTCAGGTGGTCGGCGAGTTGATTTCGCGGCCCTACATCCACATCACGCTGCAACTGCTGTCCCGGTTCGGCATCGAAGTGGAACACGATCAATGGCAACGGTTCACCATCCGGGCCGGAAGCCGCTACCGCTCGCCGGGCAGCATCCATGTCGAGGCCGATGCCTCGTCGGCCAGCTACTTCATTGCCCTGGGAGCCATTGCCGGCGTGGGGGACCAGCACGACGCTGGCGTGCGCATTCTGGGCGTGGGGCAAAACTCTATCCAGGGCGATATCCGGTTCATTGAAGCCGCCCAGGCCATGGGCGCGGAAGTATCGGGCGGCGACAACTGGCTGCAGATTCGCCGTGGAGCGTGGCCGCTCAAGGCCATCGACCTCGACTGCAATCACATTCCGGATGCGGCCATGACGTTGGCTGTGATGGCTTTGTACGCTGAAGGCACGACCACGCTGCGCAACATCGCAAGCTGGCGCGTGAAGGAAACCGACCGCCTGGCCGCAATGGCGACCGAACTGCGCAAGCTCGGTGCGTCCGTGGAAGAAGGCGCCGATTTTCTGAAGGTCACGCCTGCGCCAGCGCCCTCCGATTGGCGGGCGGCCAGCATCCACACCTATGACGACCACCGCGTGGCCATGTGCTTCTCGCTGGCCGCTTTCAACCCGGCAAGCGTCCCGGTTCGCATCGAAGACCCCAAATGCGTGGCCAAGACGTTTCCCGATTATTTCGAAGCCCTGTTTTCCGTCACGCAGACGCCGACCGATCGCGTTCCGGTGATCTGCATCGATGGGCCGACGGCCTCGGGCAAAGGCACGGTCGCGGCCGCAGTGGCCCAGCGCCTGGGTTACCGGTTCCTGGATTCTGGGGCGATGTACCGCATCTCCGCGCTGGCAGCGCTGCGTGCGGGCCTGCAGATCGACGCGGCCCATGAGCCCCAGATCGCCTCGCTGGCACGCGGTCTGCCGGTGCGTTTCGAGGGCGGCCGAATCTGGCTGGGCTCCGACGATGTGACTGACTCCATCCGCACGGAAGAGGCCGGGATGAATGCCTCGCGCGTTTCTGCGCTTCCCACTGTGCGCGAGGCCCTGGTGGCGCTTCAGCACAGCTTTCGAAGGCTCCCAGGGCTAGTGGCGGATGGGCGGGACATGGGCACAGTGATCTTCCCGCAGGCCACTTTGAAGGTGTATCTGACGGCCAGCGCGGCATGCCGGGCAGAACGCAGGCATAAACAGTTGATTTCAAAGGGGATTTCGGCTAACATCGCGGATCTTCGCGCCGATTTGGAGGCACGCGACGCCCGGGACAGCTCCCGCAGCGTGGCGCCCTTGAAACCAGCGCAGGATGCCCTGATTCTGGACAACTCCTCGCTCACGGTCGATGCGGCCGTCGAACAAGTGCTTGCCTGGTGGCAGGAACGCCAGCCCTTCGCCACCTAGGCACGGGGTTGCAAACCCGGTGGCCAACTGCCCCGGACAGGCCCGCACGGTCCTCCACGCGCAATTGCGCCAGACCGTGCGGCTCTACAACCTAACCGCGGTTTTGCCGCAAAAAACCTCCGCAGGCAGCTATAAAAACGATGGCAATGGTGCTGTCGGAACCCTGTTTGCGGCTTTAGGAAATACATGTCTGAATCTTTTGCCGCCCTTTTTGAAGAGTCTTTGACGCGCACTGAAATGCGCCCAGGCGAAGTCATCACCGCCGAAGTCGTGCGCGTGGAACACAACTTCGTCGTGGTGAACGCTGGCCTCAAGTCCGAAGCCTACGTCCCCCTGGAAGAGTTCAAGAACGATAAGGGCGAAGTCGAAGTCCAAGTGGGCGATTTCGTCTCCGTGGCCATCGGCTCGATCGAAAACGGTTACGGCGACACCATCCTGTCGCGTGACACCGCCAAGCGCCTGGCCTCGTGGCTGGCGCTGGAAAAGGCCCTGGAATCCGGTGAATTCGTCACCGGCACGACCAGCGGCAAGGTCAAGGGTGGCCTCACGGTGCTGGTCAACGGCATCCGCGCCTTCCTGCCAGGTTCGCTGATCGACACGCGTCCGATCAAGGATCTGACGCCTTACGAAAACAAGACCCTGGAATTCAAGGTCATCAAGCTCGACCGCAAGCGCAACAACGTGGTGCTGAGCCGCCGCGCCGTGGTGGAAGCCTCCATGGGCGAAGAGCGCGCCAAGCTGATGGAAACCCTCAAGGAAGGCTCCATCGTCCAAGGCGTGGTCAAGAACATCACCGAATACGGTGCGTTCGTGGATCTGGGCGGTATCGACGGCCTGCTGCACATCACAGACATGGCATGGCGCCGCGTTCGCCACCCATCGGAAGTGGTCACGGCGGGTCAGGAAATCACGGCCAAGATCCTCAAGTTCGACACCGAAAAGAACCGCGTGTCCCTGGGCCTCAAGCAAATGGGCGACGATCCATGGATGGGCGTTTCGCGCCGCTATCCTTCGGGCACCCGCCTGTTCGGCAAGGTCACGAACATTGCCGACTACGGCGCGTTCGTGGAACTGGAGCCGGGCATCGAAGGCTTGGTGCACGTGTCCGAAATGGACTGGACGAACAAGAACATCGCTCCTTCCAAGCTCGTGTCGCTGGGTGACGAAGTCGAAGTCATGGTCCTCGAGATCGACGAAGACAAGCGCCGCATCAGCCTGGGCATGAAGCAGTGCAAGGCCAACCCATGGCAAGAGTTCGCGCAGAACACCAAGCGCGGCGACCGCGTCAAGGGCCCGATCAAGTCGATCACCGACTTCGGCGTGTTCGTGGGCCTGGCTGCCGGCATCGACGGCTTGGTGCACCTGTCCGACCTGTCCTGGAACGAAACCGGCGAAGCTGCCGTTCGCAACTACAAGAAGGGCCAGGAAGTCGAAGCGATCGTGCTGGCCGTGGACGTGGACCGCGAACGCATCTCGCTGGGCATCAAGCAGCTCGACGGCGACCCATTCACGACCTTTGTGACGGTGAACGACAAGGGCCAGACGGTGACCGGCAAGGTCAAGACCGTGGACGCCCGTGGCGCTGAAATCGACCTCGGCGAAGACATCATCGGTTACCTGCGCGCTTCGGAAATCTCCCGCGACCGCGTGGAAGATGCCCGCAATGTGCTGAAGGAAGGCGACGAAGTCACGGCCGTGGTGGTGAACGTGGATCGCAAGACCCGCAACATCCAGCTGTCGATCAAGCAAAAGGACATGGCCGACGAACAAGGCGCCATGGCCAACCTGAGCCAGCAGTCGAGCCGCGAAAGCGCCGGCACCACCAGCCTGGGCGCCCTGCTGCGCGCCAAGCTGGACAACTCGGACAAATAAGCCGAGGCTCAATCGACGACCGCTTCGGCGGTTGTGAATGGCGGGCGCTTCATGCGCCCGCTTCTTTTTGTTCTGTTACCCCGGTTGCGAAGACAAGATTCCATGACCAGATCAGACCTCGTTGAAGAACTGGCCGCACGGTTCAGCCAGCTCACCCAGCGCGATGCCGAATACGCCGTCAAGACCATTCTGGACGCCGTGGGGGATGCGCTGGTGCGCGGGCATCGCATCGAGATCCGGGGTTTCGGCAGCTTTTCGGTCAACCGCCGCCCTCCCCGCATGGGGCGCAATCCCCGCAGCGGCGAAGCCGTGGCGATCCCGGAAAAGCGTGTGCCGCACTTCAAGCCCGGCAAGGCGCTGCGCGAAGCGGTGGACCTGCGCACGGTTGAAATGGGTATCGTCGATGCGCCCAAGGACAAGCATCAAAATTGATAGCTGTCAGCGCTTGACTGTCAAGCGCTGGAAGGCCGATACACGGGTATCGCCCCAAACGGCAGACAGGCCGTGGCCTGCCCGTAGAATGCCCCCACACCACCGGGGAGACGCATGAAATACCTCCTGTGGCTGCTCAAGGCAGCCATTTTTTTTACCCTCTTCGCTTTCGCGCTGAACAATCAGCAAGACGCCACCGTGCACTTCTTCTTCGGCACGCACTGGAGCGCGCCTTTGGTGCTCGTGGTGCTGACGGCCTTCGCAGCCGGCGTCGTGGTGGGGGTGCTGGGCATGGTGCCCCGCTGGTGGAAGCACCGCAGCGCGGCCCGTCGGGCGCAGGCCGCGGCACTGCCGACCGAAGCTGCGACGACCACGCCGGTCACCGCCCCGCCCGTTCCGGACCTGCAACAACAACCGCCCTCCATCCATGGAATTTGATTTCAGCTGGCTGCTGCTGGGCCTGCCGCTGGCGTTCGTGCTCGGGTGGTTCGCCTCCCGATTCGACCTGCGGCAATTGCGGGAAGAAAACCGCCGCGCTCCCAAGGCCTATTTCAAGGGCTTGAACTTCCTGCTCAACGAGCAGCAGGACCAGGCCATCGATGCGTTCATCGAAGCCGTACAGAACGATCCGGACACGTCCGAGCTGCATTTCGCGCTCGGCAATCTCTTTCGCCGCCGGGGCGAGTACAACCGCGCCGTCCGCGTTCACGAGCATCTGCTGTCGCGCGGCGACCTGAGCCGCACCGACCGCGACCGGGCCCAGCACGCGCTGGCCCTGGACTTTCTGAAAGCCGGGCTGCTCGACCGCGCCGAGGATGCCTTGCGCCGGCTGGAAAACACGCCGTTCGAGAGCCAGTCGCGGCTGGCCTTGCTGGCCATCTACGAACGCTCCCGCGACTGGCCGCAGGCCGCTGCCATCGCCCGCAAGATGCATGGCTCGCACCAGGGCGACTTCAGCACGCGGCAGGCCCATTACCTGTGCGAACAGGCGTTGGCCCGGGGGGCCCAGGGCGATCAGGAAGCGGCCCAGGCGCAGCTCGAGGAAGCCGTGGCCGCCGCGCCGCATGCCCCGCGCCCGCGCATCGAGCTCGCTCGCCTGCACCACCGATGCGGCCGGCAGGAGCAAGCGTTTTCCACCCTCCTGGAACTGTCCCGCGAATCGCCCGGCGCCCTGCCCCTGGCGGCCCCGCTGCTCGTCGAAGTCGGCACGGCGACCGACCGGGCGGAAGAAACGTACCAACTGCTGCTGGCGCATTACGAACGCGCGCCATCGCTGGACATGCTCGAGGCCATCGTGTCGATGGACAGCACTTCCGGCGACCCGGCCCGGCCCGGCCCGCAGTGGTATGTGCGCCATCTGGACAAGGAGCCGTCGCTGGTGGCCGCAGCGAAGTGGCTGGCGCAGGAAACCCTGCAGCACGAAGAATTCCATCCCCAGGTGCAGAAGGCGCTGGACCAGGCGACCAAGCCCCTGACCCGGTACCGCTGTGCCGCCTGCGGCTTCGAGGCCCGCCAGCACTTCTGGCAATGCCCGGGTTGCCAGACCTGGGACAGCTACCCCGCGCGGCGCGTGGAAGAGCTGTGATGCGGCCTCTCCGAATCCTCGCGGCCCCATCGCTTTCGCGCTGGTTCAAGCCGTTGGCGGCAATGCTGGCCACCGCCGCCTGCACGCTGGCATCGGCCGCCGTCGAGGTCAACACGGCCTCGGTGGCTGATCTGGATGGCGTCAAGGGCATCGGCCCGGCACTGTCGGCCAGGATTCTGAAGGCACGCGAGATGGGCGTTTTCCAGAACTGGGCAGACCTCGTCGGGCGAGTGCAAGGCATGGGCAAGGCGTCCGCGGCGCGGCTTTCGAGCGAGGGGCTCACCGTGAACGGCGCCACGTTCGGCGACGCTGCAGCCGTTGCCGCACCCCCTGCGCTCACGGCCCCAGCGGTCGGCGCCTCGCGTTAAAGGGTGCACCGATTGTGTGCCCACAGCGCGTCCAATCTCCGGGACGTGCTAGGGTATTCATAGCAAGCTTGGAGGGGCTTGCCCGTAGAATCGTCCGGGCATGCCCCTGATCCTCCTCGTCCTCCTTCCCTTCATCGGCAGCCTCCTGGCGGCGGTGCTGCCGACGAACGCGCGCAACACCGAATCCACGCTCGCCGGTGCGATCGCGCTGTTCTGCGCGGTGCAGGCGGCCCTGTATTTTCCGGAGATCGCATCGGGCGGGGTGCTGCGGCAGGAAATCCCTTGGCTGCCGGCCCTGGGACTGAACCTCGTGATCCGCATGGACGGATTCGCCTGGATGTTCTGCATGCTGATCCTGGGCATCGGTTCGCTGGTGGTGCTTTATGCGCGCTACTACATGTCGCCGGCCGATCCGGTGCCCCGCTTCTTTTCGTTCTTTCTCGCCTTCATGGGGGCGATGACCGGCGTGGTGCTGTCGGGCAACATCATCCAGCTGGCGTTCTTCTGGGAACTCACCAGCCTTTTTTCCTTTTTGCTGATCGGCTACTGGTACCACCGGCAGGATGCCCGCAGGGGCGCCCGCATGGCGCTCACGGTGACGGGTACCGGCGGGCTGTGCATGCTCGCAGGCATGCTGGTGATCGGGCACATCGTGGGCAGCTACGACCTCGATCACGTTCTGGCCGCCGGCGAGCAGATCCGCAACCACCCCTGGTACCTGACGGCGCTGGTGCTGGTGCTGCTGGGCGCGCTGACCAAGAGCGCGCAGTTCCCCTTCCACTTCTGGCTGCCCAACGCCATGGCGGCGCCGACGCCCGTGTCGGCCTACCTGCACTCGGCGACCATGGTGAAGGCTGGCGTCTTCCTGCTGGCGCGCATGTGGCCCGTGATGGGCGGTACCGAGCCGTGGTTCTGGCTGGTCGGCGGTGCGGGCGTGTGCACGCTGCTGGTGGGCGGCTATGCGGCCATGTTCCAGAACGACCTCAAGGGGCTGCTGGCGTATTCGACGATTTCGCATCTGGGCCTCATCACCCTGCTGCTGGGGTTGAACAGCCCGCTGGCGGCCGTGGCGGCGGTGTTCCACATCATGAACCACGCCACCTTCAAGGCATCGCTTTTCATGGCGGCAGGCATCGTGGACCATGAGAGCGGCACCCGGGACATCCGGCGCCTGTCCGGCCTGCGCACCATGATGCCGGTGACGGCGACACTCGCCATGGTGGCCAGCGCGGCCATGGCCGGCGTACCGCTGCTCAACGGGTTCCTATCCAAGGAAATGTTCTTCGCCGAGACGGTGTTCCTGGACGCTTCGCCGCTGGTAGCCACCGTGCTGCCCATTGCCGCCACGCTGGCCGGCATCTTCAGCGTGGCGTATTCGCTGCGCTTCACGGTCGATGTGTTCTGGGGCCCGCGCGCCCAGGACCTGCCCCGCCAGCCGCACGAGCCCCCACACTGGATGCGCGTGCCGGTGGAACTGCTGGTGCTGGCCTGCATGGTGGTCGGCATCTTTCCCGCTTGGTCGGTCGGCCGGTATCTGGACGCCGCGGCGCGCCCGGTGGTCGGCGGCGAGCTGCCCGAATTCAGCCTGGCGATCTGGCACGGCTTCAACACTCCGTTCATGATGAGCCTGGTCGCCCTGGTGGGCGGCACGGCGCTCTACCTGGTGCTGCGCTGGCAGCGCGCCGCCGGCAACGTGGATGCGCCGCCGCTCATCTACCGCGTGAGCGGGCGGCGCCTGTTCGAGATCGCGCTCACCTGGCTCACACTGCTGGGCCACAACGGCCGGCGTCTGATGTCCACGCCCCGGCTGCAGTGGCAGATGCTGTGGCTGGTGCTGGCGGCCCTGCTCGGCGCCGCGCTGCCGCTGTGGACCCAGGGGCTGCAACTGGGCGGCCGGGGCACCTTGCCACTGTCGCCGGCCTTCGTGGTGCTGTGGACCCTGGGTTGCCTCTGTGCGGTGACCGCTGCATGGCAGGCCAAATACCACCGGCTCGCGGCATTGACGTTGATGGGTGGCGCGGGGCTGTGCACCTGCATCACCTTCCTGTGGTTTTCCGCGCCCGACCTGGCGCTCACGCAGATCGTGGTGGAGATCGTGACCACCGTGCTGGTGCTGCTGGGCCTGCGCTGGCTGCCCCGGCGGGACGAGCGGCTGCGCGGCGTGGACACCACGCACCCCGGCATCGTGCGGGCACGGCGCCTGCGCGACATGGCCGTGGCGCTGGCGGCCGGCGGTGGCATGGCCTGGCTGGCCTTCACCATGATGAGCCGGCCGTTCCCCGAGAGCACCTCGACCTTCTTCCTGGAGCGCGCGCAGACCGAGGGCGGCGGCACCAACGTGGTCAACGTGATGCTGGTGGACTTCCGCGGCTTCGACACCTTTGGCGAGATCGTCGTGCTGGGCATCGTGGCGCTGACGGTCTATGCCCTGCTGCGCCGCTTCCGCCCCGCCCGCGAGACCATGGACCTGCCCGAGCAGCAGCGCAACATGCCGGCCGACCTGCAGACCGACCTGCTCAACCCGCGCAACGCCGCCGACACCGCCGTCGGCTACCTGATGGTGCCGGCCGTGCTGGTGCGGCTGCTGCTGCCGTTCACCGCGCTGGTGTCGTTCTACATGTTCATGCGGGGGCACAACGAGCCGGGCGGCGGCTTCGTCGCAGGGCTGGTGCTGTCGGTGGGGCTGCTGCTGCAATACATCATCTCGGGGACGCACTGGGTCGAAGCGCACCTGCCGCTGTACCCGCGCCGCTGGATCGGCGTGGGCCTGCTGTTCGCGCTGGGCACCGGGCTGGGCGCGCTGGTGCTGGGCTATCCGTTCCTCACCAGCCACACGGCGCATTTCCACCTGCCGGTGATCGGCGAGATCCACATCGCGAGTGCCCTGTTCTTCGACATCGGCGTGTTCACCCTGGTGGTGGGCTCCACGCTGCTGATCTTGACGGCCATCGCCCACCAATCGGTGCGCGGCCACCGCTACCACGCCCGCCTGGCCGAAGAGCGCGAGGCCGAGCAGGCCGCCAACCCCGCCGCCGTGCCGCCCGAAGGAGGAACCCGCTGATGGAAATCGTTCTCGCCATTGCCATCGGCGTCCTCACCGGCTCGGGCGTCTGGCTGCTGCTGCGCCCGCGCACCTTCCAGGTCATCATGGGCCTGGCGCTGCTGTCGTATGCCGTGAACCTGTTCATCTTCAGCATGGGCCGCCTGGGCCTGGCCATCAACAAGGAGCCCGTGCTGCTGGCCGGTGTGCCGAAAGACCTGCAGCACTATGCCGACCCGATGCCCCAGGCGCTGGTGCTCACCGCCATCGTGATCGGCTTTGCGATGACGGCGCTGTTCCTGGTCGTGCTGCTGGCGTCGCGGGGCATGTCGGGCACCGACCATGTGGACGGCACGCGCTCGCACGACGTGCAGGAGATGCCGTGACCTCGGCCCTGTCCAGCTTCTTGTCCAACTCATTGGGCGACGCCCTGTCGGCGCTGATGCCGCACCTGATGCTGGCGCCCATCGTGCTGCCGCTGCTCACCGCCGCGCTGATGCTGCTGCTGCGCGAAGAGCGCCAGCGGCTCAAGCTCGGGCTCAACATCGCGTCCACCTCCCTCGGCCTGATGATCGCCGTGGGCTTGCTGCTGTGGACCAGCCAGGCCACCGTGCCGACCACCATGGGCGTGTACCTGCCGGGCAACTGGCCCGCACCGTTCGGCATCGTGCTGGCGCTGGACCGGCTGTCGGCCATGATGCTGGCCCTCACCAGCGCGGTGGCCCTGTGCTCCATCGTCTTCGCGGCGGCGCGCTGGCACCGCGCGGGGGTGCACTACCACCCGCTGTTCCAGTTCCAGCTGATGGGCCTGGCCGGCGCGTTCCTGACGGCCGACCTGTTCAATCTGTTCGTGTTCTTCGAGATCATGCTGGCGGCCTCGTACGGGCTGCTGCTGCACGGCTCGGGCCGCACGCGCGTGCAGGCCGGTCTGCACTACATCGCCATCAACCTCGCGGCGTCGTCGCTGTTCCTGATCGGCGTGTCCATGCTCTACGGCATCACCGGCACGCTGAACATGGCCGACCTGGCACAGAGCATTCCCAAGGTGGCCGACGCCGACCGCGGGCTGCTGCACGCGGCCGCGGCCATTCTGGCGACCGCCTTCCTCATCAAGGCCGCGGTGTGGCCGCTCAACTTCTGGCTGGTGCCCGCCTACAGCGCCGCCACGGCGCCGGCGGGCGCGCTGTTTGCGCTCATGACCAAGGTGGGCGTGTACACCATCCTGCGGCTGTGGACGCTCATGTTCAGCAGCGAGGCGGGCCCGTCCGCCCTGTTCGGCAGCCTGTGGCTGATCGGCGGCGGCATGCTCACCATGGCCTTCGGCGGCATCGGCATGCTGGGCTCGCAGCGGCTGACCCACCTGGCGGGCTATGCGGCGATTCTTTCGTCGGGCACGCTGCTGGCAGCGGCCGGCTTCGGTCAGAACGTGCTGACGGCCGGCCTGCTGTATTACCTGCCCAGCTCCACGCTGGCGATCAGCGCGCTTTTTCTGCTGGCCGATCTGATCGACCGGTGGCGCAACGACGGCGCCACGCTCGCCCCGCACGAGCGCCACGACGATGCGCCCTTCCTCACCGCCGAACTCGTGCCCGCCGAGGGCCTGAACCTGGACGAGGACGAGACGGTGCTGATCGGCCGCATCATCCCTGCCGCCGCCGCGTTCCTCGGGCTGGCCTACCTGCTGTGCACGCTGGTGGTCGCCGGGCTGCCGCCGCTGTCGGGCTTCGTGGGCAAGTTCGCCATGCTGACGGCGCTGCTCAATCCGCTGGGACTGGGCTCTTCCGCCGGGTCGCAGCCCGGCACCCCGGGCTGGATGCTGCTGGCTCTGCTGATCCTCACCGGCCTGTTCGCCCTGATTGCCCTCACGCGCACCGGCATCCGCTATTTCTGGACCACGCACGACCGGCGCCGCCCCCAGTTGCGCGTGCTGGAGGGCCTGCCGATCGCGCTGCTGCTGGCCGGGTGCATCGCCCTCACGCTGTACGCCGGCGCGGTGATGCGGTTCACGCAGGCCACGGCCAACGCGCTGCACACGCCCTCCAACTACATCCGCGCGGTGATGTCGGCGCGGCCCGTGCCCGGGCCCGTCACGCCGGCCGAGCCCCCTGCCCGGGAGACGCCATGAAGCGACTGTTCCCCGCACCCTTGCTGTCCGTGGCGCTCTTCGTGCTGTGGCTCATGCTGAATCGCTCGGTGAGCGCCGGGCAACTGGTGCTGGCGGCCTTCGTGGCGATAGCGATTCCTGTGCTGACGCGCGGGCTGCGGCCCCTGCCCGTGCGCATCCGACGGCCCGGCACGGTGCTGCGGCTGGTGGGTGCGGTGCTGGCGGACAGCGTGGCCTCCAACCTGCGGCTGCTGCGTTTTCTGGCCCGGCCGTCGCACCGGCCCCACCCGCCGGGCTTCGTGCAGATTCCGCTGGAGATGCGCGACCCGAACGCTCTGGCCGTGCTGGCAATGATCGTCTGCATCACCCCCGGCACGTCGTGGGCGGAGCTGTCGCTGGACCGCTCCATCCTCATGCTGCACGTGCTGGAGCTGGACGACAGGCAGGCCGCCATCGATCACGTCAAAACGCGCTACGAGCGCCCCCTGATGGAGATTTTCGAATCATGACGAACGGTTCCATCCTCGCCATCGCGCTGCCCATCGCCGTCTTCATGCTGGTGCTGGCCATGTCCTGCGCGCTGGTGCGCATGCTCAAGGGCCCCTCCGCCCAGGACCGCGTGCTGGCCCTGGACTGCATGTACCTGAACGGCATGCTCTGCATGCTGGTGCTGGGCATCTACTACGGCAGCACGAACTATTTCGAGGCCGCGCTGCTGATCGCGCTGCTGGGTTTCGCCAGCTCCACCGCGATGGCCAAGTTCCTGCTGCGCGGCGAGGTGATCGAATGACCGCCGCAACGCTGCCGCTGTGGGCCGAGATCGCGATTGCGGCGTTCGTGCTGGCCGGGGCCGGCATCGCGCTGATGGGATCGCTCGGGCTGCTGCGCCTGCCGACCTACTTCGAGCGGGTGCATGCGCCCTCCGTCATCGCCACGCTCGGGTGCTGGTGCATCGTGCTGGCCACGCTGCTGTACTTTTCGCTGCAGGGCGAGGGGCTGGCGCTGCATGCGCTGCTCATCGGCCTGTTCGTGTCGGTGACCGTGCCGGTGACCAACATCTTCCTGATGCGCGCCGCCCTGTTCCGCGCGCGCCGCGCGGGCCAGAACGTGCCCCCCAGCCTGAGCCGGCTCGTGGAGAGCACTGACCGCGACTCCTGAGCATTTGCTATTACTTATATAGCAATACTCCCTAGGGAAATATGCGCTGGAGGCCTTTTTTCCTCCTATGCAGCAACAGGCGACGCAGAGGCGACTTGGCGGATCACCTCTGCGGATTTGCTACCAAATAAATAGCAAACCTCCCTAGTGGAATATGCGCTGACGGCCTTTTTGATGCTCATTCGCGCTCCGTGCCGCCGAAGCCGCCACCACCCGGCGTGTGCACCTCGAACACATCGCCGGGCTGCATCTGCGCCTGTCCGATGTGCTCCAGCACCTCGACCCTTCCGTCCGCCCGCACCACGCGGTTGATGCCGGGCAGCCCCGCTTGCCCGCCCGCCATGCCGAACGCACCGTGGCGGCGGCCGTTGGACAGGATGCCGGCCGTCATCGGCTCCAGAAACCGCACCCGCCGCACGCCGCCGTTGCCGCCCTTCCAGCGCCCGGTGCCGCCCGAGTCGCCGCGCACGGCGTAGCTCTCCAGCCGCACCGGAAAGCGAAACTCCAGAATCTCCGGATCGGTCAGCCGCGAGTTGGTCATGTGGGTCTGCACCACGCTCGTGCCATCGAAGCCGTCCACCAACTCGCCCCCGTCGCCGAACATGCCGCCGGCGCCGCTGCCGCCCGAGATGGTTTCGTAGTACTGGTAGCGGTCGTTGCCGAACGTGAAGTTGTTCATCGTGCACTGGCTGCCGGCCGACACGCCCAAAGCGCCCAGCAGCGCGTTGGTGATGCAGGTGGACGTTTCCACATTGCCCGCCACCACCGACGCCGGCGGCAGCGGATTGAGCATCGATCCCGGTGGAATGATCACCTGGAGCGGCTTGAGGCAGCCGGCGTTCAGCGGAATGTCGTCGTCCACCAGCGAGCGGAACACGTACAGCACCGCCGCCATGCACACCGCCGTGGGCGCATTGAAGTTGTTGGTCTGCTGGGGCGAGGTGCCCGTGAAGTCGATCACCGCGCTGCGGGCCGCGGCATCCACTCGCACCGCGACCTGGATCTGCGCGCCGTTGTCCAGCGGCAGGGTGAACTCGCCGTTCTT
This sequence comes from Paracidovorax valerianellae, assembly GCF_900102625.1. GTDB lineage: Bacteria > Pseudomonadota > Gammaproteobacteria > Burkholderiales > Burkholderiaceae_C > Paracidovorax > Paracidovorax valerianellae. The sequence goes on from NZ_FMZC01000001.1 coordinate 355,375, forward strand.
CAGCCGCGCCGCCAGGCGGGTGATGGCGCGGCGCACCGACTCTTCGGCGTTGTCCTGCACGTGGCCCATGTAGGCCTGCACCACGGGCAGGCCGAACTGCTGCACCATGCGGCGCAGTTCCTGCACGCCCTTTTCGTTGGCGGCGATCTGCGCCTTCAGGTCGGCCAGGTTCTGCTGTGGATTGCGGCTGGGGTATTCGCCGCTTTGCAGCAGGGCGATGATTTCGGCCTCGCGCAGCACGCCCCGCTCCACCAGCTTCACGTTGTCGATCTGCACGCCTTCTTCTTCGATGCGGGTCGAAAACGGCGGCATCGATCCCGGCGTGATGCCGCCCACGTCGGCATGGTGGCCACGGCTGCCCACATAGAACGTGGGCTCGCCTTCGTCGGCCAGGTACACGGGCGTGATGACGGTGATGTCCGGCAGGTGCGTGCCGCCGTGGTACGGGTCGTTCAGCACATACACGTCTCCCGGCTGCATGCGCCCGGCGTTGTTGTGGATGACCGCCTTGATGCTCTCGCCCATCGATCCCAGGTGCACCGGCATGTGCGGCGCGTTGGCGATCAGGTGGCCCTCCGCGTCGAACAGCGCGCAGCTGAAATCCAGGCGCTCCTTGATGTTCACCGAGTGCGCGGTGTTCTGCAGTTGCAGCCCCATCTGCTCGGCGATGTTCATGAAGAGGTTGTTGAACACCTCCAGCAGCACCGGGTCCACCGTGGTGCCCAGGGCGTGCCGCACGCTGCGCGCGGTGCGGCGGTCCAGCACCAGGTGGTCGAGCGCCGTCAGCGCCGCCTCCCAGCCGGGTTCCACCACGGTCGTGGCGTTCTTCTCGGCAATGATGGCCGGCCCGGCGATCACGTCGCCCGGGCGCAGGTCTTCGCGCACGACCAGGGCCGCGTCGTGCCAGCCCGGCTGGCCGTCGGTGCCCACGGTGTACATGCGCACGGTGCCGCGCCGCGGCGTTTCGCGCGGCGGGTGCAGGGCGTGGCGCGGCTCGGCGGGGGCGTCGCCCGCGACCACCGCCTCGACCGACACGGCCTCCACGATCAAGGCACGGCCGGGCATGAGGAAGGCGAAGCGCTGGCGATAGGCCGCCTCGAACCGCGCCGTGATGGCCGCCACATCCGGCAGGTCCGATGCATCAACCGCATCCGAACCATTCGATGCATCTGGCGAGCCGCCGAACGGCACGACCAGCGCGGCGTCCGAGCCTTCATAGCGAACGTGCACGCGGCGTCGCACCGACACCGGCCCGGCGCCATGCTGCTGCTGGGCCATCTCGGCCTCGGCCGCCGCGGCCAGAGCCTGCAGGGTCTGGGCGATGCCGCCGAGCGCTTCAGACGTGAGGCGCACTTCCACCGCCTGCTCGCGGATAAGGTTCTGGTCGGCCAGGCCCATGCCGTAGGCCGACAGCACCCCCGCCAGCGGATGCACCAGCACGCGCTGCATGCCCAGCGCATCGGCCACCAGGCAGGCATGCTGCCCGCCCGCCCCGCCGAAGCACTGCAGGGTGTAGCGCGTGACGTCGTAGCCGCGCGCGACCGAAATCTTCTTGATGGCGTTGGCCATCTGCTGCACGGCGATCTGGATGAAGCCGTGCGCCACGTCGTGCGCGGCACGGCCGGTCTGCGCGGCAAGGTCGGCGAAGCGGGCCTCGACCACCGCGGCGTCCAGCGGCTCGTCGGCGCCGTGCCCGAACACACGCGGAAAGTACGCGGGCTGGATCTTGCCGACCATCACGTTCGCATCGGTCACGGCCAGCGGCCCGCCCCGGCGGTAGCTGGCGGGGCCGGGGTTGGCGCCCGCGCTTTGCGGGCCGACCCGAAACCGCGCGCCGTCGTAGCCCAGCAGCGAGCCGCCGCCGGCCGCCACGGTGTGGATGCTCATCATCGGCGCGCGCATGCGCACGCCGGCCACCTGGGTCTCGAACTCGCGCTCGAACTCGCCGGCGTAGTGGCTCACATCGGTGGAGGTGCCGCCCATGTCGAAGCCGATCACGCGCACCGCATCGCCGTGCGCCGCCACGCCACCCTGCCCGGCCGCACCGTCGGCAGCGAAAGCCAGTTCCGCCGTGCGCGCCATTCCCACGATGCCGCCCGCGGGGCCGGACAAAATGGCGTCCTTGCCCTGGAACCGGTGCGCATCGGTCAGGCCGCCCGACGACTGCATGAAGTACAGCGGCACACCCGGCATTTCGGCGGCCACCTGCTCCACGTAGCGCCGCAGGATGGGCGAGAGGTAGGCATCGACCACCGTGGTGTCGCCCCGGCTCACGAACTTCATCAGCGGGCTCGTGCCGTGCGACGTGCTGATCTGGGTGAAGCCGGCCTCTTTCGCCAGGCGCGCCGCCGCCTGTTCGTGCGCGGTGTAGCGGTAGCCATGCATGAACACGATCGCCACGCTGCGCAGGCCCGCGTCGTACGCGGCCCATAGGCGCTCGCGCAAATGCCCCTCTTCCAGCGGCTGCTCGACCTCCCCATGGGCGCCCACGCGTTCCTGCGATTCGATCACGCGGCTGTACAGCAACTCGGGCAGCACGATGCGGCGGTCGAAGAGCCGGGGCCGGTTCTGGTAGGCGATGCGCAGCGCATCGCGAAAGCCGCGGGTAGTGACCAGCAGCGTGGGCTCGCCCTTGCGTTCCAACAGCGCATTGGTGGCCACCGTGGTGCCCATCTTCACGCACTCGACCTGTGCGGGCGACACCGCCGCGCCGGGCGCCAGGCCCAGCAAGTGGCGAATGCCGGCCACCGCCGCGTCGCGGTACTGCTCGGGGTTGTCGGACAGCAGCTTGTGCGTGACCAGGGTGCCGTCGGGACGCCGGCCCACCACGTCGGTGAAGGTGCCGCCGCGATCCACCCAGAACTGCCACAGTTGCTTTGCCATGTCGATGGTTTCCTTCGCCTGGTTACGGATGAAATGCTTCGACAACAATCACGCAGGCATCACCCGCAAGGCAAGAGAACATCCACGATTGGCCGACCCTTTTTCGATGATATCGTCAGCCCCGCGGCGCCGACACCCACCAGCACACCGCAGCAATCTTCGTGCCGTCCACGGCCACTTCCGTGGAGGTCCGAGCCCTCGCCCGGCTACCCGCCGGGCCGTTCGGAGCGCGGCAGCACGGGGTCAAAAGGCTCTCGCTGAGACACCATCGTTCAACTCACTTTCCGCGCTGTTTTTCGAAATGCCGCGGCAACGGATCACTCTTCACAGCCATCTATGCCAGAACAAATCGACTACGCATTTCTCAGTGCCTTGGAGGGCGGCTCGCTGACCACCGGCTACGTGCCGGCGGCCAACGTCAGCAAGAGCGGTGTGACCATCGCGACCGGGTTCGATCTGGGCCAGCGGTCCGAGAGCGACCTCAAGAACCTGGGCATTTCGACCGGCCTGATCACGAAGCTCAAGCCCTACCTCGGCACCAAGGGCGCGGATGCCAAGAAGCTGATCGAGAAAACCCCGCTGACCATCACGGCCGCCGAGGCCGAGTCCATCGACAAGGCCACCAAGGCCAGCCACATCGCCAGCGTGAAGCTCAAGTACGACTCGGCAACGGCTGCCAAGAAGAACTTCATCGACCTGCCGGCGGAAGCCCAGACGGTCATCGCGTCGGTGTCGTTCCAGTACGGCGTCAACCTGGATGCCGCCGCCCCGAAGTTCTGGAAGGCCGCCACCGAGCAGGACTGGACCGAAGCCGTCAAACTGCTCAAGAATTTTGGAGATGTCTACCCCACGCGCCGAGGCAAAGAAGCGGCCTTGCTGGAGAAAGTCAAATGAAGCATTGCATCGCCCTCGCCACCGCCGTGATGTTGTCCGGCGCCCTGCCCGCAGCACACGCGCATAACCACACCGATCACGGCACCAGTGCCAGCACGGCCGCCAGCCCGGGCGACGACGCGAGCGTCATGGTGCGTGTCTCCAATCCTGAACTGCTGACAGCGCTGAAGAACCCCAAGGCCCCGCTGGCCGCAGAGCGCACGCCGCTCGCGTTCGACAACGGCGTGTCGGCAAAGAACTGCCTCGAATATTCGGAGCAACTCGCCAAGAGCCAGCCCGCCGAAACGACGCGCAACTTCGAGATCCGAAGCGAATACCTGCTGTGCGATAGCCTCCGGCTGATGGCTGGCAAGCCGTTCTCCGCCGAAAAGAAAAGCGTCTCCAGCGGCCAGGCCAAAGCCTTGTATGACAAGCTGGACCTGCGGACGTTTGCATCGTCGCTGCGCAACCGCGCCGACGACACGAAGTACACATTGAAGACCCTGCTGCCCGGCACCAAGAAATCCGAAGGCGGGGCCGTCGCGGTGGAAACGCAGGACCAGCACTTCCGCCTGGAAGTCGTCGGCACCATCGACCACGGCAAGGGCGCGGGCAAGACGCAGGAATGGATCGTGTGGGTCACGGACGAGATGAAGAACGGCACGTACCGCTCGTACACACAGGTCGTGGTGAACCCGCCGCACAGCGCTTCCGGGCCGTACACCGCAGCCTCCAAGCCGCAGTAGCGCCTTTTCAAGACCGCCCCTTCCGGACCACCGCAGGCACCCATCGCATGACGTCTTCCGCCCCCACTCAATCCTTGCTGGACCAGACTTTCCCCCGCACCCTGTCGGAATGGGTGGACCGCTTCGGGCAGCCGGCATTCCGCGGCGCCCGGGTAGAAGGGTGGTTGTTCGAAGGGGCCGCAGCCCGCCGCGCCGCGGAGGAGCGCCTGGCGGCCGTGGGCGTGATAGCGCGGTTTCGCAGCGCCTACAAACCGCTGGTGCACTACTTCCTGGAAGAGGTCGATGCCGCGCAACTGGCTGCAGCCACGGTGCGATACCCGGTGCATGCCACCGGGTCGCCGGGCCGGTTCCTGCTGGAGGCCTATCCGCTGGCGGACTTGCTGGCGGGCTGCGACGTTCAGTTCGAACCCGGTGCCGATGACCTGCATTACGACGTGGCGTTGCGGTTCCGCGATGGCCGCGAGACCACCGCGCGGGTGTACGCACCCAACCACGTGCATGCCGACCCGACAGCGCCCGAGCCGCTGCTGTCGCCCACGGGCTGGCTGCGCGTGACTGCTGCGGATGGCGCAGCCAGCATCGGCCAGGACGCCGCGGAGCCCACCGACTTCGAAGCCCTCTTCGCGCAAGCGATGCGCACGCTGCAGCAACACCCCTGGCCGGCAAAGGAACCCTATTTCGAGCGCCTGGACATTCGCGTGGACCTGCCCGGCTTCGAGCAGCCACTGCCCCTGCCGGACGAGTGCATGAGCCTGCACGAGGCCCTGCACGAAGACTTGTATTTTTCGCTGCTGGAGTTCTTCCAGCAGCACTCCGGCCGCCCGGCCGGCGACCGCCGCCTGCAGCCCGGTCAGATCGTGCCGGACGTTCGCCGGCACGAAGGCGACCCGCGCGTACGCATCGTGCTGAGGCCTTTCGACGTGGCGGCGCAGGACGCCAGCGCCTGGACCGACACCACGGCAGGACAGGCCCTGGCCGACATGGGCCAGGCGCCGCCTCCAGCGCGCATCGCACAGGCCATGGAGGCCATCGGAGGCCAGCGCTTCACCGCGCGCAGCCGCCAGGGCCGCACGGTGCTGGGCCTCTACCGGGCGGGCACCGATGCCCCCGTGCTGGTCAGCGGCGGGCAACATGCCAACGAGACTTCGGGCGTGGTGGGCGCACTTCGCGCGGCCGAGGCCCTGCATGCGCGGCCCGGTGCGCACTTCGCTCTCATCGCGCTGGAAAACCCTGATGGCTTCGCCCTGCACCGCGAACTGGGCGCCCAGCATGCGCACCACATGCACCATGCCGCGCGCTACAGCGCCCTGGGCGACGACATCGAGTACCGCGAAACCGCCCCGCTGTACGAACGCGAAGCGCGCGAGCAGGCGCTGTCGATTTCTGGCGCGCAGCTGCACATCAACCTGCACGGCTATCCGGCCCATGAATGGACCCGCCCGCTGTCCGGCTACGTGCCGCGCGGCTTCGGCCTGTGGACGGTGCCCAAGGGGTTCTTTTTGATCCTGCGCCACCACCCCGGCTGGCAACGCCAGGGCCGCGAACTGCTGGAGCGCGTGAGCGAGGCGCTGCTCGCTGTGCCGGGCCTGCCCGAATACAACGCCCGCCAGATGGCGCTGTACGAACGCCACGCGGGCCCGCTGCCCTTCGAGGTGATCCACGGCACGGCGTGCACGCAGTCGGAAAACCCGCGCGGCGCGCCGGTCACCCTGATCACCGAGTTCCCCGACGAGACCGTGTCCGGCGATGCGTTCCGCTTCGCGCACACCGTGCAAAAGGCGGCGGTGCTGGCGGCGGTGGAGGCCTGGCAGCACATCGTGTCCGCAAGCACCTGAGGGCGGACCCGCCGGGCATGCCATGGAGCCCATGGCATTGGCCGGCGCACCATCCGCAGCGATCGCGCACACGGCAGGCCCTGCCGCGGTGCGCGCAGGCTGAACGCTCACCGGCTCGCGCCACTTTCGCTCGATCTCTCCGAGCTCCATGTAGCGGTAAGACGCTCCACAGTGAAACTGCACTGGCACGGTCCGTGCATGCGCATGGATGCACCTGTGCGGCCGGCATTCGCGGGGTGTCAGTTGCGCGCCCTCGTTCAGGTAAACACCTGAGGGCGTTACCGCAAACACGCGGTTACATTGAATGCGGTCTTTGTTTTCTGTCTCACCATCACCGTGGAGTTCACCGATGAAGCGTAGCGCTCTCCCTCTGTCCGCCTGGGCCCTGGCCGGCGCCCTGGGTTGCGGATTGTGTGCCCCAGCCGCATTCGCGCAGACCAAATGGGACCTGGCCGCGGCCTATCCCGCCACCAACTTCCATACCGAAAACCTGACGGAGTTCGCCAAAGATGTGGACGCGGCCACGGGCGGCAAGCTCAAGATCACGGTGCATGCCAACGCGTCGCTGTTCAAGGCCAACGAGATCAAGCGCGCCGTGCAAGGCGGCCAGGCCCCGGCCGGCGAAATCCTGCTGCCCAACTTCGAAAACGAGAACCCCATCTTCGGTGCCGACGGCATTCCGTTCCTGGCCACGTCGTACGCGGATTCCAAGCGGCTGTACGAAGCGCAAAAACCGGTGCTGGAAAAGCTGTTGAATGCCCAGGGCCTGCGGTTGCTCTACACGGTGGCTTGGCCGCCGCAGGGCATCTATGCCAAGAAGGAAATCTCTTCGGTGGCCGATCTGCGCGGCATCAAGTGGCGCGCTTACAGCCCGGCCACCGCCAAGATCGCTGAACTGATCGGCGCGCAGCCGGTGACCATTCAGGCCGCCGAGCTGTCGCAGGCCACCGCCACGGGCGCGGTCGAGTCGATGATGACGTCGGGCTCCACCGGCTACGACAGCAAGCTCTACGAGAGCATCAAGTATTTCTACGACACGCAGGCCTGGCTGCCCAAGAACGCGGTCATCGTGAGCAAGAAGGCGTTCGATGCGCTGGACAAGCCCACGCAGTACGCGCTGCTCAAGAGCGCCGCCACGGCCGAGGAGCGGGGCTGGAAGATCAGCGCCGAGAAAAACGAGTGGTACAAGAAAGCCCTCACCGACAAGGGCATGAAGATCCTGCCGCCATCGCCCAAGCTGGTGGCCGACATGCGCCAGGTCGGCGACATCATGCTGACCGACTGGCTCAAGAAGGCGGGGCCGGACGGTGAAGCCATCATCGCCGCGTACCGCAAGCCCGCGGCCAAGTGATGCGCCGATTCCTGGACCGCCTGTACCTGGGCGCGGGCGCTTTGGGCGCCACCTTCGTCGCGCTGATCTGCGCGCTGATGATCGCGCAGAGCGTGCTGCGCGAGGTCGGCGTGCGCACCGGCGCCCTCAACGATGTGGTGGCGTGGTTCTGCGCGGCCGCGGCGTTCTTCGCCATGGCACATGCGTTCAAGCATGGCGACTTCGTGCGTGTCACGCTGCTGCTGGAAAAGCTCTCGCCAGCGCGGCGCCGGCAGTTCGAGATCGTCTCGCTGGCCATCGGCTCGGTGGCGGTGGCTTACCTGGCGTGGTCGGCGTGCCTCTTCACCTACGAGAGCTGGGAGTTCAACGACGTCGCCCAGGGCCTGTTGCCGCTGCCCATGTGGATTCCGCAGATGAGCTTCGCGCTGGGCTCGGTGCTGCTGTTCGTTGCGGTGGTGGATGAATTCATCATCGTGCTGCGCGGCGGCGTGCCCACCTTCGTGCGCCAGGTCGAGGAACGCCATGCGCGCGGCGATTTCTCGTCGGACATCTGAGCCTTGCCCTTTACCCGTTGCCCGGTACCTGACCCCACCCCTGCTGTGGCCTGTTGAGGCCGAAAGAAGAACTCCATGGACATTCTGATGGTGGGCGGCATTCTGTTGCTGCTGATGATCGTGCTGCTCTCGGGCGGCGTCTGGATCGCCATGACGTTGGCGATCTGCGGCTGGGTCGGGCAGGCCTTTTTCACCAACACCCAGCCGGGCAAGAACCTGTTTTCGGCCTTCTGGGAAAGCAATGCGAGTTGGGAGCTGGCGGCCTTGCCTCTCTTCATCTGGATGGGCGAAATCCTGTTTCGCACCAAACTCAGCGAAGAGATGTTCGAAGGCCTTCGTCCCTGGCTCAACCGGGTCCCCGGGCGGCTGATGCACACGACCATCCTGGGTTGCGGCATCTTCGGTTCGGTGTCGGGCTCGTCCGCCGCCACCTGCGCCACCATCAGCAAGGTGGCCCTGCCGGAGCTCATCAAGCGCGGATACGACGAGCGTCTGGCGCTCGGCTCGCTGGCCACCGCCGGCACGCTGGGTATTCTGATTCCGCCTTCGATCACCATGGTGGTGTATGCCGTGGCGGCCGATGCATCCATCATCCGCATCTTCCTGGCGGGCTTTCTGCCCGGCCTGCTGCTGATGCTGCTGTTCTCGGGCTACATCGGCTGGTGGAGCCTGCGCAACCCCGACAAGGTGCCGCCGGCCGATGCCCCGACCACCTTCCGCCAGAAGATCCGGCAGTCGGGCAACCTGATTCCCGTGGCGGTGCTGATCATCTTCATCGTGTGGGTGCTGGTGGCCGGCTACGCCACGGCGACCGAGTGCGCCGCCTACGGCGTGGCCGGGTCGCTCGGTCTCGCCCTGTGGAGCCGGTCGCTCACCTGGAAGAACTTCACCGAAGGGCTGATGAGCACCACGCGCACCAGCTGCATGATCATGTTCATCCTGGCCGGCGCGGCGTTTCTGACCAAGACCATGGCGTTCACCGGCATTCCGCGCGAACTGGCCGAGTGGGTCAACGCGATGAATCTGTCGCCTTTTGCGCTCATCGGCGTGCTGACCATCGTGTACCTGGTGCTGGGAACGGCGCTGGACGGCATCAGCATGATCGTACTCACCAGCGCCGTGGTGCTGCCCATGATCCAGAAGGCCGGCTTCGACCTGATCTGGTTCGGCATCTTCATCGTGCTGCTGGTGGAGATCGCAGAGGTCACGCCGCCGGTGGGCTTCAACCTGTTTGTGCTGCAGAACATGACCGGCAAGGACAGCAACACCATCGCCCGCGCCGCGATTCCGTTCTTCCTGTGCCTGGTGGTCTGTATCGCGCTGATCACCATCTTTCCGCAGATCGTGACCCTGCTGCCCGACCTGGTGATGGGCAAGGACGGCGGCTGAACGGGCCGCACGCGGCGCGCCCGTGGGCGGCCGCAGGGCCTATCGAGGTGCGGCGTGGTGCAGCGCGACACTGCTTTTGAGGCCGAACGGCGCGCGCGGCCAAAGCGTCTTGCGTTTTTGCGATACTTTGCGGCAATGCTGCTCAACGTCGCCGTCATCTGCCTGGCCGCCTGCCTGGGCGCCCTATTGCGCTGGGGCTTTGCGCTGTGGCTCAACCCCGGCGGCATGCTGCCCTGGGGCACGCTGGCCGTGAACCTCATCGGCGGCTACCTGATCGGCATCGCCATCGCCGTCTTCACCCAACGGCCGGACATCGACCCGGCCTGGCGGCTGCTCATCATCACCGGGTTCCTCGGCACCCTGACCACCTTCTCCAGCTTTTCCGCGGAAGTCGTCACCATGCTCATGCAGCAGCGCTACGGCATTGCATTGGCCACGCTGCTGCTGCATGTGGGCGGCTCCTTCGCCCTCACCTTCGCCGGTGTGCGCACTGCGCTCTGGTGGGCCGCCCGCTGACCCATTCCTTCTAGGCGGCCCGGCCATGGGCGCCTCTTCTTTTCCCCCACCCCCTTCGAACCCATGGATTCCAACACTGAACTCAACGACAGCCGCCTCGCCAATGCCTGGGCCGAACTGAACAACCACGCCGTGAACGGCAATCCTCTGCACGCCGATGCCTACCGGCTGGCCTTCGCAGACCCCGAGTTCCTGCTGCGTCGCGAAACGCGAGGCATCCGCTTCCAGCTGGAAATGCTCAAGCCCGATCTCGGCCAGACGGCGCAAGGCATCGAGAACACGGTCGTGGTGTACGGCAGCGCACGCTTCATCGCCCCTGACGAGGCCGAGCAGCAACTGGCCGATGCCGAAGCCAGCGGCGATGAAAGCCGCATCGCCCGCGCCAAGCTGGCCGTGCGCAACGCCCGGTACTACGACCTGGCCCGGCAGTTCGCCCGGGTGGTCGCCGAGCACAGCGAGCAGCAGCCCCCCGCCGACCGCATCTACGTGTGCACCGGCGGCGGCCCCGGCATCATGGAAGCGGCCAACCGCGGCGCGCACGATGTCGGTGCGCTCAACGTGGGCCTGAACATCGCCCTGCCTCACGAGCAAAGCGGCAACCGGTTCATCTCGCCCTCGCTCAGCTACAAGTTCCATTACTTCGCGCTGCGCAAGATGCACTTCATGATGCGCGCCAAAGCCCTCGTCGCCTTCCCCGGCGGCTTCGGTACGCTGGACGAACTGTTCGAAGTGCTCACCCTGGTGCAGACCGGCAAGGCCAAGCCCGTGCCGATCGTGCTGTTCGGCACCGACTTCTGGAAAAAGCTCGTCAACTTCGATGCGCTCGTGGAACAAGGCACCATCTCGGCCGCCGACCTGAACCTGTTCCATTACACGGACGATCCGCAAGAGGCTTGGAACATCATCAAGGCGTTCTACAAGCTTTGATCGCGGCGGGAGGCGCGGGAACATGGCGCGCACGGCCGTTGTTTCGCACAACGGGCTGGGGCATCGCATGGCCGCGGCGGCGTGGCGGTGCAGTCCGAACAATGGGGAGGTCGGCGTTTTTCCCCATTCATCATGCCCCGCATCAACACTCCCAATCCTACGGCCCAAGCCACGCCCAGTTCATCGCAACACACGGAGGCAGAGTCCTCCACTGCACGTCGGCGCCCCAGCGCAAGGCACCCTTCTCCGGAAGGCCTGCCGCAACGCGCGGGCGCGCAGGCTGACGCGCAGCAAGCTGCGCAACCGGGACGCGCCCGCGCCGGACTGCAGGCCTTGCGGCAGACAGCGCAAGCAGCGGTCGATGGCGGCACGGGAATCGCTCGCGCCGGGGCGCGCCTCGGCGCGGCCGCCGGCGCCGCGTTCCTGGCAGATCCGCTCCGGTCCACGGGGGTCAGCATGCTGGTGGGCGGCAGCAGTTACGCCGTGGTCAACCACCAGCTCGACAACCATTTGGAAACCGTGAGAGGAGCGATGATCGCTTCCACGGGCTACGGATTGATGGCTGCAAGCCAGTTCATTGCGGTGCTGCCTGGCGCCGTCCAAGCCGTCGCGGAAGGCGTTCAAGCCGTGCCCGGGGCCATCCGCGCCGTGCCGGGGGCCCTGCGTGCCGTGGCAGACGCCTTCCAGGCGGTGGCGGAAGCCGCGGCAGCGGAGGGACGTACACCTCAGATCTCCCAGGAACTGGCGATTACTGCCATCAATCACGTGATGGTTTTTGGCGAGCCCGATCCGACCGACCCAGACGACCTCTCACAGGAAGTGGGACGCCACGCCCCGCAGATCGTCGATCACCTGACAGACCTGCGAGCGGGCTCCGCATCAGAGGCGGTCCATGCCGCCGTACTGGCATCGAACGGGAACTCGGCGCAGTTGGTACGCAACCTTCACGCCCTGGTGACCGCCGATCCCCCCGTACTGTCAAACCGCCCCAACTCGCAGGGGGCCAGAACCAACTAGCAGACGAGGGATGGTTCGGATTCCAGCGACTGCATGGTCAATGGGGCACTACGGACTGCGCACCATCCACTCCCAGGCGCGCGGCAATCCGGGCACCGCCGCCGACCACCGCTCCCACCACCCAGAAGAGCCCTGCCACACCGATCAACGCTCCCGCCGAGCCGAACAGCACGGGCATCAGCACGCTCGACCCGTTGATGGCCATCAGGCGCAGGCCGAGCGCTTCGCCGTGGCGGTTGGAGGGTGTGATCTGGTGCAGCATGCTCATGATCATCGGCTGCACCGAGCCGAGCGCGAACCCCAGCAGCACCGAGCACGCGCCCAGTGCCCAGGCGTTGGGCAGCAGCGGATACGCGGCGAACAGCACGGCGGTGACCACCATGGCCCAGGTCACCACCACGGCCTCGCGCAGGTGCGCCGCCACCAGAGGCATGAGCACGCGGATCAGGGCCGCCGCGATGGCGAACGCGCCCAGGATGGTGCCGATCACCGAGGCCGACAGGCCGCGCTCGTGGCCCAGCAGCGGCACCACGAAGGTGTGCACGTCCCAGCACGACGACAGCAGCCAGTTGACGATGAGCAGGCGCCGAAATCCGGGTTCGCCCAACAGGTCCCACGCGCGCGGACGCGCGCCGCCGGCGGCTGCGATCACGGGGGGCAGTTCCACCGTGGCACGCACCCAGAACCAGGTCGCGATGGGGAGCACCGCCATCAGCGCGAAGGCGGCGCGATACCCCTCGGTGCTGCCGGCGACGGGCCCGGCATGGTCGATCAGCATGCCGGCACAGAAAGGCCCGACGAAGTTGGAAACGGCCGGCCCGATGGCCAGCCAGCTGAACACCTGACGCAATTGCGTGGAGTCGTGTGCCGCCCGGCCCACGTGGCGCTGCAGCGCGATGGTGGCGGCGCCGGTCGCCCCGCCCGTCATGAGCGCGGCCAGGCACAGCATGGGAAACGCCGGCCAGACCAGTGCGCCCGCGGCCCCCACCGCCGCCACCACGACCGCATAGCCCACCGGGCGCTTGAGTCCGTGGCGGTCGGCGTAACGCCCGGCCGGCAGCGCCAGAAACACCTGCGTGAGCGCGAACAGCGCCAGCAAAATGCCGACCGCCGCAGCGCTGTAGCCCTCTCGCAAGGCGAGCAGCGGCGCTGCGAGCCGCATTCCGGCCATGCAGGCATGGATGAAGATCTGGCCTGCGATCAGGCGGGCGAGCGCGGCGTTCATTTCATGCGGCCTCGTCTTCGTCCGGAGTTCGATCAGCCTCCGTGCCGCCCGCTACCTTCAGGGGCGTGGCGACCGGTGCAGGCAAGGCCTGCACGTCGCTCAGCCGGCGCTGGATGGCACGCGTGCGCACGCCGACCTCGTCGAACCGCTTGGCGGCCGCATCGATCGATTTGCGGGTCGCCTCGACCACCTCGCCGAACTTGCCGAACTCGGTCTTCACCGCGCCAAGCAGGCCCCAGACCTCGGACGACCGCTTTTCGATGGCCAGCGTCTTGAAGCCCATCTGCAGGCTGCTGAGCATGGCAGCCAGGTTGGCAGGGCCCGTGATCATCACGCGGCAGTCGTTCTGCAGGGCCTCGACCAGCCCCGGCCGACGGATCACCTCGGCAAACAATCCTTCGGTGGGCAGGTACATCACCGCGAAATCGGTGGTGTGCGGCGGAGACACGTATTTGGCGAAGATCTTGCGCGCCTCCAGCTTGATGGAGGCCTCGAACGCATTGCCGGCCGACAGCACCGCAACCTTGTCGGCCGCATCGTGCGCGTCCAGCAGGCGCTGGTATTGCTCCACAGGGTATTTGGAATCGATGGGCAGCCACACCGGCTGCTCGTCGCCGCGCCCGGGCAGGCGGATGGCGAACTCCACCAGGGCATCGCTGCCGGGCACCACCTTCACGTTGCGGGCGAACTGGTCCACCGTCAGCACGTTGTCGATGATGGCGCCCAGCTGCATTTCGCCCCAGGTGCCACGCGTCTTCACGTTGGTCATCACGCGTTTGAGGTCGCCCACGCTGCCGGCCAGGGTCTGCATTTCGCCCAGGCCCTTGTGCACCTGCTCCAGCCGGTCGCTCACCAGCTTGAAGGACTCGCCCAGGCGCTGCTCCAGCGTGGCGTGGAGCTTTTCGTCCACCGTGCGTCGCATTTCCTCCAGCTTGGCCGCGTTGTCGGCCTGGATGGCGGACAGGCGCTCGTTCAGCACGCCGCGCAGAGCCTCGCCGGTCTGGGTCAGTTCGGCGCGAAAGGCGCCCAGCGCCTGCACCAGTTCCTGGCGTGCCGTGGCGGCATCGGTCTGGCCGAGCGCCAGGCGCTGCTCCAGCTTGCCTTCGAAGGCGGCAAAGGCCGCGAGGAGTTCGGCGCGCCCGCTGCGGGATTCATGCACCGCCTGCGCCAGCCGTTCGTCCACGGCCTGGCGCACGTTCTCCAGCGTGCCTTGCATGGTCTGGGTGAAGCCGCGCAACTGCTGGGCCATGCCGTCCAGGGCGCCGTCGTTCTTGGCCACCGCCAACTGCGTGGCCTGGGCCGTGGCCTCCAGCCGCTGCAGGCGCATCAGCCATTCGGGGGGTAGCTCAGCGCGCGGACTTCGCAGCAACAGCGCCCCCAGCATCAACACGACGATCACCAGCAAACCCAGCACAACCAGCACAACCAGCATTTCCAAAACCCTGCACTCCTCTTTTGCTATCTATTCAATAGCACCACAAGCATATAAGACGGCGGTGGAAGGCATATTCACCTCAAACCCTGCCTCAAAGCACCGCACTACTTCACACCGCCGCCATCGACACTCCCGTCATGGCCGGCGCTCGTCCGGCGTGTTCACCGGCGTCAGCGGGCCCCGCCCGTCGAAGAACGCGATCAGGTTGTCCGCCGCCAGGTTGGCCATGGCCAGCCGGGTCGGGACGGTAGCGCTGGCGATGTGCGGGGTCAGCACCACGTTGGGCACGGCGAGCAGGTCGGGGTGCACCCGCGGCTCGCCCTCGAACACATCCAGGCCGGCGGCGGCGATGCGCCGCTCGCGCAGCGCAGCCGCCAGAGCCGCGTCGTCCACGATGCCGCCGCGCGCAATGTTGATCAGCGTGGCGGTCGGTTTCATCTGCGCCAGTTCGGCGGCCCCGATGGCGTGGTGCGATGCGGCCGTGTAGGGCAGCACCAGCACCAGGTGGTCGGCCGTGCGCAGCAGCTCGTCCTTGTCCACGTAGCGGGCGCCGCATTCGCTCTCCAGCGCAGGCGACAGGCGCGAACGGTTGTGATAGATCACCTTCATGCCGAACCCGTGCGCGCCGCGCCGCGCGATGCCCTGCCCGATGCGGCCCATGCCCAGGATGCCCAGCGTGCTGCCATGCACCTCGGCGCCAGCGAACATGTCGTAGCTCCACTTCGTCCACTGTCCGGCGCGCAGATAGTGTTCGCTCTCGGTCATGCGGCGTGCGGTGGCCATGAGCAGCGCAAAGCCGAAGTCCGCCGTGGTCTCGGTGAGGACGTCGGGCGTGTTGGTGCCCTGCACGCCGGCTGCCGTGAGCGCATCCACGTCGAAGTTGTTGTATCCCACCGCCATGTTGGCCACGATGCGAAGCCGCGGGCAGCGCGCCAGCAGTTCGGCATCGATGCGCTGGCTGCCGGTGGTCAGCGCGCCGTCCTTGTCCTGCAGACGCTCGGCCAGTTCTGCGGGCGACCAGACCACGTCATCCGGATTGGCCTGCACGTCAAAGTGCTGCGACAGCCGCTCGACCACCTCGGGAAAGATGGCGCGGGCAACGAGGATGCGGGGCTTGGACATGGAACGGAACCTCTCAGACAAACCAGATGAAGGTGATGGCGATGAACAGCGGCACCAGGATGCCGACCGACCACAGCATGTAGCCGAAGAAGCTGGGCATCTTCACGCCGCGTTCTTCGGCAATGGCCTTGACCATGAGGTTCGGCGCATTGCCGATGTAGGTGCAGGCGCCCATGAAAACCGCCCCCGCCGAAATGGCGGCCAGCGTGGGTGCGAGCGTGGTCATCAGCACGGCCGGATCGCCGCCGGCAGTGTTGAAGAACACGAGATAGGTCGGCGCGTTGTCAAGGAACGCGCTCAAGAAACCGGTGGCCCAGAAATACATCGCCGGATCAGGCGAACCATCGGCCCGGGTGACCGCGCTCACCACCGCGCCGAACGGCCCCTGCGTGCCAGCCTTGAGCATGGCGATCACGGGAATGATGGTCAGGAAGATGCCGGCGAACAGCTTGGCCACCTCCTGCATCGGGCCCCAGCTGAACTGGTTGTCGGCATGCACCTGGCGCGGCGTGAGCCACAGCGACGCGGCGATCACGGCCAGCAACCCGAGGTCGCGCATCAGGCCCGGCAGGCCCACAGGCGTTCCGGCGATGTTCCACGCCACCGGCGACTTCCAGAAACCGCTGAGCAGCACGAGCGCGATGACCACGCCCAGCAGCGCGAAATTGGCTTTGCCGTCGAAGCCGATCGACCGCGAATCCGGCGTGGGATCGACGGGCAGCCGTTCTTCGCGGTGGTGGTAGTACCAGCGATCGAGCAGATAGAAGATCGCCAGCAGGCAGCCGATGAGGAACAGCGTTTCTTGGTAAATGTGGCCCACGGTCCAGAAGAAATCCACGCCCTTCAGAAAGCCGAGGAACAGCGGCGGATCGCCCAGCGGCGTGAGCGAGCCCCCGGCGTTGGACACGATGAAGATGAAGAACACCACGACATGCGCCACGTGCTTGCGGTTGTCGTTGGCGCGCACGAGCGGCCGGATGAGCAGCATCGACGCCCCGGTCGTGCCCATGAAGCTCGCCAACACCGCACCGATGGCCAAGATGGCCGTGTTCAGCCCCGGGCTGCCATGCAGGTTGCCGCGCACATGGATACCGCCCGCCACGGTGAACAGTGCCGCCAGCAGGATAACGAAGGGAAGGTACTCGGCCAGCAGCGCATGGACCAGGTTGACCCCGGCGGCCCCCACCCCGAAGACCGCTGCGAACGGCACCAGAAACGCCAGCGCCCAGGCCGCCGCGACCTTGCCGAAGTGGTGGTGCCAGAAAGCGGGCGCCAACAGCGGCATCAGCGCGATCGACAGCAAGATGCCCGCGAACGGCACGCCCCATAACATTGACAACGCGCTGCCGTCGATCTCTGCGGCCTGAGCGAGGGCAGGCAGCAGGCCGGCGGCGATCAGAAATACCCAGCGGGAAATGGCCATGGTGTCAAAAGTCTCCGTCGTACGTTGTTATCGAATGGTCGTTGCGGGCAAGCCCGGCACCGAGCGCGGCGGGGATGGCCCCTGGCCGCGACCGTCATTGCGGCGCCGGAATCTCGAACACCTGGCGCAGATACGCCAGGTATTTTTCGTCATCGCACATGCCCTTACCGGGCGTGTCGGACAGCTTGGCGACGGGCTGACCGTTGCAGCGCGTCATCTTGATCACGACCTGCAGCGGCTCGCACCCCAGGTCGTTGGTCAGGTTGGTGCCGATGCCGAACGCCAGCTGGCACCGGCCACGGAACTGCTGGTACAGCTCGATGGTGCGCGGCACCGTCAGCGCATCGCTGAAGATCAGCGTCTTCGTCAGCGGATCGACCCGGTTGCGGCGGTAATGGTCGAGCAGGCGCTCGCCCCATGCGAACGGGTCGCCGCTGTCGTGGCGGGCGCCGTCGAACAGCTTGCAGAAATACATATCGAAGTCGCGCAGAAAGGCGCTCATGCCGTACACGTCCGACAGTGCGATGCCCAGGTCGCCGCGGTACTCCTTGGCCCACATCTCGAAGCCGAAGATCTGGCTGTCGCGCAGGCGCGGACCCAGGGCCTGGCAGGCCTGCAGATACTCGTGCGCCATGGTGCCCAGCGGCGTCACGCCCAGCTTCATGGCATAGAGCACATTGCTGGTGCCGGCGAACTGCCCCGGTCCCGAGGGCGCGCCCGGCGCACGCCGGTCTCCGGTGCCCAGGCGGGCGCAGAGCACGCGCAGCACCTCTTCGTGCCAGGCACGGCTGAAGCGCCGGCGGGTGCCGTAGTCGGCGATCTTGAGGTCGCCCAGCCCATCGGCCTGCAGCAGCGCGATCTTGGCGTCGAGCCGGCGGCGGCCTTCGGGAAAGTCGGGCACCTTCTGCGTATTGCGAAAGTACACCTCGTTCACGATGGCCAGCACGGGCACTTCGAACAGGATGGTGTGCAGCCACGGCCCGGTGATCGTGATGTCGATCTCGCCCGAGGGCAGCGGGCTCACGGTGATGTACTTATCGTTGAGTTTGAAGAGCCCGAGAAAGTCCACGAAGTCGCTCTTGATGAAGCGCATGGACCGCAGGTAGGCCAGCTCGGCATCCTGGAAATGCAGGCTGCACAGCGACCGGATTTCTTCGCGGATCTCGTTGACGAAAGGCACCAGTTGCACGCCGGGGTTGCGGCAGCGGAAGCGGTATTCCACCTGCGCGCCGGGAAACTGGTGCAGCACCACCTGCATCATGGTGAACTTGTAGAGGTCGGTGTCGAGCAGGCTGGTGATGATCATGGTGAAAGCGGCCGCGGCGGGCCGGCTGGGCATCTGCGGTGAACGGCAGCGGCGCACCGTCGAGCGACATTGTGTCACCAAGGGCGCCCCATCGCAGAGCGTGCCGCTGGTCCGGTTCTTGCACTGCGCATCGGCCGCCGCGACCACGGCACGGGCCGCGTCCACCTCGCTCCATCGCGCACATGTCGCACGATGGAATGTGGCTGGGCAGCCAGCGCCCTGCAAGGGCGTATGCTCAACGCGCCGCAGAGACGACGGCACCTCCCTCTTCAAAAACAAAGGTATTTCAATGCGCCATTCCCGCCCGCCCAACACCGCCTCCCACACGCGCCCTGTGTGGCGCTACACCGCCACGCTCACGGCGGCCCTGCTGGTCCTCGCGGGCTGCGGCGGCGGTGGCGGCAGCGGTAGCGGCGTGGGCCCCGGCCAGGACTCGGCCTGCGCGGTGGTCAGCGACGGCGGCTCGGTCACGGTCGGCTCCGGGCTGCCCGGCGATCCGGCAGCACCCGAGCCCGCATCCGGCTACAAGGTCGGCAAGACCGCGGTCTATGCCAAGCAGTACATGGTGAGCACGGCCAACCCGCTGGCTTCGCGCGCTGGCTGCGAAGTGCTGCGCCAGGGCGGCTCCGCGGTCGATGCGGCCGTGGCGGTGCAGATGGTGCTCGGGCTGGTCGAGCCGCAGTCTTCGGGACTGGGCGGCGGTGCCTTCATGCTGCACTACGACGCAGCGGCGAAGAAAGTGCAGGCCTACGACGGCCGCGAAACCGCGCCTGCTGCGGCCACGGAAAACTACTTGCGCTGGGTGAGCGACAGCGACCGCACGCTGCCCCAGCCCGGCGGCGCGCGCGCCAGCGGCCGCTCCATCGGCACGCCCGGTGCGGTGCGCATGCTGGAGATGGCCTACCAGGACCACGGCAAGCTCAAGTGGAGCGAACTGTTCCAGCCCGCCGTCAAGCTGGCATCGGACGGCTTTCAGATCAGCGGCCGCATGGCCAGCGCCATTGCCGGCGCCACGTCGGGCCTGTCGCGCGATCCTGAAGCAGTCGCCTATTTCTTCAATGCCGACGGCACGCCCAAGGGCCTGGGCACGCTGATCAAGAACCCCGCCTACGCCACCACGCTGAACACCATCGCTGGCGGCGGCGCCGACGCGTTCTACACCGGCCCGGTCGCGCAAGGCATCGTGAACAAGATCAAGGCCACCAGCGGCGGCACGCCGACCGTGGCGATCACGCCTGGCCTGACCGAACTGAGCGATCTGGCCAACTACCGCGCCAAGCGCCGCGACCCGGTCTGCACGACCTACCGCGACTACTGGGTGTGCGGCATGTCGCCACCGTCCTCCGGCGGCATTGCCGTGGCTTCGGCGCTCGGCATTCTGGAAAACTTCAACCTCGCCACCTACAAGCCCACGGCCATCGACATCGAAGGCGGCAAGCCCTCGGTGATGGGCGTGCATCTGGTGAGCGAGGCAGAGCGCCTGGCCTATGCCGACCGCGACAAGTACATCGCCGACACCGACTTCGTGTCGCTGCCCGGCGGCTCGCCCGCGGCCATGCTGGACAAGACCTACCTGCGCAACCGCGCAGGCCTGATCAGCATGACCAAGAGCATGGGCACGGCCGTGGCCGGCGACCTGAGCAACAAGCCCGCCGGCGTGAGCCTGATCGACGAGAAGGGCACGACGCACTTCACCATCGTGGACAAGCAGGGCAACGCCGTGGTGATGACCACCACGGTGGAGGCCGGCATGGGCTCGTTCCACATGACGCAGGGCTTTTTGCTGAACAACCAGCTGACCGACTTCTCCGCCACGCCGACCGACAGCACCGGCGCCGTGGTGGCGAACCGCGTGGAAGCCGGCAAGCGGCCACGCAGCTCGATGGCACCCACGCTGGTGTTCAAGAAGGCGGCCGATGGCAGCATGGGCGACTTCCTGATGGGCACCGGCTCGCCAGGCGGCGGCACCATCATCCAGTACGTGGTGAAGACGGTGGTCGGCGCGCTCGACTGGGGCCTGGATGCACAGCAGGCGACTTCGCTGGTGGACTTCGGCGCCAGCAACAGCCCCACGACATCGCTGGGCGGAGAGCACCCTGCCATCAACAGCAGCAACGGCGGCAACAACGACCCGCTGATCACCGGCCTGCGCGCACTGGGCCACACCGTGTCGACCTCGGCGCAGTCGAGCGGCACCAGCACCATCATCCGCGTGCAGCGCAACGGCGAAAGCGTGTTGCAGGGCGGCGCCGACCCACGCCGTGAAGGCGTGGTGCTGGGCGACACCTACAAGCCCTGACCGTGCCGGGCGGCCCCGCCGAGGGGCTGCTCCGTTCGCCAAACAAAAAGCACCGGCCGCGAAAGCGCCGGTGCTTTTTTCATGGCTCGCTCAACCGTGGGGAATGCGCAGAGGTTCGAGCGCGTCCTTCAGCCGCTGCGGCAGCGGTCGGGGCCGACGGTCTTCACGGCCGACATACACATGCACGAAGTGCCCGCCGGCCGCTGACTCGGGCGCACCCTGGGCGAACAGCCCGACTTCATAGCGCACGCTGGAGTTTCCGAGGTGCGCCACCCGAATGCCGGCTTCGACCGTCTGGGGAAATGCCAGCGGCGCGAAATAATGGCATTGGGTTTCCACCACCAGGCCGATCGTCTCGCCCGCATGGATATCCAGCGCGCCCTGCTCGATCAAATAGGCGTTGACCGCGGTATCGAACCAGCTGTAATAAATCACATTATTCACGTGGCCGTAGGCATCGTTATCCGCCCAGCGGGTGGTAATCGTGCGGAACACGGAATAGGCCGAGCGCGGCTCACGCATGCGGCGAGGCGGTGCTGAAGAAGTCGAGGCATTCATGGCGGCAAATTCTGCCAGCGGGGCTTTTGGTTTGATGTGCCTCATGCGACGGTCGTTTTTGGTTATCCACTCTAATCATGTTGCAACGCAGCAAAATCGCTTGATTCCTGTTCTCAACGGCCTAGAATCCAGGCCATGCTGCACTGCAACATGACTTCCAGGTCACGACAGCGCAGATGTCTCAACCACCCGTCCCTCGAGGACCCATTGATAGGAGATACACAATGTCGCTGACCCCAGAACAAGTCCTTGCATCGCACAAAGCCCACCTGGAAACCCTCTTCGGCCTGACCAACAAGGCATTCGAAGGCATGGAAAAGCTGGTCGAGCTGAACGTGACGGCCTCCCGCGCCGCACTGGCTGAAGTCGCCACGCACACCCAAGCCGTGCTGAGCGTCAAGGATGCGCAAGAACTGCTGTCCCTGCAGTCCAGCCTGTTCCAGCCCCTGGCTGAAAAGACCGCTGCCTACAACCGCCACCTGTACGACATCGCATCGAGCACCAGCGCCGAATTCGGCCGCACGTTCGAAGCTCAGGCCTCCGAAGCACAGCGCAACTTCAGCAACCTGGTGGACACCGCCGCCAAGAACGCTCCCGCCGGTTCCGAAACCAGCGTGGCCGTGTTCAAGAGCGCCGTCTCTGCCGCGAACAACGCTTTCGAATCCGTGCAAAAAGCAGTGAAGCAAGCCAGCGACGTCGCTGAAGCCAACTTCAACGCCGTGGCCAACACCGCCGCCAACGCCGCTGCCAAGTCGGCCGCCGCCGTGCAACAGCGCAAGCGCTAAAAAGTTGTCTCCTTGGATCTCTCGAAACGGCGTTTCAGGGATCCAATTCAAAGCCCGGTTTCGACCGGGCTTTTTTTTGCCCGAGGTTTTCCACCCGGCTTTGCGGGTACCGCTCCATGCACTCTCCGATGCCAACCACCGACAACGTCTTCCTGCTGCTCCAAGCCCTCGAAGTCGAGCTGCACACCCCGGCCGTGCGCGGCGATGCGGCCAGGTTGGGTGCTCTCCTGCACGATGACTTTCGCGAGTTCGGTCGATCGGGCGGTGTCCATACCAAGGCCGACGTCCTGTCGCAGCTACCGCAGGAAGCGCAGCCGGCCACCCTGTTCGCCGACCGCTTCGAGATCGCATTGTTGGGCGAGGCCGCCGCCCTGCTCACCTACCGCTCGGCGCAGCGGCTTGCCGAGGGCACCTTCGACCGCTGGACGCTGCGCACCTCGGTCTGGGAGCGCTCGGCGCCGGGCTGGCAGATGCGCTTTCACCAGGGAACGCCCACCGCACCGTTCGATCCCGAAGAGTGAACGACGAAGGCTGAAGGCAGCGTCGATAGACCTGCGATTCCTCAGGCCATGTTTAAGAATCATTCTCGTTGGGCCTATCATCGCCCGGTTTCCACATTCAAAGAGACCGCATCCATGTCGAAGTCCATGAAAGCCGTTTTGGCGGCCTGCCTTTTCGCCGCTGCCGGCGCCGCGTCCGCCCAGGACCAGGTCGTCAACCTGTACTCCGCCCGCCACTACGCCACCGATGAAGCGCTGTACACCGGCTTCACCAAGGCCACGGGCATCAAGGTGAACCGTGTGGACGCCGACGACGCCGGCATCATGGCCCGGCTGAAGGCCGAGGGCACGGCCTCTCCCGCCGATGTGATTTTGCTGGTGGACGCCGCGCGCCTGTACCGCGGCGAGGTCGATGGCCTGTTCCTGCCGATTCGCTCCAAGGTGCTGGAAGACACCATTCCGTCCAACCTGCGCGCCAAACCCGCGGCCGATGGCGGCATTGCGTGGTTCGGCCTCTCCACCCGCGCCCGCGTGATCGTCTACAACAAGGACAAGGTCAGCAAGGACGACGTGGACACCTACGAAGAGCTGGGCGACCCCAAGAACAAGGGCAAGATCTGCATCCGCTCGGGCTCGCACCCCTACAACCTGAGCCTGTTCGGCGCCGTGACCGAGCACCTGGGCGAGCAGAAGGCCGAGGCCTGGCTCAAGGGCGTGGCCGGCAATCTGGCGCGTCCTCCGAAGGGCGGCGACACCGACCAGATCAAGGCCGTGGCGTCGGGCGAGTGCGATATCGCCGTGACCAACAGCTATTACCTCGCCCGCATCATGCGTTCGGAAAAGCCTGAGGACAAAGCCATTGCCAGCAAGGTGTCGGTGGTGTTCCCCAACCAGCAATCGTGGGGCACGCACATGAACATCGCCGGTGGCGCCGTGGCGCGCAACACCAAGAACCAGGCCAACGCGGTCAAGTTCCTGGAGTACCTGGCCAGCCCCGAAGCGCAGAACTACTTCGCCAACGGCAACAACGAATGGCCAGCCGCCAAGGGCGTGGACCCAGGCAATCCAGCCCTCAAAGCCATGACGGACGGCAAGCCTTTCAAGAGCGAAACCATCCCGATCAGCGCCGTGGGCGAGCACATGACGAAGGTGCAGCAGATGCTGGACCGCGTGAACTTCCAGTAAGCCGCACGCAGCGCTTCCCCCGCAAAAAGCCCGGTCCGCCGGGCTTTTTCGCGTCCGCCGCTTCGGCCATAATTGACGTTTACGTTAACGTCATATCGAGGAGACATTTCCCATGGACATCCAAGGCAAGGTATTCATCGTCACCGGCGGCGCGTCGGGGCTGGGCGAAGGCACGGCACGCAAGCTGGCCGCGCAAGGCGGCAAGGTCGTGATCGCCGACATGCAGGCCGACAAAGGCGAGGCCGTCGCCCGCGACATCGGCGGCGCCTTCGTGAAGTGCGACGTGAGCCAGGAAGCCGATGGCCAGGCCGTGGTGGCGAAGGCCGTGTCCCTGGGCAAGCTGATGGGCCTCGTCAACTGCGCGGGCATCGCCCCCGCCGAGAAGACCGTGGGCAAGAACGGCGCGCATGCCCTGCCCCTGTTCACCAAAGCCATCACGGTGAACCTGATCGGCAGCTTCAACATGATCCGCCTGGCGGCCGAAGCCATGGCCAAGAACGAACCCGAATCCACCGGCGAACGCGGCGTGATGATTTCCACCGCCAGTGTGGCGGCCTACGACGGGCAGATCGGCCAGGCAGCCTATGCCGCGTCGAAGGGCGGCATCGTGGGCATGACGCTGCCGATCGCACGCGACCTGGCGCGCAACGGCATTCGCAACATGACGATCGCTCCCGGCATCTTCGGCACGCCCATGCTGTTCGGCATGCCGCAGGAAGTTCAGGACGCGTTGGCGGCCGGCGTTCCGTTCCCCAGCCGCCTGGGCACGCCCGAGGATTACGCGCGGCTGGTGCAGCACATCTTCGAGAACGACATGCTCAACGGCGAAGTCATTCGCCTGGACGGCGCGATCCGCCTGGCACCTCGCTGAGCGAAGGTGTTTGCTATTTAATTAATAGCAATACTCCCTAGGGGAATATGCGCTGGCGGCCTTTTTTACCAAAACCGCCAGCAGCGTCTTCCGCCACGGCCCGGAACCTCGTGCAGGCCGGGCTGGATCGCCCAGCCCTGCCCTTCAACTCCGCAGTTGCTCGCGCAGCCGCTGGCCGATGTCCGGCCGTGCCAGGAACGGGTCGGGCGGGTTCTCCCCGCGCACGATGTGCTCCATGCGGCTTTGCACGTTGCCCAGCGCCTGCGGGTGGCTGAAGATGTAAAAGCGCCCCTCCGCCACGGCATCGAACACCCGCTGCGCCACTTCGGCCGCCGTCACCTTGCCGCTGCCGACGGCCTTGTCGGTCATGGCCTGGCCGATCATCTGGCTCTTGGTCGGCTGCGCGGCGTGCGCGTCGGGCCGGTTGCGTTCGCTGCGGCCGATGCCGGTGGGCACGAAGTACGGGCACAGCACGCTCGCGCCGATCTGGTCGGTGACCAGCGACAGGTCCTGGTACAGCGTTTCGGACAGGCTCACCACCGCGTGCTTGCTCACGTTGTAGATGCCCATGTTGGGCGCCGTGAGCAGGCCGGCCATGCTGGCCGTGTTGACGATGTGGCCGCGCCACTGCGGGTCCTTCGCGGCGGCGGCCAGCATCATGGGGGTGAACAGGCGCACGCCGTGCACCACGCCCATCAGGTTCACGCCCATCACCCAGTTCCAGTCCTGCACGGTGCTTTCCCAAAGCAGCCCTCCCGCGCCCACGCCCGCGTTGTTGAACACCAGGTGCGGCGCGCCGAAGCGCTGCTGCACGTCGGCGGCCAGCTGCTCCATCTGCGCGGCGTCGGCCACGTCCACGCGCCGCGCCAGCACGGCGGCGCCGGTGGACTCGATCTCGGCCGCGGCGGCATCCAGCGCGTCCTGCTGCACGTCCACCAGGACGAGATTCATGCCCAGCCGCGCCCCGATGCGCGCGCATTCGAGGCCGAAGCCCGATCCCGCGCCGGTCAGTACCGCCGTCTTGCCCTGGAACGATTCGATCATGCTGTCTCCGTTTTCTTGAGTACGTAGCCGATGCGTGGGAAATGCACATGCAGCGCCCCCGCCCGCGCATCGGTGCGGGCCAGCGTGTAGCGCGTGCGCGTGGCCGCGATGAGCGTGCCTTCGGTCGGCTCGGTGCCGAAGGTCTCCGCGGCGATGGTGACGGGGCTGCCCAGGGGAATGCCGTGCTCGTCCTGGAACGGCTCGGCCGGCAGCGGCAGGGGCTCGGCCGCCGCGGCCACGGCGATCGCCTCGGCGGCGCTGAACTTCTCCATGCGGCCATGGCCCAGCGCGGCGATGCGGTCCATCCACTCGGGCACGGCGGGCGTGGCGGCGAAGATCTCCGCCATCACCGGCACGCAGGTGCGCGTGAACCACAGCGGGTGGTAGGCGGCGAAGTCGGCCACGCAGGGCTCAGCGCCGAAGAGGAACTCGTGCTCTTCGGCCATGTGCGCAATGCGGCGCAGGTACGAGCGATAGGCCGCCGTGGCGTCGTGCGGGCGCAGGCGGTTCATGCCCACGCTCATGGCCTTGCGGTCTTCGCCGAAGACCTGTGCGGCTGCCGGCGGCAGGCTGGCGAACAACACGGCCGCGCCGCGCGGCTGCAGGTTGTAGGCCATGGCGGCCCAGAACAGCGTGGTGTCGGCCCACTGCGCGAACACGCGCGAGACGCCCTTCAAGTGCGGCGGGTACAGCACCGGCTCGGGCTGGGCGTGCTCCAGCACGTCGCAGATCAGCGCCGTGTCGCAATAGATGTCGGCCCCCACCTGCAGGAACGGCGTGCGCCGGTAGCCGCCGGTGAGCGCCAGCACGTCGGGCTTGGGTGCCACGCTGGGCACGATGACCGACTTCCAGGCCAGCTGCTTGAAGCCCATCACCGCGCGGATCTTTTCGGAGAACGGCGACGAGGGATAGTGGTGAAGGATCAGGTCGGACATGGGGCGATCTCCTGGCCGAGTGCTACGGCGGCTGTTCGTTGCTGCTGGTGCTGCTGGTGACGGCTGTGGTTGGCGGACCGCGCGGCCGTCAGGCCGGGCTCCACAGCATTTCGACGTGGGGAATGTTGTCTTCCATGTATTCCGCCGAGACGGTGACGAAGCCCATCTCGCCGTAGAAACGCTGCAGGTGCGCCTGCGCGCTGATGCGCACCGCGCGGTCCGGCCAGGTGGCCTGCGCGCGGGCCATGCCCTCGCGCACCAGTGCCCAGCCCACGCCCGTGCCGCGCGCCTCGGGCGCGACGACCACGCGGCCGATGGACGGCTCCACGTAATTCACGCCGGGATCGGTCAGCCGCAGGTAGGCCTGCAGGTCGCCCGCGCCGCCCCGGCCCAGCAGGTGCCAGGCCGTCTTGTCGGCGTCGTCGGGGTCTTGGTAGGGGCCCTGCTCCAGGATGAACACGCGGCAGCGCAGTGCCAGCGCATCGTGCAGCGCGTGCACGCCCATGTCGTCGAAGCGGGCCCAGGTCCAGTGCAGCGCCATCGTCAGACGAGCTTGACGAGCTGCTTGCCGAAGTTCTTGCCCTTGAGCAGGCCGAGGAAGGCTTCGGGCGCCGCGGCCAGGCCCTCGGCGACGGTCTCGCGCGGGCGCAGCTTGCCGGAGCCGACCAGCGTGCCCAGCTCCTTCAGCGCCTCGGGCCAGATCTCCATGTGCTCGCTCACGATGAAGCCTTCGATCTTCATGCGGTTCACCAGGATCAGCGCGGGGTTCTGCAGCGGCAGCGGCTGGCCGTCATAGCCGGCGATCATTCCGCACACGGCCACGCGGGCGAAGGCGTTGGCGCGCAGCAGCACGGCGTCGAGGATGTAGCCGCCCACGTTCTCGAAGTGGCCGTCGATGCCGTCCGGGCAGGCTTCCTTGAGCGCCTTGGACATGGACTTGAGGTCGCCGTGCTCGCGGTGGTCGATGCAGACGTCGAAGCCCAGCTCTTCGGTCGCGTACTTGCACTTTTCGGGGCCGCCGGCAATGCCGACCACGCGGCAGCCGCGGGCCTTGGCCAGCGCGGCGAAGGCGCTGCCCACGGCGCCGGTCGCGGCGCTCACCACCACCGTTTCACCGGCCTTGGGCGCGATGATCTTGACCAGCCCGTACCAGGCGGTGACGCCTGGCATGCCCACGGCGCCCAGGTAGTGCGAGAGCGGCACGTGCGTGGTGTCCACCTTGCGCAGCATGCCGGGCGCGTTGCCGTCCACCACGCTGTAGTGCTGCCAGCCGCCCATGCCGACGACCTTGTCGCCCACCGCGAACTTGGGGTGGCGGCTCTCGACCACCTCGCCCACCGTGCCGCCGATCATCACCTCGCCCAGCGGCTGGCTGGCCGCGTAGCTCTTGCTGTCGTTCATGCGGCCGCGCATGTAGGGGTCCAGGCTCAGGTAGTGGTGGCGCACCAGCACTTCGCCGTCTTTCAGGGCCGGCGTGTCGGTGGTCACCAGCTTGAAGTTGCTGGTGGCGGCTTCGCCCTGAGGGCGGTTGTCGAGCAGGATCTGTGGATTGGCGGGCATGTCGGACTCCTTGGATTTACTACGTTTTTCATAGCAGCCTGCCGTCGCATTGATTGCGCTGGCGGGCGATTTGGCTTCAAGCCTTCACGGGCATGAAGCCGGCGGGATCGGCTGCGGGCCGACGCGTTTCAGTCGGTGGTCAGCCGGCGGTCAATCGGTGGACAGGGCCCCTTCCACGGCACCGCTGCCTTCGGCCGCTCCGGCCGGGGCCGGCTTGCGGCGCACGTACTTGAAGGTGCCGGTGGCGTGGCAGCAGACGCGGCCTTCCGAATCGGTCACCGTGCCTTCGGTGAAGGCCATGGAAATGGTGCGGTGGATGAGCCGGCCGCGCGCCACCAGCGGGCCACGGGCGGGCTGCATGAAGCTCGTCTTCATCTCGATGGTGACGACGCCGAAGTCCGGCGTCTCGCTGCGCGCCGCCGTGGCCATGGCCACGTCCAGCAGCGTCATGGAAGCGCCGCCGTGGGTCACGGCGAACGAGTTCATGTGCTCCGGCCGCGCTTCGTAGCGCAGCTCCGACTCGCCGCCTTCCATGCGGTGCAACGTAAAGCCCAGCTCATGGACAAAAGGGATCTCGACACCAAAACTCAGCACAGGCAACTCCGATTCACCAAAGAAAGAAAGAAAGACGAAAAGCATAGCCCCGTCACGGAACGCCTGATGTTTCGCCGCCGGGCCGCCTGAAGGCGAAACGCGGCCCCCTCGGGGGGCAGGAAGCGACACGCAGTGCGTGACCGTGGGGGCGAGACCGTCAGCCGCCGGTGACGATGCTCACGCCGCCGTCGACCGCCAGCCACTGGCCGGTGATGTGCTTGCCGGCATCGCTGGCATACAGCGCGCACAGGCCCTTCAGGTCTTCGTCGTCGCCCAGCCGGCCGAGCGGCGCGTGGTTGGCGAGGTTCTCTTCGCCCATGGCCTTCAGCGTGCCCACCGTCATGCGGCTGGGGAAGAAGCCCGGGCAGATCGCGTTCACGCGGATGTGGTACTTGCCCCATTCGGCCGCCAGCGCACGGGTGAAGTTGATCACGGCGCCCTTGGAGGTGTTGTAAGCGATGGTGTTCATGCCGCTGGGGTTGCCGCCCAGCCCGGCGATGGACGCCACGTTGATGATGCTGCCGCTGCGCCGCCCGATCATGCTGCGCTTGGCGATGTGCTGGCTCAGGATGAAGTAGCCGCGCACGTTCAGGTTCATCACCTTGTCCCAGGCCTCCACGGGGTGGTCCTCGGCCGGGGCGCCCCAGGCGGCGCCGGCGTTGTTGACGAGGATGTCCACCTCGCCCACGCGCTGCAGCGTCTCGTCGGCTAGGCGGCGGATATCGGTCTCCTGCGCGCAGTCGGCCGCGATCCAGCGGGTGTCGATGCCGGCCTGCTGCAAGGTGGCCGTGGCCTCTTCCAGATCGGACGCCTTGCGCGAACTGAGCACGATGCGCGCGCCGGCCTCGCCCAGCGCCTGCGCCAATTGCAGCCCCAGCCCGCGCGAGCCGCCGGTGACCAGCGCGGTCTTGCCCGAGAGGTCGAACAGTTGTTGGATGGTGCGGGTCATGGTTGGGTCTCCTCGTTGGTGTGAATGGGTCGGCCGGCGTCGTCTGCGCGGCGCCGGAGCATTGTGCTGCGCGCGCGGCCCCTGCGCTGTCCCGCGGGCGATGCCGGGGCGCCGTGCGCTGGCCACGCCAAGGGACGCACGGGCCGGGTCAGAACGCGTCTTCCGGCAGGCTGGCGCAGGTGTCGTCGCGCGTGCGCACCACGTTCAGCCACGCGCCGATCTTGGGCAGTTCGTAATGGAAGAAGTAGCGCGCAGCGCCCATGCGGCCCACGCTGGCGGGCGCGGCCAGCGCGGCGTCGGTGC
This sequence comes from Paracidovorax valerianellae, assembly GCF_900102625.1. Taxonomy (GTDB): domain Bacteria; phylum Pseudomonadota; class Gammaproteobacteria; order Burkholderiales; family Burkholderiaceae_C; genus Paracidovorax; species Paracidovorax valerianellae. Next base: position 385,539 of record NZ_FMZC01000001.1, read on the forward strand.
GCAGCGTGGCCAGGGCGACGTCCAGCCACACCCAGGCCAGCACCGTGTGGCCGAAGGCCTGCATGTACGGCACCGCGTTCGCCAGCGCCTCGGTCGGCTCGCCCGTGGCCCAGGCGGCCTTGGTGGCCGCGCCGACCTGCTGCAGCGCCTGCGCGAGCGCGTTGGCGTGCCCCGCCAGCGCGGGCTGCTGGATGGCGCGTTCCACCGTGGCGTTGATGCGCGCGGCCAGCAGCTGCAGGCCCCGGCCGTTTTCCATCAGCACCTTGCGGCCCAGGAGGTCCAGCGCCTGGATGCCGTGCGTGCCCTCGTGGATCATGTTCAGCCGGTTGTCGCGCCAGTACTGCTCCACCGGAAAGTCGCGCGTGTAGCCATAGCCGCCGTGCACCTGGATGGCGAGCGAGTTGGCCTCCAGGCACCATTCGCTGGGCCAGCTCTTGGCGATGGGGGTCAGCACCTCCAGCAGCAGCCGCGCCTCATCGGCGTCGGGCGAGGTGCCGGTGTGCTGCTCGTCCACCAGGCGGGCGCAGTACAGGTTGAGCGCCAGCGCGCCCTCGCCGTAGCTCTTTTGCGCCAGCAGCATGCGCTTGATGTCGGCATGCTCGATCAGGCGCACCTGGGGCGCGCTCGCGTCCTTGCCGGCCTTGCCCAGCGGCCGGCCCTGCGGCCGGTTCTTCGCGTAGTCCAGGCTGGCGTGGTAGCCCGCCAGTCCCAGCATGGTCGCGGCCATGCCGATGGCGATGCGCGCCTCGTTCATCATGTGGAACATGCATTTCAGGCCCTCGCCCGGCTGCCCCACCAGGTAGCCGATGGCGCCCGCGCGGCCTTCGACCGGGTAGCGCCCCTCGCCGAAGTTGAGCAGCGTGTTCGTGGTGCCGCGCCAGCCCAGCTTGTGGTTCAGCCCCGCCAGCGCCACGTCGTTGCGCACGCCGGTGAGCTGGCCTTCGGCATCGACGAGCCGCTTGGGCACGATGAACAGCGAGATGCCCCGCGTGCCCGGCACCAGCTTGCCGTCCGGCCCGGGAATCTTGGCCAGCACCAGGTGCACGATGTTCTCGGTCAGCTCGTGGTCGCCGGACGATATCCACATCTTGTTGCCCGTGAGGCGGTAGCGCGGGCCCAGCGGGTCCTGCTGCCAGGCGGTGCCGTGGCCACCCTCGCCCTCGCCCGCACTCGCTGCCCCATCCGGCACGGCGCGCGTGGCCACGTCGGAGAGCGACGATCCCGCCTGCGGCTCCGACAGGCACATGGTTCCGGCCCAGCGGCCGTTGAATTCGTTGTGGGCGAACACCTGCCGCTGCGCCGGCGTGCCGTGCACCATCAGCAGGTTGGCGTTGCCCGACGTGAGCAGGCTGGAGCCGATGCTGGCCGACGCCGCCGCGAAGAAGCTGTTGGCCGCCGCCTCCACCGTGTAGGGCAGCTGCATGCCGCCCAGCTCGTAGTCCTGCGCGGCGCTCAAAAGGCCCGATTCGGCATAGGCGCGGCGCGCCTCGTGCGTGGCCTGCGGCAGGATGACCTTTTCGCCGTCGAAGCGCGGCTCTTCGGTATCGACCAGGCGGTTGAACGGCGCGTACTTCTCGCGCGCGATGCGCTCGCAGGTGTCGAGCACCGCGTCGAAGGTTTCGCGCGAATGGTCGGCGAAACGCGTGCGCGACTGCAGCGCGGGGGCGTCCAGCCAGTCGTAGAGCAGGAAATCAACCGTGGTGCGCAGGCTCATGATGGGCATCGAATAAGGCTCTACCGCAATGAATACGGCGGCACATTGCTACAAAAATAATAGCGAACGCAATGAAAAGGCGTTCAACCGTTCAATCGTTCAATCGTTCACGCCACACGGTCCGAGGTGTTCGAAGCGGGCGGCGAAGGCCGCGCCGCGCCCGCGGGCAGCGCCACGATGGTGCCCTGCGCAATCGCACAGAGCTTCTCCACCCCGCCCTGCACCGCGAACACGTCGCAGCGGCACACCGCCTGCGACGCGCCCGCGTGCACCGCGTGGGCACGCGCCACCAGGCGCTCGCCCACGGCCGGCCGCACGTAGTTGATCTTGAATTCCGAGGTGACCACCGGCACCCGCAGCGCCGACCCACCCGCATAGGTGAGCGCGTTGTCGGCCATGTAGCTCACCACCCCGCCGTGCACGAAGCCGTGCTGCTGGCGGATCTGCTCGGTGATGGCCAGGTGCAGCTCGCATTCGCCAGGGGCGAACGCGTGCAGCTCGGTGCCCAGCAGCACGCTGAAGGGCTGCGCCGCCAGCACTTCGCGCCCCATGGCGAGAAACACCTCGGGCGACACGGTGACGGGCGGCGCGGCCACAGGCGTGCCCCGGCGTTACAGCACTTCGAAGATGCCGGCCGCGCCCATGCCGCCGCCGATGCACATCGTCACCGCGACGCGCTTGGCGCCCCGGCGCTTGCCTTCGATGAGCGCGTGGCCCGTGAGGCGCTGGCCGCTCACGCCGTAGGGGTGGCCCAGGGCGATGGCGCCGCCGTTCACGTTCAGCCGGTCGGCCGGAATGCCCAGCTTGTCGCGGCAGTACAGCACCTGCACGGCGAAGGCTTCGTTCAGCTCCCACAGGTCGATGTCCTGCACCGTGAGGCCCAGCTTCTTCAGCACCTTGGGCACGGCGAACACGGGGCCGATGCCCATCTCGTCGGGCTCGCAGCCCGCCACGGCGAAGCCCAGGAACCGGCCCAGGGGCTTCAGGCCCTTGCGGCTTGCGTAGTCCTCGCTCACCAGCACGCAGGCGCCGGCACCGTCGGAGAACTGGCTGGCATTGCCGGCCGAGATCACGCCGCCCGGCATGGCGGGGCGAATGCCGCTGATGCCTTCCTTGGTCGTGCCCTCGCGCGTGCCTTCGTCCTTGCTGACGGTGACCTGCTGGGTGATGAGGCCGCGCACCTTGTCGGCCACGCCGGCCGTCACGGTGATGGGGGCGATCTCGTCGTCGAACTTGCCTTCGGCCTGCGCGGCGCAGGCCTTTTGCTGGCTGGCGGCGCCGTATTCGTCCATGGCGTCGCGGCCGATGCCGTAGCGCTTGGCAACCTGCTCGGCGGTCTCCAGCATGCTCCAGTAGATCTCGGGCTTGGCCTTGGCCAGCGCCAGGTCGCGCAGCATGTGCAGATTCATCTCTTGCTGCACGCACGAGATGCTCTCCACGCCGCCGGCCACGAAGACGTCGGCCTCGCCCGCGATGATGCGCTGCGCGGCCATCGCGATGGTCTGCAGGCCCGACGAGCAAAAGCGGTTCACCGTCACGCCCGACACGCTCACGGGCAGGCCGGCGCGCAGGGCGATCTGGCGGGCGATGTTGGCGCCGGTGGCGCCCTCGGGGTTGGCGCAGCCCATGAGGACGTCTTCGACTTCGGCGCCGTCGATGCCGGCGCGCGCGATGGCGTGCTGCACGGCATGGCCGCCCAGCGTGGCGCCGTGGGTCATGTTGAACGAGCCCTTCCAGCTCTTGGCGAGCGGCGTGCGGGCGGTGGAAACGATCACTGCGGAGGTCATGTGCAATTCCTTGGGATTCGGGGGGACACGTGCGGTGCGCTCGGTCGGGTCAGGAGAAGGTCTTGCCTTCTGCGGCAAGCCGGGCCAGCAGGGGCGCGGGCTCCCAGAACTTCGCATCGTCCAGCGGGTTCTGCGCGAAGCGCTTCATGGACTGCACCACATTGAACAGGCCGATCTCGTTGGCGTAGTGCATGGGGCCGCCGCGGTGGATCGGAAAGCCGTAGCCGGTGAGGTACACCATGTCGATGTCGCCCGACTTGCCGGCGATGCCGTCTTCCAGAATGTGCGCGCCTTCGTTCACCAGCGAGAACACCAGGCGCTGCACGATCTCTTCGTCGGAGATCTTGCGCGGCGTGATGCCCAGGCTCTTGCGGTGCTCTTCGATCATGTGGTTGACCACGTCGCTCGGGATCGCATCGCGCTTGCCGGGCTGGTAGTCGTACCAGCCCGCGCCGGTCTTCTGGCCGTAGCGGCCCATCTCGCACAGCAGGTCGGCCGTCTTGCTGTACTTCATGTCCGGCTTTTCTTGATAGCGGCGCTTGCGGATCGCCCAGCCGATGTCATTGCCGGCCAGGTCGCCCATGCGGAACGGGCCCATGGCGAAGCCGAACTTCTCCACCGCCTTGTCCACCTGCTGCGGCGTGGCGCCCTCTTCGATCAGAAAGCCTGCCTGGCGGCTGTACTGCTCGATCATGCGGTTGCCGATGAAGCCGTCGCACACGCCCGAGACCACGGCGGTCTTCTTGATCTTCTTGGCGATCGCCATCACGGTGGCCAGCACGTCCTTGCCCGTGGCCTTGCCGCGCACCACTTCCAGCAGCTTCATCACGTTGGCGGGGCTGAAGAAGTGCATGCCCACCACGTCCTGCGGACGCTGCGTGAAGCCGGCGATCTTGTCCACGTCGAGCGTGGAGGTGTTGGACGCGAGGATCGCGCCGGGCTTGGCCACCGCGTCGATCTGCTTGAACACGGCTTCCTTCACGCCCAGTTCTTCGAACACGGCTTCGATGATGAGGTCGGCATCTTTCAGGTCGGCGTAGTCGAGCGTGGTGGCCAGCAGGCCCATGCGCTGCTGGTACTTGTCGTCCTTGAGCTTGCCCTTCTTGACCTGCGACTCGTAGTTCTTCTTGATCGTGGCGATGCCGCGGTCCAGCGCCTCCTGCTTGGTCTCCAGGATGGTGACGGGAATGCCCGCGTTCAGGAAGTTCATGGCGATGCCGCCGCCCATGGTGCCGGCGCCGATCACGCCCACCTTGCGGATGTCGCGCTTGGGCGTGTCGGAGGGCACGTCGGCGATCTTGCTCGCGGCGCGCTCGGCCATGAACAGGTGGCGCAGCGCGCGGGACTCGGGCGTCCACATCAGGTTCATGAACAGCTCGCGCTCATAGGCGATGCCGTCGGCGAACTTGCGCTTGGTGGCGGCCTCGACGGCGTCCACGCACTTGGCGGGCGCCGGGAAGTTCTTGGCCATTCCCTTGACCATGTTGCGCGCGAACTGGAAGTACGCATCGCCCTCGGGGTGCTTGCACGGCAGGTTGCGCACCAGCGGCAGCGGGCGCACGTCGGCCACGCTCTTGGCGAAGGCCAGCGCTTCGGCGGCCAGCGCCTCGGGCGACTCCACCAGCTTGTCGAACAGCTTCTGGCCGGGGATGGAGCCGATCAGCTCGCTCTTGACCGTCTCGCCGCTCACGATCATGTTGAGCGCGGCCTCCACGCCCACCACGCGCGGCAGGCGCTGCGTGCCGCCGGCGCCGGGCAGCAGGCCCAGCTTGACCTCGGGCAGCGCCACGCTGCAGCCGGGCGCGGCGATGCGGTAGTGGCAGCCCAGGGCCAGCTCCAGCCCCCCGCCCATGCACACGGTGTGGATCGCCGCCACCACGGGCTTGGCCGAGTTCTCCACGGCCAGGATCACGGATTGCAGATTGGGCTCTTGCAGCGCCTTGTCGGTGCCGAACTCCTTGATGTCGGCGCCACCGGAAAACGCCCCGCCGGCGCCGGTGATGACGATGGCCCGGACGGCCGCGTCGGCATTCGCCCGCTCCAGCCCATCGGCCACGCCCTTGCGGGTGGCATGGCCCAGGCCATTGACAGGGGGGTTGGCGAGCGTGATCACGGCCACATCGCCGTGGACTTGGTACTCAGCGGTCATGCGCTTGTTCCTCGGGTTTGAAAAGACAACGCTGCGGGCCTGACGGCTCTTTAGCGAACGATCGTGCTTTTCCATTCTAGGGGCCTTGCGTGCAGGGCTGGTATCCACCGGTGTCCCAGAGCGGACAGCCCGTGCCGGCAGCGCCCGGCCTCCCGCCTTGCCAGCCGCCCGGGCCGCTAGCGCGCAAACGTCATATGCACGTCGGTTTTCCTTCGTTTCAACGGGGCGGGGGCGCCGGTAGCCTCCATCGCTTTCCCGCACGCACAGGACACATCCCATGAGCGAATGGACACAGCACCTTCCCACCGCGGCGCGCATCGCCACGCACGCCGCGCAGTCAGCAGCCCCGCTACCTGCGGCAGGACCCCGGAGCACGGCACCGGCCGCCGAACGCGCTGCGGCGTCGAAGGCGGACACCGCGCGCCGGCCCGCCCGCCCCTTGAGCCCCCGCAGCCTGGCGCTGATCTCGTGGCTCGCGCCCCTGGCGCTGGTGGTGGTGTGGGAACTGTTCGCCCGGGCCGGCGCCCTGTCGCCCCAGGTGCTGCCCGCGCCCAGCCGCGTGGCGCAGACCGCGTGGCAACTGGTGCTGCAGGGCCAGCTCATCAGCGACCTGGGCGTGAGCCTGCTGCGCGCGGCCACGGGCTTTGCAATCGGCGGCACCATCGGCTTCACGCTGGGCACGCTGGTGGGCTTTTCGCGGCTGGCCGAGGCGCTGCTGGACCGCAGCGTGCAGATGGTGCGCGCCGTGCCGTTTCTGGCCATGCTGCCGCTGGTGATCGTGTGGTTCGGCGTGGACGAGGCGGGCAAGATCTTTCTGGTGTCGCTGGGCGTGATGTTCCCCATCTACATCAACACCGTGCTGGGCATCAGGCAGGTGGACCCGAAGCTGGTGGAGGTAGGTCGGGTCAATGGCCTCTCGACCACGGCGCTGATCCGCCGCATCGTGCTGCCGGGCGCGCTGCCCTCCATCCTGGCCGGCGTGCGCTACGCGCTGGCCGTGGCCTGGCTGGCGCTGGTGATCGCCGAAACCATTGCGACCGAAGCCGGCATCGGCTTTCTGGCCATGGACGCCCGCGAGTTCCTGCGCACCGACGTGATCGTGCTGACCATCGTGGTCTACGCCGCCATCGGCGTCGCGTCGGACGCGGTGGCCCGTGCGCTGGAACGGCGCCTGCTGTCGTGGCACCCCAACTACGCCGCGCGGGGTGGCCGATGAACGCGCCGCGCCTCGACACGGCACTGCCACCCGCCACGGCACCCGCCGCAGCCGCAGCCACCACCGCCGTGGCCGTGCACGGCCTGCGCCGCCGCTATGGCGAGCGCACGGTGATCGACGGGCTCGACCTCACCATCGTGCGCGGCGAGTTCGTTGCGCTGCTGGGCGAAAGCGGCTGCGGCAAGACCACGCTGCTGCGCGCGCTGGCGGGGCTGGACACCATCGACGGCGGCCGCATCGACGGGCCGCCGCAGCCGGCCGTGGTGTTCCAGGAGCACCGCCTGCTGCCCTGGGAGCCGCTGTGGCGCAACGTGGCGCTGGGCCTGGAGGGCGACACCGCGCAAAGCCTGGCGCAGCAGGCCCTGGCCGAAGTGGGCCTGGGCGACCGGCTGCACGACTGGCCGCGCAACCTGTCGGGCGGCCAGGCCCAGCGCGTGGCCCTGGCCCGCGCCCTGGTGCGCGAGCCGCGCCTGCTGCTGCTGGACGAGCCCTTCGCCGCGCTCGACGCGCTCACCCGCATCCGCATGCATGCGCTGGTCAAAGCCCTGGTGCGCCGCCACCAGCCCGGCGTGCTGCTGGTGACGCACGACGTGGACGAGGCCATCGCCCTGGCCGACCGCGTGCTCGTCATGCGCGAAGGAGCCATCGCCGGCGAATACGCCGTGCCGCCCGAGGCGCAGACGCTGCGCACCCACCCGGCGGCCGTGGCGCTGCGCGAAACGCTGCTGGCCGAACTGGGCGTGGCGGTGGAAGCGTGACGCCTTGCCGCTGGGCTGGATGAACGCCTTCGCCCCGTCTCTCTCCTTTTTGCTTTCGGTTTTTTACTTCTGCTGTCTTTCCCCCAACCCCGCACCATGACCTCTGACTTTTCCACCGACGCCGCAGTCCCCTCCGATGCCCAGCCATCTCGCCGCAGCTTTCTGCAAGCCAGCCTGCTGGCCGGCGGCATGGCCGCCCTGGGCGCCCACCCGGCCTTTGCCGCCAACCCGGCCGCGCGCAACACCGACACCGTGCGCCTGGCCTGGGGCCGCGGCGGCCTGCCGGGCCTGGCCAAGACGCGGGGCGATTTCGAAAAGCGCCTGGCCAAGGACGGCATCAAGGTGCAGTGGGTGGGGCCGTTTCCGAACCACGCACCCTCGCTGCAGGCGGTGACGGGCGGCAGCAGCGACTTCGGCTTCGGCGGCAGCACCACGCCGGCGCTGGCGGCCATGATCGCGGGCTCGCCGCTGGTCTTCACGCAGTTCGCCATCGTGGAGCCGCGCAGCACGGCCATCATCGCCAAGGACGGCTCGGGCATCGACAAGGTGCAGGACCTGGTGGGCAAGTCAGTGGCGGTGAACCGCTCCGGCCTGGGCGAATTCCTGCTCGTGGCCGCGCTGGAAAAGCACGGCATCGACCGCAGCAAGGTCAAGTTTGTGTATCTGAACCCGCCCGACGCCGGCCCCGCATTCGCGCAGGGCAAGATCGATGCGTGGTCGATGTGGAGCCCGGGCGTGGACATCGCCCGCAGCGAGTACAAGGCGCACGACGTGTTCTTCGAGGGGCGCGACCTGGACTTTCTGATCGACTTCAACTCCTACGTCACCCACCGCAAGTTCGCCGAAGAAAACACCGCCATCGTGCACGCCGTGAACACGGCCTACGCCGCCGAAGCGCAGTGGGCCACGCAGAACGCGGCCGAGGCCGAAGCGCTCTACCAGCAAGACGCCAACTACAGCGACGCCGTGCGCGCATCGCTGCTCAAGCTGCAGCGCCGCTGGGAGCTGCACGGCGTGAACGACGCGGCCTTCATCCAGAAATTCCAGAACGCGGCCGACTGGCTGTCGCAGCGCAAGATCCTGCCGCAGAAGGTGCAGGTCAAGGACTACCTGGCCAAGCTGTGACCGCCGCCACCTCACTGACCGGCCCTGCCTTCACCGCCACGCACTGGGGCGTTTACCGCCCCATCGTCGAAGGCGGCCGGCTCACCGGCATGGCGCCCGCGCCGTGGGACGCGTCGCCCTCGTCCATCGGCCAGTCCCTGCCCGGCGCCATAGACTCGCCCACACGCGTGCGCCGGCCCGCCTTGCGCCGCAGCTTTCTCGACCCGGCCACGCGCCACACCAGCGGCCACCTGCGCGGGCGCGAGCCGTTCGTCGAACTGCCCTGGGACGAGGCGCTCGACCTGGTGGCGGGCGAACTGCGGCGTGTGCGCGCCGCCCACGGCAACGAAGCGATCTTCGGCGGCAGCTACGGCTGGTCGAGCGCAGGGCGCTTTCACCATGCGCAGAGCCAGCTGCACCGCTTTCTGAACGGCTTCGGCGGGTACATCGCCAGCAAGGACAGCTACAGCCTGGGCGCCGGTCGCGTGCTGCTGCCGCACATCGTCGATGGCATGGACGCGCTGCTGCAGCACCACACGCCGTGGAGCGTGCTGGCCGAGCACTGCGAACTGTTCGTGGCCTTCGGCGGCCTGCCCGTGCGCAACACGCAGGTCAGCCCCGGCGGCGCCAGCGACCACGGCACCGCGCCCGCCCTGGCGCGCATGGCCGCTGGCGGGCGCACCGCCTTCGTCAACATCAGCCCCGCGCGCGACGACATGGCCGCCGTGCCTGCGGCCGAGTGGCTGCCGATCCAGCCCGGCACCGACACCGCGCTGATGATGGGCCTGGCCCATGTGCTCATCACCGAAGGCCTGCACGACGAGGCCTTCTGCGCCCGCTGCACCGTGGGGTTCGAGCACGTGCGCGATGCCCTGCTGGGCCACGGCCCCGACGCCACCGCCAAGACGCCCGCCTGGGCCGCCGCGCAGACCGGCATCGCCGCCGCCGACATCGTGGCGCTCGCGCGGCGCATGGCCCGCCAGCGCACGCTCATCAACTGCACCTATTCGCTGCAGCGCGCGCGGCATGGCGAACAGCCCTTCTGGATGGCCGTCACCCTGGCCGCACTGCTGGGCCAGATCGGCCTGCCCGGCGGCGGCTTCGGCCTGGGGTACGGCTGCATGAACTACATCGGCAGCGGGCACGGCAGCTTCTCGGGCGCGCGGCTGCCGCAAGGGCACAACCCGGTGGGCGCCTTCATTCCCGTGGCGCGCATCGCCGACATGCTGCTGCAGCCCGGCGAACCCTTCGACTACAACGGCGCGCGCCACCACTACCCGCACGCCCGGCTGCTGTACTGGGCCGGCGGCAACGTGTTTCACCACCACCAGGACCTGAACCGCACCATCGAAGCCTGGCAGCGGCCCGAGACCATCGTCACGCACGAACAGGTGTGGACGGCGCAGGCCAAATACTCCGACATCGTGCTGCCCGCCACCACGTCGCTCGAGCGCGACGACATCGGCAGCGCCAGCAACGAACCCCGAATGATCGCCATGCACGCCGCCATCGCCCCCGTGGGCGAGGCCCGCGACGACTACGCCATCTTCAGCGCGCTGGCGGCGCGGCTCGGCTTTGGAGCCGCCTACACCGAAGGGCGCGACACCGCGCAGTGGCTTCGCCATCTGTACGAAGGCGCCCGCCCCCGCGCCGAGGCCGCGGGCATCGCCCTGCCCGGCTTCGACGCGTTCTGGGAAGCGGGCCACCTCGAACTGCCCCGCCCTGCCACGCCCGTGGTGCTGCTGGAACGCTTTCGGCAAGACCCCGCCGCCCACCCGCTGCCCACGCCGTCGGGCCGCATCGAACTGTTCTCGGAAACCATCGCCGGATTCGGCTATGCGGACTGCCCCGGCCAGGCCACGTGGTTCGCGCCCGAGGCCTCGGCCTGGCCCATCCACCTGCTGTCGCACCAGCCCGCCGCGCGGCTGCACAGCCAATACGACCACGGCCGCGTGAGCCGCGCCACCAAGGTGCAGGGCCGCGAACCCATCACGTTGAACCGCGCCGACGCGCTGCGCCGCGGCATTGCCGACGGCGACGTGGTGCGCGTGTTCAATGCCCACGGCGCGTTCCTGGCCGGCGCCGTGCTCAGCGACGGCCTGCGGCCCGGCGTGGCGCAGATCGCGACCGGCGCGTGGTACGACCCGCTGGACCCGCACGCGCCCGGCAGCCTGGACAAGCACGGCAACCCGAACCTGGTCACGCCGGACATCGGCAGCTCCCGCCTGTCGCAAGGCTGCGCGGCGCAGAGCGCGCGGGTGGAGGTGGCGCTGTGGCAGGGGCCGTTGCCCCCGGTGACGGCCTTCGAGCCGCCGGAGCGTGTGGGGGTGGAGGTGGCAGCGATCGGGCCGCCGTGATGGGAGGGGCGCGGGCGCAGAACGACACTTCAAGCCAAATCGGCCTCCAGCGCAATAAACACTAGGGAGGTTAGCTATCAATTAAATAGCATCGCCGAACCGCGGTATCGATTGAGGTACGCGCGGGGTATGCGCAGGCCGGCCGCAAATGTCTTTGCATCGACAGTCAGGAACGGCGCCGCTGCCTAGCATGCCGGCATGACGCATTCCACCGCACACCCGCCACTCACAGAACACCCGGAACACGCCGACCGGCGCGGAGCCGCCCCATCCCTCGCCGCACCGGACCTGCAGCAGGCCGTGGACTGGGCCATCGTCTCTCGGCGCAGTATTCGCGCCTTTCTGCCCACGCCGGTGCCGCGCGAAACGGTGCATGCCATCCTCGATGTGGCGCGCCACGCCGCCTCCGGCATGAACACCCAGCCCTGGCGCGTGCACGTGCTGACCGGCGCCGCCAAGGCACGGCTGAGCGACGCCATCGCGGCCGTGGACGATGACGGCGAGGCCTCGGCGGCGCTCACCGAGCCCTATCACTACTACCCGCTGGAATGGGTGTCGCCCTTCGTGGACCGGCGCCGCAAGGTCGGCTGGGACCTGTATGGCCTGCTCGGCATCACCAAAGGCGACAAGGCGCGCATGCACGCGCAGCACGGCCGCAACTACCGCTTTTTCGACGCGCCGGCGGGGCTGATCTTCACCGTCAACCGCGTGATGCAGGCCGGCAGCCTGATGGATTACGGCATGTTCCTGCAGAGCGTGATGGTGGCCGCCCGGGCGCGCGGGCTCGACACCTGTCCGCAGGTGGCGTTCACCAAATTCCACCCCGTCATCCACGCCGAATTGGGCATACCCGACACCGAGATGGTCGTGTGCGGCATGAGCCTGGGCCACGCCGACCCGGACCGCATCGAGAACACGCTGGTGACCGAGCGCGAAGGCGTCGAGTCCTTCACCACTTTCCACGCCTGAAGAAAAAAACGCCCGGACAAACCAGGAGACAAAGCGCATGACCGCCACCGCAGCCACTGCATCCACCGCATCCACCACAGCCACCGCCGCAACCCATGCGGGCACATCCCGCAGCCCTTACCAGCACGGCCTGGGCCGCACGCCGGCCAACCACGTGCCGCTCACCCCGCTGGGTTTTCTGGACCGCAGCGCGCTGGCGCACCCCGACGGCATCGCGGTGGTGCATGCCGGCATCACGCAGACTAGTGTGCAGACCTGGGCGCAGACGCGCGAGCGGGCCTACCGGCTCGCCAGCGCTCTGGCGCAGCGCGGCGTGCAGCGGGGCGACACGGTGGCGATCCTCGCGCCCAACACGCCCGCCATGCTGGAGGCGCATCTGGGCATTCCCCTGTGCGGCGCGGTCATCAACGCCATCAACTGCCGGCTCGATGCGCAAGGCATCGCCTTCATCCTGCAGCACGGCGAGGCGCGCGTGCTGCTGGTGGACAGCGAGTTCGCCGCCCTGGCCGCACAGGCGGTGGCGGACCTGGCTCACCCGCCGCTGGTGGTGGCCATCCACGACGCCGGCGTGCCGCCGCAACCCACCTTCGGCACGACGGACTACGAAACCCTGCTGGCCGAGGGCGATCCGGCGTTCGAAGGCCTGTGGCCCCAAGACGAATGGGACCCCATCGCGCTCAACTACACCTCGGGCACCACGGGCGACCCCAAGGGCGTGGTGCCCAGCCACCGCGGCACCTACCTCATGAGCCTGCTGCAGTTGACCGACTGGGCCGTGCCGCGCAGGCCCGTGTACCTGTGGACGCTGCCCATGTTCCACGCCAACGGCTGGTGCTTCACCTGGGCCGTGACGGCGGCGGCCGGCACGCATGTGTGCCTTCGCAAGGTCACGGCCAAGGCGATCTTCGAGGCCATTGCCGAACACGGCGTGGACCATTTCTGCGCCGCGCCCACGGTGCTGGCCATGCTGGCGAATGCGCCCGCGCACGAATGCATGGCGCTGCCGCGCAAGGTGCGCGTGCTCACCGCCGGCTCGCCGCCGCCCGCGGCCATCCTGCAGGCCATCGCCGCCATGGGCTTCGACGTGGACCATGTGTACGGCATCACCGAAGTCTCGGGCACGCCCGTGAGCTGCGTGCGCCAGCCCGGCTGGGCCGACTTGCCCGAGGCCGCGCGCGCCCAGCTGCAGGCGCGCCAGGGCGTGCGCGCCGCCGCGTTGGAAGACTTGCGCGTGGTCCACCCCGACACGCTGCAGCCCGTGCCGGCCGACGGCGTGACCGCCGGCGAAATCATGCTGCGCGGCAACACCGTGATGAAGGGCTACCTCAAGAACCCCGCAGCCACCGCCAAGGCGTTTGCCGGCGGCTGGTTTCACACCGGCGACATCGCCGTTCAGCACCCCGACGGCTATGTGCAGATCACCGACCGGTCCAAGGACGTGATCATCTCGGGCGGCGAGAACATCTCGTCGGTGGAGGTGGAAGACGTGCTGCACCGCCATCCCGCCGTGCTGCTGGCCGCCGTGGTGGCCCAGCCCGACGAGAAATGGGGCGAAGTGCCCTGCGCCTTCGTGGAACTCAAACCCGAGGCTGCGGGCACCGTCAGCGCCGACGAGCTGATCGCCTTCTGCCGCAGCCACCTCGCCCGCTTCAAGTGCCCGCGCCAAGTCGTATTCGACGCCCTGCCCCGCACCGCCACGGGCAAGATCCAGAAATTTCGCCTGCGCGAAATCGCCGGCAGCCGCGAGGCCATCACGCAACTGGCGCAACTGCCGGCCGGCTGAAACGAGGACCACGGGCTCAAAAGCTCAAGGGCCCAAACACGCAAAGGCCCGATGGCCCGGGCCTGAAGACACCGGCAGGCCCTGATGCGCCCCCGCGCTAACCCTCTCGCGCCACGGCCTGCAGCACCTGCAGGTCGGTCACCTCGATCGACCCATAACCCAGGCGAATCGCCCCCCGGTCCTGCAGCTCCTGCAGGGCCCGATTCGCCACCTGGCGAGAGACGCCCGACAGCCGCCCCAGCTCTTCCTGCGACAGCGTGACACGCCGGGCCGTGTTGGGAAACAGCGCATCGTTGAACAGCCCCGACAGGCTGTAGGCCACCTGCGCCGTCGTGTCGCCCAGCCGGTCCGTCTGCACCTGCGCCACGTAATGGGCCAGGCGCGCATTGAGTTGCCCGATCAGCCACAGCGCAAACGGATGGCTCTCATGCAGCAGCCGCAGGAACTCGCTGCGCGGCAGCAGCGCCACCATGCTGTCGGTCAGCGCCGTCACCGCATAGGGCCGGGGCTCGTCCTTCAGCACCGAGCCCTCGCCGAACCACGCGCCGGAGGGCACGCCCGCGAACGTGCTGATGCGCCCCTCGCCGGTGATGTTGTCGAGCTTGAGCATGCCCTGCATCACCCCCGCCCAGTGCGCGGTGGGCAGGCCGCGGGAGAACACCGTGCTGCCAGCGGGGAAACTGCGCACGGTGATCGCAGCGCGGATGCGGGTGGACTGTTCTTCGGTGAGCGCAGCGGTCCAGGCGGATTGCGAAAGGAAGGTGTCCAGGGAGGGTGAATCCATTGTTGGCGGGGCGAAAGAGGTTCGCTTGGATTCTGGGGTAAGTGGCGGTGAGAGCCTATTGGGGGAGATGCTTGTATGCCCGATGTGCAGCCAGCGGGAACCACGGCAGTTTTCGACCCAACGCGGTCTGCCGCCGTGCAATAGGGGCCTGCCGCTTGCGGTCGTTCAGTTAAAGTCCCCGCCCTCAGGGCGTTTTTTGCCCGTATGTAGCACTTCGCCTCTGAAGGGGCACGGCCTCCCGGTGGCGTGGGTTGAAAACACGAACTGCGACTTTGGGTGGGATGGCGAATGATGCCGCTGTGCAAACCGCCGCTTGAAGCGCTAGAAAAAAATATGCTGTTAACCGATATAGCCGTCGAGCACACTCTGGTGTCCAAAAATGGGGTACGTCAGACTTTCTTGCTGCATCCGTTCACCGATACACAGCGAGATTCGCTGGGTAAATTCGAGGTCGTTCGTGACGTCAGTCGGCCAGGATTCAAAGACGTAAAACGTTCAACCTTCGTGACGTTTCAACAACTAGCGGAGTTGTATGCGAAAGGTGTCCTCGAAGAATTCGGGTTTTCCGTTCGCATGTGTCCCGGTCAGGGCACCTACCCCGCCAAGAATCCAGCAAAAAAGATACTGCCGACCAGCATCAAGCCAGGCTCACCATTCGACCTCGCGGTTCAAAAGGTGGATGTTTCAAAACCTGCTACCCGCGAATTGAGAACCGCCTTGCTTCGCACCGACGTCAAAATTTAAAGATCACAACGGTGATTGATATGGGAGTCCCTGTGAATCCATCCGTTGCCCATGCTGAACTCATCGCCACTTTCAAGCGGGCCGAGGCAGATGCCGCTCACAAGTTCGGATTGATCAAAGCTGCTGCGGCTAAGGGCCCCAAGGCCATCCAAGCCGCCTCCGACGCAGCTGCTAAGGCAGCAAGACGCAGGGACTCGTATGCGAAAAAGTTGGGCAATCTTGGGGTGAGCCTTAAGGATTGAGGGTGGCCAAGGCTACGGCGTGATGTGTGGAGAGATGGATGGGCCGCTTCAGGCTGGTTGCGGTCAGTCGGCGCAGCCCACCGAACGTCTGCTGTGCGCCGCAATCGAGCCACCTGTCGGCGCATCATTTTGCTCATCATCGCAGCAAGGCGGACGGATCTGCGCCGCTCAATCGACGCTCGCTCAGATTTTCGTCTGCGCCGAGATCTGCCGGGCGCCCACCGCTTCACGGCGCCCAAATGGCTTGACATCGCCGTTCGGATGCACCGCGTCGAAGAGTTGATTTTGTCGAGCGCTCCAGCGGTCTACAACGCGCTCCGTCCCTAGGACTCGCGCGCGTTGCCGGATCCGGACTTCGAACTCCCGACGCTTTCCACCCGACCGTCTGGCGCCGAGGGCGCTTCATAATGAACTTTCGCCGAAAATATCGAGGATTTCCATGGCATCCAAGGGCGCGCCGCGCAGTTCAAGCAAGAAATCGGGGAAATCTGGCGCCGCCCGGATAGCCCCGCAAAAGGTCGACTCGTCGGCGTCCGACATCAGTGGCGTGAGCGCCTCTGGGTTCATGCACAAATACTACGATTGGGCGGCGTTCGAGAATTTCGTGAAAGGACTATACGAAGGCGACGGCGAAACCAGCGTCGAACGGGATGTCACGGAGACGGACAGATATGGTGCAACGCGCCAGATCGACGTGAAAATCACAAGGAAGACTCGCTTCCACAAGTTCGTCACGATCATCGAATGCAAACGTTGGAAAAGTCCGGTCAGCCGCAGCCGCATCGATATTCTCGCCTCGACGATCGAGGCGCTGGGGGCTTCGAACGGTGCGATGTTCACGACGCGAGGCTTTGAAGCCGGAGCCGTCGCATATGCGAAGGCGAAGGGGATCGAACTGTTTTTGGTCCGTGATTTGACTCCCGAGGAATGGGGCCTGCCAGGACGGCATGTTTCCTTGACCTTGCATGTCAACGCGGGCGAGTTTAAGGACATGCGACTTGAGGCATCAGCGATCATGTTGGTCGATGGGCCGCCGCCTACGGATGCCTTGCTGGCGATAGACATGAGCGTCAAGGGCCCCGGGCATCCAGATTTCGATCTGTTCTCCGTGAAGACGGGGGAGCGTGGCCCGAACTTGGTAGACATACTCGGCGATGCTCACGGGATGCTGATGAACATGGTCGGAAAATCATTTGGAGTTTTCGACGGTGGCGTCAAAAGCACCGTGGAGTTGATCACTCCGTGTGAGATCGATTTCACTGGCACCGAATTTCATCAGCTAAGGCTGGCCAAGATTGCCGCGCGAGTCCAAAAGATCGGTATGAGATTCCGCGCGCACGTGGACCAAACACCAATGCACTTCGACCGCGGTGCGAATCTAGACTTCGCCGTCATGGTGGAGAGCTTCGTCTCCGAGCAGCGATTGGTCGCACATCGACGGCCGGGCGACAGCGAGATTTCTTTTCGCGATGGGGCCATCAAGCAGCCGACGGCTGCCGAGGCTGCGGACGTTTTTCAAAACAACTCCTTGCTCACAGTGGCATGCGCGCGCTGGGTAGGAGTGGGCGAGGCCGTTGCTCAAAAGTCATTGACTGCGGATCGAATGATTCGCGTCAAAGTAGACGTCGCCAACGGCAAGCCCTCTTTGTCGCTTGTCGCTGCGCGTTATGAAAACGGGGCGCCGTAGAGGGCGTAAGCACAGTCGGAGGAATCTTGCCGACCTGCCGCGGCTTTCGATCACCCGCCTCGTTGGCGAACCCTAGAATGGCCTGCTATCTCGTTGCCGCGCCCATCGCTACGCGTGGTTACACTGAACCCGAAACGAATAGCTCGAAACACATGAGTTTCTTGAACAGAACGAACTCTTTCGTGTTTCGTCCGCTCTAGATGAGGAGGAATGGTGGCGATAAATATCGTAGACGTCGAAGATGTGTTGAGGAGGCAGCAGCCCCGTCCGCTGACGCTTATGAGCTTGCAAGCCCTCAATCCAGCACGAGAGCCCTACAGGGCAATCTTGCTTCAGCCAACAGGCAGGGTTGAAGCCAATGACGTGCGGGTCGGACACGCAGACGCCGCGCTAGGTCACGCCCTATGCACCGGATTCCTTTCCTCGGCAGCACAAAGCCATTCTGACCTCGCAGTAGCACCCGAATACTGCGTCCCTTGGACCGTCGTGGAAGAAATCGTCGCGGGGAAATATCGGCCGCCGCACGGAGCTATCTGGGTACTGGGCTGCGAAAGTATCTCCCCAGCTGATTTTCAGGATTTGGCTCGACGGTACAACGCGGCCGGTGAATGCGTGTTTCACCACGAACCCCTCGATCCTCGGCAAGCTGCACAACGTCGTTACATCGACCCGCTTCTCTATGTCTTCTGGGCCCAGAACGAAGATGGACAGCCATTCCTGTGTCTGCTTGCACAACTGAAAACAGTAGCGTGCCGGGACTACAGGGATATAGAGCAGACCTCGCTTTGCCTTGGCAGTACGGTTTACGCCTTCAATCGTGGCATCAACTCCATCAGTCTGGCCTCGATCATTTGCTCCGATGCCTTTGACTTCGCCGCGCACATCGACACGATTCATACCAACTGCCTTCTCATTCATATCCAACTGAATCCAAAGCCGGCCCACACCGACTATGCAGCCTACCGTACAAGGCTCTGCTCAGTAGGAACAAACAGCCACGTTGAACTCCTGTGCCTGAATTGGGCCAAGAGCATCCATGAGGTCAAGGGCGCAGGCAAAGATCTGGATTGGAACAACGTCGCAGGCTCAGCCTGGTATGCGCCGCCAGCAAAATTCAGCGCCGACGATGGCCTGGTCGATGCGCTGCACCACGGCGGTCTCTATTACTGCTTGCTAGCCCAGCGCTGGCACTCATTTTTCCTGAACTACGAAGGCCAGGTGATTCAACTACAAAAGCAAAAACTTCTTTTTCCTGGCGAACAAGCGCTTGCACCCAAGAATTTTATTGCAGTCGAAGAGCGATGGTCCTGGAATTCGGCAAGCAATAGTTGGGACGCCGGTGCGGTTGCCAACGACGGTTTTTCTGATGCTCTGGCTGGATACAACGCAATTTCTGCTCACCTGCACGTTGCCTCCCAAGCTAGTCCGCTCGCAGTGGAGCGCGCGATCGAGATCCTCATGGGACCCCGCGGAAATCCAGGATCCTGGTATGCAATTAAAGAGCTGGATGCGGTCCATCTGGACAAGGATGAAGAATCAATACGCAGGGTGACGGTTCATCAAGACCCTGACCTTAATCGACCAGGATCGTCTTACCGCTTGCAAAGACTGCAGCGTGCACACGATGCAATCGGACTCGCACAAAGCGAAGTACCTTGGCCGCCTCCAGTACAAGACCTGGCTAACGGCTTCAAACTTTCATGGAAGCGCAACTCCCCGCACCACAACGTCGAACCAGACACTGGAGAGCGCGGACCTGCAGCCCTTGTCTACCTCTCGGACCAGGCAAACGATTCGGCAATAGAGAGTACGCACCAAAAGCTCAGGACGGCCATGGCTACCCACGCGGTGGCCAAGGCCTGCGAAGCCGGGAAAAACGCCGAGGAGCTAAGCGACGCTGTCGTGCGCTCCCAAGACAGGCTCTGCGTCGTGTTCCGACGCGACAACCGCTTCGGCGCACGCGGTCCGGAAGGTACGAATCTCATTGACACCCCGGCCAGCGCATCGCCGGTGGACTTCTCAGAGGACAGATCATGATCGATGCGCAACGCGTTGAAGCGCTGCTCAAGAGCCGCTACCCAGATCTTGAAGGCGTTGGGCCAGGTGTTTTCCGAGGCGTCGACCGCTTCGGCACCCGCGGCTATGCGATTCGCTATTTCGACCTAAACGACCGGCTCGCAACAACAGCTGAATCGCTCAAAAGCTACCAGGAAGAAGTGCTTTCGCCAATGTACTTCTCAACCGAAGTCGCTACCGATCTGCGATGGAACCACTATCTGTACTTCGTCACGAGTGATGAAGAAGCCCAACGGGGAGAATTCGGTCGGCTCAAGGCCAAGGTAGAGGCTGACAGGGAGTACGCGAGAAAGCAGGTCATCCGAGAGGATGAGGTCGTTCGGTTGCTGACCAACGCGCGAGCGTCCGAAACTCCGACCGCCCTGCCGATCGACCTCGCGACGACATGGTCTAACACCCTTGAAGAGCACGGCCTTTCTTTCATTCTGGACAGTGACATCTCCGTCCCGGACGCAGTTCGGCGAATCGTTGCAGGAACCAAGGACGGAGCATCGCGTCTGGTTTCCACCGTCGCATTACTCGAGGCGGAACAGGCCGCTGCGAGCCAATTCATCAGCCACCTGACGATCAAGGGCTTCCGCACCCATCCTGAAGAAAAGGAGCACCCGCTAGGTCAAGTGAACTTGATCGTCGGAAGCAACGGAGTTGGGAAGACCTCGCTCCTGGAAGCCATTGAGTTCGCCTACTGCGGAAGAAATCGCCGATCGTCCACATTGCTTGGAAATACATCCATCACTGCGAATCTCGTCGGCGTCGAGCACAAGTTGTCTTCGACCACGGATGCCACAAGACTTCGAGCGCGCCATTCCAATTGGTATGCCAAGACAGAGCTAAAGACGGTCACTATCCAGGACAGTTTCGGCAAGTTCAACTTTCTTGACACCGATGCGGCGGTAAATCTCAGCGTGTCGAACAGTTCAACCCAGATCGGAACGGACGTCACCCGTTTGGTGTTGGGAGCGACGGCAGAGAATCTGGCGGATAGGCTGCGTCGCGTCCTCAAGCAATTGCAGGACGAATTGAAGGATCAAAGACGCGACAAGGAAAACAATGAGCATTTGAAGCTGGCCGCCCAAAACCGACTGGACGCCATAAAAACGGCCCCCAAGCTATCCGACAGCTTGTTCCTCGAGCTTCTCACCGCACTGAAGGGGCTGGGATGGAGTCAACCTCCCGATAAGAAGGGCCAGCTTGATGCGTTGCGCGAGGATCTGCAGGAGGCCAATTCCGCCATCGCTCTGGTCCGTCACTCGTCGGCAAGTGTGCTCCATGCCGAACCAGAATCCGTGCTTCGACTCATAACAGACCTCAACGATGAGGCGACCAAAGCGGACGCTTTGGATCAGCGTGCGAAAGCCGCGCGATTGGCACAGGCCAACGCAAGGCGCGCTGCGGAGGCAGCAGCAGGACTCAGCGCCGCCATAGAGATCCTTCTTCCTTATGCCCGCGCCGACTTCCCAAAACTTGTCAAAAAGGTATCGGAGACGAGGGATCAGGTCCGCACGCAGACTGCAAGGCTAAGCACAGTCGCCAATATCGGGGATACAAGCGCGATCCAAGAATATCTGGAAATCCCCGTCGCCCACGCCATTGACTTGACCGATGCGGAGATCAGAGAGCATCAGCAGCGGCACGATGCAGCAAAAATCTCGCTTCAAGCTCTGGAGAAGACACAGAGCACGATGACCGTTCTGAGACAGCGCCTTGTTGGCACTGCCCAAGACATACTGCAACGATCGGCCGATCCCGACCATTGCCCTTTGTGCAGGACAAAGTTCGAGGAAGGACAACTGCTGGCTCGAATGATGACCGATGTCGAAGTCAGCACATCGGAGCATGCCAGCCAGCTGCAGGCGGACATGTCGTCGGCCAGCGAATCGACAGTGGGTGCCCGGGCTATTCTGGCCCTGCTCAATCCCTTGCGTGAATTTACTGCGGATCGCGCAGAAACAATCACGGTCGCTCAGGCTCTCGAACAGATCTCCCTAGAACGATCTGCGCTTGATCGTGATCGACAAGAGTTGGAAACAACTCAATTGCAGCTTCAGCAACTGCAGTCCGATGGACTGTCATCCCAAGACCTTTCTAGCAAGCTACTGGCTGCAGGCATCACGGAACTGTTGCCGACTGAGGAACTGCAGAGCCTCCATTCAAGTCATATTGAGACGTTGGAGAAACTGCAAGATGCTGAGAAGACGGCGCTACATGACTCGGACGTGGTCAGACAAGAATGCGATGCAATGGCCAAGCGCTTGTCCATAGAAGCACTGGGGGACACGAACCAGCTCACCAGATCGGTCAAAGAAATGATCTCCGATACGGAAGCTGCTTTAGGAGCTCGGCAGATCCTCGCGTCGCTCCTCAATGTCAGCGGGGAGGCAAGCGCTGAAGAAGTTGCATTGAAACTCGCAGCTATTCAACAACTTCTTGCCCAGGTCGCCACGGCTGTTGCTCAAGAAGACTCCAATGACAAGGCATTCAACGACGAAACCAAAGTCGTTGAAGATCTCGCGCGGAAGATTGAATCCAGCACGACGAAGATCACGAGCGCCGCCTACGCGGAAGGAGTGCTCGACACGCTGGCGCAGCAGCGCTCAGGAGGCGAGTTGGAGAGTCAGATCTTGACCGAGAACGCCGCGGAGATTGCTCGCACCTTTGCGAGCATTCACATGCCCAACGAGTTTGAAATTCAGATATCCGGGGGAAAGCTCGCCATCATTCGCAGAAGTACTGGAGTAGAGGTCCAACTCGAACAGATGAGCACAGGGCAGCGCGCAGCGTTCGCTTTGTCGCTGTTCCTGGCGATGAATGGTCGTCTCCGGTCAGGTCCCCCAGTACTGCTTTTCGACGACCCCGTAGCGCACATCGATGACATCAACATGCTGTCTTTCCTCGACCATCTTCGCCAGCTTGCGATCAGCGGATCACGGCAGATATTTTTCGCCACGGCAGATACCAAACTTGCAGGGCTTTTCCGTCACAAGTTTCGCTTCCTTGGCAATGAGTTCAAGGAACTGCGCCTGTCACGGAGTTCTTAAGCATACGCGGCATTCGACGCTATAACTTACGGCGACTACTCTCCGTGCCGCCGCGTCCTGCCTAATATGAGGTTCGACAGGGGGCACTCGGAGCTCCATGACGGTGAATTGGCACGAACCGCGCGCGTGCCTTTCCCAAGCCAGAGGTGGCAGCGCCTGCCGGGCTCGCGCATCAGCGCTGCGTGTCTTCGATACCCCGACGGGGCGATCTGCAACACCTTGCAGATCGGCTCGACCCCGAGGGTGCCACGATGCCTGTCGACGAAATCCCTCAGGACTTCAAACGACGGTCGAGCTCCGTCTGGGCGAAAAACGCGCTGGCCAGCTTCAGTATCTCGTTGGCCCGACGCAGCTCCTTGTTCTCGCGCTCCAGTTCACTGACCTTTTGGGCTTCGGCTGTTGTGACACCTTCTCGCGCGCCTGCATCCACTTCGGCACGTTTGCCCCATTCGTTCAAGGTCTGCGGCACACAACCAATCTTGGGTGCGATGGACTCGATGGCGGCCCACAACAACGGGTACTTCCCGCGGTGCTCTTGCACCATCTCACCGCTCGCTCACGCACCTCGGGTGAGAACTTGTTCGACTTGCTCATGGCTCAATCCTCTCAGAGTGTTGAGCCCCCTCAAATCCCGGGGCGGTTCAGCGCGCACATGCTGGTGTGCTTGTTTTAGAACTAGCAGACCCGGGCAGGACAAAGTCCTGGTTCGGCACCCTTGCTTGCAAACCCGGGTTTTTTTGCCCCTTTGCAAGCGTTGAAATCGACGACGGCTTTCCGCAGTCAAGCGGTCACTTGTCGCTTTGTCGTGAAGTGCAGCAACCGCTGCAAAGCAGTTACGCAACGTGGCGATTTCCGGTTAAATCGGCACGCAATTTCAACTAGTTGTTAACGAACCGCAGCGCTACCAATGGAGCGATCGCGATGGGCTCTCCAGCACAAGCACAAACGCTTGTGGCCTGGGTTAGTGCTTTGTCCCGCTGAACGTGAGCAAAACAGATTCAGCGTTTCGAGAATGAGCACTGCAGGTGTCGCACCGTTCGTTGGGCATCGACCATCCCTTGACCGTCGCGCCGATCGGTCGGAAGACTGCGTCGCTACCACCGCCACAGCCGCATGAGCCGTGGCATCAACGAGATACGTCCTGGCGGCGTACCGGTGCAGTCCACTTGGGACTGGTGGTCAAATTGGCCTTCAGCGCAATCAATATCCCGGCACAATGCTATTAATTAAGTAGCACACCCGTCACCGGGAAGTGCAACTGAAAATGGCGACGGCGAGTCGGCCCACGCTGACCATTGGCAAGTGCCGCGCGTGCCACCATCTGCCGCCAAGTGCGATACATTGATTTCACGCAACACACCATTCAAGAGGAAAGCATGTCGATCAAATCCCTTCTGAAATCCACCGTCGCGGCACTGGCGATCACCACCGGCGGATCGCTTTTTGCCCAGGGCACGCCCCTGGATACCGCAGCGTTCGACGCGCTGGTGGCGCAGGGCCCCGTTGCCAGCGCGGAGACCATTGCATCGAGCACCTGGGCCACCAAGATCAAGCAGGCCGGCACCCTGCGCCTGGGCGGCACGCAAACGTCGAACCTGTTCTCGCTGCTCAACGAAAAAGACGGCAAGCTCCGCGGCTTCGACGCCGGCCTGGCCCAGCTCATCACGCGCTACATCCTGGGCGACGCGGCCAAGGTCCAGTTCACGCAGGTGACTTCGGCCACGCGCGAGCAGGTGCTCATCAACGGCCAGGTGGACCTGGTGTTCGCCACCTACTCCATCACGCCCGCACGGGCCGAGAAGATCTCTTTCGCAGGCCCCTACTACACCTCGCAGGCGGGTGTGCTGGTCAAGGCGAACAACAAGGCGATCGGGTCGTACAACGATCTGGGCGGCAAGAAGGTCGCTACCCAGGCCGGCTCCACCGGCCCGGCCATCCTGGCGCAGCACGCGCCCAAGGCCGCCGTGCAAGAGTTCCAGACGCACCAGGAAGCCCTGGACGCACTGCGCCAGGGCCGCGTGGATGCCTACGTGACCGACCACACGCTGCTGCTCAACGCCTTGAGCCTGGGAACGGGCGATGCGAAGCTGGCCGGCGCGCCCTTCGGTGCGCAAGACCCCTACGGCATCGGGCTGCCGAAGGACTCGGACGGCGTGGCCTTCATCAATGCCTTCCTCAAGAAGGTGGAAGCCGACGGCACCTGGGCCAAGCTGTGGACCATTTCCATCGGACAGCGCACCGGCAGCACCGCCGTGCCCACCCCGCCTGCCCTGCCCTGAGCAACAACGATGGGTGATGTTTCCAGGCTCCTCGCCGACCATGGGCCTGCTTTCGGGCAGGCCCTTTTGCTGACGTGGAAGCTCACGGTCTTGTCATTCGTGCCCGGCTTCCTGCTGGGCATGGCCGTGACGGTGCTTCGCCTTTTTCCGCTGCCGCCGCTGCGCTTCGTGCTGACGGTGTACGTCGAGATCTTCCGCAACATTCCCAGCGTCGCGCTGCTGATCTTCATCGTGTTCGCGCTGCCCGACCTCAACGTGCTGATCGACTATGAGCCCAGCGTGATCCTGACGTTGACGCTGGTCTGCTCCGCGTTCACGGCGGACTACCTGCGCTCGGGCATCAACACGATCGCCAGCGGCCAGATCGAGGCAGCACTCAGCCTGGGCATGCGCCCGATGGGGGTCATCTCATCGGTGATATTGCCGCAGGCGCTGCGTGCGGTGGTGCAGCCGATGACCTCGCTGCTCATTGCGCTGATGCTGTCCACCTCGCTGGCCTCGCAGGTGCCGTTTCCGGGCCGGGAGCTCACCACGCTCGTGTCCAAGATCGCCAATGACTCCGCCATCGGCATGGCCGCCTTCGCGGTGGCGGCCGCGATGTACGTGGCGACCGGCCTGCTCATCGCCTGGGCTGGCGCTGCCCTGGACAAAAAGGTACGGATTCTGCGATGAGCAGCCGCCCTCTGGAAGACATTCTGTTCGGTGCGCCGAGCCCTCAGGCTCGGGCCATCGCACGGTGGCTGAGCGGGGCCGCTGCGGCCTTGCTGCTTCTGCTGGCGGCGGCCGTGGTGTTCCGGTTCCACGACACCGGGCAGCTCGACGCCCGATTCTGGAAATTCTTCGCGTGGCCCACGACCTGGGCCTTCCTGGCCAAAGGCCTGCTCGGCACCATGGCCTCGGCGGCCATGGCCGCCGTCATCGCGCTGACCCTGGGGCTGGTGCTGATGGTCGGGCGCCGGGCGCGGTCGCGACTCGTGCGCTGGCCGAGCACTGCAGTCATCGAGTTCCTGCGTGGCACGCCGACGCTGCTGCTCATCTACGTGTGCTTTCTGGCGCTTCCGTCGATCGGAATCAAGCTGAGCACCTACTGGATGCTGACCTTGCCTGTGGGCCTCAGCACCGCCGCAGTCGTGGCCGAGGTGTACCGCGCAGGCGTGCTCGCCGTGCCCCGCGGCCAGACCGATGCCGCACGAAGCCTGGGGCTGACCGAAGCCCAGGTTTTCTCGATCGTCGTCTTTCCCCAGGCGCTTCGCTACATCGTCCCGGCACTGGTCGCGCAACTGGTCATCGTGGTCAAGGACACCACCTTCGGCTACGTCGTCACGTACGGCGAACTCATGCAGAACGCCAAGGTGCTCATCGCCAACTACCACTCGTTGGTGCCTGTCTATCTGGTGGTTGCAGCGCTTTACTGCCTGGTGAACTACGCGATATCCAGGGCGAGTAAATGGCTGGGGCGGCCGGTGTATTGACGGTCGTCAGCAACTCGGCTCGGTGACGAGAAGCTCTGCGGGGGAAAAGGGCAGCGGTCTTATGGGATTTTCACTCTGGCCATAGCAACCGATGACGCGCTCTCCATCATGGAGTCGACGACCTGCTCATATTCCTTCCTTGGCGACGATCCATCTCCTGAATGGCGAACATCAACTCGCCGATCAACTCAGCACAAACTATTTCCTCTTCGATTGATAGGCCAGGCCGAACTCTTCCTCATCAGGATCGAAAAACAAAATGCAACTATCGCTTTTCGAAATTTTGTAGCCCAGTTTATTTATTATTTGAGAGGGCTTTTAATTGAATCTCCATGCGCCCAGCAATCGCCTTATAGTCATAAAACGCCTGCACCATTAGATTTGAATGGAAATTTAAAACATGATTTCTAATTTCCTCCTCATTTTTAAATGCGCCACCATCTTGCAATTTCTTAATTAACAAAGGCTGTAAAATCCAATTTCTACCAACCTTGCTCAGAGACCATGGAAAATCACCCTTGTAGCTATTCAACACTGAAGCCAAGCAAGAAATAAGACGCTTTTCCAGGTGATCGTCTACGGTATTTTTATCAAATCTCCAAACAGCAACTGGCAGCACAAATCCGATCTGCTCAGGCTTCAATACGGGATACCGAAACCATTCTAAATTGGCAACGCTTTCCAGAGCATCGATAATACCCCTGCCAAAATCTTTCATTTGATTACTGCTCCAGGAAAGCGCGCCCCGAGAAAGGGCGACCATTCATTTAGCCAGACAAATTTGATCTAAGCCGCACTTCAAGAGGTGCCGCGTTGTTCCTACCTGTGGATTAGGTGGTGGAAGAGTAGGCCCAAATCTGGGGAACATGGGAATGACCGGGGCACCGCCTGATCGACGTTGCAGACCGTCTCGATCGATATCAAGCAATGGATCACCATCCACATACAAACAATTCCACCCACCGTCCAGCCCGATTGGTTCGACCTATTACGGCCAACCTTCCCATTCGTGATAGCGATTCAGGTTGTACCAGTCCCGTCTCTCAATCCAAAACCTGCCCCGAATACCTCAGACCGAACTTCACGACTTCGCTGTAGTACGTCGCACCTTGGCCGCTCTGCGCGTAACCATAGCCCCTTTATCTTGGAGGTTTATAGTTATCATTTAGCCACCAAACTTCAGACTGCATTTCCTTTGGAATATCATCTTCTGGCTCCAACCCCATCTGCTCAATAGTTTCAAACCAAATATCTCGCAAAGAACTCGGTAATTTTTTTCCACACCACGGGCAAAAGGTAATTAACTGATAACTTCCTTCATTCCTATATAAAATTCCATACTCCCTAAATTTCCGGAAAAACTCCAAATTCAAATCACCCGAAAGTACATGACTTCTTATGCTCTCACAACAGTGATGGAAACTCTCTATCATTTTATAAGCCCTTAAGAAGTCGCCCTGCAACGGCAGGCTTGTGCACTTCACCACTCATAGGGTTCATTGAACCCAAATGGCCTCCATATTGAGTCAACAATCTGTTGATATTCCTGCCGTGTCGACGACCCATCCCCTGAATGGCGAACATCAACTCGCCTATCAACTTGCACAAACTATTTCATTTCGATTGATAAGCCAGTCAAAACTCTTTCTCATCGGGATCGAAAAAATGCAACCGTTACTGTTGGAAATTTTGTAGGCCAGTTTATTCGTCAATCAAATAAATCGCAAATCAAAACACCACCACGGCATTCTTGGAAATATTGAATTAATATCAAATGCGCGTTAGATCCACAGAAAACATCGCGAAAATTTTCCAGTTAGTTTTCCAAAATCTTCATTGAATTACGTGCATTTTTTATCCGGCCGGCGAAGGGCGGGCATGCATTCACTGGATTAACGAGAAATCAACTGCAGCCCAATTGGCGCCCTTGGCATCCAATCCAACCTTCAATCCATCGTCATACTCATTGATCTCCAACAACAAATAGTCTTTCATATCCTCCGACAAAAGCCCCATAATTCCCCAGTCAGCAGAACCCAATAAATATTCAACATTGATATCTGCTAATGAATCTATTTTCAAGAGACCGCAGTCAATAGAGTTTTCCAACCACAAATAAACACTTGAAACATTTACTGTGCTTAGATAACCAAATATCCTCCTAATTCTTTCAGCTTCATGCATTGAAAAATTCAATTCAATTTTTTGCGAATATATACCTTCGAATATTTGACTTTGGGCACGGATCTTCTTTGCATCATCGATGTTTCCTATATCCTTCTCAAAAACGGGCTTTATCACCAGTTTAGAAAGCATTTCAAGGTATTTTGCGATGAATATCTTTTTGCGCATTCTTTCAGAATTAGATAGCATAATCAATAATCCACCTTAAATTTACCATTCATCAATGCGGGGCAACCATAGCTGTTATAACGAACCTGTCCAGTAGATGAATCGATCTTTGCTTGACCACCCTCCCAGTGAGGCTGGTTGATATGGCTTCTGTCAAGAGTCTGTTGCTGTACAGACATCCTTCGAGTTCCGCCACCTGGTGACGGCACATCGTAGGAGTATTCTCTGCCTGAAGAATTTCTAGACTGTGAAACAGGTTGTTGACTAGTAGGTATGCCAGCTCGGGTCATGACCTCTCTACGCGCTGCGTTAGAGGTGAGGCCAGCGCCCATTCCGCCATTACTACCCACACCTCCACCATTACCTTCGAGCGGCATCAGATCGAGAGGATCTCGAAATTTTCTAACGAGCCCATCAGGATCAAAATCGGATAATGGGTCGGCATCCACATACACAAACCGATTCCACCCACCATCCAGCCCGATTGGATCGGCCTGTATATACCGTGCTAGTGCAGGTCCCTGTGCTACCAGACTCAAAAAACTGACAAGCAAGATGTATTTAAACCATTTCATTACCATTCTCCCTCTGCTAATTTTGAAATTTTGCATTTACGCCGTATCCAGTTTTGGCAGAAATTTCCAACGGCCGCCAACCCAGCCCATAAGCCCGATCATAAATTGACTCGAGTTGATCATTCAGCATCAGAAGCCGCGGCCGCTCGTTAATCGGAGTGTCGTTGGCTATCGGATACTTTTTCACAAACTCCTGTCTTCGAATTTCCTGGGTCGCCGCGAACAGATTCAGAAGCGCACAGATGTCATTGGGACTGTATTTCAACAAGAATTGAGCCATCTCTGCATGCCGATACGGCTCATTTTGTTTTTCATAAAACGCCATAAGCGTTTCTGCCATGGCGACAATGGCCTCTTTTTTGGACATTGGCCGCAAGTAAATCCCTGATTTGAGAGCAATGTCGGTCATGGGCGACTGCTGGCGCAACCAGGCATCCCGCGTGAAGCCGGCGCCGCTGGTCGTTTCCAGGTTGTAGAGCTTGCCGTCGCTGTCTCGCCATTGCACAAACAGATGATTGGGGGCGGCAGCCAAGCTCAGGTCCAGCCCCAGCCGCTGCCCCAGGAAGATGAATAGCAGCGGCATCGAGACACAGTTGCCTTTTCTACTTCTCAGGTAGTTAGACAACAGCTTGTTTTTGATCACGCGTCCGAAAGGATCTTCCAGGTCGTATTGAAATGGCCGCCGCTCGTTCCACTCATTGGGCTGATAGATGTGAAAACGCAAAGCATCCAAGATCCGGCGTTTGGAAGCACCCGCAGGCAGTGCTTTTCGAATCCCCTGCGCCATGTCGTCTAGCTGTGCCAATGTCGCGTCGACATCGACACTCGGATCCATCATTCGGTCGATGACCAACTTGGCTTTGGACAAGTCAATGTCGGCCTCTGAGGCTTCCAAAATCTTCTGAATGATTTTTTGGTTCTCATCCACCGTTTGGCTCAGCCGCTGGGCATGGGCCATTGAGGCCAACGCCAGGAAGAAGATGGCAGAGGCCAACCTTTTCAAAAGGATTTCCAACGCTTGCCATTGGGCCGCCTGAGATGGACTCGATACATGCTCCCCGTCGCCCCGTGGAGAGTGCGTTGCAAGACAGCGCGAACCTCGCAAAGCGCCGCTGTGTAGACCCCTGCGGCTGCGCTTCTCCGGCTCTGCCATGTTGATCTTGTCCGAAGCAGGGGCAAAGCCCTGTGCATTGCCCACGCGCAAGCACGTGGCCGCGCCTTTTGCGCTCATTGAAACCTCCCCGTTTCATTTTTTGTTGGGGCCGATGTTAAGCGCAGAGTGGCCGTCTCAAGCCGATGAATGATCGCCTGATATTAACTATTTGTTAATTAACAACACGTACCTATCGATGGGATGGTACGGTGGACTTTCAAGGCCAAATAGCGCTTTGGCTCGGTCTGGCGAGAGGACGACCGCTACTCAGTCGGCACATATTGCGCGAAAAGCAACCTCATCCAATCCCGACGCAGTCACACCTCCAGCCACTCCTTGCGCACGTAGCTGTTCTCACGCAGGCCTTGCGGGGTGCCTTCGAAAACGATGCTGCCGTGGCCCATGACCAGGGCGCGGTCAGAGATGGTCATGGCGATGGTGAGCTTTTGCTCGATGAGCAGCACGGAGATGCCGCGGGCCTTGATGGCCATGAGGTATTGGCCCACCAGTTCGACGATCTTGGGCGCGAGGCCTTCGGTGGGCTCGTCGATGATGATGAGGTCGGGGTCGCCCATGAGGGTGCGGCACAGGGTGAGCATCTGCTGCTCGCCGCCGGACATGACGCCGGCTTCGGTGTGCTGGCGCTCCTTGAGGCGGGGGAACATGCCGTACATGTCGTCGAAGGTCCAGCGGCTGCCCTTGCCCTTTTGGCCGAGCAGCAGGTTCTGGTGCACGGTGAGGTTGGGAAAGATGTCGCGGCTTTCGGGCACGTAGCCCAGGCCCAGGTGCGCGATCTCGTAGGCCTTCTTGCCGTCGAGGCGCTGGCCCTTCCATTCGAGGGTGCCTTCCCAGTCCACGAGGCCCATGATGGCTTTGGCGGTGGTGGAGCGGCCCGATCCGTTGCGGCCCAGCAGCGCGACGATCTCGCCGGGCTGCACGCCGAACGAGACGCCGTGCAGCACGTGGCTTTTGCCGTAGTAGGCGTGCAGGTTGTCGATGTGCAGCATGGTTAGTGTCCTCCCGCCTGCTGGTCGGCCACCGCCGAGCCGAGGTAGGCCTCTTGCACGCGGGGGTTGGCGCGCACGGCTTCGGGCGTGTCGAAGGCGATGACTTCGCCGTACACGACCACAGCGATCTTGTCGGCCAGGCCGAAGACCACGCCCATGTCGTGCTCCACGGTGAGCAGGGTGCGGCCCACGGTCACTTCCTTGATGAGGTGGATGAAGCGCGCGGTCTCGCTCTTGCTCATGCCGGCGGTGGGTTCGTCGAGCAGGATGACGTTGGCGCCGCCGGCGATGGTGATGCCGATCTCCAGTGCGCGCTGCTCTGCGTAGGTGAGGTTCATGGCGAGCGTGTCGCGCTTCTTGTCCAGGCGGATCTGTTCCATGAGCTGCGTGGCACGCTCGTTGGCATCGTGCAGGCGCGACAGGAACCGCAGGAAGGTGTAGCGGTAGCCGAGGCTCCACAGCACGCCGCAGCGCAGGTTTTCGAACACGCTGAGCTTGGGGAAGATGTTGGTGATCTGAAAGCTGCGCGACAGGCCCATGCGGTTGATTTCGTACGGGGCCTTGCCGTCGATGCGCTGGCCATTCAGCAGCACCTGGCCGCTGGTGGCGCCGAAGCGTCCGCTGATGAGGTTGAACAAGGTGGATTTGCCGGCGCCGTTAGGCCCGATGATGGCCACGCGCTCGCCAGGCGCCACGCACAGGTTGGCGCCGCGGATGATCTCGGTCTTGCCAAAGCTCTTGCGCAGGTCGCGCAGTTCCAGGGCGTAGGGGATGTTGCCCGTAGCGGATGCGGGTGCGGGCACTGCTGCGAGTGCCGTTGCTGGTGCTGCGCTCATGCCGCGCCTCCCCGCTTGATGTCCAGCTCGATGCCTTCCTGGATGGTGCCCCACTGCCGCAGGAACTGGCGGCGCACGGTTTCGAAAAGGCCCAGCCCCACCAGCAGCACGAAGCCCGCACCGAACCAGCTGGACAGCGCCCGCGCGTTCAGCGTGGCCCCGAGAAAATTCAGTTCCGGCCCGAGGGCGGCGTTGAGCTGCAGGTGATAGGTCATCTCGACCATGCAGGCCGCGCCGAGCACGGCCACCAGCGCGGTGCCGCCCAGGGCGAGGTAAGACACCCACAGCGTGCGAAGCCGCCCGTATTTGGCAACGCGCAGGTTCATCATGATCAGGCTGGCGATGCCGCCCGGGGCATACATCACCATGAACAGGAACACGAGGCCCAGGTACAGCAGCCACGCCTTGGACAGCTCGGACAGCAGCACCGAGGCGAACACCAGCAGCACGGCGCCGATGATGGGCCCGAAGAAGAACGTGGCCCCGCCCAGGAAGGTGAAGAGCAGATAGCCGCCCGAGCGCAGCACGCTCACGCTGTCGGCGCCGGTGACGATCTCGAAGTTGATGGCCGCCAGCCCGCCACCCACGCCCGCGAAGAAACCCGCGATGATGAAGGCGAAGTAGCGCACGCGCTGGGTGTTGTAGCCGATGAATTCGACGCGCTCGGGGTTGTCGCGCACCGCGTTCAGGATGCGGCCGAGCGGCGTGCCGGTGAAGGCGAACATGAGCGCGGTGCACACGAAGCAGTAGGCCGCGATCAGGTAGTACACCTGGATGGCCGGGCCGAAGGTGATGCCCATGAAGCCTTTGCCGTACACGCGGTCGGTGGTGATGCCGCCCTCCCCCCCGAAAAACTCGGGGAACATGAGCGCCATCGAGGCCACCAGTTCGCCGATGCCCAGCGTGATCATGGCGAAGGTGGTGCCCGACTTCTTGGTGGTGACGAAGCCCAGCAGCACGGCGAAGAACAGCCCGGCGAGCCCGCCCACGAGCGGAATGAACACGAGCGGGATCGGCAGCGCGCCCTTGCCGGCCAGGTTCATCGCGTGGATGGCGATGAACGACCCCAAGCCCGTGTACACCGCGTGGCCGAAGCTGAGCATGCCGCCCTGCCCCAGCAGCATGTTGTAGGAGAGGCAAATGACGATGAGGTAGCCGATCTGCGAGAGCATGGTGAGCGCCAGGCTGCTGGTGAACAGCATGGGCGCCACGATGAGTGCGGCCGCGAACAGGCCCCAGATGACGATGCGCCCGATGTTGAGCGGCTTGAACCGGTAGGCCGGTGGCGAGGAGTGGGGGGAGCGCATGGGTTCAATCCTCCCGCGTGCCGAGCAGGCCTTTGGGCCGGAAGATGAGGATCAGCACCAGCAGCAGGTACGGCAGGATGGGCGCCACCTGCGACACGGTGAGCTTGAGCAGCGGCCAGCCGAAGGTCTGCTCGGTGACGGCCATGCCCACCGCACGCAGCGCGTGCGCGAGCGAGTAGTCCAGCGCAACGGCGAAGGTCTGCAGCACGCCGATCAGCAGCGAGGCAAGAAACGCCCCGGCGAGCGAGCCCATGCCGCCCACCACGACGACGACGAAGATGATCGAGCCCACCGATGCCGCCATGGCGGGCTCGGTGACGTAGGTGTTGCCACCGATCACGCCGGCCAGCCCGGCGAGCGCGCAGCCGCCACCGAACACGAGCATGAACACGCGCGGCACGTTGTGGCCCAGCGCCTCGACCATGTCGGGGTGCTTGAGCGCGGCCTGGATCACCAAGCCGATGCGGGTGCGGGTGAGCAGCAGCCACACGGACAGCAGCATGAGCAGCGCGACCAGCATGACGAACGAGCGCGACTTCGGAAACTGCGTGCCGTACAGCGTGAACAGCGGGCCCTGCAGTTGCGTGGGCAGACCGTAGGGCACGGTGGAGCGGCCCCAGACGAGTTGCACCAGTTCCAGGATCAGGTACGAGAGGCCGAAGGTGACGAGCAGTTCGGGCACATGGCCGAACTGGTGCACGCGGCGCAGTGCATAGCGCTCGAAGGCTGCGCCCAGCGCCCCGACGAGCAGCGGCGCGACGAAGAGCGCCACCCAGAAACCCACCAGCCCGGAGAGCGTGTAGGCGATGTAGGCACCCAGCATATAGAAGCTGGTGTGGGCGAAGTTCAGCACGCCCATCATGCTGAAGATGAGCGTGAGCCCGGAGCTGAGCATGAACAGCAGCAGCCCATAGCTGATGCCGTTGAGCAGCGAGATCACGAAAAACTCAAGATTCATCGAAGAACAACGCCGGCACGGTTAAAAAAAGAGCCCGAGGAACCCCGGGCCCAAGGTCTCAGCAATGAAACTGAAAAAATCAGATCGGCCTGGGCCGATCAGGACGGCCGCTTCATTTGGCACGAAGTGGGCGTGCTGGCCACGTAGGGCTCGTAGTACTTCACCGGAACGAAGGTGTAGCCGGTATTTTCTGCGTCGTTGGGGTACTTGCCGCCGGCCTTTTCCCACTTGGAGACGAAGAGGCCCTGCTGCAGCTGGTGGTCGCTCTTGCGCATTTCGACCTCGCCGTTGAAGCTGTTGAACTTCATGCCTTCCAGCACGGGAGCGACCTTCATGGGGTCAGTGGACTTGGCCTTGACGAAGGCGGCATCGAGCATGGCGAAGGCGTGGTACACGGCGCCGGTGTACATGTCGTCGTTGAACTTCTTCTTGTACTCGGTGACCACGCGGCCGATGTCGCCCGGCAGGTTCAGGTGGTTGTACGAAACCATGTACACCCGCCCTGCCGCGGCCGAACCCATGGTGGTGGGGCTGCCCGTCACGCCGCCGTAGTAGGTGTAGAAGTTGACGTTGGCCAGGCCAGCGTCGTTGGCGGCCTTGATGAGCAGCGCCAGGTCGGAGCCCCAGTTGCCGGTGATGACGCTGTCGGCACCGGACTGCTTGATCTTGGCGATGTAGGGCGCGAAGTCGCGCACCTGGGCCAGGGGGTGCAGGTCGTCGCCCACGATCTGCACGTCAGGCCGCTTGCGCGCGAGGTTTTCCTTGGCGAACTTGGAAACCTGCTGGCCGTGCGAGTAGTTCTGGTTGATGAGGTAGACCTTCTTCACCTCGGGCAGGTCTTTCATGAAGGTGGTCATGGCCTCCATCTTCATCGAGGTGTCGGCATCCAGGCGGAAGTGCCAGTAGCTGCATTTGCTGTTGGTGAGGTCCGGGTCCACGGCGGCGTAGTTGAGGTACATGACCTCTTTGCCGGGGTTGCGCGCGTTGTGCTTTTCGAGCGCGTCGATGATGGCGAGCGCAGGGCCCGAGCCGTTGCCCTGCACCACGTAGCGCGCGCCCTGGTCCATGGCGGAGCGCAATGCGCTGGTGGTCTCCTGCGGGCTGAGCTTGTTGTCGATGCCGATGATCTCGAACTTCACGCCGGCAGCGTTCTTCTTGTTGAACTCTTCCGAGAGGAACTGGAAGCTCTTCAGCTGGTTCGTTCCCACCGCGGCCATGAGGCCGGACAGAGGGTCGAGCCAGGCGATCTTCACGGTGTCGCCCTTTTGAGCGAACGCGCCGCCAGCGCTTGCCAGGATTACGGATGCAGCTACAGCCTTGATAGCAAATCTCATCGCCTGTCTCCTCTTGGGTTCTGAATGGAACAGGCCGCAGCGTAAGGCACGGCACCGAGGAAATGCTCAGGGATTCACCCTATCCGCTATCCCGCATGCGACTGCGCAGCGGCCCTTGGGACGGCCGCGCGCAGTGGCTCCAGGACTGCGCAAATGCGGCTCAAACGCGCTCAAAACGCGCCCAGGCATGCTCAAAGGCCGGGAAGGCGATAGTCCCTCAGTTGCTCGCGCAGCTTGGCCTTCAGCATCTTGCCGGTCGCGCCGATGGGGATGGCGTCGAGGAACAGCACGTCATCAGGCACCTGCCATTTGGCGGTCTTGCCGTCGTAGAACTGCAGCAGTTCTTCACGCGTGACCTCGGCACCGGGGCGCTTGACGACGGCCACGATGGGTCGCTCATCCCACTTGGGGTGCGGCATGCCCACGCAGGCGGCCATGGCGACGGCAGGGTGCGCCATGGCGATGTTTTCGATGTCGATGGAGCTGATCCATTCGCCGCCGGACTTGATCACGTCCTTGCTGCGATCGGTGATCTGCATGTAGCCGTCGGGGTCGATGGTGGCGACGTCGCCGGTGGGGAACCAGCCGCGGCCCTGCGCATCGGGCACCAGCGGGTCGCCCTCGCCGCGGTAGTAGTTCTCCACGATCCACGGGCCTTTCACGAGCAGATCGCCGTAGGTCTTGCCGTCCCAGGGCAATTCCTGGCCGTCGCCGTCGACGATCTTCATGTCCACGCCGTAGATCGCGCGGCCCTGCTTCAGCAGGATCTTCATCTGCTCGTCGCGCGGCAGGGTGAGGTGCTTGTTCTTGAGCGAGCACAGCGTGCCGAGCGGGCTCATTTCCGTCATGCCCCAGGCATGCAGCACCCGCACGCCGTAGTCGTCCTGGAACGACTGGATCATGGCCGGCGGGCAGGCCGAACCACCGATTACCGTGCGCTTCAATTGCCCGAAGCGCAGGCCGCCGGCCTTCACGTGGTTCAGCAGCATCTGCCACACCGTGGGCACCCCGGCCGCGAAGGTGACGCCTTCGGCATCCATCAGTTCATAGACCGATTTGCCGTCCAGCGCCGGGCCGGGAAACACCACCTTGGCACCCACCAGCGGGGCGGAGTACGGCAGGCCCCAGGCGTTGACGTGGAACATCGGCACCACGGGCAGCACGGCATCGCTGGCGGAAAGGCCCATCACGTCGGGCAAGGCAGCCGCATAGGCGTGCAGCAGGGTCGAGCGGTGGCTGTAGAGCACGGCCTTGGGGTGGCCGGTGGTGCCGCTCGTGTAGCACATGCTGGAAGCGGTGTTCTCATCGAAGGTCGGCCACACGTAGGTGTCCGGGGCGCTGCCGATCCACGATTCGTAGCTCAGTAGGCCGGGGACTCCGCTGTCGGCAGGCAACTGCGCCGCATCGCACAGCGCCACCCAATGGCGCACCGTGGGGCATTTGGCATGGACGGCCTGCACGATGGGCAGGAAGGTGAGGTCGAAGCACAGGACCTTGTCCTCGGCGTGGTTGATGATCCACGCGACCTGGTCCGAGTGAAGGCGTGGGTTGATGGTGTGCATCACACGCTCGGAGCCACTCACGCCGTAGTACATCTCCATGTGCCGGTAGCCGTTCCACGCCAGGCTGGCTACGCGGTCGCCGGGCGCCAGGCCGATGCCGTCCAGCACGTTGGCCAGCCGCCGCGCCCGCACCGCCATGTCGCGGTAGGTGTAGCGGTGGATGTCGCCCTCGACTCGGCGCGACACGATCTGCACGTCGCCGTGGTGGCGTTCGGCGAATTCGATCAGCGTGGAAATCAGCAAGGGTTGACTTTGCATCAGGCCCAGCATGTTGGCTCCTTGGGTTGTCGTTGTGAATGGTTCCGCGGCATCCTACCGTGCGCTCCGCGCAGCACAGCCGGACCGGCGGCCCGCCGTGGGGCCGCATCTGTCGCCTGTTTGACAGGCGGCCAGCACGGGCCGCTGCCGGCTGCAACTGCTCGCGCTTCAGCGCCCCAAGTCCCCTTGCCGCGCGTGGCAAAGCGGGTCGGAGACAATTCGGCGAATGAACGCATCCCTTCCCTCCTCTGCGACGGCCCCTGCGTCCGGCCTGGAATGGCGCAACGGCTTTGCGGACCTGGGCCCTGATTTCTTCACTGAACTGGTTCCCACGCCGCTGCCCGCTCCCCATTGGGTGGCCACCAGCCAGGACGCGGCCCGGCTTCTGGGCGTGCACCCCGACTGGCTCGCTTCGGACGCGGCGCTGCAGGTCTGCACGGGCAACGCCTTGCTGTCCGGCATGCGGCCGCTGGCCAGCGTGTACAGCGGTCACCAGTTCGGCGTGTGGGCCGGCCAACTGGGCGATGGCCGCGCGATCCTGCTGGGCGAAACCACGGGCGGCATGGAGGTGCAACTCAAGGGCAGCGGCCGCACGCCGTATTCACGCATGGGCGACGGCCGCGCCGTGCTGCGGTCGAGCATCCGCGAATTCCTGTGCAGCGAAGCCATGCACGCGCTGGGCGTGCCCACCGCGCGGGCGCTGGCGCTGACAGGCTCGCCCGCCAAGGTGCAGCGCGAAGCAATCGAAACCGCCGCAGTCGTCACCCGCCTGGCGCCGAGCTTCATCCGCTTCGGTCATTTCGAGCACTTCGCGGCGCGCGACATGCTGCCGCAGTTGCGTACCCTGGCCGACTATGTAATCGACCGTTACTACCCCGCGTGCCGAGGGCAGGACGCGCACGGCGGCAATCCCTACGCCGCCTTGCTGCAGGCCGTGAGCGAACGCACCGCCACGCTGCTGGCCCATTGGCAGGCTCAGGGCTTTTGCCACGGCGTGATGAACACGGACAACATGAGTATCCTGGGCCTCACGATCGACTACGGACCGTTCCAGTTTCTGGACGCCTTCGTGCCGGGCCATGTGTGCAACCACAGCGACACGCAGGGCCGCTATGCGTTCAACCGGCAGCCGAACGTCGCGTATTGGAATCTGTTCCGCCTCGGCCAGGCGCTGTTGCCGCTGATCGAAGACGTGGCGCTGGCGCAGGCCGCGCTGGAGTCTTACCAGACCGTTTTCCCCGCCCAGTTCGTTCAGCGCATGCGCGGCAAGCTGGGGCTGGCAGATGCGCAGGTAGGTGACGCTGCGCTGGTGGACGGCCTGCTCAATCTGCTGGCCGAGAGCGGCGTGGACTACCCCATTTTCTGGCGCCGCCTGTCGCATGCGGTGGCCGGCAGCGACTTCGAGCCCGTGCGCGACCTGTTCATCGACCGGGAAGGCTGGGACGCCTGGTTGCTATCTTATTCAGAGCGCCTGGCGCAATCAGATCGCCGGCAGGTGGCCGATTCGATGCTGAAATGCAATCCGAAGTTCGTGCTGCGCAACCACCTGGGCGAGCAAGCCATCCGCGCGGCCGAGCAGGGAGACTTCGTACCGCTGCACACCCTGCAGGCACTGCTGGCCCAACCTTTCGACGAGCACCCAGGCCACGAAACCTGGGCCGACTTCCCGCCCGACTGGGCTTCCTCCATCGAAATCAGCTGTTCATCATGACCTTTCCCATCAAGAAGACCGATGCCGAATGGCAGGCCCTCCTGCAAAGCAAGGGCGCCGAACCCGTGGCCTGGCAAGTCACCCGCCACGCTTCGACCGAGCGGCCCTTCACCGGCAAATACGAGGCCCACTGGGCCGACGGCAGCTACCACTGCGTTTGCTGCGGCGCCAAACTCTTCGATTCGGACACCAAGTTCGACGCGGGCTGCGGCTGGCCGAGCTTTTCGCAGGCGGTGCCGGGCTCGATCAAGGAAATCGTGGACCGCAGCCATGGCATGGTCCGCACCGAAACGGTTTGTGCACAATGCGGGGCGCACCTCGGCCATGTCTTCGAAGACGGCCCCGCCTCCACCGGCCTGCGGTACTGCATGAACTCCGCATCGCTCGATTTCGAGCCCGGTGCTTCCTGAACGGCGGCAACGCCCGCCAACGCTCCAGCCCCATGAAACTGCTGATCGACTTCTTCCCCATCATCCTGTTCTTCGCAGCTTTCAAGCTGTGGGGCATCTACACCGCCACGGCCGTGGCGATCGTGGCCACAGTGCTGCAGATCGGCTACCTGCGCTACAAGAACGGCAAGGTCGAACCCATGCAGTGGATCAGCCTGGGCGTCATCGTCGTCTTCGGCGGCGCCACGCTGCTGTCGCACAGCGAAACCTTCATCAAGTGGAAGCCCACGGTGCTTTACTGGCTGATGGGCTCGGCACTGCTGATCGGGCAGCTTTTCTTCCGCAAGAACCTGATCCGCTCCCTGATGGGCGCGCAGATGGAATTGCCCGACGCTGCCTGGCGCGCCGTGAACTGGAGCTGGACCGGCTTCTTCGCGGTGATGGGCCTGGTCAACCTGTGGGTGGCCTACCAGTTCGACACCGACACCTGGGTCAATTTCAAGCTGTTTGGCGGCATCGGCCTGATGGCGGTTTTCGTGATCGGACAGGCGCTGTTCCTGAGCCGCTACATGAAGGAAGACGAGACTAAAACCGCATCCAAGGACGTTCAGCCATGACCGCCACGCTGGCGATCACCGCCGAAGCCATGGCCCTGCGACTGCGCGAGCGGCTGTCGCCCTCCGCCCTGGAAGTGCTCGATGAAAGCGCGGCCCACGCAGGCCATGTGGGGGCCAACGGAACGGGTTTCGGCACCCATTTCCGGGTGCGCATTTCGTCACCTTTGTTTACAGGCAAACCGCGCGTTGCCCAACATCGCCTTGTGTATGATGCGCTGCAAGAATTTATTGACCACGGCGCTCACGCCATAGCCATTGAAGTTCTTTGATCCGGCACTATCTGTCGGACTTGCGGGCAAACTGCCCGCAACTCATTTCCTTTTTGTGGACTCCCCAATGAAGAAAAAGCTCTTGACCGGCCTCGTGGCCGCTGCCGTGCTGGGCGCGACGGCGTTTCCCGTCTACGCTCAAAACATCGCTGTCGTGAATGGCAAGGCGATCCCGAAGGAACGCGCCGAAGCCCTGAAACAGCAAGTGGAACGCTCCGGCCGCCCCGTGACCCCTGAGGTCGAAGGCCAGATCAAGGAAGAAGTCATCGCCCGCGAAATCTTCTTGCAGGAAGCCCAAAAGCGCGGCCTCGAAGCCTCGCCCGACTACAAGACCCAGATGGAACTGGCCCGCCAGACCATCCTGATCCGCGAACTGTTCGCTGATTACCAAAAGGCCAACCCCGTCACCGACGCCGAAATCCAGGCCGAATACGACAAGTTCCTGGCCGCCAACACCGGCAAGGAATACAAGGCAAGCCACATCCTGGTGGAAAAGGAAGATCAGGCCAAGGCCATCATCGCTTCCATCAAGAAGGGCGGCAAGTTCGAAGACATCGCCAAGAAGCAGTCGAAGGACCCAGGGTCCGGCGCCCGTGGCGGTGACCTGGACTGGGCATCTCCCAGCAGCTATGTGGCCGAGTTCACCGAAGCCCTGGTCAAGCTGAACAAGGGCCAGATGACCCAGACGCCGATCAAGACTCAATTCGGCTGGCACGTCATCCGCCTGGACGATGTGCGTGAAGCCAAGCTGCCCAAGCTGGAAGAAGTGAAGCCACAAGTGGCCCAGCAACTGCAGCAGCAGAAACTGGCGAAGTTCCAGGAAGAACTGCGCACGAAGGCCAAGGTCGAGTAATCGGCTGAGCACGTCTCGGCAACGTTGCCGAGACCAACGTGCTTCTGGTCAAAGCAAAACGCGGCCTTGTGCCGCGTTTTGCTTTTATGGGCGCCCCAATAACCAGGACACCGCCATCAGCAGGCCGATCATGACTGGCTGGTGCAGCATGTAATAGCTCAGGCTCCAGCGACCCAGCGTGGATAGCGGCGCAAAACCCTTCGGCAACGGCCTTGCGATCCATTGCGGGCGACTTCGCAGCGCCCACTGGCCGTACGCCAGGCCCCACCACATCACGCCGAGCCAAGGCAGCACCGGCACGTAGTCTTCGGTGAAAGGCTTGCGTGAAATCAACCCCAGCCAGTTGAGCGCCGTGCCGTTGAAGGTGGCAGCCCACGCGGTCAACGGGCCATCGGTCAGCGCCCAGGCCGCCAAGTGAGGCATTGCGATCGCAATAGCGCCTGCCAGCCAGAGCCAGGCGCCCCACCCTGCCGTCAGCCGCGCAATGAGAAGCATGACCGCCATGCCGTGCAGCACCCCGAAATGGATGAAGCTGCGCGGAAACATCAGGTAGGACCCGGCAGTGACCAACAGGGCGCAACCTGCGATCTGCAGCCAGCGCCTGAAAAATCGCTCCCAGCCCAGCCCCTGGTTCCACGCCAAGGCCTGTCCCAAGCCTGCACAAAAAAGGAACAGTCCCACGATGGTCGTGCGCTGCACCGTCCAGAACGGATCGGCCCGGAAATTCTGCGGCCAGAACCCGAAATGGCTCAGGTCGAAGCAGAAATGAAAAACGGTCATCCACACCATGGCCAAGCCGCGCAGTGCATCGACGCCCTCCATGCGAGCACCGTTGCGGGGAAAGGGGCTGCGTGAAGAAGATGCTGATGGCATTGCGGTGTGGTGTTGAAAGAGGATTGAAGGCTACCTGTCGATCGACTGCATTGTGCAAGACGCATCAGATACAGACCCATGGCGCCTGGGCGAGCGTCAGAACTGAAGTCTGGCCGAGTCAGTTCATGCAGGATTTTGTATTGCCGCGAGCAGCGGTATTTGCGCGCAATGCCATGCTGGATGCAATTTCAGCTTGTTGGCCTTATGGCGTCGCCCTAGCATGGCATGAGGAGGCATTATGGAAAATGATTCACAAGCAGAGATGAAACTGCTGCGCGAGGAAATCACCACACTCAAAAGTGCGTTGGCCAGTGTGACGGCCCAAACGCAAGCCCTCAATATGCTGGCCCAGGCTTTGGTGATATTGCATCCGGAACCAACCGCCCTGCTGATGGTGTTTGAACACGCCATTCCCGAAGCGAACACGCTGACCCTGCCGCGTAATCTCTCAGAAGAGGACGTGGTAGCGCTCAGTTATGAGCGAGAGTGGATTTTGAGGTTACTTCGCACCCGAGGATGATTTTGGTCTCGGAGTTGATGCGGCCTTGATAAAAGGCGTCTTTGTGCCGAAGGACCATCGTCAGCCTGAGTGATTGATCAGATGGACGCCAAAAGCACGGTCAAATTTGCCATGTCAGAAAAGGCAAAAGGGGTTAGGTCAAATGACCTAACCCCTTGAATCAATGGTCGGAGCGGCGGGATTCGAACTCGCGACCCTCTGCTCCCAAAGCAGATGCGCTACCAGGCTGCGCTACGCTCCGACAACCAGAATTCTAACCTTGCATCGACCCCATATTTGGAAGATTCAAAGAAATTTTCCAGATTTTTTCAAACTCAACGCGACGACGGGCCCGGGCCACGGCCTGGGAGGTGGCGGAAGGTGATGCGGCCCTTCGACAGATCGTAGGGGGACATCTCCAGGGAGACCTTGTCGCCCGCAAGAATGCGGATGTGATGCTTGCGCATCTTGCCGCCGGTGTAGGCAATCAGTTGATGGCCGTTGTCCAGCGTGACGCGAAAGCGGGAATCGGGGAGGACTTCCGTCACGGAGCCCTGCATTTCAATCAGTTCTTCTTTGGCCATGATTTCAAGTCAATCTTCAAACAGTAATAGGAGGAGTCGGGCCTGCGCGAAACTGCAACCAGAACGTCGGCCCACCTCGCAAGAGATTCAGGCTCGGTGCACAGCAAGCGGGGGAATTCACTGCGCCCCAGGGCGCATCGGTCAGAAAGGCCGGCGGGCGGCTTTCATACACAGCGAGGCGCTGCGCAAAAACGCACCATTGTAACGTAGTAGGCAATCGTGTGGGATAGTGAGACTTCGCCGCTCCGATTAGCCCGCTCGATCCGGATGACCGCCCTTCGCCACGGCCGAGGGTTTCGCCAATGCAACGCTGAATATCGATACCGCCGCACTAGGGAAATGCAGGGTCTTGCCACGCGGAAGCGGTCGTTAGAATGCCTCGCACCCCAACCGCTCAGGACGTCCACCTTGTCAGATCGCCTTGCCGTACTGCCCCAATATCTTCTTCCCAAAAAGGCGCTGACGGCGTTGGCGGGCCGCTTAGCGCGGGCCCAGGGCGGCCCGACGACCACGGCGGCGATCGAGCGGTTCATTGCCCGCTACCAGGTGGACATGAGCGAAGCGGCCGAGCCGCGCCCGGCGGCCTACGCAACCTTCAACGATTTCTTCACGCGCGCGCTGCGCACCGGGGCCCGTCCATTGGCCGCTGCGGCGGCCGTGTGTCCGGTGGATGGGGCGATCAGCCAGTTCGGCCCCATCGAAAAAGACCAGATCTTTCAGGCCAAGGGCCACCGCTACTCGACCACGGCGCTGGTGGGTGGCGATGCCGCACTGGCGCAGCAGTTCGATGACGGCAGTTTCGCGACCATCTATCTGAGCCCCCGCGATTACCACCGCATCCACATGCCCTGCGATGGCACGCTGCAGCGCATGGTGCATGTGCCGGGCGATCTGTTTTCGGTGAATCCGGTCACGGCGCGGGGCGTACCGGGGCTTTTTGCACGCAACGAGCGCGTGGTTTGCATGTTCGACACGCCGCTGGGGAAGATGGCGCTGGTGCTGGTGGGCGCGACCATCGTGGGCAGCATGGCCACGGTGTGGCATGGCCAGGTGAATCCGCCACGCAGCGGTGAATTGCGGCAGTGGGACTATGCCGATCGCCAGATCACGCTGCGCCAGGGCGAAGAAATGGGCCGCTTTTTGCTGGGTTCGACGGTGGTGCTGCTGTTTCAGCGCGGCGCCGTGCAGTTTTCGGAGCACTGGGCTCCCGCGCGGCCGGTGCGGCTCGGCGAAGCCATGGCCGAGCGGCC
This sequence comes from Paracidovorax valerianellae, assembly GCF_900102625.1. GTDB lineage: Bacteria > Pseudomonadota > Gammaproteobacteria > Burkholderiales > Burkholderiaceae_C > Paracidovorax > Paracidovorax valerianellae. Next base: position 430,085 of record NZ_FMZC01000001.1, read on the forward strand.
CGCGGTTTGATCTGAAGGAAAAAGCCCTGCCCGCGCACAACGGGCGGCGCAGAGCGACGCCGGTCAGCGCTGACGCACGGTCGTGAAGGCGGAAGGCTGCAGAAAGAGGCGATTGGGGGAGACGGACGCTTCGTGCCCCACGAGGTAGATGGCCAATTCTTGCCGTCGCAGGGCGACGTGGCTCACGGTTTCCCACTGGTCGCCCAGTCGGACGGACGTGCCGGGCCGAAAGAGCGGCATGTGAAAGACTTCTTCCCAACCTGGCAGGGCTGCGGGCTTTTCCGCGACCGCAGGCGCGAGGGTGGGGGCGATTTCCATGCCGCATGCTACCCCGCGCCGGCCTGTTACGGGGAAATGATTGCACGCGCAAGTCACGGCGCTGTCACAGCGCGTGCCTAGAGTGCAGCCGCAGCAGGCCGGCAAGGCCTGTGCGCACCCGCTCCGTTTCCCCAACCTGCCCGCCCTCCATGACGCTGCCTTTGCCCCGACGCACCCTGATCCTGGCGCTTGCCGCCGCCTTCGCGCTCTCCGCCTGCGGCGGTGGCGGCGGTTCTGACGCCGCACCGCCCGAAGCGCCCCGCGGCGTGGGTTCTGCCGACTCTGCGCCGGTGCCGAATGAAGCCACGACGCCGCCATTCGTCGATTTCGCGTTCACCAACCAGCGCGGCGATGCGCGATACGCCACGCCGGCCACCAACGCCGGCGTGCGGGTGCTCTCGGGCTTTCTGGACATCTGGAAGCCCAGCACGCTGCTGGTCGACGCCGGTGTAACGGCCGAAGCCAACGGCGCGTTCCCTGCGATCAAGCCGTCCGCATGGACCGGCATTCCCGGCGATGCCACCGACGGCACGGTGCTGAACGCCTCGGTGCACGCACGCAACATCCAGTACGTGGTGGATGCCACGGCCCGCCGCACCGCAGCGCAAGAGCTCCTGGCCTATCAGGATGACCGGCGCGGCAAGGCCTACAGCGTGACCGACGGCCTGGGGCCGCTGGCAGACGCCTGGCGCACAGCCGCACAGCAAAAGACCAGCATTGCCGGTATTCCTGCGGATGCGACCACGGTGCTCTACAACGAAACGGGCAACAACGCCGGCGTGGGCGGAAGTGCCAACGCCAGCTTCGGCACGGTGGTGGATTTCATCGGCGGCATCGGTGACAACGGCTCGACCGAACCGGCCAAACGCTTCTACAAATACGCCCGCCCCTGGCGCTGGAGCACCAGCGTGCAGATCGTGCCCGCGCTGGTGCCGGCCAAGAGCACCGCCCCCGCGACCGATGGCGGCTTCACCAGCGGCCACACGGCCGAGGGCGTGCGCGATGCCATCGCCATGGCCTACGTCGTGCCCGAGCGGTTTCAGGAAATGCTGGCGCGCGGGCTGGAGATGGGCGAAAGCCGCATCCTGGCGGGCATGCATTCGCCGCTGGATGTGATCAGCGGCCGGGTGCACGGCCAGGCTGTGGCCGCCGCCAGCATCGCCACCGGCGCCAACGCTTCGCGCAAGGCCGCCGCAGTGGCCCAGGCGCGCAGCACGCTGATGGCGGCCGTGGGCGCCAAGACCCCGGAAGAGTTCCTGCGCCTCGCGCATTCCCAGGCCGTCGGTGCCGACCGCTTCGCCGACGCTGCCACCAACCGGGCCGAGTACCTGCGGCGCATGACGTTCGGCTTCGCGCCGACCGGCGACACCACCCGCCCCGCCGTGGTGCCCAAGGGCGCCGAGGTGTTGCTGGAAACACGCTTTCCGTACCTCGACGCCGCCCAGCGCCGCGTGGTGCTCAAGACCACCGCCATCGCCTCGGGCTACCCGGTGCTCGACGATGCCGAAGGCTGGGGCCGGCTGAACCTGTTCGCCGCCGGCGACGGCTATGGCCAGTTCAACGGCGACGTGTCGGTGACCATGGATGCGGCGCAAGGCGGCTTACACGCCATGGACACCTGGCGCAACCCCATCGCCGGGGCCGGCAAGCTCACCAAGCGCGGCAGCGGCACGCTGGCGCTGGGTGGCGCGAACCGCTACACCGGGGGCACGGAAGTGGCTGCCGGCGCGGTGCAGGCCGACAGTACGGCCGCGCTGGGCCAGGGCGATGTGTACCTGAGCGGCGGCACGCTGATCAACAACGCTCCGGCCGAACTCGCCATCGGTGGCGCCTTCACGCTGGGCAGCGGCAGCACGCTGGAGTTGCGCCTGGGTACCAGCGGCGCCGGGCAGTTGCAGGCCGGCGGCCCGGTCACGCTGGCCGGCGCACTGCGTATCGCGTTCCGAACGGGCTTCACGCCGGCGATCGGCTCCACCATCACATTGGTGCGCGGGGCCCCGGTGCGCGGCACGTTCGGCAGCATCACGGTCAACGGCTTCAAGGTGACGCCGATCTATCTGGACGATTCCGTGCAGCTCAGGATCGACGCCGCCGCCTGATCGGCCGGCGCCACGGCGGCGTTACCGCCGCCGTGGCCCGATTCATGGGCGGGCGTTCGCGCGGGCGAAGTCCAGCGCCGCCTCCAGCATGCGGCGCAACACCGGCTGCACACGGGCCGCCACATCGGGCAGGTAGTCGAACGGCAGGGCTTCCTGCATGTAGCTGCACTGCGTCATTTCCAGCTGCACCGCATGCACGTTGCGCGCCGGATCACCGTAGTGCCGCGTGATGTGGCCGCCTTTGAAACGGCCGTTGAGCACGGCGGTATGGGCCGGGTCGGACTCGCCGATGGCCAGCAGCGCGTCGGCCAGACCGGTATCGCAGCTGGCGCCGTTGGCGGTGCCCAGGTTCAGGTCCGGCAGCTTGCCGTCGAAAAATCTCGGCAGCACCGAGCGGATGGAGTGCGCATCCCACAGCACGGCCACGCCATGCGCAGCGCGGATGCGCTCCAGCTCCGCCGCCAGTTGCGCGTGGTACGGCGCCCAGACGGCGTCACGGCGCGCGGCGGTCTCCGCGGCGTCCGGCGCATCGCCGGCCTGGGCGTAGATGGGCGTGTCGTCGAACGTATCGACCGGGCACAGGCCCGTCACGCTCTGGCCCGGGTACAGGCTGGCGCCGTCCGGCGGGCGGTTCAGGTCGATCACATAGCGCGAATGCGTGGCCACGAGGATCGAGGCTCCCATGTCGCGGGCGAAGCCGTACAGCCGCTCCAGATGCCAGTCGGTGTCGGGCACATGGCGGGCCTCGTCGGTGAAGCGCGCCGCGATAGCGGGCGGCACATGCGTGCCCACGTGCGGCATGGAAATAAGTAGCGGCGCCGTGCCCTGGTGGAAGGTGAACGGTGGTGGCGAAGAAAGCGTATCGGTCATGGCGTGCGAAGGGGTCATGCGGTGCGAGGGAAAGGGTCGTTCAGGACCGGCAAGGCTCGATAACGATCGGTAAGGCTCGACGAGGAGCTCACTGGCCTTGATCGGTGATGGTCGCGTTGCGCGCGGCCACGAAGGCCGCGGCAGCGCTTTCGTGCAGGGCGTGGCGGCCTGCGACGACGCGCGGCGTGCCGGCGGTCCACAGGCTGTGCAGCGCCGACGTGCGATGGCTGCCGAACACGTGCGCGCCCAGCATGCTGTCGGGCGGCAGGCCCTGCAGGGCGAGGTGCCCGGCGTCCAGCACCACCAGGTCGGCGCGCTCGCCCACCGCGATGCCGGCCTGCCGGCCCTCGGCCCAGCGGCCGCTGGCCTGTGCCCCGCCCTGCACGGCCTGCAGGGTCATGGCGGTGGCGACTTCGGGGTGCGCGCGGCTGGCCAACACATTACGCTGGCGCAGCGCCAGGCGCTGGCCGTATTCGAGCAGCATCAGTTCTTCGGCCGCGTTCACGCAGGCATGGCTGTCGGAGCCCACGCCCCAGCGGCCGCCGTCTGCCAGCCAGCGCGGCAACTCGAACAGACCGTCGCCCAGGTTGGCCTCGGTGGTCGGGCACAAGCCGGCCACGGCGCCGGTGCGCGCGGCGCCCGCGTATTCGTCGGGCGTCATGTGCGTGGCATGCACTAGGCACCAGCGCGCATCGACCGGCGCGTGGGCCAGCAGCCACTGCACCGGGCGCTGGCCGCTCCAGGCGACGCAGTCGTCCACCTCTTGGGTCTGCTCGGCGATGTGGATGTGCACCGGCGCCTGCGGCAGGAGTGCGGCGAGCCCCTCCACCGCCACGCGCAGGCTGTCCGGCGGCACGGCGCGCAGCGAGTGCGGCGCCAGGCCCAGAACGCCGCCCTGTGCAGGCACCACGGGCGCGAGCCGCTCCAATAAGGAGAGCATGCTGTCGGTGCTGCGGATGAAGCGGCGCTGATCCTCGCGCGGGGGCCGTGCGCCGAAGCCGCTGGTCTGGTACAGCACCGGCAGCAGGGTGATGGCGATGCCCGCGGTCTGCGCGGCGCGCAGCAGTGCCAGCGACATGGTGGCGTCGTCGGCATAGGGCTGGCCTGCGGCATCGTGGTGCACATAGTGGAACTCGCACACCGAGGTGTAGCCGGCCTCCAGCATCTCCACATACAGCCAGGTGGCGATGGCTTCCAGGTGCTCGGGCGTGGTACGCGCAGCAAACCGGTACATGAGGTTGCGCCAGCTCCAGAAGCTGTCCTGGCTACCGTCGGGCTGCGGCGCGCGGTATTCGGTCAGGCCCGCGAAGGCGCGCTGGAAGGCGTGCGAATGCAGGTTGGGCATGCCGGGGATGACCGGCCCCGGAGCCTGCGGCGCGGCACCCGGCGCACTGCCCGGCGCCACCGTGGCCAGCCGGCCCGAGGCATCCCACTGCAGCAGCACGTCGCGCGCCCAGCCGCCGGGCAGCAGCGCATGCGGGGCGAACAACGATCCGGCGGGCGGTGCTGGCGCCGAGGCGGAAAGCCCGGCTGGGGCAGAAAAAGAAGAATTGATGTCGCTCATCGGCGGACCCCTTGGCTGGACGGAAATGCGCCCTTGGCAATGCGCCCCTGCCGCACGATGGTGCGCGCGGGCTTGTGGCCGAACCAGTACGCCAATTCGGCCGCCTCGGCGAACGGCCAGAGCACGAAGTTGGCAGGCCGCCCCGCGGCGATGAGGCCGTGCGAATCCTGCAGCCCCAGCGCGCGCGCGGCGTGCGTGGTGATGCCGGCCAGCGCTTCGGGCACGGTCAGGCGGAACAGCGTGCACGCCATGTTGGCCATGAGCAGCAGGCTCAAGGCGGGCGACGTGCCGGGGTTGTGGTCGGTCGAGACGGCCATGGGCACGCCGGCCTCTCGCAGTTGGGCGATGGGCGGCAGGTGCGTGTCGCGCAGCGTGTAATAGGCGCCCGGCAGCAGCACGGCCACGGTGCCGGCGGCCTTCATGGCGGCGATGCCGTCGGCGGACAGGTGCTCGATGTGGTCGCACGACAGCGCGCCATAGCGCGCGGCCAGCGCCGCCCCGCCCATGTCGGACAGCTGCTCCGCATGCAGCTTGACGGGCAGGCCCAGCCGCTGCGCGGCCTGGAACACCTGTTCGGTTTCGGCCAGCGTGAACGCGATGCGCTCGCAGAACACATCGACCGCGTCCACCAGCCCTTCGGCCGCCAGCGCGGGCAGCATGTGCTGGCAGACATGGTCGATGTAGTCCTGGCTGCGGCCGGCGTACTCGGGCGGCAGCGCGTGCGCCCCCAGGAACGTGGTGCGCACCGTGGTGCCCGTGGCCTCTCCCAGGCGCCGCGCGGCGCGCAGCTGCTTGCGCTCGTGCTCGGTGGACAGGCCGTAGCCGGACTTGATCTCGATGGCGCACACGCCCTCGTCGAGCAGCGCCGTCAGGCGCGGCAGAGCGAGGTCGAACAATGCGTCTTCGCTGGCCTCGCGCGTGGCGCGCACCGAGGAAACGATGCCGCCGCCCGCCCGGGCCACCTCTTCGTAGGTGGCGCCGGCCAGCCGCATGGCGAATTCGTTGGCGCGCTGGCCGCCATAGACCAGGTGGGTGTGGCAGTCCACCAGCCCCGGCGTGGCCAGGGCACCGCGCGCCGCATGGGGCGGCAAGGCGGCGTAGCCGGCGGGCAAGTCCGCTTCAGGGCCGACCCAGCGGATGACGCCGTGTTCCACCACCAGCGCGGCCGGCGCGCCATCGGCCACGGATACATCGGGCGCTGCCAGCCCCGGCGCCAGATGGAGGCCGAGCCAGACGCCGTCGGCGCTGGGGGCTTTGGAGAACTCGTCGTGCGGCACGGTCATGTCATTCCCTTTTTTGCTATGAAAGGCATAGCTGTATGCCCTAGTGATTATTGCGCTGGAGGCTTTTTAAGCCTCCATAAAAATCCCGAGTCGTACACAGGACCGGATGGCAGCCGGCGCCGTCAAGCCACCGGCCCCTCCAGTCGATTGCTATTATTTTAATAGCTATACACCCTAGTGCTTATTGCGCCAGAGGCCGATTTGACTGAAATCCTGGCACCAGCGCCACCCAGGCGACGGCTGGCGTGTCGGCGCCGCCACCCAGCGGTTGCAGCGCTGCGTGGGCGCCCGGCGGCGCGGCGGTGCTCCACCACAGGCCCTCCCCGGCCTGCATCACCTCGCTGCCCCATTGCCACCGGCCGGACAGCACCATGCACAGGCCGGCCGGCGTGCTGCCCGGCACGCATGCCGTCTGCAGCACCTGCACGGCGCCCTGCCATCGGCCCTGGCGCAGCATGAGGTTGAAGTCGGTCGAGGCGCCGCCCAGCGGAATGCAGTCGATGGCCTGGTCGCCCGCGAACGCCACGGGCCGCCAGCGCTCGTCCAGCGCGTGGTCGATGCCTTCGTCCAGCGCGCGCAGGCGCACGCCGGCACCGTCCAGCAGCATGATCTGGCGCTCCACGCCGCGAAAGGCCGAAAACGGCCCGGGCGCGGCGATGGTGGCCACGCTCACGCGCCACTCGAAGGCGTCCATGCCGGCGCCGGGCGGCCAGCAGGCCAGCTCGCGCGTGTCGCCGCCGCCGTTCTTCCACGGCGTGGGCGCGATGGCCGACAGATCGAACCGCTGCAGCGCCGTCATGCACCCTCCCCGACCAGCAGCGGAAACAGCGGGTGCGCCATGGGCGCGCCAGCCGGCAGGGTGTCGGCCAGGCCCGGGAAGTCGGGCGAGGTTTTCCAGGCGCGCGGCGCATGGCGCGTGTCGTCGCCCAGAAAGCGCACCGAGAACACGCGGCGGCGCTGCGGCCCGGGCACGCCGCCCGAGGCGTGCAGCGCCAGCATGTGAAAGCACACCACGTCGCCGGGCGCGATCTCCCAGCCCAGGATGGGGAATGCCGCGCGGTCGGCCTCGATGTCGGGCAGCTCGGCCAGCGAGCCTTCCGGAAACCAGCGCGCCTGCTGGTCCATGAACGTGCGCGGCATGCGCCACGGCCCCAGGTGCGAGCCGGCCACGAATTCGAGCGTGGCCTCGCGGGCGACCGGGTCCACGGGAATCCACAGGCTCCCGTTCTGCGAGCCGTCGATGTTGTAGTAGGGCTGGTCCTGGTGCCAGGGCGTGCGCTGGCGCGTGCCCGGCTCCTTGACCAGCACGTGGTCGTGGTACAGCCGCACGGTGGCCGATTGCATGAGCCGCTGTGCGGCCCAGGCCACGGGCGTCTCGGCGATGAAGCGGCCGAAGGCGGGAATGTCCTGCCAGTTGCAAAAATCCTCGAAGAAGCGGCCCGGATCGTCGGGCCGGCTCGCCACCTTGGCGCGCGGGCTCGGCGCGGCCAGGTTGGCGTCGATGCCGCTGCGCAGCAGCGCCACCTCGTCGGGCGTGAGCAACTGCCGCAGGCAGACGGCCCCGTCGCGTGCGAAGTCGGCCACGGTCTCATCAGTCACGCAGCGCTGCAGCCGCTGCTGCAGCGAGGACGAAAGTGAAAGCGAAAGCGAAAGTGCCAGGGGTGCAAGGGCTGCCATGGCTTTTTTCAGCTGCGCGACAGCACGGCCTGCAGGAACGCACGGGTGCGCTCCTGCGCGGGCGCGGTGAAGATGGTCGCCGGTGGGCCCGATTCGATGATGCCGCCGCCGTCCATCACGACCACGGTGTCACCCACGTCGCGGGCGAAATCCATCTCGTGCGTGACGACCATCATGGTCATGCCTTCGCTGGCCAGCAGCTTCATGACCTGCAGCACCTCGCCCACCAGTTCGGGGTCCAGTGCCGAGGTGGGCTCGTCGAACAGCATCACGCGCGGCTGCATCGCCAGCGCCCGGGCGATCGCCACGCGCTGCTTCTGGCCGCCCGACAGGCTGGCCGGCATGGCTGTGGCCTTGTGGCCCAGGCCGACCTTGTCCAGCAGCGCCCGCGCCTGCTGCTCGCCCTCGGCGCGCGAGGCCCCCCGCAGCTTGCGCGGCCCCAGCGTGACGTTGTCGAGCACCGACAGGTGCGGGAACAGGTTGAACGACTGGAACACCATGCCGACCTCTTCGCGCAGGGCGTTGAGCTCGCGCTCGGGCAGCATGCGGCCCTCGTCCACCAGCGTGCGGCCACAGATGTCGATGCGCCCGCCCTGGGGCTGCTCCAGGCCGTTGCAGCAGCGCAGGAAGGTGCTCTTGCCCGAGCCGCTGGGCCCGATCACGACCACCACCTGCGAGGGCTGCACGTCGAAGTCGATGCCGTTGAGCACCACGTGCTCGCCGAAGGCCTTGCGCAGGCCGCGGATGCGCACCATGGGCGCCGATGCGTCGCCGGCCATTGCCGGCTGCGGCGCGGTGTGTGAAGAGGTTGGGCGGGTCATTGCACCATCCCCCCGGCGCGCAGGCGCAGCTCGATGTGGCGCAGCACCAGCGTGGTGATGCCGGTGAGCACGAAGTACACGACCGCGATGGCCAGGTACACCTCCAGCGACCGGTACGACACGCTGATGATCTTCTGCCCTTCGTGCATCAGGTCGTGGATGGTCAGCAGCGACACCAGCGCCGAGTTCTTGATGAGCGCGATGAACTCGTTGCCCAGCGGCGGAATCATGCGCACCACGGCCTGTGGCAGCACCACCCAGCGCATCGCCACGCCGGAGGACATGCCGATGGACCGTGCGGCCTCCATCTGGCCGCGGTCGATGGACTGGATCGCCCCGCGCACGATCTCGGACACGTAGGCGCCCGAGTAGATGCCCAGGCCGATCACGCCGCACAGAAAGGCCGGCAGCAGGATGCCGAACTGCGGCAGCCCGAAGAACAGGATGAACAGCTGCACCAGCAGCGGCGTGCCGCGGATGACGGCCACGTACGCCGTGCAAAGGCCATAGACGATGCGGCGGCGCGGGTCGAGGCGGCCGATGCCCACCAGCAGGCCCATGACGCAGCCCAGAAGCAACGAGGCCGCCGTGATCTCCACGGTGACGGCCGCGCCCTCCAGCAGTTGGGGCCAGCCGGCCCAGACGGGGGAAAAATCGAGTTCCATCGGAAGGTTCAGCTCGGGTTCGTTTCAGGCGGCGGCCGGTGCGGCGCGGCTCACTTGGCGGCGGCGGTGGTCGCGCTGGCGCTGAACCACTTCTTCACGATGGCGGCGTAGGTGCCGTCGGCCTTGAGCTTGGCCAGCGCGGCGTTCACGGCGCGGGTGAGTTCGGGCGTGTCCTTGCGCAGCGCCATGCCGTATTCCTCGGTGGTGAGCTGCTCGTCGATCACGCGCAGGCCGGGGCGGGTGCGCACGTACTGGTAGGCGGCGGGCTTGCCGGTGACGGCGGCGTCGGCCCGGCCGATGTCCACCAGGTTGAACATTTCCTGGTTCTTCTCGACCTCGATGCGCTGGGCCTTGGGGAAGTTCTGCGTGAGGAAGGCGACCGACTTGGTGCCCACCTGCACCGAGATCTTCTTGCCGTCCAGATCGGCCGGCTTGCGGATGGCGGTGTTGCCTTCCTTGACCATCGCGACCAGGCCGCCGGCGTAGTAGGGCTCGGTGAAATCGACCACCTTCTTGCGCTCATCGGTGATGTAGATGCCGGACACGGCCATGTCGAAGCGCCGCGAGATCAGGCCGGGAATGAGGCCCTTGAAGTCGATGTCGATCCACTCGACCTGCTTGCCCATGCTTTTGGCCACGGCCTCGACCAGTTCCACATCGAAGCCCGTGCGCTTGCCGTTCTCGACGAACTCCATCGGCGGGAAAGTGGCATCGGTGGCCACGCGCAGCACGTTGTCTTGGGCGTGGACGGCTCCCGCGCCGAAGGCGAAGGTGGCGGCGGCCAGGCTGGCGAGAAGGAGATGGCGTCGGACGTTCATGGGGCAGCTTCCGTGGTGGGTGAGGGAAAAGAAAACGCGAAAAAAGATAGGGCGGAAAAAGAAAGGGCGGAAAAACGGCGAACGGAGAGGACGAAGACGGCAGCGAAAGAAGTATTCGGCCCAGGCTCAGTGCAGCACCAGCTGGCGCGAGATGCGCGCCGCCGCCACGACGACCATGCGGATCAGCGCGGCCTCCTGGCCCTGCGCCCGCACGTTCGGCGCCATCAGCGTGATCGCACCCGCCGCCTGGCGCGACGCGCCGAACAGCGGCACGCTGCAGCCCCAGACACCGGGGTCCACTTCGCTCTCGCTGGTGGCAAAGCCCGCCTGGCGGATCGATTCCAGTTCCTGCAGCGCGGCTTCGCGCTCGGGCGTGCCCACGCCCCACTGGCTGGTCAGCACCGCGTCGCGCGCGGCGGTGGGCAGATGGGCCAGCACGCACTTGGCCGAAGCGCCTGCGCGCAGCGGCACGCTGCGCCCTTTCTCGAACGAGCAGCGCAGCGAATGGTGGCTCTCCACCATGTCCAGGCAGATGGCCTGGTCGTTCACGGCGACGATCAGGCCGACGCTTTCCTGCGATTGCTGGGACAGCTCCACCATGCCGGGGCGCGCCTGGCGCACCAGGTGCGATGCGAGATCGAAGCCCAGCGCCAACTGCAGGCTCAAGGGGCCGGGCGCATAGCCGCCATCGCTTTCCAGCACGAAGCCCCAGCGCTTGAGCCGCGCGAGCTGCCGGTACAGCGTGCTGCGCGCCATGCCGGTGTGTTCCATGAGTTCGGTGGCCGCCATCGCCCTGCCCTGCTGGGCCAGCACGGCGAGCACGTGAAGCACTCGGTCGGACGTGGCAACGGCGCCGGGCAATGCACTTTGGGTCATGCGTTCAGTATCGAAGGAAGCGGCCCGGGTTCCCACACCCCCATTCCCGGCCGTTGGGAATGGGGTTCCCCTTTTTATCCCGGAATGGAGAAATTCCGTTTTCCGGCAGCGCGGCTTTCGCCTCAGCGCACCATGGGCAGGTTCAGGCCCTGGCGGCGTGCGGTGTCCACCGCGATGTCGTAGCCGGCATCGGCATGGCGCATCACGCCCGAGGCCGGGTCGTTCCACAGCACGCGGCCCAGGCGCGCGGCCGCTTGCGGCGTGCCGTCGGCCACGATGACCACGCCGGCATGCTGCGAATACCCCATGCCCACGCCGCCGCCGTGGTGCAGGCTCACCCACGTGGCGCCGCCGGCCGTGTTGAGCAGCGCGTTCAGCAGCGGCCAGTCGCTCACTGCATCGGTGCCGTCCTTCATGGCTTCGGTCTCGCGGTTGGGGCTGGCGACCGAGCCGGTGTCCAGGTGGTCGCGGCCGATCACGATGGGGGCCTTCAGCTCGCCGCTCTTCACCATCTCGTTGAACGCCAGGGCCGCCTTGTGGCGCTCGCCCAGGCCCAGCCAGCAGATGCGCGCGGGCAGGCCCTGGAAGGCGATGCGCTCGCGCGCCATGTCCAGCCAGCGGTGCGTGTGGTGGTTGTCGGGAAACAGCTCCTTGATCTTGGCGTCGGTCTTGTAGATGTCTTCCGGGTCGCCGGACAGCGCCACCCAGCGGAACGGGCCCTTGCCTTCGCAGAACAGCGGGCGGATGTACGCGGGCACGAAGCCGGGGAAATCGAAGGCGTTCTTCACGCCTTCGTCGAATGCCACCTGGCGGATGTTGTTGCCGTAGTCCACCGTGGGGATGCCCATGGCCTGGAAGTCGAGCATGGCCTGCACGTGCACCGCGCATGATCGGGCGGCGGCCTGGGTCAGCGCAGCGTGCTGGGCGGGGTCCTTCATCGCGGCCTGCCATTGCGGCACCGTCCAGCCGGCGGGCAGGTAGCCGTGGATCAGGTCGTGCGCGGAGGTCTGGTCGGTCACCAGGTCGGGCTTCAGGCCGCCGGCCTTGGCGCGCTTCACCAGTTCGGGCAGCACCTCGGCCGCATTGCCCAGCAGCGCGATCGACACCGCCTCCTTGGCGTTGCAATGCTGCTGGATCAGTTCCATCGCGTGGTCGATGTCGCGCGCCTGCTTGTCCACGTAGCGCGTGCGCAGGCGAAAGTCGATGCTGCTTTGCTGGCACTCGATGTTGAGCGACACCGCACCGGCCAGCGTGGCGGCCAGCGGCTGCGCGCCGCCCATGCCGCCCAGGCCGGCCGTGAGAATCCATTTGCCCGACAGGTCGTTGGCGTAATGCTGGCGGCCGGCCTCGACGAAGGTCTCGAACGTGCCCTGCACGATGCCCTGGCTGCCGATGTAGATCCAGCTGCCGGCCGTCATCTGGCCATACATGAAGAGGCCCTTGCGGTCCAGCTCGTTGAAGTGCTCCCAGGTGCCCCATTTCGGGACCAAATTCGAATTGGCCAGCAGCACGCGCGGTGCGTTCTCGTGCGTCTTGAACACGCCCACCGGCTTGCCGGACTGGATGAGCAGGGTTTCGTCAGCCTCCAGGACCTTGAGCGACGACAGGATCTGGTCGTAGCAGGCCCAGTCGCGCGCGGCACGGCCGATGCCGCCGTACACCACCAGGTCTTGCGGGCGCTCGGCCACCTCGGCATCGAGGTTGTTCTGGATCATGCGGTAGGCGGCTTCGGCCAGCCAGTTCTTGCAGTTCAGCTGGCTGCCGCGCGGGGCGCGGATCACGCGCGTGGGATCGTGGCGCGGGTCGGCGAGCGGGGCAGCGTCCTGGGGTGCGGCAGGGGCGGAGAGGATGGCGTCGTTGGCGTTCATGGCAAAGGCTCCTTCACGAAATCTGGGAAATAAAGCTGGGCAGGCAGGCGGTCACGGGGGCGGGCCAGGCGGATTCCTGGGCCCACTCGCGCATGGCCTCGATGTCGGTGGCGAGAAAGCGGTCTTGCTCCAGGAAGGCTACGCGGGCACGCACGGCGGCGATCTGCGCTTCGATGAGCGGCGAGCTTTTCAGCCACGCAGCGGGCGCCGCACCGGGCGCGGGCACGCGGTCGAAGTCGATGCCCTGCGTGGCGGCCATGGCTTCGATGCCGACCACCACGGCCGTGTTGCGCACCATGTCGGTCAGGCGCCGCGCGGCGTAGGTGGCCATGGACACATGGTCTTCCTGGTTGGCCGAAGTGGGCAGGCTGTCCACGCTGCCCGGGTGGGCGAGCGCCTTGTTTTCAGAGGCCAGTGCCGCGGCGGTGACCTGCGCAATCATGAAGCCCGAGTTCACGCCGCTGTCGCGGATGAGGAAGGCCGGCAGGCCGGACAGGCCCGTGTCCAGCAGCAGCGCCAGCCGGCGCTCGGAGATGGCACCGATCTCGGCCACCGCCAGGGCGATGATGTCGGCCGCGAAGGCCACCGGCTCGGCGTGGAAGTTGCCGCCCGAGATCACGTCGCCGGTTTCGGCGAAGACCAGCGGGTTGTCGGAGGCGGCATTCGCCTCGATCTGCAGCACCCGTGCGGCGTGCTGCAGGTTGTCCAGGCACGCCCCCATCACCTGGGGCACGCAGCGGATCGAATAAGGGTCCTGCACGCGGCCGCAATGGGGGTGCGAAGGGTCGATCTCGCTGCCCTCCAGCAGCGCGCGCACGGCTGCCGCCACGGCGATCTGCCCCGGCTGGCCGCGCGCCTCGTGAATGCGCGCATCGAACGGCTTGACCGATCCCTTGATGGCTTCCAGCGACAGCGCGCCGGACACGAGCCCGGCCGCGAACACGCTCTCGGCGCCGAACAGGCCGAACAGCGCAAGGGCCGTGGACACCTGTGTGCCGTTCAACAGCGCGAGTCCTTCCTTGGGGCCGAGCACGAAGGGCTCGCAGCCGATGGCGGCCATGGCCTCGCGGCCGGGCACCGTGCGGCCCTGCACCTTGGCCTGGCCTTCGCCGATCAGCACGCAGGCCAGGTGCGCCAGCGGGGCCAGGTCGCCCGAGGCACCGACCGACCCCTTGGCGGGAATGAGGGGCAGCACGTCGGCATTGGCCAGGGCCAGCAGCGCATCGACGATCTCGGGCCGCACGCCGGAATGGCCGCGCGCCAGGCTCACCGCCTTGGTGGCCAGCACCATGCGCACGACCGCATCGCCCAGCGGCTCGCCCGTGCCCACGCTGTGCGACAGCACCAGGTTGCGCTGCAGTTCGGCCAGCCGGCTGTGGGCGATCTTTGTGCTGGCGAGCTTGCCGAAGCCGGTGTTGATGCCATAGACCACCTGGTCTTCATCGACGATGCGCTGCACCGTGGCCTGCGAGGCCTGCATGCCGGCCAGCGCCGACGGGTCCAGCGACAGGCGCACACCGCTCGCGCTCACGCGCCGCAATTCGGCCAGCGTGACGCGGCCGGGGCGCAGCACCAGGGTTTCGGAAGAGGAATCGGTCATAAAGGTCATCCTGTATATACAAGTGGATCTGAGCGAAAAAACGGTGGGCGCGGATTATCCGAACACCGGATTGCCGTCGGCCCGAAAGCGGCTGCCCAGCCGGTAGCGCGAGGCGGGGTGCAGGCAGCGCACCATGGTGACCGGCACGCCGCGGCTCCAGGTGCGGCGGGTGAGCAGCAGGCACGGCTGGGCGGGTTCCATGCCCAGCAGCTGGGCCTGTTCCAGCGTGGGCAGCACGGCATCGACCACGTGCTCGACCTGGTCGAATGGCACGTTGCGCACCAAAAATTCAGAGGGCTGCAGCCGCGTGAAATCCTGCTGCGCGAAGGTGGGCACGACGCGCGGGTTCACGTAGCGGTCTTCCAGTTGCACGGCCACGCCGTCTTCGCGGTGCACGCACACGGCATGGAACACCGACTCGCCCGTGCGCAGGTCCAGCGCCGCAGCCACTTCCATCGAGGCGGACACGCGCTCCACCGTGAGCACGTCGCAGCGGTAGTCGTGCCCGCGCTGGCGGATTTCGCTGGCCAGGTTGGCGATCTGCAGCAGCGTGGACTGGGGCTTGTCCTCGGCCACGAAACTGCCCACGCCCGCCACCCGAACGATGCGCCCCTGCTCGGACAACTCGCGCAGCGCGCGGTTGACCGTCATGCGCGACATGCCGAACTGCAGCACCAGCTCGCTCTCCGACGGCAGCCGGTCGCCCGCGCGCCAGGAGCCGTCCTGGATCTTGCGGGCGATGAAGTCCTTGACCTGCTGGTACAGCGCGAGCGCCGGCTCCGCCGCTGGCGCAGCAGCAGCCGCCGCCACGGCGTCGGCCTCGGCGCGGGGAACGGCGGCGTTCATGGGGTCGGCAATCCTGGAGCGGCTCAATGCAGGTCCGCCGCCATCGACTCGGCGCGGATCTCCTCGGTCAGCCGCGCTTTCAGGTCCATGAACTCGGGCGTGGTCTTGAGCGTGTAGTGACGCGGGTGCGGCAGGTCCACCGCCAGTTCGGTCTTGATGCGGCCCGGCCGGGCGCTGAAGACCGCCACGCGGTTGGCCATGAAGATCGCTTCGTCGATGTCGTGCGTGACGAACATCACCGTCTTGCGTTCCGCCTCCCAGATGCCCAGCAGCAGCTCCTGCATGAGCACGCGGGTCTGGTTGTCGAGCGCGCCGAAGGGCTCGTCCATCAGCAGGATCTTGGGGTCGTTGGCCAGCGCGCGGGCAATGGCGGTGCGCTGCTGCATGCCGCCCGACAGTTGCTTGGGGTAGTGCTGCTCGAAGCCGCGCAGCCCCACCTTGGCGATGAAATAGTCGGCGCGCTCTTTCTGCTGCGCCTCGGGCATGCCGCGCTCGCGCAGGCCGAAACGGATGTTCTGCGCGATGGTGAGCCAGGGAAACAGCGTGTAGCTTTGAAAGACCATGCCGCGGTCGGCGCCCGGCCCATCGATGCGCTGGCCGTCCAGCAGCACCTCGCCGGTGGTCGGAAAGTCCAGCCCCGCCACGATGCGCAGCAGCGTGGACTTGCCGCAGCCCGAAGGCCCGAGGATGGTGACGAAATCGTTCTCGCGCACTTCGAAATCCACCGGCAGCAGCGCCTGCGTGCTCTGGCCGCGGGTGCCGGCGAAGGTGCGCGATACGCCGCGCACCGAAAGCATGGGTGCCGTCATAGCGTGCTCCAGGCGAAGAGGCGGCGATTGGCCGCCTTGAAAGCGAAGTCGGACACCAGCCCGATGACGCCGATCACGATGATCCCGAAGATGATCTGCCCCGTGTTCAGCAGCGCCTGGCTGTCGGTGATCATGTGGCCGATGCCGGAGGACGAGCCGATCAGCTCGGCCACGATCACGTAGGTCCAGGCCCAGCCCAGCACCAGCCGCAGCGTTTCGGCAATGCCGGGCGCCGCACCCGGAATGAGCACGCGGCGCACGATGCCGGTGTTGCCCGCGCCCAGCGTGTAGGCCGCCTCGACCAGGTCGCGGCGCGCCCCGCCGACGGTCACCGCCACCATGAGCGTGATCTGGAACACCGAGCCGATGAAGATGACGAGCAGCTTCTGCGCCTCGCCGATCCCCGCCCACAGGATGAGCAGCGGAATGAAGGCCGAAGCCGGCAGGTAGCGGCAGAACGACACGAAGGGCTCGAAGAACGCCTCGACCGGCTTCCAGGCGCCCATGGCGATGCCCAGCGGCACCGCGACCACGGCCGCCAGCAGGAAACCGCCGAGCACCCGCCACACGGTCATGCCGATGTCTTTGTGAAAGCCGTATTCGGTGAACAGCAGGCCGCCTTCTTTGAGCATGGTGACCGGGCTGGCCAGGAAGGTGGGCGACACGAAGCCTCCCAGCGTGAAGAACGACCACACGGCGATGAACACGACGAAGAACGCCAGGCCCAGCACCCAGCGGGCGCGCGGGCTGACGGGTTCGAGCGGCGCCATGGAGCGGCGCCGGGCGGCGGCGCGCGCCGCCTGCGGGGCTGACGGGGCCGCGCCGGACCCGCCCGCAGGCGCGGCGGACGGGTGGCGGACGGCGGCCGCTGCGGGGATGGCTGGAGGCATGTCTGCGGGCTCCCGTGCCATCACTGGATGAAGCGGGCGTCGAAGGTGGCTTCGAGCTTTTCAGGCGCCTTGCGGATCACGCCGGCCTCCAGCAGGATCGGCACCGATTCCTTCATGAACTGCATGAGCTCGCCCGCGAAGAACTTCTGGTTGGCCGCCTTGTCCTGCCAGCGCAGGTAGGCCGACGACTTGGCGAACTGCTCGCCGCTTTGCTTGACGGCTGAGCCCATGATCTCGTTGGCCTTGGCCGGGTCGGTCTTGATCATCTCCAGCGCGTCGAAATAGGCGTTGGCCAGGCCTTGCGCAGCCTTGGCGTTGGCCTTCAGCCAGGTGGGCGCGCAGCCCACGGTGTCCATCACCATGGGGTAGTCGATGGTGGTGGCCAGTATCTTGCCGGCCTGCGGGTTGGCCCGTACGGTGGACAGGTAGGGCTCGTAGGTCATGGCGGCGTCGTTCTGGCCGGAGACGAAGGCCTGCGCGGCGGGCTGCGGCTCCAGCGAGACGGTCTTCACGTCCTTGAGCGTCATGCCGTTCTTGTTGAGCATCCAGGCCAGGCCGAAGTACGGCGCGGTGCCCGGGGCGCTCACGCCGATGGTCTTGCCCTTCAGGTCGGCGAAACCCTTCACGTCGTTGCGCACGGCCAGCCCGTCGGCGCCGTAGGACTTGTCCATCTGGAAGATCTGCACGATCGGTACGCCGTTGGCGTTCCACGCCACGTGGGTTTCCACGGTGGTGGCGGCGCACTGGATGGCCTCGGAGGCGAGGGCCAGGTGGCGGTCTTTCTGCGGAATCATCTTGAGTTCGACGTCGAGCCCGTGCTTCTTGAAGAGGCCGGCCTTGTCGGCCAGCGTGAGGGGAGCGAACCCCGTCCAGCCCGACATGCCCAGCGCGATCTTCACGTCCTGCGCCTGGGCCGGGCCCGCAAGCCCCGCCACCACACCGACGCCCGCGACTGCCAGCGACACCATTTTCACAACCGATCGGCCCATCATCTGCTCCTAGAAAAGATCGAGTCACGCACCCGCTCTGGGGCACGCACGTGCTGCTCCGACGCCCGGATCATGGCGGTGCGACAGGCCTGTCTATACAGGGTTAGTACGCAGACATCCGATATTCGGACGCGCAATCCCACCAGGCGGGAAGCCGAAAATCAGGCGGCACACCGCCCTGCTTTCCGTTGCGCCACCCCCTTGCAAGATCGGGGCCTGCCAAGGGGCGCCGCTGGACGAGAAAGAGTCAGAATATGTAGCTGCTATAATTTTTATAGCATTACCGCCATTAAAAACAGCGGTGGAAGGCATATTTTCCATTGACTGCGATGTCCGACTGCGTTCTGCCACGCGGGGTTCGGTGGCCGCAAACTGCCATGGCGGCCCGGTCTGGTGCAACCTGGAAAGCCGCCCTGCCCCAGTCCTGTGCAAGCCCGCAACGCCCTTTCGGAAACCGGCTTTGCGGGCGGGTCAGCCCCAGGGGCTGCGGGGCCCCTGGCCGTTAGAATTTGCCTTCATTCACAAAGCGCACGGCCATGAAGAAGCAACATCCGGCCCTTCTCTCCCTTCTGGAAACCCATGAAACCGCCATCCTCGACGAGTGGCTGGCCGAAGCGGGCACCCAGGATTCCACCCACCAACGTGCCACCGTGGCCGAAGCCCGCGAGTTGCTGCAGCTGCTGCGCAGCGCGCTGCAGGCCGGCGGCGATGCACAGGGCGCCAACGGCCCCGCCTGGCAAGACCTGAACGAAGCGCTCGAATCGCTCTCCCGCTCGCGCGCATCGCGCGGCCAGACGGCCGGCGAAACCACCGTCTTTCTTCAGGCGATGAAGAAGCCGCTGTTCTCCCTGCTGCAGCAAAAGGTGTCGGCCGCCGAAGACCTGGGCCCCGCACTGTGGTCCGCCACGGCGCTGATCGACCAGCTGGCGCAGCGCACCGCCAATACCTTCCAGCAAGCGCGCGAAGACATCATTCGCCGCCAGCAGGAGGAACTGCTGGAGCTGTCCACCCCCGTCGTGAAGCTGTGGGAAGGCGTGCTCGCCGTGCCCATGATCGGCGTGCTGGACAGCAATCGCACGCAGGTGGTCATGGAAACGCTGCTGCAGCGCATCGTGGAAACCGAATCGGAGCTGGCCATCATCGACATCACCGGCGTGCCTACCGTGGACACGCTAGTGGCGCAGCACCTGCTCAAGACCGTGGCGGCCATCCGCCTGATGGGCGCGGACTGCATCGTGAGCGGCATTCGCCCGCAGATCGCACAGACCATCGTGCATCTGGGCATCGACCTGCAAGGCATCCACACCCGCGCGAATCTGGCGGATGCGCTGTCGCTGGCCCTGCAAAAGACCGGCTGGCGCATCGCGCGCGCCGACTGAGCCGGAGCACCGCCATGGACCGCATTCCGATCCTCCGCATGGGGGAGACCTTGCTCGTGACCATTCAGGTCGACATGCAGGACCAGACCGCCCTGATGCTTCAGGAAGACCTGGCCGACCGCATCGCCAAGACCGGCGCCACCGGCGTGATGATCGACATCTCGGGCCTGGAGATCGTGGACTCCTTCGTGGGCCGCATGCTGAGCACCATCTCCGGCATCGCACGCATCCTCTCGGCCCACACTGTCGTGGTGGGCATGCAGCCGGCCGTGGCGATCACGCTGGTCGAGCTCGGGCTGTCGCTGGAAGGCGTGCGCACCGCGCTCAACGTGGAACGTGGAATGTTGCTGCTCGGCCGCATCCGCCAGGAGCACGGCCTTGGCCGCTGAACCGGCGGGCACGCTGCCGATCGCCTCGGAGCAGCACATCGTCCTGTGCCGGCAGACCGTTCGCGTTCTCTGCACGCAGCTGAAGTTTTCACTGGTGGACCAGACCAAGCTGATCACCGCCGCCAGCGAACTGTCGCGCAACACGCTGGTGCACGGCGGTGGCGGGCAGATGCGCTGGGAGACGCTGGAGCGCCAGGGCCGCCACGGCCTGCAACTGCATTTCGAGGACACCGGCCCTGGCATCTCCGACCTGAAGCTCGCCCTGACCGACGGGTGGACTTCGGGCGGCGGCATGGGCCTCGGCCTGCCGGGCAGCAAGCGGCTGGTGAATGAATTCGAGGTCCACACGGTGCCTGGCGAAGGCACCCGCGTGAGCATCACCAAATGGAAGTAGAGGCCGCCACGGGCAACAGCCCCAGGCTGCTCATGGGATGGACCCATACGGCCTTTCCGATGGGGGACGCAAGCCGCGTGGGCGAGGCTCGGCGTTTCGCCGCGCACGCCAGTGCCGCACTGGGCTGGGGCGACACCGACAGCGGGCGCCTGTCCATCGTCGTCACCGAGCTGGCGAACAACCTGCATCTGCATGCCCGCGAAGGGCAACTGCTGATCGCGGCGGTGCCCGCGCTGAATCTGGTGGAGGTCATCGCCATCGACCACGGGCCGGGCATCGACGACCTCCCCCAGTCCATGCGCGACGGCTACTCCACCGGCGGCACGCAGGGCACGGGCCTTGGCGCGGTGAAGCGGCTGGCGGACGATTTCGACATCCACTCTTCCGTGCCGCAGGGCACGGCCTGCGTGGCCCGAGTGCGCCAGCGCAAGGACGGCGGCGACGGCCCCGTGGTCCCGCCGCAAAGCCTGCGGGTGGGCGCCATCCGCCTGCCGCTGGCAGGCGAAGCCGTGTGCGGCGACGCCTGGGCCGTTGCGCTGGACGGGCCGCGCGCCGCCCTCTTCGTGGCGGACGGCCTGGGCCACGGCACAGAGGCGGCGAAGGCCTCCGGCGCTGCCGCTCAAGTGTTCCTCGACGGCCCGTTCGGCGACCTGCGCGAGCAACTGGAGCGCATGCACGTCGAACTGCAGACCACGCGCGGCGCGGCCATCTGCTGCCTGCGGCTAGACATCGATGCGGCCAAGGTGGTCAGCTCCGGCGTAGGCAACGTGGTGGCGCGGGTGGTGTCGGGCCTGTCGGACCGGTCCATCGCGACGCAGCACGGCACGGTGGGCATGACCATGCGCCGGCCGCAGGAGACCGCGACCGAACTGCCCTCCTACGCCCTGCTGATCGTGCACAGCGACGGCCTCGAAACCCGCTGGCACTCCTCCAATATCCAGCGCCTGCTGGGCAGCGACCCCACGCTGGTCGCGGCCGTGCTGCTGCGCGACCACCACCGGGCCCGCGACGACGCGACCGTGGTCGTGGTACAGAACACCCAGTGACCGAAAGCAACAAAATCCCCATGGACCGCACCTCCCCCGTACCCACGGCGGCGACGCAGGAATCGATCGAAGACCTGCGGGCCGCCCTTGCCGCAAGCCAACAGGAGATCCAGGACCTGCGCGCCGAACTGGAGGACACCAACCGCGGCGTGGTCGCGCTGTATTCCGAGCTGGACGAACAGGCAGACCAACTGCGCGACGCCACGGCCATGAAGAGCCGTTTCCTGGCCTACATGAGCCACGAGTTCCGCACGCCGATCAACTCCATTCGCAGCATCGCGCGCCTGCTCGCCGACCATGTGGACGGGCCGCTCAACCCCGAACAGGCCCGCCAGGTGAGCTTCATCCAGAGCACGGCCAGCGAGTTCTCGGACATGGTGGACGACCTGCTCGATCTGGCCAAGATCGAGGCCGGCCGCGTGGACATTTCCCCCGCCTGGTTCGAGATGCTGGATTTGTTCCAGGCACTGCGCGGCATGTTCAAGCCGGTGCTCACCAACCCGGAAGTGAGCCTGTATTTCGACGAGCCCGACGGCATTCCGCCGCTGTACACCGATGACCGCAAGCTCTCGCAGATCCTGCGCAATTTCATCTCGAACGCCCTCAAGTTCACGCCGCGCGGCGAGGTCCGCGTGTCGGTGACGAACCTGGAAGGCGAGCATGTGCGCTTTGCGGTGGCCGACACCGGCATCGGCATCGCCCCCGAGTTCCACGCGAGCGTGTTCGAGGACTACACGCAGATCGGCTCGTCGCTGCAAAAGCGCCTGCGCGGCACCGGACTGGGCCTGGCGCTCAGCCGCCAGCTCGCCGAGCTGCTCGGCGGCACGGTGGCGCTGGAGAGCACGCCGGGCGTGGGTTCGGTGTTTTCGCTCACGCTGCCGGTGCGCCTGCCGGGGAACGAATCCACCCTCGATGCCTCCCAAGAGCCCTCTTCAACCAGCACGCCGCAGGGCGGCCAGAAGGCGTAGCGAATGCTAGACGTCAGCGCCATCCACACGACCATCGACCGCGCCGCACACACCGTGCTGGTGGTGGACGACAACCCCGTCACCCGCTACTCCACCGTACGGGTGATTCGCGCCGCAGGCTTCAAGACCGTGGAAGCCGACACCGGCACCGAAGCCATCCGGCTGGCCGCGACCGACGTGTCGGCCGTGGTGCTGGACGTGCACCTGCCCGACATCGACGGGTTCGAGGTCTGCCGGGTCATTCGCCAACAGGACGGCACCGCCCTGCTGCCGGTGATGCATCTGTCCGCCGCTCACGTGCACAGCGAAGACCGCGTGACCGGCCTGAACGCCGGGGCCGATGCCTACCTGACCCACCCGGTGGAACCGGCGGTGCTCGTCGGCACGTTGCAGGCGCTGATCCGGGCGCGCATGGCCGAAGACGGCTTGCGCCGCAGCGACCGGCGCTTTCGCGCCATCTACAGCCAGGCGCTGGCAGGCATCGGCCTGATCAAGCCCGACGGCCGGTTCACCGACGTGAACCCCGCCATGACGCGCATGCTGGGCCGCTCGCGCGACGAGCTGCTGGGCCATCCCATCAGCGATTTCGCGCCCCCCGGATGGCTGGACTTCGTCACCGAGAAAACCGTGGGCGGCGAGCGGGGAGAGCCCTGGCAGGGAGAGTTTCCGCTGCAGCGCGCAGACGGCGCCTGGGTGTACCTCGAATGGAGCATTTCGGCCCACGTGGAGCCCGGCTTGCGCATGGCCATGGCCGCCGATATTTCGGAGCGCATGGAACTCGATTCGCGCCGCCAGGACGTGCTGGAGCGCGAGCAGGCAGCCCGCGCCACGGCCGAGCGGCTGAGCCGCACCAAGGACGACTTCATCGCCGTGCTGTCGCATGAGCTGCGCACACCGCTCAACGCCATTGCGGGATGGGTGCACATCCTCAAGCGCCGGGGCGGCACGCCCGAATTGCTCAAGGGTTTAGATTCGATCCACCGCAACGTCAAGGCGCAGGCACGCATCATTTCCGACATCCTCGATGTGTCGCGCATCAACAGCGGCAAGCTGCACCTTGAGCGGGAGTGGATCAACCCGGCCGATGTGGTGCGCTCCGCCATCGACGCCCTTCAGGCATCCATCGCTGAAAAGCGCCTGAGCGTCGAGCTGGAAGTGCACGACGCCAGCGCGCCCGCCTGGCTGGACCCGACGCGGTTTCAACAGATTTTCTGGAACCTGCTGACCAATGCCATCAAGTTCTCGCACGACGGGGCACGCATCGACGTCATCCTGCGGCGCGAGAAAGGCGTGCTCACCCTCTCGGTGCAGGACTACGGCCGAGGCATCGCGAGCGAATTCATCGACCACCTGTTCGACCGATTCACGCAGAGCGACTCACCGGACAACCGGCGCCACGGCGGCCTGGGCCTGGGGCTGTCGATCGTCAAGCAACTGACCGAACTGCATGGCGGCCGCGCCAAGGCCATGAGCGCCGGGCTCGACCGGGGAACCACCATGCAGGTGACGCTGCCGGTCGACCACAAGGGCGGCGAGCAGGCGCTGGACGCGCCGAACGGCGACGACACCCCCATCGACCCACCGATGACCGACCGCCCGCTGGCGGGCCTGGACATCCTCATCGTGGAAGACCATCCCGATGCCCGCGAGATGCTTACCGTGGTGCTCACCGACGGCGGTGCGCGACTGCGCGAGGCCGGCGATTACGACGCCGCCATGCTCGCCCTGGCCGACCGCTGGCCCGACGTGCTTGTGTGCGACATCGGCCTGCCGGGCCGCGACGGTTACGACCTCGTGCGCACCCTGCGCTCGATGCCGCTGCCCATCGGCAAGACCGCGCCGATCGCCGTCGCCCTGACGGCCTTCGCCCGCGCGCAAGATGCACAGCGCGCGCTGGAAGCCGGATTCGACGCCCACCTCGGCAAACCCCTGCAGCCCCACGCGCTGATGGCCACCATCAACCGACTGGCCGATTCGCGCTAGACCCGTGCCCATGAACCAACCTTCCGCTTCCGGCAGCGCGCGTTTTGCCCACATCTTCGTCGGCGACAGCGAGATGGCGCAGCGCATGCGTTGCCACGACTGGGAGGCGACGCCACTCGGGTCGCCAGAGTTCTGGCCCGACACGCTGAAGGTGGCGCTGCGCATTCTGCTGACGTCCCGTTTCGAGATGTGGCTGGGATGGGGGCCGGACATCGCGTTCTTCTATAACGACGCCTACCGCCCCACCCTGGGCGCCAAGCACCCGCATGCGCTGGGACGGCCGACCGCGCAGGTGTGGGCCGAAATCTGGGACCAGGTGAAGGACCGGATGCACGCCGTGTACGAGCGGGCCGAGTCCACCTGGGACAACTCGCTGATGCTGCTGCTGGACCGCGCCGGCTACCTGGAAGAGACGTATCACACGTTCTCGTACAGCCCGCTGCATGGCGACAACGGCCAGGTCGGCGGCCTGTTCTGCGCTGTGTCGGAAGACACGGGCCGCGTGCTCAGCGAACGCCGCCTGCGCCTGCTGCGCGAATTGGGCGCGGCACTGTCGGCCGTGAACAGCCGGCTGGAAGTGCTGGACACGTCCTGCGAACTCATGGGCCGGGCCCAGCGGGACCTGCCGTTCTCGCTTGTTTACCTATACGACGCCTCTGGCGCTGCCCACCTGGCCTGCAACGCAGGCATTGAACGGGGCCACCGGCTGGCCCCGGCCATGCTGGAGCCGCAATCGCAAGGCCCCTGGCAACTCGACCGGCTGCAGGCCGGCGAAGCATCGTTCACGGTGCCGCTGGAACTGGCAGACGATGTACCCGCGGGCGACTGGGACACCCAGCCGCGTGCAGCCTTCGTGGTGGCCTTGCCAGCGCAAGGGGGTGCGCGGACGGCCGGCTTCATGGTGTGCGCAGCCAATCCGCACCGGCCCATGCACGACGGGGAAGCGATGGCCTTCGTGCAATTGCTGGCGGGCCAGATCGCCTCGCGCCTGGCAGGCGTCGAGGTGCTGGAGGAAAGCACGGCAGAGCGCGATCGCCTGCGCAGCCTGTTCCAGAAGGCGCCGGGATTCATGTGCGTGGTGCGCGGGCCGCAGCATGTGTTCGAGTTCGTCAACGATTCGTACGTGCAGTTGATCGGGCACCGCAGCGTGGAAGGCAAGCCGGTGCGGCAGGCCCTGCCCGAACTGGAGGGCCAGGGGGTGTACGAACTGCTGGACGAGGTCTATCGCACCGGGGAGCCTTACATCGCCCAGGGCCTCAGGGTGCTGATCGAACAGAAACCCGGCATGCCGCTGGTCGAACGCTACCTGGACTTCATCTACCAGCCGACCGTCGACACGCAGGGCGAGATCAACGGGGTCTTCGCCGAAGGCTACGACGTGACGGAAAAGGTGGTGGCCGAGAAAGAATTGCGCGCGTTGAACAGCCACCTGGAAGCGCGTGTGGCCGAGCGCACGCGCGAAGTCGAAAACGCCCTGGAGCGCCTGACCATCGAGTCGCGTGAGCGCGAAGCCGCGCAGGACGCGCTGCGCCAGTCGCAGAAGATGGAAGCCGTCGGCCAGTTGACAGGCGGCCTCGCGCACGATTTCAACAACCTGCTGGCCACGATCACGGGCAGCCTGGAACTGCTGCACCGGCGCGTGGGCCAACGCCGCTACGACGACCTGGAGCGCTACGTGAGCGTGGGCCAGGGTGCAGCCAAGCGGGCGGCTTCGCTCACCCACCGCATGCTGGCCTTTTCGCGCCGACAGACGCTGGACCCCAAGCCCACCGACGTGAACCGCCTGGTGAAGGGCATGGAAGAGCTGATCCGCCGCACCATCGGCCCGGAAAACGAACTGGAAGTGGTCGGCGCCGTGGGGCTGTGGACCACGCACGTGGACCCGCACCAGCTCGAAAGCGCCCTGCTGAACCTGTGCATCAACTCGCGCGACGCCATGCCGGGCGGCGGCCGCCTCACCATCGAGACCGCCAACAAATGGATGGACGAGCGCGCGTCGCTGGACCGCGATCTGCCGCCGGGCCAATACGTGTCGCTGTGCGTGACCGACACCGGCACGGGCATGTCGCCCGACATCATCCACCGCGTGTTCGAACCCTTCTTCACCACTAAGCCGATTGGCATGGGCACGGGGCTGGGGCTGTCGATGGTCTATGGGTTCGCGCGGCAGTCGGGCGGCCAGGTGCGCGCCTATTCGGAGCCCGGCATGGGCACGACCATGTGCATCTACCTGCCGCGGCACGAAGCGATGGCGCAGGACTCCGATCTGCCGTCTTTGCCTTCAGCCGCTGGCGGCAAAGGCTCGGGCACGGTGCTGGTAGTGGACGATGAGCCCAGCGTGCGCTCGCTGGTGGTCGAGGTGCTGCAGGAGATGGGCTACGACACCATCGAGGCGCAGGACGGAGCATCGGGCCTGCTGGTGCTGCAGTCCAGCACCCACCTGGACCTGCTGATCACCGACGTTGGGCTGCCGGGCGGCATGAACGGCCGGCAAATGGCCGACAGCGGCCGCGTGTACCGGCCGGACCTGAAAATCCTGTTCATCACGGGCTATGCCGAGAACGCGGCCGTGGGCAATGGCCATCTGGAGCGCGGCATGCAGGTGCTCACCAAACCGTTCACGCTGGATGCGCTCGCACGGCGTGTGCAGGGAATGATCGCTCCGCCTTGAGAGCAGGCCGCCATTCCCGCGGTGGCGCGAAGCGACCTCCCTGCTGATGGCAGGGGCGGGCCGACCCTCTAGAATCTGCCGGCGGCGTACTCCGCCAAACCCGATCCCCCTGCCCTCCTTCAGTGTCACAGCGATTTCCTCTCCTTCCAGGCGCCCCGGCGCCGGAGACCGACTGCCTTGCGGCGCTGCGCCTTGCCACCAAGGAGTTGCATGCCCGACTCGACGCCAGCTTGCCGCTGGGCCGGGACGAAGCGACGCTGGAGGACTACCGGCACCACACGCTGGCCGTGAGCGCATGGCTCATGGCCCTGCACCCCTACCTTTCCACGCTGGAGCCGTTGGCACCGGGTTTCCGCTTTGCCGACCCTGCCCGACTGGACGCCTTGCAGCAGGATGCGCGCGATGCCCCTGGCGGCCATTCAAGCCTGGACGCTGACGAAGCACGCATCAGCGACTGCACGCACACGCTGGCAGACCGGGCCTTCACGGAGTCCGGGACTGCGCGCCAGACCGCCGTGTGCTGGGGACTGGCCTATGTGGTCGAAGGCTCGCAGTTGGGCGGGCAACTCCTCTACCGCCGCCTCGGCCCTCGGCTGGCGCCGCACCCTTTGCGTTATCTGCAAGGTGCAGGGCTGGACACGGGCGCGCGCTGGAAACGCTTCACCACGCTGCTGAACGCCAACGTGCACAGCGAGTTCGATGTCCGCATGGCTTGCGCAGGCGCGCGCGCCGGCTTCGAGGGCCTGCAGCGGGAATTCCAGGAACACGGGGTCTTCGCATGAGCCAGCTCCCGACACCCGGCACGCCCACCACGCTGGACAACTGCGACCGCGAGCCCATCCACCTGCCGGGCAGCATCCAGAACCACGGCACGCTGATCGCCGTGGACCGCGATGGCGTGGTCCGCTACGTGGGCGCCAATGTGGAGCCTCTGCTGCACTGCGCGGTGTCGGTCGGCGAGACGCTGGAGCAGAGCCGAGGCGAGCTTTGCCCGGCGATTGCCGCGCTGCTGGAAGACGGCGTGCGGGCCCTGCGGGGGGAACAGGACGTGCCCATGCCGGGCGAGCTGCAGGTGGGCGACCGGCACTTCGACGTCGTCCTGCACCTGAGCGGCGGGATGCTGGTGGCCGAGTTCGAACTGCGGCACCAGTCGAGCGGCGAATTGGCCGGCTTTGCCGTACAAGCCCACCGCGCCATGGAAAAGCTGCGCCGCCCGCGTGCCGTGCGTGACCTGCTGCAACTGGCCACCGAAGAATTGCGGGCCCTGACCGGCTTCGACCGGGTGATGGCCTACCGCTTTCGCCACGACAGCAGCGGCGAAGTGGTGGCCGAGTCGTGCATCGACACGCTCGACCCCTACCTTGGCCGGCGCTATCCCGCCAGCGACATTCCTGCGCAGGCGCGCCGGCTGTACGTGGCCAATACCTTGCGGCTGATCGCCGACGTGCGATCGACCACTGTCCCCTTGCTGCAGGAAGCCGGCGCGCTACCGCTGGACCTGAGCGGCAGCATTTTGCGCAGCGTGTCGCCGATCCACATCGAATACCTGTCCAACATGGGCGTGGGCGCTTCGATGAGCGTGTCGATCGTCATCAACGAGCAACTCTGGGGTCTGCTGGCCTGCCACCACATGTCACCCCGCCAGGTGCCCTACAGCGTGCGGATGGCCTGCGACGTGATCGCGCAGGTCCTGTCGGCAAACATTCAAAGCACCTCCACGCGATCGCACGTGGAACGGCTGCAGCAGGCCACCGCCGCGCGCACGCGCCTCGTCGAAGAAGTGCTGCACGCGGACGACGAATTCGCCGCCCTGTGCCAGCACGCGGCCGAGATGGCGACGGCGCTGCGCTCCGGGGGCGCATTGGTGGCGCACGGAGCCAAGCTCCAGGTCTTCGGCGAGGTGTCCGAGCAGGCGGGCAGCGCCATCGTGCGATGGCTGTCCGCCGAGCCTGCGTCCCAGGCGCAGGAGCGGCTGTTCCATACCCAGACGCTGCCGCTGGACGCACCGGCACTGGCCGGCGCGACGTCGCCCTGGTGTGGCGTGCTCGGCATTCCCTTCGACCGCGACCGGCAGGGCTGGCTCGTGTTTCTGCGCAAGGAGCAGATCGAAACCATCCATTGGGGTGGCAAGCCGGAGAAAGAAGTCCGCCCCGGCCCGCTGGGCCCACGGCTGACCCCGCGCGGGTCGTTCGATCTGTGGAAGGAAACGGTGCGCTCCACCGCCGAGCACTGGAGCACGCTGGAACTGGACGTGGCCCGGCAGCTGCTGGACGAACTGGTGCGGGTGCAGAACGCGCGCACCGCCGAAATCAACCGCACGCGCAACCAGCTCATGGCGGTGCTGGGCCATGACCTTCGTGACCCGCTGCATTCGATCAGCATGGCGGCGCGCGTGCTGGAGCAAGGCGGGGCCGATGGCGGGCGGGCCGGCCGGATCGGCCAGCGCATCCAGTCGTCGAGCAGCCGCATGCAGCGGCTCGTCAGCCAGGTGATGGACATGTCGCGCCTGCAAAGCGGACTGGGCCTGGACCTGCAGCGCACGGAAGTGGACCTGGTCGCGCTACTGAACGACCTGATGGACGAGGCACGCACGGCCCACCCCGGCACAGAGATCGTGGTCACCATTCCGGCAGCGCTGAGGGCGCAGGTCGATGCCGACCGCATCGCGCAGGTGGTGGTGAACCTGATCAGCAATGCCCGCCACCATGGCCAGACCGGACATCCCATCCAAGTGCATGCCAGCGCTACCGACGAATGGCACGAAATCGCGGTGCACAACGTGGCCGCGCCCATTGCCGACGATATCGCCGGCAACCTGTTCAGCCCTTTCAAGGCATCGTCGGGCGGCAATGCCCGCAACCGCTCGGGCATGGGGCTGGGGCTGTACATCGCCCACCAGATCGTTCTGGGCCACGGCGGCACCATCACCTACGAATACCGCTCGCCCCACGTCGTCTTCTCGGTCCGGTTTCCGCTGCAGAGCCGGGCACAATAGCGACCCCAGAAAACGGCTATTGAATCCCAGCGTTCGATGGCTTTCACAAGACACCGCACCGTCAGCGAAGCTCCCGCATGCCAGCAGACATTCTCATCATTGACGACAACCGCGACGCCGCCGAGCTGCTGAGCGACCTGCTGGACATGCAGGGCTACGCCGTCCGAATCGCCCACAGCGGCCACCAGGCGCTGCAGCTCATGGCGCAGCAACCCTCCTCCCTGTTCCTGGTGGACCAGCAATTGCCGGACATGCTCGGCACCCAGCTCGTCCCCCAGTTGCGCGCGGCAGCGGCGGGCCGGGCCTGCATCGCCATCGCCATCACCGGGCTCGGCCCAGCGGAACGCGCGGAGCTCACGGGTTTCGACCACGTGCTGGCCAAACCGCTGGCGTTCGACGTTTTCGACGCCCTTATCGCTTCCTGCGCGGCGCAGTTGGAGCAGCAGAACGGATAGCGCTACCTCGACCGGACCGCACGCCGGCTCTCACTCGAAGCCGGCCACTCAGCGGCCGGGCCCGCTCATGGTGATAATGCGTCGCTTCAAGGCGGATGTTTCCGACTGCCGGGCCTCGGTCACGCCGTTTTGGCAGTGGCCTTCCCTGGCGTCGCCAGCATTTCGCCGCCCCCTCGAAACGCTAGCGCCCGCCCACAAGGCCGGCGTTGCCCCGGGTGTCCTGGAGCCCCGTCAGTGTCTTGTGCCGGACTGGCCAGGGCTGTATGGACTCTTACACTCGACGCCGGAAACCCTCCATGCATGAAACTCCCGTCGATCCCTCCGCCGTCCTGCACCTGCTGGGCTATTCGCTGGCCCAGGCCCGCGTAGGGACCAACCGTGCTTTTTTCCAGGCGATCGGCGAGCCGATGCACCTGCGCCCGGTGGAATTTTCCCTGCTCATGCTGCTCATGCCGGGTGATGGGCTTTCCCAACGGCAACTGGCCCAGGCCCTCAGCCTGAGCGCACCGAACCTCACCCTGGTCGTGAGCCGTCTGCAAGGCCGGGGCCTGCTGGTGCGCGAGCGCAATCCGACCGACCGCCGCGCCCAGGCCATCCGCCTCACCGAAGAAGGACTGGCGGTCGCGCAACAAGCGCACGAGGCTTCGATGACCATGGAAGCCAGCCTGCGCAAGCACTACTCCGCAGCGGAATGGGCCTTGTTGCTGGAGCTTTTGCAGCGTGTGAGTCCGGAGGCGCTGGCCGCAAAGGAAGAAAAGGCGTCGCCTGCCCGGCACCTTTCACAGTCAAATCAGCCTCCAGCGTAATAAATCCGCCGGTGTATAGCTATTAAATTAATAGCAACCGGTTGAATGACATGGTCGGTGGACAGGAGCGCCCCGCCTTTGGCCGATGTACCAACGTGTCAATGGAGCGCTGTGAAGCGCTTCGTGTTTCTGTTGTGAAAAAGTGCACACCCCGCCAGCTTTCGGCTGGCGTTCCGCGCGCAATGCCTCTGCCCTGACAACGGCTGAGCTATGTAGGCACATGCCTACATCTGCAGGCAGGAACTTCCTGCAACCTATTGTTGCAACGCAACAGAAGATGGGTTTCAGGACCATCTGCATGCACCCCCATCCCCGCTTCCGCATCGACCGAAAAGCCTGCCATCGAGGCAGTCTGATCGGCCAGACGCCATGGAGCGCGATGGAGGTTACCGCAGAAGGATCGCCCCGCTTCGAGCGCGCGGCACAGGCATTGGAAGGGCACCGAAATGGTCTCTCCAATGCTTTCGTGCGTGTGAGCGAGGCGCCGAGGCCCGCTCTGATTTGCCACACCCAGCCTTTCCACGTCTGATCATTTGGGAGTTCCCACCATGTCACGCACCAAAAATGTTCTCGCCATCGTCATGGCAGGCGGCGAAGGCTCCCGCCTCCACCCGCTGACCGCCGAGCGCTGCAAGCCCGCCGTGCCGTTCAACGGCAAGCACCGCATCGTGGACTTCGTCCTGTCCAACCTGGTGAACTCGGAGATCTACTCCATTTACCTGCTGGTCCAGTACAAGTCGCAATCGCTCATCGAGCACATCCGCCAGTCCTGGACGATGACCCGATTCATCCCAGAGCACTTCGTGACCGTGGTGCCACCCCAGATGCGCAACGGCCCCGAATGGTTCCAGGGCACGGCCGACTCGGTCTACCAGAACATCCACCTCATCGAGAGCTTCCGCCCCGACATCGTCGCCGTGTTCGGCGCGGACCACATCTACCGCATGGACGTGCGCCAGATGATCGATTTCCACGTGGCCAACAACGCCCACGTCAGCGTGGCCACCCTGCCGGTAAAGCTGTCGCAGTGCGACCAGTTCGGCATCGTCGAGACCGACGACAACCACCGCATCACCCAGTTCGTCGAAAAGCCAAAGCACGCCAACCCCATGCCCGGCAGTTCGACGCATGCACTGGCGTCCATGGGCAACTACCTCTTCAACGCCGACGTGCTGCTCGACGCGCTGAAGCAGGCCCACGAAACCGGCCACAGCGATTTCGGCAAGCACATCCTGCCGACGATGCTGAAATCCCACCGCCTGATGGCCTACGACTTCGACACCAACACCATTCCCGGTACCGAGCCGTATGAAGAGCACGCCTACTGGCGTGATGTCGGCACCATCGATTCGTACTTCGACGCGCATTTCGACACGCTGGGCGCCACGCCGCGCTTTCGCATGACGAACCGCAACTGGCCCATCTATGCCAGCCCCGATCAGGCCGAATCCGCCCAGATCGAAAACGGCGTGATCCACCGCTCGGTGGTCGGCTCCGGCAGCATCGTGGACGGCGCATCGCTGGACCACGCCATGCTGCGCCGCTCGGTCGTCGTCGAGCGGGACGCACGGCTGGAGCACTGCATCGTGATGGAGCGCTCTCGCATCGGCCGCGGAGCCCAGGTGCGCCGCGCCATCATCGACCAGGACAACGATGTGCCAGCGCATGAACGCATCGGTTTCAACCTGGAAGAAGACCGCAAGCGCTTCCATGTGACCGAGAGCGGCATCGTCGTCGTGCCCCGCCAGTTCTTCACCACGCAAAAGGATGCCGGCAGCAGCACCGCCAGCATCGGCCGCGCCCGCGCTCCCGCCCCCATTGCCACCGACAGTGACCGGAAGGTAGCCGCATGAGCGCAGACGCGTTGAATGTTCCTCCGGCCCCCACCGCTGCATCACGATCCAGAAAAGTCCGCTACACCGTAGAACCCGGCCGCTATTGGCCCCAGGGCGCGACGGCCAGCCGGCATGGCGTGAACTTCGCCGTGTACGCTCCTTCCGCCGAGAAGGTGGAGGTGTGCCTGTTCTCCGACGATGACCAGGAGACGGCGCGCATTACGCTGCCGTGCCTCACGCGCGACATCTGGCACGGTTTGGTGAAGGGCCTGAAAGTCGGCCAGCGGTACGGTCTGCGTGTGCATGGCCCATACGAGCCGGCCAATGGCCAGCGCTTTAATCCCGCCAAGCTCCTGCTGGACCCGTATGCGCTGGCGCTCGACCGGCCAGTGCTAGGCCACGCCGAGCAGTTCGGCTATGAGCTGGACCAGGAAGAGGAAGACTTTCAACCCAGCACAGTCGACAACGGTGCCATGGCGCCCAAGTGCCGGGTCGTCAAATCCCGCTTCGACTGGGGCGACGATGCCCCGCCCCGCGTTCCTCCGCAAGACACGGTGTTCTATGAAGTGCATGTGAAGGGCTTCACCCAGACCATGCCCGGCGTGCCCGAGCCTTTGCGCGGCACCTATGCCGGGCTGGCCAGCGACGCGGCCATCGCGCACCTGCGCGAACTGGGCATCACCAGCGTGGAGCTGCTGCCGGTGCAGGCATTCTTGGACGACAAGCGGCTGGTAGACAACGACCTGACCAATTACTGGGGCTACAACACCGTTGCCTTTTTCGCCCCCGAGCCACGCTACAGCGCCTCGTCGGCCGACGGCGGTGTGGACGAGTTCAAGTCGATGGTGAAGACCCTGCATGCCGCCGGCCTGGAAGTGATTCTGGACGTGGTCTACAACCACACCGGCGAAGGCAACCACCTCGGCCCCACGATCAGCTTCAAGGGCATCGACAACGCCGCGTATTACCGGCTGTCGCCCGAGGATGCCCGCTACTACGTGGACTACACCGGCACCGGAAACACCGTCGACACCAGCAGCCCGGCGGCACTGCGCCTGATCCTGGACAGCCTGCGCTACTGGGTCACGGAAATGCGGGTGGACGGTTTCCGCTTCGACCTCGCCTGTGCCATGGGCCGCGATCCGTCCGGGGCGTTCACGCACCGGGCCGCGTTCTTCGCCGCCGTGGCGCAAGACCCGGTGCTGTCGCGCGTCAAGCTGATCGCCGAGCCTTGGGACCTGGGCCCTGATGGCTATCAGGTCGGTGGCTTTCCCGTGGGCTGGATGGAGTGGAACGGCCGCTACCGCGATTCGGTTCGCGACTACTGGCGCAATGCCGACAGCAGCCTGCCCTCGTTCGCTGCCTGCCTGTGCGGCAGTGCGGACATGCTGGCGCCCAGAAAGCGTCCGCCCACGGACAGCGTGAACATCGTGACGGTGCACGACGGCTTCAGCCTGGCCGACCTGGTGAGCTACAACGAAAAGCACAACGAGGCCAACAAGGAAGACAACCGCGACGGTGAGAACCACAATCGCAGCTGGAACTGCGGCGCCGAAGGCCCGTCCGACGATCCCGCGGTGCAGGCACTGCGGGCGCGGCAGATGCGCAACTTCATCGCCACCTTGTTCGTCTCTCACGGCACCCCGCTGCTGCTGGGCGGCGACGAAATGGCGCGCACCCAGCACGGCAGCAACAACGGCTACTGCCAAGACAGCGAGATCTCCTGGTACGACTGGAGCCAGGCGACCAGCGAAGCCGACCTGATGGGCTTCACCCGCGCATTGCTCGCCTTGCGCCACAGCCTGCCTGTGCTGCGCCCCGCCGTGCACCCGGCGGGCACCACGGGCCACCCAGCCTGCGTCGCACTGAACTGGCACAGCGTATGGGGCCTGCCGATGACCCAGGAGGAATGGGAAGACCCGCAAGTCCGCTGCGTGGCTGCGCTCATGGAAGGCCATGGCGACAGCGAGTCGGTCATGCTTCTGTTCAACGCAACGCCTGCGGACGCGGTCTTCACCCTGCCGCAGGACGAGCGGGGCCGCGTCTGGTCCGTGCGAGTGGACACGCGCACGGCAGAGGTGCCGCCTCCCGAGGCTGCGGACATTCAGGCGGGCGAGCAGTGGACGCTCCAGCCGCATTCCATGGCCGTATTGACAACCCCTTCCCGTCCCAGCCATTCATGAAGTACCGGCACGACATGCCGTTTGGCGCACGGCTCAATTCCCGTGGTGGCGCCGAATTCACTCTGTGGGCCCCTGCCGCTCGGCAGGTGGTCTTGCACCACGGTGCGTCGGCCGGTGGGCCGATGGCCGCCACGCCCGCGCAGTCGCGGCCGGATGGCTGGTGGCATGCCGAAATCCCGCAGGCCACGGGCGCCACACGGTACCAATGGCAAGTGAACGACGGGCCTCGGGTTCCCGATCCGGCATCGCGCAGCAACCCTGGCGGCCCGCACGAAGCGAGCGAGGTGACCGACCCTCACCACTTCGACTGGCAGGTGCCGTGGCAGGGTTTGCCATGGAGCGATGTGGTCCTGTACGAATTGCATGTGGGCACGTTCACGCCGCAAGGCACGCTGGCGGCAGCGCTGCAGCAGTTGCCCCGCCTGCGCGACCTGGGCATCACCGCCGTGGAGCTGATGCCGCTGGCCTGCTTCGGTGGCCGCCACGGTTGGGGCTACGACGGTGTGTTGCCGTTCGCGCCGCACCCTGATTACGGAACGCCCGACGACCTCAAGCGCTTCATCGACGGAGCGCACGCACTCGGGCTGATGGTGTTTCTGGACGTGGTCTACAACCACTTCGGTCCGGACGGCAATTACCTCGGCCTGTACGCACCCCAGTTCTTTTCGGAGAAGCACACCAGCCCCTGGGGCGCCGCGATCAACTTCGACGGCGACCAGAGCGAAGCGGTGCGGGAGTTCTTCATCCACAACGCGATGTACTGGATCGGCGAATTCCGCTTCGACGGTCTTCGGTTCGATGCCGTACATGCCATCGTGGACGACAGCCACCCGGGGTTTCTTGCGGAACTGTCGCAGCGCGTGCGCACGGCATTCGCAGGCCGGCACGTGCACCTGGTGCTGGAAAACGAAAAGAACCAATCAGAGCATCTGGCCCCGGGCGCCAAGCCCTCGCGCTACGACTCGCAATGGAATGACGACTTCCACCATGCGCTGCATGTGCTGCTGACCGGCGAGACCAAGGGCTACTACGCCGACTACGGCACGGAGCCTCTTGCGCTGATCGCCCGGTCTCTGACCAACGGCTATATCTTTGCGCACAGCGAGCGCGATGAGCATGCGCGCAGGCGTCAAGTGGTGGCAGCGGGGCCCGAGCCCCTGTCCACCATGGTCCAGTTCTTCGGCAACCACGACCAGGTCGGCAATCGGGCTTTCGGCGAACGATTGGCGCAACTGGTACCCGCGCCTGCGGTGGAACTGGCCCTGCTGATGACGCTGCTCGGCCCCGCCACGCCCCTGATTTTCATGGGCGACGAATTCGGTGCCACCACGCCTTTCCTGTACTTTGCCGATTGGCAAGGCGAGTTGCGAGATGCGGTCCGCAAGGGCCGCCTGCGCGAGTTCGGCCATGAAGTGCCACCAGGTGGCACCCTGCCTGATCCCTGCGATCAAGATACCTTCGCGCGAAGCCGCCTGGATTGGCAAGAGGCCGAAAGCCCCGAGGGCCAGGCTCGGCAGGCATTGCTGCGCGAGGCGCTTGCGGTGCGCCGGCAGTGGCTCAATCCCCGCTTGAACCGGCTTGCTCCGCGGGGCCACAGCGCCCAACGGGTGGGCAGCCGCGGCCTGCGGGTGCAATGGCAATACGAAGACGGCGCGCAATGGCGGATGGACATCAATCTTGGCGATGACCCCATCCCGGCACCCGCGCCCGACGATTCTCATGGAACCCTGCGGTTTTCACACCGCTGGAACAGCGACGACACCACCTGGGCCCCGTGGTCTGCCCGCTGGTGTTTCTTGGAGCCCAACGCATGACGGACCCTATCTCCGGTGAAGCACTGCGCCAACGCGCGCAGCTGGCCGGCATTGCCTTGCACTACACCAGTTTCTGGGGCGAACACCGGGAAGTCCCCGCGACAGTGATCGAGCGGGCCCTGGATGCCATGGGAGAACATGCGGACACCACGGCCGTGCCTTCTGCCGTATTGGTCACGCATGGCACCGCCAGCGATGTCCCGCTGGAAGCCGAAGGTCCCTGGCGCCTGTTCACCGCCGAGACGGCGGAGAGAACGCTGGTTTGCGAAGGCCACGGGACGACCGCGCAACTGCCCGCCTCGCTGGAGATGGGCTACTACGCGTTGCAGGCTGCCGGCTCTGCAAAAGAGCGCCTGGTCATCGTCGCCCCCGAGCATTGCTGGTCGCCGGAACCCCTGCGCCAAGGCGAGCGCTGGTGGGGTCTGAGCGCCCAGCTGTATGCGCTGCGCTCCGAGAGAAACTGGGGCATCGGCGATTTTTCCGATCTGACGGACCTGGTTTCCATCGCTGCGGGACAAGGTGCTGCGTTTGTCGGGCTGAGCCCCCTGCATGCGCTGCGGGCAGACCAGCCGGAGGCAGCCAGCCCTTACAGCCCATCCAGCCGGCTTGCACTGAACACGCTGTTCATCGATGTGGCAGCCGTGCCTGAATTCATGCGCAGCGCGGCCGCGCAGGCATTGTTTTCCGATGCGGCCTTTCAGCAGCGCCTTGGCGCGTTGCGGGCTTCGGACACGGTTCGCTATGCCGAAGTGACTACCGCCAAGCAGGAGATGCTGTCCCTGCTGTGGGATGAGTTCCTGCGCAGCGAATGGGAAGCCTCGTCGCCCCGTGCGGAGGCTTTTCGCGAGTTCATGCAGCGCAATGCCGATGTGCTCGGGCAGCATGCGCTGTACGAAGCCATCCAGTACCACCTCCATGCCATCGACCCCGGCGTCTGGGGATGGCCGGCATGGCCGGAAGCGATGCAGGACCCGCACGGCGCCGCGGTGAAGGCGTTTGCACAGGAACATGCCCAGCAGGTGCATTACCGGTTCTGGCTGCAATGGCTGGCGCACGAGCAACTGGACCGCGTCAGCCAGCGGGCCAGGGCCATGATGCCGCTCGGCCTCTACTGCGACCTGGCAGTCGGCGCCAACGATGGCGGCTCAGAGACATGGACCGGGCAAGGCCTGTACGCCCACGGCATGCGGGTCGGCGCGCCGCCCGACCCGCTCAACCACCAGGGGCAGGACTGGGGCCTACCCCCCATGAACCCGTGCGCGCTGGCCGCATCGCATTTCCTGCCGATGCGCCGGCTGCTGAAGAGCGTCATGCGCCCTGCTGGCGCCCTTCGCATGGACCATGTCATGGCGCTCATGCGCCTGTTCTGGACCAGCGCGGACGGCGGCACCTACGTTTCCTATCCGCTGGACGCGCTGCTGACGATCATGTCCATCGAAAGCCATCGCCAGCAATGCCTGGTGATCGGGGAAGACCTGGGCAACGTCGCGCCGCAAATGCGCGAAGCCATGGCACAGCGCACGCTGCTGTCCTATCGCCCTCTGATCTTCGAACGCGTGGACGGCGGTGCCTTTCGCGCACCGGCCCATTGGCCGCACCAGGCCCTCGCAGTGGTCAGCACCCATGATCTGCCGACTTTGCGCGGCTTCTGGGCCGCCGAAGACATCGATGTGCAATCGCGCCTGGGCTGGCTTTCGGCGCCCGACGCCCACGCACGGGCCCTCATGGACCGTGCCCAGGACCGGGTACGGTTGCTCATCGCGCTCAATGAAGAAGGCTTGCTTCCCGAAGGCGCCACCGCGGACCCGCAATCCGTGCCGGAGGCCAATGCGGACTTTGCGGCGGCCGTGCATCGCTATCTCGCGCGCACTCCGTGCTGGCTGGCGGCCGTGCAACTGGAGGACGTCACCGGCCAACTCGAACAGGTCAACGTGCCGGGTTCGACTGAAGCCATGCAACCCAATTGGCGGCGGCGCCTCAGCGTGCCGCTGGAAAAGCTGGCGACCCATGCCTGCTTCTCAGCCATCGCTGCTGCAATGCGCGCCGAGCGCGGCGGAGCCGCCCTGCCCTTCAGCGAGGCGCTGCCTGCGCTCGACACGGCAGACATTCCGCTCGCCACCTACCGCGTGCAGTTCCACGAAGGCAATACGTTCGAGCAGGTAACGCGCGCGGTACCTTATCTTCACGCGTTGGGCATCAGCCACCTCTACAGCTCGCCCTACCTGAAGGCAGTGCCCGGCAGCACGCACGGCTACAACGTGGTGGACCCGACGCGCTTGAACCCCGAGGTCGGCTCCGAAACCACCCACGCTGCGCTGTGCGAAGCCCTGCAGGCGCACGGCCTCAGCCAGGTGCTCGACATCGTCCCCAACCACATGGGCGTGCTGGACGCCAACAACCCCTGGTGGCAAGACGTTCTGGAACACGGACGCGCATCGGCCCACGCTGGCACATTCGACATCGAATGGGAGCCGACGGCGCCTGACATGCACGGCCGGGTGCTGCTGCCCATGCTGGGCGGGCACTACGGCCGGGTGCTGGAATCCGGCGAGCTGCAGATGGCTTTCGACGCAAAGTGCGGCCGCTTCAGCGTGCGCTACTGGGACCACGAACTTCCCATCGATCCGCAGCATTACGCGCGCATCTTCGCGGCAGTGGCGCCACCCATCTCGGGCGGTGATCGGGACGGAGACAGCCTCGCGCAGATGCAGTCGCTGGTGGATGCCTTCGGCAACCTCCCGTCGCGCAACGCGGTGGACGACAACGAGCGCGCCATGCGCCAGCGGGATGCACCGCTGCACCAGCGCCGGCTCGCAGAACTGGCCGCTGAACACCCCTGGGTGCGGCAGTGGATCGACGCGCTCTTGACGCAGTGGAATGGCCACAAGGAAACCCCTGAGAGTTTCGACGCGCTCGACCAGCTGCTCCGTGACCAGGCCTATCGGCTTGCGGACTGGCGTGTAGCCGGTGACGACATCAACTACCGCCGGTTCTTCGATGTCAATTCGCTGGCCGCGGTGCGGATGGAAGATCCTGCGGTGTTCGAAGCCGCGCATGCCTGCATCTTCCGCTGGCTGGCGGAAGGCAAGATTTCCGGGCTGCGCATCGACCACCCGGACGGCCTGGCCGATCCGGCGCAATATTTCGATCGCCTGCAACGGCGCTACGCCTCGCTTGCACGTGCTGCGGGCCGCGAGCCGCGAGCGTTGTACCTCATCGTCGAGAAGATTCTGGCGGACCACGAGCCCCTTCCCCAGGACTGGCCCGTGCACGGAGCCACAGGCTACCGCTTCAGCAGCCTGGTCAACGGGCTCTTCGTGGAGCCAGCGTCCCAGGCCGCGTTCGACGATGCGTACTCCGCGTTCACCGGAGACCGCAAGGAATTCGAAGAGGCAGTGCACGAGTGCAAGAAGCACATCATCGAAACCTCGCTGTTCAGCGACCTGGGTTGGCTGGCTGACACGCTCTACAACATCAGCCGCACCGATCGCAAGACCTGTGATTTCACACGCAACCAACTGCGCATTGCGCTGACGGAAGTAGCGGCAGTGTTTCCGGTCTATCGCACGTATATCGCGCCCGACGGCACGGGCTTGTCCGATACCGACCGGCAGCACATCGAATGGACGATTGCCTCCGCACGCCGCCGGATGGGTACGGCGGAAGGCGGTGTACTGGCATACCTGCAAGGCGTTTTCCTAGGCACGGAAGGGCAGCATGCGCCCGAGCTGCGCGGCGCGTTCCTGCGCCGCTGGCAGCAGTTCACGGCGCCGGTGATGGCCAAGTCGGTGGAAGACACCGCCTTCTACCGCTACGTGCGCCTGGTGTCCCTCAACGATGTCGGCTCCGAGCCGCGGCGTTTCGGCCTGTCCGGTGCCGCATTTCACCAGGCCAATCTGCAGCGCTCACGGCGGCTGCCGCACGGTCTGCTGGCGACCTCGACCCATGACAGCAAACGCTCGGAAGACCTGCGCGCTCGCCTGAACGTGCTGTCCGAGATACCGGCGTTGTGGGAAGACACGGCGATCCAGCTGCGCGAACTCGGCACACGCTTCAGCACTGAAGTGGACGGGGTCACGGTACCGAGCGCGCACGACCTCTGGGCGCTGTATCAGGCACTGGTCGGCATCTGGCCGGCAGGCGGGGCCGACGTGCAAGAACGCATCAGCTTGCGGGAACGCGCGAAGGAATACATGGTCAAGGCCATGCGCGAGGCCAAGCAGGCCACGAACTGGCTCTTTCCCAACGAAGCCTATGAAGCAGCCGTGCATCGCTATATCGATGGTGCGCTGTCGACCGAGCGTTTCGTGCGCGAACTGGAGAAGTTCGTCCAGGCCGTAGCGCCTTATGGCTTTCAGAACAGCCTGTGCCAACTCGCACTGAAACTCACGGTACCGGGCGTACCCGACATCTACCAAGGCTGTGAGCAATGGAATTTCAGCCTGGTGGACCCGGACAACCGCCGCCCTGTGGATTTCGAAGCCCTGGAACGCTCACTGGAGCAGGTGCAGTCTCTGTACGCCCAGGGCTACCCCTCGGTACAGGCATGGACCGACATGCTGACGGCCGTGCCCGATGCAAAGGTCAAGCAGTTGGTGACCTGGCGGCTGCTGCAACTACGCCAGAAGATGCCCGACCTGTTCTTGAGCTCCACCTACCTGCCGTTGACCATCGAAGGACCGAGCGCCGAGCATGCCGTTGCCTTTGCGCGCATCCGTGACGGCAAAGCCATGGTGGTGATCTGCTCACGCCTGTTGTACGGTCTGACCGAGATGGGCTGGCGAGGCACTCGCTTCGCCATTGCGCCAGCCCATCCGGTGCTGGGGAAAGTTGCCCGGTGGAAGAACTGGGTGACCGGCGCGACGATGGCGGCCGAAGCAGAAGACGGCATCGAAATCGAGACTCTCATGGGCGAAGCACAGCCGCAGGGAGGAGCCCTTCCCTTCGTCGTACTGGTGCCAGAAGACATCGAATGAAAGCGCTGTTCGAATGAAAGTGCTCTTTGCTACTTCCGAATGTGCGCCGCTGGTGAAAACCGGCGGGCTTGGCGATGTGAGCGCCGCACTGCCGCGCGCATTGGCAGCGTTGGGACATGAGGTAGCGCTGCTGATGCCGGCCTATGGCGACATGGTCCTTGCCGGTCAGATCGTGGGGTTGTTCGCAATTGCTCCGCATGGCCCCTGGCCCGCGGCGCAGTTGATCCGATTGCGCCAGGACGACGGCTTCGTCCTTTATTTGCTTTCGTGCCCGCAACTGTATGCACGTGCAGGCACGCCCTACGGCAGCCCGGACGGTGCTGACCACGCGGACAACGCGTTTCGCTTTGGCCTGCTCAGCCGCGTGGCGGCAATGATCGGTACGCAAAACAGTCCCTGTGGATGGCAGGCCGATATCGTCCACGCCAATGACTGGCCTACCGGACTGGCGCCCTTGTATCTTGCCCAGGCACGGGCCGAAGCCAGCCCCAGCGGGGCGCCCGTAGCACGCAGCCTGGTCACCATTCATAACCTGGCGTTCCAGGGCGTCTTTCCACTGCAGGCTTGCGAGTCGCTGGACATTCCGACCGAACTCAGGGGCGTGGATGGCGTCGAATTCTGGGGCCAGATGTCGATGCTCAAGGCGGGCTTGAACTTTGCAGACGCCATCACTACTGTCAGCCCGACCTATGCGCGAGAAATCCAGAGTGCCGAGCTGGGCTTCGGCCTGGATGGGGTGTTGAGGGAGCGCTCCCATGTGCTGCACGGCATCCTCAACGGTATCGATGGCACGATTTGGGACCCAGCCAATGATCCGCTTATCGCAGCGCCGTACAGCGTGGAGAGCCCATCTGGTAAAGCCCTGAACAAAACCGCGCTGCGACAGCAATGTGGCCTGGACGCGGGGGAAAACCGCATGCTGTTTGGATTGGTGGGGCGGCTGACCCACCAAAAAGGTGTGGATCTGATCCTTGCAGGCGCCGAGCGCATGTTGCAGCAAGGTGCCCAACTGGTTGTGTTGGGCAGTGGTGATGCGGCCATGCAAGCCCGGTTCATGGAGCTTGCGTCCCGACATCCTGCGCATGTCAGCGTCACCTTGGGTTTCAATGAGTCGTTGGCCCATCAAATCGAAGCCGGGGCGGATTGCTTTCTCATGCCCTCGCGCTTCGAGCCGTGCGGGCTCAACCAGATGTACAGCCAAATCTACGGGACGCCGCCGATCGTCACTCGGACGGGTGGCCTTGCGGACTCGGTGGTCGATGCCGACTCAGACCAAGGCCAAGGAACGGGGTTTGTCATGCCGGCAGCCACGCAGGAAATGTTCGACGACGCGGTGCAACGCGCCATCGC
Organism: Paracidovorax valerianellae; assembly: GCF_900102625.1. Classification (GTDB taxonomy): domain Bacteria; phylum Pseudomonadota; class Gammaproteobacteria; order Burkholderiales; family Burkholderiaceae_C; genus Paracidovorax; species Paracidovorax valerianellae. Next base: position 473,322 of record NZ_FMZC01000001.1, read on the forward strand.
TGCATGGAAGTCACCGGTTGCTTGGGAGTCGCTGCAGCGCGCGGGCATGCGCCAGGAGTTCGGCTGGGAAGCATCAGCGAATGCCTATGCCGGGCTTTACGCTCAACTGCTGCAAACATGAGAAGTTAGCCGCCCTATTGTTCTCTTCTGTCCTACAAAAAACATTAAGAACGGAGGAAATACTCATCGAGTGCCACGGTAAAGAGGCACATAAAAGGTACTCGTACCTCGACCTCGGCCCCTGCACTTTCTAGGAGATAGAAATGACCCGTAAATCCTGGCCCTTCCTGTCCACGTACCAAGAGCGCAGCCCCGAGCAACGTGTTGCCCCAACGTCAGACGCAACGCGAATGTCCGCACGGTCCATTCCGATATCGCTCGGCACGGACGGCGTCAGCGCCTCTCCCTCAGCCATGGGCAATGGTCACCGCAATCATTGTTCCGACTTCGCATCCAGCAATCTGCTGACTTCGGCTGGCTGACCGGTTTGCCGGCCAAGGCCGGCAAACCCATTCACCTGTTGCTATCCCCGTCCGGCGAACGGCATTTTGGTGGCCATGACGGTATGGAACATGACGTTGGCCTCCAACGGCAAGTTCGCCATGTAGAGCACCGAAGTGCCCACGATGTCGACATCCATCAAAGGCTCCGCAGCAATCTGGCCGTTCGCCTGAGGGACGCCCTGGGTCATGCGCTGAGCCAATTCAGTCCCCGCATTGCCGATATCGATCTGCCCGACGGCGATGTCGTACTTGCGTCCATCCAGCGAAGCCGTCTTGGTCAAGCCCGACACGGCATGCTTGGTGGCCGTATAGGCGATCGAAAAAGGCCGGGGCGTGTGGGCAGAGATCGAGCCGTTGTTGATGATCCGGCCGCCCTGGGGTTGCTGCGACTTCATCACACGAAACGCTTGTTGCAGGCAATAAAACATGCCGTTGAGATTGGTGCCCACAACTCGGTGCCATTGCTCCAGCGGAAGTTCATCAATCGGCACTGCCGGTGCGCCGACACCTGCGTTATTGAACAGCAGATCGACCCGACCGAAAACCTCCACCGCTCGATCGAACAGCGCACGCACCGCTTCGGGATCGGCCACGTCCGTTGGGACCGCCAGGGCACGGTCTCCCGCCTCTGCCTCGGCAATGACATCCCGAAGCAGCGTTTCCCGACGCCCGGCAAGTACCACACGCCAACCGTCGCGGAGCAATGCCAATGCCGCCGCCTTGCCAATGCCAGATCCGCCACCCGTGACGATGGCAACTTTTGATGGATTACTCATCGCCCGTTCCTTGACTTGTCCTGAATCGCACAGCTGACCTCATCGACGGGACTTGCGACCTTTAGGGGCCGGTCCCGCACGTTTGCCCGGAGGCTTTGAGGGCGCCTTGCGCGACGATCTTTCATCAGACGATGCACCGCGGGCTGACGACTTCTTACCGGACGAGGCACCCGCATGCGTGCCGCGGCTTTCCGAAGAGCCCCCAGCGCCCACCGCCCTGCCCTTGGTCGGGCGTGGCAGCGCAAGGTCTTCGCCTTCGCGAACAAGCCGGAAATCGATCTTGCGGCCATCCAGGTCCACCCGGCTGACCTGCACCCTCACGCGGCTGCCGATCGCATAGCGGATGCCCGTGCGCTCGCCACGCAGTTCCTGGCGAGCCTCATCGAACTTGAAGTACTCGCCGCCCAACTCAGTGATGTGCACGAGGCCCTCGACATACATCGAATCCAATGTCACGAAGATCCCGAAGCTGGTTGCCGCACTGACAACGCCGCTGTATTCCTCGCCCAGATGCTCGCGCATGTACTTGCACTTGAGCCAGGCCTCGACGTCGCGACTGGCTTCGTCGGCACGGCGCTCATTGGCGCTGCAATGCAGCCCAGCGGCCTCCCAGGCCTGCGTCTCACGGCTGGCCACGGGCGCCTCCTTGCGAGGCTGGGTGGTCGGCGCGGCAGCCCTTGCTGCCAAACGTTTAGCCAGTTTGGCATGCGCTTCGCCGGGAGTCGGCAGCGCGGGCAAACGGTATTTGTTCTTGCTGAGAATCGCCTTGATCACCCGATGAACCAGAAGGTCTGGATAACGACGGATGGGGCTGGTGAAATGGGTGTATGCCTCGAATGCGAGCCCGAAATGGCCGCTGTTGTTCGGGGTGTAAATGGCTTGCTGCATGGACCGCAGAAGCATCGTATGGATCTGCTGCGCGTCCGGGCGATCCTTGGTAGCGTCAGCAATCGCCTGAAAATCCCCGGGTTTGGGATCGTCGCCGATGGTCATGCCCACACCCATCGCCTTGAGGTAGTTGCGCAGGATTTCCTGCTTTTCCGGCGTAGGGCCTTCGTGCACGCGGAACAGACCGGGCTGCCCGCCTTGCGCGATGAAATCGGCACTGCACACGTTGGCCGCCAGCATGGCCTCCTCGATCAGGCGGTGCGCATCGTTGCGGGTGCGGGGCAGGATCTTTTCGATGCGGCCGTTGTCGTCGCAGATGATCTGTGTCTCGGTGGTTTCGAAATCCACCGCACCACGCACATGGCGTGCAGCCAGCAGGGCGCGGTACACATCGTGCAGGTTGAGCAGGTCTTTGACGCGCGCCTTGCGCTTGGTCGCCTCCGGTCCTCGTGTGTTGGCCAAGATGGCCGCCACTTCGGTGTACGTGAACCGCGCATGGCTGAACATCACCGCGGGATAGAACTGGTACGCGTGCACGTCGCCCTTGGCGGTGATGAGCATGTCGCACACCATGCACAGGCGCTCAACGTCCGGATTCAGCGAGCAAAGTCCGTTGGACAGCTTCTCGGGCAGCATCGGGATCACGCGGCGCGGAAAGTACACGCTGGTGGCGCGGTCGTACGCATCGATGTCGATCGCGCTGCCTGTCTCCACGTAGTTGCTGACATCTGCAATCGCAACGAGCAGTCGCCATCCTTTGGCACGTCCGACTTTGGTGGGCTCGCAGTACACCGCATCGTCGAAATCGCGTGCGTCTTCGCCGTCGATGGTCACCAGCGGCACATCTGTCAGGTCGACCCGGCTGCGCTTGTCCTGAGCCCGAACCTTGTCCGGCAGCGCCTTGGCTTGCGCGAGTGCATCGGCCGAAAACTCATGCGGCACGCCGTATTTGCGCACGGCGATCTCGATCTCCATCCCAGGGTCGTCCACCTCGCCCAGAACTTCGGTGATGCGTCCCACAGGTTGGCCGAACAAGGCCGGCGGCTCGGTCAGCTGGACCACGACCACTTGGCCCGGTTTCGCCGCGCCGGTAGCGCCTTTGGGTATCAGAACATCCTGTCCGTACCGCTTGTCTTCAGGCGCCACGAGCCAGACGCCGCTTTCCTGCAACAGCCGCCCGATGATGGGTTGGTTCGGCCGTTCGATGATTTCAACCACGCGCCCTTCGGGACGGCCCCGACGATCTTGTCGAACGATTCGCACACGCACGCGGTCTTTGTGCAAGACGGCACGCATCTCATTGGGAGGAATATAAATATCGGATTCGCCGTCGTCGCGCTGCACAAATCCATGTCCGTCGCGATGCCCCTGCACACTGCCTTCGATCTCGTCTTCATTGCGCGCAGCAGGTGCGCCGGGGGTCGATTTTTTGATATACAATCTGAGTCTTTCCTGAAATGCCCAGGTGGCGGAATTGGTAGACGCACTAGTTTCAGGTACTAGCGAGTAACATCGTGGAGGTTCGAGTCCTCTCCTGGGCACCAAGTTTAACGATAACCTGCAAGGTTTTCGGACAAAAAAGCCGCTTCTTTCGAAGCGGCTTTTTTTTGCGCCTTTCGCCTACTCCGTCCAATGCCCGAACAACAAAATTTTGTTGCTCGACCATACCCCTGAAAAATCGCACTATAATTCGAGTCTTCCTGAAATGCCCAGGTGGCGGAATTGGTAGACGCACTAGTTTCAGGTACTAGCGAGTAACATCGTGGAGGTTCGAGTCCTCTCCTGGGCACCAAATTTAAAAAGCCGCTGTGATCACACAGCGGCTTTTTTTTGCCCGATATCTTGCCAGAGTAACTACTGAACGCTGCCGGGATCCATAGGCGTTGGAGCCCAAGCCCAGAGCGCCAGTAGCTCCACCAAATTTCGCATCACGGCATCGCCGCACCAAAGGTTATGAAAACCTTTGGTGCAGTCAACGGCACTGTGTAGGCGCTGGCTAACTAACCTTACTTGCGCAGCAGAGTCTTCAAGGCGTTTTGAAGCCGGCGAGCGCTGGACTCTTCGCTCGGACTTGCCAGCACTCGGGCAACATCCTGGCCCCAGGTCTGCACAGGGGTCGGATCGTTGCGGCGGGTGAGCAACTGCAATTGCATCGCACGACGCGCCTGCAACTGTTCTGCGGGCGTCGGCACCTCTGCGGCCATTTCCAAGCGCAGCAATGCTTCCGACGCGTCGCCTTGCGGGGGAGCTGACACCGCCTGAGCCCAGGCCGAGCGAACCGTTCCCTGCACCTGCCCGCCCAGTTCCTGGGTGCTGGGCAGTTGTGCTGCATCGCGCTTTTGCCAAGCAGCGATCAACTGCGTGAGCGCTTCGCCATGCGCCTGAGCGGCCAGCTTGCGCAGGGTCGACTGAGCGTGTTCCAGCGCTTCGCGTTGAGCGCGGAATGCGCTGTCGCCCAGGCGGGGACCACGAGGTTCGGAACGCTCTGAGAAACGATCGCCACGGTCACCAAACCGATCGCCGCGGGTGTCACCGCCTCGGCCTGCATCGCGCGGGCCACGGCCGTCCTTGCGATCACCCGGACGTCCAGGACGGCCCGGTACTGCCGGCGCGTCCTTCTTCATCCCAGGACGATCATCGCCACGCACCGCCACCACAGGACGGGGAGCAGGTTTGGGTGCCGTAGCGGCGACAGGTGCACCTTGGTCGGCGTTCGCACTACCCTCTTCACTGTCCGATGCGGCACCCTCCGCCGGGACGGAAGCCGTATCGCCCGATGGAGCCGCCGGCTGGGTTTGCGCGGCTGCCGCAGCAGAAGCCGCGGCCTCGTTGGCCAAAGCCTGGCCACGCAGCGCAACTTCCAAGGCGGACATGGCAGCGCGAATCTTCTGCGCATCGCCGCTGGCATTGGCCTCTTCCAGTGCCTTGGAGGCGTCGAGCACGACACGGTCTCGCGCACTGATTTCGCCGGCCATCTTGTCTCGGTCGGCCGACTTGCGGTTGAACGCTTCATCGATGGGCTTGCGGAACGCATCCCACAGCTTTTGCTCATGCTTGCGGTCCAGTGGCACGGACTGGGCCTCTGCCTGCCAGCGCTGCTGCAAAGCCTTGACGGCATCCACCCGCAAAGCAGGCGCCGAACCCAATGCGACCGCCTCGTCGATCAACGCATGGCGACGTGCCAGGCTCTCCTTTTGCGCAGTTTCCAGCGGAGCCGCTGCGGCCGCCATGGCGTCTTTCCATTGCGGCTGCAGTTCGGCAAACACCTTTTCGCTGACATGCCCGCCGTCACGCCAACGGTCACCAAACTGATGGAGCGCGCGGTTGACGGCTTTCCAGTCCGGTTGACCGGCATTGGCCTGATCTGCCGTCCAAGCCTTGACCTCTTCAATCAACGCCACACGTTGCGCCTTGTGCTCGGCCGCGTCGGCACGCACTTTTTCCAGCCAGGCTTCGACCACTTTGTGAGCCGCGTTGCAGGCCTCGTCGAATTTCTTCCAAAGGGCATGGTTGGCAGGACCGCCCTGGTCTGCCTGCTTCCATTGCTCGCGCAGTTGACGGAGGGTCTCCTGCATCTTGCGGCCGCCCAGGGCTTGGCCTTCAGGCCGTTGCAACAGGCCTTCAGCACGGGCGACGAGGTCTTCACGGACCTGGTCAGCGCTCCAGCGCTGCCAGCCTTCAAGCTCGCCCGCGGCCACCAACGCAGCATGCACCTGCTGCTCCAGCGCAGCATCGATGTGCTTGCCATGCGTCTTCAGCACGGCGCGCAGCGCAGCGGCGGCTCCCGCACTGGCTTTGCCGTGGCCTTCAGCAGTTTCACGCTCCAGCTTGCCCAGGGATTCACGCACCGACTGCACGGCCTTGTCCCGCACTTCGGGATCCACTTTAGGACGCGCTGGCGTGCGGGCCGAAACCTGCTGCGCCGCTGCAGTTTCGGACGGTTGGCCGCGCGCTACGCGCAATTCATCCGCCCAGACAGGCACGGGCGGAAGCGCCGCAGCGGGGTCTTGCGCGGCAGTCACGGCCTGCGCCACCGCTGGCTGAAACGCATCCCACACCACCAGCAACTGGGTACGCGACGCATCCAGCAATGGCGGGAAACGCGCTTCCACACTGGCCCAGGAGGGGTCGCCCGTCAATTCCTGGGCTTGTTGTTGCCAACGGTCCACATCGACTCGCAAGGCCTCCAAGGCAGCCTGGGCGTCGCGCCACGGCTTGGTGGACAGCACTTCGATGCGCTGCGCCAGCAGCACGGCGGCCTCACGCTGCACTTGCACGCGGTGCTGCAGGTCTTCGATGACCTTCATGCGTTCGGCCAGTTGCACCTTCAGCGAGGCCAAGGGCTCGCGCGACAAAGGCGCGCCAGCCTTCGCGGCGTCCCGCTGCCAAGCCAACGCGTCTGCAATATTCAGCTTGCCCGCAGACAACAGGCTTTGCGCTTTCTCCGCCCACTCGGCAGCGATGGCTTCCTGGCCCTTGGCTCGGCGGATTTCGTCGAGGCGTTCACGCACCGCACGCGCAGCACCCTTGTCACGCCCGCTCAGCTCCTTGAACACCTCTTGCAACTGCTCAGGCGCTGGCTGCGTCTGCAGCCACTCGCGGATGCGCGACGCCCTCTCCCCCGAGGTCGCGGCAGAAAACGCGCCGCCCGTCAGCGCATCCAAGGGATGCGGCTCGGTGTGCTTGGCCGGGGCCGGGTTCACTTCGGGTGCGTCAGACATTTTGTTGCGAGAAGAAAAAGGAAACATGGATTCAATGGGTAAAAGGCCGTGGCCGATGGAGCCAGCGCCTAGAGGCAGCGCAGACGACGCCGCCGGAAACAAGGGGGCTATTTTCGCCCGGTTTTGGCAAGACCTCTATGCCGTGCGTCTTATCCGGCGCAAACAGGCCAGCAGAACCTCGTTCAAACACCAGCGCATTGCATATGAGGCGCAGTGTCACGACTGCAATACGGCAATGTAGCCCACGGGCGACCCAGGATGCAAAAGCTTGTTTCTACGCTTGAGCTCGCCGTTCAACGCGTCGACAGCGTCAGCTCTGCATGGGGCGACCAGTTCGGGCTCTCTGCATCCGTTTTCGGGGCACCGACAAATAGCCGTTCAAGCGATACCTGTCTGCCGGCCAAATAGTCGCGGACCGCTAGGCCGCGCGCCTGGGCCAGTTCCCGCATGGCGTCGTCCGGCACGGCAATGTTAGCGAGCAACAGGGCCTCCGTTTCAGGCACGGAGAGCTCTTTGGCCATGCCGACCAGATTTCGAGGCTTCGCGATGTCGGTCCTGCGGTAAACCTCCTGGAGCAATTCCGCGTACTCCTGCGCGCTCGGTGCCTGGGGCTGCTGCCCAGCCACCAGCTCGCCGGACCGCGCCGCTATACGGCGTTTCTGCGCCAGCACCCGGGACTTCAGTTGCGCCCGTTTCCATCCTTCCCGATCGGCGTCCAGTTGCGCATGCCCGGCAACGGTCATGCTGAGGCCCGGTCGGTCCGAAAGTGCCTGCCCGACCTTGTCGAGCGCTTTGCAGGCCTCATCGTCCAGCGCCGCGCTGCCCGGCGCAAAAGTCACTCGGTCCAGTTCACTGCTTCCGCCCATCCATCCTGTGAGCAATGAAAAAGGCGAAGTGATCGCCTTCATCACCAGATTACCCACGGCACGGAAGATGACGGGACCCAGGCGAAACTGCGGGTCGTTCAACGACCCGTTGATCGGCAGTTCCACATCGATCACGCCATTGCGGTCCGCCAACAGCGCCACGGCCAAGCGCACCGGCAAACTGGCAGGGGCGCCGTCCACCGGCTCGCCAAAACGCAGTTTGTTCAGCACGAGCTTGTTGCTGGCCGTCAATTGGCCGTCCGGAAGAACACGGTAGTTCACGTCCATGCTGAGCTTGCCCTGCTCGATGCCGTGGCCCGCATATTTGATACTGTAGGGCGAGAGCGGCGGCAATTCCAGATCACGCATGCGCCCCTGGATGTCCAGCGCCAGCGGTTTGGCCAAGGGGTTCAGGCGCCCGGTGATCTCCAGTGAGGCCGAACCCTGCGCGCGCCCACGCAGTTGCAGATCGGCCATGGTCGGCTCGCTGCCTTCGCCGGGAGGCACGGAAGCAAAGGCACTGAGTCGCCCGTTCAGGTCACTCAGATCCGCCGAGTAATTGGGCCGGACGAACGAGTCGGTGAACCGGACCGAGCCACCGGTCAGCACAACCGGCCCGAACCGGAAAACGGGAGCCAACGGGTCCGACTTACCAGAGGCCACCGAAGATGCGACTGCGGCTGAGGAAGCCTGCTGCGGAGCTGCGGCATTCGCGGTGGCGGTAGGTTCATCCTGCGAGGGCCGGGACAGGTCTTGCAGATTGATCCGGCCATTGGGTTGCACGATGATGCGGGCGAAGAAATCGCTCAATGCGGTCTCCTTGACATCCACGGACGCAGGCTTGCCAGGAACCCAATTGACGTCGAGCCCTTGCAAGGCCAGCGTTTTCCAGTTCAGCAACTCTTCTCCCCGGGTTGGCGCAGCAGGCGCCGCATCCGGGGAAGCCGGCGCGGGCGCAGCAGCAACCAAAGTCCGCACCCGCACATCCTCCAGCGAGGCATTGCCCCGAACCCCGACGGCCGCCCCTTCCGCCTGCGCGGCATAGCGAACGTCACCGTTGAAACTGGCCAGTGCGCGAATGACGTCCACCGCCATCGGGCTTTCCACATACCGCTCGAACGGATGCAGCGGCAAGCGGGATATCTGCACCTTGCCTTGCGCCTGCAGGGGCGCCAGCTGCAAAGAACCCTCATAAGCCAGACTGCCGGGCTCGGACCGGCCAGCAGCCAGCCGTGTGGACACCGAGAGCGACAACGGTGAAGCGGTCGCACCGCCAGTGGCAGGCCAGCCGAAACCTTTGGCCCGCAATTGGAACGCATCCAGAAGTGCCGATACTGGCTGCGACTTCGCCGCGTCATTGAAAGCCAGCACTCCGCCATCGACTGAAACTTCGGCCAATTGCACGCCCCAGACCGGCGCGTCAGACTGCGCCCTTCCCGGCTTGCCCGGCGGAGAAGCCTGCTCGGCCGTGCCAGGGAGTTTCTGCGCCAACCATCGCTCCAGCATCCAGCGGCCATCGGCTCCCCGCTCCAGGCGCAGCTTGGGTTGAAGGACCGCTACGCGCCGCAGGGAAACGGCACGCAGGGGCATTTGGACCAATGCATCCTCCACCTCGATGCGGCCAACTTCCGCCCAGGCCGCGTTGTTCCGCAGTGCAAGCCCCGCAATGGCGCTCGCCGGGCAATCACGCGCAGGTCCACAGGCCAGTTCTGCGCGGTCCACCGACAGCTTCGCTAACTTCGCGGCCCATGCCGAGCCATTCCATGCCAGGCCCAGATCAGAATCCAGAGTACCGGAAAGCTTCGGCTGCAACACGGCCGCCAGATACGGCTGGGCCATGGCCAAAGGCAAACCACGGATGGAAGCCGCTACGTTGCCAGATCCTGCCCCGATCAGTCCCTGAAACGACGCTGCGGCAGCGTCGCCACCCTTTTCCGATGAAAGCTTCGCATCCGCGACGAACTGCAAGGGTTTGTCAAAGGGAAACACCAGACGGGTGACATTGACGCGCAAGTCGCTCGCGGAAATGCGAGCAGGCTGCGCCGTACTGTCGTCCTGCCATTCGACCTGACCACCGGCCACCGCCACCCGATCCACCAAAAGGCTCCAGGGTGGACTGACGGCTGCGAGCTTGTCAGGTGAAGACGTAGCTGGCGCAGGCGCCTTCCCAGCCAATAACGCCAATTGGCCCTCTCGGTCGCGCCGAACCGTCGCGCGGGGGTTGCGCCAAGTCAGCGAGCCCACGTGCACTTTGCGTTGCAAGGGCTGCAATTCCTTCAGGTTGGCCGTCAACGCGTCGAACGACAGCAGATCACCGCCCTGCGGATCGCTCAACCGTGCGCCCTGGATCTGCAAGATGCCACTCAGCGTGAGCGTCGGCTCGGCTCGCTGCAGGAAAGTCAGCCGAAGATCGGCGTCCAGCGTGCCTTGCTCGACGCGGGCCGGCAGGCCGTCCGGTAAATAGGCCAGAAATGGCCGCAGATCGAGACCCTTGAATTGCAGCGTTGCCTCGGTATCGCGGCTGTCCAGGAAGGGCGTGCTCTGGGCGCCAGTATTGAATGCCGTTCCATTGAGTTGAAAGGCGAGATGCGGCGCGACTTTGACGGTTTGATCTGCGGGCAGATTGCTCAGGAAGGGAACGCTCAAAGACAAGCCACGCAAGGTCTGGACTTGGCCCTCCGATACGTCATTGAAATCGACGGCGCCGTCCCGCACCACCAGGTTGTAGAGAGAAAAGCGCTGCGGCCCATTGCTCGACTCAGTGGTCGAAGGGGTCGCCAGCTTCTTCAGGAGGTCATCGAAGTCGGTACGCCCCGCCGCCGTGCGGGACAGGCGCAGCACCGGCCCGTCCACCTCCAACGCATCGATCACAGGTGCCAGGTGCCACAGGGACCGCAACTCTGCATCTATATAGAGGCGGCGGATTTCCAGCTGCGGCTCCTTGCCGGAACTGTCTGCGGCGACTTTCAGGTCATGGACTTGCAGTTCGAGGGTCCAGGGCTTGAAATCGATCTTGCCGACCGAGATTTCGCGGCCGATTTGTTCGGACGCTTTCGTCTGCAGCGCATAGCGCAATCCGGCTGGCACCAGGCCCCAGGCCAACGCCCACAAACCGAGCCAGATCAGCATGGCCCAAGCCGCGCGGCGGAACCACGGGCCTTTAATCAGAGAAAGCGCTTTCGAGGCCACGTGAGACGTCCGGTTCCTATTGCAAAGATCATCGATTCGAGCAGAAATCGACCGGCTTGACATGTAACCAGACGCAAAAAAGAAAGCCCGGCGGGATCTGTCGATCCGCACCGGGCTTGACGGCTGACACAACGGTCTTTGCCATCGTTTGCACCCTGGAGTTGAACGTCCACAGGGCAGGAGACAAGGTATTGCCTCCGGGGTCTGCCTTGGAAGCTGGGCCTGTCACCTTCATCGCACTGCATGCATTTGAAGAGCGGTTTCGCTTCGTCGGGCGATGCCTGAATCACTCAGGCAAGGCCAATGTAGCCAAGTTCATGGTGGCCCACAAACTGAATTTTCAATCGCTGCACCTCAGGCGATTGGATTCTTGGAAGCCGCGCGACCACAACGTAACGACCGGCGGTCAATCGCGCCGAAAAAACGCTGGAAATCTGTGTTTCCTAACAGGTTTTTTAGATCAAATTGATCTAACAATTTGATTTGTTAGTATTGACTATGTATTAAGAGCCCTCCTAGAATCCGCGAGCCCTGAAAAACGGGGTTGACGATCTTCCATCCGCTGCCGATACCGGCTAAGTCAATTCGCTCGTTGCCCGCTTTACGGCAGGCCCTGCGAACTTGATGGCGAACCAATCCAGGCGAGATGCCTGGCACGGCCTGGCCCCATGTGGGCCACCTTGCTCAGGCCTCGACTCAGAAAGGAAAAGCGATATGACAGCGTCAGGAAAAGTGGTCGCCGGAGTGCGAACGTTCGCATCCGATGTGATCGACGGTTTTCTTGAAATCACCCACAGCAGCTTTGCCCTCGTTGGCTTGGCCGTTGCCTTTGCCGTCATCACCCTGACGGCACGCCCCGATCTGCGCCAGACCGGAGAAGAGAAGCTGATGGGCTGGCTGCAGTCCCGCAAGGTGGCCATGATCGGCACTCCGATCGAGCCGGAAGCCAGCGAGCGCGCCACGGCGAGCAATCCGAAAGAGCTGCCCAAGGAGCAGGCGGCCGTCACCTACTGGCTCAGCAAGAAATACCGTGTGGCGCCCGAGCCCCTGGCGGTGCTGGTGGCCGAGGCCTATGAAATCGGCGGCAAGACCAAGCTCGACCCGACGCTGATCCTGTCGATCATGGCCGTGGAATCGAGCTTCAATCCCTTTGCGCAAAGCGCGGTGGGCGCCCAGGGCCTGATGCAGGTCATGACGAACATCCACACCGACAAGTACCAGAACTTCGGTGGCCACTTCGCGGCGTTCGACCCGGTGAGCAATCTGCGGGTGGGCGTGAAGGTTCTGCAGGAATGCATTGCCCGCGCTGGATCGCTCGAAGGTGGCCTGCGCTATTACGTCGGCGCAGCCAACCTGCCGGACGACGGCGGCTATGCCGCCAAGGTGCTGGCCGAACACTTCCGCCTGCGCCAGGTGGCCAGCGGCCGCTCGGTGCCGCTGCAGCCGCCCGTGCCTGCGGCGCCTCCGATGCTCTCGACGCAGGGCCCTGCCCAGCCCGCTCAGGCCGTGCCTGCCAAGGCGGCTGCGGAAGCGGAAACGCCCAAGGACAGCGCCGACAAGGTGGCGCTTCTTTCCGACCTTTGATCCAGCGGTGCCGCGATGGCATCGATTCGTAAAGGGGTGCCGGGCGCCCGGCTTCGGTCAGCTACACTCGGGGGGTACGCAACTGGCGATAGGCGCGGTAGTCCCAACGACTCCGCCGCTGACGTGGAAACCGGCAGGGGTTTGCCCCCTGTGAACCACTGGGGAGCGTGCCGCACGGGCTGCAAGGCCCGATGTGTTCCGCCGTTCGCCTGGGCAGCCCTTGTTTCAAGGGACACAAGTTCATAGGACTGCCAACATGTACCAACGCAATATTCTCGTCAGCCAGGCCGACCCCGAAATCTGGGCCGCCATCCAGGCTGAAAACGTTCGCCAGGAACAGCACATCGAGCTGATCGCCAGCGAAAACTACGCCTCCCCTGCGGTCATGGCCGCCCAGGGCTCGCAGCTCACCAACAAGTACGCCGAAGGCTACCCAGGCAAGCGCTATTACGGCGGCTGCGAAAACGTGGACGTGGTCGAGCAACTCGCCATCGACCGCGTGAAGAAGCTCTTCGGTGCCGATGCCGCCAACGTGCAGCCCAACTCGGGCTCGCAGGCCAACCAGGCTGTGCTGCTGGCCTTCCTCAAGCCCGGCGACACCATTCTCGGCATGAGCCTTGCCGAAGGCGGCCACCTCACGCACGGCATGCCGCTGAACATGAGCGGCAAGTGGTTCAACATCGTCTCTTACGGCCTCAACGACAAGGAAGAGATCGACTACGACGCGCTGGAAGCCAAGGCCCGCGAACACAAGCCCAAGCTGATCATCGCCGGCGCATCGGCCTATTCCCTGCGCATCGACTTCGAGCGCTTCGCCAAGATCGCCAAAGAGATCGGCGCGATCTTCTGGGTCGACATCGCCCACTACGCCGGTCTGGTCGTGGCCGGCCAGTACCCGAACCCGGTTCCCCATGCCGACGTGGTCACATCCACCACGCACAAGAGCCTGCGCGGCCCGCGCGGCGGCATCATTCTGATGAAGGCCGAGCACGAAAAGGCCATCAACAGCGCCATCTTCCCCGGCCTGCAAGGCGGCCCGCTGGAACACGTGATCGCTGCCAAGGCCGTGGCCTTCAAGGAAGCGCTGGAGCCGGGCTTCAAGGCCTACCAGGAGCAGGTCGCCAAGAACGCCGTGGTGTTCGCTGAAACGCTGATCGCGCGCGGCCTGCGCATCGTGAGCGGCCGCACCGAAAGCCATGTGATGCTGGTGGACCTGCGCGCCAAGGGCATTACCGGCAAGGAAGCCGAAGCCGCCCTGGGCAGCGCGCACATCACCATCAACAAGAACTCGATCCCCAACGATCCTGAAAAGCCGATGGTGACCAGCGGCATCCGCGTGGGCACGCCAGCGATCACGACGCGGGGCTTCAAGGAAGAGGAAACGCGCATCACGGCCAACCTGCTGGCCGACGTGCTCGACAACCCGCGCGACGAGGCCAACCTGGCCGCCGTGCGGGCCAAGGTGCACGCACTGACCTCGCGTTTCCCTGTCTACGGCTGATCGCCGCATGCCCGGCTTACCGCTCGGCACCGCTCGCCCACGACGCCAGCGCTGGGGTGGACGGCTGCGGGTGCCGGGCCTCTCGCGCTCCCTTGAAGGGGCGACGCGATGAAGTGCCCCTTCTGCAGCCACCCCGAAACGCAGGTGGTCGAAACCCGGGTGGCCGAGGACGGCGACTTCGTGCGCCGCCGCCGCCAGTGCGGCGCGTGCGACAAGCGCTTCACCACTTACGAGCGGCCGGAGGTGAACTTCCCGGCCATCGTCAAGAAAGACGGCCGGCGCATCGAATACGAGCGGGGCAAGCTGCTCGCCTCGTTCAACCTGGCGCTGCGCAAGCGCCCGGTCAGCACGGTGCAGATCGACAGCGCGATTGAGCGCATCGAGGAAAAGCTGCTCAACCTAGGCCAGCGTGAAGTGCTGTCCGGCCACATCGGCGAGTGGGTGATGCGCGAGTTGAAGAAGCTCGACAAGGTGGCCTACATCCGCTTTGCCAGCGTGTACCGCAGCTTCGAAGACATCGACGACTTCCGCGCACTCGTGGACGAAGTGCGCAAATAGCTTTTTGGTCTTTCAGGCCTCCAGCGCAAGAAAGACACGCGCTGACAGCTATCAATTTAATAGCGAACTAAAACGCGGCGATGTCCGACAGGGCAGGCTGCGGCATTTTCGCCCTCGCGTTCTAAACTGGCCCCGTCCGCCTGCCGGGACCGCTTTCGCGCCCGGTGTATTCGCCACCACACCCGCCACCGCCAGCGCGCATCGCCCTCGTCCCATGGATTCCCAGCCACCGCACAACGCCCTTCCCTCCCACGCAAACACGCCTTCTCCCGCACGCCACACCTGGCAGTTCTTCCGTGCGGGCGGTGTGGACCAGGTCACCATCCGTACGGGTGCCGACATCGCCCAGCTGGCCGAGCTGGACCAAAAACTCTGGGTGGCCCTCGCCTGCCCCACCCGCGGAATCGAGTTCGACCCGCGCACGCTGGACCTCATCGACACCGACAAGGACGGGCGCATCCGCCCGCCGGAACTGCTGGCCGCCTGCGCCTGGGCCTGCGCCCGTCTGCGCGATCCGGACACCCTCGCCCAGCCCGCCGATGCGCTGGATCTCGACGCGATCGACGACGCCGGCGACGACGGCAAGGCCCTGGCGGCCCAGGCGCGGCGCATCCTGGCCCTTGCGGGGCAGCCGGACGCCACGCGCATCACGCTCGACCAGGTGCTGGAGCGCAGCGAGCAACTGAGCGCCATGCGGTTCAACGGCGATGGCGCGATCACGCCGGACACCGCCGAGGACGACGAGGAAGCCGCAGACGCGGTCAAGCAGATCATCGCCACCCATGGCAGCGTGCCGATCGAGCAAAAGGCCGTGAAGGGCATCACCCCGCCACCCCTGCAAGGCGTGGACCGGACCCATGCCGAGGCTTTTTTCGGCGAAGTGGCCAAGCTGCACGCCTGGGCGGCCCAGGCCAGTGGCGGCACCGCCGGCATGGCGCTGGGCGACCGCACGCTCGATGCGACGCAGGCGCTGAACGCCGTGCGCCACAAGATCGACGACTTTTTCGCGCGGTGCCGGCTGGCGGCATACGACCCGCGGGCGGCGGCGGCGCTGAACCCCACACCCGAGGAATACGCCGCCATGGCGGGCACCGACCTCGATGCGGCGTCCCCCGCAGTGGCCGCCCTGCCGCTGGCGCCGATCACCGCCCACGGGACGCTGCCGCTGGCGCACGGCGTGAACCCCGCATGGGCCGAGGCTTTGCAGGCGTTTCGGGAGAAAGCCGTGGAACCGCTGCTCGGGCGCGCCGCCGGGGTGCTGTCCGAGGACGAATGGCAGCAAGTGCAGAAGGCGCTGGCCCCGTGCCAGAAATGGCTGGCCGACAAACCAGCCACGAAGCTCGGCGCACTCAAGGCCGACGCCATTCGGCAGTTGCATGAAAGCGGCGTTCGCGAAAGGGTGATGGCGCTGATCGACCAGGACGAAGCCGAAAAGGCCCACAACACGCAGACGGCGGACCTGGAAAAACTGCTGCGCCTTCGACGCGACCTGCTCGTGCTGCTGAACAACTTCGTGTCGTTCTCGGCGTTCTACCAGCGCGAGGGCGCGATCTTCCAGGCCGGCACGCTGTACCTGGACGCGCGCAGCTGCGACCTGACCGTGCAGGTGGCCGACGCGGGCAAGCACGCCAAGCTGGCGGGCCTGGCCAAGACCTACCTCGCCTACTGCGACTGCACGCGCAAGGGGCAGAAGATGACCATCGTGGCTGCGTTCACGGCCGGCGACGTGGACTTTCTGTTCGTGGGCCGCAACGGCGTCTTCTACGACCGCCAGGGCCACGACTGGGACGCCACCATCACCAAGCTGATCGAGAACCCCACCAGCATCGGGCAGGCGTTCTTTTCGCCCTACAAGAAGTTCCTGCGCATGATCGAAGAGCAGGTGGCCAAGCGGGCTTCGGCCAGCGACGCGCGGGTCGAAAAATCCCTGGGCGCCACGGCCGGGCAACTGGCCAACACCCCGCTCAAGCCAGCCGGAGCGGCGCCCTCCTCCACCGTGGCCGAGCCCATGCGCCGCACGGACGTGGGCACGGTGGCCGCCATCGGCGTGGCGCTGGGCAGCATCAGCGCGGTGCTGGTGGGCATCTTCGGCAAGTTCGTGGATTTGGGCGTGTGGATACCGCTGGCGATCATCGGCATCGTGCTCGCCATCTCGGGGCCGAGCATGCTGATCGCCTGGCTCAAGCTGCGCCAGCGCAGTCTCGGGCCGATCCTGGACGCCAGCGGCTGGGCCATCAACGGCCGCATGCGCATCAACACGCGCTTAGGGGGCTCGCTGTCGCAGACGGCGCGCGTGCCGGCCAACGCGCGGCGGCTGCTGGACGACCCGTTTGCCGAACCCCGCCGGCCGGTGTGGCTGCTGGCCGTGGGCCTGGTGCTAATCGCGGTGCTGGCCGTGGCCGCCTGGCGCTGGTACCGGACAGAACGGGCTCCAACGCCGGCGCCGGCCGCTGCGGTGCAGGCGCCTGCGGCTGCCGTGCCGGCCTCGGCAGCGTCGGCACCACCGGCGCCCACGCCCGCAGCATCGGCTGCACGCTGAGGTTCAGGAACCAGCAGGCTCCCGGACCGGACAGCCGGCGACCAGCGCCCGACTCTGGCGTCCGGCCGAAGCCTCGCTTTAAAGGAACGACGCCTGGATCGGCGGCACCGCCGGCTCGACGTCGCCGCACTGCCCGCGGTGGCGCAGCGCGTGGTCCATGACGACCAGTGCCAGCAGCGCTTCGGCGATGGGCGCGGCGCGGATGCCCACGCAGGGGTCGTGGCGGCCCTTGGTGATGACTTCGGTGCTCTGGCCGTGCACGTCGATGGATTCGCGCGGGCTGATGATGGAACTGGTCGGCTTGATCGCGAGCGACACCTCGATGTCCTGCCCCGTGCTGATTCCGCCGAGCACCCCGCCCGCATTGTTGCTGGCAAAGCCACGGGGCGTGAGCGAATCGCCGTGCGTCGTGCCGCGCTGCGCGACGCTGGCGAACCCCGCGCCGATCTCCACGCCCTTCACGGCGTTCAAGCCCATCATCGCGTGGGCGATGTCGGCGTCCAGCTTGTCGTACAGCGGCTCGCCCAGGCCGACGGGCACGCCCGTGGCCTGCACACGAATGCGCGCGCCGCAGGAGTCGCCGGACTTGCGCAGCGCATCCATGTAATCCTCATAGGCCGACACGTCGGCGACCGGTGCGAAGAATGGGTTCAAGGGAACGTGGTCCCAGCTCTCGAACGGAATCTCCAGCTCGCCGATCTGCGTCATGCAGGCGCGAAAGCGCACGCCGTATTTCTCGGACAGCCATTTCTTGGCGACCGCGCCGGCCGCCACCGTGGGCGCGGTGAGGCGGGCCGAAGAGCGCCCGCCGCCGCGCGGGTCGCGGATGCCGAACTTGTGCCAATAGGTGTAGTCGGCGTGGCCGGGGCGAAAGCTCTCGGCGATGTTGGAGTAGTCCTTGCTGCGCTGGTCGGTGTTGCGGATCAGCAAGGCGATGGGGGTGCCGGTGGTCTTGCCTTCGTACACGCCGGAGAGGATCTCGACCGAATCGGCCTCGTTGCGCTGGGTGACGTGGCGGCTGGTGCCCGGACGGCGGCGGTCCAGATCGGCCTGGATGTCGGCCTCCGACAGCGGCATGCCGGGGGGGCAGCCGTCGATCACGCAGCCGATGGCCGGGCCGTGGGATTCACCGAAGTTGGTGACTGCGAATAGGGTGCCGAGTGTGTTGCCGCTCATGGGGCGCGATTATCACAGAGCCCCGATGGTGCCCTCGCAGCGTGGCGGGATATGGCGGCTGGCTCCATTTGCTACCAAAAACATAGCAACAGAGGCAATCAAACCGGCGGCAGGAGGGCTTTTTCGCCCCAAGGCCGCGTTGGAGGGGCGATTCAGGCGGCCGGGCGGGCGTCTTCTTCGGGCCAGTCGCGGATGTACGCCTTGAGCATCTTGTTCTCGAAATTCTGGGCGTCCACCACGGCCTTGGCCACGTCGTAGAAGCTGATCACGCCCATGAGCATTTTCTTGTCCATGACCGGCATGTAGCGGGCGTGGCGGTTGAGCATCATGCGGCGCACTTCGTCCATGTCGGTTTCGAGCGTGCAGGTGAGCGGGGCGTCGTCCATGGCCGTGCGGACGAGCAAGGTGCCGACGGCGCCGCCGTTCTTCACGACGGCCTGGATCACTTCGCGGAAGGTGAGCATGCCGACCAGATCGCCGAGATCCATCACCACGAGGGAGCCGATGTCCTTCTCGGACATGATTTCGACGGCCTGGGCCAGCGGTTCGTCGGCGTTGACGGTATAGAGGGTGTTGCCTTTGACGCGAAGGATATCGCTGACTTTCATGGGGGTCTCCGTGGTGCGCGGCGGGGCGCTGCTGGGCTGGGTCCTGCGCAATATAGCCCACAATGTCCCGCCAACAACACACCCTAGGAGACACGGATGCCCGGTTACTCAGACCCTGGCTTCGACACACTGGCGCTGCACGCGGGCGCCTCGCCCGACCCCGCCACCGGGGCGCGCGCCGTTCCCATCCACCTCACGACCTCGTTCGTGTTCGAGTCGAGCGACCACGCGGCCGCGCTGTTCAACCTGGAACGCCCGGGCCACGTCTACAGCCGCATCAGCAACCCCACCAACGCCGTGCTGGAGCAGCGTGTCGCCGCACTGGAGGGCGGCGTGGGCGCCATCGCGGTGGCGAGCGGCCAGGCCGCGCTGCACCTGGCGATCTGCACGCTGATGGGCGCGGGCAGCCACATCGTGGCCAGCACGGCGCTGTACGGCGGCTCGCAGAACCTGCTGCACTACACGCTGGCGCGCTTCGGCATCGAGACGACCTTCGTCGCCCCGGGCGACATCGACGGCTGGCGCGCCGCAGCCCGGCCCAACACGCGCCTGTTCTTCGGCGAAACTGTGGGCAACCCGGGGCTCGATGTGCTGGACATTCCCACCGTGTCTGCCATCGCGCACGAGGCCGGCGTGCCGCTGCTGGTCGATTCCACCCTCACCTCGCCGTGGCTCATGCGGCCGTTCGAGCACGGGGCGGATCTGGTGTACCACTCGGCCACCAAGTTCCTGTCGGGCCACGGCACGGTGATCGGCGGCATCGTGGTGGACGGCGGCAGCTTCGACTGGGAAGGCCCGCGCACGGCGGGGCGCTTCGCGGAACTGACGCAGCCCTACGACGGCTTTCACAACATGGTGTTCGCCGAGGAAAGCACGGTGGGCGCGTTCCTGCTGCGCGCGCGGCGCGAGGGGCTGCGCGACTTCGGCGCCTGCATGAGCCCGCACACGGCCTGGCTCATCCTGCAGGGCATCGAGACGCTGCCGCTGCGCATGGAGCGCCACATGCGCAACACGCAGAAGGTGGTGGAGTTTCTGGCCAGCCACGCCTTCGTGTCGCGCGTGGGGCACCCGCTGCTCGAATCGCACCCCAGCCATGCGCTGGCGCAAAAGCTGCTGCCGCGCGGCGCGGGATCGGTGTTCAGCTTCGACCTGAAGGGCGACCGCGCGCAGGGCAAGAAATTCATCGAGACACTGAAGGTTTTCAGCCACCTGGCCAACGTGGGCGATTGCCGCAGCCTGGTGATCCACCCGGCCAGCACCACGCACTTTCGCATGAGCGACGAGGCGCTGGCCCAGACCGGCATCTCGCAGGGCACGATCCGCCTGTCGATCGGCCTGGAAGATGCGGACGACCTGATCGACGACCTGCAGCGCGCCCTCAAGGCCGCGGAAAAGACTTCCGGAAAGGCAGGTGCGTGATGCACATCACCGTCAACGGCCACCGCAGCTACTGCTACACCGGCGGCAAGGCTTTCGATGCGGCCAAGCCCACCGTCGTCTTCATTCACGGCGTGCTCAACGACCACAGTGTGTGGGCGCTGCAAAGCCGCTACTTCGCCAACCACGGCTGGAACGTGCTGGCGGTGGACCTGCCCGGCCACTGCCGCAGCGAGGGCGATGCGCCCGAAAGCGTCGAGCAGGCCGCCGGCTTCATCGCCGCGCTGCTGGATGCGGCAGGCGTGGCCCGCGCCGCGCTGGTGGGGCACAGCTGGGGATCGCTCATCGCCCTGGAAACCGCGGGCCGGCTGCGCGACCGCGTGACGCACCTGGTGCTGGTGGGCACCGCCTACCCGATGAAGGTGTCGCCCGCGCTGATCGACTCGGCCCTGAACACGCCGGAAAAGGCGCTGCGCATGGTGAACGTGTTCTCGCGCAGCACGCTCGCGTCGCCCTCGGGCGCGGGCTTTTGGGCCTATGGCGCCGGCATGGCCCTGGGCCGCCGCGTGCTGCGCAGCAACCCGGCCGTGAACGTGTTCCACCGCGGCTTCGTGGCCTGCGACACCTATGCCGGTGGCGAGGCCGCGATGGCGCAGATCACCTGCCCGGTGCTCTTCGCGCTGGGTGCGCAAGACCAGATGACGCACCCCAAAGGCGCGCAAGGCTTGATCGCGCAGGCCCGAGCTGCGGGCAAATCGGTGCAGGTGGCGGACTTGCCCGTGGGACATAACCAGATGACGGAGGCGCCCGACGCGACGCTGTTCGCCATCCGGGATTTTCTCGGCGCCTGAGGGCCGATGCCGCGCCGCGCTGCAGGTCAGCGTGGCGCGGCACGGCTTGGCAACGAAGCGGACGGGCACCAAAAGCGCTCACAGCCAAAAAGGCCATCAGCGCTTTATCCACGGCCTATGCAGCTATTAATTCAATAGCACCACGATGCAGCCACCGGATAGCGCTCAGGCCAGCAACCGGCACAGTTGCGTGAGGTCGGTCACGGTGGCCTGGGGCTCGCCCTCGTGCGGCCAGGGCGTGTCGGACCGGTTGATCCACACCGCCTGCATGCCGGCGCCCAACGCACCGTGGGCGTCCAGCGTGGCGTCGTCGCCCACGTGCAGCACGCTGCCGGACGGTACCCCCAGCGCTTCGGCCGCTGCGTGGAAGATGCGCGGGTCCGGCTTGGCGATGCCGAATTCGCGCGCGCTGATGCGGGCCTGAAAGTAGGGGCCGATGCCGATCAGATCGAGGTCGGCATTGCCGTTGGACAGCGCCGCCAGCGGGTAGCGCAACGCCAGAAACTCCAGCGCCGCGATGGCGTCGTCGTACAGCTCCACGCGCTGGCGCTCGGCGAAGAAGACGTCGAAGGCGCCATCCGTCAACGCCGTGTCGTCGCCCGACTTGCGCAGCGCGGCGCGGATGCTTTCGCGGCGCAAGGCGCTCAGGTCATGCGACAGCTCCGGATGGGCCTGCACGATCTCGCTGCGCAGCACGGCCGAGGCTTCGGGGTCGGACACCAGCGCCGCCGTGGCGGGCGCCCGGTCCTGCAGCCAGGCGCAGAGCACGGCCTGGGCGCGGGCGATGGTGGGCCAGATGGGCCAAAGGGTGTCGTCCAGGTCGAGGGTGACGGCGCGGATGCGTTGGGTGTCGAGCATGGCGGCGAGGATAGCGCAGGGGTTTCGCGCACGGCCTGCTCAGCCGGTGCGCGCCCTTTGCCACAATGCGGGCATGCAGACCTCCACTCCAGCGCCCCTCGCCCCTTCTACCCCGTCTGCCCCGGCCCACCAAAGCCCTGCCCGCGTGCCCCGCGCTGCGGTACTGCTGTGCAACCTGGGCACGCCCGAGGCGCCCACCGCACCGGCGCTGCGCCGGTACCTGGCGCAGTTTCTGGGCGACCCGCGCGTGGTCGAAATCCCGCGCGCCGCGTGGCTGCCGATCCTGCACGGGATCATCCTGCGCATCCGCCCCGCCAAGTCCGCCGCCAAGTACGCCAGCGTCTGGATGCCGGAAGGCTCGCCGCTCGCGGTGTGGACGGCCAGGCAGGCCACGCTGCTGCGCGGCTGGCTGGGCGAGGCGGGCCTGGGCGTGCCGGTGCGCCATGCGATGCGCTACGGGCAGCCATCGATCGCCTCGCAGCTCGACGCACTGCAGGCCGAGGGCATCGAGCGCGTGCTGGTGCTGCCGCTGTATCCGCAATATTCGTCCACCACCACCGCCAGCGTGGCGGACGACGTGTACACGTGGGCGGGCCGGCAGCGCCGGTTGCTGGAGTTCCGGTTCGTGAACAGCTACCACGCCCATCCGGGCTACATCGACGCGCTGGCGCAAAGCGTGCGCGCGCACTGGAAGCGCGAAGGCAGCCGCGCCGAGCAGCTGGTGATGAGCTTTCACGGCATTCCCGCACGCAACGTGCAGCTGGGCGACCCGTACCAGCAGGAATGTCTGACGACCGCCACGCTGGTGGCCGAGGCGCTGGGCCTGTCGCCCGACGCGTACCGGGTGACCTTTCAGTCCCGCTTCGGCAAGGCCCGCTGGCTGGAGCCCTACACCGAACCCACGCTCATCGAAATGGCCCAGGCCGGCACGCGCAGCGTGGACGTGATGTGCCCAGGCTTTCCGTGCGACTGCCTCGAAACGCTGGAAGAAATCAACCAGGAGGCGCGCGAAGCCTTCCTGCACGCGGGCGGCAAGGAGTTTCGCTACATCCCCTGCATGAACGACGACAACGCGTGGATCACCGGCCTGAGCCAGATCGCCCAGCAGCACCTGCAGGGGTGGGACCGGCCCTGACCGGCTCCGGGTGCCCTCCGCGTCATCGCCCTGCGTGCCTGGGTGACAAGGCAGATCAAGACACTTTTCGCTACGGATGAGCGGCGGCGTTTCGTGGAAAAATTGGCACTTCCCAGCCCTCTGATGCAACCATCGGCGGGCGCAGAAAGCCGAGTGCCGTGGCAACGCATTCCGCCGCCACGGTTGACCGGCTGCCTGCGTGCCGCCCGACCGAACACACCGGCATGAATCTTTCCGCCCACCCCCGAACTGTCTGGCTCACCGGCCTGTCCGGCGCCGGCAAGACTACCCTGGCGAACGCGTTCGCCCACCAACTGAAGTCCCATGGCACGGCCTGCACCGTGCTGGATGGCGACGCGCTGCGCAACGGGCTCAATGCATCGCTGGGTTTCACCCAGGCTGACCGCAGCGAGAACATCCGCCGCACTGCGGAAGTGGCGCGCCTCTTCAACGATGCGGGACTCTGGGTGGTGGCCGCCTTGATCTCGCCGCACGACGAAGACCGCCAGCGGGTGCGCGAGATCGTCGGGCACGACCGTTGCCGGCTGGTGTGGGTGCGCACGCCCCTGGCCGTCTGCGAAGCGCGCGACCCCAAGGGCCTGTACGCCCGCGCCCGGTCCGGCTGCCTTCCGGGATTCACCGGCGTGGGCGCAACCTATGAAGAGCCGTGGGATGCGGACTTCGAGATCGACACGACGGGCGCTTCGGTGCAGGAATGCGTCCAGGCGCTGTGGACCGCGCAGGGCCCCGTGCAAGCCGGCTAGGACGCCGGCCCGCCGCCCGGTCGGCCGCTGGAGCTTCAGTATTCGAATGGCGGCAGACTTGGAGCCAAAAAGGCCACCAGCTCAATGAAATCAACGGTGTATCGCTATTAATTCAATAGCAAAAAACACCGTTGATCCTTTCGCCGCTCATCCGTCAGAGCGGCCGGCTCAGGTCACTCCGGTACGGCGATCGCACCGCTCGTGATGTTGATCGCATTGCCGTTCACGGGGGTGGCCGCGATGGCCGGCACGTTGGCAGCGGTGATGGCGGGCGCGCTGCCCGGCGTGCCGCCGCGCGGCACCGTGCGCACCACCTGGCTGGCGGGCAGCGCCGTGCCGTTGGCCAGGTGGTCGTACATGGCGTCGAGCGCGCGGTTCAGGTACACGTGCAGCGGGATGTAGCGCGAGTCGTAGCCCGCCAGCACGCCGGGCAGGCCGATGAAGCTGTCGAAATGCTGGGCGTTCGTCACTTCGATGTAGCGCAGGCGGCTGGTGGAGCCTTCCACCCGGCGGTTCAGCGCGGCGTAGGGGCGCGAGGTGTGGTTGACGGGCAGCAAGGCATTGGAGCGGCCGTGCACGATGATGGCCGGCTTGCCGCGCAGGTTGCCGCTGCGGCGCGTTTCGTCCACGCCGGCCTGCAGCCTGCGGGCTGCGTCGTCGGTGCCGGTCACCAGGTTGCGCAGGCACAGCGCGCCTTCCAGGTTCCAGTTGCGCACGCCGGCCGCGTTCTGCGACAGCACATCGCGCGCAGGGCCGCCCTGGCTGCGGTTGTTGACGAGTTGCACGCCTGCCGATGGCGGCACGCCGTTGCCGGTGGCGAACATGTCGGCCAGCGCCGCGGGCGCCAGGGGCGTGACCGCGCCCTGCGCCGTGGTTGCCGCGAAGCTGTAGCCACACAGGTTGTCTTTCACGCTGGAGCGCGAGAGCGCATTCGCGAAGGTCACCGCCACGGCGGGCACGACCTCGAAGCCGGCGAGCGATGCGTATTGCGCGACCGATTCGGCCTCCCAGCCGTAGGCGCGCATGCGGGCCAGCGCCTGTTCGGCCAGCGCGACGGTGCTGCCGCCGGTGATGAGCCCCTGCGCGCGCAGCGCTTCGCAGCGGTTGGATGCGATGGGCAGCGACGGGCTGGCAAAGCCGATGGCGAAGGTGCTGGCGTAAGGGCTGTCGCTGATGGAGGGCGCCAGCGCGGCGCACGCCTGGTACAGCTGCGCGTAGGTGGTGTAGTCGATCAGCGTGCGGCTGTTCACCGTCACGTCCGCATTCCCGCGGCGCACCGTGACGCCGGGGTTGGCCGGCAGCTCCACCGCAGGTTCCGACACGGCCACGCCGCCAATCAGGCCCTGCGTGTCCTGCTCGGCCGCGGCGATGGCAGCGGCCCCGCCGTTGGACAGGCTGGAGGCGATGACGATGGTGTTGGTCGGCTTGAACGTGCGCAGCCGCTGTCCGCCCGGGGACAGGTCGCCGAAGCGCTCGTTGATGACGTAAAAGCCCATCTCCACCGCCCGCAGCGTGGCCAGGCCCCAGTCTTTTTCAGGGTTCTGGCCCGAGTGCGCATGCTTGAAGGCGAAGCGGTTGGGCGTGGCGGTGTTGAACGCGGCCAGATCGGCGGCCGACAGGCCGGCGTTGAACGCGGCGCTGGTGCCCGCCGAGGTGGCCGAAGCGCGCGTGCCGTCGATCAGCGGCACGGTGTCGGCCTGCAGGTCGTGCGGGGCGGCGCCGGTGCCCTTGTCGGTATAGGCCACGGCGCAGCCGCGCTTCAGGCCCCATTCGCCGGTGGACATGCCGCCGTAGATGCCGCGCGAGCCCGAGGCCGTGGCGGTGATGATGCAGGGCTTGGCCGGGTTGAAGGTGTCGGGCACCTGCACCATCAGCGTGACGTTCTGGCGGCCCGAGCCGTCGTCGTAGTAGGCGATGGTTTCGGTGCCGGCGATCTTGCCCTCGCCCGCCGTCACGCGGCCCTGCGCATCCACATTGGGACCGTAGAGCGTGCCGTAGCCGCCCGCCGCCGTCATGTCCAGCAGGGCGCGGTAATTGGTATAGATGGCATTGCGGCGCATTTCGCCGGCCGTGGGCTGGTCGCCCTCGTAGCCCGGCGCCTGCGGATCGGCCAGGCCCGTGCGGCCCAGGCCGGCCGTCAGCAGGTCGTCGTCCACGCCGTCGTAGGCCGCCTGGCGCAGGCTGGCCAGATAGGAGGGACGCACGTTGAAATCGAAGTCGACGGTGTTGCCGCCACCACCGCCGCAAGCGGCCAGGAGGGCGGCGGTCAGGGCGGCCAGGGCGATGGCGCGGGGAATGAGCGGTCGCATCGGGAAATCTCCTGCAGCGGGGAAACGGAATGAAATTGTCGTGGGGAGTATGCAATGCGCCCTCAGGGGTGATGCCAATGGCGCGGCACCACAAGGCGTTGCAACTTTTCCAGCGCGAATCATGCCACGCTGAGGAATTTGCGCCAAAAACAATGCGAACCATTCGCAATATCATTTAAAATCGCGGCCTTGCAAAACAGCGCCCTGGTGGGGAGCCCCGGGGGTCCGTCCCCGGGGCGTTCGCTGCGCCCCGCTGGCTTTGCGCGGCGGCCCTGCCCCGCCATCACCCTCCCGATTGCGCCCCGCCCATGCCACCCACCGATCAACCGACCCATCTGCGCCCCACACCCGGCGGCTTTCTTCCACTGTGGGGCTGGCCGATCGCGCTGGGCCTGCTGACCGCCACCGGTTTGCTGAGCGCCCTGGTGAGCGATGGGTGGGGAGATGTCTGGTCCTGGATCGCCCTGGGCCTGCCGGTGGCCGTGATGGCATGGTTCGGCCTGCGCCGACGTTCCTCTCAGCGCTGAAACGCCTGCGGCCCGATGCCTCGCCCCATGCTGGCCCGATGCCCGCCGCCCGCCGCCCGCCGCCGCCGCGCCCCAGTCTCGCTGCCTTGCCGCGCCGCTGTCCTGATCTCTTCCCTTCCTTGCCCTGATCCATGTCCATGAACCAGCACACCCCCATCGCCCTGGCCGTCGCAATGGCCCTCGCCACCTTCGCGGGCCATGCCAGCGCCCAGGCCGCGGCAGCGCCTGCGGATGCACCGACCCTGCCGACCGTGACGGTGGGCGCCAGTGCCGACGCTTCGGCACAGGGCCTGTCGCCCGCCTATCCCGGCGGCCAAGTGGCGCGTGGCGGGCGGGCCGGCATTCTGGGCACGCGCGATGCGATGGAGACGCCATTCAGCATCACCAGCTACACCAATGAGCTGATTCAGGACCGGCAGGCGCGCAGCGTGGGCGAAGTGCTGCAGAACGATGCCGGCGTGCGGCTGGCGCGCGGGTTCGGCAACTTCCAGGAAACGTACTTCATCCGCGGCTTTTTGCTGGATTCGGACGACGTGGCCTACAACGGCCTGTACAGCCTG
Organism: Paracidovorax valerianellae; assembly: GCF_900102625.1. Classification (GTDB taxonomy): domain Bacteria; phylum Pseudomonadota; class Gammaproteobacteria; order Burkholderiales; family Burkholderiaceae_C; genus Paracidovorax; species Paracidovorax valerianellae. The sequence goes on from NZ_FMZC01000001.1 coordinate 500,612, forward strand.
CTGCCGCGCCAGTACATCGCCACCGAACTGTTCGAGCGCGTGGAACTGCTGCGCGGCGCTTCGGCATTTCTGAATGGCGCGGCGCCCAACGGCGGCGGCATCGGCGGTGCGATCAACCTGCTGCCCAAGCGGGCACCGAACGAGCCGCTGTCGCGCGTGACCGTGGGCACGGGATCGGGCGGCTACGGCATGGTGTCCACTGATATTGCACGCCGCTTCGGCCCCGACCAGAGCACCGGCATCCGCCTGAACGCGGCCTACCGCGACGGCGACACGGCCGTCGACCATGAAAAAAACCAACTCGGCCTGCTGTCGGTGGGACTGGACTGGCGCAGCCGCGACGTGCGCCTGTCGGGCGACATCGGCTGGCAGGACAACAAGCTCAAGGGCACGCGCACCAATGTGTCGCTGAGCGGCGCGAACGCCAATTTCATTCCGGCCGCACCGGACGCCTCGGCCAACTTCTCGCAGCCCTGGACCTATTCCAACGAACGCGATGTGTTCGGCACTTTCCGCGGCGAAGTGGACATCACCCCCGACATGACGGCCTGGGGCGCATGGGGCATGCGCCGCAGCGAAGAATCCAACTCGCTGGCAAACCTGACCGTGAACGATTCGACCACGGGCGCAGGCAGCACCTACCGCTTCGACAACACCCGCAAGGACCGCGTGAACACGGGCGAGCTCGGCGTGCGCGGCAAGGCCCGCACGGGCAGCGTGGGTCACGAATGGGTGGCCTCGGCTTCGTACTTCGAGGCGGAAAAGGACAACGCCTATGCGTTCGACTTCCTGAACACGCGCCCGGGCAGCCTGTATGCCTACACGCCCTACGCCCAGCCCGCCTTCAGCGCGAACGCGGGATACGGCGGCGTGCTGGCCAACCCCAACCTGAACGGCCGCACGCGCATGACCAGCTTCGCGCTGGGCGACACCCTGTCGTTCGTGCAGGACACCGTGCTCGTCACGCTGGGCCTGCGCCACCAGAAGCTCGACATCGCCGACTACGCCTACGGCACCTCGGCCCTCACGAACCGCTATGAGCAAAGCCGCACCAGCCCGCTGGCCAGCGCCGTGTTCAAGGCCAGCAAGCAGCTGTCGGTGTATGCCAACTACGTCGAGAGCCTGAGCAAGGGCGAAGCCGCGCCCGCCACGGCCAACGGCACGCCGGTGGTCAACCGCGGCGAGCAGTTGTCGCCCTATGTCGCCAAGCAAAAGGAAATCGGCCTCAAGTACGACGCCGGCCGCATCGGCGGCTCGCTGGCGCTGTTCAGCACGACCAAGCCGCGCGCCATCGTGAATGGGGCCAACGTGTTCACCGCGTCCGGCAAGGACCGCCACCAGGGCGTGGAGCTGAACGTGTACGGCGAAGCCATGCGCGGCCTTCGCGTGCTGGGCGGCGCGACCTGGCTCGACGCCAAGCAGCGCGAGACCGGCAATGCCGCGCTCAACGGCAACCGCGTGATCGGCGTGCCGCGCCTGCAGGCCAACCTGGGCGCCGAGTGGGACGTGCCCGGCGCGCAAGGCCTGGCGCTGGATGCCCGCGTGGTGCGCACCGGCGCCACCTACGCCAACGATGCCAACACCCTGCGCGTTCCCGCTTGGACGCGCCTGGACCTGGGCGTGCGCTACGCCACCGAATGGAGCGGCCGCCTGGTCACCCTGCGCGCCCGCGTGGACAACGCCACCGACCGCAACTACTGGGCCTCGGCCGGCGGCTACCCAGGCTCCGGCTACCTGGTGGTGGCGGCGCCCCGCACGTTCACGCTGAGCGCCAGCGTGGATTTCTGATCCACGCCGTCACGACACACACCGCATCGCACCGCACCGCACCAACCCTCGCCCGACCATGCTGACTGCACGCTCCCTCAAGACCTGGACCTGGCTGCACAAGTGGAGCAGCCTGGTCTGCACCGTGTTCATGCTGCTGCTGTGCCTGACCGGCCTGCCGCTCATCTTCCACCACGAGATCGGACACCTGCTCGGCACGGAAGTGGAAGCGCCGCCGATGCCGGCCGGCACGCCCCACGTCAGCCTGGACCGGGTGCTGGAAGTGGCGCGCGCGCAGCACCCCGACCGCGTGGTGCAGTTCGCCTCGCAGCCCGAGGACAGCACCGACCTGTGGTTCACCACGCTCACGCCCACGCCGGCCCCCACGGACGATTTCCGCTCGGTGGCGGTGGACGCGCGCACCGCGAAGGTGCTGGCGCAGCCCCGCTTCGACGAGGGGTTCATGTACGTGATGTTCAAGCTGCACGTGGACTTGTTCGCCGGCCTGCCCGGCAAGCTGTTCCTCGGCTTCATGGGCCTGCTGCTGCTCGTGGCCATCGTCACTGGCGTGGTGCTGTACGCGCCCTTCATGCGCAAGCTGCGCTTCGGCGAAGTGCGGCGCGAGCGTTCCACCCGCGTGAAGTGGCTGGACCTGCACAACCTGCTGGGCATCGTCACGCTGGTGTGGGCCTTCGTGGTGGGCGGCACCGGCATGATCAACACCTGGGCCGACCTGCTCATCAAATACTGGCAATACGACGAGCTGAGCGCGCTGCTGGCGCCTTATCAAGGCCAGGCGGTGACGCCCGTGGCCGAGCGCGCTTCGGTGCAGAAGTCGTTGGACGCCGCGCTGGCCCGTGCACCGGGCACCAAGCTGTCGTTCATCGCGTTTCCGGGCACGTCCTATTCCAGCCCGCACCACCACACCTTCTTCCTGCGCGGCAACGAGCCGCTCACCTCGCGGCTGCTGCAGCCCGTGCTGGTGGATGCCAAGACGGCCGAGGTCACCGCAGCTCCCAAGTTGCCGTGGTACCTGACGGCGCTGCTGGTGTCGCAGCCGCTGCACTTCGGCGATTACGGCGGCATGCCGATGAAGATCATCTGGGCCTTGCTGGACATCGCCACCATCATCGTGCTGGGCAGCGGCCTCTACCTGTGGCTGGGTCGCCGCAAATCGAGCGCCGCGGCGACGGCAGGCGCCGCTGGCGCAAGCCCTGCCAGCGGCGAGGCCACCCTGGCCTCCCCGCTGACGGCACGCACCCCCGTCAGGCGGTAGCCACGGCCAGACGGCGCGCGGCCCAGCCGCGCATCACGCGGGGCACGATCAGCACGGCCACCACGATCACCATCAGCGCCAGCGACATCGGGCGCGTGACGAAGATGGACCAGCTGCCCTCGCCGATCGAAATGGCGTTGCGCATCTGGGCCTCGGCCAGAGGGCCGAGGATCATGCCCACCACCACGGGGGCGGTGGGGAAGTCGAAGCGCCGCATCAGCACACCCAGCAGGCCGATGCCATACAGCAGGAACAGATCGAAAGCGCTCTGGCGCATGCCGTAGGCACCCACCGTGGCGAAGATCAGGATGCCCGCGTACAGCTGGGGCTTCGGAATCTTGAGCAGCTTGACCCACAGGCCCACCATGGGCAGGTTCAACACCAGCAGCATCACGTTGCCGATGTACAGCGAGGCGATCAGCGCCCACACCAGCGTGGCCGACGTGGTGAACAGCTGCGGGCCGGGGTTGATGCCGTAGTTCTGGAACGCGCCCAGCAGAACCGCCGTGGTGTTGGAGGTCGGAATGCCCAGCGTGAGCAGCGGAATCATCGCGGCGGTCACCGTGGCGTTGTTGGCGGCTTCGGGGCCGGCCACGCCTTCGATCGCGCCTTCCTTGCCGAACTCGGCCTTGTCCTCGCCCTTGGCCAGCTTTTTTTCCATCGCGTAGCTGAGGAAGGTCGGGATCTCGGTGCCGCCGGCGGGAATGCAGCCGAACGGCGTGCCGATCAGCGTGCCACGCAGCCATGCGGGGATGGACCGCTTCCAGTCGCGCTTTGTCATGTGCACGCGGCCCATGCGGTTGCGCGATTCGGTCACGCGGCCTTCGTACATCGCGGCATGCAGCACCTCGGCCACGGCGAAGAGGCCCACCGCCACCAAGACGATGTCGATGCCGTCCAGCAGCTCGGGCTGGCCGGCCGTGTAGCGGGCCGCGCCGGAAATCTGGTCCATGCCGATCAGGCCGGCGGCCAGGCCCACGAACAGTGCCGTCATGCCGCGCACCGTGCTCTTGCCCAGCACCGCGCTCACCGTGGTGAACGCCAGCACCATCAGCATGAAATATTCCGGCGGCCCCAGGCGCACGGCGAAGTCCGCCACGTAAGGCGCGAACAGCGTCACCACCACCGTGGCGATGGTGCCCGCCACGAACGAGCCGATCGCCGCAGTGGCCAGCGCGGCGCCCGCGCGGCCGCTCTTGGCCATCTTGTTGCCCTCCATGGCGGTGACCATGCTCGCGGTCTCCCCCGGCGTGTTCAGCAGGATCGACGTGGTCGATCCGCCATACATCGCGCCGTAGTAGATGCCGGCAAAGAAGATCATCGAGGCCGTCACTTCGACCTTGGCCGTGATCGGCAGCAGCATGGCCACCGCCACGGCGGGGCCGATGCCCGGCAGCACGCCCACGGCCGTGCCGAGTGCGCAGCCCACCAGGGCCCAGAGCAGATTGGCCGGAGTGGCCGCGGTGGCGAAGCCCGCCAGCAATGCGTCGAAAATTTCCATCACAGCCACCCTGTCTGCGTGAGCCCTGGCAGATTGATCGCCAGGAATTGCGTGAACATCCAATACACCGGCGCAGAGATCAGCGCCCCCGTGAGTACATCCGTGCCCCAGGTGCGGGCGCTACCGGCCGCGGGCTGGCCCGCAGCGCGGCGCAGGCCCTGCACCGCCAGCACGTAGCACAGCGTGCAACTCAGGATGAAGCCCACCGTGGCGATCAGCGCCGCATTCAGCAGCAGGCCGGCCGACACCCAGACGAACGCCGCCTTGTTGGCACTGGCCGCACCGCCCGGGTCATCCATGGAGCGAAAGCCGCCCGAAAGCGCCTCCCACACCAGCACCGCGCCGCACAGCGCCAGCACAACCGCCACCAGCCAGGGCAGGAAGTTGGGGCCCACGCCGCCGTAGCCGGCGTTGGACGGAATGCTCAGCGCGCCGAAGGCCAGCGCGGCGGCGGTCAGCACCACGGCGGCGCCCACGGCGGCCTGCAGCCGCGCGCCCGGCGCCGCACCAGCGGCGGCATCCATCGAAGGAGGAGAAGAAGGGGAAACGATTGGCTCCGGCATGCTCAATGTCCTTGGCACCCCGGGGCCACCGTGCCCGGAATGCATCGATCAGCGCTAGGGGCCCGGCGGCCGCGCAAGGCGCGGTGCCCAGCCCCGGCGAAGGGGCGGCACCGCAGGATGGGAACGAACGCCCGTCAGACCATCCCGGCCTTGACCATGGTGGCGCGCAGGCTGGCGAACTCGGTATCGACGAACGTGCCGAACTCGTCGCCGGCCATCCAGGCAGGGGTCCAGTCGTTCTTTTCCATCGACTCGGCCCAGCTCTTGCTCTTGAGCGCCTTGTCCACCATGGCGATCAGGGCCTTGCGCTGCTCGGCGGAGATGCCCGGGGCGGCATACACGCCGCGCCAGTTGCCGATCTCCACGTTGATGCCTTGCTCTTTCAGCGTAGGCACCGACGAACCCTTCAGGCGCTGGCCCGAAGTCACCGCCACCGGCACCATCTTCTTGGTGTTGATGTACTCGGCCATCTCGCTGTAGCCGCCACCGCCGATGGTCACGTTGCCGCCCAGGATGGCGGCGATCGCCTCGCCGCCCCCACGGAACGCCACGTAGTTGATCTTGGCCGGGTCCACGCCAGCTTCGCGGGCGATCATGGCCGCCGCGATGTGCTCGGTGGAGCCGCGCGAGCCGCCGCCCCACTTCACGCTGCCCGGGTCTTTCTTGAGCTGCGCCACGACCTCGCCCATCGTCTTGAACGGCGAACTCGCGGGCAGCACGAACACGTTGTATTCGCTGGTCAGCCGGGCGATCGGCGTGGCCTGTGTCAGGTTGACCGGGGGCTTGCCGGTAATGATGCCGCCCAGCATCACGGCGCCCATGACCATCAGTGCGTTCGGGTCGCCCTTGCTGGAATTGACGAACTGCGCAAGGCCGATGGCACCCGCCGCGCCGCCCTTGTTGTCGTAAGTGACGGAAGACGCCACACCGGCGTCCTGCATCGCGCGGCCCAGGGCGCGGCCCGTGGTGTCCCAGCCGCCGCCGGGGTTGGCGGGCAGCATCATCTTGACCGCATTGGCAGCCTGCGCCGACAGGGGCAGCGTGCCGGCAGCGGCCAGGGCCGCCAGGGATTTGAGGAAGGTATCGCGACGCATCGTTGTCTCCTTATTAGTTGTACGAACGGGCCGATGATGCGCGCCGTTCCTGTCAAACGGCTGTCCACGCGCTCAGGGTAAACACCCATCTTCGGGACCGCTGCGAGCGGTGCTAAGGTGCCGCGCATGCAACTGCTCCTCGTGGAAGACGACCCGGCCATGCAGGCCACGCTGCAACGCTCCCTGAGCCGCCGGGGCATGGAAGTGACCGCCCTGGGCGACGGCCGCGCCGCCCTCGCGCAATGGACCGCACGCGCCCCCGACGTGGTGGTGCTGGACCTAACCCTGCCCGGCCTGGACGGCCTGCAAGTGCTGCAGCAGGCGCGCGCCAAAGGGCTGCGCACGCCCGTGTTGCTGCTCACCGCGCGCGGCACCGTGGGCGACCGCGTGCTCGGCCTGAACGCCGGCGCCGACGACTACCTGCCCAAGCCGTTCGACCTGGACGAACTGGAAGCGCGGCTGCGCGCCCTGGTGCGCAGAACCGGCGAGGCACCTGAAGCCAAATCGGCCTCCAGCGCAATCAACATCGCGGCAATACGCTATGAAAAAGATAGCGGCGCCATCTATCTGGGCGACCAGGTCATGGAGTTCACCCCGCGCGAACTGGCGCTGATGCACGCCCTGCTCGCCCAGCCCGGCCACGCAGTGACGAAGGAGCGCCTGTACGAACTGGTCTTTCCGGGCCAGCTGGACGTGCAGTACGAGGCCATCGAAGTCGTGGTCTACCGCCTGCGCAAGAAGCTGGTGGGCACGGGCCTCACGCTCATGACGCTGCGCGGCCTGGGCTACCTGCTCAAGGCCGATGCATGAAGCGCGCCGCAGCGCGCCCCCGCACCCGTTCGCTGCGCCGCCAGCTGCTGGTGGGCATCCTCGTGCCGGCTTCGCTCTTCATCGCCTACAACACCCACAGCCTGTACCGGCAGACGCTGGCGTCGCTGCACACGGCCTATGACCGCACCTTGCTGGCATCGGCCAAGAGCATCAGCGAACAGATCGATGTCACGGGCTACGACGACGCGGCGCAGTTGCGCGCCATCGTTCCGTACTCCGCACTGGAGGCGTTCGAGGCCGACAACCAAAGCCGCATGTTCTACCGGGTGTCCACGCTGCAAGGGCAACTGGTTTCGGGGTTCGACGAGCTGCCCTTCTGGCACGGCTCCATCCCCGCCCGCCCGCCGTACGCTGCGCTGGTGGACTTCTACGACGACCAGTTCCGCGGTCGCCCGGTCCGCGTGGCCGTGCTGCTGCAGCCCGTGGCCACGCCCCAGGGGCGCGGCATGGCGGTGATCCAGGTGGCCGAAACGCTGGAACTGCGCCAGACCCTGGCGCTTCAGATTCTGTGGACCACGCTGGCCCGCCAGGCGCTTCTGGTGCTGGCCATCGCCGTCATCGTCGTGCTGGTGGTACAGCAAGCCACGCGCCCGGTGCGCCAGTTGAGCGCGCGCCTGCAGAACCGGCCCGAAGACGACTTGCGCCCCATCTCCGCCCCCGCCGCCCCGCGTGAACTGCAGCCGCTCATCGAGGCCACGAACCACGTCATGCTGCGGCTGTCGCACCTGCTGGCGCACCAGAAACGCTTCGTGCGCGATGCATCGCACCAGTTGCGCACGCCCCTGGCCGTGCTCAAGACGCAGGTGCAATCGGCCCTGCGCGGCGATGCGCCGCCGGAGCAGGCCTTGCATGAAATCAGCGACACCGTCGAGCGAGCCACGCTGCTGGCCAACCAGATGCTCGCGCTGGCCAAAGTCGAGCAACTGCGCCAGCAAAGCGCCCCCCCGGTGACACGGCTGGACGACGAACTGCGCGCCATCGCGCTCGAACTTTCGCCGCTCATCGCCCAGCGCGATCTGGACTTCGGCATCCACACCGATCCCGCGCCGGTGCAAGCCCACGAATGGATGCTGCGCGAACTCACCCGCAACCTGCTGCACAACGCGATCCGCCACACGCCGCCGTCCGGCGTGCTGTCGGTCGAGCTGCGCACGGATGGGCGCCATGCGGCGTTGACGGTGGCCGATACCGGCGCGGGCATCGACGCTGAACTGGCCCAGCGCCTGTTCCAGCCCTTCTCCGCGGGCGACGTGCGCACCGGCTCGGGCCTCGGCTTGGCGATCTGCCGGGAAATCGTTCAGGCCCTGGGCGGGCAGATCGAGTTGTCCAACCGCATGGAGGGCTCCCGCATTGCCGGGCTGGACGCCGTGGTGCGGCTTCCGTTGGCATCCTCCGACAATCCAGCGCCCGCCGATCGGAAGAAAATCACCGCATGAATGCTCCTGAATCGATGCGCCTGGACAAATGGCTGTGGTGCGCCCGCTTCTACAAGACCCGCTCCCTAGCCGTGGAAGAGATCGGCAAAGGCCGTGTCACCGTCAACGGCCAGGCCACCAAGGCTGCCCGCGAATTGCGCCCCGGCGACAGCGTCGCCTTGAAGCAAGGGCCAATGCAGCGCACCGTGCTCGTGCGGGCGCTGAGCGGCATGCGCGGCCCGGCGCCAGTGGCGCAATTGCTCTACGAAGAAACGGCGGAAAGCATCGCCGCACGCGAAAAGGCCGCCGAGCAGCGCCGCCTGGCCCCTGAACCCGCAGCCAGCTTGCAAGAAGGCCGGCCCACCAAGCGGGACCGCCGCAACATCGACCAAGCCCGCGACTGGGGCAGCCGCTGGAGCGCCTCCGCCGACGACTGAGCGGGTCAGGCTTGCTTTGATGGTTTGAAGTCGTTGCGCTGCTCTCAGCGCAGCTTGGCTTGGCTTTTCTGACCTTTTCTGGCTTTGCTGACTTGTGTCGACGAAGCTGAATCAACGCAGAAAAGAAAATGCCCGCACGAGGGCGGGCAAAGTCGGGCAGGCATTGCGGCCTGGTCACAGCCCGGATTCCGTAGGGGAGGCGATGCCCCCGTCAGGTGGAATCCATTTTGGACATGTCCCTTACTGCCTGCTGACAGCCCAAAAAAAGATAGCCCGCACTAGGCGGGCTAAAACTTGCTAAAGAGCAAGAAAGGGAGGTGTCGGCTGGAGGTGCCGACGGGGTGAATCATAAATTCAAAACAGCCATCCTCAACAGAAATATCGTTTCACTGAACGGAATGTTGCTAATTTGCTATTAACGCTACCTTGGCATTCGAATTTGACAGGTATCACTTTCGATTTCAGCAAATGAAATTCAGCTACATCACGGATTTGAATCCGTAAAGAATTAACCATACGTCACGAAAACCGCACTTCGTTACACCAAAGCAACGCTGCCTGACTCTCTAGTCAGGGTTCTCCTACGCCTCAGTACGTGGTGAAAGCGCAACCTTCCGAGGCACCCAAAAGGTCAAAGGTGCTTCTGTTTGTGACCCACAAGACGAGGAGATAAGCCATGCATAACAACAACGTCCAAAAAAACCAATTCACCCAGCGCCGACGCGCTTTCTTGCCGATGGAAGGTGCAATTAATTCAGTGCTGGACGCCAGTGCAACGTCAGACGCCAACGGCTTCACAAAGCCCCAGCCTCAAAAAAACGAACGTTGATCGCCACTTCCTTTTCACCCAAGGGGAGCTCGCGGCGGGCTCCACACGTTTAAGCAAAACCATTCACCAGCCCATGGAAAACTACCCAGCAAGGAGCGCGCGACACCGCGGCCTCATGCAACAGTTCACACCTTTGAACCTATCGACCGATTGGGCCGATTACAGCGTCGTGAAGGCTCGCGGCGTACGTGTGGTCGCGCTGTCGGGACAGGCGCCCTACTCCACCAACGACTACACGGTGGAAAACGCCGTCGGCTGCATCGAGATCACCGGCGGAAAAGTGGGTGTCCACGGCACGATGTTGCTCATCGGATTCACTTTGGACGCCGATCCGCCTCCCCCTGCGTTCGATATCGTTTCCGGCGATGCGATCGGCATGATCACCCTTCCCGCCCATTGCTTTGCAGCCTATGTCGCCATCGCCAACACGACGGGTGCGCATTTTCGACTGGGGGGAGATGGGCGATTGAACGCACTCGCCACCGACGCAGCATCGCTGTATCTGCCATCTGCTCCCTAGCAATTCATTCGTGACGCGGCCCAGCGCAAGAGCCGCGTCTATTTTTTACCCGCACCCGCGCTTCTCACTTCTCTCAGCCCCTTCTCTCAAGCCCCGTGCTTTAAGAGGTAGCCGTGAGAAGCCTGCCGCAGCCACGCGGCAGACTCCTCTCTCACATACTTTTCAAGCCGTTGATGGGCATTTCTGTTGTGGCTACCTCGACGCGGCCGATTCGGCAGAAGGGGCTGCTCCAACGGGCGCACCCATCGCTTCCCGGCCCTGCGGTGTTGGCGTGTCGGAACGCTGAGGTGCAGATCCTTGCGTTGTCGGGTCGCCTGACGGCCCGCCGGTCTGATTGGCTCCCTGCTGCATTGAAGGCGTATTGCTGCCCTGCCCTGGGGATGTTGGCATGTCGGGCCCTCTGACGTTGAAGAAAACGACGGCGGCGACCACGATGGCCACGCCACACAAGGCGATCCAGAGAATTCGTTTTTCGTCCCGTTTGCTAGCTGACTCATGGGCTCCAGTTTGTGTCGCCGCTGGAGTCTGGGGGTTGCCGACCTGTTTCATTATGAACCTCGTTTGATGGGTAAGTGCTTCCTGAAAGTTAGGCACACAGGGCTGCAAGCCCTGTCAGACAAAGGAGCGCATTTATCAACGGCACGCAACATCGGCGAAACTGCCTTTTTCTGAACTGTATTCCTTGCTGCGGCGTGCAAAGTGAGCACATCAGAACGTCACGACGCTGCAGAAGATGCCGTCAATTGATCGCGAATTGACATGCGCTGGTCGCACTTACCGCATCTCACAGGCTGTATCACATCCCCCGAACTATCATCGCGTCGCCTGGCCAGGTGGCGGGGTCTTGGTCGATGCCGTGTCCACTCGCGGCAAAGGCGTTTGTGGTTGGCGCGCGCGCGTTGGACACATTCACCCTGCCTTTTTTTATGGCTGGTGGTCTACAAAAGGATCGACACGCTTGACGGCTCATCGCGCCGGCAAACTATTGACAGTTTTCTCAGACACCGGCGCAGCTTCTGCGTCCTCCTCGGTACGTGCTGGCTCTACCAATTTCCCGGCAGCGGCGCCGCCAAAGGTACCAGCGACGGCGCCAACAGTGCTGCCGACAAACACGCCGACAGGCCCGGCCACTGCCGCACCTACGGCCGCACCCGCGGCAGCCCCCGCCATGAAACCGCCACCCATCAGGGAAGAATTGGATTCGCGCTCCGCCTCTTCTCGAGACAGGGCATATTGCGCTGCAGGCGCGGGGTCTTGGGATGGGACGCCGTGGCCGGGACGTGCCTGTTCCGCGAGATCGGAGTCCGGTGCGGTTTGCGAAGTGTGGGTCGTGGTCGGGTTCATGAGAAGCTCCTCTTCAGGTCGTGCTCGCAAGCGGAATGCCTGCTGCAGTTCCGTTGTAAGGACGCCCTTCACGCGGTAGCGCCATCCCGAGGATTGCAAAGCTGTCAGACGGCGCGCAATCGCGGCAATTGGATTGATTCAGGTCAATTTGCGAGGGCCAACGACCGAACTGGGAATCGCTGACATCAAATTTCCGAGTTCGTGCAGGCGAAAAAAAAGCACCCGGTTTCGGGTGCTTTTTCTTGCTCTGGCGGAAACGGAGGGATTCGAACCCTCGATGAGGCTCTACACCCCATACTCCCTTAGCAGGGGAGCACCTTCGGCCACTCGGTCACGTTTCCAATCCCGCTATTATGCCTCAGATTAAAGGCGCTTTTTCCTCGTTCAGGCCGGTGGCTGGTCCAGTTCGAACGCCTTGTGCAGAGTGCGCACGGCCAGCTCCACGTACTTCTCGTCGATCACGACGGAGGTCTTGATTTCCGAGGTCGAGATCATCTGGATGTTGATGCCCTCTTCGCTCAGGACGCGGAACATCTTGGCGGCCACGCCCACATGGCTGCGCATGCCGATGCCGACGATGCTCACCTTGCAGATCTTGGCGTCACCGACGACTTCCTGGGCACCCAGCGCAGGTACGACCTTTTCCTTGAGCAGGTCCACGGTGCGCGCGTAGTCCGAGCGGTTCACGGTGAAACTGAAGTCCGTCTTGCCGTCCTTGCTGAGGTTCTGGATGATCACATCGACGTCGATGTTCGCATCGGCCACGGCGCCCAGAATCTGGTAGGCGATGCCGGGCTTGTCGGGCACGCCCAGCACGGAGATCTTGGCCTCGTCGCGGTTGAATGCGATGCCGGATACAACGGCTTGTTCCATTTTTTCGTCTTCCTCAAAAGTGATCAGCGTGCCGGAGCGGGCTTCTTCATTGATATCGATGTCCCACGGCGTGAAGCTGGACAGCACGCGCAATGGCACCTTGTATTTGCCGGCGAACTCCACCGAGCGGATCTGGAGCACCTTGCTGCCCAGGCTGGCCATCTCGAGCATCTCTTCGAAGCTGACGGTCGCCAGGCGCCGCGCTTCCTGCACGACGCGCGGATCGGTGGTGTACACGCCGTCCACGTCGGTGTAGATCAGGCATTCGGCGGCCTTCATGGCGGCAGCCACGGCGACGGCCGAGGTGTCGGAGCCGCCGCGGCCCAGCGTGGTGATGTGGCCGTGTTCGTCGATGCCCTGAAAGCCCGTGACGATCACGACCTTGCCGGCGGACAGATCGGCACGCACGCGCTGGTCGTCGATGGATTCGATGCGAGCCTTGGTATAGGCGCTGTTGGTACGGATCGGCACCTGCCAGCCGGCGTAGCTCACCGATTCCATGCCTTCGGACTGCAGCGCGATCGCCAGCAGCGCGGAGGACGCCTGCTCGCCGGTGGAGGCCAGCATGTCGAGTTCACGGTGGTACGCATCGGTGGCACGCGAAGGGGCCAGGTCTTTGGCCAGCCCGAGCAGACGATTGGTTTCGCCACTCATGGCGCTGGGTACCACGACCATCTGGTGGCCGGCCCGCGCCCACTTGGCCACGCGCTTGGCGACGTTGCGGATGCGCTCCGTGGAGCCCATCGACGTGCCGCCGTATTTATGAACGATCAGTGCCATTGGATATCTGGAATGACGAAACGAAAGCCGGCGCTGAGGAAGGGAGAAAGTTGTTCTGGCGCGCCGCCGTTGTTCGTGCAGGGATGGGGACCAAAACCTAGGAATTGTACCAACCGAGCACCTGGGCCTCGCGCACCGCGAAGCCGCGGCCGACCTTGATGCGGATGCGGTGCCCGCGCGTGGTGCACGCTGCGATCTGGTCCAGAAGCTCTGCGAGCTGCGCCGCTGCCGGCGTGGTGGCGTGTGCCGTCCGTAGCCAGTGGCGCAACACGTTCGCCTGCCGGGCACGGCTCAGCGTCTGCAGCGCCGCCAGGCGAGGCGGCACGCCGACGGCCGCGAGATCGGCTTCGGCCAGCTCATGAAGGAGTTCGTCGGCCTGCGCCGCATGCTCGGCGCTGCGGGCGAAGGTGTCGCGAAACTGGGGAAATGCGGCGTCGAGCGCCGGCAGCAGGCGGTGGCGGATGCGATTGCGCGTGTAGCGTTCGTCGCCGTTGGTGGGGTCTTCCACCCAGGACTCGCCGCGGTCGATCAGCCAGGCGCGCACCTCCGCGCCCGCCACGCGCAGCAAGGGGCGATGCCAAGCCAAGCCGTCACGCTGCCAATGCATCGGCATGGACGCCAGGCCCGGCACCCCGGCACCCCGCGACAGTGCCAGCAGCAGGGTTTCGACCTGATCGTCCGCATGCTGGGCCAATGCTATTGTTTTTATAGCAATGTGCCGGCGTGTTGATTGCGCCAGGGTCGAAAAAGCCTCATACCGTGTGCGGCGTGCCGCATCTTCCGGGCTTTGTCCCGCCGCGTGGCGGGCATCCACCCGCGCCACGTGCAGCGGCACCGCCAGGCGCAGGCACAGCGCGGCGCAATGGCGCTCGAAGTCGTCGGCCGCAGCCTGCAAGCCGTGGTGCACATGAAAGGCATGCACCTGGCCAGGCCACCGGGCCGCGCAGGCCAGCAGCAGCGCGGTGGAATCGGCCCCGCCACTGAAAGCCACCGACAGCGGCAGGGCCGGCGCGAAAGCGTCCATGGCGGCATCGAAGGACTGCGTCATGCAAAGGGCCTGTTCCTTTAAGAGCGTGTAGCGGCTCTCACCAATGAAAACGGCCCCGAAGGGCCGCAGGGTTCACGCCGGCAGCGGGTCGCTGCCGAACCGGAGATTCAACGCGTTTCGGCCTTGGTGTCGGTGAAGCGGCCATAGCTCTGCAGGCGCTCATAGCGGCGGTCGAGCAGTTCTTTGGTCTTCAGGTCGGCCAGTTGGCGGAACGCATCGCCCAGGGCGCGCTTGAGGAACGCGGCCATCTGCTTGTGGTCGCGGTGGGCGCCGCCCACGGGCTCGCTCACGATCTTGTCCACGAGGCCCAGGGCCTTCAGGCGATGCGCCGTGATGCCCATGGCGTCGGCGGCATCCTGCGCCTTGTCGCTGGTCTTCCAGAGGATGGACGCGCAGCCTTCGGGGCTGATGACCGAGTAGATGGAGTACTGCAGCATGACGACCTGATCGGCCACGCTGATGGCCAGCGCTCCACCAGAGCCGCCCTCGCCGATCACCGTGGTGATGATGGGCACTTCCAGCTGCGCCATCTCGAAGATGTTGCGGCCGATGGCTTCGGACTGGCCGCGCTCTTCGGCGTCGATGCCGGGATAGGCGCCGGGCGTGTCCACGAAGGTGAACACGGGCAGCTTGAACTTCTCGGCGGTCTTCATGAGTCGCAGGGCCTTGCGGTAGCCCTCGGGGCGGCTCATGCCGAAATTGCGCGCGGCGCGCTCCTTCGTGTCGCGGCCCTTCTGGTGGCCCAGCACCATGCAGGCGTGTCCATTGAAGCGGGCCAGCCCGCCCACGATGGACAGGTCATCGGCGAAGTGGCGGTCGCCGTGCAGCTCGACGAAGTCGGTAAAGATGTCGCGCACATAGTCGAGCGTGTAGGGGCGCTCGGGGTGGCGGGCGATCTTGGTGATCTGCCAGGGCGACAGATCGCTGTAGATGTCCTTGGTGAGCTGGTGGCTCTTCTTGCTGAGCTGGTCGATTTCTTCCGAAATATCGACCGCGCTTTCGGTCTGCACGTAGCGCAGTTCTTCGATTTTTCCCTCGAGCTCGGCAATCGGCTGCTCGAAATCCAGAAAGGTTTTTTTCGCCAACGTAATTCTCCTTGGGCTCCTCGCCCTGTTCAGGCCAGCTCCACGGGCACGGACGCAGCATCGGTTGCCGCGTCCTCCCGCGAGGGCGTCAATAGTCCACCGGCAACGGGGCGAGCGACCGCCAAATATACCAACTCGCCACGCTGCACCAGGGCTTCCAGGCCTCGGCCACTTCGCGGACATCGCTGCGGCTCACGGGATCGCCCGAGAAATAGTGCTGGCTGATGCCCTGGATCAGTGTGGTGTCATCCAGCGGCAGCACGTTAGGGCGGGCCAGGTGGAAGATGAGGAACATGTCCGCCGTCCAGCGGCCGATGCCACGGATGGCGATCAGCTCGTCCGTGATGGCTTCGTCGTCCATCGCGTCCCAGTCCTTCACGTGCAGCTTGCCGCTGTCGAAATGCAGCGCCAGATCGACCAGATAGTCCACCTTGCGGGCGGACAGGCCCGCGCCGCGCATGTCGTCCACCTTGAGCTTGAGCACGCTGGCCGGCGTCATGGTGCGGGGCAGCGCTGCAAAGCGGTCCCACACCTTCTGCGCGGAGGCCACCGACACCTGCTGGCCGACGATGCTGCGCGCCAAGGTGGTGAAGGCGTCGCCGCGCTGGCGCAACGCCACATCGCCCAGTTCGGGGATGAGCCGCTTCATGACGCGGTCTTTCTTGACGAGGTGCTTGCACGCCTCGGCCCAGTACGCGGGCGCGATCAGCTCGGGCGCATCGCCCGCTATCTTTTTCGTAGCTGCCACCGCTTATCCCATCTGCGCCAGAGGCCAATTCAACCCAAACCTGCTCACTGCGAAGCCTCCCAGGTGGTTCCCGTCGCGGAATCCTTGAGGACGATGCCTTGTTCCAGCAAGGCTTTGCGGATGCGGTCGGCCTCGGCGAAGTCCTTGGCGGCCTTGGCGGCGGCGCGCGCAGCGATCTGCGCCTGAATGGCGGCCTCGTCGAGCGTGGCGCCGGCTTTCAGAAAAGCCTGCGGATCGCCCTGCAACAGGCCCAGGCAACCCGCCAGCGCCTTGAGCAGCCCGGCGGTCTGCGAAGACTGCGTGCGGTTGACCTCGCCCGCCAGATCGAACAGCACGGCGACGGCTTCGGGCGTGCCAAAGTCCTCGTCCATTGCAGCTTTGAAGCGGGCGGCATAGGGGTCGTTCCAGTCGATTTCGGTCACCGGCTGCGGCGCGACCAGGCTCAGGGCCGTGTACAGGCGCTTGAGCGCGGCGCGGGCGTCGTCCAGATGCGCGTCGCTGTAATTGAGGGCACTGCGGTAATGGGCGCGCACGATGAAGAAGCGCACCGTTTCGGCGTCGTACTTGGCCAGCACGTCGCGGATGGTGAAGAAGTTGCCGAGCGACTTGCTCATCTTCTCGTTGTCCACGCGCACGAAACCGTTGTGCACCCAAAAGCGCGCCAGGGGCTGGCCGGTGGCGCCTTCGCTCTGGGCGATCTCGTTTTCGTGGTGCGGAAACTGCAGGTCGGCGCCGCCGCCGTGGATGTCAAAGCTCTCGCCAAGGGTCGCGCAGCTCATGGCCGAGCACTCGATGTGCCAGCCGGGGCGGCCGGTGCCGAAGGGGCTTTCCCACTTGGCCTCGGGCGGTTCTTCGGGCTTGGCAGATTTCCACAGCACGAAGTCGAGCGGGTCGTCCTTGCCGTCGGCCACCGCCACGCGCTCGCCGGCGCGCAGCTCATCGAGCGACTTGCCGGACAGCTTTCCATAGCCCGCGAACTTGCGCACTGCGTAGTTCACATCGCCGCCGCTGGCGCGGTAAGCCAGGCCCTTGTCTTCGAGCGCGCCGATCAGCGCGAGCATCTGCGGCACGTATTCGGTGGCACGCGGTTCGATGGACGGCGATTCGATGCCCAGCGCGCCGATGTCCTGGTGCATGGCCACGATCATCTCGTCGGTCAGTTCGCGGATGGTGATGCCGCGCTCGACCGCACGCCGGATGATCTTGTCGTCGATGTCGGTGATGTTGCGCACATAAGTCACGCGCAGGCCGCTGCTCTTGAGCCAGCGCTGCACGACGTCGAAGGCCATCATCATCCGGGCGTGCCCGATGTGACACAGGTCGTAGATCGTCATGCCGCAGACATACATGCGCACATGTCCGGGTTCCAGCGGGGAAAAAGGCTCCAGCGCACGCGACAGCGTGTTGTAGATACGCAAACTCATGGAAGGTCAGTCAAGGGGATGGGTGGTGCAGCCGGCGCCCGGGCAGGGGCTGCGCAAAGAGGCGGGAGCCTCTCGGAAGGGCTGTGCGCGGCGGTGCGCACCAGCAAAATCAGGAGCGGCAACAGCGTACCGGCATGACAAACCCCTCAGCTACAATCCGCCGCAGTATAAGCCCCCGTTACGGCTTGACACCTCCAACCACTCCGTCCGCCCATGAAGCACCCACAACGCACCGTTGCCCATCTCCTGCGCCTGATTGCCCTGTCGGCCTTGCTGGGTGCCCCGCTGGCCCATGCGGACGACTACGCCGACATCACCCAATTGCTGAAGGCCGGCAAGCCCGCCGACGCGCTGGCCAAGGCCGACCAGCGCCTCACCGCCAACCCGCGCGACCCGCAATTGCGCTTCCTGCGCGGCGTGGCCCAGGCGGATTCGGGCAAGCAGACTGAAGCGGTCGCGACCTTCACCAAGCTCACCGAAGACTATCCCGAGCTGCCCGAGCCCTACAACAACCTGGCCGTGCTGTACGCCAACCAGAACCAGCTGGACAAGGCGCGCACCGCGCTCGAGATGGCGATCCGCACCAACCCCAGCTATGCCACCGCGCATGAAAACCTGGGCGACATCTACGCCAAGCTGGCCAGCCAGGCCTATAACAAGGCGCTGCAACTGGATGCCACGCATGCCAATTCGGTCAAGCCCAAGCTGGCCCTGATCCGCGACCTGTTCTCCACCGACCCCAAGGCCTCGACCGCGAAGGCCCCAGCCGCCGCCGCCACGCCCGTGGCCGCCGCAGCACCCCGCCCCGCGCCCGCCCCGGCTCCGGTCACCGCCGCTCCGTCTCCCGCACCTTCGCCAGCGCCGACCCCGGCCGCGCCTCCCGTGGCGGCCGCACCAGCACCTGCTCCAACGCCCGCGCCTGCGCCGGCTGCCGCGACGACCGGCTCCAGCACCTCCAGCGCTACCGCCGAAAAAGACGTGTCCGCAGCAGTGCACGCCTGGGCCAAGGCCTGGGAAAGCCAGGACATGAACGCCTACCTGGCCGCCTACGACAAGAATTACGCCCCCAACGGCAAGCAAAGCCACGCCGCGTGGGAAAAAGAGCGCCGCGACCGCATCGTCGGCCGCGCCAAGATCAACGTCAGCGTGAGCGATCTGCGCGTATCGGTGAACGGCAGCAAGGCCCAGGCACGCTTTCGCCAGGGCTACAGCTCCGGCAGCTACAGCGTGAACAGCCGCAAGACCCTGGACCTGGTCAACACCGGCGGCCAGTGGGCCATCGTTCGCGAAGCCACCGGCGGTTGATGGCGGCCTGTTCGGTGATGCGGCCTATCGCTTTCGCGACCGGGATGTCCCCTTGCCCTCTGCAGGCGCGCCGCGCCGCAATCGCACTCGCTTGACGCCCCGGATGCCTGCGGGACGTTCCCCCTGGAGCCGCGGCATTGCGGCGGGCATGGCGCTGTCGCTGCTGGCGGCGGCTGCGCTGCCGGCCCATGCGCAGGGCGACAAGCTGCGTGCCGTCGGCAAGAACGCGCGCACGGCGCCGGTGCGGCCCACCCCGCTCGTCGATGGCCAGGCCGAAAAGCGCCTTATGGAGGTGTACCGCCTGACCGGCGAAGGCAAAGGCCGCGAAGCGCTGACCAAGGCCGAGAGCCTGGTGCGCGACCATCCCAACTTTCAGCTCGCCCAACTGGCGCTGGGCGATCTGCTCTCCGCCCGCACGCGGCCGCTGCGCCAGATGGGCGACGTGCCCGCCGGCCAGGGCGATTCAACGCCGCCGCAAGAGGCCGCCGACATCCTGGCCGAGCTGCGAGCCGAGTCGCGCCAGCGCACCGATGCGCTGCGCGTGCGCCCCCAGGTGCGCAGCATTCCGGCCCAGTTCATCGAGTTGTCACTGCGCTCACGCCATGCCATCGCGGTGGACGCATCGCGCTCGCGGCTGTATCTGTTCGAGAACACGCCGAACGGGCTGGAACTGGTGGCTGACTACTACGCCTCGGTGGGCAAGCTCGGCATCGAAAAGCTGATCGAAGGCGACCAGCGCACCCCCCTGGGCGTTTACTTCATCACGAGCCGCCTCGATCCCGCGACGCTCAAGGACTTCTACGGCGCGGGCGCCCTGCCCATCAACTATCCGAATCCGCTGGACCAGAGCCGCGGCAAGACGGGCAGCGGCATCTGGCTGCACGGCACGCCGCCGGACCAGTTCTCGCGCGCGCCGCTGGCCACCGACGGCTGCCTGGCCCTCGCCAACCCCGACCTGGAGCGCATCTTGCGCACGGTGGAGCCGCGCTCCACGCCCGTGGTCATCGCCCGGCAACTGCAGTGGGTGCAGCCACACGCCGTGCAGGCCGACCGCAAGGCGTTCGACGCGGTGCTCGATGCCTGGCGCACGGCCAAGTCGCAAGGCGATCTGCAGCGGCTGATGGGGTTTTACGCGCCGACGTTCCAGAGCTACGGCAAGATGCCGCTCCAGGAGTTTTCCAAGCAACTGAGTGCCGAAACGCGCGCGCTGCGCGGCCGGCCGATCCAGCTCAAGGACAAGACCCTGCTGCGTTGGACGGATGCCTCCGACACCATGGTGGTAACGTTCGGCGAAGTCATCGAAGGTGCACGCACCGGCCCCGTCAAGCGCCAATACTGGACGCGCAAGGGCAATCAATGGCAGATATTTTTCGAAGGAGTGATTGGATGATTTCCAGAAGAAATTCGACCCTGGCGCTTGCCAGCATTGCGCTGGCAGCTATCGTTTCAGTAGCACCCGCTCAGGCGCAGGATGCGGCCGCCCCCAAGGTGAAACTGGCCACGTCGATGGGCGACATCGTGGTCCAGCTCGACCCCGCCAAGGCCCCCAAGACGGTGGACAACTTCCTGTCCTATGTGAAGGACAAGCACTACGACGGCACGGTCTTTCACCGCGTGATCAACGGCTTCATGATCCAGGGCGGCGGTTTCACGCCCGACATGCAGCAAAAGCCCACCAAGCCACCGATCGCCCTGGAGGCCAACAACGGCCTCAAGAACGACAACTACACCATTGCCATGGCCCGCACCGGCAACCCGGACTCGGCCACTTCGCAGTTCTTCATCAACGTGAAGGACAACGCCATGCTCAACGCCACCTCCGAAGGCAACGGCTACGCCGTGTTCGGCAAGGTGATCTCGGGCAACGACGTGGTCGACAAGATCAAGGCCGTGTCCACGGGCAACAAGGGCATGCACCAGAACGTGCCCACCACGCCCGTGCTCATCAACTCCGCCACCGTGGTCAAGTAAGCCCAGCCACGGCGCCTCTCCCGACAGACCCCAAGGAATCCATTCCCATGAGCAACCCCCAAGTCGAACTGCACATCGCCGGCCACGGCGTCATCACCCTCGAACTCGACGCTGAAAAGGCGCCCAAGTCAACCGAGAACTTCCTCGCCTACGTGAAGAAGGGCCACTACGACAACACGATCTTCCATCGCGTGATCCCCGGCTTCATGGTCCAGGGCGGCGGCTTCGAGCCCGGCATGACCCAAAAGGGCACCGAAGCCCCGATCGAGAACGAAGCCAACAATGGCCTGAAGAACGCAAACTACACCGTGGCGATGGCCCGCACGAGCGACCCGCACTCGGCCACGGCCCAGTTCTTCATCAATGTGGCGGACAACGGCTTTCTGAACCACACCGCGCCTTCCGCTCAGGGCTGGGGCTACGCCGTGTTCGGCAAGGTGGTCAAGGGCACCGAAGTGGTCGATGCCATCAAGGCCGTGAAGACCGGCCGCAAGGGCTTCCATGACGACGTGCCGAAGGAAGACGTCATCATCGAGAAGGCCGTCGCGCTTTAATCGCGGCGACCGCGGCGCACCCACCACCGCTCGCCCGTGACCACGACCGTGCCCCGGTTCGAGGAGCTTGCCGCTCCTTCGGACTGGCGCACGGTCGAATTCATTTCAGACCTGCATCTGCAGGCCAGCGAGCCCGCCACTTTCGAGGCATGGCGCCGCTACCTGCAGAGCACCGAGGCCAGCGCGGTCTTCATCCTCGGCGATCTGTTCGAAGTGTGGGTGGGCGATGACTGCACGGGCGATGCCGACGGCGCGTTCGAGGCCGAGTGCTGCGCCGTGCTGCGCGAAGCGGCGCGCCGCCGCCCGGTCTTCTTCATGCACGGCAACCGCGACTTCCTCATCGGGAGCCGCTTTCTGGCCGAGTGCGGAATGACGGGCCTGCACGATCCCACGGTGCTGGAATTTGCCGGCGAGCGCACGGTGCTGAGCCACGGTGACCTGCTGTGCCTGGACGACGTGGACTACCAGCGCTTTCGTCTGCAGGCGCGCAGCGCCGAATGGCAGCAGCGATTCCTGTCCCAGCCGCTGGCCGTGCGGCGCGAACAGGCGCGCGGCATTCGCGAGCAGAGCGAGGCGCGCAAGCAGGCGGGCGATGCCACCTATGCCGACCTGGACGGCCCCGCGACGCAAGCGTGGCTTCGGGCCGCCGGCGCCCACACGCTGGTGCACGGCCACACCCACCGCCCGGCCGTGCATGCGCTCGGCACTGGCCTGCAGCGCGTGGTGCTGAGCGACTGGGACGCTGCCGCCCACCCACCGCGCGCCGAGGTGCTGCGCCTGTCGCCCGGGCGGGGCTTGGAACGGCTCAGCGCCGTCCCCATGTAGACGGCATCTCATTTTTTGGCCGGGAGTGCGCAAGCAGGCCTTCCGCTCGTTTCATGCCTGCTCTCTGGAACAAACTCTGGCACCGCGTGCGCGCGGCCGTCGCCCCCGTGCCGGAGATCTCCGCCACGCTCTGGCTGCAGACGCTGCAGCGCTATCCTTTTCTGTCCGCCCTGCCCCTGCACGACCAGGCCAAGCTCCGGGCCCTGAGCGCCCTCTTCCTGCAGCGCAAGGAATTCACCGGCGCCCACGGCCTGGTGGTGACCGATGCCATGGCGGTCGCCATCGCGGCGCAGGCCTGCCTGCCGCTGCTGCACTGGGGCCCGCCGGCGCAGGCCCTCGACTGGTACGGCGATTTCGTGGGCATCGTGGTGCACCCCGGCGAGGCCGTCGCACGCCGTCAGTCCACCGACGCGGCGGGCGTGGTGCACGACTACACCGAGGTGCTGCTGGGCGAGGCGATGCACCAGGGCCCGGTCATGCTGAGCTGGCCGGCCGTGGACAGCGCCGGTCGCGGCACCGACCGGGGCATGAGCGTGGTCATCCACGAGTTCGTGCACAAGCTGGACATGCACAACGGCGCCGCCGACGGCTTTCCGCCGCTGCCCTCGGGGTTTCTGGGAGCGCCCAGCGCCCAGGCCGCACGCCAGGCCTGGCGCGCCGCATGGCAGCCGGCCTACGACGCGTTTCGCGAGCGGGTGATCATCGCCGAACGTTTTGGCGGCGAATGGCCGTGGCTGGACGCCTATGGAGCAACCGCCCCAGCGGAATTCTTCGCGGTGGCGTGCGAGGCGTACTTCGTGGACCTGGAAACGTTCGCGAGCGAGTTTCCCTCACTGATGCCGGCGCTGGATGCGTTCTTTCACCGCGAATGGTTGGAGCCGAATCGGCTTCCTGCCGACGTTTAATATGCCTTCGTTGCTATATTTTTAATAGCAAATCATTCTCAACAAAAGGCGGCTTGAGTCGTCGGCTCCCGTTGCCCGCTGCCCACTGCCCGACAAAGGTCGCGCTATGGGAGCCGATCCGGTAGGGTCAACGCCGCTCAGGGCTTGCGCGCCATCTCGCCCGTGGCGACCCGCTGGCGCAACTCGGACAGCACGGTCTTCATCCGCCGCTCGTTCTCCACGCCCATGCGCACCAGGATTTTCTGGCCGCTCGACAGGGCCTGCAGTTTCGGCTCCGCGAATTCGTACCGCACCCAGGGGCGCGTCGAAGGCACCTCGCCGGTCACCTTGGTGAGCTGCACGCGGACCGGGCCAGCCGGCTCGGGCGCCTGCAGCAGGTGGTCCAGCGCGGCCACCAGCCGGTCGTTGAAGTAGCGGCGTGGAAAGCCCAGCTCTTCATACGCCTGCTGAAATAGCGGGTAGAGCCGGGCATACAGCGCGACGGCCTGGTCTTGCGGAATGGCTTCGGCCAGCATGACGAAAGCGCGGTAGCGGGCCGGGTTGGCGGCGGCAATCGTCTCGTTGTCGCTGCCCTCTCCATCCACCAGAAAACGCTGCGACGCCGGCTGCACCGGCCACATCCGGGCGGGAGCGCTCTGGCGCGGGAGGTTGTCCACCGTGGCCACCGCACGCTGAACGAACCCATCGATGCGCAGCAGGGACGCGACGGACTCCGCGCCCACCCATCCCGTGACCGCATCCGCGATGCTGCGGTCCGACTCCGCCATCGAGGGCAGCGACGCATCCGCCGGCTGCACGGCCTCCATCGGATGGAGAGGGCCAGACGCGGCGGAGGCCGGAGCCGAAGCGGGCTCGGACGCTGCCTGGCCGGCCACCGGCGGCAAGGGGGTCGGCTCGGAGGCCGCGCGCCCCCAGAACCACCACGCGGCGCCAGCGCCCAGCGCACCCGCGATCAGCACCACCGGAATCCAGGCGCGCGAAGCCTCCTGCGCGGGCCGCAATTCCACCGTCTCACGTTCGGGCATCAACTCATCCTTGTCGTTGGTTTCGAGAACCCATCTGCGGCATGGGCCGCAGTGGTCCGTCGATTGGAAACCATGGGCTCTGCAGTGCCGTAACGCCGTGTGACGGCATGGGATAACGGAGTTGCCCGATGACGGATGCCCGCCCATCGGGTACGGGCAACCGCGTCGTCGGCCGGTTCAGCCGTGCAAAGGGACGGCTTTGGGCGCGGTGTGGGGCGCGGGCTTCAGAGCGCCGAGCCAAGCCATGGCGTCGGCCAACTCCGCGGGGCGGATCTCGTGCGCGCCGGGGTATTCACGGTAGGTCAGGTCCAGCGAAAGCCCCTGGGCATGGTCCCGGATCGCATGGGCGCTGGCGAGGGGAATCACGTTGTCCTGCACGCCGTGGCTCACCCACAGCGGCTTGCCGCTCAGGGCCTCGGCCGAGGCCGAAAAAGGCAGGGCCTGGGGCAGCAGCCGGCTGTGCCACACCATGGCGGCATGCAGCAGTTCGGGCCGCGTGAGCAGCATCGACAGCGCCATGATGCCGCCCTGGCTGAAACCGCCCAGCACCACCCGCTCCGGCGGCACGCCCAGCTGCGCGGCCGCTGCCTCCACGGTGAGCGCGACCAGCGAGCGACTGGCGGCTTCCTGCGTTTCGTGAATGGACCGGCTTCCATCGGGCAGCACGGAAAACTCAAACCACGCATGCGCGTTCGGGCCCATGGTGTGCGGCGCGCGCAGGCTGATGACGTGGAATTGCGGGGGGACATGCGGTGCCAGACCGAAGAGATCGCCCTCGTTGCTGCCTACGCCGTGCATGAGCACGAGCAGCCAGGGAGAGGCGGTCTGGGACGCGGCGGGACGGTTCAAAAATGGGAGCGGCAGATCAAGCATCGATAGGCGTCAGAAGGCATTTCTGCAGAGTTGCGAAGCGGTTTGGAGTGTCGCATGGTGCGGGAGTTCACCCCCATCCTGCGCCGGGTTTGCCCCTCGCCTTCACCAGACCTGCCGGCCCGCTCCAACGGATCAGTCCCGCACCGGCCCGCGCAGCGCCTTGATGCCGGACCGCACGCTCTTGGATTCCAGCCGACGCTGCTTGGAGCCGTAGGTCGGCCGGGTGGCGCGGCGGACACGCGGGGGCTGCGCCACGCTGGCCACCAGCGCCTGCAAGCGCGCAAGGCCGTCGAGCCGGTTGGCTTCCTGGCTGCGGTACTGCTGTGCCTTGATGACCAGCACGCCTTCTTGCGTGATACGGCTGTCGCGCAGGGCGAGCAGCCGCTCCTTCACCCCGTCAGGCAAGGAAGACGCCGCGATGTCGAACCGCAGATGAACCGCGCTCGACACCTTGTTGACGTTCTGGCCGCCCGCGCCTTGCGCCCGCATGGCGGTGATCTCCACCTCGCGCTCGTCTACCTGCGGCACCGTCGGCGCTGATTGGGCGTTCATCGCGCCGCCTGCCCCGCTGGCCCTGCTTGCGAGGGCCGGGCTCCGTCTTCAAGCGCTGCCAGCAAAGCCGCCATGAACGGCCAGGGCTGCTCGAACTGCACCCAATGGCCCGCTTCGGGAATGAAGGCCAGGCCGCGAAAGTCCGGCACCACGGCCTTGAACGCCGCTTCCAGCTCCACGATCCATCGCTTGTACAGCGCATCGTTTCGGCCATAGATGGCATGCACCGGACACGCCACCTTGGGCAGTGAACGCGCGAGGATGTCGGTGTGCGCCAGCCGGCGCCGCGGCATGCGGTCGCGCATGACGTTGGCCACATGCAGGCCGAGCGCCAGTCCTTCGATGAGCGACGGGTCCTGCAGCATCAGCACGGCCAGGTTGTGGCGGTGCACGTCCGGTTGCTGGTCCGCAGGCAAGTGGCGCCAGGCTTTCAGTTCGAACTGGCGGTGCGGTACCACGCCCATGGCCGGTGCCCCCACCACTACCAGTTGGCGGGCCAATTCAGGATGATCGGCCAGCAAAAGCCCAGCCACCATGCCGCCGAACGAGAAGCCCACCAGATCGCACGGCTGCGGGCCCCACAGCGCGCGCATGCCTTCATACAAGGGCTCGACCAGCGCGTCGGCATCGGCACCGACCGGCGGCAGGGCCGAATCGCCGAAACCCGGCAGGTCGGGTATCCACACCTGCCGGCCTGCGGCCACCAGGTCTTCGATGTTGCGCACCCAATGGGTCCAGCTGCCGCTGCCGCCGTGCAGCAGCACCAGCGGTGGCTGATCCGGAGACGGTTCGCCCCAGGTGTGCCAGACCAAGTCGCCGTCTCCGCAAGGGGTGGCGTGGCGCGTCGCCTGGGCCTGCAGCCGCTGCACCTCGACAGGGGCATTCGATGCGCCCGGCATGCCGGCGCTCTTCATCCGATCCACCCCATCGATCCCAGCTATTCCACCACCAGCAGACATGGACTCGCTCACCACCCGGCCAGTCCGTCGATCGCCAGCACATAGCCCTGCACGCCGAAGCCGCACATCACCGCCCGCGCGGCGCTGGACAGGTAGGAATGGTGGCGAAACGGCTCGCGCGCATGCACGTTGCTGATGTGAAGTTCCACCAGGGGCACGCCCGTGCCCTTCACGGCGTCCAGCAGGGCCACACTGGTGTGGGTGTAGGCCGCGGCGTTCAGCACCAGACCGGCGAGTTCGCCGGCAGCATGCAGCCGGCCTGCCTCGTGGACCCAGTCCACCAGTTCGCCCTCATGGTTGCTCTGGCGGAACTGCAGCGCGAAGCCGTGGCGATCGCACGCTTGGGCACACATGGTCTCGACATCAGCCAGCGTTTGCACGCCGTACACCGAAGGCTCGCGCGTGCCGAGCAGATTCAAATTGGGGCCATTGAGGACAAAAACGGTTTTCACGGGGCCAACACTCCAGGCGAGGCGTCGCCATGGGCGGCGAACGCAGACGGCTGAATTATGCAAGCGGCCCCCAAAAGAAAACGGCCCCGTAGGGCCGTTGTTCTGGTGTGCGCTCCAGCACTGCGGAAAGGTTCAGCGCTCGTAGTAACCGCGGTCACGCCCGTAGCCATGGCCCCGGCCGTGCCAGTGGCGTCCGCCACCGTAGTAACCGTAGGGGGCCACGACCACCGGAGGCGGTGGTGCGTAGTACACCGGGCGGGGAGGTGGTGCGTAATAGACAGGGGGCGGGGCATAGACCACGGGTGGGGGGCCGTAGTACACGGGACGGGGGGGTGGGTAATAAGCGGGCGGGGCCACCACGACCGGGTAGCCGCCTCCGCCCACACCGACCGCTACCCCGGGGGCCCCGATGCCCACGGACCAGGAAATGTCGCGTGCCTGGGCGGCACCTGTGCCCGCCAGCAGGGCGAGCGCCACGCCGGCTGTGGCGGCCATGGCAGAGAGTGAACGGCTGTGTGTCATGGAAATCTCCTTTGATTGGGCACCGCCGCCATCGGCGAGGCCCCCGTGGATGCTCAACGCATCACATGACCGAAAGGATGGCACAAATGACCCCCGATGTTGTTTCCGGACGTAGCGCGCCGTGTTTCACGCCGTAACGCATGGGGCACCGCCGCCTAGAATGCCGCCATGAGTTCCCCAGCCCCCATCGACACCTCCTCCAACGCCGCGGCCAAGCCCAGCAACTTTCTTCGCCAGATCATCGAGAGCGATCTCGCCAAGGGCACCCACGCCCAGGCCCGCTGGGGCGGCACGCCCGGCGATGCGGCCCACCACGCGGCCGGACAGCCCGACCCGGCCAAGATCCGCACGCGCTTTCCCCCCGAGCCCAACGGCTACCTGCACGTCGGGCACGCCAAGAGCATCTGCCTGAATTTCGGGCTGGCGGCCGACTACGACGGCGTGTGCCATTTGCGCTTCGACGACACCAACCCTGAAAAAGAAGACCAGGAATACGTCGACGCCATCATCGACGCGGTCCACTGGCTCGGCTTCGACTGGAAGGCCAGCAGCGACGGCACCGACCACCTCTACTACGCCAGCAACTACTTCGACTTCATGTACCGCGCGGCCGAGTACCTGATCGAAACCGGCTTCGCCTACGTGGACGAGCAGACCCCCGATGAAATGCGCGCCAACCGTGGCGACTTCGGCAAGCCCGGCGTCAACAGCCCCTTCCGCAGCCGCACCGTCGCTGAAAACCTGGCGCGCTTTCGCGAGATGCGCGAAGGCAAGCTGCCCGACGGCGCCGCCGTGCTGCGAGCCAAGATCGACATGGCCTCGCCCAACATCAACCTGCGCGATCCGGCCATCTACCGCATCAAGCATGCCGAGCACCACAACACCGGCAACCAGTGGTGCATCTACCCCATGTACACCTTCGCGCACCCCATCGAGGACGCGCTGGAGCACATCACCCACAGCATCTGCACGCTGGAATTCGAAGACCAGCGCCCCTTCTACGACTGGCTCATGGACCGCCTGGTCGAAGGCGGCCTCATCGCCGCGCCGCAGCCGCGCCAGTACGAATTCGCGCGCCTGAACCTCACCTACGTGATCACCAGCAAGCGCAAGCTCAAGCACCTGGTGGACAACGGCATCGTGCAAGGCTGGGACGACCCCCGCATGCCCACCATCGTCGGCCTGCGTCGCCGCGGCTACACGCCCGCATCGATCCGCCTGTTCTGCGACCGCATCGGCGTGACCAAGGACTACAGCTGGATCGACTACAGCACGCTGGAAGGCTGCCTGCGCGAAGACCTGGAAACCAAGGCCCACCGCGGCATGGCCGTGCTCAACCCCGTCAAGCTGGTGCTGACCAACTGGGACGAAGTGATGGGCGCCGGCCACTTGGAGCCCTGCACCCTGCCCGCCCTGCCCCACCCGCCCGAGGGCGTTGAATCGCCGGTGCGCCACTTCACCATCGGCAAGGAAGTCTGGATCGAGCGCGAAGACTTCGAAGAAGTCGCGCCCAAGGGCTACAAGCGCCTGTTCCCCGGCAACAAGGTGCGACTGAAGGGCGGCTACGTGATCGAATGCACCGGCTGCAACAAGGACGCCAGCGGCACCATCACCGAAGTGCTCGCCACCGTCGTGCCCGACACCAAGAGCGGCACCCCGGGCGCGGACACCGTGAAGGTGAAAGCGGCCATCACCTGGATCGGCGTGGCCGATGGCGTGCAGGCCGAAGTGCGCATGTACGACCGCCTGTTCACCGATGCACAGCCCGATGCCGGCGGCAAAGACTTCCTGACGCTGCTGAACCCCGACAGCCTCAAAGTGGTGACGGCCATCGTGGAGCCATCGTTGGCGAACGCGAAGCCGGACGACAAGTTCCAGTTCGAGCGCCACGGCTACTTCGTCGCGGACGGCAAGGACCACGCGGCCGGCAAACCGGTGTTCAACCTGGCCGTGGGCTTGAAGGACTCCTGGGGCAAGTGACCTCGGGCCTCGGAGCGGGCGGCCTGCACCGCTCCGGGCTTGGGCCACCACCGTGGAGGCTCCACGCGAACCTTCACTTCCCCCAAGCAACCAACGTTACTCCTGATTCAATAGCATCCAGCGCTGATGGATATTGCGCTGGATGCCATTTTCATTGATATCGCTTTCATGAACTTTTCCGCCCGCCTCCAGCAACTACCATCCGTTGCCCACCTTGCCGCGCTGCACCTGCAGAGCGCTGACGGGCAAACCATCGCCACGCTGGAAAACAAGCCCGGCCAGGCCGGATCGCTTGCCGTCTACAGCGCGTTGGCCACCCTCTACGGTGGAAGCATCACGCCCGCAGCGGCCAGCCTGGGCCTGGAGTGGTACGCAGAGCACACGGCGGACGCGCACGCGCATCCCGGCAAGCACCCCAACATCGACCGCCTCGTGGCCTGGGCTGGCGGCACGGCCAGCTATCGTGCACAGCCCGTCCTGGCATCCGACGCGAGCAACTGATACGGGCCAAGAGCCGCCCGGCGCCGCACCCCGCCGCTTAAAAAGGCTGCGATCCCCGCCCCACGGCGGCGCGGTCTCCGACGGCCTCGACACCAGGCCCCAACCCATAATCCGCCGGCAGATGCCTTTCGCATCTGCGCCGGTGGATCGATTGATCGATCGATCGGCCGGCCGCTTACTGGAGGCGCGATTGAGACACCCCTACCGTTCCTGGGCCCGCGTGGCATGGAAAGCCACCGGCATCCTGGCGCTGGCGGCCTGGCTGAGCGGCTGCTCCGCCGTCGGCACGCTCAACGCAGTCACATCCAAAGGCAGCCACACCGTGCACAACGGCGTGGCCTACGGCACCTTGCCGCGCCAGCAGATGGACGTCTACCAGCCCAAGGCCACAGCGCCTGCGGCGGGCTGGCCGGTGGCAGTGTTTTTCTATGGAGGCTCGTGGAACAGCGGCGAGCGTGCCGACTACCTGTTCGTCGGCGAAGCCCTCGCAGCGCGGGGCGTGCTCACCCTGGTGGCGGACTACCGGCTCTACCCCGACGTACGCTACCCCGAGTTCCTGAACGACAGCGCGCTGGCCGTCGCCTATGCGCTCGACCACGCGGGGCAATGGGGCGGCAACCCGAAACGGGTGTACGCCATGGGCCACAGCGCTGGCGGCTACAACGCAGCCATGATCGCGCTCGACCCGCGATGGCTACAGCCGACAGGCCACGCACCGAACGAACTGGCCGGCTGGATCGGACTGGCAGGCCCCTACGATTTCTTTCCGACCGAGAACCCGGATGCGCAACCGGTGTTCTTCCACCCCAACTACCCGCCCAAGGCCCAGCCCATCGAGTTTGCGCACGCGGCCGCGCCGCGCACCTTTCTCGCCGCGCCGGTCAACGACAAGCTGGTCAGCCCCGAATGCAGCACGCAGCAGCTCGCGCACAAGCTGCAAGCCGCCGGCGTGCCGGTCACGCTGAAGTCATATCCGCGGGCCAGTCACACCACGTTGATCGGTGCTTTCGCATGGCCGCTGCGTTGGATTGCGCCGCTGCTGGACGATGTGACGGCGTTCATTCAAGCGGAATCGCCGGCCCAGTGATTTGCTGCGTTGCCGCTTCGGGAGCGATCGCGCACTTTATTAGCCGAAGGGCAGGCCAACGAAGGGAATCGAAGAAAAATCAGGCGCGATCGCAGTTCATCAAATGCCTCAACGGGCGGTCCATAAAACCACGTTCCACTCCAGCGGATTGAAACTGCGGTCACGGTTGAAATCGACATAGCCGTTGGACATGTTCCAGCGCAGCACAGGGCCGCCCCAGACGGAAACCTTTCCTGCCTGCCGGGGCGTGCCGTAAGCCGCATTGAAACGGTCGATCCAGATGCCGTGCACCCACCATGGCACATGGACCATCGTGCGCACCAGGTGCCCTTCGCGAAAGAAATTGGCCAGTGTCAGCGCGGCATGGCCGTCGGCTTCGCCGATGGTGGCGTAACAGACGCGGTCGCCCAGGCCGCCCGGACCTGAAGCTTCGGCCACGCACCGCAACGGCACATCCGCGAAGTGCCGTTTGAGCGCCGCTTCATCCATGGTGGAAGACAGCTCCGCCAAGCGCAGTGTCACGGCCGGTGAGGACTCGCGAAAGTGGCGACCGTACACGTCCATGCGATCACGGTTACTGAACACCATCAGCGCCAGAAGCACCAGGAAGATGAGCAAAGCGACCTTGAGCGCTTTGTGCAAACTGCTTTCGGAGGTCCGATTTTTCATGACGAATGGATGAATGATGAAAGAGTTTTCCCGCATCAGCCCGGGGCTAGGGCTGTGACAAAGGCGCACCGATCAGTCATTGGCCCAGCAACAGGACAGGAGGCACAGATCAACGGCCCAGTTCCGGCAAAGCACCCATGAGGATGTCGCACGTGCCCTGGACGGCTTGACGCATGTGCAGCGCGCGCTGGCGCGTAGCAGGAACGCCTCCGAAGCGGGTGGCGCAATAGCTTTCCAGGGCATAGCGCAGCCACTTCCTGGCCATCGGGGCAATGCCAGGCACCGAAGACCAATGCTCCCGCACCGATTGGCCGCGCGCGGGTGGATGGCTGCGTATTCGCAGGCACCAAGTCATGGCGCGGGCCGACAGGCGCATCGATTGCGCAGGAAACGGCTTCGCGAGAAGCCACGAAATTCCCAATGCTGCCGAAAGCCCCAGCCGGTAGCGGTACCGCACCAGCAGCCAAGCAGCCACCGCCAGGGCGAGCCAGAGCAGCAGGTCGAGCAAGCTGGGTGGCGTGAAGGTAGGCCTTGGGGAGGGCGACTGCACCATGCCTCCTTGGCCTTCGCCCCCCGCCGGGGAACCAGTGAGCCGATCCAGAAGGGATTGGGCCGTTCCCACCATGCCCTGAATGGCTCCACGCTGCCACTGCGGCACGGTCGGGTCTCGGGCCGCTTCGCGCATGCGGCCCAGCATGTCGCCCCACTGTTGCGCCAGCCCGCCGGACCTGAGTGTGGCTTCACCCTGGGCGCCACCGCCCTGCCCCGGCTTATGCGAACTGCCCGAGGCTGTACCGCTCTGTTTTCCAGACTGTCCCGTCATGCCACCCGCATCGCCCGCAGGCTCGTCGAACAAGCCGGGAACATCGGCCCCTGGCGGTAGAAAGCCAAACCCCAGCACTGGCGGCCGCGGAGCGAACAGAAACAGCACCGATGCCAGCACGAATGAAAGCCCCACGAACCCGGTTGCCATCGAAAACTTGGTCCAGCGTGGGATTGCCACGCCTTCCGCATGCAGCCAGGCGAGCGCAAAGGCACCGAACAGCCAAGCCGGCCCCAGGTAGAACCAGAGGCTCCAGTCAGCGTTGTAGTGCGTGGCCACCATGAAGCTGACGGTGAAGATCACGGTGAGCGTGAGATAGAAATCGCGCCGGGTCCGCATCGTGGCTGCTCGCGCGCCGATGATGATCAGCAGTGCCAGGCAGACCCAGCGCGGAAAGGCATACAAAGCCACACCGGGAATCAGGGCCAGAACAAGCCCCAGCAGACCCAGCACCATCCACTGCGTGGCGCCCGCCCCTTCGGCACGCCGCAAATTGATGGCGCCCGCGCCAAAGCCCACCAGGGCCCACACCAGCCACAGCAGGCTTTCGACGCCAAACCCCTTGAACTTGCGGTCCAGGTACGAAAACGCGAACGCAACGAACAAATAGCTCAAGCCAGCGAACACGATGGCGCCCCGGCTTTTCAATGCGGGCGACGTCGCGGCACCCTTCTCCGGCTTGGCCGGTTTGCGGGCGTCGAGCTCGGCCCACGGAAACGAATCGGGCTTCATGCGGGCATCTCCATGAACGTCGCAAACCCTGCATCTGCCGCCACCTGCCGTAAATGGGCTGCGACTGCCCCTGCGTTTTTGGGCAGCGCAGCCGTGCGCGCCAGGGCAATGCAGACCACCACCGTGCAGCCCACGCCTTTCAGTTCAGACAGCGCGGTCACCAGGGTTTCAGGCGCCAGATCGCCCGGGACCACCAGGGCCATCTGCTCACCAGCGACGGCGTCGCGGGCCGCCCGCGCACAGGCATTGCGCAGTGCGCCAGCGCCTTGCGACTGTGTTTGTGCCAAGGCACGGCGTGCCAACGTGGCGTCTTGCAGCGGTGCCTCTTGCGGCCCCTGGTAGAGAAAGAGCTGAACGCCGTGGACCATGGCCGCATCGCACACCCCGGCCGCCAGACGAATGGCCTGCTCGCCGGCACTGTCGGCCTGGCCCAGCGCGGGAAGCGTGGGTGCGTTGACGACGACCCGCAGCCGAATGGCACCTGTCTGCTGAAAATGCTGGATCACCAGTTCACCGGCGCGTGCGGATGCACGCCAGTTCACACGGCCCACCGAATCCCCGTGCTGATAGGACCGCAACACGCCCGGTTCGAAAGACTGGCCCATCTGCCGCAGGGTCAGATCACCCAGGGGATCGGGCGCCACGCCCCATGGCAGCGGCCAATGCACCGGCTGCGCACGCGGAAGCACATGCAAGGCGATGTCGGGCGGCCGCACTGTTTGATGCGCGCGCACCAACTCCAGCGGAAAGCCGCTGGACAAACGCAAACCCACCAGCCGGTAATGGCCCCGACAGGGAAAGCGCACCCGCCCCGCCAGCGCGGCAGCAGATGCCGACGACCTGCCCCGCGAGCGGACGATCGGCAAGGTCTGGCGCAACATGATCCGCTGCCCGGCCCATTCCCACTCGGTTTCGACATCCACCAAAAAAGCAGGCCATTGGGCGTGCCGCTCCACCACGATGTTCAGATCGCAATCCGTGCCCTCGACCACCTCGATGCCGCCGCTGGCCTGCAGGCGCACGGTGGTCGATCGCAGCGACATCCAGGGCACCACGAAACCCAACACGGTCGCGACGGCCAGAAACAGGAACATGCCGTAGACCATGGGGTCGCGGCGATTGAGGGCCGCCACCAGCAGCACGCCGCACAACGCGAGCAGAACCCGCGACCTGGAAAGCCAGCGCTCCATGCCGTGCGCCCCTATACCGGCGTGCGCTGCGACAGCAGAATGTCCTGGATCAGCTCAGCCGCCGGCTTGGGCTGGGCGCCCTGCGTCTGCACGATAATCCGGTGCGCCAGCACGGGCACGGCGGCTTCCCGCACCACGGCAGGGTCCACGTAGGACAGGCCTCGAATGCAGCTGAGTGCCCGCGCCATGCGTGCCAGGCCCAGCGTGCCCCGCGGGCTCGCGCCGAAACGGATCGAAGGATGCTTGCGTGTGCCTGCCACGATGGCTGCAATGAACTGGGCCACCTCGGGCGTGATCGACACGTCGCGGGCCCCCGCCACCAGCCGCGCGAATTGACCGGTCTCACAGACGGGTTGCAGCCGGTTGATGGGGTGGGAGAACTGCTGGCTGGTGATGAGCCCGGCCTCCGTTGCGCTGTCGGGATAGCCCAGCGAAAGCCGGATCAGAAATCGGTCGAGCTGGGCCTCCGGCAGCGGGTAGGTGCCGGCCATGTCGATCGGGTTTTGCGTGGCCAGCACGGCAAAGGGGGCCGGCAGCGGCAGGGTCTGGCCGTCGAGGGTGATCTGCCCCTCTTCCATGCATTCCAACAAAGCCGACTGTGCACGGGGATTTGCCCGGTTGATTTCGTCGGCGAGCACGATGTTCGCGAACACCGGCCCAGGGCGCAGGATGAAGCTGCCATCCTTGGGGTTGTAGACCGGCCCGCCCACGATATCGGACGGCATCAGGTCGGCGGTGAATTGGATGCGCTTGAACGACAGGCCCACGGACACGGCCAGGGCGCGCGCCAGCATGGTCTTGCCCAGCCCAGGCACATCTTCGATCAGCAGGTGGCCGCCCGCCACGATCGCGGCCAGGGCCAGTTCGATCTGCGGGCGCTTTCCTTCCAGCACCTTCTCGACGTTTTGAACGATGGACTGCGCGAGCTGCGCGCACTGCTGCGCGGCGACTGCCGATGCTGGTATGGAACTCACTTTTTCCCGCCCTCATGCAAAAAGACAGGGCGCTGACCGATGCGCCGCGCCCTTTTGGAGCCTGGAATGTAAGCGCAAAACTTTGCCAATCGAGCGCGAACAGCCGCCTGCGCTGTCACCGTTACGCTCTTGCGGCTTTTAAGCCACGGCAACGCAGCGCAGAGGCATTGCAGCAGCCTCAAGCCGGAGCGCCGTCGCTGCGAAAGATCAGAGTTGCGAACCCAGCAGCGAGGCCGCCTTCTCCGCCAGCTTCTCCTTCAGCGGCCGGTCCAGCCAGTCCTCATACGTCACCCGCCGCGAGCGCTTCAGGTCGTCTTCGAACACCAGGGTCTGGCGTTGCGCGAACGGGGCGTCGTACACGTTCAGGTTGGCTTCGTCGTTCAGGCGGAACGAGCGGTTGTCGAAGTTGGTGGAGCCGACCGACACCATGAGCTGGTCCACGATCATCACCTTGCAGTGGTACATGGTGGGCACGTACTCGTACACCTCGGCCCCGGCTTTGAGCAGCGGGCCCCAAGTGGCGCGCGATGCGGCTTTGACGGTTTCGGTGTCGGTGTGTTCGCCGGGCGTGATCAGGCGCAGGCGCACGCCGCGCTTGACGGCGTCGAGCAGCAATTGCAGGGTCAGGTCGTCGGGCACGAAGTACGCCACCGACAGGTCCAGGCTGTGCTCGGCCGAGGTGATGGCCAGGTGGTACATGAGCTGCATGCTCTCGCTGCCGCTGGAGGGCGAGCTGGAAAACATCTGCACCTTCTGCGTGCCGCCGGGCGCGATGGCCGGAAAGTACGCTTCGCCGTGCATGACCTTGCCGGTGACCTTGAGCCAGTTGTCCAGGAAGGTGGCCTGCATCTGGGCGACCGCCGGGCCCTTGACCTGGTAGTGCGAATCGCGCCAATGGTCCGGGTCCTGGGCGTTGCCGGTCCATTCGGGGGCGATGCCCACGCCGCCCGTGAAGCCCACCTGCCCGTCGGTGATGAGCAGCTTGCGGTGGGTGCGGTTGTTCATGCGGGCCAGGTTGTACCAGTGGGGCTTGTGGAATTTTTCGACCTCCACGCCGGCCGCCTTCATCTCGGTGAAATAGCTCTCGTCCATCTTGGAGCTGCCCACCCAGTCGAGCAGCACGTGCACCTTCACCCCCGCGCGGGCGCGCTCGCTCAAGGCGTCGGCGAACTGCTTGCCGATGTCGCCGGACCAGTAGATATAGGTTTCGAACGTGACGCTCTTTTGCGCGGCGCGAATCGCCGCGAGCATGGGTGGAAAGATCTGGTCGCCGTTGAGCAGTTCCACCACCTCGTTGCCGCTGGCGATGCCCGGCCCCAGCAGGCTGCCCATGGCGCGCTCGAACTGGGGGTGGGCGGTGGTGTACAGGCGCGGGACCTGGTGCTGCACCTTCTTCTCGCCGGCGGTGAAGTTCAGCGCGAACAGCACGATGGCGGCCGTGGCCACGAAGGTGAGGGCCACGGTGAGCAGGGTACGACCTGTTTTTTGCATGGCGCGATTGTGGGTGCGACGTTTGTGCCTTCTTGTAAGCCCACGCCTCCAACTCATCCGGAGCGGCACCGGCTGCGAACGGTCACCGGGCGTCGGTAGGCGTCAACCCTTTCCGCCCTTTCGCCTTTTCGCCTTTTCGTCCGTTCCCCTGCGTTCAACCGGCTTCGAAGCGATTGCGCCCGTTGTGCTTGGCGCGGTACAGCGCCTTGTCGGCCCGCTCCACGGCCGCGTCGTAGGGCTCGCCGGCCTGGCGCTCTGCCACGCCCGCGGAAAACGTCAGTTCCAGCCCCGGTGCCAGCGCGCCGAATTCGCCCCGGGCGATCTGGCCGCGCAGGCGCTCCAGCACGCGCATGGCACCGTCGCGGCCAGTGCCGGGCATCAGCAGCAGAAACTCTTCGCCGCCCCAGCGCGAGAGCACGTCGCGCCCGCGCACCCCGGCCTGGGCGATCTGCGCAAAGCGCTGCAGCACCGCATCGCCCACGGCATGCCCATGGGTGTCGTTCACGTTTTTGAAAAGGTCGATGTCCATCATGGCGATCGCCATGGGTGCGCCGCTGGCCGGGACTTTCACACCGCGGGGCGCCTGCGCCGTGGCGCCCACGGTCCAATGCAGGGTGAGCAGGCCGGCCATGCCCCGGCGGTTGAGCAGGCCCGTGAGCGCGTCGTGCTCGGCCAGCTTGCGGCTGGTTTCCAGCGCTTCGATGAGCGAGGCTTTCTGCGCGGCCAGCCGGGTGAGCAGCGTGCTGATGCGGATGGCCAGCGCGGCCACGGCCGTCACCACGATGAGCGAAAACGCCCAGTGGATAACCTCGACACGCGGGTCGTAGCGCGGCGCATCGCCCGACGTGCGCCACAGCATGACGGCCGTGACCAGCGCCAGCCAGTACCCCATCAGCACCCGGGTCTGCGCTGCGCGCAACTGGAACATTCCACCCAGCAAAAACAGCGGCGCCAGCAAGGCCAGCAGTGCGCCGCGCGCGGGCCCGGTGATCGCATACGACCAGCCCAGCGCCGTGACGGCCAGCAGCGCCTGCACCATGGTGAGCGCCGGATCGCCCGGGGCCATCCTGCGCGCCAGCCCGCTGCGCACGAGCCCGCAGCACAAGAGACTGGTGCCCAACGTATAGGCCGTCAGCAGGTGCGACTGGGGGGCCTCGATCAGCCCCAGCAGGACCTCGGCGTGCTGCACGATGGCCACCACGCACAGCAGGCCGAACGCGATGAGGCACTGCCACATGTGCACCTGCATCTGCGGGCCGGGGCCGAGCACCGCATGGCGAAGCGCACCCAAAAGGCCACCGGACGCCGGCACGCTGCCATCGGTGGCGCGCCGCGCGGGGGATTCCCGCGGTGTCGTGGGACGGGTGAGGCCGCCTGGCATTGCGGGGTGGTCGGTGAAAGCGGTGGAGATCAGCCCGCCGGCCGGATCGGGCAGCCTGCCGGGCAGGCACGGCAAATGCGGAAGACGCTGAACACACGAAGGGCCCAGCCTGCGGCACCACCGCAAGGGCCCGCCGAAAGAACCCGGCGACCGACAGGAAGCGTGGAGTGAGGCGGTGGCAGGCAGGCGCGGCGCATTCGGGCGATGGTACCTGCGGCCATGCGGCCCGGCGCTGCTCTCGGGGCCGGTTCAGGGTAACTCCGGGGGCGGGCGGCCGCACTGGGGTGGCCGCTCTATAAACTGCCGGCTTCCCATTCCCTCGCTCCGCGCCATGGCAAACGACCGTTCCCTGCTTTCTTCTTCTCAGGCCCTCAGCCGCCGCACCGCCGTGCTGGCCTCGCTGGGCCTGCTGGCCTGGCGCACCCCGGCCTGGGCTGCCGGCCCGGCACCGCAATCCCGCTCCGTTGCCTCATCGCCTTCGCCCGCGTCTGCCGCCGTGTGGCCGCGCGCTTCGCAAGTGCCCGGCGGCGTGGCGCGCCTGTCGCTGGGGCCGGCGGCCACGCGGCCGGTGGCGCATGTGGACGAAGGCGATGGCGACGTGCCGGTGCTCGTGCTGGGCGATGCGATCGAGTGGACGGCCATCGTCGGCATTCCGCTGGCGGCCAAGCCCGGGCCTGCCGGCATCATCGTGCGGGGCTCGGCCACCGAAGGCGATGCCGCGCGCAAGGTGCCCTACACCATCGCGCCCAAGAAATACCGCGAGCAGCGCCTGACCGTCGCCCCGCGCACCGTGGACCTTTCGGCCGAGGACAACGCCCGCTTCGAGCGCGAGCGCGAACACCAGCGGCAGGTCACGGCGGCGTTCTCCACGCCGCTCCCCAAGCCCACCGACCTGCGCATGCACGTGCCGGTGCCGGGCGCCCGATCGAGCTCGTTCGGGCTGCGGCGCGTGTTCAACGGGCAGTCGCGCAATCCGCACAGCGGCATGGACATCGCCGCCGGCACCGGCACGGCCATCCTGGCGCCGATGCCGGGCCGGGTGATCGACACCGGCGAATACTTCTTCAGCGGCGGCACCGTGTGGCTGGACCATGGCGGCGGCCTGCTCACGGTCTATGCCCACCTGAGCGCCATCGACGCCAAGGTCGGCGATCAGCTACAGACCGGCGACCGCCTGGGCAAGGTCGGCGCCACCGGCCGCGTGACCGGGCCGCACCTGCACTGGGGCGTGATGCTCAACCGCGCCCTGGTGGACCCGGCGCTGTTCCTGCCCACCTGAACGAAGCGGCGCCCCTTTTTCCTGCTGCCTGCGTTGCGCCGAGCCGACGCGGCGCAGCCCGGTTTTTGAAAGACTTCGGCGCGCCCATTCCCGCGCGCGCAGCAGGCGGCGACAATCGCGGCCTTCAGGCCACGGGCCTTTGTGGGTGTTTTCCATGCGATCTTTTCTGGGTGCCGCGCTCGCGGCAATGCTCTGCAGCGGCTGCGCCGTGGTGGCCGTGGCCGATGCGGCAGTGACGGTGGTGGCCACCACCGTCAAGGTCGGCGCCACCGTGGTGGGCACGACGGTGGATGTGGGTGCAGCCGGCGTGCGCGCCGTGGTGGGCAGCGGCAGCGACTGAAAGCCACGCACGCGCCGCCTGCCCCTCCGCACGCACCATGCCCACACCGCCCCGCCCCGCCCGCGCACCGAACCTTTCACGCGCGCCCCGGCCAACCCGGCCGCTGGCCCCGCGCCCGCCCGCCCGGCCCGCAGCGGCCGCCCCGCCCCGACTCATCCGCTTCAACAAGCCCTATGGCGTGCTGAGCCAATTCACGCCCGAGGGCCGCTGGCAAGGGCTGCAGGGCTTCATCGATCTGCCCGGCGTGTACGTGGCCGGCCGGCTCGATGCCGACAGCGAAGGGCTGCTGCTGCTTACCAGCGACGGCGCGTTGCAGGCCCGCATTGCCGACCCGCGCTTCAAGATGGAAAAAACCTACTGGGTGCAGGTCGAAGGCACGCCGGACGAAGCGGCGCTTGCCGCCCTGCGCAGCGGCGTTACGCTGAACGACGGCCCCACCCGCCCCGCCCGCGCGCGCCGCATGGACCCGCCGCCCGCCGTGTGGGAGCGCGACCCGCCCATCCGCGTGCGCCAGAGCATTCCCACCGCCTGGATCGAACTGGCCATCAAGGAGGGCCGCAACCGCCAGGTGCGCCGCATGACCGCCGCCGTCGGCCTGCCCACGCTGCGGCTGATTCGCGCGGCCATCGGGCCGTATTCGCTCGACGGCCTGGCGCCCGGCACCTGGCAGACCGCCACGGTGGATGGCGGCCCCGCAGACTGAATCGCCATTACTATAAATTTTATAGCACACTGCCTTAGTCTTTATTGCGCTGGAGGCCTTTTTCATCAAAATGCCGTGCCACTGCGTTTTCAGGCCCTGCCGGCACATGACAATCGCCCCCCAGGAGGAATGGAGCCGTGAACGCACCCGATTTTTCGCTCGCACCGATCGAGACGCCCGAAGCCGCGCGCAGTACCCCCACTGCGGCGCGCACCTGCCCCCGCTGCCACTACGTCCGCCAGGCGACCGACACCGCGCCCGCCTGGCAATGCCCGCGCTGCGAAGTCGCCTACGACAAGGTACAGGCCAAGCCCGCCGCACCGCGCACCGCCAGCGGCCGTGGCAAGCCTGAGGATGCGCCTGTGCGCCGTCCAGCGCCACCCCGCGAACGCCCCTGGGGACTGATCGCCATGGCCGGCACCGCCGCCCTGGTGACCGCGCTCATGGGCTGGAAGTGGAGCCACGACAAGGACAAGGCCGCCGAGCGCGCCGCCCGCGCCGCGAACGATGCGCGCGCCCAGCAAGTGGCCGTCGAGCGCGAAGGTCTGGACCAGCAAGCCCGCCTGGCCGCCGCCGAATCGCAATGGCGCCACAACCAGGGCCTTGCCGCCCTGCCCACCGTGCGCGCCATGGCCCAGCAGGGCGACCTGCGCGCCATGGTGCTGCTGTCGGCCATGCTGAACGACGGCCACGACATCCCCAAGGACCACGCCGAGTCCATGCAGTGGCTCACCAAGGCGGCCAACCTCGGCTCGGGCCTGGCTGCCGTGCGGCTGGGCGCCATCTACGAACAAGGCCTGGACGAGCCGCGCCAGATGTCGCTGGCCGAGAACTGGTTCCTGCGCGCTGCGCGCCAGGGCTATCCCGCCGGGCTGTACAGCCTGGGCGCGCTCTATGCGCGTGGCGGCGACATGGTCAGCCAGCGCCCCATACCCGCCTACATGCTGCTGGACCTGGCCAACCGCGCCACGTCCGGCCAGCCGCCGGAAGACATACTCACCCCGCCTCGCCACGGCGCCTTCTGGGCCAGCGGCACGCTGAACAAGCTGGCCGCCACCATGAACCCGGCCGACATCGCCGAAGCCCGCCGCCGCGCCGATGCGTGGAAACCGGGGCAGCCGCTGGAGCTCTAGCCCGGGCCGGGGCCGAAGCGCCCCGCCACCGAAAGAGCCATCGCAGCCAATGCCGATGCCGCATCGACAGCGACAGCGACAGCCATTGCAGCGATCACGCCGGCCCGCCTAACGGCGGCGCCACCACCACACCAGCGCCAGAAACACGACGCCGGTGAACATCGGTATCCACGACATGAACAGCTCCAGGAAGGTGGACGGCCGAATGCCCGACCACACCTCGAGCCGCACGCGGTCGATGCGCACGTTGCGAGCGTTGGCGAACTCCAGCACCGGCTGCACCTTGCGGTCCTCCTTGAAGCTCAGCGGCGCCGCGGCGCCCACCATCTCGACCGCCTGGCCAGCCCGCAGCCCGGTGGCCGCCACCTGCGGCACCAGGGCCGTGCGCGAAGCGCCATCGATGGACCAACCCGCCATCCACATCGTCCCCGCATCGCCATCGGCCAGTGCTACGCCCGAAACGCGCACCACCAGCGTGTAAGGGTTGCCGCTGGTGCCCAGCGAGACGATCTCGCTGCCCGTCCACGGCTGCGTGTCCGGCGCCTCGCCGCGCGGCCTGGCGGCGTTGGCGGCGCCCTTCTTTTCCTGAAACTGCGCGAACTTCGCCAACGCCTCGGACGGAAGTTCGTACACCTCGACCAGTCGCTTGCCAAACTTCTGGTTCGAATCCTTGGCTGCCGCCGGCAGCGGGGCCGTGGCGGCTGCGGCCAGCATGAGCAAGGCCATCGCCGCCATCAGGGCCATGAAGCGGCGGCGCGCCAGCGCGCCGATGTGGAGTGTGAATGCGTGCCGCGTTGCTGCCATGCCCTCGGTCCTCGGTGTTTTGATGGTTTGTCTTACTAGGTGTGCTGCGCCATGCCGATGCAGGAATGGCTTGCGGACGGCAGTGTATCCAGGTGTTTCAGCGCTGGCGGGTTTAGGCGGTGCTTTTTCGTGCGCGTGCTGTGCTGCGGATGGGGTTGCCTTATCAGTGTTTGGTGACCAGTTTGTGCTGCCTTGCGGAATGTGATCAGCGCCACAAGCCCGAGTTATGCCCGTCGGCTGTGGGCCGTTCTGTGGACAACCCTAGGGACAACCCGCAGGAACCGCGCCAGCATTGGGTTGCAGGGCGGTGCCTGGATTTTGGGCAGTGGCAAGTCGTCCGCGGCGCCATCATGACCACATGACCACATGACCGCGTGCAGCTTTTGGCTCAAGATCTCTCCGGCTTCGGTCCGGGCTGCAAGCCGCCACCGCCGTCGTCGTGCCAAGCGATGAATGGCGGGGGGCTGCCATGGGTCCGGAAATAATCGATTGCCGCTTGTACCGTGGCCAATGGATAGGCCCACGCTGCAGGATATTCATCGACCTGTCCGTTCGATAGAACGTAACTGATGACCGCGTGTTGCGATCCGGTGTAGGCAGGGTTCCGAGAGCTGAATCCAGCATCGCTCGGTTCGCGGAGATACATGAGCCAGCCGACTTCTCCATTGATCAGCGCACACATCATTTGACCTGCGGGCCCATCGACCCAAACTTCCTGAAATGGTGAGTTATTCATTGAAAGAGGTAGCGTGAAAAAATCCGCAGAAGCTGTGCGCAAAGCCGCAGTTCGTGAATTCAAACGTCAGGCCGTTCGTATGAGCCATTCAAACAAAGTCAAACAGTTGCTCGGCAATGGGCCTTCTGGTGTTTCCACAGCAGACCCTGTCTGTGCCACTTCGCGCGTTGCGATCAAGACGTCTTGGCACGCAAATCAAATCGATCAAACCACGATAAGTCTTGCCTTGGACGACTGCATAGAAGCCGATTCGACCGTTTTTACAGATGCAAAACTGGCTGCCGCAATCAAACACGCGTCGCAGTGCAAGGCCTGCCTTCAGTGGAGAAGATCGGAGTTGGAACCGGAACGGTATGAAAGGGTAAACAGATCCCAAGCGTACTGTTGCACCGAGATGTCCGACGCCGTTCACGGTGCCAACGCCGGCCTTCCAGTCAGGTTTGGCTTGGCAGGCCCGGAGAATCTGCCATGTTGGTGGGTCGCACCGAGCAGAACTGTCATTCGCCACTGCCCCTGGTGTGGTTCATCTTTGACCCGCTTGCCTCAGGAGGTGCAGGCTTTCACAGGCACGACCTGACCCTTCCAGCAACTCGCGTCGGCGCGAGTCAGCCGATGGCGGAAACGGGCCAAGTGCCGTAGTTGGAGAGATGCGTACCGTGACTGGAGGTCGGCCATCCCCCGGTACAGCTATAGTGCGCGGCCCCGCGGCACCATGGCTGCGAAGACTGAGCTGTGCTGCAGTTCGCATCATCCGCCCTCGCCAGATACCCTCTCGCTTTTCCATCCCCACCCACGTTCGCTACCGTGCCCATTGCCACCCTGCTCTGCCTCGTCATTGCCGTCAGCGACGGCGACACCCTCACCGCCCGCTGCGGCGCGCAGCGCCCCATCCAGGTCCGCCTGGCCGCCATCGATGCGCCCGAGCGCAAGCAGGCGTTCGGCACACCGTCCCGCCAGAACCTGACGCGGCTGTGCCTTCGCCAGAAGGCCACGCTGCAGACCGTGGCGCGCGATGCCTATGGCCGCACGGTGGCGCATGTGCAGTGCGGCAACGGCGATGCGGCCGCAGCCCAGGTGCGGGCCGGGCTGGCCTGGGTGTACACGCCGCGGGCATCGCGCTACCCGCAACTGGCGGCGCTGCAGCGTCAGGCGCAGGTCAGCCACACGGGCCTGTGGTCGCAGAAGCGGCCGCGCGCGCCGTGGGACTACCGGCGACAGCATCCGCGCGGATAAACCGGTAGCATGCGGCGCTTCCCTGCGTTTCTTCCTTTTCTTTTCTTCCCTTCTTTCACCGTTTGAACCGCCTGCAGCGCCGACGCCCGTGACCGCCCATGG
Source organism: Paracidovorax valerianellae (assembly GCF_900102625.1). Taxonomy (GTDB): domain Bacteria; phylum Pseudomonadota; class Gammaproteobacteria; order Burkholderiales; family Burkholderiaceae_C; genus Paracidovorax; species Paracidovorax valerianellae. Next base: position 545,248 of record NZ_FMZC01000001.1, read on the forward strand.
GATGCGCCCGCTGAAGGCGCCCGCGCCGTGCCAGATATTCTTTCCAACGCCACCCAGGCCGCTCCGCCGCCGCCTCCCCCGCCCCTTCCGCCCGCCCCTGAAAGCGTGTACCGGCACGCCGGCTTTCTGGCGTTCCTGATCGCCCGGGTGGTGGCGGTGTTCGCCACCCAGGTGCAGGCGGTGGTCGTGGCCTGGCAGGTGTATGACCTGACCCGCGAGCCGATGGCGCTGGCATATGTGGGCCTGGCGCAGTTTCTGCCCATGCTGTGCCTGCTGCTGCCGGCCGGCGACCTGATCGATCGGGCGAGCCGTCGGCGCATTCTGGCGATCAGCTGGTCGGTGGGTGCGGTGTGCAGTGCGCTGCTGTGGTGGCTTTCGGGCCACGGAACGGCGGGGGTGGCGGGCATCTATGCGGCCCTGGTGCTATTCGGCTGCTCTCGCGCGTTCTCGGGGCCGGCGCTGCAAAGCCTGCTGCCGCAGATCGTGCCGCGCAGCCAGTTGGCGCAGGCCATCGCCACCAACAGCATGTTGATGCGGCTGGCCGGGATCACCGGGCCGCTCATCGGCGGGCTGCTGTACGCGACGGGCGGTGCCTCGCTGACCTACCCCGTGTGCTGCGTGTGCTTCGTGCTGGGCGCGTTGCTGCTGGCGCGCGTGACGGTGGCCTATGCCGTGCCGCCGTCGCCCGCGCAGGGCCGCATGTGGCAGCGCTTCGGCGCAGGCATTCATTTCATCCGCTCGCGGCCGATCATTCTGGGGACGATCTCGCTCGACCTGTTCGCGGTGCTGCTGGGCGGCGTGGTGGCGCTGCTGCCCATCTACGCGCACGAGGTGCTGCACGTGGGCCCGCAGGGGCTGGGTGCGCTGCGCAGCGCGATTGCCATCGGCGAAGTGGGCGCGGGGCTGTACCTGACGCTGCGGCCGTTCAACCGCCACGTGGGCCGGCGCATGTTCATCGCGGTGGCGATCTTCGGGGCGGCCAACCTGGTGTTCTCGCTGTCGCACTGGTTCCTGCTGTCGTTCCTGGCGCTGATGGTGGCGGGCGCGGCGGACATGGTGAGCGTGTACATCCGCGGGGCGCTGGTGCAGTTTTCCACGCCGGACGAAATGCGCGGGCGGGTGAACGCGGTCAACATGCTGTTCATCGGGTCGTCCAACGAACTGGGCGAGTTCCGCGCGGGCACCAGCGCCGCCTGGCTGGGCGCGGTGCCGGCCGCGGTGGCGGGCGGGCTGTGCACGCTGGCCGTGGTGGGCGCGTGGACGCTGGCGTTCAAGCCGCTGCGCGAGGTGGACCGTTTCGAGCAAGCCAGCGAAGAGCGGCAGCGCCGCTGACAGAAAAAACGGGGGCTTGACGGCGCAGGCCCCCGCTCGGTTGACAGCGGTTACCAAAAAGTCAGCCACGGCCAAATTGCTCATCTTTTGATAGCGATACACCGCTGTCTTTATTGCGCTGCAGGCCTTTTTCATTCAAAGCCTTTCGGGGCGCTGCGGATACATCTGTATCCCGAGCGTAAAACCCCCGTGCGCCCCCTTGCCGGGCCTCGCGCTGCGCTGCACCATGGGCACCGTTTCCTCCATGGAGCCCTGCCATGATCCCCTCGCCCGCCGCTTCGACCGCCCTGCCACTCACCCGCAGGCATTGGCTTGGATGGACCGCCGCCCTGTCGCTCGCCACCACGGGCAGCGCCTGGGCCGCCGCCAGCCCGGCCGGCGCGCCGCCGGGGCTGGACGACGCCGCTGCCGGCGTGAGGCTGCTGGACCGCATCTCGTGGGGGGCCACGGCCGCCACGCAGCAGGCAATGGCCGAGGCGGGCACAGCTGGCTACCTGGCTTCGCAATTGCGCTCCGGCCCGGCCGCGCTGCCGCCCGAGGCCCAGGCCCAGATCGACGCCATGGCGATCACCCGCACGCCGATGGAGACGCTGGCCATCGACCTGCAGGGCCGGCAGCAAGCCATCAAGGACCTGCCCGACGAAGACGCCCGCAAGGCCGCGCAAGAGGCCTATCAGCGCGAACTGCGCGGGTTGCAGCGCGAAGCCGAGCGCCGCTTCGTGCTGCGGGCCGTGTATTCGCCAGCGCAGCTGCAGGAGAAGATGACCTGGTTCTGGATGAACCACTTCAGCGTGTTCGCGGGCAAGGCCGACATCCGCGCGATGGTGGGCGACTACGAAGACCGCGCCATTCGCCCGCACGCGCTGGGGCGCTTTCGGGACCTGCTGGGCGCCACCGTGCGCCATCCGGCCATGCTGCGCTATCTGGACAACGCGCAGAACGCGGCCAACCGCATCAACGAGAACTACGCCCGCGAACTGATGGAGTTGCACACGCTGGGCGTGGACGGCGGCTACAGCCAGCGCGACGTGCAGGAGATGGCGCGCGTGCTGACCGGCCACGGCGTGTCGCTGCGCCCCCTGGGCGAGCCGCCCCCGAAGCTGAAACCCGAGTGGACGCGCCAGTACGTGCGCCACGGGCTGTACGAGTTTCACCCCCAGCGCCACGACTGGGGCGCCAAGGAATTGCTGGGCCAGCCGCTGCAGGGCCAGGGCATGGCGGAGCTGGACGAGGCGCTCGACCGCCTGGCCCGTGCGCCGGCCACGGCCCGCTTCGTGTCGCGCAAGCTTGCGATGTACCTGGTGGGCGATGCGCCGCCGCCCGCTTTGCTGGAGGCGATGGCCGAGTCGTTCACGCGCAGCGACGGCCACATCGCCGCCGTGCTGCAGACGCTGTTCGCCAGCGCGCCGTTTCAGGCATCGCTGGGTACGCGGCTGCGCGACCCGGTGCAGTACGTGATGGCCGGGCTGCGCATGGGCTATGCCGACCGCGTGCTGACCAACCCCGATCCCGCGCTATCGTGGCTGCAGCGCCTGGCCGAGCCGCTGTACGGCCGTGCCACGCCGGACGGCTACCCGCTCGACTCCGCCGCCTGGACGAGTTCGGGGCAGATGGCCGTGCGCTTCGAGGTGGCGCGGGCGCTGGGTGGGGCCGGGGCGAGCGCGCTCTACCGTCCCGAAGGCGCACCGCCGCCCAAGGTCAACCCACCGCCACTGGCCCAGAGCGCCTATTACCGCGCGCTGGAGCCGCAACTGGCCCCCGCCACCCGCGTGGCGCTGGCGCGCGCGGCCTCGCCGCTGGAATGGAACACCTTCCTGCTCAGCGCGCCGGAGTTCATGTACGGCTGACGGGGCACCACGGCACGCATTCCGCGCCCCACCGCACCGTCCCCCTCCTTCTTCTAGCTTTCTCGTAGCCTCTTCCCGCTGAAAGGCATTGCCATGACGCACTTCTTCACGCCCCGCCGTTCCGGTACTTCTGCTGGCGCTGCCGACAACGGCCCTGCCCCCACCCGCCGCCAGTGCCTGCAGGCCCTGGCCGCACTCGCCACGCCGGGGGTGCTGCAAGCCAGCCTGGCGGCCACGCCGCAGGGCGCCACGGATGCGCGCTTTCTGCTGGTGTTCCTGCGCGGCGGGTACGACTGCGCCAGCCTGCTGGTGCCGACTGCCAGCGACTATTACTACGAGACCCGGCCCAACATCGCCATCGCCAAACCGGGCGAGGCGAGCGGCGCACTGCCCCTGACGGCCGACTGGGGCCTGCACCCGGCGCTGGCCGGCTCGCTGCTGCCGCTGTACCAGAAGAAACAGGTGGCGTTCGTGCCGTTCTCGGGCACCGAAGACCTCACGCGCAGCCACTTCGACACGCAGGACAGCATCGAGCTGGGCCAGCCGGTGGGCGGGCGGCGCGATTACCGGTCGGGCTTTCTCAACCGGCTGGCGGCCGAGCTGGGCGTGCAGCCACGCTGGCACGACCACCTGTCGCCCATGGCCTTCACCGACACGCTGCCGCTGGTGCTGCGCGGCGGCTACGACGTGCCCAACACCGCGCTGGGCGCAGCCGGCGCGGCCAAGCCCGGCATCGACGACCGCCAGGCCGGCCTGATCGCCTCGATGTACGGCGGCACGCCACTGGCCGCCGCGGTAGCGGAAGGCTTTCAGACGCGCGACGAAGTGGCGCGCACCATGCAGGGCGAAATGGACGCGGCCAGCCGCAACGCATTGAGCACCAAGGGCTTCGAGGGCACGGCGCGCCGCATGGCGCGGCTCATGCAGTCGCGCTACAACCTCGGGTTCGTGGACGTGGGCGGCTGGGACACGCACGTGGGCCAGGGCAACGCCACGGGGGCTCTGGCCAATCGCTTCGAAGAACTGGGCCGGGGCCTGTCCGCCTTCGCCGATGAAATGGGGCCGGCGTGGAACAAGACCACGGCGGTCGTGATCAGCGAGTTCGGCCGCACCTTCCGCGAGAACGGCAACCGCGGCACCGACCACGGCCACGGCAGCGTGATGTGGGTGCTGGGCGGCGGCGTGTCGGGCGGCCGCATCGCGGGCGAGCAGCAGGCGCTCACGGCCACCACCCTGTTCCAGAACCGCGACTACCCCGTGCTGAACGACTACCGCGCCGTGCTGGGCGGGCTGTTCGCGCGCATGTACGGGCTGAACGGCGCGTCGCTCGCGCGGGTATTCCCAGGGACGAAGGCAAAGGATGTGCGGCTGGTTTGAATGGCGATACACGGTCAAACCCATCCGTACGAAACGCACTCTCCCCGCCGACGAAGCCGAACGCTCAGATGAATTCAGTTCTCTTCAGACCCTTCAGGGGCAACGGCCCGTAGGATGGCTTTCGGTGCGCACGGGGACGCCAACGCAGTGCACGCACTGCCCGAAAGCACAGCTGCGGCACCTGCCACCATCAATACAACATCCATCACCGAGGGAGAAGCACATGCCGACTTACCAGGACAAGACAAACACCGCCGCCATCGACTCGCAGATCGACGCGGAACTCAAAGCACCTGAGCCCGCGAAAGAAGTGGTTCAACTTGTCCATAACCTGTGCTGGGAAACCGATATCACGCCAGATCCGATGTCCCAGTGGTTAGGCCTTTTTGCCACGCACCGGGTCCGGGCACAGAAATGGAAAACCAGCGCTGACCTCATCGAGCTCTACCCGAGCGGCACGACCGGCATCGGCAAGAGCGACCGGCTCATGTTCCAAGTAGGAAAAACAGAGGTCGCGGTCATCAAAGCCTACGAAAGCGACCACTGACGCAGCGCCCCGCAGCTGCGGTCATGAGTCCATTCGGGAGTTCAGAATCCCACTCAGCAGCTCGGGCAGGCGATCCGCCCCCATGCGGAATCCGCAGGCCTGCGCGTGGCCGCCACCGCCCATGCTTTCGGCGAGCACCGAGCAGTCGAAGTTGCGCTGCGAGCGCATGCCTACCTTGACCTTGCCGTCCTTGCCGACGATCCACATCAGCGCGAACGTGCCGCACTGCTTGGAGAGCATCTCGCCGATCAGGCTGTGGAAGGCGCCCGGGGCATTCACCATGAGGCCCTGTTTGCCGTTGAACGTGATCGGCTGCGCGCCGCCCGCCACGTCAGCGGCGAGGTGGCGAAACTTCTCGTCCATGGCGTTGCCGCGTGCCACGAAGGCGGCGGATTGCTCGGGCGTGAAGTGGGCGATTTCTTCCCAGCGCGCGAAGTCGAAGGGCTCCATGTCCAGCGCGGCCAGGTAGCCGGCGCTCTCGGGGTACTGCCAGGCCCAGATGTCGCGGTCTTCCACGTAGCGCACCAGGTCGGGCAGCGGAGCGTCGGGGTAGAAGAACTCCCACGCCAGGCGTGCGCCCGATTTGTCCATGTCGAAGTGCACCACGCCGCAGCGGCAGGCAAAGCCGGTGAGCTTTTCGGCGGCGCTCTTGTGGTGGTCCAGCATGACCAGCTTGGCCGCGCGCTCGTCGATGGCGGTCAATATCTCGGGCGTGAAGGAAAAGTCGAGGATGTACACCGCCCGGCCGTTCAGCGCGGGCAAATCGTCCACCGACTGCACCTGCCCGTGCGACAGGCCCACGCACTCGGCCTGGCCGCCGTAGTAGCGCCAGGCGGCCAGCGCGGCACCGAAACCGTCGGCGCAGCGGCCGTGGTACAGGATCAGGGGGTTGGGATCGTTCTTGTCCGGGTGCACCAGCAGTTGCAGGGGCAGGAGGGTTTTTTTCGTGGGGATCGTCATGGGCCGCATTGTCGGGCACCGGGAGGGGCAGAGCCGCCCTGGGAATGCACAGGGCCGGCATGGGGATGGCTGCAGGCCGGCTGCAGGACTTGGCAGGGCCACCCTTTCGGTTGTCCAATCCCCCAGGGCGCTGCATCGCGCTCGCCGGCACCCGATGATTCACCCGCAAGGAGTTTTTATGCGAAAGCTGTCGATCTGCGTGATGGCCCTCTTCCTGGCCGGCTGCGCCACGCAACGCTCGGACAGCCTCTCGCTGGACGCCCCTGCCGGCAGCGCGCAGGGCGCTGACCCGGCCCGTCAGGCCGCGGACCTGGCGGACTGCCAGCGCTACGCCAGCCAGATCGGCGTGGCCAGCGAAACGGTGGACGGCCTGGTGGCCGGCGCCGTGCTGGCGGCCACGGTGGTGTGGGCACTGGGCGGCAGCCGCAATGCGGTGCAGGATTCGGCACTGATCGGCGGGGCGCTCGGCGCCACGCAGGGCGTGCAGGCGCTCGACCGCCGCCAGCGCATCGTGGCCAACTGCATGGCCGGCCGGGGCCATGCGGGCGGCACCTACGCCGCCCTGCCGCCGCTGCCCGAGCCCAACCAGCCGGCGGCCATGGCGCATGCCGACTACACGCACCTACCGGCGCGCGCCATCGGCACGGACACGTTCAATGCCGAGCGCCTGGCGCGCGACCAGTCCTGCACCGCCACGCCCATGGCCTGGCTGGCGGCGAAGGGCCCGGGCTTTGAAACCTACACCGTGCCTTGCAGCAACGGCGACGCCTTGGCGATCCGCTGCGAATTCGGCCAGTGCCGCGTGCTGCGCTGACCCACCGCCGAAACCGCCGCGTGCGCTATTCGGTGTGCGGTCCCGCAGCCGCTGCCTGCGGCGCACGGCCAGCCAGCGGGTGCGCGATGCCGCCATCGCCGTAGGAGCGGATCACCTGCGCGATGGTGACGTGGTAGCCGGCCAGCCACCGGGCCTGCTGCTGTTTTGCCGTGGCATGCGCGGGATGGTCCATGAGCTGGCGCAGCGCCTCCATCGATTCCCAGTAGTACACGTTCGACACCTGGCCCGTGGCCGGGTTTTCCCAAGCCTCTTCGCCCAGGTAGCCGGGGATGGACTTCGCGATCTGCGCGATGGTCTGGTCCAGCGCGTGGAACGCGTCGTCGTACTGCCGTTTTTGGAAAGTGAAGGTCGATGTGTACATGGTCCGCGCGATCATGCATCGGGGCGCATGCGTGCCGCCAGGTCGCCGTGGCCGCGCGCCTGCAGCGTGTCGGCGGCGCCCGCCAGGTCGCGCGGTTCGCGGTTCTGGCTGAGCTTGGATTTGCCGACCAGCGAAGTGATGGCGATCTCGATGCCCACGATGTTCTGCAGCATTGCGTTGATGAAATCGGGCGCCGAATCGCCCATCTTCCAAGGCCGGGGTTCCGCGGCCTCGTGCTGGCGCGTCAGCCGGGCGACCAGGCGGCGCACGAAGCGCTCGTCGTCATGCACCGTCAGCACGCCGTGCGCGTGCACGACCTCGTAGTTCCAGGTGGGCACCATGCGGTGCGACTCGTGCTTGCTGGGGTACCAGTTGGGCGAGATGTAGGCCTGCGGGCCCTGGAACACCACCATGACCGGCGTGCCCGTGGGGCAGCGCTGCCACAGCGGGTTGGCGCGGGCCACATGGGCGGACAACTGGCCGTGCTCGCCCACCGCGGGGTCGAACTCGAACGGCAGGTGGTCGGCGTCCAGCCCGTCCGGGCCGTGCGTGACCAAGGTGCCCAGCGGGTACTCGCGCAGCAGGCGGTGCAGGGGCTCGGGCCGGGTCTCGGCGAAATGCGGGGGGATGTACATGGGGCGTCGCTCGTGCAGAAATGATTCACCCGGACTGTCGCGCAGAACCGGCACAATCCGAAGATCCAGTTTCAGGCAATTTCAATGGGCCAGTTGCACACCTCCGACCCCGCAGGCCTTGGCACCGGCACCGGCCGCCGCATCTACGACCTGCTGCGCGCGCAGATCGCCGATGGCACGCTGGCTGCGGGCGCGCGGGCGCCGTCCACCCGCGCGCTGGCGGCCGACCTGGGCGTCTCGCGCACCACCGTCACGGCGGCCTACGAGCAACTGGCGGCCGAAGGCTTCCTCGTCACCGCGGTGGGGCGGGCCGCGCGCGTGGCCATTCCGCCGGCTGCGGCCGCCCGGCACGTTGCAGCGCCCGGGCGCCGCGGCAAGGCGCCGTTGAGGCTGTCGGCCTTCGGCCAGCGTTTGGCCGGCATGGAGATGCCGGGGCTGCCGAACGAGGCGCCGGCCCGAATCGACTTTCTGTACGGCGCCGTGGCCTCGCGCGACTTTCCCGCGCTGGCCTGGCGCCGCGCCTACCAGGCCGAGCTGCTGCGCCATCAGCACAGCCTGCGCTACATCCCGCCCGAAGGCGATGCCGCGCTGCGCCGTTCCATCCAGGGCTACCTGCGGCGCGCGCGCGGGCTGGCCTGCGATGCGGAGCAGATCGTGGTGGTGCACGGTTCGCAGCAGGGCATCGACCTGTGCGCGCGGCTGCTGCTGGATGCGGGTGATGCGTTCGTCTTCGAGGAACCCGGCTACCTGATGGCGCGCCGGTGCTTCGAAGCCACGGGCGCCGAACTGCGGGCCGTGCCGGTCGATGCGCAGGGCCTTGATACCACCCATCTGCCGCAGGACGGCCGGGTGCGGCTGGCCTACGTAACGCCATCGCACCAGTTTCCGCTCGGCGGCGTGCTGCCGATCGGGCGGCGCATGGAGTTGCTGCAGTGGGCGCAGCGCCACCGCGCGTGGATCGTGGAGGACGACTACGACGGCGAATTCCGCTACGGCCAGCGCCCCATCGATGCACTGCAATCCATCGACACCGATGGCCGCGTGATCTACATGGGCACCTTCTCCAAGGCGCTGTCGCCGCAGTTGCGCCTGGGCTACCTCGTGCTGCCGGCCGAGCTGGTGGCGGTGTTCCGCCAGGCCAAGCGCATGGCCGACCGGCACGCCCCGGTGCTGGAGCAGCGCACGCTGGCCGCGCTGATCGACAGCGGCGCCTACGAACGCCACGTGCGGCGCACCCGGCGCGAGCATGAGCGCCGCCGCACCGCGCTGCTCGACGCCATCGCGCGCCATCTGCCGGCCGATGCGTGGCTGGCCGGCACGGCGGCAGGACTGCATGCGGTGCTGTGGCTGCCGTTCCTGCGTCCGCAGGACGAAACCGCGGTGGTGGCCGCCGCACGCGATCAGGGCGTGGGCGTGTACCCGGTGTCGCCGCTGTTCGCCCCACCGCCGCGAGGCCAGCCGAAGCGGCCGGGCGGGCTGATGCTGGGCTATGCCAGCCTGACGGTGGAGCAGATCGAGCAAGGGGTGAAGATCCTGGCGGGGGTGCTCGCGCCGTGGGCGGTGCCCCGGCAGCGGGCAGCGCGACGGCGTTGAACCGAGCATGTCGGTGGCCGGGCCGCGAAGGCGAGTGACACCGGGCCGGTTATCCTGCCCGCCGTTACCGGCAGCGCATTTAGTGCCTGCTGCACCCTCCCGCTTTCGCCTCTTCCACCCCTTCCATCGGATGCCCCCCCTGCACCTTCTCTGGCGCGACGAGCACCTCGTTGCGGTCTACAAACCTGCCGGCTGGCTCGTGCACCGCACGGGGCTGGACGCGGGCGAGACGCGCTTCGTCATGCAGGTGCTGCGCGACCAGATCGGGCAGCACGTGTACCCGGTGCACCGGCTCGACAAAGGCACCTGCGGCGTGCTGGTGATGGCGCTGCACCCGGCCGCGGCGCGCGCGCTGTCGCAGGCATTCGAGCACCACACGGTGCGCAAGCGCTACCTGGCGCTGGTGCGCGGCTGGGCGCCCGAAACGGCCGAGGTGGACCACCCCCTGCGACCGGACGACGCACCGCCCGATGCGCCCGTGCAGAGCGCCCACACCTCGCTGCGCTGCCTGGCCCGGCTGGAGCTGCCCGAGGCGGCCGACCCACGCTTTCCAGGCACCCGTGCCTCGCTGGTTGAGGCCGTGCCCACGACCGGTCGGCGCCACCAGATCCGCCGCCACCTCAAGCACCTGGCCCACCCGATCCTGGGCGATGCCACGCACGGCAAAGGCCCGCTCAACCGCTGGTGGGCCGAGCGGCTGGGGCGCCAGCGCCTGTGGCTGCATGCCTGGCACCTGGGCCTGCCGCACCCGGTGACCGGCGAGTGGCTGGACCTGGAAAGCGGGCTGCCCGCGTGGACTGGGGCGGCACCGGGCCCCACCGTATCGCCCACGGCTCCGGCGGCCATCGCCGGCGATGCGCTGGACTGGCAGCAGCGCGTGCTTGCCCTGCCCTGGCAACCGCTGGGATGATGGCGGCGGAGCCACCACCGCCGGTCGCGTCCTACCTGCGCTGTCGCCGGAGGCTGCTGGCAAAGCCTGCGCGCCGAGCCGACATTGGCTGGCGGCTGGCCGAAGCGGCCTTCCTCAAGCCGGCCACTGCAGCCGCACCGATTCATTTTTCATGGGGTATTTCCGGATGACCAAGACACTGCTTCTGCTGCTTCTCGCCCCGGTGCACGGAGTGCATTCGTGATGGGCTGGTGGGACCAGATCGCCACCACTGTGGCCATGGAGTTTTCCGACTTGACCGACCTGGGCCAGGCCACGCGCATCGTGGTGCGCCTGGGCATCGCCGGGCTGCTGGGCGGCATGCTGGGCTGGGAGCGCGAGAACAAGGGCAAGGCGGCTGGCGTGCGCACGCACATGCTGGTGTCGATGGGTGCGGCGATGTTCGTGCTGGTCGCGCAGCAGGCCGGCATCAGCGCGGGGGACAACAGCCGCGTGCTGCAGGGCATCGTCGCGGGCGTGGGCTTTCTGGGCGCGGGCACCATCCTGAAGGGCGACGGCGAGAGCCAGGTGAAGGGGCTGACCACGGCGGCCGGCATCTGGCTCACCGCGGCCATCGGCGTGGCGGCGGGGCTGGGCCTGGAGGCAACGGCGGTGCTCAGCACCTTGCTGGCGCTGGCGATCTTCAACGCCGTTCCGCTGGTGCAGCGCATGACCACGCGGCACGACGATCCGGTTCGAAAATAGCGGGGCTTTGTGGCGTACCATCGCGCCACGGTCCCACCCGGTGACCTGAAACGGAGGACCCCATGGCCAAAGGCGAACAGCGTAGCAACAAGATGGCGAAGAAACCCAAGAAGGACACTTCGCCCCCGAAAGAAGGCGGCGGCTCCGACCGTCCCATGGCACCCATCACCGCCGTGGCACCCCGCGGCAAGTTGAAGAACAAGTAAATTGAACAAGCAGGGCCGGCTCGTCCGCCCCGCCCACCAATGGCGGCCTGCGCTGGCTTACAGCGCAGGCCGCCGTTTTTTCTTGGGCGCCGGCCAGATCCACTGGGGCATCACCGGCACGGCAGGTTCAACAGCATCGACCGGCGCGGCGGCGGCTTCGAAGTGCGGCCCCGGCCCGGCCTGGGCCAACTGGTCCTGGGCATTGCGCAACGGGCAATCCTTGAGCGACAAGCAACCGCAGCCGATGCAGCCGTCGAGCTGGTCCCTGAGCTGCGTCAGCATGCGGATGCGGTCCTCCAGGCCGCTCTTCCAGGCCGCCGACATGCGCCGCCAGTCCGCCGCCGTGGGCGTTCGGCCTTGCGGCAATGCCTGCAGCGCCTCGGCAATGTCCGACAGCGGCACGCCCATGCGCTGGGCCACCTTGATGACCGCCACGCGCCGCAGCACCGAGCGCGGATAGCGCCGCTGGTTGCCTGCGCTGCGCACGCTGCCGATCAGCCCCTTGGCCTCGTAGAAATGCAGCGCCGACACGGCCAGGCCGCTGCGTGCGGCCACTTCCCCCACGGTCAATTCGGGGGTGGCATGGGCGGGTTTCGAGGGGTCGTCTGCAGGCATGAAAACCAACGGTAAGGAATGGGTTGACCTCAAGTTTAATTGAGGTTTGATACTGCAGGCCTCTTCACTCCACAGGCCGGTTACCCCATGTCCAGCACGAACTCCGCAGCCGCTTCCACCGCCCCTTCAAGCCGTTCCGCAGGCCCCGCCGCGGCGGCCTACATCGCCCCGCTGGGCACCCGTGGCGCCCCCGCCATGGCGCTGTCGCTCCTGAACCCGCCGGGCCTGTACGACCCGCAGCCCAACGGCTATTCGCACCTGGCCGTGGTGCAGGGCGCGGCGCGCACGGTGCATGTGGCGGGCCAGGGCGGGGAAGATGCCCAGGGCCGGCTGGCGGAAGGCTTCGGGGCCCAGGTGGACCAGGCGCTGGCCAACCTGCGCACCGCGCTCGGCGCGGCCGGGGCCGAACTGAAGGACGTGGCCAAGCTCACCGTGCTGGTCGTGGACCACAGCGAAGAGCGCCTGCGCTCGTTCGGCCAGGCGCTGATGGCCGCTTGGGCCGGCGCGCCGACACCCGCCTGCACGCTGATCCCCGTGCCGCGCCTGGCGCTGGACGGCATGCTGTTCGAGATCGACGCGCTTGCCTACGTGCCGGCCCGCTGACGCGCTGGCATCCTTCCGCCCTTGCCGTACGGCCTCGGGCCCTTCCATCGTCCGCCCCCCGCCCGCCAACCTCCACTGCTTCGCCTTCACGCTCCGTTCGCATGCCTTCCAACGCCCTCCCCGCCTCCTCTTCCAGCCCCTCTGCCGCCGCTGGGCTGTCCACCCCAGTCCTGCTGCTGATGGCCGTGGCCTGCGGCCTGTGCGCGGGGGCCAACTATTTCAACCAGCCGCTGCTGCATTCCATCGCCGTGCACCTGAACGTGTCCGAGGGCATGGCAGCGCTCACCGTCACCATCGCGCAAGTGGCCTATGCCTTCGGACTGCTGCTGCTCGTCCCGCTGGGTGACAAGCTGGAGCGGCGGCGCCTGATCGCCACGCTGATGGTGCTGGCGGCGGTCGGGCTCTTCCTGAGCGGCTTTGCCGACAGCTTCGCGCTGCTGGCGCTGGGCACGCTGATGACGGGGCTGTTTTCGGTGGCCGCGCAGGTGCTGGTGCCCATGGCGGCGGCGCTGGCCGCGCCCGGGCGCAGCGGGCAGGCCGTGGGGCTGGTGATGAGCGGCCTGCTGACCGGCATTCTGGCCGCGCGCAGCGTGGCAGGCCTGCTGTCGGGCCTGGGCGGATGGAACCTGGTGTACCGGGTGGGCGGCGTGGCCGTGCTGCTGGTGGCCGTGGCGCTGTGGTTCGCACTGCCCACGCTGCGCAGCCCCAATCCGCCGAGCTACGGGCAGGTGCTGCGGTCGCTGGGCACGCTGGCGCTGCGCCACCCGCGCCTGCGCAGCCGCGCGCTGCTGGGCGGACTGTCGTTCGCCTCGGTGAGCGTGCTGTTCTCCACCATGGCGCTGATGCTGGCCGGCCCCGCCCACCGCATGAGCGACGCGCACATCGGCCTCGTCGGGCTGGCCGGCGTGGCGGGTGCGCTGATGGCCAACGTGGCCGGCCGCCTGGCCGACCAGGGCCGCGAACAGATCACCACCCGCGTCTCGGTGCTGTTGATGCTGGGCAGCTGGGCGGCGCTGTGGCTGGGCGGCACGTCCATCGTGTGGTTCCTGATCGGCATGCTGGTGATCGACCTGGCGCTGCAGGGCGTGCACATCAGCAACCAGAACGTGATCTACCAGTTGGCACCCGAGGCACGTTCGCGCCTCAACGCGGTGTACATGACCACCTACTTCACCGGCGCCGCGCTGGGCTCGGCCCTCGGCTCGGCCGCATGGCAACGCGGCGGCTGGAGTGCGGCGTGCCTCACCGGCGTGGGCGTGGCGGTGCTCAATGCCCTGGCGATGGTGCACGACGCGCGGCTGGCAAAACGTGCGCCGGGCCTGAGCGGCCGCTAGCCGCGCCCTTTACGCCCGGTTGCAAAGCAGTCGGTTGCCTTGCAGTGGGGCCCTTCGTGCAGCGCAGCAAAAAGGGAACGGGTCCGACACGGCGCGGGCAGCCCCTGCCATGTAATGGGCTGAGCCGCCCGGCACCGGGCGGCCTATAGCAAACCACCCGAGGAGGACCATCCCATGAAGCAACACGCCACCATCCGCGGAGAAGTCACTTACCGCGAAGGCGACGGCATGCCGATCGCCATTCCCGAGGGCCCGGTCGAACTGGTCCACGCGCCCGACAGCGTGACGCTGAGCTGGACAGCGGACAACGACGCGGCAGGCCTGGCCGCCATGCCCCGCGACCAATACGAGCTGTATGTGAACGACGGCAAGATCCTGCCGCAAGGCGGCCACGCCGAAGAGGGCCACGTCGCCCCGGCCAGCGCATAACCCTGCAAAACGCGCCCGCCCGGCGGTTGCCGGGCGGCGCAGCAACCGCCTGGATCAGTTCAACAACGGATCAATCCCGCACCGGCTCAGGGCACCGGGCGGGTCAGGTACACCGCCTCGCGGCCCACGATGGGCGCCCGGGTCGGCATCATCACCGTGCAGTCGTTGCACAGCGCGCGGATCTCGTCCACGCCGTCGGTGGCAATTAACTCGCCCTCGGCAAACACTTCAAAACCCACCAGCGGCCGCGTGAACGAAAACTCCGGCGTCTTCACCATGCAGGTCTGCAGCAGCTCGTAGCGGCGCTGCGGCCCCGGCGCAGTGCGATCGCGCTCGATCAGCCCGAAATACCCCAGAAAATCCAGCGCCGCGGTGGTGGCGACCTCTCCCGCCGAGCGCAGGAAGTGCTGCCCGCATTCGACCACCAGGCCCGTGCCCGCGCCCGCTGCCTCGCCCAGGCGCCCGTGCTGGATCAGCGGCGTGCCCGATCCCAGCCCGCTGGGCATCAACAGATGCACGCCCGGCCGGCCGATGGCGCAGGCCACTTCGGTGTTGCGGGGATAGGCGGGGTACACCCAGAACGGCTCGACGTCCTGGCTGGTGGAGTGAATGTCCAGAATGTGATCGGCCGCGGCCACCACGGGGCGCAGTTCGCGCGCGCGCCGCATCTCGATGCTGTCCAGGCTGCCATCCAGTTCGGCGGCCGACCAGACGCGGTTGAGGTTGTGGTCGATCTGGCGGCTGTCGAACGGCCGACTGCGGTCGAACGACTCGTAGGCCTGCACGTTGGCGAAGCTGATGGTGAGCGTGCCCTTCAACGGGCGCACGCCGCTGTCCAGCAGGTGCGTGGCGGCGACCATGCCGCAGATCTCGTTGCCGTGCGTGAGCGCGTTGATCAGCACGTGCGGGCCGGGCTGGCCCGATTCGAACCGGTGCACGTAGGGGACGCCGGTGTTGCCCTCGCGGTAGGCGGACAGGTCGCGGGGAAGGACTTCGAACAAGGGAGGGGAAAGGCTCATCGCAGTGCGGCGGAGGGCGCGCCCGGCTTCGGCCGCCCGTCCGTTGTGAAGGTGGGGAAGCCGGCCATCGTAGCGGCTTCGGCGCACCTTTGCACCGCACTGCGTGGGTGTGGCCGGGGCCGCGTCTTGTAGGATCGCCGCAGGGGTGCCGACACCGAGGCCCGGCTCCGCCCTGCCACCCAAACGCAGCCCCACCCTCACGCCATGCACCCGCCCACCGCCACGCCGACGTCACTGGAAGAAGCCCGCCGGCTCTGGCCCGAAGGCTTCGGTGATTTCACCCCGGCGCTGGCACAGGCCGTGGAGGCCGCAGGCGCCGTGTGCGTGCAGGGCGACGTTTCGCTGCCGTCCCTGGACCTGTGTGCTCCGCTCGCGCCGGGTTCGCCCCTGCGGGCGCTGGTCATGTCAACGGACCCGCTGCCCGCCGCGCCCGCCTTGTTGATCGTGCAAGGCGCCCTTCGTGTCACAAGCGCGGTGATGGGCGCGGTCACTTCGCCCGGCGCCACCGCCACACAACTGCTGGTGTGCGGCGATGCGCACTTTGGCCATGCGGTGCTGGGCACTGTGGCCGTCACCGTCACCGGCGCCTTGCAGGTCGATGGCCTGCTGTGGTGCGGCGGCGATGGCGCGGCGGATGGCGGTCCCAGTGAACCAATCCCTCCCAGCCTGCGTACCGGCGGCCCGCTCAGCGCGCAGGTGGCGCTGTTCACGGGCCATTGCGGCCTGCACGCCGGCGCCGGCGTGTCCGTGCCCTACCGCTTCGGCGCGGCGCACGGCGAACACGACCGGGCCGCTTTCTCCGCAGAGCCGCTGGCCGCCGTTTTCGAACCGGCACTGGTCCACCATCTGGCGGTGGGCGAGCCCGGCCGCCTCGATGCGCTGCCCGACCGCCCTGCCCTGCTGGCTGCGCTGCAGGCCGGACAACCGGTGCTGCGCAGCCCCGAACACCTCGCCGCAGACCTGGCGTACGACCCGGCCCTGTGCCCCGGCAGCGTCATGCACGCGGCGCACCTGCGGCAACTGCTGCGGTCGCGGCTGCTCGATGCGGCGCACAAGAAGGCCGTGGGCTGGTTCGGCGCCACCGACTTCATGCTGTGCCGCCAGCATGTGGACGAAGACGGCGACACCTACACCGACGGCCTGTTCATGACGGTCTGGAAGACCTGGGACTTTCACCTGTCCATCGACGACGGCACCGCGCGGCAAGGCTGGTGGCGCCGGTTGGCAACGCGGTGGCGCCCGCCGCCCGCGCCGCGCAGCGACGGGCTGACCGTCATGCACCGGCGGTACGCCGCCGGCGTGCCGGGCCCGTGGGAGCCATTGATGGAAGACGGCGCCGACCCCGCCGCAGCGCAGGCCTGCGAGGCCTGCCAGCAGTCCTGGCAAGGCGTGCTCGACTATGCCCGCAAGGCCGTGGCGCATGCCCGGGCGGGCAAGCCGGTGTGGCGGCGGCTGGTGACCGCGCTGTCGGCAGAGCGCATCGAGGCGCTGTCCCGGCTGCCCGTGTTCACCGAGCAGTACAACGACTGGTGGGACGACGAGCGCAACGGCTGGTGGGAAGGCGACGTGTGGGTGGGCGTGCGCCAGCCCTGCATGCACCAGGGCGAGCCTTGGGGGCTGGCCCTGAAGCTCAGCTGGCGCAACGGCGAGGAAGCCCCCGGCGATCCGCCCGACGACGCCCATGCGGCCTACCAGATCGACATCGAAGCCTCGGCCCCCGGCGCACCGCCTGCCGTGCGCATCGCTTGCGCCCAGCGCCAGTCGGAACCGCGCCGCCTGTTGCCGCACCACGCCGTGGACCATGCCGCCCGGTTGCTGCGCTGGTTTTTGGCGCTGGAAGACCGCCTGCATGCGGCCCATGCCTCGTTGCCGCAGGCCACGGCTTCAGAGCAGGAGCGGCCTGCGCCGCAGGGCGGTTGAACGCCGCAGCGCCCGCCAGCAGCATTTGCTATTATTTTTATAGCTGCCACCGCATGATTTCCTACGGCGGGAGCACGATTTGGCATCAAACCCTCGCGCCAGGGCCTGCAGCACCGGCCGGCGCAACCGCCAGTCCGTGCCAGCGCGCGCCCTCAGTCCCCCGCGCCGTCGCCCGCGTCCGCACCGCCCTCATCCGCCAGTCCATCGGCGCCATCGCCGCCGCCGTCCGCTCCACGGCTGCCGCGCTTGCGGCCTTTGGCTTCTTTCTTGGCGGCGCGCAGGGCTTCCTGGCGGGCGCCTTCGGCCTGCCAGACTTCGAACTCGGCGGGCGTCTCCAGCGTGATGGGGCCCAGGATGGCGGTGCGAAAGTCGGTCATCACCAGCTCGGCCGCTTTCTGCAGGTTGACCCGGCCGCCGGCCATGATGGCGCCGCGCTTGCGGGCCACGGCCTCCAGCACTTCTTCGTCCTGCATGTCGCCCACGGCACCGGGTGGAAGGCCCAGCTTGTAGCGCGCCTCCAGCAGCGGCACGTAGTGCTGCTTGAGGTAGCCGATCAGCTCCAGCGCCACCTCTTCTTCATCGTAGGCATTGCGGCCGATGGCGCCGCTGGCCGCCAGCTTGAATCCGCTCTCGGGCACGGTGATGCGCGGCCAGAGCATGCCGGGCGTGTCCCACAGGTAGAAGTCGTCGGCCAGCGTGATGCGCTGCTCCAGCTTGGTGATGCCGGCCTCGTCGCCCGTCTTGGCCTGGCTCTTCTTGCTGAGCGTGTTGATGAGCGTGGACTTGCCCACGTTGGGAATGCCGCAGATCAACACGCGCATGGGCTTTGCCATGCCGCCACGCTGGGGCGCCAACTGGTGGCAGGCGTCGATGAGGCGCCGGGCCGGCGCGGGCTCGGACGCGTCGAGCGCGATGGCGCGCGTTTCAGAGCGGGCGTTGTACCAGTCCAGCCACAGCGGCGTGCGCGCGGGGTCGGCCACGTCCTGCTTGTTCAGTACCTTCACGGCGGGCTTGTGCCCGGTCAGCTCGGCCAGCAACGGGTTGCTGCTGGAGCCGGGCAGGCGCGCGTCCAGCAGTTCGATCACCACATCGATGTCCTTGATGCGCTCGCCGATCGCCTTGCGCGTGAGGTGCATGTGACCGGGAAACCACTGGATGGCCATGGAGAGTCTTTCGCTTTTTGAGGGGGTTCGAGGGCGACAAGGATAATCGGCCCTGCTTTCACTCCCGGCCCTGGCCTTCATGCCCCTTCCCCCACCCCCCGTTCACCGTCCCGACAGCAAGCACGACAAAGAGCTGTTGTTCAAGGGCGTGACCTGCGCCCTCATCGGCCTCATCGTGCTGCTGGCACCCTACGTGGCGCGGTCGTCCAGCGTGGCCGACATGATGCGGCAGGCCTATCTGGTGGGCTGGTTCGCCCTGGTGC
Organism: Paracidovorax valerianellae; assembly: GCF_900102625.1. GTDB lineage: Bacteria > Pseudomonadota > Gammaproteobacteria > Burkholderiales > Burkholderiaceae_C > Paracidovorax > Paracidovorax valerianellae. The sequence goes on from NZ_FMZC01000001.1 coordinate 563,920, forward strand.
TGGGCGGCGCCTTCCTCGTGCGCTACGCCATGCGCCGCTACGGGGGCCGCCGCCGCTACTGACGGCGCGGGGACGATGCGATGACCGAGGTCGCCACCGAACTCGCCCGCACGCGCGCGCTGTTCGCCGAGCTCCAGGCCCGCGCGCAAGCCCATGCGGTGGCGCTGCGCCCGCCCCCGGCAGAGCCCACCACCTGCTGCGGCCGCGGCTGCAACGGCTGCGTGTGGGAAGGCTTCTACGCCGCCGCCGAGTGGTGGCGGCAGGATGCGCTGGAGGCGCTCGATGCGCTGCAAGCCGCGGCCCCTGCCGTCATGCACCCGGATTGAAGGCTCGATCATCCGACTCCAGCTTCAACATCAACGCCATCTTTGGCTTCGGATCGTCGTGTGCCAGCGCGCATCCCACGCGGGCGACCGGCGTTCACGTTGTCCCAGTCCAGCATCACCGCAACCACAGAACATGAGCCTTCAGCAAACCACCCCCGCCTACCTCGACCAATGCCGCGCCGCACAGCGCGCCGAGCAGGAACAATCGATGGCCGCCACCCAGCAGTGGGCACACGTCGACAAGGCCCAGGCACACGCCGATTTCGACGCGCTCTACAAAGAGTTGGCCCCGCTGATCGACACCAACGCGCCCTCGTCCGCTGCCGTCCAGGCGCTGATGGCAAAGCACTTCGAAATCGTCTCGCGCTTTTACGTGCCTTCTCGCGAGGCATATGTGGGCACCGCGCTGTTCTATGCCGACAACGCGGACATGAAGGCGTTCCACAACGGGTACCACCCCCGGATGGTGGAGTTTCTGGGCGATGCCGTGCACGCGTACGCACAGCAGCACCTGGGGTAAGCAGGTTCGCTCGCAGCGCAGCGCAGAGGCTCGCATCGGGCGCACTCAGGCGAAATGATCGCAGAGAAAATCCACGAAAGCGGTCACCTTGGGGCTCACCAGCCGGCGCGATGCGTGCAGCACCCAGCCTTCGGGCTGGGCCCCCTGCACCACGCCCCATTCAACGAGGCGCCCGGCGGCCAGGTCCGGCGCCACGGCGGTGCGGGGCACCAGGGCCGGGCCTGCGCCCGCCAGCACTGCGTTCCGAATGAGCAGCGGGGTCGAGTAGCGCAGCAGCGGCTTGGGCAGATACGTCCGCACGTTGCCGTCTTTGTCGGCCACCGTCCACGGCCCCACCACCGCGCGGCCGGTGCGCACGACCGCCGGGAGCTCGATGCCGCCGCCGGCCCCCGCGGCATTCGCTGGCGGCGGTGACAGATCGGGGGGCGCGACCAGCAGCAACTGATCGCGCAGAAAACAGCGGCCGACCAGCGCATCGTCCGGCCGCGGATTGAAGCGCACGACAACGTCATAGCCGTCGCCCACCAGATCGACGAGGCGGTCCTCCGCCGTCACTTCCAGCCGCACCTCGGGGTGCGCGCGGAGAAACGCCGCGCCCAACTGCCCCATCGCCACGTGGGCGAACAGCAGCGGCGTGCTGACGCGCAGCACGCCCCGCGGGCGGCCGATGCCGGACTTCAACTCATCGACCACCTGCGTGATCTCGCCGAAGGGATCGGCCGTGCGCGAATGCAGGATCGCCCCTTCGGGCGTGAGCTGCAGTTTGCGCGTGCCGCGCTCCACGAGGCGTACGCCCAGCGCGTCCTCCAGCGCCCGCACGCGGCGCGACAGCGTGGCCTTCGGCACGCCGCTGGCGCGGCTGGCGCTGCCGAACCCGCCGTGGATCGCCACCAGGTTGAAGTCGGCCAATGCAGCAATGTCCATGGTTTGTTCCATTTTCGAGACGCCATGTCCAGATTTCTCGGACTATGCACCATTCATGAGCCACCGAACAATCGGGCCGTGGGCAAGAAAGGCCGCCAGCCGGCCCGCTTCACCGCCCGCTCACTTCACGACACCAACGACAAGGAACGCACCATGAAAGCAGTACGGTTTCACCAATACGGTGGCCCAGAGGTCCTGACCATCGAAGACATCGCAAAGCCCACGCCCGGCCCCGGCCAGGTGCGCATCGCGGTCAAGGCGGCAGGCATCAACCCGATTGACTGGAAACTGCGGGCCGGCTACATGCACGCGATGATGCCCATCGCCATGCCCGCCGGCAGCGGGTTCGATGCAGCGGGCATCGTCGATGCCGTGGGCGAAGGCGTGTCCGGCGTGGCCGTGGGCGATGCCGTCTTCGGCAAGGGCATCGACACCATGGCCGAATTCGCGATCCTGCAGGAATGGACTACGAAGCCCCCAGGCTTGTCGTTCGAAGAAGCCGCGGGCTACCCGGTCGCGGTCGAAACAGCCACCCGCATCCTTGCCGAAGTGGGCGTGAAGCCGGGCGAAACGCTCCTGGTCAGCGGCGGCGCCGGAGGCGTGGGGTCGGCCGTGATCCAGCTCGCCAAAGCCGCGGGCATCCGCACGATCGGCACCGCCAGCGCCTCCAAGCACGACTACCTGCGCTCGCTGGGCGCCATCCCCACCACCTACGGGCCCGGACTGGCCGACCGCGTGGCCGCCCTAGCACCGCAAGGCGTGCAAGCAGCACTCGACATTGCAGGCTCGGGCGTCATTCCCGAACTGGTGGCGATCACCGGCGATGCCTCGAAAGTGCTGTCGATCTCCGACCTGTCCGCCCCGCAACACGGCGCCAAAACCTCGTTCGAGCCCATGGAAGCGGTCCAGGCCACCAAAGCGCTAACCAGTGCTGCCACGCTGTTCACAGCAGGCGCGTTCACCTTGACGGTGGAGCAAACCTTTCCGCTGGACCGCATCGCTGCCGCGCATGAACTCAGCGCGAAAGGCCATGTGACCGGGCGGCTCGTCATCACCATGCATTGAAGATGGGTGTGTGGAGGCTTGGCCGTCAAAGCCGGCCTCTTCAACCCTCTCGATCGATCTTCCAGCCAGCGCCTGAAAGGCTGCGGAATCCACCAAGCGTCAACCGTCAACTTGCAGGCAAGGCCACAACACCATGGACATCAGCAACAACACCGTCTTGATCACCGGCGGCTCGTCCGGCATCGGGCTGGAGCTGGCGAAGCAGCTTCGGCACCTCGGCAACACTGTGATCGTCACCGGCCGCAACCCAGCCAAACTGGCGGCGGTGAGCCGCGCGCTCCCCGGCATTCACACGCGGGTGTGCGACGTGGCCGACCCGTCATCCATCAGCGCGATGCACCAGACGCTGCCGCTGGATTTTCCGGCGCTGAACGTCGTCATCCACTGCGCCGGCATCATGCGGAAAATCAATCTCCAAAGCCCGACGGACGATCTGAAAGATTTGACCCAGGAGGTCGAAACGAATCTGAAAGGCACCATATGGGTCAACCAGATGTTCCTGCCCCATCTGAAGAAGCAGCCACGCGCGGCGATCGTCAACGTGTCTTCAGGCCTGGCCTTCGTGCCCATGGCCATCGCGCCCATCTACTGCGCGACCAAGGCGGGCCTGCACGCCTACACCCGCTCGCTGCGGTTGCAGCTCAAACGCACCCGCGTGCAGGTCTTCGAGCTGGCACCGCCGGGCACGGATACATCGCTTTTCTCGGGCGATTTCACGAAGGAAGATGTCGGAGGCGTCACGCCGATGCCGGTCGAGACCCTGGTGAAACATGCCCTGGCGGGGCTGCGGAAAGACAGGCTCGAGATTCGACCGGGCTTGAGCAACGTGTTGAAGATCGCTTCGCGCATCGCACCGGATTTCATGTTGGCGCAGTTGGGCAAGTCGGTTGATTTGATGCGGGATCGTTGAGCGGGGCGAGCGATCTTTGCCGCCAATGTGTGCAACGGCGCGGCCAGGGGCTTTCCCGTCCACTCATCAGACAGCATTCGACTTCGGTGATGGACCACCGACCCTCTAATGCCAGTCTGGCTGGGGCCCAGGCCGGGTATAGCCCCACACCCGAATGACTCCCGCTTCCACGGAATAGGGAATGCTGTGGCGCTTGAGGACCTCTTGCAGCCATTGTGCCGAGGCCGCTTGGAGCTCGATCCACTCCCACTCCGCGACCGGATGAAGGTGGTAATAGAACTCGCCGTCCCAGGCAGTACAGAACCCCGGTGGCGCGAAAACGCTGCGACCCCGGAACTGGGGATGCTGCTCGACCGGTGCCGCTAGCATCTCGGCACGCAGCTCCGCCCATTTGGTGTGATTGAGCGCCGGATAAAGATCCCCGCGCTGGACCATGGCTGACAAGCGCTTCATATCTTCATCGGTTGGGCGAGGCATTGTCCTGCTATCCCATTTGCGCAGACGGGTCACATGGCCCTCCGAAATTTCCATCGTTCAGTCCAATCGCAGGCAACGATGGACGCCACGATAACGAGGCCTGCAGCAGATTCGGGTTCCTATCGCTGCGCGCCAACTCAAAGGCTGCCTCACACGCTCACCGAGCCCCTGAACCCTCGCGCAGCGTAGTAAGAATCGGCCCCGTTGTGATACACGAAGACCCTGCCGTAGCGCCTGTCGCAAAACAACGCGCCACCGAGTTTTCTGATTTCCGGCGGCGTGGCGACCCAACTCGACGTCTTGCGGTCGAACTCCCCGAACTGCTGAAGCGCCCGGTATTGGTCCTCCGTCAGCAGCGAGATGCCCATGGCGCCGGCAACGTCCATCGCGCTGTCCTCCGGCTTGTTCTGCTTGCGGGCGTTGAGCGCCTCAGCGTCGTAGCACAGGCTGCGGCGCCCCTGCGGGCTCTCGGCGGCGCAGTCGCAGAACACGTACGCCCCATCGGCGCCCGCTGTGCCAATGACATCAGGCTCGCCGCCCGTCGTCTCCATCGCATGGAGGGCTTTCAGCTGTTCGGGGTTGGCTTGCAAACGGGCATGGACATCGGCCCAGTGGATTCCTAGATGCCTGCGCGGGTTCTGGTAGAAACGCTGCGCCAAGGCATCAAGGATGAGATCGCGTTGGTCTACTTTCACTTCGATGGCTCCTCTTCTTTTGCCGCCTGCTGTGACTGTTTCGAGTTGGGAACAGTCTTCCATGGAGTGCAGATGGCTTCTCGTGTCGGGGGCGTCAAGTGGAGTTGTATACCACCCTTTCACAGAAAAGTGGCAATCTGCCTATGCGAATAGCGGACCATTCGCGCGCAACGCGTCGGTGTCCAAGCGCTTGGATAAAAGCGCTGCCGCAACACAAAAATAAGAAACTGAATTTGACTTAAACCACTAAAATCGACAAAGTTCAGGTACTAAATCAATTACGTAGAGTAGCCAAATTCGTAACGCATCTTTGATTATGATTATTTTGCAAACAAGACCTGTAAAAAATTATATTTATCAAGCGGGACTAAATACACCTACAGCATGCTTGGTAAATGTAAAATAATTACAGGCCAGCCAGCTTAATGACCCAATAAATTTTTAAACTCGCCAATCTCACCAAACCAACGGCGTAAATTTATCTCATCCGCATCCCTAAAATTAATAACCGCATCAGAAATAGACAGTTCTTTAGAAACGATCTGCATTTTAGCCTTGAAACGCTCTCCAATTGAAGTTCGGACAAGTTCAGGATCAAGTGTCCCCATTATTAATTCAAGCACTGTCAACTCAGCAACTTGATACGAAACTTTGTCATCTAGATTCAAAAATTTCTCTTTATTTTTAATTTCCTCAAAATCAGAAATTACATTACCAGCGATTATTCTTATCAACGGAACAATTTCCTCCACCTTGGCGGAAGAAAACCACTGATTTATCGCATTATGCGTATAGGTATCAGGATTAATTGACATAAGCCACCTATTTAAAGACAGAATTATTTTCCACCCGAGATTTCATCGATTGCCTGCAGAACGCTTTCATGTATTTTATCTGGCGAAAGTGTCGCGTCAAGCACCAACAACGGGCTTTTGTATTCAAGCAAAAATCTTTCATAATTCTCGGATGCAATCGTTAATTTGTCCGGATTTTCATAAGCATCCAGAGTGGTTCTGTTTTTCATACGCTGAACAGAAACTTTGACGGGATTTCTTAAATAAATCAAAAGTGATGGATCGGGGAATTCTTTATTTAATTCTTGAATTCGCTGCCAGTCGGCTTCAGACCCGCAATGATACGCATATGAGGACGCGATATATCGAGTACTAATAACGGAAATACCCCTATTCAAAAGAGATACAACTCCGTCGATATCATTATTCAAATGATCAAATCGATCAGCAGCAAACAAATAAGCCAACTGTCGATCAAACATGATAGGATCGTTTGAAAATAAAAGTCGGCCTTTAAGGACCTGCCTAATCATCTGACCCACAGGTCCAGGAGAAGGCTCTTCTGTAAGACAACAATTCAAACTTTTGGAGCGCCAAAAATTTTCTAGGCGAATAGCTTGGGTTGATGTTCCGGAACCATCAAGACCTTCAAAAACTACAAAAATCGGCTTAATCATGTGATGCCTGTAACTTTATAAATAGAAATAGCGTTATTCAGCAAAATATAAAAGCATGAGCACATGCCTTTATAGCAAAACTTATTTTAACAGCTAGACGAAGAGTCAAGAAAGGGTACTATGACAATACTTACTGATGAAGAAATTTTGACGGCAATGAAATCCGGCATGCTCATCAAAGAGGGAGACTACGGCCTCATAGGCCCTGCTTGTTATGAGCTAAGAGCAGGGCCAATCTACTACGACCTCACCGAAGGCAGCACTCGCATTGATGCAACCGCTCAAAAAACAATTTTAATCAAGCCTGGGCACAGGGTGGTACTTATAACCCTAGAACAATTAGACATTTCAAATGACATATTTGCCAGAATATCAAGTAAAGGCTCATTGTTCAGCATCGGACTCAGCGCGGTGAGTACATATGCGGACCCAGGATTTTCGGGTCATATTGGCATAGTAACCCAAAACATGAGCGATAAGTATATCGTTTTACCAATCAAACAAACAATCGCAAAAGTAGATTTTTCTCGGCTATCCAGAAATGTTAAAAAAAATTACATTGGGCAACATGGCTATCATTCGCAAATTTGGCCAATTAGAAATGATTTGCAAAAAACATACGGCGAAATAAAAAATGACACGCGTGTAGGCTCTGAAGATGAGGAGGCCGGCAAAGTAATTCCAGCAGCTACAGTGTTGGCTTTAAAAAAAATACAGATGGATCAGCGCTCACTCAAGCAGTCATTGATTTTAATTACACTAGTGAACATACTTATGTTTGCGATTGTACTTGATATCAATCGAACAGAGTTTTGGTTCGCAATTTCTACCAATCTATTAGCTTCTGCAGTCTTTGCATTCCCAAACTACAACCCCCTAAAAAAATGACTTTCTCGAAATCCATCACGGGAGTTAGAAATATCTTCTTCATTGCCGTAAATACTGGATACAGCACTCAAGGCAATCCAAACAGGGATTTTATCGAATTCTACAGGCAGCGAAGCGGCAACGGATTGTATTGTGCGATAGTCGGAAATGTAGTAATTCCTGATGGGTTTGGGAGCAATGAATTCTGCTCAAAAATCTCCAACCATAGTGTTTGGTCGTCGGTAGCCACAGCCATTAGAGATGAAGGTGCCAAGCCAGGAATTCAGCTGGCTTCAACTTGGCAAGGATATAAGGGAAATATCAAATTTATCCCTCAAGACTATGAATCAGCAATCAATCATTACTTAGAAATAGGAAAATCATTTACCAAAACAGATGTTAAAAACGCATTCCAATCACTTACGAAAGCAAGTAAGTTAGCTATTGATCACGGATTTTCCCACTTGCAATTACATGCCGCTCATGGCTACTTATTTAATCTACTCCTGGATTCGCGTTTCTCAAATTTGTCGAATTTAGCCTTAGAATTGGCGACAGACTGGGCGCAAAACATGAAGCAAGCTGGGATAGAAACCTCTATGAGAATCTCGATACTCACAGGCGATTTAGAACTAGATAATTCAGACCGCACAATAAATTTGAGTGACTTTTGTAACACAGGATTTGACTATCTCGATATATCAGAAGGATTTTACAATATAGACAAAAAATTAATATATCCAACTTCAGAAAAACAACTTTTAGAGCGCTTTACAAGATCCACAAACCGAGCAAAGCAACATTCACAACAATTATTTATAATCTCCGGAAAAATATTTAGCACGATCCATAATGACATTCCAAAAAACGTTCACTTAGGAGTATGCAGGGATTTAATAGCAAATCCAGAATATCTATCGAATAACAAGCCATGTCAAAATTGCATGAAATGCCACTATCACTCTAGAGGCGCTTCAAAATTAGAATGCAGTCTTTGGCAAATTTAGATTTCATCATATATTTTTAGATAAAAATCTTCGCACGCCGGGCGTCATCGTCTCAAATCCCTTATTCACTCGATGGTAATTTTTGTTTCGATCATGCCGTATTGTTACGTCAGCTATTGATAAACAAGGTTGGGAAAGACGAAGAATGGCTATTCTCATACACTGTTTTACCAACAAGCCTTAGGTTAATGCCGCGCCCATCGGCACGCCTCCACTCTCCCCCACCACCCAATCCCTGAACGCCTTCACCAACGGCGTCTGCGCCCGCGCCTCCGGGTACACCAGGTAATACGCATTGGTACTCGTCAGCACCGAGTCCGACAGCTCCACCAGGCTCCCCGCCGCCAGCTCCGGCTCGATCAAGAACCGCGGCAGCAGCGCCGCGCCCAGCCCGGAGACCGCTGCCTGCGCAATCATGGCGAACTGTTCGTGGCGCGGGCCGCGCAGGGCCAGGGTGGTGGGGGCGCCGACGAGTTCGAACCATTCGGCCCACTGCGTCGGCCGGGTGCTTTGCTGCAGCAGCACGACGCGGGCCAGGTCTTGCGGGGTGTGGATGCCGTGCTGGCGCTGGTAGCCAGGGCTGCACACGGGCACGACTTCTTCATGCATGAGGTATTCGCACACCGCGCCGGCCCAGTGGGGGGCGCCGAAGTGGATGGCCGCGTCGAACGGAGTGCCGGCGAAGTCGAAGGGTTCGGCGCGGGCGGCGAAGTTCACGGTCACGTCGGGGTGCAGGGCCATGAAGCCGCCCAGGCGCGGGATGAGCCAGCGGGTGCCCAGCGTGGGCAGCACGGCCAGGTTAAGGAGACCGTCGGCGCTGCTGAAGGCCATGGCCTTTTGCGTAATGGCCGACAGTTGCTGCAGCACGCCCTGCACGTCGTTGGCGTACACGCGGCCGGCGTCGGTGAGCACGACGCGCTGACGCACACGGTGAAAAAGCGCGGTGCCCAGTTGCTCTTCCAACTGGCGGATCTGGCGCGAGACGGCGCTTTGGGTCAGGTGCAGTTCGGCGGCGGCGCGCGACACGCTGTGGTGGCGGGCGGCGGCTTCGAAGGCGAGCAGATCGGCCATGGAGGGGAGAAAGGCGCGGCGCAGCATGGTGGTAGCGGTGTAGCGTTGACGGTGGAATTGGCTTTGTTGCCGGTGGGCACGGCGCGGGCAATGGTCATGCGCCAGTGGAATGACTGCAAAAAGGCCGCTGGCCGCCAGCGTATATTCAATTAGGGTGAGGGTTTTTACCCATTCGCAGCTTGATTCCATTTTCGCATCAAGTCGTTCCAATTTTTTGCTATGCAGGGCTGGTGGATTGGCGGATATTGGCGCATTCCCCCGTCGTTCGTTTTTGACTGCGAGACCTGCCATGTCTTCCAACGCTGCCAGCCCTTCCCCCGCCGCCATGCCCGCCCACCCTGCCGCCCCGGTCGCGGCCGAGGTCGATCAACTGCTGCAACGCCTGGGCGTGCCGCGCGCGGCCTACACGGGCGGCAGCCTGCCGGTGCGCTCGCCAATCACGGGCGAGTCGATCGGCGCGGTGGCGCAGCACAGCGCGGCCGATGCCACGGCGGCCATCGGGCGGGCGCATGCGGCGTTCCAGGTGTGGCGCAACGTGCCGGCGCCGCGCCGGGGCGAGCTGGTGCGCCTGCTGGGCGAAGAACTGCGCGCGGCCAAGGCCGACCTGGGCCTGCTGGTGACCATCGAGGCGGGCAAGGTGCCGTCCGAAGGTCTGGGCGAGGTGCAGGAAATGATCGATATCTGCGACTTCGCCGTGGGCCTGTCACGCCAGCTGTACGGCCTGACGATCGCCACCGAGCGCCCCGGCCACCGCATGATGGAAACGTGGCACCCGCTGGGCGTGTGCGGCGTGATCTCGGCGTTCAACTTTCCAGTGGCGGTGTGGTCGTGGAACGCGGCGCTGGCGCTGGTGTGCGGCGACCCGGTGGTGTGGAAGCCGTCTGAAAAAACCCCGCTGACGGCGCTGGCCACGCATGCGATCGCGCAGCGTGCCATCGCCCGCTTCGGTGCCGATGCGCCTAAAGGGTTGCTGGAGCTGATCGTGGGCCAGCGCGACCTGGGCGAGGTGCTGGTGGACGACGCCCGCGTGCCGGTGCTGTCGGCCACGGGCTCCACCGCCATGGGCCGCGCCGTGGGGCCGCGCCTGGCGGCCCGCTTTGCGCGCGGCATTCTGGAACTGGGCGGCAACAACGCTGCCATCGTGGCGCCTTCGGCCGACCTGGGGTTGGCGCTGCGCGGCATTGCCTTCGCGGCCATGGGCACGGCGGGCCAGCGCTGCACCACGCTGCGCCGGCTGTTCGTGCATGAAAGCATCTACGACCAACTGGTACCCCAACTGGCCAAGGTGTATGCCAGCGTGCAGGTGGGCGACCCGCGCACGGCGGGCACGCTGGTGGGCCCGCTGATCGACCGCCCGGCCTTCGAAGGCATGCAAAAGGCGCTGGAACAAAGCCGTGCGCTGGGCGCCACGGTGCACGGCGGCGACCGGGTGGACGGCATTGCGGGCAGCGACGCGTATTACGTGCGGCCCGCGCTGGTGGAGCTGCCCAGGCACGAGGGCCCGGCGCTGCACGAAACCTTCGCGCCGATCCTGTACGTGGTGCGCTACGGCACGCTGGAGGAAGCCATAGCCATGAACAACGCGGTGGGCGCGGGCCTGTCGTCGTCGATCTTCACGCTGAACGTGCGCGAGGCCGAGCAGTTCATGTCGGCCGCGGGGTCGGACTGCGGCATCGCGAACGTGAACATCGGGCCGAGCGGCGCCGAGATCGGCGGGGCCTTCGGCGGCGAGAAGGAAACCGGTGGTGGGCGCGAGGCCGGCTCGGACGCCTGGAAGGCCTACATGCGCCGTGCGACCAACACCATCAACTATTCCACCGCCCTGCCCCTGGCGCAGGGCGTGACCTTCGACATCGCCGACTGAGCGATCGGCCGCAGGGCGATGGCGGGGCCGTTTTGAACGATGGCGACGGCTTCGGCGCTGCGGACACCCGGCCCCACCAAGGGCCAAAAGGCCCAACAGGCCCAACAACAACGGAGACAAGAACCCATGGCATTTCCCCTCAAGGCCCTGGCCACCGCGGCCACGGCCGCAGTCGCCCTCTGGTGCAGCGCAACGGGCGCGCAGACGCAAGCGCAAGCACCAACACCGGCGCCCGCCCCGGCAGCGCCCGCAGCACCGTCTGCGCCATCGACCCAGCAGCCCACGCTGGACAAGATCAAGGCCGCCGGCAAGGTGGTGCTGGGCGTGCGCGAGGCTTCGCCGCCCATGGCCTATGCCCTGGGAGCGAATGAAAAGTTCGTCGGCTACCACGTGGAGCTGTGCGAGCGCGTGCTGAAAGAGATCACGCCGCAGGCCCGGATGGAATACATGGCGATCACGGCGCAGAACACGCTGGCGCTGGTGCAAAACGGCACCGTCGACATCGGCTGCGGGCCGACCACCAACAACACGGCGCGCCAGCAGCAGGTGTCGTTCGCGGTGACCACTTACGTGAGCGAGGTGCGCATGGCCGTGCGCGCCGATTCGGATTTGAACTCGGTCAGCCAGCTGGGCGGGCGCACCGTGGCCGCATCGGCCGGCACCACCGCCGTGCAGATGCTGCGCAAGCAGGAGCGCGCACTGGGCGCGCCCATCAAGACGCTGCTGGGCAAGGACCACCAGGAGAGCTTCTTGCTGATGGAGTCGGGCCGGGCCGATGCCTTCGTACTGGACGACAACCTGCTGGCGGGCGCGATTTCCACCTCCAAGGACCCGGCGGGCTACCGCATTGCCGGCGAGCCGATGGGCTCGGAGCCGATCGCGCTGCTGTTCCGCAAGGACGACCCGGCCTTCAAGGCGGCGGTGGACGGCGTGCTGGTGCGGCTGATGCAGACGGGCGAGCTGGAAAAGATCTACGCCAAGTGGTTCACCAGTCCGATCCCGCCGCGCAACCAGAGCCTGAACCTGCCCATGAGCGCCACGCTGCGGCAACTGATCGCCGCGCCGAACGACAAGCCGCTGGAGGCTTACCTGAAGTGACCGACATGACCGCCTCGACCGCCATGACAGCCACCACCGCTCTGGACTCCGATACGGCTGCGGCCGGGGCTGCCGCCGGCGCCTTCACGCCGGCGCGGCGCATCGCGGCGCTGGGGGTGTCGCCCATTCTGCGCATCACCGACCACGCCAATGCGCTCAAGCGCTCGGGCCGCCCGGTGATCGTGCTGGGCGCGGGCGAGCCGGATTTCGACACGCCCGACCACATTCTGGAAGCGGCCCGACGGGCGCTGTCGCGCGGCGACACGCGCTACACGGTGCTGGACGGCAGCCCGGCGATGAAGGAGGCAGTGCGCGAGAAGTTCCGGCGCGACAACGGGCTGGACTTCGCGCTGAACGAGATCACCGTGGGCGCGGGGGCCAAGCAGGTGCTCTACAACGCCTTCATGGCCACGCTGAACCCCGGCGACGAGGTGATCGTGCCCGCGCCGTACTGGTCGTCGTATGCCGATGTGGTGACCATCGCGGGCGGCGTGCCGGCCATCGTGCCGTGCACCGAGGCGGACGGGTTCCGCATGACGGCCGCGGCGCTGGAGGCGGCCATCACGCCGCGCACGCGCTGGCTGCTGCTCAATTCGCCCTCCAACCCCACGGGCGCGGCCTACAGCGCCGAGCAGTTGCGCCCGGTGCTGGACGTGCTGCTGCGCCACCCGCAGGTGTGGCTGCTGTCGGACGACATCTACGAGCACATCCTGTACGACGGCGCGCGGTTCGCAACGCCCGCCGCGCTGGAGCCGGGCCTGAAGGGCCGGTGCCTCACGGTGAACGGCGTGTCGAAGGCCTACGCCATGACGGGCTGGCGCATCGGCTTCGCCGGCGGCCCGCGCGAGCTGATCGCCGCGATGGCGGTGGTGCAGAGCCAGTGCACGTCGTGCCCGTCGTCGATCAGCCAGGCGGCGGCCATCGAGGCACTGACCGGGCCGCAGGGCATCGTGGCCGAGCGCTGCGCAGATTTTCAGGCGCGGCGCGACTTCGTGGTGCAGGCACTGAACGATTCGGCCGGCCTGCATTGCCGCACGCCCGAAGGCGCCTTCTACACCTACGCCAGTTGCGCCGGCACGCTGGGCCGCACCACGCCGGGCGGCATGCTGCTCAAGACCGACGTGGATTTTTGCCAGTACCTGCTGGCCGAGTACGAGGTGGCGGTGGTGCCGGGCACGTACTTCGGGCTGGCGCCGTACTTTCGCATTTCGTACGCGACGTCGATGGCGCAACTGCGCGAGGCCTGCCAGCGCATTCAGGCGGCCTGCGCGGCGCTGCGCTGACGGCACCGTTTCTTTCCTTTCCAACGCTTTGGACCGACGCTCCATGAGTTCAACGACCTCCACCCCCACCCCTTCCGCCCCCTCCTCCACCCTGCCGTCCCGCACGGGCGGCCAGGTCCTGGTGGACCAGCTGATCCTGCACGGCGTGCAGCAGCTTTTCTGCGTGCCCGGCGAAAGCTATCTGGCTGTGCTGGATGCCCTGCACGACGCGCAGATCGCCGTCACCGTGTGCCGTCAGGAAGGCGGCGCGGCGATGATGGCCGAGGCGCAGGGCAAGCTCACGGGGCAGCCCGGCATCTGCTTCGTCACGCGCGGGCCGGGGGTGACGAACGCATCGGCCGGCATTCACATCGCACACCAGGATTCGACGCCGCTGATCGTGTTCGTGGGCCAGGTGGCGCGAGGCGCGCTGGGGCGCGAGGCGTTCCAGGAGCTGGATTACGGCGCGGTCTTCGGCACCATGGCCAAGTGGGTGGTACAGATCGACGACGCGGCCCGCGTGCCTGAAATGGTGTCGCGCGCCTTCCACGTCGCCACGTCGGGCCGCCCCGGCCCCGTGGTAGTGGCGCTGCCCGAAGACATGCTGACCGATGCCGTGCAGGTGGCCGACGCCCTGCCCTACACGGTGCCGGAAACCTACCCCGGCGCGCCCGCGCTGAAGGAGTTGGCCGAGCGCCTGGCGGCCGCCGAGTGGCCCGTGGCCATTCTGGGCGGCAGCCGCTGGTCGGAACAGGCGGTGCGCGACTTCGTCGCATTCGCCGAGGCGTGGTCGCTGCCGGTGTATTGCTCGTTCCGTCGGCAGATGCTGTTCCCGGCCAGCCACGACAGCTACGGTGGCGACCTGGGGCTGGGCGTGAACCCCAAGCTCCTGGCCCGCATCCGGGCGAGTGACTTGGTGCTGGTGGTGGGCGGGCGGCTGTCGGAGATTCCGTCGCAGGGCTACGAGCTGTTCGACATTCCCGTGCCCGCGCAGCCCATGGTGCACGTGCATGCCGATGCCAACGAACTGGGCCGGCTGTACCGCCCCACCCAGTCGATCCACGCCACGCCGCAGGCTTTTGCCAGCGCGCTGGCCGACCTGCGCCCCGCCGCTGCGGTGCGCTGGGCCGCGCACACGCAGGCCGCGCGCGCCGAATACCTGGCGTGGAGTGATCCGGACCCGATCCGCATCCCCGGCCCGCTGCAGATGGGCGAGGTCATGCGGCACCTGCGCGAGGTGCTGCCGCACGATGCGATCTTCTGCAACGGCGCGGGCAACTTCGCCACCTGGGTGCACCGCTTCTGGCCGTTCACCGCGTATGCGAGCCAACTGGCGCCGACCAGCGGCTCCATGGGCTACGGCCTGCCGGCCGGCGTGGGCGCTAAGCGGCTGTGGCCGCAGCGCGAGGTGGTGGTGTTCGCGGGCGACGGCGACTTTCTGATGCACGGGCAGGAATTTGCGACCGCGGTGCAGTACGGCCTGCCCATCATCGTGGTGCTGCTGGACAACGCCATGTACGGCACGATCCGCATGCACCAGGAGCGCGAATACCCTGGCCGCGTGAGTGCCACGCATTTGAAGAACCCCGATTTCAAGGCCTACGCCGTGGCCTTCGGCGGGCATGGCGAGCGGGTGGAGACGACGGCGGAATTTGCCCCGGCACTGGCCCGTGCGCGGGCGAGCGGCCTGCCGTGCGTGCTGCACTGCCTGTTGGACCCCGAGGCGATCACGCCCACGGGCACGCTGCAGGGCATTCGCAACGCGGCGCAGGCGCGCAAGCCGGTTTAGGTCGAGCTCAGTTGGATTAGGCGGGTTCGGGCTTCATCGCGCCGCGCCGGCCCGCACCGCGCCACGCAGCACCGCCCCCGTACACGGCAGCGGACCGGCGCGGTTTTAGTTCAGTCCTGGATCGGCACGGCCATGTACTGCTCGCGCCAGGCTTCGAACGGCAGCGTGTCGGCCGCTTCGATGGCCTTTTGCTCGGCGACCGATTGAGCGGCGGCGGCCTCGAAGCGGGCCTGCTGCGCTTCGGACCATGGCAGATCGATCAAGGTGTCGCGCGCCCATTGCGAGCGGGACAGTGCGAAGGCGTTGAAGCTCTGGCCGTGCTCTTGCGCCATGCGATCGAGCACGCGGGCCGAGGGCGTGGCCTGCGGCTGCGCCATGAGGCGCCGGGCATCGGCCAGCGCGGCGCTGAAATCGGTGGTGCCCTGGGCGGCGTCGAGCGCAGCGGCCAGCGGTTCGCATTCGGCCAGCACCTGCGCGCCCCATTCGGCCAGCGGCACCTGTTGCCCGGCACGCTGCAGCAGCAGGCCCGGCTCGCGCCCGCGTTCGGCGGTGAGATGCTGGTTGCGCTGCAGTTCGGCGATCTCTTCGGGCGTATCGGGCGGGCTGTCGGACAGCAAACAGTGCATGAGGAAGACGTCGAGCAGGCGCATGGTCTGCGCCTCGATGCCCAGCGGTGCGAACGGGTCCAGGTCCATCAGGCGCACTTCGACGTATTCCACGCCCCGGTCGCGCAGCGCGTTCAAGGGGCGCTCGCCGGATCGCACCGTGCGCTTGGGGCGGATGGTGCCGTAGAACTCGTTTTCGATCTGCAGCAGGCTGGTGCCCAGCTGGTTGTATTCGCCGCCGGGGTTGCGCACGCCCAGCGCTTCGTAGGCGGGATATGGCCGGCTGAGGGCTTCGCGCAGCGAGGCGGCGTAGCCTTCCAGGCCGTTGTAGCTCACGGCCAGCGTGGCCTGCGCCTCGCTCTGGTAGCCCAGGCGCCCCATGCGCAGCGAGGTGGCGTGCGGCAGGTACAGCGCATCGCCCCCCAGGCGCTGCAGGCCGTGCTCGCGCCCCTGCACGAAACACGGGCACAGCGCGGGCGAGGCGCCGAACAAATACAGCAGCACGAAGGCATGGCGGCGGAAATTGCGGATCAGCCCGAAGTATTCGTCGCTGGTTACGTCCGGCAGCGACCAGTTGTAGTGGATGCCCGAGATGGTCTGCATGCGCCGGCCGTAGCGGTGGCCCAGGCCCATGCGGTACACGCTCTTGGCGCGGCCCACGTTGGACGAGCCGTAGCGCGCCAGCGGAATGGTCTCGTCGGTGGGCAGGCCGCAGGGCATGCTGGACAGCCAAAGCATCTCGCCGCCCGAGGCCTGCAGGCTGCGGTAGACGAACTGGTGGATCTCGGTCAGCTCGTCCAGGCATTCCTGCACGCCCAGGCGGGCGCCGGTGATGAGCTCGATCTGGGACTCGCTGTAGTCGGTGGTGATGTGCGGGTGGGTGAGCGCCGAGCCCAGTGCCACGGGGTGCGGCGTGAGCGCCAGGCCGCCGGTGGGCAGCACCCGCAGACCCTCTTTCTCGATGCCACGGCGCATGCCGGTCAGGCGGCTGGCGGGCTGTGCGTCGATTTTCCGCTGCAGATGGCTCATCGTCATTTTGGTGATTTCGTTATGACCTGTTCGTCGGTTCGGCCCGGAACTTAGCACGGCCGGGGCACTCTCGCTGGCGCGGCAGGTCAAGACCTTGCTTCGGCAGGCTGCGCGCCGCTTCGCGAAACGCACGCGCGCGCCGCATGCCGCAGCGCACCATCGCCCGTGTCGTGGCCAGCCAACACAGGGCGTGCAATGCGCCGGTCCAGCCACCGTTCCCGAAGAAGGCCGCTTTCAGGCCCCGGAACGCACGACGCCCTTGAATGACTGGACACCATGCCAAAATTTTCTGTGCGTCCCTCCAACACCTCGGTGGGTCTGCCCGGCAATTCGACCTCGACCGCCCACGCCGGCAAACCGGCCAACCACAAACAGGCCCACCACAAGCTGCACCAGCTCGACCCGCGGGCCGCGCAGCACGCGCTGCTGTCGCCCCTGTTCGATGCGGCCCGTGCGGCGCGCGAGTACCTCGCCAAGCCCCTGACAACGGCCGACGCCGACGCGGCCATGGCCCCCCGCAAACCCAAATCGGTGCTGGGCCGTCTGGCGAACAAGGTGGGTACCTGTTTCGGCGTGGCGCGCGGCGACCCGGTGCGCTCCGAAGAGTTGCTGCGCTACCAGAACACCAAGGAAGACCGCACGCACATTCCGCTGCGCAGCCGCGGCAAATGGGAAAGCCTGGAGCCCGTGCTGACCGGCCAGCTCAAAGCGGCCGAAAACTTGCGGCTCGCGAAGATCGCAGTGGACAAGGCCATTTCGATGGAGCGACTGGTGGAGCACCACCAGGACCGCCTGACCGATGAAGCCCTGCTGCGCAGCCAGCGCGCCGGCCACCTGCAAGCCACCGCGCGCCAACTGACGCGCGAAGGCCAGTCCATCGCCATCTGGCGGGCAGCGCTGCAAGAACAGCAAGAATCCGCGCAGCAGAACCTGCAGGCCACACGCCAGCGGCTGGACAAGGCGCTGGCCCTGCAGGCCAAAAATCACGAAGCGGGAGGCAGCAGCGCCGCGCTCGACGGCATGGCGGAACACATCGAAGCGCTCACGGCGCTGCAGCGCACGCAGGCCGGCAAACACGCCGAGCTGGTACAGCGCAGCCAGGACACCCGCGCGGCGCTGGAGAGCACCGAGCGCCAGGCCCACGCCGCCGCCCGTGAATTGCTCCAGTACGAAAGCGGCGCCTTCGACCTGCAATCGCTCAAGCCGGCGCTGGCCCAGCGCCGCAAGGAAGCCGAGCAGCAACTGGAGCACGCCCAGCGCCGCGACCGCATCGCGACCGAAGCCCTGCAAAAAGCCTATGCCGACATCATCGACCTGCAACTGCGGCGCCTGCCCGGGTTCGAGGTGTTCCGCAGTTCTCCCGCGATCGGGGAGCTGCGCCAGGCGCTCGCTGCCTGGGTGAAGGACATCGACGCCGCCCGCCACGGCGCCGAAGCCATCGTGCCGGCCAGCGCGCTGACGATGGCCATCAAGGCGCTGGCGGATACCAGCGGCGGCGATGCCACGGTGGCGCTGCAGACCTTGAAGGCCCTGCGCAGCCAGACCTGGGGCACGCTGCTGCCCGACCCGGCCGCGGGCCCGGGCGCCACGCCGCTGGATGCCGCCACGCAGCGCACGGTGGACCTGCTGGCGCGCGTGCCGCGCGGCACGCAGGTGCTGGGCCACCTGCTGGCACCGGGCGCCGATGGCGGGCCCGACCACACCCGCCGCCACACGGCCCGCCTGGCGCTGCAGGCCGAGGCCACAGCGCGGTCCGCCACCGGGCCGGAACTGCGCGACTGGCTGGCCGGTGCTTCCCGCGCGGCGCGCAAGGCCCTTCACAGCGCCGACCCCGCCAAAGCCCTGGCCGCGTGCACCCCCGATGAACGATCGGCCTACCACGCACTGCGCAACAACTACCAAAGCAATGCCGAAGGCTCGGCGTATGACCGCGCCAACCAGCACCTGCAGAAGATCGCCGACTGGCTGCACGACATCGACCACACCGCCGACCGCAGCGTCGAGAAAAGCCAGCGCGGCCAGAAGATCAACCCGTTGCGCTCGCTGCCCCAGGCGCTGGCAGTGGGCTCGGCCACCGCGCTGCCCACGCCCCGCCGCCGGGCGGAAGAGGAACTGGAAAACGCGGCCGACCACCTGACCCAGTACCTGATGGCGGCACGCGCCACCCGGCCGCCGGACGAAGTGCCTTCCGAGGCGGAACTCGCCTGGACCGCCGTGGCCGACAAAGTGCGCTGGGCGCCCGAGGGCACCGAGCGGGCCACCATGGTGCTGGACGCCCCGATGCTGGACGCCATTCAGGCGCAGTGCGCCCAGCGGCAGCGTGACCGTGCAAGAGAGATCGGCCGCCGTGCCGGCGACCCGGTTCCGGCATCCGAATCGCCTGCCATGCGTTCGGCCTGGGACCGGCTGCGCGCCGAGCCGCACACCGGCGTGCAGGCCCTGGCGCTGTTGCAGCGGGCGCTGCTGAACGAGCCGATGGGCGCGACAGAACCGGAGACTGCATCGGCAACGTCCTCTTCCTCCACGTCGATGCCCACCGATGCGCAGCGGGCGCAGGCGCAGCGCAAGGCATTCCACGTGTCTACGGCCAAGGCACTGCGCCTGCTGTACGACGGCGACCCTTCGCACGTGACCAACGGACGGGCGCTGTTCGACCTGCTGCGCGATGTGGCCGAGCACCTCGAGTGGCGCGACCGGCTGCGCATGATGGGCCAGAAGACCTACGGCCTGAACCTCGGGCCGCTGTCTGCCGCCGCGGCGATTGCCAGCGCCATCGGCGTGGGCGTGAAGCTGATCGGCTCGGCCCAGCACAACGAAGACCGCACGCTGGAGCTGTACAGAGGCCGTACTGGCACCTATCTGCAGATCAGCTCGCAGTCCACCAACCAGGTGCAGGCCGGGGCGGGGGTGAACACCGGCTACGCCGTGCCGCTGGGCACCGACCAGGCCAGCTTCGGCGTGACCGGCGGCGGCGACTGGCGCTGGCGCGGCGAGCGCGGCGTGGAGAACGGCGTGCAGGTGCGCATACCGCGCCTGTCGAAAGGGCGCGAGCCGGAACTGGACGCGCAGTTCGCCGACGCGCTGGAACACCTGATCGACATGGCCGCCCCGCCGGGGGATGGGCAGCCTGCGCGCAAGGACTGGATGCGTGAGCTGCTGGCCGAGCACCCCGAACTGAGCATCGGCCTGATCGACAACGCCGAGCGCAGCAGCAGCGGCACCGAGACCAACGTGTCGGCCAGCGTGGGCCTGCGCGTGGGCGAAGTCGCCGGACGCGGACGGCGCGCCGGGGCGGCCGCCAGCGTGGGCGTGAAGGCCCGGCAGGACAACGGCCAGACGCGCACCACCGTGGCCGGCTACATGACCACCATCTACCGCGACGCGACGGCGCAGATGAAGGTGGAGGTGTCCGGCAGGGGCACGCTGGGCGTGCAGTTTGCCGAGTCCATCGAGAACGACCCGAAGAACGGCCCGACGCAGAAAGCCAGCGCCAGCCTGGGCCTGCTCGATGCAGGCTATTCGCGCGAACTGGTTTCCAAGGCCGTGACGCACTTCTGCACGCTGTTCGTGTTCGACGACGAGATCGACCCCACGCGCAGCGACCGCGCCACCGACGTGTCGGAGTTCGACGTCTTTCAGCAGATCGTGCGCGACGAATGGGACAGCTGGTCGAGCTACGGGGTGGGCAAGCTCGGCACGGCGGTGGACGACGACCTGAAGCACGCCGCGTCGGAGTTGCAGCTGGAACACTTCATGGAGCAAACCCGCGCCTTCGCGCAGGGCAACGGCCTGGCGGCGATGTTCGCCGACAAGTCCATGAAAGTGCCGGCCGCGCCGGCGCTGGACACCCTGCGTGCCCTGGCCCGCCTGGACGGCGAGGCGGCCAGCGCAGAGTTCATGAAGGCCTGCACCGGCTACGACGCCGCCGCTGCCGAGTTCGATGCCGCGGGCATGGACATGCGTTCGGTGCGCGCCGACCTCGCCAAGGCGCGCAAGGCCCTGGAGGCCGGCGACGCGGATGCGGCCTCGGAACACCTGGGCCACGCTGCGGCGCGGCTGGAGCGCAAGGTGATCGGCAAGACCGGGCGATCGCCCTCGCAGGCCCGCCGGCGGGACGACGGGGTGGAGCACATGCGACAGGCCGCGAAATGCAAGGAACGCGCAGTGGCGCGCCTGCAGGAAGCCCAGATCAGCCAGACAGGCTTCGACGACCTGGTGGTGAAGGACGAACTGTGGGAGCCCACCCTGTTGCTGTTGCGCGAAAAGGCCAAGGTGCTGCGCGAGCGCGGCCTGGACTTCTTCTTGAAGCGGCAGAACAACCGCGGCGCCGAGGCCATGCGGACGGTGGCGCAGTGGATCTTGTACGAGCCGGTACTCCGCTCCGAGCCCGGCCAGCGCATCGAACCCGCCGGACACTGGAAGGCTGCACCCGGCGCGCCGAACGATGGACGGCTGGACAGCGTGCCGGAGGGCGACGAGGAAAACAGGGATGGAGAAGACAGCGGAGAGATGCGGCCTGCGCGGGACTGAATACGCCGAACGCCCCACGCCCGTCCCTCACCCTCGCCTTGGCCCGCTCACCCCTGGCTTGGGCCTCAAGCCTCGCGCGGGGCGCGAACCTGATCCTCGGGAACGACCATCAATTCCAGCACCTGATCCGCATCGGTGCGCAGCTCTTGCGCCAGCCCGACCGCCAGCCCCAGCCGGCGAAGCAGCCATGGACCCAGTTGCGCATCGAACGGGTCGGGCAACGGCTCGGGGCCGGGCGAGACGCGGGCCGGTGGCGGAACGCCGTCCGCCGTGCGCGGGGCGGTCAGAGCGTTGTCGATCGCATCTGCCGTTGTGGCGAGCGGGGCCTGCAGCCGTTCGGGCTCCAGGTGGCCGCGGCGCTGCAGCAGCATGGTCTTCACAGCCGTGAGCTGGGCCAGCAACTGGTAGCAGTGCACCTGCAGGCGCTCCAGCGGCTCGAGCGGCGGGCGCACCGCGCGCGGCTCCGACAGCGACCGCTGCGTGGCCTGCACCAGGGCTGAAAGGCTGTCGTACGCTTCGCGCCGCGCCAGCCGCCAGGCGAGTTCGGGCGCGTTGTCCACCGCCTGGAGTTGGCCCAGGGCCAAGGCTTCGCGCGCATGCCGCGCCTGGGCGGCCAGGGTGCGCGAGACGAGTGAGGGAATCTGCGTGCGCTCCCACGAGGGCAGCACGTATGAAAACGCCCAGGCCACGCCGGTGCCGATGAGCGTATCGGCCAGCCGCTCGAACAGGGCGAAGGCGGTGCTGCTGCCCGCATGCAGCATGTGCGACTGCACCAGCCCCAGCACGGTGGCCGCCACGGCGGTGACCAGGTAGCGGCGCACCGCGAACCCGTGAGCCACGGCCTGCGCCAGCGTGAGCGCGACGATCAGCCCCAGCGCCGTCGGGTGCATGGACAGCAGCGCGAGCGCCAGCACGCAGCCCAGCAGGGTGCCGGCCACGCGGCTGTTGCGCCGCTCCAAAGTCTGCGCCAGGCTGCCCCGCAGCACGACCACGATGGTCAGCAAGATCCAGTAGGCGTGCGTGCCCCAGGGCAGCGCCTGCGCCACCGCGTAGCCCACGCCCATGGCCAGTGCCGCACGGATGGCGTGGCGCAGCGGGGGCGCGTCCCACCGCCAAAGGCCGTTGAACGGGTGCCACGACCAGGCGGTGGGGCTGACGAACATCTGCCAGTTGGCACGCACCACGGCCAGGTTGGGCTCGGCCTCGCCACGCGCCAGGGCGATCATGCGCAGGGCCTCGTCGTTGATGTGTCCGATGCGGTCCGCCAGCCCGCGCGCCAGCAGGCGGGGCGACGGCGTGGCGCTGTCGGGCTGGGGCAAGGGCGCCTCTTCGGCCCAGCGCAGCGCGGCCAGATGGGGGCGGTGGTCGGCAAAGGCCGTGGGCAGGCGGCCGATGAGCATCACGTCGGCCAGGCGCTCCATTTCGTCGGCCACGTTCAGCAGCACGTCGCGCAGGCGGCCGACCACGGGGGCGTGGCCGGGGTGGGCCTTGAGCGCGTCCAGGTCGAGTTCGCAGGCCAGGAGGTGGTCGCGCATCTCCAGCACCAGCAGCAGCATGCCGGCCAGGCGCTGGCGGCGCGGGGTGCGGGGCGATTCGAGCACGATGTTGCGCGCGGACTGCAGTTGCTCGGCCAGCGCGGCCTGGCGCTGCAGCAGCGCGCCCGCCAGGGCCGGCGCGGGCGGCCCCTGCAGATCGACCGGCGTGAACTGGCGCGCCTGCACGCGCATGAGGGCGGCCAGCGCCAGCAGCGCGTCCGCCACCGACTGCACTCGGTAGCGTGCGTTGAGCGCATGGTTGGCGATGACCGAATACACCACGTACAGCGCAGCCCCCAGCGCGAAATGCCCGGTGGTGGCCAGCGCGGCAGCCAGCGGCTCGACGCCGTGCGCGGGCGGCACGGCCATGGAAAACACCATGGAGAACATCACGGCCACCGCGATCGGCACGCCCCGCTTGCCCCACGCCATGGCCAGGAACGCGACGAAGCTGGCGGGCACGACGAGCAGGCCCAGCGCCAGTTCGGAGGGGTGCAGCATCTGCACCCCGAAAAACAGCGGCACGCCCAGCAGCGGCGCGGGCAGCATCTGCCAGAACTTGCCGCGCGCCGGGCCGGGCAGGTCGGGCGGCGCGGTGACGATCACCCCCACCGACGCCGATGCGGCGGCCGCTGCACCCAGCCACCCGTGCACCCCGGCCGAGATCAGCAGCAGGCCGAAGGCCACCGACAGCCCGTTGAAAACATAGTGGCTCAGCGCCACGCGCAAGGCGGCCCGCAGGCGGTGTTCCGGAGAGATCCTCATAAGCCGGCAAGCGTAACGCAGAGCTTTGGCCCGCGGCGTCAGGCGGCGCCGCATCGCGCAGGCCGCCGGGTAACATCGGCTGCCCGCCGCCGTCCGGGCTTTTGCCGCATGCCGCCTTCCCTTCCTTTCTCCACCTTCCGCGCTGCGGCCCCTGCTCCACTGCGCGGGCGATGGCAAGCGCTGCGAGGCCTGGCCGCCCTGTGTGCCGCAGCACTGCTGTGCGGTTGCGCGGGGGTCACGGTGTCTTCGATGTCGCCGCGCGAATACCTCACGCAGCGGCGCGGCGACGTGCTCACGACGGGCCGGGTGAGCGAGGCGACCGAAGAGGTGCTGCGCGTGATCGGCAGCGACGCCGAGGCCTGCGCGGACGACCTGGCCGAATGCCGCGCGCAACTGGCCGCGTCCAGCGGGCTGAACGAAGAGCAACGCCTGGCGGCCCTGGCCGAGGTGTGGCTGCAGGTGGGCATCGACGGCGAGCGCGACCGCAGCGCGCCGCTGCCGCCCGACGAGGCGCTCGACGCCTGGATGGAGTCGGCCCGCCACGCCTGGGCTTACCTGTTCTTCACCCCGCGCGGCCCGGGCGAGCGGGCCTTCGAAGACCGGCAGACGCAGGTGCGCGACTACTACAACTTCGCCACGCAGCGGGTGGTGGCCCTGCTGTTCCAGCGGTACCAGGCCGAAGGCACCCGCTCGGATGCACCGCTGACCGTGGGCGCGTGGCGCATCTCCAGCGACGCCTCGGACCTGCGCCTGCCAAGCGATGCCCCGCTGCCCTCGGAGCTGATTCCCGCCGCCACGCTGCGGTTCTCGGGCGTGCGCAACACCTACCGGCGCGACGGCCTCGGCACGGAACTGGTGGCCGTGTCAGTGCCCGAACCTGTGCCCGGGTCCGTCAGTGCACAGCAGGACGGACTGCACGGCCCGCCCCACACGCCGCCGCCGTTTCAGGAAATGCCCTTCCCCGCCGCCACCGCCCTGCTGCGGTTTCCAGGCAAGACGCTGGGCGAGGTGCTGCGCACCCAGGACGTGCAGCTCACCGTGTACGACCCGTACCACACGGCCCAGGTGGAACTGGGTGGGCGGCCGGTGCCGCTGGCCGGCAACTTCACGGCGGGGTATGGGCTCTGGCTGGCCCGCTCGGGCTTCGCCACGCAGGCCATGCGCACGCTGCTGGGCTGGAACGACCGGCTGGACGCCCCGCGCATCCACCTGATGCAGCCCTACGACCCCAACCGCCGCACCATCGTCATGCTCCATGGCCTGGCCAGCAGCCCCGAGGCATGGATCAACGTGGCCAACGAAGTGCTGGGCGACGCCCAGCTGCGCGATGCCTACCAGGTGTGGCAGGTGTACTACCCCACCAATGCCCCCCTGGCGGTGAACCAGCACGACATCCGCGAGGCGCTGCAGGCCACGCTGGCGCACTTCGACCCGGCCGGCACCGCACGGGCCTCGCGCGACATGGTGCTGGTGGGGCACAGCATGGGCGGCGTGCTGGGGCGCCTGCTGGTGTCCGACACGGGTGACGTGCTGTGGAACCAGATCGTCGGCAACACGCAACTGGAAGACGCCGACAAGGCCCAGTTGCGCCAAGACCTGGGGCCGTTTCTGGTGTTCGAGCCGCTGCCGCAGGTGAGCAGCGCCGTCTTCATCGCCGCGCCGCACCGGGGCACGCCGTTCGCGAACAAGACCCTCTCGCGCTGGCTGGCGAACATGGTGACGCTGCCGCTCGCGCTGCTGGAGCGCTTCGGCGATGCCACACGCATGCTGGCCCGGGCCCAGGCCACGCAATCGACATCCGACGGCGTTCCGCCGCGGCTGCCCAACAGCATCGATAACCTGGCTGACACCGACCCGTTCGTGCGCGCCGGGGCCGAACTGCCGATCAGCCCGCGGGTGCGCTACCACTCGATCATGGGCCGCGAAGACCCCGCCGCGCCGCTGGCGCAGTCGAGCGACGGCATCGTGCCCTACACCAGCGCCCACCTCGCTGGCGCCGATTCGGAACTGGTGCTGACCTCGCACC
Organism: Paracidovorax valerianellae; assembly: GCF_900102625.1. Lineage (GTDB taxonomy): Bacteria > Pseudomonadota > Gammaproteobacteria > Burkholderiales > Burkholderiaceae_C > Paracidovorax > Paracidovorax valerianellae. The sequence continues at coordinate 589,756 of NZ_FMZC01000001.1, forward strand.
ACAGCGTGCAGGAGAACCCGCGCGCCATTCTGGAGATCCGCCGCATCCTGCGCGAAGCGCTGGCGGCCCCGCCCGCGCGCTGAGCCCCAAGGCCCGGCGCGCAGCTTTCAGCGATCAGCGCTGCTGGGCGAGCCGCACCTCGTTCGTGCCCTGGGCGGCGCCACTTTGCGGCACCTGTTCGCCAGTGCGGTCGGTCACCTCGGCCAGCCGGGCGGCCAGTTGCTCGGGCACATCGGCTCCGATGCCCAGGTGCAGGCCCTGGGTGAGCGTGATGTGCGCGGCCTCGAACGTGCCGGCGCCCGCGCACAGGATGGTGCGGCTGGGCGCGCTTTCGTGGGCCAGCACCAGCATGGCGGGCACCACGGCCTCGGGCTTGAGCGCGGCCAGCACTTCTTCGGGCATCAGCCCTTCGGTCATGCGGGTGGCGGCGGTGGGGGCGAGCGCGTTCACGTGGATGCCGTGCTTGGCGCCTTCGATCGCCAGGGTTTGCATCAGCCCGACCTGCGCCAGCTTGGCCGCGCCGTAGTTGGCCTGGCCGAAGTTGCCGTACAGGCCGGTGGACGACGTCGTCATCACGATGCGCCCGTACTGCTGCGCCACCATGTGCGCCCAGACGGCCTTGCAGCAGTTCGCCGCACCCATGAGGTGCACGTCCACCACGAGGCGGAAGTCGGCCATGTCCATCTTGCCGAAGGATTTGTCGCGCAGGATGCCGGCGTTGTTGACGAGGATGTCCACCCTCCCCCAGGCGTCGATGGCCTGCTGCACCATGGCCTGCACGGCCTCGAAATCGGTCACCGAGGCGCCGTTGGCCAGCGCCTCGCCGCCCGCCGCGCGGATCTCGTCCACCACCGCCTGCGCGGCGCCGGCCGTGCCGCCGCTGCCATCCACCGCCCCGCCCAGGTCGTTGACCAGCACCTTGGCGCCGCGCGCTGCCAGCGCCAAAGCATGCTGGCGGCCCAGGCCGCCGCCGGCGCCCGTGACGATGGCCACGCGGCCTTTGAAATCGATTGCCATGATGTCGGTGTCTCCTGTGGCCCGTCGGGGGCCGGTTGGGGCATTCAGCCGGAATATGAGGACATGCGCGCAGATGCACGGTGCAGTGGCGGGATTTTGATCGACAGACCAGGCCATTGCCACGCGCTGGCGTCGCGAAGGCGTCGCGATGACGACATGGCCGCCCCCGCCGCGCCGTGGCGCCGGCCGTGCATGGCAGCTTTTGCGAACCCGTTGGCAGCGCAGCGCCCCTGCGCCGCGCCTATGCTGGCGAACCTGCACGAACGCAACCCTCCCCGCCCTCGCGAGTCGCCCCATGATCACCCTGCACCACTGCCTCAGCGCGCGCTCTTTCCGCCCCTTGTGGATGCTGGAGGAGCTGCAGGTGCCCTACGCGCTGCACATGCTGCCGTTTCCGCCCCGGGTGCATGCCCGCGGCTTTCTGGAGGCGAATCCGCTGGGCACGGTGCCACTGCTGGTCGATGGCGACACGCGCATGACCGAGTCCGCCGCCATGTGCCAGTACCTGTGCGCGCGGCATGCGCCCACGCCGCTGCAGGTCGAGGTGCATGAGCCGGACTTCGGCCGCTACCTGAACGACCTGCACTTCGGCGAAGCCACCCTGACCTTTCCGCAGACGCTGGTGCTGCGCTACCGGCATTTCGAGGCGCCGGAGCGGCGCAGCCCGCAGGTGGCGGACGACTACGCGCGCTGGTTCCTGGCGCGCCTGCGCATGCTGGAGCCACGCCTGGCGGAGCAGGCCTTTCTGTGCGCGGGCCGGTTCACGGCAGCTGACGTGTCTGTGGGCTACGCCCTGCTGCTGGCCGAGCATCTGGGCATGGCAGCGTCCTTCACGCCCGCCGTGGCCGCCTATTGGGCACGGCTGCGCGAGCGGCCCGGGTTCGCCCGCGCCATGGCGGCCCAGGCAGCGGCCGCGCAGGACCAGGGCATCGATCCCACGCATGCGCCCGACCTGCGGCCTTGACGCCCTGAGCCTTTGAATCGGCTGCAACCTGGGCAAGGCGCATGGTCGAGTCAGAGACCGCGCGCCGAAAAGTCGGGTAAGGTTGCCGGGCAGGCTTTTTTCGGCCAGCGGCCTTCCGCACTCCGGCCCCGCCGCCTGCCACGCGAGCGCTACCGCGCCCGCGCGCCATTGATCCGATTCGACAATCCGCCCGCGTGGCCGCGTCCGTCTTCGTGCCGCCGCCGGGCTTTGATGCAAGGAGCATCGCCATGAAAGCCATCTGGAACGGCGTGACCGTCGCCGAGAGCGACGACACCGTGCTGGTCGAGGGAAACCATTACTTCCCCGAAAGCGCGCTGAAGCCCGAATACTTCACCTTCAGCAACCACAAGACCATGTGCCCCTGGAAGGGCCAGGCCACCTACCGGTCGCTGCTGGTCAACGGCGAACTCAATCCGGACGCCGTCTGGACCTATGCCGACCCCAAGCCCGAGGCCGAGTCGATCCGGGGCCGCTTCGCCTTCTGGAAAGGCGTCAAGGTCGGCGCCTGAACCGGGCCTCGGGTTATCCCTGGCGGCACTGGACAATCATGTGGATAACCCGGGACAACGCCTGTATGGGTGCCGTAAGTCGTTGACCTGAAAGGGAAACCGATGCGTCGCCTCATTTTTAGGCACCCGGTTGCCCACAGGCCTGTGGTTATCCCTTCGATCGCTGGACAATCATGTGGATAACTTGGGACAAGCCCTGTATGGCGGCGCCAAGCCGTTGATTTACAAAGGATTCCGCTCCGCTGCCTGCTTTTTAAGCACTGCGAGACGAGTTCGGCCGTCGTACCGCGATGCTATTAAAAGCATAGCTACCTACCGGCGCATTGATTGCGCTGGAGGCCTTTTTCATGCCTAACCCTGGGCGCATGCCATTCCGCGCTTGGCGCTCCCATTGATCTGGCGCTCCGCATTTCCCTTTTCCCTTTTCCCCTCTCCTGCTGCTGCTTCGCCATGAGTGATCTCCCTTCGATTCCTTTCTTCACCGCCCGCGTCGGCGACGACGGTACGCAGTGCGACGCCTGGCCCGAACAGCCTCTGCTGCAATCGCTGGAGCAAGGCGGGATCGACTGGCCCAGCTCGTGCCGCAACGGCACATGCCGCACCTGCATCGGCCTGCTGGCCGAAGGCGAGGTGCGCTACGAGATCGAATGGCCGGGACTGTCCCCGGAAGAACGGGCCGAAGGCTGCGTGCTGCCCTGCGTGGCGTACCCGGTGAGCGACCTGCGCCTGGAGGCCCCTGGCATCTGAGCCTCCCGCATTTGAGCCCCCCGCATCTAAGCCCCTGAATCGGGCTGAATCGATCTGAAACCGCGCGGTTCCTGCTGCAGGGCCGGGCTGGCACCCTTGCTGGACGGCACCGCCTTCGCCCAGAATCTTCCCGATACGCATCCAAGCGAGGGAGGGAAAACACCATGGACGCCAGAGGCAAGCCACCGGCCGAACAGGCCACCACCCCGGCCAGGGAAGGCCCGGACGACGCACCCACACGCGAAGCCGTCCTGGCCGAATGCATCGCCGCAGACGCGCAATGGGCCGCAAAGCCCGGCCGCAACCTCGTGCTGCTGTTCGACGGCACCGGGAACATCCTCGGTAACCAGCAGGACACCAACGTGGTCAAGCTGCTGCGCATGCTCGACAAGGAGCGCGACGACCCCGGCCGCGAGCCCACCCAGCTCGTCTATTACGACCCGGGCGTGGGCACGGCCAACGAGTTTCCGGCGGACAGCGTGGCGTCCATCGTCAAGGACCGCATCCGCCAACTGACGGGGCTGGCGCTGGGCAGCGGCGTGTTCCCCAACATCGCCGAGGCCTACAAATTCCTCGTGCACACCTACCGCCCGGGCGACCGCATCTACCTGTTCGGCTTCTCGCGCGGGGCGTTCACCGCGCGGGCAGTGGCCGGCATGATCAACATGTACGGGCTCATCCACACCGAGGGGCTGCCGCTCATCGAAACCCTGGTGCGCACCTACTTCGCCCCGCAGGGCCGCAAGAACCGCTCGGGCACCAAGAGCCGCGAGGCCTTCGCCCGCGACGTGATCGACAACTTTTCGCTCGGACGCACGCCGCTGGTGCATTTCATCGGGGTGTGGGACACGGTGGAGGCCATCGGCAGCGGCCTGCTGGGCGGCATCCAGATCACCAATTCGACCGCGTTCGCCCGCAAGCGCTTCGCGAACGTGCGCCACGCGATGTCGCTGTACGAATCGCGCAGCAAATATTCACCCCGGCGCTACCTCGACCCGCATTTCAACGAGCGCGAGCGTGGCGCGCGCAGCTTCGACCAGCGCTGGTTCCGCGGCGTGCACAGCGATGTCGGCGGCTCGTATGCCCGGGCGGGGCTGTCCAACCTCACGCTCCGGTGGATGGTGGACGAAGCCTTCGCCAAGGGCCTGCGCGTGGACCGCAGCCAGTTGCAGCCCGGCGACCCGCTCACGCCCATGCACGACCAGGCGTACGACTGCCCCTATTGGGTCTGGACGGGCCTGAACGCGCGAGCACGCCTTCCCCACGACTTCATCGACCCCACGGCCCGCCCGGTGGATGGCGCCGTGCCCGCCAGCGCCGTGCCGCGCACGCAGCCCTGGCGCTGGATCGGCGTGGTGCTGGCGCTGATCACCGCCGTGCTGTTCGCCATCACCTACTCGATGGGCCTGCAGGCCTGCGACCTCGACGCCGCGCCCGGCTGGGTGCAGGGGCTGCCGTCGGGCTTTCAGCTGTCGGCGCACTGGCACGCGGACTGGGGCGTGCTCTGCGGCGGCACCGACACCGTGCGGCGCGCCATCGCCTGGGACTGGGCCTTGCTGGCCAGCTACACGCTGTGGCTGGCCTACCCGGTGGCGTGGGCGCTGCGGCGCATGGTGGCGCGGGCCGTGCCGCCGGGGTGGGCGCTGGGCTGGCTCTACCGCCACGCGCACTGGGCGATGATGGCGCTGGTGGCGTCGGACTTCGCCGAAAACTTCGCCACGCTGCATATGCACCACCCCTACTGGCCCACGGTGCTGACGCTGGCCAGCGGCGCGAAAGCGCTGTGCCTGCTCGTGCTGGCATGGGTGATGGCAGCCGGCACCCTGGCCGGGCGCGATGGCGGCCGGGCGCGCCCCGCCTCGCCCGGTGCCCAAGTGCACTAAAATCGCCGCCTTTGGGGCGCAGAGCGCTCCTGCACCGTGCGGCCAGCGCCGCACCGCTCGCTCTTTGCAGGCGGCCCCGCCCCGGGCCGCGGCCGGGACCGCGCGGTGCACGCCACCCGCGCGGCCACCGAAAGCCCTGTCCTCCATGAACACCCCCCTGACCCCTGCGCCCATCTCGCCGGTGCAAGACATCGTGGCCGAGATGCGCGCCGGGCGCATCGTCATCCTCGTGGACGAGGAAGACCGCGAAAACGAAGGCGACCTGGTCCTGGCCGCCGACCACGTCACCCCCGAAGCCATCAACTTCATGGCCCGCTTCGGCCGCGGGCTGATCTGCCTGACCCTCACCCGCGAGCGCTGCGAGCGCCTCCACCTGGCGCCCATGGTGGCCCGCAACGGCACCAAGATGGGCACGGCCTTCACAGCCTCCATCGAGGCGGCCGAGGGCGTGACCACCGGCATCTCGGCCGCCGACCGCGCCCGCACCGTGCAGGCCGCCGTGGCGCCGAACGCCGTGGCCGCCGATCTGGTCCAGCCCGGCCACATCTTCCCGCTGCAGGCGGTGGACGGCGGCGTGCTGATGCGCGCCGGCCACACCGAAGCCGGCTGCGACCTGGCCGCCATGGCCGGCTGCAGCGCCAGCGCCGTGATCTGCGAGGTGATGAAGGACGATGGCACCATGGCCCGCCTGCCCGACCTGCAGGTTTTCGCCGCCGAGCACGGCCTCAAGATCGGCACCATCGCTGACCTCATCGAATACCGCAGCCGCAACGAATCGCTGGTCGAAAAGGTCGGCTCGCGCACGCTGCAGACCGCCTTCGGCGAGTTCACCGCCCACGCCTTCCGCGATGCGCCCAGCCAGGCCGTGCACCTGGCGCTGGTCAAGGGCCAGTGGAACCCCGACGACAGCGTGCCTGTGCGCGTGCACGAGCCGCTGTCGGTGCTGGACGCGCTGGAAGTGAACCGCTCCATGCACTCGTGGGGCCTGGACAGCAGCCTGCAATACATCGCCACCCAAGGCCAGGGCGTGGCCGTGCTACTGAACTGCGGCGAGAGCGCCGAGCAGCTGTTGGAGCAGTTCGAAGGCCGGGCCCGCTCGGCCCACGCGCCCGAACGCGGCCGCATGGACCTGCGCACCTACGGCGTGGGCGCGCAGATCCTGCGCGAATGCGGCGTACACAAGATGCAGCTCATGGGGCCGCCGCGCCGCATGCCCAGCATGGCGGGCTACGGCCTCGAGATCACCGGATACCTTCCCAAGGAATAAGACATGTTTGGCGCAGAAAAAGGAACATCGGACAAGCTCGACGGCAAGAAGCTGCACATCGGCATCGTGCAGGCGCGCTTCAACGAGAGCATCACCAACACCCTGGCCGCGGCCTGCCGCGCCGAGCTGCTGGCGCTGGGCGTGCAGGAAAAGCACATCCACCACGTGCTGGTGCCCGGCGCGCTCGAAGTGCCCGTGGCCCTGCAGGCCATGGCCGAGCGCGACGAATACGACGCACTGATCGCCCTGGGCTGCATCATCCGCGGCGAGACCTACCACTTCGAACTGGTGGCCAACGAATCGGGCGCCGGCGTGAGCCGCATCTCGCTCGACTACCACGTGCCGGTGGCCAACGCCATCATCACCACCGAAAACATGGAGCAGGCCATCGCCCGCCAGACCGAAAAAGGCCAGGACGCCGCCCGCGTGGCCGTGGAAATGGCCAACCTGCTGGAGGACCTGTCGTGAGCGATTCCTCGTCTTCCTCCCACCCCGGCAGCGGCGCCAAGCGCCCGCCGCGGCAGGCACGCACCGGCGTGACCAGCACCGGCGCCCGCAAGGCCGCCTCCAAGTCCAACCGCAGCCGCGCCCGCGAGTTCGCCCTGCAGGCGCTGTACCAGCACCTGGTGGGCCGCAACGACGCCGCCGCCATCGACACCTTCACGCGCGACCTGTCGGGCTTTCACAAGGCCGACGCCGCGCACTACGACGCGCTGCTGCACGGCTGCATCGAATCGGCCGAAGCGCTGGATGCGCTCATCACGCCCCAGCTCGACCGCAAGATGGCCGAGATTTCGCCCATAGAGCACGCCGCCATGTGGATCGGCGTGTACGAGTTCCAGCATTGCCTGGACGTGCCGTGGCGCGTGGTGATCAACGAGTGCATCGAACTGGCGAAAGAGTTCGGCGGCACCGACGGGCATAAATACGTGAACGGCGTGCTCAATGGCCTGGCACCCACGCTGCGCGCGGACGAAGTCGCCGCCGACAAGGGCGCAGCGAAGCCCAAGGCGCCCGCCAGCGAAGCCCCCGAAGCCCCGGCAGACGACGCCTGAGCCCGATGGACATGGACATGGGCTGGGGCGTGGGGCCGCGTGCCTCGTCGCCGGACTACCGCGCACGCTCTCCCACTGCCCATCGCCCTGGCCTCTTCCCACGTCAACGCCCACCCCGCGCCGTGCGGGCAGGAACAGAGCATGCAATTTTCTTCGCGCGCACAGCGCATCGAACCTTTCTATGTGATGGAGGTGGCCAAGGCCGCCCAGGCGCTGGCGCGCGAGGTGGCCGGCACCCGCGAACCGATGATCTTCCTGAACATCGGCGAGCCCGACTTCACGGCCCCGCCCCTCGTGCAGGAAGCCGCGGCGCGCGCCGTGCAGGGCGGCACCACGCAATACACGAACGCCCTGGGCCTGGAGCCCCTGCGCGAGCGCATCAGCGCCTGGTATGCAGAACGCTTCGGCGTGCAGGTGCCGGCCCGGCGCATCGTGGTGACGGCGGGCGCATCGGCCGCGCTGCAGCTCGCTTGCCTGGCCCTCATCGATGCGGGCGACGAGATCCTCATGCCCGACCCGAGCTATCCCTGCAACCGCCACTTCGTGAGCGCTGCGGAAGGCAAGGCGGTGCTGATCCCCACCACGCCCGAAGAGCGCTACCAGTTGAGCGCCGCCAAGGTCGAAGCGGCCTGGGGACCGAAGACGCGCGGCGTGCTGCTGGCTTCGCCCTCCAACCCCACGGGCACGTCCATCGCCCCCGACGAGCTGCGCCGCATCCATGCGGCCGTGCAATCGCGCGGCGGCGTGACGCTGATCGACGAGATCTACCTGGGCCTGTCGTACGAAGAGCGCTTCGGACACACGGCGCTGGCGATCGACGAGAACATCATCAGCATCAACAGCTTCAGCAAATACTTCAACATGACCGGCTGGCGCCTGGGCTGGATGGTCGTGCCGGACGCCATGGTGCCCGTGGTCGAACGGCTGGCGCAAAACCTCTTCATCTGCGCCAGCACCGTCTCGCAGCACGCAGCCATGGCCTGCTTCGAGCCCGATAGCATTGCCGAATACGAACGCCGGCGTGCCGAGTTCAAGGCCCGGCGCGATTACTTCATTCCCGCCCTGGAGGCCCTGGGCCTGTCAGTGCCGGTGGCGCCCGACGGCGCCTTCTACGCCTGGGCCGACTGCACCCGGGCCGCCGAGCGCCTGGATGTTTCGGGCAGCTGGGACTTCGCCTACGAAGTGATGCGCCGCGCGCACGTCGCCGTCACGCCGGGGCGCGACTTCGGCGCCTTCGAGCCGCAGCGCTTCGTGCGCTTTTCCACCGCCAACTCGATGGCGCAACTGCAGGAATCGGTCGCGCGCCTGCGCACCCTGCTCGGATGACGGCGACCGGTATGGCCCCCGATGCCGACCTGCAGGCCACGCCCCAGGCCGAGGCGCGGTTCGAGTGGCCGCTGCGCATCTATTGGGAGGACACCGATGCGGGCGGCATCGTGTTCTATGCCAACTACCTCAAGTTCTTCGAGCGCGCCCGCACCGAATGGCTGCGCTCGCTGGGCCTGGGCCAGCACAACCTGCGGGAACTCACGGGCGGCATGTTTGTCGTAACGGACGCGCGGCTGCGCTACCTGAGCCCGGCGCGCCTCGACGATGAACTGATTGTTACGGCCTCTTTGCAAGAGCATGGCCGCGCATCCCTGACAATACGCCAGCAAGCGCTCCTGAAACCAGAGCAAATGTCCCAACCCCAGCCCTTGCCCATCAAGCCCGTGCTACTGTGTGAAGGCACCATCCGCATCGGATGGGTCGATGCCGCCACCCTGCGTCCCGCGCGCATTCCGGGCACCCTTCTGGAACAACTCTCATCATGAATTCCCAAGACATGTCCATCCTCAATTTGGTGCTCAACGCCAGCTGGGTGGTGCAACTCGTCATGCTGCTGCTGATCGGCGTATCGGTGGCCAGCTGGGCCGCCATCTTCCGCAAGCTCTTCGCCCTGAAGCGCGTGAAATCGCTCAATGAAGACTTCGAGCGCGAGTTCTGGTCCGGCACCAGCCTGAACGACCTGTACGCCAGCGCCGCGCAGAACGCCAAGAACGCCGGCCCGATGGAACGCATCTTCGCCAGCGGCATGCGCGAATACCAAAAACTCCGCGAGCGCCGCATCACCGACGCCGGCACGCTGCTCGACGGCGCCCGCCGGGCCATGCGCGCCAGCTTCCAGCGCGAGATGGACGTGGTCGAATCCAGCCTGTCGTTCCTGGCCTCGGTAGGTTCCGTCTCGCCGTACGTGGGCCTGTTCGGCACGGTGTGGGGGATCATGCATGCCTTCACGGGCTTTGCCGGCATGGAGCAGGTGACGCTGGCCACGGTGGCCCCTGGCATCGCCGAAGCGCTGGTCGCCACGGCCATCGGCCTCTTTTCCGCCATTCCGGCCGTGATCGCCTACAACCGCTTTGCACGCGACATCGACCGCGTGGCCATCCACCAGGAAACCTTCATCGAAGAGTTCTCCAACATCCTGCAGCGCAACCTGGGCGCCCAGCCCACGTCGTCCGCCTCGGGCCACTGAGCAGCACAGGAGACAGCAGCATGCCCGCAATGGCTTCACGCGGCGGCGGCCGGCGCCGCACCATCAACGAGATCAACATGGTGCCCTTCATCGACGTGATGCTGGTGCTGCTGATCATCTTCATGGTCACGGCGCCCATGCTCACGCCCAGCGCCATCAACGTGCCCTCCGTGGGCAAGGGCGCCAAGCCGCCCAAGGCGTTCGGCCAGGTCATCATCCAGAAGGACGGCAGCCTGCAGCTCAAGACCGGTGACGGCGAGCGCCCCATCACCCTGCAGGGCCTGGGCGCCGCCGCCAAGACCTGGCAGGCCACGCAGCCGCCCGATACGCCCATCCTCATCAGCGCCGACAAGACCGTGACGTACGAGACCGTGGTGAAGGCCATGGACGCCTTGCAACGGGCGGGCGTGCAGCGCGTGGGCCTGGCGGTCAAGTCGGGCGGCTGACCACGCCACCGCTTTCGCCCTCGCCCCGTTTTCGCCTTTTTCCGATCGCATGCACGCCTCCAACGACCGCGACCAGTTCGCCCCCACCCGTCCGCCCGGGCGCCTGCGCGCCGTCGCGCTGGCCGTGCTCGTGCACGCGGCGCTGCTGGGCGCCCTCACCTGGGGCGTGAACTGGAAGACCAGCGCAGACATGCCTGCCGTGGAAGCGGAGATCTGGGATCGCGTGCCGCAGCAAGCCGCTCCCCGGGACGTGCCACCGCCGCCTGTTCCGCAGCCCGATCCCACGCCCCCACTGCCGCCTCCGCCCCCTGCGCCGGCGCCGCCTCCGCCACCACCTCCGCCCCCGAAGGCGGAGCCCGACACGCGCGAGGCCGACATTGCCCTCGAGCGCGAGAAAAAGCGCCAAGAGCAGGAAAAGAAAGAGCGCCAGCAGCAGGCCGAGCGGGAAAAGCGCGAGCGTGAGCGCAAGGAACAGCTCGAAGAAGACAAGAAAGAACGCCTGCAAAAGGAAAAAGAAAAGGAACAGCGCGAGAAGGCCGACAAGGCCGAACGCGAAAAGGCCGAGAAAGAGCGCCGCGAAAAGCAGGCCGAGCAGGATCGCCAGGAACAGCAGAAGAAACAGGCCGAGGACAAGCGCAAGGCCGAAGAGAAACGCAAGGCCGAAGCCGCACAGGCCAAGCAGGCCGAGGCGCAGCGCCAGGAAAACCTGCGCCGCATGCAGGGCCTGGCCGGCGCCACGGGCGGCGAAACCGCCACCGGCACGGCCCAGCGCAGTGCCGGCCCGTCGGGCAGCTATGGCGGCAAGGTGGCCGCGAAGGTCCGCCCGAACATCGTGTACCCGGACGCCCTGTCGGACAACCCGCGCACCGAAGTGGAAGTGCGCGCGTCGCCCGACGGCACCATCGTGGGCACCCGCGTGACAAAGTCGAGCGGCAACAAGGCCTGGGACGATGCGGTGGTGCGCGCCCTGCAGAAGACCGAAACCCTGCCACGCGACGTGGACGGGCGGGTTCCGTCATCGCTCGTCATCGGGTTCCGTCCGCAGGATTGAGATCGGTCAACGCCTGGGGCGGTTGTCTGGCCGTCTGGCCGTCTGGCCGTCTGGCCGTCTGGCCGGCAGTTTGCTATCGAAACAGAAGCTGCCAGCGCAATAAAACAAAGGGCTTCAGGCCGTTTAATGCCTGAAGCCCATGTTCTTCCAGGGAACACCGCTATTGATTTAATAGCGACACCCCTTTGGCTTTGATCCCCACAGGCATTGCAGCGCGCCAGCCAGAATGCCAGCGCCGCTGCGGCCCATGCGGTCAGTCCCGTCGCTCGATCATCCGGTTCACGCTCAAGGCGCCCAGCGTGCAGGCCGCGGCCGACAGCAGGTACAGGCTCACGGCGAACAGACCGAAGTGTGCCGACAGGCCCAGCACCACCAGCGGCGCAAAGGCAGCGCCCACCAGCCAAGCCAGGTCGGCAGTGAAGGCAGCGCCGGTGTAGCGGTACTTGGAGGCGAAGTTGGCCGTCACGGCGCCAGCTGCCTGGCCATAGGACAGGCCAAGCAGCACGAACCCGATCAGGATGAACGCATCCAGTGCCACCGCTCCGCCGCCGATCAGCGCGGGAGCGAAGCCGCTGTACACGGCGATCATCACGGCCAGCACGCCCAGCGTGGTGCGGCGGCCCAGCCGGTCGGCGATCACGCCCGAGGCGATCATGCTGCCGATGGCCAGCACCCCGCCAATCAGTTGCACGAACAGCACGTCGTTGATCGGCTGCTCAGGGTAGAGCGCGGCCCACGACAGCGGGAACACCGTCACCAGATGGAACAGCGCGTAGCTGGCCAGTGCCGCGAAGCCGCCGATGAACACGTTGTAGCCCTGCGTGCGCACCATTTCGCCGATGGGCGTGGGCTCCAGTTCGCGCTCTTCCAGGAGCTTGGTGTACTCGTCGGTCACCACCAGGCGCAGGCGGGCGAACAGGGCCACCACGTTGATGGCGAATGCCACATAGAACGGATAGCGCCAGCCCCAGGAGATGAAGTCTTCCGACGACAGGCTCGCGTGCAGGAACAGGAACAGCGCGCTGGCGATGATGAAGCCGGTGGGCGCGCCCAGTTGGCCCAGCATGGCGTACCAGCCGCGGCGGCTGGCAGGCGCGTTCAGCGCCAGCAGCGAGGGCAGTCCGTCCCACGAGCCGCCCATGGCGACACCCTGCAGGATGCGAAAGAGCGCCAGCAGCACGATCGCATACGCGCCCAGGCTTTCGTAGCCGGGCAGGAACGCCATACCGGCAGTGGAAAAGCCCAGCAGGAACAATGCAGCCGTCAGCTTGGTGCCCCGGCCCCAGCGGCGCTGCATGGCCATGAACAGCGCCGTGCCGAAAGGCCGGGCCACGAATGCCAATGAAAAGACCGCGAAGGCGTAGAGGGTTCCCTGCAGCCGATCGACGAACGGGAAGAATACGGTGGGAAAGACGAGCACCGAGGCGATGCCGTAAACGAAGAAGTCGAAATATTCGGAGGCGCGGCCGATCACCACACCGATCGCTATCTCCTCGGGAGCGACGGGGGAGTGTCCGTTCTGGACGGGCCGGGAGTCTTCTTCCGTGGCGCGCGATGAGGATCCGGGGTAATGCTGTGTCAATGTGGTCATCGGCGTGCTCCTTTTGAATGCACCAGCAGTTTTTGCTTTGGCGGGCCACCGAACCTGTCGCTGGCTGCCGCAACCCACTGTAGGACAAAACGTCCCATTCCCACCACACTGGTTTTCACGTAGATTCGATGGCTTCCCGTGGCCATCTCGTGCCGCCTTCCACCTTTTTTGCCCGGTATGCCCTCCATTCACCGACTTCGCGGACTGCTCGCGGTTCCCGCGGCCGCGCTTCTAGCCGGCTGCAATGCCGTCGTGCTCAGCCCCTCCGGCGATATCGCCGCGCAGCAGCGCGACCTGATCATCGTCTCGACCATCCTGATGCTGCTGATCATCGTTCCGGTGATCTTCCTGACCTTCCTGTTCGCCTGGCGCTACCGCCAGGCCAACACCGAGGCCGAGTACAAGCCGGACTGGGACCACTCCACCGGCCTGGAGCTCATCATCTGGTCGGCTCCGCTGGCGATCATCATCGCGCTGGGCGCGATCACCTGGGTCAGTACCCACAAGCTGGACCCCTACCGGCCGCTGGACCGCATCAGCGAAGGCCGCGCCGTGCCGGAAGGCGTCAAGCCGCTGGTGATCGAAGTCGTGGCGCTCGACTGGAAGTGGCTGTTCCTGTATCCCGAACAAGGCATCGCCACGGTGAACGAGATCGCCGCGCCGATCGACCGCCCCATCCAGTTCAAGATCACCTCCTCCACGGTCATGAACTCGTTCTACATTCCCGCACTGGCTGGCCAGATCTACGCCATGCCGGGCATGGAAACCAAGCTGCACGCGGTGATCAATGCGCCGGGCGACTTCGAAGGCTTCTCGGCCAACTACAGCGGTGCAGGCTTCTCGGGCATGCGCTTTCGGTTCCACGGCGTCGATCAGGCCGGTTTCGACCAATGGGTGAAGCAGGCCAAGGAAGCGGGCGGCGAACTCGGCCGCGACGGCTACCTGCAACTGGAAAAGCCGAGCGAACGCGATCCCGTGCGCCGCTGGGCCACCGTGGCCCCCGGCCTGTATGACGCCATCCTGAACCGCTGCGTGGAAGCCAACCGCATGTGCATGAAGGACATGATGGCCATCGACGCCAACGGCGGCCTGGGCAAGCCCGGTTCGTTCAACGTGGCTTCGCTGGACGACGCGACCCGTTCGCGGCTGGGCCTCGCCGACACGCCTTCGCGCAGCTACGTGGGCGCCATGTGCACCGTCACCAACCCCGAGGGCGCCGTGCAGGCCTCCCCGGCCCCTGCCACGCAGCCGATCTAAGCGGCGCGCGTCCAGACACTTACTTTTCACGCGCCAACGGCACGCGACCTCCGATGTCCGATCCTATAGACCTCACCCGACTCATCTTTGGCCGCCTCTCCTGGGAGGCCATTCCACTGCACGAACCGATCCTGATCGCGACGTTCGCCGCCGTCATCCTGGGCGGCATCGCCGTGCTCGGTGCGCTGACCTACTTCAAGCTATGGGGCTACCTGTGGCGCGAGTGGTTCACCAGCATCGACCACAAGAAGATCGGCATCATGTACATCATCCTCGGGCTGGTGATGCTGATGCGCGGCTTCGCCGACGCGATCATGATGCGGATGCAGCAGGCCATCGCCTTCGGCGACAACCCCGGCTTCCTGCCGCCGCACCACTACGACCAGATCTTCACGGCGCACGGCGTGATCATGATCTTCTTCGTGGCGATGCCACTGGTCACGGGCCTGATGAACTACGTGGTGCCGCTGCAGATCGGCGCGCGCGACGTGGCCTTCCCGTTCCTTAATAACTTCAGCTTCTGGATGACCACCAGCGGCGCGGTGCTGGTGATGGCCTCGCTGTTCGTGGGCGAGTTCGCCAAGACCGGCTGGCTGGCGTATCCGCCGCTGTCGGGCATCCTGCACAGTCCTGACGTGGGGGTGGATTACTACATCTGGTCCCTGCAGATCGCGGGGGTGGGCACGCTGCTCTCGGGGGTCAACCTGCTGGTGACCATCGTGAAGATGCGCGCACCCGGTATGAGCCTCATGAAGATGCCCGTGTTCACCTGGACCTCGCTGTGCACCAACGTGCTGATCGTCGCTGCCTTCCCGGTGCTGACGGCCGTGCTCGCCCTGCTGTCGCTGGACCGCTACGCCGGTTTCAACTTCTTCACGAACGACTTCGGCGGCAACTCGATGATGTACGTGAACCTGATCTGGATCTGGGGCCACCCTGAGGTCTACATCCTGATCCTGCCGCTGTTCGGCGTGTTCTCCGAGGTGGTCTCCACCTTCAGCCGCAAGAAGCTGTTCGGCTATGCCTCGATGGTCTACGCCACGGTGGTGATCACCATCCTGTCGTACCTCGTGTGGCTGCACCACTTCTTCACCATGGGCTCCGGCGCCAGCGTGAACTCGTTCTTCGGCATCACGACCATGATCATCTCGATCCCGACCGGGGCGAAGATCTTCAACTGGCTGTTCACCATGTACAAGGGCCGTATCAAGTTCGAGGTGCCCATGCTGTGGACCATCGGCTTCATGGTGACCTTCGTCATCGGCGGCATGACCGGCGTGCTGCTGGCCGTGCCACCGGCCGACTTCGTGCTGCACAACAGCCTGTTCCTGATCGCCCACTTCCACAACGTGATCATCGGCGGCGTGGTGTTCGGCCTGTTCGCCGGCATCAACTACTGGTACCCCAAGGCGTTCGGCTACAAGCTCGACCCGTTCTGGGGCAAGTGCTCGTTCTGGTTCTGGCTGATCGGCTTCTGGATGGCCTTCATGCCGCTGTACGTGCTGGGCCTGATGGGCGTCACCCGCCGCATGAGCCACTTCGAGGACACCTCGCTGCAGATCTGGTTCCAGATTGCCGCGTTCGGCGCCGTGCTGATCGCACTGGGCATCGGCAGCTTCCTGATCCAGCTGGTGGTCAGCTGGCGCAACCGCGAAGCCCTGCGCGACACGACGGGCGACCCATGGGGTGGCCGCACGCTGGAATGGTCCACGTCGTCGCCACCGCCCGCCTACAACTTCGCGTTCACGCCGCAAGTGCATGACAACGATGCCTGGCACGACATGAAGCAGCGCGGCTACGAGCGTCCGCTGGGCGGTTTCATCCCGGTGCACATGCCCAAGAACACCGCCGCTGGCGTGGTCATCGCGGGCATCTGCACGGTGCTGGGCTTCGCGCTGATCTGGCACATGTGGCTGCTGGCAGGCGTGTCGTTTGCCGCACTGCTGGTCGTGAGCATCGCCCACACCTTCAACTACCAACGCGACTACTACATCGACGCGGACACCGTTGCCCGCACCGAATCCGATCGCACCCGTCTCCTGGCCAGCCATGTCTGATACCACCGCACTCCACCACCCCGGCGCCGCGGGCGCCCCGGCCAAGCCGGTCTTCCACTTGACGGAAGAGCATCACCCCCAGAACGGCACCCTGCTGGGCTTCTGGATCTACCTGATGAGCGACTGCCTCATCTTCGCGTGTCTGTTCGCCGTGTACGGTGTGCTGGGCCGCAGTTATGCGGCCGGCCCGTCCGGCGCCGATCTGTTCGACCTGCCCCTGGTGGCACTGAACACATCCATGCTGCTGCTGTCGTCCATCACGTATGGCTTCGCCATGCTGGAGATGCAGAAGAAGAAGCTCAACAACACCATGGTGTGGCTGGCCATCACCGGCCTGCTGGGCGCAGCCTTCATCGGCCTGGAACTGTATGAGTTCAACCACCTGATCCACGAAGGCGCCGGCCCCCAGCGCAGCGCTTTCCTGTCGGCCTTCTTCGGCCTGGTGGGCACCCACGGGCTGCACGTGAGCTTCGGCATCATCTGGCTCGTCGTGCTGCTGTTCCAGCTCAAGAAGCACGGCCTCAACCCCGCCAACCGCCGCCGCCTGCTCTGCCTGTCCATGTTCTGGCACTTCTTGGACGTGGTCTGGATCGGCGTGTTCACCTTCGTCTACCTGATGGGAGTCCTGCCATGAGCACCCCCCACGACCACAAAAACCTCACCAATACGCACGATGGCCAGCATGGCCATGACGACCACCACGGCCATCACGACGAAGACGAGGGCGCGAGCCACGGCTCCATGCGCGATTACGTGATCGGCTTCGGCGCCTCGGTCATCCTCACCGCCATTCCGTTCTGGCTGGTCATGGGCAAGGTGTTCGACAAGTCGAGCACGACCGCCCTGGTCATCCTGGGCTTCGCCGCGGTGCAGATCGTGGTGCACATGGTGTACTTCCTGCACATGAACACCAAGTCCGAAGGCGGCTGGAACATGCTGGCCCTGGTGTTCACCATCGTGCTCGTGGTCATCACACTGGCAGGCTCGCTCTGGGTGATGTTCCACCTGAACGCCAACATGATGCCCATGTCGATCCACGACATGAAGAACATGCCTTGACCTCCCTTCCCGGCAGCACTGCTTCTTCGGCCCCTGCCGCCGCGCCCGCCCCGGGCGCGGACCGGCCGGCCCCGCCCCGCTCCAGGGCGGTGCTGGCGGCGATGGGAGTGTGTGCGCTGCTGGTGTTTGCCACGCTCGTGGCACTGGGCAGCTGGCAAGTGGCACGCCGCGCCTGGAAACTGGATTTGATCGAGCGCGTGGAGCAACGCATCCACGCCGCTCCCACCGCCCCCCCCTCCCCCGCCGACTGGCAACGCAACCCCGATGTGGCGCGCGACGCCGAGTACCAGCACGTGCGCTTGCAGGGCACGTTCGACCACGCCAAGGAAGCGCTGGTGCAGGCCAACACCACGATGGGCGCGGGCTTCTGGGTGGTAACGCCGCTGCGCCAGGCCGACGGCACGGCCGTGCTTGTCAACCGGGGCTTCGTCCCCCCCGAAGCGCGCGACCCCGCCGCTCGCGGCACACCAGCACCCCAAGGCAATACCGAAGTGATCGGCCTGTTGCGGCTGAGCGAGCCCGGCGGTGGTTTCTTGCGGCACAACGATCCCGCTGCCGACCGCTGGTTCTCGCGTGACGTGCAGGCCATTGCAGCAGCGCGCGGCATTGCCCCGGTCGCGCCCTATTTCATCGACGCCGAAGCAGCCCCACGTTTCGCCGCGCAGCCGGCCCCCACGGCGGGGCCTGTGGCAGGCACGTCCGCCGAGGCCTCTCCTCAGTGGCCCGCAGGGGGCCTGACGGTGGTGCGCTTTCCGAACAGCCACCTGGTCTACGCCATCACCTGGTACACGCTGGCCCTGATGGTGCTCGCAGGCGCATGGGTGGTGTGGCGCGACGACCAGAAGCGCCGCCGCCGCCAAACCGCGCAGCCCGCCGATGCCGCTCTCCACTGACACCGCCGCCGAGCGGCCTGCGCCGCGCACCCGCGCGGCCGTGGCCGACTCCACAGGACTCAAGAACCTGCAACAGCTGATCCAGCTGCGATGGATCGCGGTAGTGGGCCAGCTGTTCACCATCGAAGTGGTGCATTACAGCCTGGGCATCATCCTGCCGCTGCAGCAGATGCTGATGGTGCTGGGCGCGCTGGTGGTGTTCAACACGGCGAGCCTGCTGCGCTGGCGCACCGGGCGACGCGTGCGCAACGTGGAGCTTTTCTTCGCCATGGTCGTGGACGTCGGCATGCTGACGGCGCAGCTCTACCTGAGCGGCGGCACGACCAACCCGTTCGTATTCCTCTACCTGTTGCAGGTCACCCTGGCCGCCGTGCTGCTGCGCGCTGGTTACACGTGGACGATCGTGGCCATGACGGTCGCGTGCCTGGGCGGGCTGGCGCTTTTCAGCCGGCCGCTCGCGCTGCCGCTGGACCACGACCGCGGCCTGTACAGCCCCTACGTGCTGGGCATGCTCGTGTGCTTCATGCTCAACGCGGTGCTGCTCGTGATCTTCATCACGCGCATCGGGCGCAACCTGCGCCAGCGCGACGCGCGCCTGGCCACCATGCGCCAGCGCGCCGCCGAAGAGGACCACATCGTGCGCACCGGCCTGCTGGCCTCGGGCGCGGCCCATGAACTGGGCACGCCGCTGGCGACCATGGCCGTGATCCTGGGCGATTGGCGCCGCATGCCCGCGCTGGCGCAAGATGCCGAACTCCAGGCCGAGATCGCCGAAATGCAGGCGCAGGTGCGGCGGTGCAAGACCATCGTGAGCGGCATCCTGCTGTCGGCCGGAGAGACCCGGGGCGAGGAATCCATGCAGACCACCGTTTGCACCTTTCTCGACCAGTTGGCCGAGGAATGGCGCAGCACCCGGCCCGTGGGCACCTTCGCCTACGATAACCAGTTCGGGCAGGACAGCCCCATGGTGTCGGATGTCACCCTGCAGCAGATGGTCTTCAACGTGTTGGACAATGCGCGGGATGCGTCGCCGCATTGGGTGGGCCTGGCGGCAGAGCGGCAGGCCGATGCGCTGCTGATCACCGTCACCGATGCCGGCCCCGGTTTCGCCCCCGCCATGCTGGAGCAGTTCGGCAAGCCCTACCAGTCCAGCAAGGGCCGGCCGGGCGGAGGATTGGGGCTGTACCTGGCCACCAATGTGGCGCGCACGCTGGGCGGCACCATCACCGCGCGCAACCGCGCGGCGGGCGGCGCCGCCGTCACCATCACCCTTCCGCTCGCAGCCGTGGCGCTGCAGGAGACCCCGGACCATGGACGCTGAACGCCTGCTGCTCATCGTGGAGGACGACGACGCCTTCGCGCGCACGCTGGCCCGCTCGTTCGAACGGCGCGGCTACCGCGTGCTGCACGCCGCCAACCTGCCCGAGGTGGAAGCCCTGCTGGCCGAGCACACCCCTGGCTACGCCGTGGTGGACCTGAAACTCAAGGGCGAAGCCTCGGGCCTGGCCTGCGTGCAAAAGCTGCATGCCGCCAGCGAAGACATGCTCATCGTCGTGCTGACGGGCTTCGCCAGCATCTCCACCGCGGTAGAGGCCGTGAAGCTGGGCGCCTGCCACTACCTCGCCAAACCGTCCAACACCGACGACATCGAAGCCGCTTTCGGCCTGACCGAAGGCAACATCGAGGTCGAGCTGACCAACCGGTCCAGCTCGATCAAGACGCTGGAATGGGAGCGCATTCACGAAGTGCTGGCCGAAACCGGATTCAACATTTCCGAGACCGCGCGGCGCCTTGGCATGCACCGGCGCACATTGGCCCGCAAGCTGGACAAGCGGCGCGTGAACTGAGCCCTGCCTGCCGAACATCGATATCGACATCGATGGGAAGCATTGGTACCCTAACGCCGACCTGACAGCGGGCCGTCGCCAGCAGAGCGAACGGCAAGGGAACCGCAGCCCTCCCAGGGCCCCGTCAGGCTCATCGACACCAAGGGAGGACAACGACCATGCTGCGATCCAAAAAAGCGCGCCTAGCTGCCAGCGCGATGCTGGCCCTGGCTTTCATTGCACCGTCCGGCGCGGACGAAGCGTTGCGCAACTGGGGCAACGACCCCTTCTTCCAGATTTCCAGCGCCGTCGCGGCCTGCCCCCAACCGCTGGGGCCGCTGCTGAGCCAGCAGGAATGGCAGCGCGAAGAACACTATCGCGCCGAACGCGGCAACAGCTGCTACATCCAGGGCACTTGCCGCCTGTCCAGCGGCTACCGGTACGACAGTGAAATCAGCGAGGCCGTGAAACGGCGGCTCACCCATATCGCGGACCAGACCCAATGGGACCGCAAGTCCACCCTGTGGCTCATGCTGCAGCGGCGAATCATCTATGTGCAGGGCTGCGTGACCGCGGACTTCGACCGGGACGCCTTCGTGAAGCAACTGGCTGAAACGGCCGACGTGGTCACGGTCATCGACCAGATGGCGGTGCTCGGGCCACCGGATGCCATCCGCTACCCGCTGGCACCGCCAGCGCAAACCCCTGCGACTGCGGCGAAGCCTTAGCCGCATTGAGCGCTCCGCCTTCGGGCTGCTAGGCCGACGGGCGTTGGAAGTTAGCCTGCAGCGCCGTCACGG
Organism: Paracidovorax valerianellae; assembly: GCF_900102625.1. Taxonomy (GTDB): domain Bacteria; phylum Pseudomonadota; class Gammaproteobacteria; order Burkholderiales; family Burkholderiaceae_C; genus Paracidovorax; species Paracidovorax valerianellae. The sequence continues at coordinate 610,714 of NZ_FMZC01000001.1, forward strand.
CGCAGATTGAGCGCGCCCGTCGTTACTGAAAAGCGCCCGATCACACGCAGCCGATGTCAGGCGGCAGCCTGCGCACAGGCGCCATGCGCTCTCGACTAAAAGCCAATTCAACGGCTTTGACCCAACCCTCTCAACACGGAGCGCCTCAAGTGCGCCCGCTCCGAACGTCTCGCTTGACGCTGCAGTTCCGCGTTCAGGGGTCCACAAAGGGCTGCTGGTCAGACCTGCCGATGCAGAAATCTGTCTGCAGCGCTGGGCTCGGACGAACTGCCTGGTCGCGAAACACCTTGGCCGATTCCAATATTTTTAACGTCGCCAGCAAGTTGTGCGGCTGAGCAAATTGCGTACGGCGGACCACGGCGCGGCCGTGAACTCTCTAAAAAATCCTTGGAAAACCACTGTTAATACGGTGCATAAGCCGAGCTTTTATCCGAAAAATACGAATAGCCATTGCAAAACAGTTCCCGAAACAGTAATTTACATATCATACAAATAACAATCAAACAAACCATCGACAAACAAACCTGTTTTTTTAGAAACTGAACCCGCAACCAAAACCCCCGAAAAAATAGATCAGCCAAAAGCACGGGATCGGGGATCTTCAGAAAAGGATGGAACGCTTTAATCCGCTGGATTTATCCAGTTGGGCGGAGCTTTATCTTTTACTTTTCAATCCGGATATTCTCTGGATTGAAAAGCGCTGAAGAGAGGGGGTTACAAATATGGAAAACAAACTGGGGAATTTCCAATGCGGGTGGACTCAAGCCATTTTTCGATCGCTTCTGAAGCCGTTGACAGCGAAAAGCCCGAGGTGCCGAATCGGCCCGCAGAAAATCAATCAGTTAAAGAAAAAACCGGTGCCGCGTATGTCCTCGGCAGCCACGTCCTTGGGCAGTACTCACGCCCGGCGGAAGCCCTGCCCGACGGCGAAGCCCGTGTCGGTCTCAGGGCGTTGGCGGCCGTCGCCGCGTTCGAGCTCTGCGACCGGCTCGACCTGCAGATCCCCGTCATGGTGCTGGACTTCTGGCGCAGCCGTAGTTTGGGCAAATCGGGGTTTGACGTTCAACCAGCAGTTCACCAGCCGATGTTCAAGGCCGGTTGGCCCGCGAATACCGATGCCTGTTGGAGAAAATGCCCAGCCAACCAAACTGGTGCATTGATCGATATATCCAATGAAATTTCCGAAAATGGTGCGCTCAAGGTACAGCTGGCGGATCACGCCACGACCATTGAAATAGGCTCCGCCAAAATTCTTATCCATTGCCAGTTGGGAAATGGGATTGCATCCGCCGTCGTGATTGCCGACGCGCGTGATTTTGCAGCGCCAGCATGCAATGCCATCGCCGAGATTTATCTAGAAATTCTCTGCGCCATGATGGGGGACGAGAATATCTGCGCATCCCAAGCCGCAGGCATCGGAACGGCATCTCTCCAATATGCGCTGAATAATCTTTCAGGTCATTCGCACGAATATGGTGCGTTTCTTTCCATTCCTGATTGGCTGGAGCAATCGGCGCAGCGCCATGGTGACCGCACTGCGTACTTCGGCAATTCGGCGCTCAGCTACCGCGACTTCAACGGCAAGGCCAACGCCTTGGCAGGCAAGCTGGCAGCCCGAGGAGCCGGGCCGGAAACGCCCGTGCCGGTGCTGCTGGGCAATAGCCTGGAACTGCCTGTGTGCTACTTCGCACTGATGAAACTCGGCGCTGCGTTCGTGCCGCTGGACCCGGGGTGGCCGGTGGAGCGCCGCCAGCAAGCGCTGGAAGCTTTGAACAGTCCTGTCGTGCTCTGTGCCGACCTGTCCGCCGTGCCAGCGAGCCACCAAGACCGCGCCCTGGCAGTCGATGTCGCGCTTCTCGACGGCGCCTCGGCCGCCCGAATTCAGGCCCCGATCGCACCGGAGCAGGCCATCTACGGCATCTTCACTTCGGGAACGACCGGCCGGCCGAAGTGCGCCATGAACAACCATGCAGGACTGACCAATCGGTTTCAGTTCATGACGCGCTATTTCCATCGCAACGGCGGCATCCGGTGCGTGCTGCAAAACACCCGGCACACGTTCGACTCGTCGGTCTGGCAGCTGTTCTGGCCCCTGACGGCAGGCGGCACCACGGTCATTCCGCAGGAGGGCGCCCACCTCGACCTCGAGGGCACGGTGGAGACGATCGCACGGCATGGCGTCGACATGACGGATTTCGTGCCCAGCGTGTTCAACCAGCTGGTGGTGCTGGCCGAGCACAGCCATGAGGTCCGCCATCGTCTCGCCACGCTGCGTGAACTGGTGGTGGGCGGTGAAGAGATCACGCCGCAAATGGTGCATCGGCTGCGCGCCATCCTGCCGGCGCTGCGCATCACCAATGCGTATGGCCCGACCGAAACCTCGATCGGCATGGTGTTCCACCCGGTGGAGGATGCGGACGGGCTGTCGATCCCGCTGGGACGCCCGATCGACAACTGCCATGTCGTCGTGGTGGACGCAGCGCTTCGCCCCCTGCCGCCCGGCGCGCGGGGCGAATTACTGGTGGGCGGCGTGTGCGTGGGCAACGGCTACCTGGACGATGCAGAGCGCACGGCGGCCGCATTCGTGGACAACCCTTTTGCCAGCATTGCAGGGGCCAGGCTGTATCGCACCGGCGATCTCGGCTATTTCGACAGCCTCGGCCGGCTGCGCTTTTCGGGCCGCAGAGATTTCCAAGTGAAGGTCGGCGGCGTGCGCATCGAATTGGGCGAGATCGAAAGCGCCGCGGAGTTGTGCCCCGGCGTGAACCATGCCAAGGCGATGACCGTGGGCCAGGGCGACGACCGTGCACTGGCGTTGTTTGCCGCCGGCGACCCGGGCCTGACGCGCGATGCGCTGGAAGCGCACTTGCGCGGTGCACTGCCTCGCCACACGGTGCCAAGGCACATCGTGGTGCTGGCCGAAATGCCGACCACCGACAACGGCAAACTCGACCGCAGGGCGCTGCTGCAACATCTTGAGCGCCCCGCCCTGGACACTCCGGCGGACGAGCCCCCGCCGCACGACGCGGCCACTCCGCAGGGCGATGCCGTGCTCGCGGTCTTTCGGCGGCAGCTTCAGCAGCCGTCGCTGAGCGCCGACGACGCTTTCTTCGAGCATGGCGGTGATTCGCTGCAGGCCGTCTCGCTGATCGTGTCGTTGGAAAAGCGCTTCGGCGTGCCCGTGCGCATCGCAGAACTGATGGCGCAGCCCACTGCGCGGCAGATCGCCGGCTGCATCGCAGCGAAACAGCGCAGCGCCGCTACGGGCCATGCCCACAGCCGCGATGAGTCCGGCGAAAGCGAAGCGCCTGATGACGAACAAGCGATGGAACGTGACGCCACGCTGCCACCCGGCTGGGTCGCCGCGCACCGATCGGACCACGCGGTGGCGAGAGTGCCGTCCAGCATCTTCATGACGGGGGCCACCGGTTTCGTGGGAAGCCACCTCGCTCATGAAATTCTGTCGAACGACCCCAACGCGACGGTGTATGCACTGTGCCGACAGGTCGGACAGATTGGACAGGCCGGACAAGCCGAAAGCACGCAGTCGGCACTGGTGGCGGGTTTGCAGCAGCGGGGCCTGTGGCGGCCCGACTTCCAAGGCCGGCTGGTGGCCGTTCCGGGCGATCTGGCACAGCCAGCGTTCGGCCTGGATGCGGCAGCCTGGAGCCAGCTCTCGCAGTCGTGCGACGCCGTGCTGCATTGCGGTGCGATGGTCAACTTTCTGTACGACTACGGCGCCCACCGCCCCACCAACGTCCTCGGCACCCGGGAGGCGCTGCGCCTGGCCCTGGAAGGCCGCGCCAAGCCACTGCACCACATCTCCACGCTCGGTAGGCTGGACCGGCACGCCGCGCTGCAAACCACGCCCCTGGCCGAAGACTTCGACCTCGCACAGGGCATCCGTCCCGCCAGCGGCTACAGCCGTTCGAAGTGGGCGGCGGAGCGCCTGCTCGATGCCGCACGCATGCAGGGCGCCATGGTGTCGATCTACCGGCTGGGCGAGGTGATGCCAGCAGCTGCAGAGGGCCTGCCCCAGCGGCCCAATGAGCGCGCGCTGACCCACTTTCTGCTGGCCGCCATCGCGCACCTCGGGGTCCGGCCCAGCGCAGAGATGGTGTCCGACTGGACGCCTGCGGACTATGTCGCGCGCCGTGTCGCGCTGGCCATGCGCGCTCCACAGGTATGGGGCCGCACCTTTCACGTGTTGCATCCCCAGCGCGTGGCCTTTCAGAACTTCTTCGACGTCGCCGGGATTCCGACGCCACCGGTGTCCTGCACCGAATGGATCGATCGCCTCGACGCAGCCGTGGCTGCGGGTGGCCCGCGGGCGCTCACGGTGGTTCGCAGCCTGCTGCCAGCCGCAGGCGACGAAGAGGCCTTCGCGCGCTCCCTGTCCGGACTGCTGACCGACAACCCCCGGCTCTTCCTGCGCGACCAATGCACGGCGTTGGAACGAACGCTGGCTGGAGAAGACGATGGCGCTGTCGCCGCCTCCGCTGGGCGCTACGCGTGGCAATTGCTCGGCTTCTGCGCCGATGCCGAGGTGCCCGAGGGCTGACCCCTTCGATGGCCCTGGGTCTGTATTTCTTTCTTTTTCAATTTCTTTGATCGACAGGAGTGGGAGCGATGCACTATCGAGTCCGCCCTGAACAATCTGCAAGCCCTTGATCTGACACGTAGTTCTGCTGATGGATGGGCGCAGGATTTGCAAGGTATGGTTGTTCCAGTACCTGTTTTCTTGCAAATTTCTCCGAGGAGTTCCATGGGTCCGAAGCCTTCGCTGCCTCAGTCCGGTGAGTTGTTTCGCCCACGGCTGGACGAGCAGCTCAACATGAAGCACCCGCTGGTCCGTTTGGCTGCGCTGATCGACTGGGCCGAGATCGAGCGCACGTTCGTGGTCTCGTTCACTTCCTGGCGGGGCCGGCCCGCATTGCCACCTCGTCTGATCGCCGGGTTGCTGTACCT
>NZ_FMZC01000008.1 GCF_900102625.1 Paracidovorax valerianellae
CCGGCCGCGGCTGGAAGTGAACGACACCCCGAACGTGCGCTCGATCTCGGCCCAATCGATCAACTCGGCCAGCTTGACCAGCGGGTGTTTCATGTTGATCTGCTCGTCCAGCCGTGGACGGAACAGCTCTGCCGTTTGCGGTTGCGAAGGGTTCGGGGCCATCGGACTCCTCGGAGGAATTTGCAAGAAAACAGGTACTGACAAAACCATACCTTGCAAATCCGGCGCCCATCAATCAGCAAAACTGCGCACCAGATCAATGACTTGCGGGTTGTTCAGGGCGGACTCCATAAGATCGTCGTTCAATTGGCTCACCAACCGTCGCAGCACGCTCTGCTCAATGCGCAGATTCCTAGCGATGTGCGACCATCGCCCCAGGCTTTTTGACCAGCCTCACCGCCTCCCGCTTGAACTCGTCCGTAACCGTTCTGCTTCTCCTTGGCATGTCCGTCTCCTAAACACATCATGTCATTCGATGTATGCGGGAGGCACACCACCCCAGCAGATGAACAGAACCGAGCGCAGGTGCCAAGCTTTGCAAAGCAATACAAAGACTACGGTTCATCCGGTGGACACGACGGCTTTAGCGTAAGCGTCTTCTCAGTACCCTCTGTTTTTGCTGAGGGCTGATGTGCAGGATCGGTGGTCCATGTACGCTGCGATGGTGTGCATGAAGAACCGCTAATGCACATCAATGAACGATCAAGACACCCCGAGCAAGCGCCGTCGGCGCGAGCACAGCCCGATGTTCAAGCGCGAGCTGGTCGCACGAAGCCTGGTGCCCGGCGCGTCAGTGGCCGCCGTCGCGCTGGAGGCCGGCATCGAACCTGCTGTTCGCATGGCGCCGGATGCACCTGAGCACGCAAGAGCAGCCCAGACGCCAGCGCCGCCGCAGCCCTCGCCGATGTTGCTGCCCGTCACCATCGAAGCTGCTCCGGTTGCGCCATGCCCTTCACCCACGGCGGCGGCGCCTCGTCAGCCTGGCGGGATCATCGAGATCGATGTCGGCGGGGCGAGGGTGCGATTGCGCGGTGCAGTCGACGGAGCCAGCATGCGCCATGTCCTGCAGACGCTCAAGGCGCTGGCGTGATCGGCCTTCCCACGAGCACCCGCGTCTGGATCGTTGCCGACCACACCGACATGAGGAAGGGCTTCAACGGCCTGTCTGCGATGGTGCAGACGGCGCTGGCGGCCAACCCCTTCTGCGGTCACGTCTTCGTCTTCCGCGGCCGGCGCGGCGACATGCTCAAGGTGCTGTGGTTGGATGGCCAGGGATTGCTTCTGCTGGCCAAGCGCCTGGAGCGCGGCCGATTCGTCTGGCCGCAGGCGCAAGGCGGCAAGGTCTCGCTCACGCCAGCACAGCTCTCGATGCTGCTCTAAGGCATCGACTGGCGCATGCCGATGCGCACAGATCAGCCTGCGCTCGCAGCTTGAACTGGGCTCAAGAATTCGTCTTCTGAACGCGCTGGTCGCGGTCGATTCCGGGTAGGTCCGATGGCATAGTAGCGGGCGTGCCGAACACCGCCAACGCACCCCACACCGTCGACTCGCTGCTGCGTGTCGTGCAGGCCCGTGACGCGGAAGTCGCCCTGCTCAAACTGCTCGTCGACAAGCTCAAGGTGCAGTTGCTGCGCCAGGTCCGCGCCCGCTTCGGCGTCTCCAGCGAGCAGTTGGACGATCCGCAGATCGCATTGATCGAAGGTCTGCCGCTGCATGAACTCGCACCGGTCGGCAAGACACCGAAGGCGCAAGCGGCCAACAGCGAAGGCTTCGACCGCAGCCTGCCCACACACCTGCCGCGGGAGAACCATCTGTACCGGCCCGAGACATCGGATGCGCGGCGCGATGCCGCCGGCCAGACCTGCGGCTGCAGCGCATGTGGTGGTCGGCTGCGGCAGATCGGCCAGGACGTCTCGGAACAACTGGAGTACGTGCCCTCGCGCTTCAAGGTGATCCGCCACGTGCGCCCCAAGCTCGCCTGCATGGCGTGCGAAACGATCTTCCAGGCGCCAGCGCCCAGCCGGCCTATCGCACGCGGCGTGGCCGGCCCCGGGCTGCTGGCCCACGTGCTGGTCGCCAAGTATTGCGACCACCAACCGCTGTACCGCCAGAGCCGGATCTACGCACGCGAGGGCGTCCTGATCGAGCGCTCCACGATGGCTGGCTGGGTCGGCCAGAGCGAGGAGCTCTTGCACTCACTGGTCGCAGCGCTCGGGCGCTACGTGCTGGCGGGCTCCAAGCTTCACGCCGACGACACGCCAGTGGCGGTGCTCTCGCCCGGGCGGGGCAAGACCAAGACCGGGCGGCTCTGGGTCTACGTGCGTGACGATCGGTCATCTGCGAGTGCAGACGCGCCCGCGGCGTGGTTGCGTTACTCGCCCGACCGCAAGGGTGAACATCCTCAGGCGCACCTGAAGAACTTCAAGGGCGTGTTGCAGGCCGATGCGTATGCCGGCTTCGCCAAGCTCTATGCAAACGGCAACGTCATCGAGGCTTCGTGCTGGGCGCATGCGCGCAGACCATTCTGGGATCTGCACGAGAGCCAGGGGCGGGCGCAGGGCTCGGTTGCAGAACAGGCCCTTCGGCGCATCGGTGCGCTGTATGCGATCGAATCCGACATCCGCGGCCGCCCACCGGATGAGCGCTGCCGGGAGCGGCAGGCGCGAGCCGGGCCGTTGCTCGAGGAACTGTTCGCCTGGTTGCGAGGGATGCTCGGGCAGGTGTCTGCCAAGTCGGAACTCGCACGCGCCATCGGCTACACGCTCACACGGCTCCGGTCGTTGACGCGCTACCGTGACGACGGTCGCATCGAGATCGACAACAACGCCGCCGAGCGCGCGCTGCGCGGCGTGAGCCTGGGCCGCAAGAACTTCATGTTCATGGGCTCGGACGCTGGGGGCGAGCGCGCCGCGGCCATCTACAGCCTGGTGGAGACGGCCAAGCTGAACGGGCTCGACCCCGAGGCTTACCTGCGCGATGTGCTCGGGCGCATTGCGGACCATCCGATCAATCGCATCGACGAGTTGCTGCCGTGGAACATCGGCCGACACGCCGAAGACCAACGACAAGCAGCTTGAGCATGGCGAGCAAGGTCCAACGGATCAAGGCACCAGCGGCGATCCTGCAACTGCACATTGAATTGCGCGGCACCAAGCCCAAGGTCTGGCGCCGCGTCCTGGTGCCAGAGACGATCACCCTGGCCAAGTTGCATCTTGTGATCCAGGCTGCCTTCGGCTGGGGCCACTCGCATCTGCACGAGTTCATCGCTGGCGACGGCGAGCGCTATGGCACGCCAGACCCGATACACGACGAGCCTGGCTCGATCACCAGCGAAAGCACGCGACTGACCACTGCCCTGAACCGGTCGACGCTGAGCTACGTCTACGACTTCGGGGACTACTGGGACCACCGCATCAAGGTCGAGAAGAAGATCGCACCGATGCCGGAGTTCGTGCTCCCGTTCTGTGCCGGCGGTGCCTGTGCAACGCCGCCGGAGGATTGCGGAGGCGCACCGGGCTATGCGGAGTTCGTGCGGGCCATGGCGAACCCTGACGATCCCGAGCATGACAACCTGGTCGAATGGATCGGTGCCGATACCTGGGACCCGTTGGCCTTCGACAGCATCGAGATCAACGACCGCCTCGCCGCGATCAAGGTCTGAGCGACGATGTCTCGGACGAACTACATCGAGGCCCTGATCGAGGACGGCGGCGACATCACGATCGGTGCGCTGCCACCGCACGAGTGCGTCGCCACGGCCGCCAGTGGCAGCAACTGCCTGGCCATGCTCGTGCGTCGCGACGGTGAGAGCCTCAACGTCCTGCTCAAACGCTTGAACAAGGCCATCGGCCTGGCTTGGTCAAACGACACGTTCGTTGACGAGGTCAACGACGGCGAGAGCGACCTGCTGTAGTTCTTCCGTCGATCCCGCGTCAAGAGGGGTGCTGAGACGGCGCTTACGCTTTAGCAGACCAAAACTATAGCAGAGCAAGCGCGATAGGCAGCTGAGAGCAGGGGCATCGATCTGCAATCGTAAAGCTGCCTGAGGCGAAAAAAGGGCCAGCGCTGTTAACTCGGCACTGGGTTGTGAAGCGAAGCTTCAGTTTGTTGGCGATTTCGCCGTGTATCGCGAAACTATGAACGCCTAAACGAAGTAGTGAGCGGCCTGCATTTCCTAAAGCGGGTTATGAACTTTGCTCATTGAGAGCAAAGCCGCGATTAGAGTTTGCGCATGCCCCGCAAGCTCTGCCGAACGGACGTCAGCGATGAAGAGTGGAGCTTCGCTGCCCCCTATCTGACCCTAATGGACCGGCGCGCTCCCGCGAGAGCACGATCTGCGGGAAGTCTCAACGCCCTGCGCTGGCTGGTGCGCTCGGGAGCGCCATGGCGGATGCTTCCCAATTATCTGCCGCCCTGGTAGGCGGTCTTTATGTTTGAACCTGAACTATCACCAATTATAAACGCCACTTATCCATTAATTTCTCAGGACTCAAGTTGTCATAGCCTTCGAAAGGCTGATGAATCCAAGGATTCGTTGCTAAGAATTCAACAGAATAATCACATGTGAATTGGGAAATTGCTTTTGTCCAAATTACGGCACTACGCAACTCCGTGATAGGAGCGTATTGGCTCTTCAACAAGGAAATAACAGCATTTAGCGTGTAACCGGAATCCGCCAAATCGTCAACCAAAAGCACTTTTCCGGCGATCTCACCCTTTGGAGTAGTGATAAATCGAGCTATATCCAAATGCCCCTGCACCGTCCCTGCCTCTGCGCGGTAGGAACTCGTCGACATTATTGCGAGCGGCTTACCGAAAATTCTGCTTAGAATATCTCCTGGACGCAATCCTCCACGCGCCAAGCAAAGAATAGTATCAAATTCCCAACCTGACTGATGGATTTTCAGGGCCAGCTTCTCAATGAGACTATGATACTCATCATAACTCACATATAAATGTTTACCGTCTTCTGTCAGCATACAAAACTCCTGATACCAAACAACACCCCCATAACAAGAAACGTAAAAATCTACGCCAAATAAGGATGTCGTATGGTTATCGTGTGGTCACGATCAGGGCTAGTTGAAATCATGGCTATGGGAACTCCAGTTACCTCTTCAATTCGCTCCAAATATTTTCTTGCGTTGGTTGGCAATTTTTCATAACTTGTTATACCAACCGTAGCATCAGACCATCCTGGAATTGATTCATAGATTGGAACGCATCGAGCAATCTCTTCAGCCCCCATTGGCAGAATGTCAATTTTTGCGCCATCGAGTTCATATCCCGTGCACAGGAGTAATTCCGAAAGGCCATCTAGTACGTCAAGCTTTGTTATGCAAAGTCCAGACAATCCATTGACCTGCGCGCTCCGCTTTAGTAAAGCTGCGTCAAACCAACCGCAGCGTCTGCTGCGACCAGTAGTAACGCCCTTTTCAGCACCAACCGTACTCATGTGATAGCCCGGTGTATTCGGGACCTCCCAATCCAGCTCCGTGGGAAACGGGCCCCCTCCAACACGTGTACAGTAAGCCTTTGTGATTCCTAAAATATAGTGAAGCAATCCTGGGCCAACGCCAGATCCAGCGGCGGCGTTCCCTGCTACACAATTACTGGATGTGACATAGGGATAAGTTCCATGATCGACATCCAGAAGCGTGCCTTGTGCACCTTCAAAAAGTAAATTCAAACCCTCCTGATGCGCCAAATTCAATTCACTCGACACATCAGCAATCATGGGCAGAAGCAATTTCGCATGGTTCATTGCTTCGTCATATACTTTATCAAACTGCACTTCTCCATTAACCAAATAAGGAGCAAGCAAGTCACCAAACACAAAACTATCGGACCCCAAAAATGTTTTTAGAACATGGTTATGCAGAGACAATAACTCCTGCAGCTTTTCGGCGAATCTCTCTGGATATTTCAAATCCTGAACACGAAGAGCCCGTCGAGCGATTTTGTCTTCATAGGCCGGTCCGATACCACGCCCGGTCGTTCCAATTTTTTCGCTACCTTTATCCTGTCTGGCTGCTTCTCGAGCCACATCAAGTGCGACATGAAAGGGCAAAATAAGTGGGCATGCTTCGCTGACGCGCAGACGCGATCTCACTTCAACGCCTGCTTTTTCCAAACCTTCAATTTCTTCAAAGAGCTTAGGAACTGACAATACAACCCCATTGCCGATATAGCATTTAACCCCGGGGCGCATTATTCCACTCGGAATCAGATGCAATGCTGTTTTCACACCATTAATGACTAATGTATGACCTGCATTGTGTCCACCTTGAAACCTGACAACCCCCTGGGCACTCTCGGTAAGCCAATCCACCAGCTTGCCCTTACCTTCATCACCCCACTGGGTTCCCACAACGACAACGTTTCGACCTTTAGTTGCTTTCATTTCAAACCCGATTCAATGTATCTAATGGTTCAGATTGCTTGCACGACCCAATGGCCGGCAACCTTGGTCAATTCACGATCACAACGAAATTCATCGACTTCGCTTTCATGACCAGGCAGTACACAAATAACCGTCTCGCCCTGACTCCGCAACGTTGCAATAGCGGTACTAACCTCAGGATCTTGTTGCCAAGGTGCCCGAATAGCCGCCTTCAAAACCCGGGGCGAGGCTAAGCCGACCAGCTGTTTGATGTCTAGGCTAAAGCCAGCGGCTGGACGATTACGCCCAAAAACAGCTCCGACTTCGTCATACCGTCCTCCACGAACCACAGCATCGCTGGCCCCCTTCACATAAATCGTGAATCGAGCACCACTGTAGTACGCGTACCCTCTCAAATCTGCAAGATCAAAAGTCGCCTTGGCCTCTGATAAATGCGATGCTAAAAGCCGCAGATTCGACAATATTTCTTCTACGCCTGGCACATCACTCAGCACTTTGCGCGCTTCGTCCAGTACGGAAACGTCACCATATAGCTGCAGCAGCGCTTGCAAGCCTTCGCGGGAAGCCTTCGGAAATGAATGGGTGACACGCGCCAATTCGCTGGCATCTTTTGCAGCTAGCGCGGCATTCACTTTACGAGTGGTCTGCAGATCTAGAGGCAAGCCGGCGAGAAGACGACGCACAATACGCACATCAGTCAAGTCCACACTGATGTCATGAACCTCCGACACATTTAAGCATTGCAGCGCCAACAAAGCCGCCTCCAAATCTGCCTCAATGCCCGCGTGGCCATAGATTTCCGCGCCGAATTGAAGAGGCTCTCGCGTAGCGTGAGGTCGGTCTGGTTTCGTATGAAGAACAGGACCGCAATAGCAAAGCCGAGTAACCCCTTTGCGGTTTAAAAGATGGGCATCGATGCGAGCGACTTGCTGAGTCATGTCAGCGCGAAGTCCCATCGACCGTCCCGACAATTGATCGACCAGTTTGAAAGTTTGCAGATCAAGCGCTTCTCCAGCGCCTGTCAACAAAGACTCCAAATGCTCCATCAAGGGAGGCATCACAAGCTCATAGCCGTAGCTCTGAGCTTTGTCGATCAGCCTACGGCGCAATTCTTCGATATGCCGAGCCTCAGAGGGCAAGACATCGGCAATGTGATCCGGCAGGACCCAGGCAGACATGAGAAAGTAGGAGGCTGTTAAAAACGCGATTCTACCGGCACGGCTGTCTTGTACAGAGCCATTGACGCTGAAGAAGGGAAGAGGGACTCATTGAAAAGACAAGCAATCAAAACTGAGCACCTCTCGCCCACCACAGCCCTATCAAGGTGAACTTTCCTGCTTATGCAAGCAAAGCAGTTCACGCGCTCACGTTACTTGCGAACTGCAGAGGAAGGAGCAATCGTAGAGCTGCTACCGCTACTACCGCGGAAAGCTTTGAAAAACTCAGTGGTCGAGGGATCAACCAACATCACGTCACTCTTCTTATTGAAACTCGCCTTGTAAGCCTCAAGACTGCGATAAAACTGGGCAAACTGGGGGTCTCTTCCGAAGGCCTCTGCGTAAATTCGCGCAGCTTCGGCATCTCCTTCACCCTTGATCTTCTGGGCATCGCGATACGCATTGGCAATCGCTACTTCACGCTGGCGATCAGCATCCGCGCGGATCTTTTCACCTTCGGCAGCGCCGGTCGAGCGCAACTCATTCGCGACCCGCTTACGTTCAGCCTCCATACGTCGATAAACCGATTCGGTGATGGCTTCTACATAGTCGACTCGGGTGATGCGGACGTCAACAACATCAACGCCCCACGGCTTACCGCCTTGGACAACCTCCAAGACCTCCCGCTTGACATCAGACATCAGGGCGTCACGTTTGAGAGAGAGAAGCTCCTTCACGGTCCTTTTGTTGACTTCTTCTTGAAAGGCGTTGCGCACAACGCGATTCAACTGCAATGCCCCAGCATTCTCATCAAGACCAACATTGCGGATGTACGCTGACGGATCAGAAATTCTCCAGCGCACATACCAGTCGATCACAACGCGCTGCTTCTCTGCGGTGAGCATCGACTCGGTGTCTGTACTGTCCAGCGTGAGCAAGCGCTTATCGATATAACGGACGTTCTGGAATGGAGGCGGCATCTTGAAGTTCAACCCAGGTTCGGTGATCACATCTTTGATTTGACCCAACTGATACACCACACCAAACTGACGTTGGTCCACCACAAACAACGTCGAACTCAACAATGCAAGCACCACTAGTACGGTGGAAACAATAAATCCAACTCTATTCACAAAGGTCTCCTAGCGTGACTCGCGCTCACGCGTACGGCTGGAATCCCTAGCGCGGGAATCAGCAGGAAATGTCGAAGCGGTTCCAACTGGAGGAACAGCGGAGGATGTGGTGGGAGGCAATGCATCTGGTCCAGCAGATACGCCGCCTTGCGCGACCCCTTGCATGATCTTGTCCAATGGCAAGTACAGCAGATTCGAGCCCTGCCGTGACTCCACGAGCACCTTGGTAACGCTGGTGTAGATCTGCTGCATAGATTCGATATACAAGCGATCGCGGGTCACTTGAGGTGCCTTCTGGTACTCAGCAAGTAACGAGTTGAAGCGCTGAGCATCACCTTGCGACTGCGCAACAATTCTCGATTTGTAGGCGGCTGCCTCCTCGGCAAGACGGGATGCAGAGCCCACTGCCCGGGGAATAACATCATTGGCGTAGGCTTGAGCTTCGTTCTTTGCGCGCTCGCGCTCCTGACCAGCTTTCAAAACATCATCAAAAGCCGATTGAACCTGCTCAGGAGGCCGTACTCCTCCTTGTTGCAGGTTGATGCCGACCACTTCAACACCAACCTTATAGCGGTCGAGGATTGTCTGCATCAAGGTGCGCACCCTCGGTGCAATCTGATCACGCTCTTCAGCCAGAGCGGTGTCCATACGCATCTTGCCAACAATTTCCCTGACGGCAGTTTCCGCAGCCTGAACCACTGCATCTGCAGGATTTCTGCTCTCAAACAACCACGCTCGCGCATCATTGAGACGATATTGCACAGCGAATTTGATTTCTACAATATTTTCGTCTTCAGTCAGCATCGCCGACTCGCGCAGGCCAGTGCTCTTGATCACGACATCACGCCCCACATCGGCGGATCGGATCTGCGTGACAAAAACTAGCTCATGGCGCTGTATCGGATAAGGCAAACGCCAGTTGAAACCAGCATTCACCGTACTCTTGTACTTGCCGAATTGAGTGATGACGGCTTGCTGTCCTTCTTGGACGATGAAAAATCCTGTACCCAACCAGATCAGCACCGCGATAGCAGCGATGAGTCCAACGCCAAAACCGGCATTCTTCATGTCCGGCTGAAAACCGCCACCCGCAGGCGGACGTCCCCCTCCCTGCTTTCCCCCAAACAGTCCCCCCAGCTTACGGTTGAGATCACGCCAAAGTTCATCCAAATCCGGAGGTTGCCCAGAGGCATTTTTGTCGCGGCCCCTATTGCCTGCAGGAGGGTTGGCAGAGGGTCGATCAGGCTCTGAACCAGACCCGTCGCTTTTGTCTTCGCCGCGGCCCCAGCGAGGGTCATTCAGATTGAACATTCCCCGGATGCGCTCAGGCAACGCGGCCCAGCGCGAGGTACGACTGTGAGGATTCATTCGCAAAATCTCTGTTTCTCTGAATACGTGGACGAAGCGGCATTGTGCCCAATCAGACACCGTCCGACGGCAATTCAGCATCGTCCGCTAGGGGCATGGATGATGACTGTACCCTCGGCACTAAGCTTGATAAAGCTTGCCGCAGAGATGCCAAACCTTCGCCAGATCTAGCACTCAGAAAGAATCGTTGAACGGGGGTGCCGGCGAGATCGTAAATGTCCTGCAGAACGAGAGGCCGCTGCTCTGACGCCACCATATCCAGCTTATTGAAAACCAATAGTTGCGGCACATCAGAAGCTCCAATTTCTGCAAGAACTCGCTGGACCTCTGCAATTTGCTCGGGAAAGCTGGGGTTCGAGGCATCCACAACGTGCAGCAGTAAATCCGCATCTACAGCCTCTTGCAGCGTCGCTTGAAAAGCATCGATCAATCCGTGAGGAAGATCGCGGATGAAGCCTACAGTGTCTGACAGGGAAACAGACCTCCCCGCTTCAGCCAGATAAAGCTGCCGCGTCGTCGTATCCAATGTCGCAAACAACTGATCTGCAGCATAAGCCCTCGCCTTAACCAAGGCGTTGAACAGGGTAGATTTTCCGGCATTGGTGTATCCCACCAACGAGATATTGAAAGTATCGCGCCGCTCGCGTTGCCTTCGCTGCGTGGACCTTTGACGCTTGACCTTCGTGAGCCTCTCACGGGTACGCTTGATAGACTCGCCAATCATTCGGCGGTCAAGTTCGATCTGAGTTTCACCAGGCCCCCCGCGGGCACCGATCCCGCCACGCTGCCGCTCCAAGTGAGACCACCTTCGCACAAGGCGTGTACTCAGGTACTGCAGTCTTGCCAATTCAACCTGCAGCTTACCTTCATGACTTCTTGCGCGTTGCGCGAAAATTTCAAGAATTAGAAGTGTGCGATCGTTGACGGGCAAATCCAAATGCCGCTCTAAGTTGCGCTGCTGAGCGGGACTTAAGGCTTGGTCGAACAAAACCTCGACTGCATGGTGCATTTGCGCCAGAGTACGGATTTCATCAGCCTTGCCGCTCCCCACGAACAGAGCAGCGTCCGGAGCCTTGCGTTTGCAAGTGATTCGAGCAACGGGGTTTAACCCAGCAGTCTGCGCGAGCAAACCGAGCTCTTCCAACTCTGCATCGAAATGCGGCAATCCAAAATCAACACCCACCAAGATCACAGGTGTTGCAGACAGCCCGGCCGTATCATGCGTGCTCAAGACAGGCTGCCTATCGGCATGTAATGCACATGCCCAAAAGGCACTTCACCCGTGATCAAGAATTGCCGGCCTCAGCTTCTGGGGCTTCAGCTGTAGAAAAATTGACCGCACGGCCTGGAACAATAGTAGAGATGGCGTGTTTGTAGACCATCTGAGTGACTGTGTTGCGCAAGAGAACCACGTACTGGTCGAAGGACTCAATTTGCCCCTGAAGCTTGATGCCGTTTACGAGATAAATCGATACGGGTACATGCTCGCGACGAAGCGCGTTCAGGAACGGATCTTGAAGAAGTTGGCCTTTGTTGCTCACGATATTCTCCGTGTTCAGGAATATTGTTGTAAAGCTGCACCTTACCACAGGCTGCAGTGGTACCGACATAAAACCCAGGAAAGCCCTGCCAAGGCAGGCTAGTGATCGCTCTTGTCCGAAAAGGGATTGTGAGACGTCTTCAGTTCGATGCGAAGAGGCGTTCCAACCAGATCGAACTCCTTGCGGAACCGACCTTCCAGGAACCGCTTGTACGATTCCGTGACGTGCTCCAGGGAATTGCCATGGATCACGATGACAGGAGGATTCATGCCCCCCTGGTGCGCGTACCGCAATTTGGGCCTGAACATGCCCGAACGCTTTGGCGTCTGGAACTGAACCGCTTCCAGCAGCAATCGTGTCAACACAGGCGTAGACATTTTGCACATTGCCGCTTTGTGCGCTTGAACGATAGAGCTCCAAAGAGGCCCCAAGCCTTGGCGTTTTTTTGCGGAAATGAAGTGCAGAGACGCAAATTTAAGGAACGACAAGCGCGTTTCGATGGAGCGTTCCAACAGCTGACGTCCGTAGTCATCAATAGCGTCCCATTTATTGATCGCTAAGACAACGGCACGGCCGCTTTCAAGGATGTACCCCGCAATGTGCGCATCTTGATCGGTCACGCCTTGCGTGGCATCCAAGAGAAGCAATACGACATTGGCGGATTCAATGGCCTGCAGCGTCTTCACAACCGAGAACTTCTCGATGGCTTCAAATACTTTGCCTTTGCGGCGCAGACCTGCCGTGTCTACCAATTCGAAGCGCTGACCATTGCGTTCAAACGGCACAGAGATGGCGTCACGCGTAGTTCCCGGCATGTCGAACGCGACGAGGCGCTCTTCACCCAGCCAAGTGTTGATGAGCGTAGACTTGCCGACATTGGGCCTTCCAGCGACTGCCAATTTGATGACGCTCTTGTCTTCGGCATCAGCATCTTCGTCGGGATCGGGCAGGTTCAGCGGCTCCAACGCCAATTCGACCAAGCTGCGAATACCCTGTCCGTGTGCCGCCGAAATGGGGTAAATCTCACCGAGCCCCAACTCGTAGAACTCGACCAACTGCACGCCTTCACGCATTCCTTCGGCTTTATTGCCGACCAGAAGGCAAGGCTTGCCTAGACGCCGCAAGTAATTGGCGATGTCGTGGTCCTGTGCAGAGAGCCCTGCTCGGGCGTCGACCACAAATATGACAACGTCGGCCTCAGCGACTGCTTGTTGCGTCTGTTTGGCCATTTCGCGGTAAATCCCGCTAGCGGCATCCGGCTCAAACCCTCCAGTGTCGATCACGATGTACTCGTGCTTACCCTGCTTCCCGTTTCCGTAATGCCGATCCCGCGTCAATCCGGCGAAGTCGGCAACGATCGCATCTCTCGATTTCGTGAGCCGGTTGAAGAGCGTGGACTTGCCCACATTCGGGCGGCCGACCAAAGCAATGACAGGTTTCATCCAGATCGACCCATCAATCCGGACGGAAGCCGTACACGCCGCCATTGCGCGTGACGACCACCAAGGTATCTCCCGCAGCCACGGGGGCTGCAGCAATACCAGAACCATCAGTCGCCATGCGATTCAACGGGGCCCCGTCCTCTCGTGAAAGTAAGTGGACCAAGCCAGTATCGTCGCCCACGACGACAGAGCGGCCCAGCAGCAACGGCGCCGTCAACCTGCGGTATTGCAACCGGTCCGACGACCAGGCACGAGAGCCGTCGGTACGGCGCCAAGCCATAACCACTCCATTGCTTTCAGTACCAAAAATGGTCATGTCATCGCCATGGATGCCCTCGGTCCCGTTGGCCGGCTGCGTCCATGCCACAGAGCCGCGGACCGTGTTCACGCATCCCACAGTCGATACGAAAGCGCGGGCGCAGACATTCTCACCCTCGCGGCTCGTGCGCCCTACCAGCTCGACCAGGCGCTCGACATCGTTGGTTCCTCTCGGACTGGCCAGTGGGGCCTCCCACCGAACTGTTCCGTTGTCGGGATTGAAACCCACCATCCGTCCCGACAAGCCCGCAACCAGGGTATCGCCCACTGCCGTCAACACCCCTGACTGGCGCAACACCAGTGGCTCACCCGGGCGAGGCTGATTCCACAACCGAAGTCCCGTTGCGGCATCGAAAGCGGAGACAGAACGATCTGCAGCCAGTACGAATATTCGGTTTCCCGCCACCAAAGGCGCTGTGTAAGCCTGCGCCGAGAGAGGTTTGCGCCAGATTTCGCGACCATCAGACAAGGCGATCAAC
The DNA here is from genome assembly GCF_900102625.1 of Paracidovorax valerianellae. Taxonomy (GTDB): domain Bacteria; phylum Pseudomonadota; class Gammaproteobacteria; order Burkholderiales; family Burkholderiaceae_C; genus Paracidovorax; species Paracidovorax valerianellae. Next base: position 13,842 of record NZ_FMZC01000008.1, read on the forward strand.
TGGTTGTCGACCGAGACCACTGCAGCCCATTTACCGTCGCTACCGACTCCGGCAGACAAAGGAGTTCCTAGACTCGCGCGCCAGACATCACCGCCGGTGCGCGCATCCACTGCAGCGACGACACCATCTGCTGACGCCAGAGTCACCGTGCTGCCATTCACATGAATGTCCAATGGCAACCGACCAATATTGCCAACCTTGGATGTCCACGCCTGGCGCACGCCAAGCACTGGCACATTCGCGCCCAATTCGGCCGGCTTGGGTTTTGACGGGCCGCTCCAGAGGGAGCAACCGGTCAAAAGAGAGCAGGCGATTGCTGCGGCAACCGCCAAAGCACGCGGCGCACTCAAGCTGGTAGTTGAAAAACGCATCAAAACCCGACTCATTTGGCTTCTCCCGCCGCAGAGGCCGATGCCACGAGTTGGGGTTGCACGCCCAAGGCATTCAGCTTCACTTCCACCAACCTGCGGTACTCGATTCCCTCTTCAAGAGATTTATAGGCACGCTGATACTCAGCGATAGCCTCCTGCTTTTTATCCAGCAATGCCAGCGCATCGCCCTTGCGATCGGCGACCACCGCATCGAACTCTGCGGGGAAACTTCCTGACAATTGCTTCAGCGCATCGTCATACGACTTCTGATCCATCAGCAGTCCTGCCAGCCTGAGTTTCGCTAACGCCTTGTATCCCTCGTCCGATGCATTCTCGGCAACCCAGGTCAGCGCAGCTTTTGCGCCATCGGCATTTCCCGCTTCAGCCAGACTCTTGGCAACCAGCAAACCCGCCTGTCCCGCTTTGGTGGTGCTGCCATATCGCGACTTTAGGTCGCCGAAGGCCTGTTCCAGGCGCGCGGTGTCCTTGGCTTGAGCGGCTGTTTCGACCGCATCGGAAAGCGCTGCGGCCTGTGCCGCCTGCCGGTTCTGCCAATATTGGTAGCCGTTCCAAGCTGCGAATGCACCAAAAACCAGGACCAGCAGTCCGGTGATCAGCGTGCCCCAGGTGTTCCAGAAATGCTTGAGTTGGTCAAGCTGCTCTTGTTCTTCAAGATCGAGATGATTTGCCATGTAGGGTCCGTGTTAGCGGGGGGATTGTAGAGTGGCTGCCCAGTCGGACAGCGCATCCAGAGAGCGCTCAGCCTGTTCTGCACCGCTTTCTCGCAGTGGTTTGATGGTCACCGCAGAGCGGGCCAGCTCGTCGGCTCCAAAGATCAGTGCATATCTGCACCCGCTGGCATCGGCCTTCTTGAACTGAGATTTCATGCTGCCCAGGCCCTCCCCCGCCACCGAGGGACTGTGCATCTGCACGCTGACGCCAAGCGAACGCAGCTGCTGCAGCACGGCCATGACCGTGGGCAAAGAGGCGGCATCAGGAATCACCGCATAGGCATCGGCCACTAAAACAGGCGCTGCTGCCTCCTGCTCCTTCACGAGTTCGAGCACTCGCTCGACTCCCAGCGCCCAGCCCACAGCGGCCGCAGGCTTGCCGCCAATTTGCTCGAAGAGATAGTCGTAACGCCCGCCACCACAGATCGTGCCCTGCGAGCCAAGTTGATCGGTGACGAACTCGAAGACCGTCAGGTTGTAATAGTCCATTCCGCGGACCAGACGTGGGTTGACCGTCCAATTGACGCCGTTCGCATCGAGGATGGCTTTCACGCTGTCGAAATGGCGCTTGGATTCTTCCCCAAGGTAATCAAGGAGCCGAGGGGCGCCCTCCACCAAGCCTTGCATGGCCGGATTCTTGGTATCCAGAATGCGCAAAGGATTGCTATGCAAACGGCGGCGAGCGTCCTCATCCAGAAGGTCCGCTTGCTCTTCCAGATAGGCAATCAGCGCAGCGCGATGCGCCTTGCGCTCTTCAGGCTGACCGAGACTATTGAACTCCAGCCGGATATTTTTGAGCCCCAGCTCTTTCCATAACGCGTCGGCCAGCAAAATCAACTCGGCATCCACTTCAGGGCCGTGAAAGCCCATGGCCTCGGCTCCGATTTGGTGGAATTGCCGGTAGCGTCCTCGTTGTGGCCGCTCATGCCGGAACATCGGACCCATGTAATACAAGCGCTTGCCGCCGTCATACAGCATCGAATGCTCGGCTGCTGCGCGAACGACGCCCGCAGTGGCCTCGGGCCGCAAAGTCAAATGCTCTCCATTGAGCCGATCTTCGAAGGAATACATCTCCTTCTCGACGATATCCGTCACCTCACCCAGGCCCCGCACGAACAACGCAGTGGGCTCCACGATAGGGGTGCGGATGTTGCGATATGCATACCGGGCCATGAGCCCTCGCACCTTGTCTTCCAGCCACTCCCAGCGCGCCGAATCTGGTGGAAGAATGTCATTCATCCCTTTGACGGCCACGAGTTTGCCGGTCTTGGGCTGCAGATTGATTGTCTTGTTGCTCACGGAATGCATCGATAGGTTGAATGGCTGGACAGGGCACAAACGGCTCGTGCCCGGTGCAGCCCGAAAAGGGTTTCGATTTGGATCAGGAAACGGCGAGTGCCGTGCTGAAGCGATCGGCGATGTACTTCTCCACGAGCTGCTGGAACTCCTGCGCGATATTGTCCCCGCGCAAGGTCATGGCTTTTTCCCCGTCGATGAACACGGGCGCGGCAGGGGCTTCGCCGGTGCCGGGCAGGCTGATACCGATGTCGGCATGCTTGCTTTCACCGGGGCCATTCACGATGCAGCCCATGACTGCCACCTTGATCTTTTCGACGCCAGGGTACTTGAGCCGCCAGACTGGCATCTGCGACCGCAAGAAATCATCGATCTGCTTCGCCAACTCCTGGAAAGTGGTGCTGGTCGTGCGTCCGCAACCCGGGCACGCCGTCACACTGGGAACGAACATGCGCAATCCCAGGGCCTGGAGAATTTCCGAAGCCACCACGACCTCCTGAGTACGTGCCTCTCCTGGCTGAGGGGTTAGAGAGACACGAATGGTGTCGCCGATACCTTCCTGCAAAAGAATGGACAGCGCGGTGGTGGATGCCACGGTGCCTTTGGTTCCCATTCCCGCTTCGGTCAGGCCCAGATGCAATGCATAGTCACAACGCTTTGCCAGTTCGCGGTAAACCGAGACCAAGTCCTGCACGCCACTGACCTTGCACGACAGGATGATCTGGTCGCCATTCAAGCCCATTTCTTCAGCGCGTTTGGCCGACTCAATGGCCGAAGTGATCAGCGCTTCGTACATCACTTGCCGCGCATCCCAAGGAGAAGGCCGGCGGCTATTGGCATCCATCAACTCGGCCAGCAGTTCCTGATCGAGGCTGCCCCAATTGACGCCAATGCGCACGGCCTTGTCCCAACGCATCGCAGCGTCGATCATCTGACCGAATTGGCGATCACGTTTGTCGCCTTTACCGACATTGCCCGGATTGATGCGGTACTTGGAGAGCGCCTTGGCACACTCCGGATAGTCGGTGAGCAACCGATGGCCGTTGTAATGAAAGTCTCCCACCAGGGGGACGGTCTCCCCCATGCGGTCCAGCTGCTCGCGGATATATGGAACCGCGGCAGCCGCCTCGGGCGTATTCACGGTGATGCGGACGAACTCCGAACCCGCCTGGGCCAGCTCCTTGACCTGGATGGCCGTACCGATGGCATCCACGGTATCGGTGTTGGTCATGGACTGAACACGCACTGGCGCGTCGCCGCCCACAGTGACCACACGCGAGCCCCAAGCAATGCGTGCCTGTCGGGAACGGCGGGGCTGGGGAAATGCCATCGCAATGGGTTGCTCAGCTGTGGAAAAGATATTCACGGTTTCACCTCAAATCGGGCAACGTTCTCACGCGATACGGTTTTGAGTTCCAACGGCTTCCCATGCACCGTCACCTCAGTGACATCGGCTTTGCCGATGACCACGGACCAAGGCGGCGTGCCAGGAACGGTGACCGTTTCGCCAGCGGCCAGAACACGCTGCAACACGGTCGATCCGGCCGCGCCACGCACCTGCACCCAGGATTCGCCCCGGGTCCGGATCACCAGCGCGGCGTTTGTTGAATCGCCGATGGGCGAAGACGCTGCACTGCCTGGCACCGCCGTGGCCGCATTCGTGACGGGTGCCACACCCGCTGCAGCGCTAGAGGCACCGGACATGGACGCCGACGGTACGGAAGTGATGGATGCCGACGGAGACAGAGTAGGCGATGCACCGGCTGTGGGCTCATCGGCAACTTTTTCACTGCCTCCTGACGTCTCTACCGAAGTGCCTTTTATCGAAGCACTGTCGTCACCCGCCATGCCAGCGGGCCGATGCGGCCATAGCAGCAGCGCCGCGGCGGCCACCAACAAGACGACCACCGCCGCGACAGCCATGCGAGAACCCGATGCGCCGGACGAAGAGGCCGATTGACCGCTGCCCGGCTTGAACGACGCATTGATGCCACGGTGAGCCGACAGAGCCGGTGGACGGTTTTGTGGCAACAGTGCCAGCACCGGCGCAGGATCGACCTTCAGGGTCCTGCACATGCTGGATGCAAGGGCACGCACGAAAACCACATCCGGAAAGACATCAAAGTACCCCGCTTCCAATGCCTCCAGCTTGTGCACGGGCACCTTGAGGGCCACGGCCAGAGCCGCGATGTGAACACCAGCCGACTCACGGGCCTGCCGGAGCATCATCCCTGCAGCCACGCTGTCCTGCGTAGGACCACCTTCATCGTTCACGGGTTGCGCGTCGTGCGACACCGGCTCATTCATTGAACGCCCCTCGGTCATAGGCCATTACTTCCTTGGAATCAGGAAAACGCTTGCGAAGTTGCTCCGCCAGTTGCCGCATCGCCACGGTGTCTCCCAACGCACGCTCAATCTTCACGCCCAACCAGAGCGATTCCGCATTGGCAAATTCACCGTTGTTGAGCCTTCGAATATAGAACTGCGAACGCTTGATCTCACCACGGCGAAACATGAGCGACGACAGGTTGTATCCGACCACAGGATTGCCCGCGTCCAATTCGTACGCCTTGAGCAAGGTCTGCTCGGCCTCTGCAATCTGTCCCGCGCGCTCCTGGCAAAGGCCTTGGGCCATCAGTGTCTTGCTGCGGGCGTTGTAGGTACGACTGGCGAGCGCTCGCTCGAAGTATTGATAGCTCTCCGGGTACTTCTGCTGCTGGCACAGAAGCCAGCCATAGTTATGCAGAAGATTGGGTTCGGAGGGGTGGTAGCTCAAGGCTCGGCGAAAGCTGTCCTCCGCAAGCGGCAAGTCACCCAGGCGCAAATAAATCAATCCACGCAGGTTATAGGCGTCGCCATAGGAAGGATCCGTGGCCAGAGATTGCCGCACTTCATCCAAGGCCACCGTGGTCTGGCCCATTTCCAGATAATTGGCAGCCAACTCCAAGCGGAGTCTGGCACGGCGGCGAATTTCCGTTTCCTCGGAAGGCGTGGCGTACTCGGCGCTTCCAGAGGTCGCATTCACGCCGCCAGGCCCAGCGCATCCGGCAAGACCTACCGCACCCAACGCAGCGACACACAGGGCCAAAGCCAGCTGGGCATGCCGCTGAAAAACCGCCACCGATCTCGTCATGTAGATCCTCCTGCGCAAGGGCAAAGCGGCGATGCGCCGGATTCAGAATAAGGGGGGTTGACCATCCTGTCGCACAAAACAAACCAGGGTGCTTTGTCCATCACACAGCCACTCCTCAATGCTTTGCTCCTGGCACCGCCAGCGCAGCAGGACTTGCCGGAGCGCTCACAACTACTACAGGAAAAATCACGTCACTGGCTTGAGCACGATGGTTCGCTGCTTGGCCATGCGCTCAGCAGCCCGGGTGCGGTCTTTCACATCGCCCGCCAACTGGCCGCACGCAGCGTCGATATCGTCGCCACGGGTTTTGCGCACGGTCGTAACGATACCCGCATCAACCAGCAACTTGGCGAAAACCGCGACTTGCTGAGGGGACGATCGGTGCAGGCCGGATGCAGGAAAAGGATTGAAGGGAATCAAATTGAACTTGCAACGCACGCCCTGCCCGTTGCGTGGCCGCACCAGTTCGATCAGTTGCCGCGCATGCTCTGCCTGATCGTTCACGCCGTCCAGCATGCAGTACTCGAAGGTGATGAAATCACGCGGTGCATGGGCCAGATAACGTTGGCATGCATCCAGCAATTCCTGCAATGGGTATTTGCGATTCAAAGGGACCAGGTTGTCACGCAGCGGATCGTTCGGCGCGTGCAGCGAGACCGCCAGCGCGACAGGGCAATCCTGCGCCAGCCTGTCCATCATGGGCACGACGCCCGATGTGGATACCGTCACGCGGCGGCGCGACAGGCCATAGCCATGGTCGTCCAGCATCGCGCGCAATGCAGGCACCAAGGCCGTGTAATTCTGCAAGGGCTCGCCCATGCCCATCATGACCACGTTGGAGATCACGCGCTCTTCGCTGCCGAGTCTTCGGCGCAGTGCGTGCTCCGCAAACCATAACTGGGCAATGATTTCACCAGTGGTCAGGTTGCGGCTGAAGCCTTGGTGCCCCGTCGAACAGAAGCGGCACCCAACAGCGCACCCCGCTTGCGAGGAAACGCACAGGGTGCCCCGGTCGTCTTCTGGAATGAACACGGTTTCAACGGCATTGCCGTCGCCCACGTCGAACAACCATTTTACGGTGCCGTCGGACGATACGTGCTCGCTGACGACTGGCAGGGCCTGCACATGGGCGCAGGACTTGAGTTTCTCGCGCAGCGACTTGGCCAGATCGCTCATCTGGTCGAAATCGTGCGCGCCTCGCTGGTGGATCCAGCGAAACAATTGGGTCGCCCGAAAACGCTTCTCCCCCAGCCGCTCACAAAAAGCGGCCAGACCGTCGAGGTCGAAATCAAGGAGGTTTGTGGTCATCGGAGCGAGGGCTGTTCACGTCGATCACCGCCCCCTGCGCAGGGGGCGCGGCCTGGGCAGCGCTCCGGCGCAAGGGTGGATCGCATATCAGCGCGAGTAGATGTTGAGGCCGGGGAAGAAGAAAGCCACTTCAGCCTGGGCGGTTTCGGTAGCGTCGGAACCGTGCACTGCGTTGGCATCGATGCTGTCGGCGAAATCGGCGCGAATGGTGCCGGCTTCTGCCTTCTTGGGGTCGGTGGCGCCCATCAGTTCACGGTTCTTCAGGATGGCGTTCTCGCCTTCCAGGGCCTGGATCATCACAGGACCGGAGATCATGAAGTCCACCAGGTCCTTGAAGAAAGGACGCTCTTTGTGGACTGCGTAGAACTGCTCGGCTTCCAGGCGCGACAGATGGGCCATGCGGGCTGCGACCACTTTCAGGCCGGCAGCTTCGAAACGGGCGTAGATCTGGCCGATGACGTTTTTGGCGACTGCGTCGGGCTTAATGATGGAGAGAGTGCGTTCGATAGCCATGTTGATTTTCCTGGAGAGTGGTTGATCTGATTTTTTGCCCTGCGGACAAAGCCCTCGATTCTAACTGGGGCCATTTATCCTCAATGCACGAACGTTCTAGCGACCGCCGCGGCGGGGGGGGCCGTTGCGCTTTTGATCCTGGCGGTAACGCGACAGGCTGTCGGTTCCGATATAGCCCACCGATGTCTTCATCGGATCCGGCTGGCTGCTCGCTCCGCCGCCTCCACCCTGGCGATTGCCGGGTGCGCCATCCTTGCCACGTCCCGCGCTTTGGCCGTAGCCTGGTTTGCGCGCGGGCGGCGATGATGCATCGCGTGGCCCGCCACCTGCATTGCGGCCGCGCGGCCCACCCCTGCGCAGACCGCTCTTGCGGTCGGCGGCGCTTCCCGCCGGCGCTTCGCGGGGCTCTCGTGGAGCCTTGTTGGCTCCCACCGCCTGCATGAGCGCACGAATGTCACTCTCGTCCAGCTCCAGCCACGCGCCACGCTTGAGCCCCCTGGGAAGCATCATGGCTCCGTAACGGATGCGGATCAGGCGGCTCACGGCATGGCCCACAGCCTCGAGCATGCGGCGAACTTCGCGGTTCCGCCCTTCGGAGATGGTCACGCGATACCAGCAATTGGAGCCTTCGCCACCGCCGTCCTCGATGGAGCCGAAGGCGGCCATGCCGTCGTCGAGTTGCACACCATCCAGCAAGCGCTGCTTTTCCTCGTTGCTGAGTGCGCCGAGCACCCGCACGGCATATTCGCGCTCCAGGCCGAAGCGAGGATGCATCAGTTGATTCGCCAGTTCGCCCGAACTCGTAAAGAGCAGCAGGCCTTCGGTGTTCAGATCCAGCCGTCCTACGGATTGCCATTTGCCATGGACCAGCCGTGGCAGCTTGCGAAACACGGTGGGCCGGTTTTGCGGATCGTCATGCGTCACCACCTCCCCGGCTGGCTTGTGGTAGGCGATCACCCGTGCCGGAGGAGGATCGATCCGATAGCGAATGGGCCGGCCATTCACCTTCACCTGGTCGCCGAACTGCACCCGCTGTCCGATGTGCGCTGGCTCGTTGTTGACCGAAATGCGGCCTTCCAGAATCAATTGCTCCATCTCGAGGCGGGATCCGAGACCTGCTTGCGCCAGCACCTTGTGCAGCTTGGGCGTTTCAACCTGAGGCAACAAGACGCGCCGGGCTGGAGCAGCATCAGCCACGGCCTCGTCTTCATCGAGTTGGCCGGACACCACGTCGGAAAATTGATATCCCGGGGTGGTCCGTCCGCCTGGAGTACGGGTTTCCGGCTTGCGCGAAGGCTGAGGGGCCGCTGGCACCGCAGGTTCTGCTTTGGCAGACTCGCCATCCAGGGCCGCTTCTTCGCTCTCATTGGCCTCGGATGACTGCGAGTCTGCAGAAACCTCTTCCGGCACAGGCTCGACAGCCGCAACAGCTTCGGACGCCTGGGGGGCCTTCTTGCGGGGCGGCTTGCGGACCGCGGGCTTCTTCGCGCCGGCCTCCTGATCGACAGGCGTTGCAGGCTGGTCGTCAGCGGGGTCGGAAATAGGATCGTTCATGGGAGGCTCTCTGGTGTGCCGTTAGCGGCGTCTTGTGGTTTCTCGTGCGGGGATGCCGGCACGTCTTCCCTTGTCGGGGGCTGGGGCGCCGCAATGTCTGGCGGCAATGCTGTCGCAGGATCGGAGTCGGCATCTTCCGGCGAAGGCGGAGCATCCACTGCCGACCCCCTCCCTTCGTCCTCACCGGCCGCGGCCTCGTCGGGCAGCAACGACCCTGCGGACCCTAGCGCTTCGAAAACGCTGGCCTGAGCGGCCGGATTTTCCATCACGGGCAACTGGTCCAGCGATTGCAGGCCCAGATCGTCCAGGAACTGCCGGGTGGTCGCGAACAGCGCAGGCCGGCCCACGGTTTCGCGGTGTCCGATGACTTCCACCCAGCCACGGTCTTCCAGTTGCTTGATGATCAAACTATTCACGGTCACGCCGCGAATGTCTTCGATGTCGCCCCGCGTCACCGGCTGGCGATACGCGATGATGGCCAGCGTTTCCATGGTGGCTCGGGTGTACCGCGGAGGCTTCTCGGGGTGGAGCCGATCGAGGTATTCGCGCATTTCGGGGCGGCTCTGAAACCGCCAGCCCGTCGCGACCTGGACCAGTTCCACGCCGCGCAATGCCCAATCCTGCTGGAGCTCCAGCAGGATGGTTTTCAGGGTATCGGTTCCCAGAGCGTCGTTGAACAGCGTGCGCAACTCGCGCAGGGTTGCCGGTTGCGGAGCGCAGATCAGCGCGGTTTCAAGGACCCGTTTGGCGTCCACCGTATTCATGGTTCAGCAATTGCGGGGAAAGGGCGCCGCGTGCAGCAACGGGCGCCGGGCCTGTAAAAGGGATCGTTCAGCGGGACGGCACGCAAAGACCTTGGTGTCGCTCCCAGCCCTGCAGTGTGCACATGCGGGCGAGTCGGCTGGTACAGCCGCTAGGCGGGATTGTAGCGCAGGCCCCAAAAATTCAGCGCGTTTTGCATGTCCTCCGGCAGGGGCGCATGGAACTGCAGGGGCTCCCCCGTTACCGGGTGAGTGAAGGCCAGCCGGTAGGCATGCAGCGCCTGCCGGGTCAGGCCCGCTGCCGCCTCGCCGCCGTACACCGCATCCGCCACGAGAGGATGGCGCAGCGAGGCCATGTGCACCCGTATCTGGTGAGTGCGCCCCGTGTGCAGCGTGCAGCGCACGAAGCAAGCTGCTTCGGCACTGTCGATCAAGGCGATGTCGGTGCGAGACGGCTTGCCGGATTGAGTGGCCAGATCCACGACGGCCATGCGCAGGCGGTTGCGGGGGTCGCGGCCGATGCCGCCCTCGACCACGCGCTGCTCCGGACCGCTCCAGGGGCGGTGGCCAATGGCCAGGTATTGCCGGCTGACCTCGCGGGCAGCGATCATTCGCACCAGCGCATCCATCACGCCCCGCTCGCGCGCCACGACCATCAGGCCGCTGGTGTCCTTGTCGAGCCGATGGACGATGCCGGCCCGCGGCACCAGCAGCGCTTTCGGGTCGCGAGCCAGCAGGCCGTTGAGCAGCGTGCCGCTCCAGTTACCGGGCGCCGGATGCACGACAAGCCCAGCGGGCTTGTGAATGACCAGCAAATGCGCGTCCTCGAACACCACATCGATGGGCATCGGCTCGGGGCGGAACGCCTGGCTCTGCTGGGTCGGCTGCATTTCCACGGCGACCACATCGCCCGCCTTGACGCGGGAGGCAGGCTTGCCGGCGGGCTGGCCGTTGAGCGAGACGCTGCCCTGCGCCAGCAATTGCTGAAGGTAGCTGCGCGAGAACTCCGGCACCTGATCGGCCAGGGCACGGTCCAGGCGCACGCCGTGCTGCGCTTCGCCGATGGAGAACTGGCGGATCTCCGCTGCAGCGTCGGCCGCGCCTTCTTCCAGTTCGTCGGTACCGGCGTCACCCTCCAGGGATGCGCCGGTGCCAGTGGGCTGCGTGATCAACGCGCAGGCAGGTAGCGGGACGGATCGACCGGCTTGCCCTGGCGGCGGATTTCGAAGTGCAGCTTGACCCGGTCGGTGTCGGAGCTGCCCATTTCGGCGATCTTCTGGCCGCGGCGCACCGTCTGGTCTTCCTTCACCAGCAGGGTCTGGTTGTGGGCATAGGCCGTCAGGTAGGTGTTGTTGTGCTTGAGGATGACGAGGTTGCCGTAGCCGCGCAGGCCTGCGCCGGCATAGACCACGCGGCCATCCGCAGATGCGAGCACCGGGTCGCCAGCCTTGCCGCCGATGTCGTAACCCTTGTTGCGCGCTTCATCGAAGCCTGCCACCAGCGAACCCGACGAAGGCCAGATGAAGGCCATGTCGTCCTCGCCGCCGCCCGTGGCGGGAGCAGGACTGGGAGTTGGCGCCGGCGCAGCGGCGACGGCCGGTGCAGAGGCTCCGGGCTTGGCACCGCTGGCAGGGGTGGCCGGCGCAATGGCCGACGACGTGACCGGGCGCGTGACCACGCCGGTGTCGCTGGCGACCGACGGTGCAGGCGTCGCCGATGGCGCGACCACCCGCAGCACCTGGCCGACCTCGATGAGGTTGGCATTGTCCAGGCTGTTCCAGCGGGCGATGTCTTTCCAGCTTTGGCCGCTTTCGAGGCCGATGCGAATCAGGGTATCCCCAGGCTTGACCGTGTAGTAGCCGGGCTTGCCGGCGTTTTCAGCACCGGGCAAAGGCTTGGCCGCAGGAGCGACCACCATGCCGGGCTGGGAGGCGGATGTGGAAGCCGACGTACCGCGATCTTCCACCGGTGCCCTGTTGACGCGGGTGCCGCAACCGGCAAGCACCAAAGCCGCCAGCGCCATCGAACCCCAACCAACAAGACCACGCGTAACCAACATAAGCAATCCCTTCAGGCAATCCCCGATTTTAGGGGGACAAAATGAACGGCCTCCAAAACGTTCTGTTTCAACCCGTGCATCGTTTTGTCGATGACGAGCAACACCTGGTGGCCGCCGGCACCCACCATGGGCGCCACGAGGCGGCCACCCACGGCGAGCTGCTCGATCCAAGCCTGGGGAAGGGTCTCGCCGCCTGCCGCGGCGATGATGGCCGCATAAGGCGCGCCTTTCGCATAGCCCACCGTGCCGTCGCCGAAGATAAGATGCACGTTCGCGAGGCGCCAGGGGCGCAGGTTGTCGCGCGCCTTTTCGTGCAACGCGCGCAAGCGTTCGATGGTGTACACCTCCCGGGCGACGCGGCCCAGCACGGCAGCCTGGTAGCCGCAGCCGGTGCCGATCTCAAGCACCCGCCCCAGCCCACCCGCCCGCGCGCCTTCCGCGCCCAGCAGCAGTTCGGTCATGCGCGCCACGATGCTGGGTTTGGAAATGGTCTGCCCGAGACCGATCGGCAGGCTGGTGTCTTCATAGGCCTGGTTGACCAGCGCGGTGTCCACGAACCGGTGGCGCTCCACCGATCCCATGGCCTGCAGCACCACCGGGGACGCAATGCCGGACGTCGCCAGGCGCTGCACCATGCGCGCCCGCACGGCCGCCGAGTCCAGCCCCACGCCCTGCGGCATGGGGGCGTCGCGGCGCGGCGCGGGCTGCGACGCTGGCCGGGGCGCAGCCCCTGGAGGGCGATCGATGCGGGCCGGAAAGCCGGGGCGGCGCTGGGTCATCGGGCTTCGGCCGCCTCGGGTGCGGAGGGCTCGGGCGGCTCGGCGGGCACCAGGCGCGCAGCGGTCTGCGCCCAGTAACCGAGGCTTTCATGGTCGGTCAGATCCACCTTCAATGGCGTGACGGCGACGTGCCCCTGCGCCGTGGCATGGAAATCGGTGCCCTCGGCATCGTCCTTGGCCGCGCCAGCGCCGCCGATCCAGTACATGACTTCGCCGCGCGGGCTCTGCTGCTCGATGACGCGCTCGGCGGCATGCCGGCGTCCGAGCCGGCACAGCCGCAGGGGCCGCAGTGCATCGAACGGCAGGTTGGGAATGTTCACGTTGAGAAGCCAAGGCGCCTCGCCCACCAGGTTTTGCGCCTGCATCTGCTCGACGATCTCGCGGGCCTTTCGGGCGGCGGATTCGATCTCGCCCCAGCCCTTGTCCACCTGCGAAAACGCGATGGCCGGGATGCCGAACAGGTAGCCCTCCATGGCCGCGCCCACGGTGCCGGAATAGATGGTGTCGTCGCCCATGTTGGCGCCGTTGTTGATGCCCGACACCACCAGGTCGGGCCGGTAGCCCAGCAGGCCGGTGAGCGCGATGTGCACACAGTCGGCCGGCGTGCCGTTCACGTACCGAAAGCCGTTGGCGGCCTGGTGGACGTACAGCGGCGAATGCAGCGTGAGCGCATTGGACTTGGCGCTGTTGTTGTGCTCAGGGGCCACCACCTCGACGTCCGCGATGGTCTTGAGCGCATCGTGCAAGGCCACGATGCCGGGCGCCTGGTAACCGTCGTCGTTGGATATGAGGATCTTCATGGGTGGCAGGAAGCAAGGTGCGCGCGATTGTAGGCCGCGTCCGACATGCCCCGGGCGCTCCGTTCACCACCCGCGCGCGGCGCTGCGGGCCGCCGTCGCTCCTGGGACTCGCAGCGCCATCGCTCGCGCCTATCATGCGGCCACACCGACAGGAGACTTCCCCATGCACGCTTGGCTTTGCACCAACCCGACGGGCGTCGACGCCCTGGCCTGGACCGAACTGCCCACTCCCGCGCCGAAGGCCGGCGAGGTGCTGATCGCGATCAAGGCCGCCAGCCTGAACTTTCCCGATCTGCTCATCGTGCAGAACAAATACCAGATGAAGCCTCCCCTGCCCTTCGTGCCGGGCTCGGAATACGCCGGCGTGGTGGAAGCTGTGGGCGAAGGCGTGACGCATCTGCGCCCCGGGCAGAGCGTGGCCTGCCTGACCGGCACCGGCGGCTTCGGCACGCATGCCATCGCGCCCGCAGCGCTTTGCATGCCGCTGCCCGAAGGCTTCTCGCACGTCGATGCGGCCGCGTTCATCATGATCTACGCCACCTCGCACCACGCACTCGTGGACCGTGCGCAACTCAAGGCCGGCGAGACGGTGCTGGTGCTCGGGGCGGCCGGCGGCGTGGGCACGGCCGCCATCCAGATCGCCAAGAAGATGGGCGCCCGCGTGATCGCTGCGGCCTCCACCGAAGAGAAATGCAAGCTGTGCCTCTCGGTGGGCGCCGATGCCGTCATCAACTACACCGAAGAAAACCTGCGCGAGGCGATCAAATCGTTGACCGACGGCAAAGGGCCGGACGTCATCTATGACCCGGTGGGTGGCGATTTCACCGAGCCGGCCTTCCGCTCGATCGCCTGGCGCGGCCGCTATCTGGTGGTGGGCTTCGCTTCGGGGCCCATTCCCGCACTGCCCCTGAACCTCGCGCTGCTCAAGGGCGCCTCGATCGTGGGCGTGTTCTGGGGCGAGTTCTCCAAGCGCGAGCGGCAGGCCAACGCCGCCATGATGGCGGAGCTGGCCGCCTGGTACGCCGAGGGCGCGATCAAGCCGGTGATCGACCGCACCATGCCGATGGCGCAGCTGCCCGCCGCCTATGCGCACATGGGATCGCGCGGCGTGATGGGCAAGCTCGTGATGGTGAACTGACCGGCCGGCCCGTGTGCGCGGGCCTTGCACGGGCCGGGCGCGACTCGTGGCTGGTAAGGGTGCCGGCCAGCGCCTGTTCAAGCGGTGCGCCGTCTGTCACACTCGCGCATCTTTGCCCTTCCGTGCACGCCAGATGGCCGAACGCCCCCCTTCCGAACTCGCGCGAGAAACCCTCAAGCAACTGGCTGCGCGCCGTTTGCCGCCAACGCCTGACAACTACCAGGCGCTCTACGACGAAATCGCTGGCAACCCCAGCGCCGCTCCTTTTCCGCAGGGGCCGCTGCGCCACATCCTGCGCGTGCTGCCCGGCCAGACGCCGGGGCAGAAGCGGTTGCTGGGCCAACTGGAATCGGCCATCGAAAACAGCGACTGGACCCAGCTGCAAAGCGTGTTCGTGGGCTATGCGAACCTGGGGCTGGCCAGCATCGCGGCCACGCCGTTGGCCGCAGCCTCTGCCGAACCCGTGACCGCCACGCACCTGCCCGAGGAACTGACCGAGCAGCTGGCCCGCCTCATCGACAACACCCTGCCCGCCCTGGGCGAAGACGATGCGCGGGTGCTCGAACTGGCGGCGCAGCTCACCAATTTCCTGCGCCAGCCTTCGCCGCCGATCTCCACCTTCGGGCTGATGCTGAACAACTTCAGCTACCGGGTGTCGTTCGCCACCGAAGACCAGGCCGCCATCCGCTCCAGCCTGCTCGAACTGCTGCACATGCTGTTCGAGAACATCGCCGTGCTCAGCCAGGACGACCGCTGGCTGCAAGGCCAGGTCGAGGCGCTGATGGCCGCATCCACGCCGCCGCTCACGCTGCGCCGACTCGATGAAGTGCAGCGGCGCCTGAAGGACGTGATCTTCAAGCAGACCGAGGCCAAGGAACGCACCGTGCAGGCGCAGGAGCAGATGAAGGAGCTGCTGGCCACCTTCATCGAGCGGCTGGTGCAGATCACCGCCTCCAGCAGCACCTACCACGACAAGATGGAGCACTGCGCCGAGCGTATCGGCCAGGCCACCAGCCTGCAGGAAATCACGCCGCTGCTCGAAGAAGTGATGAGCGCCACGCGCGCCATGGCGCTGGACAGCCGGGTCGCCCGCGACGAGTTGCAGGACCTGCGCGAGCGCTCCGACGCGCGCCACGCCGAAATCGCCAAGCTGCAGGAAGAACTGGACCGCGCCAGTGCCCAGGCCCGCCACGACCCGCTGACCGGATCGCTCAACCGCAAGGGGCTGGACGAGGTGATGGAGCGTGAAATCGCCCGCGCCGTGCGCAACGGCTCGCCCCTGTGCGTGGCACTCCTGGACGTGGACAACTTCAAGCTCATCAACGACCGCCTGGGCCACACGGCCGGCGACGAGGCCCTGGTGCACCTGGCCGGCGTCACGCGCGAGGTGATGCGGCCGCAGGACATGCTGGCGCGCTACGGCGGCGAAGAGTTCGTGCTGGTGCTGCCCGACACCGCACTGCACCAGGGCGTGGAAGCCATGACGCGGCTGCAGCGCGAACTGACCACGCGCTACTTCCTCAAGGACCGCGAAAAGGTGCTCATCACCTTCAGCGCCGGCGTGGCCCAACTGGCCGAGCAGGAAAGCAGCACCGAGGCGATCCGCCGCGCCGACCAGGGCATGTACCTGGCCAAGCGCGCGGGCAAGAACCGGGTCATGGCCTCCTGAACCGGGGCGGCCGCGGGCCGCAACGCGGCCTTCGCTTTCGTCTTCGCTTTCGTCTTTGCCTTGGCCTTTTTCCGCGTCTTGCGCTTCTTCCGCGCCCTTTCTCCTTCCCCTCCCCTTCCCTTTTTCATGACGCATCCGTCCCCGCTGTCTCGCCGGGCCCTGCTGCAGCGGGCTGCCTGGGCAGCCAGTGCCGCGGCCTGGCCGCGATGGACCCTGGCCGCGCAAGGCAATGCCCGACACGACCCTTTCACCCTGGGCGTGGCCAGCGGCGACCCTTCGCCCGACGGCATGGTCTTGTGGACCCGCCTGGTGCCCGCCGAGCCCGGCGCCTGGAGCCGCCCGATCGCCGTTCGGTGGGAGGTGGCGCACGACGATGCGTTCCGCCGCATCGTGCAGCGCGGCACGGCCAACGCCCTGCCGGAGTTCGCGCACAGCGTGCATGTCGAGCTGCAGGGCCTGGCCCCGGGGCGCTGGTACCACTACCGGTTTCTGCTGGGCGATGCCGTCAGCGCCACCGGCCGCACGCGCACCGCCCCCGCGCCGGGCGAGATGGAATCGCGCCTGCGCATCGCCTTCGCGTCGTGCCAGCGCTGGGAGCACGGCCACTACGCCGCGTGGAACGACGTGTGCCGCCATGCGCCGGACCTGGTGCTGTTCCTGGGCGACTACATGTACGAA
The DNA here is from genome assembly GCF_900102625.1 of Paracidovorax valerianellae. GTDB lineage: Bacteria > Pseudomonadota > Gammaproteobacteria > Burkholderiales > Burkholderiaceae_C > Paracidovorax > Paracidovorax valerianellae. The sequence goes on from NZ_FMZC01000008.1 coordinate 30,632, forward strand.
TACGCGAGCCCCAAGGACCCGGCCGGACTGGCGCGCGTGCACGGCCTGCGCCTGGCGCAGACGCTCGCCGACTATCGCGACCGGTACGCGCTGCACAAGAGCGACCCCGCCCTGCAGGCCGCCCACGCGGTCTGCCCCTGGGCCAGCACCTGGGACGACCACGAGGTGCAGAACGACTACGCGGGCACCCACGGCCGGGGCGATGCGGCCGACTTCCTCGCGATGCGCACCGCGGGTTGGCAGGCCTTCTACGAACACACGCCGCTGCGGGCCGCGAGCCTGGCCGCCAGCGGCTTCGGCACGCTGCAGGTGTACCGCGCGCTGCCCTGGGGGCGGCTGGCGAACATCCACCTGCTGGACGCCCGTCAGTTCCGCGACCGCCAGGCCTGCCGGGCCGAAGGCAGCAGCGGCGCGGGCGCCGTGCGGCCGGCCGACTGCGCTGAGCTGCAGGCGCCGCAGCGCAGTTTTCTGGGCGCCGCACAGGAGCGCTGGCTGGACGCGGGCCTGGCGGCGGATGCCCGCGGCAGCGCCGAGGGCAGCGCCGGCAACGGCAGCGGCACCCGGTGGAGCGTGATCGCGCAGCAGACCCTGTTCTCGCCGCGCCACTACCCCTCGGGCGTGCAATCGACCGACAGTTGGGACGGCTACCCCGCCGCGCGCCAGCGGCTGCTGCAGTCGGTGGCCCGGCATGCGCCCCGCAATGCGGTGCTGCTGGGGGGCGACATCCACCAGAACTATGTGTGCAACGTGCTCGCGCCGTCCGACGGGGCGGAACCGGCATCGTCCCCTGCTGCCCAGTCCCCGAGCGCGCCCCGCATCCTGGCCAGCGAGTTCTGCGGCACCTCCATCAGTTCGCGCTCCGGCACCACGCAGGACAAGGTGGACGCTATCGCCCGCCACAACCCGCACGTGCTGCTGGCGCGCTGCGACCTGCGCGGTTGGGGGCTGGCCGATGTCACGCCCGGCCGGTGGACGACGACCCTGCGCACGGTGGACGACCCGCTGCGCGCCGACAGCGGCGCCTCCACGCTGGCCCGCTTCGTGGTGGAAGACGGCCGCGCGGGGCCCGTGCGGGACAGCTGAGCCAGCGGAGCAGCGAGCCAGCCATCCAGCGGATTGCATTGCTACTTAATTAATAGCAATACACCGGCGTATTCATTGCGCTGGAGCCCTGAAACGCTCTGACCCTTCTCTCGTGCTCCGCCGCAAGCCGTACACCCGGCCATCGGGTAGCGGGGTGTAACACCGGCGCTCCAAAGCCGGGGCAGCGCATTACGATGGCGCCCACTACACACAGGGAGACCCCATGAGCAAGAAGCACCTGCCTGCCGCACGGCTGGCCCTCCTGGCTGCCGCTGCCCTCCTCGCCGCCTGCGGCACCGGCCCCCGCCTGAACTACACGCTGCCCGACCAGCCCGAGGGCGCGTCCGGCTACACCGAGAAGCCAGGCTGGGCCACGCAGAAGTTCGCCGTGGCGGCGGCCAACCCGCTGGCGACCGATGCGGGCTACCAGGTGCTGAAAGCGGGCGGCTCGGCGATCGACGCCGCCATCGCGGTGCAGATGGTGCTCACGCTGGTGGAGCCGCAATCGAGCGGCATCGGGGGCGGCGCTTTCCTGCTGCACTCTGCCGGCAGCAAGGTCGAGGCCTACGACGGCCGCGAAACGGCCCCGGCCGCCGCCAATGAAAACCTGTTCCTCGGCGCCGACGGCAAGCCCGTCGCGTTCTACGACGGCGTTGTCGGCGGCCGCTCGGTGGGCACGCCCGGCGTGGTGCGCATGCTGGAAATGGCGCACAAGGAACATGGCAAGCTGCCTTGGGCAACGCTGTTCCAGCCCGCCATTCAACTGGCGGAAACCGGCTTCAAGGTGAGCCCGCGCCTGAACACGCTGCTGGCCAACGAAAAGTACCTTGCCCAGGACCCGGCAGCGCGCGCCTACTTCTTCGACGCCGCCGGCAAGCCCTGGCCCGTGGGCCACGTGCTGAAGAACCCCGAACTGGCGGCCGTGCTCAAGGACATCGCGCGCAACGGCTCCAAGGCGCTGCTGGAAGGCGAAGTGGCACAGGCCATCGTCGCCAAGGTGCAGGGCCACCCGACCAACCCCGGCCGGCTGGCGCTGGCGGACCTGGCCGGCTACAAGCCCAAGAAGCGCGAGGCGCTGTGCTCGGACTATCAGGTGGCTTCCAAGGACTTTCGCATGTGCGGTTTTCCACCGCCCAGCTCCGGCGCCATCGCCGTGGGCCAGATCCTCGGCATCCTGAAGAACACTGATGCCGCCACGATGGCGCTGCAGGAAGGCCCCAAGGGCCCGGCCGACAGGGTGCCCGGCGCCGACTGGCTCTACCTGTACAACGAGGCCTCGCGGCTGGCCTTCGCCGACCGCGGCCTGTACGTGGCCGACCCCGACTTCGTGAAGCCGCCGGGCGGCAGCTGGAGCAGCCTGCTCGATCCCGCCTACCTCGCCCAGCGCGCCAGGCTGATCGGGCCGCAGAGCATGAAGGTCGCCCAGCCCGGCAACCCCGGTGCGGTCAAGACCAGCTACGCGCCCATGCCCGACCAGATCGAGCACGGCACAAGCCACATCAGCATCGTCGATGCGTTCGGCAACGCCGTGGCGATGACCACCACCATCGAAGACCAGTTCGGCTCGCGCCAGATGGTCAAGGGCTTCCTGCTGAACAACGAGCTGACCGACTTCAGCTTCGCGCCCAAGGACGCCCAGGGCCAGCCCATCGCCAACCGCGTGGAGCCCGGCAAGCGCCCACGCTCGTCGATGGCGCCCACGCTGGTGTTCGACAAGCAGACCGGCCAGATGGTGATGAGCGGCGGCAGCCCCGGCGGCGCGCTCATCATCCATTACACGGCCAAGACGCTCTACGGCATCTTCAACTGGGGTTTGATGCCGCAGCAGGCGATCAACCTGCCCAACTTCGGCTCGCTCAACGGCCCGACGATGCTGGAGGAAAAGCGCTTCCCACCGGCCACCGTACAAGCCCTGCGCGCCCGGGGCGCCGAAGTGCGCGAGATGGACATGACCAGCGGCCTGCAGGCCCTCACCCGCGCCGAAGTGCACGGCCAGCCCATGTGGCTGGGCGGCGCCGACCCGCGCCGCGAAGGCGTCGTGATGGGGGATTGAAAGCCGCCGCCGCCGCGGCCAAAACGCACCGCGAATGTCCCCTGAATGCGGCGTGGCCGCGCCATGATGGCGCCATGACCGCGCCATGAAAAAAGAGCACCCGGTGGGTGCTCTTTTGCATTGCGGCTGCTGCAGGCACGGTCGCCGCGCAGCCACTGCTGCGGCGAAGAACGCCTATTGCTCGGCGATCACGTCCAGGAACACCAGCGGCTCGGTGCCGGTGTTGGTCAGCCCGTGCGATTCGCCCTTGCGCACGATGGTCACGTCGCCGGGCTTCACGGGCACGTCCACGCCGTCCTTGTCCTTGAAGGTGCCGCGGCCGGAGACGATGACGTAGGTGTCCTCGTTGCTGGTGTGCTTGTGGTAGCCGATGGAGTCGCCCGGCTGCAGCGTGAGCCAGCTGATCTCCTTGATGGCCTGGTCCTTGAGCGCCTTGTCGCGCGTGAAGGCGTATTCGCCCACCAGCGTGCCCTTGCCGCCACCGGCCGATTCCTTGTTGGCTTTGAGCAGCGATTCCTTGGGGTACACCTCGGCCGATGCGGTGGATGCGGCACCGGCCAGGGCCAAGGCGGCCAGCAGGCAGAACGTTTTATTCATGGTTTGTCTCCTCATGTCGGTGGAACGGCAGCGGGCCGGCACAGGATGCGCCGGGCCTCTTTTTTCTGCCGAAGCGATCTTATGCCCGGCTTGGAGACATCTGCGGCGCGGCGCCCCAGCCGCCATTCATGCTGGGCGCGAGGTTCCACCGCTCAAGCGCGCCCGCAGCGGCGGCGCAAGACGCATCAAACGCCACGGCAATCAAGACCAAATCGGCCTCCAGCGCAATCAAAACGCCGGTGGTTAGCTATCAAAACAATAGCAAACCAACCCATCACTCAACCGGGCGCCTGCGCTGGGGCCACGGACGCTCCCTGGATGCCGTGCCGTTGCAACGCCTGCTGAACGAACCCGCTGGCCTTGGCCTCTTCCACGAAAGCGTGCAGCACGCCTGCCGCAGCCGCGCCCCGCCCCTTTGGCAGCCCCATGGCCTGCTGGATGACCATGAAGCGGCCCGGCAGCAGGCGCAGCCCGACACCGGCACGGGCAGCGTCGGCCTGCAGTTGCTGCTTGACGCCCGCGGCCACGTCGGCGCCTTCGGCCAGGAAGGTTTCCACCACCGCCGGCGAGGTGGGCGCGCGCACCAGGGTGGCGGCTTTCAGTTCACGGGTCAGGTACAGGTCGTAGGCGCTGCCCTTGCCGACCACGATCCGCCGCCCGGGCTGGTCCACGGCTTCATTGGCCTGCAGGGGCGAATCCTCGCGCACCAGATAGCAGCCTTCGATCAGCACATACGGCGCCGTGAACGCGATGCCGGCGCCGCGCAGCGGGTCCACCGCGAAGAAGCCGATGTCGGCCTGCTCCTGCGTGACCGCCTCCACCGACTTGCCGGCCGCATCGAACACGGCGAACGCGATCGGCACGCCCAGCCGCTCGGCGAACGCGCGGGCCAGATCGACCGACACGCCGGACGGGTCCGCGCCCGGTGCGCCGGCTTTGGCCAGGATGGGATTGCCCAGGTTGATGGAGGCGCGCAACACGCCGGTGGGCGCGAAGGCCTGGAGAACGGCAGGATCGAGGGTCATGCGGCAAAGGCGTTGGGTGGAACGAACGCCGAGCATCTTGCAAGCGGCGCGCCCTGTAAACCCCTTGCCGGGCGCCGCAGCGGCGAGGTCAGCCGGCGGGCTCTTCCGCGTCCGGCCACTGCACCTCTGCCAGGCGCTCCAGCGCCGGCCGCGCGAACAGATAGCCCTGGAACAGGTGAATGCCCAGCTCGCGCAGGGTCTGCAGTTCCCCGGCGGTTTCCACGCCCTCGGCCAGGGCCTGCACATGGAGGGCTTCGCACAGCCCCGCGATGCTGCGCACGATGGCCTGCCGCACCGGATCGCCGTCGATGCCGCGCACCAGGGCCATGTCGATCTTGAGCAGGTCGGGCTGGAAGTCGGCCAGCAGGTTGAGGCCGGAGTAGCCGGCGCCGAAGTCGTCGATGGCGGTCAGAAAGCCATGGCGGCGGTAGGCGCGCAGGATGTTCTGCAGATGCGCCTTGTCCAGCAGGTTTTCGCGCTCGGCGATCTCGAAGATGATGCGCTCGGTCGGAAAGCCGCAGCGCTGCGCGGCCCGCAGCGTGGTGCGGATGCAGGCCTCGGGCTGGTAGACCGCGTTGGGCAAAAAATTGATGCTGAGGCGGCAGGACATGCCCAGCGATGCCGCCAGTTCCACCGCCTTCACGCGGCAGGCCTGGTCGAAGGCATAGAGGTTCTGCTCGGTCACCTGGTCCAGGATGCTCTGGGCCGAACTGCCGTCCAGGCCGCGCACCAGCGCTTCGTAGGCGTACACGCTGCGGTCGCGCACATCGACGATCGGCTGGAAAGCCATCGTGAACTCGAAATCCAGCGCTTGGCCATCTTGGCAAGCGGTGCAGGCGGAAGTGGGGGAGGATGGCAACTTCATGGCGGCACGGGAGCGGTCGAACGCGTAGCTTACGCCCATTCGGCGCCCTCGCAATGCCCCTGCTCGACCGTAGGGCCGAGGGGATCGAACCTTTTCTCAAAAACGGTTTCAGGCTGCTGGGGCCCGATGCACCGCACCGGGCCCCGCCGCGCTCTTCGCTTCTTCTCCCCTCTCTCTCTCTCTCTCTCTTTGTGTCGGTTGTCGATTCGTTTCGGGTGGCGTCAGGCGACCACGTGCACCAGCTGCATCATTCCGAGGTCTTCATGGTCGAGCGCGTGGCAGTGCCACACGAACTGGCCGTGAAAGTCGGTGAACCGCATGCGGAAGGTGATGTTGCCCTTCGGTGGCACGGGCAGCGTGTCGGCCCAGTAGGGCTCGACCGCCTGGCCGTTGACACGGACCACATAGCTGTCGTTGACGTGGATGTGGAACGGGTGCGGATAGTCGTTCAGGTTCTGGATGGTCCACTCCTCCACCGCGCCCAATGCGACGGTCTGCGTGGCCGTGAGGGAAGACTGGAACGGCGACAGCCGGGCCTGCGGCGACGCATCGCCCGACGAGAACACCGTGTCTGCGAAGCCATCGACCCCGTCGGACAGCGGAATGAACCAGCCTTCGCCGGCCGGAATGGGCTGGGCCAGGCGATCGCTGGTCTTGGGCAGCACGGCAAGCACCAGGCTGCGCTGCTTGCCGCCGTGGCTGGCCAGCTCTTCGTCGGTGATGGGGGCGTGCTCGGCATAGCGCGGCAGGCGCGCAGGTTGGGGCAGCGGCGTGGACAGCGGTGTGCCCTCCACGACGATGCGCGCGACGATCTCTTCCTGTGCTTCGCTCGACGGCGCCCTGACCGACCGCAGGTAGTACGTGCCGGGCACGTCGCTCGCCTTCACCACGACCGAGTGGCGGTTGCCGGGGTACAGCGCATTGCCGGGCCAGTGCGCGTTGTCGAACTGATTTGCCGTAGCCGCGTTGATGGGCTTGAAGCGGCGGTTGAACACATTGCCGTCCTTGGCATAGGCCCACAGCGTGTGGCCGTCCAGCACGGGATTGAACGGGTAGAACGACGCCGTATTGATGAGGTGCCACTGCTGCACTTCGCCCGGCCGCATGATGATGGTCGGCTGGTAGGCGCCATTGAGCAGAAAGCCCGATGTGGGGGTACGGATGGAGTCGTAGAACGATTCTGTCTTGCCATCGCCGGTCAGGTTGACCTTGTGCACGTGGATCGCCCGCTCGCGAATGTCCGGCGTGTCGATGAAGGTGTCCTTGGGATCGTGGATGAGGATCGCACCGAACATGCCGCTGGACACCTGCACGTTGGACGAGCCGTGCAAATGGGGGTGGTACCAGTAGATGCCGTTGGTGTGGTCGGCGGGAATGGCCACCTCGTGCTGGCGGCTGGCGCCGGGCAGCACGCCGGCCTCGGCCATGTCCACCACATAGTCGCCGAACACGCCGGGCCGGATCTCGCGCGGATCGACGTGCAGGCCGTGGAAATGCAGGTTCGTGCTGTTCTGATGGTTGAGGTAGTCGAGCGACGACTGCCCCTTCACGTTCGCCGGCAGTTCATTGACCAGCCGGACGCGCAGCGTGTCGCCCGGCTGCAGGTGCAGCGTGGGCGCCATGTACTGGCCGTTGAAGCTGCGCAGCGCGGTCTGCACGGTTTTGGCGATGCCGGGATAGGCCGGCGGCTGCGAGTTCGCGATGCGCATCGGCTGCGATCCATAGCGCGCGAACAGGTCCAGGCTGAGCTGCCCGCCGGAGGACGATAGCGCCACCGGCTCGGGCAGCGTGTCTGCAGTGGGGCCTGCCGAACTGCCACCGCAGCCGGCCAGTGGTGCCATCACGGTGCCCAGCGAGAGGCCGAACATCCACTGCAGGCTGCCGCGCCGCGTGGGCTCCGTGGTCGATAAGGTATCGGTCATGGCGGCTTTCAAGCGAAGACGATGGGATGGGGCCGCGCCTGCACGGCGACAGACGGGAAGGCGCCGCAGGCGGACGAGCGGTTGTCGCCCCAGGCGAACAGGCCGGTGTCAGTGCGTGCCAGCACATGGCCCGTGCCTGCAGCCAGTTGCAAGACGCCGCGCAACCCTTGCACGCGCAGCGGCCTGGCCGAGAAAGCAGTGCTGTCTTGCGCCAACTGCCCCATGCCGTTCCACCCCCAGGCGAACACATCGCCCTGGCGAGAAAGCGCCACCGTGTAGAACATGCCCGCATCTACCTGCGCCACCGCGAAACCGGTGCGCACCCGGACGGGCCTGGCGAAGTAACGCGCGGCTCCATCGCCTGCCTGTCCGTATTGATTGGAGCCCCAAGCCCACAGACGGCCCTGCGCATCCACCGCGAAGCTGTGCGTGTCGCCAGCGGCAACCTGCACGGCGCGCGCGGGCAGCGCCACCCGCACCGGAACGGCGGACTCTTTCAGCCCGCCATTGCCCAGTTGCCCGGCCGCATTCGCTCCCCAGGCCCAGACCTGGCCTGCGCGGTCCAGCGCAAGCACATGGGCATGGCCTGCCGCCAGGTGCTCCACGGCGCCCAGGCCCTCGATGGCCTGCGGTCCGGACTCGCGCGATGCCACCACACGGCCCAGTTGTCCGTAAGCCGCCATGCCCCAGGACCACACCGTGCCATCGGCCTGCAGAGCGAACGCCGCGGCCTCCGTCTGCGCCACCCGAATGGCCGACGCGGGCACGCCCGAGACGCCCAGGCGGTCGGCACCGTGTTCCGGCGACACCACGGGCCGGCAGGCCACCACCGCACCGCCGGCGCGCACGGCCAGCGTGTGTGCATGGCCGTCATGCAGCGCAGTGAACGGCAGGCCCGGGTTCAGCCATTGAGGCTGCGGCTGGGCATAGCGGTTGTGGCCGATTTCCGTGGGGCTGGAGGTGCACAGGTCACCGGGATAGCCCGGCGGCAACTGCGCGCCGAGGCGCTTGACGCCACCCCAGCCGTAGGCCGCACCGTCGGAGGCCAGCGCGATCGACCGGTCGCGCCCGGCGCTGAGGGTGACGAATTTCATGGGCGGCGCCCTTCGCTGCCAATTTGCAATCGCGGATCGAAAGCGCTGTCGATGGAATGCATGGCTTGTCTTTCGGCACGGCCGGTCCATTGATGGAGCGCATGGTTTTTTATGCGCAGCAAACGGTGATGACTCGACCGTTGCACCCATGAATCGTGACGCGTCGCCCCGTGCGTATCAACCGGGAAGGATCATGGTTGTTGCACGTGGCTTCGGCCAGTTGTGGTTCGATGCGAGGGATATGAGACGCGCCGCCGTGTATCGCTACCGCCCCTGAGACGGCGGGCCGATTCGAAGCCCCAGCTTGGTGCTGGGGTTTTTATTCGCGGCTGTCGTGCCTGCACTACATTTCGTGTGGAAACACACAGAAAGCAACAGACCATCGAAGGGAATTCATGGCCAACGAGGTCCGCCTGTCTCCGGTTCCCGGCCAGCGCCGCCACAGCGCGCTCGGCAGCCTGCAAGCCTCCGGCACCCTGTTGGATGTGGCCACGGACGCCATCCCACGGCGCGAACGGCTGGATTTCTGGCGTGAATCGGTGCTCAGCCGCATGCGGCCTGTGTCCGCGGCATCGGACGGGGCGGCGTTCGGCGGGCGGTTGCGGCGCATCGCGGGCAACGGGGCCGATCTGGTCGAGCACGCCAGCGAAGCCATGCATGCCGTGCGCACCGAAGCGATGTGCCGGCAGGACGGCACGGACGACTTCGCCTTGTCGCTGATGGCCGAGTGCGACTGGGCCACGCAAGACAACCACGGAACCCAGAAGATTTCGGCCGGAATGCTCTACCTGGTGGACTATGCGCGGCCGGTGGAGGTCCGCCGCTCACGACATCGGGACCTGTCCATCATCCTGTCGCGCAAGACCGTCCATGACGCCCTGGGCACGGGGTTCGTCCTGCCACAGCAACTGCCGCAGCGTCCCGGCCTGGGCAGCGTGCTCCAAACGATGATGGCCGCCACATGGCGCGAGGCGCCACGCATGGGCACCGGCGAACGCGCCGTGGCCATCAAGGCCTGCGCCGACATGGCGCTGGCCCTGCTGCAGACATCGCAGGGCGTCGGCATCGAACCGGACGCGGGCCGGTTCGACGACAGCCTGCACCATGCTGCCTGGGGGCTCATCCGGCGCCATTGCGGCGACCGGGATTTCGGCGCCGACCAACTCGCCGTCCTGCTGGAGTGCTCGCGCGCCTCGCTGTACCGCCTTTTCGCGCGCCACGGCGAGGGCGTGGCCGCCGCGATCTGGACGGCCCGGCTGGATGCGGCCTGGCAGCAGGTGACGGCGAATGAGGGTACGGGGCCCGCCGCGGCCCGGGCCAGCCTGTCGGAAATCGCGCTGCGCTGCGGGTTTTCCGACCCATCGACCTTTCAGCGGATGTTCAAGCGCCGCTTCGGTCTCAGCCCGCGGGAGGCACGCGCCCAAGGGCGATGAGCGGCCGGCCGGCGGCCATGCCGGCACCTTGGGGGACAATCGCCGGGTGTCCATCCCCCAGTCGTTCATCCAGGAATTGCTCGCCCGCGTCGATGTGGTCGACATCGTCGGCCGCTACGTGCAGCTCAAGAAGGGCGGCGCCAACTTCATGGGGCTGTGCCCCTTCCACGGCGAAAAGTCGCCCTCGTTCAGCGTCAGTCCGTCCAAACAGTTCTATCACTGCTTCGGCTGCGGCAAGAACGGCAACGCGATCGGCTTCCTCATGGACCACGCGGGCATGGGCTTCGTGGAAGCGGTTCAGGACCTGGCCCAGCAGGTGGGCCTGCAAGTGCCGCAAGACGATGTGTCTCCCCAGGAGCGCGAGCGCGCCGCCGCCCAGCGCCAAAAACAGGCCACGCTGACGGATGTGCTCGAAAAAGCGGGGGAGTCGTTTCGCAAGCACCTCAAGGATTCGCCACGGGCCGTGGGCTACTTCAAGGGACGCGGCGTCTCCGGCACGGTGGCCAAGCGCTACGGGCTGGGCTATGCGCCCGAAGGCTGGCGCAACCTGGCCAGCGTGTTCCCCGAATACGACAGCCCTTTGCTGGCCGAAAGCGGCCTGGTGATCGTCAACGAGGAAGACGGCAAGCGCTACGACCGTTTCCGGGACCGCGTGATGTTCCCGATCCGCAACGTGAAGGGCGAATGCATCGGTTTCGGCGGGCGCGTGCTGGGCGACGACAAGCCCAAGTACCTCAACTCCCCTGAAACCCCGGTTTTCCACAAGGGCCGCGAACTCTATGGCCTGTTCGAGGCGCGCACGGCCATCCGCGAGCACGGCTATGCCCTGGTCACCGAGGGCTACATGGACGTCGTCGCGCTGGCGCAGCTGGGGTTTCCCAACGCGGTGGCCACGCTGGGCACGGCCTGCACGGCCGACCATGTGCACAAGCTGTTTCGCTTCACCGACACCGTGGTGTTCAGCTTCGATGGCGACACTGCGGGCCGGCGCGCAGCGCGCAAGGCGCTCGACGGCGCCCTGCCCTATGCCAGCGACACGCGCAGCGTGAAGTTTTTGTTTTTGCCGGCAGAGCACGACCCCGACAGCTTCATCCGCGAGCACGGCACCGATGCCTTCGCGCGCCATGTGGGCGAAGCGCTGCCGCTCAGCCGCTTCCTGATCGAAGCCGCGCGGGAAAACTGCGACCTGGGCACCGCCGAGGGCCGGGCGCACATGGTGAGCAATGCCCGGCCGCTGTGGTCTGCCCTGCCCGATGGCGCGCTCAAGCGGCAGTTGCTGACCGAACTGGCCGAGCTGGGCCAATTGGGCGCAAGGGACCTGTCCGACTTGTGGAACCAGGCCGCCGCGCAGGACGCCAGCCGCCAGGGCGGCGGCGGAACGCACCGCGCTGCCGGCGGGGGCCAGGCGCCATCGGCCTACGCCGACGAGCCGCCGTGGGGCAACGCACCGCAGGACGCGGGCTGGGCGCCGGCCGGTGAACCGTCCACCGGCTATGGCTACACCGCCAAACCGTTTCGCAAGAACAACGGGGACTGGAAAGGCAAGGGCCGCTGGAACAAGGAAGACGAGCGCCCCATCCAGCCGCGGCTTCCGCGCACCCCGGCCGCAAGCCGCACGGACCACGCGGTGCGGCTTTTGCTGTCGCACATGGAGTTTCTGGAAGAGCTCGCGCATGAGGACCATGCCGTGCTGTGCGCCCAGCCGGCGCCGCACGGGCCGCTCTTCACCTGGCTGGAGGGCCAGTTGCACGAGCACGGCCCGCTGGCCTGGGCGGTGCTGCGCGAAAGCCTGCGCGGGCACGACTGCGAAACGCTGGCGGAACGGGTGATGACCGGCTCGCACGCGCAGACCGAGGGCGACGTGCAAGAGCTGCGTGCGGAGCTGCGCGACCTGCTCGACCGCATGCTCATCGAAGAACTCAAGCGCCAGCAGAACGAACTCATCCTTCTTGCCGCGCGCGACCCGGCGGCGCTGGCGCAGTACCAGGCGCTGGAGCAGCGGCTCAAGGCTTTGCGCGGAATTTCGCTCAAACCGGCTTGAAATCCGGCACGCCGCTATAATGTAGGGTTCATCGGCAAGAGCGACAGCAGCACCTCCGGGCCGGGCAACAGTGACACACACGCACGACCGCCCTTCACACCGCAAGGACTGCACACCAAATGTTCGCCCACACATCTTGCCCCTGAGGGTCGCTCCCTCGAACCGCGAAGGCTCCGGCCTTTGCCGTGCCACCCGCGCCGGGAACCATGGCGCTTGCGTTTTCTTTGTGTCCGTTTTTGATCCCGAGGTGCCCATGCCTGCTCAAAAGTCCGCGAAGTCGCCCAAGTCCGCCCCAGGCACCGCCGCCAAGGCCGCTTCCAAACCTGCTGCCAAAGCCGCAGCGACCGAGCCAAAGAAGGCTCTGGCCGCCGCTGCTCCAGCCGCCAAGAAAGTCAACACCGTGCCCGTGAACAAGTCCTCTGACAAGGCCGAAGCCTCCGAAGAACTCAAGAAGCCCGCCCGCGCCAAGGCCGCAGCGGCCCCCGCCGACGACGATGCGCCCAAAAAGCGCCCTGGCCGCCCAGCCAAGGCTGCTGGCGCCGCTGCCGACAAGACGCCCGCCAAGCGCGGCCGCAAACCCAAGGCTGGCGCAGACGATGACGCGGCAGGCGACGATGCCGACCTGTCGGACATCGAAGCCGACCTCGAAGGCGAACCCGAAGCCGAAGCGGCGACCCCTGCCGCGGCCACGGTCGAGAAGGTCAAGCCCCTGCGCATGAAGATCAGCAAGGCGAAAGAACGCGCCTTGATGAAGGAGTTCGGCCTCGACGAGACCGTGCTGTCCGAGGAAGACCTGGCCAAGCGCCGCTCGCGCCTCAAGACCCTGATCACGCTGGGCAAGACGCGCGGCTACCTGACGCAGGTCGAAATCTCCGATCACTTGCCCGACAAGCTGGTCGATGCCGAGACGATGGAAGTCGTCGTCACGATGCTCAACGACATGGGTGTGGCCGTGTACGAGCAGACGCCCGACGCCGAAACGCTCTTCCAGAACAACGTGACGCCCACCGCGGCGACCGTCGAAGAAGCCGAGGAAGAAGCCGAAGCCGCCCTCTCCACCGTGGACAGCGAATTCGGCCGCACGACCGACCCGGTCCGCATGTACATGCGCGAAATGGGCACGGTCGAGCTGCTGACCCGCGAAGGCGAAATCGAAATCGCCAAGCGCATCGAAGGCGGTCTGCAGGCCATGATGGAGGCGATCAGCGCATCGCCCGCCACCATCGCCGAGATCCTGAACATGGGCGAAGAGATTCGCGAAGGCAAGGTGGTCATCTCCACCATCGTGGACGGGTTCTCCAACCCCAACGAAGCCGATGACTATGTGGCCGAAGAAGACTTCGACGAATTCGACGAAGAAGACGACGACGACGGCAAGGGCGGCTCCAAGGCGCTGACCAAGAAGCTGGAAGAGCTCAAGCGCGAAGCCCTGTCCCGCTTCGACACCATGCGCGACCTGTTCGAGAAGGTCCACAAGATCTACGACAAGGAAGGCTACGGCACGCCCGCGTACATGAAGGCCCAGCAGGCCCTGTCGGCCGAGCTGATGACCATCCGCTTCACCGCCAAGACCATCGAAAAGCTGTGCGACATGGTGCGCGGCCAGGTGGACGACGTGCGCAAGAAAGAGCGCGAACTGCGCCGCATCATCGTGGACAAGTGCGGCATGCCGCAGGAAATCTTCATCAAGGAATTCCCGCCGAACCTGCTGAACCTGAAGTGGGTGGAAAAGCAGGCTGCCTCCGGCAAGCCGTGGAGCACCGTGCTGCAGCGCAACATTCCGCCCGTGCAGGAACTGCAGCAGCGCCTGATGGACCTGCAAGCGCGCGTGGTGGTGCCGCTGCCTCAGCTCAAGGACATCAACAAGCGCATGAACGAGGGCGAATCGTCCTCGCGCGATGCCAAGAAGGAAATGATCGAGGCCAACCTGCGCCTCGTGATCTCCATCGCCAAGAAGTACACGAACCGCGGCCTGCAGTTCCTGGATCTGATCCAGGAAGGCAACATCGGCCTGATGAAGGCCGTGGACAAGTTCGAATACCGTCGCGGCTACAAATTCTCGACGTACGCCACGTGGTGGATTCGCCAGGCCATCACGCGCTCGATCGCCGATCAGGCACGCACCATCCGTATCCCGGTGCACATGATCGAGACGATCAACAAGATGAACCGCATCAGCCGCCAGCATTTGCAGGAGTTCGGCTTTGAGCCCGATGCGTCCATCCTGGCGGCCAAGATGGAGATTCCGGAAGACAAGATCCGCAAGATCATGAAGATCGCCAAGGAGCCGATCTCCATGGAAACGCCGATCGGCGACGATGACGACAGCCACCTGGGCGACTTCATCGAAGACGGCGCCAACACCGCCCCGATCGACGCCGCCATGCAGGCCGGCCTGCGCGATGTGGTGAAGGACATCCTGGACGGCCTGACGCCGCGCGAAGCCAAGGTGCTGCGCATGCGCTTCGGCATCGAGATGTCCACCGACCACACGCTGGAAGAAGTCGGCAAGCAGTTCGACGTGACCCGCGAGCGCATTCGCCAAATAGAAGCCAAGGCGCTGCGCAAGCTCAAGCACCCGAGCCGTTCCGACAAGCTGCGCAGCTTCATCGACTCGCTGTAATCAGCCCGGCCCTTGCGGCCGACGCTGTCAGAAAGCCTGCCTCCGCATGACGTGGAGGCAGGCTTTTTTCATGGCTGGACGTTTTCTCGAAAGCACCCCCGGGGCCGCGCCGGAAAGAGCCCCACCACCCGCCGAAAGATGGCGGGCCGCCACATTCGGCGTTTGGCCATACAGATGAGATTGGCGCGCGTTGCTTTCCAAAAGTTCCCTTTTGGTTTAAAACCTTGAAACATAAGTTTACGAATGACGTTGCACTGCAGCAAGTTTCCACGCAGATGGAACGACGGGGAAGGTAGAAGCCGAAGCGGCTGACCCATGGAGCGAACCGCAAGCGGCCACCAGACGAAGTGGAGCGCGCACCACTGACAGCCCGTCAAAAAGCGGCTTGCTATTTTTTCCTGCTGCCCAGAAAGAAAGAGCCACTTCCATGACCCACCGTTTTTTTGGAAACCTCCGCATCGGCCCTCGCATCACGCTGGCGTTTCTGGCGACGATCGTGCTGCTGATGTTGGTGTCCGGTATCGCCATGTCGTCGCTCAGCAACGTCAACCGGGCCTTGACGTTGGTGACCAAGGACTATTACGCCAAGGTGCGATTGCTCAACGAAATCTCCGACGAGGTCGATCAACAAGCCCGCTACGTGCGCAATCTGGTGATCTTCGACAACGCCGAGCAGCGTGCCCAGGAGATAAAAAGCATCGAAGGCAGCCGCGAGCTCATTAACAGCAAGTACGCGACGCTGACCCCCACCGTGCAAAGCGACACCGGCAAGAAGCTGCTGGCAGACACCCTGGAACAGCGCGTCGTCTATCGGAAAGACATCGACGCGTTTTTAAGCCTGGTGCGCGCCAACCAGACGGACGAAGCGAAGGCCCTGCTGGCCAACACACTGCGACGCAATCAGCTGGCGTACATGGCGACGCTGGACAAGTTGTCCGAAAGCCAACAGGCCCTGATGGACAAGGCCAGCGACGGTGCGGACCACCAGGTGAAATCAGGCTTTGAGCTGATCATCGGCATCACCTGCGTGGCGGTGGCGGTGGCAGCGGTGCTGGGCTGGCTGATCACCCGCTCCATCACCCGGCCGATCGGGCGCGCGGTGCAGATCGCCGAAACCGTGGCGGCCGGCGACCTGACGTCGAGCATCGAAGTGAACGGCAAGGACGAGGTGGGCCAACTGCTGAATGCCCTGCAGCGCATGAATGCCAGCCTGGTGCAGATCGTGGGCAACGTGCGCACGAGCGCCGACTCCATCGCCACTGGCTCGGTGCAGATCGCCAACGGCAATTCCGACCTCAGCCAGCGCACCGAAGAGCAGGCCAGCAACCTGGAAGAGACGGCGGCGTCGATGGAAGAGCTGACCTCCACCGTGCAGCAGAACGCCGACTCCGCACGGCGCGCCCACCAGTTGGCCTCGGGCGCGTCGTCCGTGGCGACGCAGGGCGGTACGGTGGTGGGCAACGTGGTGTCCACCATGCAGGACATTCAGCAGAACTCCGGCCGCATGGCGGAGATCATCGGGGTGATCGACGGCATCGCGTTCCAGACCAACATCCTCGCGCTCAATGCCGCGGTCGAAGCGGCCCGTGCCGGCGAGCAGGGACGGGGCTTTGCCGTGGTGGCCAGCGAAGTGCGTTCGCTGGCGGGGCGCTCGGCAGAGGCGGCCAAGGAGATCAAAGCCATGATCGAAGCCAGCGTTTCGCGCGTGAGCACGGGCGCAGACCTCGTGGCCCAGGCGGGCCGCACGATGGACGATGTGGTGGCGCAGGTCACGCAGGTGTCCACGCTGCTGTCGGAGATCAGTTCGGCCAGCGCCGAACAGTCCAGCGGCATCAACCAGGTGGGCGACGCCGTTCAACAACTGGACCAGGTCACGCAGCAGAACGCCGCACTGGTGGAAGAAAGCGCCGCCGCGGCCGACAGCCTCAAGTTCCAGGCGGAGTCGCTGTCGCGCATGGTCGCGCAGTTCCGGCTGCCGGGGGACTCCGGCACCAGCGCACCGGTCACGCAAGCCGGCAAATCGGGAGCGGGAGCGCTGCCACCACCGTCACGGCGCCTGATCGCTTCGTCAGCCACGTACTGAACCACGGAGGATGCCGGCACCGCGCAGTGCGGTATGCCTTGTGCATCAAAATGCCATCCAGCGCTTATTCAACAAGCGCTGGACGCTCATTTATTGATATCAAACCCTCGTCGCCCCGCTTCAAGAAGCCAGCGCACGCATTTCCGCGATCAGGTCAGATTTGCCTTCGAACCCGATGCCCGGCAGCGGCGGCAGCGTGACGTAGCCGTTCTCCACTTTCACCCCGTCGGGGAAGCCGCCATAGGGCTGGAACAGGTCCGGATAGCTTTCGTTGCCGCCCAGGCCCAGGCCGGCCGCGATGGCCAGCGACATCTGGTGGCCGCCGTGCGGGATGCAGCGGCTGGGTGACCAGCCGTGGTCCTTGAGCATGCCGAGCGTGCGCAGGTATTCGACCAGGCCGTAGCTCAAAGCGCAGTCGAACTGCAGCCAGTCGCGGTCCTTGTGCATGCCGCCGTGGCGGATGAGGTTGCGCGCGTCCTGCATCGAAAACAGGTTTTCGCCCGTGGCCATCGGGCCCTGGTACACCTCGCCCAGCCGGGCCTGCAGTTCGTAGTCGAGCGGATCGCCCGCTTCCTCGTACCAAAACAGCGGGTACTGCGACAGCGCCCGGCCATAGTCGATGGCGGTCTTCAGATCGAAGCGGCCGTTGGCGTCCACCGCCAGTTGCTGGCCCGGGCCGAGGATCTTGAGCACCGATTCGATGCGCTCGCAGTCGTCGGCCAACGACGCGCCGCCGATCTTCATCTTGACCACCGAGTAGCCCCGCGCGAGGTAGATTTCCATCTCCTTGCGCAGGCCATCCAGGCCCTTGCCGGGGTAGTAGTAGCCGCCCGCGGCATACACGAACACGCGCGGGTTGGGCGTGCCGTTGCCGTAGCGCTCAGCCAGCAGCTGGTAAAGCGGCTTGCCCGCGATCTTGGCCACGGCGTCCCACACGGCCATGTCGATGGTGCCCACGGCCACCGAGCGCTCGCCATGGCCGCCGGGCTTCTCGTTGATCATCATGCGGGCCCAGACCTTGTGCGGGTCGAGGTTCTCGCCGGTGTCATCCACCAGCGTGGCGGGGTCGGCTTCGAGCACGCGCGGGATGAAGCGGTCGCGCATCAGCGCGCCCTGGCCGTAGCGGCCGTTGGAGTTGAAGCCGTAGCCGATGACGGGCCTGCCATCGCGGACCACGTCGGTGACCACCGCCACCAGGCTCAGGGTCATCTTCGAGAAATCGATGTAGGCGTTGCGGATGTCCGACTTGATCGGGCGGGTGGATTCGACGATATCGACGATTTTCATGAAGGGCTCTTGCGAAGGAGTGGAAGGAAAAAAAGGCTCAGCGCGGCAGCGACGAACCGCCGCAGATGGCGATGTCCTGCCCCGTGATGGCCGCCGCCGAGGGCGACAGCAGGTAGCCCACCAGCGCGGCGATTTCTGCGGGCTCGATGAGGCGGCCGATGGGCGGCAGGCGCGGTGCGCTGCCAGCGCGGGCCGGGTCGTTCAGCATGCCGGTCGCCGTGGCGGCGGGCGAGACGACGTTCACCGTCACGCCCTGCCCCGCCACCTCGGCCGCCCAACTGCGGGCGAGCGCGATCAGCGCCGCCTTGGTGGCGGCGTACTGGCCGCGCCCCGGCATGCCCTGCGCCACCCGGCTGCCGATGAACACCACCCGGCCCTGCCCGCGCGCGGCCATGGCGGGCACGATGGCATCGGCCAGGCGCGTGGCGGCATCGACATGCAGGCGCCACATCAGCTCGCCGCCCGCGTGGTCCAGCTGGCCCAGCGGGCCCACGCGCAGCACGCCGGCCGCATGCACCAGGGCATCGACCGCGGGCAGCATCGCGGCGGCGCGGGCGATGTCCGCACCGTCGGCCAGGTCCACCGGCAAGGGCGTAAAACCCGCCTGCACGATGGCCGGCTGGGCCACGTCCAGCCCGCTCACCTGCCAGCCGGCCGCCAGCAGCGATTCGGCGATGGCCCGGCCGATGCCGCTGCTGCTGCCGGTCACCACGGCATGCCCGAGCGGCGCGGGCGCCGCGTCATTCCGCACGGATGTTGCCCTCGGTCACGATCTTCTGGGAGCGCTCCATGTCGGCGCGCTGGAACTTGGCGAAGTCTTCCACGCTGCCCGGCGTGACGAGCAGGCCCTGGTCCTTGAGCTTCTGGCTCATGTCGCCGGCGAGGGCCTTGTTCACCTCGGCATTGAGGCGCTGCACCAGCGCGGGCGGCGTCTTGGCCGGAGCCCACAGGCCATACCAGCTGTAGAACTCGAAGCCGGGAATGGTCTCGGCCACGGTGGGCACGTCCGGCAGGTTGGGCACGCGCTGGGCCGAGGTGACCGCCACCACCTTCAGCATGCCGCTCTTGTGGTACTGCAGCGAGCCGAGGATGGGGTCGATGAAGCCGTCGATCTGCCCGCCGATCAGGTCCTGAAAGGCCGGCGCCGTGCCTTTGTACGGCACGACGAGGTAGTCGATCTTGCCCGCCCGCTTGAGCAGTTCGGTCGACAGATGCCCGGCGGAACCGATCGAGCCCACAGCGAAAGTCATCTTGCCGGGACGGGCCTGGGCATACGACAGCAGCGACTTGATGTCGGTCACCGGCAGGTCTTTGTTGATCGCCACCGACAGCGGCGCCTTGGCCACCAGCGCCACGGGCAGGAAGTCCTGCGTGACGTTGTAGGGCACCGATTTGAGCGTCATCGGCGCGGTGGTGAACGTCGAGGCGCTGAACAGCAGCGTGTAGCCGTCCGCCGCCGCCTTGGACACCGTGTCGCCACCGATCACGCCGCTGCCGCCGGGCTTGTTGTCGATCACGAAGGTCTGCCCCATCTGCTCGCCGAGCTTTTGCGCCAGCATGCGACCGACCGCATCGAGCGTGCCGCCGGGCGGGAACGGAATCACCACGCGCACCGGCTTGGCAGGATAGGTCTGCGCGAAGCCGCTGGCGGCCGCGGCGAGCGCGGCGGCGCCGAGCATGGCGCGAAGGAAGGTCTGGCGTTGCATGGCTTGTCTCCTGTCGTTATGGATTTTTTTGGGTCAGCGCTGCAGCAGTCCGGCCTGCTTGACTGCGGCGCGCAGCGCCTCGACCTCGTGCGCGTTGGGCGCCTCGGTGGGCGGGCGCACGGTGGCGTCGTCGATCACGCCGGCCAGGTACATGCCGCCCTTCATGCGCGCGTGGGCCTCGCCGGTGGGCTCGCCGCCGCCGTACACCGCATCCTTGAGCGGGGTGATGACGGCTTGCACGGCCATCGCCTTCTTCAGGTCGCCGGCCTTCACGGCGTTCCACAGGTCGATGATGAGTTGAGGAATGAAGGTGGCGAAGCCCACCAGCGCTCCATCGACGCCCTGCACCATCGAGGCCAGCAGGTACTCGTCGTGGCAGGTCAGGATGGCCTTGGTGGGGTCGGCCTCGCGGATCGCCTGAATGTCGCGGGCGTACTTGTTCATGTCGCGCTGGCCCACCTTGAAGGCCTGCAGGTACGGCAGCCTGGCGAGTTCGGCCAGCAGTTGCGACGAGTACGAAGCCCGCGTCCAGGCCGGGTACACGTGACACACCAGATCCAGGCCCGGCGCGGCCTTGTGAATGGCCCCGAAATACTGCAGCGCATGGCCGGGCGTGAAGCCGAAGCGCAGCCAGTGGTGGGGCGGCATCACATCCAGCGCCACGGCGCCGGCGGCCTGTGCGGCACGGGCATGCTCGGCGGCTTCGGCGAGGCCCTCGCACACGATGGAGGAGATGACGGGCGTGCGCCCTTTCAGTTCGTCAGCCACGATGCGCGTGACCTCGGCGCGCTCCGCGGGGGTGAGGGAAAACACTTCGCCCGTGTGCCCGTTGGTCATGATGGCCACCACGCCCTCATGGCCCGCCAGCCAGGACGCGAGCTTGCGCAAGGCAGGCTCGTCGATGCGGTGGTCGGGGGTGAACGGGCACGAGATGGCGGGGATGATCCCGCGATAATTCGCGATGGCAGACATGCAGAGTCTCCGTGATGGAATAAGAAGTTGGCCGATGAACAACGGAGCGGATCATCAAACGGCCTGCACCGCTGCGTCCAATACCCGAATCGCATACATCTATCTGCACGGAACAAGAACCCCATGGGACCTGGCAACCGCCCCCTCGATCTGGAGTGGCTGGAAGACTTTCTGGCGTTGGCCGAGTGCGGCAATTTTTCGCGGGCGGCCGAGGCCCGCGCCATTGCCCAGCCCGCGTTCAGCCGCCACATCCGCGCGCTGGAGGAATGGGTGGGCGTGGAGCTGTTCGACCGCAGCGCCCACCCGGCGGCGCTCACGCCGGCGGGGCTGCGCTTTCTGCCGCTGATGGAAACGCTGCTCGCCAACCTGGAGGCCGCGCGCATCAAGGCGCGGGCCGCGCACGACACCGCGGCGGCCAGCCTGCGCTTCGCGGCCACGCACGTCCTCTCGCTCACCTTCTTTCCGCGCTGGCTGGGCGACCTGGAAGCGCAGCTGCGCCTGGGGCCGATCCAGACCATGTCGGACAGCTCGCGCGCCTGCGAGGATCTGGCCCTGCAACGGCGCGTGCAGTTCGTGCTGTGCCACGGGCATGCCGAGGTGCCCGGCCGGCTGGACGATGCCCAGTACCCCATGCTGCGCCTGTCGGACGACGTGCTGCAGCCTGTGAGCGGCGCCGGCCCGGAGGGTCAGCCCTTGCACGCCATCGGGCAGGGCGGCGCGCCCCTGCCCTTGCTCGCCTACAGCGACGCCTCGGGCCTGGGGCGGATCATGCGGGCGCGAAAGCGGGGCCTGCACGGGGACGGTGGGGAATCCGCCGTGCCGGGCGGCGTGGCCGTGGTGTTCACCGCGCACCATGCGGTGCTGCTCAAGACCATGGCGCTGGAGGGTCGCGGCGTGGCCTGGCTGCCGCGCAGCCTGATCGCCGACGAACTGCGGGCGGGCACGCTGGTGGCCGCCGGTGATGCCGCGTGGGACGTTCCGGTGGAGATCCGCCTGTACCGCCAGCGCGCCGAAATGTCGCCGGTGGCCGAGTCGCTGTGGGCGCTGGCCGGCGGCCAGCCGATTCAAGCCGAATAAGCTCCCTGCCGCCGTATTCATTGCCTTGATTGCTATTAATTCAATAGCATTCGATGGGCGCATCCGGCCCCGGCACATAATGCAGGCCCTTCGCCCTCCGACGGCCCCATGTACCGCGCAAGACTCTCCCTGGCTTTCGCCGCCCTCGTGGCCCTGGTGTGCATCCAGGCCGCCTTCGTGTACTGGGGCACGCACCGCGTCAACGACTACACCCAGCACAGCCGGCTGGCGAGCGACATACTCTCCGAGCTGCTGGACCTGTCGGCCAACAAGCAACGGCTGCGCGTGTGGGCCACCCAGCGCCTGATGAACGCCAACGCGGTGCCCGAGGTGCGCGCACGCCTGCTGGAGCGCATGCATGCCAGTGCCGCCAATCTCGCTGAACTGTCGAGGCGCGACCTGGCCCTGTGGACGGAAATGGCCCATCGCGACGGCACGGCCGTCCCTCAGGAGGTGCCGCAACTGGTGAACATGACCGAGCTGCTGGAGGACAACATCCTCGCCGTGGAGTCGCGCCTGTCGCAGTTGCGGCCGCTGGAGCCGGACGCGGACTTCCCGGCCGTGTGGGAAGAGTTGAACGCCACGTTCGACATGGCGCGCGGGCTCGATCTGCGCGAGTTGATCAACGGCGCCATCGAGCGCCAGCGCAGCGTGGTACCGGTGGCGCGCGCCGCCACCGAGCGGGGGCTGGACGTGCTGCGGCAGCAGGCGATCACGATGGCCATCGTCACGCTGGCTGTGGCCGCCATGCTGGCCCTGCACCTGAACCGCCGGCTGCAGCGCCCGCTGGACCGCCTGCTGGCCGGCACGCGCGCCCTGCAGGCCGGGGAGCTCGATCACCGCGTGGCCACCGAATCGAAAGACGAGTTCGATCGCGTGGCCCAGCACTTCAACGCCATGGCCGCCGAACTGCAACAGCACCGCGCCCACGCCGACGCGGCGCGCCGCGAACTGGAAGACGCCGTGGAGGCCCGCACCCACGAACTGAGCGTGGCGCACGACACCCTGCAGCGCGTGGACCAGCGCCGGCGCCAGTTGTTCGCCGACCTGGGCCACGAACTGCGCACGCCGGCCACCGCGATCCGCGGCGAGGCCGAGATCGCGATGCGCGGCGGCGACCGGCCGGCGCAGGACTATCGCCAGACGCTGGAGCGCATCGTGGGCGGCGTGGACCAGCTCACCAAGGTGATCCACGACCTGCTGCTGATCGCCAAATCCGAGGCCGACCAGCTGGTGATGCACCCGCGCCCCATCGACCTGCAGGCCCTGGCGGCCGATGCGGCCGAACAGGCTGCGGCACTGGGCGGCATGCATGGCGTGGCCGTGCAGTCGCTGCCCGCTTCACCCGGCGGACCGCTGGTGGTGAACGCCGACGCCGACCGCCTGCGCCAGGCCCTGATGATCGCGCTCGACAACGCGGTGCGCTATTCGCAGCGGGGTGGCACCGTGCGCATCGGCTGCCAGCCCGGCCCGGACGGCGAAGCCCACGTGCTGGTGAGCGACGAAGGCATCGGCATTGCGCCCGAGGAACTGCCCGAGGTCTTTCAGCGCTTCGTGCGCGGCCAGCGGGCGCGCGCACACCGGGCCGACGGCACGGGCATCGGGCTGTCGATCGCGCAGTCCATCGTGCAGGCGCACCACGGGCGCATCGACATCGACAGCACTCCCGGCGTGGGCACCACGGTGCTCATCGCGGTGCCGCTGGCCCACTCTCCCGCATCCCTGTGTCCCGAGGAAGCTGCATGAACATTCTGGTGGTCGAAGACGATCCGCGCGTGGCGGACTTTCTGCTGCGCGGCCTCAAGGCCGAGGGCTACAGCGTGGAGCTGGCCCGCAACGGCCCCGACGGCCTGGCCCTGGCACGCAGCGGCGACCCGGGCCTGCTGCTGCTCGATCTCATGCTGCCGGGCCTGAGCGGGCTGGAGTTGTGCCAGACGCTGCGCTCCGAGGGGCGGCATGTGCCGGTGCTGATGCTCAGCGCGCTGAGCAACACCGAAGACAAGGTCAACGGCCTGCGTCTGGGCGCCGACGATTACCTGACCAAGCCCTTCGCCTTCGAAGAGCTGCTGGCCCGCATCGAGGCGCTGATGCGCCGCGGCCGCGAGCAAAGGCAGCGCGCCAGCACGCTGCAGGTGGCCGACCTGGTGCTCGACCTCGATCGCATGGAGGCCAGCCGCGCCGGCCAGCCCATCGCGCTGACGGCCAAGGAACTGGCCTTTCTGGAACTGCTGATGAGCGCGCCCGGCCGGGTGTACAGCCGCGAGCGCATCCTCTCCAACGTGTGGGGCACCAACGAGGACCCGCTGACGAACGTGGTCGATGTCTACGTGCGCCGCCTGCGCACGAAAATCGACGAAGGCCATGCCATCGCGCTTCTGAAAACGGTGCGCGGCTTCGGGTATCGGCTGGACGCGGCACCCGATTGAAACGCGGGCCGCAGCGGTTCATCTGCGGTTCATGTTTGCGTCATGTTTCCTTCATTGGACGGCAAAGGCCGCGTTCATGCGCCTGCCAAAGAATAGGTCCTGTATCGCACTGAGCGATGCAGCAGCGGCAAAAGCCGGTGCTCGAACCTCACTCTAGAAGGATCCCATGAAGACGCTTCACACCGCCCTCTCCGCCACCGCTCTGGCCCTGATCACCCTGTCTGCCCCGGCCTTCGCGCAGGGCAAGGGCGAGCCAGTCTGCATGCCGGTCAACGAAAAGGAAATCTCCGCGCTGTTCGACCGCTGGAACGATTCGCTGCGCACGCTGGACCCGGACAAGGTCACCGCCAACTATGCGCAGGACGGCGTGCTGCTGCCCACCGTGTCGAACCAGCCCCGCACGACGCCGCTGGAAATTCGCGATTACTTCGTGAAGTTCCTGCAGTCCGAACCGCAGGGCAAGATCGACAGCCGCTCGATCCGCATCGGCTGCAACGTGGCGCAGGACGTGGGCACCTACACCTTCCGCTTCAAGGACGGCAAGACGGTGCAGGCCCGCTACACCTATGTGTACGAACGCGTGAACGGCCAATGGCTGATCGCGCACCACCACTCGTCGGCCATGCCCGAAACCATCGCGGCCAAAACCACGAAGTAAGCGGCAGACCCCGCGCCATGCTCGCTCTTTGGCGTGCACCGTGCGGGACGCCATGAACGAGGCCGGCACACATGCCGGCCTTTTTTTCGTGCAACGGGCCGCCCAGCTCAATCCATCGATACGTTCGCGTTCTTCACGACCTGCGCCATGCGCGCCAGTTCGCTGCGAAAGAACGCGGCCGAGGCATCGGGCGGCGTGAGCTTGATCTCATACCCCTGCGCGATCAGCGCATCGCGGGCTTCCGGCATGTCGAGCGCGGCCTTGAAGCCCTGGTACAGGCGATCGACCTCGGCCTTGGGCAGGCCCGCGGGGCCGACGGCGGCGACCCAGCCTTCGAGCTCATAGGCCGGCAGGCCCTGCTCCGCCAGCGTGGGCACGCCGGGCAGCGCCTTCACCCGCGTGGCGGTGGTCACGCCGATGGCGCGCAGCGCGCCGGACTTGATGTGCGGCGCCGCCGGGGCCACCGCCACCACGCCCAGCTGCACATGGCCGCCCAGAATGTCGTTCATCAACGGGCCCATGCCCCGGTAGGGAATGTGCTTGATGTCCAGTTTGGCCTGGTCCACGAACATCGCCGCGCCCAGGTGCAGGATGGTGCCGTTGCCGGACGATCCGTAGTTCAACGTGCCCGGCTTGGCCTTGGCGAGCGCGATCAGTTCCTTGACGTTCTTCGCCTCCACCGACGGATGGGCCACCAGCACGAAAGGCGTGGCGCCGATCACGGTGATGGGCGTGATGTCCTGCAGCGAGTCGAACGGAATGTTCTTATACACGCTGGGATTCACCACATGGTTGTTGGACACCACGCCGATCACCGAACCGTCCTTGGCGGCGCGCACGAGCTGCGTCGTACCGGTGATGCCGCCCGCGCCGGGCAGGTTCTCGATCACCACGGGATGGCCCAGCGCCTTCGACAGGCTGTTGCTCATGGCGCGGATGGCGCCGTCCGCGCCCGAGCCGGCCGACAGCGGCAGGATTACGCGCAGCGGCTTATCGCCCGGCTGCGCGCGCACCAGCCCCGGTGCGGCCAGCACTGCGGCACCGAGGGCCAGCGCGCCACGGCGGGTGAGCGAAAGGGTGTGCGCCGGCAGCGCGCGGGTCGTTGGAAGCGATGGCATGGTTTGTCTCCGTGATCGTCGTTGGGATGGAAAGCGGCGCGGTCTTTGCCGCGCTCGGAGGTGCCGGGTATGCAGTGCAGTGGCGGCGCCGTGCTCAGGCCACGGCGGTGGCCTCGTGCAGTGCCGCGATGGCTTCGGGCGTATAGCCCAGGCTGGCGAGCAGCTCCTGCGTGTGCTCGCCCAGTTGCGGCGGGTCCAGCCGCACGCCCATGCGCTGGCCGTCCAGCCGCAGCGGCAGCAAGGTGACGCGCGCGGTGCTGCCCGCCCGTTCGCCATCGGGCAGCGTGACCTCGGCCAGGCCACCCGTGGCGTTCAGGTGCGGGTCGTCGAACAGTTGCTCCGGGCGAAGGATGGGCGCGAACGGCAGCCCATGCTGCTCGAAGATGGCCGACAGGGCCTCGGCCGTGTGCTCGGCCAGGCGACGGCGCAGTTCCGGCAGCAGCGTGGCGCGGGCGCGCACGCGGTCGTTGTTCAGAGCCAGGGCTGGGTCGGCTTTTAGGTCGGCATAGCCCATGGCATCGCAGAACGTCACCCATTGCGCATCGCTCACGGCGGCCAGAAAGATCTGCCCGCCGTCCTTCACGCTGAACACGTCGTACACCGCCCACGACGAGATGCGGTCGGGCATGGGGGCTGCGGGCTGGCCCGTGACGGCGTATTGCATCATGTGCTGGCCGACGAGGAACACGTTGTTCTCGAACAGGGCCGAGTCCACCTCCTGCCCCCGGCCCGTCTGGGCGCGCTGCATCAGCGCGGCCATGGCACCGATGGCGCCGAACATGCCGCCCATGATGTCGTTCACGCTGGTGCCGGCCCGCAGCGGATCGCCCGGGCGGCCCGTCATGTAGGCCAGGCCGCCCATCATCTGCACCACCTCGTCGAGCGCGGTGCGGTGCTCGTAAGGGCCGGGCAGGAACCCGGCATGGTTCACATACACCAGCCGCTCGTTCAGCCGCGACAACGCCGCGTAGTCGAGGCCGTACTTGGCCATCACGCCGGGCTTGAAGTTCTGCGCGACCACGTCGGCGGACGAGGCCAGGCGGATCGCCACCTCCAGCCCTTCGGGCTTGCGCAGGTCCAGCGCGATGCTTTTCTTGTTGCGGTTGAACATGGGAAAGAAGCCCGCGCCCGCGCCCAGCAGGTGCCGCGTGCGGTCGCCGTCCACCGGCTCGACCTTGATAACCTCGGCCCCCAGGTCGGCCAGCACCATGCCGCAAGTAGGGCCCATGACCATGTGGGTGAACTCCACCACGCGCAGGCCCGCGAGGGGCAGCTTTGCAGGCTCGGTGGACGGGGAGGGATTCAGAGGTGCATTCATGGGCGCAACGATAAAGGTTCAGGCGAGGGCGGCCGCGGTGGCCATCGCAGGCATCACGGGCATCACGGACACGTGGGCCGGGGCGGTCTTGGGCAGCCCGGCCTGCCAGAGCGTGCCGTGCAGCGTTTCGCCCGCCAGCCAGCCGGCCACCCCCTGGCGCAGCGCCAGCAGCGCTGGCACGTCGAGTCCGGTGTCCACACCCATGCGCTCCAGCATGAAGGCCAGGTCTTCGGTGCTGACGTTGCCGCTGGCGCCGGGCGCATGCGGGCAGCCGCCGATGCCGGCCAGGCACGCATCGAAGCGGGTGATGCCGGTCTGCCAGGCGGCGTAGGCATTGGCCAGGCCCATGCCACGCGTGTCGTGAAAGTGGGCGCAGGCCAGCCGCTCGCCGACGAGGGCATGGGCCTTTTCGAAAAGGCGCTGCACGCTGGCGGGGTCGGCATAGCCCACGGTATCGGCCAGGCTCACGCGGTCGGCCCCTGCGTCGAGCAGGGCCTGCATCAGGCGGAGCACCTCGCTCTCAGCCACCTCGCCCTGAATCGTGCAGCCGAACGCCGTGCCCACCCCGCCCTCGATCAAGGTGCGGCTGCCCGCCGCATCGCGCGCCGCGCGGATGCGGGCCACTTCGGCCACGACCTCATCGGGCGTCTTGCGCAGGTTGGCCAGGCTGTGCGCATGGCTGGCCGACAAGGGCACGACCATCAGATCCGCCTGGCACTCGATGGCGCGCTCGGCCCCCCGCAGGTTCGGCACCAGCACCGAGGCCACCAGGCCAGGCAGCGTGCGGGCATGGGCGAGCACCTCGGCGGTGTCGGCCAGTTGCGGCAGCAGCCGCGCCGGCACGAAGGAGCCGACTTCGATCTCCCGCTGGCCGGTCGCGTAGGCCGCATTCACCCACTCGATCTTCTGGGCGGTGGGCACAACGGTGGCGACGCTCTGGAGGCCATCGCGCAGGCCCACCTCGCGGACGATGGCACGGGGGTTCTGACGGGCTTTCAGAGGGGAATCGGCTTCGGGGTGGTCAGGCGTGGGATTCACTGCGTCTCCTGTTTTTTATGGCGGCCTGCCAATTCTAGAAATTCCCTTCCATCAATTCATGCCAATTTTGGAACGCCTAAGATTCCGCTTCAGAACATCTAATTCACTTCGTTTTGGGTCCCATGCGACTGCCCGATCTTCAAACCCTCAAGCTCTTCGTGTCCGTTTGCGAGCACCGCAACATCGCCCGCGCGGCCGAGCAGGAAGCCATCGTCGGCTCGGCGGTGAGCAAGCGGCTGGCGCAACTCGAAGACACGCTGGGCACGCGGCTTCTCGTGCGCAAGCGGCATGGCGTGGTGCCCACCGCGGCCGGCGAAACCCTGCTGGAACATGCCCGCACCATGCTTGCCAGCGTGGACCGCATCGAGCGCGACATGGCGGCGTTCGCCACCGGCATCCGCGGGCACGTGCGCATGCTGGTCACGGCGTCGGTCATGGCGGAATCGCTGGCCGACGATGTCGCCGCATTCCTGCAAAACCCCGCGCACCGCGACATCCAGGTGAGCATGGAAGAACGCGTGAGCCCGGAGGTGGTGCGCGGCATCCGCGAGGGCAGCGCGTCCATCGGCATCTGCTGGGATGCGGCCGACCTGCAGGGACTGGAAACGCGCAGCTACCGCCACGACCATCTGGCCATCGTCGCCCACCCTTCGCACCCGGTCGCCAGCCGCGACAGCGTGCGGTTTGCCGACGTGCTGGGCTACGAGTTCGTGAGCATGCCGGCACTCAGCGCCGTGCACGTGCTGCTGGCGCGTGCCGCTGCGGTGGAGGGCCGCACGCTGGTGCACCGGGTGCTGGTCTCCAACTTCGACGCGGCGCTGCGCGTGGTGCGCGCCAATCTGGCCATCAGCGTGGTGCCGGCCGAAGTGGCGGCGCCGTTCGCGGCGGCCACCGGGGTGCGCATCGTGCCGCTCAGCGACGCCTGGGCGCGGCGCCGTTTCGCGCTGTGTTTTCGCGGCGCGCCGGGCCTGGCGCCCGCTGCGCAACTGCTGGTGGAGCACCTCGTCTCAGCGGGCGCACCGGCGGCGTGAAGGGCTTTGCGGGCGTCCGTGGCAAGAGTGCAACAATCCTGTAACACCTGAGTATTTTTACCCTACAGCGCACGTCTGGTGCAGCTCTTGAGCTATTAAACTTGTAGCAAAATCGGTTCCACGCTATATTCACAGCGTTCCGGCCGCAGGGTCTCGCCCGCTGCCGGATTTCAATCTTTCTATCGCGCAAGGAGAAGCTTCCATGAGCTCCAAGGAAAACGCCGCCATCAACCAGCTGTTCGAAAAGCTCGAATGCCGCTATGCGTTGCGTGTGCTCTGGGCCCTTCGCGACGGCCACCCCCAGACCTTCCGTTTGCTGCAAGACAGCGTGGGCGGCATCACGCCCAACACGCTGAACACCCGCATCAAGGAACTGCGCGAAGCCGGCCTGCTGGACCACGGCAACGACGGCTACACGGTCACCCCTTCGGGCGTGGACCTGCTCAAGCGCCTTTCCGACGTGCAGGCGTTCGCTACCCGCTGGGTCGCGGCCCGGGTCAAGAAATAACCCTGAGACGGCGCAAGGCCCGCAGCCTGCGCCAACCTCCTCTCACCCGCGCGCTGCGCGGGTTTTGGCCTTTTAGGGCTGCAGCGCAATAAGCACTAGGGCACTTAGCTATCAATTTAATAGCAATTGATTGATGGCACTTTTACAAGGAATTCCCATGGCATTCACCACCACCCCCTCCGGCCTGCAGTACGAAGACTCCGTCGTGGGCGAAGGCGCCGAAGCCACGCGCGGCAACCATGTCAGCGTGCATTACACCGGCTGGCTCTACAACAACGGCGAGCAAGGCGCCAAGTTCGACTCCAGCCGCGACCGCAACGATCCGTTCGAATTCGGCCTGGGCGCCGGCATGGTGATCAAGGGCTGGGACGAAGGCGTCCAGGGCATGAAGGTCGGCGGCCAGCGCACGCTGATCATCCCTGCAGCGCTCGGCTACGGCGCACGGGGCGCAGGCGGCGTGATCCCTCCGAACGCCACCCTGAAGTTCGACGTGGAACTGCTCGGCGTGGGCCGCTGATCGGACCGACCTCTTTTCTCAGGCCCGGCTCCTTTCTGTGAGCCGGGCCGCCTTGAGGGCCGTGCTTCGAAAGAGGCACGGCCCTTCTTCATTGGCGCGCACATGCCGGTCATCCCGGTCATACCGGCCGTGCCCACATGCCTCGCTTCGGATTTCTTTCGCCGCCCCCACAACCTTTACCCGCCCCTTGCGCACTCACGACCGCAGAAAAATGACTGCGATCTTCCAATTGGAGCGAACTTGAAAATTTCAAAAATTCTGTGGGGTGCGGTGCCGGCGACGGCGTTGGTGTTGGCGGGCTGCGGCGGTAGCGACTCTCCTCCGACCGTGACCTCGTTCACGGCCAAAGCGGTGGTGTCGGACGGGAGCATCGCGGGCACGCAGACCGATGCCAATCTGAAGAACGGCTGGGGCATCGCTTTCAATCCCACCGGCTTCGTCTGGGTCACGGCCACCGGCACGCAAAAGTCCACTCTGTACGACGGCAACGGTACGCCTCAGACCCTGGTGGTCACCGTGCCCCCGGCCGGCAGCGCCCCGGCCAACCCCACCGGCATCATCTTCAGCGGCAACAGCAGCTTTCCGGTCACCAAGAACGGCGTGACGGGCCCCAGCCGCTTCGTGTTCTCCAGCGAAGACGGCAGCCTCTCCGGCTGGAGCCCTGCCGCCGACCTGGCCAATTCGATCGTCACGTACCGCGACGGCGCAGGCGCCGTGTACAAAGGCCTGGCCGTGGCCACCCGGGGAAGCGCCGACTTCCTCTACGCCACCGACTTTCGCAACAACAAGGTCGACGTGTTCGACACGACGTTCCAGAAGGTCCAGCTGGCGGGCAACTTCGCAGACCCGCAGCTGCCGGCGAACTACGCGCCTTACGGCATCCAGACCGTCGGCTCGCGGATCTACGTGACCTATGCCCAGCAGGACAGCAACCGCCGCAACGCCGTGGCCGGCGCCGGCTTGGGTGCGCTGAACGCCTTCAACACCGATGGCACGCTGGCCCAGCGCATCGTCGCGCCCGGCGCCCAGCTCAACGCGCCCTGGGGCATCGCCCAGGCCCCTGGCGATTTCTCCGGCGCCAGCAGCCGCCTGATCATCGCCAATGAAGGCGACGGCACGCTGCAGGCGTTCGACCCTGCAACGGGCGAATGGAAAGGCCCATTGGCACAGAAGGACGGAACGGCACTGCAGGTGGACGGCGTGCGCGGCATCGCGTTCGGCAACGGCCTGAATCAGCAACCGCTGAACACGCTGTTCTACGTGGCGGGTCCTAACAAGGGCGTGAACGGCGCGTACGGCCGGGTCGACATCCAGCCTTGACCGAAAGGGCCCCGCCCGCAACGGGATCGCCGTTGCGGGCGGGCTTGTGAAGACGGCACGCAGCGTGCCGATCAGCACCCCCGCTCCCACGTTCAGGGCGGGGCCTGGGACCGGTCAGCCGAACAGTGCCCGGTCCAGACGGCGGTATTTTTCATCGCCCACGAGTTCGCGGATCTTCGGGGCCAGCACCACCAGGTCGTCGAAGCTCTGCGCCCCCTCCACCGCCAGATTCAAACGGAATCCGCGCAGGCCCAGGCTCGCGGTGATTTCCGTGGCGATGGGATAGGCGGCCTGGTAACGCTCGGTGGGCGACAGGCCCGAATTGGCCGGCAGGCCTGCAGCACCTTCGCCAGCGCCAGATGAACCCTGCGCCACGGCACCCGAGAGGTCGGGCGCAGTGCCATCGGGCAACGCCAGCAGGCCCTGCCCGACCATCGCCTGCACGTCGTCCAGAGTGATTCCCATCACGGCGGTGGCCGACAGCACCTGTGCCAGCGTGCGCTTGCCGTCGAAGAGGATGAAGGCCGAACGCTGCCGGGACGTGAGCGTCCCATGGCGGTCTTTGAGGGCCAGATGGCCTGCAGGTGTCTTGACGAGTAGCACGGTTCCCCCTGATGGTCTCGGCGGCGGTTGGGGGCATGCGCCCGGGCCGATGTCAGCGCAGCGTCGCACGCAGTGGCGGCTTTGTGAATCCGGGTTTATCCATAACCCTTCGCCGGCCCGCCAATGCCTTCGGTGTGCGGCGAAATCACAGCCCTGGCGAATGCGATGGCACTGCTGGTGCAGGGCCTGCCGTGCGCGTGAACAGGCTCACCAGCCATGCCGCCACCAGCCCCACCGGCACGCCGAACACGCCCGCCGAGATCGGCTGGATGCCGAACCACAGCCCGTTGGCCAGCAGCGCCGCCGGCACCACAGCCCGCACCGCCTCCACGTGCGAGAGCAGGTAGTACACCGTCACGCCCAGCCCGCTCAGCATGCCCGCCACCGCACCCTGCCGCGTGGCGCCTCGCCAGAAGATGCCCAGCACCATCGCAGGCACGAAAGCAGAAGCTGCCAGCGAGAACGACGCCGACACCATGGGCAGGATTTCCGATCGCTTGAGCGCCGCCACGAACGCGGCGAACAGCGCGACGGCCAGCAGTGCGAACTTGGACAGAATCACCCGCTGCTCGGGCGAGGCCTTGCGGCCGCTTTCCTGAAAGTACAGGTCGCGCACCAGCGCATTGCTGATGGTGAGCAGCAGCCCGTCGGCCGTGGAAAGCGCTGCCGCAAGCCCCCCGGCCGCCACCAGCCCCGAGATCACATAGGGCAGCCCGCCGAGTTCGGGCGTGGCCAGCATGATCAGGTCGGCCCCGAACCGGATCTCGCCGAACTGCACGATGCCGTCGCGGTTCACGTCCTCCACCGACAGCAGCGCCGTGTCCACCCGCGCCCACTGCCCGATCCAGTTGGGCAAGGCATCGAACGGGCTGCCGACCAGGTTGCTCATGACCTCGAACTTCACCAGCACCGCCAGCGCCGGCGCGCTGAGGTAGAGCAGCGCGATGAAAAACAGCGACCACGCCACGGACGACCGCGCCGCGGCCACTGAGGGCACGGTGTAGTAGCGCGTGAGCAGGTGCGGCAGCCCCGCCGTGCCCACCATGAGGCAGAACATCAGCGCGAGAAAGTTGCGCCGCGTGTCTTC
Source organism: Paracidovorax valerianellae (assembly GCF_900102625.1). Taxonomy (GTDB): domain Bacteria; phylum Pseudomonadota; class Gammaproteobacteria; order Burkholderiales; family Burkholderiaceae_C; genus Paracidovorax; species Paracidovorax valerianellae. Next base: position 64,117 of record NZ_FMZC01000008.1, read on the forward strand.
GTACGCCCGCTGCGCCTCGGGCGAGCCCTGGGGGTCTCCCCCATAGGGCTGGCTGTGCGGCGGCAGGCCGCCCAGCGGGCGGGCGCGCTCGTCGCTTTCGCGCATCTCGCGGCTCCAGCGCTCGCGGGCCGCCTCTTCGTCGCGCGGCATGGTGGCCAGCTCGCGGCTGGCCGCCACGATCAGGCCGACATCGGCGTTCTGGTCGCGCAACTGGCGGATGCGCTGGCGCGCCGCTTCGCGCTCGTGCTCCAGCGCCGCACCCACGTCCTGCAGGCGGGCTTGCAGGTCCTTGGCGCGGGCCTGGTAGGCGGCCAGCACCTGGCGCTCGGCGGGGTCTTCCAGCAGCCTGGCTTCCATGCTGGCGATCTTGCCGATCTGGGTGCCGTACACCAGCGGTGCCAAGGGATTGCCCAACTGCTTGTAGGCCAGCCACGAGACGGGAATCAGGAACGCCAGCAGCACCATCACGTACTGCGCCACCTGCGTCCAGGTGATGGCACGCATGCCGCCCAGAAAGGAGCACAGCAGCACGCCGCCCAGGCCCAGCATGATGCCGATCTCGAACTGCACGCCCGTGAGGCGCGAGGCGATCAGGCCCACACCATAGATCTGCGCCACCACATAGGTGAACGAGCACAGCACCGCAGCGAGCGCCGCGATCACGCGCGGCCAGCGCCCGCCGAACCGCACCTGGAAGAACTCCGGGATGGTGTAGAGGTTCATGGCCCGCAGGTGCGGGGCGATGAGCAGCGCCACGAGGCAGAACCCGCCCGTCCAGCCGAGCAGGTAGGCCAGCCCGCCGGCCTGCCCCGGCACGCCCGAGAACCCCTGCAGATAGAGCGCGCCCGACAGGCTGATGAACGACGCCGCGCTCATCCAGTCGGCGGCCGCCGCCATGCCGTTGTACACGGGCGGAATGCGCCGCCCGGCGACGTAGTACTCGTCGGCATCGGTGGTGCGCCCATACACGCCGATGGCCGCATAGACCATGACGGACAGGAACAGAAAGATAGGCCCGATCCAGTGCCGCGACAGACCACGCTGCTCGGCCCAGGCCATGATGGCCAGGAACGCGATCACCCCGGCCACGTAGAGCCCAAGAATGCGGCGCAGCCGCCGGCCGTAGGCAGCCTGCGACGCCGAGGCCCCGGAGCGGTCAGCCACGCCTGTCGGCTCCGTGGGCCGCCGAGGATGTGTTCAAGGCGGTGAGCGCATCGGCATCGGGATTGAAACCGGCACCGGGATCGGCCACCGTTGCCGCATGGGCGTTGGCCGCATCCTGCCGCTCGAAGTGGTTCATCGCCGCGCAGTAGATCGCCACGATGCCGATGAACACCAGCACCGCGCCCTGCGACGCGATCCAGTACCCCAGCGGCCAGTCGCCGACCATGACCTGCAGGTCACGGGCGAAATAACAGGCCCCGAAGGACACCGCCGCCCACACCAGCAGCAGGCCCGCCTTCAGCCAGAGGTGGCGGGCGTCGTGCAGATCGGGCGGAAACAGATGCCCGGCCCCTTGCTCCTCGGTCGCCGGTGGGCGCGTGGGCATGGTGGCCGGACCGGGGCCGTCAGCGGGCCAGTTGCTGCCAGGTGGCGATCACGCTGTCGGGGTTGAGCGAGATCGACGAGATGCCTTCCTTGGCCAGCCACTCGGCGAAGTCCGGGTGGTCGCTGGGGCCCTGGCCGCAGATGCCCACGTACTTGCCCTGCGCCTTGCAGGCCGCGATGGCGCGCGAGAGCAGCGCCAGCACGGCGGGGTCGCGTTCGTCGAAGTCCTGCGCGAGCAGTTCGAGACCCGAATCGCGGTCCAGACCCAGGGTGAGCTGAGTCAGGTCGTTGGAGCCGACCGAGAAGCCGTCGAAATACTGCAAAAACTCGTCGGCCAGCACGGCGTTGCTGGGCACCTCGCACATCATGATGACCTTGAGGTCGTCCTTGCCGCGCTGCAGGCCATGCTTGGCCAGCAACTGGGTGACCTTGTCGGCCTGGCCCAGCGTGCGCACGAAGGGCACCATCACCTGCACATTGGTAAGGCCCATCTCGCCGCGCACGCGCTTGATGGCGTCGCACTCCATCGCGAAGGCCTCGCCGAAGTCGGCGCTGATGTAGCGCGCCGCGCCGCGGAAACCCAGCATCGGGTTTTCTTCTTCGGGCTCGTAGCGGCTGCCGCCGATGAGCTTGCGGTACTCGTTGCTCTTGAAGTCCGACAGGCGCACGATCACCGGCTTTGGCCAGAAGGCCGCGGCGATGGTGGCCACGCCTTCGGCGACCTTGTCCACGTAGAACGCACGGGGCGAGGCATGGCCGCGCGCCACCGATTCGACGGCCTTCTTCAGGTCGGCATCGACGGCGGGGTAGTCCAGGATGGCCTTGGGGTGCACGCCGATGTTGTTGTTGATGATGAACTCCAGCCGGGCCAGGCCCACGCCGTCATTGGGCAACTGGCAGAAGTCGAAGGCCAATTGCGGGTTGCCCACGTTCATCATGATCTTGGTGCTGATCTTGGGCATTTCGCCGCGCTGCACTTCGGTCACTTCGGTTTCCAGCAGGCCGTCGTAGATCTTGCCGGTGTCGCCCTCGGCGCAGCTCACGGTCACCAGGGTGCCGTCTTTCAGCAGGCTGGTGGCATCGCCGCAGCCCACCACGGCCGGAATGCCAAGTTCACGCGCGATGATGGCCGCGTGGCAGGTGCGTCCGCCGCGGTTGGTGACGATGGCGCTGGCGCGCTTCATCACGGGCTCCCAGTTGGGGTCGGTCATGTCGGTCACCAGCACGTCGCCGGGCTGGACCTTGTCCATCTCGGCAATGTCGTTCACCAGGCGCACGGGGCCCGTACCGATCTTCTGGCCGATGGCGCGGCCCTCGGCCAGCACGGTGCCCGTGCCTTTGAGCTTGAAGCGCTGCTCGGCCTGGCCCTTGGACTGGCTCTTCACCGTCTCGGGGCGAGCCTGCAGGATGTAGAGCAGGCCGTCGGTGCCGTCCCTGCCCCACTCGATGTCCATGGGGCGGCCGTAATGCTGCTCGATCACCAGCGCGTAGTGGGCGAGTTGCTCCACGTCGGCATCGGAGAGCGAGAAGCGGTTGCGCTGCTCGGTCGCCACGTCCACCGTCTTGACGAGCTTGCCCGTGGCAGCCTTTTCCTCGGCCGAGGCGAACACCATCTGCACCAGCTTGGAGCCCAGGTTGCGGCGGATTACGGCCTTGTTGCCGGCCTGCAGCATGGGCTTGTGCACGTAGAACTCGTCGGGGTTCACGGCGCCCTGCACCACCGTCTCGCCCAGGCCGTAGCTGCTGGTGATGAAAACCACCTGGTCAAAGCCGGACTCGGTATCGATGGTGAACATCACGCCGGCCGCGCCGAGGTCGGAGCGCACCATGCGCTGAACGCCGGCCGACAGGGCGACCACGTCGTGCGCGAAGCCCTTGTGCACGCGGTAGCTGATGGCGCGGTCGTTGTACAGGGAGGCGAACACCTCCTTCATCTTGTGCAGCACGTCGTCGATGCCGACCACGTTGAGGAAGGTTTCCTGCTGGCCGGCAAACGAGGCGTCGGGCAGGTCTTCCGCCGTGGCGGACGAACGCACGGCGAAGCTGGCTTGGGGATTGCCTTCGGACAGTGTGGCGAAGGCTTCAGCGATGGCCTGCTGCAGGTCTGCCGGGAAAGGCTGGGCCTCGACCATGGCGCGGATTTCGGCACCGGCGGCGGCCAGGGCGCGCACGTCTTCGGTATCGAGCGCGGCCAGGCGCTTGCTGATTTTGTCCGCCAGTCCGTCATGCGCCAGGAACTGCCGGAAGGCGTGCGCCGTGGTGGCGAAGCCCGTGGGAACGCGAACGCCCTGGGGCAGTTGGGAGATCATCTCGCCGAGGGAGGCGTTCTTGCCGCCTACCGACTCGACATCGGTCATTCTCAGGTTTTCAAACGGAACGACCAGGGCGGTCGCGTTGAAGAGTGCAGACATGGGATAGCTCCAGAAGTTGAAACTGGGTCTGCGCCTGCGCTCCAGAAGAGCAATCGCGGGCGAGCGCCCATGCACGGCGTTTGGCTTGGTTGTTGTGGTTGTGGGCCGCCGGGGGTGTGCATGGTGGGAATTTGGATAATGGGCGCCATTGTAGGCTCGCCCTGCGCGGCCGCGCTGGCAGCCGGCTGACGGCCTTCTTCCACTTTTCGGAAACCCCTGCCCATGCACACGCGCACCGTTTTCTTCATCTCCGACGGCACCGGCATCACGGCTGAAACCTTCGGCAACGCCATCCTGGCCCAGTTCGACATGAAGCCGCGCCACGTGCGCCTGCCCTTCATCGACACCGAGGACAAAGCCCACCAGGCCGTGCGCCAGATCAACCACACGGCCGAGGTCGAGGGGAAAAAACCCATCGTCTTCACCACGCTGGTAAACATGGGCGTGCTGCGCGTGATCCAGGAAGGCTGCAAGGGCATGCTGCTGGACATGTTCGGCACCTTCATCCGCCCGCTGGAGACCGAACTGGGCACCAAATCGCACCACCGGGTGGGCCGTTTTTCGGACGTGAGCCTGAGCAAGGAATACACCGACCGCATCGAGGCGATCAACTTCAGCCTGGACCACGACGACGGCCAGAGCCACCGCGACCTGGCCGGCGCGGACGTGATCCTGGTGGGCGTGTCGCGCAGCGGCAAGACGCCGACCAGCCTGTACCTGGCCATGCAATGCGGCTTGAAAGTGGCCAACTACCCGTTGATCCCCGAAGACTTCGAACGGCGCCAGCTGCCCCCTGCACTGGAGCCGCACCGCAAGAAGATCTTCGGACTGACCATCCAGCCCGAGCGGCTCTCGCAGATCCGCAACGAGCGGCGCCCCAATTCCAAGTACGCCGCGCTGGACAACTGCCGCAATGAGGTGTCCGAGGCCGAGGCGATGATGCGGCGTGCGGGCATCCGCTGGCTGTCCACGACCACCAAGAGCATCGAAGAGATCGCCACCACGATCCTGCAAGAGGTGCGGCCGGAGCGGCTGGTTTATTAATTGAAAAGCCCCGCCGAACGCCATATTCGACTGGGCCAACAATAGCGTCCCGTTATTATTCGCCGATCATCCGCCGCAGTTTTTATGAAACTGCCGCGTGACTGGCTTATAAAAAAGGGAGAGCCATGGCTGATATCGAGTGCCGCACATCAAATAATTCCCCCACCTGGGGTCTGATTGATCTATTCGCATGGAAACTGATTCCGGACCGCATCGGTGGTGGGCGGCAATACATTCAGAATTTCAAGGACGCCTGGGTTCGCCACAACAAGCAAAATATTTTGGAAGCCGCCACGAAACATCGGCTCCCGGCCCCATTGCTGGCTGGCGTCTGCTGGATCGAAGTGGGCGGCGATCCCAATTTCATAGATCGCATTGCCTTTGAAGTCCGTTCGTTTGATTGGAGCGGACCTCCGGCCATCGATAAGTTGGCGATCACACGCCATCCCAACAAAACATCATTTGGCTCGGTCAGCATTCAAATCCGCACGGCTGGCGAGACGATGGGAATTCCGGCTTCCGATATGTCAGTTACCCAATCCAGGGGCTTGGCGAATTGCCTCCAACGGGATGTTTTCAATATCGACGTCGTGGCGCAGCACTTGAGGCAACTGGCCGATCATGACCAATACGCCTTTCCCCTGGATATGGAACAGGTCCGCGTCATCGGAGCTCGCTACAACAGAGGCATGGGCTTATCTCTCGAACAGATAAAACAAAACACCAGTTACGGAAATTTCATCGTCAATTTCTGGCCTCGATTCAGCAGCCTGATGGAATGAGCGGTTCACCAATCATGAATAAATTATTTCGCATCGCTATTCACGCAGGGTCCATCTTCGGCTTGTTGGTGATGGCGCTACTACCTGGGGACAAATATGGTTTCATGCAGGAAATGGACCCCTCAATTCCCGCCAATGCCATCGAAAATGGAACAGGCAATTCCACGGTAGCCGCCAGCGCGATTTTTGCTCTCGTTGCCATTGCGCAGATAGCTATAGCGGTCAAATCGTCCAAGCCGAGCGGCCGTGTTCTGCCCGCGGTACTCATTCTTCTCGGCCTTGCACTCCTGGCGCTCAAGATCCTCGGATGAGTTGAATGAGGCTGTAGCCCGCTTTAAACAGTCGCACCAGCCCCTCCATGCGACGCATCCACTACTGTGGAATGGATGGAATATCTCCTGCGGCATCCAACACCCAGGTCACTGCACCGCCTCTGGCGCCGTGTGCCAAAGGGATTCAGGACGAGGCTTGATGTCACGGTTCTCCGCTGTCGTCGCATGCCGTTCCGCTTTCGGCGCCCAGTGCGTCTGCAGCCCACGCAGCATCGTGCGGAAGTGCTCCGTGAGCCCAGGCATCTGCGAAAGCGCCTGCAGATTCACGATGATCTTGCGCGCCATGGCATCGCGGTAGGGCGCCTCGGCCGTGTGCGCGTGGCCCGTCATGAGCGCCATCGTGCTGGCCAGCAGCGCCTCGGTGCAAGGCAGGCGGTATTCCTCGTCGCTATGGGTTTCGGCGTCGGGGCGGGATGTGTCGGCAGCCATGGGTCAACCTCCTTCGGATTGCGAGAGACCAGGCTGGCATCGAACACGCCGCATGCCCTGGAGCAGCAGCCGCTCAGTCCGCGACTGCCACACGACGAGCGCGCGGAGGCGGGTACGCCATGCGAAATCACGCAGGCCTGGATCGGAAAGAAACGAAAGGGCTGGCTCGTCGCGCCGGACCCGGTGGGGCTGGCGCATAGCTGGCTAAAGGCGCAGTATATGAGAACAATTCTCAAGCAGGCCGTGTCGATCCAACGCCTTCGGTCGAGCACTTAGACTGGCGCCCATGTTTCTGGACTACGACCCCGACGACCTGGACGTCACCATTTAGGAATTGCTGGTCGCTACCAGCGACTCCGCAGATCCGGACCTGCCCGCTGCCGTCCCGGAAGTCCTGAAGCTGCTGCGCACGCGCCTGGGCATGGACGTCGCCTTCGTCTCGCAGATCGCCAACGGCCGCCGCACCTTCATGGCGGTGGACAACGCGCCCGACTTCACGCTGCTGCAGGCCGGCATGTCCGACCCGGTGGAAGAAAGCTGGTGCCAGCGGGTGGTCGAAGGCCGCTTGCCGGAGCGGATGCAAGATGCCGCGGCCTACATCGCGTCCGGCAAAGCGCCGGACCCCGGCTTCCCCATCGGCACGCACCTGAGCACGCCCGTTCGCCTGTCGGGAGGCGCGATCTACGGCACGCTGTGCTGCTTCAGCCGCAGCATTTGCGTGGACGCGGACATCGACCGCCTGCGCTACACGGCCAGCTTGCTGGCCGCGAGGCTGGCGCCGACCGATTTGGGGCACTAGCCGCAAGCTACCGCGCACGAACTCTCGGCGAAGGCGTGATCCGCTGGCAGGGTTTCAGACAGCTGCCGCCACGGCGTGCATCTGCAGCAGGCGCTGGCGCAAGGCATCCGCCACCGGGCTCAATTCGCGGGACCGGCGCTGCAGCAGCCCCAGGGTGCGCCACAGCTCGGGATCGGTCAGCGGCACGCCGCAGACCTGGGGATGTTCGGGCGGCAGCGCCAGTTGCGGCAGCGCTGCCAGCCCCAGCCCTTCGCCCACCAGCGCCAGTGCGCCAGTGACGTGGTTGCATTCGTACCAGGCAACGGGCGGGTGCTTGAGTTCGGCCATGGCCTGATCGAGCAGCAGGCGGTTGCTGCTGCGGCTGGACACGGACACCAGACGCTGCCCCGCCAACTCTTCCCAGCGCACTTCGGTACGTGCCGCCCAGGCATGGCTGCGGGGCATGGCAAGCACATACCGCTCGCGCGTGAGGGGCTGGAACTGCAAAGCGGATTCCTGCGTCCCCGTGAAGCTCAGGCCGAAATCGGCCTCGCCCCGGGCGACCGCCTCCAGGACCTGCTGGGCGTTTTCATCGATCACATGCACCTGCACGTCGGGCAGCGCCTGCGCGAAGGCTTTGAGCACGCGCGGCAAAAGGTGGTTGGCCACCGAAGGCACGCAGGCGATGGTCACGCGCCCTCCACGCAACTGCACCTGGTCGCTGAAACGCTGGACCGCTTCGTCCAGCCCATTCAAAGCCATACGAGCCTCGCACAGGAATTCCTGGCCTGCCGCCGTCAATTCGACGCGCCGAGTGGTGCGCTCCAGAAGCCGCGCGCCCAGTGCGGCTTCGAGCCGCTCGATCCGGCGGCTCAAGGCCGGGGCCGACAGGCACAGGATCTGGGCGGCTTGGCGAAAGCTGGAATGGTCCGCAGTCACCACGAAAGCCTGCAGCTCCTTCAAGTCGAATTTGATGCTTTGCATGCAATAGTCGATTCATAAATTGCAATTTACGAATTATTGCGTGCCGCCTAGGATGGCGCCCTGATCGCTGGGCAACGACCCGGCGGCCCAACCAGAGACAAACGACACATGCAACGACGCCCCCTCCTCGCGGCCACTTTCCTCGCCGCCGCCCTCCCCCTTGCCAGCACCGCCCAGACCCCGGACTTCCCGCCCAAGAAGCCAGTGACGCTGGTGGTCGGCTTCGCGGCGGGAGGCTCGGCCGACATCGCGGCCCGCATCATCGCCAAGAAGCTGGGCGAGAACATCGGCCAGAGCGTGGTGGTGGACAACAAGCCCGGCGCTGGCGGCAACCTGGCCCATGCCCAGGTGGCGAACGGTCCGGCCGACGGGTCGATGCTGTTGTTCGGCTCGATCGGGCCGCTGAGCATTTCGCCCCACTTCATGAAGGTGTCGTACGACCCGCTCAAGGATCTGGCGCCGATCACCATGGGCGTGACCTTTCCCAACGTGCTGGTGGTGCCCACCGAAACCGGCATCAAGACGCTCGCCGATTTCGTGGCCAAGGCCAAGCGGGAGCCCGGCAAGCTGGACTACGCCTCCACCGGCCCCGGCTCTGCCGCGCACCTGGCGGGCGAGTTGCTCAACGACGTGGCCAAGATCGACACCCTGCACGTGCCCTACAAGGGCGGCGCGCCGGCCCTGCAGGACGTGCTGGGCGGCCGGGTCACCGCGTTCTATGCGGCCCCGCCTTCGGCCCTGCCGCACATCGAATCGGGCAAGCTCATTCCACTGGCCACCACGGGGCTGACGCGTCCGGCCTACCTGCCCAACGTGCCCACCGTGGCCGAGACCTACCCGGGCTTCAACGCCACCAACTGGTATGCGTTCGTCGCTTCGGCCAAGACACCCAAGCCGATCCTGGACCGCTGGAACACGGAGATCGTCAAGGTGCTCAACACGCCGGAAGTGCGCGACAACCTGCTCAAGCACGGCCAGACCGCCAGCCCCACGGGCCGGGAAGAACTCGGCAAGTTCATCGCCACCGAACACGCCAAGTGGGGCCGCATCATCCGCGAACGCAAGATCACCGCCGACTGAGGCGGACTGAGACGGACTGAAGCGAACCGAGGCGGACCGAGGCGCCAGCCCGGTCGCCTCCCCATAAAAAAGCAGGAGCTAAAGCACATGCCACTCGAAACACCGTTCACGGCGGCGCCCAAGGCTGCCCGGCGCAGCCTGCTGCGCGCGCTGCTGGGCACCGCACTGGGCCTGGGACTGGCGCTCGGAGGCGCCACGCCGCCCGGCGCGCAGGCCGCGGAGATCCGTGTCGTCACTTCGGGCGGCTTCTCGGCCGCCTACGACCAGTTGATCCCGCTGTACGAGCAGGCGACCGGCCACACGGTGGTCACGGCGCGTGGCGCTTCGCTGGGCAACGCGCCGGACTCGATTCCCAGCCGCATGGCGCGGGGCGAGCAGTTCGACATCGTCATCCTGGCGGATTCGGGGCTGGACGATCTGACGGCGCAGGGCAAGGTGCAGCCGGGCAGCCGCGTGGACCTGGCCCGCTCCATGATCGGCATGAGCGTGCGCAAAGGCACCCCGAAGCCGGACATCAGCAGCGTGGCGGCGCTCAAGCAGACGCTGCTGGACGCCAAGTCAATCGCCTATTCCGCCAGCGCCAGCGGCACCTATCTGTCCAACGAGCTTTTCCCGCGCCTGGGCGTGGCCGAAGCGATGAAGGGCAAGGCCACCAAGATCTACAGCGAACGTGTCGGCGCGGTGGTGCTGCGGGGCGATGCCGAACTGGGGTTTCAGCAAGTCAGCGAACTGCTGCCCTTCAAGGACCTGGAATTCGTCGGCCCGCTGCCCGACGAGGTGCAGCAGCGCGTTTTCTTCGCGGCGGGCGTGGCCGTGGGTGCGCACAACCCCGATGCGGCGCGCCACCTGATCCGCTTCCTGGCGGCACCGGCCGCGGCCCCGATCGTGCGGAGCACGGGCATGGAGCCTGCGGGCGCTCGCTGAGCGGGCGATCCGTGGAGGATCGCGCACACCCGATCAGCATCAAATCGGCCTCCAGCGCAATCAATACGCCGGTGTATGGCTATTAATTTAATAGCAAAAGCCGAACTGCGCTTTGAACCGCGCAGGCTCTGCCACCGTCCCGGCAGAGCCAGCGCAAGCACTCCGGCCGGTCAGCGGCCGCCCTGCCCTATGGCCGGGTCGCTCATGCCGTCGCGGCCGGTCTCCACCCGCCCGGCGAAGCGGCGGACAAAGCCCGGCAGCGCGCTGCAAGTGACCTGAAAGTCGTACCAGTGAGCGCTGCCGCCCAGGTCCCATTGCAGGTCCTGCGTTTGCCCCGGCGCGACCGTGGCGGTCCAGGGGCCGTCCTTGCGATAGGCCAAGGGTTCCACGCGCAGCACGGCATCGGCCGCGCCCGTGTTCATCACCGTCAGGTGCACATTGCCGCTGGCGATGTCGTAGCACACGCGAACCTCGGGCTGCGGCACACCGGGCGCGCGCAGCGCATTGAGCTGGCCGGCGAAGCTGCGGTGGAAACCGTTGGGTCCCAGCACCCAGAGGTCGTACGCGCCGGCATCGTCGGTGCCCGCGTTCCAGCGGTCGTCGAGCTGCTTGCCGGCCTCCACCACGTAGCGGCGGGGGGCGCGGTCCAGGTGCAGCCGGTCGTACACATGGAAGACGGCCGCACCGGCCCCGGTGTTCGAGAAAAGCAATTGCACCGTTCCGGCGGCCGGCTCCGCCCGGGCGCTGGTGTGCAGTTCGTAAGGCAGCGCGCGCGAAGGGCGTGCCTGCGCCGCCTGCTGCGGCAGTGCCTGGGGCGTGGGCACGGCGATCTGCGGCAGTGCGCCCTGGGCGGCGCGCAGGGCGTCGGCATCGTCCCGCGTGCGGCGTCCGGCCAGCGTGGCGAGCGGCCCGTCGTTGGGCGTCGCGAAGTTGAAGGCCGTGGTGAGGTCGCCGAACACCGCGCGGCGATACGGGCTGATCTGCGGCTCCTGCACACCGAAGCGGGCTTCCAGAAAACGCAGCACGGAGGTGTGATCGAAGTTCTGCGAATTCACCCAGCCGCCGCGGCTCCAGGGCGAGATGACCCACATCGGCACGCGCGGCCCCGGGCCGTAGCAATCGCCGTCGGGCGGCGGCATGCCGGTACCGGGGACCGGGGTGTGCGTGTAGTACTCGTAGGCCATGTCGCGGTCGCTCAGCGTGGACTTGCCGATCTTGTTGCCGCTGGCATCGAGCGAGGGCGCGCACGGCGGCGGCAGGTGGTCGAAATAGCCGTCGTTCTCGTCGAAGTTGATGAGCAGCACCGTCTTGCTCCATACCTCGGGGTTGGCGGTCAGCGCATCGAGCACCTCTTGCACGTACCAGCCGCCCTGCACCGGGCTGGACGGGCCGGGGTGCTCGGAATAGGTGGCGGGCGGCACGACCCACGACACCTGCGGCAGCGACCCGTTGAGCACGGCCTGCCGGAAGGTGCCGAGAAAGCCGCCGTCAGGCATGGTGTTGGCGATGCCCTTGTAGAGCGGGTTGCCCGTGTTGTCGCTGGCCGGGTCGTAGGCGGGGTTCACGTCGCGGTCGTGGTAGACCGGCTTGCCCGAGGCGAGGTTGGCCTGGCGGTATTGGGTGAAGCCGAAGAGCGGGTTGTCGGTGAAGTTGTCGGGCATGTTCTGGTAGACCATCCACGAGACGCCGGCCTTTTGCAGCCGCTCGGGGTAGGTGGTCCAGTCGTAGCCGCCGGTGCGGATGTCGGTGTCCGAATCCAGCTCGTCCCAGGCGTTGTTCACCACGACGCGGCCCGACGGACCCGTGGCGCCGTTGGTGCCGGTCCAGTGGAAGAGCCGGTTGGAATTGGTGCCGCCGTGCAGCGAACAGAAATACGCATCGCACACCGTGAAGGCCTCGGCCAGTGCGAACTGGAACGGTGCCTCCTGCTGCGTGTAGTAGCCCATGGACTGGGGCTGCTTGTAGCGCGCCCATTCCTGCATGCGGCCACGGTCCCAGGCATTGCGCGCATCGACCCAGCTGTGGGGCGTGCCGCTCACGCGCTGCGCGTTGCCGGCCTTCTGGTCCAGGTGGTAGGGCAGCACGGGGGCGCCGTTCTTGTCCAGCTGCTGCCACACGTTGCGCGCGCCCGCCACCGGAATGGTGAACCGGTCGCCGAAGCCGCGCACGCCGGGCAGCGTGCCGAAGTAGTGGTCGAAGGAGCGGTTTTCCTGCATGACGATCACGACGTGCTCGACGTCATTGATCGTGCCCGTGCGGTGGTTGGCCGGAATGGCCAGCGCACGGCGGATGCTGGGCGGAAACAGGCTCAGGGCGGCGGCGGAGGCCGTGGTACCGGCGGCGGCCTGGAGGAACTTGCGCTTTCGGGTATCGATGGTCATGGCGTTCTTTGCGTGGGTTCGACGGGAGACGCGGGCGCTCAAGGGGCGCAGCGCAACTGGGGCTTCTCGGCGCCGGGGGCGCCAGGGGCGTCGGTGGAGGCGCCGCCCCCACCGCTTCCGCCGCAGCCCGCCAGGGCCAGCGCCAACGCCGAACCGGCCAGGAGCACAAGGAACTGCCGCGCCCAGCGGGGGCGCGATGAAAGGGCTGCATCGGTGAGGGTCATGGGGCGTTCTCGCGGGTCGAGGGGGTGATCTGAAACGGGTCGGCCTGCGCCGAGGCCCGAAACCCCGGCAATCAGTCCATTTACAGAAAAGTGCAAAAAAGCACGAATCCGCAACCCGAATGATCTGCCTGCTCCATGTCAGCCGGATGACGGCGGCGCCCGCTGGTCGATGCCAGAAAGCACAAAGCGGCCTCGAAGGGCCGCTTTGCGTGGGAAGGGGCGCAGACGCCGGAAAAACCTGCGCCGCGCGCTTTGACTTATGCCGGTGCCGTGGACCGGATCAGGTGGTCGAAGGCGCCCAGCGCCGCCTTGGCGCCCTCGCCGGCCGCGATGATGATCTGCTTGTACGGCACCGTGGTCACGTCGCCTGCAGCGAACACGCCGGGCACGTTGGTGCGGCCATGCGAGTCCACCACGATTTCGCCGAACTTCGACAGCTCCACCGTGCCTTGCAGCCACTGCGTGTTGGGCAGCAGGCCGATCTGCACGAAGATGCCTTCCAGCGCCAGTTGCCTGGCTTCGCCGCTCGCACGGTCCTGGTAGGCCAGGCCGGTCACGCGGTTGCCGTCGCCCAGCACTTCGGTGGTCTGCGCCTGGGTGATCACGGTGACGTTGGGCAGGCTGAGCAGCTTGCGCTGCAGCACGGCATCGGCCTTCAGCTCGGCCGCGAATTCGAGCAGCGTGACATGCGCCACCACGCCCGACAGGTCGATGGCCGCTTCCACGCCGGAGTTGCCGCCGCCGATCACCGCCACGCGCTTGCCCTTGAACAGCGGGCCGTCGCAATGGGGGCAGTAGGTCACGCCCTTGGTGCGGTACTTGTCTTCACCGGGCACGTTCATGTTGCGCCACCGCGCGCCGGTGGTGATGATCACCGTGCGCGACCGCAGCGTGCCACCGTTTTCCAGCTCGACCTCGATCAGGCCGCCTTCGGATTCGGCGGGCTTGAGCGCCTTGGCGCGCTGCAGGTTCATCAGGTCGACTTCGTAGTCGCGCACGTGCTGCTCCAGCGACGTGGCGAACTTGGGGCCGTCCGTCTTGCTGATGGAGATGTAGTTCTCGATGTCCAGCGTATCGTTGACCTGGCCGCCGAAGCGCTCGGCCGCCACACCCGTGCGAATGCCCTTGCGCGATGCATACACCGCGGCGGCTGCGCCAGCGGGGCCTCCGCCGACCACCAGCACGTCGAACGCTTCCTTGGCCGACAGCTTCGTGGCCTCCCGCGCCGCAGCGCCGGTGTCGAGCTTGCCGACGATCTCTTCCACGGTCATGCGGCCCGAGCCGAACACTTTGCCGTTCATGAACACCATGGGCACGGCCATGATTTCGCGGTCGGTCACTTCCTGCTGGAAGGCGCCGCCTTCGATCACGGTGGTCTTGATGCGCGGGTTGAGGATCGCCATCAGCGACAGGGCCTGAACGACGTCCGGGCAGTTGTGGCAGGTCAGGCTCATGTAGACGTCGAACTCGAAGTCGCCGTCGATCCCCTGAATCTGTTCGATCACTTCCTGCTCGACCTTCGGAGGATGGCCGCCGGTCCACAGCAGCGCGAGCACCAGCGACGTGAATTCATGGCCGAGGGGCAGGCCGGCAAAGCGCAGGTGCGTCTGGGTGCCGGCGCGCTGCAGCGTGAACGAGGGCTTGCGCGCATCGGTGCCGTCGGTGCGCAAGGTGATCTTGTCGCTGCGCAGGCCCTGGATGGTTTCCAGCAGTTCGCGGGTCTGGGTGGAGACCTCGCTGTCGTCCAGCGACGCCACGATCTCGAACGATTGCGTCACGCGCTCCAGGTAAGCCGAAAGTTGGGATTTGAGTTGGTCGTCGAGCATGGTGGTGTCCTTTGCAATTTCGAGTTGTGGGTGCGGGCGGTGTGTCAGGCCATCAGGCAGGTTCGGCAGGTACCACAGGTGCCGGTCGCGGATCGATGCCGGCCAGCGATAAAAACAATGAAAACGGGCGAAAAAAAGCCGGACGGCATGGCGCGCACGCCATGCTGCTGTCCGGCCCGGGGACGCCGAAGCGCCCCGCTCCTGCCAAAGCCGTGGAGCTTAGATCTTGCCGACCAGATCCAGGGAAGGCGTCAGCGTCTTGGCGCCTTCCTTCCACTTGGCGGGGCACACCTGGCCGGGGTTGGCGGCGGTGAACTGGGCAGCCTTCAGCTTGCGCAGGGTTTCCGACACGTCGCGGGCGATTTCGTTGGAGTGGATTTCCATCGTCTTGATCACGCCATCGGGGTTGATCACGAACGTGCCGCGCAGTGCCAGGCCTTCTTCAGGGATGTGCACGCCGAAAGCGTTGGTCAGTTGGTGCGTCGGGTCGCCGACCAGGGGAAACTTGGCCTTGCCGACGGCGTCGGAGGTTTCGTGCCACACCTTGTGCGAGAAGTGCGTGTCGGTCGTCACGATGTAGACCTCGGCGCCGGCCTTCTGGAACTCGGCATAGTTGTCGGCCGCGTCTTCGATTTCGGTGGGGCAGTTGAAGGTGAAAGCTGCCGGCATGAAGATCAGAACCGACCACTTGCCCTTCAGGTTGGCTTCCGTCACTTCAATGAACTCGCCCTTGCCGTCGCGGTTCACGAATGCGTTGGTCTTGAAGGGCTGGACTTGGGTATTGATCAGGGACATTGCTTCTTCCTTGGGTTGATGGCTGAACACGAAAAGCTGAAGTCTAGGCCCTTCCAAACCATCAATCCAATTAATTGACTTCATCAAGTCAATTGTCAAACGCTATAGAAATCAATGGCTCGTGCGCGGAGGCGTGGCGCAAGGGCCCGACCCGTTCCCGCCATCTGGGAGAAGGGAGTTGAGATAAACCCCGTGCCTGCATTGCGATAAATCGGGATTTAGGGGACCAGATGGGATTTACCGAGTCGGCTGGTTGAAATCAGATTGCAATCGCTGCAACGCCTGTTTCCAGTTGGCAGGGTCGCTTGTAAGTTTAGCGAAAGCGCCACCACGGCTAATCCCAGGGGCCGGCAGGGAGGCCGGTACGCTCTCAGCATATTGCGGAGTGGCGTCACCAAAATAAAAGCCGGGACCAATGGCCGATAACTCACTGACTTGCCGCCGCGAGGGCTGCAACACACCCGTCCAGATATCCGATGCCGGCACCATTAACCGCCTGATGCTCAAGCTGCGGCAACTCTACGTGCAATCCACGCAGGCGGCCGATGAGGCCGCTCAATACTGGGCAGACGTCGCCACCACATCGCAAAGCCCTTTGGCGCCGTTGGCCCACGTGCCCGGCGTATTTGCCGCGCTATGGACCCCTGACGTTGCACCAACTACGGCAACGGTACTTGGCACTGCTGGATATGGCTTTGCAGCGCTGCCGAAGAGCCTGATCCACTTTACGACGAAGGCAGGGGCAGCAGGCATCGCACGCACCGCCGTCATCAACTCCAGCAAATTTGGCCTGCATGGGTTTTTCGGGCCCGGCGTGTACATGGCCCGATTCGGCCGCCCTCTGAACATGATGATCAAAGAAGCGGCGACGATTCCGATCCACCTTTCGACCCCAGCCGGCACCGTCCGTATCCTTCCTTACCTTGTTTACGTCCGGTGGGGATTCAACGGTGTGAAGATGCTCTGATGAAACGCCATCGCCTCTCTACCGTCTTTGGCTGGTGTGCCGTCCTCTTCGGCTGGGCCTGCTGGGTGATGGCTTACGTGCAGGGCAATTGGTGGTGGGTGATAGCTTCCGTCGTTCCGTATGTGATTTACCAAGCGTTCTTCAACAAAGACGGGCAAGAGGACGGCGGCTGAGCTATTCGAACAGGTCGGACTGCGGTCCACGCGCCATCTTGGCCTGGATGCGTTTGATGAGCTTACGGATGCCGCTGGTGGTCATATCGTACTGGCGGGCCAGGGTGTCGTAGTTGTCGCCCTGGAAGCGCTCGTAGATTTCGATCTCCAGGCGTGTGAGTTCGCGGCGATGGTCCTTCGGGAAGGAACCGACCTAGCCGCCCCAGTGCAGCGCGAAGTGGTCGGCCAAGCCATTCGCCACCACCGATGCCATATTGGCGGAGGCGCCGTTATCTGGGGACGGCCAACGCGAACACAACTCAGCATCAAACGCAGCCATACCGCATGGGCAGGGAGATTGCCTTGCGCCGGGCGGCCTGGGTCATGACAATCGCACCCCAAACCACACAAGGAGAATCTCCATGCAAGGCGACGCACAGGTCATTTCGCATCTGCAGGCCCAGCTCAAGAACGAACTGACGGCCATCAACCAGTATTTCCTGCACTACCGGATGCTCAAGCACTGGGGCTTCGACAAGCTGGCGAAGAAGGAATACGAAGAGTCGATCGGCGAGATGAAGCATGCCGACAAGCTCATGGACCGCATCTTCATGCTGGACGGCCTGCCCAACCTGCAGGACCTGGCCAAGCTGCAGGTCGGCGAGGACGTCCCCGAGATCCTCGAATGCGACCTGCGCTCCGAGCGCGGCGCCCAGGCCACCATCAAGGACGGCATCGCCCACTGCGAAACGGTGCGCGACTATGTCTCGCGCGATCTGCTCCAGGGCATCCTGGACGACACGGAAGAGCACATCGACTTCCTGGAAACGCAGATCGATCTGCTCGCCAAGGTCGGGCTGCAGAACTACCTGCAATCGCAGATGGGCGAGATCGAATAAGCGATCCGCCACGCCGAACGGGCGCCAATCCCGGCGGCGCCCCCGTTCTCAAACCGGCCTTCGGGCCGGTTTTTCGTTTCCGGAACGCCGCCACTTTGCGCAAATGTGGTGCGCACGCATCGATTCGGCGGCAATCCATGGCCGATTTCGTACGAAGTTTCTGCTGTTTGTTGCGATTGCACACAACGGAATGCGAACGATTCTCATAAAAACTAGAATACCGGCCTAGCCAGCCAGTCAGTTCGCCCGGGCCCCGCGCCCCGCCTGCAGCCAGCGCCCCACCCTGCATGGAGCTTTTCGATGCTGCTACGTCCTGCGCGCGCGACGGCCAAGCCTTTAGCCACCCCACTGTTTTCCGATCATCCGCTCCGGGCGGCTTCCGCACGGCCATGAAGGCGGTCCGGCTCGACTGGCGCTACCGCCTGGCCGTCACCTCCCGCGCGCTGGCTGCGGGCGTGGGCGGCTATGCGCTGACGGCTGCGTTCACGGCCGCGCTCACGCTGGGCCTGATGCCTTTCATGCCCCGGGTTGAAGCGGTGCTCACGGCCACGTTGCTGGCATGGCTGGTGTACGCCCTGGCGGTGGCCTGGGCTTTCTATGCGCGCACGGCCTGGAGCGCCTGGGGCGCCATCGGGATGCCCGCGCTGGCGCTGGGCGCCGTGGCGATGGCGCCGCGCTGGCTGGGGGGCGCATGATGGCCAAACCGTCCACCGAACGCGAGGGATTTCGCCAGGCGATGGCATGGTTGCACACCTGGTCGGGCCTGGTGCTGGGCTGGCTGCTGTTCGCCATCTTCTTCACCGGCACGCTGAGCTTTTTCAAGACCGAACTCAACCTCTGGATGCGGCCCGAACTGCACGGGCTGCCCGCCGCCAGCGCCGACGTGGCCGAGCGCGCGCAGCAGGCGCTGCACCGCAAGGTGCCGGACGTGGCGCAGTGGTTCATGCGGCTGCCGGACGAGCGCCAGCCCGGCGTCACCATCCTGTGGCGCGGCAAGGAGGGCGGGCGCTTCAAGACGCTGTTGATGAACCCGCAGACCGGCGAGGCCATCGAAACGCGCGACACCATGGGCGGCGAGTTCTTCTACCGCTTCCACTTCGAACTGCGCACCGCGCAAAAGGGCCGCTGGACGCTGGAGGGCCGCTGGGTGGTGGGCGTGGCCACGCTGCTGATGTTCATCGCGCTGCTGTCCGGCATCGTCACGCATCGGCGCATCTTCAAGGACTTCTTCACCTTCCGGCCCACCAAGGGCGGGCAGCGCGCCTGGCTCGACGCACACAGCGTGTCCGGCGTGCTGGTGCTGCCGTTCTATCTGATGATCACCTTCAGCGGGCTGATGATCTTTCATTCGATGTACATGCCCTCGGGCATCGCCGCCGCCTACCCGGGGCCGAAGGGCACGGATTCGCAGGCGTACTTCGCCGAGCTGCAGGGCGACACGCCCACGGCCCGCGGCGCACGGCGCTCGCCCACCGAGACCGCGCAGTCGCTGCCCACCTTCGACCTGGCGCCGATGCTGGCCAGCGCGCACCGCACCTGGGGCGATGCGCGCATCGGCGGCGTCAGCGCCCGCAGCGACGGTGAACGCACGGTGGTGGAGATCACCCGCCACGATGGCGACCGCCTGCAATACGGACCGGCCCGCCTGCGCTTCGACGGCGCCACGGGCGAGACGCTCGCGCTGCTCGACCCCGACTCGCCCGCCCTGCGCACCTACCGCGTGATCTACGGCCTGCACCTGGCCCATTTCGCCGGGCCCGGCATGCGCTGGGGCCTGTTCGGCTTCGGCGTGCTGGGCAGCCTGATGATCGCCACCGGCATGGTGCTGTGGAGCGTCAAGCGCCGCCAGCAGGCGCAGCGCAAGGGAGCCGCAGCGCCGCCGTTGAAGCGCGGCGAGCGCCTGGTGGCCAGCCTCAACGTGGCGCTGCTCGGCGGCCTGCCGCTGGCCACGGGCGTGTTTCTCGCATCCAACCGGCTGGTGCCGCTGGACGTGGCGGGCCGCGCCGACACCGAGCTGGCGTGGTTCTTCGGCGCCTGGGGACTGGGCCTGCTGATCGGCGTGGTGCGGCCGGACCGCTGGGGCTGGAGCGTGGTGCTCGGCCTGGCGGGCGCGGTGTTCGCCGCCCTGCCGGTGCTGAATGCCTTCACCACGCAGACGCACCTGGGCGTGACGCTGCCGGCCGCCGACTGGACGTGGGCGGGCATGGACCTGTCCTTCCTCGCCACTGGCGTGCTGCTGGGATGGATGGCCTGGCGCCTGCGCCCGGCGCGCAGCGCGAAGGCCGCCGCCGCAGGCCGCGCTGCCCCCGGCAAGAACGCCGGTGCGCCTTCCAACCCATCGACGCCTTCCACCCCCGCTGCCGGAGCCTGACCGCCATGTTCGAATTCTTTCTCTGCTTTGCCGGCTGGTCGGGTCTGGCCCTGGGCATGGACCGCCACCACGCAGACGCCTGGAACCGCGACGGCGGCGAGCGCCAGATGCGCACGCTGCGGCGCATCGGCTGGGCGCTGCTGGCGCTGTCGCTCGCGCATGCCGTCGGCTGGCCGGGCGATATGACGGCCCCGCTCAGCGTGACGTGGTGGACCATGGCGCTGTCGCTGGCCGCCGTGTGCGCCACCGCCGTCGCGACCTGGCAGCCGCGCCGCCTGCCCCTGCTGGGCGTGGTCGCGGTGGCCGCGGCCCTGCTGGCGCTGGCGCTTTAAGCGGGCCGGCCGCTGCCCTGCCAGCCCGCGCTTTCATTTTTTTGCAGCCACCTGCCCGCCGGCCCGGCGCGCGGGAAGCCAATGTCTCCACGTTGTTTCTCCGACCGCCAGAAAGCCTTTCATGCGACTGCCTCCCTTGAACGCCATCACCACGGCCGCGCTGCTGGCTGCGGCCACCGCACACGCCCAGACGGCTGCGCCCGCCACCGCCACCGTGGCCCTGCCCGAGGTCAAGGTGACCGATGCTCCGCAGGGCGAGGCCACCGAAGGCTCCGGCCAGTACATCGCCCGTGAGATCAGCGTGGGCAAGATGGTGCAGTCGCCGCGCGAGACGCCGCAGTCGGTCAGCGTGATCACGCGGCAGCGCCTGGACGACCTGAACCTCACCAAGCTGGAAGACGCCGTCAAGCAGACCACGGGCGTCAACGTGACGCGCCTGGACGGCGCGGGCAACTACAACACCATCCAGTCGCGCGGCTTCGACATCGGCGCGGTGCTGCTCGACGGCGTGCCGATTCCGCAAGGCGCCAACTTCGCCACCGCGATGGACACCGCCATCTACGACCGCATCGAAGTGCTGCGCGGCCCGTCCGGCCTGCTGCAGGGCGCGAGCGAGCCGGGCGGCACCATCAACCTGGTGCGCAAGCGCGCGCAATCGGCCCTGGGCCTGAACGCCAACGTGTCCGCCGGCTCGTGGGGCATGCGCCGCGGCGACGTGGACCTGACCGGCGCCTTGAATGCCGCCGGCACGCTGCGCGGCCGCGTGGTCGCCGTGAAGGACGACCGTGACAGCTACGTCGATACGCTCAAGAACGACAAGACGCTTGGCTACGGCACGCTGGAGTTGGACATCAATGCGGCCACCACGCTGTCGGTCGGCCACACGCGCCAGAAGATCCGCGCCACGGTGGACCAGGGCCTGCCGTCGTATGCCGACGGGCGCCTGCCCGACGTGCCGCGCTCCACCTTCGCCGGCCTGGCCGCCAATCGCCAGGACCTGGACAGCACCGACACCTTCGCCGAGCTGGAGCACCGGCTGGCGGGCGGCGGCCTGGTCAAGTTCGCGGCGCGCGACGTGCACCGCGAATCGCTCTACCAGTCGGCACGCGCCAACTCGGCCCTCGCAGCCAACGGCAACTACCAGTTGCAGACCGTCAACTTCCAACAGGACGTGCAGGACCGCAACTACGACCTGTACGTGACCTCGCCGCTGTCGGCGCTGGGCCGCACGCACCGCGTGCTGCTGGGCATGAGCCACACGACCAGCGAAAGCCTGGACGGCAATTCGGCCTTCGGCGCACCCAGCATCGCCAACCTGTTCAACCCGCAATACAACCTGCCCTACCCGTCCATCGCGCTGCCGGGCTACCAGACGGCCACGCGGCGCACCGAGAACGCGCTGTATGGCCAGGCGCAGATCAGCGCGGCCGAGCGCCTGAAGGTGCTGGTGGGCGGGCGGATGTCGTGGGCCAAAGCCGAAACGCGCACGCTGAGCACGGGCCAGACCACGGCCACGGCCGACCCGGGGCGGCAGTTCATTCCGTCCGTGGCGGCGATCTACGAGCTGAACGAGAACCTGTCGGCCTACACGAGCTATGCCGAAACCTTCGTGGTGCAGTCCAACCTGGACCGCGCCGGCCAGTTGCTCACGCCGCGCTCGGGCTCGCAGATCGAGGCGGGCGTGAAGGGTGAATTCCTCAACAAGCGCCTGCAGACGCACTTCGCCGTCTTCCGCATCCTGGACAAGGACCGGGCCGTGGCCGACCCGAGCGTGCCCACGGCTTCGGTGGCGGGCGGCAAGGTGCGCGCGCAAGGCTTCGAGACCGAGGTGAGCGGGCAGGTCGCGCCCGGCTGGGACGTGCTGGCCGGCTACGCCTTCACCGCCACCAAGTACCTGCAGGCGCCGGTGTCGCAACTGGGCCAGGTTTTCAGCCCCATCACGCCGCGCCACAGCGTGAACCTGTCCACCCGCTACGCCTTTCGCAGCCCCGCGCTGCAGGGCGTGAGCGTGGGCGGCGGCATGAGCTACCGCAGCGAGTTCTTCGCGCAAAGCGGCGCGCTGCGCGTGACCTCGGGCGACTACGCGCTGTTCAACGCCCAGGTGGCCTACCAGATCAACGACAAGCTCTCGGTGAACCTGAACGTGGACAACCTGTTCGACAAGACCTACTACGAGAAGGTCGGCAGCCTGGGCCGCCAGAACTTCTACGGCGAGCCGCGCCGCGTGACGGTGGCGCTCAAGGCGCGCTACTGAGCGCAGCGCCGGTGCGCAAAGGCCCCTCGGGCCTTCTTAGCCAAATCGGCCTTCAGCGCACGTCCTTATTGCGCAAGCAGCTATTAAATCAATAGCAAACCGTTTTTCCAACCTCTGTTTTTTACAGGAGCCTTTCGATGTCATCCTCGTTCAAGCCCATCACCCTTGCCTTGCTGTCCACCCTGGCGGCCACGGCGGCGCAGGCCCATCAGGTCTGGATCGAAACCAGCGGCAACCAGGCCCGCGTGCAGTACGGTGAATACGCCGACGGCCTGCTGGAGAAGTCGCCCGGCGCGCTCGACAAGTTCAAGGGCGTGCCGGTGCTGGAGCAGCAGCGCGGCGGCGAGGCCAAGCGCATCGAAGGCCAGCGCACGGCCACTGCGTTCACCTACGCCCTGCCCGCCCCGGCCGACACGCTGTTCGCCGAGGCACCGTACCCGCTCATCGACCGCACCAAGGCCGGCCTGCCGCCGCTGCTGTGGCGCCCCGCGGCACGCTGGGTGGCCAGCCTGGCGCAGCCCGTGACGGCCACGGCGCCGCTGGATGTGGTGCCCACCGGCAAGGCCGGCGAATTGCGCGTCGTGTTCAACGGCAAGCCGCTGCCCAAGGCGCAGGTGATGCTGGTGTCGCCCTCGGGCTGGGCACGCGAAGCCGCCACCAATGCCGAGGGCACGGTGCATTTCGATCTGCCCTGGAAGGGCCAGTACGTGGCCGAGGTCAAGCACAGCGACAAGCAGCCCGGCGAGCACGCGGGTGACAAGTACGGCGAAGCCAGCTACCTGACCACGCTGACCTTCGTGCAAGCGACCGGCATGGAATCGCCCGCGCTGCCGGCCCCCGCCGCGCACTAACCACGGCACCTGGCCTGCGCTGGCAGGCCACACCGAACCGAAGACCGGTCGCTGCCAGCGCGCAGCGACCGCTGCGGAGCCCTGCGCGCCGCATTTTCAGACCAAGCAGCCTTCCTGCCGCCGTATTCATTGCCTGGATAGCTATCAAATGAGTAGCAAAATGCCTTCACACTCCTACCTTCCGCGTGCCCATGGCACCCTCTGCCGCCCCCTGCCGCGGGCCACCGCCCTGCACACCGCCATCGCACTGCTGTGCGGCATGGCAGCAGCAACCGCACAGGCCCAGCCAACCGCCGCACCCGTGGCGGAAACCACGCTCGCCCCAGTCACGGTCAAGGCCGGCACCGAGCAGGAAAACCCGACCGCGCCCGTCAGCGGATTCGTCGCCAAGCGTGCGCTCTCAGCCACCAAGACCGACACCCCGCTCATCGAAACGCCGCAGGCCATCAGCGTGGTCACGCGCGACCAGATCGAAGCCCAGGGCGCGCAGACCCTGCGCCAGACCACGGCCTACACCGCCGGCATGGTCTCGAACTACTTCGACAGCCGGGTGGACAGTTTTTCGTCCCGCGGCGGCAATGTGACGCAGTACCAGGACGGCCTGCTGCGCACCTACGGCACCTACAACAACACGAAGGCCGAGCCCTACCTGCTGGAACGCGTGGAGTTTCTGCGCGGCCCGTCGTCCGTGCTGTACGGCCAGGGCAGCGTGGGCGGTGTGCTCAACCTCACCAGCAAACGTCCGCAGGCCGAGCCCCTGCGCGAAGTGCAGGTGCAACTGGGCAACTACGCACGCAAGCAGATCGCCGCCGACATGACCGGCCCGCTCACGCAGGACGGCGAATGGCTGTACCGCCTGGTGGCCGTGGGCCGCGACAGCGACTCGCAGGTCAACCACGTGAGCGACGACCGCTTGATCCTCGCGCCCTCGCTCACCTGGAAGCCCAACGCCGCCACGTCGCTCACGCTGCAGTTCACGCACCAGAAGGACAAGAGCGGCTCGCTGATCGGGTTCTTCCCGTGGCAGGGCACGCGGCTGTCCAGCCCGTACGGCCAGATCCCCACCTCGACCTTCATCAGCGAGCCGGGCTGGGACGCCTTCGACACCGAAAACAATTCCTGGGGCTACCTGTTCAGCCACCGCCTGAACGACACGTGGACGGTGCGCCAGAACCTGCGCCGCACGGTGAGCGAAGTGGACTACCGCAGCATCTACACCAGCTTCGCCGCCAACCGCGCCACCGGCCGCCCGGCGCGCCCGGTGTTCGAGGCCGACAACCGCACGCTGCTGCGCGATGCCTCGTGGCAGGTGAACTCCAGCCGCCTGCTGCTGGTGGACACGCAACTCGAAGGCAAGGTACAGGCCGGTGCCATCGAGCACACGCTGCTCGCCGGCATGGACGCGCAGCGCAACGAAACCAGCCAGTCCTCGTGGTTCCAGACCATCTCGGGCATCGACGCCTATGCGCCGGTGTATGGCAACTTCACCGCGCCTTCGGCCTCGGCGCTGGTGCGCCAGCCCAACGTCACGCAGCGCCAACTGGGCTTTTACGCCCAGGACCAGATCCGCTGGGGCCGCTGGACCGCCACGCTCGGCCTGCGCCATGACAGCGCCAAGACCGAAACCGTGGGCCGCCCCGCTGCCGCCGTGGACGACACCGCCTGGACCAAGCGCATCGGCGCGACCTACCAGGCCGATGGCGGCTGGGCGCCATACGTGGGGTATTCCGAATCGTTCCAGCCGCTGGGCGGCGTGGACTTCTTCGGCACGCCTTTCAAGCCGCAGCGCGGCGAGCAATGGGAAGCCGGCGTGAAGTGGCAGCCCGAAGGCCGGGGCATCAGCGCCTACGCCGCCGTGTACCAGTTGCGCGAAAAGAACCGCAAGACCAACGACCCCTCCAACCCGCTCAACAGCCTGCAGATCGGCGAGGTGAAGGTCAAGGGCTTCGAGACCGAGATGACCGCCAGCCTGGCCCGCAACTGGGACTGGACGGTGGGCTACGCCTACACCGACGCCGTCATCTCGCGCAGCAACGCCGGCGACCAGGGCCTGCCGGTGGCCGGCGTGCCCAAGCACACGGCATCCAGCTGGCTCATGCACCGCTTCGCCGCCGAAGGGCGCGGTGGCTGGACGGTGGGCGCGGGCGTGCGATACACCGGCTCGCAGTGGACCGGCACCACCGCCATCACCACGCCATCGGTCGCCGTCGCCGACGCCATGGCCGCCTATGACGCCGGCAGCTGGCGCCTGGCGTTCAACGTGTCCAACCTGGCGGACAAGGTGCAGATCACCCAGTGCCTGGCCCGGGGCGATTGCTTCTACGGCCAGCGCCGTACGTATTCGATGACGGGTACATACCGGTTCTGAAGGGACGGACTGGCCTGGGTGCGCGCGGGCCTTTACCGGCCCGCGATCATCTTGAGGCCCAGCCCCACGAACACCGTGCCGGCCACCCGGTCCAGCCACAGGCCTGCGCGCGGCCGGCGGTTCAGCCAGGCGCCGATGGCGCCGGCAAAGTACCCGAGCAGCCCGAACAGCACGGCCGCCTGCAGCGTGAATACCAGCCCCAGCAGGCCGAGCTGCAGGGCCACGTTGCCTTGCGCCGGCACCACGAACTGCGGCAGGAACGACAGGAAAAACAGCACCACCTTCGGGTTGATCGCATTGGCGACCATGCCCTTGAAGAACAGGCTTTGGAGCGACTGTGCCGGGGCACCCGACGCATCCACGCGGCCGGCGCCAGGGCTGCGCAGCGCCTGAATGCCCAGCCAGATCAGGTAAGCGCCACCCACCCAGCGCAGCGCCGTGAAGGCGACGGGCGACGCGGCGATCAACGCGCTCACGCCCACCACCGCCAGCAGCGTGTGGCTCAGGCAGCCCAGCGCACAGCCCAGGCCGAACACGATGCCCTGCCAACGTCCCTTGGACATTCCCATGCCCAGCACCAACAGGTTGTCGGGGCCGGGCGTGGCCGTGATGAGCAAGGCGGTGAGAAGGAACGCGAGCAGTTGGGCGAATGTGAGCATCGGGCGATGATATTCGCGCGACGGACACCCTCGACGAGGGCCGCGTGCTTGGCCCGGCCAAAAAAAAGGCCGCGCTGTGCAGCGCGGCCCTTTCACCTGCCGGTGGCGATCACACGTTCATGATCGACACGAGGCGCGTGTTCAGGTGGGCTTCCACCGCTTCGGAACCGCCTTCGGAGCCGTAGCCCGAATCCTTCAGGCCGCCGAAAGGCAGCTCGGCCGCAGGCGCGGCGGGCTGGTTGATCCACAGCATGCCGACTTCCAGGCGTTGCGACAGCAAGTGGGCGTTCTTGAGCGAGCGCGTGAAGGCATAGCCCGCCAGGCCAAAAGGCAGGCGGTTGGCTTCGGCGATGGCGTCTTCGATCTTCTCGAAGCCGCGCACCGCGGCCACGGGGCCGAAGGGCTCTTCGTTGAAGATGCGGGCCGACAGCGGCACGTCGTTCAGCACCGTGGGCTGGAAGAAGTTGCCTTCGGTGCCGATGCGCTCGCCGCCGGTGGCCAGTTGCGCGCCCTGCTGCACGGCGTCGGCCATCAGGTCGGCCATGGCGGTGATGCGGCGGGGGTTGGCCAGCGGGCCCATCTGCGTGCCTTCGGCCATGCCGTTGCCGACCTTCAGGCCCTGTGCGTGGCGCGACAGCGCGGCCACGAACTCGGCGCGAATGCTTTCATGCACCAGGAACCGCGTGGGCGAAATGCACACCTGGCCCGCGTTGCGGAACTTGGCGCCGCCCGCGGCCTTGATGGCCAGCTCGACATCGGCGTCTTCCGCCACGATCACCGGTGCGTGGCCACCCAGCTCCATCGTCACGCGCTTCATGTGCTTGCCGGCAAGTGCGGCCAGTTGCTTGCCCACGGGCGTGGAACCGGTGAAGGTCACCTTGCGGATGATCGGGTGCGGAATGAGGTAGTTGGAGATCTCGGCCGGATCGCCGTAGACCAGGCCCACCGTGCCGGCCGGCACGCCGGCATCGGCGAAGGCGCGGATCAGTTCGGCCGGGCTGGCTGGGGTTTCTTCAGGCGCTTTCACGAGGATGGAGCAGCCGGCCGACAAGGCAGCGGCCATCTTGCGCACCACCTGGTTGATGGGGAAGTTCCAGGGCGTGAATGCCGCCACGGGCCCCACGGGGTCTTTCACGACCATCTGGCGCGCGGCCAGGTTGCGGGACGGCACGATGCGGCCATACACGCGCTGCGATTCGTCGGCGAACCATTCGATGATGTCGGCGGAGGCCATGGTTTCCACGCGGGCCTCGGCCAGGGGCTTGCCCTGCTCCTGCACCATGATCGCGGCGATGGCGTCGGCGCGCTCGCGCATCAGGGCGGCGGCGCGGCGCATGGTCTTGGCACGGTCCACCGCGGGAATGTCGCGCCAGGCTTCGAAGCCCTTCTGCGCGGCTTCCAGCGCACGGTCCAGGTCGGCCTTGCCAGCATGTGCGACGCGGCCGATTTCCTTGCCGGTGGCGGGGTTGTGCACGGCGATGGACTTGCCGTCGGCGGCGTCTTGCCATTGGCCTGCGATGAAAAGGCGGGTGCTGGGGTAACTCATTGTGTGAATGCTCCTGCTGACTGGATGGGTGAAAAGAAGGGGGCGAGCCCTGCCGCGGGCGCCGGGGCCGCGCGGCAGCAACGGGCAACTATAGGCCCGTTCGCCAGGGCGCGCAGCCCGCCGGGCGACAGCCTCGATGGCCGTGTGGGAGACGCCCTCGCCAGCCGCCGCCGCAGCGGCGCACCGGTCAGGGCCGTGCGGCAGCCACCTGCGCCGGGGCATCGCCCCAGCCACCGCCCAGCGCGCGGACGAGCCCCACCGTCGCCGTGTACTGCGCGGTGCGCACCTGCAGCGCCTGGCGGCGGTTGCGCAGTTCGCTGCGGCGCGCGTCCAGCAGTTCGAGCTGGCTCACCAGGCCGTTGCGGTAGCGCGAGTCCGACAGTTGCGTGGCGCGTGCGGCCGACTGCACGGCGCGGCCCTGGGCCTCGGCCTGGCCGGCCAGCAGGCGCAGCGCGCCCAGCTGGTCCTCGACCTCGCGGAACGCCGTGAGCACCTGCCCGCGGTGTGCTGCCAGCGCGCCTTCCAATCGGGCGCGGGCGCCCTCTTCCTGCGCGGCACGCTGGCCGCCATCGAAGATCGGCAGCGACAGCAGCGCACCGATGCCCCACGACCGGGCCGACCACTTGAACAGGTCGCCCAGCTCAGGCGAGGCATAGCCGCCGTTGCCGGTCAGCGTGACCGCCGGAAACCACGCTGCCTGGGCCACGCCCACGCGCGCCTGCGCCGCCAGCACCGAGGCCTGCGCCGCCGACACGTCGGGACGGCGAGCGAGCACCGTGCCGGGCACGCCCGCGGGAATCACGGGCAGCACGGCTTCGGCGGCAGGGCCGCCATTGGCAGCGGGCGCCACGGTGAAACCGCTCGCCACATCGCCCACCAGCACCGCCAGCGCATTGTTCAGCAGCACCTGCTGGCGCTCCAGCGCGAGCGCCTCGGATTCGGTCGCGGCCACTTCGGTCTGCACGCGTGCCAGGTCCAGCTCGGCCACGTCGCCGGCCTGGTAGCGGCGCTGCGTGAGGCGCAGGGTGTCGCGGTAGGCCGCAAGGCTTTCTTCGACCAGTGCGCGCTCGGACTGCACCGACCGCCATTGCAGATAGGTCTGCGCCACATCGGCCTGCACCATGAGCCGGGTGCTCTGCAGCAGCGCGTCGCGCGCCTGCGCATCGAGCCGCGCTGCATCGCTGGCCTGCGAAAGGCGGCCGAACAGATCGAGCTCGTAAGACACGTTCAGGCCGGCGGTAGCGAGCGTCGCCGGCACCGGTCCGCCCGTGGCGGTGTTGGCGCCCGCCTGGCGCGACACACCGGTGGACACGCCCAGCTGCGGGGCGCGGTTGGCATCGGCCGAGCGCAGCAGCGCACGCGCCTCGGCCAGCCGCGCGGCGGCTTCCTGCACGGTGGTGTTGCCGCGGCCCGCCCGCTCCACCAGGCCGTTCAGCACCGGGTCCTGAAAGCCCAGCCACCACTCGCCGCGCGGCTGCGCTTCGGCGGGGGGCGCCGTGGTCCAGGACCGCGCACCGTCGGCCTCGCTGAAGGTGGCCGGCACGGCCACGCCGCCATGCTCGGGTGCGGGGGCGACCGGGCTGCTCATGCAGCCGGCCAGCACCAGGGCCGCCGCCAGCGGCACGAGGCGCGACCAGGACAGCAGATCAATCGACTTCAAGGGGGCAGTCATTGCAAAACTCCTTCGCTCACTCATTCGTCATGCCCGCGTGGCGATGCCAGCACGGGGTGGGCCACGGCACCAGGGCCGTTACCGGTGCCGGCATCGGCCAGCGGCGGCGTGTGGCTGCCATGCTGCTGCAGCGGCCGGTTGCCGGCCATGCGGCGCAGCGCCACATAGAACACCGGCGTCAGGAACAGGCCGAATGCCGTCACCCCGATCATTCCGGCGAACACCGCCACGCCCATCGCGCTGCGCATCTCGGCGCCGGCGCCGGTGGAGAGCACCAGGGGCAGCACGCCCATCACGAACGCCAGCGACGTCATCAGGATGGGGCGCAGCCGCAGGCGGCTCGCCTCGATGGCGGCTTGCACGGGGGTGCGCCCGGCAAACTCCAACTCGCGGGCGAACTCCACGATCAGGATGGCGTTCTTCGCCGACAGCCCCACCAGCACGATGAGCCCGATCTGCGTGAACACGTTGTTGTCCCCGCCGCTGAGCCACACGCCCGTCATGGCGGCCAGCAGGCCCATGGGGACGATCAGGATGATGGCGATCGGCAGCGTCAGGCTTTCGTACTGCGCGGCCAGCACCAGGAACACCAGCAGGATCGCGATGGGGAACACCAGCACGGCGGAATTGCCAGCCAGGATTTCCTGGTAGGTCAGCTCGGTCCATTCGAAGCCGATGCCCTGCGGCAGCGTCTCGGCAGCGATGCGTTCGATGGCGGCCTGCGCCTGGCCCGAAGAGAAGCCGGGCGCGGGCCCGCCATTCACGTCGGCCGACAGAAAGCCGTTGTAGCGCATCGCACGCTCAGGCCCGAAGCTGGGTTCGAGCTTCATCAGCGCCGACAGAGGCACCATCTCGCCGGTGGTCGAGCGCACCTTCAGCAAGCCCACGTCTTCAGCCCGAGCACGGTAGGCCGCATCGGCCTGCACCCGCACGCTGTACGTGCGGCCGAACTGGTTGAAGTCGTTGGCGTACAGGCTGCCCAGGTAGATCTGCAGCGTCTCGAAGATGTCGGTCACCGGCACGCCCAGCTGCCGCGCCTTGGTGCGGTCGATGTTGGCGTACAGCTGCGGCACGTTGACCTGCCAGCTGGTGAAGAGGCCCGCGAGTTCCGGCGTCTGGTACGCCTTGGCCATGAAGGCTTTCACGGCGGCGTCCATGGCTTCGTAGCCCAGCGAGGCCCGGTCTTCGATCTGCAGCTTGAAGCCGCCGGTGGTGCCCAGGCCCGCCACGGGAGGCGGCGGGAACATGGCGATGAACGCGTCCTGGATGCTGCCGAACGCCTGGTTCAACTGGCCCGCCACGGCGCCGCCGCTCTGGTCGGCCCGGCCGCGCTCGGCGAAGGGCTTCAACGTGACGAACACGATGCCGGAGTTGGAGCTGTTGGTGAAGCCGTTGATCGACAGGCCCGGGAAGGCGATGGCGTCTTCCACATTGGGGTTCTTCTTGACGATCTCGCCCATGCGGCGGATCACGTCTTCGGTGCGGTCCAGCGTGGCGCCGTCGGGCAACTGCGCGAAGCCCACCAGGTACTGCTTGTCCTGCGCGGGCACGAAGCCGCCCGGCACGATCTTGAACAGGCCCCAGGTGGCCGCCACCAGCGCGGCGTAGATCACCAGCATCAGTGCCTTGCGGCCGATGACGCGCTTGACGCCGCCGCTATAAGCCTCGGAGCCGCGGTGGAACACGCTGTTGAAGCGGCGGAAGAACCCGCCCAATACGCGGTCCATGCCGCGCGTCAGGGCGTCCTTGGGCTCGTGGTGGCCCTTGAGCAGCAAGGCGCTGAGCGCGGGCGACAAGGTGAGCGAGTTGATCGCCGAGATCACCGTCGAGATGGCGATGGTCACCGCGAACTGGCGGTAGAACTGGCCCGTCAAGCCGCTGATGAACGCGAGCGGCACGAATACGGCCACCAGCACCAGCGCGATGGCGATGATGGGGCCGGACACTTCGCGCATGGCGCGGTAGGTGGCCTCGCGCGGGGTGAGCCCCGCCTCGATGTTGCGCTCCACGTTCTCCACCACCACGATGGCATCGTCCACCACGATGCCGATGGCCAGCACGAGGCCGAACAGCGACAGCGCGTTGATCGAAAAGCCCAGCAGGTGCAGCACCGCGAACGTGCCCACCACCGACACCGGCACCGCCAGCAGCGGAATGATGGACGCGCGCCACGTCTGCAGGAACAGGATCACCACGATCACGACCAGCGCCACGGCTTCCAAAAGCGTCTGGATCACGGACTTGATGGAAGCGCGCACGAACTGCGTCGGGTCGTAGGCGATGCGGAACTCCACACCCTCGGGCATGTTCTTTTGCAGCTCGGCCATCGTCTTGCGCACGTTCGAGGAGATGTCGAGCGCGTTGGAGCCTGGCGCCTGGAACACGCCCATGCCGACAGCCGGATCGTTGTTGAGCAGCGAGCGCAGCGAGTAGTCGGCCGCGCCCAGCTCCAGCCGGGCCACGTCGCGCAGGCGCGTCACCGCGCCGTCGCTGCCGGTCTTGACGATGATGTCGCCGAACTCTTCTTCGGTCTGCAGGCGCCCCTGCGCGTTGATCGACAGCTGCATGTCCACGCCGGGCAGGCCGGGTGACTGGCCCACCACGCCGGCGGCGGCCTGCACGTTCTGCCCGCGGATGGCAGACACCACGTCGGCGGCCGACAGGCCGCGCTGCGCGACCTTCTGCGGGTCGAGCCAGGCGCGCATCGAATAGTCGCCACCGCCGAAGATCTGCACCTGGCCCACGCCGGGAATGCGGGCGAGCCGGTCCTTCACGTTGAGCACGGCGTAGTTGCGCAGGTAGTCGATGCCGTAGCGGCCGTTGGGCGACACCATGTGCACGACCATTGTGAGGTCCGGCGCGCTCTTGATGGTGGTGATGCCCAGGCGGCGCACTTCCTCGGGCAGGCGCGGCTCGGCCTGCGAGACGCGGTTTTGCACCAGTTGCTGCGCCTTGTCGGGGTCGGTGCCCAGCTGGAAGGTGACGGTGAGGGTCATCACGCCGTCGGTGGTCGCCTGGCTGCCCATGTAGAGCATGCCTTCCACTCCGTTGATGGATTCCTCCAGCGGCGTGGCCACGGTTTCGGCGATCACCTTCGGGTTGGCGCCCGGATACTGGGCGCGCACCACCACGGAAGGCGGCGCGACCTCGGGATATTCCGAGATCGGCAGCGCGCGCAGCGCGATCAGGCCGGACAGGAAGATGAGCACCGACAGCACCCCGGCGAAGATGGGGCGGTCGATGAAAAAGCGGGAGAGATTCATGGCGTTCTTTCTTGGCGCTCCGCAATCACGCTGCGGGCTGCTTGGCGGCGGTGCGGGCCTGCTGCGCCGCCTCGCCACCCAGTTCGGCCTTGGCCGTCATGGGCACGTCCTGCGGGGCGACCTGGGCACCGGGGCGCACGCGCTGCAGGCCGTTGACGACGATGCGCTCGCCGGCCTTCAGGCCCGAGGTGACGACGCGCAGGCCGTTCACCGGCGCGCCCAGCTGCACTTCGCGGTACTCGGCCTTGTTGCCTTCGCCCACCACCATCACGTACTTCTTGTTTTGATCAGTGCCCACGGCGCGCTCGTTGATGAGCACGGCCTGCGTGTTCTTGACCTGCCCCATGCGAATGCGAGCGAACTGGCCGGGCATGAGCACGCCGTCGGCGTTGTCGAACACTGCGCGCACGCGCACCGTGCCGCTGCGGGCATCGACCTGGTTGTCGATCAGCTGCAGGTGGCCGGTGTGCGGCGTGCCGCCCGCCGTACCGGTGCCCATCTGCACGGGAATGCTCTCGATGAGCGTGCGGGCGCTCTTGCCCGAGCGCAGGCCTTCCAGCGCCTTCGCCACGATCTGCTCGTCGGTGTCGAAGCTCGCGTAGATCGGGCTGACCGACACCAGGGTCGTCAAGATCGGCGCGCCGGCGCCGGCGGCCACCAGGTTGCCCACCGTCACTTCGATGCGGCCCACGCGGCCGGAGACCGGAGCGCGCACTTGCGTGTAGCCCAGGTTCAGGCGCGCGGTCTGCAGTGCGGCTTGCGCGGCGCGCAGGTTGGCGTCGGCTTCGCGCTGGGCGTTCACGCGCTCGTCGTGCTCGCGCTGGGCGATGGCTCGTTCTTCCCACAGGCGGGTGGCGCGCTCCATTTCGCTGCGGGTGTAGGACACGCGGGCCTGTGCGGCGACGACCTGCGCCTCGGCGCGGTCCACTTCAGCGGCATACGGCGCGGGGTCCACGGTGACGAGCAGGTCGCCCTGCTTCACCAGCGAGCCTTCGCGAAAGTGCACGGCCTGCACGGCGCCGCCCACGCGGGGGCGGATGTCCACGCGCTGCACCGCTTCGAGGCGGCCCGAGAACTCGTCCCACAGCGCGATCTCCTGCTGCAGCACGGCCGCCACCGACACCGGCACGGCAGGCGGCGCGGCCTGGGGATTGGGGGATTCGGCGTGCGAGGTCTGCAAGCCGAAGACGGCACCGCCTGCGGCGGCAATGGCAGCTGCAGCGCCGGCGGCAGCCCACCAGCGGCGACGGGAAGGCATGGGTTGTTGCGGGTTCATGGTGGAAGTCCTCCGGGTGTGTTCAAACAGCAAAAAACGTGAAATCGATCGGGCAAAGCACGCCCCTTCCGGCACGCAATGGCCAGAAAAAGCAGGAAACAACGGGGTGCCGCTTCGAACGGCGGTGCGCAGTATCGAACCTCAACCACCGTTGAAGTCAACGCACACCGCGGTCAGCGGTCAGTGGGCAATCAGTGGGGTGTCAGGATGGGGCGGTACATCGGGTGGCCTCGAAGAAAAGGCGGAACTGCGCCTGAACCTCGAGCGCACAGGGGCACTGACCAATGCCGGACTGCAGCAGCGCGTCGGGCCATTGGTTTGCCTTGGCAAACATGTGCCGCGTGACCTCCAGCCCCGCCGCCTGCAATCGGGCGGCATAGGCCAGGGCTTCGTCACGCATGGGATCGTCATCGCCCACCAGCACCAGGGTGTGCGGCAGGCCCGCCAGGCGCTGGGCCATTGCGGGCACGGCATAGGGGTGCTCGGCATCGCGGGTGCAGCGCAGGAACTGCAGCCAGCCGTCGGCCCACTTGCAGGCCGTCGATTCGCCCATGGCGGCGCGAACCGAAGGCGTGCCACCGCAGGGATCGAGCATGGGCGACAGAAGAATCTGCCCCGCCAGCGGCGGATGGGCCTGGTCGCGCGCCATCAGCGCCACGCCGGCGGCCAGGTTGCCGCCCGCCTCTTCGCCAGCCACATACACGCTGGCGCCAGGACCCGCCAGGCGGGTACGGTGCTTATGCACCCACTTGAGCACGGCGTATCCTGCATCCACCGGTTGGGGAAACGGATGGTCGGGCGAAAGCGGGTATGCGACCGAAACCACGAGCGCGCCGGCGCGCTCCAGCAGTTGGCCTACCGTGCAGCCGTTGTCCAGATCGCCCGCCACGAAAGCGCCGCCATGAAAATGCACCACCAGTGGCAGTGTTTCTTTCGGCTTCTTGCGGCCATACATGCGCACGGCCACTTCCTGCCCCTTGGCCACCTCAATGGTGGTGTCGGTGCAGGTGGACAATGAGGACGATGTAGGTTGGGTGCTGGACATGGCGGTGACCGGACAAGACCGGGTGATGTGAAATGTAGCGACGCGAACGCCCACAATAAACCAGCCAAACGCCACAGCTCTGTTTCCGATTGCACAACAATCGCCGGCCTTTGCCCGTGTGAGAATTCCCTGGCCCCATTCGGGGCCAGAGAGAGAAGGAGAACCCATGGACCAGATCCAGGCCATGCGGATATTCGCGAGGGTGGTGGAGGCCGGCACCTTCACGCGCGCTGCCGATTCATTGCAATTGCCCAAGGCCACCATCACCAAGCACGTGCAGGCGCTGGAGGCGCGGCTGCGCGTGAAGCTGCTCAATCGCACCACGCGCCGCGTGACGGTCACCGCCGACGGCGCGGCCTACTACGACCGCACCGTGCGCCTGCTGGCCGACTTCGACGACATCGAGGCCAGCATGACGCACGCGCGCGCCACGCCGAGCGGCCGGCTGCGGGTGGACGTGGGCTCGTCGGTGGCGCGGCTGCTCATCATTCCGCGGCTCGAAGAGTTCCAGGCGCGCTTTCCTGACATCCAGATCGACCTGGGCGTGAGCGACCGGCCGGTGGACCTGATCGGCGACAACGTCGATTGCGTGATCCGTGGCGGAGAGCTGACCGACCAGTCGCTGGTGGCGCGCCGCATCGGCAACCTGGAGTTCGTGACCGTCGCCTCGCCCTCGTACCTCGAACGCCACGGCATGCCCAATCACCCGCTGGACCTGGAGACGGACCACAAGAGCGTGATCTATTTCTCGCCCCTGTCCACGCGCCGCTACCCGCTGGAGTTCGTGCGCGACGGAAAGATGATCGAGATCACCGGCCCGTCGCAACTGGCGGTGAACGAATCCAACGCCTATTCGGCGGCCCTGGTGGCCGGGCGCGGCGTGGGCCAGATCACGATGTTCCAGGCCGCCCACCTGATGGAGCGCGGCAGCCTCGTGCGGCTGCTGCCCGACTGGTACATACCGCCCATACCGGTCTATGTGGTGTACCCGCCCAACCGGCACCTGAGCGCCAAGGTGCGCGCCTTCGTGGACTGGGCAGCTGAGCTGTTCGCGGGTGAAAAGCACATGCAGATATGACGGCCGCCCTTTTCGGTTTTGATCGATTGCTATATTTTTAATAGCACACTACCCTAGTGAAATATGCGCTGGAGCCTTTTTTCATGCCGATACCTGCAGCGCCGTGCCAGGCCGGCCACACGGGCCGTATGCTCCTGCCATGACTGAACCCGAAGTCCCCGAATCCGGCCAGCCCGGCGCATCCCGCGAAACCCCGCCATCCCCCGCCGCGCCGTCCCAGCAGTCCGCTCAGCAACCGCGCAACCCGCTGCACGGCCTCACCCTCGAAGCCATCGTGGTCGCGCTGCACGACTACTACGGCTGGGCGGGGCTGGCCGACCGCGTGGCGCTGCGCTGCTTTCAAAGCGACCCTAGCGTAGCGTCAAGCCTGAAATTCCTGCGCAAGACGCCGTGGGCGCGGGAGAAGGTCGAGAGCCTGTACCTCTTCATGCTGCGCGAGCAAAAGCGCCAGCGCGGCGGCTAATGGCTCCGAACCGTTTTCCTGCCAAACCGCCTGTGTGATGGTTCGGCTTGCCAGACTCAACGCCTGAGGCCCATCACGTCATGTTGGGCAAGGCGGTTGAAATGCGCCTGCGCTCCAGGGCCGCATTGCGTATATGAGATTTCTCTGTTTCAAATCACGCGTTTCCACATAGCGCCCCCTTAACGACCCTCACGACATGTACGCGCACATTCAGATCGGCGTTCGAGACCTCCGGGCGATGGTTGCGTTCTACGACGTGGTGCTCGCAGAGCTTGGCCTGTCTCGAACGACTGATTTGGAGGACATCGGCCCAGCGGGCGTGATATGGCGCAGGCCGGATACACGATGGCCACAGTTCGTCGTGAATGAGCCCATCAACGGCGAACCGTCGAGCACAGCCAATGGTTCGCAGGTGAGTTTTCTGTGTGCTTCACCGACCGTCGTAGATGCTGCTTGGACGGTGGCACTCTCCAATTCAGCGACGGATCTCGGTGCGCCCGGAATACGACCTCGGTACGCAGCTGACTTCTATGCCGCCTACTGCTTGGACCCAGAGGGCCACAAACTGTGCTTTGTCCACACTGATAATTGAAGCGAACTGCAGGGGTTCAAGCTTGACGTCGCTTGAGCACCTGCACTCACAAACTCAAGCGCTGTGCGCTCCAGGTTCAGGATCTGCGTCTCTGCCAGTGAGCCCTGGAAAGCAGCGCGCAATGTATTGGCATAAGCCACGCCATTGGTCATCCGCTGTAAGGATGGGTTAGTTCCCATGACTGTCAGTGCCTTTGGCGACAAATGCTGCAATGGATTTCGACCTGTTCAGCAAAACAAAGCCAGCAACGAACCAAATGGGCCCGGAAAGCAGGCCTTGCGCCGTGTAGCCCCAGATAGCTGATGTCATCCAGTCGGGAGCGCCGCCGAGTGAGATCGCGACGGCACTAAGAAGGGTTACCAGCCAAAGCGAACCAAAAAGTAGCGCTATAAGGCCGAGAAAACGGACCAGAAGCATTGCGGCGCTGGCTGAACTCATTTGTTATTCCTAATGTTCGCTCATGTGATGGGCCCAGCAGGGCCTGCGAAATACCTGGACCATGGGAGTATCTGGCCCTGCCTGATGGCGCCTCACCGTTTTTGCCCAATTCGGCGTGAATTTCCTGACGGCTTAATGAACCCACAGCACTTCAAACTGCTGCCGGGCTGAAGCGACTTTTAACGACACATCATCGCCCACGCATTTACCCAGCATGGCCCTGCCCAAGGGGGCATCGCTGCTGATGACCTGAACCGACTGAGCGCCGCAGTCCAACGTCATGCTGCCCCCATCGGGACCGAGAAAGAGACGTTGCTGCTTGTCGTCGACATCAACAAGGCAGACCAGCGCGCCAAGCCGTATACCGTTGCTTGCGTCGTAGGGGCGCGGGTGGAATTGACGCCAACTCGCCATCGCTTGGCGGATGGCTTCGGCGCGCCGAGCTTGGCCGGCGGCCAGGTAGGCGGCTTCGAGTCCCAGTGTGTCGTATTTGTTTTCGGCGACGTTTTCTTCGTGGGTCGCGGTTTCATGGGCCGACCGCACTGCCTGTTCGGCTTGGTGCAGATCTTGGCCGAGTCTTTCTAGCACCTGCTGCTGCAGCAAGAATTTATCCATCATGGAGAGTAGGCATATCGAACAGCCGGGGCGGTTTTTTGTTGTGAAGGCTCCACCGCAGAAACCGAGTGGCTTTCAGGATTCCGCCCCAGTGTGCGGGCTGAACCTTGCCCATGAAGCATAACTATCCACGCCGTCGCGTCCGTGCAAGCCCAAACATTGCCACTAGCGACGTCAGAAGCACGACGCTCCATTCCGAGAGGGTCGGAATGCTGGCCGGGGCGCCAGGAGTGGCAGGCGTGATGGGGACTGCGGCAACTGCAAAGGTCTGCTGCACCTGCGGCGCGGCAGAGAAAGACCCATCGCCGCCCTGGTCGGCGTTGAGAGTGCAAGTGCCTGCACTGATCAGCGTCACCACCCCGCTCGGGCTGACCGTACACACAGTTGCCGTGGCCGTGCTGAAGCTGACAGGCAAGCCTGATGAGGCGGTTGCGGTCACCGTAAGGCTCGAGCCAGCACTTGAGCGCCTGGGGCCGTGAAGGTGATCGACTGTGGCTGCAGCGGAGGGGCCGTACCGATTAACACCGTGAAGCTGTCGCTGGTAGGTCCGGCGCCCCAACTGTACGTGTATGTGCCCGGGTTCAAACCCATGCTCGCAAGGCTTCGCCCATTCCACCGGCTGGAGTTTTGCAAAGGAGTCCCAGAGACGTAGCCCGTGGGGAGGCGAATCGTACTGTTCGACCCAAATACTCCGATAAAAGGACCCGTGTTGTTCGTGCTGCTGAACCCGACGGCAGGCCCTCCGAAATTTGTAGGCCCACTGATGCCTTGCCACAGCGCGGAAGAGCCAGTGCCGACGGTAAGGCGCGCAGTATTCGCCCACACATCGGCGACGAAATTCCCAGGGCTCCCGAGCAGGGTGAGGCCTGCGGTGTTGACAGCTCCACTTCCCTGCGTGACGACATCGCCCGCTGATTCGTAGACGTACAGGGTGTAAGTGGCGTGTGCGCTGGCTGTGGCGCAGAGTGCGGCTGCGACAAGCAGCTTGCGCACCACGGTCCAACCGTTGATGGAATGCATGACAAAAGCAGATGGTTTTTGAGCGACGAAGATTCTAAGCAGTCTGTCGCGGCTGAGTCATCGAACATGCGCTGCCTCGCACTGACGCTGGCCCCCAGAATCCGTCTCAAGCAGACTTTTCGACCTTGTCTAGATGAATCCCACCACCCAAAAAATTTGCTTCGTGTACGCGGCTTGCCGGGTATAGCAATGCGCAAACCCAAACAGGAGCGGACGGCACAATCTCCTGAACTTCGTAAGGAGCAGGTATGCAAATTCGCAGCATTGTTGCTCCCGATTTCGAGTCGGTCCGCCACTTGTTGATGACCAGCGGATGGGCCCATCGAATCGGTAGCGCCCCCGAATTCAGCCGTTTGATTTCGGCCTCACAGCGAGCAATGGTCGCGGTGGAAGATGAGCAAATCGTGGGCTTCGCGCGTGCGATCACCGACGAAATCTCTAACGGGTACGTGTCGATGGTCGTGGTCGCGGAGCAGTATCGGCGGCGGGGTGTCGGCCAGGCGTTTGTTGAAAGCCTGATCGCATCTGCACCAGACATCACTTGGGTGCTTCGGGCCGGGCGACCGGGCGCTGCAGAATTTTTTGCGAAGCTTGGCTTCAATGCTTCATCAACGGCTATGGAGCGCTCACGACGATGACATCGCTACAGCTGCTAATCAAAAATCGACTTACCCGACGTTGTCAGCAGGGATAGCCGATGCAGATTCGCCGAGCGCGTGCTAGAACGCGGCGCCGTAGAGTTTCACCGCTAGCTCAAGCTCTTTCGCTTTCGCTCCCATTGCTGCGAGCACTTCTTGCATATTGCTTGTTGCACTGGCGTAAAACCAATCGATCGTGAAACGAAGGGTCGAGCCCAGTTGTTTTCGATCGCCGGCGATTGGAGGAAGGCCAATCGAGCGAATCTGCATGTTCGATCCCCCGCTCGATTGGTCCCTTACCCACCACGAGAGAAACTCCAACGCCTTCAGTCCCGCTTCATTTCTTTCTATCCTAAAGTTGATGGAAAGAAGTTGTTCTTCTGGAAGCGCACCTTTTGAGCGGCGGAGCATTGCGATCGGCAGGTCTGCATATGCACCAGGCAGAGAAAGATCTGACACCTGTACTTCTGGAAGGTAGGTTTTGTCGACTTCAACCTCTGTCGTCCCGATCACGGATGAGACGGCGGAGATCAGCCGCGAGACCTCGGGCGGCATTCCTTGTGCTTGGCTGGTCGCGGTCATTGGCGATGAATAGAAAGGTAAGGAGGAGCTTTCGCTCCGATTCTGACCATGATCGCACCACCGCGGCGACTGATGTGGCGACCCACCTAAAGGGAGGCCAGCGCGTCAATGCAGCCGGGGATGGCACCCATGGATCCCACCCAGCCGCAGTCATATGGCATTCATTCACGCCGTAAGGCAGCAGTTCACGCGCCTCGGCGGCGCATTCGTCGCAATCGGGTCGCGGCAAAAAGCCCGGGTGGGCACATTGGAGGCACGGAAGGCAGAACGCCGTTCCGACCCTTTCCAAACTGCCCCAAGGAGCCTTCCATGCCGACCCTTTTCACCCGCTCAGGCCTGACCCCATTCCGCACGGCCGTCGCCCTTTACGCGCTCTGTTCTCTTGCCGCCGCTTCCGCAGCGATGGCGCAGATCCAGCCTTCGCCAGAGGCCGGCGCCCATGTCACCGCCGCTGCTGCTGCGCCCCTGCAGATGGCCGTTGCCGCCGACGCCACCCCAGTCCGCACGCGGGCCGAGGTGGTGGCCGAACTGCTCTGCGCCCGCGCGTCGGGCGAGATGGAGTCCATGTCCATGCAGTCCCATGGCTTGCCGAGTGCTCCCGTGAACCGCGCCGTGCCCGAGTGCAAGCCCCAGGCACGAACGTCCGTGGCCGGCGGTGCCGCTGCGGGTGCTGCGCCTTGACGCGGCGCGGCGGTCAGCGCACGCCGCGCCAGCGCTGCGGCTGCGCTGGCTTCAGGCCGGCACCGGCACCAGGAAGTCGCGGCTGATGCCCGCGCCCAGCTCGTTCACCCGGTCCAGGAACTGCGTCAGGTACGCGTGCAGTCCGGTGGACAGGATTTCGTCGATGCGGCCATAGCGCAGGTCGGCCAGCAGCCGGCCTGCCTTGCGCTGCGTTTCGGACGATTGGTCGTTGGCGACCACCGCCAGGTTCTCGCCCACCTCGTGCAGGCTGGCGTGCAGGGAGCGCGGCATGTCGCGGCGCAGGATGAGCAGGTCGGCCACGCGCTCGGGCGTGATGACGTCGCGGTACACGCGGCGGTACACCTCGAAGGCCGACACGCTGCGCAAAATAGCGCTCCAGTGATAGAAGTCGAACTCCTGCGGCGCGGCCCGGCTGCGGTCGCGCGTCACCGAGCCGTGGAAGTCGCTCTGCACTGCGTGGAACTTCACGTCCAGCAGCCGCGCCGTGTTGTCCGAACGCTCGAGGAACGTACCCAGCCGCAGAAAGTGAAACGCTTCGTCTTGCAGCATGGTGCCCAGCGTCACGCCCCGCGACAGGTGCGAGCGGTACTTGACCCATTCGAAGAATTGGCCCGGATCGCGCTCGAACAACGTGCCTTCCAGTTGGCGATGCAACTCCAGCCAGGTCTGGTTCTGCGTCTCCCACACTTCGGTAGTGAGCGAGCCGCGCACGGCACGGGCATTCTCGCGGGCCGCGCGCAGGCACGAAAGGATGGACGACGGGTTGTCTCCATCGCGCACCATGAACTCCAGCACCCCTTCGCGCGTCACCTCGCCATGCCGCGCGGTGTAGGCCGGAATGAGCTCGCTGATCGACAGCAGGCCCAGCCAGCTTTCCTGCGCCACGGCGGCGGACTGTGGCAGCAGCGACGTCTCGTAGCTCACGTTGAGCATGCGTGCGGTGTTTTCCGCGCGCTCGGTGTAGCGGGACATCCAGAACAGATGATCGGCGGTGCGGCTCAGCATGCGTTCTCCCAACCAGAAACTTCACGAACCACCTGCAAATGCGTGCAATGGCGCAATGCACAGAAATATCGAAGGGCATGCGTCTTCATGCAACGCTCCCTTCTTCCCCGAGCACCCAGGTGTCCTTGGTGCCCCCGCCCTGCGATGAATTCACGACGAGCGATCCTTCCTTGAGAGCCACGCGGGTCAGGCCGCCGGCGGCCATCTGCACCTTCTGCCCGCTCAGCACGAACGGGCGCAGATCGATGTGGCGCGGGGCGATGCCCGATTCCACATACGTCGGGCAGCTCGATAGCGACAGCGTGGGCTGAGCGATGTAGCCCGACGGGTTGGCCAGCACCGCGGCGCGGAAGTCTTCGATCTCCGCCTTGGTGGCGGCCGGGCCGATGAGCATGCCGTAGCCGCCAGCGCCGTGCACTTCCTTCACGACGAGCTCGTGCAGGTGATCGAGCACGTACGCCAGGTCGTCAGGTTTGCGGCAAACCCAGGTGGGCACGTTGGCAAGAATGGGCTCTTCGCCCAGGTAGAAACGGATCATGTCGGGCACATAGGGGTAGACCGACTTGTCGTCGGCAATGCCCGTGCCCACGGCGTTGCAGATCGTCACGTTGCCCGCGCGGTAGGCGTTCATGAGGCCCGCGCAACCCAGCGTGGACGTGGAGCGGAACACCTTGGGGTCGAGAAAATCGTCGTCCACGCGGCGGTAGATCACGTCCACGCGCTGAAAGCCGCGCGTGGTGCGCATGTAGACGAAGTTGTCCTTGACCACCAGGTCCTGCCCTTCGACCAGTTCCACGCCCATCTGCTGGGCCAGGAAGGCGTGTTCGAAGTAGGCGCTGTTGTACATGCCGGGCGTGAGCACCACCACCGTCGGCTGCGCCGTGGCGGCCGGGGCGCTGGCACGCAGGGTGTCCAGCAGCAGATCGGGATAGTGGGCGACGGGCGCCACACGGTGCGTGCGGAACAGATCGGGAAACAGCCGCATCATCATCTTGCGGTTTTCCAGCATGTACGACACGCCCGACGGCACGCGCAGGTTGTCTTCGAGCACGTAGTAAATGCCGTTGCCGCTGGCGTCGGGGGCCCGCACGATGTCGATGCCCGCGATGTGCGCGTACAGGTCGCGCGGCACGTCGACGCCGGCCATCTCGGGCCGGTACTGGGCGTTCTTCAGGATCAGATCGGAGGGAACGATGCCCGCGTGCAGGATGTCCTGGCCGTG
The DNA here is from genome assembly GCF_900102625.1 of Paracidovorax valerianellae. Lineage (GTDB taxonomy): Bacteria > Pseudomonadota > Gammaproteobacteria > Burkholderiales > Burkholderiaceae_C > Paracidovorax > Paracidovorax valerianellae. The sequence continues at coordinate 107,665 of NZ_FMZC01000008.1, forward strand.
GTAGACGTCGTGGATGAAGCGGTTCAGCGCCGTCACGCGCTGCACCAGCCCCTGCTGCATGCGTGCCCACTCGTGCGCGGGAATGATGCGGGGAATGAGGTCGAAGGGAATGAGCCGCTCGGTGCCCGCGCCGTCCTCGTCCTTGGCGCCGTACACCGCGAAGGTGATGCCCACGCGGCGGAAAATCATCTCGGCTTCGGCGCGCCGCGCCTGCATGGCCTCGGCCGGCTGGCCTGACAACCACTGGCCGTAGCGCTTGTAGTGGGGGCGCACGTCGCTGCCGTCGAACGGCAGCATCGTGTACATCTCATCGAACTTCTGCATAACTGGTGCCTCCTGTAACCAGCATAGCAAGTTGTGAGCCGGGTTCAGGCGACTTTCGCGACTCCGCCATCGGCCGCGAAGAACAGAGATGAAAGACACGGAGCGCCCGCATACCGTGGCCCCTCCATCCGGCCCGCCGCTACGGCAAAGGAGCGGGTGTGTGGTGCCAGTAGCGGCGCGCCGCTTCGCGCTCGCATCGCCACTGGCCCGGCGCCTCCGATGCCCACCTCGCGGCGCCGCAGCGTGGCGAATCGAGCAGCACCGTGCCCCGCTCGCGATACCGCGCCACCACCTCGGGTGCCGGATGGCCGAAGCGGTTGCGGTAGCCGGCCTGCACCAGCGCGGTGCAGGGACGGGCCGCATCCAGGAATGCCGCGCTCGACGAGGTCTTGCTGCCATGGTGGGGCACCAGCAGCACATCGACCGGCGCCACCAGGCCGCGTGCCAGCAAGGCCGCTTCCTGCGCATGCTCGATATCGCCCACCAGCAGCGCCGAAGCGGCCTTGCCCTGCGGCGGCGCGGCGGACGTGATCCGCAGCACGCAGCTCAGCGTGTTGGGCCGCACGGCGGCACGCGGCCCGGCGGCGGGCAGGGAAAGGAATGCGGGCACATCGGGCGCCTGGGCCTCATGCGGATGCAGCACTTCGAACAGCACACCATCCCACGACCAGCGCTGGCCTTCCACGCAGGGCACGGCCGGGCGAAGCTGCTGCAGGGCGTGTTCGTTTTCGATCGACCCCATGAACCCCGCCTGCGGCTGCTGCGCCAGCACAGCTGCCGCACCGCCGGTGTGGTCGGTGTCGCGGTGGCTCAGCATCAGCAGATCGATGCGCTCTCCCAGGGCACGCAGCAGCGGCACGAGCACGCGGTCGCCGGCATCGCTCTCCAGCCCGTAGCGTGGGCCTGCGTCGTACAGCATGGCGTGATTAGCCGTGCGCACCAGCACCGCCTGGCCCTGTCCCACGTCGGCAGCCAGCAATTCGAACTGGCCCGGCGGCGGGCGCTGCGGTTGCCACAACAGCACAGGAACCAGCAGCGGCAGGCCCAGCGTGCGCAACGGCCAGGGGCCACGCAAAGCCAGCAGCGTGCCGCCCGCCACGCCGGCCACACCCGCCCACACAGGCGCTGCCGGCAACGACAGCGACGCCCAGGGCAACGCGGCCAACCACTGCAGCAGCGCGGCGAACGGCTGCACCGACCACGCCGCGGCGGACCACAACGGCGACCACACGGTGCCGCCCAGCGCCAGCGGCGTGACCACGAGCGTGATCCATGGAATCGCCACCAGATTGGCCAGCAGGCCCACCACCGACACCTGCCCGAACAGCAGCAGCGTGAGCGGCGTGAGGGCCAGCGTGACCACCCACTGCTCGCGCAACATCGATACAAATCGGCCCGCTGCCGGCGTATTCATTGCCTCCCTTGCTATCGAATCAGAAGCAAACAGCACCGCCACCGCCACGAAGCTGAGCCAGAAGCCCGCCTGCAACAGCGCCCAGGGATCGAACAGCACGACGACCGCACAGGCCAGCAGCCAGACCTGCGGCCACGGCCAGCGCCGGCCGGACAGCCTCAGCAGCGCCACGGCCGCCAGCATGCACACGGTGCGCTGCGCGGGCACGCCCCAGCCGCTGAACACGGCGTACGCCCAGGCCAGCAGCACGCCGCCCGCCAGCGCCGCCGTGGGTGCCGGCAGCGCAAGGCACAGCCGCGGAACCCGCCGCCACAGCGCGCCCACCACAGCGGCGGCCAGCCAGGCGAACAAGGTGATGTGCAGCCCCGAAATGCTGACCAGGTGCGCCACGCCCGTGGCCCGGAACACGTCCCAGTCCGCCCGGTCGATCGCGCGCTGGTCCCCGGTGACGAGGGCCGCCACCACGCCCGCAGCGCGGGCGCGCGCCATCCCGCCCCCATCGTCCTCCCCGGCGCTGGCACCAACCGGCGCGAGGTGCGCCAGGATCGCATCGCGCACCCGCTGGCGGGCGCGTTGCACCGGGTAGCGCCATGTGGCCTCGATGCGCCGTGGCGGCTCGTCGCGCAGGCCGTTGCGCACGTAGCCCGTGGCCTGCACGCCCTGCTCCCACCACGACAGTTCCGCATCGAACCCGTGTGGATTGCGCAGGCCGTGGGGCGCTTTCAGGCGCACCGTCATGCTCCAGCGCTCGCCCGCACGCACCTCGGCGGACAGGCGCCGCACATCGGCCACGCCCGCCGCCTCACCGAAGGCGCCCGTGTACCAGGCCACGTCGATCAACGGAGGCACGGCGACGGCGCTGCCCTCCAGCACCGCCGACTCCACGGCCATGCGCAGCCGCACGCCGGTATCGGCCGCCTGGGGCATGGCGGCCACCACGCCCACGATGTGGAGGTCGCGCCCTTCCAGCGCCTCTGGCAATGCGCCTTGCAAGAACAACATCGCCCGCAGACCCGTGACGCCGACCATGGCCAGCAGCCCGGCAGCGAACATGAAGCCGCGCGAGCGGCACCACCTGGGCAGCAGCCTGCCGGGAAGGGTTGCCGCAGCCAGTGCCGCGAAGACCCCGCCCATCGCCGCCACCGCATACGCAGCCATGGGCCACAACACCGCCTGCGTGAGTTGCAAAACCGCGCCGACCAGGATGCCGCAAAGCCACCACGGCAGCCGCCAGGGGCGGTCGGCGGAAGGCGACCCTGCAGTGTCAGGGCCAGTGGTTGAAAGCGGCATGCGCGGATGCTAAAGGCCGGGGACGCACCTTTCGGAAGTTGCATCCGAAAGGCGACACGAAAAAGCCGCAAGGATAGAAATCTAAAAAAGCCGAGCTGACGTACAGAGCTTTGCATCGACTCTTCCCCGGCCGCACAAAGGAGGGGCATCGCCGTTTCCACCTGACGGCATCTCCTTCCCGATAGGAACCATTGATCGGTTTCGACTTTACTTTTACAAAATGCGACGTATCATTTACATCATATTTATCACTTTATCGTTTCGAGGAGTTTTTCCATGTCCGTTCGAAATCTCACCGTCCGAGCGCAACTGACGCTCTCCTTTGGCGTGCTGGCCCTGCTGGTGCTGCTGGCGTCCAGCGTGGCGGTGTGGGGATTGAACGGCGCCAGCGAAAACTTCAATGACTACGTGCACGGCGTCAACATGCGGGCCAAGTTGGCGGAGCAGGTCCGTACTGCGGTGGACAGCCGGGCCATCGCAGCCCGCAATCTGGTGCTGGTCACCACCCCTGCCGACATTGCCCTGGAGAAAGCAGCGGCGCTGGAAGCCCACAAGACGGTCCAGGAAAGCCTGGGCAAACTGAAAGAAACGGTGAGCCGCAGCGACGTGCCTCCCGCCGTCAAGAATCTGGTGACGGAGATCGACAAGGTGGAGCAGGCCTATGGAAAAGTGGCGCTGGACATCATCAACCTGGCGGTGTCGGGCCAGCGCGAGCAAGCCACCACCAAGATGAACGCGGAGTGCCGCCCCCTGCTGGCCGCATTGATCGCCAAGACGAACGAATACGCGGTGGCCACGGACAAGCGCGCTGCAGCCATGGTCAAGGAAGCGGAAGAGGAATTCCAGTGGCAGCGTTCTCTGCTGCTGGGCGCCTGCCTGCTGGCCTTCGCCGCCGCAGCCGCCGCCGGCGTGCTGATCACGCGCAGCCTGACCCGCGCCCTGGGTGCCGAGCCCGCCGAACTGAGCCTGGCCGCGCAGCGCGTGGCGGAAGGTGACCTGTCCGACATGCAAGGCCTGGCGAACGCCCGAGCCGGCAGCGTGCTCGCCTCGCTGGGCACCATGCAAAAGAGCCTGGTCGCCATCGTGGCCGAAGTGCGGCATGCCAGCGACTCCATCGCCACCGGCTCGATGGAAATCTCCACCGGCAACACCGACCTGAGCCAGCGCACCGAAGAGCAGGCCAGCTCGCTGGAGCAAGTGGCCTCGACCATGGAGGAATTCAGCACTACGGTGCGCAACAACGCCGACAACGCCAAGCAGGCCGACCAGCTGGCGCAGAACGCCGCGACGGTGGCCACCCATGGAGGCGGCGTGGTGACCCAGGTGGTGAAGACCATGAAGGACATCAACGACAGTTCGCGGCAGATCTCCGACATCATCGGCGTGATCGACAGCATCGCCTTCCAGACGAACATCCTGGCGCTGAACGCCGCGGTGGAAGCGGCCCGTGCGGGCGAACAGGGCCGCGGCTTTGCCGTGGTGGCCTCCGAAGTGCGCAATCTGGCTGGCCGTTCGGCCGAAGCCGCCAAGCAGATCAAGAGCCTGATCGGCACCAGCGTGGAGCGCGTGTCGCAGGGCACGGAACTGGTCGATCAGGCCGGCCGCACCATGCAAGAGGTGGTGAGCGCGATTCAGCGCGTGACGGAGATGGTGGCGCAGATTCGCGGCGCCAGCGCCGAACAGAGCACCGGAGTCGGGCAGATCAGCCAGGCCATCAGCCAGATCGACCAGACCACGCAGCAGAACGCCGCGCTGGTGGAGGAAAGCGCCGCCGCCGCCCAGAGCCTGGAGCAGCAGACGCGCCGGCTGGTGGACGCAGTGGCGATCTTCAAGCTCGACACCCATGCCGCCCTCCCCGCCGCCATTCCCACCGCGAGCCTTCCGCCCGCTGCGGGCCCGCGCGGCCCGGCCAAGGCCCTGCCGGCCTATGGCGCACGGCGCCCCGCCCTGGCCTGAACGCACTCGAACCGGGCCAACGGCCCGGGCATCGGCTGAACGGAGGTCGGCGGCGCAGGCCGAAACGCCAGACAGGTTGTGCAACACTTGCGCGCTGTGCCACGGGCTCCCTGCCCGTGGCATTTCGCCTTTTTGTTTTGCCATCCACCGTTGCCCCGAGGAACACCATGAGCGTTTACGACAAGCTGAAAGAACTCGACATCACCCTGCCCCCCGTCTCCGTGCCTGCCGCGGCCTACGTGCCTTATGTGCAGACCGGCAACCTGGTGTTCCTGAGCGGCCACATCGCCCGCAAGGACGGCAAGCCCTGGGTGGCGCAGTTCGGCCGCAGCATCACCACCGAAGAAGGGAAGGCTGCCGCCCGCGCCGTGGCGATCGACCTGCTGGGCACGCTGCACGCGGCCACCGGCGGCGACCTGAACCGCATCCAGCGCATCGTGAAGGTGATGAGCCTCGTGAATTCGACGGGCGATTTCACCGAGCAGCATCTGGTGACCAACGGCGCGAGCGAACTGTTCGGCCAGGTGTTCGGCGACAAGGGCATCCACGCCCGCAGCGCATTCGGCGTGGCGCAGATTCCGATGGGCGCCTGCGTCGAGATCGAACTGATCGCTGAACTGGGCTGATCCGGCACCGCTGGCCCCACGGGCCGGCACCGTGCGTCACCGAGGCAAGCGCTGGCCTCGGTTCCTGCGCCCTTTCCTTTGAGCGACGACGCGCCTGCAGTGCAGCAGGCCGCTCCGGCGCTGCCATGAAGGCGCCCGCACGCACCCGCCGCGCTGAAATTTTCAGCCGCGCGCGGGCCCCATCACTTTCTCAAAAAGACGTCCAGTCGTCATCGCCGCCGCTCTCTTTGGACCGCGCAGCGACCGCCGCCGGCTTGGCCAGCGCAGGTGCGCGAGCAGGCGCTGGCGCAGCGGACCGGGGGGCACCTGCGCCCGCGCCAGTGACACCGGCGCGACCGGTGCTGGGCTGCGAGGGGGCCGCAGCAGCCGCTGACCGAGCCGCAGCGCCCAATGCCGACGCAGCGCGGCCGGTCTTCGCCGCAGTAATGGTGGAGGACGGCGCGGAAGGTGCACGAGCTGGCATGCGCGCGCGAGCGACCGTGGCAGCTGGCCCACGGACTGCGGCCCCGCTGACCGGCGCCGCAGCCGGTGCGGCAGGCACCGCCCCCGGCTCGCCATCCACCCGGAACACCGACACCGTCTTGGCCAGGTGATCGGCCTGCTCGCGCAGGCTTTGCGCGGCCGCGGCACTCTCTTCCACCAGCGCGGCGTTCTGCTGGGTCATCTGGTCCAGATGGCCGACGGCCTGGTTCACCTGCGCGATGCCGGAGCTTTGCTGCGACGCGGCGGCCGTGACCTCGCCGATCATGTCGGCCACGCGCTGCACGGACTGTACGATGTCCGCCATGGTGGCCCCGGCGTCCTGCACCAGCCGCGAGCCGGCGTCCACCCGCTCGACCGAGGCACCGATCAGCGCCTTGATCTCGCGCGCGGCCTCGGCGCTGCGTCCGGCCAGCAGGCGCACCTCGCCCGCCACCACCGCGAACCCCCGGCCCTGCTCGCCGGCCCGCGCGGCCTCGACCGCGGCGTTGAGCGCGAGGATGTTGGTCTGGAACGCGATGCTGTCGATCACGCCGATGATGTCTTCGATCTTGCGGCTGCTCTGCTGGATCTCTTCCATCGTGGCCACCACCTGGGACACCACCTCGCCGCCCCGCCGCGCCACGCCCGAGGCCCCTTCGGCGAGCCCGCTCGCCTCGCGTGCGCTGCCGGCGCTTTGCTGCAGGGTGCTGGAGAACTGCTCCATGGTCGCCGCGGTCTGCTGCAGGTTGCTCGACGTCTGCTCCGTGCGCGTCGACAGGTCCTGGTTGCCTGCGGCGATCTCCGCACTGGCGATGGCGATACTGTCGGTGCTGCGGCGCACCTGCTGCACCATGCGGCCCAGCGAATCGCCCATGGTCTGCAGCGAGCGCAGCAACTCGCCGAACTCGTCGCCGCGCGCCGAGGTTTTAGCGGCGCTCAGGTCGCCGCCTGCGATGCGCGCGGCCAGCGCATTGGCCTCGGCCAGCGGCTGCTGAATGCTGCGGATCAAAAAGTACGCCCCCGCAACGATGGCCGCCACCAGCAGCGCCACCGCCAGCGCGCCCAGGCGCACCGTCAGCAGCCGCTCCGCCGCCACGGCCTGCTGCCCCTCCACGGCGTTCCGTTGCTGCAGTTGCACGAAGTCGCGCAGCGTCTGCAGGTAGGCGGCCACGGCCGGGTTGTAGCTTTGCTTGACCAGGGCCGCGGCCTCGGCCTGCTTTCCCTCGGCCTTCATCTGGCGAGCGCGGGCCCGCAGGTCGGCCATGGTCTTGCGGGCTGTGGCAATGGCACCCATTTGCGCCTTATCAGCGTCCGATAGCGGCAAGGCTTCCAGCGATTTCTGCACCTCGGTGATCTGTGCGGTCGTGGCGGCGATCAGGTCCTTGAACTCGGCCTCCACCGCCGGGTCGGTGCTCACGATGATGGCCTGCGTGCGCGCGGCGTTGGTCTCGGTGAGGCCGGCCCAGCGCAGGGCCGCCTCCACCCGGCTGGCCATGTCGGCCGTCACCTGTGCGGAACGCGCCTGCGTGGCGGCCGAACGGGCGGCCGAGGTACCGACCACGGCGGCCAGGGCGAGCACGATCGCCAGGACCGCCCACCAGAGCTTGTGGGAAATACGCAAATTCTTCATGGCCGATCTCCGTTGGCTCCGTAAAACCCAGTGATGAAGGTTCCATGGTGCGCACGGTTGGAGGGCTTGTGCAGCGCACAAACCCTTGGGCGCGGAGGCGAGAAAACCCCAGCCCCGGCCCTGCCCTGGAGAGCCAGGGCCGTCGGGTTACTCGACCCGGAACAACGCTGCCGGCTTGAAGCCCAGGTCCGCCGCCTTGCCCTTGCGCCCGCGTGGCGAGCGGGCGTTGTTCAGCGAGCGGATCTCCAGCGTTTCTTCGCGCTCCTTGCCGCCACGCCCCAGGCCTTCCAGGCGAATGCTGCGTGTGTACGCCACGGCACCCGCCAGAGTGTCCTTCGGCTCCAGGTCGATCAGCATCAGGCCGCGCCCGCCATTGGTCATGGTCTTGAGTTCGCCGATCTCGAAGGTGAGGATGCGCCCGCCCGCCGAAGCGCAGGCCACGTGCGTGGCCGCCGGCAGCAGTTGCGCGCCGCTGGTGCCCCAGGCGTGAGAGGGGCGACACACCGTCTCGCCCTCGCCCAGCGACAGGAAAGCCTTGCCGCCCCGCTGGCGCGCCGTCATATTCTCAACGGACGCCAGGAAGCCATAGCCCCCCGATCCCGCCAGCAGCAGCGTGGCGGTGGCCGGCCCGGCGAAGTAGTGCAGCAGTTGCGTGCCCGACTCCAGTTCGATCAGCGTGGTGACCGGCTGGCCGTCGCCCCGCGCGCCCGGCAGCACCGACACCGCCACCGAATACACCCGGCCGTTGCTGCCGAAGGCCAGCAGCGTGTCCACCGTGCGGCATTCGAAGGTGGCATACAGGCCGTCGCCCGCCTTGAAGGCGAAGCTGCCCGCCTCATGCCCGTGCCCGTGCCCGCTGCGTGCGCGCACCCAGCCCTTTTGCGAGACGACCACGGTGACGGGCTCGTCCACCACGCGCACTTCGGCGATGGCTTTCTTCTCGGCCTGGATGAGCGTGCGGCGCGCATCGGCGAAGGTCTTGGCGTCGGCCTCGATCTCCTTGATCATCAGCCGGCGCAGCGAGCCCGGGTTGCCCAGGATGTCTTCCAGCTTGCCCTGCTCGATGCGCAGTTCCTTCAGTTCCTGCTCGATCTTGATGGCTTCCAGCCGCGCCAATTGGCGCAGGCGGATTTCCAGGATGTCTTCGGCCTGCCGGTCCGACAGCGCGAAGCGCGCGATCAGCGCCGCCTTGGGCTCGTCGCTCGCACGGATGATGGCGATCACCTCGTCGATGTTGAGCAGCACGATCTGCCGCCCTTCCAGGATGTGGATGCGGTCCAGCACCTTGGACAGGCGGTGCTGCGAGCGCCGCGTGATCGTGCCCTGGCGGAAGGCGATCCATTCCTCCAGCATCTTGCGCAGCGACTTCTGCATGGGCTTGCCGTCGCCGCCCACCATGGTCAGGTTGATGGGAGAGGACGTCTCCAGGCTCGTGTGCGCTAGCAAGGTGGTGATCAGCTCCTGCTGCGGCACCTTGCCGGTCTTGGGCTCGAACACCAGGCGCACCGGCGCGTCCTTGCTCGACTCGTCGCGCACGGCATCGAGCACGCCCAGCACGCTGGCCTTGAGCTGCACCTGGTCTTGCGACAGGGCCTTCTTGCCGGCCTTGACCTTGGGGTTGGTGATCTCTTCGATCTCCTCCAGCACCTTCTGCGTGCTGACACCGGGCGGCAGTTCGGTGACGATGAGCTGCCACTGGCCGCGCGCGAGGTCTTCGATCTTCCAGCGCGCGCGCACCTTCAAGCTGCCGCGCCCCGTGCGGTATGCGTCGGCGATGTCGCCCGCCGTGCTGATGATCTGGCCGCCGCCGGGGTAGTCGGGCCCGGGCACGATGGCCATCAGGTCGGCCTCGGACATCTGCGGCGTCTTGATCAGCGCCACGCAGGCATCGGCGATCTCGCGCAGGTTGTGGCTCGGGATTTCGGTGGCCAGGCCCACGGCGATGCCGCTGGCGCCATTCAGCAGCGCGAACGGCAGGCGGGCGGGCAGCTGGCGGGGTTCCTGCGTGCTGCCGTCGTAGTTGGGCATGAAATCGACCGTGCCCTCGTCGATCTCGTCCAGCAGCAGGCTGGTGATGCGCGACAGCCGTGCTTCGGTGTAGCGCATGGCCGCCGCGCCGTCGCCGTCGCGGCTGCCGAAGTTGCCCTGGCCGTCGATCAGCGGGTAGCGCTGGTTGAAGTCCTGCGCCAGGCGCACCAGCGCGTCGTAGGCAGACTGGTCGCCGTGCGGGTGGAACCGGCCCAGCACGTCGCCCACCACGCGGGCGCTCTTGACCGGCTTGGCCGCCACGTTGCGCGTCGGGCCCGAATACCCCAGGCCCATGCGGTCCATGGAATAGAGAATGCGGCGCTGCACGGGCTTGAGGCCATCGCACACGTCGGGCAGCGCGCGGCCCTTGACGACGGACAGCGCGTATTCCAGGTACGCACGCTGGGCGTAGCCGGCCAGGCCCAGGTTGTCGCCCGTTTCGGGCGAAGAAAGATCGAGAGGGGTTTGGTCGCTCATTCGGGGGATCGGGAAAGTCAAGGGGCGCGCGGGGCGCCGACGTTGCGGGCCGGCAGGCCGGACGCAGCGCTGGAGGGATTGGTGTCGTCGGAGCCGGCGCCCAGCTCCATGCGCACGCGGCCCGGCACGGCGCGGTGGGCCAGCAGCGGCGCCGGGGGCTTGAGCTGGGCATACAGGCCCAGCACGCTCTTCACGTAGTTCTGCGTTTCGCGGTAGGCCGGAATGCGATTGCCCGCGCGCTGCACCGCGCCTTCGCCCGCGTTGTAGGCGGCCAGCGCCAGGTCGGTGCGGCCATCGAACAGGTCCAGCAGGTGCCGCAGGTAGCGCGTGCCGGCCGATACGTTGATGGCCGGCTCGGTGAGCTTTTGCTCGACCGACCGGCGCGCTTCGCCCGACACGCCGAAGCGGGAGGCGGTGGCCGGCATGAGCTGCATCAGCCCCACCGCGCCCTTCGGAGAAACGGCGCGCGCGTCGAAGCCGGATTCGGTGGCGATCAGCGCCTGCAGCAGTTCGTAGTCCACGCCGTTCTGGCTGGCCGAGGCGCGCAGGTGGTGCTTGACGCGCTTGTAGTCGGGCGAGATGTCGAAGAACGCCAGCAGCCGTGCGCCCGAGGGCGTGGCCGGCTGCGCGCCGCCGGGCGCGACCGACGGGCCGTCGCGGGTGGAGTCGAAATCGTTGCCGCGAAAGAACAGCCCGTAGCGCTCGTCCACCTGCTCGGCCGCGAAGTGGGTCACGCCGCGCTCATCCACATAGGCCCACAGATCGGCGCGGGCAGCTTGCTGCAAAAACAATAGCAGCACACCGGCGCCAATCATGCGCCAGAGGCCAAAAAGGCTCAAACGCCGGGGCCGGTCAGACCACGCCATGGCCATGGTTCAGATGTCCACTTCCACGGCATCGCCGTGCAGTTCCATCAGTTCGCGACGCGCGGCCGCTTCGCCCTTGCCCATCAGCTTGGTGATGAGGCCTTCGGTGGCGGCGAAATCCATGTCGCCCAGTTGCACGGGCAGCAGGCGGCGCGTGTCGGGGTTGAGCGTGGTCTCCCACAGCTGCTCGGCGTTCATCTCGCCCAGGCCCTTGAAGCGGCTGATCTGGCATTTTTCGCGCGCCACGCCGTCCTTGGCGCATTTGTCCAGGATGGCGACCAGTTCGCCGTCGTCCAGCGCGTACATCTTGGAGGCCGGCTTCTTGCCGCGTGCGGGCACGTCCACGCGGAACAGCGGCGGGCGCGCCACGTAGATGTGGCCCGTCTCGATGAGCTTCGGAAAATGCCGGAAGAACAGCGTGAGCAGCAGCACCTGGATGTGCGAGCCGTCCACGTCGGCGTCCGACAGGATGCAGACCTTGCCGTAGCGCAGGCCTGAGAGGTCGGGCGAGTCGTTGGGGCCGTGCGGGTCCACGCCGATGGCGACCGAGATGTCGTGGATTTCGGTGTTGCCGAAGAGCCGGTCGCGGTCCACTTCCCAGGTGTTGAGCACCTTCCCGCGCAGCGGCAGGATGGCCTGGCTTTCCTTGTCGCGGCCCATCTTGGCGCTGCCGCCGGCTGAATCGCCCTCGACCAGAAACACCTCGTTGTGGGCCAGGTCGCGGCTCTCGCAGTCGGTGAGCTTGCCGGGCAGCACGGCCACGCCCGAGCCCTTGCGCTTTTCGACCTTCTGGCCGGCCTTCTGGCGCGTCTGCGCCGCCTTGATGGCCAGCTCGGCCAGCTTCTTGCCGTAATCGACGTGCTGGTTCAGCCACAGCTCGAGCGCGGGGCGCACGAAGCCGCTCACCAGCCGCACGGCATCGCGTGAATTCAGGCGTTCCTTGATCTGGCCCTGGAACTGCGGGTCGAGCACCTTGGCCGACAGCACGTAGCTGGCGCGGGCGAAGACGTCTTCGGGCAGCAGCTTCACGCCCTTCGGTAACAGCGAGTGCAGTTCGATGAAGCTCTTCACCGCATTGAACAGGCCGTCGCGCAGGCCGCTTTCGTGCGTGCCGCCCGCGCTGGTGGGAATCAGGTTGACGTAGCTCTCGCGCACCGGGTGGCCGTCTTCGGTGAAGGCCACGCACCAGGACGCGCCCTCGCCTTCGGCAAAGCTCTCGTTGTGCCGGTCGGCAAAGCCTTCGCCCTCGAAGAGCGGAATCACGGGGTCGCCGTTCAGGGTCTGGCCCAGGTAGTCGCGCAGGCCGCCCTTGTACTGCCAGGTCTGCGTCTCGCGCGTCTTTTCGTTCACCAGCGAGACGGACACGCCAGGCATCAGCACCGCCTTGCTGCGCAGCAGGTGCGTGAGCTCGGCCATGGGCAGCGCGGTCGCCTCGAAGTATTTACCGTCGGGCCACACGCGCACGGTGGTGCCCTGCTTGCGCTCGCCGGCGGCCAGCGGCCGGGCGACCAGCGGCTCGGTCACGTCGCCGCCTTCGAACACCAGGCGGGCAACCTTGCCTTCGCGGTGGGTGCTGGCCTCCAGCCGCAGCGCCAGCGCATTGGTCACCGACACGCCCACGCCGTGCAGCCCGCCCGAGAAGCTGTAGGCGCCGCCCGAGCCCTTGTCGAACTTGCCGCCCGCGTGCAGCCGCGTGAAGACCAGTTCGATCACCGGCGCCTTCTCTTCGGGGTGCAGGCCGAACGGAATGCCGCGGCCGTCGTCTTCCACGCTCACCGAGCCGTCGGCATGCAGCGTGACCTTGATCTTCTTGCCATGGCCGGCCAGGGCTTCGTCGGCCGCGTTGTCCAGCACTTCCTGAATGATGTGCAGCGGGTTGTCGGTGCGGGTGTACATGCCCGGACGCTGCTTGACAGGCTCCAGTCCCTTGAGGACGCGGATCGAACCTTCGGAATATTCGCTGGGTGGAGTGGAGGAGGGTTTGGCTGCCATGGGGGCGGATTGTAGTGCCGCAGGGCCTGGCGGGCTGTATGCAAACCCAGTTCCTATGGAAGACCCGGGGAATCTTTCTGCGGAATGCACCGTGGCGGCAGAGGCGCGATCTTCTCGGTTTGGCTACATTTGCCGGATGCAGCAAGACCCCAAAAAACTGTCCATGGCCCAGGTTCTGATGTGCGGCGCCGCCATCGTCACGCTGTCGATGGGCATCCGCCACGGCTTCGGGCTGTGGCTGCAGCCCATCACGCAGGACATGGGCTGGACCCGCCAGTCGTTCGCGTTGGCCATCGCCATCCAGAACCTCGCCTGGGGCTGCTTCGGGATTTTCGCGGGCATGGCGGCCGACCGGTTCGGCGCCTTCCGCGTGCTCATCGGCGGGGCCGTGCTGTACGGCCTGGGACTGGTAGGCATGGCCCTGTCGCCCACGCCGACGCTCTTCGCGCTGACGGCGGGCGTGCTGATCGGCGCGGCGCAGGCGGGCACCACCTACGCGGTGATCTACGGCGTGCTGGGCCGGCAGATCGCACCGGAGAAGCGATCGTGGGCCATGGGCGTGGCGGCAGCGGCCGGCTCGTTCGGGCAGTTCCTGATGGTGCCGGTCGAAGGCCAGCTCATCGTGCGGCTGGGCTGGCAGGAAGCGCTGCTGGTGCTCTCCGCCTTCGTGCTGCTGATCGTGCCGCTGGCGTTCGGCCTGCGCGAACCGGGCTTTCAGGGCCGCGCGGCCGGCCAGCGCTCGCAGACGGTGGTCCAGGCGATGGGCGAGGCCCTGCGCTACCCAAGCTTTCTGATGCTGACCGCGGGCTACTTCGTGTGCGGCTTCCAGGTAGTTTTCATCGGCGTGCACATGCCCAGCTACCTCAAGGACCACGGCATGTCGCCGCAGGTCGCCAGCTACGCGCTCGCGCTGATCGGGCTGTTCAACGTGTTCGGCACCTACATCGCCGGCACGCTGGGCCAGCGCAACCCCAAGCGCTACATCCTCGCCTTCATCTACTTCGCGCGCGCCGTGGTGATCACCATCTTCCTGCTGGTGCCGCTGACGCCCATGTCGGTGTACGTGTTCTCGGCCGTGATGGGCGCGCTCTGGCTCTCCACCGTGCCGCCCACCAACGCCACGGTCGCGCAGATCTTCGGCGTGCAGCACCTGTCCATGCTGGGCGGGTTCGTGTTCTTCAGCCACCAGATCGGCAGCTTCCTGGGCGTGTGGCTGGGTGGCTATCTGTATGACACCACCGGCAGCTACGACGTGGTCTGGTACCTGTCGATCGGCCTGGGCGTGCTCGCCGGGCTGGTGAATCTGCCGGTGAAGGAAGGCCCCATCCACCGGGCGCCACAACCCGCATGAACGGACACGAGATGCGCACCACCCCGCCCGGCCCCGCCCACAGCGCGCCGCGCCGGTCGGCCGGCGCCCGGCGGCGCGCCTGGGTCTGGGCCGCCGCGGGCGCCGTGCTGCTGGGCACCGTCTTCCTGCTGTACGCCGAGCCGGACTTCGTGGTGATGATGGCCGACCAGATGTGGGCGTGCTTCTGAAAGCCCTTGCATCAAAACGGCCTCCAGCGCATATTCCCCTAGGGAGTATTGCTATTAATTCAATAGCATGACGCCTTCACACGCCATCGAGCCGCCCTCGGCACCATCCGAATGGGTCCGGCGCTGGGCCCACCTCGTCGCGCCGGGCGGGAGCGTGCTGGACGTGGCCTGCGGCACGGGCCGCCATCTGCGCTGGTTCCACGGCCGCGGCCACCCCGTGGCGGGCGTGGACCGGGACCGCGAGGCCATCGCGCCGCTCCATGATCTGGGCGAAGTGGTCTGCGCCGACATCGAGGCCGGGCCGTGGCCGTTCGCCGGCCGCACTTTCGATGCCGTCGTCGTCACCCGTTACCTGTGGCGCCCGTTGATGCCCACGCTGATCGCCAGCGTGGCGCCGGGCGGCGTGCTGCTGTACGAGACGTTCGCCGCCGGCAACGAAACCGTCGGCCGCCCGTCGCGGCCCGACTTTCTGCTGCGCCCCGGGGAACTGCTGCAGGCCTGTACGGGTCTGTGCACGGTGGCCTATGAAGATGGCTTCCTCGATGCGCCCGAGCGGTTCGTTCAGCGCATCGCCGCCGTCCGCCTCCCACAGGGGGCTGCGCCAGGGCGACACAGGCTGGCACCGCCGCTCTAGTTAGAATGCGCCTTTACCCGTTTTCCACCGCGGACATGACCCTTCCCAGCTCTCTCACCGGCAGCATCGTCGCCCTCGTCACTCCCATGCACGAGGACGGCAGCGTGGACTACCCCACCCTGCGCCAACTGATCGACTGGCACATCGCCGAGGGCACCGACTGCATCGGCGTGGTGGGCACCACCGGCGAGTCGCCCACGGTGAACGTCGAAGAACACTGCGAGATCATCCGCGTGGCCGTCGAACAGTCGGCCAAGCGCGTGCCCATCATGGCCGGCTGCGGCGCCAACTCCACGGCCGAGGCCATCGAACTGGCCCGCTTCGCCAAGACCGTCGGCGCCGACACGCAGCTGCAGGTCGTCCCCTACTACAACAAGCCCACGCAAGAGGGCCAGTACCAGCACTTTAAGGCCATCGCCGAAGCCGTGGGCGACCTGCCCATCGTGCTGTACAACGTGCCCGGCCGCTCGGTGGCCGATATGCTGCACGACACCGTGCTGCGCCTGGCCCAGGTGCCCGGCATCATCGGCATCAAGGAAGCCACCGGCAACATCGAGCGGGCGCAATGGCTGATCCGCGACGTGCCCAAGGGCTTCGCCGTCTATTCGGGCGACGACCCGACCGCCGTGGCGCTCATGCTCTGCGGCGGCCAGGGCAACATCAGCGTGACCGCCAACGTGGCGCCGCGCCTCATGCACGAACTGTGCGTGGCCGCCCTGGCCGGCGACGTGCGCCGTGCCATGGAAATCCAGTTCAAGCTCATGCCCATCCACAAGCAACTGTTCGTCGAAGCCAACCCGATTCCGGTGAAGTGGGCGATGCACCGCCTGGGCCGTTGCGGCGGCGCGATGCGCCTGCCCATGACCCCGCTGAGCCAGGGCAACGAAGCGGTGGTGGAAGCCGCCCTTCGCGCCGGCGGCTTGCTGTGACCCTGCCGCATTGCCCGCACCGCTCCCCCCAGACATCAAAGAGGATTTCCGCGTGAACGCTATCAACCGCCTGGGCCTGCTGGGCCTTGCCATGGCCCTGTCTGCCTGCTCCGTCCTGGAAAACGACAAGATCGACTACAAGAGCGCCACCAAGGGGGCGACGCTCGAAGTGCCCCCCGACCTGAACCAGATCTCGCGCGATTCGCGCTATGCGGTGCCCGGCGGCGTGGTGTCGGCAGCGGCCTTCGAGGCCGGCCAGTCGCAAAAGCCCGTGGGCTCCGTCAACGCGGCCACCCGCACCATCGGCGACGTGCGCATCGAGCGCGACGGCAACCAGCGCTGGCTGGTCGTGACCCGCCCCGCCGACGCCCTGTGGGACCCGGTGCGCGACTTTTGGACCGAGAACGGCTTCGTGCTGGTGCAGGACCAGGCCAACCTCGGCATCATGGAAACCGACTGGGCCGAAAACCGCGCCAAGCTGCCCCAGGACATCATCCGTTCCACCATCGGCAAGATGTTCGACTCGGTCTACTCCACCGGCGAGCGCGACAAGTTCCGCACCCGCCTGGAGCGCGGCCCCAACGGCAGCACCGAGATCTTCATCAGCCACCGCGGCATGGTCGAGGTCTATACCTCCGCACAGAAGGAAAGCACCGTGTGGCAACCCCGCCCGGTCGATCCTGAACTGGAAACCGAATTCCTGCGCCGCCTGATGGTCAAGCTGGGCGTGAGCCAGGAACAATCCCGTGCCATCGCCGCCGCACCGGCGCAGCAAGTGCCCACGGCCCGCATGGCGCGCCAGGGCAACGTGCCCGTGGTCGAGATGGACGAGAACTTCGACCGCGCCTGGCGCCGTGTCGGCCTGGCGCTCGACCGCACCGGCTTCACCGTGGAAGACCGCGACCGCGCGCAAGGCGTGTACTTCGTGCGCTACGCCGAGCCCACCGAGAAGAAAGACCCCGGTTTCTTCGGCAAGCTGCTGGGCCGCTCTTCGGATGCCGCAGCGCCCGTCAAGTACCGCGTCGTGGTGCGCAGCGTCGAGAACAAGAGCACCGTCTCGGTGTTGAACGCCGCCGGCACGCCGGAAACCTCGGCCAACGCCGAGCGCATCGTCCGCGTGCTGACGGACGACCTGAAGTAATACGGGGGCCCGGGGCTGCGTGCTGCGTTTCAAGAACCTGGGCAGCGGCAGTACGGGCAACGCCACCGTCGTTGAGGGGCGCAGCGGCACGCAGGTGCGGCGCCTGCTCATCGACTGCGGACTGGGCCCACGGCAGCTGGCAGTGCGCCTGGGCGCAGCCGGCCTTTCGATCGATGACCTCGATGCCCTCTTCATCACCCACGAGCATTCGGACCACGTGGGCTGCATGGAAAAACTGGCGCTACGGCACCGCATTCCCGTCTGGATGAGCCATGGCACGCATGCCGCCATCGGCGCGCCCCTGCTGGACGGCCTGCTGAACATCGCCCAGGACGGCGTGCCCATCGACATGGGCGCATTCGAGGCCCTGCCCTTCACCGTGCCGCACGATGCCCGTGAGCCGCTCCAGCTGCGCTGCAGCGATGGCGAAACGCACATCGGCCTGCTCACCGACCTGGGCCACGCGACGGACCATGTGCTGGCCCACCTGGAAGGCTGCCACGCCCTGCTGCTCGAATCCAACCACGACCCGGAACTGCTGGCCGGCTCCAGCTATCCGGCCTTCTTGAAACGCCGCATCGGCGGCCTCTACGGCCATCTGGCGAACACCGTGGCGGCCGACATCCTGCGGGCCATGCAGCACACCGGCCTGAGCCGTGTGGTCGCGGCGCACCTGAGCGCCCAGAACAACCGCCCCGAACTCGCCCAGGCTGCGCTGGCCACCGCCCTGGGATGGGAGCTGTCGCAGGTGGATGTGGCCAGCCCGGTCACCGGGTCCGACTGGATCGCCTGCCACTGAGGCGCCCCGCGCAGCGCAAAGCCCCGCGCAAGAACGCCGCCTCACAGACCGCAGGCCGGCGCAAGAACAAAGACACCCCAGAAACAAAAAAGCCCCGACCTGGTGGTACGGGGCTTTTGCCGGGTCTTCAGTCACCCAAGGTGCCGAAGACCGGTGGCTGCAATTACTTGGCGGTCGAAGCGGCAGCGGCTGCGGCAGCTGCGTCGGCAGCAGCCTTGGCGGCGTCGCCTGCAGGAGCGGAGGCTGCGTCGGAAGCGGGAGCCGACATCGACGAGGCAGCTGCATCGGAAGCGGCAGGTGCGGGCATAGGAGCGGGTGCTGGTGCCGGGGCTTCCACAGGAGCGGGAGCGGGTGCAGGAGCGGCAGCTTCTTCCTTCTTGCCACAAGCGGCGAGAGCGACGGAGGCGACCAGGGCAGCCAGAACGAGAGAGTTCTTCATTTCAGTTTTTCCTATTGGACAGACGGATCTTGAATTGCCGCCATTGGCGCCCTCTTGCAGCGTGCTCCCTGGCGGTGCTTGGCGCTCAGGGCGCCTTTTTTACCTCAACCGCAAATTATAGGGAGATTCAGTCAATACAGACTAACACTGACGTGACGTTTTGTTTCCCTAAGGTAAACCATTGCGACACCTTGCTCTTCAAAGGCCGAGCGTGGTGGCTGGAAACCCGGGCGAACTCTTGCGCAGCAGCCACTCATTGAGGGCTTCGCGCGCCAGCAGGCGGCGCTCCGGCTCACGGCCTGCCACGCCGGCGCAGCGCTCGGGGTCGAGCCGCTGAAGGACCCACGCATCGGACCAGAGCACGCTGGGCAACTCCAGCCGGTCGGCAGATGGTGCACGCCGGCATTCGATCACGTGATCCCACACGCCCCGCCACTGCACGAACCGCGCATGGCGCCGCACCATCTCGTCGTACGTACCCGCCAGCAGCGTGAGGCGCCGGCCACGCCGGGCCCAGGCCTGCAGAGACGCAACCACTTCGCGTTCGCCCAGCGGCCAGTCGTGAAAATCGAAGTCGCTCAGCACGATCTCGCTCCATCCTTCCCTGGCGGCACGAGCCAGCCCGTCGCGCACCCATTGCCGAAAGTCGTTTCGGCCATTGAACCGCCCGGTGGGCAGCGCCGCTGCGGACTCGGCACGGGGGGATTCGTCGGTCATGGGAACTCCTTCGATCCTTCTCAGAGGCTTTTCGGGTTCACTCCGGTGCAGTCCAGGCGTGCGCCCAGCCGGTTTCGCACCAGGAAGACAGCAGTTCGAGCGCATCGTCGCTGGCTCGCGCCAGGTCGCGGCGGTGCAGCAAGCGCTCATCTGCCAGGCGGCGCATCAAAGTGGCATCGCGGCCGGCGGCCAGGTAGCTGTCGCCGTTGATGAACACATGGCGCGCGTCGTACAACATGCGCGTGCGTCGATCCAGTTGAACGCCTTCGAGCATGCCGCCCGCACGACCAGGCTCGAACCACACGTTGGGCTTGGGCTCGGTCAGACTTTCGCCCAGTGCGCGCTCCAGCGCCAGCGGCTCGGACAAAGCGCGTTCCAGTGCATCGCGGGCAAAAGCCTGCAGCGCCTGCGGAATCTCGCCGGGCTGCGCCAAGGCTGGCTGCGATGGGTCGCGATACAAATGCGGCGTGCCCTCGTCGTCAGCGGCATCGTCAGCCAGCCGCGACAGCAATTCCTGCGCAATGCCTGCACGGGCGGGCGCCCGGAAACCAATGGAATACGTCATGCATTCGCCCTCGGCGACGCCGTCGTGCGCATAGCGCGGCGGGAGGTACAGCATGTCGCCGGGTTCGAGCACGAACTCCTGCTCGGGCTCGAGCTCCGCCAGCACCTTGAGCGAAATGCCTTCGCGCAGCGTGAGGTCCTTCTGCCGTCCGATGCGCCAGCGGCGGCGTCCATGGGCCTGAAGCAGGAACACGTCGTAGCTGTCGAAATGCGGCCCGACGCCACCGCCATCGGACGCGTAGCTGATCATGAGATCGTCCAGCCGAGCGCGCGGCACGAAGCTGAACTGATCCAGCAACGCATGCACCGCATCGTCGTGCAAGTCAACGCCTTGCACTAGCAGCGTCCACTCGCGCGTGGTAAGCGGGGGCAGTGAGCGGCGCGCGAACGGGCCGTGCCTCAGCTTCCACGCACCCGCCTTCAATTGCACGAGGCGCGATTCGACGCTTTCTTGCGCGGCCAGCGCGAACAGTTCGGCGCGGCCCACGGGCGGGGCGAATGCGGGGACGGCCTGGCGGACCAGCAAGGGCTTTTTCTGCCAGTGTCGGCGCATGAATTGCGCCGGCGTGAGGCCGCCCAGCAGCGCCAGAGGTTGTTGAACATCCATGGGGAAAATACGCCGTGTGTGCGGCTGAGGGTCGAACTGCGACAATTCTCCTATGGAAATCAACCAACAATGTGTGGTCGCTTTGACCTGGATCTTGAAAGACACTCTGGGTGAGGAGCTGGACGTGCTCGATGAGCCGGTCGAGTTTCTCGTCGGTGGCGACGATCTGCTCACCCGAATCGAGGAGGCCCTGCAGGGCCACGCCGCAGGCACCTCGCTGTCGCTGCACCTGGAACCGGAAGAAGCCTTCGGCGACTACCAGGACACGCTGCTGTTCCTGGAGCCGCGAAACCTGTTCCCGGCCGACCTGGAGGAAGGAATGACGGTCGAGGGCAGCGCGCTGCCAGAGGGCACCAACCCGGCAGCACCCCGCGACGTGCTCTACACGGTGGCGCAGATCTATCCCGAGCACATCGTGCTCGACGGCAACCATCCGCTGGCCGGCATCGCGCTGCGCCTGCACCTCACCGTGCAGAGCGTGCGCGAGGCCACCGAAGAAGAGATTGGCCGCGGCTCGGCCGGGACCGGTTTCTTCCGCATCCAGCCGCCTTCGGCCGACAGTCCCACCCTCCACTGAACCGACGCAGCCAATTCACCATGCAAAACGGGCCCCGAGGGCCCGTTTTGCATGGTCCGCCCGGCGCCAATGCGCGTGGGGCGAAAAAAGTCCGGGGGTCAGATGCGGGAGATCTGGCCGCCATACAGGCGGACACGGTCACCCGTGCGCAGATCGCCCGGCGTGCTCACGTCATATACGCGCTGACCGCCCTGATCCAACTGGATCGTCAGGCGATAGCCCTCGACCTGTCCATCGTTATTGCCGGTGCGGCCTTCGACCTGGTTGCCCACGACACCGCCGCCCACGGCGCCCAGCACGGTCGCTGCGGCACGGCCGCTGCCCTTGCCCACCTGGTTGCCCAGAACGCCGCCGACCACGGCCCCCAGCACGGCACCAGCGCCGCTGGTGCCCTTGCGGCCTTGCAGCGTTTCGATGTTGGAGACCACGCCGAACTCGGTACCGTTCTGGTTTTGGTTCTGTGCGGCAGGGTAGGAGGAATAGCCCGGCTGGGGTTGAGCAGGGTAGTTGTTGGAATAGCGCGGCTGCTGAGCGCAGGCGGAGAGCAAGGTCACCAGGGCGACGGAACCAGCCAGGGTGGCGGAGCGGATGAAACGGGACATAAGAGTTCTCCTTCAGAGCGATGCGCAGGCTGTGGAAGCCTTTGACGTGAAGCGGATTGCACCATGCAGCCCGCCCCGGGACCCGCCGGGCAATCGCGGCCAGGCAAGCAAGACAATGACCGGCGGCCGTGTCGGCGCCGGACTACAAACATCCGTGAAATGGCGATCCGGATCAGGATTGACCGGTCGAGCCGTAGCCGCCTTCGCCGCGCTGCGTGGCCGGGAAGTCGCTGACCACGTTGAACTGCGCCTGCACCACCGGCACGATGACCAATTGGGCCAGCCGCTCCATGGGTTGGAGGGTGAAGGCGGTGCTGCTGCGGTTCCAAGCGCTGACCATGAGCTGCCCCTGGTAGTCGCTGTCGATCAGCCCCACCAGATTGCCCAGCACGATGCCGTGCTTGTGCCCGAGGCCCGAGCGCGGAAGGATCAATGCAGCGTATCCCGGGTCTTTCAGGTAGACCGCAATGCCGGTTGGCACCAGTTGCCAGGCATTGGGTTCCAGGGTGAGCGGCTCCGGTAGGCAGGCCCGCAGGTCGAGTCCGGCGCTGCCCGGGGTGGCGTAGGAAGGCAGTTGCTCTGCCATGCGGGGGTCGAGAATCTTGACGTCGATCTTCACAAGCTAAGTTCATTTCTTGGGGGGACGGGGAAGAGAAGGCTGGCGCGCTGCATGGCGCAGCGCTTCCAGCAGGGTTTGGAGCAGCGTGGTCCAGCCGGCTCCCGTGGTCGGCGTGGCGTTGCGGGTGCGGGACTTCCTCGTCGCGCCGACGCCTGCTGGCGCCGATCGGTCACCGAACAAGTCGGGTCGCACTCCAGGCGCGGTTGGCCGTGCAGGCTGCTGCAACTGAACGAGGCGCTCGACATAGCTCGCGAAATCACCGTCGGGCGGTGTGTCCCATTCGGGCCGGAGTGGATGCTGCACGGGCAATGGCCGATGGTGTAAAAAATCAGGCCGCGCCAGCGATGCGCTGGGCGATCTCGGCCACCAGTTGCTTGGCGAGGTCGCGCTTGGAAGCCCGCGGCAATTCGCGATGGCCCTGCGCATCCACCAGCAGCAGCGCGTTGTCGTCCTGCCCGAAGGTGGCCGGACCGATGTTGCCGACCAGCAGCGGCACGCCCTTGCGTTCGCGCTTGGCGCTGGCATGGCGCAGCAGGTCTTCGCTTTCGGCAGCGAAGCCGACGCAGAACAGCTGCCCCGAGCGCGCACGCTCGGACTGCGCCACCTGGGCGAGGATGTCGGGGTTTTCGACGAAGGCGAGCGTCGGCACCTGGCCGGAACCATCTTTCTTGATTTTGTGGTTGGCGGCCTGTGCAGGACGCCAGTCGGCCACGGCGGCAGTTGCTACGAAAACAGTAGCATCAGAAGCATTGCCCACCACGGCATCGCGCATATCCTGCGCAGATTGCACATTCAAGCGGCGCACGCCGCGCGGCGTGGGCAAATGCACCGGCCCTGCCACCAGCGTGACCTGCGCCCCGGCTTCGCGGGCGGCCCGGGCGATGGAAAAGCCCATCTTCCCGCTCGACAGGTTGGTGATGCCGCGTACGGGGTCGATGGCCTCGAACGTGGGCCCGGCCGTCACCAGCACGTGCTGGCCTGCCAGGACCTTGGGTGCAAAAAAGGCGATCAATTCTTCCAGCAGCTCCGCCGGCTCCAACATGCGGCCGTCGCCCGTTTCGCCACAGGCTTGGTCGCCATTGCCTACGGCCAGCACGACGGCACCGTCGCGCGCGACCTGCGCCAGGTTGCGCTGCGTGGCCGGGTGCGCCCACATCTCGCGGTTCATGGCGGGTGCCAGCAGCAGCGGCACCCGGTCAATGGGTCGCGCCAGGCAGGTGAGGCTCAGCAGTTCGTCCGAGCGCCCCTGCGCCAGGCGCGCGATGAAATCCGCGCTGCACGGCGCGATGACGATGGCGTCCGCCTCGCGGCCCAGGTTGATGTGCGGCATGTTGTTGGGCTCGCGCGCATCCCATTGCGAGTGGTACACCGTGCGCCCGGTCAGCGCCTGCATCGTGACGGGGGTCATGAACTGCGCGGCCGCTTCGGTCATCACCACCTGCACGGTGGCGCCGGCCTTGATGAGCAGGCGGGCGAATTCGGCCGATTTGTAGCAGGCGATGCCGCCGGAGAGTCCCAGGAGAATGTGTTTGCCGGCAAGCTCGTTCATGGCGCGCAATTTAGCAGACGGGGCCTGCGGGCTTGCAAAGCGCCGGCAAGGGCCTTGATGGCCGGCCTCTATAATCCCAATTTCCCACCACCTAAAAAGACATGACCAAATTTGTCTTCGTCACCGGCGGTGTGGTGTCTTCCCTGGGCAAGGGAATCGCCTCAGCCTCCCTTGCCGCGATCCTCGAATCGCGGGGCCTCAAAGTCACCCTCATCAAGCTCGACCCGTACATCAACGTGGACCCGGGCACCATGTCCCCGTTCCAGCACGGCGAGGTCTTCGTCACCGACGACGGCGCCGAAACCGACCTCGATCTTGGCCACTATGAGCGTTTCATCGAAACGCGCATGAAGAAGACCAACAACTTCACCACGGGCCGCATCTACCAGTCCGTGCTGGAGAAGGAACGCCGCGGTGATTACCTCGGCAAGACGGTGCAGGTCATCCCGCACGTCACCAACGAGATCCAGGAATACATCAAGCGCGGCGCCGGCGTGGGCACGGGCGACGCGGTGGATGTCGCCATCGTCGAGATCGGCGGTACGGTGGGGGACATCGAATCCCTGCCCTTCCTCGAAGCCGTGCGCCAGTTGAGCCTGAAGCTAGGCCCCAACAACGCCGCATTCGTGCACCTGACCTACCTGCCGTGGATCGCAGCAGCGGGCGAGCTGAAGACCAAGCCCACGCAGCACACCGTGCAGGAACTGCGCAAGATCGGTATTCAGCCCGATGCCCTGCTGTGCCGCGCCGACCGCCGCATTCCTGAAGAAGAGCGCGGAAAGATTTCGCTGTTCACCAACGTGCCCGAGTGGGGCGTGATCAGCATGTGGGACGTGGACACGATCTACAAGGTGCCGCGCATGTTGCACGAGCAGGGTCTGGACGGCCTGATCTGCGACAAGCTGCGCCTGAACACGCCGCCCACCACCCTCAAGCGCTGGGACCAGCTCGTCTACGAAACCGAGCACCCGCAGGGCGAGGTCACCATCGCGATGGTGGGCAAGTACGTCGATCTGTCCGACAGCTACAAGTCGGTGAACGAAGCGCTGCGCCACGCCGGCATGAAGAACCATGTGCGCGTGAAGATCGAGCACATCGATTCCGAAACCATCGGCGCCGCCGATGCGCCCGAGAAGCTCGCCAAGTACGACGCGATCCTGGTGCCTGGCGGCTTCGGCGCGCGTGGCGTCGAGGGCAAGATCAGCACGGCCCGCTACGCCCGCGAGCACCAGGTTCCGTACCTGGGCATCTGCCTCGGCATGCAGGTCGCCACCATCGAATACGCGCGCCACGTGGCCGGTTTGAAGAACGCCAACAGCACCGAGTTCGAGCCCGCAACGCCCCACCCCGTGATCGCCCTGATCACCGAGTGGAAGGACGCCGACGGCACCATCAAGACCCGCGACGAGAACTCCGACCTGGGCGGCACTATGCGCCTGGGCGCGCAAAGTTCCGACGTGGCAGCCGGCACACTGGCGCACGAGATCTACGGCAACATCGTCACCGAACGCCACCGCCACCGGTACGAAGCCAACGTGAACTACCTGGAACAGCTGCGCAAGGCGGGCCTGGTGATCTCGGCGCTCACGCAGCGCGAGCAGCTCACCGAGATCGTCGAGCTGCCCAAGAGCGTGCACCCCTGGTACATCGGCGTGCAGTTCCACCCCGAGTTCAAATCGACCCCGTGGGACGGCCATCCGCTCTTCAACGCCTTCATCAAGGCGGCTGTCGAGCACCAAAAGCGCCACCAGCCGGCCCTGGCCGCGGCGTAACCGACGGCCCGACCTGCAGCAACGACAGCAAAGAAAAGTAGAAAGACCAGCCATGAAACTCTGCGGCTTCGACGTCGGCCTGGAACACCGCTTCTTCCTCATCGCGGGCCCCTGCGTGATCGAGTCCGAGCAACTGCAGATGGACGTGGCCGGCCAGCTCAAGGAAACGGCAGCGGCCCTCGGCATTCCGTTCATCTTCAAGAGCAGCTTCGACAAGGCCAACCGCTCGTCGGGCACCAGCTTTCGCGGTCCCGGCCGCG
This sequence comes from Paracidovorax valerianellae, assembly GCF_900102625.1. GTDB lineage: Bacteria > Pseudomonadota > Gammaproteobacteria > Burkholderiales > Burkholderiaceae_C > Paracidovorax > Paracidovorax valerianellae. Next base: position 133,478 of record NZ_FMZC01000008.1, read on the forward strand.
AGAAGGGCCTGGAGATCCTGGCCAAGATCCGGCGCGACCTGGGCGTTCCGGTGCTGACCGACGTGCACACCGAAGACGACATCACCGAAGCCGCCAAGGTGGTCGACGTGCTGCAGACCCCTGCATTCCTGTGCCGCCAGACCGATTTCATCCGTGCCGTGGCGCAGTCGGGCAAGCCGGTGAACATCAAGAAGGGCCAGTTCCTCGCGCCGCACGACATGAAGAACGTGATCGACAAGGCCCGCGCCGCCGCACAGGAGGCCGGCTTGCCCGAAGACAGTTTCATGGCCTGCGAGCGCGGTGCAAGCTTCGGCTACAACAACCTCGTCTCCGACATGCGCGGTCTGGCCATCATGCGCGAGACCGGGGCGCCGGTCGTGTTCGACGCCACCCATTCGGTGCAGTTGCCCGGCGGTCAGGGCACGAGCAGCGGCGGCCAGCGCGAAATGGTGCCGGTGCTGGCACGCGCCGCCGTTGCGGTCGGTGTGGCGGGCCTCTTCATGGAAACCCATCCGGACCCGGCCAAGGCACTGTCGGACGGTCCCAACGCCGTGCCGCTGAAGCACATGAAAGCGCTGCTGGAAACGCTGGTCGCACTGGACACCGTCACCAAGCGCAACGGATTCCTCGAAAACAACTTTGGAGCTTGAGACATGAGCAGTGGTTACGTCATCGCATCCGTCACCGTCACCAACCCCGAGCAGTACGAGGAGTACAAGAAGTGGAGCACCCACGCCATGCAGGTGCATGGCGCCGAGGTCTGCATTCGCGGCGGCAAGGTCGAGGTGCTCGAAGGTGACTGGAACCCCGGCCGCACCGTCCTGCTCAAGTTCCCGAGCTTCGAGGCGGCCCGCGCCTTCTACGACACGCCCGAGTACCAAAAGGCCAAGGCGGCCCGCGAAGGCGCGGCCGTCATGCGCATGGTGTGCGTCGAAGGCGTCTGAAATTGAAGGTCGCGCTGCATCCGCCCATGGTGGTCGCCATCGCCCAAGACAACTACCTCACGCCGCAGCACGCCTTTCCGGACACCACCTACATTCCTGCGATGAGCCCTCCTCGGTATGGTCAAGACATCACGTCTGGCTGCCGCTTTCGCGCACCGAGGGGGCAAAGCGTAGGAAGCGACACCAGTGAACTCGCACCGAAAATGCTGAAATTGCTCGGCATCTTTGCTGCGGGCGATAAAACGGGTATGGCGAAACGCCTGTTTGATGAATTCTTGAACACGCGCAGGACCGCAGTGGAGTATTTCGATGACGAGCGGCTCAACACTGCGGTGAGCAACCATCCTAATATCAATTCATTCTGCAATGCGGTCGTTTCGGCCCCTAACTCACCCAACAGAACCACAGGACAAGCACGCATTCATCAACTGCTGAAAAGTGCGCAATGGAACATCAAGGAACTTTATATGCCGACCAGTCTGGGCGTTCCTGCCTTGAACTTGGGAAGCAAAGTTTTTTCGACCAGAGATTTCGATAACGGACTGGGCTTGATGATCAATGGCGTGCAGTACGTCTATGTCATCGCCACCCACTACCACCATGACAGCACTGCAAAGAAATATTGGCTGACCCTCAACTTCGTGTTCTACGATATTTTTGGTTTGGATGATGATGATGATTTGAAAGAATACGGCGCGGCTTCGGATTCCATCTTGGCGTCGAAGGCTTCGGTCGGGATTACCGCTTGGTGGCAGCTCCAGCACCAGTTCGGTTACTGCCCTCTCGTCACCCGTGCGGTCACCACCAAAGATTATGAAATCTCTGCCGAATAAGCCTTTCGGGACCAGTAGAGCATTGTCATTGGCATGCTCATGCTTGATTCTGGGACTTCTGCTGACCCCATTGGCCTACATTGCCATTGGCAGCCTGGGCGGTTTCTCGACTGAGTTTTCATTGATTTCGTTGCCCTTATTGGCATTCAGCATATTATTTTTGCTTTTCAGATTTTTCGGTAAAAAGACGCCTGACAAATCATTCAACTTGCGGCATGCCATCGAAGTAATTTGCTGGTTATTGATCATTGCTTTTTTATTCTTCGTCTCCAACTTCACGTTGCTGACGGCCTTTGAACGCATCGGTTTATTTACAGCGCTATTTGTCGCATGTGCGATCATTTCAATCCCGATACTGGCAATCCTTCAGTCCGCCTTGGTCAAAAGAGTGGAAGCTTGGCCAAGAGCCTGGACCGTTGCTGTGCAATTGGTGATAGGCATTCCCGCGATTATTTTGACGGCCGCCTACCTGTTCACTGCCACCGCATCGCTTTGAAAATGACGCTATAGAAATGAAAGAGGTTTTCTGCAACCCAGTTGCCGTAGAACTTCACGCCAAATTCAATCATCAACCGGAGAACCCTGAATGAGTGCCATCGTTGACATCGTAGGCCGCGAAGTGCTGGACAGCCGCGGCAACCCCACCGTCGAGTGCGACGTTCTGCTGGAATCGGGCGTGATGGGCCGGGCGGCCGTGCCCTCGGGCGCCTCTACCGGCAGCCGTGAGGCCATCGAACTGCGCGACGGCGACAAGGGCCGCTACCTGGGCAAGGGCGTGCTCAAGGCCGTGGAGCACATCAACACCGAGATCTCTGAAGCCGTGCTGGGCCTGGATGCCTCCGAGCAGGCTTTTCTCGACAAGACGCTGATCGACCTGGACGGCACCGACAACAAGAGCCGCCTGGGCGCCAACGCCATGCTGGCAGTGTCGATGGCGGTGGCCCGCGCCGCGGCCGAAGAGTCCGGCTTGCCGCTGTACCGCTACCTGGGCGGGATGGGCGGCATCCAGTTGCCCGTGCCGATGATGAACGTGATCAACGGCGGCGCGCACGCGAACAACAGCCTGGACCTGCAGGAGTTCATGATCGTTCCCGTGGGCGCACCGAGCTTTCGCGAAGCCGTGCGCTGGGGCGCGGAAGTGTTCCATGCGCTGAAGAAGATCATCAACGACAAGGGCATGAGCACGGCCGTGGGCGACGAAGGCGGTTTTGCGCCCAGCGTCGAAAACCACGAAGCCGCGATCCAGCTCATCCTGCAGGCCATCGACGCCGCAGGCTACACGGCCGGCGAGCAGATCGCCCTGGCCCTGGACTGCGCTGCCAGCGAGTTCTACAAGGACGGCCACTACGTGCTGGAAGGCGAAGGCGGCATCCGCCTCACGGCCCAGCAATGGACCGACATGCTGGCGGCCTGGGTGGACAAGTACCCCATCATCTCCATCGAAGATGGCATGGCCGAAGGCGACTGGGATGGCTGGAAGCACCTGACCGAACGCCTGGGCGAGAAGGTGCAACTGGTGGGCGACGACCTGTTCGTCACCAACACCAAGATCCTGAAGGAAGGTATCGACAAGCGCATCGCCAACTCGATCCTCATCAAGATCAACCAGATCGGCACGCTGACCGAAACATTCGCAGCCATCGAGATGGCCAAGCGCGCCGGCTACACGGCCGTGATCTCGCACCGTTCGGGCGAGACCGAAGACAGCACCATCGCCGACATCGCGGTGGGCACCAACGCCGGGCAGATCAAGACGGGCTCGCTGTCGCGTTCGGACCGCATCGCCAAGTACAACCAGCTCCTGCGCATCGAGGAAGACCTGGGCGACATCGCCCACTACCCCGGCCGCGCTGCGTTCTACAACCTTCGCTGACCTTTGCGCCTGCGGCACGGCCCTTCCAATGGGCCGTGCTGGAGGGGCAACCGATTCGATCTTTTCCTTTCACCCCCGCCTGACCCCGGGCCTTAGGCCGCCATGAATTCCCGCATCGTTCCGCTGGTGCTTCTGCTCCTCCTCGTCGGGGTGCAGGCGCAGCTGTGGTCGGGGCGCGGGAGCGTCCACCATGTGCAGGAAATGAAGGAAAAAATCGCGGTCCAAAAGCAGGCCAACGCCGACGCGCGCCAGGCCAACGAGCGCCTGACCTCGGAAGTGCACGACCTCCGCGACGGTCTGGACATGGTCGAGGAAAAGGCGCGCAACGAATTGGGCATGGTCAAACCCAACGAGATCTACGTGCAGGTGACCCACCGCTGAGCGCGGGCGTCTGCGGCGTCTTTCTTTTCCTTTCCTTGCCAGCCATTCCGGTCCGCATCGCCCTGCTGGGTACACCGGGCGAAAGCCTGGAGGCTTTTGCGCGCACTGTCGCGCTGCATCTCGACCCGGTGCATGCCGCCATCGACACCTGCCCTGCACTAAGCGCCGCGGTGCTGCAATGGCTGGATTTGCCCGCACCTCTGTCTCAGGCCGAGGCGGCGAAAGAGGCTCTGGCATCGCTGGCCAGCGCCCATGCGGCCACGGCGGCGTTGACGCTGCTGACCGGCCTGGAAAGCCCAGGTGGCTCGCCATTCCCGGCATTGCCCACATCGCCTTCTTCTTCGCCTCAGCGTTCAACATCGGAGCGGTTCGATGCCTGCCTGCGCCAGGCGCTTTCAGACGCCGGTGTGGCGTACCGCGTGCTATACGGCAGCCATGACGAACGCTTGCGATCCACGCAGGTTGCTATAAAAAACATAGCTGTCAGCGCAGTGAATACGGCGGCAGAGCCCGCTTTTGATGCAAACGCGCTGCGCCCCGTCCGGCTGCGTGCCTGGTCGTGCGAGAAATGCAGCGACCCCGAATGCGAGCACAAGCTGTTCACTGCGCTGCGCGGCTGAAGCCTCGCCGCCCACGGCCCCGTGGACGGCTGCACGCCCGTCGTTACTGAACGCTCGAAGGTCCTGGCAACTGCTTGCCCGGCTCTGTGAAGATCTGCGCGGCATCGACCGCGTCGTAGCGGTACTGCTGGCCGCAGAACTCGCATGCCACTTCGATGTCGCCGCGTTCGGCCAGGATGCTCTCGGCCTCTTCCACGCCCAGGCTGCGCAGCATGGCGCTGACGCGCTCGCGGCTGCAGGTGCACGCGAAGCGCGGGCCGTCCACGCCCTGGCTCGGCACGAAGCGCAGCAGCTTTTCTTCCCAGAACAGGCGGCGCAGGATGGTGTCGACATCCAGCCCCAGCAGTTCGTCGCGCGTGAGGCTGGCGGCCAGCGTGGCGATGCGGTTGTAGTCCTCGTTGCGGCCGATCTCGTCCTCGTTTTCGCGGTAGGTCATTTCGCCGGCCAGGTTGCCCTCGCCCTTGATCGGCATGCGCTGGATGAGCAGCCCGGCGGCCACCTTGTCGTCGGCCGCCAGCACGAGTGTGGTGTCGAGCTGCTCGGACTGCAGCATGTAGTGCTGGAGCACGTCGCTGAGCTTCTCGATCTTCTCGTTGTGGTCGCCGTGCAGCGGCACCACGCCCTGGTAGGGCTGCTGGCCTGGCAGGCGGTCCTTGGGGTCGAGCGTGATGGCGCAGCGGCCGCCGCCACCCACGTTCACCATGTCGCTGAGGCGCGCGCTGTCGGGCACTTCGCCGTTCACCGAGGCCGTGGCGCGCAGGCTGAGGTCCGATTGCACCTCGGCCACGGCCAGCTTCACCGGCCCGTCGCCGAAGACCTGCAGCACCAGCGCCCCGTTGAACTTGATGTTGGACTGCATCAACACGCCCGCCGCCGCCATCTCGCCCAGCAGTTCGCGAACGGGCGGCGGGTAGGCGCCGGAAGTGGTGTTGGCGGCGCGCCGCGCGAGGATTTCGGTCCAGGCGTCGGTCAGGCGCACGATCATGCCGCGCACGGGCAGGCCATCGAAAAGAAACTTGTGGAGTTCAGACACCTGATTGATTCCTGAAAAGATTGCGCCGCCGTTCAGGCCAGCTTGCGCAGCCCGGCGCGAAAACGGCGGGCGTTGTCGACATAGGACTGCGCGTTCCTGCGCAGCCCTTCGATCTGCTCGGGCGAGAGCTGGCGCACCGCCTTGGCGGGGCTGCCGATGATCATGGAGCCATCGGGAAACTCCTTGCCTTCCGTCACCAGCGCGCCGGCGCCGACGAGGCAATGCTTGCCGATCTTCGCACCGTTGAGCACCACCGCGCCGATGCCGATCAGTGATTCGTCGCCCACCGTGCAGCCGTGCAGCACGACCTTGTGGCCCACCGTGACACGCTCGCCCAGCACCAGCGGCTGGCCGGGGTCGGAATGCAGCACGCTGCCGTCCTGCACGTTGGTGCCGGCGCCGATGGTGATCGGCTCGTTGTCGCCCCGCAGCACGGCCCCGAACCAGATGCTGGAAGCCTCGCCCAGCACGACGTTGCCCATCACTTCGGCACTGTCCGCCACCCAGGCCGAGGGCGCGGTGCGGGGTGAAATGCCGTCGAGTTCATAAAGCGCCATCAAAGTCTCCTTTTTTTGTGATCGGGGCCGAATCCTAGAATTGTAGGGATGGACCTTCGCCAATGCGCCCTCTCAGCCCTGTGCCTGACTGACCCTGAGGCCAAAGCCGCCGCCACACTGGACCTGCATGCGCGCGCCGCCACCGGCTCTGTCAGCGCCCAGTGGCCGTCCGGCCCGGTGGACGCGGCCGCCCTGCCCGGCCGGCCCGAGCGCCCCACCTTGCTGCGCCACACCGAAGTGGCCCGCCGCTCGCCCGCCACGCACGAAGGCCGCGCGGTGCTGATGCACGCCATTGCGCACATCGAATTCAACGCCATCAACCTCGCGCTCGATGCCGTCTGGCGATTCGACGGCATGCCCCAGGCTTTCTACCTCGACTGGCTGCGCGTGGCCGCCGAAGAAGCCAAGCACTTCGGCCTGCTGCGCGAACACCTGCGCGGAATGGGGCACGACTACGGCGACTTTCCCGCGCACCAGGGCCTGTGGACCATGTGCGAGAAGACCGCCGGCGACATCGTCGCGCGCATGGCCCTGGTGCCGCGCACGCTGGAGGCCCGCGGGCTCGATGCCACCCCGCTCATCCAGCGCAAGCTGCGGCAAGTGGGCACCCCCGATGCGCTGGCCGCCGTGGACATTCTGGACATCATCCTGCGGGAAGAGGTGGGGCACGTGGCGATTGGTAACCATTGGTATCGCTGGCTGTGCGATCGGGATGGTCTTGATCCGCTGGCGCACTACGGGCTATTGGTGCGGCGCTACGAGGCGCCGCGCCTCAAACCGCCATTCAACGCCGAAGCCCGCCGCGCCGCAGGGTTCAGCGACGCCGAAATGGAGTGGTTACAGCATGGCTGACAAGGCCGTGCTGCCTTACGATCTTTCCTACAATGCGCCAAACCCGCAGCCTCCGACGCCGAGGGGTGCGGCCCTTCACCGATCGCCTTCAGTTCGCCACCCATGCCACAAACGCCTGTCGCCGGCACCTCTCCGTCCATTGCTCCCGAAAGCAACCCTGCAGGCGCGATGATCGCGCGGCAGGCAATCATGAACGGGCAGCAGGCAGTGGTCGGCTACGAGCTTTTCAACCGGTCCCGCGCCGGCCACGCCCACACCGCTGCCACGGACGTTTTCCTGGTGTTCACCGCGCTGTCCCATGCGGGCAGCGAGGAGCTGGTGGGCAAGAAGCTGATCTTCGTCAACTGCACCCATGAGAGCCTCTCGGGCGGCCACCTCGAACTGGTCGATCCCGACAAGGTGGTGCTGGAGATTCCGCCCCTGGGCCATGCGGCCGCCGAAGAGGTGAGCACGCGGCTGCCGATCCTGTCGGGGCTGCGCGAACGCGGTTTTCACCTGGCGTTCAACCACACGGTGCTGGAGTCGGCCTATGCGCCCTGGCTGCCGCTGGCCGACTACATCAAGCTCGATCTTTCGGTGCTGGCACCAGACCAGTTGGCCGTGCTCATCAAATACGCAGGCCGGCATTCCAAGGCCGAGTTGATCGCCGAAAAGGTCGAGACCGCCAAGCAATACGACATGGCATCGAGCAAAGGCGTGCAGCTGTTCCAGGGCTACTGGTTTTCTCGCCCCTCGCTGGTGGAGGCCAAACTGCTCACCCCGGCGCAAAGCAGCATCATCCACCTCATCAACCTCGTGCGGCAGCAGGCCAGCACGGACGAGATCGAAGAGGTGCTCAAGAAGGATGCGGGCCTGGCCTTCAACCTCATGCGGCTCATCAATTCGTCCGGATTCGGGCTGACGCGCGAGATCACCTCGTTCCGGCAAGCGGTGATGCTCATGGGCCTCAAGAAGCTGTTCCGCTGGGCCGCCCTGCTGCTCACCGCTTCGCGGGCCGGGGGCATTTCCGCCTCGGTCGGCCACACGGCCGTGGTGCGGGGCCGGTTGATGGAACTGCTCGCCCTGGAAACCATGTCGCAGGACGAGGCCGACCAGGCTTTCGTGGTCGGTATTTTTTCGATGCTCGATCAGATGTTGAGCATGCCCATGGAATCCGCCGTAGGGCTGCTGCACGTGCCTGAGACCGTCTCCGAAGCGCTGCTTGAGCGCACGGGCGTGCTCGGAGAGCTGCTGCGGCTGGCTCAGGCCTGCGAATCCGCCGACGATGCCGCCTTCGACCAGGCCGCCAGCACGCTGCAGCTTTCGAGCCAGCAGATCAATATGGCCCATTTGCAGGCACTCGCCTGGGTGGACCAGTTGGCGGAATGAGGTCCAGAGTGGGCGACACCGCGCAACTCTGGTGGTAAGGTCACCGAATTCATTCAATTCACTGACGCAGACCCCCATGTCGAGCAACTCCGAAAACGCCCCAGCTTTCGAGAACACCGCCCCCCAAGGGGAAGACGAGGACTCGAGCAACCTGGCGATCATTGCGCGCCAGGCGATCGTGGATGAGCAGCGCGCCGTGTTCGGCTACGAACTGTTCGATCGCTCCACCGCATCCGACGCCCACACCGCCGCCAGCGATGCCGCCCTGCTCTTCAACGCCCTTTCGTACGCCGGCACCGAAGCCCTGGTGGGCAAGAAGACGGTGTTCATCAACTGCACGCACGAAAGCCTGGCCGGCGGGCATCTGGAACTGATCCACCCCGAAAAGGTGGTGCTGGAAGTGCCGCCGCTGGCCGATGGCGCCACGGCCGAAGAAATCGAAGGCCGCGTCTCCACGCTGGAAGGCCTGCGCACCCGGGGCTTTCGGCTGGCATTCAACCAGAACGTGTTGCGCCGCACCTACGCCGCCTGGCTGCCCCTGGCCGCTTTCGTGAAGCTGGACATGCAGGCGTTCCGGCCCGAACTGGCCGAACCGCTCGTCAAGTTCGCCCGGGCCAATTCCAAGGCCATCCTGGTCGCGGAAAAGGTGGAAACCGCCGAGCAGCACGAACGCATGTCGGCCCTGGGCGTGAAGCTGTTCCAGGGTTACTGGTTCGCACAGCCTGCGCTGGTGAAGGCGCAGACGATCCGGCCCTCGCAGGCGACGATCATTCAGCTCATCAATCTGGTGCGCAAGCAGGCGAGCACGGCAGAGATCGAAGAGCTGCTCAAGAAGGACCCCACGCTGTCCTTCAACCTGCTGCGGTTTATCAACTCGTCGGGCTTCGGCCTGTCGTGCGAGGTAACCTCGTTCCGCCATGCGGTGATGATTCTGGGCCTCAAGAAGCTGTTCCGCTGGGCGGCGCTGCTCATGACCACCTCGCGCGCTGGCGGCTCCCCGCCGGCCGTGGGCCAGACCGCCGTGGTGCGCGGACGCCTCATGGAACTGCTGGCGGCCGAATTGCTGCCTCCCGAAGAATGCGACAACGCCTTCGTGGTCGGCGTGTTCTCGCTGCTGGACACCATGCTCGGCGTGCCGCTGGAAAAAGCCCTCGACTCGGTCGCCCTGCCCCAGCCCGTGATCGATGCGCTGCTGCACAACACGGGCGTGTTCGCACCTTTCCTGGAACTCACCAAGGCATGCGAGAGCGGCGACGAAGTGGCCTTCGCCCGCGCAGCCGAGGCACTGCACCTGTCCAACCGGCAGGTGAACTGGGCCCACTTGCAAGCGCTGACCTGGGCTGAAAGCCTGGGCGAGTGATCTGCCAATGATCCGCCGGGCACCCGCCCGGCAGGAACGGCGCTTACCGCTAGTCCGCTTGCAACGGCGGGCTTTCGCCCCGTTGCCCTCGCCGGAACTCCGCAGGCGCACATCCCACTTCCCGCTTGAAGAATTTGGTGAAGTGGGTCGCCTCGTCGAAGCCCAGTCTGTCCGCGATGACTCCGACGGGCAACTCGGTGTGCACCAGCAACCGTTTGGCTTCTAGATTGATCCGCGCAGCGATGAAGGCTTTGGCAGTCGTCCCCGCCACTGCAGCCAAAGACCGGCCCAAACTCTTTTCGGTGTAGCCCAGATGGCTCGCGTAGTCGGCCACCTGATGCCATTTCGCAAAGCGCTCTTCCACCAGTGCCTGAAACCGCTTGAAGCGCTGTGATGCCGCGGAGGCAGCTGGCTCGACCGACTGCTGCTGCCCTTTCAGAATGCTCAATCGCGCCAGCAGGGCGTGAAGCTGGTGGCGCAGCAGAGCGTGCATCTGGCCGAGTGGAGCATCCAGGTGCACGTCCTCGTACATCTGCTGAATCGAGCGGGTTACCGTTCGCAGTTCTTCTTGAGTCAACAGCAGCTGTTCCGGCAGCCCGACCCCGTCAGGCGACCGCATGGGGTCGCCGGACGCAGCAGACGCAGCGACTGCAGCAGCGGCGGGCATTGCAAATTCCGGACGGAACAGGACGATCCAACCCTCCCAGTCTTCATCGCTGCCGAGGTTATGGGCCTGCCCTGGCTGCAGCATCAAGAAGGTGCCCTGCGGGCAGGCGAGCGCCTGGAAATCCACCCATTGGGTGCACTCTCCCTGGGTGACGCACACCAGCATAAAAAAGTCGTAGCGGTGGGTGGTTTGTACCTTCGCCCTGCCGCCGCGGCGCCAGAGTTCGCGGGCCGGATAAACCTCCACATCGAGCTGGTAGGGTGCCGTGGGGTCGTATTGCAGCCGCTGGATGTCGGCCTTCAATGCTTTCTGCCGGGTTCGCTTCACCGCCGCCATCACATGGGTCCCGCTTATTCAAGAATGTCTTGAAAGTACCATTGATTGTCGCGATTGCGCCGTTTCATTGGGCCTCATCCGTCCAACAATGACCATTCCTACTTTTGAAGAAACGGAATTTTCATGACTGGCATCGACATCTCCAAGGCCTACATCCGCGCGGTCCAGACCGGCGATCAGACGGCGCTGGGCCAACTGATCTCTCCGGATGTGATCTGGCACCAGCCGGGGAACCATCGGTTCTCCGGCACCCATCGTGGAATGGCGGAAGTGGGTCCGATGCTGGGCAAGATGATGGAAATCTCCAAGGGCACCTTCACCATCACCCATGCCAGTCACTTCATGGCAAATGGCGACTGGGTCGCCGTCACCCTGGAGTTCGCCGGTGAAGCCAACGGCATCACGATGAAGCAGCCGGGGGTCGATCTCATCCGCATCGAGGGAGGCCGGATCGTCGAAGTCCGCCTGTTCTCTAGCGATCAAGCACAGGAAGACCTGTTCTGGGGGCGCTGATACCGTTTCTGCATGCGGCGCTGGCGGCACATTGAATGATCGACCGCACATGCCGGTGCATCGCGGCATGTGCGTGTCGCGGCGCCGATCGATCGCGCCGGTACACCGACTCAATTCATCTGAATGCCCGCCGCGCGGATGATGCGGGCGTTGTTCTGCGACTCCTCCGCAATCTGCTTGGCGAAGTCCGCGGCCTTGCCGCCTTGCGGCACGTTGTCGGTGGCCTCGAACCGGGCGCGCAGGTCCGGCTGGGCCAGCGCGTGATTGATCTCGGCATTGAGCCGCTCCAGGATGGACGTGGGCGTGCGCGCTGGCGCAAATAGGCCGAAGAGCGAACTGACGTTGGCCGCCGGAATACCCAGCTCGGCCAGCGTGGGCACGTCGGGCAGCGAATCGAGGCGGGCGGGCGCGCCCACCGCCAGCGCACGCAGCTTGCCGGCCTTGATCTGCTGCATGACCGCAGGTCCGGCGTTGGTGGACAGTATTTCGAACTGTCCGCTGAGGGCATCGTTGAGCTGCTGGCCGCCGCCCTTGTAGGGCACGTGCGTGATCTGGACCTGCGTGGACTGCATGATCTGCTCCAGCATGATGTGTCCGAGCGATGCCAGCCCCGACGTGGCCCAGCGCACCTCGCCCGGCTTGGCTTTAGCGGTCGCCAGCAACTGTCGGAAATCCTTGGCCTGGCTGGAGGGCGTGCCGAGCAGCAGCACCGGCGACACCATCACGCTGGCCACTGGCACGATGTCGCGCTGCGGGTCGAACGGCGATTTGCCCAGGTGCGGGTTGAGCACCAGCGGGCTGATGGAAGAAAAAGCCAGGGTATAGCCGTCCGGTGCGGCTTTCGCCACGGCATCCATGCCGATGGAGCCGCCCGCGCCGGCCTTGTTGTCCACGATCACCGAAGTGCCCAGTTGGGCAGACAACTTGTCGCCGAGGGCCCGTGCCACCACATCGCTCACGCCCCCGGCGGGGTAAGCCACGACGATGCGGATGGGGCGGGCGGGCCAGGTGCCCGGTTGTTGGGCGTGGGTGGCGATTGGCAATGCCAGCGCGGCGAGCCAGGAACAACTGGCGGCCGCCATCAGCCGGCGGCGGGAAAGATCGGTCATGGAAGGCTCCGGGTGCGCAAAAGAAAAAACCGTGATTGTCCGCGCGTGCAACGGCCTTTTGCAGCCGCAACCCGCACATTCCGCATCGGGCTACCCGCGAGGATGGTGCTGCGCGTGCAGCGCCTTGAGCCGTTCGCGCGCCACGTGGGTGTAGATGGTGGTGGTGGAAATATCCGCATGCCCCAGCAGCAATTGCACCACCCGCAAATCGGCCCCGTGGTTGAGCAGGTGCGTGGCGAAGGCGTGGCGCAGCGTGTGGGGCGACAGCGGCACGGTGATGCCCGCCACCTGCGCCTGCTTTTTGACGATGACCCAGAACATCGCACGCGTCATGCCCGCGCCGCGCTGCGTCACGAAGAGATCGTCGGTCTGCTGCCCGCCCAGAATCGCCGCCCGGGCCTCGGCAAGGTAGCGCTCCAGCCAGGCGGCGGCCTCGTCGCCGAACGGCACCAGCCGCTCCTTGCCGCCCTTGCCCATCACGCGCAGCACGCCTTCGCGCAGGCCCAGTTGAAAGGTCTTGAGCGTCACCAGCTCGGTCACGCGCAGCCCGCTGGCATACATCAGTTCAAGCATGGCGCGGTCCCGCAGGCCCAGCGGATTGCCCGTGTCCGGCGCGCGCAGCAAGGCCTCCACATGCGCTTGCGACAGGGTCTTGGGCACGCGCAGCGGTTGGCGCGCGGCCTGCAGGCGAACCGTCGGGTCGGCCGCGATGTACCGCTCGCGCAGCGCCCAGTGAAAGTAGCGGCGCAGCACGGTCAGGCGCCGGTTGGCCGATGTGGCGCGGGTCTCTGCATGGCGTGCGGCGAAGTAGCCCTGCAGATGGTGTTCCTGGGTGGCATCGATGCGCAGCGGCGCCGGCTGCTGCTGCGCCAGCCACTGGGCGTACAACGTCAGGTCGCGCCGGTAGGCGGCCAGGGTGTTGCGCGAAAGGCCGTCCTCCAGCCATAGCGCGTCGATGAAGGTGTCGATGGAGGTCTGGCTCTCGGGCAGCATGGCAAAACCATAGCACGATCAAAAAGAAAGGCCCGCGGGCGGTGCCGGCGGGCCTTGTCTGAAGCAGCGCAGCAGCGCGGTATCAGTCGAGCGACAGCTTCTGCTTTTGCACCACGGTCTTGTAGACCGCGAACTCGGCCTTGATCTGCTCGGCGAACTGTTCAGGCGTGTTGCCGATGATGATCGAGCCGGTGTCTTCGATGCGCTTGCGCACGGCTGGATCTTCCAGGGCCTTGCGCACGCCGGCGTTGATCTTGTCGACCACGTCCTTGGGCAGGTTCTTGGGACCGAGGATGCCGTAGTAGGCCATGCGGTTCACCGGCTCCAGGCCCACTTCCTTGAAGGTGGGCACATTGGGCAGTGCAGCCACGCGCTGCGGGGCGGCCACCACGATGGGCACCAGGCGGCCATCCTTGATGAAGGCCAGGGCCGAGGGCAGGTTGTCGAAGATCATCGGGACCTGGCCGGCCACCGTGTCGTTCAGGGCCGGGCCCGCGCCGCGATAGGGAATGTGCGTGACGAAGGTGTCGGTCAGGCTCTTATACAGCTCCATCTGCAGATGGCCGATGCCGCCCGTGCCCGACGACGAGTACGAGTATTTGCCCGGCACCTTCTTGATCTCGGCGGCGAACGTCTTGTAGTCCTTGGCCGGGAAGCTGGGGTTCACCGCGATGATGTTCGGCGTGGCCGCGATGTTGATGATCGGGGTGAAGTCGGTCAGCGGGTTGTAGGGCGTCTTGGGGTTGATCGCCGGGTTGGCGGCCGTGGTGGACACGGTTGCGATGCCCAGCGCATAGCCGTCGGGCGTGGCCTTCGCGGTTTCGGCCGCGCCCACCACACCGCCGCCACCGGCCCGGTTGTCCACGATCACCGGCTGGCCCAGCGCGCGCGACAGCGGGTCGGAAATCACGCGGGCGATGATGTCCGTCGTGCCGCCCGGCGCAAAGGGCACCACCAGCCGGATCGGTTTGGTGGGATAGCCTTGGGCCATGGCACTGCCAGTGGCCACGACGAGAGCCAGACCCAACCAGTTTCGGCGCTGCATAGAAGTCTCCTTGTACTGCATGAACACGTTAAAACGATGGAGTGCATCCTAATCGCTGGCGCACGCCGATCGTGGTCCGCATTGCAGTCCACAGTGAGGGATTTCCCGCACCGTGACGGGCGGTTCCAAGCAGCAGAAAGGGGCTTGAACTGGGGGTTGAGAGTGCTAGGTGGCCTTTTCCGGCAAGAGGTGTTGAGTGGGTCGATGAAACATGGCTCGCGTGACCAGGCGCGGAAAGTTCAGGCTCACGCCAGCGCATCCCAGATCAGCTTGGCGCCCACGAGCATGGTGCCTGCCAGGAACACCGTTTTCATTCGCGCAGGCGACAGCACCCGGGCGACCCAGGCGCCCAGCACCCCGCCCAGCGCACAGCCGATGAAGAGCGGAATGCCCCAGTGGAAATCGACCACCCCATGGGTGATGAAGGTGGTCACCGAAGACCCGATCACCAGCAGATTGAGCCGCGTCATCACCGAAGCGCTGTCGGAAAAAGACAGGCCGAAAAAATGCATCAGCGCGAAGATGAGAAACGTGCCGAAGCCTGCACCGAAGAACCCCGAATACACGCACAAGGCGAACACGGTGGCGATGCCGGCCAGCGGCAGTTTGCCGGAGGCCTGCGGCGTGGCCGTGCTGGCGGAAAAGTCGGTGCGGTAGGTGATCCACATCACGACCGCCATCATGGCGGCGACGAGAATCCGCAGCACCCGGTCATCCACGCCCGTGACGATCAGCGAGCCCATGATCGACCCCGCCACGGCCAGAGGCCAGAGCACCCAGGGAATCTGCACCGGGGCGCTCACCGCACGGCGATGGGCGAGCGTGCCCGTGAAGAACGACCCCACGAGCGCGAACTTGACGGTGGCGATCGCCGCCGCCGCCGAGTGCCCCATGAGCAGCAGCAGCGGCACCCCGATGGTCACGCCACCGCCGACCGTGACGGCCACGCCCCCTACCAGCAGCCCCATCAGGGCCATTGCCCAGAGCATCACCATGTGAGGGACGGCTCATCGTTGCGCAGCACCTCGATGGCGCGGCGCGACACGGCATCGGCCATGCCGAGCCCACCCGAGCCACCGCAGCCCCCACCCACGCTGGAAGCTGCCATGTAGCGGCGCAGCACGGCCATGCGCAGCGGCACGCCGTAGGCGGCCTGCAGAAAGTATTTGTTCTGGGGCGTGGCGTCCACGTCGGTATCGAGTTCTTCCGTGCGCGGCAGGCAATGCATGACGGCCAGCCAGGGCGGTGCCTTGGCCAGCAGTTCGCGGTGCACGCGGCACCGGTCCAGTTGCCGCTGGTGCAGCGCGCCGTCGCTGAATTTTTCGCGCTGCACGCGCACGACGTACAGCAGATCGACCTGCCCCATCATGGCCTGCACCGAGGCATGCAGGCGGATGGGCCGGCCCGCCGCTGCAGCCAGGGCAGCCGGAAGGGGGCTGCCTTCGTCGGCCTCGTTGGCGGCGTCGACGGCGTGGAGTTCGATGTTGTTGAACAGCCTGAGGCCGGCGAGCAGCGACTTGGCGGCACGCGAGTACCGCAGCCCGCCGACGAAGCCCACCCGCAGGCCGTCGATGGTGTCGAAGTGCTCACGCGCCGTGTACAGGTCGATCAGCGTCTGGGTCGGGTGCCTGCCGAGCCCCTCGCCCGCGTTGATCAGCGGCACATCGATCGTCTCGGTGATCTGCTCCATCACGCCGTGGTCCGGGTGCCGGGCGATCAGCGCATCGGCGTAGTAGCCCGCCATGCGGGTGGTGTCGAGCAGGCTCTCCCCCAGGCTCTGGCGGGTGCTGTGCATGTCGAACACGCTCAGCACACGGGCGCCGAGCCGGTAGGCAGCGGATTCGAAACTCAGCCGCGTGCGCGTGCTGGGTTGGCAAAACAGGGTGAAGACGATCTTTCCGGCCAGCGCGTTTCCGAACGACTCGGGAAACCGGCGGATGTCGTCGGCATCGGAGAACAGCGATTCGATGTCTTGGCGCGACAGGTCTTCGATGGAAATCAGATTTTTTGAGGCCATGCGCCCTCAATCATTGCAGCTCAGACAAAACACAAGGCGCTATCGGTGCGCTCATCGCGCACCGATAGCAGCTTGCTCCCTCCCTCCCGGCTTTGTTCGTTTCCTGGAGATTTTTTACGTGTGTTGAATATTGACGGCAATGCTTCCATAAGTGAAGATTTGCAGTCTTATACAAAACATAAGCTAAGCCTATGGAACGTACCTTGGATCTCGATCAATTACGGACCTTCGCGCTGGTGCTGGAATTGGGGAGTTTTTCTGCTGCGGCGCTGCGGCTGGGTGTGACCCAGCCTGCGGTGAGCCTGCAGGTGAGAAATCTGGAGCGCCGCCTGTCGGTCAGGCTCATCGAGCGGCTCGGCCGCCGCGTGGGGCCGACACCGGCCGGCGCCGATCTGCTGGCGCATGTTCCGCATGTGTCCGCCGCCGTGGCCAATGCCGTCAGCGCCGCCACGTTCCACTCCGCGGGGGTCACCGGGCGGGTGCGCCTGGGCACGGGACTGACCTCGTGCCTGTACCTGCTGCCGCCCATCCTGCATGACCTGCGGCGGCGCTATCCGTCGCTGAGCATCATCGTGAGCACGGGCAACACCGACGATTACGTGCGCCGCATCGAGGACAACTCGATCGACGCCGCCATCGTGACGCTGCCCATCGTCTCGCGGGCCGTGGCCTCCATCCCCATCGTGCAGGACGAGCTGATGGCCATCTGCCGCCGCGGCACGTGCGACTGGCCGGCCGCGGTCACCCCGCAGATGCTGAACCAGTTCCCGCTCGTGAAGTTCGAGCCGGGCAGCAGCACGCGCGGAATCGTCGATGCCTGGCTGAGCACTGGCGGCGGAGCGCCCCCGCCCGCCGCCGTGATGGAGTTCGACAGCGTCGAAGCCATCAAGGCGATGGTGGCGGCCGGGCTGGGCTGCAGCATCCTGCCGCGCATGGCGCTGTCGGGCCCCAACCGGCGCCACGAAGACCTGGAACTGCGGCCGCTGGACCCGCCGCTTTATCGCACGCAGGCGCTCATCACCCGCCACGACAAGCCCATGAACCGGGGCCTGCAGAAGGTGATCGAGGCCATCGTCGAAGGGGGCAAGGCCGCAGCGCCGCCGGGTCGCTGAAGCGTCTCTTGCGCCACCGCATCGGGCGAGAGGCGTCGGGCCGCGCGTTATCCTGCACGCCGTGAATTACGCGCAGCTCCTTTTCCCCGACTTTGCCCTCATCCTTTGCGGCTACCTGGTGTGCCGCTACACCCCTCTCAACCGCAGCGTCTGGCAGCCGGTGGAGAGCCTCGTGTACTACCTGCTTTTCCCGGTCCTGCTGTTCCAGTCGATCGTCAAAAGCCCGATCCACATCGGCGAGGCTTCGGGGCTGATCGCCGCCGGTGTCGCGACCGGCATGGTGGGCATTGCGCTGGCCTATAGCCTGCCGCGACTGCCGGGGCTGCGGGGCCGCATCGACCCGCGCGACCATGCCGCCAGCGCCCAGGTGGCGTTCCGCTTCAACTCCTTCATCGGCCTGGCGCTGGCAGAACGGCTGGCCGGCGCGCAGGGCCTGTTGCTCATCGCCGTGCTGATCGGCGTGTGCGTGCCGCTCTTCAACGTGGCCGCGGTGTGGCCCATGGCTCGCACGGGGCAGCACGGGTTCTTGAAGGAACTGCTGCGCAATCCGCTCATCGTGGCCACCGGCTCCGGGCTGGCGGCGAACCTGCTCGGCTTTCACATTCCGGTCTGGATGGAGCCCACCGTGAGCCGCATCAGCGCTGCATCGCTGGCGCTGGGGCTCATGGCGGCGGGTGCGGGCATGCAGTTCGGGCTGCTCACGCGGGGCAAGCTGCTGTCGGCGTCGGTGCTGACGATCCGTCACCTGGTGCAACCGGTGATCGCGTTCGGCATGGCGCGGCTGCTGCGGCTCGATGCCGTGCAGACCACGGTGCTGCTGGCGTTCTCCGCCCTGCCCACGGCCTCGACCTGCTACGTGCTGGCGGCCCGCATGGGCTACAACGGCCCTTATGTGGCGGGGCTGGTCACGCTGTCCACGCTGCTTGGCGTGTTCAGCCTGCCGTTCGCGCTGGCCGTGCTGCGCTGAAACGCTGAGACTTACGGTGGCGAGTGCAGTGGCGAGTGCGGTGGCGGGCCAGCCGCCCGCTCACCACACGCCCGCCCAATGCAGCAGCGCAGCCACCGCTGGCATGAGCAGCGCCGTGGCGATGCCGTTGAGCGCCATGGCCAGCGCGGCGAAGGAGCCCGCCGTCGGGTTCGCCTGCAACTCGCGCGCGGTGCCGATGGCATGCGCCGTCAGCCCCACCGCGAAGCCGCGCACCACCGGGTCGTCGTTCAACCGCAAGAGGCGCAGTAGCGGCCCGGCGATCACCGCGCCGGCAATGCCCGTGATGGCGACGGCCACCGCCGCCAGCGAGGCGATGCCGCCCAGGCGTTCGGCCACGGCCGTGGCGATGGGAATGGTGGCGGACTTGGGGGCCAGCGACATCAGCGTCTGCAGCGAGCCGCCCAGCGCCCACGCCACCAGCACCGCCGACGCGATGGCCGCGACCGACCCGGCCAGCAGCGCGATGGCCACCGGCCGCCAGATCTGCCGGATCTTGCCCAGTTGGCTGTAGAGCGGCACCGCCAGCGCCACGGTCGCCGGGCCGACGAAAAAATGGATCAGCTGCACGCCTTCGAAATACACCGGGTACGGCACGCCGAGCACCAGCAGCACGCACACGATGCCAACCACCGCCGTCAGCACGGGCAGCAGGAAAGGGTTGTTGCCGCTGCGGCGGTACAGCCACAGCGCGGCCAAATACGCCAGCAGGGTTAGCGCCAGCCACGGCAGCGGCGAACGCTGCAGCGCGCCCAGCGCCGCGAGGCCACTGGCGGCGGTCACTGCGGTGATCGGGTCCGTCATGCCGCGCCCCTCATGCTGGCGGCTCCGCAGGCTTGGCGCGGGCGAGCAGCCAGTGCAGGGTGAGCGCGGTCACCGCCATGGTCACCGCGGCGCCCACGACGCAGGCGATGAGAAAAGGCTTCCATTCCTCGGCCACGCGGCCGAAATGCACCATCACGCCGGTGACGGTCGGGATGAAGAGCAGCATCATGTGCTGCAGCAGAGTGGATGCCGTGGACTGCAGCGATTCGGGCACGCGCCGGCGCCACGCCAGCCAGCCCAGCAAGAGGAGCATGCCCAACAGCGCCCCCGGCAAGGGCCAGCCGGTCAGGCGCACCGTGGCCTCTCCCAGCAACTGGAAGGCGATGAGCAGGAACAGGGCGTAGATCATGGGCAGGGCGGTATTGTCGGCCAGGCCAGGCCGGCATGCGATCGGGCATTTCGACGCAGCCGAATGCTATTTAATTGATAGCGCACTGCCGCCGTCTTTATTGCGCTGGAGGCCTTTTTGGCTCAAACCCCATTCCACGTGCTCCCGCACCAGTGCGCTCGGGTCCGAGGCGCGGGACTGCAGCGCGGCCTGCACGCCGGGGTCGCCCGTCGCCCGCAGGGCATTGCCCAGCGCCACGGCCACGTTGCGCAGCCAGCGTTCGTGCCCGATGCGCCGGATGGGGCCGCCCTCGGTCAGGCGCAGGAACGTGGGTTCGTCCCACGAAAACAGGTGCGCCAGTTGCTGCCCTGCCAGGCCCGGCCGCGCGTCGAAGTCGGGCAGCCGGCTGGCCTGCGCGAACTTGTTCCATGGGCAGACCAGTTGGCAGTCGTCGCAGCCGTAGATGCGGTTGCCCATCAAGGGCCGCAGTTCGACAGGAATGGGGCCTGCGTGCTCGATGGTGAGGTAAGAGATGCAACGGCGGGCGTCCACCCGGTGCGGCGCGACGATCGCTTGCGTGGGGCAGATGTCCAGGCAGGCTTGGCAACTGCCGCAGTGCGCAGTCACCGGCTCGCTGGGGTCGAGCGGCATGTCGACATAGATCTCGCCCAGGAAGAACATCGAGCCCGCCTCCCGGTTGAGCACCAGGGTGTGCTTGCCGCGCCAGCCCTGCCCGCTGCGGCTCGCAAGCTCCGCCTCCAGCACGGGCGCCGAGTCGGTGAACACCCGATGCCCGATGGGCCCTACTGCCTCGGCGATGCGGTCGGCCAGCTTCTGCAGGCGCTGGCGCAGCACCTTGTGATAATCGCGCCCCCGGGCATAGACCGAGACGATGCCCTCCGACGGGCGCTCCAGCCGCGCGAATTCGATGGCCTGCCAGCCCGGCCCTGCCGACTTGCCGGCCGCTGCGGCGCCCTGCACGGGCGTGTCGCGCGGCAGGTAGTCCATGCGCGCGGTGATCACGCTCACGGTGCCGGGCACCAGCTCGGCCGGCCGGGCGCGGCGCAGGCCGTGGGCTTGCATGTATTGCATCTCGCCATGGAACCCTTGCGCCAGCCACTGCATCAACCCCGGTTCTGCGGACGACAAGTCCACACCGGCCACGCCGATTTGGGAGAATCCCAGTTCGCGGGCCCAGCCTTGCATTTGAGGAACGAGTTGACTGCTGCTGAACATCACCACCGGATTGTAGAAAGCCCCCCTGCCGACGCGCCTGTCGCGTTGCGCTGGCACAGCGAGGAAGACACCGCCGCCTTCGCCGTGCGCCTGGCAGCGCAGCCCCTGATCGCCAACGCCTTCATCACGCTGCACGGCGACCTGGGGGCCGGCAAGACCACGCTGGTGCGCCACCTGCTGCGCGCGCTGGGAGTGCAGGGCCGCATCAAGAGCCCGACCTACGCCGTGGTGGAGCCGCACGAGGCGCCGGGCCTGGCCATCTGGCATTTCGACTTCTACCGCTTCAGCGATCCGCGCGAATGGGAAGACGCGGGCTTTCGCGACATCTTCGCGGGCCCGGGACTCAAGATCGCGGAGTGGCCTGAGAAGGCCGCCGCGCTCATCCCCGTTGAAGACCTTGCTATACACATTGAAGCAGTGGATGATGCCGAGCGGCACGTCACCCTTCAGGCCCACACCGCTTCGGGCCGCACGCTTGCACAAGGATCGAAGGCATGAGCGAAGCGCCCTTTCCCCCCCAACCCTCCCGCCGTTCGCTGCTGCAGGCAGGCACCCTGGTGCTGCTGCTGGGCACCCAGCAGATCGCGCGGGGCGCCAGCATTCTGGCGGTGCGCGTCTGGCCGGCGCAGGACTATTCCCGCGTCACGATCGAATCCGACCGCCAGCTGGTGGCCAAGCAATTCTTCGTGACCACTCCGCCCCGTCTGGCGGTGGACATCGAAGGCATCGACCTGAACCCTGAACTGCGCGAGCTCGTCGCCAAGGTGAAGGCGGATGACCCCAACATCGCCGGCATCCGCGTGGGCCAGAACGCGCCCAACGTCGTGCGGCTGGTGCTGGACCTGAAGCGCGCCGCGCTGCCCCAGGTGTTCACGCTGCCGCCGATCGCGGCCTACCAGCACCGGCTGGTGTTCGATCTGTACCCGGCCGAGCCAGAGGACCCGCTGGAGGCCCTCATCGCCGAACGGCTGCGCGAGGCCCCGGCGGCGGCGCCGCTGCCCAACATCGCGGCGGCCAGGCCCGGCACGCCCGGCGATCCGCTGGGCGACCTGATCGCCCAGCAGAGCCAGCGGCCCGGCGCCCCGCCCCCGCCGGTCGGGCTGCCCGCGCCAGCGGCACCGGCCACGCCGCCCCCCGTCGTCGCGGCAGCCCCGACGCCACCGCATGCGCCGCCCCCCACGCCGGCCGCCCCCACCATCGCGAAGGCGACCGACCGGCTCATCATCGTGGCACTGGACCCAGGCCATGGGGGCGAGGACCCCGGCGCCACCGGCCCCGCCGGCACGCGGGAGAAAGACATCGTGCTCAAGGTGGCGTACCTGCTGCGCGACCGCATCAACGCCACCACCGTGGGCGGCAACCCCATGCGGGCGTTTCTCACCCGCGATGCGGACTACTTCGTGCCCCTGGGCGTGCGAGTGGAGAAGGCGCGCCGCGTGCAGGCCGACCTGTTCGTGAGCATCCATGCCGACGCGTTCACCACGCCGGCCGCGCGCGGCGCCAGCGTGTTCGCGCTGAGCCAGGGCGGCGCCTCCAGTTCGGCCGCCCGCTGGCTGGCCAACAAGGAAAACCAGTCCGATCTGATCGGCGGCCTGAACGTGCGCGTGCAGGACCGGCACGTGCAAAGCGCCCTGCTCGACATGAGCACCACCGCGCAGATCAACGACAGCCTGAAGCTGGGCAGCGTGCTGCTGGGCGAGATCGGCAGCATGGCCAAGCTGCACAAGCCGCGCGTGGAGCAGGCCGGTTTCGCCGTGCTGAAGTCGCCGGACATTCCGAGCGTGCTGGTGGAGACGGCCTTCATCAGCAACCCCGAAGAAGAGGCCAAGCTGCGCACCGCCGCGTACCAGCAGCAGTTGGCCGACGCGCTGATGCGCGGTATCACGCGATACTTCGCCAAGAACCCGCCGCTGGCGCGCAGCCGGTCCGTGTGAGCGTGCAGACAGCGCAGCGGGCCGGCATTCAACAGTAGGATCCCATGGCCCTGCCCCACGCACGTTCCGGAGAAGTCGTCAGCCTCAGCCCGCTGGGCGACCGGCTGGCGGGTACCGCCACCACGGCCATCATCAAGGCCGCCCAGCTCGAAGTGATCCGGGTGGTGCTGCCCGCCGGCAAAGACCTGCGGCAGCACGACACCCCTGGCGAGATCACCGTGCACTGCCTGGAAGGCGAAGCCGAATTCCACACGGCCAGCGGCGCACGCCTGCTGCGCCCGGGCGACTTCGTTCACCTGCAGCCCAAGGCAGCGCACTCGCTGCGCGCGGTGACGGACGCCTCGCTCCTCGTCACCATCTGCCTCGCCCCGGGCTGAAACAGACCCGGCAGCGGCCTCCGGGCCTGCGGGGGCACCTCCTACAGCACGGTCCCTTGACTGCCTACACCGCACGAGCGGGGCCGGGGCGATAGTCTGGGCATGGGTTGGGACAGGCGAATTGCAGCGGTTTCAGACCGCCGGCCTGTCCGGATTCCATAACCCCCAAAGACACAAGGAGCAAGTCATGAACTACCGCCATATCGTTTCCGCCGCCGCTGTTGCAGCCGCCCTCGGCCTCGTCGGCTGCTCGTCCAATCCCACCAATGCACAAGTGGGCACCGGCGTAGGCGCCGTGGCCGGCGGTGTACTGGGCAGTGCCGTCGGCGGCACCACCGCCACGGTGATCGGCGCTGGCGCCGGTGCGCTGGTCGGCCATGAACTGGGCGAAGACCGCGACCAACGCCGCCGTTAATCGGCGAGGGGATGGTTTAACACCCATCCTGCTTTCCCCCGAAAACGCCCGCACGGCTTTGCGCCTTGCGGGCGTTTTTGCGTTTTCTGCTGGGGATTGAATCGGACTGAAAAAGCACGCATGGCCGCATGAAGCGCTCCACCGTCGATCGATACGGTTTAGTACATTTAAACGGCTCCGGCGCGGCTACCATCGTCGTTTTCCACTCTGCAGAACGACTCCATGCACTCTTCGCCCTTGGCACCCGCCACTCAGAATCGTCCGCCCGAGCCCGCATTGAACCGCCGCCGAGCGGCTCTGCAGATGATGGCGATACCGGCCGCCATGGCGTCGGGCGGCGTTCTGGCGAACAGCGCGGAAGACCCGGCAGGCATTGCAGAAACTTCACGGTTCACCACGCCGCAGGGTTGCCATCTGCACTACCAGGACCGGGGCAAGGGGCCGGTCGTCCTGCTCGGTCACAGCTATCTCTGGACGTCGGGCATGTGGGCGCCGCAGATCAAAGCCCTGTCCCGGCACTACCGGGTGATCGCGCCCGACCTGTGGGGTCACGGCGCCTCCGGGGCGCTGCCCGCGGACACGCAGGACCTCAAAGGCCTCGCAGCGCAGATGCTGCAATTGCTCGATGCCCTGCACGTGCGCGAATGCGCGGTGGTCGGCCTGTCGGTCGGCGGCATGTGGGGTGCGGAACTGGCGCTGCGGGCACCGGAGCGGGTGCGCAGCCTGGTGATGATGGACACCTTTCTGGGGGCCGAGCCGGAGCCGACACGCCTTCGCTACTTCGGACTGCTCGATGCGATCGAGGCGGGTGGAAAGGTCACGCAGCCCCTGATCGATGCCATCGTTCCGATCTTCTTTCGCCCGGGCACCGATCCGGCCAGCCCGCGGCCGGCAGCCTTCGGGCGCAGCCTGGCGGCCATGAGGGCGGACCAGTTGCGGGAGTCGGTCGTGCCGCTGGGCCGCATCATCTTCGGCCGTGCCGACGCGATGGACCGGCTTGCAGGGCTGGATGCAAACACCACGCTGCTCATGGGCGGTGATGAGGACATTCCCCGCCCGCCGCGCGAAATGCAGGAAATGGCGGAGGTGATCGGCTGCGAGTCGGTGCTGATTCCGCAGGCCGGCCACATTTCGAACCTGGACAACCCGCAGTTCGTCACCCAGCACTTGCTGCAGTGGCTGGACCGCACGATGCGGTGAAACCGCGGCCGGCTGCCGTTCGGCAGCCGCCTCGACATTGGCGTCAGGCCGTCTTCTGCCGGCCGGCGCGCCAGCCGCCATAGAGCGCGATGAGCCCGGGCACCAGAATCAGCGCCCAGATGATCTTGTCCAGGTTCGCCTGCACCCACGGGAAATTGCCGAAGAAGTAGCCCGCGGTGCAGATGCCCAGCACCCACAGCAGCGCCCCGCCCACGTTGAACGCCGTGAACTTCGCGCGATTCATTTCGGCCACGCCCGCCACGAAGGGCGCGAACGTGCGAATGAACGGCATGAAGCGCGCCAGCACGATGGTGACGCCGCCATAGCGTTCATAGAAGTCGTGCGCCTGCTGGAACGCACGGCGGTTGAACCAGCGCGAATCGGGCCACTGGAACACCTTGGGGCCGAAGTAGCGCCCGATCGAATAATTGCACTGGTCGCCCAAAATGGCCGCGGCGATGAGCACGGCGCAGGCCAGCGGAAAGTTCATGAGCCCCGCGCCGCACAGCGCTCCCACGATGAAGAGCAGCGAATCGCCGGGCAGGAACGGCATGACGACCACCCCCGTCTCCACGAAGACGATGAGGAACAGCAATGCGTAGACCCAGGGCCCGTAGGCGGTAACGAACGCCGCGAGGTGCTTGTCCACATGCAGGATGAAGTCGATCAGGAACTGGATGATTTCCAAGGGCGGGCCTTCTGAGGTGGGTTGGAGGGATGACCAATGCGGCGCGTACTCTAACCGCACTCCCTAGAATGCCGGGCAATGACCACAGAGCCGACCACAGAGCCCACCCTGCGCCGACCGATCCGCGACCTGCCCGACGAACTCATCAGCCAGATCGCGGCCGGCGAGGTGGTCGAGCGGCCCGCCTCGGCCGTGCGCGAGCTGGTGGACAACGCGCTCGACTCCGGCGCCACCCAGATCGCCGTGCGGCTGCTCGCCGGGGGCGTGCGCCTGATTTCGGTGGAAGACGACGGCAGCGGCATTCCGCAGGAAGAGCTGCCCATCGCCCTGCGTCGCCACGCCACCAGCAAGATCACCAACCTGCACGACCTCGAATCGGTGGCCACCATGGGCTTTCGGGGCGAGGCGCTCGCGGCCATCGCCTCGGTATCGGAAATGGCCCTGCTCTCGCGCACGGCGGAGCAATCCAGCGCTTTCCTGCTCGATGCGCGCAGCGGCGAACTGCGGCCCGCGGCACGCAGCCGCGGCACGACGGTGGAGGTGAAGGAACTGTTTTTCGCCACGCCCGCGCGGCGCAAGTTCTTGAAAACCGACGCGACCGAACTCGCCCACTGCATCGAGGCCGTGCGCCGCCATGCCCTGGCCCGGCCCGACGTGGGCTTTGCCATCTGGCACGAAGGCAAGCTGGTCGAACAATGGCGCGCCACGCTGGCCGCTGGCGACGGCTCCGCCGAAGCGCTGCAGCAGGCGCTTGCCCGGCGGCTGGCCGATGTGCTGGGGGAAGACTTCCTCGCTGAATCGGTGCCGGTGCAGCACCGCCATGGCCCCATCACGGTCACGGGCCGTGCCGGCCTGCCGGACGCCGCACGCTCCCGCGCCGACCAGCAGTTTTGCTACGTGAACGGCCGCTTCGTGCGCGACAAGGTGCTGACCCACGCCGCGCGCAGCGCCTACGAAGACGTGCTGCACGGGCAAAAGCAACCCGTGTATGCGCTGTACGTGTCGATCGACCCGCTGCGGGTGGATGTGAACGTGCATCCCACCAAGATCGAGGTGCGCTTTCGCGACAGCCGCGAGGTTCACCAGGCCGTGCGCCATGCGGTGGAAAACGCGCTGGCCGTGCCCCGCGCGCAGGCGCTGGCTGCAGCCACGGCAGCAGCTGGCGGCGCCGAAGCTCCGGCAGGTGCCGGGACAGCCGAGATGCCCACCCTTTCACCGACGCCTTCGTCCGGCCTGCCCGGCTGGAAGGCACAGGCGGCCATCCGTTTCGACGAGCCGGTCATCGGCCACCGGGTGAGCGACCTGCAGGCGCTGTGGGGCGCACCCAAGGTGCCGGCCGCAGGGCCTGCACCGCTCGCCGGATGGCACAACGCCAGCGGAGAAAGCGGAACAAGCGGCGGCGGAACCTCGTCGAGCCCCGCGCCATGGCCTTCTGCCGCTGCACCGCACGACGGCCTGCGGCCCACGGCGGAAAACGTTGCGCCCCCGCAGCGCGACGACGCACCTGCCTGGCCCCTGGGCCGCGCCGTGGCGCAGATTCAGGGCGTGTACATCCTGGCGGAGAACGCCCACGGCCTGGTGATCGTGGACATGCATGCCGCGCACGAACGCATCGTGTACGAGCGCCTCAAGGCACAGGTGGACGGCAGCGAGCGCATCGCCAGCCAGCCGCTGCTGATTCCCGCGACCTTCGCCGCAACCCCCGAAGAAGTGGCGACGGCCGAATCGCAGGTCGACACGCTGTCGATGCTGGGGCTGGAGATTTCGCCGTTTTCCCCCAAGACGCTGGCCGTGCGGGCCGTGCCCACCACACTGGCGCAGGGCAACGCCGTCGAGCTGGCGCGCAGCGTGCTGGCCGAACTGGCCGCGCACGACGCGAGCACCGTGGTGCAGCGCGCGCGCAATGAAATTCTGGGTACGATGGCCTGCCACGGCGCGGTGCGCGCCAATCGCCGCCTCACCCTCGATGAAATGAACGCCCTGCTGCGCCAGATGGAAGTCACCGACCGCTCCGACCAGTGCAACCACGGGCGTCCGACGTGGCGGCAGTTGTCCATGCGCGAGCTGGACACCCTCTTTCTGCGCGGACGCTGACTTTCAGCGTCGCAGGTTCGAAAGGTCAAACCCCATGTTCCTGCGCCGCCGCCCTCGCAACCTTCGCACTGCCTGCCAGGGCTACGGCATGGCGGCCCTGGCAGCCATTGCCGCGACCACCCTTCCCGCCCACGCAGGCCGGCCACTGACGGTGGACGATGCCGGGGTGAACGCGCCCGGCGAAGGGCATGTGGAACTGTGGTGGGAAGGCGTGCACCACGACCGCGGCGCGGTGTACCTGGCGCCGGCGTATGCACCGCTCGCACTGCCGGGCCTGGAAATGGGCGCCCTGCTGGCGCGCGATCTCGATGGCCGCGCCACGCTGCAGAGCGTGGTGGCCAAATGGCAGTGGACGCCGCCGCCCGAGCAGGGCTGCCACGCCGCCAGCAGCGTCGCGCTGTGGCACACCCACCGCGAACCGCGCAGCACCCTCGCCCTCGGCATGATCGGCACCTGCACCGCCAGCTGGGGCGCGGTGCACACCAACGTAGGCACCTTGCGCGCGCCCGACCACCGCTGGCTGCCCACCTGGGGCGCGGCGATCGAGTCCACCTGGGGCGCCATCACCGCCCACGTCGAAGCCTTCGGGCAACGCGGCGGACCACCCACCTACCAGACCGGCGCGCTGTGGGAATGGACGCCGGGCTGGCAGCTGGACGGCGTGATCGGCCGGCGGCAGGGCAAGACCCTTTTGAGCCTCGGCGTCAAACGCAGCTTCTAGGGCCGCTTGCAGGCGGCGATTCGAAGGGCTGCCCCTCGCCGGGCATCGCAGCCCGGCAGGGGTTCGGCGTCAAAGGCGAAGCTCAGTCGTCCCGGGCCGACTTGGCATGGTCGGGGAAGTCGGCGAACACGCCGTCCACGCCCAGGCGGTAGAACAGGCGGTACTCGGCCTTGGGGTCGCCCTTGAAGTCCGATGCCAGGCGCTTGGCCTCGCTGCGGAACGTGTAAGGGTGCACGAACAGGCCGGCCGCGTGCGCATCGGACACCACCGAGGTCGCGGGCATCATCACGCGGTCGCTCTCGTCGATCTTGCCGTCGCCGTTCAGGTCGTCGGGCTTGCCGTCGTTGTTGCTGTCCACCTGCTTGGAGGGGATCAGGTAAGGCTTCCAGGGGCCGATGCCGTCCGCGTACGTCTTCACTTCCTTCAGGCCCGCGGGCGTCAGCAGGCTGGCGAAGGTGCGCTGGTCGCCGGCCACGG
Source organism: Paracidovorax valerianellae (assembly GCF_900102625.1). Lineage (GTDB taxonomy): Bacteria > Pseudomonadota > Gammaproteobacteria > Burkholderiales > Burkholderiaceae_C > Paracidovorax > Paracidovorax valerianellae. The sequence goes on from NZ_FMZC01000008.1 coordinate 162,371, forward strand.
CGAAGTCGTACGGCTTGTCGAAGGGCGCGGTCAGGTCCATGCTGCCGTCGGCCTTCACGTCGTTGGCATCCACCAGTTGCACCAGACGCACCTGGGTCTTGGTGCGCAGGTACTTGAGGTTGGACACCTCGAACGACTGCAGGATGACGGGCGAAGTCGCCGTGGTGTAGCCGTATTGCGAGAGCGTGCTGAGCAACCGGTCTTCCAGGCGAAGGTTCAGATTGGCGTGGTAGGTCGGGTGCTTGGTCTCGATGTACACGCCCACCGTGCGGCCCACGCGGGTGCCTTCGGACTTGGCGAGGTCCAGCACTTCGACGAGCGTCGGAATCTGGAACTTGCCGTTGAACGACTGGTCACGCTCGGCCAGCGGCTGGATGGCGCGCAGGGTCTTGATCTCGGCCAGGGTGAAGTCGGAGGCGAACCAGCCCTCTTCCACCACGCCGTCCACCGTCTTCTTGGTCTTTCGATTGGCGAACTCGGGCCGCTGGGACACATCGGTGGTGCCGGTGATGTTGGGCTCGTGGCGGGCGATGAGCACGCCGTCCTTGGTGGCCACGAGGTCGGGCTCGATGAAGTCCGCGCCCAGTTCGATCCCCTTCTTGTAGCCTTCCAGCGTGTGGTCCGGCAGGTAGCCTGCAGCGCCGCGGTGGCCGATCACGAGCGGCTTGCTGCCGTTCAGCGTGGGGAAATCGTCGTCATCGCTTCCGCAGCCAGCCAGCGCTGCCATGACGGCCAGGGCCAGCGCGGCCCCCTTGAAACCAGACAGGTTCATGCTCTACCTCGTTGATCGTTGAAGTCCGCCACTGTGGCGGCGCCATATGACAAGACGGTGACTCGGGGAACTTACCGCCCGCACTTTCATCTCGCCCGGATTTGCACCAAGGCCGTGCGAGCGACCGGTGCCGAATCACCAGGAGCGGGCATCCTAAGTCGCATGGCCGCATGCCGTCACGGCATATCGATGTTGCGCCGCAGCGTCGGCGCTCACCCGTTCAGCCCGGTACAGCAGGGTTAGCCCAAGGGGCCGAGACGCTCCAGTCGCGGCACAATCCAGCATGTAACAAATCGCTTCTTCGGGCCCGTTTCTTGCAAAAGGCGGAAAAGACGGGGATTTCCCGGTCTGCTATCAATAAGTGAGCTGCCAGCGCAATCACTGCGCCGGCAAGTCGCCTAAAACACAACCACAGAACTTTCCAACCGCCGCGGCACTCAGTCCTACCCATGAAACGCTGGCCCCTCCTTTCATCGATCGCTCTTGCCATCGCCGTCACGGCAGGATGCGCCACCCTCGACGTGAAGCAGCGCGAGTGGATTTTTCAGCCCAGCGACCGCGCCTGGGGCGGCGCACAGGCCACCGACGACATGGAAGATGTCTGGATCGCGTTCGACTCACGCTCCACCGGCAAGGCCGAGAAGCTGCACGGCCTGTGGCTGCCGGCGGCAAAGGCCGATGCGCCCGTGCTTCTGTACCTGCATGGCGCCCGCTGGAACGTGTCGGGGTCGGCCGGCCGCATGCGCCGCATGCAGAGCATGGGGTTCTCGGTGCTGGCGGTCGATTACCGCGGCTTCGGCCGCAGCAGCGCAGCCCTGCCGTCTGAAACCACAGCCCTCGAAGACGCCCGCGCCGCCTGGGACTGGCTGGCGCAGCGCGCGCCCGAGCAGCCCCGCTACATCTTCGGCCACTCGCTGGGCGGCGCCATCGCCATCGACCTGGCCGCCATGGTGAACGACGAAAAGGGCACGATCGTGGAGGGCACCTTCACCAACATTCCCGAGGTGGTCGCCACCTTCAAATGGGGCTGGCTGCCGGTGTCGGGGCTGATCACGCAACGCTTCGAATCGGCGCGCAAGGTGGCGCACATCGGCTCGCCGCTGCTGGTGGTGCACGGCAGCGACGACAGCCTGATTCCGCCCACGCTGGGGCGCAAGCTGTACGACGCCGCACAGGAGCCCAAGCGCTTCGTGCTGGTGGAAGGCGGCACGCACCACAGCACCAACACCGTGGGCGAGCCCCAGTACCGCGCGGCCCTGGCGGACCTGTTTCAGGTGTACTGACCCGGGCGAATCACGGCCGCGCGGCAAGCGGCCGCACCAGCCCATTGGCAACATGCCATCTGGTAGGCTCGCCCGCATGTCCGTTCCCCCCTTCGCCACGGCGGGCCAGGAGCCAACGGCCGCGGCCATTGCGCCGGGCCTGGTCATCACCGTGCTCGCGCTGCTGCTCAGCCTGCAGCCCATCACCACCGACCTGTACCTGCCCGCGCTGCCCTCCCTCACGCGCAGCCTGGGCGCACCCGTGGCCTCGGCCCAGCTCACGCTCAGCGCGCTGCTGCTGGCCTTCGGGTGTTCGCAACTCGTCTGGGGACCGCTGTCGGACCGCTTCGGGCGCCGGCCCGTGTTGCTGACCGGGCTGTCGGCCTATGCCGTGGCTTCGGTGGCCAGCGTGCTGGCGCCGTCGATGGAGGTGCTGATCGGCTGGCGGATCACCCAGGGCGCCGCCATGGGCGCGGTGGTGATGTGCGCCCGGGCCATCGTGCGCGATCTGTACACGCCGGCGCTCGGCGCCCGGGCGATGTCGCGGGCGCTCACCGGGCTGGGCATCGCGGCCAGCCTGTGCGCGCCGGTGGGCGGGCTGCTGACGGAGTGGCTGGGCTGGCGCGCCGCGCTGGCCGCGCTCACGGCCTACGGGCTGGCCACGCTGGCGGTCGTCGCCTTCTGCCTGCCTGAAACGCTGGCCCGGCGCAATCCGCAGGCCCTGCAGCCCGCCACGCTGGCGCGCACCTGGGCCATGGTGCTGCGGCACCCCACGTTCTGGGCGTATTCGCTGCTGACCACGGCCACCTACGGCGGGCTCTTCACGTTCCTGGCCGCGTCGTCGTTCGTCTTCATCGAAGCCCTCGGGCTTTCGCGTCCGCATTACGGCGCCATGCTGCTGTCGACCGCGCTGGCGTACCTGGGCGGCACGGTACTGTGCCGGCGGCTGCTGGTGCGCCTGGGCCTGCGGCGCACCGTAGCGGTGGCGGGCGGCATCAGCCTGGCCGGCGGCACGCTCATGGGCGCTGCGGCACTGGCGGGCTGGCACACGCCGCTGGCGCTGCTGCTGCCGATGTGCCTTTTCATGGTGGCGCACGGCATCCACCAGCCTTGCGGCCAGAGCGGCGCAGTGGGCCCGTTCCCGCAGGCGGCCGGCGTGGCGTCGGCCCTGAACGGTTTCATGATGATGCTGGTGGCCTTCGGCGTGGGCCGCTGGGTGGGCGCGCGGCTGGACGGCACTGTCTGGCCTCTGGTGCAGGGCGTGTGGGCCTGCTCGGCCGTGGTGGCGGCCACCGCATGGACGCTCGTGCAAACACATGGAGAACCGCATGCACCGGCCTGACAGGCTTTCACCCTCCCTCCCCTGCATCGCCCTGGCCGGCCCGACTGCCTCGGGCAAGACGGCGGGCGCACTGGCGCTGGCAGAGTCGCTCGCGCCCCACCAGCCGGTGGAGATCGTCAGCGTCGATTCGGCGCTGGTGTACCGCGGCATGGACATCGGCACCGCCAAGCCGTCACCGGCCGAACTGGCCGCGGTGCCGCACCACCTGATCGACATCCGCGACCCGCTGCACGCCTACTGCGCTGCCGAGTTCGTGGCCGACGCGACACGCCTCATCGCCGAGATCCGCGCGCGCGGCGCGCTGCCGCTGCTGGTGGGCGGCACCATGCTGTACTTCAAGGCGCTGCTGGACGGCATCGACGACATGCCGGCCGCCGACCCCGCCGTGCGCGCCGAACTGGAGGCGCGCGCCGCCGACATCGGCTGGCCCGGCATGCACGCCGAACTGACCCGCGTGGACCCCGAAACAGCCGCGCGCCTGGCTCCGGCCGACAGCCAGCGCATCCAGCGCGCGCTGGAAGTCTGGCAGATCGCCGGCCGGCCGCTGTCGAGCTTTCACACTATCAAAACAAGAGCAGAGAATGTCGCCATTCCTGCGGTGGATGCCCTTTTCTCTCTAGAGCCCGAGGACCGCGCCTGGCTGCACGGCCGCATCGCCCAGCGCTTCGACGCCATGCTGGACGCCGGCTTCGTGGACGAAGTACGGCAGCTGCGCGCACGGGGCGACCTGCACCCCGACCTGCCCTCCATGCGCTGCGTGGGCTACCGCCAGGCCTGGGAAACGCTCGACGCCGAAGCCGCCACGGGTGCGCTGGACATGAAGGGCCTGCGCGAACGCGGCCTGGCAGCCACGCGGCAGTTGGCGAAGCGGCAGATCACCTGGCTGCGCAGCATGCCGACCCGCCAGGCCATCGCCTGCGACGCACCCGATGCCACGGCGCAACTGGTCGCGGCCGTGCACCGCCGGCTTTCCGAAAGGGCGCGCGCATGAACGGCGAAACCCCCGGCGCCCAGCCTCAGGCGGCCATGCCCGAGCCAGCCCCCGTGCTGCGCGTCGAAGGCCTGGGCAAGCGCTACGGCGAGGCCGATGTGTTCGCGCAGGTGGACCTGGCGGTGCACCCCGGCGAGTTCGTGGCCATCGTGGGCGAGTCGGGCGTGGGCAAGTCCACGCTGCTCAATTGCCTGGCCGGCCTCGATACCTGGGACACCGGCCGCATCGTGCATGGCACCACCGACCTGTCCACGCTGGACGACACCCGGCGCGCACTGTGGCGCCGCGCGCACGTGGGCTTCGTGTTCCAGGCGTTCCACGTGCTGCCGCACCTGGACGTGGCGCAGAACGTGGCGCTGCCGCTCATGCTGCTGGGCCGCGCCGATGCGGCGCGGGTCGAACACATGCTGGCGGCGGTGGGCCTCGAAGGCCTGGGCGACCGCTTGCCCCAGCAACTGAGCGGCGGGCAGTTGCAACGCGTGGCCATCGCCCGCGCGCTGGTGCACCGCCCCGCCCTGCTGCTGGCCGACGAGCCCACCGGCAACCTGGACCCCACCACCGCCGCCCGCGTGATGGACCTGCTGCTGGCACAAACGCGCGAGCATGGCGCGGCGCTGGTGCTGGTCACCCATTCGGACGCCGCAGCCGCCCGCGCGGACCTCCGGCTGCGCCTCACGGCCGCGGGCATGGCCGCCCCCGGCAACCACGCAGCGCTTTAGCCGACGCGGCCATGTTCCGACTGCTGCGCACCTTCTCCTGGCAGGAACTGCGCCACCACCCCTGGCGCTCGGCCGCAGCGGTGGCGGCCGTCATGCTGGGCGTGGCGCTGGCGTTCGCGGTGCATGTGATCAATGCGTCCGCCCTGTCCGAATTCGCGCAGGCGGTGCGCAGCATCAACGGCCAGCCCGACCTGGAATTGCGGGCCACGCAGGGCAGCCTGCCCGAGGCGCTGTATGGCCCGGTCGCCACACACCCGCTGGTGGCCCGCGCGGGGCCGGTGCTGGAGGTGTCGGCGCAGGCCAGCGTGTCGAATGCCTCCACACCCGCTTCCATCTCCACCCCTGCCCCGGCCCCTGCGCCAGTCTCTCTGCGCGTCGTGGGCGCCGATGCCCTGCTGCTGCCCGCGATGGCGCCCGGCCTCATGCCGCGCGCCTTCGCCGACGCCGACCGGCTCGCGCTGCTGTCGCCAGCCACGGTCTTCCTGAACGGGGCGGCGATGCAGGCACTGGGGCTGCGCGGCGATGGCAACACGGGCACGCCGCCGCTGCCATCGCTGCAATTGCGCATCGGCCTGCAAACCCGCACCGTGCGCGTGGCGGGCACGGTGGCGGCGGGCGGCGCTCCGCTGGCGGTGATGGACATCGGCGCCGCGCAGGACCTGTTCCAGCGCGCGGGCGAGCTGACCCGCATCGACGTCCAGCTGCGGCCGGGCGCCAGCGCCGAGGCCTTCCGCCAGGCACTGCAGGCCCTGCCCGGCGCATCGGCGGGCGTGGCGGTTCTGCAGCCCGGCGACGCCACCGCGCGCACCAGCAACCTGTCCCGCGCGTACCGCGTCAACCTCACGGTGCTGGCGCTGGTGGCGCTGTTCACCGGCGCCTTCCTGGTGTTCTCGGTGCTGGCCCTGAGCGTGACCCAGCGGGCGCCGCAGTTCGCGCTGCTGGCCGTGCTGGGCGCCACACCGCGCCAGCGCCTGGCGCTGGTCTTGGCCGAATCGGCAGCGCTGGGCCTGGCGGGCAGCGCCGCCGGCATCGCGCTGGGCACGGCGCTTGCGGCCCTGGCGCTGCGCTGGCTGGGCGGCGATCTGGGCGGGGGCTATTTCGCGGGGGTGCAGCCGGCGCTGCAATGGAGTGCGCCGGCCGCTTTGCTGTACGGCTTGCTGGGCCTGGCTGCTGCCCTGGTGGGGGGCTGGTGGCCGGCGCGCGCGGCGCAGCGGCTGCCGCCCGCGCAAACGCTCAAAGGCCTGGGCGCGGCGCTCGGCGGCCGGCAAAAGGGCTGGCCGGCGCTGGCGCTGGTCGCGGCGGGCGCATTGCTGGCAGGCGCGCCGCCCGTGTTCGGCATTCCGCTGGCGGCCTATGTGTCGGTCGGGCTGCTGCTGGTCGGCGGCATCGCGCTGCTGCCTTGGGGCGTCGGCGCACTGCTCACAGTTCTCGCGCCATGGGCCGGCAGGCAAGTGCTGCCGCTACTGGCCCTGGAGCGCGCCCGCCGCACGCGCGGCACCGCCGCCGTGGCGGTGGGCGGCGTGGTGGCCAGCCTGAGCCTGGCGGTGGCGCTCACGGTGATGGTGAGCAGCTTTCGCGGATCGGTCGGCCAGTGGCTGGACGCGGTGCTGCCCGCGCCGCTGTACCTGCGCATGGCAGGTGCGGCCGGAGCGGACGACGGCCCGGCATTTCCCGCAGGGTTCGACACCGCCGTGGCCCGCCTGTCCGGTGTGGCGCGCGTGCAGGCGCTGCGCACCAGCAGCCTGCTGCTGGACCCCGCCCGCCCGCCCGTCGCGCTGCTGGCGCGGCCGCTGGGCGGCGACCCGGCCCAGGTGCTGCCGCTGGTGGGCACGCCGCTGGCTGTGCCGCCAGGGCGCATCGGCGTGTATGTGAGCGAGGCGGTGCTTGACCTGTACGGCGTGCGGCCGGGCATGGACTGGCCGCAGCTATCCAGGTCTTTTAAGCCTCTGGCGCAACAAAATCCACGGCAGGATGCTATGTTTTTTATAGCGGGCGTGTGGCGCGACTACGTGCGGCAGTTCGGCGCGGTCACGCTCGACCGGGCCGATTTTGTGCGCCTGACGGGCGATGCGCGCTCCACCGACCTGGCGCTGTGGCCCCAGCCGGGGGCCGACGAAGCCCCACTGCGGCAGGCGATCGAGTGGCTGGCGGGCGAAGCGGCAGGCCGCGCACCGGGGGATGGGCCGCAGGCCGCGGGCGGCGCGCTGGAATTCGACTCGGCGGCCGGCATCCGCGAACGCTCGCTGCGCATTTTCGACCGCAGCTTTGCCGTCACCTATTGGCTGCAGGCCGTGGCGATCGGCATCGGCCTGTTCGGCGTGGCCGCCAGCTTCAGCGCGCAGGTGCTGGCGCGGCGCAAGGAATTCGGCCTGCTCGCGCACCTGGGCCTCACGCGCCGGCAGGTGCTGGCGGTCGTGGCCGGCGAAGGGGCCGCATGGACGGCCATCGGCGCCGCAGCGGGCACGGTGCTGGGACTGGCCGTGTCGGTGGTGCTGGTCCACGTGGTCAACCCGCAGAGCTTCCACTGGACCATGGATTTGCGGGTGCCCTGGTTGCGGCTTCTGGCCCTGTGCGCGGCGGTCCTGGCCACCGGCACCGTCACCGCGTGGCTCGCAGGCCGGGCCGCGGGCGGCCGGCAGGCGGTGTTGGCAGTCAAAGAAGATTGGTAACCCTGAAGCAAGCTCAAGGGCAACTTCGCGGCGGGCGCCATGGGCGTTTTCCCGATTGATGCACACGCGTCACAAGCGTTAAATATTGTTTGCAAGACATTATTTATTTCGCGATGATGCGAACCGATAGCTAAAAAAACACCGCACAGCGGACTCTAGGACAGCGCGCACGGGACGGGAGTGGCCCCGGCATTCAAACGCTGTTCGTTCACCAAGGAAAAACGGTATGAAACACACCTTCGGGCGTCTCCTGTGCGGACTGGCGGCCGCCTTCTGCTTGTGCGGTCCTGCGGCTGCGCAATGGGTCTTTCCCCCGGGCTCATCGCTCGATGTCCCTGCCGGAGGCCAGACGGATCTGGGGTGCTCCGCGCTCGACATGCAGGGCACGCTGAACCTCAACGGCGGCACCGTCACGGTGGACACCGATGCCACCTTCGGCTCGGGCGCCGTCGTCAACGGCAACAACGGCGTCATCTCGGTCGGCGGCAACCTCATATCCACGGGCGGCAACGTCAACACGGGCGCCAGCACCGTCGTGCTGCGCGACGGCTGCGACCCTGGCAACAGCAGCCAGATCAGCGGCAATTTCGTCTTTCAGAACCTGACGATCTCCAGCACCACCGGCCGCACCTTCGTGCTGCCAGCGGGCACCAACATCACCGTGCTGGGCACGCTCACCGTGCAGGGCACTCAGGGCCAGCCCGTGCAGCTCGTGTCGTCCAGCGGCGCAACCGCCGTGGTGAACCTGGGCCCGAACGCCACCGTGGTCCGCAACTTCGCCTCCGTCCCCGGCAACGTTCAGATTGGCGCCGTGACCGCCGTGGCCGCCATTCCCACATTGAGCGAATACGGCCTGATGCTGCTGTCGCTGCTGATCGGCCTGGCCATGTTCTGGAAGCGGCGCGAATTCGCGGCGCATGCCCGCAGGCTCGGCTGACCGGCTGCCTGCCGGGCAGCCTGACAGTCACCACTGAAAAATTCAACACACTGCAAGACAAGAGAGGGTTTCGCCATGTCCAAGAATCGCCTGCGCCGCTACTGGGTCGCTCCCGCCCTGAGTTCTGTCCTGGCACTGCACGCCGCCGGCGTGCTGGCCGCGGACATCAGCGTCACGCCTCCAGCCGGCGGCGGATTCGTCGTCAAGGGCCAGGGCGGCCAGGAACGCCTGCGCGTTCAGGGCACGGGTGAGGTCTACGTGCCGGGCCTGTCCGCCACGCCGACCAATACCACGCTCACCTGCTACGACGCCGCCACCGGCCAGTTGACGCAGTGCGCGGCCGGCATCGGGACCGGGGCGACGGGCGCTACCGGCGCCACGGGTGCTACGGGCGTCACAGGCGCGGTCGGACCGACCGGCGTTACAGGCGCAACGGGTGCGACCGGCGCCACGGGCGCTGGTGCGACAGGGGTCACCGGAGCCACGGGGGCGACCGGCGCCACGGGAGCGACTGGCGTGACGGGGGTGACCGGTGCGACAGGCGCGACGGGTGCGACGGGCGCCACTGGCGCCACGGGTGTGACAGGGCCTCAAGGTATTCAAGGAATCATCGGAAATACAGGGGCCACCGGCTCCACAGGCGCTACCGGTGCGACAGGCGATGCAGGTCCGCAAGGAATCCAGGGCGTGACGGGAGCCACGGGCGCCACAGGGGTCGGCGGAGGCCTGATGTGGAATACCGCAGCCGCACTGCCCTCTACCACGGCAACAACGCTTTTCCTACCCATGGGCGTGAGCGGAATCGGCGGCGGCGGTTTTGACTTTTCGGGTTGTAGCGGCGGAGCGGCCGGTAGCTGCCTGATCAATCCGACCACCTATGCCAACGTCTCGTCGCCGGTTTACAAAACCTGTACGACCAAGTCTCTGTATGTGCGCAACTACACCAATAGCTCGGGCACGCCATTGGCCATGACGGTGACGCTGTTTCGTTCTGGCGCTTCTACTGCGCTCTCCTGCAACGTCGCGGCCACCCGGGCGGCAACGTGCACCAGTAGTTCGGCCATCACGCTGGACAGCAGCACGGACACCGTTGCCTTGCAGATCAGCACGAACAATGCCGCCAATGGTGGGGGATTCCAGAACGGGGGCAACCCAATCGAAGGAGCTGTGTCGGCCACGGTTTACTGCGAATAGGCGATTGACCCGATAAGGTGGACTGCGGCGGCGCAGCCCCTGATTTGCGCCGAAACATGCGCCCTCGCATCTCCCTCAACATGATCGTGAAGAACGAGGCACCGGTGATCACCCGGTGCCTCGCTTCGGTTCGCCCGTTCATCGACCACTGGGTCATCGTGGACACGGGCTCCACCGATGGCACGCAGGACATCGTCCGCGAATTCATGCAAGGCGTGCCCGGCAGCCTGCACGAGCGTCCATGGAAGAATTTCGCGCACAACCGCAACGAGGCGCTGGAGCTGGCGCGGCCGCATGCCGACTACCTGCTGTTCATTGACGCCGATGAGCAACTGCGCATGCCGGCGCAGTACCGGTGGCCGGCGCTCGATGCGGACGGCTACCTCTTCCAATGCCAGATGAACGGCTGGGAATACCAGCGCAACAGCATGGTGGCTGCCCGCGTGCCGTGGCGCTGGGAAGGCGTGCTGCACGAGTACCTGGCTGCACCGGCGCACGGGCCTTGGCAGACGCTGGCCGGCCCGGTCATCGAAGTGGCGCACGACGGCGCGCGTGGCCGCGACCCTGACACCTACCTGCGTGACATCGCAGTGCTTGAACAAGACTTGCGAGAGCACCCGGACAACACCCGCAACGTGTTCTATCTGGCTCAGAGCTACCGCGATGCAGGCCGCTTTCAGGAGAGCTTGGAGTGCTACCGCCGCCGTGCCGGCATGGGCGGCTGGGACGAAGAGTGCTGGTACGCCGTGTTCCAGGCAGCGGTGCTGACCGAGCGGCTGCAGATGCCCGACAGCGCCGTGCGCGACGCGTACCTGGCTGCCTACACGCTGCGCCCCCAACGTGCCGAGCCGCTGTGCGAACTGGCGCGGTACCACCGCCTGCGGTCAGAGTTCGCTCTGGCGCACCTGTACGCCCAGCAGGCCGCGCGCATTCCCAAGCCGGCGGACATCCTGTTCGTGGACGGCGGCGTCTATGCCTGGCGCGCGCTGGACGAGCTGGCCGTCAGCGGGTTCTACGCCCAGGGGGCCAAGGACCAGGGCCGCGATGCCTTGCGCCAGTTGCTGCGCGAAAAGCGCTTTCCAGCGTCAGAAGCGCCGCGCATGGAAGCCAATCGCACGTTCTACGGGTTGTGAGGGCGGGCTGCGACAGGACGTAGCGGCCAGGCAAACCTGTCGTCGCGCTTTAGCCGGGTCCGCGTTCGGTTTCGACGGCCTGTGGCGGCTACCCTGGCCATGCCGGTGTTTCTCAGCGCGACGACAATCGTGCAATGCGCCTGTCTGTCGCTTCCAACCTTGCCGGCCAAGATGGCCAACGCAGGCCGCGCCGCCCCATGCACCGCGGCCCTGACACCCTCTCCAAACCATGAGACCGCTCATTCCCCCAGCACCCGGCCCCCATCCGCGGCCGCCTGCCTGCACGCGCCGCGCATGGCTGATGGCCGCTGCTGCAGTCGGCGGAGCGCCGTGGCTCATGGCCCCGGCCACTGCCACTGCACAGGCCCTGGCGCCGCGAACGTTGGCCTTCCCGCGAGACCATGGCAGCCACCCGGAGCTGCGCACCGAGTGGTGGTACATCACCGGCCAGGCGCTTGCGGCGGGGCAGCCATGGGGTTTCCAGGTGACGTTTTTTCGGTCGCGCGTGGAGGCTGCGCAGCCGCTGCAGTCGGCCTTTGCGGCCAAGCAACTGGTGTTTGCGCACGCAGCGCTCACCGACCTGCGCGGCGGCACGCTGCACCACGATCAGCGCATCGCGCGCGCGGGCTTCGGTATCGCACAGGCGAGCGAGGAGGACACCCGCATCCGCCTGGGCGAATGGACGCTCACCCGCTCGCAGCAAGGCGCGGGAAGCCGCTACGCGGCGACGGTCCAGGCGGAAGGCTTTGCGCTGGAACTGCAGTTCGACACGACGCAGCCGGTGTTGCTGCAGGGCGCGCAGGGCCTGTCACGCAAGGGCCCCGACGCGTCGCAGGCGAGCTACTACTACAGCCAGCCCCAGATGGCTGTGACGGGGCATTTGCAACTGGCAGGCCGTCGCATGGCCGTGGAAGCCGCGGCGCCGGGCAACCACCTGGACAACCGGGCCTGGCTCGACCATGAATTCGGCGATGCGCTGGCGCCGCCCGACTCGGTGGGCTGGGACTGGATCGGCATGAATTTGCTGGACGGCAGTGCGCTCACCGCTTTTCGACTGCGGCACCGGGACGGGTCGGCCATCTGGGCTGGGGGCTCACTGCGCACGGCGGGTGGCGAACCCCGCGCCTTCGGGCCGCGGGACGTCACCTTCACACCGTTGCGCCACTGGGTCAGCCCGGCCAGCCAGGCCCGCTACCCGGTGCAGTGGCGCATCGACACGCCGGCCGGCACCTTCGAAGTGCATGCGCTGCTGGACGCGCAGGAGCTGGACAGCCAGGCCTCGACCGGCGCCATCTATTGGGAAGGGCTGAGCGAGTTGCGGGACCGGTCCGGCCGCATGGTCGGGCGCGGCTACCTGGAGATGACCGGTTACGCGCGGCCGCTGCGGCTGTAGCAGCGGCGCGCAGGCCGGAGAGCGCCCGGCCATGCGGCGTGCCCCGGCCCCAAGAAGATTTCGATCAGGCCTTGCGCGGGGCGCGCCGCGGCAGGCGCGCGATGATTTCGCCCATGATCCCGCGGCGGAAGGCCAGCACGCAGATCACGAAGATCAGCCCGGTGACCATGGTGACCGACTCGCCCAGCGTGTTGAACCAGTCCACGCCCGTCAGTGAAGCGAGCAGATGGCCGAATTCGCCGATCTTGTTTTCCAGCAGCACCACCACGGCCGACCCCACGAGCGGGCCGGACAGCGTGCCCAAGCCACCCACCAGCGTCATCAGAATGACCTGGCCCGACGCCGTCCAGTGAACGTCGGACAGCGTGGCGAAGCCCAGCACCAGGGTCTTGAGCGATCCGGCCAGGCCGGCCAGCGCGGCCGAGATCACGAAGGCCAGCAGCTTGAAGCGGTGCGTGTCGTAGCCCAGCGAAATGGCGCGGGGCTCGTTCTCCTTGATGCTCTTGAGCACCTGGCCGAACGGCGAATGGATGGTGCGCACGATGAGCAGGAAGGCCAGCACCACGACGGCCAGCGCCACGTAGTACATGGTGAGGTCGCTGGACAGATCGATGAGCCCGAAGAGCTTGCCGCGCGGCACGCCCTGCAGCCCGTCTTCCCCGCCCGTGAACGGCGCCTGCAGGCAGGCGAAGAACAGCATCTGCGCGAGCGCCAGCGTGATCATCGAGAAATAGATGCCCTGGCGGCGGATGGCCAGCCAGCCGAACAGCAGCCCAAGCAACGCGCCGCCCGCCGTGCCTGCCAGCAGGCCCAGTTCGGGCGTGAGGCCCCAGACCTTGATGGCGTGGCCGGCGACGTAGGCGGCGCCGCCCAGGAAGGCGGCGTGCCCGAACGACAGCAGGCCGGTGTAGCCCAGCAGCAGGTTGAATGCCGAAGCGAACAGTGCGAAGCACATGAGCTTCATGACGAAGACCGGATAGGCGCCCATGAAGGGCGCCGCGAGCAGCGCGACGAGCAGCAGGCCGTAGCCGATGGGGGCGAGTTTTTGGGAGTTCATGCGTGCGGCCCCTGCTTATCTTTCTTTGCCGAACAGGCCGGCGGGGCGGATGAGGAGAACGATCACCATGATGACGAACACCACGGTGGAAGAAGCCTCGGGATAGAACACCTTGGTGAAACCTTCAATCACGCCCAGGCCCAGCCCGGTGAGGATCGAACCCATGATGGAGCCCATGCCGCCGATCACCACCACCGCGAACACCACGATGATGAGGTTCTGCCCCATGAGCGGCGTGACCTGGTAGACCGGCGCGGCCAGCACGCCGGCGAAGGCCGCGAGCGCGGCGCCGAACGCGTAGGTGAGCGTGATCATCACCGGCACGTTCACGCCGAAGGCTTCCACCAGCCGCGGATTCTCGGTGCCGGCGCGCAGGTAGGCGCCGAGCTTGGTCTTCTCGATCACGTACCAGGTGCCCAGGCACACGACGAGCGAGGCCACCACCACCCAGGCCCGGTAGTTGGGCAGGATCATGAAGCCGAGGTTGGTGGCGCCTTCCAGCAGTTCGGGCGTGTCGTACCCCAAGCCCGAGACGCCGTAGATGGAGCGGAACACGCCCTCGATCAGCAGCGTGAGCCCCAGCGTCAGCAGCAGGCCGTAGAGGTGGTCGAGCTTGTAGATCCAGCGCAGCAGCAGCCGCTCGATCAGCACGCCTAATACCCCCACCACCAGCGGCGCAGCCAAGAGCATCACCCAATAGTTGATGCCCAGGTAGGTCATGCCCATCCAGGTGAGCATCGCGCCCAGCATGAACAGCGCACCGTGCGCGAAGTTGATCACGTTGAGCAGGCCGAAGATCACCGCCAGCCCCAGGCTGAGGATGGCGTAGAACGACCCGTTGACCAGCCCCAGCAGAAGCTGGCTCAACAGGCCCGGCAATGAGACACCGAAGATTTGCATGGGATGGCGGCGCGAGTGGGGATTAGGGCAGTGAAAGGAGAGGTCAGCGGAACAGGCGGCGCGTCATTTCCAGGCGGCGCACTTGCTCTCGGCCTTGGTGGCGAACACTTCTTCGCCAGGCAGTTTCTTGATGAGCTTGTAGTAGTCCCAGGCGCCCTTGGATTCGGAGGGGGCCTTCACCTGCATCAGGTACATGTCGTGCACGTAGCGGCCATCGGCGCGCAGCGTGCCGGTGCCGAAGAAGTCGGTCATCTTCATGCCGCGCCAGGCGTCCATGACCTTGTCGGCGTCGGTGCTCTTGGCGGCTTCGACGGCCTTCAGGTAGTTCATGGTGGCCGAATAGTCGGCCGCCTGGATTTCGGTGGGGCGGCGCTTGGTCTTTTCCATGAACTTGTCGGCAAACTTGCGCGTGTCGTCGTTCAGGTCCCAGTACCAGCTGGTGGTGAACTGCAGGCCTTCGGTGGTCTTGAGGCCCAGGCTGTGGATGTCGCTGAAGAAGATCAGCAGGCCGGCCAGCTTCATGCTCTTGCCGATGCCGAATTCCTTGGCGGCCTTGATGGAATTGATGGTGTCGCCGCCCGCGTTCGCCAGGCCCAGCACCTGGGCCTTGGAGTTCTGCGCCTGCAGCAGGAACGACGAGAAATCGGACGCGTTCAGCGGGTGCTTCACGCTGCCCACCACCGTGCCGCCCTTGGCCTTGACCACCGTGCTCGCGTCGGCTTCCAGCGCATGGCCGAAGGCGTAGTCGGCCGTGAGGAAGAACCAGCTCTTGCCGCCGCCATCGACGATGGTGGCGCCCGTGCCCTTGGCCAGCGCGACGGTGTCGTAGGCGTAGTGCACGGTGTAGGGGCTGCACTGTTCATTGGTGAGGGCCGAGGTGGCCGCGCCGTTGTTGATGAACACGCGCTTCTTCTCTTGCGCCACCTTCGCCATGGCGAGTGCCGTGCCGGAGTTGGTGCCGCCGAACACCATGGTCAGGCCCTGCGTGTCGATCCATTCACGCGCCTTGGATGCGGCGATGTCGGCCTTGTTCTGGTGGTCCGCACTCATCATCTCGATGGGCATCCCCAGCACCTTGCCGCCGAAGTCGTCGATGGCCATCTGGATCGCCACGGCGCCGTTCTTGCCTTCCACGTCGGCGTACAGGCTGGACATGTCGGTGATGAAACCGATCTTGACCTTGTCCTGTGCCTGCACGGCCGACGCTGCCAGGCCCATGGCGCCCAGCACCAGGGCCAGCCGGGTGAGTTTGTTGCTGCTGCTTTTCATGTCTTTGTCTCCTGATCTCGGATGTGTGTCTTATTTTTTGAGTCTTGCGCGTCAGTTCACTTCCAGAGCGCGCATTTGCTCTCGGCCTTGGTGGTCCACACCTGGTCGGCAGGCAGCTTGCTCACGACCTTGTAGTAGTCCCAGGGCTCTTTGGATTCAGCGGGCGCCTTGACCTGCACCAGGTACATGTCGTGCGCGAAGCGGCCATCGGGCCGGATCACGCCCTTGCCGTAGAAGTCGTCGATGGGCGTGGACTTGAGCTTTTCCATCACCTTGTCGGCGTCCAGCGTCTTGGCGGCTTCGACGGCCTTCAGGTAGTTCATCGTGGCCGAGTAGTCGGCGGCCTGGATGTCGGTGGGCATGCGCTTGGTCTTGGCGAAGAACTTGCGGCCGAAGGCGCGGGTCTTGTCGTCCAGGTTCCAGTCCCAGCTCGTGGTGAGCAGCAGGCCTTCGGTGTTCTTCAGGCCCAGGCTGTGGATGTCGGTCACGAAGACCAGCAGGCCGGCCATCTTCATGCTCTTGTTGATGCCGAACTCGCGCGCGGCCTTGATCGCATTGATGGTGTCGCCGCCCGCGTTGGCCAGGCCCAGGATTTGCGCCTTGGAGTTCTGCGCCTGCAGCAGGAACGAGGAGAAGTCCGATGCGTTGATCGGGTGCTTCACGCTGCCCACCACCTTGCCGCCCTTTTCCTTCACCACCTTGGCCGTGTCGGCTTCCAGCGCGGCGCCGAAGGCATAGTCGGCCGTCAGGAAGAACCAGTCCTTGCCGCCCTGCCCCACGATCGCGCCGCCCGTGCCCTTGGCCAGTGCCACGGTGTCGTAGGCGTAGTGCACGGTGTAGGGGCTGCACTGCTCGTTGGTCAGTGCCGAAGAGCCCGCACCGTTCACGATGAACACGCGCTTCTTCTCCTGCGCCACCTTCGCCATCGCCAGGCCGGTTCCCGAATTGGTGCCGCCGAACAGCATGGTCAGGCCCTGCGTGTCGATCCATTCGCGCGCCTTGGAGGCGGCGATGTCGGCCTTGTTCTGGTGGTCCGCGCTCAGCAGTTCGATAGGCTGGCCCAGCACCTTGCCGCCGAAGTCGTCGATGGCCATCTGGATCGCCACGGCGCCGTTCTTGCCTTCCACGTCGGCATACAGGCTGGACATGTCGGTGATGAAACCGATCTTGACCTTGTCCTGCGCCTGCGCGGAGAACGTCGCGAGTCCCGCGGCGCCCAGCAGAAAGGCGAGTGCCTTGAGGTTCATCTTCTTCATGTCGTTGTCTCCTTGGGTCTTCGATGGAAAGGGGGATCGGGTGCTGCTCAAAAATGCGGCGCCAAAGCAGTCCTGCGCCGGGTCAGACGCCCAGCAGTTCGTTGAGCACGGGCATCTTGGCCTGCAGCTCGGCGGCGCCGAACTGCTCCACGATGCGGCCGTGCTCCATCACGTAGAAGCGGTCGGCCAGGGGCGCGGCGAAGTGGAAGTTCTGCTCCACCATCACCACGGTGTAGCCCTTCTCGCGCAGCGTGGTGATCATGCGAGCCAGGGCCTGAACGATCACGGGCGCCAGGCCTTCCGAGATTTCGTCGAGCAGCAGCAGCTTGGCGCCCGTGCGCAGGATGCGCGCCACGGCCAGCATCTGCTGCTCACCACCCGACAGGCGCGTGCCCTGGCTGTGGCGGCGCTCGGCCAGGTTGGGGAACATGGCGTAGATCTCTTCGACCGACATGCCCTGCGTGCCGGTCTTCAGCACCGGCGGCAGCAGCAGGTTCTCTTCGCACGACAGGCTGGAGAAAATGCCGCGCTCCTCAGGGCAGTAGCCCACGCCCAGGTGGGCGATGCGGTGCGTGGGCATCTGGATGGTTTCCTTGCCGTGGATGCTCACCGAGCCCTTGCGCGCACCGGTCAGTCCCATCACGGCACGCATGGTGGACGTGCGGCCCGCGCCGTTGCGGCCCAGCAGCGTGACCACCTCGCCCGGCTGCACGGTGATGTCCACGCCGTGCAGCACATGCGATTCGCCATACCACGCCTGCAGCCCGCGGATCTCGAGTGCCGGCGCGGTCATGCGTGCGCCCCTTGCAACTGGCCGTCGGTGGTGCCCATGTAGGCCTCCATCACCTGCGGATTGCGCGAGACCTCTTCGTAAGGCCCTTCGGCCAGCACGGCGCCGCGCTGCAGCACGGTGATGCGGTCGGCGATGGTCGAGATCACCTTCATGTTGTGCTCCACCATGAGGATGGTGCGGCCGGCCGAGACTTTCTTGATGAGCTGCGTGACGCGGTCCACGTCCTCGTGGCCCATGCCTTGCGTGGGCTCGTCCAGCAGCATCAGCTCGGGCTCCATCGCCAGCGTGGTGGCGATCTCGAGCGCGCGCTTGCGGCCGTAGGGCAGATTCACGGTGGTTTCGTCGGCCAGGTCCTGCAGGCCCACTTCGGCCAGCAGTTCCATGGCGCGGTCGTCGAGCTGCTGCAGGCTGCGCTCGCTGCGCCAGAAGTGAAACGCCGTGCCCAGCTTGCGCTGCAGCCCGATGCGCACGTTCTCCAGCAGCGTGAGGTGCGGAAACACCGCCGAGATCTGGAACGACCGGATCACGCCGCGCCGCGCGATGAGCGCAGGGCGCTCGCGCGTGATGTCTTCGCCGTTGAACCGGATCACGCCCGAAGTGGGCTCCAGGAACTTGGTCAACAGGTTGAAGCAGGTGGTCTTGCCCGCGCCGTTGGGGCCGATCAGCGCGTGGATGGAGCCCCGGCGGACGGCGAGATTGACATCGCTGACCGCAGTGAAGCCTCTGAACTCTTTGGTCAGGCTGTGGGTTTCAAGAATGACGTCGCTCATTGCGCCTTGGCCGCTCCGTAGTGGTGCTTTGGTGCCGGCCAGGGGCGCTTCGCCCGTGAGAGCGAGGCATCCCGGCCTGCGTTTGGTTGCACCGCATTCTGAGGCGCGCCCCTGCTGCACAGATACTGGGACAAATGCCTATGTATAAACGCCTACCGGCCCGGCGGCCTTGCCGGGCAGCAAGGCGCGGCTCCGGAGCTTTACGGTCCAGCACGGGGGCATTTCAAGCCAAATAGCCCACCACCGCCTATTTCATTGCGCTGACAGCTATTAATTTAATAGCAACTCCATTCGCATGGCGGGCTACCCGGCAAGCCGCATGCCGCCTTTCGCCCGGGCTTCTACACTGCGCCATGCCTTCCTCCACGACTTTGCCTGCCAAGGGCGCGCCGCGCTCGCTCGGCGGCCTGCTGCCCTTTCTTAGTCCCTATGCGGGGCGCATTGCGCTCGCGCTGGTCTTCCTGGTGCTGGCGGCGCTGGCCACGCTGGCGTTTCCGCTGGCGCTGCGCGAACTCATCGATGGCGGGCTGGTCGGGGCGACGCGCGGCGAGCAGGCCATGCAGTTGCGCGAGCATTTCGGGCTGCTGTTCGGGGTGGCCGTGGCGCTGGGGCTCTTTTCGGCGGCGCGCTTCTACACGGTGAGCTGGCTGGGCGAGCGCGTGACGGCCGACCTGCGCAACGCCGTCTACGCCCATGTTTTGCAGCAAAGCCCGCAGTTCTACGAAACCACGCAGACCGGCGAAGTGCTGTCGCGCCTGACGGTGGACACCACGCTCGTGCAGACGGTGGTCGGGTCGTCGCTCTCCATGGGGCTGCGCAACGCCGTCATGGGCATCGGCGCCTTGGGGATGCTGGTGTGGACCAACCCGTACATCATGTCGGTGGTGTTCGCGGCCATCGTCGTCGTGGTGCTGCCCACACTCTGGATCGGCCGCTGGGTGCGGCGCCTTTCGCGAGCCAGCCAGGACCGGGTGGCGGATTCGAGCGCCATCGCGGCCGAGGTGCTCAACGCCGTGCCGGCCGTGCAGAGCTATACGGCCGAGTCGCGCGAGGCGCTGCGCTTTCAGGCATCCACCGACAACGCGTTCCAGACCGCCGTGCGCCGCAGCCGGGCGCGGGCGGCGCTGGTGGCGTTCATCGTGATCGCCAACGCGGCGCTGCTGCTGTGGGGCCTGTACCGCGGCACCCAGGCCGTGCTGGCGGGCGAAATGTCGGCTGGCCATCTGGGCCAGACGGTGATCTACGTGATGTTTCTCGCCGGTGCCGTGGCCGTGTTGGGCGAGGTGTACGGCGACCTGCTGCGCGCGGCGGGCGCCACCGAGCGGCTGATGGAGTTGCTGGCCAGCCGCTCGCCCATCGCCAGTCCCGCCCAGCCCGTTGCGCTGCCGGACACGGGCGGGGGGCTGCGCGTGGACTTCGATCGGGTGGCTTTCCACTACCCCTCGCGCCCGCAGTCGCCTGCCTTGCGCGGTTTCGACCTGCACCTGTCGGCGGGCGAGACCGTGGCGCTGGTAGGCGCCAGCGGCGCGGGCAAGACCACGGTGTTTCAGTTGCTGCAGCGTTTTTATGACGTCAATGGCGCGGCAGGCGGCGCCATCGCGCTGAACGGCGTGGACATCCGCCAGCTCTCGCTGGCCGATCTGCGCGCCCACGTGGGCATCGTGCCGCAGGACGCCGTGATCTTCTCGGCCTCGGCCCTGGAGAACATCCGCTACGGGCGACCCGATGCGACCGAACAGGAGGTGCAGGAAGCCGCCCGTGCGGCTTTTGCCCACGAATTCATCATGGCCCTGCCGGAAGGCTACGGCACGTTCCTCGGCGAGCGCGGCGTGCGGCTGTCCGGCGGGCAGCGCCAGCGCATCGCCATTGCACGCGCGCTGCTGAAGAACCCTCCCCTGCTGCTGCTGGACGAAGCCACGAGCGCGCTTGACGCGGAGAGCGAGCGGATGGTGCAGGCCGCGCTCGACGCCGCCATGCAACGCCACAGCGGCCAGCGCACCACCCTCGTCATCGCCCACCGGCTGGCCACCGTGCAGAACGCCGACCGCATCGTGGTGATGGACCAGGGACAGATCGTCGAAGAAGGCCGCCATGCGGACCTGGTGCGGCAAGGCGGTGTGTACGCCCGGTTGGCAGCGCTGCAGTTCACGACGTGACGAATACCGGCAAAAGGCCGGTCCCCGTTGAAACTGTTCGCGTCAAGTAAGAAGACTCTAAAGAAGGCGCTGGCAAGCGGTCCGCGCCGGACGGACGCTATTGCAGCGTTTCCTTGGCGGCGTCGGGCAGCAGCAGCGGCATCACCGCAATGCCCTCTTCCATCAGTTGAGCGGCTTCCTGCGGACTGGCCTGTCCCCGGATGCCTCGCTCCTCCGTTTCGCCGTGGTGCATGCGGCGTGCCTCGTCCGCAAAGCGCGGGCCGACATCTTCGGTGTGGGCGACGATGTGCCGAGCCACGCGCAACCAGGCGGCATGCAAGGCGGCGTCATTCAGGTTGGGAGGCGCAGATTGGTTCGGCGCAGGCACTGCCACTGGGCCATCGGCCGGTCGGGGAGCGGCGGCCGGTGGAGAGGCCCCGAGGTTCAGCCGAGGGGCACTCAGGCCCTTGCGAATCTCGCCGCTGCCGCACAGTGGGCACTGCACCAGATCGCGGGCCAGCTGGCTTTGAAAGTCGGCCTCGGACCCGAACCAGCCTTCGAACACATGGCCTTGTGCGCAATGGAGATCGAGCACTTTCATGGAAATGCAGGAGGAGCAGACGAAGCAGGAGGGGCAACCACGGCGCAGCCCTCAGGCCTTGCGCCGCAGCAGGTATCGGTAGATGAAGCCGGGAAACGCCAGCGTGATGAACAAAGTGGCGGTGATCGCGTAGAACTCCCACTGCTGGGGCGCGATCTGCCCGACGCGGCGCTCCAGCAGCAGTGCCACGCCACCCACCACGAAATACAGCAGCACCATCTCGGCCAGACGGGCCGCCATGGGCTTGGCCGGTACCGCTTTCGGCCCCACCACCAGCCAGCGCTGGCTCAGAAAAGGCAGGTTGGCGCCCAGGGCCGCCAACACGATCACCAGCCAGACGGACGCAGTGGCGGACACGTCGAAAAGAACTGCAGCCGGATGAGCGCGGGCGCGCTCAGGTGGCCAGTGCGCGCACGACGGCGTCGGCGCACAAAGCCATCAGGCCGCCCGGCAGCAGGCCCAACACCAGGATCAACGCGCCGTTGAGCGTGAGCACCATGCGCACGTCCAGCGGTGCCGACACATTCACGGCCGTCAGCGGTGCGTCGAAGTACATCACCTTCACCACGCGAAGGTAGTAGAAGGCGCCGATCAGCGACATCACCACGGCGAAGACCGCGAGGGCGATGTACGGCGTCTGGCCCGAAGCCACCAGCGCCTGCAGCACCGACAGCTTGGCGTAGAAGCCCACCAGCGGCGGCAGGCCGGCCAACGAGAACAGGCACACCGCCATCACGCCGGCATACAGCGGACTGCGTTGGTTCAGGCCGGCCAGATCGGAGATCTCTTCGCTTTCGAAGCCTTCACGGGCCAGCAGCAGGATCACGCCGAAGCTGGCCAGCGTGGTCAGCACATAGCTCACCACGTAGAACATGGACGAGCTGTAGGCGTTCTCGACGGCGTTGGCATCGACGTTGCCATTCACCACGCCCGACAGCAGGCCCAGCAGCACGAAGCCCATCTGCGAAATCGTGGAATACGCCAGCATGCGCTTGAGGTTGGTCTGCGCAATGGCGGCCAGGTTACCGATCAGCAGCGACCCGATGGCCAGCACCGCGAGCATCTGCTGCCAGTCGATCGCCAGCGGTAGCAACCCGTCCACCAACAGGCGGATGGTGATCGCAAAGGCCGCCAGCTTGGGCGCGCCGCCGATGATCAGCGTAACCGCCGTGGGAGCCCCCTGGTATACGTCGGGAATCCACATGTGGAATGGCACCACACCCAGCTTGAAGGCCAGGCCGGCCACCACGAACACCAGGCCGAACACCAGCACCTGGTGGCGGATCTGGCCCGAATTGACCGCCTTGAACACTTGGCCGATGTCGAGCGAACCGGTCGCGCCGTAGAGCATCGACAAGCCATACAGCAGGAAACCGCTGGCCATCGCGCCCAGCACGAAATACTTCATTGCGGCCTCGGTCGAGGTCGCATGGTCGCGGCGCAAGGCCACCAAGGCGTAGCTGGACAGCGTGAGCAGTTCCAGGCCCAGGTAGATCACCAGGAAGTTGTTGCCCGAGATCATGATGAAGATGCCCAGCAGCGCGAACATCGACAGCGTGAAGAACTCGCCGCCACGCAGCATGCCGCGGTCGCCCACATAGGGGCGGCCATACACCAGCGTGACCATCATGGCCACCGTGGCGAAGCACTTGAGCCAGTTGCCCATGGCGTCGCTCACCACCATGTTGCCGAAGCCGTAGAACGTGTTGCCGGTGTTGGCATACAGCGCCTGGAGCACCGCCACCACCGTCAGAGTGAGCAAGGTGAGCACGTAGGTGCCCGTGCGCCGGGGGCTGGTCACGCCCAGGTCCACGAGCGCGATCACGCAGGCCATGACCAGGAGCACGATCTCCGGATACACCGCCAGCCAGCTGATGTTGTCAATCATCTCGAATCTCTCGTTTCAGTCTGGTCAGTTGAGCTTGGACAGCGCCACGTGCTTGAGCAGCTGCGCCACCGAGGCATCCATCACGTCGGTGAACGGACGTGGGTACAGGCCCATGTAGAGCACGGCAATCGCGAGCACAGCCATCACCAGGAACTCGCGGGCACCGATGTCCTTGAGATCCCGCACGTTGTCGTTGGCGACAGGGCCGAGGTACACGCGCTTGTACATCCACAGCGTGTAGGCGGCACCGAAGATCAGTGCCGTGGCAGCGGCCAGGCCAATCCAGAAGTTGGCCTTGACGGCCCCCAGGATCACCATCCACTCGCCCACGAACCCGGCAGTGCCCGGCAGGCCGCAATTGGCCATGGCGAACAGCAGCGCGAAGGCCGCGAACTTGGGCATGGTGTTCACCACGCCGCCGTAGGCCGCGATTTCACGGGAATGCACGCGGTCGTACAGCACGCCGATGGACAGGAACATGGCGCCCGACACGAAACCGTGGGCGATCATCTGCACGAGGCCGCCCGACACGCCCAGGTCGTTGAAGATGAAGAAGCCCAGCGTGACGAAGCCCATGTGTGCCACGGACGAGTACGCCACCAGCTTCTTCATGTCCTTTTGCACCATGGCCACCAGGCCCACGTAGATCACGGCCACCAGCGACAGCGTGATCATCAGCCAGGCCCACTCACGAGCCGCATCGGGAGCGATGGGCATGGAAAAGCGCAGGAAGCCATAGGCGCCCAGCTTCAGCATGATGGCCGCCAGCACGGCGGAGCCGCCGGTGGGCGCCTCGACGTGCACGTCGGGCAGCCAGGTGTGGACGGGCCACATCGGCACCTTCACCGCGAACGCGGCAAAGAAGGCGAAGAACAGCAGCGTCTGCGAGCGGCCCGACAGCGGCAGTTGGTGCCAGGTGGCGATGTCGAAGCTGCCACCGGACTGGTTGTACAGGTAGATCAGCGCGATCAGCATCAAGAGCGAGCCGAGCAGCGTGTACAGGAAGAACTTGAACGCCGCGTAGATCTTGTTCGGGCCGCCCCAGATGCCGATGATCAAATACATCGGGATCAGCGTGGCTTCGAAGAACACGTAGAACAGCAGGCCGTCGAGCGCACTGAACACGCCGATCATCAAACCGGAGAGGATCAGGAATGCGCCCATGTACTGGTTCACGCGCTCGGTGATCGATTCCCACGAAGCGATCACCACGATCACCGTGATGAAGGCCGTGAGCGGCACGAACCAGAAGGAGATGCCATCCACCCCCAGGTGGTAGTGCACGTTGAAGCGTTCGATCCACTGCGCCTTCTCGACGAATTGCGCAGCGGCAGAGGTGGCCTCGAAGCCGCCGTACAACGGCAGCGTGACAGCCAGACCTACCAGCGAACCGATGAGGGCCAACCAGCGCACAGCGCGGGCGTGCTCATCGCGGCCGAAGGCCAGCAGCAGGACACCGAAAGCGATCGGCACCCAGATGGCAAGACTCAACAAACCCATTTTTCTTTTCCCTCTACTTGTTGAGCCACACGAAGTACGTCATGAGCGCGAAGATGCCCAGGATCATGACCAGCGCGTAGTGGTAGATGTAACCCGACTGGAACCAGCGCACCACCCCTGCGATACGGCCCACCAGCTTCCAGGAACCGTTGACCAGAGCGCCGTCGATCACTGCCTGGTCGCCGCCCTTCCACAGGCCCATGCCCAGGGCACGTGCACCGCGCGCGATGATGTTCTCGTTGATCCAGTCGAGGTAGTACTTGTTTTCGAACAGTACGTAGATCGGATGGAAGATGCGCTTGATCGCCGTCGGCAGGGCCGGGTTGATCATGTACATGTAGTAGGACGCAGCCACGCCTGCCAATGCCAGCCAGAACGGTGCCGTCTGAAGGCCGTGCAGCGCCATGCCCACGGGGCCATGGAAGATCTCGGCCAGTTCCGCCATGGCGGGGTGCTTGGCCGCGTCGACGAAGATGACGTTCTTGAAGAAGTCGCCGAACAGCATGGGCTGAATGAACAGGAAGCCGATCACCACGGACGGAATCGCCAGCAGGATCAGAGGTACGGTCACGACCCAGGGCGACTCGTGCGGCTTGGCATCGTGGCCATGGCCGTGGTGGTCGTCATGGGCATGGTGGTCGTCGTGGTGCGCGTCCGGGTTCTGGTCATAGCGCTCCTTGCCATGGAAGACCAGGAAGTACATGCGGAACGAATAGAACGCAGTGACGAACACGCCCGCCAGCACGGCGAAGTGGGCGAAGCCCGCAGCCGGCAACGTGCTGGCATGCACGGCCTCGATGATGCTGTCCTTGGAGTAGAAACCCGAGAACAGCGGCGTGCCGATCAGTGCCAGCGAACCCAGCAGCGAGGTGATCCAGGTGATGGGCATGTACTTGCGCACGGCGCCCATCCAGCGAATGTCCTGGTTGTGGTGCATGCCCATGATGACCGAGCCCGCTCCGAGGAACAGCAGCGCCTTGAAGAACGCGTGCGTCATCAGGTGGAACACCGCCACGGAGTACGCGGATGCACCGAGTGCCACCGTCATGTAGCCCAGCTGGGACAGCGTCGAATACGCCACCACCCGCTTGATGTCGTTCTGAATGATGCCCAGAAAGCCCATGAACAGCGCGGTGATCGCACCGATCACGAGGATGAAGTTGAGCGCGGTATCCGACAGCTCGAACAGCGGCGACATGCGCGACACCATGAAGATGCCGGCCGTCACCATGGTGGCGGCGTGGATCAGTGCGGAGATGGGCGTCGGGCCTTCCATCGAATCGGGCAGCCAGACGTGCAGCGGGAACTGCGCGCTCTTGCCCATCGCGCCGATGAACAGGCAGATGCAGATGACCGTGATCAGCATCCAGTCGGTGCCTGGGAACGACAGCGCGCCCAGCTCGCCGGCCTTGCCGAAGATTTCGCCGTAATTCAGCGTGTTGGTGTACGCCGCGATGAGGCCGATGCCCAGGATGAATCCGAAGTCGCCCACCCGGTTGACCAGGAAGGCCTTCATGTTGGCGAAGATGGCCGTCGGCTTGTTGAACCAGAAGCCGATCAGCAGATACGACACCAGGCCCACCGCTTCCCAGCCGAAGAACAGCTGCAGCAGGTTGTTGCTCATGACGAGCATCAGCATGGAGAACGTGAACAGCGAGATGTAGGCGAAGAAACGGTTGTAGCCGTCGTCCTCTTCCATATAGCCGATGGTGTAGATGTGCACCATCAGCGACACGAACGTCACCACGCACATCATCATGGCCGTGAGGCTGTCCACGAGGAAGCCGACTTCCATCTTGAGGCTGCCGACGACCATCCAGGTGTAGAGCGTTTCGTTGAAGCGCGCACCGTCCATGGCCACGCTCTTGAGCGTCATGGCCGAGAGCACGAAGGCCACCATGACGCCGAGAATGGTCAGCGTGTGGCTCAGCCGGCGGCCGATCCGGTTGCCGCCGAAGGCGGTGCCGAAAATACCCGCCAGGGCGGAACCCACCAGCGGTGCGAGGGGCACCGCCAGCAGTGTCGAAGCAGAAAGGGTTTGGCTCATTCTTGAGGACCTTGCAAGTACCGTCGACTCAACCCTTGAGGGTGTTGAGATCTTCCGCGTTGATGCTGGACTTGTTGCGGAACAGCAGCACCAGGATCGCGAGGCCGATGGCCGACTCCGCCGCAGCGACCGTCAGGATGAAGAACACGAACACCTGCCCGTGCATGTCGCCCAGGTAGTGGGAGAACGCGACGAAGTTCATGTTCACGGCCAATAGCATCAACTCGATCGCCATCAGCAGCACGATCAGGTTCTTGCGGTTCAGAAAAATGCCGATCACGGCGAGCGCGAACAGCATCGCGCCCAGCGACAGGAAATGGCCCAGGGTCAATGTCATGCCTTCTTCTCCTCGGCAGCGGGCGATGCCGCCACTTCCTCTGCAGGCTTCTGTGTCACGGCCACCTTCACCAGCTCCACACGGTCGCTGGCGCGCACCCGGATCTGCTCGGACGGGTTGATCGCCTTGCTGTCCTTGCGCTGGCGCAGGGTCAGCGCGATCGCTGCAATCATGGCGACCAGCAGAATGACGGCCGCGATTTCCACGGGATAGAGGTACTCGGTATAGAGCAGCTTGCCCAGCGCCTTAGTGTTCGAATAAGGAACCACGTTGCCTGCCGCATCGACCATGGTGGGAAGCGCCTTAGGCTCGTCCATGCCGCGGAAACCGATCACCGACACAGCGGCCATTTCCAAAGCGATCAAAGCACCGACGATTGCCGCAATGGGGAAGTACCGCCAGAAGCCACGCCGAACAGTATCGATGTGGATGTCCAGCATCATCACCACGAAGAGGAAGAGCACCATCACCGCCCCCAGGTACACCAGCACCAGGGCGATCGCAAGGAACTCGGCCTTCAGCAGCAGCCACACTGCGGCGGCCTGGGAGAACGCGAGGATGAGATACAGCACCGCATGCACAGGATTGCGCGCGGTGATCACCCGGCAGGCTGCAAACAGCAGCACGACCGAGAACAGATAGAAGAAACCAGTCTTGGCGTCCATGAATCGGGTCTTTTTAGGGGTTCAGGAGCCGCCTTCAGCGGTACTTGGCGTCGGCCGCCTTGGCTGCGGCAATCTCGGCCTCGTAGCGATCCCCGACCGCCAGGAGCATGTCCTTGGTGAAGTACAGGTCGCCGCGCTTTTCGCCGTGGTATTCCAGGATCTGCGTCTCGACGATGGAGTCCACCGGGCAGCTTTCTTCGCAGAAGCCGCAGAAGATGCACTTGGTCAGGTCGATGTCATAGCGCGTGGTGCGGCGCGACCCGTCCGCACGGACGTCGGACTCGATCGTGATGGCCAAGGCGGGACACACGGCTTCGCACAGCTTGCAGGCGATGCAGCGCTCTTCGCCGTTGTCGTAGCGGCGCAGGGCGTGCAGGCCACGAAAGCGCGGCGACAGCGGGGTCTTCTCTTCAGGGAACTGCACGGTCACCTTGCGGCGAAACGCGTAGCGGCCCGTGAGGGCCATGCCCTTGACCAGCTCCACCAACATGAAGCTCTTGAAAAAATCCTTGATCGAAAAGGATGCAGTAGCAGCAACAGCAGTCATCAGTGTCCCCGCTCAATTCCAGATGTTCCAGGGCGAGTGCAACCACGCGCCGACGATAAGCAGCCACACGAGGGTGACCGGAATGAAGATCTTCCAACCCAAACGCATGATCTGGTCATAGCGAAAGCGCGGGAAGGTCGCGCGGATCCAGATGAACATGGATACCACGAGGAAAGTCTTGAGGCCCAGCCAGATCCATCCGGGGATGAAGTCCAGCGCCGAGACAGGCGACAGCCAGCCGCCGAGGAACATGATCACGGCCAGGATCGACACGAGCCACATGCTGGCGTACTCGGCCAGGAAGAAGATCGCGAAGCCCATGCCCGAGTACTCGACCATGTGGCCAGCCACGATTTCGGCCTCGCCTTCGACCACGTCGAAGGGATGGCGGTTGGTTTCAGCCACGCCCGAGATCAGGTACACGATGAAGATCGGCAGCAGGGGCAGCCAGTTCCAGGACAGGAATCCCAGTCCCTTGGCCGCAGCCATGCCGACGCCCTGCCCCAGCACGATCTCGGTCAGGTTCATGCTGCCCGACACCATGATGATCACGAGGAAGCAAAAGCCCATCGCGATTTCATAGCTCACCATCTGGGCCGAGGCGCGCAACGCACCCAGGAACGCGTACTTGGAGTTGGATGCCCAGCCGGCGATGATCACGCCATACACCTCGATCGAAGTGATGGCCATCACGAGCAGCAAGCCTGCATTCACGTTGGCCAGCGCCACATCGGGGCCGAAAGGAATCACCACCCATGCGGCCAGTGCCGGCATGATGGCCATCACCGGGCCGAGCACGAAGAGGCCCTTGCTGGCGGCCGCTGGTTGAATGATTTCCTTGGTCAGCAGCTTGAGGCCGTCGGCCAGCGGTTGCAGCAGGCCGAAGGGTCCCACCCGGTTGGGACCATGGCGCACCTGCATGAAGCCGAGCAGCTTGCGCTCCCACAGCGTGAGGTACGCCACAGCACCCATCAGAGGGGCCACGATGGCGACGATCTTGATCAGGTTCCAGATCACGGGCCAGACTGCCGCCGTCCACCAGGACTGGGCGAACAGGTGCAGGCCGCCGTTGTACAGCGCGTCGATCATGCGGCGACTCCTTCAGCGGCGTGGCGTGCGTCGGCCGTCAACTGCAGCGAGGGGGCGCGTCGCACCAGCCCATCCAGCTGATAGATGCTGGCCACGGCTGGGGCAGCAATCACACCGGAAGAAACGGCGATCTCGGCGCGCGTGGTGTTGACGAGGCGCTCGGCCGGCAGTTGCGCCAGCGGAGCGGCGACCGTCGCACCGGTGGCCTTTGCGAGCACATCCTGCGAGGTTTCGAAATCAATGCCCTGCACGCCCAGCAGATTGCCGAGCACGCGAAGCACCTTCCAGGCAGGACGGGCATCGGCCAACGGCTTGACCACGGCATGAAAGCTCTGCAGGCGTCCTTCTGCATTGACGAAGGTGCCCGAGGTTTCGGTGAAGGGAGCGATGGGCAGCAGCACATCGCTGAATTCCATGTTGGCCTTGAACGGGCTCAGCGTCACGACCATCTCGGCCTTGGACAGCGCGGCAGCGGCTTGCGCACCAGCGGCGGAGTCGTACACCGGTTCGGTGTTCAGCAGCAGCACGGCCTTCAGGCCACCCGCGAGCATCTGGCCCGCGTTCAGCCCGCCTTGCTGCGGTTGCGCGGCCACGAACTGTGCGCCGACGGTGTTGGCGGCTTCGGTGAGGTATCCCACCACGGCACCCGTCTGGGCACCGATCCATTGCGCCAGCGCGAGCAGGCCCGAAGCCTTCGCATGGTGCGCAGCGGCATTGCCGAGCAGAATGGCCTTGCTCTCTCCGGAGGCGAGCGCGCTGGCGATCGCTGCGGAGACATCGGTCACCTGGCCCGTGGCCACAGGCGCGGCGACGCCGCGGTCTTTCGCCACGGCAGCGGCCACATCGGCCAAGGCAGCAGCCCAATCCTGTGCAGGCGCCACGACAGACTGCGCCATCGGCATGGCCCAGTCGCTTGCCACCGCGTTGATGGCATTGACCGAACAGCCCTTGCGTGCCGCCTGGCGAATGCGTTGCGCGAACAGCGGGTGGTCTTTGCGCAGGTTGGAGCCCACGACCAGCACCGACTGCAGCGAAGACAACGATGCAATGCTCGTGCCCAGCCAATGGATTCCATCGGCCTGGGTGAAGTCGGCGTGGCGCAGACGGTGGTCGATGTTGTCACTGCCGAGGCCGCGAACCAGCGCGCCGGCAAGGAACAACTCTTCCAGCGTGCTGTGCGGGCTGACCAGCGCGCCGATCTGCTGGGCACCGTGATCGGCACGAATGCTTTGCAGGCCATTGGCCACGTATTCGAGGGCCGTCTGCCAGTCCACTTCCTTCCATTCGCCACCTTGCTTGAGCATGGGGCGCGTCAGGCGCTCCTCGCCGTTCAAGGCTTCATAGGAGAAACGGTCACGGTCGGCGATCCAGCACTCGTTGACGTCTTCGTTCTCGAAAGGAACGACGCGCATCACCTTGTGGTTCTTCACCTGGACGATGAGGTTGGCACCGGTGGAGTCGTGCGGGCTGACCGATTTGCGGCGGGACAATTCCCATGTGCGGGCGCTGTAGCGGAACGGCTTGCTCGTCAACGCGCCCACAGGGCAGATGTCGATCATGTTGCCCGACAGCTCCGAATCGACGGTATCGCCCAGCACCGTGGTGATCTCGGAATGCTCGCCGCGATGGATCATGCCCAGCTCCATCACGCCGGCCACTTCCTGGCCGAAGCGCACGCAGCGGGTGCAATGGATGCAGCGGGTCATCTCTTCCATCGAGATCAGCGGGCCCACATCCTTGTGGAACACCACGCGCTTTTCTTCTTCGTAGCGCGAAGAAGAACCACCGTAGCCCACGGCCAGATCCTGCAGTTGGCATTCGCCGCCCTGATCGCAGATCGGGCAGTCCAGCGGGTGGTTGATGAGCAGAAACTCCATGACCGACTGCTGGGCCTTGATGGCCTTGTCGCTCTTGGTGCGCACGATCATGCCCTGCGTCACAGGCGTGGCGCACGCGGGCATCGGCTTGGGAGCCTTCTCCACATCCACCAGGCACATGCGGCAGTTGGCGGCGATGGAGAGTTTCTTGTGATAGCAGAAATGGGGAATGTAGGTGCCCGCCTTCTCGGCCGCATGCATCACCATGCAGCCCTCGGCGACTTCTACCTTCTGCCCGTCCAGTTCAATTTCAACCATATGCGTTCTCGCGATCAGGCAGAGGCAGAAGCCCGAGGGGTCTTGTTGCGGATCAGCGCTTCGAATTCAGGGCGGAAGTGCTTGATCATTGCGCGTACCGGCATGGCCGCGGCGTCGCCCAGAGCGCAGATGGTGCGGCCCTGGATATTGTCGGCCACCGAATTGAGCAGGTCCAGGTCGCCTTCGCGCCCTTCGTTGTGCTGGATGCGGTCGATCACGCGCCACATCCATCCCGTGCCTTCACGGCACGGGGTGCACTGGCCGCACGATTCGTGCGAATAGAAATACGACAGGCGCAAAAGGCTTTCCACCATGCTGCGCGAATCGTCCATCACGATCACGGCGCCCGAGCCCAGCATGGAACCGGCCTTGGCGATCGAGTCGTAATCCATCGTGCATTCCATGATGACGGACGCCGGCAGCACCGGGGCCGACGAGCCGCCTGGGATCACGGCCTTGAGCTGGCGGCCCTTGCGCACGCCACCTGCCAGTTCCAGCAGCTTGGCGAACGGCGTTCCCATCGGCACTTCGTAGTTGCCAGGCTTTTCCACATCGCCAGACACCGAGAAAATCTTGGTGCCGCCGTTGTTGGGCTTGCCGCAGGCCAGATAGGCCGCACCGCCGTTGCGGATGATCCACGGCACCGCAGCGAACGTCTCGGTGTTGTTGATCGTGGTGGGCTTGCCATAGAGGCCGAAGCTCGCTGGGAATGGCGGCTTGAAGCGTGGCTGGCCCTTCTTGCCTTCGAGCGACTCCAGCAAGGCTGTTTCTTCGCCACAGATGTAGGCGCCGAATCCATGGGCCGCATGCAGCTGGAAGCTGAAGTTGCTGCCCAGGATCTTGTCACCAAGGTACCCCGCGGCGCGCGCTTCCTCGAGGGCTTCTTCGAAACGGTCGTAGGTCTGGAAGATTTCGCCGTGGATGTAGTTGTAGCCCACGGAAATGCCCATCGCGTAAGCCGCGATGATCATGCCTTCGATCACGATGTGCGGATTGAACTGCAGGATGTCGCGGTCCTTGCAGGTTCCAGGCTCGCCTTCGTCGGAATTGCAGACGAGGTACTTCTGCCCTGGGAACGAGCGGGGCATGAAACTCCACTTGAGACCCGTCGGAAAACCCGCGCCGCCGCGGCCACGCAGGCCCGATTCCTTGACGGTGGCGATGACCTGGTCCTGAGTCAGACCCAGCCCGTCGCCCTGCTCCAGGATCTTGCGCAATGCAGCGTAGCCACCACGCGCTTCGTAATCCTTGATGCTCCAGTTCGTGCCATCCAGGCCCGCATAGATCTGCGGATCGATGTGACGGTCATGGAAGCAGGTTTGAACGCCCGTCGCCTGGAACTGGGACAGGATTTGTGCAGCGGTGGTCATGCTTGCCCTTCCACCCGAGCCGTGGATGCCACGCCTTCGGCTTGCCGCAGGCCATCCACGAGCTGATCGAGCTTGTCGTTGTCCATGAAACTGCACATGGTGCGGTCGTTGACCAGCATCACGGGCGCGTCAGCGCAAGCACCGAGGCATTCGCACTGCTGCAGCGTGAACAGGCCATCGGCCGTGGTCTCGCCCATCGCCACGCCCAGCTTCTTTTCCAGGTGATGCAGCGCCTTTTGTCCGTCGCGCAACTGGCACGGCAGATTGGTGCAGACGTTGAGCTTGTACTTGCCCGTCGGCTGCTGGTTGTACATGTTGTAGAACGTGGTCACTTCATGCACTGCGATCTGGGGCATACCCAGGTAATCGGCAATCACGACCTCGCTCTCGGTGCTGACCCAGCCCTGTTCCTGCTGAACGATCGCGAGGCAAGCCATGACCGCAGATTGCTTTTGCTCTGCAGGGTACTTCGCCACTTCGCGGGCGAAGCGTGCCAACGTTGCCTCGGTGATCCGGGACACGCCGGTATCCGCGCTTTTCGTTTCGGTATTCATCGGTCAATCTCCCCGAACACGATATCCATCGTGCCAATGATGGCCACAGCGTCGGCGATCATGTGGCCGCGGGCCATTTCATCCAAGGTGGCCAGATGGGCAAAGCCAGGCGCACGAATCTTGAGGCGGTACGGCTTGTTGGCACCGTCGCTCACCAGATAGATGCCGAACTCGCCCTTGGGGTGTTCGACGGCGGCATAAGCTTCGCCCTCGGGGACACGGAAGCCTTCGGTGAAGAGCTTGAAATGGTGGATCAGCTCTTCCATGTTCGACTTCATGGATTCCCGCGAAGGTGGCGCCACCTTGTGGTTGTCCGTGATCACTGGCCCTGGATTGGCGCGCAGCCAGTCGACGCACTGCTTGATGATGCGATTGGACTGGCGCATTTCCTGCACACGGACCAGATACCGGTCGTAGCAGTCGCCCGTCTTCCCCACCGGCACATCGAAGTCCATGCGGTCGTACACGTCATAGGGCTGCGTCTTGCGCAAGTCCCATGCAATGCCCGATCCACGGATCATCGGACCGGTCATGCCCAGGTTGAGAGCACGCTCCGGCGTCACGACGCCGATGCCGACCGTGCGCTGCTTCCAGATGCGGTTGTCGGTCAGCAGCGTTTCATATTCGTCCACGCACTTCGGAAAGCGCTGCGTGAAGTCGTCGATGAAATCCAGCAGCGAACCGCTGCGGTTCTGGTTCAGCGCCTCGATGGCCTTGGCATTGCGAATCATGTTCGCCTTGTACTGCGGCATCGAATCCGGCAAGTCGCGGTAAACACCACCTGGACGGAAGTAGGCGGCGTGCATGCGCGCACCCGAAACCGCCTCGTACATGTCGAACAGGTCTTCGCGCTCGCGGAAGGTGTAGATAAGGATGGTGGAGCTGCCGCAATCGTTGCCGTGCGAGCCCAGCCACATGAGGTGGTTCAGCAAGCGTGTGATTTCGGAGAACATCACACGGATGTACTGCGCACGCAAGGGCACGTCCAGCCCCAGCAGTTTTTCGATGGCCAGACAGTAGGCGTGCTCATTGCACATCATCGAAACGTAGTCCAGCCGGTCCATATAGGGCAGCGACTGGATGTAGGTCTTGTGCTCGGCCAGCTTTTCGGTGGCGCGGTGCAGCAGGCCGATGTGCGGATCGGCACGTTGGACCACTTCGCCATCGAGCTCGAGCACGAGGCGCAGCACACCGTGCGCGGCAGGATGCTGCGGCCCGAAGTTCAGGGAATAGTTCTTGATTTCAGCCATGGTGAATCACTTGTCGGCGCGAACGCCTCAGTGCAGGCCTCCGTACTTTTCTTCGCGGATGATGCGGGGCGTGATCTCACGCGGTTCGATCGTCACGGGTTCGTAGATGACACGTCGCTGCTCGGCGTCGTAGCGCATTTCCACATGCCCGGACAGCGGGAAATCCTTGCGGAAAGGATGCCCGATGAAACCGTAGTCGGTCAGGATGCGTCGCAGATCGCTGTGGCCATCGAACACGATGCCATACAGGTCGAAGGCTTCGCGCTCGTACCAGTTGGCAGAGTTCCAGAGGTCGGCCACCGATGGCACCACCGGAAAATCGTCATCGGGACAGAACACCTTCACGCGCACACGCTGGTTCATGCTGACCGACAGCAGGTGCGACACCACGCAGTAGCGAGGACCTTCCACGCCCACATCGCCGTACGACGAGTAATCCACACCGCACAGATCGACCAATTGCTCGAAACGGCAACCCGGCGCATCGCGCAGCACCTGCATCGCAGCCAGGTAGTCGGAAGAGGCCACTACCAGAGTGACCTCGCCCAGCGCCACGGAAATCTGGCGCACCTTGTCGCCGAGCGCAGCGGCAATCGCGTCCCGAAGTGCTTCGGGTCGAATAGCAAAGGCAGTCATCGTCAACCCTTCAGACGCGAGCGATGGTGTTGGTACGGCGAATTTTCTGCTGCAGCTGGATGATCCCGTAGATCAGCGCCTCGGCCGTCGGAGGGCAACCAGGCACATAGACATCCACCGGAACGATGCGATCGCAGCCACGCACCACCGAATAGCTGTAGTGGTAGTAACCACCACCGTTGGCGCAGGAACCCATCGAGAGCACCCAGCGCGGCTCCGACATCTGGTCATACACCTTGCGCAGAGCGGGCGCCATCTTGTTGCACAGCGTACCGGCCACGATCATCAGATCGGACTGGCGCGGGCTGGCACGGAACACCTCCGCACCGAAACGGCCGATGTCGTAACGCGCCGCCGCAGCGTGCATCATCTCCACCGCGCAGCAGGCCAGACCGAACGTCATGGGCCAGAGCGATCCCGTCTTGGCCCAATTCACCACCGAGTCGTAACTGGTGGTGATGAAGCCTTCCTTCATCACGCCTTCAATCATCGTGTCATTCCTTATGAAGACCGGTCATTCCCAATCCAGGGCACCCTTTTTCCACTCGTAGGCAAAGCCCACGACGAGGATGGCCAGAAAGATGACTACGGCAATGAAACCCGTCAGCCCCACTTCGTGCAGCGAAACCGCCCACGGAAACAGGAAAGCGATTTCCAGATCAAAAAGAATGAAGAGGATGGCGACGAGGTAGTAACGCACGTCGAACTTCATGCGAGCGTCTTCGAAGGCTTCGAAGCCGCATTCGTAGGGGGAGTTCTTGGCCGCATCCGGGCGATTCGGACCGAGTACATAGCCCAGTACCAGAGGTACGACGCCGACACCGATGCCGACCAGGATGAACAAAAGGACGGGGAGGTACTGATCGAGGTTCATCTGGAGGATGTGCTCACCGCTGAAGCTACACCCAGACGCCCCAGGATGGGCGTGTTGGATGGGCTTTTTGTTTTGGTGCCGTCGGCGAGACTCGAACTCGCACAGCTTTCGCCACTACCCCCTCAAGATAGCGTGTCTACCAATTTCACCACGACGGCTGATTTATGCATCTGGATGGCATGAGGAACCCGCTTGGGGTTTTGGCTTTCCAGACAATCCGGGATTCTACTCCGGAAAAACCCTGCTCCGAAGAGCCGGGTCAAATTTTGCGCTTTTCTTCTTACTTGGTCGGAATCTGGCCCGCACCCGAGGCCGGCACAACAGGCGCCACAGGCACTTCGGAAGCTGCGCCAGAGGCGGGCTGCTGAGCTGGAGCCACGGCAGACGGCGTTTCAAGCACGCTTCCCACGCCTGCGGGACGGACATTGCCGAAATAGGCCAGCGCCAGCGTTGCGACGAAAAATACACCAGCCAGCACCGCCGTGGTGCGGGAAAGGAAATTGGCACTGCCGCTGGCACCGAACAGGCTGCCAGAACTGCCGCTACCAAAAGCCGCACCCATATCGGCGCCCTTACCATGCTGGATCAGGATCAGGCCGATCATTCCCAAGGCAGCCAGAATCTGGACCGCCAAAATTACGTTCACAAGCGCGTTCATTCTCTATTTACTCCTAATTTGATAGCTATATACCGGCGTCTTTATTGCGCCGCAGCAATGATTTGCAGAAAGTCCTGGGCCTTGAGGGACGCCCCCCCTACCAGGCCACCATCGATGTCTGGCTGCGCCAGCAACTGGGCGGCGTTCGCTGCATTCATGCTCCCGCCGTACAGCAAGCGGATGCCTCCAGCCTGGGGACTCGCCGCCGCCAGTTGCGCACGCAATACCGCATGAACCTCTTGCGCCTGCTCGGGCGTGGCGGTACGGCCCGTTCCGATGGCCCACACAGGCTCGTAAGCCACGACGATTTCGCTGATGCAATGGCCATTCGTATGAATGACAGCAGCCAGCTGCCGCTTCACGACGGCTTCGGTCTGTCCCGCCTCGCGCTCCGCCAATGTCTCGCCGACGCAGACGATGGGCGTAATGCCCGCCGCCAGCGCACGCTGCGCCTTGGCCGCGACCACCTCGTCGGTTTCCCCATGGTATTGGCGCCGCTCGGAGTGCCCTACCAGCACGTACCGCACGCCGAACTCCAGCAACATGGCCGCCGAGGTTTCGCCCGTGTAGGCACCCGCCTCATAGATCGACACATCCTGAGCGGCCACCGCCACAGCAGAGCCATCCGCGAGCGCCTTCACTTGCGCCAGATAAGGCGCCGGCACGGCGACGGCGATGTCGCAATTGGATTGACCAACACCTGAACGCAATGCATCCAGCAAAACCTGATTGGCAGCCAAGCTGCCGTTCATCTTCCAATTACCGGCAATCAGTTTCTTTTTCATGCGGACCACGTCAAAACAATCTTCCCTGCGTGCTGGCTGGATTCCATCAATGCATGGGCCTTTGCCGCCTCCGCAGCGGGAAACGTGCTGTGAACGATCGGCCGAACCGTGCGGGACGCCAATAGCGGCCAGACCTTCTCACGCAACGCGCTGGCAATGGCCCCCTTGAACGCCACGGAACGTGGCCGAAGCGTGGAGCCGGTCACGGTCAGGCGGCGGCGCAGCACCAACCCGGCATTCAACTCAGCCTTGATGCCCCCTTGAACCGCGATGATCACCAGCCGGCCGTCTTCTGCAAGGCATTCGATTTCGCGGGCCACGTAATCACCCGCCACCATGTCGAGCACCACGTCCACTCCCTTGCCGCCGGTGATGCGCTGCACCTCCTCGACGAAGTCCTGGGTCTTGTAGTTGATCGCGTGATGGGCGCCGATTTCCAGGCAAGCCGCGCACTTTTCGTCGCTGCCAGCCGTAACGATGACTGTGGCACCGAATGCACGGCCCAGCTGTATGGCCGTCACGCCGATCCCGCTGCTGCCACCTTGCACCAGCAACGTTTCGCCTTCAGACAAGCGCCCACGATCGAAGACATTGCTCCACACGGTGAAGAACGTTTCCGGCAACGAAGCCGCCTCGATGTCGCTCAAGCCCTCCGGCACTGGCAAGCATTGCGCCACCGGGGCCACGCAATATTCAGCATAGCCGCCGCCAGCCACCAACGCGCAGA
Organism: Paracidovorax valerianellae; assembly: GCF_900102625.1. Taxonomy (GTDB): domain Bacteria; phylum Pseudomonadota; class Gammaproteobacteria; order Burkholderiales; family Burkholderiaceae_C; genus Paracidovorax; species Paracidovorax valerianellae. The sequence continues at coordinate 200,626 of NZ_FMZC01000008.1, forward strand.
CGCGATCGCCAACCCGCAGCCCCGCCTTGGCCATTTCCGCCTCGTCGCCGCTTTCGATCACGCCTGCCACCTCGAGCCCGGGCAATTCCGAAGCCCCGGGCGGAGGCGCATAGTGGCCTTTTCGCTGAAGGACGTCCGGCCGGTTGATCCCGCTGGCAGCCACCCGGATCAGCAACTCGCCCGGAGCAGGCTGGGGAACCGGGCGTTCGCCCAAGCGAAGAACTTCAGGGCCGCCAGGGCTCTCGATTTCCACCACACGCATAGCACTCACCTTGCCAAAAGAGTTGAGAGAAATGCAGCGCCAGCGCAGACAGGATCTGCGCTGGCCGCTCTCATATCAATAGCGTTGGAGCTCAGGCATCCATCTGACCCGACGATTCGCCGGAAGTCAGGGATTGCTGCTGCTGTTGCTGGTCTGCGCCCTCGCGGCGCTCACGCCGTTCGCCACGGTCCGAACGCTCGCCGCGCTCGGCAGGTGCGGGACGGCCACCGCCATCACCCATGGGGCGATCGGTCAGCGCTTTCATGGACAGCTTGACGCGGCCCTTTTCGTCCGTCTCGAGCACCTTGACCTTGACGATCTGGCCTTCGGTCAGATAGTCGGTCACCTTCTCGACGCGCTCGTGTGCGATCTGGCTGATGTGCAGCAAGCCGTCCTTGCCGGGCAGCAGGTTGATCAGCGCACCGAAGTCCAGAATCTTGACGATCGGGCCTTCGTAGATCTTGCCGATTTCGACCTCGGCCGTGATCTGCTCGATACGGCGCTTGGCTTCGTCTGCCTTGGCGCTGTCGGTGGACGCGATGGTGATGGTGCCGTCTTCGTCGATGTTGATCTGCGTGCCGGTTTCTTCCGTCAGAGCACGGATCACCGCACCGCCCTTGCCGATCACGTCACGGATCTTTTCAGGATTGATTTTCATAGTGAACAGCTTCGGCGCGAAGTTGCTCACCTCGGTCTTGGCTTCGCCCATGGCCTCTTGCATCTTGCCCAGAATGTGCAGACGCGCTTCCTTGGCCTGAGCCAATGCGACCTGCATGATTTCCTTGGTGATGCCCTGGATCTTGATGTCCATCTGCAGAGCGGTAATGCCGCCCGTCGTGCCAGCGACCTTGAAGTCCATGTCGCCCAGATGATCTTCATCGCCCAGGATGTCGGTCAGCACGGCAAAGCGATTTTCTTCCTTGATCAGGCCCATGGCGATACCGGCCACGTGCGCCTTCATCGGAACGCCAGCATCCATCAAGGACAGGCAGCCACCACACACCGATGCCATCGAGGAGGAGCCGTTGGACTCCGTGATTTCGGACACGACGCGCATCGTGTAGGGGAATTCTTCCTTGGTCGGCAGCACGGCGATCAGCGCACGCTTGGCCAGACGGCCGTGGCCGATTTCGCGGCGCTTGGTCGAGCCCATGCGGCCCACTTCGCCGGTGGCGAAGGGAGGCATGTTGTAGTGCATCATGAAGCGGTCTTCATATTCGCCGGCCAGTGCATCGATGCGCTGAGCGTCCCGCTCGGTCCCGAGCGTGGCGATGACCAATGCCTGCGTTTCACCGCGCGTGAACAGCGCGGAGCCGTGGGTGCGCGGCAGCACGCTGTTGCGGATCTCGATGGGGCGCACCGTACGGGTGTCGCGGCCGTCGATGCGGGGCTCGCCCGACAGAATCTGGCTGCGAACGATCTTGGCTTCGATGTCGAACAGCAGGCCTTCGACCTTGACGGCGTCGAACTCAACGCCCTCTGCCTTCAAGGCAGACAGCACTGAGGCGGTGGCTTCACGCAGGGCTTGCGTACGAGCCTGCTTACTGCGGATCTGGTAAGCGGCACGGAGTTTTTCTTCCGCCAGGGCGTTGACCTTGCCAATGAAAGACTCGTCCTTGGCAGGTGGCTGCCAGTCCCACACGGCCTTGCCGGCGTCGCGCACCAGTTCATGGATCGCATTGATGGCCACGTTGCCTTGCTCATGGCCGAACACCACGGCACCCAGCATGATCTCTTCGGACAGCTGTTGCGCTTCGGATTCGACCATCAGCACAGCCGCTTCGGTGCCAGCCACCACGAGGTCCATCTGAGAATTCTTGCGGGCCGTCTGGCCGGGATTCAGCACGTATTCGCCGTTGATATAGCCAACGCGCGCAGCGCCGATCGGGCCATTGAACGGAATGCCGGAAATGGAAAGCGCAGCGCTCACGGCGATCATCGCGGCGATGTCTGCGTCCACTTCGGGGTTCAACGACACCGTGTGGATGACCACGTGCACTTCGTTGAAGAAGCCTTCAGGGAAGAGAGGGCGGATCGGGCGGTCGATGAGACGGCTCGTGAGCGTCTCGTGCTCGCTGGGCTTGGCTTCGCGCTTGAAGAAGCTGCCGGGAATCTTGCCAGCGGCATACGTCTTCTCGATGTAATCCACCGTCAGCGGGAAGAAATCCTGTCCGGGCTTGGCCGTCTTGGAACCCACCACCGTGGCCAGCACGACGGTGTCATCGATATTCACCAGCACTGCGCCGGATGCCTGGCGGGCGATTTCGCCCGTTTCCATGACGACGGTCTTGTCGCCCCATTGGAAAGACTTGGTGACTTTGTTAAAAATGCTCATTTTTGCTCCATTTTTATAGCTGAATACACAGCTTCAGCTAGGGAAGGAGTGCAATTCAGAACACGATGCCATTCCAATGATTCTGTCTTTTCACATCAAAGGACAAGACCATTGGAATGACACAGCTTCGCTCTGTTTTGCGGCTCCGAAGTAAAAAACGCCTGAGCTAGCGTGCTAACCCAGGCGTTTCGGCATGCGAATGCGCTTACTTGCGCAGACCCAGCTTGGCGATCAAAGCCGTATAACGTTCAGCGTCCTTCGCCTTCAGGTAGTCCAGCAGCTTGCGGCGGCGGCTCACCATGCGCAGAAGGCCACGGCGACCGTGGTGATCCTTGGCATGGGTCTTGAAGTGAGGGGTCAGTTCGTTGATGCGGGCGGTCAGCAGGGCCACTTGCACTTCCGGGCTACCGGTGTCATTGGCAGCACGGGCGTTGGCCTTGACGACTTCGGCCTTGATAGAGGATGCGATCATTGGTTTTCCTTGAATTGCGGGGCCGGTGAACACGGCGTGAACAGCCGCACAGCCCCTGACTTACTTGCGCAAGCGGCTGGAATGGCCACAAGCGTGCGTCTTGCACCATGCAAAACTCGGCGATTATACCCCGAGCCATTTTTCGAGCCGCCTCACGCCCTCCTCCAGCCGCTGAGGATCGTGCGATGCGAAGCACCATCGCAGCCATCCTTGCGCTTCATCGCCAAACGCGCTGCCAGGGGCCAAGCCCAGGCCCGCCTCCAGCACCAGGCGCTTGGCGAGCGCCAACGAGTCACCCTGACCAGCCATTCGGAAGAACGCATACATGCCTCCTCTTGGCATCGCCACCTCGACACCGGGGAGCAATTGCAGCAAGGGCACCAAGGTATCCCGGCAATTCTGCATATGTGAAACGACACGGGGAGTGATTTCCGACGCATGCTGCAAAGCAGCAATGCCCGCCCGCTGCGTGAAGACGCTAGTGAATGAGGTATTGAATTCGATCAGTTTGCCCATGTGATGGGTCAGATCGGCGGGCATGACCAGCCAACCCAGCCGCCAACCCGTCATGAGAAAGCTCTTCGAAAAACTCTGCACCACAATCAGGCGGTCTTCGGGTTCCGCCACGTCAAGAAAGCTCGGAGCGCACCCTGACGACGAAGGCTCGTAGTACAGCTTTTCGTAAACCTCATCCGCCAAGATCCAGGTGCCGGTGGTACGGCAGTGCCGGAGAATTCGAAGCTGTTCCTCATGCGTCAAAGTCCAGCCCGTGGGATTGTTGGGCGCATTCAGAATGAGGAGTCGCGTCGTGGGAGTGACGGCCTTCAAGAGTTCCTCCACATCCAACGTCCATTCACCGGTGGCCTGAGGGCGAAGCGCCACACAGCGCAAGCGGGCGCCCATGATCCGAGGCTGCGCAGTCAAGTTTGGCCATACGGGCGTAACGGCCACGACCTCGTCATCGGCATCCAGTAGCGCCTGCATCGACAGCATGAGTCCATTGACCCCGCCCGAAGTGACAGCCACCCTGTCTGAAGTGACTGGCTTGTGGGATTGCGTCGTGTAGGAAGCTATCGCAGCCCGCAATTCAGGCAAGCCCAGGTTGTGGGAATAAAAGGTTTCTCCACGCTGCAAAGATTCCACAGCAGCGCTGCGGATAACTTCGGGGGTTGTCTCATCGCTCTCGCCGAACCAGAAAGGCAAGACATCCTTGCGGCCTATTCCCGCGTTGGCTACTTCACGAATTTGGGATTCGGCAAGAGAAATGACGGTAGCGCGCATCGGAACATCCCTATGGAAAAAGAGAATGCATCGTAGTGGTTGCAGGCGGTGATTCCTGCGACACAATGCCCGGCATATCAAATATTGAAAGGGAGAAAATGCCTGTTCCAACCAAAACAAATCTCGCTGGTCTTATCTTTGCACTCTGCATTGGTGTTTTTGCCGGTACTGCAAGCCCAGCCGCGCAAGCCGCAGCGTCTCAGCCGAACACCGAGCAGCCAATCAATAAAAAGCACTCGGTCAAAATCAAAAACACTACCCAGCGAAGCACTTCCGAAGAATCAAAGGCCGAGCGCGATCGTCGGATGTACAGGGAATGCAAAGGTCGTCCAAATGCAGGGGCCTGCCTGGGATATACCCATCGATGACCGCCCCACACAATGCTGGATTCAAAACTCGTCGTGCCCAGACAATCTGGCCACTACACGTAAATCTGGCCCTACCAACCCTATCGAATGAAATGTCAGGCCATCGGCGTCTGCCAAGGATGATGTCTCTAAACGATGAGCGATGCCTAGCCCAGACCCCAACAATTTCGGCGCCAAGTACAGCAGGATTTCGTCAACCAACCCGGCCTGGAGCATCGCACCATTGAGTTGGCTACCCGCCTCCACGTGCACTTCGTTCAATTGAAGGCGGGCCAGATCAAAACACATGGCAGAGAGATCGACCCGACCTGAGAGATCGGGAAAATGCAGCACTGTGACTCCACGGGAGGCCAACAGGGCTTCCTTCTCGGGATTTCGAACCGCGGTGTAAATAAAGACACGGCGTTCAGGTCTGAACAAAGCTGCGTCCAAAGGCACCCTCAACCGGCTGTCCACCAAGATCAGGGACGGTTGGCGAGAGGTATTCACCTCCCGCACATCCAACCTTGGATCATCCGCCAGCACCGTGCCAATTCCAGTCAGCACCGCACAAGCTCGGGCTCTCCAGGCATGGCCGTCTGCACGTGCCAAAGGTGAAGTTATCCATTGACTTTCACCGGTGTGGAGGGCCGTTATGCCGTCGAGAGATGCAGCGGACTTCATCCGGATCCATGGACGCTTACGAATCATGCGGCTGAAGAATCCGATGTTCAGTTCTCGGGAAGGCTCGGCCTCCAACCCAACCGATAAAGCAACGCCTCGCGCAGCCAACTTCTGAAACCCCTGCCCGGCCACGACTGGATTTGGATCGGTGATGGATGCGACCACCCTTGCCACCCCAGCCTCCGCCAACGCATCGCAACAAGGTCCAGTCCGCCCCTGATGAGCGCAAGGCTCCAATGTCACGTAAGCAGTCGCGCCTTCTGACGAAAACCCATGTTCACGAGCATCCTGCAATGCCATGATTTCTGCATGAGCTTCGCCCGCTGCCTGGGTGGAACCCCGTCCAATAACCTGTCCGGCATCGTCAACAATGACACAACCAACGCGGGGATTCGGAGATGTGCGAAAGAGGCCCTCCTTCGCTAACCCTAAGGCCATCGCCATGTAGGCGGAGTCTGAAATCATCTACATGTACCCCTGTAAAACGGACCCATACGGTCGTGCAGCCGTGAATTCTGCCGCCAAACGGTCAGCCTCAAAGAGCTAACGGCAGAGGTGACAAGGACGAATTTACGTAACATCCGCCAATGACATCTTCCGCCTTGTTACCAATGAGTTCGCTTCGCTCCACATCACTCTCTACTCAGCAGAAAGCTCGGAAGCTGCGGGGTCTTACCCTGATTGAAGTGCTGGTAGCGATCGTGATCATGTCTTTTGGCATGCTGGGCTTGGTGGGCATGCAAGCATTCGCTTTGCAGTCAAATAGAGAGGCCAGACTGCAGGCGCAAGCAGCAATGCTGGCAAGGGAACTCGCAGAAATGATGCGTGGCAATAAAGAAATCGGCGTAATAACCACACCCGCTGATAATCCGTATTTGGTTTCGCTTTCAAGCGGTTCTATGGTTGCAGCCACCCCTTCTTATTGCCTTAGTGTTGGAAATGCCGCCACAGGCTGCACGTCCGCAACAGACATTGCAAATGCAGAGATGACCGATTGGTTAGCACGTGTTGATAACCTCCTTCCGGGAGCGCGCGTTGTTATATGTTTTGACAGTTCTCCCTACGATAGCAACGGTATACCCCGATGGTCATGCAACACTTCAGGAACAAATGAAATCGCAGTCATCAAGATAGGTTGGACAAGAAATTCCACGGACAGAAGCAAAATTGGAGTTGATGTGCTTGAACAAGCCAGCACTACGGGCAGTACTCCTTATATTATTTTTCCAGTCACCAGCGGAAATGCAAGCGCCATATGAAAAATAATATGAAGCCAAGTTTTCCGGCTTTTCAAAAAAGACAAGCAGGGTTGACTCTGATTGAGTTGATGGTGGCAATGGTCATCAGCTTGCTCATTGTACTTGCCGCTGTTGCGGCGCTTGTCGTGTCCCGCCAAGGTTTCAGCAGTGTTGATACAGCCTCACAGCTTCGCGATAACAGCCGATTCGCGGTCGATCTTATTCAACGTCTGGGCGTTCAAGCAGGATATAAAGATGTAAGGGATGCTGCCACAGCCCTATTAGCCGACACCGCCGGAATTGAATCAAACCCGCCACCAAATATTTATGGAATCAATAATCAAAAGCGCAGCCAAACAAATGCCTGGGATGAAAGTTCAAATTGGTCATCATCCGAGGTAGGCAGAGGTAGCGACATTCTGATTATTCGCAATCAAGCAAGCCGACTATCGCCTACTGCCACGACCTCTGACGAAACGATGATCGACTGCATGGGCAATGCGCCCACAGCGGTGCCGATAGACCGGTACGACCGGATGATCAGCATTCTTCATGTCAGCGCTGGCGATGATGGCGAACCGTCCCTCATGTGCACTTATGTATCCTCGGCCGGCAGTCTAAAAGCAGAGCCATTGATCAGGGGTGTGGAGAATTTTCAAGTTCTTTATGGTGTGGACGGTATCGGGCCAAATAACGCTACTTTACCCGCGAGTTCAGCAAGCTCGCCAGAAAATGGGCCAGAGCGTTACTTGAGAGCCGACCAAATTACTAACACCTCAAATGCGGCAGTTAGCTATGCAAATTGGCAACGCGTCAGGAGTTTACGCATAGGGATGGTCGTAAGAGGTCCATCTGGCTCTGCTATTGATAAAAGCTCACAAACTCTATATCCGATGGGTACTGGCAAAGGCTCAAGTTCTGGGTCCATTGGGAGTGGATTAGCTGACGCTACAAATGACCCTGGCACAGTTGTGACATTTAACGATGGACGACTACGCCAAACAGTTACTTTTACTGTTCATTTGCGCAATTACCAGCAAGACAATTAACCAAGATTATTGTTATGAAATCAGCCCATGCGCATCAAACGTCAAAGGAGCAAGGTGCCTCTCTGATTGTGGTGATGCTAATTCTCGTCATCGTTTCTATCTTAGGCATATCCGGAGTACAGATTTCCATGATGGCGGAGCGAGGTACACGAAATGATCGAGACACGCAGATCGCGTGGCAAGCAACTGAAGCTGCTTTAATGGATGCAGAATTTGACATCCTAGGGCAACCAGCAGCTTCCACCACTAAACGCAATAGCATCTTCAAACGCGGCAATACTGACATTGCACAATTTGCTCCTGATTGCGGCAACTCCGGGAACACAACCGGTCTGTGCAGTCTTAATGCGGCAGGGAAACCTGCATGGTTGGCTGTCAACTTCCTCTCTACCGACACTAATAAGCCTACAACGGAATTTGGACAATTCACGGGACGGACGTTCCCATCCGGAGCAGCCGGAATTCAACCGGCACGGCCTCCTCGGTATGTCATAGAACCTATTCCCGAACCATCCATGTCTAGAACAAAAAATCCGACTGAGATTAAATACATCTACAGAATCACAGCAATGGGGTTTGGGCCTAATGAAGATACCCAAACTGTTTCCCAAGTAATTTTTAGAAATTAATGAGGCCTATATGAAATCAGATACCACCCTTAGGCCCATAGCAAAGAAAACAACAAAAACGTTGCTGAATTTACAAAATTTTTTACGACGTCCCCGTACTAAATTTATTGCATGGGCATTTTTGCCAATTACGGCGACGGTTTCGTTTTTAGCGTTTGGCACCGGGACGGCTCCTGCAATACCTGCAATTAATATATCTGCGGATCCTCTTTATGCCGCTGCGGCGGTGGATAAGCCTACGTTGGCCTTAGCTTTGTCTGTTGAATACCCTACTGTAGGATCACAATATCCCTCAGGAGGAACAACAGACAATACGTACTCTAATCTCCAAGAATATCTCGGATATTATGATGCAGAAAGTTGTTATGTATATAACAATGCACCTTCTGAAACTCCAGCGGCTGGCCTGACGACTGCCGACTACAAACGTTTCGACCGTAGCGGTGCAGCAACCAGTCGGAAATGTACAGATGCTTTCAGTGGAAATTTTTTGAACTGGGCGAGTAGCTCGGCCATCGACATGTTGCGCCTTGCCTTGTCGGGAGGTGATCGCTACATTGATACCGCGACACCAAACTCGTCATTGACGATCTTGCAGAGAGCGGTTATTCCAAATAATGACCCCGTCTGCATGTGGAACACCAGCAATTTTCCGGCGAAACAGTTGCAACGCGATGGGAGCGCTGCCGGAACTTATTGGGGGGCAGTGCCTGCGGCAATGATTACAGCTGCCAATGGAAATGATATATGGGTTGCAAACACCTTGAACCGAATCTATTTCGGTACGTCCAATACTGGCGATTGCTCTACAGGACCTGCGTCATATAAGTTGGGTTCTCCCACCGCAACCTCATCGGTTGGTCCGGTTACAACCACCTCAAATGCATTGCCTCTTTCCGGCATGACATCGTGCAGCAATGAAGGTAACACCTGCAGCTTTAGCGGCACCAAAGAAGTTTGGTATGGGGTACGAGTGGGCTTGACCAATTATTGGAAGGTGGCGCCTGCGTCTAATGGCGTAGCTTGCTCAAACGACGTTTTCGGTGATCCAAAAAGTGGAACGCCAAAACAATGCTATTACAGAAACTATACCGGCAATTGGACTCCACCCGTTGCTACTGGCTTGAACAGCGATGGATTCTTTTATGCTCGTGTTCAAGTATGCAATACAACTTCAGGAACCCTGCAAGACGTTCGGTCTGCATACAACTTATGCAGACAATATCCTAACGGCAACTATAAACCTACTGGAGTAATTCAGAAATATAGCGATCAAATGCGACTTGCTGCATTTGGTTATCTAATGGATCAAACTGCGAGTTATAACAATGGTCGCTACGGTGGCGTACTGCGTGCGCCTATGAAGTATGTGGGCAGCAAGACCTTTAACACTACTGGTCAAGACAATACCCCCAGTGGCGGAAACCCCAATGCCGAATGGAATGCAAATACCGGCGTTTTCTTATCCAATCCAGATAATGACAACACGCAGACTCCAAACATAAGTGGCGTCATCAATTATTTGAATAAATTTGGGAGAACTGGACCTACCCCTGGGCGCTACAAAATTTACGATCCCGTGGGAGAATTGCACTATGAGACGCTTAGGTATTTGCAGGGTTTACAGCCAACTTCTGCAGCAACCAACAACATAACATCAGAAATGTATGATGGATATCCAGTTTACCAAAATTGGACAGACCCCTATGCCAACAGAAGCAATGCCTCAGATTACTCTTGTCTTAAGAGCAACATAGTCGTAATTGGCGATATTAATACCCATGACGGCAACAGATTTCCCACGCCAAGCGGAGCAAATAATATTCCAGATATCAATGCCTGGCGCGGTATAGTTCAAGCTTTTGAAAAAAACCAGTCGGTGAGTTATCTAGATGGGCAAAATGTTTCCCGCACCACAGGCAACCCGAACGGCGCCAATAACAGTGTCCCCACCAACTCCCAGACTAGCCAGATCATGGGTTCGGCTTATTGGTCTCATACGCATGACATTCGTGGAGCTGACTGGACTGCAGCACCAGATAAGCAGCGCCCAGGTTTGAGAGTAAAAACGTTTCTATTTGACGTGAATGAGTACGGTGCACAAAACAATGCATCCACTCGCCGTTTTGCAAACCAATTTTTCATGGCCTCAAAGTACGGTGGCTTTGAATCTGATCCGACCAATTCCGGCGCCAAACCCTACAACACGTATGGCAACCCCTTCAAACGCCAGGATGGAACAAACGACAATAATGTCTGGCAAAAATCAGCTGATCCTGGTGAAGCGGGAACGTATTACCTCCAGAGTAGTGCTCGAGGAGTATTGTCGGCTTTTGACGAAATTTTCAGCCGCGCATCTACTCAAGCCAGAAGCATCGCAGGCAGTTCTGCTGCTTCTACCACCATTAACAGCTCGTCTGGAAGTGTTGTATATTCAGCGAAATTTGATACCAGCAATTGGAGCGGTGACGTTATTGCAGAGCCATTGAGCGCTTCTGGTTCAAGTCTTGTATTGGGCACCCCGCTCTGGAGTGCGGCGGATCGCCTCTCAGTCATGGCTTCCCCAGCAGTCAATCGAAAAATTTATGTGGGTAATACAGCTGGAAATGCAAATCCGGTCGCATCGGATTTCACTTGGAGCACTATTGAAGGCTCTCTCCAAGCCTATTTGGATAAAACTGATCCGGCCGCTTCAGCGGATGGGCAAGGTTCAGCACGGGTCAGTTTCTTGAGAGGTGACAGAAGTAAAGAAGGTAGTCCTTTCCGCGTTAGAAGCTCCCTACTTGGAGATGTAGTCAATTCGAGTGTTGTATATTCCGGCGCACCGACAGCAGCCTATTCAGGCGCGGGCTACACAGCATTTCGAAATGCCTATAAAACCCGGACTCCTGCTGTTTTTGTTGGCGCAAATGACGGAATGCTTCATTCTTTTAATGCAACCAATGGGAACGAACTCTTTGCTTATATTCCAAGCTGGCTGGGCCACAAGCTTTCAGCATTGACAAATCCAACCTATTCGACCAGCCATCAAAGTTATGTAGACGCATCACCGGTGGTGGCAGAAGCGCAGGTGGCATCCAATGGCACAGCCTCCGACTGGAAGACAGTTCTAGTGTCAGGGACAGGCGGGGGTGGTTCTGGCGTTTTTGCTTTAGATGTGTCTGACCCTTCCAACTTCACAGTTGCAAATGTGATGTGGGAATTCAAACGCTCCGACGACGCCGATATGGGGCAGGTCATAGGGAAACCACAAATTCTGAAGCTGAAGACTAGCGGCAGTTCCAGCACCAGTACCTATCGCTGGTTTGCTGTGGTCGCTAGCGGTGCAAACAACTATGTGCCCGACATAAACGGCGCATTCAGTGCGTCAGGACAGCCTGCCCTTTTCCTCCTTGCCCTAGATAAGCAACCGGGCACGACTTGGAGTCTCGGGAACAACTATTTCAAGATTTCATTACCCGTCGACAGCTCATTAAGCACAACGAAGGCGACCGGTCTCGTTAATTTTCAGCCGCTATGGGGCAGCGCTGGAGAGGTCACACAGATCTATATGGGCGACTTTCACGGTAATCTTTGGAAATTGGACTTCTCAAAGAACCTTGCTACCAGTGATTGGAATATGAACAAGCTAACGGCATTTAACAAAGGCACTGCGGGCTCCCCCACACCATATCCTTTGTATATCGCCAAGGATGCAAGCAATAACGTTCAGCCCATAACGTCGGCTCCCGCGATTTTCTCAGGCCCGACAGTTTCTGGGCTGGAAACCTTTTACGTGACTTTTGGCACTGGAAAGTATTTGGAAACTGGCGATAACACCTCTACAGCGACAAACAGCTTTTATGCGGTATATGACAATGGCAATACCGCTGCAGACAGCTCTCCAGCAGGAGCCAGCGTTATCAATGGCAGAGCACGTTTAAAACAAGGCTCTGTCAACACCAATACAAGAGTAGTTACTGTAGGTGCATTTAAATGGGGTCGAGCTGCCTCCGATACTGATGCGACACAGCGTTCAGGCTGGTATTTTGACATGCCGACTGCAGGTGAGAAGTTGGTCAGCGCTATCGGCGATCAAGGCAGTCTTTACGCTACATTCAATACCATCATTCCTGGTGCTACCGGCGCTACCGGAACTTGCACGAATACGCCGGGCAACAGCAATGCCTACGTTATTGATATTGGTGAAGGCTCAGGACGATACAACCGATCAACCGTCGGACTGTTAGGACCAAGCATGTTTTTTACGAACGAATCTGAGACCACTCCGGCGCCACTTGATAGTACCGGTCGAGGCTGGCGGACTACCACCCTGCGCAGTGCCACCATTGGACAAGGGGGGGCGAGCACAAGCACCCAAGTGGTTAGCATCACCGAAGCAGTAGGACGGCTAAGCTGGCGCCAAATAAATAATTATCAAGACATGAAGAACAAGGTAGTCCCATGATGAATATTCGAAAGAATTACGGTTTCACTTTGATCGAACTCATGATCGTGGTGGCGGTAATCGGTATTTTGGCGGCCGTTGCTTATCCTGCTTATAACGACTCCATCTTGAAGGGGCGCAGAGCCCAAGGCCGCGCCGCTTTGGCGGAGCTTCTTCAACAGCAGGAGCGATATATGACACAGAGGAACTGCTATCTGGCCTTTAGCAATAGTGGGGGGACCGCTACGCCTTTAGCGCCATCTCCTTCTACAGCCTGTGGAGGAGTAACTGCCAGTGGTGTGCCCTTCAAGACATTCTCAGGAGATGGAAATGCTGCATCAGCTGCCTATCTGTTGTCTGCCAATACGTGCCCCGGTGCTGGGAGCAGCACCCTATCTATTTCTCAATGTGTCAGAGTAATTGCAACCCCTGTTAAGTCGGACCCTGCAGTTGGTAATTTGGAGCTGATGAGCAATGGCACCAAAAAATGCACTGGGACTACCACCAATCCCAAACTATGCTGGCCATAATATGAAATTCAAATTTCATTATGGTTTTACTCTTATTGAATTGCTAGTGACGCTAGCAGTAGCGGGCGCATTGTTACTTGTCGCAGTTCCTGGCTTTCAGGCCTTTCAAAGGAATTCTCAATTAACCTCGCTCATCAATTCTTTGCTTGTGGCTATTAATACAACAAAAGCGGAAGCAATGAAGCAAAATGCTAACGCTTTTGTTGTTCCTTCCGATGGAACTAATTGGGCCAGTGGTTGGACGGTTTTTGTCGACAAAGACCGCAGTGGTAATTACAGCGAAAGCGGGGATATCACTGTGATGGTTCAAGAAGCGCCCGCCAGTTACTTCAGTATTTCAGGAAACGGCACGTCGGGTGACACTACGCCATATATTAAATTTGACAGCTCTGGATTCTCCAGAACTACCTCAGGCTCATACCCAGCAAATCTGACGCTGACAATAGCCAGAAATGATTTAACTGGTACCAAGCAAACAGAAGAAACTCGGCGGATTATCATTTCAAAAAGTGGCAGGGCCAGGTCTTGCAGCCCGTCCAAAGATTCGAGCTGTACTACTACAGCTTCGGAGTAAGCAGCCAGAATTTTCAAAATAACGCGAGTGAAAAAACCTTCTGTACATGGCTTCCGCTTAACGGTCGCACTTTTTACGGCATTATTTATTTCAGGTTGCGCGGGCCTGCCTGCGGAAATCCATCGACCCGTCTCTCAAGCATTAGCTCAACCCGGAAATACTGGTCTATTCAAAATAGTCGACGAACAGCGTCGTAATTCGAGTGCACGCCATGACTCCGGTTTCCTCCTGCTCAGCGGCCCCCAAGAGGCATACAGCAGCCGCCTGGCTCTCGTAGAAAACGCCCAGAAAACCCTGGACCTGCAGTACTACGCCATTCATGCCGATGCCAGCAGCGAACGATTGCTGCGCGGCGTGGTCGCTGCAGCCCGCCGGGGTGTACGGGTGCGGGTATTGCTGGATGACTTTCACAGCACGGGGCGCAATGCGCTGGTGATGGGCATGGCGTTTCAGCCCAACGTGGAAATGCGCATGTTCAATCCGGTGGCGGGGCCTCGTGGTTCGATGCTAGGGCGCCTGTGGGGCTCGGTCACTGACTTTTCCCGGGTGCAGCAGCGCATGCACAACAAGCTCTTCATTGCGGACAACGTCATGGGGGTGACGGGCGGACGCAACCTCGGCGACGCCTATTTCGGCAATGCGGAATCGGGCAACTTCGTGGACGTGGATGTACTGGCGGTCGGCCCGATCGTGCAGGACCTGTCCCGCAGCTTCGACAGCTATTGGAACAACGAGCGCGCGTACCCGGTGCAATCGCTGATCACGCAGCAGGAACTGGCCCGGCTGCGCGAGCAGACGGTCAAGGCAGCGGGCGCTGCTCAGCCCCACCAGGGGGATGGCAACGACAACAACAATAACGACGACGACTTGTCCACCCCAGCCAGGGCCGCGCCAGACGCCAATGGCTCTCGGAGTGATGGTCCCAAGCCCCCGGATGGCGAGCCGCGGCCTTCCCGCGATGGCCCGACGCAAGCGCAGCGCAACTGGGCCTGGAACCAGCAGCCCATGGATCTGCGCACTGCCGCATTCGTGTGGGCGCCCGCCGTGATGTTGGCGGACCGGCCGGCAAAGATCCCGGCGGAAGGGGATCGAGTGGCAGCTGCCGCGGACATGAAACCGGGTGCTGCGGTGCAAGTGAGTGCCCCCAGGTCGCAATCGGAAGGCGGCAAAGCCATGACGACGACGACGACGGCCACGGCGCCGCGCGCACAGGCACTGCAAGCGTCTGCCGAGCATGTGGCGCAAGGCGATACGGTGGTGGATGGACTGCTGCAGCTTCTGGCCCAGGCGCGGCAGGATCTGCTCATCATTTCGCCCTACTTCGTGCCCGGCGACGACATGAAGAAGGCGTTTGCAGATGCCCGTGCGCGCGGTGTGCGCGTGCGGGTGCTGACCAATTCCCTGGCTTCCAACGATGCGCCGGTCGCGCATGTGGGCTACGCACGCCACCGCGACGAATTGCTGGCGATGGGGGTGGAACTGTATGAATTGCGCAGCGAACAACCCGGCCTCAAATCAACGTTCGGCTCATCCGGCGCGACGGCCACTGGCGAGTCGCGCTCCATGCTGCACTCCAAAGTGCTGGTGCTGGACGGTCGATTGCTGGTGGTCGGGTCGATGAACCTGGACCTGCGGTCGCAACTGCAGAACACCGAAATCGCTTTGCTCATCCAAAGCCGGGCGCTGTCGCGGATGGCGTCGGAGCAGATCGAGACAGCGATGCGCGAAGGCGCGTGGCGATTGGAGAAAACCGAACAGGGCCTGGTCTGGCGCGCGCCACAGGGCAGCGGGCTGCCGGATGCCACGACCGATCCCGACACCGGACTGGGCCTGCGTTTGCTGCTGAAGCTTCTGGGCCCGCTGGCTCCGGATCACCTGCTGTAGCCAGCGCCTCACCTCGCAGCACCATAGATTGCGGAAACAGCAGCGCACCGCTGCTGCTTCTGCCGCAGATCACGGAAGCAGGTCAACCGCTATTCCCATCATTCCCGGGTTGGGGACGAACAAGCTGCCTGCCGCTGCAGCCACTCCGTGATCTCCCGCTGGTCCGTCATCGTCCGCACTTGTTGGTAGTCCGCCCTGAACAATCTGCAAGCCCTTGATCTGACACGTAGTTCTGCTGATGGATGGGCGCAGGATTTGCAAGGTATGGTTGTTCCAGTACCTGTTTTCTTGCAAATTTCTCCGAGGAGTTCCATGGGTCCGAAGCCTTCGCTGCCTCAGTCCGGTGAGTTGTTTCGCCCACGGCTGGACGAGCAGCTCAACATGAAGCACCCGCTGGTCCGTTTGGCTGCGCTGATCGACTGGGCCGAGATCGAGCGCACGTTCGTGGTCTCGTTCACTTCCTGGCGGGGCCGGCCCGCATTGCCACCTCGTCTGATCGCCGGGTTGCTGTACCTGCAGCACACCTTCGATGCCTCCGAC
>NZ_FMZC01000009.1 GCF_900102625.1 Paracidovorax valerianellae
GGCACACCGTGTACGAGCCGGGCAACTTCGTGCCGCTGCTGCAGCTGCAGCGCCGCCAGGGGGCCAAGGACGCGGTGCAACTGCTGATGGACCTGGGCGCAGAGCCGGGGGAGGCCGCGCAAGCATCTAACACCGCCGCCGCGGCCAGCACCTTCGCGGCCATGCCGAGGGCGCAGCGGGAGATGGTGCAGGCGGCGCTGCAAAGCGTGCTGGAGCCGGCCACGGGGGCGAAGGCGCTGCAACGGGCTCAGGCGCACATGCCCCGAGAGCTTGCACAGCTCATGGCGGGCAGCGTGGGCCGGTTGCAGGCCGAGAGACAAGCCCAGGCGAAAACCAACCCGCTGACCATCCGGCATTACCTGTGCGACCACCTGGGCACACCGATCGGGCTGGTGGATGGCAACGGGGAGAAAGCAGGGCAAGTGACCTGAGCGGCCAGCTATGGGGCGTGGGGGGAGGTGCAGGAGGAATACAACCCGCAACGGATCGAGCAGAGCATTCGCTTCCAGGGGCAGCAAGGTCGCCACCCGGCGGGCGGTACGATCCACGCCACCATGCCCATGACGCCCCACTGTCCCTCCTGCCGGCAACCCGCCGAGACCCATCGTTTCATGGCGCACGGCGGCAGCACGATCGAGCTGGACCTGTGCTTCGCCTGCCAGGGCCTGTGGTTCGATCCGCAGGAGAACACGCGGCTGGCCCCGGCCGGGGTGTTGGCGCTGTTCGAGCTGCTGCACCAGCACCGCAGCGACACCCGCCACCCGGTGGCGCAGCGGCTGCAGTGCCCGCGGTGCCCGCGCGGGCTGGAGCCCGGCTTCGACGTGGCCAAGGGCGGGCGCTACAAGACCTTCCGCTGCCCCGAGCGGCACGGCCGGTTCAGTACCTTCGGCTCGCTGATGGTGGAAAAGGGCTTCGTGCGGCACCTGTCGGTGGCGGAGATCGAGGCGCTGGCCGAGCGCGTTGGCACCATCCAGTGCACCAGTTGCGGCGGCACGGTGGACATCCGCAACGACCACGCATGCCCCTATTGCCGCTCGGCCCTGTCGCTGCTGGACCCGCAGGCCGTCGACCGGGCGTTGAACCGCCATGCCAGCGCCGCCCGGGCCCTGCCCGCTGCCGCCGCGTCCGGCCCGCCCGGGCCTTCGGACGTGGCCGATGCGCTGGTGGCCCTGGAGCGCGTCCGTTCGCAGGAGCAGCGCCAGCAGGAGAAAGACCGGTTGCTCGGCACCGGCGACCGCCTGGATCTGCTGGCGGCCGGGCTGGCGCTGAGGCCCTGAGGCCACAAGCGCCGCGGGGTGCATCGCTGCCGTCAGCGCTGGCGGCGGTTCAGCAGGGCATAGAGCCCGATCGCGCCGAAGGTGGCGGTACCGATGCCGCCGAGCGCGAAGTCGCCGAACTTGAGCGTGAAGTCGCCCGTGCCGATGATGAGCGTGATGGCCGCGACGATGAGGTTCTTGTTGTCGGAAAAGTCCACGCGGTTGTCCACCCAGATCTTGGCGCCCGCCACGGCGATGAGGCCGAAGACGACGATGGACACGCCGCCCATAACCGGCAGCGGGATCGCCTGGATCAGCGCGCCGAACTTCGGGCTGAAGCCCAGCAGCAGCGCGATCAGCCCCGCCACCAGGAACACGGCGGTGGAATAGATCTTGGTGGCCGCCATCACGCCGATGTTCTCGGCATAGGTGGTGACGCCGGTGCCGCCCACGCCCCCGCTCACCATCGTGGCGATGCCGTCGCCGATGAAGGCGCGGCCCATGTAGCGGTCCAGGTTCTGGCCGGTCATGGCGGTCACTGCCTTGATGTGGCCCAGGTTCTCGGCCACCAAGATGACCGCCACGGGCGCGATCAGCAGCATGGCGGGGCCGCTGAACACCGGCGCCGTGAAGTGCGGCATGCCCAGCCAGGGCGCGGCGGCCAGGGCCGACAGGTCCAGCGGCTTGCCCCAGCCCAGCAGGTTGGTGAACACGGCATAGATCACGCTGGCCGCGATGAGCCCCAGCAGGATCAGCAGGCGCTGCGCCATGCCCCGCGTGAGCACGGCCACCAGCCCCACGCACACGAAGGTGACGGCCTGCATCCAGCTCTCGAAATTGTTCGCGGCCATGTTCTTGATGGGAATGCCGGCCAGGTTCAGCCCGATCACCGCCACCACCGCGCCGGTCACCACCGGCGGCATGAAGCGCTCGATCCAGCCGGTGCCGATGGCCTGCACCAGCACGCCGATCAGCGTGTAAGCCAAGCCGCAGGCGACGATGCCGCCCAGCGCCACCGCCATGTTCGCGTTGGGCCCCTGGCCCGCGTAGCCGGATGCGGCCACCACCACGCCGATGAAGGCGAAGCTGGACCCCAGGTAGCTCGGCACCCGCCCGCCGGTGATCACGAAGAAAATCAGCGTGCCCAGCCCGCTCATGAGGATGGCCACGTTCGGGTCGAACCCCATGAGGATGGGCGCCAGCACCGTGGCGCCGAACATCGCGATCACGTGCTGCACGCCCATCACGGCGGTCTGCCCCCAGGGCAGGCGTTCGTCGGGCGCCACGACGGCGCCCTGGGCGGCGGTGGTCACCCGCCAGCGGGGAAAGTAGGGGGAAGGCACGTGAAGGTCTCCTGGAATGTGATGGCCCCGCGCGCTGGCGGCGGCCTGTTGTCGGGGGGAACTGCCGCTTCGGGCGTGGGCGAGTTTAAGAGCGCCGTACCCCGTTTCGGCCCCTGCGCCCACAGCCGCGTAGGAAAGAGACGACCCCGGGGGCGCGAGGGGCTGCGTTAACGTGCCCGTCAGACGCTGCACCGCGCCCTTTCCTGTTTCGTTTCGTCGCCCCGCCATCGGGGCTTTTTTCTTCAACGCCCTCTTTCTTGACGCACACATGCCGCGCCACCGTCTACGCTGGATTGCCCTGGGCGCCACTGCCGTGGTGCTGGCCGGCGCAGGTGCGCTCGCGGTGTGGTGGCCGTCCGAGGCCGAACTGGCGCAACGGGTGGGCGATGCCGCCACCGAACGGCTGGGGGTGCCCGTCACCATCGGGCAACTGCACTGGTCGCTGTTTCCCTCGCCCCGCGTGGAATTGCGCGACGTGCACACCGACCAGAAGGCGCCGCTTACCGCCGGGCGCATCTCCGCGGGCATCCGCTGGGGCGACCTGCTGCACCGGCGCCTGGCGGTCACCGACCTGCAACTGGAGAACGCGACCATCGCCCAGGTGTCGCTGTCCGACTTCAAGGTGCGCGACGCGGCGAAACAAGAGGCGTCGCTGCCCTTCACCCTCGCGCCCATTCCGCTGGAGCGGGCCGACTGGCAGGACGTGCGCTGGGTCAGCCGCAACGGCCGCTCGCTCACCTATGCCGGCAGCGCGCAGTTCGACACCGCATGGCGGCCCCGGCAGGCCTGGCTGGAGCGCACCGGCGCCCCGGTGCCCACCCGCATCGACATCGCGCGCGAAGGCACCGAAGACCGCTGGCGCGCCGACGTGACCGCCGGTGGGCGCACCGAGCAGGGCACCCTGCGCCTGCAGGAGATCAGCGGCCTGTACCGCGTGACGGGCGCCATCGACTTCGCCGGCGTGGACCTGCAGGGCCTCATGGGGGCGTTCGAGCGCCGCACCGTGGTGGCCGGCAAGGCCACCGGCCACACCGACCTGATCGCCGAGGGCGCCGACCCCGCCGAGGCCGTGCGCGCGCTGCACACCCGCACGCGCTTCACCGTGGCCCGTGCCCGGCTGCTCACCTTCGATCTGGAAAAAGCCGTGAAGACGGTCGGCACCCACCGGGGCGGCACCACCCAGCTCGACAGCCTGGAGGGCGTGGTGCGCACCGAGGCGGACCGGGGCGGCACCATCGTGCGCTACAGCGACCTCAAGGCGACCTCTGGCGCGCTCACCGCCACGGGCGACGCCGTGCTGCAGAACCGCCGGGTGAGCGGGCATGTCGCCGTGGACGTGGTGGACGGCCTGGTGGGGCTTCCGCTGGAGTTCGGCGGCACCATGGACGACCCGACCCTTTCCCTGCCGCCCGCCGCACTGGCCGGCGCGGCCGTGGGCACCGCCGTGGCGCCGGGCATCGGCACCGCGATCGGCGCCCGCATCGGCGAAACGCTGCGCCGCATGTTCGGCGACGACGAACCGGCTGCGCCGCCCCCCGGCCCGCCGCCCGGCACCTCGCCGCTGAGCGGCCGTGCCGGTAAGACCTGACAGATCCGTTCCCATCGTCTCCTAACGATCCATAAAAAAAATGGCCTCCACCGCAATAAACACTAAGGCACATTGCTATCAAATCAGGAGTGATCTGTGCGCGGCACGCTGTCGTATGAAGGGTCGCAATCCACTCCCGCCCCTGCCATGGCGGGGCGCTTTCGATCGATAGGAAACCATGCCATGACCAGCGGCATCCCCCCTCTTTCCCCCTTGTTCCTCACCTCCGGCGGCGAAATGGCGCAGCGCATCGCCCGCCACGACTGGGCGGCGACGCCCCTGGGCCCGCTCGTCGCCTGGCCGGCCCACGTGCAGTGGGCCGTCTCCACCATCCTGCGGGCATCGGTGCCCATGGCCACGCTGTGGGGCGAGTCCGGCGTGCTCATCTACAACGACGCCTACGCGGCGTTCTCGGGCACGCGCCACCCTGAACTGCTGGGCTGCGCCATCCGCGAGGCGTGGCCCGAAGCCTGGCAGTTCAACGACCACGTCGTGAAGACCGTGCTGGCCGGCGGCACGCTGAACTACCAGGACCAGGAGTTCCTGCTGAACCGCAACGGCCACGCCGAGCCGGTGTGGATCAACCTCGACTATTCCCCGCTGCTCGACGACGCCGGCCAGCCCGTGGGCGTGCTGGCACTGGTGGTGGACACCACTTCCAAGGTCCAGGCCGAGCGGCGGCTCAAGGGCGAGCGGGAGCGCTTCGCCCAGCTGTTCGAGCAGTCGCCCAGCTTCATGGCCATGCTGGAGGGGCCCGACCACCGCATCGCGCTGGCCAACCCCGGCTACCTGCGGCTGGTGGGCAACCGCCCGGTGGTGGGCCTGAGCGTGGCGCAGGCGCTGCCCGATGCGGCCGCGCAGGGCTACGTGGAACTGCTGGACCGGGTCTATGCCAGCGGAGAGGCGCTGACGGCCCACGCCGCGCGCTATGTGAACCAGATGGAGCCGGGCGGGCCGGTGCGCGAGCACTACGTGGACTTCGTCTTCCAGCCGATCCGCGACGGCGGCGGCGCGGTCACCGGCATCTTCGTGGAAGGCGTGGACATCACCGACCGCATGGCGGCGGAGGCGCGGCGCGAAGCGCTGGCGCGCTTTTCCGACCAGCTGCGCTCGCTGGACAGCGTGGACGCCGTCTGCTTGGCCGCGGCCGAAACGCTGGGCCGCACGCTCAAGGTGAGCCGCGCAGGCTACGGCGCCGTCGATGCCGAGGCGCAGACCGTGCAGGTGCACCACGACTGGATGGCGCCCGGCTGCGACCCGCTGGCCGACGTGATGCACCTGCCCGATTTCGGCGCCTTCCTGGACGACCTGGCGCGCGACGAATCCGTGTGCGTGGCCGACGTGCGCAGCGACGAGCGCACCCGCGCCCGCGCCCAGGCACTCGAAGACCTTTGCGCCCGGGCCTTCATGAACATGCCGGTGGTGGAGCACGGCCAACTCGTGGCCATGCTGTTCGCCCACCATGAAGACGTGCGCGACTGGACGGCCGAGGAGATCGCCTTCATGCGCGAGGTCGCATCCCGCACGCGCACCGCCGCCGAGCGCGCCCGCACCGAGGCGCAGCTGCGCGAGGTCAACGAATCGCTGGAGCAGGCCGTGGCGCAGCGCACGCGCGAACTCATGGAGGTCGAGGCCAAGTACCGCCAGTCGCAGAAGATGGAGGCCATCGGCCAGCTGACCGGCGGCATCGCCCACGACTTCAACAACCTGCTGGGCGCCATCAGCGCCAGCCTGCAGGTGCTGGAAAAGCGCATCGGCCTGCAGAAGTTCGAGAACGCCGAGCGCTACATCGGCATGGCGCAGGGTTCGGTGCGGCGTGCCGCGGCCCTCACCCAGCGCCTGCTCGCCTTCTCGCGCCGCCAGACCCTGGACCCCAAGCCCGTGGACGTGAACCGGCTCGTCGGCAGCATCGAAGAGATGGTGCGCCGCACCGTGGGCCCCGCCGTGCAGCTGGAGGTGGTGGGCGCGGGCGGCCTGTGGCTGACCCGGGTGGACCCGTCGCAGCTGGAGAACGCGGTGCTCAACCTGTGCATCAACGCGCGCGACGCCATGTCGCCCCGAGGCGGGCGGCTCACCATCGAAACCGCCAACAAATGGCTGGACGACCGCGCCGCCAGCGAGCGCGAACTGGCGCCGGGCCAGTACATTTCCGTGTGCGTGACCGACACCGGCGCGGGCATGGAGCCCGACGTGGCCGCGCGCGCGTTCGACCCCTTCTTCACCACCAAGCCCATGGGGCAGGGCACGGGGCTCGGGCTGTCGATGGTCTACGGCTTCGTGCGCCAGTCGGGCGGGCAGGTGCGCATCTACTCGGTGCCCGGCGAAGGCACCACCATGTGCCTGTACCTGCCCCGCTACGTGGGCGAGGCCGACCCCGAGGTGCCGGAACTGCCCGTCATCTCCGGCCACCAGGCCGACGGCGAGGTGGTGCTCGTCATCGAAGACGAATCCATCATCCGCTCGCTGATCGCCGAAGAACTGGAAAACCTGGGCTACCAGGTCATCTCGGTGGGCGACGGCCCGGCCGGCCTGCACATCCTGCAGTCCGAGCGCCGTGTGGACCTGCTGCTCACCGACGTCGGCCTGCCCGGCGGCCTTAACGGCCGCCAGGTGGCCGACGCCGCCCGCGTGACGCGGCCGGACCTCAAGGTGCTGTTCATCACCGGCTATGCCGAAAACGCGGCGGTGGGCAACGGCCTGCTGGAATACGGCATGGAGGTGATCACCAAGCCCTTCGACGTGGGCGCGCTGGCGGGCAAGGTGCAGGAGATGATCGAGCGGTGAATGCGCGGCGGTGCGTACAGCGGCAGGCGCCTGCTGCCGCTGTCAGGTCACGGCCGCCGGCGTTCTGCGATGCCTCGGCTCATGGGCTGATCCGCTGGGTCGCATGCGTGAAGAACGTGTTGCCCCCCGAGGTTTTGAACTCCGGGAAGTCGCGTGACGGCGCACCCGAGCCGGCAGTGCGCCAGCCGAAGAGACCGGTGGGGCTGGGATCGGGTGCGAGGTTCTCGGTGGCTACTTCGAGCGCGGCGTTGTAGAAAGCCGTGTACTGCGCATTCCAGCGAATGTTGGTGGCGTCGTTCACGAGCGCCAGCACCCCGTTGATCGTTTTCTCCTGGCCACCGCCCAGCTGCGGATACTGATCGAATCCCTTGAACTGCACGCCATGGGCGCTGGCGCGGACGATGTCCGTCAGGCTGCGGGCGTTGGGAGCGCCGAAGTCCTGCGGCCTATTCGAGTTGAGCCTGTTGTGAAGAACGCGCCGCATCATTCGCATGCCCTGCTTGGCGTCTTCGATGTCTTTCACCCCCGCATCGCGCCACGTCTGCGGAGCGGGCGCTTCTGCCAGAAACAGACGCATCAGCATGCCGGCATCGGAGGCGGCATCGGGCAGCGACACCGGTTTTCGGATCGTGATGCTGACGAGCGGCGGGGTGATCGTTAGCAGCGGAGCCCCTGCGCCTTGCTGCACCTGGATGGCCAGCTTGGCATTGCCCTCGCGCATGGCCGTGACCACGAAGGCCCATGAGTCGGCGCGGCTGTTGTGGGTGCCGCTTACGTCCAGCAGGTTGGGGATGTCGCTGACGGCGACGAGTTTCTGGCGCTTGTCGATGGCTTCGAGCTTGACGCGCAGCTTGTTGCCTACCACCAGGGTCAATACGCTGGGGACAGGGGCGTCGTAGGCAAACTTCAAGAGAGCGTTGGGCATAGGAAAGGTCAATGGGAGAGAAGCAGGCGCGTGCACGCAGCGTTTGTTTTTGCTCGCAACGTGCTTGAAGGAGGGCCGAAGGCCAGCAGGCGAGCGCCGATCGCTCGCCGTGGCCGCTGTAGGCCGTCTCAGGGATTCGAGGGGCGAAATGCGAGAACGCGCACGACGGTGCCGATGAGCCGGCATTGATTCCGGATGCGGTCCACCCAGGCCCGGGTGACGAGGTAGGTGCTGGAGCCGACCGCCGCCTCATCCGCCACCACATCGGTCTTGAGGTTGACCGACTTTCCGTTCGCCAGGGCCGCGCCGCGGCTTGCCGCGTCATCGTCCTGAGGAGCGCTGGGCGCGCCTGCTGGCTGTGGCGCAGGCACTCTCAGCCTGTAGAGATGCGATCCGGTCGTCCACTCCATCCACACCAGGGCAAATCCCTGCGGATCGGCGTTGGAGGGGGGGAATGCCTGCTGCACGAAGCAAAACGATTGCGGACGCCGTGTCTGGCGAAGCTCCGTCAGGAAGGCCCGAAGCATTTCGGGACTCGCCAGGTTTTCGGCCGCAGGCTTCGAGAAGGCAGGGTCGGGTGCGACGCGCTCAGACTGCCGCAGTGCAGCGCCCTTGGCGCCTTGATCTGCGAGGGCGCCAGACGCCAGGGCCACCAGCGCCGCTGCAAAAATCCAGGGGCGGGGATGAAGTGCCAGGTGGCGCGGTCCACGAAGGCGCAGGCGCGAATGGAAGGTCATGGAGCAGGGGGGAAGCTGGAACCCGCGTAGTTTACGCAGGCGCCTGGCAACTCTTTGCGGGCGCGCATCGGGTGATGGCGGCCGCTGTGCGCCCCCTTACGCCGTGCGCAAAGCCCGCTCGATCCGGTTTCGCGCCACCGTGGTCTTGGGCACCTTGAAAGGGAACCAGGCGCGCACGTCTTCTTCCAGCCCGATGCCGTGCATGTAGTTGTAGATGGCCTTCTTCAGGGCGCCGCCCAGCGCATCGTGGTCCACGCCGGTGGGGTCGAAGAACGCCACGTCGTTCTTGGCGAAATCGCCCGGGGGCAGGGGTGCCAGGGTCACGCCGTATTCCTCGGGGTGCTTGCCTACGGGGGAGTGCACGGTGCAGGCGAAGCGGTGGAAGAAGCCGCTCTGGATGCAGCCGTTGGCGAACAGCTGGCGCACGTATTCCAGCGCGTCCACGGTGTCCTGCACTGTCTGGGTGGGAAAGCCGTACATCAGGTACGCGTGCACGAGGATGCCGGCGTCGGTGAAGGCCCGCGTCACGCGCGCCACCTGGTCCACCGACACACCTTTTTTCATGAGCTGCAGCAGCCGGTCCGACGCGACCTCCAGCCCGCCCGAGATCGCGATGCACCCGCTGTCGGCCATCAGCTCGGCCAGGTCGGGCGTGAAGGTTTTCTCGAAGCGCACGTTGCCCCACCACGAGATGCCGGCATTGCGCGCGATCAGTTCCGTGGCCAGCGCCTTGAGGGCCTTGGGCGGAGCGGCTTCGTCCACGAAGTGAAAACCCGTCTGCCCGGTCTCGCGCACGATCTGCTCGATGCGGTCGGCCAGCACGGTGGCGCTGGCGCCTTCGTAGCGGCTGATGTAGTCGAGGCTCACGTCGCAGAAGCTGCATTTCTTCCAGTAGCAGCCGTGTGCCACGGTGAGCTTGTTCCAGCGCCCGTCGCTCCACAGCCGGTGCATGGGGTTGAGCATGTCCAGCAGCGACAGGTAGCGGTCCAGCGGCAGGCCGTCCCAGGTGGGCGTGCCCACTTCGGCGAAGGCGATGTCTGCCTCCATCATGTTGATGTACTGCACGGCGCGCGTTTCGGCGTCGCGCACGAAGGTGCGCACCAGCCGCTGGCGGCCGCGCTGGCCCTGCAGGTGCTCCAGCAGGGCGATCAGCGGGCGCTCGCCGGCATCGAGCGTCACGTAGTCGAAATGGTCGAACACGCGGGGCTCGGCCAGTTCGCGCAGTTCGGTGTTGACGAAGCCGCCGCCCAGCACGGTGGCGATGTGCGGGTGCCGCGCCTTGATGGCCTGGGCGATGCGAAAGGCCGCATACACCGAGCCGGGAAACGGCACGGACAGCAGCACCACGTCGGGTGCGTGGCGCTCGATGGCCTCGTGCGTGAGCGCCTGCAGCATCTCGTCCACCAGCGTGTGCGGCGCAGCCAGCGCATCGGCCAGCGGATCGAACGTGGGCTGGCTGCCCGCCAGGGACTCGGCATAGCGCACGAATTCGAAGCGCTCGTCCACCGCGTCGCGCAGCACGTCGGCCAGATCGTTCAGGTACAGCGTGGCGAGGTGCTTGGCCTTGTCGTGCAGGCCCAGAGCGCCGAAGGCCCAGCCCAGCGGGTCGCCGCCTTCGTCGTCCACATACACGTCCAGCGTGGCGAAGCGCGGCCCCTCGGGCAGGTAGTGGCGCCCGGCAATGCGGTGCGCCAGCGTGGAGTCGCGCCCCTGCAGGAAGGCGATGGCCGGCGCCACCGTGGCGAGGTAGCGCTCCTGCTGCGCGGCGAAGGACTGCACCGCCGGGCTGCGCTGCGCCTCGGAGATGGCCTGCACCTTGTCCGCCACCGCTCGCAGCCCTTCGGGCGAGAGCAGGCGCAGCACCAGCGCCAGCGCCAGGTCTTCCTGGAACGCGGTGACGCCGCGCGAACGCAGGAAGCCCGTGAGGTAGGCACTGGAAGGGTAGGGCGTGTTCAGCTGCGTCATCGGCGGGATGACGGCCAGCACGCGGGGGGTCGAGGCGGACATGGGTGTGGGGGGCAGGGCGGCCGCGCAAAAAGCGGGGGGTCAACAGAGCGCGGCGGAAGGCGGGCGAGGGCCGATTATCCCGCCGGGCTCAGGCCGGCGCGCCGCGTGGGGGCTTCGACCGTCCGGAGACGGGCAGTTCGCCGGCCTGCCAGACGAAGCGGAACGTGGGCACCCGCGTGCCGCCGGATGCGTCCCAATGGTCGGCCTGCACGTTCGCGGCCCCGTGGGCGGCATAAAAGCGCTGTGCCTGCAGGTTGCTCCGCAGCACCCAGAGGAACACGCCCGCATCGGGGCAGGCGGCGGCGCAGTGGTCCGCCACGGCGGCGAGCAACCGTGCACCGACGCCCGTGCCATGCGCCTGCGCGCTCACGTGGATGTTGTCCAGCAGGCTGCCCCACACCGGGTCTTCGCCCGTGTAGGCGCACACGAATCCGAGCAGGCGATCGCCTTCGGCGGCCACGGTCACGTGCTGTCCTGCGGGCGGCTGCGGCGACTGCAGCCGCTCTGTCCAGAGCGCGAGCCGGTCGGCCTCCACGTCGCTGGCCAGGTACCGGTCGGACAGCGCGCCCCGGTAGGCGAACCGCCAGCTGGCGGCGTGCAATGCGGCGATGGCCGGGGCGTCCGCCGGCAGGGCGGGGCGCAGCAGTGCGGTCATGGCCGGCCCTTGCGGGCGGCGCGGTCGAATTTCTGCCAGTACGCAAACTCGTCTTCGTGCACCTCGAAATCGAGTTCGGCCACGCGCTGCTGCAGGCGCTCCTGCACGTCGGCCACGGCGCGGTTGTAGATGCTGGGCCCGACCTCTTCCAGAAAGAAGCTCAGCAGGCCGCTGGCCGCGATGTTGCCGATCTTCTCGTCCCGGTTCTCGCGGAAGTACCGTTCGATGGAGGCCACGGCCTGCTGGTGGACGTCCTTGGGCAATGCGAGGGTCATGCGCGCTCCGTGCAAAAAGGCTGAAAGGCGGGGGCTGGGCCGGATGGGCCCGCCGCCGATTCTGCCTGCCCGCCCGGCCGCTGCCGACCGGCCTCGGCCCCTCAGCCGGCCACCGGCACGATCGAGTGGCCTGCGGCCGCCAGCAGCGTGCAGGCGCGCTCGCAGTCCGCCTCGGCCAGCAGCAGGTGGTCGCCATCGAAGGTGGAGACCACGAAGATCCCGATGTCGTTCTCGGACAGCGGGCGGATCACCGACAGCACGATGCCTGTCTCGCCGAACGCGAACGGCCCCACGAAGCGGAACGCCACCCAGCCCCGGTCGGCCTGTACGCCTTCGGGCACGCGCTCCTGCAGGCAGGTGATCGACAGCTCTTCGCTGCTGCGCGAGATCGACACGAACCCCGCGCCGTCGGCCCAGGGCGGAATGGCCGCCTGCGGTGCCAGCCGCGCGACCGCGTACCGGGAGGGCAGGGTGGCGAGCGCGATGCGGCGGGCGGGCGACGGCGGGGATGAAGGCGAGGATGAAGGCGTGGCGGTCATGGTGAAGGTCATGGGGTCATCTGCAGGGGCGTGAAGGCCAGGAAGAGCGCGATCGAGAACATCACCACCGCGATGCCCGCGTCCAGGCAGCGCCAGGCCACGGGTTTGGCGAACCACGGCGCCAGCCGCCGCGCGCCCAGGCCGAGCGTGAGGAACCACAGGGTCGATGCCGTGGTGGCGCCCACCGTGAAGCTGACCTGCTGCCCCGCAGGCTGCTGGCCGCCAATGGCGCCCAGCAGCACCACGGTGTCCAGGTACATGTGCGGGTTGAGCAGCGACACCGCCAGCACCGCCGCGAAGGCCTGCCGCACCGTGGGACCGGCGCCGAGCCCGCCAGGCCCGGCCGCCAGTGCCCCGTCGGGCCGCAATGCGCGCCGTAGCGCCCCGAAGCCGTACCAGGCGAGGAACGCCGCGCCGCCCCAGCGGGCGATGGCCAGCAGCCAGGGCTGGCCCTGGATCAGCGCGCCCATGCCGGCCACGCCCGCGGTGATGGCGATCACGTCCACCGCGATGCAGGTCGCCACCGTCAAGGCCACGTGCCGGCCCAGCAACCCGACGCGCAGCACGTGCGCGTTCTGCGCACCGATGGCAATGATCAGCCCGGCGCCGGTGCCGAACCCATGCAGGAAAGGAGTGAGAGAAAACATCGGCGAATTGTCTGGCCGCTCTGCCGAAACGCATCCGGAATTGGGAAAATATCGGCTTGGCCGAGAATTTCTCAACTTTCACCGTACGAGGCGCCATGACACTGGATTCCAAGCAATGCGAGGCCTTTCTGGCCGTCGCCGAAGCGGGCAGCTTCGAGCAGGCCGCAGTGGCGCTGCACATCACCCCTTCGGCGGTGTCACTGCGCGTGCGCGCGCTGGAGACGCGGCTGGGCCAGCCCCTCATCGTGCGCGGGCGGCCCAGCCGCGCCACCCGTGCCGGCCGGCAACTGCTGCAGCACCTGCAGCGCGCCCGCGTGATGGAGCAGGACCTGCTGGCCGGGCTTTCCGGCGGCGACGCGGGCGATGCGTTCTTTGCCGTCACGCTGGCGGTCAATGCGGATTCGCTCGCTACCTGGCTGCTGCCGGCGCTGTCCGGCGTGCTGCAGCGCGAGCGCATCGCCCTCGAACTGGTGGTGGACGATCAGGAGCACACCCACGCGCTGCTGGAGGCCGGCCTGGCCCATGCCTGCGTGTCCGCCCAGCCGCACGCCATGCGCGGCTGCACGGCCGAGCGCCTGGGTAGCATGCGCTACCGCCTGGTGGCGTCACCCGCGTTCGCCGCGCAGTGGTTCGGGCCGCGCGGCATCACCCGCGCATCGGCGCGCAAGGCGCCCACGGTGGTGTTCAACCACAAGGACCCGCTGCAGGCCAACGCGCTGCTGAACGCCTTCGGGCTGCAGGCCAGTGCCTACCCCTGCCATTACGTGCCGGCCTCGGAGGCGTTCGTCGCGGCGATCCGGCTCGGCCTGGGTTACGGCATGGTGCCGGAGCTGCAGATCGGCGATGCCATCGAACGCGGCGAGTTGCTCGACGTGCTGCCCGATGCGGCCACCGACGTGCCGCTGTACTGGCACGGCTGGTCGCAGCAGCCGCCCCGGCTGGAGCGGCTCGCACGGCGCGCCATGGAAGCGGCCAAAGGCGTGCTGTAGCGGCCTGCTC
Organism: Paracidovorax valerianellae; assembly: GCF_900102625.1. Taxonomy (GTDB): domain Bacteria; phylum Pseudomonadota; class Gammaproteobacteria; order Burkholderiales; family Burkholderiaceae_C; genus Paracidovorax; species Paracidovorax valerianellae. The sequence continues at coordinate 13,756 of NZ_FMZC01000009.1, forward strand.
TCAAGCCCTTGCAGGTTTGCGAGGGCCGGAGGGGGCCTTTTGGGCAGGCGGCTTGGTTGCGGCCTTGGCCGTCGCCTTGGTCTTGGGGACGGATGGCGGCGTGGCCTCGGGCTCGGCATAGAAACCCAGGAACATGTCCACCGTGTCGTGCAGCACCCGCCGCTGTTGCGCCGCGGTCAGCGCGGGCTGGGCCAAGGCCAGCTGCGGCCAGAAGGCGAAGGCCTTGACCATGCCCTGCAACTGGTGCGCCGCATAGTGCGGATCGACTCCGCGGCGCAGGCGGCCAGCCTGCTGCGCGGCCAGAATCCACGCGGGCACGCCCTCTTCCTTTTCGCCCAGGCGCGCCACCATCGCCTGGGCCCGCGCGGGCGTGTGCAGCATCTCGGCCATCGCCACGCGGGACAGGTCGATGAAGCCCGCGTCGTTGAGCAGCTCCATCTTGCGCTGCAGCAGCTCCAGCAACTGCGCCCGCAGGGGTCGCTCGGGGTCGTGCACCAGCGGGGCCAGCGACTGGCTGCGCTCCCACAGGTGCCCGAGGATGGCGGCGAAAAGGTCGTCCTTGCTCGGAAAATGGTTGTAGACGGTGCGCTTGGACACATCGGCCGCGGCGGCCACCCGGTCCATGCTGGTGCCGTCGAAGCCGTGCTCGCGGAACTCGCCGATCGCCGCCTGAACGATGGCCTGGCGCTTGCGGTCGGTGAGGCGGACGGGGACTGTGGCGGGTACGGTCATAGGCAAAATTTTACACCGGGCAGTTTACTTTTAGGCTCGGAACACTACACTGTGCAGTGCAGTTTTTGCGAAGGGCCTGAAAGATATCGTCCAGGCGTCGCTGCCTGCCCCGCCTGCCTTCGCTTTTCCGGACTTTTCCCCTCTTTTTCTTCATCGCCATGGCCCACAGCATGTTCTCCTGCTCCGAATCGCCCGTCGCCTCGTATGCCGAGTCGCCCCAGTACGCCGGTGGACGGTTTCGCAACGTGGCGCCCCGGCACCGCCTGGGCACGCTCAAGATGCTCTCCGTCATGTGGCGCTTCGCCGTGGGCAAGCCCGCGAACACGGTGCCCGGCCAGCCCATCGCCGTGCAGCCGCTGACCACTGCCGCGCTGCTGCAGGCGCCGGACCTGAGCCTTTGGCGGCTGGGCCATTCGACCATGCTGATGAAGCTGGACGGCCATTTCTGGCTCACCGACCCGGTGTTCTCGGAGCGCGCTTCGCCCGTGCAGTTCGCGGGCCCCAAACGGTTCCACGCGCCGCCGCTGCGCATCGAAGACCTGCCGCCCATCAAGGGCGTGATCCTCTCGCACGACCATTACGACCACCTGGACCATGCGGCGGTGCTGAAGCTCGCGCCCAAGGTGGAGCACTTCGTCGCGCCGCTGGGCGTGGGCGACCGGCTCGTCGCCTGGGGCGTGCCTGCCGCCAAGGTGCAGCAGTTCGACTGGTGGCAGGGCACCACCATCGGCGGGGTGCGCCTGGTCGCCACGCCGGCCCAGCATTTCTCGGGCCGCAGCCTATCGGACGGCAACCGCACGCTGTGGGCCTCGTGGGTGATCATGGCGGCCGACCTGCGCATCTTCTTCAGCGGCGACACGGGTTACTTCGACGGCTTCAAGGCCATCGGCGAGCGCTACGGCCCCTTCGATCTCACGATGGTGGAAACCGGCGCCTACAACGCCGACTGGCCCGACGTGCACATGCAGCCCGAGCAGAGCCTCAAGGCCCACCAGGACGTGAAAGGCCGCCACATGATGCCGATCCACAACGGCACGTTCGACCTGTCGCTGCACCCCTGGGACGAGCCGTTCGAGCGCATCACCGCGCTGGCCGCGGCGGCCGGCGTGCCGCTGGTGGCGCCGGTCATGGGCGAGCGGCTGGACATCCGCGAGCCGGCCCTGTCCCGGCAGTGGTGGCGCGAGGCCGTGGCGCCGGCTGCACGCTGAAGGCCCTGTCCCGACGGTGTGCCGACCGTGCGCCGCTTCAGGCGCCGGCCGTGCCCTGCGCCGTCGCCAGGTAGTTGTTCTTCACGCGCACGTAGTGCTCGGCCGAGTACCGCAGGTAGGCCACCTCCTGCGGCGTCAGCGCACGCTGCCGCACCGCGGGGCGGCCCGTGTACAGGTAGCCGCCCTCCAGCACCTTGCCGGGCGTGACCAGGCTGCCCGCGCCCAGCATGACGCGGTCGCCAACCACCGCGTCGTCCATCACGATGCTGCCCATGCCGATGAGGCACTCGTCACCGATGGTGCAGCCGTGCAGGATCACCGAATGGCCCAGCGTGACGTAGCTGCCGATCACCAGCGGCGAACCGTCGGGCTTGCGGGGATGGCGGTGCGACACATGGCCCATCGCCAGGTCCTGCACGTTGGAGCATTCGCCCACGGTGATGCGGTTCACGTCGCCGCGCAGCACGGCGTTGCACCACACCGAACAGTCGCGCCCCAGGTGCACGTCGCCGATGACCTGGGCCGAGGGGTGGAGATAGACGCCAGTGTCCAGCGTGGGGGCGGTGTCGAGGTAGTTAGCGAGGGGCATGGGGCGGTCGCGGGAGAGAGAAAAAGGATGCCCGCAAGGTTACTGCAGCGGGCGGCCCGGCAGCACCGGCAACGCCGGCTGCAGCACGGTGTGCGTCACGCCACCCCTGTATCACGCCCGGCAGCGCGCCGCCCGGTCAGCAATCCCACGATCCCGGCCTTCAAGGGCGGCAACCGCCGGGCGCCCTGCAGCACCAGTTGCCGCATGACCCGGGGCAGCGGCCGCGCATCGGTGTACAGCCGCACGATGGCGTTGGTGCCTTCGTAGAGGGGCCAGACGCGGCGGTGGTGGTCGCGGGCATAGCGCTGCAGCGCCGCGGCCTCGCCGATGTCGCGGCCGCATCGACGGGCTTTGGTGAGCGCGTGTACGAGGCTTTCCACGCCGGCCAGGCCCAGGTTGTAGCCGTGCGCGGTCACCGGGTGCATGCCCACGGCCGCGTCACCGATCAACGCGCACCGATGGCCCGCGAAGCGGTCCGCATAGGTGGCGACCAGCGGGTAGGCGTGGCGCTCGCCCACCAGATGCATGGCGCCCAGCCGGTGCCGCAATTGCGCTTCGACCTGCTCGGCGAAGGTGTCTGCGCTTTGGGCCATCCATGCAGCGGCTTCCGGTGTGCCGGTGGTGACGACCACCGAGCACTGCGGAGTGCCGTCTGACGGGTCGTCCGGCAGCGGCAGCACGGCCAGGGTGCGGTCGTGGCCGAAGACTTCGTGCGCGATGCCGTGGTGGGGCAGGGCGTGGCGCATGCGGCAGACGATGACGGTGCGGCCGAAGTCCACGCTGCGTGCCCCGATGCCCAGTTGCTGCCGCACGGCCGAGAACCGGCTGTCGGCGGCCACGACCAACCGGGCCTGCAGGCGCTCGCGGTGCGGTCCGGGGCTGCCGTCAGCGTGGGTCCGCGTGATTTCGACGGCGGCATGGTCTGCCGCCACATGCACCTGTGCCACCTGCGCGCCGGCTTCGATCCGCACGCCCGGCAGGCGCGAGGCGACGGCATGCGCGGTGCGGCGCAGCGCGTGGTTGGGCACGATCCAGCCCAGGTGTCCAGGGCCGCTGCCCTGGCCGCCATGGCCTGGGTGCAGCGACAGCGGCGGGTGCCGGCCGATGGGGCCGTCGTGCACGCGCGCTTCGGCGATGCGGCCGATTTCGTGGGGTGCGAGTTGTTGCCACGTGCCCAGGCGCCGCAGCGCATTGGCGCTGGGATGGGTGAGCGCGATCTCGCGGCCATCGGGTTCCGGTGCGGCCAGCGCGGCGGCGGGTTGCCGGTCGAGCACCGTGCTGGTGAAACCGGCCTGGGACAGGGCGATGGCCAGCGACAGGCCGGCCGGGCCAGCGCCGACGATGAGGACATCGCAGTGCGGCGGCTGCAGCTGCGGTGGCGTTGGCGGGTGAGGCATGGGGCAGGGTGGCAGGGCGCCCGGGGCGGGCACGGGCGGCCATTGTGCGGCGACCCCTGCGCGCGAGGTTTGCACTGGGTCAAAAGAGGCAGCGGTGGCTTTGTATCGCCTTTATGCTATCAAATATATAGCTATACACCCTAGTGATGATTGCGCTGGAGGCCAAAAAGGCTCCAAGCCTCGCCAGGCACCACCCCCGCGCTACAGCGCCCGGTAGAAGAACGTGGTGCCGCACGGTTCGCCGTCGGGCATCAGCGCGTAGCCCGGCACCTCGCCCACGCGCTGCCAGCCGGCGCGGGCATACAGCCGCTCGGCGTCGCCGCCCGTCACCGTGTCCAGCACCAGCACGGTCTTGCCTTCCTGCCGCGCGACATCGTCCACTGCGGCCAGCAGGCGCTGGGCGATTCCCTGGCGGCGGGCGCGGCGGTGCACCAGCATCTTGGCCACGTCGGCGCGGTGGGGCTGGTTTTCGGGCTGCGACAGCACGAGTTGCACGGTGCCCAGCAGTTCGCCGCTGCCGGCGGCTTCGGCGATGAGCAGCGCCCGCTCGCCCCGGGCCACGCCGTCGGCCACGCCGCGCCAGAAGTCCACCGCCCGGTCGGCGGCCAGCGGGTGCATGAAGCTCACCGAGGCGCCGCCGGCCACGCAGTCGATCAGCACCTCGGCCAGCGCCGGCACGCAGGCGGCGGCTTCGTTGGTGCCCAGGCGCCGCACGGTCACGGCGGGAGAGGGGGCGTCGGTCATGGCAGGCTCCGGGTGGGGTGGGAAGGGTTGGTGGAGTGGGAAGATGCGGTGGGCAGCGTGGCGAGCGCCACCAGGTAGCGCGTGGGTCGGCGCGTGGGGTTGTGGTATTCGATGGCGCCTTCGAGCCGGTGGGCCAGGCAGTCGCCGGCCTCCAGCTGCCAGGTCGTGCCGTCCACGGTGATGTCCATGCGGCCGTCGATCATCCAGATCTGCTGGTGGATCTCGCTGCCGTGGTCTGCGCGCCCGTAGGCCACGCGCTGGCCCGGCGGAAACACCACGTCCACCAGTTGCAGCGGCGAGGGAACGGTGGGCGACACGTTGCGGCGCAGGTAGCCCGAGGCGGGGTCGGTCCACACGGGCTGCTCCGCTACGCGGGCCACGGGCGAGGGCGCGGCGCGGGCCTCGCCGTCCGCCTGGGGCGCATCGAACAGCGACGCCAGCGCCACGCCCAGGCCGCTGGCGAGCTTGTCCAGCACGGTGGCGGTGGGGCTGCTTTCAGCGCGCTCGATGAGCGAAATGTTGGAGCGGCTGACGCCGCTGCGTTCGGCCAGCGCGTCGAGCGAGAGGCCGCGCGCATCGCGCAGTTCGCGCACGCGGCGGGCCAGGCGGGTGGTGATGTCCATGCTTTCCAGTTTACTGGAGAATCTTCCAGAAAGATGGAAACGACGACGGCCCTAGCGGATTCAGCCCCGGTGCGCCGGCATGGCCCGCAGCGTCGCGGCCCAAAAGAGCAGGGCGGCCAGGCTGATGCCGAAGCCCAGGGCGCACACGCCGAGCCAACCGGCGTGCGCATACACCGAGGTCGATGCGATGGCCCCCAGGCCGCTGCCGGCGGCATAGAACAGCATGTAGCAGCCCACGAGGCGGCTGTGCGCCTGCGGCTGGCTGCTGAAGATCATGCTCTGGTTGACCACGTGCACGGCCTGCCCACCCAGGTCGAGCAAGACGATGCCGGCGGCCAGCGCCCACAGCGAGTGCATCGTGAACGCGATGGGCACCCACGACACGAGCAGGCAGGCCAGGGCGATGCCGGTGGTCCGCTGCCCGAGGCCCCGGTCCGCGTAGTGGCCAGCCCGTGCGGCGGCCAGCGCGCCCACCACGCCGACCAGCCCGAAGGCGCCGATGGCGGTGTGCGACATCGCATACGGAGGAGCGCTCAGCGGCAGCACGAGCGCGCTCCAGAAGGCGCTGAACGCCGCGAACATCAGCAGGCCGATCACGCCGCGGATCTGCAGCACGCGCTCGATCGCCAGCAGCGTGGCCATGGACCGCAGCAACGCGCCGTAACTGGATGCGGCAGGCGGCACGCGCGCGGGCGGCAGCGCCTTCCACAGCAGGGCCCACATGCACAGCGACAGCACGCACGAGGTGACGTACACCATGCGCCATCCCGCGAGATCGGTGACCGCGCCGGCCAGCACCCGTGCCATCAGCAGGCCGATGACGACCCCGCCCTGCACCGTGCCCACCACCCGGCCCCGTTCGGACGGGTGCGCCAGCGTGGCCGCGTAGGCGATCAGCCCCTGCGCCATGGCGGTGCCCAGCAGCCCGATGGCCGCCATTCCCACCAGCAGCAGGCCCGCCGTGGGCGCCCAGGCCACGCCGACCAACGCCAGGGCCAGCAGCGCCAGTTGCGTACAAAGCAGGCGCTTGCGGTGGACCAGATCGCCCAGCGCCACCACGAACAGCAGCGCCAGCGCGCAGCCGACCTGGGTGGCGGTGACCACGCCGCCCACCGCCATGGGCGGAATGCCGAAATCCAGCGCCAGTGCATCCAGCAGAGGCTGGGCGTAATACACGTTGGCGACGCTCACGCCGCAGCACACGGCCAGCAGCAGCACGAGGGGCGCGGACAGGCGGCCTGCGGTGGTGGGCGGGGCATCGGGAATTTCGGTAGTCATGGGGCGGTGCTTGAATCAGGTTGCAAATCAAAACCGGTTGGAGTGTAGATCAACCTTGTTTTAAAATGAAACCACTTTGCGGACTGCCGTGCCGCGCCATCCAGAAAGGTCCCCGCGTGGCCCAGCGAAAAAGCCTTGCCGATTCCCCCTGCCCCGTTGCCCGGTCGCTCGACATCGTGGGCGACCGCTGGTCGATGCTGATCGTGAGGGACGCGTTCGATGGCCTGCGCCGCTTCGGCGAGTTCCAGGCCAGCCTGGGTGTGGCGCGCAACATCCTGAGCGATCGCCTGCGGACGCTGGTGGAAGAAGGGGTGCTGGCCATCGGGCCGGCATCGGACGGCAGCGCCTATCAGGAATACGTGCTCACCGCCAAGGGCGAAGCGCTGTTCCCCGTGGTGGTGGCCATGCGGCAGTGGGGCGAAGCACACCTGTACGCCCGCGGCGAAAAGCATTCGGTGCTGATCGACCGCGCCACGGGCAAACCGGTCGCCAAGGCGCTGCCGCGGCGCGAAGATGGTCGGGTGCTTCGGCCGGCGGACACGCTCGTCAAGAAGGTGCGCGCACCCGGCTGATGCGTTCGATGCGGCTCACGCAGCGGATGCGTGTGGCGCGTTGCTATTTTTTGGCGAGGCGGCCGCCCGCCAGGTTCCTCACGCTGAAGCCCCCGGCCGCTGTGGAGAGGGCTTCAGCCGGCAGCGCAGTCCGCGTTGCCGGCTGGGGTGTGTGCCAGTGTCAGCAGGGCACGCCGTTGCGTTCGATCAGCCAGGCCGGTGCATCTTGCAGCGCCACGGGGCGCAGGAAGCGGTCCATCGCCGCGTAGCCGACGGATGTGGTGAACGGTGCGGTGCTGGCGGGGTAGGGGCCGCCGTGCATCTGCGCGCCCGTCACGGCCACGCCGGTGGGCACGCCCGTGAACAGTACGCGGCCGGCCACTTGCGCGGCGGCGCGCACCAGCGTGCGGTGCTCGGCCGTGTCGGCCTCGGCGCCCCACACGGTGACGGTGAGCGAGCCGCCGATGGCGTTCAGCACCGCCACGGTTTCATCGATGGACGCCACGCGCACTACCAGGGCGGCGGAGCCGAACACTTCTTCGTGCAGCGCGTGGTCGGCGATGAAGTCGGCCGCCTGCACTTCGCCCAGGAACGGACGCGGCGTGGCGCCGGCCTCGGCCGTTTCGCTCACCAGGGCCTTCAGCTTGCCGTGGCTGCGCCAGGCGGCCACGCCCCGGTCGAACGCACCGCGGATGCCGGACGTCAGCATGGCGTGGGGCGCCAAGGGGCGCAGCTTGTCCGCCAGCGCCTGCACGAAGGCATCGCCGGAGGCGTCCTTGCGCACGACGATCACGCCGGGGCTGGTGCAGAACTGGCCCGAGCCGAGGCAGATGGAGCCGGCCAGCGTTTCTGCCAGGGCGGCGCCGTTGGCTTCCAGCGCGGCGGGCAGCGCCACCAGCGGGTTCACCGAACCCAGCTCGCCGTAGAACGGGATGGGGCGGGGCCGCTCGCTCGCCACCTTGGCCAGAGCGGTGCCGCCCTTGAACGACCCGGTGAAGGCCACGGCCGTGATCGCGGGGGCCTGCACCAGGCGCACGCCGGCATCGATCGAGCCGCCCTGCACCAGTTGGAACACGCCGGCCGGCAGACCGCGTGCGGCCACCACGGCCTGCGCCAGCGCGGCCGTCTGGCGGGAGAGTTCGGGGTGCGCGGGGTGCGCCTTGACGACGACCGGGCAGCCGGCCGCCAGGGCCGAGGCCGTGTCGCCGCCCAGCACCGAGAACGCGAACGGGAAGTTGCTGGCCGAGAACATGGCGACCGGGCCCACGGGCACGCGCACGCGGGTCAGGCGGGGGCGACCGGCAGGCGGTGCGCCGGCCACGGCCGCGTCGTCCAGCACGGTGTGCGCGGTGCCGCGCTCCACCACGTCGGCAAAGCCGCGCAGCTGGAAGGCCGTGCGGTCGAGCTCGCCGTTCAGGCGCACGGGGCCCAGGCCGCTTTCGCGGTCGGCCACGGGCACCAGGGTTTCGCGCTGGGCTTCCAGGGCCTCGGCCAGCGCGCGCAGCAGGGCGGCGCGGTCGGCGGCCGAGGTGGCGGCGAAGGCGGCGGCCGCACTGGCGGCAGCGGCCACGGCGGCGTCGATCTCGGCCGGATTGGATTCGGGCCAGGCGGCGCCGTGGGGTTGGCCCGTGCGGGCGTCGATGGATTGCAGGGTGTGGTCGGGCATGGGGTTTCCTGAAAAGGGCGAAGGCCGGGGCGGCCTGCTTGTCTCACTGAATGGAATCGATCCCCGAAAGACGCCAGCGCGCCAGCGAGGGCCTGCCATCGTAATGAAGAGGGCGCCGCCTAGAATGCCCCGCAACGTTCCGCCGCGAGTGCCGGCGGCCATCAGTTCCAACATTTGAGACAAACATGGGCGCATCGCCTGGAGACGGCACTGCCGCGCTGGAAAAAGCCCTGGACTTGCTGGAGGCCGTGGGCTCGTCGCCCGAGGGCCTGAGCCACGCCGAACTGGCCGCGCGCCTGGCGCTGCCGCGCACCACGGCCTACCGGCTGCTGGCCACGCTGGTGGCGCGCGGCATGCTGCGGCGCGACCCGCTGCGCAAGGTGTACTGCCTGGGCGTGCGCTGCTTCGAGCTGTCGCGCCAGGCCCATGCCATGCCCGACCTGGCCGCCGCCGCCGTGCTGGAGCTGCGCACACTGCGCGACCTGACGGGCGAAACCACCTACCTGGCCGCGCTGGACGGGCGCGACGTGGTGTCGCTGGACCGCTGCGACGGCGCGCACAGCCAGCGCTCGGCCAGCGCGCTGGGCCAGCGCAAACCGGTGCACTGCACGAGCCAGGGCAAGGCGATCCTCTCGGCCATGGACGCCACGGCGCGCGACACGCTCGTTCGCGGGCTGGTGCTGCGCCCGCTAACGCCCCGCACGCTGACCGACCGCCGCCGGCTGCTGGCCGAGTTGCGCGTGACGGCGGCGCGCGGCTATGCCATCGACGACGAAGAAATTGTGCCGGGCGTGCGCTGCGTGGGGGCGCCCATCGTCGATGGCCTGGGGCAGGTGCGCGGCGCGCTCAGCGTGGCGGGACCGGCATGGCGCCTCACGCCCGAGCGGCTGGAACTGCTGGGCCCCGAAGTGGCCGAAGCCGCCCGGCGCGTGGGCGCGCAGTTGCCCGGCCTGCGCGCGGCCCTGGGCGATGCCGAGGCCCGCCCCGTGGCCGGGCCCTGGGCGTTCCACGGCGCGCACCCGCGCTGGTGTGCAGCCAGCGGCCGGCTCTTCTGGGCCGACACCCTGGCGCCCGCGCTGCGCTCCATGGGCCCTGGCGATGAGGGCGATGCGCTCTGGGCCGAAACCGATGGACCCGTGCACGGACTGCTGCTGGGGCAGGGAGCGGTTTCAGGCGGCACGGCCCCATCGCCCATCGCCTGGTGCGCCCGCGGGGCGTTCGCGCTGCCGCCCGGCGGCCCGGCCGAGCGCTTGGCCGAATGGCCGGCGCTGCCCGCCCAGGCCGTGTGCGAGGGCAACGACGGCGAACTGTGGCTCGCCCGCGAAACGCCCGAAGGCGGCAGCGACGTGGGCTGCCTGCGGCCGGGCGCCGCGCTGGACGTGCGCTGGCGCCTGGCGGAGCCCGTGCAATGCCTGCGCTGGCGGGCGGCCGACGGCACGCTCTGGGCCACGGTGCCGGACACCGGCGCCATCCTGTCGCTGCAGCCCGAAACCGGGGCCATGCGCCGCCTGGTCACGGTGCCCAAGGGCTCGGGCCGGGTCAGTGGGCTGGCGCTGGATGCCGATGGGGGCGTGTGGACCGCGCTGCGCGACGGCTGGAGCGTGGTGCGCTTTCTGCCCGATGGCAGCCTGGACCGCGTCGTCGCCCTGCCGGTGCCGACGCCCACCGATGTGGAACTGGGTGGTGCGGACGGCCGGCGGCTCTTCATCACCAGCGCGCGACAGCCGGTTCCGCTCGATGTGCTGGCCAAGGCGCCGCTGTCCGGCCGCCTGTTCAAAGTCGCCGTGTAAGGGTTTCCGTCGTTTTGTTCCCTCATTGACGGTCTTTTATTGAAACAAAAGGTTGTAAATGAAACGCCGCCAGAGGGCGCCAGGGCGTGCCGTTACTTTGTAAAGCTCATCGGTGCAGGGCATTGCAGGCTGATACAACTGGATGCACCTGATCGGTGCATGCCATCGACCCGCAAAGCTTGCGTGAAACAATTTCCGTCTGCCCGGTCCTCAGCGACTGCACAGGGGGTGAAAGCCACCTCCCGGGCGCGGCATCTGGCGCCAAGGCCAGTGCGATTTCCTCAGACCCTCAACGAAAGCATTTCCATGAAGAAGTTCTCACTCAGCGCCGTCGCGCTCGCTTTGCTGCTGGCAGGTTGCGCCACCACGGGTGACGGCAGCAAGAGCTCGTCGGGCACGTCGGCCGTCTCCAGCGTCCTGGGTGCCGCCACCGCCGGCGGTTCCGGCTCGAGCAGCAACGAGAACAAGGCCGGCGCCGCGCTGGACATCTTCAAGGCCGTGACCGTGTCCGACGAAGAGCTCAAGACGGTTTCGCTGCAGTACCGCAACTACGAAGACCGCACCGAAAGCGCCGCCGCGGCCAACAACAAATACGCCCAGCGCCTGGCGCGCCTGACCAAGAAGCACGTGAACGAAGACGGCATGAAGCTGAACTTCAAGGTCTACCTCAGCAAGGACGTGAATGCCAACGCCACGGCCGACGGCTCCATCCGCGTGTATGCCGGCCTGATGGACATGATGAACGACCAGGAACTGCTGGGCGTGATCGGCCACGAAATTGGCCACGTGAAGCTGCAGCACTCGCTGTCCGCCATGCGCACGGCCTATATGGCCTCCGCCGGCCGCAAGGCCGCTTCCGCCGCGGGCGGTGTGGGCCGCCTGGCCGACACGGACCTGGGCGCCCTGGGCGAAAAGCTGGTGAACAGCCAGTTCTCGCAAAGCCAGGAAACCGCTGCCGACGACTACGGCCTCGCTTTCATGAAGAAGCACAAGTACAAGGTGCAGGCCATGGAATCGGCCTTCCGCAAGATCGCCTCGCTGAGCGGCAAGAGCGGCGGCATGGACGCCATGCTGTCCACCCACCCCGACGCGGGCGGCCGTGCGGACCGCATGCGCGACCTGGCATCGGCCAAGTGATCGCCAGCGCCTGAAGCGCTGACAAGGTCCTGATCAAGGGCGGCGGGCGAAAGCCCTGCCGCCCTTTTTCCATGGGGCCGCCTGCTGCGGGCTAAACCGTCCCTGCCGCCGGAGGTGTTTTCCTACGCCCCCGCGCCACCCCCCTCGCTAGAGTGGAGAGCCTTGTTTCACTTTCCGAGAAGGACTCCAACATGCGTGTGGACATCTATCGCCGAGCCGAACCCGATGGCAAGTTCTCCCACCTCGCCGTGCCCGAAGGTCGGGCCATTCCCCAAGAGGCGATCAATGTGGACTGGGACACCGAAGCCCGCGGCCAGGAGATGGACGAGAACGCTGACCACTGGGACGACTACGGCATCCCGCAACCGGCCGCGCAGATCGAAGAAAAGGGCTATGCCATCACCAGCGTGCGCGAACTGACCGACTGACCCGTTCACGCTCTCTTTGAAAAAGCCGCCGCAGGCCCCTGCCGGCGGCTTTGTCCATTCGGGGACGCCCACCCGGTGACAGCGGCGGTGGCGCACGCTACGCTGCGGCGCCATGGAGACAAAAAACACCCCCCCTTTCGTTCCCCAGATCCGCCTGTACCAGGATTGGCTGCAGGCCCGCCACGGTCTCGCCTTTGCCGACTACGACGCGCTCTGGCGGTGGTCCGTCACCGATCTTGACGCCTTCTGGCAGAGCATCTGGGACTACTTCGATCTGCAGTCGCCCACCCCGCACACGGCCGTGCTGGCGCGCAACGCGATGCCCGGCGCGGTGTGGTTTCCGGGCGCGCAGGTCAACTACGCGCGCCAGGTGCTGCGCCATGTGGACCCGGCCCATGCCGCGGGCCTGCCCGCTGTGGTGAGCCGCAACGAGCGCGGCCTGCACCGCGAACTGTCGTGGCCCGAGCTGCGCCGCCAGGTGGCCTCGCTGGCGCTGCACCTGCGCCGCCAGGGCGTGCGGCGCGGCGACCGGGTGGCCGCCTACCTGCCCAACATTCCCGAAGCCATGGTGGCGCTGCTGGCCACCGCCAGCCTGGGCGCGGTGTGGAGCGTGTGCGCGCCCGACATGGGCACCGCCGCCGTGCTGGACCGCTTTCAGCAGATCGCGCCCAAGGTGCTGATCACGGTGGATGGCGTCACTTACGGCGGGCGCGACCACGACCGCACGGGCGTGCTGGCCGAGCTGCGTGCGGCGCTGCCGTCGGTCCAGCACGTGGTGGTGATCCACCATCTGCACGCTCCTGAAACCATAGCGGACACGGCAGATTATTCGGCGGCGAGCGGCCAAAACGATGCCGAAGTGGCGGCGTTCGAGCCCGAGTGGCTGCCCTTCGACCACCCGCTGTGGATCGTCTATTCCAGCGGCACCACCGGCCTGCCCAAGCCCATCGTGCACGGCCATGGCGGCATGGTGCTGGTGGCGCTGCAGCTCAAGAGCCTGCACAACGACATCGGCTGCAGCTACGAGCCCAATTCGTTCGGCGAGCGCTACCACTGGTACAGCTCGACCGGCTGGGTGATGTGGAACGCGCAGGTGAGCGGCCTGCTCGCGGGCACGACCTGCGTGATCTACGACGGCAACCCCGGCGGCAGCCGCGAGCGGCCCGATTGGGGCATGCTCTGGCGCTTCGCCGCCGAGACGGGCGTGACGTTCTTCGGCGCCGGCGCGGCGTTCTATGCCAACTGCATGAAGTCGGGCCTGTCGCTGGCGGACTGCGGCGACCTGTCGCGCGTGCGGGCGCTGGGCACCACGGGCTCGCCGCTCGCGCCCGAGGTGCAGGCCTGGGGCACGGCGCAGTTCCGCGCGCTGGGCGTGCGCCCGGGGCATGCCGATGGCGACATCTGGTGGAACAACATCTCGGGCGGCACCGATTTTTGCGGCGCCTTCATCGGCGGGCACCGCGAGCTGCCCCAGGTGCCCGGCGAGATGCAGTGCCGCATGCTGGGCGCGGCGGTCGAGGCCTGGAACGCCGAAGGCCAGCCCGTGATCGACGAGGTGGGCGAGCTGGTGTGCGCCCAGCCCATTCCCTCGATGCCGCTGTACCTGTGGGGCGACCGGGACCCGGCCAATCCCGTCGCCGCCAATGACGCGGGCGACTTGAACGGCGCCAGCGGCGCGGGCGGCGACCCGCACGGCAGGCGCTACCTTTCGAGCTACTTCGACATGTACCCGCCCGGCCACGGCCGCCGACCCGGCGGCGGCGACGGTCCGGCCGACATGGGCCCGGTCTGGCGCCATGGCGACTGGCTCAAGATCGGCCGCCACGGCGGCTGCGTGATCTATGGCCGCAGCGACGCCACCATCAACCGCCACGGCCTGCGCATGGGCACGAGCGAGATCTACCGCGCGGTCGAATCGCTGCCCGAAGTGCTCGACAGCCTGGTCGTTGATCTGGAAAGCCTGGGCCGCGAGAGCTACATGCCGCTCTTCGTCGCGTTGCGCGAGGGCGCGGTGCTGGACGATGCCTTGCGCGGGCGCATCGCCGCCGCCATCCGCACCGCGCTGTCGCCGCGCTTCGTGCCCGACGAGATCGTTCAGGTGGCCGAAGTGCCGCGCACGCTGACCGGCAAGAAGCAGGAGCTGCCGATCAAGAAGCTGCTGCTGGGCCAGCCGCTGGGGAAGGTCGTCAACCAGGACGCCATGGCCAACCCGGGCTGCCTGCCCTGGTACGTGGCGTTCGCCCAGCAGCGCGCGGCCGGCGCCGCTGCGCCGGAGCGGCTCGCGCCCTCGGCGTAGCGATGTGATCGGGCGCAGGGCCCGCTCGGCCGGTCAGGGAGCCGGTGGGCGGACCCGCACCAGCGTGCTCTTGCCGAACAGGCTTTCCACCAGGTCCACCACCAGCTCGGCCGTCTGGTTGCGGATATCGAGCGCCGGGTTCAGCTCCACGATGTCCAGCGAGGCCAGCCGGCCGGTGTCGGCGATCATTTCCATGCACAGCTGCGCTTCGCGGTAGTTGGGGCCGCCGCGCACCGTGGTGCCGGTGCCGGGGGCGATCTCGGGGTCGAGAAAATCCACGTCGAAGCTCAGGTGCAGGTGCACGTCGTCGCCCGCGTCGCCCTCCAGCCCGTCGAGCGCCCGGCGCATGACCTCGCGCATGCCCAGCTCGTCGATGGAGCGCATGTCGTACACCTCGATGCCCAGTTCGCGGATGAGGCGCTTTTCCTCGTCGTCCACGCTGCGCAGGCCGATCTGGCACAACTCCCCGGCCCGCAGGGCCGGCACCGCGCCGCCCAGGCCGGACAGCGACTCGGGGCCGTAGCCGTAAAGGCTTGCAACGGGAATGCCATGCACGTTGCCGCTCGGCGAGATGGCGGGCGTGTTGCAGTCCGCATGGGCGTCCAGCCAGAGCACCCGCAGGCGCTTGCCCTGCGCGCGGCAGTGGCGCGCCACGGCGCTGATCGATCCCACCGCCAGGTTGTGGTCGCCCCCCAGCAGGATGGGCAGGCGGCCCGCGGCGAACTGCGCCGAGACGGCGTCGTGCACCGACCGGTTCCAGGCCACGCATTCCGCCAGGTTACGCAGCCCGTCGTTGCCGCGCGGGCTTTGCGGGTTGGGCGGCCCGAAGAGGTTGCCCAGGTCTTCCACCTCCACCCCGAAACGCGCCAGCGCCGGGCCCAGCTGGGCGACGCGCAGGGCGTCGGGGCCCATAGCGGCACCGAGGCGCGCCGCCCCGGCGTCGGTGGGAGCCCCGATCAGGGTGGCGCGGGTGTGCGGGGTGGTGTCGTTGGGGGTCATGCGGTCATCTCCTGGCGCAAAGGCCGTGCGGGCGGGGTGCGCCAAAATTTTGCCTGCGATCGCCGGCCGCCATGTAGGCGAGGGGCTGGCAAGGGCGTGCGGCCTGCACGCGGCAGGCCGGTGATGCGGGTGGGAACGGTCGGTGCCGAAGATTCGCTCACGCGGCTTGCGCCAGCGGGCTGCGCGCCGGAGCTGCCGCCGATGCCGCCGATACCGGTGCGCCGGCCGGCGATAGAGCGGCGGCGGGGGATTCGTGCGCGATCCAGGGGCGAAGCTGCGCGTACAGGTCTTTCGGGTCGGCCTGGTCGGGGATCAGTTCCAGCCGCTGCAGCAGCCCGGCGCCGCGGCCCAGCGCGCGCATGGTGCGCAGTGCGGAATAGTCCTCCAGCGCGAAGCCGACGGAGTCGAACACCGTCACCTGGGTGGGCGACATGCGGGCCGGCGCTTGGCCGCGCACCACACGCCAGAACTCGGTCACGGGAAAGTCGGCCGGCATCTGCTGCAGGTCGCCTTCGATGCGGGTCTGGGGCTCGTACTCCACGAACACGCTGCCGGCGCGCAGCACGTCGGCGGCCAGCTCGGTCTTGCCGGGGCAGTCGCCGCCCACCGCATTGATGTGCATGCCGGGCTCGACCATGTCGCCGTGCAGGATGGTGGCGTAGGCCTTGTCGGCGGTGACGGTGGTGACGATGTCCGCTCCGCGCACGGCTTCGGCGGTGCTGGCGCAGCGCACGATGCGCACGTTGCCGCGCTCGACCAGCGGCGCGAGGTTGGCCGCCAGCTTGTCCGTGGCGGCGGGGTCGATGTCGTACAGCCGCAATTCGCTGACGCCCAGCAGCCCCACGAACGCCAGCGCCTGGAACTCGCTTTGTGCGCCGTTGCCGATCAGCGCCATGCTGCGGCTGTCCGGCCGCGCCAGGTGGCGCGCGACCATGGCGGAGGTAGCCGCGGTGCGCAGCGCCGTGGTCAGGGTGAGTTCGCTCAGGAAGGAAGGGTGGCCGGTGGCCACGTCGGCCAGCGCGCCGAAGGCCATCACCGTGGGCAGGCCGCGGCGGGTGTTGACCGGGTGGCCGTTCACGTACTTGAAGGCGTAGTCGCGGGCGTCGGCCACGGGCATGAGTTCAATCACGCCGTTGGGCGAATGGCTGGCGGTGCGCGCGGATTTGTCGAAGTCGTGCCAGCGGGCGTAGTCCTCTTCGATGGCCTGCGCCATGACGCGCAGGCATTCCACCACGCCGGTACGGCCGACGAGTTGCGCGGCGCGCGTGGCGCTCAGGAATTCGGTGGACATGGAGCCGGGGGCGGGGCGTTGATCGGGGGTCATCGGAAAGCTCCTGTCGGTGGGCCGCGCGGCACGACGGGGCGTCGGGCAGCGGCATGGGGAAGAGCGTCCCACAAGGGCGTGGCAATTCAAATCGGCAAAAATGCATGCATAAGCGCAAAAAAATAGCTTTTTGCACAAGGAGTTTGGCGAAATGGACAAGATCGACCAGCAGCTCATCGCGCAACTGCGCCACAACGCCCGCGCCAGCGTCGCCACGCTCGCCACCCGCCTGGGGGTGTCGCGCGGCACGGTGACCAACCGCATCCGCCGGCTGGAGGACACGGGCGTGATCGTCGGCTACACCGTGCGGCTGCGCCCCGAGAGCGAAACCGGCGGCGCGCTGCAGGCCTGGACCAGCATCTCCATCGAGGGCAACGATGCGCGCCGGGTCACGGCTTCACTGCTGGGCGAGCCCAGCGTGCTGGCGCTGCACAGCACCAACGGTCGGTGGGATCTGCTGGCCGAACTGCAGGTGGGCAGCCTGGCGGAGCTGGCGCACGCGCTGGAACGCATCCGCCTCATCAAGGGCATCAGCAACACCGAAACCAGCATCCACCTGGAAACCGTGCGCGCGCCCATCGCCCCGGGCGGCCGCGCGCAGTCGCCTGAACCGTAGGACATGCCTGACGGTGCCCGGCCCCGTGCGCCACCCATAATCCACAGGCATTGCCATTGCGCCACCTGCCGGTGCCGGTCCCTTTTGAGAACCGGCCGCCGGCAACCGTCGCCGCCCACACCAGGAGAGTCCATGTCCCAGCCCACCCCTAAGCGCTTTTCGATGATCCGCGAGTTCCACCTCGCCGACTGGTTCACGCTGGGCAACGCCGTGTGCGGCGTGGGCGCGCTGTTCTCGTCGATGACGTTCCTGGAAAAGGGCGACGTGCGCCATGTGTACTTCGCCTGCGCGCTGGTGCTCGCGGCGCTGATCTTCGACGTGCTGGACGGCCGCATCGCGCGCTGGCGGCAGAAGTCCTCGGCCATGGGGCGCGAGCTCGATTCGCTGGCCGACGTGATCTCGTTCGGCGTGGCCCCGGCCATCATCGCCTACGCCTGCGGCATGCAGGGCATGTACGACCGCATCGTGCTGGCGTATTTCGTGGCCTGCGGGGTTTCGCGGCTGGCGCGCTACAACGTCACCGCCGAAACGCTGTCGGAAGGCTCGGGCAAGGTGAAGTACTTCGAGGGCACGCCGATTCCGACCTCCATCGTGCTCGTGGGGCTGATGGCACTCGCCGCCTCGATGGGCGCGGTCCGCGAGCAGTTGTGGTTCGGCAGCGTGATGCTGGGCGGCTTCACGCTGCACCCGCTGGTGCTGCTGTTCGCGCTGTCGGGCTCGCTCATGATCAGCCGCATCCGGATTCCGAAGTTCTGAAGCTTCGATGGGGGCTGGAATCCAGCAGATATCAAAGTATTTGCTATGAAAATAATAGCTATATACCGTTGAATTCATTGCGCTGGGCCCCGTTTTCATTCAAAGCCTCGGCGCTGGCTGCCTGCCATGCCTCCCGGTTGTAGCCGCCGCAGCGCCGGCGCGGTGAAGCAATCATCCCACGCCGAGGGCGTTCTCCTTTGGTCAGGGCGCCGCGCACGGATACGTCCGGCGACAGGTTCCGGTGGCCCCCAAGTTACACTTCGCGCCTTTGGGCAGCGCCTTTCGCGCTCCCTCCGCTCCCCCTTCTTTCGCACCCCTTTCTCCAATGGCCGTTGACACGGCGGGCCACGCCCGCACCAGCTTTGACCTCAAGAGCGCCCAGCTGCCGGTGGTGGCGGTGGTGCTCAAGACCACCGACGTCGGCGTGCTCGCCGCCGATCTGGCCGCGCGGCTGGAGAGCGATCCGGACTTCTTCGACAACGACCCCGTGCTGATCGACCTGGCCGGCGTGCGCGACGCCGAGGACACCATCGATTTCAGCGCCCTGTGCGCCGCGCTGCGCAGCCACCACACGCTGCCCGTGGCGGTGCGCGGCGGCAGCCCCGCGCAGATGGAGGCCGCCCACACGGCCGGCCTGATCGCCGCGCCCGAGGCGCCCCCGGCCCGTGCGCACGCTCCGGCCGCCGACACCGCGCACGATGAAGCCAGCCCGCTGCCCGGCGTGCGCGAGGTGGTGCGCGAAGTCATCCGCGAGGTCGAAGTGGTGCGCGAAGTGCCCGCTGGCGGCCCGACCACCGTGGTGGTGGACAAGCCGCTGCGCTCGGGCCAGCAGGTGTATGCGCGCGGCGCCGACCTGGTGGTCATGGCGGTGGTGAGCTTCGGGGCCGAGGTGATCGCTGACGGCAACATCCACGTCTACGCGCCGATGCGCGGGCGGGCCATTGCCGGCGCGCGCGGCGATACCAGCGCACGCATCTTCAGCACATGCCTGGAGCCGCAGCTCGTGTCGATCGCAGGCATCTACCGCACCACCGAGACCGAGCTGCCGGACGCCGTGCGCGGCAAGCCCGCCCAGGTGCGCCTGGACGGCGAAAAGCTGCTCATCGAGCCGCTCTGACGCTCTGACAGCGCCTTCTTCTTTCATTCGGACCAACGCAGGAAATTTTCACAACATGGCCAAAATCGTCGTCGTGACCTCCGGCAAGGGTGGCGTGGGCAAGACCACCACCAGTGCCAGCTTCGCATCCGGCCTCGCATTGCGCGGCCACAAGACCGCAGTGATCGACTTCGACGTCGGCCTGCGCAACCTGGACCTCATCATGGGCTGCGAACGCCGCGTGGTGTATGACCTCATCAACGTGATCCAGGGCGAGGCCAACCTGAACCAGGCCCTCATCAAGGACAAGCAGTGCGACAACCTGTTCGTGCTGGCCGCCAGCCAGACGCGCGACAAGGATGCGCTCACGCAGGAAGGCGTCGAGAAGATCCTGAAAGACCTGTCCGGCATGGGCTTCGAATACATCGTCTGCGACTCGCCGGCCGGCATCGAGAGCGGCGCGCTCATGGCCATGCACTTCGCCGACGAGGCGTTGCTGGTGACCAACCCCGAAGTCTCTTCGGTGCGCGATTCCGACCGCATCCTGGGCATGCTGGGCAGCAAGACCAAGCGTGCCATCGAAGGCGGCGAGCCCGTGAAGGAGCACCTGCTCATCACGCGCTACAACCCCAATCGCGTGGAAGACGGGCAGATGCTGTCGCTGGAAGACATCCAGGACATCCTGCGCATCGAACTGATCGGCGTGGTGCCCGAGTCCGAGAACGTGCTGCAGGCCTCCAACCAGGGCACGCCGGCCATCCACATGCAGGGCACCGACGTGTCCGAAGCCTACAAGGACGTGGTGGCCCGCTTCCTCGGCGAGGACAAGCCCCTGCGGTTCATCGACGCGCAGAAGCCCGGCTTCTTCAAGCGCATCTTCGGCGGGAGGTAACGCATGTCCCTGTTGTCTTTCTTGCTGGGCGAGAAAAAGAAGACCGCTTCGGTCGCCAAGGAACGCCTGCAGATCATCCTGGCGCACGAGCGCAATGGCCGCAACGCCTCCACGCCCGACTACCTGCCCGCGCTGCAGCGCGAACTGGTGGCGGTGATCTCCAAATACGTGTCGATCCATGCCGACGACATCAAGGTGCACCTGGAGCGCCAGGACAACCTGGAAGTGCTCGAGGTCAAGATCGAGTTGCCCGACGGCGTGAAATAGCCGCCATAGAGCCGCCCTGAATCAGCGCTGCTTCTGACACCGCGCCGCGGGGCCTGTCGCCAGGCCCGCGGCGTCGTCATTTCTGGGTTTCGGCTTGCACCGCGGGCGCGGCGCCCAGCGGGTGCTCGGTGTAGAACATGCCGCCGTGATAAAGCAGCGGCGATGCGCCCTCGCGGTGGCTGCAGCGCTCCACCTCGCCCACGAAGATCGTGTGGTCGCCCTCCACGTACTGGCTGCGGTTGAAACACTCGAACACCGCGGCCGCGCCTTCCAGCACCGGCGCGCCGGCCACGCCGGGCTGGTGCGCCACGCCGGCCCAGCGGTCCACGCCGCGCGAGGCGAACCGTTCGGCCAGCGCACGCTGGTCGGCGGCCAGCACGTTGATCGCATAGTGGGAGCCGGCCGAGAGGGCTGGCAGGGTGGACGCCTTGTGCGCCAGGCTCCACAGCACCAGCGGGGGCTGCAGCGACACCGAATTGAAGGAACTGGCCGTGAGGCCGATCAGCTCGCCGGCCGCGCCGCGCGCGGTGACGATGGTCACGCCCGTGGCGAACATGCCCAGCGCGTCGCGGAATTCGCGCGTGGAAAAACCGGGCGGACGGGCGGCGATGGGGCGGTGCAGGGGGCTGTTCACGAAGGCGCTGGCGCTGGCGGCCGGGTGGGAGGGGGTCGGCTATTATGGTCCGGCGCCTGCAATGTTGCTGTGGGCGGCGCGGCTCGCACCGTTCTCTTCATGGCCCTTCTACCCACTTTCACCACCCTCGGCTCCGGCCCCACCGTGCTCATGCTGCACGACGCGGACGGCGACCACCTCACCTTCGCGCCCCAGGTCGAAACCCTGGCGACGGCCGGCTACCGCGCCGTGGCCTGGGACATGCCGGGCTACGGCCGCAGCGCCCCCATCGAACCCTACAGCTTCAAGGGCTTGGCACAGAGCTGCGCCATGCTGCTGGATGCGCTGCAGTGCGGCCCGGCCGTGCTGGTCGGCCACGGCCTGGGCGCCATGCTGGCCATCGAGGTGGCGCTGCGCGAGCCCGCGCTGGTGCGCCGCCTGGTGCTGTGCGGCGGCGGGCCGGCGCTGGATGCGCAAAGCCTCGGCGAATGGGTGGCACCGCGCCTGGCCGAGCTGGATGCCGGGCAGTCGATGGAGCAGATCGCCCAGCGGCTGGTGCCGCGGCACATCGGCACCGGGGCCTTGCCCGAGGGCGTGCGGCTGGCCAGCCACGCCATGGGGCAAGTGCACCGGTCGGCCTACCGGCGCGCGCTGGAGGCGCTGCCCACCTTCTCGCGCAGCGCGGCCGAGCTGTCGCGCCTGCACATGCCCGTTTTGCTGCTGGGGGGCGAGCAAGACCGCTGCACCCCGCCCGAAGCCCTGCAGGCGCTGGCCCAGGTGCTGCCCGATGCGCGCCACCTGGACCTGCCCCACGTCGGCCACTGGCCGCAGCTGGAAGACCCGGAGGGCTTCGACGGCGCGCTGCTGGCGTTCCTGGCGGCCTCCGACCGGGTGCTGCATTGAGCGGCGCCGCCCCGGACCGCCGCGCGCCGCGCGGCACGCTCGCCGCCGCCATGCCCTGGCTCCTGCCCCTGGCCGCGGCCCTGGCGCTGTCGTTCATGGGCACGCGCATCTGGAACCCTGATTTGGTGGGCGGAGCGCGCGCGCCCTTGAGCGACGGGCCCGGCGCCGCGCAGGGAACGGTCGCCCCGCGCATGGCGGGCGTCCAGTCCGCCGTGATCGTGCGGCCTCAGCCTTCGGGCGAGCCGGCTTCGGTGGCGCAATCGGCCCAGTCGGCCCGATCTGCCCGTTTGCCGGAGCGGTCCCAGTCACCGTCGCCATCTGCCGTGCCGCGCCCCGCTGGATCGGGCGCCGTAACGCCACCGAAAGCCGCCCAGGCACCGGGTGCAGTGCCTGCCCCGCCCGGCGGCACCGCGCTGGCGGCCGATGCGCCCGACACCGCCTGCCCATTGCTGCTGCCGCGTTTGCCCGGCATCTCCCGTGCGCAGTGCCAGGCCGCACGGCTGGCGCCCAGCGGTGCGGTGTCGCGCAACGGTGTGCCCCTGTTCTGGCGCGACGTGCCACCCGTGGGCGTGGCCCCGAACGTGACGCCGCTGCGGGTGCTGGTGGTGGGCGCCATGCACGGCGACGAGCCCACGGCCGCATCGCTGGCGCTGCGCTGGATCGGGTTCGCCGAGTCGCGCGTGCAGCCCACCCGGCGGCCGGTGCACTGGCGCTTCATTCCGGCGCTCAACCCCGACGGCATGCTCGCCAAGCCCGCCACCCGGGTCAACGCCCGCGGCGTGGACCTGAACCGCAACTTCCCCACGCCCAACTGGGAGCGCGACGCGCCCGTCTACTGGGAAAAGCGCACGCGCCGCGACCCCCGCCGCTGGCCGGGGCCGTCATCGCTGTCCGAGCCGGAGTCGCAGTTCCTGCACACGCAGATGGCGCAGTTCGAGCCCGATCTGGTGGTGAGCATCCACGCGCCCTACGGCGTGCTCGACTTCGACGGCCCGCAGCCCCCGCCCAGCCGGCTGGGCCGTCTGCGGCTGGACCAACTGGGCATCTTCCCGGGGTCGCTCGGGAACTACGGCAGCGTCCACCTGGGACTGCCCGTGGTGACCATCGAACTGCAGCACGAGCTGCGCATGCCCAAGGACGACGAGGTCCGCCTCATGTGGCGCGACCTGCTGCGCTGGATGGACGACCATCTGGCCGTCGTGGACGGGCAGCCATCACCACAAAAATAGCCTCCAGCGCAGATTCAGCTAGGGGAGTGTGCTATTAAAAATGTAGCAGCCGCTGCGATGGCCGCCGCGTCGGCCTGCACCGCGCCGGGCGGGCCGCCCTTGCCCCACAGGGCGCCGCCCCAGGGCATCGACAGAAACTGCGCGCACAGCTGCACCGAATCGATCATCGGCTGCGCCTTGGCGCGGTCGCCGCTGGTGGTGATGAGCCGCAGCGTCTTGGCCGCCATCGGCTCCTTGAACGGCTGGCCGGGAATGCGCATCCAGCCGCTCCAGTGGTCCAGGTAGGTCTTGAGCGGCGACGGAATGCTGTACCAGTAGACCGGCGCGACGAACACGATGTCGGTCGCGGCCAGCGTGGCCTCCAGCAGTGTTTTCATGTCGCCCGTGGGGGCTGGGTACTGCCCGGTGGTGTGGCGCCGGTCCACGAAGGGCGGCAGGTCCATCTGCGCCGGGTTCAGCCAGGTCTGGATGGCGTCTACCGGCAGGGCGGCGGCGGCCTGCCGGGCCAGCCATTCGGTGTTGCCGACGTGGCCGGGCTCGCGGGTCGAGGTAGTGAGAAAGAGGGTGTGGGAAGGCATGGCCGGCATGGTAGCGCCGGCGCAGTGCCTGATTGCTGCCGTTTCAGGCAGTGACTGGCGAGGTCGGCGCCGTGCCGCCACCCGTGCCCTGACCCAGGAAGCCGAAGGCCATGGCCGGGCGTTCGCCGCTGATCAGCTCGGCCACTGCCTTGCCGGAGCCGGCCCCGTGCGTCCAGCCCAGCGTGCCGTGGCCGGCATTGACCCACAGCCGGCCGACGCGCGTGCGGCCGATGAATGGAATGTTGGTGGGCGTGGCCGGGCGCAGGCCGGTCCAGTACTGCGGATTGCCGCCTTCTTCGGGCGTGCGGGTGTCGCACACGCCGGGCAGGATCGCCTCGATGCGGCGCGACAGCATGTGGCAGCGCGCCCGCGCCAGGGGGCTGTCCAGCGACAGGTCGTAGCCGCCCAGCTCGATGGTGCCGGCCACGCGCAGCACGTTGCCCAGGCGGCTCATGGCGATCTTCTTGCCGTCGTCGATGGTCGAGACCAGCGGTGCGCCCTCGGGCCTCCGCAGCGGGAAGGTGGCGCTGTAGCCCTTGCCGGGGTAGATCGGCAGGTCCACGCCCACCGTGCGCAGCAACGGCGCGCTGTACGTGCCGCAGGCCACGACGATCGCCTCGGCGGTGAGGTTTTGGTCTTTTTGGGTTCCAGCGCTGGTACTGCGTGCGCGGACAGCTACGCTTTCGATAGCGCCGCCCGCCTGGTTGAGGCGCACGACGTCGTGGCCGTAGAGGAACTGCGCGCCGCGCTCGGCGCAGCGGCGGGCCAGCTCCTGCGTGAACAGGCGGGCGTCGCCGCTTTCGTCGGTGCTGGTGTAGGTGCGCCGGTGATGTGATCGCCGTAGGCGCGAAAGGCGGGCTCGATCTGCAGCAGCTCGTCGCGACTGACCAGACGGCGCTGCACGCCGTGGCGGCGCATCACCTCGACCGCATGGCCGGCGGCGTCGAACGATTTCTGGTCGGTGTAGAAGTGCGCGATGCCGCGCTCCAGGCGGTGGTATTCGATGCCCGTGGCGCGCACCAAGTCTTTCAGGGCGGCGTGGCTGTAGGCGCCCAGGGCCACGATCTGCTGCACGTTGCGCTCGAACGCCGTGTCATTGCACTGCGCCAGAAATTTGAGGCCCCAGCGCCACTGGTCCCAGTCGAGCTGCGGGCGAAACAGCAGCGGCGCCTCTTTGTCGAACATCCACTTGAGCGCCTTCAGCGGCGCGTCGCGGTTGGCCCAGGGCTCGCAATAGCTCACCGAGATCTGCCCCGCGTTGGCGAAACTCGTTTCCAGCGCCGGGCCGGGCTGGCGGTCCACCACGGTGACTTCATGGCCGCGCTCGAGCAGGTGCCAGGCGGTACTGATGCCGATGATGCCGGCGCCCAAGACGATGGTTTTCATGGGCCGGAGTGTGGATCGCGTTGCGGCGAATTAAAAGCAAAATTAAACTTCCTCCAAATTCATCAGAACGTCTAATGCACGCACGCCCATGAGCAGCTTCGATCCCGCCGCACTGGAATGCCTGGCCGCCATCGTGGAAGAGGGCGGTTTCGAACGCGCCGCCCAGCGCCTGAACGTCACGCAGTCGGCCGTTTCGCAGCGGTTGCGCGCGCTGGAAGCGCAGGTGGGCTCGGTGCTCATCGTGCGCAGCCGGCCCCTCAAGCCCACCACGGCCGGCCAGTTGCTCCTAAAGCACACCAAGCAGTTGCGCCTGCTGCGCGCCGACCTGGAGCGCGACCTGCAGGAACTGGCCCCGAGCGCCCCGGGCGGTGCGCGCGAGGACGAGCGCATCTCGATCGCCATCAACGCCGACAGCATCGCCACCTGGGCGCTGGAAGCGCTGCACGACCTGGTGCGCCAGCGCCTGCCGGTCGAAATCATCGTGGACGACCAGGATTTCACGCAGGAATGGCTGCGTTCAGGCCAGGTGCTGGGCTGCGTGACCACCCTCAAGCAGGCTTTGCGCGGCTGCAAGGTCGTGCCGCTCGGGGCCATGCACTACGTGGCGGTGGCGTCGCCAGCGCTGGCGGCGCGGTATTTGCCGCAGGGGCTCACGCCGCACAATTTCCGCGACGTGCCGTTCCTGTCGTTCAACCGCAAGGACGACATGCAGGCCGAGTTCGTGATGCGCGCCTTCGGCCTGAAGCGGGTGGCGCTACACCACCTGTTCGTGCCCAGCTCCGAAGGCCAGGTGCGCGCTGCCACCGCCGGCTGGGGCGCGGGCGTGGTGCCCGAACTGCTGGTGCGCGGTGCGCTGGCCGACGGCAGCCTGATCGATCTGGCGCCGGGGCACTCGCTGCCGATTCAGCTCTACTGGCACTGCTGGAACCTCGAATCCGAGGTGCTGGACGCGCTGTCCGAAGCGCTGACCAGCACGGCGGCCCGCATGCTGGCGGTCTGACCCCCGGGCGGTCCCGGTACCGGGGCCGGCACGCTCTCGCTAAGATGCGCCGCATGAATACGCCCCCGCCCCGCCCGTCCTTCAAGGCGCAGATGCACCAGGCACGGGAAGAAGCCATCGTGGCCGCCGCAGGCCGGCTGCTCGGCGAAAAGGGCTTCGAGGCCATGACGCTGGACGAAGTGGCCGCCCAGGTGGGCGTGGCCAAGGCCAGCCTGTACAAGCACTTCGCCGGCAAGGACGACCTGTGCGCCGCCGCCATGGTGCACGCCGTGGACCGGCTGCAACGGTTTTTGCAGGGCGTGCCGCCTGGCCAGTCGGCCATCGAACGGCTGCAGGCGCTGCTGCGCTGGATGCTCTCGCTGCAGCTGACCGATGAGATGCCCTTGCTTTTGAGCCGCAACTCCGGTTTGGCCGGGCCGCTGCGCGACTGCGAGCGCTACCAGGCCGCGCTGCAGGCCGCCAGCGCGGAGATCACCACCTGGATCGTCGAGGCCCAGCAGGCCGGCCAGTTGAGCGCGCAGTGGCCGCCCGATGTCGTGCTGTGGGCGCTGCTGGCCCGCTCGGCCGATCCGCTGCCGGCCATGCTGCGCGCGACCGGCCAGTACAGCGACGCGCGCATCCTCGACTGCGCGGTGGAAACCTGTTTCGGCGGCCTGGCCGCGCGCCCGGCCTGAGGCGGCGGGCACGCCGGTGACCGGGAAGGTCAGCGCACCAGCAACACCGGGACGTGGCTGTTGGCCAGCACCTGCGTGCTGACCGAGCCCATCACCAGTTTGCCGAGCGCACCGTGGCCGTGCGAGCCCATCACGAGCAGGTCGAACTTGCCGCCGTCGGCCACTTTGCCCAGTGTTTCGCCCACCGGGCCGGTCTTCACGATGCGCTGAGCGGCGACGCCCCGGCGCGCGAGGAACTTGACCACCGGTCCGATGATTTTCTCGGCCTCTTCAGCGTGGTATTTGTCGACGGTTTCCTTGCCCAGGGCCGCCCGCGCGCGGGGCGGAAGGGCGGGTTGCACGGTGACCACGGTGTAGTCGTGCGTGCCGGCCAGGAGTTCCTCGTGGGTGGCGAGGTAGGCGAGCATTTTCTTGGTGTACGGGCTGCCGTCGACGGCAAGGAGGATGTTCATGAAGACACTCCGAAAGATGAGGGACCAGACTAATCGGCGCGTGCGTCTGTTGTCTTGACCTGCGTCATCTTTGTATGCCCTGCGCTGCGAAAGGGCCGGCACGGGGCCGGCACCTGCGCACGATCATACGGTGGCGGTGAAGTGGGGCGCGAAGGTGTCCTGCTCGCCCTTGCGGGCATAGCCCAGCGGGTTGGCCACAACGCGGCAGCGCCAGGGCGTGCCGTCGGCGCGCGTGCCCTGCACCGTGTAGTCGCTTGGGGCGTGCAGGTGGCCGTGCATCCATAGTTGCGCGTGCGGCAGAAGGTCGTCCAGCGCGTTACAGAACCCTGCGGTGCCGGGAATCAATCCGTAGCGCGGATCGGCGCTTTTGAGGCTGGGGGCGAAGTGCGTCACCGCGACGGTGGGTCCGTCGAACGGGCGGGCCAGCGCTTCGCGCAGCCAGGTCTGGCAGGCCAGCGATTGCTCGCGCATGGGCTCGGCCAGGAAGGGCTCGCCAGCGCGGGTGCCGCCGGTCTTGCGCAGGTAGAAGTTGGCGGCGCGAAAGGCTTTCTCGCGCTGGCGCAGGCGCTGCGCGAGGTCGGTGCTGCCCTCGTCTTCGGCCAGCGCATCGAAATCGCTCCACAAGGTTGTCCCGATGAAGCGCACGCCGTCGAGCACCACGCTTTCGCGCTCCAGCCAGATCAGGCCCAGCCGGTCACACACCTGGCGCAGGCGCTGCTGGGCGGCGTCGAAATCCTGCATGTCGTACTCGTGGTTGCCCGGCACGAACACCACGGGCGTGGGCCAGCCCGCGAACTGCGGCAACGGGGAAAAGCGCGCGAGGCCGAAGTCGTCGTCGGCCAGTTGCGAGCCGGACTGGTACGAGCCGATGTCGCCGGCCAGCACCAGCAGGTCGGCGCCCGGGGCGGGGCTGGGGGCGAAGGCGGGGTGGGCTTCCAGGTGCAGGTCGGACAGCAGTTGAATCTTCATGCGCCGATTGTGGAGGCTCGCGGGCCCGCCTTCAGGCGGCGGGGGGGCGGCGTGCGGTGTGCATGGCGGCGCGCACCATCGCGCCCCGCAGCCAGCGGTGGGCCGCATCGTGCAGGCGCCGGCGGTGCCACAGCGCATCCACATGCACCGTGGGCAGCGGCATGGGCAGGGGGCGCCACACCAGTTCGCCGGCAATGCTGGCCACGCCCACGAAGTGCCTGGGCAGCACGGTGAGCAGGTCGGTCGTGGTGACCACGCGCCCGGCAGTGAAGAACTGGTTCACCGTGAGCACGATGCGCCGCTCGCGCCCGAGAGCGGTTAGCGCTTCGTCGATGAACCCGTACGGCTTGCCGGAAAAGCTCACCAGCAGGTGGCGCGCGCCGCAATACAGGTCGAGCGTCATCGGCACTTGCGCGAGCGGATGGCCGTGGCGCATCACGCACACGTATTCGCCGTCGTACAGGCGCACGCTTTCAAAAGCCACCACGGCGTCGGTCTGGGCGCGCGCGGTCAGGTCGGCCATCACCGCCGGGAAGTAGCCCACCGCCATGTCGGCGGATTCGTCGTCCAGCATGCTGCGCGGGTCGCGGGTGGTGAGCGGGACCACGCGCACCGAGACCCCGGGCGCCTCGCGCTCCACGATCTCCACCAGGGGCGGGATCAGCGTGGCGCCCGTGGCGTCGGCCATGGCCAGCACGAAGGTAGAGTTGGCGGTGGCAGGGTCGAAATCGCCCGGCGCCAGCGACTGCTGCAGCTGCGCCAGCGCCTGCCGCACCGGGGGCCATAGGGTGAGCGCGCGGGGCGTGGGCTGCACGCCCTGACCGCTGCGCACGACGAGGTCATCGCCCAGCACCTCCCGCAGGCGCCGAAGGGCATTGCTCACGGCCGGCTGGGTGAGCGACAGCTTGTGCGCGGCGCGGGTGAGGTTGCGTTCGGTCATCACCTCATCGAACACACGCAGCAGGTTCAGGTCGAGCGAGCGGAAGTTGAGCGGCAGCATGTTTGAACCATCACTTCAATGAATGACTGAGATTCAAAATATAAAGTGGAACAACTATGGGGTAAACCCTAAGATTCACGCATTCGCCCGGCAATTTCGCCAAAAGCGTTTGAAAAGGGTCCTCATCATGGCAAATTTTGTACACATCGAATACCGCACTGAACATCCCGGCGTACAGCGCGCAGAGCGCTTCGCTGCTTCCTTGAAGGGCGCTGCAGCCAGCCTTGACGGCTCGCGTGGTGCTTCTTCCCTCCTGCTGGCTGCCGTCGTGGCTGCCGTGCTGGTCGTCGCCAACCAAGTGGTGGACAGCCGCGCCGAAGGCCACATGCTGGCTGCCTGGATGGTCATGTGGGTCATCGCTTTCGCCGCGCTGGCTCTGCTGGCCGGTCCAGCCCGTCGCGCCAGCACACTGTTGCGTTCCGGCTACAAGGCTTGGTCCGAAGCCCGCCGCCGCGAAGCCGAAGACGAAAAGACCTGGAATGCCGCACTGCACGACGCACGCATCATGGCCGACCTGAGCCGTGCCATGAACGGCATCGCAGTGGACAACATCCGCCGCTACTACTGAGATCGGCGGCCGTCATCGGCCAGCAACGTCTCCTCTTTCAAGGGCGCCTTCAGGCGCCCTTTTTTCATGGCCGGCCAGGCACCAGGGAACCGTTGCCGCTCGTCCACCGCTGGCGCCAGCGCTCCAGGCCGTAGTAGATGACGGGGGTGGTGTACAGCGTCAGCAACTGGCTCACCGCCAGACCGCCCATGATGGCCAGGCCCAGCGGCCTTCGCAGTTCCGAGCCTTCACCGGTGCCGAGCACCAGCGGCAACGCTCCCAGGAAGCCGGCCAGATTGGTCATCAAGATGGGCCGCAGCCGCAGCGCTGCCGCCCGGCGGATGGCCTGCTGCGGCGGCAGCCCATCGCGGCGCTGGGCGTCCAGCGCGAAGTCGATCATCAGGATCGCGTTCTTCATCACCACGCCGATGAGCAGAAACAGCCCCAGCAAGGCCATGAGACTGAAAGGAGTGTTGGTCAGCCACAACGCCAGCAAGGCGCCCACCCCCGCAGGCGGAACGGTCGAGAGGATCGTGAGCGGGTGCACCATGCTTTCGTAGAGCACGCCCAACACCAGGTACACCGCCAGCACCACGCCCAGAATGAGCCAGGGCTGGGAGCGCACGGCGCTGGCACGCGCGGCATCTTCTCCGGATGGCGCCAGATGCACTGACGCGGGCAGCACGACGCGCGCCATCACCGCATCCAGGGCGCGCTTGCCTTGTTCCTGCGTGACACCGGGGGCGAGGCTGTAACCGATGTACATCGAGGCGAACAGCGCGTCGTGCCAGACCTGGTCTTCCGTAAGGCCGTAGCGCCAGGTGGCAAAGGCCGTGAGCGGCACACGCGCCCCGGTGGGGGTGAGCACCTGCATCTGTGCGAGCGACTGCGGCTGCGCCGTGAAACGCGGGTCCACCTCCATCACGACGCGGTACTGGTTAAGCCGGTCGTACAGCGTCGTCACCTGGCGCTGGGCGTAGGAGTTGTTGAGCACGGACGCCACGGCCTGCATGTCTACCCCGAGGCGCTGGGCGGCTTCGCGGTCGATGTCCACGATCACCTGCTGGGCGCCGCCGTCGCTCACGGCCTGCACGTCCGTGAACTCCTTTGCCTCGCCCATGGCCAGAGAGACCTTGCGCGCCCAGGTGCGCAGTGCCCGGACCTCTCCCGACCGCAGGATGACGGCGGAATCCGCCTCGCCGAACGAAACGCCGCCGATCTGGATGTCCTGCTCGATGCTGGGGCTCAGTACCCCGCCCGGGACGGCAGGCGCCTTCTCGCGCAGCCGGTTGACCACGGCCTGCGTCGGTTCGCCGCCGCGCTCCGCCAGAGGCTTCAGGCTCACGACGAAGAAACTGTTGGCGATGCTGCCGCTGCCACCGCTGGTGCCGGCCACGTGGGCCACTGCGGGGTCGGCCAGCAGGAGCCGCCGGTAGGCCTCGATCTTGGGTTGCATGACCTGGAACGAAAAGCCATCGTCGCCGCGGATGAAGGCGTGCACGATGCCGGTGTCCTGCCGCGGCATCATGATCTTGGGCAGCGCCTGGTAAAGCCATGCATTCACGCCGATCACCGCCGCGAAGGCCAGCAGCACCACGCCGCTGTGATGCAGCGCCCAGCCCAGGCTGCGGTCATAGCCATGGCGCAGGTCGGCCAGCATGGCGGCGCTGGCCGCCCCCAGCCGGGCCGTCCAGGCATGGCGGGCCTGCACGCGACGCGCGCTGCGCTGCCCGCGCAAGGCATAGGCGCACAGCACAGGGGTGAGCGTCAGCGAGACCACCAGCGAGATCACCACCGCCGCGGCCAGCGTGATCGAGAACTCACGGAACAAACGTTGAACCACGCCGCCCATGAACAAGATCGAAACGAAGACGACCACGAGGGCGAGCGTCATCGCCACCAGGGTGAAGCCCACTTCGCCCGCACCGCGCAGCGCGGCGCGCAGCGGCGTCATGCCGCGCTCGATGTAGCGCTCCACGTTCTCCAGCACCACGATTGCGTCGTCCACGACCAGGCCAGCGGCCACGATCAGGGCCATGAGCGACAGGTTGTTGAGCGAGAAACCCGCCAGGTACATCACCGTGAACGTGCCGATGAGCGACACCGGAATCGCCACGGTCGGAATGAGCGCGGTGCGCAGGCGCCCCAGAAAGGCCGCCACCACGGCCACCACGAGCGCGACCGACAGTGCCAGCGTGAAATGCGCTTCGCGCAGCGTGGCGCGGATGCCCTGCGAGCGCTCGACGACGATGTCCAGCCGCACACTGGCCGGCACCAGCGTGCGCAGGTAGGGCAACTGCGCGCGGATCGCATCCACGGTGGCCACGGTGTTGGCCCCCGGCTGGCGCCGCACCTGCAGGATCACGGCGTCGCGCTCGTTGTGGAAGCCGCTGCTGTAGCGGTTTTCGGTGGAGTCGCTCACGCGGGCCACATCCGCCAGCCGCACCGGCGCGTTATCGGACCAGCGAAGCACCAGCGATTCGTAGTCGGCCGCGCGCGCAGGCGCACCATCCATAGCCAGCGGCCAATGGCGGCCCCCTTCTTCGACGGCGCCCAGGGGCTGCACCGAGCCGGATCGCACGATGGCCGACCGCACCTCGTCCAGCGCCAGGCCCTGGTGTGCCAGCGCGCCGGGGTCGAGTTGTACGCGCACGGCGGGCAGCGACGCCCCGCCGACCGACACGTCGGCCACGCCCGGAACCTGTGCGATCTTCTGCGCGAGGATGGTCGATGCCGCGTCGTACAGGGCCGAGGGCGCCAGGTGTGGCGACGACAGCGCCAGCACCACGATGGGCCGCTGCGACGACTGGATCTTGCGGAAGGTCGGGTTGCCTTTCATTCCCGCCGGCAACTGGCTGCGCACTGCGTTGATCGCCGCCTGCACATCGCGTGCCGCGGCATCCAGGTCGCGGCCCAGGACGAACTCGAGCTTCACTTCCGTGGCGCCCTGGTTGCTGGTGGAAGAGATGGCGGACACCCCCGCGATCGCGCCCAGCGCGCGCTCCAGCGGAGCGGCCACGGTGGCTGCCATGCTCTCCGGGCTGCCCCCGGGCAGGCTGGCGCTGACGCGGATCACCGGGTAGTCCACCTGCGGCAGCGCCGCTACGGGCAGCAGGCGCCACGACAGCAGCCCGAGCAGCACCAGCGCCAGCGACAGCAGCGATGTGGCCACCGGCCTGCGGATGCACAGGCGGGCCAGGTTCATGGGGCGGTGCCCGCGGTGTCGTCCTGCCACGCCGCACGGCGCCGCGAAAGCCGTTGGCCCAGCCGGTCGAAGTACAGGTACACCACCGGCGTGGTGAACAGGGTGAGCACCTGGCTGACCACCAGGCCGCCCACCATCACGATGCCCAGGGGCTGGCGCAACTCCGCCCCCGATCCTTGGGCCAGCATCAGCGGCAGCGCCCCGACGAGCGCGGCGAGCGTCGTCATGAGGATGGGCCGCAGTCGCAGCAGCGCAGCGCGCCGGATGGCCTCGTGGGCGGGCAGCCCCAGGCGGCGCTGCGCATCCAGGGCGAAGTCCACCATCATGATGCCGTTCTTCTTGACCAGGCCGATGAGTAGCACGATGCCGATCACCGCGATCAGGTCCAGCGGCCGGCCGCTGATCAGCAACGCCAGCAGCGCCCCCACGGTAGCCGACGGCAAGGTGGAAAGGATCGTGATGGGGTGAATGGTGCTTTCATAGAGGACCCCGAGCACGATGTACATGGTGACCACGGCCGCCAGCACCAGCCACAGCGTGTTGGACAGCGACGCCCGAAAGGCTTCGGCCGCGCCCTGGAACCGCGTCTCGATCTGTGCAGGCAGGCCGGTGGCGGCCAGTTCCTGTTCGATGGCCGACACCGCTGCACCCAGTGATTGCCCCGCGCCGAGATTGAACGACACCGTGGCCGCCGGAAACTGCCCTTGCTGCATGACTTGCAGCGGAGCCGGCTGTTGGGTGATGCGCGCCACGGCCGACAGCGGCACGCTGCGGCCCGAGGGCGTGGAGACGAACGTGGTCTGCAGCGCGTCCAGGCCGCGGGCATGGCGCGGATCGACCTCCAGCACCACGCGGTATTGGCTGGCTTGTGTGAACAGCGTGGCGATCTGGCGCTGGGCATATGCGTTCTGCAGGGCCGTGGCAATGTCGGCCACCGTCAGCCCCAGGCGCGCGGCGGCGTCTCGGTCCACTTCCACATGCGCCTGCCGGCCCTGCTGTTGGAGGTCGCTGGCCACGTCCGCGAGTTCGCCGCGCGCGCGCAGCCGCTCCACCAGCCGGGGCACCCAGGTGTCCAGCAGGGCGGGGTCGGGCGTGGTCAGGGTGAACTGGTACTGCGTGCGGCTCACACGGTCTTCGATGGATAGCTCCTGCACCGGCTGGAACCACGCCGTGATGCCGCCGACCTGACCGGCGCGGGCGCGCAGGCTTTCCAGAATGGCGCGCGCACTGGCCTGCCGCTCGCCATGGGCACGCAGATTGATCAGCATGCGACCGCTGGACAGCGACGCGTTGCTGCCGTCCACGCCGACGAACGACGACAGGCTCGCCACGTCAGGCTCCTGCAGCAGCGCATTGGCCAGCGACTGCTGGCGCTGCGACACCACTGTGAAAGAGCTTTCAGCCGGCACCTCGGTCACCACCTGCACCACGCCGCTGTCCTGCACGGGGAAGAATCCTTTGGGCACGGCCAGATACAGCAGCACGGTCAGCACCAGCGTGGCGAGCATCACCAGCAGCGTGAGGCCCTGGTGCGCCAGCACGGTGTCGATGGCGCGGCCATAGCGTTCGAGCGCACGGTCCATGAATCCCCTGGCGGCGCCCGTTGCTTCGCCGGGCGGGGCATGCAGCGGGGCCTTGAGCAGGCGGGCGCTCATCATCGGTGTGAGCGTGAGCGACACCAGGAGCGAGATGCCGATCGCCACGGCCAGCGTGAGCGCGAATTCATGGAACAGCCGCCCCACCACGTCCCGCATGAACAGCAGCGGGATCAATACGGCCACCAGCGATACGGTGAGCGAGATCAGCGTGAAGCCGATCTCCGAGGCCCCCTTGAGCGCGGCCTGCAGCGGTGGCAGGCCCTGCTCTCGATGGCGGGCGATGTTCTCCAGCATGACGATGGCATCGTCCACCACGAAGCCCGTCGCGATGGTGAGCGCCATCAGACTCAGGTTGTTGACCGAAAAACCCAGCAGGTACATCACCCCGAAGGTGCCGACCAGCGACAGCGGCACCACCACGCCCGGGATGAAGGTGGCGGTGGCGCTGCGCAGGAAAAGAAAGGTCACCAGAACGACGAGCCCCACGGCGAAAACGAGTTCGAGCTGCACATCGCGCACCGATGCGCGGATGCTCTGCGTGCGGTCGGTCAGCAACGCCACCTCCACGGCGGCAGGAAGGGTGGCAGTGAGCTGGGGCAGCAGGGCGCGCACTTGGTCGGCCACTTCGATCACGTTCGCGCCGGGCTGCCGCTGAACGTTCAGCAGCACGGCCGGCTGGCGATTGGCCCAAGCCGCCAGGAACCGGTCTTCCGGGCCGGGCTCGACGGTAGCGACATCGCCCAGGCGGATCGGAGCGCCTGGTAGCGGGGCGCTGGTGCTGCTACCGGCCACGGCAGGGAGCGCGGCGACGGTGCCGGTCGGCGTGCGCCAGGCCACGATGAGGCGCCGATAGGCTTCGGGGGAAGTGATCTGGTCGTTGGCGTCGAGCAGCGTGGTGCGGTACGGGCCGTCGAAACTGCCTTTGGGCTGGTTGGCATTGGCACCGGCAATGGCTCGGCGCACGTCTTCCATGCTCAATTGCTGGGCGGCCAGCGCAGTGGGGTTGGCCCGAACGCGCAAGGCCGGCCGCTGCCCGCCCGCCAAGCTCACCATGCCTACGCCCGACAACTGGGCCAGCTTCTGCGCCATACGCGTCTCGACCAGGTCATGCACCTCATGCAGCGGCAGGCTGGGCGAGGTGATGGCCAGGGTCAGGATCGGCGCATCGGCTGGATTCACCTTGCGATAGATGGGCGGCGCAGGCAGATCGGCGGGCAGCAGGCTCGCGGCGGTATTGAGCGCGGACTGCACGTTCTGTTCGCCCACGGCCAGATCAGCGTCCAGCGTGAATTGCAGCGTGATGACTGAGGCCCCGCTGGAGCTGGTGGACGACATCTGCCGCAGGCCGGGAATCTGCCCCAGCCGGCGTTCCAGCGGCGCGGTGATCGCACGGGCCGTCACGTCGGGGCTGGCCCCGGGCTGAAAGGTGAACACCTGGATGACGGGGTAATCCACCTGCGGCAGTGCCGCCACGGGCAGCAAGCGCCACGCGATGGCCCCCGCAATGAGCAATGCCAGCATCAGCAGCAGCGTGGCCACCGGGCGCAGGATGAAAGGGCGCGAGAGATTCATGCCGATGAAAACAGCTGGGGGCGCGGAAGGTCAGCGTGGACTGCTGGCCGTGCTGGCTGCGGATGCGGCTGGCACGGCGCCGGAGGCTGCGGCAGCCTGCGAGCGTGCGCGCTGCTGGAGCTGCAGCGCCGTCTGCGGTGGCTCGCCATCCATCACCTGGGCCACGTCGATGCCGTCTCGCAGGCGGTCCAGGCCTTCCAGCACCACGGCTTCGCCCTCGGCCAGCCCCTCGGTCACGGCAAGGCGTTCGCCATCGCTGGCGCCCAGAGCCACGCGGCGCAGCACGGCCTTGCCGTCCCGCACCGTGTACACGTAAGGTCCCTGGCTACCGTGCTGAACGGCGTCGGCGGGCACAACCAATGCGTCTTCGAGCGTGCGCACCTTCAGCCGCACGTTGACGAACTGGTTGGGAAAGAGCGCGTCGTCGGCGTTGTCGAACTGCGCCTTGAGCCGCAGCGTGCCGGTAGCGATGTCGATCTGGTTGTCCAGCGTCGTCAAGCGGCCCGTCGCCAACAAGGCGGACTCGGCCCGGTCCCACGCCTGCACCACCAACGGCCGGCTGCCGCGCGCATGCGCCCGCACGGCCGGCAACTGGGTTTCGGGAATGGCGAACACCACCGTGATCGGGCGCGTCTGCGTGATGGAGACCAAGCCTTGCGCATCGGCCGTGGCCACCAGGTTGCCGGCGTCGATCCGGCGCATGCCCAGGCGGCCAGCCACCGGGGCTTCGATGCGGGTGTAAGACAGTTGCAGCCGGGCTTCTTCGACCTGAGCGCGCACGGTCGCCAGGCTGCCGCGCAATTGCGCCACCAAGGCTTCCTGGGTTTCCAGTTGCTGCCGCGCAATCGAATCCTGCTGCAGCAGCGTGCGGTAGCGCACCACGTCGCGCTCCGCACTGCGCAGTTGCGCCTGCATCTGCTCCTGCAGGCCTTCGGCTTGCGCCAGCTTCACGCGGAACGGGGCGGGGTCGATCTCGGCCAGCACCTGGCCGCGCCGCACTTCCTGGCCTTCGTCGAACAGCACGCGCGCCAGTTGGCCGTCCACGCGGCTGCGCACGGTCACGCTTTGCAGCGCGGTCACCGTGCCGATGGCCTTGATCTGTTCATCCATGGCCTGGCGTTGCACGCCGACCAGGCGAACGGGAATGGGGCCGGTCCAAGGGCTGGGTCCCGACTCCTGCAGTGCGGGCTGGCGCCATGCGAAGTACCACGCAAGCCAGGCGATCAACACCAGAAGCACGCAACCCAGCAGCCGAAGCCAGAGGCGGCGCGTGGATGCCGCCGGCATCCGCTCAGAAACCATTTCAACCATGTCAGGCCCGTCGAGGGGAGAAAGTGCCAGCGCCGCAGGCGCAGGAAGCCGATGCGCAACCCGGCAAGCCGGAAGGTGCAGCGGCGGTTTCGGCCCCGAAGGCACCGGGGCGGTGGGGAAGTGTGCCGCGCGAGACCCGGGTTGGGTTGGCAGCTTGCGAATTTAGCCGAAAGAACGGGCTAAATGATAATGACTTTTAATTGGAAGGTGATCTTCGCCCAGCAAAAAGCGCCCAGGCCGCGTAGCGGGCTGGGCGCTTGAAGGTCGAGCATGGTGGGCTGGCTTGCGCCTTGCCTCACCACTGCCGATGGATCAGCCGGCGAGGCGTTTTTCCAGGGCGGCCTTGGTATCGAGCAATGCGGCAGGCAGGTGGTAGGCCAGTTGGTCGAAGTGGGCCGTGTGCAGCTTCAGTTCTTCAGCC
Source organism: Paracidovorax valerianellae (assembly GCF_900102625.1). Lineage (GTDB taxonomy): Bacteria > Pseudomonadota > Gammaproteobacteria > Burkholderiales > Burkholderiaceae_C > Paracidovorax > Paracidovorax valerianellae. The sequence continues at coordinate 51,603 of NZ_FMZC01000009.1, forward strand.
CACGCGGCCTGGTCGATGCGGGTGACGGTGTCGAACTGCGCAGGCGTGAAATCGATGCCCGTCCAGTTGATTTCGCCGTACTGCGGTGCGGTGCCGATCGGCGTGTCCTGGCCGGTGGCCTGGCCTTCGATGCGGTCGATCATCCACTTGAGCACGCGCATGTTGTCGCCGTAGCCGGGCCAGACGAACTTGCCGTCATCGCCCTTGCGGAACCAGTTGGTGGTGTAGATCTTCGGCAGCTGGGCGCCCGCAGCGGAAATCTTCTCGCCCATGTTCAGCCAGTGCTGGAAGTAGTCGCTCATGTTGTAGCCCATGAAGGGCAGCATCGCGAAGGGATCGCGGCGCACCACGCCCTGCTGGCCGGCGGCTGCAGCGGTGGTTTCGCTGCCCATCGTGGCGGCCATGTAGACGCCTTCCGTCCAGTTGCGGGCCTCGGTCACGAGCGGCACAGTGGTGGAGCGGCGGCCACCGAAGATGAACGCGTCGATCTTCACGCCCTTGGGGTCGTCCCAGGCGTCGTCGAGCGCCGGGTTGTTGGTGGCGGCCACGGTGAAGCGGGCGTTGGGGTGCGCGGCCTTGGCGCCGGTTTCCTTGGCGATCTGGGGCGTCCAGTCCTTGCCTTGCCAGTCGATCAGGTGATCGGGCAACTTGCCCGTGTCCTTTTCCATGCCTTCCCACCACACATCGCCGTCATCGGTCAGCGCGACGTTCGTGAAGATCACGTCCTTGTCCAGGCTGGCCATGCAGTTGGGGTTGGTGTGGTAGTTGGTGCCGGGGGCCACGCCGAAGTAGCCGGCTTCGGGGTTGATGGCGCGCAGGCTGCCGTCGGCCTGGGGCTTGATCCAGGCGATGTCGTCGCCGATGGTCGTGACCTTCCAGCCGTCGAAGGCCTTCGGAGGCACCAGCATCGAGAAGTTGGTCTTGCCGCAGGCGCTTGGGAAGGCCGCAGCCACGTGGTACTTCTTGCCCTGGGGATTGGAGACGCCCAGGATCAGCATGTGCTCTGCCAGCCAGCCCTGGTCGCGGCCCATGGTGGAGGCGATGCGCAGTGCGAAGCACTTCTTGCCCAGCAGCGCGTTGCCGCCGTAGCCGGAGCCGTACGACCAGATCTCGCGCGTTTCGGGGTAGTGCACGATGTACTTGGTCTTGTTGCAAGGCCAGGACACGTCCTTCTCGCCGGCCTGCAGCGGTGCGCCCACCGTGTGCACGCAAGGCACGAAGTCGCCTTCCACGCCCAGCACGTCGTACACCGCACGGCCCATGCGCGTCATGATCTTCATGTTGACGGCCACGTAGGGGCTGTCGGACAGCTCGATGCCCACGTGGGCGATGGGCGAGCCCAGCGGGCCCATGCTGAAGGGCACCACGTACATGGTGCGGCCCTTCATGCAGCCGTCGAACAGCGGTTGCAGCGTGGCGCGCATTTCAGCGGGGGCCATCCAGTTGTTGGTCGGGCCCGCATCTTCCTTCTTGGCAGAGCAGATGTAGGTGCGGTCTTCCACGCGGGCCACGTCGGTGGGGTCGGACCATGCCAGGTAGCTGCCGGGGCGTTTGGCAGGGTTGAGTTTCTGGAAGGTGCCGGCATCGACCAGTTGCTGGCAGAGGCGGTCGTATTCTTCCTTAGAGCCATCGCACCAGTAGATGGCGTCAGGCTTGCAGAGAACCGCCATGTCGGCGACCCAAGCCAACAGGCGGGCGTTTTTGACGTATGCGGGAGCCTGGAGATCCAGGCCTTGCATGGTGGGTGCGTTCATCGGGAGCTTCCTGAAGTTGAAAAACGGTTTTTTCAAAGGAAGCGGCCGGCGAGCGGCACGACGTCTGGGCCTGCGCATGGGTCTTCTGAGCGCTGCCTTTGAAAAAACGGCTTGATGCTCAGTCGGCGGGCGGGATTGCGGGGCGTGAAGACCGCAGGGTCCGCGGGTCGGCTGGGATGACGATTTTATGAATCCCGCCCGCCCGTGTCTGTCAGACAACGGGTAAATCCATGCAAAAAAAACATGGGGTTATGTCGTTGGCGCGGTGGCGCCAACGATGCAAGAGCTGACGCCTCGCTTCCTTCCGCTCTACCAGCTGTAGCGTGCGGTCAGGTAGACGGTGCGGCGCTCGCCGTAATAGCAGCCGGCGGAGGCCAGGCATGACGCCACGTATTGCTTGTCCCCCAGGTTGGCCACGTTCAGCGCCAGCCGCACACCCTTCAGCGCAGGTTGCAGGCGGCCCAGATCCCAGCGCACGGCTGCGTCGATCAGCGTCACGCCGGGCACTCGGTAGACATTGGCCGCATCGCCGAAAGTGGCGCCCGTGTGGCGCACGCCAGCGCCGAGCGAAAGGCCGGCGAAATCATCGCCTTGCAGCGCGTAGTCGAGCCACAGCGCGGCCTGCTGCTTGGGCACGAAGGCAAAACGGTTGCCCTGGATGCTCGCACCCGCGGCGTTCGGATTGGCTCGGGTGACACGGCTGTCGGTGTAGGCATACGACGCCACGGCTTCCAACCCACGGGCCACCGGGCCGCGGGCTTCCAGCTCCAGGCCGCGCACGCGCACCTCGCCGGTCTGCTCGTTGAACGAACGGCTCAGCGGATCGGGCGTGAGCACGTTCTGCTGCGTGAGCTGGTAGACGGCCGCGGTGAACAAGGCCTTCGATCCGGCTGGCTGGTACTTCACGCCGGCCTCGATCTGCTTGCCGGTGGTGGGGTCGAACACCGCGCCGAGCCGGTCGGTGCCGGCGGCGGGCTGGAACGACGTGGAATAGCTCAAATAGGGAACCACGCCGCCATCCAGCGTGTACATGAGCGCAGCGCGCCCTGTGAACTTGCCGTCGTCCTGGTCGGTGGCCACGGTACGGCCCGTGGCGGTGGTGAGCGTCCGGGTGGCCGTGTCGGCGCGGTCATAGCGGCCGGCGAATACACCGATCCAGCGGCCCCATTGCATTTGGTCTTGTACGTAGGCGCCCAGCTGCCTGCGCTTTTGCGCTATGTGGGTGGCGACCGAAGGGATCACGCCGCTGTCGCGGCCGTAGACCGGCTGGTAGGCATTGAAAGGCGTGGAAAGCACGCGCAGGTTGCTTTCGTCGTAAGTGGCCTTTTCGTCGGAGAAATCCATTCCCGCCAACACGGTGTGGGCCACGGAGCCGCTGCGGAAATCGAACTGCGCCTGCGTGTCGACGGTCAGCAGATCGGCCTGTTCAGGGAATGCCCACGCGTAGCGTCCCAGCGCCGCCGGATTGCAGGCCGCCTGGCAGAACGCCTGGATGCGGCGTGTTTCGGCCGTGACTTTGCCGTAGCGCAGGTTTTGCCGCAGCGTCGTTTGGTCGTTCAGCCGGTGCTCCGCCTCGTAGCCGATGAAGCGCTGGCGGTTCTGGTAGCGGTCGAAGCCGGGCTCTCCGACGAAGGCACGGGTCGGCAACGCGGCATAGCGGCTGGTGTCCAGCGTGCCGGCTGCCGGCAGGGCGGGCGCACCGCCACCGCCGGGCGAATCGAGCGACTGCCATTGGCCCAGCAGCATGACCTGCGTGGCTTCGCTGGGGCGGAATGACAGCGATGGCGCCAGGTAAGTCTTTTTCTCGGACACATAGTCGAACGAGGTGTCGGCCTCGCGGCGCAGCCCGACCAGGCGGTAGCTCCAGACGCCCTCCTGGTCCAATGCCCCGCCGATGTCGATTGCCGCCTGCTTGCGGTTATGGCTGCCGGCCTGCAACTCGATCTCACGCACTGGTTCTCCGGTTGGGCGCTTGCTGACCATGTTGATCAGTCCGCCTGGCCCGGCCTGTCCATAGAGCACCGACGACGGGCCCTTCACCACTTCGGTCCGCTCCAGGCCCCAGGGCTCGATGCGGGGCTGCGAATAGCCTCGCGCGCCGAACGGCAGGCGCAGGTTGTCCAGATAGCGCGCAGGAGGCGTGAAGCCGCGCAGGGTGAACCAGTCGTAGCGCAGGTCGGTGTTGCCGTACTGGGCCACGATGCCCGGCGTATAGCGCAGGCCTTCCACCAGGGTGGTGGCGCCCTGGGCCTCCATCTGGCCGCGCGTGACGACCGAGACGGACTGCGGCGTTTCCAGCAGCGAGGTACCCGTCTTGGTCCCCCCGGTGGCGCTCTGGGCCACGAAGCCCGTCCCAGGTCCCTTGCTGGATTCTTCGGCCGCACTGGCCGTGACGGTGACCGGAGCGAGCATGGCTGTGCGCTGGCCGGTCACGCGCACCTCCGACATCGGTTGGGCCGTAGCGGCTGGCTGCAAGGTATAGATTCCATCCGGGCCGCGCACGGCCTGCAGGCCGGTGCCGGCCAGGACAGCAGCCAACCCGTCGCCCACGCTCCAGCGACCGCGCACGCCAGGGCTGGCGACACCGGAGGTCACGGCCGCATTGGTCGACAGAAGAATGCCGGCCTGGCCCGCGAACTGGCTCAGCACAGTGCCCAAAGGCCCGGCGGCAATCGCGTATTCCCGCGTGGCCGGAACCGTGCTCTGGGCTTGCACGGGCAGGGCTGCTGCGGCTGCCACCGCAGCCGGCAGTGCCATGAGGGCGGCGCGCAGCGCGGTCGAAGACGCCGTGCGGCGAAAGGGCAGGAGCGGCGAGCGGGTGGACGAAAAAAGGTGCGCAGGCATGGTGGCGATCGGGTTCGGTGAAGTGGTCGGCATCCCGTATGCCAATCCGCTCCCCCAAAAAGGGAACCCCCCGCGCTAAAAATTTTCAGCGAAGGGCGGGGCGCGCCTCCACCACGGTCCACCAAGGCAAAGGTTGGCGAACCTGAACCGGCAAGGTCGCCTGCAAGGCCGCCAAGACGCGGCTGGTGTCTGCCAACGGGTAGGCACCGACGATCCGAAGGTCTGCCACCTCGGGCGCGCAGGCGAGGTGCCCGCGCCGGTAGCGCCCCAGTTCGGCGATGAAGTCGCCCAACCGCATGCCGTCGGCCACCAGCATGCCTTGTTGCCAGTCCAAGCCATAGCCGGCCGCATCGCTGGCAGCGTCGATTCCGCCGCTGCGAAGGCGCACCTGCTGCCCGGCCTGCAGAACGCGGGGTTCTGCCTCGTCGGCAGGGCTCACTTGCACCGCACCGTCGAAAACCGCCACCCTGGCGGCACCGTCTTCTTCATGCCGCACTGCAAAGCGGGTGCCGAGTGCCGTCAATCGCCCGGCGGCGACGTCCACGACCAGGGGCCGTGGCGGCCGGGACTCGTCGTAGCCAGAGGTGATGAGCAATTCCCCCCGGTGCAGCACGATGCGGCGCAGCGTGACGGAATAGTCCACATCGACGGCGGTCGCGGTATTGAGCAGCAGTTGGCTGCCGTCCGCCAGGGTCCAGGCACGCTGCTCGCCGGTTTCCGTGCGGTAGGCCGCCGTCCATTCCTGCCAGGGCGCATGGCGTGCCGCCACCCATCCCGCCAAGCCCGCCGCTGGGGCCAACATGAGAGTGCGCAGCACGGTGCGCCGGCGGCGGGACACGGCCGGCCTGACCTCCAGCACCTGGCGCACCATCGGGCTGGCCATCCCGGACAACTCGCTGGCGACCGTTTCGACCTGCTGCCATGCCGCCCGTTGGCGTGGCCCTGTTTCGAGCCAGCGCTGCCATTGGCGCCGGTCCGCATCGGTGACGCGATCATCCTGGAGAACGGCGAACCAGTCCGCCGCCTGCTGCAGGTCCTCGAACGCGGGTTGCTCGGTCGCGTTGCCGCTCATTCCCTGGCCAGCAGAAGGCACTGCAGCATGGCCTGCGCCATGTATTTCTTCACCATCCGCTCCGACACGCCGAGTTGCTGGCCGATCTGCGCATAAGGCATTCCATCGATCTGCGACAGCAGGAACGCGCTCCGGGCCTTCGGGTTCAACCGGTCGAGCATGGCGTCGATGCGGCACAGGGTTTCCATCACGAGTGCCCGTTCTTCCGCGGACGGCGCCTGCGGTTCGGGCTGGGCTGCGAGCACTTCGACCCATGCGCGCTCGATGTCGAGCCTGCGCCAATGGTTGACGACCACCCCATGCGCCAGGGTGCGAAGGAAAGCCTGCGGCTCGCGCAGCGCCGCGACATCGCGCGACGCCATCAGCCTGAGGAAGGTGTCATGTGCCAGGTCCGCTGCCTGCGACGCGTTGCCCAGCCGCCGTCGGAGCCAGCCCAGCAGCCAGCCGTGGTGCGAGCGGTAAATGGTTTCGATGGCGGCAGCGGCTGAAGGGTGCAAAGAGGCTGACATGGATGGGGCCGCCGAACGAACAAATCACGTGGATGGGAATTGTTCTCATTCTAAACGCGCCCGCCCGGCCAGCCGCCTGCGAACCGCTATTGGTAGCCCGCCTTCCACCGCTCGTATCCGGTGCGGCGCAGCTCGCAGGCGGGGCAGGTCCCGCAGCCGTAGCCCCAGGCATGCAGGGTGTCGCGCACGCCGTGGTAGCACGTGTGCGACCGCTGGACGATCAAGTCCACCAGCACATCGCCGCCCAGTTGGCGTGCCATCTCCCAGGTGGCGGCTTTGTCGATCCACATGAGCGGTGTCTCGAACGTAAAGCGCTGCCCCATGCCCAGCGACACGGCCACTTGCAGGGCTTTGAGCGTGTCGTCCCGGCAGTCGGGATAGCCTGAAAAATCGGTTTCGCACATGCCACCCACCAGGGTGTGCAGACCACGCCGGTAACCCACCGCAGCCGCCAGTTGGAAGAACAGCAGGTTGCGGCCCGGCACGAACGTGTTGGGCAAACCGGCCTCGGTCATCTGGATGGCGGTGTCGCGGGTCAGTGCGGTATCGCTGATCTGGCCCAGCACCGCGAGATCGACCATGTGGTCCTCACCGAGGCGGTCGGCCCACTGCGGGAACTCGGCGCGCAAGCCGTCCAGCACGTCTTGCCGGGCCTGCAGTTCCACATGGTGCCGCTGGCCATAGTCGAAGCCGATGGTCTCCACCCGCTTGAAATGAGTCAGCGCCCAGGCCAGGCAAGTGGTGGAGTCCTGACCACCGGAAAAAAGGACCAGGGCATGGCCGACTCTCATGGGTTCATCTTTCAAGGAAGGGGCGTAAAAAAGCCCCGCGGCGCGGGGCTCTGCGAGAAGGGTTTGCGGGGCGCTCAGGCCATGTAGATGGCGATGAAGGCCAGCAGGAACATGAGCACGCCGCCCACTACGGGCAGCACGATGGGCATCAATGGCACCACGGCCTCCACGCCATCGGGGGCATGGTGGTGTTCGCCGAGGTGCGGGGTGGTGGTGGTGTCCTGGGCCATGGGGTCTCCTGGTAGCTGCCTAAAAGTTACGCAATTCTAGCGGCAGCCGCTGTGCGGCAGCCTCAGGGTTTCGACGGGTGTCAGACCAGCTTGCGATCGGCCGGCGCAGGCGGTACCCACTGGTACAGCCAGGTTTCTGTGATCGGCTCCTTGCCCACCCGCAGGTACATGCGGATGGTGATGGGCGCGGTGCTGTCGTCCTCGGGCCGGATGTCGAACATCGCGCGCCAGCCGTTGACCGCATCGAGCGGGCGGGCCGAGGTGATTTCGACCTTGCCCCGGCTCACCGTGATGACCGGCTCGACCTTGGCATCGCGGCCGAGCGCCGCGAGGTTCTCGCCCGCGAAGTCCACGGCAAAGCGCCACGAGAAGTATTTGCGCGGCTGGCCCACGACGCCGCCCAGCCCCGTGCGCGTGGCCACGCAACTGGCGAGTGCCGGCTTGGCCGGTGGGTGCGCCCCCCAGTACAGGCGGTATCCCACGAGCAGTTCCTCGCCCGGCTGCGGCTTGCGCTCGGGGTTCCAGAACGCCACGATGTTGTCGAAGGTCTCGTCGATCGTCGGAATCTCCACGAGCTGGATCGAGCCCGCGCCCCAGTCGGCCTTGGGCTCCACCCAAAGCGAAGGGCGGCGCTCGTAGAACACGCCGTCGTCCTGGTAGTGGTCGAAATTGCGGTCGCGCTGCAGCAGGCCGAAGCCGCGCGGGTTCTGGTCGGCAAAGGCGTTGAACTGCAGATTCGGCGGATTGGTCAGCGGACGCCAGACCCACTCGCCGTTGCCGCGCCACATGGACAGGCCATCGGAATCATGGATCTCGGCGCGCCAGTCGTTGGCCATGCGCCGGTCGTTCTCGCCGTGCTGGAACATGCTGGTGCAGGGCGCGATGCCGATGCGTTCGATTTCCTTGCGCGGGTACAGCGCCGCGTCGATCTCCATCACCTGCGTGTCGCCCGGCGTGATCGCGAAGCGGTAGGCGCCGGCCACACTGGGCGAGTCGAGCAGCGCAAGCACCACCACGGTGTTGGAGCCCGGGGCGGGCCGCTCCAGGTAGAACGCCGTGAAGTCAGGAAATTCTTCCGGCCGCTGCATGCCGGTGTCGATAGCCAAGCCGCGCGCCGACAGGCCGTATTGCCATTCGCCGCCCACGGCGCGGAAATAGCTGGCGCCCAGGAAAGCCGCGACATCGCGCACCGGATCGGTGTGGAAGTTCAGCCGAAAGCCCGCAAAACCCAGGTCGGCAGGCAGGTCCCCGGCCTTCAGGCCGCTCTTGCCGTAGTCGAACATGGCCGGGTCATAGGCCAGTTCCTGGGCCTGGCCGTTGGCCAGTTCGTACATGTGCACGGGCTTCTTGAAGAACAGGCCCAGGTGGAAAAATTTGGCTTGGAAACGCAGTTTCTCGTCGGCCCACAGCGAGTGGTCGGGCCGAAACTGCATCGATTGGTACTGGTCCCAGTCGAGCGAGGTGACCGACGGGGGCAGGGTGCCCTGGTATGGGGCGTAGGCCTTGGCGGCCAGTGCGCGTGCCTGGCCCTTGAGGACTGCGAAGTCGAAGGGCTGCGGCTTGCCCAGAGGCTTGAGCGTGGCGAAGGCCTGGGTCCAGTTCAGGCCGAGGGTGCCGGCGGAGGCCAGGGCGGCGCCTTGGCCGAGGGTGCGCAGGAAGTGGCGTCGTTTTGGTTGCTGCATGGGCCCGCAGTGTGCCGAAAACCGCGCGCCATCCCATGCAACGTCCTGTGTTTGGCAGGGAATTTCCGCAAAAAACCGTTTTTCTCCTACAAAAAACCGGCTGCTGCGGGCCGATGCCAAACGGCCGCCATCAAATCAGTTCGGCCTCCATGTGGGCGGCGCGAAGTTGCTCCAGCACCTGCTGCACATGCGCCTTGCCGCGCGTCTGCAGGACCAGTTCGATCTCCACATTCTGGGCCGCCAGCATGGTGAAAGCCCGCTGGTGGTGCACTTCTTCGATGTTGGCGCCCGCTTCGGCCACGGTGGCCGTGATGCGTGCCAACACCCCGGGAATATCGCGCGCACTCACCTTGATGCGTGCCAGGCGGCCCGAGCGCACCATGCCGCGCTCGATGATGGCCGCCAGCAGCAGCGGGTCGATATTGCCCCCGCACAGCACCAGACCGACCTTCTTGCCGCGAAAGCGCTCGGGGTAGCGCACCAGGGCCGCCAGCCCTGCGGCGCCCGCGCCTTCGACCAGTGTCTTTTCGATTTCCAGCAGCATCAGCACGGCCTGCTCGATATCGCCTTCCTGCACCAGCACCAGGTCGTCCACCAGCCGGGCGATGATTTCCCGCGTGATCGTGCCGGGCGTGCCCACCGCGATGCCCTCGGCGATTGTCGATGTGCCCTGCGGGTGCTGCGTACCCTGAATGGCATTGACCATGGCCGGAAAGCGGGCCGTCTGCACGCCGATGATCTCGATGCCGGGGCGGATCGCCTTCGCCGCCGTCGCCACGCCGGAGATCAGGCCGCCACCGCCCACGGCGATGACGAGCGTGTCCAGATCGGGCACGGCCTGCAGCATTTCCAGCCCCAGCGTTCCCTGGCCGGCAGCCACGGCCTCGTCGTCGTAGGGGTGAACGAAGGTCAAGCCCCGTTCCTCCGCCAACGCATACGCATGGGCCCGCGATTCTTCCAGGGTGTCGCCGTGCAGCACCACCTCGGCGTCGAAGCCGCGGGTGCGCTCCACCTTCACGCCCGGGGTGAAGCGGGGCATGACGATCACCGCCCGCAAGCCCAGGCGCTGCGCGTGGTAGGCCACGCCCTGGGCATGGTTGCCGGCGCTCATCGCGATCACACCGCGCCGCTGCTCTTCAGGCGACAGCTGGCTGAGCTTGTTGCAGGCGCCGCGCTCCTTGAAGGAGGCGGTGAACTGCAGGTTCTCGAACTTGAGGAATACCTGGGCGCCCACGATCTGCGAGAGCGTCTTGGATTCCACGCACGGGGTGTCGAGCACATGGCCGTGCAGGCGAACGGCGGCGTCCTGGATGTCTTGGAGGGTCAGCATGGCCGCCATTGTGGCGTGTGCGCCGGGCCGCACGCCGCCCATGCCAACGCCAATCACCGGCGGCGCTGGCGGGCCGGTTCGCCTCCAGCGCAGCCCCTTCGGGCTGCAGGCGGCCCCGGGTCCGGGCCCGGGGCAGCATCTCGGCGTTCTTCACTCCGCGTTGCGCCATGCCCCTGTCCGGCCCTTCCCGTGTGCCGTCCGTGCCTGCTGCGCCGCCACAGCAGAGGCCGGTCGATGACGCGCCCGCGCCTGTCGCCCCGCCGGAGAGGCACACGCTCGGATCGCTGTTGGGAATGCCCCTGGGGGCCATGGCGACGCGGCCCCCTTCGGAACCAGGGGCTACCGCCACCGCGCCGATGCCCGTGCTCCCCGTGCGGCGCACGCTGGGGGAGTTGCTGGGAATCCCGCCCGCGCCTGCCGATGGGGCAGCGCAGGGCGCGCCAGCAACGCCCGTGCAGCCACCGCGAGCGCCCACACCGGGCGCGACGGCTGAGGCGCCGGCTGTACCCTTGCCGGCATGGGCGGATTGGCTGCAAGCGCCTGCCTCCGCCCAGTATCTGCACGCCAAGGCCCTGGCCCCCGAGCAGCGCCAGCTTCTGGCGCGAACCCTGGAGGCGCAGTGGCGAAAGCATCCCCACCTGCAGGCGACCTCCCAGGAGATAAACCTGTGGATGTCGGTATTGAATGCGCAACTGCGGGCCCGCCGCGATGCCGGGCGCCTGGCCCAAGCCGGTCAGCGGGCCCTGTCCCTGTTGCTGGCCTGCGCGCCATTGGATTGCGTGGCCCCGGCCCGCGACGGGGATGGCCGCATGCGGGGCCCGGAATACCGCGCGGCGTTCAACCAACTTCTGCGGGTGATCGGTGATGAATCGCTTGCGCAGCCCTTGCGCGAGGCGGCCGAACGTGCCCTGCAGGCCCATCGCGAGAACGGGGCCACGCTCACGCCGGACCATGCCGAACGGCTGTCCCGTGAGGGCGTCATGGCCCTCGCGGAGCGGGGTTACCGGGCGATCGGTGCCGGGGCCCTGCACAAAGCCACGCCACCCCAACTTCGATCCGAGCTGCGGGAACCCTTCTCGCTCTGGCTGGAAGCCCAGGAAGCCTTCGATGGCGAGGAAAACGCGCCTGCGTTCGCCCTTTTGCTGGAGCGAAGGCTGCCGTCCACCCTGGCGCTGCAGAACCCCCACGGGCCGGGCGCCACCCTCTTGAAGGAAGGGGCGCAGGTGATCCAGGCCATCGCCCGCGACGGCCGGCTCCGGGCGCGGGTTCTGGCCATGGCCGAGAACGCGCTCGGATCGTGCGGCGACAACGTGGCCGAAGGCTTTTCCGCCATCGTGCTCGCGGTGCGCAACCACCAGATGGCCGAGGCGGTGCAAGAGGGGCGCATCGACGCGGCGGGACTGGACGGCTGGGCGCGGCAGCAGTTCCGGCTGGGAGCGCTGGAGACGGCCGTGCACCAATTCATCTGGCAGGCGCGGGAAACGCCCGGTATTCCCGAGGACATGGAACGGCAGCTGCGCAGGGAACCCCTGGAAACCATGCTGCACGCCAAGGTCAGCCTGAAGGCCCTGCTGTTGCTGCCGGACAGCGTGCCCTCCGAGATCACCTATGCCGCGCAAAGCGTGCTGACGCCCGGCGACCTGTCGGCCCTGGCTGCGGGGGTGATGGACGCCGAAGGCGACGGCCGGCAGCTTGCTGCCTACCTGCTGTCCAACGAAACCTGGCGCGTCGGCATGCGGCACCTGCATCGCGAGCCGTTCGCCGCACTCGAAGCGGCTTTCGACGAAGACCCGTTCCATGACCGTGATCTCCCAGGCGATGGCGACGCCCACGTGGGGGAGCGCGTGGCCTACAACGAGGCCGCCGCCGAGTTCATGCAACGCCAGCGCGCTGCCGAGGATGCGTTGCTGCTGCAGCGCTGGGGCGGCTTGCCGGGGTGAGCCTCTCCCTGGCGGTGGTGCCGGAACGACCGCCCGCGCGCCCTCGTCCATCGTGAAAGGTCCGCCTGATCCGGTTTCAAGCGAAAACAGCGGTATGCCGGGATATCACATGCCTGTAATGCTATTAAATTTGTAGCAATCCATGGGTGACGAAGGCAACGCCCGCCCGACTGCCCACCGGTCTCCCGTCAGCGTCTGCGGCGTTGGCGTGTCTTCTGCGGTGTGGCGCTGGAAGACGCCGTGGCGACAGGGGTGGCGGCCAGCGCCTGTCTAAGAACGCCGATCCGGGCTTCGAAGGCCTTTAGCCGTTGCATGCAATCCAGCGAGACCTTGAGCATCTGCCGAACCAGATGCGTGTTGCTGTCGTCGCGAACCTGCTTGAGGGCGAAGGTGTTCTGCTCGGACAGGCTGAGGTGGAGCAAGTCGATCAACTCGGTGCAGCCGGTCAGGTCCGAGGCCGTGCGCAGCGCCTGGTCCGGCCCCAGGAACCTCGCTAGCCAATCGGACGCCAACTGGGCCTGAACGATGCTGCTTTCGAATTTGCCCCGCCATATCAGCATGCCGAACGCGCCCATGACATTGGCTTTCTCAGCGTTCGCGATGTCTGCATAGTCCGGGAGCTGGCTTTCCACGTCCAGCCGCTGCGCCATGTGCTCCATGCTGTCGTCGATTTTCTGGGTCGCCCGTTCATACCGGTTGGTGATGGTCATCAGGCCATCCCTGACGTCGCGGTGCCTGCTGGCCTTCCGGGCATGGATGTCGATCGCCATCTTCCGGCACTCCAGAAGATGGCCCAGACCTTCCAGGCTCCGCTGCATCAGCGTCACCAGCCGTTCGCTCTGGCGCACGTTCGCGCCGTCGATGGCGGCCGACTGGCGTTCGCTGCGCGATTGCAGGCGCAGGCTGGCTTCCAGGTAATCGCTCAGGGCGTCGGTCGCATCCTGGTGGTAGGACAGTGCGGCTTTGGCGAACTGGTTGGCCATGCGGGGCCGTTCAGCCACGGAGGCCTGGGCGATGGCTTGCGAGGCCTCGTGAAAGAGCGGCAGCAAGCCGGAGGCCACCCGGGCCGCGTAGGCCATCTCGCTGAGCCGGTTGCGCGAGGACTGGTAGTCCCGCGCCATCTCCGGCAGCGCACCGGGCGGCACCGTTTTCGGCAGGCCGGCGCGCAGTTCGGTGGCACGCTGCGCGATGGCGGCTGCGTTCTTCGCCATGTCAAGGTCTTCTTCAGGCGTCGGAGGGGCAGCCGGCGCCACGGGAGCCGCCACAGTCAACGAGCCCTCGGCTGTGACCTGGAAAGGCAGGTCGAAAACCAGCTCATGCGTTGCGAGAAGGCGATCGCTGAGCTGCCACACCGCAGCGGAAAGGGCGTCGTCGCTGGCTTCGCACAGGGTATCGATCGCCTTCATGTCGTGGAGCACGGCAGCGCCGATGGCATCCGTGCGCAGGCCTTCGCACCAGAGCGCCCACTGCTGCAGGGGAGCCGTCAATCCGGTTTGCGCGGCTTCCCGTGCCTGCTTGGCGGCGGTTTCCAGCAGCGCGGCGCGCGCCAACGCCTCGGCCGGAGTGCCCAGCGGCATGCGCAGCCCTTCCCCGGCCTTGGACAGGGGGCCGAAGGCCCTGGCGAAGAACGCGACCACCTGGTGTTCCAGCAGGGGCCTCCCCTCGAGAGGAATTTGGAGCGCGCGGTGGAAGCCTTGGGCTGCGTCCAGGGCCTGGTCAGCCAGGGAGGACGCCACGGTGGGTTCCGGCCCATCCGCTGGCTCCGCCGAAAGCATTTGCGCCCCGGCGCGCCAGATGGTCTCGAAAGCCCGGTGCAGGTCGGAAATCGCGCCCTCGAGCGCGGCCTTGCCACCAGCGGCGATGCGTGCTTGCAGCGCGCCGATGGCCTCGCTCGACTCCTGGCGCTGCTCGTCGCTCCACGACGCGATATGACCGTCAAGCGTGGCTTGTGCGTCCCGCGCGGCGCGCAGTCCCCGGTTCAACGGATCCAGAACGTCGGCGTGACGCGGCCATGGATGGGTGGGCAAGGTCTGTGCATCGGCGGCAGGCCGTGGCCGTTGGTCCAGCGCCATGAGCACCGGCGCCATGGCTGCCTGCAGGGTGCCTTCACGCTGCGCCTGGAGCTTGCCAGCAGCCTGCGCCTCCGTGGCGGCCCGTGCCTCCAGTTGGCGGGCGGTCTGCGCCTGCATGGCAGCCGCCGCGGTCAGCGTGTCCGTGCGGGCAGCGCCGCAGAGGTCGGCCAGCTGGTGCATCGCGGGAGCCAGTGCCCCTTGGGCTGCCTGCCGCGCCCGTTGCTCGGCTACCTGCAGGCGTGCTGCGTGTTGCTGCGTCTCGGCCAGAGTTTCGGGAACCTGGGCCATGTCGTCGCAAGCCTGGGCGACAGCGGTGCATACCCAACGGCATTGCTCCAGCGAAGGGGCGGCGATGCGGGGGTGTACCTTGGATTGCCGCAACTCCGCCAGGGCATGCCGCGCTGCCGTGGCCAAGCCGGGCAGCGCGGCCCGGGCTTCGGCTTGGCCATCGCCGACCTCCCCGCGCGTCCTCTGCAGCATGCCAATGCCCTGTTGAATCAGGTGGTCGAGCGTCTGGTGCAGGGCTGCGCTGCCTTGTTGCGATGAGTCCTCCCGGGCGGTGGCGATACGGGTTTGCAGGTCATCGATGACCTTCCGCGAGGCCTCGCATTGTGCGGCGCTCCACTGCGCGGTATGGTCCTGGAGCAGGCGCTCGGCATTGTCCGCCCGTTGCAAAGCGCGGTTCAGGTCGTTGAACGCCTTCAACATGGGCAGCCAGGGCGCCTGTGGCGTGGTGTCCTGCCCTGCGCTGGCTCGGCCTGGCAGCCTTTGCTCCCCGACCAGCAAGGAATCGATGGCTTTGGTCAGTGCGGCTTCCCGCCGCAGGGCTGCACGGGTTTCCCGGGCCTGAGGGGTGAGCATGGCCCTGGCAATCTGGGCCGCCTCGGCAATCGGTCCACCAGGCGCTTGCGCCCAGGCCGACAGCAAGCCCTGCGCTGCTGCTTCGAGGGCGACGCAAGACTGCACGTACTGCGTCAGGCTGTCTTCGTCCATGGCCTCGGGCTGGCTGGCCTGGCTGCCCGGCGGCGCTGAACGGGCGGCGGTGCTCTTCAACTCGCCACTGGGGTTGACGTTGTTCAAAAGGTCCTTCATCGACGGACCGATGCCCGCCAGCTGCTGGCGGAGCGCCGCGTCGATGTCCGCCACATTCGAGGGCAGCACATGCAGGAACTCGCGTTCGCGCAGGGCACAGGCCTCGCGCAGGCGGCCTGCGGCCTCGTTCTGGGTGCGGGTCTTGCCCACGGCTCGCGAATAGGGAAATTGCAGCGGCAGCAAAAGACCGCCCAGGGCTTTTTCCTGCGCGCGCAACCGGTAGGCCACCGCCTCCAATTGCAATAGCTGGTAGTCGAGCACGTCAGGGCCCGCATGGGGCAGCAGCAGGTCGCGGGCAGACAGCGCGGCCTGGTGGTGCTCCACTGCGGCCTCCCAGGCGTTCGCTGCCGTCTCCAGGCGCCGGATGACCTGCTTGGCTCCCATGAAGCCGTTGATGCGATTGTCGTAATTGGGTTGGAGGGCCTTGGAGATGTCCTCGCCGGTGGGCAGCGGGCTGCTTTGCGCCGCTTGCCATGCCGTTTGCACGGCTTGCGCCACCATGGCGTTCAAGGCTTCGGTCGTGCGTGCCTTTGCCAGGGCCTGCGTGAGTTCGGCGATTCGGGCCTGGCGTGCGGCCTGGAGGGCACCGTCGTCCACGATGACGTCGAAGCTTGCCTCGGAGCCTGCGTCGGAATCCGAGTCCGAGTTTGAGTCCGAATCCCGATCCATCTCGATGCCGAACTCTTTGGCCTGCTGGCGCATGAGGGCTTGCAGTCGTTCACTGGAGCTGGACCTGCCAGGTCCGGGGAGCCGTGGCGCCATCAGCGTGCCAGGCGGCGCGGGCGTGCCTGGGCGGGAGGACAGCGTGCCGTGCCGCAGGCGGGGCGATGGAGAGCGCGAAGGCGCGCGGCCTGGAGCCTCAGGTGCTGCAGGTTCGCCGGAAACGTCCGGTCGCGCTGAGGGGGAAGAGGGGCGTGTGGGGATGGGGAGCATGGGGCGTTTTGCGGACGGGTGGCGCAGAGGCCAACAGCTGGCCGTGGCGGATGCCGCCGCATGCTGCGGCAGCGCTGGCAGCGCGCCGGGCGGCCGCGCGAAGCCGCGCGCCATGGCGCGAAGGGCGCCGCGGGGCGGATCACACCGGAAACGCCCGTTCCAGAATCTTGCCGGTGTTCACCGCGCGTGTGTCGATGGCGCCCACGACGCGTCCTGCGCCGCCATCCTCCAGCCGGGTGGCCGCGAAGGCATCCGCCACCGCCTGAGGCGCATGGCGGCGCAGCAGGCAGGCTTGCGCCATCAGCACCAGGCGCTGCACGAGCTGGCGGCCCAGGGACTCCAGCTGTTCGGGCGATAGGGCCAGCAGGCCTTCGAGCGGCTGGAGCGCGGCGAGGATTCTCGGCTCGCCAGCCGCGGCGTCGGCGAAGTCCTGCAGCAGTGCCGAAGCGGCTTCGGGTTCACGCGCCAGGGCGCGCAGCACGTCCAGGCACATCACGTTGCCCGAGCCTTCCCAGATCGAGTTCACGGGCGACTCAAGAAAGAGGCGTGCCATCACACCGTCCTGCACATATCCGTTGCCGCCGAAGACCTCCATGGCCTCGCCCGACAGTTCCACCCCGCGCTTGCACACCCAGAACTTCGCGGCCGGGGTCATCACGCGCTTCCAGGCGCGTTGCAAGGGGCTGTCATCCTCATGCTCGAACGCTTCGGCCAGGCGCATCAGCAGCGCCAAGGCGGCTTCGCTCTCCAGCGCCAGATCGGTCAGCACGGTGCGCATCAGCGGTTGCTCGGCCAGTGCGCGCCCGAAGGCGTGGCGGCGGCGGGCATAGGCGAGGGCTTGCACCGTGGCCTGCCGCAAGATGGCGGCGCTGCCGGCGACGCAATTCAGGCGGGTGTACGAGGCCATTTCGATCAGCGTGGGAATGCCCCGGCCTTCCTCGCCCACCAGCAGTCCCCAGGCGTCCTGGAACTCGACCTCGCCGCTGGCGTTGCTGCGGTTGCCCACCTTGTCCTTCAGGCGCTGCACATGCACGCCGTTCAGATTGCCGTCCGGGCGCCAGCGCGGCACGTAGAAGCAGGCGAACGGGCCGCGTTCGCCCGTGCGGGCCACCACCAGATGGGCATCGCTTTGCGGGGTGGAGAAAAACCACTTGTGCCCGCTGAGCCGATATTCGCCGCCACGCCCGCCCGCGCCGATGGGCATGGCGACGGTCGTGTTGGCGCGCACGTCCGAGCCACCCTGCTTTTCGGTCATGCCCATGCCGAGCCAGACGCTGGATTTTTCGGACACGGGCACGTCGCGCGGGTCATGGACACGGCTGTGCAGCCGCTCGCCTAGCAGGGTCCAGAGCGCTGGCTCGCGGCGCAGCAGGGGAATGGCGGCCTGCGTCATGGTGGCCGGGCACAGCGTGCCCTGCTCCACCTGCCCGTGCAGGTAGAACCCCGCTGCCCAGGCGGCCCAGCGGCCGGGCTGCGCACCGTCTTCAAAGGGCATCGATACCAGGCCCTGCGCGCGGTAAAGCGCCATCAGCGCGTGCCAGGCGGGGTGGAACTCGACCCGGTCGATGCGCCGGCCCCGGCTGTCGAAGCGGTGCAGCGCGGGCGTGTGGCGGTTGGCCTGCTCGGCCAGGGCGTAGGTTTCGGCCGAACCCAGCTGGCGGGCATAGGCGCCCAGCGCGGGCAACCGGCTTTCGGCTCCGGCCCGCGACAGGGCTTCCTGCAGCGCGGCGTCGGTGGCGAGCAGATCGTAGTCGGCGATCTCGTTGAATTGGTTAAACACCTCATGCGTGGCGTGGGCCATGGCAGCAGTCTTCCTTTCTGGCAGGTGGCTCCGAGGCGGCACGGCGTGCCGCGAAAGAATGCGCATGGTGGCGCGCGTGCGCCGCCAGGGCAAGCCTGCGTCTCGAACCTCTGACGGCAGGCAGGGCTGGGCGCCCGCGTCAGCCAACCCGCAAAACGGCGAGATGGCGTCGCCTCAAGCCGCAGCCGGGCGCGCGGCGGCTGCGGGGATGGGCCTCGTCGAAGCAGCCCGCTGCGCCAGCCAGAAGACCGGGAGGGCGAGCACCGCGCAACCTGCGAGCACGGCAAAGGCCAGCCCGAAATGCCCTTGTGTGCCGACGATGCTGTTGGCGACGGCCGGGCTGATCGCCGCGCCCACGCCCTGCAGCGTCATCACCAGCCCCAGCGCGGTGTTGTAGCGGCCGCTGCCCCGCACGTAGCGCTCCACCATCAGCGGCGTGGCCACGCCCAGTGCGCCGGCAGCCAGGCCATCGAGGACCTGCACGGGAATGTTGGCCCAGGCGTCCGGAATGGCCCAGGC
This sequence comes from Paracidovorax valerianellae, assembly GCF_900102625.1. GTDB lineage: Bacteria > Pseudomonadota > Gammaproteobacteria > Burkholderiales > Burkholderiaceae_C > Paracidovorax > Paracidovorax valerianellae. Next base: position 70,172 of record NZ_FMZC01000009.1, read on the forward strand.
GATCACGCCGCGAATTGGCAGCGCGAGGATGGCGGCATAGACGAACACCTCCAGGTCCCAGCGCCGGCTGCGCGACACCCACAGCGCCACCGGCACCATGGTCAGTTGCGCGACGACGATGGCGATGCCTGTCCACAACAGCGGGGACGATCCGGGCACCGTGGCAGCAAGGCGCTGGTTCAGCAGCGGCAGCATGGCGGCGTTGCCCAGGTGAAAAAGCGCGCAGGCCAGCCCGAAGCACCAAAGGGCACGGTGGCCCAGAAAGGCACGCCAACCCTCCGGCGCCACGGCGGCGGTTGCGTTGGCGTTAACGGAGGTGGACACGGGCGGCGTGCTCGCCGCTTCGCCGCCCCGCGCGGCCACATGGTCGATGTCGCCGGGCCGGATCGCTCGCAGGCACGCCAGCGCGCCCACGGCCATGGCGGTCATCACGACCAGCATCCACGGTGCGCCCATCCAGTGCGCAAGCGCAGCCGCGCCGAGTGCGGAGACGATGTTGCCCGCGTGGCTGTAGGCCTCATTGCGGCCCGTCTGGTGGCGCAGGCCCTGGCTGCGCGCCAGGCCCAGGGTGATCGCCGCCAGGGCTGCCGCCAGAACCGCCCCGGCCGCGCCGGTGAGCACCTGCGACAGCACCAGCACGCCGGGCGACCGCGTCAGGAACGCGGCGGCGCTCGCGCCCAGAACGATCAATGCGCAGACGGCCACCAGGGCGCGCTTGGCGCGCGTGCGGTCTGCCAAGGCGCCTGCCAGCGGCGTGGCAGCCATGGCGGCGAGCCCCCCGGCGGACAGCACGATGCCGATCATCGTCTGGTCAATGCGCTGCGTCTGCAGGTAGGTGGCCAGGAACGGCCCCAGGCCATCGCGCACGTCCGCCATGAAGAACGCCATCCCGGCGAGGGCGGTCAGGGACACCCCGGCGGTGGCGGCATGGGGCGCAGAGAGGGCGCCCGGGACGGTGTGCACGGTGGCCATGGCGGTTACCGGGGCGCGGGCTTGGCCGGCACGGCCTGGCCGTTGACGGTGTGCGCCTCGATCACGTGGGCCTCGGCGTTTCCGCGCAGCGGCCGTGCGGGTCCGCTGGCGGTCACCGCGTCGCCTGGCTTCAGGGCCAGGTGGACATAGCCGTCGGGCCGGGTGTGGATGAAGTCGCCCGTGTCCAGCACCACGCCGTTGGGTTCGCCATGGCGGGCGTGGTGGATGCGGGCGACGCGGCCTTTGACCTCGCGGGGGGCATCGTCCGGCGAGAACGGCTTTCCGTCGATGGAAGCCAGCCGCTCGAAGGCGTACACCTCGTGCGCCGCCTCTCCGTGGGGCGGGGGCGCCGCCACCGTGCCGTCAACGACCAGCCGCTGGCCGGCGCGCAGGGCTTCGACGGCACGCACGGCGCGGTCGTCGTGCTTGCCGAAGACGAACTGCGCAGGGACGCCGTCTACGTCGATCATCACGCCTTCGATGTCGCCGCGCGGGCTGTACAGCGCGTGCTGGAATGGGCCTTCAAGGGTCCAGACCTCGATGGTTTCGTAGGGCTTGCTCATGGTGTTAGGTGCTTTCTTTGAATGCTGAACATGGAAGGAAGGCAAGCGCGATGCAGCGCCGGCCAGGGGCGCGTCATGGGCGCAGGGCGGGGGCACCGATCGGGCCGCCCAGCATGTCCTGCAGGGTGTCCGGCGTGGCGCCCATCTGAGCCGCCTCCATGCCGGTGCCCAGTGCATTGCGGGTGCCCCAGCCCCGCACTGCCACGGTGGCGCCGGGCTTCAGCAGGGCTGCGACCGACGCGCCCATGTGCGGAGGAAAGCGAACGACCACGCCGTCTTCCAGCAGCAGGCCATGTGCATCGCCGCGGCTGTTGAACAGCACCTGGGCGACGCGGGCGTTGGCCTGCAGCGGCGCCAGGGCTTCGCGCTGGGGCGGCAGGGGGCGCTGGCCGGGGGTGGGCGGCGTGTCCTGCACCGTGCGGCCTTGCGACTGGAAGGTTTCGGCGCGCAGCACCGGTGCGTCGGGGCGGTGCGAGCCCGTCACTTCCACCGGGTCGCCGGGGTGCAGCCACGCGGTGAGCGTGTCCGACAGGTGGGGTGGAAACGCGATCTGCGTGCCGTCCTGCAGCAGCAGGCCATCGGCTTCGCCGTTCGGGTTGGGCAGCCAGCGTTGCAGCCGGCCGCTTGCGGTCGCCGACTGCTCGGCCACGGGGGCCTGTGCCAGGGGGCCGGGACCTCCTGGCGGGGCGGGGGGCGGCAGTTGTGCGTGGGCATTGGCAGCGGCCAGTGCGGCGGCGATCAGACCGGTGCGAAGCAGGGAGTGGAGCGTCATGAAAGTCATCCTTTCGAGTGGTGATGCCTTCACTCTCTCAAGACGCGTGCCAACGCAAGAACCCTTATGAATCAAAGGCTTGCGTGTTGTGTGGGGCGTTCCGTGTGGGTGGATGGGCGACAGCTTGTCCGCTTTGAAGACACCCCCGCCATCATTCGATGCCGTATTGCGACAGCTTGCTGTAAAGCAGTTGGCGGTGAATGCCCAGGCGGCGTGCCGCCAGCGACCGGTTGCCCTGTGCCTGCTGCAGCGCGTGTTCCAGCATGCAGCGTTCCAGCCGTTCGACCGCCTCGGGCAGCGACCCTTCCAGCCAGGCAGCGGGCAAGAGGCCATCGGCAGCGCTGCTGTCGCGGCCATCCGCCTTGCCCGGCGATGCCTTCAGCCCCAGGTCGGCGGCCCCGATGACCGGACCGCGCTGCAACGCGTTGCAGCGCTCCATGGCGTTGCGCAATTCGCGCACGTTGCCGGGCCAGGCGTGGTCCAGCAGCGCGCGTGCGGCGTCTGCCGACAGGCGCTTGGCGGGCTGCGGCGCCGCGGCGCCCCGCAGGAAGTGCTCGGCCAGCGGCACGATGTCGGCCAGGCGCTCGCGCAGCGGTGGCAGCACGATGTGCAGCACGTCCAGCCGGTAGCGCAGGTCCTCGCGAAAGCGCCCTTCCTGCACTGCGGCGGCCAGGTCGCGGTGCGTGGCGGCCAGCACGCGCACGTTCACCTTCACGGGCCGGTGGCTGCCCAGCGGCGTCACCTCGCCCTCCTGCAGCGCACGCAGCAGCTTGGCCTGTACTTCCGGCGCCATGTCACCGATCTCGTCGAGCAGCAGCACGCCGCCATCGGCCGCACGAAAGCACCCCGGCCGCTCGGCTGCCGCGCCGGTGAAGGCGCCTTTCACGTGGCCGAACAGTTCGCTTTCCAGCAGCTCTTTCGGGATCGCGGCGCAGTTCACCGCCACGAACGGACCGGCCGCGCGCGCGGAGTGCCGGTGCAGGGCGCGCGCCACCAGCTCTTTGCCGGTACCGGTTTCGCCTTCGATCAGCACGGGCGCGTCGCTGGCGCCCGCCATGCCGATGCGTTTGTGCACTTCGCGCATGGACTCGCTGATGCCGATGAGCTCGCCGTCCTCCTGCGCGTCGGGCAGCGCTGCTGGCGCGGCCGCCGTGGTGCTGGCGTCGGCCTCGGAGCGCAAGGCGCGCTCCAGCACCTCGGCCACCGCCGCGCGGCTCACCGGCTTGGTCAGATGGTCGAACGCCCCCAGGCGCATCGCCTCGATGGTGCCGGAGCCGCTGGCATAGGCCGTGAGCACCAGCACGGGCGGCAGCCGCACCGTGCGCGCGGCCAGGGCCGCCAGCGTCTGCAGGCCGTCCATGCCGGGCATGCGCTGGTCCAGGAAGATGGCGCCGTAGCGGTGGCTTTCCACCCGGCGCAAAGCCTGTTCGCCGCCATCGGCCGCATGCACCTCGTGGCCCAGGCTTTGCAGGGTTTCGACCAGCGATTCGCGGAAGGCAGCGTCGTCATCGACGACTAAGAGGCGTGCCATGGCAACTCCAGAATGAAACGAGCGCCACCGCCTTCGCGCGGCGCGTAATGCAGGTCTCCGCCGTGGGCCAGCGCCACTTCGCGGGCCAGGGCCAGCCCCAGCCCGTTGCCATCGGCGCGGCCGGTGGCAAAGGGTTCGAAAAGCTGCGCCTGCAAGTCTTCGGGAACCCCCGGGCCGTCGTCTTCGACTTCCAACGTGCAAAGGGCGCGGGCGGCGTCCACCTGCACCGACAGCACAGCCTGGCCACCGGCCGGTGCGTGGCGCACCGCGTTGTCCAGCAGGTTGTCGATGGCGCGGGCGGCATGCACGGGGTCGAACCGCGCTTCGGCCGCAGCATCGCCCTGCAGTGCCAGCCGCACACCGCGGGCTTGCGCTGCGGGCCGGGCCGTGTCCAGCCGCTCCTGCAGCCACGGGCCCAGGGGCACGGTGACGGGGCTGAGATTCAAAGGCTGCACCAGCGAGAGCAGGCTTTGCACCAGGCCCTCCAGCCGGTCGATCTGCGTCACGATGGCGGCCAATGCATCGGCATGGCGGGCGGGCGGCGCAGCCAGGGCGTTTTCGGCCTTCAGGCGCATGGCGGCGATGGGGTTGCGGATTTCATGCGCCACCGACGCCGTCATTCGGCCCAGGGCCGTCAGGCGCAGGTCGCGGTGGCGCTGGGCGAGTGCCTCCTTCAGCCGGGCGCGGGCCTCTTCCAGGCGGGTGCCGAAGGCGTTGACGCCATCGACGACGCGGTCCAGCTCGCGAATGCCTGTGCGCTCCAGCCGAGGCACCGCATCGGCCGGTGCGTCCGCCAGCGCGCCTTCCAGGCGGCGCACCTGGCGCAGGCCGCGCAGCAGCATCCAGCCCAGCCACGCACCCGACGCCACCACCAGCAGTGCCAGCACGGCGATGCCGATGCGCAGGGTTTCCTGCGCGGCGATCGCGCCGGCATGGGCCCGCGTCATCGTCCACACGGCGGTGCCGGGGTGCGCGGACAGCGGGCAGGCCGCGACGATCAGCACTTCGCGGCTGCCGCGCACCAGGTTCACCACGGATTGGCCCGCATTACCGGCTTGCTTAGCCAGCTCGACGATCAGCGGTGCCTCGGCGGCCGGCACATCGGCCTTGACGCCGCTGCCTTCGTAGGTGGGATAGGCATAGGCGAGCATGCCGCTGCCGGCACTCCACACGCCGCCCTCCACCTGCGGCACCTCCAGCAGCACCACATGCAGCAGCACGCGCAGCAGATCGGCCTGGGGCGCCTCGGGCGCCGCCGTGGGCACCGACTTGGCGTAGCGTGTAGCGATGTCCTCGCAGGCCTGCAGGGCCCGTGTTCTGCTCGCGGCCACCTGGGCCCCGGAGCCGGTCTGGTAAAGCACCACGATGATCGCGGCGACCAAGGCGCAGGCGGCGAGCAGAAAGGCCCAGAAAAGAAGCAATTGGATGCGCAAGGACCGCACGGCAGGCCATCGGAGTGGGGACGGCGGATCGTAAGGGCGAACCGCCGCCGGCCCGGTAGGAAAGCGGCGTGACCGCTACGTGGCCCTCACAGCGCCACCTTGCGCGACGCGAAAAAGCGCCGCGAATGTGCTTATCTCAGGCCGCTTCGGGGTAGAACAGCTTGCGCGTCGGCACGGGCGCCACGGCCCGGCCGATGGCCGCGATGTGGTCCGGCGTGGTGCCGCAGCAGCCACCCACGATGTTGACCAGCCCTTCGGCCGCGAATTCGTGCACCAGACGGCTCGTCACCTCGGGTGTCTCATCGAAGCCCGTGTCGCTCATCGGGTTGGGCAGGCCGGCGTTGGGGTAGCAGCTGATGAACGTGTCGCCCGCCACGCGGTTCAACTCCTGAATGTAGGGGCGCATCAGCGTGGCGCCCAGCGCGCAGTTCAGGCCGACGGCCAGCGGGCGGGCATGGCGCACGCTGTGCCAGAACGCCGTCACCGTCTGGCCCGACAGGATGCGGCCGGACGCGTCGGTCACGGTGCCGCTGATGATGAGCGGCAGGCGCTCGCCACTCGCTTCGAAATACTCATCGATCGCAAAGAGCGCCGCCTTGGCGTTCAGCGTGTCGAAGATGGTCTCGACCAGCAGCACGTCCGAACCGCCCTCGACCAGCGCCTCGGTCTGCTCGTAGTAGGCCGCGCGAAGTTGCTCGAAATCGACGTTGCGCGCGCCCGGGTCGTTCACGTCGGGGCTGATGCTGGCGGTCTTTGGGGTCGGGCCCAGGGCGCCGGCCACGAAGCGGGGCTTGTCCGGCGTCGAATATTTGTCGCACGCGGCGCGGGCCAGCTGGGCGGACTTGAGGTTCATCTCGCGCGCCAGGTCGGCCATCTTGTAGTCCTCCTGCGCGATGGTGGTCGCGCCGAAGGTGTTGGTCTCGATCAGGTCGGCGCCGGCCGCCAGATAGCGCTCATGGATGTCGCGGATCACGTCGGGCCGCGTGAGGCTCAGCAGCTCGTTGTTGCCCTTCACGTCGCGTGGGAAGTCCTTGAACCGGTCACCCGTGCCGTCCGGGCCGGCATAGCCCTCGCCGCGGTATTGGGCCTCGCCCAGCTTGAAGCGCTGGATCATGGTGCCCATGGCACCGTCGAGGATGGCGATGCGTCGGGCCAGTATTTCAGGCAACTGCTGTCCGCGGGTGTAGGTAATCTGCTGCATGGCCGAATTGTAAGAACCGCGGCGGGGTTGGCCTGCGGCAGGGGCATGGCGACGTGCCAGAGCTTGGATAAATGTATGGATGAGTAACATGGCGATCTGGTGGAGCGACCCGCTTCACCTGGCTTTCTTCATTCATGCCTTCTTGCTCTTCGGAGTTCCCCATGCCCCTTCACTACGCCCAGCCTTCTTTCATGCGCCGGATTCGACCCCTGTGCCTTTGCGTGGCAGCCATCTGGGCAGGGGCCAGCGGCGCGCAGACGCCAGAGCTGCCTGCCGCAGCACCGGTCGAATCGCACGAAACCACGCAGCACGATGGGCATGAGTGGGGCTACACCGGACCGGAGGGGGCCGAGCACTGGGCAGACCTGGCCAAGGAAAACGCGCTGTGCGGCAGCGGGCAGCAAAACAGCCCGGTCGATCTGCAGCATGCGGTTTCGGCCGATCTGGGCCCCTTGCTGCTCGACTACCGGGCGGTGCCGATGGCGGTGCGCAATACCGGGCATTCCATCCAGCTGGACCTCCCGAACGGGGGAACGATGCGCACCGGAGGCCGCGACTACGCCGCGCTGCAGATCCATTTCCACCACCCCAGCGAGCACCTGCTCAATGGCCGCCGGTTCCCCATGGAAGCCCACATCGTTCACCAGGGCCCGGACGGCACACTGGGCGTGCTGGCGATCTTCTTCGAAACGGGCAAGGCCAACCCCGCTTTCCAGCGGGTGCTGGATGCCATGCCCAAGGGCAAAGGCCAGACCCAGCCGGTTGCCAACGCCTCGGTGAAGGCGAGCGTCTTTCTGCCGGTCCAGAAGCACCGCCGCTTCTTCCGCTACGAGGGCTCGCTCACGACGCCGCCGTGCACCGAAACCGTGGATTGGGTGGTGCTCAAGGCGCCCCTGCAAGTCTCTGCGGCGCAGATCGATGCGTTCGAGCGCGTGTATCCCTTCAATGCACGGCCGCTGCAGCCGCTGCACCGCCGGTTCCTGCTGAAGAGCCGCTGAGAGATGGGGCGGCCTGCGAGCCGCCCCTTGCCTTCGGCAATCAGCTGTCCGCGCTTTCCTGGCGGGATGACGCCACCGCCGCCGTCGCCGCCACCTCCAGAAAAACCTGCAGCGCAGGCACCGCCGCGTCCGCATGCCATGCCAGCACCCCCACCGTAGGGTGGTGAAGATGCGCGATGGGCACGAAGCGCACGCCTTTTACAGCGGCCTGTGCCATGGAGGCGGGCACCAGCGCCACCCCCATTCGCAGCGCCACCAGCGCGACCACGGTAAGCCACTGGCGCGTGGCGTGGCGCGTGTGGGGGTGAATGCCGGCGCGGTGGAAGAGGGCGATCACGTTGTCGTGGTTGGCGGGTGCCACGTCGCGCGAGAACATCACGAAGGTTTCGGCCGCCAGCGCGCGCAGGTCCACGGCGGGCGCCGTTGCCATGGCGTGGTCTTCGGGCAGGCAGCACACGAAATGGTCCTCGGCCAGCGGCAGGCTGCGCAGCCGGTCGGGCACCACGCTGGTGTTGATGAAGCCGGCATGCAGCTGGCGGTGCAGCAGCGCTTCGAGCTGCTCGCCCGAAGACATCTCCCGCAGGTTCACCTCGATGCCGGGTGCCCGTTCGCCGAAGGCCCGCACGATGGCAGGCATGTCGCGGTACACCATGGAGCCGGTGAACCCGATGTCCAGGCGACCGCGCTGCCCGGCGGCCACGGCGCGGGCCGTTTCGCCAGCGCGCGCCACGCGGTCCAGCACCACGCGCACCTCGGCAAGGTACGCGTGGCCCGCAGGCGTCAGCGCGACCTGCTTGCTGGTGCGCTCGAACAGTTTGACGCCCAGCTCGTCTTCCAGGGCCTTGATGCCAGAACTCAGCGGCGGCTGCGTGATGGCCAGGCGCTCGGCGGCGCGGCCGAAATGCAGTTCTTCGGCCAGCACGGCGAAGTAGCGCAGCAAATGCAGTTTCATGGCGGCCATGATGCCAGCGCGCTGTTCGCGGTTGACCAGCACTTTGCGTTGCGTTGCGTTGCATCGCACCACCACCGCGAATGCGCCGCGCCCTGGCCGGTCAATACGACTTCGGCAGTCCCAGTACCTTCTCGGCGATGAAGCACAGGATGAGCTGCGGGCTGACCGGCGCCAGGCGCGGTATCCACGACTCGCGCAGGTAGCGCTCCACGTGGTATTCCTTCGCGTAGCCCATGCCGCCGTGGGTGAAGATGGCCCGCTCGCAGGCGTGATAACAGGCCTCGGCCGCCAGGTACTTGGCGGCGTTGGCCTCGGCCGCGCAGGGCAGGTGCTGGTCGTACAGCCAGGCAGCTTTTTGCACCATCAGGTGCGCGGCCTCCAGTTCCATCCACGACAGCGCCAGCGGGTGCTGGATGCCCTGGTTCTGACCGATGGGCCGGCCGAACACCTCGCGTTCGTTGGCATAGCCCGCGGCGCGCGCCAGCGCCGCGCGGCCCAGGCCCACGGCCTCGCTCGCGATCAGGATGCGCTCGGGGTTCAGGCCATGCAGGATGTAGCTGAAGCCCTTGCCTTCCTCGCCTACGCGGTCCTCCAGCGGAATGCGCAGCCCGTCGATGAACACCTGGTTCGAATCGACGCACTTGCGGCCGAGCTTGTCGATCTCGCGCACCTCCACCGTGCTGCGGTCCAGGTCGGTGTAGAACAGGCTCAGGCCTTCGGTGCCGGTGCATTCCTCCACCGGCGTGGTGCGTGCCAGCAGCAAGATCTTGTTGGCCACCTGCGCCGTGCTGATCCACACCTTCTGTCCGTGCACCACGTAGTGGTCGCCGCGCCCGCCCTCGCTGCGCACGGCGCGCGTCTTGAGCTTGAGCGTGTTCAGGCCGGTGTTGGGCTCGGTCACGCCGAAGCAGGCTTTGTCCTGCCCCGCGATCAGCGGCGGCAGCCAGCGCGCCTTCTGCGCTTCGGTGCCGAACACCACCACCGGGTGCAGGCCGAAGATGTTCATGTGCACGGCCGACGCGCCCGACAGCCCGGCGCCGGTGGCCGAGATGGTGTGCATCATCAGCGCCGCTTCGCTGATGCCCAGGCCCGCGCCGCCGTAGGCCTCGGGCATGGCGATGCCCAGCCAGCCCGCATCGGCCAGCGCGCGGTGGAAGTCATCGGGAAAGCCGCCTTCGCGGTCCCGGCGCAGCCAGTAGTCGGCGTCGAAGGGCGCGCACACGCGTTCGATGGCGTCCCTGATCTGCGCGTGTTCGGGGGACAGGGCGAAGTTCATGCGTCAGCAGCAGGTGGGTTGGTGGTCGCAGGAACGGGAGTGGTGGCGGCGGCAGGGCGGATCACCTTGTCGGGCGACTCGCCGTAGGGCGGGCTGTAGATCACCAGCAGCTTCACGGGCGTGTCGCTGGTCACGGTGAACACGTGCATCTGATCGGCCGGAAAGAAGCACATGTCGCCGGGCAGCATGTCGAAGGCCTCGCCGGCCACTTCGGCACGGGCAGTGCCTTCCAGCAGGTAGCAGGCCTGCTCGATGCCCGGGTGCGCATGGGGCAGGGCGCCCCCGCCCTTGTGCAGGGTGCCCAGCAGCACTTCCATCTGCTGCGCGCCCACGGTCTCGGGGCCGATCAGGCGCTGATTGAAGGTGTGGTGGTGGTTGGCGGGCTGGTAGCTGGGCACCTGCGCGGTGCGCACCAGGTAGCGCGAGGGCGGTGCGTTCGGCGTGGAGATGGGCGTGAAGGTAGGCGTTGATGTGGCGGTCTGTGTCATGCGGGTTCTCCGGTGGCGGCACGGCAGGCGCCTTGCGCCAGCAGGGCTTCGATGTGGGTGGGGCTGTAACCGGCTTCGGCCAGCAGGGCGCGCGTGTGCTCGCCCAACTGCGGCGCCGGGGCCTGCGTGCGTGCCGGCGGCGTGGCCGACCAGCGCGTGGGGTGGGCCATGGCGTGCATGGGCCCTTCGGTGGGGTGCACGCTGTCGTGCAGAAATCCGGTGGCGCGCAGCTGCGCGTTGGTCAGCAGATCGGCCGGTGAATTCATCGGCATGTTCGGCACGTCGGCCGCGTCCAGAAGGGCTTGCCAGTCGGCCGTGGTGCGCGTGCGCAGGATGCGCGCCACCTCGGCATACACCGCGTCGATGTGCGTGGCGCGTGCGCTGTGCGTGGCGAAGCGCGGGTCTCGCGCCAGCCCTTGCGATTCGCCAATGGCCGCGAAAAAGCTGCGCCAGTGCTTGTCGTTGTAGATCAGCACGCACAGCATGCCGTCCGCCGTGGCGTAAGGCTTGCGGTGGGCCGTCAGCAGCCTCGCGTAGCCCGGGTCGCCGCGCGGCGGATCGAAGGTGAGCCCCGCCATGTGGTCGCCCAGGATGAACTGCGCCATGGCCTCGAACATCGGCACCACAATGGCCTGGCCCATGCCGGTTTTTTCGCGCGCATACAGCGCTGCCGTCACCGCGTACACCGCGTGCAGGCCGGTGACCCGGTCCGACAGTGTGGTGGGCGCATAGGCCGGCTCGGGCGCGCCGTATTGCTGCATCAGCCATGGAACGCCGGTGGCGCCCTGGATCAGGTCGTCGTAAGCGGGGCGGGCGGCGTCGGGCCCGTCCTGGTCGAAGCCGCAGCAACTGACGTGGATGATGTGCGGGTTGCGCGCGCTCACCGCGGCGTGGTCCAGCCCCAGCCGGGCCAGCGCCTGCGGCCGCACGTTGCTGATGAGCACGTCGCAGCCCTCGGCCAGGCGCAGCGCGGCCTCGCGGCCTTCGGGGTGCTTCAGGTCCAGCGCGATGCTGCGCTTGCCCGCGTTGGCGTGCAGGAAGATGTGGCCCATGCCCGCGTGGTGCATCGGGCCGACATGGCGCATGTTGTCGCCGTCGGGCGTTTCGACCTTGATGACTTCGGCACCCAGCTGCGCCAGGATCTGCGTGGCGAACGGGCCCATGATCACCGAGGTGAGGTCCAGCACGCGCACGCCTGCCAGCGGGCCGCTGCCTGGAGCGGTAGAAGGTGTCTCTTGCATATCGTGTTCCTTGGCGCTGGAGAAAGAGCCGGCGACCGTTTCAGCAGGGCACCGCCCAGGCGAGCGGATGCTGCGCCGCGCAGCGCCTCAGGGATTGGCTCTATTCAGGCTGGATGCGGGCCTGCTGGATCAGCGTGCGCCAGTGGGCCAACTGGTCGGCCACGTAAGTCGAGAACTCCTGCGGCGTCTTGCTGGGCCACACCTGAAAACCGATCTGCGCGAGCTTGTCCTGCGTGTCCTTCTCGGCCAGCACGGCCTGCAGCTCGGTGTTGATGCGGTTCACGACGGCGGGCGGCAGTCCGGCGGGGCCGAAGATGCCGTTCCACGAGGTCAAGTCGAACCCCTTCACCGTCTGGCCGATGGGCGGCACGCCCGGCAGCAGCGGCGAGGGCTGCACCGTGGTGATTCCCAGCGTGCGCACCTTGTCGCTCGTGAGCATGCTCTTGCCCGAGCCCAGGTCGGCCACGTACACCTGCACCTGCCCGCCCACCAGGTCCGTCATGGCCTGCGGGCTGGACTTGTAGGGCACGCTCAAGACATCCACCTGGGCGATGTGCTTGATGCTTTCCATCGCCACCAGCGAGGTGCTGTTGGGCGTGGCATAGCTCAGCTTGCCCGGATTGGCCCGGGCGTAGTCGATCAGCTCGGCCAGGGTCTTGGCCGGCACCGACGGGTGCACCGCCAGTGCGAACGGCAACTCGCCCACGCGGGCGATGGGCGTGAAATCCTTGATCGGGTCGTACTTGAGCTGGCTGTACAGCGCCGGGTTGGCCGAGTGCGAGGTGTTCGTCGTCATGAACAGCGTGTAGCCGTCGGGCTTGGCCTTGGCGGCGATCTGCGCTGCCACCTGCGCGTTGGCACCGGGCTTGTTGTCCACCAGCACAGGCTGCTTGAGCCGCTCGGCGAGTTTTTGCCCCACGGTGCGCGCGACCGAATCCGTGCCGCTGCCGGCAGCGAACGGCACGATCATCGTGATGGGGGCATTAGGGTAGGGCTGCTGGGCCTGGGCGGGTGGCATGGCGGCGGCGATGCCGCAGGCTGCCAGCAGGGCTGGAATGAGATGCTTCATGTCTTTTGTCTCCTGGGTCGGTAGGCCGTGCCCCTGTGGCCGGGGCTGAAGGCATCTTGTCGGCGGCAGCCATTCGCGTCCAATTGAATAAACGGAGCGATCCATTCGTTTTGCGAATCGTCGGCAGATGCGGCACCGCGGCTGAGCCGTCGGCCCGGCGCACAATAAGCGCCTTTCCCAGCCTGGCACGCCGATGCTTCGTGCATTGCCACGGCGAAAATACCAGCATTCAATTGGCCTTCAGCGCTTATCCATCAGGCGCTGGCAGCTATCAAAAAGAGAGTATTCGAGTTTGTCTCCCGCGCATTTCGTTCTGCACGACGTTTTTGGCTACGACCAGTTCCGCGGCCCCCAGCAGGCCATCGTCGAGCACGTGATCGCCGGCGGCGACGCGCTGGTGCTCATGCCCACGGGCGGCGGCAAGTCGCTGTGCTACCAGGTGCCCGCCATCGTGCGGCGCGATGCGGGCCATGGCGTGGCCATCGTCGTGTCGCCGCTGATCGCGCTCATGCACGACCAGGTCGGCGCGCTGCACGAAGCGGGCGTGGATGCGGCCTACCTCAACTCCACGCTCGACTGGCAGCAGACCCAGGAACTGGAAAAGCGCGTGGCGCGCGGCGACATCACCATGCTGTACGCCGCGCCCGAGCGGCTGACCACGCCGCGCTTTCTGGAGCTGCTGGACGGCCTGCACCAGCGCGGGCAACTGTCGATGTTCGCCATCGACGAAGCGCATTGCGTGAGCCAGTGGGGCCACGACTTCCGGCCTGAATACCGCGCGCTCACCGTGCTGCACGAGCGCTATGCGGGCGTGCCGCGCATCGCGCTCACCGCCACGGCCGATGCCCTCACGCGGGCCGACATCGTGGAGCGGCTGCAGCTCGAAGGCGCGCAGCATTTCGTCAGCAGCTTCGACCGGCCGAACATCCGCTACCGCATCGAAGAGAAGAAAGAACCGCTTGCCCAACTGCTGCGCTTCATTGAGCGCGAGCACCCCGAAGATGCCGGCGTGGTCTATTGCCAGTCGCGCAAACGCGTCGAGGAAATGTCCGCCGCGCTGGTCGATGCGGGCCTCAAGTCACTGCCCTACCACGCGGGCCTGCCGCCCGAAGTGCGCCAGCAGAACCAGGACCGCTTCCTGCGCGAAGAAGGCATCGTGATGGTGGCGACCATCGCCTTCGGCATGGGCATCGACAAGCCCGACGTGCGCTTCGTCGCCCACGTGGACATGCCCAAGAACATCGAGGGCTACTACCAGGAAACCGGCCGCGCCGGCCGCGATGGCCTGCCGGCCGACGCCTGGATGGCCTACGGCCTGCAGGACGTGGTGAACCAGCGCCGCATGATCGACGAGAGCCCGGCCGGGGAGGAATTCAAGCAGGTCATGCGCGGCAAGCTGGACGCACTGCTGGCCCTGGCCGAGGCCACCGACTGCCGCCGCGTGCGCCTGCTGGGCTATTTCGGCGAGCCGTCCGAGCCCTGCGGCAACTGCGACAACTGCATCAACCCGCCAGCGGTGTGGGACGGCACGGACGCCGCCCGCAAGCTGCTGTCCACCATCTACCGCGTGCACGAAGCCAGCGGCCTGACCTTCGGCACAGGCCACATCATGGACATCGTGCGCGGCAAGGACACCGAGAAGGTCAAGCAGTTTGGCCACGACAAGCTCTCCACCTTCGGCCTGGGCAAGGACTATTCCGAAGCCCAGTTGCGCGGCGTGCTGCGCCAACTGCTGGCCACTGGCGCGGTGGGCCTGCACAAGGTCATGCTGGAGAGCGGCCACAGCTTCGACACTCTGAGCCTCACCGACGGCTCGCGCCCCGTGCTCAAGGGCCAGACGCCGGTGCAACTGCGCGAATCCACCGCCGCCACGCCCGCCAAACGCACACGCCGCAGCACCGCGCCACCGGCCGCCGCAGCCAACCTCGGCCCGGACGCGCAGGTGCGATTCATCAACCTCAAGGCCTGGCGCGCCGAGGTCGCCCGCGAGCACAACCTGCCGGCCTACGTGATCTTCCACGACGCCACGCTGGCCGCCATCGCCGAGCGCAACCCGTCCACCCTCGATGATCTGCAAGGCATCAGCGGCATGGGCGCGAAGAAGATGGAGGCGTATGGGGCCGAGGTGCTGCGGGTTTGCAGCCAGGGTGAAGTAGCGGGTTGAGCGCCCGGTTGAAGCAGCGGCCTATGCCCATGGTTCTCATGCGATCGCAAAGGTTCGTCGCTGGCCACAGTGCTGTGTTCGGGGGCTGTTTCAACGCGATCCGCAAGGCGGTGGTTCTGGGGTGCACGACGTTGTGGGCCGTGGCGATGCCTGCGTGTGCTTTCGCAGAGGGCGCTTCGTCCCGACAAGTGCTGGAATCTTTCCCTGTCAAAGCCATGCCGGCGCCCAATGGGCAGCCGATCTATGAGCTTTCGCTCGCCCCTTGCCAAAACGCATCGTGCCCGTTCGAAGTGCGCTTGTTGTCTGGCCGTGGTGAGGCCAAGCTGGGCGGGGCCCAAGACGGCAAGGCCGCTTCCGTGCTGGACTCGATAGCGCTCGACTGGCCTGCCAACGCAGCGCCAGCGCAACCGGCTCCAGGTGCTGCACCGCGGGTCTGGTCCACGGGCGAAGAGGAAGGCAATGTCACCGTCTCTGCCCGCACCATTCCTTTGGAGCCCGGAAAAGCCGACGATGCACAGGCTTTGTTGATAACGCAGACCGCCGGTTTCGACCACCCCAAGCGCCGCCACGTGTTGTATGTGGCCTCGTCGGGTCTATTGAAGACCGCTTGGTCCCGCAGCGAGCCTCAGGGTCCCTATGTTTCCCGGGTGGTGGTTCCGATGCGCGGCGCGCCGGTGCATCTTTCCCTGTTCTTTTCTTCGTCCGACGATGTCGCCGACAAGGTGTCGGCTCAGCGTCTGGAATGGGACGCGCGGCGGCAAGTATTTGCAGAGAAGCCTGCTGCCGCCGCACTGCAAGCGGTGGTGGCGGGCGCATATGCGACCTTGCGCGAAGCGCGGGCTGTCAGGGCTGCTTCAGCGTGTAGTGCTGAGTACGGCGTATTGGACACGTGGCCTGGAAGGGGCTTGGTGCGGCACCGGTATGCGCTCGTCGCGCTGGCCGTTGAGCCGGCGCAGGCTGCGATGGAAGCGGCGCGTTTGAGCCAGTGTCAGCCGGACCTCCGGGCACGTGTCCATCCGCTCGGGCAGCTTTCCCCCCGTTCTTTTCAACCCCATCAGCGAGCGCCTTGAACCGTTTCATGCGGCCCAAGCAGTGGTCCGCTCTCGTCACGGAGCAGCGACGGGCCGCCCCCCTTTCGCCGCCAGCCGATCCTGCAGCATCGTCTGCGTGATCGCGCGGCCGATCTGCTCGAAGGCCTTGCCCGCTTCCTTCATCTCGTCCAGGCCCTCCGCGCAGGCCGCCACCACGATGGCGCGGCGGCCGTTGTCCTGGGGATCGATCACGCCCATGTGGCAGGCGCGGTGGAATTGGGTACCGGTCTTGTGGATGAAGCGCACGCTGCGCGGCAGGCCGGCTTCGAGCCGGTAGGCGTCGTAAGTGTCGAACTTCAGGTCCTTGTAGAGCAACTGCTGGTGTGCCGGCGAAACGAGTTGGCCGCGCACCAGTTTTTCCAGCATGGCGCCGTAGCCTTCCAGCGTGGCGGTGTTGGCCTGGTGGCGGTAGTACCGGTCGTAGGCTTCGTCCAGCGTTTTCACGTTCAAGGCACCGGCCGCGACATCGAGGCTGCGCGCCAGCGCCTGCAGGCGCTTGGGGCCCACGGGGGCGCCGGCGATGCGCACCAGGTCCATGTTGGAAAGCCGGCGCGCATCGGGGTGCGCTTCCTCATAGACCTGATAGCGCACCTCGGTGAAGTTGGTGATGCGGCCCACGCCGCGGCCGCCCAGCAGCGCCTGGGCGCGTTGGTTGAGCGGGTCTTCGCCCACGGCGCGGATCAGCAGGTTGGCGGCGGTGTTGTCGCTTTCCATCAGCATTCGTTTGAGCAGCGACTGCACGTTGTGCCGTGTGCCGTCGGGCTGCCACACCACGGCGCCCGAGCCATCGACCTTGTCGGTGGCCTGCAGCACGAGCTCCTGGTTCATTCGCAGGCGGCCGGCTTCGACCTCCTGCAGCACGCTGATCGCGATGGGCAGCTTGACGGACGACGCCAGGTACCAGGGGCGGTCGGCGGCGTGCTCGAAGGTTTCGCCGTTGTCCAGCCGCTTGACGTAAATCCCCAGTTGCCCGGGCGTCGCCTGCTCGATGCGGTCCACCTGCTGGCGCAAGGCATCGGCCCAGGCCGGAGCGGCGTGCGCGCCGTCAGGGCTCGTCGTCCACGCCAGCGTCAGCGCCAGAAGGGCCAGCGTGGCCGGCCGGGCCAGCGGTACCGGCAGCAAGGGGCGCAGCGCGGCTCGGCACGGTTTGGCAGGGAGGTTCATGGGGTTTTCCATCCGACAACAGGCCCGACTGGCAGAGGGCGACACCGACCTGGCGTAGCGTGCGGTCGGACCGGGCCGTGGACAGTTCGCCGCGCGTGCAGGCCACCACGATGATGCGTTTGTCTTTCGGCAGGCGCTGCACCGTGACGAGGCCCGAGTCGCATGTTCGGGCGCGCTGCGTGCCGGTCTTGTGGGCGAAGCGCGCACCGGTGGGTAGTCCGGCCTTGATCCGGTGCGTGCCGGTCTTCACGCGCTCCATCACCGCCAGCAGATAGGCCGTTTGGCGCGGCTCCAGCAGGCGGCCTTCCACGAGTTGCGCCAGCAGTTCGGCATAGGCGTCGAGCCGCGCCGAGTTCAACCCGCTGGCGTAATACGTTTCGTAGGCCTCGTTCAGCGACACGGGGCGCAGCGTGTCGGGCGGCAGGCGCAGCAGGCGGGCCAGCGTGGCCTTCACGTCGGCTTCGGTGCGCTGCTGCTGCAGGGCGATGAAGTCGCGGCCCGACAGGTGCAGGGCCTGGGGCGTGAACTGGCTGTAGGCCTGGCGCCGCACATCGGCCAGGTGCGTGATGCGCTCGAAGCCGCCCGGCACGGCCGACTGCACCAGCGCATTGATCTCGCGCAGGCCCACCAGGTCGATGAGCATGTCGCTGGCCGTGTTGTCGCTGTAGACGATCATCTGTTCCAGCAGCCAGCGCACGCTCAAGGCCGCACCCACCGGCTGGTTCTTGGCGGGGCCTGCGCCGTCCACGTAATCGGTGGCGCGCAGGGTCAGGGCAGTGTCCAGCGTGTAGTCGCCGCGCTCCACGCCGCGCAGCACGGCGATGGCCACCGGCACCTTGATGGACGAAGCCAAATACCAGCGCTCGTCGCCATGGAAGGAAAACGATTGGCCCGTGTCGAGATCGCGCACCTGCACGCCGAAGGCCGCGGTGCTGTGCGCGGCCACTCGCTCCAATTCACGCTGCAGCGCCTTGGCCCAGGGTGGTGCCGCCGGTCCGGTGGTGGTGCCTCCTGCCGGCCCCACCGACCCAACCAACGGCGCGGGAGCCACCACGTCAGCAGGGGTGGCCAAGGCGGGCAGTGCCAGGAGCAACGTGGTCCAGGCCAGAACGAAAAGGCGAAAGCGCGAGAGGGCAATGGGCTGCATGCGTGGCAGATGGGGCAATCAAAGAAAGTGCGGTGTCACCGTGGCGCGCAGGCCGCGGGGCGAGAAAGCGCCCAAGTTACACCGCACGTCCGCCACGTGGCGTAACACCCCGTGCGGCGTGGGTGTGGGACAGCGGCGCATGCGGTGCCGCAAGCACTGTTTTTATAATCAGTGCCTTTCCTCCCTGTGCGGTGCTTCGCCAGCCTCCCAAGGTGTCACCGCTCCCCAAAAAGCCATCCGCATGTCCGAGCCCAAGCTCACCCGTTCCCACCGCACCCGCCTGATGCAGATCTGGCGCTCCGCCGGCTGGCCCTGCCAGGACGCGCTGGAGATCGACCTGCTCGCCGCTGGCATGGTCGCGCAGCACATGGCGCCGCAGGGGCACACGGTGCTGCGGCTGACCGACGCGGGCATCCAGTGGCTGGCCGATGCGCGCCAGCGCGGGCTGCGGGCCTTGAGCGCCCACGACCGCCTGGCCCAGCGGTTCGCCGAGCATCTGCTGGCCGCCGGCCGCATCGTGTGGCGCGAACTGTCGCTGCGCGCGGCCATCGAGCCTTTGCCGGCCGTCCTGCCCGCGCCGTCCGCCATCCCCGCAGCCGTCGAGCCCACCTTGGCCGATGCCTTGGCGGCGCCCCCTGGCCCCCGTCCCTCGGTGGGGCTGCTCTGGGGCGACGAGGCCGACACCGCCCCGGCCCGCGCCGCCGCCCAGGTGTGGCGCATGGCGCGGCCCGACCTGTTTTCGGTGCGCAACACCACCGTGCCGGCCTACCTGCAGCCCATGGTGCACGAGGTGAAGGCCAGCCGGGCCGACCTGCTGTCGGACCTGCGGCACGCGGCCAAGCGGCAGGCTTACCAGTGGCTCTGCGAAGAGGGTTATTACGTCTTTCCCGCCGGCGTGGCCGAGCCCGAAGAGATTCCCGAGCAGTTCGGCGTGTGGGTGCTGCACGGCGAGATCGACACCGGCCGCTTCGAGCTGCTGCGGCCCGCACGCCATGCGCGCTGCAGCCTGCCGTTCGCGGTCTGGATGGCGCTGTGCAAGGCCACACCGCTGCGCAGCGAGGGCGAGCCCGTGCAGGCGCTGCTGGGCGACGGCATTCCGCCCAGCCCGTGCGAAGGCGCTGACTGATGTACACCGTGGCCGTGCGCGAGCTGTGCGAGTTCACGGCCAAGCAGGGCGACCTGGACCTGCGCTTCACGCCCGCGCCCACTGCGCTGGAAGGCATCGCCGGCCATGCCACCGTCGCGCAGCGGCGCATGGCGGGGCGGGGCGCTGGTGCCGGGCCGGGCTATGAAAGCGAGGTGGCCCTGGAGGGCCAGCACCGCCACCTGCGCGTGCGGGGCCGTGCGGACGGCTTCGATCCCGCCGCCTGCCGGCTGGACGAGGTCAAGACCTTCAAGGGCCGGCTGGACCGCCAGCCCGCCTCCCACCGCGCCCTGCACTGGGCGCAGGCCAAGGTGTATGGCTGGTTGCTGTGCCAGGCGCGGCAGCTGGCGCGCATCGACGTGGCGCTGGTGTACTTCGACATCGGCAGCCAGCAAGAGACAGTGCTGGTCGAGCCCTGCACGGCCGATGCGCTGCGTGCCCACTTCGAGGCGCAATGCGAGCGCTTTCTGAGCTGGGCCGAGCAGGAGGCTGCTCACCGCACCGTGCGCGATGCGGCGCTGCGCGCGGCGGTGTTTCCGTTCGGCGGTTTCCGCACCGGCCAGCGGCCCCTGGCCGAGGCCGTGTACCGCAGCGCCACCGCCGGCCGTTGCCTGCTCGCGCAGGCGCCCACCGGCATCGGCAAGACGGTGGGTACGCTGTTTCCGCTGCTCAAGGCGGCGCCGGGCGAGCGGCTGGACAAGGTGTTCTTCCTCACCGCCAAGACCTCGGGCCGGCAGGTGGCGCTGGACGCGCTGGCCCGCATCGCGATGGCGCAGCCGGTGCCGGCATCAGCATCGCCCGATGCCCCTGTTTCAATCGCTTCGAGCGCAGCCAACGCGCCCGGCCCTGCCGGCCTGCCGCTGCGCGTGCTCGAACTGATCGCCCGCGAAAAAGCCTGCGAGCACCCCGGCCAGGCCTGCCACGGCGAATCGTGCCCGCTGGCGCGCGGCTTCTATGACCGGCTGCCCGCCGCGCGCGCCGCGGCCCTGGCTCCGGCACCTTCGGACAGTGCAGGCGGGCAACTGCTGGACCAGTCCCACGTGCGCGATGCCGCGCTGGCCCATGGCATCTGCCCTTACTACCTCGGGCAGGAACTCGCCCGCTGGGCCGATGTGGTGGTGGGCGACTACCACTACTACTTCGACGCGGGCGCGCTGCTGCACGGCCTCACGCAGGCCAACCAGTGGCGCGTGGCGGTGCTGGTGGACGAGGCGCACAACCTCGTCGAACGCGGCCGCCGCATGTACACCGCCGAACTGCTGCCCGATTCGCTCTACCAGGCGCGTCATTCGGACACCGCGGCCCGCGTGCCCGCGGTGAAGAAAGCCCTCGACAAGGTGCGCCGCGCCTGGGTGGCGCTCGACAAGGCGCAACCCGCGCCCTATGCCGTGCACGACGCCTTTCCCGCCGCGCTGCTGGCCGCCTTGCAGCAGTGCGGCAGCACGCTGGCCGATCATTTCGCGGAACACCCCGAACAGATGGACCCGGCTCTGCAGGCCTTCTACCTGGAGCTGCTGCACACCCAGCGGCTGGCCGACTGCCTGGACACGCATTCGATGGTGGACGTGGCCCGCAGCCCTGGCGGCGCGCCCGGCAGTTCGGTGGTCTGCCTGCGCAACGTGGTGCCGGCCCCGTTCCTCGCGCCGCGCTTTGCGGCGGCGCACACCAGCACGCTGTTTTCCGCAACGCTGCAGCCGGCGCGCTACTACGCCGACCTGCTCGGCCTGCCGGCCAGCCATGCGGGCGTGGACGTGGCCTCGCCCTTCCAGGCCGCGCAGCTGCGCGTGTCCGTGGCCCGGCACATCTCCACGCGCTACCCGCACCGGGCCGCATCGCTGCAGCCCATCGCCGAACTGATGGCGCGGCAGTTCGCCGAGCGGCCGGGCAACTACCTGGCTTTCTTCAGCAGCTACGAATACCTGCAGCAGGTGGCCGAGGCGTTCGCGCTGCGCCACCCCGAAGTGCCGCACTGGTGCCAGTCGCGCCGCATGCAGGAAGCCGAACAGCGCGAATTCCTCGCGCGGTTCACCGAAGGCGGGCAAGGCATCGGCTTCGCGGTGCTGGGCGGCGCGTTCTCCGAGGGCATCGACCTGCCGGGGCGGCGGTTGATCGGCGCATTCCTGTCCACCCTGGGGCTGCCGCAGATGAACCCGGTGAACGAGCAGATCCGCCAGCGCATGCACGCCCTCTTCGGCGAAGGCTACGACTACACCTACCTCTATCCCGGCCTGCAGAAGGTCGTGCAGGCCGCCGGCCGCGTGATCCGCTCGCCCAGCGACGAGGGCGTGGTGCACCTCATCGACGACCGGTTCGCGCGGGCCGAGGTGCAGCGCCTGCTGCCCGCGTGGTGGACGGTGGAGGGATCTGCATGAAATTGGCCTCTAGCGCATATTCCACTAAGGAGTATTGCTATTGAATTAATATCGATCGGTCGATGTTTGTCCGTGGCGCCGCGGCATGTGTTCAGCGAAAGTCAAAGGCGCTCGGGTCGGCGTGGAGGCCACTGCGGCACGCCGCTGCGCCCCGGGCCTCAGGCCGCGCGCACCCGGCACGCCATCTGGTATTCGTCGTGGTACCGCCCGTCCACGCATAAATAGTCGCGCTCGACGCCGTAGGTGACGAAGCCGAGCGCGCGGTACAGCTCCACCGCCGCGGTGTTCGATGCGGTCACGCCCAGGTTGACCTGTCGCACGCCCAGCGGGTCGGCGGCGTATTGCAGGGCGTAGCGCAGCAGGGCGCGGCCCACACCCTGCTGCCGCGCCTCGGGCGCGACGTACACACCCCAGAGAAACGCCTTGTGCGAGAGCTGGCGCATGTCCTCGCGCTTGATGCCCACCGTGCCGATGAGCGTGCCGCCTTGCAGCGCACCCAGCACGGCCCGGCCGGCTTGGGGCTGGAGCCGGCGCTCGAAGTCCGACAGCGGGGTGGCGGCTTCCTCGTCGTAGCTGGACGAGAAAGCCTCGGGGCATTCGCGCAGGCCCCGCAGCCGCAGGGCGGCGAAGGGTGCGGCGTCTTCGGGCGTCAGCGGGCGAAGCTGCAAAGGGGCGGGGCCGGGCATGTGGGATGGGTGAGGCATCAAAGAGGCGGACTGCCGTGATCGGTTCGTAGCCTGCCTTATACCAACGCGCTGCTTTTGAAAGCGCTGCCGGCCGGGGAGCCGGTCTGGCGATCTGCGCGGCGCGCAGGCACGGGTTGGCGAACGGGACAAATGCGTGCAAAGTCCGCGAAGCACCGTCGCATTCGCATCCCTCACCTTCTTCAAACCATGTCCGCTTCCATCGATCCGCCCCGCATTCCGCTGGCCCCGGTGGCGCGGGTGCTGGCCGAAGCGGCGCTGCAGCGGCAGAACACGCTGCTCGGTGTCGATGCCTCAGGCGCGCCGGGCGCGGCGGGACCGGACGGAGGCTCCACGGCGCCCGGCGCGCTGCCGGGGCAGATTCCGCTGGCCGCGCAGCGTCCGCCTCTGCCCGTTCCCGCCCCGGCCGACCGCGTGAGCCTTTCGCCGCAGGCGCGTCAGAGCCTGGACGGTGCGGCCCCCGGGCCTGCTGGCGCGGCGGCTACTGGGCGCGGATCCGTTGCGGCGCCGGGCGCTGTGCCGGCACTGGCGCCCGCAGCGGGGCTCACAGGGGCGCCAGCACTGGGCCCGTCGCCGGGAGCGAATGGCGTGCAGGGCCTGCCCTGGCCCACGGGCGGGGTCGGCGCGCCGCTGCGCCAGATGATCGGCGCCTTGCTGCAACAACTCACGGCGCCGACCGGTCGGCCGCAGCACGTCGTTGCGGCGCAGCCCTGGCCTGCCGCGCTGGCGCAGGGCGCGGCGGACGATCTGCCGCCCCTGCAGACCTGGCTGGCGCGCCAGGGCACGGTGGAGACGGCCGACGGCCCGCGGGGCTATGCCCTCACGCTGCGGGTGCCGGCCGCGTGGCTGCAGCAGCAACCCCTGTCGCCCTCAGCCGCCGCCTCGGCCCCGGCCAGCCCGTTGCCGGCATCCGCGGGAGCGGGGCCGGCCCTGCCCGGCGATGCCTCTCCGCCGCTGGTGTTCGCGGGCCGCCCGCAGGCGCTGCAGTCGGGGCTGTTCGCGCTGGTGCTGCAGTCGGGCGAGGGCGCTGCGGCCAGCCGCACCAGTGCCTTCCTGGCGCTGGACCTCGCACCGCTGGCCCAAGCGGCCTCCGTGGTGTATGGGCGGGACATGATGGCCCTGCAGCGATCCGATCCCTGGCTACAGATGGCCGCGCTGCAGGCGAGCGGCTGGCGGCCCGAGGACGACGAGGCCACGCACAGCGGGCGCGGCGAGCCGTGCGACACGACCGGTTGCCCTTACGCCGGCCGCGCGCCGTGCGTGCAGCCTTTTTGCGTGGCACTGCGCGTGTTCGAGGCCGGCCCGGTGCGGCCGGTGGGCGATGCGCCCGGCGGTTCCTCCAGCGCGGCCTGAATGAAAAAAACCGCCAGGGCCCGGGCGGGCGCTGGCGGTTTTTTCGGTTCTACCCGGTCCGGGCCTGCAATCCAGTGGCGCTATGCCGATGAACTGCAGGCCGGGCCCTGTCGATCAGGGGTACAGGCCGCGCATTTCGCGGGCGTGCAGGATGCGCTGGCAGGCCACGATGAAGGTGGCGGTGCGCAAGCTCACCTTGTGTTCCTGGGCCACGTGCCAGATGCCGGTGAAGGCCTCTTGCATGATGCGCACCAGGCGGGCGTTGATCTCGTCTTCGCTCCAGAAGAAGCTGGAGAAATCCTGCACCCATTCGAAGTAGCTCACCGTCACGCCGCCGGCGTTGGCGATCACGTCGGGCAGCACCAGCACGCCCTTGTCGTGCAGGATGTCGTCGGCCTCGGTGGTCGTGGGGCCGTTGGCGCCCTCGATCACGAGCTTGGCCTTGATCTGGCCGGCGTTGTGCTTGGTGATCTGCCCTTCCAGCGCGGCGGGGATGAGGATCTCGCAGTCCACGCCCCAGAAGTCTTCCTTGGCCATGGCCTCGGCACCGGCGAAACCGCCCACGCCGCCTGTCTTCTTGACGTGCTCCAGCAGGGCCGGCACGTCCACGCCGCCCTGGTGGTAGATGGTGCCGGTGTGGTCCTGCACGGCCACGACCTTGGCGCCGGCTTCGGCGAACAGCTTGCCCGCGATGCCGCCCACATTGCCGAAGCCCTGCACGGCGACGCGTGCGCCTTCCAGCGGCAGGCCGGTCAGCTTGGCGGCTTCCACGCCCACGGTGTACACGCCGCGGCCGGTGGCCTCGACGCGGCCGAGCGAGCCGCCCAGGTCCACGGGCTTGCCGGTGACGACACCGGTGGAGGTGGCGCCGGTGTTCATCGAGTACGTGTCCATCATCCAGGCCATGATCTGGCCGTTGGTGTTCACGTCAGGAGCGGGAATGTCCTTGGAAGGGCCGATGAGCAGGCCGATTTCGCTGGTGTAGCGGCGGGTCAGGCGCTCCAGTTCACCGCGCGACAGCTTCTTGGGATCGACGCGGATGCCGCCCTTGGCACCGCCGTAGGGCACGTTCACGGCCGCGTTCTTGACCGACATCCAGGCCGACAGGGCCATCACTTCGGACAGCGTAACGTCTTGGTGGAACCGCACGCCGCCCTTGCCGGGGCCGCGGCTCAGGTTGTGCTGAACGCGATAGCCCTCGAAGTGGGCGATGGTGCCGTTGTCCATTTCGATCGGCACATCCACCACCAGGATGCGCTTGGGGCGCTTGAGCGTTTCCACCCAGCGCGCCAGGTTGCCCAGGTAAGGGGTGACGCGATCCACCTGCTGCAGGTAGTTGCCCCACGGGCCGAGGTCGTCGGCCTGGAGGTAGGAGGGCAGCTGGTGCTGGATGCGGGTGTCGTTGGTGTTCGACATGAGGTGTTTCCTTGAAGGAGATCAGTTCAGACGACGGAGCTTATGCCTGCCCCCGGCCGCTGTCCAAGGCCGGAGTGTTACAGGTTTATGCGCCAAATGCATAACTCGGGAAACGGGTATCAGCGCCGTTTTTCATTTCGCCATGACGCCAGCGCCGAACTTCGCTGGACTGCGCCCCAGCCCGATGCCGACTCAGCAGTCGGTACCGCGCAACCCCAGGCGCAGCCGGTCGTGTTGCGCGACACCTTGGCGTCTGCCACATCATCCGACCGCGTGCCTGCCCGATCCAGATGAATGGAAGCAGCCGCTGGATGTTTCAACCGCCACCCACAGCACGCGCCGCGAAGTAGCGTGCCGGAGAGTCGCCGAAGGAGCGGCGAAACATGGCGATGAAGTTGCTTGGTGAGGCATAGCCCAGCGTGTCGGCCACATGCGTCACCGGCTCCCCTCGCGCAAGCATTTCCAGGGCGTGCGTGAGTTGTGCCTGCTGGCGCCATTGGGCAAAGCTCACGCCGGTTTCAGCCAGCATCTGACGGCGCAGCGTTCGAGCCGACATCGCGCCCCAGTCTGCCCAGGCTTCCAGCGTTCGAATCGAACCTGGATCCTCCAGGATCGCCCGGGCGATGCGCTCCAGCCGAATATTTTTCGGCATGGGCAAGTGCAAGGACTCATGCGGCGCACGACGGATTTCGTCGAGGATCACGGTGACGATGTGCTCTTGATCTGGCGCCAGTGGAGCGGATTTGTCCCACTCTGCGGCTCGGCGCACCAATGCGCGCAACACCTCCGTGATGCCGATCACGCAAGGCTTGTTCGGCAAGCACTCACTCGATGGAGGGGTGATGAACACGCTCCAGCCCGCAAGGGCACCGCTGACACGTACTTGATGCGGTACCTCTGGCGGTATCCAGCCGGCCCGGTTCGGCGGTAGCAGCCAGGAGCCTTGGGCTGTTCGCACATGAATCAGCCCGGCCTCTACGCAGAAAACCTGCCCCCGATGGTGGTGATGCCAACCGTACTCGCGTGTTCCGAGGCGGTATTCGCTGCCCTGCTCGTCATTCCCCAACAACGCGATCAGACGGGGACCCTCGGCCCATTCGCTGAAGTCGTTGTCCGGTGGGTCATGCGCAGGTTTCAAGTTGGCCATTTATCACCATTTTGAGTCCATTTGCCGTTATATGACTTTTCAGGCTGCTCAGCACACTCAACGCCTGCCGACAGTTTTAGGCGGCAATCGCCGCCGCCATCGTGCTGAGAGGTCAAAAATGTCTTTATCTTCCGTACCCGCGATGCCGCCGCCACTCCTGCGCAGCGGCGTGTCGACCTGGGTTGCTACCTTCGTCGCCTGCGTCTGTGCCTTCATGGTCGTGGTGGACGGTGCCATCGTGAACGTAGCGTTGCCCGCGATGCGCGATGAACTCGGTCTGTCACCCGTCCAATTGCAGTGGGTCGTCGACATCTACCTGCTGTTGCTGGGAGGGTTCATGTTGCTCGCCGCCCGCGCCAGCGACATCTATGGGCGTCGGCGCCTTCTGCTGTGGGGGTTGGCGCTGTTCACTGGCGCCAGCCTGGTCGGCGGTTTTGCGACGTCCGGGACCATGCTGCTGGCCTCGCGCGCAGTGCAGGGTTTGGGCGCGTCGGTGCTGGCGACCTCACCGCTGGCCGTCATCGTCGCGGCCCATTCCAAGGGCCCGGGTCAGGAACGAGCGATCGGCCTGTGGGCGGCCTGCGCCGCGATGGGCTCTGCCTTCGGGGTGGTCATTGGCGGCTTGCTGACGAGCCTGGCCACCTGGCGCTGGGTGATGTTCATCAACATACCTGTCGGAATCGTCCTGGCCGCGGTGGTTGCCGGCTGTCTGCGCCCTCAGCACACAGACGACGCCCGGGCGAAGCTGGATGTTCTGGGCGCGTCCACGGTCACGCTGGCGCTGGCCTCGTTTCTCTATGCGATCTCAGAATCGGTGCATGCGGGTTGGATGTCCGGTACCGTGCTCGGTGCGCTGGCCACCGCGCTGACCATGTTCGTGGCCTTCATCGCCGCTGAACGCCGTTCGGCTCGGCCCCTGATCAACTTTGAAATATTTCGCCTGCGAAACGTAACGATCGGGATGGCGATGGTGTTGAGCCTCGGCGCAGTTCTCACTGTGTCGATGTTCTTTCTGTCGCAGGCTCTGCAGCGGATCGACGGGCGCAGTCCGCTCGACACCGGACTGGCTTTGCTGCCAATGGCTTTGGCATTGGCCGTCGCATCGATCGCATCTCGGTATTTGCGGGACGCTGGCTTTGGCAAGTTGCCCTTTATCGGCAGCCTCGTGTCGGCCGCAGGACTGATCTGGCTCCATTGGTTGCCCGTTCATCCATCGCAAGCCAGCGAATTTCTGCTGCCCACATTGCTGGTCGGCGCTGGCAACGGGTTGGTGATGATGAGTGCCACGCAAGCAGTGCTTGCAGGAGTTCCGCGGAAAGACTCGGGTCTGGCAGCAGGACTACAGAACACGGCACGCCAACTGGGTGGAGCCGTGGGCATCGCAGTGCTGGGGGCCGTCGCCCATTCCGTCATGGCGACGCAATTGGCCACCGGGCAACTGCCCCAGGTGGCCGAACTTGCGGGCTACCAGTTGGTATTTTTAATGGCAGGCATCGTCAGCGTTCTCTCGGCCTTCGCGTCGCTGATGCTCGAGCACGCGCCCGCATGAAAGGTCTCCCGCGTCACTCCACCTTGAAACCCGACAGCGCCGGGTCGCCCTCGGGGTAGCGCAGGTCCAGGCGCCCCAGCACTTCGCGCAGCACGGTGGCGATCATCAGGTTGCGGTGGGTCTTGGAGTCGGCCGGCACGATGGTCCAGGGCGCCCAGGGCGTGTGCGTGGCGCCCAGCAGGGTGCCGTAGGCGCGCTGGTAGTCATCCCACTGCTGGCGCGCGGCGATGTCGCCCATGTCGAACTTCCAGTGCTTGGCCGGGTCGTCCAGGCGCTCCTGCAGGCGCTGGCGCTGCTCCTCGCGGCTGATGTGCAGCATGAACTTCACCACCACGGTGCCCGTTTCGGTGAGAAGGCGTTCGAAGTCGTTGATGTGCGCTAGGCGCTGGCGGTGCTGCTCGGGCGTGATCCAGCTGTTCACCACCGGCACCAGCACGTCTTCGTAGTGGCTGCGGTTGAACACCGTCAGTTCGCCCGCGCCGGGCACCTGCTGGTGGATGCGCCAGAGGTAGTCGTGGGCGCGCTCGGTGTCGGTAGGCGCTTTCCAGCCCACGGCGTGCACGCCCAGCGCGCTCATGCGGCCAAAAACGCCGCGCACGGTGCCGTCCTTGCCCGAGGTGTCGGTGCCCTGCAGGATGACCAGCAGCTTGTAGCGCCGGTCGGCATACAGCAGGTCTTGCAGCGTGTCGAGCTCGACCGCGAGTGCCTCGACCCGGGCCTTGTCGCTCGCCTTGTCCCCCTGCGAGAACGGCTTGGCCGAAGGGTCGAACCGGGCCAGGTCCACCGCGGCCGGGCCATCGCCCTGGCTCCCGGCCTTTTCGGCCTTCGCGCCTGCCTTTGCATCGGACTTTGCATCGGCCTTCGCGCCTTCCTTGGCAGCTTTGCCTTTGCCCGGGGCGGCCGCCGGCGGCTGCCACTGCGCCAGGCGCTGGGCGATCTCGTTGGGCGTGAGGGGAGCGGGAGCGCGGATTGCCATGGACGTGTCCTGGTCGGGTGGGGAAGGCCCTAGTGTCGCGCGGGCCGGCCCGGACCGTGCGGCGAATCCGCGCCGCACAATCGTCGCCCGTGCCTTTGCCATCACCGAGAAAGCCCCCGACATGCCCGATGACCGCGCCGTGATTTCCGCCGAGACCCCCGACCCTGCCGACCTGGCTGCCCAGGCCGGCGCCACCGACGCCGCCGTGGATTCGGTCGCCCAGGCCCTGCTGCAGGCCCGCGCCAGCGCCGTCCCGGCCGACCCCGAACCGCTGGCCTCGGCCCTGCCCGATGCCGACGCCGCCTATGCCGTGCAGAACGCCGTGGCGCATGCGCTGGGCTGGTGGTCCACCGGGGCGCCCCGCTACTGGAAATCCGGCGGCCCGGACCGCAGCGCTGTGCTCACCCATGCGCCGCTGCCCGAGGCCGGCGTATGGACGCACCCCGCCCACGCGGGCGCCTGGCCGCTGTCGCTGCGCGGCATCGAGGCCGAGATCGCCCTGCGGCTGGGCCAGGCCGTGGACGCGGCCACCGCCGCGCAACTGGCCGACGGCGAAGGCGCGCACCTGATCGACGCCATGGCCGTTTCCATCGAAATCGTGGAAACCCGCTGGGCCCCGGGCAGCAAGCCGGCCGCGCTGCTCAAGCTGGCCGACCAGCAGTCGCACGGCGCGCTGGTGCTGGGCGACTGGGTTCCGTTCGACGCCAGCGCGCCGCCCGACTGGGCGCAACAGCGCTGCACGGTGCGCATCACGGGGCAGGACGCGGTGGCGCGGCAGGGCACCCATTCGCTGGGCGATCCCGCCTGGCTGCTGGCGGCGTGGCTGCGCCATGCCACGCAGCATTTCGGCACGCTGCCGGCCGGCACCGTGGTCACCACCGGCACCTGGGCGGGGCTGCAGCACGCCCGGCTGGGCGATGCGGTGGAGGTGGCGTTCGAGGGCATCGGCAACGCGAGCGTGCAGCTGTAGCCGGGCGCCGTCGCGTCCCTGCTGTGCGGCAGGCTTTCAGGGGAAAGGGATGGATGCTATGAAAAACATAGCTATCCACCCTAGTGGAATATGCGCTAGAGCCTGTTTTGACCTGAAGTCCGTACTGCCTGCCGCGCGATCAGTTCCACGAAACGGCGGGCGCCCAGGCCCAGCGGCCGCTCCTTGGACCACACCACATCCACCCACAGCGCGACGCCGTTGCTCAGGTTTTCGAACGGCATCTCCACCAGCGAGCCCGCCGCGATGCGCGGCTGCACCAGCGCACGCGGCTGCCAGCCCCAGCCCAGGCCGGCTTCGATGAGCCCGAGCGCAGCCAGGTGGTTGTCGGTGCGCCAGTGGTGGCGCGCGAACACGAAGCGCGGATCGGTCTGCGCCAGGTCGCGGCTGGCGACGACGATCTGGCGCGTGGTGGTCAGGTGCTCCTCGCGCAGCAGGGCGCTGGCGGCGGGTTCGCCGCGGGCCGTGGCCGCCGCCTGCGCGGCCGCCAGCACGGGGTGGCCGGGCGCCATGACCGCCACCAGGGTCTCGTTGCCCACTTCCTGAAAGCCCTCGCGCCCGTCGATGCTGGGCCGCTCGAACACCAGCGCCAGCTGCGCGCGGCCGGCATGCAGCAGCGCCAGCGCATCGGCCTGCGGCGCGGCCAGCACCTCGACCTGCAGCAGCGGGTGCTCTTCGGCCAGCGCGGCCAGCGGGCTGCGCCAGTGGCCCGCCAGCAGTTCGGGGGCAATGGCCAGGGTGAGGCGCTCTTCCAACCCCTGCGTGAGGGCCAGCGCCTGCGCGTTCAACTGCTTGAGCTGCGCCGCCAGCAGCCGCGCCTGCGGCTCTAGCGCGCGGGCGGCGGCGGTGGGCCGGGGCTCGCGCCCGGTGCGGTCGAAAAGCGACACGGCCAGCTCGGCTTCGAGATGGGCGATGGTCATGCTCACCGCCGATGGCACGCGCGACAGCGCCCGCGCCGCGGCCGAGAAGGAACCCTGGTCCAGCACGGCCAGAAAGACCTGCACGCTGTCGGAAGAAAAGGCCATGGGGCCCAGTATCTATCAATAAAACTGAAACAAGCTGACTTTATGTATCAGCCCAGCGCACATAAAGTCGCGGCCATGTCATTGCCCAACGCTTCCATCGCCGGTTCTTCTTCCGCCTCCGCTCCTTCCGCCCACCGCCCCACGGGGCTGCAAGGCGTGGCGCGCCGTGTGCTGTACGTCGCGCTGTACGAGCTCATCGCCATCGCGGCGGCCACAGTGGCGCTGGCCTGGCTCACCGGGCAGGGATCGGGGCATTCCAGCGTGGTGGCCGTGGCAGCCTCGGCCATCGCGGTGGTGTGGAACCTGGTGTTCAACTGGGCCTTCGAGCGCTGGGAGGCCCGCCAGCCCGTGCGCGGGCGCAGCACGGGGCGCCGCATCGCCCACGCCATCGGGTTCGAGGGCGGCCTCGTTTTCTCGCTGGTGCCGCTGTTCGCGTGGTGGTTCGAAGTGAGCCTGTGGCAGGCCTTCGTGATGGACCTGGGGCTGATCGCGTTCTTCCTTTGCTACACCTTCGTCTTCAACTGGGGCTTCGACCGCATCTTCGGCCTGCCGGCCTCGGCCCAGGCGGGCGGGGCTGCGGCTGGCGACGCGGCGCAGACCGCTCGGTAACGTTGGTCGGCAGTTGGTCGGCAACGTTCGCCCGTTGCGTCAGTAGGGCAGCGCGAACCCGTTGCGCCCGGCGTTGATGCGCATCGCGGTGGGCTGGCCGTTCACCTCCTGCGCGGTGAGCGACACGCTGGCGCCGGGCACCAGCAGGCTGCGGTCGCCGGCGCGGAAGGTCACCACCGGGGCGCCGGGCGGCACGGTGACGGTTTTTTCGCCCCCCTGGTACTTGAGCCGCAGCGTGCGGCCCTTGCCGGCGTCGGCTGCATCGGTCACGTCCGCCACATCGGCCACCGTGGCGTTGGTCATGGTGCTTTGCGGCTGCAGGTCGAACGGGCGGTGGCCCTCGCCGGTGCCGCGGGCGGATTCGGGAAACACCGTGACCGCGATGGCGCGCTGCGTGCCGTCCGCCTGGGGCAGGGCGGCCGTGCCGATGAAGCTGCCGGGCCGGATGTCTTTCAACGCGATCGGGTAGACCTCCTGCACCACCAGTGTGGGCGGCAGGGCCAGCGCCACCGTCTGACCGCCGCGTTCCTTCACGGTGAGCGTGGTGGCCGTGGCCGCTTCGACCGTGCCGCGCAGGCGCACCGTCGGCGAAGGCGAAGCGGGGACCTGCGCCGTGGCGGCGCCGGCGCCCACCAGCAGCGTGGCCGCCACGAAGAGCGAGAGCCGGGACAGCGGGGAGCGCTGGGAGCGCGGTGGCAGAAACGCGGGACGGTGAGACAGCTTCATGGGGCAGGTAGGCAGTGGAGGAGAAACCATGATGCCCCAAGCGGCTGAAAGCCGTGGGCCGTGGCCACGCCGCCCCTGCGCTGCCTCACATCGCCGCGCCGAACCGGTAGCTCGATACCGTCACCCCGCCGTACACGCCCTCTTCGTTGTACACGCACAGGGCGGGCTCGGTCTCGGCGGCGCCCACGGCCACCATCAGCGGAATCAGGTGGTCTTCGCGCGGGTGGGCGGTCCGGGCGAAGGGCGCGTCTTCCCACGCGATCAGGCGTTCGACCCGCGTGGCCGGGTCGGAGTACGCCAGCGTGTCCTGCAGCCAGCGGTCGAAGGCCATCGACGGGGCCAGCCCGGCCTGGCCGAAGCGGCGCAGGTTGTGATAGCTCAGCCCGCTGCCGACGATCAGCACGTTCTCATGGCGCAGCGGCGCCAGCGCACGGCCGAGCGCCAGATGCTGGGCGGGGTCCAGATCGCGTTGCAGCGACACCTGCAGCACCGGCACGTCGGCGGCCGGGTACATCACCTCCAGCGGCGAGAACGTGCCGTGGTCGAAGCCCCGCTCGGCGTCGAGCCGGCTGGGCAGCCCCGCGGCCTCGATGAGCCCGGCGATGCGCTCGGCCAGGGCCGGCGCGCCGGGGGCGCGGTACTGCACCTCGTAGGTGTGGGGCGGAAAGCCGGAGTAGTCGTACACCATGGGCGGCTGGGGGTTCGACATCACCGCGAAGGCCTCGTCCTCCCAGTGGCCGGACACCACCAGCACCGCTTGCGGGCGGGTTTCGATCTGGCGCGGAATGTCTTCGAGCGACCGCTCCAGCGCCTGCATCGCGCGGCGCATCTCGGGCACGTAGGGCCAGGGGCCGCCGCCGTGGGACAGGAAATAGGTGGGCAAGGAACTCATGGTCTGGCCTTGTGAAAAGGGTGGCACGGATCGGGCAGAGGGCGCACAGGCAGGTCTGCCAAGGCTAAGGCATGCGGGGTTTCAAGCCGAACCGCGCGGGCGGACCGGCGCGCGCCGGGCGCGGCCCCACAGCACGAAGGCGCACAGGGGAAGCAGCACGAAGTTCAGCGGCAACGCCATGGCCTCGCCCCGGCTCAGGTGAAAGGCGATCGCCAGCACCTGCAGCACCACGCAGCACAGTGCGGCCAGCACCGTCAGCCGGGGCAGGATGCGCGTCAGCGACGGCAGCAAGATGCCCAGCCCGCCCGCGATGTCGATCAGGCCGATGGCGCGCACGAAGGCGGCCGGGTACTGCCCGGTCCACGGCATCATCGCGCTCAGTTCGGGGATGGGCGTGGTCAGCTTCACGAAGCCTGCGCCGCAGAACACCACCGCCACCAGAATTTGCGCGACCCAGAGGCCGACGCGCAGCGGTTTGCCCGCAGGCGGGGTGGAGGCAAGGGATGGAAAAGGAGTGGTGGCCATGTCGGGTCTCCGAAGGTGCCGCAAGGAACTGCGGCGGTTGGGTGGAAAAGAGCGGGACTGAATGGAATTTAAAGTTTCCCATCCAGGAAATCGATGGCGTTAAAGTCATCGAATCATTTCCTGATCGGGCAACCATGATCCTTCCCAGCCTTGAACTGACCGGCCTGCGCGTGTTCCAGGCCATCGTCGAAGCCGGCAGCTTCAGTGCGGCGGCCGACCGCCTCGGCATGGCGCCGCCCATGGTCAGCAAGCACATCGCCCGGCTGGAGCGCACGCTGGGCGCACGCCTGCTGCACCGCACCAGCCGCAGCATGAGCCTGACCGAGGCGGGCACCGCCTTCTACGAGCAGGGCCGGCAGGCGCTGGAGCTGCTCGACACGGCGGTGGCTTCCGTGGGCCAGGGCCAGAGCCGGCCACGCGGCGAGTTGCGCATCAGCGCGCCCGTGTGGTGCGCCACCCCGCGGTTCGCCGGGCTTCTGGCCGAGTACCGGCAGGCTTTTCCCGAAGTGCGGCTGGACCTGCACCTGGACAACCGCATGGTCGACATCGTCTCGGAAGGCTTCGACGTCGCGCTGCGCATGACCGCCGAGCCTGCGCCCCAGCTGATCGCGCGGCCCCTGTGCCCTATCGCTTTCCACTTGGTTGTGGCGCCCGGCGCGATGCCGGTGCCCGTGGAAGGCACCGCGTCGCAGCCGGTGCCGATGGTGGTGCCCAACTATTTGCAGCTGGAGCGGCTCAAGCACGGCCTGAACGAGGGCACGCGCTGGCGCATGGATGCGGTGATGAAGTCGAGCGACACCACGCTGAGCTACCACGCCGTGGTAGCCGGCATGGGGGCGGCGTTTCTGCCCGAATGGCTGGTGGAGCAGGACCTGGCCAGTGGCCGGCTGGTGAAGCTGCCGGGCAATGCCGACTTCGAAGGCACGCTGCATGCCGTCTATGCCAGCCGGCGGCAGATGCCGCTCAAGCTGCGCAGCTTCATCGATTTTCTGGCGGAGCGGTTGGGAGGAGCGCCATCGCCGCCCTGACGCCAGTGACCGTTCCCGCGCCAGGGACAATGCGAACAGCCGTTGCCGGCAATCCCGGCAACCAAGTCAGTCCATCCAACGCAATGCGACCCCCTGGAAGGGCACGATGACAGAAACGAGGACCGTCCCGTCCCAAGGGTCGCTGCTGTCGGTGCAGACCGCGGGACAAGGCCTGCCCGTTGTATTCCTCCATGCGGCGGTTTGCGACCGGCGCATGTGGGCCGCCCAGATGGGCGCATTGGCCGGCACCTGCCGGGTGATGGCCTATGACCGCCCCGGATTCGGTGACTCGCCCCTGCGCACGGCCGATTCGTCATCGATGGCGGATGGGCTGGCCGTTCTGGAGGGCCTGGGCGTGACGGAACCGGCTGTCGTGGTGGCCTGTTCCCAGGGCGGCCGCATCGCGCTGGAGATGGCGCTGGCGCATCCGTCCAGGGTGCGGGGCCTCTTTCTGATCGCCCCCTCGCTCAGCGGCGCCCCGGCGCCGGCGTATCCCCCCGAGATCGAAAGCCTGCTGCGAGCGCAGCAACTCGCGGAGCAGGCGCGGGACTGGGAGGCACTGAACCACATCAAGGCACGCCTCTGGCTGGACGGCCCCCTGTCGCCCGAACTCAGGGTGGGGGGTGACGCGCGAAAGCTGTTCCTGGCGATGAATGCGATCGCCATCGCGAACAGGCTCCGGGGCGGGGAGACAAACAACGTGCCGGTGTACGGCCGGCTCTCGGAGATCCGGTTGCCTGCCTGGGTGGTCTGGGGTGACCTGGATTTTCCCCACGTTCAGCAGCGCGCCCAGATGGCCGCAGAACAGATGCCGAATGCGGAGGGGATCGCGTTGCACGGCGTGGCGCATCTGCCGTCCCTGGAGTGCCCCAATGCCGTCACGGACTTGCTGAGGCAGTTTTTGGGCGAGATATGAAGCAGGCGTGACGCGACGCGTGATTTCGGGCAGGTGGAGCGAACGCTATTCGCTTCCTTTGATGATGGCTCCCACCCACTTCGGTCCTTGAAATCCATGGTCCACGAAGCCCCATCTGCTTCCCAGTTCGGTTCGAAGCTTCAGTAGTTCGGGATTCTCCAAATTTTCCGCGTTAACACGCCAAAAGCCTGCCTCGGCCGCAGGTATGCGCGAGGCAAGCAGAAGGGCTTCACGGCCTGAAAGCGTCACGAGCTCGAGCCGGTTGATGCGGCGAGCACCCGCTGTCAGGTAGGAACGAATTGCGCCAAAGTCATCGAGCGCGTACGTCGACTTTGTTGATTTTCCAGACCAACCCCGCCTGTGAATGACCAGCGTTCTGTTGGTGGTGATCTCAACCTCCTCTTGGGCCACAAGCCAGCTTCTCCACGACAGCAAGGCCGAGACCGCGAAAACAACCACGCCACAGCCTGCAGTGGCAGGTCCCCATTCACTTCGCAGAACAACAATGGCATAGAAGAACGCCATGGTCATAACTGCAAACAAGGTGATCGGTCTTTGGCCGTCACGCCAGCGAGGAAAGCGCAGTCTCATTCAGTTTCTCGTTCGATCAGCCATGTTTTGACGGCACCCAGGTTTCGGATTCACCGCAAGAAAGTTTTGCGAAGCAGGGCTCCGTTGCGCCGTGCAAACTATAGCTTTCGTGCCGGCAGAACGCTTGCGCTCATCAGGCCGGAGAACGGTCCCGATGACGCGCTGACCGGTCAACAAGGAACTGGCCTCGGCCACGCAGGGGGCGGAGGCGCGCGATGTCGAAGGGCGCCGTGGGCCCGAACCTAGTCCTGCAGCAGCTGCCCCGCCAGCGCCGCCGCGGCGGTGCGCGTTTCTACGCCGAGCTTTTCGAAGATGTGCTCCAGGTGCTTGTTCACCGTGCGCGGGCTCATGCCCAAAATATCAGCGATATCGCGGTTGGTCTTGCCCTTGGCGAGCCACGACAGCACCTCGGTCTCGCGAGGGGTCAGCGCAACGGGCGGCAACCGCGGCGCGGCGGTGCCTGCGGCCGGGCCCTGGCTGAGCAGCAGCATCGACTCGGCCAGGCCGCTCGCGCCCAGGTGGCGGGCCTGCAGCTGGAGGCCGCCGGGCAGGGGCGTGCCGGCTTCGCCCTGCCGCTGGGCCTGCGCCAGCCAGCGCGAGGGGTCGCCCGCGGGAGCGTCGCCGTGCCCGCCGAAGGCGGCCTCCAGCCAGCGCGTGGCCTGCGGCGAACGCCAGGCGATGCGGTCCTGGCCGTCGAGCACGACCACGCCCAGGCCCGCCACGTCCACGGCCTCGCGCGCCAGCCGGGCCGCCTGCGCGTTGGCCACGTGCGTGGCCAGGCGGGCCATCACCTCGGGAATGCGCAGGGGCTTGACCACATAGTCCACGCCGCCGCTGGCAAAGCCGCGCAGGATCTGCTCGGTCTCCGACAGCCCGGTCATGAAGACGATGGGCACGTGCGCCCACGGCGGCGTGGCCTTGATGCGGCGGCACAGCGCGAAGCCGTCGGTGCCGGGCATCACCGCATCAAGCAGCACGCCGTCGGGCACGGTCACCTCGAAGCGCTCGATGGCCTCGTCGGCATCGCGCGCGGCCAGCACGGCATAGCCTTCGCATGCCAGCGCATCGCACAGCATGCGCAGGGTGTCCAGCGCATCGTCCACCACCAGGATGACACGGCGCGGGGCGGCGGCCTGCACGCTGTCAGGGGAGTTCGTCATGTTCGGGTTCTCGCAGAAGGTGGGCCAGTGCATCGAAGTCGAAGCGGTCCGCGCAGGCCTGCAGCTGCGCCAGCGCGGCGGCGTGGCCGGGCAGGCCGTCGCGTGCGCCGCGCAGCCGCTCGCGCACGGCGGCGGCCTGGCCCTGCCGCGCCAGGCGGTTCAGGTCTTCGCGCAGGTCGGCGGGCAGGGTGTGGGGCGGCGGCGCGGGGCTGGCGGGTGGCGAACCCTGCGTGGCAGGGGCCTTGGGCGGCGTGTTGTCGTGCACCCATTCGAGCCGCAGCGCGCCCTGCAGGGCCTGCAGCAGTTCCGATTCGATGACCGGCTTGCCCACGAATCCCTGGCACTGGGCCGCGGCCAGCCGTGCGGGTTCGTTGTCGAACTGGTTGGCCGAGACGAAGACGATCGGTAGCCCGGACGGGGGCCGCAGGCCCCGCAGCAGCGCGGCGGTCTGCCAGCCGTCGAGGTCGTCCATGGTGATGTCCAGCAGCACGAGGTCGGGCGGGTCGTGGCGCACGATCTCCAGGCATTCGCGCCCGCTGGCGGCCTCGCGCACCGTGAACCCCAGCGGCACCAGCAGCCCGGCCAGCAACTGGCGCTGCAGGGGCTGGTCGTCCACCACCAGCAGCGTGCGGCGCGGCGCGATGTAGCCGATCACGGGCCGCAGGGCGACGGCATGGGTGGGCCGCCATGCCGGGTCGGGGGAAATGCCGGGCAGGTACAGCCGCACGGTGAAGGTGCTGCCCTGGCCGTGCCGGCTGGCCACGGTGAGCTGCCCACCCATGAGTTCGGTGAGCAGGTGCGTGATGGTCAGGCCCAAACCCGTGCCGGCCTCGCTCGCGCGCCGGCCGGCGCTGCCGCGCTCGAACGGCAGGAAGATGCGCTCCAGGTCCTGCGGTTCGATGCCGATGCCGGTGTCGATCACTTCGATGCGCGAGACGTGCGGGCGAAAGTCCAGCCGCAGGCGCACTTCGCCCTGCTGGGTGAAACGCACGGCGTTGGACAGCAGGTTGATCAGGATCTGCCGCAGCCGCTTGGCGTCGGCGCGTATCCATCCGGGCATGGTGCCCAGCGTTTCGACCACGAAGGCCAGGCCCCGCGCCTCGGCCTGCGGGCGCAGCATGCCTTCGACGTTGCGGATCAGCTCGGCCAGGGGCAGCGGAGCCAGGTCCAGCCGCAGCCGGCCCGCTTCGATACGGGCCAGCTCCAGCGAACCGTCGATCAGCGCGTGCATGTGCTGGCCGCTGTGCTGCATGGTGGAGAGCGTCTCGCGCATCCAGCCGCCGGTGTCGGGGTTCTTGAGCAGGATCTGCGTGTAGCCGAGGATGCTGTTGAGCGGCGAGCGCAGTTCGTGCGTCATGCCCGCCACGTAGCGGGTCTTGGCCAGGCTGGCGGATTCCGCGCGGTCCTTGGCGGCCTGCAGCTCGGCATCGGTGCGCTTGTGGGCCTCGATCTCCTGCAGCAGCAGTTGCGTCTGCCGCTCGGACTCGTCCTGCGCCATGCGCCGGCTGTCGGTGCTGAGCACCACCCACCAGGCGCACACGGCCGCGAGCAAGGCGAGCAGCGCGAACACCTTCAGGAACGGGGTGCGCAGAAACTGCGCCGGCGTCTCCAGCCCTTCCTGCACGTACACCACGCCCACCAGGAAGGCCATCACCGCGCACAGCGACACCAGCACCATCAGGTACTGGCCCAGGCGGAAGTTCACGCGCGCGGCCCAGGTGCGGGGTAGCAGCAGCGCGGCCACGGCACGCAGCTGGTCGGCCGCGCGCGAGCCGGTCTTGCAGCGGTCGTGGCAGCGCGATTCGAGCGAGCAGCACAGCGAGCAGATCGGCGCGCCATAGGCGGGGCAGCGCGCCATGTCTTCGGATTCGAACTGGTTCTCGCACACCGCGCAGCGCACGGCCTCGCCAGGCTGCCAGCCGGTGTCCGGCGTGCGTGCCAGGTAGTAGCGCCCGCCGGTCGCCCAGGCCAGCAGCGGCGACAGTGCCATCGACAGGGCCAGCGCGATGAAGGGCGAAAACGCCGCAGCATGGTCGCCCAGCAGGCCGGCGTAGGCGCAGCAGGCCACGGCGGCCGCGAGCACCATGGCGCCCAGTCCCACGGGGTTGAAGTCGTACAGATGCGCGCGGCGGAACTCGATGCCGGGCGGCGACAGCCCCAGGGGCTTGTTGATGACGAGGTCGGCCACCAGCGCGCCGACCCAGGCGATGGCCACGTTGCTGTACACGGCCAGCACTTTCTCCAGCGCGCCGAACACGCCCAGCGCCATCAGCAGCGTGGCGATGCCCACGTTGAACACCAGCCACACCACGCGGCCCGGGTGACTGCGCGTGATGCGGGCGAAGAAGTTGGACCAGGCCAGCGAGCCGGCGTAGGCGTTGGTGAGGTTGATCTTGATCTGCGAGACCACCACGAACACCACCGTGAGCGCCACGGCCAGCCCCGGCAGCCCGAGGGATTGGGTGACCTGCGTGAAGCCGGCCAGGAACATCTGCGTGGGCTCGGCCGCGCGGTGCGTGCCCACTTCGAACTGCAGCGCCGCGAAGGCGAGGAACGCGCCGCCTGCCATCTTGAGCATGCCCGTCACGATCCAGCCCGGCCCGGCGACCAATACGGCACCCCACCAGCGCCAGCGGTTGGCGGCCGTGCGTTCGGGCAGGAACCGCAGGAAGTCCACCTGCTCGCCGATCTGCACCACCAGCGAAAAGATCACTGCCGCCGCGGCGCCGAACATCAGCGGATCGAACTGGCTGCTGCCGCTCTTGAGGCCCGACAGTCCCGCGAAGTCGCGGTACAGCTGCGGCTGCGCCAGCGCGATCCACACGAAAGGCAACAGCAGCAGGAAGAGCCACAGCGGCTGCGTCCACGCCTGCAGCTTCGAGATCAGCGTGATGCCGCGCATCGCCATGGGCAATATCACCAGCGACGACAGCATGTAGCACCACTGCAGCGGCCAGTCCACCACCATCTGCAGCGCCAGCGCCATGATGGCCGCCTCCAGCGCGAAGAAGATGAAGGTGAACACCGCGTAGATCAGCGAGGTGATGGTCGAGCCCAGGTAGCCGAAGCCCGCACCGCGGGTGAGCAGGTCCATGTCCAGGCCGTAGCGCGCCGCGCAGTAGGCGATGGGCAGGCCGGTGAGAAAGATCAGCACGCCCACCGCCAGGATGGCCCACATCGCGTTGGCGAAGCCGTAGTTCAGCGCGATGGCGCCGCCGATGGCCTCCAGCGCCAGGAACGACAGCGAGCCGAAGGCGGTGTTGGCCACGCGCCATTCGCTCCAGCGCCGAAAGCTCTTGGGCGTGTAGCGCAGCGCGTAGTCCTCCATCGTTTCGTCGGCCACCCAGGCGTTGTATTCGCGGCGGAACCGAAAGATCGTCTGCGGTGCGGTCTGCGGGGTGGGCGTGTCGGGCGGGGCCATGCCGGCCTGCATGCAAGAAACGTTCTTGTCCGTGCCGGGCGAGGGCGCGCACGGGCGGGCTACGTCAATTGACGTATGGGCGCGCAGCAGGGTTGTCCCTAATC
The DNA here is from genome assembly GCF_900102625.1 of Paracidovorax valerianellae. Classification (GTDB taxonomy): domain Bacteria; phylum Pseudomonadota; class Gammaproteobacteria; order Burkholderiales; family Burkholderiaceae_C; genus Paracidovorax; species Paracidovorax valerianellae. The sequence goes on from NZ_FMZC01000009.1 coordinate 110,889, forward strand.
TTGGCCCCAGCGCGGAACCACCGACGCACTGCCGACAACCCCTGTCGCCCCCTTACCCCTTCTGCCTGTTGCAAGGAGCGCTCCCCATGAAGCACCCCCTCGATCCGAATGTCTCCAGCCTTCCCGCCGCGGACGCGGGCCGCCGCCGCCTGCTGCAGGCCATGGGCGCCGCGTCGGTGGCCGGACTGCCGGCATGGTCCTTCGCGCAGCCCACCGCGCAGGTCAACACCACCAAGCTGGCCGTGACCGACACCGAAGTCACCGTGGGCCAACTGCACTCGGCCACCGGCACCATGGCCATCTCGGAGACGGGCTCCATCCAGGCCGAGCAGCTCGCCATCGACCAGATCAACGCCATGGGCGGCGTGCTGGGCCGCAAGATCAAGGTCATCAAGGAAGACGGCGCCTCCGACTGGCCCACGTTTGCCGAAAAATCGAAGAAGCTGCTCATCAACGACCACTGCGCCGCGGTGTTCGGCTGCTGGACCAGCGCCTCGCGCAAGGCCGTGCTGCCGGTGTTCGAGAAAGAGAACGGCCTGCTGTATTACCCCACGTTCTACGAGGGCCTGGAGCAGTCCAAGAACGTGATCTATACCGGGCAGGAAGCCACGCAGCAGATCCTGTACAGCCTGGAGTGGGCCAAGACCGAGAAGAAGGCCAAGACGTTCTTCCTGATCGGCTCGGATTACATCTGGCCCCGCACCTCGATGAAGATTGCGCGCAAGCACGTCGAGAACTTCCAGAAGGGCAAGATCGTTGGCGAAGAGTACTACCCGCTGGGCAGCACCAACTTCGGCTCGCTGATGAACAAGATCAAGGTGCAAAAGCCCGACTGCCTCTTCGTCGCCGTGGTGGGCGGCTCCAACGTGGCGTTCTACAAGGCGCTCAAGGCGGCGGGCATCACGGGCGACAAGCAGCTGCTGGTGACCCTGTCGGTCACCGAGGACGAGATGACCGGCGTGGGCGGTGAGAACTTCGCGGGCTTCTATTCGTCGATGAAGTACTTCCAGTCGCTGGACAACGAGAACAACAAGAAGTTCGTGGCCGCGTTCAAGGCCAAGTACGGCCCCACTGCGGTGATCGGCGACGTCACGCAGGCGGGCTACCTCGGCCCCTGGCTGTGGAAGGCCGCAGTCGAAAAAGCCAAGAGCTTCGACGTGGACAAGGTGGTGGCCGCATCGCCGGGCATCGAACTGAAAACCGCGCCCGAGGGCTACGTGAAGCTCGACGCCAACCACCACCTGTGGAGCAAGTCGCGCATCGCGCAGGGGCTGCCGGACGCCACGTTCAAGGTGGTGGCGGAATCGCCCGAACTCATCAAGCCCGATCCCTTCCCCAAGGGGTACCAGTGACCACCCCCTGAGGCGCTTCGCGCCTTCCCCCTCTCTCGCTGCGCGGGAGGGGGACGACACCCTCGGTGCGGGGCGGCCCTTCCTCGGCGTCCCCGGCATGAGGCCGCGCCGGTCGTCAGTCCCGCGCCTGGTGCGGACTGTCGCGAGGATGGCACTGTCGCATCGGTATTTTTTCCTTGATGGGCTTGCACGCAGGAGCTGCACCATGACTTTTTCCGAAATGCTCAACATCGGCCTCATGCAGGGCTTCGCCGGCCTGAGCCTGTTCGCCGTGCTGCTGCTCATGGGCCTGGGGCTGGCCATCATCTTCGGGCAGATGGGCGTGATCAACATGGCGCATGGCGAGTTCATGACCATTGGCGCCTACACCATCTACCTGGGCTCCACGCTGGCTTCCACGCACGCGCCGCAATGGGTGCCGTTCTATTTTCCGCTGGCCATCGTCGCGGCCTTCGGCTTCGCGTTCATCGCGGGGTGGCTGGTGGAGTGGGGACTGATCCGCCACCTGTACAAACGCCCGCTGGACACGCTGCTGGCCACCTGGGGCATCAGCCTGGGGCTGCAGCAGTGCTTTCGCACCTTCATCGGGCCGAAGGAAGTGAGCCCGACCCTGCCCGATTGGCTGCTGGGTTCGTGGGCACCCGCCGAGGGGCTGGACATTCCCATCAACGGCCTTTTCGTGCTGGCCCTCACGCTGGTGGTAACGGCCGGTGTGCTGCTTGCGCTGCACCGAAGCCGATGGGGCCTGCGGGTGCGCGCCACGGTGAGCAACCGCGTGATGGCCAACGCCATCGGCATCGACACGAAGAAGACCGACCGCCTCACCTTCGCCATCGGCTGCGGCATCGCGGGGGTGGCTGGGGCGGCTTTCACCACCATCGGCTCCACAGGGCCGACCTCGGGGTCGCTCTACATCGTGGATGCGTTCCTCGTCGTGACCTTCGGCGGCGCCGCCAGCCTGCTGGGCACCGTGGTGTCGGCCTTCGGCATCGCCCAGACGCAGTCGATCACCGAATTCTTCCTGGCGGGCTCGATGGCCAAGGTGATCACGCTGTCGCTGATCGTGCTGATCCTGATGGTGCGGCCGCAGGGCCTGTTCGCCAGCAAGGTGCGCCGATGACCGCCCGCAGCAACCCACGTCCCGCCCCCGCTTGCGCCCAGAAGATCGGAGTCCTTCCATGAACGCCCTGAAAGCCTGGATACGGCGCTACCAGCTTGCCAGCCTGGTGCTGCTCACGGTGTTGTTGGCCGTGGTGCTGCCGCTGGCGCTCGACATCTTTCGCCTGAACCTCGTGGGCAAGTACCTCACCTACGCCTTCGTGGCCATCGGCCTGGTCATGGTGTGGGGCTACGGCGGTGTGCTGAGCCTGGGGCAGGGCGTGTTCTTCGGCCTGGGCGGCTACGCCATGGCGATGTTCCTGAAGCTCGAAGCGTCCGACCCCGTGAGCACCAAGATCCAGTCCACGCCGGGCATCCCGGACTTCATGGACTGGAACCAGATCACCGAGCTGCCTGCTTTCTGGGTGCCGTTCAAGAGCCTGCCGTTCTCGCTGGCGGCCGTGATCGTTGTGCCCACGCTGCTGGCCTGGATCGTGAGCTTCGCCATGTTCAAGCGCCGCGTGGGCGGCGTGTATTTCGCGATCATCACGCAGGCCGTGGCGCTGATCTGCACGGTGCTCATCATCGGCCAACAGGGCTACACGGGCGGCGTGAATGGAATGACCGACTTGAAGACCCTGTGGGGCTGGGACACGCGCACCGACAGCGCCAAGTACATCCTGTACTACGTGTGCGTGGCACTGCTGGTGCTGTCCATCGTGCTGTGCCGCTTCATCCAGACCAGCAAGCTGGGCACGCTGCTGCTGGCCATGCGCGACAAGGAAGACCGCGTGCGGTTCTCGGGCTACGACGTGGCCAATTTCAAGGTGTTCACCTTCTGCCTGGCGGCGGCGCTTTCGGGCATCGGCGGCGCATTGTTCACGCTGCAGGTGGGGTTCATGTCGCCGAGCTTCGTGGGCATCGTGCCGTCCATCGAGATGGTGATCTACGCGGCGGTGGGCGGGCGCATGAGCCTGGTGGGCGCCGTGTACGGCACGCTGCTGGTCAATGCGGGCAAGACGTATTTCTCGGAGAGCTTTCCCGATCTGTGGCTCTTTTTGATGGCGGCGCTGTTCATCGGCGTGACCATGGCCTTCCCCATGGGGTTGGCGGGCCTGTGGGAGAGCCATGTCGTGCCCTGGTGGAAAGGCCGCCGCGAGGCCCTGCGCCAGGCCGCCGTGCCGCCGCCCGCTGCAGCCCCGCGAGCCCCTTCCGAGCTCGATGCGGCCAAGGGTCAGCGCGCCCCGGGCCTGCCCGAAGGCCCCCGCAGCCAGAGCGCCTGACCGCGCACGCCACACCCCGCACCACGCACCGGAGCCCTTCCCATGAGCAACACCGACTTCGCCCTGGCCGTGGAAGACCTGACCGTCTCGTTCGACGGCTTCAAGGCCATCGATACCCTCACGCTGTACGTGGACCGCAACGAGTTGCGCGTGATCATCGGCCCCAACGGCGCGGGCAAGACCACGCTGCTGGACCTGATCTGCGGCAAGACGCGGGCCACCAGCGGCAGCATCAAGTTCAAGAACGAGGAGCTGACGCGCATGGCCGAGCACAAGCGCGTGCGGCTGGGCATCGGCCGCAAGTTCCAGACGCCGTCCATCTACGAGAACCTGTCGGTCTTCCAGAACCTGGAGGTGTCGTATCCCACCGGGCGCACCGTGTTCGGCGCGCTGGCGTTTCGCTGCACCAGCGCGGTGAAGGAGCGCGTTCAGGACGTGGCCGACGACATCGGCCTGGGCGAGCTGCTGGCCACCGAGGCCGGCCTGCTCTCGCACGGCCAGAAGCAATGGCTGGAGATCGGGATGCTGCTGATGCAGGAGCCCGAACTGCTGATGCTGGACGAGCCCATCGCCGGCATGAGCGCCCGCGAGCGCGAGCTGACCGCCGAGCTGCTGCAGCGCATCTGCAAGAACCGCGCGGTGATCGTGATCGAGCACGACATGGAGTTCGTCAAGCGCATCGCGCACAAGGTCACCGTCATGCACCAGGGAAAGATCCTGGCCGAGGGGTCGATGGACAAGGTCCAGAACGACCCCAAGGTGATCGACGTGTACCTCGGCCACTGAAACGCATCCGCACACAGGAGCATCCGCATGCTGCAAGTCAAAGACCTGTTCGTGGCCTACGGCCAGAGCGAAGCGCTGCACGGCATCTCGTTCGAAGGCCGCGCCAACGAGACCGTGGCCATCATGGGCCGCAACGGCATGGGCAAGACCACGCTGTTCAAGAGCCTCATGGGCGTGATGCCCGTCAAGAGCGGGCACATCGCCGTGGACGGCCAGGAGGTGACGAAGGACGAGAGCTTTCGCCGCGTGGCCAAGGGCATTGCCTATGTTCCGCAGGGACGCATGATCTTCCCCACGCTCACGGTGGAAGAGAACATCCAGACCGGCCTGGAAAACTCCAAAACGCGGCAGATTCCCGACGACATCTATGCCCTGTTCCCCGTGCTGTGGGACATGCGCCGCCGCAAGGGCGGCAACCTCTCGGGCGGGCAGCAGCAGCAACTGGCCATCGCCCGCGCCCTGGTCACCGACCCCAAGGTGCTGCTGCTGGACGAGCCCACCGAAGGCATCCAGCCTTCGATCATCAAAGACATCGCCAAGGCGCTGAACGAGATCCGCAAGCTGCGCCAGATCACCATCGTGGTGAGCGAGCAGGTGTTGTCGTTCGCGATGGACGTGGCCGACCGCCTGTTCGTCATCGAAGGCGGCCGGCTGGTGCACGAAACGGCCCGCGCCGACACCGACCAGCAGCGCATCAAGGCCTACCTGTCCGTCTGACCGGCCGCTGCCGGGGCGCATTTCCGATTCCCCGTTCCCTTTTTTCCCCTCTCGCCTTCCCTTCACTTTCCAGGAGAGCACGCCATGGCTGAAACCCTCATCCACGTCGATCTGAGCCAATCGCCGACCCAGAACGAGAACATCCACAACCGCTGGCACCCCGACATTCCCATGGCCTGCTGGGTCAACCCGGGCGACGATTTCATCCTGGAGACCTTCGACTGGACGGGCGGCTTCATCAAGAACAACGACAGCGCCGACGACGTGCGCGACATCGACCTGACCACCGTGCACTACCTGTCGGGACCGGTGGGCGTGAAAGGCGCCGAGCCCGGCGATCTGCTGGTGGTGGACCTGCTGGACATCGGCGCCAAGCCGGACAGCCTGTGGGGCTTCAACGGGTTCTTCTCGAAGAAGAACGGCGGCGGCTTTCTGACCGAGCACTTTCCCGAAGCGCAAAAGTCGATCTGGGACTTCAAGGGCATGTTCACCAGCTCGCGCCACATTCCCGGGGTGAACTTCGCGGGCCTGATCCACCCCGGCCTGATCGGCTGCCTGCCCGACAAGCCCATGCTGGACCTGTGGAACGCCCGCGAGCAGCAATTGATCGACACCGACCCCACCGCGGGCCTGGCCAATCCGCCCTCGCCCGGCACCGCCCACATGGGCCGCATGACCGGAGAGGCGCGCGACAAGGCCGCGGCCGAGGGCGCCCGCACCGTGCCGCCGCGCGAGCACGGCGGCAACTGCGACATCAAGGATTTGTCGCGGGGATCGAAGGTGTTCTTTCCGGTGTACGTGGAGGGCGCGGGCCTGTCGGTGGGCGACCTGCATTTCAGCCAGGGCGATGGCGAAATCACGTTCTGCGGCGCCATCGAAATGGCCGGCTGGGTACACATGAAGGTGACGCTGATCAAGGGCGGCATGGCCAAGTACGGCATCAAGAACCCGATCTTCAAGCCCAGCCCGATCGTGCCGACCTACAACGACTACCTGATCTTCGAAGGCATCTCGGTCGATGAAGCCGGCAAGCAGTATTACCTCGACGTGAACGTCGCCTACCGCCAGGCCTGCCTGAACGCGATCGAGTACCTGAAGAAGTTCGGCTACAGCGGCGCTCAGGCGTATTCGATCCTGGGAACGGCCCCGGTGCAGGGCCACATCAGCGGCGTGGTCGATGTGCCCAACGCGTGCGCCACGCTGTGGCTGCCGACGCAGATCTTCGAGTTCGATATCAACCCCAACGCCAATGGCCCGGTGAAGATGCTGGACGGCAGCATCGACATGCCGCTGTCGCCCGACCTCGTCTGACCAGCCGCCACCCGACAGGACACCGCGCCATGCCCACCTACGACTACCAGTGCGCCACCTGCGGCGGCTTCGATGCCCTGCGCAGCCTGGCGCTGCGCAACGAGCCCGCTGCCTGTCCCCAGTGCAGCGCCGCATCCCCCCGCGTTTTCGCCAGCGCCCCGCGGCTGGCCTGCGTGAGCCCGGAGCAACGCCGCGCTTTCGACACCAACGAGCGGGCGCAGCATGCGCCGCGGTCCTCCCGCAACAGCGAGGAAGGGAGCTACGGGCGCATGCGGCATCCGGCGGGGTGCGGCTGCTGCAGCACGGGCAAGCGCGGGGCGACGGTGACGGCGCCGAACGGAGCGAAGGCGTTTCCGTCGAAACGGCCCTGGATGATCAGCCACTGACTGTTGTGAGACGTTGGTAGGCCTGGGGGCCGGTCCTGCGGTCCCCCACCCGCGCAGGGTCGAGAAGGCACAGGGCGATGGCGGGCCCGGGGGACAGGCTGCGCAGTTGTCTTACCCGTGGGCGGTGTCCGTTGCGACACATTTCGTCCATGGCAAATCGTGCTGCGAGGGTTTCGAAACGGTGTCCCTGGGCGGCGGCAGGCTGGCGCCGCGCCGGGATCGCATTGTTTCCGCTGCTGGCATTGGCCGGCTGTGAAGGCCGCGATGACCTCGCGGTCAGCGGATGCCTGCCGCTGCGCGCGCCGGCCCGCGTGGTGCTGCTGCAGGAGGCCGGCCTGTACCAGATGCGCGACGCATCCACGCTGGTGCTCTCAGCGCATCCGCGCGATACGTCGAACGACAGCTTCCACGGCATGCGGCGGGTTCGCACGCTGCCGCCCGGCACCCCGCTGGAGATAAAGCGGTTGGAACAGGCCTGGGGTTTCGATGTGGGCAAAGGGCGCATCAGCGCGTTTGGCACTGCACCGCAGGGCGAATCCTTCGAATACGGCTGGGGTGGCGGCACGCAGATCGGCCGCGCGCCCTGGGAGCCGGCCTCCGTTCCCAACCTTCGTGCGGTGCAGTGTGGCGATTGACCTCCGTTGCCGGTCTACCGTCCCGTGTGGACTGGGCGCTACCCGTTGAACGCGCAGTCCACCGCGTTTCCGATCCACACGTCCCCACAAAAAAGGAGCCCCGATGACCTCTTCTTCTTTTCGCAGCGTGGCGTGCGCGGCGCTGTTGGCCGCAGCCGCCCCGGCTTTCGCCCAGAACGTGCTGCTCACTGCGCGCCCCTCCATCGCGCTGAGCGTGAGCGACAAGATGGCCACCCGGCAGCCGCGTGTGGAGTTCACCGTCACCATGCCGGACGGCAAGACGACCACTGCAACCGCCGAGCCCCAAGGAGGCGGCGAGCGGGCCGGCACCGTGCACTATCCCGGCGATTTCGGCAATGCGGGCACCCGCGTGGGCGATTACACGTGGGTGGCGCGCATCGGGAGCAAGGTGGTGCTCGACGGGCGCTTCAGCTATCGGCCAACGCCAGAAGGGCAGCTCCTGTTCGTTCCCCGCTGAGATGGCGGTCGGTTGCGCCGGCATTAAAAAAGCGCCTGCTCTCCATTGCGGAGAGGGCAGGCGCTTTCTGGGCTGGCCGGCCCTTGCACAAGGACCGGCAGTTTCAGCGGTGGATCAGGCGGTCACGGCCGCCAGCGCTGCATTCAGCGTGGCGCTGGGGCGCATCACGGCCTCGGTCTTCTTCGGGTCGGGCAGGTAGTACCCGCCGATGTCCGCTGGCTTGCCCTGCACGTCGGCCAGTTCGCCCACGATCTTCTGCTCGTTGTCGGCCAGCGTCTTCGCAAGGCCTGCGAACTTGGCCGCCAGGGCCTTGTCCTCGGTCTGTGCGGCCAGTTCCTGGGCCCAGTACAGCGCCAGGTAGAACTGGCTGCCGCGGTTGTCCAACTGGCCGGTCTTGGGGCTGGGGTTCTTGTTGGTGTCCAGCAGCTTGCCGGTGGCGGTGTCCAGCGTCTTGGCCAGCAGGGCGGCCTGTGGGTTGCCGGTCTTCAGGCCCAGGTCTTCCAGGCTGACGGCCAGGGCCAGGAACTCGCCCAGCGAATCCCAGCGCAGGTGGTTTTCTTCCACCAGTTGCTGCACGTGCTTGGGCGCCGAGCCGCCGGCACCCGTTTCGTACATGCCGCCGCCGGCCATCAGGGGCACGACGGACAACATCTTGGCGCTGGTGCCCAGTTCCATGATGGGGAACAGGTCGGTCAGGTAGTCGCGCAGGATGTTGCCGGTGACGCTGATGGTGTCCAGGCCGCGGATCACGCGCTCCAGCGTGTAGCGCATCGCGCGCACCTGGCTCATGATCTGGATGTCCAGGCCGGTCGTGTCGTGGTCCTTCAGGTAGGTCTTCACCTTATTGATGACTTCGTTTTCGTGCGGGCGGTACGGGTCCAGCCAGAACACGGCGGGCATGCCGGAGTTGCGGGCACGGGTCACGGCCAGCTTGACCCAGTCGCGGATCGGTGCGTCCTTCACCTGGCACATGCGCCAGATGTCGCCTTCTTCCACGTTCTGGCTCAGCAGCACTTCGCCCGTGGCCAGATCGACGATGTTGGCCACGCCGGCTTCAGGCACTTCGAACGTCTTGTCGTGCGAGCCGTACTCTTCGGCCTGCTGGGCCATCAGGCCCACGTTGGGCACGGTGCCCATGGTCTTGGGGTCGAAGTTGCCATGCCATTTGCAGAAGTTGATGATCTCCTGGTAGATGCGGGCGAAGGTGCTCTCGGGGATCACCGCCTTGGTGTCCTTCAGGCGGCCGTCGGCGCCCCACATCTTGCCGCCGTTGCGGATCATGGCGGGCATCGAGGCATCGACGATCACGTCGTTGGGCGAGTGGAAGTTCGTGATGCCCTTGGCCGAATCGACCATCGCCAGTTCGGGCCGGTTTTCGTGGCAGGCGTGCAGGTCGCGCTTGATCTCGTCCTGCTTGCTCTGCGGCAGCGTGGCGATCTTGTTGTACAGATCGACCATGCCGTTGTTGACGTTCACGCCCAGCTCTTCGAAGAGCTGTGCATGCTTGGCGAAGGCTTCCTTGTAGAAGATGCGCACGGCATGGCCGAAGACGATCGGGTGCGACACCTTCATCATCGTCGCCTTGACGTGCAGCGAGAACATCACGCCGGTCTTGTGCGCGTCCTCGATCTCTTTTTCATAGAACTCGAGCAATGCCTTCTTGCTCATGAACATGCTGTCGATGATCTCGCCGTCCTTCAGCGATACCTTGGGCTTGAGCACCGTGGTCTTGCCACTCTTGCCGACCAGTTCCATCTTCACGTCGCGCGCCTTGTCCAGCGTCATCGACTTTTCGCCGTGATAGAAGTCGCCGTGGTGCATGTGCGAGACGTGCGAGCGCGATGCCTGGCTCCACTCGGCCATGCTGTGCGGGTTCTTGCGGGCGTATTCCTTGACGGCCTTGGGCGCGCGGCGGTCGGAGTTGCCTTCACGCAGAACCGGGTTCACCGCGCTGCCGATGCACTTGTTGTAGCGGGCGCGGATGTCCTTTTCTTCGTCGGTCGTCGGGTTCTCGGGGTAGTCGGGAATCGCGTAGCCCTTGCCCTGCAGTTCCTTGATGGCGGCCACCAGTTGCGACACCGATGCGCTGATGTTGGGCAGCTTGATGATGTTGGCGTCGGGCGAGAGCGTCAGCTTGCCCAGGGCGGCCAGGTTATCGGGCACGCGCTGTGCCTCGGTCAGGCGCTCGGGAAACTGGCCCAGGATGCGGCCGGCGACCGAGATGTCGCTGGTCTCCACGTTGATGCCCGCTGGGGCCGCGAAGGTCCGCACGATCGGCAGGAAGGCGGCGGTCGCCAGTGCGGGTGCTTCGTCGGTCAGCGTGTAGATGATGGTCGGTTGCGTCGTGCTCATGCGCTTGGGTTCCTTGGGAAGGGGGACGGATCAACCTGTGATTTTCGCGCTTTCTGAAGGCAGCGGGTAGAGATGCCCCTCAGCGCCGTTCAGGGGCGGGTGCCGGCGCGGCCGATAGCGGCCCCGAAAGAGGGCTTGATCGACGGCCCGCCGCAGGCTCATGCGCGCGGTGCGGCCACCTTCGTTACCAGCCAGATGCCGCCGCACACCAGCACCAAGGCCGCTGCGTTGCGCCACTCCAGCAGGTTCTCTTCAAGGAACCAGGCCGACAGCAGCGTGCCGAACACGGGCACCATGAAGTTGAACGCCGTGACCAGGCTCACCCGGTTGTGCTTGAGCAGCAGGCTCCAGATCGATATGGCCACGGCGGACAGCATCACCAGGTAGGCCAGCAGCGACGACGAAGCCCACGTCACTTCGCCCAGGCCGCCGCCCATCGCATAGCCCAGCACCAGCAGCACCACGCCGCCGATGGTCAACTGGTAGGCAGTCATCACGACCGGGTCCATGCCTTGCGAAATGCTTTTGCCGTAGATGCCGCCCAGGGCCAGCACCAGCGCCGCGATCACCACGAAGCCCTCGCCCAGCAGGGCGAACTCGAAGGCGGTCAATGCCCCGGTGAGACCGGCCCCGAAGTTGACCGCCATCACCCCGGCAAATCCCAGAATGCAGCCCCAGGCCTTGGCATGGCTGATGCGGTCGTTGTGGTACAGCCAGTGGGCCAGCAGCACGCTGAAGAAGGTTCCGGTGGCATTCATGATCGAAGCCTTCACCCCGGTGGTGTTGGCAACGCCGATGTAGAAAAAGATGTATTGCAGCGTGGTCTGCAGCAGGCCCAGCACCGCCAATTGGCCCCAGGCCCTGGCAGGCCAGCCGCAAAGCTCCCTGCCGCTGGCGGCCACCCAGGCCAGCAGCGCCAGGCCCGCGAGCGCGAAGCGCCAGCCTGCGAACACCAGCTTGGAAGGAATGTCTCCGCCCTCGATGCCGAACAGTTCGTAGCCATTCTTGATGGCCGGGTACGAACTGCCCCATAACAGGCAGCACAACAGCGCCAGCAGGAACACGTTCCTGCGCTGCGCCAGCGGAGATTGAGGGGGCGACATGGGCTTCTTTCCAGTAGGGGTGCTTGCCCCAAAAAGGGGAATTTTGCATCAGGTTGTATGACAACGCAGCGCGAAAATGCATGAAAACAGTCACATTCCACTGTTTTAGGCGGCTTCTTCTTTCAATTGTCTGATGACTGTACTGTGCGCAAACGTATCAGCCAACCTGGGCAACAACGTTTTGCGTAACCGGCTCGTCCGCTGAAAAGAGACTTTAACGTAACAATGAGTTGACTCTGGCGCCACCCCCGCCTCTAAATCGGTTCGCGCAACGCGCTCCGGTACGTTTTGCACAGGCTTTTCCGCAGCGGCGGCCTTGCCCATAATGCGGCGCACATGCGACTGTCATTCGTCCCGCTCCTCCTGTCCTGCTGCACCTTGGCGGCGCTGTCCGGCTGCACCGCCAGCCCCTCTGCGCCGCACGGCGAGGCGAAAGGTGCCTCTGCCAGCGGCAGCGAATTGGGCCAATCCGATGTGAACCGCATGGCAACGCTCGGCATGCGCGAGAACCTTGACAGCCTCTACCGCCTGATGGACAAGCTGTATCGCCGCAACCCGGCCGAGTGGCGCAAGACCAGCGCCGCTGGCCGCGAGCAGGCCATGGAGCAGGTCCGCACCACCATCGAGCAGGGGGGAACGTGGGCGCCGCTGCAGGGGCGCCGCGACATCGCGGCGATGGCGCTGGCCCTGGCGCCTGAATTTGCCGGCGACCGGGTGGCCGCCTTCATCTTCGCCACGGCCGACATGCTGATCACCGCGCACGACGGGAAAATCGAGTTCTTCCTGCTGGACAGCCTGGATGCGCAGCACTTGTACAACGCGGCCCGCAACGTGGAGATTGCCGTGTGGATGCTGTCGCAGCGGCGCACCGCGACTGGCCAGCCGCTGCTGCTGGCCGACGAGATCGGCCCGCAGGGGCGCAACCTGAGCTTCGAGCGCGAGTTCGGCAAGATCATCGGCCGGCTCGACCTGCTGGCGGCAGTCGCCCTCGAAAAGTACCGCCGCGCCGCCATCACCTATGTGCAGGGGCTGGTGGGGGGCTCGTTCCTGCAGTTCCTGCCGGTGCGCTGAGAACCGTCCATTGCACCCTGGCACGGCCCCCGGTGGCCCGGGCCGCGTAAAATCCGGCCGCCCCCGAGGAGCGTTGCAGCGCCTGCCGATCAATCGGCTCAAGGTGTCAGGCTCGGGCGGCGCTGGCCCACTGTCCAACGACGCTCACCTGTTCCCAACTACCGATTGCGCAGGTGAGCCTGATGTCCGCCCCCCTTATTCCGCCTCCCATGAAGCTCTCGGGCCTCGAACCGGTTTCCATCGGCGAGGGCACGCTGTTCGTCAACATCGGCGAGCGCACCAACGTCACCGGCTCCAAGGCGTTCGCCCGCATGATCCTGAACGGCCAGTACGAAGAGGCCCTGGCCGTGGCCCGCCAGCAGGTGGAGAACGGCGCGCAGGTCATCGACATCAACATGGACGAGGCCATGCTGGACAGCAAGGCGGCCATGGTGCGGTTCCTGCAGCTGATCGCTTCGGAGCCCGACATCGCCCGCGTGCCGATCATGGTGGACAGCTCCAAATGGGACGTGATCGAGGCCGGGCTGCGCTGCATCCAGGGCAAGGGCATCGTCAACTCCATCTCCATGAAGGAGGGCGTGGACAAGTTCAAGCACGAGGCACGCCTGGTCAAGCGCTACGGCGCCGCCGCCGTGGTGATGGCGTTCGACGAGGTGGGCCAGGCCGACACGTACGAACGCAAGATCGAGATCTGCGAGCGCGCCTATCGCGTGCTGGTGGACGAAGTGGGCTTTCCGCCCGAAGACATCATCTTCGACCCCAACATCTTCGCGGTGGCCACCGGCATCGAAGAGCACAACAACTACGCGGTCGATTTCATCGAGGCCGTGCGCTGGATCAAGCAGAACCTGCCGGGCGCCAAGGTGTCGGGCGGCGTCAGCAACGTGTCGTTCAGCTTCCGCGGCAACGATCCGGTGCGCGAAGCTATCCACACCGTGTTCCTGTACCACGCCATCAAGGCCGGCATGGACATGGGCATCGTCAACGCCGGCATGGTGGGTGTGTACGACGACCTGGAGCCCACCCTGCGCGAACGCGTGGAAGACGTGGTGCTCAACCGCCGCCCCGACGCCGGCGAGCGCCTGGTGGAAGTGGCCGAGACCGCCAAGAGCGGTGCCAAGGACGAGAGCAAGCGCCTGGAGTGGCGCGGCACGCCGGAGCAACCGAGGACGGTGGGCGAGCGGCTGTCGCACGCGCTGGTGCACGGCATCACCGACTTCATCGTGGAAGACACCGAAGAGGCCTACCAGGCGATCCTCGCCAAGGGCGGGCGCCCGCTGCACGTGATCGAAGGCCCGCTCATGGACGGCATGAACGTCGTGGGCGACCTGTTCGGTGCGGGCAAGATGTTTTTGCCCCAGGTGGTGAAAAGCGCGCGCGTGATGAAGTCCGCCGTAGCGCACCTGATTCCCTACATCGAAGAAGAAAAGCGCCAGGACGAGCTGGCCGGGCGCGACGTGCGCAGCAAGGGCAAGATCATCATCGCCACCGTCAAAGGCGATGTGCATGACATCGGCAAGAACATCGTCACCGTCGTCTTGCAGTGCAACAACTTCGAAGTGGTGAACATGGGCGTGATGGTGCCGTGCCACGAAATTCTGGCGCGCGCCAAGGTCGAAGGGGCGGACATCGTGGGCCTGTCGGGCCTGATCACGCCCAGCCTGGAGGAAATGCAGTACGTGGCCGGCGAGATGCAGAAGGACGACCACTTCCGCATCAAGAAGATTCCGCTGCTCATCGGCGGCGCCACCACCAGCCGCGTGCACACCGCCGTGAAGATCGCGCCTCACTACGAAGGCCCTGTGGTCTACGTGCCTGACGCATCGCGCAGCGTGAGCGTGGCGCAGAGCCTGCTGGGCGACGGCGTGCAGAACTACGTCGATGAGCTGAACGCCGACTACGACAAGGTGCGCACCCAGCATGCCAACAAAAAGCAGACCCCGCTGTGGTCGCTGGCCAAGATCCGCGCCAACAAGACGCCGGTGGATTGGGCTGCGTTCAAGCCCACCGTGCCGCGTGCGCTGGGCCGCCGCGTGTTCAAGAACTTCGACCTGGCCGAGCTGGCGCGCTACATCGACTGGGGCCCGTTCTTCCAGACCTGGGACCTGGCCGGCCCGTACCCCGCCATCCTGACCGACGAGGTCGTGGGCGTGGAGGCCACGCGCGTGTTCGCCGATGCGCAGGCCATGCTGAAAAAGATCATCGAGGGCCGCTGGCTCACCGCCAGCGGCGTGATGGGCCTGTACCCGGCCAACAGCGTGAACGACGACGACATCGAGTTCTACACCGACGAGTCGCGCACCGAGGTCGCCATGACCTGGCACGGCCTGCGCCAGCAGGCCGAAAAGCACACCATCGACGGCGTGACGCGCCCCAGTCGCTGCCTGGCCGACTTCGTCGCGCCCAAGAGCAGCGGCATTGCCGACTACGCGGGGCTGTTCGCCGTGACGGCGGGCCTGGGGATCGAGAAGAGGGAGAAGGCCTTCATCGACGCGCTGGACGACTACTCCGCCATCATGTTCAAGAGCCTGGCCGACCGCCTGGCCGAAGCCTTTGCCGAAGCCTTGCACCACCGCGTGCGCACCGACCTTTGGGGCTATGCGGCGGGCGAGCAGCTGTCAAACGACGACATGATTGCCGAGAAGTACACGGGCATCCGCCCCGCGCCCGGCTACCCGGCCTGCCCCGACCACAGCGCCAAGAGCGAACTGTTCCGCGTGCTGCAGTGCGAAGAGGTGGGCATGACCCTCACGGAAAGCCTGGCCATGATGCCGGCCGCCAGCGTGAGCGGCTTTTACCTGGGCCACCCCGAGAGCACGTACTTCAACGTCGGCAAGATCGGCGAGGACCAGTTGCACGACATGGCCCAGCGCCGCGGCATGGAAGAGGCCGTGCTGGCGCGGCTGCTGGCACCGAATCTGTAGGAGCCAGCGCCTGCAACGGGCGCGACCCCAGCCAGGGCCACCGTGGAAGGGCCGCACCGCCGCACGGGCGGCGTCCCCTCAGCAGGACGCCGCGGAGCGACTCAGGGGCTCATCCGATGATGGTTCCGCTCACCTGGCCCAGCCCGATGCGCACCGCGCCCTCGCGCTCGCACCAGCCCTTGAGGATCAGCGTGTCGCCGTCTTCGAGAAAGCTGCGCTGCTCCCCGTTGGGCAGCGTAACCGGCTGCTTGCCACCGCCGGTCAGTTCCAGCAACGAACCGGCTTCGCTGGCCTCGGGGCCCGAGAGCGTTCCAGACCCCAGCAGGTCGCCGGGCTGCAGATTGCAGCCGTTGACCGTGTGGTGGGCCACCAGTTGGGCGGGCGTCCAGTACGCGGCGCGCTGGGTGTCGGTCAGGGCCAGGCGCACGGCGGGCTCGCCGGCTTCGCGCATGCGGGCAGTGTGCAGCAAGACTTCCAGCGCGATGGTGAAGGCGCCCTGGGCGCGGTTGCCGGGCGACTCGAGGTAGGGCAGGGGCTGCGGGTCGGCGGCATCGCGCTCGAACGGGGCGCGAAACGGCGCCAGCCCCTCCATGGTCACGATCCAGGGCGAGAGCGTGCTGGCGAAGTTCTTCGACAGGAAAGGGCCGAGCGGCTGGTATTCCCAGCCCTGGATGTCGCGTGCGCTCCAGTCGTTGAACAAGGCCACGCCGAACAGATGCTGCTCCGCCTGGCCGATGGCAATGGGTTCGCCCTGGGCATTGCCCTGGCCGATGAACCAGCCCAGTTCCAGTTCGTAGTCCAGGCGCTTGCAGGGGCCGAGCACCGGCGCGGCGGCATCGGGCGCCTTGGTCTGGCCCTGGGGGCGCTTCACGCGCTGGCCGCTGATGCCGATGGACGATGCGCGCCCGTGGTAACCGATGGGCACCCACTTGTAGTTGGGCAGCAGCGGGTTGTCCGGGCGGAACTGCTTGCCCACCGTGGTGGCGTGGTGCACGCTGGTATAGAAGTCCGTGTAGTCGCCGATGTGGCAGGGCACGGCCATCTCGGCCTCGTTCTGGGGCGACAGCGCCCGGGCCCAGTCGGCCTGCCGGCTGCTGCCTTCGCGCAGGCCTTCCGACAGCTGCTGGCGCAGGGCTTGCCGCGCGGCGGGCGTGGCAGCCATCAGCGCGTTCATGTCGTTCGAGTCCGCCAGGCCCACGGCTTGCAGGTCCAGGATCTGGTCGCCGATGGCCACCCCGATGCGCAGCGCAGCGCCGCTGGCGGCCTTGCGGTAGCGCCCAAATGGCAGGTTCTGGATCGGAAAATCGCAGCCCGCCGCATTTGCAGAGGCAACCCAGCTGCGCAGCCGGGTGTCGTGGGTGTCGTCGAGGGTGATGGCCATGGCGGTGGAGAAAAAAGGCGGGAATGGGCTCAGTCGGCACTCATCTGGGCGCCGCGGGCCACTTGGCCGAGGCGCTCATAGTCGCGCTTGGTGAGGGCGTCGAAGTCGGCCGCGCTGGTGCTGCGTGGCGTGAAGCCGGCGGCGAGCAGCCTGTCCTTGACGGCCGGGTCGGTCAGCGCATCGGCCAGGGCTTTGTTCAGGCGCTGGACCACGGGGGCGGGCAAGCCGGCCGGGCCGTACACGCCGAACCAGGGTTCCACCGCATAGCCGGGCAGGCCGGCTTCGGCCAGCGTGGGCACGTCGGGCAGGGCGGCCGAGCGCTGGGCTCCCGCGACGGCCAGAGCGCGCAGCTTGCCGGCCTGGATGTGCGGCAGCGACGCAGGCAGGTTGTCGAAAGCCATCGGCACCTGGCCGCCGATCAGGTCGGTGATCAGCGGTGCGCTGCCTTTGTAGGGCACGTGCACCAGATCGGTCTTGGACAGCTGCGCGAAGAGCACGCCCGCCAGGTGCATCGAAGTCCCCGCACCCGCCGTGGCATAGGGCGTGCCCGGGGTCTTGCGCAGGTAGGCCAGCAATTCGGCCACGTTCTTCACGGGCAGGGCCGGGCCGGCTTCGAGCACGATGGTGGAGTTGCCCAGAAGGCCCACCGCGCTGAAGTCCTTGCGTGGATCGAACGGCATCTTCTTGTAGATGTGCGGGTTCAGCGCATTCGTGGAGATGGCGCCCATTCCCACCGTGTAGCCGTCGGGCGCGGCCTTGGCCACGGCGTCCATGCCGATGTTGCCGCCAGCACCCGCGCGGTTGTCGATGATGACCGGCTGGCCCAGGGTCTGCGCCATGTGCGCGCCCACGGTGCGGGCCACCAGGTCGGTGGTGCCGCCTGGAGCGTAGGGTACGACGAAGCGGATGGGCTTGGCGGGAAAGGCGGCTTCCTGGGCGGCCAGCGGGCCGGTGGCCAGGCCGAGCACGGCGGCGGCTGCGGCGGTGCACAACAGGGTGCGGCGGGTGCGGGAAGGCGATGCGAAAGCGGGCATGTTCCGTTGTCTCTGAAAGTGGTTGGAGGAATCCCGCCATTCTTGGAGGGACAGCCCCTTCCTACAATCGTTTTTTCCACTGCATGGACAACCATGGCCACCTTGGTGCTCGACCGCGTGCTGCGCATCCTCGACCAGCTTTCGCGCTACGACGCGCGCGGACTCTCGCTGTCCGACATCGCACGGCAGTCCGGCATCCCGCACCCCACCGTGCACCGGCTGCTGCAGGACATGATGGCCGCGCGCCTGGTGTGCGTGCTGCCGCAAGGCAAGGGCTACGTGCTGGGGCGCCGTCCGTTCGAGCACGGCCTGGCGGCGCGCGGGCGGCACGATGTGGCGCCCCTGTTCACGGCCAACCTGCAGCGGCTGGCCGATGCTACGGGTTACTCGGCCTATCTGTTCGTGCTCAGCGGGCACGAGGCCGTCTGCTATGCCCACACCAACGTGCAGCGGCTGGAGCCGCCGCTGAGCGTGACCGTGGGCGGGCGTCGCCCGCTGGGCGTGGGCGCGGCAGGCCTGGCGCTGATGGCCGCGCAGGAGGCCGACCTCATCGAAGCGGCACTCGCCGCCAATGCGCCCATGCTCGGCCGCTACGGCGGGTTGAACGAAGCGGCGCTGCGCCAGTTGCTCGCGCAGACGCAGGCCCTGGGCTACGCGCGCAGCGGCGGTTGCCTGAACACCAATACCGCGGCCGTGGGCCATGCGGTGGGCGATGCCGGCGGGCGGGCGTTCGCCGCCATCAGCCTGTCGACCACGGTGGCGCGTCTCACGCAGCGGGAGGCCGCACGCCTGGCGGCGCTGCTGCGGGCCGAGATCGCGGACATCCAGCCGCGCGTTCACTTCCACTGGAGCGACGCTTCCCCGCTGCGCTGAACGCCGCCCCGGCCCGCGCACCGCGGGCGCTGCTACGGCCGAGTCACATCGCCGTCACTCTGTCGCCACAGTCGGCAGGAAGAATGAAGGGCTTCGTTGCTTCATTTTTTCATTGCCATGACCACGCACATGCAGCGCTTGCCGCTGCCCCTGATCGGCCGCCCGTTGCTGGGCGCCGGCACGCTCGTTTTCGCCCTGCTGCTGGCCGGCTGCGGCGGCGGTAACGGCGGCAGCGGCGCCAACGTTCCGGCGACCTCTGCCACCTGCGCCAATCCCGACACGCATTGCGCACCCAAGCCCTGAACGGGCACCGCCCCACGGACAAGAAAGATTTCTCCAGATGACCGTCGATTCCTCCAAACGCAACTTCCTCACGACCGCGCTTGGCGTGGGCGCCGCCTCGGCCACGCTCACCGCCTTTCCGCCCGCCATCCGGCGCGCCCTCGCCATCGAAGCCCACAACGCGACCGGCACCCTCCAGGACGTGAAGCACGTCGTCCTGCTGATGATGGAAAACCGCTCGTTCGATGGCTACTTCGGCACCTTCAAGGGCGTGCGCGGCTTCGGTGACCGCTTCCCGATCCCGACGCCCAACGGCCGCAACGTCTTCTACCAGACCTACACCAAGACCTCGCCCGCCAGCACCTACGTGCCGTACCGCCTGGATGAAGCGAAGGGCAATGCCCAGCGCGCCGGCAGCACGCCGCACACCTGGGTGGATTCGCAGGCGGCCTGGGACCACGGCCGCATGTACAAGTGGCCCGATGCCAAGCTGCCGCTGTCGATGGGCTACTACGAAACGGCGGAAGTGCCGTTCCAGCGCGCGCTGGCCGACGCCTTCACGCTGTGCGACCACTACCACTGCGGCATGCACACCGGCACCATCGCCAACCGGCTCTTTTACTGGACCGGCACCAACGGCCCGAACGGCATCAGCCCCATCGACGGCTCCAAGGTGCGCGTGGCGGGCCTGAACAACCAGTTCAACGGCGGCAACGACATCGGTGCCTCCACCGACGGCTGGACCTGGACCACCTACGCCGACCGGCTGGAAAAAGCGGGCGTGAAATGGAAGGTCTACCAGAGCCTGATCGACAACTTCGGCTGCAACGAGATGATGGGCTTTCGCCACTGGCGCGCCGAGATCGAGAAGATGCCCGCGGACCGCAAGCCCATCTATGTCGCCAAGACCGACATCACGCAGCCGGTCGAGCTGGCAGGCCCGTTCTACGACGCCCGGATCGACGACGCGCTGAGCCCGCTGGCCAAGGGCTTCGGCAACACCATGCCGCAGGGCTTTCTCGAAACCTTCCGCGAGGACATCCGCCAAGGCACGCTGCCCGCGGTGTCGTGGATCATTCCGCCATCGGTGTACAGCGAGCATCCCGGGCCTTCGAGCCCGGCGCAGGGCGGCTGGTACGTGCAGGAAGTGCTGGACGCACTGACGGCCAACCCCGAGGTCTGGAGCAAGACCGTGCTGCTGATCAATTTCGATGAAAACGACGGCTTCTTCGACCACTTGCCATCGCCCGCAGCGCCATCGCGCAACCCGGACGGCAGCCTGGCCGGTGCCTGCACGCTGCCAGCCGCCGATGTGGCCGTGGAATACCACGACTTCCAGCCCGCCACCCCGAGCCAGCCTGCGGCGGACGGCAAGCCCTACGGCCCCGGGCCCCGCGTTCCGATGTGGGTGGTGTCGCCGTGGAGCCGCGGCGGCTGGGTCAATTCGCAGGTGTTCGACCACACGTCCACGCTGCTGTTTCTGGAAAAGCGTTTCGGGGTGGTCGAGCCGCAGGTCAGCGCCTACCGCCGCGCGGTGTGCGGCGACCTCACCAGCTGCTTCAACTTCGTCAATCCCAACACCGAGACGTTGCCGACGCTTGCCGGCCGCACCACCAAGGGCGCGGTCGATGCGCGGGTCACGGCGCAGGCCCTGGCCGCCAAGCTGCCCCAGCCCACCGCTGCGGCCGATGCCGCCCTGCCGGCGCAGGCCGAGGGCGTGCGGCCGTCGCGGGCGCTGCCTTACGAACTGCACACCACGGCGCAGGTCAGCGCCGGCGCTGGCACGGTCACCCTGCTGTTCGCCAACACCGGCAAGGCAGGCACCGCGGCGGTCTTCCACGTCTACGACAAGAACCACCTCGACCGCATTCCCCGGCGCTATGTCGTCGAATCGGGCAAGACGCTGAACGGCGTCTGGAACGCGGCGGCCGATGGCGGCGCCTACCACCTGTGGGTGCTCGGCCCCAACGGCTATCACCGCGAATTCATCGGCGACCTGAAGCAGCAGGGCGCGACCGGCGGGCCGGAAGTGCAGGTGTGCTACGAGCTGTGCAGCCCGCCCCAGGTGCGCGTGAAGCTCTACAACCGCAGCAGCAGCGCCATGACCTTCTCCGCCCAGGCCATGGCCTACCGCGCGGATGGCCCGTGGACGCGCAGCGTCGACCCGGGCGCGGTGGAGGAATTGGCTTGGCCTTTGGGCGACAGCGGCAACTGGTACGACTTCGTGGTGCGCTGCAGCGCTGCGCCGACCTTCCAGCGCCGCTTCGCGGGCCGCATCGAGACGGGCAAGGACTCGGTGTCCGACCCCGCCATGGGCCAGGTCGACGGGCTTTAAAGACGGGGAAGACGGACTGGCGAACTGCGCCGACACCTGCCAGCGCCGGCATGGGGTGCAATGGGCGCCATGTCCTCTCCGTTCCTCAAGCCGTGGATCGAGCGCGCCAAAGCGCTCGCCAGCCCGATCATGCCGCTGGTGCGCGCGGCCAATCTCTGGCTCGATGCGGACGGGCTGCGCATGAGCGCGGCGATGTCGTTCTACGGGCTCCTGAGCCTCGCGCCGGTGCTGTTGCTGCTGGTGGGCGTGCTGGGCTGGTGGATCGACAAGTCCTACCTTGAAACCACCATGGTCGGCCAGGTGCGCGGCGTGATGGGCGACCGCGTGGCCGAAGTGGTGCAGCTGGCGCTGTCCAGCGCACGGGAGCCATCCGAGGGGCGGCTCGCCTCGATCGCCGGGTTCGTGCTGCTGCTGTCCGGCGCCACTGGCGTGTTCGTGGAACTGCAATCCGCGCTGGAGCGGCTTTGGTCGCGTGGCGAGCCGCCTGCGCAGGAGCAGAAAGCCTGGTGGCGCATGGCATCGCTGCGGGTGCGCGGCCTGGCCTATGTGCTGGCCATCGGGTTCTTGCTGCTGATCTCGCTGGTCGTGTCCACGGTGATCCACGTGGTGGTCACCTGGGCGAGCGCGCGGACGCCCATCGCCACGGGTCCGCTGCTGCAGATCGCCAACGAAATGGTGGCGTTCGGGATCGCGGTGCTGCTGTTCGTGGGTCTGATGCGCATCGGCGGCGGAGAAAAGCCGCCGCTCATCTGCCTGGTCTTCGGCGCCGTTGTGGGCGCCATTCTGTTCACCGTGGGCAAGCAATTGCTCGCGCTGTATCTCGCCACGGCAGCGGTGGTGTCGGCCTATGGCGCGGCCGGCTCGCTGGTGGTCGTGCTGATGTGGATCTACTTCTCGTCGGCCGTGCTGCTGTTCTCGGCCAGTTGCGCGCGCGCCTTCCAGGAAGTGCGCGAAGAGAACCTGGAAGGGCCGCCGTCGAACCGACGCACGGCCACCGAATAGGCCCGCCACTGCGGGCGCGGCTAAACGCCATCAGCCCCCATGCGCCGCCGCTTCGAGCCGGGCGCCCAGTTGCAGGTATTGCGCCAGCCGCAGCGCGTTTTCGGGCGCATGGATCTTCATGGTGTTGTCGAAGAAGCAGAACACGTCACGCTCTTTGGCCCCCGCCTCTTTCGCTGGCGGCCCCGCCGTCTCGATGCCGTCCGGTAACCGGCCATGCGACCACGCGCGGATGCGTTCACCCCAGTGGGCGATCTGCGCATCGCTGTAGCCGCTGGCGTAGAGCTGTTGCGCGCCATGCAGCCGCAGGTACATGAAATCCGCGGTCACGTCGCCCAGTTCGGGCCAGCGGCCTCCGGTGTCGGCCACCACCAGCGCCACGCGGTGGCGGCGCAGCAGTTCGATGCACTCCGGGTGGCGATAGCTTTCGTGCCGCACTTCGAGGGCATGGCGCACGCGCCACGGGCAGGCGGGCTTCAGCAGTTCTCGGCCCTGCATGCGGTCTTCGCGCTCCTGGGCCAGAGTGGCTGCCGACTGCGTGTCGTGCGGCAACAGGGCGAGAAAGTCTTCCAGCAGCCGGGCATCGAAGGGCAGGCTGGGCGGCAGCTGCCACAGGATGGGGCCGAGTTTCGGCCCCAGTGCGAACAGGCCCGACGCGAAGAAATTGGCCACCGCCGCACGCGCGTCGCGCAACCGCAGGATGTGGGTGATGTAGCGCGGCGCCTTCACGGTGAACACGAAGCCGTCGGGCGTGTCGGCGGCCCAGTGCGCATAGCTGGTGGGGCGCTGCAGCGCGTAGAACGAGCCGTTCAGCTCGATCGCCGGAAACTGGTGCGAGGCGAAAGCCAGTTCCTTGGCCTGCACCAGGCCTTCGGGGTAGAAAGCGCCGCGCCACGGCGCATAGCGCCAGCCGGACACGCCGATGCGGATTTGCGCTGCCATCTTCGATCCTCCTTCGAACCTGTTGAGGGATGCGGGTGAAGCCAGTGTGGCGGCTGGCGCACAGGCCTGCCACCGCCTGTTGGCGCACCACCGGGTAGGCGTACAGCTACTTACTTCGTTTACAGAACGCCTCCGTGTGTGAAGCGAGGGCGCGTGTACCCTGCCTGCAAAACACCCGTAGAAGGAAGAACACCATGAGTCTCATCATCCGAAACAATCCTTCGCTCACGCCGGCCAACGGCGCTCACGCCTCGGCATCCGCCGGGGGCGCTTCCGTCAAATGGCTCTGGGCCGCCGTCGGCGCCCTGGGCGTGAGTGTGCTGGCGCTGGGAGCGACCCTGGTCGTGCAGCAGCGCGGCAATGCACCGGCAGATGCTGCCGCGCAGGTCGCCCAACTGGCCCCCGATGCGCAGCGCACGCCGGAATCCGAAGTCATCAACGAACGCGCAGGCGCCGCACCCGCGCGGCCGGTGCAGCCCCTGGCCCAGAACATCGTGAACCGCGCACCGGTCCAGGCGCAGACCGGCAGCGGATCGGGCGGCGGGGGTTATGGCGGTGGCTACGACGCTCCCGTCAGCGCAGGCCGCCCGGTGGCGATGCAGGCCCCGGTGTGCAGCACCTGCGGCCGCGTCGAGTCCGTGCAGGCCGTTCAGCAGGCCGCACCGGCCACTGGCGTCGGCGCCGTGGCGGGGGGCGTGTTGGGTGCCGTGGTCGGCAACCAGGTGGGCAAGGGATCGGGCCGCACGGCGGCAACCGTGCTGGGCGCGGTCGGCGGCGGCTACCTGGGCCACACCGTGGAGCAGCGCACCCGTACCACCACGGCCTACCAGATGCGCGTTCGCATGGAAGACGGCTCGGTGCGCACCTTCACGCGCTCGCAGCCGGTGGCTGAAGGCACGCCGATGCGCGTCGAAGGCCGCAATTTCCGCGTGGACAACCGCTCGTCGCAGCAAGGCCAGGGCAACTACACGCAGGGCGCGCAGTCGATGCGCGTGGCCAACAGCGGCTATTGATCACCGGGCCGTAAGGCCTGTGGTCTAAAGGGAAGGGCGGCCAGGGCCGCCCTTTTTCATGGGCTTTCGAACCATGGCCTGGCGCCAGGGAAAACGCCCGGCATCCCGGGCAGCCCATCGAAGCCTCCGCAGAGAGGGCTTGAAGTGTTTTAGGCCTCCAGCGCAATAAGCTCTAGGGAGGCTTGCTATCAATTACATAGCAATCGACTCAGCGCCATGCATCCGCCCAAGCACGGGTGCCACCCGTGCAGACTGCATCACTTCTCGACGAACGCCCGTTCGATCACGAAGTCGCCGGGTTTCGTGGTGTTGCCCTCTTCGAAGTCGCGGTGCTCCAGGATGGCCTTGAGCGACGCCAGCATCTCGGGGCTGCCGCACAGCATCACGCGGTCCACCAGCGGGTCCAGCGGCGGCACGCCCAGGTCGGTGAAGAGCTTGCCGCTTTCGATCAGGTCGTTGATGCGGCCCTGGTTGCGGAATGGCTCGCGGGTCACCGTGGGGTAGTACTTGAGCTGCTTGGCCACCGTCTCGCCCAGGAACTCGTGCTTGGGCAGGGTTTCGGTGATGAAGTCGTGGTACGCCAGTTCCTTGACCTCGCGCACGCCGTGCACGAGCACCACTTCTTCGAACTTCTCGTACGTGTCGGGGTCGCGGATCACCGACAGGAAGGGCGCCAGCCCCGTGCCCGTGGAGATGAGGTACAGGCGCTTGGCCGGCAGCAGGTAGTCGATCAGCAGCGTGCCGGTGGGCTTTCTGCCCACCACGATGGAATCGCCCACCTGGATGTTCTGCAGGCGCGAAGTCAGCGGGCCTTCCGGCACCTTGATCGACAGGAACTCCAGGTGCTCTTCGTAGTTGGCGCTGGCGATGCTGTAGGCCCGCAGCAGCGGCTTGTCGTTCACCTTGAGGCCGATCATGGTGAAGTGGCCGTTGGAGAAACGCAGCGCGGGGTCGCGCGTGGTGGTGAAGGAAAACAGGCGGTCGGTCCAGTGGTGGACGGAGAGGACTCGTTCTTCGTTGAATGCGCTCATGGAATGGTGGCAGATTGGGTGTGAAACGAAAGAAACCGTCAGGGGCAGGGCCGGTGGCGTATGGACGCGTTGCGCGACCTGGGCTGCCCCCTGCCATGCGGGCAAACCCGCACATTGTCAGGCAAACCGGGCCATCGGCCTTATGGCTTCTGCGCATGTGCTTATGCCGACACCGGCCGGAGGCCAAGGCCCCGCGCTCGCTCCGCGCCCGGTGGGGCCGTGTCAGCGCCGGGGGGCGGGGTCCGCCGCGTAGCCGCGCAGGAAGACATCGACGGCCCGGCCGATCGCCTGGCGCAACTTGGGTTTGGACAGGTTTTCTTCCAGGCCGAAGAGGCGGGGCGTGGCGGTTTCCGCCTCCATCAGCGCCATGAAGTGGCGTGCGGCCGTCAGAGGGTCGGCCTGCCGGATCAAGCCCTTGCGCATCTGCGCTTCCAGAAACGAGCCCAGCGCCTGAATGCCCTTTTGGGGGCCCAGCTCGAAAAATCGCTTGCCGATATCGCTGCGGCCCGACTCGGCGACGAATGCGCGCTTGGCCTGGAGGGCCGGCTCGCTGCAGATCACGGCCAGCATCTTTTCCGCGAAGGTTTTCAGCGCCGCCTCCAGCTCGCTTTCGTCCTGTTCGAGCGCCAGAAAGAACAGTTCGATGTGCTCCTTCGCCGCACCGATGGCGACCTCCAGAAACAGCTCTTCCTTGGAACTGAAGTACCCGTAGAGCGTGGATTTGGAGCCGCCGACACGGGCGGCGATCTCTGCCATCGAGGCCCCTTCGAACCCCGCTTCCGAAAAAACCTGGGAGGCGATTTCGATGATCGACTCCCGCTTCGCTTCCGTCTTGACGCGCATCTACCGACTTCCGTTTTCTGTGTTCATGCGACCGAGTATTCATGGGCGAAGAATCGAAGTCAAATTTACTTTACCGTACAGTACGGTTTGTATATCATCCGCAGCCTGTCCTTTGGAGATTCCCCATGCGCCTCGTTCGTCGTCCCTTGCTCACGCTGTCGGCCGCAGCCGCCATCGCCTGTTTGCTCGCCGCATGCGGCAAGCCCCCGGGCGGCCCGCCCCCGCCGCAGGGCACGCCCATGGTGGGCGTGATCACCGTGCAGTCGCAGTCGGTGGCGCTCAGCACCGAGCTGCCCGGCCGTACCGTGCCTTACCTGGTGGCCGACGTGCGGCCGCAAGTCGGCGGCATCGTGAAGGCGCGAAAATTCCGCGAAGGCAGCGATGTGAAGGCCGGCGAGGCGCTCTACCAGATCGATCCGGCCACCTTCCAGGCCACCCACGACAGCAACGTGGCGGCGCTGGCCAAGGCCCAGGCCAGCCTCAAGACCACGCGGCTCAAGGCCGACCGCTACAAGGAACTGGTGGCCATCCAGGCCGTGAGCCAGCAGGACTACGACGACGCAGCCGCGTCGCTCGGCCAGGGCGAGGCCGACGTGGCTTCGGCCCGTGCGAATGTCGAGACGAGCCGCATCAACCTGGCCTACGCGCGGGTCGATGCGCCGATTTCGGGGCGCATCGGCAAGTCGAGCGTGACGCCGGGCGCGCTGGTCACCGCCAGCCAGGCCACGGCCCTGGCCACCATCCAGCAGCTGGACCCGATCTATGTGGATGTCACGCAGCCCAGCGCTTCCTTGCTGCGGCTGAAGCAGGCCCTGTCGCGCGGCGATCTGCAAAAAGCTGGCGCCAATGCGGCCAAGGTGCGCCTGGTGCTGGAGGACGGCAGCGCCTACCCCCTAGAAGGCAAGCTCGAGTTCTCGGACGTCACGGTGGACCAGAGCACGGGCGCCATCACGCTGCGCGCCGTGTTTCCGAACCCCAAGGCCGATCTGCTGCCCGGCATGTACGTGCGCGCCGTTCTGCAAGAGGGCGTGAAGGAGCAGGGCCTGCTCGTGCCGCAGCAGGCCGTGACGCGCGACAGCACCGGCAAGCCCATGGCCTACGTGGTGGGCCCGGACAGCAAGCTGCAGCGCCGCAATCTGGAGACCGAGCGCACCGTCGGCGACCAGTGGCTGGTGCGCACCGGCCTGCAGGCGGGCGATCAGCTCGTGGTGGATGGCCAGCAGCGCGCCGCGCCGGGCGCCGAGGTCAAGGTGATGCCCTGGAAGCCCCAGCCAGCGGCCACGGCCGTGGCCGGCCCGGTGGCGCAGGCTGCCGCACCCGAGGGTGCCAAGAACCCCGCGAACTGATCCGCGCGAAAGAAACCCATGGCACGCTTTTTCATCGACCGCCCCATCTTCGCGTGGGTCCTGGCCATCATCGTGATGCTGGCCGGCGCCCTCTCGATCTTCACCCTGCCCATCGCGCAATACCCGAGCATCGCACCGCCCGCCGTGGCGATCACGGCGAACTACCCTGGCGCTTCTGCCAAGACCCTGGAGGACACGGTCACCCAGGTCATCGAGCAGAAGATGAAGGGGCTGGACCGGCTCAGCTACATGGCCTCGACGAGCGAGTCGTCGGGCCAGGTGACCATCACGCTGACCTTCGACAACGGCACCGATCCCGACACCGCCCAGGTGCAGGTGCAGAACAAGCTGTCGCTGGCCACGCCGCTGCTGCCGCAGGAGGTGCAGCAGCAAGGCGTCACCGTGACCAAGTCGGCCACCAATTTCCTGAACGTGCTGGCCTTCACCTCCGAAGACGGGAGCATGAACGGCTCCGACCTGTCGGACTACGTGGCGGCCAACGTGCAGGATGCGATCAGCCGGGTGGAGGGCGTGGGCGACACGACCCTGTTCGGCTCCCAGTACGCGATGCGGGTCTGGCTCGATCCCGACAAGCTGGCGAACTTCGGCCTCACCCCGCTCGATGTGAAGACGGCCATCCAGGCGCAGAACGCACAGGTGTCCGCCGGCCAGCTGGGCGCGCTGCCCGCCGCGAGCAACCAGCAGATCAACGCCACCATAACTGCGCAGACGCGCTTGAAGACGGCGCAGGAGTTCGAAGAGATTTTGCTGCGCACCCTGACCAACGGTTCGCAGGTGCGCCTGCGCGACGTGGCGCGCATCGAGCTGGGCAGCGAAAACTACAACACCGTCGGCCGCTACAACGGCAAGCCGGCCGCGGGCCTCGCGATCAAGCTCGCCACGGGCGCCAACGCGCTCGACACGGTCAGGGCCATCGACGCCCGGGTGGACGAGCTGCAGAAGTTCTTTCCTCCCGGCATGGCGGTGCAAAAGCCTTACGACACCACGCCGTTCGTGCGCATTTCCATCGAGGAAGTGGTGCGCACGCTCGTCGAAGCCGTGCTGCTGGTGTTCCTGGTGATGTACCTGTTCCTGCAGAACTTTCGCGCCACGTTGATTCCCACCATCGCCGTGCCGGTGGTTCTGCTGGGCACGTTCGGCGTGCTGGCGGCCTTCGGCTTCACCCTCAATACGCTGACCATGTTTGCGATGGTGCTTGCCATCGGCCTGCTGGTGGACGACGCCATCGTGGTGGTGGAAAACGTCGAGCGGGTGATGACCGAGGAGGGGTTGTCGCCGAAGGAGGCGACGCGCAAGTCCATGGGCCAGATCACGGGCGCGCTGGTGGGCGTGGCGCTGGTGCTGGCAGCGGTGTTCGTGCCCATGGCCTTTTTCAGCGGATCGACCGGGGTGATCTATCGGCAGTTTTCCATCACCATCGTCTCGGCGATGACGCTGTCGGTGCTGGTGGCGATGGTGCTCACGCCGGCCCTGTGCGCCACGCTGCTCAAGCCCGTTCCCAAGGGCCACACCATGGCGACGACCGGCTTCTTCGGCTGGTTCAACCGCAGCTTCGACCGCGGCAACCGCGGCTACCAGGGCATCGTGCGGCACATGCTGGGCAAGGGATGGCGTTACATGGCGCTGTACGCCGTGCTGCTGGCTGCCGTGGTGTTCGGCTTCATGAAGCTGCCCGTGGGCTTTCTGCCCGATGAGGACCAGGGCTCGATGTTCGTGCTGGTGCAGCTGCCGCCCGGCGCGGCGGGTGCGCGCACCGTGGAGGTGATCCACCAGGTCGAGAAGCATTTTCTGGAAGACCAGAAAGACGCGGTGGCGGGCATCTTCTCGGTCTCGGGCTTCAGCTTCGCCGGGAGCGGGCAGAACACCGGCTTCGCCTTCGTCAAGCTCAAGCCCTGGGATGAGCGCAAGGGCGAAGCCCTCAGCGTGTCGGGCGTCTCGCAGAAGGCGGGAGCCTTTTTCGCGAAGATTCGCGACGCGCAGGTTTTCGCTTTCGCACCGCCCGCCGTGTCGGAGCTGGGCAACGCCACCGGCTTCGATCTGATGCTGCAGGACCGCGCCAACCTGGGCCACGCCGCGCTGATGCAGGCGCGAAACCAGTTGCTGGGCGAGCTGTCCAAGGACGCCCGCCTGGTCGCGGTGCGCCCGAACGGACTGGAAGACACGCCCGAGTTTCGTTTGGAGATCGATCCGCACAAGGCAGGGGCGCTGGGGTTGTCGATGGCTGACATCAACAACACCTTCTCGACGGCCTGGGGCAGCAGCTATGTCAACGACTTCATCGACAAGGGCCGCGTGAAGAAGGTCATGCTGCAGGCCGATGCACCGTTTCGCATGCTGCCCGAGGACATCGACCGCTGGTATGTGCGCAACAGCGCCGGCACCATGGTGCCCTTCACCTCGTTCGCCAAGGCGGGCTGGGCTTCGGGTTCGCCGCGGCTGGAGCGCTACAACGGCGTGCCCTCGGTGGAAATCCTGGGCATGGCGATGCCGGGCGCGGCTTCCAGCGGCGAGGCGCTGGCGATCGTCGAAGCCGCGGTGGCGAAGCTGCCCCCCGGCATCGGCTACGAATGGACGGGGCTGTCGCGGCAGGAAAAGGCGTCCACGGGCCAGACCGGCCTGCTGTACGCGCTGTCGATCCTGATCGTGTTCCTGTGCCTGGCCGCGCTCTATGAGAGCTGGGCGATTCCGTTGTCGGTGATCCTGGTGGTGCCGCTCGGCGTGTTCGGCGCGCTGCTCGGGGCCATCCTGACGTGGAAGATGAACGACGTCTACTTCCAAGTGGGGCTGCTGACCACGATCGGCCTGGCGTCCAAGAACGCCATCCTGATCGTGGAGTTCGCCAAGGAACTGTACGAGGGCGGAAAAAGCCTGGTGGAGTCGGCCATGGAGGCGGTGCGCATGCGCCTTCGCCCCATCCTGATGACGTCGCTCGCCTTCATTCTGGGCGTGCTGCCGCTGGTGCTGGGCAGCGGCGCGGGTGCCGGGGCGCAGCACGCGCTGGGCACGGCGGTGATCGGCGGCATGTTGTCCGGAACCATCCTCGCGATCTTCTTCGTGCCGCTTTTCTTCGTGCTCATCGTGGGCCTGTTCCGCCGCAAGCCTGCAGCCCCGGGGGCCGTGGCCTCCTCGCATCCCGCTTTGCCACACCCCGCTTCGGAAGGTGCCTGACATGTCCCGCTTTCTCCTTGCTCCCCTGGCACTGGCCGCCTCGCTGGCGGGCTGCAGCCTGATGCCTGCCTATCAGCAGCCGGCGGCCCCGGTGCCCGCCGCTTTCGCGGGCGATGCCGGCGCGCCCGCCGCGGTGCCCGTGGCCGACATCGGCTGGCGCGACGTGTTCACCGATGCATCGCTGCAGCGCGTGATCGAGATGGCGCTGGCCAACAACCGCGACCTGCGCGTGGCGGCGCTCAACATCGAACGGGCGCGTGCGCAGTACCGCGTACAGGACGCGGCGCTGTTCCCCACGGTGAATGCCGCCGGGGGCGGCAGCGGCAGCCGCACACCGGCGGACCTGTCGGGCGCGGGTCGGCCGGTGGTGGCGCACAGCTACAGCGCCACGGTGGGCTTCAGTGCCTACGAGCTGGATTTCTTCGGCCGCGTTCGCAGCCTGAACGCGCAGGCGCTGGAGCAGTTCCTGTCCACCGCCGAAGCGCGGCGCAGCACGCACATCAGCCTGGTGGCCGAAGTCGTCACCGCCTACCTCACGCTTGCGGCGGACCAGGACCGATTGCGCCTGGCGCAGGACACGCTGGCCAACCAGCGCAACGCCTTTGCGCTCAACCAGCGCAGTTTCGACCTGGGCGTGGCCTCGGCGCTCACGTTGCGGCAGGCGCAGACCAGCGTGGACTCTGCCCGGGTGGACGTGGAGCGCTACACCGCCCAGGTGGCGCAGGACCGCAACGCGCTGGTGCTGCTTGTGGGTGCCGACGTGCCGCAAGACCTGTTGGCGCTTTCGTTGCCCGACGACGCCAGCGCTGCTTCCAACCCGCTGGCCAGCCTGCCGCCCGGCCTGCCGTCCGATCTGCTGCAGCGCCGTCCGGACATCCTGCAGGCCGAGCGCACGCTGAAAGCCGCGAACGCCAGCATCGGTGCAGCGCGCGCCGCTTTCTACCCGCGCATCAGCCTCACGGCCTCCGCCGGCACGTCGAGTGCGGACCTGTCCGGTCTTTTCAAAGGCGGCTCCGGCAACTGGAGCTTTGCGCCGCAGATCACGCTGCCGATCTTCGATGGCGGTGCCAACCAAGCCAATCTCGACATCGCGCGCATCGACCGCGACATCGACGTGGCCCAGTACGAGAAGGCGATACAGACGGCGTTTCGCGAGGTGTCCGATGCGTTGGCGCAGCGCAGCACGCTGGGACGCCAGATGGAGGCCCAGCAATCGCTGGTGAACGCGACCTCGGACAGCTATCGCCTGTCGGACGCGCGTTTCAAGCGGGGGGTGGACAACTACCTGACCGTGCTGGACTCGCAGCGCTCGCTCTACACCGCGCAGCAGAACCTGATCGGTACGCGGCTGTCGCGCTACGCCAATCTCGTCACGCTCTACAAGACGCTCGGCGGGGGCTGGGTGGAATCGACCGGCACACCGGTGGCCGCGGTCGGCACCGCCAAGCCTTGATGGCCGTCGGGCTCTCCCCCCAATCCGGGCGCACTCGGCCGTGCCGAAAAACACCAAGGCCGAAGCGGAGCTGACGCGCGCGCGCATCGTCGGCGCGGCGCTCGAGGCATTCGCCCGCCACGGCGCGCACGGGGCCGGGCTGGAAGACGTGGCAAGGCAGGCCGGCGTGTCGCGGGGCGCGATCTACTGGCATTTCACGGACAAGGGCGCCTTGCTGGAGGAACTGCTTGGCCGGCTGCGCTGGCCGCTGGACGTGGGTGCGAACTTCGGCGCCGATGCCTTCCACGGGCCAACCTTGCCCTTGGGCCTTTTGCACGGCTGCCTCGTTCGCCAGATCGGCGAGTGCCGTGCTGACCCGGTGCAGTGGCCGCTGGTGCAGTGGGTTGTGCGAGAGCCCTGCGAACCGGCCAATATGGACGGCTGGGGGCTGCGCATTGCGGCGGCCCAGGCGAGGGCGGTGCGCCATCTGGAAGCTGCGCTGTCGGTCGCGGCCCTGCGCGGTCAATTGCGCGAAGGGCTGGAGCCGGCCATGGCCGCCCGCTGCCTGCATGCCGTGGGGCGCGGTGTGCTGTCCGAGCGAACGGAACATTCGGACCCAGGGCAATACCTGCAGCAGGTGGGCGCGTGCCTGGGCTTTTGCCTGGACGGCATGACGCCGGGCCGCTGGCGCACGCCGCCGCAGCGCCTCTCATCGGCCGGCCATATGCCTTGAGGCGGCGCCTCAGGCGAACGCGTCGATGCGCGCCACATGGTCTTCGATCACCTGCGCCATCCAGTCCATGACCACACGCACCCGGCGGGGGAGGTGGCGGCGGTGCGCGTGCAGCAGGGTGATGGGCATCGGCGGGGCCGGGTGCCCGGGCAGCACCGAGACCAGCGTGCCCCGCTCCAGGTGGCCGTGCAACCCGATCAGCGGTGCCTGCACGATTCCGAGGCCGGCCAGGCAGGCGGCCTGGTAGGCCTCGGCCCCATTGACGGTAATGGGCCCTGCCATCGGCTGGCGCAGGACCTTGCCATCCTGCAGGTGTTCGAACCCGCTCGATTTCGCGCCCAGCGTGGTCACGTAATGGATCAGGTGGTGGTGCTCCAGATCCTGCAGGGACTGCGGCGTGCCGAGGCGCGCCAGATAGTCCGGGCTGGCGCAGTTGACCATGCGCAGCTGGCCCAGCGGGCGGGCCACCAAGCCAGGCTCGGCCACGGTGCCGACGCGCACCACGCAATCGAAACCCTCGCGCACCAGGTCCACGCGGCGGTCCGTGCTGCTGATCTCGATCTCCAGACGGGGATGGCGCTCCAGCAACCCGGGCAGTTGCGGCAGGACCACGCGGCGCGCGACGCCGGTGGACATGTCGATGCGCACCCGTCCGCGCAGTGCGTCACCGCCTTGCTGCTGAAACATGGACTGCAGTTCGTCCACATCCGCCAGCAAGTCCTTGCACCGCTCGTAGTAGGCCTGGCCATCCTGCGTGAGCTGTACGCGCCGCGTCGTGCGGTGCAGCAGCCGCGTACCGAGCTGGCTTTCCAGATGCTGCACCGCCACCGACGCCCCGGCTTTGGGAATCCCCAGCGCCTCGGCCGCCTGGGTGAAGCTCGATAGCTCGGCCACGCGGACAAACACCAGCATGCGGTCGAGTGGGTTCATTGTTTTGCTGGGTTGAACAAACTGATCAATTTAAAGCGGTTTATCAGAGGATAACGGCTCAATAGACTGCAAGGCATTCCGATCCACCCCGTACCGAAAGGCCCGCCATGACCGATTCTTCTCCCACGTCTTCCACATCTCCCACACCGCCCATCGCCCTCGTCACCGGCGGTAGCCGCGGGCTGGGCCGCAATGCTGCGCTGCACATCGCGCGGCAGGGCATCGACGTGATCCTGACCTACCGCACGCAGGCAGACGAAGCCCGCGACACCGTCGCCGAGATCGAAAGCCTGGGCCGCCGCGCCATCGCGCTGCCGCTCGACGTCTCGCAGAGCGGTACTTTCGTGGCGTTCGCCGGGCAGGTGCGCGAAGCGCTGGCGCAGCACTGGCAGCGCGAACGCTTCGACTTTCTGGTGAACAACGCCGGCATCGGCATCCACGCCAGCTTCATGGAAACCACCGAAGAGCAGTTCGACCAACTCGTCGGCATCCATTTCAAGGGCGTGTTCTTTCTCACGCAAAAGCTGCTGCCGCTCATGAACGATGGGGGCCGGATCGTCAACGTGTCCACCGGTCTGGCGCGTTTCGCGCTGCCGGGTTTCGCAGCCTACGCCGCCATGAAGGGCGCCGTGGAAGTGCTCACGCGCTACCTGGCCAAGGAACTGGGCCCCCGCGGCATCGCCGTGAACGTGGTCGCCCCGGGTGCCATCGAAACCGACTTCGGTGGCGGGGCCGTGCGTGACAACGCGCAGATGAACGCCTTCATCGCCTCGCAGACCGCGCTTGGCCGTGTGGGCCTGCCGGATGACATCGGCGGCGTGATCGCCTCGCTGCTGCTGCCCGCCAGCCGTTGGGTCAACGCGCAGCGCATCGAGGCCTCGGGCGGCATGTTTCTTTGACGGGCGTCCGAAGGCTTCCCGCAAAGGCGTTGCCGCGAGGCCGCTTCTGCAAGCGCTACGCCGCGCCGCGGTGCAGCACCCGGCGGTACTGAACCGCCTCGGCCACATGGGCCGGTGCGATCGCGACGGAACCGGCCAGGTCGGCGATGGTTCTTGCCACTTTCAGTGCCCGGTGCGTGCTGCGCGCCGACCACGCCAGGCGGGTGGCGGCCGCCTGCAAAAAGCGCGCAGCCGCCTCGTCCAGCACCAGATGCGTGTCGATCTGCTGGCCCTGCAGCGCCTGGTTGGGCTGGCCCTGGCGGTCCATCGCCTGCTGCCGCGCCCGCACCACGCGCTCGCGCACCGCCGCCGTGGCTTCGCCGGGCGGGGCCTGCAGCAGCTCATCGGTGGGGAGCGCCGGCACTTCCACGTGCAGATCGATGCGGTCCAGCAGCGGGCCGCTGAGCTTGCCCTGGTAGCGCCCCACCTGATCGGGCGTGCAGCGGCAGGTGCGCTGGCCCGAGCCGAAAAAACCGCAGGGGCAGGGATTCATGGCCGCCACGAGTTGAAAGCGGGCGGGGTATTCGGCGCGCTGCGCTGCCCGCGCGATGGTGATGCGGCCTGTCTCCAGCGGCTCGCGCAGCGCTTCCAGCGCGCTGCGGGCGTATTCTGGAAACTCGTCCAAAAAAAGCACCCCGTGGTGGGAGAGTGAAATTTCGCCAGGCCGCGGCGGTGAACCGCCACCCACCAGGGCGATGGCGCTGCAGGTGTGGTGCGGTGCTGACGTAGGTCTCACGCCCCATCGGTCCGGCCCGAAGCGCCCCGCCAGGCTGGCGACGGCGGCGCTCTCCAGCGCTTCGTCCACGGTCATCGGCGGCAGCAGCCCGGCAAAGCGGTGCGCCAGCATCGACTTGCCCGACCCCGGCGGGCCCACGAGCAGCAAGCCGTGGCCCCCCGCCGCCGCGATTTCCAGGGCCCGCTTGGCAGCGGCCTGGCCTTTGACGTCTGCAAGGTCTGCCTCCGGTGTGCCGACCTGCAGGGGCGAGGCCTGCAGTCGCACGAAACCGTCGCCCGCCGGCTCGGCTGGGGCACCGCCCGAAGCCGGCAGAAAGTGCTGCACCACGTCGAGCAGATGGCGCGCCCGGTACACCTCGATGCCCGGCACCAGCGCGGCCTCTTCGGCGCTGCCGGGGGGCAGCACCATGCGCACGGCCACGCCGGCCGACCGCAGGGCCAGGCTGGTGGCGAGGGCGCCGCGAACGGGGCGAAGCTCGCCAGAAAGCGACAGTTCCCCCGCAAATTCATGGCCCGCCAACCGCGCACTGTCGATCTGCCCGCTTGCCGCGAGGATGCCCAGCGCGATCGGCAGATCGAACCGGCCCGAATCCTTGGGCAGGTCGGCCGGGGCCAGATTGACGGTGATTTTCTTGTTATTCGGAAACTCCAGCCCCGCGTTTTGCAGCGCCGAGCGCACGCGTTCCCGGGCTTCCTTGACTTCGACATCTGCCAAACCGACCAGCGTGAAGCTGGGCAGCCCGTTGGCCAGATGCACCTCGACCGTCACGTGCGGCGCTTGCAGTCCCAGCAATGCCCGGCTTTGCACCAAAGCAAGACCCATGTTGATTTTCTCCCTCGTCGAACGCCGGCTGGGGCCAGCCGCTGCGTTGCGAGGGGCGAGGATATAAGCAAATGGGCACCGAGTCAGAGAGCGCAATGTTTTCCTCGCCGGGCGAAGGCTTGAGAGTCATTCCGCAGAGCGCGAGTGGCGCATGGCAAGTGAATGGGACGTTGCCGCGCAGGGCCTGGCCCCATGCATGTTTTATGGTGAACACATTGGTTCACTTTGAATAATGGGTTGACGTTATCAGGCAACGGTGAATCAACCATTTTTGGATTCGAGATCAGATCGCCGCTTCATGTGGGTCGATAAATGCGGCTGCGACAAGAGTGGTGTTGGGAATATCAGTCTCACCCACTGCAATAAATAAGAGGTGCTTATATCGTGCGAAAACGCAGGTATTTGTCGCCCCGTTTATCGAATCACACGAAAGCAAATGAAACAAAAAAACCCTATATTCGAAATGGCGCCGGCTTTTACCCTAGCCTAATGCCGTGCTGCAGTGCAGCATCGAATTAACAAAATGGAGGTTTCTATGGATCTGACCACGCGTCTCATGCTTCAAAACCGTGCCTGGGCCGACGAGATGACCTCGCGCGATCCGGCATTTTTCGAAAATCTGGTGGCGGGGCAGCAGCCGCGCGTCTTCTGGATCGGGTGTGCCGACAGCCGCGTGCCGGCCGAGAGCGTCACCAATGCGTTGCCCGGCGAATTGTTCGTGCACCGCAGCGTCGCCAACCTGGTCCGCCCGGACGATCCCAACATCATGAGCGCGCTGCAATACGCCCTGGATGTGCTCAAGGTCGAATACGTCATCGTGTGCGGCCACGAGGGTTGCGGGGGCGTTCGGGCCGCCCTGATGCCGGCCGAAAGCGCCGTGCCCGCGCGGGGCGACTACCTGGCCGAGCACCTGCGCCCGTTGCGGGCCCTCTACCGCCGCCGTGCGGGCGAGATCGACGGCGATGCGGTGCCTGATCCGGAGGCGGCCGATGAACTGGCCGCCCGCGTGGGCCGGTTCGTCGAGGTGAACGTGGCCGAGCAAGTGCATACGTTGGCCGCCACCCCGCAGGTCCGGCGCGCCTGGGAACGCGGGCAACCGTTGCAACTGTTGGGCTGGGTCTACGCTTTGCGCGACGGGCGCCTGCGCCAGGTGCTCGAAGTCGACGCCAGCAGCACCCAACTGGCCGCAGCGGCCTGACGCGAAGGAGTCCTCATCATGCAAGACACCCTTCGCAACCCTGGCGGCAGCGCATCGCCCACCGGCCTGCTCGGCCATTGGCGCAACGACGTGCCTGCGGGCCTGGTCGTTTTCCTGGTCGCCCTGCCGCTGTGCCTGGGCATCGCGCTGGCCAGCGGTGTGCCCCTGCTGGCGGGGCTGGTCTCCGGCATCGTGGGCGGGCTCGTCGTGGCCTGGCTCTCGGGATCGCAACTCAGCGTGAGCGGCCCTGCGGCCGGGCTGGTGGTCATCGTCGTCGACGCGATCGTCAAGCTCGGGAGCTTCGAGTCCTTCCTCGTCGCGGTGGTGATCGCCGGCGCGCTGCAGTGGCTGTTCGGCCGCCTGCAGGCCGGCGACATCGGCGCCTGTTTTCCCTCGCCGGTCATCAAGGGCATGCTGGCCGCGATCGGCCTGATCCTCATCATCAAGCAGCTTCCCGTGGCGTTCGGTTTCGCGTCCGGCGAGCAGGCCATGCGCCTGGTGCCCAGCACCATCGACGGCTTCGACGACCTGGGCCGGCTGGTCGGGGCCGTCACCGGCAGCGCGGTGATCATCGCGGCCGGCGCACTGGCGATTCTGTTCGCGTGGGATTCGCCCTGGGCCAAGCGCCTGCCGCTGATCGGCCGGCTGCCCGGGCCGCTGCTGGCCGTGCTGTGGGGCATTGCGTACCAGGCCATCGCTCTGGCGACCGAGCCATCGGTGGCATTGCCCGATTCGCAGCGTGTGGCCCTGCCTGAGGGCGACAGCCTGGGCGCGCTGTGGTCGCAACTCGCTTCGCCCGACTGGTCGGCGCTGGCGCGGCCCGAGGTCTACACCATCGCGTTCACCCTGGCGGTGGTGGCCAGTCTGGAAACGTTGCTGAGCCTGGAGGCCGGCGACCGGCTCGATCCGCTCAAGCGCGTAGCCCCGCCCAACCGGGAACTGCAGGCGCAGGGCGTGGGCAACGTCCTGGCCGGCCTGCTGGGCGGGCTGCCGATCACTGCGGTGATCGTGCGAACCTCGGCCAACATCCAGTCCGGCGCGCGCACCCGGCTGTCGGCGGTGTTCCACGGCGTGCTGCTGCTGGCGAGCGTGCTGTTCCTGTCGGAATTCCTGCAGTGGGTGCCGCTGGCCGCGCTGGCCGCCGTGCTGCTGCACACCGGCTTCAAGCTGGCCAAGCCGGCCATGATCGCGGCGGTCTGGCGCGAGGGATGGTCGGCCTTCGTGCCCTTCGCGGTGACAGTGGGGGCGATCCTTGCCACCGACCTGCTCATCGGCATCCTGATCGGCCTGGCGTGCAGCATGCTGTTCCTGATCCAGGCCAACACGCGGGGCGCGCTGACGATGATCTCCGACGGCAACGTGCACCTGATGCGGCTCAGCAAGGACGTCTCGTTCTTCAGCAAGGCCACGCTGCGCCGCTACCTGGACCGGGTGAAGCCGGGGCATTCCCTTGTGATCGACGGCTGCAACTGCGGCTTCATGGACCGCGACATCCGGGAAGCGCTGGACGACTTCGTGGCACATGCGGAGGAGCGCGGCGTGCATGTCGAATTGCGCTCGATGCCACAGACGGCTGCGGCCGTGCTCCCGGCCGATGGCGAGCGGCCACATCCCCTGCATTGGCTCAAGCCCCGTGCGGCACGCTGACCTTTCCGACGATGTGATCTCCGACCGTGCCTTGCTGTACCTCGGGGGCTGGCTCGGCACGGTCGAGGTCCTGGCGGGGAGCACATAAGCACCGGCTGGCATCGAATCACTTCGAATTGGGCGAAATGCACCAAGGCAGTGTGTTTCGCCCCGCCGTCCCCAGGACGGTGCGTTGAGCCTGCTTCCTGCCGAATCGCCGCGCCGGTGGCACTGCAATGGTGCAAAACGTTACCTGCCTGCATGGCGTGTAACGACTTTCGGCATACCGCCCCAGCCGCAGGGAAGGCTGCGGGGCTGCGGTCATGGGGCATGGCACGGTCCATGCTTGGAACGGGTTCATCCCTAATCAGCCACCCCGGAGGAACCATGCCCCGTGTATCCATGAAGTCCTTGAGCGCCGCCCTCGTCGCCGCCCTGCCTCTGCTGGCCAGCGCGCAACTGACGGGCAACGTCAGCCTGACCACTAACTACAAGTTCCGTGGACAGGACCAGGACGCCAGCCGGGTCAAGGCCGTGAAGCCCGCCATCCAGGGCGGCTTCGACTACAGCTTCGGCGACAGCGGCTGGTATTTGGGCAACTGGAACTCCAGCGTGGACTGGCTGCCGGGCAATTCCATCGAGATGGACTTCTACGGCGGCTACAAATTCAAGGCCGGCGACGTGGACCTGGACCTGGGCGCACTGACCTACGCCTACCCGGGCAACTCGGTCGGCAACACCACCGAGCTGTACGGCGCCGCCACCTACGGCCCGCTGACGGCCAAGTATTCGCACACCATCTCCAAGGACTACTTCGGCTGGGCTGCGGCCAAGACGACCAGCAACAAGGGCCGCAACACCGGCTACCTGAACCTGGCCTACGCGCAGGAAGTGGCTCCCAAAACAACGCTGAAGGCCTCCGTCGGCTTCACGCGCTTCGCCAGCGACATCAAGGACCTGGGCGTGCCCAACTACATGGACTACAGCGTGGGCGGCGCCTATGACTTCGGCTCGGGCCTGTCACTGTCGGCGGCCGTGGTGGGTGCCAACAAGAAGGCCTTCTTCGGCCCGGTCAACAAGTCGCGCCTGATCGTCGCGCTCACGAAAACCCTGTAAAGACAACAGGCGCCGAGGGGCGCCCCAACGGAGATAGAAACATGAAAATGGTGACAGCCATCATCAAGCCCTTCAAGCTCGACGAGGTGCGCGAAGCCCTGTCGGACATCGGGGTCCAGGGCATTACGGTGACCGAGGTCAAGGGCTTCGGCCGGCAAAAGGGCCACACCGAGCTGTACCGCGGCGCCGAGTACGTGGTCGATTTCCTGCCCAAGGTGAAGATCGAGGCCGCCGTGTCCGATGAACTGGTGGACCGCGTCATCGAAGCCATCGAGGGCGCCGCACGCACCGGCAAGATCGGTGACGGCAAAGTCTTCGTGTGCCACCTGGAGCAGGTCGTCCGCATCCGCACCGGCGAAACCGGCAAGGAAGCCCTGTAAGGCCCGGCCCCCCGCGCCTCTCACCAGACCCAAGAGAAACCGCCATGAAAAAAATGCTTGCTTCTTTCCTGCTGGGGTTGAGCCTGATGGCCTCCGGCACTGCCGTGCTGGCCCAGACACCCGCCGCGTCCGAACCCACTGCCGCGACGGCTCCTGCTGCCGCTGCGCCGGCCGCGGCTCCCGCTCCCGTGGCCGCAGCGCCCGCACCGGCCGAAGCCGCCGCAGCGGCTGCACCGGCCGCGGCCCCCACGCCCAAGCTCGATTCGGGCGACACGGCCTGGATGCTGACCTCCACGCTGCTCGTGATCCTCATGACCATCCCGGGCCTGGCCCTGTTCTACGGCGGCCTGGCCCGCTCCAAGAACATGCTGTCGGTGCTGGTGCAGGTGTTCGTGATCTTCTCGCTGATGAGCGTGCTGTGGGCCGTGTACGGCTACACCCTCACGTTCGGCGGCGAAGGCACGTTCTTCGGCGGCTTCGACAAGATTTTCCTGAAGGGCATCGCGCCGGACACGCTCTCGGGCATGCTGCCGACCATCCCTGAATACGTGTTCGTGGCCTTCCAGGGCACCTTCGCGGCCATCACCGTCGCGCTGATCGTGGGCTCGTTCGCCGAGCGCATCAAGTTCGCTGCCGTGCTGATCTTCGCCGTGCTGTGGTTCACCTTCAGCTACATCCCCATGGCCCACATGGTGTGGGGCGGTGGCCTGTTGGCGAAGGACGGCGCGCTCGACTTCGCTGGCGGCACCGTGGTGCACATCAACGCAGGGATCGCCGGTCTGGTGGGTGCCTACATGGTGGGCAAGCGCATCGGCTTCGGCAAGGAAGCGCTCACGCCCCACAGCCTCACGCTGACGATGGTCGGTGCCTCGCTGCTGTGGGTGGGCTGGTTCGGCTTCAACGCCGGCTCCGCCGGTGCCGCCAACGGCGCTGCGGGCCTGGCCTTCATCAACACCGTGCTGGCCACCGCGGCCGCCACGCTGAGCTGGCTGGCCGGCGAGTCCCTGCACAAGGGCAAGGCCTCCATGCTGGGCGCTGCCTCCGGTGCCGTCGCCGGTCTGGTGGCGGTCACGCCGGCTGCCGGCTTCGTGGGTCCCATGGGCTCCATCGTGCTCGGCCTGATCGCCGGTGTGGTGTGCCTCTGGGGCGTGGGTGGCCTCAAGAAGATGCTGGGCGCCGACGACGCGTTCGACGTGTTCGGTGTGCATGGCGTGGGCGGCATCATCGGTGCCATCCTGACCGGCGTGTTCGCATCGCAAGGCCTGGGCGGCACGGGCGGCCTGACCCCCGACACCTTCGCCATGGGCGCACAAGTGTGGATCCAGCTCAAGAGCGTGGTGATCACCATCGTGTGGTCTGGCGTGGTGGCCTTCATCGCCTACAAGATCGCCGACCTGCTGGTGGGCCTGCGCGTGCCGGAAGAAGCCGAGCGCGAAGGGCTGGACATCACGTCGCACGGCGAAACCGCCTACAACCGCTGACCCATGGGATCCCTGCCGCGGTGACTGGTGGCATCGCGGCAGTGCGACAACAAGCGAGATATTCCTCCTGGACATTGGGCCCGCCGCAAGGTGGGCCTTTTTTTTGGCCGGGGCGGGCCGGCCGCGAATAATGGTGCGGGCCGGGGGCGGCGCAGTGGCCTGCCGCCAGCCCCTTCCATTCGGCCCCCTTCCATTTCCAGGAGACTCTCCCATGCCCACGGACTGGCGCCCCGCCGCTTCCGAGCCCGACCAACTGGGCGAATCGCCTTTCTGGCACCCGATCGAATCGCGCCTGTACTGGGTGGACATCGCCGGCCGCGCGCTCTGCCGCCTGCACCCTGCCTCGGGCCAGGCCGAGCGCTGGGCCATGCCGTCCGAGCCCGGCTGCATCGCGCCGGCGCGCACCGCGGGCGAACCCAGCGGGCTGGTGATCGCCCTGCGCGACACCCTGTACCGCGCCACGGCCTGGGGCGGCCCCCTGGTGCCGGTGGCCCGGCTGCCCATCGATCCGTCCACGCAACGGGCCAACGACGGCAAGTGCGATGCCCTGGGCCGCTTCTGGGTCGGCACCGTGCACGAGCCCGCATCGGGGCCGCGCCAGCCGGTCGCCTCGCTGTACTGCGTCGACGGGCGGCAGGCCGGCGCGCCCGGCGTGCGCCAGGTGCTCGACGGCGTGGCCACGGCCAACGGCCTGGCCTGGTCGCCGGATGGCCGCACGCTGTATTGGGTCGATACGCCCTCGCACGCGATCCGCGCCTGGGACTGCGATGCATCGGGCAACCCCGTCGGGTCCCCGCGCCTGCTGCACACCTTCGCCGGCAAACCTGACGGCTGGAAACCCGGCCAGCCGGGCTACGGCGGCCGGCCCGACGGCGCCACCGTGGATGCCGAAGGCCACTACTGGTGCGCCATGTACGAAGGCGGCCGCGTGCTGCGGCTCTCACCCGGGGGCGACATCGTGTCCGATATCACCGTGCCCGCGCAGTGCCCGACCATGCCCTGCCTGGCTGCCGACGGGCAGGATGGCGCCACGCTGTTCGTCACGACGGCGCGCCAGGGCCGCCCTGCCGATGAGCTGGAGCGCCTTCCCCATTCCGGCCACCTGCTGGCCGCCGGCGAGCGCCAGCCGGTCGCCGGCCTGCCCGTGAACTGGTACGAAGAAGCGGAGTTGCCCGCCGGCCTCGCCTGAGGAAGGCCACAGGACCCGGTGGAAAAAGGCGCCACGCGACGGGATTCACGCGGCGCGTTCAAAAAATTCACGGCCCACCGCGCCCCGCTGGCAAAAG
This sequence comes from Paracidovorax valerianellae, assembly GCF_900102625.1. Classification (GTDB taxonomy): domain Bacteria; phylum Pseudomonadota; class Gammaproteobacteria; order Burkholderiales; family Burkholderiaceae_C; genus Paracidovorax; species Paracidovorax valerianellae. The sequence continues at coordinate 154,331 of NZ_FMZC01000009.1, forward strand.
CGGGCCGGTACGATCCACGCCATGGATTCCGCCCTCAGCCACACCCTCGACCGCGTGCGCGAAAGCGTCCGCCAGCGCACCCCGCTGCGCATCTGCGGCGGGGGCACCAAAGACTTCCATGGCGGGGCGGCGCTGCATGGCGAGCGGCTGAGCACCGCCGCGCTCTCGGGCATCGTGAACTATGAGCCGAGCGAGTTGGTCGTCACGGCCCGTGCGGGCACGCCCTTGGCCGACCTGGAAGCCGCGCTGGCCGCCCATGGACAATGCCTGCCTTTCGAGCCGCCGCACTTCGGGCCGGGCGCCACAGTGGGCGGCATGGTGGCGGCCGGGCTGTCGGGCCCCGCGCGCGCCAGTGTGGGCGCCGTGCGCGACTACGTGCTGGGGCTGGAGCTGATCAACGGCCGGGCCGAGCTGCTGCGCTTCGGCGGCCAGGTGATGAAAAACGTCGCCGGCTACGACGTCTCGCGGCTCATGGTGGGCGCCTGGGGCACGCTGGGCCTGATCACCGAGGTCAGCCTCAAGGTGCTGCCGGTGCCGCCGGCCGATGCCACCTTGCGCTTCGAGAACAACCAGGCCGATGCGCTGCGCCGCCTGCAGGCGTGGAGCGGCCAGCCGCTGCCGCTCAATGCCAGCCGCTGGGAGGGCGGGGCGGGCGGCACCGGATCGCTGTGGGTGCGCCTGCGCGGGGCGGTGGCCGCCGTGGACGCCGCGTGCCGCAGCATGGGTGGCGAGCGCGTGGACCCCGCCACCGCCGCGCGCGACTGGCAGGCGTGCCGCGACCAGACCCTGCCCTGGTTCGCCGGCCGTGTCGCCCGCCCGGACCTGGCGCTGTGGCGCCTGTCGGTGCCGGCCGCCGCACCCGTGCTGTCGCTGCCGGCCGGCGTGCTGCCGCCGCTCATCGAATGGCACGGCGCGCTGCGGTGGGTACAGGCCGCCCAGGGGGACGGCGCCGCGCTGCACCAGGCCGCGCAAGCCGTGGGCGGCAGTGCTTCTCTTTTCATAGCGCCCAGCGCAGTGGATACGGCGGCAGAGGCACGTTTTGATCCAAATCCTGCCGGGGCCCTGGCACAAATCCATGCCCGGCTCCAGCAGGCCTTCGATCCGGCGGGCCTCTTCAACCCCGGCCGGATGGACATCGGGCGGTAGCGCCATGCGCCTGCTGCGGCACCTCACCGGCCGGCACCGGACCCCGTCCACCAACCGCCTGCTCGGCCTGCTGCTGGCCTTCAATGCCGGCGCGGTGAACGCGGGCGGCTTTCTGGTCGTGCACCGGTACACCTCGCACATGACCGGGTTCCTGTCGACGGTGGCCGACAACCTTGTGCTGGGCAACATGGCGCTGGTGCTGGGCGCGGTGGGCACGCTGTGGGCCTTCATGTCGGGTGCCGGCACCACGGCCATCCTGGTCAACTGGGCGCGCCACCATCGGCTGCGCAGCGGCTTCGCGCTGCCGCTGCTGCTCGAAGCCGTGCTGCTGCTGGTCTTCGGGCTGCTCGGCGCGATCACGCTGGAATGGCGCACGCCGTTTTCCGTGCCGCTCACCGTGCTGCTGCTGGCCTTTCTGATGGGGCTGCAGAACGCGGTGGTCACCAAGATGTCTTCCGCCCAGATCCGCACCACGCACATGACCGGCGTGGCGACCGACCTGGGGATCGAGATCGGCAAGATGCTGTACTGGAACCGCAGCGGCACGCCGCCCGAGGCGCAGGTGCACGCCAACCAGGCGCGGCTGAAGCTGTTCGCCAGCCTGCTGGCCATGTTCACCGTGGGCGGCATCGTGGGCGCGGCCGGGTTCAAGCACGTCGGCTTCATCTGGGTGGTGCCCCTGGCCGCCATCCTGCTGGGCCTGTCGCTGCCGCCGCTGGCGGCCGATTTCGAACACCTGGCCAAGTTCTGGCGCGCGCGCCGCGCGCTGGCCCGCCATACCGCGCAGGCCGAGCCCCCCGGCCCCTGACCACCTACCGCCGAGACACGCCATGCAAACCACGCTCGCTCCCGAGTACCAGGGCACGCCCGAAGGCCGCGAGGCCGAAGCCATTCTGCGCAAATGCGTGCACTGCGGCTTTTGCACCGCCACCTGCCCTACCTACCAGTTGCTGGGCGACGAACTCGATGGTCCGCGCGGGCGCATCTACCTCATCAAGCAGGTGCTGGAGGGCGAGCAGCCCACGCGCAAGACCCAGTTGCACCTGGACCGCTGCCTGACCTGCCGCAACTGCGAAACCACCTGCCCGAGCGGCGTGCAGTACGGCCACCTCGTGGACATCGGCCGCAAGCTCGTGGACGAGAAGGTCGAGCGCCCCGTGGGCGAGCGCGCCGTGCGCTGGGCCTTGAAGGAAGGACTGCCCTCGCCGCTGTTCGGCCCCGCCATGAAAGCCGGCCAGGCCGTGCGCGGGCTGCTGCCGAAAAGCCTGCGCGCCAAGGTGCCGGCGCCGCAGCCGGCCGGCGCCTGGCCCGGCCGCGAACACGCGCGCAAGGTGCTCATGCTCGCCGGGTGCGTGCAGCCTTCGATGGCGCCCAACATCAACGCTGCCACGGCGCGCGTGCTCGATGCCGCGGGCATCCAGGCGGTGATCGCTCCGCAGGCCGGCTGCTGCGGCGCCGTGCGCTTTCACCTGAACGACCAGGAGGGCGGCAAGGCGCAGATGCGCGCCAACATCGATGCCTGGTGGCCCTATGTGGAGCAGGGCGGGGTCGAGGCCATCGTCATGAACGCCTCGGGCTGCGGCGTCACCGTGAAGGATTACGGCCATCTGCTGAAGGACGATCCGGCCTACGCCGAGCGCGCGGCCCGCATCGGCGCGATGACGCAGGACCTGTCCGAGTGGCTGCCCGAACTGCTGTCCGAGCTGGCCGGCACGCTGCGCGGCCGCGTGGTGCCACCGGACACGCTGTTCGCCTACCACCCGCCGTGCACGCTGCAGCACGGCCAGAAACTGCGCGGCGGCGTCGAGCGCCACCTGAGCGAGCTGGGCTTCAGAGTGCGGGTGGCGCGCACCGAATCGCACCTGTGCTGCGGCTCGGCCGGAACCTATTCGGTGCTGCAGCCCGAGCTGGCCTACCCGCTGCGCGACCGCAAGCTCGGTGCGCTGGACGAGGCGTTCGGCGAGCAGCCGCCAGGGGCCATCCTGTCGGCCAATATCGGCTGCATCACCCACCTGCAAAGCGGCACGGCGATCCCGGTGCGGCACTGGGTGGAAGTGCTGGACGAAGCGCTCTCCGCCGCCGCCCGCTGACCCTGCGCGCACCAAGGCTGGCATGATGGCGGGTTTTGACCGCCGCGCTGCCGCGCACCAACCGCGTTTCTTCGCCATGACCGACCCCGTGACCGCACAAGAACAACAGAACAACGTCCCCGCGCCGGCCCCCACCGCACCGGCCGGGACCGATGCCACTGCCGCTACCGTTGCCGCAGTGGAATCCCCTGTCTCCGCCGAACAGCCAGGCGGCGAAGCGGCGCAAGACTCCGCACCGCGCGGCGACCGGCCCGCGTCCCGCCGTGGCGGGCGCAACCGCCGCAAGCCCGGCGCCGGTGGTGCACCGGGCGCAGCGGGCGCACCGTCCTCCGCACAGGCGGCCCCCCAGAACAACGCCAGCAAAGGCGCCGGCCCACAAGGCCCGCGCCGCACGCACCCGGCGCTGGAGCAGCTCGCTGCGCTGTACCCGCATCTGTTCGGCGCGCAGTTCTTGCCGCTCAAGCGCGGCATCTTCCAGGACCTGCTGGCGGCGCATCCCGATGTGTTCGAGCGCGACGCGCTCAAGCTCGCCCTGGGCATCCACACCCGCTCCACGCGCTACCTGCAAGTGGTGGCCGAAGGCCGCCAGCGCCACGATCTGCAGGGCAATGCCGTCGAGGCCATGGCGCCCGAGCATGTGCACCATGCGCTGCTGGAAGTGTTCCGCCGCCGCAAGCCCCGCGACGGTGAAGACATGACCGCCAAGCTGCGCCGCCGCATCGCGCAGGCCTACGAAGCCTCGGGCCTCAGCCGCGAGGCCTACGACACGCTGGTGCGCGGCCGCGACGAAGCCGCCAACGCGCTGCTCGACGAAGCCTTCGCTGAAGTGGCCGAACGCGACGCCAAGGCCGAAGCGCTGTTGCGTGCCTTCGAGGCCAGCGGCAGCACGGTGGCGCAGTTCGCCGACATGTACGGCATGGACCCGCGCACGGCCGAACGTTCGCTGCACCGCGCCCGCCAACTGCGTGCCGCACCCGCTGCAGCGCCAGCGCCGGCAGCGGCACCAGAGGAGTCCGATGCGCCAGACGCCTCCGACGCGCCGGCGGCCGCAGCATCGGAAGGCCCAGCCGAAGCCTGAACCGTGCCAGCGCGTTAGCTGGTCAGTCCGCCCGCGGGGGGCGGGCTTTTTTCTGTGGTGTGCGTGCTTCGGCCGCCACACCACTGACATGACGCTGTCAGGAGCCCCCCCGCACCATGGAGTCCTTCGCAACAACGACCGAAAGGACCTTTCTCCATGGCTTCCGCTTCCGCACCGTCCCACGCTTCCACTCCCTCCGCCGCGCCCGCTGCGGCGACCAGCGCCATCACCTGGTTCGAGATTCCCTGCGCCGATCTCGACCGCGCACAGGCGTTCTATGAACAAGTGCTCGGCCGCCCCATGCACCGGCAGAGCTTCGGCGGTGGCGAGCCGCTGGCCGTCTTCGCCTACGACCGGCCTGCCACGGGCGGTTGCCTCATCGAGGGCCGCCAAGTGGCGCCGGACGCCGGCACGCGCATCTACCTGGACTGCACGCCAGGCCTGGACGCCGCGGTCTCGCGCATCGCAGCCGCTGGCGGCCGCGTGATCGACGCCTGCATCGAACTGCCCAACGGCATCGGCTTCATCGCCAACGTGTGCGACACCGAGGGCAACACCGTCGGGCTGCACGCCATGGCCCGCTGATCGCGCTGATCGCACTGGCCGCCGCCGAGCGCAGCGGCTTTTTTCCCAACCAGATGGGCGGCTCGGTTCGGTAGCATGCGGGCCGGTGCGCCAGCTGCTCGTCCTGCATCCTGCATCGCCCTGCAGTGCAGCGGCTGGCACCATGCACCGAGGGTGCGCAGCGCCGCCGTTTTCTTTTTCTGTTCTGGAGCTTTTCCCCATGACCCCTACCCGCGAAACCGTCGGCGCATTCACCGTGGCCGGCATTGCCACGCGCACCAATAACCGCGATGAGCGCGACCCTGCGCAGGCCCGCCTCGGCACCCTGTGGCAGCGGTTCTTTGCCGAAGGCATCGCCCAGCAGGTGCGTCCCGGCGAGCCGCAGCCGCGCGTGATGGGCGTGTACAGCGGCTACGCCTCGGACCAGGACGGCGACTTCGACGTGCTGGCCGGCGTCGCGCTGGACGGCACGCCCGTGGCGCCGGGTTTCACCCAGGTGGCGGTGCCGGCCGGCGAATACCTCGTGTTTCGCCGGCAGGGCACGCTGCCGCAGGCCGTGATCGACACGTGGATCGACATCTGGCATTACTTTCAACAACAACAACCGCAGCAGCAACCTCCGGTGCGCCGCCGCTTCGCCGTGGATTTCGAGGCCTACGAAGGGCCGGACCGGGTCGCGGTCTACATCGGCGTGCTCGGCTGAGCGCTTCTCCCCAGACCGCCATCGCCCGACCGCCATCGCCCATGCGCCGCGCCGACCGACTGTTCCAGATCGTCCAGCTCATCCGGGGGAGGCGCCTGTCCACGGCCGACTTTCTCGCCAAGCGGCTGGAGGTGTCGGCCCGCACCATCTATCGCGATGTGGCCGACCTGCAGCACCAGGGTGTGCCCATCGAGGGCGAGGCCGGCATGGGCTACCGGCTGGGCGCGGGCTTCGACCTGCCGCCGCTCATGTTCAGCCAGGGCGAGGCCAACGCGCTCGTCGCCGCGGCCCGGCTGGCACAGTCCTGGCTGGACACCGGCCTGGCCACCGAGGTGGAAAGCGCGCTGGGCAAGATCCTTTCGGTGCTGCCGCCCGCGGCCCGCGCCGCCGCCGAGGCGCAGGCGCTCTATGCCCCGGCCATGGCGGTGGACCCGCGCACCCAGGCCCTGCTGCGGCCCCTGCGCGAGGCTGTGCAGTCCCGCAACGTGGTGCGACTGGACTACGCCGACGAACTGGGCCGCCCCAGCGAGCGCCGCGTGCGGCCGCTGGGGTGCATTTACTGGGGCAAGGTCTGGACGCTGTCCTGCTGGTGCGAACTGCGCGGCGACTTCCGCGGCTTCCGCGTGGACCGCATCGTGTCGCTCGAGGTGCTGCCGGAGCGCTTCGCGTTGGAGCCCGGCCGGACGCTGGCCGACATGATGCGGCAGATATGGGACCGCGCCGGTCCCGATGCGGGTCGCCGCCGCGGCTGATGCTCTGCTGTCTTCAGCGCGGCTGCTCCAGCTCGGGCTGCGTGCACAGGCGCCCGTTCCAGCAAGCCCCAAGGTAGATGTACCGGCCGCCGCCGTCTGAGGCGTTCTGCATCATGCCGCGCAGCAGGCCGTTGCGGTCCACGGTGAACTGCTCCGCGCGATAGGCCTCGCTCGTGGTGCCGGTGGAGGCGGTGCAAGTGCGCGTGCCTTCCGAGTCCAGTCCCTCGCCCGAGAGGCGGTAGGTGCCGCGGTACTCACAGGCCACGGACGGGTTTTCGGTTCTCGTGTCCATGCGAAAGACGTTGTCGCGCACGACCATGTCGATGCTCGTGGCGGTTCCAGTGGGTGACCAGAACGGATAGACCTGAGCGGAAAAGGCCTTGTTGAAGCGCACCAAATGGTCTTCGTAGCGAAAGCGCGAGATTCGGCGCGGCGTGTCGAAGGGCAGCGTGATAGTGCCAGTGGTGGGGCTGTCGAACACGATGGTCGCCGCGCCCACGGTCGAGGCCACATCCGCGGGCCGGATGGCGCCGCCGATCACCGGACCGTTGCGGAATTCGGTCAACGGCACCGTGAACTGGTTGCTGGTGTCGCGGTTGGCGGTGCTGCCCTGCATGAACAGCGAAGAGCCGTCGGTGCGGTAGCCCAGGTACGACAGCACCAGCGCGCGGCTGCCGTTCTGGGTGTCGATCTGCAGGCTGCGGCCTGGACGGCCATTCAACTCATCGTCGAAAGCCCAGATGCCTGGCTGCACCATGACGTCGGTTCGCGAGGAGCTTGACGCGCAGGTGGCGGGGCTGCCGAGAAAGATTGCGCCCGCATGGCAGGCGCCCATGAAGAAGGATTCGATCCCGTCCTTGCGCAGCGTGCCGGTAGCCAGCCCATAGCTGTCGACGGCGAACTGCTCGATCCGGTACGGACTGCGCACCTGAGTGCCGGAAGGGTCCACGCAACTGGCAGTTCCGTCGGACTCGATGCCCTGTCCGCGCTTTTGGTACGTGCCCGAATAGGAGCACATCCGGCCGTCGGACGTGGTCAGTTGGCTCATGAGGAAATTACCGCTGCGCATTTCGATGCGGTAGGAGGCGGTGGGGGTCGGGTTCAGGCGGCTCGAATAAGTCTGCAAGGTGTATAGCCCGCTGCTGCTGCCGATCACCATAGGTCCGTAAGTGAAGCGCGAAATGCGGCGCGCCGCGTCGCCCGGCAGCGTGACGGTGCCGGAGGTGGGGGAGTCGAAGGTCAACTGGGTCTCCCCCGGGCTGCCCGCCACTTCGCCGTTGCCCGCGCCGCCGCCGATCACGGGCGGGCCGTTGCGGAACTCCTGCAGCGGGCCCCGGAACGCCGAGCTGTCGCCGCTGCGCAGGCCGCTGGCCTGCAGGAACAGGGAAGTCCCATCGGCCCGGTAGCCCAGGTAGGACACGATGAGCGCGCGGCCCTGCTCGGTGTCGATCTGCAGGCTGCGGCCGGGCTGGCCGTTCAATTCGCCCTCGAAAGCCCAGAGGCCCGGCTCCGGCTCGGCATTGGGGGCGGCGGGGGTCTGCGCCCAGGACGATGAGGCGAGCACCAGGCTCCCGGCGCACAGCGCCAGGGTCTTGCGCATGGCGAAATAGTGAGAGATGCAAGGCATGCAGAAGCTCCTTCGATAGGGTTGGCCAGTCCCTTTCGAAGGAATGGCGGAGGTCTGAAGAGGGTGGCCGGCAATGGCATCCGCTGCCATTGCCGGCTCCCGGCGTCACTTCGATTGCTGTTGCTATTTTATTGATAGCAATGTTCCCTAGGGGAATATGCGCTGGAAGCCTTTTTTATTCAAATGGTCCAGCGTCTGCCGCTGATCGAGGGCAGTGCTTTGCGCCGCCCGCTGCTTTGGCTTTCAGCGCGGCAGGTCCAGCCCCGGGCCGGAGCAGTAATAGCCGGCCCCGCAACTGCCCATGTACAGGAACCGGTCCCCGCCCACGCGCATCGATCCCCGCAGCACTCCGTTGCGGTCCACCGAGAATTGCTCGATGCTGTAGGGCTCGACCGTGGTGCCGGTGCCGTTTTCATTGTGTGGGTTGCAGGTGCGCGTGCCGTCGGATGTGAGGCCGTCCCCCGCCAGCCGATAAGTCCCCCGGTACTCGCAGTATTTCCAGTCTGACGACCGCGTGTCCATGCGGAACACGTTGTTGCGCGCCACGATGTCCAGGGATGCAGTGGTCCCGCTCGTTCTCCAGGCGGGGTAAATGCTGGCGGAATAGGTCTTGTCGAACCGCACTGCATGGTCTTCGTAGCGGAACCTGGAAATGCGGCGTGGCGTCTCGAACGGCAGCTTGACCGTGCCCGTCGTGGGGCTGTCGAACTCCAGCTGTATTTCTCCCATGGTCGAGGCCAGTTCGCCACCCTGGCCCGGGACGCCGCCGATCACCGGCCCGTTGCGAAATTCGCGCAGCGGCATGGCAAAACGCTCCGTGGTGCCTGACGTGCGCTCCGACGTGCTGCCCTGCATGAAGACGGAAGAGCCGTCCGGCCGGTAGCCCAGGTAGGACACGATGATCGGTGTCCTGCCGTTGTGGGTGTCGATCTGCAGGCTGCGGCCGGGCCGGCCGTCCATTTCGTCGTCGATGGCCCACATCCCGGGCTGCACTGTCACTGCCAGGCGGTTGCCAAAGGGCGCGCAGGTATCGGGGCTGCCGGTGAAGACGGCGCCTGCAAGGCAAGGGCCCATGAAATGAATCTTCCTGTCGCCTTGCAGCACTGTCCCGCTGAACATGCCGAGGCTGTCCACCGCGAACCGCTCCATCCGGTAAGGGCTACGCTGCTGCGTGCCGTTGGCCTCGGTGCAGGTGGCGGTGCCTTCGGATTCCAGCAAGGCTCCTCTCACAGCGTAGGCCCCTGCATAGCTGCAAAGCCGGCCTTGCGAGGTCGTGAGTTGATTCATTTGCAGATTGCCGCCCTTCAGCTGGATGCGGTAGGCGGTCGGCGTCACACTCCCGTCGTATGGCGGGGGGGCCGAGATGACCGTGCCTTCCATGCCATCCCTCCAGTAGTAATCGCCGTAGCTGTAGCGCGAGATCCGGCGGGTCACGTCGCCGGGCAGCGTCACGGTTCCGGTGGTGGGCGTGTCGAAGGCCAGGCGGATGTCGCCCAGCGTTCCGGCCAGTTCGCCATTGCCGGGGCCCCCGCCGATCGTCCTGCCGTTGCGAAACTCCTGCAGTGGCGCCGTGAACGCAGTGTCGTTGGCGCCGCGCACCCCGCTCGCCTGCAGGAACAGGGCCGATCCGTTGGCCCGGTAGCCCAGGTACGACACGATCATGGTGCGGCCCAGCTGCGTATCGATCTGCAGGCTGCGGCCGGGCTGGCCGTTCAGCTCGCCGTCGAAAGCCCACATGCCGGGGTCCGGCTCAGCGGTGGACACGGGGGCCGGGGCGGTCTGTGCCAGGGCAGGGGAGGCCATCCACAGGCCTGCGGCGCACAGCGCCAAAGTCTTCACCACTCCACGAAAAGCCATTTGAAAAGTTCCTTCCCTGTTCTTCAAAAATTTTCGGGCAAGGCCGTAATAGATACAAATTCACCGGGTTTTGCAATCCCGACCTGGGGAGGGATGCGGCCCGCGCCAGAGGAGAAAGGGGTGGAAAAACGTGATGGGCGGGGTTTTTTGGCGAAATTTGCGGCGCCTCTGGATTTACACGCTTTGAAACTTCTTTGACCAATGGTTTCGCCCGAATCGGACTTGGGCGGTTAATTTCGGCAACGTGCGTGTCCCCACGCACCGGTGCAACACAACAAAGCCGGCGACTGTCCCTCAGTCCACCGGCATCCCCTCAAGCGCACCGCATCCAGAGCAGAGAAGGAGACAAGATTCCATGGCAAACGACGATCCGAAAGACCGTGCCGCCTTTGACTCGGCCATCCAGGCCCTGAAGGCCGAGGTGGCCAACGCCGGGGCGCACCTTTCGCTGGACGCCTCGGCCCGGCTGGCCTACACCCGGCAGATCCAGGCGATGGCCAACGACCTGCAGTTCGAGGCCATGAGCGGACGCATCACCTGGGCGCAGGCGGCCGAGCAGGCGCAGGAGGCGCGCAACACCATCATGGAGATCATCCGCGGGCGCAGCACCCCGGTCGGGCGGGCGATGGCGCAGAGCCTCAAGGCCGAGGGCAAGACGCTCAACGAGCTCATCGCCCGCAAGGCCCAGCAGCTCCACGGCCCCAACGTGCAGTTCGACCGCCTGACGGCCGCGCAGCAGAACGCGGTCTATGGCGAGATCGTCAAGTCCGCCGGCAGATCCAACCCCCGGGTGACCCAGACCATGCGCAGCCTGTCGCGCGCGGGTCGGGGGCTGATCGTGCTGTCCATCGCGCTCTCGGTCTACAACGTGGCCACGGCGACCGACAAGACCGCCGCGGCCGGCAAGGAAATCGCGGTGACCGGGGCGGGCATCGGCGGCGGCATCGCGGGCGGGGCGCTGGCCGGCCTGGCGTGCGGGCCGGGCGCGCCGGCGTGCGTGGCCATCGGCGCCTTCGTGGGCGGCGCGCTGGCGGCGTTCGGGGTGGACTTCCTGTGGTGAGCGGCGGGCCTGCGATGCGCAACCTGACCCGATCGGAAGTCGCCCTGGCGCCCTTGCCGAGCGCTGGCGGCGATGCCCCGCTGAAAAGCCGTATCGCCGTGAACGGCCAACCCACCGAGGCCCGTGCGGACGGCGTGGTGCTGGAGGCCGCCTTCCAGTGGCGCGATTTCTACCTGCTCTTCACCAGCGACGATATTCCGCAGGAAGACCTGCTGCACATCACGCTGTTCGACGGGCAGTGGCAGCCCCTGGACGCGGCCACCCTTGGCGGCGCCTACACGACGGGCAGCTTCTCGCTGATCGGGGTCGAAGGGGGAAACACCGTGCGCTTTCGCTTCGTCGGCGACACCGACTGGAGCGTGGAAATCCTGCAGACCCCGGGCTTTCGCGTGCCGTTCATGTCGGAGCCCAAAGGCGTCACGCGGCCGCTCGGCTTTTCGCGGCATTTCGTGGTGCGGGGCGATCCGCAGCCGCAGCGCTGAATTTCCCCCGGTCGAAAGGGGCGCGGCCGGGGGCTGCCGAACCCCCGCAGGCTAAGATTTCGGCGGGAGGAAAACCATGTTGCTTAAAAACCTGTCCGCCAGCGCCGCGGACTTCGCCAATATCGTGTGGCCCGCGATCCAGCACTACCCGATGGTGGGCGGCGGCAAGATCCGGCCGGTCGAGGCCAATGCGTCGCGCGACTTCAAGGACGAACTGGATCTTTTGGCGGGCATCGACGCCTGGCAGGTGATGAACCAGCCCGGCGCGATCCGGGGCCTCGCCAGCCGCGTGCAGTGGACGGAGGAAAACCACCGCAGCTTCACCATCCGCTATGCCCGCCCATCAGGCGCGGAGACCGAATACCAGAAGCGGCTGATGGCGCTCAATGCCCGGCAGGACGGCTATGTGTTTCCGCACCTCACGGTGCAGGCTTTCCTGACCGGCCAGGGCGGCAGCCTGCGCTCGGTGGCCGTCGTCAAGACGGAAGACCTGATGCGCGCCGCGCAGTTCATCGTCACCAATGCCAAGACGCCGCGCCCCGCCTTCTACGGCATGGTTCCGCAACCGGACGGCGGGCAGTTCCTGTACCTGAAATGGGACTACCTCGCCTACAAGAAGGTGCCGATGGCGATCATCGATCTCGAAAAGCCCGTGCCTGCATGACCGGGCTGATTGGCCCCGGCCAGGCTCAGCCATCGCCGGACTCAGCCACACCGGGGCTCAGCTACACCGGGTTCAGCGCTTGAGGGCCGCCTCGATGTCGCCCGCCATCGACTGCGGCGTGTCCCGCGGGCCGTAGCGGCGCAGCACCTGCCCGTCGCGCCCGATCAGGAACTTGGTGAAGTTCCACTTGATCGCCTTCGTGCCCAGCAGCCCCGGCGCTTCGGCCTTGAGCCAGCGGTACAGCGGATCGGCCTGGGCGCCGTTCACGTCGATCTTGGCCATCATCGAAAAGCTCACGCCGTAGTTGAGCTGGCAGAAGCTGGCGATCTCGTCGTTGCTGCCCGGGTCCTGGCGGCCGAACTGGTTGCAGGGAAACCCCAGCACGGCCAGGCCCTGGCCGGCGTATTGCTGGTGCAGCGCCTCCAGCCCGGCGAACTGCGGCGTGAAGCCGCAGGCGCTGGCGGTGTTGACGATGAGCAGGATCTGCCCCTGGTACTGGCGCAGCGGCACGGTCTGGCCGTTCATCTGCCGGGCTTCGAAATCGTAGGCGCTGGTCATGGCGGCATCCTTGCAAAACGGTCGGTGGATCGGGGCACCGCCGCAGCCAGCGCCGCGGTCGTCACGGCGCCTTGGCGGCAGCGGCCTCTCCGGCGAAGTACGGAATCATCATGCGGTTGCCTTCCGCGCCGGTCTCGCGAATGTATTCCAGCGAGAACTGCTCGCCCAGGCGCCGCAGTTCGCGCCGCAGCTCGAAGTCGGGCGTTTCCACCTTGATGCCGTTGCGGGCCAGCTCTGCGACCGATGCACTGGACGCCGCGTCGCTCGCGCTCCAGCCGCGCGCCTGGGCTTTGTCGGCGGCCTCCTGCACGGTCTTGCGCGTGGCCTCGGGCAGCGCCAGCCACTGGGCCTTGTTCACCATCACGAGGTTCTTGGGGTACCAGCCATGCACGTTGTAGAAGTATTTGATGGGCAGCTCCCACACCTTGTTTTCCACGCCGGTGACCGGCGAAGTGAACAGGGTGTCGATCTGCCGGTCCAGCACGGCCTGGTTGATGCCCTTGGTGGGCACGTCCACCGGCGTGGCGCCCATCAGCTGGGCGATGCGCACGGTGCTGGGGCTGTAGCTGCGCATCTTGGCGCCGCGCAGGTCGCTCGCGTGGCGGATGGGTTTGGTGGTGAACAGGCCTTGCGCCGGCCATGGCACGGCGTACAGGGCCACCAGCCCCTGGCGGTCGAGCGCTTCCTGCAGCACGGGGCGCTGGGCCTTCCACAGCCGCAGCGCATCGTCATAACTGCCCACGATGAACGGAATGGCGTCGGCGCCCGCCAGCTTGGTGTCGGCCGCGAGCGTGCTCAGCAGCACTTCGCCGGCGGCGATCTTGCCCGCGCGCACCTGGCCCGCAATCTCCGACAGCTTGGCCACGCTGTTGTCGGGCCGCACGTCGATGACCAGCGCGCCCTGCGTGCGCTCGTTCACCTCCTTGGCGAACTGCTGCAGGTTGACGGTGTGGAACACCTCGGGCAGGTAGCCCGTCGCGAGGGTCCAGCGCGTTTGCGCCGAGGCGGCGCCCGACAGTGCCAGGGGCCCGAGCGCCAGCAAAAGGGCGCACCATGAACGACGTTTCATACAGAGATCTCCGAGAGCGACGGAGACCGGCCTGCGAATGCAAGGCAACGGCCACCGCTGGATGCGTAACTGGGGCGTAACTTGCAATAACTATACCGGCGGCAGAGCTGCGCAGGTAAATAAATGCCGGTTGCTATTGAATTAATAGCTGTCAGCGCATTTAATACGGCGGTGGCGGCGGTTTTCGACCTTGAAGCCGATGCGGCTCCGCAGGGCGTGGCGTGCGTGCCGGTCAAGCGCTGGCACGGCGCTGGGTGCGGCGTCAGCGCCGCAGCGCTGCCAGCAGGGCGGCGAACACGATCAGCCCGCCCCCCAGCAAGGTGCGCGGCTGCAGTTGCGCCGCGGCCAGCAGCACCGACGAGACGCTGGCGAACACCACTTCGGACAGCAGCACCACCGCCGTGGTGCCCGCAGCCAGCCGGGACGCCCCGAACTGCAGCGCCCCGTTGCCCAGCCACAGCGCCACCGCCAGCAGGGCGGCGGTGACGACCCAGGTGGCGTTCACCGCGGGAAACGGCTCCACGATGCCCACCTTCAGCCCGATGCAGGCGACGGCCAGCGCCATCAACATGCAGCCGCCGAACATCACGAACATGCGCGCCTGGCCCGGCACCGCGTGCAGGCGCCGCAGGGTGACGTTGGTCAGCGCGAAGGTGAAGCCGCCCATCAGCGCCAGGCCATCGGCCATCGACAGGTTCTCCCACAGCCGGGCGGGCGAGGCGCCTTCGGGCAGCAGCACCAGCACCAGGCCCGCCAGCGCCAGGGCCAGCCGCAGCAGCGCCATGGGTGTGGGCCGCTCGCCCAGCACGCGCCAGGCCAGCAGCAGCCCCCAGACGGGCATGAGATAGAACAGCAGGATCACGCGGACCACGTCGCCCACCGTCACCGCCCAGTTGAAGGCCACGTTGTTCAGCCCCGAGCTCAGGGCGAGCAGCCACAGCTGCGGGTGCTGGCGCACCTGGGCCCACAGGCCGGGGCGCAGCGCCAGCAGGCCGAGCAGGATGGCGCAGTACATCACCGCGGTCGCCCACAGCGGGTGCAGCCCCGCGCCGTGCATCACACGGAACGGCCACCACGCCAGCCCCCAGACGAAAGCGTTGAACAGCAGGGCGAAGATGGGAAGCGGCGAGGACATGAAAAATCGTGGTGCGGCGGCGGCCGTGCATCCGCGGGGCAGTCGGAAGGGCACGTTGGAGAAGGGGCCGCAGCATCGGCCGATTCTCTGCCGTGGAATCAAGACAGCCCGATGTCAGGCTGTGGTTAAGTTGTACTTTCCATTTCCGCAGGATGGCAAGCCGGGCCTGCGGATCGGAATCTGGCGGAACCAGCCAAGGCAGGGCTGGCGCCCCGGGACCCTGCGATCAGTGGTGGTGGTCGTGCCGCGCCAGGTGCAGCAGGTGGTCCACCTCTTCGCGGTAGCGCACGCAGTTGTGCTGGTGCCAGCGGCGAATGAGCCACATCACCCCGGCCACCACGAGGCCGAACGCGGTGATCGCGCCGAACACCGACAGCCCCATCTTGAGCGACAGGCTGTAGAACGCCCCCAGGGCCAGGATGCAGGCCTGCTCGTTGAAATTCTGTACGGCGATGGAGCGGCCCGCGCCCATCAGGTTGTGGCCCCGGTGCTGCAGCAGCGCGTTCATCGGCACCACGAGGTAGCCGCCCAGGCCGCCCAGCAGGATGAGGAAGGGAATGGCGATCCAGATGCTCTTGATGAACACCATCAGCACCAGCAGCAGGCCCATGGCGATGCCCAGCGGAATCACCTTGGTCGCCATATCGAGCCGCATGCGCATGGACGCGACCACTGCGCCCACGGCCGTGCCAATGGCCACCACCCCGGTCAGGGCCGAGGCCTGCGTGGTGTTGTAGGAGAGCGCGGCCGCCGCCCAGGCCAGCACGATGAACTTGAGGTTGCCGCCCGCGCCCCAGAACAGGGTGGTGGTGGACAGCGAGATCTGGCCCAGCTTGTCGCGCCACAGGCGGTTGTTGCAGGCCCAGAAGTCGGGGAGCATCGCCAGCGGGTTGGAGGGCAGGGGGCGCATCTCCACGCCGGTGTGGGGAATGCGGGTGTTGAACCACGCGGCGACCAGGTACAGCACGATCAGCGCGGCGATGGCCGCCTCCGCCGCGGTGTCCACGCCGGTGTCCACCATGGGCAGGTCCACCGACAGCAGCAGGTGCGAGATGGCGGGCCCCACGAGCTGGCCGCCCAGCAGCACGCCCAGGATGATGGAGGCGATGGTCAGCCCCTCGATCCAGCCGTTGGCCTTGACCAGCTGCGAGGCCGGCAGCAGTTCGGTGAGGATGCCGTACTTGGCCGGCGAATAGGCCGCGGCGCCCAGGCCGACGACCGCATACGCGATGAGCGGGTGGGAGCCGAACAGCATCATGAGGCAGCCCACGACCTTGATCGCGTTGCTGAAGAACATGACCTTGCCCTTGGGCAGCGCGTCGGCGAAGGCCCCCACGAACGGCGCGAGCACGACATAGAACAGCGCGAACATCGGCACGAGCGCTGCGCGCTGCCATTCCGGCGAACCGTTGGTGCGCAGCAATTCCACGGCGGCCACGAAAAGTGCGTTGTCGGCCAGCGAGCTGAAAAACTGCGCCGACATGATGGTGTAGAAACCGCGCTTCATCGAATGGCTGGTGGGTGCATCAGTTGGCCTGATGCCCTGTTAAATATCGGAACCCGGTGCAAGTGACTGGCGGTTATATCACGCGGTTTCCAGAGGGCGATGCCAGAATTCTTTCCTTTTCGCTCCGCAGATCAAGCCCATGCCGCGTCCCATCCAAGCCACCATCCACACTGCTGCACTGCAACACAATCTGGAGCGCGCGCGCGCCGGTGCGCCCGACGCGCTGGCCTGGGCCGTGGTCAAGGCCAATGCCTACGGCCACGGCATCGAGCGCGTGTTCGAAGGGCTGCGCGGCGCCGACGGCTTCGCGCTGCTGGACCTGGCCGAAGCCGAGCGCCTGCGGGCCCTCGGCTGGCGCGGCCCCATCCTGCTGCTGGAGGGCGTGTTCGAGCCGCGCGACCTGGAGCTGTGCTCGCGCCTGGGGCTGTGGCACGCGGTGCACTGCGACGAGCAGATCGACTGGCTGGCCGCGCACAAGACGCAGGCGCCACACCGCGTCTTCCTCAAGATGAACACCGGCATGAACCGCCTGGGCTTCACGCCCGAGCGCTACCGCTCGGCCTGGGCGCGGCTCAACGCCCTCACGCAGGTTGACGAGATCTCGTTCATGACGCACTTCAGCGATGCCGACGGCCCACGCGGCATCGCGCACCAGATGGACGCCTTTCACACCGCCACGCAGGACCTGCCCGGCGAGAAAAGCGTGTGCAACAGCGCGGCCACCCTGCGTCACGCGGGCGACACCCGCGTGCGCGGCGACTGGATCCGCGCGGGCATCGTGCTGTACGGCAGCGCGCCGGACTACCCCGAGCACGACGTCGCCCACTGGAACCTGCAGCCCGCGATGACGCTCGCGGCCCGGGTGATCGCCGTGCAGCATGTGCAGGCTGGCGACACCGTGGGCTACGGCTCCGCCTTCACGGCCGATGCGCCGCTCACCATCGGCGTGGTGGCCTGCGGCTATGCCGACGGCTACCCGCGCCATGCAGGCACGGGCACGCCGGTGCTGGTGAACGGCGTGCGAACGCGCGTGGTGGGCCGGGTGAGCATGGACATGATCACGGTGGACCTGTCCCCCGTGATCGCCGCCGGTGTGGAGGCCGGGTTCGGCGCCGAAGCCACGATGTGGGGCCGCGCGGCCAACGGCACGGTCCTGCCCGTCGATGAAGTGGCCCATGCCGCCGGCACGGTGAGCTGGGAGTTGATGTGCGCTTTGGCGGCGCGCGTGCCCGTGGTGGTGGCCTGATGCGGCCGGGCCAGCGCGCCGCGGCACCCCGGCCCGGCAAGGGCTCGACCTGGCGCCGGGTGCGGGCGCCCGACCGCGAACTGGTGCAGACCCTGCGCCAGCGCCACCGCCTGCATGTGCACGGCTGGTGCATCGGCGCTTTCATGATGGTGCTGATGTGGGCGACGTCGCACCTGCAGATGGTGATGGGCGTGGACTCGCTCGCCCTGCGCTATCTGGCCACGCTGGGCGTGGGCTACGTCGCCTACCTGCTGGTGCTGCGCGCGTGGGCGGCGTGGCTGGTGCGCCCGCCCCGCCGGCGGGACGAAGGCGACAGCGGCTGGGCGGACGGCATCGACCTGGTGCCCGACATCGACCTGCCCACCGGCGGCGTGCGGGCGCCCTGGCCGCGCAGCGGGGGCGGCGGCGACTTCGGCGGGGGCGGTGCGAGCGGTGATTTCGGCAGCGGCCTGGGTGATGGCCTGGGTGAAAAAGTCGGAGACGGGCTGGGCGATGTCGCCAGCGGGGCACTGGATGCCGCCAGCGGCGCGGACGAGGGCGCGGTGGTGATCGTGCCCGTGGTGGCCATCTTCCTCATCGGCGCGGCCCTGGTGCTGGGGGCGGGCGCGCTCGCGCTGCTGTATTTCGGCTTCGACGTGCTGCTGGCCGTGGCGGTGGAACTGGCGTTTTCGTATGCCACGGCGCACGCGGCCATGGGTGTGGAGCGGGCCGGCTGGCTCTCGGCCGCAGTGCGGCTGACCTGGAAGCCGCTGCTCGGGGCCCTGCTGTGCGCCGTGGCGCTGGGCTGGGCCATCGACCACTTCCTGCCGCACGCGAATTCGTTGCCGCAAGCGTTGCGCATGCTGCGCGCGCGCTGAAAAAGGTGCGCCGGCCCGCATAACGTTAGAACGACAAAGTCGTTCGCCGCGCGGGGCGCCGCAGGCATAGTGGCCGCACTCTTCGTTGCTTCAAGGCCTTCGCACCATGCGCTTTTCGCTTTCCCTCGCGGCCACCCTGGCCGCTGCCGTGTTCACCGTGGGCACCCCGCTGGCCGCGCAGTCCGCCACCTTCCGCTTCGCCCGCTCGGCCGACGTGTCCTCGTGGGACATCCACGCGCAGAACGTGGGCGTGAACAACGCGCTGCATTCGGCGGTGTACGAAACGCTGGTCGAATACAACAGCAAGACCTTCAAGCCCGAGCCGCAACTGGCCACTGCCTGGAAGCTGGTCGGCCCCACGCAGCTGCGCATCACGCTGCGCCAGGGCGTGAAGTTCAGCGATGGCTCCGCCCTCACGGCCGACGACGTGAAGTTCTCGCTGGAGCGCGCCAAGGCCAAGACCTCCAACTACGCCGTGTACACGCAGGGCATCGACCGAGTGGAAGTGGTGGACGCCCACACCGTGGACATCTTCTCCGAGGTGCCCAACCCGGTGCTGGTCAACCAGTTGACCGAGCTGCGCATCATGAGCAAGCCCTGGGCGGAAAAGAACAACGCCACGGCGCCCAAGGACATCAAGACCAGCGACGAGCCCTACACCCACCGCAACACGCTGGGCACGGGTCCGTTCGTGCTCAAGTCCTGGGCGCCCGACCAGCGCCTGGTGCTGGCCGCCAACCCCCACTGGTGGGGCAAGGGCAAATTCGGGGGCAACGTAACGGATGTGGTCTACACGCCCATCAAGTCCGACGCCACGCGCACGGCGGCGCTGCTGTCGGGCGAGGTGGACTTCGTGCTCGACCCCAGCCTGCAGGACGTGCCCCGCATCCGCCAGACCGCCGGGCTGAAAGTGCTCGACGGCGCCGAGAACCGCACCATCTTCCTGGGCCTGGACCAGTTCCGCGACGAGCTGCAGAACTCCAGCGTGAAGGGCAAGAACCCGCTCAAGGACGTGCGCGTGCGCAAGGCGCTGTACCAGGCCATCGACATCAACGCCATCCAGCGCGTGGTGCTGCGCGGCCTGGCCCAGCCCACCGGCGCGATCATCGCGCGGCAGGTGAACGGCTGGACCCCGAAGGCCGACGTGCGCTGGCCCTACGATCCCGCCGCGGCGCAGAAGCTGTTGGCCGAGGCCGGCTACCCGCAGGGCTTCGATGTGGACTTCGCCTGCAGTGCGGGCCGCTACATCAACGACGAACAGCTGTGCCAGGCCATCACGGCGCAGTGGTCCAAGGTGGGCGTGCGGGCCAAGCTGCGCACGCTGCCCTTCGCCGCGTACTTCCCGATGATCCAGCGCAACGAAGCCAGCATCTACCTGCTGGGCTGGGGCGTGCCGACGTTCGACGCGTTCTATTCGCTGCAGTCGCTGATCCGCTCGCCCGGCGCCGGTGGCGACGGCAATTTCAACCTCGGCCGCTTCAGCGATCCGCAGCAGGACGCGCTGATCGAACGCATCAAAAAGGAAACCGACGCCGCCACGCGCAACACCCTGATCGAGCAGGCGCTGGTGCAGGACCACCAACTCATCTCGCACATCCCGCTGTACAACCAGGTGATTCCGTGGGCAGCCTCGCAGAAGGTGGAGATCGTCCACCGCGCGGACAACCGCATCGACTGGCGGCTGCTGAAGGTGAATTGAACCGGACTGGACGGAACGGCGGCGGCCCGCACCGCGCCCTCGCAAAAAAGCCCCGTGGACCGCTCAGGCCCACGGGGCTTTTCTACGGGGCGTGCCGCAGCCGCCCGCCGATCAATCGGTCGCCTGCTGCACCGCCGGCCGGGCCGCCACGCGCTGGGCGTGGGCGTGCACCTTGGGGAACCGTGCGATGTCCACGCCATCGCTTTGCAGCCATCCGCTCACGGTGAACAGGTAGCCGTCGCTCACCGAGTAGTGCTCGCCCAGTGCCCACGGGCCGTCCAGGTGGCGCTCAATCAGCTCGAAGCATTCGGCCATGTTGGCGCCGACCTTGCGCTGCATCGCGGCGATGGCCTCGGGCTCGTCGGCCCAGCGGCTGGCGCGGGGGCGGTGGGCGTGGGCCACGTGCACGGTGGAGGCCAGGTAACTGTTGAATTCCTGCATGCGCGCGAACCCGTGGGGATCGGTGGGCGCCAGCCGGGCGGCGGGAAAGCGCTGGGCCACGTAGGCCAGCAGCGCGGGCGTTTCGGTCAGCACGCCGTGCTCGGTCGCCAGGGCCGGCACGCGGCCCTTGGGGTTGACGGCCAGGTACTCGGGCGAGCGCTGCTGCTGCGCCTTGAAGTCCAGCCGCACCAGCGTGTGCTCGGCACCGGCCTCGTTCAAGGCGATGCGCACGGCCTGGGCACAGGTGCCGGGGGCGTAGTAGAGGGTCAGCGAAGACATGGGGCGCTCCAGTGGAAAGGTTTTGCTATTAAAAGATGAGCTGCCAGCGCACGATTACCAAGGGTTGCAGCATCAAACGGCACTGCAGGGCAATGAATCCGGCGGCAGGCTGCTATGGTTTTTGATGTTCTGGCGGCGTGCGTGGATCAGTACAGCCCGCGCACCCGCGCCATCAGCCGCACGAGGCCCAGCAGGGCGTCGGTGTGCGGTGTGGGCACGGCGGTGAGGCGGCCCAGCTCGTGCACCGCGCCCACGAGGGCGTCGATCTCCAGCGGCTTGCCGGCCTCCACGTCCTGCAGCATCGACGTCTTGAACGCGCCCAGTTTGCGGGTGACGGCGTGGCGGTCTTCGGGCTGCTGGTCGATCGGCAGGCCCAGCCGCTCGCCGATGGCCTTGGCCTCGCGCATCACGTCGGACGTGAAGGCGCGCACCAGGTCGTCGTCCAGGATGCGGTCGGTGGTGGCGCCGGTCAGCGCGCTGATGGGGTTCACCGTCATGTTGCCCCAGAGCTTGAACCACACGTCCTGCTGGATGCGGGACGACGCCTCGGCCTCGATGCCGCCGCGCTGGAGCATGTCGGCCAGCGCCTGCAGCCGCGGCGTGGGGGCGCCGCCGGGTTCGCCCAGGATGAGCCGGCTGCCGAAGTGGTGGCGCACCACGCCGGGCGCGTCGAGCGAGCAACTGGTGTGGACCACGCCGCCGATCACCTGGCCGGCCGGAATCGCGCGGGCGATGGCACCCGACGAATCGACCGACTGCAGCGCCTGACCCTGCACGGGGCCGCCGCAACCGTCCAGAAACCACCAGGGCACGCCGTTCATGGCGGTGAGCACCAGGGTGCCGGGGCCGATCAGCGGGGAAATGCGGGTGGCCACGTCGGGCAGCGCGGGGGCCTTGACGGCCAGCACCACCAGGTCCTGCACGCCCAGGGCGGCAGGGTCGGCCTGGGCCTGCACCGAAACAGCTTGGGTGGAGCCATCCGGCTTGACGAGTTGGAGACCGTGCGCGTTCAGCGCCTGAAGCGTGGCGCCGCGGGCCACCATGGCGACCTCGCAGCCAGCGCGCGCCAGCGCCACGGCAAGCCAGCCGCCGATGGCGCCGGCGCCATAGATACATGCTTTCATCGAGACATCCACCTGTGCATGAACCGGCCGTGCGGCCGTGAAGCGGTGGATGTTAAGCGCTCCCCGCGGCGCGCGCCGGGGGAGGCAAGGGCGCGGTCAGCGCGCGATCACTTGGCGTCGCTGGCGGGCTCGGAAGCGCCCGTGGCCGGTGCCGGCGTGCTGCCGCCGAACACGGCGCCGCCCGCAGGAGCGGAGGAGGAAGACGACGAAGACGACGAAGTGCCGGTGTCGGGCGTGGGGGTGGGCGGTGCGCTCGGCGTGGGGGTGGCCGGAGTCGTTGGCGCCGGCGCGGTGGCGGGGGCGGAATTGGTGGGGGTGTCGGCCGGCTTGTTGCGGTCGCAGGCGGTGAGCGCCAGGGCGGACACGACGATCAGGGGGGCGGCGGCCAGCCAGCGGCGGGAAGTCTTGGTGGTTTGGGTCATCGTTTCATCTCCTTGGGATAGGGTGCGGCGGACTGCCGCTGGAGTGAGGATGCTAGGCAGGCCGCTGCCGCTGCGGAGTAGGATAGTGTTGACATCGCAATTGCTTACTTTCAGGCGGCGCAGCCCCGGTCTCACCGCCCGCACGGCCCTTGCCAGCGGTACGGTTCAGCGCATTTCCCCGCCTGCCGCGCCGATCTTTACGGCCCCTGCCCGCCGCCCCATCCCCCGTCTCATCGCCTTTCGCTGCTTTCCCGAAATCCTGCCATGGCCAAAGAAAAAACCCTCTTCACCTGTACCGAGTGCGGCGGCACCAGCCCGCGCTGGCTGGGCAAATGCCCGGCCTGCGGTGCCTGGAACACGCTGGTCGAAACCGTGGCCGAAGCCGGCCCGGGCAAGAACCGGCTGAGCGCGCCGCAGTACGCGGGCCTGGCCCAGGCGCAGGCCGTGATGCCGCTGGCCGCCATCGAGGCCATCGACATCGCCCGCACCCCGAGCGGCATCGACGAGCTGGACCGCGTGCTGGGAGGCGGCATCGTCGAGGGCGGCGTGGTGCTCATCGGGGGCGACCCGGGCATCGGCAAGTCCACGCTGCTGTTGCAGGCGCTGGATGCGCTGCAGCGCGTGGGCCTGCCCACCCTGTACGTGACGGGCGAGGAAAGCGGTGCCCAGGTGGCCCTGCGCTCGCGCCGCCTGGGGCTGGACCATAGCCAGGTGAACGTGCTGGCCGAAATCCAGCTGGAAAAGATCCTCGCCACCATCGATGCCACCCAGCCCGCCGTGGCGGTGATCGATTCGATCCAGACCGTGTATTCGGACCAGCTCACCAGTGCGCCGGGCTCGGTGGCCCAGGTGCGCGAGTGCGCGGCGCACCTCACGCGGGCGGCCAAGGCCTCGGGCGTGACCATCATCCTCGTGGGCCATGTGACGAAGGAAGGCGCGCTCGCCGGCCCGCGCGTGCTGGAGCACATGGTCGATACGGTGCTGTACTTCGAAGGCGACACGCACAGCCAGTTCCGCCTGGTGCGGGCCATCAAGAACCGCTTCGGCGCGGTCAACGAGATCGGCGTGTTCGCCATGACCGAGAAGGGCCTCAAGGGCGTGACCAACCCGAGCGCCATCTTCCTGAGCCAGCACAGCGAGCCGGTGCCCGGCAGCTGCGTGCTGGTCACGCTGGAGGGCACGCGGCCCATGCTGGTGGAGATCCAGGCGCTGGTGGACGAGGGCGGGCCCAGCCCTCGCCGGCTGTCGGTGGGCCTGGACCGCGACCGCCTGGCCATGCTGCTGGCCGTGCTGCACCGCCACGCCGGCGTGGCCTGCATGGACCAGGACGTGTTCGTGAACGCGGTGGGCGGCGTGCGCATCAGCGAGCCCGCGGCCGATCTGGCGGTGATGCTGTCCATCACCTCCAGCCTGCGCGGCAAGCCGTTGCCCAAGGGGTTCATCGCCTTCGGCGAAGTCGGCCTGGCCGGCGAGGTGCGCCCCGCGCCGCGCGGGCAGGAGCGCTTGAAGGAAGCCGCCAAGCTGGGCTTCAGCGTCGCCGTGGTGCCCAAGGCCAATGCGCCCAAGAAGCCCATCGAGGGCATCACCATCCATGCGGTGGAGCGGGTGGAAGAGGCGATGGAAGTGGTGCGCGGCATGGGCTGACGGCCGCCCGCCGGGCGCACCGCCGCGCCTACGCACCATCCACACCCGGCCCCGGCGGCCGCCATAGGACAATCTCGCCCCATGAATCTGCGCAACCTCTTCATTCCCGTGGGCATCGCGGTGCTGGTCTTCGCCGCACACCGCTCTTATGGCTGGCAGGGCGTCCTGGCCGTGGGCGGCGGCCTGTTCATGTGGGCGCTGCTGCATTTCACCCGGCTGATGAACGTCATGCGCAAGGCCGCCGACCGGCCCATCGGCCACGTGGGCAGCGCCGTCATGCTGAACGCCAAGCTGCGCAAGGGGGTCAACCTCATGCACGTGGTGGCCATGACGCGCTCGCTGGGCGAGCCCCTGTCGGCCGACGGCGAAGAGCCCGAACGCTACCGCTGGACCGACGGAACCCGGTCGCACGTAACGTGCGAGTTCCGGGGCGGCAAGCTGACGGAATGGGCGCTCGTGCGGCCCGTGCAGGACGACGAAGCGGCGGGTGCTGGCGCCGGAACGCCCGCAGACTCGTAAAATCGCGGGTTTTGCGACTTCCAGCAATTCCAAAGGAACCCCATGAGTCCCGTAGCTCCCTCGATGGCCGACCGTGACGGCAAGATATGGATGGACGGCCAGATGGTCGATTGGCGCGACGCCAAGATCCATGTACTGACCCACACGCTGCACTACGGCTGCGGCGCCTTCGAAGGCGTGCGCGCCTACAAGACGGCCGACGGCACGGCGATCTTTCGCCTCGAGGAGCACACCGAGCGCCTGTTCAACAGCGCCAAGATCCTGCGCATGACCATTCCGTTCACCCGCGACGAGGTGAACGAGGCCCAGAAGGCCGTGGTGCGCGAGAACCAGCTCGAATCGTGCTACCTGCGCCCCCTGACCTGGATCGGCTCGCAAAAGCTGGGCGTGTCCCCCAAGGGCAACCAGATCCACTTGATGGTCGCGGCCTGGGCCTGGGGCGCCTACCTGGGTGAAGAGGGCATGCAGCGCGGCATCCGCGTGAAGACCAGCAGCTACACGCGCCACCACGTCAACATCACCATGACGCAGGCCAAGGCGGTGAGCAACTACACCAACTCGATCCTGGCCAACATGGAGGCCCTGGACGACGGCTACGACGAGGCCCTGCTGCTGGATGCCTCCGGCTTCGTGTCCGAAGGCGCGGGCGAGAACGTGTTCATCATCAAGAACGGCGTGGTGTACACGCCCGACCTGTCGGCCGGCGCGCTGAACGGCATCACGCGCAACACCATCGTGCACATCTGCAAGGACCTGGGCCTGGAGCTGGTGCAAAAGCGCATCACGCGCGACGAGGTGTACATCGCCGACGAGGCTTTCTTCACCGGCACCGCCGCCGAAGTGACGCCCATCCGCGAACTCGACCGCCTCGCCATCGGCAGCGGCTCGCGCGGGCCCATCACCGAAAAGATCCAGAGCGCCTTCTTCGACATCGTGAACGGCCGCAACCCCCAATACGCCCACTGGCTCACCAAGGTCTGAAGAACATGTCGCAAGCCATCGTCGAACTGGTCGCCAAAGACCTCAACCCGCAGGGCGGGGTGTTCTGTCCCAGCCCCAAGGCGGACATGAAGATCTGGAACACGCACCCCAAGGTGTACCTGGACGTCGCCCACACGGGCGAGGCCAAGTGCCCCTATTGCGGCACGGTGTACCGCCTGAAGGCGGGAGAGCACGTTCGTTCCGGCCACTGATTGATGCCGGCTGAACGCGGCGGCGTGGCACGGGCCACGCTCACGGTGGCGGTGCTGACGCTGAACGAAGGCCACCGCATCGAAGCCTGCCTGGCGAGCGCATCGTTCGCCGACCAGATCGTGGTGGTGGACAGCGGCAGCACGGACGACACCGTGGCCGTGGCGCAGCGCCTGGGCGCGCAGGTGCATGCCTATCCCGACTGGCAGGGCTTTGCCGTGCAGCGCAACCGCCTGCTGGCGCACGCCACGGGCGACTACATCTTCTTTCTCGATGCCGACGAGGTGATGACCCCTGCCTTTCGCGAAGAGCTGCAGGCCATCGTGCGCTCGGGCGAGCGGGCGGTGTGGAAGATCCGCTGGCGCATGGTGGCGTTCGGCCACGAGCTGCGCTACCTGCGCACCACCTCGACCGTGGAACGCCTGTTCCGCCGCGAGATGGTGCGCGAGTACGTGGGCGTGGTCCATGAGGAAGCCGTGCTCACCGAGCCCGGCGTTCCGCGCCACGTCATGCGGGCCCAGTTGCTGCACCACTCGCGCGAGACCGTGCGCGGCAGCCTCGAAAAGCTCACCCAGTACGCCATGCTGGGCGCCGCCAAGCGGGCGGCGGCCGGCAAGCGCGGCGGGGTCGGGCGTGGCCTGGCCTCGGGCACGAGCATGTTCGTGCGCCTGTACGTGCTGCGGCTGGGGTTCCTGTGCGGCGGCGCCGGTTTTCTGTATTGCCTGTTCGTCGCCCTCGAAGCGTTCTTCCGCTATGCAGCGCTCGAGTACGACCGGGACCGCCTGAGCGAGAGCGTGCGCCGGTGAAACCTTCGGATGTTTTTGCGCGCCTGTCCGGCGTGGCGGCTTTCATGGTGCCGGGCCTGGCGCTGTGGCTGCGCTCGGGCTATTCATGGGGCGCGGCGGTCTTGCTGGTGTGCAGCCTGGCGACGGCCGGCGTGTGGCTGCGCCGGCCCCCGGGGCGCGAGGCCTGGTGGCTTTTCGCCTCCATCGTGGCCATGGGCTTCGTCTGGGCGCTCGACTTCGATCCGGCCCAGGGCGGCTGGTCCAACCTGGACCGGCCCTCCAAATACCTGCTGGCGCTGCCGTGCCTGTTCTACCTGCTGGCCTACCCGCCGCGCGCCGTCTGGCTGTGGTGGGGCCTGGCCCTGGGGGCGTGCGGCGCGGGGCTCATCGGCATCTACCAGACCGGCGTGCTGCACCTGCTGCGCGCCAACGGCTACACCAACGCGATCCAGTTCGGCGGCCTGAGCCTGCTGCTGGGCCTGATGTGCTCGGCCGCGCTGCTGGTGCAGTGGAGCCGCTGGGCCGCCTGGCAGCGCATCGGCTGGGTCGTGTGCATCTTGCTGGGCTTCGAAGGCTCGCTGCTGTCGGAGTCGCGCGGGGGCTGGCTCGTGCTGCCGTTGGCGCTGCCCGTCTGCGCTTGGCTGCAGGCCCGCTGCGGCCAGCGCAGGCTGGCCATGGCCGGGGTGGCGCTCATTCTGGCGGGCGCGGCGGGCCTCATGGCGCTCAAGGCGCACGACGTTCGCAACCGCGTGGACGAGGCGCGCCAGGAAATCACCCAGTACGAATCCAAGGGCGATGCCGCCAGCTCGGTCGGCCAGCGGCTGGCCCACTGGAAGCTGGCCTGGGCCATGGGCATCGACCGGCCGCTGACCGGCTGGGGCCGCTACGGCTACGAGGCCGAGAAGCAGCGGCGCGTGGCCGCCGGCCTGGCGCATCCGTTCGTGCTGCAGTTCAGCCACGCGCACAACGAGGTGCTGGACATCTTCGCCAAGCGCGGCCTGCCGGGCGTGGCGGTGCTGCTGCTGTTCTACGCCGTGCCGCTGGCCCTGTTCTGGCCCACGCGCCGGCGCGTGTGCCGGGCGACGGAAGACGGCAGCATGGACCCGCAGGTGCTTTGCCTGCGCCTGGTGGGCGTGCTGCTGCCCATCGGCTACATCGGCTTCGGCCTCACGCAGGTGTTCCTGGGCCACAACAGCGGCACCATGTTCTACCTGTTCATGGGCATGCTGGTGCTGGCCATCCTGCAGGGCCGCGAGCGGGAGGCGATGCTCCGGCTGCAGGCCAGGGCCTCTGCGGCACCCGCAGCGGTATCGGGCCATTCCGCCCCACCCGCCTGACCGAATAGAAGGTTTTCGCCATGCACGTGCTGCTCGTCAACAACTCCCCTATTCCCGTCTATGGCTATGGCGGCACCGAGCGCGTCATCTGGGACCTGGGCCAGATGCTGGTGCGCCTGGGCCACCGCGTGAGCTACCTCGTGCCCGAAGGCTCCACCTGCGATTTCGGCGCCGTACTGCCCATCCGGCCCGATGCGCCGTGGGATTCGCAGATCCCGGCCGACGTGGACATCACCCACTTCCAGTTCAACCCCCGCACCGAGATCGCGATGCCCTACCTGGTCACCGAGCACGGCAATGCCCGCAAGCCCAAGCCGCTGCCGCGCAACACCGTGTTCCTCTCGCGCGACCATGCCGCGCGCTACGGCTCCACCGAATTCGTCTACAACGGCCTGCAGTGGGAAAGCTACGGCGCCGTGGACTTCGCCCAGCCCCGCGACCACTACCACTTCCTCGGCAAGGCCGCATGGCGCGTGAAGAACGTGAGCGGCGCGATCCGCGTGGCCAAGCTGGCTGGGGTAGAGCTCGACGTGCTGGGCGGCGACCGCATCAACTTTCGCCGCGGCTTTCGCTGGACGCTGTCGCGCCGCATCCATTTCTTCGGCATGGTGGGCGGCACGCAGAAGACCGAGCGGCTCAACGCCTCGCGCGGGCTCATCTTTCCCGTGCGCTGGCATGAGCCCTTCGGCTTGGCCGTCATCGAAAGCCTGTACTTCGGCTGCCCGGTGTTTTCGACCCCCTACGGCGCACTGCCGGAGCTGGTGCCGGCCGAATGCGGCGTGCTGGCCGACAACGCCAGCGCCCTGGCCGAGGCCGTGCGCGCCAACCGCTTCGACCCCCGTGCCTGCCACGAGCACGCGGTGCGCCACTTCGGCGCCGAACGCATGGCGCGCGACTACCTGCGCATGTACGAGCGCGTGCTGGCGGGCGAAACCCTCAACGCCCAGGCCCCGGTGATCCAGGGCGAGGCCCGCTCGCTCGCCTGGCGCAACTGATTGCATCATTGGACGTGTGAACCAATAACACTCTGATTGAACTGCGAGTTACAAATAAATCTGCCATTACTTAACCTTGAGTGGATTCACCCTAGAAAATCCCTGTTCAAAAATCAGGGAGGGCAATCCATGGACAGGGTGGTGAAAGTGGATCAAGACAGTCTTCGGGCGCAATTGCAGAAGAAGTTACCGCCGAAGGTGCGGCTGTTTCAACTCGAAGATATACCAGGGGTGATGCGCTCGCGCATGGGGTGGCCTGTCGCGGCGATTTTGATGGAGCGATGGTTTAACGGGGCCGCTTTTCGCATGCCAGCAGAAATGAAAGAAAGCCGCTCTCCGCATCGTTTGAATCAACTCAGTTCTGTACACCTGGAAGAAAGCATTGTCACGATGTCCTGGGCCCTTCGGTTCGCCCGGGTCCAGACTGCGATGGCCACACTGCAAAGCGAATGGGCGACCGCTAAAGGCATTAAAGAACTGAGGCAAAAAATCAAAGATCAGACCTTTGGAAAAACGCTGAAGCTGTGGAGATTTGGCGATTTCAATCAGTCTGCGAAGGTGCTGGATGCCACTTGCCAAGTGAACTATTTGACGTTCGGGAAACTGAGTGACCCTATGGATGATTTCTACGGGGCGATGGGCGAAGCTCAATTAAAAGTGGCAGCGTCTGGGTTCGTTTCAACGGGAAGCAACGGCTCTATCACTGTAGATATCGATGAACTGGCTTTCTATCTACGAGATTCCTATGACTTCAACGACGGCATCCCCTTGATGTCCCAACCTTTAGGGTTTTGGGGGACCACGGGAGTGGAGCGCCATTTCCAACTTCGCAGAGATATACCGATTTCAGATCAATGGGTGCATACGGACTCAGCCGATGTCGCAGCGACGAAATACGAAGTGCAGAACAACGATTTCCGGCGTTGGAGTGCTCTGCAAGGTAGAGGTGGGGATTTCATGGTGCTTTCCGATGTCCACCGCGTCCGCCTTGCATTCCCTTTGAGGTTTGACCTTCAATGAAATCGCTCATCAGTGGTCATCAAATCAGGGGCCAGCCAAAACGGATTTTTTTCTGGACGCTGCTTTGTGCCTGCTTGGCCGGAGCAGGCTGGTTGCTTTCCAGGCCTGCATTTAAGGGAAGCGATTTCAGTCCTCGCCATGTGTACCGAGTGGATTACTACGACGCCTCGCTTCTCCAGCGCATTCTTCACCATGACCTGAAAATTCCCTCTTTCGTGCGTCTCTATCGCGTAGAGCCCGAAATTCTTTTGGGTGAGAGTGGAGTGGTTGATCTATGGCTGAATGGAGACGCACGGTGGTACATGGATTCATCGTCAACCGTAGCGGTTGGAATGGACATCGTCTTTGAAAATATTCCTCCTGAATGTGGCGCCCCTTGCCCGCGATAGGCGCTATGGCACGTGGACGCTAGGCGGTCGACAACTCATCTCTCGCTATTTCAACCGGTGATCGGGGCCAGCATAAAAGTCAGGCCGCATCTATGCGATGTCGCTGGCCAGCCTCACACCGCCGCGTGGATCGTGAAGCCCATCGGCACCGGGCCGAAGTCCTGAATCATCTTCAGCCCGAGCGAGTGGGCAGCCTTGGCCGTGGTGATGCAGCCTTCGGTGCGGCCATGCCGGCAATCCACGGCCGCCTGTGCGTTGCTGTTCACGAACGACAGCCGCGCACCCTGGGGGGCCAGCTGTTGCGGTGCCGGGTGGGTCGAAATGGTTTTCGGCACGTCGCCCGTGCGCGATGCCAGGATCATGTTGAAGGTGGGCATCACGAACACGTCCACCATCTGGAACCGGTTCAGGTTGGAAAACACGAGGTTGTGCAGATCGGGGTAGGCCACGCACCCCAGCACCGCGATGGCCGGGTCGTCGTTCAAGGCCTCGGCGGCGATCTCGAAGGTGGGGTGCAGGTGCACCGTGCCCTTGCGGCCATTGCGCCGGAACCATTCGTGGGCGGCCGCTTCGCAGTTCGTGCCGGCGGGGCCCAGGGTGTGGATGACCCGGATGTCTTTGACTGCCATGGTGAAACTCAGTGGATCGGGGAAAAGAAGGTGGCGATGGCGCGAAGCCGTGGGCGGGCTTCGGTGGGCCTTCAGGACTGGCGTAGTGAGCGGTGGATCGCCAGGGGCGCTCTTTGCCCACCGCTGAGGGCCGGGCATTGCGCGCTGCGCCCGCACGCCCGGTCACGCTGTCGATGAAAGGGCGGTTCCAGCCGCGTGAGGCGTTGCCCGTCGGGACGACCTCATCCCGTGGGGCTGGCGGGGTCCGGGCTGCTGCCTGGTGAGCGGAGCGGCTTTCGCCGGAGACTGGGGTGTTGTGCTGCGTTCATTGGAAGACCTCCCGATGCGGTTCGGCCTGACGCCCCCGCACTTTTGGATGCCCAACAGAATTCCATCGAGCGGAACGCAGCTTAAAGGAAACGCCCTGGCGCGGCCACCCAGGCGGTCAAATGGATTGGCAGATCGCACGAAACAGATGTTTCGATGCGAAACAGTCGCATTCAGGCCTTGTGTCGGCTCCCCACCCGTGAACAGCTTTGCCTTGGTTCCCGCCCCAACCGTCAGCCCTGCGCCAATGGCAAGGTCAACACGAAGCACGCGCCGCTTTCGCCATCCGGCCGGTCCTCGCACCGCACGGTGCCGCCCGAGCGTTCGGCAATGGAGCGCACCAGCGCCAGCCCCAGGCCCACGCCGCCGGCGCGTTCGCTGGCGCCGGGCAGCCGGTAGAAGGGCTCGAAGATGCGTTCCCGCTGCGCCAGCGGCACGCCGGGGCCCTGGTCGCACACGCGCACTTCGGCATGCGTGCCGGTGCGCTGCAAGCCCACCGTGATGTCGCCCTGGCTGTAGCGGCGGGCGTTCTCCAGCAGGTTGCGCAGTGCGCGGCGCAGCAGCTTGGCGACGCCGTGGACCTCCAGGCCATCGGCGCTCGCGGCACCGGCCTCCAGCTCGGCATCGACCCGCACGCATTCCTCGGCCGCCAGGCCCAGCAGGTCCACGAGTTCCACGGTGCCCATGTCCGCTTCGCGCGCATCCAGGCGGCTGGCCAGCAGGATTTCGTCCACCAGTTGATCCAGCTCGGCGATGTTGCGCAGGATTTCGTCTCGAAACGCCGGGGAGGGCGCGGAGCCCTGCATCAGCTCCAGCCCCATGCGGATGCGGGTGAGCGGCGACCGCAGCTCGTGCGAGGCATTGGCCAGCAGCGATTTGTGGGATTTGACGAGCGTTTCGATGCGCGCTGCCGCGGCGTTGAACTGCCGCGCCAGGTCGGCCACCTCGTCGTGCCCGTGCTCGGCCACGCGCACCGACAGGTCGCCTTCGCCGAAGCGCTGCACGCCGCGCTGCAGGGTGACCAGCCGCTGCAAAAGGCGCCGGATGATGGGAAACACGCCCACCGCCACCGCCACGCCCACGAGCCCCAGCATCCACAGAAAGCCGAAAGGCGGACGCGTCCAGAAAGCGACCTCGCCCCGGCGGTCGCCCCCTGGCGGCCGGGGGCGCGGCGCCATCTGCAGCGAGAAGACGTCGCCGTTTTCAGCCTCCACGCGAAACTCCAGCCCTTCGGCCGGCCCGTTCGGAATGCGCGTGGCCAGCCCGCGCAGCACGGGCTCGCCCTGCGGATTGATCAGCACCATCTCGCGGGCCGGCGGCGTGGGCGGCGTCTGGGAGTTCTGGTCCGCGGCGATGCGCCACGCCCAGCCCACCGCGAGCGTGAGCACCGCCACGCCGCCCACGACGGCCAGCCAGATGCGCAGATAAAGGCGCCGGGAAAACGGGTTAGACATCAAGGCCTCCTGAATGCGCGGCGCCACGGCGAAGCGTGGGAGCCCGCGGGGTCAATCCTGCTGCTTGGCGAACACGTAGCCCACGCCGCGCACGGTGAGGATGCGGCGGGGGTTCTTCGCGTCCTGCTCGATGGCCGCGCGGATGCGGCCCATGTGCACGTCGATGGAGCGGTCGAACGCCTCCAGTTCGCGGCCGCGCACGGCTTCCATGATCTGGTCGCGCGTGAGCACGCGGCCAGCACGCTCGGCCAGGGCCACCAGCAGGTCGAACTGGTAGGAGGTGAGTTCCGCCGGTTGCCCGCTGACGGTGACGGTGCGCGCGTCGCGGTCAATCTCCAGCGAACCGAAGCGCAGCACCTGCGCGGCCGGCGTGCCGCCGTCGGTGCGCCGGCGCAGGATGGCGCGGATGCGGGCCAGCAGTTCACGCGGCTCGAACGGCTTGGGCAGGTAGTCGTCGGCGCCCAGTTCCAGCCCGATGATGCGGTCCATCGGGTCGCCCTTGGCGGTGAGCATGAGCACCGGCACCTGGGCGGCGGGGCCCTGCAGCGAACGGATGCGCCGGCACACTTCGAGCCCGTCCATGTCCGGCAGCATCAGGTCCAGGATCACCAGGTCGGGCAGCGGGCCGGCGTCGCCGCCCTGCAGGCGCGCCATGCCGCTTTTGCCATCGGCCATGTGCGTGACTTCCAGGCCGGACTGGCTGAGGTATTCCCCCACCATCTGGGCGAGGCGGAAGTCGTCTTCGATCATCAACAGTTGAGAGCTCATGGCGGTGTCCTTGGGGAGGCTCCATGGTCGCGCCGGGGGGCGTCGGTGCGTTGAAGTCTCCGTAAAGTTAGGTAAACAACGGGGTGATCGGCAAGCCCTCGCGGTCGGCAGGCAGGGTGAGCAGGGTAGAGGGCATCGTTTTCTGTTGCTATTGAAATAATAGCTTTCCGGGCAATGGAATCAGCGGTGGGAGGGCGTTTCGATCCGCGACGCCAGCGCCACCAGCACCAGCACGGGCAGCCCCAGCAGCGCCGTGCCGACGAAGAATTCGGTGTAGCCGAAGGCATCCACGAAGCGCCCCGAAAAGCCCGCGATCCACTTGGGCGCCAGCAGCATCATGGAGCTGAACAGCGCGTACTGCGTGGCCGAATACTGCACGTTCGTGAGGCTGGACAGGTAGGCGATGAACGCCGCCGACGCAATGCCGCCGGCCAGGTTGTCGGCCGATATCACCAGCACCAGCCCCGTGACGTCGTGCCCGCGCATGCCCAGCCACGCGAACAGCAGGTTGCTGCAGGCGCTGAGCACTGCGCCCAGCATCAGCACGCGCATCACGCCCAGGCGCATCGACAACACGCCGCCCACGAAGGCGCCGGCCAGCGTCATCACCACGCCGAACACCTTGGTCACCGCCGCGACTTCGTCCTTGGTGTAGCCCATGTCCACGTAGAACGGGTTGGCCATGATGCCCATCACCACGTCGCTGATGCGGTAGATGGCGATGAGCGCCAGGATCAGCGCGGCCTGCCAGCGATAGCGCCGGATGAAGTCCGCGAAGGGGTCGATCAGCGCGCTGCGCAGCCATTCGGCCGGGTTGCGCGCGGGCGTCAGGGGGCGCGGCACGGGCTCGCGCGACAGCAGCACGGTCACGGTGCCGATCAGCATCGAGGCCGCCATCGTCAGGTAGGCGGCCTGCCAGGCGCCCTGCTGGTAGCCGCCCAGGCCGGGAACTTCGGCGCGCGCGGCCACCCACAGCACGCCCGCGCCCGCCCAGATCATCGCCAGGCGATAACCCGTCTGGTAGGTGGCGGCCAGCGCGGCCTGGTGGTCGGCATCGGCCGATTCGATGCGAAAGGCGTCCAGCGCGATGTCCTGCGTGGCCGAGCCGAACGCCACGGCCAGCGCGCACCAGACCAATGGCTCCAGCGCCACGCGCGGGTCGTTGAACGCCATGCCCGCCAGCCCCGCCATCACCATCGCCTGCGACAGCACCAGCCAGCCGCGCCGGCGCCCCAGCCAGCGCGTGAGCAGCGGCAGCGGCATGCGGTCCACCAGCGGGGCCCACACCCACTTGAAGGCATAGGCCAGGCCCACCCAGCTCAGGTAGCCGATGGTCGTGCGGTCCAGGCCCGCTTCGCGCAGCCAGAACGACAGCGTGCCCAGCACCAGCAGCAGCGGCAGCCCGGCAGAGAACCCCAGCGCCAGCATGCGCAGGCTGGCCGGTTCGAGATAGACGAGCCAGGCGTCGCGCCAGCTGCGGCGGGGGGCGGTGGCGGGGGCGTGGTCTGGGGGCATCGGAGGTGGGCTGGGCGAGGGCGGGGGTGAAGGGGCTCGCGTGGATTATCCGCACCCCACCCCCGGGCGCGTTCCGCCGTTCGCCGGTGCGGGCCTCGGCCACTCCGATGCAGGCCGCTACGATGGTGCGCCATGGGCCATGCCACCGTTCTTCATCCCACCTGCTCGGTGCGCAGCTACAGCGGCGAACACGCCGCGCACGCGCACGACCATGCGCAGGTCCTTTACGCGCTGCAGGGCCGCATGGAACTGGAAGTGGCGGGCCGCGCCGCCTTCGTGGACACGGCCTGCGGCATGGTCATTCCGGCCGGCACGGCACACGCCTTCCTGGCGCCGCCCGGCGCGCGCATGTTCGTGATCGACGCGCCCGACCAGCCCGGGGTGGACCGCGTTCGGCGCTTCGCCATCGCATCCCAGCACAGCGCCTTCACGGCGGACGACGACCCCGTGCAGCGGCTCGCGCAAATCCTGCAGGCACCGCGCGTGCTGGCCCGCCGCGCTATCGCGCCCGAGCGGCTGGAGCGCGCCGTGCGGTCCGCCCTGCATGAAGACTGGCCCACCGCGCGCATGGCCGCGCTGTGCTGCTTGAGCCCCCAGCGCTTTCACGCCCGCTGGCTGGCGATCACCGGCCGCACGCCGCAGGCCTGGCTGCGCGGCGAACGCCTGGACGCCGCAGCCCGCGATCTGGCGAACGGGGTTCCGCTGGACACCGTGGCCCTGCGCACCGGCTATGCCAGCGGCAGCGCCCTGGCCTATGCCCTGCGCCGCGACCGTGGCACCAGCGCCCGTGCATTGCGCAGCGGATGTTGAATGCTATAAAAATAATAGCTACATACCGTTGATTTTATTGCGCTGGAGGCCGATTTGGCTTAGATGCTGCATAGACCTGCGCCCATGCACTTCGAGCGTTGCTCGACATTCCAGCGCTTGCGCCACGGCACCATGGCCGCATGACCACGACCCTCGTTTCGCATTCCACCCGGGGCATCGCCATGGTGCTGCTCGCCGCCGTGCTCTGGGGCACCACCGGCACCGCGCAGAGCCTGGCGCCCGCCGGCCTTTCGCCTTACTGGGTGGGCGCCCTGCGACTGCTGATCGCCAGCGCCTTTTTCGCTGCGCTGGCGTGGGGTCCGCTGCGGCGTGGCGGACGGCCCCGGTTGCCCTGGGGCCTCGTGCTGCTGGCCGGCCTTTGCGTTGCGGCCTACAACCTGAGTTTCTTCGCGGGCGTGAAAGCCAGCGGCGTCGCGCTGGGTACCGCGATTGCGATCGGCAGCGGCCCCATCTGGGCCGGCCTGCTGCAGACGGTGCTGCAGCGGCGCCTGCCCGCCCCCGTGTGGTGGGCCGGCACGCTGCTGGGCGTGGCGGGCGGCGCGGCCATGGCGCTGGATGGGCGCACCGAGGTGCAGGCGCCGCTGGCCGGCATCGCGCTGTGCCTGCTCGCGGGGCTGGCGTATGCCGCCTATGCCTTGATCAACCAGAGGCTCGTGGCGCATGCGGTGCCGGCCGTCGTCAATCTGGCGGTGTTCGGCGGCGCGGCCGTGCTGTCGCTGCCGGTGGCGGCGGGGCTGGCCGGGCCCGTGGCCGCATCGCCCGGCACCTGGGCCGTGGTGGCCTACCTGGGGCTCGTCGCTACCGGGGTGGCGTACCTGCTGTTCACGCACGCGCTGCGGCACGTCAGCGGCGCCACTGCCGTCACGCTCGCACTGGCCGAGCCGGTGACCGCGTTCGCCCTGGCCGTCGCCGTGGTGGGCGAAGCCCCTTCGGCCATGGCGTACGCGGGGCTGGCGGGGGTGCTGGGCGGGCTGCTGCTGGTGGTCTGGGCCGAGCTGCGCGCGCAGCCGGTGTCGGCCCCGGCAGGCTGATGCCCAGGCGCCGCAGCCTACACAGCAGCGGTCTCTGCCCGGCTAGACTGCGCAGCACCATGCCGAACGAACCCTTCGATGCTGCCCGTGGCGCGCAAAACGCCATGAGCGCTTTTTCTTCCTCCTCTTCCTCTGTTTCTTTCGATGCCGACGGGGCGGACGCCGCAGACAGCTGCTGCCGCTTCTGCACCGCCAAGAGCGGCCTGTGGAAGGCCCGGCGCGGCTTTCTGCTGGCAGCCGGTGCGGCCGTCGCAGGCCCCGCGCTGGCGCAGGTGGACGTTGGCTCGTCATCGACCATGCGCAAGCTGGTGCCGGCCGAGACGCTCGAAAACGCCGCCAACCAGCAGTACAGCGACATGATGGGCAAGGCCAAGGCGCAGCGCGCGCTGGCCGGCGCCGACAACCCGCAACTGCAGCGCCTGCGCACCATCGCCCAGCGCCTGATTCCCTTCACCGCCCAGTGGAACGACCGCGCCCGCCAGTGGCAATGGGAGGTCAACCTGATCGGCAGCAAGCAGATCAACGCCTTCTGCATGCCGGGCGGCAAGATCGCCTTCTATACCGGCATCCTTGACCAGCTCAAACTCACCGACGACGAAGCCGCCATGATCATGGGCCACGAAATGGCCCACGCGCTGCGCGAACACGCCCGCGCCCGCCTCGCCAAGACCCAGGCCACCAGCGTGGGCCTGTCGCTCGGCGCCCAGTTGCTGGGCCTGGGCGACCTGGGCAACGCGGCGGCCAACCTGGGCACGCAGCTGATCACCTTGAAATTCAGCCGGGGCGACGAAACCGAGGCCGATCTCGTCGGCCTGGAACTCGCCGCACGCGCCGGCTACAACCCCGACGCCTCGGTCAGCCTGTGGCGCAAGATGGGCGAGGCCACCGGCAGCCAGGGCGGCATCGCCTTCCTGTCCACCCACCCCAGCGGGCCGGAGCGCATTCGCCAGCTGGAGCAGAACGTGCCGCGGGTGCAGGGGCTGTATCAGGCGTCCCGGCGCGGGTGAGTGAGCCCGACGACTTTTGCAAAGGAGCCGCAACGGCTCCTTTTTTATTTCCGCAACGGAAATCCGCCGCCGATTACCCAGGCCCGGGTTGATAGACCGGTGTTGTATTGCCTGTGGCGCTTCGGCAATGGATAGCGGACCTGCTCACATTTAACGCCAATGTTTAACGCGTTCGTCAGTGCAGTTCATTCGTTTTGTTCTTGGAGCGAAGCCAGTGCTTCTTAAGCGATTAACTCCACCAACGACTGCATCGTGTTCAGGCAAACGCTCTGATTCTTCTGGCATGAAACGCAATGCCCGGCAAGTCCATTCATCTTCTGTGCGAGCAACACAACACCGTAAGACAGGCGTCAATATTGTCAATATGATGCTGCGCTTGTATCAATTTGAAAAGAAATGCGCGATTGCCGTTATCGGTTTCGCGTGAGTTTCAAAAAGGGTGGCCGGTGTCCCGCAGGGAATTCTGGCGGGTTTGAAATCGTTGGGAATATGAGAATGAAAAGAGCCCTCGGCTCAAAGGGAGCGGCGCTGGCGTGCCTGCTCGCAGGAGCAGTTCCGGTTGGAGCCCATGCGCAAGCGCTGGTGGTGGCCCATCCTTCCACGCCCATTCAAGTGCAGGCCGGACCGGGAGGGCGCGTGGTCGTCACCCCCAGCACCGCGCAGGACGGGGTGTCCTACAACGGCTTTTCCCGCTTCGATGTCGGTGCTGCAGGGTTGACCTTCGCCAACGATGCGGTGCGCGCCCGCACCATCGTGGCGGAAGTGCTGTCGGCAGCGCCTTCGCACATCGAAGGTCCTTTGGATGTCACCGGCCCGCGCGCGAATTTGATTCTCGCCAACCAGAACGGCATTCGCGTCAATGGCGGCAGTTTCTTCAATTTCGGCAGCGTGGCACTGACGACTGGTGCCGTCAGCCTGCGCGATGAAACACAGCCTTCCGGCCATTCCCAACGCTATGTGGATGTGAAAACCACACAGGGACAATTACTGATCGATTCGCAAGGGGTTTCAGGCAATCTGATCCGTCTGGAAATGATGGCCAAAACCGTGGGAATCCAGGGTGCGGTGACCAACAGTTTCTCTTCCTCTACGGCAACGGTGCGTATCGTGGCCGGCGAATCCCTGGCGCAATTCGATACTGCGGCCTCTCCGGTCGATAACCTGACCCCGTGGGTGCACTACACCCCGGGCAAGGCATCTTCTTCGGCGCTGGCTTTGAATCTCAGTGCCGATTCCAAAGTGACGTCGGGCCGCATCGAAATTCTGGTCACGGACCAGGGCGCCGGAGTGCGCAATGGCGGGCAATTGGTGGCGTCGGCCGGCGATTTTCAATTGACGAGCACCGGCCGGCTCGAACAGATCGGCGGCCAAATCCAGGCGCAGGGCCAGATCCATGTCCAGGCGGACGAGATGGAGTTGCGCAACACCCCTGAGCGAAGCAGCCTGGTCGCCGCAGGCACCAACACGATCCTGGAGGCCAAGGGCTCACTGCGCAATATCGGGGGTGAGATTTCCGGGCAGAACCGTTCCACCGACGAGGGCGACGGCCGGTATGCCGTGCTGCTTCGGGCGGGCGGGGCCATCGAGCACAGTACGCCGGTGGGCGCGGCAAAGACGGCGCTCATCTTCGGCCGCAACGATGCGGTCGGCCTGTTCGCCGGTGCCGATGTGTCCTCGGTGGATGCACGCATCGTCTCCAACGGCGCGCTCACGGTGCAAACACCAGGTGCGGTGCGCAACGAGACGCTCCACGTGGCGGGCTCCGGCAATACCGACTGGACGAGTCGCAGCCTCTTCAAGCGCCGCAGCGGCTACCAGGTAGACATGGGCACGCTGGCCGATACCGCAAACCAGGCTTACTGGGTGGCGCAGGGCGATCTGGCGGTGTCCGGCAGCAGCTTCGCCAACCTGGGCGGCTACCTGTTCTCCAACGGCGGCAAGGTCGATATCGCGGCCACGGGCGACGTCACCATTCAGGCCCACAGCATCGGGCAGTTCGCCTATCGCCAAAGTTGCTTTCTTTTCATCTGCAAGCGCACGGCCTCTTCTTCCGAGTCGCTCGTGGGCGGCCAGATCATGGCGGCCGACACGCTCAACGTCCGCGCGGGCGGGCAGATTCTCAACGACGCAGGGCAGGTCTTCGGTGGACGGGGAATGGTTCTGCAAGCGCCTGTCATCACGGCACGCGCACGCCCGGTGCATACGGTCATCTCGCGCGACCGCGGGCTGAAGGCCGTGCTGGGTGATACCTGGGCTCAGGTGTATGCCACCGATCAGGGCGGAAGCTTCACCGTGCAGCAGGGCCGCATGGTGCTTCAGGGCGCTGCGCGGCAAGAAGGCGGGGTGTTCACGGCATCGGAAGGGGTGGAGGGCGCGATCGAAGTCGTCCGTCCGCCGCACCGCGATCCGGTTCGCCTGGAAAACCATCTCGGTCTTTTCTGGTAGGGGGCGACGCATGAAGTTTTCCCGCCTGAGCGGCACGCTCTGCGTGCTGGTGCTCGCCCCTGTCATGGGGCATGCGCAAGTGCCCCCTGCGCCCCGTGATCCCAACGATCAACTCATTCGCGAACAGCAGGAAAAGCTCCGCGAAGATCTGCTGCGGCAGGCTCCGCCCGCCAGCATCCAGTTCGATCAGCCCGGCCAGGACGGCCGGGTGCCGGATGCCAGGGCGCTGTCCGACATTCCGTCCACGGGGCCGACATTTTTGGTCCACACCATCCGTCAGGAGGGCGCCGCCCTGCTGCCGGAGACCGTTTTCCGGGAGGTGGCGGCGCCGTTCGCCGGCCAGTCGCTTGGCGTTGCACACATCAACGTGCTGCTGGAGCGCATGAACCGGGCGCTGGTCGCCGCGGGCTACACCACCTCGCGCGCCTATGTGGGCAACCAAAGCCTGCATGAGGGCGTGCTGGCAATCACCATCGTGCCCGGCACCATCGAAAAGCTGCTCTACAACGGCGCAGCGGTCGAAGCGGGGCGTGCCGACGGCCCCGGCATCGCCATGGCGATGCCCATGGAGGAAGGCGACGTGCTGCGCCTGCGCGACATCGAGCAAGCCGTCGATCAGCTGAACCGCCTGCGGCGCAACAACGTGCAGGTGCAGATCCGTCCTGGCACCCAGCCCGGCGGCTCCATCGTGGAGTTCGTCAACCAGCCCCGCGACGGGGCAAGGTACAACGTGTCGGTGGACAACCAGGGCTCGGCCGCGACGGGCCGTATGCGCATCCAGATGGGGGTGGACAACGGCAACGTGCTGGGCCTGATGGAATCGCTGAATGCGGGCCTGACCACCAGTGCTGACACGAACGCGCTGTACGGCACGTTCTCGGTACCGCTGGGATACACCACTGTAGCGGGCATGGCCTCCATCTCGGAATACCAGAATCTGGTGGGCGACACGGCGCTGGTGTATGGCCGGTCCCGGAGCTACACGCTGTCGGTCAACCACCTGCTGGACCGCGACCAGACCAGCAAGACCGCGTTCGACGTGTCCCTGACGCGCCGCGACTCCGAGCGCTCCATCAACAACCTGCGCCTGTCGCCGCAGGACCAGACGGTCCTGCGCGCCGGTGTCAATCGCCTGCAGCGCTTCGAGACCGAGTACGGCATGGGCCAGTGGACCGCCGATGCGGGTGTCTCGCACGGCCTCTCCTGGTGGGGTGCCAACCGTGACCCGGCCGACCTGCCATCGGCCGCTGCCCGATACGCGTTCACCAAAGCCGAGCTGTCGGCATCGCTGGAGCGGCCCCTGCCCGGTGCATGGGTCTGGCGCTCGCGCGGGGCTGGCCAATGGAGCCGGCATCCGTTGTATTCGTCCGAACAGCTGTTCGCTGGCGGGGTCGGCAGCGTTCGCGGTTTTGCCGAGTCCGCGCAGGGCGGTGACCGGGGCGCTTACTGGCGCAACGAATGGGCCTGGCAGAAAGCGCCGCCGCTGTTCGGCGGCGAGGTGCGGTACGAGCCCTACACCTTCTTCGATATGGCCCACGTGCGAACCGTGTCCGATGGCCGGTCCCACGGGCTGGCCAGCGCGGGGGGCGGGGTGCGCATGGCGTATCGCACCGGGTTTTTCGAGGCCATTCTGGGCAAGCCGCTTCGCAGGCCCCAGGGTGTGGCGGACAGCGGATGGCGCATCAACGTGAGCGCGTCTTACCAATTTTGAATTCGATGGGCAGGTCGGGGGGATCCATGAACAACAACACGAACAGCGCCAAGGGCACGCCAGCACAACAGGGCGCTCAGCGCGATGTGGCGGATGCTGCACGCTACCGCTCGCCCCGATGGGCCCGCCACACCGCCCGTGGCGTGCTCGCTCTTTTCACCGTCCTGCAATTGCAGGCCGGCGTGGGGCCCGGCGGGCAGTGGTCGATAGGCGTTGCGCCAGCGCATGCCCAGGTGCCGCCGCAGGCGGCCTTCAATGGCGTGCCCATCGCCGATCCGCGGGCTCCGCTGGCCTTCCAGCCCGGCGTGCAGATGCTGCAAGGCGGCGCGGCACTGGTGAACATCACGACCCCTAACGCGGCGGGTGTTTCGCTGAACCAGTTCCAGCGCTTCGATGTGCCTTCATCGGGCGTCGTCCTCAACAACAGCCTGGTCGGCGGCACACCGCTCCTGGGCGGACAGGCGGCGGCCAACCCGAATCTTGCCGCAGGCCGCACGGCCAACACCATCGTCAATGAGGTGACCGTCGCAGGGCCTGCGGGGCGCATCGGCGGTACGGTCGAAGTGTTCGGCAACCCGGCCAGCGTCATCATCGCCAACCCCAACGGCATCACCTGCGACGGTTGCGGGGTCGTCAATACGCCGCATTTCACGCTCAGCACGGGCGCCGTGCAGTGGCGGGACGCCAACGGTGCGCCCAGCGCATTCGCGCAGGCGGTGCAGCCGCGCTTTTCCGTGGCCGGCGGGCAGATCGACGTGCTCGGAATCGGCATCGAAGGCACCGTGGGCCAGCTGGATCTGATCGGCGAGACGCTGTTCATCGACGGGCCGCTGCGCGCGCATTACCTCAACCGGGGCATCTCCAGCATTCAGCTCACGGCCGGGCGACAAAGCGATGCGGATGCCGGCAAGAATGCAGCGACGGCCTTGGCCGCCTCGGCCACTGCGCTGGGGCAGCGCGGCATCGCCATCGACGCGACGGCTTTGGGCGCCATGACCGCAGGGCAGATCCGCGTCATCTCCACCGATGCGGGGATGGGTGTGAATCTGCGCGGTGCCGTGCTCGCCTATCAGGAAGACGTGGCTGTGCGAAGCGCGGGCAACCTGCAGGCAGCGGGCGTTTCCGCCGCGCGCAATATCCAGCTGGACAGTTCAGGGCGCATCACCGTGGCCGGCGAAGTCACTGCGCACCAGTTGCAAGCCAACGGCGCTGCCGGGGCGCAGTTCGACGGCCCCGTGCGCGTGCAAGGCAATGTGCAACTGCAAAGCAGCGCGGGCGACGTGGCCATCACCGACAAGCTTCTGGTGGGCGGCAATCTGGACGCCCGCGCAGCGGGGGCATTGCAGCTGGGCGGTGGGCAAAGCGTGATCGACGTGGCCGGCACCGCCACCATCAAAGGACAGGACATTCGGCAGGATGGGCGCCTTTCGGTGGCACGCGACCTGACGATCGATGGCGAGCGGTCAGCCGGCCTGTACGGCACGACGCTGGTGGGCAACCACCTGGACCTGCGGGCACGCGATTCCGCGACGCTCGCCGGGCGGCTGCAGGTGAACGAGAGCGCCGACATCGCGGCGGACAGCGTGAGCGCCTCGGGGCAGACCGCCATCAGCCGCAACCTGACGATCGCGGGCGGGCGCTCCATCGAGATGGCAGGCGCGACCCAGGTCGGCCAGGCGCTGAACATGGACGCGGCCCGCATCGGTCTGCGTGGCGACGTCAACGCCGGCGCCATGAATGTGACCGGCGGCGAAGTGCAGCTGGGCCAGCCGGGCGCCGGCCTGAACATCGCAGGCAACCTCAATTTGAACGTGCGTGGCCCCATGAACGCCCAGGGCGCCGTCCGCGTCGGCGGTAGCGCAGCCCTTGTGAGCGGCAGCGACATCGGGTTCGGCGACACCGTCAGCATCGGCGGCAACCTTAGCCTGCGCTCCGGCGCGGGCGTGGCCTTCGGATCGACGGTCAGCGTGGGGGGCAACGCCCACATCGCTGCGGGCGGCGGTATTTCCGCCGCGTCCGACATCGCGGCGGGCGGAGGCATCGGCGCGTCGGCCGGGGGCGACATCCGCTTGTCGGGCGCTTCGGTTTCCGGAGCAGGGCAGCAGTGGTCTGCCGGCGGCGACTTCACTGCGGGCGCGGGCCTGACGGGCGGAGGCATCGGCATCGACGCGGGCAACGTGACCATCGCGGGAGACGTTGCAGGCGGTGCGGTAGGCATCACCGCGCGGGACCGCATGCGGCTCGGCGGCAATGTGCGGTCGGCCGGCAGCGTCGAGCTCAACGCGGGCGCTGGCGGCATCTCGGTGAACGCCGTGCAGGCCAACGAAAACATCGCCATCCGCAGCCAGGGCAGCATCGATCTGCAGCAGGCCAGTGCGCGCGGCGATCTGGACATCGCGTCGCGGCAGGGCGACCTCGTGCTGGACGGCCCGTTGACATCCGGCCGCAACCTTTCGGTGGCGGCGCAGGGCCGGGCCGTGCTCAAGGGCGACGTGCAATCGGGCGGCAATGTGCAGATTTCAGGCTTCGGCGTCTCGCTGGCCCGTGGCGTGCAGGC
This sequence comes from Paracidovorax valerianellae, assembly GCF_900102625.1. GTDB lineage: Bacteria > Pseudomonadota > Gammaproteobacteria > Burkholderiales > Burkholderiaceae_C > Paracidovorax > Paracidovorax valerianellae. The sequence goes on from NZ_FMZC01000009.1 coordinate 198,825, forward strand.
CCAGGGCGCAGTGCGGCTGGATGCCGCCGCCGGCGGCGTGTCCAGTCTGGCCGATGTGGTTGCCAATGGCGACGTCCGCATCGCTTCCGGTGGCGGCATCGACGTGCGCGGAGCCGTTGCCTCAGGCGGAACGCTTGAACTCGACAGCGCCCAGAAGATCGCGGTCACCGGAGACCTGACGGCCGGCGGCGGCCTTGCGATCCAGACCGCCTCCGAACTGCAGGCCCAGAACCTGCGCGCGGGCGGCAACCTCCGAGTGGTGGCGCCCAGTGCCCGCCTGCGATCCGTCCAGGCCACCGGCAACGCCGTGGTGCAGACGCAGGACGATCTGCGCATCGATGGCGACTTCGTGGGCGGCAGCATCGCTGCCACCTCGGCCCGGGGAGACATCGGGGTGGGCGGCAACATCGCCACCCCCGGCGCTTTGACCTTGTCCGCAGGCCGGAGCATCACCGCGACCGACGTCATCGGTGGCGCGGCCGCAGGCGCCAACGGCAATGCCGCCACGGCCGTGCAGGCCGGCGGCGACTTGCATTTGCGCAGCCTGCAGGCCGGCGGCCGCTACGACGCCACCGTGGGCGGCGATCACCGCATCGACCAGACGTTGACCGTGCAGGGCGCCGCCAGCGTGGTGTCCGGCGGAGACCTCCGCATCGGCGGCAGCGCTTCTTTCGGTGGCAGTCTCGATGCCCGGGCCGGCGGCCAGGTCGCCATTCAGGGCGACACGCTCGTGCTGCAGGACGCTCGCGTGCAAAGCGGCACCGGCCAAGGCTATGGCGGCACCGTGCGCGTGGCCGGCCGGCTGGAAGCCTTGGCAGGCCAGGGCATCGCCGTGGCGCAGGAGCTGCGCGTGAATCAGGGCGTGGCCTTGCAGGCCAACGCCGGAGCCATCGACATCGGCGGCCCGCTGGCAACGCTGGGCGACCTTCGCCTGACCGGCCAGCAAGGGGTGCGCGTTGCAGGCGATGCCGAGTTCGCGCGGGGCGACGTCGCCAGCGCGGCAGGGGCCATCCAATTCGGCGGATCGGTGCAGGCCGGCGCGCCGCTCACTCTGCAGGCGCAAGGCGGCATTTCCATCACCGGCCCACTGGTGGCCCAGGCGGCTCTGGCGGCCGAAAGCCGGGCCGGCAGCATCGGCTTCGGCGGCAAGCTGGACGTAGCCGGCAATGCCGACCTGCACGCCGCGCAGAACCTCGTGTTCAGCGGTAACAGCCAGTGGCTGGGACAGGCGAACTTGCGTGCCGATTCAGGGCGCATCCACAACCAGGCGCAGATGACGTTCGCCCAGCCGGTCTCCATCGACACCACCGGCGACCTCGTCAACGACGGCCTCATGCAATCGCAAGGGAACATCGCCATCCGTGCGCGCAGTATCGACAGCAACCGTGCAGCAGCCGGCGGCATCGTCACCGGTGGGCAGCTCACGCTGCAATCTTCGGCAGGCATGGCCCTGGGCGCGCAGGGCTCCTGGAGCGCGGCGCAAGGCATGGACGTGCAGGCCGCCGCAGGCCTGGGCACCGCCGGCATTCTGCAGGCGGGCGGCAACATCACCTATGGCGGCGGTACGCTGGCCAATGCAGGCCGCATCGTGGCCGACGGTATCGGCGTCAATGCCGCACTGAACAACGGAGGCGACATCCTGGCCCAGCAGCGGCTGGACGTATCGGGCGCCACCACCAACTTCGGGCAGATCGCCGCCAACATCATCGCCATGGGCGCGCTGTCCAATGCCGGGCAGGTCTCGGGCTCGGCCGTCTCGCTGGGCAGCACCTCCAACACCGGCGGCATTTCCGGCACGGTCGTGGACGTTTCCGGCGGGCTGGACAACGGCGGCAGCGTCAGCGCGCTGGGCACGCTTTCCGCCAATGGCGGCTCCGTCACGAACACCGGCACCCTCAACGGGGGCACGGTCTTGCTCAACGCCGGGGCCATGAGCAACGGCGGGCGCATCCATGCGGATGGCCTGATGTCCATCACGGGCAGCAGCTTCGACAATGGCCTGGCCGAGAGCCGCACCTGCGTCATCGCCAACGGCTGTGCGCCCAACGGGCCTGCCTCCGACTGGCGCTATGTGCAAAGCCCCGGCACCGTGGACGCAGGTGCCAAGCTCACCGTGCAGGTCGCGATCCTGAGCAACAAGGGCGTGGTCAGCTCCGGCGGCGACGTGGAGATCACCGGCAGCCTGAGCAACGTGCGCAGCGTCAACGACCCGCTCACCTCCTCCGGCGTTTCCGGCGGCGGCGCCAGCACCGGCATCATTTCGGCGGCGGGCAACCTCACCGTTACGGGCGCATCCGTGCAGAACAGCGGTGGCCAGTTGAGCGCCAACGGTGCCGTCACCATCCGCAGCAGCGGCGCTTTCACCAACACGGCGCCCGCGCAGGGCGTTTCAGGGCAAGTCAGCGGCAGCCAACTCACCATCGATGCGGCCAGCGTGACCAACCAGGGCCAACTGATCTCCCGCAACGGCGATCTGGCCGTGACGGCCACCGCCGGCGGCATCGACAACAACGGCACCCTGGCAGCGGCGGGCGACGTCACGCTCAAAGCCACCGCCGCCGTGTCCGGCGGTGCCGACAGCCAGGTGCTGGGCAAGAACATCACCGTCACCGGCGCTTCGTTCTCCAACGCCGGCACCCTGTACGGCCAGGGCGGTCCTGCGGCCAAGATCGACATCCAGACCGGCGGCGGTTTCAGCAACGCCGCCAGCGGCGTCATCATCGCGGGCAGCCTGCTGGACATCGGCGCGAGCAGCTACGCCAACAGCGGCGTGGTGGGCAGCCTGGCCGATGCCAAGCTCACCACGCCCGGCAGCTATGCCGCAGCGAGCAATGCGCTCATCGCGCTGGGCAAGCTCGACCTGCAGGTGAACGGCATCCAGGTCGGGGTGGGCGAGAGCTGGAGCGTCGGCGCAGCGGAAGTCCGCTGGGGCGGCACGTTGCTCAACGAAGGCAGCGTGGCGATTGCCGGCAGCGCCAGCGGCGCCATCCACAACCGGGCCACGGGCCAGGTGCAAGCCACCGGCATGCCGAACGTCTTCGACGGCACCTATGAAATCCCCACCGCACCTGCCGGCCTCACGGACGCAAAGGTCGTGGGCTACAGCAACGTGGCGAACCGGGCGCAGCTGTATATCGGAGGCGGCTTCAACGGCTCGCTCATCAACGAAGCCTCGGACGCCACCGTGGGCGGCGGCACCATCGAGCAGCGGCCCATCGACCAGAAAGTCATCTGGGAAGGCAAGGACGCCAACGGCGACACCGTGCAGGTCGAGGGTGATTCCCGCGCCATCGCGCGCCTGAACACCGGCAGCGGCGCAGCCACCATCACGCTGACCGGTCCGAACACCGGCACCATCGTGGGCGATGCCATCACCATCAACGGCGGCACCATCGTTCACCAGCCGGGAATCGATCCGGCCACCGGACTGCATCTCGTGCAAGAGGCCCGCAGCCGCCAGGTACAAACCACCGCCATCGCGCAGGCGCCCGAGGGCCAGACCGTGCAGGGCAACATCAAAGGCCCCACCTTCATCGGAGTGGCGCGGCCGGACACGCTGCCCGCCCCGGTGGGCGGCGGCAGCGGAGCCAGCAACGCGGGGGCGGGCCCTGCCACCGCAGGCACGGGTGGACCGGGGGTGCCGAGCGAGGTGCCGCCGCAATTCATCGACACCAAGCCGCTGGCCCTGCCGCGGGTGGACGTGAGCACGCCGCAAGGCGGCATCGGCGCGCTGCTGGGCGGGGGCCTGAGCGTCTCGCTGCCCGACTGGAGCCAGCTGCACATCGTGCCGGGCGGCATCAGCGCCAACGACCTGGCGCTGAACCTGAGCGGCCAGTTCATCAACCGGGGCCAGTTCGAGGTCACCAACAACCTCATCATTGCGGCCGCTGGCGGCATCGACAACTTCGGCGCCGGCATTCGCGCGGGCGGCTTCATGCGGCTGTCCGGCGGCGGGCTGAACAACGAGCAAGGCCGCATCGAAGCGGACAGCCTGCTGACCAGCATCCAGGGCGACATCGCCAACAGCCGGGGCGCCATCGTGGCGCACAACGGCGGCTACCTGAAGGCCGATGGAAACATTGCGGCCACCGACGGCCAGTTCACCAGCGACGCCGGCAAGATCGTGCTGGACGCAGGCGGGAGCATCGTGCTGGATGCCAGTCAGGTAAAGGGCAAGACCGGCGCGGGCCTGTACGCGGGCGGCGACATCCGCCTGGGCACCACCGCCAAGACCACCAGCAGCGACGAGCGCAGCGCAAAGTACGAAACCTTCGTCACCTACAACGGCGACATGGAAACGCGCGAAGAAACGCGCGTGCAGACCGGCGAGAGCCGCACGCGCCAATCGAGCACCGTGCACACCGGCACCGTCATCGACGGCGGAGAAGGCAGCACCACCTTGCGTGCCGCTGGCGATGTCGTGGCCCTGGGCGCGCAGATCAAGGCGCAGCAGGACGTGCTGATCCAGGGCGCCAAC
>NZ_FMZC01000034.1:2500-5751 GCF_900102625.1 Paracidovorax valerianellae
ACATTGCGGCATAACGCGCGAGGTGAAAGACCTCGCAAGTACTTGAAAGAAAATGGAGATGTTTCGAAAGAGACGTCAAAGTTATAGGGTCAAGTGACTAAGAGCATGTGGTGGATGCCTTGGCGATTACAGGCGACGAAAGACGTGATAGCCTGCGATAAGCTTCGGGGAGCTGGCAAATAAGCTTTGATCCGGAGATTTCTGAATGGGGAAACCCACCTCGCAAGAGGTATCGCATACTGAATACATAGGTATGCGAGGCGAACCGGGTGAACTGAAACATCTCAGTAGCTCGAGGAAAAGACATCAACCGAGATTCCGAAAGTAGTGGCGAGCGAAATCGGAAGAGCCTTCTAGTAATAGCACGACTGTTAGCAAAATGGGATGGAAAGCCCAGCCATAGCAGGTGATAGCCCTGTATGCGAAAATAGACGTGTGGTACTAAGCTAGAGAAAAGTAGGGCGGGGCACGAGAAACCTTGTCTGAATATGGGGGGACCATCCTCCAAGGCTAAATACTCGTAATCGACCGATAGTGAACCAGTACCGTGAGGGAAAGGCGAAAAGAACCCCGGGAGGGGAGTGAAATAGATCCTGAAACCGCATGCTTACAAAAAGTAGGAGCCCGCAAGGGTGACTGCGTACCTTTTGTATAATGGGTCAGCGACTTACATTCAGTGGCAAGGTTAACCGAATAGGGAAGCCGTAGAGAAATCGAGTCCGAATAGGGCGTTCAGTCGCTGGGTGTAGACCCGAAACCAAGTGATCTATCCATGGCCAGGATGAAGGTGCCGTAACAGGTACTGGAGGTCCGAACCGACTAGTGTTGCAAAACTAGCGGATGAGCTGTGGATAGGGGTGAAAGGCTAAACAAACTTGGAAATAGCTGGTTCTCTCCGAAAACTATTTAGGTAGTGCCTCAAGTATTACCGTCGGGGGTAGAGCACTGTTTTGGCTAGGGGGTCATGGCGACTTACCAAACCAAGGCAAACTCCGAATACCGACGAGTACAGCTTGGGAGACAGAGCACCGGGTGCTAACGTCCGGACTCAAGAGGGAAACAACCCAGACCGCCAGCTAAGGTCCCTAAAATTGGCTAAGTGGGAAACGAAGTGGGAAGGCTAAAACAGTCAGGATGTTGGCTTAGAAGCAGCCATCATTTAAAGAAAGCGTAATAGCTCACTGATCGAGTCGTCCTGCGCGGAAGATGTAACGGGGCTAAGCCAGTTACCGAAGCTGCGGATTCACAGTTTACTGTGAGTGGTAGGAGAGCGTTCTGTAAGCCTGTGAAGGTGTCTGGTAACGGATGCTGGAGGTATCAGAAGTGCGAATGCTGACATGAGTAGCGTTAAAGGGGGTGAAAAGCCCCCTCGCCGTAAGCGCAAGGTTTTCTACGCAACGTTCATCGGCGTAGAGTGAGTCGGCCCCTAAGGCGAGGCAGAGATGCGTAGCTGATGGGAAACAGGTCAATATTCCTGTACCGATGTGTAGTGCGATGTGGGGACGGAGAAGGTTAGCTCAGCCAACTGTTGGATATGTTGGTTCAAGCCTGTAGTCGTGCCTGGTAGGCAAATCCGCCAGGCTTAGATGAGGGGTGATAACGAGTCTGCTTGCAGACGAAGTGAGTGATACCCTGCTTCCAGGAAAAGCCACTAAGCTTCAGCTACACACGACCGTACCGCAAACCGACACTGGTGCGCGAGATGAGTATTCTAAGGCGCTTGAGAGAACTCAGGAGAAGGAACTCGGCAAATTGATACCGTAACTTCGGGAGAAGGTATGCCCCAAGTAGGTGAACCTGTACAAGGCGAGCCCAAAGGGGTTGCAAAAAATCGGTGGCTGCGACTGTTTAATAAAAACACAGCACTCTGCAAACACGAAAGTGGACGTATAGGGTGTGACGCCTGCCCGGTGCTGGAAGATTAAATGATGGGGTGCAAGCTCTTGATTGAAGTCCCAGTAAACGGCGGCCGTAACTATAACGGTCCTAAGGTAGCGAAATTCCTTGTCGGGTAAGTTCCGACCTGCACGAATGGCGTAACGATGGCCACACTGTCTCCTCCTGAGACTCAGCGAAGTTGAAATGTTTGTGATGATGCAATCTCCCCGCGGAAAGACGGAAAGACCCCATGAACCTTTACTGTAGCTTTGTATTGGACTTTGAACAGATCTGTGTAGGATAGGTGGGAGGCTTTGAAGTGAGGACGCTAGTTCTCATGGAGCCAACGTTGAAATACCACCCTGGTGTGTTTGAGGTTCTAACCTAGGTCCCTTATCGGGATCGGGGACAGTGCATGGTAGGCAGTTTGACTGGGGCGGTCTCCTCCCAAAGCGTAACGGAGGAGTTCGAAGGTACGCTAGGTACGGTCGGACATCGTGCTAATAGTGCAATGGCATAAGCGTGCTTAACTGCGAGACTGACAAGTCGAGCAGATGCGAAAGCAGGACATAGTGATCCGGTGGTTCTGTATGGAAGGGCCATCGCTCAACGGATAAAAGGTACTCTGGGGATAACAGGCTGATACCGCCCAAGAGTTCATATCGACGGCGGTGTTTGGCACCTCGATGTCGGCTCATCTCATCCTGGGGCTGTAGCCGGTCCCAAGGGTATGGCTGTTCGCCATTTAAAGAGGTACGTGAGCTGGGTTTAAAACGTCGTGAGACAGTTTGGTCCCTATCTTCCGTGGGCGCTGCAGATTTGAGGAAGCCTGCTCCTAGTACGAGAGGACCGGAGTGGACACACCTCTGGTGTATCGGTTGTCACGCCAGTGGCATTGCCGAGTAGCTAAGTGTGGAAGAGATAACCGCTGAAAGCATCTAAGCGGGAAACTCGTTTCAAGATGAGATCTGCCGGGGCCTTGAGCCCCCTAAAGAGTCGTTCAAGACCAGGACGTTGATAGGCTGGGTGTGGAAGCGCAGTAATGCGTTAAGCTAACCAGTACTAATTGCTCGTGCGGCTTGACCCTATAACTTTGATCACCATTCGATCAAGTTGTTATGCCAAGTGACGCAGTCAAACCAAAAAACTGATTCCAAACTCTATGAATTCGCCGCCTTGACAGCCGTCAAGGTAGCACCAAGTTATGCCTGATGACCATAGCAAGTTGGTACCACTCCTTCCCATCCCGAACAGGACAGTGAAACGACTTTGCGCCGATGATAGTGCGGGTTCCCGTGTGAAAGTAGGTCATCGTCAGGCTCTTACAGCCCAATCCGCCCCAGCATCTATCGATGTTGGGGCGTTTTGCTTTG
>NZ_FMZC01000039.1 GCF_900102625.1 Paracidovorax valerianellae
CCCGGCTCGTACACGGTGTGCCGCAGGCCCTGGCTATCTTCGGTGTGCACCAGCCGGTCCGCATCCCAGCCGTAGTGGGTGGTTTCCTCGGTGCCCTTGGCGGACCTGTCTTGCTCAAGCGCCGGCGGAAGGCGTAGTGCAATTCTGGCGGGCAATTACGGCCGTTTGGTCTCGACAGTCAGCGCCTAATCGTTTAGCTTATTTCCATCAACGAGCATGGAAAAAAAATAAACGAGTTTCAGATCCCCACCAAAAATAGTGATCTTTTTATTTTTTAGATAAATGAAATTATATTGATTGCCATTTTTCCTGGAAATATATTTCACATAGTATCCATAAGATGTTTTTTCAACGTTTCTATCCAAAACACCATCTTTATCGTTTGGCGCGTTAATTATTTTTTCAAAATTTGAATTTTTATCTATGCCAAGCGCTACATCTTCCCCGGTAGAGAGAATACATCTAAAACGATATCGCTTTTCTTCTAAAGAAGTGCACCCTATAGGCAAAGCATAACCCTGATCATCAATCGTTATAGTTTGATTTTTCACATCAGAGTTAGCGAGCGCCACAATGGCACAAGTTGTTAAAAATAATGAGATTATTAATCTTTTCATAGTTTCCCCAGCGACCCCATTACTCAACACTTTTAGGGCAGCCCTATAGAAATCAGAAAACTGCCCGATATCTTATGCTTTACAAATCACTTATTAACACGTTTTTTTAAACGAATAGACGTAACAATATTTTCCAATTTTCCAACAATAAAAAAAGAAAAAATAGCAAAAATCAAAGGAAAAAGAAGAATAAGAGTCATCCCAACAACATCCCTCCAAAATAATTTCAAATACAACTCATAATCAAAATAACTCAATCCATTCAGATAATTAGAATTTCCATATGGATAGATAAGAAGAGAGATTTTCTTTAAAAATTCAGCAAATGGATTGAGAAGCAAGAAAAAACAACCAAACAGCATTGATATCCATTTGGCAAAAATATTTCTTAGCTGCAAAGCGTTAGTTAAATAAAAAGGGGTCCTCGCAACCATCAAAAATATTAAGAACATCTGCACAATGGGGGTGTAACCCCCAACCGAATTGGAATATGCAGCACCCATAAGGCTAGGGTCATAAAAATAAAATAACAAAACAGCCAGCAACGGAATAAACGGAGAAACAAACAAAGCAATTGCAATATATTTCATGATTATTTTTTAAAAAAATCAACTACAGGGACAGAAGAATTTGGTGTTAGCACAGCGGCGCAGTTTTTGCCTCCTTCAGAAATGAATCCATATGCTTTCGCAGTGCCAGAGATGAAATCTTTTTCCACGACTATCTGAAATACTTCCGAGACTGGTCCCGCTGCATTTGTTGCCACCTCTTTAGCAGCCAACGCGGCCTTCGCAGCCTCTGGAGTTATTTGGTTATTTTCTATTTTTTCGTTCAATTCCTTTTCTGCCTGACACATTAATTTATTTTTATCGCTTCTGATTTTTCGACCTTCTTCAATATTTTCTTTAAAATCAAGCATATCTTTGATTTTGTCATACCAGCCTTTGGCATGTCCAATATCTGGTCCTTTAGGGCCGGACATCGGATCAAGTCCCATTGGATCTACCCAATTCATCGGATTGATTGGATAACTGGATTTATTAATCCCTCCATTAAGCCCAATCGGATCCTGTGAGACGTACTGCCCAATGGTCGGGTCGTAGTACCGGAACCGGTTGTAATGCAGCCCCGTCTCGACATCCAGCTGCTGGCCCTGGAATCGGATGTTCTGCTCGATCCGTTGCGGGTTGTATTCCTCCTGCACCTCCCCCCAAGCCCCATAGCTGGCCGCCCAGGTCACTTGCCCTGCTTTCTCCCCGTTGCCATCCACCAGCCCGATCGGCGTGCCCAGGTGATCGCACAGGTAATGCCGGATGGTCAGCGGGTTGGCTTTCGCCTGGGCTTGTCTCTCGGCCTGCAACCGGCCCACGCTGCCCGCCATGAGCTGCGCCAGCTCCTGGGGCATGTGCGCCTG
>NZ_FMZC01000007.1 GCF_900102625.1 Paracidovorax valerianellae
CGTGAAGGTCGAGGGCGTGCGCATCCTGATGTCAGGCCAAAAGCGTGGCATCACCCGAATGCTCAAGGCCATGATCAAAAGGCGCAGCGCCATCGAACCGGCTATCGGGCACATGAAGATGGACGGCAGGCTTGGCCGCAATCCGCTCAAGGGTGCGCTGGGCGATGCGCTGCATGCGGTGATGTGCGGGGCCGGGCACAACCTGCGCCTGATCCTGGCCGCGCTGCGGTTTTATTGCGCCCGATTCGGGCTGTCGATGCAGCCGGTCATCGCAGCCCTGGTCGCTGCACCCGCTGACCGCCGACCTCTCTGCTGCTGAGAACGGAATTGTTCAGGACGGACTTGGTAAGCGGCCTCGCCCTCCGGAAAACGGCGGCGCAGCAGGTTGAGCCATTGCTTCAAGCGCCCTGCCCGCTGGCGTGGCTCCAGGTCTTCACAGACCAGCCGCCAAAAGTCGGCCATATGCGGCTGCAATGCCGACCAGGGAAGCGGCGGAGCGCCCGCGTCGCCAGCATCCGCTGATCGGATCGCAAGCGCCAGGCCGGGGTCGGCGACGATGCCTCGGCCGAGCATCAGGGCATTGCAGCCCGACACTTCGCGGCAGCGCTGTGCATCGGCCACGGTCCATATCTCGCCGTTGGCCACCACGGGGATAGACACGGCATCTCGTATCGCGGGGATCTGTTCCCAATACGCCGGAGGCCGGTACCCATCCGCCTTGGTGCGCGCGTGCACGACCAATTCGCACGCACCGCCGGCCTGCATGGCCTGGGCACATTCACGGGCCAGGGACGCATCGTGGTAGCCCAGGCGCATCTTGGCAGAGACAGGTAGATGCGACGGGACCGCTTTTCGTACGGCACCCACTACGGCCGCGATGCGCTCAGGCTCCTTCAGCAAGGCCGCACCACCGCCATGGCGGTTGACCACATTGGCCGGGCACCCGAAGTTCAGATCGATTCCCTCAGGGCCCAGGGCAGCAAGGCGCGCGGCGTTTTCCGCCATGCTGCCGGGATCGGAACCCAGCAACTGGGCACGCACCGGCACGCCTGCCAACGTGCGGCCACCGTTGCGCAACTCCGGGATGTAGCGAAAAAACACCTTGTCGGGCAGGAGGGTTCCAGTAATGCGGATGAACTCGGACACACACCGGTCGACTCCGCCGACGCGGGTCAGCACGTCGCGCAGCACGAAGTCGAGAAGCCCTTCCATCGGGGCGAGCAGCAAGGTCATGGCAGCATGAAATTTGAGAAGGGCAAAAGCGCTGGCCACCAATTTTCGCGAAAGCCTTTGCCAAGCGCTTTTTGCGCGGCATTCAGACCAGCGTCCACCTCGCTTGCATCGGGCAGAAAAAGAAACGCTGGGTCGGCATCGAACAAAGCAAAAGGGCAGCATATCTGCTGCCCCTTGGGTGTTTACCGTGCGATTTGCCAATCACGGAAGGCGAGCGTCCTGCTGAGCAGAACGCTCCGTGGCTCAGGCGCGGGGCTTAGAAAGCGCCCTTCGGCAAATCGATGGCCTTGCCATTGAGCTTGACCTGGCCAGCTTCCATCTTCAAAACGCTGACCAGGTTGTCGCTCTCCTGGCGCAGGTAACCGGCCGCCTGGGCCATGCCGATCATGGCGTCCATGTCTTCGGCCTTCATCTCCTTCTGGCCGACGGCCTGGGCGATGGGTGGGAGCCAGGCCTTTGGCAGGCGCATGCTGGCGTTCAGCGTCGATCCCTTGATCAACGAAGCTTGCCAGCCGGTCTGTGCCACTTCTTCGGCCGTCGGCGCGCGCTGCACTTCGGCGCCGTATTCGAGCTGCCCCTGCTGGCCCTTGTACGTGGCCAGGATCTTCATCGAGTAGGCAGGAAGAGCGCCCACAAGGCGGGGCGCGCTTTCCTGCAGCAGGGTCAGCCAGCGGTCCTCCACCTTGGCGGTGGCCTTCGCCACGCCATCGGTGCGGTATTCCTCAATCAACGCCTGCTGCAAGGTCTTGATCGTCTGCACGTCGATCCGCTGGAACTTCTCTTCGAACCCGATCGATTCGAATTCGATGGGGCCCACGCTGCCTTTGCCGTTGAGCGAGGTCGCGATGTTCCCTGTCGTGCCATTGTTCTCGATGGTCGATGACCCGGCCACGTCTTTCAGCGCCATGATCGAAGTCGCCGCACCACCGGCTGCCGGCGTGCTGCTGGCGTCGATCTGCGCGAAGCGCATCGTGCCGGTGCCAGGGGCGAAGAGCCACATCCCGTCGATCACCTGGTACTCGAACTTCCCTTCCATGCCCTTGAAGCCGAAGGCGATGCGCGAAGCAGGCTTGGCCTTTTCTTCTTCGTCTTCCTCATCATCCTTTTCACCCGGCGTGCCTGGCAGGCCGACCAGCGACACATCAGGCCATTGGAAGGTGCCGTTGACGCGCGTGCGGTCGCCATTGAGGGTCATCTCACTGACCATTTCCTGCCAGCGCATCGTCATCTCTTCGTTGCCGATCTCGCCTGCAGGCACGAGGAAACGCAGGTCATGGCTGCCCGACAGATGGTGCACGGTGGTCAGCGTGGGCGCGGTCACCTTTTCCAGTTCCTTCGTGACCTTCGGGTCCAGGCCTTCCAGCGCAAAGCGGGAATCCACCACGGCGGCTGCGAAACGGCGCCCTGCCCACGGACCATGGTGAACCGTGCTGTCCACGACCAACCGCAGTGGTGGGGATGCCGGTGCGCCGGCATCGGTCTTCGTGGCCGCGGCGGGCGGCGTCCACTGCAGCACCAGCTTGGCTTGCGACGTGAAGAAACCCTTGCGGTATTCCTCCGACACGATCGCTTGCGGGCCGACAGCCTTGCGCAGTTCGACCAGCGCCTCGTCATAGCTGGCCTGTGCACGTTGTCCCATGTACCAGGTGGCACCGCCATACGCGACGACCACGAGCGCTACTGCGGCGCCGATTGCTGTTTTCTTATTCACTGAATGTCCATCAAGATGAGTTCTCCCCCCAGGGCGAAGCCCGCGAGAATACCACCGCCTCCTGACAGCACTGCAGGCCCTTGCGATCGATGCCGTCAGCATGCAAGCCCTGGCCCCGATCAAGGGTTGAAGCCTGCTGGCGATGCGAACCCACCGTGGCGAAAGGGCTTGCCCTCGAGTCATCGCAGCGTCACGCGACTGCGCTGCAATCAGGCTTTCGCCTGACCCTAAGCCCTTTCCATGCTGCTCCTGAGAACCGACAAGGCCCGCCTGGAACTGTCTCCCGGCGTGCGCACCCTCAGCCTGCGTGAACGCTCCTTATTGCTGCTGGCCGATGGCCGGTCGCTGAAGGATCTGCAGGCCATGTACAACGGCATCGGCGCCCAGATCGTGGAGCAGCTGATGCGCCAGGGCTATCTGGCAAACCCCGCCGCTGCGGCCCCGCCCGCCGAAGCGCCCACTACGACAGCGAGCGACGCACCCGCGCCATCGAATGCGTTGCGCTCGCTCGCCGGCGCCCGCATGTACCTGTTCGACATTTGCGAGCGCATGTTCGCGCGCCGCAATGCCGATCTGGCCCGAAATTTCCACGAAGCGCTCCGTGGCGCACGCAACCGCGACAGCATGCTGGACGTGAGCGAGGCCCTGCTGGACGAGATCACCCTGCTGGCAGGCCCCGAGCGTGCCGCCGCCGTGCGGGAACGCATGGAGCAACTGCTGCCAGCGTGATCGGCAAGGCTACTGACGCTACAAAGCGCGACCACCGCTACCGGCAAACGTCGCCTGAGAGTGGAAAACCCAGATGGTCAGGAGGCGGAAAGCCGCCAGAGCGAAGTGCGCTCGGCCGATCGCGCTGCATGCAGAGGGTCCGCAGGGTCCATCGCCTTCGCATGGCGGGGCTGGACCTCGTGCCGGTCCACCACCTGCAGGCCGGCGCTGGCGATCCATTCGAGCAATTGCGCGCGGGACCGCAGGCTCAGGTGCTCAGCCAGATCGGACAGGATCAGCCACCCCTCGCCTCCCGGCGAAAGATGCGCCTTGAGACCTGTGAGGAAGCCGCGCAGCATGCGGCTGTCCTCGTCGTACACGGCGTGCTCGATGGACGAGCTGGCGCGGCCGGGCAGCCACGGCGGATTGCACACCACCAGCGGCGCCTGGCCGGAAGGAAACAGATCGGCCTCCAGCACTTCGACCTTCGATGCCAGGCCCAGCCGCTGCACGTTGTCGCGCGCACAGGCCAAAGCGCGTGGGTCCTGATCGGTTGCCACGATCTTTTGCACGCCACGCCGGGCCAGCACGGCCGCCAGCACGCCGGTGCCAGTGCCGATATCGAAAGCGAGATCGGTGGCGGGCAACGGTGCCTGGGCCACCAGATCCACGTACTCGCCCCGAACGGGCGAGAACACGCCGTAGTGCGGATGGATGCGGCGCGGCGCCTGGTCCGTGCCCAATGCTGGAATCTCGACGCCCTTTTTGCGCCACTCGTGCGCACCGACCAGGCCAAGCACCTCGCGCAGCGACACCACGCAGGCCGCGCCATCGGGCTTGCCCCAGGCTTCGGCGAAGGCCTCCCGCAGATCGGGCGCACGGCGCAGCGCGATGGTGTGGTCGCCCTCGACCGGCACGAGCAGCATGCCCAGCAGGCGCGCGCGCTGTGCCTGGGACTGGCGGTGCAGGTGGAAAGCATGGGCCGGCCCCACCGCTGCGGCAGCGGCCGCACTGGACTGGGCCTTGCGGCCCGCTTTGGCGGCCTTGGGCTTTTTGTCCGCACGGCGCATGAGCGCCTGCAGCAGGTGCCGGGCGTTTTGAAAATCACCGCGCCACAGCAGGCCCGTGCCCTCGCATGCCAGCCGATAGGCCGTGTCGGCCGCGAGCGTGTCGTCGGCCAGTGCCACCCGGCGGGGCGCGGCGGCACCGCTTTCGCTGCGCCAGGGCGCAGAGCGGTCCTCGTCGTTCTCGGTCCAGTGGATCATGCGGTGCAATGCAAAAAAAGGTTGAAGGTAGCGGCTTGGCGAGCTTGGCGAATCAGTTCAAGGGGCGCTTGAGACGCACTTCCTCGATCTTCACACCGCCGACCACAGCGGTCTTGGCCGTGGACATTTCGCGCTTGAAACCGGCCAGCTCGTGAAAGCGCAGCGCGCGTTCGTTGCGCAGCGGCACCCAAGCGGTGACGTTGGTGCAGCCCTCTTCCTGAAGGCCGTCGCGGGCGGCGTCCCACAGGGCCACGCCCACGCCCTGGCTCCAGTGCGTGGGGGCGGCGTAGATGGCCCAAATTTCACCCGTGGTGGGGCGGGATTTTTCATCGCGCGAGCGGTCGAAACCGACGAAGCCGACGATCTTGTCGCCGTCCACCGCCACCTGGACCTGGGGCTCGCAATACTCGATGGCCTCGCGCCAATAGGCTTGGCGCTTTTCGACCGAGGACAGGGATTTCAATTGGTCGTCGGGCAACAAGCCACGGTATACCTCGGCTGCGGAAACGGTATGGATCTGTGCAATGGCTTTGGCATCGCGAAGCGTGGCGGGACGAACCTGGATACTGGACATGGAAAAAACGGAACGAAACAGGGGATGAAAAAACGAAAGGAGCGGCATTGTCGCCGCAAATGGTTTTTCCACTCCAGCCCTGGGATGTCCGCGGCCCTGCGGCCGGGCCCGCTGGCGGCTATAGCCAGCGGCGCAGCAGCCCCATGACACGGTCGAAACGCGCTCCGTACGGCGGGTAGAGCGCGGCCCCCAAAGACCAGCGCGACTGCACCAGCACCGACTTCTGGTGGCAAAAGCGCAGAAAGCCCGCCTCGCCGTGGTAAGCCCCCCAACCGCTGTCGCCTACGCCGCCGAACGGCAGGTTGTCGTGCGTGATGTGCATCAGCGTGTCGTTCACCGTGACGCCGCCGCTCACCGTGCGGCGCAGCACGTCGTCGCGCACCGCCTCGTTGCGGCCGAACCAGTACAGCGCCAGCGGCCGCGGCCCGGCATTGATGTGCGCGATAGCGTCGTCCAGGCGTTCGTAGCCCAGCACGGGCAGCACGGGGCCGAAAATCTCTTCCTGCATCACCTGCATGTTCAAGCTCGCGTTGAACACCAGCACCGGCGGCATCTGGCGCCCCACGCCGTCGCCGATGCCCTGCGCGGGCGGTGGCGGCGAGCCCGGCACGGGCTCAAGCACCTGCACGTCGGCCCCTTGCGTCTGGGCCTGTTGCAGCATGGTGCGCAGGCGTGCCAGTTGGCGCGGATTGATGACGGAGGCGTAGTCGGGGTTGCCCTCGAAATACGGAAACAGCCGTGCCACCGCAGCGCGGTAGGCCTCGCCGAATGCGGCTTCGCTGCCACGCGGCAGCAGCACGTAATCGGGCGCGATGCAGGTCTGCCCGGCGTTGAGCAGCTTGCCGTGCGCGATCTTGAGCGCCGCGTCCTGCAGATCGCAGCCGGCATCGATGATGCAGGGCGACTTGCCGCCCAGCTCCAACGTGGTCGGCGTCAGGTGCACGGCAGCAGCCTGAGCCACCTTGCGCCCCACAGCGGTAGAGCCGGTGAAGACGAGGTGATCGAACGGCAACGACGCGACCAGCGCCGCTACGGCGGCATCGCCCTGCACCACGCAGAACTCGTCGGGCGAGAAAAATTGCGACACCAGCGATGCCAGTTGGGCGGAGGTGTGCGGCGTGAGTTCGCTCGGCTTGAGCATGACCCGGTTGCCGGCCGCGAGCGCACCGATGGCCGGTGCCAATGCCAGCTGCACGGGGTAGTTCCAGGGAGCGATCACGCCGACCACACCCAGCGGCTGGCGCTGGATCCACGCATGCGCCGGCTGCAGAAACAGCGGCGTGAACACTTTGCGGGGCTTTACCCAGCGGGCCAGGTGCCTGAGCGTGTGGGATAACTGTGCGCGCAGCACGAACAGATCGGCCACTTCGGTCAGGCGCGGGGACCGCATGCCGAAGTCGGCCTGCACGGACGCGGCCAGCGCCGGACCGTGTTCATCCAGCATCTTGCGCACGCGCAGCAGGCGCTCGCGGCGCACCAGCAACGGCACATCGGCATGGTCCCGGCTGGCGCGCCGCTGGATTTCAAACTGGTGGCGGATATCGGCAGGGGTCATTGCACGCATCATAGGCAGCGCCCTTGCAACGGCCTGTAAACCCAGGTCTCCAAGTGCCTCATTCGCGGAAATAGTCCGTAATGTCTGCACACGCCGACGAAAACACGGCGTGCCGGGCTCAGACGCTAATGCATAAGCGCGCAGCCGGACACCTGCGCGTCGTCGGCCAGGCCGCCAGGCCGGGTGACGCGATCAACGGAAGATCGCGGCCAGGCCGATCAGGAAACGTCGCGTGCCTGGACGTCGGTCACATCCCGGGCGCCGGGCAGTTCGCGCGACCGGACGACCGGCTCGGCGGGCCCGTCCGCGACCGGACGGCCGGCGGGTGCGGCCGACCAGCGTGCGGTGCTGCGGTACACCGTGCTCCAGCCGGTGCGCGGATCCATGCGCATCGCCCAGGGCGTGACGGGCCGGCCCGTGAGACGCGCCCACAAGGCACGCGCGCCCCAGACCACGGCCAGCAGTGCCGCCACGGCCAGCAGGCTCAGGAAAAAGACCACGCCGACGACCACCACGGCCAAGCGCAATATCCACCGGATCAACCCGGCTGCAAAATCGTTCAAACCACGTCCTTTCCTGAGAAGGCCCGGCTCAACCCTGCGTCAGGGCTTCGCCGAACCGGAACACGCCCGGATCGAGCACCGGGTCCACATCGACCGGAATCACGCTCTTGGGAGCGAACCGGCCTTCCAGCAGCAGCTTCGACAGCGGATTCTCCAGCCGTTGCTGGATCGCCCGCTTGAGCGGCCGCGCGCCGAACACCGGATCGAAGCCTACCTTGGCCAGCTCGGCCAGGGCCGTGTCGGACACCTGCAGATGCAGGTCCATTTTCGCCAGGCGTGCTTCGAGCAGTTGCAACTGGATGCGTGCAATCGCTTCGATGTTCTTCGCGTCCAGCGCATGGAACACCACCGTCTCGTCGATGCGGTTCAGGAATTCGGGTCGGAAATGGTTCTTGAGTTCCCCCCACACCGCTTCCTTAATGTCGTCTACGTCCTGCCCGACCATCGCCTGGATCAGGTGCGAGCCGATGTTGCTCGTCATCACGATCACCGTGTTCTTGAAATCCACGGTGCGGCCCTGGCCATCGGTCAGGCGGCCATCGTCCAGCACCTGCAGCAGCACGTTGAACACGTCGGGATGCGCCTTTTCCACCTCGTCGAGCAGCAGCACGCTGTAGGGCTTGCGGCGCACGGCTTCGGTCAGGTAGCCGCCCTCCTCATAGCCCACGTAGCCGGGCGGCGCGCCGATCAGACGGGCCACCGAGTGCTTTTCCATGAACTCGCTCATGTCGATGCGGATCAGGTGGTCTTCGCTGTCGAACAGGAAGCCCGCCAGCGCCTTGCACAGTTCGGTCTTGCCCACGCCCGTGGGGCCGAGGAACAAAAACGACCCCGTCGGCCGGTTCGGATCGGACAGCCCAGACCGGGAGCGTCGGATGGCGTTGGCCACGGCGGCAATCGCCTCGTCCTGGCCCACCACGCGCTCGTGCAGCTTGTCTTCCATCTGCAAAAGCTTGTCTTTCTCGCCCTGCATCATCTTGGCCACGGGAATGCCCGTCGCCCGGCTCACGACCTCGGCGATTTCTTCGGCGCCCACCTGGGTGCGCAACAGGCGCGGGGCGCTCGATGCGCCGTCCTTGCCGGCTTCCTTGGCCTGCGCCTCACGCAATTGCTTTTCCATCTCGGGCAGCTTGCCGTATTGCAGCTCGGCCACCTTGTTGAAGTCGCCCTTGCGGGTGAATTCCTCGATCTGGAACTTGAGCTTGTCGATGGCTTCGCGCACGTGCGCGCTGCCCTGCGCCTGGGCCTTTTCGGACTGCCAGATCTCGTCGTAGTCGGCGATTTCCTTTTGCAGCTTGGCGATCTCTTCCTCGATCAGCGCGAAGCGCTTTTGCGAAGACTCGTCCTTCTCGCGGCGCACGGCTTCGCGCTCGATCTGCAGCTGGATCAGCCGACGGTCGAGCCGGTCCATCACCTCGGGCTTGGAGTCCATTTCGATCTTGATCTTGGACGCCGCCTCGTCGATGAGGTCGATGGCCTTGTCGGGCAGGAAGCGGTCGGTGATGTAGCGGTGCGACAGCTCGGCCGCGGCCACGATGGCCGGGTCGGTGATGTCCACGCCGTGGTGCACCTCGTACTTTTCCTGCAAGCCGCGCAGGATGGCGATGGTCGCCTCCACCGTGGGCTCGCCCACCAGGATCTTCTGGAAGCGCCGCTCCAGCGCCGCATCCTTTTCGATGTACTTGCGGTATTCGTCGAGCGTGGTCGCGCCCACGCAGTGCAGCTCGCCGCGCGCCAGGGCGGGCTTGAGCATGTTGCCCGCATCCATGGCGCCCTCGCCCTTGCCGGCGCCGACCATGGTGTGCAGCTCGTCGATGAAGACGATCGTCTGGCCCTCGTCCTTGGCCAGTTCGTTCAGCACGCTCTTCAAGCGCTCTTCGAACTCGCCGCGGTACTTGGCGCCTGCCAGCAGCGCGGCCATGTCGAGCGACAGCACGCGCTTGCCCTTGAGCGACTCCGGCACCTCGCCAGCCACGATGCGCTGGGCCAGGCCTTCCACGATGGCGGTCTTGCCCACTCCGGGCTCGCCGATCAGCACGGGGTTGTTCTTGGTGCGGCGCTGCAGCACCTGGATGGCGCGGCGGATCTCGTCGTCGCGGCCGATCACGGGGTCGAGCTTGCCGATGCGGGCGCGCTCGGTCAGGTCCAGGCAGTATTTGGTCAAGGCGCCGCGCTGGCTCTCGGCCTCGGCGCTGTCCATCTTCTGGCCGCCGCGCACGGCGTCGATGGCAGCCTCCAGGCTCTTGCGGGTCAGCCCGTTGTCCTTGGCGATCTGGGCAGCATCGCCCTTGCTGTCGATCAGCGCCAGCAGGAACAGCTCGCTGGCGATGAACTGGTCGCCGCGCTTGATGGCCTCTTTTTCAGTGGCCTGCAGCACGCGGCCCAGCTCGGGGCCGCCCTGCACCTGGTCCCGACCGTGCACCTGCGGCAGGCGCTTGACGGCGGCTTCGGCCGCGGAGAGCAGCCCGGGCACGTTGGCGCCAGCACGCTGCAGCAGCGCGCGCGGGCCGTCTTCCTGGCGCAGCATCGCGACCAGCATGTGCACGGGTTCGATGTAGGCGTTGTCGTTGCCCAAGGCCAGCGATTGTGCATCGCTCAGGGCTTCCTGGAACTTGGTGGTGAATTTGTCGAGACGCATGGTTGCAATGTCCTCCGAATTGCGATGTATTTGGGGGAGGTGGCGATGCTTTTCAAGCGTGCACACGCCCGCGGCACCGTGCGGCAGAACATCGCCATTCCATCGGCAAAGCGAGCCAGAAAAATCGATCTGCTCACTTATTGATAGCAATACACCCTAGTGGAATATGCGCTGGATGCCAATTTCACTAAAAACCCTCTGCCGCGTTGGGAACCGCCGCAATGCCCCAGCGCGCCAGCGCCGCGTCGTCGCTCTCGCGGGCGTCGACCCAGCGCGCGCCCTGGGGGGTGGCTTCCTTCTTCCAGAACGGCGCCTGCGTCTTGAGGTAATCCATCAAAAACTCGCACGCCTGGAAGCTCTGCCCGCGGTGCGCCGAGGTCACCGCCACCAGCACGATCTGGTCCTGCGGCTGCAGCAGCCCGACGCGGTGCACCACCCGGGCGCCGAACAGCTCGAAGCGGCGCAGGGCCTCGTCCACCATGGCTTCGATGGATTTTTCGGTCATGCCGGGGTAATGCTCCAGCTCCATCGACGCCACGGCGTCGCCCGCGTTGCGGTCGCGCACCGTGCCGACAAAGCAGCACACCGCCCCGACCCGGGCGTCGCCCGCGCGCAGGGCGGCCAGCTCGGCGGACACGTCGAAATCCTGCGTCTGGACGGAAACGCGGGGCGAAGGTGTCATGGCGGCGGAAGACGGCATGGCTTGGAAAGAGCGATCCGGCGTCTCTTTACGGCGAGCGGTGCAGCCGCGGGGCGGAGAGCATGCCGCGCTCTTCCTCGATGATCTGGTCGAGCTGGCGGCGCGACGGAGACGCCGCCACCCGCGCCAGCATGGCCTGCAGCCGCACCACGTCGGCCACAGAAGGCGCCACCTTCACCTGCGCGATGGCCGCCTGGGTGTTGCCGCCCTGGATGAGGGCGAAGACCTTGCCGGCCCACTCGTCTTTGTCTTTCGAATTGCGTGCCATGCGGCGTTGTCCTTGTCCTGGTGCGTGCTTGCGTGTATGCGTATGTGCGTTCGCAAAGCGCGATTGTCACGGGAAACCCGGCGGCCGGGCAGCACCGGGCAAACAGCGCCTTTGCTAAAGTGCCCAGCTTCCACGGCATGCCGCTGCGCCTTCTGCCGAGCGCGCCACCCGCCGCCGCCCCTTTCGCCCGAGTTCCGCATGGCCACCCAGACCGTCACCACCGACCGCTACAAGCTCTTTCCGTCCCCGCGCAACCAGCACCGCGTGGTGTTCGAGCACGAGGTCTTCCAGCCCCATCCTTACGCGCTGATCGATCTGCCGAGCTACGACCTGCGGGGCCGCTACAGCCTGTTCGCCGCCCACCGCCTGGCCGACGGCAAGATGGGCCAGCTCGCCACGTTCGAGCTGGCCGAGGACGCCCAGCGTTTCGAGCGCCTTTTCACGCCCGACTGACCGATCCGACGAACGAACGACCAGACGAACCCACAAGCCTTTCGCGCGCCATGTACGACGACAACCAGATCCACGTCCCGCCCTCGTTCCTGAGCGTGTACAGCGATGCCCGCCAGCGCCTGTCCGAGCCGGCCGACGTGGTGCGCGCGCGCTACGAACTGTGCGAAGACCTGGCCTGCCACCTCGTGAAGCAGGCGCAGACGCTGTACCACGTGCAGGCGCCGTCAGAAGCCGAAATCCTGCTGCGCATCCACGCCGGGTTGGCTGGCGCCGAGTCGGGCGTGGCGCCGGGCGAGGCCCGCTGGATCGTGCTGCGCCTGGCCGAGCTGCTGGAATGGCGCTGTCCGGAATTGCCCGACACGTCGATCGACACTGCGCCGGGCGACGCTGCTCCGGCTTAACCTTGCCGAGCACATGAGCACATGAGCACCGAAGCGCCACGGCAGGCGCGCAGGTGCCGGCGTGACCGCTCTATACTGCCCGCCATGCCTTCGCACTCCCATTCGCTCCCGCTGACCATCCGGTCCGCGGTGGCGTGCGCAGGCAAAGCCAAAAAACCCCAGCTCATCTGACCGGAGCTGCGGTTCCGTCCGGATGAGCGACGGAACCGCGCGGCAGGCACCCCTCCCCCTTCTCCTTTTTCGGCCTGCCGCAATGACGGTCGGCGCACGCATCCCTGGACGGCTCCCTCGGTCGTTGTTCGAAAGGATGTTCCCGTGCGTTCAGATTCCGTTTCTTTCATTGTTTCCACCAGCAACCTCGACGGTCCTGCGCCCCGTTCGCGCGGCGATTTTTCGGGGCTCTGGATTCCACTCGTCACGCCGTTTCGCCAGGGCGCGGTGGACCATGCCGCCTTGAAGGCCCTGGTGCAGCGGCTGCGCGGCACCGGCATCGCGGGCTTCATGGCCTGTGGCTCCACCGGGGAAGTGGGGGCACTCGATGTGCGCGAGCAGGACGCCGTGCTCGCCACGGTGATCGAACATGCGGCCGGCCTGCCGGTGGTGATGGGCCTGTCGGGCTGCCATCTGGGCCACGTGCTGTCGCGCGTGCGCGATCTGAGCGCACAGCCGCTGGCAGGGCTGCTGGTGCCGGCGCCCTATGCCATCCGACCGTCCCAGGCGGGGCTTCAACAGTGGTTCCAGGCGATTGCCGATGCCAGCGCGGCCCCGCTCATCCTCTACGACATTACTTACCGCACCGGGGCCACGCTGGAGCTGGCCACGCTGCGAAGCCTGGGAACCCACCCGAACATCCGCGCCGTGAAGGACTGCGGCGGCAACCCCGCCAAGACGCAGGCGCTGATCGCGGACGGCGCCCTGCAGATCCTGGCCGGCGAAGACGCCCAGGCATTCACCACCGTCGCCCTGGGCGGTGCCGGTGCGATCGCCGCCAGCGCGCATTGGCAGACAGCGCAGTGGGTCGCCTGCCTGGACGCCATCGCGGCGGGCGATCTGGCGCAAGCCCGAAGGGAGTGGCAGACGATCACACCTTGGGTGGACGCGTTCTTTGCCGAACCCAACCCTGCGCCGATCAAGGCGTTGCTGGCGGCCGAGGGGTGGATGGCGGACGAGTTGCGATCACCGATGACCTCGGCCTCGCCGGAACTCGTGCAGCGGCTGCGGCGCGCATTGGCGGCCATGCAGGGCGCCGAGCCCGCTGAGGTCCGCGGGTCCTGACGCTTCAGCCGCCCGTGACCGGGGGAAAGAACGCCACTTCCGCCCCATCGGCCAGCGCGGCGGATTCATCGCTCAGCGTCTGGTCGAGCGCCATGCGCACTGCGCGGCCACGGCCCAGGCTTTGCGCCCACGGTTCGCCGCGGGCGATGAGTTCGTCGCGCAGGGCGCCGAGCGTGGGCGCCTGGGTGGAGACGGTCTCGCTGCCCTGCCCCACGGCTTCGCGGATCGCGGCGAAATAGCGGATGGTGACGTTCATGACTGCAGCTCCGCCCAGGGGATGAAGCGCACGGTGTCGCCGTGCGCGATGGTCTGGCCGACCGGGTTGTCCACCACGCCGTCGCCCCAGGCCACCGAGGTGAGCACGCCCGACCCCTGGTGCGCGAACAGTTCCAGCCCGCCTGCGGCGTTGTGCCGCACGCGCAGAAACTCCCGTCGCCAGTCGGCGCGCGGCCAGTCGAAGTGGGCCGTGGCCGCCACGCCCTGGGGCACGACCGCCTGCACGCCCTGCAGCCGCAGCAGGAACGGGCGCACCAGCACGGCGAAGGTCATGAAGCTGGACACCGGGTTGCCCGGCAGCCCCATGAAGTGCGCGGCACCGATCCGGCCGTAGGCGAACGGTTTGCCCGGCTTCATGGCGATCTGCCACAGGTCCAGGCGACCCAGGGCTTCGACGGCGGGTTTGACGTGGTCTTCCTCGCCCACCGAGACACCGCCGCTGGTCAGGATGAGGTCATGCGCTCGGGCTGCGCTGCGCAGCGCAGCCAGCGTGTCCTCGCGCCGGTCGGGGACGATGCCCAGGTCGGTCACCGCGCAGCCCAGGCGCTGCAGCAGCGCCCGCAGAAAGAAGCGGTTGCTGTTGTAGATGGCACCGGGCGGCATCTGGCCGGGGGCGACGTCGCCGGGCATGACGAGTTCGTCGCCCGTCGAAAACAGCGCCACGCGCGGGCGCCGCGCCACGGTCAGCCGCGCGAGGCCAATGCTGGCGGCCAGCCCCAAGGCGGCCGGGTTGAGCCGCGTACCCGCGGCCAGCACCTCGGCGCCGAATGCGATGTCTTCGCCGGCCCGGCGAATCCACTGGCCGGCGGCGGGAACGGCATTGATCTGCACGCGATCGCCATCCAGCGCCTCGCAGTCTTCCTGCATGGCGATCGCATCGGCCCCGGCCGGCACGGGTGCACCGGTGAAAATGCGCGCGGCCGTGCCGGCGGCCAGCGGCTCGCCCGCGCTGCCAGCAGCGATGCGCTGCGACACCGGCAATGGCGCCCCCGGCGCGGCCACGTCGGCACGGCGCAGCGCATAGCCGTCCATGGCGCTGTTGTCATGCGGGGGCACCTGCAGCGGCGAGACGGCAGCCTCGGCCAGCACGCGGCCGTCGGCCTCGAAGGCGTCCACCGTATCGGTGCCGTCAAGCGGCGTGGCATGGGCCAGCAGATCGGCCAGCGCCTCGTTCAGGGGTTTCATCGGGGGGCGGGGGGCTGAGGACATTCAAGGGGCTCCAAGCGGTGGCGGCGGAACATATTCGAAACGCGGCCCCTGGGCGATCAGCCAGTCGGCCAGGGCATCGATGGGGCCGGCCCATCCGTCGAAGACGGGCAGGCCGGTGGGCACCGGCAGGCGGCCGGGCGCGTCGGTGGAGATGGCGACGATGAACGGGTCTTCGGGGTAGCGCACCACGGGCTCGGTGCCATCGGGCGGGAGCCTGCACACCTCCACCTTGGGCAGGTCGCATTCCTTGAAACCCTCCACCAGGGCCCAGTCCACGCGCGGGTCCAGTTCGGCCAGCAGGCCATGGACCGTCGGCTCGACGGGCGGGTGCTCGAACTCGCGCATGAGCACCAGGCGCCGGCCCGAGGCGGCCACCACTTCGAACGCCCCGGCCTCGCGGTGGCGCCAGGTGTCTTTGCCGGGGTGATCGACATCGAATTTGTGGTGGGCATGCTTGACCACCGACACGCGCTGGCCGCGCTGGCGCAGCGCAGGGATGAGCCGCTCGATCAGCGTGGTCTTGCCGCTGCCCGAAAACCCGGCAAAGCCCACGACCTTCATGGCGACCTTTCGAGTTTTGCTATTAAATTAATAGCGATACATCCATTGAATACTGCGGCAGCGGCCTGTTTCGCACTCAGGCGCAGTGGCGGCTGATGTAGGCCTTCACCAGGCCCACATCGGCCGGCATGACCTGTACGCGCTTGGGCAGCGCCTCGATGCCGTCGAACTTGGCCGGCCGCTCGGGCGGACGCCCCAGCGCTTCGACGATGGTTTCGGCGAACTTGATCGGCAGCGCCGTTTCGAGCACCAGCATGGGCACGCCCGGCCGGTTGTGCTCGCGCGCCACCTTCACGCCATCGGCGGTGTGGGTGTCGATCGTCACGCCGAACCGCTGGAACGTGTCGCGGATCGTCGCGATGCGGTCGGCGTGCGTGCTCTTGCCGCTCACGAAGCCGTAGCGCCCGGCGGCATCGGCGAAGGCCGGATCGGCGCTGAGGTCGAACGCGCCCTCGCGCGACAGGGCATCGCCGAACAGCGCCTGCGTGCGCGCGCCGTCGCGGCCCAGCAGGTCGAACACGAAGCGTTCGAAGTTGCTGGCCTTGCTGATGTCCATCGACGGGCTCGACGTCTCGTGCGTGTCGGCGCTGCCGCGCACGCGATAGACGCCCGTGCGGAAGAACTCGTCCAGCACGTCGTTCTCGTTGGTCGCCACCACCAGCTGATCGATCGGCAGGCCCATCATGCGCGCCACATGGCCGGCGCAGACGTTGCCGAAGTTGCCCGACGGCACGGTGAAGCTCACCTTCTGGTCGTTCGTGTCGGTGGCCTGTACGTAGCCCGCGAAGTAATAGACGACCTGCGCCAGCAGGCGCGCCCAGTTGATCGAATTGACGGTGCCGATCTTGTACTGGCGCTTGAACGAGTGGTCGTTGCTGACCGCCTTGACGATGTCCTGGCAGTCGTCGAACACGCCTTCGATGGCGAGGTTGTGGATGTTCTCGTCCTGCAGGCTGAACATCTGCGCCTGCTGGAACGCGCTCATGCGGCCATGCGGGCTGGTCATGAACACGCGCACGCCCTTCTTGCCGCGCATGGCGTACTCGGCCGCGCTGCCGGTGTCGCCACTGGTCGCGCCCAGGATGTTGAGCGTTTCGCCGCGGCGCGCCAGTTCGTACTCGAACAGGTTGCCCAGCAGTTGCATCGCCATGTCCTTGAAGGCCAGCGTGGGGCCGTTGGACAGGGCTTCGAGCCACAGGCTGTTTTCCAGGTGGCGCAGCGGCACGATCTCGCCGGTGCCGAACACCTCGGCCGTGTACGTCTTCTCGCACAGGGCCTTGAGGTCGGCCGCCGGAATGTCGTCGATGTACAGCGACAGGATCTGAAAGGCCAGCTCCGCGTAGCCCTGCTCGTGGTATGCCTTGCGCAGCCGGGTGAGCGCCGCGTCGTCGATCTGCGGATAGCGCTCCGGCAGGTACAGCCCACCATCGGGCGCGAGGCCCTCCAGCAGGATGTCGCAGAAATGCTTGCGGTCTGCGTGACCGCGGGTCGAGAGGTACAGCATCAGTTCAACTCCTCCTTGCGGATGCGGGTGATGGGGCCGAGCACCGTGGGCAGGGCCTGCATCTGCGCGATGGCGTCGTTCATCGTGCCCTCGCGCGTGTCGTGCGTGAGGATGATCAGGTCGGTCTGCGTGGAGCCCTCGCCGCCCACCTCGTCGGCTTCGCGTTGCAGTACGGCATCGATGCTGATGCCGGCCGTGGCCAGCAGGCCCGTGACCTTGGCGAGCACGCCGGCTTCGTCGGCCACGCGCAGGCGCAGGTAGTAGCTGGTGACGACTTCGCTCATGGGCAGCACGGGCAGCGTGCCCATGGCCTGGTCGAGCGTGTGCGACTGGAAGGCCAGGTGCGGCACGCGGTGTTCCGGGTCGGCCGAGGCCAGGCGGGCGATGTCCACCAGGTCGGCGATCACGGCGCTGGCGGTGGGCTCGCTGCCCGCGCCCTTGCCGTAGTAGAGCGTGGTGCCCACAGCATCGCCCTGCACGACCACGGCGTTCATCGCGCCTTCCACGTTGGCGATCAGGCGCTTGGCGGGCACCAGCGTGGGGTGCACGCGCAGCTCCACCCCATCGACCTGGCCGGACGCGGCGCCCGCCACCTGGCGCCGCTTCGCGATGCCCAGCAGCTTGATGCGGTAGCCCAGTTGCTCGGCGTAGCGGATGTCGGCCGCGCCGAGCTTGGTGATGCCTTCCACATAGGCCTTGTCGAACTGCACCGGAATGCCGAAGGCGATGGCGGACATGATGGTGGCCTTGTGCGCAGCATCGACGCCTTCGATGTCGAAGGTCGGATCGGCTTCGGCGTAGCCCAGGCGCTGCGCCTCTTTCAGCACCACGTCGAAATCGAGGCCCTTGTCGCGCATCTCGGACAGGATGAAGTTCGTGGTGCCGTTGATGATGCCGGCGATCCACTGGATGCGGTTGGCGGTGAGGCCCTCGCGCAGCGCCTTGATGATGGGGATGCCTCCGGCCACCGCGGCCTCGAAGGCCACCATCACGCCCTTGGCGGAAGCGGCCGCGAAGATCTCGGTGCCGTGCACGGCCAGCAGCGCCTTGTTGGCCGTGACCACGTGCTTGCCGGCAGCGATGGCTTCGAGCACCAGCGCCTTGGCGATGCCGTAGCCGCCGATGAGCTCGACCACGATGTCGATGTCGGGGTTGGCGATGATGGCGCGCGCATCGCTCACCACCTGGGCGGTGTCGCCCACGACGGTCTTGGCGCGCGCTGCATCCAGGTCGGCCACCATGGAGATTTCGATGCCACGGCCGGCGCGGCGGCGAATTTCTTCCTGGTTGCGTTGCAGCACGTTGAAGACGCCGCTGCCGACGGTGCCAATGCCCAGCAGGCCCACTTGGATCGGTTTCATGATCGAATTACCAGTCAAATTGCACTGCAGCGCTTGATATATAAGCGCCGGCAGCTATGAAAATAGGAGTACGGACTCAAACGGTGCCGTGCTGCTGCCGGTACTTGGCGAGGAAGTCCGCCAGGCGGCCGATGGCCACCCGCAGATCGTCTTCGTGCGGCAGGAACACGATGCGGAAATGCTGCTGATCGGGATAGTTGAAGCCCGATCCCTGCACCAGCATCACGCGCGTGGCGCGCAGCACCTCCATGAAGAATTGGCGGTCGTCGGCGATGGGGTACATCGCGGGGTCCAGGCGGGGGAACATGTAGAGCGCCGCCTTGGGTTTCACGCAGCTCACGCCCGGGATCGCCGAGATGAGTTCATAGGCCAGGTCGCGCTGGCGCCGCAGGCGCCCGCCTTCCCGGACCAGGTCGTTGATGCTCTGGTAGCCGCCCAGCGCCGTCTGGATGGCCCACTGGCCGGGCACGTTGGAGCCCAGCTTGATGTTGGCGAGCATGTTGATGCCCTCGATGTAATCGCGGGCCACTTCCTTGTTGCCCGAGATCACCATCCAGCCCGCGCGGTAGCCGCACGAGCGATAGGCCTTGGACAGCGAATTGAAAGTGAGCGTCAGCACGTCGGTGGACAGGCTGGCCATCGCCGTGTGCTTCACGCCGTCGTACAGCACCTTGTCGTACACCTCGTCGGCGAGCAGCACCAGGCCGTGCTCGCGCGCGATTTCCACGAGCGCCTTGAGCAGTTCGTCGGAATACAGGGCGCCCGTGGGATTGTTGGGGTTGATGACCACCAGGCCCTTGGTGCGGGGCGTGATCTTGGCGCGGATGTCGTCCAGGTTGGGCATCCAGCCGTTGGCTTCGTCGCAGGCGTAGTGCACGGGCTTGCCGCCCGACAGGCTGGCGACGGCCGTCCACAACGGATAGTCGGGCGCGGGCACCAGCAGTTCGTCGCCATCGTCGAGCAGCGCGTTGGTGGCCATGCCGATCAGGTCGCTTGCGCCGTTGCCCAGGTAAATGTCGTCGAGCGTCACGCCCACCACGCCCTGCTGCTGGCTGTAGTGCATGACGGCCTTGCGCGCCGCGAAGATGCCCTTGCTGTCCGAATAGCCTGCCGAGTTGGGCAGGTTGCGGATCATGTCCTGCTGGATCTCTTCGGGGGCGTCGAAGCCGAACGGCGCGAGGTTGCCGATGTTCAGCTTGATGATCTTCTGCCCCTCGTCCTCCATCTGCTTGGCCGCGTCCACGATCGGGCCCCGGACATCGTAGAGAACGTTACTGAGCTTTGCGGATTTATGGATGGTCTTCATGCGCAGGCAGAAAAAAGCGGAGGGCCGGACACGGGGCGGGATGACCCGCCAGAGGGCATTGCCTCTCTGGCGAAACTTATAATTTGACCACAGTTCCCGCAGCGCCCCGGGGCCCTTGGCCCCTTGCAGCGCACCCTTTCTCCCCGAACGGGCGCACCCCGCCCCCGACGCATGAAATTCCAGCCCGACCGCTCCGAAACGCAGAACATCAGCGCCTACGGCCCCGGCTGGATCGGCGTGGATGGCGAAAAGCTCACGACCAGCCTGATCCTCGGCTCCCGCGGGCTGCGCCAGGAATGGGCCTGCACGCACTTCGAAGACCTGACGCCCGCGCATTTCGCGCAACTGGCCGAACTCGATGCCGAACTCATCATTTTCGGCAGCGGTTCGCGCAATCGCTTTCCGCCGCCCGCCTGGCTGCAGCCGCTGATGGCCAAGCGAATGGGGCTGGAAACCATGGACACGCAGGCCGCCTGCCGCACCTACAACATCCTCGCCGGAGAGGGCAGAAACGTGGTCGCAGCCCTGCTGCTCGAACCTTCTGCTTGAGTTGTGTATCTTGGTTACAGACTGCGATTCGCGAAAGAGTCCGTTTCAAGGTAAAATCTCGGGTTGCGGTCGGGGGCCCTCCAAGAGCAATAACACACCGCTCCCCCGGCTATTCAACGACTACATCCAGAGAGATTGAAGTGCCATGGCGATCGTTGTCAACAAACCCCTGCCTGAATTTGAAGCCAACGCGACCGGAGGGATCAAGGTCTCTAACACCTCGCACCTTGGCCAGGTTCTGATCCTGTACTTCTATCCCAAGGACAACACCCCTGGCTGCACGACAGAAGCCATGCAGTTCCGCGACAAGTACAAAGACTTCGTCAAGGCCGGTGCCGCCGTCTTCGGCGTGTCGCGCGACAACATGAAGTCGCACGACGACTTCAAGGAAAAGCTCGAACTCCCGTTCGAACTGATCGCCGACACCGAAGAAAAAATGTGCCACATGTTCGGCGTGGTCAAGAACAAGATCATGTACGGCAAGAAGGTCAAGGGCATCGAGCGCAGCACGTTCCTCGTCGGCCCCGACGGCATCCTCGCCCAGGAATGGCGTGGCCTCAAGGTGCCGGGCCATGTGGACGAAGTCCTCAAGGCCGTGAAGTCCATCAAGGCCCTCAAGAAAGCTGCCTAATCGCGCTGCGGCATGGCTCCGCGGCCCGTCATGGGGAGCATGCATAATGGGTCGATGCTGCTGAGAAACGCAACGCCCTCCCTTCACCAACAAGCCGCCTTGGCCTCCAGGCGGCTTTTTGCTTTCTGACCATCCCTTCGAGGCCATTGCACCATGCCCCTGCCCCCCGCTCCCACCCGGCGCGCCGCGCTGCTTTCCCCGGATGCCTACCACCAGACCGCGGCCCGCGCGGACCTGAACACCGCCGACGAGCCCGCCGAAACCGTCGAAGCCCCCGCACCCCGCGCCTCCCGCAAATCGTCATCACGCACGACGCAGGCCACGCGCGCTGAAACCCCACGCCAGGAAAGCCCCGCAGTTCGCGCCCCGGCACCGATGGCGGACGACGTTGCCTTGCCGCAAGAGCGCAACCCGTCGACACGACGCCGTAACGCCCCAGCACCGGCTGCCGCCCCCATGCAAGCCCGCGAACCCGCCACGGCCGAGCCGATCCAGTCGCGGGCGCCGGTCGCCGCCACAGAAGCGGCAGCGGCCCCCATCGCATCGCCCGGCGCGCGTGCCCGCAAGGTGCGCAGCAACGGTCCCAAGAAGATGTTCGTGCTCGACACCAACGTGTTGCTGCACGACCCGACGAGCCTCTTCCGCTTCGAGGAACACGACATCTTCCTGCCGATGATCGTGCTCGAAGAACTCGATGGCCACAAAAAAGGCATGACCGAGGTCGCACGCAACGGCCGGCAGGCCAGCCGCACGCTCGACGCCCTGGCCGCCGCGCAGGGCGCCGACATCGCGCGCGGGCTCAAGCTCGACTCCACCGGCCAGCGCGCCGCTGGCGGTTGCCTTTATTTCCAGACGGCCCCGCTCGACTACAGCCTGCCTACCAGCCTGCCCCAGGGCAAGGCCGACAACCAGATCCTGGGCGTTGTCGAAGCCCTGCGCAAACTGCATGCCCCTCGCGAAGTCGTGCTGGTGTCCAAGGACATCAACATGCGCGTCAAGGCACGCGCGCTCGGCCTGAACGCCGAGGATTACCAGAACGACAAGACGCTGGAAGACGGCGACTTGCTGTATTCCGGCCTGCTCGCGCTGCCGGCCGACTTCTGGGTCAAGACCGGCAAGAACGTCGAGAGCTGGCAAAGCGGCGTGCACACCTATTACCGCGTGGGCGGGCCGGTGGTGCCGCAACTGATGATCAACCAGTTCGTGTATTTCGAAGCGCCCGGCGAGCCCAGCCTGTTCGCCCGCGTGACCGAAATCCGCGACCGCACGGCTGTGCTGCAAACGCTCAAGGACTACGGCTCGGCCAAGAACGCGGTATGGGGCGTGAACACGCGCAACCGCGAGCAGAACTTCGCCATGAACCTGCTCATGGACCCTGAGGTCGATTTCGTCACCCTCACCGGCACGGCCGGCACTGGCAAGACGCTGATGGCGTTGGCCGCCGGCCTCACGCAGGTGCTGGACGAGCGCCGCTACACCGAGATCATCATGACCCGCGCCACCGTGAGCGTGGGCGAGGACATCGGTTTCCTGCCCGGCACCGAGGAAGAAAAGATGGGTCCCTGGATGGGCGCGCTGGACGACAACCTCGAATTCCTGGCCAAGGGCGACGGCGGCAACGCTGGCGAATGGGGCCGCGCGGCCACCAATGAGCTGATCCGCAGCCGCATCAAGATCAAGAGCATGAACTTCATGCGCGGGCGCACGTTCCTGAACAAGTACGTGATCATCGACGAGGCGCAGAACCTGACGCCCAAGCAGATGAAGACGCTCATCACGCGCGCAGGCCCGGGCACCAAGATCATCTGCATGGGCAATCTGGCGCAGATCGACACGCCCTACCTGACCGAAGGCTCTTCCGGCCTGACCTACGCCGTGGACCGCTTCAAGGGCTGGCCGCACAGCGGTCATATCACCCTGGCGCGCGGCGAG
Source organism: Paracidovorax valerianellae (assembly GCF_900102625.1). Taxonomy (GTDB): domain Bacteria; phylum Pseudomonadota; class Gammaproteobacteria; order Burkholderiales; family Burkholderiaceae_C; genus Paracidovorax; species Paracidovorax valerianellae. The sequence continues at coordinate 22,674 of NZ_FMZC01000007.1, forward strand.
CGCTCACGCCTGGCGGACTTCGCCAGCGAAGTGCTGTGAACGGGAGCACCCGGTAATGGCCGTGGGATGGATGACTGCGCTCAAGCTGGTGCCCTGGGGCGACGTGATCGAAGCGACGCCCCAGATCCTGCAGGCCGCCCGGCGGCTGCTGGGTCAGACACAGAAAGGACCGGCCACGACGGCCGCGCCTTTGCCGAACGGCACGGAGGACGGCCTGGCCGCGCTGCGCCAGCGGGTACAGGCGCTGGAGGCCGAGCAGCAGGCGTCGGCCGTGCTGATCGGTTCACTGGCCGAGCAGAACGCCCAGCTCGTGCGTGCGGTGGATGCGCTGCGGGTGCGCAGCCAGCGCTTGACCATTGCCGTGTCGCTGATCGGCGCGGGAACGGTCGGACTGCTGATCTGGGCCTTGGGCAGTCCCTGATGGGCTCCTTCGCACTTCCTCAAGGCGTTTGCTATTTAATTTATAGCAATGCTCCCTAGGGGAATATGCGCTGGAGGGCTTTTTGACCTGAAACGCTAGAAATCGTCGCCGGAACCCATGGCGAGATTTTCGAAGCGCGTCTGGTTCTTCTGGAAGAACAGCTTCACCGTGCCGGTGGGGCCGTTCCGCTGCTTGCCGATGATGACCTCGGCCACGTTCGGCTCCTTGCTGTCCTTGTTGTAGTAGTCGTCGCGATAGATGAACATGATGATGTCGGCATCCTGCTCGATGGCGCCCGACTCGCGCAGGTCGGACATCATCGGCCGCTTGTCGGTGCGCTGCTCCACCGAACGGTTGAGCTGCGACAGCGCGATCACGGGGCACTGAAGCTCCTTGGCCAGCATCTTGAGGCCCCGGGAGATTTCGCCCAGCTCGGTCGCACGGTTGTCCGAACTGGACGAGCCCGAGCCGCTCATGAGCTGCAGGTAATCGACCACGATCAATCCGAGCTTGCCGCACTGGCGTGCCAGCCGGCGCGCGTTGGCGCGCAGTTCGCTGGGCGTGAGGCCAGGCGTCTCGTCGATGTGCAGCGACACCGTGCGCAGGCGCTCGATCGCCTCGGTCAGGCGCGGCCACTCCTCGTCGGTGAGCTTTCCGGTGCGCAGGTTGCCCTGGTTCACGCGGCCGATGGAGCCCACGATCCGCACCGCCAATTGGGCGGCGCCCATTTCCATCGAGAAGATGGCGACGGGCAGGCCTTCGTTGAGCGCCACGTGCTCGGCGATGTTCACCGCGAACGAGGTCTTGCCCATTGACGGACGCGCCGCCAGCACCACCATGTCGCCGGCCTGCAGGCCCGACGTCATGCGGTCCAGGTCGGCAAAGCCGGTCGGCACGCCCGTCACGTCCACCGGGTTGTCCGCCATTTCCTGGACACGGTCCAGCAGGTCCACCACCAGCGTGTCGAGTGACTGGAAGCCCTGCTTCATGCGCGAGCCTTCTTCGCCGATGGCGAAGATCTTCTGCTCGGCCTCGTCCAGAATGCGCTCGACCGTCTTGCCCTTGGGGTTGAAGGCGTTGGTGGAGATCTCGTCGCTCGCCGTGACCAGCTTGCGCAGGATCGAGCGCTCCCGCACGATTTCGGCGTACCGCCGGATGTTGCTGGCGCTCGGCACGTACTGCGCCAGGCTGTTGAGGTACGCCAGCCCACCGATCTCCTCGGTCTTGCCCAGACTCTGCAGCCGCTCGTACACCGTGATCACGTCGGCGGGCTTGCTGGCGTTCACCATCGTGCCGATGGCCGAATAGATGAGCTGGTGCTCGTGCCGGTAGAAATCGCTGTCCACGAGCAGATCGCCCACCCGGTCCCAGGCCATGTTGTCCAGCAGCAGGCCGCCCAGCACGCTGGATTCGGCCTCCAGAGAATGCGGCGGCACGCGCAACTGCGCGACTTCGCGGTCCGGCGCCGGAGCGAAGTCCTGGTCGATGGAAAGGGACTCGAGGGTCATGGCAAAAGGTCCTCTCGCGGCGCGCGCGGTGGATTCACGTCAGGCAGATAAGACTGGAAAACGGAAGACTGGAGATGACAAGTCTGTGGACAAGCTGTTCACAGCCGGTGGGCGACCGGTGCATGGAACAACGCGCCAGAAACGCGAAAGCCGCCCGAGGGCGGCTTCACGATCGATGCCAGAGGCAGCGCTTTTCTTTAGGCGGTTTCGCCGTAGACCGACACGGTCACGTCCACCACCACATCGGTGTGCAGAGCCACGCTCACCGTGTTGTCGCCAACGACCTTGATCGGGCCGTTGGGCAGGCGGATCTGCGACTTCACGACCTTGTAGCCTTGCTTGTTCAGCTCTTCGGCGATGTCGTGGTTCGTCACAGAACCGAACAGGCGGCCGTCCACGCCAGCCTTTTGCGTCAGCTTGACGGTCGAACCGCCGAGCTTTTCGCCTTGGGCTTGGGACTCTGCCAGCTTGGCGGCAGCGGCCTTTTCCAGTTCGGCGCGCTTGGCTTCGAACTCGGCCTTGGCCGATTCGGTAGCGCGGCGGGCGCGGCCCGAAGGAATCAGGAAGTTACGGGCATAGCCGTCTTTGACCTTGACGATTTCGCCGAGGTTGCCGAGGTTCACAACCTTGTCGAGCAGGATGATTTGCATGACTGGTGCTCCTTAGATCTTGTGCTGGTCGCTGTAAGGCACCAGTGCCAGGAAGCGCGCGCGCTTGATGGCGGTGTTCAGCTGACGCTGGTAGATGGCGCGCGTGCCGGTCAGGCGTGCGGGGATGATCTTGCCGTTTTCAGCGATGAAATCGCGCAGGGTGTCGACATCCTTGTAGTCGATCTCTTCCACACCGGCGACGGTGAAGCGGCAAAAGCGCTTGCGCTTGAACAGCAGCGACTGGGTGTTGCGCTTCGGGCGCTTGTCTTTGTTGAATTTCTTGAACGTGGCCATTGACGGACCTCTTGAAAATTAATCTTGTTGAATATCCTGGATGTGGAACACCAGACCCTTGCCGTTGCGCGACGTTGCCAGAAACCCCCGGAATATCCAGAGACTCCCTAGCGCCTGTCTTGCCAACCGCTCGGCGAGCGCGCCGAAAGCGATGGCCTTCACAACGGCCTTGACCTCGCGCTGTGCACCGGCTTCTTGCTGCTGAGACCCGTGTTCGAGCTTCAGATCCAGCGCCGGGAGACCAGCGGGCGTGTAGCGCAGGGGCTGTGCCTCGGCGATACAGGCGGTGAGGACAACGCGGTTTTCCACTCCTCCAGACGATGGATCAGCGCTCGCCCGAAGCGGCGAACTCGGCCTGGCTGGCCTTGCGGGCTTCTTCGCGCTCGACGGTCTTCATCATTGAGGAAGGACCCGTGTCGGCCTTCTTCTTCTGAACCGTCAGGTGGCGCAGAACGGCGTCGTTGAACTTGAAGGCGTGCTCCAGTTCAGCCATCACGGTCTGGTCGGCTTCGATGTTCACGCACAGGTAGTGCGCCTTGGCCAGCTTGTTGATCAGGTACGCCAGTTGACGACGGCCCCAGTCTTCCACGCGGTGCACCTTGCCGCCGCCGGCGACGATCATGCCCTTGTAGCGCTCCAGCATGGCTGGAACTTGTTCGCTTTGATCCGGGTGGATCAACAAAATGATTTCGTAGTGACGCATGCAATCTCCTTGTGGATGAAGCCACCCGCTGCGTCTAGAAGCGGTATGGCAAGGCAAAGCCGGCGATTATAGCCTCAGGGTCGCTGGCTTGTACACTCACGCCGGCCTGACTGACGCCAGCCCGACGCATCTGCGTGCAAGCGGCGCCTTTTCGCTTGAAATCCGCCGGGTGGCACCCATGTGCCGCGCGTACCGTTCACTTTCAGAAGAAATCGACATGTCCGATCAACACAATCCAGCCACCGCCTCTCATGGGGATGCCGCCCCTGCCCCTGAAGAAGTCGAAGCCGCGATGGCGGCGCATGCCTCCGATGAACTGAGCCGCCTGCAGGGCGAACTGGCCGAACTCAAGGCCAAGAGCGCCGATCTGGCCGACCAATTCCTGCGCGCCAAGGCCGAAGCCGAAAACGCCCGCCGCCGCGCCGAGGAAGAAATCTCCAAGGCCCGCAAGTTCGGCATCGAGAGCTTCGCGGAAAGCATGCTGCCCGTGGCCGACAGCCTGGCCGCGGCCCTGGCCATCAAGGACGCGACGATCGAGCAATTGCGCGAAGGCTCGGACGCCACGCTGCGCCAGCTGACCTCCGCCCTGGAGCGCAACAAGGTGCTGGCCATCAACCCCAATGCCGGCGACAAGTTCGACCCGCACCAGCACCAGGCGATCAGCATGGTGCCCGCCGAGCAGGAGCCCAACACGGTCGTGTCCGTGCTGCAAAAGGGCTATGTGATCGCCGAGCGCGTGCTGCGCCCGGCCCTGGTGACGGTGTCCGCGCCTAAGTGAGCGACCGCCAACCGGAAGAAAAACTGCAGGCGACGGCTTGAAGCCTGCGAAGTTATCCACAAGTTATCGGCATCCAAATCTTTTTCAAAATCTCGGAGAACAACATGGGAAAAATCATTGGCATCGATCTGGGCACGACCAACAGCTGCGTGTCGATCATGGAAGGCAACACCACTCGGGTGATTGAAAACTCGGAAGGCGCGCGCACCACGCCCTCCATCGTGGCTTACCAGGAAGACGGCGAAGTGCTGGTGGGCGCCTCGGCCAAGCGCCAGGCCGTGACCAACCCGCAGAACACGCTGTACGCCATCAAGCGCCTGATCGGCCGCAAGTTCACCGAAAAGGAAGTGCAAAAGGACATCGACCTGATGCCCTACAAGATCACGGCGGCCGACAACGGCGACGCCTGGGTCGAAGTGCGCGGCAACAAGATCTCGGCCCAGCAAGTGAGCGCCGACATCCTGCGCAAGATGAAGAAGACGGCCGAGGACTACCTGGGCGAGCCGGTGACGGAAGCCGTCATCACGGTGCCTGCGTACTTCAACGACGCCCAGCGCCAGGCCACCAAGGACGCCGGCCGCATCGCGGGCCTGGACGTCAAGCGCATCATCAACGAGCCCACCGCTGCGGCCCTGGCCTTCGGCCTGGACAAACAGGAAAAGGGCGACCGCAAGATCGCCGTGTATGACCTGGGCGGCGGCACGTTCGACGTGTCCATCATCGAAATCGCCGACGTCGATGGCGAAAAGCAGTTCGAAGTGCTGTCCACCAACGGCGACACGTTCCTGGGCGGCGAAGACTTCGACCAGCGCATCATCGACTACATCATTTCCGAGTTCAAGAAGGACCAGGGCGTGGACCTGTCCCGCGACGTGCTGGCCCTGCAGCGCCTGAAGGAAGCCGCCGAAAAGGCCAAGATCGAGCTGTCCAACAGTGCGCAGACCGACATCAACCTGCCCTACATCACGGCAGACGCGTCGGGCCCGAAGCACCTGAACATCAAGCTCACGCGCGCCAAGCTCGAAGCCCTGGTGGAAGAGCTGATCGAACGCACGATCGCGCCTTGCCGCACGGCCATCAAGGACGCCGGCATCAGCGTGTCCGACATCCATGACGTGATTCTGGTCGGCGGCATGACCCGCATGCCCAAGGTGCAGGACAAGGTCAAGGAATTCTTCGGCAAGGACCCCCGCAAGGACGTGAACCCTGACGAAGCCGTGGCCGTGGGCGCCGCGATCCAGGGCCAGGTGCTGTCGGGCGACCGCAAGGACGTGCTGCTGCTGGACGTGACGCCGCTGTCGCTGGGCATCGAAACGCTGGGTGGCGTGATGACCAAGATGATCAGCAAGAACACCACGATCCCCACGAAGTTCGCACAGACCTTCTCGACCGCCGACGACAACCAGCCGGCCGTGACGATCAAGGTGTTCCAGGGCGAGCGTGAGCTGGCCAGCGCCAACAAGCTGCTGGGCGAGTTCAACCTGGAAGGCATTCCACCGGCCGGCCGCGGCGTGCCGCAGATCGAAGTGAGCTTCGACATCGACGCGAACGGCATCCTGCATGTGGGCGCCAAGGACAAGGGCACGGGCAAGGAAAACAAGATCACCATCAAGGCGAACTCGGGTCTGTCGGAAGAAGAGATCCAGAAGATGGTGAAGGACGCCGAACTGAACGCGGCCGACGACAAGAAGAAGCTGGAACTGGTCCAGGCCCGCAACCAGGGCGAAGCCGCCGTGCACAGCGTGAGCAAGAGCCTGGCCGAACATGGCGACAAGCTCGACGCCTCCGAAAAGGAGCAGATCGAGTCCGCCGTGAAGGCCCTGGAAGACGTGCTCAAGGGCGAGGACAAGGCTGCCATCGACGAGAAGACGACCGCGCTGATGGCCGCCAGCCAGAAGCTGGGCGAGAAGATGTACGCCGATGCCCAAGCCGCACAGGCGGCAGCCCAGGGTGGCGCGGAAGGTGCGGCGCCTCAGGGCGGCGCCTCGTCGTCCGCCGGCGCAGCACCGCACGACGACAACGTGGTGGACGCTGAAGTGAAGGAAGTGAAGAAAGGCTGAGCGCGCTCGCGTGCCCGACTAGCCGCCGCGCCGGGCCCTGCACAGGGGTCAGCGCGGCGTTCCTGTTCCAACCGAGCTCGGAAAGACCATGTCCAAGAGAGACTTTTACGAAGTTCTGGGCGTTCCAAAGAACGCCTCGGACGAAGAGATCAAGAAGGCCTATCGCAAGCTGGCGATGAAGCACCACCCTGACCGCAATCAGGGTGAAGCGGCCAAGCCTGCCGAAGAGCGGTTCAAGGAAGCCAAGGAGGCTTACGAGATGCTCTCCGACCCGCAAAAACGGGCGGCCTACGACCAGTACGGCCATGCGGGCGTGGACCCGAACATGCGCGGCCCCGGCGGCGCGGGCGCGGAAGGCTTCGGTGGTTTTGCCGAGGCCTTCGGCGACATCTTCGGCGACATGTTCGGCCAGGGCGGCGCGCGCGGCCGTGGTCAGGGCGGGCGTCAGGTCTATCGCGGCAGCGACCTGAGCTACGCGATGGAGGTCACCCTCGAAGAGGCGGCCAAGGGCAAGGACGCGCAGATCCGCATTCCCTCGTGGGAATCGTGCGAGACCTGCCACGGCAGCGGCGCCAAGCCCGGCACCAGCGCAAAGACCTGCACCACCTGTGCTGGCGCCGGCACGGTGCAGATGCGCCAGGGCTTCTTCAGCGTGCAGCAGACCTGCCCACACTGCCGCGGCACCGGCAAGATCATTCCCGAGCCCTGCACCACGTGCCACGGCCAGGGCAAGGTCAAGAAGCAGAAGACGCTGGAAGTGAAGATCCCTGCCGGCATCGACGACGGCATGCGCATTCGCAGCACGGGCAACGGCGAACCGGGCACCAATGGCGGCCCGCCGGGCGACCTGTACATCGAGATCCGGCTCAAGAAGCACGACATCTTCGAGCGCGATGGCGACGACCTGCATTGCCAGGTGCCGGTGAGCTTCATCACGGCCGCGCTGGGTGGCGAGATCGAAGTGCCCACGCTGCAAGGCAAGGCGGCCATCGACATTCCGGAAGGCACCCAGGCCGGCAAGCAGTTCCGGCTGCGGGGCAAGGGGATCAAGGGCGTGCGGGCCAGCTACCCCGGTGACCTGTACTGCCACATCGCGGTCGAAACGCCGGTCAAGCTGACCGAGCACCAGCGCAAGCTGCTGCGTGAACTGGAGGAGTCGCTCAAGAAGGGCGGCGCCAAGCATTCCCCCAGCGGCGAAAGCTGGACCGATCGGCTGAAGAACCTGTTCAGCTGATTGGCACAAGCCCCTTTTCTGCAAACGGCGCCTTCGGGCGCCTTTTTTTTTGCGCGGATGGGCAGCAAAGCCATCGCGCTCTGCGATGGCTGACAAGGCATCCATTGGGGGAAAATGCAGCCAATCTCTCCAACAGAGAATTCTCCAACCACGATGAAAAGCTCCGAGCGCAGTTTTGCGCGCCGAATCGACCTCACCTCGCTGCAGCTGTTCGTAGCCGTCTGCGAGCTGGGAAGCATCGGTCGTGCGGCGGAGCGGGAGTTCATTGCCGCCTCCGCCGTCAGCAAGCGCCTGTCCGATCTCGAAACCGCGGTGGATACCGCCCTGCTCTACCGGCACAGCCGCGGAGTCACGCTCACCCCTGCTGGCGAAAGCCTGCTGCACCACGCCCGCACCGTGCTGTTCGGCCTGGAGCGCATGCAGGGCGAGTTGAGCGAATACGCCGATGGCGTGCGCGGCCATGTGCGCATGCACGCCAACATCTCGGCCATCGTGCAGTTTCTGCCTGAAGACCTGGGCGCCTTCGCGCGCGCACACAGCCAGGTCAAGATCGACCTGCAAGAGCACCTGAGTCCCGACGTGCTCCAGGCAGTGCGGGAGGGGGCGGCCGACCTGGGTCTGTGCCACACCGGCACCGCCGCCGACCCCGAGGGGCTGCAAAGCCGCCCCTACCGCCGCGACCGCCTGGTGCTCGTTGTGCCCCGGGGGCATATCCTGTACCGGGAGTCTGCTATTAAATTCGAAGCATTGCTCGACTGGGACATCGTCGGCCTGCAGGCCAACAGCAGCATCAGCCTGGCCATGCAGCAAGCCGCCGCGCGGGCGGGCCGGCCGCTGCGCCAGCGCATCCAGGTCACGGGGCTCGATGCCATGTGCCGCATGATCGACAACGGCCTGGGCATTGGCCTGCTGCCGGACCGGGCCTTCGCCCTGATGCACGGCGTGGGCCAGTTGCAGTCCGTCGCACTGGACGAGCCCTGGAGCCAGCGCGAACTGCGCCTGGTGGCGCGCGACTTCGACACCCTTCCCGTCACGGCCCGGCTGCTGGTCGAACACTTGGTGGCACCCTTGCCGCCAGAGCCTTCCTAAAATCACCCACCCCACCTGAAACCCACCAAAAGAGACTGCCATGGGACGCACCCTGTACGACAAGATCTGGGACGAGCACGTCGTCCACACTGAAGAAGACGGCACTGCCATCCTCTACATCGACCGCCATCTGGTGCACGAGGTGACCAGCCCGCAGGCGTTCGAGGGCCTGCGCCAGGCCGGCCGCAAGGTCTGGCGCGTGAGCTCCATCGTGGCCACGGCCGACCACAACACGCCGACCACCGGCTGGGAACTCGGCTATGACGGCATCACCGACCCGATCAGCAAGGAGCAGATCACCACGCTGGACAAGAACATCGCCGAAGTGGGCGCCGCGGCGTTCTTTCCGTTCATGAGCAAGCGCCAGGGCATCGTCCATGTGATCGGCCCGGAGAACGGCGCCACCCTGCCGGGCATGACGGTGGTGTGCGGCGACAGCCACACCAGCACGCACGGCGCCTTCGGAGCGCTGGCCCACGGTATCGGTACCAGCGAGGTCGAACACGTGATGGCCACGCAGACCCTGCTGGCCAAGAAGGCCAAGAACATGCTGGTGCGGGTGGACGGGCAGACCGCGCCCGGCGTCACGGCCAAGGACATCGTGCTGGCCATCATCGGCAAGATCGGCACGGCCGGCGGCACGGGCTACACCATCGAATTCGCGGGCCCCGCGATTCGCGCGCTGTCGGTGGAAGGCCGCATGACCGTCTGCAACATGGCCATCGAAGCAGGCGCGCGCGCCGGCCTGGTGGCGGTGGACGACAAGACGATCGACTACGTCAAGGGCCGTCCGCTGTCGCCCACCGGCGTCGAGTGGGACCAGGCCGTCGCCTACTGGAAGACGCTGCAGTCGGACGCCGACGCGCACTTCGACACCGTGGTGACGCTGAACGCGGCGGACATCGTGCCGCAGATCACCTGGGGCACGTCGCCCGAAATGGTGCTGGGCGTGGATGCCCGCGTGCCCGATCCCGACAAGGAAAAGGACGCCAACAAGCGCGGCGCCATGGAGCGCGCGCTCACCTACATGAACCTGGAGCCGGGCAAGGCGCTGAACGACATCTTCGTGGACAAGGTGTTCATCGGTTCGTGCACCAACAGCCGCATCGAAGACATGCGCGAAGCCGCCGCCGTGGTGAAGAAGCTCGGCCAGAAAGTGGCCAAGAACATCAAGCTGGCGATGGTGGTGCCAGGCTCGGGCCTCGTGAAGGAACAGGCCGAGCGCGAGGGGCTGCACGAGATCTTCAAGGCCGCAGGCTTCGAATGGCGCGAGCCCGGCTGCTCGATGTGCCTGGCGATGAATGCCGACCGGCTGGAGCCCGGCGAGCGCTGCGCCTCCACCAGCAACCGCAACTTCGAAGGCCGCCAGGGCGCGGGCGGACGCACGCACCTGGTGTCGCCGGCCATGGCCGCTGCGGCTGCCGTGCACGGGCATTTCGTGGACGTGCGCCAGTTCACCTGAACGCCGCGCAGCGCTTTTTTCCCCATTCCAGGACATTCGCCATGAACAAGATCGCCACCCTTTTGACCCTGGCCCTGGCTTGCCTGCTGGCCGGCTGCAACACCGTCAAAGGCATGGGCCAGGACGTGCAGCGCGCCGGCGGCGCCATCGAGCGGGCGGCCAAATGACCGGGCAGGCACCCCTCGGCCACGGCCGCCGCAGCCGGGTCGCATGGCCGCTCGTGGCTGCGCTGCTGCTCGGCGGTTCCGCCGCCGCAATGGCAGCCGACCGCGCCTGCGTGATCGAAGGCAGCGTTGCCGCCGGCGGCAAAACCGTGCCGGTCAAAGACTGCATGGAGTTCACCGGCAGCATTCCGGCCGGTCAGCTCAAGGCAAGCTGCGACGGCTTGGCGCAGGCCTCGGCCCAGATGGGAGGCAAGGCCGGCAAAGTCACCCTGGTGGCGCAATGCCCCCGGCCGGCCAGCGGTGCCTGCAAAGGGCTGATGGGTCAGCCTCTGGACGCCTACTACTACGACCTGTCGCCCGAAGCGGCGAAGGAAAAGCGCAAGGCCTGCGAAACCTCCTCCGCCGCCATCAAGGGCGGCACCTGGAGCAACGGCCAGTAAAGGCCGCCGTCTCCTGCCCTTTTTTCCGGACACACACCATGCAGAAATTCACCCTCCACCAAGGTCTCGTGGCTCCCATGGACCGCGAGAACGTCGACACCGACGCCATCATTCCCAAGCAGTTCCTGAAGTCGATCAAGAAGACCGGCTTCGGCGTGAACCTGTTCGACGAATGGCGCTACCTGGACCACGGCGAACCGGGCCAGGACCCAGCCAGCCGCAAGCCCAACCCGGACTTCGTGCTCAACCAGCCGCGCTACGCCGGTGCCTCCATCCTGCTGGCACGCAAGAATTTCGGCTGCGGATCGAGCCGCGAACACGCACCGTGGGCGCTGGACCAATATGGCTTTCGCGCGGTGATCGCGCCGAGCTTCGCGGACATCTTCTTCAACAACTGCTTCAAGAATGGCCTGCTGCCGATCGTGCTGCCCGAAGCCACCGTGGCGAAGCTGTTCGATGAAGTGCAAGCCTTCCCCGGCTACCAGCTCACCATCGACCTGGATCGCCAGGTGATCGTGCGCAAGAACCGCGACGAGGCCGTGGGCGAAGAGATTCCGTTCGAGGTGAACGCCTTCCGCAAATACTGCCTGCTGAACGGCTTCGACGACATCGGCCTGACCCTGCGCCAGTCCGACAAGATCAAGGCGTTCGAGGCCCAGCGCCTGGCCACCAAGCCCTGGCTGGCCCACACCATGGCGGGCTGACCTGTCCGGCAGCAGCCCAACATCAAGTATCCAATCGGTCCCCAGCGCAATAAGCACTAGGGCAGGTAGCTATAGAAAGAGAAGCAAAGACATGAAAATCGCAGTTCTGCCGGGCGACGGCATCGGCACGGAAATCGTGGCAGAGGCCGTCAAGGTGCTGGACGTGCTGGGCCTTCCGTTCGAGATGGAGTCCGCCCTGGTCGGCGGCGCCGCGTACGAGGCCCACGGCCACCCGCTGCCCGAAGCCACGCTGAAGCTGGCGCAGCAGGCCGACGCCGTGCTGTTCGGCGCCGTGGGCGACTGGAAGTACGACAAGCTCGACCGGCCCCTGCGCCCCGAGCAGGCCATCCTGGGCCTGCGCAAGAACATGGGCCTGTTCGCTAACTTCCGCCCCGCCATCTGCTACGAGCAACTGGTGGGCGCTTCGAGCCTCAAGCCCGAGCTGATTTCGGGCCTGGACATCCTCATCATCCGCGAGCTGACGGGTGACATCTATTTCGGCCAGCCACGCGGCCGCCGCGTGGCCACCGACGGGCACTTTCCCGGGGCCGAGGAAGCGTTCGACACCATGCGCTACTCCAAGCCCGAGATCGAGCGCATCGCCCACGTCGCCTTCCAGGCCGCACGCAAGCGCAGCAAGAAGGTCACTAGCGTGGACAAGGCCAACGTGCTGGAAACCTTCCAGTTCTGGAAAGACGTGGTCACCGAAGTGGGCCAGCAGTACCCTGACGTGGAACTGCAGCACATGTACGTGGACAACGCGGCCATGCAACTGGTGAAGGCGCCCAAGGCGTTCGACGTGGTGGTCACCGGCAACATGTTCGGCGACATTTTGTCGGACGAAGCATCGATGCTCACCGGCTCCATCGGCATGCTGCCCTCGGCCAGCCTCAACAGCAAGAACCAGGGCCTGTACGAGCCAAGCCACGGCAGCGCCCCCGACATCGCCGGCAAGGGTGTGGCCAATCCGCTGGCCACCATCCTGAGCGCCGCGATGATGCTGCGCTTCAGCCTGAACCAGGAAGCCGCCGCCCAGCGCATCGAAGCGGCCGTGCAGAAGGTGCTGGCCGAAGGTCTGCGTACGCCGGACATCTGGAGCGAAGGCACCACGAAGGTGGGCACGGCGCAAATGGGCGACGCGGTGGTGAAGGCGCTGGGCTGATCACAGCACGGCTGCTGGCAACGGGTTACTGCATCGCCGCGTTGCCTTGCAGCCGGAAAAAAAGGGGGCGGGGTTAGCCACCCGCCTCCTTCCTGACCTTTCAAAAAACGCACCGCGGACAAAAGGCCATCCGCTACAATCCGCGCCTATGTTTGCCGCCCGCCCGTTCGCCCTGAACACCGCACCTGCCGCCCTGGCCGGTGGGGCCGAGCGCGCAACCACCACCAAAACCACGACCATTAAGGGCTGACCCAGCCTGGTTCGTCGTGCGCCCTTCCTGGCCAGACGAGCCAGGCGAAAAGTCCCGGTTGGGTACTGTTTCTTAAACTGAATAGGGGCGTTGAAATGAGCAAGTTGGTAGGTTTGGTCGGCTGGCGCGGCATGGTCGGCTCCGTATTGATGGACCGCATGCAGGCCGAAGGCGATTTCGGTCTCATCGAGCCCGTTTTCTTCTCGACGTCGAACGCAGGCGGCAAGGCCCCCGCGCAGGCGAAGAACGAGACCACGCTCCAGGACGCCTTCGACATCAACGCCCTCAAGCGCTGCGACATCATCCTGACCGCCCAGGGCGGCGACTACACGACCGAAGTGTTCCCCAAGCTGCGCGATGCGGGCTGGAACGGCCACTGGATCGATGCCGCCTCCACCCTGCGCATGAAGGAAGACGCGGTCATTGTGCTGGACCCAGTCAACCTGCCCGTCATCCAGGATGCCCTGGCCAACGGCGGCAAGAACTGGATCGGCGGCAATTGCACCGTGAGCTGCATGCTGATGGGCGTGGGCGCGCTCTACAAGGCCGGCCTCGTCGAATGGATGAGCACGCAGACCTATCAGGCAGCCAGCGGCGGCGGCGCCCAGCACATGCGTGAATTGCTCACCCAGTACGGCACGCTGAACGCGGAAGTGCGCTCCCTGCTGGACGACCCCAAGAGCGCCATCCTCGAAATCGACCGCAAGGTGATCGCCAAGCAGCGCAGCCTCTCCGATTCGGAAACCGCCAATTTCGGCGTGCCGCTGGGCGGCAGCCTGATCCCCTGGATCGACAAGGATCTGGGCAACGGCATGTCCAAGGAAGAGTGGAAGGGCATGGCCGAGACGAACAAGATCATGGGCCAGGGCGAAGGCTTCGGCACTCCGGCAGTGCCCGTGGACGGTTTCTGCGTGCGGGTTGGCGCCATGCGCTGCCACAGCCAGGCGCTGACCTTCAAGCTGAAGAAGCACGTCCCCGTGGCCGACCTCGAAGCCATGATCGCCGCTGACAACGAGTGGGTGAAGGTCGTGCCCAACACGCGCGAGGCCACGCTGAAGGACCTGACCCCGGTGGCGGTCACCGGCACCATGACGATTCCCGTGGGCCGCATCCGCCAGATGGCGATGGGACCGGAATACATCGGCGCGTTCACGATCGGCGACCAACTGCTCTGGGGCGCCGCCGAGCCGCTGCGCCGCATGCTGCGCATTCTGCTGGCCGAATGACGCGGCGGGCGCTGACACCGCACTGGGGTCAGCGCCTGTATGCACCAACGTTTTGTTACGGCTCGTTGTCCTTTGACAACATTGCTGCAGTGCACATTGCTCTTCTGGAAGGCGCCCAAAGGTTGCGCCTTGGCTCAGCTTGTCAGTGCAAAACATTGATGCTATTGTGCTTTTTACATATTTTCACGCTTAGGTGCGGAACCAAACGCCCCTAAATCTGGCGTCCTGACGGACCGCACAATCCTCTTTTGTTGATGGCACACATGCATCGTTGGAAACTCTCAATCCTGGCCGCCGCGGCCGTCATGTCGGCCGGCCTGTATGCCACCGATGCGAATGCTCTCGCCCTGGGCCGCCTCACTGTGCAGTCCGCCCTCGGCGAGCCACTGCGCGCCGAGATCGAGTTGCCCCAGATCACGGCCGCCGAAGCGGATTCGCTCCGAGCGGCGCCAGCCTCGCCGCAGGTGTTCCGCGCGCAGGGGATGGAAGTGTCACCAGCGCTCAACACCCTTCGCGTGCAGTTGCAACGCCGCAGCGACGGTTCGATGGTGCTGCAGCTCACCAGCGATCGCCCCGTCAACGACCCGTTCGTCGATCTGGTGCTCGATGCCACGTGGAGCTCCGGCCAGATCGTGCGCAGCTACACCATGCTGTTCGATCCGCCAGCGCTGCGCCGTCCACCGGCCACGGTGACAGCCTCGCCTCAGGTGACGGCGCCAGCACCTATCGCAGCAGCACCGGCCACGCGCACGCCACGAAACACTGAATCCGCCACGTCCCAGGCGGCTTCTCCGGCCGCTTCACCGCGCCCAGCCGCCGCACCGCGCCCGGCTCCGGCTCCGGCACCCGCCGCTGCTCCTGCAGCCACTGGCGGCACGGTCACCGTGCAGGCCGGCGATACGGCAGGCCGTCTGGCCGCCGCCAATCGCCCCGCTGGCGTATCGCTTGACCAGATGCTGGTGGCGATGATGCGCTCCAACCCAGATGCCTTCATCCGTGGCAACGTGAACCGGCTCAAATCGGGCGCCGTACTGCAACTGCCCGATGAAACCCAGGCACGCGCCACTCCGCCGGGCGAGGCACGCCAGATCATTGCCGCGCAAAGCCGCGACTTCAACGATTTCCGCCGCCGCCTCGCAGGCGCAGCGCCCTCGGCCGAAGTGGCTGCGGCAGAACGCTCCGCCAGCGGCAAGGTCCAGGCCCAGGTCGAAGACAAGAAACCGGCCACCGCCGCTCCGGACAAGCTCACCCTGTCCAAGGGTGCAATGCAAGGACAGAAGGCCGCCGAAGACCAAGTGGCCAAGGACAAACAGGCCAGCGCCGCTTCGGCCCGCATGGCCGAGCTGTCGAAGAACATTTCCGACCTCAACAAGCTCGGCACGGCCTCCGCCCCGGTCGCTGCAGGCGCTGGCGCGCCAGCCGCTGCGGCCAGCGCTGCCACCGGTGCAACCGTTGCCACGGGCGCTGTCGTGCCGACCGCCGCAGCCCCTGCCCCCGCCCCTGCCCCGCAAGCTGCAGCCAGTGCCGCGAGCGCTCCTGCTGCTCCCGCGACCCCTGTGGCCGCAGCTCCAGCCAGCGACGCCACCAGCGCAGCCTCGGAATCGGCTGCCGCTGCATCGGCTCCCGTTGTCGCTGCCGCGCCCCAGCCTGCGCCGGCCGCTGTGCCGGCACCAGCGCCTGCGCCAGAAGAGCCCGGTTTTCTCTCCAGCCTGTTCGACGATCCGATCCTGCCGTTGGCAGGCGGGGCTCTGCTGGCCCTGCTGCTGGGCTATGGGGCCTATCGCACGGTGCAGAACCGCCGCAACAACCAGGGGGTGGACAGCTCCTTCATGGAGAGCAAGCTGCAGCCGGACTCGTTCTTCGGAGCGAGCGGTGGCCAGCGTGTGGACACGGCCAGCAGCCAGCTGAGCACGGGCTCGTCGATGGCGTATTCGCCCAGCCAGCTCGACGCGGGCGGCGACGTCGATCCCGTGGCGGAAGCCGATGTGTACCTGGCCTACGGCCGTGACCTGCAGGCCGAGGAAATCCTCAAGGAAGCGGTGCGCCACAACCCCGACCGCACGTCGGTGCACGTGAAGCTGGGCGAGATCTATGCCAAGCGCCAGGACCGCAAGGCCCTGGAAGCCGTGGCGCAGGATGTCTTCAAGCTGACCGACGGCCAAGGCCCCGACTGGGCCCGCGTTGCCGAACTGGGCCGTGAACTCGACCCGGAAAATCCGCTGTACCAACCCGGTGGCCGCCCCGGCCTTGCAGGCCTGGACGACGACGGCCCCAACGCCGGCAATGACTTTGCCAGCACCTTCACGGGCGGTCGCCCGCAGGCTGCCAGCGCGACCAGCGCTGCGTTGCCCCCCGACATGGACCTGGACCTGGATCTCGACCTGCCCGGCGATGCACTGACCGAAGCGCCCCCCGCGCCACCGGCAGCCCCCGGCGCCTTCGCCGCTGCGGCGGCCGCTGCCGGGGCAGCTGCAGGGGTCATGGCGGCTGCGCCAGCGATGGCGCGCGAGCCAGCTCCTGTCCCAGATTACTCCGAGCCTCCAGCGCTGGACATGGGCGCTCTGGAGTTGCCCGATCCCTCGTGGGACAAGCCTGTGACGACAGCGGCAGCCCCCCTGTCGCCCACGCCGGCCAGCGCTGATCTGGAATTCCCTGACGACCTGCGCCTGATGGATTCGGCACCCGCCCCGCTGTCGTCGCCACCCGATGCAGCCGCTTCGGGCCCGGCGCCTCTGGAATTCGACCTGGGTGCACTGTCGCTGGACCTGGACAGCCCCGGCGCATCGGGCCAGGCCGCCAATGCTGCCGCGCAGGAACTGCCCCAGGCCACGCCGGCGCTGCCCGACGATCCCCTGGCCACCAAGCTGGCCCTGGCGGAAGAATTCAACGCCATCGGCGACAGCGAAGGTGCCCGCACGCTGATCGAAGAGGTGATTGCCGAGTCCTCCGGCGCGCTCAAGACACGGGCGCAGCGCCTGCTGTCCGAACTGGGCTGATGCAGGGCGCCAGAGCCGCCACAAGCCCAGCACCGACGGGACGCCATCCATGAGGATGGCGCTCGGCGTCAGCTACAACGGGCAGGGATACCAGGGCTGGCAAAGCCAGTCTTCCGGCAGAACCATCCAGGACCACCTGGAAGCGGCCCTTGGCCGCTTCGCCACGCACCCGGTGTCCACCATCTGCGCCGGACGCACCGATGCGGGGGTGCATGGGCTGATGCAGGTGGTCCATTTCGATACGCCGCTCGATCGCACCCCTTTCTCGTGGGTGCGCGGCCCCAACACCTTTTTGCCTGCCGACATTGCCGTGCAATGGGCGCATCCAGTGCCGGACGCCTTCCATGCGCGCGGCAGCGCCACGGCGCGCCGCTATGCCTATGTACTGCTGCAATCGCCCGTGCGCCCCAGCGTGGACAGCGCGCGGGTGGGCTGGGTCTTTCACCCGCTGGACGGGCAAGCCATGCGCGAGGCGGCCCAGTACCTTCTCGGCGAGCACGACTTCACGTCGTTTCGGGCGTCAGCCTGCCAGGCAAAATCTCCGGTTAAAACACTGCGGAGCATCACGATCACCCGGCGCGGACCGGAAGGCGTTGCCGCCGTGCCAGCCAATGCGCCTCCGCACGACTGGCAGCCCTGCTATTGGCGCTTCGAGTTCGAGGGCAACGCGTTCCTGCACCACATGATCCGCAACATCATGGGCTGCCTGATCGCGATCGGCCAAGGCGCGCAGCCGACTGGCTGGATGCAGCAGGTGCTGCAGGCCCGCTCACGCGACGCGGCAGCACCGACGTTTTCGCCCGACGGGCTGTACTTTCTGGGGCCGGTCTACGACGCCGCGTGGGGGCTGCCCGCCCGCACCGCTGCGTATGATTGGCTTCCATGAGCAGCCCCAGCCCTCAGCCTTTCGCCCCTCCGACGCCCTCCACCCAGCCGCGCCGCACCCGCGTCAAGATTTGCGGCCTCACCCGCGAGCAGGATGTCGATGCCGCCGTCGAAGCCGGTGCCGACGCGGTGGGGTTCGTGCTCTACGCGCCGAGCCCGCGCGGCATTACGCCGCAGCGCGCTGCGGTGCTGGCCCGCAGGTTGCCGCCGTTCGTGACGCCGGTGCTCCTGTTCGTGAATGCACCCGCTGCAGAAGTGATAGCAGCCTGCGCAGAGATTCCGGCGGCAACCGTTCAATTTCATGGAGATGAGTCTCCGCAGGCCTGCTGGGCCGCGACTGCGGACGGCACCCGCCCCTTTCTGCGGGCGGCGCGCATTCCCCTCGGCGACGGTGCGGACCGGTTCGACCTCGTACAATTCGCCGAAACCCACTCCCGCGCCCAAGCCATCCTTCTCGATGCCCATGTCGAAGGTTATGGTGGCGGCGGCAAGGCATTCAATTGGTCACTTCTTCCTCCAAGCGTCGGCTCTCACCTCGTTTTGTCTGGTGGACTCACGCCTGCAAACGTGACCGATGGCATCTTGCAGGTGCGGCCGCGCGGCCTTTCGCTCGCGGTTGACGTCAGTTCCGGCGTAGAAGCCGATGGCCCCGACGGCAAACCGCTTCGGGGCATCAAGGACGCCGGCAAGATCCAACGCTTCATCGCCGCCGTGCAGGCGGCCGATGCGCAATTTGCAAAGAATCATTGATGCTTTCCTATCAGCAACCCGACGCCGCTGGCCATTTCGGCCCCTATGGCGGCAGTTTCGCGAGCGAAACGCTCACCCATGCCCTGACCGAACTGCGCGAGGCTTATGCCCGCTATCAGAACGACCCGGAATTCCTGGCTGAATTCCACTCGGAACTGAAGCATTTCGTGGGCCGCCCCTCCCCCGTCTACCACGCGGCGCGCATGAGCCGCGAGATGGGCGGCGCGCAGATCTACCTCAAGCGCGAAGACCTCAACCACACCGGCGCCCACAAGATCAACAACGTGATCGGCCAGGCAATGCTCGCCCGGCGCATGGGCAAGCCACGCATCATCGCGGAGACGGGCGCAGGCCAGCACGGCGTGGCGACGGCCACCATCTGCGCGCGCTACGGGCTGGAATGCGTGGTGTACATGGGTTCGGAAGACATCAAGCGCCAAAGCCCCAACGTCTACCGCATGAAGCTGCTGGGCGCGACGGTGGTGGCGGTCGAGTCGGGCAGCAAGACCTTGAAGGATGCGCTCAACGAGGCCATGCGCGACTGGGTGGCCCATGTGGACGACACCTTCTACATCATCGGTACCGTGGCGGGGCCTCACCCCTACCCGATGATGGTGCGCGACTTCCAGAGCGTGATCGGCACCGAATGCCTGACGCAGATGCCCGAACTGCTGGCCGAGCGCAACACGGAGGCCCGCCAGCCGGATGCCGTGGTCGCCTGCGTGGGCGGCGGCAGCAATGCCATGGGCATCTTCCATCCCTACATCCCTTACGAGAAAACCCGCCTCATCGGCGTGGAGGCCGCCGGTGAAGGGCTGGACAGCGGCAAGCATTCCGCATCGCTGCAACGCGGCAGCTCCGGCGTGCTGCACGGCAACCGCACGTTCATCCTGCAGGACGAGAACGGCCAGATCACCGAGACGCACAGCATCAGCGCAGGGCTGGATTACCCGGGCGTTGGTCCGGAACACGCCTGGCTGCAGGAAATCGGCCGTGCCGAATACGTCGGCGTCACCGATGCCGAGGCACTCGCGGCCTTCCATTACCTGTGCCGCACGGAAGGCATCATTCCGGCGCTCGAATCGAGCCATGCGGTGGCCTACGCCATGCAGCTCGCCAAAACCATGCCGGCGGACCAGTCCATCCTCGTGAACCTTTCAGGCCGGGGCGACAAGGACATCGGCACGGTGGCCGACCTCTCAGGGGCCGATGTGTACGACCGGCCGTCCATGCGCGGCCATGGCGTCAAGGGAGGGCCCGCAGCATGAGCTCGCCGCGCAACCGCATTGCCCAAACCTTCGCCGAGCTGCAGTCGAAGGGGCGCAAGGCGCTCATTCCTTACGTGACCGCCGGCTTCCCGTTTGCGGACATCACGCCGGCGCTCATGCACGGCATGGTCGAAGCCGGGGCCGACGTGATCGAGCTGGGCGTTCCTTTTTCCGATCCGATGGCCGACGGCCCGGTGATTCAGAAGGCCGGCGAAAAAGCGCTGTCGCTGGGCGTGGGCATGGTCCAGGTGCTGGGCCACGTTCGTGACTTCCGCCAGCGCAACGACAAGACGCCCGTCGTGCTGATGGGCTACGCCAACCCGGTGGAACGCTATGACCAAGTCCACGGTGCAGGCGCCTTCGTGCGCGATGCCGCCGAGGCCGGCGTGGACGGTGTGCTCATCGTCGACTACCCGCCCGAGGAGTGCGAAGCGTTCGCGGCCAGCCTGCGCGAAAAGGGCATGGACCTGATCTTTCTGCTGGCACCGACGAGCACCGAAGAGCGCATGCAGCAGGTGGCGCGGGTGGCGAGCGGCTACGTGTATTACGTGTCGCTCAAGGGCGTGACCGGATCGGGTGCGCTCGACACCGCAGCCGTCGAAACCATGCTGCCGGTGATCCGCCGCCATGTGCACATTCCCGTGGGCGTGGGCTTCGGCATCCGCGACGCGGCCACGGCCCAGGCCATCGGCCGCGTGGCCGATGCCGTGGTCATCGGCAGCCGCATCATCCAGTTGCTGGAAGACCAGCCGCACGAGAAGGTGGTGCCCGTCACCATCGACTTCCTGCGGGGAGTGCGCAAGGCACTGGACGCATAATTGCAGCCCCGCGCGCCGGTCCGTGGCGCGCGGCTGAGACTTCAAGCGAAGAGGAAACCGATATGTCCTGGCTCGAAAAACTTCTGCCCTCCAAAATCCAGCAGACCGATCCCACCGAGCGCCGCCAGGTGCCGGAAGGCCTGTGGATCAAGTGCCCGAGCTGCGAGACGGTGCTCTACAAGACCGACCTGGAGCAAAACCAGAATGTCTGCCCGCACTGCAGCCACCACCACCGCATCAACGCCCGGCCGCGCCTGAACGCGTTCCTCGACGCCGAAGGCCGCTACGAAATCGGCCAGGAAGTGCTGCCGGTGGACGCGCTGAAGTTCAAGGACAGCCGCAAATACCCCGACCGCCTGAAGGAGGCGCTGGAAAACACCGGCGAGACCGATGCGCTCATCGTCATGGGCGGTTCGGTGCGCAGCATCAACGTCGTTGTGGCCTGCTTCGAATTCGATTTCATGGGCGGCAGCATGGGCAGCGTGGTCGGCGAGCGCTTCGTGCGCGGCGTGGAGACGGCCATCGAGCAGAAGGTGCCGTTCATCTGCTTCACCGCGACGGGCGGTGCGCGCATGCAGGAAGGCCTTTTGTCCCTGATGCAGATGGCCAAGACCAATGCCGCCCTCACCCGGCTGGCCAAGAAGGGCCTGCCCTACATCAGCGTGCTGACCGACCCGACCATGGGCGGCGTTTCGGCCGGCTTCGCCTTCGTGGGCGACATCGTGATCGCCGAGCCCAAGGCGCTGATCGGCTTTGCCGGCCCCCGCGTGATCGAATCGACCGTGCGCGTCACGCTGCCAGAAGGCTTTCAGCGCGCCGAATTCCTGCAGACCAAGGGTGCCGTCGACTTCATCTGCGACCGCCGCGAACTGCGCGGCACGGTGGCCAAGAGCCTGGCGATGCTGCAGCGCCTGCCAGCGGATTCAGTGGCCTGAGCGCCCAGCCTCTCTATTGCTATAAAAATAATAGCTGCCAGCGCTTACTGGATAAGCGCTGGCAGCTATTTTTATTCAAGGCGTGTGTTTATCGCAGCACGGCCCCTTGCAGGTTGCCCAGCACGATCAGGCACACCTGCAGCGCCACCAACGCCACCAGGGGCGACAGATCCACGCCACCCAGCAGCGGCACCACCCGGCGCAACGGCCGCAGCAAGGGCTCGCACAGCCGCGTGATCACATCAGCCAGGGGCGACCGCGTCTGCACCCACGAGAGCACGGCATAGACGATCAAGAGCCCCATCAGCCCCGAGATCGCCACCCGCACGAGCCCGAAGATCGCCAGCCAGGGCACCAGCGCCAGACCCAGTCCTGCGCCCAGCAGCAACCACATCAAGAGGTACTGCAGCAGTTGGATCAACAGGGCCGCCAGCATGCTGGACCAGTCCCAGCGCCCGGTGGCGGGCACGATCTTTCTCAAAGGCATCACCAGCCAATCGCTGAGCGCGAACACCAGCCGGCCGATGGGGTTGCCGAAAGGCACACGCTGCAGTTGCATATAGAGCCGCAGCAGGCAGGCCCCGGTCAGCAGGCCGCCCACCACGTCCAGCAGAAAAGAAGCGATCTGGTAAAGCATGAAACCTCGTGATGTAGTGAACCCATGGCGCGATGTTGCGTAAGCGTTCTGCCGTGGGATGATAGCGGGCCACCAAGCCTGCCCATGACCTTCGTGCCCCCACCCTCCGAGCCGTCATTGCCACCGCTCACGCTGACATCCCTGCCGCTGTTCCCGCTGGGAACCGTGCTGTTTCCGGGCGGCGTTCTCTCCCTTCGCGTCTTCGAGGTCCGCTACCTGGACATGGTGCGCAAGTGCCAGCAGGCAGGCGCGCCGTTCGGGGTCGTCGCCCTGACCAGTGGACAGGAAGTGCGGCAGGCAGGGGCGGCGCCGGAACAGTTTCACGATGCTGGAACGCTGGCGCACATTTCCGAGATCGACACCTCGCATCCGGGCCTCATCGTCCTGCGCGCCGAAGGGTCGGCGCGCTTTCGCATCCTTCGCCGCCATCTGCTGCCGCATGGGCTGTGGATCGCCGACATCGAGCAAATGCCTTCGGATGTGCCGGTTTCCGTGCCGGACGACTTGCGCAACACGGCCACGGCGCTGGAGCAGGTGCTGGCACGCCTGCGCGACCGCAGCCCGGAAGACGCAGCACTCCTCGTCACCCCCACCGCCTCGCAGTTGGACGACTGCGGCTGGGTCGCCAACCGCTGGTGCGAACTGCTGCCAGTGCCGCTGGACCTGAAGCAGCAGTTGATGCAACTCGACAGCCCCTTGCTGCGCCTGGAACTGGTGGGCGATGTGCTGGAACGCACGGGCATCGCACCGTGACGACGGCCGGGACCGCCGCGGCACCGTGCGGCCCCGTGGCGCCGTGAAGGTCCTGCAAGTCATCACCAAGGGCGAAATCGGCGGCGCGCAAAGCCACGTGCTCACCCTCTGCCGCGAACTCGCCCGCCGCGATGTGAACATCCATGCCGCCATCGGCGGAACGGAAGAACGGCCCCCGCTTTCGGAAGCTCTGTGCGCCTTGGGCTTGCCGGTGCATCGCATCCCGGCGCTGGGCAATTCCTGGAACCCCCTTCAGATGGCGCGTGCCCTGCGCACGCTGGTGGCTCTGGTGCGCCAGCAGCGGCCGGATTTGCTGCATGCCCACAGCGCGATGGCCGGCGTGGTCGCGCGCCTGGCGGGCCTGCTGACCGGCACGCCTGTGATCTACACCGTCCATGGCTTCGCCTTCAAGGCCGGTGCGCCCTGGAAACGCCGTGCTGCCGCGTTTGCCGTGGAGTGGATGCTCGCGCCCCTGACCCGCTGCATGGTCTGCGTGTCAGCGTACGAACGCCAACTCGCCCGAAGGCTGCCCTTGCCACCTGCCCGGGTGACTGTCATTCACAACGGCGTCGAAGACGTGCCGAACCAAGGCCAAGGCCGAACCTCGGCGGCCGAGACACTGCCAGCGATTGCAATGATCGCCCGCATGGCGCCCCCCAAGCGACCTGACCTGCTGCTACAAGCCCTGGCCCAGCTCAGCGCAACCCTGGGGCATGAAATCCCGGCGACGTTTTTCGGTGATGGCCCCGACCTCCCGGCGCACCGCGATCTGGCCGGTCGCCTGGGTCTTCACGCCGCCACCTTCCAGGGCGATGTGGATGACATTCCCGTCCAGCTCGCGCACCATGCGATCTTCGTGCTGATGTCCGATCACGAAGGCTTGCCGATCTCCCTCATCGAGGCGATGCGAGCGGGCTTGGCCATCGTGGCCAGCGATCTGCCGGGCATCCGCGAACTACTGCCGGATGCGGAGCATGCTCTTCTCGTCGCGCAGGACGCTGCGGCCCTGTCAACGGCGCTGCGGCAACTGATAGAGTCACCGGCGCTGCGTGCCCGCATGGGCGCTGCAGCACGGCAACGCTACGAGCAGCACTTCACGGCAGAACGCATGGGCACGGCCGTGCAGGCCGTCTACGCCACGGCGATCTCACGCACCCCGACGACTCCATGAACAGCATTCCGCGCCGTGAACTCGGCTCTTCCACGGCGCACCGCCAGGGTGCCGTCCTGCGCTGGGCGCTGGGTGGCGTTCTGGTGCTGGTGGTGAGCTATCTGGCAGGGCTGGCGCTGGAGCACCACGGCTGGGTGACCTACCAGTTTCCGCAAACGGTGCTGTGGTGCATCTTTCCGTATGCCATGGCCGCGCATTGGCTCTACAACGGGGCCTATCTGCCGCAATTCGAGGGGCGCCGCTTTCTCTTCGTGGCAACGGCCGCGCCGTATCTTGCCGCTCCCCTGGGCTTTGCATTGCTGCAGCAGCCTTACTCGCGTGGCGCGGTGCTGCTGGTCTATGTGCTGTCCTCGGCATGGTTCCTGGTGGGACACTGGCGCGACCGCGGGCAACAGGTGTTGTCACTGGCCTATCTCGACGACACCGTGCCCCAACGCCTGAAGGAGTTGCTCGGAGATGCCGCGCAGGCCAGTCAACAGCACATCGCCCTCTTGCCCTGGACACCTCACATCGAAAACGATGCGGAGGCGAATGCGGACGAATCCCGCGCCGCACCATCATGGGCCGGTGTCGTGCTGGACCGCCATGCCCCATCCAGCGCCGTGCGCGAGCGCTGGATCAGCACGCTGCGCCTGCAGCACGTGAGGCTCTACAGCGTCGAGGCAGTCGCCGAACTGCTGAGCGGCCGGAAAATCCTGCCCAACCACCAGACGCAAGACCTCTGGACCCTGGACGGCAACCCGGCCTACGACACCGTCAAGCGCCTGGCCGACCTGATCCTTACGCTGGCCGGACTGCCTCTCTGGCTTCCGCTGTGCCTGGCGGCAGGTCTGGCGGTGAAGCTGGATTCACCGGGGCCGATGCTGTTTTCACAGGTCCGCGTCGGGCGCAACGGCCGTGAATTCCGGATATGGAAACTGCGCAGCATGCGCCATGCCGATGACGAACGCACCGCACGCTTTGCCCAGCCCAACGACGACCGGGTGACGTCCGTGGGTCGCTTCATCCGCCGCACGCGTCTGGATGAACTGCCGCAACTGTGGAATGTGCTGAAGGGCGACATGAGCCTGATCGGCCCCAGACCGGAGCAAGCGCAGTTCGTGCGCCTGTTCGCGGACCGGATTCCTGCGTATCCCTACCGCCACCTCGTGCGGCCGGGCCTGACGGGCTGGGCGCAGGTGCAGCAGGGCTATGCCGACAGCGAAGAGCAGACCGCCATCAAGCTCAGCTACGACCTGTACTACGTGGCGCACTACTCGGTGGCGCTGGATTTGCTCATTGCGTACAAGACGCTTCGCATTGTTGCTGGCGGCTTTGGATCCCGTTAGATAGACGGGGAACGGAATAAGCGCCGCGACAACTGTCTATTGGCAAAATCGGCTGACTTCGTTCGTTTAGTCCCGCGCTTGCGGCGTTTCCAGAAACGATCGGTAGGTCTGGGCAATACCGGCGTCTAGTGGAATGCTGGCCGTCCAACCACGACGCTGCAGTCTGCCTACGTCCAGCAATTTCCGAGGTGTGCCATCGGGCTTGCTCGGGTCTAAAGCCAGCGCCCCCTTAAAACCGATCACGTCCATGATCAGGCGGGCGAGGTCTTCAATTGTCACGTCAGTCCCCGTGCCCACATTGAACAGGCCCTCAGTGATGTCGAGTTGCTCCATCAAGAACACACAAGCGTCCGCCATGTCGTCCACATGCATAAACTCACGACGCGGCCGTCCCGAACCCCACACATTCAATACAGAGTCGCCATGCCGCTTCGCCTCATGGGCTTTGCGCAGCAATGCAGGCAGTACGTGGGAGGTGTTCAGGTCGTAGTTGTCGTTGGGACCGTACAGGTTCGTCGGCATCGCGCTCACGTAATGCCGGCCGTACTGGAGGTTGAAACTCTCACAAAGCTTGATGCCCGCGATCTTGGCAATGGCATAGGGCTCGTTGGTGGGTTCAAGGGGCCCGGTCAGCAAGTACTCCTCCTTGATCGGCTGCGGGCAGTCGCGCGGGTAAATGCAGCTTGATCCCAGAAACAGCAGCCGTTGCACATCGGCGATGTGCGCGGCATGGATCACATTCGCCTCAATCACGAGGTTCTGGTAAATGAAGTCAGCGCGCGACACATTGTTGGCCTGTATGCCACCCACTTTGGCTGCCGCAAGAAACACGTAGTCGGGCTTTTCATGCGCCATGAAGGCATGTACCGCAGACTGATCCAGTAGCTCCAACTCGACATGCGTGCGCGTGACCAGGTTTTCGTAGCCGCGCTCGGCCAGTTTGCGTATCAGGGCAGAGCCCACCATGCCGCGGTGACCAGCCACATAGATCTTGGCGTTCTTGTCCATTTCCACAGTCTCCACCCTGGCCGTCATTCGTTGTAGTCGTAGGCGGAAAATCCGTACTTCTTGACCAGTTCGTCCCGCTGAGCGCTTTTTAGATCCTCGCGCACCATTTCCGCGACGAGTTCGCCAAATCCTGTGCGCGGCGTCCAGCCGAGCTTCTCCCGCGCCTTGGTAGGATCGCCAAGCAGCGACTCGACCTCCGTCGGCCGGAAATATCGCTGGTCCACCTTGACAATGGCACGTCCTCGGGAGTCCCGGCCGACCTCGTCAACGCCATGGCCACACCACTCTATCTGCATGCCGAGTTCGTGTGCCGCCGCCAAAACGAACTCGCGCACGCTGTGCTGTACGCCCGTCGCGATGACGAAGTCTTCTGCCACACCCTGTTGCATCATGAGCCACTGCATTTCCACGTAGTCCTTGGCATGGCCCCAATCACGCAGCGCATCAAGGTTGCCAAGGTACAGGCAATCCTGAAGGCCCAGGTGAATGCGGGCCATGGCACGCGTGATCTTGCGCGTCACGAAGGTTTCGCCTCGTAAGGGGCTTTCGTGGTTGAACAGGATGCCGTTACAGGCATACATACCATAAGCCTCCCGGTAATTGACCGTGATCCAGTAGGCATATAGCTTTGCCACCGCATAGGGACTGCGAGGGTAGAACGGTGTGCTTTCCTTCTGCGGCACTTCCTGCACCAGCCCGTAGAGTTCAGACGTGCTGGCTTGGTAGAAGCGCGTTTTTCGCTCCAAACCGAGGATTCGAATCGCTTCCAGGATGCGCAGCGTGCCAATGCCGTCAACATTGGCGGTGTACTCAGGCGTCTCAAAACTGACAGCCACGTGGCTCATAGCCGCAAGGTTGTAGATTTCATCGGGCTGAGATTGCTGGATGATGCGAATCAGGTTCGTGCTATCGGCCAGATCACCATAATGCAGGATCAAATGGCGGTCAGTAATGTGGGGATCTTGATAGAGATGGTCGATTCGGTCGGTATTGAACAACGATGCACGGCGTTTTATTCCGTGCACGATGTAACCCTTGCCCAAAAGGAATTCGGCCAAATAGGCCCCATCCTGGCCTGTGATGCCGGTGATAAGCGCGACTTTTTGCATGTATAGAGGTCAGGAAGACCGCCCAATCATAGGCGCTACGCCCTTCCATGTCCCTTAAGCGAAACATCCTGGCGAACTACGTCGGCTCGGGAGCAGTCGCGCTCGCGCCCATTCTTGCCCTGCCTTGGTATCTCGCTGCGCTTGGCCCACTGCAGTTCGGCTTCGTGGGTTTCGTCACGACCCTGCAAGCTGTGCTCAACCTGCTCGACGCAGGCATGAGCCAGGCTTTGGTGCGCGAGATATCCTTGCGCGCCGCTGGCGAAGGTGTGACCAAGCCGCGCACGGCCGCATTGCTGTACGGATTCGAGCGACTCTATTGGGCACTTGCATTGCTTATCGGCCTTGGGCTGATCTTGCTCGCTACTCCCATCGCGCGCCACTGGCTTCATTTAGACGGGGCGGGCGAGGCCAACGGCCGTGCCGCGGTGATCGGAGCGGCTGCCATCTTCGCAACGATGTTCCCTGGGTCGCTTTACCGCAGTGTTCTTGTCGGCACGGAGCGCCAGGTGGCGCTGAACAAAATTCTGTTCTTCGCCACGCTGATCCGCCACGTAGGCGCTGTGATCGCTGTAACGAACTGGCCATCGCTGATCACCTATCTGGCCTGGCACATGGTGGCAGGTCTGTTCGAAACCGGTCTGCGTGCCCGCGTTGCCTGGTCTGCAACGGGAATGCATCGCGCCGACGCACGATGGCAAAACGATGTGATCCGCCAAGCCTGGCCGGCGATCGCTGGTCTCGCCACTGCTTCAGGCCTAGGCGCGCTGACGATGCAATTGGACAAAGCGTTGCTCAGCAACCTCATATCGATCACGGACTTTGGCTACTATGTGATCGCTTCGTCCGCGGCGGCAGGCGTACTTCAGTTGGTCTATCCACTGATGCAGGCTGTCCTGCCTCGCGCATTTCGCCTTAAAGAAGACCCCGCTGCCCTGCGCCATCTGTACAACCGGCTATTCGGATTAATTGCACTGGCCGCAGCCACAGGCATGGCCATCTACGCCGCTGCAGGGAAATGGCTACTGGGGTGGTGGCTGAAGGACATGCATGCCGTTTCCGTGGTCTACCCGCTACTTGGCTGGCTGCTGTTCGGTGCAATCATCAATGCGTTCTACAACGTGGGCTATGCCCATTGGCTGGTGCTTGGAAGAATTAAGCGCATCCTGCAAGTCAACTTGCTGGCTGGAATGCTGTGTCTGTTGATCATTCCTCCCATGGTTTCCCGTTTCGGCATGATTGGCGCGACATCAGGTTGGCTGATCATCAATTTCATCGGCTTTATCGCTAGCCTGCCTGGCCTCCTCAAGATCGACCATGAACGCTAAGCTGAAGAAGTTTTACTGGATCCTCTCGGAGCAGTTCGGAATAGACCCCCGGCGACTACTGCGCTCGCTGCGCGGTACGCCGCGCTACCTGCGCGACCTTTTACGCTTTCGACGCCAGTACCAAGGCCCGCTCGAGTTGATGCCCTGCCTTCATGACTGGTACGAAGAAGGAGGAACGACCAAAAGCGAATATTTCTTGCAGGATCTTCACGTGGCGCAGCAAATCCATAAGCATGGGCCAGAGCGCCATGTGGACATCGGGTCTCGTGTGGATGGCTTCGTGGCGCATGTCGCAAGCTTCCGCGACATCGAAGTCTTCGATATCCGCGCCATCACCGCGGAGTTGCCCAGCATCCGCTTTAAGCAGGCCGATCTGATGAATCCGGCGCCGGAACTGGCGAACTATTGCGATTCGCTGTCCTGCTTGCATGCTCTGGAGCATTTCGGCCTTGGGCGCTACGGCGATATACTCGATCCTAGGGGCAGTGCCACGGGTCTGCGTAACATGGCACGCATCCTCCGGCCTGGTGGCCGGCTTTATCTCTCGGTGCCCGTCGGCAGAGAACGGGTTCTATTCAATGCCCATCGCGTTTTCTCAGCACAAAATGTGGTGCGGATGGCCGAGACAGAAGGACTGTCGCTGCGCCAATTCGCGGCGGTCGGCGTTGAACGGCGCGTGATCGAATATCCGGAATGGGAAGCCTCAATCGCCCGATTCGATCAGCAGGACTACACCCTCGGCATCTTCACCTTCGAACGCCTCGACACCCACACCAGCAAGCCCATATGACGACGACACGCGTCTTTTTGCGCGGCGGGCTCGGCAACCAGTTCTTTGAATGGCTGCACGCGCTGACTCTGGCCGAGTCAGGAGCCGATGTTGCGCTCGACACCAGCTTCCTTCGCAAAGTACCAGGCAATCAAGCCATTGGCGCATTGGAATTGGCCAAGGTGTTCATCGAGCTTCGATTGCCGCTTCGCCGTACGGAAGGGCTGTGGCGAGCTGAACGGGTGCTTGTACGTGCAGCCCGACTTCTGGGCCAATTGCATAGCGATGCGTCCCCTGTCCGAAGCGATTTGCGTACACGGTATCACTACGGTTACTACCAGCATCCGCGCCATCACAGTGTGCATGCCCTGCGACAGGCTCGTGAGCTGTTACGCCCTGCGTTTCGCACCGCTCCCGCAGGGCTGCAACGCTACGCAGCCATTCATGTGAGAGGGGGCGACTATGCTGCCTCGCGATACAACCGAGAACAGATCGGTCCGCTCGGTCCAGGCTACTACTGCGGCGTACTGCAGGCACTGGCGCGTGACTGGCCTGAATTGCAGTGGCTCGTCATCTCCGACGACTATTCACATGCCCGGGCCATGCTTTCGCCGTTAGTGGAAACTAACCGTTGCCTTTTTCTTGACACCCATCTCGGCGGCCGCGAAACGCCCGATCAGGCTTTGCAAGCCTTGATCAACGCTGATGTACTGGCCTGTGCCAACAGCTCGTTCAGTGCGCTGGCTGGCTATGTAGGCCGCGCTCACACTGTGTTCGCACCAGATCCGTGGTTCCGCAGCCCTGCACTTGC
This sequence comes from Paracidovorax valerianellae, assembly GCF_900102625.1. GTDB lineage: Bacteria > Pseudomonadota > Gammaproteobacteria > Burkholderiales > Burkholderiaceae_C > Paracidovorax > Paracidovorax valerianellae. Next base: position 53,382 of record NZ_FMZC01000007.1, read on the forward strand.
AGCGACGGATCCGTCATTTCCGATGTGGCATCGGTTCAATGCTGATTTCATAACGAAACCATGAGCCTGCCGCGCGTTTCCGTCGTCATGCCTATCTACAACGCCGAAGCGACGTTGCAGAGGGCGCTGGACTCGATACGCAACCAGACCTTGCTGCCATTCGAGGTGATCTGCGTGGACGACGGCTCGCGCGACGGCTCCGTCTGCGTGGCGGAGCGCTACGACCCAGCAAGCGCCTTCGTACTGCGTGTGGTGAAGCAACCGCGCAACGCAGGCGCCGCTGCCGCGCGCAATCGCGGCCTGGACTTGGCTGCCGGCGAGATCGTTGGCTTTCTGGACGCGGACGACATTTGGTCGCCCGACAAGCTTGAGCGCCAGCTAGAGGCAATGCTGAACCAAGATTTGGACCTCGTCGGGGGCCACTCCGGAGTGCGCGCGCAAGAGATGCCGGCATCCGTAAACGACGGTGATCCCGCACCGCTGGACGTCCATGTGGTCAGTCTGCTGCCAGCCATGCTGTCCAATCCGTTTCATACATCGTCCGTAATAGTTAGGCGAGATGGGAGAGTGCGTTTTCCCGACAATGGCCAGCTCAGCGAAGACTACGCACTTTGGCTTCAGTTGATAGCGGCCGGCTGGCGGTGTGCACGCCACTCTCAACCGCTGTCGTTCATGTACAAGCCTGCTTTCGGCAGTTCTGGCCTGAGCGCACAGCTTTGGCGCATGCAGCGCGGTGAACTGTTTGCGCTAGGCGCCGTCGGCAGACGTGGGCACAGAGGCGCTCTGGCGCTCGCATTGCCCGTTTCGTGTCTGAAGTTCGGTATACGTCTGTTGCGTACTTGGCTGCGCTAGGGCCGCTTGTTTAACTTGGCTCTTAAAATGGCCGGTTTCGTCGCGCGACGCCTCACTTCGCCATCATTTCAATCTATGTCCGATACCACCACGCCTGCCTCCGACGACAACCAGCTCATTGCCGAGCGCCGCGAAAAACTCAAGGCCCTGCGGGAGGCCCAGGCAGCGGGCAAGGGCGTGGCGTTTCCCAACGATTTCAAGCCCGCTCACCACGTGGCGGACCTGCAGGCGCAGTACGCAGCGCACGATGCCGAAGCGCTCGAAGCCACGCCCGTGACCGTGAGCGTCGCCGGCCGGATGATGCTCAAGCGCGTCATGGGCAAAGCCAGCTTCGCGACCGTTCAGGACGGTTCGCTGGGCACGACGGGTGGGCGCCTGCAGCTGTACGTCACGCGCGATGCGCTGGGCGAAGAGCTCTATGCCGCGTTCAAGCATTGGGACCTGGGCGACATCGTGGGTGCCGAGGGCACGCTGATGAAGACCAAGACCGGCGAGCTGTCGATCAAGGTCTCCACGCTGCGCCTGCTGACCAAGAGCCTGCGCCCCATGCCGGACAAGTTCCACGGTGTGGCCGACCAGGAAGTGAAGTACCGCCAGCGCTATGTGGACCTGATGACCGACGAAACCGCGCGCAGCCGTTTCATCGCCCGCAGCAAGGCCGTGAGCGGCCTGCGCGAGTTCATGGTGCAGCACGGCTTTCTCGAAGTGGAAACGCCCATGCTCCACCCGATTCCCGGCGGCGCGAACGCCAAGCCGTTCGTCACGCACCACAACGCGCTGGAGCAGGAGATGTACCTGCGCATCGCGCCCGAGCTGTACCTGAAGCGCCTGGTGGTGGGCGGCTTCGAGCGCGTGTTCGAGATCAACCGCAACTTCCGCAACGAAGGCATCTCGGTGCGCCACAACCCCGAGTTCACCATGATGGAGTTCTACGCGGCGTACTGGAACTACCGCGATTTGATGGACTTCACCGAGCAACTGGTGCGCGACGCAGCCATGAAGGCCGCAGGCACGTTGCAGCTCACCTACGGCGGCCGCGAGGTCGATCTGTCGCAGCCGTTCCAGCGGCTGACCATCCGCGAAGCGATCTTCCAGTTCACCGAGGCCGGCGCCCATGTGGACGACGCCGCCTGGCTCATCAGCGCCCTCAAGAAGCTGGGAATGAGCGAAGAGAAGAACCAGCTATCCAAGCGCACGCTGGCCAGCCTGCAGGTGCTGTACTTCGAAGAAACCGTGGAAGACAAGCTCTGGCAGCCGACCTTCATCATGGAGCACCCTACCGAAATCAGCCCCCTGGCCCGTGCGAACGACACGCGGCCCGAGGTGACCGAGCGGTTCGAGCTGTACATCACCGGCCGCGAGTTCGGCAACGGCTTCTCCGAGCTGAACGACGCCGAGGACCAGGCCGCGCGCTTTCAGGCCCAGGTGACGGCCAAGGACAGCGGCGACGACGAGGCCATGTTCTTCGACCACGACTTCGTGCGTGCGCTCGAATACGGCATGCCGCCCACCGGTGGTTGCGGAATCGGCATCGATCGGTTGATGATGCTGCTGACCGACAGCCCCAGCATTCGCGACGTGATCCTGTTCCCTGCATTGCGCCGAGAGCATTGAAGAAGGCTGAGGACTGCGGTCTTTTCAGGCCGCATGGCCTGCCCCCGCCTTCAGGAAAGGGACCGCGATGACCACACCCCAACCCACCCCGTTGCCGCAGCGCAACGGCGGCACGGCGGACGCCATGCCCTTCACCGTGCTGGTGGTGGAGGACCAGACCTCGCTGCGGGCCGTGCTGGTGGCGGAGCTGCGCCACGCGGGCGTGGTCGACGTGCTGGAGGCGGCGTCGGGCGACAAGGCGCTGGACCTGTTCCAGCTGCACCGCCCGGACCTCGTGCTGCTGGACATTCGCCTGTCCGACCACAACGACGGCTACTGGGTCGCCCAGCAGATGCGCGAGGCCGAACCGGGGGGCTGGACGCCCATCATCTTTCTCTCGGGACTGGACAGCGACCTCGACGTATGGCGCGGCATCGAGGCCGGTGGCGACGACTACCTGGTCAAGCCCGTCAAGCCCATCGTGCTGGTGGCCAAGCTGCGCGCCATGCGCCGCCTGCTGGACATGCGCCGCCGGCTGGTGTCGCTGTCGCAGGAACTGCACATCGCCAACCAGCGGCTCAATGAAATGGTCGAGGTGGATGCGCTCACCGGCTTGGTGAACCGCCGCGGCCTGGACCGCATCCTGCACAACGAGATCGCCACGGCGCGACGCGACGGTGAGCCGCTCACGCTGATGCTGTGCGACCTGGACCATTTCAAACGCTTTAACGACTCGGCCGGCCATCTGCAGGGCGATGCCTGCCTGAAAGACGTGAGCCGGCTGCTGCGCGACGTCTGCACGCGTCCACGCGACGTGGCGGCGCGCTACGGCGGCGAAGAATTCGCGCTGATCCTTCCCGGAACGCCCCGCTCCGGCGCCATGACCTTCGCGCGCGCGCTGGGCAAACTGCTTTCGGTGCGCGCCTTTTCCCACCCCGATTCGCCGCTGGGCCCCGTGCTCACGCTCTCCGGCGGCATCACCACGTGCATTCCCGACGAGGGCACCAGCGCGGAGGCCATGCTGATGCGTGCCGACCAGGCGCTCTATGCCGCCAAGGCCCAGGGGCGCGCCCGGTTCTTCAGCTTCGAGATGCAGATGGACACCGTCGAGCAGCTGCGCAGCTGATGGGAGGAATCTTGCCGAGCGACTGGAGCTTCATGCTGCGCCTGAAACCCTACTTCCCCGACTGGATCCAGGACTGGCTGGACATCATCGTGCCGGGCTTGCAGATTCTGCTGATTCTGATCGTCGGGGTGGTCCTGCAGCGCACGCTGCGCCGGCTGGTGGCGCGCGCAGGCCACCACTACCAATGGCCCATCGAGATGATGGTGCCGATCAACGGGCTGCTGCGCTGGGTCATCATGGGCAGCGCGTTTTTGCTGGTGCTGGAGCGGCTGGGCGTGTCCGCCACGGTGCTGTGGACCGCTTTCACGGGCTTCGCCACCGTCGGCGCGGTCGCCTTCTTCGCCGCGTGGAGCGTGCTGTCCAACCTGTTCTGCGCCCTGCTCATCTTCACCGTGGGCCCCTTTCGCCTGGGGGACTACATCGAAGTGCTGGACACCGCGGAAAAGCCCGGTGCCAAGGGCCGCGTGATCGACATCAATCTGCTCTACACCACGCTCGAAGACTTCGCGTCCAGCGAAGACGGCTCGGACAGCGTGCTGCTTCAGATTCCCAACGCCCTGATCTTTCAGCGCGTCGTGCGCCGATGGAAGGGCGGCCCGCCCCGAAAGCCGGGCGCCGAGCCTGCAGAAACCCCACCGGCGGAAGTTCCGCTCATCAGCCAAGACACGGTTTGATTCGCGCCTGCGCGGTACTGGTCGTTTTCACCTGAAATGCCGGCAGGGAACCGGCGGGTCAGTGCCATGGCTCGGCCCTGTCCCTCGCAGGTCAACCCTCGCCGTGGCGATGCCCTTCCGGCCGATGACCGGGCTCCGGACTGTGGCCATGCGGTGCAGGTGGCGACGCATGGACTGGCGGCTGCGGCATGGCCACGGGATGCGGCGCTGACGGAGCATGCGGCGTCGCAGCGGGCATGCGCTGCTGCGGCATGGCCGGCTGATGCACGGGCGCTGGCTGAATGTGCTCCGTTGCCGGCGCAGCGAATCTCTGCGGTGGTGCATGCGGCGCCAACTCAGGCCGAGGCATGGAATGCTGTGCCTGTGCCTGTGCCTGTGCCTGTGCCTGTGCCTGTGCCTGTGCCTGTGCTGCAGCCATTGCCGCCATGGGCGGACGTTGGCCCTCATGGCGCGCGTCCCGCATCGCTGCATTCGCCCCCTCCCCTGCACGCACCGGGCGCGGATCCTGTACTTCAGGTCTTTCCGGCCGGTTGGACGCCGCCGCGAATCCGTGCGCCTGCGCCATTCCAGGCACCGCCATATTCTCGGCAGGGCGCGCAGGAGTGGGAGCCGGCGCGGAATGCGCAGCCAGCGAATTGCCCTGCATGGCCGCGTGCTGGGGCATCGCCCGCTCCTGTGCACGGTCCTGTGGCCGCTCTGCCGCCTGGAAGGCTCGCGGGCCCTGCGCCATCGGTGGTGGCGGCACCATGGCAGCCGCGCTACCAGGCGCCGCACGGCGGTCCTGCGGCGCACCGAAATGCGGTGGCATCCCCGCCGGGACCATGCCTCGGTGTTCGCGGTCTGACGGGTTGGGTGAGGCCATGGGGTTCATTGCAGTCAACGGCGTCGCCGGCATCGCGGCGGCCGCAGCTGCAACGGGTGCAGCCGGTGCAGGGCGCCCGCCATCCGGGCCGCGTTCTCCCCCGTAGAAGTTGTTCACGGTCACCCGGTTGTGGATGTTCTCCACCACCGTGTGCGACTGCGAGATGTAGGTATTGCCCCGGTACACCACCGCCGGCCGCACCATGGGCGGGGGCAAGGGGGCGCCCTGGACCCAGGTGGCGCGCTCGGGCGGACGTCCCCAGTTGACGTCCCAGGCATTCCAGCCCCAGTGGTGGTGCGTGGCCACCGCACCCACCAGCACCCCGGCGCCGAAGGCCAACGCGCCCACGGCCACCGGGTCGGCCCCCACCACCGTCCCCGTCGCATAGACCGGCGCGGGCGCTGACCAGCGATAGCTGGAATACAACGGCACCGGCGCGCCATAGACCACCTGCGGGTCATAGCGCGGCACGTACACCGCCTGCACGTCGGCCGGTTCGATGGCGATGTAGGTTGGGGGCGGCACGACCACGGCCGGCCCGCTGTACACCGCCACGGGTTGCTGAAGGTCCGGCGGGGGTGGCGGGCTCGGAGGCGCGCTGGTCACGGTGGCCACGCGCAGGTGGGGCGAGCTTTTCAGCGTGCCCGCCTTGCTGGCCCGCGAGCGCATCACCTGAATGGCGTTCATCACGTCGGTGGGGTCGTTGTAATAGGCCTTGCCCAGGGCCACAGTCCACGGCAGGTTGGACGCCATCTGCTCCAGCACATTCGGAAAAGCGGTGAGGGATTTGATGCTGGGGTCCCACGGCTGCTGGTCTACCGCGTCCGTCAGCGCTGCGGCCTTGAGGGACGGGTTCTGCCCCATCCAGGTCTCTGCCGCCGTGACCTGCTCGGGATAGGTCGCCCCGGCGAGCACCTGCGCCACGAGCTTGTCGGGGTACAGGGCGATCGGCGCCACCATCTGATAGAGCGCGTCCGCGCTGGGCGGCACGTAGCGGACAGCGACGGGGGCGGCAGCCTGGGTGGCATCTGGAGTTGAAACAGCGGCTGGCGAGGCGGACGCGGTGGGAGCGGGAGGCGCGAGGGGCGGAACCAGGGGCGTGGAATTTTGCCGATTGCAGGCAGTCAGGGCGCAAGCCGCGACGAGCGTGAGGGCGATGCCCTTCGATGCAGCGCGCACCGATGGCAAGCGGGTGGCGCGCTGGAGCCTGGAAACAGCCGGGGCTGGGAAATCCCGAACGGCGGGGTGGTGAGCACGGGGGTCTACAAGGGGCGCCATGGTTTTTCTCCTGAAGGCCATCCGCCGTGGGCTCAGCAGCCTTAGCGGGCAGATGGTCTCTTCAGAACGGCGCTTGGAGAGGGCCGTTGACCCGCAGTTGTAGGCCAATGTTCGCCGCGCGATGCGGGCGCATGGGCCACCGCGAGCCCCTCATGCCGGCTTTTAAGCGAACGTTGGCCGAAAGCCATCCGATTCGGGCGGGTTTTCAACGCACGGCAGAGAATCTCCGGTCCTTGCACTGCCCACGAACAAGCAACGATTGCTTACCAATCGATCGGCCAAACCACTGAGACGGGGGTCAAGGCAGCAATTCGAGGGCTTGCAGATAGGCCGGCTGCAGCATCAGTTCGTCCCACGGCTGGGGCAGGGTTTCAGGCAGCAGGGCCACGCGGCGGGATTCGCTGTCGGGGCTGGCCTGCCAGCGGCCTGCCGAGCGGGCCTGTTGCAATCCGTCCAGCACCTCGTCCAGCACTTCTCCCTTGCGGGCGCCCTCGCCCACTAGGCTCTGGTTGCACAGCAGCACCAGATCGCAGCCCGCATCGAGCGCGGCCACAGCGGCATCGGTGTAGCTGACCGTCTGGCCATCGATGCGGCGCGCGCCCTCCATGCTCAGGTCGTCGCTGAAGATCGCGCCGTCGAAACGCAACTGCTGGCGCAGGATGTCCTGCAGCCAGCGCCGCGAAAAACCGGCTGGCCGGGCATCGACCTTCGGGTAGATCACGTGCGCGGGCATCACGCTGGTGAGCGTGCTCGACAGCCACGGGTACGGCGCCGCGTCGTCGGACAGCAGGGCCTTGAGGCTGCGCGGGTCCACGGGAATGTCGGTGTGCGAATCGGCCCGCACGAAGCCATGCCCCGGAAAGTGCTTGCCGCAATTGGCCATGCCGGCCTGCAGCAGGCCGTGCATCAGGCTCTTGGCCAGCAGCGCCACGACGCGCGGATCGCGATGGAACGCCCGGTCGCCGATCACGCTGCTGCGCGAAGCGGAAGCCGAAGCGTCCTGCGCGGGCCCGGGGGCGTCATCGGACCAGTCGAGGTCAAGCACGGGCGTGAAGCTGAAGTCCACACCGCACGACCGCAACTCGCTGCCCAGCACATAGCCCGCCGCCGTCGCCGCGTTGGTTGCGCGCAGCGCGCCGCCGCCCGGCACGGCCTTGGCGCCCCGCCCGTCGCCGTGCATCCAAAGCTCGCCGAACGCCCGCATGGGCGGCAGTTGCGTGAACCCATCGCTGCGAAAGCGCTGCACGCGGCCGCCTTCGTGGTCCACACAGATCAGCAGATCGTCGCGCACCGCCTTGATGGCGCTGGTGAGTGCGAGCAGCTGCGCGCGGTCCTGCCAGTTGCGCGTGAACAGGATCACGCCGCCCGTGAGCGGGTGCGCCAGCCGGCGGCGGTCGGCTGCGGTGAGTTCGAGGCCGGCAACATCGAGGATGAGGGGCGCGTGTTCGGAAGAAGTCATGGCCAAGGATTCACTCATTTTTTAATAGCAACAAAGGCAATACAGTCGTGCGCTGCAGCCTTATTTCTTCTCAACCACGCAAAAGCTCGCCGCGTAATCGGATTCGTCGGTCACCGTCAGGTGGCACTGCAGGCCCTGCCCTTCGAACCAGTCTTTCAGGGCCCCGTGCAGCACGATCACCGGCTGGCCGCTGGGCAGCTTGGCGACCTCGCAATGGCGCCAGGTCATCGGCATGCGCATGCCCATGCCGATGGCTTTGCTGAAAGCCTCCTTGGCGGAGAACCGGGTGGCCAGGTAGCGCACACCGCGTTCGGGCCAGCGGGCACCGCGCTCGCGCCACGTCTTCAGCTCGCCCTCGGCGAGCACCTTTTCGGCAAAGCGGTCGCCGTGGCGTTCCAGGCTCGCGCGGATGCGGCGGATGTCGCAGATGTCGGTGCCGATGCCGTAGATCATGGTTTCAAGGGTCCAATCTGCCTCAAGGGCATGAAATACCGCGGTGTATTGCTATCAATTCAGGAGCGCTTAGCCGCCATGCCTTCGTCGATGCAGCGCTGGTAGGCCTGCACCGTGGCGGCGTAGCCCAGCTCCAGCGCATCGGCGATCAGCGCATGGCCGATGGACACCTCCAGCAGCCCGGGCACGCCCTGCACGAACGCGGCCAGGTTGTCGCGGTTCAGGTCGTGGCCGGCGTTCACGCCCAGCCCCGCGTCCAGGGCGGCCTGCGCGGCGGCACGGTAACGCTCCAGCTCGGCTGCCTGGCGCTCGGTGCCCCAGGCGGCGGCGTAGGGCTCGGTGTACAGCTCGACCCGGTCGGCGCCCACTGCGCGGGCGGCGGACATCTGCTCGGGCAGCGGGTCCATGAACAGGCTCACCCGCACGCCCAGTTGCCGGCACTCGGCGATCAGCGGCGCCAGGCGTTCGGCATCCTGCGGAAAGCTCCAGCCGTGGTCGCTGGTGAACTGGTCTTCGCTGTCGGGCACGAACGTGGCCTGCTGCGGGCGCACCGTGCGGATGAAGTCCATCAGGTTCTGCGACGGGTTGCCTTCGATGTTGAATTCCCGCTCCGGCCAGTTTTTCAGCAACGCCGCCAGGTCATGCACATCGCCCGAGCGGATGTGGCGCTCGTCGGGGCGGGGATGCACGGTAATGCCCTGGGCGCCCGCCTGCAGGCACAGCAGCGATGCGCGCGTGACGCTGGGAATGCCCAGGTGCCGCGTGTTGCGCACCAGGGCCACCTTGTTGACGTTGACCGACAGAGCGGTGCGGGCGGAAGCGGCGGAAGAACGGGTCATAGCGATTGCAGGTCCATCATGAGCTGGCGGGTGCGCAGCACCGGGCTGCCGCAATGGTATTGCAGCAGCGTGCGCAACTGGGGTTTGAGTTCGCCCGCCACGGGAACGCCCGCCTGGGCGATCACGCGCAGCGTGGCGGTATAGCTGGCGCCCTCGCCGGCTTCCAGGGCCCGCTGCAAGGCCAGCCACTGCGAGCCGGCAAGCGCTGCACGGTCCGTGGCGATGGCGGGACGCAGCCCGGCCTCGGGCACCAGGGCATAGCGAGCGGCCGGCTGCAGCGGCGCCAGCGTCGCCGTCTCGGCCTCCAGACTGGGCAGCAGGCCGATCTCGCGCAGCAGCAGCAGTTCGAAGCTGCGCAGCACTGGTTCGAGCGCATCGCCGTGCTCGCTGCCCAGCACACGCACCACGCCGGCGTAGGCGTCGAACAACGGCGCGTGGGCATCTTCGCGGGCCACGAGCCGCATCAGCAGTTCATTGAGGTACAGCCCCGACAGCAGCGCATCGCCCGTGGGCATGACATGGCCGCCGACCCACTCGGCCCCTTTGAGCGCATGGATCTCCCCCTGCCCGTCGCCGGACAGCGTGTAGTTCACCCGCAGGGGCTGCAGCGGCAGCAGCACGGGGCGAAAGTTGGAGGTGGGCTTTTTGGCGCCTTTGGCCACCAGCGCCACACGGCCGTGGTGGCGCGTGAACACGTCCAGGATCAGGCTGGACTCGCTCCAGTCGTAGCGGTGCAGCACGTAGGCGGGCTCATCGGAGATGCGGCGCACAGCCATGAATTGCTATTCTTTCAATAGCACACTGCCCTAGGTGGACATGTGCTGGAGGCCGATTTTCTCAATATCCGGCTGGGCCGTACAGGCACGGGCACTGGCACTGGCCGCAACGCTGGAACCTGTGCCGCGCCCACCTTGGCGTCACTCGAAGCGCTGCCGCGGCGCCTTCGAGGAAACACAACGCCATCCGTTCGGCAAGGCGTCATTCATACCCGAACGAGCGCACGCGGGCCTCGTCGTCGGCCCAGCCCGAACGCACCTTGACCCAGATCTCGATGAACACCTTGGCGTCCATGAGCTTTTCCAGCTCCTGCCGCGCCTCGGTGCCGATGCGCTTCAGGCGCTCGCCCTTCTCGCCGATCACCATGGCCTTGTGGCCGTCGCGCTCCACCACGATGGTGGCGGCGATGCGGATCATGCGGCTCTTGGTCTTGCCTTTTTCTTCCTCGAACTTGTCGATCACGACGGTCGAGGTGTAGGGCAACTCGTCGCCCGTGAAGCGGAACAGCTTCTCGCGCACGGTCTCCGACGCCAGGAATTTCTCGCTGCGGTCGGTGAGCTCGTCCTCGGCATACCACCAGGGCTGCTCGGGGAGGTATTTGGCACAGATGCCGAACAGGCGTTCGATGTCGCCCTTGTTCTTGGCCGACATGGGCACGAACTCGGTGAATGGATGGCGCTCCTGCATGCTTTTCAGCCACGGCGCGATTTCCGCACGGCGGTGCACCATGTCCAGCTTGTTGGCGATCAGCAGCGTGGGAATGCCGGGCTTGAACAGCGACAGCACCTTGGCATCGGCCAGCGTGAAGTTGCCGGCCTCGACCACGAAGAGGATCAGGTCCACATCGCCGATGGCGCCCATCACCGTCTTGTTGAGCGACTTGTTGAGCGCCGTGCTGTGCTTGGTCTGGAAGCCGGGCGTATCGACGAACACGAACTGCGTCTGCTCCATGGTGCGGATGCCGGTGATCCGGTGGCGCGTGGTCTGCGCCTTGCGCGAGGTGATGCTGATCTTCTGCCCGACGAGCGCATTGAGCAGCGTGGACTTGCCCACGTTGGGCTTGCCCACGATGGCGATCAGTCCGCAGCGCTGGCCCGTGGCATCGGCCGGCGCGCTGGCAGGCTTGGCGGCCGCCAGCATGGCTTCCAGGTCATTTTGGCCGCCAGCGCTTGGTAAATCTGCGCTACCAGCTACATTGTTTGTAGCATCTTCATTCATGGATTCTTTGCTTTCAAGAGGACCAGCATGGCCGCCGCAGCGGCCTGCTCGCCAGCCCGGCGCGAGCCGCCGATGCCGCGTTCGGTGAGGCCCAGTTCGGAGATCTCGCACTCCACATCGAAGGTCTGGCGGTGCGCAGCCCCCACCGTACCGACCACCCGGTACTGCGGCAGCTTCATTTTGCGGCCCTGCAGCCACTCCTGCAACGCGGTTTTGGGGTCCTTGGCGGCGGCATCCATCTGGGGATTGATCTCGACCCCCTGGAAAAGCCGGTGCACCAGGGCCTCGGCCTGCAGGTAGCCCGCATCGAGGTACACGGCACCGATGAGCGCCTCCAGCGCGTCCGCCAGGATGGACGGCCGCAGCTTTCCACCCGACTTGGCCTCGCCCTCACCCAGGCGCAGCACGTCGGAGAGCTTCAGCCGCAAGGCCAGTTCGTGCAGGGTTTCCTGGCGGACCAGGTTGGCCCGCACGCGGGAGAGGTCGCCTTCGGGCAGGTCGCGCAGCCGCTGGTACAGCAGGCTGGAGACGGCCAGGCTCAGGACGGAATCGCCCAGAAACTCCAGGCGTTCGTTGTGGTCGGCGGAAAAGCTGCGGTGCGTGATGGCACGCTGCAGCAGCGAAGGATCGGAAAAAGCATGCTGCAGGCGGTCCTGCAGTGCGGAAAGACTGGGCTGCACCTACTTGGTCTGTTCTTGGAAGCGGTAAACGAGATAGGCCGGGCCGGCCAGGGCGATTTCGCGCGAGTAGCTGAACGACACGACGATCTTGTCGTTGCGCTTGGTCACTTCCAGGTCCTTGCCCGCGATCGAACTGATGTTGTCGATGGCGCCGGCACGGTCGAAGATGGCGCGCACTTCCGGCACGGAACCACCCTCACGCGCGGCCTTGTTCGCCGCCTTGTTGATCGCCTGGTACTCCAGGAAGATCGGCACCGACTGGCCGCCGATGGCGAAGACCGCCACGGCCAGCAAGCCGACAAAAATCAGTCCGATGAACGAAAGGCCACGCTGGCGGGCGCGGCTGGCGGTGCGGTGCAAAGCCATGGTGATCTACCCTCTTTTTGGAATTGGCGGTTGGAAACGTTCGAGGCCCGCGCTCAACGGAACGGGCCGATGCGCTTGAGGTTGCCGAAGTTCATCCAGACGAAGAACGCCTTGCCCACGATGTTGGCGTCCGGCACGAAGCCCCAGTAGCGCGAATCGAGCGAATTATCCCGGTTGTCACCCATCATGAAATACTGGCCTTCCGGCACCTTGCACACCACGCCTTCGACGCTGTAGCGGCAGTTCTGCCGGTTGGCGAAGTCGCTCGCGCCCTGCACGAATGCCGGCACATCGGCGTTGTTGATGATGCGATGGCGGTGGTCGCCCAGCTGCTCTTCGAACTGCTTGAAGTAGCGCATCGTGTCTTCGTCGAAGAAGTCCGGCACGGCGGTGGTTTCCACCACCTGCCCATTCACCGTGAGGCGCTTGTTCAGGTACGCCACTTCGTCGCCGGGCACACCGACCACGCGCTTGATGTAGTCCATGCTGGGCTGCGGCGGGTAGCGGAACACCATCACGTCGCCGCGCTGTGGCGCGTTGCCCTGCGTGAGTTTGGTGTTGATGACCGGCAGGCGAATGCCGTAGGTGAATTTGTTCACCAGGATCAGGTCGCCCACCAGAAGCGTGGGAATCATCGAGCCCGAGGGGATCTTGAAGGGTTCGAACAAGAACGAACGCAGCAGGAAAACGATCGCGATCACCGGGAACAGGCCCGCCGTCCAGTCGAGCCACCATGGCTGCATCAGGATGCGGTCCTTGGCCTCCTGCACGTCGCCATCGACCTTCTGGATGCCCATGCGATCCAGCTCGGCCCGGCGCTGCACGGCCGCGTCTTCGATCGCCTGGGCCGCCCGGCGGCGGCGCGGCAGAAAGACCAGCCGCTCGGCCAGCCAGTACGCGCCGGTCACCACCGTGGCCAGGAACAGCAGCAACGCGAAGTTGCCCTCGATCGCACCCATGTACCAGGCCCCGACGTAGGCCACGAACGCGGCCAGGATCAGGGAGGTCACGTATTGCATGGCCTGCATATCAGTCTTCCACCTGCAAAATGGCCAGGAACGCTTCCTGGGGCACCTCTACTGAACCGATCTGCTTCATGCGTTTCTTGCCTGCTTTTTGTTTCTCGAGAAGCTTGCGCTTGCGGCTGATGTCGCCGCCGTAGCATTTTGCCAGCACGTTCTTGCGCAGCGCCTTGATGGTTTCGCGCGCGATGATGTTCGCGCCGATGGCGGCCTGGATGGCCACGTCGTACATCTGCCGGCTGATGATTTCGCGCATCTTCGCCACCACGGCACGGCCACGGTATTGCGACTGCGAGCGGTGCACGATGATGGAAAGCGCATCGACCTTCTCGCCGTTGAGCAGGATATCCACCTTCACCACGTCGGACGCGCGGTACTCCTTGAACTCATAGTCCATCGACGCGTAGCCGCGCGACACCGACTTGAGCTTGTCGAAGAAGTCCAGCACGATCTCGCCCAGCGGCATTTCGTAGGTCAGCATGACCTGCCGGCCGTGATAGGACATGTTCATCTGCACGCCGCGCTTTTGGTTGGCCAGCGTCATCACCGGGCCGACGTAGTCCTGCGGCATGTACAGGTGCACCGTCACGATGGGCTCGCGCACTTCCTCCAGGCGGCCCTGGTCGGGCATCTTGGACGGGTTCTCGACCATTACCACTTCGCCGTCGGCCTTCACGACCTGGTAGACCACGCTGGGCGCGGTCGTGATCAGGTCCTGGTCGAACTCGCGCTCCAGGCGTTCCTGCACGATCTCCATGTGCAGCAGGCCGAGGAAGCCGCAGCGGAATCCGAAGCCCAGCGCCTGGCTGACTTCGGGCTCGTAGTGCAGCGATGCATCGTTCAGCTTGAGCTTTTCCAGCGCGTCGCGCAGCGAGTCGTACTCGCTCGCTTCGGTCGGGTACAGGCCGGCGAACACCTGCGGCTGGATTTCTTTGAAGCCCGGCAGCGCTTCGGTGGCCGGGCCGGCATTGTTGGGCAGCTTCTTTTCCAGCGTGATGGTGTCGCCCACCTTTGCAGCCTGCAACTCCTTGATGCCGGCAATGATGTAGCCCACTTCGCCGGCATCGAGCGAATTGCGCGCTTCGTTCGCGGGAGTGAACACACCCAGGTTGTCGGCGTTGTACACCGCGCCGCTGGCCATCATCTTGAAGCGCTCGCCCTTCAGCAGGCGGCCATCGACCACGCGCACCAGCATCACGACACCGACGTACGAATCGAACCAGCTGTCGATGATCATCGCGCGCAGCGGGCCATCAGGATTGCCTCGCGGTGCAGGCACCTTCGCCACGATCGCTTCGAGAATTTCGTCGATGCCCATGCCCGTCTTGGCGGAACATGGAATCGCATCGGTCGCATCGATGCCGATCACGTCCTCGACTTCGGCCTTGGCGTTGTCGGGGTCCGCGTTCGGCAGGTCCATCTTGTTCAGCACCGGCAACACTTCCACACCGAGGTCCAGCGCGGTGTAGCAGTTGGCGACGGTCTGGGCTTCGACCCCTTGCGACGCATCGACGACCAGCAGCGCACCTTCACAGGCCGACAGCGAGCGCGAGACTTCATAGGAGAAGTCCACGTGGCCCGGCGTGTCGATCAGGTTGAGGTTGTAGATCTGACCATCGAGCGCCTTGTACTGCAGTGCCGCCGTCTGCGCCTTGATGGTTATCCCACGCTCTTTTTCGATGTCCATCGAGTCGAGCACCTGGGCTTCCATATCACGCTCGGCAAGCCCGCCGCAGCGTTGAATCAAGCGATCCGCCAGGGTCGATTTGCCGTGGTCGATGTGCGCAATGATGGAAAAATTTCTGATGTGGTTCATCAAGGGAAAGCGACAAGTGATTGAATTAAAACGGCGCGCACAAGAAAAAAGGGCGCGTCAAATGGTGACGCGCCCTGAACCAACAATCATTTGGCAACTGCGATGGTTGGAACTTCATTGTAGGCAAAAAGGCCGAGAGAGAAAGTCCGGCCAACAAGGTTGAGAAGGCGTTGCCAGCTTGCAACGGGCATTTTATACACAGCTTATTCACAAAATGCCGCGAATGAGCGGAACAACTTGTGGGCGAACTGTGGATCGCCTGTGCATCGTTTGCAACCATCCCACATGGTGATGATGACGCGCTTCGATATGCATTAATGCCGGCAAAACCAGGCGCCATTCTATCGAAATTGGTAGATGGCAATCTCTGCCAAAACACCGCATCACTGGGGATTTCATGCCGCAAAAGCCCCAAATCCCACTTCGGGATGGGGCTTTGCGGGAAGGTTCAGCGGGCGGGACGAATCAAGGCGTATTGCGCCCACTCGCCACGGCGGAACAGCACATTGATGGCCTTGCCTTTGTCCGCCTTGCCCAACGCGGTTTCGAAATCCTTCAGATTGGCCACCTCGATATTGGCGATCGAAAGGATCACGTCACCCTCGCGAAGGCCGGCGCGTGCCGCTGCATCTGTTGCGGCGTTGACCCGGACACCGCCCTTGAGCTTGAGCTCCTTCTTCTGGGCATCGGTCAAATCGGCCACGGACAGGCCCAGTTGTTGAGCGGCAGGGGACGGCTTGGGCTTCGCCCCTTCCTTTTCAGCGCCCTTGCTGGCCACTGGCTTGTCGTCCGGCTCGATCTCGGCCACGGTGATCGACAGGTCCTTCGTCGCGCCGCGGCGAAATACCGTCACCGTGCTCTTGTTGCCGGGCTTCGTGTTGCCCACGAGGCGCGGCAGATCGGCCGTCTTTTCGATCGTCTTGCCATCGAACTTGGTGATGATGTCGCCCGCTTCCACGCCGGCCTTGTCCGCAGGAGAGCCTGCCTCCACGCCACTGACCAGCGCGCCCTGCGGCTTGCCCAGGCCGATCGACTCGGCCACGTCCTTGGTCACTTGGCCGATCTGGACGCCGATGCGCCCGCGGGTCACCCGACCCGTCGCGCGCAACTGGTCACTGACGCGAATGGCCTCATCCATGGGGATGGCAAAAGAGATGCCCATGAAGCCGCCGGAGCGGGAGTAGATCTGGCTGTTGATGCCAACCACCTCGCCACGCATGTTGATGAGCGGCCCGCCGGAGTTGCCTGGGTTGATCGCCACGTCCGTCTGGATGAACGGCAGGTAGTCGCCCGTGTCGCGCTGTTTGGCACTGACGATGCCCGCCGTCACCGAGTTTTCCAGGCCGAACGGCGATCCGATGGCCATCACCCATTCGCCGACACGCAGCCGGTTCAGATCGCCCACCTTGACGGCCGGAAGGCCGGTGGCTTCGATCTTGACCACCGCCACATCGGTGCGCTTGTCGGCGCCTACGATCTTGGCCTTGAACTCGCGCTTGTCGGTCAAAGTGACGATGACTTCATCGGCGCCTTCCACCACGTGCGCATTGGTCATCACATAACCGTCTTGCGTCAGGATGAAACCGGAGCCGACACCACGCGGCTGCTCTTCGTCGGGCTGGGGACGCTGAGGGCGCTGCTGGCGCGGCACGTTGGGTGGCACCGGCACGCCGAACCGCCGGAAGAACTCCAGCATCTCTTCATCCATGGCATTGGGGCCAGCGCGCTCGGTCGCTTTTTCCAGCGTACGGATGTTGACCACCGAGGGACCTACCTGGTCCACGAGGTCCGTGAAATCCGGCAGTCCACGGACGGTGGGCGGCGGGGTCTGCGCCAGCACGTCGGCGGGCACGACCGCCGTGGCGGCAGTCAATGCCATCGCGACGGCCACAGCGCACGATTGCAGGTTTTTCCAATTCGTCGTCATCGGCATCATCGGTCTTTCTAAATTCAGAGGAGACATCTGGGGCAGCAAAGCACTTCGTACTGCAAGGTTCAGGTTTGGTTCCCGCAAGGCAGCGGGACAGGTGCCGATTTCATGCCATCGCAGGCCGGCGATGACCGGTGGCGAAACGGTCAACGGGCGTATTCCAGCTGCTCCGCCACCAACCGCAAGGTTTCTTGCGGCACCTCGCCCACGGCGGTCAGCCACATGTTGCCTGAAACCCGCAAGGCCAAGGTCTGGGTGGCCCCCATGCTGCCCGCGCTGGGCCCTGCCGGGTGCCGAGAGGCATCGTAGCGTTCCAGGAAAAGCGATACCGTCGCAAGCCCATCGGAAAGCAAACAATGCAGCGGCAGGCCGGCTTGAGACGGCGCTGCTAAAGCCTCTTCCTGCTTGTAGCAATCGCCCGGCGTGAAACCACCGACTGGCGCCCGCAGGCGCCAGCCTTCCGCCTTCGCAGTCGTCTTGCGCATGGCGACCTTGACCAGACGGAAGTCGCCCGCGTCATCCATCATCGCGGCCAGCCGCGCAAATGGAACCGGGTTGTCCAGCTCCAACTGGGAGAACGCTGCCTGCTCCAGCACGCGCCCCCGGGAATCCAGCGTCTGCAGCTTCAAAATCAATCCGGAAGCTTCGGCCACCCACATGCGATAACCGAACCGCAACGCATCACGGGGCCGCAACCACGCGACTTCACTCTCGTGGCCTGCCACGCGCTCGCGTCCCAGGGCTTGAACCGTGTAATGGGCATCGAGTCCACGGTCCGCCGTTTCGGGAAGGCGGGGAAAGAGGCTGGGCATGTCCCGGCGATCTTCACGCACCACCCGCGCCTGGGGCAAAAATGTGCGGACGAGTCCCTCACGGCGATAGACCACCCGCAGCGAACCGTTCAATGCCTCGATGCGCTCGATCTGGTCTTTTCCGTCCGCTGCATGCCATATCCGAGAGCTGACCATGGCGCCAGATGCTGACAGCACTACGAACGTGCCGTTGTAGCTGTGTTCGCGGGACGCGCGATGGATGCGCTCCAGCCAACCGGAAATGGAGCGGGATTCACCGGGCGCAACTGCGGGTGCGATCCCAGTTTCAGCAGAAGGCCCGGCCAGCGCCTGGCCCATTCCCGCCAGCATCAGCCCCCATACCAAGGCATGGCGCAACGACGCGACTCTTTTCAACAAGCCTTTATGCGCATGAGCGATCTTCATGGGAGAACAAGCATGCGCGAGGCCTTCCTGGCCCATCTTCACGGCCTCAGCGCGCAGGGGCCTCGAACGTGGCATTGCGCAGGAAACCTGCCGGCATCTGCAATGCCGAAGTGTTTCCGAATTGCTTGTGCGCTGCCAACAGCTCATCCAGACGCGGGTCTCGGATCATCACTGGCGACTGTGCCGCCGCCTCGCCCCCTTCGGCAACAGCCACGACCGCCGGAGGTGCCACCGTCACTGGCGCAGCAAGGGCCATCTGCCCGCCCTGGTTACCCGACTGCAGGCCGACAAAAGCGGTCCAGCCAATGGCCCCCACCGCGGCCAACGACGCGAAACCCGCCGCCACTTTCCAGCGAAAGACGGAGGCATTGGCAGCCACCGCCGGCTTGGCGATGCTCTGCTTGGTGACCTGCAGAACGGCAGCGTCCGCAATCATCGCGGGGCGCTCCAGCCGCTCTTCCTCGATTTGGGCGCGAAGTCGATCGATCAGCGTCGAGTTGACCGGGCGCGCCAGCTCGGAAGACCGCAGAACGTCTCCAATCAAGTGGTACGTCTGCCAAGTGGCAGCGCCATCGCCGCGGCTGGCGTGGTCTACGGCTTGGGCGAACTCCTGGCCCCGCAACTGCCCATCTGCCAGGGCAGACAAATGTTCGCGCATTTTCAGATCGTCATTCATGGTCGTTCCCCGCCGTCACTGTTTGCTTCAATGTGCTCTGCCATTCGCATCACGCTACCAGCGCTTGCCCGACTGCTTTTCCAGCAAAGGGCGAACTCGAGCCGATATGGCCTCACGCGCCCGAAAGATACGAGAGCGTACGGTGCCGATCGGACAATCCATGGCAGCCGCAATTTCCTCGTAAGTCAGCCCTTCGATCTCACGCAGCGTCACGGCCTGGCGCAAATCCTCGGGCAGCGCATCCATTGCCGCATTCACCGCCACAGCAATTTCCTGGGCTGCGAGCACGGTCTCGGGCGTTTCGTCGGTGGTTAGTTCGTGTCCAAGCCGGGAAGTTTCATCGTCGTCATCACTTCCGCGGAGGGCATTTTCTGAAATGACGGGATTGCGCTTCATATCGACGAGCGCCTTCTTGGCGGTATTGACCGCAATCCGGTAGAGCCATGTGTAGAACTGCGCCTCGCCCCGGAACTGGTGCAAAGCGCGATACGCCCTGATGAACGTTTCCTGGGCAATGTCCTGCACCAGGTCAGAGTCGCGAACCATGCGGCCGATGAGCCGCTCAATGCGCCGCTGGTACTTGATCACCAGCAATTCATAAGCCTTCTGATCACCCGCGACCGTACGCTCTACGAGCTGAAGGTCACTGTCGGCGGGAGGCGGGGGCATTGAAGCAGTCATGTGAAAGAAACTCACGCGTCGCCGCGCCGGACAGGAAACACGCCGTCGGCGCGGAGCTCTGGCTTGGGGCGCGAATATACCGCACGGCGCAAAGCGGCCCATGACTCATTCTGGCCGACGCGCTCCAGGCACAACCAGACAGTACGGCCATCCGGCCCCTTTAAATGCACCAACAAAACCCGCTGGAAGTCCATGTGGACAGTCATGGCGCCAGTGATGGGTGAAGCATCGTTCGCGTTCAATGACCAGTTCAAGCCGTCCCATTGCAGAAAACCGCGAGGCAGGCAACGCCAAAAATGCCACGCCAATCCAGCAGTGCCAGCCCAGAGGACGGCAGAGACAACGAATTGAAGCCTCAGATTCCCGGCAGCCAAAGCCATCCAGGCGCCTAGGCCACCGCCGCTGAACAACAGAACAATGAAGACAAACCAGCCCACCAACCGACTTCTTTCGAAGGCGTATCGTGTACCTGGCGCATGGAAAGACTGCGCCATAGGATCATTGCAGCGTCGGCTTCAGGCCCCGTAAAGCCCCTGCCAACATCTGCGGCCCCGCTATTCCATCAAATGCGCTTGAAAACCAACGTGCCGTTGGTACCGCCAAAACCGAAGTTGTTCTTCACAGCCACATCCATCTTCAAGTCACGGGCAACGTTGGCACAGTAGTCCAGGTCGCACTCCGGGTCTTGTTCGAAGATGTTGATGGTCGGCGGCACTTTTTGGTCGCGCAGCGCCATCACGGTGAACACGCTCTCTATACCTCCGGCACCGCCCAAGAGGTGGCCCGTCATCGACTTCGTCGAACTGATCACGGTGCTCTTGGCGTGCTCGCCCAAAGCGGCCTTGATCGCGTGCGTCTCGTTCAAGTCACCCAACGGCGTGGACGTGCCATGGGCATTCAAATAATCCACATCCTCAGGATTGATGCCGGCATTGCGCAGCGCTGCCTGCATGGCCCGGCGAGGACCATCCATGTTGGGTGCAGTCATGTGGCCGGCATCGGCACTCATGCCGTATCCGGACAGTTCGGCATAAATCTTGGCGCCCCGTGCCTTGGCGTGCTCGTATTCTTCGAGCACCAAAACACCAGCCCCTTCACCCAGCACAAACCCATCGCGCTCTTTGTCCCAAGGGCGGGACGCGGTCTTGGGGTCATCGTTGCGCGTCGACAAAGCACGCATGGCGGCAAAGCCACCAACGCCCAGGGGCGACACAGTGGCTTCAGTACCACCCGCTACGATCACATCGGCATCGCCGTATTCGATCTTTCGCGCAGCTTCCCCGATGCAGTGCAGCCCTGTCGTACACGCTGTGACGACCGAAAGGTTTGGGCCCTTGAAGCCGAAACGCATCGACACGTGGCCCGCCACCATATTGATGATGGAAGCCGGCACGAAAAAAGGCGTGATTCTTCGTGGACCACGGCTTTCCAGTTCAGCATGCGTGTTTTCAATCAGCGGCAACCCACCGATTCCAGACCCGATGATGCAGCCGATGCGCGCCGCGAACTCTTCGTCCAGCGCCTCGCCCGTTGGAAGACCGGCATCCCGCACGGCCTCATCTGCCGCAGCGATGCCGTAATGGATGAAGGTATCCATCGTGCGCGCATCTTTCGTGCTCATGTAAGCACCCAGATCGAATCCCTTGACCTCGCCCGCAATTTTGCAGGCAAAGTTCGACGCATCGAACTTGGTGATGAGGTCAATGCCGGATTTTCCAGCGAGGATGTTGGCCCAGGCATCCGCCACCGTGTTTCCGACGGGGGTGATGCAACCCAGGCCGGTCACGACAACGCGACGACGGCTCATGCGCTAAGACTTTCTACGGATCTGTCTGAATGGAAGGCGCTCAGGCCTTCTGATGGGTATTGGCGTAGTCGATGGCGTTTTGCACCGTGGTGATCTTCTCTGCGTCTTCGTCAGGAATCTCGATGCCGAACTCGTCTTCCAGCGCCATCACCAGCTCCACCGTGTCCAGCGAGTCAGCACCCAGATCGGCCACGAAAGCCTTTTCATTGGTGACTTGCGACTCTTCAACGCCGAGTTGTTCGGCAATGATCTTTTTGACACGTGCTTCGATATCGCTCATGGTTTCCCTTTGAGGGTTGTGAATGAATCCGCGATTCTAGCTGCTTCGGGATCACTCCCCTATCAGCCTGCCGCACGGATGAATCGGCGTTAACTTTGTCTAATTACATGTACATGCCGCCATTGACATGCAACTCCTGACCGGTCACATACCCAGCTTCTTTGGAGGCAAGGAATGCGACGGCATGTGCGATGTCTTCCGGACGGCCCATGTGGCCCATCGGAATCTGCGACTGCAATGATTGCTGCTGCTCTGCAGGCAGTTGCGCTGTCATATCGGTAGCAATGAAACCAGGAGCAACGCAATTGACCGTGATGCCGCGGCTGGCGAGCTCGCGGGCCATCGCGCGCGCCATTCCAGCCACGCCAGCCTTGGCAGCCACATAGTTGGCCTGACCCGGATTGCCGGCCGAACCCACCACGCTCGTGATATTGATCATCCGTCCGAAGCGTTGCTTCATCATGGGACGGATGGCTGCCCGGCTCACCTGGAACACCGCCTTCAAATTGGTGTCGATCACCGCATCCCAGTCATCGTCCTTCATGCGCATGGACAAGGTGTCGCGGGTGATACCTGCGTTGTTCACCAGCACGTGCAGACCGCCGTGCTGCTTGACGGTGCCATCTATCAACGCATCGACCGCTGCCACATCCGTCACGTTCAGGTTGACGCCATAGCTGCCGTTGCCAGCGGACGCCAGGGCCTGGGAGATTCGCTCAGCCCCCTGGTCCGTGGTCGCCGTGCCAACGACCAAATACCCCTTGCCAGCCAAGACCGTCGCGATTGCAGCCCCAATGCCACGGGATGCGCCGGTCACCAGAGCTACCTGGGGCTTCTCATTCAATAAAGAGGTGTCGCTCATGCCAATAATGCTTGTGTCTCGGCCAACGAGGCCGGGTCGTAAAGGGATGCAGCGATCAACTCAGGATCGATGCGCTTCGTGAGGCCCGTCAGCACTTTGCCGGGACCACATTCCACCAGATGCGTGACACCTCGTGACTTCAGGGACTGCACGCACTCAACCCAGCGCACCGGACCGAAGGCTTGGCGATACAACGCTTCGCGGATCGCATCAGCCTCTTGCTGAATAGCGACATCTACGTTGTTGACCACAGGAATCTGGGGCGCGGCCAACGCCACAGAAGACAAAGCCTCCCGCAATTTCTCGGCAGCGGGCTTCATCAAGCTGGAATGGAACGGAGCCGATACGGGCAAAGGCAAGGCACGCTTGGCGCCTGCGGCCTTCAGAACTTCACAAGCCTTGTCCACGCCAGCCTTGGTACCTGCAATCACGGTTTGGATGGGGTCGTTGAAGTTCACGGCTTCAACCACCTCCACGCTGCCTGCGCCGAAGGCGGCCTCTGCCGCCGCACAACCCTCGATCACATTTTGGGCATCCATGCCCAGAATGGCAGCCATTGCGCCGATACCCACCGGAACCGCCTCTTGCATCGCAGCGGCCCGCAGGCGAACAAGTGGGGCAGCCTGAGAAAGGGTAAGGACACCCGCCGCAACCAACGCGGAATACTCGCCGAGCGAATGGCCGGCCACTGCAGCCGGAGCGCGCCCGCCTTCGGCAACCCAAACACGCCAAGCCGCCACACCTGCCACGAGCATGACTGGCTGGGTGTTGGTCGTCAGTGACAACGCCTCCTTGGGCCCTTCATGGATCAACCGCTGGATGTCTTCGCCCAGTGCATCGGATGCCTCCTGCAGGGCATGGGTAACGACTGGATGGTCGCCCCAAGCATCCAGCATGCCGACCGACTGCGAGCCTTGGCCTGGAAAAACAAATGCAAAAGTTTTTTGTGTCGTCATAACCAGATCGTCAAAATCGCACCTAGCGCTTATTTAATAAGCGTCCAATGCTATAACTTCAGTAGCACAGCACCCCAGGTAAAACCGCCGCCGACGCCTTCCAACAGCAGCGTCTGCCCAGGCTTGGCTTGGCCATTGCGCACGGCATGATCGAGTGCCAAGGGAATGGACGCCGCCGAGGTATTGCCATGCTGGTCGACAGTGACGACCACCTTGTCCATCGACAAGCCCAGCTTTTTGGCGGTGCTTTGCATGATGCGGATGTTGGCTTGATGGGGAATCAGCCAGTCCACGTCGGCGTCGGTCATGCCCGCCTTGTCCAGCACAGCGCGTGCAGCTTTTTCCAGAACACCGACCGCCAGTTTGAAAACTGCTTGGCCATCCATCTTGAGCAGGGGATCGCCGAGGATCTTGCCGCCATAGACATTACCGGGCACGCAAAGAATGCCCACATGCCGGCCATCCGCGTGCAGATCGCTCGACAGGATGCCGGGCGTCTCCGACGCTTCCAGCACCACAGCGCCCGCTCCATCACCAAATAGAACGCAGGTGGTGCGGTCGTCAAAATCCAGGATACGGCTGAACACTTCAGCACCCACCACGAGTGCGCGCTTGGCACTGCCGGACTGGATCATGGCGTCCGCCACCGTCAGGGCGTAGACGAAACCGCTGCACACGGCCTGAACGTCAAAGGCAGGACATCCATTGGCGCCGAGCTTGTTTTGCAAAATGCAAGCCGTCGACGGGAACACCATGTCCGGGGTCGACGTGGCCACGATGATCAAGTCAATGTCTTGCGGCTGCACACCCGCTGCATTCAGGGCATTGCGAGCCGCCTCCAGCCCCAAGTCGCTACTACAGACATCGCGCTCGGCGAAGTGGCGCGCCCGGATACCGGTGCGCTCGACGATCCAGTCGTCTGACGTTTCTACGCCGCGTTGAGCCAATTCGGCGACGAGATCGGCATTGGTCAAACGGCGAGGAGGTAGGCTGCTGCCAGTGCCCGTGATGCGTGAGTAGCGTCTCATCAATATGTGGCCCCGACCGCGGTATTGGCTAGTTGGGCGTCCGCAGGCGCCAGCAGGGGGGCCGCGTGCGCCACCCGCGTCCGGACGCGGTCGAGCAAGTTGTTGCGGGCTGCATCATACGCCCGGTTCAAAGCCTGTTCGAAAGCCATTGCGTCTGCGGATCCATGGCTTTTAAAAACCAAGCCGCGCAGCCCCAACAAGGCCGCACCGTTGTAACG
This sequence comes from Paracidovorax valerianellae, assembly GCF_900102625.1. GTDB lineage: Bacteria > Pseudomonadota > Gammaproteobacteria > Burkholderiales > Burkholderiaceae_C > Paracidovorax > Paracidovorax valerianellae. Next base: position 78,052 of record NZ_FMZC01000007.1, read on the forward strand.
CCGATGGTCCATCCGCTTCATGAGCGCAGATAGGACCGGATAAGCGGCGATTGCAGCCAATTTGGTGAAGATATTTTTCTTGAACTCTTGCTTGAGCCCGCCGACGATCATGGTTGCGACACCCTCGCTGGCTTTGAGGGCCACATTTCCCACAAAACCGTCACAAACAACGATGTCGACCGTTCCCTTGAAGATATCGTTACCCTCAACGTTGCCATAAAATCGAAGATCGCCGCTGTTACCAGCTATACGCAGCAATTCACCTGCTTTTTTAATGACATCGCTGCCTTTGATAGCTTCTTCGCCGATGTTCAACAATCCGACCGTCGGCTCCGAGCCTTCTTGAAGCGCAGAAACGAGCGCAGAGCCCATCACCGCAAATTGCAGCAAGTGTTCTGCGCTGCAGTCCACATTCGCACCCAAATCCAAAACCGTGGTAGCCCCACCCTTGGCATTTGGCATTTGCGTGGCAATGGCAGGGCGATCGATACCGTCCAAAGTCTTGAGCAGATAGCGAGCGATTGCCATCAAGGCGCCTGTATTGCCGGCAGAAACCGCAGCTTGGGCAGCGCCATCCTTGACCTGCTGAATAGCGACCCGCATGGATGAATCCTTCTTGCGGCGCAAGGCAATCTCCACAGGATCATCCATGGTGACAACTTCACTCGCAGGAGTGACAGCAGCTCGGTCATGCCCGAAGTCCTTCAGACTTTCGGGTTGCCCTACCAGCATCAGTCGGGCGTCAGGATGGTGTTCGAGAAACTGGCGGCACGCCGCTAGCGTGACGCGGGGGCCGTGATCGCCCCCCATGCAGTCAACAGCCAGTGTGATCATGGGCGACTCGTCCGACCCCATAGAGGGCCGAAAATGAAAATACAGCGAACAAAAGAAAGGCCCGCGCTACTGTTCGTAGCAGCGGGCCTCAGCGCGTGACTTGAATCAGGCTTCAGACTTGTTCTTCAGCACTTGGCGACCACGGTAGAAACCGTTGGGGCTGATGTGGTGGCGAAGATGGGCTTCACCGGTGGTGGGCTCGACTGCCGTACCTGGCACGTTGAGTGCATTGTGCGAACGGTGCATGCCGCGCTTGGAAGGAGATTTTTTGTTTTGCTGAACAGCCATGGTGGCTCCTGAGTCTTGAAGGGTTGGTAAAAAACGCGATCAGCCCAAAAAAGACACGAGGGGGATTCGCGCGAAGCCCTCGATTATAGCCCAAACGGTTTTCAGTCCCCTGATTTGTCTTTTCGCAAAGTTGCAAGCGCGGCAAAAGGATTGGGCTTCTGAGCGCTGGCCTCTTCGAAATCCTCGTCGCTGGACTCCATCGGGACGGGCGCAGGGCACTCATCGTGCCGGGGTACCAGAGGCAATGCCATGAGCAATTCGTCTTCTATCAGTTCACGCAAGTTGAATTCACGGCTCAAAGCCAGCAAATCTTCATCACTCTCGTCGTCCAAAGCTTCAGCCGTGGCCTCATCGGCGACGAAGCGAAATTCCCGCTCCACCTCCAGCGGCACATCCACGGGACCGAGACAGCGCTGGCACGTCATCGGAAAAGCTGCGCGCACCACAAGCCGCAGCCAGATCTGTCCACCGATGCCGTGGGTACTGCGCAGTTCACCATCCGCCTGCCAGTCCACGATCAGATCGGGGTGCAGACCCTTGGCTTCCAAGGCAAGCCGTTCGTATTTCAACAGGGAGTCATGGCCGGACAAATGACCGCCCGCCTGCGCAAAGGCTTTGACATCGAGGCGCTGTGGGGAAAATTCCTTGGTCATGGCGGCAGTGTAAGAGAATCAGCGCATGCCTCAATCCCCTTCCTTGCCCCGCCGTCTGGTACTGGGCTCGACCTCCCGATATCGCAGCGAATTGCTTTCCCGTCTGCACTTGCCTTTCGATGTCATGGCTCCGAACGTGGATGAAACGCCCGGCGTAACCGAAGCCCCCAGCGCCCTTGCCCTGCGATTGGCTTTGGCCAAGGCGCGTGCCGTATCTGCGGCACATCCTGAAGCGATCGTAATCGGCTCCGATCAGGTCGCAGATCTTCAAGGAAAACCATTGGGCAAACCAGGAACACATGATCGTGCGGTGGAACAGTTGCAGCAGATGCGTGGGCAAAGTGTTGTGTTTCAAACCGCCGTCGCTGTGGTCTGTGCCGCCACTGGGTTTGAACAGGTGGAGTTGGCAGCGGTGGACGTCCTGTTTCGTGAGTTGTCCGATGCCGAGATCGAGCGCTATCTTCGCATCGAGCAACCGTACGACTGCGCCGGCAGCGCCAAAAGCGAAGGATTGGGAATCAGCCTGCTGGACAGCATCCGCAGCGATGACCCTACTGCGCTGATCGGTCTGCCACTCATTCGCACGTGCCGAATGTTGCGCGCGGCCGGGCTGGAGTTGCCATGACATCGACTCCAACCACGCCGGCAATGCCATCGAAAGGCACGCTTTACCTCGTGCCCGCACCGCTCGACTTCGGTTGCGACACACAGTCCCCACTGGACCAATCGCTCCCGACCGCCACGCTACAGGTAGCCTCGCAGATCACGCACTGGATTTGCGAGAACGCGAAAAGTACCCGTGCTTACCTCAAGCGCATCGATGCCTTGCATCCGCTGAAGCAACCCATTCAATCGCAGCAGATCGAAGAATTGCCGCGCGAGGTGCATAAGAAAGGTGATCACGGCGCGGAAGGCCATGCTGTGTTCGATGCCCGATCCTTGCTGTCACCCGCACTCGCAGGCCACGACATGGGCTTGGTGAGTGAAGCAGGAATGCCAGCGGTCGCCGATCCCGGCAGCTCGGTGGTGCGCGCGGCGCATGACTGCGGCCTGCGCGTGGTGCCGCTGGTCGGGCCGGTTTCGCTGTTGCTGGCGCTGGCTGCGAGCGGCCTCAATGGCCAGGGTTTCGCGTTTACCGGCTATCTGCCGCAAGATCCGGCGCAGCGCGCTGCACGCATCCGTGAACTCGAAAACCTCGCCCTCAAACAGGGACAGACCCAACTGTTCATCGAAACCCCCTACCGCAACGCCGCACTATGGCAGGCATTGGTCCAGACACTGCAGCCCAATACGCGGCTGGCACTCGCCAGTGGATTGACCCTGCCGCAGGCGCGAACCGCGAGCCGGCTGGTGCGCCAGTGGAGGCAGCAACCCGAAGTGCCGGACAACCGCACGCCAACGGTGTTTGCCATCGGCCGATAAACATACGCTGCACCGGAACCTACCAGCCCGATCGCAGCGTTGTCTTCCTGACTTCACATCCACTCGTGAGCCAGGGATTCAAGAAGAACACTAAGCGACTGGCTTAACGCACCGACGGAGCGCCCTTGATGGCCTGGATGGCGGTTTCGCCCATGGCGGCGCCGAATTTCTTCACCAACCGCTCAGCAACATTGTCGCGGCGGGTGTAATCGATGATGTCTTCGGCCTTAACGACTTCCCGCGCCACGTAATCGAGGTTCCCCAGGTGGTCGGCCAATCCCATCTCGACGGCCTGCTGACCGGTCCAGAACAGGCCACTGAAGGTGTCGGAAGTCGGCTTGAGGCGATCGCCCCGGCCTTCCTTGACCACATGGATGAACTGCTGATGAATCTGGTCCAGCATGGCCTGGGCATAGGCGCGCTGCTTTTCGGTTTGTGGGCTGAACGGGTCAAGGAAGCCCTTGTTCTCACCCGCCGTCAACAAGCGACGCTCCACTCCCAGCTTTTCCATGGTGCCGGTGAATCCAAAGCCATCCATCAACACGCCGATGCTGCCGACGATGCTCGCCTTGTCCACATAGATGTCGTCTGCCGCTGCAGCGATGTAATAAGCCGCAGATGCGCAGGTTTCCTCGACCACGGCATAGACCGGCTTGTTGTACTTGGCCTTCAGACGAATGATTTCGTCATTGATGATGCCCGCCTGCACCGGGCTACCGCCAGGGGAGTTGATGAGCAGCACAACGGCTTGCGAGCCAGAATCTTCGAAGGCACTGCGCATGGCGGCCACCACGAACTCAGCACTGGCTTCAGCCCCCGCAGCGATCTCGCCCTTGATGTCGACCACCGCTGTGTGCGGCGTGCTTTTGCTGGTGCTCGTAGCGTCGCGTGCAAGCAACACCCAAGCCACCGCAATCAGGAAGACCAGCCAGGCCAACCGGGTAAAGATACGCCAGCGCCGTGCAGAGCGCTGCTCGGACAAGGTCGCGAACACCAGTTTTTCCAGCACATCCCGCTCCCAGCCAGGTGCTTTCGCGGCGTCTCTTGCTTCCTTTTCAGGAGCAGGCTTTGCCCACAGATCGGGCGCTGGGGGAGGATTCTGCCCAGAACCAGAAGGTTCGGGCCGGGTGGGTTCGGTCATTTGTCAAAATTCGACAGGTTGCAGGTGGTGGTCAGTATGCCAGCGCACTACGTCCTGGCTCTCGGAGAGTTCGATCTTCACAAGGCCTCCACGGCACGGCCCGCCTGCGCAGGCGCCCGTATCGGGCCGGTAGGCTGCACCGTGCGTGGCACACAGCAGCCACTGACCGGTGTCATCGAAGAAGCGTCCCGGCTGGTAGTCCATTTCCATCGGAACGTGGGTGCAGCGATTCAGGTAAGCGTATGGCTGGCCTTTGAAGCGCACGGCGAAGGCCCGGCAGGCCTGGCCGGCATACACCACGTCAAAGGCCACAGCATCTCCGCTGTCCACTAAGTCGGCGACAGCGCACAAGTCAATGGGCTGCGAAGTGAACGTCATGCGATTTTGTTAACCACTGGAGCGAAGCAGCGAAAAATATTGCGGCCTAGCCACACGATCAGCCGTGCTGCAAAAGCCAGTCGTGCAGTTCTTTCACCGTATGCATCACGCCCAGCGGCTTCAATGCATCAAACCCCCCTGGCTCGTGTGCGCCGTAGCTCACGCCGATGCTCGCGCAGCCTGCCGACAGGGCCATCTGCAGATCATGGGTGGTATCGCCGATCATCAGCAGCCGCTCTGGGGCCACGTCGAACTCGGCCATCAACTCCTGGAGCATGAGCGGATGCGGTTTGCCGGCGGTTTCATCCGCAGTCCGCGAGCCATCGAACATGCCGCGCAGCGCGACCGTGTGCAGCACTTCGTCCAGTCCGCGCCGGCTTTTGCCGGTTGCAACCGCCAGCAAGTGACCGCGGGCTCGCAGGTCTTCGAGCATGGGAAGCACTCCGGCGAACAGACTCAGATCGTCCTGATGCTTGAGATAGTGATAGCGGTAGCGATTGCCCAATTCGGCGTGCTTTTCCACGGGAACATCGGGCGCAGCATGCGTCAGCGCCTGCATGAGGCCCATGCCGATTACCCAGGCAGCGGCCTGGTCAGTCGGCACCGTGCCCCCGACATCGCGCACGGCATCCTGGATACAGCGCACGATGATGGCGGTGGAGTCGTAAAGCGTGCCGTCCCAGTCGAAAGCGATGAGATCGAAGCGGCGGCGTTGGGTCGTGGGCATGGTTTCAGACAGTGGCGCCGGTGAATTCGGCCAGATCGGGCGGCAGTTCTGCGCGCAATTCGATGCGCTCGCCGTTGGAGGGGTGGGCGAACTGTAACCTCCAGGCATGCAGGAACATGCGCTTGAGTCCGTGTTTGCCCAGCCGCTTGTTCAGTTCGAAGTCGCCGTATTTATCGTCGCCAACGATCGCATGGCCCTGGCTGGCCAGGTGCACGCGAATCTGATGCGTACGCCCCGTCTTGATGGTGACCTCCAAAAGTGACATGGCCGGCAACCCTTCTGCCGGACGCACCGGAAGGTAGCTGCGCACTTTCACGAGGGTGATCGAGCGCATGCCGTCAGGGTCCTCTGGCGTGGTGACCCGAACGCGCCGTTCACCATCGGCCTGCAGATACTTGTGCAGGGGCGTGTCGATCACTTTCTTGTTGGCGGCCCAGGTGCCGGACACAAGTGCCAGATACGTCTTGCCCGTCGCGCGCTCGCGAAACTGGTCCTGCAGATGGATCAGTGCAGAGCGCTTCTTCGCCACGAGGAGAATGCCCGAGGTCTCCCGGTCCAGCCGGTGGACCAATTCCAGAAACCGGGCCTGCGGCCGGGCCTGCCGCAGTTGCTCGATGACCCCGAAGCTCACTCCGCTGCCGCCATGTACCGCGACCCCTGCGGGCTTGTCGATGGCGATCAGGTGATCATCTTCCAGCAGCACCGGGAATTCGCGCGCAGGCGCCGGACGCTCGGCTTTCTCGGCCACCTTCTCCGAAATGCGCACCGGCGGCAAGCGAACGAGGTCGCCCGCCGACACCCGGGTGTCAGCGCTGGCACGGCCCTTGTTGATGCGAACTTCGCCGCTTCGAATGATGCGGTACACGTGCGTTTTCGGTACGCCCTTCAGTTCGCGTATCAGAAAGTTATCGAGTCTTTGCCCGGCCGACTCTTCATCGACTTCGACGATGCGGGCTGCAGCGGGGGCGGGGTTTGGGGTACTGTCGGGCGCCGGTTTGCCCCCTATAATGTGTTTCACCTGCGCGATGTTCTGTAAGTGGTTGATTTGTCTGGAGTTTAGTCCACGCAACCTTGCAAGCCGCGCGGGCAGGTCGATGCCAACGGGCGTCGTGTGCGCAGATTGCAGGCCAGATGCCTGTGGTGGCTCCCACGCCGTGCGGCCGGCTGACAAATTGAAACACCGAAACCGGAATCCCCAGTCCGCAGGCCGCCCAACAGGCAGGTTCTGCGGGCGGATCAAAGCGAAAACATGTGGGCATTGTTGGCATGGATTGTGACCCTTTGGCGAAGGCGCCTGCCTTCGGCATGGGCTCAGCAGTCGCCCGCAATGCCCGTGCAGCCTGCGCCATCAGGCACGTCTTTCATGGCAACGCTGCACACATTTCCCCTCGCCCCCATCCACGCGCCCCCGCCACGACTGCGAAGCTAGAGCTTTGCAGCCGCGTGGCATTGCGGCAATTCCCTTCGTTTCAACGCGTCGGCCCTGGCATCCATGGCTCCTGAAGAGCCTGTGTCATTGGTTTGAATGGTCGGGACGCGCGCCGATGCAGCTTTTTCGCTGCGCGCCGCCCGGCCGACAACGAAAAGGAATCCCATCATGAAGCGGATGCTCATCAACGCCACGCAGCCCGAAGAACGCCGTCTGGCCATCGTCGACGGCCAGAAGCTGCTGGATTACGAAATCGAAATCGAAGGGCGCGAACAGCGCAAGGGCAACATCTACAAGGCCGTCGTCACCCGTGTGGAGCCTTCTCTGGAAGCCTGCTTCGTCGATTACGGCGAAGACCGCCACGGCTTCCTGCCTTTCAAGGAAATCTCCCGCCAGTATTTCGCCGAAGGCGTTTCGGTCAGCCAGGCGCGCATCAACGACGTGATCCGCGAAGGCCAGGAACTGCTGGTGCAGGTCGAAAAGGAAGAGCGCGGCAACAAGGGCGCGGCCCTGACCACTTTCGTGTCGCTGGCCGGCCGCTATGTGGTGCTGATGCCCAACAACCCCCGTGGCGGAGGCGTTTCGCGTCGCATCGAGGGTGAAGACCGGGCCGAGCTCAAAGAAGCGATGGACCAGCTCGAGTACCCCAAGGGCATGAGCATCATCGCGCGCACGGCCGGTATCGGCCGCATGGCGCCCGAACTGCAGTGGGACCTGAACTACCTGCTCAAGCTCTGGACCGCGATCGACGGCGCAGCCAAGGGCGGCAAGGGCGCCTTCCTGATCTACCAGGAGTCGAGCCTGGTCATCCGCGCCATCCGCGACTATTTCAATAGCGACATCGGCGACATCCTCATCGACACCGACGACATCTACGAGCAGGCGCACCAGTTCATGGCGCACGTGATGCCCGAGCATGCCGGCAAGGTCAAGCGCTACCGCGACGACGCCGCCCTGTTCAGCCGCTTCCAGATCGAGCACCAGATCGAGTCGGCCTACGCCCGCACCGTGACGCTGCCTTCCGGTGGCGCCATCGTGATCGACCACACCGAAGCGCTGGTGAGCGTGGACGTGAACTCCGCCCGCGCCATCAAGGGCGGCGACATCGAGGAAACCGCCACCCGCACCAACCTGGAAGCCGCCGACGAAGTGGCCCGCCAGATGCGGCTGCGCGACCTGGGCGGCCTGATCGTCATCGACTTCATCGACATGGAAGAGTCGAAGAACCGCCGCGAAGTCGAAAACCGCCTGCGCGACGCGCTGCGCCAGGACCGCGCCCGCGTGCAGTTCGGCACGATCAGCAAGTTCGGCCTCATGGAAATGAGCCGCCAGCGCCTGAAGCCCGCGTTGAGCGAAGGCTCGTCCATCCCCTGCCCCCGCTGCGGTGGCTCGGGCCACATCCGCGACACCGAATCGTCGGCGCTGCAGATCCTGCGGATCATTCAGGAAGAGTCCATGAAGGACAACACGGCCGCCGTGCACTGCCAGGTGCCCGTGGAAGTGGCTTCGTTCCTGCTCAACGAAAAGCGCCCCGAGATCGCCAAGATTGAACTCAAGCAGCGCGTGACCGTGCTGATGGTGCCCAACAAGACCCTGGAGACGCCGAACTACAAGCTCGAGCGCCTCAAGCACGACGACCCGCGCCTGGATCACATTGACGCCAGCTACAAGCTCGTCGAAGAAGTGGAAGACCCCACCGCCGTCACCCGCCGCTCGCAAGAGCCCACCAACAAGCAGACCCCGGTGATCAAGGGTGTGCTGCCCGACGCGCCCGCGCCAATCGCCGAGCCCCGTCCGGAAGGCGCTGCGCGCAGTGCATCGCACAGCCGGCCCGCCGCTGCGGCCGCAGCGGCAGCCGCCGCCGCCACTCCGGTGCCAGCGCCCGCACCGGCTGCAGCCCCTGCGCCGCAAGAGCAGGGATTCTTTGCATGGCTCAAGAGCCTGTTCGGTTTCGGCGAGCCTCCACGCGCCCCTGCGCCAGTGGTCACGCCTGCGCCAGCCCCTGCCGCCGAGCCCGCCCGAGAAGGCCGGCGTGAAGGCCGTGGCGGCGACCGTGGCCGCCGTGGTGAACGCAATGGCGACCGCAGTGGTCCGCGCGACGGACAACGCGAAGGCAGCGGCGAAGGCCGTGGCCGCCGCGACGGCCGCGCAGAACGGCCTGAAGGCGAAGCACCGCGCAACGGTCGCGGACCGCGCGATGGCGAAGCCCGCGGTGGCCGCGACGGCGAGCGCCGTGAAGGCCGCGAAGGCCGTCCCGAAGGCGAAGCCCGCAATGGAAGCCGCGAGCCTCGTGAGCCCCGTGAACCGCGCGAAGGCCGTGGCCGTGAGCGCCGCGATGGCGAGCCCCGCCAGGCCCCGCTGAATGCGGAACAAGGCGCTGCCCTCCCCTCGACCGCTTCGGTGACGCTGGACGGTGCTGGCGAACCCGTGGAAGCACGCGCTGAACGCGGCCCCCGCCGTGAACGCGGTGAACGGGGTGGCGAACGCGGTGGCCGTGGCGAACGCGGTGGCCGCGAGCGCGGTCCCCGTGTCGATGAGACCGCTGGCATTGGCCAAGGCCCTGTGGCGGACTTCGTGGACACGTCGCCCATGGCATCCCTGCCCGATCTCGACCTGACCGGCAACGATGCTGCACCCGCAGCGCCTGCCGCCGGCGGCGAAGAACGCCGTGAACGCCGGTCCCGCGACCGCTACGGCCGCGACCGCCGCGAGCGTGGCGAACGCGCCCCGCGTGAAAACGGTGCCGAGCAGGAGCAACCGCCAGCGAACTTGATGGACTTCGACGCGAGCGCGACGGCTTCGGCCGACGATGCACCTGCAGAAGGCTCGCAAGAACCCGCACGCCGCAGCTACTTCAACGCGTCCGCAGCGCCTGCCGCTCAGCCGCAAGAACCCTTAGCGGCCCCCGTGGCGCCGGTGGCTTCTTCGGAGCCCGTGGCAGAGTCCTTCGCCCCGGCACCGGTGGCACCCCGTCCTGTGCCAGCACCGGCTCCAACACCCGTTGCCGCCCCGGTGGCACCAGTGGCCTCGGTCGCAGCGCCCGTTGCGCCATTGCCAACGCCAACGCCGGCACCCGTGCCAGCGCCTGCGCCAGTGGTCGCGGCACGGCCTGCAGCCGCCGCTCCGGCGCCAGCAGCGATGGCCTCGGCCAACGGCGCCATGCCTCGGGTTCAGGCGTTCACGCTGCCTGTGGACGAGTTGAGCCAGATCGCTCAGACCTCGGGCCTGCAGTGGGTGAACTCCGACGCGGAAAAGATCGCTGCGGCGCAAGCCGCCATCGCCGCGGAGCCGCGCCCGATCCACGTTCCGCGTGAGCGCCCCCCAGCGGTGGCGATCGATGACGGTCCGTTGGTGCTGGTGGAAACGCGCCGCGACCTGCGCGATCTGACGCTGCCGTTCGAGCAGCCTCCCGCCGCCTGATGCGGCCCCGCCGGCCCGCGGTGCAATGCCCGGGCCGGTTGTTGTATTGACCGGAAAGCCCCATTGCGGGCTTTCCGCTTTTCTCAGAGATCACCGGACCATTGCGACCTCCATGCTGTTCCTGCTGTCTCCCGCCAAATCCCTGGACTACGACACGCCCCTGCCCGACGGCGTCGGGCACACGCTGCCGCAGTTCGTTTCCCAGTCGACCGCACTCATCGAAGTGCTGCGACAGAAATCCCCCCAGGAGATTGCCGCCCTGATGGGCATCAGCGATCCGCTGGCCGCGCTGAACGTGGCACGGTATGCCACGTGGCGGCCGAAATTCACCGCCGCCAATGCACGCCAAGCCGTGCTTGCCTTCAATGGCGATGTGTACGAAGGCCTGCAGGCGCGGTCGCTCACACCGGCCGAGCTGGATTGGGCCCAGAGCCACGTCGCCATCCTGAGCGGCCTGTACGGCGTGTTGCGTCCGCTGGACCGCATGCAGCCTTACCGCCTGGAAATGGGCACCCGCCTGGCCACCGGCGCGGGGGCTAACCTGTACCAGTTCTGGGGCGCCACCATCGCGGAATCGCTCAACCGCCAACTGGCGGCGGACGCCACGCCTGTGGTCGTCAATCTGGCTTCGCAGGAATATTTCAAGTCGGTGGACCGCAAGGTGCTGAAGGCCCGCGTCATCGAATGCGTCTTCGAGGACTGGAAAGGCGGGGTCTACAAGATCATCAGCTTCCACGCCAAGCGGGCCCGGGGGCTCATGGCGCGCTATGCCATCCAGCACAAAATGGTCACACCGCGCCGGCTCGAAGGTTTCGACCTGGAAGGCTATGCTTTTGCCTCGGCAGCCTCCACGCCGGAGCGACTCGTCTTTCGCCGCAAGACAGCCTGAAGGGCATCGTCCCGACACCGCCACGCCGAAACGATTGAAGGCACCCACTGCTGCCACAGTCCGTTTTACGTTTCATGCCATCGACGCCACCGAAGCCATGCCTACCACCTCCCGCCAGACCACCGCATCGACCGACGCCCTCTCCCAGCCCGTGACGCCTGAGCTGCGGGATTGGATCATCGCCCAGGCGAAGGCGGGGTTCGAGGCTCCGGTAGTGCTGCAGTCCATGCTGGACGCAGGCTGGAAGGAAGACGTCGCCACGAATGCCATGGAGCACGTGCTGCGCGACCATCTGGAGACGCTGGCCCAGGCGCAGGGGCAGCCGCCTGCTGCGCGCGTGCCCGAGCCGGACATGGGCGAATCGCCACAGTTCATCGACGTCGGCGATCGCCAAGTCGAAGTGCTGATGGCCATGGCCCAGCCCCGCGTGGTGCTGTTCGGCAATCTGCTGTCGCCCGAAGAGTGCGAGACGCTGATCGCCGAGGCCGAGCCCCGCATGGCGCGCTCCCTCACCGTGGCCACGCGCACGGGCGGCGAAGAGGTGAACGATGACCGCACGAGCGACGGCATGTTCTTCCAGCGCGGCGAAAACCCGGTGGTCCGCATGCTGGAAGAGCGCATCGCCCGGCTGGTGAACTGGCCGATGGAAAACGGCGAAGGCCTGCAGGTGCTGCACTACCGCCCGGGCGCCGAGTACAAGCCGCATTACGACTATTTCGACCCTGCCGAGCCCGGCACGCCCACCATCCTGCGCCGTGGCGGCCAGCGGGTGGCGACGCTGGTGATCTACCTGAACAACCCGGAAAAGGGCGGCGGCACCACCTTCCCCGACGTGCACTTGGAGGTCGCGCCACGCCAGGGCAATGCGGTGTTCTTCAGCTACGAACGCCCGCACCCGTCCACACGCACGCTGCACGGCGGCGCGCCGGTCATCGCGGGCGAGAAGTGGATCGCCACCAAATGGCTGCGCGAACGCCAATTCGACTGATTTGAATGAAATCGGCCTCACGCCGCCGTATTCATTGCGGTGGCAGCTATTGATTTGATAGCAAATAGCAAATCTGGAAGATCCCATGAACACGCCTGAACAATCGCAGCTGGGCCGCATTTCGGCCTACGCGGACCAATACGACGCATCACTGCTCTTTCCGATTCCGCGCGCGGGCAAGCGCGCAGAGATCGGCATCGCCACGACAGCGCCCTTTTTCGGCGCCGACCTGTGGACGGCGTTCGAGCTGTCCTGGCTCAACCTGCGCGGCAAGCCACAGGTGGCCATCGCGCACGTGACGGTGCCGTGCGAAACGCTGAACATCGTCGAAAGCAAGTCGTTCAAGCTCTACCTGAACAGCTTCAACAACACCCGCTTCGCCGATGCGGCCGAAGTGCAGGCGCGCATCCGCGCCGATGTGAGCGAAGCCGTCTGGCGCGGCGCCCCACAGGCCGGCACGGTCGGCGTGAAGCTGCTGCTGCCCGAGCTGTTCGACCGCGAGCCCGTGCACGAACTCGACGGCTTGCTGCTTGACCGCCTGGACGTGGAATGCACGCAGTACACGCCAGCGCCCGAGCTGCTGTCGGCCAACCACGCCGAGACGCCGGTGACCGAGGCGCTCACGAGCCATTTGCTCAAGAGCAATTGCCTCGTGACCGGGCAGCCGGACTGGGGCAGCGTGCGCATCCACTACAGCGGCCCGCAGATCGATCAGGCCGGGCTGCTGCAGTACCTGGTGAGTTTTCGCAACCACAACGAATTCCACGAGCAGTGCGTGGAGCGCATCTTCATGGACGTGTGGACGCGCTGCAAACCGATCAAGCTGTCGGTGTATGCACGCTACACGCGCCGTGGTGGCCTGGATATCAACCCGTTTCGCACCAGCCATCCGCAGGCTTTGCCAGCCAACGTGCGCACGGCGCGCCAGTGACGCGGCGGCCGGGAATTCACCCGGCCCCGCCGCCCGTCAGCTGAGCGTGCGGCGCAGCAGGCTCACGCGCTCGGCGATGGCGTCGATGTCGAGCCCCTCTTCCACGCGCTCCAGGTACATCTCCAGATCGGCCACCGCCAGCGCGGTGTCGCCGCGCTCCGCATGGGCCAGGCCCCGGTCGCGCCACTCGCCCCAGGCTTCGGGCAGGAGCACGACGAGCCGGTCCTGCACGGCCACCAGCCGCCCCCAATCCTTTTGCGAGCGGTGGATTTCCTTGAGGTTGCGCAGCATGCGGGCGATCACGTCGCGCGGCGGCGCGGCCTGCAGGTACAGGCCCAGTGGAATGTCGTAGTCGTCCACCAGCCCGCTGCGGCGCTTGTAGGGTTCGAGCCGCTCCGACAGTTCTTCGCGCGACAGCGACTGGCCCGTGGTCGGGTCCATTACTACCTGCCCCTTGGGTAGCAGCACCTTGACCATGAAGTGCCCTGGAAACGAGACCCCTCGCGCGTGCAGGTCGAGCCCCTGGGCCAGTTCCATCCAGACCAGAGCGAGCGAAATCGGAATGCCCCGGCGCGTGCGCAGCACGGCGTTGAGGTAGCTGTTCTCGGGGTCGTAGTAGTCGTTGACGTTGCCGGCAAAGCCCAGGTCGCCGAAGAAGAACTGGTTGAGCGACCGCAGCCGCTGCAGCGACGAGGCATCGACCGGCAGACGCCTGCGCAGCCGGGCCAGCAACTGGTCCACATCGCCCAGCAGTTGCTGCACATCGAACTCGGGATACTCATCCTGGGCAATGGAAGCGGCGGCCTCCAGCAGCGGGAACTGGTCGTCGCTGCGCACCAGGGTAGCGAAATACTCCAGCGGAGTCGGAAGGGAATAGCTCAGGGCCATGCGAGGGTTGTAAAGGGCGTGCCGCGCCGCGTCAAGCAGACGAAAAGGCCGAAAAACAGTACAAAAGCCGCTCAGCGCCGCAGAAGCTCACGCAGCTTGAGGCCGGCGGCCCACAGTGCGCCGAAGTACAGCGCGGCCGCACCGCCCATCAGCAGGGCCAGAATCCCTGCGCGTTGCCCCTCATGCGCCCGCAGCGCCAGCCAGTCGAAATGGCGCGATCCCCACATCAGGAACACCGCCAGCAATGCGCTGGCCGCCACCACCTGCATGCCCAGCCGCGCCCAGCCGGGCCGCGGCGCATAGGTGCCACGGCGCAGCAGGCCGATGAGCAGCCACAAAGCATTGATCAGCGCCCCCAGCCCGATGGACAACGCCAGCCCGGCATGGTCGATCAGCGGCACCAGCGCGGCATTCAGGATTTGCGTGACCACCAGCACCACGATGGCAATGCGCACCGGCGTGCGGATGTCCTGGCTGGCGTAATAGCCGGGCGCCAGCACCTTGATGGCCACCAGGCCGAGCAGCCCTGCGCCGTACCCGGCCAGGGCCAGAGCGATCTGGCCGACGTCGCTATCCTGCAGCGCGCCATGGTGGAAGAGCGTTGCCACCAGCGGCTGGGCAAAGGTCAGCAAGCCCACCGCACAGGGCACGGACAGCACCACGACGATGCGCAGGCCCCAGTCGAGCATGGACGAGTAACGCTCCGCATCGCCCGCTGCCTTGGCCGCCGCCAGTTGCGGAGTGAGCACTACGCCCAGCGCCACGCCGAGCAGCGAGGTCGGAAACTCCATGAGCCGGTCGGCATAGAAAAGCCAGGTCACGCTGCCCGGCGCCAGGTAGGACGCGATCTGCGTGTTGATCATCAACGAGATCTGCGCGACGCCCACCCCCAGAAGCGCGGGGCCCATGAGCGTGAGGATGCGGCGCACGCCAGGGTCGCGCCAGGCCTCGCGCACGGCGCCCGGCGTAACGCCGATGCGTGGCAGCAGCCCCAGCCGGAACAGCGCAGGCAACTGCACCGCCAACTGGGTGATGCCGCCCAGCATCACGCCGCCAGCCATGGCGTAGATGGGCTCGATGCCGCGCGCGGCCAGTTGCGGGGCGCCCAACCAGGCAGCGGCGATCATGCACACGTTGAGCAGCACCGGCGTGGCCGCCGGAACGGCAAAGCGTTTCCAGGTATTGAGCACGCCGGCCGAGAGCGCCACCAGCGACATGAAACCGATGTACGGGAACATCCATCGCGTCATGACGACGGCGGCATCGAAACCGCCAGCGCTCTGGCGCAGGCCGCTGGCCAGCAGCCATACCAGCAGTGGCGCGCCCAGCACACCCAATGCGCAGGTCAGCAGCAGCACCCAGAACAGCACGGTCGCTACGTTGGCGATCAGTTGGCGCGTGGCCTCGTCGCCTTGCTGGGCCTTGTGGGCCGCCAGCACGGGCACGAAGGCCTGGCTGAAGGCGCCCTCGGCGAACAGCCGGCGAAACAGGTTGGGAATGCGGAAAGCGACGTTGAAAGCATCCGTGAGCGCATTGGCCCCGAACATGGAGGCCATCAGCAGATCGCGCACCAGGCCCGTCACGCGGGAGGCCAGGGTCAGCAGGGAGACGGTAGAGGCGGCTTTGAACAGGGACACGGCCGCGAGTGTATGCGCTGCGCCTGAAGTGCCAGGCGGCACGGCGCCACCGGCGCCATGAACGCCCGCCAAGGCGCAGTGGCTTCACGCGCTTCAACGAGCCCTTGGTTCTGCCCGATGCACTGGGCTATAATCGCGGGCTTTGCTGACATCATCCTCAGACACCTAAGGAATTCATCATGGCATCTGCCAAGCCCAAGAAAAAGAACCCCCGCCTGGCCTCCGGTCGCAAACGCGCCCGCCAGGACGTCAAACTGAACGCTGCGAACACCTCGCTGCGCTCCAAGTACCGTACCGCGGTCAAGAACGTCGAGAAGGCCGTCCTGGCCGGCGACAAGACCAAGGCCACCGAACTGTTTGCGAAGATGCAAGCCGTCGTCGACACCATCGCCGACAAGGGCATCTTCCACAAGAACAAGGCCGCTCGCGACAAGAGCCGCCTGTCCACCAAGGTGAAAGCCTTGGCACTGGCCGCCTGACCTTTCAGGCAAACAGCCCGGACGGCCCCGCCGTACGCCGTTTGTAACGGGTGCGCTGTCAGCAAAACGAAAGAACCGCCCTCGGGCGGTTTTTTTGTGCCTGAAACCTTTTGGATAAAGGCATTGCGCGGGTTTCATGGCCATCGCAACAGGCTGATTGGACGGCACCATCAAACATTGATTTTCGTCAGGTCTTTTACCTGATGGGACAATTCCCGATGTCAGGGAGCTCAATTTTTGATAAGCGCTGAAGTCTGCCGCGCGCAGGCTTTGTCTCGCAATCCATCCAACAAATCCATGAAAAAGTCGATCAAAGCATTGTTCGGCGCCGCACTGGTGCTGATCCTCGCGGCCGTCCTGTTCCTCTACTGGCCGCTCTTTCCACGCTCCGTTCCGCCTGCGGAAAACGATCAACCCGTCGACGTGGTGATGGTCGGCGCAGGCGTGATGAGCGCCACGCTCGCCACCTATCTGCAAGAACTGCAGCCGGACTGGAAGATCGAAGTGTTCGAGCGCCTGGACGGCGTGGCGCTGGAAAGCTCCAACGGCTGGAACAACGCCGGCACAGGCCACTCGGGCTTTGCGGAACTCAACTACACGCCCGAGCTGCCCGACGGCACGATCGAGACCAAGCGCGCCGTCGGTATCGCCGAGCAGTTCGAGGTGTCGCGCCAGTTCTGGGCGCACCAGATCGGCCGCGGCAACATGCTGTCGCCCGAAACGTTCGTGAATGCCACGCCGCACATGAGCTTCGTCTGGGGCGATGAAAACATCGAATACCTGCGAAAGCGCCGCGAAGCGCTGGTCAAGAACCCTCTGTTCTACGGCATGGAGTATTCGGAAGACCAGGCACAGATCCAGAAATGGGCGCCCCTGATGATCGAGGGACGCGACCCCAAGCAGAAGGTGGCCGCCACCTTCATGCCCCTGGGCACCGACGTCAACTACGGCGCGGTGACCAGCCAGCTGATCCAGGGCCTGCGCAAGAGCCCCAACTTCCAGCTCAATCTGCAAAACGAAGTGCGCGCGCTGCGCCAGAACGACGACAAGACCTGGAACGTGACGGTCGCCCACCTGGGCGACGGCGGCAAGGAGCGAACCATCAAGGCCAAGTTCGTGTTCGTGGGTGCTGGGGGCGCCGCGCTGCAGTTGCTGCAGGCATCGGGCATTCCCGAATCGAAGGACTACGCGGGCTTTCCAGTGGGTGGGCAGTTCCTCTCGATCGAGAACACAGCGCTCACCGCCCGCCACACCGTGAAGGCGTATGGCAAGGCGGCCACTGGCTCCCCCCCGATGTCCGTACCTCACCTGGATGCCCGCAACATGGACGGCCAGCCGGTCGTTCTGTTCGGCCCGTTCGCGCTGGCCACCACGAAGTTCCTGAAGCAAGGCTCCTGGTTCGACCTGTTCTCGTCCGTCACGCACGACAACCTGGTGGGCCTGTTGCGCGTGGGCATTCACAACCTGGATTTGGTCAGGTACCTGCTGCTGCAAGCCGAGCTGACCGACGACGACCGCCAGCGCGCGCTGCAGGAGTACTTCCCCAACGCCAAACGCGAAGACTGGAAGCTGGTCACCGCCGGCCAGCGCGTTCAGGTGATCAAGCGCGACCCCAAGGAAGGCGCAGTGCTCCAGTTCGGCACCGAAATCGTGTCCGACAAGGACGGCACCATCGCAGCGCTGATGGGGGCTTCCCCCGGCGCCTCCACCGCGCCGCACATCATGCTGAACCTGATGGCCAAGGCCTTCCCCCAGCAGATGACGGATACAGGTTGGAAAGCCCGCCTGAAGGAGATCATTCCGTCGTACGGCCGCCCGTTGAACGCAGACCCGGCATTCACCAATGAGATCCGCCGCATGACCAGCACCGCCTTGCACCTGCCGTACCTGGACGTGCCGGCCGACCTGGTCAAGGCACCGGCAGGCGCTGCGCCCGTGGCGCAGCCACCCAAGGCGCCCGAGGCCACTGGCCCCAAGACGAACAAGGAAATGCAGGCGCTCTGACAGCCTGAACGCCTGACCGCTCCACGCGCCCGTCACGGCGCATCGCCCCGCCTGCGTTCTTCGCAGAGCGGGGTTTTTCATGCCCCATGAAAAAAGGCTTCCGAAGAAGCCTGCTGCCGTCGTCGCGATTGGTGTATCTAGCCGGCCCAGAGTCCGGCGGGCTTTCAGCCCTTGGGGGGCGCTGCCGGCGCTGCGGGATGGCCGTCGGGCAGGAGGCAGGCCTCGGCCACCTGAAGCTGGTTGTCGCGAGCGAAGTTCATCACGAAGTCCCAGGCCATGGGTTCGTGCCCCTGAAGATCGCGGTGCACGATCACGCACTTGACCCCGTTCAGCGTGGTCGGCACGCACCAGGGCGAATAGCTCAGGTGGCTACCGGGGCGTGCGCCACCGGGACGGAACTGGCTCATCACCCCGGCCAGGCGCTCCGCCCAGTCGCTGGGGCGAAAGGTTTTCCCGTCGAGGGTGACGCCCTGGATGAAAACTTCTTTGGAGGTGGGGGAAACCATCAGGATCGGGGGTCGTTGGGGGGAAGTCGCCGCAGGATCGCCGCATGGCGCGCCACAGGCCGGCATTCTAACTCTTATATAAGAGCTAACCGGCCCAAAGACCCCTGGCCCGGCCTTGGACGGCGCATGGCTGTGATGCGCAATCGTCAACAGCCCGGCCAGGCCCTGCCCCTAGAATCGTGCTTCGTTTTCGCTGGCACCGAGCCGGCGCAGCCCACCTTTCGCACTGCACTTCTCTGGAGATTTCCGCATGACCGCATTCGCCGAGGCCGCCTCGCCCCACGTGATGAACACCTACGGGCGCCTGCCGATCGCTCTGGAACGCGGCCAGGGCGTGCGCGTGTGGGACGTGAACGGCAAGCAGTACCTGGATGCGCTCGGCGGCATTGCAGTCAACACGCTGGGCCACAACCACCCCCGGCTGGTGCCCGCGCTGCAAGAGCAGATCGCCAAGCTGATCCACAGCTCCAACTACTACCACGTACCCCTGCAGGAGCAACTCGCCGCCCAGCTGGTCGAGCGCTCGGGTATGACCAACGTCTTCTTTTGCAACTCCGGCCTCGAGGCGAACGAAGCCGCGCTGAAGCTGGCCCGCAAGTTCGGCCACGACAAGGGCATCGACAAGCCCGTGGTCGTGGTCTATGAAAAGGCCTTCCATGGCCGCTCGATCGCCACGCTGTCGGCCACGGGCAACCCCAAGGTGCAGGCCGGGTTCGGCCCGCTGGTGGAAGGCTTCATCCGCGTGCCGATGAACGACATCGAAGCCATCCGCAAAGCCACGGAAGGCAACCCGAACGTGGTGGCCGTGTTCTTCGAGACGATCCAGGGCGAAGGCGGCGTGAACCCCATGCGCATCGACTACCTGCAGCAGCTGCGCCAGCTCTGCGACGAGCGCGACTGGCTCATGATGATCGACGAAGTGCAGTGCGGCATGGGCCGCACCGGCAAGTGGTTCGCGCACCAGTGGGCCGGCATCGTGCCGGACGTGATGCCGCTGGCCAAGGGCCTTGGCTCGGGCGTGCCGATCGGCGCTGTGGTCGCCGGCCCCAAGGCCGCGAACATCTTCGCGCCGGGCAACCACGGCACCACCTTCGGCGGCAACCCGCTGGCCATGCGCGCCGGTGTGGAAACCATCCGCATCATGGAAGACGACGGCCTGCTGGAGAACGCCGCCAAGGTCGGCGCTCACCTGAAGGCGGCGCTGGAGCGCGAGCTGGGCAGCCTGCCCGGCGTGAAGGAAATCCGCGGTCAGGGCCTGATGATCGGCGTGGAGCTGACCAAGCCCTGCGGCGCACTCATGGGCCGCGCGATGGAAGCCGGCCTGCTGCTGTCCGTGACGGCCGACACCGTGATCCGCCTGGTGCCTTCGCTCATCCTTACCGAAGCGGAAGCCGACGAGATCGTGGCGCTGCTGGTTCCCCTGGTCAAGGCGCTGCTCGCCGAATGAACGTTCCGTTATGAAGCATTACCTGCAATTCAACGATCTCACCGCCGACGAATACGCCTACCTGTTCAGCCGTGCGGCCGTCATCAAGGGCAAGTTCAAGAGCTACGAGAAGTACCACCCGCTGACCGACCGCACGCTGGCCATGATCTTCGAGAAGGCCAGCACGCGCACCCGCGTGAGTTTCGAGGCCGGCATGTACCAGCTGGGCGGTAGCGTCGTGCACCTGACCACGGGCGACAGCCAGCTGGGCCGCGCCGAGCCCATCGAGGACAGCGCGAAGGTCATCAGCCGCATGGTGGACCTGGTGATGATCCGCACCTATGAGCAGACCAAGATCGAGGCCTTCGCCGCGCATTCCCGCGTGCCGGTCATCAACGGGCTGACCAACGAGTTCCACCCCTGCCAGATCCTGGCGGACATCTTCACGTACATCGAGCACCGGGGCACCATCCGCGGCAAGACCGTGGCCTGGGTGGGCGACGGCAACAACATGGCCAACACCTGGCTGCAAGCGGCCGAACTGCTCGGGTTCACCGTGCACGTGAGCACGCCGCGGGGTTATGAGATCGATGAAAAATTGGCCCTTGGCGCAGATGGCTCTAAGGCAGGTAGCTATAAATTTTATAGCAACCCACTGGAAGCCTGCGCTGGCGCCGACCTGGTCACCACCGACGTGTGGACCAGCATGGGCTACGAGGCCGAGAACGAAGCGCGCAAGAAGGCCTTTGCCGACTGGTGCGTCGATGCCGAAATGATGGCGGCGGCCAAGCCGGACGCCCTCTTCATGCACTGCCTGCCCGCCCACCGCGGCGAAGAGGTCGAAGCCGATGTGATCGACGGCCCGCAGTCCGTAGTCTGGGACGAGGCCGAAAACCGCATGCATGCGCAAAAGGCGCTCATGGAATACCTGCTGCTCGGCCGCATCACCACCTGACCGCCACGGCTACCGCTACCGCATGAAACCCGGCCACGGCGAACTGATGCCCCGCTGGGAGGCCCTGGGCGCCGCGCTGGAGCGCGCCGGCCCCGCATGGACCGCCGAAGGCCGGCGCCTGCTGCGCCACTGGAGCCGTTGGCCTCGCGCCTACCACGACACCCGCCACCTGCACGCCTGCCTCCTGAACCTGGAGGCCGTGCAGGCCGCCCAGCCGACGGCGCTGCAGCAGCCGCTCGCGGTCGAACTGGCCCTGTGGTTCCACGACGCGATCTACTGGCCCTGGAGCGGGCACAACGAAGAACGCAGCGCGCAATGGGCTCGGCGCTTCCTGCTGGCCCAGCGCCTGCCCGAGGGCCTGGTGCAGACAGTGGAGCGCCACATCATGGACACGCGGCACACCCCGGATGCGCCGCTGGAGGGCGATGCGTGCTGGGTCGTGGACATCGACCTCGCGGTTCTGGGCACCCCGCCCGAGGTGTATCGCAACTTCGAGCGCAACGTGCGGCGCGAATACCGGTTCGTGCGCTGGCCGCGCTACGTGGCGGGGCGCACCGCGGTGCTGCAGTCGTTTCTGGAACGGCAATGGATCTATGCCACGCCTTGGTTCCAATTCCAAAGAGAATCCCAAGCTCGCAAAAATATTAGCATGGCATTACAGGCTTTACGAAAGCATTGACATCTCAATAGAGAACAAGCAGTAATTGCCTTACGAAAATTACAAATTGAAAATTAGAAAACTACAGCGACACCATAAAATTGAATTTTCAGCCAAAATCTTATCCATCAATGTCAGCGCCACAAAAAACCAACTACCACCATATTGGGCCGTACAATAAGATTATTTTTCAAGCGGAATTTATCAAGCAATTCAGCACAAGCGGAAGATATAACGCCGCTGCCATACCAGACATGCTGAATTTACTCAGCATGATTGAACGCGATACGAATATTAATGATGTGCGCCAAGCAGCCTACATGTTGGCAACTGCAATGTGGGAAACAACATCACCCATAAGCATTACAAAAATTGCAAAAAACAAAAAAGGGCAACCTCTACTGGATAAGAACAAAAATCCAGTAATTTTAAAACAAAAAAAATGGCTGATGACCATGGCTCCTGTTAATGAAATCGGTCAAGGTAAAGGCAGGAAATATCACGAACCCGTCAAAGTCAAGTTGATGCCAGATGGCTGGACTCGAATTACCGAGCAGGATGGAGACCAATTTAAAATCTCAGATGGAGGCGCTATTTCACCTCTCACCAAAGGTGCAAAAATGGGAACCAAGGATGGAGGAGCCGCAAGCAAGACTTATGACAATGATGATGGAAGTGAACATGCTTATTTTGGTCGAGGCTATGTTCAGCTTACTTGGTGGTCCAACTATGCCACTGCTGGAATAGCGATTGGACGCGGTCTCACTTTACTGAATGATCCAGAACTAGTAAAAACTCCTGAAATCGCTTATGCCTTGATGTCGTACGGAATGCGGACAGGCAAAGGCTTCGCGAATGGGCATCGATTTTCCCAGTATTTTTCCGGAGATGCCACGAATTATGCATCAGCACGAAGAATGGTTAATGGAAGCGATCATGCCGAAGATATCTCGCAGATCGCAAAAAAAATCGAAGCTGCTCTTTTGAAAGCACGCCCGAACGTCAATACACCTCTCTCCGTCAAGCCATGACAAGTTCTTCATCGAAAAATCTGCGCACTCCCAAAATCACTCGTTATTTCTGTGCTTTGCTATGGATAGGGGCTTGCAATCTCGCATTGGCGGCCTCCCCTGCAGACACAACAACCCGTTGCGGCTGGTTTGACAATCCAACGCCAGGTAATGCCACACTCGTAGACAAGGAGGGGGAATGGACAGTCGGCATGCAGGGAGGCCACCAAGCTGAAGGCAAATGGCCCACCTTTCCAAAAGCACGATGGGTCGCAACTGGAACGGGTAGCGCAGGCTACGGTTGCGCTTGTCTAAAACTGAGCGCTAGATCCGATACACAAGATGTGATAAAAATTTCCTCGGCGCGCTCGTTGCCTCTCACAACATGTCGGCAAGATAAAACGCTGATCGGCAAAGAGCCAGAAAATCCTCTGAAGTAGATCCCAGAATTGATGGACGGCCCGTTAAACCATCATCACGGCATCCGATTAATGGTCAACCGTTACTCAGCAGCGGCAATTTTGACCGGTGCAAGCATCGCATCGTTCGCCTCCTCCACGAGCGATTTCGACAAGACGCTCCAGCCCAAGAAATACCGGCTCGGCCCGATCCAGTCGGTCGTGGTGCAGGGCCGCACTGCCAAGAGTTTCGGCGCGGAGGCCGACTGCGGGCACCTGGCGATCGACGAGAAAAGGGTGCGCTTCTTTTTGGCGAATGCCCAGTTCCGCAGCAAGTATCAATACAGCCAGGAACTTCAGACCGGCGATTGCAACGCACAGGCCAGGGTGACATTCCAGGATGGCCGAACCGCCAAAGTCTCCATCGACAACTGGACGGGTTGGGGCGCGATCACGGCCCGGGAAACGACCTACTTTATGCGGTGCGAAGCCTGCACCGACATCCTTGAGGCCAGCTTTCCATTCGACGCCCGCAAGCCGATCCGGCCCTGAGCCTGCCGCCGCAACGCACTCTACTTCGACACCGAAGAACGGCTGCCCGGCATCTGCACGACCTGCTCCTGCCCCACCGCACCACCGCCCGTTCCGCAGCCCCCCGAATCGCAGCTGCTGCAGCCCCCGCAACCCGTCGACTGCGCCAGCGTCGGATGCACGCGGCCCAGGCGGGAGCGCCAGCGGGCGGGCATCCATTTCCACACGACATAGGCAGCCGCCAGAACGACGATCACGCCGACGATGATTTCCTGGGCCATGGATTTCAGCCTCCTCCCAGCGCGAGGGCCAGGCGATACGTGATGAAGCTGGCCCCGTAGGCCAGCGCGAACAGGTAGCCGGTCATCAGCAGCGGGTAGCGCCAGCTGTTGGTCTCGCGCCGCACCGCGGCGATGGTGGAGATACATTGCGGCGCGAACACGAACCACACCAGCAGCGACAGCGCCGTGGCCAGTGACCAGCTTTGGGCGATCAGGGGTCCCAGTTGCGTGGCGACCTCTTCGCCGGTAGCCGACAGGGCGTACACCGTGCCCAGGGCGCCCACTGCCACCTCGCGCGCGGCCATGCCGGGCACCAGGGCGATGGCGATCTGCCAGTTGAAGCCGATGGGGGCCACGAGCACTTCGAGCGCGCTGCCGATGCGACCGGCGAAGCTGTACTGGATGGCCGCGCCCGCAGCGCCCTCGGGCGGCGCCGGGTAGGTGGACAGGAACCACAGCAGGATGGTGACGGCCAGGATGATGCCGCCCACGCGGCGGATGAAGATCAGCGCGCGCTCGTACAGGCCCTGGGCCAGGCTGCGCACACTGGGCCAGCGGTAGGCGGGCAGCTCCATCAGGAGCGGCGCCTGGCTCGTGCTGCGGCGTGCCAGGCGGGCGACGGCCGCCACGGCCATGGCGCTGACGATGCCGCCCACATACAGCGCGAACAGCACGAGGCCCTGCAGGTTGAAGACGCCACCCACGGTCTGCTCGGGAATGAAGGCGCCGATGAGCAGCGCATACACCGGCAGACGCGCCGAGCAGGTCATGAGGGGCGCGATCATGATCGTGACGAGCCGGTCGCGCCAGTGGGTGATCGAGCGGGTGGCCATCACGCCCGGCACTGCGCAGGCGAAGCTCGACAGCAGCGGAATGAACGAGCGCCCCGAGAGCCCCACCGTGCCCATGACGCGGTCGAGCAGAAAGGCCGCCCGCGGCAGATAACCGGAGTCTTCCAGCGCCAGGATGAAGAAAAAGAGGATCAGGATTTGCGGCAAGAACACCAGCACGCCGCCCGTGCCCGCGAGGATGCCGTCGGTGAGCAGGCTGCGCAGCACGCCTTCTGGCATGTGGCTGTTGATCCAGGCCGACAGACCGTCCACAGCGCCCTTGATGGCATCCATGGGCAAGGCCGCCCAGCTGAACACAGCCTGGAACATCAGGAACAGCGTGCCGGCGAGCAGCAGCAGGCCCCACACCGGGTGCAGCACCACGGCGTCGATGCGGTCGTCGTTGCGCAGGCTGACCGCAGGTTCGCGCACCGAGGCGGCCATGATGCGGCGCACTTCCTGGTGCAGTTGCAAGACCTGAGCACGCAGGTCCACCCCCGCCGTGCGGTGTACGGCAGCGGTCCCGGCCAGCGCCTGAGGCGCTTGCGTGTCGAGCCACTGCAGCAGTTCCTGCGCGCCGTCGCTGCGCACACCTACTGTGGACAGCACTGGCATGCCAAGCTCGCGCGAAAGCGCTTCGCGGTCGATCTCGATGCGCTGGCGCGCAGCCATGTCGCTCATGTTGAGCACCAGCACCATCGGCAGCCCCAGCGCCCGGGCTTCGAGCACCAGCCGCAGATTCAGGCGCAGATGGGTGGCGTCGGTCACACAGACGAGCAGGTCGGGCACCGCCTCGCCCGGCCGTTCGCCGGTGACGATGTCGCGGGTGACGGCTTCATCGGCGCTGTGGGCGTTCAGGCTGTAGGCGCCGGGCAGGTCCAGCACCCGCACCCGGCGGCCGCTGGCGGTGTGCAGCAGGCCTTCTTTGCGCTCGACGGTCACGCCGGCATAGTTGGCGACCTTCTGGCGCGCGCCCGTGAGCAGGTTGAACAGTGCGGTCTTGCCGCAGTTGGGATTGCCCAGCAGGGCGATGCGCAGGGGCGCGATGGCGGTACCGCTCATGCGGGCTCTCCGGCCTGCACGTGCACCAGCGCGGCTTCGTGCCGCCGCAGCGCGAACGTGGCCTGGCCGACGCGCACGGCCAGAGGGTCGCCGCCGGGGAAGCCGCTGGCTACCACACGCACGGGCTCGCCGGGCAGAAAACCGATTTCCATGAGGCGCTGGATCACTGCGCGCTCCTGCTCGTTGCGGGCCGGCTGCAGCGCCGTCACATGGGCGTCGACCTGCCGGGGCAGCCGGTCCAGGCCAGTGGCAGCGGGCAACGCGATGCCAGGGGCCAGCGCAGGGCCCGAAGATTCTTCAGTCATCTTCATGGGAGTGTTATGAATGATATTAGTTCTCATTTTAGGCCGCATCTCCAAGGCGGGTTTGCGGCGCATCAGGGCCCGGCGCACCGCACAATCGCGGTTTTGAGTTGCGCGCCGCGCGCTTTGGCGCTCATTTGCGCTAGCTTTGGCGCTTTTTTGTCGCTCCCTTTGGCGCTGAGTTAAGCATCTTCGCTGTTTCCGAGCGGTGAAATGCGCGCGACAGGCCGGGGCGATACCCTTATGTGATGGATCTACCAGGACGGTATCGCCGAGTCGGTTGCACGCCTGGCTCGGACCACGACAACGCCGAAAGGGCCGCCGCCGGCTGGCCGGCCGTGGTGTTCCGGCTCCGTTTCTGCGGTGTCTACCTGCCCGCTTGGATGGTCAGAAGGCGGCTTAATCCGGAAGGGCTTCTGGTATCAACAGATTTGGGGCCAAGCTGGACCGTTGACCTACATCCCCTGTCAGGCGAGACGGAGCAGCTCATAAACGCTCTGAGCAATGCAGTGGTGATGAAGCGCCGCGATGACGGTGCGGTACTGCTTGCAGGTTATGAATACGACGAGGGCCACCTCGACCGCTGGGTACAAACCTGGCTTTGTGCACCGAATGCTGAAATAGGTCTTGCAGCCTTACGCGGGATGGACCGCTGGCTCTGCGAACGCTACGAGAACAAGGACCAATGGGGACAAAGAAAAGCCCCTTAAAAGGGGCTTTCCGAAAAGCGGGCAGTGTTTGATGGGCTGGTGGCTTATGCCTCCCCGCCAGCCAGTGATGCGACCATCTCTTCCAACCGCCTCTGGACGTTGTACAGGTCGCCTGAAAAGCCGTAGTCGAAGGGCCTTGCTGCCGCTCGAGCCGCGTGGGCATCGAGCCCGTCGATCAATGCTGCCATCAGGATCGAAATGTTGGCCTGCCGAGCTTTATAGGAGCCGGCTGCGGAGCGCTCTGCATCGGCGTCGATCAGGTTGAGGCCGGTGGCGGTTACGGTGGTCTTCATGTGGTGCTCTCTAAAAAGTGTTTCGATGCGCCCAGTACCGCTCTCTTCCCCCTCGGCAGCAAGCAGTGTCAGACGACCATGGTCTGGCACTCAGGCCAGCTTGAAATTACTGATCAGCACCTCGGCCGCTTCCTGCTTGGAACTGCCGCTGATCGAATAGCGCGTCTTGACCGCCTCAATCCGAAAATCCCCGAAGGTCTCGCGCACGCCCGGCGTGTCATTGAGGCTCAGGATGAACTTTCCCTTCAAGGCCCCCAGAAGGGCCGCCAGGCGCCCGAAGTCCTCCCGGCTGAACACCCCCTCGCCATAGTCCTTCTCGCAGTCCCAGTAAGGCGGGTCGACGTAGAAAAACGTGCCCGGCTTGTCGAACCGCTGGATGACCTGGTCGTAGGGCCGGTTCTCAACGAAGACCCGCGCCAGGCGCAGATGCGCTTCGCTCAAGTCCTCTTCGATCCGCAGCAGGTTGAGCCGTGGGGCGCCCGTTGCAGAGATGCCATACGTGGGCCGCACGATCCGCGCTCCGAAGCTGCTCTTGGCCAGGTAGAAGAACCGGGCCGCTCGCTGGATGTCGGTGAGCGTGTCGCCGGGTGTCTTGAGGAAGCGATCGAATTCGTCGCGCGACACCAGCATCCATCTGAACTGCGCCACCAGCTCGGCCAGGTGGTGCTTGACGCACCGATAGAGGTTGGTCAGGTCGGAGTTGATGTCGTTGATGATCTCGACCTTGCTTTCCGGTTTTTTAAAGAGCACCCAGGCCGCTCCCGCGAACACCTCGCAGTAGGTCTGGTGGTCCGGCATCTTTTGGATGATCCGGTCGGCCAGGCGGCTTTTTCCACCCAGCCAGGCCAATGGGCTTTTTGCATGCGTCATCGTTGTTTTCTCGGGTTGATGACGCTCGCGGCGTTCTGGGGTCGGGGCTCGGGCTGCTGTGATCAGCTGCGCTGGCCCTCCAGTGGTTGATGCACCCGCAGCGCGGGCACTTGATCTCTACGTTTCCATCTGCGCGGGCCAGCAGCTTGTGGCACTGGCCGCATCTCACTTCCATCATCTCGGCATCACCTATGATCGCCCCGCCTAGCTAGGTGGCAGGGTCTTCGGTCAATGCCGTGTGTACTCACGGCGGAGGCGTTTGCTTGGGGTGTTAGCGCACCCCTTGCATTCGCCCTGTCTTTTTTGTGCTTCAGTCCTCCAAGGCGTTCACGCAGCAGCCGCGTCGGGCCAGATCAAGGGCGGCAGCTCTTGTTCCAGCGCAGCCCACGTCCTTGGCATGGGCCGCTCACCGGCCTGCACGGCAGTGAGAATTTCATACAGCTTGGCCCACGTGGCATCACGCAGCTCGATCCCGCGTGCCGCTTCGGCGGCGAAGCGCGGCACGGCGCTGTTGGCGTAAGTTGCGAGGCTCAGGACGCCGTCATAGTTCCGGGTCCGAGCCCATCCATCCAGGCGCGCTTGGGCGCGTGCAGTGGCCGCTGCTGTGATGTGCACGGCATCGGCTGGCAGAAGTCGCCACTGCTGGGTGAGCGTTCCGCCCACCAATAGGGGAGTGGTCTCTTCGAGCCTCTGGAACATGTCGTCGTGCGCCATGGTGCTGGGCTCGTACCAGATCCACTCCTCGGCCCAGTTGGGCGACACACCACGCGATGCCATCGCGATCTCGGGGCTGTACCCAAACCTGCCCGAGGGCTTATTGATGTAAGGCATCTTGTCGTCCTCGCTTAAACGATTTGGCCGCCGCTGGAGACGGTCCCAGAGGCCGATCCGGGGGTGTTTTCGCCGGCCGTGTAAATCACTGCGTTGGCGCTGACCGAGAGCTTGATGCCCATAGCCGTGCCGACGTACGTGTTGCCCACCATGATCAGCATTCCCAGGTAGGCAGCCAAGGCGTAAGTCGTGAATGCAGGGTTGCCAGTGAGCGTGACCGTGCGGCCATTGATGACCACGGTGGACAGGTAGACGCAATACACGTGATAGGTCGCAGCGCCCGTGATCGAGTAGTTGCCCGTGGCATTGACCGTGGAAGAGTACTGCGCATAGATGTGATAGCCGCAGGCACCGAAGGCGATGTTGGTGAACGACACGTAGGAGTTGGGGTTGGTCAAGATGCCCACCCCGGCACCGCCCACCGAAATGCCCACGTCCTGGATGTGCAGCCGTGCACGGAAGGAAGTCGACACGACGACACCGCCAGAAGGGGCCGTCAGGAACGTAGAGCCCGAGCCATTACCGGCGATGGTGATCCCCTGGCTCCCGTCGATCAGGGCCGGCACGGACAGCGCTTGGCTGAAGGTGCCCGCATACACGCGGATCGTGATGCCGAAGACTCCAGGGTCCAGCTTGCGACATTCGTCTAGCGCGCGCTGGATCGTGAGAAACGCGCCCACAGCGGTGTTCTCAAGGCCCGCGTTGGCATCGTTGCCATCCTTGCGAACGTGATACGTCCGATCCGCGACGAGGCGCTCGCGCACCGCTAGGTTGGCGCGCGCTGCATCCGCAGTGGCTGCACCCGTACCCCCTTCCGACAGTCCCACCAACGTGGTGACGCCGTAACCGGCCAGCGAGTTAGGCCGGCCGCCGAGGTCGGAAAACAAGGGTGCCACATTGCCCGACTTGCCAGCCCAACTGCTGACGCCAGCGACGGAGGCAATGCCTGTCGTCCACTCCACGCCGCTCCAGACCATGACCTTGCCTGGGGCCACGCCCGTGTAGTAGCAGACGGCGCCGGCTACGAGCGGTGCGCCCTGGTTGTCGGCCACGGGCAGCAGGGCCTTGGCGCCGAGATAGCGCTTGTCCACGTGCAACGCTGCTGCGCTGGCCGCGCTCGCGGCAGGGACCGCCGCCTCCGCGGCATCAGACGCCGTTTTGGCGAACCCAGATGCGTCTTGCGCGGACTGCGCCACCTGATTAGTCGCCTGCGTCAGCTCCCCGAGCATCGTCACGCACCAATTGCGAAACGATGCGAGCCAGTTGCGGAAGCCGGCTTGCCACGTCAAGTAGGTATCAGTCTTGACGTCGAATTGCTCTTGAGGATCAAAGCGACGCGAAGGCACCGCCACCGACTCGGCGGGCCCTCCAGGCGGTTGGGTGAAATTGGTCATAAGGTCTCCAGTCCATCAATGGTCATGTTGCAATCGGAGATGCCCTGGGCGACCAGGACCTGCTCGAAGGCGGTGAGATAGCCGTAGTTCATGAGGCTTGAATAGCCACGTGCGCCGATCCAGACGACGGGCTTGTTTCGATAGGGGATCACCTGGGCGCGCGTGCGTTCGAACTGGGCGCCTTCGACAAGCACCTGCAGCTTCATCTTGTCCGAGTAAGCCGCCTCCGAACCGATCTGCCAGCCGCCCCACCGGTCCCGCGTCTTCTCGGTGAAGTCATCGAAGGTCAGCGATGGACGCCACTGCGCATTGCCCAACCAAAGTGCGCGGCCGATCACTACTTCTGCGCAGCGGGCCTTGAGCCCTGGGTTCTTGACGCGGATGGTGATCGTGGCGCGTGCATAGGCCGGCAGGCCGCTGATCAAGACCCGGTCCTCGCGCTCGATGGGGTTGAAGAAATAGCCCCAATGACTATTTCCGGAAGGCCGCAGCATGACGATGTCACCGCTGTCGAAGACTTCGCCCTCGGTCGGATCAACCATCACGACCTGCACGGCGTGCGTGGCAGCTCCGAAGATCGCGACGTCGGTAACGACGCGGCCTGGTGTGGTGACGATCTCGATCATGTTGTCAGCCTCGACAGACGAGCCCAACGATGCATCGAACAGGCGCATGCGTTCTTCCATCCCCCGTGCCTGCCAGGCCGTCTTGCTGATCGCCGGGAGATTCCCGGCGTTGCCATCCTTGAGGCTGCGATAGATGATCCGGGTGGCGGCATCGATGACCTCCACCCCATTCGCATATGCCGTGTTCTGCGCCCACGGTGGCAACGTGCTCGCGGGCACGTTGATCGTCATGTTGGCCGGCGAGATCGCGATGGGAGCGATCAGTCCCATGCCGCGTGTGTAGGTGCTGTCGCTCATGCGGGAGTTGCCGCCTCCTCGCGTGGCTTGATGCCAATGGCGTCCAGCTTGCGCAAGGTGGTGTTGGCCTCTTTCAAGGTTGCGAGCGTCTCGCGCCCGATGTCGTATTGCTGCGCGGTGAGCTTTTGAATGGCCTCGGCCACCTGCGCATTGCTGGAGCCCCAAGGTGATTGCGCGCCGGGGTTAAACGGGTTGAAGCGCGCGGGAATGACGGCCTCGTCCGCGTGGATCTGTGCCTTCATGTCATGGGGCACTCGATTGATCCCGATATCGAATGACGGCAGGTTCGAGCCCACCATTGCCTGCACCTTGGCCCAGTCTGCTTCCCAGAAGCCCGACAGGCGCGACATATCCCGCAGCGTGGCGCCCTTGGCCTCCATCGCGGCCATCAATCCCGACAGGTCGCCCGTCCCATCGAACGAGTGGTACGTGGGCGCCAGTGCGTCCAGGCGGGCAGTGGTTGCGGCATCCGTGATCGGGGACCGGCCAACGCCTGCCGTGGCGAGGTACATGAGGTCGAAGTACCGCGCAGTGACGACAGGCGCAGCGCTGCCGCTATTACCGCTGGTCCCGCCGAACACGGCGCCGCCCGAGCCCGGCCCTGTGCCGCTGCCGGGCAGGGCTGTGCCAGGCTTCTCCGCGAGCAAGGCCGCATGGAGGTTTCGCGTCGCGGTCCCGAGGTCAAGGACGGCCACATATTGGCCCCGCGCGATGTCCAGCGCGTCCTTGTTGTCTTTGAGCAGTTGATCAAGGCGGTCGGCCTCGGCCTTGGCGGCGCGCAGCAGCAGTTCGTCCGTCGACAACTGCGCCTGGCCAAGGTCGCCGATCTCCTCAAGCCGATTGGCAAGCATGAGCTGTGCGGCTTCGTAGTCCAGGCGGTTGCTGTATGCGCTCTCGGTGATCCCTGCGCGTGCAGCGGCCACGGCATCGGACAAGCCACCATCGTCGTCGTAGCGCTGGCCCGTGCGCAGCGCCTGCAGGGCCGCATCTATCGCCGCATTGCCCTGTGCAGCAGCCAGCGCCGCCGTGTCGGCTACTTGGCCGCGCAGTTCGCGGGCCTGGGCTCGGGCCAGTTCGACCAGCGTCTTGCCAGATGCGACGCGCGCATCGCGCAATTCGATCTCGGCCTGAATCGCTTCCTGCGCTGCGCCGACGGACTTCTCGAAGACGGCATAGGCTTTGTCCGTCGCAGTCGCCCGTGCTGCCTCTGCGGCTTGGCGATCCTCTTCGGCCTTGCGAGCCGCTTCCGCCGCGTCTTCGGCTTTGTAGAGCTGGATCGCCATCTCGGCCAAGGCCGGGTTGAGCGCGAGCAGCGCGTAGTACTCTTTCAGGCGACGCAGATCGAGTGCCTCGCGCTCCTTGCCTTCGGCGATCAGCGTGCGCTGCTGCAAGTCCCAGCGCTTGTCTTCGATGGTCTGTGCGCGCTGTAACTCACGCGCGGCCAGCTCGTCACCCGAGACGGTGGCAGAAGCGAAGGCGCCCTGCAGTGCCAGCAACATGGCGATGTTCTTTCGGCCGGCCTCGGTGTTCTCGTCTTGCGCTTCGATGAGGCGACGGTATTGGTCCCGTGCGTCGTCGGCGTTGATATCGGGCAGCTTCAGGTCAACCGTGTCGAGCTGGTCCTGCATCTGCCGCTGCAGGTTGTTGCGGCGCTCCTCGGCGCTGAAGAAGTTGCTGTAGTAGCCGGTCAGATTGCCCTGCAGGGCTTCGAAGCCTCCCGACAGCTCCGCAAGTCCGGCTGCAGCATCGAACGACATGCCAGCGAGCTTGTCGAGGCCCATCGACTTCAAGGAGTCCTTGAATGCGGTCACCCCTGTGATCTGCACGTTGATCGCCGTGAGGAGTTCGTCCACCCCTTCGGCGGTGAGCTTCTCCGCGTCCACGCCGTCGACCATCTCCTTAATGGACGCGGGGATGTCGGAGACCTTCTGCAGGGCCTGGATGGCCGATTGCTTAAGGTCGAGCGAGAAATTCTCGACGGCCGTCTTGTAGTCTGGGCTGCGGCTGGAAAAGACCTCGTAGAGGGTGCCCGCGTAGTTGTCGCCTTCGCCGGTTTCGCCGAAGGTCTCGCCGTTGCTCAGCCGCCCGCCCGAGAACACGCCGCCCCTGTCCTTGGAGCTGGTTTCCAGCCCTGCAGAAAAACTGGTCAGGCGCACCTGGCTGCCCAGGGCCTTGAGCATGTCGTCAATGCTCTTGGCCGTGCCCGAGACCGCTTTGCGGATCGTGTCTTCGTTGGACAGCGGATCGCCTTCGAGCCGGTAGGCATCACCGTTGTTGAGCGCAACACGCTCGCCGTTGGAAAAGTCACGGTCGTACTGCTGACCCTGGTACGTGTACGTCTGTCCACGGCGGTTGTTGTCGACCTCGCCGTCGTAGGCGACGCCGAATTGACCGCCGATACGTGTCTCGCCCTTGGTGGCCTTAGCCAGCGCCATGAGCGCTCCAACGCCCAGCGCAATCGGTCCCAGTACGCCAGCGGCCATACCGAATCCGCTGGCAAACGAACCGGCACCGATCATGTTCGCCGCGCCCCCCAGCGCTGCAAACCCGTTGCCGGCGAACAGCGCTGAGGCGCCGTAGCCAGCCGCAGTGCCGAACATCCCAACGCTGGAGCCCAGGCCCGCGAGCGAGGAAATGTTGCTCAGCATCCCCAGGCCCCCACCAGAGCCCCCGCTGCCGCCCGAGCCTCCGGCCAAGCCCAGCGCTGACAGCGCGTTGCCCGTGATCCCGTTGATCATCAGCGACACGGGCTGCATGATGGCGGAGATGATCGGCCGCAGCACCAAGGTGCGGAAGGTGTCTTCCAGGTACTCGGCCGCCGTCTTGCCACCGCGCATCAGGTTGTCGGTCAGGGACTGGGCAAGCTGCTCGTTCTCGCGCGTGACCGCCTCGGTGGCTTTCTCGTTGGCCTTGACCGCCGCCTCGGCCTGCTCCGCAGCCCAGTCCTTGGAGGCCTTGTCCGCCATAGCCGCTCGCAGGCGCTTGTGGGCCGCGATCTCGCGCTCGACTTGCTCGATGTACCCAGGGATGACGTTGTCGGTCGCCTCCAAGTCCAGGCGCCGCTTTTCCAGCTGGGCCAGGATGAGGTCTTGCAGCGCCGCAGCGCCCAGGCCGTGCACGCGGTTCTGGGCTTCCAGTGCGGCGGCCTGTTCGTGGATCGCGTCCGTGCTTTGGCGCAGGGCATTGACCTGCTCGAGCTGCGGCTTGATGAGCAGCGTCTCCAGGTCGCGCGCGCCAGCGGCCTGGATGTTCAGGCGCTTTTGCTCCAGCTCGGCCAACTGGCCTTCCAGGTTCGCGCGTTCCTTCGCCGAATCCTTCTTGCCCTGCAGCAGGCGCAGCTCGACGCGCAGCGCTTCCTGCTGGGCGGCGATGTCCTGGGCCTGCAGCGCGGTCTTGCGCTGTACCGCCGTGTATTCGCTGATCTGGTCGCGCTGGCGCAGCGCCTCGATCTCGTCCAGGCCATCGGCCGTCTTGGCCGCCAGCAGCTTGTAACCGTGCTGCACTGCCGCGATCTGCGCGTCGATGGAATGGGCTGTCGCGGTGGCCGCACCGGCGCCCAGCTCCTTGATCTTCTTGTCTCGCTCGGCCGCGAGCGATGCTTCGACCTGGTCCTGCTCTTTTTGCCGAGCTTTGATGGTCTCGGGGCTGGCGTTTGAGGATTCGAGCGCAGCGCGGAAGGTCTTCCAAGCATCGGTGGAAGCGCGAAGCTTGGTCTCGTATTCTTCTTGGATTGCGCTGGCGGTCTTGATGCCCTCCACCGACTTTTTCCAGGCCTGCTCGGCGCCTGTGACCGTCAGCGTGAGATTGCCCGCTCCCTTGTCCAGGCCGGCCTGAGCCTCTTCCGCGCGTTGCATTGCCCCTGCCAGGGTGCCGTACTGCATCAGCAGCTTCTGAAGCAAATCCACCCTGGCCGCTTCCGGCAATGCTGCCCCGCCGTCAATGCCTTTCCCGCTCTGCAGGTTGTTGATCTGGCCCTGCAGCTCAGCGAGCTTCTCGGCCGCCTCGCCACCTTTTTTTGCGGCGTCCACCATGCCAGCCGCAGCCAACGCATTGCGCTTCTGGAGTTTGTCGATCTGCTTGTCAAGATCGGCGATGATTTCTGCGGTGCTGCGTGAGACCTCGCTGCGCACGGTCTTTTCTGCATTGCTCCCGGCAGAACTCCAGAGCGACCACGCTGTAACGCCCACGGTCAATGCCGTGGTGATCGCACCGATAGGTCCGCCCAGAAAGCCCATGACGCCTGACAAAGCTCGCCCGGCCACCGAAACTGCACCCTGCGCTGCCGTCAACGTGCCCGCTGCCGTGGCCGCTGCATTGGTCGCCGCAGTCTGCGCTGCCGTGGCCGCTGTGACGGCCGCCTGCACCCCCGCCTGCTGCTTTCCCAACGTCGCCAGCTCGGTCATCAACAAAGCGTGGCGCGCCTGCGCTGCCGTCAGCTCGGCCGTCAGAACGATCTGCTGGGCCTGGGTGGCGTTGAGGGTGGCCGTCGCCTCACGCGCAGCGGCCAGCGCATAGCTCAGGGCACCCGCACTGCGCGCGGCGGCGAGCTGGGCCTCGGCCTGGGCCATCGTGGTCCGCACGGACACGAGCTGGGCTTCGGTCTGCGCGATGGTCGAGCGCGTGGCGTCCATCTTGGACACCACCTCGGCGCGCGACAGCGCGATGGCTTCCTTAGTGGTTGCGAGGGTAGCGAGCTGGGCCGCCTGGGCGGCGGCCTCGGCCTGCGCGCCGGCCACCTTCGCCTGCAGCTCGGCCAGGTAGGCCGTGAGCTTGGCGCGGGACGTGACGGCCACCTCGGTGTTGGAGGCGGCCTCTGCAGCGGCCTGCGCTGCCGCCAGGCGTGATGCCTGGACCATCTCCACCTTGGCCGCCGTGGCCGCGACCGTGTCGGCCACCAGGTTGCCCAACTTGACGCTCGCCCACACCGCGCCCAAGGCCATCGCGGCCTCGCGGTTGTCCCAAATCACCCCGCCCCACTCGCGACCGACCGCCATGGCCTGCGCCGCTGCCGTCGCGTATTCGCGGATGCCGTCGACCAGTTCGCGGTTGAGCGTGACCTTGCCGCCTTCGCCGATGGTCACGAAGAGTTTGCTGACTTCGCCCAGCGCTTCCTTGGAGGCCAGCACCAGGGGCTCCAGACCCTCGGCCGCCACGCGGGTGGCGCCTTCCTTGAGTTGATCGAGTCGGCCCTTCAAGGTCTGGTCGAACGCCTCGCTCGACATCTTGAAGCCCTGCAGCCGTTGCATCAGGAACGAGAAAAGTCCTTCGCTTGACGCCTTGGCTTTGGCGATGTCCGAATCCTTCAGCCCCAACGCTGTCGCCAGCGTCGAGCTGGCTGGCGTGATCCCCCCAGCCACCAGGTCTCGCAGCTCCTGGACGACCTGGCTGGCGTCAAGCCCCATGCTCTTGACCGCATTGGTGCCGACCACCGTGAGCTGGCGGATCTCGTCCAGCGTCATGCGCGCCGACAGGCCGGGGGCCAGCAGCGCCTGGAAAACGGGGATCAGCTCCTGGCTGGTGGCGGCGGTGCGCAGCGCGTCGTCGTTGAGCTTGCGGATGTATTCCGAACTAATGACCAACGCCGTGTTGTATTCGGTCTGCTTGCCGTTGATGGCAGTCATCGAACCCAGGATGCCGGCCATCCCGAGCTGGCTGGTCTCCAGGTTCTTGGAGTAGTCGAACGCGTTGCGGGGCAGCGCCGTGATGGCGCTGGCGATGGCTGTCAGCCCGCCACTGAC
Organism: Paracidovorax valerianellae; assembly: GCF_900102625.1. GTDB lineage: Bacteria > Pseudomonadota > Gammaproteobacteria > Burkholderiales > Burkholderiaceae_C > Paracidovorax > Paracidovorax valerianellae. The sequence goes on from NZ_FMZC01000007.1 coordinate 114,878, forward strand.
CAGATGCAGGCCGGCCGCGCCAACCACCAGATCGCGCACCGAGACGCCGATCTGGCCCAGGCTGCGCGTGGTCCGCGCGGCGGCCCCCTCGGCGCTTGTGCCGAGCTGGGCAAATTCGCGCGCGGCACGGGGCACCTCGGTGGTCACCGACTGGGCGTCCACCACCATCCTTATGCCGATCTGACGTACCACGCTTGCCATGTGTTTTGGGAGTTAAAAAGAGATCGGTTGAGGGTTGGTAACAGGTGGCGCTAAGTCCGGAACTAGAAGCCCCGAGAACCGAGGCCGGTCAATCCGGCGCTGTGCGTTGTCGGGGTCAGCGGGCGTTGCGGATTTCGAGGGTGGCGCCTTCCAGGATTTGCAACTGCTCGAAGACCTCGTCCTGCTCGGATTCGGGTATCCGGTAGCGCCGCATGAGGATTTCCACGGCGACGTAGTCCAGCCCCTCCCACAGCCACACCAGAGTCCCGCCGCCCATCGGACCGCCAGTCCAGACCGGCTGCTTGCGCCACTGCGTGCGGCACAGCGTGTAGACCATCCATGCACGGGCATGCTCGGGCCACAGTTCGAAGTCCTGGGGACGGTCCTGCTGCAGGCGCGGCGGGATGAGCTGGTCGACTTCAATGCCCAGAGTCGCGCAGTCCGCTTGCAGCGCGTCGTCTACGACGTAGCGGTCTGCTTGGTCGGCGCCGAGGTAGTGAGCGACGGCGCCTTCGAGTTTTTTACAGCGGCCGCCCGTTGGTTAATAAACGCATGGTCGAACCAGCTCACGGCCATGGCCTGCTCGACTCCGGAGTACTCGGCGTCGGTCTCCTGCCGCTCTGCGTGGCTGTAGGGCACAGGCTGGCCGGACTCGTCGGCAAAGCCGGCCCAGCCCACCACGATCTCGTCCAGCAGTTGGCTGATAGTGATTTCGCCCTTGATGTAGCGGTCGTTCAGCGCATCGCGCTCCTTGGCTGGCTGGCGCTTGAACTCCACTTCGAAATTGACGACTTCATGTTCGCCGCCATCGCCCGGTAAGAACAGGGCGGCGGGCGCGGTGAAGGTGGGCTTGAGTTTGGAAACTATGACTGCCATGGTTGCTCCGTTGAGAGGCTCTTAAAGGGGTGAGGGGATGCGGAAAGTGGGTGGTGCTGGGCGCGTTCAGATCTCGATGGACCACTCGTCATTGCCCGCGTCGCTGGGGATGAACGAGAGAGGAATCGTGATCATCTGGACGCCATCGCTGTCGCTGTAGGTCGGCTTGCCCAGTTGCGCGCGGGCCGACTTGAACGTGGCCGTGTTCGTGACGCCCTGGCCGTGCTTGAGCACCAGCGGCACCACCGCGCTGGCGCGGGCCATGGCAATCCAGTTCTTGACCGCCACGGGCGTGTTCTCGAACGTCAAGCTGCCGGTGCTTTTGCGGTCCGTGATCTCGACGGTGTCGACGTTCATCAGGTCGCGCTTGACCACGGTGTTGCCGGCCTTGAACGAGAAGGCGCTCGCGGCCACGGCGAGACCGTCCAGCAGCAGCGTGGTGTTGGCCTTGTTCACGCCCAGCGGAGCCATGAAGGCCGTGTAGTTCACGGCTGGCAGCGGGGCGTCCACGGCCGGCACGAACGAGCCCGTGAAGTCGAACTTCCATTTCGGGATGCCCTTGGCGTCGGTGGTCAGCTCCACTTCGCCGCGCGCGCCGTGCATCTTGTGCAGGATGCCGTCGACGTTGCCGTAGATCGTGACCGACTCCATGCCGTCCGTCACGGGAGCGAACACGGTCTTGACGCCGGGTTGCACGGTGGCGCTCATGGCGCAGGCCCGAAGCAGATCTGTCACAGCGGGCAGATCGCCGGCTGCGGCCACGCCAGCGAACTCGACGGAGAACGAGACCTTCTGGTACTCGGTCACCAGGGTGGAGCCGCTGGAGCCGAAGAACGGCCGGATGTTGTTGCGCTCGGCCACGTCCCCTTCAATGGGCGTGAGCGTGGCATCGCTGACCAGCAGCGCGTTGGCGGCTAATGGCACCACGGGCGAGCCGACGACGGTTTCGACCAGGGCCAGGAGGGCCATCTTGCGCATGAGTTTTGCGGGCATGTCAGTCCTTTAAATCGGTGGGATGGCGGGCTTAGCCCTGGCCGAGGGCCTTTTGGGCTTCGGGTTCGTCGGGGTGGTAGGTGCGGTGGACCTCGACCGGAGCGTCCTCGCCGTCCTGGCGCCAGAGTCCGCCCCGCTTGGGGTTTTGGATGGGCGGGGGCTCGGGCGCTTGGGCCGGCGCGGGCGCCGGGGCAGCAGCCACGGCAGGTCCAGCTCCAACGGCAGGGACAGTTGCTGCGGGACCGGCCGGCTGCGCGGACGGTTGGTCGGGCGTGGCTTGCGCCGCTTTCGGGTTTGGATCGGTGGCATCGGATGCCTTTGGTTTGTTGCTCACAGATAGCTCCAGGTGGTGAGGGAAAGAACGACGCTGTGGCACAGCACCCCAGCGAAATGCACGGGTCCGGCGTCGGTGACCTGCACGCCGTCCTCGCTGTCATCGAGCGGGCCGGGTTGCACCACGCCGCCCAAGGTCGGATCGCCGCGAACGACAGCGCGGAACTGCTCGACCAGGTCGTCGAGCAGCAGCTCGCTGGCCTGGGCATCGGCGAACGCCAGATAGCCGCGCACGGTCCAGGTGTGCGCGTTGATCGACCGGCCCACGTTCGGGCTGTGTTCGCGGGTGGCGCTGCGGCGCAGCCACCAGCCGCGCAGGTGGGCAGTGCCACCTGTCGGGGTGAAGAGGTACATGGCCCGGAAGGCCGCCTCGTCCTTGGCATAACGTTCGCGGTCATGCACGTGGCCGATCTCGGGCACCGAGGCCAGGGCGGCCACGATGGCGGCGCGGTGCTGCTGCAGCGTGCTCATGCCGTGCCCCCTGCCAGCAACACCGCCACACGACCGGCAGCGTCTTCCAGCGCGCGCAGCACCTGGCTTTCTGTCGCCGCAATCGCATCAGCGAAATGCGGCTTGGCCTTTGTGCCCTTGCGAGCGATCTTTCGGGCCACTAGGAACGCCACGCTGCGCTCGCGTTTGCGGTCCACGCCCAGCACGGCGCGGACCCACGGAATGAGGGCTTCCACGGGCGGCATGTGGGGGCGCGTGCCCAGCTCGAGGAACGTGGCCGAGGGCTGCGAGCTGCCCACGGTGCCGATCACGCCCACGGGCGTGGCGAAGGCATCGCTGGCCACGCTGGCCGCCGTCATGCCGGTCACGCGCGGCAGACGGTCCTTGACCTCGCGCTCCACCAGCAGCGTTCCCTCGGTCATGCCGGCCAGCAGCTCGCGCCGGGTGGCGTCGGGGGCTTGCTCGAAGCCGCGCTGCAGGGCATCCAGGCCCGCCAGGGTCAGGTGCAGGCTGCTCACAGCACACCTCGCACCAGGCGGTTGCGCGTGCGGCCTGGCCAGGCCACGAACGCGGCTGCAGGGGCCTCGCCGCTGCCCGTGCTCGCGGCCGGCCTGGCGTAGGGGTCGGGCTGGTTGGTGCCCACGTAGTAGGCCGTGCGCAGTTCCTTGGCCCGCGCCGCGTATTCGCGGGCACGCGTCTCGGTCTGGCTGGCGTCGGAGCCCATGGTGGTCTCGCGCTGGCCGCTGAAAAACGTGGCGAGCTGGTGGCACAGCAGGCTGGCCGCGAACTGGGCGACGGCCAGGCTGTGGCGCGCGGGGATGGAGTCCAGCGTGTGGTCGGCGGCATAGGCCACGCGCACCAGGGCGCCGGCAGGCAGCGCCTGCACGGCTTCCAGCCCCCAGGCATTGCCCGACATCCGATAGGCCCCCACGTGGGCCACGGCGGGCGGCTGCTGGCCGATGGGGTACTCGGCTCCGCGCAGCACGGCGCCATCGCTCCAGTCCGAAGGCACGGGGCCGAACACGCCCAGGGCAGGCCAGGTTACGTCTTCGACCAGGTCGCGGGGGAAGTCGGCGCTGTAGCGCAGCAGGGCCGAGGCGATGGCGCGGTCGCGTGTCTCGGGCGAGAGGGTGCCGCCCTGGTCGCGCACCAGGTCATCGACTTGCAGTGGGTAATCGGCCATGGCCTTGGGTTGTCCGTTAAAGGGTGGTGAGCGGAAGGGATCGGGTCGGCTGGGTCGGGCAAGGCGCCAGGGGCGGCGGCTTGACGGACCCACCCCTTGCGGGGCGGGCCGGAGGGTGGGTCAGGCGGGCACCACGGCCTTGGTGGTGGCCTTGAAGCCATCGACCAGGACGCTGCCGCCGTAGATGTGGCGAATCTTGTAAGTGAGCTTGTCGTTGCTGAACATGGAGCCCACCGTGGGTGCGTCCTGCACGAACAGCTCGGGGTCTTCGCGGCCATCCAGGAAACCGATTTCCAGCGCTGGCAACAGGGTCGGGCTGGCGGCGGTGACCCAGTCGTTGCCATCGGTCCAGTAGTTGATCGGGATCACTTCCGGGTTGATGGTCTGGACGAACGTCTTGTCCAGGTTCTGGTTGCGCACGAACAGGTTGTAAGCCGTCTCTTCCAACTCAAACGGCACCATTACGATGGCGGGCGCGGTCGCCAAGCGCTTGCCGCTGCCGGCGCGGGTCTGCTTGAGCATCGCCAGGCGGTGCATGGCAAATTCGGCCGCACTCAGCGCCGCCGTGAAGAGGTTGCCGTGGTCGACGTGGTACAGCGCCTTGGTGTCGTAGATCACCGGGTTCGTACGGAAGAAGTCAAAGACGAACTCGTACAGCGTGTTCTTGGCGGCCAGGGCCAGTTCGACGGGAATTCGGCGCAGGGCCTGCACGTCGTCGTTCTTGATCGCCTCCAAGGTCACGTCTTCGGTGCCGCCGCGCTTGGTCACGGCATACGTCGCCTTGTCGTCGCCCGGCGAAGCGAGCGGCACATAGGGCGCGCCCTGCGCCACAGCCGGCAGGTTTCCGTAGCCGCCGATGCGCACGCGCTCGACCGAGCGAAAATCGTTCACCGGCCCATAAGTCGCCACCTTCTTCCAGGCGTCCAGGTTGGCAAGGCCGGTGTACACCGTCTGCATGCGGCGCGTGATGCTGTCGCCCAGCGCGTCGGCCAGCGTCGTGCTGTCGATGGACTCGCGGAACGAGCCCAGGCTTTCGGCCAGACGGCCCATGTCGCAGTTGCGCAGATCGCCGGTCACGCGGCGGTCGCCCGTGATCTCGATGTAGCACTCTTTAAACGACTGGACGCTGCGGTGGTCCTTGTGGGCAGGGTCCCAGAAGGCGTCCAGCATCTCGCGCATGGTCAGGCTGCGGTCACCGACGGTGATCGCGCCGTCGCCGAACAGCGGCACGCGCACGGCGCCCGATTCGGTCATGCGGGCTATGTAGGCGCCTTCGGCCTTGATCGCTTCGCCCACTGCGGCTTCGGTGAGGCGCTCGGGCGCGGCGATGGTGTCGATCTGCGCCTGCAGGCGTTCCTTGGCCGCCTGTGGCAAGCGGGCGGCAGCGATGCGGGCATGCGCGGCCTGGCGCAGCGTGATCACCTGCAGGTCGGCGCGCGTGACGGGCGTGTTGTCGCCTTGGGCTTCGGTCACGCGCTGTGTGCCGGGTGGTGCCGGATCGAACGGGGCACACACGGCTTCGTGCAGGTTGACCAGCTCGTCGTCGCCAATCTTGGCGGCATCGATGGTGGCGAACTTGGCGGGGTCTTTGGCCTTGATGGCTTCCAGCAAGCGTTGCTTCCACAGCGGCATTGCGTTTCCTTCGGGGGTGGTGGGTTGGTCGGCGGCGGCTTCAGTCAGACGATCCAGGCCGCCGCCAGCGCCCGGTTCGACAATCAGGTCCACGGAATGCACCTTGGTGAACTTCACGGCTTCGCGCAGCGTCTCGGTGCCGGACTTGCGCGGCTTGGTGCGCGCGTCGGCGTCAATGGACAGGCCCAGCAGACCCTGCATGCCGCGCTTGACGGCCTCGGTCATCTTGATGACCACCGCGTCGGTCGGGTCCAGGGCCTTGAAGGCACCGACGAGCGCGCCGGTGTCCGGGGTCTTGCCCTCGACGAAACGCACGCCGTAGATGCCGCCGATGAGGCTGCGCACGTCCTTGCCCTTGCCCGCCAGGTGATCTGCATCGGACTTCGCGAACACTCGCACGCCCTCGAACATGGGCGCCGCCTCGCGCAGCGCGCTGTCGGGGTAGTAGTTGCGATTGCCGCTGCGCCCGGCCTGGATAAGCCGCACATGGATGGAGCCGTCAGCGGCTTCGCGGAAGGGGTGGCCGAGGGCCTCGGTCACGTTGACGGCGGCCGGCTGTAAGACAGGGGCTGCAGGCGCGGCGCTCACCGGCTGGAAGTCGGCGACGACCTCGGTGGCCTCGCCCACTACGACAGTGTTGTCGGCCGAGACGGTGTAGCCGTAGCGGAACATGCGTCCCTTGAAGGCCACCACCACATGCTCGGGCCAGATGCCGCGCACGTCGACGTAGTAGTCGCCGTTAGCAGCCAAGCGCAGCTTGTCGCGCACGGCTTGGCGCACCAGTTCGATGAGTTGGCCGTACTCACTGGTCACGGCCTCGGTGAGACGGGCGTGGCCGGTGCCTTTGGGCAGGAGCTTGATCGTCATGACCGCTTTACTCGTCGCGGTCGGAGAACTTTTGGCCGTCGTTTGTGACCACGACGACGTGCGTGCCATGGTCGGCCACCGCCAGCACCTCGGAGGCACTCAGCGCCACTTGCCGTGTCTTGGGCACCTTGGCCGGCTTGCCTTCGACGCGGCCATCGACCATCTCCACGACGGTGCGACGCACACGCTTGACGGCCTCGGCGGCAGTCATCTGCGAGGCCTGGTCGGCCGGGGTTTGGGTCTCGTCTTTGTCGGACATCTGTCACTCCATCGGTGGCCGCAAGGCGGCGTTGTTGATGGAGTGACTGTGCCGGGGGAGGCACAAAAAACTAAGGCCGACATATGTCGGCCTCAAGTGCGGGAAGTGGCTTTCTAGACTAGCACGTCAGCAAGCCACATCAACATCTGCATGGGTTTGGCAAAGCGGAATCGGGTGCCCCCGCCCGCTATCTAGTCCCGGTGCTGGTCAAACAGTTCGTTAAATTCATGGTGGGCCCTAATAGAAGTCGCGTAACGTGATTCGTTTCCTGTGAGGCTCCCCAAAATGTCGCTGAAAAGCGTGCCCCGATCCTCCGAGCCACCCAGCGCTTTGAGCACTGCAGCACACAATTTTTTGCCCGCCAGGGTTTCGCCTTGCAGATGAAGAAAGCAGCCTGCTGCGAATGCATCTCTTAAGAGCAGCGCACGGTACTCGTCGGCTGACTCGCGTTCGATGATCACTGACAGTTCGCGTATTGCGTCGCCCATGTTTAATCCTCGACAACAGTTGCGGCCGGCGCTGTATCCTGTGGCGCCTTCTTAAGAACGGGCTCGCCTCTTGCAGCCCTTCTCGCCTCCCATTGTTCAACTATGTGGGGAAGGGTGACGAGGTATTTTTCCAGACCACGACCTGCAGTCCCCGCCATGCCGCGCCCACTGTCAATCAATTCGCCCAGATCGACACCATGCAATGGGTCGGGATAGTCTCTATCCCAATTGGAGAAAGCTACAACGACAAGCGCCGAAGCCGTGTCTATGGGACCCTCCGGACCGCCTGAAAAATAAAGCGGATTTCTAAGCGCTGCATCTGATAGTGCCAGGTAGAACTGGTGCCGCCAATACTCTCTTATCTCTTCGCTTAGCAGGAGGTAGGTTTCGCTCTCCAGTCTTTTCGATAGCTTCTCGCAACGAACCAAATGCCGTGCAGCGGTCAGCCAATTCAACCTTATAGGCCTTGGCGGATGGTCTTTACCGTCCCCTGTCAGGACGCCATACGCCCATTCGTAAGAACGCTCGATTTGTGTAAGAAATTCTGACTCACGCGCTTTTTGTTTGTCATCGGCGTGCGCCCTCCTGGCCACATCGGTGCTAAATGCCACCAGTCCCAAAGCCGCTGCCGAAAACAGTGCGTTCACGCCTCCAAAAAGGTCCCCGATCTGCCCCAGCTTTTCGCAGTCGTGTCTCGTACAGATCCAGCCTCTAAACAGTTGAGCGCCGAATAGGCCCCAACTCAACCAGAGCAGTACCGTGACCAATAAAAGTCCCGCGAAAGCGATGCCAAGCTTGTTCCTACCCCACCACCCAGTCCATTTAGACATAAGCCCCTCTATTAGTTTTTGATCGCAGCCTGCTCGAACACCCATTCCAAACTTTTGTCTTTGACGCACCAGGCTGGATCACGCACCCAGTCGGTGAACCAGAGAGTGGGATGCCCTTGGAGATCACCGCATATCGAGTAACCCAGGCTCGGCATGTTGAAACGCACCACCGCTGCGGTTACTGGAATCAACAACATGGAAAGACCGCCCGCCACAATGGAGGCAATGAATGCCCGCTCAAACGGTTTGATCAGAGCGTCGCTGCAGGGCACCGCGCGCATTGATGAGACCACTAGTCCGAGAAGGCAGAAGATCGCGATAAACGGGGCGACCTGTGCAGTAGGCGCGATTCGAACAACGGGCACTCGGTGTGCGATTCCCACAATGGCAGGCACGATGATGTATGTCACCATCAACAGGGAGCCCACCATCAAGCCCAGGTATAGCGGAATACCCCAGACAAGGGTCTTGCGGATTAGTTGGACATCAAACATGGCAGCGAGATCACATTGAAGGTGCTCAATATCGCACGCAAGTCATGCGGCAGAGCCAGTCCTTGACACCTCTGTCGATAGCGCGGCCCGCATCCACTTTTTTTTGCTGGATGGTGTTGCGGAGATCGTCTTGCCAGGATTGGGCCTTGGTGTCGATGTAGTAGAGGCCCTCTGCCGTTTGTTCCGGCAGCATCTTCAACGCGGCAATGACTTTGCTTTTGATCGCGTAGCTACCGTCCAGATAGTTCAGGGCACTTCCCACTCCAACCGCCACGAAGGCCATAGCCACCAGCGGCAGTACTGCGACTGCCGTGCCAGTACCAACAAGGGCAGCAGCACCGTAGGCCACTAAGGCGCCCAGCCCACCCTTGACCGCCTCTACTCCGATGCCTCCCACCAAGTCGTACATGGTCTTCTCGTCATTGAACATGAAGTCCATCAACTCGATACCCGTGGAGACGACCACGCCCAGCATGAAGCCGCCCTTGGCAATGCCCTGCAGGCTCCTGATGCCCAGGCCGAGCTGCAGCATCTTCGGATTGCTTGCCAGATACCGCGTGCCCTGCAGCGCACTGCTGCGCCGTGCCGAGTAGCCCTTGATGATGATGTACGTGCCCGTCGCCGTGGTCTTGATGAAGCTGCCGATGCCGGCAATGCCGATGGCGTTCAGCGTTTTGGTGATCGCGAGGGCGTCGTTGGCGCCCTGGGCCACCGGCCCTACCCACGGCTCGCTGGCATTGGGACTGAACTCCTTTTGCCAATACTGCCCGAACGTGGACTGAGACAACATCTTGCGCAGGCTGAATTCCAGCGCCGCGTTGTTCCTGGCCTTGTCCTGCAGGATGCTCATGTACTGGCTCTGCGTCAGCACTAGGACGTCCACCTGGTTCTTGTCCATGGACTGGGCCAAGGTCTGTCCGTAGCCGACGTTGAAGAACGTGGCCGCAAGTTCTGCGCTCATGCAATCCCCCCTCAGGAATTCGTTTTTGTTGGGGGCGGATGCTAACCGCAGCCGGAATCGGCATGGGCGCCAGGATGCAACAAGGTGTTTAACACGGCTTTAACCGGGCCAGCAGGGGGCCTTTCAGAAAATTCCCGGGGGGATGCCGCAGTAGCAGCAGTTAAAGCACTGTCGCGGAGGGCGGTGATATGCTGATACTGACCGAGTGGCCGAAAGCCATTTGGCAGTGGAGGAATCCACGATCACCCCCAACGAAATTGGAGCATCTCATGCCTGAAGCGACGCGTGCCTATTCGACACTCATTCAGTGTCTATACGACCAATCACATTCGGTCGTTCCGGATTACGACCATTACTCGATCTTCCGGGCCATCGATGCTCGGGACGTCAAGCAACAACCGACGTCTCTTCCGCGCGTGCATGACTTTGCAGTCATCTGGGACAGCGATCACGACATCCGAATCATTCCTGTGCTCGAAGAAATGCTGATGGCTGGCCTGTTGCCTGGCGTGCAATTCATCGGTGAACACAAGGGGACTCTGACAATCATTCTTGCAGCCCCGACATATTTCGCCGTCGACATAGAGGCGTTCAAGGCACAGGTCCATAGCCTTACTGCGGCTGCGGGAGACTACTGGGACGTCCGGGTTGGGATGTTTGATCGCTCACCGGGCAGCATGCGCGATGGGCATCAGTGCGAATTCGAGGGAATTACGGGCTTGGCGGATCACATGCTCCACGCATATCTTCTCGTGATTGATGACATGTGGAAATTGGGCACAAAGGTTTGGCAGGGTGTCTCGTCCCCTGAGAAGGCTCAGCCACCTCGCCAATTTTTTACGGATGCGGACCGTTACGTGGTGAAGGGCCACTCTCACCACTACGCACGTCAGCCTGTGGTGCCAGCGTCACCCGGCGTCCCGCCTTCTTGGCCGCCAGGTCTAATGCCGCCTTTCGCCCATCCAACTGCAGCTCGCGCTCCGTAAAGGGCTTGGCCCCCGGCGTCATCACCGTCCAGCCCTTGAGCCAGGGCAGCGCCACACACCCGCACTGGATGACTTGCTCGGGCGGCGCCTTGGGATCGTGGGGGCACTGCATCAGGTCGAAGCCGCCGCCTGGGTTGGGCACCTTGAATGCTTGGCCCGCGTCAACGACCTGGCCGTCCATGAGGTCGTGGTTCCAGCGGCTGTGAATCTTCCCGCTGCGACGCCACTGCTTGCCCAGGCCCGGCACCAAGGGCGCGGCCTGCACCAGGCGCTCCTGGCCGGCCACCGCAAATGCCCGGCTGACCTCGGTGCGGACGATGGCGCTGGCTCGGCGCATCGACTCGCCGCCCAGCAGCTCGTTGACCGCCTTCATGGCCGCGAAAGGCGTGATGCCTCCAAGCGTGACCAGGCCGAGCTGCTGGCCGATCTTGCCGGCCGCATCGGCCGACACGGCCCGCATGCGCTCCACCCCGAACGTCCGCATGGCGGCAAGCACGCGGGCATCCAGTGCGCCCAGGCGCATCTCCACGCCCATGCCGGCAGCGGCCAGGGGCTTGTCCACGATGTCCTCGCCCTGCTGCCAAGCCGAGCGCAGCGCCTGGTCGACGGCGGCGCCGGCCTGCTGCCCCGTGGCGGTCAGGATGGTGTCGAGATGGTCCCGGAGGCGGGAGAGCTGCCACAGCTGCCAGTCGGCCGGCTGACCGGCGAGCTGCTGCGAGATCTGGAGCTGGGCCGCCTGCAGCAGCGCGACCACCGCCTTATTGGCTGCGAGCAGCGTCCTGGCCCGCTCGGCCAGGCGCACGCGCAGCTCGGCTTCGAAACGCTTTTGCTCCGGGCTCACGCCGGGGCACCTTGGGATGGCACCGCCGTGGCCACGTCCGTCGCCCCCGCATCGATGGCCGCCTGCAGATCGCCATCGTCCGCGTGGAAATTGTCCTCGGCCTGGCGCGCCTTCTTGCGCGCGGCGTGTTCCTTGCGCGCGGCGTCCAGCTCGCTCTTGGCGTCGAAGTCCTGGCCGAACCGCTGCGCCACGTCGGCCACGATCTTGAGCGCCGTCTCCTCCGTCATCAGCCCGGCGTCGATCATCTGCGTCACGGCCTGGACGAGCTGGCCCATGGCCGAGGCGAACTTGGTCACGTCCTTGTTGAGCAGCTCGGGGAAGACGGCGGTCACCTGCCAGCGGTCATCGGCCCAGTCAGGTTGCTTGCCCGCCGTCTTGGCCGCCTGCCACAGCACGTAGCGGCCGATCTCTTCCAGGGAGAGCTTTAAAAAGCCCTGGCGCATCGAATACATCTTGAAGGTGGGCTCTCCCATCTCCGAGGCCGCTGCCCGGTTGACGTCGCCACCGCCACCGAACCAATGCTCGGGAGTGGTGCTGCCGCCCAGCACGTGGTTGCGCAGGAGCCGGGCACTCTGTGTCGTATCGGCCGCCTGCAAGTCGGGGCTCTTGGCTTCCAATTTAATTGAGTCATTGTGGACAAAGGCCGTGTTGGGCTGAGGCGGAACAAACTCTTTCTCGAACTTGTCGACCGTCGCCTGGTCCGCCCCCGTGAGCGTGACGTCCCAGACGAACGAGCGCAGATACCCGATGCGGTCCAACTCGTCCAGCAGGAAACCGTCGTAGGCATCCAGCCAGTCCATCTGGCCGAGCAGGTCGCTGCGGCCTCGGCTGCCGTTGGGGAACTTGTTGAGCTGGTACAGCAGGCAGTCGCCGTCCGTGAAGTCCTCCTCGCGGATGCCAACCGTGTTGGCGCTGAACAGGTCAGTGTCCTCGCCCAGCACGATCACGCGGTACTTGTAGGTGCGCCCCCGGCCGTCGCGCTTGGTGACCACGCCGATGGGCTGCTCGGGGTTGTCCGGGTCATTGACCACGGTGGCGATCTGGCGTGGGTCCAGGTAGCCCAGGCGCACGAAGCCATCGCCGTCGCGCACGTTGGCGATGTAGCACTGCTCCCCGAGCAGCCCCAGGGCGCGCACGCGCGGGGCGAGCTTGAGCGGCCAGTTGTTGATGGGGTCCGACCAGAACGCATTGAGTAGTTGCTGGTGATCGTCGTCCTTGCACTGCAGCGTGACGCCTTCGGCGAGCAGGTAGGCCAGCGGCAGCTCGACCAGGCGGTTGGCGAGCAGGTTGCTTTGCCACAGGTATTCGGCCAGCTTCTGCATGCGGTCCTGCGCCATTGGCACCAGGTCGCGGTCGTTCAGGGTGGAGAGGCCATCGCCCGAGAGCGGGCGCCAGCCCTTTTCGCTGCTGGGGCCGCCGCTGCCTCCACCTTGGGCAGCGGCGGCTTCGCGCACGGGGGTGGCAGGGGCGGGGGCGGGGGCGGGCGATGCTCCATCGTCCAGGCCGATCCACGATTTAAAGCGGTCGATGGCGCGCATGCAGTCAGTCCTCCGCCGCCAGCTCTGCGCCCACCAGGGCCAGCGCGAGGCGGCCGTGGTCGTTGTGGTGCAGCACCACCTCTCGCAGCTTGGTCGCCGCCTGTTCGATGCCTGCGCGGTCGGTGGGCGGCAGGCTGGCGATGGAGCCCCGGATCAGGAGCAAGGTGTGTTGTTCTTCGGTCATGGTTGTCGGTCAGGGTGGGTGGAAGACGGCGGGGTCAGCGGCCGCCACGGAACATGCTTTGTGCCGTGTTGAATCGCCCGTACCGGGCGCGGGCGCTGGTCTGGGTCTTCTTGTTGCCGGACTGCGCGGCGGCGGCGATGCCGCCGGTCACGGCGAGCATCCAGAGCATCACGACGGCATCGGGGCCGTCGTCGTGGTCGGCCTTCGGAAAATGTTTGAACTGGCTCACCAGCGTGGTCTGGCTGGCGTGCAGGCGGATCAGGCCGTTGTGCATGTGGGGCTGCAACGTCTCGATGCGCAGCACCTTGTCTTCGATGGGCTGGAGACCTCGGGCAGGCACCGGGATGCCGAGCTGGGCGCTGCGCTTGACCAGCTCGGTGCGCAGGAACTCCTGGAACTGGACGGTCTCGACGCCCCACACGATGCAGCAGTACTCGCGCTGCAGTTCGATCACGTCGCTGATGATTCGGTCGGGGGTGCGCTTCTTGATCTTGGCCTCGACGACATCCAGGATGCCGGTCTCTCGGTTGAAGCCGCCCACCACCAGTGCGCTGGGATCGCGGCGTCCAGTGCCCCCCTTGCGGCCCAGCGAAGGATCGGCAGCACCATAGAACAACCACTCCGGAAGCCGGTTGACCCAGAACCGGATGCTGTTGGCAAAGGGCGCATCCTCACCAGCGACTGGATCGTTCTGCTGCTCGCTGTCAAAGGCGCTGTGGCCTTCCCGCGCGCGGCGGATCATCAGCTTGACCAGGGGGCGCAGCGCGGGCCAGGACACCTTCGCGCCCCGGTCCATTTCCACCTGCTGCTCACGGTAGAGCGCCATGGCGGCGGCTTCGCCCTCCTGCGGGTTCTCGGCGTTGAGCAGCAGCCCTTCGAACTGCTCCCACAGGTCCATGCGGTCGGGCCACTGGATGATGGCCTTCAGCACCTTGCGGTTCCAGAGCGGGTTCTTGAGGAAGCGCGCGAGGACCGAGTCGTAGTGCAGCACCGTGCCTACCAGGAAGGCGTGCATGCTGTCGTCGGGCGGGCCGAGGTTCAGCACACCGGCCGTCACGAACTTCTGCAGCTTGTCGCGCTGCGCGGGCGTGTTGACGTTTTCGTCGTTCTCGATGTCGTCCAGCACCGCGAAGTCGGGGCGGTGCGCGCCATGGCGTCGGCCGCGAATCTTCTTGGCCGATCCGAAGGCTTCGACCTTGCGCCCGTTGCGCGTGACGATCACGCCCGCGCGCCAGACCTTGCCCTGGCCGCAGGCCTCGGGAAAGTCGCCGCCGATGCGCGGGTTGGCTTCTAGCTCGGCCTTGATGGCCTCCAGCATCTCGGCGGCCTGCTCGAAGGCGTCCATGACGATGATCGGGTACCACAGGCGCTCGGTGACCACGCACCAGGCCACGAAGCTCATGCTGATCTTGGTCGACTTGGCCTCACCGCGCGGTGCGGCCAGGGCGTCGCGCTGGCCGGTCGCCGAGTTGATGATCTCGGGCAGGCGCTTGTAGAGGTACAGGTGCAGCTCGCTCGGGTCGGCCCGGCCGTAGTGCGGGAAGTAGTTCCGGTCCCAGTATTCGTAGCCGGTGACCGGATCGCACACTTTGCGGCGGCGCTCGGCGATGGCCTCGGGCGACATGTCCCAGCCGTCTAGGCTCGCGTCGATCTGGCGGCGCAGGCCGTCGGCGATTGCGGCCAGGCCGTCCAAAAATTCCCTGCTGGATTTCGCCACCGCTACTTCGCCTTTGCCAATTCTTCGCCGAAGGGCTCCAGCAGCTCGACCATCGCGCCGAGGTGCTGGGGGAAGCGAGCCTGGGCGAACGAGACCAGGCGCTGCAGTACGTCGAGCTGCACGGCCTGCTTGTTGAGGTCGGGCGCCAGGCGCTTGAACGAGGCCATCGTTTTGTTGAAGCTGTCGCTCATGCTGGCGAGCGTCTCGGCCCGGTCGCGCGCGGTCATGTTGGTGGCATCGCGCAACTGGTCCATGGTGGCCTGGTGCTGCACCAGGTAGTCTTCCAGCAGCTTCTTGGACAGCGAGCTGAAGTTGTCATCGCCCAGGGCGATGGCGGCTCGCACGGTCTCCCAGTCGTCTCCCTTGTCCGCCGCCTCTTGCTTCCAGCGGTTGCCCGTGCTGCGGGGTACGCCGACTTTCTTGCAGGCGGTTTCCATCGGCAGGCGCTGGTACACGTACAGCCCGCGCAACTGGGTGCGCTTTTCCGATGCGTGGGCCATTACTGTCCTGGGCCTCCGCGGGCGAGCCATTGCTTCACGCCTTCGATGGCGAGGGCAATGCCGATGGATACGGCCGAGCCGCTGATCGCGCCGGCCACAGCGGCTTTCTGCTCGACAACGCGCAAGCGCTCATCGATGGCGTTGTGGCGCTCCTCCTGGCGGGATTCAGCCCGATCAGCCCGCTGTTCATTGGCCTTGTGGCGCTCTTGCTGGCGAGCCTCGGCCTGTTCCATGCGGAGGTCGTTCGCCCGGTGCCGTTCGTCCTGGCGCTCCTCCATCTTGTCCATGCGCTGGTTTTGCTGTGAAAGGCTCACCTGCATCGACTGGACCATGCCGTGGATTTGTCCAAGCAGCATCAGCTCTTCTTTTCGGTCATCTTGCTTCGGGAATGGGTCGCTCATTGGGGACTCTGGTTGAGGTAGTTGATCAAGGCGCGGTACCGCTGGCGGTCGTCGGCGCAGGCCTTGGCGTTGACTCGGTGGTTGGCCCAGGCGTCTGCGATGTCGAGGCCCGAGTCCTCGGCACAAGCAGCGTCGGCGTCTTCGGCGGAACCAGCAGCGCCGCAGGCACCTGCCTGGGCATCGGTGCCGGCGAGGGCGCCGTTCCACATGCGGACAGCAGCCATGGTGAGAGCAGGCACAGGAGCGTCTGCGACAGACACCGGGACGCTCCCTCGCGGCGCAGGGCCTGCAGGGCCTGCAGGGCCTGCAGAGGTTGCCGGCGCACGCCGGTAAACGATGAGCGGAGCGCGTTGCTGCAACTGCGTATAGCGGGCATCCAGATCGGCATAGCGGTCTTCCTGGTCGAGATGTTCTTGGAGGTAGTTGCCGCCCGCGACGTCGGCGCGGCGGGTCTCTGCAGCCAGTTCCTTGGCGGCGGCTTGGTCGGTTTTGGCTTGGCGCGCGGCCCAGGCGTTGTCGGTGGCGGTGTGGCCCCACCAGTAGCCGGCCGCAACAAGGCCGAGCGCGATTAAGAGGCGCGGGTCCATGGCATCAGTGGGGCAACTGCCCGATGGTCCACATGGCGGCGAGGCCCACGGCGGCGGTCAGCACCACCGCAGCCGCTGCCACGGCCTTTGCCGTGCGCCTGGCCCACTTCATGGCTGCATCTCCATGCAGGCCTTGTGGCGCTGTAACTGGCGCGTCCACACGCCGGCACAGCGCTTGTTGCCGGGGGTGCTGCAGTCGTAGCCGGCCGAGAATTTGTAGCGCAGCAAGGCATCGCACGCGGCCACGTAGTTGCCGGCCAGCAACTCGCGCCGCATGCTGGACCGCTTCCATGCAGGGGAGCCGTACTGGTACAGCCAATCCATGTACAGGTCGTATTCGCCCTGGTGCAGCGCCACGCCCGGCAGGCTGTCGCGGAACGCAGCCTCTTCGCGGCTGATGTGGACCTGGGCCTTGATCAGAGCGCGCACCGGGGTGGTGGAGTCGCCCATGCGGACGGCCGTGCCGTTTTCGTGAGAGGTGCTACCAAAGCCCACGGTGGGCCGGTCGCCCTTCGTGGGCACCACGGCCTTGTCCGTGTAGTTCTCGTTCACCACGATGCCGACCAGCCCCGCTGCCGACAGCGAGAGGACCGCGACGGCTTGGCGTGGGGTGATGCCACCGAGCATGCGGCGGCGGTTGCCGGGACGGCCTGCAGCGCGGCACAGCGCCATCAGGCCAGCCGCGATCTGCGCGAACAGCTTGACGGTGTAAGAGGTTGTTTTTGCCATGCCGCGACTGTGGCGGCCGGCCCCCAAAAAACTAAGGCCGACATATGTCGGCCCGTGATGTGTAGAGGTGCTGTTTAAGGTAGCACGGCGCCGGTCGGCTGGTCAATCGTGCGGCGCGGAATGTGCTGCTGCGCCGCCTTCTTGGACTTGCGCCAGTCCCATGGTGGGACCGGGACGGCATCAGCCCATAGACCCTTGCGAGCGCCCTGTGCAGTGGCCTGCAGGCGAGCGATGCTGGGGTCGGTGAGATAGCGCGTGTAGGCCCATGCAAGGCCCGCTCGAGCCTGCTCTTCGCTGGCGTCCTGGCCCTTGCAATTGACCCGCGCCACCGTGCGCCCGTAGCGGTCGGTGGTCTGAGGGCTGATCGTGGCCTGGGTCTGGAAACACAGATCAGCCAAGTGCTGGCGCGACGCCGTGCCAAAGGGCTGGGCGCGCTCCGGTGCGTCGATCTCGGCCAGGCGCACCTTGACTTGCTCGTAGCGGCCGGGATCGCCGCAGCGCGCGGTGAGTGTGTCGCCATCGGAAATGGCGACGATCAAGCAGAGCAGCGTAGGGCTCAAAAGCAACTCTGCTTCCACAGCACGTCAAACTCATCAATCCACGCCTCTTGTTCGGTTCTTTGTCGCCCTCGTGCTTTCATAAAGTCCGTCTCACGCTCCAGCTCCGCAACGATGACGTGAGTAGGCTTCGAACCTCCGTACCAAGCGCCTGTTGGGTACCCCCTGATTGCATATCCACCGGATGTCGCAAGAAACTTGGTGAAGCCTACTGAGCCTCCAAAGGGATTGCGCGAATTCACTTCTCCACACAGCACGCCGCGCTGCGATAGACGCTGTCCGCGAAATTGCGCAGACGCCGGGTCAGTGAGAGAAGCAAGCAACCGAGCTTGCTTCTCTGGCCACACAACCACGGGCTCCCAAAACTTCCAAACGCACGCAGCTGAAATCGCCGCAAAAACCACCAAGCCGAGAGCTGCAGTTCGCCGCTGCATGTCACACCTTCCGGGTGCGGTTGAGGATGGCTTCTGCATACCTGCGCACCCTCAGCAATTGGGAAGGCTGCAGATCGATAACCATGCGAGTACCGAATTGGCGCTCCATGAACAGAAAAACTGTTTCGCTATTTCGCACGCGACGGATTAGTCCTAGGACCTCCCGCTGTTCTGTATTCGTCAATGACCCGGGGAGGTTTTCTGGCGCACCCACGACGGTGACGATGGTGACGTTGCTCGTCACATCACCCCCAACTCTTCCGACTTGAACCGCCCCTGCGCCTTCGTTCTTCTGTGCTGGTAGGAACTTCGATATCAAAGCCAGCAAATTCTTCTGCAATGCACTCAACGAACTATCTCCCTTTTTTTACAGTTACTTTTCCTTGGGAATGGCCGATCTGCACAGCGCCTGCCCCGGCGTTGTGCATTGACATCCCGCTCAAATTCACGCTCCCATCAGAGAGCTTCTCAGTCTTCCGCCGCTGAGGCTTCGCGGCGCTCGCGATGCCCGCGGCCAACAACGCCGACGTTTGCACCAAGTTGGCTTTGCTCTCACGGGAGCAGCGGCGGTAGTTGTCGATCAGCACTGTCTCTGCAGCGTCTAGCAGCGGCCCGCGCTCCCTGTTGCCAGTGAGGATGTACATCACGTCCAGGCTGTGGGCTGCTAAAGATGCCAAGTACTGGGCATCAGGGCTTCGATCTTTTTCGTAGTTCTGCTGCGACCTCAGCGAGATCCCACAGAGATCTGCCAGCGCCTGTTGCGAAAGTCGAGCGGCGTCGCGCTCCTCCCTTAGTCGTTCGGAAATCGTGAGCATGTTTGTTCGCAAAAAACCACGTTGCATTACGCACAAACGTGCGTAATAATTCGCCTTAAGCACTGGTGCAGACATTGCACCTCACTAATTAGGCGAAAGGGTAACAGACATGCATCCTGAAGAAATCAAAGCCGCAATGCGGATGAAGGGAGTTACTCCCACGGCATTAGCGGCCGAACTTGAAATTGCAAACTCCACGATGTCACAGGTCATCTCCGGTAGGGCTGTATCCGCTCGGGTGATGGCGCGGATTGCAACCATCATCGGGAAACCGGTAGACACGATCTGGCCCCCAAAGAACCGCCGACCTAGCCTGCGCCGCACGAAGGCATCAAAGCAAGCTCCGGCCTTGAACCAAGCACCGGCGTGCCGTTGAGTGGAAGTGTCAAGATGACTTGGCTCACAGCACGAGAGCTGGCAGGGCTTTCCGGCATGCCAGCCTCAGAACGGCGCACCAGGGACAAGCTGACTGCCCTTCAAATTGCTAGCCGGCCGCGCTTAGGCCGCGAAGGCGGTGGCGGGCTTGAATTCGACTGTTCGCAACTTCCCCGTGAAACCCGAGATGCCGTAGCGGCACGCTCGGTGGCAGCCGCAGGACACACGACCATTGGGGTCGCCGATTCGGTGGTTCAAGCGCGGCCATCCGCCAGCGCTCTCGCACCAGCACCTGAGTCAATGCGGCGCCCACCCAGCCCAGTAGACCAAGCGGTGGCAGACGCTCGCATGGTCCTGGTCAATCTGGTCCTTGACCTGATTCCCACGCACGGCACCAAGCGAGCCTGCGAAATCCTCTCGCTGCAGCTAGCCACCCGCCAGGCGAGCCCCGAACTGCAAGCCACCGCCCGTGCCGCCAACCAGCGCGCCCGCGCCGACCAGGTCAGCGCCCGCACCCTGGAGCGCTACATGGCCATCCACCGTGCTGACGGCTGGTATGGCCTGCTGCCGGCCGCAGCGCCTGCGCCGACCCTGCACGACATCGACCAGGACGTCGCCGCAGTCCTCGGTCTCTATCACAGCCGCGATGCGCGCTTCCGCAAGCTCACGGGTGCAGCTAAAGAGGTGACTCGCCAGTTGGGCCGCGACTTCGACACGTGGCAGGCGCTCTACGGCCGCGCCCGCCGTGCTCTGGACAAGCTGGGCAAGTCGGCCCAGGCCAGCGTGGCGCTCATCAAGGCCCGCCATGCTCCCGGTGCCCAGCGCGATGCCAAGCTGCCCTTCCAGCGGCGCGACACCTCCGACCTCGGACCCAACGACGTCTGGCTGATCGACGGCCACACGGTCAAGGCCAAGGTGCGCCATCCGGACCACGGGGCACCGTTTGCGCCCGAGCTGACGGTCTGCCTGGACATCGCCTCGAAAAAGGTCACCGGGTGGTCGGTCAACCTGTCCGAGAACGTCCGCGCAGTCGGCGATGCCTTGCGCCACGGCGTGGGCCAGTGCGGCGTGCCCGCCATCCTCTACGGCGACAACGGCGCAGGCGAGACCGCCAAGCAGATGGATTGCCCCATCGACGGTTTCTGTGCCCGACTGGGCATCGACCACCGCACAGGCATCCCTGGCAAGCCCCAGGGCCACGGCTCCATCGAGCGGATGTGGCAGACGCTCGCCATCAATCTGGCACGCCAATTCGGCTCGTACCAGGGCCGGGACGTGGATGGCGGCACCTTCCGCAAGGTCGCTGCCGAGATCGCCAAGGAGCAGCGCGCCGTGCGCCGCGCCGAGCAGACCGGCGAGGTGGTGGTGTTGAGCGCCAAGGTGCCGAGTTGGCAGCAGTTCGTGGAGGCCGTTGAACGCGCGGTCTATGAGTACAACCACGAACACCGCCACCGCAGCCTGCCCAAGCGGCCCGACGGCAAGCACATGACGCCGGCCGAGGCCTGGAACGCTCGTATCAACGTGGCCGAGCAGATCACGCTCTCGCCGGCCGAGCTGCGCGAGATGTTCATGCCCGCCGTGCTTCGCACCGCCAAGCGAGGACAGGTCACTTTCTTTAACCAGACCTACGCCGCGCCCGACCTGATGCGCCTCGACGTGGATGGGCATGAGGTCAGCGTGCGCTACGACATCCACGACCCGAGCTTCGTGCGGGTCTACACGCTGGACGGCGAATTCGTCTGCGACGCCAGGTTCGACGCCAGCGCCCGTGCGTTTTTTCCAAAGCCGGTCATCGAGATGGCCAAGGAAAAGCGCGTGCGCGCCGCCGTCAAGCGCCGCGAGCTGCAGATCGACACCGCACTGCGCGAGCTGGGCACCACCGTCCAGTCCGACACCGTTTTTTCCCTGCCGGAGCCCAGCACCCCCTTTGTGGTGGTGCCCTCCACCGTGGAGGTGGCAACTACCCCCTCCCTCCCTTTTGCTTCCATGGGCGATGCGGTGCGAGCCGCAACGGGCAGGCCTTTCTTTGACGCGTTGAGCGACCGCTACGAGTGGCTCATGCAGCACCGCGATGCCTGGACCGCCGAGGACGGCGCATGGCTGGGCAAGTACGTGCAGAGCGAGGACTACGAGGGGCTGGCCGGCTACTACGCATCGCGCGGCCTGGCCTGGGGTGATGTGGGCGAGGAGCCCCTGAGAAGTGCCCTGTGATGGTTGCAGCCACCACAGAGCGTGCCTGGATATGGACCGAAGCGGAAGGAAATGTACTGTGAAAAAAGGTTTTGTACCAACCGAGAACTTCAAGCGCCTCAAGGAGGCCGAGAAGCTGGTGGCGAAGCGCGGCGCGCTGGAAGCCGGACTGGTGCTGGTGCGCGGCGTGTACGGCATCGGCAAGAGCATGCTCACCGAGCGCTGGGCCACCGATAGCGGCTACGTGTTCGTGCGGGCCAAAGAGACGTGGACCAAGCACACCGTGCTGCGGGAGATCGCCACAAAGATGGGCCTGTCCACCCATGGCGCGGCGGCAGAGGTGCAGGACCGCATCATCGGCCAGCTCGCCGTGACGATGACCCCGCTCATCATTGACGAGGCCGACCACCTGGTTGACCGCCGCAGCGCGAGCATGCTGGAAGTGATCCGAGACATCACGGATATCACCGGGATCATGTGCTTCCTGGTGGGCATGGAGGGCTTCCCGGTGCTGGTGGCCCGCCACGCCCACATCGCCAGCCGCGTGGCACGCATCGTGGAACTGGAGCCCTTGTCGGTACAGGACGTGCAGACGACGGTCACGGCCAAGGCCGAAGTGCCCATGAGCGCAGACGTGGTGGCGATCATTCACCAGCACGCCAAGGGCCGCATGCGTCTGGTCCTCAACGCCATCGCCAACATCGAGCAGTGGGCGCAGGCCAATAGCTGGGCCAGGGTCGAGCTGGATCACATCAAGGGCCGGCCGCTGTGCCCCGAGTTCACGAGCCAGAGCGCCGCAGCCAGCGCACGGGGAGCCCGCTGATGCAGCGCACACAACCCTGGTTCATCGGTGCCGCGCTGCGCGCCCTGGCGCTCAACGTCAGCAACACCCGGCGCGTTTTCACGCGCTCCGATCTGGTCTTGTGGGACAAGGCTCTGGCCGAGCGGCCGGGCCTTGCCAAGATGGCCTTGGATCGGATGGCTTATCACGAACTGGTCGAGCTGCAGCCGGATCGCCAGGTTGCGCAGGGGCTGACGCGCATCGATCAGCGCTGGCGTCTCACCGACAAAGGCCTCGCCACCTGCCGGTCGGTGGCCCAGGCGCTGCCCGGCGCGCCGCCGCCCGATCCCTCTGCGCTCTCCACACGCCTGTGGCAACTGCTGCGCTCGCGCCGCACGCTCACGGCCGAGGAAGCGGCCAGCACGCTGATCGATGCCGGGGAGCGGGACTTTGCGAAGGCCCAGCACCAGCTCGGCGACTACCTGAGCATCTGGTCCAAGCTGGTGCCCGAGAACATCCAGGTCAGCGCGCAGCGCGTCGGCAACGCCAAGCGCTATGTGATGGTCACCGACGGGGGCTTGTACCCGCCTCCCACCAAGGTCGGGCGTGTCCGGCTGGTGCCCCCGCCTGCCGCGCGTCCCGTGCCGCCCCTTGCCAAGCGGGCCAAGGCCACCGACGAATGAGCCAGCCATGCGACTACATGCAACAACCCTGGTTTGCCCTGCTGAGTTCCCGCTGCGAGGGCGCCAAGCGCACGGACGTGGCGCGGCAACTGGGCATCAGCGGCGCGGCGTTGAGCCAGGTCTTGAACGGCAGCGGCAAGTACGGCGAGGGCAAGGCCAGCACGGCCCACATCGCCAGCCGGGTGGAACACACCTTCGGCCGCTACACCTGTCCGCACCTGACCGAGGAGGCCGGGGGCGAGCCGCAGGCGGTCTCCGCCGAGCAATGCCGGGCCTTTGCGCACCGCTCTCCGCCCACGGGATCGCCCCGCGCCATGCAGCACTGGCAGGCGTGCCGCCAATGCCCGCACAAGGCGGCCAGCGCACCGCCCCAGCAGCGCCCCGTAGTGCCCCGCAAGGCCATTCCCATCTCCGTCCAACCCATGGAGGCATCTGATGCCGTCTAAAGCCCCCGCTGCCGCCTATCCCCTCTCGCACTGGCAAAGACTGCGACAAGCCTGGATCAACTGGCGCATCCGCCGCACCACGCTATTCATGGAGCGCGAGCGGACCCTGCACAACATGCACATGGCCCAGCTGCGCGCCGAGCTGGACGCGCTACACGTCCGCATGGCCGACGCGCTGCTGGACCAGATGAATGCCGGCATGGCGCAAGAGCAGCGGAGGCCCTTATGAGCCTGGGCATTCCGGTGACGATCCCGATGTCTGCGGCCCGCTATGACCGCCCGCCGCTCGGCTGGATCATCCGCCGCGCGCGCCGGCTGCAGCGCGCCTACGGCATCGACCGCAAGACGGCGGTGTTCGATGCGCGCCGCGACTACATGGACTTTGTCGGGCTGCACCACAAGCACCTGCTGCGCCTCATTCGCGGAGGCGCCCATGGGTAACGCGATCACACCGGAGACGCGCGCCCTTTGGCTCTTCCTGCGCAACCTGGGCGACTGGTGGACGGCCGCGCAGATCGCCCACCACTGGCGCCCGACCTTCACGGTTGGCGAGGTCGACAACCACATGCGCGCGCTGATGCACGGAGGGTTCGTCGCCCAGCGGCCCACCGAGGGCGACGCACTGTGGGCCTATGCCGTCACGTCCGACTGCCTGTCGCTGCCAGGCCATGAGCGCGCAGCACTGACCACATCCACCACAACCGAGGGAGCGAACCATGCCGATTGAACATTTCAAAAACCCTAAAGGCGAACTGCTCTCGCCCATCACGCAGGCCATCGTGCAGCACCTGCAGACGAACGGACCGAGCGATTCGATGGCGATCAACCAGGCATTGCTGCGCATCGACGGCTACCGCGACGACTCTGGCCCCGAAGCGCTGCGTAGCCGCCTGCGCAAGCTGTGCGCGCAGGATCACATCCACCGCGTGATCCAGGGCGACAAGCTGCTGTACATGGCCGGTGCCGATCCCCAGGCCGCCTATCTGGACGGGGTCCACACCAATGAGGCTGTGATTCCCGCAGCGCTCACGCCGCCACCACGCCACAACGTCATGCAAGGCCACTACGCGCCGAGCTGGACCGTTGCGCGGGCGGGCGCCCTGGACTACGCGAAGCACCCGAGCCTGCACATGGGGCAGCGCCGGGAGTTTCGGAGCGAGGTCGTATGAGCGAGCGCCCGCAACACGAGATTGAACTGAACGCAGTCATTCGCGCCTTGCTGGAGACCGTGAAGGCAGCGTCCACAGAAGGCCTGGCGATGGACGCCCTGCTGAGTGCGTATCTCAACGTCGCGCAAGCCACAGGGCGCTTGCATGAAGTACACGGCGCCCTGATGGCCGTGGCCCAACACCCCGCCGTTGCCCAGGCCTGCGAGGCCACGGCGCCCACCCGCCCATCCATTCACTGAAAGGAATCCCATGTCCGAAGAAACCACCATCCCCAAGGGCTACTGGCAAGACGCCAACGGCAACCTGATTCCCGTCAGCAAGATCAAGGACATCGACAAAGACCGCCATCGCACGGTCACCGACCTGTGCGAGGCCGCCAAGGCGCAAGCCGCCGAACTGGCGTCGTTCAAGCAGGCCGCGATGCGCGAGGTCCTGGAGTTCGTGGAGCGCAGCCTGGCCGAGTACGACGTCAAGACCGGCGGCGCCAAGGGCAACGTCACGTTGGTGTCGTTCGATGGCCGTTACAAGGTCATTCGACAGATGCAGGAGACGCTGCAGTTCGATGAACGTCTGATGGCGGCCAAGGCGCTGATTGACGAGTGCATCCAGGGCTGGAGCAAGGGCAGTAGCGCCAACATCAAGGTGTTGGTCAACGATGCATTCCAGGTCGACAAGCAAGGAAAGATCAGCACAGGCCGTGTCCTCGCTCTGCGCCGCGTGAAGATCGAAGACGAGACCTGGAAGCGGGCGATGGACGCGATCAGCGACAGCATGCAGGTAGCAGGGTCCAAGTCGTACATCCGCTGCTACGAGCGCAATGCCACCACGGGCGGCTATGACCCCATCGTTCTGGATGTGGCGGCAGCATGAGCGCACCGACCAAGAAGCAACTCGCGGCACGCCACACGCGCCGCTTGAGAACCATCCGCGAGACCGTCTTGCAGATGGCCGAGCAATGGGAAGACCTTGATCAGTTCTGCGTCAACGAACTGGGTGGGCTCGCTGAATCCATCGAAGCTGTTGCCGTTTCCCTGAAGGACGACGGATCGGAGGTGACGCCATGAGTACCGACGCCACCCCCATCAAATGCACTCGCTGCCGACATGCCTGCACACGAGGCGAATGGCATGACGTGCCTTCAAAGCGGAAGGGATTCACACGTTGCACGGAAAAGACTTGCCCACGCTGCGGCTGTACGAGCTACTACGACTGCACGCTCCAGGTGGCGTGGTGCTGGGCCTCAGGCTTGATCGAGGTCGGCGACGCATTGCCTCCTGACAAGCCGGACGGAAGCGGCGCCATTGAGATCGCGGGCGGTCCGATGTACGCGCTGCAAGGACATCTGAGCGCAGTGGCACGGCACGGGAAGGGCGATAGCACCGGCCTGCTGTTGGTGCCAGGCGTGCCAGAAGCCGAAGACGAAGGAGGGATGGTCGATGCGCTCGACGCTTGGCTCGCCTGGTGCGGCAAGAGGAAAAACAGCAGCGGTGTCGTCTTTGTGAAGGAGCTTCGCGATGCAGCTCGCTGAAATCATGGGGGCCGCGCTGGGCCTCGTCGGCACCGTGCTGCTCGCCACGCGTGGGCGTTGGGCCGGGTGGGGCTTCGCGATCTACCTTGCCAGCAATGCGGCTTGGCTGCTGTTCGCTTACGACCTGGCGCACTGGGGTCTCTTCGCTCAGCAGACTGGCTTCACCATCACTTCGCTGATCGGTATCTGGACATGGATCGTCCGGCCCGCTTTGCAGCGGCGCGAGAACGGAGCGGAGTGGCTTGCTGCGCGCAACAAGCGCGCTGCCGTCCTGGTCGACCACGAACTTTGGAAAGACTCCTTGGCGCTGGACAAGCGGGTAGCCGCACCGCGCGACATTGAGGTGGTCTCACGCGAGTGCCTTCGCGCGATCTACCTGCAGGGCGAGGAACAGGGCCGCGCGCTGGAGCGCGAAGGAAAGGGGACGCCATGCTGATTCGACTGAGCGAAGTCCGATCCGTCGCGGCACGCACGATCAGCAGCATCGAAGTGCGCACCAATCATGTTGCCGTGCAAACCGATGACGGAACCTGCTACAGCGTGGGTTGCGACTACGGCAAGAGCGCCAGCGCCACGCGCGACCGTCTGGAAGCCGTGATCAATGCCGCCCTGGCATCCAGGAGCGAGCCATGAGCCGCGCCCCTTGCAAAGCCGTGCAGATGGCCTGTCTAAAGATCGGTTATCACGACTACCTGATGCCCGCAGAGAAGGCGATCAAGGTCGCTCAGTTGATGCAGGACGCGTTCGACTGCGAGCGCGACTACGGTGATACGGACTACCGCTACACCGTCAAAGCCACCCAACCCAGCGTGTCGTTCTCGCTGGTGCGTGCCAACCAAGTGCGCATGCCCGAGGGGGAACCCGTCCCGGCGCGCATCGCCAAGCCGAGGTTGCTCAAATGAGTGCCAACACGAAAATCGAATGGTGCGACCACACCTTCAATCCTTGGGAAGGCTGCCAGAAGACTGGCTCTCCAGGGTGCGACGGCAGGGAATGGAACGGGGTGCCCGCATGAAAGGCATCGTGCAAGCCGTTGGCTCCATCGCACTGATCCTATGGATACTGGGATGCGCGAACTTGATCGACGTCCACGTTTGCATCGGCCCTATCGGCTCTTGCAAGGCGCGTTCGCTGCCTGCAGCACGCACTGTCAACGCTGCCACGACGGCAGAGTCGCACAAGGTGGTGTGATGTGGCTTTACGTTCCATCGAACTTTGTGCCGGCGTCGGCATGCTCGGGGAAGGCGCCCGCGCCGGATTCGAGCTACTGGGCATCGAGCACCGAACCGTTTGCTACGTGGAGCGGGAAGCACCTGCAGCCGCGCAGCTTGCCCGCCTTATGGAAGCGGGAGCCCTTGATCAGGCGCCTGTCTGGTCTGACTTGCTCACCTTCAACGGCTCAGCGTGGCGTGGACGCGTGGATGGCCTCGTTGCCGGCTTCCCGTGCCAGGACATCAGCATCGCGGGCCGGCGCGCTGGGCTTGATGGCAAGCGGTCCGGGTTGTTCTTCAACATCCTGGACATTGCCGACGATTGCGACGCGTGGCTCCTCTTTCTGGAGAACGTCAGCGCCATCGCTACTGCCACCGCCACCGCTGTGGACGAAGCCGAAGGCACGCTCGAAGAGCGCGCCGCCGCCCGCGTCGTGGGGGAACTGGCCGACCGCGGGTGGGACGCGGAATGGATCACTCTTTCCGCGTCCGATGTGGGCGCCAGTCACGGGCGCGCAAGGTGGTTCTGCTTCGCATGGCGCGTGGCCGACACCGGCTGTATCGGTGCCGAACGACGAAGAGACTCCAGCGACGTGGCACGCCAGAGCGGCGAAGCTCCAGGCCAAACACGGAAACTGCAACGGGGCGGAAAAGCCCAGCTTTTGGATGACGCCCAGCGTGTCGAACAGCCAGGGCAACGAATACACGCGCGATCGAGGCATGCCGGGCTTGGAGCGTCTGACGTTGACGGGGCAAGCGCAGAACTGGCCCACGCCCACGCTATCGGACAGCGAGCAGTGCGGGGGCGCGACGTGCATAGCGACGGGAAAGCGAGGACACAGCCTGAGCAGCATGGCGGGCGAGTGGCCGACGCCAGCCAGTCGGGACTACCGCACGCCGAACAGCCAAGCCAGCCAGACAAGCCGCAAACATTCGGGCGGCGAGCAGCTTCCGAACTTCGTGGAACACCACTTTTTGCACCCGGTCCTATCGACCCTCGATGGGCGGGCGTTATCGACCACCGCCCGGAGCTTGCCCCGGCGGTTGAACCCGGCGTTTGTCTGCTGGCTAATGGGATGGCCTATCTGGTGGACGAATCCCGCGCTCACCAACTGCGTCAGGTCGGAAATGGAGTCGTACCACTGCAGGCTGCAGTGGCACTTGTCGAGCTTGTGCGGCGTGCTGCAGGTTGATGGGAGCAATGTTTGATGCCTTTCTACCGCCTCAAAACCGGCTTCGTCCACATCAAGGGCAGCAAGCTCCCCAAGCCCTGCGCTGCTCGACTGCAGACCGAGGGCAGCGAGCAAGTTTGCGGGGCCTGGAGCGTGTTCTTGTGCGATGGCCCCGCCGAGGGCCGCAGTACGTGCGATGCGCCCCTCTGCGAGGCCCACGCACGGCAGATCGGGTCCAACCGCCACCTCTGCCCCCCATGCCACCTCCAGCACCGCGATGCAGACCCGCAGCGCGGCCTGTTCACATCCCTCGTTTAAAGCCATGGCAACGACGACCCGACGCGACTTCACGGCCCACGTTTCACCGGCCAACGTGGCCGCCCAGCGCAAGCGCGAGCTGGGCCACATCCACCAGGGCCGAGCATTCCTGCAGTGGTCGGAGGAGGACTACCGCTACCACTTGAGCGAGATGACCGGCAAGTCGAGCGCGGCCGATCTGGACGCAGCTGGCCGGGCGATGGTGCTGGCGCGCATGGCGGTTCTCGGCTTCAAACCCAAGGCCACCTTCAAGCCGTTCGACCAGGCCGCCAAGATCAAGTGGCTGTGGCGCAAGCTGGCGGAGGCTGGCGGGGTGAGCGACCCCAGCGACAAGGCATTGATGGCGTTCGTTGCACGCACGGCCGGCTTGGCCGTGGCCGACCTCAAATTCCTGCCGGTGCAGCATGCATCGACGGTCATCGAAGCCCTGAAATCCTGGCTCGACCGGGCCAAGGCAAAGCGGGCCTCTGGCGCCTGATCTGCGATGACTGGTGCAGCCCTTGACCTCGACCTCCTGCCGCCGCTGCTGCAGGACTTCGTGCGCCTGATCGGGCTCCAGGCGACCATGGCGCTGGTCGAGCGGTCGGGGGGGCTGCGCCTGTACATCCCAGTGCCCAGTCGGGTCAGCGAAACCCACTACCTCGCGCAAGTGGTGGGCCTGGACAATCTGCGCAAGCTCGCCGACGTGTACGGTGGCGAGGATCATTTCCAGTTGCCCAAAGCCGAGCGAGCGCTGATGGCCGTGCGAAACGCCCGTATCGCGGCCGACTATTCAACCCACAAGACTGCCCGGCAATTGGCTGCTGAGTACCGGCTGACTGAGCGCCAAGTCACCCGCATCGTCTCCGACCTTGGAGCGGTGGCGCCGCTGGATCGACGCCAAGGCGCGCTGTTTTAACTGTGCGGAGTTAAAGAGCCAGTTACGTCCGACCTCGTACAGGTCGGACGTTGTGGACAACTTTTTCCGTAAGCTCCTAAGCCATTGTCACCATTGGATTTATTTAGGTCGGACATGCTTTGCCGTCCGACCACACGTTGTCCGACCTTCAGATTGAAAGTCGCAATCGCCAATGCAGCTGCCGCAACATGCGCCAGCGCCCGCCATCCCCAGTGAAAATGACACTCCATCGCATCAAAATCACATCGACCTGCCACAGGCCCAGTTCTAGCCATATGCGGCCTGTTTCGCCCATTCTTGGCCTATCGAGTGTCCATTCGCGCCAAAGCGTGTGTCAATCCAAAACGTCTCTAAATCGGTCGCTAACCCGCGCCAACACTAGCGATGCCAAAAGTTATCCACACCCCCTCCGAGTGCCAAAGCGAGCAGTCCCCCACTTTTGCGCTGAACACCCTGCTTTTCCATGACCCATCCCTGCCTGAGTTGCGGCGCGTGCTGCGCGAGTTTCCGGGTCGATTTCTCGGTGCATGAGTCGGAGGAGCTGGGCGGCACCGTGCCACAGGGCCTGGTGGTGGAGGTGACGGACAGCCTGCGCCGCATGCGCGGCACCGACCATGCATCGCCTCGCTGCGCCGCGCTCACCGGCAAACCCGGCGTGCAGGCGGCCTGCGGCATCTATGAATGGCGACCCTCCCCCTGCCGCGAATTCGAAGCGGGCAGCGATGCCTGCCGCCGCGCCCGCCAGCGGCACGGCCTGGCCGCCCTGCCGGACAGCGCGATCTACTGAGCCGGGCCCTCAGCTACCGGCCAACGCCGCGCTCAAGCCGGCACGGGCAGGCCGCCGACCTGGCCTTTGAACTCCTGCAGCGAAAAGTACGAATGCATGTGCCGCACGCCCGGCAGCCGGTGCAGCCGGCGCTGCAGCAGCTCGGAATACGCGTCCAGGTCTTTGGCGACCACCACGAGCATGAAATCTTCCGGCCCCGATATGCCGTGGAACATGACCACCTCGGGGATGGCGCACACCGCTTCCTCGAAGGCCAGGGACGAAATTTCGGTCTGGTGGTCGATGCCCACCATCACGAACGCCATCACCCCGAACCCGAGCGCGCGCCGGTTCAGGCCGGCGTGGTAGCCGCTGATCACGCCGTCGTCTTCGAGTCGCTTCACGCGCCGCCAGCAGGGCGACTGCGATAGATGCGCCATCTGCGCCAGTTCGCCCGAGGTGAGCCGGGCATTGCCCTGCAGCGCTTCGAGCAATTGCCGGTCGGTGCGATCCAGGTCTGCTGCTTGCATGATTTGTTCTGTTTTCAGGGTTTGGAGAATGGATTATTCAATTTTCAAACCAGCAGCAGATAACCCCTTTGTTTTAACCCCCCGGTGCGCATAGCATGCGCGGCATGACCATGAATTCACGCCGTCTTTGGGACATTTCCGCGCCCGTGCATGCCGCGAGCCCGGTGTTCCCGGGTGACACGGCCTACACGCAGCAGTGGTGCGCCACCATCGGGCCCGGCTGCCCAGTGAACGTGAGCGCCATCACGCTTTCCCCCCATGTCGGCTCGCATGCCGATGCCCCGCTGCACTACGACCCGGAGGGCGCCTCGATCGGCGACGTACCGCTCGACGCCTTCATCGGCCTGTGCCGCGTGATCCACGCCATCGGCGCGGGGCCGCTCATCGAATGGGGGCACCTGGCCCATGCGGTGCACGACGTGCCGGCGCGGGTGCTGGTGCGCACTTACGAGCGCATGCCGGTGGACCGCTGGGACGGCGCCCTGACCGCATACGCGCCGGGCACCATCGAACGGCTGGCCGATCTGGGCGTGGTGCTGGTGGGCATCGACACCGCCAGCATCGACCCGGCCGACAGCAAGGCGCTGGACAGCCACCAGGTGATCCGTCGGCGCGGCCTTCGGGTGCTGGAGAACCTGGTGCTCGACGACGTACCCGAGGGCGACTACGAGCTCATCGCCCTGCCCTTGAAGCTCACCACCGCTGACGCTTCGCCAGTCAGAGCCATATTGCGCTCCCACCGCTGATTTCATTGCCTCTTTTGCTATCAATTTTGATTAACCCGAGCCTTTCCATGACGACTTTGCAAGACTGCCGCGCCCTCGATGCGCAGGACCCGCTGGCCCCGCTGCGCGAGCACTTCGCCCTTCCCCCGGGGGTCATCTACCTGGACGGCAATTCGCTCGGGATGCTTCCCAAGGCTACGGCAGCCCGCGTCGCCGACGTGGTGGCGCGCGAATGGGGCACCGACCTGATCCGCTCGTGGAACACCGCCAGCTGGTTCGATCTGCCCCAGCGCCTGGGCGACCAGCTCGCGCCGTTCATCGGGGCCGGGGCGGGTGAGGTGGTGTGCACCGACAGCACGTCCATCAACCTCTACAAGGTGCTGAGCGCGGCGCTGAACATCGCCCGCGAGGAGAGCCCGGCGCGCACCCGCGTGGTGAGCGAGCGCAGCAACTTCCCCACCGACCTGTACATCGCCGAAGGGCTGTGCAAGGAGCGCGGCCTGGAACTGGTGCTGGTCGAACCCGAGGAGATCGCCGCTTCGCTCACCAGCGACGTGGCGGTGCTCATGCTCACCCACGTCAACTACCGCACCGGGGCCATGCACGACATGGCGGCGCTCACGGCGGCCGCCCACACGGCGGGCATCCTCACGGTGTGGGATCTGGCGCACAGCGCCGGGGCGGTGCCGGTGGACCTGCGCGGCGCCGATGCCGACTTTTCCATCGGCTGCGGCTACAAGTACCTCAACGGCGGGCCGGGCGCGCCGGCTTTCGTGTGGGTACACCCGCGCCACGCCGACCGCTTCTGGCAGCCGCTGTCCGGCTGGTGGGGCCACGCGGCGCCGTTCCAGTTCACGCCCGGCTACCAGCCCGCGCCCGGCATCACGCGCTACCTGTGCGGCACGCAGCCCATCATCAGCCTGTCGGCCCTGCAATGCGGGCTCGACGTGTTCGATGCGGCGCAGCCGCTGGGCGGCATGGCGGCGCTGCGCGCCAAATCGCTCGCGCTCACGGACCTGTTCATCCAGTTGGTGCAAGAGCGCTGCGCAGGCCACGGCCTGGGCCTGGCGACCCCGCGCGAGCATGGCCGCCGCGGCTCGCAGGTCTGCCTCACACGGGACGAAGGCCAGGGTCTGAATGGCCAGGGCAGCGGCGCGTATGCGATCGTGCAGGCTCTGATCGCGCGCGGCGTGATCGGCGACTTCCGCAAAGGCGACGGCGGCCAGGGGCCGCATAAGGACATCCTTCGCTTCGGCTTCACGCCGCTGTACATCGGCTTCGAAGACGTGTGGAATGCGGTCGAGCACCTGCGCCAGGTGCTGGACAGCGCCGAGTGGCAGCGCGCCGAGTTCAACCAGATCAGCGCGGTGACCTGAACCATGTGCCCCCATTCCCAAAGCCCCGCAGCCTCGGCAGACGACGGCGCTGCAACTGCAACCGGCAAGCCCGAAACCATCGTGCATGAAGAGCGCGCGCAGCTCGACTTCAGCCAGAGCATGAGCTACGGCGACTACCTGTCGCTCGATGCCATCCTCACCGCGCAAAAACCGCGCTCGCCGGCGCACGACGAAATGCTGTTCATCGTGCAGCACCAGACCAGCGAGTTGTGGATGAAGCTCATGCTGCACGAGCTGCGCGCGGCCATCGCCCACGTGGCCCGGGACGAGTTGCAGCCCGCCTTCAAGATGCTGGCCCGGGTCTCCAAGATCATGGAGCAGCTCGTGCATGCGTGGGACGTGCTGGCCACCATGACCCCGCCCGAGTACAGCGCCATGCGGCCCTACCTGGGCAGCTCCAGCGGGTTTCAAAGCTACCAGTACCGCAGCATCGAATTCGCGCTGGGCAACAAGAACCGCGCCATGCTGCGCCCGCACGAGCACCGCGCCGACCTGCTGGCCCAGGTGCAGGCGGCCTACGAAGCGCCGTCGCTCTACGACGAAGCCCTGCGCCTGCTCGCGCGCCGCGGCATCGCGGTGCCCGACAGCCACACCGCCCGCGACTGGACGCAGCCCTATGAAGAAAGCGATGCGGTGGAGCAGGCCTGGCTGGTCGTGTACCGCAACCCGCAGCAGCACTGGGACCTGTACCAGCTGGGCGAAGAGTTGACCGACCTGGAAGACGCCTTCCGGCTCTGGCGCTTTCGCCACGTGACCACGGTGGAGCGCGTGATCGGCTTCAAGCGCGGTACCGGCGGCACGGGCGGCGTGAGCTACCTGCGCAAGATGCTGGACGTGGTGCTGTTCCCCGAGATCTGGAAGCTGCGCACCAGCCTTTGACAGCGGCCCGCGCTGCAGGCCAGCGCAGAAAGCGCTATGCCTGCCACTGCCGCACGGCCTTACACCGGGGCCACGACCCCGGTGCCGGCGAAGTGCCCGCCGGCATTGGCGAGGAACTGGTTCACGCTGGCCTGCACGGCCTCGGGCGACCAGCCCGCCACGTGCGGGGTGAGCAGCACGTTGTCCAGGCCGATGAGCGCTTCGGGCGGATGCGGCTCGCTTTCGTAAACGTCAAGCCCCGCGCCCGCGATGGCGCCCACGCGCAGGGCGGAAGCCAGCGCTTCGGTGTCCACCACGCTGCCCCGCGCGATGTTCACCAGGTAGCCGAGCGGGCCCAGCGCCTGCAGCACCTCGACATTCACGGCGTGCCGCGTGGCCGCGCCGCCGGGGGTGGCGCACACCAGCACGTCGCACCACGCCGCCAGCTCCAGCAGGCTGCCGAAATACTGGTGCGCCACGCCTTCGCGCGGCTTGCGGTTGTGGTAGCCCACCGCCATGTCGAAGCCCGAGGCGCGGCGCGCGATCTTCTGGCCGATCGTGCCCAGCCCGAAGATGCCCAGGCGCTTGCCCGACACGTTGGGCGGCAGGCCGATGGCATCGCGCCAGACGCCTTCGCGGCACAGCCGGTCCAGGGGGCGCAGGCCCCGCACGGTGCCGATCAGCAGTCCGAAGGCATGGTCGGCCACGCAGTCGTCGTTGGTGCCCGCGCCCGATGCCACCACGATGCCGCGCGCACGGGCCGCGGCCAGGTCAACGTTTTCGTAGCCGGCGCCCAGCACGCAGATAAGTTCCAGCGCGGGCATGGCCTCGATCTCCTGCGCGGTCAGCCCTAGCGAGCCGATGGTGAGCACCGCGCGAAAGCGCGTGCCCTGGGTGACGATGGCCGCGGTGCGGTCGGCGGCGGTCGGGGCGTAGTGCAGGTCGTACAGGGCCGCGATCTGGGCCTGGCTCTGCGGGGAGAGGTGATTGAGAACGAGCAGGGGAATGCGAGGACTGGACACGTCAGGATGCTTCCATATTGATAGCTAAAGGGGCAGGCGGATCAAGCGCTGCAGGCCTATTTTGCTCCAATCGCTCCGCAGGCGCCACCGGGCGGCGTCAAGGCCCGGTGGCGGTGCGATCACTCCCTCACGGTGACGCTGCTGTAGCCCGCGCTGGACGTGATCTCGGATTCCGAGAACGGCATGCGCAGCCACTGCTTGGCCCCGTAGGCCTTGGTGTAGTCGCCGTAGCGGCTGGAGGCCGGGTCATCCGACAGCGAGAACGTGAGGAACGTGTGCGCCTCCACGCCGCTGGCCGGGAAGCTCACCACCTGCATGTAGCTGTTGCCGTGCGGTTGCCCGTCCATGCTGTAGCCGCCCTTTTCGATCGGGTTTTCCGAGCAGTTGATGGTGAAGTAGCCCGAGTCGCCGCAGCCGCCGTATAGCGGAATCTTGCTGCCGCCGCGCGTGGCGAACAGCACTTCGCCACGCGGCGCATTCACGGCGAAGCCGCTGCGCTGCACGCTGAGCACCGCAGCACCGAAAGCCTGGCGCAGCGCATCGGCGGCGCTGGCGCGCAGGTCACGCGGTGTGTTCAACGGATCGTCGGCGCTGAACGGCACGGCATAAAGCTGCGCGGCGGGCACCTGCACCCGGGTCCAGAACTCGTCCCACACATGGGAGCCACGGGCGGTGGCGTTGCCGGTGTTGTCCCACGCACGCAGCGTGGCGCAGGCAGCGGTCACATCCACCGCGCGGCTCTCGGCCGTGACGGTGATCTGGGGCGTGGTGCACACCAACGCCAGCGCCTGGTCCTTGAACCGCTCGGCGCTGAACACGCGGCTGTTGAGCACCATCTGCCGCACGATGGCGCTGGTGGCCTGCTTGCCGGCGTACTGGTCGGTGCCGGCCAGGCGCTCCAGCGCCATGGTGTGGCCTAAGCGGGTGCGCAGGCTCTGGGCCTGCGTTCCCGCAGCGCCGAAGATCGCCGGAAAGCCCGTGAGCGGGGCCTTGGCATTGGCCAGCCAGTAGCTGTCGTTCATGTTGCCGACGTAGTCGTCGCGCAGCAGGCTGGGCATGCGCGATGCGCCCACGGTGCCTTTTTGCGCCGAGTCGCCGTCGGTCTGCCAGTCGCAGGCGCTGCGCGAGCCGTCGAAGAACGGCACGTTGGGCAGCGCCGCCGCCATCGCCTTGCCGAAACCGGTGGTGCAGGTGGCCACCTGGTCGGGCGACACGTTGGGCACCGCGCCGATGTCGGCATACCAGGCGCGGGGATTGCCACGGCCCACGGCCACGGTGTTGACCCAGGGAATGGCCGACTCCTGCTTCTGGATGGCGATGAAGTCGTCCAGCGAGGTCGCCTGGTTCCAGCGCATCCAGTTGCGGAAGGTGCGGAAGTTGTCGCCGTTGACGTCGCGCATGGCGAACGCCGTGGTCTGCGTCCAGGCCAGCGCCGGGTTGAGGCCGCCCAGGTTCACCAGCGGCCCGTATTCGGTCTTGTAGAGGGTACGCGTGACGTCGGTGACCGCGCCGGAGGCGCCGCGCACCGGCACGGTGATCGTGCTGGCGGTCATCTTCACGGCCTTGCCGTCGCGCACGTAGCTCGTGCGGTCGCCATCGGCCAGCTGCAGCTGGAAGAAGCCGAATCGGCGCGCGGTGGACACGGTGTGGCTCCAGGCCACGTTGTCGTTGAAGCCGATCAGCACCACAGGCACGCCCAGGAACGAGGCGCCGCTCACGTTCAGCTCGCCGGGAATGGTCAACTGGGCCTGATAGAAGCGGTCCGGCCCCTTCCAGTACCAGTGCGGATTGCCGAAGAGCACGCTGCTCGACTCCCCCGTGACGGCCGAGCCGAAGCCGTACATGTTGCTGCCGATGCCCAGCGTGCCGCCCACCTGCATGCGCGGCGGCTGGGTGCGCGCGGGGTCGAGCCGCGCCACCTGTTGTCCGGATAGGGCTGGTGAGGCCGGTGCGGCCTCGGCCGTGGCACTGGCGGCAGCGTTGGGCAGCGTGGCATTGGCCAGCGGCGCGACGAAGTTGCTGTAGCCGCCCGCCAGATTGGCCGCGACCATGCGCCGCCAGATGTCGCGCGCCGTGATGGGCTGCACCCAGGCGGCGGTGCGGCACGCGGCATGGGCCGTGCCGCCGGACTGGGCTTCGCGCACGTAGCGGTTGTAGCCGGCGGCGAAGCCGTCCACCATTTTCTTGAGGTTGTCGGGCTGGGCGGCCACCATGGCATCCACCACGTCGGCGGAGATCACATGGCGGTGAAAGAAATCGGAATCGAGGTTGCGCGGCCGGTCGATCGTGCTGTCATACACCAGTTGCGCGTCGCCACCGAAATAGCGGGAGCGCTCGCCCCGGTAGGTCAGGAACGAATCGGCCATCGTGCACAGGTTGTCCTGCGCCTGCGCGTAGCCGTACCCGAAGCCCGCATTGCCCCAGCTGGAGGCCTTGATGTGCGGCACGCCCATGGCCGTGCGGCGGATCTCCGCGCTGTAGCGGCCGTTGTCGACGCCCCCGCTGCCACCGCCGTCGCTGTTGCCGCCCCCGCAGGCTGCCAGCACCGACAGGGCCAGCACGGAAAGCGGCAGGCTGCCGCGCCAAAGTCTTTCTCTCATGTCTTTGTCTCCTCTTTTGATTCGCCCATCGGCTGTGGAGGGGCGTGGATCGGCTGCGGCCAAGGATCGCGCCGGCCCAACGCGCATTTTTCAGTGCAGCGGCCCGCCGCGTCGATCCGCATCGACCCTGCCCCGAGTCGGATGCGGTGTGTGCATGGCCCGTTGCAACGCCTCAGTAATCCTGCTCCACGCTTTGCTGGAAGCACGTCTTGAGCCGGTGCTCCCACGCGTGCTTGTCGGCCTCGGGAACGAAGCTCGCCTCGAAGCTGTTGAAGGCCAGCTGGTAGGCATGGCGCGCCGTCAGCAGCGGGTCCGCTGCGAACAGCTGCGTGAAGTTCTCGTTGATGTAGCCGCCGAAATACGCGGGGTCGTCCGAGTTCACCGTGGCGGCCAGCCCGGCGTCCAGCAGCTCGCGCAGGTTGTGGTCGGCCAGGTCGGGAAACACGCACAGCTTCTGGTTGGACAGCGGGCACACCGTGAGGGCGATGCGCTCGGCGGCCAGGCGCTGCATGAGCGCAGGGTCGTGCACGGCCTGCACGCCATGGTCGATGCGCTCGGCCTTCAGCACGTCGAGCGCGCTCCAGATATAGGCCGGCGGCCCCTCTTCCCCCGCATGCGCCACGCGGCGCAGGCCCAGTTCGCGGCACTTTGCGAACACGCGCGCGAACTTCTCCGGAGGGTGGCCGACCTCGCTGCTGTCCAGCCCCACGCCGATGAAATGCTCGCGCAGCGGCAGGGCCTGTTCGAGCGTTTCGAGGGCGTCTTCCTCACTCAGGTGGCGCAAAAAGCACAGGATCAGCGCGGACGAGATGCCCAGCGTGCGCTGCGCTTCGGCGCAGGCCCGGTGCAGGCCATGGATCACGGTGGCCATCGGCACGCCGCGCGCGGTGTGGGTCTGGGGGTCGAAGAAGATCTCGGCATGCACGACGTTGTCGGCCGCGGCGCGCTCCAGGTACGCCCACGCCATGTCGTAGAAATCCTGCTCGTGCAGCAGCACGCTCGCGCCGGCGTAGTAGATGTCGAGAAAGCTCTGCAGGTCGGTGAACGCGTAGGCGGCGCGCAGCGCTTCTACGCTGGCATACGGCAGGGTGATCGCGTTGCGCTGCGCCAGGGCGAAGATCAGTTCAGGCTCCAGCGAGCCTTCGATGTGGATGTGCAGCTCGGCCTTGGGCATGCGGCGCAGCAGCGCAGGCAGGTGCTGGGCGGGAATCGGGGGGACCTTGAACATCGGCGGCTCCAAACGTTGATGCCGCGCTCTCCACGGCGGCGGCGGTAGCCCGATGATGCCTTGCCGCCGCTACGGTGCAACCCGGTGCCGGCCCCGCACGCCCCCGCGCGCTGTGCCGGCACCCGCCGATTGACCGATTTACTTCTTGTCGCCGCCGGGCACCGTGCCCTCGACGCCCTTCACGTAGAAGTTCACGCCGCCCAGGAACTTGTCGTCGGCCACCGCGTCCTTGGACAGAACTTCCTTGCCGGCGTTGTCGGTGATCGGGCCCTTCCAGATCGAGAAGCTGCCGTCCTTCAGCCCGGCCTTCACCTGTTCGACCTTGGTCTTGGTTTCGGCAGGCACGTCCTCGGCGATGGAGACGAGATCGATCGCGCCTTCCTTCACGCCCCACCAGCTCTGGCCCGTGGCCCAGGTGCCGTTCAAGGCGTCCTTGGTGGCCTTGATGTAGTACGGGCCCCAGTTGATCACTGCCGAGGCCAGGTGGGCCTTGGGGCCGTAGGCTGTCATGTCGGAATCCCAGCCGAAGGCGCGCTTGCCCTTTTCCTGCGCGGTTTTCAGCACGGCAGGCGAGTCGGTGTTCTGGAACAGCACGTCGGCACCGCCGTTGATGAGCGACGTGGCGGCCTCGGTTTCCTTGGGCGGGCTGAACCATTCGTTCACCCACACCACCTTGGTCTTGATCTTGGGATTGACCGACTGGGCACCCAGCGTGAAGCTGTTGATGTTGCGGATCACCTCGGGGATCGGCACCGAGCCCACCACGCCCAGCGTGTTGGTCTTGGTCATGGCGCCGGCGATCACGCCCGCCATGTAGGCGCCTTCATAGGTGCGGCTGTCGTAGGTGCGCACGTTCTCGGCCGTCTTGTAGCCGGTGGCGTGCTCGAACTTCACGTCCTTGAAATCGGGGGCGATCTTCTGGATCGACTCCATGTAGCCGAACGTGGTGCCGAAGATCAGCTTGTTGCCCTGGCTGGCCATGTCGCGCAGCACGCGCTCGGCATCGGCCGACTCGGGCACGCTTTCCACGAAGCTGGTCTGCACCTTGTCGCCGAATTCCTTTTCGAGCGCCTTGCGGCCGTTGTCGTGCGCGAAGGACCAGCCGCCGTCGCCCACCGGGCCGACATAGGCGAATGCGATCTTCAAAGGCTCGGCCTTCGCGGCAGGTGCAGAGGCCGCAGGGGCCGGGGCGGACGCCGGCGCCGGCGCGGGCTCTTCCTTCTTGCCGCAGCCGGCCAGGGCGGCGGCCGCCACGGCGGAAAGCGCAGCCACCTTGAGCAGCGAGCGTTTGTGCAGATCGGTCATGTCGGGTCCTTTGAGGAAAAAGTGATGAGGAAAAAGTGATGAGGAAAGGCAACGAAAAATAAATTATCGGGGGCACTGCGAGGCTGGCGGCCGGCGGCCGCCAGCATCACGACCCCGGATGGAACGGCTTGCCGAGCGACGCCGGCATGTTCACGCGGATCCAGGCCGGGTTGCGCGAGATGAGCGCCAGCACCACGATGGTGGCCACGTACGGCAGCATGCTCAGCAACTGGCTGGCCACCTGCACGCCCGTGGCCTGCAGGTGGAACTGCAACATGGTCACGCCGCCGAAC
Organism: Paracidovorax valerianellae; assembly: GCF_900102625.1. Classification (GTDB taxonomy): domain Bacteria; phylum Pseudomonadota; class Gammaproteobacteria; order Burkholderiales; family Burkholderiaceae_C; genus Paracidovorax; species Paracidovorax valerianellae. The sequence continues at coordinate 155,229 of NZ_FMZC01000007.1, forward strand.
AGGTAGGCACCAAGCAACACCCGTGCCGGCCGCCAAGTGGCGAAGGTGGTGAGCGCCAGCGCGATCCAGCCGCGGCCGGCCACCATGCCCTCGACCCAAAGCGGTGTGTATACGGTGGAGATGTAGGCGCCCGACAACCCGCACAGCGCCCCGCCCGCCACCACGGCGGCCAGGCGGATGCGCCGCACCGGGTAGCCGAGCGCATGCGCCGATTCGGGCGATTCGCCCACCGAGCGCAGCACCAGGCCCGCGCGCGAGCGGTACAGAAACCACACCAGTCCCGCCACGAGCAGCATGGTGAGGTACACGATGGGGTGCTGGCGGAACAGCGCCGGCCCGACGATGGGCAGATCGCCCAGCCCGGGTACGGCGTATTTGGGCAGCTCCGGCAGCTTGGCCTGCACGTAGCGGATGCCGGCGAAGGCCGAAAAGCCCACCCCGAAAAGGCTGAGCGCCAGCCCCGTCGCGTACTGGTTGGTGTTGAGCCAGATCACCAGCAGCCCGAAGATGGCGGCCAGCAAGGCCCCCGCCGCCATGCCGGCCGCAAAGCCCAGCCAGGTGTTGCCCGTGTGCACCACGGTGGCGAAGCCCGCGATGGCCGCGCAAAGCATCATGCCCTCGGCCCCCAGGTTGACGATGCCGGCTTTTTCGTTGATGAGCAGGCCCAGCGCGGCGATGGCCAGAACGGTGCCCGCGCTCAGCGTGGCGCCTAGAAGCAGTGCGTACGATTCCATTTAAGCGGCCCTTCCTTTCGCACCGACCCAGCGCACGCGGTAGGCGATGAGCGTGTCGCACGCCAGCAGCGTGAACAGCAGCAGGCCCTGGAACACCCCCGTGAGCGATTTGGGCAGCCCGAGGCGCGACTGCGCCAGTTCGCCACCGATGTAGAACATGCTCATCAGCACCGCCGAGAACACCATGCCCACCGGGTGCAGGCGCCCCACGAACGCCACGATGATGGCCGCGAAGCCGTAGCCCGCCGGCACGTAAGGCGTGAGTTGCCCGATGGGCCCCGCCACCTCCAGCGCGCCCGCCAGGCCCGCCGCGCCGCCCGAAATGAGCAGTGCCGTCCACAGCGCGCGCCGCGACGAAAAGCCCGCGTAGCGCGCTGCCGCCGGCGCGAGGCCGCCCACCTGCTGGGCAAAGCCCGCCCGCGTGCGGAAAAGGAACACCCACAGCGCCGCGGCCCCCGCCAGCGCCAGCAGGAGCCCGATGGACACGCGGGAGCCCTGCATGAGCCGGGGGATCTGCGTCACGCGCTCGAAGGTCTTGGTCTGCGGAAAGTTGTAGCCCATCGGGTCTTTCCATGGTCCGTAGACCAGGTAGCCCAGCACCAGCGTGGCCACGTAGACCAGCATCAGGCTCACCAGAATCTCATTGGCGTTGAACCGGTCACGCAGCAGCGCCGTGATGCCGGCCCAGGCCATGCCGCCCAGCACGCCGGCCAGCAAAATGGCCGGCACGATCCACGGCCCGGTGGTCTTGTCGGCCAGCAGCGCAATGCCGCCGGCCGCCACCGCGCCGATCACGAACTGCCCCTCGGCGCCGATGTTCCATACGTTGGAGCGAAAGCACACGGCCAGCCCCAGAGCGATCAGCAAGAGCGGCGTGGCCTTGACCATCAGCTCGCCCACGGCGTACTGGCTCTTGATGGGTTCCCAGAAGAACACCTGCAGCCCGCGCACCGGGTCCTTGCCCAGCGCGGCGAACAGCGCCAGCCCGATCAGCACAGTGACCGCCAGCGCGAGCACCGGCGAGCCGTAGGTCCACCAGCGCGATGCCTGGGGACGGGGTTCAAGCTTGAGCATGGGCTGCCTCCGGTTCTGCGCGTGCCGCTTCGGCTACAGCCAGGTGCGACTGCACGTCGGCATGCCACAGCCCGCTCATCCATTCGCCGATGCGCTCCACCGTGGCCTCGGCGCGCGGCACCGACGGCGACAACCGCCCCTTGGCCACCACGTGCAGGCGGTCGCAGATTTCGAACAGCTCGTCCAGCTCTTCGCTGAGCACCAGCACCGCGCAGCCCGCATCGCGCAGCGCCAGGATTTCGCCGCGGATCTGCGCGGCCGCGCCCACGTCCACGCCCCAGGTGGGCTGCGAGACGATGAGCAGTTTCGGGTTGGCGTCGATCTCGCGGCCCACGATGAACTTCTGCAGGTTGCCGCCCGACAGCGACCGGGCCGCCGCATGCGGGCCGCCTGCCTTCACGTGAAAGCGCTCGATGATGGCGCGGGCCTGCGCCTGCAGTGCCCCGGTGCGCAGCCAGCCGCCGGGACCCACGCAGTTGCTGCGGGTGAGCAGCAGGTTGTGCGCCAGCCCCATGGTGGGCACGGCCCCGCGGCCCAGGCGCTCCTCGGGCACGAAATGCAGGCCCAGCGCGCGGCGGCGGCGCGGGTTCATGCGCCCGGCGGCCTGACCCGCCACCTGCACCATCGCGGGCTGCGCGCGCATGTCTTCGCCCGACAGGGCGTAAAGCAGTTCTTTCTGGCCGTTGCCGGATACGCCCGCAATGCCGACCACCTCGCCCGCCCGTACTTCGAAGCCCAGCTCGATCAGGTCCACACCGAACGGGTCCATGCGCGGCAGCGAAAGCGCTTGCACGCGCAGCACCGTCTCGCCGAGGTGCGCCGGGCGGTGGGTGAGCGCCGGCGGCTCGGCGCCGATCATCAGGCGCGACAGCGAGGCGTTCGATTCCTCGGCCGGGTTGCACACGCCGGTCACCTTGCCGCCGCGCAGCACCGTGCAGGCATTGCACAGCGCGCGGATCTCGTGCAGCTTGTGGCTGATGTAGAGGATGCTGCAGCCCTCGCTGGCGAGCTTGCGCAGCACGACGAAGAGCTTTTCGACCGCCTGGGGCGTGAGCACCGAGGTGGGCTCGTCCAGGATCAGCAACTGGGGCTGGGTGAGCAGCGCGCGGATGATTTCCACGCGCTGCATCTCGCCCACGCTCAAGGTGTGCACGGGGCGCGCGGGGTCGATGTCCAGGCCGTACTCGGCCGCCGTGGCGGTGATGCGGCGCGTCACCTCGGCCAGCTGCAGGCGCTTGTCCAGGCCCAGCCAGACGTTCTCGGCCACGGTGAGCGTGTCGAACAGGCTGAAATGCTGGAACACCATGGCGATGCCGAGGGCCCGCGCTTCCTGCGGGTTGCGGATGGCCACCGCCTGGCCGTTGAAGTGCAGGCTGCCTTCGTCGGGCTTGACCGCACCGTAGATGATCTTCATCAGCGTGGACTTGCCCGCGCCGTTCTCGCCCAGCACGGCGTGGATCTCGCCGGGCTGCACCGTGAGCGACACGCCGCTGTTGGCCACCACGGCCGGATAGCGCTTCGTGATGCCCGACAACTGCAGGCGCGGCACCGGCGCGGCGGCTGCGGGAGAGGTGTGGGAGGAATTCATGCGGGAGATTGTCTCTTTATTTTCAAAGGCGGTTGGGCACGAAACTGGAATGCTGCGCACGTCCTTCATGCATTGTCCGCTATGGTTTTCGTAGCGATGCCGCCACGGTGCGCACGGCATCGCGCAGCCACATGGCCGCCGCCGAATGGTGCGTGCGGCCATGCCACAGCTGGTAGTACATCAGCCGCGGAAACGGCACGGGGCACGGCAGCACGGCCAGGGGGAGGCGGTCGGTGAAGCGTTCGCAGAACTGCCGGCCGGTGGTGAGCACCAGCAGGCTCGACGCGACGATCTCGGGAATCAGGCTGAAGTGGGCGCAGCGCGCGGTGATGCGGCGCTGCAGGCCCAGGGAATCGAGGTGCGCGTCGATCACGCCGCGCGCGCCGGGATGCGTGGGCGTGGGGGCGATGTGCTCGGCGGCCAGCCACTCGTCGGTGTCCCAGCCGCGCCGCACCGCAGGGTGCGAGGGACTCACAAGGCAGACCACGTCGTCGCCGAAGAGACGGCCCATGTGCAGGTCGTCGGGCGGCTGCGGCCAGTTGCCGATGACCACGTCCACCTCGCCCTGCGCCAGGTGCGCGTGGTAGTGCGTGTCGGCCGACAGCGGCAGTACCTCGACCGGGCACAGCGGTGCCTCGGCCTTCAGGCGGGCGACCAGGCGCGGCAGAAAGAGCGGGTCCAGGTAGTCGCTGGCCGCGATGCGGAAAGTGCGCGTGGCGGTGCGCGCATCGAATCCGCGCGCATCGGAGAACAGCGCCTCGGCCGACCGCAGGATCGCGCCCGCGGGCTCCACCATGCGCAGGGCGGCATCGGTGGGCAGCATGGCCGCGCCCGAGCGCACCAGCAGCGGGTCGCCGGACAGGTCCCGCAGCCGTCGCAGGGCCGCCGATACGGCCGGCTGGTGCATGCCCAGACGCACGGCGGCTTTCGATACGCTGCGTTCAGTCAACACGGTGTGCAAGACCCTTATGAGATGGAGGTCTATCTTGTCGAAAAGGGCTTGGTCTCTCATAAGGGTGGGGGCATTCCAGCCATACGCCGTTGCGTATGCCACGCGGGCGTGCCGGTGGCGGAGCGGTGGCGCGGTGAAGAAGGCAGGGAGGACATCGCACTGTAGCGCCGAGGCCGCCGCACCGCGAACCAGGCAAATACCGAGTCACCGAGGCGATGGGCGGTGCTTTCAGGCTCCGGTTTCAGATTTCGTCGATGGCCGTCGAGCGAGCGGCCTCGGCCTGGGATGCCTCGTCGAGCGAGAAGCGGTCGCCGGTCGTCACGTAGAAGCTCGCGCCGAAGCGGCCCACCGGGTGGTAGTCCTGCAGGCGCACGCGCCAGCGCTCGGTGTCCACCAGCCCCTCGCGCACGCCCAGCCACTGCACGCGGCCGATGAAGACATAGCGGCTGGCCGTTTCCATGGTCTCGTGCAGCACGCATTCGAAAGCGACCGGTGCCTCGGCGATGCGCGGCGGGGCCACGCTGCGCGACGGCACGGCGGTGAGGCCCGCATGCACCAGTTCGCTCTCGTGCGGCGGCAGCGCGTCACCACAGGCATGCATGCGCCGGGCCATGGGTTCGTCGGTGATGTGCACCACGAATTCGCCGGTGCGCAGAATGTTGGCCGCCGTGTCCTTCAGCCGGCCGTCGTGCAGGCGGTTGATGCTCACCATGACCACCGGCGGGTCCTCGCCCAGCATGTTGAACATGCTGAACGGCGCCGCGTTCACCGTGCCGTCCTCTCCCAGCGTGGTGATGAGCGCGATCGGGCGAGGCACGATCAGGCTGGCCATGAGCTTGTAGCGCTCATAGGCGCCGAGTTGCGAGAAATCGATGTCCATCGAGGATCCTTGGGGTCTGCAGCCGGCCAGGTATGGCAAGGCCCGGCCGGGGACGCAGCATCCGTGCCAACCGGCGGGGGCAGCACCCGCGCACTGCGGCGGCGGGTTCGGGGGCATGGCGCCCGGCGCATGGTCGTTATACGCTCGCCCATATGCGCCTTCAGCCTTCGGGCCCCTACCCTGTCCCGGAACGGCGCGACGCCTGCCCCAACGATCGAAACCTGCTCCGCACACCGCAATGACCCTTTCACGCCCGCTGCGATTCATCCGCCGGGGCCAGCCTGTAACGCTGGTCCGGGTGCCCCCCGACCGCACCCTGCTGGAGGTGCTGCGCGAAGACCTGGGCCACACCGGCACCAAGGAAGGCTGTGGCGAGGGCGACTGCGGCGCCTGCACAGTGGTGCTGGGCGAGGCGGTGGACGGCAGCGTGCGCTACCGGGCCGTGAACAGCTGCATCCGTCTGGCGCATTCCATCGACGGCATGGCGCTCTGGACCGTGGAAGACCTGGCACAGGATCCCTTGATTCCTGCGGCCTCGGCAGATGCCGCAGCCCTGCACCCTGCGCAGGAGGCCATGGTGCAGTGCCACGGCTCGCAGTGCGGCTTTTGCACGCCCGGTTTCGTGATGAGCCTGTTCGGCATGTACCAGAACCACGTGTGCCAGGGCCGTACCGTCACGCGAGATCTGGCCGTGCAGGATCTGTCGGGCAACCTGTGCCGCTGCACCGGCTACCGCCCCATCCTGGACGCGGCCGAGCAGATGGGCGCCCTGCCCCGCCGGCCGGTGGACGAAGCGCGATTGATCGGGCAGTTGCAGTCCCTGGCCCACCCTGATTCCAATCCCGATCCCTCGCCGGACGCCGCCTACCTGGCGCCGGCAACACTCACCGAACTGCTGGCCGCCCGCGCCGCGCACCCCAATGCCCAGGTGGTGGCCGGCGCCACCGACGTGGGGCTGTGGATCACCAAGCAGCACCGCCAGTTCACGCAGATGCTAGACGTGACCCGTGCGCAGGAACTGCGCCGCATCGACACGCAGGCCGGCCGGCTGAGCATCGGCGCGGCCGTGCCGCTGGCCGATGCGTTCGATGCGCTGCAGGCCCACTGGCCCGTGCTGCACCGATTCGCCACGCGCTTTGCCGGGCTGCCGGTGCGCAACTCAGGCACGCTGGGCGGCAATGTGGCCAACGGCTCGCCCATCGGCGATTCGATGCCGCTGCTGATCGCGCTGCGCGCCAGCGTGGTGCTGGCAAGTGTGCGCGGCGAACGCACGCTGGCGCTGGAAGACCTCTATACCGGCTACCGCCAGAACGTGATGGCGGCGGACGAACTGCTGGCGCGCGTCGAAGTGCCGCTGCCCGCCCCCGGCGAAGTGCTGGCGGCGTACAAGGTGTCCAAGCGCTTCGACGACGACATTTCCGCCGTGTGCCTGGTGCTGAATCTCACCGTTGTCGACGGCACCGTACAGCGCGCCAGCCTGGGCGCAGGCGGTGTGGCCGCCACGCCCGCACGCGCCAGGCTGACCGAGGCCGCGCTGGCCGGCCAGCCCTGGACCGCCGCCACCATCGAGCGTGCCGTGGCGGCGCTGCAAGGCGAGTTCCAGCCCATCTCCGACATGCGGGCAAGCGGCGAATACCGCCTTGCCGTGCTCGCGGGCCTGCTGCAGCGCTTCTGGCTGGAAAGCCAGGGCACGCAGCACGCCGCGCTTCTCTCCATGCCGGTGTCGCTGGAACAACTTCGCCCGGAGGCCCTGGCATGAACTCGCGCGACGAAGCCCCCTTGAGCCGCGACGCGGAAGACGACCCGGTCGCCCTGGCCGCCAACGCCGCCGGCGCGGCCGGCCCGCAAACGCCCGAGGCCAGCCCACCGGAAGGCGCGCCCGCCCCGGCCCGCACCATGGGCCGGTCGCACCCCCATGAAAGCGCACGCGCCCAGGTGGCGGGCAGCGCCCACTACATCGACGACCTGCCCGAGGTAAAGGGCACGCTGTACGCCGCGCCCATCCTTTCCGCCGTGGCCCACGGCCGGCTGGAGGGCGTGGATGCCACGGCGGCGCTGGCCCTGCCCGGCGTGCGCGGCGTGGTGCTCAGCGCCGACGTGCCGGGCGACAAGCTGCTGGCCGCCTTCGCACACGACGAGCCCGTGTTCGCCATCGACACCGTGCAGCACGTGGGCCAGGTGATCGGCCTGGTGGTGGCCGAGTCGGTGATGCAGGCGCGCCGCGCCGCCCGCGCCGTGGTGCCTCGCATCACGCCGCTGCCGGCCGTGCTCACCGTGCACGAGGCCCTGGCGGCCGAAAGCTATGTGCTGCCGCCCGTCTTCGTGCGGCGCGGCGATGCCGAGGCTGGCCTGGCTGGCGCGGCCCACCGGCTGCAGGGCCGCTTCGAGGTGGGCGGGCAGGAGCATTTCTACCTGGAGGGCCAGATCGCCTACGCGCTGCCGCTAGAGCAGCGGCAGTGGTGCATTCACTCCAGCACGCAACACCCGGGCGAGGTGCAACACTGGGTGGCGCACGCCCTGGGCCTGGACAACCACGCCGTGCGCGTGGAGTGCCGGCGCCTGGGCGGCGGCTTCGGCGGCAAAGAGACGCAGGCCGGCCACCTGGCCGTGTGGGCGGCGGTGGCGGCGAACAAGTTCGGCCGCCCGGTCAAGCTGCGGCTGGATCGGGACGAAGACTTCATGGTCACCGGCAAGCGGCACCCGTTCGCCTACGCGTACGACGTGGGCTTCGACCCCACGGGCCGCATCACCGGCCTGCGGTTGCGCATGGCGGCCAACTGCGGGTTCTCGGCCGACCTGTCGGGCCCGGTGGCCGACCGCGCGGTATTCCACAGCGACAACGCGTACTTCCTCGAAAACGTCGAAATCGCCTCGTACCGCTGCAAGACGAACACGCAGAGCCACACGGCGTTTCGCGGCTTCGGCGGGCCGCAGGGGGTGATCGCCATCGAGGCCATCCTGGGCGACATCGCACGGGCGCTGGGGCGCGATGCGATGGACGTGCGCCTGCGCAACCTGTATGGCACGACCGACCGCAACGTCACCCATTACCAGATGCCGGTGGAGGACAACATCCTTCACGATCTGCTACCAAAACTAGAGCAATCCAGCCAATATAGACGGCGGCAGGAGGCCATTTTTGCCTGGAATGCAGCCAGCCCGGTGCTCAAGCGCGGCCTGGCGATCACGCCCGTGAAGTTCGGCATCAGCTTCACCGCCACGCTGTTCAACCAGGCCGGCGCGCTGGTGCACGTGTACACCGACGGCAGCGTGCAGGTGAACCACGGCGGCACCGAGATGGGCCAGGGCCTGCACACCAAGGTGGCGCAGATCGTGGCCGATGAACTGGGCGTTCCCCTGGCGCACGTGCTGGTGACTGCCAGCGACACCAGCAAGGTGCCCAACGCCAGCGCCACCGCCGCCTCCAGCGGCACCGACCTGAACGGCCGCGCCGCCCAGTTCGCCGCGCGCCACGTGCGCGACAACCTGGCCGCGTTCGTGTGCGGCATGGACCATTGCGGCGCCAGCGAGGTGCAGTTCGCAGGCGGACAAGTCATCACGCCCCGCTCGGTGCGCGCCTGGGGCGACGTGGTGAAAGAGGCGTATGCCAACCGCATCCAGCTGTGGAGCGACGGCTTTTACCGCACGCCCAAGATCCACTACGACAAGGCCACCCTCACCGGGCGGCCGTTCTACTACTTCGCCTATGGTGCGGCCTGCACCGAAGTGGCCATCGACACGCTCACCGGCGAGAGCCGGGTGCTGGCCGTGGACATCCTGCACGACGTGGGCCGCAGCATCAACCCGGCCATCGACATCGGCCAGATCGAAGGCGGCTTCGTGCAGGGCATGGGCTGGCTCACCACCGAGCAACTGGTGTGGAACGACCAGGGCCTGCTCACCACCCACGCTCCCAGCACCTACAAGATCCCGGCCACGGGCGACATTCCCGAGCGCTTCACCGTGGCGCTGTGGCCCGAGGCCAACCGCGAGGACAACGTGGGCGGCAGCAAGGCCGTGGGCGAGCCCCCGTTCATGCTGGCCATCAGCGTGTACGAGGCGCTGCGCAACGCCATTGCCGCGGCGCGGCCCGCCGAAGCGGCCCGGCAGCCCGTGCAGTTGACCGCCCCCGCGACGGCAGAGAACGTGCTGAGGGCGCTGGGCGCGATGGCACGTTAAGGCCGCCGGCCGTCAGAAACGGTAGGTGGCCGAGACGAACGCATTGCGCCCCTGCCCCGGCGTGATCCAGCGACTCACGTGCAGGTGGCTCGACACGAAATAGTGCTTGTCGAACACGTTGCGCACCGTCGCCTGCACCTCGATGCTCTGGCCGTCGGCCAGTGGCGAGACCCAGGTCTGGCTCAGGTCGACACGCGAATAGCCGGGCAGCACCGTGGTGTTGGCCTCGTCGGCGAACCGGCGGCTCTGCAGAGACAGGCCGGCGCCCGTCTTCCACCGCGCATCCCATGCGTACTGCGCCCACAGCGTGGCCGCATGCCGTGCCACGTTGGGCACGGCCATGCCGCCGTACACCGGGTTTTGCAGGTACTTCGCATCGGTGAAGGCATAGGTAAGCGCCACGTTCACCCGGTCGGTCACCTGCCCGGTGAGCGATGCCTCGATGCCCTGCGAGCGCGCGCTGCCGGCGGTGGTGAAGTCGAAATTGTTCAGTGGCGTGCTCAGGTCGGCCGCGATCATGTTCTTCTGGTCCAGGCGATAGACCGCCACATCGCTGACCATCAGGCCGTTCTGCCACAGCGATTTCCAGCCCACTTCGACCTGCGCCGCGCGGCGCGAGGGCAAGGACTGGTTGGACGAAGACGCCACCTGGTTGGGCGATGTGCCGGTGGACACGTTGGCATAAACAGTGTCGGCATCCGACAGCCGGCGCAGCACCGCGAGCTTGGGACTCCAGCGCGACTCCTCCACCGGCAGCACGCCCGCCGTGCCATACAGAAAGCGCTGCCGCGCGAAGCGCAGGCCCGCCACCACCGACCACGCGCCGAAGTCGATCTGGTCCTGGGCGGAAGCCGCGAAGGACTCGAGGTTCTGCGTCGTCAGGCTCTGCGCCAGCACCGCCCCGGCCGGCGGCGCGGTGACGCGGCCATAGACCGGGTTGAACACGTTGATCGGCGGACTGGTGGCAGCCGGGACCGACAGCGACGGCTGGTTCAACGTTTCCTTGTAGTACTCGGCGCCCAGGTAGAGCTGGTGCGTCAGGGCGCCCGCGCTGCGGGTGCTGGCGAGCGCGGTCGAGAACGCATCGATCCTGCGCTGCGTGCCCGGCTCCCATGCCGACACCCTGGCATAGGTGCCGGCCGGCTGGCCGGCCAGGGGCGAGCCGTTCAGCAGGTTCTTGATCGATGTGGACTGCGCCTCCAGGTGCGTGAAATCGGCCGACCAGCGCGTGTCCGCCGACAGCGCGACATCGCCGTGCAGGCTGTAAATGCGGTTGTCGGTGGTCGAGTCGCCGAAGGGTTCGCCCAGCTGGCGGTCGCGCGGCACGGCCACTGGCCGGCCGTTCAGCGCGGGCAGGCCGTAGTCGGGCTGGTAGGTCTGGTTGGTCGCCTCCACGCTGGCACGCAGGTGGTAGCGGTTGCCATCGCTCTGGGCGAGCCCGAGCTGGATGCCGTCCAGCCGGTCCTTCACATGCCGCCATTCGCTGGCATCCGACCGCGTGGCCGTGACCCGGGCGGCCAGTTCGTTCTCGGCGGACAGCACGCGGTTCAGGTCCACCGTGGTTTCCAGGGCACCGTGACCGCCCGCACCGAGCGACACGCTGCCGAAGTTCGACCACTGCGGCTGCCGCGTGACGATGTTGACCGTGCCGCCGGGCTCGCTGCGCACGCCCAGCGCCGCGCCCGGGCCGCGCAGCACCTCCACGCTTTCGACGAAGGCCGGGGTGTAGGGGTAGTTGGACAGGCGCACACCGTCGCGCAGCACGCGGTTGGAACCGGTGCCGCTGTCGGTCACCGCGCCGCGCAGGATGAAGAACTGGGTATGCGAACCGTTGAAGCCCGAGTCGGCCTGTGCGCCGGGCACGTTGCGCAGCGCATCCTGCAGCGTCGTGCCGCCTTGCTGGCGCACGAGTTCGCCGGGCACGGTGGTGACGGAAAACGGCGAGTCCAGCGTCGATCCCGCCGTACCGGTGGCGAGGCTGGGGCTGCGCTGGGCCGCAGGGGTGGCGGGCGCCGTGACGGTGACGGCAGGCAGCGACGGACTGCGCGCGTCCCCCGTGTCTACGGGCGTGGAAACCTGGGCCATGGCACTCAGGCCCAGCCAGGGCAGTGCGGCACCCAGTGCGAGGGGCAGCGGAATGATTCGTTGCATGAAGGGCTCTCTAGGGCGCCCCATGGGGCGCCGCTGATCGGTGCGAAAACATCGCGGACCGTGGCAAAAGTTACCCAGGCGCCGCGACTTCGAAAGTGGCGGTCAGCAGAGCCGTGGCGGCCCGCGGGCCGGGAGCGGTGCCGCGGTGGCAGCGGCAATCCGTGCAGCGGGAATGGACTGCACCGCGAGCGACAGCGGCAGCACTGCCGGCAAGACCAGCGAGGGCGGATGGGCCGGCGGCCCGGTCAACACGCACAGCGGACAGTCCGCGTGCACCGCCCCGGCATCTTCCACGCCCGCATCGGTGTGCACGATGGCGGTCACTGAACCAGCGCTGTTGCAAACCCACTCGACCACTTTCGGATGCACGATGGGGGAAGCGATGGCCACGCCCAGCGACAGCACGAGCCACGCCAGAGCCCACCGCATGGCGGATCGGCAACGCGCCCAACCGCCGATGAAGGCCAGGGAACGCGGCAGTGGACGGGGTGGGTGGGGCACGGTGGACGATTATCGACAGCCCGCGCCGGTGCCTGCGGAACGCATGCGCCCTCAGGCCACCCGCGTCACGGCCCGGCCGCCCTGCACCGAGCGCACTTCTACCCGGCCCCGGCCTGCACGCTTGGCTTCGTAGCAGGCCATGTCGGCGGCGTGCAGCACGGCGGTCACGTCGTACACGCCGCTGGACAGCGGCACCAGGCCGATGCTCACGCCCAGCGTGTAGCTGCGCCCCTGGTACGACGGCTCCCACGCGCGCACGGCGGCGCACAGCTGCTCGGCAATGGCCAGCCCGCGGGCCAGGGGGCAGCCGGGCAGCACCACGGCGAATTCATCGCCGCCCAGCCGCGCGGCCCAGCCCACCGGCCGCACCTGCGTTTCGATGAGGCGCCCCACGTGGCGCAGCACGTCGTCGCCCGCGTCGTGCCCGGCGATCGCGTTGACCACGGTGAAGTGGTCCAGGTCCAGAAACAGCACCACGCCCTCGCCTGCCTCTTCCCCGGGGTGCGCAGGGACCGCATCGGGGCGAGCCGCGCGGTCGGCCAGCAGGGCATGCAGGCGCTGGCTGAACGCGTCGCGGTTGGCCAGCTGCGTGAGCGAATCGAGCCCATCGGCCCAGTTTTCGCGGCGGCGCGCCTCGCGCGCGGCGGTGAGGTCTTCCAGCATCCATACCGTGCCTGCGCCGCCGGGAATGCCGCGCACCGAACGGCCCAGCACCCTCGCCCACACCGCGCTGCCGTCCTGGCGCAGAAAGCACACGTCGCCGTCGAACGTGCCGTGCGCCGCGAATTCCGCGCGCACGCGCCGTTTCAGGTGTTCGTATTCGGCATCGCTCACGTAGAGCATGCGCGCCAGCCGGCCCTTCAGCTGCGACGGCTCGTAGCCCAGCATGCGGCCGGCCTGCAGGCCGACCACGTCCAGGCGCTCGCCGCGCGTGATGATGATCCCCGTGGGCGCATGGTCCAGGATGGACTGCAACTGCCCGCGCAGCAGGCCCGCCTGCAGCTGCGTACTGCTGCGCTCGTCCAGCAGGCCCCGGCAGGCCAGAACAAGGGCATCGACTTCGCCCGCGCCCTGCGGCCAGGCATCGTCTTCATGGGCGCCGGGGGCGCGCAGGCCGAGCCGTGTGGCCCGGTGGCACAGCCGGGCGAGCGGCTGGGCCTGCCAGGCCATGCATGCCACGGCCAGCAGCGCGGCCGCGCCGATGAGCGCAGCGGCCAGCCAACCGGCGCGGCGCTGAGCGCCCTGCAGCGGCGCGAGCAGGGCCTGCGCATCGCTCACGCGCGCCACCGTCCACTGCGTCATGGGCATGCCGGCCAGGCTCACCACGTGGCCTGGCAGCCGTTCGGTGAAGGCCCGTCCCGCCACCGGCTGCTCCTTGTCGCGCGACCGGGCGAACACTTCCGAAAGCCCGGGTTCGTCGCGCACGCTGCCCATCACGCGCGCCGGGTCGGGGTGCGAGAGGATGGTGCCGTCGCGCGTGAAGACGAGCAGGCGCGAATCCTTGCGCGCCGGCAGCGACATGGTGGGCGGCAGCAGCCCTTGCGATTGCAGGCGCAGCACCCCCGACACGGCGCCCACCACCGTGCCCTCTTCGCGGTGCAGCGGCAAGGTGAACATCACGCGCGCCTCGCTCGGCCGCCCGCCGATGAGGCCAGAGACCAGTGGCTTGCCCTCCAGCATGGTGCGGCGCAGGCTGTCGCGCTCGGCCGGGTCGAGGTTGGAGCCGCTGTCCAGCCGGCCGGACTGCAGGTTGATGGCCACGGTGCCGTCCTGCCGCACGACCTGCATGGCGTCGAAAAAGCGCACCGCCGGCAGGCCCTGCTGCAGCAGCCACCCTAGCGACGAAGGCGAGTCAAGCATGACCGGCTGAATGCCTTCGGCCACCGTGCTGAGAACCTTCTGGCTTTGTTCGATCTTGCTGGCCAGCAGCCGCGCGACCACTTCGACCTCGTCGGTCTGCTGGCTCACCAGCCGGTGCATGGCCTGCTCGCCCGCTGCGCGCGAGACGGTCCACGCGGCGAGCGCTCCGGCCAGCACCACGGCCAGCACGGTGATCAGCATGAAGCGCTGCACCAGCGTGCCGGGCAGCAGCCAGCCTGGGGAATCGTCGGCCGCGTCCTGCTCTGCCTCGGGCACTTCGTGCGATGGCGGAGTCATCGGCGCTCCGTGGACGAAGCACCTGGAGCAACGGGGCGGATAAGAGCGCGGGGCATGCTGTCAGGCGGAATATGACGGGGTTGCGAATAAATATACGCAGCCCCTTTGCCGCACCGGGTTGGGTGGAACCCTCGGTCGCTGCGGGGGAAACCCTGAGCCCTTTGAACACCCTGGCGCAGCCTGCATCCGGTGCGGCGATGACGCAGCGATGACGCAGCAAGCACGCAACAGATGCGCCGTGGGCCGGCTACGTGCGGGCTGCGGAGCGCCCGCCCGTGCACCCTGCCGTCTCTGGAAAATGCGGCTCAGCCGCCCCCGGCCACCATCTGCAGCGCGCCCGGCTGCGGAAGGCTGAGCACGTTGCCCGTGCCCGCGATCAACCCATGGTCGCGCAAGTGCCGCAGCACGCGCGACAGCGTCTCGGGCGCGATGCCCAGTTGGGCGGCGATGAGCCGCTTGCGCTGGTGCAGCGTGACCCGCAACGCCCCCGCATCGTCGTGCTGCGCGTGCCGCAGCAGCCACTGGGCGCAGCGGGCCTCGGCGTCCTGCGCGAGCCGGCTGACGGCCAGCTCGGTCTGCTGGCAGTAGCCGCGGGCCATGTCGACGACCAGCGCGCGGGCGGGCGAAGGCAGCGCGTCGAAGCCGGTGCGAAAGGCCTCCAGCGGCATGCGGCGCAACTGCACGCGCGTGTCCGCCACCATGTCCACCATGCACGCCTGGCCGAGCAGCGCCGGTGCGGCGTCGAGCCAGCAGGGCCCCTCCACCGCACCCAACTGGTGCCGAAGCTGCCCATCCTCGCGCACCCCGAGCAGCACGCGGCCGCTGTCCAGGTACAGCACGCTGGCCGGCCGCTGATGGCGCTCGCGCAGCACCTCGCCGGCGGCGGCCTCGGTCTTCAGGTGCGTGGGGGTGCTGGGGCTGGGAAACATAGAGCCGCCACTGTGACCGGTGCACCGCCTTCGGGTGTTGAGCGAAGTCAAAGTCGATGCGCTCTAACGCATCGGGCTCGCCACGGCCCCGCTTCCAAGCCATGCCCCCACGCCAGAAAGGGGGAAGGCACGGTCCTTGCTATGACGCATTTGCAAATTGACACGGTTTGGCGGCCCTGCCACCGGACCGTGCGCCTTTTTTCGTTTCCCCTACTTTTTTCCTTTTCGCAGGAGTCGTATGAAAAAGAATTGGATGGCGCTGGGCGCCGCGCTGCTTTGTTCCGCCGGGGCGCAGGCCCAAAGCTCCGTACAGCTCACCGGCCTGGCCGACGTGTTCGCCGGGTCCATCAAGATGGCGGGCGATGCCGGCCGCAAATCCGTGGTGGACAGCGGCGGCCTGACCACCTCGTGGTTCGGCTTCAAAGGCACCGAAGACTTAGGAGGTGGCCTGAAGGCCAACTTCCAATTGACCTCGTTCATCAAGGTGGACAACGGCTCGCAAGGCCGCTTCGCCAACGACACGTTCTTCTCGCGCGATGCCAACGTGAGCCTTTCTGGCGACTTCGGCTCGGTCATGCTGGGCCGCTGGATGGCGCCCAACTTCCTGCCGTCGGTGGTGGGCAACCCCTACGGCGATTCGTTCACCTTCTCGCCGCTGATCCTGCACATGAACGTGCCGCTGTTCAACGGCACCGGCTGGGCCGCAACCACGCCGTCCGACACGGGCTGGAGCAACCAGATCGTCTACAGCACGCCCAAGTTCGGCGGCTTCTCGGCCAACATCCAGTACCAGTTCGGCGAGCAGCCGGGCGACAACGGCAAGAAGAACTTCGGCGCGAACTTCTTCTACTTCGGCGGGCCCCTTACGCTGACGGGTTTCTACGAACGCGACCAGATCAGCAACCCCGCCGTGCCCAACGCCTACCTGGGCACCAAGAAGACCGACTGGATGCTGCTGGGCGCCTACGACTTTGGCATGGTCAAGCCCTTCGTGAGCTACGGCCAGGCCAAGGCCGACAACACCACCAACAAGGCCAAGACCGTGCAACTGGGCGCCTCGGTGCCGGTCGGCCCGGCGGGCAAAGTGCTGGTGGAGTGGGTCAAGACCGAGATGACGCAGACCGACATCGACCGCAAGACCTTCACGCTGGGCTACGACCACTTCCTGTCCAAGCGCACCGACGTGTACGCCATGGTCATGAACGACCGCATCACGGCGCAGACGAAGGGCAACAGCTTCGGCGTGGGCATCCGCCACCGCTTCTGAGCGCAATGCGGCGTCCTGGCGCCGCGTCCGCAGACATGCAGAACACAAAAAGCGCGGGAGGCGACTCCCGCGCTTTTTTGCTTTGGTGCTTGGTGGCCGCGCAGCGCTGCGCGGTTCGGATCAGATCTTGCGCGACAGGTCCCACATCGCATCGACCAGCAGATCGATGTCGCGCGCGTCATGCCACAGGTGGGTGGAAATGCGCACGCCGTAGTGGTTGGCCGGCGCCCCGATGACGGGGAAGTCGGAGTTGCGGATCACGAAACCCTGCGGGTAGTCGCTCAGCATGCGGGCGACGAACGCCGAAGATTTCGGCCCGTTCATCACGTCGTCCTTGTTCGGGAACGGGTTGAACGAGGTCAGCGCGGACAGCAGCTTCGGGTCGTCCTTGGGCGAGTAGAGCGAATCCACGCCCCAGCGCTCGACGATCTTTTCCTTCAGGTACGACGACAGCGTGAGGTCGTACGTTTCGATCTTCTTGCGGCCGATGCCGTCCCACTGTGCGCACGCCTGGGCCAGCGCCATGAACATGGGCGTGTGCACGCTGCCGCAGCTGGTGATGGTCGCGGCGATGTCGTAGGTTTCGGTGCCGTTGGTCGTGCGGTCCTTGCCGGCGTACGAGCTGGTGTGCACCGGATACCACTTGGGCAGCGGCAGCGGGTTGGACGCCCGCATCTTGTTGCGCACCACGAGGATGCCGGTGGAGCCCGGGCCGCACTGCCACTTGTGCCCCGCGCCCGACATGAAGTCCATGCCCAGCTCGGCATAGTTGTAGGCCATCATGCCCGGCAAGTGGGCGCCGTCCACGATGCTGATGAGCTCGTGCGCCTTGACCACCGCCATCAGGTCGGCGATGGGCAGCATGGTGCCGGTCTTGTACGTGGGGGACGACCACATCATGGCGCGCACGCGCTTGCCCTGCGCCTTGAGCGCGCGGATGCGCTCGTCGAACAGGTTCACATAGGTCGCTGCCGTCTGTTTGTTGCCCACGGGCATCGCGATGCGGGA
Organism: Paracidovorax valerianellae; assembly: GCF_900102625.1. Taxonomy (GTDB): domain Bacteria; phylum Pseudomonadota; class Gammaproteobacteria; order Burkholderiales; family Burkholderiaceae_C; genus Paracidovorax; species Paracidovorax valerianellae. Next base: position 172,649 of record NZ_FMZC01000007.1, read on the forward strand.
CACCTCGATGCCGTAGCGGTCCACCGCGATCTTGAGCGGCGTGTCGCCCCCGCCGTGCTCGTGGTTGGTGGTGACCACCACATCGCCGCGCTGCCAGTCCAGGCCCAGGATGGCGTGGCACATGCCCGACGACGTGTTGGCCGAGAAAGCGAGCTCGTCCGCGTCCACGCCGAACCCGGGCGCAACCTGCTTGCGCAGGTCCAGCAGGTTGCTGTAGCCGCTGCCGGAGTCGGCGGCCTTCTTGCGGTTTTCGGCATCGAACGTTTCCAGCACCAGCTTGGGCATCGAGCCGCCGGTACCGATGTTCATGTAGGTCTTTTCGGGCTTGAGCACGAACATGCCCTGCACACCCGTCCAGAACGCCTCGTCGCGCATGAGCTGCTCGCGAAGCGCTTCGGCCTGCGTCTGTGCGCCGCTGCTGCCGCACGCGGCCACCAGGGGCCCGAGCGTCGCCGCGCCGGCGCCATAGCCGAGCACGCGCAGAAAGTCGCGGCGCTTCGAACTCCAGTGCGACACCGCGGACAGGTCCAGGGGAGCGGCAGCGCCGGGCGCTGCCATCAGGGGATTGGTGGCTTCATTCATGGGAAAACTCCTTGGAGCGTGGAGGCAGGAAAACAGCGCTTCAGCGGCGGCCGACGATGGCCGAGATTTCGATCTTCACGTCGCGCGGCAGGCGCGCCACTTCCACCGTGGCGCGGGCAGGCGCGGCCGTGCGGAAGTACTCGCCATACACCTTGTTCATGGCGGCGAACTCGTTCAGGTCCTTCATGTAGACCGTGGTGGAGAGCACGTCTTCGTACGACAGCCCCTGCGAGCGCAGCTTGGCGCCCATGAAGTCGAGCACGGCACGGGTCTGCTCTTCGATGGTGGTGCCGTTGACGGCGTTGCCCGCCGCGTTGAGCGGCAGCACCCCGGAGAAATAGAGCGTGTTGCCGTGCGACACCATCTGCGAGTACGGCCCGATGGCCGGGTAGATCTGCGTGGTGGACAGCACCTCGCGCTTGGACGACGTTGCGGCACAGCCTGCCAACACGCAAGCCGCGAGGGCCGCGCCCGCCACGGCCATGCTGCGCCGATGAAACCGATTATTCATGGAATGTCCTTTACTTTCGACTTGAAAATAACGCCAGAAAATCACCAGCGCACGATTCATTAAAAACCGTGTTGTCCGACCTTCTGTACGACCGCTTCTTCCAATAATCTTCCGGCGCGCCAGCCACTGTTTGGAAATCCGATTCGCGAAACGATTTTAGGCAGCAATACCGGCCCTGATAAAGCGCCTTTTTCCCTTACGCAGTAGTACGCAGAACGGCCTACGCAGCATTACGGAACATGAGCCAGAAAGGGCCCAACCTCTCAGCCAGCCGCTTCATGCTGGGGCATCGCGCTGCCAGTCGAGGTGCAGCGCGAAAGCAAGCACTCACAAGGTGCGCACCGTGGGGGTGCCGGCGTGCACGCACGGGGCGCAAGGCACCAAGGCGGTGATTATGGTGAATAAAGCCCCATTAATCCCGCATGCCGGATCACATTCATCATTAATCCACCCGATCAGTCTTCTGCGCGACATTCTCCCGGCCGCTCTCTTTACATATCTTCACGAATTCACGGAATATCAAAACAAGCCAGGAAATAACCCGCTTGACATTTGCAATGGCGGGCAGATAGTCATCGCTTTCCTTTTCAAAGAAGCCTCCATGCAATTGCGGCTCAAGCTATTGCTGCTGTCGACCATTCCCATCCTGGTGGCGCTGGGTTCCGTGGCCATTACGGTGCGCCACCAGACGCTGAAGCTCGCGCACCAGGAGCGGGAACTCGTCGAGTCGGCCTATCTGCACAGCAAGGAAACCGAGCTGCACCACTACGTCCAGCTGGCCCAGAGCGCGCTGGCGCGCATCGCGACCGATGTGGCGGACCCTGCGGCGCGCCAGCAGCAGGCGCTGGCCCTGCTGTCGCGCATGCAGTTCGGCAAGGACGGCTACTTTTTTGTGTACGACCGACAGGGCAACGTGCTGCTCGATGCCCAGCGCATGGGGCTGGCCGGTGTGGACCTGTGCGATCCGGCCAATCCGCAGAGCGAAGCGCCGGCCAATCTGATCCTCGCCAAGGCGCGCGAGGGCGGCGGGCTGGTGCGCTACCTGTGGCAAAAGCCTTCGTCGCAGCAGACGGTCCCCAAGCTCGCCTACGTGATGACCTTGCCCGGATGGGAATGGGTGCTGGGCACCGGGCTGTACCTGGACGACGTGCACGACACGCTGCGCCGCATCGACCAGCGCGCGCAGGAAAACATCGACGGCACGCGCCGGCGCATCTACGGCATCGCGGCGCTGTGCATCGTGCTGATCGGGCTGGCCGGGCTGGCGCTGAACCTGAGCGACCACCGCGTGGCCAGCGCCAAGCTGCGGCGGCTCGCGCAGCGGGTGGTGCGCTCGCAGGAAGAAGAGCGCGTGCGCGTGGCGCGCGAACTGCACGACGGCGTGGTGCAGGTGCTGGTGTCGTCCAAATTCCTGCTGGAGACCGCGCAGGTGCAATGGGCCCAGCGCGCGGCCCAGGCGGCGCCCCACATGCTGGACCAGGGCCTGGACCGGCTCAACCACGCGCTGCTGGAAATCCGCCGCGTCTCGCACGGCCTGCGGCCTGCGCTGCTGGACGACCTGGGCTTGGCACCGGCGCTTGCGCTCATGGCGCAGCAGGTCGAGGAGCACGCCGGGTTCCAGGTGCGGTTCGTGCTGCGCGGCACGGCGCAGCCGCTGCCCACCAGCCACGGCACCGCACTGTTTCGCGTGGCGCAGGAGGCGCTCACCAATGCGCAGATGCACGCGGGCGCCTCGCAGGTGGAGCTGCTGCTGCGCTTCGGCCGCCGCCGCGTGAGCCTCTCGGTGATCGACGACGGCCAGGGCTTCGACGTGCAGCGCGTGCAGGCCGATGGGCAGGGCGGCATCGGCCTGCGCAACATGCGCGAGCGCATCGAAGGACTGGGCGGTACGTTCCGCCTGTCTTCCGGCCGCCACGGCACGCGCATCATCGCGGTGCTCGCGCTGACGACCGAGGCGGAAGCGCCCTTCCCCGGCTTCGACCCGTCGCAGGTGCCCGCATGAATGGCGGTGAAGGCTTCATCCGCGTGCTGCTGGTGGACGACCACCCACTGGTGCGCGACGGTGTGCGCATGCGGCTGGAGGCGACCGGGCACATCCGCGTCGCAGGCGAAGCCGGCGGCGTGCAGGAGGCGGTGGAGCTGGCCGCCGCGCTGCAGCCCGACATCGTGGTGACCGACATCCGCATGCCGGATGCGAGCGGCATCCACCTGGCGACCGTGTTCCGCGACCGCTTTCCGCTGGTGCGCGTCATGGTGCTGTCCATGCACCACGATGGCGAATACGTGCGCCGCGCGGCTTCTCTGGGCGTGCGCGGCTACGTGCTCAAGGACGCACCGGCGCGGCAACTGGTCGAGGCCATCGAGGCGGTGCACGCGGGCGGGCTCTACTTCAGCGAAGGCGTGCAGGCGCTGCTGTACGACGCCGCGCCGGCCATGGCGCCCTCGGCCCGCGCCCTCACGCCGCGCGAAGCCGCCGTGCTGCAGCTGCTGGCCGAGGGCCGCTCCAACAAGGACATCGCCCAGCTCATGGGCACCTCGGTGCGCACGGTGGAGACGCACCGCCTGCACCTGCGCCGCAAGCTGCGCATCGAGGGGCAGGCGGCGCTCGTCAAATACGCAGTGGACTACGCAGATTTGCGCGGCGACCCGCGCCCCATCGACTGACGATCTGTCATTTCACTGTCACACGGCCCGGCTATGGTCCGCAGTGAATTGTGTAAGGTTGTAACCATGATCGATGCATCCTTTGGGGACCGGCGCGATGCCCTGCTGGCGGCGCTGTCGCCCGGAGCGCGCAGCGGCACCGGACCCCTGGCGCAGCTGATGCGCGGCGATGGCCTGTACTGCGTGTTCCAGCCCCTGGCCGATCTGCGCGAGGGCAGCATCTACGCGCACGAGGCCCTGATCCGCGGCCCGGCCGGCACGCCGCTGCACACGCCCGACGTCCTGCTGCAGCGCGCGCAGGAAGAGAACCTGCTGCAGGACTTCGAACTGCTGTGCGTGTTCATCGCGCTGCAGCAATGGGGCGTGCTGGGCGCGCCGGGGCGGCTTTTCGTGAACATCAGCGCCGATGCCCTCGTGCGCGGGGTGGCGCTGTTCGGTGGCGCATCGCTCGCCGATGCGGTGCAGGCCATGGGCGTGTCGGCACGCATGGTGGTGCTGGAGATCACCGAGCACGAGCGCGTGACCGACATGGACCTGCTGCGCCACGCGCTGAAGGAAGTGCACGCCAGCGGCGCGCGCCTGGCGCTGGACGATTTCGGCGACGGCCGCTCCAGCCTGCGGCTGTGGTCCGAGGCCAAGCCCGACTTCGTCAAGATCGACAAATACTTCGTGCGCGACCTGCGCGCCCATCCCGAAAACCTGCAGATGCTGCAGGCCATCAAAGGCATTGCCGACGTGTTCGGCACCACGCTCATCGCCGAGGGCATCGAGACCGAGGACGATCTGCGCGCGCTGCGCGACCTGGACATTCCCTACGGCCAGGGCTACCTGCTGGGCCGCCCCGCCCCGTTGCCGCGCGACACCATCCTGCTGCCCGCGCTCGACGCCCTGCGCGACCGCCGCGTGGCCGTGCTGCCCCACCTGGGCCAGAACGTGCGGCCGGGCATTCTGCGCAACCTGATCGTGGTGCAGGCGCCCACGGCCACGCCAGACACCCGCAACGACACGGTGGCCGGGCTGTTCAAGGCGCATGCCGACCTGCACGCGCTGGCCGTGGTGGACGGCACGCGGCCGGTGGCGCTCATCAACCGCCAGCAGTTCATGAACCACTACGCCACGCTGTACTTTCGCGAAGTGCACGGGCGCAAGCCCTGCATGGCGTTCGCCAACCACGCGCCCCGCGTGGTGGAGCTCGACTGCGACGTGGACCAGCTCGTGGGCATCCTCACATCGCAGGACCAGCGCTACCTGAACGACGGCTTCATCGTCACCGACAACGGCCGCTACGCCGGCCTGGGCACGGGCGACCAGCTGGTGCGCAGCGTCACCGAGGCGCGCATCGAGGCCGCGCGCCACGCCAACCCGCTCACCTTCCTGCCGGGCAACATTCCCATCAGCCTGCACATGCAGCGCCTGCTGGACAGCGGCACCGAGTTCGTCGCCTGCTACGCCGACCTGAACCACTTCAAGCCGTTCAACGACTACTACGGCTACTGGCGCGGCGACCAGATGATCCGCCTCGTGGCGCGCCTGGCCGTGACCCATTGCAATGCGCAACGCGACTTCGTGGGGCACGTGGGCGGCGACGACTTCATGCTGCTGTTCCAGAGCGCGGACTGGCTGCACCGCTGCCAGCAGATCATCGAAGAGTTCGCGCAGGAGGCCCTGGCGCTGTTCGACGACGCCTCGCGCAAGGCCGGCGGCATCTGGGCCGAAGACCGGCACGGGGTGAAGCGCTTTTTCACCTGCACCACGCTGTCGATCGGCGCGGTGCGCATCACGCCCGGCGCCATCGCCCACGCCGAAGAAGTGGCCAACCTCGCCGCCCTGGCCAAACACGACGCCAAGCTGGCCACCAGCGGCCTGGCCTGGCGCGATGCCGACGCCGACACCGACCGCACCGCAGGCCCGGGCAACGCCAAAGCCGGCCATAACGGCAGCCGAGGCGACGTCACCCGCGCGGAACCGGGCAGCGGCAACGGCGCCGACCGGCCTCCGCCGCCCCGGCCCGGCGCTTCACTGGGCGGCCGAAGAGCGGCGGCCCGGGCGGCGATGGACTGAGGTTTCGGCGGCATCGCCGGCACGCGGACCGGTCATGGCACCGGCGCGCCGCCTTCGAACCAGCGCCGCACGATGTCGCGCTCCTCGTCCGTCATGCCGGTGGCGTTGTTCATGGGCATGAGCTTTTGCACCACGGCCTGCTGGTAGATCGCCTGGGCGTGCTGCTGGATGGACTGCGGCGAATCGAGCCGCAGGTTCTTCATCTGCACCTGTTCGCCATGGCACAGCGTGCAGCGCTGCGCCAAGACGGCCTGCAAACGGTCATAAGACATTTTGGCCTCCACCGCAATATCATCGCCATTCTTTGCTATTGAATTTATAGCAACACCTGCGGCGAGCGGCGCAGCGGCTGGCCGGGGCGCGGGCCGCATCCAGACGATGGCGCCGGCAATGGCCGCCACCCCCACCAGCGCGTACGGCAGCGGATTGCCGTTGCGCCCCAGCTTGTAGCCGTGGCGCATCACGAAGAACTGCCGGATGGCCGCACCCGCGAACATCATCACGATCAGCACCAGCCAGTTCTGCGGGTGGCCCCACGTGAAGCTGTAGTGGTTGGACAGCATGGCGAACAGCACCGGCAGCGTGAAGTAGGTGTTGTGCACGCTGCGCTGCTTGCCACGCTTGCCGTGGATCGGGTCCACGGGCTGGCCGGCCTGGATGGAAGCGACCATTTTTTTCTGCCCTGGAATGATCCAGAAGAACACGTTGGCGCTCATGGCCGTGGCGATCATCGCGCCCACCAGCAAAAAAGCCGCGCGCCCGGCGAACCAGTGGCAGGCGAGCCACGAGGCCACGCACACCAGCCCGAACACCAGCGCGCCGACGATGGCATCCCCATTCCTGCGCTGCCCGAACACGCGGCACACCGCGTCGTACAGCAGCCAGAACACCACCAGGAAACCCAGCGCCGCGCCGATGGCCGCAGGCGGCGCCCAGTCCATGCGCGACTTGTCGATGAGGTAGGTGCCCGCGCTCCACAGGTACGACACCGTGAAGAGCGCAAAGCCGCTCAGCCAGGTGCTGTAGCTCTCCCAATAGAACCAGTGCAGGTGCGCGGGCAGCTTCGGGGGCGATACGGCGAACTTCACCGGGTGGTAGAAGCCGCCGCCGTGCACGGCCCAGAGCTCGCCGCTCACGCCCTGCTTTTTGAGGTCGTCATCGACCGGCGGCGTGAGGCTGCTGTCCAGAAAGACGAAGTAGAACGACGAGCCCACCCAGGCGATCGCGGTGATGACGTGGACCCAGCGCAGCAGCAGGTTGGCCCAGTCGAGGAGATAGCTTTCCATGTGTGTCAGCCTCGGCGGCGCACGGGGCGCCATGGGGCGGCGCGTGGCACCACCCGGTCGACCTGCTCACCACTGCGGGCGCTCTGAGCAGAAGAAAAGGCCGCGCACCTGGGGGCTGACGACACATCGGCTCCGGGCACCGCTGCGACCTGTGCGGCAAGTGTATGCAGGAATCGTTCCTGCAAAGCCCCTCGCGCGGCGCGCCGCCTGCGGACTTACCCGGGCAGCCCGCCGGCTTCACGCGCTGCTTCAGGCCCTGCCTCAAGTCCTCCTACCGGCACCGCAGCCCCGCGCAGCGCCAGCAACTGCGCCGCCACCGACACGGCAATCACCTCGGGCTCCTTGCCTTCGATGCCGGGCAAACCGATGGGGCTGGTGACCCAGGCCAGTTCCTGCGGCGCAAAGCCGCGCGCCGCGAGCCGGTGCGAAAAGGTCGCCCACTTGGTGCGGCTTCCGATGAGCCCGATGAACGGCAGGTCGCCCCGCTCGCGCTGGCGCAGCAGGCAGGCGGCGATCACGTCCAGATCCTCGGCGTGGCTGAAGCTCATGACCAGCACGTGCGAGCCGGCCGCCAGCGACGGCACGGCCGCGTGCACCGGATCGGAGTGCTCGCACGCCACGCCGGGCGGCGAGTCGTCGGGGAACACGCTGTCGCGGCTGTCGATCCACGCCAGGGCGAACGGCAGCGGGGCCAGCACGCGCACCAAAGCGTGGCCCACGTGGCCGGCGCCGAACAGCGCCACGGGCGTGCACCGGGGCGCCAGCCGCCGCGCCAGCGCCGCACGGTCATCCGGCCCGACCAGGGTGAAGCGCAGGAACACGACGCCGCCGCAGCACTGGCCCAGGCTGGGTCCGAGCGCGAAGCGCAGCACTTCCGCCTGCGTCTGCGTCTGCGTCTGCGGGCCACCCTCACCCGCCAGCCGTCGGCGCGCCTGGGCGATGGCGTCGAATTCGAGCCGGCCACCGCCGATGGTGCCGACCAGCCCGTCGGCGCACACGGCCATCCACGCCCCGCGCTCGCGCGGCACCGAGCCTTGGGTAGACTCCACCTCGACCACGCAGGCCGGGCAGTGCGCCAAGCCCGCCAGCAAACGATGCAACGCCGCCATCACCATCCGAGTCCTCCGGTACGCCCCGCGCAACGGCCGCGCAGGCACCGCACAGCATAGCCACAGAGAGACCCTGCACCATGTCCTCCCCTTCTCCTGAACGCCAGCCCCGCCGCCCGCGCGGCCGGTGGCTGGCGGCCAGCGCCATGGCCGCCCTGGCATCTCTCATCGCGGCCTGCCGATCGTCTGGGCCGGAACCGGAGCCCCCGCCCGCCAAGCCCGCTTCGGACACCAGCAGCCCGCTGGAAAAAGAGGTGGTCGGCCCGGTGCCCGCCGAAAAAGGCTCTGCGCGCCCCTCGGCCGCCGAAACGCCACGCGCCTACCGGCAGGACGCCGCCACCCACCTCTATGAGCTGAACGCCCAGCGCATCTACAAAGGCAAGCTGCCGCCCCTGCTGTATGCCATCGGCACGCTGCAGGTGGACATCGACCGCGCCGGCCGCGTCACGCGGCTGAACTGGATGCGCGCGCCGCGCCATGCACCCGAGGTCATCGCCGAGATCGAGCGCACCGTGCGCGCCGCCGCGCCCTACCCCGTGCCCTCGCGGATGGGCAAGGTCACCTACACCGACACCTGGCTGTGGCACAAGTCCGGGCGCTTTCAGCTCGACACCCTGACGGAAGGGCAGCTCTGAGGCTGCCATGGAATCTGCGCGGCCTGCCCGGCTTGCGCAGCGGGGCTACGAGCCGCGGTAGGTGGAGTAGCTCCACGGGCTGACCAGCAAGGGCACGTGGTAGTGCTGGTCCGCATGGGCCACGCCGAAATCCAGGCTCACCTGGTTCAGGAAGTTGGGCTCGGGCAACTCCACCCCGCGGCTGCGGAAATAGCCCGCCACATCGAACGTCAGGCGGTAGGTGCCGGCCCGCAGGCTGGCGTTGTCGAATAACGGCGCATCGGTGCGGCCATCCTGGTTGAGGACCAGGCGCTGCAGCAGCGTGGCCGCCTCGCCGTGCGTGGCATACAGCGCTACGGCCATTCCTGCGGCGGGGCATCCGTGCATGGTGTCGAGAACGTGGGTGCTGAGGCCCATGGGCCATCTCCTTGGGTGAATGGAACGACAAAACGGGGGAGCGAAATGGCGACCGCCGCCTGGGGCACGCCGGTACTGGCCGAGTATGCATGCGGCCATGCAGCCCGGCTTGCAAGGCATTCAGCCCGAATCTTTCGGACATTTACAAACAGGGGTCGGCGCATACAAATAATCGGCATGAATAAAGCCTGCCCCTGGATATCATCGCCACGCTTGAATTTTCAAGCCGCGATTTTGATAACCATGAATGGAGGTTTTTACATGCAACGCTTCGCAGCCTTGTTATTGGCTTCGTCTTTTTCCTTGATGGCGCTGCCCGCCAGTGCCAAAAGCCGCCTCGATAATCTCGCCGACATCCAGCAGGCGCTGGCATCCGGGAGCGATGTGGCGGTGGCCATCGACCTGTCGCAGTGCACCGCCAACTCGGCCAACGCCACGCCCACCCGCACGCGCGGCGGGCTGCGCATCGAGGCGTACCGCATCGTCGAAGACGGCACGCTCTCCTTCAGCGACGGCCATTTCACCGTGGCCCGCGACGGCCAGCCCATCCAGCAACTGCTGCGCTACCAAGTGCGGCCGGACGGCACCATCGACTTCACGATGTTCGTCTTTGACCTGCCCAGCTACCAGCAACGCTCCGAACCGGTAGCGTACCGCTGCGCGATCAACCAGGGCCTGCGCTTTCACGCGGATTAATCCTGCCAAGGGCTGAAAGCAGGCCGCCCCAGATATTCCGATGAATATCCGGGGCGGCTTTTTCGCTATGGCTTCCAGGCTGCTTACCAAAAAGCGGCCCGGTCGCATTTTCAGGCCGCCCAGAATCTACCGGGGTGCATTTTTCTTTGGATTATCAAAATCCGAAAGAAAACATCGATTTCAGCGCGCGGCGCAGAATCCGAACTCCGCTTTCGCGCCGGGTGAGAGTGTCTTGTTCCAGTCCACGCCGGAAGCATTGAGCGTGCTGCCCGACTGCGACCACACCGCGTTCCACAGGTTGTTGACGGTGCCGCTGATGGTCAGGTTGAGCGCCCAGTTGCCCGCAACGCTGCCCGTGTTGGTGACCTGCACGCGCTCGCAGTAGCCCGTGTTCCAACTGCTGTCCACGATGATCTCCGTGCTGAAGCTGGCGGTGCCTGAAGGAGGCGTGGTGGGAGGCGTAGTAGGAGGCGTAGTAGGAGGCGTGGTCGGGGGAGTCGTTGGCGGCGTGGTGGGTGGCGTCGTGGGCGGGGTGATCGTGCCATCGCCCCACAGTCGCTTGAGCAGCGTGACCTTGTCAGCGCGCACCGTCGTCCAGTCATCGTTCAGGATGCCGCCCGTGTCGCCGCTGTTGGGGTTCCACGACCAGTAGAAGCCGCTGCGGATGCCCTTGCCGATCAGGTAATCCACCAGCTTGTTCTGCCACGCCACGTCGCGTGCATCGCCCTGGCCGAACTTGCCGCCGAACTCGCCCAGCAGCACGGCATGGCCGGCTTGCACGAAGCGGCCGAAGTGCTGCTCCCAGATGGCCGGCATGTTGTCAGGAAAGTCGGAGGCACTGAAATACGCTTGCCCGAACACGTCCGGCCCGTAGGTGTGCGGCGCGAGCAGCAGGCGGTCGGCCGGAATGTTCAAAGGCGTGCATGCCAAAGGCTCCAGGCTGCCGCCCCACCAGTGGCCTCCGCTGCTGGAGCAACTCGGGTTCTCGGCAACGCCTTCCACCACGATCAGCCAGCGGGGCGCCACTTGCAGCACGGCGGCCGAGGCGCGCTCGGCGGCGCGGTTCCAGTCGGTGGCGTCGTTGCCGGTGCCCCAGGTGGCGGCGCCGTGCGGCTCGTTCTTCAGGTCCAGCCCGATGACGCCGGGCACGCTGGCGTAGCGCTGCGCGACGAAGGTCAGGTCGGTGATCCACTGCTGCTCGCTGTAGGACGGCGTGTACCAGAGTTCGGAAATGCTCTGGCAGTCGGGCGTGTGGTGGTCGAGCAGCACGTACATGCCGCGGCTGCTGATCTCGTTGACGACCTTGTCCATCACCTGCAGCGCGCTCAGGCCTTGCAGGTCGGCGTTGCGGCCGTAGTCGATGCTGTTGGGGGGCGTGCCGCGCAGGGTTTGCGGGCAAAACGGCAGGCGCACGGCGTTGAAGCCCTGGTCCTGCATCTGCGTGATCATGTCCTTCCAGTTGCGGGCCCACAGCCCGTGAACCACGTTGTTGTTGGTTTCAAAGCCAAACCAGTTCACGCCCCGAAGCTGCACGGCACTGCCGCTGTCGTCCACCACCTTGCCCGCATTGATCGCATAGCTCCAGGAAAGGCTGCTGGCCGCCATCAGGCACCCACCCAGCACCAGCTTTTTCAAAAAGGATTTCATCGCCATGTCGCACCTCCGAGGTTGATAGGAAGCTCCCGCCCGGACGCCGCACCAGCGGCCAAAATTCTTCCTGGCGGAAACCGCAGCCATGCTAGTGCTCGAGTTCCTTTTAAAAGTGCAACTTTTGAAGGCAGACGTTCGCAATTGCAAATGGAATGGCCGCGTTCGGCCCCACCCCGTGGGGCGGCAGAGGCAACTTCTCTACACTCGCCACGGCGCCGCCCCCTGGGCCGCCCACCGATCAATAACGAGGAGAGAGCATGAAACCCATCCAACGCACGCTGCTGGCCAGCAGCCTGGCGCTTGCACTGGCCAGCCTGGCCGCCTGCACCAACCTGCCCACGGCCGGCACGGGCAGTGTCGAAGGCGCACCGGCGGCACCGCCGCCCCCGGTGCAGCAGACGGCAGCCGCCCGCGCCGCCGGCAGCTCGTACGACTTCGACATGGATGTGTTCCACCCCGTCGTGGCACGCAACGGCATGGTCTCCACCGAGCAGGAACTGGCCTCGCGCGTGGGCCTGGACATTCTCAAAGCCGGCGGCAACGCGGTGGACGCCGCCGTGGGCATCGGCTTCGCGCTGGCCGTGGTGCTGCCCAATGCCGGCAACCTGGGCGGCGGCGGTTTCATGATGGTGCACGACGCCAAGACCGGCAAGGACATCGCGCTCGACTTCCGCGAAGTGGCGCCCCAAAAAGCCACGCGCGACATGTACCTCGATGCCAGCGGCAACGTGGTCGAGGGCAAGTCGCTGTACACCCCCTATGCCGTGGGCGTGCCGGGCACCGTGGCCGGCATGGAGCACGCACTCAAGAACTGGGGCACGCTGCCGCTGTCGCGCGTGATCGCGCCGGCCATCGCGCTGGCCGACAAGGGTTTTCCGGTCAGCCTGACGCTGGCCAAGACGCTGCACCAGGAGAAGGCGAACATGGGCAAGTGGCCCGCCACGCGACAGATCTTCTGGCGCGGCGACGGTCCGCTGAAGGTGGGCGACCGGCTGGTGCAAAAAGACCTGGCCCAGTCGATGCGGCTCATCGGCCAGCAGGGCGCCAAGGCGTTCTACCAGGGCCCCATCGCGCGCCGCATCGCCGCTGAAATGGCGCCCCACCCCGGTGCCCTCACGCTGCAGGACCTGGCCGCCTACAAGGTCGTGGAACGCGAGCCGGTGCGCGGCACCTACCGCGGCTACGAGATCGTGACCATGCCGCCTCCATCCTCCGGCGGTGCGCACCTGGTGCAGATGCTGAACATGCTGGAGCAGTGGCCGCTGTCGCAATGGGGGCAGAACAGCGCGCAGACCATTCACTACATGGCCGAGAGCATGAAGCTCGCCTACGCCGACCGCTCGGAATACCTGGGCGATCCGGACTTCGTGAAGGTGCCGCTCAAAGGGCTGACCTCCAAGGCCTACGCGCAGTCGCTGGCCAAGGGCATCAACGCCACGGCGGCCCGCCCCAGCAAGGACATCAAGCCCGGCAAGCCGCAGCCCTATGAAAGCGACCAGACCACGCACTACTCGGTGGTGGACAAGGCCGGCAATGCAGTGGCGGTGACCTACACGCTCAATACCAACTTCGGCAGCGGCATCGTCGCCAAGGGAACGGGCATCTTGCTGAACAACGAGATGGACGACTTCTCCGCCAAGCCCGGCGTGGCCAACGCCTATGGCCTGGTCGGCGGCGACGCCAACGCCGTGGGCCCCAACAAGCGGCCCCTGTCGTCCATGACGCCCACCATGGTGCTCAAGGACGGCAAGCCCATGCTCGTGACGGGCAGCCCGGGCGGCGCGCGCATCATCACGACGGTACTGCAGACCGTGGTGAACACCATCGACTTCGGCATGAACCCGGCCGAAGCCGCCTCGGTGCCGCGCGTGCACCACCAGTGGACGCCCGACGAACTGCGCGTGGAAAAGGGCCTGAGCACCGACACGCTGACGCAGTTGCAGGCACGCGGCCACAACATCGCCATCAAGCCCTCCATGGGCCGCACGCAGACGATTCAGTTCCAGGACGGCCTGCTGTATGGCGCCTCCGATCCGCGCAACCCGGACGGCGAGACGCTGGGGTATTGAGAGTCACCGCCTACCCAGCCATATGGGCCGTGCTCCGTGAGGGGCGCGGCCTTTTTTCATGGGGTTGTCACAACGGCCAATGAAGAGGATGTAAGTACCACCGCGTTGGACGAACGAGCCGACCTTTGTTCCATGCGCATTCCAAGGTTGGAACCGTCCATCCAGCCCAGCTATTAGCCCGTCTATTTGTCGATGCGAACTTGATCAAGCAGATTCCTTCGTCGGAAACGATGCGGCTTCAGGTTGCATGCCTTCACTCAGGGGCTGACGAACGACTGAAGAAAGGACAGGGTCTCCTGGCGTGTCGTCTTCAAGGCTTTCGATGCTTCGATGGACCCCAGACCCTGCGACGCCCAGGCGTTGGGCGAGAAGCCGGGCACGTAGAAGCTCAACACCCATTTCAGATCGCTGAAATCCATATGACCGGCATCTTGCACCGTGACGCTTCGGTGGGGACCGCTCGCAAGCCGCAACACCGCATCGACGGTCGGGTCCGCTGTGTGGTTGGACGCAAGCAGGAACATGACCGGCTTGTGCCACCGACCCGCAGTGCCGCCATAAACGGTTCCGTCGACGTCCAAGCCTGCCATTACGCGTTCATCGGACCGTGCCGTCTGAATAGCGGCTGCGCCGCCGATGGAATGTCCAATGATTCCGATGCGTGCAAGGTTCAGGTGGCTACCCAGCATGCCGGTGTTCGGGCCCTGCAACCAGTCGAGCACATAGCGTTGATCCGCCACAAGCGTGGCTACCGCATCATCCAGGAATTCTTCCATCGGCTGCCCGGCGGCCGCGCCGGCCAGTGCCTCCACCACTTGCCCGTTGTCCAGGGAAGTCGCCCCTGAAATGTAGGGATGGTCGATGGCAACAACGACCATGCCCTGGCTGGCCAGGTCTTCCAAGAGGGTCGAATAGAGTTCGACGACCATGCCATACCCAGGCGAAAAAATGACCACCGGATAACTGCTGCCCGCCTGCAGTGCGGCTGCCGACCCGGCGTTGGTCACAACGTTGGGCGCAGTGGCGGGGATAGACATTTGCGCCTTCACCAAGGGAGCGATGGTTGGATCCAGATAGTGGGCTCGCAGGCCACCAGCGGCTGGGTTCGTGGGGTACCAAACCTTGACACTCAGTTCGCGCCGGCGGGTTTTATCAGGAACGTTTTTTTCCGCGCGGGAGCTGTCCACCAAACGGAATCCAAGCTTGCCGATGCATCGTTCACCGGTGGGTGCAGGCAGCACAAGAGCATTTGGCGAACCGGGTGGCAACTGGCATCGAACAGCGTAGGTTTCCGGGGGCGGCGCCGTGCCGACGGCGGCGTCGGAGCCACCGCCGCATCCACTCACAAGAAGCAAAGCGATGCCGCAGGCGGCCCAGCTGAAACGGGCCATCGGCGCAGAGGTGCAGCGAGACTGTCGGGGGAGGTCAGGTTTCATCGTGATGTACGGGAGCAGTTGACCGCACCGATTGTTGGGCCGCCAACCTTGGGCTTAGCCAAAGGTTGGCGTGATCCCGACAGCCCTTGGCTGGGTCGCTGACACAATTCAGGACATGCACGTATTACTGATCGAAGACGATCTGGACCTGGGTCCCGCCTTGCAGAAATCGCTCAAGCTGGAAGGTATCAGCAGCGTATGGCGCAGGCGTGCCGAAGACGCGGCGCGCACGCTGACGGATGAGGGCTTCGATTGCGTACTGCTGGATTTGTCGCTGCCCGACGGGGACGGCCTGGACCTCGTCACCCGATGGCGGCGCCAAACGGAGCAGGTCCCCATCATCATCATTACTGCTCGAGGCACGTTACCGGATCGTTTGGCGGGGCTCGACAGCGGTGCAGACGACTTCATCGTGAAACCTTTTGCCCTGGAGGAACTGGCATCACGCCTGCGCGCCGTCGTGCGGCGTTCCGCCCGGCAGGCCAGCGATGTCTGGACGATCGGAGACCTGGAGATCGAACCCCGCGGGCACTGCGCGCGGCTGCGCGGCGAAACCCTGGTCTTGTCGCCGCGTGAATTTCAGTTGCTGCTGGAACTGGCGCGTGAGCCCAGTGCCGTTGTAGTGAAAGGCAAACTGGCTCAGCGCCTGGAGCCCCTGGGGGAGCCGTTGGACTTCAGCCTGGTCGAGGTGCACGTGTCCAATCTGCGGCGCAAGGTCGGTGCCGAGCGCATCAAGACCGTTCGGGGCGTCGGCTACATGCTCTTGCCGTGAAGACCCTGTTGCGCCCGACACTGGTCCGCCGCATCGTGTCCGCGTTATTGATTGCATTCGTGCTGGCGTGGTGCGCCGTGGCCGCCCACACCTACCTGGGTTTTCGCGCCCGATTGCAGAGCAATACCGGCTTGCAGCAAGCGGGCCGTGGCTTGTCGAACGCACTCGCCGACATTCGCCGCGACGATCTTGCGGCCAGCGCGGTGCAGATCACGGCCCAGCAGTTGAACGCAACACGCCGTCACGGCGGTCAACTCCCAGGCGACTTGCTGTTCCAGCTGCGATCTGCGCAAGGGCGCGTGCTGTTCACATCGCCGGAGATCGCCGACGCGAGCTTGCGCGGCAAGTCCGATCACGTCGTTGATATCAGCCTGAATGGCCAGGCATATTGGCTGTTCGCCAGCCACCCCGGCCCTTGGCAACTGTGGATGGCCGAACCGCAAGTCAGCACGCAATGGGTGCTGCGGTGGGTTTTTGATTCACTGGCGCTGCCGTTCCTGGTGGCCTTTCCCTTTGCGCTCATTCCCGTGTGGGTGGCTGCGGCACGCGGCCTCGGGCCCTTGCGCAGTCTGGGCAGAGCCATCGCGCAGCGACGGACGGGGGACCTGTCCCCGCTGGGTTTTGCACCGCGTTATGCCGAACTGGCACCGCTGGTGACTGCGCTGGACGCCATGCTTTTGCAACTGCGCGGCACAGTGGCCCGCGAACGTTCGTTCGTGCATGACGCAGCCCACGAGCTGAGAACACCGCTCGCCGTCATCAGCGCCCAGGCCCATGTGATGTCCCGCACGGTCGATCCGCACGAGCGCGAGCAGGCCACCTTGAATCTGCAGCAGGCTGTTGCCCGCGGGTCGCACCTGGTGCAGCAACTGTTGGAATTGGCGACGCTGGACGGAGCGGCCAATGCGCCGGCGCAGTTTGTCGATGTCGCGGATCTGACCCGCCAACACCTGGCGCAAGCCATGAGTCATGCAACAGGCCAGAACGTGGAACTCATCCTGGAAGCCCCTGACAGCCTGACACTGGCCCTACCCGTCAATCTGTACGAGTCGGTGTTGCGCAACCTTCTGGACAACGCGGTGAAGTACGCGGGCGGCGCTGGCGAGGTCACGCTGACCCTCGTCTTGCTTGACGGCGCGCTGCAGCTGACCGTTGCCGACCGCGGACCCGGCATCCCCGCAAACGAGCATGCCCTCGTGTTCGAGCGCTTTTACCGGGGCACGGACGCGCCAGCGTCGGGCACGGGATTGGGTTTGGCCATCGTCCGCCAGGCGTGCCTTCGCGTCGGCGGCAGCATCGCACTGCACGACCGCCGCGGAGGCGGTTGCGCGTTTGTGGCCACGATGCCTGCGACCGTTCCGGCAGGGGCCGTCCAGAGTGGCTGGTAGCTCACTGCATCGCTCTTCAGGACGGCAGGTCGTGATGCATCGCGACAGTGGCGCGGTCGTTGAACTCACGATCTTGTAGATGCGCTCTCTGTCAGGACTAGACTGAACCGCATGAGCCTCCTTGAGAACATGACATCGACCAAAGCGCGCGCTGTGCCCATGCCCGGCAACAGCGTGCTGGCGCCGCTTTACCCGCGCGCAAACCTGTTGGATGCCTTTGCCATTCAGTTGCCGGCGCAGGCAAGCGATGATCTTGAAGTGCTGGCACGCATCGCGCTCGAGCATCCCGCTTGGTGGATTCGCGCGCTCACGCATGTTCGCGATGTGGCGATGGCCACAGTGGGCGTTAAATCGTCTCAAGCCGTCGGCCTTGCCGGAGCGGCGCATGGGCCGGTCATCGGCTACTTGCCGCTGCTGACGAAGAGCGCGACGGAGTTAGTCCTGGGCGCGGATGACCGGCATCTCGACTTCCGCGTCACCGTTCAACTCCGCGCCGACGCGGCGAATGGTCGCGAGTTGCTGGTGGGTACGGTGGTGCATTGCCATAACAGACTGGGACGCGTCTATCTCGCGACGATTGCGCCGTTTCACCGCGTGATCTTGCGGGCGAACCTGGAACGGGCCGTGAGAGAAATGAGGGCATGAGCATGCATAGGCGATGCGACCGGCATGCCGAAGTCAGCCCCGGACTTCTTCTGCTTTAAGACGTCGAGGATAGCCACCGGCCAGCGTACGATTTGAATAAAAACAGCCTCCAGCGCATATTCCCCTAGGGCAGTGCGCTACAAAATATATAGCACCCTGAAATCATTCACATTGGTGTGCGTGGGCCCGGTCATCACCAGATCGCCCAGCGCCGAGAAGAAACCGTAGGCGTCGTTGCGGTCGAGGTGGCGGGCGACGGACAGGTCGGCGCGGCGGGCTCGCTCCAGCGTGTCGGGCGTGACGATCGCGCCGGCGTTGTCCTCCACCCCGTCGATGCCGTCGGTGTCGGCCGCCAGCGCCCACACGCCGGGCTGGCCCTGTAGCGCCTGGGCCAGGCCCAGGCAGAACTCCCCGGCGCGGCCGCCGCGCCCGCGTGCTGTGCCGTCGGTCTGCGGGCGCACGGTCACGGTGGTTTCGCCGCCCGACAGGATGACGCAGGGCCGTGCAAACGGCTGGCCGCGCTGCGCCACCGAACGCGCCAGGGCGGCGTGCACGCGGCCGACCTCGCGCGACTCCCCCTCCATCTCGTCGGAGAGGATGTACGCCGCCACACCGGCCGCACGGGCGGCCGCCGCGGCGGCTTCCAGCGACTGCAGCGGCGTGGCGATCAGGCGCACGGCGTGGCCGGTGAACGCGGCGTCGCCGGGCTTCGGCGTTTCCAGCGCGCAGGCCTGCAGCGCCGCGCGCACGGGCGCGGGAATGTCGATGCGGTAGCGCGCCAGGATGTCGAGCGCTTCGGCGCAGGTCGTGCCGTCGGGCACGGTGGGGCCGCTGGCGATCACGGCCGGGTCGTCGCCCGGCACGTCGCTGATGGCCAGGGTGACCACGCGGGCTGGCGCGCACGCTGCGGCCAGCCGGCCGCCTTTTATGCGCGACAGGTGCTTGCGCACGCAGTTCATCTCGGCAATGCCGGCGCCGCTTTCCAGCAGTGCGCGGTGGATGCGCTGCTTTTCAGCGAGCGTCAGCCCTTCGGCCGGCAAGGTGAGCAACGCGGAGCCGCCGCCCGAGATCAGGCACAGCACCAGGTCGTCAGCCGTGAGCCCTTGCGTGAGCGCCAGCATGCGCTCGGCCGCCACCATGCCGGCGGCGTCGGGCACCGGGTGCGCGGCCTCGACCATCTCGATGCGCTGCGGAAGCCCCGGCGGCCGCTCGGGCACATGGCCGTATCGCGTGACGACCAGGCCCGACAGGGGGGCATCGGCCGGCCACAGCGCCTCCAGCGCATGGACCATCGAGCCGCCGGCCTTGCCGGCGCCCAGCACCAGCGTGCGCCCGCGCGGCGGGGACGGCAGGTGTGCCGCCAGGCCGTGCACCGGCAGGGCGGCATGCACGGCCACGTCGTACAGATGGCGCAGGAACTTCGCAGGGTCGCTGGGGGACGGTGCCGTCGAAAGCGATGGCGCCACGGGCGACGCCTGGAAAGCAGCGGCAGATGGAGATGGGTGGGCGGTCATCCGAAGATTCTGGCCGAACGCGGCGAGCCACTTCGTCCACCAAAACTGTATACACATTGGCAGGCCACCGCTATCATGCGGCCGATGGAAATATCGACCACCAGCGCGATCGTCAGCCACCTGACCCGGGCCATCGTCGATCACCGCCTGCTGCCGGGCGCCAAGCTGGCGGAGCAGAAGCTGGCCGACCATTTCGGCGTCTCGCGCACGCTGGTGCGGCAGGCGCTGTTTCAGCTGTCGCAAAAGCGGCTGGTGCGCCTGGCCCCCGCGCGCGGCGCCTTCGTGGCCGCGCCTTCCGCCGACGAGGCACGCCAGGTGTTCGCCGTGCGCCGCATGCTGGAGGCCGAGATGACCCGCGCCTTCGTGCGCGAAGTGACGCCCGCCCGCATCCGCGCGCTGCGCGAGCACGTGGCGCGCGAGAAGGCCGCCGTGGACGAGGCCGACGTGCAGGGTCGCACCGAACTGCTGGGCGACTTCCACGTGCGCATGGCCGAGCTGATGGACAACCAGGTCCTGGCGCAGATGCTGGGCGAGCTGATCTCGCGCTGTGCGCTGATCACGCTCATGTACCAGAGCGCCGACGAGGCCGCGCATTCGCACGACGAGCACGCCGAGATCGTGAAAGCCCTGGCCGCGCGCGACGAAGAGCGCGCCGTGCGCCTGATGGACGCACACCTGCTGCACGTGCAGGCCAGCCTGGCGTTCGACCGCAAGCTGCCCCCCAACGACATCTCCATGGCTCTTTCCTGAGGACCCGATGACCGCCGCCCCCATCTACGACGCCACCCTGCCCTACCCGCGCGACCTCGTGGGCTATGGCCGCAATCCGCCGCATGCGCGCTGGCCGGGCCATGCCCGCATCGCCGTGCAGTTCGTGCTGAACTACGAAGAGGGCGGCGAAAACGCCGTGCTGCATGGCGATGCGGGCAGCGAGCAGTTCCTGTCGGAAATGTTCAACCCCGCCAGCTATCCCGAACGGCACATCAGCATGGAAGGCATCTACGAATACGGCTCGCGGGCCGGCGTATGGCGCCTGTTGCGCGAGTTTGAAAAACGCGGCCTGCCGCTCACCGTGTTCGGCGTGGCGACGGCATTGCAGCGCCATCCGGACGTGACGGCCGCCTTCATGGAACTGGGCCACGAGATCGCCTGCCACGGGCTCAAGTGGATCCACTACCAGAACGTGCCCGAGGCGGTGGAGCGCGCCCACATGGCCGAGGCCATGGACATCCTGCAGGCACTGACCGGCGAGCGGCACGGCACGCCCGGCGCGATCCACGGCGCAGGCTGGTACACGGGCCGCGACAGCCCCAACACGCGCCGCCTGGTGGCCGATTACGGCGGCTTCGCCTACGACAGCGACTACTACGGCGACGACCTGCCCTTCTGGATGAAGGTCGCCAAGACCGACGGCAGCACGGCCCGGCAGCTCATCGTGCCGTACACGCTCGATTGCAACGACATGCGCTTTGCGCTGCCGCAGGGCTATTCGCACGCCGATCCGTTCTTTCAATACATGAAGGACACGTTCGACGCGCTGTATGCCGAGGGCGACCCGGCCGGCGACGACCGCCCCAAGATGATGAGCATCGGCATGCACTGCCGGCTGCTCGGCCGTCCCGGCCGCATCACCGCGCTGCAGCGCTTTCTCGACCATGTGCAGCGGCACGACCACGTCTGGGTGTGCCGCCGCATCGACATCGCACGCCACTGGGCCGAGGCCCATCCCTGTCCGGAGTGAACGCCATGCCCCTCACCCTCGAACAACTCAACGCCGCCGACGCGCCAGAGGCTGCGCGCCTGCTGGACGGCCTTTACGAGCATTCGCCATGGATCGCCGAGCAGGCGCTGGCCGCGCGGCCGTTCCGCTCGCTGGCGCAGTTCAAGCACGCCATGGTGCGCGTGCTGGCCCAGGCGCCGCGCGATGCGCAACTGGCCCTGGTGCGCGCCCACCCCGAGCTGGCGGGCAAGGCCATGGTGGCCAACGCCCTCACCGCCGAATCGGCGCGCGAGCAGAACAAGGCCGGCCTCACGCAATGCACGCCCGAGGAATTCGCGCGCATTCAGCAGCTCAACGCCGACTACAACGCGCGCTTCGGCTTTCCGTTCATCCTGGCGGTGCGCGGCCCGCGCGGCACGGGGCTGGCGAAGCAGGACATCATCGACACCTTCGCGCGCAGGCTCTCCAACCCGCCCGACTTCGAACTGGCCGAGGCACTGCGCAACATCCACCGCATCGCCGAGATCCGCCTGAACGATCTGTTCGGTGTGGAGCCCACGCTGGGCAACGGCGTGTGGGACTGGCAGGAAACCCTGGCGCAGCACAGCGACCCGGGCTTTGCCGAAAAGGGCCAGCTCACCGTCACCTACCTCACCGATGCGCACCGCGCCTGCGCGCAACGCATCAGCCACTGGATGCGCGAGTGCGGCTTCGACGAAGTCGCCATCGATGCGGTGGGCAACGTGGTGGGCCGCTACCACGGCGCCACGCCGGATGCCCGCCTGCTCATGACCGGCAGCCATTACGACACGGTGCGCAACGGCGGCAAATACGACGGGCGCCTGGGCATCTTCGTGCCCATGGCCTGCGTGCGCGAACTGCACCGCCGCGGCCAGCGCCTGCCCTTCGGCATCGAAGTGGTGGGCTTTTCGGAAGAGGAAGGGCAACGCTACAAGGCCACCTTTTTGGGCTCGGGCGCGCTCATCGGCGACTTCAACCCGGCCTGGCTCGACCAGAAGGACGCCGACGGCGTGACCCTGCGCGAAGCCATGCAGCACGCCGGCCTGTGCATCGACGACATTCCGAAACTGCAGCGCGACCCGGCCCGCTACCTCGGCTTCGTCGAGGTGCACATCGAACAGGGGCCGGTGCTGAACGAGCTGGACCTGCCCCTGGGCGTGGTCACCTCGATCAACGGCAGCGTGCGCTTCGTGGGCGAAATGCACGGCATGGCCAGCCATGCCGGCACCACGCCCATGGACCGCCGCCGCGACGCGGCTGCCGCAGTGGCTGAACTCATCCTGGCCGTGGAGGCCCGTGCCGCGCGCGACGGCGATTCGGTCGGCACGGTGGGCCTGCTGAACGTGCCCGGGGGCTCCATCAACGTGGTGCCCGGGCGCTGCCAGTTCAGCCTGGACCTGCGCGCGCCCACCGATGCGCAGCGCGACGCGCTGGTGGCCGACGTGCTGGCCGCCCTGCAATCCATCGCCGCGCGCCGCGGCCTGCACTACACGCTGGAAGAAACCATGCGTGCCGCCGCCGCGCCCAGCGCGCCGGCCTGGCAGCAGCGCTGGGAGCGCGCCGTGGACGCGCTGGGCGTGCCGGTGTACCGCATGCCCAGCGGCGCCGGCCACGACGCGATGAAACTGCACGAAATCATGCCGCAGGCCATGCTCTTCGTGCGCGGGCTGAACAGCGGCATCAGCCACAACCCTCTTGAAAGCACGACCAGCGACGACATGCAGCTCGCCGTCGATGCCTTCTCCCATCTTCTGAACCAACTGGCCACCGAAACCCCATGAGCACCTACCAATCACTGGACGCCTGGATCGACCAGCACTTCGATGAAGAAGTGCGCTTTTTGCAAGCGCTGGTGCGCGTGCCCACCGACACGCCACCCGGCAACAACGCCCCGCACGCCGAGCGCACCGCCGAGCTGCTCCAGGAATTCGGCTACGCCGCCGAGCGCCACCCCGTGCCCGACGCCGACGTGAAGGCCTACGGCATGGAATCGATCACCAACCTGATCGTGCGCCGGCCCTACGGCCCGGACGCCACCGCCGCTGGCGGCCGCACCGTGGCGCTCAACGCCCATGGCGATGTGGTGCCGCCCGGCGAAGGCTGGACGCACGACCCCTACGGCGGCACCATCGTGGACGGCAAGATCTACGGCCGCGCCACCGCGGTGAGCAAGAGCGACTTCGCATCGTTCACCTTCGCCCTGCGCGCCCTGGAGGCCGTGGCCCGCCCGGCGAAGGGCGCGGTGGAACTGCACTTCACCTACGACGAAGAATTCGGCGGCGAACTGGGCCCCGGCTGGCTGCTGCGCCAGGGCCTGACCCGGCCCGACCTGCTGCTGGCCGCCGGCTTCAGCTACGAAGTCGTCACCGCGCACAACGGTTGCCTGCAGATGGAAGTGACCGTGCACGGCAAGATGGCCCACGCCGCCATTCCCCACACTGGCGTGGATGCGTTGCAAGGCGCGGTCGCCATCCTGAACGCGCTCTACGCACAGAACGCCCGCTACCAGCAAGTCACATCGCAGGTCGATGGCATCGAGCACCCCTACCTGAACGTGGGCCGCATCGAAGGCGGCACCAACACCAACGTGGTCCCCGGCAAGGTGGTGTTCAAGCTCGACCGCCGCATGATCCCCGAAGAGAACCCGGCCGAGGTCGAAGCCGACATCCGCCGCGTGATCGCCGAGGCCGCCGCAGGCTGCGCCGGCATCACCGTGGACATCAAGCGCCTGCTGCTCGCCAACGCCATGCAGCCACTGCCCGGCAATGCCCCGCTCGTCGCCGCCCTGCAAAAGCACGGCGAAGCGCTTTTCGGCCAGCCGATTCCCGCCATGGGCACGCCGCTGTACACCGATGTGCGCCTGTACGGCGAAGCCGGCATTCCCGGCGTGATCTACGGCGCCGGCCCCCGCACCGTGCTGGAATCGCACGCCAAACGCGCCGACGAACGCCTGGACCTGGAAGACCTGCGCCGCGCGACGAAGGTGGTGGCGCGGACGCTGCATGACCTGTTGAGCTGAGAGGGACAGCGGCTGCCCGCTACCGGTTACTGCATGACGGCGGAGTCGGGCAGCCGCGAGGGGTCGGTGCGTTCGGGCGGGACGTTCTTGAACACGACGTACGCCCAACCAGCACCGCGTTGACCGGAAACCGCTTCATAGCGGCTTGCACCATCGCGCAACCGAAAGCCCATTGCCGGGTGACGCCCGCGGCACCTTCGCCCTGGCGTGCATGGTCATCACCCCCTTTTTGCATGCCTCAATCCGCTGTTGCGAATGCCAGAGGCCCAGCATTAAGCTGCGCTCCATTGATTATCAGTCACCAAAATCCATTGCAATAAGTTGCGCATCTAGCAACTCACGTCCCAGAGCGCTCATCCGTGGACCCGACGCCACACGCGGGATAACCCCGAATCCGAGCGGGCCGTGAATGTCTACATTTCTTGTATGCAAGATTTGTGAATCAATGTCACGACTTCCCGGAGACTCCATGCAACGCTTTTTCCGCTCCCTGTTCGGCCGGGTCGTCCTGGCTTTGATTGCCGGTGTCATCGTCGGGCTGCTGTGGCCCCAGTGGGCGGTGCAACTGAAGCCGCTGGGCGACGGCTTCATCAAGCTGATCAAGATGCTGATTCCGCTCATCGTCTTTTGCGTGGTGGTGCACGGCATTGCCGGCACGGGCGACCTGAAGCGGGTGGGCCGCGTAGGTATGAAGTCGCTGATCTATTTCGAAGTGGTCACCAGCATCGCGCTGCTGCTGGGGCTGGTGCTGGCCTTCGTGTTCGAGCCGGGCGTGGGCATGAACGTGGACCCGCGGGCGCTCGATGCCTCGGCCATGGGTGCCTATGCCGACAACGCCAACAAGCTGGCAGGCGGGGGTTTCAGCGACTTTCTGCTCAAGCTGATTCCGAACACGGCCATCAGCGCGTTCTCCACGGGCGATGTGTTGCAGGTGCTGCTGTTTTCCATCGTGTTCGGCTGTGCGCTGTCGCTGGTGGGGGAGCGCGGGGCGCGGGTGGTGTCGCTCATCGATGATTTTTCCGCCGTGCTGTTCAAGGCCATGGGCCTGATCATTCAACTCGCGCCGCTCGGCGTGCTGGGCGCCATCGCGTTCACGGTGGGCAAGTACGGCATTGGCTCGCTCAAGCAACTGGGCCTGCTGGTCGCGCTGTTCTACGCGGCGGTGTTCATCTTCGTGGTGGTAGTGCTGGGGCTGATCATGCGGTTTTCGGGCTTCAGCCTGTTCAAGCTGCTGCGCTACCTGCGCGAGGAACTGGCGGTGGTTTTCGCCACCACGTCGTCGGACAGCGTGCTGCCGCAGGTGATGGCCAAGCTCAAGCACCTGGGGATTCGCGATTCGACCGTGGGCCTGGTGATTCCCACGGGCTACTCGTTCAACCTGGATGCGTTCTCCATCTACATCACGCTCGCAGCGGTGTTCATCGCCCAGGCCACGAACACGCCGATCTCGATGGCGGACCTGCTCACCATCTTGGCGATCTCGCTGGTGACCTCCAAGGGCGCGCACGGCGTGCCGGGCTCGGCCATCGTGGTGTTGGCGGCCACGCTGCACGCCATTCCGGCGATTCCCGCCATCGGGCTGGTCCTGGTACTGTCGGTGGACTGGTTCATGGGCATCGCCCGCGCGGTGGGCAACCTGATCGGCAACTGCGTGGCCACGGTGGCCATCGCCTCATGGGAGGGCGACATCGACCGCGAGCGCGCCCATGCCGTGCTGAACGGCCAGGCGCCCGAGCCGGACGCCGGCCGCACCGACTGACGTTTCCACGCCCATTCCAGATTGCTGTAAACATTGGTAACCCTATTTACGGTGTAATGCAGCCTTCTTTACGCAATGGTTTCGCCATGATCCAGTCCCTGCGCTCCAAGATCCTCATCATCAGCACCGCAACGGTCGTCTGCGCACTCGCAGTCACCGGGGCTGCCACCTACACCATCACCCGCGCCAACACGTTCCAGACCATCGAGCAGGATCTGGACGCGATCACGGCGGGCAACACCATGGCCATCGACCAGTGGGTGTCGGCCAAGGCAGCGGCGGTGAACGCCACCGCCGCGGTGGTGGAAATTGGCGACCCGCAAGGCTTCGTCGCGCTGATGGGCAAGGCCAACGGCTTTCCCATCACCACCGTGGGCTGGGAGGACAAGACCTTCAAGTCCACCACGCAGACGCCTGCGGGCTACGACCCGACGGCCCGCCCCTGGTACAAGGCCGCGGTGCAGGCCGGCAAGCTCGCCGTGACCAAGCCGTACGGCGACTCCACCACCGGGGTGCCTTATGTGGCCTTCGTCGCCCCGCTGCTGCGCAGCGGCGCCCTGCAAGGCGTGGTGAACGGCGCCGTGCCGCTGGAAGGCGTGCGCGAAGTGGTGTCCGCCATTCGCCCGACGCCGAGCAGCCTGGGCTTCGTGGTGAACAGCGATGGGCAGATCCTCGCCCACGCGGATGCCAAGCTCAGCCTCAAGCCCGTCACTGAACTCTCGCCCCTGCTGACCCCGGCCGCAATGGCCTCCCTCACGGGCGCCACCCGGCCGATGGAAGTGGAACTGAACGGCAGCGCCAAGCTGCTGAAGGCCCGCCCGGTGCAGGGCACCGACTGGCAGCTGATCGTGGCGCTGGACAAGGCCGAGGCCACCACCGGCCTCAAGAGCGTGCTGCAAACGCTGGCCGTGGCCATCGTGCTGCTGGCCCTGCTGGCCGCGGCCGTGGGCGCCATGCTGACCGCCAAGTCGTTCCGCCGCCTGTCGGAAGTGCGCGACGCCATGGACGAGATCGGCTCGGGCAGCGGCGACCTCACGCACCGCCTGCCCGTGTCGGGCAACGATGAAGTGGCGCAGATCGCCTCGTCGTTCAACGTGTTCGTGGACAAGATCGGCACCGTGCTGCAAGACGTGCGCCACGGCGTCGAATCCATGAAGACGGCCACCGACGAAATCAAGGCCGGCAACCACGATCTGTCCAACCGCACCGAGACGTCTGCCAGCAACCTGCAGGAAACCTCGGCCTCGCTGTCGCAGCTCACCGTCACCGTCAAGCAGTCGGCCGAAGCCGCGGCGCAGGCCACGCGCCTGGCCACCTCGGCCAGCGCATCGGCCAGCAAGGGCGGCGAAGTGGTGGCCAGCGCGGTCAGCACCATGGACGAGATCTCCAAGTCCTCCGCCAAGATCGGCGAGATCATCGGCGTGATCGATTCCATTGCCTTCCAGACCAATATCCTGGCGCTGAACGCCGCCGTGGAAGCGGCCCGTGCCGGCGAAAACGGCCGCGGCTTCGCCGTGGTGGCCAGCGAAGTGCGCAGCCTGGCGCACCGCAGTGCGACGGCGGCCAAGGAAATCAAGACGCTCATCGACGCCTCGGGCGTGAGCGTGACGACCGGCACCCAGCGCGTGCGCGCAGCGGGCGAGACCATGGGCGAGATCGTGGACAGCATCCAGCGCGTGACGCAGATCATCGGCGAGATCAATGGCTCGATGACCGAGCAGAGCGCCGGCATCGGCCAGATCAACCAGGCCGTCGCCGAAATGGACCGCGCCACGCAGCAAAACGCCGCGCTGGTCGAGGAATCCACCGCCGCTTCGGCCGTGCTCAACGAGCAGGCGCACAATTTGTCGCGCACCGTGGCCGGCTTCACGCTGGACAAGCACGCAGGCGCGGGCGGCGCGTCCATGCTCGCCCTGCCCCGCTGACCGGCCAGCCCGGCAGCCCCACCCCCGCCATGAACGGTGCCAGCAGCCAGACGCAGATCGCCCAGCAAGTGGTGGAGTCGATCCTGGCGCAGAAGCTGGCACCCGGCGAGCGCCTGGGTGAACAGGCCCTGGCCACCCTCTTCGGCGTGAGCCGCACCCTGGTGCGCGAAGCGCTTATGCAATTGCAGGCGCGCGGCTTCGTCGAAGTGCGCACGCGCCGCGGCTGGTACGTGGTGGAACCCTCGGTCGAGGATGCGCGCGATGCCTTCTCGGCACGGCGCATCGTCGAGGCGGGTATCCTGGCCGAAGCAGGCCGCCCGCTTCAATCCGCCGTGCACCGCCTGCGCGACCACATCGCCCAGGAGCAACAGGCCATCGAGGGCGCCGATGCGGCAACCCGTGCGTTCCTGCTGGCCGACTTCCATGTGTGCCTGGCCGAAGCGCTGGGCCACCGCAGCCTGAGCGGCATCCTGCGCGACCTCACCGCACGCACCACCTTGGCGGCCTCGCTCTACCAGTCTCGCCACGAAGCCAGCCAATCGTGCGCGGAGCATGCCGCCATCGTCGAGGCCATCGAGCAAGGCGATACGGCGCTCGCCCGTGAACGCATGCTGGCGCACATCGGGCACGTGGAGCAAGCGCTCGATTCCCAGGCGCCGCGCACCCACGACCGCCTGCGCGACTCGCTGGCGCCACTCGCGGCCCGGCGCGCCTCCAGCCCCTGATCGATCACCGGGCAGGCCGGCAGCCACGCACTGGCCAGCCGCGCACCACTCAGCGCAACACGCTGGCGCCGTCGCCCTGCCAGCGGTGCCCGTCACCCGGCAGCGCACCGCCCTCGTCCACAGCGCCGAATGCCGCCAGCCGCCGGACGGCCGCGCGCAACTCCTGGTGCAGCCGCTCCCGCTGCAGCCGCGAGGCATGCCGGCCGACCGCGATGCGCTGGCGGCCACAGGCGATCCACAAACCGGGCGGTGCCGTCCCCCGGCCCGCCGGCGTGCGCTCGAACCGGCACCACGCTGCCGGAAAGCGGTGCCGCCGCTCCTGCGCTCCACAGGTGGCGCAGACCTCCAGCTCGCCCGTGTCGTACAGCACCACCTCTTCGCCGTCCAGCGCATGCCGGGCGCCGTGCCAAAAAGCGATGCCCAGGCCCAGCACCTGCACGCCGTAGAACGCGGCCACCGGCCAAAATCCCAGCACCAGAAACCACAGGCCCAGCGCCGCCAGCACTGCCGCAGCCACCGCATACGCCGTGAGGTACTGCCGCGGCGACAGCGACAGGTTGCGCCGCAGCCGCCAGCGGCGCAGGGCGCGCGGCGCGCCGATGGGCTGCGCCAGCGCGTTCACGGCAGCACCCGCGTGGCGGTTTCGTCGAGCCGGGGCGGCGTGACGAATGTGTGCATGGGCGCAGGCGACGGCACTTCCCACTCCAGGCCTTCGGCCCCTTCCCACGGCCGTTGCGGGGCCGGCGCACCGCGCTTGCGCAGCGCTGGCAGCAAGATAGCGAACAGGAAGTAAACCTGCGCGAGCCCGAAGACGATGCCCGCCACGCTGGTCAGCCGGTGGAAGTCGGTGAACTGCGCCGCATAGTCCACATAGCGCCGCGGCATGCCGGCCAGGCCGAGAAAATGCATCGGAAAGAACGTGACGTTGAGCGACACCATCGACAGCCAGAAGTGCACCTGCCCGCGCCGCTCCGAGTACATCACCCCCGTCCACTTCGGCACCCAGAAGTAGTAGCCCGCAAACATGGCGAAGAGCGACCCTGCCACCAGCACGTAATGAAAGTGCGCCACCACGAAATACGTGTCGTGGTACTGGATGTCCACCGGCGCGATGGACAGCATCACCCCGCTCAGCCCCCCGATGCTGAACACGAAGATGAACCCCACCGCGAAGAGCATGGGCGTCTCGAACGTCATCGAGCCGCGCCACATGGTGGCCGTCCAGTTGAACACCTTCACGGCCGTGGGTACGGCGACCAGCATCGTGGCGTACATGAAGAACAGCTGCCCCGTGATCGGCATGCCGGTCGTGAACATGTGGTGCGCCCACACGATGAACGAGAGGATCGCGATGGACGCGAGCGCATAGACCATCGAGCTGTAGCCGAAGAGCCGCTTGCGCGCGAAGGCGGGCACCACATGGCTCACGATGCCGAAGGCCGGCAGGATCATGATGTAGACCTCGGGGTGGCCGAAGAACCAGAAGATGTGCTGGTACAGCACCGGGTCGCCGCCGCCCGAGGCGTTGAAGAACGTGGTGCCGAAATGCCGGTCGGTCAGCGTCATGGTGACCGCGCCGGCCAGCACCGGCATCACCGCGATCAGCAAGTAGGCCGTGATGAGCCACGCCCAGCAAAAGAGCGGCATCTTCATGAGCGTCATGCCCGGCGCGCGCATGTTCAGCACCGTCACGATGATGTTGATGGCGCCCATGATGGAGCTGATCCCCATGAGGTGAATACCGAGAATCGCCACGTCCATGCCCGGCCCCATCTGCAAGGTCAGCGGGGCATACAGCGTCCACCCCGCCGCCGTCGCGCCGCCGGTGGTGAAGAACGACGAGATGAGCAGCACGCCGGCGAAGAACAGCAGCCAGAAGCTGAAGTTGTTCATGCGCGCGAACGCCATGTCGGAGGCGCCGATCTGCAGCGGAATCATCCAGTTCGCAAAGCCCACGAACGCCGGCATGATCGCGCCGAACACCATGATCAGTCCGTGCATGGTGACGAGCTGGTTGTATAGCTCCGGGTTGAGCAACTGCAGCCCGGGCTGCATCAGCTCGATGCGGATGAGCAGCGCGAACACGCCACCCACCAGGAACATCGCAAAGCTGAACAGCAGGTACAGCGAGCCGATGTCCTTGTGGCTGGTGGCGTACAGCCAGCGCCGCCAGCCATGCGGCGTGGCATGGTGCGGCGAAGCGGAGTGACTTGATTCAGGATGCGGCGAGGCGTGGCCTGGCGCGGCAGGCGACGGGTCCGGGGAAGCGACGGCGGTATCGGTCATGGTCGTGGTCTTTCCGGGCAGGACCGCGCGATCAGGCGGTCGATACGAAACGAGCGCATTGGCAGCGGGCTGGACCGGTCAAGCGGGTTGACTGGCTCGACCCGGCAGCCTTCGCTGAGCCGGCCGGCCTGCAAGATTTGCCGGCATTTTTGGACGGCGGCCGGTAAAAGGCGGACGGCAAAAGCGGACGGTCAAGGCGGCCGCCACGCAAGGGTCCGGCAGGGCGGCCAAGCGCGCGGCCGCCCTGGCCGGCGCGCTGCGCGCTGTCGCCCTGCCGCCCCCGGGTTACTTCTTGCTGGCCTTGGTGTTGTCGTTGGCGCCCGGCAGTTGCTGGGCCATCGACAGGTGGTGCTCCAGCTTGGGCAGCGTCTTGGTCGCGAAGGCCTTCACCTCGGGGTCCTTGGCGTTGCGGGAAGCCTTCTGGAACAGCGCGATGGTGTCGCGGTGCGCCTGCAGGCCCATCGATTCGACGTAGCGGCGGTCGAAGTCGTCGCCATCGGCGGCGGACAGCAGCTTGAGCTTGCCTTCCTGCATCATCGACGGCCCATCGGGCAGCTTGACGTTCTTGGCCGTGGCGATGGCCATCAGTTCCTGGTTGGCCTGCGTGTGGTCGTCGATCATCTGCTGGGCGAATTCACGCACCTTGGGATCCTTGGCCTTTTGCAGGGCCACTTGGCTGCCCTTCACCTCGGCATGGCCGTTTTGCGCGGCGTTCTTCATGAACGAGGCGTCGGCGCTGGCCAGTTGCCGCTGGTTGCCGGACTGGCTGCCGGCCTGCCCGCTGGCCGAGCCATTGGTCGCGCCGCTGGAGTTCATGCCGGCCGAACCCGTGGAGCCCTGCCCCGTCGAGCCCATGCCCGAGCTGCCCTGGCCGGAACCGCCCTGGCCCGAGCCGCCCTGGCCGCCGGTACCCTGGGCCACCACCGCAGCGCCCGACAGCGCCAGGGCTGCGGCCATCGCCGCAGAAAGGAAGAACTGCTTGTTTTTCATAGAGACCTCACCTGGATGAAAGTGGATGGGAACGCAGCCCGCGAAGGCCATGGCACTTCGGCGGACTGGCCTGCCGGGTCTGGCAAGCCGCGTTCCTGATCGCATCCGTAGTCCCTGCCGCCGCGCTTCCTGGCGTCCCTGCCCTCTCAGTCTTCCCACTGGCTTCCGCCCTGCTTTTTCTGGATGACGAGGCTGCCGTCGGCCTCCAGAAACGCCAGGCGCACTTCGTCCTCCTCGCAGTCCGCCGAGCGCAGCGCTTTTTCCATGTCGCTGCGCGACACGTGGTGCCGCCGCAGGATCGAATGGAAGATCTTTCCGTCCCGGCCGACCAGGACCGCCTCGCCCTCCAGCAGCGATTCCAGCCGGCGGCTGCGGGCCGAGAGAAAGCCCACGATGGTGTTCATCACGATCAGCACCAGGCACACCAGCAGGCCGCCGCCCAGCGAGTCGTCGCCCCCGGTCATCGAATTGCTGGCCGCCTCGCTCAGCAGCATGATCACCAGCAGGTCGAAGGGCGTGAACTGCCCCACCGTCCGCTTGCCGGACACCCGCAGCATCAGCAGCAGCGCGCCGTACACCAGCACGCCCCGCAGCACCAGTTCCGTCCACTCCACATCCAACTGCCACATGTCGTTCTCCTTGTTGAGATTCCTTGGGGCAGGGCAATCGGTATGCCTGAGTTAACGCGAGCGTTGCGGGAGGACGCGACCCGACGCGGCGAGCCGCAGAAAGGCGCGGCTTGGAAGAGTCTGAAGGGGCGCCTGCCGGCCATTTGCTCCTCGCCAGCCGTTTTGGCAACCGGGTAAGCACCAGCCCGCCGGGACGCTTGAGCCCTTTGAATGCATCCATTTTTTGTATACAAACACGTCTGCAATGCGCCGCCGATACCGGCGGCTTGTCCGGCCAGAACCTTCCCCTGAGGAGAGCACCGTGAACCCTGCAGTCACCCCACCCGGCGCCGAATTGCCGATGCCGCCGAAGACCGGCGCCTCCCCGCACCACGGCGAAGCGCTCATCAAGCCGGGCTACGACCCGCGGCTGACCAACGAAGACCTGGCGCCGCTCAAACAGCAGACCTGGGGCCAATACAACATCTTCGCGTTCTGGATGTCCGACGTGCACAGCGTGGGCGGCTACGTCACCGCCGGCAGCCTGTTCGCGCTGGGGCTGTCGAGCTGGCACGTGCTGGTGGCGCTGCTGGTGGGCATCCTGATCGTGCAGTTCTTCTGCAACCTGGTGGCCAAGCCCAGCCAGGTGACCGGCGCGCCCTACCCCGTCATCTGCCGGGCCTCGTTCGGCGTGCTGGGCGCCAACATTCCGGCCATCATCCGCGGGCTGATCGCGGTGGCGTGGTACGGCATCCAGACCTATCTGGCGTCCAGCGCCTTCATGATCCTGGCGCTGCATTTCTACCCGTCGCTCGACGTGTATGCCGACGTCAGCCGGCACGGCTTCGCCGGCCTGTCCACGCTGGGCTGGGTCGCCTTCATGGTGATGTGGGTGCTGCAGGCGCTGGTGTTCTGGCACGGGATGGAGGCGATTCGCCGCTTCATCGACTGGGCCGGCCCGGGCGTCTATGTGGTGATGGCGATCCTGTGCGGCTGGCTGGTCTGGAAGGCGGGCTGGAAGAACATCGACCTGAACCTGGGCGGCGTGCGCTTTCAGGGCTGGGACGCGGTGCCGGTGATGCTGTCGGCCATCGCGCTGGTGGTGAGCTACTTCAGCGGACCGATGCTCAACTTCGGCGACTTCTCGCGCTACGGCAAGAGCTTCGACGCGGTGAAGAAAGGCAACTTCTGGGGCCTACCGGTCAACTTCGTGTTCTTCTCGCTGCTGACGGTGGTGACCACCGCCGCCACGCTGCCGGTCTTCGGCGAACTCATCACCGACCCCGTGCACACGGTGGGCCGCATCGATTCGACCACCGCCGTGGTGCTGGGCGCGCTGACCTTCATGATCGCCACCATCGGTATCAACATCGTGGCCAACTTCGTGTCGCCCGCGTTCGACTTTTCCAACGTGGCGCCGCAACACATCAGCTGGCGCACGGGCGGCATGATCGCCGCCGTGGGCTCGATCTTCATCACGCCCTGGAACCTGTACAACAACCCGCAGGTGATCCACTACACGCTGGACATCCTGGGCTCGTTCATCGGCCCGCTGTTCGGCATCCTGATCGCCGACTACTACTTCGTGCGCAAGCAGCGCATCGATGTGGACGCGCTCTACACCATGAGCCCCCAGGGCATCTACTGGTACAGCAAGGGCTACAACCCCAAGGCGGTCTACACCATGGTGCCGGCGGCGCTGGTGCCCATCCTCTGCGTGCTCGTGCCGGCCTGGCGCGGCGCGGCGAGCTACGCCTGGTTCATCGGCATGGGCCTGGGTTTTGCCATCTACCTGGCTTTCAACCGAAAGAGCTGACCGACGTGCGCATCCAGATCATCAATCCCAACACCACCTGGAGCATGACCGAGAAGATCGGGGCCTGCGCACGCGCCGTGGCGCGGCCGGGCACCGAGATCGTCGCCGTCAGCCCGGCCATGGGGCCGGCCTCCATCGAGAGCCACTACGACGAGGCGCTGGCCGTGCCCGGCCTGTTGCAGGAGATCGCCAAGGGCGAGGCGGCGGGCGTGGACGGCTACGTCATCGCGTGCTTCGGCGACCCCGGCCTGAAGGCCGCCCGCGAACTGGCGCGCGGCCCCGTGGTCGCCATCGCCGAGGCGGCGATGCACCTGGCCAGCATGGTGGGCACGCGCTTTTCCGTGGTGACCACGCTGGGCCGCACCATGGGCCAGGCGTGGCACCTGGCCGAGATCTACGGCATGGAGCGCTTTTGCGCCAACGTGCGCGCTTGCGAGCTGCCCGTTCTCGAACTGGAAGTGCCGGGCTCGGACGCGCGCGAGCGCATCACCGAAGAATGCCGGCGTGCCCTGGCCGAAGACGGTTGCGACACGATCGTGCTGGGCTGCGCCGGCATGGCCGACCTGTGCGAGCACATCGGCCAGACGCTGGGCGTGCCGGTGATCGACGGCGTGGCGGCCGCCACCGCCCTGGTCGAGTCGCTGGTCACGCTGCGCCTGCGCACGAGCAAGCACGGCGAGCTGGCGCGGCCGCTGCCCAAGGCGATGTCGGGCGCGCTGGCTGGCTTCACGCTGGCGACCGGTGCGCACGGCTGAGCGAGAAGCGACGCCCTCTGCAGGCGACGGCGCCAAGCATCATGCTATTAAATCAATAGCTGCCAGCGCATGATTCCCTAGGGTGGGAGGCCAAAAAGATGCTGATCTTCGCCCCGCAGCCTCTGCGGCCTTCCCCGCCGGGGCGCCGGGGCCGCCAGCCGTGCCGCCACAATCCGCCCCATGCCCCGCGCCGCCAAAGCCTCCCCTGTCCCTGCCCCTTCGCCCGCCGCCCCGCTGGCGCCGCACGACGCGGCCCAGGCGTCCATCGAGAGCATCGCCCGCGACCTGGCCACCGCCATCGTGGAAAAGCGCCTGCCGCCTGGCACCTGGCTGCGCGAGGAGGCCCTGGGGCGCGTCTATTCGGTCAGCCGCACGAAGATCCGCGCGGCGCTGGTCATGCTGGCCAAGGACCGGCTGATCGAGACGGTTCCCGACAAGGGCTCGTTCGTCAGCCGCCCGAGCGTGAAGGAAGCGCGCGAGGTCTTTGCGGTCCGCCGCATCCTGGAGGTCGAAGTCGTGCGCCTGTTCGTGGCGCAGGCCACCCGGGCCGACTACCAGCTCCTGGAGCAGCACATCCGCTTCGAACGCAACACGCTCCATGGCCGCACCACCACCGGCCGGGTGCAGGAAAAACTGCTGGGCGACTTCCACGTCGCGCTGGCGGAAACCACCGGCAACCAGACGCTGGCGCAGCTCGTCAGCGACCTGGTGGCGCGCAGCTCGCTCATCGCCATGCTGTACCACTCGTCCAACGACCCGCATTGCTCGTCCGGCGAGCACGCGGAGTTTCTGCGCGTGTGCCGCACCGGCGATGCGGACGCTGCGGTGGCCTGCATGGTCGGCCACCTGGACCGCATCGAAGCCAGCCTGGAGCTGGAAACCGAACGTGCGGACCGCCAGCTCGATCTGGTGAAGGCCCTGCTGACCTGATCCGGCGCCGGTCGAATCCGGTATCCTGGCCGCCTCGATCACCGCCGTGTTCCTGAACGGTTTCAACAAAGGCGCCCGCCGCAACACCTTCTGCGGCCACCGGCGCCGCCCGGCCCGGCCGACGCGCACCGACGCCGGCCAGCCACCGCAGACCCCATCCGGGCCTGCGCACGGGTTGGAGCCATTGCGCCAGGCCAAGGGTTTTCATGCACACAACGCATGCCGCAACCCCTTCTTCGCGCCGGTACGGCGTTAAGCTCGATTGACCTCCTAGCTCCTTCGCTCACTCTCGGAACCTGTATGACCCAGCAACTTTCCGCCGCCGAAGCGGCCCTGCGCGAAGCCGCGCTCGAGTACCACCGCAGCCCCGTGCGCGGCAAGATCTCCGTCACGCCGACCAAGCCGCTGTCCAACCAGCGCGACCTGTCGCTGGCGTATTCGCCGGGCGTCGCCTATCCGTGCCTGGACATCCAGGCCGACCCGTCGCTGGCCTTCGACTACACAGCGCGCGGCAACCTGGTGGGCGTGATCACCAACGGCACCGCCGTGCTGGGCCTGGGCGACATCGGCCCGCTGGCCGGCAAGCCGGTGATGGAAGGCAAGGGCTGCCTGTTCAAGAAGTTCGCGGGCGTCGATGTGTTCGACATCGAGCTGGCCGAGCGCGATCCCGACAAGCTCGTGGAGATCATCGCGGCGCTGGAGCCCACGCTGGGCGGCATCAACCTGGAAGACATCAAGGCGCCCGAGTGCTTCTACATCGAGCGCGAACTCTCCAAGCGCCTGAACATTCCGGTGTTCCACGATGACCAGCACGGCACGGCCATCATTTCCAGCGCCGCGCTGCTGAACGGCCTGGAACTGGTGGGCAAGGAGATCGGCGCGGTGAAGGTGGCGGTCTCCGGCGCCGGCGCCGCCGCCATCGCCTGCCTGGACGTGATGGTGGGCCTGGGCGTGAAGCGCGAGCACATCTTCGTGGTGGACTCCAAGGGCGTGATCCATGACGGCCGCACGAACCTGGACGAGTCCAAGGCCCGCTACGCCCAGAAGACCGACGCGCGCACCCTGGCTGACGTGGTCAACGGCGCCGACGTGTTCCTGGGCTGCTCGGCCCCCGGCGTGCTGACGGCCGAGATGGTCAAGACCATGGCCGACAAGCCGATCATCCTGGCGCTGGCCAACCCCGAGCCCGAGATCCGCCCCGAACTGGCCAAGGCCGTTCGCCCGGACTGCATCATCGCCACGGGCCGTTCGGACTACCCGAACCAGGTCAACAACGTGCTGTGCTTCCCGTACATCTTCCGTGGCGCGCTCGAC
This sequence comes from Paracidovorax valerianellae, assembly GCF_900102625.1. Lineage (GTDB taxonomy): Bacteria > Pseudomonadota > Gammaproteobacteria > Burkholderiales > Burkholderiaceae_C > Paracidovorax > Paracidovorax valerianellae. The sequence goes on from NZ_FMZC01000007.1 coordinate 209,931, forward strand.
TGCGGCGCCACCAAGATCACGCAAGAGATGAAGCTGGCCTGCGTGCGCGAGATCGCCGACCTGGCCAAGGCCGAGATGAGCGACGAGGTCGCCGCCGCCTATGCGGGCCAGGAACTCTCGTTCGGCCCCGACTACCTCATTCCCACGCCGTTCGACGTGCGCCTGATTCTGCGCATTGCGCCCGCCGTGGCCAAGGCGGCCGAAGCATCGGGCGTGGCCACCCGGCCCATCCAGGATTACGCGGCCTACCGCGAAAGCCTGACCCGCTTCGTCTACCAGACCAGCATGTTCATGCGGCCCGTGTTCACGGCCGCCAAGGCCGCGCCCCAGCGCGTGGCCTATGCCGAGGGCGAAGACGACCGCGTGCTGCGCGCCGCGCAGGTGGCGGTCGATGAAGGCCTGGCCCGTCCGATCCTGATCGGGCGGCCTGCCGTGATCGCCACGCGCATCGCCAAGGCCGGCCTGCGCCTGCAGCCGGGCAAGGACGTGGAAATCTGCAACCCCGAAGACGACCCGCGCTTTCGCCAGTACTGGGAGGCCTACCACCAGCTCATGGGCCGCGACGGCATCACGCCCGAAGCCGCCAAGGCGGCGGTGCGCCGCTCCAACACGCTGATCGGCGCGCTCATGGTGCGCCTGGGCGATGCCGACGCACTGCTGTGCGGCCTGGTGGGCCGCTTCGACCACCACCTGGAGCATGTGCGCCACGTGATCGGCCTGAAGGAAGGCACGCCCGGCTTCGCCACGGTGAACGCGCTCACGCTGGACCAGCACACGCTGTTCATCGCCGACACGTACATCAACGAAGCCCCCGATGCCGAGCAACTGGCCGCGATCGCGCAGATGGCGGCCGAGGAAGTGCAGCGCTTCGGCCTGCCGCCCAAGGTGGCGTTCCTCTCGCACTCCAACTACGGTTCGTCCACGCGCCCCTCGGCCCTCAAGATGCGCGCGGCGCGCGACCTGTTTGTGAAGGCCGCGCCGCACATCGAGTGCGACGGCGAGCTGCACGGCGATTCCGCCCTGTCGGAAAAAGTGCGCCACAACGCGCTGCTGGACAGCACGCTGTCCGGCTCTGCCAACGTGCTGATCTGCCCCAACCTCGACGCGGCGAACATTCTGTTCAACGTGCTCAAGACCACCGGCAGCCACGGCACGACCATCGGCCCGATCCTGCTGGGCGCGGCGGCCTCGGCCCACGTGCTGACGCCGTCATCCACCGTGCGCCGGGTGGTCAACATGACGGCCCTGGCGGCTGCGAACGCGGCAGCGGCCAAGACGCGCTGACCCAGGAACCGGAAGGCGCCGCCCGGCGCCTTCCGCCCCTCGGCGCCGGGCTGGCGCCCCGAACCCGCGCGGCCCTGTGCGGCCATGGCGGCCATGCGCGACTACGTGCGGCGCGGCCTTTGCGCCGGCACGTCCAGGCGGTTGTCGATGTGCGACGCCTCGGCCGCGTCCACGCTCGCCAGTTGCACCACCACATCGACGCCCTGGGTCTGCTGCACCATGTTGCGCTCGTACGAGCGCAGCGAATACGGCTGCACGGCCGTGGGGTCCGTCCACTTCGATTCGATCGTTTCCGCCAGCGCCAGGACGGCTTGCGGCAGGCCGCTCGGGTGCTGCCCGCACAGTTGCATCGATGAGCGGTAGGCATCGTTCTGGGCCCGGGCTTCGGGCGTCACGATGTAGCGCGCCGCAAAGCTGTGGGTGGGCGCGGCGTGATCGTGAATGTTGTTCAAGAGCCCCTGCAGGCGCTCGGGGTCGGCGCCGGCCTCCACCCAATCGCCCACCTGCGGCTTGATCGCCTTCATGAAGACATCGACCGTCTGGTATTCGGTCTCGACGAACGACAGGGGATGCAGGCGCCCGGCTTCATACACCGCCTCCCGCCGCTCGAACACACCGGAAAGAATGTGCTCCGCGCTCACGCCGAACTGGGCCGTCGCGAGCGACACATCGACGCTGCCGGAAAACGGGGTCTCCGACGCAGCGGTCATGGACGGGCCGGCCGATGCCTTGACCCCCGCCCCCGCCCGCAAGGCATTGCCCTGGATCGACCGCTCCACGCGCATGTGCCCGGTGGCATCGGCATAGTGCTTGGTCACGTTGCGCTGGGCCTCGATGAAAGCGCCCACGCCGGCGCTGGCCTTCACACCCAATTGGCCGACCGAGCCCATCAGGTCCGCGCCCGCCCCGTGCCGGCGCCGGCCGTCCCCGGCCAGGCCGATGCGGTTCACGGTCAGCTCGGGAAAGTCCTGCAGCAGGCGCTGCAGCAGCGGGGTGGCGTCGTCCGCCTGTGCCCCGCCCTGGCTGCCGTCGAGCAGTGCGTCCACCAGCGCCGAAAACTCCGCCCGCAGTTCCGGCACCGGCCGGCCGACGCGCGGCAGGCGCAGGGAGATGCCCTGGATGTCGGCCTTTTCCTTGCCGTAGAGCAGCGTATCGACGTTGACCCCGGCCTTGGCCACGCCGATGTCCGGCCCGACGAAAGCGCCGACCCCGATCTGCTTGGAGGCCTGGCGCTGCGAGCCCAGCACCAGTTCCATGTCGTAGGGCGGCATGGCAATCTCGAAGATCGCCTGTCGGCCACGCTGCGCCCGGCCATCGATGCGCCCCCGGAAAAAGAAGGCGCTCGCCACCGCGCTGATCGATGACGTGATCTGCCGCAGCCCCACCCCGACGAGCCCGCCGCTGCTCAGCCGCAACCGGGACGAACCCTCGATGTTTTTGATGATGTCCTTCAAGGCCGAACGCACCGTCTCGCGGGTGATCACCGGCACCCGGGTGTCGCGACCTTCGGCCTCTTCCTCGGCCCGCGCCAGCGCGGTGGCGACGGTCTGCACCCAGGGCACCTCTTGCGCTTCCTGCGCTTGTGCCCCCTGCGCGCCTTGCCCTGCGCCGCTGCCACCCGCCGGGCGGGCCGCGGCGAACCATTCGCCCATCGCCTTCGCATCCAGGCGCAGATTGGCCAGGGCCTTCAATTGCGGCATTTGCGCCAGTTGCCGCTGCAGGCCGGGCGCGGGAGCGGGGGTGAGCAGCTTCGCCAGGCGGTCGGCGATGTCGGCGCAGGCGTCTTCATCGAAGCGGGCCCGTTCCAGCGGCTGCGGCGCCGGCGTCTCCAGGCAATGCGCCAGCACGGCCGCCCGCAGCAGCCCTTCGGGCACCTGCCCGGGCCTCGGCGAACGGGTGCCCGGCGCAGCAGCGATCAACTGGTCCCGCAACGCGGCAGCGGCCTCGCGCAGTGCCGCCTCGCGGGCCGGGCGATGGCGTGCGATGGCCGGGCCCCGCTCCACGTTCTGCGTGCCGTGCCGCAACGCCCGGAAAGGCGACTTGCCGAAAATCGGGTTGCGCAGCAGCCGCCCGCGCTCCGGCGTGGCGCGCTCGATCCAGCGCCCGGTCTTCATCAGGCGCGCGTTGACGGCTGCAAAGTCGGTTCCCGGCCCGGTATCAAACAGGTCATTGCGCACGGCGGTCAGCGCCCACTGGTGGGGCCGGGCCGCATCCACCTCGCCCGCCATCCGTGCCGCAGCGCAGGCGACGGCCTTGCCGGTCAGCGTGCCGAGGGCATCCGCGCTGCCGAGGATCGAGGCCGGGTCGCCCCGCTCCGCGCGCACGGCCGGCATTCCGGTGGCCGCCTTGAGCAGCAGGGCGAAGTCCTCGCAGTGCGCCGCATCCACCGGGCGCGCCACGACGGCCTGGAGCACATCCAGCCCGGTCGGCGTGCCGGCCAGGGCCGCCGCGACCTGCCAGGCCGTCCGCCGCGCCGGCAGCGACCCGTCCGGGTCGTCGCCATCCACCGAGCGGTCTTCGGCCGTGTAGTAGGAATAATCCGAACTCCTGGGCGTGTCGTAGACCGATTCGCCCTCCGCCGAGGCGTCAGGCTGCAGGCCATCCGCCCGCTGCCGCCAGGCCGTGGCGATGTCCCGTTGCGGATCGAGCCCTCGCAGGCTTTCCAGCACGTCCCTGGCCAGCCGGGCATCGCCTCCCGTCGCTGCCGCCAGCGCCTGGGCCAGCAGCACGGTGGGCGCGCCGGGCAACCCCGGCACCGGCGGCATGCGCGAAAAATCCACGCTGCGCAGCTCGAACGCAAGGTCCGCCACGCCGAAGAGCTGCGTCGTTGCCGGCGCGAACAGCGCCTTGGTCAGCACGGAACAGTCGGGCGACGCCTGCGCCATGGCGTCGATCAGCACATGGCTGGGCCGGGACCGCGCGGTGGCCTCTGCGTTCGCTGGGGCGGGGGCGTTGCCGGCCGGGACAGGGGCCGGCGCCGATGGAATCGCCCCGCGCGGCGGCAGCGTCGATGCCGCACTGGCACGCCGGCGCGCCGGGCCGTCCAGCGGTCGCACCGCGGTGCTGGGAATGGAGGGGGTCTTCTGTTTCTGGCCCGTGGGCGTTTCCACGCTGAAACGGGAGATACCGAGGCGGTTCGAGAGTTTGGAGAGCAGGGACATTCGCGCCATCGTGTTCTCCGGCTTCCCGGCCTTTCGATGGAACCCCGAAGCACCCGCCGGGGAAGCGAACCCCCTACCTGGGGGAAACCCGCATTTCGATAGACGGAAAACGTATAAGCGGTTAAGCGGGTAGGCCCGGCTGAGCGTCAGGACGAACGGTCCTGCGGGTCCCTGGGCGCAACGGCCGATGCAACCGATGCCGAAGCCGCTGCGTCACCGTGGCCATCGGTGGTGAAGCCGTGGTAACTGGGGCGCTGCGTGAGCCCTTGCTCCGCACGAATCGTGTTTTCAGAAGGCTCGGCACCGGCATGGGCCCCCACGCCGACCGTGCGCAATTCAACGGGCAGCAGCGATCGGCGGATCGGCGCGTCGATGACGGGATGCAGATAAAGGGTTTGGTCGGCTGTGGGCTGCGGCTGGATGCCATGCAGGCTGTCGCGGGCATGAATCAACTCATGCCCCAGCGTGGCGACGTAGTCAGCGGGGCTGGGCTCGCCTTCGCCGGACTCCGGCGTGGGGTAGCGCCACGCAACCTCGGGGTCGGTATAGACCCACGCTTCATCGGCGCCGGGCGTTTCGCGTCCGGGCAAGGGGGTTGCCGCCACCACCGGCATGAACGCATCGGGCGCGCGCCATTCGCTCAGGTAGGCGCTGGTGTCCGCAGCGTTGTTCAAGCCGACCCGCGACTGCGTGGCATCGTCACGCCGGAACGCCCGCACATGGACTTTGCCATCCTGGGCGGGGGTCAGCACGACCCGCTTGCGCGGAGCCATCGTGGTGATGGCTTCGATCTGCCGCAGCAGCGCACGGCCAGAATCCCGCGAGGCCAGTTGCTGCAGCGCGGACTCGTTGCGCCGGACGAACTCGGCGCCCTGCAGCGCGGGCCCGCTCCCGTCGTGCGCCGCCCTCTCGGACGTGCGGATGAAGATGCCAGGAAAGGCACTGGGCTGGATCGGCATGGCTCCGCCTCGGTCAAAAAAGGGAGGCATTTGAATCCCGCCGGGCGGGATCGAGCGCCACCGACGCGAAGACCCTTCCGGAATACCGAACCTGGACGGCCAGGATTCTCCAGCCGCTCGCCCGGCACACCGTCGCCCTGCCCGCAATGCACCAAAGTGAAAACCTTCCCGCAACGTGCACCGCATTGGTTCATGCCGACGTCGCCCCGCCAGAGTGCGGGCCTGGAACCGGGCATCGATCTTGCTGATCGCCCTGCCATCGACCGACATGACCGGAGCCCCCATGCAGAAACGTTCCCTCCTCAAAGCCGCTGCCGCCGTTGCCGCCTTTTCCGCCGCCAGCGCGTTCACCATGGCCCACGCCCAGACCCCCACGCCCATCAAGTTCCAGCTGGACTGGCGCTTCGAGGGCCCGGCCGCGTTCTTCCTGCTGCCCACCGCCAAGGGCTATTTCAAGGAAGCTGGCCTGAACGTGACGGTCGATGCGGGCAACGGCTCCGGCGGCGCCGTGCAGCGCGTGGCCTCGGGCACGTACGACATGGGCTTTGCCGACCTGGCCGCGGTGATGGAGTTCCACGCCAACAATCCCGACGCGCAGAACAAGCCCGTGGCGGTGATGATGGTCTACAACAACACGCCCGCCTCGGTCATGGCGCTCAAGAAGAGCGGCATCGCCAAGCCGGCCGACCTGGCGGGCAAGAAGCTGGGCGCGCCGGTGTTCGACGCCGGGCGCCGCGCCTTCCCCATCTTCGCCAAGGCGAACAACATCGGCAACGTGCAGTGGACCGCCATGGACCCGCCGCTGCGCGAGACCATGCTGGTGCGCGGCGACGTGGACGCCATCACCGGCTTCACCTTCACCTCGCTGCTGAACCTGGAGGCGCGCGGCGCCAAGGCCAGCGACGTCGTCGTGCTGCCCTATGCCGACTTCGGCGTGAAGCTGTATGGCAACGTGATCATCGCCAGCCCCAAGCTGGTCAAGGAGAACCCCGAGGCGATCCGCGCGTTCCTCAAGGCGTTCACCAAGGGCGCCAAGGAAGTCATCGCCAACCCGGGCGCGGCCATCGCCTCGGTGAAGGAGCGCGACGGCATCGTGAACGTGGCGCTGGAAACGCGCCGGCTGCAACTGGCCATCGACACCGTGGTGAACAGCCCTGACGCGCGGGCCGAAGGCTTCGGCCAGGCGAAGCCGCAGCGCCTGGCGCTGATGGCCTCGCAGGTGTCGGATGCGTTCAGCACCAAGTCCCGCGTGAACGCCGAGACGGTATGGAACGGCAGCTTCCTGCCCTCGGAGGCCGAGCTGAACATCCTGCCCAGGAAGTGACGGCACTCAGGCGCCAGGGCCTGCCGGGCGGTCGATACCGCCTCGCACGGCCCTCACACCAATTGCTATTAAATTAATAGCATACTGCCCTAGTGGATATTGCGCTGGCGGCCTTTTTCATTCAAACCTCCTTTCATAACCATGCAGGCCGAAGACTCCTATTTCGTGGATTTTCGCGATGTCTGGCTCGCCTACAACGAAGAGTTGCTGCGCGCCAACCACTTTGCCGTCGAAGCGATCGACCTGCAGGTGCGCCGCGGCGAGTTCATCGCCATCGTCGGGCCTTCGGGCTGCGGCAAGTCCACCTTCATGAAGCTGGCCACGGGCCTGCGCATGCCGTCGATGGGCAAGATCCGCATCGACGGCCAGCCCGTGACCGGGCCGCTCAAGATCTCGGGCATGGCCTTTCAGGCGCCCTCGCTGCTGCCCTGGCGCACCACGGTGGACAACGTGCTGCTGCCGCTGGAGATCGTCGAGCCACACCGCAGCCAGTTCAAGGCGCGACGCAAGGAATACCAGGCGCGCGCCCGCGCCCTGCTGCAGAAGGTGGGCCTGGCCGGCTATGAGGACAAGTTCCCCTGGCAGCTGTCGGGCGGCATGCAGCAGCGCGCCAGCATCTGCCGCGCGCTCATCCACGAGCCCAAGATGCTGCTGCTGGACGAACCCTTCGGCGCGCTCGACGCCTTCACGCGCGAGGAACTTTGGTGCATCCTGCGCGACCTGCAGGCCGAACAGCAGTTCAACGTGATCCTCGTCACGCACGACCTGCGCGAAAGCGTCTTCCTGGCCGACACCGTGTACGTGATGAGCAAAAGCCCGGGCCGCTTCGTCGTCAAGCGCGACATCGAACTGCCGCGCCCGCGCGAACTGGAACTCACCTACACCAAGGAATTCACCGACATCGTGCTGGAACTGCGCGGCCACATCGGCGCCCTGCGCAAGACCGGCGGGGAGATCACGCAATGAACGCGCTGCACAAGAAACGGGTGGAGCGCTGGTCGCCCTGGGTTCTGCTGTTTTCGGTCCTGGTGCTGTGGCAGGTGATCTGCTCGGGCCTGGGCGTTTCGGAATTCATCTTCCCCAGCCCCTGGGCGATCTGGACGCAGTTCGTCGAATTCAAATGGATCATCGCGGGCCACGCCTGGCGCACCTTCTGGGTCACGATGGCGGGCTTCGGCATCGCCATCGTGGTGGGCGTGCTGCTGGGCTTCGTCATCGGCTCGTCGCGCCTGGCCTATGCCGCGGTCTACCCTTTGATGACCGCCTTCAACGCCCTGCCCAAGGCAGCCTTCGTGCCCATCCTGGTCGTGTGGTTCGGCATCGGCGTGGGGCCAGCCATCCTCACAGCATTCCTGATCAGCTTCTTTCCGATCATGGTGAACATCGCCACGGGCCTGGCCACGCTGGAGCCCGAACTGGAAGACGTGCTGCGCGTGCTCGGCGCCAAGCGCTGGGACGTGCTCACCAAGGTCGGCCTGCCACGCTCCATGCCTTACTTCTACGGCTCGCTCAAGGTGGCCATCACCCTCGCGTTCGTGGGCACCACCGTGTCGGAGATGACGGCCGCCAACGAAGGCATCGGCTACCTGCTGATCTCGGCCGGCTCGTCCATGCAGATGGGCCTGGCCTTCGCCGGCCTGATGGTCGTGGGCGCCATGGCCATGGTGATGTACGAGCTTTTCAGCGTGCTCGAAAAGCACACCACGGGCTGGGCGCACCGCGGCTCGCAAGGGGAGTGAAACTGCGGGGCCGCTGGTCCTCCGGCGTTCGAGTGCCAATGACCAGCGACCAGCAATCAGCGTGTGGGCGGCTACCGCTTCAAGGGCTTCAAGGAAAAGACCGCCGCGCGGGAAACTCGCCGTCCGATTCCCACAGCCCCGGCTGCGAACGCTCCAGCACCCGCCAGCCCTGCGGTCCGGGAACGTAGCGGCTGAAACGGGTGGTGAACTGCCCGTCCTGGTGCGGCTCGCTGCGCACCACCAGGAACTGGTCCGCTCCGCGCACCGTCACCTTCTTCCAGCCGGCCTTGCCGGTCTGGGCGAGCGCAACGGGCTGCATTTGGCCGTCCGCAGCGCGGGCCTGCGCCGGGTGCAACCGGTTGCCGTCGATCTGGAACGGCCGGGTCAGCGGGCCGCTGTACGAGCCCATGGGGGCCCTCAGGTCCACCGTCACGAGAACGGTCAGGGGGCGCACGCCACGCAACGGGGCGGGGTCCAGTTTGGCCAGGGGCGCCTCCAGCGTGCGGCTGTCCAGCAATTCGCCGTTGCAGCCGTGGAGCTGCAAGACCGCATGCACGTCGGTCGCTGGCGTCTCGCCGCTGGCCCATAGACGGTCCAGTTCGCTCGGAGTCACCCGTTCGTCCAGCACGAGCTTGACGGTCTTGCAGCCCACCGTGGCGGGCTCTGCCGCGTTGACCAGCGAATGGGCTGTGAGCAGCGCTGCCATCGGCATCATGTAGGCGAGTTTGAGCATGTTGGATGGATTGCGGAAGACAGCCCGAAAGGGGCTGGAGTGTAGGGGCGAGACGCTGGTGCCTGCGCCATTTTGCGCAGGCGCGTCCCTCACCGCCTAGCGAATCTCGTCTCCTTATTCGATGCTCAGGGCCCAGGAATCAACGGATTCGACAGCCCCTCTCTCTATGCGTTGGCCCGGGCGTTGACCATCTGAGTGAACACGCCATTGGTGCGATTCCACTGCTCTGCGGTCAATCCGCTGGCCTGCACAGCGGTTTCGATCTGCTGCAGCATTTGCGCCTGATCGGGATGGTTTTGGAGCTGCTGAACGGTATGCCGCGCAGCCACCAGCAGCCGGCCCTTGCTTTGCCAATCCTGATGGTGTTGCGCCGCCTGAACGGCGCGACCCACCGCCAGGGAGACCTCACCGCTCGGCGTACCTTGATGGATGTTCAGCAAGGCATGGACCCCTTCGATGGGGTGCATCACATCACGCTCACCACGCGGCATGGCCTGATGAAAGGTGTGCGAGGTTTGCCGGAGCGCCGCACGCCCCGTCCTGGGCAACAAACTCCCGATGTGGTGCTGCACATCTGCCGGCAAACCACTGAATGTGTCGGCATTTTCATCGCTGCTGGTGCTGCTGCGCCGAGGGCTGATGGGCATGGAGGTTGCACCGGTATGGCTGCTGCTGCGCCGTGGCACATCAGTCGAGGGACGGCTCGATTCGGCGGGGGAGTTCTGACGGCTGGCTCGACCGCTACCGGATACCGGCGTGCAACATGAGTTTCCCATTTCGATTCCTACAAAAAAGGGAAGACCTTAGTCAGGCATGAAAGGTAAGGCATCGGAAAAAGCGAACGATTTCTGCACCACACGAAATTGGTCGGAACGCCGATGCCTCTGCGGACCCGACCTCTTGCGGAGCATTCTCAGGGACCACGCCGCAGAGCCCGTCATGGGCCTCAATGCCCGTCAAGGAACCAGCACGGTCAGCGCGGACGCCGTTGCGTGAATGGTCACCCGGCGAAGGCAGTGCAGCAATCGCCCGCGAAGTCCACCATCGCAGCCTCCACGCCGACGATTTCAGGCACAAAGGCCGTGTTTGCGTTTGCCTTCCGTCGGCACCCCCACCTGGAGAAACCGCAATGTTTCGCCATCGAACGCCACCGTCCAGACGAGGCCATCCACGAAGTAGCTGTCGTTGTCGGGCAACCGCCTTTTCAGATTCTTCAGTTTGCGCTCGACATCGCTGCGTGAATCCGTCGCGAGCAGGCTGTGCGGCAACAGGCCCGTATACGCGCCGTTGTCCTGGCGGTTGCACGCCAGCATGATTTCCAACTGGTAAAAGACGAAGGCGCCTTCGCTTTTCTGCGCAATGCCCTCGCCTTCTGCGTCGATTTCAAAGGACATGGAAAGGCCCTCGCCCGGTACCGCGACGAGGGTGTCGAGTGACTTGCCGAGTTTTGGCCGCTTCTTCAAACCGGCAATCGTCAGGTGTTCGTCGAAGGGCTGGTAGATGCTGCTGTGCCCCAAAAAATCGATCAGTTCGGTGGCGTTCATGATTGATGGCAATAGATGGCTGCTCTAGTTGTCCGGATGCATCAGCTCCTCCCATGCCCCCGCATCGAGTCGGTGGATATTTTTAGGGCCGACGCACAGCAAAACACCCCCAGCGACCGAGAGATCGTCGCATTCGGGAAGGCCGTTCACCTTTTCAAGTCGTGCCTTCGTCCGATCCGGGTCCAACCGGAAGAGGCCCTGGTTGGACGATAGATACAGCTGTCCACTGAAGAAGGCCAGGTTCGTGAGGATCATGTTGTCGTCGTAATGGCTGACGTCCTGAAAGCCCTCGGTGGCATTGCCTCGCATCACCGCGCCGTTGAATCCGCAGGCCCAGACCACCCCATCCGGTGCACACAGCACAGCCATGAGGATTTCATCGGTAGACACCTCGCACGCCGTCCACTGGTGGCCGTCATAGTGGTACAGGCCTTGCCCGCCCGCAGCGTAGAGGTCATCGGCTGCGTAGCCGTCGATGTCGGCAATGTCGTCGCCCAGTTCCGGCGACTGCAGTGCCAGATTGGCACTCAACACCGGCGCCGGTTGGCGCAAGGCGCCAGCGATATCGATCCACCCGCTTCCGTCCCGACGGTAGATCTGCCCGCCCCCGCCGCAGGCATACAGCATTCCGTCGATTTCCCTCAGGGCATTGAGGTAGCCGAACACCGGCTCCCCTGCTTGCAGTCCGGCGCCTTCGATCTTTTCGGCGAGTTGGTCCCCTGGCCAGTAGTAGACGACGTCGCCTTCGTTGGAGAGCACGGCGTAGCGGCGTTGGCCGAAGGCCTGACCCACCACGCAAAGGTCTGCCACGGTGAAAGAGGGAAGGTCCGTATGGCGCCATGCACTGGCGGCCTGGGCATCGAAGTAGAAGATTCGGGTGAACTCTTCCTCGGCATCCAGCGCATCGGGCTTCGCGGCGATCATGTAGTAATCGCTCTCGATGGCTGCGCAATGGCTGAAGGTGACGGGTGCAGCATTCATAGTCTTCGTTCCCGCTAGCGCAGCGGGCCTCCTTGGGTGGTTTTTCCAGGACCGATTTTCGAGAAATCGATCGGTATCTTTCCGCTGGGGTCTGCTCTCACGACCGTATCGACGTTCAACCCCTTGAGTTGATGGAAGGCACGAAGTTGCGCTTCCAGCAGTATGGGATTGCACCCGGTGATTTTTCCCACGGACAGGGCGCCTGCTGCCTCGAGCACGCCCAGTTTCGCCGTGCCTGGCGGATTGCCCGCCAGGCCCGCGGCCCTCTCCATCGGGTCATAGATGGCATGGATTTTTCCGTGCTCTTTCGATCTTGAGACATTCGCGCCGTCAACGCAGATAACAAGGCCTTCGGCTTCCGTGATGCCAAACGGATGGGGGCTGCCCCGCGGGCCGGTTCTGAACACGCGATCCGGCACCACATGGTGGCCGGTGCGGCCTTCCGCCTTGCAGGTGTCGGGGCTGTAGGGCCGCAGGACGCACCGTGGGTTGCCCTTGTCCTTGCCCCCGCCATTGCCCTCCGCCTTCTTCGCAGCGGCTTCCTCCGCCTCCTTGGCCTCCCGCTTCGCCAGCGCCTCTTCCGCCTCGCGGGCCGTCTTCTTGCCCACGGCTTCCGCGGCGGCGCCCACGGCTTTCTTGCCGTACTTGGCGCCGGTGGCCGCCATGCCGGCGCCCGGGATCATGGCCGCCGCGCTGATGGCGGCATTGACCTTGTCGCCTTCCGCCAGGTAGATGAGCGCGTTGGCGCCATCCGCGATTTCGCCGGCGCCCGGGATCAGCCCGACCACGTCCAGCCCGGTGTGCACCACATCGCTGCCCCAGCGGCTCCACCAGCTTTTCTCGGGCTCGGTGGGCTTGATGGGCGGGGCGCTGTTGCCGTGCGGATTGGGCGCGGTATCGGGCACCACGATGCCCGTGGTGTTGCCGATCGGGCCCGGAGACGGGTAGTCGTTGGGCTTGACGCGGGCGTTGCGTGTGTCGGCTTGCGGCGGCCGGGGTCTCTTGGACGCCATGGGCTACGGCTTCTTCCAGTTCATCCACATCTTGTCGGCGGTGCGCACGATGGCGCGGCCGTTCACGTACACGCTCTGGCTGTGGTCGATGTCGTGGCTGATGAACACGTTGGTCTGGCTGACGACGCCCTTCCCTTGGCCCGGCTCGTCGCCCTTCACGTTGTCCACGTAGCTCTGGTTGTGCAGGTACGCCGGCTTGCCCTGCAGGAAGACGTTGGGCGAGCAATGCTGGCTCTGGTCCAGCTGGTGGGTGATGGGGTACGGCACGGGCACGCCGTTCTTGCTGGGGGTGAGGCACACGTCGGGCACCAGCGAAACCACGCGAAAGCGCCCGTCCTTGGACACGATGTTTTCATGGGCCATGGCGCGCGCTCCCGGCGTTTGCGCGGGCCTTGGCCGCCTGCTGCATGGTTTCGTCCAGCTGCATGCCGGTGCCTGGCGGCCAGGTGCCCAGCTCCAGTTGCCGCACATCGGTCTTGGCGCTGACGACGGCGCGGCGCACGATGCCGAGCGTTCCGGCCTCCAGATCGAGGACCACGGTGTCGATGTGCATGGGCGCGAACATGAGCACGCCCACCTTCAGCCGCACGAGCAGTTGCAGGTCCTGCCGGGGCAGCCAGAAGCGGTAGGGGCCGGCATGCCGCGCGGCCGCGGTGAAGTGGGCGAGCACCACCTCCTCGCCGCCCTGCGGGTAATCGATCTGCTGGTCCTCGGGCGCGCAGTTCCAGTAGCGGTAATCGTGGTCGAGCGGGCTCTTGGGCCATTGGGTCTGCTTCCAGCGCTCGTCGTGCGTGCCGGCCAGGGCCACGCGGGGGCTCCACCAGCGGCCCACCGGCCCGAGGCCGACCACCGGATAGTCCGTCTGCCCGGTGTAGGGCTGCTGAAAGGCTTCGATCTGCGGCGCGCGCCACGCGGGCGCAGCGCCCTGCCCTTCGGCCGCCAGCCGGCCGGCCACGCCGCCGCTGCGCGCAAGCTGGGCCAGGGCGTCGTCGGCCTGCGCCACCGCGGCGGGCTGCCGGCCGCAGCCGATGGGGTTGGCGCCGTAAAAACCCGGCAGCGCGGCGTGCGCCTTGGCGGCCAGGCGCCGCTGCGCATCGGTCACGCCGCTGTCGGGCGCGCTGTCCAGAATGGCCTGCAGCGCACGCTCTTGCCGGATCAGGTGCGGGCCGCCGAACGCCAGTTCGTAGCCGATGCGCACGCGGTCCACCGGCTCCGGGTCGGTCAGCTGCAGCGTGCCCAGTGCGGCCACGGAGCGCGCAAAGCGGCGCGGCCCGGTCACCTGGAAGGTTTTTTCGATGGCGTCGCCGAACCGGAACCCGACCGGCCAGCGGGGCAGCGGCTTGCCGTCCGGCGCGTGCGCGGTCGCGTTGACCACGAGCACATCGCACCGCGGCTTGAACGGCGCGTAATCGCTTTCCTGCAGCAGGCTGGCTTCGTTCACCTCGCCGGCGAACGCATCGGCCTGGCACAGCGGCGGCTGCTGTTCGGGGGGCAGCAGCACGGGCTCCTTGCGCCCGTCCACCTCCTGCAGCTGCAACAGCGAATACGACATGCGCGACACCATCACATGGAAGACGTCGCCGTGCGGGTCCACGTGCTGGAAGTACTGGCTCGGCCAGGGCGTGTGGTTGATGACCTCCGGCACGCCGGCGGCATCGATGGGGCTGGGCAGAGCGTGGGAGGGCAGCGCCATGGCGTCGTGGCTCAGTTCAGGTCGATGCGCTTGGAATCGAGGCCGATGTGTCGGGAGCCCACCAGATCGATGTCCTTGCCGTTGACGGTGACCTGGCCGCCCTTGTCCATGCGTAGCACCGAGGCGCCGCACACCAGTTCGATGGAATCGCCCGCCTCGATGCGGATCGCCTTGCCCGTGCTCTGGCTCCAGTTCTCGCCGACCTTCGTCGTCTGGCTCTGCCCCACGCTGACCGATCGGCTCAGGATCACGTTCGTGCTCTGCGTCAGGCCCACGTTCACCACCATCGCCGCGCCCACGTTCACGTTGTAGGCCGCGCCGATGTTCATCATCTTGGCCAACCCCACGTTCTGCAGGTACGCCAGGCCCACGGTCTCGGTCTTGAAGCTGCCGACCTTGATCGACCAGTTGTTGCCGATCTTGTCCTTTTCGTTGCGCCCGATGGTCTTGCTGCGGTTGTTGCCGATGCTCACCGTCTCGTCGATGCCGACGTCCTCGCTGCGGTTGTCGCCGATGCTGATCTTTTCGTCGTGGTCCACCCGCTCGGTGCGGTTGTTGTGCACGGTGATCTTTTCATCGCGGTCCACGGTCTCGGTGCGGTCGCGGTGAATGACATTCGTCTCGTCCCGGTCGACGGTCTTCCTGCGGTCGTTGCCCACCCACTTGTCTTCGTCGTTCTCGACTTCGGTGAGCTGGTCTTTCTGCGCATGCAGCCACAGCTGCTCGGCGCCGGCCTTGTCTTCGAAGCGGATGGCGTTGGCATCGCCCGCACCGTTCTTCATGCCGTCCCCGAACGCCCCGCCCTTGCTCGATTTGGTCTTGATGCCCGATTGCGTGGCGTTGGCCGGCAACGCCCACGGGGGCATGTTGTCGGCGTTGTAGACGCAGCCGGTGATGAGGGGATGGTCCGGGTCGCCATTGAGGAAGTCCACGACGACTTCCATGTTGATGCGGGGGATGAACATGGCCCCGAAGCCGGAGCCGGCCCAGCTGCTGGAGACGC
>NZ_FMZC01000010.1:0-190170 GCF_900102625.1 Paracidovorax valerianellae
CCAGCCAGCGACCCGGCCTCGCAGATCGGCCCGATGATCAACAACCGCGCGGTGGAGAAGATCGACCGCCACGTGCAGGACGCCATCGCCAAGGGCGCGAAAGTGCTCACGGGCGGCAAGCGCCTGACCGAGCTGGGCGCGACCTACTACGCCCCCACCGTGCTGGAGAACGCCGACGCCACCATGGCCTGCGCGTGCGAAGAGACCTTCGGCCCGGTGGCGCCGCTCACGCGCTTCGAGAGGGAAGAGGAAGTGATCGCCGCCGCCAACGACACACCGTTCGGCCTGGCCGCGTACTTCTACAGCCAGGACGTGCGTCGCATCTGGCGCGTGGCGGAGGCCCTGGAGACGGGCATCGTGGGCATCAACGAAGGGGCGCTGGCAGCGGAGGCTGCGCCGTTCGGCGGTGTGAAGGAATCGGGCTACGGGCGCGAGGGCTCCACGCACGGGCTGGAGGATTACCTGCACACGAAGTATGTGTGCCAGGGCGGGTTGGATTGATCGTTGCAATGCTCAGGGCATCGCACCCATTGATCGTGCATTGATACGCTGGGGAAATGGACAGTTTCTTAGCAAGGTCGTATGTTGCAAAATGTTTGCAAACCCGTACGACTACCTTCTTTGGTTTGTTCGCGCGCGGCGTAATCAAATCCAAAGGAGAGGTGAATGGCTGAGGAAAAAATTTCGACGTTCCAAGGTGGATCGACCATCGAGGAAAAGCTTGAGCGAGCCCGAACGGAGTTGTTAGATTTGTCAGCGCGAAATCGCCTTCTGAACATTCCGCGCTCAAAAACCGCTAAACATATCGAAATAGTCGATGAACTCTCAGAGCATGTTTATCGATTGCTGGTGCAAGACTCAAAAGTCTTCACTTTTGTGCCAGGTCGTCTGTCGAAAGCCGATGCTATCGAAGACGGAAAAAGTGTCGATGACGGTGATGAAATTCCTTTGTCCCAACTCGCGCAACCAGATGAGGAAGCAGATCACTCTTCTGGTTTGAACGCGAGGCATGTAGACACAAAGCTGCAGACTCGTTTGTCTGCCAAAGGTTTGCAAACGCGTCTGTTAGACCTCTACCACGATGCTCGGACGCTTGAGGAAGAGCAAGGGGTCAATATCCTGTTCCTGGCACTGGGAACTCTGAAGTGGATAGATCCCATCAACAAAGAAAATGTTCGATACGCCCCACTGGTTCTGGTACCGGTTGAACTGGAGCGTGGAACTGCTGGTGAGCGATTTCGGCTTAAAGCGCGTGCAGAGGATCAGACTGCTAATTTGTCGCTGGAAGCCTATCTCGACCGGGTTCACAAGCTGAAGCTTCCAGAGTTTGAAGGCGGAGACGATTTCGACATTGCCACTTATATGGGCGCTGTAGCTACGGCAATCGCGACAAAGCCGGATTGGTCTGTCCAACGAGACGAAATCGTTCTGGGGTTCTTTTCATTCGCCAAGTTTTTGATGTACCGGGATTTGGACCCTAGTAACTGGCCTGAAGAGGTGCGTCTCACGAATCAGCCAATCGTGCGGTCGCTGTTTGGAGAGGGATTTCCGGCTTCAGAATGTTTGATCGGCGAAGAGGTTTCTATTGATCAGCACATTCCCCCGAAGGAGATGATGCACATCGTCGATAGCGACAGCTCACAAGCACTAGCCATACATGATGTTCGCCAGGGTAAGAATTTGGTGATCCAGGGACCTCCGGGGACTGGCAAATCGCAAACCATCGCTAACGTCATCGCTTCTGCCATTGCAGACGGAAAAACCGTTCTATTTGTTGCTGAAAAAATGGCAGCGCTTGAAGTCGTTAAAAGGCGGTTAGATCAAGCTGGGGTCGGGGATGCGTGCCTTGAATTACACAGCCACAAGGCTAACAAACGCGCTGTCCTAGAAGAGCTTCGCCGCACCTGGGATCTCGGGTCTCCAAAGGGGAGTTTTCCGGATGCTTTGGTGGCCAGCCTGACAGAACTTCGAGATATTTTGAATGGTCATGCAGAGCGTTTACATCTCGCTCACGGAAAGTCTGGATTCACGCCCTACCAGATCATCGGCCACTTGGTTCGACTTCGTGCTCAGGGCCAGCCTCCAACTGCAATTCTGTTGGAGGGAAGTCGAAAATGGACGGCAGATGATTTGGGTAAGAGATTGGCTCTGCTCGGTGATTTGCTGGAGCGTTTGAACGAGATTGGCATCCCTGATGAACATCCTTGGCGAGGCGTAGGCTTAGAGTCCATCTTGCCAACAGAACTGGATCGGCTGTTGCCGCTCCTGCAAAATTTGTCGTCGGACCTCACGGAATGGAGCAATGAACTGGCGACGTTAGCGATACGTTTTGAACAGCCAGTTCCGCGCTCATTCCTCCAAGACGTGTCGGCCCTGAATCATCTTGCTCAGACCGTCGCTGCAGCTCCTTCGCTAAGTTCCCATGCGCTGGCATCACCAACGTGGGAGCAGCCAGATCACATCGCTGACCTACTTAGGGCAGGAGCACAACTGCGATACAAGCAAAACGATATGCAAGCTTGGCTGCAGCCTGCTGCGATAGAAGTGCCATGCAATGAACTGGTACAAGAGCTGGAGAATCTTCCCAATCAATTTGATCGCTCGGGATTTGCTGCTGCCAGAGAATTGCATGTTTTGCTTCCGAAGCTTCAAAGCGAAGCACAGCGGCTTGCGAAGGACTTGGGCACTAAAGGGGGAACAGGCACCCTAGCAGAGGTAACCCGACTGACGATGACGGGTGAGCGTGTTGCACTGGCGCCGGACGCTTGTCCTGAAGCATTTGTTGCGACGATTTGGGAGCAAGGGGTTGAACAAGCGGCAGAGCTCGTAAATGCGGTTGCATCCTTGGCATCCGCGCGAGCGTCTTTGACCAAAAAAGTGCTTGATGCTGCTTGGGAGATCGACCTCGCTGCAGCTCGGCAAACTCTTGCAACCCAAACTGGCGTGTTCCGATTTTTGAGTGGAGATTGGCGTAAGGCCAAAGCACTGGTGAGATCAATCGTCCGCGATCCCAATCAGCCCATCCCAACCCTCATCACATTGCTTGACGAACTAGCGCAAGCAAAAACCGCGGTAGCGAAGGTGCAAGCAGGCGATTCCTTTGGTCGTTCTGCCTTTGGTACCGATTGGAACGGAGAGCGTAGCCAAGCAGCATCGTTATTGGCCTTGGTGGAGTGGATGCGGACTTTGCGCGGATTAGGCGCTGAGCCGAGAATTCTTGCGAGTCAGATGGCAGATCGATCAGGCGTCAAAATTCGTTCGGAGTTAGTCCGACAGCTGATTGAGCAGGTCAAGAAGCACTTGTCTGCTTTGTGGGACGAATTGGGAGACAAGACGCCAGGTCTGTTTGCAAATGAGGTTTCTGCGGATCGCGTGCCTCTCTCGGACTGGCAGGTGAGGGTTGGAATCATTGTGTCCGTCGATGATTTGCTGAACCGGCTGATGCTTGCTCGTCCTGCTTTTAATGAGGCCGTGAAGTCGCATGTAGAGCAGATTCAGGAATTACAAGCCATCGCACACGTTGTTGATAGCTCGGCGGAGTTGGGGAATGCAGCATTTGCAGAAGCCTACAAAGGGCGCACATCCGCTTGGGAAGTCTTGCAAACATCATTCGATTGGTTGGTAGCACATCCAACGCAACGGCTGCACGCCGCGCGGATTCACGACCGAATCGAAGTTGCAAAATTGGCGGCGAAAGCTAACGAAACAGCGAATGCTTTACACACTCGTTTGATTGAGGTCGCAGGGCTCTTCAAAGCAGATCCCGCAAATCTTTTCCAAGCCAGGGAAGGAGATGACTTCCTGATTGATGCTGCCAGAGAGACTTTTGGATCTTGGCTGATTAATGCAGAGCAATTGTCTAAGTGGGTTGCCTATCGGCATCAGGCCCGTAAGGCGTCCGAATCAGGAATGGGACAGCTGGTTGCTGAGTTGGCCAGCGGGCAATTGTCCAATGCTAGTGCTCGTTCCACATTGGAGATGGCTTATTACGAAGATCAATTGAGGGAGGTCACGGAATTAAATCCTGATATTGCCCGCTTCGACGGCGCACTTCATTCCAGAGATGTAGGCCGTTTTGCCGAACTAGACCGCTCCAGAATCAAGGCGGCTTGTGTCGAGGTTGCCCACGCGCACCATCGCAGAATTCCTTCGAGAGAGGGTGGGGCAGGTCCAGTAGGCGTGCTGCGAGGCGAAATGGCCAAGCGTCGCGGTCACATGCCTATTCGCCAGTTGATGCAGCGGGCAGGACCTGCGATTCAGGCCCTCAAGCCGGTGATGATGATGAGCCCTCTTTCAGTCGCTCAGTTCTTGATTCCTGGCAAGCAGACCTTTGACTTGCTGGTCATGGATGAGGCCAGCCAAATTCAGCCAGTAGATGCGATTGGGGCAATCGCACGTGCAAAGCAAGTGGTCGTTGTGGGAGATGAGCGTCAACTTCCTCCCACTAAATTTTTCTCCAAGATGACCGACGGGGAAACGGAGGACGATGACGAAACAACGCAGGTGACCGACATCGAGAGCATTCTTGGACTTTTTGTAGCGCGTGGACTCCCGCAGCGCATGCTTCGTTGGCACTATCGGAGCAGGCATCAATCGCTTATCGCAGTTTCCAATAGTCAGTTCTACGAGAACAAGCTATTCATTGTCCCCAGCCCTTACACAAGCGAGGCGGGAATGGGGTTGCAGTTCCGCTTTGTCCCGGATGGCGTATTTGATTCTGGAGGAACGGGAACAAATACTGTGGAGGCCAAAGCTGTCGCCAAAGCCATTCTTCAGCATGCGATTGACTACCCCGGCCTGTCTTTGGGCGTCGCCACGTTCTCAGTGGCTCAACGGCGCGTCATTCAAGATGAACTTGAGCTACTGCGGCGGCTGAACCCTGCTGCAGAGAGTTTCTTCTATGCACATCCCAGCGAGCCTTTTTTCGTTAAGAACCTTGAAAATGTTCAAGGAGATGAACGTGACGTAATCATGATTTCCGTCGGCTACGCTAAAAATGCTCAAGGGTACATGGCGATGCGATTTGGCCCTCTTGGCTCAGATGGTGGTGAGCGCCGTTTAAATGTTTTGATCAGTCGAGCTAAGCGACGCTGCGAAGTGTTCTCTTCAATTACAGACGAGGACATTGACCTTGAGCGAGCCAAGGGCAAGGGCGTTTTCGCATTCAAACTCTTTCTTCATTACGCGCGGACTGGTCGTATTTCGATGGCTCAAGCGTCAAATCGAGCGCTAGAAAGCGTGTTTGAAGAACAAGTTGCTGAAGCTCTACAGCGTGCGGGTTATCAAGTGCATCCGCAGGTAGGCATTGCCGGATTTTTCATTGATCTCGCCATTGCAGACCCAGAAAGGCCCGGCCGCTATCTCATGGGAATTGAGTGTGACGGTGCCGCTTACCACTCTGCGCGTTCCGCGAGGGATAGAGATCGTCTACGACAGGCTGTGCTTGAAGATCATGGTTGGATCATTCATCGCATTTGGAGTACTGACTGGTTTCAGCGTCCTAAAGAGCAATTGGAGCGGACCATTGCGGCGGTCGAAGCGGCAAAAAGAGCGCTTGATGAACGCTCGGAAAATCCTTTGATGTCTCACCGGGCCGTTCCAGTAGAGATCATCACTGTAGATCGAGGACAAGTTCCCGAGGTCGGGCTCGTTGATGTATCAGACGGCCTACAGTCGCGAGATTTGTATGTGGAATCTACGCCGGATCGCCACATTGAATATGAGCTTCATGAAACACCGATTGGATTTATGGCAGATCTGGTCGTGAAAGTTGTGGAGGTGGAGTCGCCTCTTCACTTTGATGAACTAGTTGTTCGCCTTCGAGGAGCGTGGGGGCTACAAAGAGCCGGAGCCAGGATTGAGGCCGCAGTAGCCCGTGCTGTTGACGTTGCACATGAGCGGAGATCTATCGCTCGTTCTGGACAATTCCTGAAGCACCCTTCGCGCACGCCTGTGCTGAGAGACCGGCAGTTAGTTCAGTCAGCAGGTTTGCGAAAGGCAGAAATGATTTCCTCGGAAGAAATAGCAGCAGGTGTTCTTGATCTGGTGCGTGACAATCTAGGAGCTACCGATGATGAGATCGCCGTCGGAGTTGCTCGCGGACTGGGGTTTAGGAGCACTAGTCTGCCATTGAAGAATGCTGTCAACGCAGTGGTCTCAGACCTTCTGGTCAATAACTTTTTGCGTCGTGACAACTCAATGATTGTGATTGGTAAAGACTCAGCACGCGGGCACGCCACCCCTTAAGGATGAGTGGCAAGAGCTCGGTGGAGATGTGTGTCTGTTGGAACTCTGACACCGCAGTGAGCACCGATCTGGTCATGGGCTCGCCGGAGTGCCATGCCCGCTGGTTCGCCCGCCAAGGGCGCTGCGATTCGCCAACATGGCTTGCCCGACAGCCACGCGCGCCGCATTGCTCGCGCCGTGGCGATCCTGCGTGCCGACCCCGCGCAGCCGGTGTCCATCGAGCGCCTGACAGCGGCAGGCGGCATGGGTCGCTCGGCGTTTCACCTGCACTTTCGTGCCATCACCTCGCTGTCGCCGCTGCAGTTCCAAAAGCACCTGCGGTTGATGGAGGCGCACCGCCTGATCCGGTCGCAGGGCTAAAGCATGAGCTAGGTCGCTTTCGAGGTGGGTATGAAAGCGCCTCGCAGTTCAGCCACGAATACGCGCGAATACATGGCCAGCCGCCGACACAAGCTGGCAGCCTCTGAGCGGTTCGGCAAGGCCAGCGCTGCGGGGGGGGCAGGCGTTAGTCGCTGGTCACCAGTCGCGAATCGCGAATCGCCAGTCCAACGCGGTTCTAGCGGGTTGCTATTATTTATATAGCTATACACCCTAGTGCTAATTGCGCTGGAGCCCGATTTCATTCAAAGGCGCCGTTCGCGTTCTTTCGCTCCGCGTCCCAGGCCTTGGCCCTTTCTTCCCCCGAACGAATGTGCAGCGCCCGCTTCGCCGCCGGCCTGCAATGCCAAAGCGCCTGACTGTTGCCAACTCCAGCGTCGGCACCTACCCGGTATCACCGCTTTTGGCACAGCGCCTCTCCCTGGCTCACCGCCCCTTCACGCGCCAGCCACGCCGCTGCCTCCTTCGCCCCCAGGCAGTTCGCCCAGGCCAGCATGGAGATGGTTTTGTGGTCCACGCGGTGCACGTCCAGCTTCTTCTTCGCGTTCATCAGCCGCAGCATTTCCACGCTGTTGGACACCAGGGCGCGGATGAACGCAGGCCGGCCGTCCTTGTTCGGGTCGTTCGGGTCGGCGCCGAAATCCAGCAGCACTTTGACCACATCCACATGGCCGGCCTGGACGGCCATTTCCAGCGGGCTCAACAGGTTGCAGCCTTCGCACGCGGGGCGCACGTTGGCGTTGTTGTGCCGGGTGAGCATGGCCTTCAGCGTGCTGGGTTGCGGCGGGTAGTCTTCCAGCAGCACGGTCACGTACATGAGCAGCGGCGTGTCCTGCCGTTTGCCCGCGTACTCGGGGTAGGGGTAGTTGGCGTCCAGCGGCAGGCCCCGCTGCAGCAACGCTTCAAAGCCATCGGGGCAGCGCAGGGCATACACGGCGAGGTTGGTTTCAGAAAACGCCTGGTTGTCGAACACGCCGCGCACCCTGGCGCCTTGCTCTACCAGCCGGTCGATCTCTTTCCAGTCCGCGAGCTCTGTGGGGCAGCGCTTCAACAGCTTGCCGAGCACCATGGTGATCTCGTCGCTGAAGCGGCGGGCCTGTTCGGGGCTGGACCGGGCATTGCCCCCAACACGTCGTGCACGGGACGGCCTGACTGCGGTCGGCAACCCTTTTGCGCTGCCTGCCGACGGTCACCCAGACTGCTTGGTCAGGTACGGTGTCTTCAACGGATAGCAGTGCGTGTCGCCCTTGGAGCCTGCGATCACCAGCCAGCGGTCGTTGATCTGCACGCGGTGGCCGCGAATGCTTTGCTCCGACTGCCAGGCGGGCTCGCCAGTATGGATATCCCACGCGGTCGGTACCAGGGTTTCCAGGCCGTAGACCAAGTCGCCCCGGGCCGTCAGCGTTTCGATCTGATGCGCGCTGGCCCGCAGCCAAGCCGCATCGCCCAAGGCCAGGTCGATGCACAGCAGGTAGCCGCGCAGCCAGGTGCCACCCAGAAAGACCTTGTCGCCCAGCACGGCCATTTCCGCGGCGAACGAAGCCTGTTCCTCACGGCCGTGCTCCTGCAGGTACTGCTGAAACCTGGGCAACGCAAGGTAGTTGATGCGGTGCAGCACCTCGCCAGTGGCCAGACTGCCGACCAGCAGGGTGTCGCCCAGCAGGAAGAACACGCGGCCGCCTTCGAAGGCCACGCCATTGGTCTGCCGCCCGTGGCGGTAGTGCACGCCGTCTTCGGCAGCTTCGAACACATAGCGCCGCTCACCCAGCGCATACACCGCTGCGCCGCCTCCCTCGCGCAGGCCGGCGATGTACTGCCCATGGCCAGTGCCGGAGGGGTCGATATCCACGTCCAGGTGCTCCACCACCTTGGGCGTGCCGCCCTGCAGGCTGACCACGTCGATGCCGCTGCCCGGATTGCCAAGGTCGACAAAGCGGTACACCACGCCACCCCAGTAGTGGATCCAGGAGTAGTCGTCCCAGCCCTCCTGCAGCAGCCCATCTCGCTCGGAGTAGAGAACCTCGAAGGTGTTCCGGTCGAGCAGCTCGGGCGTGTCGCCGCAGATGACGTAGGCGTCGCCATCGACCCAGGTGTCGCACGAGGCGTCGCGCGCGGTGGTGCGCTCCATGCGGTTCAGGCCCGCCCATTCGTGCTTGCTGTCCTCGGAGCGCAGGTCGAAGCTACGCAGCAGCTGGCGCGGGCCCAACGCCGCGTCGTCGTTGCCGGTGTAGAGGATGTACAGCGTGTCGTCCACCAGATCGAAGGTCGACAGTCCGGAGAAGGTCTCGCCGAAGGTGTACTGGGGGTGTTTGGGAGGGATGGCTGGCATGGCGGTAGAGGGGGATCGAATGGCGAATTGGGGAGGTAGACGCTGAATGGATTTTATGGATGCCAGTGGCGCGCCCGTTTGACGGCTTATCCAGAGGCAAACAATGCCTGTGGCCACGGCTGCATGCGCCCTGCTCGGCTACGGATAGCGGTAGCCCTAGCTTGGTAGGCCGCTGCTCGCTTCAGGCCGTAGTTCGAAAAGCGGTGCCGGCGGCTGCCAGTGTTGCTGACGCCCAGGAAAGCTTCAACGGTGCTGGGCGCTTTCCGTGGATCAGATGCTCATCTGGCGGACGTATTCAAGACGGGGATCGCCGCGCGCATACCGAAAACCGAACGGCGAACCACAAACCCGTGGCGGGTTCGGCTTCGACGCAGGCCCGGATGTCCCGCAGCATCTGTACCACCGCATCCTGCTAACCAGGGCGCGCCTTGGTCTTGATGAAGAAGGCTTGCGGCCTCCGGCGCCCTGTTTCGCAGCACCTGCACACCCCGTGTGGTGCGCGGGCATGTTCGGCGGCGGGCGGGTTCTCTTGCGGGGGTGACAGCGGGATCATGGGTGCCTTTCTGCGTTCAGTGCGAAGGACAAGCGGGCAGTCTCTGGGCGGTTCGGCGCGGCCAGTGCTGCGGGCATCGGTAGGCGTTAGTCGCCGGTCACCAGTCGGCAGTCCGCATTCCAACAGGGCTCTAGCGGATTGCTATTATTTATATAGCTATACACCCTAGTGCTAATTGCGCTGGAGCCCAATTTCACTCAAAGTCGCCGTTCGCGTTCTTTCGCTCCGCGTCCCAGGCCTTGGCCCTTTCTTCCCCCGAACGAATGTGCGGCGCTCGCTTCCTCGCCGGCCTGCGATGCCGCATCGCCTGACTGTTCCCGGCCCCAGCGCCGACACCTGCCCGGTATCACCGCTTCTGGCACAGCGCCTCTCCCTGGCTCACCGCCCCTTCACGCGCCAGCCACGCCGCTGCCTCCTTCGCCCCCAGGCAGTTCGCCCAGGCCAGCATGGAGATGGTTTTGTGGTCCACGCGGTGCACGTCCAGCTTTTTCTTCGCATTCATCACCTGCAGCATTTCCACGCTGTTGGACACCAGGGCGCGGATGAACGCGGGCCGGCCGTCCTTGTTCGGGTCGTTCGGGTCGGCGCCGAAATCCAGAAGCACTTTGACCACATCGACATGGCCGGCCTGGACGGCCATTTCCAGCGGGCTCAACAGGTTGCAGCCTTCGCACGCGGGGCGCACGTTGGCGTTGTTGTGCCGGGTGAGCATGGCCTTCAGCGTGCTGGGTTGCGGTGGGTAGTCTTCCAGCAGCACGGTCACGTACATGAGCAGCGGCGTGTCCTGCCGTTTGCCCGCGTACTCGGGGTAGGGGTAGTTGGCGTCCAGCGGCAGGCCCCGCTGCAGCAGCGCTTCAAAACCATCGGGGCAGCGCAGGGCATAGACGGCAAGGTTGGTTTCAGAAAACGCCTGGTTGTCGAACACGCCGCGCACCCTGGCGCCTTGCTCTACCAGCCGGTCGATCTCTTTCCAGTCCGCGAGCTCTGTGGGGCAGCGCTTCAACAGCTTGCCGAGCACCATGGTGATCTCGTCGCTGAAGCGGCGGGCCTGTTCGGGGCTGGACCGGGCATTGGCCGCTGCGGCGTTCAAGAGCAAGGGGTATACGGTGGACGCGGCGGCGGGATTGGCGCGGGCTCTCGCCAGCCAGCCGCGTTGGGCCGGCTGGGCGCCGGCGTTCAGCATCAGCTGGATGCGTTCGGCGCTGGGGTTGTCGATCAGCGTGGTCATCACCCCTGAATGATTGGCGGCGCCGGGGCCGGCCTCGGCCAGCAGGAACGCAAAGGTCTCTGGCGGGATGGTGGGGGTGCTGTGCTGCAGGAGCTGGACCGCGATGGTTTCGCCAGAGGTGTCCGAAGTGCGGCGCAGCAAACCTTTTTGGCCCAGTGCTTTCAGCGCGAGGGTGCCAAGCTCGGGCGGCAGCAGGACCATTTCCTTGAGCAGGTAGACCAGCGGGGAGAGGTTGAGGGTGCTGTCCGCTGCATCGCCGAGGTGCGGCGCGATGTCGCGGATGAAGAGCGCGTAGTACTCGTTCTGGAACGGAATGGCCTCCTTGCCGGTGGCCCGGTTGTGGGCGAGCAGGCCCTGCGATGCGGTGACCCACGCCGCTTCTCCGGCCGCATTGCGGGGGATTTGCCCGGCATGCAGCAAGGCGGTGATTCTGTTGAGGGTGTCGCCGCGCGATGCGCCCAGGGCGGGGCTGAGGAAGGTGTCCTGGCTCATCAAGTCGTTCAGATGCTGCCCGCACACGAACCGCGTTTGCGCGGGGGCCTCCATCCGATGAAACCGGTTTTTTTCAGTGGCGGGCAGGGCGTCGAAGGCGGCCTGGTTCATGTCGGGCAGGCGCTGGCCTGCGCAGACGGGCAACGCGGGCACTTCCAGGCCGACGGCCGCTTTGGAAGGCGGCGGCGGTGGTAAGGGCGATGCGCCTTGGCGCGCCACGGGGAACAGGTCGGTCGCCGACACGGCGAACCCGCTGGCCTGGTAGACCAGGTAGCCGGTCACGGCTTTCTGGGGCACGGTGGATTTTTCGGTGGCGCTGCTGACGGCGTATTCATGCCCGACCGGGAGCTTGAGCAACACGCCGCCTTGCACGCCCAGCCCGCACACCGGCACCGAGCGGCCGATGGGGCCGATGAGCCTGCGCACCTCATGCGGCGGCACGACGGGGCTGTCGAACACTGCGGTGCTCCATTGGCCATTGGCGTCCTTCTGCCGCGTCTGCACACGGCCGTTGGCGCTTTCGACACGAACGATGGCGGGACCGTCGGCGGTGTCGGAGTAGTCGCCCAGCAGCACCTCGGGGCAGTCCGCAGCGTTCGCCGCTGAGGTGAACAGCACTGCCAGCAAGACAGCGAGGACGGGAAGGGTGCGGAACAGCGGACGGATAAAGCTACGGGTCGAGCGGCTGATCAAAGGACGGGTCAATGGGGGCCTTGGAAGTCTTGGCGGCGGCTATGCCGGCGCGCAGCGGCGGGTGGGCTGGCGGCACCGACGTTAACAGGCCGCCGCGATGGTTCTCAGGCCCAGCGTCAGGCCGGCGGGTACAACCGCTCGAACAGGCCTTCGTAGCATTCCACCAAGCCGTTGTCATCCACCGTGAGTTCGGCTTCGAAGCCGGCGAACAGGCCCAGGTCCACATAGCGCAGGCGCCGCGGCCCCAGCCGGTCGTATCGCTGGCGGGACCGCGTGACGGTCAGCGTGGGCGCGTCGATGAAGGCCGTGTCCAGCGTGAGGCTGGCCCCTGTGGCCTGCGGCGTGCGCAGGATCGCAAAGGTGTTGCAGAACGGGGTGGCGCAGAGGTCGGGCTCTTCGGCGCCGTCCAGGTCGGGACGGGGCACGCCGTCCACGGTCCAGCCGGGGCCGGCACGCTCCAGCGCCAGGCGGGCGTGGCCTTGCGCACTCCAGCATCGCACGTGGACGGATTGGGCGCGCCAATCCGGGGTAAGCCGCCAGCGATGTTCCAGTTGAAAACCGCCGTCTTCCAGGCAGAGCACGGTGGACACCGCCGTGATGCTGTCTGGCGCGATGTGGAGCACCAGGCGCTCCAGGCCGTGAATATCGGTTCGGCGCCATAAGAGAACGGAGGCGCCAGAGGGTGCGGCAGGGGCAGAGGGTTTGGCGGACATGTCGTTGAATCCTCAGGGCAGGGCAGGCCATCGTTTGAAGGGGGACGCTTTATCGGTTCCAGTAAGATGGAATGAATTTCTACTTTATTGGAAACGGCGATGGCCTTGTCCAGAAGGCGGGAGGCCGGGCGACAGCGGTATCGCCGGAAATTTTGACCCATCACGACTCTGCGAGCTTCCACCCATGACCCAGACCCTTGCCAAAGACCTCCGGCTGATCGACTGCACCGAAGAGGCCCATGCGGACGCCATTCTCTGCATCCTCAACGACGCCATCGTCAATTCGACCGCGCTCTACGACTATGTGCCCCGGCCGCGCTCTGCGATGGCGACGTGGTTCGCCACCAAGCGGGCCAACGGTTTTCCGGTGGTGGGGGCTGTCGATGAACGGGGTGAGTTGCTGGGCTTTGCCTCTTGGGGCACGTTCAGGGCGTTTCCTGCGTACAAGTACACGGTCGAACACAGCGTGTATGTGCACAAGGACAGCCGGGGCCGGGGCCTCGGGGGCTTGCTACTGCGGGCGTTGGTGGAGCGGGCCAGGGCGGCGGGCGTTCACGCGATGGTGGGGTGCATCGATGCGACCAACGAGGGAAGCATTCGGCTGCACCGGCAGATGGGCTTCGTGCACACGGGCACCATGCCGCAGGTAGGTTTCAAGTTCGGGCGCTGGCTGGATGCGGCTTTCTACCAGCTCACGCTGGAGACGCCGCACGAGCCGGTGGACGGCTAGGCGGGCCATTGGCGGGCGGTGTGCTGGCAATGATCTTCAGGAAGAGCCTTTGGCGCGCGCTGGTTCGCAGGCGGGGTACTGCCGCAGCCGTTCGATGAGCCATCGCCCCGCCGGCCCGGGCAGCGCATCGCGGCGATAAACGGCTTTCATCTCCAGCATCGGGTCGCCGACGACGCCGGTGTCCACCTCGATGCGCACCAGGCGCCCATCGCGCAGGTCGTCTTCCACCATGGGCAGCGGCATGTGCCCCCAGCCCAGGCCCGCGCGCAAAAAGGCGTGCTTGGCACCAATGTCCGCCAGGCGCCACACGGTGTCGCCCAGCACGCCGAAGTCGCGCCCGGCGGTGAGGGCGGAGCGGTCGGTCAGGATGAGCTGGACTTGGCCTTTCAGCTCCTGCGGGCCGAGCCGGCCCGTGTGCTGCGCCAGCGGCGAGCCCGGGGCGGCCACGGTGACCATGGGCACGGCCATGAGGCGCACCTGTTCGAACTCGGGCGGGACGATGGGCATGGAGCCCATCACGCCAACGCGGCAGCGGCCGTCGAGCACCCACTGGGCGGCGGCGCCCAGGGCCTCGACCTGCAACTGCAAGGCGGTGTTGGGGAAGGCGACCGCGAAGGCGGCGATGGCGTCGGTCAGCGCGGCCATGGGGAACATCACATCGATGACGACGGACAGCTCGGGTTCCAGGCCCGCCGCCATGGCGCGGGCCTCGGCCTTGAGGGTGTCGGCCGCGCGCACGATGTCGCGGGCCCGGCTGGCAAGCGCCACCCCTTCGGGCGTGAGAACGGGCAGGCGCGCGGCCCGGGTGAAGAGCGTGACGCCGAGTTGCGCCTCCAGCCCCGCGATGGCCTGGCTGACGACCGACTGCGCCCGGCCAACGCGGCGCCCGGCGGCCGAGAAACTGCCGGCTTCCACCACGGCGACCAGGATGCGCAGGTGATCGAGCGAGACGCCATCGAGCATGTTTAGTACCACCTATCGTTTTTGTCGATGGATCATATCTAATAAAATAGGCTTCACCGATGGGTCAAGGCTCCCTACATTGGATGAACCGATCGCAGCGCAGTGCGCCGCGGTACCGCCGGAAGGGTTTCCGGCCTTCCATTTTTTTCAGGAGCGCCCCATGTCCGCATTGCTTTCCCCCACGGCCCAGCGAACCATCGTGCAGCGCACCCGGGGCCGCGGCCACGGCCCCATCGTCCGGCTGATGAGCCCTGGCGACCTGGGCCAGGTGCTGAAGCCTTTCGTGTTCCTGGACCTGTTCGAGGGCGATGCGTCGTTTGCGGGCAGCATGCCAATCCATCCGCATTCGGGGCTGGCCACCGTCACGGTGGTGACCGAGGGAGACCTGCGCTTCGACGACCCGGCCTCGGGCGAGGGCGAGCTGGGCTACGGCGGCGTGGAGTGGATGCGTGCCGGCGGCGGCGTGTGGCACGGCAAGGAGATGTCGGCCGGCACGTCGGCGCGGGTGGCGGGGTTTCAGCTGTGGCTGGCCTTGCCGCCCGAGCTGGAGAACGGCCCGGTCGATAGCCAGTACATCGAGGCCCGCGCCATGCAGCAAAGCGGCCCGGTCACGGTGATCGTGGGCAACCATGTGGGCGCTGTCAGCCCGGTGCGCGCGCCGGCCGGCATCAACTACCTGCTGGTGACGCTGCAGCCCGGCCAGGCCTGGACTTACGAGCCGCCCGAGGGGCACGAGGCCGCCTGGCTGGCGGTGAGCCACGGCCGGCTCGTGGGCGCTAACGCGGTGAGCGCGGGCGAAATGGCGGTGTTCGGGCCGACGGGCTCCATCGCCCTGCAGGCGTCGCCGGACCGCAGTGCGGTGTTCGTGCTCGGCTCTGCCAAGCCGCACCCGCACGACTTGGTGACCGGCATATATTCGGTGCACACCAGCCGGCAGGCGCTGGCGCAGGGCGAAGCGGGCATTCAGGCCCTGGCGCAGCGCATGCAGGCCCGGCCCGCGGCGCAGGGCCGCACGGCGGTGTTCAGCGGCTGAAAGCGTTCAGCTTGCTGATCCTGCTCAGCCCGCGCCGCCCACGCGCTGCAGGGCTTCGAGGCTCAGCAGTTCGATGCGGCGGTAGTGCAGGCCGATCAGGCCTTCCTGCGCGAGCGCGTTGAGTTCTTTCGAGAGCGTCTGCCGCGTCACGCCCAGCATCATGGCGAGCGCCTCTTGCGGCACGACCACGCTGGGCCGCAGCGTGGCCGATTGGGTGGCGTCGCCGCGCGCCAGGGCCAGCAGCCGGTGCACCACCCGCACGCGCAGGCCGCGCAGGGTGGCGTCTTCCATCATGCTGTACAGCCCGCGCACGCGCGATGCGAGCAAGGTGGCCATGGCGTTGGCGAACACGGGGTCGCCCATCTGCGCGGCGAAGGCGGCGGGCGGCACCACGAGCAGGTCCACCCCGGTGAGCGCCGTGGCGTCGTGGGTGCGCGGCGAGCCGTCGATGAGGGTGATCTCCCCGAACCAGTTGCCCGGCTCCAGCAGCACGAGGATCGCCTCGCGACCATCGTCGCGCAGGGTGGAAATCTTGAGCGTGCCGGCCAGCAGGCCATAGAACCCGCTGCCCGCCGCACCCACCGGATCGCCCTGCCGAAAGGGCATGGCCCCGCGTTGCAGGTGCACCAGTTCCGCCGCGCCCAGCAGGGCGTCGCGTTGCGCGGCCGGCAGCGCAGCGAACCAGGGATTGCGCTCCATGGTGCGGCGGTGGGCCGGCGAAAGCGGGGGTTTCAGGGGCATGGATGGGCGAGGCAGAGCCGGGTAAACCAAGGGGTCGAACTGTCAATTATTGGACAGTTGGCGCGCCGGGGCCGGCCTACAGTGGCCCCGTTCCCCCACGGAGACAACGATATGCACGACAGCAAACGAGCGACCTTCGCGCGCATGCAGGACAGCACGCGCGAAGACTGGCAGACCATCGGCGGCGAATTCATGCAGTTCACGCGCGGCCTGCCGGACCGGGTGGCGGCCCACCTGCGCATTCTGGAGGGCGATTACGGCGGCTTTCCGGTGGACCGCTACACCCATTCGCTGCAGACCGCCACCCGTGCGCTGCGCGACGGCCGCGACGAGGAATACGTGGTGTGCGCGCTGCTGCACGACATCGGCGACACGCTGGGGTCGTTCAACCACCCCGACATCGCGGCGGCCATCCTGAAGCCGTTCGTGAGCGAGGCCAACCACTGGATGGTGCAGAACCACGGCATCTTCCAGGGCCACTATTTCTTTCACCACATCGGCCTGGACCGCAATCTGCGCGACAACTTCCGGGAGCACCCGCACTACCAGCAGACCGCTGATTTTTGCGAGCTGTACGACAACCCGGCGTTCGACCCGAAGGCGGAAACCCTGCCGCTCGATGCCTTCATGCCCATGCTGCAGCGCGTGCTGGGCCAGCCGCGACAGAGCCTCTACAAGGCGGCGCTGCAGCCGCAGTCGCAGCCGCAGCAGCAGCAGCAGCAGCCGGCCGCGGCCTGATGGCGCGGCGCGCGGCGCCGTGTCGCCGTATCGCCGTGTCGCCTTTTCTACGCATGGCGTTCCATGCCCATGCAAACACCCATGCCCCATCGAAAGAGCCTTCATGAATGCGATCACCCCCAACGAAGTCCGGCAACTGGTTTCCGCCGAGGAGTGGCAGTTGCGCGTCGATCTGGCCGCCTGCTACCGCCTGGTGGCCCTCTACGGCTGGAGCGACCTGGTCTTCACCCACATCAGCGCGCGGGTGCCCGGGCCTGAGCACCACTTTCTGATCAATCCCTACGGCCTGATGTTCGACGAGATCACGGCATCGAGCCTGGTCAAGGTGGACTCGCAGTGCAACAAGGTGATCGAGTCGCCTTATCCGGTGAACCCCGCGGGTTTCGTGATCCACAGCGCGGTGCATGCGGTGCGCGAAGACGTTCAATGCGTGCTGCACACGCACACCCGCGCCGGCATCGCCGTGAGCGCGCAGAAAGACGGCGTGCTGCCCATCAGCCAGCAATCGACCTTCGTGCTCGCCTCCTTGGCGTACCACGACTACGAAGGCGTGGCGATCCGCGACGACGAGAAGGCGCGCTTGCAGACCGACCTGGGCCGCGCCAATTTCCTGATGCTGCGCAACCATGGCCTGCTCACCTGCGGCAAAACGGTGGCGGATGCGTTTCTTTCGATGTACACGTTCGAGAACACCTGCCAGATCCAGATCGCCGCGCAGTCCGGCGGCGGCGAACTGACGCGCGTGCACCCGCAGATCGTGGACGGCGTCGGCCATGCGATGAAGGTGCAGACCGGCGGCCTGGGCGGGCAGTTCGTCTGGCCCTCGCTGATCCGCAAGCTCGACCGCGTCGATCCGGGCTACCGCGACTGACCGGGCTGCCCCATGGACAGCACCCTCATCGTCACGCGTTTTCTGTTCGGCGCGCTGGCGCTGGTCATGTTCGGGCTCGGCCTCACCTTGCGGGTGGCCGACTTCCGGCGGCTGCTGCAAAGCCCGAAAGCCGTGGGCATTGCGCTGGGGCTGCAGGTGGTGTGCCTGCCGATCCTGTGCTACGCGATCATCCGCGTGTTCGGGCTGTCGCCCATGTTCGCCATCGGCCTGATGCTGCTGGCGGCGTCGCCGGGCGGCATCTCGGCCAACCTGTTCTCGCACCTGTTCGGGGGCAACGTGGCGATGAACATCTCGCTCACGGCGGTGAACACGCTGCTGTCGATCGTGACGCTGCCGCTGATCGCCAACGCGTCCATCGCCCACTTCGCCCAGAGCGGGCAGGTGGTGCCGATCCAGACCGGCAAGCTCATCGAGGTGATCGCCATCGTGCTGGTGCCGGTGGTGCTGGGCATGGCGGCGGCCGCGCGCTGGCCGGCCTTCGCGGCGCGCATGGAAAAGCCGGTGAAGGTCTTCAGCGCCCTGGTGCTGGCGGTGGTGTCCATTTTGTCGATCGCCAAGGAATGGAACTCGATCGCCAACACCTTTGCCGAGATCGGCCCGGCGGTGCTGGTGTTCAACCTGGTGAGCCTGCTCTCGGGCTACTACGTGAGCCGGGCGGCCGGGCTGGACAAGCCCATGGCGACGGCGGTGAGCTATGAGATCGGCATCCACAACTCGACGCTGGCGATCTTCGTGGCGCTGAGCGTGCTGGGCAGCTATACGCTGGCCCTGCCGGCGGCCATTTATTCGGTGCTGATGTACATCACCGCGCCCTTGTTCGGGCTGTTGCTGCTGCGCCGCCCGGCGCCGGTGCTGGCGCCTTCCCCTTAGCCTCGCAGCCCCGCAAGGCGCACGGCGGCGCCACAAAGAAAAGCGGGCCCGGCAGCGTAGTGCTGCCGGGCCCGCTTTTTATGGGGTCAACGCGGATCAGGCCCGGATCAGGCGCGTGTTCGTGGCCGACCGCAGCGAAGCCGTGGGCGCTGGTGCCGGCGCGTGGCGCTCGGCGGCCAGCAGCGTGGCCTCGCTCAGCTGGAACACGGCCAGCGCTTCGCGCAACACCGCCACCTGCGAAGCCATGGCCGACGTGGCGGCGCTGGCTTCTTCCACCATGGCGGCGTTCTGCTGCGTCATCTCGTCCATTTGCGAGACGGCGCGGTTCACCTCTTCGATGCCGGCGGTCTGCTGCACGTTGGCGGAGGCGATGCCTTCCATCAGGCCCGAGATGCGGTGCACCGACTCGACCACTTCGCCCATCGTCTTGCCGGCTTTTTCGACCAGTTCGGAGCCGGTGTGCACTTCGTTCACCGATTCGCTGATGAGCGTCTTGATCTCCTTGGCGGCGGCCGCGCTGCGCTGGGCGAGCCCGCGCACTTCGGAGGCCACCACTGCGAAGCCGCGGCCCTGTTCGCCGGCCCGGGCCGCTTCCACCGCGGCATTGAGCGCGAGGATGTTGGTCTGGAAGGCGATGCCGTCGATCACGCCGATGATCTCGTTGATCTTGCGCGAGCTGGCGCTGATGGACCGCATGGTCTCCACCACCTGGTTGACGACCTGGCCGCCTTGCACGGCGGTCTGGGCGGTGCTGGAGACGTATTGCGCCGCCTGGCGGGCGTTGTCGGCGTTCTGGCGCACGGTGGCGGTCAGTTCTTCCATGCTGGAGGCGGTCTGCTGCAGCGACGAGGCTTGCTGCTCGGTGCGGCGGGACAGGTCGCCATTGCCCTGGGCGATTTCGCTCGCGGCGTGGTCGATGGTGCTGGTGGCCTGCTGGATGCGGTGCAGGATGCTGGCGAGCCGGTCGCGCATGAAGCCGATGGCGTACATCAGGCTGTGCTCGTCGTTGGCGCGCAGGGGAATGTCCGCCTGCAGGTCGCCGTCGGCCATGCGCATCGCGGCGCCGGCCGCGGCGCGGGGTTCGCCGCCCACGGAGCGTTCGATGTCACGCACCACCAGACCGGTGAGCGCCGAGATCACCAGCCCCAGCAGCGCGAGCAGCCCGATGGCGCGGTACAGCGAGGAGCGGAAGGCCTGTTCGATGTCGTCCACGTAGTCACCGGCCACCAGGTCCCAGTTCCAGGGCTTGAAGCGCACCACGTAACCGATCTTGGGGCTGGGCGCGTCGCTGCCCGGGCGCGGCCACCAGTATTCGAGGAACCCGCGGCCCTTGGCCGAAGCGCCCGTGGCGGCGATGTTCACGTACAGCAGGTTGCCCTTGGCATCCTTGAAGCCGATCATGTTCTTGCCGTTCAGCTCGGCCTTGATGGGGTGCATGGCCATGATGGAGTCGGCCCCGATCACGGTCACGTAGCCGTCCTTGCCGTAGCGCTGCGAGGCCACGCGCGCCAGGGCGGCGCTGCGGGCTTCTTCCTGGCTCATCTTGCCGGCCTGGGCCTGCTTTTCGTAGTCGCTGATCACCGTGAGGG
The DNA here is from genome assembly GCF_900102625.1 of Paracidovorax valerianellae. Classification (GTDB taxonomy): domain Bacteria; phylum Pseudomonadota; class Gammaproteobacteria; order Burkholderiales; family Burkholderiaceae_C; genus Paracidovorax; species Paracidovorax valerianellae. Next base: position 20,189 of record NZ_FMZC01000010.1, read on the forward strand.
CCATGTCGGTGATGTCTGCCAGCGCCGATTGGCGGGAGTCGTACTGGATCTGCCGCGTCTGCCACGCGTTCACGAAGGTCAGCGCCAGAAGCCCCAGCAGCGCGAGGACCAGCGGAAGCCACAGCTTCTGCCGCAAGGTCAGTTTTTTCATGGAGGGGTCCTTTCAGGAAGGCGTAACAGAAAGTGTTGGAGTCCAGCGAAGTATGGCCGTGAAAACAGGTTGTAAGCCAGTCGGCAAGCCACGCTGTCGGCTGTTAGCAACGGTTTGATACATATGCAAGTTACGTGCGCGATGCGTACCTGAAGGGCGCGTGCGGTGCGCAAAAAGGTTGCTGCGTTGAGCCTTTCCGCACCGCGCAATCCTTGAACAAACTCAAGGGACCGTTTCGGTTCCGGGGCTGAGTTCGCGCCCCAAGGTTTCCGGCAGTGCCAGGGCCGCGATGATGACGAGCCCATGGCAGATCGCCGTGATCCAGCCGATGGTCTGACCCAGCGGCATCGTGTTGCTGAGCGTGCCGACCAGGGCCGGGCAGATGGGGCGGGCCGATGGCGCGGCCGAAGTGGTAGCAAAACCCCTGGCCCGAGCCTCGCACATCGCTGGGAAACGTGCTTTGGGCTGTTGTGGTGAGCGCGGGGCTGAAGGGCTGGCCGGACGGTGTGCGTCAGCCGGTAACCAGGTCGCGGTTGAGCAGGTCGGTTACCAGCATGTGCCCTGGCGCATGGGTGATGCAGAACGCCGGCCGCGCTGCGGCGATGGCGGCCTGCGGGGTGACGCCGCAGGCCCAGAACACCGGAATCTCATCAGGCCGAACGTCCACCGCATCGCCGTAGTCTGGCCTGGAGAGATCGCGGATGCCGATGAGCGACGGGTCGCCCAGGTGCACCGGGGCGCCGTGCACCTGGGGCAGGCGCGAGGTGATCTGCACGGCGCGGATCGCGTCCGCCGCGGGCATGGGGCGCATGGAGACCACGAGCGGGCCGCGAAACACGCCGCTGGGTTCGGTGGCGCGGTCGGTGCGGTACATGGCCACGTTGCGTCCTTCGTCCACATGGCGCAGGCGAATGCCTTCGGCCAGCAGCGCGTGCTCGAACGAGAACGAGCACCCGAGGGCGAAGGTCACCAGATCGTCGCGCCAATGGGCGTGCAGGTCGATGGGGGCATCGATCTGCACGCCGTCGCGCCACACGGCGTAGCGCGATACGTCGGTGCGCAGGTCGATGTCGTGCCCCAGCGCGGGCAAAGCGAACGATCCCGGCTCGCTGATGCCCAGCACGGGGCAGGCGCGGGGGTTGCGTTCGCAGTAGCGCTGAAAGTCGGTGGCCAGCGCCTCGGGAAGGATCACCAGGTTGACCTGCACGTACTCGCTGGCCAGGCCGCTCGTGTGGTCCACGAAATGCCCGGTGCGGATGGCAGCGCGCACTTCGCTGGCGCTGGAGCGGGCGGTCAGCCGGTGTGCCGTGTCGGGGGAGGGAGAGAAAGCGTGGGACGGCATGGTGGTGAAGCCCGTTTCGGCGGGCCTTACGGTGGTTGCAATGCCGCGGATTCTGGAAGCCGGACGCGTTGGAATCCAACGCAAAATTCTGAAGGAAGCTCATCGAAAAAATCGATGACGACCCATGAATTTTCAATAAGGCGAAATTGGTGCCGAGGCCATCCGGGCTTTCCCGGAGTGCCTTGCACCGGGCGAGTGCATTCAGCCCGGCGTGCGCTTTTTCCGGGCAGGTTTTGCGTTCGCGACGTACGCCTGGGCGGATTCGAGCACCGATTCGGTGATTCCGGAGCCCGGGTCTTCGCGGTAGCTGGCATGGATCGGCAGGTCCGCCAAGGTGCACGAGGCCCGCAGAATGTGCAGCGGTATGCGATGCGAGAGCCTTTGCGTCACCGCGCGGGGCAAAACGGCGATGCCGAACCCTGCTTCGATCAGCTGCAGCATGGCCGAAATGGATGAAATCGCGTGGATTCGCGGCACGGCCACGTCCGATTCCTGGAACAACTGCAGCAGCGCCTGGTGCGGGTGGGAGCCCCGTTGGAAGGTGATCAGGTCATGCTGCGCCAGCCGCTGCAGGTCGTAGCGCCCGGCGGCGTGCAGGCTCTTGTGACCGACGAACACCAGTTCCAGCGAAGGCATGAGCCGGGTGCGCACGGCGGTGTCGGTGGCCGGGAGTGAGGTGAAAACCAGGTCCTGCGCCCCGCGCCGCACCTGGTCCACCAGCACGGGCGATGTTTCCACGGTGAGCTCCAGCTCGAAGTCGGGGCGGGCCTTGCGCACCTCTTGCAGCCAGCCCGTGAGCCAGGTGTGCACCACCGATTCGATGGCGCCGATGCGCAGCGCGACCGGTGCGTGCGGGCTGGTGCCCAGTTCTTCCTTGACCTGGCGCTGCAGCTCCAGCAGGCGCACCGCAAGCAGTTGAAACCGCTGGCCCGCCGCCGTCAGCCGAAAGACGCGCTCGCGCCGGTCCAGCAGGATCACGCCCAATTCGTCTTCCAGCGCGGCGATGCGGCTGGACAAGGCCGATTGCGTGATGTGCAGCTTTTCCGCTGCCCGCGTGATGCTCTTGAGGGACGCTGCCCAATGGAATGCTTCGACGAACCGCAGATTCATGCGCGGATTGTCGCCGCGGGGCGGGCAGGTGCGGCGGGTCGATTGGTCAGCCCATCGATGCCGCGCGGCACGGCGCGAACATGTCGTTCGACTTTTCGTACACGCTGGTCTGCACGTCCATCAGCCCCAGGATGGAGTGAAAATAGTTGTCGTGCGAGATGCGCCGATCGCTCAGGTCCTTTTGCAGGCAGGCGGTCGATGTGCCGGTGCGCGACTGCATGGCCGGCGATAGCCAGGTGATCCACGGCACGTGCTTTTGCACGTCCGGCGCGATGCTGTACGGCATGCCGTGCAGATAGAGGTTGTTCTCGCCCAGCGATTCGCCATGGTCGGCCACGTACATCATGGCGGTCTGCTCGGTGCCGGAACGGGCTGCAAGCCATTGCAGCGTGGCGTTCAGGAAATGGTCGGTCGAGACGATGCTGTTGTCGTAGGCGTTCACCACCTCCTGGCGCTGGCATTCCTGCAAGGCCGAGGTGCGGCATTCGGGCTGGAAAGGCTTTTGCGACGGCAGCGAGCGCTTGAAGTACGCCGGCCCGTGGCTGCCCATCTGGTGCAACACCACCACCGTGCCGCGCGCACGCTGCTCGGCGGGCAGTGCGGCGATGCGGGCGTCGAGGCCCTTGAGCATGATGTCGTCCAGGCATTCCTTGCCATCGGCGCACCATTCGGGATCGTTCGGCTTGGCGGAGGTACTGGCTTCGGCCACGCGGTCGCACACGCCTTTGCAGCCCGATTGGTTGTCCACCCACAGCACGGCAAGGCCTGCGTGCTGCAGTACGTCGAGCAGCCCTTCGGACCGGGTATGGCGTGCTTCGAACGCTGTGCGCCCCAGGTTGGAAAACATGCACGGCACCGAAGCCGCCGTGCTGGTGCCGCAGGACCATGCATTGCGGGCGCTCACGAGGTCGGTGCGAGCCGACAGTTCGGGCGTCGTCGGGCGGGCGTAGCCGTTGAGCCCGAAGTTGCCGCTGCGGCCCGTCTCGCCCAGCACGAGCACCAGCAGCGGTGGCTTGGCCTGGCCCGCATAGGTGGCGCCGAGCTTGGCATCGCGGCCCAGCGGCATCATCGGGCCGGCGTCCTGGCGCAAAGGCCGGGCTGCGGCGTTGCCCACGGCATAGAGGCTGTTGAGCGGGTTGATCAGGTAGCGCAACTGCGTGTGGTTGCGCATGGCGGACGAAAAGTCCTGGAACACCACGAACACCGATCCGCCGACCAAAGCTAGCGAACCCACCAGCAGCAAGGCGTGAAAGGCGATCTGCCGGGTCCAGCGCAGCGGCTTGATGGGCGTGCGCGCCAGCCACCAGAGGGCGGGCCCTGCCAGCGCCACTACGGTGAGTGGCAAGCGCCAGTCGAGCAGGTCGGCGGCTTCGTGGGGATCGGTCTGCAGCACGTTGGTCACCATGCCGGTGTCGATCACGATGCCGTAGGCCGTCATGAAATACGTGCCGAAGGCGGCGGCCAGCACGGCGATGGACAGCACCGGCTTGGTAAGGCGGCCCCAGGCCAGCAGGCCGAGCACGGCGGCATTGGCGGCCGCTACCGCCGACATGAACATCAGCAAGAACGCCCAAGCGCGTGCGCCGCCCGATTCGTGCAGCCCCATCACCGCCTGCCACAGGTGCACATTGCACACGGTCGCCAGCCAGAGGCTGACCACAGCGATGACTGCAGCGGGATGCCAGGGCCGCCGCGTGGGAGCGAAGGGCCGGGCGGTTGGGGCGCGTTGGCGGGTAAGAACCCGCAACGGTGGCTGCAAGATGTCAGGCATGGCGCGGATTCTTTGCCGCGTGCCTTAAGTCAAGATTAAGAGGCTCTTTTGGCGCCCGCCCGGTGGCGCGGGGCCCCCAGCCCGCGCTGCGTCAGCCGTTCAAAACGCTGGCGTGGTGCGCCAGATGGTCGTCCATGAAAGTCTGGATGAAGTAGTAGCCGTGGTCGTATCCCTCGTGCCGGCGCAGGGTGAGCGGCTGGCCGATGGCCTGGCAGGCGGCTTCGAAATGCTGTGGGTGCAGCTGCTCGGCCAGAAACTTGTCGCCCAGCCCCTGGTCGATCAGGATGCCGGCCGGGTAGGGCGCAAGCGGCTGGTTCTCCATGAGCACGGTGGCGTCGTGCTCACCCCAGGCCGTGCGGTCCGCACCCAGATAGCCGGTGAACGCCTTTTCGCCCCAAGGGCATTGCGTGGGCGCGCAGATGGGGGCGAAGGCCGATAGCGATTTGAACAGGCCGGGATGGCGCAGCGCCAGCGTCAGTGCGCCATGTCCGCCCATCGAGTGGCCGAAGATGCCCAGCCGCTCCCGGTCGATCGGCAGATGCTGGCCGAGCAGGGGCAGCAGCTCCTGCACCAGATAGCTTTCCATGCGCCAGTGGGTGTTCCACGGCGCCTGCGTGGCGTCGAGGTAAAAGCCTGCGCCGATGCCGAAGTCCCAACAGGCCGTGGCACCCGGCAACGCTCGCACCGTGGCTCCGCGCGGGCTGGTGTCGGGTGCGATCAACGCCAGGCCCAGTTCGGCGGCCCGGCGCTGAGCGCCTGCCTTCACCGGAAAGGTTTCTTCATTGCACGTCAGCCCGGCCAGGTACAGCAGCGCGGGCACCGGCCCCTGTGCGGCCTGCGGTGGCAGGTACACCGAGAACTTCATCGGCAGGCCGATTTCGGTGGACTCGTGTTCGTAAAAGCGCTGCACGCCGCCGAAGCTGTGGTGTTCCGACGGGGTTTTGAAAGGTGAGGTCATGGGGTTAACGGATAGAAAGTTGCGCGTTGACCAGTTCGAGCACTGCGTCGGCGAAAACCTGGGGCGCCTCCTGCGGCAGGTTGTGCCCCGCGCCGGGCACCCAGCGGTGCGAGCGCAGCCCGGCGAACTTCGCGGCGTGTGCCGAAGCGTCAGCCGGCGGGCGGACCCCGTCGTCCAAACCATCGAACGTGATGGCGGGCACGCGAATGGCGGGCTGCACCGCCAGGCGGTTCTCGATCTCGGCGAACGCTGGGTCGCCCGTGACCAGGCCGAAGCGGTGGCGGTACGAGTGGATCACCACGTCCACGAAGTCGGGGTTGTCGAAGGCTGCGGCGCTGCGCTCGAAAGTGGCGTCGTCGAACTTCCAGGTCGGCGACCACAGTTGCCACAGCAGCCGGGTGAGCGCACGCCGGTCCTTCGCCAGCCCGGCCTGGCCGCGCGCGCTGTGAAAGTAGTACTGGTACCAGAGGCTGTGCTCGTTGGCCGGCGTGTCGGGCTCCATGGCCCGGGCGATGTCCTGGATGTTGTAGCTGTTGAGCGAAACGAGCCCGGCACACCGCTCGGGCCACAGCGCCGCGACCACGCAGGCTGCGCGCCCGCCCCAGTCGTAGCCCGCCAGCACCGCGCGGTCGATGGCCAGCGCATCCAGCAGCGCGAGCAGGTCGCCGCCCAGCGCCGCCTGTTCGCCCGAGCGCGGCGTGGCATCGCTCAAAAAGCGCGTCGGCCCGTAGCCCCGCAGAAAGGGCACCACCACGCGGCAGCCCTGCGCGGCCAGCATGGGCGCGACCTCGGCATAGGCGTGGATGTCGTAGGGAAAGCCGTGCATCAGCAGCACGGGCGGCCCATCGGCCGGGCCGGCCTCGAAGTACGCGACTTCGAGCACGCCGGCCTCGATCCGGCGCAGGGGTTCCATGCGGTCCATGGCGGGCACCTTTTTGCGCTACCGGGCCACGGTCAGTAGATGACCACGCCGCGAATCGATTCGCCGCGCTTCATCAGATCGAAGCCGTGGTTGATGTCGGCCAGCGGCATGGTGTGGGTGATCAGGCTGTCGATGTCGATCTTGCCCTCCATGTACCAGTCCACGATCTTGGGCACGTCGGTGCGGCCGCGGGCGCCGCCGAAGGCCGAGCCTTCCCACTTGCGGCCGGTGACGAGTTGGAACGGGCGCGTGCTGATCTCGGCACCGGCCTCGGCCACGCCGATGATGATGCTGCGGCCCCAGCCCTTGTGCGTGCATTCCAGCGCCTGGCGCATCACCTTGGTGTTGCCGATGCATTCGAAGGAATAGTCCGCGCCGCCGTCGGTCAGCTGCACGATGGCGTCCACGACGTTTTCCACCTCGTTCGGGTTGATGAAGTGCGTCATGCCGAACTGGCGCGCCATTTCCTGGCGGGCAGGGTTGATGTCCACGCCGATGATCTTGTCGGCGCCCACCATCTTGGCGCCCTGGATCACGTTCAGGCCGATGCCGCCCAGGCCGAACACCACCACGTTGGCGCCGGCCTCCACCTTGGCGGTGAACAGCACGGCGCCGATGCCGGTCGTCACGCCGCAGCCGATGTAGCAGACCTTGTCGAAGGGCGCGTCTTCGCGGATCTTGGCCAGGGAGATTTCAGGCGCCACCGTGTAGTTGCTGAACGTGCTGGTGCCCATGTAATGGAAGATCGGCTGGCCGTCGATGCTGAAGCGGCTGGTGGCATCGGGCATCAGGCCCTTGCCCTGCGTGCCGCGGATCAGCTGGCACAGGTTGGTCTTGCGCGAGAGGCAGAACTTGCACTGGCGGCATTCGGGCGTGTACAGCGGAATGACGTGGTCGCCCTTCTTGAGCGTGGTCACGCCCGGGCCCACGTCCACCACGATGCCCGCGCCTTCGTGGCCCAGGATGGCGGGGAAGATGCCTTCCGGATCGGCGCCCGACAGCGTGTAGTAATCGGTGTGGCAGATGCCGGTGGCCTTGATCTCGACGAGCACTTCGCCGAACTTGGGGCCCTGCAGGTCCACGGTTTCGATGGTGAGGGGTTCACCGGCTTTCCAGGCGACGGCGGCTTGGGTTTTCATGGGGTAGGGCTCCTGTCAGTGGTTGGTTCGGTAGGGTCGCAAGGGCGGGTTATCGCAAATGGTCTCGCCCGCCGGCCCGGCACGCCCTGCATCGGGCGGCCCGCAGCAGGCTTTCTAGCAGATGCCGCCGTTGGGCTGTCGGCCCGCCCTCTCGGCGCGATGGCCAATGGCCCGGCGAGCGCGGCGACAATCGCAGCGCGCGCCTTGCCGGCGGTGGGTCGATGCCAATGTAGAAGCGAATGGCCCGTGCCGCGACCATCCGGCGCCAAGCGCACCATGTTTGGCCGCCCTGCCGGCCATCTTGGCCGCAGGAGCGGGCCGGGCGGCCTGCAGGCCGTCGCCGTTTTCTCCCTTCTTGTCCTTGAACCCCGCTGCCATGCCCGTTCCGCATTCCGTCGATATCGTCGTCTACCCCGGCTTCAAGGCCCTGGAGGCGGTCGGGCCCATGTCGGTGTTCGACTATGCCAACGTGCATCTGGCGCGGCGCGGGCAGCCGGCGGGGTATGCCGTTTCGGTGGCAGCGCAGGCCCTGGGCGATGTGCCGTCGGACACCGCCATGTCGCTGCGCGCCACGCGCCAACTGGGGCAGGGGGCCGATCCCCACATCGCGCTGATCGTGGGCTCGCGCGACATCGAAACCGCCTTGGCATCGTCTCCCGGCATCGTCGCCTGGGCGGCGCAAACCGCCCCGCGCGTGCGGCACATGGTGGCGCTGTGCTCCGGCAGTTTCTTTCTCGGGGCGGCCGGCTTGCTGGACGGGGCGCGGGCGGCCACCCACTGGAGCGTCGCCGATCTGCTGCAGCGCCGCTTTCCCGCGGTGCAGGTGGATGCCGATGCGATCTATGTGCGCAGCGGCAACCTGTGGACCTCCGCCGGGGTGACGGCGGGCATGGACCTCGCGCTCGCCCTGGTCGAGGAAGACTTCGGGCGCACCCTGGCGCTGGAGGTGGCCCGCGATCTGGTCATGTACCTCAAGCGGCCGGGCGGGCAGTCGCAGTTCAGCATGCACCTGGCCAGCCAGGGCACGCGCCACCCGGGCATTCGTGAAGTGCAGGCTTGGATTCTTTCTCACCTGGCAGAGCCCTTGCCATTGCAGGAACTGGCGTCGCGTGCGGCGATGAGCGAACGCAATTTCCGCCGCGTCTTTTTGCACGAGAGTGGGCAGAGCCCTTCGGATTTCATCGAGACGGCGCGGCTGGAAGGCGCGCGGCGCCTGCTGGAGGAAGAGAACGGCTTGCCCCTTAAAACCGTAGCGGCGCGTGTGGGCTTTCGGTCGGACGAACCGCTGCGCAGGCTCTTCCTGCGCCGACTGGGAGTGACCCCACAGGCCTACCGCGAGCGTTTCGGCGGACCGGGCTGAAGGCACGTGTATGGCCGTGGGTTGCCATCGGCTCTGGCGAAAAAAGGCATGATGCAAGGCTGAGCAGGGCCCGCGACCCATGGATGGCCGCACCTGTTCCCACGACGAGGCCACCCAGCGAGCGATTCAAAGGTTTTTTCAATGCATACCGTCCCCGGCCCAGCGGCCGCAGGCACCGAACCTGCGGACAGCCGCCCCGACGCGAGAGCGATCAACGATTTCGACTGGTCTCTGACCCCCCTTGGCAACATCGAGCACTGGCCGCAGCCCGTTCGTGCGGCCTTGGCCCAGTGGATCGGCAATGAGGCGGTTTCTCCGCTGCCGGACGGCGACATCCGCAACCGCCAGATCCTGGACAGTGCCATCGACTACGCCATCGTCGCGTTCGATCTGCAAGGCAAAGTGACGCGCTGGAATGAAGGCGCCCGCCGCGTGCTCGGCTGGACCGAGCTGGAAATGCTGGGCCGCGACGCCGCCCGCATCTTCACCCCCGAAGACCGCGCCGCGCACCGCATGGAAATCGAAATGCAGGCCGCGCTCACGCGGGGCGTGGGCACCGACGAGCGGTGGCATGTGCGCAAGTCCGGCGAGCGCTTCTGGGCGAACGGCGAAATGACCCCGATCCGTGATGCGGACGGCCAGCCCATCGGTTTCGTGAAGGTGCTGCGCGACCGCACCGAGCAACACCGCGCGGCCGAGGCGCTGCGCCAATCCGAAGAGCGCCTGCACCGCGCGCAGAAGGCAGGGGGCGTGGGCACGTTCTCGCTGGAACTGTCCACCGACCTGCTGTACGGCACCCGGGAGTTCTACCGAATCTTCGGCGTGCCGGAGGCCGAGAGCGTTCCCGCCAAGGCGCTGGAAGCCTTGGTGCTGCCCGAAGATGCACAGGTGCGTTCCGCACGCGAGACGCGCAGCACCGAGTCGGCCCCGCTGGATGTCGAATACCGCATCCGCCGGGCCAGCGATGGCGCGTTGCGCTGGATTGCCCGCAAGGCCGAATTCGAACGGGGCCCGGACGGCGCCATCGCCCGCATGGTCGGCGTGGTGCAGGACGTGACCGAACGCAAGGCCGCGCTGCAGGCCGTCAAAGACAGCGCGGCGGAGTTCCGCACCTTTGCCCAGTCGCTGCCGAACCACGTGTGGACGGCGCGCAGCGACGGCCAACTGGACTGGTTCAACGACCGGGTGTACGAATACACCGGCGTGGCCGCTGGTTCGCTCGACGGAGGCCATTGGGGCGGCGTCGTGCATGCCGACGACTTGCCCGCTGCGGTGGCACTCTGGGAGGCCAGCGTGGCCTCGGGCGAGCAATACGAAACCGAATACCGCATCCGGCGCGCAGACGGCGCGATGCGCTGGCACCTGGTGCGTGCGCTGCCGCTGCGAACCGGCAGCGGCACGGTCAGCCGGTGGATCGGCACCAACACCGACATCCATGAGCAAAAGCTGGTGCAGGCGGAGAGCGTTCGTGACCGCGACCGGCTCTGGAAGCTGTCGCGCGAACTCATGCTGGTGTGTGACTTCCAGGGCCTGATCGCCGCCGTGAATCCTGCCGCCACCCGGCTCCTGGGCTGGGAGCAGGCACAGATGGCGGGGCGCACGGTGGGCGAATTCATCCACCCCGAAGACGCGGAAGCGATGGCCGCCGAATTGGGCAAGCTGGCCCGCGGCGTGACCACGCTGGTGTTCGAGAACCGCTGGCGCAAGGACGACGGCAGCTACCGCCTGCTCAGCTGGACGGCCGTGCCTGAAGAAGGGTTCATCCACGCGGTGGCGCGCGACGTCACCCGCGAACGCACCGCCGAAGAGGCCCTGCGCCAGTCGCAAAAGCTGGAGGCCATCGGCCAGCTCACCGGCGGCGTGGCGCACGATTTCAACAACGTGCTGGCGGTGATCCGCACGTCCATCGACCTGCTGCGGCGCGTGCAGCTGTCGGACGACCGTCGCCACCGGTTCATGGAGTCCATCTCCAACGCGGTCACGCGCGCGACCAAGCTCACGGGCCAGCTGCTGGCGTTCGCCCGGCGCCAGGCCCTGCAGCCGACGGTGTTCGACGCGGGGCAGAACACCCGAGCGGTGAGCGACATGATCAGCAGCCTGGCGGGCGCGCGCATCGAGATCGAGCTGAACCTGGCGGAAACCGCCTGCTTCGTGCATGCGGACCCGAGCCAGTTCGACACCGCGCTGGTGAATCTGGCCGTGAACGCCCGCGATGCGATGAAGGGCAGCGGCAAGCTGACCATCGAAGTGCGGGCCGTGCCGGAAATTCCCGCCCTGCAATCGCAACCCGCCGTGCCCGGAAAGTTCGTGGCGGTGTCCATCCTGGACAGCGGCACCGGCATTGCGCCGGAGCACCTCAACCAGATCTTCGAGCCGTTCTTCACCACCAAGGGTGTGGGCCATGGCACGGGTCTGGGCCTGTCGCAGGTGTTCGGCTTCGCCAAGCAGTCCGGTGGGGACATCCGCGTGGAAAGCACCGTGGGCGAGGGCAGCCGTTTCACGCTGTACCTGCCCCGCGCCGCGCGCCCCGGCCACAGCCAGGAAGCCGCCGAGGGCGATGACCGGCTGGCCCTGGGCAAGGGCGGCTGCGTGCTGGTCGTGGAAGACAACGCCGAGGTGTCCGCCTCGGTCGAGCAGACCCTGCACGAACTGGGCTACACCACCGTGGTGACCTCCAGCGGCGAAAAGGCGCTGGAAGCCTTGAAGGCCGGCCCCGGCCGTTTCGTGGCCGTGTTTTCGGATGTCGTCATGGCCGGCATGAGCGGCATCGAACTGGGGCGCGAGATTCGCCAGCGCTACGGTGCCCTGCCCATCGTGCTTTCCAGCGGCTACAGCTACGTGCTGGCGCAAAGCCCCGACCACGGCTTCACCTTGCTGCCCAAGCCCTATTCGCTGGATGAATTGGCGCAGGTCTTGTACGACAGCATCCACCGCAGCGGCGCCCCGGCCAGGCCCCGGCGCCGGAAAGTGCCAACGCCGGTGCTGCCTTCGGCCGCGGCCGACGCGGCGCAGACGGAAATGCTGCGCCAGGCCGAACTCGAGTCCATGCGCATTCTGGACACCGAGGAAGAAGCCGCCTTCGACGAATTCGCCCGGCTGGCCGCCAGCTTCTGCCAGACACCGATCGCCCTCGTCTCCCTGGTGGACACCGATCGGCAATGGTTCAAGGCCAAGGTGGGGATCGCGGCCCGCGAAACGCCACGCGAGCATTCGTTCTGCGCCCATGCCATTCAGGAGCCGGAAAGCGTGATGATCGTGTGCGACACCTCGCGTGACGAGCGCTTTGCCAACAATGCGTTGGTGACGGGCGAGCCCAACATCAAGTTCTACGCAGGCGCACCGCTCATCACATCGACCGGCCAGGCGCTGGGCACCCTTTGCGTGATCGACCGTGTGCCGCGCGAATTGGAAACCCGGCAGGTGGAAGTGCTTCAGTTTCTGGCGGCGCAGTTGGTCGAGCGGCTCGAAGCGCGCCGGGCGAGCCTGCTGGACGCGCATTCCTCGACCGGGAAGGCGTAGCAGCGCCATTCCGCTCCGAAAGCGAATTGCGGAGCGGGGCAACGCAGGCGGGTGGGAGGGTGATTTGGCACGCAGCCTTGACGCTGCGCGTCAGACAGCGCCTACCCCATCCAGCCCGCACTTCCGACGCGCCGCACGGATTCCCAAGCGCCCAATGGCAGCCCAGACGACCGGTCTGTGTTCAGGAGGGCTTCCCATGTTTTCAAACCCAGATGTTCCATCGCCGCTGTACTTTGGCGAAGGCGCCCCTGCGGCGCAGATGGGAGAGTTCGGCGGCTTCGGTCGCCAGTGGCAGCAGGGCGGCGGCGCCATGGATGCGGACGGACAGGAAATCTTCCGCTCTGCCGGCCGCGAATTCCAATATGGCGAAAGCCGCGGTTTCGAAACCCAGGCGCAGGGCTGAAGAAGAATTTTCTAACTGTTAGCAAGGGGTAGGAGCAACTTCCACCCCTTGATCAACCTGTCTGGCAGACGCCTTGGCTGAGCTGATCGCCATCCCCCATCTCTGCTCCTGCCCTGCGCGAAGACACGAGCACCACCGATGGACGGGCGCCAGGGTTTCCCGCCGATCCATTGGATCGCACGCGCCTGGAGCGCTTGATGCGGCAAGAAACTGAAAAGAATGGATGGCCTGCCCGGAGGGACTCGAACCCCCGACCTATTGCTTAGAAGGCAATTGCTCTATCCGGTTGAGCTACGGGCAGACTGGAAAAAAGAAGTGCGGTGAACATCGACCGCGGCACGGCCGGATGCTGGGTTCCACGGCCGCGGTGGGCGATGGTCAGCAGTTCGTGCGAGGCGTGAATGATACCTGCCCGCCACGTGCGTTCCGGCCTTTCTCCGGCGTGGCGGATTTTGCGCGGAGCGGGGCCTTGCGGGTATAACGCAATGGCAGGCGCCTGCCCGACGCGCCCGTCCTTCTTCTCCACTCCATGCCGCACAGTCTTTCACTCATCAACACCATCGCCGCGGCGCTGGGCTTGGCGCTCGTGCTGGGCTTCATCGCCACCCGCATGCGCCTGCCGGCGTTGGTTGGGTATCTGCTGGCGGGGGTGGTGATCGGGCCGTTCACGCCCGGCTTCGTGGCCGACGGCGAGATGGCCAGTCAGCTCGCCGAGATCGGCGTGATGCTGCTGATGTTCGGGGTGGGCCTGCATTTTTCGCTGGGCGACCTGCTGGCGGTGCGCAAGATCGCGGTGCCCGGCGCGCTGGTGCAGATGGCGGTGGCGACGCTGCTGGGCATGGGCCTGGCGCTGTGGTGGGGTTGGGGGGTGGGTGGCGCGCTGGTGTTCGGGCTGGCGTTGTCGGTGGCCAGCACGGTGGTGCTGCTGCGGGCGCTGGAGACGCTGGGCATTCTCGATTCGTACACCGGGCGCATCGCGGTCGGCTGGCTGGTGGTGGAAGACCTCGCCATGGTGCTGGTCCTGGTGCTGCTGCCTCCGCTGGCGCAATGGCTGAACGGCACCGCCGGCGCTGGCAGCACGGCGGACCTGTGGAAGACCCTGGGCTGGACGATCGCGCAAGTGGGCGGCTTCGTCGCGCTCATGCTGGTGGTGGGGCGGCGGGTGTTTCCGTGGATTCTCTGGCAGGTGGCGCGCACCGGATCGCGCGAGCTGTTCACGCTGTGCGTGGTGGCCGCGGCGGTGGGCATCGCCTTCGGCTCCGCCGCGCTCTTCGGCGTGTCGTTCGCGCTCGGCGCCTTCTTCGCCGGCATGGTGATGCGCGAGTCCGAGTTCAGCCACCGTGCCGCACAGGAATCGCTGCCGCTGCGCGATGCGTTCGCGGTGCTGTTTTTTGTGTCGGTGGGCATGCTGTTCAACCCGTGGGTGCTGGTCGAGCGGCCCTTTCAGGTGCTAGCGGTGGTGGCGATCATCATCCTGGGCAAGACGCTGGCCGCCGCGGCGCTGGTGCTGGCGTTCCGCTACCCGCTCAACACGGCGCTCACGGTGTCCGCCAGCCTGGCGCAGATCGGCGAGTTCTCTTTCATACTCGTGGGGCTGGGGGCTTCGCTGGGGCTGCTGCCACCGGAAGGGGCCAGCCTGGTGCTGGCAGGCGCGCTCATTTCCATCGCCGTCAACCCGCTGCTCTTTCACGCGATCGCGCCGCTGCAGGCGTGGCTGCGGGCCCGCTCGGCCTTCGCGCGCCGCCTGGAGCAGCGCGACGATCCGCTGGCGGAGTTGCCCTTGAGCACCCACCGCCGATACCTTGCGCGGCAGGTGGTGCTGGTGGGTTACGGCCGCGTGGGGCGGCGCATTGCCGCGGCGCTGGCGGAAAGCGACATCCCCTTCGTGGTGGCCGAGCAGAACCGCGACTTGGTGGAAGCGCTGCGCAATGGCGGCATGGCCGCCGTGTACGGCGACGCGGTGGAGCCGGCCGTGCTGATCCAGGCGCACATCGCGCGGGCGCACATGCTGGTGATCGCCACGCCCAACACGCTGGATGTGCGCCAGATCATCGCGACGGCACGCACGCTCAACCCCGACATCGAAACCGTGGTGCGCAGCCACAACGAGGCCGAGGCCCGGCTGCTGGAGCAGGAAGAGGGCGTGGCCAAGGTGTTCCTGGGCGAAGAGGCCCTGGCCGCTGCGATGACCTCGCACGTGCTGGGCCGGGCCGGGGAACGCCAGGCCGAGGCCAGCGCCCCGGCGGCCCTGGACGAGCGGGCCGCTTCGGTTTGAGTCAAATAAGCCTCCAGCGCATATACCACTAGGGTGGATTGCTATAAACTTTATAGCAATTGGCGCAGCCGGGCTGGATGTTCAGCCAGCGGCGCAGGTGTCCGCTGTTCCTGCGCAGGCATCGCCTCTGCCGAGGACCCGGCGCGCGTGATCGCCGCCGTCCTCGTACGAGGCTCCTTGCCGGTCAGTCCGCTTCTTCGAACACCAGCGACGGCGTGGTCATGACCCGGGCCGTATCGCTGAGGCCCGTGATGACGTGGTTGGCGAAATAGCTGTTTTGCGTGTCTGGCTCCAGTGCTGCGACGGCGAGGTTGGCCAGCGGCTGGTTCAGTGGCACGTAGTAGCTGCCGGCGGGCACGTCGATGGCCGTGCGCACGGTGGTCACGCGAACGCGGGTGATGTCCTGCTGGCCGGCGATGGCGCCGCGCACGTCTTGGCGGGCGCCTTCCTCGCGGCTGGTTTCCTGGTAGCTGTCGCTCAGGAGCGAGCCGGGCTCGGCCACGCGCATGACCTGCAGGCCGAGCAATTTGAGGCGCTCTGCCGCTTCGCCCGCCGTGGGCGAGAGCCAGTAGCCGCAGGGCCGGGTGCGCGACGCCACGGTGCGCAGTTCAAGCGATGAGTTCCAGTCCACGCGCACCGTGCGGTCGGCGCCGGTGGCCGGATCCAGCATGACCAGGTCGCGCTGGCTGGCCGTCGGGCCGGCTTCGATGGCGATTTGTCCGCGGCAGGCCTGCGCCGCGGTGTCGCGCACCACGAACGAGCGCACCTGTTCGAGGTTGGCGGCACGTTCGGCCGTGCTGCGCAGCGCGCTGGACAGGGCTGTGACCTGGGCATGCACGCGGCGCTGGATGTCCAGCCGCCCGATGCCCACGCCGCGCGTCTCGATCAGCATGCTGACGGCGTTCTTGAGCCCGTTCACGTTGCGGCCGGTGTCGGGCTGCGTGCCGCCCATCGACACGCGGCGGTCCTGCGGATCGGTCGAGGTCGTGTAGTACCACTCGCTGGTGAGCCCCTGGCTTTGCAGCGCGGTCACCATGGGCGGGTGGTACCACTCGCGCGCCGCCTTGGTGAGGAACTCGGGCACGTTGGCGGTAGTGGCGTATTGCAGCAGGGCGTCGTACTTCTGGATGGCGCCGAACTTCTCCAGAAAGCGGCCCGCCACGGTGTATTCATGCGCGTCCAGCACGGCGATGGGGCGGTAATCCCGCGTGATGCGCGCCAGGGCCTGCGCTTCGGGCGTGTTCAGCAGCAGGTGGTCGCGGTTCATGTCCACGCCATTGGCGGTGGCACGGGTGCCGGCTTCGGCGCCGTCCGGATTGGCTCTCGGCACGATCACCACGTTGATGCGGTCCAGCAACGGTTCCAGCAGGCCTTGCGACAGTTCGCGGGCCATCACCAGCAGCGCTTCACCGCCCGCGGGCTCGTCACCATGCTGCTGGCCGATCAGCAGCACCGTGGGCTTGCCGCTCGCATCCAGGCTGGCGATGTCGGTGCCGGGCGCGTGCGTGAGTACCAGCGCCTGCAGCGGCGTGCCGCGCTGCGATTGGCCCAGGTCGAGCACGGTGGCCTTCGTGGCGCCTTGCGCCGTCGAGGCCAGTTGCTGCAGCCATTGGGAGGCTTCGGCGTTGGTGGTGAACGCGCGGCGGCCTTCGGCCAGGCCAGGGGTGTCGTAGTGGACTGAAGGCGCCGGGAATCGGGCCGCCACGGCGGCGCTGTAGGGCAGGTCGGCCGGCGGTGCCGTCGCAGCAGCCGGTGCAGGGACGGGCGTGGTGGGCTCCGCGCTGGGAATGATCGGGGTGGAGGTGACCGGCGAGGTCACGACCTCGGCGCGCTGCGTGCCGAGCGGCGGCGGAACGACGCGGGCGGCCTGGGGACGGGGCGCTGCCGGCACCGTGGCCTTGGGCGGCGCCGAGGAGGGCCAGGGCGGCAGCGGAGTGCTGCCGCACGCCGCCAGCAGGGCCGACGCCAGCACCGCGCTGCAAGTCCCCAGAAAGCGCGTCTTCGGGGGCTCTGCGCCGGCAAAGCCGGCCGTGGGGGGTGAAGAAAGCGCGCTGCGTTGGATAAGGGGCTGTTTCATGGTCTGGGGTCCGGCCGAGGGCCTGCAGTGACTGGCCGCGCGATGTTACCCGGCGTTGCAAGCCCGGCGTGTCGGTCAAAAGCGCTGCCGTGAACGGGCGATCAGGTTTTTGCCCGCGCGGGCTGCCGCGTCCTTGCCGTCGCCGAAGGGGCTTGCGGCGGCTCAGGGCGTGGCGGGTGTCGGCAGGCGCAGCAGGGCGCGCACGAAGCCGTGGTCCGAACGGGAGCGGTCGCGCCCCTCGTGCAGGTGGTCATTGAAGTAATCGACGCGCCGCACGTCCCCGGCGCTGGCGGCGGACCGGGCGTTCGGCACGAACTCTTCGCTGACGAGGATCTGGTCCAGCACCGCAGGCATGCCCTGGTGGATGTGGGAATAGGCCACGTCCTTCTTCAGTGCGGCATCGCCTTGCACGTCGTAGGCGTTGTACAGCGCCACATCGCGGGCGCTGCGGTCGTAGGCGACCTCGGTGGTGGCGCAGATGAGCTGCGTGGTCACGCTGTCGGGCGTGTCGTTGAAATCGCCCATCACGATCAGCGGCACATCGGTGCGCTGCAGCAGATCGACGACGAGGCAGCGCAGCGCGGTGGCCTCCACGCCTCTCATGATGAGCGAGCGCAGCGACGCCAGAGCCGCCACCTTGCGGTCGTCGCGGTCTTCGAGGGGTTGCCCGAGGGCATCGAGCAGAAACTTGGGGCGCTTGGATTTGAGGTGCGCGGTGACCACGTTGACGGTCTGGCCGTGCTTCATGCGCAAGGTCGCCAGCAGGGGCGGGCGCTCGAACCGGTGGTGGACGCCCAGGCCGGGCACTTCGACCGCCAGCGCAGGCGGAAACTCAGCAATGGATTGCAGCGATTCGACGCGCAGCCGAGTCGCCAGGCCCACCCGGGGCGTGCCCTGGGCGCCGTGCGACGCTCCGCCGTTCTCGGCGCCCGGCACGCTCACGAAGTCGTAGCGCAGGCCGCTGCGGCCGATGGCCGACTGGAAAGCCTGTTCGTCCCACACCTCCTGAACGGCGAGCACGTCGGCATTCAGCGTGCGGATGCGGCCGCCCAGCCAGTCGATCTTGCGTTCGAACTCGGCCTGGGTGTAGGCGTCTTGATTGGGGTAGAACACCCGCCCGGGCAGGGCGAGGTTCAGGGTGTTGCAGGTGGACACCAGCAAGGTGTCCATCGGCCGCACGGGATCGGCAGGGCGCATGCGTTCCTCGTTCAGGACCGGGTTGCCGCCATACCGCCGTGCATCGTAACGGGTCTAGGAGCTCAGCGGCCGTAGCCGCCACCGCCACCGCTGCGTGGGCCGCCGCGCGAGCCGCCGCCGGAGTTGCCGCGGTTGCCGCCACCGCCACCACCGTAGCCGCCACCACCGCCGCCGCCACCGCTGCGATAGCCGCCACCACCACGGCGGCCGGAGCCTGCCATGCTGTCCACGCTGGTGCGCATAGGGTCTGGCTGTCCGCCGCCGGCACCGGCATGGCGCGGGGCGCCGAGATGGCCACCCGTCTGCGTGCCCAGGTGCGCGTTTTCGCGGCGTGGCTGGCCATCGTCGAAGCGATTGCCACCGCCGTTGTTGCCGCCGCCGTTGCCACCGTTACCGCCACCGGGACCCCGGCCGCCGCGGCCGGAGGCCTGCGCGCCCGGTCCACGGGGATTGCCGCCAGGACCACCGGCACGCGGGCCATTGCCGCCGCGACCACGCGGGCCGCCACCGTTGCCGCCGCCTTCGCCAGCCGCAGAGCGGGCTCCGCCGCCTGCCGCACCGCGTGCGCCACCACCACCGCCAGCGGGCTTGCCGCCACGCTCGCCGCCGCCACCGCCACCCTGGGTAGCCTTGTTCGTGCGGATGCGGTCCATCATTTCGCTGCGGGCGGCCTTGGCGGCCGCCTGCATGACTTCGCGGCTCGGGGGCTTGCCTGCGCCGCCCCAGATCGTCTGGCGACCCATGGCGATGGGCTCGGCCTTTTCTCCGGGTTCGGGGCCGAAGCCTTCCAGAATCTGGACCGGAATCTCCTGCTTGGTGAAGCGTTCGATGTCCATCATGAAACCTTCTTCGTCCATGCAGACCAGGCTCACGGCCTGGCCGCTGGCGCCCGCGCGGCCGGTGCGGCCGATGCGGTGGACGTAGTCTTCCGACACGTTCGGGATTTCATAGTTGACGACGTGCGGCAGCTCGTCGATGTCGATGCCGCGGGCCGCGATGTCGGTGGCCACCAGAGCGCGGATGTCGCCGCTCTTGAAGCCGGCCAGGGCCTGCGTGCGGGCGCTCTGGCTCTTGTTGCCGTGCAGCGCCATGGCGTTGACGCCGTTCTTGGTCAGGAACTCGGCCACGTTGTTGGCGCCGAACTTGGTGCGCGTGAACACCAGCACCTGGCTCCAGTCGTGCTCCTGGATGATGTGCAGCAGCACTTGCTTTTTCTTGCCGCGGCCCACGGGGTGGATCACCTGGGTGATGCGCTGCACCGTGGTGTTGCGCGGCGTGACCTGGATGCTCTGCGGGTTCTTGAGCAGCGTGTTGGCCAGTTCGCGGATTTCATCGCTGAACGTGGCCGAGAACAGCAGGCTCTGCTTGTCCTTGGGCACCAGGGCGAGGATCTTCTTCACGTCGTGGATGAAGCCCATGTCCAGCATGCGGTCGGCCTCGTCGAGCACGAGGATCTCGACCGTGGACAGGTCCAGGAAACCCTGTTGCTGCAGGTCCAGCAGGCGGCCTGGCGTGGCCACCAGCACGTCGACGCCGCGCTTGATGCGGTCGATCTGCGGGTTCATGCCCACGCCGCCGAACACGACGGTGGAGGAGATGTCGACGTATTTGCCGTATTCGCGCACGGATTCTTCGACCTGGGCGGCCAGTTCACGCGTGGGGGTGAGCACCAGGGCGCGCACGCCCTTGCCACCGAACTTGCTCTTGGGAGCGGTGCCCTGCGAGAGGCGGTGCAGCATGGGCAGGGTGAAAGCGGCGGTCTTGCCGGTGCCGGTCTGTGCGCCGGCGAGCAGATCGTGGCCCTCGAGCACTGCCGGGATGGCCTGTGCCTGGATGGGGGTCGGGGTTTCGTAACCCTGTTCGTGCACGGCCTTCAGAATGGCTGGGGCCAGATTCAGTTCGTCAAAGTTCATTCAAGGAAACGCCCTGTCCGGGCGCTGGGGGCATCGGCCTGTCGCGAGACCCGTGGGGCTGCGGCCAGTCAAGGCAGATGGGATTCACGAATGGGAGCCAGAACACCGCTTGGCGGCTTCCTCGTCCCCAGCAGGTTGCTGAGGCCACCGATCACTGGAGCCGGTGGCTGGGCGCTATTGTGGCACGAGATGCCCGCTGGCGGTCCAAGGCTTTACACGGCGCGCTCGTGGCCTGGTCTGCATGGGCCCGACCCGAAGGGCCCGCCAGGGCTCGTTCGACGCGTCTGGCGACGGCATGCAGAATGCCGGCTGAACTGTCGCATGGGCACCGCGTTGCGGGGTTGCCGCAAGCTCCGCGGCCAAAGCATCCGATAATCCCACCGAACGCGCTTGTCCGGCGGGCCTCCCCGGCCGCTCTCGCATCTCCGGCAGCGCAGCCCCCATCTAAGGAAAGAAAGCCAATGGCCCAATACGTGTATTCGATGAACCGCGTCAGCAAGACCGTGCCGCCGAAGCGGCAGATCTTGAAGGACATCTCCCTCTCGTTCTTCCCCGGCGCCAAGATCGGCGTGCTCGGCCTGAACGGTTCGGGCAAATCCACGCTGCTGAAGATCATGGCGGGCGTGGACAAGGAAATCGAAGGCGAAGCCATCCCCATGCCGGGCCTGACGATCGGCTACCTGGAGCAGGAGCCCAAGCTCAATCCCGAGCACACCGTGCGCGAAAGCGTGGAAGAGTCGATGGGCGCGGTCTTCGCGGCCAAGGCCCGCCTGGAAGAGGTCTATGTGGCCTACGGCGCGGAAGACGCCGACTTCGACGCGCTGGCGGCCGAGCAGGCCGAGCTCGAAGCCATCATCGCCACTGCGGGCACCGACTCGGAGCACCAGCTCGAGATCGCCGCCGACGCGCTGCGCCTGCCGGCCTGGGACGCCAAGATCGGCCTGCTCTCCGGCGGTGAAAAGCGCCGCGTGGCGCTGTGCCGCCTGCTGCTCTCCAAGCCCGACATGCTGCTGCTCGACGAGCCCACCAACCACTTGGACGCCGAGTCGGTCGAGTGGCTGGAAGTGTTCTTGAAGCGCTTCTCCGGCACCGTGGTGGCCATTACCCATGATCGCTACTTCCTCGACAACGCCGCCGAATGGATTCTGGAACTGGACCGCGGCCGCGGCATTCCATGGAAGGGCAACTACAGCACCTGGCTGGAGCAGAAGGGCGACCGCCTGGCGCAGGAGCAAAAGAGCGAAGAAGCCCATGCCAAGGCCCTGAAGAAGGAACTGGAATGGTCGCGCCAGAACCCCAAGGCCCGCCAGGCCAAGAGCAAGTCGCGCCTGGCCCGCTTCGAAGAGCTGAGCGATTTCGAATACCAGCGCCGCAACGAAACGCAGGAAATCTTCATCCCCGTGGCGGAGCGCCTCGGCCAGCAGGTGTTTGAATTCCACAACGTCAGCAAGTCCTTCGGCGACCGCGTGCTGATCGACGACCTGAGCTTCAGCATCCCGCCCGGCGCCATCGTCGGCATCATCGGCCCGAACGGCGCCGGCAAGTCCACGCTCTTCAAGCTGCTGGCCGGCCGCGAGAAGCCGGACAGCGGCCAAGTGGTGGTGGGCCAGACCGTCAAGATGGCGTTCGTGGACCAGCACCGCGACGTGCTGGAAAACGAAAAGACCGTGTGGGAAGACATCTCCGGCGGCCTGGACATCCTGAACGTCGGCAAATTCCAGATGGCCAGCCGCGCCTATGCGGGCCGGTTCAACTTCAACGGATCGGACCAGCAAAAGAAGGTCGGCAGCCTCTCGGGTGGCGAGCGCGGGCGCTTGCACCTGGCCAAGACGCTGATCGCCGGCGGCAACGTGCTGCTGCTCGATGAACCGTCGAACGACCTGGACGTGGAAACCCTGCGGGCGCTGGAAGACGCGCTGCTGGAATACGCCGGCACCGTGCTCGTGATCAGCCATGACCGCTGGTTCCTGGACCGCATCGCCACCCACATCCTGGCCGCCGAAGGCGATAGCCAGTGGGTCTTCTTTGACGGAAACTATCAAGAGTACGAGGCCGACAAGAAAAAACGCCTGGGCGAAGAAGGCGCGAAACCAAAGCGCATGCGTTACAAGGCACTCAAGTAAGCAACAACCCGTTAGGATTGCCGCTGCAGCTGCTTTTTTCGCCCCCCCAACATGTCCCTGTCCGCGTCCCGGTCCAGAACGGTCTTTCGTGCCTGCGTCGTCAACGCGGTGCGGCAGGGCGAGGCATTGATGGGCCGGCTGACCAGCGTGACCCAGGGCGCGCTGGCCAGCGATGAGTCGAACGAGCGCAACATCCAGCAGCGCACGGTTTTGGCCGATGCGATGCGGCTGATCAAGCAGCACGAGGACACCCTGGCCAAGGCCTACCCGATGGCACTGCTCGAGGTGTTCGCGGAAGGGCCTGCACCCTCCAGCGCACGGGCCCGATCGGGCGACGAAACGGGCATCGACTTCGGCGAGCTGTCGCTGATGGATGAGTCCGAAGTGCTGGCCCAGGTCGAGCTGTCGCGCGCGCAGCAGATCGCGGTGCACGCGACCGAGGCCACGCTGGCAGAGCTCAACACGCTCGTGAGCTCGGCGCAGGGCCTGCAGCGCGTGCAGCCCGAACGCAACCCGCTGCGCCCTGAAAACTACATTCGCGCCCTTCAGCAGGTGGTGGGCGAAACGGGCGTTTCCGCCGAAATCCGTCAGGTGTGGATGGCGCACATGCGCAAGGTGCTGGGCGACGAGCTGGTCGCGGTCTACAAGGCCGCCGCCCAGAGCTTGCGAGACAACGGCATCGCGCCCGTGGGCTATGCCGTCGCGGGGCAGGCGGGCCAGGGCATGGGGCGTTCGACCGGCTATGGCGGCGCGGGCCACCCCAGTAGCCATGGCGGCGGGTACGGCCCGCAGTCTTCGATGCACGGCAGCCCCATGAGCGGCTACGGCGGCCCGAACGCCAGCCAGTACGGAAGCCCGTACGCCAGCCAATATGCCAGCCAATATGGCGGGATGGGTGGCGGCGGTGGCGGCCCGGTATCCATGGGCGTGCCGCTGGCCCCCGAGGCCGAAGAGGCCTTGCTGACCGTCGGCATGCTGCGCCAGATGCTCGCCAGCTCGGGCGATGCGCTGGCCTACGGCATGGCGCCTGCGGCCGCGTTCGGCGCGGTGCCGTCGTCCCAGCAGGGCGCCTGGGTCGAGGCCCGCAACGGCGGCCCCGTCAGTTCGCAGATGGGGCCTGGCGGATCGGACTATTTCCCGCCCAGCAGTGCGGCAGCGGCCGAGGCGATGGAAGACATCGCCCAGCTGGAGCGGCTGGTGGGCCGGCTTGCTGGCAGCCAGCCGGCGGCGCTGGCACCGTGGGCCGGCGCGGGCGGCGCGCCGATGGCGGTGCACGGCGTGGCCCCAGTGGTTGCAGTGCCTGCCCCTGCGCCCTCGCCATCGCGCACGGCCACCGAAGTGGTGAGCCGCATGATGGACAACATTGCCCAGGACAACCGGCTGCCGCAGCCGATCCAGCGGGCCGTGCAGAACCTGCGCCCCGCCATCAAGCAACTCGTGCGGCACGACCGCCGGTTCTTCACCGATGAAAAGCACCCTGCGCGCCGCCTGCTGGACGAGCTGACGCAGCGCGCGGTGGGTTTTGAATCCGAATCCGACCCCGGCTTCGACCGCTTCATGCGGCTCGTGGACGAGGCGGTGAGCCACCTGGCCACCAGCGAGAGCCAGGACGCCGACACCTTCGCCACGGTGCTCACCGCGCTGGAATCAGCCTGGGCGTCGCAAGAGCGCCAGATACGCGAGGCGCAAGAGGCCGAGCGGCAGGCCGCCCTGCGCGTGCAGCGGCGCGAAGCGCTGTCCAAGCGCATCGCGGCCGACATCCGCGCGCTGGCAGGGGCGGCGCAGGTGCCGCAGGACATTCTCGATTTCGCGGCCGGCCCTTGGGCCGACGTGGTGGCGCTGGCCCAGATGGACCAGCCCGGCAGCGACGACGGCGACCCCGGCGGCTACCTGGCGCTGGTGCCCGAACTGTTCTGGGTTGCCCAGCCCGACCTGGCGGCGGCCGAGCCGGACCGCCTGGGCGGCATAGTCACCCGCATGCTCGGCACGGTGCGACAGGGGCTCGACAGCGTGGGCCATGCCGAGGACATGGCCAGCACGGTGCTGGAGCGCATCGCCAGCCTGCACCAGACGGCCATGGAGCGGGCGGCCAGCCTGGCGCTGGACCCCGCCAACGCCCCGGCCGACGAGCCCGACAGCATGGAAACGATCGTGCCGCCGGAGTCGCTCTACGGCTCGCTGCACGAGCCCGGCGTGGCCGACGAAAGCGAGACGACGCAGTCCGGCGCCGATGCTGCGGCGGCCGAGTTTCCAATGGGCATCTGGGTGGAGCTCATCAGCAACCAGCGCGCGGTGCATACGCAGCTCACCTGGTGCAGCCCGCACAACACGCTGTTCCTTTTCACGGCGGCCGACGGCAGCACGCAGTCCATGACGCGGCGCATGCGCGACAAGCTCACTGCCGAAGGCGCGCTGCGTGTGCTGCCCGGCCCGCCGCCTTCGGTGGTGGCCCAGGCCCGTGCTCAGCGCGGCAGCAAGGGCGCCAAGGCGGTCAGGCCGCGCTAGGCGCCGACCTGCGGCCGGGCTTGCCCAGCGGCCAGCGGATTTTCAGACAGTGGCATCCGCCGAAGGTCCGGTGGGCGCAGCAGCGGAGGCATCGGGCGCAGCAGGCGCCACTTTTGATCCCACCGCCGTGCCTGCGCCTGCCCCGGTCCCAACGCCTGAACCTGAAACGGTCCCCGTCCGCAGTTTCTTGCGCACCAGATGGATGTGGTTGCGCAGCGCATACAGCTCATCCGCATACGACAGCGGCACGCTCACTTTTTCGACCTGCGCTTCCAGCCGGTCGAGGGATTCGCGCAGCGCCTCGGGGGCGGTCTGCCCGGCGTCCATTTCGTCCTCGATCTCGCGCAGGCGGCCATACCAGCGGAACACGCGCGAGCGCACGCGGAACTGGTACAGCGGTGGCACCACGCGCGACAGCGGCAGCATGGCGGCCAGCAAGATGCCCAGCACCAGCCACATGCGCTCGATCAGGTTGGCCAGCCAGAAGGGCAGGTAGCGCTGCAGCAGCGGCGCGGGCTCGTTGATGGCGCGCTCGCCTTCGGCGGCGATGGGCAGCTCGCTGTGGCGGGTGCTCGGAAACTCCCGCGCCCGGTTGAACCAGCCCGCGCTGCCGTGCAGCGTCTGCGCGTTCTGCGCGAACAGTTGCAGCAGCGCCGGGTGGGTGCCCTCGCGCGCCAGCAGCGACGTGGTCGAGGCCACCAGGCGCACGTCGCTGGGCGGTACGTTGGCGGCCAGGTCCACCACGCCGCGTGGCAGCGTCACGGGCGTGAGGAACGGAAAGCGCCGCCCGTAGGCCTCGTGCTGCGGAAAGTCCATGAGCCGCACGCCCGGCGTCTGCAGCAGCATCTGCACCATGAGCGATTGCGGGGCCGAGGCAAACACCAGCGCGTCGATCCGGCCTGCCAGAAATTCCACGGTGGCCGGCGTCTGCCCCAGCTCGGACAGCCGCAGCGCCTTGGGTTCCATGCGGTTGGCCTCCAGCAGCTTTTCCATCAGCGTGGGCACGCCGCTGCCGGCCGTGCCCACGTTCACGCGCAGGCCATGCAGTTGCGCCAGGCTGTCGAGCCGGCCGCTTTTGACGATGCGCCGGGCCGCGTCCGTGCGGTAGAAGATCCACACCGGCTCCACGAACAGGCTGCCCAGCGATTCCAGCGCGCCGGTGTCTTCGGGTCGCAGCTCGCCGGTGCCGCCCTGCACGAACGCCAGGTCGGCTTCGCCGCTGCGCAGCAGCTGCAGGTTGGCCGACGAGCCTTCCGTCTCGCGCAGCACGACCTCGATGCCGTCGGCCGCCAGCGCCTTCTGGTAGCGCTGGCCGAAGTCCGCGTACGCGCTTTGCGCGGGGCCCGTGGCCAGGGTGACGCGCTTCGGGGGCGCGGGCTGCAGCCACCAGTACGCCAGCACCAGCAGGCCCACGGCCAGAAAGGCGAGCGGCCCGGCGGAGAGGATCAGGTCGCGCACGTTGAGCAGCGCGGTGTGCACCCGGCGCGTGACGGTGCGGGAGCGGGCGGCGAGGGCGTTCATCGGCCGAGGTCCGCCGCGCACGGCAGGTACAGGCCTTCGTCGGTGGTCAGGGACTGCGCCGCCAGCACGGCACGCAGTGTGGCGCGGGCCACGGCTTCGGCCGCCATGGTGGCCAGCACCAGCATGCCGGCGTGGCGGCCCGAGGCGCCGGTGGCCAGGGCGAACAGCGTGTCGCCGTCCAGCTGGGTGTGCACGGGGTTGATGCTGCGCGCCAGCCCGTCGTGCCCCGACAGTGCCAGGCGCTGTGCCTGGGCCTTGGTCAGCACGGCGTCGGTGGCGATCACGCCGATGGTGGTGTTGGTGCCGGGCAGCACGCTGACGGGCGGCACGCCGCCCAGCAGCGCACGGCGGGTGTCCATGAGGCGCTGCCCGTCTTCGGTGCGCGCGCCGGCCACGGGGCGGGCGGTGTTCGGGTCGATCACGTCGCCCACGGCATTGCAGGCGATGAGCGCGCCGACGGTGATTCCGTCCAGCGACACCGAGGCCGTGCCGATGCCGCCCTTCATGGCGCGCCCGATGCCGAAGAGCTTGCCCACCGCGGCCCCCGTGCCCGCGCCCACGTTGCCCTCCGCCGGATCAGCGCGCGACGCGGCGGCGCAGGCCGCATAGCCGGCGGCGGCATCGGGGCGGATGTGCATGTCGCCCACCAGCAGGTCGAACAGCACGGCGGCGGGCACGATGGGCAGGCGGCCGACCGACACGTCCAGCCCCACGCCGCGCTCTTCCAGCCAGCGCACGGCGCCGGTGGCGGCCTCCAGCCCCCAGGCGCTGCCGCCCGCGAGCACGATGGCGTGCACTTTCTCGACCAGGTTGGAGGGCGCGAGCAGGTCGGTCTCGCGCGTGCCGGGCGCTGCGCCCCGCACGTCAACGCCGCCCACGGCGCCCTCGCGGGCCATGATGACGGTGCAGCCCGTCGGGCGGCGGGCGTCGGTGTGGTGGCCGACCTCGATGCCCGCCACGCGGGTGATGCTGCCGGCGTCGCTGGCCAAACGGGATGCTGGGGTCATATGGGCGGCGATTATGGCGCCGCGCCGCCGGCCTTCAGCGCTCGGCCTCGATGCGGGTGATGACGAGCGCGCCGCGCTGGTCCTCCGCGCGAAAGCGCACCGGCGTGCCGGGCGTGAGCGCCAGGGCCGGGTTCGGGGCCTGCAGGCGGAACACCATCGTCATGGGCGGCATGGCGAGATTCTTGAGCTCGCCGTGGCGCAGCGTGAGCTTGCCCGCCGACGGGTCCCAGCGCACGACTTCGCCACGAGCGAGTTCGGTGTCCGGCGCGGAAGGCGAAGGGGTTGCTGAAGCAGCCTGGTCGGCCGTGTCCGCAGCCGGTTGCCCGGCTTGCCCGCCGTGATTGCCGTGATCGCCATGCGTGCCGTGCCCCGATGCCCCGTGCGACGACGCGTGCGCGGCGATCGATCCTGCCAGCGCGAGGAATAGGGCGGCGATGCTTAAAGGAGAAAGTCGGTGGGTCATGCGGGTTCCTTGGAGGGTTGGGGATGGCGGCTGAAGACGCGCGTGCTGCCGCCGCCGTGCGCGACGAGCAGCACTTCGTACGGGTCTTGCCGGCCGCCGTAGAAGGCGCCGTCCATGCCCGGCGAGCCCACCGGCATGCCGGGCACGGCCAGGCCCAGGGCCTTGGGTTTCTCGCGCAGCAGGCGCCGCACGTCCGCCGCCGGCACGTGGCCTTCGATCAGGTAACCGCCCACCAGCGCGGTATGGCAGGAGCCCAGCTTCTGCGGCAGCCCCAGCCGGCCGCGCACGGCTGCGTTGCCCGTGTCGTGCACGGTGGCGCGAAAGCCGTTGGCCTGCATGTGGTCCACCCAGTCCTGGCAGCAGCCGCAATTCGGGTCTTTCCAGACTTCGATCGCGATGAGCTGCGGGTCGGCGGCCAAGGCCGGCCAGGGCACGGCGGCGGCGGCGACGCCCAGGGCTGCCAGGCCCCGAAGCGCCTGCCGGCGCGAGGGAGAAGACGAGCGGTGGTCGCCAGCGGGTGTGTCGATGGGGTTCATGGTCGGTTTCCTTTCAGGTCAAACACTCGGCAAAAGAACGTGGAGAGGGCGCGGTGGCAGAGCGGGCGCGCGGTCGCGGTCGGCAGCGCTGCGCCGTTCTGCACCGTGCCGCGGCGATTCGGAGAACCCCCGCAGGGGTTTGAATGAAAAGTGCCTCCAGCGCATATTCCCCTATGGAGAGTAGCTATCAAATCAATAGCGTTCTGAGAATTGCCCATGTCGTGCTCAGTGCGCATGGCTCTGGCCGCCCGGGCCCGGCTTGCGGACGTTGGCAGCGCCTTCGTGCGGTGCAGCGCTCGACGGGGGCGCGGACGGCGCGGCCGGTGCCGGCGGCAAATCGGCCGGCGCGCCCTGCCATTCGAAGGCCCGGGTGCCGGGCGGCTGCACGTAGTCGCCGGGGTCGCGCCAGTCGCCGGCCGCCAGGTGGTCGCGCACCTTGAGCACGCTGAACATGCCGCCCATCTCCAGCGGTCCGTAGGGGCCGGTGCCGGTCATCATGGGCAGGGTGTTTTCGGGCAGGGGCATTTCCATGGCGCCCATGTCGGCCATGCCGCGCTCGCCCATCACCATGTAGTCGGGCACGATCTTCTGGATCTTGCCCACCAGGCCGCTGTGGTCCACGCCGATCATGGTGGGCACGTCGTGCCCCATGGCGCCCATGGTGTGGTGGCTCTTGTGGCAGTGCACGGCCCAGTCGCCGGGCTCGTCGGCGATGAACTCGATCTGCCGCATCTGGCCCACCGCCACGTCGGTGGTCACCTCGGGCCAGCGCGCGCTGCGCGGCACGGCGCCGCCATCGGTGCCGGTCACCTCGAACTCATGCCCGTGGATATGGATGGGGTGGTTGGTCATGGTGAGGTTGCCCACGCGCACCCGTACCCGGTCGCCGCGCCGCGCCACGAGCGGGCTGATGGCGGGGAACACACGGCTGTTCCAGGCCCAGATGTTGAAGTCGGTCATCTCGTTCACGCGCGGCGTGCGCGTGCCGGCCTCGACCGCGAACGCGTTGAGCAGGAAGGCGTAGTCGCGGTCCGCCGTGTCGATCAGCGGGTGCCGCCCGCGCGCATCCAGCCGCGGGTGGGTGATCCACAGGCCCATCAGGCCCATGGCCATCTGCGTCATCTCGTCGGCGTGCGGGTGGTACATGAAGGTGCCGGGGCGCCGCGCGGTGAACTCGTACACGAAGGTCTTGCCCGCCGGAATGGCCGGCTGGTTCAGGCCAGAGACGCCGTCCATGCCGTTGGGCAGCCGCTGGCCGTGCCAGTGCACGCTGGTGTGCTCCGGCAGGCGGTTGGTGACGAAGATGCGCACGCGGTCGCCCTCGACCACCTCGATCGTCGGGCCCGGGCTCTGTCCGTTATAGCCCCACAGCTTGACCATGAAGCCGGGTGCGAACTCCCGCACCACCGGTTCGGCGACGAGGTGGAACTCCTTCACGCCGGCGTTCATGCGCCAGGGCAGGCTCCAGCCGTTCAGGGTGACGACCGGGCGGAACGGCCGGCCGGTGGGCGGGGCGGGTGGCACGGCGGTATCGGCCGAGCCCTGCTGCGGGATTTCGGGCAGGGCGGCCAGGGCGGCGCGGCCCACGGAAGCGGCGGCCACGGCCGTGGCGGCGCCGGAAAAGAAATGGCGGCGTTGCATGTCAGTGGCCTTGCGATGGGGGGTTGGCGGCGCGGCCGGTGGCGGCGCCGGTCAGGGAAGCGGCGGTGCCGCCGGAGGTGCCGGCCAGCGCCAGTTGCAGGTCGGCTTCGGCCAGCCAGAAGTCGCGCTGGGCCTGCAGCGCATCGGCCACGGCCTGGCTGCTGGCGCGGGCCTCGGCCAGCAGTTGCCACACGCTGGCGAGCATGCCGTTGTAGCGCAGGGTGGTTTCTTCGCTGATGAAGCGGCGCAGCGGCACGACCTCGTCGCGCTGCTGGCGCGCCAGGTCGTAGGCGGTGCGGTAGCCCAGCCAGGCGGTGCGTGCCTCGGCGCGGGCGCGCAGGGCCACGTCCTGCAACTGTGCGGCGCTCTGCAGCGTGCGGCCCCGCGCCTGGGACCGCGCGGCGCCGCCCCAGTCGAACAGGGGCACGGCCAGTTCGACCTCCCAGCCGCGCTTGATGTCGGCATGGCCGGTATCGCGCTCGGTCGTGGTGTTGCGGGTGTACGCCAGGCCAATGTCGCCGGCCCATTGCGCCACGCCGGCAAAGCCTTCGGTGTCGGCCACGCGGTCCAGGTCGAGCCGTGCGGCGCGCACGTCCAGCCGCTCGCGCAGCGCACGGGCCTCGATGCCTTCGCTGGCCTCCGGCACTGTCGGCAGGGCGGGCAGCCGGTCGGGCAGCGTGTAGCGCGCCTCTGCGCCCCACAGGCCCATCAGCCGCGACAGCTGCTCGCGCTCGGTGGCGGCGGCCAGCCGCGCGCGGGCCAGCTGGGCGGCGCTGTCGGCCAGCAGGGCCTGTTCGCGCGCCTGCTGCAGGCGGCTCCAGTTGCCGACGCGGGCCATGCGGCGTGCCAGTTCGGCGCCGGCTTCGGCGGCCTCGTGCATGCGCTCCTGCGTGGTGGCCACCTGCTCGGCCGTGACGGCGCGCAGCCAGGCACGGCGCGTGTCGAACGAAAGGCGCACCACGTCCTGCGCGGCGTCCAGCGTGGCCTGTTCCATCTGCTGGCCCTGCCAGCGCGTGCGCCAGGGCAGGGTGACGAGGTCGATCAGCCCCATGCCCAGCGTGCGCTCGGTCTCGCGCTCGTGCCCGCTGCGAAAGCGCCCCAGCGTCAACGTGGGGTTGGGCAGCGTGAGCGCCTGCACGCGCTGCGCATCGGCCACGCCCAGCGCGGCCAGCCGCGCCTGCAGGCCCGGGTTGCGCAGCAGCGCGATGCGCACGGCGGCATCCGCCGACAGCGGCGCGTCCAGCCATTGCGCCACGGCGGTATCGGCCTGCTCGTGTGCGGCAGGGTCAGTGGAGGGCAACGCAGGTGCGGCCACGCCGGCCGTGCGGCCATCGGCCAGGGCTTGCACATTGCCGCGCAGCCCGTCGGGCGCCACGCTCGCGCAGCCGGCCAACAGCAGGGCTGCGGCCAGCGCGCCCAGGGATCTGGCAGGCGCGGTCATGGCGCCCCCCGGGCCGGCAGCGGGGCCGGGGCATGGTGGTGTGCGCCATGGCCTGGCGCGGCGGGTGGCTTGGCCTGGCCCGTGTGCGCCTCCCACGCCACGATGTCGGCATGGCCGCGCGGTGTGGCGGCGACGGCGTCATTCGCTTCGCGCCAGGGAATGGACTTGGCGTCCAGCGGCGAGGGGCTTGCCGGGACGCTGCGATGGGCCAGCGGGGCTGCCGCTACCTGTGGATCGGAGGCGGACGACGGCGCCTGGGCCATGGCGTGCCACGCCTGGAACAGAGCGGTGCCGATCAGGGCGCCGCGCAGCAGCGTACGAAAGGAAAAAAGGAAACGGGACGAGGGGGCGCGCACGGCGATCTCTTGAGCAAAGGCGGAAACAACGGCCGCAGGCCCGCGCGCAGCCGGGGGCTGGCGCGGATTTGCGGACGCACTTCGGGCGTCAGGGCTCAGGAAATGGGTGGCTTGATGGCCTGCTCGGCCAGGGCGCTGGCGAAGCGGCGCTCTGCCATCGGCAGCGGCGCGCGGGGCAGCGCAGGGCGGCTCGGGTCCGCCAGCGCAGGGGTCAGCATGGCCGAGTGGCAGATGCCGCAGGCCGAGCAACCGCCGTCGTGCGCATAGGTGCTGGGGTGCGAGGCGGCGCCGCAATCGCTGCCCTGCGCGGGTGCTGGAGTGGCTTGCCCGTGGCAGGGAGGTTGCCATGAGGACATCGGCGATGCCTCGGAGGGTTCGGCGTGCAGGGCGTGGCCTGCGGAAACTTCAGGGGCTTCAGGCGTGTGTGGGTGAGTGCCGTGGTCCGTACCCGCTGCGTGGTCCGCGAACTCCTGAAAGGCTTCACCGTGTTGATCCAAGGCGGTGGGCAGTCCGTGGGCCTCTGGTGCGTGGGCCATGTGCATCGCCGCGCCCGCCGGCATCACGATGCCGGCCGCCATCGCATTGCCCGCCAGGCCCCGCAGGGCCATGAGCACGATGAGAAAGAGGAACATGCCGCAGCGCATGGGGAGGAATGATAGCCCCGGGCCCCGAGAGTTCCGAGCTGCGGCCCCGGCCCGCGACAGGGTTACATGGCCATGTAGCGCCCCGGCCGGTGGTTCATCGCCACGACCAGGTTGAGCGCCACAGCGCCCGCGATGGACCACAGCACGCGCATGGGATCGACCGTGAACAGGGCCAGCAGCACGATGCAGCAGTCCACCGCCATCTGCACCTTGCCCGCGCGCCAGCCGTAGCGATCCTGCAGGTACAGCGCCAGGATGCCCATGCCGCCCAGGCTGCACCGGTGGCGGAACAGCACCAGGAAACCCGTGCCGGTGATCAGCCCGCCCGCCACCGCCGCGTACAGCGGCTGCAGCGCGACGAACTGCATCAGCCCCGCCTGTGCCTCGGTCAGCGCCGACAGCAGCAGCACGGCCACGAACGTCTTCAGCGTGAAGTTGCGCCCCATCTTTCGCCACGCCAGCCAGTAAAACGGCAGGTTGAGCAGGAAGAAGAGCTTGCCGAAGCCCATGTCGGTGGCGTAGTGCAGCAAAAACGCCAGCCCGGCGGTGCCGCCCGTGAGCAGGCCGGCGCTGCCGAAAAAGCCCACGCCCACCGAGATGAGCAGCACGCCCGTGAAGAGGGCCGCGGTGTCCTCGGTGGCGGAATGGGGAACCATGGTCGGCAGGGAAGTCGGGGAAGGGGTGCTCATGCGAGAAGGGCGAGGGAAGGCGGCGTATGCCGGGACTCGGCGACGTTGAAAGATCGCGGTCCGGCGCCAGTCAGAAGGTGGGCGAATTTTAGAGGGGCGTCAACCCTTGGATTACCCCACACGCCGCCCCGCCCGGCAGCGAATGTGCGAAGCGCCGCATGCCCGTCGCGAAAACGGCTGCGAACTCGAATGCGCCGGTGGGCCCCGCCGCCGGCGCAGGCCTTGCCGGTCGGTGCGCACCCGGCAGGCCGCCTTCAAGAATTTTGGCGAAAAATGGCCTGCACCGCCGTATCTATTGCGCTGGTAGCTATTATTTTGATAGCGACTCGCTGCGCAGCATGCGCAGGCCGTTCGCCACCACCAGCAGGCTGGCGCCCATGTCGGCGAACACGGCCATCCACATGGTGGCGTGGCCTGCCAGCGCCAGGCCGAAGAACACCGTCTTGATGCCCAGCGCCAGAGCGATGTTCTGCATCAGCACGGCATGCGTGCGGCGCGACAGGCGCACCGTCTCGGCCACGCGGCGCAGGTCGTCGTTCATGATGACCACGTCGGCCGTCTCCATCGCCACGTCGGTGCCGGCGCCGCCCATGGCGAAGCCGATGTCGGCCTTGGCCAGGGCCGGCGCGTCGTTGATGCCGTCGCCGGCCATGGCCGTCATGCCGTGCTTTTGCTGCAGGGCGGCGATGGCTGCCAGCTTGTGCTCGGGCAGCAGGCTGGCCTGCACCTCGTCGATGCCCGCCTCGCGCGCGGCGGACTGCGCCGCGGCGGCATGGTCGCCGGTGAGCATGACCGGCACGATGCCCAGCGCGCGCAGATCGGCCACGGCCTGTGCCGCCTGCGGGCGCAGCGTGTCGGCCACGGCGAACAGTGCCCGCACGGCCTGGCCGTCGGCCAGCAGCGTGACGCTGCGGCCCTGGGCTTCGTGCGCGGCGGCGGCGGCTTCCACCGCATCGGTCCACAGGCCTTTCTCCTGCGCCAGCCGGCGGTGGTTGCCCAGGAACCAGGTCGCCCCGGCGATGCGGCCCTGCACCCCGCGGCCGGGCAGGGCCGTGAAATCTTCCACCTCGGGCATTCCGGCAGGCACCTCGAGCCCTGCCGCGATGGCCTTGGACACCGGGTGGTCCGAGCGCCCGGCCAGTGCCGCCGCCACGTCGGCCGCGCCGTCGCTGCCGAAGGCTTCGCGGCCCACCAGCACGGGGCGCCCGGCGGTCACGGTGCCGGTCTTGTCGAACGCCACGGCGCGCACGCCGCGCGCCAGCTCCAGCCAGTTGCCGCCCTTGATCAGGATGCCGCGGCGCGCGCCGGCCGCCAGCCCGCTCACCACGGTGACCGGCGTGGCCAGCACCAGTGCGCACGGGCAGGCGATCACCAGCAGCACCAGGGCGCGGTAGATGGCGTCCAGCCAGGTCCAGTCCAGCAGCAACGGCGCACCGACCGCCACGGCGACGGCCATGGCGAACACGGCGGGTGTGTACACGGCGGCGAAGCGGTCCACGAAGCGCTGGGTGGGCGCGCGGGCGCTCTGGGCTTGCTCCACGGCGCGGATGATGCGGTCCAGCGTGGTCTGGCCGGCCGCGGCCGTCACGCGGAACTCCAGCTCCGACTGGGCATTGAGCGTGCCGGCGTACAGCGGGTCGCCCGGCACCTTGTCCACGGCCAGGCTTTCGCCGGTGACGCTGGATTCATCGACCGCGCTGCGGCCGGACGTGATCACGCCATCCAGCGGCACGCGGCCGCCGGGGCGGATGCGCACGGTGTCGTCCACGGCCACCTGGGCGGCCGGCACGGTGCGCCACTGGCCGTCCGGGCCGCGCACATCGGCCTGGTCGGGGCTCAGGGCCAGCAACGCGCCGATGGCGTCGCGGGCGCGGCCCACGGCGCGGTCTTCGATGCGCTCGGCCAGGGCATACAGCGCCATCACCATGGCGGCCTCGGGCCATTGGCCGATCAGGAAGGCGCCGGTCACGGCCACCGCCATCAGCGCGCTGATGCCGAGCTTTCCGCGCATCAGCGAGCGAAGGCCGCTGCGGTAGATGCCCAGCCCCGCCAGCAGGATGGCCGCCGCGGCGACCGCCATGCCTGCCACGCGCCACGGCGTGGTGTCCGGGCCCAGCAGGTGCAGCAGTTCGGCGCCGGTAGCGGCCACCAGCGCGGCCGCCAGGCGGCCCCAGCCGGGCAGGGCGCCGTGGTCGTGCCCGTCGTGATCGCCGCCGGAGGCATGGTCGTGGCCGTCGTGCGATTCGCTGTCGGGGGAGGGTTTTTTCGCGCCTGCCGGGGGCGGCGCCGAGGAGCAGCCACCGCCGCAGCAGGAGACGTCCAGCCGGGGGCCGGTGCCTGGCCGGGCAGCCGCCACCGCAGCGGTGGTGGTAGTGGTAGTGGTGGTGGTGGTGGCAGGTGCGTGCTCGTGGCCCGCATGGCCGTCGCCGCCGTGGGCGTGGTCATGGCTGTCGTGGGAAGAGTCGTGGCTGTGTTTTGTCATGGTTTTCCTGAGGACTTCGGGGTGGCGCAACGCCGCCGTGCCATCATTGAAAACCTTGAAGCCGCTTGAAGGTCAAGCCATGTCTGCCCAAAGCCCCTGCCACCGCATCGGAGATGCTGCCCGCCTGTCGGGCGTTCCCGCGGCCAACATCCGCTATTACGAGAAGGAAGGCCTGCTGCCCGAGCAGGCCCGGGCGGACAACCGCTACCGCCTGTACAGCGCGGACGAGGTGCACCGCCTGCGCTTCATCCGACTGTGCCGCGCCATGGACATGTCGCTGGACGAGGTCCGCACCCTGCTCGCGCTGGACCACGGCGGCGCGGCCGACGACCATGCCGCCTGCGACACGCTGGACGAGCACCTGGAGCACGTGCGCACCCGCCTGCAGGAACTGCGCACGCTGGAGCAGGAACTGCTGTCTCTGCGCGGCCGCTGCGACGGCACCGACGCCGGCCGCTGCCACGTGATCGAGGCGCTGCATGCCCGCGCCGATGCCGAATCGCTGCCGCCGCTCGGCGCCACGGCCAAGCGGCACGTCTGACGCCAACCCGACTTGCAATGAAATTGATAGCTAACCACCCTAGTGGAATATGCGCTGGAGGCCATTTTTGTTACGAACCGCCACGGCCCCGTCCACTATGATGGCCGCATGATCGCCGGCCTGAATTCCCCATCGCTGATCGACCGCGTCTGGCGCACGGCGCGGGGCTGGGCGGTGGCGTGGTGGCGCATCGTGCACCTGGGCTCGGTGGCGCTGGTGCTCATGCTTTCGCCGTCCAGCTACGGGCGCGCCATGCGGTGGCGGCTCGCACGGCACATGTACCAGGACACGGCGCCCATCCTGCTGGGCTTCACCGTGCTGGCCGCGCTGGTCAGCCTGGTCATCACCCGCATCGTGGTCGTCACCGCGTTGAGCTACGGCCTGTCGCGCTACGCGCTCGAGATGGTCATCCGCGTGCTGGTGCTGGAGCTGATTCCGCTGACCGCGGCGCTGTTCGTCGCCATGCGCACCACCATCCCCAACGGAACCCAGCTTGCCCTCATGCGCCAGGCCGGGCATTTCGACCGGCTGCGCCACCACGGCACCGACCCCGTCCGCGTCGAATTGCTGCCGCGGGTGGTGGCGGGCATCTACGCCAGCATCACGCTGGCGGCGCTGTCGTGCGTGGTCGCGCTGGCCATGGCGTATTTCGGGGTGTATGGGCTCAATACTGCGGGGCTGCCGAGCTACACGCGCATGTTCGGCCAGGTGTTCACCCCGGCGGTCACCCTGGTGTTCGTGCTCAAGACGCTCTTTTTCAGCCTGGCCGTGGCGCTCATCCCGATGGCGGCGGGGCTGTACGACAACGGCGATGGCCGGGGGCGCAACGGCTCCGAGCTGGGCGGTCTCGCGCGCATGTTCGCGGTGCTGCTGCTGATCGAAGTCGCTTCCCTGCTGGGCAATTACTACTGACGAATACCGACTATCACTGGCTGAATCACGCTTTCTTATCGACGGCGCGCGAAGCGGGCCATTTTTCATCACCGAGGAACTGCTTTCATGGTCGATCAAGACATCTTTCCTGCCGACTCCGAAGACTCCGCCATGCTGGCGGCGTACGCCGAGGCGCGCCGGACCTTCAAATTCCTGTGGCGCGAACTGTCCTGGGAATACCGCCGCGTCGTGCCGGGGCTGGACTTCGCCGGCATCAAGCTGGGCTTCGCCACCGGCCACACGGATGCCGACGCGCCGCCTGTCGAGCACATGTGGGTCGGCGACGTGCAGTTCGACGGCGAAACCGTCTCGGGCACGCTGCTCAACGACCCGGACTGGATCGCGTCGATGCAGTCTGGCGACCGTGTCTCGGCACCGCTGGCCGAGCTGGAAGACTGGATGTACGTGATCGGCGGCAAGGTCTACGGGGGCTACACGGTCGACGTGCTTCGCCGGGGCATGACCAAATCCGAGCGGCAGGAGCACGACACCGCCTGGGGCATGGATTTCGGCCAGCCCGGCCAGGTGCAGGTCGTGCCGTTGCCGCGCGCCAAGGCGGGGCTGCTCGGCGGCCTGCTCGGCAGTTGGGGCAGCAGCCCGGCAGCATCCACCGACGACATCGCCCAGCAGGAACACCCCATGAGCGAGAACATGGGCGAGCGCATGGACGAAGACTTGCGCAACCATCCCTCGGTGGTCCATGCGCTGGACGACGACGGCTGGTCGCTGCTGCAGCGCGACGCACTGGCGGGCAACGCCACGCCCGTGTCGCTCCTGCTGCGCCATGGTGCGGACCCGGCCGTGCGCAACCCGCATGGCCGCTCCGCGCTGGACCTGGCGCAGCAGATGCAGTGGCCGAACATCGTGAAGCTGCTGCAGGGCGCCGGGGCGGTATGAGCGAGCGGTGTCTTGGCGGCCGATGCGGCACTGGCGGACCTGGCGGAGCATTCCATGGTTGAGCGGCCCGATCCTTCCGCTCCCGCCGATGCCACGGGCGCGGTGCCGCTGGAGGCGCAGCGCCCCGTGGCCAACCTGGAACGCAAGGCCGCGGCGCTGCTGCTGTTCACGCTGGCGCTGATCATCGGATCGGCCCTGTACCTGCTGTATGCCCGGGGAGTCTTCGAGCCCACGCAGCGCCTGGTGCTCACCGCCGACGATTCCGAGGGCGTGGTGGTCGGCATGGACATGACCTTCTCCGGCTTTCCGATCGGGCGCGTGCGGCGCATCGAACTCTCGGCCGATGGCAACGTGCGCATCCTGATCGACGTGCCGCAAAAGGATGCGCACTGGCTGCGCGAATCCAGCGTGTTCACGCTGGTGCGCGGCATCGTGGGCGGCACGACCATCAAGGCCTACAGCGGCATCCTGACCGACCCGTTGCTGGCCGACGGCGCCGAGCGCCCCGTACTGCGCGGCGATGCCACGGCCGAGATCCCGCAACTCATGGCCTCCGCGCGTGAATTGCTGTCCAACCTGCAGGCCATGACGGCGCAGGACGCCGCGCTGGGCGGCACCCTGGCCAACGTGCGCACGCTGACCGACCGTCTCAACGCGCCGGGCGGCGCACTCAATGTGCTCATGGGCAGCGAGGCGGATGCGAAAAAACTCACCCTCACGCTCGACCGCACCAACCAGTTGCTGGCGCGCATCGACGGCATGGCCGCCAAGGCCGACCGCCAGGTATTCGGCGCGGCCGGCGACCCGGGGCTGGTGCCCGAGGTGCGCGCAACGGTGGTTCAGCTCAATGGCCTGCTGGCCGACACGCGCCAGAGTTTGAAGAAAGTGGACGCGGTGCTGGCCGAAGCCCAGGCCATCGGCGCCAACGCCCGCGAGGCCACGACCGACCTGGGCACACTGCGGGCCGAGGTGGAAGGCAATCTGCGCAAGGTCGAAAGCCTGGTGAACGACATTCAGCGCAAATGGCCCTTCGCCCGCGATACGGAACTCAAGCTGCCATGAAGAACCCGTCGTTTTCCAGATGTCGCTCAATTTTGCGCGGTGCCGCCGTGCTGGTGCCCTGTCTGGCCCTGTGGGCCTGCGCCGGCAAGCCGCCTGTGCCCGAGTGGCAGATGAATGCCCACGGGGCGGCGCGCAAGGCGACCGAGGCCTACCTGTCCGGCGACGCGCGCGTTGCGCAACTGGAGTGGGACCGCGCCCGCGCCGAGGTCGCACGCACCGGGCGGCCCGATCTGCTGGCGCGGGTCGAACTCATGCGCTGTGCCGCCCAGGTGGCCAGTCTGGTGATCGAGCCCTGCACGGGCTTCGAAGCGCTGCGAACCGATGCCACGCTGGAAGACCAGGCCTATGCCGACTACCTGGCCGGGCGGCTGGACAGCGCAGGTGCTGGCCGGTTGCCCGAGCCGCAGCGCAGCGCGTGGGCCGCAGGGCCGGCTTCGTTGGCTGGCATGGCCGATCCGCTGTCGCGGCTGGTGGCGGCTGGGGTGTGGGTGAAAACAGGCCGCGAGACGGTGCCGATGCTGGAGGCGGCTGTCGATGCCGCGTCGGCGCAAGGGTGGCGGCGGCCGTTGCTGGCATGGCTGACCCTGTCGGCGCAACGGGCCGAGCAACGTGGGGATGGAGAGAGTGCTGCACAAATCCGCCGGCGGCTGGCGGTGATGGAGCAGGGCGGCGGACGCTGAAGAGCGCCTGCCTGGCTAAATAACTAACGAAAGGTATGAAACGAGATGGACCCGATGGGCCAGAAGCAGATTGCGGCAATGCCCCATTGCCGCAATTCCTTCAGCCGCGTTCAGTAGCTGAACGTTTCCGCAGGGAGCATTTGTTCCAGATTGCTGGGCAGGTTGACCAACGAATCTGCCGCCTGCACCGCTTGTTCCGGGACCAAGGTCATGGCGGTCGCGGCGACCGCGAGGAGCACCGTCACAGTAAAGGCTGCGAAAGCGCGGGTTCCAGGATGGATTTTGCGTTTCATGGCAGAAGTCCTTCAAGAAGTGGTGTGCGTACCGGGGAGTTGGACGGATTAAACCGCTCGCCATCGCCCCCGGTCTGTCAGACAACACGCCTCAGATGACCCTTGCGACGCTATTTACAGTCGGTTGCGCGATGTTGGCATGTTCCAACACGCTGATTGCGCTATCCCGCATGGAGGTGGCGCGCCAGGGCGGAGGCGGTCAGTGCACTGTCCGGCGGCCATTGGTCTGCAACCCGTCCATGGAGCCAGCACGCGTCCACGGCAGCGTCGAAGGCGGCCTCGGGCATATCGGCAGCCGCTGCCAGGCGCGCGCCCAGCAGTCCTGCCAGGACATCTCCGGTCCCTCCCGTGGCAAGGCGGGCGTTGCCGGTGGGGTTGATTCGCGGGGTGCGGCCGGGCGCCGCAATGATGCTGCCTGACCCTTTCAGCACCACCGTGCAATCGAACTGCCGGGCCAACGCCGTGGCTGCCGCCAGCCGGTCCGCCTGCACGTCGTGGGTTTTCAACCCTGCGAGCCTTGCCGCTTCCAGCGGGTGGGGCGTGAGAACGGTGTGCCATCCGCGCCCGGCCCGGGCCCGCAGTGCCGTCGCCAGCGACGGGTCGCCCGCCACGGCGTTCAGTGCATCCGCGTCCAGCACCAGGCGGCGCGCTTGGGCCAGCACTTGATCCAGCACGGCGCGGACGGCCTCGCCGCCCCCGCATCCGCACACCACCGCTCCCTGATCCAAAGGCAGCACGTCGAACCGGCGCAGCATGCATTCCGGCTGCGAGGCATCAACGGAAAGATCCCCACCGTCCAGCAGCGCCACCATCACTCTGCCGGCACCGCCGTGCAGCGCCGCCGAGGCCGCCAACAGGGCGGCGCCGGTCATGCCCATCCCACGGGCGTGCAGCCCTTCGCCGCCCACGACGGCAACGTCGCCATAGCTCCCTTTGTGGCTGGCGTGGGCGCGGCGCACAACGCGGGGCGGAGCGGAGAGCCATGCGCAGGGCTCTGTCTGGGAAAGGTCGGCGCCGAGGTCGTCCAGCCAGACCTGGCCTGCAGCGTCCCTTCCGGTGCCGGTGAAGAGGCCTGGCTTCAGCGTGAGCAACGCCAGGGTATGGCGCTGCGACGCCGCGGGGCCAGCGGGTGGTTCGAGACCGGGAGCGAACTGACCGGTGTCGGCCGACAGGCCCGAAGGCGTGTCCACGCAGATGACGGGGGCTGGCGCTGCATGCAACTGGGCCAGTAGACGCTGCACCACGAGGTTCGGTTCACGGGGCTTGCTGCTGCTCGCCAGTCCAATGCCCAGCAACGCATCCACGCAAACGTCGTCAGGCCCCATGCCGGGCG
Organism: Paracidovorax valerianellae; assembly: GCF_900102625.1. Lineage (GTDB taxonomy): Bacteria > Pseudomonadota > Gammaproteobacteria > Burkholderiales > Burkholderiaceae_C > Paracidovorax > Paracidovorax valerianellae. Next base: position 61,473 of record NZ_FMZC01000010.1, read on the forward strand.
GTGGGCCGTCAGCAAAACCGACACCCGCAGCCATGGCGCTCTGGTAAGACGCGCAGGCATCGGGCGGGACCATGTCCGGACTGCCCAGCCAGGTCACGGTGACCGTGCGCCCGGCCTGCTGCAGGTGGCAGGCGGCTTCCAATCCGTCGCCGCCGTTGTTTCCCGCACCGCACACCACCCATGCGTTGCGCGCATGCGGAGCGATCGCCAGTGCCAGCTGTGCCACCGCCCGTCCCGCCCGCTGCATCAAGGTGTGCGGCGGCAGTTGCGCCGCCATGGTTTGTTCGATGCGGCGCGTGGCCTGGGTGTCGAAGAGCGCATGCGCCGCATCGATGGCGATGGGGCGGGGAAAGCGTGCCGGCATAGCGTTCATGGGTGGCAATGGTTATCAGAACCGACGCAGTCCGAACGGCTGCAGGTCCACTTCGGGCGCTTTTTGGCCCAACAGGTCGGCGATGGCGCGTGCGCTGCCACAGGCCAGGGCAAAACCGCTGCCGCCGTGGCCTGCGTTGATCCAGATGCCGGGAAAGCCCGTCGGTCCTACAGCCGGCGCGCCGTCGGGCAGAGCAGGGCGTGCACCACGCCAGACCTGCACCTGGGCAGATGACAGTTGTACGCCGCCTGGAAACCAACCTGAGATGGCCTGGTAGAGCGTCTGCAAGGTCAGCGCATGGTGCTTGCCATCGCCACGCCCCAGCTCTGCGCCGCCTGCGATGCGCACGCGTTGCCCCTGGCGGGTGATCGTCACCCGATGGAGTGGGTCCACGATCGATCCCTGCGGTGCGTGCGAGTCCTCGCGCAGCGGAGCGCTGATCGAATACCCGTGCACGGCAGCCAACGGCAGATCCACCCCCAAGGGCCGCAGCAAGGCGCCAGCGGCCACGCCGGCGCACACCACCACGGCGTCGAATCGGCGGGGCACGGTTTCACCGGCGATTCGCAGGCCCGACGGGGCCGCATCCAATCCGCTGACCTTTGCATTGAAATGAAACTGCGCCCCGCGTTCTTGCGCGGCGTACCGCAGCATCTGGGCAAACAGGCGGCAGTTGCCGGATTCGCCATCGGGCGCATGCAGGGCTCCGATCAGCGGCACGTCAGGGGACAGGCCGGGCTCGATCTGCCGCGCGGTGTCTGCATCCACGTCGTGGATCGGCATGCCTGCATCGCGCAAAACCTTCAGTGCCGGCTGCACGCGCGCCAGATCGTCCACGGTGCGCAGCAGCACGAGCGCGCCTCGGCTGGTTTCCGCGTCCATCTGCAGTTGCTCGGACACCAGCCGCATGCGGGCCTGGCTGTAGCGGCCCAGTTGCTCCAGGGCGGCGAGCGTCAGTCCCAGGGCCGGGGACCGCCCTGCCTTCCTCCAGCGCCACGCCCATCCCAGTTCAGCAGCGGTGACACCGCTGGCCAGCCGGATGGCAGCATGGCGCCCGAAGAGGCGTGTGCTCTGTGCCCCTCCGATTCCCGGCGCAGCCAGCGGAATGAGCAGTGCCGGTGAAACCAGCCCGGCGTTGGCGAAACTGGATTCTTCCGCTGCGGCGCTGCGCTGCTCGAAAACCGAGACCTCATGGCCGTCGCAGGCCAGTTCGTAAGCAGTGGTGACGCCGACGATTCCGGCTCCCACGATGGCGATGTGCATGGATTTCTGAGGTCTTTGAGGCGCCAGCGCTGATGGATATTGCGCTGGCTGCTAGTGTTTTTGCTGGTTCCCGAAGGGTGGCTTCGGTTGGGTCCTGCCGGTCTTGCCCGCCGGCAGGGCTCGGGTCGGGCAATCCGCCATGCTAGAATATTTGGGTTTTGCTGGTGGCTGCGCAGTGCGTGGCCGACAAATCGGCAAGACAAATCGCAAACCAGCCCTTTCAAGGTGCTGCCTTCTTCTTGCAAGCCGGCAGTTATTGGGGCTGGATTTTAGACCCAACCTTCGGAGAAATTCTCATGTCTATCACCATGCGCGAAATGCTGGAAGCCGGCGTCCACTTCGGTCACCAAACCCGCTTCTGGAACCCCAAGATGGCTCCGTACATCTTCGGCCATCGCAACAAGATTCACATCATCAACCTGGAAAAGTCGCTGCCGCTTTTCCAGGACGCTCAAAAGTTCGCCAAGCAACTCACCGCCAACCGCGGCACCATCCTGATGGTGGGTACGAAGCGCCAAGCCCGTGAAATCCTCTCGACCGAAGCGCAGCGCGCTGGCGTGCCTTACGTGGACCAGCGCTGGCTGGGCGGCATGCTGACCAACTTCAAGACGGTCAAGACCTCCATCAAGCGCCTGAAGGACATGAAGGCTCAGCTCGAAGGCGGCCTCGACGCCATGAGCAAGAAAGAGCAGCTCACCTTCACCCGCGAAATGGAAAAGCTGGAAAAGGACATCGGCGGCATTCAGGACATGAACGCTCTGCCGGACGCCATCTTCATCATCGACGTCGGCTTCCACAAGATTGCCGTCGCCGAAGCCAAGAAGCTGGGCATTCCACTGATCGGTGTGGTGGACTCCAACCACTCCCCTGAAGGCATCGACTACGTGATCCCCGGTAACGACGACTCGGCCAAGGCCGTGGCGCTGTACGCCCGCGGTATCGCGGACGCCATCATCGAAGGCCGCGCCAACGCGGTGAACGACGTGGTCAAGGCTGTGGCGAACGAAGGCTCCGACGAGTTCGTGGAAGTGGAAGAAACCGCTGCCTGAGAGGCCCCGGCCGCGCGACATCGTCGCGAATGAAAGCGGGGCTACTGGTTAGCCCCCTTTTTTTTAGCCCGAATTCTGTAACGAACTGAACTGAGACTGGAGAAAAACAATGGCTGCAATTACCGCAAGCATGGTCGCCGAACTGCGCGCTAAGACCGATGCCCCCATGATGGAGTGCAAGAAGGCACTGACGGAAGCGGAAGGCGATCTGGCGAAGGCGGAAGAGCTGCTGCGCGTGAAGCTGGGAACGAAGGCCGGCAAGGCTGCCGCCCGCATCACCGCTGAAGGCGTCGTCGCCAGCTACATCGACGGCACGACCGGCGGTCTGATCGAAGTCAACAGCGAAACCGACTTCGTCAGCAAGAACGACAGCTTCCTCGCCCTGGCCAAGGCCGCGGCTGAACTGGTGGCCAAGCACAATCCCGCCAATGTCGAAGCTCTGGGCGCTCTGCCTTACAGCCAGGACGGCTTCGGCCCCACCCTGGAAGAAGTGCGCAAGGGCCTGATCGGCAAGATCGGCGAGAACATGTCGTTCCGCCGCTTCAAGCATTTCTCCGGCAACAAGCTGGCTTCTTACCTGCACGGCACGCGCATCGGCGTGGTGGTCGAGTTCGAAGGCGACGAAACGGCTGCCAAAGACGTGGCCATGCACATCGCTGCGATGAAGCCCGTCGCTTTGACCAGCGCTGAAGTGCCTGCCGAGTTGATCGAAAAAGAGCGCTCGGTGGCTGCTGCCAAGGCCGCTGAGGACAAGTCGAAGGCTGAAGCCGAAGGCAAGCCTGTGCAGTCCGACGAAATCGTTGCCAAGCGCATCGAAGGCGGCGTGCAGAAGTACCTGAAGGAAGTGTCCTTGTTCAACCAGGCTTTCGTGAAGAACGACAAGCAGACGGTCGAGCAGATGCTGAAGGCTGCCGGCACGACGGTGAAGGGCTTCACGCTCTACGTCGTCGGCGAAGGCATCGAAAAGAAGATTGACGACTTCGCTGCTGAAGTCGCCGCCCAGGTGGCTGCAGCCAAGTCTGCCGCTTGATCCAGAAATCCATCGCCGCCCCTAGCGCCCTCGCATTGCCCCACGGAGAAACCCCCATGTCCATCGCTGTCCCAGCCCACAAGCGCATTCTGCTCAAGTTGTCTGGCGAGGCACTCATGGGAGACGACTCCTTCGGCATCAATCGCGCCACCATCGTCCGGATGGTGGAAGAGATCGCCGAGGTCACGCGCATGGGTGTACAGGTGGCGGTGGTGATCGGTGGCGGCAACATCTTTCGCGGTGTGGCGGGCGGCTCGGTCGGCATGGACCGCGCTACCGCTGATTACATGGGGATGCTGGCCACGGTCATGAATGCGCTGGCGCTGGCCGACGCGATGGACAAGCAGGGTCTGACGGCCCGCGTCATGTCGGCGATCGCCATCGAACAGGTGGTCGAACCCTATGTGCGTCCCAAGGCCCTGCAGTATCTGGAAGAAGGCAAGGTGGTGGTGTTTGCCGCCGGCACTGGCAATCCTTTCTTCACGACCGATACCGCCGCCGCTTTGCGGGGTGCTGAAATCGGTGCCGAAGTGGTTTTGAAGGCGACCAAGGTGGACGGCGTGTACACGGCCGATCCCAAGAAAGATCCCACGGCCACCCGCTACACCAAGCTCACGTTCGACGAGGCCATGACGCGCAATCTGGGAATTCTGGATGCGACCGCTTTTGCCCTGTGCCGTGATCAGAAGCTGCCGATCCGCGTGTTTTCCATCATCAAGCACGGCGCGCTCAAGCGCGTGGTGATGGGTGAGGACGAGGGCACGCTGGTGTACGCTTGACGGCTTGGTGCGCCTATGGCGCACCGGCTTCATGCTGAGGAGAAAAACATGACCATTGCCGATATCAAGAAGAATGCGGAAACCAAGATGGACCAGTCCATCGTGGCTTTCAAAAACAATCTGTCCAAGATCCGTACCGGCCGCGCCAACCCGTCGCTGCTGGATGCGGTGCAGGTCGAGTACTACGGATCGTTCGTGCCCCTATCGCAAGTGGCGAACGTCGCGCTGATCGACTCACGCACCATCAGCGTTCAGCCTTGGGAAAAAGGCATGGGCGCCAAGATCGAAAAGGCCATTCGCGAAAGCGATCTGGGCTTGAATCCCGCCTCCATGGGCGACCTGATTCGGGTGCCCATGCCTCCCATGAGTGAAGAGCGCCGCAAGGAAATGACCAAGCTCGCCCGCAACGAAGGCGAAAGTGCCAAGATCGCCGTGCGCAATCTTCGCCGCGATGCCAACGAAGCGGTCAAGAAGCTGGTCAAAGACAAGCTGGCCTCCGAAGACGATCAAAAACGCTCGGAAACCGAAATCCAGAAAGTCACCGACAAGCACATTGCCGAGGTCGATGCATTGGTGGCCGGCAAGGAACAGGAAATCATGGCGGTCTGACTTCCCTTCGGGAACTCGATCGTCTGCCTTGCATGCCTGCCTACTCGGCTGTTCCGCACCACATTGCCATCGTCATGGATGGCAATGGCCGTTGGGCCACGCGCCGGTTTCTGCCGAGGCTGGCTGGGCACAAGCAAGGCGTTGACTCTTTGAAAAGATGCGCGCAAGCCTGTGTCGAAAGGGGCGTGGCAGTCCTTACGGTGTTCGCGTTTTCTTCGGAGAACTGGAACCGCCCTGCCGATGAAGTGTCTGGTCTGATGGATTTGCTGGCCAAGGCCTTGTCCCGCGAGGTTCCCCAACTGAAAAAAGATGGTGTGCGCCTGCATTTCGTGGGCGAGAAAGCAGGGCTGTCAGACAAGGTGCGCGCCGGCCTCGATCAAGCCGAATCGGACACCGCTCAAAACACCCGGCTGGTGCTCAACGTCTGCTTCAACTACGGCGGGCGCTGGGACATTGCGCAGGCCGCAGCGGCGGTTGCCGCGCGGGGCGAACCCATCACCGAGGCCAGCCTTCATGCCGCGATGGGCTTGGCCCACGTACCAGATCCCGACCTGGTGATACGCACCGGCGGGGAAATGCGCATCAGCAACTTCCTGCTGTGGCAATCCGCTTATTCCGAGTTCTACTTCAGCGATCGACTCTGGCCGGATTTCGACGGCAAGGCCTTGGATGAAGCAATTGCCGCCTTCAGCGCTCGCGAGCGCCGTTTCGGCAAGACCTCCGAACAGATATTGGCGTTGTCGCCTGCACCGCTGCAGGCCTGAAAGGCTTTCTCATGCTTCGACAGCGCATCATCACCGCCATCGTTTTACTGGCCATCCTGCTGCCGGCGCTTTTCTATCCCTCTCCCTGGCCTTTCGCGGCGGTCATTCTCATCCTGATGGCCGCCGGCGCCTGGGAATGGGGGCGTCTTCAGGGACTGGGTTCGGGCGCGGCTGTCTCGGTCGGCGCCTCCTGCGTGGCACTGTGCGCTGCGAGCTGGGCCCTGGGATGGTTGCAGCAGCCACTGCCATGGCTGTGGACGGTCGGTGGCGCAGCATGGGTGCTGGGCGGCGCGTGGATGTTGCGCGCTGGCGTCCAGGGGTGGCCCCGAGTCCCCAAGGCGGTCCGCCTCGTCGGTGGCGTGCTCGTACTGTGGCTCGCATGGCTGGCCGCAGTGCAAGCCCGCATGGCCGGCATCAATTTCCTGATGTCGATTCTGGTGCTCGTCTGGGTGGCAGACATCTTTGCCTATTTTGCCGGGCGCACATTCGGCCTTCGGTTCACGCGGGGCAAGCTGGCTCCGTCGATCAGTCCTGGCAAAAGCTGGGAGGGCGTGTGGGGCGGAATGGCCGGCGTGTTTCTGCTGGCGATCGGCTGGTTCGTAGCGGATGCTTCGGCGAACTCGGCAGTGCCGAGTTTCTACACCCATCTGTTTGCGCGGGGCTGGTGGCTCCTGCTCCTGGGTTCCGTTTTCATGGCGGCCATGAGCGTGGTGGGCGACTTGACCGAGTCTCTCGTCAAACGCAGCATCGGTGCCAAGGACAGCAGCGGTTTGCTGCCTGGCCATGGTGGGGTGCTCGATCGCGTGGATGCGCTATTGCCCACGCTGCCGCTGGCCATGATGTTGACCCACTTCGCATAAGCGCATGAAACAACGCATCACGGTTCTCGGCTCCACCGGGTCCATCGGCACCAATACCCTCGATGTGGTGGCGCGGCATCCTGAGCGCTACGAAGTCTTCGCTTTGAGCGCCGCGACACAGGTCGAGCCCATGCTGGCGCAGTGTGTTCGCTTTCAGCCGCGCTTTGCCGTCATGGCCAGCGAGCCGCATGCGCGGTTGCTTCAAGAGCGGTTGCTCGCCCACGGCTTGGCGACGAGGGTGTTGAATGCCCCAGATGCACTCGAAACCATCGCTTCCCACGAAGAAGTGGACGTTGTGATGGCGGCCATCGTCGGCGCTGCGGGCCTCGGCCCTTGTCTGGCGGCTGCCCGTGCGGGCAAGCGCCTGCTGCTGGCCAACAAAGAGGCGCTGGTGGTCGGCGGAGAGGTGTTCATGTCCGCGGTTCGCGATGGCGGGGCCACGCTGCTTCCCATCGATAGCGAGCACTCGGCGATCTTTCAATGCCTGCCGGAGGACCCGAAGACTTGGTCCCGCCGCGTGGACCATATTCTGTTGACCGCTTCCGGTGGGCCGTTTCGCACCCAGGCGCCCGCAACGTTGCGCGATGTCACGCCCGAGCAGGCCTGCGCTCACCCCAATTTTTCGATGGGGCGAAAGATCTCCGTCGATTCCGCCACGATGATGAACAAGGCCCTGGAAGTGATCGAGGCGCGCTGGCTCTTCGATCTCACCCCGGAGCAAATCAAGGTCGTTATCCACCCGCAGCAAATCATCCATTCCATGGTGCAGTTCGTGGATGCCTCGGTGCTCGCGCAAATGGGAACGCCTGATATGCGTGTACCCATTGCCTGTGGTCTCGCTTGGCCCGAGCGGATCGAAAGCGGTACGCCACGGCTGGATTTTTCGACCCTTTCTGCGCTCACCTTCGAAGAGGCGGATGCAAACCGATTCCCAGGGCTGCACCTGTCCTGGCAGGCATTGCGCGCACAAAGCGGCACGACGGCCGTTCTGAATGCTGCCAACGAAGTCGCTGTGGCTTCGTTCCTGGAGCGCCGAATCCGTTTTGATCAGATTCACCGGCTGAATCTTGCAACTCTGGAGGCGGTTACCCCCTCCAACCCCGAATCGCTGGGGGCCTTACTGGCTCTGGATGCTGAAGCGCGGTCCGTGGCACTGCGCAGTGCGCAGCGACTGGCGGCCTGAGCCATCCTTCACTGGGCAGAAAGACACCATGTTGCTGACCGTCATCGCCTTCATCGTCGCGCTCGGCGTGCTCATCGCCGTGCATGAATACGGCCACTATCGAGTGGCTGTCGCCTGCGGCGTCAAAGTGCTTCGCTTTTCGGTCGGCTTCGGCAAACCGCTGCTACGCTGGCAACCCAAGGGCTCACCCACCGAATTCGTCATCGGCGCTTTTCCCCTGGGCGGCTATGTGCGAATGCTCGACGAGCGCGAAGCCCCTGTAGAGGCCCACGAGCGACATTTGTCCTTCAACGCGAAGCCATTGCGGTCCCGCGCAGCCATCGTGGCCGCGGGCCCTGCGGCCAACCTGTTGCTTGCAGTGCTGCTGTACACGGCGGTGAACTGGATGGGTGTGGAAGAGCCCAAAGCGATTCTTGCCAGCCCTGTGCCGGGCTCGGTGGCCCAGAAATCGGGGCTGCAGGGCGGCGAACTGGTGCTTGAGGCCGCATTGGGTACCGACGAATCCGAGCCCGTCCGTTCGTTTGAAGACCTGCGTTGGTTGATCACACGCGGTGCCCTCGATGGCACCGATGTGCGCCTGCAGGTGGAGCCTTCGCCGGGCGCGCCCCAGCGTCAGATGGTGCTGGAACTGGCGCAGTTCGATGCCAAGGAAGCCGATGCCCAGCTTTTCCGCAAGATCGGCATCATCGGTCCATGGACGCGGCCCGTGCTGGGTGAAGTCGTCAACGGCGGTCCCGCGCAACGTGCAGGCCTGCGCCAGGGAGACCTGGTCTTGAAACTCGGCGCTACCAATGTGGTGGATGGTCAGCAGCTTCGGGAACTCATCCGTTCTTCGGTGCGCGGTGGCGCTGCCATCTCCCAGCCTTGGCGCATCGAGCGCGGCGGGCAGACTTTGACCATTGACGTGCTGCCCGATCTGCACAGCGAGTCCTCTGGACCGGTCGGCAGGGTAGGTGCTTTCGTCGGCGCGCAACCAGAGTTCGTGACGGTGCGCCATGGCCCGGTCGAAGGCCTTTGGAATGGCGTCGTGCGCACGTGGGAAGTTTCGGCGCTGACCCTTCGCATGATGGGGCGCATGGTGATCGGCGAGGCTTCGCTGAAGAACCTCAGCGGACCCCTCACCATCGCTGACTACGCGGGGCGGTCTGCCAGCATGGGACTGACCCAATATCTGGTGTTCCTGGCCCTCATCAGCGTCAGCCTGGGTGTCCTGAACCTGCTCCCGCTACCGGTTTTGGACGGTGGGCACCTGATGTATTATCTTTGGGAAGGCGTGACCGGCAAGGGCGTGTCCGACGCCTGGATGGAGCGATTGCAGCGCGGCGGCGTGGCGGTGCTCCTCCTGATGATGTCCATCGCCCTTTTCAACGATATCACCCGGCTTTTTGGCTAACCTTTTCGCCGCGCGCGTTCACCGTGCGGTACCAGTTCACTCATGAAAAAACAATTCAATCGCTTGGGCGTGCGCAAGGCATGTGCCGTGGCCGCCATGGTTTTTGCTGCCAACGCGGCATGGGCCCTGGAGCCGTTCAAAGTGCAGGATATCCGGGTGGAAGGATTGCAGCGCGTCGAGCCAGGCACCATCTTCGCATCGATGCCGTTGCGCGTGGGTGACGACTACAACGACGAGAAGGGCGCCGCCGCCATTCGTGCGCTGTTCGCCCTCGGGCTGTTCAAAGACGTCCGGCTGGAAGCCAGCGGCAACGTGCTCGTGGTGGTCGTGGAAGAGCGGCCCACCATCGCCGATGTGGACTTCGCCGGTGCCCGCGAATTCGATAAAGATACGCTCAAGAAGGCCATGCGCGACGTCGGCTTGACCGAAGGCCGGCCTTTCGACAAGGCCCTGGCCGATCGGGCCGAGCAGGAACTCAAGCGCCAGTACATCAACAAGAGCCTGTACGGCGCCGAAGTCGTGACCACCGTCACCCCCATCGAGCGCAACCGGGTGAACCTCACGTTCACGGTGACCGAAGGCGAACCTGCACGCATCAAGGAAATCCACCTGGTGGGCAACAAGGCGTTCAGCGAATCGACGCTGAAGGGGCTGTTTGACCAGGACACGGGCGGCTGGCTCAGCTGGTACACCAAGTCGGACCGGTATTCGCGCACCAAGCTGAATGCCGACCTGGAAACCCTGCGCTCGTACTACCTGGCGCGCGGCTACCTCGAGTTCCGCATCGACTCCACGCAAGTGGCCATTTCTCCAGACAAGCAGGACATCACGATCACCGTCAATGTGACGGAAGGCCAGCGCTATGTGGTGTCCGGCGTGAAGATCGAAGGCAACTACCTCGACCGCGATGACGAGTTCAAGTCGCTGATCACCATTCAGCCCGGCGAGCCTTACAACGCCGACAAGGTCGCTGAAACCACCAAGGCATTCACCGATTACTTCGGCAACTTCGGCTTTGCCTTTGCGCGTGTGGAAGCCGTTCCCGAAGTGGACCGCGAGAACAACCGCGTGGCTCTGGTGCTGCGTGCCGAGCCCGCCCGCCGTGCCTATGTGCGCCGCATCAACGTGAGTGGCAACAACCGCACGCGCGATGAAGTCATCCGCCGCGAATTCCGCCAGTACGAAGCCTCTTGGTACGACGGCGACAAGATCAAATTGTCCCGCGACCGGGTCGACCGCCTGGGCTTCTTCACGGAAGTGAATGTGGAAACGCAGGAAGTGCCGGGCTCCGCCGATCAGGTGGATCTGGTGGTGAACGTGGCGGAAAAGCCCACCGGTTCGCTGCAACTGGGTGCGGGCTTTTCCAGCGCGGAAAAAGTCTCGTTGTCGTTCAGCATCAAGCAGGAAAACGTGTTCGGCTCCGGCAACTACCTGGGCGTGGACGTGAACACCAGCAAGTACCGCCGTACGCTTGTCTTCAGCACGACCAACCCGTACTTCACCCGGGATGGCATCTCGCGCACGCTGGATCTGTACTACCGCACCGACAAGCCCTACGAAGACCAGGGCGGCAACTACGAGCTGATCACTGCCGGTACCAGCGTGCGATTCGGCATTCCCTTCAGCGAAACCGACACTGTGTTCTTCGGCGGTGGACTGGAGCAGACGCGCATCAAACTGGGCACCAACATCCCGGCCGCATACCTGTCGTATGCCACGACGTACGGCTCCAGCAGCACGGCGATTCCGCTCACCATCGGCTGGTCGCGCGATGACCGCGACAGCGCCCTGGCTCCCAATTCCGGCCGCTATCAGCGCCTGAACACCGAATGGTCGGTGGCTGGCGATGCGCGCTATGTGCGCGGCAACTACCAGTTCCAGCAGTACGTGCCGTTGAACAAGAAGTTCACGATGGCCTTCAACAGCGAACTGGGCTGGGGCAAGGGCATGAACGGCCGGCCGTTCCCGGTGTTCAAGAATTACTACTCGGGTGGCTTGGGCTCCGTGCGCGGTTTCGACCAAGGCACGCTGGGTCCACGCGACGTGACGGGTGCGTCGCTGGGCGGACCCAAGAAGGTGACGCTCAACGCCGAGTTGATCGCGCCGTTCCCAGGTGCGGGCAACGACCGCACTCTGCGCGTGTTCACTTTCGTGGATGCGGGCAACGTGTATGGCGAAGATGAAAAGGTCACCCTCAGCGACATGCGTGTCTCTGCCGGCCTGGGTTTGAGCTGGATTTCTCCGCTCGGTCCGCTTCGCCTCGCTTTTGCGCAACCGGTGCGCAAGTTCGCCGGCGATAGAATCCAGAAACTGCAATTCCAGATTGGAACGTCTTTCTAATGAAATCTCTCTCCCGCCATATTCCCCTCGTTCTCTTGCTTGGCACGCTCGGTGCAGCTGTGCCCGCACAGGCGCAGGAGTTCAAGGCCGGCTTCGTCAACACCGACCGCATCTTCCGCGAAGCCAGCACCGCCAAGGCGGCACAGGCCAAGCTGGAGCAGGAGTTCTCCCGCCGCGAGAAAGAGCTCGTCGACCAGGGCAACAGCCTCAAGTCCGCGACCGAGAAGTTCGAACGTGAAGCGCCCACGATGGCAGAAAGCCAGCGCACGACCCGCCAACGCCAACTGGTCGACCAGGACCGTGACTTCCAGCGCAAGCGCCGCGAGTTCCAGGAAGATCTGGGCGCCCGCAAGAACGAAGAGTTGGGCCAGGTGCTCGAGCGCGCCAACAAGGTCGTCAAGCAAGTGGCCGAGGCTGAAAAGTACGACGTAATCCTGCAGGAGGCTGTCTACATCAATCCCAAGCACGACATCACCGACAAGGTGATCAAGGCACTGAATGCCGCTGCTGCCACGCCTGCCAAGTAATGGCCGCTGGCTGATGGGGCGCGCGGCGTGAGCCTGTCTCTGGGACAGATCGTCGATGCGCTGGGCGGCACGCTGGAGGGGGGCGAAAGGAATGCGGAGATTCTTCGCATTGCTCCCCTTGAGTCTGCAGGTCCGGGTGACCTGGCTTTTTTAAGCCATCCGCGCTACCAGCAGCAACTGGCCGCCTCCCGGGCGGCCTGTGTCATTGTGGCGCCGTCGATGCGCGACGCGGGTCTGGCCCGCGGCGCATGCATCGTTGCAGACGAGCCATACGTGTATTTCGCGCGCGCTACGCAGCTGTGGAGGCGATCGCACGCGGGTGCACCGCCGCAAGGCGTGCATCCCAGTGCGGTGGTCGATCCTGACGCCTCCGTCCACCCAACGGCCTACATCGGCCCGCTGTGCGTGGTCGAGCGCGGTGCGCATGTGGGTGCGGGCACGGTGCTCAAGTCGCGGGTTACGGTGGGTGAAGACTGCCGCATCGGCGATCGTTGCATCGTGCATGCCGGCGTGGTGATCGGTGCCGACGGCTTCGGCTTCGCTCCGCAGAACGGCGAGTGGGTGAAGATCGAGCAGCTGGGTGCCGTGCGCATCGGCAATGACGTCGAGATCGGCGCCAACACCTGCATCGACCGGGGCGCCCTGGAAGACACCGTCATCGAAGACGGCGTGAAACTCGACAACCTCATTCAGATCGGCCACAACGTCCGCATCGGCCGCCACTCCGCCATGGCGGGTTGCGTGGGCGTGGCGGGCAGCGCAACCATCGGAGCCCATTGCACGGTAGGCGGGGGGGGCATCGTGCTGGGACATCTGGAACTGGCCGACCACGTCCACGTTTCTGCGGCCACCGTGGTCACGCGGTCGCTGACCCGGCCGGGTCAATACACCGGCATGTTTCCCATCGACGAAAATGCGAAGTGGGAAAAAAACGCGGCCACGCTCAAGCAGCTTCACAGCCTGCGCGAGCGGATCAAGGCCCTCGAACAAACTCGAATAGACGGTTAGACCGCATCTTCCAATGATGGACATCCACCAAATTCTCAAGCTCTTGCCGCACCGCTATCCGTTTCTGCTGGTGGACCGCGTGGTCGAACTCGAAAGGGGCAAGCGCATCCAGGCGCTCAAGAACGTCACGATCAACGAGCCTTTCTTCACCGGACATTTCCCGAGCCGGCCGGTGATGCCGGGCGTGCTCATGCTCGAGGCGCTGGCCCAGGCTGCCGGCCTGCTGTCCTTCGACATGATGGGAGAGGCTCCGGGCGACGACAAGGTGTTCTATTTCGTCGGCATCGACGGAGCGCGTTTCAAGCGCCCCGTGGAGCCGGGCGATCAACTCATTCTGGAAGTGGATCTGGACCGCATCAAGGGCGGCATCTACAAGTTCAAGGGCTTGGCGCGCGTGGGCGACAGCGTGGCCTGCGAAGCCGAAATCATGTGCACCATGCGCACCGTGGGCTGACGCTGCGAGGGCAGGGCGGCACGTGACCAGCAGCATCCACTCCACAGCCATCGTCGATCCGGCAGCGCGGATCGATGCGTCTGCGACCATCGGCCCTTATGCGGTCATCGGGCCGCACGTGTCGATCGGTGCGCGCACGTCCGTCGGGGCGCATTGCGTCATCGAAGGGCGCACCACCATCGGCGAAGACAACCTGATCTTCCAGTTCGCGTCCCTGGGCGCCGCACCGCAGGACAAGAAGTACGCGGGCGAGCCCACCGAGCTTCACATCGGCGACCGCAATACCATCCGCGAGTTCTGCACATTCAACACGGGCACGGCGCAGGACCGTGGCGTGACATCGATCGGCAACGACAACTGGATCATGGCGTATGTGCACATCGCCCACGACTGCGTGGTGGGCCACCAAACGGTGCTGGCCAACAATGCCACGCTGGCGGGCCACGTGCACGTGGGCGACCACGCCATCATCGGCGGCCTGACCGGCGTGCACCAGTTCACCAAGGTGGGCGCGCACGTGATGGCCGGGTTCGCCAGCCACATTTCGCAGGACGTGCCACCGTTCATGATGGTGGACGGCAATCCGCTGTCCGTGCGCGGGCTGAATCTCGAAGGCCTGCGCCGGCGGGGTTTTTCGCCCGACCGGCTGACTGCGATCAAGCAGGCGCACCGTCTGCTCTACCGCCAGGGCCTCACGCTGGAGGCAGCACGTCAGGCCATCGCCGAGCTGCCGGCCACTCATGGCGAGGCGGCGCCCGACATCGCTCTGCTGCTGGATTTCATCACCCATTCTTCGCGCGGTATCGCGCGCTGACCGCGATGGTGCCCGCTACGGATTCCACACCTCGCATCGCGATGGTGGCTGGCGAGACCTCCGGCGATCTGCTGGCCGGGCTGCTGCTCGATGGCTTGCAGGCGCAGTGGCCGGGCATCGCCGGGCACGGCATCGGTGGTCCGCAAATGCAGCGCCGGGGCTTCACCGCCTGGTGGCCGAGCGAGCGCCTGGCAGTGCACGGATACAGTGTCGAATTGCTGCGCAAACTCTGGGGCATCGTGCAGATCCGCAAGCAACTGCGCGGCCGCCTGCTGGCAGATCGCCCGCAAGTGTTCATCGGTGTTGATGCGCCCGATTTCAATCTGGGGCTGGAAGCCGACCTGCGCGCGGCAGGCATCAAGACCGTGCATTTCGTCTGCCCGTCGATCTGGGCGTGGCGTGCCGACCGCATCGAAAAAATCCGGCGCAGCGCCGACCACGTGCTGTGCATTTTTCCGTTCGAGCCCGAGTTGCTGGCGCGGCACGGCATCGGCGCCACGTATGTCGGCCACCCCTTGGCCGATGTGATTCCAATGCAGCCTGACCGCCAGGCGGCGCGTGCCCGGCTGAGTCTGGCCGATGGCGACGAGGTCCTGGCGATCCTGCCAGGCAGCCGTGCGGCCGAGGTCGAATACATCGCCGCTCCGTTCCTGCGCGCTGCCGCTTTGCTGCGCCAGGCGCGTCCGGCCCTGCGGCTGGTGATCCCTGCCGTGCCGGCGCTGCGGGCGCGCATCGAGCAGATCGCGCGCGACTGCGGCTTGGCCGATGCCGTGCAGATCGTGGATGGCCAATCGCACACGGTGCTGGCGGCCTGCGACTGCACACTCATCGCCAGCGGCACGGCAACGCTTGAGGCGGCGTTGTTCAAACGGCCGATGGTGATCGGCTACCACATGCACCCCATCAGCTGGCGCCTCATGCGGCGAAAGCAACTGCAACCCTGGGTGGGTTTGCCGAACATCCTCTGCGGCGAATTCGTCGTGCCCGAACTGATCCAGGACGCTGCGACGCCGCCAGCGCTGGCTGCTGCCGTGGCGCACTGGCTGGACGCACGCACGCACTCTCCCGAAACGCTCGCTGCACTGGAGCAACGCTTCACCGCGCTGCATGAAACCCTGCGCCGCGATACCCCCCGACTGGCTGCCGATGCGATCCAGAAAATCCTTGCCGCCTGAACAGGTGAGCCTGCCGTGGCATCCCCCGGGCCTCGTGGCAGGCGTGGACGAAGCCGGGCGCGGTCCGCTGGCCGGGCCCGTGGTGGCGGCGGCCGTCATCCTCGACGACCTGAACCCGATCGCCGGCCTGGCCGACTCCAAAACCTTGACGGCCGCGCGCCGCGAGGCGCTGTACGACGAGATCCGCGCCAAGGCGCTGTGCTGCGCCATCGCCGAAGCAAGCGTCGAGGAGATCGACACCATCAACATCCTGCAGGCGACCATGCTGGCCATGCAGCGGGCGGTGCAAGGGCTGCGTCTGAAGCCGGTCCGCGTGCTGGTGGACGGCAATCGGCTGCCCGTGCTGGAGGTTCCTGCAGATGCCATCGTGAAGGGCGACGCCCTGGTGCAGGCCATCTCGGCGGCATCGATCCTGGCCAAGGTGACGCGCGACCGCTGGTGCGCGCAGCTGCATCTGGAATATCCGCAATATGGCTTTGCCGGCCACAAGGGTTACGGCACGGCCGAGCACATGGCGGCGCTGCAGCAGCATGGGGCCTGCCCGCACCACCGACGTTCGTTTTCGCCGGTGGCCGCCGCGCTTGTCCGTGACCAAGGTCTGGCAACGCATGCTGCGCAAATCACCACCGTGGTGACGTTGGGCGAGGCCATTGCCCCGCAGGCCGTGATGCACGGGGATTGGCAGGCGGCATGACTTCGGCGGACAACGTCACCTTCGTTCAGTCGCGCGACAACGCGTTCGTCAAGGACCTGCGGCGCTTGGCGCAGGACAGCGCTGCCTACCGCAAGCAAGGCCGCGTCTGGCTGGAGGGCGACCACTTGTGCCGCGCCGCACTGGCTCGGGGCGTTCGGCCGGCCATCGGGGTGTATGCAGAGTCTTTTTGGCCTCTGGCGCAAGAAGAATACCGGCATGCTGCTATCAAAAACATAGTGATCGCAGATGCATTGTGGTCGGACGTGAGCGGCCTGGAATCTCCCGCGCGCATGGGCTTTGTGCTGGACATGCCCGGTTCTGCAGCGCTGGTGCCAAGCGAGCCCACCGTGGTGCTCGACCGCTTGCAGGATGCCGGTAACGTCGGATCGATCCTGCGCAGCGCTTCAGCCTTCGGCTTTCGGCAGATCGCAGCCATCAAGGGCACAGCGGCGCTGTGGAGCGCCAAGGTGCTGCGGGCCGGCATGGGCGCGCACTTCGGTCTGCGGCTGGTGGAAGGGCTCGAAGCGACGGACATCGACGCGCTCGGCCTGCCGCTGCTGGCGACCAGTTCACACGGGGGCGAGTTTCTTCATGCCACTGCGCTGCCTTGGCCCTGCGGCTGGATCATGGGCCACGAAGGGCAGGGCGTTTCCCTGGCGCTGCAGGAGCGCGCCAGCCAGTTGATCCGCATCGCCCAGCCGGGCGGCGAAGAATCGCTGAACGTGGGCGCCGCGGCTGCCATCTGTCTGCATGCCAGTGCAGCGTCCGCAGCGCGATAGCGCCATCAGCGCAGCCGGCGACGGCCCAGGAAGGTTCGCTAGGCCATAGCGCAAAAAAGCAAAGAGCATCAAAGCGCTGATGGCGTGACCATCTGCGTTTTGATGTTCTTTGCACGCGGTGGCCTCGAACGGCCACCAGCCAGCCAGATTTGGAATCAGGCCATCATTTCTTCGCCTGCCATCAGCTCTTCCTTGCGGGCTTCCAGCGCTTCGCGCATGGCCATCAGGTCGAGCTTGCGGGCAGCGCGGGCCTTCGGAAAAATCTCGTTGCGCTCTTCCTTCACGTGGTGGTCGATGTACTCGCCCAGCACGGTGACTTTGGCGTCGAACATTTCATCGGCAGCGCTGGCTGCTTCGATCTGTGCGATGAGGTCTTTGGCACTGGCGTGCTCGACTTCCGCTTCGGCGATCAGGTCGGTGTCTTTGAGGGCTTCACGCAGCGCGGGGTAGAAAATCTCTTCCTCGATTTGCGCGTGGACCGTCAGTTCGCGGCAGATCTGGCGTGCCAGTTCGAAGCGCTGGGTGGCAGCCGCCTTGGAGCGGGACTCCATCAGCGACTCGTATTCCTTGAACATTTTCTTCACGGCGCGGTGGTCCGCGTCAAGCATCGAACAAGCGTCTTGGGGTGCACGGGTGGCCATGGCAAATCCTTATTGATTGAGTGGGAAGGCCATGCTGCACGGGAGGTATGAGCCCTGCCGTAGGACGCCAAGCCACCACCATGCGCGTTTTTTTCTCAGCGCAGGGGCAGTTCGAGGAAAGTTCTCAAAGCGTTCCGCCAGGCTGATTGGTGTTGAATCGAGGCCGTGGGCCTGCCGTTCGCCGATGCTGAAAGAGCACCGCATCGACATCGGTTGCTGCCTGGCAGCACGAACGAATGCGCCAAAAGAAAAACCCCTGACTCTTGCGAATCAGGGGTTTTAATTTTTGGTGCCGGAGAGATGAATCGAACACCCGACCTTCTCATTACGAATGAGCTGCTCTACCGACTGAGCTACACCGGCTAAGACTCGAATTATATATCGGAATGGTAGCGTGTCACGCGTTCCACTTCATTTTTTGAGCCCAGAACCACGCTGACGCGTTCGTGCAATTGCGTGGGCTCGATGTCCAGAATGCGCTGCTTGCCGTTGGTGGCGGCGCCGCCGGCCTGCTCGACCAGCCAGCTCATGGGGTTGGCTTCGTACATCAGCCGCAGCTTGCCGGGCTTGTTGGGTTCGCGCTTGTCCCAGGGGTACAGGAACACGCCGCCGCGCGTGAGGATGCGGTGCACGTCGGCCACCATGCTGGCGATCCAGCGCATGTTGAAGTCCTTGCCGCGCGGACCTTCGGTGCCGGCCAGGCATTCGTCGATGTAGCGCTTCACCGGGGCATCCCAGTGGCGCATGTTGCTCATGTTGATGGCGAATTCCTTGGTGTCTTCGGGAATGCGCACGTTCTCTTCCACCAGCACGAACGAGCCCTGTTCGCGGTCGAGCGTGAACATGGCCACGCCGTCGCCCACGGTCAGCACCAGCGTCGTCTGCGGGCCGTAGATGCAGTAGCCCGCGGCCACCTGCTTGGTGCCGGCCTGCAGAAAGTCCTCGGTCATCACGCCGGGATGGCCTTCGGGCTTTTTCAGCACGCTGAAGATGGTGCCGATGCTCACGTTCACGTCGATGTTCGACGAGCCATCGAGCGGATCGAACAGCAGCAGGTATTCGCCCTGCGGATACCGGTTGGGCACCACGTAGATGCTGTCCATCTCTTCGGAGGCCATCGCCGCCAGATGGCCGCCCCATTCGTTGGCTTCGATGAGCACTTCGTTGGCGATGATGTCCAGCTTCTTCTGGATTTCGCCCTGCACGTTTTCGCTGGTAGCGGTGCCCAGCACGCCGCCCAGCGCGCCTTTGTTCACGGCATGGCTGATGCTCTTGCAGGCGCGGGCGACCACTTCGAGCAGCAGGCGCAGCTGCGATGGGATGAGGCCGTCCACCCGTTGCTGCTCGACGAGGTAGCGGGTAAGGCTGATGGTTTTTGCCATGGGATGGGTTTCCTTTTCTTCTCAGTCGGCCAGCGCGCGGGTGACCACCTCGCGCACGTCGTTGGACAGGTCGGGCTTGGCGGCCACCCGCGCAATCGCGTCGCGGGCTGCGCTGCGGTACGGGTCAGACAGCTTCTTCCAGCGGTCGAGCGCGCGCGCCAGGCGTGCGGCCACCTGCGGGTTCAAGGTGTCCAGTTCCAGCACGCGATCGGCCCAGAACTGGTAGCCCGCGCCGTCCTGGCGGTGGAAACCACCGGGATTGGCGCTGCAGTAGCTGAAGATCACGCTGCGGGCGCGGTTCGGGTTCTTGAGGCTGAAGTCAGCGTGCTTCATCAGTTGCTGCACGGCCGCCAGCACCTGGCCGCCGCGGTCGGGCGTGCCCGCCTGCAGCGAGAACCATTTGTCCAGCACCAGCGCCTCGTCCTTGAACAGGGCGTGGAACCGCGCCAGCGCCGGCTCGGCCAGCGCATGGCCGCTGTACACCAGCGCCGTGAGCGCGTTGAAGCGGTCGGTCATGTTGCTGGCGTCCTTGAAGCGCTGATACGCCTTGCCGGGCCAGACGACGTCGCCGCTGGAGCGGGCCGCCAGGCAGAGCATGGACAGCGCCAGGCCCGACAGCGCGCGGCGGCCGGCCGAGATCGCGTCGGGGCGGTAGGCGCCCGTATCGTGGTGCTGTTCCCAGATGGCTTCCCACTCCGGCTGCAGCGCGACGGCGAGTTGCGCCCGCATGGCCTCGCGCACGGCATGCACGCGCTGCGGGTCCACCACGTCGAGTTGCTCGGCGATGTAGCCTTCGGACGGCAGGCTGAGCACCAGTTCCTTGAAAGCCGCATCCAGCCAGGGGTGGCGCAGCACACCGCGCATGGCCTCGATGAAGCTGTCGGGAACGATCTTTTGCTCGATATGGCCGTCTGCCGCCGTATCGATTGCCTCGTCAGCTATTGTTTTGATAGCGATCCGCAAAGCCAGGCGCTGGCCTGCTTCCCAGCGGTTGAAGGCGTCGGTGTCGTTCGCCAGCAGGGCGAGCAGTTCGTCGTCGCGGTAGTCGATGTCCAGCAGCACGGGCGCGCTGAAGCCGCGCAGCAGCGACGGCACGGGCTGGGAGTCGACGTTCACGAAGGTGAACGAATGGCTGGGCTCGGTCAGCACCACGGTGCGGTCGGTGCCGCCCGAAGCGGCTTCGCCTTCCATCTGCAGCGGCAGGGCGCTGCCGTCCGCGCCCAGCAGGCCGAGGGCCACGGGGATCACGGCGGGCTCCTTGAGCGGCTGGCCGGGTGTGGGCGCGAGGCTTTGCGACAGCGTCAGCGTGTAGGTGCGCGCTGCCGCGTCATACACGCCGGTGGCCTGCAAGCGCGGGGTGCCGGCCTGCGAGTACCAGCGCTTGAACTGGGGCAGCAGCCGCGCCAGATCGCTGTCCGGATTGGCGTCGGCGATGGCCTGCGCAAAGTCGTCGCAGGTCACGGCCTGGCCGTCATGGCGCTCGAAATACAGCTTCATGCCGCGCGCGAAGCCTTCACGGCCCACCAGGGTGTGCATCATGCGCACGACCTCGGCACCCTTTTCGTAGATGGTGACGGTGTAGAAGTTGTTGATCTCGACGTAGCTGTCGGGCCGCACGGGGTGCGCCATCGGGCCGGCGTCTTCGGGGAACTGGGCGGTGCGCAGCACGCGCACGTCTTCGATGCGCTTGACGGCGCGGGCCGAGGGGCTGCCCGACAGGTCCTGGCTGAATTCCTGGTCGCGAAAGACGGTGAGGCCTTCCTTCAGCGACAGCTGGAACCAGTCGCGGCAGGTCACGCGGTTGCCGGTCCAGTTGTGGAAGTACTCGTGGCCCACCACGCTTTCGATGTTGGCGAAATCCACATCGGTCGCCGTGGCCTGGCTGG
Source organism: Paracidovorax valerianellae (assembly GCF_900102625.1). GTDB lineage: Bacteria > Pseudomonadota > Gammaproteobacteria > Burkholderiales > Burkholderiaceae_C > Paracidovorax > Paracidovorax valerianellae. The sequence goes on from NZ_FMZC01000010.1 coordinate 82,476, forward strand.
CCAGCACGTACTTCGTGTTGAAGATGTTCAGGCCCTTGTTTTCCATCGCGCCCATGTTGAAGTCGCTCGTGGCGACGATCATGAAGCGCTCCAGATCGAGCGGCAGGCCGAAGCGCGCTTCGTCCCACGCCACGCTGGCCATGAGCGAATTCATCGCGTGCTCGGTCTTTTCCAGGTCGCCCGGGCGCACGTACACCTGCAGCAGGTGGTCGGCGCCGGAGCGCGCGCGAATGCGCTGCTCGCGCGCCACCAGCTTGCCGGCCACCAGCGCGAACAGGTAGCAGGGCTTCTTGTGCGGGTCTTGCCACTTGGCGAAGTGGCGGGCGCCGTTCGGGCCGTCGTCCAGCGGGCCGTGCTCGATCAGGTTGCCGTTGGACAGCAGCACCGGGTAGGCGGCCTTGTCGGCGCGCAGCAGCACGGTAAAGCTGGCCATCACATCGGGACGGTCCAGGAAATAGGTGATGCGCCGAAAGCCCTCGGCTTCGCACTGGGTGAAGAAGGTGCCCTGGCTCACGTACAGGCCCGACAGCTGCGTGTTCTTGGCCGGCACGCAGGTGGTGAAGATCTCCAGGTCGAAGGGCTCGTGGCCCTCCGGCAGGTTCTCCAGCACCAGTTGGCCGCCTTCCAGCTTGAACGACGTGCCGGCGCCGTTGACCAGCACGCGCGCCAGGTTCAGCTCGTCGCCGTCCAGGCGCAGAGGAGCGGCGGGCACATCCGCATTGCGGCGCACGCGCATCTTGCTGAGCACTCGCGTCTTGGCCGGGTCCAGGTCGAACGTGAGGTCCACCGTGTCGATCCAGAACGCGGGGGCGGTGTAGTCGGCACGGTGGATGGCCGTGGCGTGTCCTTCTCTCATCATGGCTTGGGGCTTTCCGGGCGCATTACACGCCCTGCTTGAGGGAGGCTTCGATGAAGGCGTCGAGATCGCCGTCCAGCACCTTCTGGGTGGCGGAGATTTCGACGTTGGTGCGCAGATCCTTGATGCGGCTGTTGTCCAGCACGTAGCTGCGGATCTGGTGGCCCCAGCCGACATCGGTCTTGGTGTCTTCCAGCTTTTGCTGCTCTTCCTGGCGCTTGCGCATCTCGAAGTCGTACAGGCGCGAGCGAAGGCGCTGCCATGCCACATCGCGGTTGCTGTGCTGGCTGCGGCCATCTTGGCACTGAACGACGATGCCGGTCGGAATGTGCGTCAAACGCACGGCCGAATCGGTCTTGTTGATGTGCTGCCCGCCGGCGCCGCTGGCGCGGAAGGTGTCGGTGCGCACGTCGGCCGGATTGATGTCGATCTGGATCGAATCATCGATTTCCGGGTACACGAACAGGCTGGCGAAGCTGGTGTGGCGGCCGCCGGACGAATCGAACGGGCTCTTGCGCACCAGGCGGTGCACGCCGGTTTCGGTGCGCAGCAGGCCATAGGCGTACTCGCCCTCGATCTTGATGGTGGCGCTCTTGATGCCGGCGACGTCGCCCGGCGTTTCGTCTTCCACCGTGGTCTTGAAGCCCTTACGCTCGGCGTACTTCAGGTACTGGCGCAGCAGCATGCCGGCCCAATCGCAGGCTTCGGTGCCGCCGGCGCCGGCCTGGATGTCCACGAAGCAGTTGAGCGGATCGGCCTCGTTGCTGAACATGCGGCGGAATTCGAGCAGCTCGATCTCGGGCTTGAGCTTGGCGGTCTCGGCCTCGATGGTGGCCAGGCCGTCCTCATCGCCTTCTTCCTTGCTCATGTCGAAGAGCTCGGTGTTGTCGGCCAGCTCGCGCGTGAGCTTATCCAGCGTGAGCACCACGCCGTCCAGGCTCTTCTTTTCCTTGCCCAGTTCCTGGGCCTTCTTCGGGTCGTTCCAGACCGTCGGGTCTTCCAGCGACGCGTTTACCGTGCGCAGGCGTTCGAATTTGGCATCGAAGTCAAAGATACCTCCGTAACTCTTGCGTGCGCACGGTCAGGTCGGAGAGGGTGTTGCCGATGAGGTTGATACGTTCTGCGTCCATGGTGCGTGTCCTGAGTGTTCGTTGGAATAACCGGCGATTTTCTCATGCGATGCCGCGCTGGCCTTCCAATGTCCCCTGACGGGGCGCAGGTCGCCGCCCGGCGCCTGTTTGATCCTGGCAATCCGGAAAGTGGATCATCAAAAATGATAGCGATGTTCCCTAGAGGAATATGCGCTGGAGGCCTTTTTCATTCGGAATCGCTCAGGAACTTCTCGATCAGCGCGGCCACCGCCTGCGGCTGGTCGTGGTGCAGCATGTGGCCCGCGTCCTGGACCACCGCCGTGCGGCAGTCGCGCACATGGTGCAGGCGGGCGTGGTATTCGTCGAGGTCGTAGCGGTCTTTCCACCACAGGCCCATGCTGTCGTCGCTGGCCTCGACGGCCAGCGTGGGCGCGGTGATGGCGGCGTACATCGCCAGCGCTTCCTCCACGCGGTAGATCTGCGAACTGGTGATCTTGTGCGCAGCGTCGCCGAGGATTCGCCACTGGCCCTGCGCGTCGGGCTCGGCCCACTGCCGGGCCAGCCAGGCGGCCTTGTCGGCGGACAGGCGCGGGTTGGTCTTGATGAGGCGCTGTGCGACGCCGTCCGCACTGTCGTAGCCCCGCAGCGATTTTTCGCCGCGCTCCAGCGCGCGGAGCTCGTCCATCCACTGGGCGTAGCGCTTGGGCGCCTGGTCCGGCGTGGTGGCCGGCAGGCCGAAGCCTTCCAGGTTGACCAGCCGCCGGATGCGCCCGGGCCGCACGCCGGCATAGGCCATGCACACGTTGCCGCCCATGCTATGGCCGACCAGATCGACTGGCTGGCCTGGGGCGTAGTAGTCCAGCAGGTGGTCCAGATCGGCCAGGTAGTCGGGGAACACGTAGTGGTCGCAGGGCGTCGGCATGCGGCTCAGGCCGAAGCCGCGCCAGTCGGCGGCGATGACGGGGCGGCCGGCGAAGAAATCCTCAGACAGCGCGTCCACCACGAACTGGTACGAGGCGCCGACGTCCATCCAGCCGTGCATCAGGACCAGGAGCGGCCTGTCGGGCGATGGCAGCGAGGCGGGCGCATCGGCATTCCAGCGGCGGACGTGGTACTGCAGGGTGCGGATGGGGACGAATTCGCTGTGCGAAGCGCGGACGGGCTGGTACATCGGGCGATTATTTGCTCGCCGCGCGGCTCAGTCAGTCAAGGCAGGGACAAAGCGGGCCGGCCGGGGCGATGCGGTGGTGCGGCGGCTGATCGCCTCACGTTTTCGTTACGCCGCCCGCTTGCGTGATCGCGAGGCGGGTGGAGCCTCCGGGGAGGGCGCGGAGGACCGCGGCTTTGCCGCGCTCTTTTTCGTGGCCGCCGAGGGCGATGCGGTCGCCGCCGCTTTCAAAGGCGCGCGCTTCCTGGCCGCGGCGGCTGGTTGGGCCGCGCGCTTTTTCACCGGCACATCCACCGGCACCACGGCCACGCCGGCATCGCCGTAGCGCACCTGGCAGCGCTCGCAGAAATCCGAACGCCGGTTCGTTTTGCCGAGCTTGGCATGGTGCAGCGGAATCTGGCAACGCGGGCACGTGGTCTGGCGGTGGGCCTGCCAGTGCTGCTTGAGGACGAATTGCTTCTTCCATTCCAGAAACTCGAACGCATACTGCCGCGCCTGTTCGACCAGCGATCGCAGCACGGGGGCCGGCAGCGCGCCCATAGTGGACAGCGGATGCACGCGGATGCGAAACAGCACCTCGTTCTTGATGATGTTGCCCACGCCGGCAAACACGTCCTGGTCCAGCAGGGCGTCGCAGGCCAGCAGGTCGGGCCGCGCCCGCAGGCGCTTTCGGGCAAGGGCCGGGTCCCACTGGTCGGACATGACGTCGGCGTGCCAGTCGTACACCGAGTCCAGCGGCGCCTCGATGAACTGCAGCGAGCTGGTGTAGAAATTCAGCTCGTCGCCGCCTGAAAATCCCAGCGACAGCCGCGCGGGCATGTCCTTGCGCTCGTTGATGCGGTAGGTGCCGAACAGCAGAAAGTGCACCCGCAGCGCCAGGCCGTCCAGTTCGAGCAGAAAGTGCTTGCCCCAACTGCGCACGGCCACGATGCGCCGGCCCACCAGCCGGTCCTTGTCCAGGCGGGTGTTGCCTTCCACGCGCTCGATGGTGCGGCCTTCGAACGGCTTCGCGGCCTGTTTCAGAATCACGATGGACGGGCCTTCGGGCATGGGGCGCTCTCGCTGCGTGAACGGGGAAAATCCATTATTCTGCCCAGCCCATTCGCAGTTTGTAGGTCTTCTCCCCATGCAAAAAATCACATTGGGCGCCAGCGCGCTCCAGGTCACGCCCATCTGCCTGGGCACCATGACGTTCGGCGAACAGGTGGACGAACCCACGGCCCACGCCATCCTCGACCGCTCGCTGGAGCGGGGCGTGAACTTCATCGACACCGCCGAGATGTATGCCGTGCCCGCCCGCGCCGAGACCTATGGCGCCACCGAAACCATCATCGGTCGCTGGTTCGCCAGCCGCCCCGGGGCCCGTGAAAAGACCGTGCTCGCCACCAAGGTGGCGGGCCCCTCGCGCGGCATGCCGTGGGTGCGTGAAGGCAAGGGCATGACCCCGGCCGACATCGTGGCCTCGTGCGACGCCAGCCTCAAGCGCCTGCAGACCGACGTGATCGACCTCTACCAGATCCACTGGCCCGAGCGCCACGTGCCGGCCTTCGGCACGCTGTATTACGACCCCGCCAAGGAAACCTCGGCTACGCCGATCCATGACCAGCTCCAGGCGCTGGCCGGGCTGGTGAAGGCGGGCAAGGTGCGGGCCATCGGCCTGTCCAACGAAACGCCCTACGGCGTGCACGAATTCGTGCGGCTGGCCGAGCAGCACGGCCTGCCGCGCGTGGCGACGGTGCAGAACCCGTACTGCCTCATCAACCGCACCTGGGAAAACGGCATGGACGAAACCTGCCACCGCCTGGGCGTGTCGCTGCTGGCGTATTCGCCACTGGGTTTCGGGCTGCTGACCGGCAAGTACGACGCCAGCGGCACCACCGGCGCCGATGCCCCGAAGGGCGCGCGCATCGCCAGCTACGAATCGGTGCGCAAGCAGCGCTGGGGCCGGCCCGAGGCGCTGGAAGCCTCCCGCCGCTACAACGCCCTGGCGCGCGAGCATGGCCTCACGCCCACGCAGATGGCGCTCGCCTTTTGCTACACCAAGTGGCAGGTGGCCAGCACGATCATCGGCGTGACCTCGCTCGCCCAGCTCGACGAAGACCTGGACGCCTGGGGCACCACTCTCTCGCCCGAACTGCTGGCGGCCATCGACGCGGTCCGCTGGGAGTTGCGAGACCCGGCCCTGTGAGCAAGAAGGGCGCCAAGGCCGCCCATGTGAGCGAAACCCCGGCCACCCAGTGGCTGCGGCGCCAGGGCGTGCCGTTCACCGAGCACCCGTATGACTATGTGGAGCATGGTGGCACTGCGCACAGCGCGGCCAGCCTGGGCCTGGACGAACACGTCGTCGTCAAGACGCTGGTGATGCAGGACCAGGACGCCAAGCCCCTCATCGTGCTGATGCACGGCGACCGCAAGGTGTCCACCAAAAACCTCGCGCGGCAGATCGGCGCGAAGTCGGTTGAACCCTGCCAGCCCGAGGTGGCCAGCCGCCACAGCGGCTATCTGGTGGGCGGCACCTCGCCGTTCGGCACGCGGCGCGACATGCCGGTGTACATCGAGGAGTCCATCCTGGCGCTGCCGCGCATCGCCATCAACGGCGGGCGCCGGGGCTTTCTGGTGCAGATCGATCCGCAGGTGTGCGTGCAGCAGCTCGGTGCCAAACCGGTGCAGTGCGCGCTGGCAGAATAGGCCGCCCCGCCGAACCGGCGCCACGCGGCGGGTGCCCGCCCACGGGGCACCCGCCGCGCTTGCATCCCTGAAGGAATTCCTACCTTGACCACTGTTTATAGCCTCCTGGCCACCGTGGCCGCCTACCTGCTCGGTTCGCTGTCGTTCGCCGTCATCGTAAGCCGCACCATGGGCCTGAACGATCCGCGCACCTATGGCAGCAAGAACCCCGGCGCCACCAACGTGCTGCGTTCCGGCTCCAAGGCCGCCGCCGTGATCACGCTGCTGCTGGACGCCGTCAAGGGCTGGCTGCCCGTGGTGCTGGTGCAGGCCTTCGGCAAGCCCTACGGCCTGGAAGACGGCACCGTGGCGCTGGTGGGCCTGGCGGCGTTCCTCGGCCACCTGTGGCCGGTGTTCTTCCGATTCGAAGGCGGCAAGGGCGTGGCCACGGCGCTGGGCGTGCTGGTGGGCATCAGCCCCTGGCTGGGCCTGGCCACGCTGCTGACCTGGGTGATCATCGCGTTCTTCTTTCGCTACTCGTCGCTGGCCTCGCTGGCCGCGGCGGTGTTCGCGCCGCTCTATTACGTGCTCTTTGGCGGGGTGCTCTGGTACACCGATGCGACCATCGGCGTGTCCATCGCCGCCATGTCGGCGTTGCTGGTGTGGCGCCACCGCGAGAACATCCGCCGCCTCATGGCCGGCACCGAATCCCGGCTGGGCAAGAAGAAGTCCTGAGCGGGCGGGGCAGCCGCCCCAGGCCGCGGTGCCGCAATGTTGCGGTGTTGCGGTGCGCGCAGCCCCTCTGACCAGGGATGAATTGAAGCGATCAGGCGCCCGGCTCAGGGCCGGCCGGGCGTGTTCACCAAGCCCATCAACCCGCTGCTGTGCTGCGCCGCGTAGTGGCCCAGGCGCACCAGCGTGCGGTGGTTGAGCTCCACCTTCACCGCCGGCCGCGCCACGGCCGACTGGATGCGCGGCTTGCCGGCCGCGGTCTGGTGCAGGCGCGGCTGGGCCAGTTGCTCGCCTTCGCGGTCCAGCAGGCTGGCCACCAGGGGCGAATTCACCTTTTCACTGCGGCGCAGCACCAGCGCCGTCTCACCGTTGTCCAGCCGCACGAAGGTGCCGGGCGGGCACAGGCCCACGGCGCGCACCAGCGCGTAGCTGACCTCGTCGCGCCGGTCCACGTCCTGGCCGACGATGGCGCGCACCGAATCGGTGGCGCTGCGGCCGGCGCGCGATTTGCGCGGGCTGATCATTGCCGCATAGCGGTCGATGGTGCCCAGGATGCGGCTGAGGCGCTCTTCAGCGACCATGCCGGCCAATGGCTGCGCCTCGCCCAGCGGCACATGGTGCTGGCCGACGACGTCCAGCCAGAGCGGGTCCTTGACCTCCAGCTGCTCCAGCAGGGTCATGCTTTTGCCCGGGTGCGATTCGATGGCTTCCTGCTGCGCCGGACTGGGCCGCTCGCGCTGGCCGGCCAGTTCGTCCTGCAGCGCGGTCATGCCGATGTTCATGGTGATGGCGGCGCGCACCAGGCTGTCGCGCTCCAGGGACGGCAATTGCAGCTCTTGCGCCAGGATGTGGCACAGCGTGCCGCACACCAGCGCATGCGAGGCGCTGTAGCCCACGGTGGAGGTCGCGGCCAGCTGGAACATCAGGTACAGCGCCGCGTCGATGTCGTGCGCCACCAGGTCCTGCAGCCAGCGGTCGCACTGGCGCACCTTGGCCGGAAAGTCATGCACCTGCATCGGCCGCGAGAGCAGCACCGACAGTGCCGATTCGAGGTCCGACCACAGCCCGAGCAGGTCTTCGTATTCGCTGTCGGTCGGCTCGCTGCCGGCGGGATGGCTCATGGGCATGGGGCGCGGTCTACTGGCGCTTTTCCAGCACCATCTGGTCGTTGACGCGGCTCATCTGGAACTCGTTGAGAAAGCTGTTGCCCAGCAGCACGAAGGGCATGGGCTGCGGCGTGACGACGGCCTCGATGCCGAACACCTCCACATCGCCCACGCGCACCGAATCGAGCTTCACCCGCCAGCCCTGGGCCGTGCCGTTGGCGGTGCCTAGCAGCACCGGTTGGCCGCTGCGGTAGGCCAGGCCCATGCGGTCGGCCTCGGGCTGGCCGATGGCCACCGTGCTCGCGCCCGTGTCCACCATGTACTGCATGGCGCGGCCGTTGATGGTGCCGCTGTTCACGAAATGCCCGCGGCTGTCGGCGGTGAGCACCACGCGCTTGCCGCTGCCCCCGCGGCTGCCGATGCTGACGGGGGCCTCGCCCAGCATCAGCGTGCGGCGCGCGCCGGCCACCTCCACCACGGCCTCGTCGCGGCCCACCGACACCACCTTCACGCCCTGGTGGCTTTCGCCGGGCCCCACACCGCGCGGCGCGCCGCCGTTGACCACCAGCAGCGCCTTGGTCCCCAGAATGCCGGAGAGCGCCACGGCCTGGGCATGGGCCAGCCAGGGCGCCAGCGCCAAGGCTGCGGCAAGGGGAAGGGCACGCAGGAGCATGGACGACAGCCTTGGTGGGGAAAGGGGCGAAAAACGTGCCGGCTGCCGGATCAGTCGCGGAAGTTATCGAACGACAGCGGAATGTCGGTCACTTCCTTGCGCAGCAGCGCCATGGCGGCCTGCAGATCGTCGCGCTTGGCGCCGGTCACGCGCACTTTTTCTTCCTGGATGGCGGCCTGCACCTTGAGCTTGCTTTCCTTGAGGAGCTTCTGGATCTTCTTGGCCAGCTCGCTCTCGATGCCGTTGCGCACCTTCACGACCTGCTTGACCTTGTCGCCGCCGACCTTCTGCGGCTTTTCCATGTCGAGGAAGCGCACATCCACGTTGCGCTTGGTGAGCTTGTTGCGCAGGATGTCTTCGACCTGCGTGAGCTGGAAGTCGGCGTCGCCGAACAGCGTGATCTCTTTGTCCTTGAGTTCGATGGCGGCGGACGAGCCCTTGAAGTCGAAGCGGGTGCCGATCTCCTTGGCGGTGTTTTCGACCGCGTTCTTCACTTCTACGAGGTTGGCTTCACAAACGGTGTCAAAAGAAGGCATGGCATCACTCTCGGGAACTGGGGGAGAACCCGGCCGCCGGAAGGGGCCGGGTGCGACAATCCGGCTGATGTTAGTCGAGAAAAACGCTCCCCTGCAGCACTGCAATACCTTCGGCATCGTGGCGCGGGCCCACACCCTGGTGCGCGCCCATTCGGCAGAAGACGTTCGCGCCCTGGTGGCCGACCCGCTGCTTGCCGGCCAGCCCGTCTTCGTGCTGGGCGGCGGCAGCAACATCGTCCTCACGGGCGACGTGAAGCCGGTGGTCCTCAAGATGGAGATCAAGGGCCTGCGCCTGGTCGAAGAAACCCCTCAGGCCTTCATCGTGGAAGCGGGCGCCGGCGAGCCGTGGCACGACGCCGTGGCCTGGACCCTGGAGCACGGCTTTCCCGGGCTGGAAAACCTGGCGCTCATCCCCGGCACCGTCGGCGCGGCGCCGGTGCAGAACATCGGCGCCTACGGGGTCGAACTGCAGGACCGCTTCGAATCCCTGGACGCCATCGACCTGGCCACCGGGCAGCCCTTCACCCTGAATGCCGCGCAGTGCGCCTTCGGCTACCGCGACTCCGTCTTCAAGCACCAGGCCCCGGCTGCGCCCGCAGGCGCCGAGGGCGCCGGCCCGCGCGGCATGGGCCTGGCCGGGCGCGCGGCGATCACCCATGTGCGCTTTCGCCTGCCCAAGCCCTGGAAGCCCGAGTTGGGCTACCTCGACCTGGAACGAAAGCGCCTGGAAGCCGGCGTGGCCGAACCCACGGCGCGGCAGATCTTCGACTGGGTGTGCGAAGTTCGGCGCGCCAAGCTGCCCGATCCCGCCGTGGTCGGCAATGCCGGCAGCTTCTTCAAGAACCCCACGGTCACGCCCGACCAGTGCTCGGACATCATCGCCCGCGAGCCGCGCATCGTGCATTACCCCATGCCCGACGGCACCATCAAGCTGGCGGCGGGCTGGCTCATCGATGCGTGCGGCTGGAAGGGCAAGAGCGTGGGCAAGGCCGGCGTGTACGAAAAGCAGGCCCTGGTGCTGGTCAACCGCGGCCGGGGCGCCGACAGCGTGACGGGCGGCGAGGTGATGACGCTGGCCAAGGCGATTCAGACCAGCGTGTACGAGCGCTTCGGCATCCGGCTGGAGCCGGAGCCGGTGGTGGTCTGATCCGGCCGCTCAAGGCGTTTTCATCGCGTCTTCATCGAAGCAAATTCAAGGCGATCGGTTTGCTATTGTTTTAATAGCTGCCACCGAATGATTCACTAGGGTGCAAGGCCGATTTGGCCCTGATTTCCCTGATAACGATACACAGGCACGCAGGCGCACCGCTGCGGGAGCGAGGCCGGGGCCGGCCCGCTTCACCGGCCCGCCCCTCATGCCGCCAGGGTGCCAGCCGGCTGCGCACGGAAGGCGACCTGGAAGCGGTTCCAGCCGTTGATGGCAACGACCGCCAGCGACAGCTCGACGATCTCGGCCTCCGAAAACTGCGCGGCCACCGTGTCGTAGACCGCGTCCGGCACGTCCTGCGTGCCGGCAAGGCGGGTCAGCGCCTCGGCCCAGGCCAGCGCCGCGCGCTCCCGGGCGTCGAACACGCCGGCCTCGCGCCACGCCGCCAGCAGGTGCAGGCGCCGATCGGTCTCGCCATGCTTGCGGGCGACGCCCACGTGCAGGTCGATGCAGAACGCGCAGCCGTTGATCTGCGAGACGCGCATCTTCACCAGTTCCTTGAGCGCGATGGGCAGCGTGCCGGCGCTGAGCTGGTTCTCCAGCGCCATCATGGCTTTGGTGGTGGCGGGGTGGTTCTTCAGCAGGTCGATGCGGGTGTGGGACATGAAACAGCCTTTCGGTGCAGGGGTGGGGTGAGAGAAATAAAGAAAGCCGGTGCGGAAAGCGCCGATGGCGCAAGAGGAAACCCATGGCGCGGCCCGCACCTGCCGTCAGGTGCCGCGCCATCGGTGCGGAAAAATCGAAGCGAAAGGGGCGGGCTCGGGCCGTGTCGGCCTACAGCCCGCGCAGCTTGTCCGGGTTCAGCACGGTGTAGATGCCGTGGATGTGCGTGCCGTCGGTCTGCAGCGCCAGCGCCACGCGCGGGATGCCGCCCTCGCGCAGCACCAGGCCGGGCGTGCCGTTGATCTGCACCTCGTCCGCGGTCAGGTGCCGCAGGTAAAGCCGCCAGACGCCCGCGGCCAGCCGGGCGATGGCCCGCGGTCCGCGCAGCACGCGGGTTGCCGCCGGTACCTTGCCGCCGGCATCGGGCGTCCAGGTGGCGTCCTGGGCGAACAGGGCGAGCAACGCGGCATGGTCCTGCGTGCGCATCGCCTCGACGAAGCGATGCAGCAGCGCCTGCGCCGCAGTCGGCGTGGCGGTGAAGCGCACCTTGTCTTGCCGGACTTGCATACGGGCGCGGTGCACCAATTGGCGGCAGGCGGCCTCGCTGCGGTCGAGCACGGTGGCGATTTCGGCGTAGTCGCTGTCGAACACGTCGTGCAGTAAAAAGGCGGCGCGCTCGTCGGGCGACAGTCGTTCGAGCACCACCAGCAGGGCGATGGACAGGTCAGACGCCAGTTCGGCGCGTGCGTCGGCCGGCGGCGCGGTGGCCTGGCTGTCCACCCACGGCTCGGGCAGCCACGGGCCGCTGTAGGCATCGCGCTCGGTGCGCGCGGCGCGCAGCCGGTCCACGCACAGGCGGGTGGTGGTCGTCACGAGCCAGGCTTCGGCGGTGTGCACGCGCTCCGCGTCGGTGGCCTGCCATCGCAGCCAGGCGTCCTGCAGCACGTCTTGCGCGTCGGCGCGGCTGCCCAGCATGCGGTAGGCCACGCCCATGAGGCGCGGGCGGTGCTGCTCGAAGGTGGCGGTGTGCGCGTCCGGGGCGCTGTGGTGGTCGGCGTTCATACCTTCAAGACGGGCGGCCTGGGGCTTTTGTGACACGCATCCTGCCGACGTATCGAAAAAAAGAAAGCCGCCCGGCCTGATGGCGGGGCGGCTGCTCCTGAATCGATAGCTGCCAGCGCATGTCTATCTAGCGCTGGATGCCTTTTTGATACCGGACTGGCTGGCTCGGCCTTGCTGCCGGGCCTTACTTCTTCTCGCTGTCGTCGCCCAGCTGGGCCAGCGCGGCCTTGCCACCCAGCGACAGCAGGCCCGATTGCGCGTACACGCCCAGCTTGTGGCGCGTGTCGATGATGTCCAGGTTGCGCATGGTCAGCTGGCCGATGCGGTCGGCAGGGCTGAACGGCGCGTCTTCCACCTTTTCCATCGACAGGCGCTCGGGCGCGTAGGTCAGGTTGGGCGATTCGGTGTTCAGCAGCGAGTAGTCGTTGCCGCGGCGCAGTTCCAGCGTCACGGTGCCGGTCACGGCGCGGGCGACCCAGCGCTGGGCGGTTTCGCGCAGCATGATGGCCTGCGGGTCGAACCAGCGACCCTGGTACAGCAGGCGACCCAGCTTGAGGCCGTTCATGCGGTACTGCTCGATGGTGTCTTCGTTGTGGATGCCGGTCACCAGGCGCTCGTAGGCGATGTGCAGCAGCGCGAGGCCGGGGGCTTCGTAGATGCCGCGGCTCTTGGCTTCGATGATGCGGTTTTCGATCTGGTCGCTCATCCCCAGGCCATGGCGGCCGCCGATGCGGTTGGCTTCCATGATGAGCGCGACCGGGTCGTTGAACTCGACGCCGTTCAGCGCCACGGGCTGGCCTTCTTCGAAACGCACCGAGACTTCTTCCGACTTGACTGCTACGTCGTCCTTCCAGAACGCCACGCCCATGATCGGGTTCACGATGCGGATGCCGCTGGAGAGAAATTCCAGGTCCTTGGCCTCGTGCGTGGCGCCCAGCATGTTGCTGTCGGTGCTGTAGGCCTTCTCGGCGCTCATCTTGTAACCGAAGCCTTCCTTCGTCATGAAGGCCGACATTTCGGCGCGGCCGCCCAGCTCGTCGATGAACAGCTGGTCCAGCCAGGGCTTGTAGATCTTGAGCGAAGGGTTGGTCAGCAGGCCGTAGCGGTAAAAGCGCTCGATGTCGTTGCCCTTGAAGGTCGAACCATCGCCCCAGATGTGGACGTCGTCTTCCTTCATGGCGGCCACGAGCATCGTGCCGGTGACGGCGCGGCCCAGGGGCGTGGTGTTGAAGTAGGTGATGCCGGCCGTGCTGATGTGGAAGGCACCGGCCTGCAGCGCGGCGATGCCTTCATGGGCGAGCTGCGTGCGGCAGTCGATCAGGCGGGCCTGCTCGGCGCCGTATTCCATCGCCTTGGCGGGAATGGCGTCGTAGTCCGGCTCGTCGGGCTGGCCCAGGTTGGCGGTGTAGGCATAGGGCACGGCGCCCTTGTTCTTCATCCAGCGCAGCGCGGCGCTGGTGTCGAGTCCGCCGGAGAAGGCGATGCCGACCTTCTGGCCGGTGGGGAGTTTCTGGAGGATGGTGGCCATGTCAGGGCTTTCCGGTTCAGCCGAAATGGCAGATGTAGTGATAGGCGCTGGCCACGCGGATCTCGAACTTCGAGTTGCCGGGCACGCTGAATTTCTCGCCCACGCCGGACTTCACCCAGGCGTCGGTGCCGTCGAGCTTGTATTCGCAATCGCCGCCCACGCATTCCATGATTTCAGGCGCGCCGGTGTTGAAGGTCAGCGTGGCCGGAAGGACGACGCCCACCGATTTCTTCGTGCCGTCCGGGAACGTGATGTTGTGGCTCACGCATTTGCCGTCGAAATACACGTTGGCTTGGGTGGTGACGGTCACGCCGTCGATGGTTTCGGTGGTCATGGATGCGCAGTCAAGGAAGAGATGGGAGGAAAACCGAAGATTCTAGGGTGAACGCTGCGGGTTCCCCACGCGGGAGCCGCGCTGCAGCGGCGCGGTCCGCGGCAAAGCCCAGAAAACCAAGAAAAAGGGAGCCCGAAGGCTCCCTGCTGTGGGTAGACCGACTGGCCAGCCGTCAGGCCGTGCCGTTCAGCGCCAGTACGGATCGCGAGGGCGGGGCGGGTAGTAGGGGCGGCCGTAGCTGTCGTGGTACTCGATGACGGTCGTCGAGGGCGGCGTCACGTAGGCGGGTGGGCCAGGGTAGGTGGAGACGACCACGCCCGGCTGGGCATATCCGCCCGAGTAGGCCGGGGCGGGCGGTGCGCTGGCGATGGGCTGCACGCTGACCGGAATCCATGCGCCGGGATCGTGCTGCGTGCGCGTCGTGTACTGGCGGCCCGCGTATTCATAAAGCACGTTGTAGCCCATGGTGCGGTTCTCGTAGTAGGTCTGCGTCGAGCAGCGCTGCACGTTCTGGTATTCGGGCCGGGTGCCTTCGATGTTGTTGCCCAGAACGGCCCCGCCAATCAGCCCGATCGCCGTGGCGGCGGCACGGCCACCGCCTTTGCCCACCGCGTTGCCGGCAGCGCCGCCGGCGATGGCGCCCAGCAGGGCTCCGGCGCCGCTGGGGCGTGATTCGCCGTAGATGGTTTCGTTACCGCACACCTGCTGGGGAATGGCCACCTGCTCAGTGATGGGGGTGGCGGAGAGGACTCGGCCCTGTTCCTGGGCGCTGGCGCCGGCTGCAACGGCAGCCAGAGCGGTCAACAAGATGATTTTCTTCATGGAGAAACTCCTTTCGGTCGGTCTACAACGCATCAGGCTGATAAAAAGTTTAGGGGCGCGATGTCAAGCCCAATATCCGGCGCCGTAAATCTCGGTAAAGATTTGTGCCGGCTCAGGGCTTGGAGCGCCGCTTTGCGGCTTCGTTCCAATCGGCTTCGTTGAATCCGACGGTGATGCTTGCGTCCGCCCATTCCACCACCGGGCGCTTGATGACGCTGGGCTGCGCCAGCATGACCTGTGCCGCGCTGGCGGCGTCGTGCACCGTCGCCTGAGTCTCTGCATCCAGCTTGCGCCAGGTGGTGCCCTGGCGGTTGAGCAGCTTTTCCCATCCCACCGCATCGGCCCACCGGGGCAATTGCTCGGCCGGCACGCCTTGCTTCTTGAAGTCGTGGAACTGGTACTCGATTCCCTGTCCGGTGAGCCATGCGCGGGCTTTCTTGACCGTGTCGCAGTTGGGAATGCCGTAGAGCACGGCGGTGGCAGACGCTGTCAGGGCAGGGCTAGGGGCACGGGTGGGGGTACTCATGGCGCCGATCATCGTGCAACCCGCGCTCGGCGACAATCCGGCCCCGTATGCACACCAATTTCGACACCCTGGAAGGCTGGCTCGGCCATTGCGAGCGCCTGCACCCGAAGAACATCGACATGGGCCTGGACCGCGTGCGCACCGTGGCCCAGCGCATGGGCTTGCGGTTCGACTGCCCGGTCATCACCGTGGCCGGTACCAACGGCAAGGGTTCCACCTGCGCCATGCTCGAAGCGGTGGCGCTGCAGTCGGGCTACCGCACGGGGGTGTACACCTCGCCGCACCTGGTGCATTTCGAAGAACGGTGCCGCATCCACGGCGAGATCGTCGATGCTTCGGATTTGATAGCGCACTTTGCAGCAGTGGAAAGCGCCAGGGTGCAAAACGGCGAAGAGGTTTCGCTGTCGTATTTCGAGTTCACCACGCTGGCCATCCTGCGGCTCATGAGTCTGTCGCGGCTGGATGTGGCCATCCTCGAAGTGGGCCTGGGCGGCCGGCTGGACGCCACCAACGTGATCGATACCGATTGCGCCGTCATCACGAGCATCGACATCGACCACACGGAATTCCTCGGCCCCGACCGCGAATCCATCGGCCGCGAGAAGGCCGGCATCATGCGCACGGGCCGCCCGGTCGTGGTGAGCGACCCCATGGCGCCGCAGAGCGTGCTCGACCATGCGCTGGAGATCGGCGCCGATCTGTGGCGCTTCGGGCATGACTTCAATTTTTCGGGCGACAAGCAACAGTGGAGCTGGGCAGGGCGGGGCCGCCGCTATGCCGGCATGGCCTATCCGTCCTTGCGGGGTGCCAACCAGCTCGTCAATGCCTCCGGCGCCCTGGCCGCGTTCGAGGCAGTGCGCGATCGCCTTCCGGTGACTGCTCAGGCCGTGCGCAACGGGCTGGCGATGGTGGAGTTGCCGGGCCGGTTCCAGATCGTGCCAGGCCAGCCGACGCTGGTGCTGGACGTGGCGCACAACCCCCACTCGGTGGCGGCGCTGACGGCCAATCTCGATGCCATGGGGTTCTTTCCGACCACGCATGCGGTGCTCGGAGCCATGGCGGACAAGGATCTGGGACCGATGCTCGCCAAGATCGGCCCGCTGGTGGACCGCTGGTATTTCACCGACCTGCCCACGGCCCGCGCGGAGACTGCCGCCGGCTTGCAGCAGAAATGGAACGCCTTGCAGATCGTGGCCGGCGGGCGCCGTACCGTGCCCACCAGCCTGCACGCCGACCCGCAGCAAGCGCTGCAGGCGGCCGTGGATGCGGCGGAGCCGGCTGATAGAATCGTGGTCTTTGGCTCGTTCTACACGGTGGGCGGCGTTCTGATCAACGGAACACCACGCCTGCAGGCCAAGCATCTGGGCGCATAAGGTCCGCACGATTCTGCACTCCATGGCATTTTTCAAGTTTCGGTGGCCCGGCAGCAAGGAGCAACCCGATAAACCCGCGGGTAAGCGCTCGCGCAATGCCCAGGCCGAGAGCATCGAGGCCATGCGCCGTCGTGCACGGCATCGGTTGATCGGCGCGGCCGTTCTGGTGTTGCTCGGGGTGGTGGGTTTCCCCATCCTGTTCGATACGCAGCCGCGCCCCATTCCGGTCGATATCCCCATCGACATTCCCGATCGCAACAAGGTCGCCCCGCTGGTGGTGCCCGAATCCGCTGCGCCTGCGCGTCCCGCGGCGTCCGCCACGGCCATGGCGTCGTCCGGTGGCCTGGCCGAAGGTGAAGAGGTCGTGCCTTCGAGCCGCGCTACCCCGAAGCCACCTGCTCCTGCCCCAGTCGCCAGTGCCGTGCCTTCGGTGACGCCCAAGCCCGAAGTGAGGGCGGAGCCCAAGCCGGCGCCCCGGCCAGAGCCGAAGCCGGTGCATGAGACCAAGCCTGAACCCAAACCGGAGCCCAAGCCCGAGGTGAAGCCCCAGCGTTCCGAGGACGCAGCCCGCGCCCGAGCCTTGCTAGAAGGGCGCGAGGCAGGTGCGGCGCCCGCTGCGTCGGCATCCAAGGCTGAAGAGGGCCGGTTGATCGTGCAGGTGGGTGCCTTTGCCGATGCCGACAAGGCGCGCGAAGTGCGCCAGTCGCTGGAGCGTGCAGGTCTCAAAACCTATACCCAGGTGGTGGATACCAAGGATGGCAAGCGCACCCGTGTGCGGGTGGGACCGTATGCGTCCCGCGCCGATGCGGACAAGGCGGCTGCGCGCGTGAAGGGCCTGGGCCTGTCGGCTTCGGTCCTCGCGATATAGCGCTGCCCAGGGTTCGCGTCGCGCATGGCCTCGCTGGACTGGATCTTTTTGGCGGTCTTGCTGGGCTCGTTGGTATTGGGAGCGTGGCGTGGCTTGATTTACGAAGTGTTGTCGCTGGCCGGATGGGTCCTGGCATTTTTCGTGGCCCAGTGGTGGGCTGAGGATATTGGTCGATGGCTGCCGATTTCCGATTCGGCCGAGTCAATCCGGCATGCAGCAGGATTTGCCCTGGCATTCATCGGCACGTTGTTCGCCTGTGGTTTTCTGGCCTGGCTGGCCAAGAAGCTGATCGAGGCCGTGGGGCTGAGGCCGGTGGACCGCACGCTGGGCGCCGCATTCGGCGCGCTGCGCGGCATGGTGCTGCTGCTGGCGGCGTCGTTGGTGGTTCTCTGGACCCCATTGCATGAGGGGCTGTGGTGGAAAGATTCACAGGCCGCCCCCATATTGACTGGAATGCTGGAAGTGTTGAAGCCGGCTTTGCCGCCAGCGTTGGGAAGGCATCTGCCTTCATGACATGGACGTGGCGCCACTGTTTTTTGGGCGCTGCGTAGATTTTTTACTGCGGGATCGCCCGCCTTTGGATGGAACGCGAATATGTGTGGAATCGTCGGCGTGGTCAGCACGGCTCCTGTCAATCAACTGGTGTATGACGCGCTGCTTCTCTTGCAGCACCGTGGCCAGGATGCGGCGGGCATCGTCACCCAGCAGGGGCGCAAGTTCTTCATGCACAAGGCCAAGGGCATGGTGCGCGACGTGTTTCGCACGCGCAACATGCGTGCGCTGCCGGGCACGGTCGGCCTGGGGCAGGTGCGCTATCCCACGGCAGGCAACGCCTACAGCGAGGAAGAGGCCCAGCCGTTCTATGTGAACGCTCCATTCGGCCTGGTGCTGGTGCACAACGGCAACCTCACGAACGCGCAAACGCTGCGCGCGGAATTGTTTTCCACCGACCACCGCCACACCAACACCGATAGCGACTCTGAAGTTCTGCTCAACGTGTTCGCGCATGAATTGGAGCGTGCCACCCGCGGCGTGCCGCTGCAGACGGAAGACGTGTTTGCGGCCGTGCGGGCCGTGCACCGGCGGGTGAAGGGCTCTTATGCCGTGATCGCGCTGATCGCCGGCCACGGGCTGGTCGCCTTCCGCGATCCCCATGGCATCCGCCCGCTGTGCATGGGACGCAGCCCCGAAGGCACGGTCATGGTGGGCAGCGAGTCGGTGGCCCTGGAAGGCACCAACCATGTCTTCGAGCGCGACATTCAGCCGGGCGAAGCCGTGTTCATCACGAATGACGGCACGGTGCATGCGCAGCAGTGCGCAGATTCGCCGCAGCTCAACCCCTGCATCTTTGAATTCGTCTATCTGGCGCGTCCGGATTCGGTGCTCGACGGCATTTCGGTGTACCAAGCCCGCCTGAACCTGGGCGAGGCGTTGGCCAAGCGGGTGATCTCCACCGTGCCACCCAACGAGATCGACGTGATCATTCCGATTCCCGAATCCAGCCGTCCGAGCGCCACGCAGTTGGCGCACCTGCTGGGCATTCCGTACCGCGAAGGCTTCGTGAAGAACCGCTACGTGGGTCGCACCTTCATCATGCCGGGGCAGGGCGTGCGCAAGAAGTCCGTTCGGCAAAAGCTCAACGTGATTGCCAGCGAGTTCAAAGGCCGCAACGTACTGCTGGTGGACGATTCCATCGTGCGCGGCACGACCTCGCGCGAGATCGTCCAGATGGCGCGCGATGCAGGCGCCCGCAAGGTCTATCTGGCCAGTGCCGCTCCACCCGTGCGCTATCCCAACGTGTACGGCATCGACATGCCCACCAGCAGCGAACTCGTGGCGCATGGTCGCACGGTCGAAGAGGTGCGCGAGTCCATCGGCTGCGATGCGCTCATCTACCAAGACGTCAATGGCATGAAGAAAGCGATCGGCTCGCTGAACGGACGCATCGAAGGCTTCGATGCGTCGTGCTTCGACGGCGTGTACGTGACCGGGGACATCACCGCCCAAGACATCGCGCGGCTGAATGAGGGGCGTGTCGGCGTGGAAGAGCAGCAAGAGGAAGACACCTCGCGCCTGGCATTGCCCAACGCCCAGGACGCTTGAACGCACTGGATCGCCATTCCATGAACTCCCCCTTGAACCAAAGAACCCTTCCCGAGGGCTTGCACCCCGACACGCTCGCGGTCCGTGAGGCCATTCCCCGCAGCGTATACGGCGAGCATTCCGAAGCGCTGTATCTCAGCAGCAGCTTCGTGCAGCCCGATGCCGCAACGGCGGCCCGTCGCTTTGCCGGTGAGGAAGACGGATACACCTATACCCGCACCGCGAACCCCACGGTGACGAGTTTCGAGCGCCGGCTGGCTGCGCTCGAAGGCACGGAGTCCGCCATTGGCACGGCCACCGGCATGTCTGCCATCTTGCTGATGTGCCTGGCCTTGCTGAAGACCGGCGACCATGTGATCTGCTCTCGCTCGATGTTCGGCTCGACCATCAAGCTCATCGGCGGAGAACTGTCGCGTTTCGGTGTGCAGGCCACCTTCGTTCCACAGACCGATGCCGCTGCTTGGAAGGCTGCGCTGCGGCCCGAGACGCGGCTGATGTTCGCCGAGACCCCGACCAATCCGCTGACCGATCTGTGCGATATCCGTGCGCTGGCCGACATCGCCCATGAGGCAGGCGTGCTGCTGGCAGTGGACAACTGCTTTGCCTCGCCGGCGCTGCAGCAGCCAGCGAAATGGGGCGCCGATCTGGTCCTTCATTCGGGAACCAAGTTCCTCGACGGGCAGGGCCGCGTGATGGCTGGTGCCGTGTGCGGACCTCGATCGCTCATCGAGGAAAAGCTCGCGCCCATGATCCGCAGCGCGGGCATGAATCTCTCGCCGTTCAATGCGTGGGT
Source organism: Paracidovorax valerianellae (assembly GCF_900102625.1). GTDB lineage: Bacteria > Pseudomonadota > Gammaproteobacteria > Burkholderiales > Burkholderiaceae_C > Paracidovorax > Paracidovorax valerianellae. Next base: position 102,524 of record NZ_FMZC01000010.1, read on the forward strand.
GGTGCTCAAAGGGTTGGAAACGTTGTCTATCCGCATGAAGGCCCAGAGCGCCAATGCCCTGCAATTGGCCACTTGGCTGGAGTCGCATCCCAACGTGGCGCGCGTCTACTACCCCGGGTTGGCGTCGCACCCTCAGCACGAACTGGCAATGCGCCAGCAGTCCGGATTGGGTGGCGCGGTGGTGTCGTTCGACGTCAAGGTGAAGACCGGCGACCCGGCATCGGCACGTGCCCAGGCGTTTCACGTGCTGGACAGCACGCGGGTGTGCAGCATCACCGCAAATCTGGGCGACACGAAAACCACCGTGACCCACCCTGCCAGCACGTCGCACGGCCGTCTGACCGAGGAGCAGCGACAAGCGGCGGGCTTGGGCCAGGGCTTGATTCGCGTCGCCGTGGGACTGGAACACATCGAAGACTTGAAGGCCGACCTCGCGCGCGGTCTGGATACCCTGTAATGAACGAAGCCAACCCTACACAGCGCGTTCGCACGCGTTTCGCACCGTCACCCACGGGTTTCATCCACCTGGGCAATATCCGTTCCGCGCTGTACCCCTGGGCATTTGCCCGCGCGACAGGCGGTGACTTCATCCTTCGCATCGAAGACACCGATGTGGAGCGATCCAGCCAAGCCGCTGTGGACGTGATTCTCGAAGGCATGCAGTGGCTCGGCATGGAGCCTGATGAAGGCCCGTTCTATCAAATGCAGCGCATGGACCGGTACAAGGAAGTGCTGGCCCAACTGCAGGCCGCCGGCCACGTGTATCCGTGCTACATGAGCGTCGAGGCACTGGACGCGCTGCGTGAGCGGCAGATGCAGGCCAAGGAAAAGCCCCGGTACGACGGTACCTGGCGCCCCGAGCCGGGCAAGACCTTGCCACCAGTGCCCGAAGGTGTGAAGCCGGTTCTGCGCTTTCGCAATCCGCTGGGCGGCGCGGTCGTTTGGGAAGACAAGGTCAAGGGCCGCATCGAGATCAGCAACGACGAACTCGACGATCTGGTGATCGCTCGGCCCGATGGCACGCCCACGTACAATTTCTGCGTGGTGGTGGACGACATCGACATGGCCATCACCCACGTGATCCGCGGCGACGACCACGTCAACAACACCCCTCGCCAGATCAACATCTTCGAGGCACTCGGCAAGAAGCCCCCGGTGTATGCCCATCTGCCGACCGTGCTCAACGAGCAAGGCGAGAAGATGAGCAAGCGCAACGGTGCGAAGCCCGTTACGCAGTACCGCGACGAGGGTTATCTGGCCGAAGCCATGGTGAACTATCTGGCCCGCCTGGGCTGGAGCCATGGTGACGATGAGATCTTCAGCCGCGAGCAGTTTCTGCAGTGGTTCAATCTCGACCATCTGGGGCGCAGTGCAGCCCAGTTCGATGAAGCCAAGCTGCGGTGGGTGAATGCCCAGCATTTGAAAGCCATGGCGGACGACGCGCTGGCTGTACTGGTGGCCCCGCACCTGGAACGCCGGGGCGTCTTGGCTGCCGACTTGGCGGATGGCCGTCTGCCCCGCATCTGCGCGCTGTTCAAGGACCGCTGCGACACCCTGGTTGCGCTCGCTGATTGGGCTTTCGTTTTCTACGGCAATGTGGTGCCCAATCCCGAGGAATATGCCAAGCATGTGACGGACGGAATCTGGCCTGCCATTGCTGCGCTGTCGCAAGCATTGGCTATCTGCGCGTGGGACAAGGCTTCCATCGCTGCTGCCTTCAAGGAAGTGCTCACCGCTCACTCGCTCAAGATGCCGCAATTGGCGATGCCGGTGCGTGTGTTGACGGTAGGAACCGCCCATACGCCTTCGGTTGATGCGGTGCTCGAACTGGTAGGCCGTGAAAAAATCGCAGCGAGATTGCTGAAGCCGTAAAAACCTGTCTATAATTCAAGGCTCAGGAAATGATGACAGTCACAGTGTGAATGTGGTCATTCAGTGGGGGTATAGCTCAGCTGGGAGAGCGCTTGCATGGCATGCAAGAGGTCATCGGTTCGATCCCGTTTACCTCCACCACTGAGAGCAGAGAACGGTTAGTTCCCAGGTTTTGACCCTATCGTCTAGAGGCCTAGGACATCACCCTTTCACGGTGAGTACCGGGGTTCGAATCCCCGTAGGGTCGCCAAGTTTGTAGCACTTGGCTTGTGTGTATAACGCAAGCAAACGCTGCCTGCCAGGAGTGGTAGTTCAGTTGGTTAGAATACCGGCCTGTCACGCCGGGGGTCGCGGGTTCGAGTCCCGTCCACTCCGCCAGTCAATACCCTTGCAGGTCTTTGATGTGCAAGGGTTTTTCTTTGGCGTTAGCCAAAGAAGTGGGGGGTATAGCTCAGCTGGGAGAGCGCTTGCATGGCATGCAAGAGGTCATCGGTTCGATCCCGTTTACCTCCACCACTGAGAGCAAAAAAACGGCAAGTCCCAAGGTTTGACCCTATCGTCTAGAGGCCTAGGACATCACCCTTTCACGGTGAGTACCGGGGTTCGAATCCCCGTAGGGTCGCCAAGTTTGTTGCACTTGGCTTGTGTGTATAACGCAAGCAAACGCCGCCTACCAGGAGTGGTAGTTCAGTTGGTTAGAATACCGGCCTGTCACGCCGGGGGTCGCGGGTTCGAGTCCCGTCCACTCCGCCATATCGAAGCCTTCGCAAGTTTTTCTTGCGGAGGCTTTTTGTTTTGGGCCTTCGTACGGCTCAGGCATGTCGTTTGCCACCTTGACCCAGCAGAAGCGCGACTGATTTCCTAGAAATCATCGCGCATCACTCAACGACCTTAAGCTGCACCAAGGAGCAAACCATGGCATCGCAATCTCCTCCGTCCCCCAATTTGGCTGATCGTGACGATGGCCTGTCTTTTTCGCGGTCTGCCGCGGGTGAAGAAGATCCCGGCGCTTCACTCGATATAGGCCACCCGTTGCCTGGAAGTTCCGATCAACCTGCCGGCAACCAGGGGGTAACGGGCGCTATGCCACTATTGGCTCCCGGCGATGAAGCAGCGCCCGGGACACCGGGAACCGGCGAAAACATCTGCCCAGCGTGCGGCGGCACGGGACGACGTGAGGGCCTGCCTTGCAAGGAATGCGAAGGGACGGGCCGAGTCACCGTCGGCATTGGCGGGGCTTGACGCCACCGTAGAGCAGCGGGCAGCTCTCATCTTCTGCTTACACCTCATTCTTGTTGTGGGGAGGTGTGAGCTTGTCCTGCGCAGGCTCGTCAGCCAGCCCTCCCTCCGTTCTAGCCTTGGTCAAGCCCACTCAACCGATCTCGAAGCCTTCCGCCTGCAAGTCCCAAAGCTTTGCATACACGCCGCGCTGTTCACGCAGTTGCACATGGGTGCCGTCTTCGACCACGCGGCCACCGACGATCACGACGATGCGATCAAACGAAGCCACCGTCGACAACCGATGCGCGACGGCGATCACCGTTCGGCCGTGCATCAATCGAATCAGCGCCGCCTGGATTTCACTTTCGGACTGGCTGTCCAGCGCCGAGGTGGCCTCGTCCAGCAGCAGGATGGGCGCGTCCTTGAGAAGTGCGCGCGCTATGCCGATGCGTTGGCGCTGCCCACCGGATAGCCGAATGCCGTGCTCGCCCACCAGTGTGTCGCAGCCCTGCGGCAGGTCTGCGATGAAGGTGTCGCAATGCGCTTCATGCGCTGCGGCCTTAACCTCATCATCGGTGGCGTCCGGGCGACCGTAGCGTAGATTTTCCATGACCGAGCGGTGCAGCAGGCCGATGTCCTGAGGCACTACGGCGATGGCTTGCCGCAAGCTCTCCAGGCGCACTTCGGTGATGGGTTGACCGTCGATGACCACCCGCCCAAACCCTGGATCGGCAATGCGGCTGATCAACCGGATCAGCGTGGACTTGCCTGCGCCTGACGGCCCCACGATGCCCACCCGCTGGCCCGCAGGAATGCGCAGCGACAGGTGGCTGAAGACGGGCGCGCTGTGGGGGTACGAAAAGCTCACGTCATGCAGGCAGATTTCTCCAGGGCCTGGAACAAAGTCGCGCGCTTGCGGGCCGTCGGCCACGGCGTGGGGAATGGCCACTACTTTCAGCATCTCTGCAATCACGGCGGACTGTTGCGATGCATCGACCAAAGACAGTGCGAGTTCCCGCGAGCCATGCAGGATTCTGAAGGTGAGAGCACTGATCACGACCACGTCGCCGGCCATGGTGTGCCCCGCGCGCCATGCCTCCACGGCCCAGATCAGCATGCTGCCCGCCATGAGCCACAGGCACAGGTCGTGGAGCGTGCGCACTTTTTCCAGATAGAGCCAGCTTCGCCGTTGTGCTTTTGCCTCCAGCCCGAATGCCTCGCGAAGGCGCTCGTATTCGCGGTGCCTCGCTGAAAACGACTGCACCGTCCAGATGTTGGACACCACGTCCACCAGTTCGCCCCCAACCTTCGCGGCCTGTTCGGCAAACTGCTGCTGCAACGGCCGAGCGCGGGCGCCGAACCCTCCAATGACCGCCGCCATGACCGCCACGAACAGGATCAGCGTGACCGCCATGCGCCAATCGATGGTGACCAGCACTATCACCGCTCCAATGAAGTCCACGCAGGGCGGAAGGATCTTCCAGATCATCGTGCCGAGAATGGCGCCCGTAGCGCCAGCGGTCGCGGTGACGCGATTGCCCAGCGAGCCCGCCATGTGCTCTGAAAAGTAGTCCAGCGAATGCCCGGACAAATGCCTGAACAGGTCGAGCCTGACATCCACGCCAGTGGAGACCACGGCGCGGCAGCCCAGCCAGCCACTCAGACGCCAGAAGGCACTTTCCGCAGCGATGAGTGCAATGAACAGGCCTAGCCATTGCCAGATGAGGCGGCTGCTTCGGTCGTTGCCGGCCATGGTGTCCACGATCAGCTTCATGCCGTACTGAACACCCACCGAGCAGGCTGCCGCCAGCACGATGAGAACCAGCAATGTGGTGAAAAGCCCAGGCCGCTTGCGGATGTAGCCCCACAGGAACGCTGCAGGCTCCGATGGAACAGTCGGCGGGGACGGTTGCGCGGCCTCAGGCAACTGCAGACGCCGGGGCGGTGCCGTCGAACCGGCCGGTAGCAGTGCGGGCTGCGCTTCGCTGGCGCGCGGGTGCCGTAGGGGCGCCGTTTTGCTCCGCCAGCGGCGATTGCTCTGCGGTCTGGCGGTCTCGCACCGATTCGATGAGGTCGATCATGCGTGCCACGGTGTGGTCCCACGAAATGCCGGCCAGCACCTGCTCCCGAAGTGCCTTGTGATGCAGCGCATCCTGGGCGTTGCGGGCCAGAGCGCGCTCGCAAGCACGCGCGAATTCGTCGTGAGACGCCGCGATCGCCACCACGCCCTGGTCGCCATACGGGGTGACCACGTCTCGGATGGGCGTGCTGACCACAGGTTTGCCGGCGGCCAGATACTCCAGTGTTTTCGTGGGGCTGATGTAGCGGGTCGATTCGTTCAACGCGAACGGCAGAAGGCACACGTCCCAACCGGCGATCAGGTCCGGCAATTCTTCATAGCTGCGCTGGCCGAGCCAATACAGATTGGGCCGCTGAGGCAGGGTGGTCGGATCGATCTTGACCACCGGGCCCACCATCACGACCTGCCACTCGCCATGCGCGTCGGCCAGCGATGCGATCAGGTCGAGGTCCACACGTTCGTCGATCACTCCGAAGTAGCCGAGCCGTGGGCGCGGGATGGCTGCCTGCGCGGGATGGTCCTGCACACCACTGTCGATGGCCCGCGAATAGTGGTCCGCATCCACGCTGCTGGGAAAGCAATGCACTTGGTCATGCCGAAGCCTCTTGGCTTCATAGAGACTTTGACCGCCCGTGAAAACGAGATCTGCAAATTTGAACAGCATGTTTTCGCGTTGCAGCAGTTGTCGTGGTGCATTGCGAAAGGCCGAAAGCTCGTCCATGCAGTCGTAGATCACTGCGCAAGGTTCCAGATCGGCGGCCAAGGGTGTGGCCATCGGCGTGTAAAACCACAGCAGGTAGTCATCGATTCCGCGGCTGTCTAAGTAGCCGGCGATCAGCGATCGCAGATGGGGAATGTGCTCATCATGGAATCCGGGCGCATTGCCTGGCAGGTGAGGGCGCAGCACCTCCACCCCTCGGCAGGGGTGCAATCTTTCCAGCGTAGCGTGGTTCGCCGACGTTATTGGCTCTTCCACGAACACGACCTGAAACCGGTCTGCCAGCCGGGACAGCAGCTGCTGCGGGCGCTGATACACGAAATCCCAACGCAGGTGAGAGAAAACGATCAGAGTAGTCATGGCGTGTCCTTGGGATGGTGGGTGGAGGGTGAAAGGCGAAGGCAGCGCGTGCGTGAGGCGTGACAGGTGCAAGGGGCGTTCTGCCTCGGCGTCCAGATAGCTACCAAAGCTTTCGATGGCTCCGTCGGCGGCCGGTGTCACCCCTGCCGCTACGTCGTCCACCGAAGAGGGCGCTCCATTCAAGACCCGTTGCCAATGGAGCAGCCGGTCTGCCAGAGGGGCGTGCAACACGCGCGAGAAGACATGGCGGCTATCGGCGATGGTTTCGCCTTCGTCCCTTTCCGCATTCGATGGCGGTAAAGGGCGGGCGTGCACGTCCCACAATCCGCTGCGGTGCCAGCGGTCCGGTTCTTCCCAGTCGGTGCGATCGACGAGCGGATACAGGCAAATCCCCTCCAGCGGCGTGCCCCGCTCGCGGCAGCGCAAAGCGGCCTGCGCAATGTCATCGAGCCACGGGCCGCGGCCATCGCCGACGTGGCCGGTTTCCGCGATGAACAGAGGGCGCTGGTAGCGCTGCCACACGTCATCCAGCAGATCGGCCAGGTCCCTGCGGCGAGGGTCGTTCAAGTGCCAATACAGCCGCGCATCGCCAGGATGCTCCCATTGGTTGCTGTGGTAGTAGTTGAGTCCCAGCACGTCCAGATAGCGCGGGGCACCGCCCAGCCCGGGCTCCAGGCGGCCGCACAGCATGTCCCAGGCCTGGTACTGCTCCATGCCCAACGCCAGTGCCTCGCCGCGCCAGCGTTCCGCCGTCGTCTCATCGGGTGCGTTCGCGGCAGGCACCACGTGAATCAACGGGTCCGTATGGACGATGCGGGCACCGGGGTCGGTCGCCCATAACGCGTCGCAGCCGAGCAGCGCTGCCTGTACCAGCCGGCATTTGAGGTCATAGCCCCGCGCACTGTCGCCACCTTGGTAAGGGTGCATCAGGGAGGTCGTGCCAGCAGCCCAACTCAGAAACGAAATTTCATTGATCGGCTGATATACCGTCGGGACCTCTGACAGGCCGGACAGCACGCGCGCCACACGGTCGCAGAAATCGGCAAAACGTACGGCAAACGTGTCAGAGAAGAAATCGATCCCTTCAGGCAGGCCGTAGTGGTGGATCGTCCAGATGACTTGCAGCCCAGCGTCGGCGGCCATGCCAGCCATTCGGCGCAGTTGCTGCAGCGGCGGGTCCTTCTCCAGGCTGCCTGTGCTTTCGGTGATGCGCCATCCGATGCTTTCGCGGATGGTCCGGATGCCAAAGCGGGCAACCCTTTCGTAGTCCTCTCGCAGCATGTCGCGGTGTCCGTTGCTGCCTTGCAGGTCCAGGCGCTGGCCCCGGCTGTTGACATGGTCCGCGCCTTCGAAGCCACCCATCCAGAACGATCGGAACAGGCGATCCCCCGGACGGGCGGAAGGCGGCAACAAACCTTGAGGAGACGAAGAGGTGCTGGAATTCACGGTGCTTGCGGGGTGGACACACTTTCCGGAGTTGGGCCGTGCGCATGACAGCAAGCGGGCAATGCGCGTGCCCACTGTGCGGACCGCAGGTCTGCGCACGCGATGGGCGGGCGAACCACAACGCCAGCAGCGCTGCGATGGGGCTTTTGCGCCTCAGGTACGTCATTTGCCCCGCTCTTTCATTAGCCGCCTGGCTTCGATCAGCGAGCGGTGCACGCTCCACGAACTTCATCTGCCCATCAAAAAGTTTTGCCCTTTCATTCAATGAATCCGTCCGCCGAAACGCCGTTCATTTTTATCGGGGCCTCCGCCGGAGGCGTCTATGCCATGCTCGATCTCGTGACGGCGCTGCCGGCTGGATTTCCAGCACCTATTTTTTTCGTGCAGCACATCGGCTCCATGCGCAGCCATCTGCCCGACCTGCTCAACACGCGCGGCCCCAACCGCGCTCTCACGGCCCGGGACGGAGATGTGCCGCAGCCCGGCACGATCTATATCGCTCCCTCGGACCACCACATGCTCCTCGAAGGGGGTGTGGTGCGCCTCAGCCGGGGACCCAAGGAACACCATGCCCGTCCAGCCATCGATCCTCTTTTCCGGTCCGCTGCGCTCGACTGCGGAGCCCGTGCGGTCGGCGTGGTCCTCACCGGAATGCTCGACGATGGTACCGCCGGCCTGCGTGCCATCAAAGACTGCGGCGGCATTGCCGTGGTGCAAGACCCTGAAGATGCCTACGAGCCCAGCATGCCAAGAAGTGCGCTCGCTTGCGTGGAGGTGGACCATGTGGTGCCGCTGGGCGGCCTCGGCGCGCTGTTGTGCCAGTTGGCGCAACCCCGTGCTCGCCGGCTGCCCGTGCTGCCGCCAATGTCGTGGCGCCGCGAGCACGCATTGGGAGCGGGAGACCACAACGTGGAAAACTTGATGGCGATTGCCGACCCTTCCACATTCACCTGCCCCGATTGCGGAGGGGTGCTGTTCGAATTGAAGGACAAACGCCCGGTGCGCTATCGCTGCCACACGGGCCACGCCTTCAGCCTGCGAAGTCTCGCGCACACCCAGGAGCAGACCACCGATGCCGCGTTGTGGGCCGCACTGCGCACGCTGCAGGAGAAGGAATCCATCCTTCGCCATCTCGCCGATCTTCACCAGGGATCGGACGCGCAGACGACCGCGCAGGCACTGCGCGAGGCCGACGAACTCGCCATTGCCTGCTCCGCGCTGCGCAGGCTCACCGAGAAATCGCCGAGCCCTGAAAGCTTTGGCGCTCCCTGAGCCGGCAACGCGCGGCCAGGGACGCCGCCGCACTCAGGAATCGATGGCGGATCAGGCCACCGCGATACCGCTTTCCTGCGCAATGCGCGTGAAAAGCGCGAGGCTCTGGCCCACGACCTGGTCCATGTTGTAGTAGCGGTAGGTTCCCAGCCGGCCGGTGAACGTGACATCGGGTGTGCGCTCCGCCAATTGCTCATAGCGGCGATAAAGCTCCGCGTTCTCAGGGGCAGGCACGGGGTAGTAGGGGTCGCCCACGTCCGTCGGAAACTCCCGCGTGATGCTGGTGCGGGGATGCGACTGACCCGTCAGGTGCTTGTATTCGGTGATGCGGGTGAACGGTACATCCGGCGCCGGGTAGTTCACCACGGCCACTTCCTGGTACCAGGGTTGATCGAGCGTGCTGTGCTCGAAGCGCAGCGAGCGGTAAGGCAGCTTGCCATAGCAGTAGCCGAAGTATTCGTCCACCGGCCCGCAGTAGATCAGGTGCCTGTGGGGGGCCGTGTCGCGCACGTCCAGGTAGTCGGTCCCTGGCATGAAGTCGATGTTGGGATGGTCGATCATGCGTTCGAACATGCGGGTATAGCCCTCCAGCGGCATGCACTGGAATTTGTCCTGGAAGTAGCGGTCGTCCGCGTCCGTGCGCGTCGGCACGCGCGACGTCACGGCCTTGTCCAGTTGCGATGCGTCGATGCCCCATTGCTTGCGCGTATAGCCCTCGAAAAACTTGCGGTAAAGCTCTTCGCCCACCGCGCTCACCACGACGTCGCGCGAACTGCGGATCGTGGCCATTGGCGTGGCGCGCTCGGCGAGAAATGCCGCCGCGCCTGCCGAATCGAGATTCAGCCCGTACAGCCGGTTGATGGTGGTCAGATTGATCGGAATCGGCACGAGCTGTTCGTCCACCTTGGCCAGCACGCGGTGTTCGTAGGGTCGCCATGCCGTGAACTGAGACAGGTAATCCATGACCCGCTGCGAGTTGGTATGAAAGATGTGCGGACCGTAACGGTGGATCAGAACGCCCGCATCGTCCAGGCAGTCATAGGCATTGCCGCCGATGTGGTCCCGGCGGTCGACGATGAGGACGCGGCGGTCCAACTGGCTGGCCAGCCGTTCCGCGAGCACGCAGCCTGCAAAGCCTCCACCGACGATGAGATAGTCATACCGGCTGCGGGTGTCCGAGGGGGAAAGAGGCATGGGGTTTCCTTGGGATGGGATCGGAGAGAAGGGATGGCTTCCCATGGCAACCCGCATGCCTCGGCAGCGGGCCGCCACGCGGGAATGCGTCCCCTCAGGAATCCCGTTTGCCGCCGCGGCGGACGACACCCCACGGAGCGCCGCATGATCACTGTCCATCACCTCAACTGCATCTCTGCCTGTCCACTGGGCGGGCGGCTCATGGACGGGCGCAGCCCTTCTGCGCTGCAGCGCGGCTGCCTGTGCTGCCACTGCCTGCTGCTGGAAACGGACCATGGGTTGATCCTCCTGGACACAGGCTATGGCCTGCGGGATGTGAAAGATCCCCGCAGCCGGTTGAGCGGCATGTTCCTGCGCCTCATGGCTCCGGACTTCCGCGAAGAGATGACCGCGGTCCGGCAGATCGAACGGCTCGGTTTCAGGGCGACGGACGTTCGGCACATCGTGCTGACCCACCTAGACTTCGACCATGCGGGGGGACTGGACGACTTTCCGGAAGCCTCGATCCACATGCTGCAGATCGAGCGCGACGCCGCGCTGAGCCAGCGCACCTGGCTGGACCGGCAGCGGTTTCGCCCCCAGCAGTGGTCCAGTCGCGCGCGCTGGCAGGTCTACGGTGATGGCCTGGGCGAGCCCTGGTTCGGCTTTGACTGCGTGCGGCAGCTTCGTGGTTTGCCACCGGACATCCTGCTCGTCCCGCTGACCGGGCACACGCTGGGGCACGCGGGGATCGCGGTGCGAACCGCGCAGGGCTGGAAAATGCTCGCCGGCGACGCCTATTTCTACCACCGCGAGATGGACGCCGAGAACCCCTGGTGCACGCCAGGATTGCGCTTGTACCAGACGGTCATGCAGAAGGACCGAAAGGCACGTCTCGCCAACCAGCAGCGCCTTCGCACGCTCAAAAGCCACTTCGGCAAGGACATCGAAATCTTCAGCGCGCACGATCCTGTCGAGTTCGAGCGTGTTGCTGGCCGTCCCGCTGGCGATCCTGCGCCGGCGCACCATCGCATGCCGTCGGCCGGCGCCCAGCCTGCGCTGTGAACGCCGTTACCGTGCGCCATGGGCGCGTTCTACGTTTCGCTCCCTGGACGTTTCAAGGGGTCGCGGTGCGACACGGCCACCGTCTTCTCTGCTCAACCGCAGCACAGAAAGTGCTCCAGCCGTGCGGCCTCCACCACCCGGTCGGGTTGCGATAGAGCCAACGCCAAAGGAACACGGTGGTCGAGCGCGGCGTTGGGCTGTATCAACCATTCCGCGCAATCCCAGCCATCCATCCATGGACAAAGCTCGGCGGCGATGCGCCGGGGGCCGTCGCGCACCGCCATCCCGGCCGGATCGAACTGAAATCCCGGCAGCCACCAAGCGCCCTGGTAGCGAAAGCAGACCACGCTGTTGTAGTCGATTTCCCGCTGCAACCACTCGGGAATGCGGTCGCAGCTGTGGTGGGTGCCGCCCGCAGAGGCCAAGGCCTCTGCGGTTGCCAGGCCCCCGCTGGGCCAGAAGGCAAAGCGCAGCCGCTCGAACGCTGCATCCTGCGAATCCGGGGGCTGGCGGTCGAGCGGCATTTCCTGTGCCCTCGATGCAAACACTGGTGCTCCCTGACCACTGCGTGGGGGCCGGCGCCCGCCATCGAGATCGGCGTGAAGCGCATGACCCGCCAATCGGTCAGAGCCATGCCTTGGCGGAGCGATTGAATCAGGCAGTAGATGGGAGTGCACACGTTGAAACGGCATGGGTCGCTCGGCTGAAAGTGGACGCCGTGCCGCAGCAATTCGGGTGCCGGTGCAATGCTTCTGGTGCGTTGGAAAGCCTGGCATGGCAGTTGCCTCTGTCATTGCAAGTCCCTTCCCACTTTCTTGAGAAAAGCATGTCTCTTGCCTTCCTTCGACAACTGGCAGCACAACCGCTGCCGCTCAACATCAGCGATCGCGACGGTATCGAAAACGTTCAGCGTCTGCGGGCCGCCGGCTTGATCGCCGCCTTGGTGCTGCGGCTCCCCCATCCAGACGGGACGAGGGGCCGAACCATCGCCCGGGTGCTCGCCATCACAGGTGAAGGGCGCCGGGTACTGCGCAGCCTTTTCACGCCGGTTACCACCCGCGAACCCGTGTGGCGTCCGATCGACTTGGCCGTGTGTCCAACGCGTCCTGCGCATTCCGCAGCGCGGCAGCTTTGACCGCAGGTTTTACCGGTGCGACCGGCCCATTGCACGCTGATGTCGCCATCGCAGGCGGCGGCATCGCCGGCCTGGCCTGTGGCGAAATCCTGGCGCGCGCTGGCCTGCGGGTCGTGGTGTGCGAGGCCCAGGCGCATCTGGGCGGGCGTGCTGCCAGCTTCCAGGATGCGACCACGGGCGACATGGTGGACATCGGGCCGCATGTGCTGTCCAGCGAGCACCGCAATTTCAACGCACTGCTGGACCGTGTGGGGACGGCAGGCCACATCGCCTGGCAGCCCGACCCGCTCATCACATTGCTCGACGGCGATGCGCGGCTGCACATGCGTGCTCCGGCCTGGCCGGCACCGCTGCATGGGCTGCCGAACCTGCCCAACGCCGCGCGCTGCCTGTCCTGGGCGGACATGGCATCCAACTGGCGAGTCGCCTGGCGCGCCCTGCGCATGGGCGAGGACGAACTCCATGGCCTGGACCGGCTCAGTGCGCTGGTGTATCTGAACCGGCTCGGTGTCACACCGCGGGCGATCGAATGGTTCTGGTCGGCTGCGGTATTGGCCTTGCTGAACGTGCCCCTGGCGCGCTGCTCGGCCGAGGCGATGATGCGGGTCTTTCGGCTCATGCTGGGGCGTAGTGGCTACCACTTCGGCTTTCCGAAGGTGGCGTTGTCGCAGCTCTACGTCCCGGGCTGCCGCCGGGCCATCGAAAGCGCAGGCGGTGCGGTGCTCACCTCGGCCGCCGTGCGCACGCACCGCGTGTACGGCGGGCGTTTTCAAAGCATCGTGCTGGAGGACGGCCGGGAGGTAACCGCGTCGGCCGGTGTCTTCGCCCTGGCCCCCGATGCGTTGGCGCGCATGGCGCAAAGCGGCCACGCCGGCGTGGGCTTGCCGTTGCACGAAGCCCAACGGTTCGAGCCGGTGCGCTACTTGAGCACCTACCTGTGGTTCGACAGGCCCGTGGCTGACGAACGCTTCTGGGCGTGCGTGGGCGCTTCAAGCGGATTGAATACCGACTTCTACGACCTCTCGAACATCCGCAATGCCGGCAGTATGGCTGGGTCTGCGCCATCGCTGATCGCCAGCAATGCCATCCATGCCACGCAAGCGTGGGAATGGAGCGATGCGACCGTGATCGACCGCACGCTGCACCAGTTGGCCCGGTTCGCCCCGAGCGCCCGCGAGGCGCGCCTGGTGCATGCACGCGTGCACCGCATCCCCATGGCGGTACCGGCACCGCAGCCTGACACGCAGCGACTGCGGCCGCATGTGCGTTCCGGCGTCACGGGCCTCTACATCGCCGGGGACTGGTCGGCCACGGGCCTGCCTTGCTCCATGGAAAGTGCGGCAAGGTCCGCAGCGCTGGCAGCCGAGGCGGTGGGCGCTCAGCTGGGGCGCGCCGTGGCTCCAACCCTTGCGTTGCCAGAAACGACAGGGCTCGCGGCGTGGTTGCGCCGGGGCGACAAAGCTGTACACCAGCCACCGCGTAGCAGCAAGAAAGGCCCGGTGCCGCCTGCCACAGCCCATCCGCCGGCCGGCGGGGCCGCGCCATGACTGGCCGCCGGTCGCCCTGGAGCGAGCCGTTATTCAAGGCGCCGGTTGCGCTTGCGCCGGCGTGACAGCGCCACGCACAGCACCAGCAGGCCCACGCCCACTGCGGCTTTGCGGGCAGCGCCGGCGGGGTTGTGGCGCAGCTCGGCAGGGCCTCCCATTTCGGCGTAGAGATTGGGCACATGGCCGCGCGTCAGATCGGAAACGATGCCTTCTCCGCTGTTGATCCGGTCCGCGAAGAGCAGCAGCAACCAGTGGCGCAGATCGTTTTCCGAATATTTGAAGGCCACCCGGCGCAGCATGCCGCTCAGCCCCTTGGGCGGCTGCGGCGTGCCGTAGATCGGCGTGATGCCTTCACGCTCGGTGGAGTGCAGCACCTCGACCGGCGAGTCCTGTTGCGGCGGCGGCTCGACCGGGTGCGGCAACCGTGGCGGCGTGCGCTCCATGGGGTGGGCCGGGCGGCGTGACCGGTCCAGGTCGGCCCCCCAGCCCACGATGTGTGCGTAACGGCTGTTGCTTTGGCTGGTGCCTTCTTTGGGCGCGGTGGACAGCAGGGTTTCTTCCATGATGGCGGGCTCCTTTCTTGTTCACTGCCGGTTCACTGGTAGCTGCCTTGTGGCACCAGCACCGTCTTGATGCAGTTGTCGAGCTTGCTGGAGAAGATGTGATACGCATCGGCCACATGCTCCAGCGGCACGCGGTGCGTGATGATGCGGCGCGGCTCGATGCGGCCGGCCTGGATGTGTTCGATCAACCGTGGCAGATGGCGTTTCACGCTGGCCTGGTTCATGCGCAGGGTCAGGCCCTTGTTCAGGGCATTGCCGATGGGGACTGCGTTGAAAGTCGGCCCATAGACGCCCACGATCGAAACGTTGCCGCCCTTGCGGACGCAGTTGATGCACCAGTGCAGCACCGTGGCAGCGCCCGCCTGCAGCTTGAGCTTGACGCCCAGAAGCGTCTGGGCGAAATTGCCTGCGGCCTCGCAACCCACGCAATCGATGCAGACGTCGGCGCCCAGGCCGTCGGTCATCTTCTTGATGTGGATGGCCATGTCGCCCACATCCTTGAAATTGATCACCTCGCACTGGGCGTATTCGCGAACGAAGTCCAGCCGGTACTCCACATGATCGACCACGATCACGCGCCCGGCGCCCATGAGCCAGGCAGACTTTGCCGCAAAAATTCCGATGGGCCCGGCACCGAAGACCACCACCGTGTCGCCTTCCCGGATGTCGCCCATCTCCGCAGCCTGGTAGCCGGTGGGCAGGGCATCGGTGAGCAGCACGGCATCGTCCTCGTCCAGCCCTTCGGGGATCACCGTGGGGCCCACGTCGGCCATGGGCACGCGCACGTATTCCGCCTGGCCTCCGTCGTAGCCCCCGGCCGTGTGCGAATAGCCGTAGATGCCGCCGACGGCCGTCGCCTCGGGGTTGGTGTTGTGGCAGTTGCCGTACAGCTCCTTCTGGCAAAAATAGCAGGAGCCGCAGAACACGTTGAACGGCACCAGCACCTTCTGGCCCACCTTCAAGTGCTGGACGGCAGAGCCCACTTCGACCACCGTCCCGGTGAACTCGTGGCCGAACGTGGTGCCCACGCGCGTGTCCGGCACCAGCCCGTGGTACAGGTGGAGGTCGGAGCCGCAGATGCACGCCCGCGTCACGCGCACGATGGCGTCGCCGGGGTGTTCGATCTGGGGCTCTTGCTTGTGCGAGGTGCGGATGCGGTACGGTCCGCGGTATTCCATGGCCAGCATGCGTGCTCCTTTGAGAAAGAGGGATGAGAGATGCGTGCCATGGACGTGGCAAGGCGTGTGCCGCGCCTCGCCTCGCCGTGGCGCTGGCCTGGTCTTCCTTACTGGCGGGGGCGTCCCGCCTGGCTCGCCGATCAGCTGCTGAGCTTGTCGGGGTCCACCTTGGCCCAGAGGTTGCCTGCCTTGGACTGCAACGTGGAGATCAGGCTGCCGAGCACCTCGTCGGGAACCACCGTGCCGAAGCGCTGGCGCAGCACTTCGTCGGCCTGCACGGGCGGCTCCTTCGTGCCGAAGAAATAGTTGCCGTCTGCATCGTGCGGGGTAGAGCTTTCCAGCTCTTCGTAACGGGTGGCGAACCAGCGCCAAACCGCTGTCTTTTGCTGGATGGGTTGCGCGGTGCGCAGCCAGTCGTCGACGGGCTCGAAAAACGGCTGGGTCACGTCGCCGGCCTCCGGGGGCAGGTCGACCAGCATGCCGTCGGTCAGTTCATCGGTTGCGATCATCACCATAGGCTTGTCCTTCGAGGATGGAGAAGTTTTGGGCGCATCAAAAACTGCGCCGCACCAGCGCCTTGCGCACGCCTTCGATCGCTGCAGCGGGGTTCAGTCCCTTGGGGCAGACATCTGCGCAATTCATGATCACGCGGCAGCGAAAGAGCTTGTAGACATCGTTGAGGTCATCGACGCGCTCGGCCGTCGCACTGTCGCGCGAGTCCGCGATGAATCGGGCCGACTGCAGCAGCGCCGCCGGGCCCAGAAACCGATCGGGGTTCCACCAGTACGACGGGCATGAGCTGGAGCAGCACGCGCAAAGAATGCATTCGTACAGCCCGTTGATCGAATCGCGTGCCTCCGGCGATTGAAGGCGCTCTTTCTCGGGCAGGGGGCCGTCCGAAATGACGTACGGCCGCACCGAGTGGTACTGCGCATAAAAGCGTGTCATGTCCACGATCAGGTCGCGCACCACGGGAAAGCCCGGCAGGGGCCGGATCACGACCGGCTCCTTCAATGTGCTGACGTTGGTCAGGCAGGCCAGGCCGTTGCGGCCGTTGATGTTCATCGCGTCCGAGCCGCACACGCCTTCGCGGCACGAGCGCCGGTAGCTCAGGCCGGGGTCGTCGCGCTTGAGGCGCTCCAGCACGTCCAGCAGCATGCGCTCGCCCCGCAAGGGAACGTCGTAGTCCTGCATGCGGGGTTTTGCATCTTCGTCGGGGACGTAGCGGTAAATCGACAGTTTCATGGAAGGCTTTCTCGTTCACAGGGAGACCGGTTCAGAAGGCATGGCAAGGATGGCGTCCCTTCTTTTGTCGTTTCTTCGTCTTCAGCCCGCCGGAAAAAGCGTGGCGATCGCCCAGCCCACGGTGACGATCAGCCACAGCGCCAGCAGCAGCAGCGCCGTCAGCCGCAGGCCCAGCGGCTTGACGTAGTCGAGGATCACGTCGCGCATGCCCACCCAGGCGTGCAGCGCCACCGCGCCGAAGAACAGCGCCAGCGCCAACTGCATCGGCCGGCTCAGCACCCAGGCACGCCATTCGGCCTGCGATGCGGGCGTGGCAATGACCATGTGCAGCACGAAATACAGCAGGAAAGCCAGGGCCACCAATGCCGTGGCGCGTTGCAAAGCCCAGGCACGCAGCCCGCCGAGTGCCGCCGCCTTCAAGGCTGTGCTCCCCAGGCCATCCATGCCAGCGTGAGCAGGACTGCGGCGATGGCGATGCCATGCACCGCCCAGGCCGTGGTGCGCGCCTTTCGGTAATTCGTGCCGTAACCTGCGTCGAACAGCAGGTGGCGCACCCCGGCCGCCGTGTGGTGCGCAAGGCTCCACACCGCCACCAGCGTGACCAGGCGGCCGGGCACGCTGTGCAGGGCCGCAGCCCAGCGCGCGGGATCGGCATCCGGCGCCAGGCTGGCCGCCAGCAGGTAGACGCAACCTGGCAGCGCCAGCACCAGCAACATGCCGGAGATGCGGTGTGCCAGAGAGACGATCGCGGTGACCGGTAGGCGAACCTTGAACGGGTTCAGGAACACCGGCCGTGCCGGATTTGTGCCGGTGCGGCCGGGGGCGGCATGCTGACCGGAGATTTCGCTCATGCGCCTGGCTCCGAGCCGTCTTCGGCCGGGCGATGAAGTGCACGTGCGTCGCCGCCTGCCGTGCGGCCATCGCCGAGGGAGTTGCCGCTGCCGGCGTTGACCATCTCCAGTCCGCGATCGGTGCGCACCGCGTCCGTGGCCGGGTCGGCACGCTCTTCGGTGTGCTGCTGCATGACGGGGATCGTCGCCGGAGATGTCGGAGATGCCGGTGTGTCGAGCGAGGCGGCGCCCGGCGGCGAAGGGTGGGCCGGGCCAGTGGGGGCTTGGGGCATGGTCTTCCTTTCAATCCCTCCAGCGAAGGGAAACGAAACACGGACGGAACGGCAAACAGGGCAGGGGCAGGCAGGGGGCAGGCAGGGGGCAGAGAGGCCATGCCACTGACGCTGGCCGGCAAGGCGCATGCCTGCAGCGGGCCTTTGCGTGCGGGAACGGAGATTGCCCCCGTCAGGAGCCAACACACCCTGGAGAGCCTGTCCGCGATGTCCACCCTCTACACCCAAAGCACCACAGAAACCCTTGAGTCCACGCAGCACCCTGAAGCCGTCGCGGTAGCGCCCCAGCCTTCCGGATCGGTGGACCCCATCGTGGTCGTGGGCGGTGGCGCCGCAGGGTTGGAACTGGTCACCCGCCTGAGCCGGTTGCGCAAGGCGGGCCACCGGCTGGCACCGGTGGTGCTGGTGGACCGTGCGCTGGGGCACCTCTGGAAGCCGCGGCTGCATGAGATCGCCACGGCCATGCAGGGCCAGGCGTCGGCCGAGAGTTCGTTCCTCAGCCATGCGAGCCAGCACGGCTACCGGTTCGAATTGGGCACGCTGGAGTCGATCGATGCGCAGGCCCGTCGCATCTTTCTCACCCCGCTGGTGGGCTCGGACCTGAGCGTGCTGCTGCCCCGGCGCAGCCTTGCCTACTCCAGCCTCGTGCTTGCGCTGGGCAGCGAAGAGAACGATTTCGGCACGCCGGGCGCGCGAGAGCACTGCCTGTTTCTCAACACGCCGGAGCAGGCGCTGAAGATCCGCCAGGCACTGCTGTCCTCCGCCTTCCGGGTGGCGCGCGGGGTGCAGGAGGGCCTGTCGATCGTCGTGATCGGCGGGGGTGCCACGGGGGTCGAGCTGGCGGCGGAAATCCAGCATGCGATCGAAGAACTCCGGGGCCATGAGCCCGGCGTGGGCCGTGCCCAGGTGCGGGTCACAGTGATCGAGGCTGCGCCGCGCTTGCTCAACGCCAATCCGCCGGAGGTCTCGGAATATGCCGCGCGGTCGTTGCGTGAGCGCGGTGTCGAGCTGCTGGTGGGAGAACGGGTACAGCAGGTGGACGCGCTGGGCGTGCAACTGGCCAGCGGCCGGTATGTGGAAGCCGAGCTCCGCATCTGGACGGCCGGCATCCGCGGGCCACGGGTGCTGGACGGCATGCAGGACCTGCCGGTGTCTCGCTCGGGCCGGGTGCGCGTCAACGACTGGCTGCGCTGCGAAGACGTGCCGGGCCTTTATGCGCTCGGCGACTGCGCGGAGTGGACCGATCCTGAAAGCGGCAAGCCGGCGCCCTACACCGCCCAGGTGGCCTCGGCCCAGGCGCGCTACCTGGCCAAGGCCATGGCGGCACAGGCAGCAGGGCGCGCCATCCCGGCCTTCCAGTTTGCGAGCGCGGGCGCCATCGTGTCCCTGGGCGACCGCGGTGCGGCTGGCAACCTCACAACCCGCTTCGGGCGCCGCAGCCGGGACCAATTCATCCAGGGCCTCAGCGCCCAGTGGCTGTACGCCGTGCTGTACCGCCGGCATGAATTGGCCATCCATGGCTGGCGCCGGGCCGCCGCACGCTGGCTGGTGGACCGGCTGGAGCGGTCCTACCAGCCGACCATCAAACTCCACTGACACGCGCAATGGCTCGGGCACAGCAGACTGCATTCGACTTTGGCACTCCGTTTGCCAACCCATCGACTCCCACTCAGCCGTCCATGTCCATGAAACAAGAAGATTCCCTTCGCCATCCCGCCGCACAGCCGCTCACGCCTGGTGCAGGCTCCACCCCGCCGCAGGAATCGGCTGCGCCGGCCCCTGCCGCACAGAAAAAGCCGTTCCTGGTCGACGACCTGTACCTGCACCAGAAGCTCACCGACCTTCACTGCACACCGCACGGCCAGCTGGCCGCCTGCGTGGTGCAGTCCGTCGATCGCGAAAACGATACCTATGTCTCGTGCCTCTGGGCGTTCGCACTGGATGGCTCAGGGGTGCGGCAACTCACGCGGGGGCCAGGGTCCGACACGGCGCCCCGCTGGTCTCCCGATGGGCAGCAATTGGCCTTCCTGTCCAGCCGCACGGGCGCACCGCAAGTCCATGTGCTGCCGCGCGATGGCGGCGAAGCCCGTCAGGTGACCCATCTGCCGCAGGGTGCCTCCAGCGTGCGCTGGACGCCTGACGGCAAGGCCATGGTCGTGGCAGCCGGCGTGGCCGTGGACCCTGAACTGCGCGGGGAGCGGTCCGATCAACCGGCGCTCGCTCGCCCGGCCAATGCCCCCGAAGTGGCGTGGCGCCTGCCCTACAAGAGCGATGGCCTCGGCTACCTGCTGAGCCGGGAGATCCATCTGTTCCATGTGGACGCTGCCACCGGCGTGCACCGCCAGGTGACCGACGGCGCCTTCGAGGTGATGGCTCACGACATCTCCCCCGACGGAGAGCGCATTGCCTATGTGCGCACGCGGTCGGGGCGCTTCGCGCACGCGGCCGACCTGTGGGTCTGCCAGGCCGACGGCAGTGGCTATCGGCGCCTCACCCACGGCCATGCAATGGTGATGCAGCCGGCATGGTCGCCCGACGGCTCCCACATCGCGTTCGCCGGTTCGGTCGAAGAGGGCGATGCCGCATCGCGCCTCTGGCTGGCCCATGCCACATCGGGCGAAGTGCGCCCGTTGGGGGAGGTGGAGGTCGCAGACCCCGCCTCGCTGCACTGGACGCAGGACGGGAGCGCCATCGTCTTCGTGCGTGCGCACCGCGGGCGCCACCAGATCGCCCGTATCGCCGTGGCTGGCGAAGGCCGGCTGGAGGTGCTCGTCGGGGGCGACCACCAGATTGGCGTGTTCGGCCACACGGGCGAGCACCTGGCCTTCAGCGCCGAGCACCCTTCGCTCGCCAGCGAATTGCGCGTGGCCGGCCCTGAAGGGCAGGGCGCAAGGCAGATCAGCCAGTTGAACGCCTGGTGGAATGAACGCACGGTCGTGCAGGCCGAAGCGCGTCTGTTCGAAGTGCCTGACGCGCAGGACGGCACCGAGCGCATCGAAGGCTGGCTGCTGCGTGCCGAAGGCGCGCAAGGACCGATGCCACTGCTCAACGACATCCACGGCGGCCCCGCCAGCTATGCCTTGCTGGACTTCGACACCAACGTGTACTGGCAGGTGCTGTGCGCGCGGGGTTGGGCGGTGCTGGCCTTGAACGCGGTGGGTTCATCCAGCTATGGCCAGGCGTTCTGCCGCCGTCTGGCAGGCCAGTGGGGCGATGCCGATCTGCCGCAGCATCTGGCGGCCATCGAGCAACTGAAGGCGGAGGGCGTGTGCGACGACCGTGTCGCGGTTTGCGGCAAGTCTTACGGGGGCTACCTCACGGCCTGGGCCACGGGCCATACCGATCGGTTCCGCGCCGCGGTGGTGATGGCGCCCGTGGGCAACATCGAAACGCACTACGGCACCTCCGACGGCGGGTACTACGCCGATCCGTTCTATCTGGCGACCGCACCGCATTTCGACCGCCGCCGCGCGCGGGAGCTATCGCCCCTGCAGTACGTCGAGCGATCGAAAACGCCGACGCTCTTTCTGCAGGGCAAGGAAGACGAGCGCTGCCCCAAATGCCAGTCGGAAGAACTCTTCGTGAGCCTGCTGCGGGCGGGCGATACCCCCGCGGAACTGGTGCTGTACCCCGGCGAGGGCCACGGCTTCCTGGGTTCGGGCGCGCCGTCGTGCCGGGCTGACGCGGCACGGCGGATCGTCGGGTGGATCGAGCAGCACTGCGGCACTGGCGAAACCCCGTCGAAAGCACCCGGGGACATCGGATGAATCGATCGCAACGCCGCAGCTCGGCTGAATTGCAAGGTTCCTTTGGCTGCCAGCACCGGTCGAGTGGTCATGATCAACACTGACACCGACAGGCTCTTCAGAGAAGACGGAGAAGTCCCCAGTGCCTGACGACGCTGTGCAAGTCGACGGGCTGCGTGATTTGCCTGCGGCCGGGGACCGGCCTGCCGATGCCATCGTGGTGGGCGGTGGCCCGGCGGGGCTGACGGCCGCTTTGTACCTGGCGCGATTTCGCCGGTCGGTCGTGCTGATCGATGCGGGGCAGGGCCGCATCGCCAAGATTCCCCGCTCCCACAATTACCCCGGCTTCGTGGACGGCATCCCGGGCGGCACGCTGCTGGACACGCTGCGCCGTCAGTTGCGGCGCTACCCGGTGCGGGTGGTCCACGCCGCTGTGGAGCGCGTCGAACGCATCGAGCGCCTTGGCGAAGCGGCCGGTTTTCGCGTGGAATGGCCGGGCGGGCAGGCCACCGGCCGGCAGCTTCTGCTGGCTACCGGCGTGACCGACATCGCTCCCGCCATGCCCCATGTGCGCGAAGCACTGGAGACCGGGGCGCTGCGCTACTGCCCGGTGTGCGATGCCTACGAAGCCATCGGCTGCGCCGTGGGGGTCTATGCCGATGGGCCCGCAGGCGTGGGCGAGGCGGTGTACCTGCGGCATTTCAGCGGCGACATCACCCTGTTCATGGAAGAGGGCGATGCCGCGCTGTCCGATGACGATCGCCGCCGGCTCACGCGTGCCGGCGTCCGCTGGAGCCGCGCACCGGTGGACAGCATCCGCCGCGAAGGTGCGCGCGTGGTGGTGCAGCACGGCGCCGAACGGTCGGTGTGCGACACGCTTTATTGCGCGCTGGGCCTGCAGGTGCATTCGGGACTCGCCCAGGCGCTGGGCGCTGCGCTGGACGACACCGGCTATGTGGAGGTGGACGCGCACTACGCCACGGGCGTTCCGGGGCTCTATGCGGCGGGGGACGTGGCCCAGGGCCTGAACCAGATCGCCGTGGCGGCTGGCGGCGCGGCCATTGCGGCGTCGGCCATGCACCGCGCGCTGGGGCCGCATTACTGACCCTGGGAGCAAACTGCGCGCCGACCGGGCCGCCGGCAAGGACAAAGGAAATGGCGGGTGCCGCCACCGGGCACAATCGCGGCTTTTCGCCCGCCCCTTGCTCATCCATCAGCGCGCAGAAGCGGTTGGCGCCCTGCCATCCGAAGCGCTCGCCCCTGCCATGCCGTCCGCACCAACGCTGCCCCTTCCCCACACCAGCCCTGCCGCCGCCCGGTTGCAATCCATCGATGCGCTGCGCGGGCTCGTCATCCTGTTCATGCTGCTGGACCATGTGCGCGAAACGTTCTTCCTGCACCACCAGGTCGGCGACCCCATGGCCGTGGCCACCACCTCTCCCGACCTGTTCGCCAGCCGGCTACTGGCCCATGTCTGCGCGCCGGTGTTCGTGTTTCTCACCGGCCTGTCGGCCTGCCTGTACGGCGCACGGCAGGGTGGCGGCCGGGCTTTGGCCTCGGTGTTTCTGCTGCAGCGCGGGCTGTTCCTGGTCGCGCTGGAACTCACGCTGGTCAACTTCGCCTGGACCTTCCAGTGGCCGCCCACCGTGGTGTACCTGCAGGTCATCTGGGTGATCGGTTTGAGCATGCTGGCCCTGGCGGCGCTGCTGTGGCTGCCGCGCAATGTGCTGATCGCGCTGGGCGTGGTGCTGGTGGCCGGGCACAACCTGCTGGACGGCCTGCATTTCCCGGTCGGCCATGCTTTGCACATTCCCTGGGCGGTGCTGCACGACCGGGGCTGGATCGAGGTGAGCGATTCGCTGCGCCTGCGCACTTCGTACCCGTTGCTGCCGTGGATCGGGGTGATCGCACTGGGCTATGCCGCCGGCCCGTGGTTCCAGGCCTCTGCCGATGCGCAAGGCCGGCAGCGCCGCCTGCTCGCGTGGGGGGCTGGCCTACTGGTGGGCTTTGCCGTGCTGCGCGCCTGGAACGGGTACGGCGACAAGCCCTGGGTGCCCGGCGAGACCGCTTTGGCCACGGCCATGTCGTTCTTCAACGTGACCAAATACCCGCCCTCGCTGCTGTTCGTCGCACTCACGCTGGGCATTGGCCTACTGGTGCTGCGCGCGTTCGAACGGTTGCCGGCCGGCAGCGGCGGGCTGCGGGTGCTCGCGGTGTTCGGCGCGGCGCCCATGTTCTTTTACCTGCTGCACCTTTACGTGCTCAAGGCGCTGTACCTGGGCGCTTTGGCGGCATGGGGCCCCAACCAGGGCAGGTATTTCGGTTTCGACGCCATGTGGGGCGTCTGGCTGTGTACGCTGGTGCTGGCTGCCGCGCTCTACCCGGCGGTGAAGGCCTTCGGGGCCTTCAAGGCCCGGCGGCGCGACATCGCCTGGCTCAAATACCTGTAGCACCTGTAGCAGCTCTGGCTGGCCCGCCTTCTGGGTGCGGAAGGGGAGGCGTGCCCAACGGCGCCGATGCCCCTTCGGGTGCGATGGGCCGACCTTGGCGACAATCGGTCCCATGTTTCCTTCCGCTTTTCTTCGCATCGCCCTCGTTCTGGGCCTTCTCTCGGCCATCGGCCCCTTCGCCATCGACATGTACCTGCCGGCGCTCCCCGACATCGGGCGCAGCCTGGGCGCGCCGGTTGGCGCCGTGCAGTGGAGCCTGACGGCGTTCTTCCTTTCGCTGGGGGCCGGGCAGTTGTTTTATGGCCCCGTCTCCGACATGGTGGGGCGCAAGCCGCCGCTGTACTTCGGGCTGCTGCTGTTCACCGTGGCCAGCGTAGGCTGTGCGCTGGCGACCGAAATCGAGACGCTGGTGGCTCTTCGCTTTCTGCAGGGTCTGGGCGCAGCGGCTGGCATGGCCATTCCGCGCGCGGTGGTGCGCGACCTGCACACCGGCACCGACGCCGCGCGGCTGATGTCGCTGCTGATGCTGGTGTTCAGCGTGTCGCCCATCCTCGCGCCGCTGGCAGGCAGCGCGGTCATCGCGCTGACGGGCTGGCGCGGCGTGTTCTGGGCCGTGGCCGTGGCGGCCGTCGCGGGGCTGGCACTGGTCTACGGCGCCCTGCGCGAGACGCGCCCCGCCGCTGACCGGGTCGAAAGCAGCCTGGGCGGCGCCCTCCGCGCTTACGGGCTGCTGCTGCGGGACTGGCATTACCTGGGCCTGGTCTTCATCGGCGGCTGCGCCATGGCGGGGTTCTTCGTCTATCTGGCCGGCTCGCCGTTCGTGCTCATCAACCACTACGGGCTCACGCCCACGCAGTACAGCCTGGCGTTTTCGCTGAACGCGGCGGCGTTCATCGGTTCGTCGCAGTTCACCGGCATGTTGGGCGAGCGCTTCGGGCTGGTGCCGCTGGTGAAAACGGCCGCCAGCGCGTCCGGCGTGATCATGGTGGCGCTGCTGGGCTACTACCTGATGGGGGGCGACCAGCTGGCCGTGCTGATCGCGCTGTATTTCGTCTCCAGCGCGTTCATGGGTCTGGTGATTCCCACCACTTCGGTGCTGGCCCTGGAAAAGCACGGCGCCATCGCCGGCACCGCCTCGGCGCTGCTGGGCACGCTGCAGATGCTGTCGGGCGCGGCAGCCATGGGCATCGTCGGCCTGTTCGCCAACGGTGAGCCGTTGCCCATGGTGATCGGCATGACCGCTGGCGCGCTGGTGGGCGTGGCACTCGCGTGGATCACCCTGGCCGGATCGCCCGGCCCCCGGCCGCAGGAGGCACAGGTTTGAACGCCAACACCGCCACCGCCAACAAGGCCCGCCAAGCCGCGGCGCGGGCCGCAGCCGCGCCTGCTTTGCCGGACGGCCTGCCGCCGGGCGCGCGGGCGCGGGCCATGCTGGTCATCATCCTCGGGCTCACGGTGGCAGTGCTGGACGGCAGCATCGTCAACCTCGCGCTGCCCGGTATCGCCCGCGAATTGAATGCCGGTGCGTCCCAGGCGATCTGGGTGGTCAACGCCTACCAGATCGCCACGCTGGTCATGCTGCTGCCGCTGGCCTCGCTGGGCGAGCGGTTCGGCTACCGGCGCGTGTACCTGTTCGGCATGGCGCTGTTCGCCGTGTCGTCGCTGGGCGCCATGCTGGCCACCTCGCTGCCGGCGCTGATCGTGGCGCGGGCCGTGCAGGGGCTGGGGGCCGCCGGCATCATGAGCGTGAACGCCGCGCTGGTGCGGCTCGTCTACCCGCGTGCGCAACTGGGCCGCGGCATGGCCATCAATTCGCTGGTCGTCGCCACCTCGTCGATGGCCGGCCCCTCGGTGGCGGCGGGCATCCTGTCGGTGGCGTCGTGGCCCTGGCTCTTCGCGCTGAACCTGCCGCTGGGCCTGTTCACCCTGTGGCTGGGGCGGCGCGCGCTGCCGTTCAACCCGCCCAGCACGCACACGGGCGCGCGCCTCACGGTGCTGGACGTCACGCTGAACATCCTCATGTTCGCGCTCATCTTCATCGGCGGCGAGCAGTTGGGCGTGCGCGGCGAAGCGGCCGGAACGGCCTCGCCCCTGGGCTGGGCGCTGCTGCTGGCCGGCGTGGCGGTGGGCTGGGTGTACCTGCGCCGCCAGATGCGCCTGGCCGTGCCGCTCTTTCCGGTGGACCTGCTGCGCATTCCCGTCTTCGCGCTGTCGATGGGCGCCTCGGTGGGGGCGTTCTGCGCGCAGATGCTGGCCTTCCTGTCGCTGCCGTTCCTGCTGCTGGAAGCCCAGGGGCGTTCGCACCTGGAGGCCGGGCTGCTCATCACCGCCTGGCCCCTGGCCATCGTGCTGGTCGCGCCGCTGGCGGGGCGGCTCATCGGCCGCATTGCGGACGGCCTGCTGGGCGGCATCGGCATGGCGGTGTTCGCGTGCGGCTTGCTCGCGCTCGCGGCGCTGCCGCCGCAGCCTGGCGTCTTCGACGTGGCGTGGCGCATGCTGCTGTGCGGCGCGGGCTTCGGCCTGTTCCAGTCGCCCAACAACCACACCATCGTGGCCTCGGCGCCGCTGCACCGCTCGGGCGCGGCCAGCGGCATGCTGGGGACCGCGCGCCTGACCGGGCAGACGCTGGGTGCGGTCGTGCTGGCGGGCATCTTCGCGGTCTGGGGCCTGCACGACGGGCGGGGCGAGGCCGTGGCGCTGATGGCGGCGGCCGGCTGCGCGGCGGTGGCGGGCGTGTGCAGCGTGCTGCGATTGCGCCAGGCGCCAAGGGCACACGCCTGAAAAATACGTTTCAGGTGTTTTAGGCCTCCAGCGCAATCAATACGCCGGCAGTGTGCTATTAAATTTATAGCAAACGCTTTTGCACCGCTTTCAGGGGCTGTGCGGCTGTGATCGTGAATCCACCTGCTCCGCCAGCGTGCGCAAGGTCAGCGGCGCGCAGCCTTCCGCATGGTTGCTCACCGTGACGAAAGCGTTCTGTCCTGCCCCGGTGATGCCCGCGACGGTGCGCGCCAGCAGCTCGTGCACTTCAGGCGCCGGGTGCACGATCCGGTCGTAGGGGGCATACAGCGTTTCGGCATCTTCGTAGCCGTAGGCGCCATGCACGGGGTTCAGGTTCCAGCGACACACCAGGGGGGCTGGCCACAGCCGCCGCAGCAAGTGCAGTTGTTCCTCCAGCGGCGGCATCTTGGCGTGCAGCCCCACGCAATACGTGGCGCCAGCCTCGCGCAGCACGTCGGCAAAGCGGGGCATGAACTCGGGCGACAGCCACTCCGGGTCGCGCACTTCCACCGCCAGCACGCCGTCCGGGGCCGTGGGCGCGAGCGGCGGCTGGGCCAGCAGCAGGCTGCGCAGCCGGGCCAGCACCTGCAGCAAGCGGTCCAGTTGCGCCAGGGGCAGGGGGCTCAGCTGGAACACCAGTGCGCCGACCTTGCGGCCCAACCCTTCGAGCGCCGGTGCCACGAATTCCTGCGTGGCCAGCGCGGCATCCAGAAATGCGGGGTTGGCCTGCCGCCCGCGACCGTCTTCGCCGCGCACCAGCGCATCGGTCACCAGGCTGGGCGCCTTCACCACGAAGCGAAAGTCGTCCGGCACCTGCGACGCATAGCGCTCGTACTGGCTCACCGTGAGGGGTCGGTAAAAGCTCCGGTCAATGCTGACCGTGCGCATCAGCGGGTGCTGGGCATACACCGGCAGTCCATTCTTGGAGAGCACCTGCTCCGAATGCTCGCCCTCCCACAGCAGGCCCTTCCAGCCGGGATAGGTCCAGGACGACGTGCCCATGCGCAGCCGGGGCGGCAGCCGCGCGGCCAGCTCGCGCAGGGCCTCGTCCCAGTCCACCGCCTGCACCGTGCCGCTGCGGCGCACGGCGGGTGCCTTCGCAGGCAACTTGGCTTCCTCCGATGGGGCAGCGCTTTTGGCGGCGGGGGGCGTAGGCGGTTTAGGCGGCGCAGGGGGCTCAGGGGGCGCAGGCAGATCGCCGAAAAGATCGTCTTGCATGGGTCGAATCGATGGGGCGTTCAGTCCTCTGAAAACAGCCCGCCTTCATTGAGCAGGTCATAGGCAATGTCCGGGTGCCGGTCCATGCTCTTCTTGATCGCAGCGGGAATCGCCTGCCGCGTCTTGCGGCACAGCCCGCGCTGCTCCAGCACCAGGATCGCAATGCCGCGCAGGCTGCGCACTTCGTTGGGACTGGTGGTGATGCTCAGGCGAATGCCGAGCTGCTCGTCCAGCCGGTCCTGCATGCGGCGCAGCTCGGCCAGGCTGCCCAGGTTTTCCAGCCGCTCGATCAGCCGCTTCTCTTCGTCACGGGTGAGGCGCAGCACCCGCAGATCCCCGCTCGGCGCTTGCAGAAGCGCGTCCCGGTCGCACACGCACGCACCCGGGGGGCATTCGGTGCGGACGGCAAAGGGGAAGGGCGTCATGAATAGCGATGCGGTGTGGGGTGCCTCGGGGGCGGCCACCGCATTTTAGGGAGGGGCCAATGGCCCGCGTGGCCAGTGCGTGCTCTGGCCCCGGCCTTTACTGCGCGCTGTACACCAGCCCTGGCCGCGTGCCGTCCAAGTCGTCGGTCTCGGCATCCTCCACCGGCGCGGCGCCGAACGTGAGGCCCAGCGCCACGAAGCGGTAAGCGCCTTGCCGGTTGGTGTACACGGCCCAGCCGTTCGGCGTGATGGCGATCCACTGCCAGGAACCGACCACGCGCGCGTCCACGACGGTGGACACCGGTTGCCCATCGGTGGTGCGATAGATGCGCAATTCGCCGGTGCTGCGGGGAGGCGCTGCCTGTACAGACCCTTTGTCGGGCGAGGCGGTGGCTCCGGCGGCGCGCTGGACCTCACGCACGGCAAACAGCCCTCCCGGCGCCAGGCGCAATGGCCCGCTGCTCGCATCGGTGGACGCAGCCAGCCGCACGAAACGCCGCGTTGCGCGATCGGCAAAACCTGTCCCGGCTTGGGACTGCGATGGGGGCTGGGCCTCGACCGCGAACTCGACCAGGGACACATTGCCCGACCACTGCGTGAAGCGCGCAAACGCGACACCCTGGCCGCCCGCATATCCCACCAGTTCGGCCGTGGCATCGGGCTCAGCGTCGGACGCTCGCGGTACCCATTGGCCTGCCCGCGGCCCAGGAGCCACGCGCGGCGGCGTGCCGTTGAGAACGTCGAACATCCCCAGGTCCGCCTGCTCGCCCAGCGTCCAGTCGGGCAGTGAAAAGGTCAGCAAGCGATAGGGTTTTCGACCATCGTCATCGCGCCGATAGAACTGGGATGTCGCGACCACGTGCACCTGTCGCTCTGCTTTGCCAGTCATGCCATCCGTGCCGGCTGGCCTTGCCAGGCAACTGTCTGGTTTGACACCGGGAGCCGGGACCGCAGCGACCGCGGGTGGCGTTCCGCTGCGCTCGCTGAGCCTGAAAGATGAAACCTTGGCGGGCTGCGCCAGATCGAGCTTGTCCACCGTGCCGTTGCAATACACCACATAGAGAAACTGCGGGGATGCTGAAAGAACCCCGCCGAAGGGCACCGCGGCTGTGCCACGTGGAGCATTTGCCATGCGCGCCAGGTCGGGGTCTTTGCCTGAGCAGGCGCTCAGCACCAGACTGGCGGCTATGGCGGACATTGCGACCACCGCAGGGGCGCGCCGGTTGGTTGGGGCTGTCGGCAGAAAAGAGGAGAAGGCGATCAGTGACAGCGTCATGGGTGGGAAGGCGGGGGGCACGAACCTGCGGGGCAGGCGGCTGTGCCGCCAGCCTACACCGTCAGATACCGCGCCCAAAGGCTCCGGTCCGCATTCAGCGCGGCCGAATCGCCCTGCCACACCACGCGACCGCGCTCCAGGATCACGTGGCGGTCGGCCAGGTCCACCAAACGGTGCACGTATTTGTCCACCACCAGGATGGTCTGCCCGGCGGCTTTGAGGGTGGCCAGGCAGCGCCAGATCTCTTCGCGGATCACGGGGGCGAGGCCCTCGGTGGCTTCGTCCAGGATGAGCAGGCGCGGGTTGGTGGACAGGGCGCGGCCGATGGCCAGCATTTGCTGCTCGCCGCCCGAGAGCTGGTTGCCCAGGTGGTGTTCGCGTTCCTTGAGGCGCGGAAACACGCCATAGATCCGCTGCAGGTCACAGGGGTCGCCCAGGCCGTTGCGGCGGTCGGCAAAGGCGATCAGGTGTTCGCGCACGCTGAGGTTGGGGAACACGTGGCGCCCCTCGGGAACGATCGCCAGGCCCAGGCGGGCGATGGCATCGCTCTTCATCGCGCCGATGGGTTGGCCCGCGAAGCGGATACCGCCGGCCGTGGGGCGCAGGGCGCCGACCAGCGTCTTGATGGTGGTGCTTTTGCCCATGCCGTTGCGCCCCAGCAGCGACACGACCTCGCCCGCAGCGATGTCGAGGTGGATGCCGAACAGCACCTGGCTCACGCCGTAGCCGGCTTCCACGGCCTGGCAGCTCAGCAGGGGCTCGTCGCGGACCGGTTCGGGCGGGCTCATGCGGTGGTCTCCAGCGTGTCGTTGCCGACGGTTTCGGTGCCCAGGTACACGGCCTGCACTTCGGGGTGGTTGCGGATTTCGTCGGGCGTTCCAGCGGTGAGCACCCGGCCATACACCAGCACCGAGATGCGGTCGGCCAGGCGGAATACGGCCTCCATGTCGTGCTCGATCAGCAGCACGGCCATGTCTTTGCGCAGGGTTTCGATGAGCTGCACCATCTGCAGCGATTCGTCGGGCCCCATGCCCGCCATGGGTTCGTCGAGCAGCAGCAGCTTCGGGCCCGAGGCCAGCGCCAGGGCGACATCGAGCGTGCGCTGTGCGCCGTGCGGCAGCGCGCCGGCGACGGCGTCCATGCCGTGCTGCAGGCCCACGCGCTCGGCCAGGCGGTCCGCTGCCTCGTACAGGTCACGCGCGTGAGACCGCGGTTGCAGGAAGCGAAAGCTCGATCCGCTGTGCGCCTGCACGGCCAGCAGCAGGTTGTCGCGCACGGTCTGCCGCGGAAAGATGCGCGTCACTTGAAAGCAGCGCGACAGGCCCTTGCCCACGCGGCGATGCATGGGCAGCGCGGTGATGTCGGCGCCGTCGAGCAGCACGCGACCGGCGTCGGGCGCCAGCAGCCCCGAAATCTGGTTGACCAGCGTGGTCTTGCCCGCACCGTTGGGGCCGATGAGGGCGTGCACCTCGCCGTGCGCCACGGTCAGGCTAACGTGGTCGGTGGCGAGCAGGCCGCCGAAGCGCTTGACCAGGCCATCCACTTGAAAGAGGCTCATCGCGAACTCCTTGCGCGCAGGTCGGCCAGCGCCGCGAGGCCCTTGGGCGCATAGAGCGCGGTGGCGATCAGCAAAATGCCCAGTGGCATGTGCCAGTAGTCGGTGTTGAGCTTGAGCACTTCTTCCAGCGTGAGCCAGACGGCCGCGCCCAGCGGCCCGCCCCAGCGCCGGCCCAGGCCGCCGATCACCACCATCACGATCAGCGTGGCCGACTGGGTCCAGTGCATCATCGACGGGCTGACGAAACTGTTGCCGGTGGCCAGCAGCGCGCCCGCCAAGCCTGCCACGGCGCCGGCCAGCGTGAAGGCCGTGAGCTGCAGCAGGTACACCGGGTAGCCCAGGGCCCGCATGCGGGTTTCGTTGTCGCGGATTCCGGCCAGCGCGGTGCCGAAGCGCGAGGCGGTGGCCCGGTCGAGCCACCACAGCACCAGCGCAACCAGCGCCAGCACCACCCAGTACAGCGTGGGCTCGTGCATCGAATCGAGCCCCAGGCCCAGCGCGGGCCGCATCGGCAGGCTGTAGCCGTCGTCGCCGCCGTAGCTGCGCAGCGAGACGAAGACGAAGTACAGCATCTGCGCAAATGCCAGCGTGATCATGATGAAGTACACGCCCTTGGTGCGCAGCGAGATGGCGCCCACCAGTGCCGAGGCCAGCGCGGCCAGCACCATGGCGGCGCCCCACACGAACCACGCCGACGTGGCGCCCGCATCGGTCAGCACCACCACCGCATAGGCGCCAACGCCCACGAAGCCCGCATGCCCCAGCGCCACCATGCCGCCGAACCCCATGATGAAGTTGAGGCTGGCAGCGGCCAGCGCCACCACCAGCACGCGCCGCACGAAGCCGATGTAGAAGTCCAGCCCCAGGGCCGAGGCCACGAGCGGAAACAGCGCCAGCGCCACCAGCAGGGCCAGCGGCAGCAGCACGCCGCGCCAGCGCGGCGTTCCAGGGTGCACTGGCAAGGAAGAAGTCGAGAAGGCAGACATGGTCGCTCAGGCCTTGGCAGAAAACAGCCCCGCGGGGCGAAAGCTCAGTACCGCCGCCATCAGTGCGTACATGGCCACTTCGGCGCACAGGGGGCCCAGGTCGGCGGCCACGGAGGGCGGCAGGGTGGCACGCAGCAGCAGGGGCAGGAACGCGCGGCCGATGGTGTCCACCAGCCCCACCAGCAGCGCCGCCACGAAGGCGCCGCGCACCGAGCCGATGCCACCGATCACGATCACCACCAGCGCCGGGATCAGGATCGCCTCGCCCATGCCCACCTGCACCGCCACCAGCGGCCCCATCAGCGCGCCGGCCAGCGCCGCCAGCGCGGCCCCCAGCACGAACACGCCGCAGAACACGCGCTTGACGCGCACGCCCATCAATTCGGCCATCCAGCGGTCCGAGGCGCCCGCCCGCACCAGCATGCCCACGCGGCTGTGGTTCACCAGCAGGTACAGCAGCGCGGCGACCAGCACGCCCGCGCCCAGGACCACCAGCCGGTACGAGGGGTAGGGCAGGCCGGCGAACAGTTCCACCGGCCCCGACAGCCAGCCCGGCGTGGGCGCCATCACGGGCGAGGGGCCCCAGAGCATCTTCACCGCGTCGTCCGCGACGAGGATCACGCCGAAGGTGGCCAGCACCTGGGCCAGGTGGTCCCGCCCGTAGAGGCGCCGCATCAGCGTGGCCTCCAGCAACGCGGCCACCAGTACCGTGACCGCGATGGCCGCCAGCACGGCGATGGCGAAAGAGCCGCTCTGCACATGCACCATGGCCGCCACGTAGGCGCCCACCATGAACAGCGAGCCGTGCGAGAGGTTCATCACGTCCATGATCCCGAAGACCAGCGTGAGCCCTGCGGCGATCAGAAAGAGCATGAGCCCGTAGCCCGCTCCGTTGAGCAACTGCTCGAAGACAAGAATCCAGTTCATGGCGTGGCGGCGGTGCGCAGGAAGGGGGTCGGTGTCAAAGGGGAAATTCATGGCCGCGCGCCGCGCCAAGCCGGTGAGAGCGTTGGAAACGCGCGCGGCCCAGGCGGGCGGCCGCCGAGCAAGGACTGGGCCCGCGCGTTGGCGAAGCCCGCTGGGGAGAGTGCGAAGCGGTGCGGGCCGGCCAAGCGATCTATTTCAGCTTGCACTGGTCGGCGAACGAGTCGCCGTAGTTCTCCAGCACCGTCTTGATCGTCTTGTTGGTGATGCGGCCTTCGGCGTTCTTGCCGATGGTGCGCAGGTAGAAGTTCTGCACCGGGTAATGGTTGTTGGCATAGCGGAAGCTGCCCCGCACCGAGGGGAACTGCGCCTTGGCCAGCGCCTTGATCAGCGCTTCGCGGTCGGCCACCTTGCCGCCCACGGCCTTCACGGCCGAGTCCATGGCGATGATCACGTCGAAGGCCTGCGCGGCATAGATCGACGGATAGCGCCCGCCGTACTCCTTGCGGAACGCGGCGACGAAGGCCTTGTTGGCCGGGTTGTCCAGGTCATGCGCCCAGTGCGAGGTATTGAACAGGCCCAGCATCGGCTCGCCCACGGCGCCGATCACGTCCTCGTCGGCCGAGAAGCCGCTGGTCACCAGCGTGATGTCCTTGGACAGCCCCGCACCCACGAACTGTTTGATGAAGTTGATGCCCATGGCACCGGGCAGGAAGAAGTACACCGCCTCGGGCTTGGTGGCGCGCAGTTGCGCCAGTTCGGTCGCGTAGTCGATCTGGCCGAGCTTGGTGTACATCTCGTCGGCGACCTGCCCCTTGAACTTGCGCTTGAAGCCGTTCAGCCCGTCCTTGCCGGCGGGGTAGTTGGGCGCGATCAGCACCATGCGGCCGAAGCCACGGTCGGACGCGAACTGGCCGGCGGCCTCGTGGTACTGGTCGTTCTGGTAGGCGGTGCCGAAGAAATAGGCATTGCACTGGGCGCCGGCCAACTGGCTGGGGCCTGCGTTGTTCGACAGGTAGGGCACCTTGGCCGCGAACAGCGTGGGCGCCACGGCCAGCGCCACGTTGGAAGGGATGGGGCCGGTGAAAAGGTCGATCTTCTCGCGCTGCACGAAGCGGTCCACCAGCTGCTTGGCCTGCTCGGGGTTGCCGGCCATGTCGGTCTGCACGAACTGGGCGGGCTGGCCGCCCAGCTTGCCGTCCAGCTGCTTGATGGCGAGCGCGAAGCCGTCCCGTGCCTCGGCGCCCAGCCCGGCGAACGGGCCGGAGATGTCCAGCGCAATGCCCACCTTGATGGGGGCCTGCTGCGCCAGCGCCGGCAGGCTGGCGCACGCGGCCAGGGTGAACAGGGCCGCTGCCCCCAGGTGGGTGCGAAGCGAAATACGGGAGAGTTGTGCCATTCGTCAGTCCTTATCCATCAACCAAGGAAAAACCAGCCGGGATCGCTGCAGGTGCACAGGCGGGGCGGGTGCGGAGCCGATGCGGGGCCCGGAAGCCCCATTTCGGCCCGCACTGCTGTCGTCACTGTCGCCCTGCGCACCGGGAGCGTGCGCACCGCCGGGGTCAGGCCGTTTTGCGAGGCCTTTCGGCCGGTGCCGCCGGCTCCTGATGCAAGGGGCATTCCATGCAGCGTGTTTTTTCCATCGCCGCCGTCACCGGCCGCCATGGAGTGCCAGGAATCGTACAGGCGCAAGGGGCGTTCGGGCCTACAGGTCTTCCCTGCCACGCAGGCTCGCCGGAGGGTGGCGCGGACCCGGGGAACGCCTGTGGCACACTCGCCCGCTTTTCCAACGCCGAGCCCTTGGGAGCGTTTTCAGCATGCAGAAAATCATCCGGCAGATTGCCGCAGAGATCCGGGTCACCGAGCAGCAGGTGGCCTCCGCCGTCGAGTTGCTGGATGGGGGCGCCACGGTGCCCTTCATCGCGCGCTACCGCAAGGAGGTGACCGGCGGGCTGGACGACATCCAGCTGCGCGAACTGGAGGCCCGCCTGTCGTACCTGCGCGAACTGGAAGACCGGCGCGCTGCCGTGCTCAAAGCCATCGACGAGCAGGGCAAGCTGACCGACGCGCTGCGCGCCGCCATCGCCGGCGCCCCGACCAAGCAGGAACTGGAAGACCTGTACCTGCCGTTCAAGCAAAAGCGCCGCACCAAAGGACAGATCGCCCGCGAGTTCGGCATCGAGCCCCTGGCCGACAAGCTGTTCGCCGATCCCACGCTGGACCCGGCCACCGAAGCGGCCGCCTTCACCAAGCCCCCGGAAGTGCTGGACGACGGCAAGCCGGGCGCAGACTTTTCCACCGTGCCGGCAGTGCTCGACGGCGTGCGCGACATCCTGTCCGAGCGCTGGGCCGAAGACGCCGTGCTGGTGCAGTCGCTGCGCGAATGGCTGTGGTCCGAGGGACTGCTGCGCAGCAAGAAGGTCGAAGGCAAGAACGAGAACGACCCCGAGGTGTCCAAATTCCGCGATTACTTCGAGTACGACGAGCCCATCGGCCGCGTGCCTTCGCACCGGGCGCTGGCGGTGTTCCGTGGCCGGTCGCTCGAAATCCTGGAGGCCAAGCTGGTGCTGCCGGTGGAGCCCGAGCCGGGCAAGCCCAGCATCGCCGAGGGCAAGATCGCCCTGCACCTGGGCTGGAGCCACGCGGGCCGCCCGGCCGACGACCTGCTGCGCAAATGCGTGGGCTGGGCCTGGCGCGTGAAGCTGAGCCTTTCGACCGAGCGCGACCTGTTCGCCCGCCTGCGCGACGACGCCGAAAAGGTGGCCATCAAGGTCTTCGCCGATAACCTGCGCGACCTGCTGCTGGCCGCGCCCGCCGGTCCGCGCGTGGTGATGGGGCTGGACCCCGGCATCCGCACCGGCGTGAAGGTGGCCGTGGTCGATGCCACCGGCAAGCTGGTGGAAACCGCCACCGTGTTCCCGCACGAACCGCGCCGCGACTGGGAAGGCTCGTTGCACACGCTGGCCAAGCTGGTCGAAAAACACGGCGTGAACCTGATCGCCATCGGCAACGGCACCGCCAGCCGCGAAACCGACAAGCTGGCGGCCGACCTGATCAAGCTGGCTGCCAAGGCCGAACGCGCCATCGAAAAAGTGGTGGTGAGCGAGGCCGGCGCGTCGGTCTATTCCGCCAGCGAATACGCCTCGCAGGAAATGCCCGACGTGGACGTGAGCCTGCGCGGCGCCGCCAGCATTGCCCGGCGCCTGCAGGACCCGCTGGCCGAGCTGGTCAAGATCGACCCCAAGAGCATCGGCGTGGGCCAGTACCAGCACGACGTGAACCAGAGCGAACTCGCGCGCACCCTGGGCACGGTGGTGGAAGACTGCGTGAACTCGGTGGGCGTGGACCTGAACACGGCCAGCGTGCCGCTGCTCAGCCGCGTGTCGGGCCTGTCGGGCAGCGTGGCCAAGGCCGTGGTGCGCTGGCGCGAGGCCAACGGCGCTTTCAAGAGCCGCCGCCAGCTCATGGAGGTGTCGGGCCTGGGCGCCAAGACCTTCGAGCAGAGCGCGGGCTTCCTGCGCATCCGCGGCGGCGAGAACCCGCTGGACATGACGGGCGTGCACCCCGAAACGTATCCCGTGGTCGAACAGATCATGGAAAAGACGGGCAAGCCCGTGGCCGAGATCATGGGCCGCGCCGACATGCTCAAGACGCTCAAGCCCGAGTTGTTCGCCAACGAAAAATTCGGCGTCATCACCGTCAAGGACATCCTGGGCGAACTGGAAAAGCCCGGCCGCGACCCGCGCCCCGACTTCAAGGTGGCGCGCTTCAACGACGGCGTGGAAGACATCAAGGACCTGAAGGAAGGCATGGTGCTGGAGGGCACGGTCAGCAACGTGGCCCAGTTCGGCGCGTTCATCGACCTGGGCGTGCACCAGGACGGCCTGGTGCATGTGAGCCAGCTCAGCCACAAGTTCGTGACCGACGCGCGCGAAGTCGTCAAGACCGGCGACATCGTCAAGGTGAAGGTCATGGAAGTGGACGTGGAGCGCAAGCGCATCGGCCTGTCGATGAAGCTCGACGCCGCGCCCCCGCGCAGCGGTGGCGAACGCGGCGCGCCGCGCGACAACCGCTTCGAAGGGGCAGGGCGGGGCCAGCAGCAGGCACCGCGCCGCCACAACGATCCCGCGCCGCAATCGGCGATGGCATCCGCCTTTGCCAAGCTGCAGGGTAATAAGCGGTAAAAGTTGCGTGGATAATCGCCGGAACCTCACTTCCGGCCGTTCCATGGACCTCATCGCCCTGCTGGGGATTCCCGTCGCGCTGCCGAGCGTCCCCCGCGCGGTCGCGCTGCTGATGAACGAGCTGGCAACGCCCGAGCCCAACCTGCGCCGGGTGACCCAGCTGTTCGGCACCGACCCGGCCATGGCCGCGCGGTTGCTGGAAGAGGCCAACTCCCCCACTTTTCAGGCCCAGCAGCAGATCAGCGGCATTCCCGAGGCGCTGTCGCTTCTGGGCGTGCAGCAGTTGCGCACGCTGGTGGCGTCCGCGCCGCTGGGCACCACCTCGCGGTCGGTGCCGGGCGTCAATCTGCAGCAGTTCTGGCGCTACAGCCTGCACACGGCCAAGCTTGCCCGGTCGCTCGCCGGCAGCGTGCACCAGAACCAGATCGCCGCGTACACGGCCGGCCTGCTGCACGGCGTGGGCGAGCTGCTGCTGCACCTGGGCAACCCGGAGCGCGTGCAGTCGATCAACCGGCTGCTGAACCCCTTCGACCCGCGCCGCGCCAAGCTGGAGCAGCGGCTGCTGGGTTACTCGTATTCGCAGGTGAGCGCCGGCATGGCGCGCCGCTGGCAGCTGCCGCAGGTGGTGGTCGATGCCATGCAGTACCAGAGCGCGCCGTTCGAAAACAGCGTGTACGAACCGCTGGCCGGCGTGCTGCACCTGGCTGCATGGCGGGTGCGGGCGCGCGAGGCGGCGCTGGGCGAAAAGGAACTGGCCGTGTCTTTCCCCGGCGAGGTCGGGCTGACGCTGGGGCTGGACATCGACATGGTGCTGCAGCAAGACCCCATCGACTGGACCGTGCGCCCCGACCCGGGCGACTACGTGTGAGCGCCGCGCTCGCAGGGTGCCGGCCGTGCCGGCCAGCGCGCTGCAAACCACTCCAATGAGAACGTTGCCATGAAGGCGCTGCGCATCCATGCGGGGCCGCTGGCCCGGGAGCACATCGCGCGGCACGGGCTGCAGCCGGCCGACATCGGCGTGATTCCGGCGGCGGCGGGCGGGCCCAAGGGGCTCATCCTTGGACCGCTCGACCGCTTCGTGTTCGGGCAGTGGCTGCAGGGCTCGCAGCAGCCGGTGCACCTGGTGGGCGCTTCCATCGGCGCCTGGCGCATGGCCACTGTGTGCCTCGATGCGCCCGTGGCCGCGCTGGAGCGGCTGGAGCACGCCTACATCCACCAGCACTACGCCCCGCCGCCCGGCCGCAAGCGCCCCAGCGCCGCGCAGGTGAGCGAACAGTTCGGCCAGGGCCTGCGGGAGTTCTACGGCGAGCAGGTGCCGCAGTTGCTGTCGCACCCGCGCTGGCGGCTGCACATCGTGACCTCGCGCGGGCGGCACCTGCTGTCGCGCGAGCACCGCTGGGCCACGCCGCTCGGCTACCTGGGCGCCTTCGCCGCGAACGCCGTGCGCCGCCGCGCGCTGGGCCTGTGGCTGGAGCGGGTGGTGTTCTCGGGCCGGCCGCATCCGATGCCGGGGCGCCGAAGCCGGCGCCGCTGCCATTCGCCACGGACGACTACCCCACCCGGCAGGTGGCGCTGACCGAGGCCAACTTCCTGCCCTCCCTGCAGGCGAGTTGCTCCATTCCGTTCGTGCTGCAGGCCGTGCACGACATTCCCGGCGCACCGCCCGGTGCTTACTGGGACGGCGGCCTGACCGACTACCACCTGCACCTGCGGTACCGAACCCTCGATGCTATAGAAAATATAGCAATACACCCTAGTGGTTATTGCGCTGGCGGCCAAAAACGTTCAAACGCTCCCGGCGGGCTGGTGCTGTACCCGCACTTCCAGCAGAACGTGGTGCCGGGCTGGCTGGACAAGGGCCTGCGGTGGCGGCACGGCGCCACGCCCGCGCTGGACCGCATGGTGGTGCTGTCGCCCCATCCCGACTGGGTGCGCACCTTGCCCAACGCCAAGCTGCCCGACCGCAACGACTTCAGGCACTACGGCACCGATCTGGCTGGCCGCGTGCGCGCCTGGAGTGCTGCCACGGCGGCCTCCCGGCAGCTGGCCGACGAGTTCGCCGAATGGCTGCACCGGCCCGATCCGGCGGCGGTGCTGCCGCTGTGACTGCGGAAGCGGGCGGCGGCCCACGGCCATACGGCCTGACCGCCGTGGCGCTCAGAGCGATTCGGTGAGCATCGCCCGGTAGTCGTCCACGCTGGCTTCGCGCGGATTGGTCTTGTGGCAATGGTCGGCCATGGCGCCTTCGATCACGTCGCCGAACATCGCTTCGGTCACGCCCATTGCCGCCAAGCCGGTGGGCAGCCCCAGGCGCGCGCTCATGTCGCGGATCGCCTCGGGAATGTCGCCAGCCGAGGCCAGGCCCATCGCATGGGCCATGCGCTCCAGGCGCCGGTCTTTCTGCACAGCCGGGTCTTGCGCGTTGAAGCGCACCACGGCGGGCAGGAACACCGCGTTGAGCGTGCCGTGGTGCAGCCGCGGGTTGACGCCGCCCAGGCTGTGGCTGAGCGAATGCACGCACCCCAGCCCTTTCTGGAACGCCATGGCGCCCTGCATGCTGGCGCTCATCATGTTCAGGCGGGCTTCGCGGTCGCTGCCGTCGCGCGTGGCGCGTTCGATGTGGGCCCAGCCGCGCGTGAGTCCTTCGAGCGCGATGCCGTCGGCTGGCGGGTTGAAGGCCGACGACATGAAGGTTTCCATGCAGTGCGCGATCGCATCCATGCCGGTGGCGGCGGTCAACGCCGGCGGCAGGCCCAGGGTGAGGCCGGGGTCGCAGATGGCGGTCTTGGGCACCAGGTGCCAGGAATGAAAGCCGAGTTTTCGGTGGTCGTCCACGATGATGATCGCGCCGCGCGCCACTTCGCTGCCGGTGCCCGCCGTGGTGGGCACGGCGATCAGCGGCACGGCCCGTTCGGTGATGCGCGGCGAGCCGCCTTCGATGGTGGCGTAGTGGGTGAGCGGGCCCTCGTGCGTGGCGGCGATGGCGATGCCCTTCGCGCAGTCGATGGCCGAGCCGCCGCCCACCGCCACCAGGCCGTCGCAGCCGTGCGCGCGGTACACCTCCACGGCGGCGCGCACGGCGGCCTCGGTGGGGTTGGATGGGGTCTGATCGAACACGGCCGTCGGCATGCCGTCCAGCGCGTCCAGTGCCTTTTGCAGCACGCCAGCGGCTTTCACTCCCTGGTCGGTCACCACCAGCGGCCGCGTGATGCCCACGCGGCTGCACTCTTGCTTCAGCAGCTGGACGGCGCCGAATTCGAACTGGATCTGGGTGACGTAGTAGATGAAGGCCATGGTGGATTGCGAGGATGCGCGCGGGGCGCGGTTGTGGTTAGCATGCCGGCCAGCCAATCTACAACCCGGAGCCCTCCATGGCCATGCAGCAAACCCTCATCGCCGCCCTGCTGGCGGTCGCCTGCGCGACAACCGCGCAGGCCGAATGCCTGACCGATGCCCAAGCGGCCGAACTGGCGGCCCATTACTCGGGCAAGACGCCCGCCACCAATCCGCAGGGCCTGAGCGATGCCGACGCTGCCTGCACCCGGGCCAAGTTCAATGCGCTGCTGGCCCAGCGGCTGGGCAAGGTGGTGGGCTACAAGGCCGGCCTGACCAACCCCGCGGTGCAAAAGCGCTTCAACACCGACAAGCCGGTGTGGGGCAAGCTCTACGAAGGCATGGTGCTGCACGATGGCGCCGTGGTGGACGCGGCTTTCGGCGCGCGTCCTTTGTACGAGGCCGACATGCTGGTGCGCGTGAAGAGCGCCGCCATCAACCACGCGCGCACCCCCATGGAAGTGCTGGAGCACATCGACCAGGTCGTTCCCTTCATCGAACTGCCCGACCTGCTGGTGCAGGCGCCGGGCCAGTTGAATGGCGCAGGCGTGGCGGCCATCAACGTCGGTGCGCGGCTGGGCGTGGCGGGCGCGCCCATCGCCGTGCCACGCCTGCGGGCCGAGCGGTACGCCATGGTGGATGCGCTGCAGAACATGACGGTCACGCTCACCGACGGGCAGGGCGCCCGGCTGGGCGGTGGCCGCGGCAGCGACATCCTGGGCCACCCGCTCAACGCCGTCGTGTGGTTGGCCGAGGCCCTGTCCAAGGAAGACATCACCTTGCAGCCGGGCGACTGGGTGAGCCTGGGTTCTTTCTCCGCGCTGCTGCCCCCGCAGCCGGGCCTGGCCGTCACCGCGACCTTCGACGGACTGCCCGGTGCGGCACCCGTGCGCGTGACCTTCCGCTGAGCGCGAGCGCCGGTCTCGCCGGCCGGCGCCAGGCCAAGGGCCGAATGCCCCGGCCATCCTGATGAGGGCCGAGTTGCAGGATGATCGACCGGTTTCGCCGATCCTTCCGTTCGCTCTTCCTTTGCCGCTTTTCTCAGGGCGGCCTGCCACCGTGACTTCTTCCGCACCCTCTACCGCCCGGCTCACCGCGCAGATGCGCAGCGTCATCGACCGCATGGAGCGCGCCGGCCGCCCGCCATTGCACACCCTGCCACCCACTGAAGCGCGCGCCGCCTATGAGGCCGGCGCGGGCGTGCTGGAGGTGCCCAAGGCCGCGCTGGAACGGGTCGAAGACCTGCAGATTCCTGCGCGCGACGGCCATGCCATGCCTGCGCGGCTCTATGCCCCGTCGCGCGGAGCGCCGCTGCCGGTGCTGCTGTACCTGCACGGCGGCGGTTTCACCATCGGCAGCGTGGCTACGCACGACGTGCTGTGCCGCGAACTCGCGCGGCTGGCGGGCTGCATGGTGGTGTCGCTGGACTATCGGCTCGCCCCGGAGCACCGTTTTCCTACGGCGTCGGACGATGCGTGGGATGCGCTCGCCTGGCTGGCGGCCCAGGCCCCCGCCTTGGGCGCCGACGCCACGCGCATGGCCGTCGGCGGCGACAGTGCCGGCGGCACCCTGGCCGCCGTCAACGCGATTTTGGCGCGCGATGCCGGCCTGCCGCTGGCGCTGCAACTGCTGTTCTACCCCGGCTGTGCGGCGCACCAGGACACGCCGTCGCACGCGGCCTTCGCGCACGGCCTGGTGCTGGAAGAGCCCGCCATTACCTGGTTCTTCGACAACTATGTGCGCACTCCGGCCGACCGCGACGACTGGCGCTTCGCCCCGCTGAATGCGCCCGACGTCGAAGGCGTGGCCCCGGCCTGGATCGGGCTGGCCGAATGCGATCCGCTGGTGGATGAGGGCGTGGACTATGCCGACAAGCTGCGCAGCGCTGGCGTGGCGGTCGATCTGGAGATCTACCGCGGCGTCACGCACGAGTTCATCAAGATGGGCCGGGCGATCCCGGAGGCGAAGCAGGCCCATGCGGATGCCGCACGGGCCCTGCGCGTGGCTTTCGGCCTGGAGTGATGGGGCGGGGCGGCGCGACCCCCTGGGCAGTTTGGCGATGTTCGCAGCCGGCCCACCGGCTCAACGGCTCAGCGCTTCTTGCAGGAGGCCGTGATCAGCTTGCGGGCGGGTTCGCCGGGCATGCCGGTGAATGTTACCGGGGCTTCGTTTTCCTTGTATTCCTCGCGTCCGGTGACCGGGCCCTGCCAGGCGGGTTCGCCGTAATAGTTGAGCGAGAGGTACCAGCCCTTTTGCGTGGAGCAGTCGATCACGGCGACGCCCTTGAAAGAGCGGTAGGGGTGCTTGCGGTAGCTCGAGCGTGGGGTGCTGCGCGATACCCGCACTTCCATGGTGAACTGGTTCTGCCAGGGGATCTGCGTGGGGTTGATCTGCACCACGTCGCCCGCCTTGTCCTCGGGAAAGCCGTGGATCGTGAGCCATTCTTCGTCGGTTTGCGCGTGGGCCTGGGCTGCCATGAGCAGGGCCGCCAGCAGGGCGTTTCGAAGGGGGGACACGGTGGCCTCCAAGGGTCGGTGCAAAAGTTGCAGCGCCGCATCTTATGCGATCCGCGCAGGCAGGTTCTGACCTGGATCAAGCCCATAAAGCCGCATCAGGGTAATCCTGCGAAGGGGCGGCGCGCTGCCCTCCCTAAAATCTGTTGCACTGCAACCATCAAACACTGGGTGCATTTCCGCACCCCCAGGAGCCCGCTGTGCCAGAAACAACGTCCCCCCCATCCGCCTCGAATGCACAGCAGAGGATCATCAAGAAGTATCCCAACCGCCGGCTGTACGACACCTCCACCTCCACCTACATCACGCTGGCCGAGGTCAAGCAGCTCGTGATGGGCGGCGAGCACGTGGTGGTGCGCGATGCCAAGAGCAGCGAAGACCTCACGCGCAGCATCCTCCTTCAGATCATCCTGGAAGAAGAGGCCGGCGGCGCACCCATGTTCACCGAGGCCGTGCTGGCCAACATCATCCGTTTCTACGGCCACGCCATGCAGGGCTTCATGGGGGCCTACCTCGAGAAGAACGTGCAGGTGTTCACCGACATCCAGACCAAGATGGCCGAGCAGTCCAAGGGCATCACGCCCGAGATGTGGTCGCAGTTCATGAACCTGCAGTCGCCCATGTTCAAGGGCGTCATGGGCAGCTACGTGGACCAGTCGCAGGCCATCTTCACGCAGATGCAGGAGCAGATGCAAAAGCAGACCGAGCAGATGCTGGGCGCCTTCGGCATCAAGCGCTGAAAACGGGGGCGCCAAGGCCCCGGTTGGGGGCCTTGCGGCCAGAACTGGGACAATGCGGGGATGAGCGAAGTACTCTCCCCCACGAAAACCCCCAAAGTCGGATTCGTCAGCCTCGGCTGCCCGAAGGCCCTGACCGACTCCGAACTGATCCTCACGCAGCTGAGCGCCGAGGGCTACCAGACCTCCAAGACCTTCGAAGGCGCCGATCTCGTCATCGTCAACACCTGCGGCTTCATCGACGATGCCGTGCGTGAAAGCCTGGACACCATCGGCGAGGCGCTGGCCGAGAACGGCAAGGTCATCGTGACCGGCTGCCTGGGCGCGCGCTCCGGCGAGGGCGGCGGCAACCTGGTGCGCCAGATGCATCCCAGCGTGCTGGCCGTCACCGGACCCCACGCCACGCAAGAGGTGATGAACGCCGTCCACCTCAACCTGCCCAAGCCCCACGACCCGTTCATCGACCTGGTGCCAGGCAATTTCGGCGTGGCGGGCATCAAGCTCACCCCCAAGCATTACGCATACCTCAAGATCAGCGAAGGCTGCAACCACCGCTGCACCTTCTGCATCATCCCCTCGATGCGCGG
The DNA here is from genome assembly GCF_900102625.1 of Paracidovorax valerianellae. Lineage (GTDB taxonomy): Bacteria > Pseudomonadota > Gammaproteobacteria > Burkholderiales > Burkholderiaceae_C > Paracidovorax > Paracidovorax valerianellae. Next base: position 147,240 of record NZ_FMZC01000010.1, read on the forward strand.
CGACCTCGTCTCGCGCCCCATCGGCGACGTGCTGAGCGAGGCCAAGGCCCTGTTCGAAGGTGGCGTGAAGGAACTGCTGGTCATCAGCCAGGACACCTCGGCCTTCGGCGTCGATGTGAAGTACCGCACCGGCTTCTGGGACGGCAAGCCCGTCAAGACCCGCATGCTGGAACTGGTGCAGACGCTGGGCGAAATCGCCGAGCCCTACGGCGCGTGGGTCCGCCTGCACTACGTGTACCCGTACCCGAGCGTCGATGAGGTGATTCCCCTCATGGCCACCGGCAAGGTGCTGCCTTACCTGGACGTCCCGTTCCAGCACAGCCACCCCGACGTGCTCAAGCGCATGAAGCGCCCCGCCAGCGGCGAGCGCAACCTGGAGCGCATTCAGCGCTGGCGCGAGGCCTGCCCCGAAATCGTCATCCGCAGCACCTTCATCGCAGGCTTTCCGGGCGAGACCGAAGAAGAGTTCCAGCACCTGCTGGACTTCGTGCGCGAGGCGCAGATCGACCGCGCGGGCTGCTTCGCCTACAGCGACGTGAACGGCGCCGTGGCCAATGAACTGCCCGGCATGCTGCCGATGGAACTGCGCGAAGAACGCCGCGCGCGCTTCATGGCCGTGGCCGAGGAAGTGTCCGCCGCCAAGCTGCGCGGCCGCGTGGGCGCCACCATGCAGGTGCTGGTCGATTCCGCGCCGGCCCTCGGCCGAAAAGGCGGCACTGGCCGCACCTATGCCGATGCGCCCGAGATCGACGGCGTGGTCCACCTGCTGCCGCCCGAGAAGATCAGCAAGACGATGAAGGTGGGCGAATTCACCCGGGCCCGCATCGTGGGCACGCAAGGGCACGATCTGGTCGGCGTGCCGATCTGATGCATCGCGCCTCGGCGCTGGCGTGCGTGGCCACCTTGCTGGCCGGGCATGCCATGGCGGGCCCTTCACCCGCGCCAACGCCGAGGGAAGTGGTGGCCTGCGACATCGCTTTTCAGTTGCCAGGCTACCTGCGGGTGACTTCGCCCAAGAGGTCCGTCAACGCAGACGGCGTGCCGCACTGCGAATTTCAAATCCTGCGCGCTGACCGCAATGCTTCGAGACCGGGTTGCCTCGACGATTCGGAGGGCGAGATTCCAGCGGGCAGGCGCTGCGCCTGGAAGCTGGAAACCAATCTGCCAGCGCCTCGGGTCATCGTGGCCAAGACCCGCTTCCTGATGGAGCGCAAAGAGACCGGAACCTTCGCTTTTGCCGATGGCCGATGGAGTCTGACGCAGGGGCATGAAAAGGGTGAGCAGCCGATTCAGCAGGGCGATTTCTTCGGGTATCCCTCGCTCACGACCGAGACGGGGTACCCGGCGTACTGGGTCCGTATTCGCCCCAAGAAGAACGCCGAGAACGATCGGTACGCGGGCAGCGGCGGCACGCGGATCGTGCTGCTGCAGTTGTCCGAAACGCTCGCGGTCTATATGGAGCCGCCGCCTCCTGATGTGGAAAACGGTGCCGACTGCGACATTTTCTGCAGCAGCCTGGCCCCCGCCGAAGCCGTGCCCAAGAGCAAGCGCTGATGCGCCAGAGCCCGGGTTTCGCGGCACTTGGCCGTGATTGAGACCGCTCGCTTTGCCGGAGCACGAAAGCGCTGCGTCTGAAACTGCTCGGCTTTGCGCTGGAAAGCGGCTCATCCCCATGCGCCATCGATGCGCCGGCTGTGCTGCAAATTCACCAATTTCAGGTACAGACAGCGAATCTTGCAAAAGCTGGCATCGCGCTCGCCCAGTGCAGTCATCCTGATCACGACCGTTAGAAAAAAAGCGGTGGGCTACCGAATACTCGAGGGAAACCCACCATGCATGCGACTGCGCGACAGACTTTTTTGAACGGGGAGGGCGACAGCGACGGCACGCTGGGCTGCGTCGGCGATCCGTTCGCACCCACGTTGCTGGCCGCGGCGCCGAACCTAAGTGGCGTGGCCTCCACCTCCACGCTCAGCGAGTGGGGCCTGACCCTGAGGTCGCTCACGGCGGCAGCGATGGCGATGGTTTCGGTGCGCAGGCGTTTGTGAACGCTGGCGAAGCGACATACTCCCGCATGCCTCAACCCGAGACCTTCCCGACCGAATCCACACTGCCGGCCCCCGTGCTGGTGGTGGAGGATGAACCGTTGTTGCAGCAGCGCCTGCGCAGCTTGCTGCTGGGGCTGGGCTACGCGGCCGATGCGCTGGTCTTCGCCGCGACATTGGCCGAAGCCCGGGCGTGCCTGGCCGTGCAACCCATGGCGTTGGCGCTGGTGGATCTGGCCCTGCCGGACGGCAGTGGCATGGCGCTCATCGAACAGATGCGGGCAGAAGACCCTGGGCTGGGCATTCTGGTCGTGTCCGCCTGGAGTTCGGAAGAATCCATCCTGGGCGCACTGCGGGCAGGTGCGACCGGCTATGTCCTCAAAGAGCGGGACGACCTTGAAGTTTCGCTGTCGATTCGCAGCGTGCTGCGGGGCGGCGCCCCCATCGACCCTTTCATCGCGCGACGGATTTTGCAGTTGCTGCCCGCCGCTGCTGCCGCGCCTGTGCCAGCGGTCGCCGCCGTGAGCGTCATCGTCGCCGATGACGCATTGAGCGAGCGGGAGGTCCAGATTTTGCGGCTCGTGGCAGACGGGCTGGGCAACCGCGAGATTGCCGAGCAGCTTTTCATTTCGCGCTACACGGTGGAAAGCCATGTGAAGCGCATCTACCGCAAGCTGGCCGTGTCCTCGCGCACGATGGCTGTCCGCACGGCGCGGGCGCGGGGGGGCATCGGATGAGCCGGCGTGGCCGGAGCTGGATAGGGCTGTGCATGTTGTGGTGGGCGATGGCCCTGTGCGGCCCGGCATGGGCTGAGCCTGTGGCCTTGCCCGGGACGTGTGCGCCGGTCGTGCTGTCGGTGGAGGCGGCACGCGCCAATGCCAATGGGGCTGGTGACGGCCCGCAGCTGCGTCCGGCCGACGGCTGGGAGCCCGTGGAGCTGCCCGATGTTTGGGTGCGCCGATGGCCTGGGCATGAAGGCTCGGTGTGGTACCGCATCCGCTGGGAACCGAGCTGCCCGGCTGAAAAGCAAGCAATGGGCCTGGGCATCGACGGCATGAGCATGGCGGGGGAGGTCTTCCTCAACGATGAATTGCTGTGGCGCGATGCGTCGATGGCAGAGCCCTTGTCGCGCAGCTGGAATACGCCGCGGTGGTGGCTGCTGCCGGCATCGGGGCTCGCATCGGGCGTCAATACGGTGTGGGTGCGCGTGGTGGGGCTGGCGCCGCTGTCGCCAGGGCTCGGCACCGTGCGACTGGGCAGCGCGGCGGAGGTGGCTCGGGAGCATTTCCACAGCGAATGGCGCCAGCGCACCGTGTATGTCTTCTGTGCGGGGTTGGCGGCCGCCGTGGGCTGTCTTTTCGGGGTGGTGTGGTGCCAGCGGCGCAATGAGCATGCCTTCGGCTGGTATGCGCTGATGTCGATTGCCTGGACGGCGTACGTCGGCACGGTGCTGGCCACCACGCCGTGGCCGTTTGAGGAAACGCTGGCGATGTCGCGCTGGAACATCGTGAGCTTCGTGCTGTACGTGGTGTGCTTTTGCCTTTTCACCTGGCGGTTCGGCGCGCAGCGCATGCCGCGCGTCGAGCGAGTGCTGTGGGGACTGGCAGCGCTGGGCAGCGCCGCCGTGCTGCTGGCGCCCCGGGCGATGATCGCCGAGGTGTTCCTGGTGGTCTGGGTGGGCTTCGTGCTGATCTTCTTTGCCAACTGCCTGCAATTCCAATGGCACGCATGGCGTCCCCGGCCGGGCGGCAGAAACCCGTCGCACATGCTGCTGGCCCTGTGCTGGCTCGTCTTCGTCGTGGTGGGCATCCATGACCTGGCCGTCATCCTGAACGTGTGGCATGCGCGCGAGACCTGGAGCGCGATCGCCGGGCCGTTGACCACCGTGTGCATGGCGCTGCTGTTGGGCGGACGGCTCGTGGCCGGCATGCGGCAGATCGAGCGCTTCAACCACGAGCTGGAAGCCCACGTGGCCAAAGCACGCCTTGAACTGGCACAGGCGCTGCAGCGTGAGCACGCGCAGGCTTTGGGACACGCCAAATTGCAAGAGCGCATGGAGATTGCCCACGACCTGCACGACGGGTTGGGCGGCAGCCTGGTGCGCAGCATGGCATTGGTGGAGCAGGCCAGCCAGCCGTTGCCGAACTCGCGCGTGCTGTCGCTGTTCAAGGTGCTGCGAGACGATCTGCGGCAGGTGATCGACCATGGCTCCAGCAGCGGCGCGATCGTCCCCGAGACGCCGGTGCGCTGGGCCGCGCCGCTGCGCCACCGTTTCACGGGCATCCTCGACGAAATAGGGGTGGCGTCTCAGTGGGGTATCGCACCGCAGTGGGGGGCCGGCGTGCCCAGCGCACTGCAGTGCCTCGGGCTGACGCGACTGGTGGAAGAGGCGCTGTCCAACGTGATCAAACACAGCGGTGCGCGCAGCCTGCGCGTGGAGGTGCAGCCCACCGATGCGGGCGGGCTTCAAGTGCGCATCGAAGACGACGGTGTGGGTTTTGACGTTGCAGCGGTGCAGCACGCAGGCTTGAGCGTGGGGATGCGCAGCATGGCGGCCCGTGCCGAACGCATGGGTGGGGCGCTGTCGGTCGCGTCGGAGCCAGGCCGCACGGTGGTGTGCGTGTCGCTCGTGCTGTAACTGCGCTGCTCTGCGGTCCGTCAACGGCTCTGCATCGGTATCGGCATCACCATCGCCATGAAAAAAGGGCACCGACCGAAGTCGATGCCCTTTTCAGGGAAAGCGTTGCGTGACCGGATCGATCAGACGCGCTTGCGGTATTCGCCGGTGCGCGTGTCGATTTCGATCTTGTCGCCCTGGCTCACGAACAGGGGCACGGGCACTTCGAAGCCGGTGGCGATCTTGGCGGGCTTGAGCACCTTGCCGGACGTGTCGCCCTTGACGGCGGGTTCGGTCCAGGTGATTTCGCGTTCCACGCTGGTGGGCAGTTCGACCGAGATGGCCTTGCCGTCATAGAACACCACTTCGAGGGACATGCCGTCTTCCAGGTAGTTCAGCGCGTCGCCCATGTTTTCGGCTTCGACTTCGTACTGGTTGAACTCGGTGTCCATGCAGACATACATCGGGTCGGCGAAGTAGGAGTAAGTGCACTCCTTCTTGTCCAGGATCACGTTGTCGATCTTGTCGTCGGCCTTGAACACGTTTTCGGTGCCGAAGTTGCCGATCAGGCTCTTGAGCTTCATGCGGACGGTGGCCGCGCCGCGGCCGCCGCGGGCGTATTCGGTCTTCAGGACGACCATGGGGTCCTTGCCGTGCATGATCACATTGCCGGCGCGGATTTCTTGAGCGATTTTCATAGCAGATTGCTGGGCTGGGGTTGAAGCCGCTCTACGCGCCGGGGCGCTGCGGGCGCTGCCTGTGGATGCAGCGCAAGGTCCGAGCGCCAGCGCATGTTCCGCGGCGGGATGCGCCGGCTGGTCACTTCGTCAGAAAGTGCCGCCTTGGGTTGGCGCAAAACCGTGGATTTTAGCTTTTTTCGGCCACGAACCCCAGCAGTTGGGTCAACAGATCGTCTTGCGCCAGCAGCCGTGCACGCGCAGCCTGCACGGTTTGGCGCCATTCCTGCAGGGTGGCGGCGTCCAGCGCGGGCAGGGGGCCACCGTGTTCGATGCCGTTCCAGAGCGCATGAAAGCGCCGCAGCGAAGGGGGCGCCTGCAGCCAGTCCAGGAACGCCTGCAGCTTGGCGTGGTGGGCGCCGTCGTCCTGCGGGTAGATGTGCCACACGAACGGCTGGCCCGCCCACAGCGCGCGCACCAGCGAGTCTTCGCCGCGCACGCAGTTGAGGTCGCTCGCCCACAGCATTTCGTCGAAGGCGGGCTGGGCACACGGCGCGAGGTATGAAATTGATAGCAGTCCACCGGCGTATTCATTGCGCTGGAGGCCGATTTTGCTCTGATTTTCCAGCGCCTTCACGGCCGCCGCGGCACGGCCGGGCGTGACCAGCAGAAGGGCATCGGATCGCTGCCGCAACTGGCCCAGCAACTGGGGCAGCGCCGGCGGCTCGTAGCAAAAGAGCGAGACGGCGAGGGCGTCGGCGGCCACGCCCTGCCGGGCACGCCAGCCGGCGCGGTCGAAAGCGCCTTGCCGCGCCATCAAACCCGGCTCGCGCAGCAGGCCGCCGGTGCGTTCGGTGAACCCGGGGTAGAAAAACCACCGCGTGCAGCCCGCGCCGGGGCCGGACATCAAAAGGGACGGCAGGCCGTGGCTGCGCTCCACGTAGCCCTCGGCGCTGAGGTATTCCAGGTTGATCCACAAGCGTTTTCGGCTTCCAGCGCTAGGAGAACTTGCGATGGCAGCTATGAAATCAGGAGCAATCTCGCAACCGAAGGCCTCCACCACCACATCGCCCGGTCCGTCGGGCGGCGCGTGCGTGGGCCAGGGCAGCACCTGCACGCCCGCCGCGCCGTGGGGGGCCATCCAGCCGAGGGCGCTGGCGTCGTCCGTCCACAGGCGCACCGAATGGCCGCGCGCTCCCAGGTCGGCGGCGAGGCGCCAGCAGACGCCGATGTCGCCGTAGTTGTCGATGACCTGGCAGAACAGGTCCCAGCGCAGGGCGTGCGGGCTGGAGCGCGTGGTCGTCATGCTTCGCCCCCGGCCGGCGGCGCACGCAGGTGGTCCACCAGCAGCCGCGCCACGCTGGAGAGCGACTCTTCCGACCGCACGCACAGCGACAGTTGCCGGTGTGCCCACGGTTCGGCAAGGGTCACCGGCCGCAGGGCGAGGGTGCCGAGGTACAGCTGGGCGCTGCCGCGCGGCAGCACGCCCACGCCCAGGCCGGCGGAAACCATGAGGCACAGCGCGTCGTAGCTGGTGACCTGGATGCGCAGCCGCAGCGGCAGGCCCGCCTCGGCCGCGGCGCGCGTCAGCAGGTTGTTGATCGCGCTGCCCGGGTGCACGCCCACGAAGTCGAAGGCGAGCGCATCGGCCAGCCGCACCGCGCGCCGCCGTGCCAGCGGATGGCCCTTGGGCGCGATCAGCACCAGCTCGTCGGTGCGGTAGGGCAGCAGGGTGACGCTCTCGCCATAGCTGCCGTGGTTGAGGATGCCCACGTCCGCCGCGTTCTCGGCCACCGACTGGGCGATGGCGGTGCTGATCTGCTCCTGCAGCCGCACCTGCACCTGGGGGTGCGCTGCCATGAAGGCCGGCAGCTCGGCCGGCAGGAACTGCGTGATGGCAGAAATGTTGGCCACCACGCGCACATGCCCGCGCACGCCGGCCCGGAAGTCCCGCATTTGCAGGCCGATGCCGTCCAGCTCGTTGAGCACGCCACGCGCCATGTTCAGCAGCGCGTAGGCGGCGTCGGTGGGCTCGGTGCCCCGGTTGCTGCGGCTGAACAGCTCCACCTGCAAGGTGCTTTCCAGTTCGGCCAGCCGGCGGCTGGCGGCCGAGGGGGCGATGTGCTCGCGCGCCGCGGCGCGGGCGATGGCGTTTTCTTCCATCACCGCGACGAAAAGGCGCAGGGAGATCGGGTCGAGCTTCATGGGCGCCGATGGTAATGCGCCAGTGCATCGGCCATGCCGGTTTGCGATGGCGGCGTCGCACATCAGGGTTTTGCAGCCGGCGTGCGCCGCGTCATGATCCGCGCCATTCCAAGGAGACACATGACGAACACGACGGAGCCCCAGGCGGCGTCCCCAGCCGCCATAGCCCCGGCCGCCCTGGCAGGCGTGCGGGTGATCGAGATGGGCCAGTTGATCGCCGGGCCGTTCTGCGGGAAGACGCTGGGCGAATTCGGGGCCGATGTGGTGAAGATCGAGGCGCCGGGCGCGGGCGATCCGCTGCGCAACTGGCGCCTGATCAAGGAAGGCACTTCGGTCTGGTGGCAGGTGCAGTCGCGCAACAAGCGCTCGCTGGCGCTGGACCTGCGCCAGGCCGAGGGCCAGGACATCGCGCGCCGGCTCATCGCCGAAGCCGACGTGCTGATCGAGAACTTCCGCCCCGGCACGCTGGAGGGCTGGGGCATGTCGCCGGAGGCGCTGCACGCGCTCAACCCGGGGCTGGTGATCCTTCGCATCTCGGGCTACGGGCAGACCGGCCCTTACCGCGATCTGCCGGGTTTCGGCGTGATCGGCGAGGCCATGGGCGGCCTGCGGCACCTTACGGGCGAGCCGGGCCGGGTGCCGGTGCGGGTGGGCGTGTCCATTGGCGACACGCTGGCGGCGCTGCATGGCGCCATCGGCGTGCTGACGGCGCTCTACCACCGCAAGGTGAACGGCGGCCAGGGCCAGGTGATTGACGTGGCGCTGCACGAGGCAGTGTTCAACGTGATGGAGAGCCTGATCCCCGAATACAGCGCCTTTGGTGCGGTGCGCGATGCGGCGGGCAGTGCGCTGCCGGGCATCGCCCCGTCCAACGCCTACCAGTGCACCGATGGCTGGGTGCTGGTGGCGGGCAATGGCGACAGCATCTTCAAGCGGTTGATGGACACCATCGGCCGGCCCGATCTTGCCGCCGCGCCGGACTTGGGCAGCAACGCCGGGCGCGTGGCCCGCGTGGCCGAGATCGACGCCGCCATCGGTGCCTGGACCGCCCCGCGCACGGTGCAGGACGTGCTGCAGGGGCTGGGCGCGGCGCGCGTGCCGGCCGGCAAGGTGTACACGGCGCAGGACATCGCCGAAGACCCGCACTACCGCGCCCGCGACATGCTGCTGCCGCAGGCCACGCGCGATGGCTATTCGGTCGAGGTGCCGGGCATCGTGCCCAAGCTGTCGGGCACGCCGGGCACGATCCGCTCCAGCGCGCCGCACCTGGGGGACGACACCGATGCGGTGCTGGCCGAGGCGGGACTCACGGCTGAACAGATCGCGCTGCTGCGCAGCAAAGGAGTGATCCAATGAACCCGATCGAAAACCGGCCACGGCCCGGCGCGTGGCATGGCAACGGCCGGCGCATCCACCTGCAGGAGGTGGGCACGCGCGATGGCCTGCAGATGGAACAGGCCTTCGTGCCCACGGCGGACAAGATCGCGTTGGTGAACGCGCTGTCGGACGCGGGCCTGTCGAAGATCGAGGTGACGGCCTTCGTTTCGCCCACGGCGATTCCCGCGCTGCGCGATGCGGAGATCGTCATGCGCGAGATCGCGCGGCGGCCCGGCACGGTGTACAGCGCGCTGGTGCCCAACGTGCGGGGCGCCGAGCGCGCCATCGAGGCACGCACCGACGAGCTGAACCTGGTCATGTCGGTGAGCGAAACGCACAACCTGGCCAACCTGCGCATGGGGCGCGAGCAATCGTTCGCCGCGCTGGCGCAAGTGGTGGCCACAGCCCAGGCCGCGGGCGTGGCGGTGAACGTGTCGCTGTCCTGCGTGTTCGGCTGCCCCATGGAAGGCGATGTGGCACAGGAGGCGGTTTTCGGCTGGGTGCAGCGCTTCGCCGATTTGGGCGTGCGCGGCATCACGCTGTGCGACACGACCGGCATGGCCTACCCGACGCAGGTGGCACAGCTCACGGCCGCTGCCCGCGCGCGCTGGCCGGGGGCGGATTTCACCCTGCATTTCCACAACACGCGCGGCATGGGCCTGGCGAACGTGCTGGCGGCCATCGACGCGGGGGCGGACCGGTTCGATGCGTCGCTGGGGGGCTTGGGCGGTTGCCCGTATGCGCCCGGTGCTTCTGGCAATGTGTGCAGCGAAGAGATCGCGCACGCGCTGCAGCTCATGGGCTACGACACGGGTGTGGACTTGCCGGCACTGATCGCCGCGGCCGGGCGGCTGCCTGCCCTGATCGGCCACGACATTCCGAGCCAGATCGTGAAGGCCGGGCGCCGGCTCGACCTGCATCCGGTGCCGGACGGCTTCGAGGCGATCCGCGAGCGGGCCCTGGCGCGCGCCGCGCCCTGAGCGACAGGTCCGCGGCCGCACCGCACCGCAGAGCACAGCAGAGCACAGCAGAGCACAGCAGAGCAGAGCAGAGCAGAGCAAACCACGACAACAAAAGACGAAGGAGACAAGCGCCATGCCCATTCCATCCATTTCACGACGTACCGCGCTGGCTGCACTGGCGGCATCGCTGTGCGGCGCCGCAGGCACTGCCGCGGCGCAGGCCGGCTACCCCAGCCGTGCCATCACCCTCGTGGTGCCGCAGCAGGCCGGCGGCGCGAACGACGCCATCGCGCGCGTGGTGGCGCAAAAGCTGTCGGAACAACTCGGGCAGCCGGTGGTGGTGGACAACCGCCCCGGCGCTGGCGGCAACGTGGGCACGGCAGCAGCCGCCAAGGCCAAGCCGGATGGCTACACGCTGCTGCTGACGGCCGACAGCGCACAGGTCATCAATCCCTGGCTGTACCAGCACACGGGGTTCGATCCGGTGAAGGATTTTGAACCGGTGGCACCGCTGGCCACGGCCGGCTACGTGCTGGTGGCGAACCCTGCGTTTCCCGCGTCCAACGTGGCTGAACTGGTGGCCCTGGCCAAGGCGCGGCCCGGCCATTACGCCATCGCCTCGGCGGGCAACGGCACGCTCAACCACCTGATCGGCGAGATGCTGCAAAAGACCGCCGGCATTTCGCTGCAGCACGTGCCGTACAAGGGCTCCGCTATGGCGGCCACCGATGTGGTGGGCGGGCAGGTGCCGCTGTCGGTGCAAAGCCTGCCGTCGTCCATCGCGTTCATCAAGGCGGGCAAGCTGAAGGTGCTGGGCGTGGTCAACACGCAGCGCGTGGCGGCCTTGCCGGACGCGCCCACCATCGGCGAAACGCTGTCGGGCTTCGGCCAGACGCCGTGGTACGGGCTCTTCGCGCCTGCGGGCACCCCGGCCGCCGTGGTGGCGCGGCTGCAGGCCGAAGTGGCCAAGGCGCTGGACCACAAAGACGTGGCCGACCGGCTGGCCGCCGTGGGCTGCGAGCCCTACAAGGGCACCTCGGCCCAACTGGCTGCGCTGGTGCGCGACGACCTGGCGCGCTGGGGCCGGGCGGTGAAAGACACCGGCGCCAAGATCGATTGACGGCAGCGTGCGCCCTACCAGTGCAGGCGCATGGATTGAAGTGATTTCCCCCAAGTATTTCTAAAACCTAAGGAGACAGTGCATGGCACAGACAAACCAGACGATCCAATCCCTCTCCCTGACCAGGGCCGACCGTGTGGTCGCGGCCCTGGCGCAATCCGTGCTGGCCGCCGCGCTGGTCACGGCGTTCGCCGGCACGGCCTGGGCGCAGGGCAGCGGCTATCCGGCCAAGCCCGTCACCCTCGTCGTGCCCACGGCCGCCGGGGGTACGACGGACCTGTCCGCACGCATGCTGGCGCAGGCGCTCGGCCCGGTGCTGGGCCAATCGGTGGTGGTGGACAACAAGGGCGGCGGCAACGGCAACATCGCTGCCGCCGCCGTGAAGCGGGCCGAGCCGGACGGCTACACGTTGCTGATGCAGTACTCTGGCTACCACGTGATTTCGCCATTGCTCACCCGGCAAAAGCAGTGGGAGCCCAACGACTTCCAGCCGATTGCGAACGTGCTGTCGGCGCCGCAGATCATCGTGGTGCGCGACGGCCTGCCGGTGAAGACACTGGCCGAATTGATCGCCTACGCCAAGGACCACCCGGGCAAGCTCAACTACGCCTCGTCGGGCAACGGGTCGCTGCAGCATGTGACCGGCGCCATGCTGGAGCAGCAGGGCGGCGTGAAGATGGTGCATGTGCCTTACAAGGGCACCGGCCCCGCGCTGCAGGACCTGCTGGGCGGCCAGGTGGACCTGACCTTCGGCACCGCGCCACCGTTCATGCCGCACATCCAGGCAGGCAAGCTGCGGGTGCTGGCGGTCACCGGCAAGGAGCGCCTGGCCAGCCTGCCGAACGTGCCCACCACGGCCGAGGCGGGCTACCCCAAGGTGGATGCCACCTCGTGGTTCGCGCTGTTCGCCCCGGCCAATGTGCCGAAGGCGGTGGTCGACAAGCTGGTGGCCGACGTGCGCACCGTCGTGCAGAACCCCGCCTTCCAGCAAAAGGCGCAGGAGCAGGGCGCCACGGCCGATTACCAGGGACCCCAGCCGCTCGCCGAACGGGTGAAGGCCGATCTGGCCAACTGGGCGCAGGTGGTGAAGGCTTCGAAGATCGAGGCGGATTGATCGGCCTTTGAGCGGCCCGCCGAGTCGGCCACCCCGGCACCTGATGAAAAGCCCTGCGCACCTTGCGCAGGGCTTTTTTCGTTGGGCCGACCGCTGTGTCGACCATGGGGCTGCTGCGACTTCCAGACGGGATGGCCGGGCGGGGCGCCCTGCGATGGTTTTATAAAAATTCTTTGAATGATTGAATTTTTTCTTTAATATGACACCGTTGTAAATTTTTGATCAAAACACGCAGTCTTCTTTTCGAGCCCCCGAAACCTTCATGTCCGCCATTCCCGAACCGAGCACCGAAGCCGCGACCATCGCCATCCGCATTGGCCGGGTGCGGCCCACGCTCACGCGGTCGCACCAGCAGATGGCCGACTACGTGCTGGCCCACCCGCTGCAAGCGGCGACCATGCCGATCGACGAGCTGGCGGCGGCAGTGGGGGTTTCCATCGCTACCGCCAACCGTTTCGCGCGGGCCATCGGGCTGGATGGCTACCCCATGCTGCGGGCCGAGCTGGTGCGCGGGTTCGAAGCCATGCTGGCGCCCATCGAGAAGATGCGCATCAAGCTGGAAAAGCCCAGCAGCATCGGCGACGTGTTCGCCGCCGCGCTGGAAGAAAGCCAGCGAAACATCGCCGCCACGCGCGAGGCGCTCGACCCTGCCGCCTGCGAAGCGGCGGTGCAGGCCATCGTCGGGGCGCGGCGCATCTACCTGGCCGGTTTCGGCGCCAGCGGCTGGCTGGCCGGGCTGCTCCAGCGCGGGCTGGACGCGCATTGCGATGGCGTGCACCTGCTGGCCGGCGTGGCCGGCGCTTCCTACGGCGCGCGGATGCTGCCCCGCATGGGCGAGGAAGACCTGTTCATCGCCATCAGCTACCCCCGCTACCTGACCGACACGGTGGTGCTGGCGCATGGTGCTTACGAGCGCGGCGTGAAGGTGCTGGCGCTGACTGACGGCCTGCATTCGCCCCTTGTGCCTTTCGCCCATTGGTGTCTGTTCGCGCAGACCGAAAACCAGTACGCCGCCAATTCCGAATCGTCGGCGCTGGCCATGATCGAAGCGCTCACCAGCGCGGTGGCACACCAGGCCAAGGAGTCGGTGAAGACCGCTGCGCGCATGACCGAGGCCGTGCTGCCGTGGCTGCACGACAGCTCCCGCACGCGCCTGGCACCCCGCTCGGCCGATGCCGCCGGCAAAAAGGGCGATGCCAAGGCAACCGGCCGCGGCTAGGGCCGCTCTGGTTCCTGTCGATCCGTCATCGCCTTCATTGCATCCATCGCCTGGTTCCGACCTTTTTCGTTGACCGACCCCATCTGCCCATGACTGTTTTTCCGTCCCCCTCCGGCGCACCCATTCCCGTGATCGCCATCCACGGCGGTGCCGGCACCTTGAGCCGCGCACAGATCGATGCGCAGCAGGAGTGGGCCTATCACGGCGTGCTGCAGGACGTGCTGCGTGCCGGCCAGGCCGTGCTGGCGAAGGGCGGTTCGGCGGGCGAGGCGGTGTGTGTCGCCGTGCAGTTGCTGGAGGACTGCCCGCTGTTCAATGCCGGTCATGGCGCGGTGTTCACCGCCGACGCGACGCATGAACTCGACGCCGCGCTGATGGAAGGCGCCACGCTGGCAGCCGGCGCCGTGGCGGGCCTGCGCCACGTGCGCAACCCCATCCTCGCGGCCCGTGCCGTGCTGCGGCAGGGCCAGCACGTGCTGATGGCGGGCGAGGGGGCCGAGCTTCTGGCGCGCGAAGCGGGCCTTGCGATGGTCGATGCCAGCTACTTTTCGACCGATGCGCGGCGCGCCCAGTTGCTGGCCGCGCAGGCCCGCCAGTCGGGTGCGGTGCTGGACCACGACGGCGCTGCCGCGCTGGCCGGCCTGTCGGGCCGCGCGCTGGACGAGGACCGCAAGATGGGCACCGTGGGCGCCGTGGCGCTGGACTCTCAGGGCCATCTCGCCGCGGCCACCTCGACCGGCGGCATGACCAACAAGCGCCCAGGCCGCGTGGGCGACAGCCCGCTCATCGGCGCAGGCACCTATGCCGACGACCGCACGGCCGCAGTGTCTTGCACGGGCCATGGCGAAGCGTTCATCCGCGTGAGCGCCGCGCACGATATCTGTGCCCGCATGGCCTACGGCGGCGCCTCGCTGCAGGCGGCCGCCGACGCCGTGGTGCATGGCGCATTGCCAGCGGTCGGCGGCACCGGCGGGCTGATCGCGGTGGATCGCCACGGCAACGTGTGCCTGCCCTTCAATACCGAAGGCATGTACCGCGGCCTGGCCCGCGTGGGCCAGGCGGCCGAATCCTTCATCTTCCGCGCATCCGGTGCCTGACGGCCCGCGGCTGGCGGATCGACCGAACGACTGATCGAATTTCTTTTTCTTGTGCTGCCATGACACCAACCCCTTCGAGCGCGACACCGTCCCTTGCCCTGCCGGAGCAGCGCGTGCTGGCCGTGGACGATCTGACGATCCGCTTTGCCAATTCGGAGCGCACCGTGGACGCCGTGCGCAACCTTTCCTTCCACGTAGACCGGGGCGAGACGCTGGCCATCGTGGGCGAATCGGGCTCGGGCAAGTCGGTCACTTCGCTGGCGCTGATGCGCCTGGTGGAGCATGGCGGCGGAAAGATCCTGAACGGATCGATCGCACTGCGGCGCAGCAACGGACAGGTACTGGACATGGTGCGGGCCGGCAATGCCACGCTGCAGTCGGTGCGCGGCGCCGACGTGGCCATGATCTTTCAGGAGCCGATGACCTCGCTCAACCCCGTGTTCACGGCGGGCGAGCAGATCGCGGAATCCATCCGCTACCACCAGGGCAAGGACCGGGCGGCGGCCCGCGCCGAGGCGCTGCGCATGCTGGAACTGGTGCGCATTCCTGAAGCGCGCAATGTGCTCGATCGCTTTCCGCACCAGTTGTCGGGCGGCATGCGCCAGCGCGTGATGATCGCCATGGCGCTGTCGTGCAAGCCGCAACTGTTGATCGCCGACGAGCCCACCACCGCGCTGGACGTGACGATCCAGGCGCAGATCCTTCAGTTGATCCGCCAGTTGCAGGACGAGATGCGCATGGGCGTGATCTTCATCACCCACGACATGGGCGTGGTGGCCGAAGTGGCCGACCGCGTGCTCGTGATGTACCGTGGAGACAAGGTGGAAGAGGGGCCGTCGACGCAGATCTTCGCGGCCCCGCAGCATCCCTATACCCGGGCGCTGCTGTCGGCCGTGCCCAAGCTGGGCGCCATGCAAGGCACCGACCTGCCGCGCCATTTCGAGCTGCTGCGCCCCGATGGCGATGCGGCAACGGCGGCGGCGGTGGCCGTGCAGTCCACGCCCGTGGACACCCGCCCGGCGGGCGCCCAGCCCATCCTGCGGGTGAAAGACCTGGTGACGCGCTTCGATCTGCGCTCGGGGCTGTTCAACAAGGTCAAGCGCCGCGTGCACGCCGTCGAAAAGGTGAGTTTCGACCTGTATCCCGGCGAAACGCTGGCGCTGGTGGGTGAATCCGGCTGCGGAAAATCCACCACCGGGCGGTCGCTGCTGCGGCTGGTGGACAGCCAGAGCGGCGCCATCGAGTTCGGCGGCCGCAACATTCTCGATCTGCCCACGAGCGAGGTGCAGGCGCTGCGCCGCGACATCCAGTTCATCTTCCAGGACCCGTTCGCATCGCTGGACCCACGCCTGACCGTGGGCTTTTCGATCATGGAGCCGCTGCTGGTGCACAAGGTGGCCAGCGGCCGCGAAGCGCAGGAGCGCGTGGACTGGCTGCTGGAAAAGGTGGGCCTGCCGCGCGACTACGCACAGCGCTATCCGCACGAGTTCTCGGGTGGCCAGCGCCAGCGCATCGCCATTGCACGGGCGTTGGCGCTCAACCCCAAGGTGGTGGTGGCGGACGAATCGGTGTCGGCGCTGGATGTGTCGATCCAGGCGCAGATCGTCAACCTCATGCTGGACCTGCAGCGCGAACTGGGCGTGGCCTTCCTTTTCATCTCGCACGACATGGCGGTAGTGGAGCGCATCAGCCACCGTGTGGCCGTGATGTTCCTGGGCCAGATCGTGGAGATCGGCCCGCGCCGCGCGATTTTCGAGAACCCGCAACACGCCTACACGAAGAAGCTGATGACCGCCGTGCCGATCGCCGACCCGGCGCGCCGGCACCTGAAGCGCGCTCTGCTGGAGGGGGACATCCCCAGCCCCATCCGCGCGGTGGGCGACGAGCCTGTGGTCCTGCCGATGGTGCAGGTAGGCCCTGGCCATTTCGTGGCGGCGCAAGGGGGTTGATGTTTCAAGCCAAATCGACATCCAGCGCTTGTCTGACAAGCGAAAGCAGCTATCAATTTTGAAAATTCCCGACCTTTTTCACACCGGAGTTCAACCATGAAGAAAGCTTCCACCCGCCGCATCGCCTTCAGCCTGCTGGCCCTTGCCATGTCCGGCTCCGCGCTGGCCGCCGGCAACGCCGTGCTGGCCATCTACCAACAGCCCGAGACGCTCGACCCCTACAACACCAACACGACCATCACCACGGCCGTGACCAAGAGCTTCTACGAAGGCCTCTTCGCGTTCGACAAGGACATGAAGGTCAAGAACGTCCTGGCCGAGAGCTACGAAGTGTCGAACGATGGCCTCGTCTATACCTTCAAGCTGCGCGCGGGCGTCAAGTTCCATGACGGCACCGACTTCAACGCCGCCGCGGCCAAGGCCACCCTCGACCGCGTGATGAACCCCGAGAACCGGCTGCTGCGTGCCAACCAGTTCAACCGCGTCGCCAAGGTCGAGGCCGTGAACCCGACCACGCTGCGCATCACGCTCAAGGAGCCCTTCGGCCCCTTCATCAACGCGCTGGCCCACGCCTCTGCCGCGATGATCTCGCCCGCCGCGCTGGCGAAGTGGGGCAACAAGGACATCGCCTTCCACCCCGTGGGCACGGGCCCGTTCGAGTTCGTCGAATGGAAGCAGACCGAGGCCATCGTGGGCAAGAAGTTCGCGGGCTACTGGAAGAAGGGCTACCCCAAGGTCGATCAGGTGACCTGGAAGCCCGTGATCGAGAACAACACCCGCGCCGCCATGCTGCAGACGGGCGAGGCCGACTTTGCCTTCACGCTGCCCTATGAGCAGATCGCCACGCTCAAGAAGAGCGACAAGATCACGGTGGTGTCCGCGCCGTCGATCATCCAGCGCTTCCTGACCTTCAACATGCTGCAAAAGCCGTATGACAACCCCAAGGTGCGCGAAGCCATCGGCTACGCCATCAACAAGGAAGCGCTGGCCAAGGTGGCCTTCAACGGCCACGCTTTCCCGGCCCAGGGCTTCGTGCCGCAGGGCGTGGAATACGCGGTGAAGATGCAGCCCATTCCCTACAACGTGGCCAAGGCCAAGGAACTGCTGAAGGAAGCGGGCTACCCCAACGGTTTCGAGTCCGTGCTGTGGAGCGGCTACAACAACACCACCAGCCAGAAGGTGATCCAGTTCATCCAGCAGCAGTTGCAGCAAGTCGGCATCAAGGTGTCGGTGCAAGCGCTGGAGCCCGGCCAGCGGGCCGAGCAGGTGGATTCCTGGCCCGATCCGAAGACCGCGAAGGTGCGCCTGTACTACATCGGCTGGTCGTCTTCCACCGGTGAGGCCGACTGGGCGCTGCGTCCCCTGTTCTCCACGGAGTCCTGGGCGCCGAAGCTGGCGAACTACGCCTTCTACAGCAACCCCGTGGTGGACGAGTCCATCGCCAAGGCGCTGCTGACCACCAACGGAACCGAGCGTGCCGCGCTCTACAAGACGGCGCAAGAGCAACTTGCCAAGGACCTGCCGCGCATCCCGCTGGTGACTGAAGACGTTCTCTACGCCCACGCCAAGCGCCTGTCCGGTGTGCACGTGATGCCTGACGGCAACATCAACAGCGACGAGATCGACCTGAAATAACAGGTCAAGGCAGCCCCGCGCGCTTGTCTGGCGCGCGCGGGCTGCTCTTAGTTTTCATCAAAAACACATCGCTGCGCCCGCAGCGCCGCACCCATGCTGAACTACTTTCTCAAACGACTGCTGGGACTCTTACCCACGCTGCTGATCGTGGCCGTGCTGGTGTTCCTGTTCGTCCACATGCTGCCCGGCGACCCCGCGCGCCTGGCGGCGGGACAGGACGCCGACGAGGCCACCATCGCGATGGTGCGCCACGACCTGGGGCTGGACAGGCCGCTGCCCGAGCAGTTCGTGCACTTCTTCACGCGCATGGTGCAAGGCGACTTCGGCAAGTCCATCCGCACCGGCCGCACGGTGGCGGCCGAGATCAGCGAGCGCTTTTTGCCCACGCTGGCGCTCACGGTCACCAGCATGGTCTGGTCGGTCATCTTCGGCATGGGCATCGGCATCATCTCGGCCGTGTATCGCAACCAATGGCCCGACCGCCTTGGCATGACGCTGGCGGTGTCGGGCATCTCGTTTCCGGCCTTCGCCCTGGGCATGACGCTCATGCAGGTGTTCTCGGTGCAACTGGGCTGGCTGCCGACCGTGGGCGCATCGAGCTGGCAGCACTACGTGCTGCCGTCCATCACGCTGGGCGCCGCCGTCGCCGCGGTAATGGCCCGCTTCACCCGCGCCTCGTTCGTCGAGGTTGTGCAGGAAGACTTCGTGCGCACGGCGCGCGCCAAGGGCCTCAACGAGCGCCTCGTGATCCTCAAGCATTGCCTGCGCAATGCGCTGATTCCCGTCATCACCATGATGGGCCTGCAGTTCGGTTTTCTGCTGGGCGGCTCCATCGTGGTGGAGGCCGTCTTCAACTGGCCTGGCCTCGGCCGCCTGCTGGTGGACGCCGTGACCATGCGCGACTACCCCGTCATCCAGACACTGGTGCTGCTGTTCTCGCTGGAGTTCATCCTCATCAATCTGGTGGTGGACATGCTCTACGGCTTCATCAATCCCACCATTCGCTACAAGTGACCCCGGCGGCCTGCTTGCCTTTCCACGAACACCAAGAGACGGTATGACCACGCCTTCCATCCCCACGCCCCCCGACGCCGCTCAACTGGCGGCCGCTTCGGTGGCGCCCGTCGCCGCCAGTGCCGGTGCGGTGCGCACGCCCTGGCGCGAGTTCTGGCGCAAGTTCAAGAAGCAGCACGTTGCCATGGCAGCGCTGGTCTTCGTGCTCCTTCTGGTGCTGGTGGCCGTGCTGGCGCCGGTGCTGGTGCCCTATGACGCCGAAGGCTTCTTCGACTATGACCGGCTGAACGAACTGCCGTCCGCCGTGCATTGGTTCGGGGTCGATCCGCTCGGCCGCGACATCTTCAGCCGCATCCTGATGGGCGCGCGCATATCGCTCGCCGCTGGCTTTCTGTCGGTGCTCATCGGCTGCCTGATCGGCACGGCCCTCGGCCTGCTGGCGGGCTACTACGAAGGCTGGTGGGACCGCATCGTCATGCGCATCTCGGACGTGCTCTTCGCCTTCCCCGGCATTTTGCTGGCCCTTGGCGTGGTGGCCATCCTGGGCAGCAACATGACCAATGTGATCGTCGCGGTGTCCGTGTTCAGCGTGCCGGCCTTCGCGCGGCTGGTGCGCGGCAACACGCTGGTGCTCAAGCAGATGACGTACATCGAGTCCGCGCGCAGCATCGGTGCATCGGACTGGACCATCATCGTGCGCCACATCCTGCCGGGCACGATCTCTTCGATCGTCGTGTACTTCACGATGCGCGTGGGCACGTCGATCATCACGGCCGCCAGCCTTTCGTTCCTGGGCATGGGCGCACAGCCGCCCACGCCGGAGTGGGGCGCCATGCTCAACGAAGCGCGGGCCGACATGGTGAACGCGCCGCACGTGGCGCTGTTCCCGAGCCTGGCGATCTTCCTGACCGTGCTGGCGTTCAACCTGCTGGGCGATGGCCTGCGGGATGCCCTCGATCCCAAGATCGATCGGCAGTCATGAAGCCTTTCGCGATGGCCGAGGCGGCAGTCCTGGCGCCGCCACGCATCGGCAGCCTGCTGGCCGGGCCGCTCGATGCCATCACCGATGTGGCGGGCGTGACGGTCGGCCACGCCACGCGCGACGATGGTCCGGTGCAAACCGGCGTGACGGTGATTCACCCGCACCAGCTGGATCCGTATCGCCACAAGGTGCCTGCCGGCATGGCGGTGATCAACGGGTTCGGCAAAAGCGTGGGGCTGGTGCAGTTGGCCGAACTGGGCCAGTTGGAAACCCCCATCGCGTTGACCAATCCCTTTTCCGTCGGCGCCATGGCGCAGGCGCAGATCCGCCAGTGCATCGCGGCCAATCCGGAGACGGGCAGGGCGCTGCCCACGGTCAACCCGCTGGTGCTGGAGTGCAACGACGGTTTTCTGAACGACATCCAGCGCATGGTGCTGGACGGCGCCGATTACCTCGCGGCCTGCGCGGATGCCGGGGCCCGAATGGCCCAGGGCTCGGTGGGGGCGGGACGGGGCATGTCGAGCTTTCAGCTCAAGGGCGGAATCGGCACGGCCTCTCGCCGGGTGCCATTGCGTCACGGCGGCACCTGCACCGTGGGCGCTCTGGTGTTGGCCAACTATGGGCTGCTTCCGCACCTGGTGTGGGGCGGAGCCGCCATCGGCGCCGAGGTCGCGACCTTGCTGGACGATATGGCCCGCGCGCAGTCGGCCGAAACCGAACGGGGCTCCATCATCATGGTGCTGGCGACCGATGCGCCACTGGACGCTCGCCAGCTCAATCGTCTGGCGTTGCGAGCAGGCGCTGGCCTGGCACGTACCGGCTCGGTGTATGGCCATGGCAGCGGCGACATCGCCGTGGCGTTTTCGACGGCCTACACCTTGCCCCATCTGGCGGAGCAACCCATGCCCGCCTTGCCGATGCTGCATGAAATGCTTCTGGATGGCCTGTTCCAGGCGGCAGCCGACAGCGTAGAGCAAGCCATCGTCCATGCCCTCTGGCATGCCACGCCCGTCATCGGCCGGGACGGACATCACAGATCCGCACTGCGCGATTTGCTGCCTCGGCTGCCGATTTTTTCAAAGACTGCACCATGAAAATTCTCATTTCCGTCGATATCGAAGGCGTGGCAGGGGTCTATCACCCTGAGCAGGTGCGCCCCGGCAATCCGGAATACGAGCGGGCCCGGCGCCTCATGGCCGCCGAAGCGAATGCCGCCATCGCGGGAGCCTTCGATGCCGGTGCGGCCGAGGTCTATGTGAACGATTCGCACGGCGGCTTCAGGAACATGCCGCCCGATCTGCTCGATGAGCGGGCGCAGGCCATCCAGGGCAAGCCCCGTTACCTCAGCATGGTGGCGGGGGTGGAGCTGGGCGTGGACGGCGTCTGCCTCATCGGCTATCACTCACGGGCCCAGGGGCGAGGCATTCTGGCCCACACCATCAACAGCTTTGCCTTCGCACGGATCGCTTTCAACGGCCAGGAGCTGGGCGAGGCCGGTATCTACGGTGCGCTGGCGGGGGCCTATGGTGCCCCTGTGATCATGGGGTCGGGCGACGATGTGTTCATCGCTGAGACGCAGCCGATCTTTCTCCAGGCCCGGTTCGTCCAGACCAAGCGGGCGACCGGTCAAACGAGCGGCATCAGCCTGTCCCCAGCGCAGTCTTGCGCCGCCATTCGGGCGGGTGTGGCCGATGCGGTGCAGGCGTGCGCTGCGGTCGAGCCCTTTCGCATCGATGGTCCTTTGATGGTCGACGTACAGGCGCAGACGCCCGCTTTGGCCGACCTGTTTTGCCAATGGCCCACGCTGGAGCGTCTCGATTCGAACGCCGTGCGTTTCCAGGCGCCTGACACGGAGTCGGCCGTGCGCATGGTCAATTGCCTGTCGGCCATGTCGAGCATGCTGCGATGACGGCCGCAACGCGACCCGTTGGCGCGCCTGCCAAGGTCGGCATTCTGGCCGGCATGGGGCCGGCCGCGGGTGTGGACTTTGCACGCCTGTTCCTGCAAGCCTCCGAACGCTGGCTGCAAGCGCATGGCTTGGCCGTGCAAGACCAGGCGTTTCCCGAGCACTGGATGGCGCAGGTGCCGGTGGCCGACCGGTCACGCGCGTTGGGGGATGCGAAAGCCCCGCAACCGCTCGACGACATGGCACGCGTGTTGGAGCAGCTTTCGGCCGTCGGGGCAAAGGCCGTGGCCATCGCATGCAATACCGCCCATGCATGGCATGCGGCGTTGCAGGCACGGGTCCCGTCCGTGGACCTGCTGCACATTGCCAGCGAGACGGCGGCCGAACTGAAGCGGCGTGGCATCGGCCGGGCAGCACTGCTGGCCACGCAAGGAACGTATGGCATGGGCCTTTATGACGCTGTCATGGTCCGCGAAGGGATCCATTGCGTGCTTCCCGAGCCATCGGAGCGCGAAGCCCTCATGCAGGGCATCTATCAGGGCGTCAAGTCCGGCAACATGGTTTTGGCGCAGGAGTGCTTCACCCGCGTGGGCCGGTCCCTGCGTGAGCGCCACGGCGACATCACATTGATCATGGCCTGCACGGAAATCCCTTTGGCTTTGCCGCAGGCACCGCAAGCCGAGGGCTGGACGCTGATCGATCCGGCCGAAATTCTCGCCACGGCATTGGCGCGCAGGGCTTACGAAGGTCCATCGGCGCATTGATCTGCCGGGCTTGCCAGCGCGGCGCGGCGCTGAAGCGTGGACTCTGGCCACAATAGCGGGATGTCCGATGTGCATTCCCCCGAACTGCTCGCGCAGGTGGCCGCGTTGCCGCCCCTGCCGGGTGTCTACCGTTACTTCGACGCGCAAGGTGCTTTGCTTTATGTGGGCAAGGCGCGAAACCTGAAGAAGCGCGTCTCCAGCTATTTCACCAAGACCCATGGCGGTACTCGAATCGGCCACATGGTGGGCAAGATCGTCCGTCTGGAGACCACGGTGGTGCGCTCCGAGGCCGAAGCGCTGCTGCTGGAAAACAACCTCATCAAGTCGCTCAACCCGAAGTACAACATCTTGTTTCGGGACGACAAGAGCTACCCGTATCTCAAGATCACCGGGGTGGCGGCAAAGGATGGAACGGGCGAGGCACCGGGCCAGCTTTTCCCCCGCATGGCGTACTACCGCGGCGCGATCGACAAGCGACACCGTTACTTCGGGCCTTACCCAGGGGCATGGGCCGTGAAGGAAACCATCCTGTTGCTGCAAAAGGTGTTCCGTCTGCGCACCTGCGAAGACACGGTGTTTTCCAACCGGACCCGTCCGTGTCTGCTGTACCAGATCAAACGCTGCACCGGGCCGTGTGTCGATCTGATCTCGCCCCAGGCCTATGCCAGCGATGTCGCGCATGCCGAGGCCATGCTGCGTGGCGAGACGCAGGAACTGCTCAAGGCTATGGAGGCCCGCATGATGGAGCACTCGGGCCGCCTGGAGTTCGAGCAGGCGGCAGACGTGCGCAACCAGATCACAGCGCTGTCACGCGTGCTGCACCAACAAGCCATCGAAACCGTGTCCGACAAGGACGTCGACATCTTGGCCGTGAAGGTGTGGGGCGGGCGTGCCTGCGTGAATCTGGCAATGGTGCGAGGCGGCCGCCACCTTGGAGACCGTGCCTATTTTCCGGTGCATGTGGAGGATGCTGCGGCCGTGTTTCAGGCCGAAGAAGCCGCTGAGGACGTCGAAGCCGTGCAGCCGGAAGAGGGCGGCACTGGAGCCTCTGCCATGCTGGCCGAAGCAGGAAAGCCTGCCCCACCGGCTCGCACGGCTGCGGCCCGGTCCATCGAGGCGCAGGTGCTGGAGGCCTTCATCGCCCAGCACTACATCGGCGTGCCGGTGCCACCTGCGCTCATCGTCAGCGAACCGGTGGATCGCGCACTCATCGAGGCGCTGTCGCAACAGGCTGGCGTTCGCATCACTGCTGTGCACCAGCCCCGCGAACAGCGCCGCGCATGGCTGGACATGGCCCAGAAGAACGCCGACATCCAGTTGGCTCGACTGCTGGCGGAAGAAGGTTCGCAACAGGCGCGGACGAGGGCGCTCGCCGAGGCACTCGATTTGAGTGAAGAAGACCTCGATACCCTGACGATCGAATGTTTCGACATCTCGCACACGGCGGGGGAATCGACCCAGGCGTCGTGTGTCGTGTTTCATCACCACAAGATGCAGAGCAGCGAATACCGCCGATTCAAGATCGAAGGCATCACCGGGGGCGACGACTATGCCGCGATGCGGCAGGTGCTGATGCGCCGCTACAGCAAGGTGGCCGAGGCACAACGCGAAGCCGGGGGCGCCGAGCCTGCACCAGGCCAGGCTCGGTTGCCCGACCTGGTGCTGGTGGACGGTGGCAAGGGCCAGGTGAGCATGGCGCGCGAGGTCTTCACTGAATTGGGCCTGGGCCTGAGCCGCATCGTCGGCGTGGAGAAGGGCGAGGGCCGAAAGGTCGGCCTTGAAGAGTTGGTCTTTGCCGACGGGCGCGAGAAGGTCTATCTGGGCCGGGATTCGGCCGCACTGATGCTGGTGGCGCAGATTCGCGATGAGGCCCACCGGTTCGCTATCACCGGCATGCGTGCGGCACGTGCCAAAGTGCGTATCGGCGGAGGGCAGTTGGAAGAGATTCCTGGCGTGGGTCCGAAGAAGCGGGCCAGGTTGCTGCAGCGCTTCGGCGGGGTCCGCGGGGTGGCGGCGGCCAGTGTCGAAGACCTGATCACCGTCGAAGGCATCTCGCGCGATCTGGCCGAGGAGATCTATCGCGCGCTTCGCTGAGCGGGCGGGCCGAATGGCCCGCTTCGGCGATGCGCCGCGGATGGGCATGACACAATCGCCGCATGTTCCTGACCATCCCCACCATCATGACCTGGACGCGCATCGTCGCGATACCTTTGATCGTGGGGGTGTTCTACGCGCCTCTGGACCCCGCCACACGCAATCTCATTGCCACTGTAATGTTCGTCATCTTCGCGGCCACGGATTGGCTCGATGGCTATCTGGCGCGAAAGCTCAATCAAACCTCTTCGTTCGGCGCCTTCCTGGACCCGGTGGCCGACAAGTTTCTAGTGTGTGCGTCGTTGCTCGTTCTGGTCCATCTGCAGCGGGCCGATGTGTTCGTCGCGATGATCATCATCGGACGGGAGATTGCTATCTCGGCGCTCCGCGAATGGATGGCGCAGATCGGCGCGTCCCGCAGCGTGGCGGTCCATATGCTGGGCAAGGTCAAGACGACGGTGCAGATGGTCGCCATTCCTTTTCTTCTGTACGACGGACGTCTTTTCGATGCCATCGATACCGGAGTCTGGGGAACCTGGCTCATCTGGATCGCTGCGGTGTTGACCGTGTGGTCCATGGTGTACTACTTGCGCAAAGCGCTTCCCGAGATCCGCGCCAGGGTGAAAAAGTAGGGCGCTGAGCGCTGCGCAACGAGCGGATTTCGCTGGTGCGAAGAATCCGCTGGCAGCTTGTCAATACGGGATGAGCCTATTGGCGCAACGCCCCAAGAAAAAGCCCTCGCAAGCCCCGGCCCGCCCCGTAAATGCGTCTAGAATCCGCTGCTACGCTGCCGCAAAACGGCATCCTGTATTGACACCCGGAAAGTCGATGGCTTTAATCTGACACAGCAGAATCTGCCCCAGTGTCAGCCCTTCCCCGCCTACCCAATGCGCCGCCTCGTCGTGGCCCAGCGTGCGCGTGTCGAAGGGCCAGATTTGCAAAAGACATTCCATCAACTCTTATCCCGAGAGGCTTCTTGTGAATAAAACCGAACTGATTGAGCACATTGCTAACAACGCCGACATCTCCAAGGCTGCAGCAGCGCGAGCGCTGGAGTCTACGATCGAGGCGGTCAAGAAGACCCTCAAGAAGGGCGGTACGGTGTCTCTCGTCGGTTTTGGTACTTTTGCCGTGGGCAAGCGCGCTGCGCGTACCGGTCGTAATCCCCGTACGGGCGATACGATTAAGATCAAGGCTGCTAAAGTCCCGAAGTTCCGTCCAGGCAAGGCATTGAAGGATGCTCTGAACTGATGGTTAATGTTTAAGGTGGGGTGCTTAGCTCAGTTGGTAGAGCGGCGCCCTTACAAGGCGTAGGTCGGCGGTTCGACCCCGTCAGCACCCACCACCGAACAAAAAGGCGAACGCGAGTTCGCCTTTTCTTTTGTCGCCACTGAAAGATTGCACATGTTCGAATCCATCCGCAAGCACTCCAAGATCGTGATGTTCTTGCTGTTCTTGCTGATCATTCCGTCTTTTGTCCTCGTCGGCATTGACCGCAGCTACTTCTCGGGCAAGAGCCCGGTGGTTGCACGGGTTGATGGGCATGACATCACGCAGGACGAGTGGGACAACGCCCACCGCGTAGAGACGGATCGCATTCGCGCCCGCTCTCCAAATGTGGACTCCAAGCTTCTCGATACGCCGCAGGCGCGTTACGCCACTCTGGAACGCATGGTGCGAGACCGCGTGTTGCAGACATCGGCGCAGAAGATGCACCTCATCGCCAGCGATTCGCAGCTTGCTCGCACGTTGCAGGACATACCCGCCATCGCGAGCCTGAAGCGCCCTGATGGCACGTTGGACGCGGAAGCCTACCGTGCAATCGTCGGCGCGCAAGGCCTGACGCCAGAGGCTTTCGAGGCCAATGTGCGCCGTGATCTCTCCGTGAATCAGGTCATGGCTGGCGTGCTGAACTCTTCGTTCAGCGGTAATGCGCAATCCCAACTGGCGCTGGATGCGTTGTACCAACGCCGTGAGATCCAGGTGGCACGTTTCAATGCCGCCGATTTTGCAGCGAAGGTCGCGCCATCGGATGCGGATCTGGAGGCTTACTACACGTCCCATGCAGCGTCCTTCCAGCAGTCCGAGCAAGCGAATATCGAGTATGTCGTGCTGGACATGAATGCTGTTCAGTCCAGCATCTCTGTCAACGACGAAGACTTGCGCACGTACTACCAGCAAAATCTGGCACGTCTGGCCGGGAAGGAAGAGCGGCGTGCTAGCCACATCCTCATCAATGCCAGCAAGGACGCTCCTGCGGCGGATCGTGAAAAAGCCAAGGCGCGTGCCACCGAGTTGCTGGAGCAAGTGCGCAAAGCCCCCAACACGTTTGCTGACCTTGCCAAGAAGTTTTCGCAGGACACCGGCTCGGCAGCATCCGGCGGCGACCTGGACTTTTTTGGTCGAGGCGCAATGGTGAAGCCGTTCGAAGATGCGGCGTTTTCCATGAAGAAGGGTGAGATCAGCAATGTGGTGGAGTCGGACTTCGGCTATCACATCATCCAACTAACCGATATCAAGACGCCAAAGCAACCCAGCTTCGAGCAATTGCGTCCTACCCTGGAAGCGGAGCTCAAGCAGCAACAGGCACAGCGCAAATATGCGGAAGTTGCGGAGGCCTTCACGAATGGTGTCTATGAGCAGTCGGACGGCCTGCAGGCCGTGGCAGAAAAGTTAAAGCTCAAGGTGCAAACGGCCACGGGCGTTACCCGCACGGCAGCAGCAGGTGCTCAAGGGCCTTTGGCCAATCAGCGATTCCTTGAAGCGCTGTTTACACCCGATTCGATCGAACACAAGCGAAACACCGAAGCGATCGAGACCGGCCCCAGCGCTTTGGTCGCCGGGCGCATCACGGCTTATACGCCTGCACGTGCATTGCCGCTGCAAGACGTCCGCTCGCGCGTGAAGGATCTTTATGTGGCCGAGAAGTCCTCGGAGACGGCGCGCAAGGAAGGCGAAGCCAAACTGGCCGCGTGGAAGGCCGCTCCTGCATCGGCCGCCGGCCTTTCTGCTGCCGTGACCGTTTCGCGTGATCAGCCGCAGAATTTGCCCCGTCCGGTGATCGATGCGGCTTTGCATTCTGGTGCGGATGCATTGCCGTCCTGGGTAGGCGTCAATCTGGGAGCGCAAGGCTATGCAGTCGTGAAGGTGAACCGTTTGATGCCGCGTCCCACGCCAGACGAAGCTGCAAACCGCCAACAGCATCAGCAATACGCACAGGCAGCCAGCGCTGCAGAAGCGCTCGCGTATTACGAATTGCTGAAAGACCGCTACAAGGTCCAGTTCAAGGTGCCGCGGCCTGCCGGCGCACCTGCGTTAGAAAATTGACAGGTTCTTAAGAACGCTGCTGTTTTATGGGTATAATTTGAGGCTACGGTGGCTGTAGCTCAGTTGGTAGAGTCCAGGATTGTGATTCCTGTTGTCGTGGGTTCGAGCCCCATCAGCCACCCCAAAATTCTTTGAATTGCTTATAAGTGCTTGATTTCTAACGGAATCAGGCACTTTTTGCTTCTGGGCTAAGTTCGGTTGTTACACGGTCTGTCACACACAGTGAGAAAGACCATGAGAAAAGTAGCTGAACATATCTACGAGCGGGGACTGCGTGGAATGCTGTACGTCCGCCGTCGTATCCCCAACGCTGTTCGCCTGGCGTACCCCCTCAAACAAACGCATATCACTACCAGCCTGGGCACGTCAGACCTCCGGGACGGGAAGGTGCGTGCTCGTGTGGAGCTGCAGCGCATCGACGCAGAGTTTGAAAGAAAAAAACAACAATGTGACCTCCGTAGCGCATCGATGGCGCCGCGCAACGTCGCTACGCTGACCGACGATGAACTGCAGAGTGCAGGGCGGTTCTGGGCCCGTGAAGTCCTCCTCAACGATGAGAAGCGCCGACAGGAAGGCCTGGATGATGAAGATTTTGATGAGCTCGGCGCTCAACTGACTGCCCAGCGCGCAGAGTTGGGGCGTTTACTAGCGCAGGGGAAGACCACCCGCATGTTCCCTGCGCTGCATAGCTTTCTGTTTTTGTGCGGGATGAACTATGAGCCGGAGCCTGCGGAAGCCAATCGGGCTGGGTATCTATTTACGCGTGCGGTGGTTGAAGCACTCGACCATCAGCTTGTCCGCCAAAGCGGTGGTGTCCTGCACACCGATGTCGTAGCGCCCGAGACCCCCCATCCGCTGTCCGTGGTGAAGGGTGTCGGAGATACCAAAGCAGCTGGCACCGGCGTTTCTCCCGCTTGGGACGAGATATTTGAGCTCTGGCGAGAGTTCGTTCCAGACAGGCCAAAATCAACGGCCATCGCTTCTCAAACGCCGTGGCGGGACCTGCAGCGGTTCGTAAAGGAGCAAGGGACTGTTGTCCCGGGAGATGTGACCCCTGTGCAGATGACTGAATTTGCGCAATCGATGCATTCACGGGGCCTGGCCGTCTACACCATCAATGAGCGCATTTCTAAAATTCGGGCCATTTGTAAGATTGCGGTTGGCAAGCATAAGTTGAACACCAACCCGGCTGCCGACACGTTGGGATTCAAAGAAAGCGGCGTTCAGTCGCGCGTGAAAAAACGGCTGCCTTTTTCTGAAAGTGAGCTGTCCATCATTTTTGGGTCACCGGTTTTCGTAGAGCACAAGCGTTCAAGTGGTCAAGCGGCTGAGGCGAGTTACTGGTTGCCAATACTGATGTACTACACCGGTGCGAGGCCTGAGGAGTTAGCTGGCCTGACACTTGAAGACATTCGCTGGTATCCAGGAGACCGGTGGTACCTTAATATCGTGGACAGCTTCGCCGATGACGACCTCGAACTCTTTGGTGCTTCATCCGTTCCCAAATCACACGAACGTACTGTGAAAAATGCGCCTTCCGTTCGCGCTGTACCTGTAGCTCAGGAACTGATTGACCTCGGTTTGTTGCGTTATGTCGATTGGGTTAGGGCGCGCGGCTCAGTCGTGTTGTTTCCGAGTCTAAAAAAGGACTGGCATGGGAAGCTGTCAGGTTCATTTTCCAAATTTTTTGGGCGGTACAAAGTTCATATTGGCATCACGGATAAACGCAAAGTGCTCTATTCGTTTCGGCACAATATGAAGGATTTTTTGGAGCAATCTCAATTTCCATCCAAGTACCTGAAGCGGTTTCTTGGGCATGCGAGTGGAGACGGGGATGTGACGGACGGGTACGGGTCTGGCCTGCCATTGGAAATTATGTTTGAGCACTTTTCTCGGATTAGATTTCCCTCTATCACGGCGCAGCCTTGGCAACCAGGCGTTGGTCCTGTTCGTTTTTAAAGTCGTAGCACTCGGAAGAGGAGATTCGATAAGCATAAAAATATGCTTCTGGGAAAGATGCATAAAATTCGGCCTGTGAAATCTCCAGGTCATTTGGCGTTTGCCGAATTTTTGAAAGATATAGGCCAAAGGGAAATAAATCTACTTGCTAGACGATTTTCCCTAATCAACTGGAGCACTTTCCAATGGCCTACATCACAAACCAAAGTCAGTATCGCGTCAGCGTCGAAAACCGCGACGACCTCACCATCCTTTTTCCGTTCAACAAATTCGATGCGGCCAGTGCCTACATGGCGGAACTCCGCGTACAGCATCTGACGCCACGCGCTGAACAGTTGAACGACAGGTGGTTCGTCCATATCCGAAAAAACGGACGCAACCGACTCCGCATCTCCTGCCGCACCCGCAAGGAAGCGGAGAGTTATGTCACCGGAGGACGCGATGCGCGGACAGCGGCGAATGTGGTCCGCGACACTGTGCCCCTCGTATCCATTGGCGATGTGGCGTTGCCCGTGTGGCGCCATCGGGTTGATAAGAATCCCGTGAGCGCCGTGAGCGCCGTGAGTCGCGCCAGACGTTCCCGCCGCATCTCCCATGACGAGGAAGCGCGCCTGCTGAAGTCTTTGGCGGAGCTTGACCTCCGTCGGTCAGTGGCTTCGCGACTCAGAGAGATGACAGATGCCGAAATCGCCAGCCAGACATTCACATGCGACGACGCACGCGAGAAAGCACTTGCCGAGATTCGCGCCCGACTTAAACCTGTTGCAGTAGAAACTGCCGAGGTGATTCCATATCTGCAGGTGTTCTACCTGTTCCAAGTCATGACAGCTGCCACGCGCCGAGAGACGCTCGGAATTGCCTGGGAAGATATCGACTTCGAAGCACAGACCGTACACGTCCAGCAGGCCATGACCGTAGGCCGCCCCAAGCTGTCGCTGCGGGTAGAACTCATCGACCATTTGCGCAAGCTACCGCAGAATACAAGCCATGTATTTGACATTAGCCCGGGCCATTTGATGAGCGCGTGGAGGAAGGCTGGCGCCATGGCAGGCGTCGAAGACCTCCTTATCCAAGACGTGCGGTACGAGGCGCTGTCCCAGATTGTCGACAGCGGCCAGTTTACGCACGATGAGCTGCAGGCGTTCAGTGGCGCCGGGACCCGTGAGAAGTTCATGCGGCACGCCCCTCTCAGTGCGTCATGGTTGGCCCGCAAGCTGGACGAATGCTGTTCGAGTACCACTGAGGTGCCGATGCAACGTAGCTAATAGCAGGCTTGGCCAGGTGGGCCAATGTCGACCGATGTCGCTTTCGTCGCCGCGGCAGTTGCGGCCCGGGGTTGCCGTGCTGATGTGAGCGGCCCCCAACGCCACCTTCATCCCAACTTAGTTGACGAAATTCAGAAGAAGTGCCTTCACGGCGTTGCCCGGCTGGCCGAGCAGAAACAACGGCGTAGAGAGTTGCAGCTGAAAACGTCCACCGGC
This sequence comes from Paracidovorax valerianellae, assembly GCF_900102625.1. Classification (GTDB taxonomy): domain Bacteria; phylum Pseudomonadota; class Gammaproteobacteria; order Burkholderiales; family Burkholderiaceae_C; genus Paracidovorax; species Paracidovorax valerianellae. The sequence goes on from NZ_FMZC01000010.1 coordinate 178,784, forward strand.
TCATTCGAGGTCCAGCCCAGTTTGGGCTTAGTCAACTGACCAATCCAAGAGTTACGCCGCACGCCGGTGGGGCGGAATTCGGTGGAAATCAACACAACCGGCACAAAGGCAGAGATGACCCAGAACTGCGAGTGGAACTGCTGTGTGCTAACAACCAATCAGCCACGCCACGCCGCAAGGCTGAGGCTGGCAGTAGCGGGGGCTCTAAATCACTGTTTTACTCGGCGTCCCCCAAATCGCTGTCGGCGCCGACTTCTGTCGACGCCAATACGCTCCCCGGCGTGGGCGACTCGAACAGCGCCTTGTCGAGATGAACTTTGCGGCCAACCACCGCAGTGAGGAACTCCTCGTACATGGACTTGGCCTTCGCAAGGATGTCTGCCTTGACCTCTTTTGTGAGTGTGCCCTCATCAACACGGTTCTCTTCACAGTATGCGGCGAGGCGGCGGCGATAGAGCGATTGGGCGACCGCGGCCCGCGCCTTGGCACGGTCTGCGTTGGTTGGTGCCTGCAATTCCGGCGCTGATGGCTTCCAAAGCTCAAGTAGCAGGTAACGGTACTTTGGCCATTCTGCTGGCTGTAGCTCGCCGGGCAGAATCACTTGGCGGAAAGTTGGTCCGCCGCTCGTGAGCTTGACTTCGGGTTCGACAACGAGCTCGCCCTCGAATGTGTGCAGGAGAGCTTTCAGGTCGCTGATGTTCCTGGGACGTAGGAGACCATTGATAGCCTCAATGTACTCGTCGAGCAGAGCGGGCGTTGAGTGCTGGATGCCCCCAAAGGCATACTGCATCGCCTCCGCATAGGTACAGACCATCGCGGTCTGAAACGCAACGGTAGAGAACACATTATCGAAAAGCCTGTCGATGGCGTCTCGGACAGGTTTGGCGACGACGCCCTCGTTGATGACTTGCTTCTTCGCGGGGCCAGTCATGGCGTCTAACATGAACAGCGCCCTAGTCGCCTTCATCGACTCCACTGTAGCCTTGCGGCTAGCCATCAGACCATTGACACGAGCAAGCGTTTCCTGGATTTCCGGTGTTGTCCAGTTCGGCTCTTTGTCCTGCACGCGGCGGTTCAAGCCCTCTCGGAAGTCGTCGAATGTGCGAGATGTTGCCTGCCCATCGAAGAGCATCTTCTCTAGCTCGGCGTCCCGCTTGCTTACTAGTTCCTGGTTCAGGTTGATGGTGGCTCGTGCAAAGGCTGCAAGCGGGTGAACCTTTCCGAAAATCCGGTCGATTACCGGCACGTAGAGGCTTGTCCACTTTGCCCTGAAGATTTCAGCGATTTCGTCCGAGTAGTTGGTCCTGGTGTTGACGTTTTTTTGGTCGGATGTCAGCTCATCCTTGAGGCCAAGGCGCTCAAAGGCCTCATCAAGCCGCTTCCGTGGAGCCCCGACTTTGCCGCGAGCCTCTATGCCACGCGCATGCCCGGCCATCAGAAGATGCTCTGTCAGGTGGTATAGGTGGCTGACGCCGCTAAAAGCCGCGTCACTGACAATCTTGACCCGGTCTCCTTCTTGGTCAAGCTCGATGTTCCAGATGCGCAGGCCGGTGTTGTCCTTGGCGTCCAACGCCTTTATGTAGGACAGTGTGGCACGCAGGCACTCCGCAACTATGTCCTGGTCGTTCAGCAGCTTGTTACGCGAGTCGGAAACTTTCTTTGCCGTCTTGTTCAGGGTAAGAAAGACTCGGCGCGCCGCCCGGACTACATCAATGTCTTGCTCCATCGTGCCGTCCAGCTGCGGAAATGCGCAGATGAGTACGGGTAGTTGGAGTTCGCTCAAGTTATACGAACGAATCTCTTTTTCCGGCCACACCTTGTAATAGCCCTCATAGGGGCTTCGACGCGCATCGGACCAGCCGCCGGTTAAGTTTCGGTACAACGCTAGCAGTGCCATAGCTCGGTGCTGACCGTCAACGATTGCTAAAGTACAGTTGTCACGTGCCAAGCTCATGTGAGCACCCTCTGAGATTGGAGCGTCGTTCCGGTAATGCTGAAAGAATTCGAACTGCTCCTCGCCCATATCACCGGCCGTGATGCGTTCCTCTTTGATACCCGAGTGCTCGGGGGAATCGACGCGGGAGCGTTTTACTTTGCGGTAGTTCGCGTCCGGCACGCGGCTGTTGGGCTTCAACGGTAGGGCAACAGCGACGATTGGCGGAAAAAGTTTGATGAGCCCGGTCGTCGACGTGTCGAGCAGATAGGGGATGAGCTCCAGCGAAACGCGAGCGTCGTCGATATCCCGTTGCATGATTTCGTCAAAGCCGAGCTGTTTTAGGTCGAACACCTCTCGAACCGGCGCCAGCATGCTTAACAGCTGAGCTTGGCCTTGCTTCTCGGAGAGAGTGACATGGGTAAGCAGATAACGCACTTCGACACCAGCAGACTTTCCGTCTTCTGAACTGACTCGGAACGTGCCGATAGTCCCGTTCAGATGCACATCGAGTGCGCTCTTGCCTCCACTGATAAGTGTTGCCATGTCAGTTTCTCCCGAAGATGGGGTAGTTGATTCGATTGAGAATGTTCTCGAGGTCGTTGTGCTCGCCGGTGTCGACGTTGACCTCTGCAATATGGACGAAAAGATTTGTGGGGTCGAAGTTCCGTGCGACAACTTGGTTGGCAAAGCCGGCCTCTGCCACGTCGTCGATGGCGCTGAATCCTTGCAAGTCGCGCAGCTCAATAATTTTGCTTTTGTGCTGCTTCAGCCTGCTGCGAAGGTTGATGGCCATGCCAATGTACAAAGGAGCCGTGAACCAAGGCGCAGCGGTCTTCAAGATGTCCGAAACCGTGCGAAACCGTTCGGGATTCACAACTAGTCTGCCGACAAGCGACTCGGACCTAGTAGGTTCGTGTGCAACTTCACCGCTGAACTTTGGCTTGAGCTGGCCGCGGAGCGCCACCTGGTAAGGAGTCTCGCGATAGGGGCTGAATATGAAGCGGTTTAGCGCATCCTCCACCTCCGTACGGGCCTGAGGGTCCCCAATCAGCTTGGCCTCGTTGACTCGCTTGACAATAGCATCGATGTCGGCCTTTGAGATGTCAAGCCGCGAGTACCACGCGTAGACGCCCGGCGTCTCAGGCGCCAGGTCAATCTCCGACCATTTGAGGGCTCGTCCGGCCGTTACATTCATTTGTGGCAAACGAGGCAGGCTCCGCCGCCCTCGTCTTCGAGATACAGGTCATCGATGTCAATCGGTTCGATGGGAATGACGCGCAGTGGATTTGGCTTGCGACGGGCAAGCTCGCGTTGCTTGCGAACTTCAAAGTCTGCCAGGATTTCTGCCACCCGTTTGGGCTTCTCCAAGTCGGTCAACGGCTCGCCCTGGCTCCAAGTGAACGGGGAGCCATGCTCCAATGCGTTCTTTTCATAAGCCTTGGCATCCTCAAACGCTTCCGGGTGGGTTTCCTTCAACCTAACCCACTCGATTTTTTGCTGGAAGAAGCAAAACGTACAGCCGCTTCGCGAACGCCAGCTGTAATACTTTGGAAGCCCTAGGCCAGAGCCCTCTAGTAGTTCAAACACCCCCGCTTTGTCGACGCCGTGCTCTCGGAACGGCATGCGAACAATCAAGTTCTCATGCTGGGCTACCATACCTTCTCGGTGCTCTTCGTCCGCGCGGATAGCAACATAACTGTACACCTTGTCTCCCGCATCAAGGGACGGCTTAATCCAATGCTTGAAGGGCTCCAGCTTCAACTTACGGGTGCACCAGCGAGTCTGCGGTGACGGCAGGTAGCTGTTATATGTGCGCAGCCAGAAGTCGAAGTCTCGATGCGGATTCAGGTAGTGAATCTTGCGACCGACGAACCCCTCAAGCTGGCCGAGGAACGCGTAGACCTCGGGCAGTTCCTTACCGGTGTCGGTAAAGAAAAACTCGAGCGGAATTTCTGGATGGTGCAGGCTCATGTACACGGCAAGAGCTGCGCTGTCCTTTCCGCCCGAAAGACCAAGTACGTGTCGTTCAGCCATTTTTATTTCCCTTTGCCTGTTGCTTAACCATCATGGCCCCTGCCTCGGCGAGTGCAGCGAGGATGACCTCTTTGCGCTCGCCTTGTGCATCAGCCAAGAACTGCTTCACAAGACGGTCCACCGCAGGCGTGTCCGTCTCCGAGATGTCGACAAAGCCTGTGGCATCTTGACCGTGGCTGGCACCGAAGACCACACCAATCACCCGGCGGGTTGACGGCCTACCGCGCAGGGGAGCCATCGTCTCCGCCTTGCGGAAGTCCACCGACCAATCCGCCAACTTGGCCATTGCCGCGTCGATGTCTCGGTCGACCCAAACGGCCTGAGGCTTATCCACAGCAAGGCTGATGAGCGCTTCGATGGTCTCGGCAGACTGGTCGTACGTCTCTAAGCGAGTCGCGAAGGCATCGAGTTTGAAGTCACCCGTCAGGCCTTTCACGGTGGTCGCCCGCTCTCGCAAATCCGCGTCCGGCCTGCTCCCATGGTCGAGAGCGTCCAAAGCATGAGCGCGAACACGTGCCAGCATCCGCTGATAGGCGTCAGAAAGCTCGTCGGTGACCTCCTGAACACGGCGGTTCAATATGGCTGGGTCTTGGGCCTCCAATAGCGTCGGCAGGTCGGAGAAAAGTACTCGCAGCGGGTCGCTTGCCTTCAGCAACATGGTGCGAACTTGCTGTGCTCGATTGGAGACAGTCAACGTCCGTTTGGTCCATCCAGGCAAGCCAACGACAAGACCTACTAGCCCGCGCGCCACATCTAGTGGAGCAGCTCCAATCTCGATGCTGGAACGGTCAGATATGGTCTTTGCCAAAGCATCAACCAGCTTTGCCTTGTCTTTGGAAGCCTCGACGTGCTGGAAGCGAATCCGGCTCGGGTCGAGCGTCCACTCGTCGACGACTGCATCGGAAATGTCCGGAGTGAACACGCCGTTCACGTAAAGAGCCAAGGACGAGCGGTTGGCTAAGAACATCGCCAACGAAATCACGGGCATCACCCCAGTACGCAATCCAAAGGGAGGAAGAGCCCAGGCGGCGTAAAGCTCCTTCAACGTCAGCGACTTGCCTTCTGCAAGCAGGTCGCTCCTGGTGCGCCACCACATCGCTTCGAACGACTGCCCGCGAGTGTTGTAGTTCGGGTCACCGAAGCTCCAGCCTTCATCCCCCCGTAGGCGATGCAGGCCCGGTTCGCCCAGGATGGTGAAGTAAAGGCCCGCGTCAGCAGGGAAGCTTTCATAGCCAAGCTTCGGCAGGTGCCCATGGGTCACCATTCGATTCATAAGGTCCTTGCGCGCCTTCTTGGAGTTGCTCGACGGGTCCTCGCGGTTGATTAGCTCGCTGAAGATGAACGGCGCCTTGTCGTAGACGTTCTCAGCAATGTCCGAGGCAATCACGGACAAAACGACAGAGCCTTTGGTCTCCAGCGTGGTGCCCTGGCTGTACCACTTGGACAGCTCGAAGGCATCTGCGAGTTCCTCTTCAAGCGAAGAACGCACAGCCTCAATACGCCCAACGATTTCCCGACGTGCGACAGAGTCGCCGTGTAGCTCAGGCCGAGTCTTCATAACGCGTTCGGCTGCAGCCAACTCAAGGCTTAACTCGATGATTCGCTCTGCATTATTGGGGGAGCCAAGCAAAAGTGTCTCAACCTCGGTGGCCACACTCGCATGCCGCACTCTGTGCTCGGCTGACCGTACAGACTGCCCAGGCGGCGGCAGGCACAGTAGAAATGCACCAGCACTTGCGCCCTTGAGCTCGAAGGTCTCGACGACCTTCTCAACATCTTCCAGGCGAACAATGCCGCGGGTGAACCACCGCATTGTTCCGGTTTTCTGGTAGTGCCGCTTCGCCAAAACTGGTTGCAGGTCGCTGAGGGTGGAGATGCGCTCCAGGTCAGGCTCGCCAATTTCGCCTCGGGCCAGATTGATGGCGCCTTCAATGTCGAAGTCCGAGCCTGCGTAGATGCCCCAAGCACCGAGATGCTTGCGCTCGATGAGGACTTTCCAGTCAGACAGCTCCTCGAGGGCCTTCCGAATTTGCGCCTCATCCACGCTAGGCGTGGACACTGCGAGAACAGACTCTTCCGCCACCAGACCAGACCCGTTGCGGAACATCTCAATCAAGGCGATGGTCTTGGTCAGCTTGACATGGATGTCAGCGCCTTTGGCTTCAGCCCGCTCGACAGCATCCGTACACTGAGCCCAGCGATGCCCGTCCGGCGACGCGGCAATGGCAGGCTCCAGATTGGCGCGAAGGTAGTCCCAGTAGGCCGCCGGGCCATACATTCGAAACCAGTCTGCCTCATAGCCGTCCAGGAACTCCATGAACCCCAAGGGCTCTCTCGACGCAAGAAAGCCGAAGGTGCTGCGCTCGTTTTGTCCAAACCTGCGCCGTGAGATTGGACCAAGCAACGCGGCTGTCACAGGGTGCAGGGGCCAGCACGCCTTCAGCGAGTCGGCTAAGGTCGCCGGCGTACCCGGGCGCCGAGTACGAATCGCTGCAGCGATTCTTTCCGCAAACTTGGCTGCCTCCGTCAGAGGCGGAGGGTCCTCGACAGTGATGGCCTTGCCGACCAACTCAATGACTTCGTCTGCCGCCGCAACGAGCGGGATGTCGACAAACCGTCCTTGGACCTTGGCCCACTCATCGCGGGACTGGCGCCCCAGGCGTGAAGCGTAGGCCTCGAAGGCCTGATGCAGGATGCCGACTATGACGAGCTTGCCTCGACAGCGACTAGCGGCTTCCGCGAGCTCTTGGAAGAAATAGATGTCGCCACCTTCCTGAGCTGACGCCTCCAGGAACTTGCCCAGCTCATCAACGACGACAAGCACACCTTGTGGGTGCCGTTCGGCTGCTTCCACCAGCTCGCCGACCACGTCGGGTTGCTTCTTGCGGCTGGGCGTAAGCCCACGGGCCTTGGCCAGGGCTGCGCTGAGCTCCTGAGTGACCTCTGCCCGCCTGCCAACTACAGGCACGACGAGCCAACCATCTCCTTTGGCCTCAAACGCTTTGTGAACTGGACTTCCTTCGGGAAAGCCTAGAAGCTGCTTTGCTTTAGTGCGAACCTTTGCCTGGGCACCAACAAGCGAGCACAGCATCAGGGCCAGAGACGATTTCCCCCCACCGTACGGGCCTGTCCAGGTGAAAGCGCGTTGACGAGTTTCTGTTATCTGCCGGGCCATACTCTCCAAAAGAGAGCTTGCTGTGCCCTGGCAGATGTAGCCCGAAAGGGCGTCTTCACGGCCGAAGTCGGCGTCAATGCGAACAGACCGAAGAAACTGACGCGAGATAGTGACGACGTCAGATAGCATCCGCTTTTCGGCGCTGGCAGGAAACTGCTTAAGCATAGGCACTTTCGAGAAGCTTGTATTTGTAGTCGGCCAGACTCTTGAGCGCCATATCCTTGCGGGTCACCTGTCGAATGCCTGCTTGTTCAGTCCATTGAATTTGCCCGCGAGTTAAGTCCTCAAGAGCCATCAGTCGGTCAGCAATGGCGTTTTCATCGAGCTTGAAGACTCGGCCAGGCGAGCCGTAGTCGTGGGCAACGCGGTCAAAGGCCATTACGGCACCCGCATGCGGCATCCGCTCCCAGTAGTCGAGCATGGCATAGGCAAAGACGCCGTCCGGCAAAGACCGCTTCGAGCCACGTCGGAACTCGAATGAGCCCTTTGCGTTTTGCTGCATGAGGCCAAGCTCGCCAAGCAACGGCTCACTCATCTCTTCAGGAGAGTCCCCTCCAAGCCGAGGTACGTAACTGCGGATGCAGCACTCGACATCTCGCTTGAGCGTCGCCATTGAAATTCTCAGTTTGTGCTCGGTGACCAAGCCAGACAGAGAATTCACAATAAATTCGCGGTCAAAGACCTGCTGCACAACGTGATTGAAGAGAAACCACCAAGTCGTTGTCTTCTCGTGCGTGCTCGCCACTTGCCAATGCATCAACCAAGTGGTCGCGGGGTGCTCGCAGTACTCGTCTAGACCGTTCTTTTTATTGAATAGTAGTGAGCCAAGACTCGTGGGAACGTAGCCGCCATCGTCTTCGATAATGCCGCAGGCGGTCGCCCAAAAGCGAATGGACATTGCCATGTTCTTGCCGACGCCGAACCGCACGATGGCTTCTTCGTCGGCAAAGACGGACCGAGGCGCAGGCCCCTCGTACTGAGCAACCGCGTCATATGCCTTGCGCAGCCAGAGCTGTCGCAACGGAAAGGTTTCATGCCCCGAGAACTGCGGCGGGGCTTCGGAAGGTAGCTGAATCATTTGGAGCCTAGTTTAACTGGATGAAGTCGCCAGTCCGGCTGAGACGACCCTCCGCCCCGAGGCGTCTCCCTGAATAGCGCATGCCTATCAAATTGGTGTCCATCATTAGCAAAATGCATTGACTCCCGACCCGTGCTGGCGTTTTTGATACTGTACAAAAAATCAGTATCTCCTCAAACGTGCCCGATGTGCAAGCTGCAGTGGCAAAGCGCGTGTGAAAGCAACGAAGTCGCCAGAGGCCGATACAGATACCGATGATGCTGGTCACCGCAACTACCAGTGTTGACGGGCAAAAAAATATCTTCTAAAGTGGGAACGACTGACCGGGTTGCTTTGCCTTTTGGGGGCGGGGTGGCAGAAACAGGGCGGTATGAAGTCGAGTAAGGCGTGGCTGCACCCATTAGGGCGGTCGTGCACACAAAGGCAAACTATGACTATCTCTGATGTTGAGGCGCACTCACGCGCCGTCTCATCCATCCAGGCGCTTTTTTCGAAGCAAATCCCTGGCTCCTCCCCCTATTGCATCGCTGAGCGCGCCCTTGATTTGGCGTTCAACGGGACATCCACGCGCGGCTTGGCCTCTGAGGGGGAGATGCTTTCTGAGGCCGAGGACGTTATCGAGCGCCAAGTCCGGGCCAAGCTCCTTGATGAGCCGGCCGCAAGACCGCCCGCCGCTACTCCTTCGTTTGAGCGTGAGCGCGTTCGCCGCCGCTACTTGGCCTGGCGCGGACCGTTGGCCCCGCGCGTTGCTGGAAATTTTGTCCAGGCAGAGTTCTGGGTGACTACAGAAGAGTGCAGCGGAGGCGGCCATGTCCAAGTCAGCTGAGCTGGTTTTCGACGAGCCACGACAGATGGCCTTTTTGGCCACACCCACTGTGGTGAGAACACTCGTGCCTCCGGGCTGGGCAGGCGTCTATATGCTGCTGCGGCTGGACGCGCCGTTCTACGTTGGCCGGTCAGACAACTGCGTCCAGACGCGCCTTGCCCGTCACCCGTTACTGCCTTTGGCGACCCACGTGGCATGGGAGACCTGTTCGAGCCCCGTTCAGGCGTATCGGCTCGAATCAGCCTGGTTTCACACCCTTCGGCTGACCGCTGAACTCACCAACCAAATTCACCCAGCCAGACCGGCGGGTATGCCCAACAGTTGCCCCTTCTGCAGCACGGGGGACTGCCATGCCTGGACGCATCTGATGCGCCGCAGCTTGGAAATCAGTGCTGTGTCCCCGGTGGCCGTTGACCCCACGGCGACGGTCGCAAAAACCTAAGGAATTGAAATGAGTACTACCGCAACCACCACTGCCGCTCCCGTCGACATCGCCATGATTCAGACGGGGCAAGCTCTGCTGTCCCTCCGGGACTCTGGTCACAGCCTGCCCACGGCGCTGGGTGAGGTTATTGACAACAGCATCGAGGCCAACGCCAACAATATCTCGGTTTTGCTTGAGCAAAGCGAAGAGCGGGGCAAGAAGCGCGTCCACCGCATCGCCATCCGGGATGACGGTGATGGCATGCCTGCAGAAATCCTGCATCGCTACCTGGTTCTGGGGTATTCCTCCCGCTACATGCGCTCGGACACTATCGGCAAGTACGGCGTCGGAGCAAAGCTCGCTGCGCTCAACTTCGGTCGCCGAATTGATGTCTGGAGCCGCAACCGGGCTGACGCCGAGTGGCTCCATGTCCACTTTGACCTGGACGAGGCACTCGCCGAAGAGTCCTCTGGGAAGTCAGTGGTGCTGAAGGCCCCGGTCCCGGCTGAGCCGCCTGCCGACTTGAAGTTGGACTTCCCCAAGGAGACCGGCACTGTGGTGCTGTGGTCCAACGTAGACCGACTCGAAGAAGGTCGCGCAGCACGCGACTTCAATGAGCTCCGACAAGAGCTTGAGAAGGAACTGTCGCGCATCTTCCGACACTTCCTGGACGGCGGCATCAAGATTTCCATCAACGACTCACTTCTTGTTCCGCATGACCCGTTGATGCTGTTGGAGCGCACCTGGGCTGACACGGTCCTGAACAAGGAGAAAGAGCACAAGCGCGATGACCTAAAGAAGGGTGTCCTGCGGCACTTTGGTGCGACCTCCATTGGCGAGGACACGGTCAAGGTGGGGCAACACACGGCCCGCATGCGTGTAACCCTATACCCCAAGGAGGTCTTGCGGCGTCGTGGATTGGGCGGCGACACATTGGCTAAGGCCCTGCGTATTCCCGAAAACGAGGGCGCATTGAGCTTTGTGCGGAAGAACCGTGAGGTTGCTTACTCCAACGTGCCGCGCATCCTGCCGGGTGGCGTCCAGGAGATGGACCGCTTCATCGGAATTGAGGTCTCCTTCGACCCCGAGTTAGACGACTACTTCGGAATCCGCAACGTCAAGCGCGGCGTTGAGCCGCACGGCGAGCTGCGGGACAAGTTGCGCGAGCTCCTCAAGAAACACATTCCGACGGCACGCAAGCTCATTGACGAAACCTGGGGTGAGGCTGCACGTGAGCAACACGAGGCTTCGGGTGAGCACGGCTCCATCCTCGATGCCGTAAAGGAAGTCGATGCGGTCATGCCCAAGCCGCGGGTAGAGCCACAGCAGGACGCGCCGTCGGCTGACGATGCATTAAGGGAACTGGCTGAAGACGCAGGCTTCACGAAAGGTGAAGAGCAGCAAAAGTACATCGAGGACAAGAAGAAGCTTCCTTTCGTCATCGAGTCCGTGAGCTTCCCGGGCAATATCTTTGTGAGTACCACGCACGTGGCGGACCAGGTCATCATCCGGCTCAACACGCGTCACCCGTTCTACCGCGAGATGTGGGAGCCGCTCAAGGCCATCTCTCAGCGAGACCCCGGCACGGTATCTGGCGAGGAGGCCGTGAAGGCCGCTCGGCGCAGCATCGAGGCCATGTCACTGCTGTTGGTTGCCTACGGGAAGGCGGAGTCTATGCACCCGAACCCAGTGGAGCAGTATGGTGACCTGACCCAGTACTGGGGTCAGTTCCTTGGAACGTTGTTGAACAAGGTAAAGAATGTGCTCTGACGGGGGCTTTGGCCCATGCAAGTACTTGGGCCAAGCACCATCGCTAGACTTCTAGACTTCTAGACTTCTAGACTTCTAGACTTCTAGACTTCTAGACTTCTAGACTTCTAGACTTCTAGACTTCTAGACTTCTAGACTTCTAGA
>NZ_FMZC01000010.1:190180-201292 GCF_900102625.1 Paracidovorax valerianellae
TTCTAGACTTCTAGACTTCTAGACTTCTAGACTTCTAGACTTCTAGACTTCTAGACTTCTAGACTTCTAGACTTCTAGACTTCTAGACTTCTAGATGCAGGAGCGGGCGCTGCTGATGCCTCTGTCGCGCCCGTCGATGGCTTCGTGGAGCACGCCAAGCGCGTCTTGCCCACTTGCCTGGTGACTTTTGAACGCATTCGCTACAGCGTGCCTGCTTCTTACTCTATGAAAGATGCCGTGTTAGAAAAAAATGCTATCTGTGAGTCAAGCAAAAATGGCACCCCAGATGATTGGGGTGCCGTAATCAGACGATGCTAAAACATTCCTCTGGCCTCTCTAGGGACGTTTACGCCTTCAGTAGCGGCTCTTGATGTGTCTTCACTGGCCGTCTTTGCATTTGCAAGCAAGGACAGCCACGCTCGAGGCGCAGAGGGCGTTCTTTGCAAGTGGCTTAGCTCGGAATAAAGAAACGCAACGAATACACGCAAGGCAGGTGAAGCGGATGCCAATTCCGCAGGTATCAGACCGGCCACCAATGGGTCTTGCCGCATGTCCTCAAGTACTCTCACAAGTTGGTGGTCGATATGCTCTTCGCTTGGCCAATGAAAGTCGGGGAACGTAATCACTCCCGCGAGAACGAAGGCCACGACCACCGGAATTTTTAGGTACTGCGCTGCTTGAGCTAGCACGCGTCGGTTCGCATTCTTTATGTGCGCATCCCCACGCCGCCATTGCGTGAGCCTCGAATATGTGACGCCTAAGCATTCAGCAAGCGACTGTAGGGTCTCTCCGCGCCGAATGGACTCTTCCACCAGCAAACGGAGGAGGGCGTTTTCGTGATGGTCCGGTGTGGTTTGGTTATCAAAAGATGTCCTGTGGTTGCTCATAGATTTCAAGCTGGAGGCGCAGCGGATTGCTGCTATGGCGTGTAGCAACCACCAAGAAATTGCGTCTTAGCTATGAAGCGGAACTTCATGTTCATAGGCTTGTGCCTTTACGTCCTCCCGAGAGACAGTCAGGGGCATGAATGCAAAAAAAGCTCCACCGAGTTCCCCCCAGCTATCCGATGACGACCTCGACCCCTCCACTTTGCGCATGCTCATTGAAGTCGAGGGGCATTCAGGAGAACGCGTGAGTGCCGCGATTTTCCCTATTGCGCTTGAAGACAACGCCGTCGTCGGTGCGGTGGAATGGGACTGTGCGGAGCTGTGGGCCAGCATCGTCCGCGTGGACTTCGAAACGGCGCCCGGCCCCGCATCTGCTGCTGATATGGACCGCCCTGGGGGATGACGCAGTGCACGTTGTGCCGTGCCTGGCTGCGACAAAGTGGTTGAGGGTGAAACTCCGCCTTCCCCCTTACTGGGGTGTCAGTGCGCGTGGTGTCTCGATTGAAGTGGATGCAAGAACGTGGTGTGCGGTACTGAAATTCACCGACGAAGCAACCACCTTGGCCGTTGATGTGCCCCTGTCATTTCGAGAAGGAAGTGTGGGCGACGTCTTAGCCGAGATGTGCGCTTACTTCTTTCTGCATTTCCGTTTCACCTCGCTCGACACAGCACTGTCCCTTGCCGCAGCTCGTGAGCGAAATTGACCTCAGAACGTGGCGAACGCGTGCTCGGTCGCGAGTGGCCTTGGGGCCCGGGCGCACCTAGTAAGCATCCCTCCAAAACCCTGGCTCCCAATTTCTTGGACCCATTGCATCGTCAGCTCCGCACGCGCAAGCCATGACCAAATCTACGCTTCGGCCCATCATCTTTCTGGACATAGATGACGTGCTGTGTCCGAACCAGCCGTATGGCAGCTCGCATGTGTTCGACGCTCTATTCAGCCCGCAGCGCGCCTCCCCAGAGCTCTACGAGAGGTTGTTTTCCGAGGAGGCCATAGCCGTGTTGAATCAGCTGGTGGCAGAGTTCACGCCGGCCGTGGTGCTGACGACCAGTTGGCTTTTGCTGCTGCAGCAGCACCATTTTGTGGACTTGTTCAATCGCTGCGGGTTGTCGTGCGTCGCTTCAAGTTTGCATGACTGCTGGGGGGCGTTTGGGAGTTTGGGCGACTCGCGTTTGCAAGTCATCGAAGAGTGGCTCGAAAAGCACCATGCCGGTGAGCCCGTATTGGTGCTGGACGATATCTACAGCGGTGAAAGCCTCATTGACTCTTTTCTGAGCCAGACTGGCCGCGCCGTGTTGTGCGAAGGGCAAGGGGGACTGACGAGCAATCATCTCGAGCCCGCGAGACGAGCGTTGCGCCGCCCTTATTCAAGGCACGAGCCCTGGATTTGAGTGTCTTGGCTGCAAAGGTGTGACGATGACCGCGTCCGTCAAAGCTCGCATTCGGTATGTGACGCAAAGCGAGGGAAGTGTGGTCTTCCTGAGGCGTGAGTTCACCCATATGGCCAGTGCGTCCGCTATCAGTAGGGCGTTAGGCTCGCTGTGCGCCGAGGGCGTGCTCTGGCGAATTGGCACAGGTGTGTACGCGCGCACACGCAGAAGTGTCGTGACGGGCGCCCTTATACCGGCAGGCAGCCTTGAAACACTGGCAGCCGCAGCATTGGAGAAGCTCGGGATTGATGCCGGGCCAAGCAGGGCGGCGCAAGCGTACAACGAGGGACGGTCAACGCAACTGCCAGGAGAATTTGCCGTCAGCGTGGGACGGCGCAGAATCACCCGCCAGTTGGAGGTTGGCGGCCGGCGCTTGAAGTACGAGCGCACATGAGGCCGTGGACGGCAGAGACGTCCCTGCGGTTCTACAACTTGTGGAGTGTGGGTAATGGGGACTCGTTTTGAGCCAAATGCACACCAGTGTTCCATCATCGAATATGCCCAGGCAGAAGCGGACATTGCGATGCTGACAGAGCACTATCCGCCGGACGAACTGGTGAACCGAATGACACTGGAGTTCCAAGCCTCAACAACGGCGTCGAACGTCCTATGCGAAGCTGAATTCTCCAGTAAATTTGACAGATTCCAACGGAGCTTCTCAAGATGGAAGCGTTGTTTTCGCACATGTTGCGTGAAGGCGTTCAGACAACTCAGGCGGTGCGGCCGGTAATGAGAGGAGGGCCCACTTTTTTACTGGGCCCTCCTTCTTTTTCAGCCAAGTCTAGTGACTGATAGGCCGTCAAAGGTTCTTGGATTTTTTGACTTCCGCAAGGTAGTCCGAGTACTTGTTGAATGCGATATCTTTTTTAAGGTGCGCATAGTTCTTCATCACGACATTGATGGTGTCGTTGAGCAACATAGCAACCGTGGTGAAATCATTCGGATGAGCATTCAACCAATCGGTCGCAACCAAATGGCGAAAGGCATGGGGAGAAATTCCACCGCTATCAGGTATGTGTTTGCGCGTTACTTTTAAAACCCGCTGATTCATTGAGTCAAACCGCTTTCCGTGTTTCGATAAAAAGAAGTAAATTGATTCCAGACCATCTTTCAGGAGTCGCGGTCGAAATTCTCGAATGTAATCGTCAAATAGCGGGTTCAGCCACGTAGCTACTGCGACATCGTAAATATCTTTAGCAACCCGATTCTTGTTTTTAAACATGCCGCCGGAGATTCTAATTCGCCATGCCCCTGCTGCATCCTTGTATACATCGCCAGTGTTGTGTTCGTTGTAGGTAAGGGTAATGATGTTTTTCGCGCGAAGAGGGGTTGAAGCAAGAAGTCCCAGCAAAACCTCGTCGCGGCGATGGATGGCTTCTTGGGCGCCATTACTGGAATTGTTAGCTTCGCTGCGAAGTTCAGACATTGCGGATAATACGGGTTCAAGAGCGCATTCATGTTCAAAGAAATGCTGGAGAGGAGCACTGGTATCTCGCGATTGGTCTGTTGAGTCCGCTTTCCAAGCGGCTGCCAATTTACCCGCCTCGACACACATTTCGGTCCAGCTCCAGCCCTCTAGCACCTCATTGGGTAGAGTTGATGCGAACGCAGGTTGTTGGCTAAGGTAGCCATGCTTACCATGGGTCATGGTACTGACCAAACTACAAAATTGCCGATGTCCCCCGTGCTTCAGACCATCAGAGCGTTCTGTCAGGAAATCGAGAAAGCGCTCTATGGCATCAGGTACAGCAAGCCACGCCAGATTTTGTGCATGTTCTTCTGCTAGCCCATAACCACCGCGGTCTTTATGCAACTGAAGAAAACCGAAAAAACGAGAGGCGAGTGTCCAGGTTTGAGTAGCTGCAGCAGAGACTGATGTGCCTTGAGAGTTGAAGGCGTTGGGGGCTATGGCGGACTTTTCGATAGGGGTCAAAGACCACCGCGATTTTGTGTGCCGATTGAGGCCTCTGGGTGCCGTTGCAGACGTTTTAAACCGAAATAAGCTGAGCCATTGCTCTCTAAATTTCGGAGTAACTTCTGGAATTTTGAGGCGATACTTCTCTTTGGCCAGTTCCGCAAGGCGTTTGCGAAAAGGGTCAGTGGGCACATGGACTTTGCTCTTGATGCCCTCGGAGGCTAACGCGAAGAGTTCTCCATCTGGAACGGACAGTAGCTTCTCAAGCTTATGGAGATTCGGGAGTGAACGGGTGCTCGGGTGGGCTCCTCGCATCCAGCGACTGATGGCAGATGTGGAAGTTTTTGATGCTAGTGCCGCCGCCTTAGCGCGGTAGCCGCTAGCGTCAAGTGCTTTGCGCAGTCGCTCATGGAAAGGTGGAGACTGCCGCTGGTGAACTCTGCGACCGCACTTCGCGGCCTCGTACTGGGGTCTCCACGGACTCACCGAGGGCCTCGAATGTATTTCTCCAAGCATTGAGTAAGCTACGTCGGTCGCTTTTGGTGCGCTCGGAAATGTTTTCAAGTGAGGAAAGGTATTTGCTCACTGCTGGAGCGAAGTCAGTCGTCAGCTCTAGGCCCCACATTTGAGGTTTCATGCTTGCCCAGAAATTTGAGAAAGCCGGTGAGCGCAGAACGATGGTTCCGTTCAATTTGTGTAAGGCTCTCCTTCGAAGAGTCGGCTGCAAGTGCATCGCGATGGCGTTGCATCAGTTGAGAGTAAGTGAAAGACATGGGTTTGTATGGGCGCCCCCATCCGACTTTTTGCTGACCCCAGCTCACGTTATGAGGATCCGTTATGGAATAACGAAGACTTTGTAGGTGATTGATTTCAAAGGGAATTTTCGACATTGATGAAACTACGGTTTTGAAGGCCGTTGGTTTCCTGTCCGTTATTTCCAAGTCGAACGCTGACGTTCCAGGGAGTTTGTGGTGACTCGTCTAGAAACGCGTTTTATATAGCTCGTCCAAAATGGCTCTCAATCGCGAGAGCTTTTGGCAGGACGACGCGTCTACCCTTGAAATTGGTTGTGGCTACGGAAGTGGCGTAGCTTCAATCGCCTCGTTCTATACTTTATACGCCGGTGCATAAGTTGAACTATTCGATGTGTGGAGGTCATTTTCTCCATACCTCCAAGGTCTAAAAAATTGATACGCGTCGCTATTTGAGCGCCAACGCGAGGAAGGATAAAACTTGAATGCCTATACCAAGGGAAGACGTTTAAAACAGCGTGTGCCGCTCAATTGGTCGGGTTAAGTGACGGCAGCATTTGAGGGATACCTGGGACTGTGGGGACGTCTCGAAATACCAGGCGGGGCGGCGAAGTGAGCACCCTGAGACGAAAGGCTGACGGGTGACGCTGGCTCCGAAGTGCCGTATTGGGGATGTGTCTGAAGGCTACTTGCAGTGCGAGAGCTGCAGGATGGCTGGGCTCCGCCCCACCAAAGTGCCGTAGGTTTTAAGCTGCTTTTTAGGGGAAAGTTTTAATAGTGATAAGCCTTACCACGGTTCAGTCGCTGTTCCTTGGTTCCGCTCCGTTTGTATGTGCATCGAGGGAAGGCGCTGCACAAGAAGAACAAGCCGAAACGACCAATCTTCGGAATCACGAACCCCTTACCGCAGGTTGGGCACACCTCGGCGTCCTCTAAAACTTGGTTCGCAATGTGAGTATCGCGTTTCGCGGGTCACCATAGGTGTTGTACGAGTTCCGTCCCCCCACCCGGGCGTAGTACTTGCGGTGAAGGGCGTTGTTCACAGCGAGGGATACAGAGGTCTGCGGACTGATTTGGTATCCGACTTGCAAGCTCGCCACGCCTTATCCACGTTCCTCACGTATGCCGGTCGCACCGGTGCCAGTGACACCGCTAGTGACTTGCAGATGCCTTCTTCCACGCGGGGCGCTGTAAGCGTGCCGCACTGGTTTCGAAGAAAGCGGTGATTGATGCGCTTGGGGCTTGATGAACATCAAGAGGTTTTGCTATCGCAATTTTTCTATCGATAGTCTCGTTGACGGATGAGTCAAACGCGGTTTTAATCTTTCGAAACAATCAGAAAGCGTCCGCAACGTGGCGGTAGCGGGCGCTCAAACTGCGACAACAGCATTTGTCTTGCTGGGTCACTGCAAGCAGATGGGCTGCTGCACTCCCATCAATATTTTGCACTGGGCGATGTTTGTTGTCACATAGAGCCAGTGCAACTGTGAACGGGCGCCCGGCATTTTCTATGCCGGCAATTGGAGGGATATGAAAAATCGAATTTCATCGCTCGCAATGGCGCGGGTGACCGGGGTTGTTCTTTTCATTGGAGTTCTTCAGGGCTGTGCCAACCTCACGGCTGTGCGGGAATTCGGCAAGTCTGCGGCCGAGGTGACCAGTTATGTGGACGCCGGGAAGGCTTATCAGGAAAGCGCTCGGACCATTCAGCCGTACTTGACAAGTTCTCCGGTCGAGGGGGATTTGCCAGATGCGCGACAGCGCCAGGTCGTCGCCGCAAATGCGCTGCAGCAGACGCTCGTGGGTTACTTCTCCACTTTGGCAAAGCTCGCGGGGGAAGACTCCTTCACGTTGGAGAAGGAACTCGAAGCGATTTCAAAGGGCCTGCAGTCGCTACCGCCGGGAACGCTTGATGCGGATACCGCTGAAGGCGCCATCGCTCTGGGTAAGACGCTGCAGCGTTTTGTTTTGGCGCGAGCTCAGAGCGATGCAGTGAAGGACTTGGTGACGGAGGGGGGGGCACCGCGATGCGCCTTCTTGACCGACTCGATTCGGTTGCCAAGAGTTGGCGAGGTGTTTTAGATAACGATTCGCGCACGGTGGGGAATTCGCTCTTTGCGTTGTCTTCGGCAAGGGATACCCCACCGCTGCTACGAATGTTGGCCCGTGACAGGTTGCAGGAGCAGCAACTGCACTATGAGCAGTCCATTAAGCGTGTCGATACCGCAGCTCAAGCATTGGAGAAGATTCGTGCCGCCCATGGTGCGATGGCCGCGAATTTGGACTCGTTGGACCGTAAGGAGCTGCAGTCCTTGTTGAAGGAGACGGTCGCTGACCTGAAAGCGGCCCGCAAGAGTCTTGAGTCACTGCGATAGGAGACAGCCATGGCCACCGGAAACCAACCCCAACCCATTTTTGGTGACGTCGCATCTGTCCGGGCGACTGCGAAGCTGCTTAGCGACGTTGCTGAGGCCTACAACGAACGGCTAAAGAAGGAAGCGCCGAATCTTGATGGCGCGGATGTCTACGCGAGGCTTCAGGAGGAGCAGCGTTTGCGGTCCATAAGCAACCAGCTGTACTTCGAGGCCGCTCAGCGGGTGTTGGAAGAGGCAGTTGATGACCAGAAAGCCCTTGAGGTCGACTTGAAGAAGGCCAGTGACCGCCTGAGCAAGATTGAAGACTGGGCACAAGCCCTTGACCTGGTCGCTGACCTGCTTGTCTTGGCGGGGGCCTTGCTGGCCCGAAAGCCAGGTCCCATCGTCGCCGCGCTGAAGGAAGTTCGCGACGACATTAAGGCGGCTAAAGCATGAACCTCAGATTCTCGCGGAGTGAGAAAGTTTCGAGTACTGAGAGCTCCATGGCTTCCCGGCTGTCTGCGCTTGCAATGATGGTCTTGCTATGTAGCGCCGCGGGCTTCTCTGGGAACTCTTCAGCGCAGGATATGCGTGTTGAACGAGGCGTCTGGACCAATGGCGTCCAGAGTCGTCAGTACATGAAGGAGCTTCGGCCCGAGGGCAGGGCGAGGGAGCTCTACTTCTGGACCTTGCTCCGAGGCGGTCCCGACACGGTCAACACTCTGCTGGCGCAGGGCAAACTGCCCATCATTCACGAGTGGACGCTTTCATCTCCGTTAGGCTCGGACCCACATGCGCTGGCTCCTATGCAGGAGGATTCACAGGATATTCTGAAGTTGCTTGCGGTCGGTTCTATTGTGGACAACGGTGGGCTGACAGAGACGGTTCGGGAAGGACGCCAATTTCGGTGGCGTACCTGGAGTCACAAGCAGAGCCTGCGACGTGGACGATGGATTGTGCGGGTTTTATACGCTGACGGAGAACCCGTTCCTTGTGAATCGAGACCTTGCCAGTGGTCCTTCTTCGTGCAGTGACCTATGAATGATTCAACGGTTGCTTGTGGGAGCAAAGACCTGGCCGATGCCATCACCGATGCTCAGGGTCTCTTGCGATACGCAAGCATTAAGGGCATAGAGGTCCCGGCTGAACTTACCGGAAAGATTGTTGAGGCGCAGGCCTTGCTGGGTAAGTCCACGGAAGACTCGCAAACTTTCGATTCTCAGAAACAATTCTGGGTATCACTATCTGCGTTATCGGCTCTTACACGCCCTGCCACGATTGATAGTGTGCGTCATGCAGCCGCAACTTCGCCGAGGGTTTGGATTCAACGGTACGCCGACCTATGGACTCGCCTCACAGGCGGAGAAAAGATTGAAGTCCGTCACACAAGCTCTTCCGAAAATGCGGTAGGGAAAGCCCGGCGGACCGCGGTAATGGGGCTGTTGTTCGTTGTGGCGCTCCAAGCGTACTATGAGGTTGGCCAGAACACTGCAGCGAAGTATGCACAGGAACAGAAGACAGTCATCGCAGAGCAAGAACGGGAAAACGAGCTGAACAAGAGGCGCGATGAAGTCGGTGATGGAAAAGGGGCTGAGGTAGAGCTCCAGAAAATTAACCAGGAATTAGCTAAGAGTATCCGGATTCAAGATGAGGCCACCGAGCAGACAAGGACGCGGCTGCATTGGATGAGTGCGATGCTCTTCTGGAGCAAGGGGCTTCAAGCAGTCGACGACACTCCGCCCTCCGAGACGGAGAAGGCTCAATACATCTTGGGAATCTTGGACGGTTGGCTCACCCTTCTGCGCAATTTCTTACTTCCTATTGCGTGGGGGTTCCTCGGAGCAGCGCTGTACGTCAGCCGTGCTCTGGCGGACGATATTAGAGCTATGGCCTATGCGTCTGAAAGAGCGGTCCTGCATGGTTCTCGGTACTACATGGGGATGGTCGCCGGCTTCGTTGCTGCAAAGTTTTTCCCCACAAGCGTTGGCGTCGAGCTTGGTGAGGTAGCTCCCTTTGCTGTGGCACTCCTTGTTGGCTACAGCGTGGAGGTGCTCTTCTCGATGCTCGATAGGTTAATAGCTGCGTTTTCTACCAAATAACAAAGAGGGGTTTTATGCCAGGTGCTTATGCGCACATCACTGCGGTCAATGTGGCCAAGGCTAAAGCAAGGGGCGTGTTAAGCAACGAGAGCATGCTGGCCCTGGGGACAAAGTTCCAGTTTGCTGAGTTGGGGGCTGTAAGTCCTGACTATCCATATCTCGGCTTTGGACAGGGCGTGTGGGCTGACCAGATGCATTACAAGAATACGGCGGCGCTTCTCCGGTCAGGCGTGGAGGGGGTGCGAAAGCTAACTGGCTCGGAGAGGCAGAAAGCGCTCAGTTGGCTCTTAGGTGTGGCATGCCATATGACCGCTGATATGACGATTCATCCCATCGTGGAAGGGATTGTCGGCCCATATGAGCAGAATAAGGCCGCGCATCGGACCTGCGAGATGCACCAAGACGCTTTCATCTTTCCCGAGCTGAAAGTCGGAGAGGTCGGCTTGACCAAGCATCTGAATACAGGCATCGGAAGTTGCGGTGCTCCCGGTAACGCTCTCGCGTTGGACCCGACGATAAAAAGGCTTTGGCTCCAGATGCTAAAGCAGAGCTATCCAGCCGCAGTTGCAGAAGTGGCGGTCGAACCTGACCCGGATAAATGGCATTCAGGGTTCTGCACTATCCTCAAGACGTTGCGGGGCGCGACGGCGCTCTTTCCCTTTGCTCGACATGTTGCTGCCAACGAGGGGCTGCTCTACCCAGCTCCAGAACAAGTGTCGCTTGAGTATGTCAAGAATCTCAAGACCCCGGAAGGCAGTATGGGCTACAAGGTCCTTTTCGACCGGGCCGTCGAAAACATCATCATTGTGTGGCAGGGGATTGAAGCAGCGGTAGAGGGGAGAAGTACTTTCTTCATTGATAACCTTGAGAACTGGAATCTGGATACCGGAAAGGCCCAGTCGACCGGTAAGTACGTTTTCTGGAGGAACTGAGAATGGTGTTCAGATATGTGCTGCTTGTGTTGTTGAACTGCGCCCTGATTGCGTGCTCAAGCAATCAAGAGCCAAAAATGAATAGTGCTGCATCGGCTCTGACAAAGCTCACCGCCCATGTGGATGCCGCCGTTGTGTATGGAACGGGCACGAAAGAGCTTAGCGACCAGCAGCTTGTCGATATGGCCTTTGAAGACAATTCCTCGTTGAAGCCAGAACTGGGCTCAAACGCCATATCCCTTCAACGAGGTGACAGGGGCGTGGTTGTGCTGGTGTGTTCCAGCGACCGCGCAACGAGTTTGCTTGAAGACCTGTCGTGTACTCCAGAGATGGACAAGCACCACTGGCGGGAAGAGCCCGGCCGCACCTGCACATTCTCTCTGAGTGCGGAGAGCTGTAAGTAGTCCGCCCTGAACAACCCGCAAGTCATTGATCTGGTGCGCAGTTTTGCTGATTGATGGGCGCCGGATTTGCAAGGTATGGTTTTGCCAGTACCTGTTTTCTTGCAAATTCCTCCGAGGAGTCCGATGGCCCCGAACCCTTCGCAACCGCAAACGGCAGAGCTGTTCCGTCCACGGCTGGACGAGCAGATCAACATGAAACACCCGCTGGTCAAGCTGGCCGAGTTGATCGATTGGGCCGAGATCGAGCGCACGTTCGGGGTGTCGTTCACTTCCAGCCGCGGCCGGCCAGCCTTGCCCCCACGCTTGGTGGCGGGGCTGCTGTACCTGCAGCACACGTT
>NZ_FMZC01000021.1 GCF_900102625.1 Paracidovorax valerianellae
CTTAAGCAATGATCTTTGCCACGACGCCGGCGCCGACGGTACGGCCGCCTTCACGGATGGCGAAGCGCAGGCCTTCTTCCATGGCGATGGGGTTGATCAGCTTGACGGTGATCGACACGTTGTCGCCTGGCATGACCATTTCCTTGTCGGCCGGCAGCTCGATGGCACCGGTCACGTCGGTCGTGCGGAAGTAGAACTGAGGACGGTAGTTGTTGAAGAAAGGCGTGTGACGGCCACCTTCGTCCTTGGACAGCACGTACACCTCGGCGGTGAAGTGCGTGTGCGGCTTGATGGAGCCGGGCTTGCACAGCACTTGGCCACGCTCGACGTCTTCACGCTTGGTGCCGCGCAGCAGCAGACCGACGTTGTCGCCAGCCTGGCCTTGGTCCAGCAGCTTGCGGAACATTTCCACGCCGGTGCAGGTGGTCTTTTGCGTGTCGCGGATACCGACGATTTCGATTTCTTCGCCGACCTTGATGATGCCGCGCTCGATACGGCCGGTCACCACGGTGCCACGACCGGAGATGGAGAACACGTCTTCCACGGGCATCAGGAATGCGCCGTCCACAGCGCGCTCTGGCGTGGGGATGTAGGTGTCCAGGGCATCAGCCAGCTTCATGATGGCTTCTTCGCCCAGCTTGCCCTTGTCGCCTTCCAGGGCGAGCTTGGCGGAGCCGCGCACGATGGGGGTGTCGTCGCCTGGGAAGTCGTACTTGTCCAGGAGTTCGCGCACTTCCATCTCGACGAGTTCCAGCAGCTCTTCGTCGTCCACCATGTCGCACTTGTTCAGGAACACGATGATGTAAGGCACACCCACTTGGCGGGCCAGCAGGATGTGCTCACGCGTCTGGGGCATTGGGCCGTCAGCGGCCGAGCACACAAGGATGGCGCCGTCCATCTGGGCGGCACCGGTGATCATGTTCTTCACATAGTCAGCGTGGCCTGGGCAGTCCACGTGGGCGTAATGGCGGGCAGCCGTTTCGTATTCCACGTGGGCGGTATTGATGGTGATGCCGCGGGCCTTTTCTTCAGGAGCCGCATCGATTTCGTCGTACTTCTTGGCTTCGCCGCCGAACTTGGCGGACAGCACCGTGGCGATGGCCGCCGTCAGCGTCGTCTTGCCATGGTCCACGTGACCGATCGTGCCCACGTTCACGTGGGGCTTGGTACGTTCGAACTTACCTTTTGCCATTTTGAATCTCCAAAGAGCAATGCCTGTGTCAGGGTTTAACGTCTGCATTCGGTTGCTGATTCATCCCGCACAGGGCAACAGGACGGCACCGGATCGCAGATTGCAAGAAACTTGCTACTGATTCGATAGCTGTCAGCGCTCATTCAATAAACGCTGACAGCCCATTTCATTCAAACCAACCAAAAGGGCTCGCGGAACGAACCCTCCTTTGACCAATTACTTGGTGCGTGCAGCCATGATGGCTTCCGACACATTGCGAGGGGCTTCGCTGTAGTGCTTGAATTCCATCGTGTAGGTCGCACGGCCTTGCGTTGCAGAGCGCAGCGAGGTCGAGTAGCCGAACATTTCGGACAGGGGCACTTCTGCCTTGATGGCCTTGCCGCCACCGACCATGTCGTCCATGCCCTGCACCATGCCGCGGCGGGATGACAAGTCACCCATCACCGTGCCGGCGTAGTCTTCCGGGGTTTCCACTTCCACCGCCATCATTGGCTCGAGGATCACGGGGTTGGCCTTGCGGCAACCTTCCTTGAAACCGAAGATGGCAGCCATCTTGAACGCCAGTTCGTTCGAGTCCACATCGTGGTACGAACCGAAGTGCAGCGTGACCTTGACGTCCACCACGGGGTATCCCGCCAGCACGCCTTGCGTCACGGCTTCGTTGATGCCCTTTTCCACCGCTGGGATGTACTCGCGAGGCACCACACCGCCCTTGATCGCATCGACGAACTCGATACCCTTGCCGGCTTCGTTCGGCTCGATCTTGAGCACGACGTGGCCGTACTGGCCCTTACCACCGGATTGGCGAACGAATTTGCCTTCGGCCTCTTCCACCGTCTTGCGGATGGTTTCGCGGTAGGCCACTTGCGGCTTGCCCACGTTGGCTTCCACGCCGAATTCGCGCTTCATGCGGTCCACGATGATTTCAAGGTGGAGCTCGCCCATGCCGCCGATGATGGTCTGGCCGGATTCTTCGTCGGTGCTCACGCGGAACGATGGATCTTCTGCAGCCAGACGGCCCAGTGCGATACCCATCTTTTCCTGGTCGGCCTTCGACTTGGGCTCCACAGCCTGACGGATCACGGGCTCGGGGAACACCATGCGCTCCAGCGTCACGATGGCGGAAGGATCGCACAGCGTTTCGCCGGTCGTCACGTCCTTGAGGCCCACGCAGGCGGCGATGTCGCCAGCGCGGATTTCATCGACTTCTTCGCGGTTGTTGGCGTGCATCTGCACGATACGGCCGATGCGCTCCTTCTTGCCGCGCACGGGGTTGTACACCGTGTCGCCCTTGGAGAGAACGCCGGAATACACACGCACGAAGGTCAACTGGCCCACGAACGGGTCGGTCATCAGCTTGAATGCCAGGGCAGAGAACTTTTCCGAGTCATCGGCCTTGCGGCTCGTTGGCTGCTCGTCATCATCGGTACCGCCAACCGGTGGAATGTCCACTGGCGAAGGCATGAGTTCGATCACGGCGTCCAACATGCGCTGAACACCCTTGTTCTTGAACGCCGTGCCGCAGAGCATGGGCTGGATTTCGCAGGCGATAGCGCGCGTACGCAGGCCGTGGGTGATTTCCTCTTCAGACAAATCACCTTCTTCCAGGTACTTGTTCATCAGCTCTTCGGAAGCCTCGGCAGCTGCCTCGACCATCTTCTCGCGCCATTCCTTGGCCGTTTCCAGCAGGTCGGCAGGGATTTCTTCGAAGTTGAACTTCATGCCTTGCGAGGCTTCGTCCCAGATGATGGCCTTCATCTTCCGCAGATCAACCACGCCCGTGAAGTTTTCCTCGGCACCGATCGGGATCACGATCGGCACGGGGTTGGCCTTCAGGCGCAGCTTCATCTGCTCGACGACCTTGAAGAAGTTGGCACCGGTACGGTCCATCTTGTTCACGAACGCGAGACGGGGAACCTTGTACTTGTTCGCCTGGCGCCACACGGTTTCCGACTGGGGCTGCACGCCGCCCACAGCGCAATACACCATGCAGGCACCGTCCAGCACGCGCATGGAGCGCTCCACCTCAATGGTGAAGTCCACGTGGCCGGGGGTGTCGATGATGTTGATGCGGTGTTCTGCGAACGAACGGTCCATGCCGCTCCAGAAGCAGGTGGTGGCAGCCGAAGTGATCGTGATGCCGCGCTCTTGCTCTTGCTCCATCCAGTCCATGGTGGCTGCGCCGTCATGCACTTCACCGATCTTGTGGTTCACACCGGTGTAGAAAAGAATCCGCTCGGTCGTCGTGGTCTTGCCAGCGTCGATGTGGGCCGAGATACCGATATTGCGGTAGCGCTCGATGGGGGTCTTGCGAGCCATGGTAAATCCTTGGTTGAACGTTGTGTTCGTGTGATGGGCCACCCGCGGTTGCGACGCAGCACCACAATTTGCCGGTGACCTGAATCAAGATAAGGCCGCAGGCAGAAAATGCCAGCGGCCTTACGTTTGCACCGGAAAAAGCCTGAAGGCTTAGAAGCGGAAGTGGCTGAATGCCTTGTTGGCTTCGGCCATGCGGTGCACTTCGTCACGGCGTTTCATCGCGCCGCCACGGCCTTCCGTGGCTTCCAGGAGTTCGTTGGCCAGGCGTTGCGCCATCGACTTTTCGCCGCGCTTGCGGGCGGCTTCCTTGATCCAGCGCATCGACAGCGCCAGACGGCGCACGGGGCGCACTTCCACGGGAACCTGGTAGTTCGCACCGCCCACGCGGCGGGACTTCACTTCGACCATGGGCTTCACGTTGTTGATGGCAACGGTGAAGGCTTCCAGAGGGTCCTTGTCAGGATGCTTCTTCTCGATCAGTTCCAGAGCGCCGTAAATGATGCGCTCTGCCACTGCCTTTTTGCCGCCTTCCATGATCACGTTCATGAATTTGGACAGCTCTACATTGCCGAACTTGGGATCCGGCAGGATTTCACGTTTGGGGACTTCGCGACGACGTGGCATTTTTTACCTCTATCTTTGCTTCAGTTGGCATCTTTTCAGACACCGCGAGAGCCAATGAAGGACTCCCACTTACTCGACCCGCGCAGACAACCTGCGTTTGGGGCCACTACGCTGCATCACCGCGCCACGCGGGAACAGCACCGAAAATTCTTGTGCAAAAGCGCAGGGCTTACTTGGCCTTGGGCTTCTTGGCACCGTACTTGGAGCGCGCTTGCTTGCGGTCTTTCACGCCTTGCAAGTCGAGCGAGCCGCGCACGATGTGGTAACGCACACCGGGCAAGTCCTTGACACGACCGCCGCGAACCAGCACGACGCTGTGTTCTTGCAGGTTGTGGCCTTCGCCGCCGATGTAGGAAATGACTTCGAAACCGTTGGTCAGGCGAACCTTTGCGACCTTCCGCAGAGCGGAGTTAGGCTTCTTTGGCGTCGTGGTGTACACACGGGTGCACACGCCGCGGCGCTGGGGAGAGTTTTCCATCGCAGGGCTCTTGGACTTGATCTTTTCGACCTCGCGCCCCTGACGGACCAGTTGATTGATGGTTGGCATGAATACGTCCCTAAACGTGAAATGCTTCGTGAAAAACGAAAACGTGAATCCCTTCGGAAATTCCGAAAAGCTTTCTAGTGTAGCAGGTTGGTGTGACCGGAGCAATCGCCGGGCCGTCCACCGGCCCGCCGCGTGTCACTTGATCCACAGGCGCATGGCGTCCCAGGCGCGGCCGAAGATGCCGGCCTGCTCCACGGCCTCCAGCGCCACCAGCGGCACTTCGGCGATCTGCTGCTCGCCCAGCGAGACCTTGAGCGTTCCGATCGACTGGCCCTTGGTGAAAGGCGCGACGAGCGGATCGGTGCGCACGATCTGCGTCGTGACCTTGCCTGCGCTGCCGGCTGGCACGGTGACCACGATGGCGTCCGGACGGCCGATCTTGATAGTGTTTTGCTTGCCCTTCCAGACCGCGGGCGTGGCAGCGGGCTGGCCGGCATCGAACAGCTTGACGGCGTCGAAAGCGGTGTAGCCCCAGTTCAGGAGCTTCTGGCTTTCGTTCGCGCGGGCGTTCTCGCTGGAGGCCCCAAGCACGATGGACAACAGGCGGCGCTGGCCGACATTCGGGAAGTCGCGCTTGGACGTGGCCACCAGGCAGTAGCCGGCGGCGGCGGTGTGGCCGGTCTTGAGGCCGTCTACCGTGGGATCACGGAACAGCAGCGAATTGCGGTTGGTGCCATTGGAGGGTGGCGTGCCGGGGTAGGCGTAGTGCTTGGTCGCGTAGTAATGCATGTACTCCGGAAAGTCCTGCATCAAGCGGGTGGCCAGCACGCCCAGATCGCGCGCGGTGGTGGTATGGCCCGGCTCGGTCAACCCCTCGGGGTTCTTGTACGCCGTGTTCTTCATGCCCAAGGCCTTGGCCTGGTCGTTCATGAGCTTGACGAAGTTCTCGGCGGTGCCGCCCACGCCTTCGGCGAGCGCCATGGTGGCGTCGTTGCCCGACTGCACGATCATCCCCTTGATGAGGTCTTCCACCGGCACCTGCATCTTGGGGTCGATGAACATGCGGGAGCCTGGCATCTTCCAGGCCAGCACGCTCACGGGCAGCTTCTGCTCCAGGGTGATCTTCTTGGCGCGCAGCGCGTCGAAGACCAGGTAGCCCGTCATGAGCTTGGTGAGGGACGCCTGCTCCACCGGTGCGTCGATGTCCTTGGAGGCCAGCACCTGGCCCGCCGTCACATCGAGGAGCAGGTAATTGCGCGCGGCGATTTCGGGCGGCTGGGGGGCCTGCCCTTGCGCCCACAGGACGGCAGGGGCCAGCACGGCGGCAAGAACGAAGGAGCGCAGCGTGGGCAGGAGAATCTTCATGGAAACAGGCATTCGGACAGGAAACGGTGGAACGGAACGGCGGTTGCGACCGCGGCCGATCGCGCGCGGTGCGGTAGAGGGAGCGGCTGAGCGGCGGTCAGTTCCCCGCCAGCAGATGGCGGGACACCAAGTTTTTCAGGAGCGGCAATTGTCCGTGAAAGAAATGCCCGCCGCCCGGTACGACTGTGACGGGGAGTATCTGCGGCCGCGCCCAGTCCATGACGGCCGCGAGCGGCACCGTGTCGTCCTGCTCGCCGTGCACGATGAGCGTGCGGTCATGGGCCTCCGCCGGTACGGGCGCCACCGTGAAACGGCTGGCCGCGGTGCCGACGAGCACGATGCGCTCGATGGCGCGCTCGCCCCAGAGCCGCTCCACGGCGTGGCTGGTGACGAAGGCGCCGAACGAGAACCCGGCCAGGGCCAGCGGTCCGTCGGGCGCCGTCTGGCGAATCACTTCCAGGAAATCCTCCAGCTCGCCCTGCCCGGCGTCGTGCGTGCCGGCGCTGGCGCCGACGCCGCGAAAATTGAAGCGCACCGCGGTCCATCCGCTGTGCACAAAGGCGCGCGCCAGGGTCTGCACCACCTTGTTGTCCATGGCGCCGCCGAACAGGGGATGCGGATGGGCGATCACGGCGACGCCGCGCGACGGGCCGTCGTCGGCCACCTGGGCCGCGTCGCGGGCCGCTTCGATGGCACCGGCCGCTCCGGCAAGGGTCAGGCGTTCAGTCTGGGCATTCACGTTGATTTGCTATTTAATTGATAGCTGTCAGCGCAATAACCACTAGGGCGGACAGCCAAAATGGCTTAAAAATCGAAACTAGGGCGATCAGCGCCCGAGTTCCGGTGGGGTGAGCAACCGCTCGACGATCTGGCCGTTCTTGAGGTGCGACTCCACGATTTCGTCGATGTCGCTGCCGTCCACGAAGGTGTACCAGGTCCCTTCGGGGTAGACCACGGCGACGGGCCCGCCGGCGCAGCGGTCCAGGCAGCCGGCCTTGTTCACCCGCACCTTGCCGGGGCCGGAGAGACCGGCGGCCTTGACCTGGGACTTGCACCGGTCGAACGCAGCCTGCGCGCCATGGTGGGCGCAGCTGTCTTCACCGTTGGTGCGGTCGTTCAGGCAAAAGAAGATGTGGCGGGCGTAGTAGCCAGGCTGCGCGGCTGGCGGCGTGGGGGTGTCGGTCATTCGGGCATTTTAGGAGCCGGTGCGCGGCGGCGTGTCGGCCTAAGCCGTCTCGCGGTCCCGCCGCGCCACGCGCTGCACCACATAGACCAGCGTGACATAGGGCCAGAGCCAGCCCAGCCACTGGCCGATGCCATAAAAGCGGATGAAGCGGCCCTGCTCCCAGGCCTGCAGCGTGTCGGCGAAGTAGGCGCTCGTGGGCGCCTGGTTGAGGATGTTGAGCTGCAGCATCAGCAGCAGCAGCAACACCGCTGCGCTGGCGCGGCGGGGCAGGCCGACCAGCATCAGCGCCACCGCCATGCCGGCCCACACGCCCACGCGGGCCGGGGTGCCCAGCCATTCCCACGCATGCGCCGGCCCGTAGCTGAGCGCCGAAGACAGGGCGGTCACCGACACGCCGGCCACGACGGTGGCGAGCGAGAACGCCACGCGGCGGCCGATATGGCGGATCACGCAATAGCCCAGCAGGCACGGCACCAGCAGACCCAGCATCACGGCAAGCAGTTCGGCGCTGGGCGACAGGGCCTCAAGAGGCGTTTCGCGCATCGGCAGCCAGTCCAGAAAAGGCGTGTCGGACAGCAGATCTTCGAGCGCAATTTCGAGCCGCTCCCACATCTGGCCCAGCCCGAACGGCACCGCCGCTGGAAACAGCAGCGCCACCGGCCAGAGCGCGAGCAGCGCCAGGGCCCCGCTGGCGTCGGGCACGAACCAGCGCGCGCGCAGCCGGCTCCATCGGTCCAGCGCGCCCAGCCGTTCCAGCAAGGTGGCCAGCAGCGCTCCGGCCAGGGTCCCCAGCGCGTTCAGCACCAGATCCATGTTGGAGGGCACGCGCCGCGGCAGGTAGATCTGCAGAAACTCCATCAGCATCGCCAGCAGCCCACCGGCCAGCGCCGCGAGCGGCACCGCGGCCCGTGGCCAGCCGGTGCGCAGCAGGGCCAGCGCCAGCAGGAAGCCGAAGGGTGCGTAGCCCGCGATGTTGATGTTGACGTCGAACCAGGTCCAGTACGGCGGCGGAATGCGCGCCGTCAGGAAGACCCAGGGCGAGATGCCCTGTTCGCGCCAGCCGTCGAAAGGAAACAGGCTGGCGAAGACCACGAGGGCCGCGTAGATCAGCGCCAGGGGCCAGGCGGATGTCTTGTGCACGTCGAGGGGGCGCGCGGCCAGCGCTTGATGGGTTTAAAAGGGTTTGACGACGACCAGCACCACTGCCGCCACGAGCAGCAGCACCGGCACTTCATTGAACCAGCGGAACCACCGATGGCTGCGCCGGCTTTGCCCGCTGGCCAGTTTGCGCAGCAGTACGCTGCAGGCGTGGTGGTAGCCCACCGCGAGCACCACCACCATGAGCTTGGCGTGCATCCAGCCGTTGCCCGGCCCGCGGCCGATGCCATAGCCCAGATAGAGCCAGAGCCCGAGGGCGATCGCCGGCACGGCGAGGATCGTGGTGAAGCGAAGAAGCTTCCTGGCCATGATCAAGAGCCGGTCGCGCTCGGCCGCCGATCCGGGGGCCACCATGGCCAGGTTGACGAAGATCCGTGGCAGGTAGAACAGTCCGGCGAACCAACTGGCCACGAAGACGATGTGAAAGGCTTTGACCCAGAGCATGGCCGCAGTGTACGTGCCGGGCAGGCGCCAAAAAGGCACTTGGTGCGGAAAGCACACATGCCCGCAAGCGGCCAAGAAAGTTCATGACTTTTTGTCCCAGGGCACGGCGGCGCGGCGCCCTGCGCACGGGCCGCGCGGCAATGTGGCGCACAATTTCGGGATGCATCTGTCCAGCCCCACCCCATTCCCCCAGAACCGGCCGCGCCGCCTGCGCCGCGATGCCTTCACCCGCAACCTCGTGCGCGAGCATGCAGTCACGCCGCACGACCTGATCTACCCGGTCTTCGTGCATGAGGGCCAGGGCCGCAGCGAGGCGGTTTCCTCCATGCCGGGCGTGGAGCGCCTGAGCCTCGATCTGCTGCTGCCCGTGGCCGAAGACTGCGTGAAGCTGGGCATTCCGGTGCTGGCGCTTTTTCCGGCCATCGACCCGGCCCTGAAGACGCCCGACGGCAAGGAAGCGCTGAACCCCGAAGGCTTGATTCCCCGCGTGGTGCGGGCGCTCAAGAAAGAATTCCCTGGCCTCGGTGTGATGACCGACGTGGCGCTGGACCCCTACACCAGCCACGGCCAGGACGGCGTGCTCGACGCCACCGGATACATCATCAACGACGAGACGGTGGAGATCATCACGGGCCAGGCGCTCACGCATGCCGAGGCGGGCGTGGACATCGTCGCGCCCAGCGACATGATGGACGGGCGCATCGGCGCGGTCCGCGAGGCGCTGGAGGTGCAGGGCCACATCCACACCCGCATCATGGCCTACAGCGCCAAGTACGCCAGCGCGTTCTACGGCCCGTTCCGCGATGCCGTGGGCACGCGCGGGGCCCTGGGCAAAGCCGACAAGAACGTCTACCAGATGGACCCGGGCAACACCGACGAGGCTCTGCGCGAGGTGGCGCTGGACATCGCCGAAGGCGCCGACATGGTGATGGTCAAGCCCGGCATGCCGTACCTGGACGTGGTGCGCCGCGTGAAGGACGAATTCCGCGTGCCGACCTTCGCCTACCAGGTGAGCGGCGAATACGCGATGCTCAAGGCCGCTGCCGCCAACGGCTGGCTCGACCACGACGCGGTGATGATGGAAAGCCTGCTGGCCTTCAAGCGCGCGGGCGCCGACGGCGTGCTGACGTACTTCGCCCGCGACGCGGCACGGTTGCTGCAAAAGTAAACCAGACCGCCAGCGGCGCCTGCCCGCCTGCGGTGCAGGCGCCGGCCCTCCCCGCCCTGTCCTGCCCCAGGCCTTCATGCGCATCTTTCACATCCACCAGGGCAACGCCACCGAGCTGGCCGCCCTGCCCTCCCAGCCCCCGGCCGCAGGCTTTTTCTGGATCTCCTGCACACGGGCGGCCTTCGGCGAGCAACTGGGCCTGGTGCAGGCCGCGCTGCAGGCCACTACCGGACTGCAACTGGTGGACCTGCACGTGTCCGACCTGCTGAACGCGCAACTGCCATCGCACTACGACTACACCTCGCAGTACGACCTGCTGGTGTTTCGCCGGCTGGCAGCCACTGGTGCGGGGACGGCGCCGTCCAGTCTTCCCTCTGCGCCCACAGCGACCGCAACGCCGCCGGAACGCATGAGCGGCCCGCCCGTCTTGCGGCGCATCGACACCAGCCCCGTGGGGTTCGCGGTGTTCGACCAGGTGCTGCTGTCGGTGCACCCGTCCGACTGCGCGGTGCGCGATGCCTACGCGTCGCGCCTGCTGGCCGCCGCGCGTGGCGAGGCGCAGCGCGATCCCCGGCCAGGCGCGTCGCCCGCGGGGCGCCTGCCGACGTCGCCCGCCGATCTGATGATGCGGGTCGTCAACCTCATCGTGGACGGCTACCTGGACCTGCGCCGCGAACTGAGCCGCCAGCTCGACCACTGGCAGTCCGAACTGCTCAAGCCCCGGGCACGCTTCGCCAACTGGAATGCGCTGTTGGAAGCGCGGCTCGCGCTGCACCAGCTCGACGAGATCTGCGAAGACCAGAACACCGCCGTGCAGGACTGGATCGACGCGGTCGAAACCTGGCCCGAGCCCGAAACCCCGGCGCTAGAGCGCGAACTGGACCTGCTCAAGGTGCGCAGCCGCGACGTGCTGGAGCACATCGAACGCGTGGTGCACCACGTGCGCCGGCTGGAGCAGAGCACCGAGACCGCCGTGCAGATGCACTTCAGCGTGCAGAGCAACCGCACCAACGACATCATGCGCACGCTGACGGCGCTCACCGCCGTGTTCCTGCCGCTGAACCTCATCGCCGGCATCTTCGGCATGAACTTCGAATTCATTCCGCTCGTGCACAAGCAAGATGGCTTTTGGTGGGCGATGGGTTCGATGATGGTGATCGCCGTTTCGCTGATCGCGCTGTTCTGGCGCAAGCGCTACCTGGCGCGCACCGGCCAGCACTGAAGCCGGTCCTGGCCGCAGCGTTGCACCCGGGCAAGGCTGCGCGGCATGGCATGGTGCGCTGGGTACGGCGCCGATAGAATCGCGCCCCCGTTCCAACACCCCGCAATGCCGGTCCTCCGGCGCTTCTCCCATGGCCCACATCCTCGTCGACGAGCTCGTCAAGACCTACCGCATCGCCGAGCGCGCGCCAGGCCTGGGCGGCGCGCTGCGCGGGTTGCTGCACCGGCGCACGCGCACGGTGGCGGCGTTGTCGGGCGTGTCGTTCACGCTGGAGCGCGGCGAATTGCTGGGCTTCATCGGGCCCAACGGCGCGGGCAAATCCACCACCATCAAGATCCTGTCCGGCATTCTGCGGCCCGATGGCGGGCGTGTTGAGATCGATGGCCGCCACCCCAGCGACGACCGCGAGCGCCACGTCGCGCACATCGGCGTGGTGTTCGGCCAGCGCACCCAGCTCTGGTGGGATCTGCCGGTGGGCGAGGGCTTCGATCTGCTGCGGGACATCTACCGCGTGGACGAACGGCGCTACCGCCGCGCTCGCGATGAACTGGTGACGCTGCTGTCGCTGGAGAGCGTGCTGGCGCAGCCCGTGCGCCAGCTTTCGCTGGGCCAGCGCATGCGCGCAGAGATCGCGGCGGCGCTGCTGCACGAGCCCGACATCCTGTTTCTCGACGAGCCCACCATCGGCCTGGATGCGCCCTCCAAGCTCGCGGTGCGGGACTTCGTGCGCCGCGCCAACCGAGAGCGCGGCACGACCGTGCTGCTCACCACGCACGACATGCACGACATCGAGGCCCTGGCCGAGCGGGTGATCGTGATCGGCCATGGCCGCGTGCTGGCCGACAGCCCCGTCGAAGCCCTGCGCGCCCAGGTGATGGCAGAGCGGCGCCTGGTGGTGGACTTCGGCCACGACGCGCCCTCGCTGGCGCCGCAACCGGGCGTCTCCGTCCATGCCCGCGAAGGCCGCACGCTGGTGCTGGGGTTCGATCCTGCGCAGACGACGGCGCCGGCCCTCATCGCGCAACTGGTGGCCGCGCACGAGGTGCAGGACATCCGCCTGGAAGGCCTGGCGATCGAAGAAGTCATCGCGCGCTTTTACGCCCTGCACGGCGCGGCCGAGGCATGAGGCCCCCGCTCGCGCTGCGGCCCTACACCGCGGCCTTCGTTTCGCGCTTTCTGCAGATGCTGCAATACCGCACGGCCGCGCTGGCGGGCTTCGGCACGCAGTGCTGGTGGGGCGGCATCAAGGTGATGGTGCTGGCCGCGTTCTACGGCGGCTCCGCCGCTTCGGGCGCGCCCATGCCGCTGCAGCAGGCCATCACTTACACGTGGCTGGCGCAGGGGTTGCTCGCGCTGCTGCCGTGGTCGGGCGACCCGGAAGTGGCGCAGGCTGTGCGCACGGGCGCCGTCGCCTACGACCGCCTTCGGCCGGTGGACGCCTACGGGCTGTGGTTTGCGCGCAGCGCCGGCTGGATCGCCGCGCGCGTGCTGCCGCGGCTGGCGCTCATGGTGGTTTTCTCCGCGCTGCTGCTGCCGCTGCTGGGCTGGCGCGAGTGGTCCTGGCAGCCCCCGGCCGGTGCGGCTGCGATGCTGGCGTTTTCCGTCTCGGCGGGGCTGGCGGTGCTGTTGTCCACCGCACTCGTGATGCTGCTGAACGTGGCGGCGGCCGCAGCGCTGAACGAGCGCGGCATCAATGCGCTCGCCGTGCCGGCGGTGGTGGTGCTCTCGGGCAACCTGCTGCCGCTGACGCTGCTGCCAGACGCCTGGCAATGGGCGCTCATCGTGCAGCCGCTGGCCGGGCTGCTGGACATTCCCTCGCGCCTGTACTTCGGGCAATGGACCGGCGGTCAGGCGGCGGCGGGGCTGGCGCTGCAAGCGTTCTGGATCGCCGTGCTGGTGGCGCTGGGCCGCCTGGCGATGGGGCGCACCTTGCGCCACCTTGAAATCCAAGGCGGCTGAGATGGGATCGTTCGCACTCTTCATTCGGCTGGCTGGCGCATCGCTGCACGCGCAGGCGCGCTACCCCGCGTCGGCGTTGCTGATGGCCGTGGGTCAGTTTCTTGCCACGGGTATCGAAGTGATCGCGGTATGGGCACTGTTCCACCGCTTCGGCAGCGTGCAGGGCTGGGGCCTGGGCGAAGTCGCGCTGTTCTACGGCTTGGTGAATTGCATGTTCGCGGTGGCGGACGCGCTGGGGCGTGGCTTCGATGTGCTCGGCACCGAATTTCTGCGCACCGGCGCGTTCGACCGGTTGCTGCTTCGCCCGCGTCCGCTGGCGCTGCAGCTCATGGGGCACGACCTGCGCCTCAGCCGGCTGGGCCGGCTGCTGCAGGGCCTGGCGGTGCTGGCGTTCGCCACCACGCAGGCACCGATCGACTGGACCCCTGCCACCGTGGCCCTGACGGCCTGGGCCGTGGCGGGCGGGGTGGCCTTGTTCCTGGGCATTCTGGTGCTGCAGGGCACGCTGGCGTTCTGGACCGTCGAGAGCCTGGAAATCGCCAATGTGCTCACCTACGGCGGCGTGCAGGCCGCGCAATACCCGCTGGCGCTGTACGCGCAGTGGTTCCGCCGGCTGCTGACGTTCGCCGTCCCGCTGGCCTGCGTGGCCTATTACCCGGGCCTGGCGATCCTGTCGCACCCGGACCCGCTGGGCGCGCCCGGTTGGGTGGGCTGGGTGTCGCCGCTGGCCGGCTTCGCCTTTCTGGCGGCGGCTTTCGGCGCGTGGCGCCTGGGCCTGCGCCACTACGCCTCCACCGGCAGTTGAGCGGCCTCGCGAACCCGACATGGCAAATAGCGACTTGACAATGTTTGTCTAGACAATTATTGTTGCGGCCATGATCGACGTCCGCAAAACACCTGCACCCGGCCTGCCCCCCTCTCCTGTGACCGTGGCGGGCATTCCTTTTCTGGTGGAAGAAAGCATCGGCTACCAGATGCGTCGCATCGTCTGCATCGTCGCCAGCGAGATCGAGCGCCGCATGGAGCCCCTGGGCCTGACCGATGCGCAATGGAAGCCGCTGCTGCGCCTGTACCTGAAGCACGAAAACACCGTGGCGGGCTTGGCGCGCCTGTGCCAGCTCGACGCTGGCGGCATGACGCGCCTGCTGGACCGGCTGGAAGCCAAGGGCCTGTGCACACGCACCCGCTCGCTGGAAGACCGCCGGGTCGTGCACATCGAACTCACGCCCGAAGGGCATGCGGCGGCCGCGCAGATTCCCGACATCTTGGGCGGCGTGCAGCAGATCTGCGCCCAGGGCTTCCAGCCGGCCGAGTACCGCCAGCTGCAGGATTTCCTGCAGCGCATCCACGGCAACCTGCAAGCGCTAGGCGCTGCCGCCGACACGGGCACCCCCAGTCTTTCCTGAGAGTCAGCAAGCCATGAACGCCACTTTCGACCACCCCTCGCACGCCACGGCCGACACGGCCCTGGACGGCGCCGCACCGGCCGCCGAGCCCTCTTCCAGCAGCCCCTTGCGCGGCGCGCTGCAGTATTTCGCCACGCTGGCCATCGCGCTGCTGGCGCTGCCGGGCCTGACGGCCTGCGCCGACATGTCGGGCATCGCGCCGCACGCGCAGATGCGCGATGCCGCTTCGCTCGGGCTGACCGCCCCTGCCGGCAGCACGGGCGCCGCGCAGAAGGCCTTTGCCGAATCCACCCTGCCCACCGACTGGTGGCTGGGCTTCGGCGACAGCCAGCTGGACGCGCTCATCGACCGGGCGCTGGCCACCAACCCCAACCTGAAGGCGACCGAGGCGCGCATCGCACGTGCCCAGGCGTTCATCGAAACCGCGCGCGCCGCCGACGGCCCGCAGCTCAACGGCAGCCTGGATGTGACCCGCCAGCTCTACAGCGCCAACGGGCCGTACCCGCCACCGCTGGCCGGCAGCGTGCTCAACAGCGGCACGGGCCGCCTGACCGGCAGTTGGGAGATCGACTTCTTCGGCAAGAACCGCGCGGCGCTCGAATCCGCCCTGGGCAGCGCCAACGCCGCGCAGGCCGACGCCCAGGCGGCCCGCCTGCTGCTGGCCAGCAACGTCGCCCGGAGCTATTTCCAGCTGGCGCGCCTGAAGGCCCAACTGGGCGTGGCCGAGCGCACGCTGGCCCAGCGCAACGAAACGCTGCGCCTGGTGCGCGACCGGGTGGATGCCGGCCTGGACACGCAACTGGAGCGGCGCCAGAGCGAGGGCGGCCTGCCCGAGGCACGCCAGCAGATCGAGGCGATCCAGGAACAGATCGCGCTGACACGCAACGCCCTGGGCGCCCTGGTGGGACAGCCGAATGCCGCGGCTGCCCTGGATTTTCCTGCCCTTGACGCTATTCATTCGATAGCAATTCCCAGCACCTTGCCGGCCGACCTGCTGGGCCGCCGGCCGGACGTGGCCGCCGCGCGCTGGCGCGTGGAAGCCGCCACGCAGGACGTGGCCGTGGCCAAGGCGCAGTTCTATCCGAACGTGAACCTCACCGCGTTCCTCGGCCTGTCGTCCATCGGGCTGGACCATTTCGCCCAGGCGGGCAGCAAGGAATGGGGAATCGGCCCGGCGGTCCGCCTGCCGATCTTCGATTCCGGCCGCCTGCGCGCCAACCTGCGCGGCAAGGCAGCCGATGTGGATGCGGCGGTCGAGAGCTACAACGCCGCGCTGATCGACGCCGTGCATGACGCGGCCGACCAATTGGCGTCGTCCCGCTCGATCGAGCGCCAGCAGGCCGAGCAGCGCCACGCGCAGGAAGCCGCCGAAGCCGCCTACGACATCGCCCGCCAGCGCTACCAGGCGGGCCTCGGTAACTACCTGAACGTGCTCACCGCCGAGACCGCCGTGCTGGCGCAGCGCCGTCAGGCCGTGGACCTGGAAGCCCGCCGCCTGGACACGCAGGTCGCGCTCATCCGCGCCCTCGGCGGGGGCTATGCCGCCCCCATGCCTGGCGCTGCCGCTGGCACGGGCGCCGTCGCCACGGCGCCTGCCGCAGCCGCCGCCACCTCCAGCACGGCGCATTGAGCCCGTTTCCCTTCATTCAGACCGCAACGCATTTCCGACGCGAGGAGCCTTTTCCATGAACGCACCGCAAACCCCCAACATCCCCGCAGATGCCGGCGCCGCCAAGGGCCGCCGCCGCAAGGCACTCATCTCGCTCGCCGTCGTCGTCGTGCTGGCCGGCGGCGCCTGGGGCGTGTACGACTGGCTGGTGGCCAGCCATTACGAAGACACCGACAACGCCTACGTGCAGGGCAACGTGATCCAGATCACGCCGCAGACGGGCGGCACGGTCATGTCCATCCTGGCCGACGACACCGACTTCGTGAAGGCCGGCGCGCCGCTCGTCAAGCTGGACCCGGCCGACGCCACCGTGGCGCTGGAGCAAGCCGAAGCCGGCCTCGCCCAGGCCGTGCGCCAGGCGCGCACGCTGTACTCCAACAACGGTTCGCTCACCGCGCAGATCAACCTGCGCCAGGCCGACGTGGCCAAGGCCCGCTCCGACATCGCACGCGCCACCGACGACCTGCGGCGCCGCCAGGCGCTGGCGGGCAACGGCGCGGTCTCGAAAGAAGAGTTGAACCACGCCCAGAACCAGCTTGATTCAGCCCGCACCGCACTGGCGGCGGCCGAGGCCGGCGTGGTGTCGGCGCGCGAGCAGCTCGCCAGCAACCAGTCGCTCACCCAGGGCATCGCCGTGGACCAGAACCCCAACGTGCTGGCCGCCGCCGCCAAGGTGCGCGAGGCCTATCTGGCCGCGCGCCGCACCGACCTGCCCGCCCCCGTGGACGGCTATGTCGCGCGCCGCACCGTGCAACTGGGCCAGCGCGTGGCCGCCGGCACGCCGCTGATGACCGTGGTGCCGCTCAACCAGGTGTGGGTGGACGCGAACTTCAAGGAAAACCAGCTGCGCAACCTGCGCCTGGGCCAGCCCGCCAAGCTCACGGCCGACCTGTACGGCAAGAAGGTGGAATACACCGGCACCATCGCCGGCATGGGCGTGGGCACGGGCTCGGCCTTCGCGCTGCTGCCCGCGCAGAACGCCACGGGCAACTGGATCAAGGTGGTGCAGCGCGTGCCCGTGCGCATCGCGCTGGACGCCGAACAGCTGCGCGCCCACCCGCTGCGCGTGGGCCTGTCGATGGACGTGACGGTGAACACGCAGGACCGCAGCGGCCACCTGCTGGCCGACGCGCCCCGCACGCAGGCCGTGGCGCAAACCACCGTGTACCAGGACCTGGACAAGGGCGCCGAGGCCGATGTGGCCCGCATCATCGCGGCCAATGCCGGCCCGGGCTACAAGTCCGCCCTGGCCGCGGCGCCGGCCAAGCCCACGGGCACCGCACAGGTGGCGATGGCGCCTGCCACCACCGCCTCGCACTGACCTCGGCCGGCCCGGCCCTTCGAACCGGCACCAGACCCGGCACCGCTCTTCGCCTTCTTCCCGAGACAGACCCGCTCCGCACTGCCGGAGCGGGCCAGCCGTAGAACCACTCCCACAAAACGCTGAACCATGTCTTCCGCCACCACTTCTCCGCCCCTGGCGCCGCCGCCCCTGGAAGGCAGCGCGCGCATGTGGGGCACGCTGGCCCTGTCGGCCGCGACGTTCATGAACGTGCTGGACACGTCGATCGCCAACGTGTCCCTGCCCGCCATCGCGGGCGACCTGGGCGTGAGCCCCACGCAGGGCACCTGGGTCATCACCAGCTTCGCGGTGGCCAATGCCATCGCCGTGCCGCTCACCGGCTGGCTGTCGCAGCGCTTCGGACAGGTGCGCCTGTTCGTGGCCAGCGTGACGCTGTTCGTGATCGCCTCGCTGCTGTGCGGCGTCGCGCCCAACATGGCCACGCTGATCGCCTTCCGCGCGCTGCAGGGCTTCGTGGCCGGGCCGATGATTCCGCTGTCGCAGTCGCTGCTGCTTTCCAGCTACCCCAAGGCGCTGGCGGGGCTGGCGATGGCCATGTGGTCGATGACCACGCTCATCGCGCCGGTGATGGGGCCGCTGCTGGGCGGCTGGATCACCGACAACATGAGCTGGCCGTGGATCTTCTACATCAACGTGCCGGTCGGGATCATGGCCGTGCTGGTCACGTGGAGCATCTTCCACAAGCGCGAATCCGAGCGGCGCGCGCTGCCCATCGACTCCATCGGCCTCGCGCTGCTGGTGATCTGGGTGGCGGCCATGCAGGTGATGCTGGACATCGGCAAGGAGCACGACTGGTTCGCCTCGCCGTGGGTCGTGGCCTGCGGCGTGACGGCCGTGGTGGGCTTCATCGCCTTCATGATCTGGGAGCGCGGCGAGCCGCACCCGGTGGTGGACCTCACGCTGTTCAGAATCCGCAATTTCTGGGCCGGCGCGTTGGCCACGTCGGTGGGCTACGGCCTGTTCTTCGGCAACGTGGTGCTGCTGCCGCTGTGGCTGCAGCAGTACATGGGCTACACCGCCACGCAGGCCGGCGAAGTGCTGGCGCCGGTGGGCGTGCTCGCGCTGGTGCTGTCGCCGGTGGTGGGCAAGAACATCGCCAAGGTCGATCCGCGGCGCTTCGCCACGTTTGCCTTCCTGGTGTTCGCGCTGGTGCTGTGGATGCGGTCGCGCTTCAACACCCAGGCCGATCTGGCAACCATCATGGTGCCCACGATCATCCAGGGGATCGCCATGGCGTTCTTCTTCATTCCGCTGGTGACGATCACGCTGTCGGAGATCGCGCCGGCACGCATTCCGTCGGCCTCGGGGCTGTCCAACTTCATGCGCATCACGGCCGGCGCGATCGGCACGTCGGTCTCGACCACGCTCTGGGAACGCCGCGCCACGCTGCACCATGCGCAGCTCACCGAAGGGCTGCAGCAAGGCTCGGGCGTCGTCACGCAGACGCTGCAGGGCCTGCAGGCCAGCGGCCTCACGCCCGAGCAGGCGCTGGGCCAGGTGGAGCGCCTGGTGAACCAGCAGGCGTTCATGCTGGCGGCCAACGACATCTTCTACGCCTCGGCGATCCTCTTCATGCTGCTGATTCCGCTGGTGTGGCTGGCCCACCCGATCAAGGCGAGCGCGGGCAGCGCCGACGCGGCAGCGGGTGCGCACTGAGATGCGGTCGCCATAAGATTGCTATAAATTACATAGCAATGCACCCTAGTGGTTATTGCGCTGGAGGCCTATTTCACTCTTAGGCCTGCCTGGAGGCAGAAGGCCTCCCGCCAGCCACCCGGGCCGAAAGCTGGGGGCCGCGCGGGCCGGCTGCTCAGGCCGCCACGGCGATCGGCATCTCCGGGTCCGCATGCCAGCGCGCCTGGAGCCACGCGGCAAAGCCCTCGGGCGCTCGCGCGATGCGGCGGGCGCTGGTGATCACCCGCGGATCGCGCACCCACGCCACGGTCGCCTGCTGGGCGATCAGCGCCTCCACCAGCCGCACGTCTTCGTGCGCCACCAGTGCGGCAAAGCCGCCGGCGCGGCGGTAGGCGG
Source organism: Paracidovorax valerianellae (assembly GCF_900102625.1). Taxonomy (GTDB): domain Bacteria; phylum Pseudomonadota; class Gammaproteobacteria; order Burkholderiales; family Burkholderiaceae_C; genus Paracidovorax; species Paracidovorax valerianellae. Next base: position 19,594 of record NZ_FMZC01000021.1, read on the forward strand.
CCGCGGAAAGGCCCAGGTTGGCCCCGTGGATGTGCCGGTGCCCGTTGCGGTCCTGGTAATGCGTGGCGAAGGCCTGCGCCACATGGAGCGGGTGCTCGTGCCAGTCCTCGACGCCGATGGTGCCGCAAACCGCATCGCTGGCGCAGGCCAGTTGCGCCGTGATCCAGTGCGGGGGCACGCGGCTGTCGGCGTCGGTGCAGCACAGCCAGCGGGCGCCGAGCCCGACCAGATGGTCCATGCCCGCAGCCCGGGCCGCGCCCACGCAGCGCGCGTCGATCTCCAGCACGTCGCAGCCGTGCGCACGCGCCAGCGCCGCCGTGGCGTCGCGGCAAGCGTCCGCCACCACCACGACACGCACCGGCTCCCGCGGAAACACCTGCGCGGCCGCCGCGCTGATCGACGCCAGACAGGCCCCGATAAGGTCCGCCTCATCGTGGGCGGGAATGCAGACGCCGATCATGGAGCGGACTCCGGTGTCGGGGCGGGCGCCGGTACGGATGCCAGCCGCTCCTGCGCGCCGCCCGTGGCCGCGACCGAGGTGGTGCCGCCGTGCTGCCAGATGTCGATGCGCATGTCCTCGTCGCCCCAGCTTCCTACGGAGTCGAGCGCCAGCGCCTGCCGCGCTGCGCCGTGGATGCCGTCGCCATCGGCCTGCGCATCGGCCACGGGCGCGCGCCAGTGGCACAGGGCCAGATGGCCGCCCCGCTGCAGGTGCGCTGGCACCTCCGCCAGGAACCGCGCGAAATCTTCCGGCGGCAGGTAATAGGCGAGTTCGGCCACCACGATGAGATCGCTGGGGGTGTCGGGCCAGCGGTGCGGAAACGTCCAGTGGCGCAGCACCACGTTGCGCACGCCCTTCAGCGTGGCGGCCGCGCGGTCCAGGGCGGCAGTGCTGGCGTCGCAGGCGATGAGCTGGTCGCAGCGCGCGGCCAGTGCCAGCGTGTTGCCGCCCACCGAACAGCCGGGCTCGAAGCCCTGCGCATACCGGGCCCGCGGAAGCGCCGCCAGCAGCAGATCGCGCTTGCGGCGCTCGTACCAGCGCGCGTGCACGCCCCAGGGGTCGGCGCTGCGCGCATGCAATTGTTCGAAATGACCGGCATCGGCGAACGGCGCGGCCATGTCAGGCCATCACCCATTCGCAGCGGCCGCTCCAGGCACGCAAGGCCGAGGGCTGCAGCACCGGCGCGGCGTCGCCATCGGGCTGGATCTGGCTCTGGAACGCCTGTACGGCCCGGGCTTTCGCGCGCATCAGGCCAGCGTCCACCGCGATGCACTGCAGCGCCCGCTGGCGCAATCGCCCGTGGGCTTCGTGCTCGGGCACCAGCGCCCAGACGGGAAACTCGATGCAGCGTGCGCCCGCCGTGCGGGCTGCCGCCAGGGTGGCCCGGGCGCAGGCTTCGTGGTCGGGATGGCCGTCGAAGCGCCAGGGCACGAAGACCGTGTCGGTCGGCAGCAACTGCAATTGCATGGCCAGCGACCTCTCCTGGGCCGCCACACCCCCGTCCGGCAAACCCAGGCGGATCACGTGGGCCGCGATGCCCAGCTGCGCCAGCGCATCGGCCGACTCCTGCGGCCGGGTCTGCAGCAACTGCGCGGGCGTCCAGCGGCCCGAGCCCGGGTGGCTGGCCTCGCCATCGGTCACGGCATACACCAGCACCTCATGCCCGAAGCGCGCCAGTTGCGCCACCGTGCCGCCCAGGGCCAGGACCTCGTCGTCGGGGTGCGGCGCCACCAGGACGATGCGGCTTGCCGGCGCCACCAGCGACTGCGGCGTGGTGTGCAGCCACGGCCGGGCCAGGGCGCTTTTCGGACGGGCTGGCGCAGGGGGCAACCTCGCCATGGGCTTGTGCAGAGCGATCAGAGCGTCCATGCGCCGTCTCCCAGGGGGGTGGATGGGCAAGCCTGCGCCGCAAGGCGGCCCAGCACGGCCAGATCCCACTCGGCGTGGCTCTGGCGCAAAAACACCGACAGGTCCGCCACCCGCCGGGCATGGCCCGCGTCGCGGCACAGCGGCCCTGCGCCCAGGGCGCGTCCGATGTGGTCGATGGTGGTGGTCGCTGCGGCCTCCACGGTGCCGCGCACCTGAAGCGCCTCGCGGCGGCCGAAAGGCGTGCCGACTTCTCCAAGTGAGACCTGTGCCCGGTGGCGGTTTATGGCTTCGGCCGCATGGCGCAAGGCATGGGCCGCAGCGGACAGCGCGCAGTCCACCGCGCCCAGGTGCGCAGCCAACAGGCCGTCGGCCGCGTCGCCGCGCTGCTGCACCCGCTGGCGCAGCGGCTGCGCCACGGCGCAGGCGGCGCCGTGCCAGCACGCGGCGATGCCCGCCGCGCCATGCCAGAAGCCGGGCCGGTCCAGGTAGGCGCCGGGGACGCCCACGGCCCAGGCCGGCACCGCATCGAACAGCACATCGACGCTGGCGGTGTCCGCCATGCCCACGGCCTCCCAGCCTTCGCGGGTGACCGTCACGCCTGGATGGCGCATCGAGACGGCGACGAATTGCGGCTGGCCATCGGCATCGCGCGCGGTGACCAGCGCGGCATTGGCGCCACCGGCGCCGGAACACCAGCTTTTGCGCCCGGTCACGGTCAGGCGGCCATCGGCCTCCCAATGGAGTTGCAGCCCGGAGCCCGCCGGCCCTTCGGATGCCCAGACGCCCCAGAGCCCTTCCAGCGGATCGACCACCTTGCGCAGCGCAGCGGCTTCGTTTACGCCCAGGATTTCCTGGGCGATGCCGAGCGCGTCAAGGTGGGATTCGAAGAGTTTGCCGACGACGACATCGTCGCCGGTCACCCGCGCGAGCCAGCGAAACCGTGCAGCGGTCGAGCACTGCGCTGCAGGGTCGGATTCAAAGGCATGGACCTGCCCCAGCGCGCGGCGCACGGCGGCACCGGCAGGGGAGCCTAGTTCGGGAATGGGGTCACGGCGCATGCCCGCGACGCTAAGGGCCGGGGTTCTACGGCTGTGTGGGACTCAGCCTTACGGCCCTGCGAGACACCAGCCCAGCTCAGCCGTTTCAGGGAGACTGCCACCTGCTTGCCGGGGGCGTTGGCAGGCAAAGTGGCGGATGCGCCGGGCGTCGCTGAATCCCGGCGCAGGCGGCGTCTTTCAGCCGATGTGCTTGGCGAAGAATGCCAGCGTGCGCTCGCGTGCCAGGGTGGCCGCGGCTTCGTCGTAGGATCCGCGCTGGTCGCAGTTGAAGCCGTGGTCGGCGTCGTACACATGCACTTCCACCTCGGGGTGGGCGCGGCCGAAGGCTTGCACGCTGTCGAGCGCGATGAAATGGTCGCGGTCGCCGAAGTGGGCGAGCACCGGGCACTGGGGCGTGCGTGCGCTTTCCTCGGTGGTGGTCATGCCGCCGCCGTAGTAGCAGACCGCGGCCGACAGGCCGTTCAGCTCGCACGCTGCACGCCATGTGAGCAGGCCGCCCCAGCAAAAGCCCACGATGGCGACCTTGCCGCCGCTGGCCTGGGCTGCATGGTCGATAGCGGCTTGGATGTCTGGCAGCACGCCCGCGCCCGGCAGGCCCTCGACCCGGCTCTTGAGGGCCATGCCGTCTTGCATGTCCTGCGCGCTGTAGCCCAGTTCCACGCCGGGTTGCACCCTTTCGAAGGTGGCAGGTGCCACGGCGAGGTAACCCCGCGCGGCGAGCCGGTCCGCCACGGCGCGGATGTGCGAATTCACGCCGAAGATCTCCTGCAGCACGACCACGGCGCCGCGCACGGGCCCTTCCGGCTGCGCGACCCAGGCGGGCACCTTGAAACCGTCGGCCGATGTGATGTCCACGAAATTGCCCATGATGTTGCGACTCCTTTGTCGGATGGATGAAAAGCGGTTGGGGGAGAAGAAAAAGACGCGCGGGCCCGGTGGTCGCCCGGGCCTGCGGGATGCTGTAATGCGAGACCTTTCGCCAAAGGGGCATTCTTGCAGGAGATGGCAATTGAACAAAGTGGTACTTGTGACCGGCGGTAGCCGCGGCATCGGGGCAGCCACCGCCCGGCTGGCCGCGCGCCAGGGCTGGACGGTCGCGGTCAATTACGCCCGTGACGCGCAGGCGGCCGACGCCGTGGTGCGGCAGATCCACGAAGCGGGCGGCCAGGCCATCGCGTTGCAGGCCGACGTGGCGAAGGAAGACGAAGTCGTCGCCCTCTTCCAGGCCGTCGATGCCCGCCTGGGCCGGCTCGATGCCCTGGTGAACAACGCCGGCGTGGTCGATGTGCCGGCCCGCGTGGACCAGATGAGCGCCGAGCGCCTGCGCCGCATGTTCGACATCAACGTGGTGGGCAGCTTCATCTGCGCGCGCGAGGCCGTGCGGCGCATGAGCACTAGTCACGGCGGCGCGGGCGGCAGCATCGTGAATGTCTCCAGCGCCGCGTCGCGCCTGGGCGCCGCCGGCCAGTACGTGGACTACGCCGCGTCCAAAAGCGCCATCGACACGCTCACGCTCGGCCTGGCCCGCGAGGTGGCCGCCGAGGGCATTCGCGTGAACGCGGTGCGGCCCGGCCTGATCGACACCGACATCCACGCCAGCGGCGGCCTGCCCGATCGCGTGCGCGACCTGGCCCACCAGGTGCCCATGGGGCGCGGCGGCACGGCCGAAGAAGTGGCCGAGGCCATCGTCTGGCTGATGTCCGACGCAGCCAGCTACACCACCCTGTCTTTGCTCGACGTCTCCGGAGGCCGCTGATGGACCTGAAACCGCTCATCACGCTGCTTGCCATCGTGAACCCGCTGGCCATCGTGCCGTTCTTCATCCACTACACCGACGGCTTTTCGCAGCGCCAGCGCCGCCGCACCATCCAGGTCGCGGCCTTCAGCGCGTTCTGCGTGATCGCGGCCTGTGCGCTGTTCGGCCTGCAGATCCTGGAGTTCTTCAACATCTCGCTGCAGAGCTTCCAGGTGGGCGGCGGCATGCTGCTGCTCATCAGCGCGATGAACATGCTCAACGCCCAGCCGGCCGAAGCCAAGCCCCACACGCACGAACTGGAAGAAGGCGCCGAGAAAGCCGCCCAGGGCGACAGCATCGCCGTGGTGCCGCTCACCATTCCGCTGCTGACCGGGCCGGCCAGCATGTCCACCGTGGTGATCTACGCCGACCGGGCGCAGACGTTCTGGCAGCACCTGGCGCTGGTGGGCTACGGCGTGGTCATCGCCGGAGCCACGGCGCTGTGCTTCGCGTTGGCCGACCCCATCGCGCGCGTGCTGGGCAAGACCGGCATCAACGTGATGACGCGGCTCATGGGGCTGATCCTGGCTGCCCTGGCCGTCGAGGTGATGGCCGAAGGCCTGGGCAAGCTCTTTCCCGTGCTGGTCGCCCGCTGAGCCCCATGGCTGCCGCCCACGCCCGTCTGCTGCTGCTGGAGGACGACCCGGCCATCGCGCGCACGGTGGCCTATGCGCTCGAACGCGAGGGCCTGTCCATCGTGCACAGCCTGCTGCTGAGGGATGCGCGCGAGCAGTTGCGCGCCCGGCCTTTCGACCTGCTGGTGCTGGACGTGGGCCTGCCGGACGGCAATGGCCTGGACCTGCTGCGCGACCTGCGCCGCGACCCGGCGCACCAGGCCACGCCCGTGCTCATGCTGAGCGCGCACGGCGAAGAACTCGACCGCGTGCTGGGCCTGGAACTGGGGGCCGACGATTACCTGCCCAAGCCCTTCAGCCCGCGCGAACTGGCGGCACGCGTGAAGGCCCTGCTGCGCCGCGCGGCGGCCCCGGCTCCGCAGGCCGCAGTGGCGCAGGCGCAGGGCCCCTTCCACGACGACGCCGCCGGCCAGCGCGTGAGCCTGCACGGCCGGCCGCTGCCGCTCACGCGGCGCGAATACCGCCTGCTGGCGTGCCTGCTGCGCGGCGCTGGCCGCATCCAGTCGCGCGAGTCGCTGCTCGCCAACGCCTGGGGCGACGACAGCGAAAGCACCGACCGCACGGTGGACACGCACATCAAGACCCTGCGCGCCAAGCTCCGCGAGGCCGACCCCGGGCGCGAATACATCAGCACTCACCGGGGCATGGGGTACTGCCTGGAGTTATGAACGCCCCATCGCATCGCCTAGCGCGGGCCACGACGGCGGAGGCCTGATCCATGCGCCTGGGCATCCGGCTGCTGTTCGCTTTCTTCCTGATCAACGGCATCGCGGCGTTCTTCGTGCTGCGCGTGTTCACCGCCGAGATCAAGCCCAGCGTGCGCGAGGTGATGGAAGACATGATGGTGGACACCGCCAACATCCTGGCCGAGCTGGCCAGCGATGACCTGGCGGCCGGCCGCCTGGGCGCGACGGCCCCTGGCACGCCGGAAAGCCGCTTCGCGCAGCACGTGCGCCAGTACGCCAGCCGCCCGGTCGATGCAGGGATCTGGGGCTTTTCCAAGCAGACGCTGGACTTTCGCATCTACGTGACCGATGCCGCCGGCCGGGTGGTGTTCGATTCCGAGCGCAGCGCCGTGGGCGAAGACTATTCGGGCTGGCGCGACGTGGCGCGCACCCTGCGGGGCGAGTACGGCGCACGCGCCACGCGCGAGGTGCAGGGCGACGACACCAGCGGCGTGATGTACGTGGCCGCACCCATCCTGGTGGACGGGCCGGGCGGCCGCAAGATCGGCGGGGTGCTCACCGTGGCCAAGCCGACGCGGTCGGTGCAGCGGTTCATCGACCGTGCGGAACGCAAGGTGCTGCGGGGCGGGCTGCTGCTGCTGGCGCTGTCGGCCCTGGTGGGCGTGGCCGTCACGGTGTGGACGGTGTGGCACGTGCGCCGCCTGCGTGACTATGCCCTGAGCGTGCAGGGCCCGGCCGACGGCGGCCTGAACACCGCGCAGCCGCTGGCCGTGCCCAAGGTGCCCGGCGAACTGGGCGACCTGGCCCGGGCCATGGACCGCATGCGGGTGCGCCTGGAAGGGCACGACTACATCGAGGGTTACGTGCGCGCGCTGACGCACGAACTGAAAAGCCCCGTGGCCGCCATCCGCGGTGCGGGCGAGCTATTGCAGGACGACCTGCCCCCGGCAGACCGCGCCCAGTTCGCCACGCAGGTCGTGGAGCAGAGCGAGCGGCTGCAGCGCCTGATCGACCGGCTGCTGGAGTTGAGCCAGCTGGAACAGCGCCAGCGCGCCGACGGGGCGGCCGCCACGTCGCTGCAGGACTGCGCGATCCAGGCCGTGCGCCAGGCCCAGGCGCGCGCCAGCCAGCGCACCATCGATCTGGTGCTCGTGGGCGAAGGCGCCAGCGGACCCTGGGAGGCAGAGCTGGTGACCGTGGCCATCACCAATCTGATCGACAACGCCATCGATTTCGCGCCGGCCGGCAGCACGGTGCGCGTGGAGCTGGACGGCCCGGTCGTGGCCGTGCAGGACGCGGGCCCGGGCGTGCCGGACTATGCGCTGCCGCGGCTGGGCGAGCGCTTTTTCACCACCGCGCGGCCGGGCGGCGAGCGCAGCGGCTCGGGGCTGGGCCTGGCCATCGTGCGCCGGGTGATGGCGCTGCACGGCGGGGCGATGGCGGTGCGCAACACGCAGCCCGGCCTGCGGGTCGAACTGGACTTTTCGAACCTCTGAAGCACCGGGGCGGCGGCACAACCAGTGCGTTCGCACTCCACGCCACGCAGTCGGCGAAGCACTTCACCGTGCGCTCACAAACTTCATTGCCGGCTCACGCCGCCTCACCACACTGCGCTCCACATTCACTGGCGGAGAGCCCCTTGAAACATCCCCTGTTCACCAAACTGGCCGCGCTCGCGGCCATCACCCTGCTCTTGCTGTTCGGCCTGGGCCTCATCGAAGACGTGGTGCGCGACCGCCAGCGCTACCGCACCCTCACCGCCGACGGCGTGGCCCGCAGCCTTGCGGGCTCGCAAACCCTGCTGGGCCCCATGATCCACAGCGCCTGCGTGGAGAGCTGGGATGCCGTCACCGGCACCGGCAGCGACCGCACCACGGTCGAAAAGCGGCGTGAATTCTTGCTCACCGCCATGCCCGACCTGCTGCAACTGCGCGCCGGCACGGCCATGCAGGAACGCTCGCGGGGCGTTCACAAAGTCAACACCTATACCCTGAAGGCCCACGTCGCGGCCGAGTGGGCGTCGCTGGCCAGCTTGCGGCCCGACACCACGGTGCAGGGCTCGCGCATGCAGTGCGGGGCGCCCGTGCTGATGATGGCCGTGGGCGATGCGCGCGGCATCCGGGCCGCGCACCTGACCGTGGCGGGCCAAACGCTGGCGCTCAAGCCCGGCACTTTCCACGCCGCCTACCCCCGGGGATTGCACGCCCCGTTGCCCGAAGCGCTGGTGCAGCGGCGCGACGGCGATCCCGGCCCGTTCAAGGCCGAGATGGACCTGGAACTCGTCGGCACCGAAAGCCTGGCCATCGTTCCCCTCGGCGGGCAGACACAGGTGCAGATGGAAGGCAGCTGGCCCCACCCCTCGTTCGCAGGCCGCTTCCTGCCGTCGGAGCGCACCGTGACCGACAGCGGCTTTTCTGCCCTGTGGCGCCTTTCGTCCCTGGCCAGCACGGCGCAGCAGGACGTAGCCGCATCCCGCCCTGTGTGCGACGCGGCGGCGGCAGACCGCACGGGCTACGAGCCGCAGCCCAGTGGCGACCGCGGCTGCACCGACAGCTTCACCGTGGCGTTCGTGGACCCCGTCAACCCCTATTCCCTGAGCGACCGGGCCACCAAATACGGCGTGCTCTTCATCGCACTGACGTTCGTCGCGGTGGGCCTTTTCGAGTTGATGAAGCGGCTGCGGGTGCATCCGGTGCAATACCTGCTGGTAGGGAGCGCGCTGTGCAGCTTCTTCCTGCTGCTGGTGAGCCTGTCGGAGCATTTGCCGTTCGGCGTTTCGTATGCGGTGGCGGCCAGCGCCTGCGTGCTGCTGCTGGCCTATTACGCCAGCCACATGCTGGGCGGCTTGCGACTGGGTCTGCCGTTCGGCGCGGGCATCGGGTTGCTGTACGGCCTGCTCTATCTGCTGCTGCAGTTGGAGCAGACGGCACTGGTCGTGGGCTCGATCGCGCTGTTCCTGGTGCTCGGTGCCGTGATGGTGCTCACGCGCAAGGTGAACTGGTACGGCCTGACACCCCAGCGCCCGACACCGACGGCCGCGGCCCGCCACGTGGAGGCCGTGTGATGGCAGCCACCACCTCCTGGTATGACGATGCGTCCAGCCCTGGAAACCGGCATCTGGCAACGGCACTGCCGGCGCCTGCCGACACGGGCCTGTCGATGGCCGAGGCGCAGCGCCTGCAGCGCTACCACGACCGGCTGCTGTGCGCCATTGCGGCGCGTGACCGTGCCGCATTGCGCGAGGCCAAGCAGGGCATTTTGCAAGCCGCCTACTGGCCCGCCGCGGCAAGCGCCGGCTCGCCGGCATGGCGCCGCGCCGTGCGAACGCTCTCATGGCAGATGGCGGCCCTGCTGCTGCCCCGCAGGCGCCACTGACGACAGCGTTCAGGCAGCGACCGCCTCGCGCTCCAGGGATTGGACAGCCACCGGTGCCGGCGTGGCCTCATCGCCCGAACACGCGCCGCCGCAGCCGTGAATGGCCTGCGCCGGCAGCGCATCCGGCGCATGCACGGTGCCTGTGGCGGGATCGAAGCCGACGCGGCGCAGGTGCAGGGCCAGCGCCGCGTCCATGGTCTGCGTGTGCTGCGGAAACCACAAGGCCAGTTCGGTGGCCATCCGGCGGAGCACCGGCAGATCGCTCGCTTCGGCTTGTGCCGTGCCTTCACGCAGCACCTGCAGCACGACCTTGTGCTGCAGGCTGTGGCAGTTGCCCGAGGCGAAGCGGGTCGCCGCCATCCAGGCGTCCTCGCGGGCGAAGTGATCGGCGGTGTGGGCCACCAGCGCCTGCCACGCGCCGAGCAGTTGCGCGTCGGCCGCGGCCTCCACGGCGCCCAGCAGTTCCACGAACTCCTGGTGGGTTTCATCCATGAGGGGAAGGTCGAGGGCCAGGCCCTCGGACCATTGCAGTGCAGCCATTTCCAGTCCTTGCAGTCCAGTGAACGGCCAGCTTAAGAGGCCCTGAGGCGCCGGGTTTTGATGCAGGTCAGAGTGGCTGCGACGAGGCCCGCTCCCGACACGAGGCCCGACAAAACCCCAGCCCCACCGGGTTCTGCTGCAGCCGCGACGTCGTCGCACGAGGCAGGGCGGGTCGCGGCGCCCAGGGCGCGACAGGTGAGCGATGCTCGTTGGACGCGCGGAGCGTCATTGGTCCCGGCATAAAAAAAGGGCTCCGCAAGCGGAGCCCTTTTCACTGGCACCCTGCACTCTCGCGAGGACAGGAATGGCCGGTGGATTCTTACTGGTTGTAGACGCGCTTCAGGTCGGCAACGCACTTGTCCTTGGCATCACCGCTGGTGGCATCGCAACGCTCCTTGGCGGCCTTGTATTCGGCTTCGCGCTTGTCTTGGGCAGCGTCCTTCTTCACTTCAGCGACGTTGGCATCCTTCTTGGCCATGTTGTCGGCTGGCTTGGCTTGGGCGCGTGCCACCTTGGCGTCTTCCTTGGCCTTCACGTGGGCTGCCTTGGCATCCTTCACGCAGACGTCCTTGGCATTGCCTTGCTGGTCATCGCACTTTTCCTTGGCGACGTCGTAGGCAGCGTCAGCGCGGGCTTCGTTCACCTTGTAGGTGGCCTTGTCACTGGGCTTGTATTGGGCTTCGAGCTCGGCCTTGGCAACCTTTTCGGCGCCCTTGGCTTCCTTCATGCAGACGTCCTTGGCGTTGGCCGTCATGGCATCGCACTTTTGCTTGTTCGTCTTGTAGTCGGCAGAGATGCGGTCCTTGGCGGCGCTGTGCTCTTCCTTGGTCATGGCCATGCCGCTGGTTGCGAGAAGGCCGGCGGCCACCAGGGCCAGAAGATTGCGTGCGTGTTTCATGGTTTTTCTCCTCAATGTCTGTAAGGGGTGCGGACGCCGGAAGGCCGATGGGCTCGACTGGCTGACACGCTGGTTTTTGGGTCGGGTTTTTTTGGGAAATTACTTGTCGAAGCGGAAGTCGGGGTGGCGGTCTTGCCAGGACTTCAGTTCCTTCTCGGCAGCGTCCTTGGCCAGGCCTTGACGCTCTTGCAGCTTGCCCAGGAACTGGTCGCGCTTGCCGGCGACCACGTCCAGGTCGTCGTCGGTCATCTTGCCCCACTGCTCCTTGATCTTGCCGGTGAATTGTTTCCAGTTGCCTTTGACGGTGTCTTCATTCATGGCACAGGTCCTCTTGGTTATTCGCTTCAGCCTTCCACTCCGAGACGGTTTGGAAACCTAGCTGGATGCGATGGACGAACTGTAAAAGTGCCCCAAAAACTCAGGCGTAGTCATCCAAGGACACCGCGCGTCAGCCCAGGCCTACGGTATGCAGGGTCAAAAAAAAGAGGCGTGCACTGCACGCCTCTTCGGAGTAGTAAACCGCGCTGTCAGACAGCGCTCTTTCCACAGCGCTCTTCAATGCGCCAGGTGCAGCCCGCATTCGCGGTTGTCCTCGCCCTTGGTGGGGTCCACGTAATCGAAATTGTTGGGCAGCTCGTGCTTCACGAGGTACTCGTACAGGTCCTTGGACGACCAGTGCAGCAGCGGTGCCACCTTGATCAGGCCGTCGGGGTTGATGCTCACCGGGTCCATCTGCGCGCGCACGGCCGTGTCGGTGGCGCGCAGCGCGGTGAACCACACCTGCGGAGCAGTCTCACGCAGCGCACGGGCGAAGGGCTCGAGCTTGACCTCCTCGGTGAATGCCGCGTGCCGCGGATCGTCCAGCGCCGGCACCGGGCCTTCGACGGCCTCGCGATGGGCACGCGAGCGGCGCGGCAGGTAGATCGACAGGTTCAGGCCGAGCTGCCGGGTGACCGCGTCCGCGAACTGGTAGGTGGCCTCGGTGTTGTAGCCGTTGTCCATCCAGACCACCGGCACATCGGGCTGCGCCCGCGTGACCATGTGCAGGATCACGGCTTCGAACGGCCGGAAGTTGGTGGTGACGATCGGGGGCCGGCCCAGGCCCACGGCCCAGTCCACCAGACCCTGGGCGTCCTTGCCGAGTTCGGCGTTGATTTTTGCGAGGTCGATGCTGCTCATTCGGTGCTCCAACAGGACCGGGCGCCAGCGGCCCGGTGCGACGCGCGATTGTGCCTTTCGGCCCGGGCGGGCGCCGGGCGACTTCCGCCCGGCCCTGCAACGCGGCGGGACAACGCCCGGCCGCAACACGGCAAAAATACAACAATAAGAATCATTCCCATTCTCTTTTTATAATCGCGGCTCCATGCAGTCCCCCGCTTCGCTTCCGCCCCCGCCCGAGCCCCTGCTCGCCGCCCTGGTGAAGCACTACGAAGACCTGGTGGGCTCGCTGCGCCACCGCTTCGGCGAGGAGTGCTTTCCGCGCGAGATCGTGAACGATGTGTGCGTGCGGCTGCTGGAGCGCCCCGTGCCGGGCGAGATCGCCAACCCGCTGGCGTTTTTGCGCAGCGTGGCGCGCGATCTGGCCATCGACCGCCATCGCGCGCAGGCCCGCCGGTGCGAGGCGCCGCTTCCGGAGCCGGAATCGGAACCGGCTGCTTCCATGCGCCCCGCCCTGCCGCTTTCCCCGCCCGAACTGGCCCTGGCGGCCCACCAGCGCCAGCGCGCACTGCTGGCTGCCATCGAGCAACTCCCGCAGGCCAGCCGGGAGGCCTTCATCCTTACCAAGCTCTACGGCATGCCGCAGGACGAGGCCGCCCGGCGCATGGGCATCTCGCGCGGGATGGTGGCGCGGCACTTGGCGCGGGCGCTGCGCGGCGTGGAACCCGTGTTGATCGAAGGCGTGGGCCATGCCGACGGCTGAACCGGTCGGTCCTGGCGATCAAACTGCGCGCGGCGCGGGCCGGCGTGCGCACTTGCCCATCGACGAGGCCCTGGCCCCGTTCGCCGACCTGTTGCGCCAGCAACTGCCCACCCCAGAAGACATCGAGCAGGCTGCCGCGCTGCGCCGTGAACTCCGCGAGCGCCGCCGGCCCGGCGCCAAGGCCCGTACCGCCGCCGGTGCGGCCACGGCCATCGCGATCGCCGCACTGGCCACCGTGCTGTGGGCCGATCCCGTGTTGCACCGCGAAACGCTGGCCACCGCCGTGGGCGAGCGGCTGGCCTTGCCCCTGCCCGATGGCAGCACCGTGCACCTGAACAGCGGCGCCCAGGTCGAGGTGGCCCTGCACCTGCGCTCGCGCCGCCTCTCGCTGGAGCGCGGCGAGGCCGCCTTCGAGGTGGCGCACGCGCGCTGGCATGGCATGGCCCCGTGGCTGCAGCGCCCGTTCACCGTGCAGGCGGGTGACGTGGCGGTGGAAGACATCGGCACGGTTTTCAACATCCGCCGCGACCTGGCCCTGGCGACTGGCGATGGCGCCGACATCTCCGTGCAGCAGGGCAGCGTGCGCGTGCACGGGCCGGCGGGCTCGGCCCCCGTGGTGCTGCACGCGGGCCAGGCCCTGCGCACCCGCGCGGGTGCCGCACTGCCCGCACCCGTGGCGGCCGAAACCGGCACGGCCACGGCGTGGCAGGCCGGGCGTCTGCCGCTCGATGCCACGCCCCTGGCCGAAGCCGTGGCCGAGATGCAGCGCCACCGGCGCGCGCCCATCGTGCTGGCCGACCCGCACGCGGCGGCGCTGCGCATCTCGGGCCAGTTCGATCTCGATCGCATCGACCAACTCATCGACCTGCTGCCCCGGCTGGCGCCCGTGCGGGTGGACCGGCTGCCGGACGGCACCGTCGTGATCGCCTCGCACCCCACGCATCAAAAACCATAGCAGACTGCCGGCGTCTTTATTGCGCTGGAGGCCTTTTTGACTCAAACATGGGCTGCAGGGCCACCGCACGGCAGCTCAGCCCAGCCCTCCACCGCCCGCCTGATTTTTTTGAACGCGACGTGTACAAACCCGGCCGCCGGATCGGCTTACAGGGTGACGGGTGCCACGCCCGCGTTTTCATGTTCGCCATTCCACCGATCCCTTTCCCAGGAGTTTCCATGCCGATCCCCCAACACTGCCGCCCGCCATATCGCGCCCGCTGGGCTGCGCTGGCCGCCGCGCTGTGCCTTGCCGCCACCGCCGCCCACGCCCAGTCCGTCGCGGTCGATCTGCCGGCCCAGCCGCTGGCGCAGTCGCTGAACGCGTTGGCGCGCCAGAGCGGCGTGCAGATCGTGTTCGTCACCGACATCGCCCAGGGCCAGCAGGCCCCGGCGCTGCGCGGCACGCTGGAAGTGCGCGACGCTCTGCAGCGCCTGGTGGCAGGCACCGGGCTGGTGGTGCGCGCGCAGGATGCTCGCACGTTCACCGTGGAACGCGCGGGCAACGCCCCGGCCAGCGGCGCGCCAGGGGCGGGCGCTGCCGCAGGCACTGCGGGTGCGGCCACGATGAGCGAGGTGCGCGTGCAGGCCGCGCGCGGCGAGGACACGGCCTATAACGCCGCCTCGTCCGCCAGCGGCACCAAGACCGAGGCCCCGCTGCGCGACGTGCCGCAGACCATCGACGTGGTGCCGCAGCAGGTGATCCGCGACCAGGGCGCGACCTCGATGCAGGACACGCTGCGCAACGTGGCGGGCGTGGGCCTGTCGCACGGCGACGGCCAGCGCGACCAAGTCAGCATTCGCGGCTTCACCAGCATCGGCGACCAGTTCGTGGACGGCTTCCGGGACGATGCGCTGTACTTTCGCGACCTGTCCAACATCGAGCGCGTCGAGGTCGTGAAGGGCCCCGCCGCCGTGCTGTACGGGCGCGGCTCGTCCGGAGGTCTGGTCAACCGCGTCACGAAAAAGCCCGGCACCGACGTGTCCGATATCGCCCTGAGCGTGGGCAGCTGGGCCGACAAGCGCGCCGAGTTCGACGTGGGCCGCGCGCCCGCGGGCAGCGACTGGTCCTGGCGCGTCACCGGCGCGGCCGAGGATGCCAACAGCTACCGCAGCCAGCAATTCCTGGAACGTCAGGCCATCGCCCCGTCGGTGCTGTGGAAGCCCGACGGCGCCACGTCGCTGCTGCTGCAGGCCGACTATCTGCGCGACAAGCGCGTGACCGACTTCGGCATTCCGGCCTACCAGGGCCGCCCGGTCAACGTGCCCGCGGGCACGTACTTCGGCTCCGCCAACGCGCGCGACGCGGACACGTCCGAATCCACCGTCAGCTCGTTCACCGCCACGTTCAGCCACCGCTTTTCCGACGCGCTGCGCGTGCGCAACGCCCTGCGCTACTACCACTACGACCTCGATCGCCAGAACACCCTGCCGGCGGGCACGACCAACGAGGCGGCCGGCACCGTGGCGCTGACCCGTTCGGGCGTGGACCGGCGCGAGCGCGGCGTGTTCAACCAGACCGAGCTGATCCAGAACCTGCGCACCGGCGGCATCGACCACGAGGTGCTGTACGGCCTGGAACTGGGCCAGCAGAACAAGGACGCGATCTCGTTCACCGGCGGCACGCTGGGCAACGTGAACCTGTGGAACCCGGTGCTGCCGGTGGCGCCGCTCAACGGCGGCGGGGCCGTGTCGGCCAGCGCGCTCAACCGCTACCTGACGCGCGCGCTGTACGTGCAGGACCAGATCACGCTGTCGCCCGAGTGGAAGGTGCTGGCCGGCCTGCGCTACGACCGGTTCGGGCAGGAAACGGACAACCGCCTGGCGGGCCAGAGCGACTTCGAGCGCACCGACACCACCTGGAGCCCGCGCGCCGGCCTGGTGTGGCAGCCCACGGCGGCGCAGTCGTACTACGTGTCGGTAAGCCGCTCGTACCAGCCCTCGGCCGAGATGTTCGCGCTGTCGGCCACCAACACGGCCATCAAGCCCGAGCAGACGACCAACTACGAAGTGGGCGCCAAGCTCGACCTGCTGGACGGCCGCGCCACGGCCACGGCGTCGCTCTTTCAACTGGAGCGAACCGACATCAAAACCACCAACCCGGCGCAGCCCACACAGCTGATTCCCATCGGCACGCAGCGCACCCGCGGGCTGGAACTGTCGCTCGCGGGCGAGCTGGCCGCGGGCCTGCAGGCCACGCTGAGCTACGCGCTGCTGGACACGCGCATCACCCGCTCGACCGCCATCGATGCGGGCCAGCCGGTGCAGGGCAAGCGCGCCACCATCACGCCGCGCAACGCGTTCTCGGCCTGGCTCACGCAGCGCCTGGGCGAGGACTGGAGCGTGGGCGGCGGCATCAACTACGTGGGTGACCGCTTCGCCAACCCCGGCAACACCGTGACCCTGCCGTCGTACGTGGTGGTGGACGCCATGGCGCAATACCGCATCGGCAAGGCGACCACGGTACAGCTGAACCTGCGCAACCTGTTCGACCGCAACTACATCGTGTCCGCCCATGGGACCAGCCCGAACCTGAACCTGCCGGGTGCGCCGCGCAGTGCGACGGTGACGCTGCGGCATAGCTTCTGACGGGGACCACCGGTCCTTTCAGGAATCATTCCAAAACAGGAAACCCGCCAAATTAGTCAATAGGTTTTTATTGAACATTCCTTCCTATGGAACAATCCGGCCCGACGCGCGAGAACGGCCGGTTTTTGTGCAGAGATCACACAGGAAGAGAAGAACAATGTCGCTTGCCTACTGGTTCCGGGAGGGACCTGCGGAGCCCATCGAGAATGGGCGGATTCAATATGGACCGGGGAAGGGGTTGCCCAAGCTGGTGTTCGAAGGGTTAGACAATTCACAGAAACTCGTCAAGAAGATTGCCACCATTGATCCCGTTCGAAAGAAGATCATCCTGATGCAACCTAGGGAGAAAGCCCTATATGCCTCGGGCCTGCGGGAACAGGGCGTCAATGGATACCTGTATCTGTTCGCCCATGCGAGCGCAACCAGTCTTCAAGGAGTCACCAATATTAGAGAAATCGTCCGTGTCATCAGCCTCAGCGGCCTATGGCATGGAGAACCTATCCTGATTGATGCCTGCAATGCTGGAGCCTCTCCCGATGGCATCGCAAGCACCTTAGCCAGATCCCTGGGCACTCACGTCACCGCGCCCACCACGACCACCTGGAACCACCCTCTCGGCGGCGCGGCCATCGGCCAAGGCGCCTTCGAGAAACTGCCCGGCGTGCTGGAACGGCTGGCCATCCCGAACTTCCTGCGCCCAGGGCAATGGCGCACCTGGGGACCAGATGGGCAACCCATCGCCACCACGCGCACCTCGCCGCGCGATGGCGGCGAACTCGTCAAGGGCCCGCTGGCCCATGAACTGCTGAGGAAACGATGATGATGCTGCGATGGTGGAAACGCATCGGCTGCGGCTTCCAACTGCTTCTGATCCTCTCGCTCCTGATCGGCACCTACACCGCATGGTGGTGGATCGACAGCGCTCGCACCTGCGAGATACAGGACCAGTACACCCTTCGCGGCATCTGCCTCATGCGGATACAGGAACGCGCCGAGCAGGGCGACAACGCCGCGCAATGGACGTATGGCGCCTACCTCGAAACCGAAGGGAAACAGCAGGAATCTCGCGCCTGGCACCTTCAGGCCATGCACGGCGCCCGCGTAGGACTGGCTTTGCGCGGCGAAATGATCGGCTACTGCGACCGCATCCCCGGCTTTGAGGCGCACAACGTGGAGGCCGTCATGCTGCGCGTCGCGCAGACCAGCCCCGACGCGCACCTGACCCTGCTGCACCTTTACACCACCCCCCGCTTCCTTTGCAGCGCCTTCGACCTCGACAAGGCCGGCGCGCAGATTCCCCTGCTGACGCAGTGCGCGCACTTTGGCATTGCCGACTACCTTGAGTTCGCCGCCAGCGCGCATCACCGCATTCCACCCGCCACCCGTGCGGCAATTCGCGCCAACATGGACCTCTGCGAAAAGGAACTCGCAGACCCACCACCCCTGGGCACCACCGTCCGCGAGTTCATGCCGGTCCGGCGAGAAGACCTGGACGCCCTGTCGCGCAGCCTCGCAGCGCTAAAGCCCTGAGAGATGCCCATTCCGAAGACCAAGGCACCCATGGCATGGTGGAAACGCATCGGCTGCGGTTTTCAACTGCTTTTGATCTTCTCGCTCCTGATAGGCACCTACACAGCTTGGTGGTGGATCGACAGCGCTCGCACCTGCGAGACGCAGGACGAATACAACCTTCGGGGCATCTGCCTCATGCGGATACAGGAGCGCGCCGAGCAAGGCGACAACGCCGCGCAATGGACGTATGGCGCCTACCTCGAAACGGAACGCCGGGAGCAGGAGGCGCGTGTCTGGCAAGTCAGGGCCATGCATGGCGCCCAAGACGGGCTGGATATGCGCGACGAAATGATCGGCTACTGTGATCGCAAACCCGGCTTCGAGGCCCACACCGTCGAGAGCATCATGCTGCGCGTCGTGCAAACCAGCCCCGACGCGCACCTGACCCTGCTTCAACTCTATACCTACCCTGGCTGCGGCGCACTGGACCTCGACAAGGCCAGCGCGCAGATTCCCCTGCTGACACAGTGCGCGCATCTTTCCATCGAGCACTATCTGCGCACGGCTTCGGAAAAGCATTACCGCGTGCCGCTTGCCACCCGCGCAGCCATCCGCTCGAACATATCTCTCTGCGAAAAGGAGCTGGCAGACCCGCCCCCAATGGGCACCACTGTCCGCGAGTTCATGCCTGTGCGGCGCCAGAGCCTGGATGCTCTCTCGCGCAGCCTCGCCGCGCTGGAACCCTGAGATGCCCCTTCCGAAGACCAGGGCGCCCACGGCATGGTGGAAGCGTCTCGGCTGCGGCCTTCAACTGCTATTGATTTTCTCTCTCCTGATCGGCGCCTACACCGCGTGGTGGTGGATAGACAGCTCTCGCACCTGCGAGACGCAGGACGACTACAACCTACGGGGTATCTGTCTCATGCGGATACAGGAACGCGCCGAGCAGGGCGACAATGCCGCGCAGTGGGCCTATGGCAATTACCTTATGTCCCAGAACAAGCAGCAGGAGGCCATCGCCTGGCACCTGAAAGCCATGCACGGTGCCCGAAGCGGGTTGAGCCTTCGCGGCAATATGGAAGCCTACTGTGACCGCATTCCCGGCTTCGAGGCCCGCACTGTCGAGGCCGTCATGCTGCGCGTGGTGCAAAACAGCCCAGTCGCGCATCTGCGCCTTCTGCAACTCTATGCCGACCCCGGCTGCGGCGCCTTGGACCTCGACAAGGCCAGTGCGCAAATTCCCCTGCTGACGCAGTGCGCACATCTCTCCATCGATCACTATCTGGGCACCGCCGCGGAAAAGCATTACCGCGTAATGCCGTCCACTAAGCTGGCCATCCGCGCCAACATGGACCTCTGCGAAAAGGAATTGGCAGACCCACCACCCCTGGGCACCACCGTCCGCGAGTTCATGCCGGTCCGGCGAGAAGACCTGGACGCCCTGTCGCGCAGCCTCGCAGCGCTAAAGCCCTGAGAGATGCCCATTCCGAAGACCAAGGCGCCCATGGCATGGTGGAAACGCATCGGCTGCGGTTTTCAACTGCTTTTGATCTTTTCGCTACTGATCGGCACCTACACCGCGTGGTGGTGGATCGACAGCGCTCGCTGCGACAAGCAGGACCAGTACACCCTTCGCGGCATCTGCCTCATGCGAATACAGGAGCGCGCCGAGCAGGGCGACAACGCCGCGCAATGGGCCTATGGCAGCTACCTAGAAACAGAAGGCAAACAGCAAGAGTCCCGTGCCTGGCACCTCCAGGCCATGAATGGCGCCCAGGCAGGGCTGGCTTTGCGCGGCAACATGAAAGCCTATTGCGACCGCATTCCCGGCTTCGAGGCGCGTACCGTCGAGGCCATCATGCTGCGCGTCGTGCAGAACAGCCCCGATGCGCATCTAACCCTGCTGCAACTCTATACGTACCCCGGCTGCGGCGCCTTCGACCTCGACAAGGCCAGCGCGCAGATTCCCCTGCTGACGCAGTGCGCGCATCTATCGATCGATCACTATCTGCGCACTGCCAAAGAAAAGCGTTACCGCGTTCCACCCGCCGCCCGTGTGGCCATTCGCTCGAACATGGACCTCTGCGAAAAGGAGTTGGCAGGACAGATCCCACCGGACACGACCGCGCAGGAATTCATGCCGGTCTGCCGAGAAGACCTGGACGCCCTGTCGCGCAGCCTCGCCGCCCTGGAACCCTGACCTAGCTCACCGCCCCATCTGCTCCAGCCACTGCCCGATCTCCTGCGCGGCCTGGGCCGTGGCATCCGCCAGGGCGCGCGTACCGCCGGGCGCATCGGCCGTGGCGGCGGGGCGCTGGACCAGGAAGACGCGCTGGGCCAGCAGCTTTTCGCCGGCGGGGGTGGATTCGGCGATGGACACCCGCAGCCGCACCAGACCCGCGCTGGTGGCCGGGGCGGTGAAGACGTGGCTGAACTCTTCGATCTCCACGCGCAGCACGGCGGGCAGGGCGCCGCCTTCCAGGATCTGGGCGGCGCCTTCGTCGCCCGTCAGCACGGCGCGGCGCAGGCCGAGCTGGTCGCGCACGGCCTTTTGCACCAGTTGGGCGGGCGGCTGGCTCCAGCGGGCCTGGTTGTAGGGGCGCAGGCGGCGCGCGTCGTCGTAGGCGAGGCGGTACAGCACGGCGGTGCTGCCTTCGACCGGGCCGGTGGTGGTCACGTCGGCCAGGGCCAGGGGCGGCAGCGGCGCGCGGCGGTCGGAAGGCGCGGCCTCCATCAGGCCGGGGCCGAAGTCGTACACCTCGGCGCGCACGGGCGGCGCGGGCAACGCGGAGCAGCCGGCCAGCGCCGCGACGAATGCCAAGCCAAAAATGGCTCCAGCGCAATGAACACGGCGGTGGTTAGCTATCATTTTCATAGTATTCATGGCAGACGCTCTCAAGGTTTGACGACGACGGGCGCCTCGAAGCCGGGCTCGCCCGGGCCACCGGCGGCCGTGCCCGATCCGTAGATGAGCGACTGCGGGTTGTCGCTGATGGTGCTGGCGGTGCGGCCCAGGCGGCGCACGGCGCGCGAGGTTTCGTCGGCGGCGTGGTTCAGGCGCGGCAGCGTGACGCGGCCGAAGCGGTCGGCGGCGGTGGCCAGCGACTTGGAGCCCTCGGCGATCTGGTCGATGGGGCCGCCCTCGGCGCTCAGTTGCTTGACGGCCGTGCCCACTTCGTTGGCCGCGGCGGAGGCGCTGTTGCCGGCCTGGCGCAGCGCCTGCAGGGTCTCGCGCGCATCGCTGGCCACGGCGGGCACGGCGGCCAGCGCCGGGTCGAGCCGCTGCACGACGGTGGTATCGAGCCGCTTCATCAGCGCGCTGGCGTTGCCGGCGGCCTGGCCCAGGTTGTCGATGGCGTTGGCGATGCGCTTTTGGTTGTCGTCGCTCAGCAGGTCGTTGATGCGGCCCGTGGCCTCTTCCACCTGCGAGAGGATGGCGGGGCCCTGCTCGGCCAGCTGGCCGAACGGCGATGTCTTGAGCGGCAGGCGCGGCAGGCCGCTCGGGCCCCTGGGCAGGGGCGGCTCGGCCTGCTGGCCGTCGTCCAGCAGCACATGGGCCAGGCCCGTCACGCCCTGGTAGCCCAGCACCGCGAAGGTGGCGGGGGTCACGGGCGCCTGGTCGCTCACGGCGATGCGGATCAGCACGTTGCCGGCCACGTCGGGATCGAAGCCGATGCGCACCACCTTGCCGACCGCCACGCCCTTGTAGCGCACGGCGGCCTGCGGCTGCAGCCCGCCCACGCTTTGCTTGCTGGACAGCTCATACAGCTGGTAGCTGGTGTTGTCGCGGGTGAGCCAAAGGCCCAGGCCGGCCAGCAAGGCCGCCACAACGACCACGAAAATGCCCGCTGCGAGGGCGTGGGACTTGTTTTCCATCAGGCGTCCTTGGTCGGTTGCGAAGCCGGCAAGGGCGCCATGGCGCGCCGGCCGCGTTCGCCGAGAAAAAAGTGTTGGATGAACGGGTGGTCGAACTGCACGACTTCCTGCGGCGGGCCGGAGACGATGACCTTCTTTTCGGCCAGCACGGCCACGCGGGTGCTGAGCGCGAAGATCGTGTCCAGGTCGTGCGTGACCATCACCACGGTGAGGCCCAGCGCCGCGTGCAGCTCGCGCAGCAGTTCGCAGAAATCGTCGGAGCTGTTGGGATCGAGGCCCGCGGTGGGCTCGTCCAGCAGCAGCAAAGGCGGGTCCATGATGAGCGCGCGCGCCAGGGCCACGCGCTTGATCATGCCGCCCGACAGGTCGGCCGGCATGCGGGTGGCGTGCTCGGGTTTGAGGCCCACCATCTGCAGCTTGACCATGGCCGCGTCGCACACCAGGTCGCCCGGCAGCGTGCCCTGCTCGCGCAGCGCGAAGGCCACGTTGTCGAGCACGCTGAAGGCCGAGAAAAGCGCACCCTGCTGGAACAGCATGCCCACGCGGCTGGCCGCGCCGGCCCGCCCCATCTCGGCGGCGGGCCGGCCCAGCACGGTGACTTCGCCCTTGGCGGGGCGGGTGAGGCCCAGCATCTGGCGCAGCAGCACCGTCTTGCCGGTGCCCGAGCCGCCCACCAGGGCGAGCATTTCGCCGCGGCGCACGGTGAGGTCGAGGTTCTCGTGCACGGCGAAGGCTTCGCTGCCCTTGCCGAACACGGTGGACAGCCCTTTGATCTCGACCACCGGCGGCGCGTCGGCGGGCGGTGCCACGGGCGCCGTGGACTCGGCCGGAGCGGGGTTGAGCGAGGTGTCGTCCATGCCGTGTCAGATTCCGAGGTTCTTGAACGCGATGGCGAAGAGCGCATCCACGATGATCACCATGGTGATGGAGGTCACCACCGAAGCGGTCGTGCCCTCGCCCAGGCTCTGGGTATTGGGCTTGACGCGCAGGCCCCAGTGGCAGCCGATGAGCGCGATCGACACGCCGAACACCACCGACTTGGCCACGGCCATCACCAGGTTGGGAAAGCTCACCGCGTTGGGCAGCGCCTGCACGAAATACGCGGGCGACACGCCCAGGGCCAGGTCGGCCGCGAGCATGCCGCCGGCCAGCGCGCACAGCGTGGTCCACACGGCGATCAGCGGCATGGCGATGGCCAGCGCGACGGCGCGCGGCATCACCAGGCGAAACCCGTGCGGAATGCCCATGACGCGCATGGCGTCGAGCTCTTCGGTCACGCGCATCACGCCGATCTGCGCCGTGATGGCCGAGCCCGAACGCCCGGCCACGAGGATGGCGGCCAGCATGGGCCCCAGCTCGCGGATCAGCGAAATGCCCAGGATGTTGACGATGAACGATTCGGCCCCGAACTGCCGCAACTGCAGCGACATCAGGTAGGCCAGCACCACGCCGATCAAAAACCCCACGATGGCGGTGATCGGCATGGCCGTGGCGCCCATGCGGTACAGGTGGCCGGACACATCGCGCCACGGCGCGCGCCGCGGCGACCGCGCGGCGTGAAAGAGATCGATGAACAGCTGCCCCACCAGTTCGAGCAGGTGGCGCATGTGCGAGACCGCGTGCAGCACCTGCACGCCGAGCCGGTCGATCTGCTCGGCCAGGCTCCAGGGACTGTCGGGCGGGCGCTTGGTGCTGAACTCGGCCACGCGCTCCAGCATGGCGCGCTGGCCCTCGTCGAGCGCCAGGCGCTCGGGCCAGGCGCGGCCCCAGTGGTTCCACAGCAGTTGCGCGCCCACGTGGTCCAGCCACTGCAGGCTGCGCAGGTCCCAGCCGTCGGAGGCGCCGCCCCGCGTTTCGGCCAGCTGGGCCGATAGCGTGCGCCAGTGGCGCCGCATGCCCAGTTCGGCCGCACCCCAGCGGCCGTGCAACACCACGCAGGGGCCCTCGGGCGTGTCGTCTCGGGTGATGCGGGGCTGGCTGTCTTCAGTCATGGAGGGCGGAGTGGGAAGCTGTGCATGGTAGCGGAGCGGCTGGGCTCGGCCGCGTCAGCGCAAAGCGCATCCACGCGCAGGGCGTGGACGGCGTGAATTATGATCAAAACGGCCTCCAGCGCAATATCCTCTAGGGCGTATAGCTATAAAAATAATAGCAATCGGCTGTTTCCCTATCGACAGCCGCCCGGCGCTGCGCACAATGGCCGGGCACTGCCGCACTGCCCTCACAGCCTCCATGAGCGACACCACTTTCGACTACATCATCATCGGCGGCGGCACCGCCGGCGCCCTGCTGTGCAACCGCCTGAGCGCCAATGGGCGCCACCGCGTGCTGCTCATCGAGGCCGGCCGCAAGGACGACTACCACTGGATCCACATCCCCGTGGGCTACCTGTATTGCATCGGCAACCCCCGCACCGACTGGCTCTATTACACCGAGCCCGACGCCGGACTGAACGGCCGCAGCCTGCGCTACCCGCGCGGCAAGACGCTGGGCGGCTGCAGCAGCATCAACGGAATGATCTACATGCGCGGCCAGGCCCGCGACTACGACCAGTGGGCCGACATCACGGGCGATGCCAGCTGGCGCTGGGACAACACCCTGCCCTATTTCCGCCGCCACGAAGACCACTGGCGCCTGGACAAGCCCGACACCGCCAGCGAGGCCTTCAAGCGCCTGCACGGCAGCAAGACCACCGGCGGCTCGGGCGAATGGCGCGTGGAAAAGCAGCGCCTGCGCTGGGACGTGCTGGACGCCTTCGCCCAGGCCGCGCAGCAGGCGGGCATTCCGGCCACCGACGATTTCAACGGCGGCGACAACGAAGGCGTGGGCTATTTCGAGGTCAACCAGAAGGCCGGCTGGCGCTGGAACACCGCCAAGGCCTTCCTGCGCCCCACCTGCTACGGGCGGCCCAACTTCGAGATGTGGACCGCCGCACAGGCCACCCGGCTGTTGATCGACACCCAGCCCGACGGCTCGCGCCGCTGCACTGGCGTGCAGGTGTGGACCGGCGAGGAGATGGTCACCGCCCACGCCACGCGCGAGGTGGTGCTGAGCGCGGGCGCGGTCAACTCGCCACAGCTGCTGCAGCTGTCGGGCATCGGCCCGGCGGCGCTGCTGCGCGAGCACGGCATCGACGTGGTGAACGACCTGCCCGGCGTGGGCGCCAACCTGCAGGACCACCTGCAGATCCGCGCGGTGTTCAAGGTGAACGGCGTGCCCACGCTCAACATGCTGGCCGGCAACTGGCTGGGCAAGGCGAAGATCGGGCTCGAATACATGCTCAAGCGCAGCGGCCCCATGAGCATGGCGCCATCGCAGTTGGGCGCCTTCACCCGCAGCTCGCCGAGCCAGCCGTATCCCAACATCGAATACCACGTGCAGCCACTGTCGCTGGAGGCGTTCGGCGAGCCGCTGCACGCGTTCCCGGCCTTCACGGCGAGCGTGTGCAACCTGAACCCCACCAGCCGGGGCACGGTGCGCATCAAGGGCCCCGATTTCCGGACCGCGCCCGCCATTGCGCCCAACTACCTGAGCACGCCCGAAGACCGCCAGGTCGCCGCCGACAGCCTGCGCGTGACGCGCCGCATCGTCGCGCAGCCAGCGCTGGCGCCCTACCAGCCCGAGGAATGGAAACCCGGCGTGCAGTTCGAGACCGACGAAGACCTGGCGCGGCTGGCGGGCGACATCGCCACGACCATCTTCCACCCCGTGGGCACCACCCGCATGGGGCGCGACGGCGACCCGATGGCGGTGCTCGATTCGCAGCTGCGCGTGCGCGACGCGCGAGGCGGCGTCATCGCCGGCCTGCGCGTGGTGGACGCGGGCGCCATGCCCACCATCACGAGCGGCAACACCAACTCGCCCACGCTGATGCTGGCCGAAAAGGCCGCCGAATGGATACGCCAGGCGGCGCGGGCCGAAACGCCCGCCCCTGTCGAAGCCCTTGCCACCGCAGCCGGTTGACGTTCTATCGGGCTGAATGTCGGCAGCCGGTTGCTGACTGCTGACTGCTGACCGCCCGCAATGTCGCCCAGGCGACATTGCCCCAGAAAGGGGTGCGGGAAAGTCCCAATGCACCAGCAGGGTGCGCTCGTTACATTAAGTCCACTCGAAAACGCGCAACGCCGCGTAGAACGAGGGGACCGAGGAGACATCTCGAAGTCGAACAAAAACCAATCCGAGCATCCCCCAATAAGATGCCTTTTTCATAAAGCGCCGGCAACCCCGGCGCTTTTTTCTTGGGCGCGCCGCTTTCGCCCCTGTCCCCGGTCAAAGCGGCGCTGCCTGCCCAACGCGCGTGCAAATTCCACGGCGATACACCTGAGACAATCGATTGCATGGAATGGATCATTGTTTCTCTGGCGTCGCTGCTGGCCGGCTTCGTGGACGCCATCGTCGGGGGCGGCGGCCTCATTCTGGTGCCCGCCCTCTTTGCCACTTTCCCCAACGCACCGCCAGCCACGCTGCTCGGCACCAACAAAAGCGCATCGATCTGGGGCACGGGCATCGCCACCTGGCAGTACAGCCGCCGGGTGCAGATGCGCTGGCAGGCGATGCTGCCGGCCGCGGCGGCAGGCTTCGTCGGCGCGTTCGCAGGGGCCTGGACGGTGACGGTGGTGTCGGCGGATTCGCTGCGCAAGCTGCTGCCGCTGATCCTGCTGGCCGTGCTGCTGTACACCCTGGCGCGCAAAGACCTCGGGCGGCACCACACGCCCCGCTTCGAGGGCAAGACCGAAACCCGACTGGCCTGCGTGATCGGGCTCACGGTGGGGTTCTACGACGGCTTCTTCGGACCGGGCACGGGCAGCTTCTTCGTCTTTCTGTTCGTGCGGCTGCTGGGCTACGACTTCCTGAACGCCTCGGTCTCGGCCAAGCTGCTGAACCTGGCCACCAACGTGGCGGCCATCATTCTTTTCGCGGCCAAGGGCCACGTGTGGTGGCATTTCGCAGTGCCGCTGGCGGTGGCGAACGTGGTGGGCAGCGTGATCGGCACGCACATGGCCCTCAAGCACGGCACGGGCTTCGTGCGCGGCATCTTCATCGTGGTGGTGAGTTCGCTGATCCTGAAGACGGGCTACGACGCCTTCCTGCGCTGAAAAGCCTGCGCACATGGGCCCGGTTTTTGCAGGCCGGATCAGGGTTTGCGGGTGTGCATGGCCCCATGCACGCTATTTATAATGTGTCCATCCCGTGACTGCCCGCTCGGCGGGCGGCCCCACTGGTCGCTGGTTCCGGCTTCGCTAACCGCCAAGCCGGATTTTTTGTACCTGAAACCACCCTGCGCAGGAACAACAGAGATGAAGATTTTCAAGACGATCGCCACCGTGGCCGCACTGTGTGCCGCCTTTTCCGTGCAGGCCCGCACGCTGGAGGCCGTCAAGAAGGACGGCAAGATCATCATCGCGACCGAAGGCCAGTTCGCCCCCTTCAACTACTTCCAGGGCACGCAGCTCACGGGCTTCGAGATCGAAGTGGCCAACCTGGTCGCCAAGAAGATGGGCCTCAAGGTCGAATGGAAGACGCTGGGCTTCGACGCCCTGCTGACCGGCCTGTCGCAAGACCGCTGGGACGCCGTCATCGCCTCGCACGGCGTGACCGAAGAGCGCGCCAAGGCCGTCACCTTCGCTACGCCCCACTACTGCTCGGGCGGCATGATCATCGCCATGGACCCCAAGATCCGCACCGCCAAGGACCTGACCGGCAAGATCGTCGCCGTGCAGACCGGCACCAGCTACCTGGAGAACGTGCAGAAGGTCGCCGGCATCAAGGAAATGAAGAACTTCCCCACCGACGTCGATGCGCGCAGCGCCCTCACCTCCAAGCGCGTCGATGCCTGGGTGACCGACAAGTTCGTGGCCAAGGAAGTGGTCGCCAAGAACCCCAAGGCCGGCCTGAAGCTGGGCGAAATGCTCTTCATCGAGAAGATCGCCCCCGCCGTCTCCAAGGGCAACACCGGCCTGGCCGACGCCTGGAACAAGGCTTTCGCCGAAGTGCTGGCCGATGGCAGCTATGCCGCCGTGTCCCAGAAGTACTTCAACGAAGACGTCCGCTGCGCCCCATAAACGGCGGCTCCGGCTTCGGACCGTTTTCGTTTCACTGCCTCCATGCTCAATGCTCTGTGGCCACAGCACTGGACCCGCCAGCACCGCAGCAATGCGACGCTGGTCTCCGCCCTGCTGCTGATGGTGTTGGCGCTGGCCCTGCTGGGCCAGCTTCTTTCCTTTCTGCCTGACCCGATCGGACCGAACGCGCAGGCGTTCTCCGAGGGTGCGCGCACCACGCTGTGGCTCACCCTGGTGAGCGGCAGCGTGGGCCTGGTGCTGGGCACCAGCGCCGCGCTGGCCCGCACCTCGCGCTGGACCGCGCTGCGCTGGGTGGCCGGGTTCTACATCTGGGTCATCCGCGGCACACCGCTGCTGGTGCAGATCCTCTTCGTGTACTTCGCGCTGCCGGTGCTGGTGCCGGGGCTGAACCTGCCTGACTTCGCCGCTGCCGTGGTGGCGCTCGGCCTGAACGTGGGCGCCTACAACGCCGAGGCCGTGCGCGCCGGGCTGCTGGCCGTGCCGCGCGGGCAGACCGAGGCGGCGCGGGCGCTGGGCCTGTCGCGTCTGCACGTGTTTTTCGACGTGGTGTTCCCGCAGGCGTTCAAGATCTCGCTGCCGCCACTGGTGAGCAACTTCGTGGCGCTGCTCAAGGACTCTTCGCTGGCCTATGCCATCGGCGTGGTGGAACTGACCAATGTGGGCAACCGCATCCAGTCGGCGACCTTCCAGCCCATCGCGACGCTCTCCACCGTGGCCATCACGTATCTGCTGCTGACCACGCTGGTCACGCAGATCTCCAATGCCGTCGAGTACCGCTTCGACGTGGAAGGACGGGCGCAATGAGCCAGGCCACGCCCTACATCGTCGCCGACTGCGTGTGCAAGTCGTTCGGCGCGCACCAGGTGCTCAAGGAGGTGTCCACCGCCTTCAACACCGGCGAGGTGACGGTCATCATCGGCGCCTCGGGCTCAGGCAAGAGCACGCTGCTGCGGGCCATCAACCGCCTGGAGCCGCACGACAGCGGCCGCATCACCATCGGCGGCACCGACGTGACGGACGACCCGCGCACGCTGCAAAAGCAGCGCAGCGAGGTCGGCATGGTGTTCCAGCAGTTCAACCTGTTCGGCCACATGAGCGTGCTGGACAACGTGACGCTGGCGCCCCGCCGCATCCACCGCACGCCGCGCGCCAAGGCCAACGAGCAGGCCATGACGCTGCTGCGGCGCGTGGGCATGCAGGACCATGCGCACAAGTACCCCTGGCAACTGTCGGGCGGCCAGCAGCAGCGCGTGGCCATCGCCCGCGCGCTGGCGATGGCGCCCAAGGTGATGCTGTTCGACGAGCCCACCTCTGCCCTCGATCCCGAGATGGTGCAGGAGGTGCTGGACGTCATGCGCGAACTGGCGCGCGGCGGCATGACCATGATCGTCGTCACGCACGAGATGGGTTTTGCCCGCGAGGTGGCCGACCGCGTGATGTTCTTCGACCAGGGCCGCATCGCGCACGACGCGCCACCGGCCGAGTTCTTCGGCAACCCCGCCAGCGACCGCATCCGCGCATTCATCGGCCGCATGGGGGCGTGAAAGAGAAAAGGCCGGGCCTTTGGGGTCTGCCTTTTCGCCGATCACCTCCACACCGCTCTCCGTCTCTTCCTACCCCGCGCGCTTTCATCAGGCTGCGCGGGCCCCGGCACCATGAAACCTGAACGCCTGGGCCTGTTGGCCTTGCTGGCCGTGACCCTGGTCTGGGGCACGACCTTTCCTGCCATGAAGCTGCTGTCGGCGCACCTCGATGCGCTGCAGCTCATCTGGCTGCGCTTCGCCATCGCCCTCGTGGTGCTGGGCCCGCTGTGGCGCGGCATGCGCACGCCCGAACGGCGATGGGGCCTGGGGCTGGGCATCGTGCTTTTCCTGGCGTTCTGGCTGCAGATCGAGGGGCTCGCGCGCACCAGCAGCAACCGCAATGCGTTCGTCACGGGCTTGAATGTGCTGGTGGTGCCGCTGCTGGCCATGGCCGTGCTGGGGCGGCGCTACGGCTGGCGCCTGTGGGTGGCCTGCGTGCTCGCGCTGGCCGGCATGGCGCTGATGTTCCATGAGAACGAGCCCTGGAACCTGGGCGATACGCTCACCTTCGCCAGCACGCTGTTCTATGCCATCTACATCCTGGCGCTGGAAGAGTGCGCGCGCCGCACGGCCGTGCAGCCGGTGCGCGCCATCCGCATGGCGGCCGCGCAGGCCACGGCCATGCTGGCCGCCTCGAGCGTGCTGATCGCCGTGCGCCACGGCGGCCTGGACAGCACCTGGGCATCGCTCGCCACACTGCCCGCCGCGTCGTGGGTGGCCCTGCTGTACCTCGGCCTGCTGGCCAGCGTGGTGGTGGTGACGCTGCAAGCGTGGGGCCAGCAGCGCGTGGATGCGATGCGCAGCGCCATCGTGTTCGGGCTGGAGCCTGTGTTCGCAGCGGTCACGGCATGGGTGCTGATCGACGAGCGGATGGGTGCGGCCGGCATGGCCGGCGCGGCGCTGATCGTGGGCGCGCTGATCTTCAGCCAGTGGCAGCCCGCCCGGCGCGCCGCAGCTTCGGCAGGATCAAGCGAATCGAGCAAACCCAGCGGATCAACGCCTCCGGGCTGAGCAACCGCCGGGTCGGCTTACGGATCGATCATCGGCACGTCCACCGCGCGCAGCGGTGTGCCGATGGGTGCGGATGCCAGCCCCTTGCGAACGGCGGCCATGTCCTGCTCGTTCGGGTAGTCGCCCTGCAGCCAGTAGTCGAACACGCGCCGTGCGATGGGCGCGGCATGGGCGGCGCCAAAGCCCGCGTTCTCCACGATCACCGCCAGCACCAGACGCGGATTTTCGGCCGGGGCGAAGGCGGCGAACAGCGAATGGTCGCGCTGGTGTTCTTCGAGGGCCCTGGCGTTGTATTTGACGTTCTGCCCCATGCTCACCGCCTGCGCCGTGCCGGTCTTGCCGGCCGAGGTGTAGGGAGCGCCCGCGAACACTCGCGTGCCCGTGCCGCCCTTGTTCACGGCGACGAGCGCGTTGCGCACGATCTCCACGTTCCGGGGCGAAAAGCCCAGGTTCTCGCCAGGCGGCTGCTGCACTTCGGTGACCTGCCCCGTCACCGTGTCCTTGATGGCCTTGATGAGGTGCGGCCTGTAGCGCGTACCGCCGTTGGCCAGCGTGGCCTCGGCCAGCGCGAGCTGCAGCATGGTGAAGTTGTTGTAGCCCTGGCCGATGCCCAGCGATACGGTCTCGCCCGAGTACCAGCGCCGGGTTTCGGGGCGCTTGTAGGTGTTGCGCTTCCACTCCGTGCTGGGCAGCACGCCCCGCACTTCGCCGTTGATGTCGATGCCGGTGGACTGGCCAAAACCCAGCGGCTTCATGAAGTCGTGGATGGCGTCCACGCCCATGTCCACCGCCAGCGAATAGAAGTACGTGTTGCTGGAGAACTGGATGGCGCGGTGCATGTCCACGCCGCCCAGCCCGCCTTCGTGGCTGCGGAAGGTATGGCCGCCGTAGGTATAAAAACCCGGGTCGTTGTAGACCTGCGTCGGCGAGCGCTTGTTCAGTTGCAGCGCCGCCAGCGCCATGAACGGCTTGTAGGTCGAGCCCGGCGGGTAGGTGCCGCGCAGCGCGCGATTGAGCAGCGGCTTGTCGATCGATTCGTTGAGGGCCTGCCAGTTTTCGCTGTCGATGCCTTCCACGAACAGGTTGGGATCGAACGTGGGCTTGCTCACCAGCGCGACGACCTCGCCGTTGCGCGGGTCGATGGCCACGAGCGCGCCGCGCCGGTCGCCGAACATCTCCTCGATCATCTTCTGCAGCTTGATGTCGATGGAAAGCATCACCGTGTTGCCGGGCGTGGCCGGATGGCTCGCCAGGCGCCGCACCGCGTGCCCGCCGGCCGAGGTCTCCATGCGCTCCACGCCGGTCAGGCCGTGCAGTGTGCTTTCGAAACCCTGCTCCACGCCCAGCTTGCCGATGTGGTCGGTGCCGCGGTAATTGGCCGCGTCTTCCGAGTCGTCGATGCGTTCCTTCTCGCGCTGGTTGATGCGGCCGATGTAGCCGATCGCATGGCTGGCCACCTCGCCCATCGGGTAGTTGCGAAACAGCCGCGCCTTGATGTCCACGCCGGGAAAGCGGTAGCGCTGCGCCGTGAAGCGCGCCACTTCCTGGTCGGACAGGCGCGTGCGGATCGGCAGCGACTCGAAGTTGCGCGACTCGTCCATCAGGCGCTTGAAACGGCGGCGGTCGCGCGGATGGATGTCCAGCACCTTGGACAACTCGTCGATGGTGCCGTCCAGCGACTCCACCTTGGACGGCGTGATCTCCAGCGTGTAGGCCGAATAGTTGGTGGCCAGCACCACGCCGTTGCGGTCCATGATGAGGCCGCGGTTCGGAACGATCGGCACCACGGCCGTGCGGTTGCTCTCGGCCTGCTCGGCCAGATCGTCGTGGCGCACCACCTGCAGGTACACCAGGCGCGCCACGACCAGGCACAGCGCCAGAAGCACGACCAGCGCCACCACGAAGACGCGGGTGCGGAAACGCGAGGCATCGGCTTCGGTGTTGCGCAGTTCGGTCATGGCGGGGGAATCAGGTCGATCCAGTTGATCAGGTCGGGACAGCGGTCGTTCGGTCGGGCGAGCGGTAAATCGTCAAAGGATGACGCTCACAGCGGGCGGTTCTCGTCCCGGTCGGGCGGACGGCGCTGCGGCGCCAGCAGTATCCAGCTGGCGAGCGGCCACAGCAAGGCCTCCAGGCCCGGCGCCACCAGGCCCTCGAACCCGGGAAGAATGCCACCCGACACGATGCGGATCAAGAGTTCGATCGCATGCGCCGCAATGAACAGCGGAAACACCTGCAGCGCCTGCGACAGCACGCTGAACCACAGCAGGCGCCGGTGCAGGTACAAGGCGCCGTAGATCAGCGCGCAATAGGCCAGCGCGTGCTGGCCGAGCAAGGCCGTCTGGTACACGTCCATGCACAGGCCCATGGCAAACGCCACACCCATGCCCACGCGCTGCGGCTGGTGCACACCCCAGAACACCAGCAACACCATGACGAGGTCGGGCGTCCATACCACGCGCCCGAGCGGCAGCATGTTGAACGCCAGCGCCACCAACAGGCTGGCGACGATGAACAGGGGGCTGACCGGCAGCAGCAGTTGCTGCCCACGGGGCATGATCATGCGAGCCTCCTGCCGCAGAGCTGCACCGCAACCAGGGCAGTGCGCATGGAGTCAATGACGGCGCAGATCATCGGCGCGCTCCCTTGCGGACCGGGGCCACCGGTGCCGGCGCGGGGCGCTCGGGCAGGTCGGCCGTCAGCGGCTTGAGCACCATCACGTGCCGCGCGCCATTCACCTGCGCCAGCGGTGCGCAATAGATGCGCGCGAAGGCCGAGTCGGCACGCCGCTCCACCCGCACCACGCGGGCCACGGGCAACCCGGGGGGGTAAAGGCCGTCCACGCCGCTGGTGGTGAGCAGGTCGTTCTCCTGCACATCGGCATTGCCGGGCATGAAACGCAGCTCCATCCCGCCGCCGTGCGCGATCACCGGATCGCCATACGCCACGCTGCGTGCGCCCGTGCGCAGGTTCATCACGGGAATGGCCTGGTCGCGGTCGATGAGCAGGGTGACCTCGCTCAGGAAAGGATGCACGCGCGTCACCTGGCCCAGCATGCCGGACTCGTCCATCACCGGCGAGCCGAGCTCCACGCCGGCCGACTGCCCGCGGTCGATCATCACGCGGCGGGTGTAGGGGTCGGCAGCGTCGTAG
Organism: Paracidovorax valerianellae; assembly: GCF_900102625.1. Classification (GTDB taxonomy): domain Bacteria; phylum Pseudomonadota; class Gammaproteobacteria; order Burkholderiales; family Burkholderiaceae_C; genus Paracidovorax; species Paracidovorax valerianellae. The sequence continues at coordinate 53,169 of NZ_FMZC01000021.1, forward strand.
ATCACCTGTGCAGCCTGCGCTGCCGTGGTCAGCCGCTCGCGCAGGTCCAGCAGCTTGCGCAGCCGCGCGTTCTCCTGCAAAAGCTGCTCCGCCTGGTTGGCGCGCTGCGACATCTGCGCCATGTTGCGGCGCGCGGTGTCGGCGTCGTCCTGGGCCACCTGCAGGGACTGGAAATAGCCCACGCCCCGGCTGGCGAACTCCACCGGCTGCAGCATGGCCCACTGGAGGGGATAGAGCGCCACGGCCACGGCTTTGCGCAGCGGATCGGTCACCTGGAACCTCGCATCCGCCACCATCAAAAAAAGCGCCATGGCGCAGTAGAGGGCCAGTCGCGAACGCGGCGAGGGCCCTTGTTTGAAAAAGGACGGGGCAGACCGGTCGAGCGTACCGAGGGGCATGGACAGGCAGACCCGTTAGTCAGGCAAGGTGCCGCACCACGTCATGGAAGAAGAGCGCGAAGGCAGTGCTGCGTGCGCCCCGCGGACCAACCGCACGTGGCGCAGCGCGCCCGGCGGGGGCAAACGGTTGGCGGCCAGCAGTTCATCCATGTCTTCTCCCCGCCCCGGCTTAGCGCCAGGGGCCAGCCGTGTCACTCGCTCGTGAAGATGCTGCCCTGGCGGTCCATGCGCTCCAGCGCAATGCCGCACCCGCGCACCACGCAGGTCAGGGGGTCCTCGGCCACCAGCACCGGCAGGCCGGTTTCTTCGGCCAGCAGGCGGTCCAGGTCGCGCAGCAGGGCGCCGCCGCCGGTGAGCATCATGCCGCGCTCGGCGATGTCCGCGCCCAGTTCGGGCGGTGTCTGTTCCAGCGCGTTCTTGACGGCCGAAACGATCTGATTGAGGGGGTCGGTGAGCGCTTCCAGCACTTCGTTGCTGGAGATGGTGAAGCTGCGCGGCACGCCCTCGCTGAGGTTGCGGCCCTTGACTTCCATCTCACGCACTTCGGAGCCGGGGAAGGCCGAGCCGATGTTCTTCTTGATGGCTTCGGCCGTGGGCTCGCCGATCAGCATGCCGTAGTTGCGGCGGATGTAGCTGATGATGGCTTCGTCGAACTTGTCGCCGCCCACGCGGACGCTGCCCTTGTAGACCATGCCGCCCAGCGAGATCACGCCCACTTCGGTGGTGCCGCCGCCGATGTCCACCACCATCGAGCCGGAGGCTTCGGAAACCGGCAGGCCGGCGCCGATGCCGGCGGCCATGGGTTCCTCGATCAGGTACACCGCCGTGGCGCCCGCGGCTTCGGCCGCGTCCTTGATGGCGCGGCGTTCGACCTGGGTGGAGCCGCAGGGCACGCAGATGATGATGCGGGGGCTGGGGGTGAGCAGGGTGCGCGGGTGCACCATCTTGATGAACTGCTTGATCATCTGCTCGGTGATCACGAAGTCCGCGATCACCCCGTCTTTCATCGGGCGGATGGCTTCGATGTTGCCGGGCACCTTGCCCAGCATGGCCTTGGCTTCACGGCCGACGGCCTGGATGACTTTCTTTCCGTGGGGACCGCCCTCGTGGCGGATGGCAACGACCGAGGGTTCATCGAGCACGATGCCCTTGTCGCGGGCAAAAATCAGGGTGTTGGCTGTGCCAAGGTCAATGGCAAGGTCGGTGGAGAAGTACCGACGGAAAGCTCCGAACATTCAAAAATCCTCTCAGGCACGGCATGCACGTCGGCCTGCCATCGCCGGGTGATATTAGGGGGTGTTTATTGGATTTTTTCGCACAATGACCGGCGGTTGGGAGGGTATTGCGGCAAAGCCGGGATAATACCGCATCCCCTGTGAATAACTCCCTCCGGCATGGCCCGGAATTCAGCTTTACATCCGGTTTCCCACCCCCCTTCCCCTATGGCACTGACACCCCAGGACATCGGCCGCATCGCCAATCTGGCACGGCTCGAATTGAGTTCGGACAACAGTGAGCGCATGCTCACGCAGATCAACGGTTTCTTCGGCATCGTCGAGAAGATGCGGGCTGTGGATACTACCGGTGTCGCACCCCTTGCGCACCCGGTGGCCGCCGTCCAGGCCGTGCAGCTTCGCCTGCGCGAAGACATCGCCAGCGAACCCGATCAGCGCGAAGCCAACCAGCGCAGCGCGCCGGCCGTCGAAAACGGCCTGTTCCTCGTGCCCAAAGTGATCGAATAAGGGCGCCCCGATGACCACGACTTCCACCACCGCTTTGCACGACCTGAGCGTGGCCGCCCTGGCCACCGAACTGCGCGAACGCCGCGTCTCCGCCGTCGAAGCCGCCCGGCACTTCATGGACCGCGCCGCCGCGCACCAGAGACTGGGCGCCTATGTCGCCGTGAATGAAGAGGCCACCCTGGCCCAGGCACGCGCGCAGGATGCCGCCATCGCGGCGGGCACGGCAGGCCCGCTGGCCGGCGTGCCCATCGCCCACAAGGACATCTTCGTGACGCGCGACTTTCCCAGCACGGCCGGCTCGAAGATGCTGGCCGGCTACCAGTCGCCCTTCGACGCCACCGTGGTCACACAGCTCGCGCAGGCCGGCGCCGTCACGTTGGGCAAGCTCAACTGCGACGAGTTCGCCATGGGCTCGGCCAACGAGAACTCCGCCATCGCCCCCGTCGGCTTCGATGCCCCCGCGCCAGTGCGCAACCCCTGGGACGCCGCGCGCGTGCCCGGCGGCTCCTCGGGCGGCAGCGCCGTGGCGGTCGCCGCGCGCCTGGCGCCCGCCGCCACCGGCACCGATACCGGCGGCTCCATCCGCCAGCCGGCCTCGTTCTGCGGCATCACGGGCATCAAGCCCACCTATGGCCGCGCCTCGCGCTACGGGATGATCGCCTTCGCCTCCAGCCTGGACCAGGCCGGCCCCATGGCCCGCTCCGCAGAGGACTGCGCGCTGCTGCTGTCGGCCATCTGCGGACCGGACCTGGACCGCGACTCCACCTCGCTCGACATGCCCGCGCAGGATTTCAGCCGCCAGCTGAACGACAGCATCGACGGCCTGCGCATCGGCATTCCTGCCGAATTCTTCGGCGAGGGCCTGGCGCCTGGCGTGCGTGCCGCGGTGGATGCCGCACTCAAGGAATACGAAAAGCTCGGTGCGACACTGGTGCCCATCAACCTGCCGCGCACCGAGCTGTCGATCCCCGTGTACTACGTGATCGCGCCGGCCGAGGCCTCGTCCAACCTGTCGCGGTTCGACGGCGTGAAGTTCGGCCACCGCGCCAGCGACTACACCGACCTGGTGGACATGTACAAGAAGACGCGCGCCGAAGGCTTCGGCGACGAGGTCAAGCGCCGCATCATGATCGGCACCTATGTGCTGTCGCACGGCTACTACGACGCCTATTACCTGCAGGCTCAGAAGATCCGCCGCATGATCGCCGACGACTTCCAGAACGCCTTCAAGACCTGCGACGTGATCGCCGGCCCCGTGGCGCCCACCGTGGCCTGGAAGCTTGGCGAGCACGGCAACGACCCGCTGGCCGACTACCTGGCCGACATCTTCACGCTGCCCGCATCGCTGGCCGGCCTGCCCGGCATGAGCGTGCCCGCCGGCTTCGGCGAAGACGGCATGCCCGTGGGCCTGCAACTGATCGGCAACTACTTCCAGGAAGCCCGGTTGCTGAACGCGGCCCACCGCCTGCAGCAAGCCACCGATTTCCACCTCCGCACGCCGGGAGGACTCTGAACATGACCGCCAAATTGATCCACGGCTACGAGGTCGTCATCGGCTTCGAAACCCACACCCAGCTTGCCACCCAGAGCAAGATCTTCAGCCGCGCGCCCACCGCCTTCGGCGCCGAGCCCAACACGCAGGCCTGCGCGGTGGACCTCGCCCTGCCCGGCACGCTGCCCGTGATGAATCGCGAAGCGGTGGCCTGCGCTATTAAATTAGGACTGGCCCTCGGCTCCACCATTGCGCCAGAGAGCGTTTTTGCCCGAAAGAACTACTTTTATCCGGACCTGCCCAAGGGCTACCAGATCAGCCAGTTCGAGATTCCCGTGGTGCAGGGCGGCGAGGTGTCGTTCTTTCTCGGCGACGAGAAGAAGACCGTCAAACTCGTGCGCGCCCACCTGGAGGAAGACGCTGGCAAATCGCTGCATGAAGACTTCATCGGCCAGAGCGGCATCGACCTGAACCGCGCCGGCACGCCGCTCCTGGAGATCGTGACCGAGCCCGACATGCGCTCGTCCGAAGAAGCGGTCGCCTATGCCAAGGAACTGCACAAGATCGTGACCTGGATCGGCATCTGCGACGGCAACATGCAGGAGGGCTCGTTCCGCTGCGACGCCAACGTCTCCGTGCGCAAGCCGGGCCAGCCCCTGGGCACGCGCCGCGAGATCAAGAACCTGAACAGCTTCAAGTTCATGCAGCAGGCAATCGACTACGAAATCCGCTGGCAGATCGAGCAGATCGAAGACGGCCACGCGATCCAGCAGGCCACGGTGCTGTTCGACCCCGGCACGGGCGAAACGCGCGCCATGCGCACCAAGGAAGACGCCGCCGACTACCGCTATTTTCCCGACCCGGATCTGCCGCCGCTGCACATTGCGCAGCAGTGGGTGGACGAGCAGCGCGCGCTGATGCCCGAGCTGCCCCGCAGCATGGCGGCCCGGTTCGTGGCCGACTACGGTCTGCCCGAGTACGACGCGAACACGCTCACCCAGTCGAAGGCGATGGCGGCGTATTTCGAGACGGCTGCGAAGGCCAGCCAGCAGCCCAAATTGGTCAGTAACTGGATCATGGGCGAGGTGTCGCGGCGGGTGAACGCCGGCGAAACCGATATTGCATCCGCCCCCGTGAGCGCCGCACAGCTGGCCCAGCTGGTCACTCGCATCGCCGACGGCACGGTGTCCAACAATGCCGCCCGGCAGGTGTTCGAGGCACTGTGGAGCGAGGGCGGGAGCGATGTGGACGCCATCATCGAGGCCAAGGGCCTCAAGCAGATGAACGACAGCGGCGCACTGGAGAAGATCATCGACGACGTGATCGCCGCCAACCCCGACAACGTGGCCCAGTTCCGCGCCGGCAAGGACAAGGCGTTCAACGCCCTCGTTGGCCAGGCCATGAAGGCCAGCAAGGGCAAGGCCAATCCGCAGCAGGTGAACGATCTGCTGCGGGCCCGGCTGGCCGCAGCGTCCTGACTGACTCCATTCGCCCGCCGGCAAGGCCGGCAGCGCCGCCCCTTTCGGTGTGATCTGAGATCAGCGATCCGCCGGGGCCGGCGTGGCGAGTGCGGTGAAAACGGTTACTGCAGGGGCACGGCGGACCGCTGGCCGGTCCACAGCACCTTGAGCTGCGCCAGTTCGGCATCGAACCGCTGGTGCACGCGGCGCTTTTCCTGTTCTTGCCCGGCGATGAAGCGCTGCTGCTCGGCCAGCGCTTCTTCCTGCTCGGCGATCTGGCGGCGCAGCAGCACGGGCGCCTTGCTCGGATCGCGGCGGTAGAACTCCATTTCGGTATCGAGCGTCTTGCGCTGGCGCTGCAGGTCGGCCACGCGCTTTTCGGCGACGGCGGTCACTTCGTTGACCTGCTGGATGGCCGCAGCGCGCTCGGCATCGTGCGAGGCCTGATCGGGGTAGCGGGCCACCAGCACGCGCTCGCGGCGGCGTTCGTCGGCGGCCCGGGCGCGCTCTTCGGCTTCCTTGCGGCGCTGGGCTTCCAGCACCGCGCGTTCCTGGTCGGTGAGCGTCGGGCCCAGGCGCTGGCGCTCGGTGCCCGAGGGGCCCAGTACGCGTTGCTCGCGGTCCACGCATTCGGCGATGGGACGGTCTGCCGTCAGGCGCCGGCCCTGCGCGTTCACGCAGGTGTAGATACCGCCGGCGGACGAATAACCGCTCGGCTGCGCCCAGGCCTGCATGCCCGCCGGCCCCCAAAGGACCGCCGCCAACCCGCTGATGCACCAGGCCAACTTGCTCAAACGAACTACCCCCCTTGCACTCCGTAGCGCTGGCGGTACGCCAGAACATGTTCATGGTGGGTGTGCACTCCTGGCTCCCCACTCTCGGCCAGATACTGCAATAAATCTGCCAGCTTGGCGATGGTGCATACCTGCATGCCCAGATGGTCGCGCACGTACTGCACGGCGCTGTGCTCCACGTCCTGGCCGTTCTCGGTCGCCTTCTCCTGGCGGTCCAGGGCAATGGCCATGGCATGCGGCTGGGCACCCGCGGCGCGGATCAGCGCGATCGACTCGCGCGCCGCCGTGCCGGCGGACATCACGTCGTCCACGATCAGCACGCGGCCGCGCAGCGGGGCGCCCACCAGCGTGCCGCCCTCGCCGTGATCCTTGGCTTCCTTGCGGTTGTAGGCAAAGGGCACATTGCGCCCATGCCGCGCCAGCTCGACGGCCACTGTGGCCGCCAGCGGAATGCCCTTGTAGGCCGGCCCGAACACCATGTCGAACTCGACGCCGCTCGCCAGCAGGGCTTTTGCATAGAATTCGGCCAGCCTGCCCATCTTGGCGCCGTCGTCGAACAACCCGGCGTTGAAGAAATACGGGCTCAAGCGGCCTGCCTTGGTCTTGAATTTGCCGAAGCGCAGCACACCCGCTTCCACGGCGAATTTCACGAAATCCTGCGCCAGGCGGTCCTGTTCCACCGATTGCGCCTTGTCTGTCACCATGGATTCACCCCTTTTCAAATTAACGAGCCTCAACCTCAACGGCATCCGCTCCGCCGCATCCAAGGGGGTGGAGGCATGGATCGCCGCAACGCGGCCGGATTGTATTTGCGTGCAGGAGATCAAGGCGCAATCGGCCGACATGCTGGGGCGTTTCGAGCACCTGGCGGGTTTGAAAGGGCACTTTCACTTCGCAGCCAAGAAAGGCTATTCGGGCGTCGGCATCTACTCACGCCACGAACCCAGCGACGTCATCGTGGGCTATGGCTCCACCGAATTCGACGCCGAAGGCCGCTACGTCGAGGCCCGCTTCGACACCCCGGCCCGCAAGCTGTCGATCATCAGCGCCTACTTTCCAAGCGGCTCGTCGGGCGAAGAACGCCAGCTCGCCAAGTTCCGCTTCCTCGCCGAGTTCCATCCGCATCTCATGCGCACCAAGGGCGAGCGCGAGTTCATCCTCTGCGGCGACATCAACATCGCCCATCAGGCCATCGACTTGAAGAATTGGCGAAGCAATCAGAAAAACAGCGGCTTCCTCCCCGAGGAGCGCGACTGGATGACAAAGTTGTTGCACATAACTGATGAAGGCGGCGGCCTGATAGACGTTTACCGTCAGTTACAACCTGACGCCACGGACACCGCCTACACCTGGTGGAGCAACCGGGGCCAAGCCTACGCCAACAACGTGGGATGGCGGCTGGACTACCACTTGGCCACCCCCGCCATCGCGGCCCTGGCGCGCACCGAGCACATCTATAAAACCGAGAAGTTTTCGGACCATGCGCCGATCACGGTCGGGTATGACATGGTGCTGTAGGCACCTGAGCGTCACAGTCCATGGCGCAATGGCGTTTCGGATTGCTCTCCACATTGACCAACATCTCTACGCCCCTATTTGGCGGCTCACACCATGCTTCGATACCACACCCATCCAGTGACCGCGTTTCAGCAAAACTGCTCCCTCGTGTGGTGCGACGCCACTGGACAGGCAACGTTGATAGACCCGGGCGGCGATTTGGACCAGCTGCTGGCTGCCGTGAAGCAGCGTGGTCTGAAGCTCGAGCAGATCTGGCTCACCCATGCGCACATCGACCACGCAGGCGGGGCTGGCGAATTGGCCCGCACGCATTCACTGCCCATCGTCGGGCCGCATCCCGGCGATCAGTTCTGGATCGATGGACTGCCGCAGCAGAGCGCCATGTTCGGCTTTCCGCCTGCAGAAGCCTTCACGCCCACGCGATGGCTGCAGGACGGCGACACGGTGCAGATCGGGCAGGAAACGCTGGCCGTGCGCCATTGCCCAGGCCACACGCCGGGCCATGTGGTGTTCCATGCGCCGCAGATCGAGCGCGCATTCGTTGGCGACGTGTTGTTCGCCGGCAGCATCGGCCGCACGGATTTTCCGCAGGGCAACCACCAGCAGCTGATCGACAGCATCGTTCAGCGCTTGTGGCCCATGGGAGACGAGACTATTTTCATACCAGGGCACGGCCCGGAAAGCAGTTTTGGGCGCGAGAGGCAAGGCAACCCGTATGTGGGCGGGACGTGATTGGCCGTAGCAAAAGGGCCGTCAAACCCGCTGCGTGAGCGGCCGCTCGATCAACTTTCGCCCGCGCTTTGCACGCTGGCGGTGCCGCCTGCACGTATGTGGGTGTTGGTGTAGCTCACGCTCTCGCCGCTGCCCTGGCCCCGCGCCCGGTTGGCGCTGGCGTTCACGCTCACGCCCCCCGGGCCAATGCTCACACCGATGCTGCCCGAGCTGCTGCTGCGGCTGTTTTGTTCGGTAAACCGGTTCTCGGCCGCTTCCAGAACGATGTTGCCCTTTTGTGCGATCAGGCCGACGTTCTTGCCCGCTTCGATGTCGCTGCCCCGCACGCGCAGGTCTCCATCGGTGGCGGTGATGTGCACGTTGCCGTCGGCCCGCACTGCAGAGCCCGCGCCGCTGTCCACCTGGTAGGCGCTGGTGCTGCGGCTTTGGCTGCTGCCCATAACGACCGCCGCCTCATCTGCTATTGAATCTATAGCAATATGCCCTAGTGCTAATTGCGGTGGAGGGCTTTTTGACTCATACCCCTGGGCAAGCGGCAGCGCCCCCATCAGCAGCACTGCCGCCCAAGCGCGCCGAAGGCCATTCATTGCAGAGGCACGATTGGCCACTGGTCGGGGGGGTGGACTGTGCCTACAGCCCTGGCGGCCGAGGGCAGCTCAAACTTTGAACGGGTACATCCTTGGGCGATTCAGGCACGGCAACGTCCGTCACGCGCATCGTGCAGGCCGCAGGGCCGGACCAGACGAAGTCCACTCGGTAAATGCCCGAGGGCTGGGCGACGAATTGCCGAGCGACCGGGCCGCACAAGCCTTTGCTGTACTTGTCCGACCAGTAGGAAAAGCCCTTGACCTGCACCGGCTTGCCCGCTGGCACGCGCGCCTGCCTCTCGGTGGGCACGCCGTTGAGCGCGTTGCTCAATGAAGCGACCCAGGGCAGCAGGGAGCTTTTGCCGTCATCCCGGACGGAGCCCACGTATTCGAAGCCCTCACAGGGTGCTTCGCTGCTGCTCAGCGAATAGCCGACAGCCATTGGCATGTTTTTGGAACGGAGGTGGACGGTGGCATCGCCGGGCTGTTGGGCGTAGAGGCGTCGGGGTTCGGTGCTGCAGGCAACCAAAGCCATACTGACTAGTACAACAAATAATAATTTCATTATTTTTGGCAATAATTTCTTAACGCATCACTCCGCCATCCGAAGTAATAACAATATTCTCTTTGCCAAATGCAGACTTCACTATTTTTAAAACCGTGGGGACCATGTGTGCAGAATCTTTATTACTAAGATGTATCATAAATCCACATGCCGCTTTAATACCATGCTCAAGAGCGATCTCCAAAGAGACAAGATCATAATAATCCACCGCATTTCTCAAATCATCTACGCGATAAATAACAAAATTCCCCGCGAATACCTCATCATTGCCACTCACAATAGAGTCAATGATTTGCTGAGCATCTGCAGGAGCCAAAGACGAATAACAAAACAGATCAATTGCCATATTATCTTTTAGTGAAATCAATAGTTATAATACTTCCTGATTTTTCGATGATTAAAACCTTCTTAAGACCAGGAATTGGATAGCTAATAAGTTGCTGCTGCAATATATCGGCAGTAATTTTCGTATCTGCCAAATTAATCACAACGTTATCTGTCTGACCTTTTTTTACTTTGCCGCCAATTTCAGATGATGCATTTCTTACATTACCCGTACTCGGCGCATAATTATCGAATATCTCCCCATTAATTTTGTAATCGGGGTTTTTGTTGCCTTCTATATTAGGATTTTGCTCCACCTTAAATCCATTGTTAGCCAAAATCTCCGCACTCTGATTTTCTCGAATCAAAGAGCGAACTTCAGTGTCGTTGGCTGCAGGTCGTATTCGAGTCGGCCTTCCCGTCAACTCTCCACCATTTGTATTTGGAGGAACAAGCTCATTGGGTGCCGGTGTTCCCACATCTGTTGGCTTGCCAGGGGGCGGCGATGTTTCCCCTCCTCCAGCAGGACGAGGCGAATTCCCCCCTTCAGAACTGCCGGTGTCTCCAGTGGTCTCTGAGGCACGAGGTGGCTTGGAGCCATTAGGCTTGCGATCCCTCCCCAGCAGCGCGACACCACTCATCAACACATCGGCAATTTCATTACCACTGCTGGACGCCTGAAGCTGCTTGTACCCGCGCCAATAATTTTCATCGTTGGTCTTGCTGTACAGACTGAGCAGGTTGTCCTGACCCAGCCCAGCCAATTGCCGGATGTTGTTGTCCGCTCCGCTGATCTGATTGCTCAGTTCGGCCCTTCTTCCAGGGTCGCTGGTGGCGCCCAACTCCTGCTGCAGTTGATTCTTATAGTCGTAAAGCCCCACCATGACCGTGGCCAGGTCCTGCTGAATCTGCAGCCCTTGGTCTACCGTTGTGGTGGCCATGCCGTCGCGGATGACCTCGTTGCGCTGCGCCGAGAGGGTGTCCAGTTCTCTCACGCGGCTGCAAGCCCCCGCATCCCCGTTATGACAGGCGCTCTGCTTGTTGGCCCGCTCGCTCAGTTCCTGGTGGTTCAGGAAGTTGTTGAGCGTCGCGTTGGTCGAGGCGGCTGCGCCGGCCCTGCCGCCCACCGCTGCACCCACGGCCGTACCAGCGACGCCCACGAGGACTTGGCGCACGCCGTCATCCACGCCCAGTTCCCGAAGCGTGCTGTCCAGGTGCGCCACGGCGACCTGACTCATGCCCGCTCCCACGGCGCCTGCCAGGCCTCCTCCTGCCGCGCCGACCAGTGCGTGCATGGCGACACGGCCTGCCCCGCCTTCCTTCCAGTTGTCGATCTCTGCCTGGTCGCCACTGTTCATGGCCTCTTGCAGCTTGCGGTCGGCATAGTCGCCCACAGCCTTGCTGGCGCGCGCGCCGAACTCCGCCGTGATGGTGATCTGCGCGTTGACTTCGTCGCGCACGCGGCCCTTGTCGAAGATGGGCTTGATGCCAGTTTCCGCGTCGCCCGTGCGCGCTTCGGTGTTGCCGCTCACGCCCGAGATGCCCGAGCGGGTGGTGCTGCCCGCACTGCCCTTATCGCTGCCCACCCCCGCGCTGCCGCCGGGCTTGCCCTTGTCGTTGGCTGCCGCGTTGCGGTCTTCGGGCGTTTGGGCGCTGCCCTGGTCGCCCATCTGGAAGCCCACGCTGCCGCTCACGTTGTACCCACTGGCGCTGTAGGCGGCGTGGTTTTCGATATCGCTCTGGGTCAGCGTGCCGCCGGTGGTGAACGTGTTCTTGCCCCCGTCGATGGCCGCTTGCGTGCTGGTGATGGCCCCGCCCTTCAAGTCGGTGTTGCCCTTCACGTTGACGTCAAAGCCGCCATTGCCCGCACGGATGCCGCTTTGCTCGACGACGCTTTGGTAGTCGCTGTCGATGCGGGTGCGGCCCACGCTGCCGCCGACGCTGGAGGCGCCATAGCACAGCGGGGGCAGGCAGACGCTGACGCTCAGGCCACCGCTGCGGCTGGCTTCGTTGTAGCGGCTGACGTCTTGCAGGCTTTCGATGGTGAGGTTGCCGCCCACGTCGGCCCGCACGGCGTCGGCCACGATGGTGGCTCCGCGCAGCGTGGTGTCGCCCCCGCTTTGCACGCTGGCGGTGCCGTTTGCGCGGATGTGGGTGTTGGTGTAGCTGACACTCTCGCCGCTGCCCTGGCCCCGGCTTTGGCTGACGCCGGCATTGAAGCTGACACCGCTTTGTGCACCGACGTTGATGCCGATGCCCACGCTGGCGGAACTACTGGAGTTGCTGTTTTGTTCGGCAAAGCGGTTTTGCGAGGCCTCCAGAATGATGTTGCCTTTGTCGGCCACCAGCGCCACGTCCTTGCCGGCTTCAATATCGCTTCCCCGCACACGCAGGTCGCCTTGCGTGGCGGTGATGCGCACGTTGCCGTCGGCTTTGATCTGGGAGCCCGCAGCGCTGTCCACCTGGTAGGCGTTGGTGCTGCGGCTCTGGCTGCTGCCCAGGCTGATGTTGAAGCCGACGCTGCCGGCCTTGCCAGGGTCTTTGATGAGTTCGCCAACTTGGCCGTAGGTTTCACTGGCGGCCATGCCGGCAGCGGCCAGGCCCAGGGCCTGCATGCGGGTATCGCTGGTCTTGCCCATGGCGCCCGCGATGCGGGTGACGGTCTGCGCGCCCTGTACGGCGCTCACCACGGGATTGCTGATGGTCACCGTGAGGCCGCTTTGCTGGGCACGCGTCTCGAATTTGTCGCGCTCCAGCTCCCGCGCTTCGTGGATGTCCACCGTTTTGCCAACGATGCTCACGTCACCCTTGGCCAGCACCGCCGAGCCTTCCTGCTCGTAGCGGTTGCCCGCCACCATCGCCACGTTGCCTCCTTGGGACTGCACGCTGGACGCCGCCGCCCGCTGGCTTTCGTTGCTGTGGTCGGTGGTGGTGCTTTGCTTGCCCAGCGTGATGCCGAAGCCGCCGCCGCTGAACAGGCCCGACTTCTTGGTCTCGGTGTGCGTGGTGGCCGCCGCGCTGTCGGTGCCGGCTCGGATGGAGATGTCCC
>NZ_FMZC01000044.1 GCF_900102625.1 Paracidovorax valerianellae
GATCTGATGCAGGTGGCCCGAGCCGTAATGCAGCCAGTCGAGCGCCCGACCATCGGGCAGGGTGGTGCGGGTGCGGTGGCCCAGCTCGTCGTACTCGTGTGACAGCGTGCGCTCCAAGGGGTCTCGGCCGTCGCCACGTCGGTGCCTGAATGGAAGGTGGAGCCCGCGGGGTTGCCGATGGAGCCACTGTCGTTGCGGTAGGGCGCGGTGCCCGGCGTGTCCTTCTTGCGCAGGAACACGAAGTCGTCCGGCTTGTTCACCGTGCCGGCTACCGCTTGCGACACCATCTCTTTACCGTCGATATAGACCTTGCCCATAGGGGAGGGAGAGAAAAAAACAGTGCGCGGGGGTGCAGAAGGTTGCGGGTCAGCGATTACAAGCCAAATCGGGCTAAAGGGCAATGGATACTAGGGCAGTTTGCTATGAAAAAAGGAGCGTCACTTTGGGAGACAGGTGTTGCTCTTCACTTTTGAATTCGCCCTATATTTGCCGTCATTGAGTAATCGCTTTTTCCTATGGATTTTTTTTTCTATATTGCTTCATGCGAGGGTGGTTTTCAACGTATTTTCTAAATTCAATACATAAGTTGTTTTTTTCTATTTTTTGTAAAGTAAAAAATAGAGATTGAAAATGCATTGAGCCTCCGTGTTCGTCGAAAAAAGCTCTTTTCTTATCGCATAATCCTTTTGATGCAAAATTCATGACGATTTTTTCGGTGTTTTCTAATCTTTCCGCCTCATGCATTGATTTTATGCCAATGTTGTTGATTTCGTCCGATGAAATTTTTCCCATTAAAAAATTTTCAATTGCATTGTTGTATTCTTTGATTTTTGAAATAACATCTTCTGCTATTTTTATTTTCGGAAATAAATTTTTCAATAGCACTTCTTTTGTGAAGTCGTGAAAAATCCATTGGATATCTTCAAAATTTATTGAGTCCAAATTATATCTGGATTCTAGTTTTTTGATTTCAGTAATATCTGAGCGTAAAATATTTGGCATGCTGTTAGATTGGAGGTGTTAATGGATTATTTTTTGCAATCATCATTGATTCCAAGTTGTTTTTGCACGTGAGCACATGAGGGGCACGCTGGCATGGGCTTCATTTTCTTATCATTACGCCAGACCTTCGATATAGCTCCATCAACCATCTCTTTTAACTTTTCAAATGTTGTGATGCCAGCAGCGTTTGCTGCTTTACTCATGGCATCGGCTTCTGCGCATTCACCATGGTAAATTGGGGTTCTGTGTTCCATGGGAACGTTGTCATATGCTTCTTGTACGGCTGGATTATGAATTCCCCCGCCTCCCTCTCCGGTGCTTAAACCCGTTTGAGATTTATTTGGAATATTTTTCCCGTCAAGGGTGCCTTTTGCTCCAGTCAATCCCCAAGGGTCAGACCAATCGATTGGGTTGGGCGCATACGTAAATAAGTTCGTTCCACCTCTTAACCCAATAGGATCTTGGCTAACAAACCGTCCAACCACTGGGTCGTAATACCGGAACCGGTTGTAATGCAGCCCGGTTTCTTCATCGAATTGCTGCCCCTGGAACCGGAAGGGTTGATCCACGTGGGCGGGGGGTCGGTGGGCGCTGGCTGCTTCACCCCAACCCATAGGTCCATGTCCTGTACGACGCTGGACGGAGCCATCATCCGTCCCGGTGCGAAGCGCCGTCTCCCTGACCCTTGCCTCGCCCCAGACCTTGTAATCCGCCGCCCAGGCAATGCGCCCCTCTTCGTCGGTCAACTCCTGCGGCGTGCCGATCTGGTCGCATTGATACCA
>NZ_FMZC01000023.1 GCF_900102625.1 Paracidovorax valerianellae
GAGAACTCCAGCTGCTGGGTGCGCGTGTCCCACCCCTGGGCGGGCCTGAACTACGGCAGCATCCACATCCCGCGCATCGGCCAGGAAGTGATCGTGGACTTCCTGAACGGCGATCCGGACTACCCCATCATCACCGGTCGCGTCTACAACGGCATCCAGATGCCGCCCTGGAAGCTGCCGGACAACAAGACGCAGTCGGGCACGCTCACCAACTGGAGCAAGGGCGGCGGCGGGGCGAGCATGCTGCGCTTTGAGGACAAGAAGGGCATCGAGCACCTGGAGCTGTCCAACACCTACGGCAACACGTACCTGAACATGGGCTACCTGATGCACCAGGGCAGCGGCTCGCAGCGCGGGTACGGGTTTGAACTGCGCACGGACCTGTGGGGCTCGATCCGGGCGGACAAGGGCCTGCTGATCACCACTTATCCGCAGGACTTCACCTCCAAGGTGGCGAACAACAATCCGGATGGGTTCGATCAATTGGGGGCCACTTTGGCCAATACATCTTCTCTGATGCAGGAAGCCGGGCAGGCCGTTTCGTCCGCGAATGCCACTATCGGCGCATTGGCAGATGCGAAGTCTTCGCAGATCGCCAGCATGGGGGCAGGCATCGCAGCGATGACCGGCGGGGCAGCGGGCGGCCTTGCCTCTCTAGCAAAGATGGCTGCCTCGGGAAGCGGCGGCGATGGAGGAGCAGGGGCGGAATCAGCCATGCCGACAAACACGGACCCGGCCATGCCGGATGCACGCGGCTTGATGAATCTGTCCAAGGACATCACCAAGCCCATCGTGTCGATCGTGAGCCCTGAAGGGCAGAGCATGATCAGTCCCAAGCCCATCGTGGTGAGTTCTGGGCAGAGTACTTCGGTGCATGCCCAGCAGCACGTGACGATTTCCAGCGGTGCGCAATTAACGCAGCTGGCGAAAGCCGGCATGCTCACCCATGTGACGTCTGGCGGCCAGAGCAACATGGTTTCGGCAGGAGATGTCGCTTCCGTGGCCAAAACCGGCAATATGAATCTGGTGGCCGAGCAGAACATCTCGCTGTCGTCGACGAGTTTGAATGCAAACGTATTGGCCAAAGAAAACGTCGTAGTCAATGCTCAAAGCGACACGGTATTCGTCAATGCGGGCAAGCACATCACGCAGGCGGCGGGGGAGAGCGTCACGCTGATGTGCGGGGCCGCGTCAATCACATTGAAGGCTGACGGCACGATCGTGCTTAACGGCGTCAAAGGGGTTTTCAACTTTCAAGACGACTTGGACCAGTTCGGCAAAAAGATCAATCTCAATTGCTGACCCCCTTTACCTTTGCACGGCTAACCCATCAAAAAAATTCAATGCTTTATCACTTTCAAGAAGGTTGGATCACTGCTCCCCCTCATGTGACAGACCGAACGATGCACCTGCTGGCGCCTGAACCAGGCTCTGGTGGCATGACCATCGCGATTTCTAAAGACCCTTTGGAGGCTGACGAAACGCCACCGGAATTTTTGAAGCGGCAACTCGATGAGCTGTCTCGCCAAGTGAGCAAGTTCACCCGCAGCGAGATCGAGCCCGCATTTCTGGGCGCCAGTCAAAAAATCGGTGGCTCGAAATTTTCCGTGAGCTACAAGCAGCAGGGAAAAACGGTCTACCACGTGCAATCTTTGTTCCTGTTGCCGGAGACGCGCCAAGTCCTGAGCCTTACGTTTTCGCTGCCGATTCCGTTCACCGATGCGCACCACCAAATGGTGAGCGAGGTTTTAGAGAGTTTCGTCTTGCGCGAATGATGAACCTGTAGCTATGACACGCGCCTGAAGGTGCGGCATAAAAGGATGGAGACAAAAAATGGGCGGAATGGCGGCGGCAAGGCTGGGAGACGACATAGGCCACGTTTCGGTGTGGTCGAGGCTGGCACGGGTGGGATTGAGGCTGGCGTCGGGGATCGTGGAGACGTTGCTGGTGGCAGGTGCTGTGGCGCTGCTGGCTGGGGTGTCTGTGGCCACGATGGGTTGCGGGGCGATCCTGGCGTGCGGACTGCTGGCGGGTTTCATCGGGGGGGCGACGGGCTGGAGCAGCTACAAAGAAAAAAAGATCCAGGAGATGACCGAGGACATCGGGGAGCTGGAGATCACGGGAAAGCTGGGTGCGCAGGGAGCGGCGACCGTCTTGATCGAAAAACGCCTGGCCATGCGGGCCGTTGCCGACTTCACCGCTTGCACCAAGCACCCCTCACCCGAGCCTAACTTCATCGCCGAGGGCACCGACAGCGTTTTCATTGAAACCTTTCCCGCAGCGCGCAAGGGCGACAAGCTCGTGTGCGCGGCGCAGATCGCCACGGGTGCGCAAACTGTCTTCTTCGGTGGTAACAAGACCGCATACCTGAACGTTGCCGACGACAAGCTGTGGTGGGAGACTGCTCTTGAAATCGGCATCGGCCTGGCCATGGGACGCGGCAGCTTCCTCGGGCGTGTGGGCTGCTTGGCCATGGGCGCTGTCGTCGGCATGGCTGGAGAATGGCTGGGGCGCGGGTTTCGGTCCCTGATCGGCTACCCGGTGCATCCAGCAACCGGCGGCAAGATCCTGGATGGCAGCCTGGATACCGACTTTGTGCTGCCCGGACCCCTACCCATCGAATGGCGCCGCTTTTACAGCAACCACGACCATCGCCAGGACACCGTTCACGGCGAAGGTTGGAGCGTGCCCTACGACATCGAACTGCACGTCGTGCGGCCTGCGCCGGGCAGCGGCGAAGCTGCGCGCCTTGTCTATGTCAACCCGCAAGGGCGGCACATCGACATGCCCCTGGTTGAGCCCGGCCATGCGCTCATGAACACCGGTGAAGGCATCATCGTCGGCTGCACGGCCGGGGGGCATTTTGAAGTCAGCGGCCTCGATCACATCCACCAGCAATTCGGTCCGGCCCCCGAGGCGCCTGGCACCCACGTGCTTAAGCTGCTGCGCCTGCGCGACCGCTTCGGCCACTGGATAGCGCTGCGCTACGACGGCGCCCGGCGGCTTTGTGGTCTGACCGACCACCTGGGTCGTGTGCTGCGACTGGACTATTCAGGCGCGCACCGCCAGGTGCGCGCCATTCATCTGGTGCAGGCAGCGTCCGGCGAGCAGCTTGGCCTGCTGGCCAGCTACCGCTATGGACCGGCCGACCTTGCCCCTGGTCAGCTCACTGAAGTGGTGGACCGAACGCGCAGCTGTACGCGACGCTTCGCCTATGCCGAGCGCCTGATGGTCCTGCAGGCCGATGCGGGCGGCTTTGAATGCCACTACGCCTGGGAGCGCGCCGAGCAGGCGAGCGGCCCCGAGCGCCAGGACGGCGCGATGGGGCCAGGGCGCTTGCCCTTGCACGACCGGCGCGTCGTGCGCCACTGGACTGAAGACGGTGAAACTTACGACATCGTCTACGCCCTTGCGCCGGGTGGTGAAGGGGAGACCTTTGCCACCGACCAACTGGGCCGGTGCCAGCGCTGGCAGTGGGATCGTCGGCACAACATCACCCGTTACCAAAATCCCCTTGGCCACACCTGGCAGCTGCGCTGGAGCGAGCGGCGTGAGCTGCTCGCCTGCACGCGTCCCAGCGGCGCCACCATCACCTTCCAGTATGACGAAAACGCTCTGCAAAGCGGCGTCGTCGATCCTCTGGGGCAGCTCACGCGCATCCTGTGGGACAGCCGCTGGTTCGTACCGCTGCGCGTGACCGGGCCGGATGGCGCCACTTGGCGCTGGGAATACGACGACAGGGGCCTGCCCACCACCGCCACGGCTCCAGACGGCATCACCACTGAAACCGCGTGGGACGCCAGCGGCCTGCCCGTGCAGATCGTTGACGCGAATGGCGGGCGCAAGACCCTCGTCTGGAACGAACGGGGACTGCTCACGCGCTATACCGACTGCTCCGGGCAAAGCACCCACTACACCTACGACGGCCACGGTCAATTGCAAAGCGTTACCGATGCGCTGGGTCAGACTACCCGCAGCACCTTCGATGCGCGCGGGCGCCTGGTATCGGTGGCTCTGCCCGACGGCAGCAGCCAGACCTTCGAGCACGACCATGTGGGACGTCTGGTACAGCAATCGGATGCCCTGTCGCGCATCACCCGCTACGGCTACAACCGCCGAGGTCAGCGCCTTTGGCGCGTGGACGCCGAAGGCCGTCAAACCGGCGTGCGCTACGACGCGGCGCACCGCATGGCCGAATTCACGACAGAAAACGGCGCCAGCTACCGCTTCGGATACGACGCGGCTGATCGTCTTATCGCAGAGGAGCGCCTGGATGGCACGCGCATCGCGCTCGAATACGACGAGGATGGCG
This sequence comes from Paracidovorax valerianellae, assembly GCF_900102625.1. Lineage (GTDB taxonomy): Bacteria > Pseudomonadota > Gammaproteobacteria > Burkholderiales > Burkholderiaceae_C > Paracidovorax > Paracidovorax valerianellae. The sequence continues at coordinate 4,313 of NZ_FMZC01000023.1, forward strand.
AGGTCATCGCTATCACCCACCACCCGGCTAGCGGGGATGACGTCTTTACGGAAATCGAAGCGCAAGGGCAGGATGGCACGCTGGCACAAGGTTCTGCGGCGCAGCGCGCGGTGGCACCGCGACGCACCGAGCTTGTGCGCGATGCGCTCGGGCGCCTCACGGAAAAGCGCTGTAACGGGCAGATCCTGCGCTACCGGCACGATGTGGCGGGCCGGGTCTTGGAGGCCGAGCGCCTGCGCGTTGACGGGACCTTGCACGAACAGCTGCTGCACACCGTGCGCTTCGAATACGACGCCGTGGGCCATCTGGTGGCCGAGCACGCCACGGATGCATTAACCGGCCGCGCCCATCGGTTGCGCCATGCGCACGACCCGCTGGGTCACCGCATCCGCACCGAACTGCCCGATGTTGTGCGCCCGGGCGGACGGGTGCTGCAGCGCAGCCTGAACTATCTGCACTATGGCTCTGGGCACCTGCACCGCATTGGGCTGGGCCTGCGCCTGGATGCACTGCCGGGGAGCGAAGGGTCTGCCGAAGGAGAGGGCGAAGCAGCTTCACTGGCTGCTACGCTGGGGGGTGCGCATCAGGAGGAGGTGCACCAGCTGATTGCCGACTTCGAGCGCGATGTGCTGCACCGCGAGGTGCATCGCAGCCAGGGAAGCCTGGGCACGCGCTATCTGCTCGATCCGCTGGGGCGACGCGTGGGCAGCTGGACGCGGTCGGATGCAGGGCTGCAGGCGGCGGGCTGGGAGAGCGAGTGGCACCAGCAGCAGGCGGAGCTCGCCGAGCACGGCCCCAATCACGCCACGGGCCTGCTCAAGCAATACCGCTATGACGCCTCTGGAGAGCTGCGCGACAGCGTACACAGCCATAAGGGGCGCAGCAGCTTTCAGTATGACGGCACGGGCCGGGTGCTGCAGGCCCTGCGCCTGGGGCCGGGGGCGGGGCCAGGGGGGGGGCAAGCCAGCGGGCCAAGCAACCTGGGTGAGCAGCGACTTCAAGAGCGCTTTGACTACGACCCTGCCGGCAACCTGCTGGATCCCATGGCGGGTAGCCCAAGCCTTACCGGAGCGCGCTCGCACGGCTACCTGCGCGACAACCTCGTTCGCGTGTACGAAGACAAACGCTACGCCTACGATGGCCTGGGTCGGCTGGTTCAGAAGAAAAGCGGGCGGCACACGCTGCAGCGCTTCGAGTGGGATTCGGAAGACCAACTGGTGGCCGTGACCACCGTGCGGCGTCCGGGCACGCCCGAGGAAACCTGCCAGAGCACGCGCTACCGGTACGACGCGCTGGGGCGGCGGATCGCCAGCGAGGATGCGTTTGGGGTGACGGAGTTCGTATGGGAGGGGATGCGGCTCATCGAGGAGCGGCGCGGGGCGCGAGTGACGAGCTATGTGTACGAGCCAGGGGGATACGTGCCGCTGGCGCGTATCGACGCGCAAGGGGTATCGCTCCAGCCAAAAGATCATGCTGGGAACCATGGGAAAGGAGGGCCGGTGCCCCAGGCCGAAGACGGCGCCGAGATCTATTACTTCCATGCAGACCCCTCGGGTCTGCCGGAGGAGCTGACCGACCAGGAAGGGCAGGTGCGCTGGCGCGCCAGCTACCGGACCTGGGGCGGGGCGATTGAGGAGCACTGGGAGGCGGTGCGCATCGACGGCAGCGCGATCCCCGCCGCCCAGGCGCACAGCAAGGGCGAGCCGATCGTGCAGAACCTGCGGCTGCAGGGCCAGTACCTGGATCGCGACACCGGGCTGCACTACAACTCGTTCCGCTTTTATGACCCGGACATCGGCCGGTTCATCAGCGCTGACCCGATTGGCTTGGCCGGGGGAAGCCATCTGCATCTATATGCCGCCAATCCTCTGCGGTGGATTGATCCTTGGGGCCTGGAAAAGTACGTCATCATCGGCGAAGGGCAGGGTGCGGTGGAGGCATATGCCAAGGCAATGAGAGAGAACCCGAAGTTTGCAGGCATGGAGTTCAGAACCATCAAGAGGGATTGGATGTCCATCCTGCAATCCAGCGGCGCTGCCTCCGAAACCATGAGTTCTTACGAGTGGGAGCGCAAGGCGGTGCAAGGCAACATCGATTGGGTCAATGACCGGCACGCGGAAGGCTACAAATTCATCGATGTTGGCGTCGATGCTGCGGAAAATCGAAGTTCTTTCTACCTCGCAGAAAAACAAGCTTTGACAGAGCTTGGTATCAAACCAGCGCGTGGAAATTCAGCGGCGATAGCCGCTGCAAGAGCTGCGGCACCCGTCAGTAGCCGTCCAAAATCTAAATTGGGATGCTGAATGAACTATTCTTCACACGACGACATTGCTACCTGGATCCATGTGCCGATACCCAGAAGCGGGGAAGATTTGGCGAGAGATTTTTATGAGAAGAGCCTAGGGCTCAAAAGGAATTACAGCGAATTTCTGTTGACCGATGACGGCCTGATAAGACTGCAACTGAAGTTCGTCGATCAGATCGAGGCCATTAACGCACTGGGCCCTTCTTCGCTGTGCAGCGTTTTCTTGGCAGGGGATTTCCTGGCCCTTTGCGACCGCTGGGTACGATGTGGTGTCACCATTGACCTGCTGCAACTCGACCCCGGGGGATTCACCGCGGTGGTGCTCGATCCCTTCCGGAACCGGCTGGAATTCCGGGGGGATGAGGAAACCAGTGATTTCTCGGTCGACACGAGTCACTGGCCGTTCTTTCGCCGCTTGTAGAAGGCGCTCTGGGTTGCGCCTTGACTCGACCAAGTTCAGCCCATGCCTTCAGGCTTGATCTGCGCCCGTGCGATCACCGGCTTCCAGCGCGCCTGTTCCGCCTTGATGAAGGCATCGAATTCCGCGCTGGTGTTGCCCACCGCCAGAGCCGTTTCCTGCGACAGCTTTTCTTTCACCAACGTGCTCCGCGCGGCCTTGATGGCTTCGGCTTCCAGCTTGGCCAGATTGGCCTTCGGCCATTTGCTGGGGGCCATCAGGCCGTACCACTGCGTCATCTCGAAGCCCTTGAACCCTTGCTCGGCCACCGTCGGCACATCGGGCAACTGCGCAAGCCGCTGGGCCGTTCCGGTCGCGATGCAGCGCAATTTGCCGGCCTTGATGAAGGGCAGCAGGGCAGGGGCGCCGACCGATGCGGCTTGCAGGCGGCCCGCCATCAGGTCGGTGAGCATGGGCCCGGTGCCGCGGTAGGGCACGTGCAGCATGAAGGTGTCCGTCACCATCTTCAGGTACTCGAAAGCCAAGTGGCCGGCGCTTCCATTGCCCGCCGAGCCATAGTTGAGCTGGCCTGGGCGTGCTTTGGCGTAGGCAATGAACTCGGACAGGTTCTTGATCGGCAGGTCCGGGTGCACGACATAGAGGCTCGGCACCTTGGACACCAAGGTGATGGGCGCGAAGTCCCGGTTGGCGTCGTAAGCCAGCTTAGGAAAAATATAAGGGTTTACGGCCAGCGTGCCGATGTGCCCAAGGATCAGAGTGTGATCGTCGGTGCTGTTGGCGACCTCCTGCATGGCGATGTTGCCCGCCGCGCCGGGTTTGTTGTCCACGAAGACGTTCTGGCCAATGGTCTTGGCCATCTCCGCAGCCACGGCCCGGGCGACGATTTCAGAACTGCCGCCCGGGGCGAAAGGCACCACCAGCCGCAACGGCTTGGTGGGCCAGGCGGCTTGGGCGCTGGCGATGCCCCAGGGAAGTCCCGATGCGGCAGCGGTGGCGCCAGTCAGCAGCAAATGCCGGCGGCTCAAGACCACCGAAGGAAAAGACGATTGCATGGCTTGTCTCCTTATCGTTTTGATCGATTCAGTCAATTGCAGCCAACAAGCCAAGCTGTCACAGATTCATTCATTCGCTCGCTGACCGGCTGCGTTGACTATAAAACCCAAGCCACCGACGAAGTGTTGCTCATTCCTTGAATGCAATCTTTTGCTGCCGGGTCACCATGGTCATCTTGCCCAGTTCGGCATTGAGGTCCACCCAGAAATCTGCCGGCGAGTTGCCTATCGCCTCTGCACCCGCCTCCTTCAGCTTGGCACGCACTTCAGGAACCGCCAGCACGCGGGTGAACGCGCCATGCAGGCGGGTGATGACCGATTGCGGTGTGCCTGCCGGTACGACGACGCCGTACCAGGCTGAATCATTCAGCGTACGCAGTTCGGACTCTCGAAACGTGGGCACGTCCGGCAGGGCGGGGATTCTCTGCTCGGAGGCGATGGCCAGCGCGCGCACGTCGCCCGAGCGGATTCGGGCCATGGAGGAAGGCAGGTTGTCGAACATGATGGGCACGCGCCCATCGACGACGTCTTTAAGCGCAGGGCCGCCGCCTGCATAGGGCACATGGACCATCGATGTTCCTGTGCCCATCTGAAAGAGCTCCCCCATCATGTGGGCCACGCCGCAGTGGCCGCTGGTGGCGTACTGGTACTTGCCGGGGTTGCGCTTGACCTCGGCAACCAGTTCCTTCATGTTCCTGGGAGGAAAGTTCTTGTTGACCAACAAGACGTTCGGGGTCCGGGCGAGGTTGGTGACCGGCAGAAAGTCCTTGATCGGGTGGTAGCCGACCTTTGCATTGCAGGCGGGGTTGACGGCGTGCGTGCTCACCGTCGCCATCCCGATGGTGTATCCATCAGGGCGGGCCCGCGCAACCAGTTGGGTGCCGGCGCTGCCACCACCACCAGCCTTGTTCTCAATCACCACCGGCTGCCCGAGTTCGGCGCCCAGCCGGTCCGCAATGCTGCGGGCGATGACGTCGGTCGTCCCCCCGGGGGCGAAGGGAACAACCCACTGGATCGGTTTGCTGGGGTATGTCTCGGCGTGAGCGACTGCAGCGCCGAGCGACGCCGCGAGAAGAATGGCTAGAACTCTCATGAAGACCCTGGCTTTTTAGGTGGCCAGGAGCTTAGGGGGTACGTGGCTTTTTGGGTCAAGCGCCAGGGCAAGTTTTGCGGAATTCACGACATTTTCTACAGCCCTTGAATACAGTACCGGCTCGTCAACCGGGCCCGTAGCGCAGGTCGGTTACATGAATCAACGGACGAGGTGGCGCTTGGCTCGAACAGATCAAGACTTCAAAACGATATGACGCGCCCGACGTAGAGGGTTGTGTCGTGGCTTTCCACTCTTCGACGGTGGACACGAATCGGGCGATCGCCCCCGATTCCAGCGCCCAGCCGCCCCCGGCTTTCGGTTGGCACTCAATTTCTGGAAAAAACGCGACCGGCAAGACCACATCCACGCCGTGATCCAGTGCATAGCTGTAGCTGGCCGTCAATCTGGCAATCAAGGCGCCTTTGGCCTGCCAGGGGGCCGGTGGTGCACTCAACAACGTGTCAAAAAATCCGCCGAGCGATTCGGCCATTTTCTGTGGAAAGAGCCCGATTTCGATCGGCGAATAGGCTTCAACCAGCGGCACATCAGCACTTGCGGAATAGCGAATGGGACTGCGAAGAATAAAAGCCTGGTTCGTGCTCGCGCCCTGCAGCAGCGACAGGTTCCGCACGATCGACACACCGGCTGATGCGTTCTGGCACGCCAACGGATGCAGCCCGGTGAACAGGAAGGCCTGCGCTTCGCTGGACTCCGTGCTTTGCAGCGCGGTTGCCGGGGAGGGGGCCCCTTTGGGCGGAGTGGCCTCTGGCCAAGCGAACACTAAACGCTGCGCCACAGCGGTGTTCTCAGGAATGCTTTTGGGGTACGCATAGAAAGCCTGCGCCGCCCCGTGAGCTGGCACGCCGCTCGGCGACAGCAGCGTTTCTGTACCGTCAATCGTGGCGTAAACCGACGGCCATATGCCGAGACCGTTCACCGTTTGAACACCTGTCGTCGGGTCCACACAAGTCAAGGCCAGTCGAGCGAGGTCGCCCGACGCGTCTTGCTCCTTTTGCATCTGAAAAGCGTAGGCCTCCGTCCGCGCTGTTGCCGGCGTTGCATCGCCCTCTGACACCAGGGAATCCGCAACGCTGCCAACGAGTTGCGTGAAGGCTCGAGCTGCCGCAAATTGCGTCTCTGTTGCCGTGGTTGCATTGGCTTCCTGCAGCGACGCGAGGTCGCCTTGCAGCACTGGATAGACGGCCATGAACTGTGCAAGCGCAGCGAACAGTGCGGTCGGTGGTGCGCCCGGCACGACGGCCAGATTTGGCGGCGGCGAATTGTCGAAGCTGACGCCGAAGATCGGAACGTCTTGTTCAGCGATGTCCTGGGTTTGCAAAAACTTCAAATCCCATCGGAGCAGATCTTCTACGGTGTGCGGCAGATGGACGGACTGTGCAGTGTGGACCGCCAACAGGATCGGTGGCGGAAAGCTTTTCAACGGAATCGGCACGGCGATCTTGCCCACGGCAGACCGGGCGTCTGACAGCGGCTTGATGAAAGCGAGCCGCGTCGCAGGGGTGGCCGCATCGGTCGTCGATGCAGGGTCGGGCAGTTGCAGCGCAGTCACCGTGTAGTTCACCTTGATGTGCGCCGACCGGTAGTGGGCTGGAGATGCTGTGCTGAAGAGGAAGCTAGCGGTGGCGCCGGGATCAGTCAGAGTGACCTCACCACCCGAAACATTGAATGCGCTGGATGCATCGGTCGGCGCTGCGCTGCTTGCAGTCACGTCGCCGCAAAGACGCGGAGCAGTGGTCGGATCGCTGCCGCCACCGCTCGTCTTCACCGGTATTTGCACGAGCACATTGCCGGTGCAGGCCGCAGAGAGTTCTGCGAGCAGCGCCTGGTACATCGCCGCCTGTGCGTGGCTCAGAGAGCCTTTTTTATCGGAGAGGATGGGTTGCACGCGATGGGAGAGCGCACTTGCCAGCTTCGTTTTATGGGCAGCGATCTGTGTGCCAGCGTCCATCGATGCCGCACAGACGGCAGGATGGAACTGGTCAACTGCGCGCAGGAATGTTTCCAGCCATCCTTCCTGATCGATCGACTGAAACATCTGCATTTGCGGAGGGCCGGAGAGCCCTGTGCCACTCGCATACGGAATCACGGAGACCTGACCGCTGACGAGGGATTTCGAAAGGGGCGGTACGGCGAAGTAACCGGCCTCCGCACCTTCGAATTGGTAGGTGATCCTCGGCCCTTGGGAATGCTCGAAGTTGACGCACCAGAACGTAAGCCCAGCCAAGGTGGGTTCGCTGTTCACCTTCGGGCTGGTGGCAACTTTCACCCCGGGTAGCGCGGACTCGAACGCGATGGCGAAGTCATCAAATCGAAGTGTTCTGCCCGAGTCCGGCTGGGGCAGGGCAACCAGAACAGCCGAAGAGGGCGCCTCCTTGGTGTCTGGATCTGCCACTTTGGGGTCGAGCGACAGGCTGACATTCATCTCCAGCTGGAATGTCGCGGTCGCAAACTTCGGTGTCAGCTTGACCATCAGGCCGGCAGGCGAGGGCGGAGGCACCGGCGCCACCACAGAATCTGCCGCAATGAGCGCTGGCACGTTCGCCAGTTCGACGGTGACGCTGGCCACGCTGGTCTGGGCGCCCTGTTGCATCAACCGATTGACGATGGAATTCAACGTGTCGAAGCGGCCCGTTCTGATCGCCGGATTGCCGATTGGCAACTCGACATCGGGAGCCAGCAAGCCCAAGGTTGCCGCGTTTGCGGATGCCAGCGTCAGCGCATCGGTGCCGTATGCCGCGGCCAAGCCGTCCAAGGTGCCAGCCGGGTTTCCGGCACCGCCATCGCCGCGCATCGGTGGGCCGCGCCACAGGCTGGAGGGCACGACGAGCCCGATTTGGTGCTCGATGCTGGCTGCCAACGCTTCAAGGGTGATCGTGACGCCTTCGCCCTCGAACCTTTCGATGATCGACTCGAAAGTGTCGCCAGCGACTGTGACGATCTTTTCACCACTGGCGAGATCGACGATGGCCTCGCCGACGGCGAGCAACTCGCTGACGCCAGCGTTGAGTGCAACGACGTCCACCGACTGCAACGATAAGCGCTGAGCGATAGCACTGACGGTGTCGGATTCCATGGCGGGGCAGGGCTGGTAAAGCTCGGAGGTATCCAAGGCGCCGGGGATACTGACCACCGCACCGGCGAACAATGCTGTCTGGGTGCCTGAGTTGGCAGCACTGAGCTGTTCAATGGTGACCTTGTTGGCCGCAGCGAACCCGGCGAGCGTGTCGTCATCAGCGGGCACGACGGGGGTGGCGAGACCGGTCTGAAGAAGAGTCTCTGCCGGCCAAAGCGCAGGGCCATCAGCATTCAGGGCTGCGAGTGTCGCGACCTCGATGCCAACCCGTTTGGCGAGCGACTGGAGCGTGTCGCCATCGACCGATCGCACCGTGTTGACCTTGAGACCGGTTCCGTCGATGGGCAGCGCGGTCACGTCCTGGTTCGCGTTCACGACCGCGTTGGCGACCAGTTCAACGCCTGCCAGCAACGGTACCGAGGCGTTGTCCGTTGCCAGCATCGGTACCGTGACACCAGTCGTTCGCGCTGCAATGGCGGCGAGCGTGTCGCCTGGAACCACCATGTACAGGGCTGGCACCTGCAGCAAAGTGGTGCCGAAAAGCGCCGCATAGCGCTGATGCTGATTGGCAGCGAGAAGCTGGCCCAGCGTGAGCCCATAAGCGCTTGAGATCTGCTGTACCGTGCCGTCCACTGCCGTGGCGCTAGCAGGCTTCATCGCTGCATGGGCGTCGAGGTACAAGTAGGCCTGTTGAATGAATGAGGCGAACGGAGCCGCATCAAGCGCATGGGGCGATCCGTTCATCGAATCGGCATCGAGCGTCGTTGCCAAGGAAAACGACAGCCTAGGACGTGCCAATTGGAGGAGGGCAGCCCTGTAGCTTTGCCGATCGGCGCGGATGCACGCCAGTGCCTCGTCTGAGGCCTCGCCCGGCAAGAGTCCGTAGCGCGAAGACTGCATCGACAGCGCAAGCGTGATCTCAGCGTCCTGGCCAGCAACGGTATAACCAATGGAAAGGGGCGGCCATTTGGCGGGTGCCGCCAAATCGTCGTTACCCACTGAAGGCACAAGCGGTACCGAACTGTCCGGTGCCGGCTGGGCGTTTACCTCAAAACCAAGATCAGAATTCATAGGTCCTTCGTGTGGAAATCAACGCCTAGGCAGCGGGCTGTCTGCCCATATGGACCGTGAGTCTAGGCTGTACTAAATTCTTAACTGATGAACCCAACCCATTTTTCTCGATATGCACTCGCTGGAATTGCCGCATGTGTTTTCACGGCCGGCTGCGCATCCCAGTCTGAAGCCGAATATGCATGGCCTTCGAAGATGGTGGGCATCGCAGAAATGCGGCCCGTCCAGCGCCTGAACCTGGCTCTTTTAGTGAGCAGGATGAGCGGAAGTCCCGCAGGCACCGTGGTGCTGCGCGTTCACGTGGATGAAACCGGCAAGGTCTTGCGCACATCTGTCCTGGAAGGCGAAGCTACGCCGCGAATGGACGGCGCTGCGCTTGGGGCCATGCGCAAGATGAAGTTCGCTCCATTCATTGAAAACGGGCGAGCGATTCCCGTCACGGTCATCGTGCCGCTGCACTTTCCGGCACTGGGCTGACGGGCCTTATTGATTGCTCAGAGCGGTTGCCGCGGTGGATTCGCTCCAAGCCATTGGCACTCAGAGGGTGGACGACTGGACTGGATTGAATTCAACCCAGGGTGCCTGCATCCAGCGCTGGTGGGCGAAGAAGATCTTCGTTCACGCCCATGGCATGGCTGGCACGCTCGACCGCCTGCCAAAGCGGCGTGGGCATCTGCAGAATTTCCTCGGGCGAAGCCGATCGGTCAATCCACGCGCTGATTTGGGAATGCTGCTCATGGGTGAGCAAATCAAGGTTCAGCATCTCGTCAATGGTCTTCATCTTGGGTCAGTGTTGGATTCGCTGGATCGAACATGGGGCCTTGGCCCGATGAGACAAGTTAAACACAGCGAGTACCTTGCTGAAGGTAGGACATTGTTTGCCCTCAGCTGTCCGACAAGACTTTGCCCGTTCATTCCCAAAGGAACTACTTCCACCGGGCCACCTCTGGCGGCCGGTGAATTCAAACGTTAGAGAGCATGTGCACCACTCGCATGGGCTGGTTGAGCGGCAGAGGCGACGGAATGAGGCGGTGCCAGAAGGTCCACCTCACGGGGTTTAGCCCTGCATTCAAGTCGACGTCAGCTCAGCTGCCGCTGCACCCGGGCAAGGTTGCGCGGGTAGCCACGGTTGCTGCACTGTCGTCGCGTCCACCTGCGTTGCGGGTATAGGTGCAGCCATAACGTGCGTCGGCGACAGTGGCTGGGGTTTTCACGTCGTCGCCCGCGGGCTTGGTGCCTTTCTCGACCCAATCGGCCATCGCCTTGAATGCTTCAGACTGCTCGGCCACAGTGAAATCGCAGTGGCTGGGGGCGCGGACGGCGCGCTGCACCAGCCACTGGCCATTGCCGTTGGCCTCGACGCGGTCGCGGTAGACCTGCTCCATGTGGAAGGGCACGTACATGTCGCCCAGCGTATGCAGGGTGACCACCGGGATGCGGAACTGGCCATTAACCCGTGGCACCCAGCGCAGGCCATCGGTGCGCAGGCGGTTGGCGTCCGGTGCGGGCACCCACTTGACGATGGTGGCGTTGAAGTCTGTCACCTCTGCCGCGCTGGCGTTGAACCGGTAGACCGTACCGGTGGTGTCGATCCCCTGCTTGTTCAGGATGCCGTTGAGGGTGCCATCGCGTCCGAAGGTGCCCCACACGGTGTTTTGCAGCGGTGCATTGGCAAAGCCCTGATCGAAGATCGGCCGCGGCCCGCCGGCCAGGTTCATGACGATGTCTTTGAGCTTCTGTCCTTGCGGCGTCACCGACGCAAACGATGTCTGGCTGCCGAACATGGCATCGCGCACGCGCGGGGCGAGAGCGGCCCAGTCGGTGGTGGGTGCGGCGATGGCGGGCACACCGGCCAGCTTCTGCGCGGCCAACTGGTAGGCACCGAAGTAGTTGTACAGCGACAGATCGCCCAGCACGGCGCACATCGGCAGGGCGCCCTGGTAGCGCCGCTTGTGGACCGCCGTTTGCTGCGCCTCGTCCTCGATGGCGGCGGCGGCGATGTGGCCGCCCATCGAGATACCGGTGACATAGGTGCGGGCAGGCTCTGCCAGCACGCGTCCGTTGGCGGCGGCAATCGCCACAAACGCATTGGCCAGCGCATTGGTGTCCTCCACACCCACGCGCACGTCATAGAAATTCTTGGTATAGCTAGATGCCGCCCAGGCATAGCCGTTTTCGATCAGGTAGCGCCGGAAGGCCGGGTTGGACACGGTCAGCGCATTGCCTTCGCCCGCATAGCCGTGGGCGTACATCACCAAAATGCCGTTCCAGTTTTTCGGAACCTCTACACGGTAGCCCGCGCCGGCATTGGTGCCGCTCCAGCGGTCGGTCTGCACAGTGGTGCCGTCCATGGCCGCGAAAGGCAGGCTGGCGGTGGCCACGGCAAAACTGGTGCGGGTGTCTTGCACACGGGCTTCCTCTGGCGCTAGGCCCCCCGCCACCACCGCAAGCCGAGAGCAGCAACGCACTGACGGCGCCGATGGCAGCCGTGCGGGAAGGAATCAAAGATTGGCGGCGCCAGTCTAGGCACGGCTTGCGCTACCCCTGTGCGGGTTTTCCCGCTCGTTTGTCACGCGGGCGACGGGTGTCGGCAGTAGCGGTTGGTCTGCCATATTGGAACGTCGGCGGCTGCGTGACGTGGCGGGTATTGAATGCTGGGACGACGGAGTGTTTCCTGTCGGATAGCTCCCATCTCTACCAAACGACGATCAACCATCTAATTGATTTTACATAATATACATCGTATCTACTCAATGTTGCGCCTTATGAAACGCAAGATGCAGGAATGCATGGGCGCATTTGCTAAAGCAAACCGGGCTCTGGCCTCCGGTTGAGCCACCCGAACCCCACCACGCCAGCCGCTAAAGCTCGGGGTTCGGCACTTGCCCTGCGGGGCGTCTCACTTGTCCAGCGGGGCCGCACAGTCGGCCTCGGAGCACGGCAGTCGGTCTGGCCTCCGAGCTGCGCTACGCTTGCATCTCTGCGGCCATTCCTCGGGGCCGCGCAGTCGGCCTCGGAGTGCGGCACTGGTCCTGCGGGGATGCGCACTCGTTCTGCGGGGCCGCTCAGTCGCATTGTGTTGTCCTGATGAGGCCCGTGCGTCTCACTCGCACGGTAGCGACTAACGATCCCTTGCGCAGGGCGTTGCCCTCGGTCTTTGACCTCACCCAAGACCACGGCCATTCGGCCGAGTTAGAGCGACTACGTCGCTTTGGGCGCTCGCCGCGCGGCGTCCGTTGCCCGTCAGGCATTGCGTCCACACCATTCCCCAGAGTTCTTCGCCTCTTCGGCCAACGCTAAGCCAGGACCGGGCCTGCGGCCCTTTGTCTTTCTACGGGTGGAATCCATAAATCTGCGATTTACAAACCCCCCCCCCTCCGAAAGCCAATCCCGGCAACGCTAATGGCACGGCGAAGAACTCAGGGGAACGGTGCAAGCGAGGGCGGCTTGCACGGGCAACAGACCACTGTTGACCGGCTCGGAATCTAGGGGCCCGGTACACATTCAGGAGAGAACCATGATCGCAGCTAACTATCGCAAGCATCCAGAGGCAATGGCTTTGCAATTGGTGTTGCCGTTCGGGCGGTTGCTGGTGTGGGCACTGGCACGGCCAACGACGCGGGTTTTGCGGGCAATTCGCGCAGATCGGGCAAGGGCGTTCAAGGCGGCGGGCATGGTGCGGTATCCAGACGCCAAGCGCACGCCAGCATGGGTAAACGAAGCGGCACGGAAGGCGCGCGAGCTGGGCGCAGATGTTCGCCAGTCGTGCAGGTCGCTAGGACTGGCGTTTAGCTGCGACACCTCGACCATGAATCCATTCATGGCGAGGCTAGTGGACATGAGGATGGAAAAGTGGAGCGGTATTTGAGAGCTGTGCAAAGCAGATCGATAGACTTGGCGCATGCACCTCAATGCGCTGGCGGCATGGGCCGCATCACACCCATGGATCACTTCCACGCTGGCAGTGGTGGCGGGTTTCGTCGCCTGGAAGGTGGTCACGCGGCGATGGCGCACCGGGCCTAGCCTGCGCTTGCGGAGCCGGCAGGAACAGGCTCAGTTTGAGCCTGTGCGGACGGTGTATGCCCCGAAGGCTTTTCGGCGTCGGCCACGTAGGGATTGAAGGGCCGGTCAATGCGCCATTGGTTGCAGGCATCGTTGGTGACGTCCAGAAGCTTGCGCTGCCCGGAAAAGCACACGCATTGGCCGTCGATGCACATCGCGCCGGTGATCACTGGCATGACTACGACCCTGCGGAGATGGTCATATGCGGGGGCGGTCCATGGCCTGTCGCTCAGCCGAGGGATGAAATCAACGCGCTCATCAGGTGGCGCAGAGGGGGCCTGCTGCGATTGAGTCGGCGGGGCCTGGACTGTTGCGCCAGGGAGAGGCTGAGGGAGAGTCGCTGGTGCAGGAACCTGAGGCGGGCTCATGCGTGTACTGATGGCTTTGTACGCGTACCAGGACAGGACCGCGACGAGCACGAGGGCAGCAACCATGACGGAGAGCATCCAGGGCACCGAGCGGATTGGCTTAACGTGGATCGACGCGCTTTTGTACTTGCCAAAAATGTGCTTGGGAAGCCGATAGCGCTTTTTGATGGGGGCGTTTTTCCAGGCGGTACGGCAGTTGTCCGCACACTCCGGCCATTCGTACCACCAGCGGCCGAGGATGCCGAGATCTCGAAGATGGACGTGTCGGCCGACCAGGGCTCGGACGTTCGAATCTACGAGGTTTGGGCCTTGAGTGATGATGTAGAAATCAAGGCCGCGATGCCGGTGGGTTTCCAGCATGGCGACGTGATCGGGCACCTTCTGACCGGGCCCACGTGGACGCCATACGCGCTGCACCTCATCAATGATGATGACTGACCCATCGGGAACCAGTTCGGGCCAGCGCTCAGGCTCAGCCAGTTCTTGATGGTCAATTTTCAGGTCGGGGATGCCGTTGACGTATAGCTGTCTGCCCTTCCCTACTTCTTCGAGCATGGAGACGAGAGCAGCGGACTTTCCGGAGCCTGGAGCGCCTGTTATCAGCGTAAGCATTAGCTGCCCGACCCGGTAGTTTGCAGCGCAAACTTTTTCATGACCATCCAGGCGAGCCCGGAAACGATACCGCCGCTGGTGATAGCCATGGCCTCAAAGAAGCCGGCCATTGCGAGCAGTTGGAGCACTTCACCACCAAAGCCGGTAAATGCAGCTTTGGCTGCGCTCATGGCTCCGCTCAATGCGGAGTCAGCGCCCTCATAGGTGGTGTAGCCAAAGCCAAGGGCGACCATCACACGCGACACCAAGGGCCACGATATCTTTGCAAGCCATTCGGCCATACCTTCCATTCAATCCCTCCTAGATAGGCCCATGAAGGCCAGAGCAGCAGACAGATAAGCGAAGCCGACGAGCAAGGGGCGAATCTGTGATGCAAAGTCGCAGAGCAAATCCCACCTGAAAGCCATTGGTTTACCGAAAACGGCGAACTCTTTAGGTGCTGGACAGGATGAATTGGATGGCCCAAAACCATCCTCCCTATTGATTGAAAGAGTGACTGTCTTCTTCTGCAAATCTTTGGGTGTTATGTCGCCCAGCTTCTGGCAGGCCAAGATTTCCGGGTTCTTCTCACACAGGTCTGGCGTCTCTTCCTTTGGCGCGTCGTCCTTGGGGTCTGGATCAGTGACCGGATCGGGGTTAGGGTCAGGGCTATCAACGGGGCGATCTACAGGCTGTAGATCGACTTGCCAAGGCAGCCTTGGCGTTGGGGTAGGCACGACACGCACCCCGGGCTGGATGTAGGGCTGATTGGCAGGACTAACAGGCGCACTAGGGTCGAATTTTGGGTTTGGCACCGGGTTGCCCGAAGGGACAAACAAAGGCTGAGGCAAAGGGTTCAAACCGGGAGAGGGATTAGGCACAGGTTGCTCGACAGGCAGAACGGTTCCAGGTGGCAACTCTTTGGGAACCGTTGACGGCATGGGCCATGCAGGCTGATTGTCTGGATTCAATATCTTGTCGAACTCCGGGGCAGGAATGGCAGGCGTCGCGCATCCGCCCAGCATAGGAATGGTGCCGGGCTGACATTCATCCTGGACAGGCACTTGGCGCTTTGGAGGCGTAACCGTTGACTTAGCCCATTGAGCGTTGGGCCCTTCGGAGAAGGAATATTCATACGAGCATTGACCAGGACCTGACACAGCAACGGCTCGATAGAAAGCACCACCGCTTGATCGGCTAAATGCCAAGTGAGCAGTGCAAGTGCCGATAAGGCTGGTGCTCCACGATCCATCAGGCATTTGATATTCCAATCCGTCGGTGGAGTTGGGGTCAAACACCTGCCGCCAAACACCATCAGTGGCATCCCACACAAGTTTTCCAGTCAGCAGCCATGCAGCGATGCCGACACCGATACGCAGCGCAGGGTTGGCGAAGACGACAGCCGCCGCGATACGTGGAGCATTGGCAGCAAGACGGTATGCGACAGGCATCTTCACCGCTTGACCTCCGACGTTTGCCGTCAAGGCTCCCGCCTGAGTGATAACGCGCCCTGCAACTGCGTCATTGGCTGCTACGGCGTAGCCAAAGCCACCACCGACAGAGCCAAACCCGCGTGGCGGAGCTAACTGAGCGTAGCCAGCGTGGGCACTCCCACAGAGTGCGAAGGCCGCCGCTACCAACGTGCGCAGATGATCCATACAGTGCCCAATACGCCGGCAAACGCGGCCCAAAATTCAGGAGTCGCCATCGTTGGTTTCACCTTTCAGTATGCGAGCGAGAAACATCAGTGAGAAGGCCCCGATCCATGCACCCGCGACCATCCAGCCCATTGCCAAGCCGTCCTGCACTTGCAGAAGGTTGCAAGGCTGCGGCGTATAGCCCGCGACAAGCTGCATAGGTGCACCGCCAGCCACCGGTTGAAATCGGTAAGTGATGGATGCATCAGCAGCGCCTGCTACGTCGATAACGTAGACAGTGCCACTGTGGGACACGACAGCCCCAACCTGCTGAGAAGCCGATGCTTGTGCGGCCTGTTGCGCAGTGCCGTAGCAAGCACCGTTGACCTGATAGGCCATCAAAGCCCCTTTTTGATGAAGTGATGCACGAAAAGCGCAATACGGGCTGACAGCACCAACCCGGAAACGAGCGCGACGTTCACACCCATTTCAGCCAGGATTGGTGCTATCAGTACCACGGTCTTCTGCGCGTGTTACAGGCCCTTGCGGATGAACTTGAAGGCATAGACGGCCACGATGGCGGCCAAGACGATGCCTGCCACAGTCAACGCGTCGGTGGACAGCGAACCCAGAGCGGTGTTGACGTTTTCAGGGATGGCAGCGTGTGCGGAAACAGCCAGGGAGGTGCCAGCAGCGATGGCGGCATAGCGAAGGGTTTGCAGGTTCTTGCGGTTCATTTTTCAGTCTTTCAGATGGTTATTCCGGCCAGTCATTGAAGGTACGCAGCGGGGCCGGAGGCCGCTGTGTTTTGGTGTTGGTTGAGCCAAGAAAAAGGCCCTGCTGCATCAACCTGCCGGGGCACGGTGCGGATGCGCACAAATCGCGTAAAACCGCCGCCAGTTGGTGCGAACTCAGACGGTAGGTATTCCCCGGTTTGAGCATTGAGGTAGCCGCCACCCGGCGAAGGTTTGAACGGGTCAGCGATGGACGCATTGCCCTGCACATAAGCAGGCCAAAGAACCCAACGGCGTATAGAACGTCCAACAGCGTCAAGGCCGCCAGTTCCATGTATTCGCGCTCCATGAGGAAAGCTCCCTACGTTTTTTGAGTCCACCTTGCTGGCGTACTTCATGAGATAGGCGACAGGTGCAGTGGACCTGTCGCGGCGCGTCATCCCGTGGGGCCACATGGGGGGATGCCATTGCTTGACACCTTTGCGATCGATGGATGACCACTGCATATCGCCTTTGGGGGGGGTAAGGCCAGCGGCGAGCCAGCAAATGACGTGGTAGTGGATAACGCCGCGTTGCTGGAGCTCAGCGACCCAGGCATATCTGAGGGTTTTGGTGCCGGTGCGCGCGTAATGCCAGCGGCGCATGGCATCGAGATAGCGGCTGATGTGCTCAGGGCGCCAATTGAGATTTGTGCCCGCGTAGGTCAGCGTTTGCATCCAGATTTGCTGGTTGCGGGGGCCGAGGTTATGGAGTTGCTTTGCAGCGATACCGAGGCCTTTGCGCAGCCGCGTCACGCGAGTCTTCTTTGGGTCGATGGTGATGCAGTTATGAGCCCAATCAACTGCAGAAAACAACCCTGTGCAAGTTGTTGAATCTGAGACAAGCCCGGAGGCGCTGCGCGCCTCCTGCCGGTCAGCAAGCGCCGCGAACTCAACAGCGGAACGAGCACGCAAGACGGCATCGGCAGCAACCATGCGAGAGGTCTTGCCACCGATGCAGCGATGCAGCTCAGCGAAGTCAACAACGGCGGACATCAGCAGTCGCGCCCGATGATGTAAGCGGCCTGATCGCGCAAGCTGCTTTCGGTCAAATACAGGTCACGCTGATACCAGTCGGAGCGGGCTGGACGGGCCATGAGGCCGTCAAGCCAGTAGCGGTATTGCAGCAGGCGGCGGGCTTTGTCGCTCATCAAATGCCCTCTTCGCCAACCACCAAGCCATCGCGGCTATAGGTGATCGAGAGCGAAACGCCCTCCTCTTCGCTCCAGTGGAACGATGCAGTAACGCCATCAGGGGCAAGCTCAGGGGTTTGCTCCAGCAGCAGCGAGAGCAGTGCGGAATGCACAGCGACCACACGGGCCGCGTGCTGCGCCTGTTGAGGGGCGACCAACATGGTCAAGCCTTGGCAACGGCGGCTGGCTTGGAGATGAGCTTGGGGGAGATAGCCAGATTGCCCTGGCGATCAACGTAGATGGATTCGGGGGCCAACATGTAGTCACCCACCTGGTAAAACAATGCAGCGCCCTGCTCGTTCTTTTCGAGGATGATTTCAGTCTTTTCAGGGTACGGGTTTGGCTTGCCTTGGCGGTCAACCGTGTGCACGTAGACGGTTTGGAAATTCAGCGAGTAAGCCTTGCCGCTGACTTTTGCATTGCCGCTTTGATTGCGGACGTCGGTCGATGTCACCGATACTTTGATCATTTTCTAACTCCGATATTTACCGTTAGAAAGAGTTCTAACAATCGGAAATGTCCATTAGAAGGAGTTCTAACGTGAAGCTAGGTGAAACCCTAATTGACAAAGCGTCGAAAGCATGCGGATCGGACGCGGCTCTAGCACGTCGCATGGGAATCTACCCAGCAGACGTATCAAATTTGAGAGCAGGTAAACGGCCACTATCGCCAGAACTGGCAGCAGAAATAGCCGACATTGCAGGAGAAGACGCGCGGCAAGCCGTAATCGATTCGATCATCGAACGGAACGCAGCAAGCAAGAAGGGACCGATCCTGAGGGAGATTCTGGGAAAGGCTCTAGCCGCTGGCGTGGCGGGGATGTTGGTTTTTTCCTACAGCGGAGACTCGATTTCCGCTACGGAAAAGATAGCGAATAACGCCGGATCAATTTACAAATCTATACATCGTATCTAGTCGGCAGATATTAAAAAATGGGATCAATATCCAGACAGATAGATGCATTTAGACAACTTTCCGGCGTTCACCCGCTGAATCGCACGGTGTGGACTGTAGGTGCATCCAGCTACCCATGTCAATTGTTGAACGGCTGTGTTTGTGTCAAGACAATTCTTTTCTGACTTCAAACTTACTCTTGCGGTTTGACCCGATCACTCCAGCTTGAGTACCGGGTTGGGCGGCGGCACCGGCACCACCCAGCGGTCGGGTTCGGACAGAACGACCGCAGCGAGCCGCCCGACGCTGGCGCCGCCTCGGCCCACGACCTGGTAGCGCAGGATGTTCACGCGGCCCTTGCCCTGGCCCGAGGTCATGCGGTGCCAGCCGGCCTTGATGACCTCCCGTTGCACCTGCAGGCCCATGGCATCCGCTTGGGTCGCAGGACCCGTTTCGCGGGCGTAGAGCTTGAAGATCAGCGGCGACACGAGCGCCATGCCTTCTTCCACGAAATGCACGGCAGCGCCGGTTTCGTTGTGCTTGATCTCGCGGCTGGCCAAGCCGTTTTGCAGCCAGCGCATGAAGGCGATGGCGACCTCGCTGGGCTCGGCCTTGCGGGCGGCCGCTTCATGAGGCAGCTCGGGCAGGTGCGGCGCCATGACCACGGGGGTGGGCGTCGTGCGCGCGGAAGTTTCAGGTGCCGAGGAGAACAGCGGGCGCACGAAGCCTGTCTCGGGCATTTGCGCTTGCGCTGCTGGAGCTGGCGACTGCACCGGCGCCGGCGCTGCCGAGGGCGCCTTCGGCTTCGCTGCGACCTTGGGCTGCGCTGGTGCCGGCGCAGACGGTGTCGACCGGGCACTTGGAGCTGGTGCAGTCCTGGGCTGCACGGCAGGGGGCCTGGATGGTGGGCTCGGTGTGCGAGGCGGCACTGGCACGGATGTGACAGCGCGAACGTCATCGTCTTGGTCCAGCCATCCATCGTCGGCATCGAAACCGTCATCCTTGCCCCCGATGCGGATCACGTCGTCCAGGGGCGGGAACGTGGGCTCGGTGCGTTGCGCAGGCCTTGCTTGCGGCAATGTCTGGGCCGGGGCGGTTGCCGAGGGCGCAGCTACCGATGCACCAGTTGATGCATCAGCTGGTGCAGTCGATGGCGTAGCAGCTGCAGGAGTTGCCGCAGTCTCCTGCGCATTGCCGTTCGATCCTGCCGCAGGCTTGGGCTTGGGCCGGTTGAACGCGGGGGCCTTGAGTTGGTTCTCGTTGGGCTTTGGCGAAGTTGCCGCAGCCTTGGGCTTGTTGGGCTTTGCTCCAGCTTCCGGCGTGTGGGTTGCCGCAGGTTGGGGCGCTGGCGCGAGATCTGCCGCATCCTGAGTCGGCTTGCCCGGTGCTTGTGTTGCCCCATCCTCCGGTGCGCCCTCGCCTGCTTCATCCTTGCGTTTCTCCCGCACCTCGATGCGGCCGGCCATCGCTTGCGGGTACTGGCTGGGATCGTCGTAGAGCTTGGCCAGCGGAAACCTCAGCATGGTCAGCGAGTGGCTGTAGCCTGTTGCAGCCGAGTCCTGATGCGTTGCGGCAGCTTCCTGCGGGCTTGCTGCACTGTCGGTACTGCTTGCTGCATCCTGGGCCTGACCCTGCACCGTCACGTACCAGATCGCCTGGCCGCTGTGCGGATTGACCTCAATGCAGCCATACTCCTGCCAGGTGTCGAACAGTCGGTCGTTCTTGGCCTCGCCCGGCACAGCTTCCTCGGGGGCATGGTCCTTGATCCAGTTGCGTACGCCATCGGCCAGGCGCTTGGCCACGAACCACATCGAGCCGTCATGCACCCAGCCCGCCGCGCCCGAGCGGTTCAGCGGCAGCGCGGTGCCCGCGCGCAGCATGGCCTTCACCGCATTCATCAGCAGGTCGATGAGCGGGATCGCATTGCTGGTGGTGAACCGCGCCCGGCTGCCGTGCCGCAAAGCTCGCTGGGTCGATGCCTGATCGGCGCGGCCGACGATGCTCGCCACCAGCCCATCCTTCGTGCCCGAGAGGAAGCGGGTCAGCGCCTCCAGCGTCTGCGGCCGGCGAGCAAGAAACGTTACCGCCGTGGCCGGCGCGATCTGGCCCAGAAGCGTCACCGCCAGGCGCGAATGCGCGCCATAGTCTCTTGCGGATTTCGGAGCGAACTCGACCAGGTATTCCGCCGCCCTGCCCCGCTCAATCCGCGTCATCGGTCCCCCGATCGGATTCCACCGGGTGCGCTCCGTCGCCCCAGGCGTGCGCCACGTGACGCGCAGATCCGTCATCGGCTTGGCGATGTCGTGCAGCAGCGCCGAGAAGAACACCACGTAGGTCCACTCGTCGCGCTCCGCGTCGATCTGCTCGATGGGCGCGCCCTCGGGCAGGAAGTGCCCGTTGCGCCAGGTCATGGCCGCCAGGAGCATTTCCAGGGTGTGGGCCAGCAGCCCGCCCACATGCGCGTGGTGATGGGCCTCGGACGCCGGCATCAACTGCACCATCTCGGCGTAGCTGTGGATCGCGGGCAATAGATCGCGCTGCCATACGCTTTGCGCCAGGCGCGACTGGCGCCACATGTCCTGCATCGCCTTGTCCGCGTTCACGCACGCCAGCAACTCGTCGGCGGGCAACAGACGCAGCCACCCCTGCTCCGAGCCCTCCACCGCGATGCGCCGCGGCGTGGTGGGTGGGTTGGGTGTGGACGGCGTGGACGGTGTGGCCAAGGCAGGCGTCGTGGCGGGAAGGGAGGCGCGGGTGAGCTTGCCCTGCCCGCCAAGCAATCGGCCTGCATTGCCCCATCGGCTGCGAAGCCATTCGAGTGATCGCTTCATGCTGCTTGTGCCAGCAGGTAGCGGGACAGGTACTCCAGCCATGGCGTGGATGCCGGGCGGCTGTCATCGACGCACAGCCAGTCCTGCTCCCCATGAGGCATCTCGATGAAGTCCAGCCAGCACTGCTCCAGCGGACTCCAAAAGCAAGCGGATGCCTCGGGCCGGTGTTCATTGCCCCACCAGGCGCGCACGCGCACCAGGTCCAGTGTCAGCAGATCCTGCACGATGGCAAGCCGGCGGGCGTGGGCCACCCGAAAATCTAGGGTTGCGGCAGCTTCACCGGGGATGCGGCAGACATGCCTGAGCAACACGTCACGCACGCAGATGTTGGGCGCTTGCCAGTCCTCCAGGTGGCGCTCCAGCCCATCGTAGCGGCCCAGCCATTGCAGCAGCCTCGATGTCCAGCTGGCCAGGCCCAGCGTGGATAGGTGCTGCACGATCGAATAGACCGCGTGAGCGTGGTCCAGTGCATCGCGGCCAGAATGTGGCCATCCCGCGTTCGGTGCGGGGTTGCTGTGCTGCGCCCTCAGCCGCGGTTGCTGCGGAGGAGTGGGTGGCGAGAATTCAGAGTCCAGTGCATCTTCCATGATGGCGAGGCACTGTAGAGACGATCTGTTGGGCGCGCTAGCGAGAACCGTTCGCGACATGGCGGAGGGTTTACGCTTGCTTGGCCGGCCCGGTTCTGCTACGCACGCGATGAAACAAGAAAGAAAGGGAATGAATGCAGACCATGAAACAATCGCCTGACATGAAGCAGCAGTTCGCTCAAACACTGCGACAGGCGATGGAAAACGCTGGCTATGCGGCCAAGCCCGCCGTGCTACAGCGCGAGTTCAACAGCCGACACCCGGCCGAAAAGCCCATCACGCTGCATGGCGTGCGCCGCTGGTTGATGGGAGAGACCATTCCCAGCTATCCCAAGCTGCAGGTGCTATCCGATTGGCTGGGGGTGCCTGTCCACGACCTTATGCACGGCACAACCGTCCCTTCAGGCAGGCCGACGAAAACGCCCAATCCTTCTCGGCCCATGGGTTATGAAGACCGGCAGGTAGTCGAGGCGTTTCTCAAGTTGCCCGCTGCACCACGTCGCATCGCGCGGGATGTGATACTTGCCATCGCCCGTGCGGATGAGGTCGGCAGATCTATGTGATCGCGTGGGTTCGATCAACCAAAAAAAGGGGAGTTTCTTATGAGATTGAATCGTCTGGATCTGGCGGGCTTGGTTGGGGGAGCGATGCGTCCTGGGGCCGACATCGGTCCCGCGGACGTGCAATCGGAGGGCAGTTACCGACGTGGCTACCAGCAAGCCATCGCCGAGGTGGCCGCGCAATTGCGCGCCGACCAACCCGTGACCCCTGAACTGCTGGATGCCTGGGTGGAAGGCGTCGGCATGCAGTGGCGGCATGGCAGCCCCCTCGACCGAAAGATTCTTGCGCCGGCACTGGTCGAGACTTGAAATGTGATGCCGCCGAAAGGCGGTGTCGATATACTGGTATTTCATACAGCTTTTTGGGGAGCGCCATGAATGCCATCGAGACCCGATACACCGTTGCCCTGCGCGACTGCCCTAGCCTTTCCGCGAGCGAGCGCATTGCGGCCGAGGCCGCCTACGCTCGCTCCCTGGAGCGCCTGCTCGGAGGGCCGGAGTGCATCGTGGAAACCCTCGCATCCGTGCAGCGCATTCAGGAGCAGGAACGCGATCGCCTGGATGCGGGGACTGTGGGTGCATTGGCTCTCGCCTCGGCGAGCAACGGGCGTGGAGACGATCCAGATTGCTCCAGGTCGGGAGCGTTGATCTTGAGTTGTTGGGGAGTAAACTGGCGGCATGGAACTGGAAATCTACGAAGCCCTCACTGCTGTCAATGTCCCAGCTGACAAGGCGCGGGCAGTCGTCGATTCAATCAACAAGGAAATTGACAAGCGCTATTCCTTGCACGCCGCCCAGTTGGCGACCAGAGGAGACTTGCATGAGGCAAAAGGTGCCCTGGAAGTCAAGATAGCCCAGGCACAGGCCGAAATCATCAAATGGTGCATTGGCTCCATGTTCGCTGCTGTGGGCCTCTTTGCCACGATCACCAAACTCTGGCACTGAATCAAGTTACTCCACCCCTTCGGCCCGCCTCGTGCGGGCTTTTTTACGTCTTTCAGCAGTAATGATTAGGAAAGCCAGATACAGCACCTCAGCTTCGCCTGGATGGTAGTTGCTTCGCATCCGTCATTGACGTGAGGTATGCCTCTTGCAAAACTGGCAGTCAACAAGCAAGGAGAGGTTGCATGGGTTTGTGCTTTTCGACATCAAGCGGTAGTTCTAGCAGGCGTGGTTCCAATGTGGATTCCACAAGAAATTCGTCTGCAACGACCGATCGCAGCGCACAAGAGCGCACAGCGAGCCAAGCCGGCAGCCATTTGAGTGACCTAAGTCGCAGTCGATCTGGGCTGTCCAACGCCGAGACCGTAGCCTTCCAACGGCAACGGACGGCTGTATTGTCTTCGGCGCGGCGCTTGACCCTATCCGAGGCGAAAGCTGCTGTGACCGATGTCCTGAAGTTGGTGCGGGATACCTACTACAGACCTAACCTGAAGTCGGGCAACAAAGTGCACGGTGACGGCGGGCCCGAGGAAGCAGTCCGGCAGGAAAGAGCCACGCTTGAGGTCGAACGAATTCGTGCTCAAGCCGATCCACTCAAGGCCGCTATGGAAGGAGAAGCCCATCAGTGTCAGGAACTGGCGCTTCTGGCAATGCATCACCTGCAAGAGCGTGGACTGAACGCGCAGATTCTTGAACTCGGCGGAGATGACGAAGGTGTTGCCCATGACGTTGCCATCATTGGCCCCGCACCAAACCCCTTGCCTGCAGACATGAAAAACTGGCCTGCAGACGTGTATGTCTGCGATCCGTGGAGCAACATCGCATGCAGTGCAAAGGATTATCCCAAAGAGTTCACTAGCAAGATGAAGAAGTGGGAGGACGCGGGCAAACTGGTTGGCTATCAACCCAAAGGCTTTGTCTTGCCGACGGATCGGCAGTGGGTGAATGACGTGCTGCACGGAGAAAAGATGATCTAAGTGCGTGGGCTGTCACAGACGACTTCGACATTGCGACCTCATCTGACGATTTTCATGTCGCTCGCGGAGCCTGTACACTGACCCAGGCTACTCCAGCAACCTTCGGCCCGCCTCGTGCGGGCTTTTTTCTGCCCGCTGCGCCAGTTTGGTTGGCCAGAACCGGGGCAGGTTCTGACGGGGGGAAGAGCGGCATTCTTGCGTGGAAACGCTTGCCTCTGGATCAACTGGACGTTGCCCCATCAGCCGCCGATAGGCTGATTTACCTCTCCAGAAATGCTTGCTGCGCATTTTATTGTTGTATGTTGTATTGCAATACAACATACAACCAATACAGATTGGTATTTGTCGCGGCGGTAGGGTTGTCCCCTTTCATCATCGACCTCCGAGCGCTGCCGGGCTTTGGCCTTGCAGCCTCGGGTGCTGCATGGCCTGTCGGGATCATGGGCCGGCGCCCCGCCGCCGGCCCATGACTCCTCTCCCGTAAAAGCCCTTTTCCCCGTCCCTGTAGGCCCTTTCGTGCGTCCGACGATTTAGGAGGACGCACGCCCTTTGGATAGGCCCCTTGCGCCTGTAGGAAACCCTTTGCCCGTAGGCCCCCGCTCTCGGGGGGCGCCTTTCTCCTGCATGCGCCTTTCACCCACATTTTTTCACGGAATTCCGCTTTTTTTCTTGCGTACCACTAGTTGGAATGCTCGTCAAGCGTAAACCGTCTGCCACGTAGCGGAGGGTTTCGGCTTGAGGCCGCCACCTACAAAAAAGACACTGCCGGCCATTGGCGACGTTTCCCGGATGGGTGACGTTTTTGGCCCGCAGTCTCTCGGCTTGCGGGCGTTTTCTCTACAGGTGGTGGATTCATGGGGCAGGCGCACGCAAGGGCGGCAGGTGCAGCGGCACGGGCTGCGGTCATTGGCACGGCGATGGGGGTGCTGACGGGCTGGCTGGCAATGCCGGCATGGGCGCAGCAGGCCGTGGGCGATGGATCGGTGCGCATCGGCCGCTACAGCACGCAGCAGGCGGCGCCGGTGGCGAGCGCCAGCGACCCGCTCGCCGTCTTCGCCACCATCACCTTCCCGCGCCAGCAGGTGAGGACCGTGGGGGACGCCGTGCGCCATACGCTCCTACGCACGGGCTGGCAGCTGGTGGACGTCGCCGCGCTCTCGCCCGAGGCGGCTCGCTTTCTGGCGCTGCCGCTGCCCGAGTCGCAGCGCGTGCTGGGCCCCTACCGGGTGCAGGACATCCTGGATCTGTTGCTGGGCACCACCTGGCAGTGGCACCACGATCCGGTACAGCGGCGCCTGTGGTTCACCGTGACGCCTGCCTATGCGCAACTGACGCAGGCCGGCACTGCCACCGGCCAGGCTTCGCTCGCCACCACGCATCCCGTGCCCGAACGGGATGCTCAGTCGTTGCCGGGAACGCCGCTCGACGCTGCACGCAACACCGCACCGACCACTGCGCAGGAGGCCCGCGATGCAGCAGCACGTTGAGCGCGACACGGCGCAAGAACCTGGCCAGCAGACCCACCGGGATCACGAGATCGACCTCCTGCTAGACCACCAGGACGACGTGCATCGCCAAGACGGCCAGCCGATTGACGGTCAGGATGCCGCCCGTGCATGGCACCCCGACACCGCCGCGATGCCGCTGGCGGATGACCCGGCATCGGCTGTGGATACCGGTACGCGCTCGCGCCGGCCATTCGGCAAGGCAACGACATTGATCCTGGTCCTGCTGCTGGCCCTGATCGCCTGGATGGACTACAGCCGCTGGATACGCTCCGACGCCACGCTGGCGCCCGAGCCGGCTGCTCTGGCTCAACCGGCCGAGCCTTCGGCAACCGCTGATGCCGCCCAGGCCGATCCGGCTTCGGTTGCTTCCAACCCTGCGGACAGCCTTCCCACGGCGGCGCCGTCGCAGTCGGCATCGCCCTCCGTGGCGACCGCGAGCGCGGTTGCGCCCCAGGCCCTGCCGGAGCCGACACACCCGGAACTGCCCGCGATCGACGCTGCGCCAAAGGCTACCCGCACGCCTGAACCCGGCGCGGCTTCACTGGGCACAGTGGCAATCACCGGCGTCCAGGACCAGCGGCTGGAGCGGCTGGAGTCCCAGCTCGCTCGCATCGAAACGCTGCTGACGCAGCGCTCGCCAAGTCAAGCGGCTCCCGCAGTGCCTGCCGCGCCTGCGGCCAACGCCGTCGTGTCGGCCACCCGCCCCCAGGTCCGGCCTCGCGTTCCAGCCGCCAAGCCTGCCGCAGCGGTCAAGCCGGAAGAGCCAAAAATCGCTGGCCAACTGCTGTCCGTTGATCTCTGGGACGGGCGTCCTTCCATCGTCGTGGGCACCGGCGAGACCGCGGACCAGCGCGTGCGGGTGCTGCAACAGGGCGACTCCTACAACGGCATCACCCTCAAATCCATTGACGTGGCGCCGCGCCGCGCCACGTTCGACGTGGGCCAGGGCCGTCTGGTCCACCTGTCCGTGGAGGGCCAGTGACATGAAGCGGATGCACTCGCGGGCGGTACTCGCCTGCCTGATCGCTTTGGGTGGCTTGGTCAGCCTGGGCAGCGTTTGTCAGCCCACCTTCGCGCAGCCAAAGACCCAGCAGCAGCGCACGCAGGAGGTGACGAGCCAGCGAGGCGGCGCCGACCGTGCGGGCACGGTGCTGGACGAGAGCGACCAGCTCATCGCCTCCATCTGGGGCCTCTCTTCCGAAGAGATGCTGCGCGCCAAGGTCCTGCTACAGGGGCCGCGCAAGTCGTTCTCCGTGGAGAACCTCTCGCCCGTCGAGGCGCTGGGCATCCACGCCCGCAGCGATGCGGAGCGCCGCAAGTACGCCGAGATGTTCGCGCGCACCTTCCACGCGGATGTGGAGCGCTCGCTCGCCTGGAATGCCGCCTTCACGGAGGCCATGGCCCGGATGTATCCCAATGAGCCTGTCATGGACTTCAGCGGCCAGGCCAAGGTGGCCGCGCCCATCGGCACGGCGGACGTGCTCAATGTGCCTCGCTCCCTGGTGGTCGATACCGCGCCAGGCGCCAGCGCACCGAAAGCGGCAAAGGCCCGCTGATGCAGACGATGCTGCCACGCCGATCCGTGGTGCTGGGTTTGCTGGCGGGCATGCCCGCTTGTGTCATGTGTGCAGAGCCCAACGGCCCATGGTTGCCCTACCGGCTCGAGGATGTGAAGCGGATCGAGCCGACAGGCGTGCAGATCTCGCGCACGCCGACCGCTGCGATGCGCCGCATCGAACCCGTAGTACAGGACATGTTCTCCGCATCCATGGTGCAGAGTCACCCACCGAAGGCCTACGCGGTCACCGCAGTGCGCATGGGCGTCCCGCCCTGGCTGCTCTTCGGCGTCGCCCTGCAGGAATCCAAACTCAAGTTCGGCGAGCGCACCCTGCCCTACCCGTGGACGCTGTGCGTGCGTGGACAGGGACTGCGCTACGCCGACTACCCCGAGACGCTGGCCGCACTCAAGGGCTTCATCGCCCGCCGCGTGACCAACATCGACATCGGCGCGATGCAGGTCAACTGGCACTGGCATGGCGACAAGCTCCAGCAGCCCGAGCGCGCCCTCGATCCCTATCCCAACCTCGCCGTGGGAGCGCAGATCCTGCGCGGGCATTTCGAGGCGGGCGGCAACTGGCGCCGCGCCATCGCGCTCTATCACACGGGCTCGGACAACACCCACGAGACCCTCTCGCGCGGCGCGCGCTATGCCGATCAGGTGCTCCAGCGACTGGTGCGCATGGGCGTGCCCGTGTCTGCGCTGCTGCACAGCGTGCCGCGCCCATCTTCGGAGGCCTCGCGTGCACAGGCTTGATTCATTGGTCCTGGCTTGTGCCCTGATGTGGACTGCTGCTGCGAACGCCGGCCAGCCTGCACTGCAACAGATCCATGGCAGCGATGCCACCGTGCCAGTGGTTCCCTACCTGGCCGCGCTCGTGGGCGGCGAGGACCAAGAAGGCGTGATGCAGGGCGTGGCATTCCCGCTTCGCACCCAGCTGCGCCAGGGCGTTCTGACCGCCGAGGGAGTGGCCGTTTTCAACGCCCGCTGGATGACCCAACCCATCGTGGTGATGGGCACCGACTGGGCATCGCTGCAGTGGCTGCAACTGCACCAGGACCGTCTGCGTGGCCTTGGTGCCGCGGTGATCGTCGTCGCCGCCGACAGCGAGGACGAGTTCAAGGCGCTGCAGCGCGCCGCAGCCGGTGTGCCGGTTGCGCCCGCGCAGAGTCCATGGCTGGAGTCCCGCATGCGGGCGGCCGGCGTTGCCATCTACCCCGTCCTCATCGACCTCGATGGCCGGGCGCGCCAGGTCATCTTCGACGGTGCCGAGGACGATCTCGGGAAAGGCACGCCATGAAGAACCACGCGGTCCTGGAGGCGCTGCTGCGCCCGCCCATCGAGTTGTGGAGCGTGGCCATGGCCTGGGGCGTGGCCCTGGTGGCGGTCGTCGCGCCGTGGGCGCTCATGATGCCGCCCCTGCTGGGTTGGGTGGCGGCAGTGATCGCCTTCGCGTTCGGCTACCAGCGCCTGCGCCAGGCGCTGCAGATCCTGCGCTACCAGCACTACATGAAGTATTACAAGGTCACGCGCATCTCGCCGTCCAAGATCCCAGTGGGCAAGGATGAGTATTACCTGGGAGAAGGCTTCGAGTGGACGCAACTGCACACCCAGCGCAAGCGGGATGCCACGCGCACGGAAGCCGAGCCGTTCGTGAAGCCCAGCGCCACAGAGGTCGCCATGCGCCGCTGGGGCACGAAGCTCAACGAGGACATGCAGGCGAAGCTGCGCAGGAATCCCTCCGAGCCCACCTTGCTCGTGCGCGCCCTCGCGGGCGCCCTGGCCAGCGAAGCCTGGTTCAATCCCCTGCGCTCCTATCCTGACCTGGGCGGCTCGCCCATCCTGCACGGCGTGGGTGCGCTGCAGGAAGGCCCCGTCAAGATGCGCCAGTCTTCGCGCTCCGGCCACATGATCGTCATGGGCACCACGCGTGTGGGCAAGACGCGCATGCTGGAGATGTTCGCCACCCAGGACATCCACGCCGGCCACGTGACCATCGTGATCGATCCCAAGGGTGACGCGGAATTGATGCTGCGTCTGTACGCGGAAGCCGCCCGCGCAGGTCGGCTGGACCAGTTCTACCTGTTCCATTTGGGCTACCCCGAGATTTCCGCGCGATACAACGGCATCGGCAATTTCGCGCGCATCACCGAGGTGGCCACGCGCGCGACCAATGCCCTGCCGTCCTCTGGCAACTCGGCCGCGTTCAAGGAGTTCTCCTGGCGCTTCACCAACATCGTGGCGCAGGCCCAGGTGGCGCTCGGGCGCGTGCCGACCTACGAGACGCTGCTCAAAGACGTGACCGGCATCGACGGGCTGTTCATGGACTACGCCCGGATGATCTTCACGCGCCTGGCACAACAAGGTCAACACACCGACTGGGAGAAGCGGGTCGCCGCCCTCGAAGCGGTCGTGGGCACCAAGGGTGGGCCGGCCGTGCCGCGCAGCCTGGCCGACCGCACGCCCGATTTGGTGGCGATGTTCCTCTGGATCAGAGACTCCAAGGTCGAGGACACGGTATTGCGAGGCTTGGCCGCCGCGTTCAGCTACGAGCGATCGTTCTACGAGAAGATCATCGCCAGCCTCGGGCCGTTCCTCGAAAAGCTCACCACCGGCGCCGTGGGCAAGCTGATCTCCCCGGACTACTTCGATGCCAGCGACAAACGGCCGGTCTTCGACTGGATGACCGTGATGCGCCAGGGCGGCATCGTCTATGTGGGCCTGGATGCCCTGTCCGACTCGGTGGTGTCCTCGGCCGTGGGCAATTCCATGCTGGCCGACCTCGTGAGCGTGGGCGGCAAGCTCTACAAGACCGGGCTTGATCCGCACCACCCGGATGGCAAGCTGCAACTGCCCACCGTGTGCTGCCACTTCGATGAGGTCAATGAGATCGCAGGCCCCGAATTCGTGCCCATGGTCAACAAGCTGGGCGGGTCGGGCTTTCGGATCACGGCCTACACGCAGTCGATGTTCGACATCGAGGCGCGCGTGGGCGACAAGGCCAAGGCCGGGCAGATCCTGGACAACTTCAATCACCTGGTGATGCTGCGGGTGCGTTCGGTCACCACGGCCAACCTGCTGGCCGAGCAGGTGCCGCAAGTGGAGGTCGTGCACCTCACGCCCATGTCCGGCGTCACCGACACGGCGGCGCAGGGCACGGGCGTGGACTTCACGTCCCGCAACGACGACATCGTGACCACCACCAAGGTGGCGATGATCGAGGCGGCCGACCTTCTCAGCCTGCCGCAGGGCCAGGCGTTCGCGCTGCTGGAGGGAAACCGACGCTTCAAGATTCGCATCCCGCTGGCGGACTCCACCAACGATCCGTTCGTTCCCGAGTCGCTCAAGAAGGTGGCCAGCGACATGCGCAACCGCTACCGCACCAGCGAGCAATGGGCCAAGGAGACGGACTGGATGGGCGACTGGATGGCCGCGCAGCCGTTGGGCGCTGCGGCCGCGGACCTGATCGCCACCGACCTGTCGCAGGAGGACGCGGGTGCCCATGACCATGAGGGCGGTATACAAGAAACCGCTGCGAACGAAGCCGCGATGACCAGCACCGCCCTGGGGCAGATCATGAGGCACGGATCATGAGCGAGGCACCATCCAAGGGGCCGGTGCGTCCCCGCACCCGGGGCCCGGTCGAACTCGCCCTGGAAGTCGGCATCGGCCTCACCTTTGTGGCCCTGTTCTCCTGGTTCGTGGGCATTCTGATCGAGATCGGCGGGATGTACCTGCTGTGGAAGGACGAGGGCGTGGGCCATGCGCGCGCGCTGGTGGAGCAGGACCTGGGGTACATCGCCGCGGCACCGCGCAGCCTCCTGGTGCCTGACACGGTGGCGTTCTCCGAGCGGATCGTGCACTGGGTGCAGATGCCCTACGAGCGGCTCGGCGTGCTGCGCTGGTATGCGCGCTTCAACGGTCCGCAGGCGGCGCCTGAATCCACGCAGGCCGAAGCCGGCGCTGCGGCCGGCGGCAATCCACTGCCCAAGGGCGTGGGCCGGGTCAGCCGCTCCATGGGCAAGTTGCTGTCGCAGTGGGCGCTCGTGTCGATGTACATCGCCCAGGACGTGCTGCTGCGCATGTCGGTGGCGCTCTTCGCCCTGCCCGCCTTCGTCCTCGCCTGCCTGGTGGGGGCCGTCGATGGCCTGGTGCGCCGCGATCTGCGCCGCTGGGGCGGCGGGCGGGAAAGCTCCTTCGTCTATCACCACGCCAAGCGCTACACCGCCTGGTCGCTCACGGGCGGCTTCGGCCTCTATCTCACCTGGCCCTTCGGCGGCTTCAACCCCGCCTACATGGTCCTTGTCTTCACCGTCCTAGTCGCCGCCACCCTCTCGACCACCGTGGCGGCATTCAAGAAATATGTCTGAACTCATCAGGAGAACAATGATGCAATCCCCGCCCTCCCACGAAACTGGCCAACGCTGCCGCAGCGCCTGGCTGATCGCCCTGCTGATGGCGGCGGGCGCTGCCGCAACCGCTCCCGCGCACGCCGGCGACGAGGACACCGAGCGCGAGCACCTGGCGCGCATCGCGCACGAGATCGAGCGCGTGCAGGCCATGGTGGCCACCGCCGCGCAGGATGCGCCCAACGGCCAGCGCGTCAAGTTCCGCTACGACTGGCTGGCCAGTGACCTGCAGATGCTGCGCGAGGGCATCGAGCGGCACACCGACACCCCGCGCCAGCCACGGCCCGTGGCGCCGCTGCGCGGCGACTACCGCCAGTGATCAGGGCAGCACCATGAACCAGACCATGCGCGAGGCCTTCCGCACCGGCTCGGGCACCGATCCCGCGGCCTTCAAGACCACGCTCACGCTGATCGTGAGCGCCGTGATCCTGACCTTCTTCGCCTGGATCGTGATGCAGCTCATGGATGCCTACCGCCACGAGCGCGTCACCGCGATGCAGGCCACCATCGCCGGCGTCAAGGCCATGGTGCTGCTCTCGCTCGTCTTGTACGTCGTGGTCTAGCCGCGACCGTTTTTTCATCCCACTTTCACAGAAGGACCCATCCACATGCCATCGTCCCGATTCCACCGTCTGCAACGCCTCCAGGCGCTCGCCCGCAACACCCTTTTCATCGCCCGGGACCGCGCAGCCCGTGCACTGCTCGCTCCTGCCGTGGCCCTGATATGCACTCCTGCCTTGGCGGCGCTGCCCACCCTGCCCAAGCCCGGCGAGGCCATCGGCGGCGGCACGGTCGCCGAGGGCGACTGGCTGGGCAACATGGGGGCCCTGATGAAGGCCGGACTCATCATTCTGGGCCTCATCATCGTGGGCTATGGATTCATCCATGTCGTTGCCGGTTCGATCGCGAAATGGCGCGCCTACACCGCGGGAAAAGCCGAGAAAGCCGACCTGGTGGAGTACTTCATCATGGCTGGCGTCCTGGGTGGGTTCATGGTGATCATGGTGACCTACGCGCTGGAAACCATCAAGTGAACCGGCAAGTCGCGCTGAATGCCTCGCACTCCCGACAACTCTGCAGACGCACCGCAGCACTCCGGACCCTCGCGCGGGGCCCCGCTGACCGCTCATGTGAACGTCGAGCCATCGATCTTCAACGGGATGACCACGACCGAGGCCAAGGTGATCGCAGCCGCGGCACTCGCTGCATCCCTGTTCATGGGCGCCATCGTCACCACCTTCACGGGCCTGTGGCAGGTCATGCTGATGCTCGCGATCTTCGGACCCATGGCGGTGCTGTGGTTCTCCTCGACCTGGCTGGCGCGCATCAAGCGCGGCCGGCCCGATGGCTACTACACCCAGTACCTGCACCTCTGGGCCGCTCGCCGGGGATGGGTCCGGTGCCGCTTCATCGGGCACGAGGGCTGGTGGGACCTGGGCCGCTCCTTCGAGGGCTCTCTTGCCTCTCCCTTGCAGCCACCGAGGGAAGTGCCCAAGGACTCGCCCAGCCGCACAGGGGCCGGCAAAGGCACCTGATCCGACCGTTCGACTGAGCCTACCGACATCCCCATGAATCCTTACCTCGACGCTCTGGCCTCGGCCCGGGCACAGAACGCCACGCTGCGCCACGCGATCCTCATCGTCGCCGCCATGGGCGTCCTGGGCATGTACTACGCCCACTCCATGCCCAAGAACCTGGACCTGCACCTGGCGCCCAACGTCAAGGCCGGCGACAGCGTGCACGTGGAGAGCGGCAACGCGCCCGTGCCCGACACCAACGTCTATGGCTTCGCCTACTACATCTGGCAGCAGGTCAACCGCTGGCAGGCCGATGGCGCCAAGGACTATGGCTCGCAGATCTTCGCCCTGCAAGCCTTCGTGACGCCGGCCTGCCGGGCCCAGCTCGAAGCGGACATGCAGTCGCGCTACAACAGCGGCGAGTTGCGCTCGCGCACGCGGCAGATGACCGAGATTCCCGGCTTCGGTTACTCCGGCGCGCGCGTGGTCGCGGACGGCCCTGATGCCTGGACCGTGCTGCTGGACATGCAGCTCATGGAGAGTTTCCGGGGCCAGCCCGTCAAGGATGCGTTCATCCGCTACCCGCTGCGCATCGTCCGCTACGACGTGGACCGCGAGAAGAATCCCTGGCGCATGGCCATCGACTGCTACGGCGCCAACCGTCCGGCGCGCCTGGAGATGAGCGAGGTGCAGGCGGTGCGCAGCGGCCAGGCCGCGCCCAAGCTGCCCACCACCCTCACGCCTGCTGCCCTACCGCGCACGGCCGACCAGCGTGTGGACCCCAACAGTCCCCAAGCCACTCCCCTGCAGGCCCAGGGCGCCTCGGCGTCCGCACACGCCGGTGCCGCTGCCAACACATCCACTCCTCCGTCCAGCCCTTCGCAATGACTGCTCACCGCACCATGCACCGCTTCACCTACCGACTCTCCGCGCTGGCCGCGGCCGCCTTGATGCTGCCCTGCCTGCCGCAGGCGCAGGAGGTCCGCCAACTCTCCCTGGCCAACGTCCCGCCGGACATGATCGACGCGGGGCCGCAAGCCGGCAAACCGGCCACGAACGACATCGACCTGGGACAGGATCTGTCTCCATCGGGTGCCAATCCGCAGCCTGGCTCATTCGGAGCCGACTCGTGAACGGGAGTGAGATAAAGGAAGAGAGGGAGGCGCGATAAATGGGATTTTGTGGTCCGCGGCCGGGATGTTGTGGGATTGATCTTCGCAAATCTCTTTCTCAAGGCGAAACAGGTAAGCGAAAGAAAAAAAGGCGCCCGATCGGCGCCTTTTTGCTGGCCGCTCGCCGGATCAGTCGGTGATGGTCATGCTACCGCCGATGAACTCCGCGTCCGCACGCAGCGAGTCGCGCAGCAGGTAGCCTTCCAGCTCCCAGAGCTTGGACCGCGCGGCGGCTCGCGCGTTGTCGGCTGCAATCTGCTCGCCGATGTCGCGTTTGAAGTTGGCGGCGCTGATGCAGGCGGAATGGCCGGTGGCCACCACGAAGCCATCCGGCAGTGCGGCCACGGCGACGGTCGTAGTGGTGCCCGGGAAGTGGTGCGAACGCACGACCAGGGAGGCATGCAGCGCGTCGATCTTGCCGGCTGCAATGCGTGGGGCGACGTCGGCCCCTGCCGACCGAATCTCGAGCTCGATCTCGTCGTCGCTCATGGGAGGCAACGAAGTTTCCGCGGTGGAACCCAAAGCCACCGGCAGGGATTGAGGCTGGCTGGCGTCTATCAACGCCTCGGCAGGCGTGTAAAGGCGCTCCGCCAGGCAAACCGCACGGGTCAGCTCGGGCGAGGCACCGCAGGCCTCGATGGCATAGATCAGATCGCTGATCTGTTGGAGGATGGGATGCTTGCTGATGTCGGGCATGGTTTTCAGTGTTTGACAGGTCGGGCCGCCTGCCGTCGGCTACTTGCTCAAGTCGTCCAGCCAGAGAGACAGGATGTCCAGCACCGCAGCCTCATCGTCCTCACCCAGGGTGCCGGAATCGGGATCGGCGAACAGCAGCCCGCGCCGGGGCATGTGCTCTGTTCCCCATTCGTGGAAAGCTGCATAGGGCTGGCCGAAGCCCACGCGCACACTGTTGGCGTCCGCTTCATGGCTCAAGCTCCCCAGCATGTCGCCATAGCGGTCAAGCAGGCGCCGGTTGCCGCCTTCCGGGTAGCTGGCCTGC
The DNA here is from genome assembly GCF_900102625.1 of Paracidovorax valerianellae. Lineage (GTDB taxonomy): Bacteria > Pseudomonadota > Gammaproteobacteria > Burkholderiales > Burkholderiaceae_C > Paracidovorax > Paracidovorax valerianellae. Next base: position 39,924 of record NZ_FMZC01000023.1, read on the forward strand.
GTGGAAGGAGCCCAAGGCGCCCAAGCCTGGCCGCGCGGGTCGGTGCGGGTCTCGAATCGGCTGCTCACCTGGCTCTCGAGCTCCATGCCGATGCTCTGCATCAGCGGCGTGAGGTCACCCAAGCGCTGATAGATCGCCCTCAGGTCGCTGCCAAATGCACCGTCGTCTGCAGAAACGATCAGCATGCTCAGTCCTCCGAGAAACCCGCGCGCCGCGCGGCATCGGCCAGGCGCGGATCAGCGCCCTGCAGCTTGCTGGCCACCAGCTGCTGCAGGGCCTGCTGCCGCGCCTGGCCCGGGTTGTAGGCGAACCCCGGATCGACGCCCAATGGCACCTGGGTTACCTCGCCCGTTCGCGGGTTAACGTAGTCCTGCAGCTCCACTTCCGGCGCCTGCTTGTTCAGGGGCTTGCGCACCAGCGAGGCGCCGGCATCCGTTTCCGCATCGGGGCGGCTCAGCGTGTAGCCCTTGTCGTAGTCCCGCTGGCTCATGGGCATGACCCTGCAGCGGCATCGCCAGCCATTGGGCGGCCAGTGCTGGCGCCAGAACGGATCGTCCACTGGCAGCACCAGGTTGTCCCAGGCCCGGTGGCTGGCGCGCACGCGTTCGTCCTGCCGCGTGATGTAACGCACGTAGGGGTGCGTACGTTTGGTGCGTTCCACTCGCTGCCACAGGCCGGTCGCGTAGGCCTGGCGCGTGTTGGTATCGAAGATCAGACGCAGGCGGGCCGAATCGAACTTGGTCAGCTTAATATCGCCATCCATCGGGTCGGTCACAGCCTTCACGCCCCACCAGCCAGCGTCCCTCAAGAGCTGCTCAGAATCCTTCATCCAGTCGGTTCGGCTCAGATCGCCCTGGACCGACTTGACGATGGCATCGTGCAGCGCCTGCAGCAGATCCAGCCGCGTGAGGCGCGATACCGTGAACTGGTGACCATGCTCATCCTGGAACACGTCCTGCCACGCATAGGTGCGGGTAAGCTGGCCGCGTGCCACCAGCCAAGACACAGCCTCCTGGGGAGACAGCTTTTGCAGTTGGGCGAAATCGGTAGCGGCTGACATGGGCTACTCGTTCGCAATGCCGGCATCGGCGGCCAGCCGTGCCGTAAACGCAGCCCGGGTCAGCGACGTGGCCAGCGGCCCGAGGTCCAGTTGGGCCAGCAGCTCGGGCAGGCGAGCGAGCAGCTCGGCCGCCGTCTGTCCCTGAGCGGCCGCGTCGGCCAGCAATTGCCGGATCGGGTCCACCATCGGGTCCATCACCGGCCGCCATTGCGCCTGCTCAGCGTCGATCAGTGCATCCAGCGCGTCGGGCTGAGCTGGCACAGTGGCGTTCTCGGCGAAGTTGGCCGCGCGCCGACCGGGATCGGCGACGACCGGCAAGGCTGGATCCAAAGCAAGGGCTGCTGCGGGAGCGGCGGGTGGCGGTGGTGCTTTCTTCTTCCAGCCCTCGCCGTATTTCGCCCGCACCGTGTCTTCGTCCATCTCGAAGCCCATGTCGTAAATCAGCTTGTCGCCTTCCGCCTGGGTCTTGGTGTCCTCTTCCTCCTTGATCTGGCGGTAGACATGGCATGGCGCCAGGCCGTTGTATTCGCAGATCCACGCGATCAGCGTTTCGTTGAGCGTCTCCGAGAGCAAGTCGCTGTCGGCCTGGGTCAGGTCCTGGCGCACGTCCTTGCGCTCCTTGCTGGCCGCCGCCAGCGCGCCGCCACCCGATCGGGCCGGCTCCTGGCCGGTCAGCACCTCGGAAATCCAGTCGTCCATGTACTCGCAAAGCTGCTGCTGCGTGGTCACATTACCCGACAGCTTGCTCTCCAGCAGGGATATCTCCATGCCATCGGGCGTCATCAGGTAGCCGTCGTTCGACATGGCGCGCAGCGCATCGGCCAGCGTGCCCTTTTCCTTGGGGCCCGCGTTGCGGGGATACTTGCCGTGCGGTGTGGGCGACCCGAAGCGATCGCACAGCTTGTTCCACGCCACGACGCCCTTGCGCTTGAAGAACACCGGCCAAAAGAGCTGCAGGCCTAGGCCCGTCCCGTAGGGGTTGTCATCTTCCGGATTGACCCGGTGGGCAATGAACTTGCGGTCAGGCACGGGAACGCCAGTCAGCATGTTCTCGCGGGTGAGCAACTGCAGGCGTGCGGGGCTGTGCTCATCGTCCTGCACATACACAAAGCGCCGCTGAGCCCTCTTGATAACGCGCGCAGGGACTACCAGGCCATCCCGGACGGTCCACACGATCTCAGCCACGGCAAACCCGGCCAGCAGCGCCTCCAACAGCTCGCCGCAAAGGCGATCGAAGGCAATGCCTTTCAGGATGGCGGTGAGCGTCCCCGCATCCTTAGTGCCCTTGCCATCGTTCTTGATGTGCTGGCGCTCGACTATGAAATTGAAGTGGCGACACTGGCGACCACACCGGGGGTCTATGCGTCTGGCCACGTCCTGGCCCTGGCAGGAGGCACGAAGTGGAGTTCGTCCACCGGCACGCCGGTCACCGATATCCGCGCAGCCGCCGACGTGGTGCGCAAGAAGATCGGTAAGCGCCCGAACCGCCTGACGCTGAGCGCGGATGCCCTCAGTGCTCTGTCCACCAATCCCGAGGTGAAGGGTTACCTGCCCAACTCCAACCTGGGTCCGGCCAGCATCGAACAGCTCAAGGTCATCCTCAACGTGGAGCAGATCATCGTGGGCGATGCCGTGTGAGCCGACTTCGCCCGCAAGCGCGCCGAGGAAGAGGCTGCGGCGACTCAGGCAGCCGCTGCCGACAGCAAGGCCAAGGCGGACGCTAAGCCCAAGAAGTAATTCCACAGCCATTGAATCCCAACACTGACAGGAGCCCATCACATGGCATCGCAGAACAATACTGGCCGCCAGTTCGACAAGCAGCACGCCGTCACGGTGGTGGCCACGGCCGCGCTGGCCGCCTACCGATTCTTTGCCTATGACGGGGGCTACCCCACCGCCGCGGGCGGCCCCAAGGACGTGCAAGGGGTGTCGGAGACCGCTGCCGAGGTCGGTGATGCCTTTAGCGGCGTCACCAGCTACAGCTATCTGGTCGAGGCTGGCGAGGCGATTGCCTTCGGCGCCTTGGTCAAGCCCGACCTGGTCGGCAAGGCCGTGGCCGGCTCTGCCGCCGATCACTGCGGCCGCGCATTGGGTGCGGCCACGCAAGCGGGCCAGCTGATCGAAGTGCAGCTCTACAAGCACGTCCACGCCTGATCGATCTCGCCCGCCACCATGCACTACGCCAGCGTCCAGGACATGATCGATCGCTTCGGGGAGCGCGAGCTCATCGAGCTTACCGATCCAGAGCTCACAGCCGTTCAAACGGCCAAGGCCGAACGCGCACTGGGCGATGCCCAGGCGCTGGCTGATGGCTTTGTCGGCCGCGTCTACCAGTTGCCCCTGGCCGGCTGCCGCAAGCCAGCACCGGTGCCGGGCAACCCTGGCGCGGTGGAGTTCGTGCCCCCGCCCCAGCTCACCCGCGTGGTGTGCGACGTGGCGCGCTACTACCTTTATGACGACCTGGCACCAGAGCATGAGGTCTACCTGCGCTACAAGGCGGCCGAGCGCGAGCTCGGGCAGATCGCCGAGGGCAAGTCCGTGCTCTCCTGTCCCTGGGGCGGCGCGCCTGGCACGTTGGTGGCCGGCGATGCACCAGGCGATGCGGAGGTGTTCTACGGCTTCAGCCCGCGCAGGATCACCGACGACAGCACGCGGGACTACGCATGAGCACGCAGGACCAGACCGTCGCCGAAGCCAACGATTTCATGGCCCTGGAGCCGCGCCTGGTCGAGCTGGTGCGCCAGGCCGTGGGGGGCATGAGCCCGGCCGTACACGTGCTCACGTCGGCAGAGATCGCCGACATCAAGGAAACAGCGCAGCGCACGCCGGCGGTGCATGTGATCTATGGCGGCTACCGAATCAGCGATGACATCGGCATCGCCTGGGAGCTCACGCACACCTGGTATGTGGTGGCCGCGGTCAAGAACGTGTCCACGGTGCGCAGCGGTGAGGCCGCGCGCAAAGGGGCGGGCGTGCTGGCGGCCCATGTCGTCGGCGCCCTGGCGGGCGCACAGGTGCAGGGTGCCACCAAGCCGCTCACCCTCATTTCCCCACCCCCTGCGCGCTACTCGGCCGGCTTCCAGTACCTCCCCTCGGCCATCTTGGCCACCACCGTTTTTCGCAAACCGCAATAGGAGCCAGCATGGCAGCCAACGAAATCATCAAGCGCACCTACGCCCCGAGCGGCCTGGTCGGCAAGATCTACGCATCGCCCTACGGCTCGGCCGCGGCGCTGATGCCGATCGGCAACGTTCTCGAAGCATCGACCGAGCAGGCCGAGTCGGTCGAGAAGCAAGACGACATGACAGCCGTGGGCGGCGGTGTGCACGCCGAGATCCGCCGCGTCACCGGCGTCACGTTCAAGGCCAAGCTCGCGGACCTGAACCTCGTGAACATGGCGCGTGCGGTGTTGGGCACGGTGAACCCACAGGATGCGGGCACCGTGGCCGACGTCCCCTATGTCGCCCGGCTCGGTGGCCTGATCCCGCTGCCCCACATCAACGTCAGCAGCCTGGTCCTCAAGAAGGGCTCGACCGTGGTCGCCTCGGCAGGCAACTTCGATCTGCTGCCCGAGGGCATCTGGATCCGTGCAGACGCCGCGGCCCTGACCGAAGCCGACGCCATCACCGTGAGCTACAGCTATGCGGACCAGGTGGTGATCGAAGCACTCACCAGCAAGGCATCGGAATTGACGCTGCGCTTCGGGGGACTCAACGAAGCCGACAGCGGCCGAGCGGTGGTGATGGATCTGTGGCGCGTGAGCCAGGGCGTGACCAAGCAGCTCACCCTGATCAAGAAGGGGTTCGGTGCGCTGGACATCGAAGGCGAAGTGCTCCAGGACCCCACCAAGAGCGGCGTGGGCATCAGCCGCTACATGCGCACGATCCACGTCTAGGACGTGGCGGCCTGGCTACTTGGCCTGGCCGAGAAAAAGCCGCAGGAGGCTCCAGGCCAGGTAGCCCACCAGGCCCAGCACCGCCACGGCGGCAACCACCATGCCTGCGCGCACGGACGCACCCGCGCCCACCAAGAAGGCGATGCAGAAGACGAAGGCGATCAAGCGCGGCATGCCCGCATTGTAGGAATCCACGGTGGACAAGCAAGCGAGATACGAGATCCGGGCCGATGTGAAGGGACGCGAGTCGATCCTGGGCCTGGCCGACGACCTCGAAGGCGTCTCCAAGGTCCTTTCCGAGGATCTGTCCAAGCAGGCCACCGCCACAGCTGCGCGCCTGCGTGAGCTGGCAGAGCAGGATGCCGCGATCAGCGCATTCAACCGGCTGCAGGCCGAGGCCCGCGAAGCCGGCCGCGCACTCAAGACCGCAGAGACGGAAGCCAGCAACTTCGGTAAGCAGGTCACGGCCATGGGGCCGCCCACAGCGCAAGAAGCGGCAGCGCTGCAGCGGTTGCAATCGGCGGCGGAAGCGGCGCGCACGACCTTCGGTCAGCAGCAGCAAGCACTTGCCGGTGCGCAGAGCGAACTGCAGCGCTACGGCATCGCGGGCCAGAACGCCCAGGCGGCCCAGCAGCGCCTGCGCCAGGAAGTGGCGCTGGTCCGCGACTCGGTGCAGGGCCTGGTGCCTGCATACCAGGGGGCGGCCACCGGAGCGCAGAACGCCGGCACCAGCATGGGCCGTTCGCACCGGGCGATCGGCGATGGCGTGGAGTCCATCAGCCAGCAGCTGTCCCGGCTGCAGAGCTTCTACGCTGGGTTCGCCGGCCTGCAGGGATTCAAAGTCATTGCCGCGGACCTGGCAAAGACAGCGGACGAGGTCAACAACCTGCAGGCACGCCTCAAGCTGGTCACGGGCGAGGGCGACAACTTCACGCGCAGTTGGCAGGGCGTTACCGAGGTGGCCTTGCGCACGCACAGCGCACTCGAAGAGACGGGCGTGCTGTTCAGCCGCCTCGCGCAGGCCGGCAAGGATGCCGGGCTCTCCACGGCCCAGGCGAGCGCTCAGAGCCTGGCGCTGACCGAGACGATCAACCAAGCCATCCAGCTGAGCGGCGCTGGCGCCCAAGCCTCCAGCGCCGCCATCACGCAGCTGGTGCAGGGTCTGCAAGGCGGCGCGCTGCGGGGCGACGAATTCAACTCCGTCATGGAGCAAAGCCCGCGCCTGGCGCGTGCCCTGGCCGATGGGCTGGGCGTCACCACCGGCGAGCTGCGCAAGATGGCCGAGGCCGGCCTGCTCACCAGCGACACCGTCATCAAGGCACTCAAGGGCCAGAGCCAGACGGTGGCCGGCGAATTCGCCAAGCTGCCGCCCACCGTGGGCCGCGCATTGCAGGATCTGTCCACGCAATGGACGCTGTACGTGGGCGAAACTGACAAGGCCACGGGCGCGAGCGCAGCTGCAGCGAAGGGCATCGAGGCGCTGGCAAGCAATTTACGAACCGTTGCAGGCTTGTTGATTGATGCTGGGCAGGCAGTGGCGGCGTTTAGTGCGTTGCGCCTAGCGCAGCATTTTTTGGGCATCGGCGCGGCAGCACAAGGGGTGGCGACTGCAACAGCAGCGAGCACTGCAGCCACTGCAGCAAACACCGCCGCCACAGCGCAAAACACTGTCGCCATCGCGACCAACGCGGCAACAAAAGTGGCCAATACGGCAGCGACGAGCGCCAATGCCACAGCCAATGCTGCTGCGGCTTTGAGTACGAACCGGTTTGCTGGTGCGTTCTCAGGGTTAGGCGCGCAGGTGCGCGCCGCCTCGGGGGCGGTATCTGCTGGCACGGGTGTCCTGGGGCGGTTCGCGGGGATGCTGGGTGGCCTGCCTACGTTTGCCTTGGTTGCCATAGCCGCCAACTTCAAAGACATCGGCACATGGATCGGCGAGAGCGCCGCCAAGCTGACAGGCTACAAGGACCGCACGGAGGAACTCGCCCGGGCGGAGAAGCTGCAGGCGGACATCGCCAAGGAGGCGGCTGCCGATCGGGAGCGTCTGGCGGTATCTATTCAGGTTGCGATTGATCGCACGTTTGATCTGTCGACGGCCGCGCGTACCAGCGTGACAGAGTTCGAAAAGCTAACCAAGGAAGGCAACAGCACCGCCGAGGCCTTGAAGAAGGCCACTGACTCGTTCGATCTGAACAAGGCGCAGGGCATTCGTGACTTCTCCGCGGCGCTCGAAAAGCTCTCTGCCGATGGAAAAATCACCGTAACGGAGTTGCAGGCCGCTTGGGCGCAGGCACTCAATGGCAAAGACCTTGCTGACTTCGAAATCAAGGCGAGGATGGCCTTTGGTGCCGCCCGAGCAGAGGCCGAGAAAGCTGCAGTTGCAGTGCAAGCTGCTATCGCACGAGGGGTAAACGGCGATGAGCTCACGGCTCTGAAGGCGAAGGCTGAGGCAACGTTTGCGGTCCTCACGCGAGAAAGCTCCCGCGCCGCGCAGTTGACGGACAGTCTGCTGCGAGAGGCCGTGCGCCGCACAGGTCTGGAATACGAACAGCTGCAGGGCAAGATCGGCTCGGTCTCTCGCAGTGCGATCAACGATGTAGAAGCCATCGTGAATGGGCTGGATAGCCTCAAGGCGCAGGGAGTGGATACCGGTCGGGTGCTGGTTGCAAGTCTGTCCAAAGCGATCGAAACGGCCGATGGTCAGGCCGCGATCGACAACCTGCGCGGTCGCATCGAGCAACTCCGCAAATTGCTCGGAGACAAGATCACCGACGGGCTGCTCGACCAGGCGCGGGAAAAAGCCAATGAGCTGAAAGATGCCATGGACAAGGCGACTCCGGCGATCAACAGCGTGCGAGAAGCAATGAAGCAGCTCGGCATCACGTCCGATGAGTCGCTAAAGAAGACCGCGGCGAATGCCAAGGAGGCCTACGACACGCTGACGGCCAGCGGCACGGCCAGCGCTCGCGAGCTCGGCGAAGGCTTCCGGAAAGCAGCCGAGGCGGCCATCGCTGCCAACAAAGGCATTGCACCCGCCTGGGTCGAGGGCCAGGCCGCCGTGCGTGGCTTCAAGGTGGTCACCGATGAAGCGGGGAAATCCTCGCTCGAGCTGGCCAATGCCGTTGACCGGTCAGCAGCCTCCATGCGGTCCGGGGTCAGTGCGGCCAGCGCGAACACGGCTGCCGTCAGAGACATGGGCAACGCCTACACGGATGCCGGCGCAAAGGCGCTGGCCGCACAGGGGCAGTTCCTCGCCGCAGCGGCGGCACAAAAGTCCGCTGATACATCGGCATCCAGTATTACCAACCGCCCCCAGTCCGAAAACCAGTTCGCCTGGACGCGCCTGGCGATCGTGGACTGGCTCAAGCAAGCCGGCCTGGACGACGAGACGGCCAAGCAGATATCCGGCGAGTTCGTGGACAACGAAGGCAACGTGCCGTACATCAACAACGGGGGGCAGATCAAGTACGCGGGCAGGAACAGCACGATGACCCAGGCCCTGTCGAAGGCCGCAGAGAAAAGCCTTTTCGCGTCCAAGCAATCGACGTCTCAGCCAACGACTCCGACGACCCCCACGACCCCGACCCCGACCACGCCTGGCGGCGGTGGAGGGGGTGGCGCAACCTACGTCAACAACATCACGATCAACGGCGCAGGCGACTGGGGCGTGGTCCGCGGCACCACGCGCCACGTCGATGCCCAAAGCGCGCAGACCGAGATCGATCTGCTGCGCGACCTCGCCCAGGCCAAGGGCGCCGCCATCTGAGGCAAGGCAACACCATGATCACCCTCACCTACAACGGCACCACGGCCCACATCAGCGATCGCCTGCAGTGGACCGACGAATTCGGCTGGAGCCCGGTCGACCAGGCCACGGCCTACAGCACCACCGGCGCGCTGCTGGTGGACGTCGCGCTCAAGCAAGCGGGCCGCCCCATCACCCTGGTCGGTACCGACACCGCCGCCTGGATCACCCGGGCGCTGTGCACCACGCTGCAGGCCTGGGCCCGATTGCCCGGCATCGAGCTCGATCTGGTACTGCGCGGCGACACCTACCGCGTGATGTTCGACCACGCGGGCGGAGGCTTTCAGGCCCAGCCGATCCACAAGCTCGAGGACGGCGAGATCACGCCCGAGCTGCTCTATCTCCCCACCTTCAAGCTCTTCGAGGTCTGATTTTTATGCCCATCCTGGACGGTGACATCCACCTTTTCGCAAGCCGCGTGATGGCCGACGTGCCGGAGGCCGGCGGCGGGCCGACCGGCACCGTGATCCCCTACGGCGGCTCCAACAACGTTTTCCCCGACGTCACGGAGACCGACCGCGCCGGCGGCAACGTGTCCATGCGGCAGCTGCACGTGGGCGTCCTCACCCCCAACACCGACGTGTACATGGGCAGCAACATCGTGCTGTCGCAGCTGCCCACCGATCCGCAGGTGAGCATCACGCTCGCCAAGTGCGGCCTGTTCGCCCGCCGCACCGAGATCGCCGCCGCGATCGCGGCCTATCTCATCGAAGGCACCCAGTGGTCGGGCTACCTCCTCGAGGACCACGTGGTCGGCATGCGGTCCATCCAGATCTTCCACCGCCCCGGCACGCCCGCGCCGGACATCGGCCGCACCCTGGTGCTGACCTACCAGGCGGGCACGCCCACCGAGCGGGTCCAGTTCGTGCGCGTGACGCGCACCGAGACCGAACAGCGCACCTACACCTACGGTTCCAGCGGCGGATTCGTCGACTATCAAGGCTCGGTCACCAAGGTGAACCTGACCGACGCACTGCGCTACGCCTTCCCCGGCTCACCGCCATCGCGCGACTACGCGCCTGCTGCTGGCAAGGCCGTGATCCGCGACACCACCGTGGCCGATGCGGCCGTGTACTACGGCGCCTCGCCCCTGGCCGCGCCCACGGCGCTGGGCGATTCGGTGCTGCGGGTGGCCAGCATTTACACCCAGCTGGTGCCCAGCTCGCGCACCGAGACCACGGCCCTGGATCAGCGCCCTGCAGCGGAGCGCACGATCGTGTTGGCAGACGCGCCGCGCCGCGTGGAGGTGGCCGTGGCCGCGCACACCCAGCGCACCAAGATCGGACAGAGCAATCGCGGATTCAGTTACGTGGCGATGCTCAAGCCGCTGCCCGAGCCCGGCACCGTGGTCATCAGCTACCGGGCCCTGGGCAACTGGTACACGCTCACCGACGACGGCACGGGCGTGCTGGCCGGCTCGGGATCCGGCCGGGTGATCTACGCCACCGGCAGCGTGGACATGACGCTGCTTGCGATGCCAGACGACGCGAGCAGCATCATCATCCAGTGGGCCGAGCGCGTGGGCTACAACAACCGCTCGGCCCAGGGCGCGCAGGTGCGGTCGCCGGAGTACTCGTGGACGCTGGCCCATCCGGGCGCGACCCCGGGCGCCGTCACCATCACCTGGCTGTCGGCAGGCCAGGTGCGCACCGCCACCGACAACGGCGCCGGCAAGTTCACGGGCGATGCGGCCGGCGAGATCGACTACCCCAGCTCCAGCATCTTCCTGCGCCCGCTGCAGATGATCGATGCCGGCGGATCGTTTGCCACGAGCTACACGGCGGCGGCGATGCAGGAGGAGGTCTTTACCGGGCCCGCCTTGGATCCGACCGGCTCGGCCACGATCACGCTGGCCCAGCAGCCGGTGGCCGGCAGCATCGAGGTGGCCTGGTCCACGGCGCAGGAGGTGAGCAGCACCAGCGGCGCCAAGCTCACCAGCGCCAGCACGTCCAAGGCGCCGGAGGCGATCACCGCCTTGAGCTGGATGGAGGAGCCACTCTGGGAGCGGTACGGCAACCTGGTCCCCGGCATGGCGGTCGAGCGCAAGGTCATCGACGGCCGGCCGTATGTCTCGGGCTTCCTCAACGTGATCGGAACGCTGACCACCACCAGCCGCTACAGCCGCACGTCGGGCAGCGACACCACGAACTCCAACCGCGTGATCACGCTGCACCGCGCCACCGATGACGGTGCGGGCGGCTTCGCGGCGGGCCTGGGCACCGTGGCCTATGCGGCCAAGACCGTGGTCCTCAAACTGGTCAGCTACAGCAAGACCACGGAGAGCTACAGCAGCGACTACGAGGACGCGCAGGAGTTCGACCGCGTGTCCAGCCAGTCATCGTCGGGCAGCAACTCGGCCAAGGGCGGCGAGTACAGCACCGCGGCCGTGGGCGAGCAGATGCTGGGCACGGTGATCGTGCGCTACAAGGTCGCGCCCCTCGCGCCCAACGCCTACGAAGAAGAGTTCGCGCCGCCCGAAGTGGTGATCGACCTGTGCCGCTACACCACGGATCGCATCGTGCCAGGCAGTGTGCGGTTCACCTGGATGGGCCAGAGCTACGACGACTTCGAGGGCATCCTCTACCGCGGCCGCACCAATGCTGCGCCCGGCGTCGTGAGCGGCACCGTGGACTATGGTCGGGGCCTGGCGCGCATGACGGACTACGTGGTGGCGGGCGCACCGACCGCCTTCGCGCTTGCCAGCCTGTGGACCCAGCGCAGCGCCTGGAACACGGCAAGCGTGTTTTTTCGGACGCAGAGCGCGCCCATCAAGCCCGGCGGCCTGGTGCTCACGCTGCTGGACCTGCAGGGCAATGCGCTCACGGCCACGGCGGGCCTGGATGGCAACTTCACGGGCGAGCACATGCGCGGTCGCATGGACTACGAGGCCGGCGTGGGCGAGTTGCAGTTCGGTGACTTCGTGGTCGATGCGGACCTCACGCCCGCGCAGCAGGCCGAGTGGTGGTATCGCGCGGCCGACGTGGGCGCGGTCGAGGCCGGCAAGATCTGGCGCCCCTGGCCCGTGGACCCGACCACCTTGCGTTACAACAGCGTCGCGTATTTCTATTTGCCCCTGGACGCGGACATCCTGGGCCTCGATCCCGTGCGCCTCCCGCCCGATGGCCGGGTGCCGATCTACCGGGTGGGAAGCTACCTGGTGGTGGGCCACACCGGCACCGTGCCCGCGGCCACGTACGCGGCGGGACAGACGGTCTCCGCGGCCCGCACGCGGCTGTCGCGCGTGCACCTGGTCGGCGCCGACGGCAAGCTGATCCAGGCCGGATGGACGGCGGATCTGGACGCCGGCACCGTGCAGATCGTGGACCCGGCCACCTGGGTGCAGCCGGTGCGCGTGCTGCACCGCATCGAGCAGATGGTCCGCGCGGCCGACGTGCAGATCGACGGCACGATCAAGCTCACGCAGCAACTGTCGCACGCGTTTCCGGCCGGGACCGTGGTGTCCTCGGCCCTCATGTCCGGCAACCTGGCCGCCCGCGCGCTGCCGGTGTGGGACCAGCTCAACTGGGATGGTGTGACTTGGCTCGATGCGGTCGGGCCCGCCGGTCCGGCACCGGCCACGTACAACGACGGCGCCTTCCCGGTGCAGGTGACCAATGCCGGCGCGCTGACCGAGCGCTTCGCGCTGCGCGTGCTGACCGGCAGCACGGACGTCGAGGTGATCGGCGAGCACGTGGGCAACGTCGGCACCTACAGCCGCAACACGGACATCGTGCCCATCAATCCCATCTCCGGCGCGCCGTACTTCGTCCTCAAGGCGGCGGGCTAGGGCAACGGCTGGGCGGCGGGCAACGTCCTGTTCCTGCCCACCGTGGGCGCGTACTACCCGTTTGCCGCCATCCGAGCGGTGCAGCCGGGCGTGGCGAGCGCCATCGACTACTCGTTTGAGCTGCTGCCCCGCGGCAACGTCGACCGTCCGCCCTCGGCCTGAGCCCTTCCCATCACCACTAGACACCCAGGATCCACATGAGTACTTCCATCAAAGTTTTCGAGTCCAGCCAGGCCGGCGCGCCGGTGCTGTCCGGCACGGCCGGCGCGCTGCGTGCAGTGCTCAAAGCCTGCCTCGTGGACGGCTTCGGCGCCGGCGCCGTGGCGTCGCTCACCGTCACCGCCGGCGTAGCCACGGCCGTCTACGCCTCGGGCCATCCCTATCGCGTGGGCTCGGTTGCCCTGTTCGCCGGCGCGACAGGCGATGGCCTCAACGGCGAGCGCCGCATCCTCACGGTGGCGGCCGACCGCGTCACCTTCGCGGCCCCCGATGCGGCGGCCGGCGCGGCAGCGGGCAGCATCACGAGCCGCATGGCTCCGGCGGGCTGGCAGGAGCTGTATGCCGGACAGGCCGACAACGTGATCGCCCTCAAGCCCGCGGCCGTCGAGGCGACGGGTTGCGTGCTGCGGGTCGATGACACGGGCACCACGAATGCCCGCGTGCGCGGCTACGAGTCGATGAGCGATATCGGCACGGGCCTGGGCGCGATCCCGCTCGATGCGCAGGTGGCCGAGGGCCTGTACTGGCCCAAGAGCGGCGCGGCCAGCACCGCCGCGCGCCCGTGGATCGTGGTGGCCGACGAGCGCGGCCTGTACCTGGCCGTGAGCCCGCAGGGCATCGACCGCTACACCTTGCTGTACGCGGGCGATATCGCCAGCGTCAAAAGCGGCGATGCCTACGGCTGGCTGGTGAGTGGCAACCAGTCCGACCAGGTGGCGCAGACCACCACGCCAGACGGCTGCTGCGGCTACAGCCACCGCAGCGCGCGCGGCGGGGTCTACCTCGCCCGGGCCCACACGGGGGTCGGCCAGGCAATCGCCGCGCAGCGCATCGGCGCGCACCACACGGGCACCGTGGCGGACGTGTATGCCGGCGTGGCGGGCTATGCCTGGGGCGCCTACCCCAATTCGCCCAACAACGGGCTGCTCACGGGCCTGGTGGAGGTGGTGGGCCAGGGGGTGCGCGGCACGCTGCCGGGCCTGCTGCACCCGATCCAGGACATGGGCGGGGCCTTCGCCACGCGCGGCACCGTCGTGGGCACGCAGGACTATGCGGGCCGCACGCTGATGGCGGTGCGCGTGGGCTCGCCGGTGGCCGGCGCCGAGGCGAGCGGCACCGTGTTCTTGGACCTGTCCGGCCCCTGGAGCCGCTGATGGCCGCGGCACGCTACTGGCGCCTGGTCGCCGTGCGGCCCTGGGGCCTGGGGGCGCTCTCGATCAGCGAGGTGGCGCTGTACAACGGCGCGGGGCGCGCTGACCTGTCGGCCACGCTCACCAGCCGCATGGCGCCGGTGGCTGGTGCGGTGGCGGCGCTGCAAGACGGCAGCGCGGCCACGGCGGTGACCTGGTCGGCGGAGCAGGTGGCTGCGCCTGGCTGGGCACTGGTGTGGGACTTCGGCAGCGCGGTGGACATCCTGTATCTGGCGATCGGCGGCGGTTCTGACCAGGCCCGCTATCCGTGCGATCTGCGCCTGGAATCCTCGGCCGATGGCCGGGCGTGGACGGTCGTGGGTGAGGCCAGTGGGCTGCTGTTCCCTGGAGCGTACACGCTGGGGTCGGTAGACGATCTGCGCCAGCACGTGTTCGCGATGGATTTCAACGGGCCGGCGATCACGGACGCATACGGTCATGCAGTCACCGTGTACGGCGGCGCGCACATCGAGGCCACGGCGCCGCTGCAGGACGGCACGTCCTACTTGGCCCTGTCCGGAGGGGATGACTACCTCGAGATCGCCAACAGTCCCGACCTGCATCTGGGCAACGACTACGAGATCGGTTTCGACCTGTTCATCCCCAGCGCCGCGGGCGAGGTCCTGGGGGCGATTTGGCACCATGGCTTCTACGACACCAACTCGCTGAGCTGGACGTCGCCAGGGCTATCGATCCGCGTGCTGCCGGGATATCTGCGCTTTTACTTCTGGGTGCAGACCAATCCAACAGATCAGTTCGTGGATGCCACCTACACCGCCGATGTCGCGCAGCGCTGGCGGATGGTGCGCTCGGGCACCAATGGCGCCATCTACCGAGATGGCGTGCAGGTGGCCTCGCGCAGCGGCCTTGGCACCTTGCCGGCTCCCACCCTGCCGTTGCAGATCGGTCGATGGGCGTTTAGTGCCGGTACACCGACGCTCAATGCCCGGGTGGACAACCTGTATGCCGACAGCGGCGTTCGGATCGCGCGCACCGGGGCATTGCGCGCCGTGCCGGTACAGGGATCCAGAGCCCAACTGCTCACGGCCAGCCCTGTGGCCGCGTTCAGCGCTGGGGCGCCCGCCGCCGCCGCGATCGCGCGCGATATGGAGTTCGGCGGGGCCGGGCGCATCTGGGGCACTACCAAGGTCAAGGGCGCGAGCAATCTGCCCACCCGGGCGCGTGTGGTGCTGCTGCGCCAGCGGGACAAGCTGCTGGCCCGGGAGACCTGGAGCGATGCCGCGACCGGGGCGTTCGAGTTCAGGGGCATTGACATGGCCCACCAGTGGCTGGTGCTGGCGGAGGACCAGGCCGGCAACTACCGGCCCGTCGCGGCCAACCGTCTGGAGGCCCAGCCATGAGCACCTGGCGCATCGGCCCCGAGGTCGCTTTCGCGCAGCTGGAAGCCACGATCGCGCGCGCGGACGCCGGCAGCGGCCGGGCCCGTGTGCGGCTGCACACCACCGCCCGGCCGACCACGATTGCCGGGGCCGCGGGCGGCACGCCCCAGGCCGAGATCGTGCTCGCCAAGCCCTGCGCATCGATCGTCAACGGCGCCCTGGTCTGGCATGCCGAGGACGCGGGCGGGGCGCTGGTGATGGTGGCGGGCGTGCCGCGCTGGGGCGTGTGGATCGGCGCCTCGGGCATTGTGGTCAGCGAGGGCAGCGTGACGGATGCCGACCACGTGGGCGACTTCCGGGTGGTTGGCGGCACCACGCCCGAGGGCGACGACAGCCCGCTGCTGCTGGCCGGCGGGCTGGTGGTGCTGGCCGCCTCGGCGTTGACGTAAGGCCGGGCATGGCGGGCGATCTGGATCTGATCTTCGGCCAAGCGGCCAACCCGGCCGGGTCGCCTGTCGAGATCGTCTTCGGCGACGATGGCGGCGGCGGCACGGGCGAGGCCGTCGAGCTGCAAGCAGCCGGGTCGATCACGGGCCTGCGTGCGCCGATCCTGCTGCGCTCGGGGGTTCGCGCCATCGCCGCAGGGCAGATCACCGGCCTGCGGCTGGTGGCCGCGGCCCAGTACGACGTCAATGTGACCCGGCCGGTGGTGGGCACGGTCGCCCAGCGCTGGCAGGATGCGGTGCGACGCGGCGTGCCGGCGCGCGAGCACTACCAGGCGGCGCTGCCCCTGCAGGCGGGCATCCGCGAGCACTGGCAGGACGCGCGCGCCCTGGGTGCGGCGATCCTGGCGCGCTACGAGGCCGCCGCCATGCGGAGCGCTGCCGTCCGGCAAGGCTGGCAGGAGGCGGCGAGGCTCTCCGGGCCCGGCGTGTGCCAAGCGTTCGAAGAGGCCCTTCCGCTGCGCCATGCGATCGCCCAGCACTGGCAGGACGCTGCACGCCGCTCCATGAGTCGGGTGCAGCGGTTTCAGGAGGCGCTGCCGCTGCGCCGTGTGATCGCCCAGCACTGGCAGGAGGGACTGCGTGTCTCGGCCGTGGTAGCCGACAGCATGGGCATCGCGGTGGCGCGATCGCGCGCCTGGCGCAACCACTACCAAGAAGCCTGGGTGCCCCGCCCGGGGGTGTCCACGCCCACGCAGCCGCCCCAGCCCGATCCGTGCTACGTGCCCGAGGTGCCGGTGCACCTGGTGTTCGATGCGCTTGCCGACCACGGTGTGCCGGCGCATCTGGTGTTCATTTGCGAGGGACATGGCACGGATCCAGAGCCCGGCGCCACTGTCATCGTCCCCGTTCGGAGAACCTATATCGTGATCAACAACATTACGCTGCATCGCGTCGACACGGGTGCCGAGCTGCGCGCCCACAGTTTCAGCATGTCGCTGGATCACCAGAGCTGGACCTGGTCGTGGTCGGCCTCACTGCACCAGGATGCGGCGGCCCACCTGGGGCGTGATGGCCAGGGCGATCCGGCCGAGCTCGAGGTGGTGATCAATGGCGTGCCGTTTCGGCTGCGGCTGGAGCGCATCACCCGGGATCGGCGCTTCCTGCCCCAGGTCCGCTGGTCGGTCTCCGGCAAGGGCAAGGCGTCGATCCTGGGCGCTCCCTATGCCCCGACGCAGTCGTTCAGCCTGGCGGTGCCGCGCACAGCCCAGCAGCTGGCGGCCGATGTGCTCACGGTCAACGGGGTGGGCATGGGCTGGGCCCTGGACTGGCAGATCGTGGACTGGCTGGTGCCGGCGGGCGCCTGGGCGCTGCAGGGCACCTACATCGACGCGATCAACGACATCGCCACGGCCGCGGGCGGCTATGTGCAGCCGCACCCGACAGATCCGGTGCTGCGGGTGCTGCCGCGCTACCCTGCGGCGCCCTGGGCCTGGGGCAGCATCACCCCGGACTTCGAGATCCCGGGCGCTGCCGCCGAGGTGGTGGGCACCGAGTATGTGGACCGGCCGGGTTACAACCGGGTGTTCCTGGGCGGTGTGGGTGCCGGCGTTTTCGGGCCTTTCAGCCGGGCCGGGACCGCAGGCAATGTGCTGGCGCCCCAGGTCAACCACGCGCTGATCACGCACGCCGACGTCCACCGCGCCCGCGGCATCGCCGAGCTGTCGGACACCGGCCGGCAGGAGCACGTCACCTTGCGCATGCAGGTGCTGCCCGAGACCGGGGTGATCGTGCCGGGGCAATTCGTGCGCCACGTGGGCGATCAGACGGTGATGGGCATTGTGCGGAGCACGTCCATCGAGTGGAGCCGCCCCACGCTGCGCCAAACCCTATCGATCGAAACCCATGCGTAACGCCTACCGAGAGTTCATGGACCTGATGCCGCCCCGTCCGCTGCAGGTGGGCCAGGTCACTGCCGTCGTGGCGGGTGTGGCCACCGTGGCCATGCCTGGCGGGCGCGTGCTGCAGGCGCGTGGCGAAGTCCAGGCGGGGCAGCGGGTTTTCGTGCGCGACGGGGTGATCGAAGGGCCTGCGCCGAACCTCACCTATGTAGAGGGCGAGGCTTAGACCGTGGAGCCGCCCAGCGGGAGGGTAGCGAGCCGGTAGTCAGCCTGGGCTACCGCTTCGGCCTCCATCAATGCCGCATTGAGGTCAGGCGCGAGGCTGCGAAACGGCTCCCAACGCGCCAACTCCCAGTTTGGCCCCCCCAGGAAGTCAGGGCGCTCCAAGATAAAAATCGCGTCGCTAACCTCAGAGAGATGGCCCTCGGTGCGGCCGTCCTCGCGGAGTAGGTCGATGAGCTTGTAGCGCAGCGCTTCTTTGGACAGGATCGTGGACATGGTGCCTTCCTTGGATTGAGAAGGCTCCATCATGCTTTGTCAGGGGTGCAATTCTTTTGCACTCCGCGCAAACTACAGTGCTTGCATTTATCTCACCGCTGAATCGCAATTTATCGCGCCGCGCTTCACTGAGCTACCTGCCGGATGCAACGCCCCAGGAGCCCAACCCCACCATGGTCTCGCGCAACGGCGGCACGGGCTCGGGCTACGACGCGGCGATGAAGGATGCGTCGGACGGCACCATGAGCACGGCAGGCAACCTCTCCCAGGTGCCGGCCTGGTGGTTCTCCACCATGGCCATCTCCTCGGGTATCAACCGCGCCGTGCGCGCCGGCGTGCGATCGAGCGACCGGCAGATTCGCATGGTCGAGGACATGGCCCGCAACGCGACCATCCAGGACCCGCGCGTGCTCAACGCCATCCAGCGCTTCTACAGCGAGTGCTTCATCCCGGCCAGAAGCCGCTACCTGGCCGCCGCCAGCGGCGCCCTGTCGCCGACGGGGCAGAGCCTGGTGGCGGTGGACAACAAGGAATACGGCCCCACGGACGTGGACTGGATCGGCAGCCAGCTGTTTCGCACGGAGCCGGGCTACTACGCCGACATGCGTTCCTACAACCCGGTGCCGGATTTCCCGGTGGATTTCTCCCGGGACATCGACTACTACAACCCGGCCAGCGGCATCGCCCCGCCCCACTCCGGCGTGGTCAATCCCGAGTGGGGCCGCCCAACATGCAAGCAGTGGTGGGAGGATGGCACCCACGGGGTGCGCGAGAAGATGGTGGGCCACGCCGGCAGCTTCGGCAAACTCGTGGAGGTGGCCGGCACTGCCATGAACTGGAGCAG
The DNA here is from genome assembly GCF_900102625.1 of Paracidovorax valerianellae. Taxonomy (GTDB): domain Bacteria; phylum Pseudomonadota; class Gammaproteobacteria; order Burkholderiales; family Burkholderiaceae_C; genus Paracidovorax; species Paracidovorax valerianellae. The sequence goes on from NZ_FMZC01000023.1 coordinate 58,906, forward strand.
CATGGACCAGGCCAAGGATGCTTTTGCGCGCTTGGCGCAGAAGCGGGCCAACCCCCAGTTCGTGGACCCCGATCGCATCATGGGCACCGACTACGACACGGTGACCTCGTTCAGCCGGACCGTCGTGGGCGCGGCCACGGTACTCGGCGTGGGCTGGGAAGCCACCCTGGCCAGCCTGTCGATGCAGCCGCTCATCACGGGCCTGCCGATGATCCAGGCGCTGGTTCTCATGTCGATCTACATGTTCCTGCCGCTGATCACCTTCCTGAGCGGCTACGACTTGCGCGTGCTGTTCTACGGGGCGGTGGCAATCTTCACCGTGAAACTGTGGGCCACCATGTGGTTCATCGCCCAGTGGATCGATGCCCGGCTCATCGACGCGATGTACCCCGGAGCGCAGGGCAACATCTTCGTGCAGGAAATCTCACAGCTTGCCGGGTCCATGGCCTCATCGGGTTACAAGCGGATGATCCTCAATATCCTGATGATGGCCCTGTTCATTGGCTTACCCATGGTTTGGACCGGAATGATGAGTTGGGTTGGAATAAACTTGGGTCAGCAACTGGGAGACTTTATGAAAAACGCCGACGGATTGGCAAGAAACAGTGCCGGAAAAACCGTGGGCCCAGTAAAAGCCGTAGGCAAAGGAATAACTAAACTCTAAGAAATTATTTTCGCCTTCCGTAATACGCTTCCCAATCAGAATGCGTGGTATTCGTTATGTCGGGAACGCCAAAATAATCAACACCGCTATAAGAGGTGTATGCCTCATCCTCTTTTTTTTCATCAAAATCCGGTGCCGTGGAAAGTATGAATAGGAAAATCTTTCCCATCACTGCCAAGGTGCCGAGGAGGAAAGCGCCGATCTTGAAGGAGTTCATTGGCCTAGCGCCTACCGTGAAGCTGCCTGCGGCAGCGGCTTCACGGGCCTGCGACTCCACCGAGCGAATGAGTGGCCTGAATACCCCGATGAACTCCTTCAGGGAATCTCTCACCCAGAGCGCTAGGATGACGCAAACCCGTAGCAGGAATTTGCTGCCATGAAAGAGCAGTCGCCAGAAATAGTGGTTCGTTTTTGTTTGCATGGCCTGAAGGCTCCCTTGTTATTTGTGCCAGCGATCATCGACAGGCGCTGTTTGTGTGTCAATGCTGTGAGGACGCACGGCTTGTAACTTTCTGCTGAAACCTACATTCGTGCCGGTCTAATGGGCGATCAGTGGCACATCGATCCCGGATGCGGTCACCAAAAATCCGGCAGATGTCGCCGCGATAGTGATCGCCACACCCAGGAACGCTTCGACCTGCCGGACGTCGATGCCCAACGCCCTGCAGCCGGCGGCGTGTTTGGCCAGCAGCTGCCGCATCTGCATTGGGTTCAGGACCAGCCGGACGGGTGGTGATTGGCCTGTCCGCGTTTGTCGGTAGATGGCGCTGACGATGGTTTCATAGAGATGCCCAATGCCATCGCCTTCCACAGAATACGTCGACACAGCTACGCTCTTCGTGCGAGCGCCTTTTCTATCTTCTTGTCAGTGCTGTATTGGCTCAACGCATACACAGCCCAGATGGTTGCTGGAAGCCAACCAATCAGCGTGATCTGGAGGATCAGGCAAATGATCCCGGCAATCGGTCTTCCGATGGTGAAGAACGTCAGCCAAGGCAGGAATAAGGCTATCAGCAGTCGCATTTTTCAATTCCCTTTCATTACTTCGTTATTAATTATTACTACGGGTTCAATATGCTTCGGAATTACTTCCTGAGCAAATACCCTATGATGCCGCCGGTCGCTGCGGAAAGCACGGACATCGCCCACTTCTTTTCCTCGGCCGTGGCAGTGGATGACGATAGCGTGCTGTAGCACAACATCACGAGCAACACCACGAATCCAACCGCTACGACAAAAAGAGCAACATCCTTGAACAAGCGGACACGGCGCTCGCCGTCCGTTTCCTCGCGTTCGACCGAGACACTGAATTTGTGATTCGGTGGCTGTGAGTTGAGATTGATCGTACTCACAACCCCACGATCTCCGTTTGCAACTTCTCGGTCTTGGGCTCGACGAGCCCGAGCTTCAGGCCACGCTGCTTGCCCTCGCGCGCTGTAAGGAACAGTTGCAACGCTTTGCGAAGAATTTCGCTCTTGTTGGTTTCCGTCTCCTGCGCGGCACGGTCGATCTCACGGTTGAGGTCATCGGACAGGACGACATTGAAGCGAACGCTCATGTGTGTACTCCTTAAAAATGGGTCACGGATGCGTCTTTTATACACTCTTTTAACGCATTGGGTGAGGCCAATTTTGTATTCACAATACAATTCACCATGGCAACACCATCTTCCGTGCATACCCCGACGCAACAGACCTATTCCGAACTGCAGCAGGCGTATAGCCACTTCAATGAGACGCTCTTTGGTGGCTCGTTACCAGGTTGCCTCATCACGCTGCAGCGCGAGAAGCGCACGTGCGGCTACTTTTCGGCCCAGCGCTTCGCCAACCTGGAGGGCGGCATGACGGACGAGATCGCGATGAATCCTGCCTACTTCGCCGTGGTGCCTGTGGTGGAAACGATGCAGACCCTTGCCCATGAGATGTGCCACCTGTGGCAATCGCACTTCGGAAAGCCAGGGCGTGGTCGATACCACAACGAGGAGTGGGCATCGAAGATGGAGGCCATCGGCCTGATGCCCTCCTCCACTGGCCAGCCAGGAGGCAAGCGCACGGGAGACATGATGGCGGACTACGCCATCGAAGGCGGGCCATTCCTTAGTCCGCCCTGAACAATCTGCAAGCCCTTGATCTGACACGTAGTTCTGCTGATGGATGGGCGCAGGATTTGCAAGGTATGGTTGTTCCAGTACCTGTTTTCTTGCAAATTTCTCCGAGGAGTTCCATGGGTCCGAAGCCTTCGCTGCCTCAGTCCGGTGAGTTGTTTCGCCCACGGCTGGACGAGCAGCTCAACATGAAGCACCCGCTGGTCCGTTTGGCTGCGCTGATCGACTGGGCCGAGATCGAGCGCACGTTCGTGGTCTCGTTCACTTCCTGGCGGGGCCGGCCCGCATTGCCACCTCGTCTGATCGCCGGGTTGCTGTACCTGCAGCACACCTTCGATGCCTCCGACG
>NZ_FMZC01000048.1 GCF_900102625.1 Paracidovorax valerianellae
GGGTGCAGCGACCAGGGCTGCGATGACCGGCTGCATCGACAGCCCGAATCGGGCGCAATAAAACCGCAGCGCGGCCAGGATCAGGCGCAGGTTGTGCCCGGCCCCGCACATCACCGCATGCAGCGCATCGCCCAGCGCACCCTTGAGCGGATTGCGGCCAAGCCTGCCGTCCATCTTCATGTGCCCGATAGCCGGTTCGATGGCGCTGCGCCTTTTGATCATGGCCTTGAGCATTCGGGTGATGCCACGCTTTTGGCCTGACATCAGGATGCGCACGCCCTCGACCTTCACGCCTCTATAGCCCTTGTCCACGATAGCCGTGGCCGGTGGCCTGTCCGTGCCCGTGAGGATGCCCACCTGCTCCAGTGTCTCGGCCAGCGTGTGTCCGTCATACGGGTTGCCTGGCATGCTCCTCATGCCCACCACCAGGCCTTCCCTGAGCGTGGTGGCGATGCTGACCTTCACTCCGAACTCATAGGGTGTCCTGGCCTTTCCTTTGCTGATGCATTCCACTTCCGGCGCGTGCAGGGCGTACAGTTTGTTCTTGTCTTTTGTCCGCTGGGTCAAGATGCGGCCCGTGCGGCTCAGCAAGTCCTGAACCTTGGCTTTGGCGGCCTCGGGCAGCATGTGCAGTTGGCGGGTAACTTCACGATGCACCCGGCCCACGCGGGTGCGCAGTGTCCTCACAGCTTTCTTCATGCGTTTGAACTGCTTGGCATGCGCGTAGCGCCCAATCTGCGCAGCCAGGCGCGGTGCCACCCGGTTGTAGTTCTGGCGCAGTTGCAGGCCGTTGTCCTCTGCCACCTTGACCAGGTGCTGGCGGCTCTTGTCCAGCAGCCGACTGTCGGTGGGGTGTGCAATGGCTTTGGGCATGACGGTGGTGTCCACGATCACCTGCTGTGTGCTGGTCTTCTGAATGACGCCACCACGCCGGGCCGCCTCGATGCTGGCCGCCAGCAGCGTCTCCACGCCTTCTTCTCCAATGCGCTTTCTCCAGCGCGTCAGACTGGACGAATCGATGGGCAACTCGGTCTGCAGGTAGGTCTCGCCGCAGAAGTACTGCCAGTACGGGTTCTCCACCCAGGTGTTGACCACGGCTTCGTCGGAGGCATCGAAGGTGTGCTGCAGGTACAGCAACCCGGCGATCAGACGAGGTGGCAATGCGGGCCGGCCCCGCCAGGAAGTGAACGAGACCACGAACGTGCGCTCGATCTCGGCCCAGTCGATCAGCGCAGCCAAACGGACCAGCGGGTGCTTCATGTTGAGCTGCTCGTCCAGCCGTGGGCGAAACAACTCACCGGACTGAGGCAGCGAAGGCTTCGGACCCATGGAACTCCTCGGAGAAATTTGCAAGAAAACAGGTACTGGAACAACCATACCTTGCAAATCCTGCGCCCATCCATCAGCAGAACTACGTGTCAGATCAAGGGCTTGCAGATTGTTCAGGGCGGACT
>NZ_FMZC01000024.1 GCF_900102625.1 Paracidovorax valerianellae
GTCAAGCGCGTGGTGGACTACAACGTGAAGGTCCGGGTGAAGTCGGACAACACGGGTGTGGACATCGCGAACGTGAAGATGAGCATGAACCCCTTTGACGAGATCGCCGTCGAAGAGGCGGTCCGCCTGAAAGAAAAGGGCGTGGTGACCGAAGTCATCGCCGTCTCCTGCGGCGTGGCCCAGTGCCAGGAAACGCTGCGCACCGCCATGGCCATCGGCGCCGACCGCGCCATCCTGGTGGAAACCGCCGAAGAGCTGCAGCCCCTGGCCGTGGCCAAGATCCTGAAAGCGCTGGTGGACAAGGAGCAGCCCCAGCTCATCATCCTGGGCAAGCAGGCGATCGACGACGACGCCAACCAGACCGGCCAGATGCTCGCGGCCCTGGCCGACCTGCCCCAGGCCACCTTCGCCTCCAAGGTCGAGGTGAGCGGCGACAAGGTCAACGTCACGCGCGAAGTCGATGGCGGGCTGGAGACCATCTCCCTCACGCTGCCGGCCGTCATCACGACCGACCTGCGCCTGAACGAGCCGCGCTACGTCACCTTGCCCAACATCATGAAGGCCAAGAAAAAGCAGTTGGACACCATCAAGCCCGAAGACCTCGGGGTCGATGTCAAGCCGCGCCTTAAAACCCTCAAGGTCTCCGAGCCCCCCAAACGCGGTGCCGGCATCAAGGTGCCCGACGTCGCCGCCCTGGTGGACAAGCTCAAGAACGAAGCAAAGGTGATCTGAACATGACAGCCCTCGTAATTGCCGAACACGACAACGCCAGCATCAAGCCCTCCACCCTGAACACCGTCACGGCCGCAGTGGCCTGCGGTGGCGACGTGCACATCCTGGTGGCCGGCAACGGCGCCGAAGCCGCCGCCCAGGCCGCCGCGCAGATCGCCGGCGTCGCCAAGGTCATCCACGCCGACGGCGCCAGCCTGAAGGACGGCCTGGCCGAGAACGTTGCCGCCCAGGTCCTGGCCATTGCCGCCAACTACAGCCACATCCTGTTCCCGGCCACCGCCAACGGCAAGAACGTCGCGCCCCGCGTGGCCGCCAAGCTCGATGTCGCGCAGATCAGCGACATCACCAAGGTGGACAGCCCCGACACCTTCGAGCGCCCCATCTACGCCGGCAACGCCATCGCCACCGTGCAAAGCAGCGATGCGACCAAGGTCATCACCGTGCGCACCACGGGCTTTGACGCCGCCGCTGCCACCGGAGGCTCTGCCGCTGTCGAGAAGGCCGATGCCGCCGCCGACACCGGCAAGAGCAGCTTCGTGGGCCGCGAAGTCACCAAGAGCGACCGCCCCGAGCTCACCGCCGCCAAGATCATCGTCTCCGGTGGCCGGGCGCTGGGCAGCAACGAAAAGTTCACCGAAGTGATGACCCCGCTGGCCGACAAGCTGGGAGCTGCCATCGGCGCCAGCCGCGCGGCGGTGGATGCGGGCTACGCGCCCAACGACCTGCAGGTGGGGCAGACGGGCAAGATCGTGGCGCCGCAGCTGTACATCGCGGCGGGCATCTCGGGCGCGATCCAGCATCTGGCGGGCATGAAGGACTCCAAGGTGATCGTTGCGATCAACAAGGACCCGGAAGCGCCGATCTTCAGCGTGGCCGACTATGGCCTGGAGGCCGATCTGTTCACGGCCGTGCCGGAACTGGTCAAGGCGCTCTGACCGCGCAGCCACGTTCCCAGGAAGGCATCGCTTGCGATGCCTTTTTTTCCGACATTTTTCGCCCCGGAGACCCCCCCATGAGTTACACCGCCCCCGTCAAGGACATGCTGTTCGCGATCGAGCACCTGGCGAACATCGCCCAGGTGGCCCAGTTGCCCGGCTTTGAAGACGCCGGCCTCGACACCGCCCAGGCGGTGCTGCAGGAATGCGCCCGGTTCAACGAGGGCGTGGTGGCGCCGCTGAACGTGGTGGGGGACCGCAATCCGTCGTCGTGGAAGGACGGCGTGGTCACGACCACTCCGGGTTTCAAGGACGCCTTTCGCCAGTACGCCGAGGGCGGCTGGCAGGGCCTGCAGCACCCGGCCGACTTCGGCGGGCAGGGCCTGCCCAAGACCATCGGCGCGGCGTGCATCGAGATGTGCAACAGCGCCAACCTGAGCTTCGCGCTGTGCCCGCTGCTGACCGACGGCGCCATCGAGGCGCTGCTCACGGCCGGCAGCGACGACCTCAAAGCCACCTATCTGGAAAAGCTGGTGACCGGTGAGTGGACCGGCACCATGAACCTGACCGAGCCGCAGGCGGGCTCGGACCTGGCCCTGGTGCGCACGCGCGCCGAGCCCCAGGGCGACGGCACCTACAAGGTGTTCGGCACCAAGATCTTCATCACCTACGGCGAGCACGACATGGCCGAGAACATCGTGCACCTCGTGCTGGCGCGCGTGCAGGGCGCGCCCGAGGGCGTGAAGGGCATCAGCCTGTTCGTGGTGCCGAAGTTCCTGGTCAATGCCGACGGCAGCCTGGGCGAGCGCAACGACGCGCGCTGCGTCTCCATCGAACACAAGCTGGGCATCAAGGCATCGCCCACCGCCGTGCTGCAGTTCGGCGACCACGGCGGTGCCGTGGGCTACCTGGTGGGCGAGGAAAACCGCGGCCTCGAATACATGTTCATCATGATGAACGCGGCCCGCTACGCCGTGGGCGTGCAGGGCATCGCGGTGGCCGAGCGCGCCTACCAGCAGGCCGTGGGCTATGCGAAGGACCGCGTGCAGAGCCGCCCCGTGGACGGCAGCCTGAAGACCAGCGCGACCATCATCCACCACCCCGATGTGCGCCGCATGCTCATGACCATGCGCGCCTACACCGAAGGCTGCCGTGCCATGGCCGCCGTGGCCGCCGCTGCCTACGATGCCTCGCACCACCATCCCGATGCCGAGGCGCGCCAGCAGAACACGGCGTTCTACGAATTCATGGTGCCGCTGGTCAAGGGCTACAGCACCGAGATGAGCCTGGAAGTCACCAGCCTCGGCGTGCAGGTGCACGGCGGCATGGGCTTCATCGAGGAAACCGGCGCCGCGCAGCACTACCGCGACGCGAAGATCCTGACCATCTACGAAGGCACCACCGCCATCCAGGCCAACGACCTCGTGGGCCGCAAGACGGCGCGCGACGGCGGCCAGACCGCCAAGGCCATCGCCGCGCAGATCGAGGCGACCGAGGGCGAGCTCAACGCCAGCGGCACGCCCGCCGCCCGCGCGGTGGCGCGCCGCCTGACGACCGCCCGCACGGCGTTCCTGGAGGTGGTGGACTTCATCGCCGCGAGCGCCAAGGTGCAGCCCAATGCCGCCTATGCCGGCAGCGTGCCGTACCTGATGCTGGCGGGCAATCTCGTCGCGGGCTGGCAGATGGGCCGGGCTCTGCTGGCGGCCGAACGGCTGTTGCCAGAGGGACAGGACGAAGCCTTCCTTCGCGCCAAGATCGCCACCGCGCAGTTCTATGCCGACCACATCCTGGTCAAGGCCGCGGGTCTGCGCGATGCCATCGTGGAGGGCGCGGACAGCGTCACCGCGCTGGCGCCCGAAGCGTTCTGATGCACTTCGTCTTTTGTTGATTTGCTATCGAATTAATAGCTATCTGCCCTAGGTATATATGCGCTGGGGCCGTTTTTGACCATTCACTGAAAATCCGGAGACCGTTCATGTCCCAGTTGCCACCGGCGCTCAAGAAACTCTCGCTGCCCGTCATCGGTTCGCCGCTGTTCATCATCAGCAACCCCCAGCTGGTGATCGCGCAGTGCAAGGCGGGCATCGTCGGCTCGATGCCCGCGCTCAACGCCCGCCCGGCCGAGCAGCTGGACGACTGGCTGGCCGAGATCACCGAAACGCTCGCGGCCCACGACAAGGCGCACCCCGACCGGCCCTCGGCACCGTTCGCCATCAACCAGATCGTGCACAAGAGCAACGACCGGCTGGAGCACGACATGCAGGTCTGCGCCAAGTACAAGGTGCCGATCGTCATCACCAGCCTGGGCGCCCGTGAAGACGTGAACCAGGCTGTGCACGGCTGGGGCGGCGTGGTGCTGCACGACATCATCAACAACAAGTTCGCGCACAAGGCGATCGAAAAAGGCGCTGACGGCCTGATCGCCGTGGCGGCGGGCGCTGGCGGCCATGCGGGGGTGAAGAGCCCGTTCGCGCTGATCCAGGAAATCCGCCAGTGGTTCGACGGCCCCGTGGCGCTGTCCGGCGCCATCGCCTCCGGCGGCGCCGTGCTGGCCGCGCAGGCCATGGGCGCCGACTTCGCCTACATCGGCTCGGCCTTCATCGCGACGCACGAGGCGCGCGCGCAGGACGCCTACAAGCAGGCCATCGTGGACGGCAACTCCGACGACATCGTCTACAGCAACCTGTTCACCGGCGTGCACGGCAATTACCTGGCGCCGTCTGTGCGCGCGGCGGGGCTCGATCCCGACAACCTGCCCGAGTCCGACCCGAGCAAGATGAATTTCGGCGGTGACGCCAAGAAGGCCTGGAAAGACATCTGGGGCTGCGGCCAGGGCATCGGCGCCATTACCGAAGTGACCAGCGCCGCCGACCTGGTGGCGCGCCTGCGCCGCGAATACCAGGCCGCCAAGGGCCGCCTCGCAGTGGTCTGAACCGCTGCCGCTGGGTAGTTACCGGGCAGCTATACTTTTCGACCCCCCGCGCTCCCTGCGCTCCCCGCACTGCCTGCACTGTTGCGGGCCAGTGAAAGGAGCGCTTTTTTGCGGGCCGCAGCGCTTTCGTCGTGCTGCGTGGCCCCGTCCGTTGTTTCGTTTCCTGCCGGTTCACGCATGTCCTCCCCCTCTCGCAGTTCCTTGATCGACACGGTCAAGGGCCTGGCCTGCGCCACCATCGTCGCGCACCACCTGGCCTTCTACGGCCCCATGTCCGATGCCGCCCTGCCGCTGATGCCGGAGCTGATGGCCTGGCTCTCCCAGCATGGCCGCATGGCGGTGCAGGTGTTTCTGGTCCTGGGCGGGTACCTGGCGGCGGCCAGCCTGGCGCCGACCGGCGTGGCGCGCTTCGACAGCGCGTCCGAGCAGATCGGGCGGCGCTTCGTGCGGCTGGCGGTTCCTTACGCTGTGGCCCTGCTGCTGGCCGTGCTGGCCGCGGCGGCGGTGCGTCCGTTTCTGGACCACCCTTCGGTGCCCGACGAACCCAGCCTGGCCCAACTGGTGGCGAACGCATTGATGATCCAGGACATCGTGGGCGAAGAAGCTCTGTCCGCCGGCGTCTGGTACGTGGGCATCGACTTTCAGCTCTTCGCGCTGGCGGCGTTGCTGTTTTCTGCCGTGCGCCGCTGGCCGGGCGCGACCCGGCTGCAGGCCGAGCGCCTGGGCAAATCGCTGGTGCTGGGCGCCACCGCGCTGTCGCTGCTGTGGCTCAACCGCCAGCCCGATCTGGACATGTGGGCCTGCTATTTCTTCGGCGCCTATGGCATCGGCATGCTCGCGTGCTGGGCCGTGCGTGCACCGAGCGCCCGCGCCGGCCTTCTGGCCATCGCGGCGCTGGGCGCGGCTGCGCTGTGGGTGGAGTTTCGCGAGCGCATCGCCGTGGCCTGGGTGTGCGCGCTGCTGCTGGTGGTCTGGCTGCGCTGGGGGCAACCCTGGCTGACGGCGCGCTGGCAGGCGGCTGGCGGCGCTGATCAGCAAGCCACCGCAACGCCGCATCCACTGGAACGGTTGGGGCGCATGTCGTACTCGGTGTTCCTCGTGCACTTTCCCGTGTGCCTGCTGGTGAATGCCGCGTTCCTGCATGCCTGGCCCGAGTCCGCCGTGATGAACCTGCTGGGCATGGCGACGGCATTCGGGTTGTCGCTGGCGGCGGGGCGCCTTTTGTACCTGCGGGTGGAGCGGCAGCTACCGTCGTGGACGGTGGCGCTGCGCTGGCAGGCCGGGCTGGTGGGAACGGGATTGGTCGTGGCCTTCGCGGCAGGGCGCTTCGGCTAGGCGGGCGGCGGTTGAACCGTCCTGCCTGTTTCAACGCTGCTGCCCGCGCAGGCCGGGCAGCGGGGCAGGCGGCTCAGGCCGCGTCTTTGACCACTTCGCGGCCGCGTCGGCGCCAGTCGATGAACCAGGCCATGAACGGCAGGATGAGCATGGAGCCCGGCACGACCCACACCAGCAGGTAGGGGCTGACGGACGACGCCGAGCGCATCACGCTGCGCAGCCGGTCGCGCTCCTCAGCAGTCCACAGGCCCTGGCGGCGCTGCTGCACCAGCCAGGAGACCGAGCCCTTCATCGTCGCCAGTTCCTTGAGGAAGCGGTTCTTCTCCCGCTTTCCGCCCGCCAGGAAGGCGCAGAACCACTCCGGCGCGCATTCGACGCGTTGCTGCAGTGCGGCGGCGGACGCGGGATCGGAGGCCTGCGTCAAGGTGTTGTCGGGCGGAAGCGGGGGCTCCGGGTCGCGGGAAGAAGCGGTGGTCATGGGTGGAGGGGGTTCACTGCGCAGTGCCGGGCGGGTTGCCTGCAGGCGTGCCATGGAACTGTGCCACAGAGCGAAATCCATGGTGGGGGATAGTTGAATGGTGTCTGTATTTAAATACAGTATGGATGGCCGAACGGCGGCGGCCGCCGTTCGGTGCATCAAATCGTGAGCAGGAGATCGTGCTTTCCGCCGTCCAGCGCGATGCGAACGCCGCGCTCGTCCATCGGCACTGAAACCCCGTCGAGCAAAGCCTGAGGTACTCCGCCGGTGCCTGCAGCGCGGATGACACGGATCGCCCAGTGGCTGGTTTCGATGTGGATCGTCGCTTCGAACCCCGGCCAGTCGGCCGGGATGCAGGGGTTGATGCGCAACCCCGTGCCTTCCCGGCGCATGCCCAGAATGCCCTCGATGCCCGCGCGGTACATCCAGGCGGCGGAACCGGTGTACCAGGTCCAGCCGCCGCGTCCGGCATGCGGCGCCACGGCGTACACGTCGGCGGCGATCACGTAAGGCTCGACCTTGTAGCGCGCGGCCTGCTCGGGCGTGCTCGCGTGCAGGATGGGATTCACCAGCCTGAACAGCGCCGCAGCCCGGTCGCCCTGGCCCTGTTGGGCAAAGGCGAGGATGGACCACATCGCGGCATGGCTGTACTGCCCACCGTTTTCACGCAGGCCCGGCGGGTAGCCCTGGATATAGCCCGGGTCGCGGGTCATCTGGTCGAACGGGGGGGCGAGCAATAGGGCCAAGCCGTCGTCCTTGCGGATCAGGTGCTGCTCCAGCGAATCCATGGCCTGTGCCGCACGGGCAGGGTCGGCTGCGCCCGAAAGCACGGCCCAGGCTTGCGCGATGGCGTCGATCCGACATTCCTCGCTGTCTTTCGAACCCAGCCATGCGCCGTCGTCGAAGGTGGCCCTGCGGTACCAGGCGCCATCCCAACCGACCGTTTCGATGGCCTGCCGCACCGATTCCGCATGCGTGCGCCACAGCGCGGACCGGGCATCGCCACGGTCCTCGGCCAGCGGCGCGAAGAGGGCCACGGTTCGCACCAGCAACCACCCGAGCCACACGCTCTCGCCGCGCCCCTCGGAGCCGACCCGGTTCATTCCGTCGTTCCAGTCTCCGGTGCCGATGAGCGGCAGCCCCTGCGGGCCCGTGAGTGCCATGCATTGGTCCAACGCCCGCGCGCAATGCTCGAACAGCGAAGCCGACAGGCCGGAGGGCATGGGCTGAAAGAATGCATCGTGCTCGCCGTGTTGCAATGCGGGCCCTTCCAGGAAGGGCACGTCTTCGTCCAGCACCCGAAGGTCGCCGGAGGTGGCGATGTATTCCGCCGCCGCGTAAGCGAGCCACACCCGGTCGTCCGAAATGCGGGTCCGCACCCCCTGGCCGGAATGCGGTAGCCACCAGTGCTGCACATCGCCTTCCGGAAACTGGCGTCCGGCGGCTCGCAGCAAATGTTCGCGGGTCTGCTCTGGGTGCGTGAAGCGCAGCGCCATGCCGTCTTGGAGTTGGTCGCGAAACCCGTACGCGCCGCTTGCCTGGTAGAAGGCCGCCCGGGCCCAAAGCCGGCAGGCGATGGTCTGGTACAGCAGCCAGCCGTTGAGCAGGATGTCCATGGCCCGGTCGGGCGTGCGCACCTGCACCGCGCCCAGGGTTTTCTGCCAGCCTGCGATCACCTGCGCCAGGACGGCGTCGAGATCGCAGGTGCGGTAGCGCGCGATGAGCGCCTGGGTGTCTTCCAGGGAGGCTCCCTGCCCGAGCAGCGAAACCACTTCCACGCAGGCGCCGGGCGCCAACTCCACAACGCACTGCAGCGCAGCGCATGGGTCCAGTCCTGCCCCCGTGTTGCCTGACAGCGTTGCGCCCCCACCCAATGCGGCAGGCGCCCCCATGCCGGCGTTGCGACCCAGGAACTCGGTGCGGTCTGCCGTCCAGGCCGTTTGCCGGCCACGCAGGTCCGCGAAGGCGACCCGGCCCGGAAACGCCATGTCCCACGGTTTTTTCGCGAGCAAGGCACCGCTGTGCCCATCGACCGAGGTCACGACGAAAGGGGCCGATGTGCCGCGCGATGTCCCGAGCACCCATTCGGCATAGGCGGTCACGGTCAGGCGCCGCGTCTCGCCCGTGTGGTTGCGAAGCGTCAGGCGGGAGATCTTGACGGGGTCTTCGGTGGGGACGTACTGCAGCAGTTCCAGCCCGATACCGCGGGATGCGTGCGAGAACCGGCTGTAGCCATGGCCGTGGCGTGCTTCGTAGAGTCCGTCGTCACTGTCCAAAGGTTGCGCCGTCGCCGACCACGATTCGCCCGTGGCTTCGTCATGCACGTACAGCGCTTCTCCGGAGGGATCGCTCACCGGGTCGTTGGACCAGGGGGTCAGCTGGTTTTCGCGGCTGTTGGTGCACCACGTGGTGGTGCTGCCCCGTTCGGACACCTGGAAACCGAATCCAGGGTTCGCAATGACATTGATCCAGGGCGCAGGGGTCGTCTGCCCGCCGCCCAGGCGCACGACGTACTCCCGGCCATCGAGCGCGAACCCGCCCAGACCGTTGAAAAACTCCAGATCCTGCGGTGCGTCGGCGGTGGCGGGGCCATCCAGCGGCAGGGGCATCCGCGGAGCCGCCACCAGCTTTGTGGCGGTGGCCGGGGAACTCCAAACCGGTTGCGACAGGTGGGCGAGGCGATCGGCGATCGTCCCCTGGCGTGCGATGAGTTCGAGGCGCGCAGCGGACTGCAGCAGTGCGCGTGCGTTCACGCCCAGGAGGTCGGCCCGCAGGACGTGGACCGAGCCTTGCGCCAATCCCAAGGCCATCTCGGGACGCGCCTGGCTGCTGCGCACCGCGGTCTCGATGGCGATCTGCAGATCCTGGACATACGAAGAGGCGCGTTCGTTGAGGATGACCAGATCCACGCTCAACTGTTTCATGCGCCAGTATTCATGGGCCCTGAGCAATTGGCGCACCTGTGCCATGTCCTCGATATCGTCGATGCGCAGCACCACGATGGGCAGGTCGCCGGATACCGAGTGGGCCCACAGCCCCGATTGCGGCCCGGCGCCCTGCAGCAATGTTTCGGGCGGCGCGCGGAACCGGCGGTCGGAATACAACAGGGGCGCGGCGAGCCGTTGGAAATCAGCGGCTTCGTCACCGTCCACCCCCAGATGGCGCAGCTGGACCTGTGCCTGCGTCCAGGACAGGGTGGCAGCGCGGTCGAAAGCGCTGCGCTCATGGTGCTGATCGATGAGGTCCAGCAGACCGGCGCGGGTCGAGGCGACGACCGTCCAGAAAGCAATGCGGGCCAATCCACCCGGGGCCACGCGAACGCGCCGGCGCAGCGAGAACACCGGGTCCAGCACGGTCCCCACCAAGCCTGACAGCGGCTGGTCCAGCAGTACGGCGGCAGCCGTGGCGGCATGGCGCCCGCGGCCGATGAAGCCCGCGCGGTCCGAGCCGTATTGCGGCGCTGCGGTGATCTCGCCTTCCAGCACCGCGAAATGCCCTGCCCACGCCTGCGGCTCGTGCGGCGTGCGCGGCCGGCGCGTGGCGATGAGGGCACCGAATTCCGGCAGATATTCGGTCAGCACGAAAAGCTTGGAGAACGCTGGGTGCGCTTCATCCGCAGCCTGGGGCGCGAGGACCACCTCGGCATAGGAGGTCACATCGACCTCGCGCGCACGCTTGCCGCTGTTGGCCAGCGAAATCCGGCGCACTTCGCCATTCGTTTCGCCAGACACCAGCACGTCCAGCGTCGTGAGCAGGCCGCGGTCCTGGTGCGAGAACGTGGCATGGTCTTCGCCAAACAGCACGTCCCCATGGTGGCTGCTGGCCCCCAGCGGCTGGGTGGTCGGCGACCACACCTGGCCGTTGTGGACGTCCCTCAGGTAGATGAAGCTGCCGTGGTGGTCGCGCGTGGCGTCTTCGCGCCAGCGCGTGATCGCCATGGCGCGCCAGCGGCTGTATCCGGCCCCGGCGGCCGTGAGCATCACCGTGTAGCTGCCGTTGGACATCAGGTGCGTGACGGGCCCGGCCGCCCCGGCGCGCACGCGGCGCAACGTGGGCGGCTGGCTGCCATGGCCGTCTGGCGAGGCCTTCACCTCTTCGGCACGGGGCCGTTCCACCGCCACGTTGCGCGGCGTGCGCTCCTGCATCAGCAATTCGCTGGACTGGACTATGGGTTCGCGGTGAAAACGCTCCCGCATGCTGCCGTCGCGCAGCACGTTGAGGATGGCGACGATCGTCATGCCCTGGTGATGGGCCATGTAGTTGCGCACCACGGCCACCGGCTGCCCCTCGGGCAGGCGTGTCGGCGTGAAGTCCAGCGCTTCGTAGAAACCGTAGTGGCCGAGCGCGCCCATGGCTGCCAGGCGGTCGTAGTTCCGCAGTGCCGCCCGAGGGTCGACCATCGCCGCGAGGCCGGTGGCGTAGGGGGCGATGACCCGGTTGTCGCCAAGACCGCGTTTCAAGCCCAGACCTGGCACGCCGAAGTTGGAATACTGGTAGGTGAACTCCAGATCCCGCGCGTTATAGGCCGATTCCGAGATGCCCCATGGGATTCCCAGCGCCTGCCCGTAGGCGATCTGCCGCTGCACCACCAGGCGGTTTGTCTGCTCCAGCAGACTGCCTGCCGGCGCGCGCATGACCAACGAGGGCATCAGGTATTCGAACATCGAGCCCGACCACGAGATCAACGCGGAACCGCTGCCCAGCGCGGTGGCGGTCCGTCCCAGGCGGAACCAGTGGCGGGTCGGGGCGTCGCCCTTGGCGATGGCGAAAAGGCTCGCCAGCCTCGCCTCCGAGCCCAACAGGTCGTAGCAGTTTTCGTCAAGGCGCTGGTCCGCCAGGGCGTAGCCGATCGAGAGCAGCTTGCGGTCGGGGTCCATCAGGAAAGCGAAATCCATGGCCATGGCCATCTCGCGGGCCGTGCCGGCAAGCGCCTGCAATCGGCTGTCCAGTGGCGCGTATGGCGCTGATGCCGGCGCATCGCCGGAGTGGGCCAATGCAGCACGGGCGATTTCGCGCGTCCAGAACAGCATCTCGTCCACACCGGGATCGTCCGGCGTTCCGGGCGGTGTCGCGGCACTCACGGCTTTGTCTGCAAGGCGGCCGAGCGCTGGAGCGAGTTCCGAGAGGGGCAGGGGCCCGGCAATCAATGCCGCCATGTCGTCCAGCAGTTCCGCCACGCGTTTCGCGGCGGTCGCACCGCGTGCGCTCGACAGCGCCGCAAGGTCCGTGCGCGCCAGATGCAGGGCGTCTCCGATACCGTTGCGAACCTCGGGCGATACCGCGCCTGAAGTGCGCCACTCGTCACAAGTGCTTGCCAGGGCGATCAGGTGGCCGGCCAGGTTGCCGCTGTCCACCGAGGAAACATATGGTGGATCGAGCGCGCGCAGATCGGCCGTGCCATACCAATTGAAGAAGTGGCCTTTGAAGCGCGGGAGCTTTTGCAGCGTGGCGAACGTTGCCTCCAGCCGCTCTACCGTCTCCAGCGTGCTCGCCCAGCCGAAATCACGTGCCGATGCCGTGGCCAGCAGATAAAGACCGATGTTGGTCGGCGAGGTGCGGCGCGCCACCACCGGCTTTGGCGTCTCCTGAAAGTTGTCGGGCGGCAGCATGTGGTCTGCCGGCGTGACGAATGCCTCGAAATAGCGCCAGGTGCGCCGCGCGATCAGCCGCAGAGCCATTGCCTGCGCAGGCTGGAGGTCCATCAGGGGCGGTGTGCCTGGCGCCTTGCTGGCCCATGCGGCCAGCGCGGGCGCTGCCAACCAAAGCAACACCATCGGCAGCACGAGTGCCAGAGTGGTGGCCCATGGCACTGGGGCCAGCGCCAGGGCACACGCCGCGATGGCCAGGCCCAGTGCGATCCCGGCCGTCATTTGGCGGTAAAAGCCCGAGAAGCCGAGTCGGGGGCGCTGCCCGGCTTGCGCGGCGGTCGTCCATTCCAGCAGGTGGCGCCGGGTGACGAACATTCTCACCGCCGTGCGCACCACGGCATCGCCCATGCGCCAGGCCTGGTCCGCCAGCTGGCTCCAGGCGAGAACCGTCTGTGCGGCCGCCATCCGCGCGTCCGAGGCCAGGGCCTGCCATTGGCTGCGCCACCGAACGCCCGGCCGGCGCGGCAGGGCGCTGAACATCAAGGACAGGAAAGGCGGGGCCGCCAGCACCAGCAGCACAGCCAGCATGCCGGCAGCAGCGGGCGCGGCAGGCATGAACCAGGCGGTGCCCAGCGCCAGAAGGGCCGATGGCGCCAGCAGCGAACGGCGCAGGTTGTCGATCATCTTCCAGCGCCCGACGGCGGACACGGCCTGGCGGCCTCGCCAGTGGCCGAAGATCCAGGGCAGCAGTTGCCAATCGCCCCGGGTCCAGCGGTGCTGGCGGCGAGCCGCCACGTCATAGCGGGCCGGTGCTTCTTCGATCAGTTCGATGTCGGACGCCAGGCCTGCGCGGGCGAAGATGCCCTCGAACAGGTCGTGGCTCAGCAGCGTGTTGTCCGGCACGCGGCCTTGCAGCGACGCCTCGAAAGCATCCACGTCGTAGATGCCCTTGCCGGTGTACGAACCTTCGCCGAAGAGGTCCTGGTAGACGTCCGAAATCGCCATTGCATACGGGTCCATGCCGCCCGGGCTGGAGGAAATCCGCTGGTAGAAAGAGCCTTCGGTGCCGATGGGCAGCGAGGGCGTGATGCGCGGCTGCAGCAGGGCGTAGCCGCTCGTGACACGCTGGGAAACGGGGTCGAATCGGGGGCAGTTCAACGGGTGGGCCATTTTGCCGACCAGGCGCAGCGCTGCATCGCGCGGCAGCCGGGTGTCGGCGTCCAGCGTGAGCACGTAGCGCACATCTGTCGGCACGTCCGTGGTCACGAAGGTGGTGTCTGCCGCCCCGCGCAGCAGACGGTTCAGCTCATGGAGCTTGCCCCGCTTGCGTTCCCAGCCCATCCAGGTGTTCTCCACCGCATTGAAAACCCGTCGGCGGTGCAGGAACAGGAACCGCGGTCCTTGGGGCGCCGCGCCGTGGCGCAGATTCAGCGATGCGACGGCCCGATGGCCCAGGGCGACCAAAGCGGCGTCGCCAGGCAGCTCCTGCGTGGCGGCATCCACACCATCGGCCACCAGCGCGAAGCCGATGTCGCCATCCCCTCCTGCCAAGAAGTGCACTTCCAGCCGTTCGATTTGTTCCAGCAGATCCGCTTCGCTGGTCAGCAAGGTGGGAATGGCCACCAGCGTTCGCATCGAGGCCGGAATACCGCCAGCCAGCTCCAGGCCCGGCAACGGGGCCGCACCCAGGCGCCAGGCCACCAGCCGATGCACCAGGCTGGTCGCCACCTCGGACGCCGGCACCGCCAGGCCCAGCAGCCACAGCGCGGCCAGCCCTGCGCCGGCCTCCGCAGGCAGCACGAACCAGCCTGCAGCACAAAGCGCTGCGGTACCGAACGCGATGGCCCCGACATATCCGCGCAGGCCGTGGGCACGCCGCAGGCGCCCGATGCGCCAGTGCAGCGGCACCTGGAAACCGATCGTTTTCTCGAGCGCGCCGCGGCCTCCCGCGATGAGGTGGTATCCGGGGTCGTCGGCTCCGAGGTCGCGTGCCTCGCTGGAGGAACCCGCGGCGTCGGCAGCAGCCTTCGCGGCCGCCAATGCGTGTCCGGCAATGTCCAGTTCGGACTGGTTCGAGCGCCGGGCAAGTTGTTCGATGGCGTCGCGATAGAGGTTGCGCGTGGAGAAGTCCATCGCGGCGAAGCTGCTGCCCTCCCGCAACCGCTCGTCCACCAGGCTCACGCTTTCGAACAGCGTGGCCCAGTCGATGTCCGACATCAGCCGCAGGCTGGTGATCACATTGCGCACCGTGACGTTGGACGCCCCCTGGCGTTGCTGGGCATGCGACACCACTTCATCGATGGTGGTGCCCTGCAGCCGCAGGCGCTCTTGCAGCCAGCCGAGCGCGGGCATGGCCTGCGGGTCGCGGTCCCTGAGCCGTTTGGCGAGCTGGGCGGCAAAGAGCTCGGACAGTGCCAGCGGGGACCGCGCAGCGATGTCCTCCTCCAGTGCCGAGCGGGCGGCGCCACCGGCCAGCAGATGCGTGGCCAGCCGGTCGGCGTCTGCCCGCGCTGCCAGCCCCACGGTCATCTGGTCCACCAACCGCCGCAGGTTTTCGATCAGGACGATGCGCAGGGTGATCGCAACGGCCCACAGCTCGCCGATGGTCAGCGGCTGCACACGCTGGTAGGCCTGCAGAAATGCCCGCAGCGTGTCAACATCCACATGGCTGTCGGTATGGGCCACGAAGGCCCACGTCAGTCCCAGCACCCGCGGATAGCCTGCGAAGGGCCCTGAGGCCAGCTTGGGCAATTGGCGGTAGTAGTCGGGCGGCAGATCGCCTCGGATGTCGCGCACCTGCTTTTCAACCAGGTGATAGTTCTCCAGCAACCATTCGGCGGCGGGAACGACGCGCCGGCCTGCCTCCAGCTCGGAAGCGCTGGCCCGATAGGCCGCCAGCAGCACCCGTGCGTTGTCGTCCAGCCGTTTGCGCAGCGGGGGCACTGACGGCGGCCTGGCGCTCACGGTCTGGGCCGCGGCAAGGCTCTGGGCATGCTGCTCGAGCCGTTCCAGGCCGAACAGTTCACCGCGGACCGGTGCTGAACCCGCCCACAACGATGAGGCATGGCCGCGGCCGAGGATGCGCTGGAAGAAGGGATTCATGGTGCCTTTCAGGGACGGTGGTGCGCCCAGGCAACTGAACGGCGAAAGGGGGCAGTGCACGGCCTGCCCCCGGTGATTTGGAGAATTCATGGCCCCCGCGAGGGGGACAGGCAAGGCAGCCCTAGGCCGCGCGGAGATCGAATTCGCGAAGCATCACGGGCTCGATGGCGCCTTGTTCGACCTTGCGGCGCACGGCTTGCTCGATTTCGGCCGCGTGGCTGCGGTATGTGTCCAGGGGGTCTTCATCGACGGACCCAGGGCAATAGCGGTGGTGCAAGGTGTCTTTGCCAACGCTGGCGCCGATCCACTGCGCCTGAATCTCGATCCAGAAACGCACGGTTCCCGAGGCGTCGTGAAAGAAGGGCGGCTGAGACATGGGGAAACTCCAAGGAAGGGGGACGGGCTTGCATGCCACGGGACGGTATGGCGTGGTGGCGGAATGGCCGCGCGGCGGTGTGACCTCGCCACATGTGCGGAACAGGCGACGGGACAGACCGTGGGTCAACCACCCGGCAGGCCACGGTGCGTAGGCCATGGCTTCGCGCTGCTCGCGGGTGAGGCTAGCCCCCGATCGCCCGCGTGTCTGTGCGGTGGCGCACACAGCGCCAGGTTGCGAGGACCACGCCCTATACTGAATTCGGCTCAAACGTTTCCGGTGGATGTTCCATCGCTGATGCATCGGCTTTCTGGAGAATGCGATGCCCCGCAGTGAAGAGCCTCAACGCAACCGCCTGCTCGCGGCTTTGGCAGCGCCCGAGATGCAAGGATTGCAAGCGCACCTCGAACCGGTGATCCTCAGCGTCGGGCAGGTGCTGTGCGAGTCCGGCGAGCGCGTCGGCCATGCCGTGTTTCCGACCACTGCCATCGTTTCGCTGCTGCATCGCCTGGAAGGCGGTGGATGCGCAGGCGTCGCCGTGGTGGGTTTCGAAGGCATGGTCGGCGTTTGCCTGCTGCTCGGCGGTGATTCGATGCCCAACCGGGCCGTCGTGCAGTGCGCGGGCGAGGGCTGGCGACTGCCTGCCCAGGTGCTGTTGGAGGTGATGCATCGATCGTCTGCATGGCGGCGGCAGTTGCTGCGCTACACGCAGGCGCTCATGGTTCAGATCGCCCAGACGGCCGTGTGCAACCGCCACCACTCGCTGGACCAGCAGCTTTGCCGCTGGCTGCTGACGAGCCTCGATCGCCTGGAGGGTGCCGATGTGGTGGTCACCCAGGAGTTGATTGCCCACATGCTGGGCGTGCGCCGGGAAGGCGTGACGGAAGCGGCGGGCCATCTGCAACAGGCCGGATGGATCCGCTACCGCCGGGGCCGCATCACCGTGCTGAACCCCGAAGCACTGCTGCTGCGCAGCTGCGAATGCTATCGGCTGGTGCAACGGGAGTACGACCGCCTTTTGCCGTGACGCACGGCCGCCGGTGCGGCGGGTGTACCATGGGCCGCGTAGGCATGTACAAGACCGTCACCCTAGGTCTCCCAGTTTTCCCCGGCATCTGGCCGGCGGACGTTGTCGAATCCCCCATCGATGATTTTCTTGGCGTCTCTGCGCTGCGCGCGTTCTTTGCGCTGCGGCAACTTGAAAGGAATCGATATGACGACACCCACACAAACCGGCACCGTGAAATGGTTCAACGATGGCAAGGGCTTCGGCTTCATCGCCCCGGACGACGGCAGCAAGGACCTCTTTGCCCACTTCCGCGAAATCCAGGGCGGCGGCTTCAAGACCCTGAAGGAAAACCAGCGCGTTCAGTACGAAGTCACGCAGGGCGACAAAGGCCCGCAGGCTTCAAACATCCGCACGGCGGACTGAGCGGCATGCAGCCGTCCCCGGCGCGGCCTTCGGTCCTGCCGGGGCATCGGTTGATGGTTGAACTCCAAACGCGGCTGGTCCGCGTTTTTTCTTTGGTAAGGCGCCTCCCATGAAGAATCTGCAAGACGTCACCGAGCGCATCTGCGAACTCAAGGGCGGCATGATCGCCGTCGATGCGCTGCTGCCTGCCGTGCTGCACGCGCTGCCGCCGGCCAGCCTCGCCGTGGTGGGGCAATCGTTCGCCGCCCATGCCGAGGCCGCCCGCACGGTGATGCTGAACGCGCCCATTTCCGACCACGTGCTGGCGACCTTCGAGCGCGACGTGGCGCGCACGCAGGCGGTGCTCGGCGGGCTGGCGCCAGACCGCGCGAATGCGGGCTACGCGACCGAACCGGTGCTGCTCACCACCACCCGCATCAGCACCTTCGAAGGGCAGCGCTCGCTGACCGGCGCGAGCGGGTTTTTCTTTCGCCGCGACGAGCGGCTGTTTCTGGTGACAAGCCGCCACGTGCTGGCCGATGCGCCCAGCGCCCATTTTCCGGACCGCATCGAAATCGATCTGCACCTGGATCCGCAGGACCTCACGCGCTGCGCCGTCTTCTCGCTGCCCCTGTACCGCGACGGGCTCGGGCTGTGGCGCCAGGCGCGCGACGGCGGCGGCGACGTGGATGTGGCCGCCATCGAAATCGACATCGCCCGCCTGCCGGAGGGCAGCATCGTCGAGGCGTTCGATGCCAGCCACCTGGAAACCGCGGGCAACCCGCCGCAGGTGGGCGATGCGCTGGTGGTGGTGGGGTTTCCGCTCGGGTTTCACGACACGGTGCACCACCTTCCCGTGGTGCGCGCCGCCTCGGTGGCCTCGGCCTACGGGGTGCGCTTTCAGCAGCAGGGTTACTTTTTGACCGACGCACGCACCCACCGGGGCAGCAGCGGCGCACCGGTGCTGCGGCGGCGTGCGGGAACGAGCGCGGCGCCGTTGCCCTGGCAACTGCTCGGCGTGCACTCCACCCGCATGGACATGAGCACCCGCGACCTGGTGCTGGACGAATCGCTGGGCCTGAACTGCGCCTGGTACGCCGACGTGCTGATGACCCTGACCGGACCGGCACCGGCGGCCGGCCAGCCCGCAACGGCACCCTGACCGGCGGTTTGCGGTGCCGCAACACTGTGGCTGGCAGGTGCTATTAAATTAATAGCTATACACCGGCGATTTTATTGCGCTGGAGGCCAAAAACACCCTGAGTGTTCCGCCCGGCCGGCCGCCGGAATCCGTCGCGGCTGCGCTTGTGCTGCACGCCGTTGTCGCCTACCGTGTGCTCTGCCGACGGGCCGCAGCGTTTGCGCCATGGATTCGATCCCCGAGTTCTGGCCGATGCGCGCCGGCCCGGCGAAGAAAGTGCTTATGAACGTCGCGTTCCTGGGCAGGGTGGCGGAACAGCCCCTGCCATACCTGACCTCCGACCCTGAAGAGATCCAGCATTTCGAGCTGCTGCGCTCCGCCGGACTGCTGACCGGCACCACCTCGGTCAACGAAGAGGGCGCCACCGTCTCCGCCCAAGTCACGGACTTCACGCCCGAAGGCCGGGCGCTGCTGGCCATGGACGTCCAATTGCAGCGCATGCACCTGCGCGGCCTGCTGCGCCGGCTGTCATTGGCGGCTTGATCGGCGCGCGCCCGGCCCGTACAGGGCTTCGGCGCTGCAGAGGACCGGGCGAAGGCAAACGGCGCTAATATCTGTATTTATATACAGTATTTTGCTGGCTGCGAAAGGCGTTGCGTGCGCAGGCTCTTTCGCAGCGAGCCGCTTGCCGAGGTACCGCCCATGTCCGAATTCCACCTTCCGGTGCACGCCATCAAAGGGCGCGGCGCCGCGACGCAGATCCCTCACCGCTTCCTGCGCGATGTGCGCGATGCGTTCGACGATGGCTGGGCCGACCCGGGTACGGCTGAAGACTCGCCCGCCCCGCAGGTCACCCGCGTGGTGATGGAGACGGCGCGCAGCGCCATCTGCGCCAATGATTCGCCGGACATCTTCTTCGACCATTCGGTCAATCCCTACCGGGGCTGCGAGCACGGCTGCGTCTACTGCTACGCCCGGCCCACGCACAGCTACCTCAACCTGTCGCCGGGGCTGGATTTCGAGACGCAGATCATCGCCAAGCACAACATCGCCGAGGTGCTGCGCGGCGAACTGGCGCGGCCCGGGCATGTGCCGCAACTGCTCAACATCGGCTCCGCCACCGACTGCTACCAGCCGGTGGAGCGCGAGTTGCGCCTCACGCGCGGGCTGATCGAAGTGCTGGCCGAGGCGCGCTACCCGTTTTCGGTCATCACCAAATCGAGCGGGGTGGAGCGCGACCTGGACCTGCTGGCGCCCTTGGCGCGCGACCGCCTGGCCGCCGCCTACGTGACGATCACCACGCTGGACGCAGCGCTCGCCCGCCGGCTGGAACCGCGCGCCGCCGCGCCCCACCGGCGCCTGCGCACCATCCGCGCGCTGGCCGAGGCCGGCGTGCCCGTGGGTGTGAGCGTGGCCCCGCAGATTCCCTTCATCACCGACGACATGGAGCAGGTGCTGGAGGCGGCGCGCGACGCGGGCGCCACGAGCGCTTTCTACACGGTCGTGCGCCTGCCCTGGGAGGTCGCGCCGATCATGCGCGAGTGGCTGGCGCTGCACTACCCGCAGCGCGCGGCGCGGGTGATGGCCCGCATCCAGGACCTGCACGGCCTGAGCGCCGAGGACCGCGCGGCCGGCAAGAGCTACGACAGCGACTTCGCCACGCGCATGAAGGGCACAGGCCTGTGGGCCGATCTGGTGCGCCAGCGGTTCTCCACCGCCTGCCGCCGCCTGGGGCTGAACCGCCAGCGCGTGGAGTTGGACCTGTCGCAGTACCGGCCCGGGCTGGCGCGGGGGCAGGGCAGTCTTTTCTAGAGCGCTCCGCTTCGGCGAGAAGGCCGCATTGCCCTTCGCCGAACAATCTGCGTGCTTTGCAGCGAACAACGCAATTCACTGCCGCTGCGCCCACCGCGATCAACGCCATCGCGGGCGCGACAACTTCTAAAGTGGCTGCATGAGTCCCTGGCGCCTTGCCGGTAGCCGCCGGCCAGTGGCGCGCAGGGCGTTGTACTCATCCATCTGCCCAGGAGCGTTTTCATGTCCCTTCGGAAGTTCAAGGTTCTCACTTTCGACGTCGTCGGCACGCTGATCGATTTCGAGGGAGGCATGCTGGCGTACCTGCGGCAGGCCGTGCCGGACAGCACGGTGACCGACGACGCCTTTCTTGCCGCCTACCGCACCGCCCGCAAAAGCGGCGACACGGGCTGGTACCCCGACGACCTGGAGCGCTGCTGGCATGTGATCGCGCCCCCGCTCGGCCTGCCCGACAGCGATGCCCTGGCGCGCGGCCTGCGCGATTCGGTGGCCCATTGGCCGGCGTTCCCGGATTCCGTCGAGGCGCTGCAGCGCCTGCGCAAGCACTTCAAGCTGGTGACGATGACCAATGCCCAAAGCTGGGCCCTGGCGCATTTCCACAAAACCCTGGGTGCGCCGTTCGATCTGCTGCTGAGCTGCGACGATGCGCTGTGCGAAAAGCCCGATGCGCGCTACTTCGCCTATGCCCGCGGCCGCTACGAAGGCGCCTGGGGCTACCGGCAGGCTGACAACCTGCACGTGGCGCAAAGCCAGTACCACGACATCGGCATTTCCAAGAAGCTGGGCATCGCCACTTGCTGGATCGAGCGCCGCCATGGCATGGCGGGCTCGGGCGGCACCATCGAATCGGAACACACGGTGCCCGACTACCACTTCCACACGCTGGCGCAACTGGCTGATGCGGTAGAGGCGGTAGATGCGGTAGAGGCGTAGCCGATGGCCTCCTCGGTATCTTCGGTAGCGCCTGCGGCACATCCCACAGCCGATGCACTGCGTGACTTCGCGGAAGCTGTTGCGAAGGGGCCGGCAAGCGCGGCCCTCGACGCCATCGCCCGGCCGGTCGCCGATCTGCTGCCGGACCTCGTCGCGCTGCGGCGCGACCTGCATGCCCATCCGGAGCTGGCGTTTCAGGAGCGGCGCACGGCCGGCATCGTGGTGCAGTCGCTGCGGCTGCTGGGCCTGGACGTGCAGGAAGGCATCGGCGGCACGGGCGTGGTCGGCACGCTGCGCTGCGGCAGCGGTGCCCGCAGCGTGGGCTTGCGCGCCGACATGGACGCGCTGCCCATGGCCGAACTGGGCAAGGCCCCTTACGCCAGCCGCACACCCGGCGCGCACCATGGCTGCGGGCACGACGGACACACCAGCATGCTGATCGGTGCGGCGCGCCAACTGGCGCGCACGCGGGCGTTCGACGGCACGGTGCACTTCATCTTCCAGCCGGCCGAAGAGGGCAAGGGCGGCGCCCGCAAGATGATCGAAGACGGCCTGTTCGACCGCTTTCCGTGCGACAGCGTCTATGCGCTGCACAACTGGCCCGACCTGCCGCTCGGCCAGGCGCAGACGCGGCCCGGGCCCATCATGGCGGCGGCTGACCGCTTCGACATCGCCGTGCGCGGGCGCGGCGGCCACGCGGCGCAGCCGCACCACACGCCCGATGCCATCCTGGCCGCGAGCCAGTTGGTGGCGCAGCTCAACACCATCGTCGCGCGGCGCATCGACCCGGGCGAATCGGCCGTGCTGTCGGTCACGCGCATCGAAGGCGGCCACAGCCACAACGTGCTGCCGGCCGAGGTGCAGATCACCGGTACCGTGCGCAGCTTCGATGCGGCGTCGCAAGACCGCATCGAGGCCGCGCTGCGCGACACCGCCCAGGGCGTGGCGCTGGCCAGCGGCACCGAGGTGGAGGTGACTTACCTGCGCTACTACCCCGCCACCCTCAACACCCCGGCCGAAGCGGCGCTGGCGCTGGAGGCCGCACGCGCCATCGGCCTGAAGGCCGGAGTGGCGCCGCGCGCTGCGTTCACCTCGGAAGATTTCGCCTTCATGCTGCAGCGCCGCCCGGGCGCCTACCTTTGGCTCGGCCAGGGCCGCGCCGACCCCGGGCCGGACGGCGAACGCGCGCTGCACCACCCGTGCTACGACTTCAACGACGAGGCCTTGCCGCTGGGCGTGCGCTGGTTCTGCGAGGTGGTGGCGCGGGCGCTGGCAGCGGGCTGACGTCCCCCAACTCGCGTGCTCCCTTCCTCCCTTCTTTCCCTCAACGACGTTTCAAGAGAGCCCTTCCATGAGCATCACCGTGCTGCGCCAGTCCGCCACCCTGGACGGCTTCGAACACCAGGGCACGCCCGCCCGTCCGCTGACCTTGCCGCCGTGCGATTTCAGCGGCATCGATGTGGACCTGGCGGGCGCGGGCGAGAACCGCTCGGGCCTGTGGGAATGCACGCCCGGCCGCTTCGAACGCCAGCTCGCCAATGCCGAAGTGATGCACATCCTGGCAGGAGCCTGCACCTTCACGCCCACGGATGGCGAGCCTTTGGCGATCCGGGCGGGCGACACGCTGTTCTTCCCCGCCAACACCACCGGCGAGTGGCATGTGACGCAAACGCTGCGCAAGGTGTTCGTGGTGCTGGCGGCTTAGCCCCTTTGAAAAGATCGCCGCAGAGGGTTCGCGTCAGCCCGCGTCGCTGGCCGCAGCGGGCTCACGCGTTGCGGCGTCCGGCAGCTTTGCGATCACCTTGATCTCGAACTGAAAGCCGTAGAGCCAGGTCACGCCGATGCCCGTCAGCGTGGGATAGGGCGCGCTGCCCCAGTATTCGGGCACGATGGCCCATACCGTCTCGAACGTCGATTCGGGATCGACCAGAAACACCGTGACATCGACCACGTCGTCGAAGCTGCAGCCCGCGGCTTTCAGGATGGCATTCAGATGGTCGAAGGCCAGGCGCACCTGCGCTGGCAGGTCCGGTTCGGGCGAGCCGTCTTCGCGGCTGCCGACCTGGCCCGACACGAACAGAAACCCGTTGGAGCGGACGGCGGGCGAGTAGTGGTTGCGGTCGTAAAGCGCGCGGCGGCCGGGCGGAAACACGACGTCGCGCTGGGGGGGGGAGAGGGTCATGGCAGGGTCCTTCAAGCGGGCAGGGGCGCCCCGGTTCAACGATGAAGGCACTGTAGGCAGGCGGGCCGGGGGGATAAAGGGGCAAGTCCACGCATCACTGTTCGTAGACTCCAAACAATCCCACAGCCCAAAGCCACAGCCCCCCGGGCCCTTTCAAATCCTTCACCCGCAGGAACCACACCGCGATGGACCGTTTCGATGCAATGCAGGCGTTCGCCCGCGTGGTGGAGGCCGGCAGCTTCACCAAGGCGGCCGACACCCTTCACATGAGCAAGACCAGCGTGACCCAGTTGGTTCAGCAACTGGAGGCGCGGCTGCGCGTGAAGCTGCTGAACCGCACCACCCGGCGCGTTCAGGTGACGGCCGATGGCGCCGCCTATTACGAACGGGTGGTGCGCCTTCTGGCCGACATGGACGATGCCGAAACCAGCCTGTCCAGCGCCTCCGCCGTGCCCCGCGGGCGCCTGCGCGTGGACGTGCCCAGCCCGCTGGCCCGGTTGATCCTGGTACCGGCGCTGCCCGCCTTTCATGCGCAGTACCCCGACCTCCAGATCGACATGGGGGTGAGCGACCGCATGGTGGACCTGATCGGCGACAACGTGGATTGCGTGGTGCGCGGCGGCGAGCCTGCCAACCCGTCGCTGATCGCCCGGCGGGTGGGCGACCTGCAGCTGGGCGTGTACGCGGCGCCCGGCTATCTGGACCGGGCGGGCACGCCGCTGCATCCGAACGAACTGGAAGCCACGCACCACCGCACCGTGGGCTTCATATGGGCGCGCACTGGCAAGGCCGTGCCCTACGCCATGCACCGCGGCGCCGAGCGCATCACGGTGCAGGGCCACCATGTGTTTTCGGTAGACGATGGCAATGCCTATCTCGCAGCCGGCGTGGCGGGCCTCGGCGTGCTGTGGCTGCCGCATTACATGGCGCACGAGCCGCTGGAGCGGGGCGAGCTGGTGCCCTTGTTCCAGGACTGGTGGCTGGACCCGATGCCGCTCTATGTGGCCTTCGCGCCCAACCGGCATGTTAGCCCCAAGGTGCGGGCGTTCATCGAATGGGTCGCAGCGCTCATGGCGCAGCATGCGCCGCTGCTCGGGCCACCGCAGGGAACGCAGGAGCTGCAGGAGCCTAGGCCGCCTTCTGAAACGCCGGCGCCGCCTTCGCCGCAGCGAACCGCCCGATGAAATAAGGCGCGAGCGGAATCGACGTGCGGCCCGTGGCGATCAGTTCGGCCATGGTTTCGCCCACGCCGGGGCTGATCGCAAATCCTTCGCCATTGAAGCCGAAGGCGTAGTGCAAGCCCTCGACCCTGGCGCTCGGGCCCATCACCGGCTGCCAGTCGGGCGTGTAGCCCTCGATGCCGCTCCACACGCGGATCAGCTGCACGTTGCCGAAGGCCGGCACGAAGCGGCGCAGTTCGCGCATCTGGCGCAGGATGTTGTCGGGCTTCACATAGGCGCGGATCTGGTCGGCATGCGCGGTGCCCTTGAGGCCGCCGCCGAACACGATGTTGCCGCGTGCGATCTGGCGAAAGTAAAGGCCCTCGGTCTCGATGGGCGACGACAGTCCGATCGACGGCCCCAGCGCATAGGGCAGCGGCTCGGTCACGCCCATCTGCGGGCCGCGCGCTTCCATCGGCACGGCCTCGCCGAACTGTTCGGCCATGCGGTTGGACCACGCGCCGCACGCCACCAGCATTTGCGGCGCGCGGTAGCGCCGGCCATCGGCCGTGTGGGCGACGAAGCCGTTGCCGTCGCGCTCCACCTGCATCACCTCGGCGTGCTCGACGATGTGGGCGCCCGCACGGCGCGCGGCGCGGGCGAAGGCCGGGCCGGCCAGGCGCGGGTTGGCGTGGCCGTCGTCGGGCGAATAAGAGCCAGCTACCACGCTGGGCGAGAAGATGCCCCAGCGCTGGCGCAATTGTTCGGCGGTGAGCAACTGCAGGTCCAGGCCGAGCGGCTTCACGTCGTGCGCGTGCTTTTCGATCACGGCAGCCTGCTGTTCGGTGTAGCACACGCGCAGGTGGCCGTAGGGCACGAACTCGGCGTCTTCGCCCAGCAGCGAGTGGATGCGGCCCCACACGGCGCGCGCGCGGTTGGCCAGCGGGATCTGGTGCAGTTCGCGCCCCTGGCGGCGCACATTCCCGAAGTTGGTGCCGCTGGCCTGCCGGCCCACCAGCTCGCGCTCCAGCAACGTGACGGAGCGGCCGTGCTGGCGCAGGAAGAACGCGGCGGTGGTGCCCATCAGGCCGCCGCCCAGCACCAGCACATCGCTGTCGTGCGTGGCGGTGGTGCCGCTCCCGCCGTGGCCGTGGCCGTGGCCGTTGCTGCTGCTCATGGCTGCACCTCGCGCGTGTTCATCATCAAGGGTTTCACGGGGGCCTGCGAGCGCAGGCGGCCCACCTGCTCCACCGGAATGCTGCAGGCGTGCGCCACGATCTCGGCCGAGGCATGGCCGCAAAAGCGCCCCTGGCACCGGCCCATGCCGACGCGGCTGAAGGCCTTGGCGCGGTTCACTTCCTGGCTGTCCATCTCGGTCACGCAGCGGCGCAGCTCGCCCGCCGTGACGGCCTCGCAGCGGCACACCACGGCGCTGTCGGGCAGCGCGGCGGCCTGCGCGTGCGGCCACGGAAACGCGCGCGCCAGCCCCTGGCGAAAACGGTCCATCTTGCCCAGCGTGCGGCGCAGCGCGGCCGCCTCGTTTTCATAGCGGGTGCGGCCTGCCGCGTGCTTCAGGTCGGCCAGCGCCGCCAGCGCGGCGAGGCGGCCGGCGGCTTCGGCGCCATCGGCCCCCAGAATGCGCACGCCGTCGCCGGCCAGGTACACGCCCGGCGTGCTGCTGCGGCCGTCCTCGTCGATGCGGGGCAGCCACTGGCGGCTCACGGGTTCGAAAGTGAACTCGCAGCGCGCCAGGTCGGCCAACTGCGTTTCGGCCCGCAGGTGCCAGCCCAGGCCCACGGCGTCGCATTCGAAGCGGCGCTCTTTGCCCTGCGCATCGCGCACCACCACGCCTTGCACGCCCAGCCGGTCGTCGCCATCGATCGACAGGGGCGCCACGCCTTGCAGCACCGGCACGCCGGCGGCCCGCAGGCCGCGGATCAGCCCCAGGCCGCGCAGCGCAAGGGAGGGGCGCGCCAGCAGGCCCACCATGGCGGCCAGTGTCTTGGCCGCCGGGGCGGTGTCCAGCACCGCTGCCACGCGCGCGCCGGCCTGCACGTATTGCGAGGCCACCAGGTACAGCAGCGGCCCGCTGCCCATAAAGACGACCTGCGAGCCGATGGCGCAGGCCTGGGCCTTCAGCGCGATCTGCGAGGCACCCAGGCTGTAGCAGCCGGCGCGGTGCCAGCCAGGAACGGGCATGAGCCGGTCGGTGGCGCCGGAGCACACCAGCAGCGCATCGAACGGCAGCGTCTGCGGCTCGCCCGCGTGCACCACGTGCAACTCGCCCGCGGTCACGTTCCAGGCCAGGGTGTCGGGCCGGTAATCGACTTGCCCGCGCAGGGCGTCGAAGTCGCGGTGCAGCGCCTGGGCCTTGTCGGCCTCGCTGCCGTAGAGCTTGGCGTAGGGGCGCTTGAAGCCCTCGGGCTGGCGGCGGTAGATCTGGCCGCCGTCGCGCCGGCTTTCATCGACCATGGTGGGGCGCAGCCCGGCCTGCACCAGCGCCTGGGCGGCCCGCACGCCGGCCGGGCCGGTGCCCACCACCACGATGCGGGGCGCTGCGGCCGGGGCGGCGCCTGCGGTGTGCAGGGGGGCGGTCATGCGGCCTCTCCCGGTGCGTGGCGCGCCAGCGATTCGCGCAGATCGGCCGTCATCGGCCAGTGCTGGGCCGGCGGCCGTGTGAGCACCTGCATGCCCGCTTCGGCCGGCGTGGAGCAGGCCCGCAGCCGCTCGCCGGATGGCGTCCACACCCAGCAGTCCTGGCACGCGCCCATCAGGCAGAACCCCGCGCGCGGCCCGTCGCCGAACTCGCTGTCGCGCACGCGCCGGCCGTGCTGCAGCAGCGCCACCAGCAGCGTGTCGCCCGCGAGTGCGGTGGCGGGTTGCCCGTCGATCGTCAGGGCGATCTGCGGGCGGTCGGTTTCGGCCAGCCGCACGAAGCGGGCTGGCGGGCGGTGGGCGGTGTCGGGCATGGGGCGTCGGGCGCGGGTCAGCGCTGGTGGGGAAACAGCCGCTCGATCGGACAGTGCGTCTTCACGAACGGCGTCTTGATGACGATGTAGCTGAAGTACTTGGAGATGCCGAGGTTGCGTTCGAGCAGGTCCTCGATCACCTCTTGGTAATGGTTCACGCCGCGCGTCAGAAAACGCAGCAGGTAGTCGTAGCCGCCGCTCACCAGATGGCATTCGAGCACCTCGTCCACCTCGCGGATGGCGGCTTCGAAGCGCGTGAAGTCCTCGCGGCGGTGGTCCGAGAGCGTGACTTCGGTGAACACGGTGAGCGTGTCGCCCAGCTTCTCCAGCCGCAGGTGGGCGCCGTAGCCGGCGATGTAGCCCGCCTGCTCCAGGCGTTTGACGCGGATCAGGCACGGGCTGGGCGACAGGCCCACTGCGTCCGCCAGGTCCACATTGGTCATGCGCCCGTTCTTTTGCAGCTGGGCCAGGATGCGCAGGTCCAGGCGGTCGATCTTGAAGGCTTCATTCATCATGGCGGCATCGAAAGGCGTGAAGGAGGCTTCGATTCTGCGGCGGCGCGCGATCGCTGTGTGGGCCGTGTGCGGGGTTTTCAGCCGGTGACGGCAGCGCGCACGTCGGGCTCGTTCAGCACGTCGTCCAGCGTCTTGCGAAGGCGCTGGAAGAGTTGGGCGAATTCGTCCTCGGTGTAGGTCAGCGCGGGGGCGAAGCCCAGGATGTTGTCGCCGAAGGCCCGGAACACGATGCCGTTGCGATAGGCCGTGGCCGCGATGCGCTCCGACAGTGCGAGCGACGGCGCAAAGCCGCGCTTGGTGGCCTTGTCGCTCACCAGTTCCAGCGCGCCCACCAGGCCGCGGTGGCGCGAGTCGCCCACCAGCGGGTGCGCGGCCAGTGCATCCAGCCCCGCCGCGAAGGGCGCCGCCATGCGCTGGCCGTTGGCCAGAATGCCGCCTTCGTCATACAGCCGCAGCACCTCCAGCGCCACCGCCGCGCTCACCGGGTGGGCCGAATAGGTGGCGCCGTGGCCGATGGGCGCTCCCTCGGGCGCGCCGTCGGCAATGGCGGCATAGAGCGCGTCGGAGATCATCGTCGCGCCCATGGGCACGTAGCCGGCCGTCAGGCCCTTGGCCATCGTGAGGATGTCGGGCGCCACGCCCTCGGCATCGCACGCGAACATGGGGCCGGTGCGGCCGAACCCGGTGATGACCTCGTCCACCACCATCAGGATGCCCAGTTCGCGCGTGGCCTCGCGCATGGCCTTGAGCCAGCCCGCCGGCGGCACGATCACGCCGCCCGATCCCTGAATGGGCTCGCAGAAAAAGGCCGCCACGTTGTCGGCGCCCAGCTCGGCCACCTTGGCGCGCAGCGCGGCCACCGAGGCGGCGATGACGGCCTGGCCATCCGACGGGTCGGCGGCGCGGTACGGGTTGGGCGAGGGAATGTAGTGCTGCGTGGGCAGTGGCAGGTCGAACCCGCGGTGGAACACCGGCAGCGCGGTCAGCCCGGCGCCCGTGGAGGACGAGCCGTGGTAGCCGCGCTCCAGCGCGATGAAATGCTTCTTGGCAGGTTTGCCGATGGCGTTGTGGTACTGCACGATGAAGCGCACCGCCGCGTCCACCGCCTCGGAGCCGCCCAGCGTGAAGTACACGTGGTTCAGCGACTTCGGCGTGATCTGCACCAGCTTTTCAGCCAGGCGGATCGCCGGCTCGCTGCTGAAGTGGAAGTAGCCCGTGGCATAGGGCAGCTGGCGCATCTGGTCGGCCGCGGCCTGCACCACGCTCTCTTGCCCATAGCCCACGTTCACGCACCACAGGCCGGCGAAAGCGTCCAGCAGCTCGTTGCCCTTGGCATCGGTCAGCCACGATCCCCGGCCCGACGACAGCACGTTGGGGCCGCGGCGTTCATGCGTGCGCCAGGGCGAAACGGGGTGGATCAGGTGGGCCCGGTCGATGGCGTCGAGCGAGGCGAGGTGGGGCAGGTCGGTGAGTTGGGTCATGGCGGGTTCCTGTCGCGTGGGCAGAGGTTCGGTGGCGGGGAGACGTCTGTCGATGGCTTCAAGGTTAGGCCAGGGCCCGGGCCGCGTGGTGCTGCTTTGGCGGGGTTTGGCGCAGCAGGCTGCGGTTGTTGGCGCGATGGCAGCAGATCGTGCGGTGCGCCGCCGGCGTGCCCTCAGTAACCGCGCGAGCGGTCCACCAGCCCCACCATCGGCTCGCCCGCATGGAACCGGCGCAGGTTGTCGATCACCACGCCGGCGGCGCTCAAGGGCTGCGTCATGCTGGCGATGTGCGGCGTGAGCTGGATGCGCGGGTGCCGCCAGAAAGCGTGCGAAGGGGGCAGGGGCTCGGGGTCGGCCACGTCGAGCACCGCATCGCCGATCTGCCCCACGGCCAGCGCGGCCAGCAGGTCGGCTTCGACGAGGTGCGGGCCGCGCCCCACATGCACCAGCCCGGCGCCTTCAGGCAACTGCGCGAACAGGTCCTTGTTCAGAAACCCGCGCGTGGCATCGGTGAGCGGCAGCAGGCAGACGAGCACGTCGGTGCGCGCCAGAAAGGCGGGCAGCTCCTGCGGGCCGGCATGGCACTGCACACCGCCGATGTCATGGCGCGAGCGGCTCCAGCCCGCGCAGTCGAAGCCCAGGCCGCGCAACTGTTCCAGCACCGCCTGCCCGAGCGACCCCAGGCCCAGCACGCCCACCCGGCGGCTGCTGGCCGGGCGCACCGGCAGCGCGCGCCATTCGCCTTGCTGCTGCTGGCGGCGGTATTGGGGCATGTCGCGGTGCAGGCCCAGCACGGCATGCGTCACGTACTCCACCATGCCCTGCACGATGCCGGGCTCCACCATGCGCACCACCGGCAGGGCGGGCGGCAGCGCGGCGAAGTCGAACTGGTCCACCCCCGCGCCGGAAGAAAACAGCACCTGCAGCTGCGGAAACCGCGTGGCCAGGTCCTGTGGCGGCTCCCACGCGGCAAGAAAGCGCACCTGGGCCGCGTCGCCGATGTCGGGCCAGATGCGGAAGTCGATTTCGGGCGCGCGTTCGCGGAACACGCCCGCCCACTGGCGCCCGCGCACGGGGTCGGATTTGTAGAGGAAGGTGGTGGTTGTGGTGGTTGTGGTGGGCACGGTGGGGCTCGGGGCGGGGCGGGGCAGGGGGAGGTGGGCTGACGTGCAGTGGACGGGCGGGGGCTTTGGCGGTGCGTTGCCCGGTCAGCCCAGCGCCTGCGTGGCCAGGGCGAAGAGCCGGGGCGCGCCATGCGCCGTGCCCTCGGTCGGCTGCAGCGGCGCACCGCGCACCATGGTGGTCGGCGCGTCCACCCGCAGCAGGCCGATGCTCTCCAGCCACTCGGCCAGGCCGCTGTCGAAGTCGATGTCGATGCGCGTGAAGTTGCCCGCGTTCATGCCGGCCAGGTGGGCGATCAGCGCCTTGGCGCTTTCGGCATCGGGCGCCACCACCGGGCCGATGGCGTGCCCGCGGCCGAAGCGCCGCAGCAGGGCGAAGCCGCGCTGCTCGCCGTCGTGGTCCAGCACCACGCAGGCATCGCTGCGCGCCACCAGATCGTCGATGAGCGCATCGCGCGGCATGCCGCGCGCCTGGGCGTCGAGCCGGTGCAGCGCGGCGGCCTCGTTCATGCCCGAAGGGCGCAGGCGCCAGCCCGGGGGCAGGGCGATGAGCGGCGTCGGCCGGGCCGTGCCCTGGTGCTGGCGCACCTCGCCCGTGCGCACGAAACCCAGGCGCTCATACAGGCCGCGCCCTTCGGGGGTGGCGTGCAGCAGCACGGTGTGGTCCTGCAGCCCGTCGAGCAACGCGGTCATCAGGCGGTGGCCGATGCGGCGGCCCTGGCAGGCCGGCGTGACCAGCACCAGGCCGATGGTGGCGTGCCGCTCGCCCCACTTCCAGCGCTGCGCGGTGGCGATCGTCTGCCCGTCGCGCTCGGCCACCAGGCCCTCGGAATGCGCGAACACCTGCTCCCAGTCGGCCAGCCGGTGCGGCCAGCGCAGTTCGGCCGACAGCGCCTGCGCCTGGGGCAGGTCGTCGGGGTTCATGGGGCGCAGCAGCACGCCGTCCTCGGCGGTGGCGGGGGTGGCGGGCAGGGCGGTGGAGAGCATGGGCGGTGTCCTCGTTGCGAAGCGTTGCGGTGGGATCGGGCGCCTATCTTGGACGACATCGGTGCGCCGCACCACCCTGAATCCGGGTTTGCCCGCAACTTGCAAGCATCGTCTGCAGGGCGTGTCCGTTTTGCAATTCGCTGCGGTGGCACGGTGCGTTACGGGCACAAATGCTGGACCTTCCTGCCTAGCATCGAAGCACCTTTTCCAGACCGGTGCGCAGGCCCCTGCGCGCCCCACGTTCCATGCTGCTTTTCGATCCCCGGTCCATCGCCGTTCCCGCCGGCCACTTCATCGGCGGGCGCCTCGTGCCCGATGCCGGCCGCATCGCCGTGCTGCGCCCCTCCGACGGCGAATGGCACGCCGACCTGCCGCTGGCCGACGCCGCCACGGTGGACGCCGCCGTGCAGGACGCATGGAATGCCTGGCGCACCACCGACTGGGCACGCCGCGCCCCGCGCGAGCGGGCCCGGGTGCTGCGCCGCTGGGCCGACCTGATCGAGGCCGACGGCCCGCACCTCGCGCCGCTGGAAGCCGTGTGCTCCACGCGCCCGGTGCGCGATGCCGCCGCCTGGGACGTGCCGTTCACCGCCGAAGGCCTGCGCTTTTTCGCCGAATACGCCGACAAGCTGGGCGGCGAAGTGGCCGCCACGCGGCACGACCATCTGGGCATGGTGGTGGCCGAACCCTACGGCGTGGTGGGCGCCATCACGCCCTGGAATTTTCCGCTGGTGATGATGTCTTGGAAGGTCGGCGCGGCGCTGGCCGCAGGCAACGCGGTCGTGCTCAAGCCCTCCGAGATGACGCCGTTTTCCGCTGTGCGCCTGGCCCAGTTGGCGGTGGAGGCGGGCGTGCCACCGGGGCTCTTCAACGTGGTGCAGGGCGACGGCCGCACCACGGGCGATGCGCTCACCCGGCACCCGAAGATCGCCAAGATGACCTTCACCGGATCGACGCGCACGGGCGCCGCCATCATGGCCAGTTGCGCGCTGCAAGGCCCCAAGCCCGTCACCCTGGAGCTGGGCGGCAAGAGCCCGCAGCTCGTCTTCGACGATGCGCCCGGCATCGACCGGCTGGCCGGCATCATCGCCGGCGCCATCACCGGCAACGCCGGCCAGGTGTGCGTGGCGGGCTCGCGCCTGATCGTGCAGCGCGGCATCGCCGAGGCGCTGGTGGAGCGCATCGCCGCCCGGTTCGCGGCCTTGCGGCCCGGCGCCACCTGGGACGACGCGGCCACGTTGCCGCCCATCATCTCGGCGCCGCAGGCCGCGCGCATCCTCGACATCGTGGAGCGCGCGCGGGACGCGGGCGCGCAACTGCGCTGCGGCGGCGGGCTGTACGACGAGGTCGCCGGCGGCGCCACAGGCGGTGCGTATTTCCAGCCCACGCTGATCGAAGGCGTGTCGGCCGGCAGCCCCGCCGTGCAGGAAGAAATCTTCGGCCCCGTGCTCACGGTGCAGACCTTCGACACCGAGGAAGAAGGCCTGGCCCTGGCCGCGCACGAACACTATGGTCTCGCGGCCGGCGTGCACACGGCGGACATCGGCCGCGCGCTGCGCGCCATGCGCGGCATCAGCGCCGGTACGGTCTGGATCAACCGCTACGGGCGCAGTGCGGACTTCGTCATTCCCACCGGCGGCTACCACCAGTCGGGCATCGGCAAGGACCTGGGGCGCCAGGCCGTGGAGGCGAACCTGCGCTTCAAAAGCGTGCTCATCGACTTTGCCGCGGCCCCCTAATAGTGCTTACCCGCACGCCCGCGGTGCAGACCGCATGGCATGCCGCAAGCCCCCCGGCAAACCGCAGCTTTCTCGCGCCGCACCCCCGCATTTCCCTATGACACCCGCAAATCCGCGTGCTTCAATCACTTCGTAATGACACCGTCGCAAACGCCGGATAAGGCACTGCGAACCGCCCCGGTCGGTGACCGGCCAAACCCGAGGACTTCGAGACCATGACATTCCGTCCCAAGTACGTGACCTTCGATTGCTACGGCACGCTCACCCGCTTTCGCATGGGCGAGATGACGCGCGAACTGTTCGCCGACCGCATTCCGGCCGAACGCATGGAGCAGTTCATCGCCAACTTCAGCGCCTACCGTTTCGACGAAGTGCTGGGCGACTGGAAGCCGTACGAGGTGGTGCTGAAGAACGCCGTGCGCCGCCTGTGCAAGCAATGGAAGATCCAGTATTTGGACGCCGACGGCCAGAAGTTCTACGACGCCGTGCCCACCTGGGACCCGCACGCCGACGTGCCCGCAGGCCTGGCCAAGGTGGCCAAGGAGATTCCGCTGGTGATCCTGTCCAACGCCTCCGACGATCAGATCCAGAAGAACGTCGCCATGCTCGGCGCGCCGTTCCACC
The DNA here is from genome assembly GCF_900102625.1 of Paracidovorax valerianellae. Classification (GTDB taxonomy): domain Bacteria; phylum Pseudomonadota; class Gammaproteobacteria; order Burkholderiales; family Burkholderiaceae_C; genus Paracidovorax; species Paracidovorax valerianellae. The sequence continues at coordinate 33,554 of NZ_FMZC01000024.1, forward strand.
GCGTGTACACCGCGCAGCAGGCCCAGGCGTACAAGCCGCGCCTGCAGGCGTTCGAATACATGCTCGACTCGCTGGGCTGCAACCCCGAAGACGTGCTGCACGTGTCCTCCAGCCTGCGCTACGACCTGATGTCGGCCGACGACATCGGCATCAAGCACAAGGTGTTCGTGAACCGTGGCCACGGCCCGGGCAACGCGGCCTACAACTACGTGGAGATCGGAGACATCGGCGGTCTGCCGGGCGTCGTCGGCCTCTGATCGAACCGGCTCTCTCCACCCACCGCACGGCCCTGCCCATGAAGCTCGAGTCCTACTGGAACGATTCGGTGCCTCCGCTGGCGCTGGCCCCGCACGACCTGCCGCGGCAGGTCGATGTGGCCATCGTCGGTGCCGGCTTCACCGGCCTGTCGGCCGCGCTGGCCCTGGCCCGGCGCGGGGCGAGCGTGGCCGTGCTGGAGGCGGGCACCACCGTGGCGCCCGAGGCATCGGGCCGCAACGGCGGCCATGTGAACAACGGCCTGGCGGTGGACTACGCCGAGGTAGCCGCCAAGGTGGGCGTGGCGCAGGCGCGCGACTGGTACCACGCGTACGACGCGGCGGTGGACACCGTGGCGCGCATCGTGCGTGACGAAGCCATCGACTGCGACTTCCTGCGGCACGGCAAGCTCAAGCTGGCCACCCGGCCCCAGCACCTGGCGGCGCTGCGGCGCAGTGCCGAGCGGCTCATCACCGACGGCGTCGATACCGACATCAAGATCCTGGGCGCCGCCGAGGTGCGCGACGAGGTGCAGAGCGACCGCTTCGAAGGCGGGCTGCTGTACCAGCGCAGCGGCCAGATGCACATGGGCCGGTTCGCCCAGGGCCTGGCCGTGGCGGCGCAGCGCCAGGGCGCGCAGATTCACACCGGCACCTGCGTGGAGCGCATCGTGCGCGAGCGGGGTCAAGTGCACCGCCTGCACACCGCGCGCGGCACCGTGCAGGCCAGCCAGGTGCTGCTGGCCACTGGCGCCTCGCGCCACGGCGGCTACGGCACGTTCGGCTGGCTGCGCCGGCGCATCGTGCCCATCGGCAGTTTCATCGTGGTGACCGAGCCGCTGGGCGCCGAGCGCGCGCAGGCCCTGCTGGCGGGGCGGCGCACCTACGTCACCATCGCCAACATCCACCATTACTTTCGCCTCACGGCCGACCACCGGCTGGTGTTCGGCGGGCGCGCGCGCTTCGCCATCTCCAGCCCGCAGCAGGACGCCGCCAGCGGCGAGATTCTCCGCAAGGGCCTGGCCGAGATCTTTCCGCAACTGGGCCGCGTGCGCATCGACCACTGCTGGGGTGGCCTGGTGGACATGACGCAAGACCGCCTGCCGCACGCCGGCGAGCGCGACGGGTTGTTCTATTCCATGGGCTACAGCGGGCACGGCACGCAGATGTCGGTGCACATGGGCGAGCGCATGGCCTCCGTGATGGCGGGCGATGCGCAGGCCAACCCCTGGCGCGGGCGCGACTGGCCCGCCGTTCCCGGCCACTTCGGCCCGCCGTGGTTCCTGCCGGCGGTGGGGCTGTATTACCGCCTGAAGGACCGGCTGGCCTGAGCCGGCCCTCCGCCGAGTCCTCCACCGCACGTCCGTTCGATCGTCCCGCCCTTCGTTTTTCGAGAATCCCCGTCCCCCACTGCACCCGTCCACAGGAGCATCACCATGAGCGACAGCCGCACCCCGTTCGACACCCTCGTCGGTCCCCGAGAAAGCCTTCGCGTGATGGACTCGCTGCGGCGGGGCGCCACGCGCCGCGACGTGCTCGCGATGCTCATGGCCGGCGGCATGCAGGCCACGCTGGCCGGTGGCCTGGCGGGCATGGCGATCACCGCGCATGCGCAAACGCCGCGCCGCGGCGGCCGCATCCGCGTGGCCGGCGCCACGGCCGCCGCCACCGACACGCTGGACCCGGCCAAGCAGTCCAACCAGACCGACTACTCGCGCGGCACCATGCTCTACAACGGCCTGTTCTCGCTGGACGGCAGCCTCACGCCGCAGCCCGCGCTCGCCGAATCGTTCGCCACGCCGGACGCCAAGACCTGGGTGTTCACCCTGCGCAAGGGCGTCACCTTCCATGACGGCAAGGCCCTGTCGCCGGCCGACGTGGTGTTCTCGATCCTGCGCCACAAAGACCCCGCCACGGCCTCCAAGGCCAAGGTGCTGGCCGACCAGATCGAAACCGTCAAGGCCACCGGCCCGGGCGAGGTGACCATGGAACTGACGGCGCCCAACGCCGACCTGCCGGTCATCCTGGGCACGTTCCACTTCCACATCGTCAAGGACGGCACGACCGACTTCAACGCCGGCATCGGCACCGGGCCCTACAAGCTCAAGGAATTCAAGCCCGGCATGCGCTCGCTGATGGTGCGCAACGACGCCTACTGGAAGCCCGGCAAGCCCTACCTGGACGAGATCGAGTTCGTGGGCATCGGCGACGAAAGCGCCCGGGTGAACGCGCTGCTGTCCGGCGGCATGGACCTGGTGGCCTCGGTCAATCCGCGCGCCGTGGCGCGCGTCAAGGGCACGCCCGGCTATGCGATCTTCGTCACGCAGTCGGGCCAATACTCCGACCTGGTGATGCGCAAGGACGTCGGCCCCGGCATGAACCCCGATTTCATCCTGGCCATGAAGTACCTCTTCGACCGCGACCAGATGAAGAAAAGCATCGCGCTCGACTACGCCGTGCTCGGCAACGACCAGCCCGTCGATCCGACCAACCGCTTTTACTTCAAGGACCTGCCGCAGCGCGCGTTCGACCTCGATAAGGCCAAGTTCCACCTGCAGAAGTCCGGCGTGACGGGCAAGGTGCCGGTCGTCACGTCGCCCGCCGCCATGTATTCGACCGAGACCGCGCTGCTGCTGCAGCAGTCCGGCCAGCGCATCGGCCTGGAACTGGACATCAAGCGCATGCCGGCCGACGGCTACTGGTCCAACCACTGGCTCAACAGCCCGGTGGGTTTCGGCAACGTGAACCCGCGCCCCAGCGCCGACACGCTGCTCACGCAGTTCTTCAAGTCCGACGCGGCGTGGAACGAGTCGCGCTGGAAGAGCACCCAGTTCGACCAGTTGCTGCTGGCATCGCGCGCCGAAACCGACGTGGCCAAACGCCGCCAGATGTATGCCGACATGCAGACCATGATCCACCAGGAGGCGGGCATCGGCATTCCGCTGTTCCTCGCCAGCATCGACGGACATTCCACCAAGCTCAAGGGCTTGTCCCCGATTCCGCTGGGCGGCCTGATGGGCTACTCTTTCGCCGAGCACGTCTGGCTGGATGCGTGACGCTGCCTTGCGCGCAGGCTCTTCCTGCGCGCCGGGCGCCCCTGATACGGAGTGGAGCCTTTCATGAACCGTGTGATCCTCAAGCTCCTCGTGCAGCGGCTGCTGATGGCGGTGCTGTCGCTGCTGGCGGTGTCGGTCATCGTCTTTTCGATCACCGCCGTGCTGCCGGGCGATGCCGCGCAAGAGCAGCTGGGCCAGGACGCCACGCCCGAAGCCCTGGCCGCGCTGCGCACCCAGATGGGCCTCGATGTGCCCGCCCCGCTGCGCTACGTGCGCTGGCTGGGCGGCGCCGCACGCGGCGACCTGGGCCAGTCGGTCACCACGCAAACGCCCGTGGGCGAACTGGTGGCCAGCCGCCTGCCCAATTCGCTGCTGCTCGCGGCCGTCACCGCGCTGTTCTCGGTGCCCATCGCGCTCACCCTCGGCGTGGCGTCGGCGGTGTGGCGGGGCTCGCTGTTCGACCGCGTGGCGTCATCCACGGCCGTGGCGGTGGTCTCGGTGCCGGAGTTTCTCGTGGCCACGCTGGCGGTGCTGGTGTTTGCCGTGCAACTGAAGTGGCTGCCCGCGCTGTCTTACGTGAATGACATCGAATCGATGGGGCAGATGCTGCGCGCCTTCGCCATGCCGGTGCTCAGCCTGTGCTGCGTGATCGTCGCGCAGATGATGCGCATGAGCCGCGCCGCCGTCATCGACCAGCTGGAGGCGCCCTACATCGAAATGGTGCGCCTGAAGGGCGCCTCGCCCCTGCGCATGGTCATGGCCCACGCGCTGCCCAACGCCATCGGGCCCATCGCCAACGCGGTGGCGCTGTCGCTGTCGTACCTGCTGGGCGGCGTGATCATCATCGAGACCATCTTCAACTACCCCGGCATCGCCAAGCTCATGGTCGATGGCGTGACCCAGCGCGACATGCCGCTGGTGCAGACCTGCGCCATGATCTTCTGCGCCGGCTACCTGATCCTCGTCACCCTGGCCGATGTGTGCGGCATTCTTGCCAATCCGCGCCTGCGGCATCGCTGAAACCCCGTCACCGAAGGGCTGCCCCATGGATTCCCTCTCCAACCCCTCCGGCCCCCACGCCGTGCCCGCGCCTGCGCCCCAGCCCCACCGCCTGCGGCGCTGGCTGGGCGGCTTCGGCATCTCAGGCCTGCTGGGCCTGGTGGTGCTCGTTGCCTGGCTGCTGGCGGCCCTGTTCGGTCCCATGTTGCTGGCGCGCACGCTGCAGTCCGGCGGCGGCTCCGACGTGTTCGCGCCCATCAGCGCCACGCACTGGCTGGGCACCGACTACCTCGGCCGCGACATGCTGGTGCGAGTGATCGACGGCGCGCGCTACACCGTGGGCGTGGCGTTGCTGGCCACGCTGCTGGCCAGCGGCACGGGCACCACGCTGGCGCTGTTCGCGGCGGCGGTCGGCGGGCGGCTCGACACCGTGCTGAGCCGCCTGCTGGACACCGTCACCGCCATTCCCAGCAAGATGTTCGCGCTGATCCTGGTGGCCGGCTTCGGCTCGTCCGTCGCGGTGCTGGTGGCCACGGCCGCGGTCATCTACGTGCCGGGGGCCTTCCGCATCGCGCGGTCGCTGGCGGTGAACGTCAACGCGCTCGACTACGTCACCGTGGCGCGCACGCGGGGCGAGGGCACGCTGTACATCATGCTGCGCGAGATCCTGCCCAACATCATCGGCCCCATGCTGGCCGACCTGGGGCTGCGCTTCGTCTACGTGGTGCTGCTGCTGGCCAGCCTGAGCTTTCTGGGCCTGGGCATCCAGCCGCCCGCGGCCGACTGGGGGTCGCTCGTGCGCGAGAACATCGGCGCGCTGCCCGACGCGGGCGCCTCGGTCATCGCACCGGCCCTGGCCATCGCCAGCCTGACCATCGCGGTCAATCTGATCATCGACAACCTGCCGGGCCGCGCGGCCCGCGAACGCGGAGGGCGTTGACCATGGGGGCATCCGTTGTCGTCAAAGACCTGCACATCACCGCAGGCGGCCAGACACTGGTCGATGCACTGAGCTTTTCCATCGCGCCCGGCGAAGTGCTGGCGCTGATCGGCGAATCCGGCTCCGGCAAGACCACCACCGCGCTCGCGCTCATGGGCTATGCCCGGCGCGGCTGCACCATCGCGGGCGGCAGCGTGCGCATCGGCGATGTCGATGTGCTGCACCTGGCGCCGGCCGCCCAGCGCGCGCTGCGCGGGCACACCGTGGCCTACATCGCGCAGAGCGCCGCCGCATCCTTCAACCCCTCGCGCACGATCATGGACCAGGTGATCGAGCCCACGCGCATCCACGGCACCATGAAGCGCGCCGAGGCCGAAGCCAAGGCCGTTCAGCTGTTCCGCGAGCTCGCGCTGCCCGACCCCGACACCATTGGCGACCGCTACCCGCACCAGGTCTCGGGCGGGCAACTGCAGCGGCTGATGGCCGCCATGGCGCTCATCACCGACCCCGACCTCGTCATCCTGGACGAGCCCACCACCGCGCTGGACGTCACCACCCAGATCGAAGTGCTGCTCGCCTTCCGGCGCGTGGTGCGCGAGCGCCGCGCCACCGCCGTGTACGTGAGCCACGACCTGGCCGTGGTCGCGCAAATGGCCGACCACATCCTCGTGCTGCGCAACGGGCAGATGCAGGAGGTGGACACCACCGCGCACATCCTCGCCGCCCCGGCGCACCCATACACCCGCTGCCTGCTGGCCGCCGCACGCCCCACGCCCCGCGTGGCCGAGCACTGCCGGGGCGAGGGCGAGCTGCTGCTCGACGTGCGCGAGCTTTCCGCCGGCTACGGCCCGGTGGACGCCACCGGCCGCCCGGCCGCGCCCATCCTGGAAGACATCAGCTTCAAGCTCTACCGCGGCCAGGCCATCGGCGTCATCGGCGAATCGGGCTCCGGCAAGACCACGCTGGCGCGCGCCATCGCCGGGCTGATCCAGCCCTGGCACGGCACCATGCTGCTGGACAACGCCGAGCTCAAGCCCACGCTGGCCGCGCGCACCAAGGAAGAACTGCGCCGTGTGCAGATCGTCTTCCAGATGGCCGACACCGCGCTCAACCCGTCGCAGACCATCGAGCGCATCCTCGCGCGCCCGCTGCAGTTCTACAAAGGGCTCAAGGGCGAGGCGCTGCAGCGGCGCATCCGCGAACTGCTCGACCTGGTCAAGCTGCCGCACGGCGTGGCGGCGCGCCTGCCCGGCGGCCTCTCGGGCGGGCAAAAGCAGCGCGTCAACCTGGCCCGCGCCCTCGCGGCCGACCCCGACCTGATCCTGTGCGATGAGGTCACCTCCGCGCTCGACACCGTGGTGGGCGCTGCCGTGCTCGACCTGATGGCCGAGCTGCGCCGCGAACTGGGCGTGTCGTACCTTTTCATCAGCCATGACCTGCACACCGTGCGCTCGGTCTGCGACGAAATCGTCGTCATGCAGCACGGCCGCAAGCTCGCCCAGGTCGCGCGCGCCGACTACGACCGCGGGCCCCACCACCCGTACTACGAACTGCTCGCGCGCTCGGTTCCCGAGCTGCGCCAGGGCTGGCTGGACGAGCGCGCCCATCCGCCCGCAGGGCAGGGGCCGCAGGCCGCATCCGCCTCGCTGGCGCCACCGGCCACGCCGGCTCCCTTCGCTGCGGCCGCCTGAACCCGGAGACACCGCCATGCACCCCACGTTCCGCATCGCCGTCATCCCGGGCGACGGCATCGGCAAGGAAGTCATGCCCGAAGGCCTGCGCGCCATTCACACCGCGGCCGAGCGCTTCGGCTTCGAGCTGGAATGCCGCACCATCGACTGGGCCAGTTGCGACTACTACGCCGCCCACGGAAAAATGATGCCCGACGACTGGAAGGCGCAGTTGGCCGGGGTGGACGCCATCTTCTTCGGCGCCGTCGGCTGGCCCGCCACCGTGCCCGACCACGTGTCCCTCTGGGGCTCGCTGCTCAAGTTCCGCCGCGAGTTCGACCAATACATCAACCTGCGCCCCGTGCGCCTGTTCGAAGGCGTGCCGTGTCCCCTGGCCGGCAGAAAGCCCGGCGACATCGACTACTTCGTCGTGCGCGAGAACACCGAGGGCGAATACACGTCCCTTGGCGGCGTCATGTACGAAGGCACCGACCGCGAGATCGTCATCCAGGAATCGGTCTACTCCCGCCACGGTGCCAACCGATTGCTCAAGTTCGCGTTCGACCTCGCCCAAAGCCGCGCCAAGAAGCACGTCACGCTCGCCACCAAGAGCAACGGCATTGCCATCAGCATGCCCTGGTGGGACGCCCGCGCCGACGACATCGCCAAGGGGTACCCGGAAGTGACGCTGGACAAGCAGCACATCGACATCCTCACCGCAAGATTCGTGCTGCAGCCCGGCCGCTTCGATGTAGTCGCCGCCACCAACCTGTTCGGCGACATCCTGAGCGACCTGGGCCCTGCCACCACCGGCACCATCGGCCTGGCGCCTTCGGCCAACCTGAACCCCGAGCGCCACTTCCCCAGCCTGTTCGAGCCCGTGCACGGCTCGGCGCCGGACATCTACGGCCAGAACATCGCCAACCCTATCGCCATGATCTGGTCGGGCGCGCTGATGCTGGACTTTCTGACGCAAGGCCAGGGCGCGGGCAGGCAGGCGCACGATGCGATCGTGGCGGCGATCGAAGAGGTCATTAAGACCGGGCCGAAGACGCCGGATTTGGGGGGCACGGCCAATACCACGCAGGTGGGGGAGGCGATTGCCGCCCGCGTCGCCCAGGCTTAGTGAGCGGCGCCTGAATGGCTGCTTCGGCAGTTTGCTACTGAATTAATAGCTAACCACCCTAGTGTTTATTGCGCTGGAGCCCGATTTCATTCAAACCCCATGCACAGCCCCTGTCCATGAAACCACCGCTCCCGAACTGCCGCGCAGCGCCGCCGGCAACGCCATCCAGTGACCGGGCAACCGTTCGCACGCCTGACTCTGCATGGCGCAGTTGGGCCCTTCGAGTGAGCGCCCTGGCACCTGCGCACCGTGAGCCGACCCGAATCCATTCACTACTAAATCGATAGCACACCTCCCTAGTGCTGATTGCGCCAGAGTCCGATTTCATTCAAACCCTCGTTTTATGGCCTTTTTCCCATGCCCCTGACCCTCACCCGCCCCGACCTGATCCGCAGCGCCAACTTCATCGCCGGCCAGTGGCAACCCGGCCCCGGCGCACTGCTGCCCGTCACCGACCCGGCCACCGGCACCGTCATCACCTCCGTGCCCGACTCCGGCGCGCCTGAAGCCCTGGCCGCCCTCGAAGCCGCCCACGCCGCCTTCCCCACCTGGCGCAAGGTGCCGGCCAAGCAGCGCGCGGCCATCATCAAGCGCTGGAACGATCTGGTAATGGCCCACCAGGACGACCTGGGCGCCCTCATCTCGCTGGAGCAGGGCAAGCCCCTGGCCGAGGGCAAGGGTGAGGTGGCCTACGCCGCCAGCTACATCGAATGGTTCGGCGAACAGGCCACGCGCATGAACGGCGAAGTCATTCCCGCCCCCGTGCCCGGCCGGCGCATGTTCGCCTTGAAAGAACCCGTCGGCGTCGTGGCCGCCATCACGCCCTGGAACTTCCCCGCCGCGATGATCGCCCGCAAGATCGCGCCAGCGCTGGCCGCTGGCTGCACCGTGGTCTGCAAGCCCGCGGAAGACACGCCCCTCACGTCCCTGGCCCTCGTGCTGCTCGCCCACGAAGCCGGCGTGCCGCCCGGCGTGCTCAACATCGTCACCGCCTCGCGCGAGAAGACGCCCGAAGTGGTGGATGTGTGGCTCGATGATTCCCGCGTGCGCAAGATCACCTTCACCGGCTCCACGCCCGTGGGCAAGCACCTGGCGCGCCGCGGTGCCGACACGCTCAAGAAGCTCTCGCTGGAGCTGGGTGGCAACGCCCCCTTCATCGTGTTCGAGGATGCCGATGTGGACGCCGCCGTGGAAGGCTTCATGGCCGCCAAGTTCAGAAACGGCGGCCAGACCTGCGTGTGCCCCAACCGCGTGTTCGTGCACAGCCAGGTCCACGCCGAATTCGCGCAAAAGCTCACCGCCCGCGTGGCGGCCTTGAAGGTCGGCCCAGCCAGCGACCCGGCCTCGCAGATCGGCCCGATGATCAACAACCGCGCGGTGGAGAAGATCGACCGCCACGTGCAGGACGCCATCGCCAAGGGCGCGAAAGTGCTCACGGGCGGCAAGCGCCTGACCGAGCTGGGCGCGACCTACTACGCCCCCACCGTGCTGGAGAACGCCGACGCCACCATGGCCTGCGCGTGCGAAGAGACCTTCGGCCCGGTGGCGCCGCTCACGCGCTTCGAGAGGGAAGAGGAAGTGATCGCCGCCGCCAACGACACACCGTTCGGCCTGGCCGCGTACTTCTACAGCCAGGACGTGCGTCGCATCTGGCG
>NZ_FMZC01000036.1 GCF_900102625.1 Paracidovorax valerianellae
GGGCGCTATGAAGAAACGTACAGCAAGAAAAGCGGGTTCCTGAGCAAAAAAAGCAGCCTCACCGTGCAGGAAGGAGCCAGCAGTTTGAGCGAAGGCAGCGTTGTCACCGGCAACGCCATCTACGTGCAGGCCGGGCGGGACATCGCGCTGCAGGGCTCGCACCTGGTGGGTCAGGCCGACGTGGGCCTCATCGCCAAGCGGGACATCTCCATCCGAGCCGGCACCGACAGCGCGGCGGCCACCACGCACACCGAGACCAAGAAGTCGGGCCTGTTCAGCGGCGGCGGCTTCGGCATCACGCTGGGCAAGCAAAGCACCACCACCGACCACAGCAACGAAAGCCAGCGGGCGGCAGCCTCCAGCGTGCAAACCCAAGGAGGCAACGTGGCGATGGTGGCGGGCAACCGCTACGAGCAGGAAGGCTCGGCCGTGCTGGCCAAGGGCGACGTGAGCATCGTGGGCAAAACGGTGGACATCCACGAAGCGCGGGAGCTGGAGCGCGACAAATTCGAGACGCGTGCCAAGCAAAGCGGCCTCACGGTGAGCGTGGGCAGCCCGCTGATCGACTTCGGCATGACCGCAGGGCGCGTGGGCCGAGCGATCGGGCGCACCAGCGATGCGCGCACCCAGGCTCTGGGGGTCGCGGCCATCGGGCTCAATGCCTACAACAACGCCAAGGACCTGGGCAACGCGGGGCAGGCCCTGCTGAATGGCGACCCCCTGGCGGGAGCCAGCGTCAACATCAGCCTGGGCAGCAGCCAAAGCCGCAGCACCAGCGCCTACCAGGTGGACAGCGGGGCCGGCTCGGCAGTGCGGGCGGACGGCAACGTGCACATCACCGCCACCGATGGCGACCTGCGCGTGCGCGGCAGCGACATCGAAGCGGGTAAGAACGTGGGCCTGATCGCGCAAAAGGGCAACATCGTTCTGGAAGCAGCCGAGAACCGCTTTGCCGAACAGAACAGCCGCAGCAGCAGCTCGGGCAGCATCGGTGTGAGCGTCGGGGCGGGGGGCGTGAGCGTGAACGCCAGCGCCAGCCGGGCGCGGGGCCAGGGCAGCGGCGAGAGCGTGAGCTACACCAACACCCACATCCGCGCAGGCGGCACAGCCAGCGTGCAAAGCGCGGGCGACACCACCCTGCGCGGGGCCACCCTCGTGGCCGACGCCGTGCGGGCCGACGTGGGCGGCAACCTCGCCATCGAAAGCCTGCAAGACACCAGCCGGTACAACGAGACCAGCCGCAACAGCGGCTTCGGGATCAGCGTGCCCATTGTGGGCGCGGGGCGCGTGGGCGGCAGCATCACCGCGGGGCGCACGCAGATCGACAGCGACTACCAAAGCGTGGGCGAGCAAAGCGGCATCCGTGCGGGCAACGGCGGCTTTGACGTCAACGTGAAGGGCAACACGGACCTCAAGGGCGGGTCCATCACCAGCACGCAAGCGGCCATCGACGGTGGCAAGAACACGTTCACCACCGGCGGCACGCTCACGATGAGCGACCTGGATAACCGGGCCAGCTACAACGCCAGCGGGTTCGAGGTCACGGTGGGCGTGGGCAGCCAGCTGGGCAGCAGCGGAGCGGGCGTGGGCAGCGACAAGGGCAACGCGCAAAGCACGAGCCGCGCGGGCATCTCTGGCGTGGCGGGCAACACCGAGGCCCGCACGGGGGATGCGGAGACGGGGATCAAGCCGATCTTTGACAAGAACCGGGTGAGCGATGAGGTCAATGCGCAGATCACCATCACGCGCGAGTTCGGACGGCAAGGCAGCACGGCTTGGGGCAACTATGCCAATCAGCAGTATGTAAATGCGCTTGCCAGCGGAGACAAGGAAAACACTGAATGTTGGTCACCAGAGGGAGGTTGTAGAGCTGCTGGTCATGCAATCGTTGGAATGGCGGGAGGAGGCGTTGGAGCCGGAGCGGCAGCAGCAATCACTTCTATGACGGCTCCAGAAATTGCGACAACGCTTCGGAATGCAGGTACGCCAGATGTGATCGTGGATGCTGTAGTCCAGGGGTACGGCGCTGGCATCGGCGGCGCTGTGGGTGGTTCGGCAGGTGCCTCGGCTGGGGTAAATGAGGCTGGTAACAACACACTTGCACTAAACCCTCTTGTGTTGCTTGGAATGCTCGTGGTTGGCGGCTCTCAGGCCATAGCGAATTGCGTGAATGATCCAGGGTGTAAACGCCAGATGGATACGCTTCCTCAGCGGGCAAGGGAGTGGCTTGACAATATCGTAGAAGCCGTTTCCGGTAAACCAGAAGGAAACAATGCTTCTCCTGGGAAAAAACCTGCTGACACTTATGGGACGCCTCCTAATGGGCCTAGCCTCCCTCCAGGGGATAAGGAGGAAAAAAATCCAGATGCCGATAGAAGGCTAAATCAAGAGGGCGAAATGGTGGGGCGCAATGGGACTCAGACTCATAGCAACACAGTTTTTAATCGCGGCGGAACTCGCATTGATGTTGAGAATGCGAATCCCGGTCAACGACCAGGTCAACTGCATCTGCAGGTGGAAGGTGATAAGTATTACTTCAATGTAAATACCGGTTTGTTTGAAGAGGCGAACTCCCCCGGGGTTAATGCTCCACGCTATATCAATGAAATGTTGAAAGATCCTAAGGTGCGTGCGGCTGTGAACAGAGGTATGCAATATCTAGGCGAGAAAAATATTTTTTAGTATGTTTAATTATAAATCTATTGATTTTTCGGAGATTTGTCATATTTTCTCAAACCCTGAAGGGTTGTCGAATTGCCCAGTTATTTTGACCATTCCTAAATTGGTTGAATATCAGGGGATGTATTTGATGAGTCAAAGGGGTATTGATCTTGATGCCTACAAAAATATAAATTTCCTCACGGATGATGATTTGGTTAGGACGCAGATTGAGTTGTCTTCCAATGTGATTGAGCTGGGACGGCTTGAGCAAGAAAGAGATTCATCTATAAATTTCAGAAGACTGGCGCAAGATTTTTTTCGAAAAATATGCCGTCAACACGAGGGTAGGGGATGGATTGTGTTGTTGATTTTTGATCCGCATCGAGATGATTATGAAGAATCAGTCGCTGAGAGAATTGATTTCTCCCCGGGGATGTTGACGCAAAATATTGGCTGGTGGATTGACGTCAGGCTGAGATTTTGTTGTGTACGTCCAGGGAGTCAAAGTTATTTGAGAGATAGATTTTTATGGTCGAAAAGGGAGAAATTCATTGGAGAGATTGTTGAAATTCACTCATCGATCTCGCTTGAGTAATCTGGCGGTAATGATGATTGTGAAATCATCAAGGGGCCACTCTCAAACCTAAGCGCAACACCTGGGCGGATTCAAAATCCAAAACGCAACACCCTCGGACTCATCCCCATGTCAAAGCAAATGGGAACCTCGCAAAATCTCCGAGTTTGCAAGTTCAAGCGCCGTAACTTGTTGATTTATAAAGGTGCCAAGTGGCTGGGATGGGGGTTTTGAGAGGCTCCCAAATTTGCCTCGCATTGGGTGTTGCGCTACTGGCCGCAATAGCGTCGCCCTCCCGGAGCTATGAGCAGAAAACCCCGTCACAGCAACTGGGAGTAGCGCAAAGCGCTATTGATTTGGTAGCGAGTGCTGGCGGGCGCATCCATCCTGATGGCCTGCTGCCCATCTCGGGAGGCAGCTTCGACAATGGCCTGGCCGGCAGCCTCGTCGTCGGGGTGCAGCGGCCCGACACGCTCCCCGGCCCGGTCGGAGGGGGCAGCGGGGTGAGCGGCGCGGGCGCGGGCAACGTCACCGCCGGCACGGGCGGGCCTGGCGTGCCGGGCGAGGTGCCGCCGGAGTTCGTCGCCACCAAGCCGCTGTCCTTGCCGCGGGTGGACGTGAGCACGCCGCAAGGCGGCATCGGGGCGCTGCTGGGCGGGGGCGCCAGCGTCTCGCTGCCCGACTGGAGCCAACTGCACATCGTGCCGGGCGGCATCAGCGCCAACGACCTGGCCCTGAACCTGAGCGGGCAGTTCGTCAACCGGGGCCAGTTCGAGGTCGGCAACAGCCTCATCATCGCGGCCGCCGGGGGCATCGACAACTTCGGCGCCGGCATTCAGGCCGGCGGCGTGATGCGGCTGTCCGGCGGTGGCTTGAACAATGAACAAGGCCGCATCGAAGCGGGCAGCCTGCTGACCAGCATCCAGGGCGACATCGCCAACAGCCGGGGCGCCATCGTGGCGCACAACGGCGGCTACCTGCAGGCCGATGGCAACATTGCAGCCACCGATGGCCGGTTCACCAGCGACGCCGGCAAGATCGTGCTGGATGCGGGCGGGAGCATTGTGCTGGATGCCAGCCAGGTCAAGGGCAAGACCGGCGCGGGCCTGTACGCGGGCGGCGACATCCGCCTGGGCACCACCGCCAAGACCACCAGCAGCGACGAGCGCAGCGCAAAGTACGAAACCTTCGTCACCTACAACGGCGACATGGAAACGCGCGAAGAAACGCGCGTGCAGACCGGCGAGAGCCGCACGCGCCAATCGAGCACCGTGCACACCGGCACCGTCATCGACGGCGGAGAAGGCAGCACCACCTTGCGTGCCACTGGCGATGTCGTGGCCCTGGGCGCGCAGATCAAGGCGCAGCAGGACGTGCTGATCCAGGGCGCCAACGTGCGGGTGGAGGCCGTCAAGGACCGCGCCCTGATTCACGAAGA
>NZ_FMZC01000020.1 GCF_900102625.1 Paracidovorax valerianellae
GGAAAACAGCTCGCTCAGCGCTTCTTTGCCCTGCAGCTGGCGAAACTGCAACTGCTCGCCCAGGGGCGTCTGGATGGTGACTCGGCGTGTCATGGAAGGATGCCGGCCATGCCGGATTTGTAACGGTAATGGTGTGGAGGATCATATCTCCTTACGTCTTTTCACTTACTACCGTTTTGACTCAAAATGTAATACCAAATGGATACCAATTTATTTCCATCAAATCAATAGGTGTAATTACTTAATTTCATTAAATGCCAAATTAATAAAAATCGAAAACTGACTTCCGAATCAAAGAAACCGAATATTTAATCAACAATGGAGGTGTCGAAAACTTCTTCGTTATCGTCTTGCAATGTTCGACTGGATATTTGAATCAAATTTCCCGAAGGGTCGTTCAAACGAATGGTGTAATGCCGCTCCAGCATGTCAGCGACCAGATCAACGCGAACCCCTTTTTGCCTTATTCGATTCGCCACGGTGGGGAGATTGTTCTCGACCCAAAAAGACAGGTAACAGCTTTCGGCTCTTCCAGCATTTTTCTCGAAGAAAAAAGAAATTCCAACATTTTGATAATAAGCATTGAATAATGCACCTTCGTGTTCGCGGTCAAATCCTAAAATTGTTTTGTAGAAATGATGACTGTCCGCCAGTTTGACCTTTTTAATGGGGATATTAAAATACATCACAGACAAAGCGTCTCCTTAATATCGAGCGACATGAAAAATACTGCAGCACTCAAGCTTAATTTCGATTTAGCGCCTTACAGCATCAAACAGTATTGAAACTGATTATCTATCAGGTGCCCAATAGTACAAGTTGACTTGTTGCAGCTTTATTCCATCAAAGCACAAACAGCCTCTGCACGATCATGCTCCTGGACACCCGGTAGAGGAGCGTTGCGCCCGCTTCCTACAACCCGGCCATCAGCGCCGCTGCTAACTTTCACTGATCACCGACTCAGCGAACCAAACGGGTTTGCCATCCGTGCCCGCACCCCACACCATGGCCAGATCCTCCAAATCTCCCGCCGCCCTCGCGCTTTACGAACAGAAACGCGACTTTTCGATCACCCCCGAGCCACGCGGCGGCGCCGTGGCGCCGGCCGATGCGCTGCGGTACGTGATCCACAAGCACTGGGCCACCCGGCTGCATTACGACCTGCGGCTGGAACTGGAGGGCACCATGAAAAGCTGGGCCGTGCCCAAGGGCCCGAGTTACGACCCTGCCGACAAGCGCATGGCCGTTCAGGTGGAAGACCACCCCATCGCCTACAACCGATTCGAAGGGCAGATTCCTGCGAAGCAGTACGGTGCGGGCAAGGTCATCATCTGGGACAAAGGTTATTGGGTGCCGCTGGAAGACCCGGTAAAGGGGTACCGCGCAGGCAAGCTCAAGTTCGAGATCCACGGCCACAAATTGCATGGCCGCTGGACGCTGGTGCGCATGCGCCCGCGCGGGGGGCAGGAAGAGCGCCAGCCGGCCTGGCTGTTGATCAAGGAGCACGACGGCCTGGAGCGCGCTGTCCATGAATTCAACGTGGTGGAAGCCCTGCCGGACAGCGTCGGCGCCCTGCCGGATCTGCCCACCACCTCTGCCCAGACAAAAGACGGGGGCGACGCCCCAGCCAAGGCAACAAAGGCGGTGAAGGCGGCCAAGAAGAGCAAGGCCACAGCATCCTCAAAACCTGCGAAAAGCGCCCTCCCCGCCACGCTCAGCCCGCAGCTCGCCACGTTGGTCCAGGGCCCGCCGCCGGACCTGTCTGAATGGATGTTCGAACTCAAGTTCGATGGCTACCGATTGCTGGCACGCATCGACCACGGCGAGGTGAAGCTCTTTACCCGCAACGGCAACGACTGGGTCGCCAAGATGCCGCGCCTCGCCCAGGCGCTGAAGGAGCTTCCCATTGACACTGGCTGGATCGACGGCGAAATCGTGGTGATGGACCGCCATGGCATGCCGGACTTCCAGGCGCTGCAGAACGCCTTTGAAGCGGGTGGCGCCGAAGGGTTGGTGTTCTACGCGTTCGACCTGCCCTTCCTGAATGGCGAAGATTTGCGCGAGCGGCCCGTGACCGAGCGGCGCGAAGCCCTGCGCGCCATCATTCCCGATGCGCAAGGGCAGATGGTGCGCTTCAGCGAGGCGTTCGACGCAGCGCCCGGACAACTGATCGCATCGGCCTGCCGGCTGGGCTTCGAAGGCGTCATCGGCAAGCGCAAGAGCGCGCCCTACGTGTCGCACCGCAACGCCGACTGGATCAAGCTGAAATGCGGCCAGCGCCAGGAGTTCGTGATCGGCGGCTATACCGAGCCGAAAGGGTCGCGCACCGGCATCGGCGCGCTGCTATTGGGGGTGCAGGACGACGACGGCAGCCTGCGCTACGTGGGCAACGTCGGCACCGGGTTCAACGAGCGCAGCCTGATGGAACTGAGCGAGCGCCTGGGCGGGCTGGTTACGCCGAAGAGCCCGTTCGCCAACCCGGCCAAAGGTGCGGGAAAGGTGCACTGGGTGCGGCCCGAACTGCTGGCGGAGGTCGCCTTTGCCAGTTGGACGCACAGCGAGCGCATTCGGCATGCCGTGTTTCGCGGCCTGCGGGACGACAAGCCTGCCTCGGCCATCGTGCACGAGCGCCCTCTTCCCACTAAAGCCCTGGCCAGGAAAACGCGTGCGGCCGCGTCTGCGGAGGGCTCCGACAAGCTGCGCGTGACCCATGGCGATCGCGTCATCGACCCCTCTTCGGGCATCACCAAGATCGAGGTGGTGCGCTACTACGCGCTGGTGGCGCCGCTGATGATGGAACACCTGCAGGACCGCCCCGTCTCGCTCGTGCGCGCGCCGGCAGGCGTGGGGGGCGAACTGTTCTTCCAGCGGCACCAGGAGCAGAGCAATCTGCAAGGCGTGCAGCCGCTCAAGGCCTCGCTGTACCCCGACCACCCGCCGTTGCTGGAAGTGGCCGAGCCTCAAGGGCTGCTGGCCGCCGCGCAGATGAACACGCTGGAGTTCCACACCTGGAACGCCCGGAAGGACCGCATCGACCGGCCCGACCGCATGACGTTCGACCTCGACCCTGGCGAAGGACTGCGTTGGGACCGCATGCTGGAAGCCGCCACGCTGATGCGCGTCATGCTGACCGAACTCGGCCTGCCCGCGTTCCTCAAGACCAGCGGTGGCAAGGGCCTGCATGTGGTGGTGCCGATCCAGCGGCGGCACGACTGGGACACGGTCAAAGGGTTTTCGCAAGCCATCGTGCAGCACATGGCCCGCACCATTCCCGCGCTGTTCGTGGCCAAGAGTGGCCCGCGCAACCGGGTCGGCAAGGTCTTCGTGGACTACCTGCGCAACGGGCTGAGTGCCACCACGGTCAGCGCCTGGTCCGCTCGCTCACGGCCGGGCCTGGGCATTTCCGTGCCCCTGGCGTGGAAGGAACTGGACACGCTGACCAGCAGCACGCAATGGACGGTGCGCAACGTCGACGAGCGGCTGCGCGCCGGCAACTCACCGTGGGATGGCTACGACGGCGCGGCGGTATCGATCGCCAGCGCCATGCGCCTTCTGCAATACACGCCAAAGCCTTCGTAGCGCGGCACAGCGGTCGGCGGCCTCACTGGCCCTGCAATGACAGCTCGTGCTCTTCCGTGCGGGTGGTGCGGTGGCCGCGCAATCCCAGTTTCGCCAGCAGTTGTGCGTCGGCTTCGCTTTCAGGGTTGCCGGTGACCAGCAGCTTGTCCCCGTAGAAGATGGAGTTGGCCCCCGCCATGAAGCACAGCGCCTGCACCGCTTCGCCCATCTGCTGCCGGCCAGCCGAAAGCCGCACGCGCGCCTTGGGCATGGTGATACGCGCCACCGCGATCATGCGCACGAAATCCAGTGGGTCCACCGGCTCGCTGTCGGCCAGCGGCGTGCCTGGCACGCGCACCAGGCTGTTGATGGGCACCGACTCGGGATACGGACTCAAGTTGGCCAACTGGGCAATCAGGCCAGCGCGGTGCACCGGCGCCTCGCCCATGCCCACGATGCCGCCGCAGCACACGCTGATGCCGGCGCTGCGCACATGCTGCAGCGTGTCGAGCCGGTCCTGGTAGGCCCGGGTGCTCACCACGTCGGTGTAGTACTCGGGGGCGGTGTCCAGGTTGTGGTTGTAGTAGTCGAGCCCGGCGTCTTTCAACGCCAGGGCCTGGTGCGATTCCAGCATGCCCAGGGTGGCGCAGGTCTGCATGCCCAGGCCTTTGACGGCGCCGATCAGTTCGCTCACCTTTTCGATGTCGCGGTCCTTGGGGGCACGCCAGGCGGCGCCCATGCAAAAGCGGGTGGCGCCAGCGTCCTTCGCGGCCTGCGCAGCGGCGGTCACTTCTTGCACGCTCATCAGCTTTTCGGCTTTCACGCCGGTGTCGAACTCGGCCGACTGCGGGCAATAGCCGCAGTTCTCGGGGCAGCCGCCGGTTTTCACCGAAAGCAAGGTGGCCAGCTCGATATCGCCCGCAGGCCAGTGCTCGCGATGCACGCTTTGCGCCTGGAACAGCAGGTCCATGAACGGCTTGTCCAGCAAGGCCTGAATGGCCTCGACAGACCACGGCCCTGCGGCCTGCGGCGCAGAGGGACGGCGGTGAATTTGCACGGCTTTCGCCGCAGCGGAGGTCGGTTCGATCACGGTTTGCATGGGGGCCCTTTCTTTTCTCAAGTCTGCGGTCCGGCCGTTGACTGCCGTCCGCGAAGGGGCCGATTCTGAAGGAGCCCGCTGCGCAAATCCAGGCCACGGCTTCAGAAATACGGATGCCGGACAGTGTCGTTATCTGCGCCCAAGTCCTCCGTAAGATTGGACGAAGTTCCTGGCCATTTACCGAAGTTGGCGGGGTGATAAAAGCACAAAAAAATCGCTGCTGCCTTTTGCCGCGAAAGCGCCGCGATCTGCTGGCAAACCTGCCTCAGTGCATTCCTCCACGGTCTGGAGATGACCGCTTTTATTCACCCAGCGCGGCAATCACCTCTGCAGGCGCCTGCACCAGTTCGATCAACACGCCCTCGCCTGCAATCGGAAACTCGTCATTCGACTTGGGGTGCAAGAAGGTGATGTCATGGCCCGCAGCGCCTTTGCGAATGCCGCCCGGGGCAAACCGCACGCCCTGCGCTGTGAGCCATTCCACCGCGCGCGGCAGGTCGTCGATCCAGAGCCCGATGTGGTTCAGCGGCGTGGTGTGCACCGCTGGTTTTTTCTCCAAGTCCAGCGGCTGCATCAGGTCCACCTCGACCGCGTACGCACCACGGCCCATGGCGAGGATGTCCTCGTCGACGTTCTCGCGCTCACTGCGGAAGGTGCCGGTCTGCTCCAGGCCCAGCATGTCCACCCACAGCGCCTTCATGCGCTCCTTGTCGGTGCCGCCGATGGCGACTTGCTGAATGCCCAGCACTTTGAAGGGACGGGGAGATACGGTGTCGTTCATGGCAATGGTCTCAACGATGGAAAAATTTCAGAGGTCAAAGCTCACCCAGCACCCAACTGCTGGCCGTGGCGAAGTATTCCCGCAGCCATGCGTTGTAGCGCAGGTACAGCGGCGTTGGCGCTGGCGCGGCGATGGAATGGGTGAAGCCGATCTTTCGGGCGATGCGCTGGGCGCGCACGGTATGGAAGTCACTGGTCACCACCACCATGGGCGCGTCCAGGCCGAGGCCCTTGCCCTCCAGCAGTGGCAGGCTGTAGCGCAGATTCAGTTCGGTGCTGGTGCTGCGCTCTTCTTGCAGGATGCGCCCGGCCGGCATGCCTTGTGCCCGCAGGTAATCGCCCATCACCTGCCCTTCGCTCAGCGTTTCGCCGAAGTCCACACCGCCCGACACCACGACCCAGGCTTGAGGGTGCACCGCTGCCAGTTCGCGGGCCTTGTCCAGGCGGGCGCGCAGCGCCGGAGAGGGCTGGCCGTCGGGTGTGCCACTGCCCAGCACGACAATCGCCTGCGGGACCGCAGCGGCGGCTGCGCCATCGAAGGCGCGCACCTGCCCGGCCAGCGCATTCCAGAACAAGCCCACGCTGACCATCCACGCCAGCAGCAGCGCCCAAAAGGCTCGCCACAGCGGCCTGCGCCAGCGCGCACGGGCCAGCCACGAATGAACGCGGTGCCAGCGCCACGCCAGCAGGCAAAGCGCGAGGCCCAATGCGCCAGGCACCGTCACACCCACGGAGAACAATCCCATGGCCATCAGGACCAGGCCATCGGCCAGCAACACGGCGCCTGCCGCCACGCATGCAGCGCGCAGCCACGGCCAGCGCTGAGCCGGCGCGGTCGGCCTAGCCGACGCAGTGTCGCCCACGGTCACGCGCAGGTCGACTTCATTGAAATTCCATGATCACCTGGTCCACCGCCAGCGATTCGCCCTTGTTGGCGACCACCTTGCCCACCACGCCATCCTGGGTGGCGAACAGAATGTTCTCCATCTTCATGGCCTCGATCACCGCGAGCTTTTCTCCGGCCTGCACCGTCTGCCCCGGCTGCACCGCCACATCGACCAGCAAGCCAGGCATGGGCGACAGCAGAAACTTGCTGAGGTCCGGCGGCGCCTTGTAGGGCATGAGCTGGTGCAGGCGCGCGCCCAGCGGAGACAGCACGATGGCGTCGATCTGCGTGCCGTTGTGTGCGATGCGCAGGGCCAGCGGGTTGCGGGCCGTGCCGCGTTC
Source organism: Paracidovorax valerianellae (assembly GCF_900102625.1). Classification (GTDB taxonomy): domain Bacteria; phylum Pseudomonadota; class Gammaproteobacteria; order Burkholderiales; family Burkholderiaceae_C; genus Paracidovorax; species Paracidovorax valerianellae. Next base: position 6,665 of record NZ_FMZC01000020.1, read on the forward strand.
GACCTGGGCCGTGAAGCCGGCGCCGTTGCACTGCCCCTGCACGCGGATCTGACCCAATGTGGCTGCGCTACTAATTTGATAGCTACTACCGCCCACCGATACTGCGCTGGAGCCCGATTTGTCTTGAAAGTCGGTCACCGACACGGCATGGTGCTCGTTGCGGCCTTCGTGCCCCATCACCACCACCACGAACTGCTCGCCCACCTTCACGTTGTGCCCGGCCAGTTGCCCGCTGATGCCCGAAGCGCGCGCGCGGTAGCGGCGGTTCATGTACGCGGCCAGGGCGACCAGGAAGAGCGGGTCGTCGTGCGGCACGTCCTCGGCGGCAAAGCCCTGGCTGTAGTTCTCGGCGATGAAGCCCGTGTTGAAGTCGCCCGCCACGAAGCGCGGGTGCGCCAGCAGCGCTGCCTGGAAAGGGATGTTGCTGCCCACGCCGCGGATCACGAAGCCGTTCAGCGCGGCGCGCATCTTGTGGATGGCGTCGTCGCGGTCCTGCCCGTGCACGATGAGCTTGGCGATCATCGAGTCGTAATACATCGGGATCTCCCCGCCTTCGTACACACCCGTGTCCACGCGCACGCCCAGCTTTTTGGTCGTGTCGGCCTGGAACATCGATTCCTCCGGCGGCTGAAAGCGCACCAGGCGACCGGTAGACGGCAGAAAGTTGCGGAACGGGTCTTCGGCATTGATGCGGCACTCGATGGCCCAGCCATCTCGCTTGACGTCGGACTGCGTCAGCGGCAGTGGCTCGCCGGCGGCCACGCGGATCATCAGCTCGACTAGGTCAAGGCCGGTGATGCATTCGGTCACCGGGTGCTCCACCTGCAGGCGCGTGTTCATCTCCAGAAAGTAAAAATCCTGGTCCTTGCCGACCACGAATTCCACCGTGCCGGCGCTCTGGTACTTCACCGCCTTGGCCAGCGCCACCGCCTGCTCGCCCATGGCCTTGCGGGTCGCGTCGCTGATGAAGGGCGACGGCGCCTCTTCGATCACCTTTTGATGGCGGCGCTGGATGGAGCATTCGCGCTCGTTCAGGTAGATCACGTTGCCCTGGCTGTCGCCCAGCACCTGAATCTCGATGTGGCGCGGCTCCTGCACGAATTTCTCGATGAAGATGCGGTCGTCGCCGAAGCTGTTGCGCGCCTCGTTGCGGCACGACGTGAAGCCCTCCAGGGCCTCCTTGTCGCTGTAGGCTACACGCAGGCCCTTGCCGCCGCCGCCGGCAGACGCCTTGATCATCACGGGGTAGCCGATGTCCCGGGCGATCTCCACCGCGCGCTCGGCCGACTCGATGGCGTCGTTCCAGCCCGGAATGGTGCTGACCTTGGCCTCGTTCGCCAGCTTCTTGGAGGCGATCTTGTCGCCCATGGCGGCAATGGAATAGTGCTTGGGGCCAATGAAGACGATGCCCTCTTCCTCCACCCGCTTGGCAAATGACTCGTTCTCGGAAAGAAAGCCATAGCCCGGGTGCACCGCCTGCGCGCCGGTCTGCTTGCAGGCGGCAATGATGCGGTCGGCCTGCAGGTAGCTCTCGCGGCTGGGCGCCGCGCCAATGTGCACGGCCTCATCGGCCAGCTTCACGTGGCGCGCCTCCTTGTCCGCATCGGAGTACACCGCCACGGTGGCGATGCCCATCTTCTTGGCGGTGGCGATGACTCTGCACGCAATTTCGCCGCGATTGGCGATCAGGATTTTGGTGAACATAGTGCTGGAAATCTGGAGAAATGGAGGGGTTCTGGCGGGTGGTGCCGGTACTGGTGCTTCTGGCGGGGCAATGCTCAAGAGCTCATGAGTTCCTGTCGATGGCCGGGCTCATGTCTTCCATCCAGAGCACGTTGTCCGAGTACGACTGCAGATCGGGCGACAGGTTGGCCGTGGAGCCGGACACCCAAACCTCCTTGTGCAGCTCGGATTTCACGTACGAAATGGCGTCTTCGAAGTCGCCATCGCCCGCGGAAAGAATCAGCCGGTCATAAACGTTCTGGGCCGCCAGCTTGATGATCAGCGTGGCAATGCCCACGTCCACGCCCTTTTGCACCGACCGGTCGAACTGGTGGCTGCAGTTGGGGCAATGCGCATGCATTTTCTTGAGCTTGTAGAGCTGCACTCGAAACTTCGGGCCGATGGGCGGCGCGGTCTTGATCCAGGAGTGAAACGCGTTCTGCGCGTCCGTCGCCGGGTCGCTGGCCGAGTTCAGGTAATAGCTCTCGCGGATCGGCCCGCCGTTCAGGCGGGTGATCTCGTTCTTCAGCTTCAGGTAATCGAAGGGCCGGCCCTTGCCGTAGTTGAAGAGATATGCGCCATCGACAATCCAGACGGTTTTCATGCGGTTTCCAGGGCGGCGACTAATTGCACGCGGCGTGGCACTTCACTATGGGCTGCAACCAACAACGAGTTAAACATAGGCAATTCCGTAAAAAGCTACTGAGCTGGAAATTTCAGCAAATCTTCCAAGTCGGCGATCCATTGAGGGAGATAACTTTGATCAATTCCAAACGAACCATTTAGGGTCGGACCATCGGGAGAATCTTTCAACGTGTATTGGACAAATAGATGCCCCCAAGGATTCGCCACAGTGATCAACATCGAAAAATTAGGCTCGACACCCGAGAGTTCGAAGGGATTTATTTTTCCACCCCCCGCGATCAATACTTGATATGCATGTGAAAGTGAGTTTTTAAATTTTTCAATTTCGGCAGGCATCACGAGCCAATTGACTTTTCCATAAAAATCATTCTCTGTGACTTTTATTTCCATCTTCAACCAGTCCATATAAGGACCGCCGCCCGCTTCAGTCTGGCGCGCAATAGGCTGCATGCTGAAATTCAAATTGTCGAAATCAATATTCAGCATGATTATTACTTATAAAGAAAGTGCATAACAGTCCAGTCCGACTCTCTCACGACTACTTCCAAGTTATATTTCTGCGGGATATACCTGATTTCAGCACGCCCATTGATCATTACCTTGGTTTTACGGAGCTTCATCATTTCAATGCGATACATGAAAAGGCCTTTTGCTCCTTGTGGGTCGATTTTTCTTGTTCCAAATCTGATAGCTGCCGCCAGGATGTGAATGGGCACATAGCGCCCAGGCTCAGCCATATGCCTTGCAGCTGTTTCCGTGAATTTAATTTGCCTCGCTTGCGGCGCCAATAATTTGGTTCGAAGCAGTTTTACAAACCGCTGCATCACAGCAGTACCAGCAGATGTCACTGCTGCAACTGCACTACCGTTTTTACGGGCCAGCCACCCCCACCTGCCTATTTTGAAAACAATACCGCCGAGAATCAGAACATCCAGGGGATCGATAGGAGACGCTTCTAACGGAAGCTCTTCAATCGCGACTTGATCCCCCATTCCGTTGTAAATATTCCATACCCCACGCGCACCCTCGTGCACATATCCAATGCACCCACCCATCTGCTCATCAATAATTGCGTTTGCAGATTTAGGCACGGATGGCGGACGAATTTCAAAAGCATCGGTAACACCCGGCGGAATCGCATGTTGAATTGATCTGCCGGGCTCTTCCTCTGAATCTTTCATTCGCATGCTCCCCTTGGTTTTATGTATTTATATTTCTAACGCAATTACAGCGGGATGTTCCCGTGCTTGCGCCAAGGGTTCTCCAGCTTCTTGCCTTGGAGCATCACCAGACTGCGGCAGATGCGCTTGCGGGTTTCGTGCGGCAGGATCACGTCGTCGATGAAGCCGCGGGCGCTGGCGACGAAGGGGTTGGCGAAGCGCTTCTTGTATTCGGCCTCGCGTGCGGCGAGCTTGGCGGGGTCGTTCTTGTCTTCGCGGAAGATGATCTCCACCGCACCCTTGGCGCCCATCACCGCGATCTCGGCGTTGGGCCAGGCCAGGTTGACGTCGCCGCGCAAGTGCTTGGAGCTCATCACGTCGTAGGCGCCGCCGTAGGCCTTGCGGGTGATGACGGTGACCTTCGGCACCGTGCACTCGGCATACGCGTAGAGCAGCTTGGCGCCATGCTTGATGATGCCGCCGTATTCCTGGCTGGTGCCGGGCATGAAGCCGGGCACGTCCACGAAGGTGACGACCGGAATGTTGAAGGCATCGCAAAAGCGCACGAAGCGCGCGGCCTTGATGCTCGATTTGATGTCCAGGCAGCCGGCCAGCACCAGCGGCTGGTTGGCGACGATGCCCACGGTCTGCCCTTCCATGCGCGCCAGGCCGATGACGATGTTCTTGGCGTAGTCCGGCTGCAGTTCGAAGAAATCGCCGTCGTCTACCACTTTGACGATCAGCTCCTTCATGTCGTAGGGCTTGTTGGGGTTTTCAGGCACCAGCGTGTCAAGGCTCATGTCCATGCGGTCGGCCGGATCGTTGCTGGGGCGAACGGGTGGCTTTTCGCGGTTGTTGAGCGGCAGGTAGTTGTACAGCCGGCGCAGCATCATCAGCGCCTCGACATCGTTCTCGAACGCCATGTCGGCCACGCCGCTGCGCGTGGTGTGGGTGCCGGCGCCGCCCAGTTCCTCGGCGGTCACCTCTTCATGGGTGACGGTCTTCACCACCTCGGGGCCGGTGACGAACATGTAGCTCGAGTCCTTCACCATGAAGATGAAGTCGGTCATGGCGGGCGAGTACACCGCGCCGCCGGCGCAGGGGCCCATGATCATGCTGATCTGCGGCACCACGCCGCTGGCCAGCACGTTCTTCTGGAACACGTCGGCGTAACCGCCGAGCGAGGCCACGCCTTCCTGGATGCGCGCACCGCCCGAGTCATTGATGCCGATGACGGGCGCGCCCACCTTCATGGCCTGGTCCATCACCTTGCAGATCTTCTCGGCATGCGTTTCGCTCAACGCGCCGCCGAACACCGTGAAATCCTGGCTGAAGACGAACACCAGCCGGCCGTTGATCATTCCGTAACCGGTCACCACGCCGTCGCCCGGCGGGCGGTTGTCCTGCATGCCGAAGTCGGTGCAGCGGTGCTCGACGAACATGTCCCATTCCTCGAACGTGCCGTCGTCCAGCAGCAGTTCGATGCGCTCGCGCGCGGTCAGCTTGCCCTTCTTGTGCTGCGCGTCGATGCGCTTTTGCCCGCCGCCCTGGCGCGCGAGTTCGCGCTTTTGCTCCAGTTGTTCAAGGATGTCTTGCATGGGTCGCTCTTTCGGTGATGATTCTTTTGCTATCTATTTAATAGCTACCTGCCGTTGATTTTCTTGCGCTGCGAGCAGATTTCGTGCTGCAGTGGAGGCCGCGATGCGCCCCGCCGCCACGTCGGCCTGCAGCGTGGGCAGCAGCGCCCGCACCTCGGGGTGCTGCCGAAACGCGTGGCGAAGGCCCGCCTCGATGCGCTCCCACATCCAGGACAGGGACTGCTTCTCGCGGCGGCGCGCCAGCCGGCCGTTGGCGGTCTGCAGCGTGCGGAACTGGCTGACGGCAGCCCAGAAGGCGTCCAGGCCTTTGCCCTGCAGCGCGCTGATCTGCAGCACCTTGGGTTGCCAGGGGCCGGCGTCGGCCGGCGCATTGGCAGCATGGCCAGGGGCATGACCCATGGCATGGCCATCCGGAGCCACCGCAGGATGGCGAGGATGGCCCAGCGAGCGCTCGGGGTTGCCGTGCTGGCTCAAAAGCCGCAGGCTGGAGGTGATCTGCGCCTCGGCGCGGGTGGCGGCGTGCGGGTCGATGTCGGCCTTGTTGATCACCACCAGATCGGCGATCTCCATCACGCCCTTTTTGATGGCCTGCAGGTCGTCGCCGGCGTTGGGCAGCTGCAGCAGCACGAACATGTCGGTCATGCCGGCCACGGCGATCTCGCTCTGGCCCACGCCCACGGTTTCGACCATGACGATGTCGTAGCCGGCGGCCTCGCACACCAGCATGGCCTCGCGCGTCTTTTCGGCCACGCCACCCAACGTGCCGCTCGACGGACTGGGACGGATGTAGGCTTTCTCGTGCATGGACAACTGCTCCATGCGCGTCTTGTCGCCCAGGATGGAGCCGCCCGACACGGTGGATGACGGGTCGATGGTGAGCACCGCCACACGGTGGCCCAGCCCGATCAGGTGCAGGCCCAGCACCTCGATGAAGGTGGATTTGCCCACGCCCGGCACGCCGCTGATCCCTAGGCGAAACGATTGGCCGGTGTGCGGCAGCAAGGCGGTGAGCAGCTCGTCGCCCTGCGCGCGGTGGTCGGCCCGGGTCGATTCCAGCAGCGTGATCGCCTTGGACATGGCCCGGCGCTGGACGGCCTCGGCGCCGTGCAGGATGCCGTCGAGCCAGCCGCCGCCAGAAGGTTGCCGATGGGGCGAAGGCACCGGCGAAGAAGCGGACGAAGGCACCGGCACGCTCATTCGGCCCACCCTTCGGGCCGCCACTCGTAGTGCACGTCCACGTCTTCCTCGCCGGTCTGCACGAAGCCGTGGCGCTGGTAGAAGCGGTTGGCATCGCTGCGCTGCAGCGCGGTCACGCGCAGCACGGCCCCTTCGCGCCGCGCCCGGTCCTGCACCTGGGCCAGCACGGCCGCACCCACGCCGGCGCCCTGCCAGTCGGGGTGCAGGTACAGGTGCTGCAGCCGCAGCGCCCGGTCGCCCTCGGACAGCACGGTCACGAAGCCCATGCGCCGCCCGTCGGGTGCGACCAGGTGACGCATGTGTTCGGGGGTGAAAGCCGCGCGCAGCCGCTCGCGCGAACGCTCGGGCGTGTAGCGGCCCACGCGCTCCAGGCTTTCGCGCATGGCCGCGGTGCGCAGCGCCAGCATGGACTCGAAGTCCGCTTCAGCCACCGGATGCCAGGTGAAAGCAGGGGCGGTCAATGCGGCACCTCCAGGCGGCGCCATGCCGCGCGCGCCCGGCCGACGGTCGCCGTCGTCATGCGGCGAAGGCCTTGCGAATCTGCTCCAGCACGTCCTTGGCGCTGGCAGGAATCGGCGTGCCGGGGCCGTACACGCCCTTCACGCCCGCTTCGTACAGAAAGTCGTAGTCCTGCGCAGGAATCACGCCACCCACGAAGACGATGATGTCGTCCGCGCCCTGGTCCTTGAGCGACTGGATGATGGCCGGCACCAGCGTCTTGTGCCCGGCCGCCAGGGTGGAAACGCCCACCGCGTGCACGTCGTTCTCGATGGCCTGCCGCGCGCATTCTTCGGGGGTCTGGAAGAGCGGGCCCATGTCCACGTCGAACCCCAAGTCGGCGAACGCAGTGGCTACCACTTTGGCGCCGCGGTCGTGTCCGTCCTGGCCGAGCTTGGCGATCATCACGCGGGGGCGGCGGCCTTCGGCCTCGGCGAAAGCGTTGATCTCGGTCTTGAGCTGCTCCCAGCCCTCGGCCGAGTCGTAGGCGGCGGCATACACGCCCGTCACCTTCTGTGTGTCGGCACGGTGGCGTCCGTAGATCTTTTCCAGCGCGTCGGACACCTCGCCCACCGTGGCGCGCAGGCGCATGGCCCGGATGGCCAGGTCGAGCAGGTTGCCTTCGCCGCTTTCCGCCGCGGCGGCGAGCGCATCGAGCGCGGCCTGCACCTGCGCGGCGTCGCGCTTGTCGCGAATGGCCTTGAGCCGTGCGATCTGCCCGTCGCGCACCTTCACGTTGTCGATCTGGAGGATGTCGACCGGGTCTTCTTTTTTCAGCTTGTATTTGTTGACGCCGACGATCACGTCCTTGCCCGAGTCGATGCGCGCCTGCTTTTCGGCGGCGGCGGCTTCGATCTTGAGCTTGGCCCAGCCGCTGTCCACGGCCTGCGTCATGCCGCCCATGGCTTCGACCTCTTCAATGATGGTCCACGCGGCGTCGGCCATGTCCTGCGTGAGCTTTTCCATCATGTAGCTGCCGGCCCAGGGGTCGATCACATTGGTGATGTGCGTTTCTTCCTGGATGATGAGCTGGGTGTTGCGCGCGATGCGGGCCGAGAACTCGGTGGGCAGGGCGATGGCCTCGTCCAGCGCATTGGTGTGCAGGCTCTGCGTGCCGCCGAACACGGCGGCCATGGCCTCGATGGTGGTGCGCACCACGTTGTTGTAGGGGTCCTGCTCGGTCAGGCTCCAGCCGCTGGTCTGGCAGTGCGTGCGCAGCATCAGGCTCTTGGGGTTTTTGGCGCCGGTCTCTTTCATGATGCGGCACCACAGCAGGCGGGCAGCGCGCATCTTGGCCACTTCGAGGTAGAAGTTCATGCCGATCGCCCAGAAGAACGACAGGCGCCCGGCGAATTCGTCCACGTCCAGCCCCGAGGCAATCGCCGTCTTCACGTATTCCTTGCCGTCCGCCAGGGTGAAGGCCAGCTCCAGCGCCTGGTTGGCTCCGGCTTCCTGCATGTGGTAGCCGCTGATGGAGATGGAGTTGAACTTCGGCATGTTCCTGGCCGTGTAGCCAATGATGTCGCCGATGATCCGCATCGAAGGCTTGGGCGGATAGATGTAGGTGTTGCGCACCATGAACTCTTTCAGAATGTCGTTCTGAATGGTTCCCGAGAGCTTGTCCTGGCTCACGCCCTGCTCTTCCGCCGCGACCACGTAGCCGGCCAGCACGGGCAGCACGGCCCCGTTCATGGTCATGGAGACGCTCACCTTGTCGAGCGGGATCTGGTCGAAGAGGATCTTCATGTCCTCCACCGAATCGATCGCCACGCCGGCCTTGCCCACGTCGCCCGTCACGCGGGGGTGGTCGCTGTCGTAGCCGCGGTGGGTGGCCAGGTCGAACGCCACGCTCACGCCCTGCCCGCCGGCAGCCAGAGCCTTGCGGTAGAAGGCGTTCGATTCCTCGGCGGTGGAAAAGCCGGCGTATTGGCGGATCGTCCAGGGCCGCACGGCATACATGGTGGCCTGGGGGCCGCGCAGGTAGGGCTCGAAGCCCGGCAGCGTGTTGGCGTAAGGCAGGCCCGCAGTATCTTCTGCCGTATAGAGCGGCTTGACCGTGATGCCATCGGGCGTCACCCAGTTCAGCGCCGCCACATCGCCACCGGGGGCCGACTTGGCGGCAGCCCGCGTCCAGGCGGCAAGGTCTGCGGGGGCGAAAGAGGGGTGCGGAGTGTTGCTGCTCATATCAAAGAAGGCTTCACAGGTGGCAAGAAAAGCGCGGCGGCGCTGCAACGGTTTGGCAAAGTGCAGCGAGTCTAACCCATTCGTAATTATTAATTTATAGTTTTTCTGCGGTACATTCCCGCCATGTCAGCCGCCACCCTCACCCCCCGCGCCCTCTATGAAGAGGTGGCGGAACAGTTGCGCCAGCGCATCTTCCGGCGTGAACTGGAGCCCGGCAGCTGGATCGACGAGCTGCGCATCGCCGAGGAATTCGGCATCAGCCGCACGCCCCTGCGCGAGGCTCTCAAGGTATTGGCGGCCGAAGGGCTGGTGACGATGAAGGTACGGCGCGGTGCCTACGTCACCGAAGTCTCCGACAAAGACCTGCGCGATGTCTATCACCTGTTGGCCTTGCTGGAGAGCGACGCGGCCGGCGTGGTCGCCACCACCGCCACGGCGGAGCAGTTGCGTGAACTGGAAGGCCTGCACCGCGAACTGGCCGCCAACGTGGCCGACCGCGAGCGCTTCTTCGCCGTGAACGAGCGCTTTCACATGCGGGTGCTGGAACTGGCCGACAACCGCTGGCGCAACCAGATGGTGGCCGACCTGCGCAAGGTCATGAAGCTCAACCGGCACAACTCGCTTCTCAAGCAGGGCCGCATCGAAGAGTCGCTGCGCGAGCACGGCGAGGTCCTGGCCGCCCTGCAGGCGCGCGATGCAGCTGCGGCGGCGTCGGCCATGCGAGAGCACTTCTCGAACGGCTTGCAGGCCGCCGCCTGATGGCCGACCGCTGGTGCTGGCCATCGCCCCCGCGTGCAGCGCATCAGCAACTGCTGGCCTTGTGCTACCGCGATTTGGATGGCTTCAAGCGGGTGAACGACCAGCACGGCCATGCCGCGGGCGACTACTAATTGCTCATCAAGGTGGGCAGCCGCATCCAATCGCATCTGCGTGCCGAAGACATGCTGGCACGGCTGGCGGTGACGAAATGGTGCTGCTGCTGAGCGGGCCGCAGTCACCTGCCGACTGCGCTCTTTTGCTGGCGCGCTTGCTGCAGGCAGGGCACCAGCCTGTGCCACTATCGCGTGGCCAAAGCGTCGTTTTCAGAGAACCTCGGTCTGAGCATCTTTCCGCTGGACGGAGACACCCCCGACCTGCTGCTGCGCCAGACCGACCATGCCATGTACGAGGCCAAGCAGAACGGCAAGACCATTGCCGCTGGTTCAACGGCGCAGAACCCATGGTGCAGGCAACGCTGGCGGCCACGGGCACGCCGTCGCACCTGTTCAACCGATAGGCGCCAGCCATCCAGGCGTTCCGCCCTGCTGCGCGGGCCATGGGCCGTCAGGAGCATTGAAAATTTTTCCCAGATCGCTGTTACGCATGGAAGATGCGATCACCGGTTCCCATCGAGGCAGCTCGTGGTTGGCAGACAGGTTCAATCGATCTGCCCAGCGGTCCTGATACGTCACGACCTGGGAATTGCTTTCAACGCAATGGGTGCCGGGCTGCGATGAATCGACCCATCCTGGATGGTGCATGAACATCGGCACAGACTGGATGGGGTCGAGGGCCCGTGTGAACTGCCGCAGCGTGAATGCCATTCCCCCGTTGGCCGATGGCGCGGCGTATTGCTCCACGACGGACCCCGTCCCCAGGCGCGGCGGATTGAAGGCATAGGTGCTGACCTTGCCGCATGCGCCGTTGGCATCTAGGAAATGTGCGATATCGAAACTGGCCAGCGTTGCGACGGCCGCGCCAAGACTGTGGCCCACCACCGAAATCGACAGCGTTTTGCCACTTTGCCGCGCCATATCGGCATATTGAATCAAGAGGTCAGCAAGGCACTGCCCGTTGGGCCGTGGTGCGAGCGCCTCTGCTTGCCATCGCTCCTGCCATCCGCTGCCCACCGGCCCCAGATTGGGCAGATCGGCGGATAGTGGATTGGAATGAGCGCGGGGAATTTGGGACTTGAGATCGCACATCAGATCGTCAGGGTCGTCCATGCGGGTGCCGGCAAAACCCAGGACGACGGCCAAGACGTTGGGATGTTCAACACTCTCCCAGCATTTGGTTGCCAAGCTGGATTTATCGGCGGCGAAACGCATGCCGCTCCGGCCTGTCACCTCGTCGGGAGCCACGGTATAAGCCTGCCCGGCAAAGTCCAGCATGCTCTCCAGCACGGCACGCTGCAAAGCCTCCGTAGCACCGGCCCGCAGCCGCCTCGCCGCACCAATGGTGTGCGGAAGATCGACTCTCCACACAGCTTCGGCAAGATCGACAGATTTCGTGTCGATGACCGGAGGCGCCACAACACGGGCTCGCATGGGCTCCGAAGCACTGATGGTACGCGGCGGCCGATCTATGGAAAGTCCATGCAGAGGTCCCACCAGGCTCTGGCGCACAGGACTTCGTGCGGTAGGACGGCCCACATGGCCGGGCAACTCCACCGAACGGGGCGCTGCCGTGGCCGCGATCGAGGTTGAAAGCACGAAATTAGAAACGATCAAGACCATACAGCACGCAAATAAGATTGATGCTGTCATTTCATTCGAAATGCCGCTTTGCGATGCGTGACCGTACGAACAACGCGGCATGGCTGCGAAAATGCGTGTCACCTGGGCGACTCACTCAATGGCAACGGTTCCTTCTGACTGCAGCAACGCATGGTCGCCATAGGCCCGCCCGAAGCGGTTGTCCAGAAAATCCCCCAGCGCGATCTGTTCCTGCCGGATGAAGCCCGACTGGGGCAACCGGCCCTGCACCACCAGGTCGAGCGCCGCGCAAATGCTCGCCGCCGTGGTCAGCTGAATCGCGTTCAGCGCCCGCCCGCCCACCGTGGCGCCGACGATGCGTGCCGAATACGCGTCTTGCACCAGCCGCCCGCCGCGCAGACCCGATGCACTGGCGAAGATCACGATCACGTCCTGCTCGGTGGCGGGAATGGCGGCCTCGAAAATGTCCTTGAGCAGATCGCGCTGGTCGCGCAGCCGCAGGTCATTCAGCAGCAGTTTCAGGATGGCGCAGTGGCCAGGGTAGCGGATCGATTGGTAGTCCATGCGGCGCGCCCGCCCGGCCCAGGTCTCGGGCAGCGTGCCCAGCCCGCCCGAGGTGTTGAACGCCTCGTACTCCACGCCGTCCAGCGCAAAGGTTTCCAGGCCGTCCAGCGCCGGCACGCGGGTGGGCTGCCCATCCACGATGGCTTCGCAGGGGTTGCAATATTCGTTGATGAGGCCCTCCGTGCTCCACGTCAGGTTGTAGCGCAGCGCCCCGAGCGGGTAGCGCGGCAAGGCCCCGACGCGCATGCGCAGGTCGTGCAGCGTGTCGAAACGCCGGGCAAGGTCGTTGCCGACCACCCCGATGAAACCCGGCGCCAGGCCGCACTGCGGCATGAGCACGCTGCGCGCGTCCTGGGCCAGGGCGCGGATCGCCTGGGTGCTGTGCACGTCCTCCGTCAGGTCGAAGTAATGCACGCCTTGGCGGGCGCACGCCGTGGCCACCGGCACCGCGCAGTGAAACGGCAGCGCGTTCAGCACGGCAAATTGGCCGGCCACGAGGGATTGCAGCTCGGCATCGTCCTGGAGCAGTGCGGTGCCCACACCTAGCGTGGCCGCCCGCGCCAGCGCTTCAGGATCGCGGTCGGCCACCGTGACGTCGTAATCGCCGGTGCCCTTCAGCAAAACGGCCATGGCGAAACCGATATGGCCCGCACCGAGGACGGCAATGCGATGCGGAGCGCTGCGGGAGAGTTGATGGGGGGTGGTGAGCATGGCGATCTCCAGGGTTGAGGCAACGAAGGGATGCAGGCCATGCTAGGCGCAGCGCTTGTCGATGTGTAGCGTGTAAAACGTCGAAATTGCTTAATGAATTCGTCGTTCTGGCGAAAATAGCCGACGCTTTCACTTTGTAGAGGAAGGAAGCCCATGGCCGCCGAAATGGATTCCACCGACCGCCACCTGCTCAGCCTGCTGCAGGCCAACGCCCGCGAGAGCACCGCACTGCTGGCACGCCGGCTAGGCTTGGCTCGCACCACCGTCGTCGCGCGCATCGCCCGGCTGGAGCGCGACGGCATCGTCGCCGGTTACGGCGTGCGGCTGGGGGCACCGCTCGAGGCCCAGGCCGTGCGCGCCTGGTGCAGCCTGAGCGTGCTGCCCAAGGCGTCGCCGGCCGTGCTGCGCATGCTCGGCTCGCTACCGGAGGTCGAAGAGGTTTCGGCCGTGAGCGGGGCGTTCGACTACCTGGTGTTCCTGCGCTGCACCAGCCATGAACAGCTCGACGGGCTGCTCGACCGCATCGGCCAGCTGGAGGGCGTGCACCAGACACAGACCAGCATCGTGCTCAGCCGCAAGATCGACCGGCGCGGGGCTGGCGGTTGAGTGCAAAAACCTACGCTATTTAATTGATAGCAGCGAGGACAATGAACACGGCGGCAGTGGCCCATTTCCCTTCAAAGGCTGCAGGCAGTCCCCGATGGGATAATCCGCCCTGCCCTTTTCCCCTTTCGCTCCGGCCCTCTCCCCCGTGACCCTGCCCACCGCCCCCCACAGTCCCTGGCGCCTCTCCGTCGCGCCCATGATGGACTGGACCGATCGCCACTGCCGCTACCTGCACCGGCTGCTGAGCCGCCATGCGCTGCTGTACACCGAGATGGTGACCACCGGTGCGCTGATCCATGGCGATGTGGAGCGGCACCTGCGCTTCAATGCCGAAGAGCATCCGGTCGCTCTGCAACTGGGCGGCAGCGAGCCGGCCGATCTGGCGCAGGCCGCGCGGCTGGGCGCGCAGTGGGGGTACGGCGAGATCAACCTCAACTGCGGCTGCCCCAGCGAACGGGTGCAGCGCGGCGCTTTCGGGGCGTGCCTGATGAACGAGCCACAACTCGTGGCGGACGGCGTGAAGGCCATGGTCGATGTGGTGGACGTGCCCGTCACGGTCAAGCACCGCATCGGCATCGACAAGAGCGAGGACTACGGCTTCGTGCGCGACTTCGTCGGCACGGTGGCCGAGGCGGGCTGCAACGTGTTCATCGTGCATGCGCGCAATGCATGGCTCAAGGGCCTGTCGCCCAAAGAGAACCGCGAGATTCCCCCGCTGCGCTACGACGTGGTGCAGCAGTTGAAGGCCGATTTTCCGCACCTGACCATCGCGCTCAACGGCGGTCTCTCCACCGACGAGGGCTTGGCCGATGCGCTGGCGCGGGTCGATGGCGCCATGGTCGGGCGCGAGGCGTATCACAACCCCTGGTGGCTCGCGCGGTGGGACGCGCTTTACTTCGGCGCGCCCGAATCCGAACTGACGCGCGAAGCGGTCGAAGCTGCCATGGTGGACTACATGGCCCGCGAGGCGGCGCTGCACGGCACCCACTGGTATTCGATCGCGCGCCACATGCTGGGATTGCGCCACGGCCTGCCGGGCGCGCGGCGCTGGCGGCAGGTGTGGAGCGACCATCGGCTGAAGGGCTTGCCCGCGCACGAGGTGATGGCTCTGGCGCAGGCACCTCAGCGTGGCGCACCTGCGTCGGCGCCTGTTGCGGCAGAGGCTTTATCCGCTTCTGAACACTGATCCTCCCTGCTTCCGTAGAGGTTGAGCGGACTGCTCCAGCAGCCGACAACTCGGCTACGCACTTGGACTACGATGGCGGCTTGACGATGGCCCGCTCTGGAGGCCGTCGCACTTTTGCCCTGCCGCCCGCCCATGCCCTCGCTTGATTTCTCCCGGGAAGAAAAAGGCTTCGAAGCCACCTACGCCCAGGAACTGCCCGCGCTGCAGTACGCCTGCGCTTCCTACATGGCGCTGCTGCAGGCGATCCTGTCGCGAACGCCGGGCCTGGACATCACCAAGGTCGAAGGCCGGGTGAAGGACCGCCGTGAGTGCGTGAACAAGTTCTCGCGCAAATACCGCGCCGCGCTGGAAGAGAGCAACACCCCCTACGAAATCCGCCCCTACATCACCGACCTGATCGGCGTGCGCGTCGTTTGCCTGTACGAGGACGAACTGGAGAAGGTGGCGCAAACCGTGCGCTCGCACTTCGACGTGATCGACGTGACCGACAAGGTGACGGCGGTGGAGAGCACCGAAGACTCCTTCGGCTACAAGGGCCTGCACCTGGACCTGCGGCTCACCCCCGCGCAGGCCGCTCTGGCCGAGCACGCGGCCTATGCCCATCAGCCTTTCGAGCTGCAGGTGCGCACCATCATCCAGGACTCCTGGAGCGTGCTGGACCACAAGATCAAATACAAGAAGTCGATCCCGGGCCAGCTCAAGCGGCGCATCAACGTGCTGTCGGCCCTGTTCGAACTGGCCGACCGGGAGTTTCGGCAGATCCGCGATGCGACCGAGGCCGAACTGCGGCAGGCCCCCGACGAAACGGCCGAGCCCGAGTCGGACCTGGAACTGGCCCCGGCCGAAAAGTCGCAGGCGCCCGGCAGCGAACTCAATGCGTTCACGTTCCTCAAGATCGCCAACCATTTCTTCAAGGACCAGGAATTCGAGCCGCAGAAGGTCGACCTGTTCGTGGACGACATCCGGGCCTGGTCGCCATCGATCACGCGGGCACGGTTCAACACCTTGATGCGCGCCACCATCGGCACCGTCAAGCGCTACAAGCAGCATTTCGAGGACCACAACCCGCAGGGCAGCTTCAACGCCTACACGGTGATCCGACATTGTCTGTACCTGGGCGACCGGTCCACTTTTCGGCGGGCTCTGCGTAACAGTTCACGCGAGGCGTTCGAGGCATGGCTGAAAGAACATGCCTGAAAGACAGGTATCAAAACTGCCTCCAGCGCAATCATATCAACGGTACTTAGCTATATATTTAGTAGCAAACAATGCAGGTGATGCGACGGCCTGATTGTTTCCAATTGTCGCAAAGGTGACTCGATGTGCGTACTTTCACGCCATACAGGTCTTGCACGGTGCTGCTATATTGCACTGCAACATACCCCGGAGTTTCGCCCCAAATGCTTTACAACATCTACGAAACCCAGCGTTCGCTCATGGAGCCGTTCGCGGACTTTGCCCAGACCGCGTCCAAGCTCCTCAGCAACCCGCTCTCGCCTTTCAGCCAGACCATGTACGCCCAGCGCATGTCCGCGGGCTACGACCTGCTGTACCGCCTGGGCAAGGATTACGAAAAGCCGGTGTTCGGCATCCACACCGTCAACGTGGACGGCACCGATGTCGCTATCCATGAGCGGGTGGAGATCGACAAGCCGTTTTGCGAACTGCGCCGCTTCAAGCGCTTTTCCGACGATCCCGCCACGCTGACGCAGATCAAGCAGCAGCCCGCCGTGCTGATCGTCGCACCGCTGTCCGGGCACTACGCCACGCTGCTGCGCGACACCGTACGCACCATGCTCCAGGGCCACAAGGTCTATATCACCGATTGGAAGAATGCCCGACTCGTGCCGCTGGCCGATGGCTCCTTTCACCTGGACGACTACGTGAACTACGTGCAGGAGTTCATCCGCCACTTGCAGTCGCGCTACGGCAACTGCCACGTGGTGAGCGTGTGCCAGCCCACGGTACCGGTGCTGGCGGCCGTGTCGCTGATGGCCAGCCGCGGCGAGACCACGCCGCTGTCAATGACCATGATGGGCGGCCCCATCGACGCCCGCAAGTCCCCGACCGCGGTGAACAACCTGGCCACGAACCGCAGCTACGAGTGGTTCGAGAACAACGTGATCTATCCCGTGCCGGAAAACTTCCCCGGCGCAGGGCGTCGCGTGTACCCCGGCTTCCTGCAGCACACCGGGTTCGTGGCCATGAACCCCGACCGGCACGCGACCAGCCATTACGACTATTTCAAAGACCTCATCAAGGGCGACGACACCAGCGCCGAGGCGCACCGCAAGTTCTACGACGAGTACAACGCCGTGCTCGACATGGATGCGGATTACTACCTCGAAACCATCAAGACCGTCTTCCAGGACTACAGCCTGGTCCACGGAACCTGGGACGTGCGCAACCCTGAAGGCCAGCCGGAACGCGTGCGTCCGCAGGACATCCACAGCACCGCCCTCCAAACCATCGAAGGCGAACTGGACGATATTTCCGGTTCCGGCCAGACCGAGGCCGCGCACAGCCTGTGCACCGGCATCGCCCAGAAGGACCGCAGCCATTACGAAGTGAAGGGTGCCGGCCACTACGGCATCTTCAGCGGCCGCCGCTGGCGCGATCTGGTGTATCCGCAGGTCCGTGACTTCATCCTGGCCCACGAGCCCGCGCATGCTGCCGCCCCCGTGGTGACGCTGCCCAGCGACGACGCACCGCGCCGCCGCACGGGTGCCGCTGCCGCAGCCCAGGCAGACACCGCCGGTCTGAAAGCCGCGGCCACGGCCGCCAGCGCGCCGCGCAGCAAGCGCGCGCCCCGCAAGGCTTGACCCCCGCAGCGGACGCTGTCCGCGCGCTGGCGGCACGCATCGACGCGGCGCTGCCGCAGACGCAGTGCACGCGCTGCGGATATCCCGACTGCGCAGCCTACGCCCTGGCAGTGGCCACGGGTGAGGCGGGCATCAACCAGTGCCCTCCCGGCGGCGCCGAGGGCGTGGAGCGCCTGGCGGCGCTCACGCATCGGCCCGTTCTCCCCCTTTCACCCGAACATGGAACCGAAGGGCCGCGCGCAGTGGCCTTCATCGACGAAAGCTGGTGCATCGGCTGCACGCTGTGCCTCAAAGCCTGCCCGACCGATGCGATCTTCGGCGCCAACAAGCTGATGCACACCGTGATCGAAGCCCATTGCACGGGCTGCGAGCTGTGCATTCCGGTCTGCCCGGTCGATTGCATCGTGCTGGAAAACGCCAGCGGCAGCGCGACCGGCTGGCAGGCCTGGTCTCCCGAGCAGGCGGAGCATGCGCGCAGCCGCTACGCGGCGCGTACCGAACGCTTCGCACGCATGGCAAAACCGGTCGACGGCGATACCGACCGGACCCCGGCTGTCGCGTCCACGGCGGCAAACCTGGCGACGGGTGAGGCGGCCGCGGCAACCCCTTCTACCGACGCGAAGCAGGCAGCGATTGCAGCCGCGCTCGCACGGGCCCGGGCACGTCGCGCGCCTCCCGGCAATCCCGGCTGACACGGCACTGCAAGGCACGGCACCCGCCCGGTGCCCTGCCGCAGTGCGCTGCCATGGCACACCGCCCCTTTCGACTTTCGCGTTGGACAGGTCCTCGTCAGGCCGCCACCAGCGATTTATAGACGCCGCAGCCCAGGTACAAATCTGCCGACTTGCACACGAAAGACATCTTGGTCTGCACCCGGCCGGTGGACGGGTTGGTGATGTCGTATTCCACCCAGCCCGGTCCCTGATCGGCCTGCCCGGCGATGGAGGCCATCAGCGCCGCGCCGTCGATGCCGGCGATGTCCTGCACGCGCGAGCCGACCTTGGCCGGATTGCCGCCGAACGCCAGGTAGGTGCCGTCCGCGCCCAGCGCGAACACGTACATGTCTCGGTCGTGGAAAGGCTGGGCCGGATCGGTCAGGGTCCGCAGCAGGCTGGCCCGGGGCGCCGTTCGCGCCAGCGCCAAAGCGCGCTCCACCAGCGCCTTGGCCTCGTCGGCAGTGCCCTGCTGCAGGCGGAACGACATCACGGCCCGCGACAGCGTGGAGGCGCGGTGCTCCAGCGCTTCGGCCTGGTGAACGGCCTGCCCGACCATCTGCGCGTTGCGCTGGGTGATCTGGTCCAGTTGCTGCACGGCAGCGCTGATTTCGGCCAGGCCGGTGCTTTGTTCGGCGCTGGAGGCCGAGATTTCGCTCACGTTGCTCGCCACGCTGCGCACACCGCCCGCCATCTCGGAAATGCCCGAGCCGGCCGCCCGGATCAATTGCGCGCTGGTTTCCACCTGCCGTATTGATTCGCCGATGAGATCGCGAATCTCGCGGGCTGCCGCACCCGATCGCCCGGCCAGCGAGCGCACTTCGGACGCCACCACCGCGAAGCCTCGGCCCTGCTCGCCCGCGCGGGCGGCTTCCACCGCCGCATTGAGGGCCAGGATGTTGGTTTGGAAAGCAATGCCGTCGATCACCGCCGTGATCTCCGCCATGCGGCTGGCGCCCTGCTGGATCGCCTCGACCGACTGGACCGCCCGGCCCATGGCCTGCGCGCCGGCATCGGCCGAACTGCGCACCTGGGCGGCTTGCTGGTCTGCGGAGCGGGCAGTGTCTGCGTTCTGCTGCACGGCGGACGACAGCTCTTCGACGCTGGCGGCGGTCTGCTCCAGATTGGCCGCCTGCTGCTCGGTGCGCTCGGCCAGCGCGCGGTTGTCGGAAGCCAGGCTTTGCCCGGCATGGGCGACGAGCGCGGCGTTGCTGCGGATGTCGGCCACCATCGACGAGAGCATCAGCACCATGCGCTCCAGCAGGCTCCCCAGGCGGGCCATTTCGTCCTGCCCGGCGATGCGGGGCCGGGCGCCCAGGTCGCCATGCGCTGCGCTGTCCATGGCCTTGGCCAATACCGCCAGGTCGTCCGCCATGCCGCGGTGCATCGCCGCCGCCAGGTAGGCGACCAGCACGGCGCCCCCTGCGAACCACCACCATCGTCCCTGGGTGGCCACTGCCACCGCCAGCATGGAGGCCAGGGCCGCCCCTGACAGCAGCGCCATCTTGCCCGGCAATGCCAACCGGCGCATCAGCCGTATTCCCGGCTGCATTGGCGAAAATGAGCCCATCCTGATGTCTCCCATGCGCTTTTAATGCGCCGATGCTAGAGGTTGCGACTTACGGACGATTGACACACGAGCGGCCTCACCGCAGACCCGACCGGCAGCCGCCGGCCGCACGGTTTTCCCTTGGCCGGTGGCGTGCACCGACAGCGAATGCCCAGGCACCGCCCCCTGCCCATCCACCATAATGGCGGCCCATGAATCCCCTGCTCTCTCAACTGCAGCCCTACCCTTTCGAGCGGCTGCGGCAACTCTTCGCGGGGGTCACGCCCCCTGAAGGCGTCCGCCCCATCAGTCTTGGCATGGGCGAACCCCGCCATCCCACGCCCGCATTCATCAAGGATGCCTTTACCCAAAGCCTGTCCGGCCTGGCCAGCTACCCTGCCACTGCGGGCGATCCGGCCCTTCGCAAGGCCTGCGCGGCCTGGATGCAGCGGCGCTACGGCCTGACGCTGGACGCAGCCACGCAGGTTCTGCCCATCAACGGATCGCGCGAGGCGCTGTTTGCCTTCGCGCAGACCATCATCGACCCAACGCGCGCTGGCGCAACGGTGGTTTGCCCCAATCCCTTCTATCAAATCTATGAAGGTGCGGCCCTGCTGTCCGGCGCCACGCCGTATTACGCGCCCAGCGACCCGGCCCGCAATTTCGCCGTGGACTGGGACAGCGTGCCCGAAGACGTGTGGCAGCGCACCCAACTGCTTTTCGTGTGCTCGCCGGGCAACCCGACCGGCGCAGTGATGCCGCTGCAGGAATGGGAAAAGCTCTTCGCGCTCAGCGACCGCCATGGCTTCGTCATCGCATCGGACGAGTGCTACAGCGAGATCTACTTCCAGGGCGAGCCGCCGCTCGGTGGGCTGGAGGCCGCGGCAAAGCTGGGCCGGGCCGACTTCCGCAACCTGATGGCCTTCACCAGCCTGTCCAAGCGCAGCAACGTGCCCGGCCTGCGCAGCGGCTTCGTGGCGGGCGACGCCAAGCTGATCCAGGCGTTTTTGCTGTACCGCACCTACCACGGCAGCGCCATGGGCCCTGCGGTGCAGGGCGCGAGCATCGCGGCGTGGAATGACGAGCAGCACGTGGACGACAACCGTGCGCTCTACCGCCGCAAGTTCGAACAGGTCACGCCGTTGCTGGCCAGCGTCATGGACGTGGCGCTGCCGGACGCGGGCTTTTACCTCTGGGCGCGTGTGCCCGACGCCCTCGGCCTGACCGATGCGGAGTTCGCCCGCGAACTGCTCGCTCAATACAATGTGACGGTGCTGCCCGGCAGCTACCTCGCCCGCGAGGCCGGCGGCTTCAACCCCGGCGCCCAACGCATCCGCATGGCCCTGGTGGCCGAAACCGAAGAATGCGTCGAGGCAGCCCAGCGCATCGTGCAATTCATCCAATCCCATCCCTGAACCCGACCCATGACACAACAACTTCAGACCCTCATCGACACCGCCTGGGACAACCGCGCCAGCCTCTCGCCCGCCGCCGCGCCCAAGGAAGTGCAGGATGCTGTGGAACACGTGATCGCCGAGCTGAACAACGGCAAGCTGCGCGTGGCCACCCGCGAGGGCGTCGGCCAGTGGACGGTGCACCAGTGGATCAAGAAGGCCGTTCTGCTGTCGTTCCGCCTCAAGGACAACGAACTCATGAAGGCCGGCGAGTTGGGCTTCTACGACAAGGTGCCCACGAAGTTCGGCCACCTGTCCGCTGAAGAAATGGCCGCCACGGGCGTTCGCGTGGTGCCCCCGGCCGTCGCGCGCCGCGGCAGCTACATCGCCAAGGGCGCCATCCTGATGCCCAGCTACGTGAACATCGGCGCCTATGTCGATGAAGGCACCATGGTCGATACCTGGGCCACGGTGGGCAGTTGCGCCCAGGTCGGCAAGAACGTTCACCTCTCCGGCGGCGTGGGCCTGGGCGGCGTGCTGGAGCCGCTGCAAGCCAACCCGACCATCATCGAAGACAACTGCTTCATCGGCGCACGCTCGGAAATCGTCGAAGGCGTGATCGTGGAAGAGAACTCGGTCATCTCGATGGGCGTGTACATCGGCCAGAGCACCCCTATCTACGACCGCGCCACGGGCGAAACCAGCTTCGGCCGCGTGCCGGCCGGCTCCGTCGTGGTGAGCGGCAGCCTGCCCAAGGACAACGGCCGCTACAGCATGTATGCCGCCATCATCGTCAAGAAGGTGGACGCCAAGACCCGCTCCACCACCAGCCTGAACGACCTGCTGCGCGACTGATCCCGCAGCCTGCCGCACTCCGCCCCCGATCCGATCCGCCCCCCGCCCCTTCCGCGACCTGCGCACCGACGAACGAAAGAGCAATCCCCATGAGCACGATGGAACGGATTCTTCGCCTGATGGCCGAAAAGCGGGCGTCGGACGTCTACCTGTCGGCCAACGCGCCGGCGCTGATCAAGATCAACGGCGAGTGCGTGCCGATCAACAGCCAGGTGCTGCCGGCCGATGCGCCCAAGAACCTGCTGGCCGAGATCGTCCCGCCCGACCGCATCGAAGAGCTGGAGGAAACCGGCGAGCTCAACATGGGCGTGCCGCTCACCGGCGTGGGCCGCTTCCGGGTGAGCGCCATGCGCCAGCGCGGCAGCTACGCGGTGGTGATCCGCTTCATCGCGCAGCACATTCCGCCGCTGGCCTCGCTGAACCTGCCGCCCGTGCTGAGCGATCTCATCCTGGAAAAGCGGGGCCTGCTGCTGGTCGTCGGGGCCACGGGCTCGGGCAAGAGCACCACGCTCGCCTCGATGATCGACAGCCGCAACGAGCAGCTCACCGGCCACATCCTCACCGTGGAAGACCCGGTCGAGTACCAGTTCCGCAACAAGAAATCGATCGTGAACCAGCGCGAGATCGGCGCCGACACGCAGTCGCTGCAGACCGCGCTGAAGAACGCACTGCGCCAGGCACCCGACGTGATCCTGATCGGCGAAATCCGCGACCGTGAAACCATGTCCGCCGCCATTGCCTATGCGCAGTCAGGCCACCTGTGCCTGGCCACCCTGCACGGCAACAACAGCTACCACGCGCTCAACCGGATCTTGAGCTTCTACCCGGTCGAAGTGCGCCCCACCATGCTGGGCGACCTCGGCTCGGCGCTGAAAGCCATCGTCTCGCAGCGCCTGGTGCGCACGCCCGCGGGCGAACGCGTTCCGGCCGTGGAAGTGATGCTCAACACCAAGCTGGTGGGCGACCTGATCGAAAAGGGCGACTTCTCCGGCGTGCGCGAAGCCATGGAAAAATCCATGGCCGAAGGCTCGCAGACGTTCGAGGAAGCGCTGGCCCAGCTCATCCTGGAAGGCCGCATCGACCGCAAGGAAGGCATGGCCTATGCCGATTCGCCCACCAACCTGATGTGGCGCCTGCAAAACGATTTTTCACTGGCGTCCAAAAACGCCAAAGCCCAGAGCGAAGCCGCGCGGGAAGAAGAAGACCAGCCATCGTTCACCGAGATCGTGCTGGACGTCAAACCGTCCTGATCCGTCCCGCCTGAACCTGGCCTGCCCCATCACGCCCTCCCCCGCCCGAACCGCCTGCCCCACACAAGATGTCCCGTACCCTGCACCTGGCCGAACAGCTCATTGCCCGCCCCTCCATCACCCCCAACGATGCGGGCTGCCTGGAACTGCTGGCGGACCGCCTGCGGCCGCTCGGCTTCGAATGCGAGCGCATGGACAGCGGGCCGCAGGATTTCCGCGTCAGCAACTTATGGGCAAAACGGCCTGCAGCGCAATCAGCACTAGGGCAGTCTGCTATCAAAACCGTAGTATTCGCCGGCCACACCGATGTGGTGCCGACCGGCCCCGTCGAGCAATGGGGCAGCGATCCGTTCACGCCCATGCACCGGGGCGGCAAGCTCTACGGCCGCGGCGCGAGCGACATGAAGACGTCGATCGCGGCATTCGTCGTGGCGGTGGAAGAGTTTCTGGCCGCCACGCCCGCGCCAGACCTGCAGATCGCTTTTCTGCTCACCAGCGATGAAGAAGGCCCTTCGGTGGACGGCACCAAGGTCGTGGTCGATCGGCTGCGCGAGCGCGGCGAGCCGCTGCACTACTGCATCGTGGGTGAACCCACCTCGGTCGAAAAGACCGGCGACATGATCAAGAACGGCCGCCGCGGCACGCTGAGCGGGCGGCTCACCGTGCGCGGCGTGCAAGGCCACATCGCTTATCCGCAACTGGCCCGCAACCCCATCCACCAGGCCCTGCCCGCCTTGGCGGAACTGGCCGGTATCCGCTGGGACGAGGGCAACGCCTTCTTTCCACCCACCAGCTGGCAGATCAGCAACATCCACGGCGGCACGGGAGCGACCAACGTCATTCCGGGCGCGGTGGTGATCGACTTCAACTTTCGCTTTTCCACCGAATCGACGTCCGAAGGCTTGAAGCAGCGCGTGCACGCCCTGCTCGACCGCCACACCCTGGAGTACGACCTGTCCTGGACGCTGGGCGGGCAGACCTTTCTCACGCAGCCCGCCGAACTGGTGCGCGCGGTGCAGCAGGCCATCCTGGATGAAACCGGGCTGGCGACCGAACTATCCACCACCGGCGGGACCAGCGACGGGCGCTTCATCGCGCAGATCTGCCCGCAGGTGATCGAACTGGGCCCACCCAACGCCACCATCCACAAGATCGACGAGCACGTGGTCGTGGCCGACATTGAGCCGCTGAAGAACATTTACCGCCGCACGCTCGACCACCTGAACGCGCAAGCCACCGCATGAGCACCGACCCGCAACCATCCGGCAACCCCGCCGCCGTGCAAGGCGATACCGTCGGCGCGCTGATCGCGTCCGGCACGGCGCGGCTCGAAACATCGAGCGTGGCGTTCGGCCACGGCACGGCCAACGCACACGACGAGGCCGTGTGGCTCGTGCTGTGGTGCCTGGGCATTCCGCTGGACGAGCCCTTGGACGACGGCCCCGAGCCCATCGAGGCCCGCACGGTCGCCACGGCCGACCAGGCCCGTGTGACCGCACTGTTCGAAGAACGCATCGCCACGCGCAAGCCAGCGGCCTATCTGACGCGCGAAGCGTGGCTGCAGGGCGTGCCCTTCTACGTGGACGAGCGAGCCATCGTGCCACGCAGCTTCATCGCCGAACTGCTGGTCAATCCGCCTGAGGATGGCGGCATCGACGGCTTTCTTGGCGAGGACACGCGCGCCGTGCTGGACCTGTGCACCGGCAATGGCAGCCTGGCGGTCCTGGCCGCGATGGTCTACCCGGACGTGCAGTTGACCGGCGCCGACATTTCGCCCGACGCGCTCGACGTCGCCCGCATCAATGTGGAAAAGCATGGCCTGCAGGACCGCGTGGCCCTGCAACTGTCGGACGGCCTGGACTCGGTGCCCGGCCCCTGGGATCTGATCCTGTGCAATCCGCCGTATGTGAACGCGCAGAGCATGGCGGCACTGCCTGAGGAATACCGCGCCGAGCCCGCCCTGGCGTTGGCTGGCGGCACCGATGGCATGGACTTCATCCGTCGCCTGCTGGCGCAGGCGCCCGGCTGCATGAGCGAGCAGGCCGTGCTGGTGCTGGAGATCGGCAACGAGCGCAGCCATTTCGAAGCGGCTTTTCCGCACCTTCCCGTGTTCTGGCTCGACACCAGCGCAGGCGAAGACCAGGTGCTGCTGATCACCCGCGAGGCTTTGGTGGCGCATCCGACCTGATCCGTACCGCACAGGAAGTGCGCTCAGCGCGCCCTTCACCTTCTCCGCGCACGCCGGGTTCGGCGCGCGCCCGGCCGGCCTTGCCGGTCTTTTGATTTTCCCCCGGGTGTCTTGGCACGCCCCTTGTTGGTTTTTATCGATGATCACACTCAAAAACGTCACCTTGCGCCGCAGCGCGAAGGTCTTGCTCGACCGCGTTTCCGTCACCATCAATCCCGGTGAAAACGTGGGCCTTGTCGGTCGCAACGGCGCGGGCAAATCCAGCCTGTTCGCCCTGCTCAACCGCACGCTGCATGAAGACGGCGGCGACTTCTTCGTGCCGCCGCAATGGCGCATGGCCCAGGTGGCGCAGAACATGCCCGAAACCTCGGAACCTGCCACCGAATTCGTGCTGAACGGCGACACGCGCCTGGCCGAGTTGCGTCAGGCCTTGATCAAAGCCGAGCAGGAAGAAGACGGCATGGCCATTGCCCACGCCTATTCCGACCTGGCCGACGCCGGCGACCATGACGCCGTGCCGCGTGCGCAGGCGTTGATCCTGGGGCTGGGGTTTCGGGTCTCCGAACTCGAAAACCCCGTCAACAGCTTCTCGGGCGGCTGGCGCATGCGCCTGCAACTGGCCCGGGCCCTGATGAGCCCGAGCGACCTGCTGCTGCTCGACGAACCCACCAACCACTTGGACTTGGACGCCCTGGTGTGGCTGGAAGCGTGGCTCAAGCGTTACGCTGGCACGCTGATCGTGATCAGCCATGACCGCGAATTCCTGGATGCGATCACCAACGTCACGCTGCAGATCGAAAACGCGCAGCTGAACCGCTATGGCGGCAACTACAGCCGCTTCGAAGAACTGCGCGCGCAGCAGATCGAACTGCAGCAAGCATCGTTTGCCAAACAGCAGGACAAGATCGCCCACCTGCAGAAATTCATCGACCGTTTCAAGGCCAAGGCCAGCAAGGCCAAGCAGGCGCAAAGCCGCGTCAAGGCGCTGGAGCGCATGGAAAAGATCGCACCGCTGCTGGCCGAGGCCGAGTTCACGTTCGAATTCAAGGAGCCGGTCAACCTGCCGAACCCGATGCTGGCGATCAGCGATGCGTCGTTCGGGTACACGCCCGAAGAAGGCGAGCCGACGACCATCCTGCGGCATGTGAGCCGCTCGGTGCTGGCAGGCCAGCGCATCGGCATTCTGGGCGCCAACGGGCAGGGCAAGTCCACGTTGGTCAAGACAATCGCGCGGGAGATGAAGCCGCTGGCCGGCTCGGTCATCGAGGGCAAAGGCCTGTCGATCGGCTACTTCGCCCAGCAGGAACTGGACGTTCTTCGCCCCGGCGACAACCCGCTGGAGCACATGATCCGCCTGGCCCGGGAACTCGGCCCCAACGCCCGCGAACCCAGCCGCGAGCAGGACCTGCGCAGCTACCTGGGCAGCTTCAATTTCTCGGGCGACATGGTCAAGCAGGCCGTGGGCACCATGAGCGGCGGCGAAAAAGCCCGCCTGGTGCTGGCGATGATCGTGTGGCAGCGCCCCAACCTGTTGCTGCTGGACGAGCCAACCAACCACTTGGATTTGGCCACCCGAGAGGCGCTGTCCATGGCGCTCAACGAGTTCGAAGGCACCGTCATGCTGGTCAGCCATGACCGGGCGCTGCTGCGTGCGGTATGCGACGAATTCTGGCTGGTGGGGCGTGGTGTGGTCGGTCCGTTCGACGGCGACCTGGACGACTACCAGCGCTACCTGCTGGATGAGTCCA
The DNA here is from genome assembly GCF_900102625.1 of Paracidovorax valerianellae. Lineage (GTDB taxonomy): Bacteria > Pseudomonadota > Gammaproteobacteria > Burkholderiales > Burkholderiaceae_C > Paracidovorax > Paracidovorax valerianellae. The sequence continues at coordinate 33,729 of NZ_FMZC01000020.1, forward strand.
AACGCCTGCGCGAACAGGCCAAAGCCGCGGAATCGGCAGCATCGGCGGCGCCCGTGGCGGTGGCAGCGCCAGCACCGGTAGCAGCCGCGCCGGCTGCTGCCCCCTCGCCCGCATCGGCGGCAACCAACGCTCCCGTGGCGAAGGATGCCCGGGAACAGCGCAAGCTAGGCGCTCAGGCGCGGCAGCAACTGGCGGAGAAAACGCGTCCTTTAAAACGCGAGTTGGAGCAGATCAATCAGCGGCTGGCAGCGCTCACGGCTGAGAAGGCGCAGATCGAAGAGCGGCTCACCCAGGCCCTGCCGCCCGCCGACATCGCGGAAAACGGCCGCCGGCTGAAAGCCTGCAGCGACGAAACCGAATCGCTGGAGGAGAGGTGGCTGGAGCTGTCGTCCGAAGTAGAAGCCCTCGAATCTCAAGCGGGCGAAGCGTAAAACCATGTAACCATTGACACTGAATTGAGGTTTAGCCGCAATTGTGTCAACGGTTTTTAGCTATGAATTCAGGAGCAAAAAAATCGCGCTCGACTGGTTGCGTTTTTTTGCATTCTTCTGTCAACGCGCTTTCCAGGCCGGGCGTTGTTCATCCATCACAGGAGATAACCGAATGAATACCACCGCTATCATGTCCGCCTGGCCCGAAGACGAACGCGACCGCAAGCGCGCACCGGCCCGCCTCTGAAGGCCGGCGCAACGACCAGAAGGCTCGACGATCCATCGAATTCCCAGCCACTGCGAGCGCCTCCTTCACCTCCCCCTTTTCTCCCCCCCCATTAAAAAACCCCGCATCTGCGGGGTTTTTGTTGTCTGGACCGTGCCGCATCCGCGGCGGCACTCCTCGTTCAGCCCATGTGCAGACCGCCGTTGACCGAGAAATCGGCCCCGGTCGCGTAGCCACCCTCTTCCGAAGCCAGCCAGGCGATGATCGACGCGATTTCGCTCGGCTCGCCCAGGCGCTTGACCGGGACCGTGGCAACGATCTTTTCCAGCACGTCAGGGCGGATGGCCTTGACCATGTCGGTGCCGATGTAGCCCGGGCTCACCGTGTTCACGGTCACGCCCTTGTTGGCCAGCTCCTGCGCCAGAGCCATTGAAAAGCCATGCATGCCGGCCTTGGCAGCGGAATAGTTGGTCTGGCCTGCCTGGCCCTTTTCGCCGTTCACGCTGCTGATGTTGATGATGCGGCCCCAGCCTTTTTCCACCATGTCGCCCACAACCTGCTTGGTCACGTTGAACATGCTGTTCAGATTGGTTTCGATGACCGCGTCCCAGTCTTCGCGCGACATCTTGAGGAACATGCGGTCACGCGTGATGCCGGCGTTGTTCACCAGCACGTCGATGGTGCCGTGATTGGCCTTGGTGGCCGTGAATGCCTCCACGGTCGAATCCCAGTCGCCGACATTCCCGACCGATGCATAGAAGGAATAGCCCAGCGCCTTCTGCTCGGCCAGCCATTTGGCGTGGTCGCGCGTGGGGCCGCAACCGGCGATGACCTTGAATCCATCCTTGTGCAAACGCTGGCAGATGGCCGTTCCGATGCCACCCATGCCCCCTGTGACATACGCTACTTTCTGGTTCATGTGAGTTCTCCTTATCAACGATTCACGCAAGCACTCTACCCAAGATTCCACGCCTGGCCGCTCTGGAAAACACCGAGCCTTGCAAATTCTGACAAAGCACTGCGCGGCCTGCGTGCTATCAGAACCGCAGCACCGAGCGGCTGCGGTTAAAAAAAACCGCACCGTTTGCGGTGCGGTTCATGTCCGGCTTCAGCGGGTGGCAGGGCGGCACGCTGTGCCGCCCTGCCTTAGGCTCTCGCCTCAGGCCCGCTCGACCGCGAGCGACACGCCCATGCCGCCGCCGATGCACAGGGCGGCGATGCCCTTTTTAGCGTCGCGGCGCTTCATTTCATGCAGCAAGGTGACGAGCACCCGGCAGCCGGACGCACCGATGGGGTGCCCGATGGCGATGGCGCCGCCATTCACGTTGACCTTGGCAGGGTCCAGGCCCAAGGCCTGGTTGACTGCGCAGGCCTGGGCCGCGAAAGCCTCGTTCAGCTCGAACAGGTCCACATCGTCGGCCGTCCAGCCAGCCCGCTTCAGGGCCTTGCGCGTGGCGGTAACCGGGCCCATGCCCATGGTCGCCGGGTCCAGGCCGCTCGTGCCGTAGGAGACGATGCGCGCCAGTGGCTCAAGGCCCAGCTCGGCGGCTTTCTTGCCGCTCATCACCACCACGGCGGCGGCGCCGTCGTTCAGGCCCGAGGCATTGCCGGCCGTGACCGAGCCGGCTTTGTCGAAGGCCGGGCGCAGGCCCGAAAGCGCTTCCGCGTTGGTCTTGCGGTTGAGGTATTCGTCGGCATTGAAGAGCACCGGGTCGCCCTTTTTCTGGGGCAGGCTGACGGTCACGATCTCGTCGGCGAACTTGCCCGCGCCTTGCGCGGCGGCGGCCTTTTGCTGGCTGCCCAAGGCCAGTGCATCCTGCTGCTCGCGGGTGATGCCGTGTTCCTTGGCGACGTTCTCGGCAGTGATGCCCATGTGGTACTGGTTGTAGACGTCCCACAGGCCGTCCACGATCATGGTGTCGGCCATCTTCCATTCGCCCATGCGCTGGCCGTCGCGCGATCCGTTGAGCACGTGGGGCGACAGGCTCATGTTCTCCTGGCCGCCGGCCACCACGATGTCGCTGTCGCCCGCGGCGACGGCCTGGGCCGCCAGCATCACGGCCTTCAAGCCCGAGCCGCAGACGGCGTTGATGGTGAGCGCGGGCGTTTCCTTGGCCACGCCGGCTTTCATCATGGCCTGGCGCGCCGGGTTCTGGCCGACGCCTGCGGTGAGCACCTGGCCCATGATCACTTCGCCGACCTGGTCGAGCGGCACCTTGGCGCGAGCCAGTGCTTCCTTGATGACGATGGCGCCCAGCTCGGTGGCGGGGGTTTTGGCGAGCGCGCCGCCAAACTTGCCCACGGCCGTGCGAACGGCGGAAACGATGACGATGTCTTCCATATCAGTCCTTTTTGTGCAGAAACGGGAATCTCGAAAACGGGGGAGGCAATGCGAATGCGGAGGTCGGCGCGCTCGTGCGGCCGATTCTCGCAGCAGCGGTTACGCGGGAACGGCGTCAGGCCTTCTGCTTGACGTACCGGCCCGGGGCCGGCTCGGTGGCCTTGAAGCGCGGGCTGCGGCCATACCCCTTGGGCGCCGGCACCATCTTGCCCGCGTGGCCCTTGAGCCAGCGGGACCAGTCGGTCCACCAGCTGCCGGGGTGTTCGGTCGCTCCCTGCAGCCATTGGTCGAGCGTTTTAGGCAACTGGCCGTCTTCGCGCAGCCAGTGGCTGCGCTTTTTCTTGGACGGCGGGTTGATCACGCCGGCGATGTGGCCGGACGCTCCCATGACGAAACGCTTCTTGCCCGGAAACACCTGCGTAGACGCATACGCCGCGTCGATGGGCACAATGTGGTCCTCGCGCGAGCCATAGATGTACACCGGCAGGTCCACCAGATTCAGGTCGATCGCCTCGCCGCACACGGTCAGCCGGCCGGGCTGCACGAGGTTGTTTTCCAGGTAGAAGTTGCGCAGGTACCAGGCGTAGAACGGACCGGGCAGATTGGTGCTGTCGCTGTTCCAGTACAGCAGGTCGAACGGCGGCGGCGTTTCGCCCTTGAGGTAGTTGCCCACCACGTAGTTCCACACCAGGTCGTTGGGCCGCAAGAAGCTGAACGTCGAGGCCAGGTCCTGCCCCTTCATCATTCCGCCCTTGCCCATCTGCAGCTCGCGGAACTGGACGAACGCTTCGTCGATGAACACGTCCAGGATGCCCGTGTTGGAAAAATCGATGAGCGTGGTCAGGAAGGTGGCGCTGGCCACGGGCTCTTCGCCTCGCGCGGCCAGCACGGCCAGGGCGTTGCCCAGGATGGTGCCGCCGACACAAAAGCCCAGGGCGTTGATCTGCGCCGCGCCGGTGATGGCCTGCACGACGTCGATGGCGGCCATCGCGCCTTCTTCGACGTAGTGGTCCCAGGTCTTGTCGGCCAGCGTGTCGTCGGGGTTGCGCCAGCTCACGACGAAGGTGCGGTGCCCTTCGCTCACGGCATGGCGGATCAGCGAGTTCTCGGGCTGCAGGTCCAGGATGTAGAACTTGTTGATGCACGGCGGCACCATGAGGAAGGGGCGCTCGTGCACCTTGTCGGTCAGCGGCTTGTATTCGATGAGCTGGAACAGCGCGTTCTCGAACACGACGGCGCCCTCGGTGGTGGCCACGTTGCGGCCGACCTCGAACAGGCTTTCGTCGGTCATCGACACATGGCCCTGGCGCAGGTCGTGCAGCAGGTTGGCGACGCCCTTGGCGATGCTCTCGCCTTTGGTTTCGATGGCCTTCTTCTGCGCTTCGGCATTGAAGGCAAGAAAGTTGCTGGGCGCCATGGCGGCCATCCATTGCTCCACACCGAAGCGGATGCGCGCGCGGGTCTTGGCGTCGGCATCGACCGCATCGACCAGGCCCATGAGGGTGCGGGCATTGAGCAGGTAGGCCGCAGCCGAAAAGGCCGCCAGGGGGTTCTGCGCCCAGGCCTCGCCGCTGAACCGGCGGTCACCCGTGGTGGCGGGCTGCGCGCCTTGCGTCCAGAGCGCGGTGGCGTCTTTCAGGTACTGCTGCTGCAGGGCGGTGAGTTTTTCCGGGTCCAGCTTGACGGGCGCCACGGGCGAGGCGCCTGCGGCACCGGCGGGCGCCGCTTGCTGGAAGGCCTGCATCGCCTCGGTCCAGCCTTTGCCGAGAATCTGCTGGAATTGCTGGGCACTCGGCCCCCAGGGTGATTCAGAATCCGCCATGTTTGTCTCCTCCACAAGAATAGGCGGTCCGTCAGGGGCGGACCGTTGCGGCCATTGTTGCCGAGCGGCGAGGCCCGTGGCAACGACGCTTGCCTTTTTTCACCAACTGCCTTCGAACCCGGGCTGAAACATGTATCTCGTTGTCATTGGATGGTTGTATGTCACGCTGCTGATGGCGGTGGCCGAAGCCATGGCCCCGACCGGCACGGTGCTCGGCGCCATCATCACATTCGCCTTCTACGGGCTGCTGCCCATGTCCATCGTGGTGTACATCCTCGGCACGCCGGGCCGCAAGCGAGCCATCCATGCCCGGCAACTGGCCGAGCGGGAAGCGCAGGCAGCGGCTGCCCAGAATGCCGCCGCCGCGGCAAAAACCGAAGGGGCGGCGCAAGCACCGGAAGTGGCGCCGCCGCCCTCAACCCTCGGTGGGGCGGTCGAGCCAGATGCAGGCGGCGAATCGTCCACTGCCCCCGAAGGCGCTGCCGTATCGGTGCGAAAAGAAATGTGATGGCTGGCTGACGGTGCACCACGCGGCGCTGCCGTCGTTGCCGTACACCCGCTCGAAGCCCAGCGCCGCGAGCCGCTGCCGCGCCAGGCCGGCCAAGTCAGCCAGGTACTTGCCACCGCCCTGCGGCTTGAAGTGCCGCTCGGCCGAAGCACTCGCATCGCAAAACGCCGCCCTCACTTCGGCGCCCACTTCGAAGGCGGTCGGGCCGATGCAGGGGCCCAGCCAGGCCATGCAATCGCCCGAAGGGGGCAGGGAAGGATGGGCAGGCGCCGCAGCGTTTGCTATATCTTTTATAGCATTACTCCCTAGTGCTGATTGCGCTGGAGGCCTAAAACACTCCAAGGCCGCTTCCAGCACACCGCGCCCACCTTCGCCGGCGAGGCCCCGCCAGCCGGCGTGTGCGGCGGCCACCCGGGTGCCGCGCGTGTCGGTCAGCAGCACCGGCAGGCAGTCGGCGACCATGATCGTGCAGGCCACGCCCGGTTCGGTGGCCGTGCAGGCATCCGCCTCGGTGCCGTCCTCGGTGCCGGGGCCGAGCGTCTCGACCCGCCCCCCATGCACCTGTCGCAAAAAGACCGGCCGGGCGGTATGGCCCGCGCCCCAGCCCAGTGCCGCGTGCAGGATCTGCCGGTTGCTCTGCACGGCGTTCGGGTCGTCGCCCACGTGGTCGCCCAGGTTGAGCGAGTCATAGGGCGCAGCGCTCACGCCGCCGGCTCGGGTGGTGCACAGCGCACGCACATGGGCGGGCGCCGGCCAGTCCGGCAACAGCCAGGCGGGGTTGGGGGAAGCCACGGGCATCGGTGCCGGGGCCGTCAGGCTTCGTGGTCCGGGCAGGTGGAAGGATGCGCGCCCTGGAAGGCCGGCAGCGACATGGCGGACTCCCACGCGGCCATGGTGAGGGGCAGCCCTTCCAGGTCCACGCGGAAACGCTGGGCGTTGAAGATCTGCGGCACCAGGCAGCAGTCGGCCAGCGTGGGCGTATCGCCCCAGCAGAACTGCGAGGGAGCGAGCCCGGCGGCTTCCCGCTCCTTCGCCAGCAGTTGGAGCTGGCGCTCGAAGGCGGCCAGGCCGTTGCGCGTCCAGTGGTGGTACCAGGCGCTCTTGGTTTCTTCGCTCTGCTGCAGTTCCTGCGTGAGGTACTTGAGCACGCGCAGGTTGTTGATGGGATGGATTTCGCAGGCGATCATCTGCGCCAGCGCCCGCACTTGGGCACGGCCGAGCGGGTCGGCGGGCAGCAAAGGCGGCTCGGGGTGGGTTTCGTCCAGGTATTCGATGATGGCCAGCGATTGCGCCAGCGTGTGGCCATCGTCGGTGACCAGGGCCGGCAGGAGCGGGTCGCCCAGCTTGTCCGCATAGGCGGGAAGGCGGTGCTCGGCGCGCACCAGGTGCACCGGCACGTAGTCGTAAGGCAGGCCCTTGAGTCCCAGCGCGATGCGCACGCGGTACGAGGACGACGAACGGAAGTAGTTGAACAGCTTCATGGTCCGGCGAGCATAACGCCGCCCTGCCGGGGACAGCGACCGCCCCGGCGCCATGGCACACTGCCGGTTTGCGCGCGGACCCGGCCCGCACGGCCCGCCACTGCGCGCAGTCCCCTTCCGAAGAAAGGCAGACATGAGCTATGTGATTCCTCCCGCCGCCGTGGCCAGCGTGCCCGTGGTGGGCACCACCGACCGCTTTCCCGTCCACCGCATCTACTGTGTGGGCCGCAACTACGAAGAGCACGCCAAGGAAATGGGCTTCACCGGCCGCGAGCCGCCCTTCTTCTTCATGAAGCCCGCCGACGCCCTGGTCGTCGTCGATGCCGGAAAGACCGGCTCGCTGCCCTACCCCACCCTCACCGCCAACCTGCACCACGAGATCGAGCTGGTGGTCGCCATCGGCAAGGGCGGCAAAGGCATCGCCGCGGCCGATGCCCTGCAGCACGTGTACGGCTATGCCGTGGGCCTGGACATGACCCGCCGCGACCTGCAGAACGACATGAAAAAGCAGGGCCGCCCCTGGGAGATCGGCAAGGCTTTCGAGCACAGCGCACCCATCGGCCCGATCACGCCGGCGGCGCAGGCGGGCGATGTGCAAAAGGCCGCGATCTGGCTGCAGGTGAACGGCGACGACCGCCAGCGCAGCAACGTCTCGCAGCTGATCTGGAACATCGCCGAAACCATCGAGCACCTGTCGGCCGCGTGGGAGCTGCAGCCCGGCGACCTGATCTACACCGGCACGCCCGAAGGCGTGGCTGCCGTGGTGCGTGGCGACACGCTCGAAGGCGGCGTGGACGGCCTGGGCACGCTGCGCGTGAGCGTCGCCTGATCCTGCCTGCCGCGCTGCATGCCTGCCATGGCCGATGCCACGGGCATGCAGACCCTGCCACCGCTTTGCGCCCCATTTCCTGAAAACCGAATGACCTTCCGCAGCCCCATCAAGCACTGCCGCGAATGCGGAACGGCCGTGGTGTACCGCATTCCCGACGACGGCGACACCAAGCCGCGTGCCGTCTGCCCGGCCTGCCACACCATCCATTACGAGAACCCGCTGAACGTGGTTGGCACCGTGCCCGTGTGGCGCGACAAGGTGCTGCTGTGCCGGCGTGCCATCGAGCCGCGCCTGGGCAAATGGACCTTGCCGGCCGGGTTCATGGAACTGAACGAGACCACCGCGCAGGGCGCGGAGCGCGAAACCGATGAAGAGGCCGGCGCGCAGATCCAGATGGGCCCGCTGTTCAGCCTGCTGAACGTGAGCCACGTGGGCCAGGTCCACCTGTTCTACCTGGCCAAGCTGCTGAGCGACGAGTTCCACCCCGGCTACGAAACCCTGGAAGCGCGCCTGTTCGGCGAAGACGAAATCCCCTGGGACGAGATCGCCTTTCGCACCGTAAAGACCACGCTGGAGCGCTTCTTCGCCGACCGCAAGGCCGGCCAGTTCGGCCTGCACTGCGTGGACATCGACTGACCGATCACTCAGCGGGCACGGAGCGGCTCTATCAGCTCCATCAAAAAAGGCGCGAAGCACAACCCGTGTGCTCCGCGCCCTTCAGTACCACCACACCGCGCTTTGCGGTGCCAAGAAGCCAGGCCTGGCCTGGCCCTCGGTCACATCACTTCAGCCACTTGTCGGCCGACTGCTTGAGCGTGCCCCGTGCGTCCAGCAGGCCCCAGACGAATTCCATCACGCGCGAATAGTCGGCGTCGTCCTTGGGCAGCATGAAGCCCAGGGTGTTGGTCGGCGTGAGCGGCGCGTTGACGAAGGCGGCCGTCAGGCGTGGATCGGCCTTGGCGTAGTACAGCGCTTCGTAGGTTTCGGTGATCATCACGTCGCCCTTGCCGTCGGCGATGAGCGCCGGAATCTCGGCGTTCTTTTCGTGGGTGCTGACCTGCGCGGCGGTCAGGTTCTGCAGCACGAAGGTTTCGTTGGTGCCGCCCGGGTTCTTGATGACGCGCACGGTTGGCTTGTTCAGGTCTTGCAGCGTCTGGTACTGGGCCTTGTCCGCCGTGCGCACCAGCGCGACCTTGCCGAACGGCGCGTAGCCTGGAAGCATTTCGATCTGGCGGATGCGCGTCACGTTGCGGGTGATGCCGCCCACGGCCACGTCGAACTTGTCGGCCTGCAGGTCCTTCATGAGGTTGGGCCAGCTCGTCGCCACGTATTCGACCTTGACCCCCATCTCCTTGGCCATGAGTTCGATCACATCGATGTCATGGCCGCTGTAGCCGCCATCCGTCTTGATGGCGAAGGGGCGGTAGTCGCCGGGCGTGCCCACGCGCAGCACCTTGCCCTCCATGATCTTGTCCAGCCGGGGCCCTGCGTGGGCAGCGGTCATGAGCGACAGGCAGATCACGGCGCCGGCGGTGACCAGGGAACGCATTTTTCGAGCAATCATGGCGGGGGTATCCAGAGGTTGAAGGGGAGGATCGCAACGGCGCGCCGGCCTTCGCTCCGGCCGCGAACGCACCGCTGGCAAGCATAGCGGAGCGCGGTCGCGCTGCGGCCTGTGGCGTGCGGAAAGCATGTGTGGGCGATAACCATGGCCGTCGATAACTCGCCGGCACCCTTGAAAGCACCCCGATCAAATCTTGCGCACACGCCGCCGATGCAGTGCATAGCCGGCGATCGCCCCAACCAGCATGGATGCCGGCAAAACCCCGAACACCAACACGATTGCCAACGTGTTGGATTGCTCATCATTGAGGGGGTAACCCGCCCCAAACAGGCGGTCGTACGCCACCGAGCCCAGCACGCCGAAAGCAGCGCCCAACAGTGCCCCGAAAATGACGTGGAGAGCGGCTTTCATGCGAGTTGCCAGAACCATACGGCCTGTGCTTTTTCCATATCGGAAACGTCGCTAAAAATGCTATGGACGCCAAAACCGCCGATGCGTAAGTGAATGCGCAGCCATGACCCACGGTCGCTGAGCCGGCTACCGTTCCACAAGTCGATGTGGTCCCCCTGCATTCCTGGCCCCCAGTAGTTTTGAAAGAACACGAGCCCACTCCGGTCCTTCATGCCCGCACTGCTCTCTGCGCGGCCGAATGCCTGCGCGCCTGTGAACTTTTCCATGCGTATCGGCAAGCGTGTTCCCCCAGCAGCCACCCAGTCGGCCACCTCTTGCGCACGGATGGGGTACTTCTCTGTACCCTGTTGCCAGGATCGAACCCCTCGAAATGTTTTGAAGTCCACGCCGGCACGCATGAGGGCCGCTGAAAAATTAATAGCGCACTGGTTTTCGTAGGCCGCTTTGTTCAGCAGAGGCGCATCGCCTTTGACGTTTGGATGGTTTTTCCAGATATCTTGAAAGTTTGGCGTCACGCTGACGGTCATGCGTTTGTTGTATTGCCCACCAGCAAATACCAGCCAGTGGCTCTCCCTTGAAGTCAGGCATTGTAGGGACGCGCGCTTTCGCGGGGATGATTCAAACCTTCAAGGCTTGGACTCGATGAAGAAGGGCAAACCACCTCCCGCAGAGGCCGCAGCCGAAGGCGCCGGGGCTGCAGCATTCGAACCCGGCGAGCCGCCGAACTGGGCGCCCTGCGGCGAGGCCTGCGCGGGCGGCGCGGTGGGCGCAGGCTGCTGCCCGCCGAAGGCGGCGCCGGACGGCGAACCATTTTGCGCACCCTCCTCCATCGGCGCTGTGGCGGGGGTCGCTTCGGGCGTCGCGTTCTGGAGCGGCACCAGCGGGGCCTCGGTGATCTCGGGCGCCTCGGGTGGGTTCAGGGGCGCGGAGGCGTCCGACGCAGGGCGCGCGGGCACCGGCACGGCGCTGCCTGGCGGCACCGGGGGCGCATCGGCGGCCGGGCCGGTGCGGCGGCCGAAGAGGTCGTAGACCCAGTTGCGCATGCCGCCCACGGCGTTGTCCACCCAGCCGCCCTTTTCTTCCTCGTCGATGAAGCGCTCGCGCGCATCGATCACCTTGGTGCGCAAGGCTTGCTGGAACACCTCGCCCACCATTGGCAGCGCGCTGTGCGCGCCCTGCCCCCAGTAGTCGCTGCGCAGGGTGATACGGCCGTCGTTGAAGCCCACCCAGGCACCCGCGACGAGTTGCGGGTGCATCAGGATGAACCAGCCGTCGGTGTTGTCCTGCGTGGTGCCGGTCTTGCCCGCCACGTCGGCCGTGATTCCGTAGCGCGTGCGGACGGCCACGCCCGTGCCCTTGTCGATCACGCCGCGCATGGCGTCGCGCAGCGCCTGCACGGCACCGAGGCCTGCGGCGCGTTCGGGGTCGGCGGGCGCGAAGTCTTCCAGCACCTTGCCGTTCTTGTCTTCGATGCGGCTGATGACGATGGGTGCGCGGTACTGGCCGCCATTGGCGATGGTGCCGTAGGCGGCGACCATTTCCTTGAGCGTGACGGGGCTGGTGCCCAGCGCGAGCGAAGGCACCACGTCCAGCTTGGACTCGCGCACGCCCATGGCCCGGGCCAGTTGCGCCACGCGTTCGGGGCCGACCTTTTGCATGACTTGCGCGGTGATGGTGTTCTTGGAAAACGCCAGGCCGTCGGCCAGCGTCATGGGCTCGTTGCTGGGCGGGCCTTCGTCCGTGGGGCGCCAGACCTGCCGGCCACCCAGGGGAATTTCCACGGCTTCGTCCATCAGCGTGTCGGTGGGCAGCAAACCATTGGCGAAGGCCGCGCCATAGACAAAGGGCTTGAACGTGGAGCCCGGCTGGCGCCGTGCGGCCTGCACGTGGTCAAACGGATCGACCGCGAAATCGCGGCTGCCCACCCACGCGCGCACCTCGCCGCTGCGCGGATCAAGCGCCAGGAAGCCGGCCTGCAAGCGCGTCTTCTGCTGGCGCAACTGGCGCATGAACGGGGCGTCGTCCAGCAGGTCCTTCAGCGCGTCTTCGGGCGTGGCGCCCTTGGCCACGGCGGCTTCGTACTGCGCCGATTCGCGCACCAGCGCCTGCACCAGCGGCCCCTTGGGGTTCCATGCGTTGCGCGATGCCCAGGCGCCATCGGCCACGCCCTGCAGTTGCCGGCCCTGGCGGGCGACGGCCTGGTTGGCGAGCGTCTGCAGGCGCGAATCGATGGTGGTGCGGATCACCAGGCCGTCGGCATACAGGCTGTAGCCGTTGCGGTCGGCCCAGTCGATGAGTTGCTTGCGCAACTGCTGCGCCAGGTGCGGCGCGGGGCCGGCGGTTTCGATCTGGCGCTCGAAGCGGATGCGCAGCGGCCGGCGCGACAGCGTGTCGTATTCCTCGGCGGAGAGCTTGCCGCGCTTTTTCATCTGCGACAGCACGGTGTTGCGCCGCTCCTGCGCGCGCTCGGGGTTGAGCACCGGGTTGTAGTAGCTCGTGCCCTTGAGCATGCCGATGAGCGTGGCGCTCTCCAGCACGGTGAGCTTGTCGGCCGACTTGTCGAAGTACGTGCGCGCGGCCATCTCGATGCCGTAGGCGTTGTACAGGAACGGCACCGTGTTCAGGTAGGTTTCCAGGATTTCGTCCTTGGAGTACAGCACCTCGATCTTGAGCGCGGTGATCGCCTCTTTCAGCTTGCGCGTGAGCGTTGGCGCGCGGCCGATGTCCTCGGGGTATAGATTGCGCGCGAGCTGCTGCGTGATGGTCGAGCCACCCTGCTTGTCGCCGCCCAGCGTGCGGATCACCGCCGACGCCGTGCGCCGCCAGTCCAGCCCGAAGTGGTCGTAGAAGCGGTGGTCTTCGGTGGCGATCAGCGCGTCCTTCACGGCCGGGGCGATGCTCTCCAGCGGCACCCATTCGCGGTTCACCCATTTGTATTCGGCCAGCAGACGCCCATCGGCCGACACCAGGTGCGCCGGCTGCTCGGTCTTGGCTTTGCGGATGTCGCTGATGGCCGGCGTGAACGGGACGAGCGCCACCACATAGAGCAGCAGCGCCACCGGCACGGCGGCCAGCGCCCACAGCACGGTGCGCAGCGAACGGTGGCGGCCGACGAAGGCGGACGCGCGCCGCAGCGGCGGCGCGATGCGCCCCAGGCAGAGGGCCATGAACGCGGCGAGGCGCGCGCGCAGGGAGGCAAGCACAGGGGGCATCGGAGGCTTCTGGATTAAAAAGGGCCGCAGCGCAAGACTGATATGCGCTGGCAGCTATTAAAAATATAGCAAACGAGTGGTTTCAGCGGCAGGCTGGCCTTGCACGGGCGGGGTCATGCCTTCATGCGGTGGTGCGTGATGCCATCCGGCGTGCAGGACGGCTGTCAGGCGCTCTCGCGCCCCAGCAGCGCGAGCATGCCCGCCTCGTCCAGTACCGCCACGCCCAGTTCCTGCGCCTTCACCAGCTTGCTGCCGGCCTCTTCCCCGGCGACCACGTAGCTGGTCTTCTTGCTGACGGAGCCCGCCACCTTCGCGCCGGCGGCTTCGAGCAGGTCCTTGGCCTCGTCGCGGCTCAGGGTCGGCAGGGTGCCGGTGAGCACGATGGTCTTGCCGGCCAGCGGCAGCACGGCCCGCTCGGCCGGCGCGCCCTCGGGCCAGGTGACGCCGCAGGCGCGCAGTTGCTCCACCACCTCGCGGTTGTGCGGCTGGTCGAAGAAGGTGCGGATGGCCTCGGCCACGATGGGGCCGACGTCGTTCACCTCCAGCAGCTGCTCCACGCTGGCGTCCATGATCGCGTCCAGGCTGCCGAAGTGGCGCGCCAGGTCCTTGGCCGTGGCCTCGCCGATGTGGCGAATCCCCAGGCCGAACAAAAAGCGCGGCAAGGTCGTCTGCTTGGATTTTTCCAGCGCGGCCAGCACGTTCTGGGCGGATTTCTCAGCCATGCGCTCCAGGCTGCTGAGCGCGGTCAGGCCCAGCCGGTACAGGTCGGGCAAGGTGCGGATGACCTGGCCCTCGACCAGCTGGTCCACCAGCTTGTCGCCCAGGCCTTCGATGTCCATGGCGCGGCGCGCGGCGAAGTGCAGGATGGCCTCCTTGCGCTGCGCGGCGCAGAACAGCCCGCCCGAGCAGCGGTGGTTGACCTCGCCCTTCTCCCGCACCACGGCGCTGCCGCAGATCGGGCACTGCCGCGGCATGCGGAAGTTGGGCACGTAGGGATCGCGCGGCGGGGCGGGCAGGCTGACGGGCACGTCACTGCCCGCCGCATCGGCGGCAGCGGCCATGTCGACCAGGTCCACCAGTGCGTCCGTGGCTTCGGCCACTGCGGTGTCGTCTGCAGCCTTGCCTTTGCCGGCCGGCTTGGCGGCGGGCAAGGCCGCGCCCAGCGCCGGCGGCACCACGGCCACGACCTCGGGAATCACATCGCCCGCGCGGCGCACGATCACCTGGTCGCCCACGCGCGCCTTCTTGCGGCGCAGCTCGAACAGGTTGTGCAGCGTGGCGTTGGTGACGGTGACGCCGCCCACGAACACCGGCGCCAGCCGCGCCACGGGCGTCAGCTTGCCGGTGCGGCCCACCTGCACGTCGATGCCGTCCATGCGGGTGACCATCTCCTGCGCCGGGTATTTGTGCGCCACGGCCCAGCGCGGCTCACGCGTGACGAAGCCCAGCTGGCGCTGCAGGTCCAGCCGGTTGACCTTGTAGACCACGCCGTCAATGTCGTAGGGCAACTGGTCGCGCGAGGCGCCGATGGCCTCGTGGAAGGCGATGAGTTCATCGGCCCCGTGCGCCACCCGCACCTGCGCCGCCACGGGAAAGCCCCATGCCTTCAGCGTCTGCAGCATGTCGTAGTGCGTGCCGAAGTCGGGGCCGCCCTCGCCGGCCGGCGTGACGTCGCCCAGGCCGTAGGCGAAAAAGCTCAACGGCCGTTTCGCCGAGATGCCCGAATCGAGCTGCCGCACCGCGCCCGCCGCGGCGTTGCGGGGGTTGACGAAGGTCTTGCCGCCGGCTTCGCGCTGGCGTTCGTTGAGCTGGTCGAAGTCGTCGCGGCGCATGTACACCTCGCCCCGCACTTCGAGCACGGGCGGCACGGGCAGCGGCTTATTGGCGCCCTTGCCGGCCGATGAAGGTTCGTTCAGCACCAGCGGAATCTGCCGGATGGCGCGCACGTTGTGCGTCACGTCCTCGCCCACCTCGCCATCGCCGCGCGTGGCGGCCTGCACCAGGCGGCCGTTTTCGTAGCGCAGGCTCATGGCCAGGCCGTCGAACTTGGGCTCGGCCACGTATTCGACCGGGGCATCGGCCTCGGTGAGCTTCAGCTCGCGCCGAACGCGCGCATCGAAGGTGCGGGCGCCGCTGGCCTCGGTGTCGGTCTCGGTGCGGATGCTGAGCATCGGCACGCGATGGCGCACGGGCGACAGGCCCTCCATCACCGCGCCGATCACGCGCTGCGTGGGCGAGTCGGGCGTGAGCAGTTCGGGGTGCGCCGCCTCCAGCGCCTGCAGGGCCTGGAAGGCGCGGTCGTATTCGGCGTCCGGCACCGTGGGCTCGTCCAGCACGTAGTACTGGTGCGCCCATTGGTTGAGCTGGACGCGAAGTGCTTCTATTTTGATAGCAGCCTGCCCTAGGGAATCCTGCGCTGGAGGGGTAAAAAGGTCTGAACTCTTGACCATGGCCTCGGGCTCTGTTGTCTGGGGGGCGTTGAACGGTGGGAGAGAGAAGCCGCTGGCTGGAGCCGTGCGGTCAGCTGAACAGGCGGCGCGCCAGCAGCGAGCCGGCCGAGAGCTCGCGGCTGTCGAGCTTGTCGTACAGCAGTTCCAGGTCGGCGGCGATCGGGTCCATGGTCATGGCGGGCAGCGGCGTGCCGTTCTGGTCGCACAGCACGCCATCCATCGCCTCGCCCAGGGCCGCGGCCACTTCGCGCAGGCGGGCGAACGGCTGCTCGGTGCGGTGCACCTGGGCCACGTCCAGGCTCAGTGTGATGTCGCGGATGGCGGACTGCTCGGGGTCGTCCGACAGCGCCGCCTGGGTGTCGTACGCGAGGGTCAGCACCGGCGGCAGGCCCGGGCCGCTCGCGGGCAGCACCAGCCGGCCCGGAATGGCACCGGCCGTGAAGCCTTGCCGCACGGCGTTCTGCTGCACGTAGCCGGGGCTCCAGGCCGCATGGCGCGCGCGCAGCACGAAGGCGAGCTGCGCGTCGTGGTCGCTGGCGAACTGGTCCAGTTCGCGGGCGCGGGCCACCTCGTGCAGCATGTCGGGAAAGTCGGCCGCGGCGTTGATGGCATCGGCAAAGCCCTGGGCCTTGACGACGAACTCCGAAAACTCGATCTCGTTGAGCGCGCCCACGCGGTTGGCCAACTGCACGCCGGCCTGGAAATGGCTGTAGCGCTGGCCGGGCACCGGGGTTTCCCACAACTGGGTCGTTTCGTTGAAGCCCTCGATCGCGAACGCCTTGCTGCCCGCGCGGCGCGTGGGCGGCAGGGCCGCCAGGGCGGCATCGCCCGAGACGAGCTGCTCGGCCACCAGGGGCGCGATGGCGTCGATCAGCGGGTCCAGCCCGCCGCGGCGCTCGGCCGGGGGCACGGGCAATTGCATCGCATCGCGCAGGTCCACCGTGTGGCCTTCGAAGGACGGATCGGCGCCGCTGCCGCTCAGTGCTTCGGTGCCCTCGACCGGGGCACCGCTCGCGTCGAACGCCGGCTCCTGGCGCAACGCGGGCTCGGCCGTGCCGTCGGGCTCGGGCGGTTTGGCGCGTTTGGGGGCGTTGCGGTGGGCGGACCAGGCGTTGAAGGCGACGATGGCCGCAAGGACGACGCCGCCCGCGATGATGAGGCCGAGTTGGAAGTTGCTCATGGTGAAAAAACGTGCGGCTTCTTGGGTTCAGGCATCGGCCATGGAGAGTGCGGACTCCATGTCCACGGCCACGATACGCGACACGCCCTGCTCCTGCATGGTCACGCCGATCAGTTGTTCGGCCATTTCCATGGCGATCTTGTTGTGGCTGATGAAAAGGAACTGCGTGCCGCTGCTCATGCTGGACACGAGCTTGGCATAGCGTTCGGTGTTGGCATCGTCCAGCGGCGCGTCCACTTCGTCCAGCAGGCAGAACGGCGCGGGGTTGAGCTGGAAGATGGCGAAGACGAGCGCGATGGCGGTCAGGGCTTTCTCCCCGCCGGACAGCAAATGGATGGTCTGATTCTTCTTGCCTGGCGGCTGCGCCATCACCTGCACCCCGGAGTCGAGGATCTCGTCGCCGGTGATGATGAGGCGGGCATTGCCGCCGCCGAACAGCTCGGGGAACATACGCCCGAAATGCCCGTTGACCGCGTCGAACGTGCCCGAGAGCAGGTCGCGCGTTTCGGCATCGATCTTGCGGATCGCGTCTTCCAACGTGGTCATGGCTTCGGTCAGGTCGGCGGTCTGCGAATCGAGGAAGGTCTTGCGCTCGCGTGCCAGGTTCAGCTCTTCGAGCGCGGCGAGGTTCACCGCGCCCAGCGCCGTGATTTCGCGGTGCAGCCGGTCGATCTCGCTTTGCAGGCCCGCTGCGCGCACGCCGCCGGCTTCGATGGACTGCGCCACGGCTTCCAGATCGGCCTGCGCATCGGTGAGCAGCGTGGTGTATTGCTCCAGGCCCAGGCGCGCGGCCTGTTCCTTGAGCTGGAATTCGGTGATGCGCGCGCGCAGCGGGTCGAGCGCGCGCTCCAGCTGCATGCGGCGCTCGTCGCTCGCGCGCAGCTTGGCGGTGAGGTCGTCGTACTCGCTGCGCTGGGCGCCCAGGGCTTTCTCGCGCTCCATCTTGAGGTCCAGCGCCTGCTGCAGGCCGCCCTGCGCTGCCGCGTCGGACAGGCGCGCCATCTCGTCGTGCGCGCGCTGCTGCTCGTCGGCCAGGGCGCGCGTCTGGCTGCCGGCGGTGTCGAGCGTGCGGGCCAGTTCGGCCCGGCGGGCTTCAAGGCTGCGCCGCGAGAACGTGGCCTCTTGCGCCTGCCGCTCCAGGCTGCGCTGCTGCTCGCGGCATTCGGCCAGCTTGCGCTCGGCGGCAATCACGCGCTCGTCGAGCTGGGCGTGGCGCTCCTGGCTGTCGGCCAGCTGCATGTCCAGTTCTTCGAAGCGGGCCTCGGCCGTCACGCGGCGCTCCTGCAGGTCGGACAGTTGCGCCTCGACCTCGGCCAGGTCGGCACCGATCTGCTCGCTGCGGGCGCGGGCCTGGTCGGCCAACTGGGTCAGGCGCAGCGTTTCGACCTGCAGTTCGTGCGCACGGCTTTGCGCTTCGCTGGCTTCGCGGCGCGCGGCCACGAGCCGCTGCGAGGCGTCGGCATAGGCCGACTCGGCCCGCACCAGCGCCGTGCGCGACTCTTCGGCGATCAGGGCCTGGGCGCGCAGTTCCTTGTCGAGGTGCTCGATCTCCTGCGCACGGGCCAGCAGGCCCGATTGCTCGGAGTCCTGGGCATAAAAGCTCACGCTGTGCGCGCTCACCGCATGGCCGGTGGGCACGTAAACCACTTCACCGGGCTGCAGCGTGGGGCGGCGGTTCAACGCTTCGTCGAGCGTCTGCGCGGTGTAGCAGCCCTGCAGCCAGTCGGTCAGCACGGCGCGCAGGCCGGCGTCGTTCAGCCGCAGCAGGTCGGACAGGCGAGTGGCCGCGCCCGTGGGTTCGGGCACGCCTGCCGGTGGCGCGCTGTAGAAAGCCAGCCGGGCCGGGGGCGCATCGTTGCCACCGGCGCCGAGAAAGCCGCGCACGCTGTCGAGCCGGCTCACTTCGAGCGCGCCCAGGCGCTCGCGCAGCGCGGCCTCCAGCGCGTTTTCCCAGCCGGGTTCGATGTGGATGCGGCTCCACAGGCCTTGCAAGCCATCCAGGCCGTGCCGGGCGAGCCAGGGCTGCAGCTTGCCGTCCGTCTTGACCTTTTCCTGCAGGGCCTTCAGGGCTTCCATGCGTGCGGACAGGTCGGCCTGGCGGGCGCTTTCCACGTTCACCGCCTGCTGGCGCGTGCGGCGGTCTTCGTCCAGCTGGGGCACGGATTCCTGCAGCTCGCCCAGCCGCGCCTCGGACATTTCAGCGCCTTCGCGGGCGGCTTCGAGCTGCTCGCGCAGATTGACCAGGCGTGCTTCGTCGGGGGCGGCCAAGGCATTGCGATCGGTGCGCAGGCGCTCGTGGCGGGTGTCGAGCTGGCGGCTCTGTTCGTCGATGCTGCGCTGCTCGGCGGCCAGCACGCCGATCTGCTGCTGCACCTGCACCACGGCGGCGCGCTGCTCGTTGGCGCGCTGCTGGCCTTGCCGCAGCGCTTCCTCCAGGTCGGGCAACTGCATCGCCTGTTCTTCGACCTGCGCGGCCAGCAGTTCGGCGCGTTCATCCGCATCCACGCCCGCGCCGGCCAGGTTTTCCATCTCATGCTCCGCCTCTTCCTTGCGGGCGGACCACTGGGCGATCTGCTCGGCCAGCTGGCCGAGGCGCAGTTCCACGCGCTGGCGGCCTTCGACCACGTAGCGGATCTCGGCCTCCAGCCGGCCCACTTCGGCCGTGGCCTCGTAGAGCTTGCCCTGCGCCTGGTTGACGTGGTCGCCCGCGGCGTAATGCGCCTGGCGGATGGTTTCGAGGTCGGACTCGACCGATCGCAGGTCGGCCATGCGCGATTCGAGGTCGTTCACGGCCTGCAGGCCGTCGGCGCGCACCTTGGCCTGGTCCGCCTCGGCATCGGCGCGCTTCAAGAACCACAGCTGGTGCTGCTTGAGCGTGACGTCGGCCTGCAGCGCGTTGTAGCGGGCGGCCACCTCGGCCTGCTTTTCCAGGCGCTCCAGGTTGGCGTTGAGCTCGCGCAGGATGTCTTCGACCCGCGTGAGGTTCTCGCGCGTGTCGGACAGGCGGTTTTCGGTCTCGCGGCGGCGCTCTTTGTATTTGGAGACGCCGGCGGCTTCTTCGAGGAACAGGCGCAGTTCCTCAGGGCGCGATTCGATGATCCGGCTGATGGTGCCCTGGCCGATGATGGCGTAGGCGCGGGGCCCGAGGCCCGTGCCCAGGAACACGTCCTGCACGTCGCGCCGGCGCACGGGCTGGTTGTTGATGAAGTAGCTGCTGTTGCCGTCCCGCGTGAGCACGCGCTTGACGGCGATCTCGCCATATTGGTTCCACTGGCCACCGGCGCGGTGGTCGGCGTTGTCGAAGACCAGTTCCACGCTGGCGCGGCTGGCCTGTTTGCGGCTGGTGGTGCCGCTGAAGATCACGTCCTGCATCGACTCGCCGCGCAGTTCGCTGGCCTTGGACTCCCCCAGCACCCAGCGCACCGCATCCATGATGTTGGACTTGCCGCAGCCGTTCGGACCCACCACGCCCACCAGTTGGCCTGGGAGCATGAAATTGGTGGGTTCGGCGAACGACTTGAAGCCGGCGAGTTTGATGGAGTTGAGACGCACGGGTCTGGGTCTGTCAGCGGGCTGGTGGCATGGGGGTGCGTGAAACGGCGCGGCCGCGCTGCCCCGCGGGAGGCGGCGCGGCCCGAGCCCCCGATGATACCGTGCCGGGGTGGCCGCCCTGCCCTGGGGCGAAGCGCACGGCCGGCGCTTTGCCGCCATGGACCAAATCGGCCTCCAGCGCAATCAGCACTAGGGAAGTATGCTATTAAATATGTAGCATTATCCCGCGCGAGGGGCGAAGGCGATGATCGCCATGCCGGCCAGGGTGACGGTCACGCCCGCCACGTCCCACGCCGTGGGCCGCACGCCATCCACCGCCCACAGCCATCCGATGGCCACCGCCACGTACACGCCGCCATAGGCCGCATACACCCGCCCGGCCGCAGCCGGGTGCAGGGTGAGCAGCCAGGCGAACAGCGCCAGGCACACAGCGGCCGGCAGCAGCAGCCACGCGGTCGCGCCTTGCCGCAGCCACAGCCAAGGCAGGTAGCAGCCGACGATTTCGGCCAGTGCGGTGACGGCGTACAACCCCAGGGTTTTCAACTCGAACAAGGAGCAGCTCCTGAAAAAACGGTTCCGGGGCCATGTGGCGGGGGCCCCAGGCGCCCGGCAGGCGTCAGACGATCAGCGGGCTCTGGCCCGCGGCGTGATCGACCACCAGCCGCTCGAACCCGTCCACCGGCAGCGGCGGGCTGAGCAGGTAGCCCTGCCACACGTAGCACTGGTTGCGCGCCAGAAAGGCCCGCTGCGCCTCGGTCTCCACCCCTTCGGCGATGACGCGCAGGCCCAGGCTGGTGCCCAGCGCGACGATGGTACGGGCGATGGCGGCATCGTTGGGGTCGGTGAGCACGTCGCGCACGAAGCTCTGGTCGATCTTGAGCTCGTCCAGCGGCAGTCGCTTCAGGTACGCGAGCGAGGAGTAACCGGTGCCGAAGTCGTCCAGCGAGAACCCCACGCCATAGGCCCGCAGCTGGGCCATCTTGTCGATGGTGTCTTCCACGTCCTGCAGCAGCAGGCTTTCGGTCATCTCCAGCTTGAGGCGGCGGCCGTCGGCGCCCGTGCTGGCCAGCGCGGCGAGCACCTGCCCGACGAAGCCGCTCTGGTGGAACTGGCGCGCGCTCACGTTGACCGACAGGCCCAGGTTGGCCAGCGCCGGCCGCTGTGCCCACAGGGCGAGGCGCGCGCAAGCGGCCTGCAGCACCCATTCGCCCAGGGGCAGGATGAGGCCGGTCTCTTCGGTCAGTGGAATGAAGTGGGCGGGCGAGACGAAACCCCGCACCGGGTGGCGCCAGCGCAGCAGCGCTTCGGCGCCGGTGATGCGGCCGTTGTCCATCTGCGGCTGGTAGAACAGCTCGAACTGCCCGAGCGCCAGGCCTTCGCGCAGGTCGGATTCGAGGGCGGCGCGCGCCGCGACCGAGGCCTGCATCTGCGGGTCGTAGAACTGCAGGGTGTTGCGCCCGCCGGCCTTGGCCTGGTACATGGCCAGGTCGGCGCGCTGCAGCAGTTCGTCCCCCGTTTCGCGCACGCCTTGGAAGATCGTCACGCCCATGCTGAGCGTGCTGTGGTGGGACTCGCCCTCCAGCAGGAACGGGCGGCGCAGCGCGGCCAGAATCTTCTGGCCCGTTTCCTCGGCGCGGGCTGCGGCCTCTTCCCGGCTGTCGCCCAGGTCTTCGAGCACCACGACGAATTCGTCGCCGCCATGGCGCGCCACGGTGTCTTCGCTCTGCACGCAGTCGCGCAGCCGCAGCGCCACCTGGCGCAGCAGCATGTCGCCGCGCTCATGGCCCTGGGTTTCGTTCAGCGTCTTGAAGTTGTCCAGATCGAGCATGAGCACGGCGCCGCACCGCTGGCGCCGGGTGCTGGCCGCCAGCGCCTGCTGCAGCCGGTCCAGCAGCAGCCGGCGGTTGGGCAGCTGCGTGAGCGGGTCGTAGTAGGCGAGGTAGCGGATCTCTTCCTCGGCCGCCTTGTGCTGGCTCATGTCCACCACGGTGATGAGCCGGTCGTCGCCCAGCAGCACGCCCGCCAGGTCCACCGTGCGGACCTGCCCGCCCTTGCAGGTGATGGTGTGTTCGCGCGGCGCGACGGCCTCGCCATCGTCCGGTGCTTCGGCGCACACGGCCATCCAGTCGGCCATGGCCTGTTCGCGTTCGCCGGCGTCGGGGAACGCCAGCCGCCACCAGTCGTCCACCGACGGAGCGTCTTCGGCGGTGTAGCCGCAAATTTGCACGAAGCGTTCGTTGCGAAAGCTCACCTGCCCGTCCTTGCGCACCAGGCACACGCCCACCGGCAGCCGGTACAGGATGCCGCGCAGGCGCAGTTCGCTGTCGCGCTGGGCCTCTTCCATCTGCTTGCGCTCGGTGATGTCCTGCACCACGGCGATGGAATGGTTGGAAGGGCTGCCCGGCATGCGCATGGGTGAGACGGTGAGGTCTGCCCAGATGACGCGGCCGTCCTTGTGGAAGTAGCGCTTTTCGTAGCGAAATTCTTCGCTCTGCGCCGCGGCGATCTGCTCCATGAGGCATTCGCCCGCCGCGAGGTCGTCCGGGTGCGTGATCGACCCGACGGTCTTGGTCGCCAGCTCGTCCTCGGTGTAGCCCAGGATGTCGCAGAACTTGCTGTTGGCCCGCACGAAGCGGCGCGTCTTGGCATCGACCTGCGCCACGCCCACCGCCGCCTGGTTGAACAGCGCCCGAAAACGCTCTTCGCTCTCGCGCAGCGCCGACCCGGCGGCAGTGGCGAAGCTCATGGCCTGCGTGCGCCGGCGCACCAGCAAAGTGATCAGTGCAGCGAGCAACGCCGTCACGATAAGGCCGCCACCGCCCAGGAACGCGGGCAGTTGCGCCTCGGACCGCGACAGGAACGGCTGCATGGGCTGGAAGGTCAGCCGCCAGCGCCGGTCGTGCACGAGAAGCTCCCGTTCGTAGCGCTCCACGGCGGGGCGCACGCCCGCTTCCAATGCGAGCAAGGTGCGCTCGACCACGGGTTGCGCATCGCGCACCGAACCGATGTCGCGCACCGACATGGCCACGCCCCGCAGCCGGCCTTCGGACTGAATGGCCTTGACCATGTCGTAGAAGCGCACGGTGGCAGCCACCGAGCCGATGTAGCGGCGCCCGCCGGCCGCGCTGTCGTCGAACACGGGCAGGCGGATGACGAAGCCCGCGCGGTTGTCGCGCTCCTGCAGCAGATCGAAGGGCTCTGAGGCGACCACCTCCCCGGTGTCGCGGCTGTAGCGGATCGAGGCCAGCGTGGCGGGGAGCGAGCCGACGTCCAGCCCCATCACGTTTTCGTTGCCCAGCAGCGGCCAGATGTAGTCGGCCACGTAATATTCCGACCGGTCGCCCGGGGGGCGGATCGTGAAAGCTTCCGGCCCCGGCGCGCGCACCGCGTCGTCCGCCCGCATCCGTGCTTCGAAAGCCGCTTTGTCCGCATGCGGCACGTAGCGGGTGAAGGCCACGTTCTTCACGCCGGGGTAATGCTGCGCCAGCCGCAGCTCGCGCGCCGCGTGCTCGAAATCGGCGCGCCCCAGGCGCGGGTTGACCAGAAACAGGCTGCGCAGGCCGACCACCAGTTCGGTGTGCGCCGCGATGCGGTTTTCAAGGGAACTGGTGAAAGAGCGGGCTTCTTGCGTGAACCGTTCGCGGGCGATGCGTGCCACCGAAGCGCTCTGCTGCTGCCACAGCGCCCAGCTGGCCGCAATGCCCAGCAGCACGCACAGCAGCCCTGGCAGCCAGGGCCAGCGTTGCAGTCGCAGTGCTTTCGGAAGCGTCATGGTCGAATGGAAAGGTAACCCCAGGCGCGGCGCGGGGATCCGTCCACGATAACCCACGAGGATAGCCACAATCGGAAGCAGTTTTAACAATCACCCTGCCGATTGTTTGTTTTCGTAACAATCGCCGTGCCATTTTTCACAGGCATGGCGGATATTGCAGAGCCTCCTTTCGGCCTTCTCCGCACATCGGGTGATCGTCTCGCTGCGCCCCACGATTCCTCTCAGAAAGAAAACCCCACCATGTTGTACGCCGCGCTCAAGCTCATTCACATTGCATCGCTCATCGTCTGGCTCGGAGGCATGGTGTTCGCGCATTTCTTCCTGCGCCCTGCCGCCCAGGCGCTGGAGCCCGCCCAGCGGGTGGCACTCATGCATGGCGTGCTGCAGCGCTTCTTGAACGCGGTGCTGGTGGCGGTCGTGCTGGTGCTGACCAGCGGGCTCTGGATGATCGGCAACGTGGCCCGCGCGGCCGCACAGTCGGGCGGCCGCTTCGCCATGCCGCTGTCGTGGACGGTGATGGCCACGCTGGGCATCGTGATGATCGCCCTCTTCGGCCATGTGCGGTTCGCCCTCTTCAAGCGCCTGCAGCGCGCCGTGGCCGCCTCCGACTGGGCCGCAGGCGGCAAGGCCCTGGCCTCGATCCGCACCTGGGTGGGCGTCAATCTGGCGCTGGGCGCGGTGATTGTGGTGGTGGTGTTTCTGGTGCGCTGAGCGTTCGCCGGCGCCGCACAATGCCTCCTTCCAACAACAATCCTTGGGAGGAAAGCAAATGACCAGACCGAAATCCGGGGCCGTCCTTTTTGCGAGGAATCTGCCCCAAATGGCGCGCTTTTATGAAGCGCTGCTCTCGATGCAGGTGATCGAGAGGCAGCATGGGCACATCGTGCTGGAGTCGGACGATGTGCAGTTGGTGGTCCACAGCATGCCGGCTGGTGCGGCACGGTCCGCTCAGGCGGCCTCTGCCGCATCCAGCGCTTCTGACGCGCCTTCCTCGGGCCCGCGACGCAGGATCGATGTACCCGTCAAACTGTTCTTTGCCGTGGACAGCCTCGCCGCGACGCGCGAGGCAGCCGTTGCGCTGGGAGGCGCGTTGAGCCCTGCTTCGCGCGAATGGGAAGCCCGGGGATTTCGTGCCTGCGACGGGCACGACCCGGAGGGAAACATCGTTCAGTTCCGAGAAAGCGCGGAGTAGCTGAGGCAGCAGACCCGAGAAGATGACCGCGAGCATTCTTAAGACTCGCCTAAGCTGGCCAGGGAATCATGGAACCCAGCAGCCCGCATCAATCGATCTCCTCCTCCCTCCTGGGCTGCTTTTCAACCCGCTTCGGCGGGTTTTCTTTTTTCCGTCTCAGTCAGCCGCTTCACTCAGCGCCCTGTATTCGCGGCGGCAGACACCCACGGGACGAGCACCCCCAGCGTCCTCGGGCGCCAGGCCAGCGTTAGAGCGATGCCGAGGGCGGCCCCCGCCAAGGCCATCACCCAGACCAGCGAGGCCATCGAGCCATGGTCCACGCTCAGGCACAAAGCCAGCGATGCGGCCAATGCGGCAGCGCCTGCCACACGCAGCGCTACGACCGTGCGGCGGGACTGCGGAGCCTGGTCGCCGAGCACCTGGGCCCAGTGCACGTCCATGGCCAGGGCCAGCCACCCCATGCCGGCGATATTGGCTGCCACGGCGATCAGCAAGAGCAATGCATCAGGCACGGGAAGCCTCCGGTACACCCTGGGTTGCGCGGCTGGCCGGTGCCGCGGCGCCCTGCGCGCGCTGGCGGAGCCTGCGAGCGGCCACCACGGCGATTGCAGCGCTGGCCAGCAGGGCCAGGTCCATGCCCGCCACGGGCCAATAGCCGTTGCCGAGGGTTCGCAGCAAATGGTCGCCCGTCGTGGCCCAGTTCAGCAGCACGGCGGCCACTGCCAGCGCGGCAGCGGCCCAGCATTGCTCCGCCCAGGCGGGGGCCATGCGGCCCTGCGCCACCGGGGCCGTGCGCCAGACGCCGTGCAAGAAGGCCAGCACCCAGGCGCCCCAGAAGATGGATTGCTCCCAACTGCCGCGCGCGGGCAGATCGGTGGGCAGCATCCGGTTGCCGATCAGCATGGAAAAGGTGGCGATCAACATGCCGGTCACGGTGGCGACCGCGAAGGCATCGACCCACCGCGCGCCGGACACCCCTTGCCTGGCGTGCTGGCGCTTGCGCTTTTCCACGAAGAAGATGAATCCGGTGGCGATGCACGCGCACCCCGCCAGGCCACCCAGCACGTACATCCAGCGCAGCAGCCAGTGGCGGAAGTGCTGCAGGTGCAGGCCGGTCAGAAAGTTGTTGATACCGGCCACCACCGTGGGTGGCGGGTCTTCGCGCAGCACCTCGCCGGTGGTGCCTTTGAAGTGGATGCCCTCGCCCGTCAGGGTGACCCGGTCGGTGCCGGCGCGGAACACGCTCACGTAGGCATTCGCATCGCCCAGGTGCTGCACGTTCAGGTAGCCGACCTCGCCGGCCATGCCTTTGGCAGCCCAGCGGCGCTGCGCCTCGGCCACCATGGCGTCCACCGACGCGAGGGTGCCCGGCGTACCGGCCCGCTTGGCGGGCAGGCCGGTTTCCATCGCCTCGTGCTGCTCATGCAGCTCGTGCAGCGGATGCAGCTGGGTTTCGGTGACGGGAAAGTAGATGCCGCCGAAGATCACCAGGCCCGACAGCGCAAAGATGAAATGGAACGGCAGCGCCACCACGCCGGTCAGGTTGTGCAGGTCGAGCGCACTGCGCTGCGTGTGTTTGCGCGGCCGGAAGGTGAACATCTCGCGGAAGATCTTGCGATGCATGACTACGCCGCTCACCAGGGCGACCAGCATCATCAGCGCGGCGAAGCCCACGATCCAGTAGCCCAGGTTCTTCCCTTCCAGGTGCAGGCTGTAGTGCAGCGGGTAGAAGAAGCGGCTGCCGATCTTGAGGTGGTCATCGGGCAAGGGCCGGCCGTTGCGCGGGTCGATGGTGCGGGTGCCCCAGATCTGGTCGTCCGGCAGCTTGGCATTGGGGAGCGCAAAGCTGGCGAACAAGCCGAGCACCGGGTCGCGGTGAGTGGTGTAGGCGCCCCAGCTGTTCACAACCGGAAAGCTCGCGGCGAGCGGGCCGTTCACCCGGCTGCGCGCCGCCTCGATGTTGGCCGCGTCGGGCTGGACCATGCTGCGGAAGGCCGGCTGCAGTACCCGGTCGAACGACGGCATCGGCTGGGGCGCGAACCGCGTTTCGGGAATGGCCCAGCGGTCGATCTCGCGGTCGAACACCGAGAGCGAGCCGAAAAAGAAAACGACCATGAGCACGAAGCCCAGCACCAGGCCGAACCAGGTGTGGAGCCAGGCCATGGTGAGCCGAAAATTCTGGAACACGGAAGACCGCCTTTCCGAAGACGAGACAACAGGAGCGGGCACCCGGCGCGCAAGGCGCTTTCGGCCCCGGGCCTCAGACCAGCGCCATCTGCACCAGCGATGCCGCGCCGGACATCAGGGCCCCACCCCCGGCGAGCACGAGCCATACGCGCCCGAGCCGTGAGTCCGAGAAGGCCCAGAGGAAGGCGGCCAGGAACACGATGAAGCCCACGATGTAGCCCATGGCTTCGGCGTCGTGAAAAGGCATTCCCGCCGCGAACAGCAGCCCGATGCACAGCCCGATGAATCCCCATGTGAACGCGTAGCCGCCCAGCATGCCGGCCGCGATGCGGGAGACGACATGCAGGCGGGACGCGGCAGTGCTGCCAGCCATCGTTTACCCACTTCAAAATGCGATTAATTCTCAATTATGCCTGCGCGCGCAAGTCGCGGGAACCCTTGTGGCGCCCTGGCAGGGACTTTCAGTAACGAGATCGCTACAGGGCCTCGGCCCTACCCGGCTATGCTCTGCCCCTCGCTTTTTTTCGCCTGTCTTCGCTTATGTCACGTGCCCGCCTCACCCTTTTGACCCTGCTGCTCGCCATGCTGGCCGCCATCGCCGCCACGGCCTGGTGGGTCGCCCAGGGCCGCATGCGGGCGGCGCGGGCCCAGGTGGCGCAGCTGCAGCAGGAGGTGAGCCAGAAAACCGAACAACTGCTGGGCTACACCCGCTACACCGACTACCTGACGGTGAGCAAGCAATCGTTGTCCGAGCAGATGAAGCTGATGGCCGCCACCGTGGTGCGGGAGGAAGGCACCACGCAGATCGTCGAAAAGTCGGTGCTGGGCCTGGCGTCCACCGGTGTGGTGGCGATCTGGTATTCGGCCGAATATTCGTTCGGCTACGACCTGCGGCCGCAGAGCTACGAACTGCGCAACACGCCGGGCGGCATCGAGATCCACCTGGCCAAGCCGACGCTGGTCGCCACCCCCGCCATCACCCAGCTGCGCCACCGCGTGCTGTCGGGCGGGCTGCTGACGGACAACAAGGGCGCCGTGATCCGCCTCACGCAAGAGGCTTCGCAGCGTGCGGCGAAACAGGGCGCCGCGATGGCGTCGGACCCGGCCGTGATGGCGCTGTGCGAAAAAAGCCTGATCGCGTTCTTGTCGGACTTCCTGGCGCGCCAGCCCGGCGTGAAGGCCGTGCCGCGCATCACGGTGGTGTACCGATAGGCAAGGCCTGCCGCGCGGTCAGCGCAGGGCGACGTGGGTCAACCAGAGCGTCAGTAGCGCGGCGCCCAGGCCCATGGGCATCACCCACGCGCCCAGCCGCAGGAACTGCCAACCGCTCACTGATTCGCCCTCGCGGCGCAAAGCTGCCAGCCACAGAAGCGTGGCCAGCGAGCCGGTGATCGACAGGTTGGGGCCTATATCGATGCCCATCAGCGCGGCGGCGCGCATGGAGGGCGATGCATTGGCGGCGTCCAGCGCCGCCCCCGCCAGCAGTCCCGCTGGCAGGTTGTTCACCAGGTTGGCGGCAATGCCGAGCAAGGCACCCACGCCCACGTCGGCACCGCCCGGCCAGGCCGTTGCGGCATGCCGCAGGGCGCTGGCCAGCAAGCCCACCACGCCCGTGTATTCCAGCGCCTGCACGAACACGAACAGCCCGGCCACCAGCGGCAGCACGCTCCATGACACCGCCCGCACCGCCGGCCAGGCCGGGCTGCCGCAGCCCGCACGCAGCAGCACCAGCGTGACCAGCGCCGCGCCCAGCGTGGGCCAGCCCAGGGGCACGCGCATCCAGGCACACGCCACCAGCACCACCACCGACACCGCCAGGCCACCCGCTGCGAGCTGCCCGCCGCGGCTCAGCGGACTGGGCGGCACTTCGGTGCGGATGGTGGCGTCGATATCGCGCCGCAACGCGAACCGCAGGGCCAGGAACGTGGCCGCGATGGAAGCGAGCGACGGCAGCGCGAACAGCGCCAGCCACTGGGGCAGCGACGGCATGTGGCCGCCCCAAAGCACCAGATTGGCGGGGTTGGAGATCGGCAACACGAAGCTCGCCGCATTGGCGACGAACGCGCAGATGAACAGGTAAGGCAGCGGCGATGCGCCGACCGCGCGGGCCACGGCAAACACCGCGGGTGTGAGCACCACCGCCGTGGCGTCGTTGGAGAGGAACACCGTCACCAGCGTGCCCACCACGTACACCCAGGCGAAAAGCCGGCTGCCCGATCCGCCCGCGCGGCGTGCGGCCAGCGCCGCGAGCCAGTCGAACACGCCTTCGCGCCGCGCCATTTCGGACAGCAGCATCATCCCGGCGAGAAACAGGTAGACGTCTTCGCCGCGCAGCACGCCCCGCCAGGCCTGGGCCGCCGGCAGCAGCCCGAAGCCGACCAGCGCCAGGGCACCCGCCACGGCCCACACCGCCTCGGGCCACCGCCAGGGCCGCAGGATGACTGCGCCCGTTGCCACCCCGACCACGCCCCAAATCCACTGCTGCGGTGCAAGCATGAAAGCCTTCGTTCCAAAAAATCGATCGGCGAGCCAACCAGAAAAGAGAGACCGGCGCGTTCGTGGCGCCCTCAAGGTGTCACGCCACGGCCGGCATGCGGGATTCTAGGGAGCACGCGGACCAGCCCAGCGTCGGACGCGACCGAAGGCCCATGGTGGCGAAGGCGCAGGCAAGACCCCGCAGGCACAAAAGTCACGGCAGCCCCTTAGGATGGCGGCCCAAGGAGTCGAGCCCGTGTTTCAGTTTTTCGAGAAGCGTTTACCCCCCTACCCCATCACCGAACCCACCCTGCCCCCCAAGGATTTCATGGCCTTCGTGTGGGCCGGCACGCGTGGACTTCGCGGCTACGTCGTAGCCATGGCCGGCCTGTCGGCCGCCATCGCCGTGTATGAAGCCCTGCTGTTCGCCGTGCTGGGCCACGTGGTGGACTGGCTCACGCAGGTAACGTCGGCGATGCTTTGGGCCGAGCGCAAAGGCACGCTCGCCCTGGTGATCGGCATGCTGCTGGCCAGCATCGTGCTGGTGGCGGTGCAGACCAGCGTCAAGCACCAGACGCTCGCCATCAACTTTCCGCTGCGCCTGCGCTGGAACTTCCACCGGCTGATGCTGGGCCAGAGCATGGCCTTCTACTCCGACGAGTTCGCGGGCCGCATCACCACCAAGATCATGCAGACGGCCCTGGCCGTGCGCGACATGATCTTCACCACGACCGATGTGGTGATCGGCATGGGCGTGTACCTCTTCACCATCCTGCTGCTGGCGGCCGGCTTCGACGTGCGGCTGCTGGTGCCGTTCCTGGTCTGGATCGGGTTCTACGGCCTCGCCTGCTGGTACTTCGTGCCGCGCCTTGGCCAGGTGGGCAAGGCGCAGGCCGATGCACGGTCCGTCATGACCGGGCGCATCACCGACGCCTACACCAACATCGCCACCGTCAAGCTGTTCTCGCACACCCGGCGCGAGGCCGAATTCGCCCGCGCGGCGATGGATGCGTTCAAGCACACCGGCTACGCGCAGATGCGCCTGGTAAGCCAGTTCGAGATCGTGAACCACATCCTGGTCGTGGCCATGATGGTCGGCGCCTGCGGCACCGCCCTGTGGCTGTGGTCGCTGGGCCAGGTGGGCGCGGGCGCCGTAGCGGCTGTCACCGCCATGGCGTTGCGCGTCTCGGGCCATGCCCATTGGGTGATGTGGGAGATGACCACGCTGTTCGAGAGCGTGGGCACCATCCAGGACGGCATCAACACTCTGACCCGGCCACGCACGGTGGTGGACGCTGCCGACGCGCGCCCGCTGGCGGTGCCGCGCGGCGAAGTGCGGTTCGACAACGTGACCTTCGCCTACCAGGGCGGCAAGCCGGTGATCGACCGGCTGAACCTCACCATCCGGCCGGGCGAGAAGATCGGGCTGATCGGCCGTTCGGGCGCGGGCAAATCGACGCTGGTGAACCTGCTGCTGCGCTTTCACGACGTACAGACCGGCCGCGTGCTGATCGACGGGCAGGACATCGCCCACGTGACGCAGGACAGCCTGCGCCAGGCGATCGGCATGGTGACGCAGGACACCTCGCTGCTGCACCGCTCGATGCGCGACAACATCCTCTACGGCCGGCCCGATGCGAGCGAGGAAGACCTGCACGCCGCCGCGGCCCTCGCGCAGGCGGCCGACTTCATCGACACGCTGACCGACCTGCAGGGCCGCCGGGGCTACGAAGCCCATGTGGGCGAACGGGGCGTGAAGCTTTCGGGCGGGCAGCGCCAGCGCGTGGCCATCGCCCGGGTGATGCTGAAGGATGCACCCATCCTGCTGCTGGACGAAGCGACCAGCGCCCTCGACTCCGAGGTCGAGGCCGCGATCCAGGAAAGCCTGGACACGCTGATGCAGGGCAAGACGGTGATCGCGATCGCCCACCGCCTGTCGACCATTGCCGCGATGGACCGCCTCATCGTGCTGGATGCCGGCCAGGTGATCGAGGAAGGCACGCACGCGCAGTTGCTGGCGCAAGGCGGCGTGTACGCGCGGCTGTGGGGCCACCAGAGCGGCGGCTTCCTGGGCGAATCCGAAGAGGACTGAAACCTGCCGAAAAAGCTGCAAGCCCGGCAGGGCTGCAGCGCATGTTCCATGCGGCCGAAGAGCTATCATTAATATAGCAATCTGGCAACCATGCCCGACCGGCTTACCTGGGGTTACAAGTTCAGGGCGCGCGGGTCCGTAGACTGCGGCCCTTCTCCCGCCGCAACGAGCCAATGCAGGCAACGCGCCCTGCCCTCAGCCAGACACGCGGCGTTCTCCATCCTATTCATCACTACAGAGGGAACCTCCCATGTCATTTGCATCCATTCTCGGCATCTCGATCGGCGCCGGCGCAGGCACCTATTTCACGCTCAAGAACAACCCCATGCCCCAGGGCAAGCGCGTGCTGATGTGCGTGGGCACCACGGTCGTGGTGTTCATCGTGCTCCGAATCATTCTTTGAACTGAGTTCATCAGCCCGGTCAGCGCGACCCTGCCGCTGCGCCGATGCGGCCACAGCCGCCGCATCTTCTCCATCCAACGATTTTCCGTTTCAGGTCCCGAAGACCAGTGCCTTGTGCAGGCACACGCCGGCCATGACGCCATTGGCGGCCGCCAACGTTGCGTTGTGGCCCGGCATGGCCGCATCGCCCGCGGCGAACACACCCGGCACGGTCGTCTGCTGCGTTGCATCCACGCGGATCATCGGGCCCGACATGCCTTCGTCGAAAGCACACCCCAACTGCTCGGCCAACGGGCTCGCCATGTGCGTGCGCGGCGGCACGAACAGCGCCTTGATATGCACAGTGCGCCCATCCTCGAGGCGCACGCCGGACAACGCGGGCGCATCGCCCTCCAGGGCCAGCACGCGGGCCGGCTCGATGGCGATGCCGTGCGCGGCCAGTTGCGCCAGGGCTTCCGGCTCGGGCGCGTCGTGGCCGTTCAGGAACAGCGTCATCGGCCCCCAGTCGCTCACCAGCAATGCGTGGTGCACGGACGTCGGCGCTGCGTACAGCGTGCCCATGGGAGCGCCGCCGACCTCGTAGCCGTGGCAATACGGACAGTGCAGCACCGTGGCGCCCCAGCGCTCGGGCAGGCCATCGATGGCGGGCAGCTCATCGCGCAGGCCCGTGGCCAGCAACAGCTTGCGGGCGAACAGCGTTTCGCCGGAATCCAGCACCACCGCGAACCCCCCTTCGGTGCCGGCAGACATGGCGCCCGCACCGTTGCCCGGCGCGGCCGACAACTCCGCCCTGCCCACGGTCCGCGCCTGCGTGGCCTGAGCGGCCTTGAAGGTGACCGAGGGATACGCCATGAGCTGGCGGCGCGCCAGCGCGATCATGTCCTGCGGCCGGGCGCCGTCCTGGCCGAAGAAGCCGTGCGAGGCTGCCGCAAAGCGGTTGCGCGGCGCGCCGCCATCCACGACGCACACGCTGCGCCGCGCGCGGGCGATCTGCGTCGCGGCCGACAGTCCGGCAAAGCTGCCGCCGATCACCAGAGCATCAAACTGCATGGGAAATGTCCTTGGTCGAAACACCGCTGCTGGCCCAGCGGTCGTGAAAATCGCGCGACAGATCGGCCAGGGTGATCTGTTCCAGGCGGGCCAGCAGCAGCGCCTCGGCCTCGCGGTAGGTGCCGTCGAGCGCGGCATTCACGGCCTGCTCGACGAGGCATTCCGGGCGCTCGGTGCGGTGGCCGACCGCTAAAAACGCCGGCTCGCCCACGGCGCGGTGGATGTCAGCCAGGCTCACGTCTTCCAGCGGGCACGAGATCACCCAGCCGCCTCCGTGTCCTTTGGCCGATGCCACGAAGCCCGCATCGCGCAGGCCCGCCATCACCCGCCGCACGACCACGGGGTGGCTCTGCATCGCCTGCGCCAGCGATTCCGAGGTGGACGGGGTTCGGCTCTCCGCCATGTGCAAGAGCACGTGCAGCACGGCGGACAATTTGCTGTCTTGTTTCATGCAACATTATTAGTTGCATGAAATGACTTTGGCAAGCGAAGGGTTGATGCGGGCGCGCACCGGCCATGACGATCCGGCATGCGATGGCCGGCCGCTCAGGCGAAGGGAGGGGTTTGCAGACCGCCAAGGTCTGCACCAGGTCGGCGACGTGCGCTACGCCGCGCCCTGCGTCAGTCCTGGCGAGGTGGCAGCACCCGTGCCGGGTTGCCGACCACGGTGGCGCCAGCCGGCACATCGCGCGTGACGACGCTGCCGGCGCCGATGATCGCGTCATCGCCCACCGTCACGCCGGGCATGATCAGCGCGCCGCCGCCGATCCAGACGTTGCGCCCGATGTGCACCGGCCGGCCGAATTCCAGGCCGCTGGCCCGCTCCTGCGGCGAACGGGGATGGTCAGCCGCCAGCAGTTGCACGCCCGGGCCGATCTGCGTGCCGTCGCCGATGCGCACCTCGACCACGTCCAGGATGACGCAGTTGAAGTTGAGGAACACGCCAGTACCCAGGTGGATGTTGAAGCCGTAGTCGCAATGGAACGGCGGCCGGATCACCGCGCCCTCGCCCACCGAGCCCAGGTGTTCGGCCAGCAGTGTGCGGCGCTCGGCCGGATCGGCCGCCAGCGCCGCGTTGTAGCGCACGAGCCATCGCTTGTTGGCGGCCATATCGGCCTGCAGTTCAGGGTCGCCGGCGTGGTAGAGCCGGCCGGCCAGCATGTTTTCTTTTTGAGAGGTCATCGGGCCATTGTGCGATGGCAGCCGGCGCCGGGTGCGCGATCTCGACCCTGACCAGGGGTTATGGTCAAAAGTGCCTCCAGCGCAATAAAGACGGCGGCAGTTAGCTATCAAATAAATAGTCCGTCCTGAACAATTCCGTTCTCAGCAGCAGAGAGGTCGGCGGTCAGCGGGTGCAGCGACCAGGGCTGCGATGACCGGCTGCATCGACAGCCCGAATCGGGCGCAATAAAACCGCAGCGCGGCCAGGATCAGGCGCAGGTTGTGCCCGGCCCCGCACATCACCGCATGCAGCGCATCGCCCAGCGCACCCTTGAGCGGATTGCGGCCAAGCCTGCCGTCCATCTTCATGTGCCCGATAGCCGGTTCGATGGCGCTGCGCCTTTTGATCATGGCCTTGAGCATTCGGGTGATGCCACGCTTTTGGCCTGACATCAGGATGCGCACGCCCTCGACCTTCACGC
>NZ_FMZC01000029.1 GCF_900102625.1 Paracidovorax valerianellae
AAAATGGCAAAAGGTAAGTTCGAACGTACCAAGCCCCACGTGAACGTGGGCACGATCGGTCACGTGGACCATGGCAAGACGACGCTGACGGCGGCCATCGCCACGGTGCTGTCCGCCAAGTTCGGCGGCGAAGCCAAGAAGTACGACGAAATCGATGCGGCTCCTGAAGAAAAGGCCCGCGGCATCACCATCAATACCGCCCACGTGGAATACGAAACGGCTGCCCGCCATTACGCCCACGTGGACTGCCCAGGCCACGCTGACTATGTGAAGAACATGATCACCGGTGCCGCCCAGATGGACGGCGCCATCCTTGTGTGCTCGGCCGCTGACGGCCCAATGCCCCAGACGCGTGAGCACATCCTGCTGGCCCGCCAAGTGGGTGTGCCTTACATCATCGTGTTCCTGAACAAGTGCGACATGGTGGACGACGAAGAGCTGCTGGAACTCGTCGAGATGGAAGTGCGCGAACTCCTGGACAAGTACGACTTCCCAGGCGACGACACCCCCATCGTGCGCGGCTCCGCCAAGCTCGCCCTGGAAGGCGACAAGGGCAAGCTGGGCGAAGAAGCCATCATGAAGCTGGCTGATGCCCTGGACACCTACATCCCCACGCCAGAGCGCGCTGTGGACGGCGCATTCCTGATGCCCGTGGAAGACGTGTTCTCCATCTCCGGTCGTGGCACCGTGGTGACCGGCCGTATCGAGCGCGGCATCATCAAGGTCGGCGAAGAAATCGAAATCGTCGGTATCCGCGACACGCAAAAGACCACCTGCACCGGCGTGGAAATGTTCCGCAAGCTGCTGGACCAAGGCCAGGCTGGCGACAACGTCGGTCTGCTGCTGCGCGGCACCAAGCGTGAAGACGTCGAGCGTGGCCAAGTGCTGTGCAAGCCCGGCTCCATCAAGCCGCACACGCACTTCACCGCCGAGGTGTACGTGCTGTCCAAGGACGAAGGTGGCCGTCACACGCCTTTCTTCAACAACTACCGTCCTCAGTTCTACTTCCGCACGACCGACGTGACCGGTGCCATCGAGCTGCCGGCCGACAAGGAAATGGTCATGCCAGGCGACAACGTGTCGATCACCGTCAAGCTGATCAACCCCATCGCCATGGAAGAAGGCCTGCGCTTCGCCATCCGTGAAGGCGGCCGTACCGTCGGCGCCGGCGTCGTGGCAAAGATCATTGCTTAAGGCATGAAAATAGGGGTATAGCTCAATTGGCAGAGCGTCGGTCTCCAAAACCGAAGGTTGTAGGTTCGATTCCTACTGCCCCTGCCACTTGACAGTGGTAACAAAAAGCCCGCCATGCCCTGGCGGGCTTCGGTGTCTTGTAGATGCCGAATTCTTAGTCAAAAAATAGGCAGCTATGGCAACGTCTCAAGTTGAAACCGTCAGCACTGGAGTTGATAAAGCCAAATTGGCCGCAGTGGTCGCTTTGGTTTTGGCTTCTATTGCCGGGTTTTATTTGCTCGGTAAGCAAGGGCCCGTAGTTCAATGGGCAGCTTTGCTTGTTGGTCTGGCGATTGCTGTGGCAGTGTTCTTGGTTTCAGAGCCTGGCCGCCAGTTTGTAGGCTTTGCACGTGATGCTTGGCGTGAGGTTAAAAAGGTCGTTTGGCCGACCCGTAAAGAAACGCTCCAGATGACGGCCTACGTGTTTGCGTTTGTCGTCATCATGGCGCTTTTTCTCTGGTTCACCGACAAGACCTTGGAGTGGGTTTTGTACGATCTGATTCTGGGTTGGAGAAAATAATGACGGACGCCCTTGAAGTTGAAGGCAGCGAAGCCTTAAGTCCTGCAACACCTGTCAATCCTGATCTGCGTTGGTATATTGTTCATGCCTACTCTGGTATGGAGAAGGCAGTCGAGCGCAATATCGTTGAGCGCATCGGCCGAGCAGGCATGCAACAGAAGTTTGGCCGCATCCTTGTCCCGACTGAAGAAGTCGTTGAGATGAAAAATGGGCAGCGCAAGACCACCGAGCGCCGTCTATTTCCAGGATATGTTTTCGTGGAAATGGTGATGGACGATGACACTTGGCATTTGGTCAAGCATACAAATAAGGTGACGGGCTTTGTTGGTGGTGCGAAGAATCGCCCTGCTCCCATTTCCGAAGAGGAAGTGCAAAAGATCGTCAGTCAGATGCAGGAAGGCACTGATAAGCCGCGGCACAAGATTGAATTCATGGTTGGTGAATTGGTGCGTGTCAAAGAAGGACCGTTCACGGATTTCAATGGTTCTGTAGAAGAAGTCAATTACGAGAAAAGCCGAGTGCGCGTTTCCGTCATGATCTTTGGTCGCTCTACACCAGTGGAATTGGAATTTGGTCAGGTCGAAAAGACTTGATTGTTGGGTTCGCGCTTTTCGACTCGGCGCGAACAATTTGATGAGTCGTAAACCCCGGGGAGCTCAGGCTGACGGCCAAAGCGTTAATACCCGCAAGGAGTGAAACATGGCGAAAAAAATCGTCG
This sequence comes from Paracidovorax valerianellae, assembly GCF_900102625.1. Lineage (GTDB taxonomy): Bacteria > Pseudomonadota > Gammaproteobacteria > Burkholderiales > Burkholderiaceae_C > Paracidovorax > Paracidovorax valerianellae. The sequence continues at coordinate 2,472 of NZ_FMZC01000029.1, forward strand.
GTTTTGTCAAGCTGCAAGTGCCAGCTGGTAAGGCCAATCCATCCCCACCTATCGGCCCTGCATTGGGTCAACGTGGTCTCAACATCATGGAATTCTGCAAGGCATTCAATGCCCAGACCCAAGGTGTTGAGCCAGGTTTGCCTTTGCCTGTGGTCATCACGGCCTTTGCAGACAAAAGCTTCACTTTCATCATCAAGACGCCGCCTGCGACGACCTTGATCAAGAAGGCTATCAAGCTTGAAAAGGGCTCTGCCAACGCATTGAGCACCAAGGTCGGCAAGATCACGCGCGCACAGCTCGAAGAGATCGCCAAGACCAAAATGAAAGATATGAATGCTGCCAATGTCGACGCTGCTGTGCGTACGTTGGCTGGTTCTGCTCGCTCGATGGGCGTGACGGTGGAGGGTTTGTAAGATGGCCAAGCTGACCAAGAAGCAAAAAGCTTTGCAAGGCAAAGTAGACAGCAACAAGCTGTATGCATTTGCTGATGCAGTTGTGATCGTTAAGGAGGCCGCAACGGCCAAATTCGACGAATCCATCGACGTCGCCGTTCAACTCGGTATCGATGCCAAGAAGTCTGACCAAGTGGTTCGGGGCGCCGTTGTGCTGCCTAACGGCACTGGCAAGACGACTCGCGTGGCTGTTTTCGCTCAAGGTGCCAAGGCTGAAGAAGCCAAGGCCGCTGGTGCGGACATCGTCGGTATGGACGACCTCGCCGCCATGGTGAAGGCTGGCGACATGCCTTTCGATGTGGTCATCGCCGCCCCTGATGCAATGCGCGTCGTGGGTACGCTGGGCCAGATTCTGGGCCCGCGCGGTCTGATGCCAAACCCCAAGGTCGGCACCGTGACGCCTGATGTTGCTACGGCTGTGAAGAACGCCAAGGCAGGTCAAGTGCAGTTCCGCGTTGACAAGGCCGGTATCGTGCACAGCACCATTGGTCGTCGCTCTTTCGACAACGACAAGCTGCAAGGCAATTTGGCTGCACTGATTGATGCGCTGACCAAGGCCAAGCCTGCAACCAGCAAGGGTGTGTACCTGCGTAAGGTGGCTGTTTCTTCCACGATGGGCTTGGGTGTCCGCGTGGATACGCAATCCATCGCAGCGTAATTGCAAGAAATCTTCGGACCGACCTTCGGGTTGGTTCGATGTGGTGGGCTGTGGCTCTTTATGGGTTACAGGCCATCCAAGACCGTTGGTGTGCGAAGTGGTCGCACTTAAATCGATGGTGATGCCAACGCAGATGGCGATCCCGCTGCAGATGGAATTTTTCCTGAACAGTTGGTCGCTGCAACAAGAGCGCGTACGAGGCTTTTGCCGGGTGCGCATTTTAAGGAGTAGACCTTGAGTCTTAATCGCAGTGAGAAAGAAGCGGTCATCAGTGAAGTGACCAGCCTCGCCGCTAAAGCTCAAACGCTTGTGATCGCGGAATACCGTGGCATCACGGTCGCCGACATGACCAAACTGCGTGTTGATGCTCGCAGCAAGGGCGTGACCCTGAGTGTTCTGAAGAACACTCTGGCTCGCCGTGCTGTGGCTGGCAGCGCATTTGACGTGGTGGCCGACCAGATGACTGGCCCGCTGATCTATGGTTTCTCTGAAGACGCTGTGGCTGCCGCTAAGGTGGTGGCCGATTTCGCGAAGACCAACGACAAGTTGGTGATTCGCGGTGGCGCTTTCGGTGGCAAAGCCCTGGATGTCAATGGCGTTAAGCAACTGGCCAACATTCCTTCCAAGGAAGTGTTGTTGGCTCAGATTTGTGGCTTGCTTATGTCCCCCATTTCGCGTACGGCCGTTGTGCTGGGCGCTTTGGCGGCCAAAAAAGGCGAAGGCGCTGCCGAGACGGCCGCCGAACCTGTCGCGGCTTGATTGGCCCGACAGACAACCAACAAATGTTAGGAAATAAAATGGCATTCGATAAAGACGCATTTTTGACCGCTCTGGACAGCATGACGGTTCTGGAACTCAATGACCTGGTGAAGGCCATTGAAGAAAAGTTTGGCGTGAGCGCAGCCGCTATGGCAGCTCCTGCCGCTGGCGGCGGCGGCGGCGGTGCTGCAGCTGCTGAAGAGCAAACGGAATTCAACGTGGTTCTGCTCGAAGCCGGCGCCAACAAGGTGTCCGTGATTAAGGCTGTCCGCGAAATCACGGGGCTGGGCCTCAAGGAAGCCAAGGACCTGGTGGACGGCGCTCCGAAGAACGTCAAGGAAGGCATTGCCAAGGCTGACGCTGAAGCTGCCGTGAAGAAGCTGGTGGAAGCCGGCGCCAAGGCTGAACTCAAGTAATTCGCCTGGATTCCAGGGCTGGGGGCTCCGCAAAGGGCTCCCAGCCTTTGGTGCTTATGGGGTTTACGCCCAGAGCGCACCAGAAAGCAGTGCTCATGTCGCTGTTTTCTAGTGTCTTCTGACCATCCCGACAGCAGAAGATACCTTGGTTCGGGTGATGTGCAATGCATCGCCGTCCGCCATGGTTGGTAGTGGCCAACCGCCAAGCCTGTGAGGAAGCGCCCTTGCAGGTCAGTCGTCGAAGACCCAGGACTCATGTCTTTGCCCGGAGATCTCATGGCCTATTCCTATACCGAACGCAAGCGAATTCGCAAAAGTTTCGGCAGCCGCGATAGCGTGCTGGAAGTCCCTTATCTGCTGCAGATGCAGAAGGACGCATACACCGCGTTCCTGCAAGCCGACAAAGCCCCCCAAAAAAGAACTGTAGAAGGCTTGCAGGCAGCGTTTGACGCCGCTTTCCCGATCGTCTCGCACAACGGTTTTGTCGAGATGAAGTTCATCGAGTACAACCTCGCCAAGCCGGCATTCGACGTGCGCGAATGCCAGACGCGTGGGTTGACCTTCGCCTCGGCCGTTCGTGCCAAGGTGCAGCTGATCATTTATGACCGCGAGTCCTCCACTTCGCAGTCCAAGGTGGTCAAGGAAGTGAAAGAGCAAGAGGTCTACATGGGCGAAGTGCCCCTGATGACCGACAAGGGCTCGTTCATCATCAACGGCACCGAGCGCGTGATCGTGTCTCAGCTGCACCGTTCGCCAGGCGTGTTCTTTGAGCATGACAAGGGCAAGACCCACAGCTCGGGCAAGCTGCTGTTCTCGGCACGGATCATTCCTTACCGCGGTTCGTGGCTGGACTTCGAGTTCGATCCCAAGGACATCCTGTACTTCCGCGTGGACCGTCGCCGCAAGATGCCGGTCACGATCCTGCTGAAGGCCATCGGCCTGAACCCTGAATCGATCCTGGCGAACTTCTTCGTCAACGACAACTTCCGCCTGATGGACAGCGGCGCGCAGATGGAGTTCGTCTCCGATCGCCTGCGCGGCGAAGTGGCGCGTTTCGACATCACCGACAAGTCCGGCAAGGTGGTCGTGGCCAAGGACAAGCGCGTCACGGCCCGCCACACCCGCGAACTGGAGCAGTCCGGAACCACGCACATCAGCGTGCCTGAGGACTTCCTGATCGGCCGCGTCGTCGCCCGCAACATCGTCGATGGCGACACGGGTGAGATCATCGCCAAGGCCAATGAAGAGTTGACCGAAGCGCTGCTGAAGAAGCTGCGTTCTTCTGGCGTGCAGGACCTTCAAGTCATCTACACGAACGAACTCGACCAGGGTGCCTACATCTCGCAAACGTTGCGCATTGATGAAACGGTGGATGAGTTCGCTGCGCGCGTGGCCATCTACCGCATGATGCGCCCCGGCGAACCGCCAACGGAAGACGCCGTTCAAGCCCTGTTCCAACGGCTGTTCTACAACCCCGACACGTATGACCTGTCGCGCGTTGGCCGGATGAAGTTCAACGCCAAGATCGGTCGCGACGAGTCGACCGGTCCGATGGTCCTGTCCAACGAAGACATCCTGGCCGTGGTCAAGATTCTGGTGGACTTGCGCAACGGCAACGGCGAAGTCGATGACATCGATCACTTGGGTAACCGCCGCGTGCGTTGCGTGGGCGAATTGGCCGAGAACCAGTACCGCACCGGTCTGGCACGTATCGAAAAGGCCGTGAAAGAGCGTCTGGGCCAAGCCGAGCAAGAGCCGCTCATGCCGCACGATCTGATCAACTCCAAGCCGATTTCCGCGGCACTCAAGGAGTTCTTCGGTGCGTCGCAGCTGTCGCAGTTCATGGACCAGACCAATCCGCTGGCCGAAATCACCCACAAGCGCCGCGTGTCGGCCCTTGGCCCGGGTGGTCTGACCCGCGAGCGTGCCGGCTTCGAAGTGCGTGACGTGCACGTGACCCATTACGGCCGCGTCTGCCCGATCGAAACGCCTGAAGGTCCGAACATCGGCCTGATCAACTCGCTGGCTCTTTACGCCCGCTTGAACGAGTACGGTTTCATCGAAACCCCCTACCGCCGCGTGGTGGACGGCAAGGTGACCGACCAGATCGATTACCTGTCCGCCATCGAAGAAGGCAAGTACGTCATCGCGCAGGCGAACGCCACCCTGGACAAGGAAGGCCGCCTGACGGGCGACCTGGTGTCGGCGCGTGAAAAGGGCGAATCGACGCTGCTGAGCGCTGAACGCGTGCAGTACATGGACGTGTCGCCCGCGCAGATCGTGTCGGTGGCTGCCTCGCTCGTGCCGTTCCTCGAGCACGACGATGCGAACCGCGCGCTGATGGGTGCCAACATGTCTCGCCAGGCCGTGCCTGTGCTGCGTCCTGAGAAGCCCATGGTGGGCACCGGTATCGAACGCGTGGCCGCGGTCGACTCCGGCACCGTGGTGACTGCCAACCGCGGCGGCGTGGTGGACTATGTGGATGCGACCCGCATCGTGGTTCGCGTGAACGATGCGGAAGCGGTGGCTGGCGAAGTGGGTGTGGACATCTACAACCTCATCAAATACCAGCGTTCCAACCAGAACACGAACATCCACCAGCGTCCCATCGTCCAGAAGGGCGATGTGCTGGCCAAGGGGGATGTGATCGCCGACGGCGCATCGACGGACTTCGGCGAGATCGCCATCGGCCAGAATATGCTGATCGCGTTCATGCCCTGGAACGGCTACAACTTCGAAGATTCGATCCTGATCAGCGAACGCGTGGTGTCCGAAGACCGCTACACCTCGATCCACATCGAGGAACTGGTGGTCATGGCCCGCGACACGAAGCTGGGTGCGGAAGAAATCACGCGCGACATTCCGAACCTCTCGGAACAGCAGCTGAACCGCCTGGATGAGTCCGGCATCATCTACGTGGGTGCCGAAGTGCAGCCCGGCGATACGCTGGTGGGCAAGGTCACGCCGAAGGGCGAAACCACGCTGACGCCCGAAGAGAAGCTGCTGCGCGCCATCTTCGGCGAGAAAGCTTCCGATGTGAAGGACACCTCGCTGCGCGTGGACCAGGGCTCGCAAGGCACTGTGATCGACGTTCAGGTCTTCACCCGCGAAGGCATCCAGCGCGACAAGCGTGCCCAGCAGATCATCGACGACGAGCTCAAGCGTTTCCGCCTGGACTTGAACGACCAGCTGCGCATCGTGGAAGCCGACGCCTTCGACCGGATCGAAAAGCTGCTGAACGGCCGCGTGGCCAACGGCGGCCCGCAGAAGCTGGCCAAGGGCACAAAGATCGACAAGGCCTACTTGGCTTCCGTCGAGAAGTTCCACTGGTTCGACATCCGTCCTGCGGAAGACGAAGTGGCAACGCAACTCGAGTCGATCAAGAACTCGCTGGAGCAGACGCGCCACAGCTTCGACCTGGCTTTCGAAGAAAAGCGCAAGAAGCTCACGCAGGGCGACGAACTGCCTGCTGGCGTGCTGAAGATGGTCAAGGTGTACCTGGCCGTCAAGCGCCGCCTGCAGCCTGGCGACAAGATGGCCGGCCGCCACGGCAACAAGGGTGTGGTGTCCAAGATCGTTCCGGTCGAAGACATGCCCTACATGGCCGACGGCACCCCTGCCGACATCGTGCTGAACCCGCTGGGTGTGCCATCGCGCATGAACATCGGGCAGGTGCTCGAAGTGCACTTGGGCTGGGCCGGCAAGGGCATCGGCCAGCGCATCGGCAACATGCTGCAAGAGCAGGCCAAGGCGGCCGACATGCGCAAGTTCCTCGAAGAGGTCTACAACTCGCGCGGCCGCAAGGAAGATCTGTCGCAGTTCAACGACGATGAGCTGATGGCGATGGCTGGCCATCTGACCAACGGCGTGCCGTACGCGACCCCCGTGTTCGATGGTGCTTCGGAAGAGGAGATCAAGGACATGCTGAAGATCGCCTATCCGGACGACATCGCCGAGCGCAAGGGCCTCACGTCCGCGCGCACCCAGGCTTATCTGTTCGACGGCCGTACCGGTGAGCGCTTCGAGCGCCCGACCACCATCGGCTACATGCATTACCTGAAGCTCCACCATTTGGTGGACGACAAGATGCACGCCCGCTCCACGGGTCCGTACTCGCTCGTCACGCAGCAGCCTCTGGGCGGCAAGGCCCAGTTCGGCGGCCAGCGTTTCGGGGAAATGGAAGTGTGGGCGCTGGAAGCGTATGGCGCCGCCTACGTGCTGCAGGAAATGCTGACCGTGAAGTCCGACGACGTGCAGGGCCGTACCAAGGTGTACGAGAGCATCGTCAAGGGCGAACACGCCATCGAAGCCGGCATGCCGGAATCGTTCAATGTGCTGGTCAAGGAAATCCGTTCCCTGGGCCTGGACATCGAACTGGAACGTTCTTAAGTAATTGAAGGGAAAGAGTCCATGAAATCGTTACTCGACCTGTTCAAGCAATTCACGCCGGACGAGCATTTCGATGCCATCCGTATCGGCATGGCTTCGCCCGAAAAGATCCGCTCGTGGTCTTTCGGCGAAGTGAAGAAGCCCGAAACCATCAACTACCGCACGTTCAAGCCTGAGCGCGACGGTCTGTTCTGCGCCAAGATCTTCGGCCCCATCAAGGACTACGAATGCCTGTGCGGCAAGTACAAGCGCTTGAAGCACCGCGGTGTGATCTGCGAGAAGTGCGGCGTTGAAGTCACGCAGACCAAGGTGCGCCGCGAGCGCATGGGCCACATCGATCTGGCCGCGCCTTGCGCCCACATCTGGTTCCTGAAGTCGCTGCCGTCGCGTCTGGGCCTGGTGCTGGACATGACGCTGCGCGACATCGAGCGCGTGCTGTACTTCGAAGCCTACGTGGTGACCGACCCCGGCATGACCCCGCTGAAGAAGTTCAGCATCATGTCGGAGGACGACTACGACGCCAAGCGCAAGGAATACGGTGACGAGTTCATCGCCAAGATGGGCGCGGAAGGCATCAAGGACCTGCTCGAAGCCATCGATATCGACCTCGAAATCGAAAAGCTGCGCGGCGATCTGACCGGCTCCGAAGTCAAGGTCAAGAAGAACGCCAAGCGCCTGAAGGTGCTGGAAGCGTTCAAGAAGTCCGGCATCAAGCCGGGCTGGATGGTGCTCGACGTGCTGCCCGTGCTGCCACCGGACCTGCGTCCGCTGGTGCCGCTGGACGGTGGCCGTTTTGCCACGTCCGACCTGAACGACCTGTACCGCCGCGTCATCAACCGCAATTCGCGCCTGCGCCGCCTGCTGGAGCTGAAGGCTCCGGAAATCATCGCGCGCAACGAAAAGCGGATGCTGCAGGAAGCCGTCGATTCGCTGCTGGACAACGGCCGCCGTGGCAAGGCCATGACGGGCGCCAACAAGCGTGCCCTGAAGTCCCTGGCCGACATGATCAAGGGCAAGTCGGGCCGTTTCCGCCAGAACTTGCTGGGCAAGCGCGTGGACTACTCCGGTCGTTCCGTGATTACCGTGGGCCCGACGCTCAAGCTGCACCAGTGCGGCCTGCCCAAGCTGATGGCGCTGGAACTGTTCAAGCCTTTCATCTTCTCGCGCCTCGAAGCCATGGGCATCGCGACGACGATCAAGGCCGCCAAGAAGGAAGTCGAATCCGGCACGCCGGTGGTCTGGGACATCCTGGAAGAGGTCATCAAAGAGCACCCGGTCATGCTGAACCGTGCTCCTACGCTGCACCGTCTGGGCATCCAGGCTTTCGAGCCGATCCTGATCGAAGGCAAGGCCATTCAACTGCACCCGCTGGTCTGCGCTGCGTTCAACGCCGACTTCGACGGTGACCAGATGGCCGTTCACGTGCCGTTGTCCGTGGAAGCGCAGATGGAAGCCCGCACGCTGATGCTGGCCTCCAACAACGTGCTGTTCCCGGCATCGGGCGAGCCCTCCATCGTGCCGTCGCAAGACGTGGTGCTGGGCCTGTACTACGCCACCCGCGATCGCATCAACGGCAAGGGCGAAGGCCTGGTGTTCGCGGACACCGGCGAAGTGCAGCGCGCGCTCGACGCGGGCGAAGTGGAACTGGCTGCCCGCATCACCGTGCGCCTGACCGAGTGGACCAAGAACAAGGACACGCGCGAGTTCGTGCCGTCCACGTCGCTGGTGGAAACCACCGCCGGCCGTGCGCTGCTGTCCGAGATCCTGCCCAAGGGCCTGCCCTTCAGCAACATCAACAAGGCGCTGAAGAAGAAGGAAATCTCCAAGCTCATCAACGTGAGCTTCCGCAAGTGCGGCTTGAAGGAGACGGTGGTCTTCGCCGACAAGCTGCTGCAGAACGGTTTCCGTCTCGCTACGCGCGCCGGCATTTCCATCTGCGTGGACGACATGCTGGTGCCGCCGCAAAAGGCCGGGATCATCGAGCGTTCCGAGAAGGAGGTGAAAGAGATCGAGCAGCAGTACGTCTCCGGTCTGGTGACCGCTGGCGAGCGCTACAACAAGGTGGTGGACATCTGGGGCAAGGCCGGCGACGAAGTGTCGAAGGTCATGATGGCCCAGCTGGCCAAGCAAAAGACCACCGACCGCCACGGCAACGAAGTGGACCAGGAGTCGTTCAACTCCATCTACATGATGGCCGACTCCGGCGCCCGCGGCTCCGCTGCCCAGATCCGTCAGCTCGCCGGCATGCGCGGCCTGATGGCCAAGCCTGACGGCTCCATCATCGAGACCCCCATCACGGCGAACTTCCGTGAAGGTCTGAACGTGTTGCAGTACTTCATCTCCACCCACGGTGCCCGTAAGGGTCTGGCGGATACGGCGCTGAAGACGGCCAACTCGGGCTACCTCACGCGCCGTCTGGTGGACGTGACGCAGGATCTCGTGGTGACCGAAGAGGATTGCGGTACCTCCAATGGCTCGCTGATGCGCGCCATCGTCGAGGGCGGTGAAGTCATCGAATCGCTGCGCGACCGTATCCTGGGCCGCACCACGGCCGACGAAGTGTTGCATCCCGAAACGCGCTCGGTGCTGGCGCCTGCCGGCCAGATGCTCGACGAAGACCTCATCGAGGAACTCGAAAACGCGGGTGTCGACGAAGTGAAGGTGCGCACGGCGCTGACCTGCGAAACGCGCTACGGCCTGTGCGCCAAGTGCTACGGACGCGACTTGGGCCGCGGCGGCCTGATCAACCTCGGCGAAGCCGTGGGTGTGATCGCTGCCCAGTCCATCGGCGAACCCGGCACGCAGCTGACCATGCGCACGTTCCACATCGGCGGTGCCGCTTCGCGCGCTGCCATCGCGTCGAGCGTGGAAGCCAAGTCCAATGGCGTGATTGGCTTCAACGCCACGATGCGCTACGTGAGCAATACCAAGGGCGACCTGGTGGTGATTGCACGTTCCGGCGAGATCGTCATTCATGACGAACATGGCCGCGAGCGCGAGCGCCACAAGGTGCCTTACGGTGCGACGCTGGCGGTCAAGGCCGACCAGACGGTCAAGGCCGGCACCATCCTCGCCAACTGGGACCCGCTGACCCGCCCGATCATCACGGAGTTCGCCGGCCAGGTGAAGTTCGAGAACGTCGAGGAAGGCCTCACGGTCGCCAAGCAGGTGGACGATGTGACCGGTCTGTCGACCCTGGTCGTGATCGATCCGAAGCGCCGCGGCTCCGCCAAGGTGGTGCGTCCCCAGGTCAAGCTGATCGACGCGCAGGGCCAGGAAGTGAAGATTCCCGGCACCGACCACTCGGTGACCATCGGCTTCCAGATCGGCTCGCTGATCCAGGTGCGCGATGGCCAGGACGTGGGCCCCGGCGAAGTGCTGGCGCGGATTCCGGTCGAAGGCCAGAAGACCCGCGACATCACCGGCGGTCTGCCCCGCGTGGCCGAGCTGTTCGAAGCCCGCTCGCCCAAGGACAAGGGCATGCTGGCCGAAATCACCGGCACGGTGTCGTTCGGCAAGGAAACCAAGGGCAAGGTGCGGCTGCAGATCACCGATCCGGACGGCAAGGTCTGGGATGAACTGATCCCCAAGGAAAAGAACATCCTGGTGCACGAAGGCCAGGTCGTGAACAAGGGCGAGTCCGTGGTGGACGGTCCGGCCGATCCGCAGGACATCCTGCGCCTGCTGGGCATCGAAGAGCTGTCGCGCTATATCGTCGATGAAGTGCAGGACGTGTACCGCTTGCAAGGCGTGAAGATCAACGACAAGCACATCGAGGTGATCGTTCGCCAGATGCTGCGCCGCGTCGTGGTCGAGGCCCCGGGCGAGTCCAACTACATCGGTGGCGAGCAGGTCGAGCGTTCGGAGATTCTCAACACCAACGAGGCGCTGCAAGCCGCAGGCAAGATCCCTTCGACGTACAGCAATGTGCTGCTGGGGATCACCAAGGCTTCGCTGTCGACCGACTCCTTCATCTCGGCCGCTTCCTTCCAGGAAACGACCCGTGTGCTCACCGAGGCTGCCATCATGGGCAAGCGCGACGAGCTGCGCGGCTTGAAGGAAAACGTCATCGTGGGTCGCCTGATCCCTGCCGGTACCGGCCTGGCCTACCACCAGGCACGCAGGGCCAAGGAAGCCATGGACGACGCCGAGCGCCGCGCCATTGCCGATGCCGAAGCCGCTGAGATGGCTGCCACGACCGAGGACTCGTCCGACGCCGAAAGCACCACCAGCGTGGGTGACGCCACCGCCCAATAAGCCACGGCGCACTCCCTGAAACGCTCCCGCTCTGCGCTATGGCAGGCCGGGAGCGTTTTCTTATCCGTTTCCTTTTTATGCGCCGATCCTGCGTACCCAAGCGGGATCGGTGGCCGCAATGCTGTCCTCCTGGATTTTTCTTGCCCTGCTGCTGTTCTGGGCCGTGGGCGCCTACAACCGGATCGTGCGATTGCGCTCGGCCGCCATCCAGGCGTTCGGCGGGCTGGATGCCCACCTCATGCGCATGATGGCCATGCTCGGCGAATACGAAGCCGCTCAGGGGCCCGCGCCCACCGCCCAGGCGGATGCCCGGGCTGCGCTGTGGGCGGCCACCACGCAATTCGGCGCCTCGTTGGCCGTGGCCCGTGCCCGTCCGCTGGATGCGGGCGCGGCTGCGGCCCTGTTGACCGGGCGCGAAGTGCTGGAAGCCGCCTGGCTGGCCATGGTGCGCGCCTCGGAAGTGCCCGAGGCGCCGGCCGATGGCGCGGCCTTACCCCTTTGGGCGCAGCGGTGGCAAGAGCTGGTGGCCCAGAATGCGCTGGCCACGCGCCAGTTCAACGACGCTGCGCTGCAGTACAACCACGCGATCGGCCAGTTTCCAGCACGCTTGCTGGCCTGGCTGTTCGGATTCAAGGCGGCGCGAACGCTGTAGGCTGCGCCCAAGCCGCTTCATCCCGCAATGGATGGGATGGTGGACTCGATACCGATACACCGACCGACCCCGGTACGGCCAGGAAGCGATCGCGCCGAGCGACCGCACCCGGCCGTTCCTTTTAACGACAGGCTTCCGAACATGACCGCCCCGCGCCCTCCCTCCCGTTTCTTTCCGCCCCCTGCGGAGAGCGACCGCCGCATGGAGCCGGCGCTGTGGCGGCAGCTGGACGCCGTGGTGACCGCCTTGCAGGCCGTGCGCGGCGGGCAGTCCGGGACGGCGGCGATGGCCGCGGTCGAGCCGGGCTTGCGGCCCGGCGTGCAGGCGCTGCTGTTCCAGGTGCTGCGCAACCTCGGCCGAGCGCAGGCGCTGCGCAAGCAATTGGCGCCTCGCAACCCGCCGCCCCGGGCCGATGCGCTGCTGTGCACGGCGCTCGCACTGGCGTGGTCGCCCGCCGAGGCCCCCTACGAAACCTTCACCCTGGTGAACCAGGCGGTGGAGGCGGCCAAGCGCAATCCGGCCACCCAGGCGCAATCCGCCTTCCTGAACGCCTGCCTGCGCCGCTTTCTGCGGGAGCGCGATGCGATCGTGGCTGCCACCGATGGCGACCCCGTCGCCCAGTGGAACCACCCCGCGTGGTGGATCGCCCGGCTGCGCAAGGACCATCCGCAGCATTGGCAGCAGATACTGCAGGCCAACAACACGCACGCACCGATGGCGCTGCGGGTCAATGTGCAAAAAACGACTCCAGCGCAATATCTACTAGGGTTGAGTGCTATTAATTTAGGAGCATCTGCCGTGGGCGAGTGCGGCGTCGTACTGGAACGCCCCGTGGCGGTGCAGCAACTGCCCGGCTTCGCGCAGGGCCATGCGTCGGTGCAGGACGCCGCCGCGCAATTGGCGGCGCCGCTGCTGCTCAAGGGGCTCGACTTGTCCAGGCCCTTGCGGGTGCTGGACGCCTGCGCGGCCCCAGGGGGGAAGACCGCCCATCTGCTGGAGTACGCCGGCCCAGCCTCGCCGTTGAAGGTCGTGGCGCTCGAAATCGACGCCGCCCGCGCCGACCGCATCCATGAAACGCTCGAGCGGGTGGGCGTTCAAGCCCAGGCCCAGGTGCTCGTCGCCGATGCAGGGCGGCCGCAGGACGGCTGGCTCCAAGCCAGCGGGGAAGGGCTGTTCGACGCCATCCTGCTCGACGCGCCGTGCACGGCCTCGGGCATCGTCCGCCGCCATCCCGACGTGCGCTGGCTGCGCCGCGAGTCCGACATCGAGCAACTGGCGCAGCAGCAGGTCCGCCTGCTCGACACGCTCTGGCCCTTGCTCCAGCCGGGCGGACGGCTGCTGTATTGCACCTGCTCCGTCTTCCGGGCCGAAGGCGAGTTGCAGGCGCAAGCGTTTCTTGCGCGCAACACCGACGCCCGTTTGCTGCCATCGCCCGGTCATTTAATACCCGGCAAAACGGCTGAAGGCAGCATCGTCTCCGAGAATCCATCGGGTGACCATGACGGATTCTTTTACGCCCTGTTGCAAAAGCATGCGACCTGACCTGCTAGCCGCGTGGCCCGGTCGGTGGTTGCCGCTGATGCTGGCGACTTTGCTGTGGATGTGCCTTGCGCTGTGGTCGCCCGCGGCACTGGCGCAGCCCGACGCCACCGACCTGCGCGTCGAAGCCAGCGAAGAAGGCCTGTACCTCTCGACCACACTGCAGTTCGAACTGCCCGAGCTGGCTGAAGACGCGCTCTACAAGGGCATCTCCATGTACTTCGTGGCCGAGGCCGATGTCGTGCGCGAACGCTGGTATTGGTACGACAAGCCCGTCGCTCATTCAGTGCGCTACCTGCGCCTGAGCTACCAGCCGCTCACCCGCCGGTGGCGCTTGAACCAGTCCTCCGCGCCGTTTGCCAACACGGGGCTGGGCGTGGCGCTGGGGCAGAATTTCGACGACCTGGGCGATGCCCTCTCCGCCATGCAACGCATCAGCCGATGGAAGATCGCCGATGCGGAAGAGGTTTCCGGCGGGCCATACACCGTGCACTTTCAGTTTCGCCTCGACATGTCCCAGTTGCCCCGCCCGTTCCAGATCGGCGCCGTGGGGCGTTCCGGCTGGGACCTGATGCTGTCGCGCAGCGTGCGCGCCGTGGCCGAGCGCGCGCCATGACCAACGATCCCACCGCGCCGCGCACGCCCCAGCAGACCAAGGCAGCACGCTGGGCGCTGGGGGTGGGCGTCGCGATCATGTGCGCGATCGGCCTGGTGCTGCTGTTTCTGCTCACCGTTGCCACCAACAACCGCGCGCTGTACGAGCGCAACTACGGCTGGCTGTTCGGCCTCAATGTGCTGGTGGCGGTGCTGCTGCTCGCGGTGCTCGTCTGGGTCGTGGTTCGCTTGGCCGTGCGCCTTCGGCGGGGGCGCTTCGGTAGCCGTCTGCTGGTCAAGCTGGCGGGCATTTTTGCGGTGGTCGGGCTGCTGCCGGGCCTGCTGATCTATGTGGTGTCGTACCAGTTCGTCTCCCGCTCCATCGAAAGCTGGTTCGACGTGAAGGTGGAAGGCGCCCTGTCCGCCGGCGTCAGCCTGGCCCGGGTCACGCTGGACACCATCGCCAGCGACATGGCCACGCAGACGCGCACCGCCAGCAGCCAGCTTGCCCAGGTGCCGGACGCCGGCGCCGGCGTGGTGCTCGAACGCATCCGCGACCAGTTGGGGGCCAGCGACGTGGTGCTGTTCAACACCGCTGGCCAGCCCGTGGCCAGCGCAGGGCAGTCCCGCTTCGACCTCAGCCCCGAGCGGCCCAGCGCGCAACTGCTGCGCAACGCGCGCCAGCAGCGCGCCACGTTCCAGATCGAAGGGCTGGACGACATCGCCGATCCCGCCGCCGTGCAAAACGCGCGCGTCAAGACCTTGGTGGCCGTGGGCAACGCCAGCGTGGGGCTGCTGGTCGAACCCCGCTATTTGCAAGCCACGCTGCGGTTGCCGCAGGTGCTGGTGTCCAACGCCATCGCGGTGCAAGAAGCCAACCGCGAATACCAGGAGCGTGCCCTGGCCCGCGAGGGGCTGCGCCGCATGTACATCGGCACGCTCACGCTGAGCCTGTTTCTGGCGGTCTTCGGGGCGGTGCTGCTCGCCGTGCTGCTGGGCCGCCAGTTGGCGCGCCCGCTGCTGGTGCTGGCCGAGGGCGTGCGCGAGGTCGCATCCGGCAACCTGAGCCCCAAGGCCGTGCTGCAGGGCAAGGACGAACTCGGCGGGCTAACGCGCTCCTTCGCCGTCATGACCCAGCAACTGGCCGACGCCCGCAACGCCGTCGAGCACAGCATGGGCGAGGTCGATGCGGCACGCGCCCATTTGCAGACCATTCTGGACAACCTCACGGCCGGCGTGATCGTGCTGGATGCCGGGGGCCACATCCGTTCCACCAACCCCGGTGCCACGCGCATCCTGCGGGCCCCCATGGCGGCGTTCGAAGGCCGCCCGCTGGCGGACGTGCCGGGGCTGGCCGAATTCGCCAGCGCCATCCAGAGCCATTTCGAAGCCTTCCTGGGCGACCGCGAGCAGCACGGGCTGGACCACTGGCAGCACTCCTTCGACCTGTACGGCTCCCCGGCTTCGGGCGTGGCCAACAACGGCACCAGCCTGGTCGCACGCGGGGCAGAGCTGCCCAACGCCTTGCGCCTGCTGGTGTTCGACGACATCTCCGAAATCGTCTCGGCACAGCGTGCCCAGGCCTGGGGCGAAGTCGCCCGCCGGCTCGCCCACGAAATCAAGAACCCGCTCACCCCCATTCAACTGTCCGCCGAGCGGCTGGAGATGAAGCTGTCCGGCAAGCTGCCCGACGCCGAACAGGCCGTGCTGACCAAGTCCGTGCGCACCATCGTGGACCAGGTCGATGCCATGAAGCGGCTGGTCAACGAGTTCCGCGACTACGCGCGCCTGCCGGCGGCCGAACTGCATGCGCTGGATCTGAACGCGCTCGTCACCGACGTGCTGCAGCTCTACGGCGCCGAAAACGCGACCGTACCGGTGGAGGCCGAACTCGACCCCCGCTGTCCCGAGATCGCCGGCGACGCGCAGCAACTCCGCCAGGTGATCCACAACCTGCTGCAGAACGCGCAGGACGCCAGCACCGAAAAGGCTCGCAATGCGCCGGACAGTGCTCCCGACGCGCCCGTGCGCATCGTCACGCGCTGGAGCCAGTCGTCCCGCCGGGTGCGGCTGACCGTCACCGACAGCGGATCGGGCTTTCCCGCGCACATCCTGCAGCGCGCCTTCGAGCCCTATGTAACCACCAAACCCCGGGGCACTGGCCTGGGACTTGCTGTGGTGAAAAAGATCGCCGACGAGCATGGGGCTCGTGTCGATCTTGTCAATCGGGTGGAAGAGGGGGTGGTGCGTGGGGCGCAAGTGTCGCTATCATTCGCCCCTGGCCACGTGGTGGCACATTAACAACACCTGGAAACGCATCGCGAGGCTGATCAAAACCCATGGCAAACATTCTGGTGGTCGACGACGAACTGGGCATTCGTGACCTGTTGTCGGAAATTCTGAACGATGAAGGGCACAGCGTGGACCTGGCGGAGAACGCCACGCAGGCCCGCGCCGCCCGTGCCGCCAGTGCGTACGACCTCGTGCTGCTGGACATCTGGATGCCCGATACCGACGGCGTCTCGCTGCTGAAAGAGTGGGCCACCGCCGGCACGCTGACCATGCCGGTGATCATGATGAGCGGCCACGCCACCATCGACACCGCGGTCGAAGCCACCCGCATCGGCGCCTTTTCCTTCCTGGAAAAGCCGATCACCATGCAAAAGCTGCTCAAGGCGGTGGAGCAAGGCCTGGCCCGCAGCGCTGCACAACCCGCCGCTGCCGCAGCCACCGCCGCGGCAGCCAGTCCACCGCCTGCCGCCGCAGCACCTGCCGCCCCGGAGGCCTCCGGCGCCCCCGTCGCACCCTTGCCCGTGGTCACCAAGGATCCCGGCCCGCACGCCCACCAAGGCTTCGACCTGGACCGCCCCTTGCGCGAAGCGCGCGACGGCTTCGAAAAAGCCTATTTCGAATTCCACCTAGCACGCGAAGGCGGCTCCATGACCCGTGTGGCTGAAAAAACAGGCTTGGAGCGCACCCACCTGTACCGCAAGCTACGCCAGCTCGGCGTAGACCTCGGACGCGGCAAACGGAATTAAGTCGACGAAGTTTTCAGAATGCGTCTTTTTCTGGTTATAATTTGAGGCTTAGGCCCGGTAGCTCAGTCGGTAGAGCAGAGGATTGAAAATCCTTGTGTCGGTGGTTCGATTCCGCCCCAGGCCACCAAATTAGCAAAGCCGCTACAGCTATGAACGTTGTAGCGGCTTTTCCCATTTATTCCGCGATGGGAATTTATTGGTGTTTTGCGCAGTGTTGTCTTACTGGTTTGTTGGTGGCCACTTCGGTTGGCGCAAACGTACAATGAGAGGCGAACACATTCTGTGTTGCAAACAGGGAAAGGAGGGCATATGACTTACTCTGCAGCAGCGGTAGCGAATGTCTTTCTCCAACTTGCAAGGGATGAGGGCAAGAATCTCACCAACATGAAAGTCCAGAAGCTGGTGTATTTCGCCCATGGGGTGCATCTGGCTGGATATGACACCCCTCTGGTGCACGATCATCCTCGCGCCTGGACCTTTGGGCCAGTAATTCCTCCGCTTTATGAGGAACTGCGCAAATACGGGTCAGAGACCGTTACAGAGGATCTGCGCGCGACCGATACAGTCGACTCACCTTCGGCGCAGAAGGCTATTGCCGCTACGTGGAAGGCCTACAAAGACTACACGGCGGCGCAGCTGTCACGGATTTCCCATATCAAGGGCGGTCCGTGGGATTTGGTTTGGAATGATCCTGATGGCCGCGGCCGCTTTGAGGTGATCCCTGATCCACTGATCAAAGATTACTACCTCAATCGAGTTGAGAAGAAGCAGGCTACAGCGACTGCATGAAAGAGGCGGTTGATGTCGTTGTGCTCGCCGAGGACCCGTCCGACGTTTCGGAGGGAAAGACCGTCAGCACTGGGCTTTCCCCATCCGACCACCTGACAGACATCAAGCAGCAATACGAACTTGCTGAGATCGCCGCGGGACTTAAAGCTATCGAAGCCCGTCTTACGCGCGATGAGGACCTGCACGCACTTCGTAAACGATACTCTTTGGCCTTGTTTTGGCTGGTCGTGGTGTGGGTCGTGACGGTGTGGGTGTTCCTCATACTTCAGGGAATTGGCAAGACCGCTCGCTATCCCAACTGGGCGTTCAAGCTCTCGGACACAGTACTGATCGCATACATCACGTCCACCACTGCTTCGATCCTGGGCCTATTCGGCATCGCGGCGTATTGGCTTTTCGGCAAGCCTAAAGCGGCCGACACCCAAGGCAGCAAGCCGGCCAAGCCTCAGAAAGGCAAGAAGGCCGACATGGGCAAAGTGAAGTCAAAGCCCCCGGCGGATTGAAACCCGGGACCGGTCGTAGATTTTTGCCGTAGTCTTCGCGTCCGCGTGTAGCTCGGGCAGCGAGCCAAACTGGGCCTTGTGCTGAGCGTGTAGTACGCCCGCAGGTCATGGAGCGTGAAGCGACGTGGGACCACCTTGTTCTGCAATGACGTGGTCATAGCCCGCTGCCAAGTAGATGCGAAGCCGGTGTCTGTACGGGTTCCCGCCCCGAGTCGTGAAGACGTGCAGACATCCTTCTGGACGAGGGAGCGCTCGCACGCGACGCACTAAGGAAGGTCTGCACAAATGAGCACTGACCGTGGTTGGGGCCTGCTGACATGAGTGGATTGATGCCAGGACGGCCCTCAGGCAGATGTTTGGGCGCGTTTCGCGCCCATTTCCCATGCTTTGGACGCACTCATGCCAAGCTCCCGCTCAAACGTTTGCGCACCATCCACAGATTGGCCAGCGCAAACAGCGTTTGCAACTGCGCCGTGTTCTTGGCCAGGCCGCGGTAGCGCACCTTCACATGGCCGAACTGGCGCTTGATGACACGGAATGGGTGCTCCACCTTGGCTCGGATGCTGGCCTTGATGCGCTCGACCTGATCGGTCAGCGCATCCATGGGGTCCGCCTTGTCCAGCAGCTTGCGCAAACCCGGTCGCATGGCCACATGCCACTGCACATCGTCTTTGGCGTCGGAGCGCTTGTGAGCACCCTTGTAGCCGGCGTCGGCAAAGACATCCTTCTCTTGCCCATGCAGCAAGCTGTTGGCCTCGACCACATCGTTGACGTGTCCGGCCGTGCCGCGCACGGTGTGAACCAAGCCGGAGTCAGCGTCCACGCCGATGTGAGCCTTCATGCCGAAGAACCACTGCTGGCCCTTCTTGCTCTGGTGCATCTCCAGGTCGCGCTCACCGCTGGCGTTCTTGGTCGAGCTCGGCGCCGAGATCAGCGTGGCATCGACCACGGTGTCGCTGCGCAGCATCAGGCCTTTGGCGCCCAACAGCAGGTTGACCGTTGCCAAGATGCGTTCAGCCAGCTTGTGCTTGTCCAGCACATGGCGGAAGCGCAAGATGGGTGCTCTCATCAGGCAGCCGGTCATCCCAGCCGCCCAGGCCGGCGAAGTCACGGAACAGCGGCACGTCGTGCAGCGCTTCTTCCATCGCCGGGTCACTCAGCGTGAACCACTGCTGCATGAAGTGGATGCGCAGCAGCGATTCCACCGGGAACGGCGGACGGCCGCGTTTGCCTTCGGGCATGAATTGGGCGATCTCCGCCACCAGGGCGGACTAAGGCACCACCCGGTCCATCTCGTCGAGGAACTCGCGACGTCGCGTGCGCTTCGTCGACGTTCCCAATCAAAGACTGCTCTGCTTCATGGGCTCAATGGTCTCAGGCAATCAGGCTGGTGCCAAGCACGCGTTCGGGCGATTTATGCAGACCATCCTTAAGTTAAAGATTCAGGCGCGGGTGTGGTTTTTGTTACACTGAATTGCCGTCCCGCTTGAGCTTAATTAGGCCGCGTTAACGCAGCCATGGTGTTTTGGTAACCCCACCACGAGTTAAGGTTATCCCACTTCTCCAAGTACTTGCTGGGCAAATGAGAAAGAGGCGGGGCGGCACTTATAAAATGCCAGAACTTTCGTTAAACCACGTTCTAATAACTAATAACTAATAACTAATAACACGCACGTCTTTGGGCGGCATGTTTTTGGCATGGAATATGAAAAGGTGGGCTCAGTTATTTACCCAAGCCCCCTTTACACCCAATTTACTCTTCCGAAGAAGTCGGGTGGCGTGCGAATCATTGACGCGCCTTTTCAGGAGCTTAAAGAGCTTCAACATAAATTGTTGGTGTTCCTTAAAACTTTGGTCGATCCTCCGAAATCTTGTGTCCACGGTTTTGTCTCGGGTCGTAGCATTGTGACAAATGCTCTAGCGCACTCGGAACGTTCGCCAAAATTTGTACTCAATATTGACTTAAAAAACTTCTTTCCCACAATCAGTTTTTATCGCGTTAGAGGGATTTTTTTAAAAAGACCGTTCTCCTTCTCTCATCAAATCGCATCGCTGATTGCTCATATGTGCTGTAAAGATGGATTTTTGGTACAAGGCGCATCGACATCTCCCCTAATTTCAAATTTGATATGCCGGAATTTGGATAACCAGTTAAGAGGTTTATCTCTTAGGCACAACTCGGTATATACGCGTTATTGCGATGATTTAACATTTTCCTTCCCTCGCGAGCGTGCCGAGTCCTTGCCGGGGTCTATTTGCTCTTTTGCTGGAGAAATTGTTACGTTAGGCGCTATGTCGCTGGAAATTATTGCTAGCAATGGCTTTGAAATTAATTCGGATAAGACTCGAATCAGCTCAAGTAAACGCCGCTTAGAAGTTACCGGATTAGTAATTAACAAATTTCCAAACGTTTCTCGCGATTACGTCGATCGTCTTCGTGGCGCGCTGCATGCGTGGGATGTTCACGGCTATCCTCGTGCGCTACGAAGTTGGAAGAACAAAATTCCCTATGAGAGGGCTGGACGTCGCCCCCGGCCGCCTTTGGCGGGGATTGTGAGGGGGCGGCTACTTTTTTTAAAAATGGTGCGGGGAGCTGATGACGATCTGTATGTCAGACTTGCTACCAAATTTAATATACTGCGGCAGAGGGATTCAATCTATCGAAAGATTAGGGCTTTAAAATCTTTGTCAGTTGATTCTGTCGCAAAAACAGCCACTGCTGCGCGAAAAGCAGTTTACGTCATTGAAGTCGTCTGGACAGATGCTGCTGACGACATGCCATTGGTTGATCGCCGTGGCACAGTATTTGTGACTGAATACGATCTTCTCATTTCTTGTCACCACGTCATCGATCCTGACTTTTCCGATGACGAGCGCAAAGAAATCAGTGGAAAAATCCTAAACCGCTCTGTAAAACTTATAGTGCCGGAAACGAATGACACATATTCGATAGATGTGATTAAATTTGATTCACATCTAGATATTGCTTTATTAAAATTTTCCGAAGCGAAGCCTGCGGGGTTGCGGAAACTCCTCTTTTCCGAACGTTCACCAGTGCAATCGTCGGGTACAACACTACTTGGATTTCCTAATTGGAAACAAGGGCGCCCCTTGACATCAGCATCAGGTGAAATAACCTCTATTTATCCGAGGTCGAATACTAACCGTTTGGAAGCAAGCCAAGCTATTAGGCAGGGAAATAGTGGTGGGCCTCTTGTTGATCCGGATTTTAGAGTTATTGGAATGGCAATTGAGGGAGCAACCTACGATAGGGGGAATAACGAATGCCTCGCCGCAAATGAGATTATTAACTGGATCCAACCAGAGGTTGATAAGCTTAAGAGCCAACTCAAGTTTTAGGGGCTCTTCTCTCTGCTTCTGGAAGGCTTCGATTTAATCTGACCAAACTACTGAGGGGTGAGGTTCCGTTGAGGGCGACCATTATTTCTAATTGCAAGGCCTGGGTGAGGGTGATCAAGAAAAGGGGACTTACCTCCCGATGGGGCAGTTTGTGGCAACAGCGCAGCACGAATGTGATCGCCGGCATTGCATTCGACGTCGCCGTAAAGGTCGCCGATCTGTGCGCACAGCGCGACGATTCGATAGGCGAAGTCGAGTTCGGTTTCTGCAATGGCTTGGCCTTAATCTAGCAAGCCTGCGAGCTGCGCCAACTCCGTTAGGGAGTCCGCCCCCCTCGGGAGCCGTTTTTCATGGCCGCACGCTGCGAGCTGCGCCAACTCCGTTAGGGAGTCCGCCCTGAACAATCTGCAAGCCCTTGATCTGACACGTAGTTCTGCTGATGGATGGGCGCAGGATTTGCAAGGTATGGTTGTTCCAGTACCTGTTTTCTTGCAAATTTCTCCGAGGAGTTCCATGGGTCCGAAGCCTTCGCTGCCTCAGTCCGGTGAGTTGTTTCGCCCACGGCTGGACGAGCAGCTCAACATGAAGCACCCGCTGGTCCGTTTGGCTGCGCTGATCGACTGGGCCGAGATCGAGCGCACGTTCGTGGTCTCGTTCACTTCCTGGCGGGGCCGGCCCGCATTGCCACCTCGTCTGATCGCCGGGTTGCTGTACCTGCAGCACACCTTCGATG
>NZ_FMZC01000030.1 GCF_900102625.1 Paracidovorax valerianellae
GGTACTGGAACAACCATACCTTGCAAATCCTGCGCCCATCCATCAGCAGAACTACGTGTCAGATCAAGGGCTTGCAGATTGTTCAGGGCGGACTAGGTACGCCGCTGGCGCTCATCAACCTGCAAGGCACCATCGACTGGCTATGGCCTTATTCAACAGGTCAGAACTCCCGGACTACTTACCAATGCTGTACGAACATCAGCGATGCAGGGTGCAGCCGTAAGTGGCGCCTGGAGTTTTGGTGTACTCGCTGGTTCGTCAGTTAATGAAACCATTAAAGGCTTATCCTGTAGCTGCGAAAAATGATGAAAAATATACGCGCATTTCTTATTTTTCTCCATGGTTTTTTGATTGCATACTTTTGGCTGGCAAATTATTATTCAATAAACTTAAAAAATAATTTGCCAATTTTCTTCCAAACTGCAATTGGCATATTGCATTTGTGTATATTAATTTGCACTTTTGCCACCTTCACCCATCTTCTGACAATCAGCCGCAAACAAGCCCATTCTACGATTTCAGCATTTAATTTTTATTGGAAGGTTTTTATATACTACCTTATAATTATCAGCATACCAACAATAACACTAACATTTCAGGAAAGGCTCCCAGGATTTGCGCCTTCATATCTCGCCTTCCTATTTTTTTGTATTTTTATTAATTATTCACAGTACGGCATTCCTTCATACGTTCGCTTTAAAAAAAATACATACAAATAGTCTTGGCCCGCTACCGCTACGCCCCGGACAGCGGCGATCTGCTGGCCATCGAACACCCGGGCGGGCTGCACGAACGCTTCACGCACGATGCCTGGGGTCGCGTCATCTGCTATCAATACGGGAGCAATGAAGGCAATCACCTCCCCGGCGCTAGCACTGAAAAACCTCCGCCCTTCTCGCCCCCGGAACTACCGCTACGACGCCGCCTGTTGGGTACTGCGTAACGCAAATACATCGATTCGCGTCATTCAGCCGTCCAGCGAGCCCCGCTCACATATTCATGAAACTTCTGGCCATTGCTGTCTTCGGTCTTCCACTTCTTGTCGTCGCGTATATCTTCATCAACGCATTCCTGGTCGCAAACGCTTTGGAGAAATAAAACCATGACAATGAGAAAATTGCTTACTTCCTTCACCAATCAACTTCACACATTATCGGTCGCGCGCATTTGGACTACCGTCTTCATGCATGCGTTTGCAATAGCAATTCTTTTTTATTTCCTCTTTATCCCCCTAGATATCATTTGGATCACATTGCTACTTTTGGGTTACGCGTTTTTCGTTTCTGCGTTGACCTTATCGCTGCTTGTGAAATTGCCTTTCTTGCGTCAGCTTTGGGAAGACGCCTTTTTCAAGATCGGTCTTCTGGCGATACCCATCCCAATGCTCTATCTGTCGAAGGGGTATGCCGCCTTATGGATCGGAGAAATACTGGAGATCAGCGCGGCCAACGTCCCAATGGCCCATTTTGCCGCGACAAGCTTTTTTCTCCTGTTTGCCATGGCGTTGGCCCTTTCATTCACCGCATTGATTTTTGAGTTTTCCTTTGTTTTATCGATGCTGCCGAAAAAAGGGGTACACCTGCGTGAGAAAGAAATCAGCACATTCCGTCTGCTTTTCTCGCTTCGGCTCTATCGCCGACGTTCAGAACGGATTCGCGTTCGGATGGCCCAACGCAAAGTGGGCATTTTTCTACTATCGTTTGCCAGTTTCTTTGGCTGCTGGTCAGGATTTAATGCTGCGGCCGCCATTGCACCCGGCCATCTGAGCCGCATCGTAGTCTCCGCAATCATTTTCGAATTCGACGCAGCGCCTGCCAACCGATGCGCGCTCACGCCAGAAGAACGGTTGAAGGTGCAGCGCGACGAGCCCCTCGTCAAGGCACTTTTTCTTGCAGGAACCCAGGACAAAGCCATCCTGACGGAGCGGCAAAAGAACCTCTTTATGCCCATTCAGTTCAAGGGCTTCCGCACTCGGGCAGAGACGGAACGGGGGCTATCCCTGCAACGCACGGTGGTCTGCCATGTTCCGGCGTGAGGCATCGGCTCCCCCTCATTTGCGCACGCTTGTGTGCGCCCCGACCATGTGATCTTGACATCCGTGCCGCGGCCTGTGCGCGAGGAGGGTGCCCCATTCCCAGCGCTGACCAACCGCTGGATGGCCCGTGTCGGGCGAGTGGCCGAGGGGCTCAGGCAAAGCGGCCTGAGTCACCCGGCACAGCCTTCAAAACGCCTGCAACCGCCCCTGCAGAAAATCCAGAAAACACGCGATGCGCGCGGCCAGTTGCGTGTTGCGGTAGTACACCGCGCTGATCGGCTGGCGCACGTCGGCCGTGTCTTTTGGCAGGATCTGAACCAGATCGCCGCGCTCGCGGTCGCCAGCGGTCAGGAAATCTGACAGGCACACGATGCCCGCGCCGCGCAGGGCGAGCTGGCGCAGCGTCTCGCCGCTGGAGGCCACGATGGCTGGGGTGACGGGCCACTCGTCGCCGTGCGCGCCGCGCAGCGGCCAGCGGTTGAGCGACTCGACCTGCGAAAACCCCAGCAGCGTGTGGCGGCCGAGGGCCGCCACCGTTTTCGGGCGCCCGTGTTCGGCCAGATACGCCGGGCTGGCCAGCACGCGCAGCCGGCTGGTAGCGAGCGGCCGCGCATGCAGTGTGGAATCGCGCAGCGGGCCGATGCGGATCGCCACGTCGGTGTGGCGTGCCAGCAGGTCGATGTTCAGCTCGTCGGTGTCCAGCTCCAGCGTGATCTGTGGATAGGCGCGGCGGAACTCGGGCACCAGGGGTACCACGGCGTGCAGCATGAACGGCGTGGCGGCATTCACGCGCAGGCGCCCCGCAGGCTGCAGGCGGCGCGCCGCCATGTGCTCTTCGGCGTCGTCGAGCGCGGCCAGGATGGCGCGGGTGCGGGCGAGAAAGGCGCTGCCTTCTTCGGTGAGCTCGATGCGGCGCGTGGTACGGCGCAGCATCGTGGTTTCCAGCTTTTTCTCCAGCCGCGCCAGCGCCCGGCTGATGCCCGAGACGGTCTGGCCCAGATGCTCGGCTGCGGCAGTGATGGAGCCGCCGTCCACCACGGCAGCGAAGGCCTGCAATTCCTCGAGGGTGGTTTTCATGCGCGGTTTTCAGGCGGTTTCATTGTTGACTGTGGCGCAAATATCTATGGAGCATGGAGGTGTTTTTCTGCAAAGGATAAACCCGCAGACTCGGGGTTCTCTCAACAAAGTGCCTTTGCCATCGCTCTCGTGGATGGCGCTGCGCAGGCCTTCGCTGATCGCACAGCACCGGTCTTACATCCCATCCCCGCCCTCATTACTTCAGGAGATTTCCATGACGACGATCACCAGCCCCTCAGCCACCGCCGCCCCTTCCGTTCCCGCTTTCGGCCTGGGCACGTTTCGCCTGAAAGACCAGGTCGTCATCGACTCGGTCAAGACGGCGCTGGAACTGGGCTACCGCCACATCGATACCGCCCAGATCTACGGCAACGAAGCCGAGGTCGGCCAGGCCATCGCCGAGAGCGGCGTGCCGCGCGATGAGCTGTTCATCACCACCAAGATCTGGACCGACCACCTCGCGGCCGACCGGCTCGTCCCCAGCCTGAAAGAAAGCCTGGCCAAGCTGCGCACCGACCGGGTGGACCTCACGCTGATCCACTGGCCATCGCCCGGCGGCGCGGTGCCGGTGGCGCAATCGCTGGGGGCGCTGGTCGATGCGCAGGCGCAAGGGCTGACGCGGGCTTTCGGGGTGTCCAACTTCAACATCGCGCTGCTGCGCGAAGCCATCGCCGCCGTGGGTGCAAACCGCATCGCGACAAACCAGATCGAGCTGCACCCGTACTTGCAGAACCGCGCGGTGGTGGACTTCGCGCGCAGCCAGGGCATCCACACCACGTCGTACATGACGCTGGCCTACGGCAAGGTGCTGGAGGACCCCGTGATCCAGGCGATCGCCGCCGAATGCGACGCCACGCCGGCGCAGGTGGCGCTGGCCTGGGCCCTGCAGCAGGGCCATGCGGTGATTCCGTCCTCCACGAAACGGGTGAACCTGCAGGGCAACCTGAAAGCGGTGCAACTGCGCCTGACGGACGCGCAGATGCAGCGCATCGCCGCCCTGGAGCGCGGCGGCCGGCTGGTCGATCCGCAAGGCCTGGCGCCGGTCTGGGACTGACCGGGCCAGCCACCGATCAGGCGGCCGCTATTCCTCGGACGTGAAGCCCGAAGCCGCCACCACCGGCGCCCAGCGCTCCCGCTCTTGCGCGAGCTGGCGCGCAAACTCCTCCGGCGTGCTGCCGACGGGCTCGAAGCCCAGCTTGGCCAGCGATTCGATGATGGACGGGTCGCGGATCGCCTGCTGCGCCAGCGCGCCCAGGCGTTCGACCTGTGCGGCCGGCGTCTTGGCGGGCAGGTACAGCCCATAGCTCTCGACACCGTGGATACCGGCGAAGCCCTGTTCCTCGAACGTGGCGACCTCGGGCAGGAAGCGCGAGCGCCGCGTGTCCGTCACGCCCAGCACGCGCACCCGGCCGCTGGGCAGGTGCGGCAGGCAGTCGCCCACGCTGAAGCAGCCGGAGGCGACCTGCCCACCCATCAGGTCCTGCAGGCCAGGCGCTGCCCCGCGGTACGGCACGTGCGTGAGCTGGATGCCGGCCGCACGGGCGAACTGGTTGCCCAGAAAGTGCGGCATGGCGCCAGCGGCGGGCGAGGCGTAGCCCTCGGGCTCGGCGCGTGCCTTGGTCCAATCCGCGAACTGGCGCAGGGTCTTCACCGATTCGGGCACCTTGGGACCGACCATGAAGCCGCAGGTGGACAGCGCCACCGGCGTTACCGGGATGAAATCCGTGGCCGGCCGGTATTGCAGGCGCTTGTAGACGTGCGGGTAGATGGTGAGCATGGACGATGGGCTGAGCACCAGCGTGAGCCCGTCGGGCGGCGCGTCCTTGAGCGTGGCCAGCGCGATGCGCCCGCCCGCGCCAACCTTCTGCTCGACCACCGTGGTGGTGCCGGTGCGGCCGCGCCACTGCTCGGCCAGGCGGCGCGCCACCACGTCGATCGAGCCGCCCGCGGGAAAGCCCACCAGGATGCGCGGCACCCCCTGCTGCGCGCCTGCCGGCCCGCCCAGGCCTGTGGCGGCCAGGCCTGCCAGCGCCATGCCGGCCTGGCGTCGATTCATTGTCGTCATGCGTTGTCTCCTTGTCGGTTTTTTGGGTGATGGGGAAAGACCGCGGAGCATGCCAGACCCGCCGGGGGAGGCACGCCGCGCTGATTCATTCATGCCGGCGGGGGAACGGTGGGGGCCACCTCGGCCAGGCGGTCCAGCAGCGGGTGCAGCCGGTCGCCGCCCTCGCCCACCGCGTGCAGCAGAGCGGCGTCGTGCGCCTGCACCGCTTCGCTCAGGCGCCGCAGGGCCGCGCGGCCGGCGGGCGTGGGTTGCAGCGTCCAGCTGCGGCCATCGAGCGGGTCGTCCGCGCGGCGCACCCAGCCCTGGGCGTGCAGCCAGTCCACCAGCCGCATGCCGCCGCTGCGGTGCAGCCCCATCGCCTCGGCCAGCACGCCCTGGCGCAGGCCGGGGTTGCCCACCACCAGCACCAGTGCGGCGAAGCGCTGCGGGCTCATGTCGGGCTGGAAGGAAACCGCTCGCTGAAAGTGCAGGTACAGCGCGTTCTGCGCGCGCCGCAGCGCATAGCCCATGAGCTGATCCAGCACGCCGTAGTCGAGGCCGGGCAGATGGCGCAGCTCGCCTTCGGGCGCATCGGGCGCCACAGCGGAGTGAAGGGGGCGAGGCGGGCGAGTGGGGCGGGGTGCCTTGGCAGTGGAAGGCAGGGTTTTCGCGCGTGCCGATTTTTGTTGCATGGCGCAACAATAGGCGGCGCCATCGCTTGGCGTCAAGCAGGACAACCCGGAGACACACCATGCCCTCTGCATCGCTTCACATCGTCATCGCCGGCGGCGGCATCGGCGGCCTGACGGCGGCGCTGGCCCTGGCCGCGCAAGGCCACCGCATCACCGTGTGCGAGGCCTCCGCCCATCTGAAACCGCTGGGCGTGGGCATCAACCTGCTGCCGCACGCGGTGGCGGTGCTCGACGGCCTGGGGCTGCTGCCCGCGCTGCGCACCATGGGGGTGGAGACCGGTGCGCTGGTCTTCGCCAACCGCCACGGCCAGCCGATCTACGAAGACCGGCGCGGCGTGGCCGCCGGCTACAGCCATCCGCAGCTGAGCGTGCACCGCGGGCAACTGCAGATGTTCCTGTGGGACGAGGCGGTGCGGCGGCTTGGCGCGGCGCAGTTGCGCACTGGCGCCCGGGTCACCGGCAGCACGCAGGACGACGATGGCGCCACCGCCCTCATCACCCATGCCGACGGCAGCACCGAGGCGCTGCGATGCGATCTGCTGATCGGCGCCGACGGCATCCACTCGGCGCTGCGGCGCCAGTTCTACCCCGATGAAGGGGCACCCTGCTGGAACGGAATGATGATGTGGCGCGGCACCACGGTCGCGCGGCCGTTCCTGGACGGGCGCACCATGGTGCAGGCGGGCCACCGCCGCGCGAAGTTCGTGGTCTATCCCATCGCGCCGCCTGCGCCGGACGGCACGCAGCTCATCAACTGGATCGCCGACCGCCGCCTGCGCGAAGACGGCTTCGGCGGCGGGCTGAAGGCCCCCGACCGCGCCGACTGGAGCCGGCCGGGCTCGGTGGACGACCTGCTGCCCACGTTCGGCACGTGGCGCTTCGACTGGCTGGACGTGCCCGGCGTGATCCGCGCGGCCACGCAGATCCTCGAATGGCCCATGGTGGACCGCGACCCCCTGCCCCGCTGGCGCCATGGCCGCGTCACCCTGCTGGGCGATGCCGCGCACCCGATGTACCCCATCGGTTCCAACGGCGCCACCCAGGCGATCCTGGACGCGCGCGCGCTGGCCGATGCGCTGCAGGCGCAACCCGATCCCGTGGCCGCGCTGGAACACTACGAAGCCGCCCGCCGGCCCACGACGGCGCGCATCGTCGCGCTGAACCGCCAGGAGGGGCTGGACGCGATCCTGGACATGGTGGAAGAGCGCGCGCCCGACGGCTTCGCGCGCATCGACGACGTGATGGACCCGGCCGTGCTCGCCCGCTGGGTGCACGACTACAAGGCCGCCGCCGGCCACCGGCAGGTCGCCACCGCTGCGGCAGTTGCAGCCAAATCGGCCTCCAGCGCATGATTACCTAGGGGGTATAGCTATTAAATTTATAGCAAACGACAGGAATATCCCGAAGCGGTGCGGCAGCCGCCGACGCGGCGGCGCCCACTGCCGATAATCGGCCGATGCCCCGCACGACCCAACAACTCCATCCCCACCGCGAACCGGTGGCCACGCGCGCCGCGGCCACGGTGCTGCTGCTGCGCGATGCGCCGGTGGCTGGCGGCGGCACCCGCCTCGAAGTGCTGATGACCCGGCGCTCGCCGAACGCCAGCTTCGCGCCGGATGCGTACGTGTTCCCCGGTGGCGGCATCGACGCGCTGGATGCCGCGCCCGCCACGCATGCCGCGGCCGACCGGCGTGCCACGCAGAGCGACCTGCGCGTGACCCAGGCAATCGCCGCCATCCGCGAGAGCTTCGAGGAACTGGGCGTGCTGCTCGCGCGCCACGCGGACGGCCGCTTCGCCGATGCGGCGGACATCGCCGCGCTGGACCGCCACGCGCCGTTTGCCGCGCAGTGCCAGGCGGGCGGGCTGCGGCTGGCGGCCGATGCCGTGTTCCTGCTCGCCCACTGGACGGCCGACCGCGATCTGCCTCGCCGCTTCGACGTGCCATTTCTGGTGGCGCGCATGCCCGAAGGGCAGGAGCCCGTGGCCGACGAGGCCGAGCAGTTCGAACCCGTGTGGGTGCGCCCGGCCGATGCGCTGGAGCGGCACGCCGCGGGCCGCTTCTTCATGATCTACCCCACCATCCGCACGCTGGAGCGGCTGGCGCGTTTCGAGAGCGCCGATGCGGTCCTCGCCGCCGTGGCGCACGAGGCGCCGCTGTGGACCAGTTGCCCGCGCGCCGGCCTGCTGGCAGGCAGGGAATCGCGCCACATGGAGCACGAGCCGCCGTTCGGCGAACTGGCGCTGGTGTGCCCGGACGGCCAGATCGTGCACCCGCTCGACTGGCAGAGCGAACAGGCCGTGCCCCTGCTGCGCAACGTGCAGCGGCTCACCGCCCCCAACCCCGGCGTGATGACCGGCCCCGGCACCAACAGCTACCTGGTGGGCGACCCCGCCACGGGCTTCATCGCGATCGACCCCGGCCCCCAAGATGCGGACCACCTGGAGCGCCTGTGGCGCGCGGCCGGCGGCGACATCCGCATGATCGTGTGCACGCATTCGCACCCTGATCACTCGCCCGGCGCGCAGCCGCTGCAGGCCCTGGTGGCCGCCCATGGCCGCGCGGCCCCGCCCATCCTGGGACTGCCCTCCGCCCCCACGGCGCGCGCGGCCAGCCACTTCGTGCCCGAGCGCGCGCTGGCGCACGGCGAGCGGCTGGTGCTGGCCGGTCCGTCGCCCGAGGGCGAGGCCACGCACACGCTGGAGGTGGTGCACACCCCCGGCCACGCGGCCAATCACCTGTGCCTGCTGCTGGTCGAAGACGGCCTGCTTTTCAGCGGCGACCACATCCTGAACGGCAGCACCACGGTGATCGACCCACCGGACGGCAACATGGCCGACTACCTCGATTCGCTCGACCGGCTCGACGCCCTGTGCGAACAGCACGGCGTCGATTTCATCCTGCCCGCGCACGGCTACGTGCTGGGCGACGCGCGCGGGGCCATCGCAGGCCTGAAGGCCCACCGCCTGGCGCGCGAGGCCAAGGTGCTCGCCGCCATGCAGGCCCAGCCTCGAGGCAGCGTGGAAGACTGGGTGCGCCACGCCTACGGCGACGTGCCCGAGCGCCTGTGGCCGGTGGCCCAGCGGTCGCTGCTGGCCCATGTCGAGCGCATCCGCGCATTGAATCTTTTTCTGGAGCCCCATGTCTGATCCCACCCGCGAACACATTCGCCTCGCCAAGCGCGTCGCCGAACAACTGGGCTGCTCGCGCAGCACGGCCGAGCAATACATCGAGGGCGGCTGGGTCAGCGTGGACGGCCGCGTGGTCGAAGCGCCGGGCGCCCGCGTGTCGCCGCACCAGACCGTGGCGATGGACAAGGACGCCAACCTGATGGAGCTCACGCCCGTCACGCTGCTGCTGCACAAACCCGTAGGCTTTGAGGCCGGCCTGGGCGCACCGCAGGGCCCGGGCGGGGCGCAATCAGGCCATGGAAACCACGGCAGCCACGGCAGCCGCAGCCAGGGCGAGCCCTCGGCGCTCACCCTGCTGCGCGCGGACTCGCACACGGCGGACGACGCCAGCGGCACGCGCGTGCTGCAGCGGCACTTTCGCGCACTCGAATGCTTCACGCCGCTGCCCACACCGGCCAGCGGCCTGGTCGTGTACACGCAAGACGCGCGCATTGCCCGCAAGCTCGCCGAAGACATCGAATCGCTGGAGCAGGAGTGCATCGTCGAGGTGCAGGGCACGCTGTCGGACAGCGGCCTCAAAAAGCTCTGCCACGGCCTGAGCTTCAACGGCCGCCCGCTGCCGCCCATCAAGGTGAGCTGGCAGAACGAGACGCGCCTGCGCTTTGCGCTCAAGGGCATCCGACCGGGGCAGATTCCGGCCATGTGCGAGGCCGTGGGCCTGTCGGTGGTGGCGATCAAGCGCATCCGCATCGGCCGCGTGCCGCTGGCCAAGGTGCCCGAGGGCCAGTGGCGCTACCTGCAGCCCTGGGAGAAGTTCTGACGTCCGGCGCTTGAAAGCCGCCGCTGCGCAGCGGGGCAATTCGCTACCAAAACAATAGCTGCCAGCGCAAGTTGGTATTGCGCTACAGGCCGATGCGTCGCTCACCTTTCGCAAAAAGGCTGAGCTACACTCCGCCGCACTGAGGAGCGCAGCCCATGGACTTGACCACCCCGCCCGGCGACAGCCAGGTGTCTTCTTCCTTCACATCGCACGGCATCGAACCGCACGGCCTGGTCTTCACCGGCAGCGGCGGCGAATATTTCCGCGTATGGATCGTGAACGTGCTGCTCGGCATTCTCACGCTCGGCCTGTACACGCCCTGGGCACGGCGGCGCACCGCACAGTATTTCTACAGCCACACCCTCGTGGCGGGCAGCCCCCTCGAATTCACCGCCCAGCAGCGCCGCATGGTCTTCGGCTTCGTCGTGCTGCTCGGCCTCACCGCCGCCTACCAGATCGCCGTGCGCACGGGCCAGGACGCTACCGTGGGCCTGTTCCTGATCGGCGGCGCCGCACTCGCTCCGCTGATCTGGGGCAGCGCCATGCGCTTTCGGCTGGCCAACACGCGCTGGAAAGGGCTGCGCCTGCAGTTCACCGCCAACTGGCGCGAGGTGTACAAGGCCAGCTGGCCGGTGTTCGCCATCGCGCTTGTCTGGCTGGCGGTGTTCTTCGGCCTGCAGGCCCTGGCGCCGGAAGCGCAGTTGCAGGTCAGCGGCCGCAAGCTGCCGGAAGTGACGGCGCCCATGTGGGGTCTGCTGGCCCTGGGCCTGGTGCTCACGCTGCTGTGCTTCATCCGCCTTGAATACAACTACCGCAGCCTGCTCGTGCTGCGCTCGAGGATCGGCAACGAGCCAGGCCGCTGGAAGCCGGAGTACATGGACTTCGTCAAGGTCTGGCTCGCCACCGTGGCGGTGTTTCTGCTGTCGTCGGCCGTGATCGGCGCCGTCATCGGCGCGGTGCTCAAGGGCTCGTGGACGCTGCTGGCCGCGTCCACGCAGCGCATGGGGCTGTGGCTCTTCGTGTTCATCGTGCTCGGGTTCATCCTGCTCTTCGTGGTGTTCCTGCTCGCTTCGGCGCCGGCGCGCGCCTTCCGCGAGGCGCGCATGTTCCAGCTCATGTGGAACAACATCGGCGTGAGCCACATGGCCCGCTTCAAGTGCGATCTGCGCGCGGGCCGCTACGTGGGGCTGCGCCTCAAGAACATGTTGCTCACCGTGATCACGCTCGGGTTCTACCGCCCGTTCGCCCGCGTGAGCGAGTACCGCATGAAGCTCGAATCGGTCACCCTGCACATCAAGGGCGGCGTGGACCAGGTGGCGGGCCGCCTGGAGCGCCAGCAGCAAGGCGGCGTGGGCGATGCGCTGGCCGATGCGGCCGGGCTCGACCTGATCGGCTGACGGCTTGCCGCGCAGCGCCCGCATGGCCGATCTTTCAGCGCCCCCGGCCACGGGCCCTGCCGCCGAAGCTACGGCCCTGGTGCCGGCGCGCTGGTATGACGGCCTGAGCAGCAAGGGCCAGCCCGCGCTGGTCAGCCTCACGGCCGGCGCACGCGGGCCCACGCTCACCCTGCACCCGCTCGCCCCCGCTGGCGCGCCGCCGCGGGTGTTCGGCTTTCGCGACGTCGATTGGCCCGAAGCCTGGAGCGCCGGCCGCCCGCCCGCGCGCGTCGTGGTGGACCTGCGCGACCACGGCAGCCTGGAGATCGAGGCGGTCGATGCCTGGCAGGCCGCCATGCGATCCGCCGGCCACCGCCCCGGCATCGCGCAGCGCATGCAGACCCGCTGGACGGTGCTGGTCACCATGGTGCTGGCTTCGGTGCTCGCGCTCGTGCTGTTCTACCGCTACGGCACGCCCTGGGCCGCCACGCAACTCACGCGCCACGTGCCGATCGGCTGGGAGACCGCGCTGTCGGACAACGCGATGCGGCGGATGGACGACGGCACGCTCAAGCCCAGCCAGTTGCCCGCGGCCCGCCAGGCACAACTGCGCGAGCGCTTCGATGCGCTGGCCGTGCAGTCGCGCGGCCTGCCCGCACGCTACGGCGGCTACACGCCACGCCTGCAACTCGAGTTTCGCCAGGGCATGGGCGCCAACGCGTTCGCGCTGCCGGGGGGCCGCGTCGTCATGACCGACGGGCTGGCCCAGGCGGCCACCAGGAACGGGCTGAGCGACGACGCGTTGGTCGGCGTGCTCGCCCATGAAATCGGCCATGTCGTGCACCGCCACACCACGCGCACGGTCGTCGAACAAGGCGTGCTCAACATCGGCCTGGGACTGGCGCTGGGGGATGTGTCGGGCCTGCTGTCCACCGGCGGCGCGCTGCTCACCGGCCTGGCCTACAGCCGCGACCACGAACGCGAGGCCGACTGCTACGCCATCGCCCTCATGGGACAGGCCCGCCTGCCCACGGCACCCATGGCCGATCTGCTGCTGGCCATCGCGCACGATGAGGACGAAAAACACGCCGGCAAGGGCGGCAAGGCCCAAACGCCAGCCGACGGCAAGGACAAGACGGGCGGAACCGCAACCGAGCCGGCTCCGCGCCGCTCACCCGGTGTGGAACCTGGTGGCGAAGGCCTGCTGTCGCTGCTGAGCAGCCACCCTGGTACCGTGCAGCGGGCGACTGAATTGCGTGAAGGCCGCGCACCGCACTGCGCGCGCTGAGGCGGTTCAAGTCGTAAATAACTACACATTACGGGTAAACCGAGATTCGGTTTTCTGACCGCTTGAGCGTTTACCCCAAGCGGTAAGTTAGCTCACGTTTGCTACAACCTAGGTCGCTATCTAGCCCGATATGGGGCTAGCAGCATAGCGCAAAGACGCTTTATTACTACATCTCGAGGGAGAAATACATGCTTGTATCGAAATTGGCAGCAGTCGCCAGCTTGGCATTTGCAGTTACTGGTTGTAGCTCCATGCGGAACTACACCATGCCAGAAGAGGACAATTTACTCAGCGGGGCTGGTTCACTAGTTGTCAAAAAAGCCACTGCGACTAATACCAGTAGCGCGGAGCAATACGAACGCATTGACATCGATGAACTTCTAAAAACTTACGGGCTGATGGAGCCCGAAAAAGTAGCAGAAGCGGTTTTCGATAATCAAGAAGCCTATAAGTACCGACGAAACGATATGCAGGACCATCTCATCGCCGTGTCCAATCAGCGGTGCGCCTACTATTTGCGCGTACTGACCGCATCAAAGTCACAGACGCAAGTGGGGTGGGGCGGGCTGGCAGCACTACTGTCTGGAGCAGCGGCAGTGACAACACCAGCTGCTGCGGCCAAAGTCCTTGCAGCGGGTAGCACCGTCTCGAATGCAATGCTTAGCCAGTACAACGAAGCGTATTTCAACAACCTCACCGTACAGGTCATTTCCACTGGCATTGTGAAACAACGAGAAGCAGCCTTATTGAATATGACAAGCAGTCGCAAAGCGTCCATGACCGAATACCCTGTAAATAGTCCGCCCTGAACAATCTGCAAGCCCTTGATCTGACACGTAGTTCTGCTGATGGATGGGCGCAGGATTTGCAAGGTATGGTTGTTCCAGTACCTGTTTTCTTGCAAATTTCTCCGAGGAGTTCCATGGGTCCGAAGCCTTCGCTGCCTCAGTCCGGTGAGTTGTTTCGCCCACGGCTGGACGAGCAGCTCAACATGAAGCACCCGCTGGTCCGTTTGGCTGCGCTGATCGACTGGGCCGAGATCGAGCGCACGTTCGTGGTCTCGTTCACTTCCTGGCGGGGCCGGCCCGCATTGCCACCTCGTCTGATCGCCGGGTTGCTGTACCTGCAGCACACCTTCGATGCCTCCGA
>NZ_FMZC01000003.1 GCF_900102625.1 Paracidovorax valerianellae
CGAGCCGCACTCCGGTGGTCAGGGGCCAGAAGGTTTCCCAGACGGAGACGTCAAAGCCGAACGGGGCCTTGTGCAGCACGGTGTCGCTGGCGTTCAGGGCGTAGGTCTGCTGCATCCAGGCCATGCAGCTGTGCAGGGCGCCGTGGCGAACGGCAGCGCCCTTGGGCCTTCCGGTGGAGCCGGAGGTGTAGATGACGTAGGCCAGGTTCTCCGCATGCAGCGGCACCTTCGGGTCGTGCTCTGGCTCGTCGCTCAGCTGCAGCGTGTCCAGCGCCAGGACGTCCAGCCCGGATGCTGGGGGGATCGCTCCGCTCAGGTGGCTTTGCGTGAGCAGCAGTGCGATGCCGCTGTCCTGCACCATGTACGCCAGCCGCTCTGGCGGATATTCCGGGTCCAGGGGAACGTAGGCGCCCCCTGCCTTCAAGATGCCCAGCAGGCCCACCACCATCTCGGTACTGCGCTCGACCAGAATGCCCACCCGTGTCTCGGGCCGCACGCCCAGCCGCACCAGCCGGTGCGCCAGCCGGTTGGCCCGCGCGTTGAGCTCGCCGTAGCTCAAGTGTTCTTCGCCGAACACCAGCGCAGGGGCCTGCGGCTGCGCCAGCGCCTGGCGCTCGAACAGCTCGTGCACGGGCACGGGCGCTCCGTGGCCCTGGCGGTTGTCGCCCCAGGCCGCCAACTGCGCCTGCTCGGCTTGGCCCAGCAGGGGCACTTCCCCCACCAACTGATCGGGGTGATCGGCCAGGGCTTGCAGGAGCGCTATGTAGTGCCCTGCCATCCTCTCCATCGTCTGCGCTTCGAACAGCTCCGCCGCGTAGATGATGGCCAACGAAACCTCACCATCGTGCCGCTCGCGAGCCTCCAGCACCCATTCGAACTGCGCCTCGCCTTCGGGTAACGGATGCTCTTGCACAGTGGCTCCCGGCAGGCGCTCCATTGCCCGGTAGTCTTCGAACACATGGTTGAAAAGCCATTGGAACAGCGGGTTCTGCCCCGTGTTGCGCTCAGGCTTCAATGCCTCGACCAGTTGATCGAAAGGCAGATCCTGGTGTTCCTGGGCCCTCAGCGTGACATCGCGCGCCTTTGCCAGCAGGCGGTCCAGCGCCAGGTCGGATTGCACACCATTGCGCAAGACGAGGGTGTTGACCAAAAGGCCGACCAGCCCCTGGGCACCACGGCGGTTGCGCCCGGCAACAGGGACGCCGATGCGGATGTCCTCCAGGCCGGAATAGCGATGCGCCACCGCTTGCAGACCGGCCAGCAACACCGTGAACAGGCTGGCTCCGTGGGTCTCGGCCCGCCGACGAAGAGCGGCCAACAAACCCGCCGGAAGTGCGAAGCGGTGCCGCGCTGCCCGGTAGCGGCCTTGCGGCTGGCGCGGACGATCGGTCTGCAATGCGAGCACCGGGTGCACGTCCCCCAACTGATCGCGCCACCATGCCAGCTGCCGGCGACTCTCTCCCTGATCCAGCCACATGCGGTGCGAAACGGCATAGTCCACGCATTGCAGTTCGTCCTCTTCGACCGGAGGGAGCGCACTGCCAGTGAGCTTGGCCACACAATGGTTCGCCAACTCGTCCAAAAGCTGTTGCATGGATGCAGCATCAGAGACGATGTGGTGCAGCACGAGCACCACGATCTGCGATGTGTCGGCGAGCCGGATCATTGCCAGACGCCACAAAGGCCCCTGTTCGAGATCGAAGGGCTCGGTTTTCCACTGCAAGGTCCGCTCACCCGTTTGCAATGACTGCTCACCCGTGGGGATGCCCCGCAGGTCCGCAACTTGAAGTTCTATGGGCAAGTTTTGCTGTATGCATTGGTACGGCAGGCCATCAGTTCCAGGGCGGAATACGGTACGCAGCGATGCGTGCCGAGCAGACAGCGAATCGGCAGCCGTCTGCAATGCCTCTTCAGGCAGATGAGTGCCTTGGAGCTTCACAGCCACGGCTACGTGATAGGCCGTACTCCGAGGCGCCAGTTGCCAGAGGAACCATTGACGCGACTGGGCGGCAGACAAGGCAAGCGGTTGTGCGCGGCGCTCAGCGGACAGGGGCGTTGGCGAAAACTGCAGGGCAGACCCTGCTGTCAATGGTTGGCGAGCCTGCACCGTGGCTGCGCAGTCGTCCAACCTCGGATGGTCGAACAGGTCCCTCAGGCTGAATTCGATTCCCCAGCGTTCGGACACACGCAATGCAGCCTGCACCGCCAACAGCGAGTTGCCCCCCGAGGTAAAGAAATGGGTGTCTCGCCCCATGGCTCGCTCCAGCGGCCACGGCAGCACCTCTTTCCACAGCCCGGCCAGTACCTGCTCTGTACTGGAAAGTGCCTCGGGCTTTTGCCGAGCGGATTCCCGCCCTTGCACGACCTTGCCATGCTCCCAAATGGCGTATGCGTCGAGCGTTCGCTCTTGCCAGCCTGCCTTGCAAGCCTGCCGCTGCAGCTTTCCACTGGAGGTCTTGGGCAAGGCCCCGGGATTGAGCAGCACAACGACCGACAAGCCTTGTCCAGCCACATCGCCGACAGCCGCCGACAGCGCTTCGGCCAGGGTCTGTGGCGGAACGAGCTTTTGCAGACTCCGGGAAACCTCGGCGGCAACGCCGATGCCCTCGCCTTCCGGTCCGGACACCGCAAAGGCCGCAACCCGACCCTTGCGCACTGCCTCGACTTCGGTTTCGATGGCGCGCTCGATGTCCTGCGGATACACGTTATGTCCGCGAACGATGATCAAGTCCTTGATGCGACCTGTCACATAAAGCTGATCCTGGTGCAAGAAACCCAGGTCGCCTGTTCGAAGCCATCGGTGGCCGTCACGCTCGACGAATGTGGCGGCGGTTTCCTCCGGCTTGCCCCAATAGCCGGCACAGATGCTCGGACCCTCGGCCCAGATTTCGCCCACCTGCCCCGGGTCCAGATTCGCTTGGCTCACAGGCTCCACGATCGCAATGGCATGCCCGGGAACCGCCGTGCCGCACGCCACCAACTGCGCGTGGACGCCATTGATGCCGGAGGTGCAGTGCGCCAGGCCTTGCGCGAGTTGCGCTGGGCCAAAACCATTCGCCACCATCCCATCACCACACCGGCCGCCCGTGATGAAGAGCGTCGCTTCGGCCAATCCGTAGCAGGCATACACCGCCTGCGCCGAAAGGCCGACCTGCGCAAAGCGCTCACAGAAGGCCAACTCAGTGTCGGCACGCACAGGCTCTGCGCCGGTGTATGCCAGCCTCCAACAAGCCAGATCGAGCCCAGCCATCTGCGCATCGGTCACGCGCTCCGTGCAAAGGCGATATGAAAAGTCAGGACCACCGCTCACGGTTGCACGGTGGCGGGAAATCAACTGCAGCCAACGCACCGGTCGCTCCAGAAAGTAGCGGGGTGAAGTCAGCACCAGGGGCACACCGCTGTACAGTGGTTGCAGCAGGCCGCCGATCAACCCCATGTCGTGATACAGCGGCGCCCATGAAACGAACTTGTCTTGTGCGCCGATCTCCATTCGCTCCTGGATGGCGCACTCGTTGGCCATGAGATTGCCGTGCGTCACCATCACGCCCTTGGGTGCGGAGGTGGAACCCGAGGTGTACTGCAGAAAAGCGACATCGCCGTCGGCGGGCGCAAAAGCGTGCCAGCTTTCCGCCAGAGACGGCTCCACCGTATCGACCGCAATGGCCTCGACCTGCAGAAAGCGCTCCTTTGCCGAATCCATCAGCGATAAAAACACCGATGAGGTCAGTACGCAGGCCGCCTGACAATCGGCGGCGATGCCCAGCAGTCGCGCCAGATGCTGTGGCCGAAGAGACTCGGGCGGAAACACGGGAACGGCAATCAGCCCTGCGTAGAAGCAAGCCAGCAGGCTCACGGCATAGTGCTCGTCGTTGTCGAGCATGATCAATGCCCGCTCTCCAGGCGGCCAATGCTGCTGCAGCCTCGCCGCCAGCGCACGTGTGCGCCGGTCAAGGGCTGCATACGTCAATGCACGCTCCACGGGCTCGCCGTTGGATTCGCCGGCGGCAGTGAGCCACACCTCGTCGGGCCGCGTTTGCGCCAGGGCCTGCAGATGCTCTACGAAATTCTTAGGTGCCCGCCCATGCCGACGGTCCAGTGCAGTCAAGCCTGTCATGTATCCACTCCCCATTGTTGAGACCCTTCGGACCCTTTTTGGCCTTCAGGAATACCGCCCCTGCCCCATCTCTCAGCCTGGGTGTTGCACCCTGCTGCGCCACGCCAAAGCTGCCGCATAGCCAGAAGGCGCGGCCAATGGCATGGCGTCCAGATCGCTCCATTCCGGCACCGTGGTTTCCACCACCGACCGACCATCCAGACCGGGGTGGATACCGACGCAGCGCAAATGCTCCGCAATCCCGACACCGATGGCTTTGAGCACCGCTTCCTTGCCCACCCAGCGCTGCAACAACGCTTGCAGAGGATCAGCGGCCTGGACCACCGCGGCCTTTTCACGATCGGTCAAAACCGCCTCGCTCAAGGCACTGACGTCCAGCGCCGCGCGGCGTTGCTCGATATCTATGCCCACTGCGCTGAAGGCGCTTGAATCCGCCAAAACGATCAAGGCATGGCTTCCCGAGTGAGACACATTGAACAAAGGGGCTGCCCCTTGCATATCGACGAATGGCTTGCCATGGGCATCCTGCGCCAAAGGCAGGTCAGCCGGTTGATGGCCCAGACGGCTCGCAAGGAGTTGCCGGACTGCGGTGCGGGTCGCCGAGAAGCGCAGCCGATCAGCGCGCTGCATGAAGCGGCCAGCACGAACTTGCTCCGCTGCGCTCAGCGCAGGCCAATGCTGCGTTCCGTCGCGCGCGAGATCGAAGTCGAGGCGATAGGTCTCGATACCGTGCGGCAAAGGCTCAAACAATCGCTGCAGCGACATGCGAGCCTCCAGCGATGGTTTGCGCCAACCTGCGCACCAGCGCGTCCAGAAAAAGCGCTTCTTGCTGACGCAGGAAGAAATGCCCGCCGTCGAACCAATCCAGGGTACAGGTAGCGCTGGATGCCGCCGCCCAGGCCTGCATGCCTTGCGCACCGATGCGATCCTGGCGACCTGCAAAAACATGCAGAGGCATTGGCAGCGGCGCTTCGGGCGCGTATAGAAAACTCTGGCAGACCTTGTAGTCGGCGCCGAGCGTGTCGAGCGTGAGGCGAAGCAGTTCGTCGCTTTCGAACACCTCTTCAGGCGTACCGCCCTGCTCTCTCAGATCGGCGATCAACGCGGCATCGTTGTCCTTGCCAGCAAACCTTCCCGGATCGCGCATCGATGGCGCTGCGCTTGCAGAGAGCAAAAGCGCCTGCGGCAATGGGTCGCCTGATCGCATCTGTTGGCGGGCAAGGCCATAGGCCAGCAATGCGCCCATGCTGTGGCCGAAGATCACGTAACGCCCTTGCATGCCAGGTGCCTGCTCGGCACACAACTGCAACACCAGCGCATCGAAGTCTTTGACGAAGTCTTCAGCCAGGCGAGCCCCGCGGCCTGGCAACTCCACGGGGACGACGCGCAGCCACGCTGGCAGCAACCGGCGCCACCGCAGGTACATGGCCGCGCTGGCACCTGCGCAGGGCAGGCAGAGCATGGCGATGCTTTGGTCCATGACCATCAGCTTGCCAAGGCTGAAGGGCTGGCCACGGCCTCGCGATCCATCCAATCGCGCAAGGACCGAGGGCGCATGTCGGTCCATGCCTGCTCTACATGCGCCAATACGGTGGCCTTGTCGCCCTGCACACCGGGAACCGCAGTCCACCCGCTGGGAATAGCCTTCCAGTGAGGCCAGATCGAATATTGATCCTCGTCATTGACCAGAACAATGAAGGTCTCGTCGTCGCGGTCGAGGCAGCTGGTTGACATGGAGTCGTCCTTGGGCAGTTGAAGAGTTTGCAGTACATGGCGCGAAATGCGCGCCATGTGCTTCTGCTCAACTAGACGAACCAGTAAGGAATCTGTTCATGCACGGGCTTGCTGCAGGGATTTCACATTGCCGCTGAACCTCGACGCCGCCTGGCAGTGACGGCAAAAACGAAGTTCAGTCCGCCGCCCGAGGCAGATCACGGTTTTGAAGCAATTCTTTTACATCGTCGATGGCGCGACCAAGCCTGCCAGCAGCCAAAGGCGGGCCGCTTTTTCATACGCCTCGCGGTGTGCGGGGTCTGCCACCAGCCAGCGCGTCATTTCCTCGCGTGCTGCCGCATCGAAATGTTCGCCGTCATGCTCACGCTGAACCCAGTCCCACGCCACGGCCCAATGGGGATCGGCTTGTCTCATGCCTCAACTCACTCGCGCACGCAGCGCATCGGATAGTCCGACCAGCCGAATGCGAATGCACCGACCTTGACTGACGGCAACCTTACCGCAAGACAGCCGGTGCGGGCAATGCACAGACGAAAACCGCGCAGTTCACACCAACGCGCAATGCGCCTTCGCGTTCAATCATCCGTGAGCAAATGGTGCAAGGCGGCAATGGCCTGCGTGGCCTCGGCGATCAAACGGTTGACCAAGCCCAGCGCGCAACCCAGAGACAGGGCAATGTCTCGCTGCGTCATTCCGTCGAGACGGTATAGCTGGAACGCCACCCGGGTTCGAGTCGGCAACTCCGCCAAAGCCTTTTCGATCAATCCCACCAATTGGCGGTCACGCAGCAAGCGATCCGGAGAGCTGGGCCCGGCCACTTCCAACGATTCGATATCCATGCCTGACGCGACGCAGTTGCGTTCCACCGCCTGCCGGCGGCAGTGGTCCAACGCCAGATTCCGGACCACCTGGCAACAGTAGCCCACGGGCTGGTCGATCTTGCGTTCGCTGGCGCCACCGACGATGCGCAAATAGGCGTCTTGCACGATGTCGTCCGCCAGATCCATGGTGCGGACAATCTTGTGCGCTACCCGCAAAAGCTGCGCCCGATTGGCAACGAAAACCTCTCCGAGCGATGGCCCAGATGAATGCAAAGACATGTACAGCACCTCCCAGTGAACTGAATGAATCGCCATGGGCCAAGACACGGAATCGCCTACTCAAAGACAAAACTCAAGCGCTCGATGCAATGGCGGCTTGAAGCCGCTCGAACGCGTTGCTCGTCAAGCCATGGACTATTTTCACGATCATCCTTCAAAATTGAATGAGAACTATTATTATTAAGTGACAAAAGGAAACTGCACCTTTTCACCGTGGTCGATCTGCTCTGAAGACGTACATCGCCGTGCCGTGGAGACAGCCAGACAGAGGTTCTCTGCGACCTCAAAGCCCACGCCAGGTTTGGCGCACTCAAGAAAAAAGCCGCCTTGAGGCGGCTGTTTTGACGAAAGGTCGGCCCACTACATCGCACTGGACACGAGGACCGGCTGAGCGCGATACACGCCAGGAAAAACCTTCTTCAACTGCTCAACCTTCGGCAGGTCATGGACAACGATGTAAGGCTGGTCGGGATGCTTCACAAGATAGTCCTGGTGATAGGCCTCGGCGGGATAAAAGACCTTGCCTGGTTCGACGCGGGTCACCATCGGACCTTTGAAGACTTTGGCGCCATCCAACTGTGCGATGTAGCTTCTCGCCACTTTTTCCTGCACGGCATCGACAGGGAAGATGGCGGATCGGTACTGACTACCCGTGTCTGGCCCCTGCCGGTTTAACTGGGTGGGGTCGTGAACGACTGAGAAAAAGATCTGCAGCAATTGGCCATAGCTCACCTGGCGGGGGTCATAGGTGACGCGCACTGCTTCGGCATGGCCTGTGCGGCCGGAACCGATGGCCTCATACCTTGCGCTGCTCGCGTCACCGCCCGCGTAGCCCGATACAGCATTGCTCACGCCTTTGACATGCTGGAAAACGCCTTGAACGCCCCAAAAGCAGCCGCCTGCGAACACCGCTGTGGCCGTGCTCTCCACAGACGCGGGGCTATCGATCGCGGCGGGAACCACTACGGCTGGCTCCGCCGCACGCAAAGGCGCTGCCTTCCAGAAAACGAGCCCCACCGTCACTGCCAAAGTGGCGATGAGCAACGGCCGGCGGGGTATCGCAGTGCTTTTCTGCACTGCTTCTTTGGAACGTTGAGAACGGATGGGTGGCTTCATGGCGTCGATCTCCAGATTCGTTGACGTGGCCGCAAGGGGGCCAGATGCGTTTCCTCAACAGCATTGTTCAGCAAAGGCCCTGGCTGAATCATCACGAAGACTTCAAAGAATCGTGATAACTCTCCCGTATCGAACGGGAGAGAATCCAGCCATGGAACCCGAAAAACGCATCCTTCTCGTCGAGGACGACGCTCATATCGCCGACCTCATGCGCATGCACCTGCAAGACGAAGGCTACGCCATCACCCACGCCGCAGATGGACAAGCCGGCCTTCACGCGCTGGAACAGGGCCACTGGGATGCTCTGGTGCTCGATCTCATGCTGCCCCATGTGGACGGCCTAGAAATCTGCCGACATGCCCGGGCCATGGCGCGCTACACCCCCATCATCATCACCAGTGCGCGCTCTAGCGAAGTGCATCGCATCCTCGGACTGGAGCTCGGTGCAGACGACTATCTGGCCAAACCCTTTTCGATGCTGGAACTGGTTGCACGCGTGCGTGCCCTGATGCGCCGCAGCGACGGGCTGGCGCGCAATGCGCGCCTGGAGGCGGGCCGCCTCGACATCGGCACGCTGAGCATCGACCCCATCTCACGCGAGGTACAGATCGGGCGCAAACCCATCGAACTCACGCCGCGCGAATTCGATCTGCTTTACTTTTTCGCGCGCCACCCGGGCCGCGTCTTTTCACGCCTTGATCTGCTGAACCAGGTCTGGGGATACCAGCATGACGGATACGAGCACACGGTCAACACCCATATCAATCGCCTGCGCATGAAGG
Organism: Paracidovorax valerianellae; assembly: GCF_900102625.1. GTDB lineage: Bacteria > Pseudomonadota > Gammaproteobacteria > Burkholderiales > Burkholderiaceae_C > Paracidovorax > Paracidovorax valerianellae. Next base: position 8,847 of record NZ_FMZC01000003.1, read on the forward strand.
TCGAAGCCGATCCCGCCTCTCCGCGCAGCATCCTCACCGTCTGGGGCCGCGGCTACAAGATGATGGCGCCCGAGCCCACCGAAGGAGCGGCACCATGACCCGCCGCTGGGGCACGCTGTCACAGCGCTTGTCACTGGTTTTTGCCGTGCTGCTGCTCGTTTGCTGCGGAGCGTCGGCTTGGCTGCAGATGCGTGCCAACAACCGTTACGAGCAAGAATTGACGCAGCGGCTGTCCGCCGGGCTGGCGACACACATCGCCAGCAACGCCGAGTTGATGCGTGCGGATGGCCTCAACGACACTGCGGTGCGAGAGCTCTTCGACAAACTGATGGCCGTCAACCCGAGCGTAGAGGTGTACTTGCTGACGCCCACTGGGCGCATTGCAGCCCAGGCCGCTCCACCAGGACATTTGAAGGCCGAAGCAGTAGATTTAAAGCCGATTCAGCAACTGCTGGCGGGCGCCGAACTACCAGTGCTGGGCGACGATCCTCGCAGTGCCACAGGCCAGCGGAAAGTGTTCAGCGCTGCCCGGCTACAGGCAGGGGGGCGCGACGCTGGCTATGTGTACGTGGTGCTGCAGGGCGAAAACTTCGCGGCGCTCGCGGCGCGTGTATCCGCCGACAATATTCTTCGAACGACATTGCTGTCGATGGGGTTGGTCGCCCTGCTTTGCCTGGTGGCCGGGTTGGCCGCCTTCGCGCTGATCACCCGGCCTCTGCGGCGCTTGACCGAGGCGGTGCGCGGCTTCGAAGCCCAAGGCGTCGCTGCTTTTGACCGTGCCGAACCGCTGCTGGCCGACACGAGGGGGGCGGGCCAGGATGTCGCCGCACTGGGCAGTGCATTCGTTCGCATGGCACAGCGCATCGCCACGCAATGGCGTGAGTTGACAGCGCAAGACCAGCAGCGGCGTGAACTGTTCGCCAACATCTCGCACGACCTGCGCACGCCGTTGACTTCGCTGCACGGGTACCTGGAAACATTGCTGATCAAATCGGAAGTGTTGACCCAGCAAGACCGGCGGCGCTATCTGGAAATAGCACTGGACCAAAGCCGCAAGGTCGGTCGGCTCGCACAGGAGTTGTTTGAACTGGCACGTCTTGAATACGGCGTGGTGAAGCTCGAAAAGGAGCCACTGGCTCTGCCCGACCTGGTACAGGACGTGTTTCAGAAATTCGAGTTGGCGGCAGAGGCGCGGCACCAGCGGCTCGTGGCCGATATCGCACCCGCTCTACCCCCCATCACTGCCGACTTGGGCCTGATCGAACGGGTGCTCACCAATTTGCTCGACAACGCCATACGGCACACGCCTGCGGGTGGAGAAATCACGGTGCAGTTGCGGCCTGTCGCTGCCATGCCGAACACAAGCACGGGTACCGCGAGTGGAGTGGATGTGGAGATCAGCGATACCGGGCCTGGCGTTCCACCGCCTTTGCAGCCCGGGCTCTTCAAGCGCCCGGCTTTCAGCGCGGCAGATGGCCGAGGCGGCGGGTTGGGATTGGTCGTGGTGCAGCGCATATTGGCGCTGCATGGGAGCGACGTCGCTTTGGTAGAGCGCTCCGGCAAGGGAGCCGTGTTTGCGTTTCGCCTTGGCTGACGGTGATTGCGAAATGCCTTTCACCGCTCAGCACGCGGGCAACGGCTCAAAGGTCCTGCTCGGGATCCACCGGGTCATCGGCCGCCGCAGTGCTTTTTCGCTCGTGCGCGGTCTTCACTGCAGGCCGCGCGAGAATTTCCACATAGAAGGCGTCCGCCCCCTCCGCTGCCACCGATCCCACCTTGTCGATCAGGGCGTCAAGCGGCACCGCTTCGGCGGCCTCTTGCGTCAGACCGAAGCGGCAATCGAACTCCCAATGGTCTGAGCCAGCAGGAACATCGCGCTTGCGTTCGCGGCGCAGGTATTTGCGGATCTCATGCTTGACGGCGTCCAGGACGCGGTCGCGTTGCTTGTTTTCGGAAACGAGGGTGAAGTTTTTTCGCATGGGCGATGGTATCTCCAGCCCGGCCCGGTTCGGCGATATAGCCTGGCACTGACTAAATGCCACTTTCCCGCCACGCTGTGGACAGGGGATGAATGCACCGCTCAACGCCGGTCAGAAAATATTTTGAATCCGTTGCAGCTTTCTTCGCGTATCCCCAGCAGGAAGGCGGAGGAGGCGATCCGTTGCATGCCTTAACGCATCGATCGGCGCTGCTTTCCTGAAAACCGGCAACGGCCACCTGCCGCTGGACCGACATGTGACTTTCATGTGCATCGCACATCACCAGGAGCAACCATGATCGATATTCCTGCATCGCCACTTGAAATCCTGCAGCGCCGTTCCGACAAGCTCAAAGAGCGCCGGATGTTCTTTCGCAAGACTGGGGGCTTTGCCGCCGGAATGGCTGGTGGCGCCATCCTCACCGCGTGCGGAGGTGGGTCGAGCCCCGCTGTCGGTGCCGATGCCCCGACCGACCCGGAAATTCTCAACTTCGCGCTGAATCTGGAATACCTGGAAGCGCAGTTCTACCTCTATGCCACCACCGGCGCTGGCTTGCCGGATGCACAGACCACCGGCACGGGCACCCGTGGCACCGTGATCGGTGGCACGAAGGTGCCGTTTTCCGATCCTGTCGTGGCGGCTTACGCCAAGGAAATCGCGGCCGATGAACTGGCCCATGTGAATTTTCTTCGCGCGGCCCTGGGTTCCTCCGCCGTAGCGATGCCATCGATCGACGTGGGTGGCACCGATCCAAACGGTGCATTTTCCAAAGCAGCCCAGGCGTCGGGACTCATCCCGGCAGGAACGGCTTTCAATCCCTACAAGGACGACTTGAGCTTTCTTCTGGGGGCCTTCATCTTCGAAGACGTGGGTGTCACCGCCTACAAGGGCGCCGCGCCATTGATCCAGAACAAGACGTACCTGGAAGCCGCTGCCGGCATCCTGGCCGCAGAGGCCTACCACGCAGGGCTGGTGCGCACCGTGCTTTATTCGAAAGGCGTTGACGCCCAGGCCGCTGCCGGCAGGATCTCCGATGCGCGCGACACGTTGGACAACTCCAAGGATGTGGACCAGGGCATTGCGCCCGACGCCAACGGAGCATCGAACATCGTGCCTCTGGATGCCAACGGCATCGCCTACAGCCGTTCGCCGGACGACGTGCTCAACATCGTGTACCTCACGCCTAACGCGGCCAGCCAGGGAGGCTTCTTCCCTGCCGGCGTGAATGGCAGCCTGCGATTGAGCAGCGTGTACATGTAGAGCGAACGAGGTCGCCGCGGTGGGGAGTGCCGTGGCTTCGGTGATAGAGCCATCCCTTCAGGAGCCAAGCCATGCCGTTGCATTTGCATTCCCATGATCCCGTGAGCCCGACAGCGATGCAGGCCCGCCCTGCTCTGTCGTGGCGGCAGTGGCTGGGCCTGGCCATCGTTCTTGCCGGTGCGGCCGTGCTGAGCGTGCAGGCATTGAACGGACTGATCAGTGGAGACGATCGGCTGCGTGGCGCACTGCTGGGTGGCTTGATGGCCGCAGCGGCCACTGCGCTGGGCACGCTCCCTGTCTTGCTATCGCAGAATTTCTCGCAACGCACGCATGACACCATGCTGGGCTTTGGGGCCGGGGTCATGCTGGCCGCCAGCGCGTTCTCTCTGGTGATCCCTGCCATTGCGGCAGCGAAATCCCAGGGGGCTGGATCGTGGACCGCAGGCGGCATCGTGAGCGCGGGCATCTTGTGCGGAGCTTTTTTTCTGCTGCTCATCGATCGCGCCGTGCCGCACGAGCATTTCGTGAAAGGGCTGGAAGGCCCTCAGGCAAAGGCGATCAAGCGGGCTTGGCTGTTCGTTCTCGCCATCACCTTGCACAACCTTCCGGAAGGGCTGGCCATCGGTGTCGCCTTCGCAGGCCCCGATGGCTTAGGCGCCAAGGCACTGGCTGCGGGCATCTCCATCCAGGACGTGCCAGAGGGAATGGTGGTCGCCCTGGCCTTGCGTGGCGTGGGCTACGGGCGCTGGATGTCCGCGGGCCTCGGAGTGGTGTCCGGCCTGATCGAACCGGTGGCGGCAGTGATGGGCGTGGCATTGATCGGTCTTTCTGCCAGCCTGTTGCCTTGGGGCCTGGCCGCCGCAGCGGGGGCGATGCTTTATGTCATCAGCCACGAGATCATTCCAGAGTCACACCGCAAAGGTCATGAGGCATTTGCGACGGGCGGACTGATGCTGGGCTTCGTAGTGATGATGCTGCTCGATACCGCACTGGGGTAACGCCGGCCCCTGCGCTTCGCGAGCGAACTGCCCCACCTTCTTTCAGATCCATTACGACCTTATCGAAAATGTTGACTTTTCAGTAAATACTGAAAATTCAAAAGTCCTGAGGCACAATCGCGGCATGACACAGATCAAGCCGCTTCCCTCTTTGAATCGACAATTCGTGGCCCATTTCGGCGAAATGGGCAGCCGCTGGGGCATCAACCGAACCGTCGGTCAGATCTATGCCCTGCTCTACCTCTCACCGAGGGCGGTCAACGCCGACGAAATCGCTGAAACCCTGGAGTTTTCACGGTCCAACGTAAGCATGGGCCTGAAGGAATTGCAGGCTTGGCGGCTTGTCCAACTGCGCCACCAGCCTGGCGACCGCCGCGAATATTTCGAAGCGCCGCAAGACGTCTGGCAAATCTTTCGCACGCTCGCCGAAGAGCGCAGGCGCCGTGAAATCGAACCGACGCTGTCGATGCTTCGCATGGCACTGCTGGAAGAACCCGCTTCCGAGGACGAGCGCCATGCCCAACAGCGCATGCAGGAAATGCACGACCTCATTGACCGCCTCATGACCTGGTTCGACGACGTGCAGCGCTTGGCACCTGAAACCGCCATGCAACTCATGGGCATGGGAACAGCCGTCACACGCGTACTGGATTTCAAGGACCGGCTGACGGGCAAAGGCCGCGGCAACAAGCCGGATGGCAAGGATCGGTGACGCGCCATGGACACCTTCATGCTGTCGCGGATCCAGTTCGCCGCCAACATCAGCTTTCACATCCTGTTCCCGACCATCAACATCGCGCTGTGCTGGTTCCTGGTGTACTTCCGCCTGCGCCACCGCGCCGCGGCCGGCACCCCGGCTGCGCTGGGCTGGGAACAGGCCTATTACTTCTGGACCAAGGTCTTTGCGCTCACCTTCGCCCTCGGCGTCGTGTCCGGCGTCACCATGAGCTTCCAGTTCGGCACCAACTGGCCAGGCTTCATGGAGCGCGCCGGCAATATCGCCGGCCCGCTGCTGGGTTATGAGGTGTTCACCGCCTTCTTTCTGGAAGCGACGTTCCTCGGCATCATGCTTTTCGGCCGGCAACATGTGAGCGACCGTGTGCACCTCATTGCCACCTTGCTGGTGGCCGGCGGAACGACCTTGTCGGCATTCTGGATCTTGAGCCTCAACTCCTGGATGCAGACGCCTGCGGGGTTCGAGATCATCGATGGCAAGTTCCATGCGGCGGATTGGTTCGCCATCGTCTTCAACCCCTCGTTTCCATACCGGCTGGGCCACAAGCTGCTGGCTTCCACCCTGACAGCTGGCTTCCTGCTGGCCGGTGTGAGCGCTTGGCAAATGATCCGCGGCACCGCCACGCGTGGCACGCCGCTGGCCCTGCGCGCAGCCATCGTTGCGGTCGCCGTAGCGATTCCGTTGCAGATCCTGATGGGCGATATGCACGGACTGAACACGCTGCAACACCAGCCGGCCAAGATCGCTGCCATCGAAGGCCTGTGGCATACCGAAAAAGGTGCGCCGCTCACGCTGTTCGGCTGGCCCAACGAGAAGGAAGGCCGCACGGACTATGCCGTGCAAATCCCCAAGGGTGCCAGCTTGATCCTGGCGCACGACATCGACGCTGAACTCAAAGGCCTTGATGCATTCAAGGGAGCTCATCCGCCGGTCGCGCCCGTCTTCTGGAGCTTTCGGATCATGGTCGGCATGGGCATGCTCATGCTGGTCGTCGCGTGGTGGGGCGCTTTCGCCCTCTGGCGTCGCCGCAAGGCCGCAGCACCGGAGGCCTCGCTGCCACGCGCGTTGCTGCTGACGCTGGTGGCAATGACGTTCTCGGGCTGGGTTGCCACGCTGGCAGGCTGGTATGTCACCGAAATCGGGCGGCAACCGTATCTGGTCTATGGACTGCTTCGCGCCGCGGACACGGTCGCCCCGCATCCGCCATCCACCGTGGCCACGTCGCTCGCTGCTTATTTGACGGTCTACGCGACGCTGCTGGTGAGCTACGTGGCCGTCATCAAATACATGGCCGAACACGCCGCCATGCCGACGCCAGCGGTCAGCCCGCCAGCGCCACAAGCCGCCTGAGGAGCGCTCCATGGAAATGACCCTTGCCAACCTGCTGCCGCTCGCCTTCATGGCCGTGATGGGCCTCGCCTTGCTGGCCTACGTGGTGCTCGACGGCTACGACCTGGGCGTGGGCATGCTGCTGCCTTTCGCCACCGATGCTGAAAAAGACACCATGGTGTCCAGCATCGGTCCCTTCTGGGACGCCAACGAAACCTGGCTCGTCCTGGGGGTTGGTGTGCTGCTCGTTTGTTTTCCAATGGCACACGGCGTAGTGCTTTCCGCGCTCTACGCGCCTGCCACCGTCATGCTGCTCGGGCTCATCCTGCGCGGTGTCGCATTCGACTTCCGGGTGAAAGCCCGCGACTCGCACAAGACCGCCTGGAACCGTACCTTCGCGGCCGGGTCGCTGGTGACCACGCTGGCACAGGGTTGGATGCTGGGAGCCTATGTGACCGGATTCGCCGAAGGAATGTGGCCCACGCTGTTCGCGGCCGGAATCGCCCTCACGCTGCCGGCGGCCTACTGCATGCTCGGTGCCGGTTGGCTGCTCATGAAAACGGAGGCCGACCTGCAGCGCAAGGCGGCTGCGTGGGGGCGTTCCGCCCTGTGGCCGATGGCATTGGCCCTGGCCGCCATCTCCCTGGCCACGCCCCTGATAAGCCACACCGTGTTCGAGAAATGGTTTGCGCTGCCTCAGCTGTTCGTGCTGCTGCCCATTCCATTGGCCTGCGCAGCGGCACTGTTCGCCATCCACCACGTACTGCACACACCGCGCGTCGTCGATGCAGGCTACGGCTGGATCGTCTTCGTCGCCACCGTCTCCGTTTTTCTTCTGGCGTTCTTCGGCCTGGCGTACAGCCTCTACCCATACATCGTCATTGACCGCATCACGGTCTGGGAGGCGGCCAGCGCCACCGAATCGCTGACGGTGATAGGGGTGGGCGTGGGCATCACCCTTCCGGCCATCATCGCGTACACCGTCTTCATGTACCGGGTGTTCTGGGGCAAGGCCAAGGCGCTCACATACGGGCTTTGAACGCCCCTCGATTTTTGCCGCACCTGAGGAGCAAGAGTGCCATCGCGGCATGCGCTCCTACACAGGGCAGGCTCAGTTGGCATGCCGCGAGATGGAGGCTTGCATTACGATTCCCGCCAACATGAGCAGCGAAAAGCCCCCCGTACCCGGTCCATGGCAAGCCTATGTGGCCGAAGGCGCACCCAACGAGGTGTCCGAGCACAAAGACGACATTTTCTTTGCTGCCATCGAAACCACGCGCATGCCGATGTTGGTGACCGATCCCCGCCAGCCCGACAACCCCATCGTCTTCTGCAACCGGGCTTTCGTGGCCATGACCGGCTATGCCATCGAAGACATCATGGGCCACAACTGCCGCTTTCTGCAGGGCCCGGCCACCGACCGAAATACCGTCGCAGCCATTCGAGAGGCCGTCGAACAGCGGCGTGAAATTTCGCTGGAGCTGCTGAACTACCGCAAGGATGGTTCTTCTTTCTGGAATGCCCTGTTCATCTCGCCGGTCTACAACCGCAAGGGTGAACTGGTGTATTTCTTCGCCTCGCAACTGGACGTGAGCCGCCGCCGCGATGCAGAAGAAGCGCTCTCGCAGGCGCAGAAGATGGAAGCGCTGGGACAGCTCACGGGTGGCATTTCGCACGACTTCAACAACCTGCTTCAGGTCATGTCCGGTCATCTGGATGTCATGCGCGTCAAGAACCGCAACAACCGGCTGGCGCCCCAGGACATCGACCGCTCCATCGACAGCATCCGCAGCGCGGTGACCAAGGCATCCACGCTCACCCAGCAATTGCTCGCTTTTTCGCGCAAGCAAAAGCTCAAAGGCCGGGTCGTCAACCTGAACGCATTGGCCAAGGGCATGGCAACCCTGGCAGAGCGAACGCTGGGCGAAGCGATCGAAATCGAATACATCCTTGGCGAAGACTTGCCGAACTGCGAACTCGACACCACCCAGCTCGAGGTCGCGGTACTTAACCTGTTGCTCAATTCCCGCGACGCCATGGCCAACGGCGGGCGCATTCGCGTGGAAACCAAAGGCATCGATCTGGATGCACACGATGGTGCCGCGTTCTCCGGATTGCAACCCGGCCGGTACGCCACCATTTCGGTGACGGACACCGGTGCAGGCATTCCGTCGGAAGTGGTTTCGCGGGTGATGGACCCCTTCTTTACCACCAAGGAAGAAGGCAAAGGCACAGGCCTCGGTCTTTCGATGGTGTACGGATTTGCCAAGCAGTCCGGTGGCGCCGTCACCATCTATTCCGAAGTCGGCATGGGCACGACAGTGCGCATGTACTTTCCCGCGGTGCATGGCCGCACCCATCCGGAACTCTCCGAATCTTTCTCACCGAAAAGCCGGGGCGGCAACGAAAAGATCCTGGTGGTGGACGACCGGGTGGAAGTGGCCGATCTGGCCCAAGCCATGCTCGAAGGGTTGGGCTACACGGTCCACGTAGCGCACAGCGCCCACGCCGCGTTGAAACTCGTTCGCTCCTTGCCGCAAGATGCACTGCCGGACCTGCTTTTCACCGATGTGGTCATGCCCGGAGGCCTCAATGGCTACGAACTGGCCCGGGAAATGCGCAAGACCGTGGCAGGCATTCACATCCTGCTCACCACGGGGTTCGACCGCGATATGGGCAGCCTGGCGAATGTGGCTCCGACCGAGTTCGAGATTCTCAAGAAGCCCTATCGATTGGCAGACCTCGCACGACGCGTGCGCATGGTGCTCGATGGCGCGACCGGTACCAAGACCTGAACGGAATCTCGGGCATGACATTGCACGCAACGCTAGAGGAATTTGCGGCGCTGTGCGATCCAACGATGGCAACGCTGCGTACATAACCCAGGCCGCGGTTTTCACGCGGCAGTCCAGGAACTGTCCATGCCGCCAGACACCAACGTTGCAATTGCCATTCGACAGGCCGGCTCGGCACTGACCTATCGCGCGCCGTGGCGGCGCTGCTGAGCGGCACGGCATGGACACCACATCGGCCATCGCCATTGCCTTGAGCGGTCTCGCGTGGACCTTGGCCGCTTCCGTGGGGACCTGGCTCGTCAGCGTGGCGCAGAAGGACGCCAGCCTCGCAGATCGCATGTGGCCTGTGCTGATTGCTGGCAGCGGATTCGTTTACTGGGCGTGGGCTCCGACCCTGGACGCCAGGGTGTTGGCGCTTTTGCTGCTGTCCGGCCTGTGGGGATTGCGGCTGTGTGCCTATATCACCGCGCGCAATTGGGGACACGGCGAAGATCATCGCTATCGGGCCATGCGGGAGCGCAACAGCCCCAACTTCGGGGCCAAGAGCCTATATCTGGTATTCGGCCTCCAAGCCGTTCTCGCCTGGATCGTTTCCGCACCGCTGCTATCGGGAGTGTTGGCGCACCCGAGCCCGCTGGGCATTTTGGACTTGGCGGGCATCGCGCTGGCGGCGTTCGGAATCGCCTTCGAAGCGGTGGGCGATGCGCAAATGGCCCGTTTCAAATCCGATCCCGCTCATGCCGGGCAGGTGATGGACAAAGGGCTGTGGCGCTGCACACGCCACCCAAACTATTTCGGCGAGACCTGTGTCTGGTGGGGGTTGTGGTTGGTGGCCTGGGGTGGTGCGGGCTGGGCCGGTGTCTGGACCATCGTGTCACCCGTGCTCATGACGGTGCTTTTGCTGCGCGTTTCCGGAGTGTCGCTGCTGGAAAAGGACATTGCGGAACGGCGCCCGGCCTATCGCGACTACATGCAACGCACCAATGCATTCATCCCTGGACCATCTCGGCGGGGGCAAAAAAGTGCTTGATCATTTGGCGCCCTCTCTTGCGCGGTGCACGTTGTGCGCCGCTGCGGCATGGGGAGCACTGGGGCCGCAGACCGCAAGCGCTGCAATGCCTGCCGCAGCCGAATGGAATTTTCAGGTCACGCTGGATGGCTCGCCGATTGGCGAACACCGCTTTCGCCTGGCGGCTCCCGCACAAGACGAGCGGACGCTCACCAGCGAAGCCCGCTTTACCGTCAAGTTGCTGGGCCTCGTGGTGTATCGGTACCGGCACGACGCCCTGGAGACCTGGCGCAATGGCTGCCTGGAAACCATCACGGCGGAGACACAGGACGACGGCAAACTCAACAAGGTCGATCTGCGCTTTCCAACGCCGGTCAGCCCCACGCTTCCTGCCGCAGGTACGGCATGCACCCTGAGCTTCGCCTATTGGAACCCTGCCATTCGGACGCAGACGCAGTTGCTCAATGCCCAGAACGGCAAGGTCGAGGCGGTGCAGGTGACGCGCCAGGATGAAGGCACGGTCGAAGTCCGCGGCAAGGCCACTCCGGCAGCGCGCTGGCGCATCGCAGGCTTGTCCCACCCCATCGACCTTTGGTATGCCGCGGACGGCGCGTGGATCGGTCTCGATTCCACCGTCGGCAGCGGCCGAAAACTCAGCTACCGGTTGAAATAACTGCGGAAGTAACCCGCGCTCCAGGAGAAAACCATGATGATCCGCCCCCTTGCCGTTGCCTATGCCTCCACGGCCCTTGTCTTTTTGGCACTCGACGCCGTATGGCTTTCAACCATGGCCGACCGCCTGTACCGCCCAGGCATCGGGCATCTGATGCAGGATAAGTTTTCAGTGGCACCGGCCGCCCTGTTCTATTTGCTCTATGTGGCGGGCGTGGTGATGATTGCCGTGCTGCCAGGGGTCGAACAACGCAGCTGGACGACGGCCATGGGCATGGGGGCCCTGCTGGGATTGATCGCCTACGCCACCTACGATCTGACCAACCAGGCCACGCTGAAAGATTGGCCGTGGAGCGTGACGATTGCCGATATGTGCTGGGGTGCCTTCGTCACCAGCGCGGCCGCGACGGCTGCCTGCCTGGCCACGCTGCGCTGGGGCGGCGACCTGCGCTGAGCGCGATTCTTCAAGTGGCGCGGGTGCTTCGATCGCCCCGCGCCCGCTTTCGCTCTCACATTCCGACGAGCGCCCCCACCCAACGCGCCATGGCACCATCGAAAACCACCCGGCCTTCGATGCCCGCCAGGCAAATGCATTCACCACCAGGCGCCACCACGGGTTGATGGTGCACCTGCGTATCGGCGCCATCGAAATCTCCCGGACCGAACAGGGCGCGCCCATCATGGAATGCGCCATGCAGCACCTGCGTCCACTCCACCTCGCTGTGCGTGTGCTGGGGCAGTCGTTTGCCCGCGCCGATGCGCAACAGCAGAACATTCGCATCGGCAGCGCCGGGTACCGTTACCCGGCTCCAGCGCACGCCGGGCCCAAGCCAATGCCAGGGCGAGACCTTGCACGCATCGAGCGCGTTCGGCCAGAAAGCACCTTCCGGCCAGCCCGCGGGGCGCGATGAACCGGCACGCAGCGGCTCAGTGCGCCGTCCAACACGGCGGTCGGGGCCATCGAGAACTGCCAAGGTGCGGGCCAACGCATCGGGCTGCAGCATGGCGGGCGCCATGTCTTCGAGCAAGACACCGCCGACCATGTCGAGCGTGCAAAGGCGTTCCTGGCACTGGGCACACATTCCCACGTGGGCCTGGATCAGCAGCGATGCTGCGGCAGACAGGTGCCCAGCGGCGTGGGCCAGCAGAACGTCGTCTGCGGGGTGGTGTTGGATCGTCATGGCTCAAGGTGGCCGAGCAACCGGCGCAAATGGTTCATCGCAAGGCGAACCCGGGATTTCACGGTACCCAGCGGAATGCCCAGATCCTGCGCAATCTGGGCATGGGGATATTCTTCGAAGAACGACAGGCGCAGCACATGGGCCTGGTCGGGTGACAGCTGCTGCATGGCACGCCGCACTTCGTCTTCTTGCTGCGCGGCATGGCAATGCTCGTCCGGGGCAGGAGCGGTATCGGGCACGCGTTCGGCCTGCCCCTCCTCCAGCTCCAATTCCTGGTGGGACCGGCGCCGAAAATGGTCGACCCGCAAATTGCGCGCAATCGTGAACACCCAGGTCGAAACCCCTGCATGGGCCGGGTCGAAAAGATGTGCCTTGCGCCATACGCTGACCAGCGCCTCCTGGGCCAGGTCTTCCGCCGTGGCCTCTGCCGTGCCCAGGCGGATCAGATAGGCCTTCACGCGCGGAGCGAAGTGCTTGAACAACGCAGCGAAAGCCTGCCGATCGCCGCGGGTCGCCACCGCCTGGACGAGGGCGCTCAACTCTTCCCCTGTCGGATTGGCTCCAAAGGTGTTTGGCTGGGTCACGATCGACAGATAAGGGGGCCAGGATTTTCGGGGCCTGGAAGGCCGCTCGGCGGGCTGGCGGACGGTAGTCATGCTGCTGATACGCAACACTCGGCGGATTAGATCACAGCCCATCTGACGGAATCCAAATCCGCGGTCACTGCGTATACCCACACAATGGCCCACGAGGAGACTTCGAGGATGACGCAATGACAACCCATGCGGCGACCGCGCCCGCATCGCCCGCCGACGCCCTTACCCCCGGGAGAGCGCTGGACGTGGCCGTGATCGGCAGCGGCATTTCGGGCCTTTCGGCCGCATGGCTGCTGGCGCAGCGCCACCAGGTCACCCTGTTCGAGGCCGAACGCAGGCCGGGCGGCCACAGTCACACCGTGAAGGTGCCAGGACCGGATGGCGACATCGACGTGGACACGGGTTTCATCGTCTACAACGAATCCGCCTATCCCAACCTGACCGCGCTGTTTGCGCACCTGCAGGTCGCCACCTTGGCCACGGACATGTCCTTCGGTGTGAGCCTGGACGGTGGCGCCCTCGAATACAGCGGCTCGGGTTTTGCCGGCGTCTTCGCCCAGCGCAGCAACCTGCTGAGCCCGCGGTTCTGGTCGATGCTGCGCGATCTGGTGCGCTTTTACCGCCAGGCACCCGCAGACGTCCAGCAGCTCGGCGACCTGTCGCTCAACGATTACCTCGACCAGCATGGCTACGGCCGGGCCTTCCGGGAAGATCATCTCTACCCCATGGCCGCGGCCATCTGGTCTACGCCTGCCGCCCGCATCGGCGAATACCCGGTGCAGGCCTTTGTCCGCTTTTGCGAAAACCACCACCTGCTGAATCTTGGCCACCGGCCCGCATGGCGCACGGTGCAAGGCGGCAGCCAGCGCTACGTGCAAAAGATCACCGACGTCCTCGGTCAGGGCCTGCGCCTGCAGAGCGCCGCCATCGAGCTGCGCCGCACTGCCGAAGGCGTCTACGTGCGCACAGGCGACGCGCAGGAGTCGCGGCGCTTCGATCAGGTAGTGATCGCTACCCACGCCGATCAGGCCCTGCGCCTTTTGCCCGACGCGAGCGAATCCGAGTCGAATCTGCTGGGGGCCTTCGGCTACAGCCGCAACCGGGCCGTGCTGCATAACGACCCGGCGCTCATGCCCCGGCGCCGCGCCGTATGGTCCAGCTGGAACTACGCGGCCGAGCGCGGCCACGGCGAAGCCTTGAGCGTGACGTACTGGATGAACCGCCTGCAGCACATTCCAGACGCGACCCCGCTGTTCCTCACGCTCAACCCGACGCAGGAGCCGCATCCTCGCCACCTGATGCACAGCCAGACCTACGAGCACCCGATCTTCAATGGCGCCGCCATGCGGGCGCAAAAGGCGCTCTGGTCGCTGCAAGGCCAGCGACGCACCTGGTTCTGCGGCGCCTACTTCGGTTCGGGATTCCATGAAGACGGTCTGCAGGCCGGGCTCGCGGTGGCGGAAGCCCTCGGCGGCGTGCGCCGGCCCTGGACGGTGGACAACGAATCCGGCCGCATCCACCTGCCGGCCGCCCCTGCAGGCGCTGCGGCCCACCCAGGAGTTGCACGGTGACCGGGCAGTCCGCGCTCTATACCGGCCGGGTGATGCACCAGCGGCTCAGCCCTGCTCGCCACCGGCTGCAATACCGCGTCTTTTCGCTGCTGCTCGATCTCGATGAGTTGCCCGATCTGGACCGCAGGCTGCGTTTGTTCTCCGTCAATCGCTTCAACCTTTTCAGCCTGCGGGAAAAAGACTATGGCGGTGCCGAAGGGCTTTCGCTGCGCCAGCACGTGGACCACCAACTGGTTGCGGCAGGGCTCGTGCCCGAAGGCCGCATCCAGATGCTGACGATGCCGCGCATTCTGGGTTACGCCTTCAATCCGCTCACCGTGTATTTCTGCCACCGGCCCGATGGCTCGCTTCAGGCCCTGCTGTACGAAGTCAACAACACCTTCGGCGAGCGCCACAGCTACCTCATCGCCGTGCCTGAGGCAGAGCAGCACGCCACGCGCATTCACCAGCAATGCGACAAGGACTTTCACGTGTCGCCTTTTCTGGGCCTTTCGATGCGGTACGCCTTCGACGTATCGCTGCCCGCGCCGCAACGCCCTGGCCTGGGCGTGGGCATCACGGCCAGCGACCCGCGCGGCCCGGTGCTGATCGCTCGCCTGCAGGCACGCCGTCGGGCGCTGAGCGATGGCGCACTCGCCCGGGCATTCTTCACCCACCCGCTGCTCACGCTCAAGGTCATGGGCGCCATTCACTGGGAAGCGCTGCGGTTGTGGATCAAAAGGGTTCCCTTTCATGCCAAGCCGCCAGCGCCGACCCTGCCCGTGACCATCATCAAGGCGAAAGACCTATGACACCCCCCACCCCATCCACCGGACTGCCGACGGACGGCGCGCATGCGGGCGCAACGGCAGCGACCACCCACCCGACCACCCGTACCTCATGGCGCTCGCGGCCGCTGGAACGCATTCTTCGCCGCCTGCTGACCAACGTGAGCTGCGGCACGCTGACCGTGGAGCTGCCCGGTGGCGAACGCGCGGAAGGCCGCGGCGCCGAGCCCGGTCCGCACGGGACCATCGTGCTGCACCGCTGGAAGCCGCTGTGGCGGCTGGCCGTGGGCGGCGACCTGGGCCTGGCCGAAAGCTACCGCCAGGGCGAATGGTCCAGTCCCGATCTGGCTGCCCTGCTCGAACTGGGGGTGCGCAACGAGGCCGGCTGGGGACGTGCGCTGCAGGCCAGCCTGCCAGCCCGGCTGGTGGCGCGGCTCTTTCACCTGCGGCGAGCCAACACGCGGCGTGGCAGCCGCCAGAACATTGCCTTCCACTACGACATGGGCAACGACTTCTATACCCAGTGGCTGGACCCGGACATGCTGTATTCCAGCGCCATCTATGCCACCGGACAGGAATCGCTGGAGCAGGCCCAGCAGGCCAAGCTGGCCCGCATCGCCACGCTGCTGTCACCCAAGGCCGGCGAGCGGGTGCTGGAGATCGGCTGCGGCTGGGGGGCGCTGGCCATCGCCCTTGCCCGCGACACCGGAGCGGACGTGACCGGGCTCACGCTGTCGTCCGAGCAATTGCGCCATGCCCGCCAGCGCGTGCAGGAAGAATCTCTCACGGAGCGCGTTAATCTGCGGCTGCAGGACTACCGCGATGTCGATGGTCAGTTCGACCACATCGTTTCCATCGAGATGCTGGAGGCCGTCGGCGAGCGCTACTGGCCGGCCTACTTCGAGACGCTCAAAGAGCGCTTGCGCCCCGGCGGCCGCGCCGTCGTGCAGGTCATCACCATCGCGGACGAACATTTCGAGCAGTACCGCAGCACCACGGACTTCATCCAGCGCTACATCTTCCCGGGCGGCATGCTGCCTTCGCCCTCGCGGCTGCGCGACGCCATGGCCCAGGCGGGCCTGGCCCTTCAAGCCGCCGAGACCTTCGGCCCCAGCTATGCGACCACCCTGGCCGAGTGGCGGCACCGCTTTCTGAGCGCGTGGCCGTCGATCGAGCCCCTGGGGTTCGATGCGCCATTCCGGCGGCTGTGGGAGTACTACCTTTGCTACTGCGAAGCCGGTTTCAGTACCGGCCGTGTTGATGTGGGGCTGTACACCATCGTCCACGCGGACACCGGCGCCACTGCGGCGAGACCCGTTCCCAGCGCTGGTTAACCCGCACGCCTGTGCCTTCGCCCACGGCAGGGTGCGTGCCAAAATCGCGCCATGCTCGCCCACACGGCTTACGCGGCCCACGCTCCCATTGCGCCCCGGCGCTCCGACGACAGCACGATCGGGGCGCTGTACCGCGCCGCCATCGGCCCGATCAACACCGACCATTACCTGCCGGCTTTCGAGCGGCTCGACACCGCCGGGCGCGCCCTGCCCCGATGGAACTGGGCCGCGGCGCTTTTCACGCTGAACTGGCTGGTGTTCCGCCAGCTGTGGGGCGCAGCCCTTGTCTACGTCGCCGCCCTGGAAGGCGTGGCCCTGCTGGTGTTCGCGCTCGGCAAATACGTGGTGCAGTGGCCGCTTCCGGTGCTGGCGGGCGTACTCCTGGCTTTTTTGCTGGCGGCCACCGTCGTGCCTGGGCTCTATGGCGATGCCATCTTCCATGCCGATGTGCGCAAGCGCATCACCAAAGCCCTGTCGGCCTCGGCCACCCTGCCCCAGGCTGGCGAATGGCTCGCTCGCCACGCGGCCACCCAGCGGAGGCTGGGCTGGATCGTCGGCGCCAACGTGGCTCTGGCCGTGGCGGCCTTGGTGGCGTATCTGCTGTTTCCGGCCGGCGCGTCGTTTGCGTCACTGACCGGCAACGACTCCCCCGCTGCGGCTGCGGCCACAACCAGCGCAGCCAGTACAGCCAGCGCAGGATCGGTCGCCGTGCCGGCCCCTGCGGCAGATACTCCCGCATCGGCTGACGCCCGAAGTGCCGTCCTGGCAGACCCCTCGTCAGCACCTGCGTCCTCTTCCGCGCCTGCAGCCTCTGCAACGCCCGCATCAGCTCCGGCACCCGTACCCGCAGCACCCGTTGCGGCGCTGGCCAACCGTGCAAGTGCACCGTCCGCCATCCCGATCCCAGCCAGCACCCCGGCGGCCCCTGCGCGGATGGCAGCGTCTCAGAACGCTACGCCATCCGTCCACTCGACCACAGCCTCCGCGGCAGCGCCGGCGCCCACCAACCCGGTGGCGGCAACGGCAGTTCCAACACCAACGCCAGCCGCATCGCGCGCACAAACCGCATCCCAAGCGCAGCCCCCCGCCTCCAGGCCCGCTCCAGCTTCGCGGCCCGTGGCGGAAAGCCCCAAGAGCCCGGCGTCCGCAGCCAAACCTGCTGCATCGCGGGCAGCCACGGCGCCGGTGGCTGCCGCTGAAAAAGCCTCAGCCGCCAGCAGCACGGCAGGCGCTGCCTCGGCGCCCACCGCGGACCGCCGCCTGTACATCAACGTCGGCCTTTTCGCCGATCCCGCCAATGCGCAACGCGCCCACGCCCGGCTGCGCAAGGCCGGTTTGCCCGCCATGTCGCAACCCATCACCACGTCGAGCGGCCAGAAGCTGCAGCGAGTGCGGGTCGGGCCTTTCGCGTCGGCATCGCAGGCCAACGCCGCTGCCGCGCAGGTGCGGGAACTGGGCCTGGATGCATCGGCCGCAGCGCAGCCGATTCCTGCGAAGGACTGACAACAAAGCGCAGGGAGTGCGGGAGCGCCGTCGCGTTACCACTCGTGACCCTGCCTCGAAATCGCTGCGATAAGGTGTGCCCTTTCACCAACGACAACACTGCCATTCACCATGTCCCATCGCTCACTGACCGCATTCGCACTTTCCGCCGCAGCCCTGCTGGCAGGCTGCACCACCAACGCGCCCTGGGGCAGTTCCACGGGCGCGACCAGCAGCACTGGCGCCCCGGTCGGCGGAATGTGCAGCGGCCCGCCAGCCCAGGTCGTGGTCGGCCAGAACAGCACGGCAAAGGTAGTGGAGGACGCGCGCGTGCGTTCCGGCGCGCAGATGGCCCGGGTGCTGCGCCCGGACCAGATCGTCACCAAGGAATTCGACGCCACGCGCCTGAACCTGCAGGTGGATGCCAACGGCCGCATCGTCGCGGCGCGTTGCGGCTGACGGATCGCCGGCAGCGTCCGCGTCACACCCCGGCGCTGCTGCCCTTCAGTCCGCCAGAAACAGCTCCTGCAGGTCGCTCAGGAAGTCGAAGCCCCGCTCGGTCGGGCGCACCCGCAGCATGTCGCGCTCAATCAGGCCCTTGCGCTCGGCCTCTTCCAGAGCCTTTGCGATCGCGGTGAGCGGCAGGCCCGTGCGCGCGGTGAAGTCCTGCAGCGCGAACCCTTCCCGCAGCCGCAGGGCATTGAGCATGTATTCGAACGGCAGGTCCGCACGGCGCACCTCTTCGTCCTTCGCCACCGCGTGGCCTGCGAGCGCATGGTCCATGTACCGGCCCGGGTCGCGAAAGCGCACCTGCCGCACCACGCGGTGCGCGAAGCTGATCTTGCTGTGCGCTCCTGCGCCAATGCCGAGGTAATCGCCAAACTGCCAGTAATTGGTGTTGTGAAAGCAGCCGTGGCCTTCCTTGGCATAGGCCGAGATTTCATAGCGCTGCAAGCCGGCCTCGCCGGTCATCTCGGTGATGCGGTCGAGCATGGCGTAGGCCATGTCGTCTTCCGGAACCACGGGCGGAAACTTGGCAAAGACCGTGTTGGGCTCGATCGTCAGGTGGTAGATCGAAATGTGCGGAGGGCCGAGCGACAGCGCGGTGCGCATGTCCTGCTCCAGATCGGCGAGCGTCTGCCCTGGCAGGGCGTACATGATGTCGAGATTGAAGGTCTCGAACGCCTGCGCGGCCTCCTGCACGGCGGCCAGCGCCTGCGCCCGGTCATGCACCCGCCCGAGCGCCGTCAGGAACCGGTCGTCGAAGCTCTGCACGCCGATGGACAGCCGCGTCACCCCGGCCGCCCGGTAGGCGCGAAAACGGTCCTTCTCGAACGTGCCGGGGTTGGCCTCCATCGTGATCTCGCAATCCGCCTCCAGCCGAAGCCGGGCGCGCAGGCCGCCGATCAGCTGATCGATGGACGCCGGCGAGAACAGGCTGGGCGTGCCTCCGCCGATGAAGATGCTGTGCACCGTCCGGCCCCAGATCAGCGGCAGCGCCGCTTCCAGATCGGCCATGAGCGCGTCCAGATAGCGCTGCTCGGGCAACGCCTGCGCGCCGCTGGCGTCGCGCACCTCGTGCGAATTGAAATCGCAGTAAGGGCATTTCTTCAGGCACCAGGGCAGGTGCACGTACAGCGACAGGGGTGGCAGGCTGCTCAGGTGCAGCACGCCCGGCCGCATGGAATGCTGAATGTCGCGCAGCGGCGCTGGCGCAGCCTCCGCCATCCCTTCCGAAACGATGGGAATGGACGTGGGGCTGGATGGGGGAACGGGAATGGACACGGCCACAGGTCTCCGAATGTGCCGAACGCCGCCTAGAACCAACGCTCGCGCATCAGCGCCAGCATCTGCTGCGCCGAGCGGCCACGGTGGCTGTGGGCGTTCTTCACCGCCACGGGCAGTTCGGCGAAAGTCTTGCCGAACTCGGGGATGAACATGATCGGATCGAACCCGAAACCCTGGTCGCCCCGGGGTTCGCGCGCGATCTCGCCAGTGACCCGCCCGACCGCGATGAGCGGCTCCGGGTCTTCGGGATTGCGCACCGCCACCAGCGTGCTCACCATCGCCGCGCGGCGCTGGTCCAGCCCCTGCATCTGCTCGAGCAGCGCGCGCACGTTGTTCGCGTCGCCCTTCTCGTAGCCGAACTGGGTCGCGTAGTAGGCGGTGTCCACGCCCGGCAGGCCGCCGAACGCATCGACGCACAGGCCTGCATCGTCGGCCAGCGCCGGCAGCCCGGTATGCCGGGCGGCGAAGCGTGCCTTGGCCAGCGCGTTCTCGACAAAGGTGCGGAAGGGCTCTTCCGCCTCGCCAACCCCCAGATCGGCCTGGCGGATCAGTTCCACCCCGAGCGGAGCCAGCAGGGTTTGCAGTTCGGCCAGCTTGCCCTGGTTGTTGGAGGCTAATACGATTTTCATGGTCAAAATGGCCTCTGGCGCATATTCATCTAGGGTGCATAGCTATTAATTTAATAGCAATCTCTTCTCAGCAGTTCAGTGGAGCGCCTGGACGCAGTCAGCAGGAGGCGGTTCACGAAGCTGCCCACGGCAACCGCCCCGCTGGCAATCAGCTTCCCATCTGGCACAAAGTGCGGGCACCAAAATGCCCTCCGGCGCCTATCCCCGTAGAAAAGTTTGCTATGAATCCAGTAGCGCCTTCTGCTGCAGCGCCACCAGTTCGGCCACACCCTTCTCGGCCAGCGACAGCAGGCGGTCCATTTCCTGGCGGGTGAACGCCACGCCTTCGGCCGTGCCTTGCACTTCCACGAAGTGCCCCGCGCCGGTCATCACCACGTTCATGTCGGTGTCACAGGCCACGTCTTCCACGTACTCCAGGTCGAGCAGCGGCGTTCCCTCCACGATGCCGACCGAGATGGCGGCCAGCGGCGCGGTGATGGGCGACTCGGCCAGCTTGCCGGTCTTGATCAGGTGGGCGACGGCATCCTGCGCCGCGACCCACGCGCCCGTGATGGCCGCGGTGCGAGTACCCCCGTCGGCCTGGATCACGTCGCAGTCGAGCTGCAGGGTGCGTTCGCCCAGCCGTTTCAGGTCGAACACCGCGCGCAGGCTGCGACCGATCAGGCGCTGGATCTCCTGGGTGCGGCCGTTTTGCTTGCCGCGGGCGGCCTCGCGGTCGCTGCGGGTGTGGGTGGACCGGGGCAGCATGCCGTACTCGGCCGTCACCCAACCCTCGCCGCTGCCGCGCTTGTGGGGCGGCACGCGCTCTTCCACCGACGCCGTGCACAGCACTTTGGTGTTGCCGAACTCGATCAGCACCGAGCCCTCGGCGTGCATGGTGTAGCGGCGGGTGATGCGCACCGGACGCAACTGGTCGGCGGCACGGCCGCCAGGGCGGGAAAAATGGGTCATGAAATGGGTTCCGGTGAAAGCGAAACAGGTTCGACGCCCGGCAGGCGCCGCGTCGGACCTTCAGGCCTTGCGGGCCGCCGAGCGGCGGATGGCCTCGTTGATCTCGGCAATGGAGCGTTCGATGGCTTCGTCGTCCAGGTCGTCGTCCACCATGTCGAGCGGGCCGGCCTGGATGGTGGACGAAAACCCATCGTCGCTGATGCTGTCGGTCGAAATGCCCTGGGTGGACTCGAACGCGTCCGGGGTTTCCCACTCCAGGGCCACCACGGTCACGTTGTCGCTGGTGTCGCCGGCCTTTCGCAGCGCGTCTTCGACCAGGTCGGGCACCGACTGCGAGACGGGCAGCCGGCTCAACTGGCGGGCGATGGTCTCGTCGTCCAGCGTGCCCCAAAGGCCGTCGGAGCACAGCAGAATGCGGTCACCCTGCTCCAGCGCCACCGGGCCGGTGATGTCATAGATCGGCTTGGTCGGCGACCCGAGGCATGTGAAGAGCACGTTGCGGTTCACCCGCTCGATGCCTTGCAGCGGCATGTTCCGCAGTTCCAGGTACGAATGGTCGCGCGTGCGGGTGAACAGGTCGCCGCCCCGCACCATGTACAGGCGCGAGTCGCCGCAATGGATCCAGCTGGCGCAACCCTCCTGCACCACGGCAACGACCAGCGTCGTGCGCGGGGTGTCCAGCATGCCGCGGTCGGCCGCGTAGCGCAGGATCTGGTGGTGTGCCGCCAGCAGTGCATCGGCCAGAAATCCGTGCACATCCTCCAGCTTGGGCTTGGCGTGGCGCTGGAACGCCGCCGAAACCGTCTGCAATGCCAGTTGCGCCGCCACTTCCCCTTCCGGGTGGCCGCCCATGCCGTCCGCGAGCACGAACAGGCTGGACTCCCGCGTGTAGCAGTAGCCCATGCGGTCTTCATTGGTTTCGCGGCCACCACGACGGCTGACCTGGAAGACGGAGAATTTCATTTCGGCTTCGCCCCTATTCGCGTGGCCTCGCCCACTTTCTGCACATTCTTCTTGGTGTCCGACACCAGCGTGTCGAGCTGCAACCGCATCTTTTCGCCCACCGACAGCTTGGTGTAGCGCCGTTCGCCCTCACGGCTGAGCTCTTTTTGCAGCGCGAACACCGACTGCGGCCGAGACAGCGGGTCCAGCGCCATGCACCACTCGACCACTTCGATCAGGTTGTCGGAATACACGCCACGCAGCTTGGTGAGCGCCAGCGAAAGGCGATCCTTGTCGGAGCGCTGCGGGGCCTCGTTGGGCGGAAATCCCTGCATGCACGCGTAGATGCAGGCGCCGATCGCGTAGATGTCGGTCCACGGGCCCATCGACGAATCGCGGCGGTACATCTCGGGTGCCGCGAAGCCGGGCGTGTACATCGGGCGGATGAAATTGCCTTCTTTGGAAAGTACCTCGCGCGCCGCGCCGAAATCGATCATCACGGCCTTGTTGTCGTCGGTGATGAAAATGTTGGCAGGCTTGATGTCGAGGTGCAGCATCTTGTGCTGGTGCACGATGCGCAGGCCGCGAAGCACCTCATCGAACAACGAGCGGATGGTGGACTCGCGGAACACCTTCTGTGTCTTGAGGTCCCGCGCGGTGATGATGAAATCCTGCAGGGTGGCCCCCTCCAGGTAATTCATGACCATGTAGACCGTCTCGTTTTCCCGGAAGAAATTGAGCACGCTGACTACCGACGCATGGGAGATCTGCGCCAGCGCGCGCCCTTCCTCGAAGAAGCTCTTGAGCCCGAGCCGGTACAGAGACAGTTTTTCGGGCGGCACCTTGGGAAGCAGTTCGCCCGGCCCGCGGGTGGACAGGGAGGAAGGCAGGTATTCCTTGATGGCGACCTGCTGGCCGTCGGGGTCGATGGCGAGATACACCACTCCGAAGCCGCCAGAGGAGAGCCTGCGCACCACGCGGTATCCACCAATCGTGGTGTCGGGCGGCAGGGGTGCCGGCTTGATTTTTGACATATTTTGCGAAGAAACCTCGGGCACGAATCGGAACCCGGATAATCGCCGGATCGCAAGCAACCACCGAAAAGTCCAATGGCAGTTTACAGCATGACCGGATACGCCAGCGCGCAGCAAAGCGCATCCGCGGGAGGGGGCGAAACCGATGGCCGCACGCGCCGTCTGGGCCTGGAGATCCGTTCCGTCAACAGCCGTTTTCTGGATCTGTCGTTCCGGCTGCCCGATGAATTGCGAGCCCAGGAGCCAGTCCTGCGGAGCTTGCTCACCGCGCGGCTCAAGCGTGGCAAGGTCGAAGTGCGCGCTTCCATCGAAAGTGAAGACGCCAACGCCCTCCCCGATCCGGCGCCCCGGCTGCTGCAGCGTTTGAATTCCGCACAGGATGCCGTTCGCGCCTGGCTTCCCGACGCAGCGCCCCTGAGCGTTGCAGACGCCCTGCGGCTGTGCGCCAACGCAGGCTCGGCCCAGGACGACTGGAGTGACGCCGTACCGGCGCTGGCCGAGAAGGCCCTGAAAGACCTTCTCAGCGCCCGGGAACGCGAAGGCAAGCGCCTGTCGGCCATGCTGCAAGACCGGCTCGAGCAGTTGCGCGCCCTCGCCCATCAAGCCACGCCCCTCGTCCCCAAGCTGGTGGAGCAGCAACGCCAGCGCTTCATGGAGCGCTGGAAAGAGGCCATGGCCTTGGCCGACAACGCCACCTTGCCGGAAGCCGCCCAGGACCGTGCGCTGACCGAAGCCACGGCTTTTGCGATCCGCATCGACGTGGCCGAAGAGATCACACGGCTGGATTCCCACCTCGACGAAATCGAGCGCCTGCTGAAAAAAGGTGGAGAAGTCGGCAAACGGCTGGACTTCCTCATCCAGGAATTGCACCGCGAAGCCAACACCCTGGGCTCCAAATCTGCAGCGATGGAACTCACGCGCATCAGCGTGGACATGAAGGTCCTGATCGAGCAAATGCGCGAGCAGGTCCAGAACATCGAGTGAGCGATAATCCTATTTTGATAGCAGCCAGCACATATCCCGCATGGACTACCCTGGAAATCTATTCGTAGTGGCAGCGCCCAGCGGCGCGGGCAAATCGAGCTTGGTCAAGGCGCTGCTGGAGCTCGACTCCCACGTGCAGCCATCGGTGTCTCACACCACTCGGGCTCCGCGCGGCCAGGAAAAGCACGGTCGCGAATACTTCTTCACCTCGGAGCAAGAGTTCGACGCAATGGTCGCCTCCGACGGGTTCGTGGAATGGGCCCATGTGCACGGCCGCCGTTACGGCACTTCCCGCAAAGCCATCGAAGAACGGATCGCCCAAGGGGCCGATGTGGTTCTGGAGATCGATTTCCAGGGCGCCATTCAGGTCAAGCAGGCTTTTGCCAACGCGGTCCTCATCTTCATACTTCCCCCCAGTTGGGAAGAACTGCGCTCCCGGCTCGAGCGCCGCGGCGAAGACGCCCCCGACGTGATCGAAATCCGGCTGAAGAACGCCGCGCAGGAAATGGAACAGGCCTTCAAATTCGACTTCGTTATAATCAACGAGCTATTTGAGCGTGCGCTTTTCGACCTGAAAACCATCGTCCACGCCCAGCGGCTCAAGTATGCGGCGCAACGCCGTGCACGGGCCGACACGTTCGAATCTCTCAATATCACCTGACCTCCTGGAGAAGCCGCATGGCCCGCATCACCGTTGAAGACTGCCTCGAGCACATCCCCAACCGCTTTCAACTCGTGCTGGCAGCCACGTACCGTGCGCGCATGCTCAGCCAAGGCCACGCCCCGAAGATCGAAAGCCGCAACAAGCCTGCGGTGACGGCTCTGCGTGAAATCGCACAAGGCAAGGTCGGCCTGGAGATGCTGAAGAAGGTCCCCGGCTAACGCCTCAGGTCTGCAGCAGCAGCCCTCAATAGCACCGCTTTGCGGTGCTTTTTTTTGGCCAAATGCTGCAATACCATGAGCACGCTACATTAAAGGCATGAATGCGGTCTTGAATAAACCATCTGCCCAAGACCCGCGCCCTGGCGACAACGGGGCAGCGGGAGGCACGTCCGCAGCAGCCGCCAACGCAGCAGCGGCCAGTTTTGCGGCCCTCACCGAGAACCTCGGCTACCTCGACGCAGCCAGCATCGAGCAGGTACGGCAGGCCTATCGATTCGCGGACGAGGCACATCTCGGGCAACTGCGTAACAGTGGTGAGCCCTATATCACCCACCCCATCGCAGTAGCAGCGCAGTGCGCCACCTGGAAGCTGGACGGCCAAGCGCTGATGGCAGCCCTGCTGCACGACGCCATGGAAGATTGCGGGGTCACCAAATCCGACCTCATCGATCGTTTCGGCTTGCCGGTGGCTGAGCTGGTGGACGGGCTGACCAAACTGGACAAGCTGCAGTTCAATACCCGCGAAGAAAACCAGGCCGAATCTTTTCGCAAGATGCTTCTGGCGATGGCGCGCGACGTGCGGGTCATCCTCATCAAACTGGCGGACCGGACGCACAACATGCGCACCCTGTCGGACATGCCGCGCAGCAAATGGGGCCGGATCGCGTCCGAAACCCTGGAGATTTATGCGCCCATCGCCCACCGGCTCGGATTGAACCAGACCTATCGCGAGCTTCAGGACCTCTCATTCCGGCATTTGCACCCCTGGCGATATGCAACGCTCTCCAAGGCCGTCAATAAATCCAGAAACCGCCGACGCGACATCGTGCAGCGGGTCCAGGCCGAAGTCGACACCGCATTTTCTCGTCTTGGAATGAAAGCACGGCTTGCGGGCCGTGAGAAAACGCTCTACGCCATCTATCAAAAGATGGACACGAAGCATCTGAGCTTTGCGCAGGTCACTGATATCTATGGCTTTCGCGTCATCGTGCCAACGGTGGTCGACTGCTATACCGCGCTGGGCGTACTTCATCAGATGTACAAACCTGTGCCGGGCAAGTTCAAGGACCATATTGCCATCGCCAAACTCAATGGCTATCAGTCGCTGCATACCACGCTGGTTGGCCCATCGGGAGTGAACATCGAATTCCAGATGCGCACCGAGGAAATGCATGTCGTCGCAGAAGCGGGCGTGGCGGCGCATTGGCTTTACAAAGCCCAGGACGCGGAAGGATCGGCTGCCGAGCGTCTGGGCACGAAATGGCTCCAATCGCTGCTGGACATTCAAAACGAAACGCGCGACGCAGCAGAGTTCTGGGACCACGTGAAGGTGGATCTTTTCCCCGACGCGGTCTACGTTTTCACACCGAAGAGCCAGATCATGGCCCTGCCGCGGGGCGCCACCGTCGTAGATTTCGCATATGCCATTCACAGCAATGTGGGCGACCGTACCACTGCGGCAAAAATCAATAACGAACAAGTCCCGCTGCGGACCGAACTGAAGAACGGAGATGTCGTGGAAGTCATCACGGCACCGGTTTCCACGCCCAACCCTGCATGGCTGGGCTTTGTGCGGACAGGTCGCGCCCGCTCGAAAATTCGCCACTATCTCAAGACCCTGGCTCATACTGAATCGGCAGGACTTGGCGAGAAACTGTTGACTCAAGCCTTGAGGGCGGAGGGGCTGGAACGGCTACCAACCGAGGCTGAAAATCAACCGTTGTGGGACAAGCTGCTGCGCTTCACGGGTAACCGCACGCGCACAGAACTCATGACCGACATCGGCTTGGGCAAACGCATCGCGGGCATCGTGGCCAAACGGCTGATGGTGCTCATGGCCGAGCACGGCCACCGTCCTGATGCCCTGCTGCTGACGCGCGAAAGGTACTCGTCCCATGAAACTCTTTCGCAAGGCGGCGTTACCCTGGATGGCAGCGAAAACGCTTCCGTGCAATACGCGAACTGCTGCCGGCCGGTGCCAGGAGATCCCATTGTTGGATATCTGGGCCGCGGTGAAGGTCTGGTCGTCCATAACGCACAGTGCAGCGTAGCCAAAAAACTTCAGCACAAGGACAGCGAGCGTTTCATCGCAGTGGATTGGGCCGACGAGCCGACCCGCATGTTCGAGACCGGCGTAGTCGTGACTGTGGCAAACGGCAAAGGCGTATTGGCGCGCATTGCAGCCGAATTGGCCAGCTCAGAAGCAGACATCGTTCACGTTGACATGGACGACGAAGCCGCCATGGACACGACAGATTTGCGCTTCGTCATCGCGGCGAGGGACCAGGCGCACGTGGAAGCATCACTGCGCAATCTGCGCCGCACGCCGGCCGTGCTGCGTGCATTCCGTGTCCTGCCTCAAGGTTAGCGATTCACCGTCGCCCCTTCTGCAAGGCAGCTGCGCTTAGGCGCCGCGCTCTGGATAACGCACCTCGATGATCTCCAAGGTGCGGTTGCCCCCTGGCGTGGCAAGTTGAACTTGATCGCCCTCGCGCGCTTTCAACAACGCTCTCGCTACAGGCGACACCCAGCTCACTTGCGACAACGCCGTTTCGACCTCATCGATGCCCAGGATGGTGATCGTGCGCTCGACACCTTCATCGTCCTCATATACGACAGTGGCGCCGAAAAAGACTTGATCGCTTCCCACATGCACAGACGGATCAACCACTTCAGCAATTTCTAGACGCTTGGTCAGAAACCGTATCCTGCGATCAATTTCGCGCAGACGCTTCTTGCCGTAGAGATAGTCACCGTTCTCCGAACGATCGCCATTGCTGGCCGCCCAGTGCACGATCTCGACAATTTTGGGCCGCTCGTTGTCGATGAGATCCAGCAACTCTGCACGCAACTGTGCGTAGCCAGCAGGGGTGATGTAGTTTTTACTACCCTGAGGAATAGGCGCGGGTGAGAACTCGTCGTCCTCGTCGGAAGCTTCCGATTCTCTAGTGAATGCCTTGCTCATAGGAATATTCTGAACAAAAAGACATTGAGCCAAAAACGGAAAAAGCCCTAGAACATCACTGTTCTAGGGCTTACCGTTTGGTGCGGCTGGCAGGAATCGAACCCACGACCCCTTGGTTCGTAGCCAAGTACTCTATCCAGCTGAGCTACAGCCGCTAAGCTTTGAATTATAGCACGTTTTAAATGCCTTCATTCACTTCTCACTTTTCTGCTTCCCCTCGGGGGATTGCAGCGACGTAAGCAAGACTGCAATTCTAGCGCAGTTTTTTAGGCCAATTTCTGAGGCATCGTCATCATCAGAATTTTTTCACATCTCTCGAGTAGAGAGCGATGGTAGGGCGTGGCGGACTTGAACCGACGACCAAAGGATTATGAGTCCTCTGCTCTAACCAACTGAGCTAACGCCCCAAGCGAACAATTGTATGTGCTTACTTGCGATGGCTCAGGGCATTGGTCACCAGTTTCGAGGTGATGTCCACGATCTGGATCATCCTGTCATATGGCATTCTGGTGGGCCCAATCACGCCAAGCGTACCAACCACTTGGCCGTCAACCTCATAGGGAGCAGTGACCACGGAGAGTTCTTCGAAAGGCACTATGTGGCTTTCCCCGCCTATGAAAATCCGCACTCCATCGGCACGATTGGACACATCGAGCAGCCGCAATATCTGCGTTTTCTGTTCGAAGAGATCGAAGGCTCGTCGGAGGTTGCCCATGTCATTGGAAAAGTCGCTGACAGCGAGCAGATTGCGTTCGCCCGAGATCACCACATCATCCTGCGACTGCGCCATCGCTTCTGATCCGACGTTCACCGCAGCCTGCATCAGCGAGCCGATTTCCACCCGAAGCTGATCCACTTCGGTTTTCAACCGTTCACGCACTTGCTCCATGTCCATTCCGGAGTAATGACTGTTCAGGAAGTTTGCAGCCTCTGCCAAGTGCGATTGCGAATGGTCCACATCAGTGAAGATCACCCGGTTTTGCACATCGCCTTCCGGCGAAACGATGATGACCAAAAGCCGTTTTTCAGACAATCTTAAAAATTCGATATGCCTGAACACCGAAGCGCGCCGAGGCGTCATGACCACTCCCACGAATTGTGAGAGGCTCGATAGCAGGTGTGCAGCGTTGGCGATCACCTTCTGCGGTTGCTCTGCAGCAAGCTGCGGGGAATAAAGCTGTTCTCGCTGCACGGTCAACATGGTGTCAACAAACAGCCGATACCCTTTTGCGGTGGGAATTCGTCCGGCAGAAGTATGGGGACTGGCGATCAATCCAATTTCTTCCAAGTCCGCCATCACGTTGCGTATGGTGGCGGGAGACAGATCGAGACCTGACGCACGTGAGAGCGTGCGCGAGCCTACAGGTTGCCCATCGGCGATGTAGCGCTCTACGAGCGCCTTGAGCAACAACTTGGCACGGTCATCCAGCATTGAATCATTTTAATGATCTAATTTCCTAATGAAGCTCAGGTTCAAACGGGTTGCTCTTTTTGGCAAATATCAGCCACACGCCTCAAGCGTTGTCTCGGAAGGTTCACGCAATGCCGTGCAAGAGATTGCGCAGTTTCTCGCGGATGAGGGCTGTGAACTAGTGCTGGAGCAAGACACCGCCAATAACACCGGCCTCACTGACTACCCGATGATGAAGGTAGAACAGATTGGTGAGGAATGTGACTTGGGCATGGTGATCGGAGGAGATGGCACCATGCTCGGGGTGGGCCGGCAACTTGCCCCCTACCAAACGCCGCTGATCGGCATCAACCAAGGCCGGCTTGGCTTCATCACTGACATCCCCTTGGATGAGCATTCGGCTGCGTTGAAACCTATGCTCTACGGGGAATATGAAGAGGATGTCAGACCTTTGATGCATGCCTGTGTGATGCGACAAGACCTATGCGTTTTCGAGGCGCTGGCGCTAAACGATGTGGTGGTGAATCGCGGCTCTACTTCCGGAATGGTAGAACTGCGCGTTGAGGTGGGAGGACATTTCGTGTCTAACCAGCGTGCAGACGGGCTCATCATTGCGTCCCCGACTGGATCTACCGCCTATGCCTTGTCAGCCGGAGGGCCTATGTTGCACCCGGCCATCCCTGGATGGGTCATGGTTCCGATCGCGCCGCACACGCTTTCCAATCGTCCTATCGTGCTACCAGACACGACTGATGTTGCGGTAACGGTCGTCGGAGGCCGTGACGTGAGTGCAAATTTCGATATGCAATCGCTGGCAGCACTACAACATGGAGATCGAATCGTAGTGACGCGTTCAAAACATAGCGTCCGCTTCTTGCATCCTCGGGGCTGGAATTATTTTGCGACCTTGCGCAAAAAATTGCGCTGGAACGAAGGAGGCTCATAGATGGCACTGAAACGGATCGCGTTGCGCGATTTCGTGATCGTGGACATGTTGGAGTTGGATCTGCAGAAGGGATTCACCGTTTTGACAGGAGAGACGGGCGCAGGAAAATCGATTCTGATCGACGCGCTGCAAATGCTGCTTGGTGCAAGAGCCGATTCAGGAGTGATCCGTGAAGGCTCGGAGCGCACCGATATTTGCGCGGAATTTGATTCCCCATCCAGCTTGGCCAGTTGGCTGGAAGAGGCAGGCATTCCGCTGGAAGACGGTTTGCTCCTTCGCCGCACCATTGACCGGCAGGGAAAAAGTCGCGCATGGATGAATGGCATTCCGGTGACCGCAACGCAGATGCGCACTGTCGGTGGTCACTTGTTGGACATCCACGGCCAACACGCTTGGCAAAGCCTGATGCGTCAAGATGCTGTCCGAAGTCTTCTTGATGCCTATGGAGGAATCAGCACAGCAGCGCTGGAGCCGCTCTGGAATCGCTGGCGGGATGATCGCAGAGCATTGGCGCAAGCAGAGGCCACTCAACACACACTTCAGCAGGAACGCGAGCGACTGCAGTGGCAAATCAATGAAGTCCAAAAGCTGGCGCCTGCACCTAACGAATGGGACGAACTGAATACACAGCACAGTCGCCTTTCCCACGCTCAAGCGCTTCTGGACAGTGCTCAAAAAGCCCTGTCAACGCTCGAAAACGAAGACTCTGGTGCGCGGAGCCAGTTGAGCCTGGCCTGCCATCTCTTGCAGGAACAACAGCATCTGGATCCCGAGTTTCAGTCGGTGGCGGAAGTTCTCCAGTCGTGCATGGATCAGGCTGCCGATGCGGCGCATTCTTTGCAAGGCTATCTCCGGCATATTGAGTTGGATCCGGACCGGCTTCTGGAATTGGACTCACGCATGTCGCTATGGGTGTCTTTGTCGCGCAAATACAAGCGAACGCCGGCAGATTTACCAGTGCTGCTGGACGGATGGAAGGCAGAACTTGCAAAGCTCGATACAGCGGCCGATTTGGAGTCCTTGGGCAAAGCAGAGCGTGCAAGCAACGCCGCCTACGCGCAAGCAGCACTGGTGGTATCACGCCAAAGAGCGGAGTCAGCACCACTGCTTGCCCAATCAATTACCCAAGCCATGCAGGGGCTCGGCATGGTCGGCGGGCGATTTGAGGTACTCATGGAGACAACGCAAGAACCCGGCATTCATGGAGTCGACAGCGTCTCTTTCTTGGTTGCGGGACACCCAGGGGCTACGCCTCGACCAGTTGGCAAAGTCGCTTCGGGCGGAGAACTGTCGCGCATTTCCCTAGCGATTTCTGTGACCACAAGTCAGCTAGGACAGGCTCCGACCTTGATCTTCGATGAGGTCGACTCGGGGGTGGGAGGCTCCGTAGCCGAAACCGTTGGAAGGCTGATGCAGCAGTTGGGCCGTGACCGACAGGTGCTGGCAGTCACCCACCTTCCGCAAGTTGCTGCTTGCGCAGACCATCACCTCATCGTGGCGAAGACGACTCAAGGTGACAACACCACAAGCCAGGTAGTTGCAGCCAAGGGAGACCAGCGGGTGACCGAAATGGCCCGGATGCTCGGCGGTGAACGCCAATCGCGAGCCACCATGGCACACGCTCGAGAAATGCTCAGCAGCAACAAGCCCGTGCAAGGCAAGGCATAAAGCATGGCACTCGAGGTCGTATTGATCACCGGCATGGCGGGCTCCGGAAAATCCGTGGCTTTGCATGCGCTGGAAGATGCAGGCTACTACTGCGTAGACAACCTTCCCCCTGAGCTGCTCGCAGCGTTTGTAGCCCTCGAGCACCAGCATCACGGCAACCGAATCGCCATTGCCATGGACGTCCGCAGCGCGACGGCCTTGCCATTGGTGCCTCAGCAACTGCAACGACTGCGCAGCGAAGGGGTCGTGGTCCACTCATTGTTTTTGGACGCCACTACCGATACCCTGATACGGAGATTTTCGGAAACCCGGCGGCGTCATCCTCTTTCTAGAGACGAATGGACAGAAGGCCAGCGCGCTTTGCTTCAAACCATTGAACTGGAAAGAGAGTTGCTAGCCGAGTTGCGCGAGCAATCTCATGTGATCGACACAAGCGCCATTCGAGCAGCTCAGTTGCAGGGCTACGTCAAAAGCCTCATGCCCGCTCTGCCAGGTCAGCTAACGCTTGTCTTCCAGTCTTTTGCATTCAAGCGTGGCGTGCCCGTGGACGCGGACTACGTCTTTGACGTGCGCATGCTGCCAAACCCCCATTACGAACCTGGTTTGAAAGCTTTGACGGGCAAAGACCAGCCCGTGATCGATTACTTGCAACAGCAATCGGACGTAGAACTGATGAGAGCCCATATTGCACAGTTCCTATCGCATTGGCTGGAACCTCTGGCGCTAAATCACCGAAGCTACGTGACCGTTGCCATTGGCTGCACGGGTGGGCAGCATCGCTCGGTTTATCTGGTCGAACGACTGGCATCGCATTTCAGCCAACGCTGGACCACACTCCGGCGACATCGAGAGCTGGATGGTTTGTAAGGTGCTCAGTTCGCTTTACGCACCTTCTTCCAACTCACACCGGTTCTCTACACGCTATTTAGCAATTTGCGGATGGGCGTGGGCAAACCCAAATGCTCCAATTCACCGGGATTGAACCATGACCCCGCTATTGGCTTGCCCCATTCATTTTTCCAATAGATCTGAACAGGGTGCAGATGCAGATCACGATGGGTCAGAACATGGAGAAAAGCGTCAGCGTCCGTAAGTGAGGCAGGCCACGCTTTCAGTAAATTCTCTAAATCAGCGCGGTCGCTGAATACAGGCAAGCAGTGCAAGCCAGCCCAGATTCCCGTTGACGGTCGCTGCTCCAGCAAAACGCGCCCCGCATCATCGCGAAGCAACATCAACCACCAAGACTCAGCGCGTCGCAAAAGCTTGCGAGTGCGAACGGGATACCGCTCCTGATCTCCATCGTGACGGGCCTTGCATTGCACATTCAGCGGGCAGACGATGCAGGCTGGCTTCTTTGGCGTGCATAAACTTGCGCCTAGATCCATCAGTCCCTGGGTGTAGCGGGGCATTGCGTGCTGCAGATCATTTTCAGGCAACAGGTCTTGAGCGCGATCCCAGAGCAGACGCTCATTCCTGGAAACCGCCAAGTCTTCGGAAAATCCGAGCACGCGCGTTAAGACTCGGCGGACATTCGCATCCAAAATGGGAACACGTTCGGAAAAGCAAAAGGCAGTGATGGCACCAGCTGTTGACCTACCAATGCCCGGCAGCTCTGACAAGGTTTCAGCCGTCTGAGGAAATAAACCTCCATGCATCGCAACAATCTGCTGCGCACAGCGATGCAGGTTTCGCGCACGGCTGTAGTATCCCAGCCCGCTCCACAGCGCTAGCACCTCACCTTCGGAAGCTGCTGCCAGCGACTGGACATTCGGAAACTTCGCCAGAAATCGCTCGTAATAGCCAAGCACCGTGACTACTTGGGTTTGCTGCAGCATGATCTCTGACAACCACACACGATACGGATCGCGAGTTTGCTGCCAAGGCAGATGATTCCGGCCATGCACTGCCTGCCACCGAACTACGTCGGTAGCGATTTCCAACTTGTCGCTCATGCCAAAGCGATATGCTGGCTGGTTTGCAATTCTTCAGACCGGGGAACTGCTGCAAGTTGCTCCGTCATTGCGTTGAGACGTGTCTCCATCTGCATCAAGTCTTGCTCTGCCATTTCAATCTCTGCAATGCGCTCGACCAAGCCACTCGCTGCTTGCTGAATTCGGTCAACGGCTTCAATGCGGCGAGCAAAACTGCGCTTGCGTTCTCGCAGTTGAGCGTCGAGTTGCGCAGTAGCGGATTTGCTCCACAACTCAAGATCATTGGCGATCGATTCGAACACCGTCCGAAGCCTCATACCCAAGGCTCGAACCAATCTTTGAGCGAACTCGGGCTGTGCAAGCTTGAGCGCATTGCCCATGCTCAAATACTGCAGATGACGCTGCTCAATTTGCGCTATCTCCTGCATGAACGGCTCGAGCTGAGGCGTAGGGGGCACCTGAAGCGAGAATCCAAAATCCGTATTCAATTGGCGAAAAGTGCCTCCCAACATGGCGTGAATTTCAGTGCCTGAGGATTGAGCCTTGTCCACGGTACCGCGCAGCCGGTCGAAAGTGTCTGAATAAACCTTACGCACTCCCAATTTCAGGCCTTTTTGCTGCAAGGCATCAGTCAACAAAGCCAACTCCGCCTTGAGTGAGCGCGCTCCCAACTCATGAAAAATGTCGCGCAGTAATTTCAAATGCACTGCACGCACCGCCTGAATCTTGGCGGTGCTCATTTCAAATTCCTTTTGCTCTTGCTCAATCCGTGTGCGCATGGAATCGATGACCGACGCATTCTTGCCTCGCAAGCTGCGCAACTCCAACATCTGGTCATCCAAATCGCGGCGGCGGATATTGATTACTCGGGATGTCTCCGTTCGAAGGCTGGCAATGCCTGCTCCTACAGCAGAGCGAAGAATGGATTGGCGTTTTCCCATAACGCCCTGGGCCAGCGCTTCTTCAAGCACTGGCAGGCCACTGCGCTCCAGCAACAAATCATCGCATTGGATTTTTGCGATCAGTCCTTTTTGCGCCGAAACGAGCATGACGTGATCTTGTGAAATACCCAGCATCTCAGCGGATGTCAAACGCTGACGCTCGAGTTGCTCCTGAACTTGCTCGGGCGAGTTCAGGGTGTCCCACAACGTATCGATTTTGTTGAGCACGACCAAGCGTGCGTCCGCGTTTTCAGCCGGCGCAGTCAGATGCTCGCGCCAGATTGACAGGTCAGATCGGGTAACCCCGGTGTCAGCTCCGAGAATAAAGACCACCGCATGCGCCTGCGGAATCAGATTGATGGTGAGCTCAGGCTCTGCACCCACCGCGTTCAGCCCGGGAGTGTCGAGAATCACCAAGCCCTGTTTCAACAAAGGATGCGGAATATTGATGATGGCGTGCCGCCACATCGGGACTTCCACAAGCCCTGAAGCATCAGGCACAGGATTCTCTTGCGGCAAATCGTCATGCCAGAAACCAAGAGCCCTCGCCTCCTCCAAAGTAACGCGTCGGACCTCAGCCACCTTTTCAAGGGAATGGGCCAATTGCGCAGCATCACTGATGTCCAAGGGAATCTGGATCCAACGTTCGGGTTTGAGCCGCCACTCGGCCAATCCCTGAACTTGAAGCCGGGTGTCGATGGGCAACAACCGCAAACTCACAGGCATAGCCGGGTCATAGCCCAACTCGGTCGGGCACATCGTCGTCCGGCCAGCGCTGGCAGGCATGATGCGGCGACCGTAGTCTGCAAAGAAAATGGCGTTGATCAGTTCGGACTTGCCACGGGAAAATTCCGCAACGAAGGCCACCATGACCTTATCGCTGCGTACTTGGCTCTCGAGCCGCTGCAGCTTTTCGCCCACAGCAGTGTCCATGAGAGAGTGCGACGTCATCCAATCGGCCAACTGCTTCAATTGAAGCGCGAATGCGCGGCGCCACGCGCCATGCTGGTCGAACTGCTCGTTAAAAGAAGGTCCCACTTTGCTCCCGAATGTCGCTGCACCCTCAACGGGCGAGGGTCTGCACAAAATATAGCACCCTACGAACTTATCGGAGCGTGCAACGGGCGGGTGCTTCCCCTTTAACTCATGCCTTCTGACAGCGCATGCAATAGTAAGTGCTTCGTTGCCCCTGCCGAATCATGCGCACAGGGGAACCACAGGCCCGGCATGCTTCGTTGTGGCGACCGTAAACATGGGCCTCGAGTTGGAAATGACCCTCGCTGCCGTCGGCACTCGCAAAATCACGCAGCGTGCTGCCCCCACGTTCTACTGCCCTTGCCAGCACCTGCCGAATCGCTGCATGCAATCGGCGCGCACGCTCCAAACTTATGGTTGATGATTTCGCCGTGGGTCGAATTCCTGCCAGGAAAAGGACTTCCGACGCATAGATGTTGCCGACGCCGACCACCACTTTTCCACCGAGCAGTACTTGTTTGACGGTCGAACGACTGGCACGCAACCCCGAAAAAAGTCCGTCAACAGTGAACAGATCCGACAGGGGCTCGACACCCAGGTTGATGAGCAGCTTTCTTGCAACGGGATCGTCTTCGCTCTCAGCCCACACCACTGCACCGAATCGCCGAGGGTCACGCAGACGCAGCGTGCCAGAGGTCGTTGCCATTTCAAAGTGGTCGTGAGGGCCAGCAGCACCAAGATCGTGCCCTAACCGAAGGCTACCGGACATGCCTAGGTGCACTAGAAGCAACCCGACATCCAGATCCAGCAGGAGGTATTTACCCCTCCGCCGCACCCCTACGACAGTGCGGCCAGTCAAGAGTTCCGGCGGACAGCCGAGCGGCCATCTCAACGGCTTACCCATCACGACGGATTCGATCACTGCCCCTGAAATACCCTTCGCGATGCTGAGTCGCGTTACTTCCACTTCCGGCAACTCAGGCATGCCTGCACGCTCCACAAAGACCTTGAACCATGGATTATTATGGGTCGATGGCGCAATCACATCGAATCTGGACCGTTACCCTGGCATGCACCATGGTGATGGGAACTCTCTCCGCTCAGGCACAAACCGCGCCGCCGCCCAAGCCGCAAGTGGACTCCCGAGAGTCTCAGGAATCTTCCAGCGATGCCGCTGCGGCACTCGATGCCGAACTCTTCTATGAAATCCTGCTGGGAGAAATCAGCACAACGGGCGGAGACCCTGGCACGGGCTACTCGCTCATGCTCGAAGCGGCCCGGCGCAGTAGCGATGGCCAACTCTATCGCCGGGCTATCGAGATTGCGCTGCAGTCCCGCTCGGCTGACTATGCACTCGCAGCAGCGAAGGCCTGGAAAGAGGCCAAGCCTCAATCGCGAGAAGCCAATCGGTACGTGCTGCAGATACTCATCGCGCTGAACCGAATCGAAGAGACGTCGAATTTGCTCAAGCAAGAACTGGCGCAGTCACCCGCTCGCGACAAGGCGATGACGCTACAGGCCATACCCCAGCTTTATGGGCGAGCGAGTGACAAGGCCATGGCAAGCAAAGTGGTGGAACAGGCGCTGGCAGACCAACTCATCAATCCGGCATCTGGCCCCATGGCCTGGATCACTGTGGGACGGATGCGCCTGGCGGCCGGTGACAAAAAGGGTGGCTTGGAGGCCGCGCGTCAGGCGCAAACATTGGAAGCACCCGCTGAGGGCGTAGCTCTGTTGGCACTGCAGCTTCTCGAAGCCGGTGAAACGGAAGCCGAACCGCTGGTTGCTCGGTACTTGGCTGGCATGCCCAAGCCGGAAATTCGAATGGCATATGTCAGGGTCCTGCTGGACTCTCAACGCTATGCGGAGGCCTCCAAACAGGCAGATTTACTCACCCAGAGCACGCCGGACATGGCCGAAGCTTGGTTGATCCAAGCCACTTTGCATCTGCAGGCAAACCGTCTCGATGAAGCACGGGCGTCATTGCTGCAGTTTCAGAAATTGCTCGAGTCCCTGCCCGATAGTGATCCGCATCGTGCGGCAATGACCCAAGCCCTTTTGCTGCATGCGCAAATTGCAGAAAAACGCGGCAATCTGGCCGAGGCTGAAGAATGGTTGGCAAAGGTTGGAAATTCTGCCGAATTGCTGACGGTACAGAGCCGTCGAGCATCCCTGCTGGCCAAACAAGGCAAGCTGCCTGAGGCCATTGCGCTCATCCGCGCCTTACCTGCCAAGACCGCGCAGGAAGAGCGCATGAAGCTGCTCGCAGAAGTGCAACTCCTGCGCGATGCTCAACGCTACCGCGAAGCCTACGAAGCGCAGGGCAAGGCAGCAGCATTGGCACCGCAAGACAACGAGTTGGTCTATGACCAAGCCATGCTGGCCGAAAAAGCAGGTTTGTTGGACGAGATGGAAAAACTGCTGCGCGAGATCATCGCTCGCCAACCAGACTATCACCACGCCTACAACGCATTGGGATACTCGTTCGCCGAGCGAGATATTCGCCTGCCGGAAGCCAAGCAATTGATTGCCAAAGCGTTGGAATATGCCCCCGGAGACCCGTTCATCATGGACAGCCTGGGGTGGGTGGAGTTTCGACTCGGCAACCGAAAGGAAGCGGCACGCCTGCTAGGCGATGCGTTCAAAGCGCAGCCCGATCCGGAAATTGCGGCCCATCTGGGAGAAGTGCTTTGGACGATGGGAGAGCGCGATCGCGCAGCGGCGGTCTGGAAAGAGGGTTTGCGTTTGAACAAAGACAACGACACCCTGAAGCAGACGCTGAAGCGCCTGGGAGCTAATCCTTGATACGACCTATGGCGATGAGCCATCTCCATGCTTTCCTCAAGCCTCGCCGGTCCTTATGGAGCGCGTTACTGGCACTAGTGATGGCGCTGCTTCTGGCTGGTTGCGCACAGCCGGCTCAGTTAAGCAATGAGGAAGCCGCAAAAGCCGATGCATGGAGTGGCCGACTTTCACTCCAGGTTGACGACCCTGCGGCCCAGCCATTGAACGCAGCCTTTGAGTTGAAAGGCCAGCCAGCGCAAGGTGAATTGACGCTGCTCAATCCCTTCGGCAACGTCATCGCCAAGCTGACGTGGGCTCCAGGCCAAGCCACGTTGACCAATGGCAACGAGACGCGCGAATCCGACTCATTGGACACTTTGGTTTTGCAACTTACGGGTAGCACCGTTCCCGTGTCCGCCCTCTTCGGCTGGCTCCGCCAGGAGCCCACCGCGGTGGCAGGATGGGATGCCGATCTCGAAGGAATGGATCGGGGTCGGCTCGTCGCCTACCGCCGCAGCCCCCTGCCCCAGGCCACGCTGCGCATTGCATTGGATCGCTGAGCGCATGCAGTCGCTGCATGATGTGCCGGCACCGGCCAAGCTCAATCTATTTCTGCACATCACCGGACGGCGGGACGATGGCTATCACCTGCTGCAGTCGGTGTTCATGCTCATCGATTGGTGCGACACCCTGCATTTCGAACGGCGTGGCGATGGCCAAGTGACTCGGGAAGACCTGTCGCAAACATTGCCCCCGCAAGACCTCTGCGTGCGAGCGGCCATGGCGCTGCAAGAGACGACGGGATGCACGCTGGGGGCCCACATCAGCATAGAGAAGCGCATTCCAGCCAAGGCCGGCATGGGCGGTGGATCGTCGGATGCCGCATCTACCTTGCTGGCTCTTAACAGGCTTTGGGATTTGCGCCTCACCCGAAAGCAGCTAGAGCAAATCGGACTGTCGCTTGGGGCCGACGTGCCCTTTTTTTTACGTGGCCGGAACGCTTGGGTCGAAGGAATTGGTGAGACAATACGCCCGCTTGAGAGAGAGCATGCACTGCCAAGAACACAATTCCTGGTGGTCAAACCAGAAGCAGGATTGGATACGAAATCGATTTTTTCGCATCCTTCTTTAAAACGCGATTCTGGCTATGCTACAATCTTAGGCTTTGCTGCAGCACACTACCGATTCGGAAGTAATGACCTGCAGCCGGTTGCTCAGGCACTGTGCCCCGAAATAAGTCAGGCTCTCGATTGGCTTGAATCAAAAGGGTTGCAAGGTCGAATGACTGGCTCTGGAAGTGCAGTGTTTGCGCAAATGCCACATGCGGTGAACTTGCAGGACGCCCCGGGCGCATGGCAAGTGAAGGCATGTGAAAATCTGATGATTCATCCTCTGGCAGGATGGGCCTCAGACGAAGATTTCGGTTGATTGCTTTCGGCAATCGACCTGTGTAGGGGAGTCGCCAAGCTGGTTAAGGCACCGGATTTTGATTCCGGCATGCGAAGGTTCGAATCCTTCTTCCCCTGCCAAATCCTTTCGCACACGGGCATTTTTTTAGACTGCTGGGTCGCTCATGCAAGCCAATCACCCCGACTTCATGGTTTTCACCGGCAACGCCAATCCTGGGATGGCGGCTGACATTGCCCGGCACCTCGGCACCACGCTCGGTGCAGTGGATGTAGGCCGTTTCTCCGACGGCGAAGTCACCGTCGAAATCAAACAAAACGTCCGTGCCCGCGATGTGTTCGTCGTGCAGTCGACCTGCGCGCCGACCAACGAAAACCTCATGGAACTGCTGATCATGGTTGACGCGCTCAAGCGCGCTTCGGCCGAACGCATCAGCGCGGTGATCCCCTACTTCGGCTACGCCCGGCAAGATCGCCGCCCCCGTTCCAGCCGGGTGCCCATCTCCGCCAAGGTGGTGGCCAACATGCTGCAAGCCGTGGGTGTCGCCCGCGTGCTGACCATGGATCTGCATGCGGACCAGATCCAGGGCTTCTTCGACATTCCGGTGGACAACATCTACGCATCGCCTGTTCTGCTGGGTGACCTGCGCCAAAAACAATACGACGACCTGATCGTCGTGTCGCCCGACGTGGGTGGCGTGGTCCGTGCCCGCGCGCTGGCCAAGCAGCTGAACTGCGACCTGGCCATCATCGACAAGCGCCGCCCCAAGGCCAACGTGTCGGAAGTGATGCACGTGATCGGTGAAATCGACGGCCGCAACTGCGTGATCATGGACGACATGATCGACACCGCCGGCACGCTCGTGAAGGCGGCCGAAGTGCTCAAGGAGCGCGGCGCCAAGAAGGTGTATGCCTATTGCACGCACCCCATTTTTTCGGGCCCAGCCATCGAGCGCATCGCCAAAGGCTCCGCGCTCGACGAAGTGGTCGTGACCAACACCATCCCCTTGAGCGAAGCCGCCAAGGGATGCGCCAAGATTCGCCAACTCTCCGTGGCACCGCTGATCGCAGAAACGATCCAGCGCATTGCCAAGGGCGAGTCGGTGATGAGTCTGTTCTCGGACCAGGACAATCTTTTCTGATGACCTTCCGCCCCAGGGCGGATTGAAGGGCAAGCCTCCTTCGGGAGGTTTGTTCGTTCGGGAACGCAAGCAGACCCGTTGCCAAGTGGCGCGGGTCTTTTTCAACAGGGCCTGAGCTGGTCGCGGCCGGCCCTTACAGGAGCTAACTATGAACTTCGTCGCTTTTGAGCGCGCCAAGCAAGGTACGGGTGCGAGCCGCCGTCTGCGCAACACGGGCAAGACGCCCGGCATCGTCTACGGTGGTGCAGCCGAGCCACAACTGATCGAGATCGATCACAACGCTCTGTGGCACGCCCTCAAGAAGGAAGCCTTCCACTCCAGCGTGCTGGACATGGAAGTAGCCGGCGCCACCAGCAAAGTGCTGCTGCGTGACGTGCAATACCACCCCTACAAGCAACTCGTGCTGCACATCGACTTCCAGCGCGTGGATGCCAAGACCAAGCTGCACATGAAGGTGCCACTGCACTACAGCGGCGCTGAAGAGTCCGACGCCGTGAAGGTCGACAAGTGCCTGGTGAACCCCGTCGTGAACGAACTCGACGTGTCGTGCATGCCTTCCGATCTGCCTGAATTCATCGCTGTGGACCTGTCCAAGCTGAAGAAGGGTGCTTCGCTGAACCTGAAGGACATCAAGCTGCCCCGCGGCGTGAGTGCTGTGATCCGTGGCGGCCAGAACAACCCCGTTCTGGTGTCCGTGACGAACCCCGTGGTCGAAGTGGAAGCGCCTGCTG
The DNA here is from genome assembly GCF_900102625.1 of Paracidovorax valerianellae. Taxonomy (GTDB): domain Bacteria; phylum Pseudomonadota; class Gammaproteobacteria; order Burkholderiales; family Burkholderiaceae_C; genus Paracidovorax; species Paracidovorax valerianellae. Next base: position 50,666 of record NZ_FMZC01000003.1, read on the forward strand.
CCGACGCAGCAGCACCTGCCGCCGATGCCAAGGGCGGCAAGGGCAAGAAGAAGTAAGCAAGCAGCAGCACGTCGCATACCGACAAGCAAGGGGCTGCAGCACTGCCGCTCCTTGCCAGCCGCGCTAGTGGCTTGCTCTCAACGGCCCGTCATGCGGGCCGTTTTTCTTTGGCGCACACGGACAATCGCGGACACCATGATCAAACTGTTTGTGGGCCTGGGCAATCCAGGGCCCGACTACGACGCCACACGCCACAACGCCGGATTCTGGTGGATCGATGCGCTGGCCCGCGAACTCAAGACCACGCTGGTACCCGACCGCAGCTATCACGGGCTGGTGGCCCGTACGAGCGTTCATGGGCAAAGCGTCTGGCTGCTGGAGCCCCAGACGTTCATGAACCTGTCGGGCAAATCGGTGGCGTCGCTGGCACGCTTTTTCAAGATCCAGCCGGATGAGATCCTGGTGGCGCACGACGAACTGGACATCGCTCCCGGCCAGGTGAAGCTCAAGCGAGGCGGCAGCCATGCCGGCCACAACGGGTTGCGCGACATCCATGCGCAACTGGGCTCCGCGGACTACTGGCGCCTGCGCATCGGCATCGGGCACCCCGGCATCAAGGCGGAAGTGGCGAACTGGGTGCTCAAGAAGCCCTCGCCCGACCAGCGCACGCTGATCGAAGACAGCATCGTCCACTCGCTGAAAGCCCATCCGGCCATGCTGGCTGGCGACATGGAAAAGGCCACGCTGCTGGTGCACACGACCAAGCCTCCGCGCCCCAAGCCGCCACGGCCCGAGGGCGTTTAGCTATTGTTTTTATATCCTCCCGCGCTTACCAGATAAGCGCTGGAGGCCTAAAACACTTGAATCAAGCGACGGAGCCCTGGGCGGGCGCCTGCAGGCGCTCGTACTTCTGAAACAGGGTTTCTCGGCTCTCGACGTGCTGCGGGTTGACCGGAATGCACGCCACGGGGCAGATCTGCACGCACTGCGGCTCGTCAAAATGCCCCACGCACTCGGTGCACTTGGCGGGATCGATTTCATAGATGGCCTCGCCCAGGTAGATGGCCTGGTTGGGGCACTCGGGCTCGCACACATCGCAGTTGATGCACTCGTCGGTGATCATCAGAGCCATGGCTGTCTCCTTGCGGGGGCCTGGGGTGTGCGGAGTGCGGAGGTCATCGGGCGATTATCCCCGCGCAGGCATGCCCCTTGCGCAGGCGGGGCGGTGGCGACGGGTGCTGCCAGCCGCTACGGATACGCCCGTCCCCACGACCGCACCAAGCCATTGGCACGGCGAACGCAGGCGACACGTCCGGCACCCAGGCACTGGCCCTGCCCCAGCATTTGCCGCTATGCTGCACTTCAAGCCGCCCTGCCCCTTCGGCAGCCCGGACGCCGCTGGCGCCCCTCAGAACCACTCCATGGGACCCTTCCTCCTCAAACGGCTGATCACGCTCGTCGCCACGCTGGCCGGCGCATCGGTGGTCGTGTTCGTGGTTCTGGAGATCCTGCCCGGCAATGCCGCGCAGATGCTGATGGGCCCCGATGCCTCGCCGGAAGCGGTCGCTGCCCTGGCGACCAAACTGGGGCTGGACCAGCCGGCGCTGCAGCGCTACGGCCACTGGGTGGGCGGCCTGCTCACGGGCCAGTTGGGCGACAGTTATGCCTACGGCACGCCCGTGCGGGATCTGGTGCTGGAGCGGCTGGCGCTCACCGTGCCGCTGGCCTTGCTGGCCATGGCGATCACCACCGTGTTGGCCCTGCTGGCGGGCGTGTATGCCGCGTCGCGCCACAACCGCTGGGGCGACGTCGGCGTGATGGGACTGGCGCAGATCGGCATCGCCATTCCGAATTTCTGGTTTGCCATCCTGCTGATCCTGCTGTTTTCGGTGAAGCTGCAATGGTTCTCGGCCGGTGGCTTTCCGGGCTGGACCGAGGAAAGCGGCGGCAGCCCGCTCGAGGCGCTCAAGGCGCTGCTGCTGCCGGCGATTTCGCTCGCCGTGGTTCAGGCGGCGATCCTCGCGCGCATCACCCGCTCTTCGGTGCTGGAGGTGCTGCGCGAAGACTTCGTGCGCACGGCGCGCGCCAAGGGCCTGTCGCGCCGCGCGGCGCTCTGGGGCCATGTGCTGCGCAACGCGATGATTCCCGTGGTGACGGTGATGGGCCTGCAGTTCGCCAACCTGCTGGCCGGCACCATCGTGGTGGAGAACGTGTTCTACCTGCCGGGCCTGGGGCGCTTGATTTTCCAGTCGATCGCCAACCGCGACCTGATCGTGGTGCGCAACTGCGTGATGCTGCTGGCGGCCATGGTGATCGTCGTGAACTTCGTCGTGGACATTCTCTATGCCGCCATCGACCCGCGCGTGAAAGCGAGCGACCTGTGACGCCCACCTCCGCCCCGCCCTCCCCCGCGACCGCCACCGCGGCTACGAGCGCGCCTACCGCCCCTACCGCCACAGCGCCTTCGGGCCTGACGCGGGCGCTGCGCCACCGCAGCTTCGCCATCGGCGCGGTGCTGTCGCTGCTGCTGGTGCTGGCCGCCCTCGTGTCGTTCGTGTGGACGCCCGGCTCGCCCTACGACATGGACATGGAGGCGAAACTGCTGCCCCCCTCCGCCGCGCACTGGCTGGGCACCGATGCGTTCGGGCGCGACGTGGCCTCGCTGCTGCTGGTGGGCGCGCGCAACTCCATCCTGGTCGGGGTGATCGCGGTGGGCATCGGGCTCACCATCGGCACGGCGCTGGGCCTGCTCGCAGCGGCGCGGCGGGGCTGGGTGGAAGAACTCATCATGCGGATGGCCGACTTCACCTTCGCGTTTCCGGCGATTCTGTCGGCGATCATGCTCACGGCCGTGTTCGGGGCGGGCGTTGTCAATTCGATCATCGCCATCGGCATCTTCAACATTCCCACGTTCGCACGGGTCACGCGGGCGTCGGCCAACGCGGTGTGGTCGCGCGAATTCATCCTGGCGGCACGCGCCTGCGGCAAGGGGCCCTGGCGCATCACGACCGAGCATGTGCTGCCCAACATCGCCGCAGTGCTGATCGTGCAGGCCACGATCCAGTTCGCGCTGGCGATCCTGGCCGAGGCCGCGCTGTCGTACCTGGGCCTGGGCACGCAGCCGCCGCAACCGTCGTGGGGCCGCATGCTGAGCGAAGCGCAGACATTGATGTTCCAGGCGCCGCTGCTGGCCGTGTGGCCCGGCGTGGCGATCGCGCTGGCGGTGCTGGGGCTGAACCTGCTGGGCGATGGCCTGCGCGATCTGCTCGACCCGCGCCTGGCACGCCAACGCTGACCGACATGGAAAGCCACTCCGCGCCCGCCATGCCCCTGCTGGAAGTCTCCGACCTGCATGTGCGCCTGCACACCCACCGCGGCCCGGCCGATGCGGTGCGGGGCGTGGGCTTCACGCTCGAACGCGGCGAGACGCTGGGGCTCATCGGCGAATCGGGCTGCGGCAAGTCGCTCACCGCGATGGCGCTGATGGGCCTGCTGCCCGACCGCGCCACCACCCGCGGCAGCATCCGCTTCGACGGCGCCGAAATGCTCGGCCAGAGCGAGGCGGCGCTGTGCCGCATTCGCGGGCGCCGGATCGGCATGGTGTTTCAGGAGCCGATGACGGCGCTGAACCCCGTGCACACCATCGGCCGGCAGGTGGCCGAGCCGCTGCGGCGGCATCTGGGGCTGTCCGCCGCCGCGTCGCGCACGCAGGCCGTGGCGCTGCTGGACCGCGTGGGCATTCCCCGCGCGGCGCAGCGCTTCGATGCGTTTCCGCACCAGTTCTCGGGCGGGCAGCGCCAGCGCATCACCATCGCGATGGCGCTGGCCTGCGGGCCCGACCTGCTGATTGCCGACGAGCCCACCACGGCGCTGGACGTGACGGTGCAGCAGCAGATCCTGGGGCTGATCGGCGAACTGGTGGCCGAGCGCGGCATGGCGCTGATCCTCATCTCGCACGACCTGGGCGTGATCGCGCAGAACGTGGACCGCATGCTGGTGATGTACGGCGGCACCGTCGTGGAGCGCGGCCCGACGGCTGAAGTCTTCTCGGCCATGGCCCACCCCTACACGCGGGGGCTGTTCGCGGCCCGCCCCCGGCTGAACGTGGCGGTGCCCCTGGCAACCGGGGCCGAAGCGCCCGGCGGGCGCATGCGCCTGCCCACCATCGCCGGCACGGTGCCCGAGCTGGTGGACCTGCCGCCAGGCTGCCCCTTCGCGGGGCGCTGCGGCTTCACCGTGCCGGACTGCTACCCGGTTCTGCCGCCCGCCGTGCCGCTGGGCGAAGACCATTCGGCCCGCTGCATTCGCCTGGACGCGGTGGCCGCGGCGGCACAGGAAGGGCGGGCATGAACTCCACAGACACTATAAAAATAATAGCGCCCACCGCAATGAATACGGCGGTAGAGGGCCGATTCGACCCCAAAACGCCTGCCCCGCTGCTGCAAGCCACCGACCTGGTGCGCGAGTACGCCCTGCCGCGCGAAAGCCTGTGGTCGCCACCGCCCAAGGTGCGGGCGCTCGATGGGGTGAGCCTTTCCATCGCGCCCGGCCGCAGCCTGGGCGTGGTGGGCGAATCCGGCTCGGGCAAATCGACGCTGGCGCGGCTGGTGATGGCGCTGGATGCGCCCACATCCGGCAGCGTGCACCTGCTGGGGCGCGACCTGCACGCGCTGCCTGCGGCCGAGTTGCGCGCCGCGCGCCGCGATTTTCAGATGGTGTTCCAGGACCCCTACGGTTCGCTCGACCCGCGCCAGACCGTCGCGCGCATCGTTGCCGAGCCGCTGCAGGCACTGCCGGCCACGCCCGGCACGGCGAAGGTGTCGCGCGCCGAGCAGCGCGAGCGAGCCGGCGAGGCCCTGGCCCAGGTCGGCCTGCGCACGACCGACCTGGACAAGTACCCGCACGAGTTCTCGGGCGGGCAACGGCAGCGCATCGCGATCGCCCGCGCCATCGTCACGCGCCCACGCCTGGTGGTGGCCGACGAGCCGGTGAGCGCGCTCGACGTGTCGGTGCAGGCACAGGTGCTGAACCTGCTGCAGGATCTGCAGGACACCTTCGGCATCACCTACCTGCTCATCAGCCACGACCTGGCGGTGGTGAACCACCTGTGCGACGAGGTCGTGGTGCTCTATCAGGGCCGCATCGTGGAGCGCGGCACGCCCCAGACGCTCTTCACCCAGGCCGAGCACCCCTACACCCGCGCGCTGGTGGCCGCCGTGCCGCAGATCGTGCCCCGCCCTGCTCGCGTGGTCAGTGCGGGGGCCGCTTCGCTGCGCCCGGCCGGGCCGCGGGTGTAGTAAAAAGACTGCTGGCCGCCACGTGCGCGCGCACCCGCCGATCGCCTCCGGTCCGACGGGCCGCCGCCCGCCCGGCGCTCGGCCGGCCCGCCCCCTGGTTTGTTCCTTTTCGGAGATTCCGCCCATGCTGAACCGTCGCACCGTCCTCGCCACCGGCGCCCTGGCCACCGTGCCGCTCGCCACGTCCCTGCAGGCACTGGCCCAGGGCAAGAAGGACGCCGTCACCCTCGCCATGACGCTGGAGCCCCCGGGGCTGGACCCGACGGCCGGCGCGGCGTCGTCCATCGGCGAGATCACGCTCTACAACGTGTTCGAGCCCCTCACCAAGATCAATGCGGACGGCAGCGTCTCGCCGCTATTGGCCGAAAGCTGGGAGGTCTCGCCCGACCTCAAAACGTACACCTTCAAGCTGCGCGCGGGCGTCAAGTTCCACAACGGCGCGCCGTTCAACGCGGCGGCCGTGAAGTTCTCGTTCGACCGCGCCGCGGGCGACAAGAGCACCAACAAGGACAAGCGCACCTTCGCCAACCTCAGCACCCAAGCGGTGGACGACCTCACGGTGGTGGTGATCAACAAGGACATCGACCCCGACCTGCTCTTCGTACTGGGCCAGGCCACCGCGGTGATCGTGGAGCCCGGCAGCGCAGAGACGAATGCGACCAAGCCCGTCGGCACAGGCCCCTACAAGCTCGAGGCGTGGAGCAAGGGCGCATCGGTCACGCTGGCGCGCTGGGACGGCTACCGCACGGCGAACGCCGTGCACATCCGCCGCGCGACCTTCCGCTTCATTTCCGACCCTGCCGCGCAGGTCGCGGCGCTGATGGCGGGCGATGTGGATGCGTTCCCGCGCGTGACGCCGCGCAGCGTGGCGCAGTTCAAGGCGAACCCGCGTTTCCAGGTGATCGTGAGCGGGTCGCGCGCCAAGACCATCCTGGCCATCAACCAGCAGAAAAAACCGCTGGACGACGTGCGCGTGCGGCGCGCCATCGCTGCCGCCATCGACCGCAAGGCCGTCATCCAGGGCGCGGGCGATGGCCTGGGCGTGCCCATCGGCAGCCACTACGTGCCGGGCGCGTTCGGCTACCTGGACACCACGGGCATCAACCCCTTCGACCCTGAAAAAGCCAAGAAGCTGCTGGCCGAGGCCGGCGTGAAGACGCCGCTCGAGCTGACCATGACGCTGCCACCCACGCCCTACGCACGCCAGGGCGGCGAGGTCATCGCGGCGCAGCTGGCCAAGGTGGGCATCGTGGCCAAGCTGCAGAACGTGGAGTGGGCACAGTGGCTCAGCGGCACCTACGGCAACAAGAACTACGACCTCACGCTGATCTCGCACGTGGAGCCGTTCGACCTGGGCAACTTCGCCAAGCCCGACTACTACTGGGGCTACAACTCGCCGAAGTTCAACGCGCTGTACGAGCAGATCAAGAACGCCGCCCGCCCTGCAGACCGCGCCCGCCTGCTGGGCGATGCGCAGCGCCTGCTGGCCGAGGATTCCGTGCATGCCTTCCTGTACCAGCCGCAATGGGTGACGGTGGCCAACAAGAACCTGCGCGGGCTGTGGAAGGACATGCCGATCTTCGTGAACGACCTGTCGGCGATGTCCTGGGCCTGAGCGTGAACGAGCCCGCCATGCCCCATGCCGCGACCGATTTGCACGACCTGCCCGCCCACGCACTGATCGACGCCTACCGCACCCGCCGCCTGTCCCCCGTGGAGGTCACGCAGTCGGTGCTGGACCACATCGCGCGGTGGGAGCCCCACCTGTGCGCCACCTACCTGCTGCGCCCCGACGCCGCGCTGGCGCAAGCCCGCGCGAGCGAAGCGCGCTGGCAGCGCGGCGCGCCGCAAGGCCCCCTGGACGGAGTGCCCGCCACCATCAAGGAAAACATCGCCACCCAGGGCGACCCCACGCCGCTGGGCACGGCCGCCACGGTGCTCACGCCCGCCGCGGCCGACGCCCCGCCGGCTGCACGCCTGCGCGAGGCCGGCGCCGTGGTCGTCGCCAAGACCACCATGCCGGACTACGGCATGCTGTCTTCGGGGCTGTCGAGCTTCCATGCGCTGGCGCGCAACCCGTGGAATTTATCCAAAGGGCCGGGCGGCTCCAGCGCGGGTGGTGGCGCGGCGGCCGCGGCGGGCTACGGGCCGCTGCACATCGGCACCGACATCGGCGGCTCGCTGCGCCTGCCCGCCAGCTGGTGCGGCATCTTCAGCCTCAAACCCAGCCTGGGCCGCATTCCCATCGATCCGCCATACACCGGGCGCGCCGCCGGCCCGATGACACGCACCGTGGCCGACGCCGCGCTGATGATGCAGGTGCTGAGCCAGCCGGACGTGCGCGATAGCATGGGCCTGCCCTTTCAGCCCATCGCCTGGAGCGACTTCGCGCGCGGGCCCGAGCGGCTGCGCGGGCTGCGCCTGGGGTTGCTGCTCGATGCGGGCTGCGGCCTGCCCGTCGATCCCGAAGTGCGCGCCGCCATCGAGCAGGCCGCGCGGTGGTTCGAGGCAGCCGGCGCACACGTCGAGCCCATGGCGCCCTTCATGACGCAGGGCATGCTCGACGGCATGGACCATTTCTGGCGCATGCGCTCTTACACCGATCTGCAGACGCTGCCCGAAGCGCGGCGCGCGCAAGTGCTGCCGTACATCCGGGCCTGGGCCGACAGCGCCGCGGGCCTGTCGGGCACCGCGGTGTTCCACGCCAGCCAGCAGTTCCACGTGACGCGGGTGGCCACGGTGCAGGCCTGCAGCGCGTTCGACTACGTGCTCTCGCCCGTGGCACCCATGCCGGCGTTCACGGCCGAGCTGCCATCGCCCACCAACGACCCGCTGCGCCCGCTGGAGCACATCGGTTTCACCGTGCCGTTCAACATGTCCGAGCAGCCGGCCGCGTCGGTGAACTGCGGGTACACGGCTGCGGGGCTGCCGATCGGCCTGCAGATCGCGGGCCCGCGCTTCGACGACCTGGGCGTGCTGCAGGTGGCCCATGCCTTCGAGCAGATCCGCGCGCCGCAGCGGCCATGGCCCCAGCCCCCCGGGGCATGAAGGCAGGCGCCCTCGTGCGCCGCCTTCAGCCCTCCTTGTTCCTTTCCGCCCCGCTTTCCTTCACCCCTTCGCTTCCCCGACACCACGGCCCGACCCTGCAAATGGACACCTTTCTTCTGGCGATCCTCATCGCCACCGGCACCTATGCCCTCAATGCGCGGCAGCAACGGCGCCGCATCGCGCTGCTGGCGCGCCACCTGGCCAACTACCAGATCGAAAAGCTCATGGAGAACCTCACCGAGGGCTACCTGCGTGCGCTGGGCGAGAGCGACCCGCAGCGGCGCGACCAGATCTGGAGCCTGCTGACCACCACCGAATCGCAACTGACGGACCAGTTCAACCGCTTCACCGCCGAGTTCTCGCGCGTGGACCCGGCCATGACCCGCGTGAGCCGCATCCCGGTGGCCGTGCCTTTCGCGCACCAGCTGTTCGCCTCGGCCTCGTTCGACATGCGCAAGGCCCTGCTGGTGCACGCCCAGGGCATCGCCCGCGCGGTGCGCAACGAAATGGGCCGCGACGCGCGCGACAAGGCCTTCACGCTGTCGGCCGAGCTGTTCCTGATGCAGCACACCTGCCACTGGTTCTGCAAGTCGAAGACCGTCGCCTCGGCCCGCATGATGGCGCGCCACCAGACGCCTTACGACCAGCTCGTGGCCTCCGTGGCGCCCGAAACGCGCAAGGCGTACCTGGCACTGGTCAACGGCTGAGGGCTGCGCCGCCAGAGCCGCAAGAGCCGCCGATGCCCGCCCCGTCGTCATCCACGAATCCTTCACCGGCTCAGGGCACAGCCACAGCGCTGGCGCCGCGCGCTGCGTGGGTGATGCTGCTGGCGCTGGTGTCGGGCTTTGCGCTCAGCCAGGCGTTTCGCACCGTCACCGCGATCATCGCCACCGGGCTGCGGGCCGAGTTCGGGCTGTCGGCCGCGGCGCTGGGCGCGTTCGCGGGGGCCTTCGCCTTCGCGTTCGGCACCATGCAGCTGTTCATGGGCATCGGCATCGACCTGTTCGGCGTGCGGCGCACGCTGCTGGCGGTGTTTCCGCTGGCGGTGGCGGGCGCGCTGCTTTCAGCGATGGCGCCGGGCTACGGCACGGTGCTGCTGGGGCAGATGCTGATCGGCGTGGGCTGCGCGCCGGCCTTTCTGGTGTGCACCGTGTTCATCGCGCGGCATTTTCCGGCCCACCGGTTCGCCGTGGTGTCGGGCGTGGCGATGGGCGTGGGCGGCCTGGGCATGCTGTTCACCGGCACGCCGCTGGCCTGGCTGGTGCAGCAGGCGTCCTGGCGCTGGGGGTTCGGCGTGCTGGCCGGCCTGGGCGCGCTGGCGTGGCTGCTGATCTTCTGGAAAGTGCACGAGCCCCGGCGGCCCGAGGACGGCGCACCGCGCGAATCCGTGGGCGCCGCCGTGCGCGGGTTCGCGGCCCTCTTCCTGCTGCCGCACACGGCGGGCATCGTGCTGCTGGCGCTGAACACCTATGCCTCGTTCCTGGCGCTGCGCGGCCTGTGGCTGGGGCCGCTGCTGATCGAGCGGCACGGCTTTTCGCTGGTGCAAAGCGGCAACGTGGCCGTGGTCGTGTCGCTGGTGTCGCTGTTCAGCCCCGCGCTGTTCGGCCGGCTCGACCCGGGCCCCACGCGGCGCAGGCGCTGGATCACCGGTTTCACCGTCGCGCTGGCGGCGCTGTTCGTGGCCATCGGGCTGCTGCACCAGGCGTGGCTGGACGTGGCCGGCGCCATCGGCGTGGGCCTGCTTTCGGGCTACATGGTGCTGCAGTACGCCGACGTGCGCTCGGCCTATCCCGCCGCGATGACCGGCCGCGCCATGGCCGTGTTCACCATGGCGATGTTCCTCGGCGTGGCGCTGATGCAGTGGCTCACCGGCGTGGCCGCCGCGGTGGCCCTGGCGCACGGGGCCGATCCCTACACCGCGGTGATGCTCAGCATCGCAGCGCTGCTGGTGGCGGGCGTGCTGGCCTTCATGCGGCTGCCGGCGCCGGCCCACTCTTGAGCCGATGCAGCGGCGCGGCTGCGACAGGGATATGAACCAAATCGGCTTCCAGCGCAATAAACACTAGGGAGGATTGCTATTAATACAATAGCAAACTACAACGAGCTGGCGCTGGACCCATCGCCCCGGTACAGCCAGGGAACGTCCAGCACCCGCTCGCCCAGCAGCCGCAGCGAAGCGTCGCGCGCCCAGCGCACCGGGCCGGTGGCGTGGAAGATCCGCCCGTTGCGCGTGGCGCGGGCCTGCACGCGGGCGTTGCGCTGCCAGCGGTTGAGGGCGTAGCGGCGCAGCCGCAGGGGCACTTCGAGGTCGTGCATGGCCAGCGCGCGCTGCAGTTCGGCGGCGTCTTCGATCGCCATGCCGGCGCCCTGTGCGAGATAGGGGCGCATGGGGTGGGCGGCATCGCCCAGCAGGGCCACCCGGCCGCGGGCCATGTCGTCGGCGGTGCGCACCGGCGGGCGGTCGCACAGCGGCCACAGCCGCCAGCCGCCGCCCGCGTCGGCGACGCCACGCATCGCCTGCTGCAGGGCGGGACAGGTGCCGCGCAGCGCGGATTCGAGGCCGGTGGCATTCGCGGCGTGGTCCCAGCTTTCCAGGTCGTCGGGCGCGGGGCCTTGCACGATCACCACCAGGTTCTGCAGTTCGCCGCGGCGCACGGGGTACTGCACGGCGTGCAGACGCGGGCCCAGCCATGCGGTGACCTGGCGGGTACGCAAGACGTCGGGCAAGGCCTGCTGGGGCACCAGCGCGCGGTAGGCAAGGTGGCCGGTCACTCGCGGGGGCACCGGCCCCAGCAGGCTGCTGCGCGTGCGGCTCCACAGGCCGTCGGCGCCGACGAGCGCATCGCCCTCCACCTCTTTGCCGCGGCTGGTGCGCACGGTGACGACGCCCTCGGCATCGGTGAAGCCGTCGATGGCGTGGGCGAGCGAAATCTGCGTGTCGGTGTATTTGGTGACGGCGGCGAGCAGCAGCCCGTGCAGGTCGGCGCGGTGGATGGTGGCGTAGGCCGCGCCGTAGCGCTCGACCGATGTGGCGCCCAGGGGCAGCACGGCCAGTTCGGCGCCGCTGAGCGCACTGCGCACCTGCAACCGCTCGGGGAACGCCGCCACCGACTGCAGCCGGTGCTGCAGGCCCCAGGCCTGCAACCGCCGCACGACGTTGGGGCCCAGTTGCACACCGGCCCCCACTTCGCTGAACGCCTCGGCGCGCTCGTACAGCCGCACGTCGCACCCCGCGCGGGACGCTCCCAACGCCGCCGCCAACCCGCCGATGCCGCCGCCGGCGACCAACACCTGTTGTTTCTGCATGCGGGCGATTGTGCCCGCCGCGCCGTGGCCGCTCTTCACGCCAGATCAAGAAACGCCGCCGCGGCCGGGCCGCTGTGGCGCAGCCGGTTCAAAGCGCGGGACGCACCGCCCGCTCAAGCACCGTAGCGGGCGCGGGGCGCCCGAAGAGATAGCCCTGGAACGCGTGGCAGCCGTGACGCTGCAAAAACTGCAGCTGGCCTGTCGTCTCCACGCCCTCGGCCACCACGTGCAGGTCCAGGCTTTGCGCCAGAGCGAGGATGGTGCGCACGATGGCCGCGTCGTTGGGGTCGGTGAGCACGTCGCGCACGAAGCCCTGGTCGATCTTGAGCTGGTCGATCGGCAGGCGTTTCAAGTAGCTGAGCGACGAGTAGCCGGTGCCGAAATCGTCCAGCGAAAAGCCCACGCCCTGCGCGCGCAGCAGCTCCATGCGCGTGATCACGTCTTCCACGTCGGTCAGCAGCAGGCTTTCGGTCAGTTCGATCTTGAAGAGCCGCGGCTGCGCCCCGCTCTCGCGCAGCGCATGCAGCACCTGGTGCACGAAGTCGGGCTGGCGGAACTGGCGCACGCTCACGTTGATCGACAGCACGAGCTGTGCGGTGGCGGCGCTGCGGCTCCACGCCACCAGTTGCTGGCAGCCGCGCTCCAGCACCCACTGGCCCAGCTGGACGATGAGCCCGCTCTGCTCGGCCACCGGAATGAACTCGCCGGGCGACACGATGCCGCGCTGCGGGTGCAGCCAGCGCACCAGCGCTTCGGCGCCTAGCATCTGCCCACGCCGGTCCACGATGGGTTGGTAGTGCAGCACCAGCTCGCCCGCCTGCAGGCCGCGGCGCAACTCGGCCTCCAGCACGGCCCGCGCGCTGACGGCGGCCTGCATCTCCGGGTCGAAAAAACGCACTGCGTTTCGGCCGGCGGCCTTGGCCTGGTACATCGCCATGTCGGCATGCTTGAGCAGGTCGTCCACGCTGCCTGCGGCCTCGCCGAAGAGCGTGAGGCCGATGCTGGGCGTGCTGTGGTGGCTGATGCCATCGAGCAGGTACGGCAGGCTCAATGCGGTGCCGATCTTGCGGGCCAGCTGCGACGCATCGGCACTGGCGGCCCACGACTCGGCGGGCAGCCCTTCGGCCAGCACCACGAATTCATCGCCGCCGAAACGCGCGACGGTGTCGCTCTGGCGCACGCAGGCCTGCAGGCGCTGCGCGACCTGCACGAGCAGGCGGTCGCCCATGTCGTGGCCCCGCGTGTCGTTCAGGTCCTTGAAGTTGTCCAGGTCGATGAACAGCAGCACGCCGTGCCGCCGCGTGCGGCCGACGGCGACGGTGGCGCGGTAGAGCCGGTCGATCAGCATGCGCCGGTTGGGCAGGCCGGTGAGCGCATCGAAGAAGGCGAGCCGCTCGATCTCGGCCTCGACTTGCTTGCGATCCGAGATGCTGCGGCCGACGCCGCGATAGCCCTGGAAAGTCCCCGCATCGTCGAACACCGGCACGCCGCTGATCGACACCCAGTAAGCCGTGCCATCCGCCGACAGCCGCCGCAGTTCGAGGTCGCGAAACGGCTCGCGTGCATCGAGCAGGCGGCGGTGTGCGACCCAGTCTTCATCGGCCATGTTGAGGGCGCCGATCTCCCAGCGGGTGCGCCCCACGACCTCGCCCGGCGCCATGGCCTGTGTGCTGCGCCCGCTCACGAAATGGATGAAACGGTACGCGGTGTCCTGCTCCCAGTACCAGTCGGACGACAAATCGCTCAAGCTGCGAAAACGCGCCTCGCTCACCCGCAGTTCAGCCTGGGTGCGGACGTGCTCGGTCACGTCGGTGAAGGTGCGCACCATGCCGCCGTCGGGCAGCGGGGCGGTGTGCACCTCCAGCGTGCGGCCACTGCGCGTTCGGCGCCAGTACACGTCGGGTGGCGGCAGTTCGCCGCCGCTTCGCACGTACGCCTGGCCCTGCCGGTCGACGAGCCCGGCGCCTTCGCCGAAATCGCCCCGCTCCATCTGAACGCGCTTGACCTGCATCGGCGTGGGCCGTGCTTCGAACAGCGCGCGCGGCAGGTCCAGCAGTTCCAGCAGGCGGTCGTTGTAGACGGTGATGCGGCCATCGGCACCGACGGTGTAGAGGCCCTGGCTCATGCTCGCCAGCGTGGTCTGCAGCAGGGCCCGCTGCGCACGCAACTCTTCGGCCCACGGCAGTGCGAATGCGATGGCGGTTGCGGCATCGGTGACGCCAGCAGGGACGGTCGGGCGCTGTTCGAGCAGCACAGCCAGGCGCTGCGCAAGTTCCGGAAGGTGGGCATTGCCATCGGCGCGCAGCACGTAGTCGCCGGGGCCGTGCCGCAGCGCGCGGGCGGCCAACGTTTCTTGCGCCGGCTCCAGGCAGAGCATCAGTGGCCGATCACGGGCCTTCGTCACCCAGCCGGGAAGGGATATGGCATCCCGGGGCAGGCACAGCACCAGCGCATCGCCGTCAAAAGCAGCAGGGGGTTGCAAGGGGCTGCCTGGGCGGTCCGCCAGGCCCGGCAGATCGCGCACGTCCCAGTCGGGCCAATGGCGCACCAGCCATTCCCGGTCCGCAGGTGCACTGGCCGCGAGCGAATCGATCCAACCGATGCGGGCACGGGCCATGCCGGTCCGCAACGGTAGCAGCGCGACGGGAGCCACCGGCATCGCGGGCATGGGCGCGTCGAGGGGCAAAGCGACGTTGCCCGTGGCGGGCGCCACCGTGTTGCCGTCTGCCGGATGGCCCGCAACCATGCCTGCCAAAGGCGCGGCAGGCACAGCGGGCACCGCGCTCATGCCGCAGTGACCTCGGCAGCGGCCTCGGGCAGATCGCCCGGAAGTTGCTGGTCGCGCTCGAACTGCGCCACGACGCTCGGCCGCCCGAACAGGTAGCCCTGAAAGCCTTCGCAGCCGTGCAGTTTCAGGAAGGCCAGTTGGCCCGTGGTTTCCACGCCCTCGGCGACCACCTGCAGATCGAGGCTCTTGGCCAGCGCGAGGATGGTGCGCACGATGGCGGCGTCGTTGGGATCGGTGAGCACATCGCGCACGAAGCTCTGGTCGATCTTGACCTGGTCCAGCGGCAGGCGCTTCAAATAGCTGAGCGACGAATAGCCCGTGCCGAAATCGTCCAGCGAAAAGCCCACGCCCTGCTTCTTGAGCTGGGCCATGCGCTGGATGGCGTCTTCGATGTCGCCCAGCAAGAGGCTTTCGGTCAGTTCGAGCTTGAGGCGCTGGGGGTTGGCGCCGGTGCGCTGCAGCGTCTCCAGCACCTCGGCCGCGAACGTGGGCTGGCGAAACTGCCGCGCACTCACATTGACGGCGATGGTCAGGCGCTCGGTGTCGGGGTGCCGTGCCCAGCGCACCAGTTGTTCGCAGGCCGACTGGAGCACGAAGCGCCCCAGCGGCAGGATGAGGCCGGTCTGCTCGGCCAGCGGAATGAAGTCGGCTGGGCTGATCATGCCGCGCTCGGGGTGGCGCCAGCGCACGAGGGCCTCGGCCCCGCACAACTGCGTGCGGTGGTCCACGATGGGCTGGTAATGCACGGCTAACTCTTGCCGCGCCAGGCCCTGGCGCAGATCGGCTTCGAGGTGCGAGCGCGCATGCACCTGGGCCTGCATCTCGGGGTCGAAGAAGCGCTGGGTGTTGCGCCCTTCCGCCTTGGCCTGGTACATGGCCAGATCGGCGCGTTTCAGCAGCTCGTCCACGCTGCGGGTCTGGTCGCCGAACAGCGTGATGCCGATGCTCGGCGTGCTGTAGTGCTGCTGCGTGCCCAGCATGAAGGGCTGGTTGAGTTGGGCCAGCAGTTTGTCGGCCACATGCTCGGCCTGGGCGGCCGCTTCGGTCAGATCGGCGTCGAGGTTCTCCAGCATGACCACGAATTCATCGCCGCCGAAGCGCGCCACGGTGTCGGTGGCCCGCACGCAGGACACCAGCCGCGTGGCCACCTGCGCCAGCAACTGGTCGCCCATGTCGTGGCCCAGCGTGTCGTTCAGATCCTTGAAGTTGTCCAGGTCGATGAACAGCAGCGCACCCAGTTGGCCGCTGCGCTGGCAGGCCGCGCTGGCGCGCTGCAGGCGGTCCAGCAGCAGGCGGCGGTTGGGCAGGCCGGTGAGGGCGTCGAAGAAGGCCAGCAGTTCGATCTGCTGCTCGGCCTTCTTGCGGTCGGTGATGTCGCGGCACACGCCCAGCAGCCCGGTGACATGGCCGTGCAGGTCGCGGATGGGCGTCTTGATGGTTTCGAAATACCCCTCGTACCCGTCTTCCTTGAAGGTGAGCGTTTCCTCATACACCAGGGGCTGCCACGCGGCCATGGCGCGCTGGTCGAGTTGGCGCACGCGCTGCGCCTCGGCAGCCGGCATGAGTTCGTCGTCGGACAGGCCGATGATGTCGCGCTCGCGCCGCCCGATGAAGCGCTCGAACACCGGGTTGCACGACAGGTAGCAGCCATTGGCGTCCTTGAGGAACACCACGTCGGGAATCGCGCTCACCAGGCTGGCCAGGCGGGTGCGCTGCTGCGTCAGTTCGAGCGCCATGCGCTTTTGCTCGGTCAGGTCGAATGCGAAGACCACCACCGCCACGGTGCGGCCATCGGCGGAGATTTCCGGCACCAGCGTGGTGTGCCAGAACTGGGCGCCATGGCTTTTGGGAATGCGGTGCTCGAACACCACCGTCTCGCCCTGCAGCGCGCGGTCGAAGTGCGGCTGGATGGGCTTCATCAGATCGTCCGCCAGCACATCCGCGATGCGCTGGCCTTGCAGTTCCTCGACGGTGCGCCGCAGCCAGTGCGCCTGAGACGGGTTGATATAGACGATGCGCAGGTCGCGGTCCAGGCGGGAGACGCCGCCCGGCAGATGCCTCAACAGGCTGGCCAGTTGCACTTCGTGCGCACGGCTCAGGTCCTGCGCCTCGCGCTGTTCGGTGACATCGGTGAGCACGCCGTCCCAGATCACGCGGCCCTTGTCGAGCGGACGCGGCGTGGAGCTCATGCGCATCCAGCGCCATTGGCCGTCTGCACGCCGCATGCGGACCACCGCCTCGCCGACCTCCATCGCGCGGTAGGAAGCCTCGTCGGACGCCGCGCAGGCCAGGCGGTCCTCGGGCGCCATCTGTTCGAAGAACAGCGTGGCGTCGTTCACCACGTCTTCGGCCGATATGCCGTTCAGCCGCTCGATGGCGTCGCCCATGTGCACGAAATGCCACCGGCCGTCCGCTTCGCGCACCCGCTGGTAGAGCACGCTGTCGGGCAGGTTACGGCCCAGCAACTGCAGCCGGCCTTCGCTTTCGCGCAGCCGCGCTTCTGCGTCCTGGACGCGCGCAAACGGCATGCGAATGCCCGCGATGAACACGGCCTGGAACATCAACGCATAGCCCAACACCCGCATCGCATGCGCGAACGTGTCCACGAAGAGTGGATGCAGGGGATAGATCAGCATGGAAAATTCCGCCACCGCCAGTGCGGTCGCCGCGCTGGCCATGATGCGGCGCCGTCCCGTGCCGCGAACGGCCGGCGCGCTGCGGTCCACCCGGTACATCGACCACGCGGCAAACGCCAGGACCGCGCCCAGCAGACCATTCGCTGCCATGGTGACCAGATCGTCGGACGCCAGGGCAAGCTGCTCCGGAAGGCCGCTGGAGGCAGACCACACCAGTATCAAAGACACTCCGGCAGACCCGACTGCCCACGCCCGGGCCGGGCCGCGCGCAGACACCCGCAGCGCGAACAGCAGCAAAGTCAGCGCCTCCACGGCATGGCCCATCCAGCCGAAATAGGCGGAGACGTCCTCGCGCGCCATGGAGCCCATGCTCTCCATCTGGTGGAGCAGGACCGCATGCAGGAAATTGCAGACCGCTGCCGTGGCCAGCCCCGCCACGAGCACGTTGGCGCGCCCCTGCTGGCTGTCGTCGAGCATGTGCAGCGACACCGCCACGGCCAGCAGGCCAATCAGCACCACCACCATGTCGAGAAAGGGCTCCAGGCCATGCAGCCCTTGCAGTCCTGGTCCCAGCAGCTGAACCACGGGCACGAGCAGTAATGCCAGCACCGCCACCACCAGCATCAGGGTGACCGCAGGCGCTTCCGACAAAAGCGCCCGCGCGATGGCTCGGGTGACCGGGCGGTGGGGTGGGGACGTCATGGGGGCGGGTTACCTCTGAGCGGGTTACCTGAACATATCGTCACAAGTGTATCGGGCCCACCGCCCAAATGGTCGGATAACCCCCGCTCAAGCACTCAGGAGTTGACGCAGCACGTAAGGCAGGATGCCGCCAGCGCGGTAATAGTCCACCTCGATCGGCGTGTCGATGCGCAGAGTGACCGTGACCTGCTGGCGCGAGCCGTCGGCACGCCGAATCGTCAGCAGCGCATCGCTTTGCGGCGTCAGGGCTGGGTCGGGAACCACGTCGATGGTCTCGTTGCCGGTCAGGCCCAGCGACTCCCAGGAATCGCCCGACTTGAACTGCAGCGGCAGAACGCCCATGCCCACCAGGTTGGAGCGGTGGATTCGCTCGAAACTCTTGGCGACGACCGCCTTGATGCCCAGCAACTGCGTGCCCTTGGCGGCCCAGTCGCGGCTGGAGCCGGTGCCGTATTCCTCGCCCGCAAAGATCACGGTGGGCGTCTCTTCGGCGATGTACTTCATGGCGGCATCGAAGATGAACATCTTCGTGCCCTGCAGCGGTCCGTCGTTCTGGAACAGGGTCACGCCGCCCTCTTCACGCGAGCCATCGGCGGTGGCTGGGATCATCAGGTTCTTGATGCGGACGTTGGCGAAGGTGCCACGCATCATCACGTCGTGGTTGCCGCGGCGTGCACCGTAGCTGTTGAAGTCCTGCTTCATCACGCCGTTGTGCAGCAGCCACTGCCCTGCCGGCGAGGTCTCCTTGATGGAGCCGGCGGGCGAGATGTGATCGGTGGTGATCGAGTCGCCGAAGAGCGCCATGATCCGCGCACCCACCACGGCTTCCGACGCCTTCGAGCCATCGGCACCGTCCGGCCGCGCCTGGGCTTCCAGCGTGAATTTCGCGAAGAACGGTGGCTCGGCGATGTAGGTGCTGGCAGGCCAGTTGTAGGTGTCGCCCGTCACGCCCTTGATGTTGTTCCACAGCGCGCCCGGATCGGTCTTGACCTTGCCGTAGTTGTCGCGGAAGGCCTTGCCGTTCATGGCGAAGCGCCTCAGCGCATTGATTTCATCACTCGTCGGCCAGATGTCGCCCAGGTACACATCGCGCCCGCCTTTGCCCTTGCCCACCGGCTGCGTCATCAGATCGCGCAGCACCGTGCCGGCGATGGCGTAGGCGACGACGAGCGGCGGGCTGGCCAGAAAGTTGGCCTTGATGTTGGGGTGGATGCGCGCCTCGAAATTGCGGTTGCCCGACAGCACGGCCGCGCACACCAGATCGTTGCTGGTGATGGCTTCGTTCAGCTCCGGTGCCAGATCGCCTGCGTTGCCGATACAGGTCGTGCAGCCGTAGCCAGCCAGCGCGAACCCGAGCTTTTCGAGGTACGGCAGCAGCCCGGTTTCGGTCAGGTATTCGGTCACGATGCGGGAGCCCGGTGCGAGCGAGGTCTTGATGTGCGGCTGCACCTTGAGCCCCGCTTCCACCGCTTTCTTGGCCAGCAGCCCGGCCGCGAGCAGCACGCTGGGGTTGGACGTGTTGGTGCAACTGGTGATGGCCGCAATCAGCACATCGCCGTTGCCGATGGTCGGGTCCGACCCCTTGGCAGGCAGGCGCACGGCGGCGTCTGCATGGGTGACGGCCAGAGGCGGCTTGTTGTGCTCCATCTCGACCAAAAAGCGCGGCCCGCCTGCCGGTGCGGGCTTTTCCGCCGGAACGGCTTCGCTCACCCCTTCGTCGCCCCGGTGGATGTGATGGCGCGTGTGCAGCAGTTCCGCCGGGCGGTTGAAGCCGTTCTCTCCCGCCGGCTTGCTGAACAACGAAACGAAGTCGCTGCTGACCTTGCCGAGTTCGATGCGGTCCTGCGGGCGCTTTGGTCCCGCCAGGCTGGGCGTGACATCGCCCAGGTTCAGGCGCACCACCTTGGAGTAGTCAATTTCGCCCGCCAGAGGCACCCCGAAAAGGCCCTGTGCGCGGAAGTAGGCTTCGAAAAACTCAATCTCGGCCTGCGTGCGCCCGGTGCCCCTGAAGTAATCGATCGTCTTCTCGTCGACGGGGAAAAAACCCATGGTCGCGCCATATTCAGGCGCCATGTTGCCGATCGTGGCGCGATCGGGCAGGGACAGCGTGCGCGTGCCCTCGCCGAAGAATTCCACGAACTTGCCCACCACCTTGTGCTGGCGAAGGATCTCGGTCACCGTCAGCACCAGGTCGGTGGCGGTGACACCCTCGCGCAACTGGCCGGTCAATTCGAACCCCACCACGTCCGGGGTCAGGAAATACACCGGCTGGCCCAGCATGGCCGCTTCGGCCTCGATACCACCCACGCCCCAGCCCACCACGCCGATGCCGTTGATCATCGTCGTGTGGCTATCGGTACCGACCAGCGTGTCGGGGTAGTAGACATCGCTGTCCCCCTTGTGCACGCCACGCGCCAGATATTCCAGATTGACCTGGTGGACGATGCCGAACCCTGGCGGCACCACGCCGAAAGTGTCGAAGGCTTGCATGCCCCACTTCATGAATTCGTAGCGCTCGCGGTTGCGCTGGAATTCGAGTTTCATGTTCAGGTCGAGCGCCTTTTTCGTGCCGTAGTAATCGACCATGATCGAATGGTCGACCACGAGGTCCACCGGCACCAGGGGCTCGATCTTCTTGGGCTTCTTGCCCAGGCGCTGCGCCACGCTGCGCATGGCCGCCAAATCGGCCAGCAAAGGCACGCCCGTGAAATCTTGCAGCACCACCCGGGATACGACGAAGGGAATCTCGTCCTTGCGATCGGCAACGGGCTGCCACCGCGATAGCTGTTCCACATGTTCCGCCGTGACCTTGCGGCCATCGCAATTGCGCAAAACCGACTCCAGCACGATCCGGATCGAAACCGGCAGGCGTTTTACCGACGGGAATTGTTTGGCCAGCGCCTGAAGCGAATAGAACTTTCCGCTTTTGCCGGACCCGGTCGTGAAACTCTTCAGGGTGGATGCGAAAGCGTGCCGGGGAACCTGGGGTGACATCGAGGCCATGTAGTGCTACTCCTGTGGGGACGAGAGCACCTATTCTGGCAGTCCTGCCTATCGATGCAATCGTGGGGTAATCAATGGCGAAAAGCGCTGACATCGAATGCTCCCACTGACGAAGATGGCTCTCGCCGTGATAGATGCCGTCCTACGCGATGGGAATGCTTTTGCAAGTAGCGCAAAAGCATATTCGCGAATCTTAAAAACCCCCGTCCAAATACCACTGCATGGAATTTCGCTTTTTATTTCCGAGCTATCTCTTGAATTCAATGCGCGATCACGGCTTGCCATAGCCATCATTAATCACGCCACTTCATGCATTCTCAGCGAGAGAGGAAAAGAACCGATATGCCTGCCGTGAAAGGACGCCGCTCCCAAATCCGGCCGATGAAGTATTCACAGCCATAAAAAAAGCCCGCCAAGGCGGGCTGTTACTGCCGATCAATGACCGGCACAGGGCGCAGGCAAGATGCCTCGCACGCCCTTCACACACAGGACTGAATCAAATGGCGAATTGCTCGCGGTCTTGGTTTTGAATCCACTTGGGAGCCTTGCCACGCCCCGTCCAGGTTTGTCCGGTGGCAGGGTCACGGTATTTGGGCGCGACCTTGACGCCGGCGCTGGCACTGCGAGCGCGCCCAGCAGGAAATACATCCTGAGCGGTCAAACCGTACTCGGCCACCAGATTGCGAACCTGATTGATGGCATCAGACAGTTCACGGCGGCGTGCTTCGCTGATTTGCTGCTCAAGTTCTTCACGTTGTTTCAGCAGGTCTTTGTAGCTAGAGCTCATGGTGATGTTGCGGTGATTAATATCGAAGGCTGCATTATAGGGAGCTTTCAATATCGTGCGGCGAAAAATATAAAAGCAATCTGACGATTCAATGGATCACCGAATTTTCCCATTCCACGGAACTCTGCCATCGGAGCCATATCGAAGAGCGCCGCCAGAACCTGAAGGGCTCAATTGCCGTGCCATTACCTCCATTCGATGGCACGCAGTCACAATGCGGGTTTACACACGTTGGGA
Organism: Paracidovorax valerianellae; assembly: GCF_900102625.1. Classification (GTDB taxonomy): domain Bacteria; phylum Pseudomonadota; class Gammaproteobacteria; order Burkholderiales; family Burkholderiaceae_C; genus Paracidovorax; species Paracidovorax valerianellae. The sequence goes on from NZ_FMZC01000003.1 coordinate 72,470, forward strand.
TGGCGATGGCGCTCTACTGCATCGGAGATATTCAAGGCTGCGACACGGCATTGCAGCGCCTTCTGGATCACATCGGTTTCTCGCCCAGCCGGGATACCGTGTATTTGTTGGGCGACCTGGTGAATCGGGGGCCAGCCTCCGCTGCGGTGCTGCGTCGCTGCATGCAAGCCGGAGACAGCCTGCGAAGCCTGCTGGGCAATCACGACCTGCACCTTCTGGCGGCAGCCCACGGTGCACGCAAGCCTTCCCGCCGCGACACCCTGGAGCAGGTCTTGCAAGCCTCAGACCGCGAAGCCCTGCTCGAATGGCTGAGGCAGCAACCGCTCGCCCGTAAACATGTGCTGGCAGGGGAGTCCCTGTACATGGTGCATGCTGGCGTACTGCCGTCGTGGTCGGCCGAGGATGCGCTTCGTTACGCGGGCGAGGTGCAGGATGTTCTGCGCGGACCGGATCTGCCCGCTTTTCTCCATGCGATGTACGGCAACACCCCCGACCGCTGGGATGATGCGCTGACCGGCACCAACCGCCTGCGCGTCATCGTGAATGCGCTCACGCGCCTGCGTTTCTGCACGCCGGAGGGGGTGATGGACTTCGAGAGCAGTGAAAGCGCCAGTTCAGCGCCGGCGGGCCTGGTTCCCTGGTTCGAGGCTCCGCGCAGGAAAACCCAGGGCACGCTGATAGCGTTCGGCCATTGGTCCACTTTGGGCTGGATGAACCGACCGGATCTGCTGGGGTTGGACACGGGGTGCGTCTGGGGAGGCTGCCTCAGCGCGGTGCGGTTCGGCAGCACGCTTTCAGAGCGGGAGCACTGCCATGTTCAATGCGAGGAAGCGCAAAAGCCTGGTGTTTGAAGGCTGGAGAAGGCGAACGCCGGCACGAAGCTGGCGCCGGCCTGTTCGCAAACTCTGCCTGTCTTTCCCTCAAGCCGATTCATCCCGGCCTGAAGGAAACCGATTCACTGGGAAGATGTTTCGGACTGTTCCTCGGCCTTGAACAGCGCCGCCACCTTGCGTTTGGGCTTGATGTTGGCCGAGATGCCGCTGCGTGCCGGCTGGGCCTTGGCTGCCGATTCCCAATGCGGTGCGGCATCCGCGGACGGGGCTTCGTACGGCTTGTCGAAGAAAGGATCGCGGGGCGCTGGCGCGGCGCGGTAGCTGCTGCGGGGCTCACGCGAATCGCCACTGCGCTCGCGGCGGGGGCCTTCACGTTGGCCGTCTTCCCGCCAGGCCCGTTGCCCGTCGTTGATGCGGCCGCGGGGCCGGTCTTCCTCGTACTCCAGGGCTTCGAGGTCGATCTTCTTCTTGATGAGCTTTTCGATGTCCGCGACCAAGCGCGTATCGCTGTTGGACACCAGCGTGACCGCCAGGCCGGAGGCTCCCGCACGGCCCGTACGGCCGATGCGGTGCACGTAATCTTCGGCATTGAACGGCACGTCGAAATTGAACACGGCCGGCACATCCTTGATGTCCAGCCCACGCGCGGCGACATCGGTGCACACCAGCAGATCGACTTCGCCCTGCTTGAAAGCGTCGAGCGCCTTCAGCCGCTCATCCTGGCTCTTGTCGCCGTGCAGCGCCGCGGTCTTGAGGCCTTCGCGTTCGAGGCTTCGCGCCAGTCGAGCGCAGCCCAGCTTGCTGTTCACGAAGATGAAAGCCTGCTTCAATCCGCGCGTCTTCAGAACCTGATGGATGGCGCGGCGTTTGTCGTCGTCGTTGGCGCTGTAAAAGCGCTGCTCCACCGTGGACGCCGTCTCGTTGGGGCGCGCCACTTCGATCGTGATGGGGTCTTGCAGATAGCTGCCTGCGAGGCGCTTGATCTCGGGCGAGAACGTGGCACTGAACAGCAGCGTGGTGCGCTGCTTGGGCAGGTAAGACAGGATGCGCTGCAGGTCCGGCAGAAAACCGATGTCCAGCATGCGGTCGGCTTCGTCCAGCACCACATATTCGACTTGGTTGAGCACCGCATTCTTGGCTTCGATGTGGTCCAGCAGCCGTCCGGGCGTGGCCACCAGCACTTCGACGCCTTTTTTCAGCTCCAGCGTCTGCGGCTTCATGTCCATGCCGCCGAACACCACCGTGCTGCGCAGCTTGGTGTACTTGGCGTACAGGGCCACTTGCTGGGCCACCTGGTCGGCCAATTCGCGCGTTGGCAGCAGCACCAGGGCGCGCACCGGGTGGCGTGCCGGAGAGGTGGAACTGTTTTCGTGCTTGAGCAGGCGTTGCAACAACGGCAAGGAGAACGCTGCCGTTTTTCCGGTGCCCGTCTGGGCGGCGCCCATCACGTCCTTGCCGGTCAGGACGACCGGGATGGCCTGCTCCTGGATGGGAGTCATGGACTCGTAGCCCATTTCGGCCACAGCGCGTGCCAGCGGTTCAGCCAGCGATAAATTGGAGAAAGAACTTGTCATTTAGCCCGCTATTGTCGCACCAGGGGCTGCAACAGGCGTTTTTTCGGGTAGGCGTTTGGCCGCGGCGCCAACCTTGCTATTCAATCAATAGCAACAAACGCTGGCTGAGTAAGCGCTGCAGCATTCCAGCACCGTTGCGCCAGCGCAGCAGTTGCTGCGCGCGCACTACAGACTGCGGGCCGAGAACGTGTCGCAAGCCTTCACGCTGCCGTTTTCCAGGCCGGTGTGGAACCACCGCTGGCGCTGGGCGCTGGTGCCGTGGGTGAAGCTGTCGGGCACCACCGCACCACCGCCGGCGCGCTGCAAGGCGTCGTCACCGATCTTGGCCGCCGCATTCATGGCTTCTTCGACGTCGCCTTGCTCCAAAATTTGCCGGGCGCTCTGTGCGTGGTGTGCCCAGACGCCGGCAAAGCAGTCGGCCTGCAGTTCCAGGCGGACCGACAACTGGTTGTATTGCACCTTGCTGACGCGGCCGCGCATCTCATCCACTTTGGCGCTGATGCCCATCAGGTTCTGCACGTGGTGACCGACCTCATGGGCGATCACGTAGGCTTGCGCAAAGTCCCCGGGGGCACCCAGGCGGTTCTTGAGGGTTTCGTAGAAGCCCAGGTCGATGTACACCTTGCGGTCGCCCGGGCAGTAGAACGGCCCCATGGCAGCTTGCCCGGTGCCGCAGGCTGTGGGCGTAGAGCCGCGGAACAGCACGAGTTTTGGGTCCTGATAGGCACTGCCGCTCTGGCGGAAGATACCCGTCCACACGTCTTCGGTATCGGCCAGAACGGTAGAGACGAAGCGCGCCATCTTGTCGTCCGCGGGTGGACGGTGCGCAGGGGCCTGTTGAACCTGGGCAGGGGCGCCCCCGCCACCGCTCAGCAATCCCAGGATCGTCAGGGGGTTGATGCCGAAGATCCAGCCGCCCAGCAGCGCGACCACGATGGTCCCGATCCCGATGCTGCGCCCACCGAACACCGGCATGCCGCCGCCCCCGCCTCCATCGCGGCGGTCCTCGACGTTGTCCGACTCGCGATTGCCTTCCCACTTCATACGGTTCTCCTGCGTGCCGATGCGGGCACAACGCGCCGGATATTACGCCCGTGCCGAGCGCCCGGCACATGGCGTGTTCTGCCGGAGCGCATCAAGGCTGCTGCTCGCCGAAGGCAGGGGCGTCTGCGGTGGCATAGGCTGTCGCGGGCGAAGCCTGCAGGCCCCTTGCCACCCAACTCGACTGGCGCTCCGCCGCATGCTGCACTTGCCCCTGCACCACCCAGCCCAGCGCAGCCAGCTGCCCCACGATCACGGCAGCGCCGAGAACGATGGGCCAAGGGCGCCGTGGAGCCGTATCGCGGACGGGAGGATGGAAATCGTCGTGCATGGAAAGCCTCTTGATGGGGATGAACTGGATGCTAGCCATGGCACTGCGGCCAAAAACCCGGTCAAGGGCGTGCCCGAGCGTAGGACGCCAGCGGTGGAGCCGCGTAGGGCTTGAACACACAGGGAGAACCGATGTACGCAGAGATTCAGCCCCGCGACAGGACCACTGCACCGGGTTCACCTCCGCCCTCGTGCACCTTTCAGATCAGCGGGAACACCAGTGCACGCTGGCGGCGGCTGGCTCGGCATCCTCGAAGTATTCGGAAAGCTCCTGCACCAGCGCCTGCAGAGCGCAACCCGGCATGGCTCGGGCTCGCTCGATCTGCTGCAGTGCGTAGCTGCGATCACCCAGCATCATGGCCGCGCTGATGCAGTGGCCCCGCGCGGCCATCTGCAGCAGGAACGCATCGAGCGTTTCAGCCGGCCAGTAACGGGACAAGCCTCCGGAGCCGTGCAGCACCTGCGAAAGGCCCGTGCGCTCGGCCTGAAAAGACGAAACAGCGTGTTGGATAGCGGGCATGGTGGACTCCTCGGAAGCGTTCTGCGCAACGTTTACAGCATCCAACCAGATGCAACACAGAACCTTGGGCGAATGGTAAGGAGCCCCGTTCAGGGAGGCTTGCAGCGAAAAAGCCGACGCGGTGTAGGACGCAGCCGCTGCGCCGAACACTGCCGATCAGGCCTTGGGCAGGGTCACCCCGCTCTGCCCCTGATACTTTCCACCCCGGTCTTTGTAACTCACGTCACAGACCTCGTCGCTTTCGAAGAAAAGCACCTGCGCGCACCCTTCACCCGCATAGATGCGGGCCGGCAACGGCGTGGTGTTGCTGAATTCGAGGGTGACATAACCCTCCCATTCGGGCTCGAACGGCGTGACGTTCACGATGATTCCGCAGCGGGCGTACGTGCTCTTGCCCAGGCAGATGGTCAGCACGTTGCGGGGAATGCGAAAGTACTCCACCGTGCGCGCCAGCGCGAAGCTGTTGGGAGGAATGATGCAGCTGTCGCCCTCGAAGTCGACGAAGCTCTTTTCGTCGAAATTCTTCGGGTCCACCACGGTGCTGTGGATGTTGGTGAACACCTTGAATTCCGGGGCGCAGCGGATGTCATAGCCATAGCTGCTGGTGCCGTAGCTGATGATCTTTCGGCCTTCGGCCTCGCGCACCTGGTTGGGCTCGAAGGGCTGGATCATTCCGGTCTGCTCCGCCATGCGGCGAATCCACTTGTCGCTTTTGATGCTCATTGCTCACTCCTGCTGGGCCGCCATTGTAGATAGAGCCTGCCATGCGGGACACTATATTTTTCATAGCTGCCCGCGCTTTACCAACGTGCGCCAGAGGCCTATTTGGCTTGAGAAATCACGGTGCGCTCGATGACGCGGTCGTCCCCCAGCACGATCATGGCGAACAGCAGTTCATCCAGATTGGCCGCCTGCGCGGTCTTGCGAGCCAGCAGCGGCGTGGCGCCCGGGTCAAGCACCACGAAGTCGGCCTCGCAGCCCGGCTGCAGGTTGCCGATCACGCCGGCCAGCCCCAGCGCGCGCGCTGCACCGGCCGTGTGCTGCCACCACAGGGCCTGGGGCGAGAGCGACAGGCCGGGCTTGGTCTGGCCTTCCCGCCCCACGTAGTAGGCGGCGAGCATGGTGTGAAACGGGCTGAAACTCGTGCCGCCGCCCACATCGCTCGCCAGCCCGTAGCGAAACCCGACCCGGTCGGCGCCCGCGTAGTCGAAGAAGCCGCTGCCCAGAAAGAGATTGCTGGTGGGGCTGACGGCGGCCACGGCCCCCGTGTCGCGCATCAAGGCGCGGTCGGCATCGTCGAAATGGATGCAGTGGGCGTACACGGCGCGCTCGCGCATCAGCCCGAAATCGTCGTACACCGCCAGATAGCTGCGCGCCGCAGGGAACAGCTCGCGGGCCCAGCGGATTTCGTCCTTGTTCTCGGCCACGTGCGACTGGATCCATACCTCGGGGTAGCGGGCGGCCAGTTCTCCCGCGCCGCGCAATTGGGCCTCTGTGCAGCTGGGCGCGAAGCGCGGCGTGATGGCATAGCTCAGCCGGTCCTTGCCGTGCCAGCGGCCGATCAACGCTTCGGTGTCCAGCAACGACTGCCGGGTTTCGTCGCGCACGCCGTCGGGCGAGTGGCGGTCCTGCAGCACCTTGCCGGCGATCAGGCGCAACCCGCGCGCCTGGGCCTCCTGCATCAGCGCATCCACAGAAGCCGGGTGCGAGGTCGCGAAGGTGAGCGCGGTGGTCACGCCGTTGCGCAGCAGTTCGTCGAGGAACACGGTGGCCACGCCCGCGGCATAGCCCGGGTCGTAAAAGCGCGATTCGTGGGGAAAGGTGTAGTTTTCAAGCCATGGCAGCAGGCCGTCGGCGGGCGAGCCGATCACGTCGGTCTGCGGGAAATGCACGTGCATGTCGACGAAACCCGGTGCGATGATGCGGCCGGGCCAGTGCACCACCGGCCACTGCGCGTACTGGGGGGCGAGTGTTTGCCAGGCGCCAGCGGCCAGCACACGCTGTCGCCCTTGGGCATCGGAACCGACGGCCAGCAGGCCATCTTCTTCATACAGGGCCGAATGGTCGTCGGCAAAACGCAGCAGGCCGGAGCGATAGATTTGCATGGCGGCAGCTTACCGCCGTGCAGCCCGCTTTTCATGCGCCGCAGCGCATGGGCGCCATACCGCTGGCGCTACACCGCCAGCCGGTCCCACTCCAAAGCGTCCAGGCGCTTCGCCGCTGGCGGGCCGGCAGGCATCCGGCCCAGTTGGCCCGCGACGCATTGGGCGTGCAGCGCCAGCCGCTCGATGGCGGACACGTAGAACAGCGCACCCTGCGTCAACGCGCCGATGGCGAACAGCCCTGGCTGGCCGGCCACCTGCAGGTTCTGCGCATCGACCGCGATTCCCCCGAATTCATGCTGGCGGATCAAGCCCCGGTCGATCAGGTTTTCAAGCAGTGGCGAGTCGATTCGCGCCAGATTGCCCGCCACGCCGGTCGCATCCAGAATGCCGTCGAGTTCCAGCGTTCCGCCCGCCATGGCTACGCAAAATCCCGGCCGCCCCACGGCCAGTTGGGTGGCCCGGTAGCCAGAATGGACCGTCAGCCGACCGCTTTCGAGCAACGCCTGGACCTTGCGCGCGTTGTCCAGCGGCATGGGATGCCGGTAGCTCATCCAAAGGCCCTGGTATTTGCGGAAGAAACGGCGCTTCTGGTCTGGCCGCAGGGCAGTCCAGCAGCGATCGATGTCGTCTTTGGTAGCGTCCAACTGCCATTGCCAGTCGCGCACGGACTGGGCCGCCGCGATTTCGCGGCCGATGCGCGCGAGCGGATCGCGGATCGTCATGAGGCCCGGGTATTCAGGCGCGTAGGGCCCGCTCTGGCGAAACCACCGCAAGAAGCCGCTCAGCGTGTCGCCGGCATAGCGTGGCCTCGGGCGGACCGGGGGCACGGCGGGCACGGCTCCGCGGACCAGCGGTAACTGGCCGGAATGGGAGTACATGTGAATGCGCTCCACGCCGAGCCGGCCCAGCAACAGCGCCATGTCGATGGCCGTGAGCTTGGTGCCCAGAATGCCGATGCGTGCGTTCCGCGGCAGCGCTGCCTTGATGGCGCCCAGGTCGTGGTAGGGGTTGGCGTGGTAGTGCGCAACGCCCGGGAATGGCGACCGTTTCTTCAAATGCCCCATCGCCAGCACGACCTGGTCCACCGGCCAGGCGTGGTGCGCAGTGGCCACCTGGAAACCGCTGGCTCCGCGCTCGATGTCGGTCACCGCCTGCGCGATGCGCACGAGCTTCACGCCGCGCGCGGCGAGCGCGTCTTCGGCCTGCCGGGCGATGTGCTGCAGATAGGCGCCCATGAGCGACCGGCGCACGTAGGTTCCCTGTGTCCCCTGTCCGCCCGCTGGCGCATTGCCCGCGCATTCCAGCCAGCGGTCGAACCCGTCGGGCTGGCCGACATTCACGCTCAGCAGGGACGACGCCATGTTGAGAATGAACTCGCCATCGTTGGTGTCCTGCCCATAGGGCAGGCCTGGACCGAACCCGCCCGCCTCGTCGAAAAGCAGCACCTCAGAAATCCCGGCGTGGTGGGCCGCGCGGCTCAGCGCCTGCGTGACGAGGGTGCCGCTGCAGCCGCCCCCGATGATTGCGATCCTAGCCATGGTCGTGGACCTCCCGGGAGGATGTCCGGGCGGATGCCGGGCCCCGATGCGGCGAATGCCGTGGCCGCCACATCACCCGCGCTCCATCGCTGTGGCAAGCACCGGCACGCGAACTCTCGGGGCCGAGGTGGCATGCGACGGCGCGCCGTGCTTTGCGAAATGCTGGCGCAGCAGCATGTCCGCGCGCAGCGAAGGGGCCGCGGTCTGCAGCAAAGCCACCAGTTCGATCAGAGACGCCGGAGCGCCCTCCAGATACCTGCGGATGGAATGACCATCGTGCAGTCGCACCGGGTCCTCCCGCAGCACCACACCTGACAGGCGGAGCAGCAGCTTTTTTTGTTCGCCCTTGCGCAGGATCCAGTGGGCTTCGGTATAGCGGAACGTTTCGTCGCCCCGGTGCGGGATCAAGGGCGCCAGGCTCCAGGTGCCGTTAACGCTGCCGCAGAGGTAGTCCGGCGTGGTGGTGCCCGCCACGCTGCGCACATCGTTCAGCGCCGTGACATCGACGATGGGCGTGCCCAGGACGGACAGGTTCACATCGCAGGCCGACGCGAACGACAGCGCGACGGCGCGGTTGAAAATTTCTTCCTGCTCCTGCACCGAATACCCCAGCCGCTGAAGGTCTGCCCGCGCGGCATTGTCGATTTGCTGGATCGTCGCGATGCCCGAGCTGTGCGCTAGAAAATGCAGCCGCGCCAGATCTTCGATGCCCTGGAACGACAGCCGACCCATCGGGCGCCCATCGCGGTTCAGCGGAAGGCCCGCCGCGTCGCGTTCCACCAGCCCTGCCGCGTTCCATGCCAGTGCCTGCGGCTGCGCGACGAGACGGGGCAACACCACGCGCTCGTAGATGAGGCGGGACGAATGGCTGACCACCTGCGCATGGACCTGCGTGTTCAGCGTGAACCGGTTGTGCAGCATGCTGGATTCGATCAGCACCGTGCCGCAGGCGTCGATGCCGGCATGGGCGATGCCCAGCACCTCGGCGGCCGGCTGCGTGCGCTCCAGGAACCGCGCGAAGGTAGCCGTGAGCCCGGTGGACAGCTTCAAACCCTCCGGGTAATGGGTGGTGGGCGTGCTGGGCAGAACGACCCACGCTCCGCGGGCCACCGCAGCCTGCACCGCTGCCATCTCCATGTCGGGCGCCATCGCCAGGGCCACGCTGCGCGGTGCATCGCGGTACATACGGATGCCTGCGATCTTGGCCTCGGCTTCAGCACCCGCCCCCGCACGCAATGCCACGGCACGCTCGTGAATGGCTTCGAACAGCACGGCCATGGCCGCGCTGTAGCCCGGATGGCTGCGCACCGCGGTGTGCACGATGTCGGTCCGGTCTTCGGTATAGCGGCACGGAATGGAGGTGAGGAACTCCAGAAACCGCAGGTCCTGACCCTTGAACTGCGCGGGGCGCACCTGATAGGCGTGCGGCGCCAGGCCTGAATCAGCGGCCATCGCCTGCAGCGCCGCATCCCACAGCCCGCCGGGACGCTGCTGGTCGGCCAGCAGTTCGCGCACGAAGTTCAGGGCCTGCAGCGGATAGACGTTTCGAAAGGCGCCCGCCCCTTCGGCCGGATATCGGTCTCGCTCTTCCACGAAGAAGCGCGCATACAGACCGTGGTCGCGCAGGGCCGCCAGCGCGAGGTCGCCCGCCGCTGCGACCTGCCGATCCGCGGGCAGACGGGCCGCATCGGCTTCCAGTGCCGCCAGAAACCGCCACTCCCGCGCCGCGTAGGCGGGCTGAAGCGGCGCCAGCGCAGCGAGCACCGGGCCAGCGATCGCTCTCGGACGGGCCAGGGGCTCCGTGGCCGCCAGCGGCTGCAGCCGCGCAATCGCCTCCTGCAGCAGTGCGACGTCCGGATGGGGCATGTCCAGCGCCATGCGCGCTTCCTCGGCGGTCAGCACGGTGGCGCCCAGGGCCTGCAATTGCTCTCGCACATAGCGCACCTGTTCCGCCGTGGTGCCGCGGCGCCAGCCACTGGCCATTTCCGGATCGGGCACGTTCAACGCGTCTTCCAGGCCCACCCGAACGCCGTCGAGGCCAAGAGCCACCGCCAGGCGTGCCAGCAGAACGATCATCGGGCCGGGCACCAGGGCCGACACCTTGGCGCCCGGGCATTCGCTGCGGATGCGGTCCACCACCGGCCGCAGCCATTGCACAGCCCGGGCCAGGGCCTGCTCGAAGGCTTCCGCGGAACCTTCGGCCAGCAAGCGCAGGATGTCTTTTCGCTCCGCCACGGGCAGCAAGGAGTCGTCCACCACGCCGCCCTGCGGCAGGCGCCGGTGCTGGTCCACGCCCACCACCAGCATGAACAGCACGGGCGAGCCCACCGATCGCAGGCTGGCTTGGTGCTCGCCCAGCGCGCCGTCCAGGATGGCGCTGTTGAACACTTCGACCTCCGGCCGCACCTTCGATTGCCGGCAGTGCGCGATCTGCGCCGCCAGGAAAGCCGGCGGGTTTTCATAGCCGCCGCCCGCCTGGAAGATCACCGGCCCCGGGCTTAAGGACCCCATTTCCGGCGCACGCTGCTGCGCGCCATAGGCCCGCAGGTGCACCCGGCGCACAGGACTTTCGAAATCGGCGGCACCGCCGCGCACGCTGGTGGACAGGTTGAGGATGGCCGCGGGCGCCAACTGGTGCAGCCGCGGCACGATGGCCGCGTACTGCGCCTCGTCGATGTGGTTGGACTGCCGTCCCAGGCGCACCGGGCTGTCCACGCCGGGCACTTGCACCGTCCGCTGGCCGCTGCAGTCCCGCGTGTGCAGGTGCACGATGGCGGCGCCTTCGCGCACCGCCGCCACACTGTGCGCGACGATGGCCTCCGGCGTGATGGGCAGGTGTGGCGATGCCGTGCGCCCGGGGTTCCAGCGGCCTTCGCCGCACTCCACCCAGCCGCGCCCGCGCAGCATCTCCAGCACCTGCGGCGCGTCATTCTCCAGCGCGGCCACCAGCGCAGGCGGCAGGTAGCTCTCGATGCGTTCCCCGCACCATTCCAGGTCGCCGCGGCCGGCCGCTGTCCAGCCCTGGGCGGTCAGCGTCAGCACGAGTTCGCGCGCAGTTTTCACCGAGGCGATGCAGCGCAAAACAGCGCCCGGCAGATGGCGGTGCACATCGGCATCGCCCGCGCGGCGCTCCTGAACGGATGGCGCATCGGCAGCGCCAGCCGGCACCTGGGCCTGCAGGCGGTCGCTCAACGCCAGGCCACCGGCGGGCACCGGCTCCCAACCATCGGCATCCAGATGGGCGGCCAAGCCATGGCCTTGCGCCTCTGCGGCCTTGATGGCGTAGCCGGGCAGAAATTTCGGTGCCTCGGCCAAGGCGTGCTGTGGAACGGCGCCCACTGGCGCAGCCGTGATGAATATTCGCATCGACCTTCCCCTTTTTTTTGTGGATTCGCCGGGGGCGCCACGCTGACAGGGCACTCCAGGCGACGCGCGCCGGGCTGGCACGTCGGTCGCATTACAGCAACGGCCGTGCGGCAGCGACACTACCCATTCGGGTAGTTGCCAGACCCTTGCGGATGTGCAGCCCTCCACGCAAAAAACGGCAACGGCCCGGTGCCGCAATCACTGCCGCCACCAGGCCGTCGGGGGATCGAAAAGCGCGCGCTGCGCGCTATGCCGCGCTCGACGCCTGCGCGGCAGCCTGCTGGGCGCAGACCTCGCGCAGCGCGGCCACGAACAGCGATTGCTCTTCGTAGCGCGCGCCTTCGACCCGCTGGAACAGTGTGATCGGCGGCAGCGTCCAGCCAAACCGGTGGGCGACGATGCCCACGCCCGCGATGCGCGCCAGTTCCTCGGCGATGTCCGCGGGCACGATGGACACCGCTTTTTCGTTGGCGGCGATCAACTCCCCGATGAGCTTGGACGACAGGCTTTCGACGAACGGCGCCGGCGGTGCAACGCCTGCGCGCAGGAAAAAATCGGTGATCTGCTCGCGCATGGGCGTCTGGCGCGCGCCCAGAATCCACTCCAGCCGGGCCAGTTCCTGCCAGGCCAGCGGCTGGCGTCCGAGCCGGGCGGCCAGGCGGCGGTGGGTGATGAGGCGCGGCTCCTGGTGGTACAGCACCTCGTGCTCCAGGCCCTGCATGTCGAGCACGGCAGAGGCGCGGCCGATCACGCAGTCCAGCTCGTGCTGGCGCAGGCGCTCCAGCAGGCGGTCGCTGGTGCCTTCATGGACGGTCACGGTGATCTGCAGACCCTGCGGACGCGTGCGGCCGATGGCAGCGGCCAGCAATCGACCCGACACGAAAGGAATCACACCCACCTGCAGGTGCGCCGCGCGGCCCAGGCCCACGGCTTCGATATCCCGCACCCAGTGGCCCAGGTCTTCCAGCATCGCCCGGGCCCGGGCGATGACCATTTCGCCCAAGGCGGTGGGCGCCATGCCGCGTGCCGAGCGCTGGAACAGCGCGCCGCCGAACATGGCTTCCAGCTCGGCCAGCGCATGCGTGACGGCCGGCTGGCTGGTCGCCATGTGGTGCGCCACCCGGGTGAGCGAGCCATGCTCGGCAATCATTCGCAGCAGCACCAGATGGCGCATCTTGAGCCGCGACGCGAGCCGGGCTTCCATGTCGGGCAGGCTCACGGAGCACCTCCTTCGGTATGTCGATTTACTTATGAGGCAATACTAATTTAGAAAGATTGGTTCATGAGACTTCTCCACAATCCGGGCCCATATGGCGTCGGTCCTTCGCAGGCACGGCGCCTTTCGAAGGAACACATGGGGGAGAAGCGCGCAATGGAGACGATCTACTGGGTGGTGGGCATCGGGGCCGTGGTGGCGGGGTTCGTGCAGGGGCTCTCGGGCTTTGCGTTCGGCATGGTGGCCATGTCGTTCTGGGCCTGGACGCTGGAGCCGCGGCTGGCGGCGGCGCTGGCGGTGTTCGGCGCGCTCACGGGGCAGATCGTCGCGGCGGTGTCGGTGCGGCGGGGGTTCGACGTGCGCACGCTCGCACCGTTCGTGCTGGGCGGGCTGCTGGGCATTCCGCTGGGCGTGGCGCTGCTGCCGCGCCTGGACATGGTGTGGTTCAAGACGCTGCTGGGCGTTTTACTGGTGCTGTGGTGCCCGACCATGCTGATGGCCAAGCGCCTGCCGCGCATTCGCGCGGGCGGCCGCGTGGCCGACGGCATCGTCGGGATGGCCGGCGGCGTGATGGGCGGCATCGGCGGCTTCACCGGCACGCTGCCCACGCTGTGGTGCACCCTGCGCGGCTACGAGAAGGACCAGCAGCGCGCGGTGATCCAGAACTTCAACCTGTCGATGCTGATGGTCACCATGGCCACGTACCTGGGCACCGGCATGGTCACGCGCGACATGCTGCCGTTCTTCGCCATCGTGGCGCCGGCCATGCTGGTGCCCACGCTGCTCGGCACGCGGCTGTACATCGGCCTGAGCGACGTGGCCTTCCGGCAAATCGTGCTGGGGCTGCTCACCGCGTCGGGCGTGGCCCTGCTGGCTTCGTCGCTGCCGCAGCTGGCCGGGCGCTACCTCTAGGCGCTGCGGGCGCTTCGCCCATCGGCGCCGCCGCAGCCTTGGCGCCTGGCCGGGCTTTCAGCGCTGCACGCCTTCGACCAGCCAGTTCATCTGCAGGATCTGCGCGTCGCTGAGCGTCTGGCCTGCGGGAATGACCTCCCGGCCCGCGTTGTCGCGCACCGGCGAGGCGTCGGCGCGGAACGGGTGAAACCGCCCCTGCGCGATATCGTCCTGCCGCGCCAGCACCTCGGCCTTGACGGCAGGCGGCACCTTGGGTCCGAAGCCTTCGACGCGGATCATGCCTTCGCGCACGCCGCCCCAGAGGTTGCCGCTTTTCCACGTGCCGTCGGCCACGGCGCGCACCCGCTGGGTGTAGTAGCCGCCCCACTGGTGCGTGACGGCGAGGATCTGCGCGTCCGGCCCGGTGCGGCGCATGTCGGAGTGGTAGCCGATGGCGAGCTTGCCGCGCTCCTGCGCCGCGGCCATCACGGCGGTGGAGCCGGTGTGGAAGGCCACCACGTCCACGTTCTGATTGAACAGCGCCATGGCCGCGTCGCGCTCCTTGGGCGGGTCGAACCACACGTCCAGCCACACCAGCTTGACGGTCGCCTTCGGATTCACCGAGCGCAGGCCCAGCGTGAACGCGTTGATGCCCTGCAGCACTTCGGGGATCGGAAAGCCGGCCACGTAGCCGGCCACGTTGGTGCGCGTCATGCGCCCGGCGGCGATGCCGGCGAGGTAGCGGCCCTCGTAGTAGCGGGCGTTGGCCGTGGCCACGTTGGGCGCGGTCTGGTAGCCGGTGATGGATTCGAACTTCACGCCGGGATAGTCCCGCGCCACCCGCAGCGTGGGCTCCATGTAGCCGAAGCTGGGCGTGAAGATGATCTGGTGCCCCGTGGCGGCCAGGTCGCGGATCACGCGCTCGGCGTCCGCGCCCTCGGGCACGTTCTCGACGAAGGTGGTGCGCACGCCGCTGCCCAGCGCGGCTTCGACGGCCTTGCGGCCCTCGTCGTGCTGCCGGGTCCAGCCGGCTTCGGTGATGGGCGAGACATAGACGAAGCCCGCTTTGACCGGCGCGGCCGGCACCGCTGGCGCGCCGTTGGAGGCAGCACCAGCAGCGGGACCGTTCGGGCGGGTCTGGCTGGGTTGGGAAAAGGCGGTCGAAAGCAAACAGCAAGCGGCCACGAGCGTGGCAGCGAGGTTTTTGTACATGGTGGTCCTCTACATGGTCCCGGGGATGAAAAACGCGAAAGGCGGCCGGGACAGCCGCCTTTCGGGGAGCGAGATTGTAGTCAGGCCGCCCTGGTTCGCGGGCGCGCAGGGCCATGCTCCCACCTGCAGGGCAGACACTGGCGTTCCAGGATTTGAATGAAAAGTGCCTCCAGCGCAATCAATACGCCGGTGTATCGCTATTAATTTAATAGCACCCAGGTTTTACGGGCGGCAGAACGCCGAACGCGCTCGCGGTGGACTGGCTCAGCCGAACCCCGCCGCCAGCACCTCGCGTGCCTCGCGCACGAACTCCGACTCCCCGGTCCGTGGCGGCAGCAGGAAGAACCCCGCCTGCGGCAAGACCGGCAGGCCGTGGGGTGCCGGCAGCGGCCGCACGCCGGCACACAGCGCCGAGGCATTGAGGCAAGCGACGCCCAGGCCCGCCGCCAGCGCGGACTGCAGCCCGGCCACGCCCGAAGCCAGCAGCGCGATGCTGTAGGGCACCCGGCGGCGCTGCAGCAACGACACGGCGAACTGGTGCAGCGAGCAACTGTCGGGCAGGGCCAGCAGGCGCAGCGGCTCGCCACGGGTGCGCATGAGGCCGGGCGCGGCCATCCAGTGCAGGGCTTCCTGGCGCAAAAGGCGCGGGCTGGACCCCGCGCGGCCCTGGGCCGTGGGTTTGGCGCGGGTCGCCTTCGTGCGCACGGCCGTGCCGGCGCCCGGTCCGCTGCCGTGGCGCGACGGCGGCAGTGCCATGGTGAGGGCCACGTCGAATTCACCGTCGGCATACCCCGCCTCGACCAACCCGCTTTTCTGCACGGTGACCTGCAGCCGCACCTGCGGGTACTGCGCCTCCATGCGCGCCAGCAGGCCGGCCAGTTCGGCAGGGCGAAAGTAATCGGTGATGCCCAGGCGCAGCGTGCCCTGCAGCGCCACGCCATGCAGATCGCGCCAGGCCTCTTCGCTGAGCGCCAGCAGCTTGCGGGCGTGGCCCAGCAGCCGTTCGCCGGCCGCCGTCGGCTGCACGCCGGCCTTGGACCGCAGCAGCAGGGACTGCCCGGCCTGCTCCTCCAGCTTGCGCAGTTGCTCGCTGACGGCGGACTGCGACAGAAACACCCGCGGCGCCCCGGCCGTGAGGCTGCCCGCGTCGATCACGGCGGCGAAGGTGCGAAGCTGGTCGAGAGGAAAGGTGTTCATGGCGGCCCAAAGCGATCCAACGGAAAAACCGATGGATGGTATCCGTACATCCCGCTTTTCAAAAGGATGTGGCGCGCAAAGAATCACCGCATTCGTCCACCACCCTGAGCAACGCACCATGCCCCATACCGTCATCCACCTCTCCGGCCCTGCCGATGCCGCCCTCGCCCGCCGCGCGACCGACGCCGTCGCAGAGATCACCCAGCGCGTGCTGGGCAAGGCACTGCCCGTCATCGCGACCACCGTGCAGTTCATTGCGGCCGAACAGTGGTTCGTGGGCGGTGCCTCGCTGGCGGAACTGGGCCAGAGCGCGTTCCACCTGGACATCAGCATCACCGACGAGACCAACACCAAGGCCGAGAAGGCGCGCTATCTGCGCGAGGTCTACGCAGCGTTCTCCGACCTGTTGCCGCGCCTGCACGAGGTCAGCTACATCCACCTGATCGATGCCCGCGCCGCAGCGTACGGGTACGGCGGGCGCAGCCAGGAATGGCGGCACCAGCAGGCCGGCGTGTAGCGCCCCGGCGCCAAACCGATGGCGCTCAGCGCATCGGGATGACGAACACCCGGCGGCGCGGCTCGCAGCCCGGCCCGTCGTAGGGAGCACTGTCCCGCTCCCAGCCCGCGCCCGGCGACACCTGGGCGCAGACGCGCTTGCCGTCGATCTTGCTGCGCCAGAAGTACCAGGGCGCAGGCGCCGCCCCCACCGCGCCGACGAGGCATGCAGCCGCCACCAGCGCGGCGCAGCAGCGCAACGCCACAGCCCCGGGCTGGCGGATGGAGCAACGGTCGGGCAACGAAGTCATGGCTGCGAGAAAAGGTAAGAACCGGGCTGAAATGCGCCCCGGGTGCATTGTGGCCCTGCCGCCTTCATCACCTCACATCACGTCACGGCGACCGAACAGGCACCGGCGCACCCGCAGCGCCTTCCGGCCAGGGCGCCGAGACGATCCAGCCCTCCAGCGCGTCCAGGCCCGGCGGCAGGCCATACAGCGCGTCGCCCTGCTGGTGGCGCTGCAGCGCCCACGCGGCCTGCACCAGGCACAGCACGGCGTCCAGCCGGTCGCCGCTGGCGTCGTCCACCAGCGCGTCGCGCTGCGCGTGCGTGAGCTTGAGGCGCAGCCCCAGCCGCGTGGCGCCGTTCTCCAGCGCGGTGACCAGGTCCTTGCGGGCGATGAGGCGGTCGGGCGTCTGCTTGGCGCGGTCGTCGCTTTTGTAGCTGCGCCGGGCCAGGATCTCGCGGGCCAGCAGGCCGGGATAGGCCTCCAGCGCCACGCGGGCCGGGTCGCCGTCGTGCAGGCCGGGCAGATGCACGCCGGCGTCGAGCAGCAGTGGCACGCCGGCGTGCAGCATGTAGGCGACGGGCGGGTTGACCCATTTCATCGACGGGCTGGAGCCCGCGGGGCCGTCGGTGGCACGGTGCGCGAACTTCCCTCCCACCGGCCGCGCGTCGCAGAACGCCGCGAAGGTCTCGCGAATCTGGGCGCGGCTCAGGCGGCGGTAGTGCTCCATGCTGGCATGCCAGGTGAGCGGCCAGTTCAAGTGCGAGAGCAGCTCGCGCGGCAGGCCGAACGGCAGGTCGAACCCGCCCACCCAGGCGCGGGGCTCGGCCAGCCATTGGCCGAACCCGGCCAGCGTGTCGAAACGCTCCAGCCCCGTCAGCACCACGCGCGGGCCGGCCAGTTGGCCGGTGGCCACCACGATGGGTTTGGCTCGGCTCGGGCTGCTGGAGAAGTCGCAGCCGATCAGCACTGGCGGCAACGGCAGCGACGGCAACGTCGGGGTGGCGTTCGACGGGTCCATGCCCGGCTAGCCCAGCGCCAGCGCGGTCACGCCCGCAGCGATCAGCACCGCGCCCGCGATGCGCGCCGCACGGTCGCCTTCGCCCAGCAGGTGCCCGCCGATGAGCGCCGCGAACAGCATCGACACCTCGCGCGCCGGCGCCACGTGCGACAGCGGCGCCTCCTGCATGGCATAGAGCACCAGCACGTAGGCGATGGGGCTCACCAGCGCCACCAGCAGCGCGAAGCGCCACTGCGCGCGCCACAGCACGCGCGCGGCCGGCATGTCGCGCAGCACCACGGGCGCCAGCACCGCCACGCGCACGAAGTTGCCCATGTAGTCCACCAGGATCGGCGACATGCGCAGCACCTTGACCGCGTAGCCGTCCACCACCGTGTAGCTGGCGATGAACGCGCCGGTGAGCACGCCGTAGCGCATGCCCGCATGCACCCGTTGCCGTGCCGCCGGGTCGTGTGCCGCGCGCAGCAGTGCCGGGCCGCCGGCGATCAGGAACACGCCGCCCACCACGCCCGCGATGCCGAAGCCCCCGAGCAGCGAGATCTGCTCGCCCAGGAACGTGATCGCGACGAACGAGGACAACAGCGGCCCGGAGCCGCGCGCCAGCGGGTACACCACGGTGAGGTCGGCCTTGCGGTAGCCGCGCAGCAAGATGACGTAGTACGCCACGTGCAGCAGCCCGCTCGCCACCACGAAGCCCCATTCCTTCGCGCCCCATTCGGGCACCGCGTCGCGCCCGAGCCACCAGCCCAGCGGCGCCCAGATCACCATCATCAGCACCGAGGTGAAGAAGGCGAAGCGCGAATCGCCGCCGGCCTTCTTGGCCGCGATGTTCCAGCAGGCGTGGATGAGGCCGGCCAGCAGGATGAGCGCGAAGGCGTTGAAGGTCACGGCGCTGAAAGAAGAAGAAGAAAAAGAAAACCGGAAGGAAGCGAGACAGCGGAGGAAGGCCCGAATGCAAGAGGCCGCAGCGCATGGTGCCTGCGGCCTCGGGGCGCCAAACAGCGAGAAAGGCGGTGAAAAACCGCGAAAAAAACCGCCGCTGCTAGGCGCGTCCGATGATGGACGCGGTGGCCATCAGCTCTTCCAGCAGCGCGAACGACACGCGGCCCGACACCGAATACGGGTCCAGCTCGGGCTTTTCGGAGTATTTGAGCAAGATCGAATGGTTGATCTTGGTGAGGTTGACCTGGCCCATGGTCCAGCCGCCGAAGCGCCGCTCGTGGATCTCCTCGAAGTGCAGCAGTTCCACGTTCTTGTGGCGCGGGTCTTTCTGGATGTGGCCGTAGAGGTCGCTCACGGCGGAGCGGCCGCCCTCGATCGCCTGCAAAAAGACGCCCCCGCCGTAGCAGAGCACGCCGGTGATGCCGCAGGTGGGGTTGTGCTGGCGCGACTGGCTGAGGATGGCTTCGATCGCATCGGGAGACGGGTCCACGGCGCGGCTGGCGTAAAGCAGGCGTACGAGCATGTCAGGTCCTTCCGGGAATGAGCGAGAGGAATTCGCGGCGCAGTGCGGGGTCCTTGAGGAACACGCCGCGCATCACGGAGTTGAGCATCTTGCTGTCCATCTCGCGCACACCGCGCCAGGACATGCAGAAGTGGCTGGCTTCCATCACGATGGCCAGGCCGTCGGGCTGGGTCTTTTCCATGATGAGGTCGGCCAGTTGCACCACGGCCTCTTCCTGGATCTGCGGGCGGCCCATGACCCAGTCCACCAGCCGCGCGTATTTCGACAGGCCGATGACGTTGGTGTGTTCGTTGGGCAACACGCCGATCCAGATCTTGCCCATGACGGGGCAAAAATGGTGGCTGCAGGCGCTGCGCACGGTGATCGGGCCGACGATCATCAGCTCGTTCAGGTGCTCGGCGTTCGGAAACTCGGTGATCGGCGGCTGCTGCGCGTAGCGGCCGTTGAAGACCTCGTTGAGGTACATCTTGGCCACGCGCCGCGCGGTGTTCTGGGTGTTGTGGTCGGTGGCGGTGTCGATGACCAGGCTGTCGAGCACGCCCTGCATCTTGGTTTCGACCTCGTCGAGCAGCTGCTCCAGCTCGCCGGGTTCGATGAACTCGGCGATGTTGTCGTTCGCATTGAAGCGCTTGCGTGCCGCGGCCAGCCGTTCGCGGATTTTGGTGGAAACGGGCGTGCCCTCTTCGGGCGGCGCGTCGTTCGAGTCGGCGGCGAGTTGTCTGAACATGGGCGGCATCGTACCAGCGAATGCCCGCCATGGCTTGCTGAGTGTTTTTGGCCTCCAGCGCATATTCCCCTAGGGGGTATAGCTATTAAAATAATAGCAACATCCCGAGGCTGCGCCGGCTCAGTAGCGGTTGCCGGTCACCCAGAGCGCGGCCCGCATGATGGCGAAGGCGATGCGGTCCAGCGCGCGCTGGCGCCAGGGGCGCTCGGCGTAGGCGCGCGGGTCCATGGGCTGGCCCGCGTGCTCCATGGCGTGCACCAGGCGCTCGCGCAGGTCGGCGGCGAAGCCCGCATCCTCGATCACCACGTTGGCCTCGCGCGCCAGCAGCAGCGACAACGGATCGAGGTTGGACGAGCCCACCGTGGCCCAGGGGTGTTCGCCCAGCGCATCCACCACCGCCACCTTGGCGTGCAGGAAGCTGGGCGAGTATTCGTGGATCTCCACGCCGGCCTTGAGCAGCGCGCCGTACACGGGCCGGGCCGCGTGGTACTGCATGAAATATTCGTAGCGGCCCTGCAGCAGCAGGCGCACGCGCACGCCGCGGCGGGCGGCCAGCACCAGCGCGCGGCGCAGCTTGCCGCCGGGCACGAAGTACGCGTTGGCGATGATGATCTCCTGCCGCGCATTGCCGATGGCGCGGCGGTAGGCCCGCTCGATGCGGCTGCGGTTGCGCAGGTTGTCGCGCAGCAACAGCGCCGCGCGCATGCCGGGGCCGGCGTCCGCCGTGCGCTCCTGCGCGCGCCGGGCGGCGCTGGCCGCCCGCAGGTGGCGCAGCGCATCGGCCAGGCGATGGCGGCGCGCATCGCGCACGGCTTTGAGGCGCCACCAGATCTGCTCCATGGCTTCGTTGGCCTGTTCCACCAGCCGCCCCTCGACCCGCACCGCGAAGTCGAAGCGAGGCGCTTCCAGCACGCCGTGGTTGGGGTCGTGCAGATCGTCCAGCACGTTGATGCCGCCGCAATACAGCACGCAGCCATCGACCACGCACAGCTTGCGGTGCAGCCGGCGCCAGCGGCGCGGCAGCAGCAGGCCCAGCCGCCCGACCGGCGAATACACCTGCATCTGCACGCCGGCCGCCTCGAAGCGCTCGGGCCAGGGGCCCGGCAGCGTGCCGGTGCCCACGCCGTCCACCACCAGGTGCACGCGCACGCCGCGCTCGGCAGCGCGCACCAGCGCCTCGGCGATGCCGGCGCCGGTGCCGGTGCAATCGAAGATGTAGGTCTCGAACTGGATGTCGGACAGCGCGGCGTCCATGTTCGCCACCAGCGCGGCGAACAGTTCTTCCGATCCCTGCAGCAGGCGAACGCGGTGGTCTCCCCCCAACCCGGCGGATTGCGACATGGTCAACGCCCCCCGCGGTTCACAGGCGGAACTCGGCGATCAGCGGCAGGTGGTCCGACATGCGCCACCAGATGCGCCCGCGCGGCACGTGCAGCCCGAGCGGCGTGAGCCCGCGCACATAGACGTGGTCGAGCTGCACCATGGGCAGGCGCGCGGGGTAGGTGAAGGTGCGGGGCGCTTCTTCGTATTCGTACAGCCCGCAGGCCGCTAGCGCGCGCTTGACCTGCAGGCCCCAGTCGTTGAAGTCGCCGGCCACCACCAGCGGCTCGTCCGGCGGCACCTCGCGGGCGACGAAGCGCTGCAGTTGCGCCACCTGGCGCACGCGGCTGCCGGGAATGAGGCCCAGGTGCACCACGATGGCGTGCACGCGGCGGCCGTGGATCTCGACCTCGACATGCAGCAGGCCGCGCTGCTCGAAGCGGTGGTCGGAGATGTCTTCGTGCCGGTGCCCGATCACCGGCCAGCGCGTGAGCAGCGCGTTGCCGTGCTCTCCGTGTCGGGTGACGGCGTTGGTGCGGTACACGGCCTCGTAGCCCTCAGGGGCCAGGAACTCGGCCTGGGGCATGTCGGGCCAGCGCTGGAAGTATTGCTGCTCGCGGCGGTGCATCTTGCGCACCTCCTGCAGGCACACGATGTCGGCATCGAGCTGCTCCACCGCGTGGCCCAGGTTGTGGATCTCCAGGCGGCGGGCGGGGCCGAGGCCCTGGACCCCTTTGTGGATGTTGTACGTGGCGACGCGCAGGATGTCGGAAGATTCCATGGCGCGATTGTGTCGCAGGCGCGCGTCGCTTCGGTGTCAGCCGGGCAAAGGGCCGCTTTTCCTCACGCGTGCGGACGGGCCGCCGCCTACACTGTGGACTTTGCTCCACCCGGGATCCGCGCGCACTGCCATGGCCAACGCCAAAGAACCAGACTCCACGGAATCCCAGGCGCTGGTGATCGACAGCAACGCGACCTCGCGCAGCATCCTGGTGGCGCAGTTGCGCGAATACGGCATCCAGCGCGTGGTGCAGTGCAGCCGGGTGCAGGACGCCCGCAGCCGGCTGGAGCACACCGTGTTCGACTACGTGCTGTGCGAGCAGTATTTCGCCGAATCCGGGCAGTCGGGCCAGACGCTGCTGGACGATCTGCGGCGCGCGCAGATGCTGCCGTTTTCCACCGTGTTCTTCATGGTCACCGCCGAGGCCTCGTATGCCGCGGTGGCCGAGGCGGCCGAATCCGCGCTGGACGGCTACCTGCTGAAACCCTTCACGCCCAGCGCGCTGTTCGAGCGGCTGGGCCTGGCCCGCCTGCGCAAGACGCACCTGCGCCCCATCTTCGACGCCATCGGGCAGGAAGACTTCGAGGCCGCCGCGCAACTGTGCGTGGAGCGCTTCGAGGCGCGCAAGCCGTACTGGCTCTATGCCGCGCGCATCGGCACCGAGCTGCTGCTGCGGCTGGCGCGCCACGACGAGGCCCGCACGCTGTTCGAAGCCGTGATCGAGGCGCGCGCCCTGCCCTGGGCCAAGCTCGGCGTGGCGCGGGCGCAGATCGAATCCGGCCAGGCGCCCCGCGCCATCACCACGCTGCAAGGGCTGATCGGCGAAGACGCCTCGTTCGCCGATGCCTACGACGTGCTCGGGCGCGCGCAGGTCGAGATGGGCCATTTCGACGACGCCATGGCCACGTACCGCACGGCCAGCAGTCTCACGCCCGACTCGGTGGTGCGCCAGCAAAAGCTCGGCATGATGGCCCACTACATGGGCGACCGCGAGACGGCGGCCAAGGCCCTGTCGCGCGCGGCGGTGCTGGGCATCGACTCCAAGCTCTTCGACTACCAATCGCTCGTGCTGCTGGCCTTCTCGCACTCCGCGGGCAATGACCGCAAGGGGCTGGAACGCTGCATGGCGGATTTCGCCCGCATTCTGGAGCGCCATGGCGACAGCCGGCGCGTGCAGCGCTTCAGCGAAGTCGTGCGCACGCTGCAGCAGATCCAGCAGCGCCAGTTCGCCCAGGCGGTGGCCGAGGTGCGCGCCATGGCACGCGAGATCGGCAGCGGCGATTTCGACTACGAAGCCGCCTGCAACCTGAGCAGCCTGCTCGCCGTGCTGGCCGCCACGTCCATCGACCTCAGCGAGGGCGTGGCCTGGGTCACCGCCATCGGCATGCGCTACGCCAACACGCGCGGGCTGTGCGAGCTGATGGCCAACGCTTGCCAGGCCTATCCCGACTATTCGGACATCGTTCGCGGCTGCCTGCCGCAGATCAACAAGACCGCCGAGAACGCCGTGGCGATGAGCCTGGCCGGCGACCCCGGCGGCGCGGTGGCGCAGCTGCTCGAAAGCGCACACACCACGCTCAACACCAAGCTGCTCGACATGGCGCAGCAGATGCTGACCCGGCACGCCGCGCGGTTCGACGACGCGGCGGGCCGGCAGGAAGCCATCGATGCGCTGCGCGCCCGGTGCGGCACCACCACGCCGCGCGCAGTGCTGGGCCAGGCCACCGAGCGCAAGCCGGGCGGGCTGTTGCTGCGCGTTTCCAGCGCAGCCACTGCGCCCGTTCCGCCCGGCATGCCGGGAGGCGCCGGCAACGGATCGCTGCCTTCCACGTCCTCGCCGTTTCCATCGGCCGCCGAGCCGGCCGACCTGGCCGCAGTGCTGCGCCTGCGGCCGATGTAGCAGCGCGCCCCGCTCAATCGGGCGGCGCGAACCGGGGCAGCATCAGGCACGCCTCGGCGTTGGAGGGTGAAAAGCAGGCCAGCGCGGCATCGCGCCACGGCAGCCACCGCCAGGCCACGTGCTCCCGCGGGCTCAACACGACCGGTGTGCCGGGCGGCACGCACAGGCCGAACAGCCGCTCGCGGTTGCGCACCACGCCCGGGGCGTAGCGGTGCCGCCATTGCGGCCAGATGTCGTACACGTTCTCCAGCGCCCAGTCGGTGAGCACGCAGCCGGTTGCGCGGGCGTCGATGCCGGTTTCTTCCTGCACCTCGCGCACCGCCGCGTCCTCGAAGGGCTCGTCGGGCCAGTCCTTACTGCCGGTGACCGACTGCCAGTGGTCGCCGCCGCCGGCGCGGTGGATCAGCAGCACCTCCAGCGCCGGCGTGTGGATCACCACCAGCACCGATTCCGGAATCTTGAAGCCGCCGGGCAAACCCGTCACGCCGCAGCCGCCAGCAGGGCCTGCAGTTCCTGCGGGGGCGCATCCACCAACGCACCCGCCGCGCACTGCTGCAGCCATTGCGGCGAGATGCGGCAGAGCATGGCCCGGCCGGGCGACTGGCTCGCCGTCGCAGCGGTCGCCACGGGTACCACCGCATCGACCAGCGCCGGCGCGCCGGCTGCCGTGCCCACACTGACCGGCTGCAGGGTACGCCGGTCCAGCTCGAGGATGGCGCCGAGCGCATCCACGCGCAGCGCGAACTCCTGCACACGGCCATCGTCCAGCGTGGCGCGCACCACCACGATCTGCCGGTTCGGGTCGCCCCCGCGCGGCGCCGGCACGGGCGCCCCGCCCTCGGTGGGCGCGATCAGGCTGCGCAGGTCCACCACCGGGCAGACGCGCTGGCCGATCTGCGCCAGGCCGAGGAAAGGGGCCCGCAGACCGCCCGCGTGCAGCACGGTCACGTCGGGCGCGGCCTCCACGACCGAGGCGGATTCCAACCCGAACCACTGCGCGCCCATGCGAAACGATGCGAGTTGTACGCCATGCGCCGCGTCGGCCCGAACCCCGGGCTGCGTGGACAGGGCCGGCGCCAGCGGAACGGCGGCGTGGTGCTGGCACACGTGGCGCAACACCGTGCAGCCCAGGCCGTGGTCATAACCGTCCTGCGCGCGGAATTCTCGGTAGCCTTGGCCGCGCGCGAAGCCCAGCGCGTACAGGTGGGGGCCGAGCACCGCCATGCGGGACTCCGCGTGGCCCGCTGCCAGTTCGGGCAGCGCCGCCACCACTGCGTCGCCTGCCGCGCACACCACCGCGCCTTGCGCGTCCACGAACGCCAGAACGTCCTGCGGGCCTGCGCCCACGGCGCAGTCGGCCAGGATGGAAGACAGCTGCTCCGCCGCGTCCCACACGATGGCGATGCCGCCCAGCAGCGGCCCGGCAGCGCTGCGGCTGCCAGCGCCGGTGCGGGCCTCGGTGTGTCCGGCCGTGCGGCCGTCGCCCCTCACCGCCGCGGCATAGACGAATGTCGGGCCCTGGCCGTAGAAACGGCTCGGCCCGTAGCGGCTCACCACGTAGCCCTGGCTGCCCTGAAGGCGCAGGCAGCGGCCCACCCATTCCTCGTCGAGCTGGGCACCCACGTGCTCGGCCTGATCGGGCCGCGACACGGCCACCACGCGGCCCTCGCGGTCGAACAGCACCAGGCTGGCGTACACCGTGTAGAGCCGGTTGATCTCCTGCAGCACCGCCGTGGCCTGGCCGCAGCCGCGCGTGCCCGCTTCCAGCGTGCGGGCGAACTGCGGCGTGAGCGCCCACCAGCGGCAGTCGTTGGCGCGTTCGTACAGGTTGCGGTCCAGGATCTGCATCGCCAGCGAGGCCCGGCCCCGCGCATCGCTCAGCAGCGATCGCATCACGACGCCGTACAGGTCCTGCAGCGCGCCGGCAAAGGCCAAGGCAGTCTTTCGGGCAGTCGCACCGATCTCGGACAGCAGGGTCTTGGCGAACTGCAGTTCACGCGGCACCGCGGCATCGCCGCCCAGCTGGTGCAGGTCCAACAGGCCGTTCCACACCGACCGTTCGAGCGCCGACTGGATGGCGGCCGAGCGGCCGGGAATGTCGCGCAGTTCCTGCGACAGCACGTCGGCATGGCCGGCCAGCTCGACGGGGAAAGCTTCGGCCGGGTCTTGCGCGGCCTCGTCGAAGGCCACGTCCAGCGGCAGCAGCGCCACACCGCGCCAGCCCGGCCCCGCATAGCCCTGAAACCCCTGGGTATCGCGCACGGCCATCAGGTAGCGCCGGCTGGCGTGGCTGACCGGCTGCACGCCCGCCGCCGCGGCCTGCGGCAGCTTCCAGCCGGATGGCAATTGCAACGGGTCGCTGGAGACGAGCACGCGGCCCTCGGCGTCCACGAGCGCCAGGACCGCATCGCCGCCCTGGCCCGGCAGCGCGCCGCCGTCCTGCACCGAATCGAAAATGGCCGGCATCTCATCGGCCAGCTTGAACTGCAGGCACAGCACGCCCACGGGCTGGCCCTCAAAGTCGACCCGGCGGGCGTACATGAGCGTCTTGCCGGCCTCGCCGCTGAAACCGTGCACCGCGTAATGCTCGGCATAGGGCGCATGGCTTTGCAGCACCGCTTGCAGAAAGGCGCGATCGGCCTCGGCCTGCGGTGCCGGTGTCAGCGGCTCCACCGCCTGCAGCTGGGCGCACGGCCGGCCCGCGGTGTCGAACAAAAAGATGTTGCCGTACACCGTGTACTTGTCGGCGTACTCGCGCAGGCGGGCTTCGATGGCGGGGCGGGTTTCCGGCGAGGGATCGCCCAGGAAGGCGGCCACGCCCACGTCGGTGGCGAAGAACCCGATGTCGGCCGTGCGCTCGAAGAGATTGCGCACCAGCACGTCGATGCACACCTGGGCGCGCGCCGCGATGTCGGCAATGCGGTTCTTGAGGGCCTCGCCCGCGAGGCCGCGCAGCAGGTCGGCCGACAGCGCGGCGAAGTCCCTGCGGGCCTGCGCCAGGTCGGCGCCGGAAGACGCCTTGGCGGACAACAGCGACAGGGAAGACAGCAGGGACAGGTGGTCCCACGCGTTCTCGACCAGTCTCAACTCTTGCCGCTGATGCTGCGCCGCAGGCATGTAGCGCAGCCACTGCTCGGGGGCGGCCGTGAAGGGAGACGCGTGAGACACAGGAAGTCCTTTTGCCTGGGCGATGGCCCAGATTGTGATGCATGCCCCAAGGGCGCTGCACACCGTCGGCATGGGGGTTTGCCCTCTGCCGCACAGGCTGGCTGGACGGATTCGACCGTGTCGGCCGACCCTCCGCAGCGCGCGGTGCGATGCGCCTGCCGTGAGCACGATGCATGCCACCTGCCCGGCGCCGTCACTGCCGGGGGTGGGCTCGATGCCATGCCATCCCGGCGCCAGCCGGCTCCGTGCCGCCCGCCTCTACAGCCCGCCGGCACGCCCTCTCAGCCGCCCGAGGCTTTGCGCGCCGTCGCCACGGGGGGTGGCATTTCCTTGGCCTGCAGCGCGCGCACTTGGGTGACCAGCTGGTTGTGCGCATCGAGGAATGCCGCCGCGATCACCTTGCCCTCGTTGGTGTTGCTCCAGCCGGCGCCTGCCGCGCCCCCCAGCTTGCCGAACACCAATCCACCGACGCCCAGGTCGGTGGAGCGTGCCGCGCCCGTGGATGCCGCCACCTGTTCGGTGGTTTCGTTGTCCGACAGCAGCAGCGCGGTCTGGGCTTCCTTGAACTTCACCTGTTCGACCAGGCCCGCCAGGCCCGCGATGTCGCGCAGCACCGGAATCATGGCGATGACGCCGGACAACCCCCGGCCCGCATCCTGCTCGCTGAACGTCAGGCTGGGAGTGAGCGTGTACTGCGCCTCGTAGCCCCGGCCCTTTTGCACCGTGGAGTTCTTGCGCAGCACGCCCGCGTCTTTCAGGTCCTGCTCCTGCACCGTGCCGCGCAGGCCCGCCGAGCGGTCCACGACGCGAAAGCAACCGCTTTGCTGCGCCAGCAATTTGACCAGCGGCACAGGCGAGGCAGGCAGCTGGTAGCCCGAGCCCATGATGTAGCCGTTGGGGTTTTCGGCCAAGGCCAGCGTGGCCACGGGCGCGTCGCACCGCACCAGTTCGCGCGCCGCGTTCTTCGCGCCTTCAGGGCCCGCCGAGCCCGAGACGACCGATCCGCCCTGCCCCAGTTCGGTCTTCTTTTCGCCACAGCCAGCCAGCGCGGCCACCAGGGCCAGGGCCAGCCAAGTCATTGCACGGATTTGCATAAAGGCCTCTTCCAAACGAAAAACAAAAAAGCGGCAGGAACATGACGCTCCTGCCGCTTCGAGTGGGACGGTTTCAACGAACCCCGCTCATCCGGATCAGACGGCCTTGACGGCGTCCGGGTTGCGCAGGCGGATGTGCAGCTCGCGCAGCTGCTTTTCATCCACGGGGCCGGGGGCCTGGGTCAGCAGGTCCTGGGCACGCTGGGTCTTGGGGAAGGCGATCACGTCGCGGATCGACTCGGCGCCGGTCATCAGCGTGACGATGCGGTCCAGGCCGAACGCCAGGCCGCCGTGCGGAGGCGCGCCGTATTGCAGGGCGTCCAGCAGGTAGCCGAACTTGTTGCGCGCTTCCTCGGGCGTGATCTTGAGGGCGTCGAACACCTTCTGCTGCACGTCGGCCCGGTGGATACGGACAGAACCGCCGCCCATTTCCCAGCCATTGAGCACCATGTCGTAGCCCTTGGAAATGCACTTTTCGGGCGCGGTGACCATCCAGTCCTCGTGACCGTCTTTGGGCGCGGTGAAGGGGTGGTGCACGGCCGTGTAGCGCTGCGACTCTTCGTCGAACTCGAACATCGGGAAGTCCACCACCCACAGCGGCGCCCAGCGGCTTTCGAACAGGCCGTTCTTCTTGCCGAACTCGCTGTGGCCGATCTTGATGCGCAGCGCGCCGATGGCGTCGTTGACGACCTTTTCCTTGTCGGCGCCGAAGAACAGCAGGTCGCCGTCCTGGGCGCCAGTGCGCTGGAGAATCTCGGCAATGGCCGCGTCGTGGATGTTCTTCACGATGGGCGACTGCAGGCCATCGCGGCCCTTGGCCAGTTCGTTGACCTTGATGTAGGCCAGGCCCTTGGCGCCGTAGATCTTCACGAACTCGGTGTAGCCGTCGATCTCGCCGCGCGACAGGCCGCCGGTTTCACGCGCGCCGCCGGGCACGCGCAGGGCGACCACGCGGCCGCCCTTCATGTTGGCGGCGCCGGAGAAGACCTTGAAGTCCACGTCCTTCATCACTTCGGTCAGCTCGGTGAATTCGAGCTTCACGCGCAGGTCGGGCTTGTCGGAGCCGAAGCGGAAGGCCGCTTCCTGGTACGTCATGACCGGGAACTCGCCCAGGTCCACGCCGATGGTGTTCTGGAACACCGTCTTGATCATGCCCTGGAAGATGTCGCGGATCTCTTCTTCCGTGAGGAAGGAGGTCTCGATATCGATCTGGGTGAATTCAGGCTGGCGGTCGGCGCGCAGGTCTTCGTCGCGGAAGCACTTGGTGATCTGGTAGTAGCGGTCGAAGCCCGCCACCATCAGCATCTGCTTGTACAGCTGGGGCGACTGGGGCAACGCGAAGAACTGGCCGTCGTGCACGCGGCTTGGCACCAGATAGTCGCGCGCGCCTTCGGGCGTGGACTTGCCCAGCATGGGGGTTTCGATGTCCACGAAGCCGTTGGCATCGAGGAACTTGCGCACTTCCATCGACACGCGGTAGCGCAGCATCAGGTTGCGCTGCATGTAGGGGCGGCGCAGGTCCAGCACGCGGTGCGTGAGGCGGGTGGTTTCCGAGAGGTTTTCCTCGTCGATCTGGAACGGCGGCGTGACGGACGGGTTGAGCACGTTCAGCTCATGGCACAGCACTTCGATCTTGCCGCTCTTGAGGCTGTCGTTGGTCGTGCCTTCGGGGCGCTCGCGCACCAGGCCCTTCACCTGCACGCAGAACTCGCTGCGCACGCCCTCGGCGGTCTTGAACATCTCGGCGCGGTCGGGGTCGCACACCACCTGCACATAGCCTTCGCGGTCGCGCAGGTCGATGAAGATCACGCCGCCATGGTCGCGGCGGCGATTTACCCAGCCCGACAGGGTGACGGTTTGGCCCAGGAGGGCTTCGGTGACGAGACCGCAATAGTGGGAACGCATGGCCATTGGAGAGTCTTCCTGCGCCCTCGTGGAGCGCGACAAAGGTTTTGCGCGCGCCCGCAGCGAGCGG
The DNA here is from genome assembly GCF_900102625.1 of Paracidovorax valerianellae. GTDB lineage: Bacteria > Pseudomonadota > Gammaproteobacteria > Burkholderiales > Burkholderiaceae_C > Paracidovorax > Paracidovorax valerianellae. The sequence goes on from NZ_FMZC01000003.1 coordinate 102,526, forward strand.
GCGTGCGACGAGGGTGTTTATCGGGAATCGGGCAGCGTGAGGTCCGGGGGCGCAACCACCCCCATGGAAACGATGTACTTGAGGGCCGCATCGACGCTCATCTCCAGCTCGATGCAGTCGCTCTTGCGCAGGATCACGAAGTAGCCGCCCGTCGGGTTGGGGGTGGTGGGCACGTACACGCTGACGTATTCGTCGCGCAGGTAAGCGGCCACTTCACCGCTCGGCGTGCCGGTGATGAACGCCACGGTCCACACGCCTTCGCGCGGCCACTGCACCAGCACGGCGGTGCGAAAGGCGTTGCCGCCTTCGGAAAAGAGCGTGTCCGACACTTGCTTGACGCTGGAGTAGATCGAGCGCACCACCGGGATGCGGCTGACCAGGGCATCGCCCCACTCCACCAGCTTGCGCCCCGCGAAGTTGCTGGTGAGCGCACCCACCACCAGCAGGATGCCCAGAGTGAGCAGCACCCCGAAGCCCGGGATGTGAAAGCCCAGCAGCTTGTCGGGTTGCCAGGCGCCCGGCAGGATCTGCAGGGTCTGGTCGAGCGTGCTCACGATCCAGTTCAGTACCCAGGCGGTGATGACGCCGGGAACGATGACCAGAAGGCCCGTGAACAGCCATTTGCGCAAAGCGGACATCAGCGGCCGTTCTTCAGTTCTTCTTGGTGTCGGAGCTGCTGGCGGCCGGCGCCGGGGCAGGCGCGGGAGCCGCCGCTTCCTTCTTGGGGGCGCTGTCGCCGCCGGACGCTGCGGCAGGCGCCGCGCCGTCGGAGGCCGCCGCATCGGGCTTGGCGCTGCCGGCGCCGCTGTTGCCGCCGCGGAAATCGGTCACGTACCAGCCGGAGCCCTTGAGCTGAAAGCCGGCGGCGGTCACCTGCTTGGAGAAGGCTTCGGCCCCGCAGGCCGGGCACACCGTGAGCGGCGCGTCGGACATTTTTTGCAGCACATCCTTGGCGTGGCCGCAGGAACCGCATTTATAGGCATAGATAGGCATCTTGAGCGTGTGCGATGGAAAGTGCAAAACCTTCAATTATAGGCACGCGCCTCGAGCCCCCTCACGCCTGTTCCGCCCCTACCACGGGGTGGTGCGAAGCGCGCACGTTGCGCAGCCCCTGCGGTGCCAGCGAGCCGGCCAGCATGCCCACGGTGGCGGCCAGCACGCCCGCCAGCTGCGCCGGGAACACGGCGCCCATAGGCGTGGCCAGGAACAGCAGCCAGGTGGACAGGCCCGCTGCGATCGCCAGGAGGGCGCCCTGGGTCGTCGCGCGCTTCCAGTAGAGGCCGAAGACCAGCGGCACGAAAGCGCCCACCAGCGGCACCTGGTACGCGCCCGACACCAGTTCGTAGATCGACGTGCCCTGCATGTGGATCGAATAGGCCAGCACGAAGGCGCTGAACACCAGCGTGCTGATGCGCATGGTGCGCAGGCGGTCGCGGTCGGTGCCGTTCGGGCGGAACTGCCGCCAGATGTTTTCGGTGAAGGTAACGCTGGGCGCCAGCAGCGTGGCCGACGCGGTGGACTTGAGGGCCGACAGCAATGCACCAAAGAAGAACACCTGCATGATGAAAGGCATCTTCTGCAGCACCAGGGTGGGGAGCACCTTCTGCGGATCGTCCTTGAGCAGTTCGGCCGTCTCGGCGGGCATGATGATCAGCGCGCTGGCCACCAGGAACATCGGCACGAAGGCGAAGAGGATGTAGCAGATGCCGCCGATCACCGGGCCGCGGGTGGCGGCCTTGATGTTGTTGGCCGACATGACCCGCTGGAACACGTCCTGCTGCGGAATGGAGCCGAACATCATGGTGATGCCGGCGGCCACGAAGAACAGGATGTCGTGCAGCTTGGGCTCGGGCAGGAAGCGGAACAGGTCGCGGCTGCTGGCCAGCTCGATCACCTTGTCGGCCCCGCCCGCCATGTTGCCAGCGAACACAGCGATGATGGCCAAGCCGCCCACCAGGATGATCATCTGGATGAAGTCCGTCACCGCGACCGACCACATGCCGCCGAACAGCGTGTAGGCCAGGATGGAGACCACGCCGATCGTCATGCCCATCGGAATGCCGATGGCCCCGCCGGACAGCAGGTTGAACACCAGCCCCAGCGCGGTGACCTGGGCCGACACCCACCCCAGATAGCTCAGCATGATGATGAGCGAGCACACGACCTCGACCACGCGCCCGTAGCGCTCGCGGTAGTAGTCGCTGATGGTGAGCAGCGTCATGCGATAGAGCCGCGCCGCGAAGAACAGCCCCACCAGAATCAGGCAGAAGCCCGCGCCGAACGGGTCTTCCACCACGTTGCCCAGCCCGCCCTCGATGAACTTCGCCGGAATGCCCAGCACCGTCTCGGAGCCGAACCACGTGGCGAACGTGGTCGTCACGATCATGTAGAGCGGCAGATGCCGCCCGGCGATGGCGAAGTCTGCCGAGTTCTTCACCCGCCGCGCCGCCAGCAGGCCGATGGCGATGGTGATCAGCAAATAGACAATGACCAGGGTCAACAGCACGGCATGCTCCTCGTATGTCGCGTAGGGAGAAGAAAGGAAGAGGAAGAGAGAGGCGGAAAAAAGGGATCGAGTAAAACCGAAGCGCCTAGAAGAGCCGCACGCGGATCAGCAGCTGCATCGCCAGCAGCCCCAATACAAATCCCATGCCACCGTAGATCAGGCTCTGCAAAAGCCGGTTGGTGCGCTTCTGGGCGGCCAGCAGTTCCAGCAGTTCACGCCGGTGGTCGTGCGGCCGTTCGCGCAGGTAGCCGTGCAGCAGGCGCGGCAGTTCCGGCAGCATCTTGGCAAAGCGCGGCGCTTCGGCGCGCAACTCGCGCCACAGCCGCTGCGGGCCCATCTGGTCGAGCATCCACTTTTCAAGGAACGGCTTGGCGGTGCTCCACAGGTCCAGATCGGGGTCGAGCTGGCGACCGAGGCCTTCGATGTTGAGCAGCGTCTTTTGCAGCAGCACGAGCTGCGGCTGGATCTCGACCTGAAAGCGCCGCGAGGTCTGGAAGAGCCGCATCAGCACCATGCCGAGCGAAATCTCCTTGAGCGGGCGGTCGAAGTACGGCTCGCACACGGTGCGGATCGCCGCTTCCAGTTCGTTCACGCGCGTGGTGGGGGGCACCCAGCCGCTTTCGATGTGCAGTTCGGCCACGCGCTTGTAGTCGCGGCGGAAGAACGCCGTGAAGTTCTGCGCGAGGTATTCCTTGTCGAACTCGGTCAGCGTGCCGACGATGCCGAAGTCCAGCGAGATGTAGCGCCCGAAGGTCTCGGGCTCCAGGCTCACCTGGATGTTGCCGGGGTGCATGTCGGCATGGAAGAAGCCGTCGCGGAACACCTGGGTGAAGAAGATCGTGACCCCGTCGCGCGCCAGCTTGGGGATGTCCACCCCCGCAGCGCGCAGCCGTTCGATCTGGTTGATGGGCACGCCCTTCATGCGCTCCATCACCAGCACCTCGGCGTGGCAGAAGTCCCAGAGGATCTCAGGGATCAGCACCAGCTCGAGGCCCTGCATGTTGCGGCGCAGCTGCGCCGCGTTGGCGGCTTCGCGCACCAGATCGAGCTCGTCGTGCAGGTAGTTGTCGAACTCGGCCACCACCTGGCGGGGCTTGAGCCGCTTGCCATCGGCCGAGAGGCTTTCCACCCACCCGGCCATCAGGCGCATGAGGCCCAGGTCGTTCTCGATGACCGGCAGCATGCCCGGACGAAGCACCTTCACGGCCACTTCGCGCTCCACGCCCTTGCGGTCGCGCACGACCGCGAAGTGCACCTGGGCGATGGACGCGCTGGCGATGGGTACCCGGTCGAACGACACGAACACCTCGGCCAGCGGACGGCGGAAGGCGCGCTCGATGGTGGCCACGGCCACATCGGGATCGAAGGGCGGCACGCGGTCCTGCAGGCGGGCGAGTTCGTCGGCGATGTCGGGCGGCATCAGGTCGCGCCGGGTCGAAAGGACCTGGCCGAACTTCACGAAGATCGGGCCCAGCCGCTCCAGCGCTTCGCGCAGGCGCTGCCCGCGGGGGGCATCCAGATTGCGGCCGACCGACACGATGCGCGCCACCAGGCGCAGCCAGGGCTTTTGGAAGCTCGTCAGGACCAGTCCATCCAGCCCGTAGCGCAGCACCACCCAGACGATGGTGATGCCGCGAAAGAAACGCCTCATGGCGCGGAGCGATCAACGCCGCCGGCACCGCCCGCGGACGAGGCCCGGCGCGCGCCGACGAACTGGCGCAGCGCCTGTGCGGCGCGCCGGGCGACCGAGCCGACCGCATGGGCCGGCGCATCGCCGATCACGCGGGCCAGGTCCTCCTCGACGTCCCAGCGGACGTGGTCCACCAGCCAGTTGATCTCGGCCGCCAGCTGCACGTCGCCTTCGATGCGGATGCCAGGCTTGTCGCCGCGCAGCGCGGTCTGGGCCAGGGACAGGGGCGAGGTGTCGGTCACTTCCAGGCGCAGGTCCGGCACCAGGGTTTCGGGGGCCAGATCGAGCAGCCCCGCCGGCGTGATCTGCAGGGCCATCGAATACACGCGCCACTGCACGCGGGCCACCCGCCCCTTCTGGCGGACGAGGCGGTCCATGGCCTCGGGCTCCTGCATGAGCACATGGTTGAGGAACAGCACCATGCGGTGCTGCACCTCGTGCACCAGCCACTGCGGTGGCTGCGGGCCTGCGGCGATGCGCTCGAAAAGCCCATCCAGGAATGAAAAAGGGGACTGTGTTGCCATAGTCCCCGATTATTCCCCGAACTGGGCGCGGCACCGAGGGCTTTACCCCCGCGCCCGCCGCGCCATTGCGGCCGAGCCTTATTGCAAGGCTTGCACGCCGGCCACCAGCCAGCCGCTGTTGCCGGTCTTGGCCTTGGTCATGTTCCACACTTCGCGGAACGGGCTCGGGCCGGCCGAGAGCTCTTCACGGATCATTCCGGAGAACTCCACGCTGGCCATGTAGCCGTCGCCCAGGTCTTCGATGCCCAGCAGTTGCGCTTCCAGCATGACCACGTCGGTGTGGTTGGGCTGGCTCGCGCCGCGCAGCGACTCGCGCTCGCTCAGCTGGGTGCGGATCTCATCCACCATGCTGTCGGTCATCATCGAGCGCAGCGCGGCGATGTCCGAACGGTCCCAGGCGCCTTGCAGCGTGATGAAGTTGCGCTTGGCCGCATTCAGGAAGCCTTCGGTATCGAAGCCCTCGGGCACGCCCCAGTTCTGCGAGCCGGCCAGGGCCGAGCCAATCACCACGCCGGAGCCGCCGCCGCTCTGGCGGGAGGCGTCGAACGCCATGCTGCTGCGCTCGAACGGCCGGGCGGACGCGTCGTTGCCGACGTTCTGCGGGCTGTACTGGCGGGGCATCTGCGCCTCGGCGGGCGACGTGGCGCCGGCACCGGCCCCTGCGCCCTGGAAGGCGAAGGGCGAGTTGCCCGTGCCGCTTTCGGCAGGCTTGCGCGAACGCATGAACATGCGGAACACGGCGAACGCGCCGAGTGCCAGCAGCGCGATCAGCAGGAACTGGCCGAAGCCCGCGCCCAGGCCGAGCGAGTGGGCCAGCCAGGCCAGGCCCAGGCCCGCGGCCAAGCCGCCGAGCATCGCGCCCCAAGGCTTCTTGGCGGCAGCCGCAGGAGCCGCTGCCGCGGCGCCGGGCTTGGCGGCAGCAGCGCTGTTGACGTTCTGCGCGGGTGCGCCAGGAGCGGCAGGCGGCGGCGTGGCGGATTCGCGCTGCGTCACGTTGCTCGACTGCTTGCCGACGGACTTGCCGCCACTCATGCGGCGGGCATCCGCGTCGGCATGCACCATCACCATCATGGCGACCAGCGCCATGGACCAAATTTTCATCATGTCATCTCCAATTTATAGATCGGTGCCCGCTGCCAGCGAACACGCCAAAAGGCTCAGCACTTGATTCCAACATGCAAAGCAACGATTCCCCCCGTCATGTTGTGATAGTCCACATGCCCAAAGCCATTTTTCTGCATGAGGGTTTTGAGTTCTTCCTGGCCCGGATGCATGCGGATCGACTCGGCGAGGTAGCGGTAGCTGGCGTCGTCGCCCGCCACCATCTGGCCCAGGCGGGGCAGCACCTTGAAGGAATACCAGTCGTAGGCTTTCTCCAGCGGCTTGGCCACCTTGGAAAATTCCAGCACCAGCAGACGCCCGCGCGGCTTCAGCACGCGGCACATCTCGGCGATCGCCTGGTCCTTGTGGGTCATGTTGCGCAGTCCGAAGGCCACGCTCACCGCATCGAAATGGCCGTCGGGGAACGGCAGGCGTTCCGCGTCGCACACCAGCGTGGGCAGCACCACGCCGGCGTCGATGAGGCGGTCGCGCCCCACGCGCAGCATGGCTTCGTTGATGTCGGTATGCACCACCTGGCCCGATGCGCCAACCTTCTTGGCGAAGGCCTTCGCCAGGTCGCCCGTGCCGCCTGCGATGTCCAGCACACGGTTGCCCTCGCGCAGGTTGGCGACCATGACCGTGTAGGCCTTCCATGCGCGGTGCAGGCCACCGGACATGAGGTCGTTCATGACGTCGTACTTCGATGCGACGGAGTCGAAGACGCCGCGCACGCGGCGCGCCTTTTCTGCCTCGTCGACCGACTGGAATCCGAAATGCGTGGTGCTCATTCCGCGATGCTAGGCGCGCAGGCCCCGCTCGTACAGCGACAACCCCGCACCTGCATGGGGCATCTGTCGCAATTTGGACGCTCTGCACGCGCCCGATGAGCGCGCAGGTCCACCGCGGAGGTCAGTGGCCGCAGCCTCCGTGGCCATGCGAATGGCCACCCCCACCGCCGCCACTGCCGCGTTTGGCCGGCATCGGCGTGTCGCGGTCGGCGCCTGTTTCGGCCAGCCGGCGCAGGTAGTCGGCCCACAGCGCTTCCTGGCGCTGGCCGAGTTCGTAGAGGTAATCCCACGAGAAGATGCCCGTGTCGTGCCCATCGGAGAACGTGGGCTTGACCGCGTAATTGCCCACCGGCTCCAGGCCCGTGAGCGTGACGTGGCGCTGGCCGGTCTGCAGCACTTCCTGGCCCGGGCCGTGGCCCTGCACCTCGGCGGAGGGCGAATACACGCGCATCAGCTCGAACGGAATGCGGAAGGCCGCGCCGTCCGAGAACACCACCTCGAGCATTCGCGACGCTTCGTGCACCGTGATGGATTGCGGCGTGGGCGCGCCGGCTTTCAGACCTGCCATGAAAAAATCCTCTGTGCGTTTTGCGGGGTGCCTGCTGCGCGGCCCGGTGGAGCCGGCGCAGGAGCCTTTGCGGGATTGTCCCACCGGGCCCTCGCGGCCCCGCACGGGCTCCGCATCGGGCCCGCGCAGGCTCAGGCGAGTTGCGCCAGCCGTTCAGCCATCTCGGCCTCGGCAGCCGCCAGGCGCCCGGCCACTTCGGCCTCGCGCTCGGGCGCCCGCTCACGCTGCGCAGCCGCCCACACGGCGCCGGGAAAGTGGCTGTCCCACGCAAACCGGGCGATCACGTGCCAGTGCAGGTGCGGGACCATGTTGCCGAGCGCGGCCAGGTTGATCTTGTCCGGATGCAGATGGGCGCGCAGCGCGCTCTCCACTGCCGCCACCGCTTCCATGCAATGCACGCGGTCTGCCGGAGCCAGATCGGTGAACTCCGCCGCATGCGCCGCCCACACCACGCGGTAGAAGGCCGGAAAGCCCGCCTCCTGCGCGCGGATCACCCGCAGCTTGGGGCCGCGCCAGACCAGCGCGCCGCCATCGCCATCGCACAGCGGGCAGGGGCTCGACACGGAGGCCGCGCTGGCCGCCATCAAACGAGCACCCGCTCGATGCCGCCCGCGTTGGCGCGCTGCACGTACTCGGGCATCCAGTTGTCGCCCAGAATCTCGCGCGCCATCTCGACGACGATGTAGTCGGCCTCCAGCAGGCCGTTCTGCAGGTCGTCCTGGTAGCGGTTCAGGCCCTGCAGACAGCTTGGGCAGCTGGTCAATATCTTCACGTTCTCCGTCGGTGCCACGGCGCCGCTCGCGCGCAGCGCGGCCTCGCCCTTCTTGATTTCCTCCTCCTTGCGAAAGCGCACCTGGGTGGAGATGTCGGGCCGGGTCACGCCCAGCGTGCCGGACTCGCCGCAGCAGCGTTCGCTCTTGGTGACCTGCGGGCCGACCAGCGCCTTCACCGTCTTCACCGAGTCCTGCAGCTTCATCGGGTTGTGGCAGGGCTCGTGGTACAGGTAGGCGCCCTTGCCCTGCAGCGTCACGCCCTTTTCCAGCAGGTATTCGTGGATGTCGATAATGCGGCTGCCCGGAAATATCTTGCCGAAGTCGTAGCCCTGCAACTGGTCGTAGCAGGTGCCGCAGCTCACCACCACCGTCTTGATGTCGAGGTAGTTGAGCGTGTTGGCCACGCGGTGAAAGAGCACCCGGTTGTCGGTGATCATCTTCTCGGCCTTGTCGAACTGGCCACTGCCGCGCTGTGGGTAACCGCAGCACAGGTAGCCCGGCGGCAGCACGGTCTGCACGCCCGCGTGCCAGAGCATGGCCTGCGTGGCCAGGCCCACCTGGCTGAAGAGGCGCTCCGATCCGCACCCGGGGAAATAGAACACGGCCTCCGTCTCGGCCGTGGTCGTGGCCGGGTTGCGGATGATGGGCACGTAGTCCTTGTTTTCGATGTCCAGCAGCGCACGCGCCGTCTTCTTGGGCAGGCCGCCCGGCAGCTTCTTGTTGATGAAGTGCACCACCTGCTCCTTCACCGGCGCCGCGCCCACCGTGGCCGGCGGGCGTGCCGTCTGGCGGCGGCCCACCTTGCGCAGCAGGTCCACCGCGATGCGCTGGGCCTTGAATCCCACGCCGACCATCGCGCTGCGCAGGAGCTTGATGGTGTCGGGGTTGGTGGCGTTGAGCATGGTCATCGCCAGCGCGTTGCCTGGGCGGAACGTCTTCTTGCCCATCTTGCGCAGCAGGTTGCGCATGTTCATCGTCACGTCGCCGAAGTCGATCTTGACCGGGCACGGCGTGTAGCACTTGTGGCACACGGTGCAGTGGTCGGCCACGTCCTCGAACTCCTGCCAGTGCTTGATCGACACGCCCCGGCGCGTCTGCTCTTCGTACAGGAAAGCCTCCACCAGCAGCGACGTGGCGAGGATCTTGTTGCGCGGGCTGTACAGCAGGCTGGCGCGCGGCACGTGGGTGGCGCACACGGGTTTGCACTTGCCGCAGCGCAGGCAGTCCTTGACCGAATCGGCGATGGCGCCGATGTCGCTCTGCTGCATGATCAGCGACTCGTGGCCCATCAAGCCGAAGCTCGGCGTATAGGCGTTGGTCAGGTCGGCGAACATCAGCGAGTTGCGAGCCGAACCGGGCTCCCGCGCAGTATCCACTAGGACACCTTGCTCCTTATTTCGTAGCAACTTGCCTTTGTTGAACCGGCCTTCTGGGTCCACGCGCTGCTTGTAGTCGGCGAACGGGCGCAGTTCGTCGTCGGTCAGGAACTCCAGCTTCGTGATGCCGATGCCGTGCTCGCCCGAGATCACGCCGTCCAGGTGGCGGGCCAGCACCATGATGCGGGCCACGGCTTCGTGCGCCGTCTGCAGCATGCGGTAGTCGTCGCTGTTGACGGGAATGTTGGTGTGCACATTGCCGTCGCCAGCATGCATGTGCAGCGCCACCCACACGCGGCCCTTGAGCACGCGCTGGTGGATGGCCGCCGTCTCGTCCATGATGGGTTTGAACGCGGCGCCCGCGAAGATCTTGGACAGCGGCTCGCGCAACTGGGTCTTCCAGCTGGCGCGCAGCGTGTGGTCCTGCAGCTGCGGGAACAGCGGCTCGACATCGCGCAGCCAGCCGGTCCACAGCGCACGCACCTCGCCCACCAAAGCCACGGCCTGCGCCACGCGGTCTTCCAGCAGTTCGGCGGAGGGAATCTCGTGCGCGTCGTCCTGCCGGCCCAACGGCAGGTTGCCGCGCAGGAAGAAGTCTTCCAGCGCATCGCACAGCGTCAGCTTGTTGCGCAGCGACAGTTCGATGTTGATGCGCTCGATGCCGTCCGTGTACTCGGCCATGCGCGGCAGCGGGATCACCACGTCTTCGTTGATCTTGAAGGCGTTGGTATGGCGGCTGATGGCGGCCGTGCGCTTGCGGTCCAGCCAGAACTTCTTGCGTGCTTCGGGGCTGATGGCGATGAAGCCTTCGCCCGAGCGCGAATTGGCCAGGCGCACGACCTCGCTGGTCACGCGCGCCACGTCGTCGGCGTTGTCGCCCGCGATGTCGCCGAACAGCACCATCTTGGGCAGCCCGCCGCCGTGCCGCTTGCTCTTGGTGGCGTAGCCCACGGCTTTCAGATAGCGGTCGTCCAGGTGTTCCAGGCCCGCCAGCAGCACGCCGCTGCGCTGCTGCTCGGCGAACATGAAGTCCTTGATCTCCACGATGCTGGGCACCGCGTCCTTGGCGTTGCCGAAGAATTCGAGGCACACGGTGCGCGTGTGCTCTGGCATGCGGTGCACCACCCAGCGCGCGCTGGTGATGAGGCCGTCGCAGCCCTCTTTCTGAATGCCCGGCAGGCCCGACAGGAACTTGTCGGTCACGTCCTTGCCCAGGCCCTCCTTGCGGAAGGTCCTGCCGGCGATATCGAGGCGCTCGGTGCGGATCGGCGTCTTGCCGTCGGCCTCGAAATACTGCAGATCGAAGCTCGCCACCTCGGCGTCGTGGATCTTGCCCATGTTGTGGTTCACACGGGTCACTTCCAGCCACTGGGCGTCGGGCGTCACCATGCGCCAGCTGGCCAGGTTGTCGAGCGCCGTGCCCCACAGCACGGCCTTCTTGCCACCGGCATTCATGGCGATGTTGCCGCCGATGCACGATGCCTCGGCACTGGTCGGGTCCACGGCGAACACGTAGCCCGCGCGCTCGGCCGCATCGGCCACGCGCTGGGTGACCACGCCGGCCTCGGTCCACACGGTGGCGACTTCGCGGTCCATGCCCGGCAGGCGGCGCATTTCCACCTCGGTCATGGCCTCCAGCTTTTCGGTGTTGATGACCACGCTGCGCCAGGTGAGCGGGATCGCGCCGCCGGTGTAGCCGGTGCCGCCGCCGCGCGGAATGATGGTCAGCTCCAGATCGATGCAGGCCTTCACCAGCGCGGCCATCTCGGCCTCGGTATCGGGGGTGAGCACCACGAACGGGTACTCGACGCGCCAATCGGTCGCATCGGTCACGTGGGAAACGCGCGAAAGCCCGTCAAATTTGATGTTGTCCTTGGCCGTGTGCCGGCCCAGGCGCTTTTGCACCTGGCGGCGCAGCTGGGCGGCCTCCACGAACGTGGCGTCGAACTCGGCGATGGCGCGGCGGGCGGCATCCACCAACTGGCCCACTAGCTGGTCGCGGCTGGAGTCGTCGGCCGGCGTGCGGCGCTTGCCGATCTCGGCCAGGCGGTGCTCCAGCGCATCGACCAGAAGCTTGCGCCGGTCGGGATTGTCCAGCAGGTCGTCCTGCAGATAGGGGTTGCGCTGCACGACCCAGATGTCGCCCAGCACTTCGTAGAGCATGCGGGCCGAGCGGCCGGTGCGGCGCTCGCGGCGCAGTTGGTCGAGCACGTCCCAGGAGGGAGACCCGAGCAGCCGGATGACGATTTCCCGGTCCGAGAACGAGGTGTAGTTGTAGGGAATCTCTCGCAGGCGGGCGGGCTCGGCGGCCTGCGCCTGCAGGGCAGCCAGCGCTATGGGAACGTTCATGGGGTCAACCTGGGTCGGGCGCTGAAAAGCGCCCCTGTGCCTCGGGGCCGCGATTTTATGCCAGGGCCCAGGGAGGCCCGGGGCGTTACGGGGCGCGGCCCGAGACCATGGAAGCCCATGCGCGGCATTTGCTATTATTTTTATAGCAATACACCGGCGTATTCATTGCGCTGGAGCCCTTTTTGGCTCTGATGAAAAAGACCGGGCCGGCAGGCTGGGCCGCCGGCCCCGTGGGACTCAGAACAGCACGCGGCTGCGGATCGTGCCCGGCACCTGGGCCAGCTTGTCCTGCGCCAGGTCGGACGACTGGGCATCGATGTCGATCACCACGTAGCCCACCTTCTCGTTGGTCTGCAGGTACTGGGCCGCGATGTTGATCTGGTTGTCCGAGAAGATCTGGTTGATCTGCGACAGCACGCCCGGCACGTTCTGGTGGATGTGCAGCAACCGGTGCTTGCCCGGGTGAGCCGGCAGCGCCACCTCGGGGAAGTTGACCGACGAGATCGAGGTGCCGTTGTCGCTGTACTTGACCAGTTTTTCGGCCACTTCCAGACCGATGTTGGCCTGCGCCTCCATCGTGGAGCCGCCGATGTGCGGCGTGAGGATCACGTTGTCCAGCCCGCGCAGGGGCGAGAGGAATTCGTCCTTGTTGGTGCGTGGCTCGACCGGGAACACGTCGATGGCGGCGCCCAGCAGCTTCTTGGCCTTGAGCGCCTCGGCCAGCGGTTCGATCTCGACCACCGTGCCGCGCGCGGCATTGATGAGAATGCCGCCCGGCTTCATGGCCGCGATCTCGGCCGCGCCGATCATCCACTGGGTGGACGGCAGCTCGGGCACGTGCAGGCTCACGATGTCGGCCTGGCCCAGCAGCGCGTGCAGCGAAGGCGCCTGGCGCGCATTGCCCAGCGGCAGCTTGTTGACCACGTCATGGAAGATCACGTGCATGCCCAGGCCTTCGGCCAGCACCGACAGCTGCGTGCCGATGGAGCCGTAGCCCACGATGCCCAGCGTCTTGCCGCGGATTTCGTAGGCGTTGTCGGCCGACTTGAGCCAGCCGCCGCGGTGCGCCACCGCGTTCTTCTCGGGAATGCCGCGCAGCAGCAGGATGGCCTCGGCCAGCACCAGTTCGGCGACCGAGCGGGTGTTGGAATACGGTGCGTTGAACACGGCGATGCCGCGCTCGCGGGCGGCGTTCAGGTCCACTTGGTTGGTGCCGATGCAAAAGCACCCCACGGCCACCAGCTTGTGCGCATGGGCGAAGACCTCGGCCGTCAGTTGCGTGCGCGAGCGGATGCCCACGAAGTGCGCATCGGCGATCTTGCGCTTGAGTTCATCGTCGGGCAGCGCCCCGGAGAGGGCCTCGATCTGGGTGTAGCCCGCGCCGCGCAGCACGTCGAGCGCGGAAGGGTGGATGCCCTCGAGCAACAGGAACTTGATCTTGCTTTTGTCCAGAGATGTTTTGGCCATGGAAAGGTCCGGGAGGATCGTGAAACGAAGAAGCGGATGGGGCGGGGGCACGGGCCCTCCACCCAGGGCCCCAGAACGGGGACACAGATCATTGTGCACTGCACAAAACCCTGCTGGCATCCCCGCAATTCGCCAATCTGGTGCGACCGATGAGTCGCCAAGGTGACTTGCCGTGTCACGGAATTGTCACGAAATTGCCATTGTTCACGGCCGCTTAGGTGCGATTTCGGCTACTTCGGCGCGACGGGTTTCCCCGCTTGATCGCCATGCAGGCCTATGCGACAACGACACATTCGTGTCACGAAATGCGTCCTACCATCGGCGCTTCGTGCATTTCGTATCGATTCGAGGAGTTTTCATGCAATTCAAGCATTTGGCAGCGGCTGCTGCCATTGCCGCGTCGTTCTGCGCCACGGCGCAGGCACAGACCGAGATCCAGTGGTGGCATTCGATGACTGCGGTCAACGGCGAATGGGTAAACGACCTGGCCAAGCAGTTCAACGAAAGCCAGAAGGACTACAAGATCGTGCCGACCTACAAGGGCACGTACGACGAATCCATGACGGCCTCCATCGCCGCCTTCCGCGCCGGCAACGCCCCGCACATCCTGCAGGTTTTCGAAGTGGGCACCGCCACGATGATGGCCAGCAAGGGCGCCATCGTGCCCGTGGGCAAGGTCATGCAGGACGCGGGCGCCCAGTTCGACCCAGCGGCCTACATCCCCGCCGTGGCCGGCTACTACACGGCCCCCAACGGCCAGATGCTGAGCTTCCCGTTCAACAGCTCCACGACCATCTTCTACTTCAACAAGGACGCCTTCAAGGCGGCCGGCCTGCCCACCGACAAGGCGCCGTCCACCTGGCCCGAAGTGGTCAACGCGGCGGCCAAGCTCAAGGCGTCGGGCCACAAGTGCCCGTTCACCACGGCCTGGCAGAACTGGACGCAGGTCGAAAGCTTCTCGGCCTGGCACAACGTGGAGTTCGCCAGCAAGTCCAACGGCCTGCAGGGCCTGGACGCGCGCCTGAAGGTGGATTCGCCACTGCACGTGCGCCACATCGAGAACCTGGCCAACATGGCCAAGCAGGGCCTGTTCGTCTACAAGGGCCGCGGCAACGTGCCTGAAGCGAGCTTCGTGTCGGGCGAGTGCGCCATGATCAACACGTCCTCGGGCTTCTACGGCAACGTGGCCAAGAACGCCAAGTTCGCCTACGGCCTGGCACCCCTGCCCTACTACCCCGATGTGCCGGGCGCTCCGCAGAACACCGTGATCGGCGGCGCGAGCCTGTGGGTCATGGCCGGCAAGAAGCCTGCCGAATACAAGGGCGTGGCGCAGTTCTTCCAGTTCATCTCGACGCCGGAAGTGCAGTCCGCCAGCCACAAGCGCACGGGCTACCTGCCCGTCACCAAGGCCGCTTACGAGCTGACCGAAAAGTCGGGCTTTTACCAGCAGAACCCCGGCACCGACGTGGCCGTGACGCAGATGATCCGCAAAGTCACCGACAAGAGCCGCGGCATCCGCCTGGGCAACTACGTGCAGATCCGCGCGATCGAGGACGAAGAGCTCGAACAGGTCTGGTCCGGCAAGAAGACCGCCAAGGAAGCGCTGGAGACGATCGTCAAGCGCGGCAACGAACAGCTGGAGCGTTTCCAGAAGGCTAACAAGTCGTAATCGTTTTAAACTGAACGTTTCGCCAACCGTAAAAAGCAGATGGGTCATCCATCTGCTTTTTGCTTTGGGAAGCGCCTATTTCTCTCAACCTTCCGCTCCATGGAAAAACGCGTCCGATTCAAATCTGCATGGCTGCCCTGGGTGCTTATTGCACCGCAGATGGCCATCATCCTGGTCTTCTTTTTCTGGCCGGCCAGCCAGGCGCTGGTGCAATCCATGCAGTTGCAGGACGCCTTCGGCACCTCCACCGAATGGGTGGGCCTGGAGAACTTCAAGCAGCTCTTCAACGACGGCAGCTATGTCGAGTCGTTCAAGACCACCGCGATGTTCTCCGTGCTGGTGGCGGGCATCGGCATCACGCTGTCGCTGATGCTGGCGGTCTTCGCCGACCGGGTGGTGAAAGCCGCCATGTTCTACAAGACCATGCTGATCCTGCCCTACGCCGTGGCGCCCGCCGTGGCCGCCGTGCTGTGGGTCTTCATGTTCTCGCCGTCGCTGGGCGTGGTCGCCTATGGCCTTGAAAAAGTCGGCGTGCACTGGAACCACCTGCTCGATTCAGGCCAGGCCATGACGCTGATCGTGATGGCCTCGGTGTGGAAACAGATCTCCTACAACTTCCTGTTCTTCCTGGCCGGGCTGCAGTCGATTCCGAAGTCGCTCATCGAAGCCGCGGCCATTGACGGTGCCGGCCCGTGGCGGCGCTTCTGGACGGTGCAGTTCCCGCTGCTGTCGCCCACCACCTTCTTCCTGCTGGTGATCAACGTGGTGTACGCGTTCTTCGACACTTTCGCCATCGTCGATGCGGCCACGCAGGGCGGCCCCGGCAAGGACACGGCGATCCTCGTTTACAAGGTCTATTACGACGGCTTCAAGGCCATGGACCTGGGCGGCTCGGCCGCGCAGTCGGTGGTGCTGATGCTGATCGTCGTCGCGCTCACGGTGGTGCAGTTCCGCTACGTCGAGAAGAAAGTCCAATACTGATGATGCCGTCCGGAGCACCCCACCATGGTTGAACGCAGCCCCACCCTCGGCATCCTCGCGCATGCCATCATGATTCTCGGCGTCGTGATCGTCGCCTTTCCGCTCTACCTGGCCTTCGTGGCCTCCACGCACACCGCGCAGGAAATCGTGCAGGCGCCCATGCCGCTGCTGCCCGGCACACACATGTGGGACACCTACAAGGCCGCGCTGTTCGGCCGCGACGCGGGTGCGGGCTCCACGGCCCCGGTCGCCCGCATGATGTGGGTCAGCCTGGTGTCGGCGCTGGTCATCACGTTCGGCAAGATCGCGATCTCGCTGCTGTCGGCATTCGCCATCGTGTACTTCCGCTTTCCCTTCAAGGGCCTGTGCTTCTGGCTGATTTTCATCACGCTGATGCTGCCGGTGGAAGTGCGCATCGGCCCCACCTACCAGGTGGTGTCCGACCTCGGCATGCTCAACAGCTACGCCGGCCTGACCGTGCCACTGATCGCTTCGGCGACGGCCACGTTCCTGTTCCGCCAGTTCTTCCTGACGGTGCCGGACGAGCTGGTCGAGGCCGCGCGCATGGACGGCGCCGGTCCCATGCGGTTCTTCAAGGACGTGCTGATTCCGCTATCGAAGACGTCGATCGCCGCCCTGTTCGTGATCCAGTTCATCTACGGCTGGAACCAGTACCTGTGGCCACTGCTCGCGACCACCAGCGAAGACATGTACCCCGTGGTGATCGGCATCAAACGCATGATCGCCGGCGGCGACGGGCAGAACGAATGGAACATCGTCATGGCGACGGCCATCCTCGCCATGCTGCCGCCCGCCGTGGTCGTCATGCTCATGCAAAAGTGGTTCGTCAAGGGCCTCGTGGACACCGAGAAATAACGATCAACGATCACCGATCGATCTGACAAGCATCCCAAAAAGATATGGCATCCCTCTCGCTTCGCAACGTCATCAAGCGCTACGGCGCAGGCCCCAAGGCCAACCAGGTCATCCACGGCGTGAACGCCGAAATCCAGGATGGCGAATTCATCGTGATCGTCGGCCCCTCGGGCTGCGGCAAATCCACGCTGCTGCGCATGGTCGCGGGCCTGGAAGAGATCAGCGGCGGCGAGATCGCCATCGGCCCGCGCGTGGTGAACGACCTCGAACCCGCCGAGCGCGACATCGCCATGGTGTTCCAGAACTACGCGCTGTACCCGCACATGACGGTGTACGACAACATGGCCTACGGCCTGAAGATCGCCAAGGTCCCCAAGGACGAGATCAAGACGCGCGTGGACAAGGCCGCCAAGATCCTCGAACTGGGCCACCTGCTGGAGCGCAAGCCGCGCGAGCTGTCCGGCGGCCAGCGCCAGCGCGTGGCCATGGGCCGTGCCATCGTGCGCCAGCCCCAGGTCTTTCTGTTCGACGAGCCGCTGTCCAACCTGGACGCCAAGCTGCGCGCACAGACCCGCCTTGAAATCCAGAAACTGCACCGCGAGCTCGGCATCACCAGCCTGTTCGTCACCCACGACCAGGTCGAGGCCATGACGCTGGCCCAGCGCATGATCGTCATGAACGGCGGCGTGATGGAGCAGTTCGGCACGCCCGAAGAGGTCTATCACACGCCCGCATCGACGTTCGTCGCCAGCTTCATCGGCTCGCCGCCCATGAACCTGCTGAAGAACGCCCCTGGCGGCAAGGACGGCGCCATCCTCGGCGTGCGCCCGGAGCACCTGGACATCGGCAGCGACGGCTGGGCCGTGCAGGTCGAGACGGTCGAGCTGCTGGGCGCCGAGCGCCTGGTGTACGCCCGCATGAATGGCGAATCGCTCATCGTGCGCGTGGAAGAAGGCACGCATTCGCCCCAGCCCGGCGACACCATCCACATCGCGCCCCGCATGGCTCGCCTGCACTGGTTCGACGCCGCCACCGGCAAGCGGATGTGACGTGACGCGCGCCGCGAGCGACACCGCACCCGCAGCGGGGCCCGTGCTGGCGACGGTGCCGGTGCTGGCGTCGCTCGACCTGGACGAAAGCGCGGCGTTCTACGCCGACCGCCTGGGCTTCGCGCCCCGGCTGCGCACCGAGGACTACCTCATCGTCGAGCGCGACGGCTGCGAACTGCATTTCTGGCGCTGCACCGAGCGTCACATCGCCGAGAACACCTCCTGCTACGTGCGCGGCGACACCCGCGCGCTGCATGCCGACTTCGCCGCACGCGGGCTCGTGCTCGATCCCCCGCGCGAGCAGCCCTGGGGCATGCGCGAGCTGTATGTGATCGACCCGCACGGCAACCTGCTCAAGTTCGGAGAGAGCACATGACGCTCCCCGCATCGCCTTCGGCGCCTTCTGGCGCGGCCTGCTTTGCGGCCACCAGACGGGAGACAGGCCGTGTGCCGGTCTCGAACGCCGCGACAGCGTTCCCACCCATCGCTCACTGACATGACTGCCCCTCTCGCTGCTCCTGCCGTTTCCGGTATTTCCGCCGTGTCTGCCGTGTCTGCCGTGTCTGCCGTGTCTGCCGTGTCTGCATCTTCTGCATTCGCCGCCGACTGGCCCTATCCCCGCTGGATCGCCCACCGCGGCGCCGGCAAGCTGGCGCCCGAGAACACGCTGGCCGCCTTCCGCCTGGGCGCGCACCACGGCTACCGCATGTTCGAATGCGACGCCAAACTCAGCGCCGACGGCGTGCCCTTCCTGCTGCACGACGCCACGCTGAATCGCACCACCAGCGGCACCGGCACGGCCGGCGACCTGGCCTGGAGCGACCTGTCGCGCCTGGACGCCGGCGCCTGGCACTCGCGCGCCCACGCGGGCGAGCCGCTGCCCACACTGGACAGCGTGGCCCGCTTCTGCCGGGCCAACGGCCACCTGCTGAACATCGAGATCAAGCCCACGCCCGGCACCGAGGAAGAAACCGGCCGCGTCGTGGCCTCGCACGCGTCCCGCCTGTGGGCGGATGCCACCGTGCCGCCCCTGCTCACGTCCTTCCAGGTGCGCGCCCTGTCCGGCGCGCGCGACGCGGCGCCGCTGCTGCCGCGCGGTCTGCTGCTGGACACGCTCACCCCCGGCTGGCTCGACACCGCGCAGCAGCTCGGCTGCGTGGCCGTGGTCTGCAATCACGCCCTTTGGACGGCCGAGACGGTGGCCCAGGTGCACGGCGCCGGCCTGCGTGCGCTGAGCTACACGGTGAACGACGAATGGGCCGCGCAGCGCCTGATCGAGCTGGGCACCGACGGCATCATCACCGACCGGGTGGACCTGTTCAGCCCCGCGCAGTGATACGCTTTCGGGTCCTCGTCAGCACGGACCCGCCCTTGCCTCCTTCCTTTTCACGCATCCCGCCCGGCCTGCGCGCCTGGCTCTCCGGTCTGGTGCTGCTGGCCTGCCTGCTCATGGGCCTGGCCGCAGTCCACCCCGCCTCGGCCCAGGACCGCGCCGGGGCGAATGCTCCCGCTTCCTCCGCCAGTGCCACCGCGTCCGCCCCGCGGGCCGGCGACCCGGTGCCGCGCTCGGTGGACGACCTGCGCAAGCAGCTCGACGCCGTTCCGAAGAAGCTCGATCCCGACGACGACGGCCGCAAGCGGGTCAACGAGGTCTATGCCATTGGCACCGCGGCCGAGCAACTCGTCGCGCAGCGCACCGAAGAGCTGGCCGACCTCGACACCCGCCTGGCCGGACTCGGCCCCTCGCCCGAAAAAGGCGCCCCCGCCGATGCCCCCGACGTGGCGCAGCAGCGGGCCGCGCTCGCCAAGCAGCGGGCCATCGTGGATGCCGACCTCAAGCTCGCGCGGCTCATCGTGGTCGATTCCGACCAGCGCAGCGCCGACCTCGTGCGCCAGCGCCGCCAGCAGTTCAAGGACGCGCTGACCGCCCGCATCGACTCCCCGCTCGGCCCCACCTACTGGCGCGCCCTGCGCAACGCCTGGCCTTCGGACACCGCCCGCCTGTCGATGCTGGCGATCGAAGCGCGCCAGGCCCTGGAACGGGCGATGGAGCCCGCACGGCGCGCCACCTTCCTCGGCAGCCTGGCCGGCGCGCTGCTGCTGGCCGTGCTGGGCAACTGGGTGGCCAAGCGCGTGCTGGTGCGCGTGGCGCCGACGCGGCTGCCATCGGGGCGCCTGCGGCGCTCCCTGCTGGCCGCGGTGTCGGTCGTGGTGCACGTGCTGCTCATCGGTCTGGCGGCGCAGTTGGCGCTGAGCGGCGTCGATGTGGGCGACAACCTGGGCGAGCGGCTGCACGGCCTGGGCAGCACCGCCGTTCGGCTGGCGATCTTTTCCTCGTTCGCCATCGGCCTGGGGCATGCGCTGCTGTCGCGCCGGCGCAGTTCGTGGCGGCTGCCTTCGCTGTCCGACGACCTGGCGCGGCGCCTGAGCCCCTATCCCTGGTGGATCGCCATCGTGGCCTCCACCAGCGGGCTCGTCACCGAGATCAACACCGCCGTGGGCGCGAGCCTCGCGGCCGAGGTGACCACGCAGGCCGTCACGGCGCTGCTCGTCGCGCTCATCGCCATCGCCTGTCTGCGGCACCTGCATTCGCCGCCCGTCGCCAACAAGGACGAACATGCCAGCGGCGACAAGGGCGCCGCGGCAGACAGCGCCCCCGCCGCCACGCCCCGGCCGCTGTGGGTGGGCCTGCTCGTGGCCTGCGCGGGCTTTGCCTCGGTGGCCACGCTGGTGCTGGTCGCGCTGGGCTTCGTGGCCCTGGCCAGCACGCTCGCGCGCCAGATGGTGTGGAGCGCGATCGTCTTCGCCACCGCCTACCTGCTCTACCAGTTGGCGGACGACGTGTGCGAAGCCGTGCTGTCGTCCAAGGGCAGCTTCGGCCGCCGCCTGCACTCGGGCATGGGCATCGACGCGAGCCTGCTCGACCAGGCCGCCGTGCTGGGCTCGGGCGTGCTGCGCGTGGTGCTGTTCTTCTACATGGTGATCGGCCTGATGGCGCCGTTCGGCACCGGGCCGGACGAAGTCTTCCGCCGCGGCAGCAGCCTCAACAACGGCCTGCAGGTGGGCAACTTCGCCTTCGCGCCCCAGGCCCTGCTGACCGCGCTGGCCGTGATCGCTGCGGGGTTCGTCGGCATTCGCGTGCTCAAGCGCTGGCTGAGCGACCGCTACTTTCCCAACACGACCCTGGAGCCCGGCATGCGCAGCTCCATCGTCTCGCTGCTCGGCTACGTGGGCGCGGTGCTGGTGGTGGCGGCCGCGCTGGCGGCCCTGGGCATCAGCGTGGAGCGCATCGCCTGGGTGGCCAGCGCGCTGTCGGTGGGGATCGGCTTTGGGCTGCAGGCCATCGTGCAGAACTTCATCTCGGGCCTGATCCTGCTGGCCGAGCGCCCTGTGAAGGTCGGCGACTGGGTGGTGCTGGGCGACACCGAGGGCGACGTGCGCCGCGTGAACGTGCGCGCCACCGAAATCCAGCTGGGCGACCGGTCCACGGTGATCGTGCCCAATTCGGAGTTCATCACCAAGACCGTGCGTAACATGACGCTGACCGGCGCGCCGGGCCGCGTGCTGCTGCGCCTGCCGGCCCCGCTCGATACCGACGCGCAGCGCATGCGCGAGGTGATCCTGCAGGCCTTCCACGCGCACGAAGGGATCATGGAAGACCCCGAACCCATCGTGCAGCTGGAGGGCATCCTGAACGGCACGCTTACCTTCCTGGCGATCGGCTACGTGAGCAATCCGCGCAACGCGGGCGGCGTCAAGAGCGACCTGCTGTTCACCATCCTCGACAACCTGCGCGGCGCGGGCCTGGCGCTGTCGCCGCCAGCGACTACCTCGCTGGCTCACCCCACGCTGGCGTCGCCCACCGTGGCGGTGCCGCAGCCCCAGGGCAGCAACGGCCCGGCCACCACGGTGGTCTGACCCGCCAGCGCGGCCAGCGCACCGTGGCCGGCTGAGCCGGCAAGCAGAATGCTATTAATTCAATAGCACACTGCCCTAGGTAATCATGCGCTGGAGGCCGATTTGACTTGAAGCCTTTCCATCAGTCCAGCTTGGCACCGGACTGCTTGACCGCGATGGCCCAGCGCGGCATTTCGCCCGCCAGGAACGCCGCGAACGCGTCCGCGCCCAGGTACGCCGGATCGGCCCCCTGCGACACCATGCGGTCGCGCACCTCGGGCGACTGCAGCACCTGGCCGAAGGCATCGCTCAGCTTGGCGACCACGTCCTTGGGCGTGCCGGCCGGCGCCAGAAAGCCGTAGAAGCCCACCACCTCGAAGCCTTTGAGCCCGCTCTCGATGGCCGTGGGCACGTCCGGCATGGCCGGGTTGCGCTGCCGGCTGGTGACGGCCAGGGCGCGCACCTTGCCCTGCTTGTGGTACGCGGCCGCCTGCGGAATGCTTTCGGCCATGAACTGCACCTGGCCCGCCATCAGGTCGGTGAAGGCCGGGGCGCTGCCGCGGTAGGGAATGTGCACCATGAAAAGGCCGGTGGCCGTCTTGAACATCTCGGGCACCAGGTGGCTGATGCCGCCATTGCCCGCCGAGCCGAAATTGACCTGGCCGGGCTTGCCGCGCGCGTACTGGATGAATTCGGGCAGCGTCTGCACCGGCAGCTTCGGGTTGACCAGCAGCGCCAGCGGCTGCATGGCGGTGCGCGCGATGGGCGTGAAATCCTTGAGCGTCTGGTACGGCAGCCGGCTGTACAGCGCGGGGTTGATCACCATCACGCCGGTGTTGGCGAGCATCAGCGTGTGGCCGTCCGGCGCCGCCTTCATCACGTCCTGCGCGCCGACCGTGCCGCCCGCGCCGGACTTGTAGTCCACCAGCACCGGCTGGCCCAGCACGGCCTGCAGCTTGTCGGTCAGCAGGCGCGCATGCTGGTCGAGCGGACCGCCTGCAGGAAACCCCACGACGATGCGGATGGGCTTGGAAGGAAAGCCCTGGGCCACGGTGGCCGCGGACAGACAGGCCAGGGCGGCGGCGGCAAGACAGTTGCGCAGGCGCATTCGAACGTCTCCTTTTATTTTTGCGAAGGCCGCAGCTTAGAACCAGCACAGCTCGCTGGGCAGGGGTGTTACCCGCAAAAAGCCCGGCGCTGGAAAGGGCCGTGGCGGCCTGCCCACTCAAGCACGGCGCACTGCCACGGGCGGTGGTCAGGCGGTGGACAAGCGGTGGACAGGCGGCGCTCAAGCGGCGCTTGGCCCCGGCCTGTCCGGCTCGGTGAAAATACCCGCTGTTCGCAGCGACCGAAGGCACCCCACCATGACTCTCACCCACTGGCTTCTTTTCTGCGGCGTCTCGCTGATCATGTGCTTCACCCCCGGCCCGGCGGTGCTGCTGGCAGTATCGAACTCGGTGGACGTGGGCGCGCGGCGGACGGCGTTCAGCTCGCTGGGCAGCTCGGTCGGCATCTTCGCGGTGTCGGGGCTGGCGATGATCGGCATGGGGACCATCCTCAGCATGTCCGCCAACGCGTTCCTGGTGATGAAGGTGGCCGGCGCGATGTACCTGATCTGGCTGGGCGTCAAGCGCTGGCGCAGCAAGGACGCGCTGATCGGCAGCGATGCGGGCCTGGCGCCCACCGAGCGGCGCGAGCGCAAGAACTGGCAGTTGGTGGCGCAGGGGCTGGGCGTGTCGCTGACCAACCCCAAGGCCATCCTGTTCTTCTCCGCCCTGTTTCCGCAATTCGTCGTGCCGGGCGAGCCGCTGGTCACGCAGTACCTGCTGCTGACGACCACGTTCGCCGTCTGCGCGCTGATCTCGCACGCTTTCTACGTGGTGCTGATCTCGCTGGTCAAGGGCCACATCGTGGCGCGCGCCAAGCTGTTCAACCGCATCGTGGGCGGCACCTTCATCGCGCTGGGCCTGGGCCTGCTGAAGACGCGGCACAAGCTGGGCTGACGACCGGGGCCGCCGAAGAAAGCGGCCTTTTTCAGCGCCAGCCGCGCAGCAGGAACCACTGGGTGCTGGCGCAACCGACGGCCAGCGCCGCGTAGGTGAGCATCTTTCCGTCGCGTCCCCACCACGCCAGCCCCGCCGCGAGGATGAGGCAGCCGACCGCGAAATTAAGGGCCACCTGGACCGTCATCCCGCGCGTGGCGGCACGCTTTCGCAGGAAGAGCTTGCACCCGCCCACCAGCAGCAGCGCTACGGCGAAGGCGGGCAGCACGAAATTCAGCAGATGGTTGACGGCGGACAAAGCATCCATGGACATGACCCAGATCAAGACTATTACGAGCATAGCCCCCTGCATGGGGCCGGCAATTTTATAATCGCGGCTTATGGCAGTCTGGGCCCTTGGCATCAACCACACGACCGCGCCGCTCGATCTGCGCGGTCGTTTTGCGTTCGCGCTCGATCAGATCGCGCCGACGCTCCAGGGTTTGCGCCAGTCGCTGGGCGGCGCGAACCGCCACCCCAGCGTCGAGACGGCCATCATCTCCACCTGCAACCGCACCGAAATCTACTGTGCCGGCGGCGAGCCCGCGCTGGACCACACGCTGGGCTGGCTGGCCGAAAGCGGCGGCGTCAGCCCCGCGCTGCTGCGCTCGCACTCCTATTCGCTGGAAGACGGCCTCGTGGCGCGCCATGCCTTCCGCGTGGCCAGCGGGCTCGATTCCATGGTGCTGGGCGAGGCCCAGATCCTCGGCCAGATGAAAGACGCGGTGCGCGCCGCCGAAACCGCCGGCGCCCTGGGCACCACGCTCAACCAGCTTTTCCAGCGCAGCTTCGCCGTTGCCAAGGAAGTGCGCACCAGCACCGAGATCGGTGCCCACAGCATCAGCATGGCCGCCGCGGCCGTGCGGCTGGCGGGCCAGCTCTTCGAGGACTTGTCCGAGATCCGCGTGCTGTTCGTCGGTGCGGGCGAGATGATCGAGCTGGCCGCCACCCATTTCGCCGCCAAGAACCCCAAGGCCATCGCCGTGGCCAACCGCACGCTGGAGCGCGGCGAAAAGCTCGC
This sequence comes from Paracidovorax valerianellae, assembly GCF_900102625.1. Taxonomy (GTDB): domain Bacteria; phylum Pseudomonadota; class Gammaproteobacteria; order Burkholderiales; family Burkholderiaceae_C; genus Paracidovorax; species Paracidovorax valerianellae. The sequence goes on from NZ_FMZC01000003.1 coordinate 127,203, forward strand.
CACGCGCTTCGGCGGCGAGGTCATGCGGCTGGCCGACCTACCCGACCGCCTGCACGAGTTCGACGCCGTGGTGAGCTGCACGGCCAGCAGCCTGCCCATCATCGGACTGGGCGCCGTGGAGCGCGCCCTGAAAAAGCGGCGCCACCGCCCCATGTTCATGGTCGATCTGGCCGTGCCGCGCGACATCGAGCCCGAGGTCAAGGCGCTGGAGGACATCTACCTCTACACCGTGGACGACCTGGCCGGCGTGGTGCAGACCGCGCAGGCCCACCGCCAGGCCGCCGTGGCCCAGGCCGAGGCCATCATCGACGCGGGCGTGCAGAGCTTCATGCACTGGATGGACCAGCGCAGCCCCACGGGCGGCGTGGTGCCGCTGATCCAGCAGCTCAACGCGCAGACGGACGAGTGGCGCGCGCTGGAGATCGCCCGCGCCAAGAAGCTCCTGGCCAAGGGCGAAGACATGGATGCTGTCCTGGAGGCGCTGTCTCGCGGCCTCACGCAGAAGATGCTGCACGGCACCCTGGCCGAACTGCGGGCCGGCGACGCCGAAACCCGCGCCCAGACGGCCCAGACCGTCTCGCGCCTGTTCCTGCGCTCGCAAAGCAAAAGCGGCCTGTAGCGACGCGGCCGCGCGGCCTTCGGGCCAAACAAGCCTCCAGCGCTTTATCCATAAGCGCAAGCAGCTACAAAAATCGTAGCAAACCCAATTTTCCCCGACGATGAAGCCCTTTCTCAGAACCCAGCTGGAGCGCTATGCCCAGCGCCTCGAAGAGCTTGATTTCCTGCTCTCGCGCGAGGACATCATGTCCGACATGGCCCAGTACCGGACCATCTCGCGCGAGCATGCCGAAGTGACGCAGATCGCCGGCCGCTACGTGCGCCACCAGCAGCGCGAGGCCGACCTGGCCGGCGCGCGCGAAATGCTCGCCGACCCCGACATGGCCGAGATGGCGCAGGAAGAAATCGCCGCCGCCGAGGCCGAGCTGACGCAGCTGGAAGACGAACTCCAGCGCCTGCTGCTGCCCAAGGACCCCGACGACGCCCGCAATGCCTTCGTCGAAATCCGCGCAGGCGCGGGCGGCGACGAATCCGCCCTGTTCGCGGGCGACCTGGCGCGCATGTACACGCGCTATGCGGCCACGGTGGGCTGGAAGGTCGAAATCATGAGCGCCAACGAGAACGAGATCGGCGGCTACAAGGAAGTCGTGCTGCGCGTGGAAGGCGCGAGCGACAGCGGCGTGTATGGCGCGCTGCGCTTCGAATCCGGCGGCCACCGCGTGCAGCGCGTGCCCGCCACCGAAACGCAGGGCCGCATCCACACCAGCGCCTGCACCGTGGCAGTGATGCCCGAGCCGGACGAGCACCAGGCCATCACGCTCAACCCCGCCGACCTGCGCATCGACACCTTCCGCGCCAGCGGCGCGGGCGGCCAGCACATCAACAAGACCGACTCCGCCGTGCGCGTGGTCCACTTGCCCACCGGCATCGTGGCCGAGTGCCAGGATGGCCGCAGCCAGCACAGCAACAAGGCCAAGGCGCTGCAGGTGCTGCAGGCCCGCCTGCAGGAAAAGGAACGCAGCGAGCGCGCCGCCAAGGAAGCCGCGCTGCGCAAGGGCCTGATCGGCAGCGGCGACCGCAGCGACCGCATCCGCACTTACAACTTTCCGCAGGGCCGGTTCACCGACCACCGCATCAACCTCACGCTCTACAAGCTGCTCGCCATCATGGAAGGCGACCTGGGCGACGTGCTGGACGCCCTGCGCCACGCGCGCGAAGCCGAGCAGCTGGCCGATCTGGAAACCTCGGCCTGAGCAAGCCTTGGCGGGCACGACGGGCCTGCGCGAGCAAGTTGAGAGCCGAATCGCCCCTCTGCCGCCGTATCCATTGCCTGTACTGCTATCGATTTCATAGTGACCACCTCCCTCACACTGGCTCAGGCGCTGGCGCAGGCCCACACCCTGGGGCTGGCGCGCATCGACGCCCAACTGCTGCTGCTGCACGCACTCGACCGTCCCGACGCCGGCCGTGCCTGGCTTCTGGCGCACGACACCGATGCACTGTCCGCCTCCGCACAGGCGAATTTTCTGGCGCTGTGCCAGCGCCGTGCGGCCGGGGAGCCGGTGGCCTACCTCACGGGCCGCAAGGAGTTCTACGGGCTGCCGCTCCAGGTCGATGCCCGGGTGCTCGACCCACGCCCCGACACCGAAACGCTGGTCGACTGGGCGCTGCAGGTGCTGGAGCCCATCGCTACCCCTCGCGTGGCCGACCTGGGCACCGGCAGCGGCGCCATCGCGCTCGCGCTGCAAAGCCAGCGGTCCGATGCGCAGGTGCTGGCGGTCGATGCCAGCCCCGAAGCGCTGGAGGTGGCCCAGGCCAATGGCGAGCGGCTGGCCCTGCCGGTGCGCTTCGCGCAGGGCGACTGGCTGCTCGGCCTGGGGGAAGGCGCCGTGTTCGATGCCATCGTCTCGAATCCGCCCTACATCGCGGCGGACGACCCGCACTTGGCCGCCCTCACCCACGAACCGCTGGATGCCCTGGCCAGCGGCGCTGACGGGCTGGACGATATCCGCACCATTGCGGGGCAAGCCCTGCCCCATCTGGTGCCGGGCGGCTGGCTGCTGCTGGAGCACGGTTGGGACCAGGCCGACGCGGTGCAGGCACTGCTGCGCGCCACCGGCTTCGCCGAGGTGCAAAGCCGCACCGATCTGGCGGGCCATGCCCGCTGCACCGGCGGGCGCCGGCCGGCCGCCGAATGAGGGCTGGTGCGGGATTGGAAAGCGCGCGGCCGTCCCCATGTGAGCGGGAGCGCTGCTGGCCAGGCCTTGCCGCGGATGACCGCGGCCCCCAAAGCCTTCGCCGACAGTGAAATAATCACGCCTTGCCGCCGATCCACGGCCATTTCCAGGAGCAACCCATGAGCGACACCCAGCAACGCATCGACGCCCTCGTCAAATCCAACGACATCCTGCTGTTCATGAAGGGCAGCGCGAGTTTTCCGATGTGCGGCTTCTCCGGCCGCGCCATCCAGCTCCTGAAGGCCTGCGGCGTGGACCCGAAGAGCGTGGCGACCGTGAACGTGCTGAACGACCCGGAAATCCGCCAGGGCATCAAGGAATACAGCAGCTGGCCCACGATTCCCCAGCTCTACGTGAAGGGCGAATTCATCGGCGGCTCGGACATCATGATGGAGATGTACGAGTCGGGCGAGCTCAAGCAGGTGCTGGGCGCGCAAGGCGAATGACCCGGCGGCCCGCAAGCGCCGGGCTGCACCACTGACCGAAAGCCGCCTCAGGGCGGCTTTTTGCATGGGCGCAACAAGGCCGGGTTGACGGGGTTTTTCCGCCGTTGAGGGCAGGCATGTTGTGTGCTTGAATGGATGCGTGACTTCCCTGAAACAGGAGCGCGCCATGACGACACACAGCCTTGTTCCGCAAACGCCGGCCCTGAGCATGCCGGTCGCCCAGATGCGCAACGTGTTCCACCCCGGCGACGTCGAGCGCAAGCTCACGCGGATGCAGGACAGTGGAAGCCAGCGCGAATACGAGAATCTACGCTCCGTCTATGAACGCATGCTGGAACGCGGCCCCGAACGCTTCCAGGTCAAGCCCGCCGGCGTGCCGGACATGGCCCACCTCTACGACCAGTTGCCCAACTTTACCGATGTGCTCGACGACGTGAAGCGCCATGTGGCCCTCGCACAAGACAGCCGCGATGGCCTCGAAGTCACGCCCATGCTGCTGCTGGGCCCGCCGGGCATCGGCAAGACGCATTTCGCACGGCATCTGGCTGAACTGCTCGGTACGGGCATGAACCTGGTGCCGATGAGTTCGATGACCGCCGGCTGGCTGCTGTCGGGCTCGTCCTCGCAGTGGAAGGGCGCGCGGCCCGGCAAGGTGTTCGAGGCGCTGGTGGAGGGCGAATACGCCAATCCCGTCATCGTCGTGGACGAGATCGACAAGGCCGCCAGCGATGCGCAGTACGACCCGCTCGGCGCGCTCTACGGCCTGCTGGAGCACGATACGGCGCAGAGCTTCACCGACGAGTTCGCCGAGGTGGCCATCGACGCGAGCCAGGTGATCTGGATCACTACGGCCAACGACGAGCGCGGTATTCCCGACCCCATCCTCAACCGCATGAACGTGTTCGAGGTGCAGGCCCCGACGCCGGAGCAAGCACGAGCGATCGCCCGCATCCTGTACCAGGGCATCCGCAACGGCCACGACTGGGGCCGCATGCTCGATCCCGAGCCGCAATCCGACGTGCTGGACCAGCTCGCCCAGATGCCGCCGCGCGAAATGCGCCGCGCCCTGATGACCGGCTTCGGCAACGCGCGCCTGCAGCGCCGGGGCACGGTGGAGGTGAGCGACCTGCCGCGCGGCGGCGCCGGCAAATCGCGCATTGGCTTCCTGCAGTAGCGCACTGCCCTCGCCCGCCCGGCCCGCTGCGCTTGCGGGCCGGCGAAGCTGCGGCGGTGCGTGACGGGGCAGCTACACTCGGCACGCTGGCGCACGGCACGATCATGGCGGCGCCTGACGTCCCATGACCCTCTCCCAAAGCCTCTTTGTCATCGGCCTCCTCATCGTGGCCAGCGCGTTCTTCTCCATCGCGGAAATCTCCCTGGCGGCATCGCGCCGCCTGCGCCTGCGCCAGATGGCCGACGAAGGCGACAACCGTGCGGACCGCGTCATGCGCATGCAGGAGCAGCCGGGCGACTATTTCACCGTCGTTCAGGTCGGGCAGAACGCCGTGGCCATCCTGGGCGGTATCGTGGGCGAAGGCGCGCTGAGCCCCCATTTCACCGAACTGTTCGCGTACTGGCTGAGCAACCCGCGGGCGGAAACGGCAGGGTTCCTGGCGTCGTTCACCATCATCACCTCGCTGTTCATCCTGCTGGCCGACCTGTTTCCGAAGCGGCTGGGCATGGCGAACCCGGAGCGCCTGGCACTGCGCGTGTCTGCGCCCATGAAGCTGCTCATGACGGTGCTGCGGCCCGTTGTCTGGCTGTACAGCCGCGGCGCCGACCTGCTGTTCCGCGTGCTCGGGCTCTCGTCGCTGCGCGACGACCGTGTGACTTCCGACGACATCCTGGCCATGATGGAGGCCGGCGCCCGTGCCGGCGTTCTGGCCGCCCGCGAGCAGCAGGTGATCGAGAACGTGTTCGAACTGGACACGCGCATGGTGGGCAGTGCCATGTCGCAGCGCGACCGCATCGCGTACTTTCTGCGCGACGACCCCGACACCGTGATCCGCGCCCGCATCGCCGAAGAGCCGTTCTCGACCTATCCCGTGTGCGACGGCGACATCGACCACGTCGTGGGCTACGTGGATGCCAAGGACCTCTTCCAGCGTGTGCTGAACAACCAGCCCATCTCACTGGCCGACGAAGGGCTGGTGCGCAAGGTGCTCATCGTGCCGGACCGGCTGTCGCTGTCGGAGGTGCTGGAGCAGTTCCGCCAGGTCCACGAAGACTTCGCCGTCATCGTCAACGAATACAGCCTGGTGGTGGGCGTCGTCACGCTGAACGATGTGATGAGCACCGTGATGGGCGACCTCGTGGTGGGCCCGGCCGACGAAGACCAGATCGTGCGCCGCGACGAGAACTCCTGGCTCATCGACGGCGTAACCCCGGTCGAAGACGTGTTGCGTGCGCTGAATCTGGACGAACTGCCGCACGCCGAAGAGTACGAAACGCTGGCCGGCTTTCTCATGGTGATGCTGCGGCGCGTGCCACGCCGCACCGACAGCGTGAACTGGGGCGGCTACAAGTTCGAAGTGCTGGACGTGGACAGCTACCGCATCGACCAGGTGATGGTCTCCCGGCTGCAAGACGCCAACGGTGTCGCCATCGCGCCCAGCACCGCCTGAGCGGCGCCGGCATTCCGCGGCCAAGTCACCGCAGCCAAGTAAACCAGCAGAAAGCCTAAAGGCCTTGCGTCAGGCCGCTGCGGTCGTGATGCGGTCCTGAAAAATCCAATTGCGCTGTGCGCCGAACACTGCATCGGGGTACTGCGGCCGGCCCCGGCTGCCGTTGTATCGGCCCAGCGTCATGAACAGATCGCCGCGCTCGCGGTCCAGGTAATGGCGCAGGATCACGCAGCCGAAGCGCAGGTTGGTCTGCATGTGAAACAGCTTGCCCGCGTCGCCATCGCCGATCACGCGCGTCCAGAACGGCATGACCTGCATGTAGCCCCGGGCGCCCACGCTGGACACGGCAAACTTGCGGAAAGCGCTCTCGACCTGGATCAACCCAAGCACCAGGGACACATCCAACCCCGCCCGCTTCGACTCGTACCAGACGGTCTGCAGAAAGTCGCGACGCACTTCCCATTCCGGCTTGCGCCGGCGCAGCCGGTCGCTCATGGTGCCGAGCCAGCGCAGGTACAACAACCGGGCCTCGGTCGTACCGAATTGGGGCTCGGGGGGCGCCTGGTTCAGAACGGCGGAACTCAGCGCAGTGCGCACCGAATCGATCAGCGGCTCCTCCAGCTGTCCGCCCGCATGAGCGGCCTGCGGAGCCGCGAGCCAGGCGGCAGGCCCGGCGGACAAAGATACGAGGCAGGCCCGGCGCGAAACGGCCCCGGCCTTTCCTGGCAGTGCGCTCATGGTGCCAGCCGGCCCTTGACGTGCGCCAGGATGTCGGCCGTCGCCACCTTCGTGGCCGCGGTGTCGCGGCGGTGCTGGTACTCCAGTTGGCCTTCCTTGAGCCCGCGATCGGAGATCACCACGCGGTGGGGCACGCCGATCAACTCCCAGTCGGCAAACATCGCGCCGGGGCGCTCGCCACGATCGTCCAGAAGCACATCCACTCCCGCCGCCAGCAGATCGGTGTAGAGCTGTTCGGCTGCAGCCTTGACCTCCGCACTGCGGTCCATGCCGATGGGGCAGACGACCACCGTGAACGGAGCGATGGCGTCCGGCCAGATGATGCCGCGGTCGTCATGGTTTTGCTCGATGGCCGCAGCAGGCAGGCGCGTGATGCCGATGCCGTAGCAACCCATCTCGAAGAAAGCGGGCTTGCCGTCTTCGCCCAGGAACGTCGCGTTCATGGCCTTGCTGTACTTGGTGCCGAGATAGAACACATGGCCGACTTCGATGCCACGCTCGATCGCGAGTTCCCCCTGGCCGTCGGGCGAACGATCACCCGCCACCACGTTGCGCAGGTCGGACACCACTTCGGGCTCGGGCAGGTCACGGCCCCAGTTCACGCCCGTCATGTGGAAGTCAACGGCGTTGGCGCCGCAGATCCAGTCCGCCATCACGGCCACTTCGCGGTCCACCACCAGCTTCACGGGCTTTTGCAATTGCAGCGGGCCCAGATACCCCGGCTTGCAGCCGAAGTGATCTTCGATCTCGCCCACGGTCGCAAAGCGGAAGCCCGCCAAGCCGGGGACCTTCGACACCTTGATCTCGTTCATGTCATGGTCGCCGCGCAGCAGCAGCAGCCAGACCTGCGTCTTGGCGATCTCGCCGGCTTCGTTCGTCTCGTCGGTGGCCAACACCAGGGACTTCACGGTGGACTGCAGCGGCACGTCCAACAGTTGCGCCACATCGGCGCAGGTGCTCTTGCCGGGCGTCGCCGTCTTGGCCATGGGCTGCGTGGCTGCAGGGCGAGGGCCGGCCGGGGGCAATGCCTCGGCTTTTTCCATGTTCGCCGCATAGCTGCTCTGGGGGCAGTAGACGATCGCGTCTTCACCCGTGGCGGCGATGACCTGGAACTCTTCGCTCAAATCGCCGCCGATTGCACCGCTGTCCGCAGCGACGGCGCGGTAGGTCAACCCGAAGCGATCAAAAATGCGCCGGTATGCCTGGGCCATCACCTGGTAGCTGGCCTTGGCTGCATCCTGGTCGCGGTCAAAGGAGTAAGCGTCCTTCATCGTGAATTCACGGCCGCGCATCAGCCCGAAGCGTGGGCGGCGCTCATCCCGAAACTTGGTCTGGATCTGGTACAGGTTCTTGGGCAACTGCTTGTAGCTGCGCAGCTCCTGGCGCGCGATGTCAGTAACCACCTCTTCGCTGGTCGGCTGAATCACGAAATCCCGGCCATGGCGGTCTTGAATCCGCAGCAATTCGGGGCCCATCTTGTCAAACCGGCCGGTTTCCTGCCAGAACTCAGCAGGCTGGACTACGGGCATGGATACCTCCACAGCGCCAGCCCGGTTCATTTCCTCACGAACGATGGCTTCCACCTTGCGGATGACGCGCAATCCCATGGGCATGTAGTTGTAAATGCCTGCCCCCAGCTTCTTGATGAGGCCCGCCCGGGTCATCAGCTTGTGGCTGACCACTTCCGCATCTGCCGGGGCTTCCTTGAGGGTGGATACGAAGAATTGGGACGCTTTCATTGGGGGGATTTCATGCAATTGCGCCCGGTCTGCTTGCTGCGCACAAGGCGCCGTGCATAATGGTCACAGTTTAAAAAATTGGGGTTAGATTATGCTTGACCGGGACGGCTTTCGGCCGAACGTCGGCATCATCCTGCTCAACCAGAAAAACCAGGTATTCTGGGGCAAGCGCATCCGCACCCACAGCTGGCAGTTCCCGCAGGGCGGCATCGACCGGGGGGAAACTCCCGAGCAGGCAATGTACCGCGAACTGCATGAAGAAGTGGGATTGCATCCGGGCCATGTGCGCGTGGTTGCCCGTACCAGGGACTGGTTGCGCTATGAGGTGCCTGACCGGTACATCCGCCGCGATGCACGCGGACATTACAAGGGCCAGAAGCAAATCTGGTACCTGCTGCAGTTGCTGGGGCACGACTGGGACCTGAACCTGCGCGCCACGAACCATCCTGAATTCGACGCATGGCGCTGGAACGATTACTGGGTCCCGCTGGACGTGGTCGTGGAGTTCAAGCGCGGCGTGTATGAGATGGCGCTGACCGAGTTGGCGCGCTTTCTGCCACGCCACGAGCAACGCAATCGCTACCTGCGCAGCGGCATGCGCTCCCGCGAAGGCGAAAGTCTTCCAAGCGGTATGCCGATGCACCGTGCGGGGTCACTGTTGGTCAGTCCTGGTATGGAAATGCCTCCTGGTGCCAGCTTCGATCCTGATCCACAAAAGAGCAAATCATCGTCTGCGCCTCCCGAGCAGGCCACAGGAATTCAGCTCTCTCCCGTCCAGCTGTCACCCAAGCTGGTTTGATGTTTACGGCCTTGTATCGAAGGCCGTAAACATTTCTGCCGAGTCTGGATTTCAGCTGGCCACCGCAGCAAGGACCATGTTGTCTCGGTGCACCATCTCCGGCTCTGCAACGTAGCCAAGCAGGCGCTCGAACTCAGTGGAAGGCTTGCGGCACAGCAAACGCGCCTCCGCACTCGCATAGTTGGCGAGGCCGCGCGCCACTTCCGTGCCAGCTTCATCACGCACCGCGATGACATCACCACGGGAGAAATCGCCCTCCACTCCCACCATGCCAATAGGGAGAAGGCTTTTACCCTCCGCCCGCAATTTGGCTGCCGCTCCAGTGTCCACGGTCACCGAGCCTCTGAGTTGCAAGTGGTCCGCCATCCATTGCTTGCGAGCCTGCTTTTTCTGCGTCTGCGCTACCAGGAGAGTGCCGATCGCTTCCCCTTTGGTGAGCCGCACCAGCACGTCGGGCTCTCGCCCCCAAGCGATCACCGTTGAGGCGCCAGATCCCGCAGCCCGCTTGGCCGCGATGATCTTGGTGATCATTCCTCCGCGGCCAATGCTGGAGCCCACGCCGCCCGCCATGGCTTCCAGCGAAAGATCACCCGCCTGGGCCTCATGCACAAATTGCGCATCGGGATTGCGCCGAGGGTCTGCGGTGTAAAGCCCTTTTTGATCCGTCAAGATGATCAGGGCATCTGCCTCGATGAGGTTCGCCACCAGCGCGCCCAGCGTATCGTTGTCGCCAAACTTGATTTCGTCCGTGACCACCGTATCGTTTTCATTGATCACCGGCACGACGCCCAGGCGCAGCAACGTGAGCAAGGTGGACCGGGCGTTCAGGTAGCGCTCTCGATCGGCCAAGTCGGCGTGGGTCAGCAGCACCTGGGCACTTCCCAATCCCTGCTCACGCAACTTGGTTTCGTACATTTGCGCGAGCCCCATTTGGCCAACCGCAGCTGCCGCCTGGAGCTCATGGATTTCGTGAGGACGAGTCGCCCAGCCCAAGCGTTTCATGCCTTCCGCGATCGCACCGCTGGAGACCATGACTACTTCACGCCGGGCGCCCGATTCACCACGCGCCAACGTAGCCAACTGGCGGCTCCATTCGCCAATCGCTGCCTCATCCAAACCTCGCCCTTCATCCGTCACAAGGCTGGAGCCCACCTTGACGACAATGCGGCGTGCGTCACGCAATATGCTGGAAACCATATGAAGAATAGTGACTGCTAGCGCACGCCAGGCAAGCGCTAGCAGCTATTAAATGAAGAGCATCAGAGAGGCAGAATTGCCTTGCTATTCAGGCCGATCACCCACAAACCGGAGATCCACCTCCTCAGGCACTTGCTCCGCCTTTTGCTGCGCTTGCACGTGCTTGAAAATGGCGTGGATCAATGATTCGCAGCCTTCACGCGTCAAGGCTGAAATCTCAAAGACCGGCCCTTTCCACTTGAACCGCTTCACGAAATCCTTCACCCGGGCTTCGCGCTCTTCCGTTGGCACCATGTCCAGCTTGTTGAGCACCAGCCAGCGCGGCTTTTCATAAAGACCCGCGTCGTACTTCTTGAGTTCGCCCACGATCGCTTTGGCCTGGGCGACAGGGTCCACCGCCTCATCGAAAGGCGCCATATCGATCACATGGAGCAACAGCCGAGTGCGCTGCAAGTGACGCAGAAACTGATGCCCAAGCCCAGCCCCTTCAGACGCGCCCTCGATCAATCCAGGAATATCCGCGACAACGAAGCTCTGTTCAGGACCCACGCGCACAACGCCCAGATTAGGGTGCAGGGTCGTGAATGGATAGTCAGCGATCTTGGGGCGCGCATTGGAAATGGCGGCGATTAAGGTGGACTTGCCAGCGTTGGGCATTCCCAGAAGGCCCACATCGGCGAGCACCTTCAATTCCAGCTTGAGACTTTTTCTTTCGCCAGGCCACCCTGGTGTTTTTTGGCGCGGTGCACGGTTGATAGCGCTTTTGAAACGCATATTTCCGAAACCCCCGTCACCACCCTTGGCGATCGTGATCACCTCGCCCGGGACCAACAATTCATAAAGCACTTCACCCGTTTCCGAATCGCTGATGATGGTGCCCACCGGCATCTTGAGCGTGATGTCGTCGCCTGCGGCACCGAACATGTCCGAGCCCATTCCATGTTCTCCGCGGCGGGCTTCATGACGTCGCGAATAACGGAAATCGACGAGCGTATTCAAATTGGGATCGGCCACGGCAAAGACGTGCCCGCCTCTGCCGCCATCCCCGCCGTTGGGTCCGCCGAACTCCTTGTATTTCTCATGCCGGAACGACACACAACCATTCCCGCCGTCTCCGGCAGAAATGTCGATAAAGGCTTCGTCGACGAACTTCATGGGTATCCAGTTTACAAAACAGAGTTCAGAAGGTACGCGCCATCGCTATCCGCGGCAAGCACTTCCAAAACGACAAAGCCCCGACAGGTCGGGGCTTCGAAAGCGTCAAAGGACGGGCTTTAAGCCGGCGTCACATTGACCGTGTGCTTGGACAGTGCGCCCTTGGTGCCGAACGACACGTGGCCCTCGACCAGTGCAAACAGCGTGTGGTCCTTGCCAACACCTACATTGGTGCCGGGATGGAACCGCGTGCCACGCTGACGCACGATGATCGAGCCTGCGCTGATCAATTCGCCACCGAAAGCCTTCACACCGAGCATCTTGGGCTTGGAATCGCGCCCGTTTCGCGTAGAGCCGCCGCCTTTTTTCTGTGCCATGACATCAACTCCTTTTAACCGGCGATCGCACCGATTTGCAGTTCGGTGAACTGCTGGCGATGGCCTTGGCGTTTCTGATAGTGCTTACGACGGCGCATCTTGAAGATGTGCACTTTGTCGTGTTTGCCGTGCGCCACGACAGTAGCCGTAACGGTTGCGCCGGACACCAGGGGTGTGCCAACCTTGATTTCAGCGCCGTTTCCGACAGCCAGAACCTGGTCAATCACAATTTCCTGGCCTACGTCCGCAGCAATCTGTTCTACTTTAATTTTTTCGCCGGAAGCAACGCGATACTGCTTGCCGCCGGTTTTTATGACCGCGTACATGTAAACCTCTTTGGATGGAGTTCTGCGGACGAATTTCCACAGAGCCTGCGACTATAGCACGGAGCTCTTTTTTAGCCAACTCAGCCACATCGTCCCCTAACGGACTTTTAGCAGCGGCGAGCGAACGAGACGTCAGGCTCACGCAAAGCGATTCCTATAATCCATTTTTCGTCGCTGCACACGATCATCTTGTCCACCACCACTTCCAGCACTTCTGCAACTCTTGCCCTGATCGCCGACGACATGCACGAGGTGGACAAAGTCATCGCCGCCCGGCTCGACTCGTCAGTCTCTCTCGTTGGAGACATCGCGCGGTACATCATTTCCGCGGGCGGCAAACGTTTGCGACCAGCTTTGCTGCTTTTGATGTGTGGATCGCTGGGGTACAAAGGCTTTCAGCGTTTCAATCTGGCAGCCGTGGTGGAGTTCATTCATACCGCAACCCTGCTGCACGACGATGTCGTTGACGAGTCCACTCTGCGGCGCGGACGCCCCACGGCCAACGAGAATTTTGGCAATCCCGCCAGTGTGCTGGTAGGTGACTTTCTGCACTCCCGCGCTTTCCAGATGATGGTCGATGCGGATGACATGCGCGTGATGCAGATTCTTTCCGAAGCCACTAACGTGATTGCAGAGGGTGAGGTCCAGCAACTCATGAACACTCACGATGCCACGCTGGATGAGCAAGGCTACCTGGATGTCATTCGATCAAAAACGGCAAAGCTCTTCGAAGCGAGTGCACGTCTGGCAGCCATTCTGGCCCGCAGTTCACCAGAATTGGAACGGGCCTGTGCGGCCTACGGACAGGCGCTCGGAACCGCCTTTCAAGTCATCGATGATGTACTGGACTACGACGGCGACTCAACAGAAATGGGCAAAAACCTTGGCGACGATCTTCGCGAAGGCAAGGTCACTCTGCCATTGATCATTGCGATGCAACGTGGGACCAATGACCAACGCGCCCTGATCGAAAGCGCAATCCAAACGGGGGCTGTAGAAAAACTGCCAGCCATCGTGCAAATCGTCAAAAGCACCGGGGCACTTGAGGCGACGCGGCATGCTGCGGCGCTGCAGGCACAGCAGGCTATTGATGCAGCCCTGCAATTACCCTCCAATCTCTACACAGAGGGCTTGATAGAATTGGCATCTCAGCTACTAGGAAGGCGGCTTTAACCGCCTTCAATTCGGGGTGTAGCTTAGCCTGGTAGAGCGCTACGTTCGGGACGTAGAGGCCGGAGGTTCGAATCCTCTCACCCCGACCACCTTAGTGCGCAGTTTCGTGGTTTAGCTGCAATCCTCCCACTTGATCCGTGGCCTGAACACCTCGGCAATGTTAGGATGGTTTCCTTTCCATCCACATGATTCTGCTGGTTACATGGCCGTTGATATCGCACCCAAAGAAGGCGCCGCAATTGCCTTGCCCGGCTTAGGCCGAGCTTTGATGTCAGCCGGCAAGCTGAGTCAGAAGTCAGCGGAAGACATCTTCCGCAAATCACAGATCAGCAAGACCAGCTTTATCGCTGAGCTGACAGGGTCTGGAGCTGTTTCAGCAGCAGAGCTCGCACACACTGTCTCGGCCGTGTTTGGTGCACCTCTGCTGGATCTTGAGGCGATCGATCCTCTTCGCATCCCAAAAGATTTACTTGACCCCAAGATTTGCCAAGCCTATCGGGTGGTAGCGCTCAGCAAACGCAACAATAGATTGATTGTTGCCACTGCAGATCCCACTGATCAGGAGGCTGCGGAAAAAATTAAGTTCACGACTCAGATGGGCGTGGACTGGATCATTGCCGAATACGACAAACTCATCAAACTCGTCGAAGCCAATACCAAATCAGTTGGCGAATCGATGGAGAGCCTGTCGAGCGGCGGCGATTTTGAGTTTGATGATGTCAAGGTAGAAGAGGCTCCTGATAACTCAGATGCAGGAGCCAATGACGTCGAAGACGCCCCCATTGTCAAGTTTCTTCACAAAATGCTGGTGGACGCATTCAATATGCGTGCTTCCGATCTGCATTTCGAGCCTTACGAACATCAATACCGAGTGCGATTTCGCATTGACGGAGAACTTCGCGAAATCGCATCTCCGCCGATAGCCATCAAAGACAAACTGGCATCACGCATCAAGGTTATTTCACGCCTAGACATTTCGGAAAAACGCGTTCCGCAAGATGGCAGGATGAAGCTCAAAGTCGGGCCTGATCGGGTCATTGACTTTCGAGTAAGTACTTTGCCAACCCTCTTTGGGGAGAAGATCGTTATTCGGATTTTGGATCCGAGCAGCGCGAAATTAGGAATTGATGCACTGGGATACGAGCCTGAGGAAAAAGAAAGGCTCATGCATGCGATTGGCCGTCCTTACGGCATGATCTTGGTGACAGGACCAACTGGATCAGGAAAAACTGTTTCCCTTTATACCTGCCTCAATTTATTGAACAAGGCCGGTGTCAATATTGCCACTGCCGAAGACCCTTCGGAAATCAACTTGCCTGGCGTCAACCAAGTCAACGTCAACGAGAAGGCTGGTCTGACTTTTGCCACAGCACTGAAGTCATTCCTGCGCCAAGATCCTGACATTATTATGGTCGGTGAAATTCGCGATCTTGAAACGGCAGATATTTCCATCAAGGCCGCACAAACTGTGCCACTTGGTATTGTCCACACTGCACACCAATGATGCGCCTACGACATTGACTCGAATGCGCAACATGGGCATTGCGCCGTTCAACATTGCCTCCAGCGTCATTTTGATCACTGCCCAGCGCTTGGCGCGCAGGTTATGCCCCGCTTGCAAAACACCTGCAGACATTCCTCATGAAACATTGCTTGAAGCGGGTTACAAAGACGAGGAAATCGACGGTACGTGGGTCACTTATAGACCTGTGGGTTGCTCCGCCTGCAACAACGGGTATAAAGGACGATTGGGTATCTATCAGGTGATGCCGATTTCAGAAGAAATTCAACGCATCATTTTGAGAGATGGGAGTGCCTTGGAAATTGCAAAGCAGGCAAAGGCGGAAGGTGTACGCTCCTTACGCGACGCAGGGCTTCACAAAGCCAAAATGGGACTGACCTCTCTTGAAGAAGTTTTGGCCGTTACCAACGAATAACGCGAGTCGCGAGGAATATTATGGCAACCGCCGCATCGAGGGATATCAAGGACTTCGTCTACGAGTGGGAGGGTAAAGACAGAAGTGGCAAGATTATTCGTGGAGAGGTGAGAGCGGCTGGTGAAAACCAAGTTCAAGCCACTTTACGCAGGCAAGGCGTGTTGCCAACCAAGATCAAAAAAAGGCGCATGCGCTCGGGCAAGAAGATCAAGCCCAAAGATATTGCATTGTTTACTCGTCAGATGGCCACGATGATGAAGGCCGGGGTGCCACTGCTTCAATCGTTCGATATTGTTGGTCGAGGCAATACCAATGCCAGCGTGACCAAATTGCTCAACGATATTCGAAGCGATGTGGAAACCGGCACCTCGCTGAATGCGGCGTTTCGCAAATACCCTATGTACTTCGACAGTCTCTACTGCAATCTGGTGGAAGCTGGCGAAGCGGCTGGTATTTTGGAAGCACTGCTAGACCGGCTGGCCATGTACATGGAAAAGACCGAAGCCATCAAATCGAAGATAAAATCTGCGTTGATGTATCCTATTTCGGTGGTGATAGTTGCTTTTGTGGTAGTGACCGTGATCATGATTTTTGTGATCCCAGCGTTCAAAGAAGTCTTTACCTCATTTGGCGCAGAATTACCAGCACCGACTCTCATAGTAATGGGGATAAGTGAAATATTCGTAAAATGGTGGTGGTTGATTTTTGGAGTAATAGGCGGTGGGTTTTATTTTTTCATGCAGGCTTGGCGGCGTAGCGAGAAGATGCAAATCTTTATGGATCGGTTGTTATTGCGCATTCCTGTTTTTGGTACGCTGATCGATAAATCCTGCGTTGCTCGTTGGACACGGACCTTGTCCACGATGTTTGCAGCGGGTGTGCCGCTTGTTGAAGCATTAGACTCCGTTGGCGGAGCTTCTGGTAATTCAGTCTATTCCATGGCCACGGAAAAAATTCAGCAGGAGGTATCTACAGGTACCAGCTTGACTGCCGCAATGGGCAATACCAATGTATTCCCGTCGATGGTGATTCAGATGTGCGCGATCGGTGAAGAATCTGGCTCGATCGATCACATGCTGGGCAAGGCTGCTGACTTCTACGAAGCTGAAGTTGACGAAATGGTCGCTGGATTGTCCAGCCTGATGGAGCCAATCATCATCGTATTTTTGGGGACCATTATTGGTGGCATCGTGGTTTCGATGTACCTCCCAATCTTCAAACTGGGCCAAGTCGTCTAATGGAATTAGGTGTCTGGGAGAACGCAGCCGTCTTAGGCCTGCTGGGTCTACTGATCGGTAGCTTCCTGAATGTGGTAATTCATCGCTTGCCAAAAATGATGGAGCGCCAATGGGCAGCAGAGTGCGCGGATTTTGTCGCGCTCACAGATAAGAATGAGGCCTCGGTACAAGCGCCGGTAGCGAATACTGAATCGTTCAACCTAGCGACCCCGCCATCACGCTGCCCATCATGCGAGCACATCGTGAGATGGCACGAGAACATTCCAGTTCTGAGTTATCTGTGGCTCAGAGGCCGTTGTTCCGCCTGCAAAATTCGAATCAGCCCCAGATACCCTCTGGTCGAGTTGGCCACGGGCAGCCTCTTTTTCTTTTGCGGTTGGCATTGGGAATTGACCCTCACGGCTGCAGCGTGGTGCGGCTTTTCGGCCGCCTTGATGGCATTGGCATTCATCGATTGGGATACCACTCTGTTGCCTGATGACATCACGCTCCCTTTGCTGTGGGCAGGCTTGATTGCCTCGGCGTTGCAATGGACCACCGTGCCACTGTTCGTATCCGTCATGGGTGCTGCGGCAGGTTATCTTTCCCTTTGGACGGTTTACTGGGCTTTCAAACTCGTCACAGGCAAGGAGGGGATGGGACATGGCGATTTCAAGCTGTTCGCTGCGCTGGGCGCATGGTTCGGCTGGCCAGCCCTGGTGCCCATCATCCTCATCGCCTCGGTGATTGGCGCGTTTGTAGGCATCGGAATGAAGTTCGCCAGCCAATTGCGTGAAGGCGGATATATCCCTTTCGGTCCTTTTTTGGTGGGCTCGGGACTCGCTGCAATGGTGTTTGGCCCAGAAACCATTCTGCAAGGATTGCTGCGCAGCTTGGGACTTTGACATGGAGTCTGAGCGACTGACTGCCCTCCGCGTGGGACTGACCGGCGGCATCGGCAGCGGAAAGAGTACGGTTGCCCAGATGCTGGTAGCCCAAGGTGCTGCTTTGATCGACGCTGATCACCTTTCGCGCCAGGTCACGGCGCCGCTCGGGGCCGCCATCGGCCCTATTCGTGAGGTCTTCGGAGATTTGCTGATCGACGAGCACGGAGCAATGCATCGCGAACGGATGCGAGAATTGGTGTTCAACGATCCAATAGCGCGCCAGCGGCTGGAGAGCATCGTCCATCCCTTGGTATCACAAGCGACCCAGACGGCAGTGGCGCATGCCACCCAAAACGGCACTACGGTGATCGTCTTCGACATTCCCCTGCTGGTCGAGTCGGGCCGCTGGACAAAGCAGCTCGACCAGATCTTAGTGGTCGATTGTTCGACCGAAACGCAAATCCAGCGCGTTCAGCAGCGCAACGGCTTGCCGCGCGCGACGGTGGAGGGCATTTTGGCCTCCCAGGCATCTCGAACGGCTCGGAGGGCGGCCGCGGATATCGTGCTGCACAACGATGGGGTTACTCTGGAAGGGCTGCAGACTGCGGTCCTGCAGATCGCCCGGCGGTTCGGGCTATGATGCGCGGCATATCGGATGCGCGAAGCTGGCAGCGCCAGCCGTGTGCCCCAGGAACCCTGCAGCGTGATCCTTTACGAATATCCCTTCAACGAACGACTGAGAACCTATTTGCGGCTTGAGCAGCTGTTTCGCCGCTTGGGTGAGTTGATTCCGCGCCACCATCCGCTGGACCATCACTATGCTCTGGTGACGGTCTTCGAAATCATGGATGTCGCGGCGCGCGCCGATCTGAAATCTGACGTGCTCAAGGATCTGGAAAAGCACAAGCACCAACTGGATGGCTATCGGGGCAATCCGTCGATCTCCGAAGCCGTGCTGGATGGAATCATTGCCCAGCTCGACCGCTGCTTTGCAGGGTTGAATGCGCAGAACGGCAAGGCAGGCCAAGCGCTGGCAGAGAACGATTGGCTGATGAGCATCCGCAGCCGGGTCGGCATCCCTGGAGGCACTTGCGGGTTCGATCTGCCCGCCTACTACGCGTGGCAGCACCATGCCCCAGAAAAACGCCAGCATGATCTGGAGTCTTGGGCGACCACCCTGGCACCGCTCGCAGAATCGCTTTACGTGCTTCTGAAACTGTTGCGTGATTCGGGTGTACCCCAGAAAGTGGCAGCCGACCACGGCCAGTTCCAGCAGACCTTGCCCCAAGGCCGCACCTTTCAACTATTGCGCCTGCGCATCGATCCTTCGCTGGATCTCATTCCGGAGATCAGCGGCAACCGCCTGATCGTCTCCGTCCGGCTGATGCGCCAGCATGCTGACGGAAAACTGCACGCCGCCAACGAAGATGCCGCTTTCGAACTGACCCTGTGCGCTTGAGCGCCCTGTGACCATGAGCCGTTCCAAGCCACAGTCCTCCGACCAGCCGGGCGCCAAATATGTGACATGTCCCGCATGCCGGGGCAAGAGCCTGTATAGCCCGTCCAACCCATTTCGTCCTTTTTGCAGTGAACGCTGCAAGCAAATCGACCTGGGCGCATGGGCCAGCGAGGAATTTCGTGTCCCAACAGAGGCTCCCCTGGAAGATCAGGAATCTTCCGAAAGGCATCCGCACCTTCCTCAACTCCCACCAAGCTCATGGGATAAATAGCCTCCAGCGCGTACTCTATAAGCGTGAATAGCTATTATTTTTATAGCAAACCCACAACAGCAGGATCGAAGACTTCTCCTCGCTCTTGGGCCAGCCATTCAAGCACGGGATAGGCACCCGGTAACACGGGCGCGACTTGCAAAGGCCACTGCTGCCAAGCCATCGTCTGGCCTTCGCGCATTTCAAAGTCGCCCTGCCACTCCCACACCTTGCACCAATGCAACCGCACCAGGGCATGGGGATAGTCGTGCTCGGTCACCTTCCACACGGAAGCGGCGCCGATGGTGACCCCCAACTCCTCGATCAGTTCACGGCGTAAGGCTTGCTCAACGGTTTCGCCAGCCTCCAGCTTACCCCCCGGAAATTCCCAATACCCTGCATAAGGTTTGCCTGGTGGTCGGGTGGACAGCAGCATGGAGCCATCCGCCCGCAGCAGGATGCCGACAGCCACGTTGGTATGCGCTCTGGCTTGGGTTACGGCAGCGGAATCAACCATGCTGCCGCCCCGCAAAGTCGCGCGCGAACTGGTAGGCCACCCGGCCGCTGCGAGAACCCCGCTCCAGCGCCCAAACCAAGGCCTGGGGACGCGCTGAGGCAATGTCGGACTCACCCACACCCAGCGACGACAACCACTGCGCCACGATGGCCAGGTATTCGTCCTGGCTAAACGGATAGAAGCTGACCCACAGGCCGAACCGCTCGGAGAGGGAGATTTTTTCCTCCACCACTTCGCCGGGATGTACTTCTCCGTCTTCCGTGTGGGTGTACGAAAGATTTTCCTTGAGGTACTCGGGCAGCAGGTGACGTCGATTGCTGGTGGCATACACCAGCACATTCGGCGTGGAAGCAGCCACTGAGCCGTCAAGGATCGATTTGAGGGCCTTGTACCCAGGCTCGCCATCTTCGAAGCTCAGGTCGTCGCAATAGACGATGAATTTCTCAGGCCTGTCGGCCACGATTTCCACGATGTCGGGCAAATCCGTCAGGTCGGCCTTGTCCACCTCGATGAGGCGCAAGCCTTTCGGCGCATAGGTGTTCAGACAAGCCTTGATGAGCGACGACTTTCCCGTGCCGCGGGCGCCGGTCAGCAGCACGTTGTTGGCGGGACGGCCCTCAACGAACTGCAATGTGTTGCGCTGGATCTTTTCCTTCTGAGCGTCGATTTCCTTAAGCTCGTCCAATCCCATGCCGGCCACATGCCGTACCGGCTCCAGCGTGCCATGGCCGCCGCTGCGCCGGCGATAACGCCACGCGATGGCCGAAGACCAATCCGGCGCCGATAAAGTCTGCGGCAGCACGGCTTCGATGCGGGAGATCAATTGCTCCGCCCGGAGCATCAGATGTTCAAAGGCTTCGTTCATAGGGGTTGTGGCGGCCACCGGAATCAGGACCGGTAATCGGCGTTGATCGTCACGTACTCGTGGCTGAAATCGCAAGTCCATACGGTGTCCGCGGCATCGCCACGGCCAAGGCCCACTCGGACGATGATTTCGCTTTGTTTCATGACACGCTGACCATCTTCCTCGCGGTAGCTGGGATTGCGCCCGCCTTGGGTGACCACGTGAACGTCATCCAGGTGCAATTCGATGAGGGTCTGGTCCAGATCGCCGATGCCTGCGTAGCCCACCGCCGCCAGAATGCGGCCCAGGTTCGGGTCGCTGGCAAAGAATGCCGTTTTGACGAGCGGCGAGTGAGCGATCGCATAGGCCACCAGCCGGCATTCCTCAGCGGTCTTTCCACCCTCGACGCGCACGGTGATGAATTTGGTAGCGCCCTCCCCGTCGCGCACGATGGCCTGCGCGAGCTTTTGAGCGACCTCCAGCATCGCCGCCTTGAGCGATTGCCCTTCAGGGCTGTCCATCGACACGATCGGCGCATGGTCGGCCTGCTGCGTGGCAATGGCCACGAACGAATCGTTGGTGGATGTGTCGCCGTCAATCGTGACCCGATTGAACGAGCGGTCCGCCAATTCGCGCAGCAGCGGCTGCAACAGCGCAGGCTCGATGCGGGCGTCGGTTGCTATAAAGCCCAGCATGGTGGCCATGTTGGGGCGGATCATGCCCGCGCCCTTGCTGATGCCCGTCACGGTCACGGTGGCCCCGTCGATCTGCACCTGACGGCTGAAGGCCTTGGGCAACGTGTCCGTGGTCATGATGCCTTCGGCAGCCTGCGCCCAGTGGTCGGGTTGCGCGTCTGCAATGGCCGCAGGCAGCCCGGCCTCGATCCGGTCCACCGGCAGAGGCTCCATGATCACGCCGGTGGAAAACGGCAGCACCTGCGATGGCGACAACCCCAGCAGGCCAGCGGCGGCCTCACAGGTGGAGCGTGCACGTGCCAGCCCTTCCGCTCCGGTGCCGGCATTGGCATTGCCCGTGTTGATCACGACGGCGCGAATGGCCTGCCCACCGGCCAGATGTTCCCGGCACACCTGCACTGGCGCGGCGCAGAATCGGTTTTGCGTGAACACGCCAGCCACGGTGGCGCCTTCATCGATCAGCAGCACGGTGAGGTCGCGGCGGTTGGCCTTGCGTATCCCAGCCATCGCTACACCCAGGCGTACGCCGGGCACAGGGTGCAGGTCTGCAGGATTCGGCGCAATCAGGTTCACGGGCATGGTGATGGATCTCGGCTGGTGAAAAAAGAAAAAAGGAGCGGGGGGAAAGCGCTGCAAAAACCGCTGATTCTAGGGTGCAGCCCTGGGGCCCGACTGCACCGCATTGCCATCGGGCAGGTGGATCAGTCCGGTGTGGAAATCGTATTCGAACACTTCGCCGTAGCGCCCCCACTCGATGACCGTCCGCAACACGCGTTCGGCCTCGGCCGCATCCAGGCTTTCATGCAGCAGGCGCAGAAAAGGCTTTTCCGGCAACTCGCCGGCAGGGTCTTGCTCCAGGCTGTGGCGCATGTGAGCGGCCAAGGGCACATGGGCAAGCAACTGTTGGCCAAACAAGGGCTGGCGGACGGTGTTGGGCGCCAGCACGTAGCGCTGTCCGAGCGCGGTGAGGTGCAGGTCGCCATCGGCCAATTGCGCAAAGCCCAACAGCGCCAGCGCCTGGGCCAGGACCAGCAATTCATCGTCGGCCAACTCGGCGTCTTCAGCGATGCGCGGCAGGTCGGCACGGCCGTTGAAAGGCGCTTCGGAAAGGCGCTCCAACAGCCCTTCCATGCGTCCCACATCGGCAGCTGGCAACTGGTCGGCAAGATGCATGCGGACTGCGTCGGCAGCGGGGCGACCGGTCCCGGGCTGACGCGCCGTCATGAGTCCATAGACCTCGTCGATGAGGGCGCGCACCTCCAGGCTGTCGGGATGGCGGGGGCGTGGCAAGCGGATGGGCAACTCGGCTCGAACACGGCCCGGGTTGCTGGCAAACACCAGAACCCGATCGGCCATGAGCACGGCTTCTTCGATGTTGTGCGACACGATGAGCATGGCGCGCGTGGGCATGCTGCCGCTGCCCCAGAGTTCGAGGATGTCATCGCGCAGGCGCTCGCCCGTGAGCACGTCAAGGGCCGAGAACGCTTCGTCCATCAGCAGCACTTCGGGTTCGACCACGAGCGCGCGCGCAATGCCCACACGCTGGCGCATGCCACCCGACAATTCGCGGGGCAGTGCCCCTTCGAAGCCGGACAGCCCGATCAGCTCGATCGCGGCACTGGCCCGGCGCGACCGCTCCGCAGGCGCGACACCGCGCGCCTCCAGGCCAAGCTCTACGTTCTGCTGCACGGTCAGCCAGGGAAACAACGCAAACGACTGAAACACCATGGCGATGCCGCGTGCCGGACCATACAGCGGTTGGCCGCGATAGCGCACGTCGCCACCGTCCACCGGAACGAGACCGGCCAGGATGCGCAGCAGCGTGGACTTACCCGACCCCGACTGGCCAAGCAGCGCGACGATCTCGCCGTCCTGCAGCACGAGATCCACCCCCTCCAGCACCGACCGTGCAGTGCCGTCGCTGGAGCGAAAGGACTTACCGACCTGAACCAGTTCTGCGATGGGGGACTCGGGTGACATTTCGATTCTTTCGTTCCAGGCCTCAGGAATGCATGCGGTTTTCCGCCATCGCATAGAGGCGCCGCCACACGAAGTGGTTCATACCCATGACGAACACGCACATCACTCCGATGCCCAGCGCGATCCGTGGGAAGTCTCCGATGGCTGTCATATGGGCGATGTAGCTGCCCAGCCCGTCCGCCTGCAGCGTCGTGTCACCCCAGGTGACGTACTCGGCCACGATGCTGGCGTTCCAAGAGCCTCCGCTGGCCGTGATGGCGCCGGTGACGAAGCTGGGAAACACCGCAGGCAACAGATAGCGCCGCCAGCGCAGCCAGCCCGTCAGCCCCAGGTTCTGCGCGGCATAGCGCAACTCGGAAGGCACGCTCGACGCCCCGGCGATCACGTTGAAGAGCAAATACCACTGCGTGCCCAGCACCATCAGCGGTGCGAGCCAGAGGTTCGGGTCAAGGTGCCAGCGGACGATCAGGACCACGGCCAGCGGAAACATCAGGTTGGCCGGAAACGCGGCCAGGAACTGCGCGACCGCCTGCAGGCGGCCGGCCCAGCGGGGATTCATGCCGATCCAGACACCCACCGGTACCCAGACCACTGCGGCCAGAAGGATCAGCACCACCACACGCACGAGCGTATAAGTCCCCAGCACGAAGACATGCCCTACTTCGCTCCAGCCGACCTCGCTGTGAATGAAGTGCACGAGCCAGATCAGTGCCAGCATCACCGCTGCCGCCAACACGGCATCGCCAGCACGGGTGAGCGCTGGATGGGGAACCGATGGCCGCGCGCGAATCGACGTGCCGTCATGGCGCCGCCGCAGCCGCGTGAGCGACCACTCCAACGGCACGACAAACAGTGCCGCCACCCGCTTGAGCTGCGCCGTGCGCCGCATCCACGAAAGCAGCCAAGAGGTTGGCTGGGCCTCGCTGCCGCCTTCTTCAAAACGGAACTTGCCCGCCCAAGCAATGAGAGGTCGGAAGAACAACTGGTCGTACAGCACGATGCCCACCAGCATGCCCACGATCGCCCAGCCGATAGCGCCCAGATCGCGTGCTTCGATGGCCAGGGCGATGTACGACCCTACGCCCGGCAGCTTGATGTCCTGGTGCGACACCGAGATGGCCTCCGACGCCACCACGAAGAACCAGCCGCCGGACATCGACATCATCATGTTCCACAGCAGCCCCGGCATGGCAAAGGGAAGCTCCAGCCGCCAAAACCGCTGCCAGCCCGAAAGCTGAAACACCGCGGCAGCTTCGCGAAGCTCGGACGGCACGGTGCGCATGGACTGGTACAGGCTGAATGCCATGTTCCAGGCCTGCGAGGTGAAGATGGCGAAGATGGCGGCGCATTCGACACCGAACAGGTTGCCCGGGAACAGCGCGATGAACCCGGTGACGGTGATCGACAAAAAACCGAGGATCGGGATGGACTGGAGAATGTCCAAGAGCGGCACCATCACCCGCTCCGCCGCCCGGTACTTAGCGGCGAGCGCGGCAAAGATGCAAGCAAACACCAGCGACGCACCAAGCGCAATGAACATGCGAAGCGTGGTGCGCAGCAGGTAATACGGCAGCATCCAGGGGTCCAGCGACAGCGGAAGCACGTCGCCCACCTGATAGGGGCGCGCCATCTGCGAACCGCCCCAGGCAAGCGCGAACAGCACTGCCAGCACCAGCGGAAGCAAGGCCCAGTCCCATCGGTTCCCGCGGGCCTCTACCACCTGCCGCGGGAAAAACCGCTTGTCGATCATCCTTGCGCCCTTCTCCCTGTGACGCGAGCCAGCCTAGCCTGCCTTCATGACGGGCCCAAGACGCAGTCTCGGCCCGCCTCGCCGAGCCTTGCAGGCAGGGCGCCTTGTCGCCACCCCGCATTCTGTGCGGGACGGCAACGGACTGTCAGTCGAGACGGCCGTGACAGCTCTTGTACTTCTTCCCGCTGCCGCAAGGACAAGGATCGTTGCGACCCACCCGAGGGACGTCGCCGGTGGCGGTATCTGCAGCCATGGCGGCCTCGGAGCGGACCTCGACCTCTCCGGTTTCGGTTGGCGCGGTATACGTCACGTTGGCGATGTTCTCGGCGCGGCTCTCCAGCGCTTCGGCCGCTTCGTCCAGCTGCGCAGGGGACTGCACCTGCACCGTCATCAGGATCTTGGTGACTTCGTTCTTGACTTGGTCGATGAGCTGGCGGAACAACTCGAACGCCTCGCGCTTGTATTCCTGCTTCGGCTGCTTCTGCGCGTAGCCGCGCAGGTGAATGCCTTGCCGCAGGTAATCCAGCGCCGCCAGGTGATCGCGCCAGTTGGAATCGAAGCTCTGCAGCAGCACGGCACGTTCGAACTGGTTGAAATTCTCTTGCCCCACCAAGGCCACCTTGGCCTGGAATGCAGCCTTGCCGGCCGTGAGCACCTTTTCGAGAATTTCTTCGTCGGTGATCGCGTGCGCGCTATCGACCTCTTGCTTCAGTGGCAACTGAATCTGCCATTCCTCGGCCAGCGATTTTTCAAGCGCTTGCAGGTCCCACTGCTCTTCCACCGATTCAGCCGGCACATATTGGCGTACCAGATCGGTGAGGCAGTCTTCCTGCATGTTGGCGATCAAGCCCGACAGATCGGTCGCATCCAAGATCTCGTTGCGTTGCTGGTAGATCACCTTGCGCTGATCGTTGGAGACGTCGTCGTACTCCAGCAATTGCTTGCGGACATCGAAGTTGCGCGCTTCGACCTTGCGCTGCGCCGACTCGATGCTGCGCGTGACGATGCCGGCTTCGATGGCTTCGCCATCGGGCATCTTGAGGCGGTCCATGATCGCCTTCACGCGGTCGCCCGCGAAGATGCGCATCAGCGAATCGTCCAGGCTCAGATAGAACCGCGAGGAGCCAGGATCGCCCTGGCGGCCGGAGCGGCCACGCAACTGGTTGTCGATGCGGCGCGACTCATGGCGCTCGGTGGCAATGATGCGCAGCCCACCCAACTCTTTGATCTTTTCGTGGTCACGCGTCCACTGCGCCCGCACTTCGGCCAGGCGGCTTTCCTTGGTGGCAGCATCGAGCGACTCGTCGTTCTCGATGGCGGCCAGCGCCTTTTCGATGTTGCCGCCCAGCACGATGTCCGTACCACGACCAGCCATGTTGGTGGCGATGGTGATCATGCCGGCGCGGCCTGCTTGCGCCACGATGTCGGCCTCACGGGCATGCTGCTTGGCATTCAGCACCTGATGCGGCAAGCCTTCTTTCTGCAGCAGCTGGTCGATGATTTCCGAGTTCTCGATCGACGTGGTGCCCACGAGCACGGGCTGGCCGCGTTCGTGGCACTCGCGGATGTCCTTGATCGCAGCCTCGTACTTTTCGCGCGTGGTCTTGTAGACACGGTCGAGCTGATCGTCGCGCTTGCTGGGGCGGTTGGGCGGGATCACCACGGTTTCGAGGCCGTAGATTTCCTGGAACTCGTAGGCCTCGGTGTCGGCCGTTCCGGTCATGCCCGCCAGCTTCTTGTACAGGCGGAAATAGTTCTGGAACGTGATGGACGCCAGCGTCTGGTTCTCGGCCTGGATCCCCACGCCTTCCTTGGCCTCGACGGCCTGGTGCAGCCCTTCGCTCCAGCGGCGGCCCGACATGAGGCGGCCCGTGAATTCGTCGACGATGACGATCTCGCCATCCTGCACCACATAGTGCTGGTCGCGGTGGTACAGATGGTTGGCCCGCAACGCAGCATACAGGTGGTGCATGAGCGTGATGTTGGCGGGATCGTAGAGCGAGGCGCCTTCGGCGATCAGCCCGCGGCTGGCCAGCACGCGCTCGGCCGTCTCGTGGCCCTGCTCGGTGAGGAATACCTGGTGCGTCTTTTCGTCGAGCGTGAAGTCGCCTGGCTTGGTCACGCCCTCGCCAGTGCGTGGATCGGCTTCGCCTTCCTGGCGCACCAGCAGCGGCACGACCTCATTCATGGCGATGTACATCGCGGTATGGTCTTCCGCCTGGCCGCTGATGATCAGCGGCGTGCGGGCCTCGTCGATCAGGATGGAGTCCACCTCGTCGACGATGGCGAAGTTCAGCCCGCGCTGCACCCGGTCACGCGACTCGTACACCATGTTGTCGCGCAGGTAATCGAAGCCGTATTCGTTGTTGGTGCCGTAGGTGATGTCGGCCTGGTAGGCGGCCTGCTTTTCTTCGCGCGGGGCCTGCGGCAGGTTGATGCCGACGGTCAGGCCGAGGAAGTTGTACAGGCGCCCCATCCACTGCGCATCACGGTTGGCGAGGTAATCGTTCACCGTCACCACGTGCACGCCCTCGTTCGACAACGCATTCAGGTACACGGGCAGCGTGGCGGTCAACGTCTTGCCTTCGCCCGTGCGCATTTCGGAAATCTTGCCGTAATGCAGCGCCATGCCGCCCAGCAGCTGGACGTCGAAATGCCGCATTTTCATGATCCGCTTGGAGCCTTCGCGCACCACGGCGAAAGCCTCGGGCAGCAGGTCGTCCAGCGATTCGCCCTTGGAGACGCGTTCCTTGAACTCGGCGGTCTTGGCGCGCAGCGCCTCGTCACTCAGCTTTTCGTAGTCGGGCTCCATCGCATTGATGCGGGCCACCGTCTTGCGGTATTGCTTGAGGAGCCGGTCATTGCGGCTGCCGAATAGTTTGGTGAGGAAATTGGTGGCCATGCGAGCAGGACCGCGCCACGTGCCCGAAGGCGCAAGGCGCGACCAGAATCCCTAAAGAAGAAGTGAGTTCAGGTGGGGCTGCGTTCTCGGGTTGCAAGTTGTGCAACCGTTGGCGGCAGTTCCGGACCGCAGATTTTACCTGCGCGGGGTGAGGGGCTGGGCATCGGCCTTCTGGGGTGGTCCGGCACTCGCCACCCGGGTCGATGGCGCCTGGGCGCCAGCCATGAGAAATTTCTGCGGATCCTGGGGAACACCTTGCACCAGGACCTCGAAATGCAGGTGCGGCCCGGTGGAGCGGCCCGTCGTGCCGACCTCGGCAATTTTCTGGCCGCGGCGCACCAGATCACCGCGTTTCACCAGGGTCTTTGAGGCATGCGCATAACGCGTGACCAGTTGGTTGCCGTGGTCCACTTCGATCATGTTGCCGTACGCAGGATGCCATTCCTGCGCGACGACCACGCCGCCGGCCGCCGCAAGAATGGCCGTGCCGGTATCCGCCTGAAAGTCAAGCCCGGTGTGCAGCGCCGAATGGCCGGTGATGGGATCGATGCGCCAGCCGAATGCCGAGCCCGGTACCTTGCCCAGCACCGGCGCCTGCGTGGGCACCATGTGCTTTCGGATGTGCTGGTCGAAAAGCCGTGACTCGACCACCGTCATCAAGTCCACGCGGCGGTCGGTGAGCTGGGCCAGATCGTCCAGCGTCCGCTGCAGCTCCTGCATGTCCATCGGATGGCCCGAAACCAGCGCCCCGCCCTGCCCTGGCGGGCGCGACAATTCCGACGCCGGCATGCCCGCCAGGCCCAGAACGCGCTCCCCCAGGGACTCCAGCTGCATGACCCGCGCCTGCATCTCGCCGACCTTGCGTGCCATGGCATCGAGATTGGCGCGCATGAAGCGATCACGCTCTTCCATTTCATCCTTGGCGACGAGCTTGACCAGCGATCCGATGACGGGCCATCCTTCACGCGCGCCCTTGAGAAAAACCCAGTGATACAGCATGGCCGCGACCAGCATGATGGTGAACGACACCAGCAGACCCGCCGCCAAGAGCCGTGTCCCCGTCAGGTGTATGGCCCGGCTTCGCGCCAGCCGGGCGTCCGTGATAATCAAGTGCACTACATTTCTCCGCGCCGCGCGGCGCATTGCCATGAACCGCCGTCACCAAGCCGTCACCCTGCTTCAAGCCACGCAGGAGTCCCCCACGTTGGCCAAGCTGGCGGCGCTGACACGCGAATCCACGGAGCGGCTCAAAGCCGTCGAGCTACTGATCCCTGCCACATTGCGGCCCGCCATTCAGGCAGGTCCGATCGAAGGCCCGACGTGGTGCCTGCTGGTGCGCAGCAACGCAGCGGCAGCCAAAGTGCGCCAGCTGCTGCCTGCCTTGCAGGCGCATTTGCGCAGTCGGGGGTGGGAGGTTAACTCCATTCGCCTCAAAATCCAAACCTGAAGTCCGCAAGGGAAGGCATGGCAAAGGGAGTCTAAAAAAGATGGCGCCGATTGTCGGAATCGAACTGACGACCTACCGCTTACAAGGCGGGTGCTCTACCAACTGAGCTAAATCGGCGAAGGCTGCATTCTAGCCGCGCGAAAGGCGGTGAAGCAGCCTGGAAACGCTATTTGATGCGTTTGAGCGAGGGCCGGCCGCCTGCGCCCGGCGATGCCGGCCGGGGTGGCGTACCACCGTCGTCCGGCGGCGAATCGGTGGAAACGAGCTGCACCACGCGATCTTCCGAGCCTGCGGAAGGCTCTGACTCTGCTGGCGAGACGGCAGCGGAGAGCACCGTGGAAGACAGCACGCCGCCTTCGCTGGGCTCGAGCACGTCCACTGGTGGCGGAAACGCCATGCCCTGGCCGTTTTCGCGCGCATAGATGGCGATCACGCGGCCCACGGGAACCATGATGTCGCGTGGCTTGCCGCCGAAGCGCGCCTTGAACTCGATGAAATCATTGCCCAGCTGCAACGCGCTGGTCGCGTCGTAGCTGATGTTGAGCACGATCTCGCCATCCTTCACATACTCGCGCGGCACCTGAACCGATTCGTCCACCCGCACCGCCACATAAGGCGTCAGCCCGTTGTCGGTGCACCACTCATACAGGGCCCGAATGAGATAGGGGCGAGTGGAGGTGGAATCCTGGGCATTCATCATGGTGGCGTGCGAGAAGGAAGGATCGCGCAATCACTTGCGCATGACTTTTTCGGAGGGCGTCAGCGCTTCGATGTACGCAGGACGCGAGAAGATGCGCTCAGCATACTTGAGCAGCGGCGCGGCGTTCTTGCTCAGGTCGATGCCATAGTAGTCCAGGCGCCAGAGCAGGGGCGCAATGGCCACGTCCAGCATCGAGAAATTCTCGCCCAGCATGTACTTGTTCTTGAGGAACACGGGGGCCAGCTGCGTGAGGCGGTCACGGATGTGGGCGCGGGCCTTCTCCAGGGCCTTTTCGTTGCCCTTGGTGGCACGCGATTCGAGAATGTTCACGTGAATGAACAGTTCCTTCTCGAAGTTCAGCAGGAACAGGCGCACGCGGGCGCGGTCCACCGGGTCGCCGGGCATCAGCTGCGGATGCGGGAAGCGTTCGTCGATGTACTCGTTGATGATGTTCGATTCGTACAGGATCAGATCGCGCTCGACCAGGATCGGCACCTGTCCGTAGGGGTTCATCACGCTGATGTCTTCGGGCTTGTTGTACAGGTCCACATCGCGGATTTCGAAGTCCATTCCCTTCTCGAACAGAACGAAACGGCAGCGATGGGAGAAGGGGCAGGTCGTACCCGAATAAAGCACCATCATGGTGAGAGGCTCCTAAAAATCAAAAAGAGTGGGCGCAGGATGCGACCACTCTGTAAACCTGAGCAGCGCCAGTCCGGCGCCGCAGGCGGTAGGTGCGATTACTTGATGTCTTTCCAGAAAGCTGCGTTCAGCCTCCAGGCAATCACCGTGAATACACCGAGGAAAATCAAAACCCAGACGCCTACGCGCAACCGGGTATTTTGCGCTGGCTCGCCCATCCACTGCAGGTAATTGACGAGATCACCCACGGCCTGGTCGTATTGAAGCGGGCTCAGGGTGCCTGGGCTCACTTGCGTCCAGCCTTTGAAAACTTCCGTCTTGTGGCCATGGCTTTCCTGCTCTTCGAACACGGGGCGGCGATCGCCCTGAAGTTGCCAGAGCACGTGTGGCATGCCAACGCTCGGGAAGGCGAGATTATTCCATCCCGTGGCCTTGGTCTCGTCGCGATAGAAAGTGCGCAGGAAGGTATAGAGGTAATCGGCCCCCGTTCCGCCGTGTCCGGCACGCGAACGGGCGATCACGGTGAGGTCGGGCGGATTGGCGCCGAACCAGTCCTTGGCCTGGCGCGGGTCGATGGTGGACTTCATGGTCTCGCCCACTTTTTCAGTGGTGAACAGCAAGTTGTCCTTGATCTGCTGATCGGTGAGGCCGATGTCCTTGAGCCGGTTGAACCGCATGAATGCGGCCGAGTGGCAGCTCAGGCAGTAGTTGACGAACAGCTTGGCGCCGTTTTGCAGCGAGGCGGTGTCGTTGGTCTGGACGGGCGCCTTGTCCCAGGCGATGCCGCCTTCGGCAGCCTGCGCACCCGTGGCGATGCCAAGGGCCGCGATCAGCGTGAGGATGATTTTTTTCATGGAATGCGTCTCCCGCTCAATGCGCCGTGAAGATCACGCGGTCCGGCACGGGCTTGGGCTCGCCGAGCCGGCTCCACCAGGGCATGAGCAAGAAGAATCCGAAATAGAACAGCGTACCCACCTGCGACACACGCTCGCCCAGCGGCGACGGCGGCTGCACGCCCAGATAGGCCAGTGCGACGAAGTTGATCACGAAGATGCCGTACATGTACTTGTGCCAGCTGGGACGATAGCGGATCGACTTCACCGGGCTCATGTCCAGCCACGGCAGGAAGAACAGGATGATGACCGCGCCGCCCATCACGACCACGCCCCAGAACTTGGCGTCGATCGACAGCATGAGCGCGATGGCTGCGGCCGCCACGGCCACGATCGCCACCTTGATGAACGCCGGCAGACGGCCCTTGACCACGCCGAAGCCGGCGGCCAGCACCACGCAGCCGATGAGGGCGTACATCATTTCGCTGGTGATGGCGCGCAGCATCGAATAGAACGGCGTGAAGTACCAGACGGGCGCGATGTGCGCTGGCGTCTTGAGCGGATCGGCCGGAATGAAGTTGTTGTACTCGAGGAAGTACCCACCGAACTCGGGCGCAAAGAACACCACGGCCGAGAAGATGAACAGGAACACGCACACCCCGAAGATGTCATGCACGGTGTAGTAGGGGTGGAAAGGAATGCCGTCGAGCGGATGGCCCTTTTCGTCGCGCGGGGCGTTGGGGCCCTTGATTTCGACGCCGTCGGGGTTGTTGGAGCCCACATCGTGCAGCGCCAGCAAATGCGCCACCACCAGACCCAGCAGCACCAGCGGCACGGCGATCACGTGGAAGCTGAAGAAGCGGTTCAGCGTCGCATCGCCCACCACGTAGTCGCCGCGGATCAGCAGCGCCAGATCGGGGCCGATGAAAGGAATCGCCGCGAACAGGTTCACGATCACCTGGGCGCCCCAGTACGACATCTGGCCCCAGGGCAGCAGGTAGCCCATGAAGGCTTCGGCCATCAGCGCCAGGAAGATGGCGCAGCCGAAGATCCACACCAGTTCGCGCGGTTTGCGGTATGAGCCGTAGAGCAGCCCACGAAACATGTGCAGGTACACCACGACGAAGAAGGCCGATGCCCCCGTGGAGTGCATGTAGCGGATGAGCCAGCCCCAGGGCACGTCGCGCATGATGTACTCGACCGACTCGAACGCCTTGGTGGCGTCGGGCTTGTAGTGCATCACCAGGAAGATGCCGGTGACGATCTGGATCACCAGCACCAGGAGCGCGAGCGAGCCGAAGATGTACCAGAAGTTGAAGTTCTTCGGAGCGTAGTACTCCGACATGTGAACGCGGTAGGCATCGAACGCGGTCGGAAACCGGTTCTCGAACCAGTTGGTGACCTTCGCGCCGGTGGAGGCGTTGGGGGAGATGTCCTTGAATTCGTGGGCCATTTGGTTCTCCCTATGCCTTCTTGTCTTCACCGATCAGGAGCTTGGTCTCCGACAGGTACATGTGGGGAGGCACTTCGAGGTTGTCCGGCGCGGGCTTGTTCTTGAAAACGCGGCCGGCCATGTCGAACGTGGAACCATGGCAGGGGCACAGGAAACCGCCCTTCCAGTCGTTGGGCAGCGAAGGCTGCGCGCCGGGCACGAACTTGTCCGAAGGCGAGCAGCCCAGGTGGGTGCAGATGCCCACGGCCACCAGGATTTCGGGCTTGATGGAGCGCGCCTCGTTGCGGGCGTATTCGGGGGTGAGTTCGCTCTGCTTGCGCTCGGACTTCGGGTCGGCCAGCTGCGCGTCGAGCGAGGGGAGCGCCGCCAGTTGCTCAGGCGTGCGCTTGATGATCCACACGGGCTTGCCGCGCCATTCGACCGTGACCTTTTCGCCCGGCTTGAGATCGGAAATGTCCACTTCGACCGCGGCGCCTGCCGCCTTCGCCTTTTCAGAAGGCTGGAACGTGCTCACGAACGGTACGGCAGTCGCTACGCCGCCCACGGCACCAGCGCAGCCAGACGCGATGAGCCACGTCCTCTTGCTGGAGTCGATTGGAGTTTCACTCATGGGTGTCCTCGTTGTACTTCGCTGGTGGGGTCAATCGCGGAATTGTAGCGGAGTGAAAATGGGTATTCCTAGGCGTTAACACCCTTAAACCTGGGCAATACTGACAGGGTTTTCAGCTATATCAAGGAGGGTCGAAATGGGCATTGCACAAGAATTCCGAGAGTTCGCGATCAAGGGGAATGTGGTAGATCTGGCGGTCGGCGTGATCATCGGCGGCGCGTTCGGCAAGATCGTGGACTCGGTCGTCAGCGACCTGATCATGCCGGTGGTGGGGCTGGTATTCGGGCGGCTGGATTTTTCCAACCTGTTCGTCGTGCTGGGCACGGTGCCACCGGGCGTTCCGCAGACGCTCGATGCGCTCAAGAAAGCCGGCGTGCCCGTGCTGGCCTACGGCAACTTCATCACCGTGGCGGTCAATTTCCTGATCCTGGCTTTCATCATCTTCATGATGGTCAAGCAGATCAACCGCCTGAAGCGCCAGGCACCGGCTCCGGCGCCTGCACCGGTGGCCACGCCGGAAGACATCGTGCTGCTGCGCGAGATCCGGGACAGCCTCAAGCGCTGACACGGAGTGGGGTCCGAGGCCGATCTAAGGGCCTCGGCGCCGCATGCCCGCGCGCGGTGACTCAGTGAGCGGCGGCCAGCCGGCGCGCCATGCGCACGGCTTCGATCAGGCTCGACGCGTCGGCCACGCCCTCGCCCGCGATGTCGAATGCGGTGCCGTGGTCGGGACTGGTGCGGACCAGCGGCAGGCCGAGCGTGACGTTCACGCCCTTGTCCACGCCCAGGTACTTGACCGGGATGAGCCCCTGGTCGTGGTACATCGCCAGCACTGCGTCGAACTCTCCCGGGCGCTGCGGCGTGCTGCGCGCTCGCATGAAGACGGTGTCGGGCGCGTAGGGGCCGTGCGCATCCACGCCCTGCTGGCGGGCAGCGGCGATGGCGGGCACGATCACTTCCACCTCTTCGCGGCCGAACAGTCCGCCCTCGCCCGCATGCGGGTTCAGCCCCGCCACGCCGATGCGCGGGGCACGGCCCAGGCTGCGCAGCAAGGCCTCGTGGGTGATGCGCAGGGTGTCCAGCACGTTGTCGTGGGTGACGGCGTCGATGGCGTCGCGCAGCGAGACATGGATGCTCACCAGCACGGTGCGCAGTTCGTCGCTGGCCAGCATCATGCGCACGGGCATGTCGCCCAGCGGCACGCCGGCATGGCGCGCGGCCTCGGCCTGCAGCAGTTCGGTGTGGCCTGGAAAGTCCACGCCCGCCGCGCTGAGGGCTTCCTTGTGCAGCGGCGCGGTGACCAAGGCTGCAACCTCGCCGCGCAGGGCCGCGCGTGCCGCCCAGACCACGCAGTCGGCCGCAGCCCGGCCCGCCTGCGCGCTCACTTCGCCGAAAGGCACCGGCCCCGGCAGCCCTGGCAGGGCCAGCACCGGCATGCAGCGCGGCGGCACCCCGGCCACCTCGGCCGGCGTTGCGATGGTGGCCACCGGCAGCAGTGGCTCGCCGGCCCGCACGATGCAGCGGACGGCGCGGCGCAGCGTGGCCAGGTCGCCCACCACGAAGCAGCCACGCAATTCGTCGGGCGCATCACGGAACGCCTTGGCGACGATTTCCGGGCCGATGCCCGCAGGATCGCCCTGGGTGATCGCCAAGGGAGGCAAAAGGGGCTCGGCAGCGACTGAGGGCATAAACAGGCTCCAGCGCAATCAAATCAACGGTATATAGCTATTAATTTAATAGCAAACAAATGAGCGGTGCGCAGGGCGCAGGCACAGCGTTTCTGCGGCTCAACCGAGCACGCCCGAAGTCAGCCGCACCACGCGGTCGCAGCGCGCGGCGAGCGATTCGTCGTGGGTCACCATGACGAACGCGGTGCCCTTGTCGCGCGCCAGTTGCAGCATGAGCTGGAACACGCCGTCGGCCGTGCTCCGGTCGAGGTTGCCGGTGGGCTCGTCGGCCAGCACGCAGGCCGGCCGCGTGACCAGCGCCCGCGCGATCGCCACCCGCTGGCGCTCGCCGCCCGACAGCTCGGCCGGCCGGTGCTGCACGCGTCCGCCCAAGCCCACGGCGGTGAGCATGTCGACGGCCTGCGCCACGCAATCGGCATACGGCATGCGGCGAATGCGCAGCGGCATGGCGACGTTGTCCTGCGCGCTGAACTCCGGCAGCAGGTGATGGAACTGGTAGATGAACCCGAGGTGCGCATTGCGCAGTTGGCCCTGGCGCTGGGCCGACAGCGTGTCGAACGCCTCGCCCTTCAGCCGCACGCTGCCGGCGGTGGGCGCATCCAGCCCGCCCAGCAGATGCAGCAGGGTGCTCTTGCCCGAGCCCGAGGCGCCGACGATGGCCAGCGTCTCGCCCGCGTGCACGTCCAGGTCCACCCCTTGCAGCACGGTGACGTCCAGCCGCCCTTCGGTGAAGCGCTTGGTCAGGCCCCTGGCCTGCAGCACCACCGGGCCACGGCCGGACCGGCCCGAAGCGCTCTGCGTTTCGAGCACCGGCGTGCCTGCGGCGGATACGCCCTGCGCCAAGGAATGGGGCAGCGTGCCGAGCGTGGACGAATCATTCATAGCGCAAGGCCTCCGCGGGGTTCACGCGGCTCGCGCGCCAGCTGGGATAGAGCGTGGCCAAAAAGGCCAGCACCAGGGAAATGATGCCGATCGGCATGATGTCGCTGCTTTGCGGCTCGCTTGGCATCTTGCTGATCAGGTAGATGTCTTTGGGTAAGAAGCTGGCATTCAACGCGCGCTCGATGGCCGGCACGATCACGTCGATGTTCGTGGCGATGCCCAGTCCCAGCAGCAGGCCGGCCAGCGTGCCGATCACGCCCACCATGGCGCCCTGCACGACGAAGATGCCCATGATGCTGCCGGGGCTCGCGCCCAGCGTGCGCAGGATGGCGATGTCGGCGCGCTTGTCGGTCACCGTCATCACCAGCGTGGACACGAGGTTGAATGCCGCCACCGCCACGATCAGCGTGAGGATGATGAACATCATTCGTTTTTCCAGCTGCACGGCGGCGAACCAGGTGCGGTTCTGCTGCGTCCAGTCGCGGATCAGCAGGTCGCCGCTGAGCGAGTGCGCCAGCTCCTGCGCCACCTGGGGCGCGCGGTGCAGGTCCTTGAGCTTCAGGCGGATGCCGGTGGGGCCTTCGAGGCGGAAGATTCGCTCGGCGTCCTCGTGGTGCAGCAGCACCAGCGCCGAGTCGTATTCGTAGTGGCCCGAATTGAAGGTGCCGGCCACCGTCATCTGCTTCAAGCGCGGCACGACGCCAGCGGGCGTCACCTGCCCGCCCGGGGCGATCAGCGTGACCGCGTCGCCGAGGCGCACGCCCAGGGCGCGGGCCAGTTCGCTGCCCAGCACCACGCGGAACTCGCCCGGCACGAGGGCCTTGAGCGCCTCCACGTTTTCCGCGGCCAGGTCGGTCACGTCGGCTTCGCGCAGCGGGTCGATCCCGCGCACCAGCGTGCCCTTCATGTCTTCGCCGCGCGCCAGCAGCGCCTGCGCCGCCACGAACGGCGCGGCGCCGACCACTTCGGGATTGGCCTTCGCCTCGGCCAGCGTGCGCGGCATGTCCACCAGCGCGGCGCCGTGCGGCGCGAAGATCTCGATGTGCGAGACCACGCTGAGCATGCGGTCGCGCACTTCTTTCTGAAAGCCGTTCATCACCGACAACACGATGATGAGGGCGGCCACGCCGAGCGCAATGCCCAGCATGGAGACGCCCGAGATGAACGAGATGAAGCCATTGCGCCGGGTGGCGCGCCCGGCCCGGGTGTAGCGCCAGCCCAGGGCCAGTTCGTAGGGAATTTGCATGGTGTGGTGGAAGGCCCGCTGCCGCTCTGGAAATGTCGGCCACCGGACGGCGCCGATTGTGGCATCCCGGACAATAGGCCCATGTCGGACACCCCCCATTTGCTCATCCCGTTCGCCGCCAGCCCCTCCGACGGATGCCAGCACGCGCTGCAGGACCTCGCCCTGCCCCACCTCGACCGGCTGCTTTCCCGCCTGCCGCCCCCTGTCACCGACCCGGGTGACGAGACCGATTTCATCCCTCCGCACGAACGCGCCCTCGCCCGCCACCTGGGTCTGCCGGCCACCGCCAGCACTGCGCCCTGGGCCGCCTGGCACCATCGCCAGGCGAGCGGCAGCGGAGATGACGATGACGGCGCAGCCCGCGCCTTCGTCACGCCGTGCGAATGGCGCGTGACCACCGAGCACGTCACCGTCGGCGACCCGGCCGCGCTGGGCCTGGACGAGGCCGCATCGCGCGAACTGCTGGGCATCGTCGCGCCCTGGTTTTCCGAAGACGGGATCGAGCTCAGCTACGAGCAGCCCACGCGCTGGCTGGCGCGCGGCGCCGTGTTCGAAGGGCTCGCCACCGCTTCGCTCGACCGCGTGATCCAGCGCGACGTGCGGGCCTGGATGCCCGATGCCGCGAGAGCCCGCGTGCTGCACCGCCTGCAAAGCGAGATGCAGATGCTGCTCTACACCCACGCCTTCAACGACACCCGCGCGGCGCAAGGGCGGGGGCCCGTCAATTCCTTCTGGGTGCACGGCACCGGATCGCTCCCGCCCGCCATGGCGAACGCAGCACCGCCGCCGCCCGCCCCCGAAATGCCGCTGGCCCTGCGCGACGCCGCCTTGGCCGAAGACTGGCGCACTTGGCGTGCTGCCTGGCAGGCGCTGGACAGCGGCCCGGTCGCCCGCCTGGCCGACCGCGTGGCCGCTGGCGGCGAGGCCCGGCTCACCCTGTGCGGCGAGCGCAATGCGCTGGCATGGCGGACGGGGCCGCGCGGCTTCGCGCAGAGGATTCAAAGCCTTTTCAGGCCCCAGCGCTTTAAAGACCTCGGCACATTGCTATGAAAATAGTAGCAAGAGACATTCCGCCCCGCGCGGCCTGGGCGCTGGAGCAGGCCGGCGTCCATCCCCTGTTGGCGCGGCTGTACGCCGCCCGCGGCGTGTGCGCCAAGGACGAGCTGGACGACGGCCTGGCCCTGCTGCTGCCCCCCGACACGCTGCGCGGCACGCGCGAGGCCGCGGTGCTGCTGGCCGACGCCATCGCGCAGGACCGCCGCCTCGTCGTCGTGGCCGACTACGACTGCGACGGCGCCACTGCCTGCGCCGTGGCGGTGCGCGGCCTGCGGCTACTGGGCGCGCGGCACGTGGACTACCTGGTGCCCGACCGCGTGGCCGACGGCTACGGCCTCACCCCCAGCATCGCCCGCCGCGTGCACGACCGGGGCGCCGACATGCTCATCACCGTGGA
Organism: Paracidovorax valerianellae; assembly: GCF_900102625.1. GTDB lineage: Bacteria > Pseudomonadota > Gammaproteobacteria > Burkholderiales > Burkholderiaceae_C > Paracidovorax > Paracidovorax valerianellae. The sequence continues at coordinate 165,964 of NZ_FMZC01000003.1, forward strand.
CAACGGCATCGCCAGCGTGGACGGCGTGGCCGAGGCCAAGGCGCTGGGCCTGCAGGTCCTCGTCACCGACCACCACCTGCCCGGCCCGGCGCTGCCGCTGGCCGACGCCATGGTCAACCCCAATCAGCCAGGCTGCACGTTCGAAAGCAAATCGATCGCCGGCGTGGGCGTCATGTTCTACGTGCTGATGGCGCTGCGTGCCGAGCTGCGCCAGCGCGGCGTGTTCGACAAGGCCAGCCAGCCCAAGCTGGAGCCGCTGCTGCCGCTCGTCGCCCTGGGCACGGTGGCCGACGTGGTGCGCCTGGACAGCAACAACCGCCGCCTCGTCGCCCAGGGCCTGCGCCGCATCCGCGCGGGCGCCATGCCGGCGGGCATCGCCGCGCTGTTCGACGCGGCGGGCCGCAAGGCGCCGGTGGCCACCACGTTCGACTTCGGCTTTGCCCTGGGGCCGCGCATCAACGCCGCGGGACGGCTGGCCGACATGACCCTCGGCATCGAATGCCTGCTGACGGACGACGCCGGCCGCGCCGCCGAACTCGCCCGCACGCTGGATACCATCAACCGCGAACGCCGCGAGATCGAAGGCGGCATGCGCGAACAGGCGCTGCTCATGGCCGAAAGCCTGTTCGAAGAAGGCACCGAGCCCCCGCCGGCGATCAGCGTGTTCGACCCCGACTTCCATGAAGGCGTGGTCGGCATCGTGGCCTCGCGCATCAAGGACAAGCTGCACCGCCCCACCTTCGTCTTCGCCGCCAGCGCTGCGCCGGGCAAGGGGCACGAACTCAAGGGCTCGGGGCGCTCCATTCCCGGCTTTCACCTGCGCGACGCGCTCGACCTGGTGGCCAAGCGCCATCCGGGCACCCTGCTCAAGTTCGGCGGCCATGCCATGGCCGCAGGCTGCACCGTGGCCGAAGAACACTTCGCCACCTTCGAGCGCGCCTTCGCCCAGGTCGCCCAGGAATGGCTGGACGCCGCCACGCTCACCCGCCGGCTCGACACCGACGGCCCTCTCGCCCCCGAATACTGCCGTGCGGAAATGGTGGACACGTTGCACCGCGAAGTCTGGGGCCAGGGCTTCGCGCCGCCCACCTTCAGCGAAGAGGTCGAAGTGCTGTCGCAGCGCCTGGTGGGCGAGAACAAGCACCACCTGTCGCTCAAGCTGCTGCACCAGGGCAAGCCGGTGGACGGCATCTGGTTCGGTCACACCGAGCAGTTGCCGTCACGGGTGCTGCTGGCCTTCAGGCTGGATGTGAACGAGTGGAAGGGGGAGCGGCGGGTGCAGTTTCTGGTGGAGGGGGCACAGCTTTAAAGAGCGGCCCGCCGCTGACGGGGCGGGCGCCCCAATCCTTGAATTACATACCAAACAGGCTTCCTGCCGCCGTATCTATTGCGCTGACAGCTATTAATTTCGTAGCAGCAGGCTGATTTTTACGTCGATTAGCCGGCCATTGTTTTCATGGCCGGCTACGGGTTCACCGCAATTTCAGAACGTTTCCCAGTCGTCCTCGGAACCGGAAGCCGTCCGTGCCGGGGCGGAACGCGGCGCTGCGGCCGCGTTGCCATTGCCAAGGCGGGGCGCTGGCGCAGTGGTCGCCGATGCCTTGGAAGGGGCTGGCTTGGGCGCAGCAGCGGCTTTCTTGGCCGGCGCCGCCGCGCCAGCGCGGGCAGCGGGAGGGGTGAGCGCTACGGGGGCAGCAGCCCGGGCGGCGGCGGGCGCTCCCGCAGAGCGGCTCAGTGCCGCAGCAGGCGCTGCCCTTGGCGCCGCAGTCCGCACCGGTGCCGCGATGGGCGCGCGCGCTACCGTCACGGCGCCCACGTTGAATACCGACACCACCTGCGACAGGCGCTGCGCCTGGTCGCGCATGGCGCTGGCTGCGGCGCTCGACTGCTCGACCAGGGCGGCGTTCTGCTGCGTCATCTGGTCCAGGTTGCTCACGGCCTGATTGACCTGGGCGATGCCGTCGCGCTGCTCGGTGGACGAGGCGGTGATCTCGCCGATCAGGTCGGACACGCGGCGCACGCTGCCCACGATCTCTTCCATGCTCTGGCCGGCCTGCGCCACTTGCTGAGAGCCGGACTCCACGTTCTGGACCGACGTATCGATCAGCAGCTTGATCTCCTTGGCGGCCTCGGCCGAGCGCTGCGCCAGGCTGCGCACTTCGGATGCCACCACCGCAAAGCCCCGGCCCTGCTCACCGGCCCGTGCTGCCTCGACGGCGGCGTTCAGCGCGAGGATGTTGGTCTGGAAGGCGATGCTATCGATCACGCCGATGATGTCGCCGATCTTGCGCGAGCTGTCGGTGATCTGCTGCATGCTCGTGACCACCTGGCCCACCACTTCGCCGCCCCGCCCGGCCGCTTGCGCGGCGGTGGACGCCAACTGGTTGGCCTGTCGTGCGGTTTCAGCCGATTGGGTGACGGTGGCGGTCAGCTCTTCCATGCTGGCCGCGGTTTCTTCAAGGTTGGCCGCCGTCTGCTCGGTGCGGGCGGACAGGTCCTGGTTGCCCGTGGCGATCTCGCTGGAGGCCGACGAGACCGATTCCACCCCCGACCGCACCTCGGCCACCACGCCGCGCAGGCGCGCGGCCATGGCAGACAGCGAGCGCAACAGGTGGCCCAGCTCATCCTTGCGGTCGTCATGCACTTCCACGGTCAGGTCGCCCTCGGCGATGGCATCGGCCACGCCCACTGCGCGGTCCAGCGGCAGGGTGATGGAACGCACGGTCAGGCGTGCGAGGAACACGCCGAGCAGCACCACCAGCGCTGCGATGCCGACGCCGATCCAATGCGCCCGCTGGCGCTGGCGCCGGCCTTCGCTCTTGGCGGCTTCACGCTGGGCTTCCTGCTGTTCGATGAAGGTTTCCTGGGCGCGGATGTATTTGGCGACGGCTGGCAGCAGGGCGTCGTCCACCAGCTTGCGGGTGGCGTCGATGTCCGCGCGGCCTTCCTGGGCCTGGGCGGTGATCTTCAGCACGCCGCTGCGCTCGGCGGCGATGCGCTCGAGCTGCGCCTTGTCTTCGGGGCTGACCGCCTGTTCGACGATCTTCTTTTGAATCTCGGTGATGGCCGCGATGTCTGCCTTGACCTGCGTTTTCATGCGGGCGCTCAGCACCTCATCGGTCGCCACAGCGCTGACCACGACCCGTTCGACGGCCAACTGGGTCATGCCCTTCCATCGCAGCGCCAGCGAGATGCGGTCTTCGTTGGCCTGCACGTTGGCCGTGGTTTCGGCATCGACGCGGGCCGTGTAGTTCACGAGCGCGTAGACCAGCACCAGCATGCTGCCCATGAGGCCGAGGATGATGAGCCACAGCTTGCGGCTGACGGAAAGGTTTTGGAATTTCATGGGGATGCAACGATGGAAAAAATGGCGCACGAATGCACGGTAGGGGGTTCAACGCGCCGCCTCGCCTCTGCGTGCACTCTTTTTTACATTTTGCGCATTCCAGGGGTTTATGGCAGTGGGGTTTTCCGTACTTGGTGCCATATTGCGACACGGGTCATGCCCGCCGGTCCTAGAATCGCCACGTGTCCATCCTTCTCAACGCCGACCTGCACTGCCATTCCGTGGTTTCCGACGGCACGCTCACGCCGGAGGAACTCGCGGCCCGGGCGCACGCCAACGGCGTCGAGCTCTGGGCGCTGACCGACCACGACGAGATCGGCGGCCAGCACCGCGCCATGGCCGCCGCCGCATTGCATGGCCTGCCCTACCTCACCGGGGTAGAGATTTCGGTCACTTTCGCCGACACCACGGTGCACATCGTCGGCCTGGGTTTCGATCCGGACGATGCGCAGCTCAGCCATGGGCTGGCAGCCACCCGAGGCGGCCGCGGCGAACGCGCGATGGAGATGTCCCGCCAGCTGGCACAGGTCGGCATCCGCGGTGCCTACGAAGGGGCGCTGCGCTACGTAGGCAACCCTGAGTTGATCTCCCGCACGCACTTTGCGCGCTTCCTGGTCGAGACCGGCGTGTGCCGCGACACCTCGGAGGTGTTCCGCAAATACCTCACCGAAGGCAAGCCCGGCTATGTGCCGCACCGCTGGGCTGCGCTCGGCGATGCCGTGCGGTGGATCAGCGAGGCCGGCGGCATGGCCGTCATCGCCCATCCAGCCCGCTACAAGTTCAGCGCGAATGCCGAGTACGCGCTCTTCACCGAATTCATCCAGCACGGCGGGCGCGGCGTGGAGGTGGTCACGGGCAGCCATTCGGTGGCCGAATATGGCGTGTATGCCGGTATGGCCACCGAGTTCAAGCTCGCCGCGTCGCGCGGCAGCGACTTTCACAGCCCGGACGAGTCGCACACCGATCTGGGCGCCCTGCCCTCGCTGCCCGGCGCCTTGACGCCCGTTTGGGAATTGCTGGCAGACCGCATCCATACCGCCGCCTGAGGACCGCCCCGTGGCACAGTATTTCGAAGTCCATCCCGACAATCCGCAACCCCGGCTGCTCAAGCAGGGCGCCGCGCTGCTCAAGCAAGGCGCCGTTCTGGCCGTGCCCACCGATTCCAGCTATGCGCTGGTGTGCCAGCTCGACGACAAGACCGCCGTAGACCGCCTGCGCCGCATTCGGCAGGTGGACGACAAGCACCACCTCACCTTGCTATGCCGCGACCTGTCGGAGCTGGCCAACTACGCCCGCGTGGACAACCGCCAGTACCGCCTGCTCAAGCTGGCCACCCCCGGCCCGTACACGTTCATCCTGGACGCCACCAAGGAAGTGCCCCGCCGCGTGAGCCATCCGCAGCGCAAGACCATCGGCCTGCGCGTGCCGGACCGCAAGGGTCTGCAACTGCTGCTGGAGTTGCATGGCGCGCCACTCCTAGCCACCACCTTCATCGCGCCGGGTGAAACGCTGCCGCTGAACGACCCGCGCGAAATCCGCGAACGCTACGAACACCAGATCGATGCCGTCGTCGATGCTGGCGCCTGCCCGCTGGAGCCCACCACCGTGGTGGACCTGACCGACATGTACAACGGCGGCGAGCCCCGCGTGGTGCGCGAAGGCCGCGGGAGCCTGGAAGCGCTGGGGCTTTGAAGGGCCCGGATCTGTAGGGTTGGCTGCCCTGGCGTTCAGGCCTGTAGCTGCGGCACAGAAGACGAGCGCACCGGCATCGCGGTCGGGCCGGATGGCCCGGATGGCGCATCGTCATCGTCCAGCTTGAAGGCGCCCACGGCGCGCTGCAGGTCGCTGGCACGCTCCGACAGCACCGACGCCGCGCGTGCAGCGGCCTCCACCATGGCCGCGTTCTGCTGCGTGGCGCCATCCATGTGCGCGACGGATTGGTTCACATGGGCGATGCCATCGCTCTGTTCCTGCAGTGCGTGCGAAATCTCTCCGAGCAAGGCAGTGACCTGGCCCACGTCGTGCACGATCTCCTGCATCGTCTTGCCCGCCTGCCCGACCAGGCCAGTGCCGTTTTGCACCTGCTGGACCGATTCCTGGATCAGCGTCTTGATCTCGCGCGCCGCGACGGCGCTGCGCTGCGCCAGGCTCCGCACTTCGGAGGCCACCACGGCGAAGCCCCGGCCCTGCTCGCCGGCCCGTGCGGCCTCGACCGCAGCGTTCAGCGCGAGGATGTTGGTTTGAAAGGCAATGCCCTCGATCACCTGGATGATGTCCACGATCTTGTGGGAGCTGCCGCTGATCGCCTGCATGGTCTGCACGACCTCGCCCACGACGGCCCCGCCGCGCTCGGCCGTGGCGGAAGCGGCCACGGCCAGCCCACTGGCCGAGCGTGCCCGGTCGGCGTTCTGGCGCACGGTGGAAGTGAGCTGCTCCATGCTTGCAGCGGTTTCTGTCAGGGACGAGACCTGCTCCTGCGTGCGACGCGACAGATCGGAGTTGCCTGCATCGATATCGCCGGCGCACAGGGTGATGGCATCGGTGGACTGCTTGATGCGCGACACCAGCTCGGTCAGCGTGTCTTCCATGGTGCCCAGCGCCCCCAGAAGCCGCCCAAAATCGCCTTGCAGGTCGGAGCTGAACTCTTTGCTCAAATCGCCTGCGGCCACGGTTTCGGCGATCACGATGGCCTGGGCCAGCGGGCTCACGATGCCCTGGCGCAGCATCCAGAACGCGGCGATGGCCACGGCAAACACCGCCCCGCCCAGTATCAGCAGCCACATGCGCACATCGTCGAGCTGGGCCTGGGCCGCCTGAACGGCTTGCACCAGGGGCTGCCGCTGCGCATCGGCCAGTCCACCCGCCAATTGCAAGGCGGCACGGTGCGAATCCTGAGCCCGGCCGATATCGGCAAGGCCGACCAACACCAGCAAGGCCATCAACGCGGCCAGCGCACCAAACGCCAAGACCAGGCGCGTACCAATCCTCAGTCTGTCCAAGCCCATGATCGACTGTCTCCTAATGCCTGTTGTATTGGTTATTGCAGGCAGCCACTGGCGCCTGGCGGTGTGCACAGGCTTGCGTTTGCAGCATGCCGCCCCATGCTATCAACGATCTCGCCAGGCGCCCTCCGTAGTTGCGCTGATGCCCACGGAAAGACCGCGCTCCAGCGTCTGAGACAATCCAGCCCGTGGACTTCTCCAACCTCATCCAAACCGTACTCATCTACGCACTGCCGGTGCTCTTCGCCATCACGGTGCACGAGGCCGCCCACGGCTACGCGGCGCGCCACTTCGGCGACCAGACCGCATTCATGATGGGCCGCATCACGCTCAACCCGCTCAAGCACATCGACCCGGTCGGCACCATCCTGATGCCGCTGTTGCTGTACTTCGCCACATCGGGGGCCTTTCTCTTCGGTTACGCGAAGCCGGTGCCGGTGAATTTCGGCAACCTGCGCAACCCCAAGCGCGACATGATCTGGGTGGCGCTCGCGGGGCCGGCATCGAACTTCTTTCAGGCCATCCTGTGGGCGGTGTTTCTCATCGCGCTGGTCGGATTCGGCGTGCAGGAGCGCTTCTTCATGGAAATGGCGCGCGCCGGCATGCTGGTGAACCTCGTCATGTGGGCCTTCAACCTGTTTCCACTGCCGCCGCTCGATGGCGGGCGCATCCTGGTCGGACTGCTGCCCTGGAAACAGGCGCAGATGGTGTCCCGCATCGAGCCCTACGGTTTCTTCATCGTGCTGGCGCTGGTCGTTGCCGGCGTGGTGGGCGCAGTCTGGCTGCGGCCCCTCATGTCGCTTGGCTATTCGGCCATCAACCTGCTGCTCACGCCCCTGATGGCGCTGGTGCGCTGATCGGCACGCTGCAGCACTGGCAGCCGCCCAGGCAGGGTCAAACCGAACCTGCGTTCATTCCATTTCGTTTTCTGCGGACTTTGCTTCCATGACCACCACGCGCTTTCTCACCGGCATCACCACCACGGGCACGCCGCACCTGGGCAACTTCGTCGGGTCCATCCGCCCTTCCGTGGCTGCCAGCCTGCAGCCCGGCGTGCAGAGCTTTTACTTTTTGGCGGACTACCACGCACTCATCAAATGCGAAGACCCGGCGCGCATCCAGCGGTCCACGCTCGAGATCGCGGCCAGCTGGCTCGCCGCAGGCTTGAACCCCGAGCACGTGACGTTCTACCGGCAGTCCGACATTCCGGAGATCCCCGAACTCAACTGGCTGCTGAGCTGCGTGACCGGCAAGGGTGTGCTCAACCGCGCCCATGCCTACAAGGCCTCGCAAGACAAGAACACCGCTGCCGGCCGCGATGCCGATGACGGCGTGACTGCCGGCCTGTTCATGTACCCCGTGCTCATGGGCGCCGACATCCTGATGTTCAAGGCCCACAAGGTGCCGGTGGGCCGTGACCAGGTGCAGCACATCGAAATGGCGCGCGACATGGCGGCCAGCTTCAATCACCTGTACGGCGAGCACTTCGTGCTGCCCGAAGCCGCCATCGACGAGCACGTGGCCACCCTGCCCGGCCTCGACGGCCGCAAGATGAGCAAGAGCTACGACAACACGATCCCGCTCTTTTCGTCGCGCGAGCAACTGCGCAAGCTGATCGGCGGCATCCTGACCGACTCCCGCGCGCCCGGTGAGCCCAAAGACACCGAAGGCTCGGCCCTGTTCCAGATCTACCAGGCCTTCGCCACCGAAGCCGAAACGGCCGCGCTGCGCCAGCAATATGCCGAAGGCATCGCCTGGGGCGACGCCAAACAAGTGCTGTTCGAACGCGTGGACCAGGTCATCGCCCCCATGCGTGCACGCTACGAAGCGCTGATGGCCGACCCATCGCAGATCGAAGACACCCTGCTGGCCGGCGCTGAACGCGCACGGGCCATCGCCACGCCTTTCACCCGTGAACTGCGCGCCGCCGTAGGCCTGCGCAGCCTGCGCACGGCAGGTGCCGCGACGACGCCGGCGCAAGCCAAGCCCGCCAAGGCGGCGCTGCCTTCGTTCAAGCAATACCGCGAGGCAGACGGCAAGTTCTATTTCAAGCTGGTGGCTGCGGATGGCCGCGTGCTGCTGCAGAGTACTGGCTTCGACGCGCCAAGAGATGCGGGCCAGGCGATTGCTCGGCTGCAGAAGGAAACTGGGGCGCTGCAGGCGTTGAAGGCTTGTCTGGTGCCTGTGGCAGGTGTTGAAGAGGGTGAAGTGGGCGAGGCCTTGCAGGCGCTGGCTATGGCAGCAGCGGCAGACTGACGCTGAAAGGAAACGGGCCGAACTGGGCGAAAGCCTGAGGAAGCGGCCTTGATCCAATAAAAAGAGCCCACAAAAAAGCGCCCCGAAAGGCGCTTGTTTGTTTACTTACTGGCGGAGAGGGTGGGATTCGAACCCACGGTAGTGTTGCCACTACGCCTGATTTCGAGTCAGGTACATTCGACCACTCTGCCACCTCTCCTGTGTGTCGAAGCCGGAATTCTAGCAGGAAGTTGGGGCTCTCCAGGCGGCTCAGTACTTGCCCATGTAGTCGCGCTTGCCCAATTCCACGCCGTTGTGTCGCGCAATGGCATACGTGGCATTCACGTGAAAGAAGAACTGCGGCAGGCCGTAGTGCAGCAGGTAGTGCTCGCCGGCGAACTGCTTTTCGCGGGGCGTGCCGGGCTGCAGCGTGATCTGGCGCGTGGCGGCTTCGTTGAAAGACTCGGCGGGCAGGCCTTCGATGAATGCCAGCACGGCGTCGATGCGGGCTTGCAGATCGGCAAAGCCGACTCGCTCGGGATCGGGCATCGAGGGAACATCAGCGCCGGCCAGCCGTGCGGCGATGCCTTTGGCGAAATCGCAGGCCACCAGCACCTGGCGGGACAGCGGGAACATGTCAGGGAACAAGCGTGCCTGCAGCAGCGCGTCCGCATCGATCTTGCGTGCGGTCGCGTGGGTAGGTCGATGGGTAGCCAACAAGTTCTTACACCCGAAGAAGCCATTTGTAACAATAGGGATCGGGACACTATAGGTAGTGTCTTGCCATGATGTGAGACCCCATCTATAGTGTCTCCATGGGTTTTCATCCAGCAAAAGAAGACCCACCGAGAGTTACAGCTCTGGGTGGGTCTAGCAGACCACCGTTACCCGGCGAAATCTGCTCCTGAACTCACGTCCTAGGAAACGTTGAGCATAGCTGAGTCGTTCACGACAAGCTGTAAGGGTTCTTAAGCACCGGGGGCAGGCTGTTACCGAAAGGATTTTTATGACAGCAGGAAAGAAGCCCGGTACGAGTACCGGCAACAGTGGCGGCATCTTCCAAGAAGTGGGGCCCCGTGGTGGACTCCGTGACAACTTCGCGGCAGTGCCTGACCGTAAGCCTTTGCCTCCAACTACGACTCCTGGCAGTACATGGAAGCCAGTAAGCCGTACGCCGAATAGCAAGCGGTGACGTAGCCCGGTGTGGGCAGTCGTAAATCTTTTGCGATTGCCCTCACCTCATCAATGCTCAACAAAGGAATACCAGATGTCCGGAATTTTTCACCTCAAGCGCAGCGGTACTCAGTACATGTTTAATCTCAAGTCCTCCGGGAATGGGGAGACTGTCCTGACCAGTGAGCGCTACACAACCAAGCAAAACGCAGACGCTGGCATCGCATCGGTGAAAGCAAATGCTCCATACGATGGGCGCTATCAGAAGCTGACTGCCAGCAACGGCAGCCCTTACTTCACGCTCACCGCCACAAATGGCCAAGTGATCGGAACTAGCGAGTTGTACTCGTCCACCACGGCGCGTGACAACGGGATCACCTGGGTGAAGACGAATGCCCCATCTGCATCTACCGTCGATCTGACGTAATTGGCGTTCCTGAGCGCGGCTAATCTGCCGCGCTCAAGCACTCCCGCGTGCTGGCTGTCTAACAGCTACAGCCAGACCTTCCGGCGGCGCTCTCCGACTGATTCTGAGTCCCATGTCCAGCCGCCCAAGGTAGGCCCGTAGTCGTGTCTGAGTACTCCAAATAGAGCGAGCACTGTGTGGACTCAACAGCCCTAAAAAATCATGATCCAATCTTCGATTAATCTGCACCAGAGGAGAGGGTCTTGCCACGTTCCCAACGGCTGAAAGCGCAAAGAGCGGCTGAAGTTCCCAAGCCAAGATCGCTATTTACAGACGGACTGATCATTGCAGGTGCTACTGCGGCGGCCTACCTTCTAACGTTCGCCTACGAATACGGTTACTGCGCGTATTTCGGAATACCAGGCTTCTTGATCGAGCCTTCAACCGGAACAATCCTCTTCGCAGCAATGTGCATTTTAGGGGCAATTATCCTGCTCATAGAAATGAGCCACTTGCCTCGTGAATTGTTGGTAGCGATACCCTGGCCACGGCTACGGATACGGTTAATATTAATAGCACTCATGTGGATTACCCCCATGCTAACAGGTGCACCATTCCGCTGGCTTATGATGCTAAGCCTAATCACCTGGACGCTGATCCTCCTTTCGGACTACATCTTTGCGCTAATTTTTACAGATGGTTCGTTTATCCAACGTATGTCGCGGGGGGAGGCAGAAACCGCAACCTCTAAATCTGCATGGGACGGCGTCAAGAGAGCATTCGGCGCAACGGCGGTTGGTTTAGTGCTGATCATCTATATGGCATTGCTTAGGGCCTGGATAATCGGCACTACCCACGCACGCTTCCAAGACAGCTTCATCGTTCTCAAATCGGCACCGGATATTGCTGTCATAAAACGGTATGGTGATCGCTTAATTGCTATTCGTTACGAAGGCACTCCACCGAGAGCAACCGGCGAGTTCAGAGTAATCGATAAGGATCAGGCTGGAGAGTTCATAAATTTAAACAAAATCTCCATTGAGTCGGTCCGTAGGCAAATAGACAACGACTCCAAGTCCAAAAACTAGCACCAAATAATACCGTAGGATCTGAAGCGTAAGCAGCAGATCGTGAAAATCAATACAGCTCAGTCCTTAACGCCTCAAACTCCCAGCGTAAAAACCGCCCAAGCCCAACGATGTCCGGAAACAGGGATTTCGCACTTACGCCCTTCTCCTCGGACAGAAATCTCAAGATGTCTCGCTTGCGGCTGGCTCGGATGATGTGACGACCAAATGACTGACATGTACGCTCATTTCCGTGACGTAAGATAGCGAGTCTCCACAGGAGTTGGGAGTGGTCAACAGTCGCATTGTCGCTTGCCGTCAATTGCCCTCGCTGCGCTACGAGGCGCGCATTGGATGTGGGCTCGACTACAGCCAATAACGGCATCCCCCATCTCGGGTGGTACTCAGTCGGGCGCCCACCAATCGAGGCGGCAATCCGCTCCCTCACCGCCGACGTTGTTAGCTCATCTGGCGTCAAGTCAAGTAGTGAGCTATCCACAAACCAAAGCTCTGCATCCTTGCTAGCGCTGGACGCACACGCGAAGTATGCGGCCACCCAGACACTCTCGGACCAATCGAGCAAGCGGCTCGGTACCTCGTAGTGCTGCATAAGACTCAACACGTCTACATCTGATCGCGCCACAACATCATCAGCCGATGGCATATCAGCAGGCAATGTCTTTAGGTCACGATAGTGCGTCCGGAAATTCCTGATCAGTCGCCGCTCCAACAACGCTGCAGCGTCGTGGGCGCCACCTTGGGTAGCACGGGCCAATGTTGGCTGAAGGTTTGCATATGTCTCGGCTTGCCCCCTGAAGAGCATTGGCCCTTGCTCAAAATTCAGGCGCTCTAAATGCTCGGCCCAGGTCATCAGGTCTGACGGGGATGTGATCTCTGCGCGGGTGATCTCAGTAAGGTTCATGGTTGGCTCAAGCTAAGAACGGATACGTCCACCGTCTCCAGATGATGCTGCCACAAGGGGACTGTCCATCGGAGCATCGAAGACTCACCCCACCTCCGCGATCTGATCTTCGGGATGGCAGCGTAGCCAGCCATGCACGTCTCCCCCTCGCGCTACCCCTCATCCGTCGGCAAGTCGGCTGGCCCTAGCGCAAGCATTAGGACGTGTTTGACTCAGTCCCGATGAAGTTACAAATTACACAAATAGATACAAACTGTATGGAAATACAGGCGTAGTCGAAGGCCTCTACGCCGCTTCTCCATGTGGCCTGCGCAATTCCTGCTCCAGCACACAAAACTCAGGAGAAATTTCATATGGCGATAAATTCAGCCTATTTCCGACTATATCTGCCTATCTACCTGCCCAGTCCGGCGTTTCGCGACACCAAGCTGAACCTCCCTATGCGAGGTCAGCAGCAGAATTTTGTAACAGCGGAACAGTTGCACGCGTCAATGCCGTCCGTGGATTTGGAGTGCTCTGGCGCCGTCCCTCAGGTTCTCTAACCGCTCACTGAATCCAAAACCTACCTCACATCTTGCAGGTGGCAGTCGCGTGCTAAGCGACAGCCTGCACATCATCAAGGAATCAATCATGACTCAAATGGACCAATTCACCCTGAATCTGTTGACCGCCTGCATGCTTCAGCAGCAGCAAACGCTCAAAAAGATGGAGGAATCTGCGCACAGCATCACGAAACGCTTGGCCTCAATCGAAGAAATGCTGGAGTGGATTGAGCATCGCCAGCGCATTGCCGCTCAGCCTGCGAATCAACTGAGATCACGAAACGAAAAGCAGATCACGCGCGCCTCGAACCGCCAGAAATCTGCCGCGCGCAAACGCCGTCCAGCAAACGCATGAGCTGAGTAATAGAGGGGCCTCCGCCCCTTTCCGCTCGTATGTCGCAGACGTCGATCGGTGAAGCCATCACATGTCCGAGCCCGGCGTCCTGCACACACCCCAAGTCCCTATAAATCTAGAAACCCGAAATGAATACTCAGATCAATAGTCAGCCGACGAACTCCGGAGAAGACTACTCCATGGCCGCCATCCTCGAATACCAGCGCAATGTGCGCGAGCAGTTGGAAGCCGACAATCTGGCCGTTGGGCAGCCGGCCACTTGCAATGACAGAAGCCACATTGCGAAGCTGGCCGTCGCCAAAGCTTTGGGTCTCAATGCCGAGCAGATCACAACGAAAAATGAACAGACAAAAGCTTATTGCACGACGCCCAAACTGGATGCTGAACCGCAGCTCAACGCGTCAGTGGTGGCTCGTACATCTGCCTCGGCTGAAATGCCCCTGCCGCTCTTACCTCGGCCTCCTCACCAATTGCCAGAACCTACCCTGCCACTCCCGGGGGGTGTAACGCGGGGACTGCCGACCCATACCTCGCAGGACTTCCGTCACATGCCCCGGCATGTCTGGCTGGTGCGCGATGTTTTCCATGGCGGTGAGGTCGTCATCCTGTGGGGTGAATCCCAGGCGGGCAAGACTGCGCTGCTGCTCGACATGGTCGCAGCCATCGCCAATGGCTCAGACTGGGCAGGGCATCCTGTGACGCGTACCAATGTGCTCTATGTAGCACTGGAGGGGCAAATCGGAGTCCGTACGCGTGTGCAGGCGCTTGAACACGATCAAGGTATTGGCCACCTGGAGGGCGTTCACTATGTCTTCAATTCCTGCAATGTCACTAGCGAAAATGACGTCAACGAGTTGGCACTGACAGCACGAAAGCACGATGCCAAATTTATCGTGATCGACACGCTGTCAGCGTCCATCGCCGGGATGGCGGAAGAGAACAGCAACTCAGCCATGTCCGGGATGATCGCCAACGTACAGCGCCTGACTCAGATGACCGGGGCGGCGGTGTTGCTCGTGCACCACTGCGGTAATGATCCCAAACGAGGCGCCCGTGGCGCGTATGCGCTGCACGCGAACCCAGATGTGTCCATTGAAGTGGGACGTTCGGGCGAACATCGTTATTGGCGCCTGGACAAGGGCCGCGACGGCGAGCCAGCGTCAGGATGGTTCAAGATCGAGGGTGTCAGCTTCCAACCGGACCATGAGCCAGAGCCCCTGAAATCCATCGTGGTGCGACACGTCGAGGATGCAGAGGCTCCGGTTGCCATGCCATCGCCCAAAACCAAGGGACAGGAGCGGGCCGATGAGGCGCTCAAGGCCATCACATTGCACCTGCGCGCAGTAGGCATCGGTGCCAATGGAGAGCAGTCTCCGGGGGAGGCAACCGATGAAGCCATCCGCAAGATCGTCGCGGAAGTATTCAAGGACAAATGCGACAGCGGAGAAGAGGGCTATGGAAGCAACCACCGCGCAAAGAATGTGCGCGACGCGATCCAGGCCCTGCTCGATTCCGGACAACTGATCCGCGAGGGGGATAAGTTGCGTCTGCCAGACTAGCCCCTGGTCTCCCACTCCCCTCGCCCCCTCCCCTAAAGGGGGAGAGGGGGCGGGGGAGCGGGGAACTGGCTTGAAGGGCTGAATGCGGGGAGCTTTCAAGCTGGGTTCCGCACTCCGGAAAGTCATCCACTGCAAAGTGGGCAGTTGCGCCCCATCCTGAGCGTCGACAAAGACCGCCTTGATATCTTCCGGCTCCAGAGAGAACCAGGGAGCGATTAGGGGATACCTGGGTCAGGGGTTGCATTCAATGCGGTGTCCACCAAACGCCTTTTGACCTAGACGCGTGAAGTTACTGCCGACGAGCAATGCCATGTAGCAAAGTTGCCAAAGCGTTTTCTTCGTCTTTCTCGTAATCGCTTTCGTCGTAGTCCTGCCTCAATGCTGGTACAGCGCCGAGTTGGTAGGTTAACGATCGCACATCTTGGATCTCTTCGCTCGCTGTGACCATCGTGCAAACACTAGGATCAAAGCAGACAAGGTTGTAACCTGACGCCACGCTGCTGCTGAACATCAAGCCGTCATATCCTTCTGCGCGCACCGCATCGGCAATAAGTTGAGTGGTTGAGTACAGAAACCGGTGCTCGGGTTGAACTGGAACGTTCAAGACGTCGGCGACCGAAACGATGGTACGCAAATCCTCTAGTCGCTCGTCATGTAAAAAATTACGGATGTCCTGATCCGCAAAATTCGCTACAACGATGTCCCGTTCAAGGCGAAAGGCCGCCGTCGAGATGAGGTGACCGGGATGTGGACGCAGCTCGGCGACAGCGGTGTCTCTATCGGAAGCAAGGTAAAGGATGGCAGCACGGCTGCGATTGAATCTTCCCTCCGTCGCAAGAAGCATAGGCGGAGGACCAATATCCTCGCCGCTGAAAGGTAGGTAGGAAAAAGGACTTGCGGTCGGGTGTAGATCGATACTGCGCAGCCGGAAGTGGACACCGATACGGCCTCGGAAGTGCTGCTGCCCAGCCGTCAGTGTAAGTGTGATGTCGCCCTTCATCGACTGAATGAGTTTCCTTGCCGCGGGCTCAACTTCGTGCGAGTTTCGATTAAGCGAATCCTTCACCAGTGCTTCTACACGCAAGTCACGCCGAGCGCGAATACCATCCAGAATTCCACCGTCCCAATATCCGCCGCCAAGCGTGATGTCCTCGTCAGACGCCGGATACCATCCTCCCCGCTCCTCTATAGGCAAGAAGGCTTCCTCGAAAGCATCTGCGTCTACATCGGCGGGGAGATCAAAAATCGCTTTGCTCGATTTGACTATCTTCTGAAGTGAGTCACCTCCCAAATGGGTGTTGTAGTGCCACTCAGAGAAGTGAAGCCGGATCAGGGCACGTACGATGCGCGCGAGACGCTTATCGTCCACAGCAAGCGCGAGCCCTCCTTCTCGCCTACAGATAGGACACTTGGGAACCAGAACGCCGCGCGAAACGATTTCCTCCCGGAGGTGCTTATTTGCAACACAGTACTGGCAGAAAGATGATCCTTGCATAAAGAGATGCTAACCCGACGGGCGTGGCTGGCTACGTCCTAAACTCATCAAAAATGAGCATCCTTGCCTCTCCGCCTCTCTATCTTCCTTACAAATGTATCGCCCTCCCCAAGTACCCGATTTCCACTACAGAACGAGCAACGAGCAGGACAGCGGCTGCTGGCAGACTGCCATCCTGCCCCTACGGACCGGGCGGGGTGATCGCACTGCAAACAAGCCCCAGATGGATGGCGTAAAACTCAGGTCGCCAATCGGCAATGAAGGTCTCATAAAATCCGGGCATGGCAACAATGACCACCTGCACGCTCAATGGCCACTCCATTGGCATTGATGATGCAATTGACATTAAGGGCACTCGCGTAGTTATCGCGCCCGATTTTCGGTGCACAGAGTGCAACAAACCTGTTCGGCCTCATAGGTCTGGCGGCCACGCAGCAGCGCACTTCGAACACCTTGAACGCAACCCTGACTGCTCCCAAAGTCACGTCGCTCGTTAATCTACAAATCTCGGGTGTTTTGTCATTGCTAAAAGCGGCTTCTGAGCGCTAGTTGACCCACCTACCCGAGATGCAAGGCGTTGTGCCGTCCCACAATGCAACAGCATCCGAACTGACCGGGGCGCATGCAACGCGGGCAGTGAAAACGGATTCCATTGGCCCGGCAGATGACTCATGCAGCCATCTGCGGCCCAGGGCTGGCTAGTCAACCAGCAAACGAGTCGCACCAGGGCACCGGGAGCGCCACTATCGCCGACCAAGAGCCCCATCAATCAAATCTGGAAGCGGCACCTCCAGCGCCTCGGCCACGCGCAGCAGCACAGTCAATGTAGGCTGATTACGCGCCAGCTCCAGCTTGGCGATATACGTTCGATTAATACCCGCGCGATGGGCCAGTTCCTCTTGCGACAAGCGCAGTGCAGCACGCCGGGAGCGAAGCTCGTCGGCGAACGCTGCGATCAATGCCTCGTCCCTGGTCATGGGCAGGAACTGTCTGTTGCCTGACGACTCTATGCACCCGCATATGTGGTACAAAATTGGCTACCGTCTGGGCCGGAGCGGCCTGGGCAGACGCCATGAATGCCCACCTTAAAGTCCCCATGTACGACATTTACCATCCCGACCACGACGACCAGTGGCGCTATACGCTGGGCCGCTCTGGAGCCAATCCGCTGCTGGTCATCGGCCTCAATCCCAGCACTGCCACCCAAGAGAAGCTCGACCCCACTGTGACCCGTGTGGAGAAGGTGGCGCAGCAATGCGGATTCGATGGGTTTGTCATGCTGAACCTCTATCCGGTACGCGCCACCAGTCCGCAGGACTTGCCACCCAAAGCTGACGCCGTGGCCTATGAGCGCAATCTAGAGACCATCGAGAAGATCGTCGCTCAGTACGCCAAACCCACCCTCTGGGCTGCCTGGGGCGAAACGGTGGTGGATCGGCCGTATTTCCTCCGCGCGCGGGACGCACTGCATGGGAGGCTAGCGCAGTACCAACCTCAATGGCGCCGATTCGGTGAACTGACCGCCAGCGGCCATCCCCGCCACCCCAGCCGCCTCAACTACGCCTGGACGCTGGAGCCCTACGAATTGGGCTGAGCTAGGGGGTAGGTTCGCCACCCCACCGCCCTCCCCTCCATGCGCCCCATCGCAGGGGTTGCGTCTGATCTTGAGCGGCAAGAAAACTCGTCCTCTGGCTTGCCCGTCAAGACAACCTGGAAGTTCCCCAGGCCACCTCATCCCCTCTGGAAAAAGCTATTGAAAATCAATGACATAGGAGTCATTGATATGAAATCGATAGCAACAGAGCCAGCAAAATGGGGGAACGCGAGACATCGCCTTGATCCATGCGGGTTTCCAGAGGTCGCACAGGATTTTCAGCACGAACCGGCGCAACGCTCGACGATCTGCTGCATGCAGACATCGCTTCCCCATCAAGCCCATCCTCCAGCGCAAGCGGCCCCACTGCCGCTGCAGTTCATTTACCTTCACCAAACCGATGCCGGGATGATCTCCCGCTACCGGATGTGGATTGAATGGCTGTCCGAAGGGCGCACTCGTCCCGTGTCCGGCGAGTTGATCGCAACCAGCGAATCCAGCGCTCAAGAAGCACTCACATGTACCTCAGTACAGGGTTGGCAATTCTTGATCTATGAGCCACCTGGGCATCCCCGCTCTGCCTCTGCGGAGATGCAGC
This sequence comes from Paracidovorax valerianellae, assembly GCF_900102625.1. GTDB lineage: Bacteria > Pseudomonadota > Gammaproteobacteria > Burkholderiales > Burkholderiaceae_C > Paracidovorax > Paracidovorax valerianellae. The sequence continues at coordinate 184,258 of NZ_FMZC01000003.1, forward strand.
CATGACGCTCCGCGAACCTCGCAAAGAACTTGGAGCAGCGCAGGTCGCAGCGCTCTGGCGTCGTGGGTCCAACCATGTCGGCGGCGTTCGTGGCCTGATCCTGAACGTCACGATGTACGGCTCACGCAGTTGGGTGCTTCGCTATCAGGTGGCTGGCAAGCGGCGTGACCTGGGCCTGGGCTCGTATCCGTCCGTCACGCTGGCAGATGCACGGGAGGCGGCTCGCGCTGCCCGTGCCAAATTGGCGCAGGGCATCGACCCTATCGAGGATCGGCGCCGGGCTCGGGCCCGTCTGGTCGCTGAAATCCACACCGGCATGACCTTCGGCGAATCGGCCAAGCGCTACATCGCATCCCATGAGAAGGGCTGGAAGAACGCAAAGCATGCGCAGCAGTGGCAGCGGTCGCTCGACATGTATGCCGTGCCGGTGCTGGGCAAGGTGCCCGTGCGCGATATATCCCTGGCGATGGTGCTCAAGGTGCTGGAGCCAATCTGGTCCAGCAAGACGGAGACTGCCACTCGCCTGCGGGGCCGCGTCGAATCCATCATCGACTGGGCCATTGCACGCGGCTACCGCACTGACTCCAATCCTGCACGCTGGAAGGGCCTGCTGGACAAGCTGTTGCCTGCTCCGGGCAAGGTGAGCAAGACCACGCATTTCCAGGCCTTGCCTTATGCCCAGTTGCCGACATTCATGGAGCAGTTGCAGACCCAGGAGGGAATGGGGGCCAAGGCCTTGCTCTTCGTGGTTTTGACAGCGGCCCGCTCCGGAGAAGTCCGTGGCGCGACTTGGGCTGAAATGGATCTGGCTGCACGGGTGTGGACGATTCCTGCCGAGCGCATGAAGGCCAGCAAGGCTCATCGGGTACCTCTGTCGGATGCGTCAGTGGCCCTGCTGCAGGAAATGAAGGCCCTCGCGCTCTCGGCAGGTCGCGCATCCAGCAAATCGTATGTCTTCCCCAGCCCCAACAGCCGCGACCCCGAATTGGGCAGTCAGCTCTCGGACATGACGCTCACGGCAGTGCTGCGTCGATTGAAGGTGCAGGCAGTGCCCCATGGATTTCGATCCACGTTCCGCGACTGGTGCGCTGAGCAGACCGACTACCCCAATGAAGTTGCAGAGATGGCACTTGCCCACGCTGTCGGAAACAAGGTGGAAGCCGCCTACCGACGAGGTGATCTCTTGGTCAAAAGGCAGCAGCTCATGCAGGACTGGGCGAATTACGCCTGTGGCAGTAAGCCAAGCCCATCCACGCAGAACCAAAACGGGGATGGGGCGTGACTGCTGGGCAATCGGAGTGACCGCCGGTCATGGCGCCAACGGCGCATTACGAACACGTGATGTGAACTGAAGAAAGACAACGATGCGATTCCAGAATCCGGCCAATGGCCATATCGAAGAATTTGGGGAGGCCACATGGCTGTGGGTGTTGGTCGGCGGCCCGATCTACTTTGCCTACAAACAGATGTGGCTGCACGTAGCGCTGTCGGCAGTGCTTGCGCCCATCACAGGATTCATGTCTTGGGTGCTGCTGTATCCACTGACCATTAAATGGATCTTGCGAACCCACTACGCCAAGCTCGGGTGGATTGAAATCAAGGAGGGAGTCGCACTGGTCTCCAGTCCATCGGGTGCACGCAGCATCGATGTCCAAATACTGACCGAGCCACCGCAAAACAACTACCGGTCACTGTCGGAGGTGACGGTGAAGCTGACGCGATGGTCTCCGCTGGAGAGGAAATACACCCGCGAGGACGTGGCGCAAAGATTGCGGGAAAAGGCCATGGCCCTCGGAGGCAATGCCGTCATCAACGTGCGCTACGAACAGAGGGATCACACGATAGCGACCGCTGGGTACATCGAAGGACGGGGGCTGGCGATCATCGACGAGTCCGATACGGCGCCCTGTCCGCTCTGCGCCGAGCCGATCAAGCGCGAAGCCGTGCGCTGCAAGCACTGCGGTTCGGACATCCAAAAATAGGAGGCGCCATGCAAGATGACAACGACGGATCGAACTGGACAGACCATGCAATCGGCATTGCCGGGGTGATCTGGATCGTGCTGCTGGGAGTGATGATCTGGGGCATGCTCAAAGCCGTGTGGACCTCGCTCCAAGAGACATCATCCGGATCAACCATAGGAATGACGTGCGGGGCGGCGAGCAAGTCCGAGAGGACAGAACATGACAAACGGTAGGCTCCTGGTACAGATCGGGATAGTTGCCATGCTAGGTATGGGGGGAGCCATGGCGGGCACCTCGGAGTGCTACGCGATCAAGAACCGAGATGCGCGTAGCCAGTGCCTCGCTGCAGTGAAGGGAGACCACTCGTACTGCTACGCTGTCAAGGAACAAGATCAGCGCAGCCTATGCTTGGCTAAGACCAAGCGTCAGCACGAGCGCTGTTATCAAGTCAAAATGGCAGCTGAGCGGCAGAGATGTCTTGCTTGGTCTTCTTGGCCATTTCCTTAAAATTTAGCTATTCATGAGAGTCTCTTGCACAGCCATGAATATGCCTAACTAGAAAAAGCCTTTCTTCTGTAAATGGATATGCAAACCCTGCAGTGCCTTTGGCGCAATCAACATAGCTCATCGAGCATAGGTTTCGGATAGATCCTCGGGGCGGTACTCAGTCCGTGCCAGATGATGGCCCCAAAAAATAGGAAAATGAATTGAAGAACGAAATTGAGCTCTCCCCATCAGCATTTCAACCGGAGGCTGAGCATGCAACAAAACTAGCGCAATTGAGGTTTGAAGGCCTTATTGCTGCTATTGGCGTTCCCGAATATCGAGGTGAGCGCTATGCAATTTACAACGGAGACTGCCTTGACCTTCTGACCCGGATCCCTGAAAACTTCATTGATCTTGCATTCACCTCGCCTCCCTACAATATTGGCAAGGAATACGAGAAGGTGCTTCCAATTAGTGAGTATATTGACTGGTGCGCCGACTGGATCGATAAAATCTATAGAATTACCGCATCTAATGGGGCGTTCGTGCTCAACGTTGGATATGTAACGCTAGCTGATCGAGCGAAATCTATTCCGCTCCCGTACTTGCTTTGGGATCGCGTGCCATTCTTTCTTCAACAAGAAGTCGTCTGGAACTACGGCGCTGGTGTAGCCGCTAAGAAGTTTCTCTCCCCTCGAAATGAAAAGCTATTGTGGTATGTCAAAGACTCAGACAACTATTGCTTCAACTTGGACGATATCCGTGATCCGGATGTTGCCTATCCGAACCAAAAAAAGAACGGGAAGCTGCGTTGCAACACGATAGGGAAAAATCCTTCAGACGTATGGCAAATCGCCAAGGTGACATCTGGTGAAGGACGCGCATCAAAAGAACGCACGCCACATCCGGCGCAGTTCCCTCTTGATCTCTGTGAACGTGTGATCAAAGGCTTTTCTCCCCAAGATGGCATCGTGCTTGACCCATTCCTGGGTTCCGGCTCAACAATTGATGCGTGCCTGAGATCGAATCGCTACTCCATCGGATTTGAAGTTCGTAATGACTACTGCGATATCGCAGCAAATCGAATTGAGAATATCATTCGTCAATCCGCTTCGCTGTTTTAGTACAGATCCTGATACCGCTCACAGGCGGTTACCTGAAGCCTCTGATACTTGATAGGCAAATTTGTTGCTCGGATCAAGTTGCCAATTGTTTTGACTCCAGCAGCAGACAGTTCTCCCGCAGCTCTCGCTCCCACACCCTCGAGCAACAGTACAGAGCCCTCAAGCATGTAAGGACCGAAAATAGGCAACAGCTTGTGCTCGTAAACTTCAGATGGTAGACCAGCCATTTGACCCGTTGCCGATTTCTGAGCTTGCCAGTCGGAAGCATCGATCCATCCGAATCTCAGCAGTGTCAATGTTTGCCCATAGAAATTGACAGTGATGTAGTAGCCAGACTTGTCTTTCTTTGCAGCATCAGCATTTTCAAGCACCTGCCCGTAGCTACGGTTACCAAAAATTTTATAGCCTAGTTGGCCTGAAGCCTTCATCTCCACTGAAAGTGCCTGATCTTGGAGGCAGTGCAAATCCTTTTCTGAACCGATGCCGCCTCGCCAAGCTCCGGGTAGACGTTTCGCAAGCTCCTTCGCGAAAAGCTTCTCAAACATATAGCCTATTACTGTTGCAGGAGGATCAATCTCTGCAATCGGAAATCCGACGATAGCATCACCGACCCACGTGTTCCACAACCGGGTCCAGGAAAGCGTCGCCGCCTCCAGAATCAGATCGCGCGTAAGGGGGTGGCTTTGAACCAACTGGTGTGTTATGGCAGACCATTCATCAACTGGCCTGCCGAAATAAGGAGATACCACTTGTCGCGTCCTTCATGTTGGGCGACCTTGAGTATCTCAAACAACAACGAGCTAAGGTAGCTGGAATACCTTCAACTGGTCGGGATTGTCTACACGGCTCTCTGCAACACTACGTGCGCGAAATAGTCAGCATGCTTCGAGTTTTTGTCTTTGCCTCAAGCATTTGACAGGCTCCATTGCTTATGGACAACTTCTCGATATAGGTAGAGCAATGGGTAAAAATGCAAAACGGGCCGCTCGGGCCCGTTTCTTATGAATTCTTGAAGTGGAGGGTGGGATTCGAACCCACGGTAGTGTTGCCACTACGCCTGATTTCGAGTCAGGTACATTCGACCACTCTGCCACCTCTCCTGTGTGTCGAAGTCGGGATTCTAGCAGGAAGTTTTGGGCTTCCGGCCGCAAAACTGCTGCGGCTTCGATGCTCGTCGCTCATTCGCTACGAGCGCATCAATCTCAATACTTTCCCATGTAGTCGCGCTTGCCCAGTTCTACGCCGTTGTGCCGTGCAATTGCGTACGTGGCGTTCACGTGGAAGAAAAACTGCGGCAGGCCGTAGTGCAGAAGGTAGTGTTCGCCGGCAAACTGCTTTTCGCGGGGCGTGCCTGGCTGCAACGTGATCTGGCGCGTAGCGGCTTCTTCGAAGGAGGCGGCGGGCAGGCCATCGATGAACGCCAGCACGGCGTCCAGCCGGGCTTGCAGGTCGGCGAAACCTGGGCGCTCGTTGTCGGGCATGGACGGCACTTCCGCGCCGGCCAGGCGTGCGGCGATGCCTTTGGCGAAATCGCACGCCACCAACACTTGCCGTGCCAGCGGGAACATGTCGGGGAACAGGCGTGCCTGCAGCAACGCGTCCGGATCGATCTTGCGCGCGGTGGCGTGGGCTTCGGTCTTGGAGAGCACGTCTTTCAGCGATCCGAGCATCTGGCGGAAAACGGGGACGCTGGCGGTGTACATGAAGGCAGTCATTGCGGATCGATTCTGAAAGAAGAAGGGGCCGGCGAAGCGCCGGCGGATGACACAGGGGCGCAGGCAACACGGAGTCGGGTTGCTGCGCTCGCATTTTGACGAAGCTTGGGGTTCAGGGCGCGAGCACGGCCATTCCGCCCAGATACGGGCGAAGCGCTTCGGGCACTTCGACGCTGCCGTCGGCCTGCTGATAGTTTTCCAGCACCGCGACCAGGGTGCGGCCCACCGCAAGACCCGAGCCGTTGAGCGTGTGCAGCAATTCGTTCTTGCCTTGCGCGTTCTTGAAGCGGGCTTGCAGGCGGCGCGACTGAAAAGCTTCGCAGTTGCTGATCGAGCTGATCTCGCGATAGGTGTTCTGCGCAGGCAGCCACACTTCCAGGTCATAGGTCTTGGCGGCGCTGAAGCCCATGTCGCCGGTGCACAGGCTCATCACCCGGTAAGGCAAGCCGAGCTTTTGCAGCACGGCCTCGGCATGGGCTGTCATGGCTTCGAGGGCTTCGTAGCTTTTCTCGGGATGGACGATCTGCACCATCTCGACCTTGTCGAACTGGTGCTGGCGGATCATGCCGCGGGTGTCGCGGCCGTAGCTGCCGGCTTCGGAGCGAAAACATGGCGTGTGCGCCGTCAGCTTGATGGGCAAGTCGGCCTCGGGCACGACCACGTCGCGCACGAAATTGGTCAGTGGCACTTCGCTGGTGGGAATGAGGTACAGGGCCGCATGGTCGGGCATGGGCTCGCCGTCCTGCCCGCCCTTCTTGGCGGCGAAAAGATCGCCCTCGAACTTCGGCAATTGCCCGGTGCCGCGCAGCGAATCGGCATTGACGGCGTAGGGCACGTAGCACTCGGTATAGCCGTGCTCTTCGGTCTGGATGTCGATCATGAACTGGGCCAGCGCGCGGTGCAGGCGGGCGATCGAGCCCTTCATGACGGTGAAGCGCGAGCCCGAGAGCTTCACACCCATGTCGAAATCCAGGCCCAGCGGCGTGCCGACATCCACATGGTCCTTGGCGGCGAAGTCGAACGCGCGGGGCGTGCCCCAGCGGCGCACTTCCACGTTGCCGGCTTCGTCCGCGCCCACGGGAACGCTTTCGTGCGGCAGGTTGGGCACAGCCAGCAGCAGGGCGTGCAATTCGCCCTGGAGCTGCTCCAGCCGGGCGGCCGAGGTTTCGAGTTCGGACTTGAGCGAGCCCACTTCAGCCATCACCGCATCGGCGTTTTCGCCCTTGGCCTTGAGCTGGCCGATCTGCTTGGACAGCGTGTTGCGGCGGGCCTGCAGTTCTTCGGTGCGCGTCTGCAGGGTCTTGCGCTCGGACTCCAGGGACTGAAAGGCCTCGACGTCCAGGAAAGCCTGGGGCTTTTTGCGGGTCTCCAGCCGGGCGATGGCGGAGTCGAGATCTTTGCGAAGGAGGAGGATGTCTAGCATAGGCGGCGATTTTAGTAGGGCGTCTTACCGGGTTGGCGCGCCGCCCTTTCCGTTTTAGGATGGGCTGCACTGCCTTAAGGGAGGGTCCCCATGCACATCGAACCGTATCTATTCTTCGACGGCAACTGCGAACAGGCTCTGGACTTCTATGCCCAGTGCCTGGAAGGGCACCTCACGGCGGTGCATCGCTACGAAGGGTCGCCGCTGGAAAAGCAGCTGCCCGCGCAGTGGCGCAACAAGATCATGCACGCCACGCTGGAGGTGCCGGGCGGCCACCGGTTCATGGCCAGCGACCGCATGCCGGGGCAGCCCTTCGCGGGGCACGCGGGATTCTCGATGTCGGTCAACTGCCCTGGCGGCGCGGAGCGCGGCGAGCGCATCTTCCATAGCCTGGCCGCTGGCGGCCACATCGGCATGCCGTTCACCGTGACCTTCTGGGGCGCGCATTTCGGCACGCTGGTGGACAAGTTCGGCGTGGGCTGGATGGTCAACTGCGACGGCGCGCCGCCACCGGCCTGAGACAACGCCGCAGTTCACTCCCTGGCGATCAGGCCAGCGTGGCGGGATCGAAGTTGGCGCCGCACAAGATCAGGCCGACCGTCTCGTCAGCGCGCGGCCGATACGCGCCGCTTTGCAGCGCGGCCAGGCCCAGCGCCGCGGCCGGCTCGACCGCCAGCTTCAGCTCGCGCCACAGCCATTGCTGGGCCTGGCGGATGGATTCGTCAGACAGCAGCAGCGTTGAATGCACGTGGCGCTGCGACACCTCCCACGCGATGGCGCCGATGCGCCGCGCCCCCAGCGAATCGGCTGCGACGCCGCCCACCTCCACATCCACCGGCATGCCGGCCGCGCGTGCGCTGTGCAGCGTGGGCGCGCGTTCGGGCTCCAGCGCCACCACGTTGGCACGGCTGTCGCACCAGGCTGCCACACCGGCGATGAGCCCGCCGCCGCCCACGCTGACCAGAACGCTGTCGGGCAGCCGGTCGCCGGCCTGCTCCTGCATCTCCAGCGCCAGCGTGCCGGCACCGGCCACCACCTCGGGCTGGTCGTACGCATGGTTGAGCAGCGCACCGGTTTGCTGCTGGCGCGCCAGGCACGCCTGCAGCGCTTCGGAATAGGCAGCGCCGGTCACGACCACTTCGGCGCCCAGGGCGCGCAACCGCGCACGCTTGGCCTCGGGCGAGATTTCAGGAACGAACACTTCGCAGCGCACGCCCAGGGCACGCGCTGCAGCCGCGGTGGCGATGCCCGCATTGCCGCCCGAAGCGATGATCACGCCGCTCTCGGGCACGGGGTTGGCCAGCAGCCGGTACAGCATGCCCCGGGCCTTGAAACTGCCGCCCACCTGCAGGTGCTCCAGCTTGAGCCACACCTCAGCGCAATCCACGCCCAGCGCGCTGCCGCTCAACCGCCACAGCGGCGTGGTGCGAAGAAAGCCGGCCTGCGCGGCCAGGCGCTGGCGGGCAGTGGAGACAGCGGAGCGATCGATCATGGGAAATGTCCTCTTGGCAAAAACGATGGGGCCTGCACTCGACATGGCGTGGCGCAGGGCGTTCGGCGTGCAGCCTGCTGCGCGTCCGGGCGGCATGAATGCCCGCGCGCAAAACCGTCGAGTGTAGGCAGCCACGGGCGGGTCTGGCCGCAGGAACGCAGTCTGACTGCGCCTGGTGCCCCTGCTTGCCCCTGCTTTCCACCCACTGCCATCTGCCGATACCATGGACCGCCGATTGCGGCGTGCGCGGCTGAGTGCACGCGGTGCACCGGCCTTGCAGGAGATGGCGATGTTTTTTGTGTTCGGCCCTTCGGGGCAGATGTACCGCGGCGGGCCGGAGCAACTGGCACAGGTCTCGCCCGTGCGGCGCGTGCAGCGGCCCCAGGCCCTGCGCACTCGTGCCGCAGACCCCGAGGCGACGCCCTTTCCACCGATTGCGGCGCCCGCGCCCGATCCAGCCCCGGTGAACCTGCGCGCGCAGGAGGCCGTAAGCGCCTATGTGCAGACCGAGCAAGGCCCGCAGGTCCAGCGCCAGCCGCTGTCGCGCGTGCAGGACGTGATGACCGTGGGCGCCCTCACCGTGCCGCCGGACATTCGCGTGAACGATGCGTGGCAGACGCTGGCGGAGCACCACATCGCGCAAGCGCCGGTGGTCAACGCGCAAGGCCAGGTGGTGGGGCTCTTGCTGCGCGCCGACATGGCCCCGCTAGAACTGCTGCCCGAGCCCGGCAGCGTCAAAGATGCGATCGAGTTGGCGCGCCGCCCGGTGTCCGAGGTCATGGTGAGCCCCGTGCCCACCGTGGCCGCCGACACCGAACTGCGCCGCGTGGCCAGCGTGCTGCTGGACACCGGCCTGCCCGGTCTGCCGGTGACCGACGAAGCCGGCACGATGACGGGCTTCATCTCGCGCACCGACATCCTGCGCGCCGTGGCGGCCGACCCGCCGCTGGACCTGTGGAGTTGAGGGCCAGCCACCCGAAGCGAAAGCCTGGCCGTCCATGAAAAAACCCGCAGGGCAAAGCGCCGTGCGGGTTTGAAGCTCAAGCTTTACGGGGCCTGCAGCGCGGGCTCCGGGCCTTTCGTCATTCGGCCGAGATGGTTTCCGGCTCTGCAATCTCCACCGATGGCAGCGGGCTCGCCAGCACCTTGTCGATGGTCTTGCCGTCCATGTCCACCACCTCGAACTGCCAGCCTTCCCACTGCACGCGATCGGTCACGCGCGGGAGCTTGCCGGTCAGCAGCATGACCATGCCGCTCAGCGTGTGATAGCGGCCGCGGTCCTCTTCAGGCACGGCGTCCAGGTCCAGGCGGTCTTTGAGCTCGGGCACGGGAATGTGGCCGTCCAGCAGCCAGCTGCCGTCTTCGCGCTGCACGGCCCACGAGGTTTCGGGGTCGCGGGCGTGGAATTCGCCGGTGATGGCTTCGATCAGATCCTGCAGCGTGACGATGCCTTGCACCTCGCCGTATTCGTCGATCACGAACGCCATGTGCAGATCGGACTGGCGGAAGTTGTCGAGCAGCTCCATGCCGGTGATGGTCTCCGGCACGTACAGCGCCGTCTGCAGCGGCTGCGTGGCCAGGTCGCGGGCCTGTTCGCGCAGCGAGCGCGAGAGCCACTGGCGGGCGTTCAGCACCCCGAGCACGTTCTCCATGCCGCCGCGCACGACGGGAAAGCGCGCGTGATCGGACTCTTCGATGCGCTTCAGGTTTTCTTCGAACGAATCTTCGACGTCCAGCACCGCGACGTCGGCGCGCGGCACCATGAGCGAGCCGATCTGCCGGTCGTCCAGGCGGAACACGTTGCGCACCATCTGGTGCTCGTGCGACTCGATCACGCCGGCGCTCGTGCCTTCGGCCAGTACCGCGTGGATTTCGGCCTCGGTCACCGCGCTGGCGTTGTTCTCCTTCACGCCCAAAAGGCGCAGCAGGGCCTGCGTGGACATGGAAAGCAGCTTCACGAACGGCTTGGTGGCGATGGCCAGCCAGTTGATCGGGCGGGCCACCAGGCGGGCGATGACTTCCGGATGGCTCTGGCCCAGGCGCTTGGGCACCAGTTCGCCCACGACGATGGAGAAGTAGGTGATGAGCATCACCACCAGGCCGGTGGCGAGGTAGCTGGCGTATTTGGGTTCCAGCCCGAAGGTGCGGAGCCATTCGCCCAACGGCTGGGCCAGCGCGGCCTCGCCGACGATACCGTTCAGCACGCCGATCGACGTGATGCCGATCTGGATGGTGGAGAGGAACCGGGTGGGGTCTTCGCCCAGCTTGACGGCAGCGACTGCGCCGCTATCGCCCTCATCGATCAGCTTCTGGAGCCGGGTCTTGCGCGCTGTGACCAGCGCCAGTTCCGACATGGCAAACAAGCCATTGAGCAGGATGAGGGCGAACAGTATTGCTATTTCCATAGACGGGGAGCAGCGGGGCCCCCTCAGAGTGAATCAGCCGCAAATTGTAAGAAGTCACACAGGGCGTGGGGTCATAAAGGCCGCCAGCGTAGGGGCTTTGGGCGCCGAGCGTGGTATCGGCGCCCTGTCGCGCGCGGGACAGGGCGCCAGAGCCGGCGGGAAACGTTGGGCATCAAAAAGCCCTCCAGCGCATGATTCCCTAAGGAGTATTGCTACTAAAACAATAGCAAATCCCCTTCTGGCGAGACTCAGTGCCCGGCCGGGCCGGTCTCTGGCGTGCGCTCCGTGATCTCAAGCCCCGTGGCCGCGTCGATCCGCAGGCCCTTCGGCAGGGGAAACTTCACCGTCTCCTCGATGCCGTCCATCTTGCGCACCGACACGGCGCCCAGCGCCTTGATGCGGTCGATCACCTGCCGCACCAGGATTTCGGGCGCCGACGCGCCAGCGGTCAGGCCCACGCGGGAGACGCCCTCGAACCAGTCCGGGCGCAGCTCTTCGGCGCTGTCCACCATGTAGGCCGACGTTCCCAGCCGCGCCGCCAATTCGCGCAGGCGGTTGCTGTTGGAACTGGTGGGGCTGCCCACCACGATGACCAGATCGACCTGCGGGCTCAGCACCTTCACCGCGTCCTGCCGGTTCTGCGTGGCGTAGCAGATGTCCTGCTGCTTGGGCTCGCGCACGCTCGGAAACCGCGCACGCACCGCCGCGCTGATCTCGGCCGCGTCGTCCACCGACAGCGTGGTCTGCGTCACCACGGCCAGCTTGGCCGTCTGCCCCGGCTGCACGCGGGCCACGTCCTTGACGTCTTCCACCAAGTGAATGCCATGGTCCAGCTGGCCCATGGTGCCTTCCACTTCGGGATGGCCCTTGTGGCCGATCATGATGAATTCGTAGCCCTCCCGGGCGAGCTTGGCGACCTCCACGTGCACCTTGGTCACCAGCGGGCAGGTGGCATCGAACACGCTGAAGCCGCGCTCGGCCGCCTCGGCCTGCACCGCCTTGCTCACGCCGTGGGCCGAAAACACCAGCGTGGAGCCGGGCGGCACGTCGGCGAGGTCTTCGATGAAGATCGCGCCCTTGGACTTGAGGTCGTTCACCACATAGGTGTTGTGCACGATCTCGTGGCGCACGTAGATGGGCGCGCCGAACTTCTGCAGCGCCCGCTCCACGATCTCGATCGCACGGTCCACGCCCGCGCAAAAGCCGCGGGGCTCGGCCAGAATGATTTCCTGGGGCTTTTGCATGGCGTCAGAGCACCCCGATGAGCTGCACCTCGAAGGTGACCGGCTGCCCCGCCAGCGGGTGGTTGAAGTCGAAGCGCACCGCCCCGTCCTCGCGCACCGCCATCACCACGCCGGCGTAGCTGCCCAGCCCGTCCGGGGTGGGGAACTGCACCACGTCGCCCACCGAATAGCGCTCGTCCGGGTCGCCCAGCTCGGCCAGCAGCTTGCGCGCCACCCATTGCTGCATGTCCGGATTGCGGTCGCCGAACGCCTCGCCCGCAGGCAGGGTGAACGTGGTGCGAGTGCCTTCGGCCAGGCCGATCAGGCGCTGCTCCATGGCGGGCGACAACTCGCCAGCGCCCAGCGACAACGTGGCCGGCTTGTCGCCGAAAGTGTTGATCACATCGCCCGCCGGGCCGGCCAGCCGGTAGTGCAGGGTCAGAAAGGAACCCGCCTGCACGGTGGGGGCCGCGGAGGGGGATGTGGGGGCGAGAGTGGTCATGAGAGTCCCGATAAACTGGCCGCCATTGTAGAAACCTGCCCATCCCCTGCCCCGCGCGCGGCCATGCCGCCGCCCACCCAACCTGGCACCACCATGCTCATGAAAACGATGCCCGCCGACGCGCGGCCCCGCGAACGGTTGCTGCAACGCGGCCCTGCCGCCCTGTCGGATGCGGAACTGCTGGCGATCCTGCTGCGCACCGGGATGGCGGGCAAAGGGGTGATGGAGATGGCCGGAGAACTGCTTGCACCGGCCACCATCGATGCCGCTACGGGACGACCTGCAGGCGGTTTCGGAGGCCTCGGCGGCCTTCTTCACGCCGGCGTGGATGACCTGAAACGCATCAAGGGCCTGGGACCGGCAAAACGCACCCTTCTCGTGGCCGTGCTGGAAATGGCTCGCCGTGTATTGAATGAACAGTTGCTGGAACGCGAAACGTTCAGTTCCCCGACGGAAGTGAAGCACTACCTGCAACTGCATTTGGCGGCCAAAGACCACGAGGTGTTTGCAGTGATGTTTCTCGACTGCCACCACCGAATGATCGCGCTGGATGAAATGTTCCGCGGCACGCTCTCGCAAGCCAGCGTGTACCCGCGTGAAGTCGTGACCCGCGCACTGCACCACCGCGCCGCCGCCGTGGTGCTGGCCCACAACCACCCCAGCGGCAGCGTGCAGCCCAGCAAGTCCGACGAGGCACTCACCCACACCCTGAAGAACGCGCTGGCCCTGGTGGACGTGCGCGTGCTGGACCACGTGATCGTCGCGCCCGGCGCCGCGCTGTCGATGGCGGAAGCCGGGCTGGTGTAGCGCGGCAGTAGCCGGCGCTCGTTACTACCGGTGCAAGCCCTGAGCACTGGCGCGTGCCTGTGGCTTTTAACAATCGGTTAATAAATAAATGGCTTGATAGTTAAATTCGAGCCCATCCGCGTTTAGCATTCGTCCCCAACAAAAACACAATCTCGAGGGGGGATTGAATGAGCGCTGAATTGGCGGCCACGTTCTTCAACGTCGGCTATGGACAGACCCTGGCCCAGTCCATGGACAAGAACCAGGTGGACGTGCTGGTACTGACCCAGGGGCAGTACATGAGCATCCTGCAGGACAAGGCACGGAACAACGCGGCGCTGGAATTCAGCCTGCGCAAGATGCTGGCCCAGTCCACGTTCGGGCAGTACTGGCAGAAGACCTTCAGTCCGAATGCGAGTGAGCCGTGGGTGGGACCTGTAGCGCAGGGGGCCAACGACCTGTTGGCCATCGGCAAGACGCTGAACGCCATCGGCATGGCGGGTATCAGCACCTACATCAAAACCACGGCAACGGGCACGTACATCATCATCAAAGGGTACTCGGCCAAGCGCAGCAGTGCCCTGCAGGGCACGCGCTACTTGGCGACCCATCCCAAGATGCTGCAACTGGGACTCGGAATGAAGAGCCTGCAAGGCATTGCCAAGGGCGGCTTCATGCTGGGCGTGGTGGTGTCCACAGGGATCGAGTTAATGGACTTCATGTTCAACGACGAGAAGACCATGTATGACCTAGTGGGCGGTATTGGAGTAGAGGCGGTAAAGGGCGGCCTGGCTGGGCTGGTCGCCTACGGTCTTGCTGCAGCGGTGGGAACATTTGTCACAACGGTCGCTGTTTTTCCCCTCTTCACCATGGCAGTGGTGGCCGTTGCCGGTGGCATCGTACTGAATATGGCGGACAGCGAATACAAGATCAAAAGCAACGTCATTGCCAGCCTCAAGATGCTTCCGACACAAACGGCCCAAGGCGTTTATTACATCGATACCAAAGTCCAGTCATGGCAAGACGATCTGACTACTGCTATCGAACAGAAGAAATCAGAAATAGGCCAGACAGTTACCCATGGCATGAAGAACTGGCTTTGCCGGATCGGCTGCCTGCGCTACTAAGCAAAAAAACGATTGATCATGTTTGAAGTCAAAAAGGTTAGGAAAGCTTTGATATGGGGCCTCCCGCTCTTTATCGGGGTCGGCGCGAGTTGCTTGTGGGCGGTATCGCACGGCATCATTCCAACGCTAGAGGCCATCGTTTCACGCGCTCCAGCAGTGCGTATTGCGGTTGCTTCACAGGTCACGCCGTTTGTCGCTGTCTTCAGCCTGCTGGGGGCGTTGATCGGCAGCATGCGCGCCATTCCCATCAGTGACAGAGCTATCCATCCGTTCGAGTGCGCTTTCAAGGTCACCGTGCTTTTGGGCATGGCCGCGATGGTGTTGATTCCCGTCACCGCTGTAGTCCAGCGCTTCTACATGCCCAGCATCGGTTACTCGATATGTTCGGAACTAGAAGGTCACCCGACCATGTGGTTCACGGACTGGGTCCGCGATCCCACTTGGTGCGTCAAAGGCAAGAGCCTGGAGTGGGTGAACGAGCAGGCAGGCGCGACCGTTCCCCCAGGCACGCCATAGGTGCGACTGCTACCACACCAGTTCACTTGCTATTCATTTAATAGCTACATGCCGTCGAACTGACTGCGCTGGCAACTGATTTTTCCTGCTTCATTGCTTGAGGTTCTTGCCGCGCCTAAAAATCGAAAATATGTTTGACGTAAAAAAAGTTCGAAGGACACTCATCTGGGGCATTCCACTCAGCTTGGGCATCGCAGCCACTTGTGTTTGGCTCGTTTTTGCAGCCGTTGTGCCAATGGTTGAGGGCATTGCTTCTAACGCCATGGCCGTGAGAATCGCTCCTGCCGCGCAGCTGGCCCTTTTCGTCGCGATCTTTTGCTTGCTCAGCATCGTGGTGGGGGGAATGCGGGCCGTGCCCTGTCGCGAAGCCCTTATCAAAAGATTTGAGCGCGTCTTCAATATCGCAGCCTTTGCTGGCATCGCCGCGATCATGCTGATCCCCGTGATATCCATTGCCCAGCGGTTTTACATGCCCAGCATCGGTTATGCGATGTGTTCGGAACTGCAGGGCAACCCCACCATGTGGTTCACAGACTGGGTCCGCGATCCCACTTGGTGCGTCAGAGGCAAGAGCCTGGAGTGGGTGAACGAGCAGGCGCGTGAGGCCTTTCTTCGCACTGCGCCATAGAGACGACTGCGACAACGTCACAACATTTGCTATAAAAAAATAGCAGCATGCGTTTGCACCGACTGCGGTACCGACTGATTTTGCTATGTCTACCTGCATCGAATTGACGGACTCATTCCGTGTTTAACGACGTGAAGACCATGACCTGGCGGGGGAAAAAGTCGGCCGTGTTATCCACCATGGAGGAAGGACTGGCTCTGTCACATCACCTGCGTTCGGCATTGAGGCTGGCCAAAACATCGAACCAATGCAAGACATCCATCACATCCGCAAAACCATGCTGTGGGGCGCTCCGCTTTACTTAGCCATCACCGCCGGCTGCCTTTTTGTAGTGGTTCATGAACTGATTCCAACATTGAAGGCGATCGCTTCGAGAGCACCTGCGGTGCGAATCGCGCCCGCCGCACAGTTGGCTCCTTTCATCGCCACGTTCTGTCTTATCGGTGTCTTGCTGGGAATGATGCGTTCGGTGCCTGCAAGTGAACGACTGATTCAAAAGTTCGAGCGCGCATTCAACATCGCGGTGTGGATCGGAATGATTGCGTTGCTTTTGATTCCAGTGACTTCCGTGACGCAACGCTTTTATATGCCCAGTGTTGGTTATTCGATGTGTTCGGAGTTGCAAGGCAACCCCACCATGTGGTTCACAGATTGGGTCCGCGATCCCACTTGGTGCGTCAGAGGCAAGAGCCTGGAATGGGTGAACGAGCAGGCCCGCAATGCAGAAAAAAACTGAAGGGATGGCAGGAACATCGAAAGCAGTCTCTGGGGCGAGCGCATACCGATCTGCCAGAAATACTGAGATGAAAGCAAGCGCCGATGATGCAGCCCACATCAGGAAGACCTTGCTGTTTGCGATTCCCGCAACCGTGCTCATGTCGGGCCTGTGTGGCTACTTCACTTTCTGGGCAATCCCCGACTTGGTGAATGCGCTGCGCGAGTCCGCGCCCGTGGTTCGTATCTGGCCTGTCCTCATGCTTGCACCGGCCATGCTGCCCCTCGCACTTCTTACCCTGATTCTTCTGCCCATGAAGGGCATGCAAGTGGGCAAGCGCATCGTGGCGAGGTCCACAAGATGGATCAACGTGCTGGTCGTGCTGAATGGCGTTTCGTTGCTGCTGATGGCCTCCACCTCGACGCTGCTGCAAAGCCATTTCTTACCTCCGATGGGCTATGAGAAATGCGCCGATTTGCAGGGACAGCCCTCGCTCTGGTTCACGGACTGGGTGCGCGATCCTGCTTGGTGTGTGAAAGGCAAGAGCCTGGAGTGGGTGAACGAGCAAGCGCGTACAGCCGCTGCTCACGGCACTCCATAGAAGCGATCGCTGCACTAACCCGGTCTTTTTGCTATTAATTAAATAGCGCCATCCCATCATGCCTATTGCGCTGGAGAACGATTTATGTCCGAACCACGACCAAGCCGAAAGCGTAAGCGCAGCGTTCGCGCCACCGAGTTGACGGTGTTCGATGTCAAAAAAGTCCGCCGGGGCATGCTCTGGGGCGTCCCTTATTTCATGGCACTGATTGCAGGGTGCTACTGGATGACGACGGAACTTTTGATCTCGACCGTCGTGGACATCGCATACCGCGCACCAGCGGTGCAAATCACACCAGGTGCCCTGATCGCACCGTTCCTGGCCACGATGCTGATATTGGGCATCGTCGTGGGATGCATGCGAACCATCCCTTTGCGCGAACGCATCGTGAAACCCTTCGAATACGCCATGTTGCTGGCTTCGCTCCTGGGCGTCGCCGTCATGTGTCTGATTCCTGTCGCCGCGGTGACCCTGCATTTCTTCATGCCCAGCCGGGGCTACTACCCCTGCAACTTCCTGCAGGGCAGCCCCAACAAGTGGTCCAACGACTGGGTGCGCGACCCGGTCTGGTGCGTCAAGGGCAAAACCGTGGAGTGGGTGAACGAGCAGGCGCGTTCGGCGACCATGCCCAACGCAACCAGCGCTCCGATGCGCCCGTGAACCTGCCTGCCGGTGCCAGGATGCGACCCGTCAGTTGCGCGGCCACGACCTCCACACGTGCCACGCTGCTGCGCAAGCCAGCAGCCATAGCAGCACCACCAGCGCGGCACCCGCCTTGCTGGTCGGTTTTGCATTCTGGGACGCCATCCACCCGTCTGCCTGGCTGCGGCACTCCGCCAACACCTCTGCCGGCAAAAGCTTGATGGTCAACCAGATGAGGCCGGGCAACAGCAGCACATCATCGACATAGCCAAGCACTGGAATGAAGTCTGGAATGAGGTCGATGGGGCTGAGCGCATACGCCACGACGAAGAGCCCGAGGGCCTTGGCATACCAAGGAGTGCGCGGGTGCTTGCCCGCGAACCAGAGCGTGACGCCATCGCGCTTGATGCGCCTGGCCCAGGTCTTCAAACGGTGGCTGACTCCCATGGCCCGAGCATGCCACGGGCGGCGCCTACACTGCGCGCCATGCCAGACGCCTGCCCGCCATCGCCCTGCAAAAGCCACCGCCCCTGGCGGTGGTGCGGGGCCAGTCTTGCCGCATCGGTTGTGGTGCTGACGGCGTGCTCGGGGGTCGCGCCGCCAGGCCCGCAGCTTTCGTCCACCGGCCTCGCCACGCCACCCGCCCTTCGCCTGATCGGCACCGCCGCCATCGCCGCCGGCACCGAGGTGCTGGGCACGACGTTCGGCGGTATCTCGGGCATCGACTACGACCCGGCGCAGGGCCGCTGGCTGCTCATCAGCGACGACCGATCGGCCCTGCAGCCGGCCCGCGTGTACACCGCCACCCTGCGCTACACCGCCACGCACCTGGAGACACCCACGATCACCGGCACCGCGCCGCTGCGCCAGGCCAGCGGCGCGCCCTACCCTTCGCCACGGCAAGCGAAGCCCGGCGTGGATGTGCCCGACGCCGAAGCGGTGCGCTGGCTGCCGGGCGGGCAGACCTTTCTCTGGACCAGCGAAGGCGACTTCGCGCGCGGCTTCGGCCCGCAGTGGCGCGAAAGCCAGGCCGATGGCGCCTGGGTGCGCGAACTGCCCCTGCCGGCTGCGTTCGGGCAGGTGCCCGGCTTGCGGCGCGGCCCGCGCGCCAATGCCACGCTGGAGGGGCTGGCGCTGTCGCCGGATGGCGGCACGGCCTGGCTGGCCATGGAAACCGCATGGATTCAGGATGGCCCGCGTCCCACGCCGACAGCGCCGGGCGGGCCGGTGCGCATCACGGCGATGGATGTGGCCAGCGGCCGGCCCCTGCGGCAGATCGCCTATGTGCCGGGCGCGGTGCCGCGCGCGCGGCGCATCCCATGGGGCCCGCAACTCAACGGCGTGAGCGAGGTGCTCGCCGACGGGCCGCACCATCTGCTGGTGCTGGAGCGTGGCTACAGCGCGGGCGCCGGCTTTTCCGCGCGGCTATACCGCATCGACACGCGCGCAGGCAGCGACACGCTGGCGCTGGACGCGCTCCAGACCGAAGGCGCACGCACCCACACCACCGTGCCCAAAACCCTGGTGGCCGATCTGGACCATTTGGGCGCGGGCGCGCTGGACAACCTGGAGGGCATGGCCTGGGGCCCGCCGCTGGCCGGGGGCGGGCGGGTGATCGTGTTCGTGAGCGACGACAACTTCAATCCCGCGCAGGCCACGCAGTTCATCGCGGCGGAATACCGTGACACTGCCGCGGTGCCGTCGGCTCCGTCGGCACCGCCCGAGCGAGCCGCGCCATGACCACCGACAGACTGCCCACGCGCCGGGACTGGGTCGTGCAGGCCGGCGACGGCGAGCACATGCCCTGCATCGAAGCGTATTTCCAGGGCCACGGGTATGCGCCGCACCGGCACGATACGTATGCCATCGGCCGCACGCTGGCAGGCGTGCAGAGCTTTCGCTACCAGCGCGCGGGGCGCCACAGCCTGCCGGGGCAGAGCATCGTGCTGCACCCGGACGAGCTGCACGACGGCCACGCCGGCACGGGCGAAGGCTTTCGCTACCGCATGGTGTACCTGCCGCCCACGCTGCTGCAGCCCATGCTGGGCGGGCGGCCGCTGCCGTTCATAGCCGGCGGCATCAGCGACGACCCGCGGCTGGCGGCGCCCATCCAGGCGCTGCTGCAGCGCATGGACGGCCCGCTCGATCCGCTGCAGGAGCAGGATG
Organism: Paracidovorax valerianellae; assembly: GCF_900102625.1. GTDB lineage: Bacteria > Pseudomonadota > Gammaproteobacteria > Burkholderiales > Burkholderiaceae_C > Paracidovorax > Paracidovorax valerianellae. The sequence continues at coordinate 203,773 of NZ_FMZC01000003.1, forward strand.
CGCTGTTCGACCTGGCACAGGGCCTGTGCGCGGCAGCCGGCCTGCCAGGCGGCCGGCGGGTGTGCGACCTGCCCGCCGCCGAGCGCGCGCGCCAGTTCCTGCACGATCACCTGCACGCCGCTCAGCCAGTGACGCTGGCCGATCTGGAGCGCGCCAGCGGCCAGGACCGCTGGCGCCTGTCGCGCGACTTTCGGGCGCTGTACGGCACCAGCCCCTACCGCTACCTGACGCTGCGGCGACTGGATCTGGCGCGCACGCTCATGCGCCAGGGCCTGGGCGCGGCGCAGGCGGCCGATGCAGCGGGCTTTTTCGACCAGAGCCACATGACGCGGCGGTTCACCCAGGCCTTCGGGGTGCCGCCGGCGCGCTGGGTGCGCATGCAGACCGGCCCTGCGGCAGCGTGCACGATCGTGCAAGACGCGGCGGCTTGATCGGCCTAACCTGGGCGCTTTCCCACGGTTCAGAAAAGAAAGCCCCTGCATGCCATCCACCGCTACCCCCACCACCCTTGCCCCCACGCCATCGGCCCGCATTGGCCATGCGCCCATCAACTTCGCGCACAAGTTCTCGCAGATCGATGCGCTGTGGCAGCCCCGTGTGGTCGCCGAGATGAATGACTACCAGTTCAAGCTGGCCCGCATCGAGGGCGAGTTCATCTGGCACCGCCATGCGGACACCGACGAGGCGTTCATCGTGGTGCAGGGGCGGCTGCGCATCGAGCTGCGCGACGGCGACGTGGAACTGAATGCCGGCGAAATGTTCGTGGTGCCCCGCGACACCGAGCACCGGCCTTGCGCGTTGGGCGAGGTCTGGCTGATGCTGGTGGAGCCGCGCGGCGTGGTGAACACGGGCGACAGCGGGGGCGAGCGCACGGCACCGAACGATCGGTGGCTGTAGCAGCGCCGGCGCCAGGCGCAGCATGGCCCGCGGCGCCCCCGGGGCTCTGCCGGGTGCGCGGCGGGTGCTTGGGCACTTGGGGTACAACCGGCGCATGAAAGTGAAGTCCTTCCAGGATCTCCAGCCGATGCGCCAGGCCCTGGCAGAGGCGGCCGAGCGCGAGGCGCGGCTGCTGCGCGAGCGGCAGGAGGCCGCGCGCCGTGCGCGGGCCGAGCTGATGCTGTTCGAGAACGCCGTCGGCCCTGTGCAGAGCCTGCGCGGCCAGCACGACCGTCGCTGGCACCTGCCCCAGCCGCCCGAGCCGCTGCCCGTGCAGCGCGAGCTGGACGAAGAGCGCGTGCTGATGGAATCCATCAGCGACGAGTTCGACGTGACGACGCTGCTGGATGTGGACGACCAGATGAGCTACCGGCGCAGCGGCATCGGCCCCGAGGTGACGCGCCGGCTGCGCGCGGGCCACTGGAGCATTCAGCGCCAGCTCGACCTGCACGGCCTGCGCACCGACGAGGCGCGCGAGGCGCTGGGCGAGTTCATCCGACTGGCGCACCGCACCGGCCTGCGCTGCGTGCGCGTGGTGCATGGCAAGGGGCTAGGGTCGCCCGGCAAGACACCGGTGCTCAAAGGACGCGTGCAAAGCTGGCTGGTGCAAAAGAAAGAGGTGCTGGCCTTCGTGCAGGCCCGGCCCGCCGAAGGCGGCGCGGGTGCGCTGGTGGTGCTGCTGCAGCCGGTGCAGCGGCGGGCGCACTGAGCCGCTTTTGGTTCAGGCACTCCGGTGGCGCTGCCCCGGCGCCATTCCCGACGTCGTTCCCGACGTCGTTCCCGGCACCAGTCCCCGCATCTCCACCCGCACCGCCAGGCCCTTGAGGCCGTCGCTCTTGCCCAGGTGCAGGCCGCCCCGGTAGGCCTGAACGATCTGGCTCGCGATGGCCAGCCCCAGGCCGCTGCCCTGCACCGATTCATCGAACCGCAGGCCGCGCTGCCCGGCGGCCTGCAGTTGCTCGGCCGTCATGCCGGGGCCGTCGTCTTCGATGTCCAGGCGCAGGCTCGCGTGCTCGGCGCCCTCCTCCACCGCCATGCCCACCGCCAGGGTCAGCCGCACGTGCGATGCGGCCCATTTGCCGGCGTTGTCCAGCAGATTGCCCAGCACCTCTTCCAGGTCGGCGCGCTCGCCGCGCCACCGCAGCGGGCCCGGGGCGTGGTCCTGCAGGGTCCAGTCCAGCGTTTGTGCGGCATGCAGGCGCCGCATCATGTGCAGGACCTGCGACGCGCATTCCCGCACGTCCACCGCCTGGCCCGTGGCGCCGGGATGGGCGTGCAGCGCGTCGCTCAAGGTGCGGCCCTGGTAGCGATCGACCAGCTGGGCCATCGCATCGACCTGCTGCTGCACTTCAGCGCTGGGCACGTGGGGCTGGGCGCTGGCCTGCGCGCTCAGCAGGGCCAGGGGTTTCTTGAGGGCGTGGTTCAGGTCCACGGCGTGGGCGCGGGCGCGGGCCACCACATGCGCGTTGTGTGCGAGCAGGCTGGCCAGTTCGTTCTGCAAGGGCTGCAGGTCGCGCCCGGTGGGTGCGGCTAAATGTTCGGCCAGGTGCTCCGCCACGTTGGGGCCCTGGCCCTGCGGGGCCCGCAGGGCGGCCAGCAGTGCCTCCAGCCGCCGCAGCGGCGCAAGGCCCACGCGCACCTGCAGCCACGCCAGGCCGCCGGCCAGCAGCATCAGCATCAGTCCGGCCAGCACCAGGGTGCGGTCGATCTGCCGCAGGCTGCCCTGCAACTGCGCGGCGGGCCCGTACACGGTGAGATTCACCGGCGCGGGCGGCTGGCCCAGGGTGATCGGCACGGTCAGCGCCAGCAGGGGCTCCTGCAGCGGCCCGGTGGCCAGGTGCAGCACTTCGGAGCCGCGCACGGGCTCCGGCTCGATGGGCAGGCGGTCCATGTCCCACAGCGACCGCGAGCGCAGCACTTCGCCGCCCGCGGCCGCACGCCAGTACCAGCCGGCGTAGATGGCGCTGAATTCGTCCGCCCCGCCGGAGGCTTCGCGCAGCTCGCCCACCGGGCCTTGCTGCAGCCGCGCGCCCACGCGCTGGGCCTTTTCGCGCAGCACCTGCTCGAAGCCGCCCAGCAGGCTCTGCTCCATCTGCCCGCGCAGCCACAGCCCTCCCGCAGCCACCAGCAGCAGCATGGGGACCAGCGCCAGCACCGCGATGCGCGTTGCCATGGGCCACTGGGCGAGCGCCAGCGCCCAGGCGGAAAAGCCCCGGGCCGGTGGCGCGGCCGGGGCCGGTGTGGGCGATGGAGCGTTGGCCGATGAAGCGCCGCCGCTCGGGCCGGGTTCGCCGGGCGTCATTGCGGGCCGGTGCGGCGCATCACTCCGCCACCTCGGGAAAAACCAGCCGAAAGCCCTGGCCGCGCTCGGTCACCAGTTGCGGCGCCCCGCCGAGCTTTCGTCGGATGCGGCCGATCAGCACATCCAGCGTGTTCGAGTCGGGGTCGAGATCGCGCGCGTACACGTGCTCGCTGATGTCGGTGCGCGTGAGCAGCTTGCCCGGGTGGTGCATGAAGTACGCGAGGATCTTGTGCTCCTGCGCGGTGAGCTGCAGGCCCTGCCCCTGCAGCGAGAAGCGGCCCTGCACCACGTCGTATTCCAGCGGCCCGGCCCGCAGCACGGCGGCGGCCGAGCCGGCGGTGCGGCGCAGCATGGCGCGAAGGCGCAGCACCACCTCGTCCATCAGGAACGGCTTGGTCAGGTAGTCGTCGGCGCCTGCATTGAAGCCCGCGACCTTGTCGCTCCAGCGGTTGCGGGCGGTGAGCACCAGCACGGGCCAGCCGCGGCCCGCCTCGCGCCAGTCCCGCAGCACGCTCAGGCCGTCTTTCAGCGGCAGCCCCAGGTCCAGCACGGCGGCGCTGTAGGCCTCGGCACTGCCGGCGAAGGAGGCGGCCTCGCCGTCATGCTCGACGTCCACGGCGAACCCTGCGGCTTCCAGCGCCGTGCGCAGTTGCGCGGCCAGCGCTGCATCGTCTTCCACGACCAGGATGCGCATCAGTCGTCCGCCTTTCGCCGGATCACTTCGAGGGTGACGGCATCCACTTCCAGTTCCAGCTTGAAGCCGTTGGGCTGCTGCAGCTCCACGCTGTAGTAGGCGCGGCGCCGGTGGTCGGTTTCCAGTTCCACTTCCAGCACCAGCCCCGAAAAGCGCGGCTGCAGCGATTCGAGCACCGCGTCCATGGACTTGGTCGCCGCCGGCGCGGCAGCGGCCTGCGGCGGGTGAAGCACCTCGCCGGTGTTCACATCCACCAACAACTTCAACTCGCCAGCGGGCCGGTCCGACAGCTTGACCTCGTACACGGCCTTGCCTTGCGCGTCGCGCTCGAACTCGGCATTCACCACGCGCGAGCCGTAGCGCTGCTCCAGCTGCCGGATGTACTTCGCCATCTGCGCCAGCGTGACGGGCTGCGTGGGGCCGTCGCGCTCTTGCGCCACCACGGAGCCGGTCGCCGCGTCCACCAGCACTTCGCGCTTGTTGCCCCGCGCATCGATGACGGTGATCTCGTAGCGCAGCTCGCCCTTTCGCCCGCGCTTGCTTTCGACATCGATGACGCGGCCCGCGTACTGGCGGCTGATGTCCGCAATGATGCTGTTCAGGGGTTTGAGCTGGCCGTTGAGCACGCCGCGCCGCGCGGCGTCCTGCTCGGCCGCTGGTGCCTGCACGCACGCCAGCGCCACCGCCAGGCAGGCGGCGGCCCGCAGCGGTGAGAGGCCCAGGGTCCGGTTTTTCATCGCGGGATTATTGCCGGCGCGGTTAAACGGCCCGTGAACGGGCGCTTCATGGAAGGTTTAGGAACGGTTGCGCACACTGCCCCCAGTTCTTGCAAATCACCGCAACCACCACCGCAACCCCGAAAGGAAAAGCACCATGAAAAAGACCGCCGTGACCCTGGCCATCGCCGCTGCTGCCGCCGTATCCGCCATCCCTTCCATGGCATGGGCGCTCACCGCCCAGGAAGCCGCCAACGTGATCACGCAGCACCAGTACGTGGCGCCGCAAGACCTGCAAAAGCAGTACGGCTACTGGAGCGCCGACGCGGTCGCCCTCGACGGCCTGCGCGTGGACGTGCTGGTCAATGACGCGGACGGCAGCCTCACCACCGTGCGCAAGAGCGACATCGGCGGCGCGCTGCCCAGCGTGGACCAGGTAGCGCAGGCGCTGCGCGCCAAGGGCTTCAACTTCGTGTACGACGTGGAACTGGACGACGGCTTCTGGGAAGCCAAGGCACGCCAGTCCGCCACCCAGGGCGACAAGGTGGAGTTCGTGCTGCACCCCGTCACGCTGGAAGTGCTGAGCCAGGTGGGCCGCAGCGGCGGCACCGTCAACAACCAGCCGGTGCTGAGCGCCGACCAGGTGATGCAGGCCCTGCAGCAGGCCGGCTACACCCGCGTGCACGGCCTTGAGTACGAAGACGGTTACTGGGAAGCCGAGGCCACCAACATGGCCAACCTGAACATGGAACTGCGCGTGGAGCCCACCACCGGCAAGGTGCTGAGCGAACGGCTGGACGACTGACGTTGCAGGCGGGCTGCAGCCTGAGCCCTTCGCAAAGCATCAGGCCCTGGCATGCATCGCATCCAGGGCCTGAAGTCTTTTGCGCAGCAGCCTGCGGGGCCTGCCGCTGCGCCGGGGACGCCGCGTTACCGAACGCGGGTTATTTGGAGAGGTCCAGCCGGTACTTGGACGTGCCCTTGCCCGAGCCGTCGTCCGCCGCCATCAGCGTGATGCTCGTCAGGCCCGCGGCCTGCGCCACCGGCAGCGCGTTGGCGCCGGAGCTGAACACCACCGGGCCGGCCGTGGCCACCTTGGTGAAGCGCCAGCTCTTGGCCGCGCCGTTGGCTGCGCGGGTCACGTTGGCGTTCTTGCGGATGTAGTCGATCACCACATCGCGGTTGGCGTCCGGCGAGGCCCAGATGGTGCCCGAGCCATCCAGCTTGTCGATGAAGCTCTTGCCGCTGGTGGCGCGGTAGTTGTTCGTGGCGATCACGAACTCCTGCGCCGGGTTGATGGGCTGGCCCTTGTACGACAGGTTCTTGATGCGGCGGCCCACCGGCTGGGTCACGTCGATCTCGTACTGCACGTCGGCCGTGGTGAACATGTCGAAGTTGTAGCCGGGGAAGGTGCTGACGAGCTGCTGCTCGGCGGTCTTGGCCGGATCGATCTGGTTGAAGCGCTTGGCAGCGGCTTCGAGCCAGCCCTGGATGTCGGCGCCGTTCACCTTCACCGCGTACACGGTGTTGGGGTACAGGTACAGGTCAGCGGCGCTGTAGATCGCCAGCGGGCCGGTGGCCACGTCGGTGTAGTCGGCCCCGCCCTGGAAGCCCGACTTGAACGGCGCGCTCACCGACAGCACGGGCAGCTGCGCGTACTGCGGCAGGTTGGCGGCCACATAGGCCGCCACGTAGTCGCGCTGGGCCTGGTTCACGATCTGGATCGCGCCCGGGTCGCCCACGTCGGCGAAGAGCGTGCTCATGCGGAAGTCGGTGCTGCCGATGGGCGTCTTCACGTAGTTGATGGCGGCCTGGTGCTGCGTTTCGATCAGCGGCGCCACGCTCGGGTCGGCGTCCACGTACACCGTGGCGCCCGAGGCGTTCTTGCCCTGGATGTTGCGCAGCTCGCTCTTGGTGGCGGTCTTATCCACCGCCCAGGCCTTGCCGTCCCATTTGAGGGCCAGCTGGATCACGCCCAGCGACTTGCCCCACGAGCTGGCCATCACGGCGGGCACGCCGTTGATGGTGCCGGCCTTGTTGTCCACGCCGGCCTGGGTGTAGGCAGGCGCTGCGGCGGTGTCGGGGAACACGCTGTGCTGGTGGCCCATGACCATGGCGTCGATGCCCGCCACCTTGGACAGGTACAGGCCCGGGTTCTCCATGGTGGCCGAGTAGGTGCCCGAATCGAGCCCGCCGTGCAGCAGCGCCACGACGATGTCGGCGCCCTTGGCGCGCATTTCCGGCACGTATTTCTGCGCGGATTCGACGGCGCCTTCGGTGTACACCTTGCCGTCGAGGTAGCGCTTGTCCCAGTTCATGATGCCGGGCGTGGTGAAGCCGATCACGCCCACCTTGATGGGCAGCTTGACCTCTTTGCCGTCCGCGCCCTTGGAGACCAGCGTGCGCTCCAGGATCGTGTAGGGCTGCACCAGCGGCTTCTTGGTCTTGTTGCTGTACACGTTGGCCAGCACGGCGGGGTAGCCGGCGCCGGCGCACTTCTGTGCGGCATCGACGCCATCGACTTCCATGCCGCCGCCCAGCACCTGATTGAGGAACGGCAGGCCGTAGTTGAATTCGTGGTTGCCCAGCGTGCCGGCATCGAAGCCGAGGGCGCCCATGGCCTTGTACATCGACAGCTGCTGCGTGCAGGGAATGGCCTTCACCACCGCCTCGTAGTCGGCCAGCGCCGTGCCCTGGATGGTGTCGCCGTTATCGACCAGCAGCGTGTTGGCGAACTCCTTGCGCGCCTGGCGCACCAGCGTGGCCGTGCGCTCGAAGCCGTAGCTCTTGTCTTCGGCGAGCTTGAAGTAGTCGTAGCTGCGCACGTTGAAGTGCAGGTCGGTCGTCTCCAGCACGGCCAGCGTGGCGGTGGCGCCGGCGTTGGTGTTGCTGTCGCCGTCGCTGCCTCCGCAGGCAGCCAGCAGGGCGGCGGCCGCGATCGCGGTGAGGGCAGTGAGCGTGGTCCGGCGGGTGGCCGGCGAGAGGTCTTGGTGTCGGAGGATGTCCAGCATGCAATGGCCTGGGTGGTGGGGTAAAGGCGTGAGTGTCACCAACCTGTTTGACACTGGCGTGACGCTGCCTTGCCATGCCCTCCATGCCCTCCATGCCCCGCCATACCCCGCCATCCCCCGCTCGCGCGGCGGCGCCGCACGGGCCTCGCGTCAGTCTGCGATGGCGATCAGGTCCACTTCCACCGAAGCGTTCTTGGGCAATTGCAGCACGCCGACGGAAGTGCGCGTGTGCGCCCCGGCCGTCTGGCCCAGCACGTGAAAGAGCACTTGCGAGGCCGCATCGGCCACCTCGCTTTGCTGCGTGAAGTCGGGCGCGGACTGCACGTACACGGTGATGCGCGGCACGGCGCGCACCGCGTCCAGCGTGCCCAGGCTGCGCTGCAGCAGGGCCAGCGCACGCATCACGCACACCTTGGCGGCGTGCTGCGCGCGCTCCAGCGGCACCTGCGCGCCCACCGCGCCGGTCACCACCACGGTGTCGCCCACGCGGGGGATCTGCCCGCTCAGGTAGAGGTGCCGGCCATCGCGCACCAGCGGAACGTAGTTGCCGCCGATCTTGATCTCGCCATCGAACCGGTGGCCCAGGGCCTGGGCTGTTTCATCGAACCGTGCATCGCAAGACATCGCAATTTCCTTCGGGGAGGGGGTGAATCTGTCAAAAGGGAGCGCAGGTGCCGCCGATGGCTTTCAAGCAAAAAAGGCCTCCAGCGCAATCAATCCGCCGGTGGTTAGCTATCGAATTAATAGCAAACGAATTGACCGATGCGCGGGCCGGTCAGCCGCCGCGGTTGCGCATCCAGTCAGCGGTGCCCATGAAGCTCTCGCGCAGGCGGGTGCGCAGGTCGGCGGGCACGCCGGTTTCGCCCATGGCCTGGTCCATGCACTCGACCCACTGGTCGCGCTCCTGGATGCCGATCGAAAACGGCATGTGCCGCGCGCGCAGGCGCGGGTGGCCGAATCGGCTCTGGTAGTGGTCCGGCCCGCCGAGCCAGCCGCACAGGAACCAGAACAGCTTCTGCCGCGCTTCGCCCAGCGTGCTGCCGTGCGCTGCGCGCAGTTCGGCATAGGCGGGATCCAGGTCCATCAGGTCATAAAAGCGCTCGACCAGGGCGAGCACCCGGTCTTCGCCGCCGATCCGCTCGAAGGGGGTGGCGGGGGCGCCGGGCGTGGGTTGGGGTTCTTGGGTGGTCATGGGATGGGGCTGCGCCCGAACACTCGGTGCGCAAAAAGCTAGCCCTCGATTGTAGAAACGGCCGCCCCCCGCGCCGCGCCCAGGCGCAGGCAGGCGAACACCGCCACCGCCGTGAACACCGTCACCCCCGCCAGCACGCGGAGCAGGGTGCTGAAGGCGCGGCCGTAGGCCTGCAGCACGTCGGCCTGCGACAGCCCCGGCAAAAGGCGCAGGGCATGGGGCAGATCGCCAGCGACGAGGTACTGGCCCGCACGCAGCGCATCGGCACCCGGCACCTGCGGCCATTGCAGCGCCACCAGCGCCACGAGCCCGGCCCCCACCAGGGCCAGCGCCAGCCCCTCACCCGCCACGCGCACGGTGTTGAAGATGCCCGTCGCCATGCCGGCGCGCTCGGGCGGCACCACGCTCACGGCCAGGCCGTCCATCAGGCCCCACGGCAGGCCGATGCCCACGCCGATCAGCGCGAGGGGCCCCACCAGCACCGCTGCGGGCGAACCCGGCGGGCAATCGCTCAGCCACCACAGCCCCACCGCGCACACGGCCAGCCCGCCAGCGGACAACGCGGCCGGCGACCACCACCGCGCCAGCCAGCCGGCCGCCAGCGGCACGAACAGCATGGCGCCCGACAGCGCCAGCATCAACTGGCCGGTGGCCAGCGCGCTCAACCCCTCCACACCGATGAAGCGCACCGGCAGCAGCACGAGCAGCACCACGAAGGCATAGGCAGGCGCCGCCGCCAGCAGTTGCACGCCCACGAAACGCGGGTAGCGGAACAGCGACAGGTCCAGCATGGGGTGGCGCACACGGCGCTCGGTGCGCACGAAGACGCCCGCCATCGCCACCGAGCCCGCCAGCGCCGCCAGCACGGGCAGGCTGGCCCAGCCGCTCTCGGGCGCCTGCAGCACGCCCAGCGTCAACAGTGCCAGCGCCGCCGTGAAGCTGGCCGCGCCCGGCAGGTCCAGCCCGGCCGCGGCAGGGTCGCGCGAATCGCGCAGAAAGCGCGCGCCTGCAACGCCCGCGACCATTGCCACACCGGCCACGCACAGCACCACCGCGCGCCAGCCGCCGTGCCCCAGCAGCCAGCCGGCCAGCAACGGCCCGAACGCCAGCCCCACGCCGAAGGCCGTGCCCACCCAGCTGAAGGCACGCAGGCGCGCCGGGCCCTGGATGGCCTGCGCCAGCGCCGAAGTGCCCCCGGCCAGGGCCGCCGCAGCGCCTACACCCTGCACCGCACGCCACAGGTTGAACGCCACGATGCTGCCGGCGCTCGCCAGCCCCACCGCACTGACCGCGACCACGCCCACTCCGCACAGGAAGACGCGCTTGCGGCCCCAGGCATCGGCCAGCGCGCCGCAGGCCATCAACGTGGCGCCGAAGCTCAGCATGAAGGCGTTGGTGACCCACGCCATCTGCACGGGGCTGCCGCCCAGCGCATCGCGCAGCGCGGGCAGGGCCACGGCCGGGCCGGTGAAGCTCAAGGGCATGGCCAGCGCAGCCAGGCACACGGCCAGGAGTTGCAGCGCCACATGGGGCGTGCTGGAGACGGATGCATAAGAGACGGGCGCGCAGGCAACCGCAGCGGACCCGGAGCGCGCCGGGTCCAGGGGAGGACAGGTGGAAGACATCGTGAGAACAACCGCTTTCAGGCAGAGGGGCAGCGCCGGCAACCGATTGCCGCCAGCAGGCATGAACGATAAAAGCGATGCAATGCGATGAAAATAGGCGCAGCGGTCGGCAGACTGGCAACTTCAAGTTGCCAATCGGCGGCCTTTAGCCACTCGGCATCCCCACTCCTTTTCTCCAGGCCTCACCCCATGGACAGCTTCAGCGGACTCGAATCGTTTGTGCGCGCCGCCGATCTATCGAGCTTTGCGCAGGCCGGGCGCGCGCTCGGCATTTCGGCGTCGGCCGTGGGCAAGAACATCGCCCGGCTGGAGCAGCAGCTGGGCCTGCGGCTGTTCCAGCGCACGACGCGGCAGGTGCGCCTCACGCAGGAAGGCGCGCTGTTTCACGAGCGTTGCCGCCGCATCCTGGACGAGCTGCAGGACGCCCGCGCGATGATGCAGGCAGCCGTGCAGGCGCCGCGCGGGCGCCTGCGGGTGAGCCTGCCGGTGATCGGCTACCGGTTTCTGCTGCCCGTGCTGCCGGAGTTCAAGGCCCTGTACCCCGATGTGGAGCTGGAACTGGACTTCAACGACCGCATCACCGAGGTGGTGGAAGAAGGCCTGGACGTGGTCATCCGCAGCGGCGACCTGCCCGACTCCGGCCTGGTGGCGCGGCGCCTGGGGCCGTTCCGGTTCGTGCTGGTCGCGTCGCCGCAGTACCTCGCGCGGCGCGGCACGCCCCGGGTGCCGGCCGATCTGGCGCAGCACGCCTGCCTGATCTTTCGATTCCCCAGCGGCGGCAAGCTGCACGACTGGGTGCTGCCCGGCCTGCCGGCCGCCCTGCCCACCGAACTCGTGTGCAACAACATGGAGGCCATGCGGGGCGCGGCCATCGCCGGCATGGGCATCGCCTACATGCCCGACTTCCTGGCGCACGACGCCATCGAGCGGGGCGAACTGCAGCAGGTGCTGGCCACGCACCTGGTGCACACCGGGCAATTCTCGGCGCTGTGGCCGTCGAGCCGGCAGCTATCGCCCAAGGTGCGGGCGTTCGTGGACTTCATCGGCGAGCGGCTGTTCCAGGAAGGCACCGCCGACAGCGTTTGAGCCAAAAAGCCCTCCAGCGCATATTCCCCTAGGGCACCCAGCTATCAAAAAATGAGCAATCTCTCCGACCGTGCTGACGGCTGTCCTTACTCCGCCGCGCGGCGCAACGTCTCCACCACCGGACGGCGCAGCACATCGCGCAGGCCCCACCAGCCCGCGGCCAGCGCCAGCACCGCGCCGGCCACCGCACCGATCAGCGGCACCCACGGCGTGGCCGTCCAGGCGAAGTCGAACACGTAGCGCGCCAGCGCCCAGCCCACGGCCACGGCGACAACGCTCGCCAGGAACCCGGCCAGCAGCCCGACCCCTGCCAGCTCAGCCCGCTGCACCTGGCGCAGCAGGCTGGCGCGTGCGCCCACGGCCCGCATGATGGCGAACTCGCGCGCACGTTCCTCGCGCGTGGCCGTCACGGCGGCGAACAGCACCACCAGCCCGGCCGCCAGCGTGAAGCCGAAGAGAAACTCCACCGCGCGGATCACCTGCGCGAGCACGCCCTGCACCTGCGCCAGCGTGGCGCTCATGTCCACGTTGGTGATGTTGGGAAACGCCCGCACCAGCGCGTTGTCGAAGCCCGGCGTGGCCGGTGCGCGGTAGGCGGCCAGGTACGTCACCGGCAGCTCGGGCGGCAACTGGCCCACCGTGTACATCACGAAGAAGTTGGCACGCAGCGAGCCCCAGTCCACCTTGCGCAGGCTGGTAATGCGCGCCTCGCTCACCACGCCGCCGATGTCAAAGCGCAGCGTGTCGCCCAGCTTCAGGCCCAGCGTTTCGGCGATGCCGTCCTCCACGCTCACCGAGTCCTTTTCGCCCGGCGTCCAGCGGCCGGCCACCACAGGGTTGTGGGTGGGCGCCTGCTCGGCGTTCGACAGGTTGAACTCGCGGTCCACCAGGCGCTTGGCGCGGTCTTCGGTGTAATCGGCCGGGCCCACTTCGCGCCCGTTGATCGCCACCAGCCGGCCGCGGATCATGGGGTACCAGTCGTATTGCGACACGCCGCCGTCGCGCAGCGCTTTCTGAAAAGCCTCCGACTGATCGGGCATGACGTTGATCACGAAGCGGTTGGGCGCATCGGCCGGCGTGGAGCGCTGCCAGCTGCTGATGAGGTCGGTGCGCAGCAGCACCAGCAGCACCAGCGCGAGCAGCCCCACGGCCAGGCTGCTGACCTGCACCACCGCATACACCGGCCGCGCCGAAATCTGCCGCGTGGCCAGCACCAGCCAGCGTGGGGCCGTTGCCTCGTTCACGCTGCGGCGCAGCAGCTTCACCGCGCCCCAGGCCAGCCCGGCGAACAGCGCCACCGCGCCTGCGAAACCGCCCACGGCGATCAGACCCAGCTTGAGGTCGCTGCTGACCGCCAGCAGCAGCGCGGCAAAGCCCGCCACGCCCACGCCCAGCACCGCGAGCGAAGCCGGCTTCAGGCCGCCCAGGTCGCGGCGGATCACCCGCAGCGGCGGCACCTGCGACAGCTGCAGCACCGGCGGCAGGCCGAAGGCGAACATCAGCGTGAGGCCCATGCCCAGGCCGAACGCCACCGGCCACAGGCTGGGCGCCGGCAACGCCGTCTCCACCAGCCCGGCCAGCAGCAGCACGAACACATGGTGCACGGCATACCCCAGCAGCACGCCCAGCGCGCTGGCGAACAGGCCGATCATCGCGAACTCGACCACATAGCCGCCCGCAATCGTGCGCTGGCTCTGGCCCAGCACGCGCAGCAGCGCCGCCGCATCGAGGTGCTCGTTGGCGAAGCCGCGTGCGGCCAGCGCCACGGCCACGGCCGACAGCAGCGCTGCGAGCAGCGCCACCAGGTTGAGAAATTTCTGCGCCCGGTCCAGCGTCTGGCGCATCTCGGGGCGGCCACTGTCCAGCGACTCCACGCGCACGCCGTGCACCTCGGGCGCCTTCACCGCCTCGGCGGCCCAATCGCCGAACTGCTTGACCGCCCCCGCCTCGCCCGCCACGGCAAACCGGTAGGTGAGCCGGCTCGCGGGCTGCACCAGGCCGGTGGCCGGCAGATCGAGCGCATTGACCATCACGCGCGGCGCAAAGCTCATGAAGCCCGCGCCCCGGTCCGGCTCGATGGCGATGATGCGGGCGATGCGCAACTGGGCATCGCCCAGCAGCAGCGAGTCCCCCATCTGCAGGCCGAGCGAGGCGAGCACCGGGGCATCCACCCACACCTCGCCCTGCGCCGGAATGTCGCGCGTGGCCCGCGCGGGCGCGCCCGGCGCATCGGCCACCTGCAGGCTGCCACGCAACGGATAACCCGGCTCCACGCTTTTGAGCGCCACCAGCCGGCTCGCGCCGCCCTGTGCGTCACTCGCACGGCCCATGGTGGGAAAACCGAGCGTGGTCACCGCGGACAGGCCCGAAGCCTTGGCCCGCTCGACGAACGCCGCCGGCGTGGGGTTGTCGCTCGCCACCACCACGTCGCCGCCCAGCAGTTGCAACGCATCGCGCTGCAGCCCGCCCTGCAGCCGGTCGGCGAAAAACCCCACCGAAGTGAGAGCCGCCACGGCCAGCGTGACCGCCACGATCAAAAGACGCAGCTCGCCAGCCCGCAGATCACGCCACAGCGTGCGCCAGCCGATTCGGAAGAAGGACAGGTTCATGGGGGGCGACGTTATCGCAAATGGGTTGGGCTTCGGGTGGGAAGGGGCTCAGGGTGTGAACACGCCTTATGATCCGCGCCACCTAAACGTGACTAATCCGCAAATTTCGGGGAATCATCAAAAAATCCAAAGGGAGTTTTATGGGTTGGAACGAAACTGCCTTGGGCTTCAGCCGTGCCGTTGGTGATCGACGTGCAGGCGATTTCCTGATTTTCTCTAACGTCCATTGGGAAAAGTTGGGCGCCCCATCACTTGGTTTTTCAAAGTTCACTGAGATGAAAGACCTCACTTCTATCGACGGACCTCTCGGTCCGCAGCCTCGGCGCTGGCGCCAGCACGCTTCTCGACTCGGTGTTTTCTTCGGTGTCTTCGCGGCTATCGTGGCGGCAATACTTTTCTTGTTCACCAGAATCTTCGACAGTGCAAGGCTGGTGCACACCGATGTTTGCGGCAATGGAATCTCTCGACTCAGCGTCTACAAGTACAGCGGTGGCGCGGGGTATGTCGAATTGACGGACAGAAACGGCAAAGTGTTCGGTCAATCCGATTTCCCGGAGGGTGCTTATCTCGATCCGGAGTGGTCGGACGATTGCCTTGCGGTCACTGTGGGAACCGACACGGATCGCGTGAAACTCGGGGCAGCGCGTCAAGGGCGATAAACCAAGTCGTATAGGCGCGATTTTTCATTTATCTATTCATAAAATCATTCAAACCGGATACGCTGAGAGATATGCAATCCGCAGCCGAGCGCCACTCCGCACAAATTCAGAAGAGGCTTCTTCAGGGCCCGAAAACAGCCAATTTCCTTATGGAATCATTGGTTGCCAGCCAGCCCACGGTATCGCGTGCCCTCAAGTTGCTGGGTGATGAAGTGGTGCAGATCGGCGCTGCAAGATCTATTCAATATGCACTCCGGGATGCGGCCCGGGCGCAGCTGCAGGCCCTTGTGTACCGCGTCTCTGCCGAGGGGCAGCTGCAAACGCTGGGCACATTGATTCCGGTGGCCCCCGAGGGCTTCGTGATGGTGCAAGCCGATGGCAAGCGCGTCCACAGCGATGGATTGCCCTGGTGGATCTTCGACATGCGCCCCCAGGGTTATCTGGGGCGTGCCTACAACCAGCGCCACGGGGCACGTCTCGGGCTCCCTGAACGGTTGAGCGATTGGGGAGACACCCATGTGCTGCGCGCCCTGCTGCTTCAAGGAGACGACCTGCCGGGCAACCTTCTTTTGGGTGTGGCGGCGCGCGAGCACTTCGTGAATGCGCCAGCCCCGGTGCCCATCCCGACGGCTCAGAGACCCCAGGCCTACGTGGAACTGGCGGCAGCCGCAACGCGCGGCGAACTGCAGGGATCGTCCGCAGCGGGTGAGCAGCCGAAATTCACCGCCTATGTGCAACCGGAATCCGGGCCGCCCGTGCACACCATCGTCAAGTTCTCCGCCTCGCTGCCGACCTTGGTGAGCGAGCGCTGGCGCGATCTACTGCTGGCGGAGCACATCGCGCTGCAGGTGCTGGGAGATGCGGGAATCCCTGCATCGCACACCCATGTCATCGACCATGGCACGCAGCGGTTCCTCGAAGTGCAGCGTTTCGATCGGGTGGGGGCCCTGGGTCGCCGCGCGCTGCACTCTCTGGCGGCGCTGGACGCGGAATTCGTGGGCCACGGTGGCCGATGGCCCGACATCGCGCAGGCATTGGCGCGCGAGCGGATCATCGTGCCCGAAGCCTTGGAGGGGGCCTGCCTGCTCTGGGCTTTCGGCATCCTGATCGGCAATACCGACATGCACAGCGGAAATCTTTCGTTCATGTCGGAGCAGGGCCGCCCCTACTCACTCGCACCCGCTTACGACATGACGCCCATGGCCTTCGCACCGACGGCCGGCGGGGATCTTCCGCAGCGCACGCTGGAGCTGAGCGTGGGCCAGCAAGTGCCTGCCCGGGCCTGGTTCCGCGCCCTGCCCCTGGCCCAGGATTTCGTGCAGCGTCTGGAGAAGGCCGAAGGCCTCAGCGGTGGATTCGGACCTTGCCTTGCCGCTCTGCAGTCACATGTCGCCCTGGCGGCTGATCGGATCGGTCGGCTGGCCCCGTGACCCTTTTTCGCCCTACCCTTGCGCGCCTCCGTACCGCACCGCTCGCGGCGGCCGGCACAGCCCCCACAGCGTGATGCCGGCCTGCTGCGCCAGGTCGATGGCCAGCGAGGTCGGGGCCGATACGGCGGCCAGCAGGGGAATGTCGAGCCGGGCGCACTTGCGCACCAGTTCATAGCTGGCGCGGCTGGACATGACGACGAAGCCGTCCTCCCCCAGCCGGCCTTGCGCCGCGAGCTGACCGATGAGCTTGTCGAGGGCGTTGTGGCGGCCGACGTCTTCGAGGAGGTCGGTGAGTTCGCCTTCGGGCGTGGCCCAGCCGGCGGCGTGCACGGCGCCGGCGGCGGCATTGAGCGATTGCAGCGCGGGCATCGCGGCCACCGCGCGCAGGACGGCTTCGGCCGGCAGTTCGGTGGCCCAGGCGCGCGGCGTGACGCGTTCGGGCACCAGGTCCAGCGCCTGCAGGCTGTCGATGCCGCACACGCCGCAGCCGGTGCGGCCCGCGAGCGAACGGCGCTTGTCCTTCAGGCGCGCGAAGCAGCGGGCGGCGATGTCCATCTGCACTTCGCAGGCGGCCGCTGCGGCGCCGACCGGGCTGCTGGTGGATGCGTCCAGCGTGCGCACTTCGATGCCGTGGCAATCGGCCGGGTGGTCGATGAGCCCTTCGCTCAAGGCGAAACCCAGGGCGAAGGCGTGCAGGTCGGCGGGTGTGGCCATCATCACGGCGTGCGAGAGGCCGTTGAAGACCAGCGCGACCGGCACTTCGGCAGCCACTGCATCGTCTTCCCATGCGGCGGTTGATCCGGGCGCGGGAGGATGGCGCTGTACACGTCGAGTGGCCAGCGGTACGGGCAGCGGGTCGCCTTCATCATCCAGGCCGCCGGTGGCATCCACTGGCGGCACGCCGGGGGCGCTTTGCAGGTAGCGTCGCCCGGCATCGGTCAGCCATGCCAGCCAACGGGTGCCGTCCTTCTCGTCCTGCGCCACACGCACCCAGCCGGGGCCCGGTTGCCCACCCAGCGCCGCGCCGCTCAGAAGGTGCAGGCCGCGCAACACGGTGCTGCCAGGCAGGCCGAGGTGCTTGGCCAGGCGCGGAAGAGAAACACCGCTCGGGTCGTCCAGCGCTGCCAGGGCGCTGAGCAAAGCGGGTGCAAGCCCGCCGCCGTCCATCGCCGTCGCCGTCGTTATCGCCCTCGCCATCGTCATCGCGTGCGCTGCGTCAAATGGCCGCCACGGGAGCGGTTTCAGGCTCGGCTGCCGAATCGGCAGCGCCCGGCGCTCCGGCGCCGGCCGCATGCGGCACCAGCACCACCGGGATCGACTTGGAGGTGGGCGTGCCCGCGTTCAGCGCGACCGATGACAGCGGCACGAGCGGATTGGTTTCGGGGTAGTAGGCGGCCAGGTCGCCGCGGGGAATGTCGTAGCCGACGAGCTTGAATCGGTCGGCACGGCGCTCCTGGCCGTCGCTCCACACGGTGTGGATGTCCACCCAATCGCCCTCCTTCATGCCCAGCGCGCGGATGTCTTCGGGGTGGATGAACACCACCCGGCGCTGGCCGAACACGCCGCGGTAGCGGTCGTCATGGCCGTAGATGGTGGTGTTGTACTGGTCGTGCGAACGGGTGGTGAGCAGCGTGAACACGACGGTGTCGCCCCGTTTGGCACGGGCCTGGTGCGAGGGCGTGTCCACCGGCACGGAGTGGGCGACGAAGTGGGCTTTGCCATCGTCGGTGGTCCACACCCTTTCGCTGGCCGTGTTGCGCAGGCGAAAGCCGCCGGGCACGGCCACGCGCTGGTTGAAGTCCTTGAAGTCGGCGAACACGGCTTCGATCCGGTCGCGGATGCGCGCATAGTCTTCGATGAGCCACAGCCACCGCGTGCGGCTGCGCTCCCCGATGGTGGCGGCGGCCAGCCGCGCGACGATGGCGGGCTCGGACAGCAACTGGTCCGAGGCCGGCGGGTTGATGCCCATCGACAGGTGCACCATGCTCATCGAGTCTTCCACCGTCACGCCCTGCGGGCCTCCGGCCTGCACGTCGATCTCGGTGCGGCCCAGGCAGGGAAGGATGAGCGCCTCGCGCCCGTGCACGACGTGGCTGCGGTTGAGCTTGGTGGTGACGTGCACCGTCAGGTCGCAGCGGCGCAGCGCCTTCCAGGTCTCGTACGTGTCGGGCGTGGCGGCGGCGAAGTTGCCGCCCAGCGCGAAGAAGACGCGGCCCTTGCCGTCCAGCATGGCCTGGATCGCCTCCACGGTGTCGACGCCATGCGCGCGTGGGGGCTCGAAGCCGAACACTTCCTGCAGCTTGTCCAGCAGCGCGGTGGAGGGCTTTTCCCAGATGCCCATGGTGCGGTCGCCCTGCACGTTGCTGTGGCCGCGCACGGGGCACGGGCCCGCGCCGGGCCGGCCGATGTTGCCGCGCAGCAGCAGCCAGTTGACGATCATCTGGATGGTGGCCACCGAATGCCGGTGCTGGGTGATGCCCATGCCCCAGCAGGCGATCACCCGCCGGGCGTTTCGGTACACCTCGGCCGCGGCGCGGATCTGCGCCTCGGAAAGGCCCGATTCTTCTTCCAGCAGCGGCCACGACTCTGCGCGCAGGTCGGCCAGCAGGGCTTCGATGCCGGTGGTGTGCTCGGCGATGAAGGCGTGGTCGAGCACACCACCGTCGCGGTCCTCCGCCTCGATCAGGTGCTTCATCATTCCTTTGACGAGCGCGAGGTCGCCGCCCACGCGCAGCTGGAAGTAATGCGTGCTGATGGGCGTGGAGCCGAGCGTGGCCATTTCCATCTTGTTCTGCGGGTCTTGAAAGCGCTCCAGGCCGCGCTCGCGCAGCGGATTGAAGCTGACGATCTGCGCGCCGCGCTTGTGGGCCGCGCGCAGCTCGCCCAGCATGCGGGGGTGGTTGGTGCCGGGGTTCTGCCCGAAGATGAAGATGGCGTCGGCCTCTTCGAAGTCCTGCAGCGTGACCGTGCCCTTGCCCACGCCGATCTGCGGATTCATGGCACTGCCGCTGGGCTCGTGGCACATGTTGGAGCAGTCCGGGAAATTGTTGGTGCCGTATTCGCGCACGATCAACTGGTACAGGAACGCGGCTTCGTTGCTGGCGCGGCCCGAGGTGTAGAAGATGGCCTGGTTCGGGTCGGGCAGCGCGTTCAGGTGCCGCGCGATGAGCGCGAAGGCGTCGTCCCAGGCGATGGGTACGTAGTGGTCGCTGGCCGCGTCGTACACCATGGGGTGGGTGAGCCGGCCCTGGTCTTCGAGCCAGAAGTCGCTCTGCTCGGCCAGGTCAGCCACCGAGTGCTGCGCAAAGAGCTCCGGCCCCGCACGCCGGCCCGTGGCCTCGGCGGCGACGGCCTTGGCGCCGTTCTCGCAGAACTCGAAGGTGGAGGCATGGTTGCGGTCGGGCCAGGCGCAGCCGGGGCAGTCGAACCCGTCGGGCTGGTTGGCCGACAGCAGGGTCTTGGCCCCTTTGAGGGGAATGTCCTGGTACTGAAGGGCCTTGCCCACGGAGCGCAGCGCGCCCCAGCCGCCGGCCGGGCCTTTGTAGAACTCGATTTTCTGGTCGGACATCGTGTCTCCTGAACGGGTGCGGCCGGGTTGGACGCCGCCACGCCTTCGGCGTTCCCCGGCGGCCATGCTAAGGCGTTTTGCACGGGCTACGTGTCGTCCCGCGCCGCGGCATGCGCCTTCTTCGCTGTGCCCTGTCTCTACCCAACCCAAGGCCCCCGCTTGGGCCCTGTGGGGGCCTGCCAGCGGCTCCCTGCCCGACGCTCAGGTGGTCCTGCTGATGGAGATGGTGGGGAATTTGGACGAGAAGTCCTTGGCCTGCTGCGCCACCTTCACCGCGATGTCGCGCGCCATCTTCTTGTAGAGGCGGGCCACCTCTCCATCGGGGTCGGCGACCACGGTGGGGGCGCCGTTATCGGCCTGCAGGCGGATCTGCATGTCCAGCGGCAGCGCGCCCAGGTAATCCATGCCGTATTCGGCCGCCATGCGCTGGCCGCCGCCTTCGCCGAAGATGTGCTCGGCGTGGCCGCACTGGCTGCACACGTGCACCGCCATGTTCTCGACGATGCCCAGGATGGGCACGCCCACCTTCTCGAACATCTTGATGCCCTTCTTGGCATCGAGCAGGGCGATGTCCTGCGGCGTGGTGACGATCACCGCGCCCGTCATCGGCACGCGCTGGCTCAGGGTCAGCTGGATGTCGCCGGTGCCGGGCGGCATGTCCACGATGAGGTAATCGAGGTCCTGCCAGTTCGTCTGGCGCAGCAGTTGCTCCAGCGCCTGCGTGGCCATGGGGCCGCGCCAGATCATGGCCTGGTCGGCATCGACCAGAAAGCCGATCGACATCACCTGCACGCCATGGTTGCGCAGGGGCTCCATGGTCTTGCCGTCGGCGCTTTCGGGTTTGCCGGCGATGCCCAGCATCATGGGCTGGCTGGGTCCGTAGATGTCGGCGTCCAGCACGCCCACGCTGGCACCTTCGGCGGCGAGGGCCAGGGCCAGGTTGGCGGCCGTGGTGCTCTTGCCCACGCCGCCCTTGCCCGACGCCACGGCGATGATGTTCTTGACCTGGGGCAGCAGTTGCACGCCGCGCTGCACCGCATGGGCCACCACCTGGCTGGTGATGCGCACGGTGACCTGCTCCACCCCGGGCACGGCCTTGGCCGCCGCGATGCACTGGCGCTCCAGCTCGGGCACCAGGCTCTTGGCGGGGTAGCCCAGTTCCACGTCGAACGCCACATCGCCGCCCGTGATGCGCACATTGCGCACCGCGCGCGCGCTGACGAAATCCTTGCCCGTGTGCGGATCGCTTACGCTTGCGAGCGCCGCCAAAAGCGCCTGTTCTGTGACTGCCATGCCAATAACTCCTAAGGGGGCCGGTAGTCTATTCCCTGATCCGGCAACCCCGCAGGGGCGGGGACAATGCGCCGTCCCGCGACGCTCGACCGTACGCACGCAATCAACCGCTTCAGCACAAGGATTCCCGTGAAATTCAAGATGGCCCCCAACTCCCTGTTCGCGATCCTGCTGCGCTCGCCGTGGTGGGTCAGCTGGTCGGTGGCCGGGTTGATCGCGCTGGTGTGCGGGGCCTTGCTGCCCTCGCACATCGCACCGTATGCCGCGGTGGGCGCGATGCCGATCTTCGGCGTGGGCTGCCTGGCCGCATGGCGTCAGTGGCGCGCCCCCAGCAGCGCCAAGGTGCAAGCCGTGCTCGCACAGGCGGCCGACATGCCCTGGC
The DNA here is from genome assembly GCF_900102625.1 of Paracidovorax valerianellae. Lineage (GTDB taxonomy): Bacteria > Pseudomonadota > Gammaproteobacteria > Burkholderiales > Burkholderiaceae_C > Paracidovorax > Paracidovorax valerianellae. The sequence continues at coordinate 225,276 of NZ_FMZC01000003.1, forward strand.
GCACCTTCGCCAACGCGCTGGAACGCGCCTGGCAGGCCGAGGGCTATGCCGTGCGCCGCCTGACCGGCCTGCAGGCGGACCTCTGCCTGGAAAAGGCCGGGCAGGTGACGCTGGTCAGCGCCCGCCGCTGGAAAGCCGCCACCCATGGCGTCGAACCCCTGCGCGACCTGCACGCCGCCGCCCAGGCGCAGGACGCCCAGGGCAGCGCCTACATCGCACTGCAGGGCACGGTGAGCGACAACGCCCGCAGCTACGCCCGCGAGCACGGCATCGCCTTGATCGAGGCCGACGCCCTGGCCACCCTGCTTTTGAAGGCGCCGCCACCCGCCGCCTGAGCCCTCTTACCGACAAGGCCCGCCATGCCCTTTTCTGCCGCACCACCCTCCGCCCCGGCGCCCTCCCGCCCCATCGGCCTGGTGCTCACCGGCGGCGGGGCCCGCGCGGCCTACCAGGTCGGCGTGCTGGAGGCGATCTCAGACCTGCGCATGGCCTGCGGCGCAGGCCGAGAGCCCAACCCGTTTCCGATCATCACGGGCACCTCGGCCGGGGCGATCAACGCGGCGGCCCTGGCATGCGGCGCGGACCATTTCGACCGGGCCGTGCGACGCATCGCCCGTGTGTGGCGCCACTTCCACGCGCACCAGGTCTACCGCGCCGACTCGCTGAGCGTGATGCGCAGCGGCGCGGGCTGGCTCACGCTGATGTCGCTGGGCTGGCTGCTCGCGCGCTGGCGGCGCATGCGGCCGCGCTCGCTGCTGGACAACAGCCCCCTCACCGGCCTGCTGACGCAACTGGTGCCGCTGGTACGCCTGCCCAAGCTGATCCGCCAGGGGCATCTGCAGGCCCTGGCCATCACCGCGTCGAGCTACAGCTCGGGCGAGCACGTGACCTTTTTCGAAGCGGCGCAGGCCCAGCAGCCGTGGGTGCGCTCGCAGCGCAAGGCCACGCGCGACCGCATCACGCACGAACACCTGCTGGCTTCGTCGGCCATTCCGTTCGTGTTTCCGGCCACCGCCCTGGGCATCGACGGCCATACCGAATATTTCGGCGACGGCTCGATGCGGCAGTCCGCCCCCATCGCACCGGCCATCCACCTGGGGGCCGAACGCATCCTGGTGGTGGGCGCGGGCCGCATGCACGAGCCGGCCGGCGAGGCGCAGCACAGCGATTCGCCCGCCTACCCGTCGCTCGCGCAGATCGCCGGCCACACGCTGTCCAACATCTTTCTGGATGCGCTGTCGGTCGATGTGGAGCGGGCCCAGCGCATCAACCAGACGCTCGCGCTGATCCCGCCCGAGGTGCGCGCCCACAGCACGCTGCGCCCGCTGGAGCTGCTGGTGATCGCGCCATCGCAGCGGCTGGACGCCGTGGCCGCCCGCTACGTGGGCGAGCTGCCCCGGCCCATCCGCACCTTGCTGGGCGGGCTGGGCGTGACCTCCAACATGCAGGACGTGCGCGGGGCGGCGCTGGCCAGCTACCTGCTTTTCGAAGCCGGCTACACCCGCGAACTCATGGCCCTCGGCCGCGCGGACACGCTGGCGCGCCGGGCCGAGATCTGCCGCTTCTTCGGCTGGTCCGACGCGGGCAATGCCCTGCGGGCGCCCGCCGAATAAGTCGTAGGGTTGGGCCCACTGGGTGTGGCCCTGACCGCAGCACGGCAGAGGGCGAGCAGCACCGGCCGGGAGGCAGGGCATGGGGCAAGCGCCTAAAATCCGCGGCTTGGCCGCCTTCCGCGGCCCCTTTCGAACGCCCGCACCCGATGACCGCACGCAAGATCTTCGTCACCACCGCCCTGCCGTATGCCAACGGCAACTTCCACATCGGCCACATCATGGAATACATCCAGGCCGACATCTGGGTGCGCTTTCAGCGCATGCAGGGTGCCCAGGTGAACTTCGTGGGCGCGGACGACGCCCACGGCGCGCCGATCATGATCGCGGCCGAAAAGGCCGGCAAGACGCCCCAGCAGTTCGTGGCCGACATCGCCGCGGGCCGCAAGCCCTACCTGGACGGCTTTCACATCGCGTTCGACAACTGGCACAACACCGACGCCCCTGAAAACCACGCGCTCGCCCAGCAGATCTACCGCGACCTCAAGGCCAACGGCCTGATCGAAACCCGCACCATCGAGCAGTTCTTCGACCCCGAGAAGAACATGTTCCTGCCCGACCGCTTCATCAAGGGCGAATGCCCCCGCTGCCACGCCAAGGACCAGTACGGCGACAACTGCGAGAACTGCGGCGCCGTTTATGCGCCCACCGACCTCATCAACCCCTTCTCGGCACTGTCGGGCGCCAAGCCGGTGCTGAAAAGCTCGGAGCATTTCTTCTTCAAGCTCTCCGACCCGCGCTGCGTCGAGTTTTTGCAGGAATGGACGCAAAACGGCGTGCACGTGCAGCCCGAGGTGGCCAACAAGGTCAAGGAATGGTTCACCGTGCGCACCAACCCGGACGGCAGCACCAGCGAAGGCCTGGGCGACTGGGACATCAGCCGCGACGCGCCTTACTTCGGCATCGAGATTCCCGATGCGCCGGGCAAATACTTCTACGTGTGGCTCGACGCGCCCGTGGGCTACCTCGCCTCGCTCAAGAACCTGCTGGAAAAGCGCGGCGAAGACTACGAGGCCTACATGGCCGATCCGCTGCTGGAGCAGTACCACTTCATCGGCAAGGACATCGTCACCTTCCACACGCTGTTCTGGCCCGCCATGCTGAAGTTCAGCGGCCGCAAGACGCCCGACAAGATCTGCGTGCACGGCTTTCTCACCGTGAACAACGGCGAGAAGATGAGCAAGAGCCGCGGCACCGGCCTCGACCCGCTCAAGTACCTGGGCCTGTCGATGAACCCCGAGTGGCTGCGCTACTACATCGCCGCCAAGCTCAACGGCCGCAACGAAGACATCGACTTCAACCCCGAAGACTTCATGGCCCGGGTCAACAGCGACCTGATCGGCAAGTTCGTCAACATCGCATCGCGCGCGGCCGGCTTCATCGCCAAGCGCTTCGGCGGACAGCTGGGCACCATGAGCGGCGACGGCCAGGCGCTGCTGGCCACGCTGTCGGGCCAGGCCGGCACCATCGCCGAAGCCCTGGAAAAGCGCGACACCGCTCGCGCCCTGCGCGAAGTCATGCTGCTGGCCGACCGCGTGAACGAATACGTGGACGCCAACAAGCCCTGGGAACTGGCCAAGCAGGAAGGCATGGACGCGCGCCTGCAAGACGTATGCACGACCTGCATCGAAGCCTTCCGTTTGCTCACCGTCTACCTCAAGCCCGTCCTGCCGGCGCTGGCCGCCCAGGTCGAAGCCTTCCTGAACGTGGCGCCGCTCACCTCGGCCGATGCGCAGACCCTGCTGGGCGCCGGCCACGCCATCGGCGCCTACCAGCACCTGATGCAGCGCGTGGACGTGAAGCAACTCGACGCCCTGTTCGAGCCACCCGCCGCCCCCGAGCCCGAAAAGACCGTGCCCGGTGGTGAAGAAATCGCCCCCACCATCACCATCGACGACTTCGCCAAGATCGACCTGCGCATCGCCCAGATCGTGAACTGCGAGCCGGTCGAAGGCTCGACCAAGCTGCTGCGCCTCACGCTCGACGTGGGCGAAGGCCACCACCGCAACGTCTTCAGCGGTATCGCCAGCGCCTACCAGCCCGCTGACCTGGTGGGCAAGCTCACCGTGATGGTGGCCAACCTCGCCCCGCGCAAGATGAAGTTCGGCATCAGCGAAGGCATGGTGCTGGCCGCGAGCCACGGCGATGAAAAAGCCCACCCCGGCATCCACGTGCTGGAACCGTGGCCAGGCGCGACGCCCGGCATGCGCGTGCGCTGAGCGGGTTTTAGCCACTCGCTGTTTTGTGAGGTGCTCACCGCGGACTTCGCGGATGGGCACGTGTGGCTTTGAACGCCTGCATCCTTAACAATCGGTTAATAAATAAATGGCTCGATAGTTAAATTTGAGCCCATCCGCGTTTAGCATTCACCCCCAACAAAAACACAATCTCGAGGGGGATTGAATGAGCGCGAATTGGCGGCGCTCTGATTGCGTATTCAATGGCTGCGGGCGTCGCCGGATCGGCTACGACAGTGGCGGTGCTTCCACTGGTCGTGATGGCCGTCTTTGCTGTTGGCATGGGCATCGGGTTGAATGCTGTTGATCGACACTACGGTGTGAAGGACAAGGTGATTGCTGCCCTCAAATTGCTTCCTGAACACACCGCTCAAGGTATCTACTACATCGATACGAAATCCCAGTCATGGCAAAACGAACTCAGCGATGCAATGACGCAGAAAAAGACGCAAATGGGCCGTGCCATTGACCAAGGGGTAAGGGACTGGCTCTGTCGAATTTCTTGCGTTCGATATTGAGCAATACCCTCTTCATACATGTTCGACGTTAAAAAAGTCCGGGCCACTTTGCTGTGGGCAATTCCTCTTTACCTTGGACTCATGGCAGGCTCATGCCTACTGATCCGCTACGAGATCATCCCGACCATTGTCAGTGTCGCTACCTTGGCACCTGCGGTACGGATCGCCCCTGCCGCCCTCCTTGCCCCATTCATTGCGCTCATCTGCGCTGTGGCACTCATCCTGGGAACCATGCGCGCAGTTCCCTGCAGCGACGAGTCCATCAAGCCGATTGAGCGTTTTTTCACGATCGTGGTGCTGTCGAGCGGCGTAGCCTTGTTGCTCATTCCCGTGACCTCTTTGGTCTTGCGCTTCTATATGCCCAACTTGGGCTACTCGATTTGTTCGGACTTAAAGGACAACCCCACGATGTGGTTCACGGACTGGGTCCGTGATCCCACTTGGTGCGTCAGAGGCCAGAGCCTGGAGTGGGTGAACGAGCAGGGGCGCGCGGCCGCGCCCCCAGGCACGCCATAGGTGCGGCCGCTACCACACGAGTTCATTCGCTATTAATTAAATAGCTGCATACCGGCGCACTGACTGCCCTACCAACTGATTTTGCGGATTCAGTTCCTGAGGTTCTAGCCGCGCATAGAAATCAAAAAAATATGTTCGATGTGAAAAAAGTTCGACGGACGCTCATCTGGAGCACCCCACTTTTTTTAGGAATAGCGGCAAGCTGCGTCCTTGTGACCTGGTACGCACTCATTCCCGCAGTTCAGGGGGTTGCTTCGTTGGCCCCAGCGGTTCGGATCGCTCCTGCCGCACAGTTGACGCCTTTCACGGCCTTCACCTGCCTCATGGTGATCGCGATGGGCGCGATGCGCGCCATCCCCACCAGCGACAGCGGGATCAAGAAATTCGAGCGGTTTCTCACCTACACCGTGCTGCTCAACACTCTGGTCTTGGTGCTGATCCCCGTCACCTCAGTGGCGCAGCGCTTCTACATGCCCAGTGTTGGCTATTCGATGTGCTCAGAGCTGCAGGGCAACCCCACCATGTGGTTCACCGATTGGGTTCGCGATCCTGCGTGGTGCGTCAAAGGCAAGAGCCTGGAGTGGGTGAACGAGCAGAGGCGTTAAAGCAATGCATCACCGTGCATTGAATAGCGAAGTTTGCTTTCTCGATGGCCGCTGGTTTTTTTCAGGCAGGGTATCCGCTGCTGACAAGGCCTCACCGGTATCTTCAAAGGCAATGGCAGAGCCGGCTTAGCCGCCTCGAAGATCAATGCCCCACGTACCTTCCCGGCCGGTGGCTGATCCACAAGAACCCACTCATCACCACCACGGCCAGCACGGAATACGCCACCCGTTCGATGGGCACGATGACCAGCGCCAGTAGCACCACGGTGCAGTCGATCGCCATCTGCACCTTGCCGGCGCGCATGCCATAGCGCTGCTGCAGGTACAGCGACACGATGGTGGCGCCGCCCAGGCTGGATTTGTGGCGGGCGAGGAACAGGCAGCCGGTGCCCAGCAGCAGCCCGCCCAGCACGGCGGCGAACAGCGGGTTCAGGTAGTCCACGTGCATGACGTGCGGGAACAGCTCGGTCAGCACCGACAGCAGCGCCACTGAGAGAAAAGTCTTGATCGTGAATTCGCGCCCCATGCGCGTCCAGGCGAACCAGTAGAACGGCAGGTTGATGGCGAAGAACAGCTTGCCGAACGAGATGTCGGTCACGTAATGCAGCAAGAAGGCGATGCCCGCCGTGCTGCCGATGAGCAGCCCCGCCTGGCCGAAGAGCATGAGCGCCATGGCCACGAACAGGGTGCCGGCGAAGAGCGCCTGCACGTCTTCGTAATGGCCGTGGCGCAGCGACCCCATGGGGTAGAGCGGCGGTGACGCCGGCGGCGCAGCCGCGGGCGCGGGCGCAGGGGGTGGCAGGGGTTCTTCGGGCATGGCGGTGCGATGGGTGTCACAGGCTACTCCAACTCCACGAGCCCATGCAAACAACGCGCCAGGGGCACGACCATGCGGCCTGTCCCCTTGCCTACGGCCGTCTCGATTACCGGCCGTCGCGGATCTCGACCGCGCTGCCGCTGCGCAGCACCCGGCCCTGCGGGTCGAAATAGACGGTGAAGATCATGGGCTGGTTGCCGCCGTCGTTCCAGCGCCAGTCCCAGGCGGTTTCGCCCTTGCGTTCGTAGGTGACGGCCTTCATGGGCTTGCCCAGGCGGCGGCGCACGTCTTCCATGGCCATGCCGGGCACGATCTGCTCGAAGTTGTGCGGCGCGAGCACCTGGCGCAGCGAGCTCATGCGGCCGTCGGGGCCGATGGTGATCATGTAGTTCTGGTGGCCGGCCGGCTGGCGGTTGTATTCGAAGGTGCGGGCGCCGCCGGGTTCGTCCCACACCCGCTCGGGCTCGCCGAAGCGGGAGCGCACGTCAGCCTCGGTCGAGCTGCCCTCTTCCAGTTCGCTGATGCGCTGCGGGTCGCAGCCGGCCAGCAGCGCGGCCATGGTGCCGAGCGCGCAGGCGAGGCCGGCGGCGCGCAGCGCCCGGGCCACCGGGGCGCTTAATCGGGGGGTGTTCATCAAGGGCCTTTCTGACGGGATTCGGGCTTGGCACTGTAGCGCGCCGGCAGCGCGGCGCGGGCCTTGGGCGGCGCCCGGTAAAATCGCCGCCTCCCTACAGTGACTGCACCCACCGCCATGTCTTTCTTTCGCCGCCCCGACTACCAGTCCGACACCACCCAGTTCATCAACCAGCTCAAGACCGAGAAGCCCGAACTGGATGCGCAGCAGCAGGCCGGCCGCGCGCTGCTGTGGGACAAGCGGGTGGACCGCAACATCTGGGGCGAATACGACGAGGCCAGCGTGCCGCAAAAGCCCTACGTCTATCAGACCCAAGGCTGAACACCAGGCATCAAAATGCCCTCCAGCGCAATAGCACCTAGCGCTGGTAGCTATATTTTTAATAGCAAACGATGAGCACTGCCGCGGACACGGCGCCCGCGCACTCCCTGGCCGCCGAGGGCGCCTCCCCCCAGGTCGTGGATGCCGTGGCGCTGGCGCGCCTGTACGGCGAGCCGCTGTTCGCGCTGCCCACCGACCTGTACATCCCGCCCGATGCGCTGGAGGTGTTCCTCGAAGCCTTCGAGGGGCCGCTGGATCTGCTGCTGTACCTGATCCGCAAGCAGAACTTCAACATCCTCGACATTCCGATGGTGGGCGTCACGCGCCAATACCTGGTGTACGTGGACGAAATCCGCAGCCGCAACCTGGAACTGGCGGCCGAGTACCTGCTGATGGCGGCCATGCTCATCGAGATCAAGTCGCGCATGCTGCTGCCGCCCAAGAAGCAGGAAGGCAGCGCCGAACCCGAAGACCCGCGCGCCGAACTCGTGCGCCGCCTGCTCGAATACGAGCAGATCAAGCTGGCTGCCGCCGGCCTGTCGCGCCTGCCGCAGTACGGGCGCGACTTCCTGCGGGCGCAGGTGCACATCGAGCAAAGCCTGCAGCCGCGCTTTCCCGACGTGCACGTGGCCGACCTGCAGGAGGCCTGGCGCGACATTCTGCGGCGCGCCAAGCTGGTGCAGCACCACCGCATCACCCGCGAGGAACTCAGCGTGCGCGAATACATGAGCGCGGTGCTCAAGACGCTGCAAGGCCGGCGCTTCGTGGAGTTCGAAGAACTGTTCGAGCCCGAAAAAGGCAGCACCGTGCTGGTGGTGACCTTCATCGCGCTGCTGGAGCTGGCCAAGGAAACCCTGATCGAGATCACCCAGGCCGAGGCATTCGCGCCCATCTACGTGCGCCTGGCCTATACGCCGGTCTGAGCCAGCGCCCCTTTCAACGCCGTGGCCCGGGGCCGTGGCCTTCACGCCCACGCGCCCACACGCCCACACGCCCACACGCCCGAACCGCTCACGAGCCACACCATGCCATCGCACGATTTCGACGTCCTCATCATCGGCAGCGGGCTGGCCGGCCTGTCGGCCGCACTGCACCTGGCGCCCACGCACCGCGTCGCGGTGATCACCAAGCGCGCCCTGCAGGACGGCGCCAGCGCCTGGGCCCAGGGCGGCATCGCCGCGGTGCTGGCCGAGGGCGATACCTACGACGCCCACGTGCAGGACACGCTGGTGGCCGGCGCCGGCCTGTGCGATCTGGCAGCCACCCGCTTCGTGGTGGAGAACGCGCCCGAGGCCATCCGCTGGCTGCAGGACCTGGGCGTGCCGTTCTCGCAGGAAGACGGCGCGCTGCACCTCACGCGCGAGGGCGGCCATGGTGCGCGCCGCATCGTGCACGCCACCGATGCCACTGGCGCCGCAGTGCAGCGCACCTTGATCGACACCGTGCGCGCCACGCCGGGCATCACGCTCTTCGAGCAGCACACGCTGGTGGACCTGATCACCCCGCACAAGCTGCGCCGGGGCGGGCCGCAGCGCTGCCTGGGGCTATATGCGCTCGATGAGGGCACCGACGAGGTCGTCACCTTCCGCGCGCCGCAGACCATTCTGGCCACGGGCGGCGCGGGCAAGGTGTACCTGTACACCACCAACCCCGACACGGCCACGGGCGACGGCATCGCCGCAGCCTGGCGCGCGGGCTGCCGCGTGTCCAACCTGGAGTTCATCCAGTTCCACCCGACCTGCCTGTACCACCCGCATGCCAAGTCGTTCCTGATCACCGAAGCGGTGCGCGGCGAAGGCGGGCGGCTCAAGCTGCCCGAATCGGCCGGCGGCACGCGCTTCATGCCGCAGCACGATGCCCGCGCCGAACTGGCCCCGCGCGACGTGGTGGCCCGCGCCATCGACTACGAGATGAAGCGGCACGGCCTCGATTGCGTGCACCTCGATATTTCGCACCAGAGCCCGGTGTTCATTCAGGAGCACTTTCCCAACATCCTGGCGCGCTGCGCCGAGCTGGGCCTGGACATCACGAAAGAGCCCATTCCCGTGGTGCCGGCCGCGCACTACACCTGCGGCGGCGTGCTCACCGACCTGGCCGGCCGCACCGACCTGCCCGGCCTCTTCGCCATCGGCGAAACGGCGTGCACCGGCCTGCACGGCGCCAACCGGCTGGCCAGCAACTCGCTGGTGGAATGCATGGTCTTCGCGCGCGCGGCAGCGCAGGCCATCGCCGCCACCGAAGCCGACCCGGTGCCCGACGTGCCGCCGTGGGACGACAGCCAGGTGACCGATGCCGACGAATGCGTGGTCATCTCGCACAACTGGGACGAACTGCGCCGCTTCATGTGGGACTACGTGGGCATCGTGCGAACCAACAAGCGCCTGGAGCGTGCGGCGCACCGCATCACGCTGCTGCAGGCCGAGATCGAAGAGTTCTACGCCAACTTCCACGTCACGCGCGACCTGCTGGAGCTGCGCAACCTGGTGCAGGTGGCCGAGCTGATCGTGCGCTCGGCCCAGATGCGCCGCGAAAGCCGGGGCCTGCACTACAGCCGCGACTACCCCGAGCGGGCCGCTCCGGCCGCGCCGACCATTCTGGTTCCGCCGATCCGCTGAGCCCCTGCCATGCCACGCGCCCTGCCCCAAGCCCCCGAACGGAATGCACCACCGATGACGATGACCCAAGACCCTCTCGTCGCCCGCAGCCTGGCCAGCGTCTGGCACCCGTGCACGCAGATGAAGCGCCACGAAGCCGACCCGCCCGTGGCCATCGCCAGCGCCAGCGGGCCGTGGCTGCACGGCACCGACGGGCGGCGCTACCTGGACGGCATCAGCTCGTGGTGGGTCAACCTGTTCGGCCACAGCCACCCGCACATCCAGGCCGCGCTGGCCGACCAGCTCGCGCGGCTGGACCACGTGATGCTGGCGGGCTTCACGCATGCGCCGGTGGTGGAACTGTCCGAGCGCCTGGGCGCCCTCACCGGCCTGGGCCATGCCTTCTACGGCAGCGACGGCGCGGCGGCGACCGAGATCGCCCTCAAGATGAGCGCGCACTACTGGCGCAACGCGGGCCGCCCCGGCAAGAGCCGCTTCGTGGGCCTGGCGGGTGGTTACCACGGCGAAACCGTGGGTGCCCTGGCCGTGACCGACATCGCGCTGTTTCGCGAGGCCTACGCCCCGCTCGTGCGCCTGGCGGACACGGTGCCCAGCCCCGACGCACGCGGTGCGCAGCCCGGCGAGAGCGCGCTGGATGTGGCCCGGCGCGCGGCCGCGGCACTGGGCCGCTGGCTGGCCGAACACCACGACACCACCGCCGCGCTGATCGTCGAGCCGCTGGTGCAATGCGCCGCCGGCATGGCCATGCACGATGCCGAATACCTGCGCCAGGCCCGCGCGCTGTGCGACCGCTACGGCGTGCACCTGGTGGTGGACGAGATCGCCACCGGCTTCGGCCGCACCGGCACGATGTTCGCGCACCAGCAGGCCGGCATCCGGCCCGACTTCATCTGCCTGTCCAAGGGCCTCACGGGCGGCACGCTGCCGCTGTCGGCCGTGCTCACCACCGAGGCCGTATACGCGGCGTTCTACGACGACGACGTGGCGCGCGGCTTCTTGCATTCGCACTCCTACACCGGCAACCCGCTGGCCTGCCGCGCGGCGCTGGCGACGCTGGAGCTGTTCGACCAGCTCGACCCGCTCGCCACCAACGCGGCGCTGGCGCACCGCATCGACGCGGCCTGCGCGCCCATCACGCAGCACCCGCGCGTGCGCCACGCCCGCCGGCTGGGCATGGTGTGGGCGTGGGACATCGACACCGCCCTGCCCGACTTCTCGCGCCGCTACCACCGCCACGCCATGGCGCGTGGCCTGGTGCTGCGCCCCATCGGCAAAACGCTCTATGCGATGCCGCCCTATGTACTGGACGACGAAGCCGTGCAGCACCTGGGCGAGGCCGCCTTCGCCGCACTGCAGGCCACGCTGGCCGAGGAGCCCGCTGCATGACAACGACCCCGAAGTTCGCCTGCTTCGTCACCGGCACCGACACCGGCGTGGGCAAGACGCTGGCCTCGGCCGGCCTGCTGCACGCCCTGGCGCGCCACCACGCGCGCGTCGTGGGCATGAAGCCCATCGCCGCCGGCGCCGAATGGCACGATGGCGCGCTCGCCAATGAAGACGCCTTGGCCCTGCGCGCGGCCTCCACCATCGCGGTGCCGCCCGGGCTCGATAACCCCGTGCTGCTGCCCGACCCGCTTTCGCCCCACATCGCCGCCGTGCGCGCCGGCACGCGCATCGACATCGCCCACATCGTGCGCAGCTACGAAGCGCTGGCCGCGCTGGCCGATGCGGTCGTCGTCGAAGGCGCGGGCGGCTTTCACGTGCCGCTGTCCGACACCGAGACCGGCGCCGACCTGGCGCAGGCGCTGGGCCTGCCCGTGGTGCTGGTGGTGGGGCTGCGCCTGGGCTGCCTGAACCATGCGGCGCTCACCGCCGACGCCGTGCGCGCCCGCGGCCTGACGCTGGCCGGCTGGATTGCCAACCGGATCGATCCGCACATGCTGGCGCCGCAAGAAAACCTCGACTGGCTCGCGCAGCGCCTGGGCGCCCCGCTGCTGGCCGACCTACCCCACCAGGCCGTGCCGGACGCCCGCGCGCTGCCCTTTCACCTTCCCGCCGCATGGACGACCCGATGAGCCCCCGCACCGAAGCCTCCTGGCTCGACGAATTCCCGGCGCGCATCGCCGCGCTCGATGCCGCGCACCTTCGCCGCCAGCGCCGCGCCGTGGTGCCGGCCGGCGGCGCGCACCTGATGGTCGATGGCGTGCCCATGCTGGCCTTTTGCAGCAACGACTACCTGGGCCTGGCCGGCCACCCGGCGCTGGCCGAGGCCGCCTGCGCGGGCGCGCGCGAGTTCGGCGTGGGCTCGGGCGGCTCGCCGCTGGTGAGCGGCCACAGCGCGGCCAACGCCGCGCTGGAGGCCGACCTCGCCCGCTTCGTGGGTCTGCCGCGCGCGCTGTATTTCTATGCGGGCTACGCCACCAACGCCGGCATCGTGCCCGCGCTGGTGGGCGAAGGCGATGCGCTCTTTTCCGATGCGCTCAACCACGCCTGCCTGATCGACGGCGCCCGCCTGTCGCGCGCGCGCATCCACCGCTATCCGCACGCCGACCTGGCCGCGCTGGAAGCGGCGCTGGCCGCCAGCCCGGCCCGCCGCAAGCTCGTGATCACCGACGCCGTGTTCAGCATGGACGGCGACGTGGCCGACATTCCGGCGCTGCTGGCGCTGTGCGAGCGCCATGACGCGCTGCTGCTGCTGGACGATGCGCACGGCTTCGGCGTGCTCGGCCCGCAGGGGCGCGGCGCGCTGGCCGAGGCGGGCCTGGTCGGCGAACAGGCCTCGCGCCGCGTGCTCTACATGGCCACCCTGGGCAAGGCCGCGGGCGTGGCCGGCGCCTTCGTGGCGGGCGACGGCGCGCTGATCGAATGGCTGCTGCAAAAGACGCGCAGCTACATCTTCGCCACCGCCGCGCCACCGCTGCTGGCACGGGCGCTGCAGGCCAGCCTGGAACTGATCGAAGCCGAGGATTCGCGGCGCGAACACCTTGCGCGCCTCGTGCAGCGCCTGCGGGGCGGCCTCGCACCGCTGCTGCGGGGCACGCACTGGCAACTGGGCGAATCGCGCACGGCCGTGCAGGCGGTGGTGATCGGCGCCAACGACGAAGCCTTGGCCGCCATGGAGGGCCTGCGCCAGCGCGGCCTGTGGGTGCCCGCCATCCGCCCGCCCACCGTGCCCGAAGGCACGGCGCGCCTGCGCATCGCCCTGTCGGCCGCGCACACCGAAGCCGATGTGGACCGGCTGCTGCAGGCCCTGGCAGAACTCGCACCCGCCACCGTGGAGGCTCTGGCATGACCTACAGCGTCAAGGAAATTTTCTACACCCTGCAGGGCGAAGGCGGCCAGGCCGGCACGCCCGCGGTGTTCTGCCGCTTCGCCGGCTGCAACCTCTGGAGCGGCCGCGAGGAAGACCGCGCCACTGCCGTCTGCCGCTTCTGCGATACCGACTTCGTGGGCACCGACGGCACGCTGGGCGGCAAGTTCGCCACGGCCGACGCGCTGGCCGACGTGATCGCCGCGCAGTGGCCGGCGCACGATGCAGCGCACCGCCTGGTCGTGCTCACCGGCGGCGAACCGCTGCTGCAGGTGGATGCCGCCTTCATCGACGCCCTGCACGCAAGGCGCTTTCGCATCGCTGTGGAGAGCAACGGCACCGTGGCCGCGCCGCCCGGCATCGACTGGCTTTGCATCAGCCCCAAGGCCGGTGCGCCGTGGCTGCAGCAGAGTGGGCAAGAACTCAAGCTCGTGTGGCCGCAGCCCGGCTTCGACCTGGCGGCGCTGGAGGTACAGACCCAGTTCACGCACCGCTTCCTGCAGCCCATGGACGGGCCCGACCAGGCCGCCAACACCGAGCGCTGCATCGCCGCGTGCCTGGAGCGCCCCGCCTGGCGCCTGAGCCTGCAGACGCACAAGCTCACCGGCATCCGCTGAGCCGTTCTTCTTCCACGTTCTTTCCGCCCCGCTTTCGCAAAACTTGCCGACCATGCAGTTCACCGTCCACCAGCGCTTTTTCTTCGATGCCGCGCACACCCTGCAGCGCGAGATCGAGGCCGAAGGCAGCCGCCGCATCCACGGCCACACGTACCATGCCGAGGTGGCCGTCACCGGCCCGCGCGATGCCGCCACCGGCATGGTCATCGACCTGGGCCATCTGCGCGAGCGCCTGGCTGCCGTGCGCGAGCAGCTCGACCACCACTGGCTCGACGAGGTGCCCGGACTGGGCACGCCCACGCTGGAAAACCTGTGCCAGTTCATCGCCCAGGCTTTGCACGGCATGCAGCCGCCCGCCAGCCGCGTGCGCGTGTGGCGCGAGGCGCTGGGCGACGGCTGCGTGCTGGACCTGCCGGCGCCGGGCCCGGTGCGCTGAAGCGGCCCGGCCACCACGCCCACGCGACGCCCCGTTCCGAAGCGATTTCCTTTCCGTTCCCTCCATTCCTTTTCATCCAACCCTGCAGGAGACCCGCCATGCCCCACCTCGTCATCGAATACAGCCAGAACCTCGCCGGCCTGCCCGAAGCCCAGATGCTGGCGGAACTGAACCAGTCCCTCACCGCCAGCCCCGAGATCCAGAACGAGGCGGACCTGAAGTCCCGCTTTCTGCGCACCGACCGCTTCGAGATCGGCACCGCCCCCGCCGACCGCGCGTTCGTGCACGCCCAGCTGCGGCTGCTCTCCGGCCGCTCACCCGAGGCCAAGCAGGACCTCGGCGCCCGCGTCGTCGATGTGCTGCGCCGGCTCACGCCCCGCCCGAACGGCGTGATGGTGCAGCTCAGCGTGGAGATCGTGGACATGGACCGCGGCTCGTACGTGAAAGAGCGGCTCTGACCGCCCACGCCTTCAAAAAACCCTGCCCGATCTCGCTGGCGAGTCGGCAGCGGTCGATGAGACCCCGGCGCCGTTTTGTCTCGTACGGCAACCGGTGCCGGCAATGACGGGCGCCTGAGCATCCCCGTCAATACCCGGGCTGCCTGCGCCTGCGTGCCAGCCGTTGCCGCGCAGCTTCGCAAAACCGCAGAGGAGATTCGCGTTCCATCAAGCTTTCCATGGCGCACCTCGGATGATGAGCATCATTCGGAAACCAAGCCACAGGGCTGCCATGAGACCTCTACCCAACGCGATACCCGCCCGGCTCAGTCAGGTACGTCCTTCAGCGCTGCAGGCTGCGAAGCTGGCAGCCGCCCAGGCGGAAAAGCCCGCAGTCGGCACGTCCGAGTCACCCCTGGCAGGGCTGCTCAAGCCGCGGCCCAAGCTGGACAGCGCGTCCTCCTCGTTGCCGCCCCGAGTGCAGATCAAGCTCAGCAATGGGTCGAAAATTTCGCTGAACGATGCGTTGAAACTGCTGGCCACGGCTGCGAAACCGGGCGCTCCCGCGGCAGCCGGCGCCGCACCGGGACGCATCAGCGCCGCAGCGGTCATGCAGTCGGCCAAGCCGACCTCGCTGCTGACCAGCGGTGGGGCCGCAGCCACTGTATTGCCGCAGGCACGGCCGCCCCTGCCGATGCCAATGCCAATGCCGCAACCCAATGCATTGCACGCGGGCTTGCAAACGCAGGCCGCGCCACCGCCGCAGGCACCGCCGGAAGAGCCGGTGCTGGCGATGCCCTGGATGGGCCATCCGCAGCAGCCTCAAGCCGCGCCGCCCATGGCGTTTCATCCTGGCTTCCAGGCACCGCCGCAGACGGCACACCAGCCGCATCCGGCGCACCAACCACAAAACCCGCCTTTCACCGGTTTCGCCTCGCTGTTCCCGGGCGGCCCGCAGCCCGCTTTCGCACCCGTTCTTCAGCAACCACAGCACGGCTTGCAGGCCGCGCCCGGTAATTCGCCTTGGCCGCCCGCCGAGCACGCCGTCGGTCTGGCCTCGATGCTGCCGGGGGCCACCACGGCAGGCCCTGCGCCCTCGCAGGCCGTTCATGAAGCGCCGCAAATCTGGAATCCGGCGGGCCCGCCGACGCCCCATGTGGATCCGTTCGGAGACAAGCGCCTTTCGTCGAGCGCGGTGCCGCCCACCGCCAAGTTCCAACACAACGTTGCCCTCTTTGCCGAGTACGCCGGCGAGCACCTTCAAGGCAACAAGACGTGGGCGACCTCCGTCACCTATCTCAATGCAGAGCAACGGCAGCAATACAAGCTGACGGTGAAAGACGGGAAGATCTTCGACGCGGAGGGCAAGCCGTTCGACACCCGCAATGGAAAGACGGCCTGCTTCGGCGGGGGCGCGGGCAAGGCGATCTTCGTGATGGACCACGACGGCAACCTGTATGCGTCCAACTACCATGCGCCTGGCAAGTTCCACCATTCGAGCTTCCTGGCCGGCCAGCCGGTCGCGGGGGCGGGTGAGATCACGGTGCACAACGGCGAGATCCAGTCCCTGACGCGCAACAGCGGGCACTATCGCCCCAGTGCCGCCCAGCTGGAGCAAGTGGCCCATAGCCTCAGTTCCCAAGGGCTGAGCAATTTTGTGCTCGACCAGAAGATTCAGTAGCAGGAAAGAAAAATGGATACCGTCAAATTCCTTCGCATTCCCTTGAGCATGATCGACTACGTGGGCGACCTCGACGCTTTCCAGGGCCTGACCGCAGAACAGTTGGCTTCGCTGCCCGACGAATACACCCCCGACGAAACCGCCGGCATCGTCGCCAGCCTGCGGTTTGCCGCAGAGCACCCCGAATTCGACTTCGCTGCCCTGCTGCCAGGGATCAGCGCATCCAATGGCCAGATTCACGTGTTTCTCGTCAAGATCTATCGCTCGTTTCAGGAAGCGGGCTTGGCGCCGGCCTGAGCCGCTTTCCAGCATTCCTGGGCGGCAATCTCTGGACTTGTGGTCCTGCAGGCCTCCAGCGCAATGAATACGCCGGTGTATTGCTATCTAATTAATAGCGCCACCATCCAGCGGCAAACTTTTGAAAGGCTGTGGCGGCGCCTCAGCCCTGCAGCGTGGCGTCCAGCCAGCCCCGCAGGCTGTTCACGAAGGCCCAGGCCCGCACCTGGGGCACGTCTTCCAGGCGCAGCACGGCTTCGGTGACGCGGCCTTCGCGCAGCGCCACGGCGCGGCCTACGCCGGGCAGCAGGCCGCACGACAGCGGCGGCGTCACCCACTGGCCGTCGGCCCGCAGCGCTGCGATGCAGCCGCGCGTGCATTCGGTGATCTCGCCGGCCTCGTTCCACAGCAAGGTGTCGAACACGCCCTCGTCCTGGGACGCGAAGGCGTCGTAGTGCGCCCGGCGCGTCGTCTTGTGGCGCACGAATTCGCCGTGCGCGCCTTCCAGCGGGCGCGTAGCCAGTTGCAGGCGCACCGGGGTCGCGGTGGGTGCCATCGCCCAGGCTTCGGCGCGGGGCGTGCCTGCCGCGTCCAGCAGCAGGCGGGCACGCCACCGGCCGGCGGGGTGGGACCGGGCCAGCGTGTCCAGGCAGGTCTGCACGCGCGCCATGTCGAAGGCATGGCCGAAGTGCGCGGCCGAGGCGGCCAGCCGCGCCACGTGGTCGGCGCGGTGGCGCAGCACGCCGTCTTCCAGCGCCAGGGTTTCCAGCAAGTCGAACGGGGCGCTGGCGCGCTGCAGGAAGGCGCTCTTGTGCTGCCACTCCTGCCATTCCGCCGCGGCCTGGGCGCCGCTGGTGATGCCGCTGCCGATGCCGCACCGCGCCTGGTGGCCGCTCAGCACCACGGTGCGGATCGGCACGTTGAAGGTCGCGGCCACGGCGCCTTGGCCGTCCGGCCGCACGATGCCCACGGCGCCGCAGTACACGCCGCGCGCGTCGGGCTCCAGCGCGTGGATGGCCTGCATGGCCCGCACCTTGGGCGCGCCGGTGATGGAGCCGCAGGGGAAAAGCGCTGCGAACACGTCGGCCAGCGTGGTGCCGGCGCGCGTGCGGGCCTCGACGTCGGACGTCATCTGCCACACCGCGGGGAGCGCTTCGGTGTGGAACAGCGCCGGCACGCGCACGCTGTGCGGCTCGGCGATGCGCGACAGGTCGTTGCGCAGCAGGTCCACGATCATCACGTTCTCGGCGCGCTCCTTGGGCGAGGCGCGCAGCGCAGCGGCTTGCGCCGCATCGGCTTCGGCAGTGGCGCCGCGCGGGGCGGTGCCTTTCATGGGCCGCGCCAGCAGGCTGCCGCCGCGCCAGTCGAAGAACAGCTCGGGGGACACCGACAGCACCTGTTCGGCGCCGCTGTCGATGCAGGCCGCATAGCCGCCGGGCTGGGCACGCTGCAGGGCGGCGAACAGCGGCAGCGCGGCCGCAGGCCCTTCGCCCTGCGCCAGGCGGCCCCGGATGGGCGCGGTGTAGTTCACCTGGTAGTACTCGCCCGCGGCGATGGACTGGTGGATGGCGGCCACGGCGGCATCGAACGCCGCGCGCGGCGGGCGGGCGTGCCAGTCGATGGTGGGCGCGTCCGGCATGCCGGCGGCCGCCTCCGCTTCGGCGCCGGGCGCATCGGGCCAGGGCAGCGGGTGGTCGAACACGGCGAACCACGCCAGCGGGCCGTCGGCGGGATGGGTGCGCAGCGCCGCATCGAACGCGCTGGCGGCTTCGTAGCGCAGATAGCCGAGGCACCAGGCCCCCGCGCGCGCGGCCGCTTCGGCCGCGTCCAGCACGGCGCGCACTTCGTGCGGAGCGTGCGCCACCAGCACGCGGCGCGGCGTGCCGAACGCGTGGCGCAGGCGCGGGCCATGGCGATCGCGCGGGTCGGAGAAGTCGATCCTGAAATTCACGTCAAAACAGGCTGGCGCCCTAGGGAATCATGCGGCGGAAGCTATCAAATCAATAGCATCGCAACAAAACTTGCGGTGTCTCATGCCGCGCCGATGTTCGGCACGAGCGCGCCGACCGGCTGGCCGCCCTTCAGCGCCGCGGTGAAGGCCAGCATGCGGTCGATGGGCTGCCGCGCGCGGGGAATGAGCGCCGGGTCCACGTGGATGGCGTTGGCGCCGGTCTCCAGCACGCGGGCCACGTCGGCCAGGCCGTTCATGGCCATCCAGGGGCAGTGCGCGCAGCTCTTGCAGGTGGCGCTGTTGCCGGCGGTCGGCGCCTCGTAGAAGGCCTTGCCGGGGTTGAGCGTGCGCAGCTTGTGCATCATGCCGTTGTCGGTCGCCACGATGAATTCGCGCGCATCCATCTCGCGCGCGGCCTTCAGGATGGCCGAGGTCGAACCCACGGCATCGGCCAGCGCCACGACATCGGCGGGGCTTTCAGGGTGCACCAGCACCTTGGCAGCGGGGTGCGTCGCCTTCAGCGCCTGCAGTTCGTCGGCCTTGAACTCGTCGTGCACGATGCAGGCGCCGTTCCAGAACAGCATGTCGGCGCCGGTTTCGCGCTGGATGTAGGCACCCAGGTGGCGGTCGGGCGCCCAGAGGATCTTGTGGCCCGCCGCCGTGAGCGCGCCCACGATCTCCAGCGCGCAGCTGGAGGTGACGAGCCAGTCGGCCCGCGCCTTCACGGCCGCGCTGGTGTTGGCATAGACGACCACCGTGCGGTCCGGGTGCGCATCGCAAAAGGCGCTGAACGCATCGATGGGGCAGCCCAGGTCGAGCGAGCAGGTGGCGTCCAGATCGGGCATGAGCACGGTCTTTTCGGGCGAGAGGATCTTGGCCGTCTCGCCCATGAAGCGCACGCCCGACACCACCAGCGTCTGCGCGGCATGGTCACGGCCGAAGCGCGCCATCTCCAGCGAATCGCTGACCAGTCCGCCGGTTTCCTCGGCCAGGTCCTGCAGGTCCGGGTGCACGTAGTAGTGCGACACCATGACGGCGTTCTTTTCCCGCAGCAGGCGCCGGATGCGGTCCTTGAGCGCGTCGCGCTCGAGCGGCGAGGGCTCGGCGGGCACACGGGCCCAGGCATGCTTGGTGGAGCAGACGGCGCCTTCTTCGGGCTGCTCGTATTCCACTTCCTTGAGGGCGATGGGGGTCATGGGGCGGGGGCTCTTTTGGGCGGCGACGGTGGAGCGCGGCGCGGCACGGGTTGAGGGGTTCAGGTGCGAATGAAAACGGGCGGGTCAGGCGATGTCCTGCATGCGCATCGAAAAATCGACGGCCTTCACGTCCTTGGTCAGCGTGCCGATGGAGATGCGATCCACACCGGTCTCGGCCAATGCGCGCAGGCCTTCGAGCGTCACGCCGCCGGAAATCTCGAGGATGGCGCGGCCGGCGTTCAGGCGAACGGCCTCGTGCAGCATCGCCAGCGGCATGTTGTCGAGCAGCAGCATTTTTGCGCCGGCCTGCAGCGCCTCCTGCAGTTGCTCCAGCGTTTCGACCTCGATCTCCACGAAGGCCGCCTGCGCGGCCACGGCTTCCGCGGCGCGCAGCACGGCGGTCACGCCACCGGCGGCGGCGATATGGTTTTCCTTGATGAGCACCGCGTCGTGCAGCCCGATGCGGTGGTTGGTGCCACCGCCCGTGCGCACGGCGTATTTCTGCGCCAGACGCAGGCCCGGCAGGGTCTTGCGGGTATCGACGATCTGCGCCCGCGTGCCGCGCACGGCTTCCACATAGGTCGCCGTCTTGGTGGCCACGGCCGAAAGCAATTGCAGGAAGTTGAGCGCGGTGCGCTCGGCGCTCAGCAGCGCCCGGGCGCTGCCTTCCACCTCCAGCACCACCTGGTCGGGCGCGCAGCGTTCGCCCTCCTGCACGTGCCACGCGATGCGCGCGGCCGGGTCCAGCGCGAGGATGGCGGCCTCCGCCCACGGGCCGCCGCAGATCACCGCGCTTTCGCGGGCCAGAACGCGGGCGCGCACGCGGCGCGCAGGATCGATCAGGCCGGCGGTGAGGTCGCCGGCACCCACGTCTTCGCGCAGTGCGCGGGCGACGTCTTCCTGGGCCAGCGATGCGATGCCGCCGTCCAGGGAAAGGGGGGATTTCGTCATGGGCGGCAAGCATAGCGGCATCGCATAGACTCGCCGCACTTTCGGCCCGGCCCTGCCCCATCCCCATGACCACTGCCATCCCTGCCGCCTCTTCCGCTGCGCCCTCGGCTTCCAGCGCAACGCCCTACGGCACGCTGCCGCCCGCCTCGCCCCTGCCCGAGCGCCGCCCCGTGAGCCTGCCGCGCCTGCAGCAGATGCGCGAGGCCGGCGAGAAGATCACCATGCTCACCGCCTACGACGCCACGTTCGCCGCCATGGCCGATGCGGCAGGCGTGGAGTGCATCCTGGTCGGCGATTCGCTGGGCATGGTGTGCCAGGGGCTGCCGAGCACCGTGGGCGTGTCGCTGGACACCATGGCCTACCACACGGCCAGCGTGGCGCGTGGCCTGCACCGCGTGCAGGGCACGGCCTGGCTGATCGCCGACCTGCCCTTCGGCACCTATGCCGAGAGCCGCGAACAGGCGCTGCGCAGCGCCTGCACGCTCATGCAGGCTGGCGCGCACATGGTCAAGCTGGAAGGCGGCGGCTGGACGGCGCCCACGGTGGAGTTTCTGGTGCAGCGCGGCGTGCCGGTGTGCGCCCACCTGGGCCTCACGCCGCAAACGGTGCATGCCCTGGGCGGCTACCGGGTGCAGGGCAAGACCGATCTGGCCGCGCGCGCGCTGCGCCAGCAAGCGTCCGAGTTGCAGAACGCCGGTGCGGCCATGCTGGTGCTGGAGATGGTGCCCGCGGCATTGGCACGCGAACTCACGACCGAGCTGGCCCACTGCCACACGATCGGCATCGGGGCGGGCAGCGGCACGGCCGGCCAGGTGCTGGTGTTGCATGACATGCTGGGCATTCACCTGGCCAAGATGCCGCGCTTCGTGCACGACTTCATGCAGGAAGCCGGCAGCGTGCGCGGCGCGATGCAGGCCTATGTGCAGGCCGTCAAGGCCGGGCGCTTTCCCGACGACGCGCTGCACGCCTGGTAGGCGCCCCCAGCACCAGCCACTGATCAGTCCCGGGTTTCTATTCCCCAGGTCTGCTCCTTCAAGAAGGCCTTTCGGCCGCCCTCTTCCGATCGGAACTCCATGCTCATCGCACACACGCTGGCCGACCTGCGCCAGGCTCTGGCAGGCCGGGGCCGGCCCGCTTTCGTGCCCACCATGGGCAACCTGCACGCCGGCCATATTTCGCTGGTGGAGCAGGCCCGGCCGCTGGGCGATGTGACGGTAGCGAGCATCTTCGTGAACCGCCTGCAGTTCCTGCCCCACGAAGATTTCGACAGCTATCCCCGCACCTGGGATGCCGACTGCGCCCAATTGCGCGATGCCGGCTGCGACGTGCTTTTCGCGCCGCGCGAGGCCGATCTGTACCCCGAGCCCCAGACCTTCAAGGTGCACCCGGATGCGGCGCTGGCCGACATCCTGGAAGGGCACTTTCGCCCGGGCTTCTTCATCGGCGTCTGCACCGTGGTGATGAAGCTCTTCGCCTGCGTCCTGGGCGCCAGCGGCGGCACCGCCGTGTTCGGCAAGAAGGACTACCAGCAGCTCATGGTGATTCGGCAAATGGTGCGGCAATTCGCCCTGCCCGTGGAGGTGGTGGCGGGCGAAACCCGGCGTGCGGACGACGGCCTGGCGCTCAGCTCGCGCAACGGGTACCTCGGCACGGACGAGCGTGCACGCGCCCGGCAATTGGCCCAGGCGCTCAAGGCATTGGCGGATGCGGCCCTCGCGGGCCCGGGCGATATCGGCGCGCTGGAGCAGCAGGCCCTGGATGCGTTGCGCGGCCAAGGCTGGGCAGCGGACTACCTCACCGTGCGGCGCCGCGACGACCTGCAGCCGCCATCGGGGGATGGCCCGTTGCGCAGCGGCACGCTGGTGGCGCTGGGCGCAGCACGGCTGGGCAACACCCGGCTCATCGACAACCTGGAGTTTTGAAGCTCGAGCGCGCTGCGCGCGTTTGCCGGGCCGTCGCGTAGCGGTCAGGGACCGATCGCGGCCTTGCACTCTCCTGCACCGCCGGTAGGCTCGGGACTACGCGTGCAGGTGCCCACGCCGCACAGAAACGGCCAGGACGTGCCCTTAAGGTTGATCCATCGATCAACCACTTTTCAGGAGAAATTCCATGCCCGTCATCCTCTGGCTCCTCGGCGTCCCACTGTCCCTCGTTCTGCTGCTGATGCTGTTCGGCGTGCTCTGAGCACCACGGTATGTTGCGGGCTCAAGAGGCCCGGTGACTGACCTTTCGGGCCTGATCGATTCAAGGCCGCGAGAGTTCAGCCACCGGGCCTCTGCCCATGAGCATCGCCAGTGCATCGCGCGGCGTTCTTTGTCCGTCGAGCAGCGCGACCACGGCCTCGGTGATCGGCATGTCCACCTGCAGGTGGCGTGCACGCGCCAGCACCGTTCTGGCGCTGTAGACGCCTTCCGCCACATGGCCGAGTGAATCCACCGCCTGCGCAAGCGTCATTCCCTGCGCCAGCGCCTGTCCCACTCGCCGGTTACGCGAGAGGTCTCCTGTAGCGGTCAGCACGAGATCGCCCAGCCCGGACAACCCCATGAACGTATCGACTCTTGCGCCCAGCGCCAGCCCCAGCCGGGTCATCTCGGCCAGGCCGCGCGTTATCAGGGCGGCGCGGGCATTCAATCCGAGATCGAGCCCGTCGCACAGCCCGGTGGCGATGGCCAGCACGTTCTTCACCGCCCCGCCCACCTCCACCCCGACGATGTCGTCGTTGGCATAGACCCGCAGCGTGGGGCCGTGGAATGCATCCACCAGCAGTTCGCGCACTGAGGCGTGGGGGCTTGCCGCCACCAGCGCGGTGGGCTGGCCGCGCGCGGCTTCCTGGGCGAAACTGGGGCCGCTCAAGACACCGCTGCGCAGGCGGGGCGCGGCCTGAGCACAGACCTCGTGCCCCATCAGCCCCACGGCATTGCCGCCAGGTGGTGCGGCTTCGAAGCCCTTGCAGAGCCAGGCGACCGGCACATCGAGGGCGCTCAGCGTTTGCAGCATGCCGCGCAGCGCGGACATGGGCGTGGCGACGATAGCCAAGTCAGCGCCGGACGCAAGCGCCAATGGGTCACCGGCACTCAGCGCTATGGAAGAAGGGAATTCGATGTCGGGCAGATACCGTGCGTTCTGCCGCGCCGACTGCATGCCGGCGATCTGATGGGCATCGCGCGCCCACAGCGTCACGGCATGCGAGGCCGGATGTGCCGCAGCGCTGATGGCCATGGCGGTTCCCCAGGCACCAGCTCCCAAAACAACGATGTTCATTCGTGCGTGCTGCCCGGGCCTGCGCGCGGAAGGCTCGGCGGCCTTCCGGCGCAATGCGCTGCTTACTGCGTGATGATGGGCGACGGTGCAGCGGACGCCACTTGGGCTTGCTGCTGCTCGTACATGGCCTGGAAGTTGATTTCGGCCAGGTGCACGGGCGGGAAGCCGGCGCGCGTGATGGTGTCGGCCACGTTGCCGCGCAGGTAGGGGTACACGATCTGCGGGCAGGCGATGCCCATGATCGGACCCATCTGGTCTTCGGGGATGTTGCGGATCTCGAAGATGCCGGCTTGCTTGGCCTCGACCAGGAACACCGTCTTGTCCTTGATCTTGGTCTGCACCGTGGCGGTCACGGCCACTTCGAAAATGCCATCGGCCACCGGCGTGGCTTCCACGCCCAGCTGGATGTCCACGCTGGGCTGCTCCTGCTCCAGCAAGATCGCGGGCGAGTTGGGCTGCTCCAGGGACAAGTCCTTCAGGTACACGCGCTGGATCTGGAACACGGGATTTTCTTCGGTAGCCATGGTGTCTTTCTTTCAGTCAAAACACTATTCGACAAAACAAAGCCCGCTGGGAAACACTCCCGCAGCGGGCACTTGGGGCTGCATTATGCAGCGCCGTCGGGACAGGAAAAAGGCAGTTCAGGCATCGGCCTGGGCACCGCCGAGCAGCGGCATCAGACCGCCCCGGCCATCGAGCGCGACCAGATCGTCATGCCCGCCGACGTGCGTGTCGCCGATGAAGATCTGGGGCACGGTGCGGCGCCCGGTGATTTCCATCATGTGGCTGCGGGCCACGGGATCGAGGTCCACGCGGACTTCCTCGATCTCCTCCACGCCCTTGGACTTGAGGATCTGCTTGGCACGAACGCAGTAGGGGCAGACGGCGGTGGTGTACATCTTCACGGCTTGCATGGGAGGGCCTTCCTGCTCAAAAAATGGCTACACGGCACACATTGCGGCCAACTCAGGCCTTTTCAACGGGCATGCTGGCGTCTTTCCACGCCTTCAGCCCGCCCGCCAGCGCCTGGGCATTGTCGTAGCCCAGCTTTTTGGCGATGCCCACGGCCCGCTGGGCCCGCGGGCCCTTGGCGCAAACCAGCACGATCGGCAGGGCCTTGTTCTTGACCACCTGGGGCAGCCGCTCTTCCAGCTGGTTCAGGGGAATGTTCTTGGCGCCGCCCACGTGGCCCGCAGCGAACTCGTCGGGCTCGCACACGTCGATCACGACGCCCTTCTCGCGGTTGATGAGCTGCACGGCGCGTGCCGCCGTCAGCGAGCCGCCGGTGGCATCCTTGAGGAGCGGCACCAAAAGCATGCCGCCGGAGGCCAGCGCGATAAAGAACAAATACCAGTTGTCGATGATGAATTTCACGTCAGTCCTAGGGTTGGCAAACCGCTCAATTTTAGAATGCTGGATTTTGACCCGCCTGCTCTAGGGAAACCATGCACCAACTCGTCCTGATCCGCCACGGAGAATCCACCTGGAACCTCGAGAACCGCTTCACCGGCTGGACCGACGTCGATCTGACGCCCACGGGCGTGGAACAAGCCAAGAGCGCAGGCCGCCTGCTGAAGGCGGAAGGCTACGAATTCGACCTGGCCTACACCAGCATGCTCAAGCGCGCCACGCGCACGTTGTGGCACACGCTCGACGAGATGGACCGCACCTGGCTGCCCGTGCACCACAGCTGGCGCCTGAACGAGCGCCACTACGGCGCCCTGCAGGGCCTGAACAAGGCCGACATGGCCAAGCAATACGGCGACGCGCAGGTGCTGGTGTGGCGCCGCAGCTACGACACGCCGCCGCCAGCGCTGGAAGCCACCGACCCGCGCAGCGAGCGGGGCGACCTGCGCTACGCCAGCCTGGCCCCCGAGCAGATCCCTCTGACGGAATGCCTCAAGGACACCGTCGAGCGCGTACTGCCGTTCTGGAACGAGTCCATGGCACCCGCCATCCGCGCCGGCAAACGCATCGTCGTCGCCGCGCACGGCAACTCGATCCGCGCGCTCATCAAGTACCTGGACGGCATCTCGGACGACGACATCGTCGGCGTGAACATTCCGAACGGCATCCCCCTGGTCTACGAACTCGATGCGGACCTGAAACCCCTGCGCCACTACTACCTGGGCGATGCCGAAGCGGCGGCCAGGGCGGCAGCGGCGGTGGCATCGCAAGGCAAGGCGTAAAGTCCGTGTAAAGGCGGCCCGCACAGCGCAAAAGTCGCTTCCAGCGCGGAACTGCAATGGGGGCAATCTTTCCAAGGTGTATATTGAAGCGGCAAAGGTGTTTTTAATGGGCCACAAACTGAAAATCGCAGGTTGGGTGTCGATCGGCGTCGTTGCCGGGGCACTGACCACCGTCTCACTGCAGACGGTGGCGCGCGGCGCGATGACGCCGCTGCCGCTCGAGGAAATCCAGCAGCTGTCCGCCGTGTTCGGTCTGGTAAAGACCGATTACGTCGAGCCGGTCGATGACAAGAAGCTCATCACCGACGCGATCTCGGGCATGGTGTCCAGCCTGGACCCGCACTCCCAGTATTTCGACAAGAAGTCCTTCAAGGAATTCCGCGAAGGCACTTCCGGCCGCTTCGTGGGCGTCGGGATCGAGATCACGCAGGAAGACGGGCTGATCAAGGTCGTCTCGCCCATCGAAGGCTCCCCGGCCTTCCGTGCCGGCCTCAAGACGAACGACCTGATCACCAAGATCGACGACACCGCCGTCAAGGGCCTGGCCCTCAACGACGCGGTCAAGAGAATGCGCGGCGAGCCGAGCACCCAGGTCACGCTGACCATCTTCCGCAAGGACGAGAGCCGCACGTTCCCGGTGACGATCACGCGCGAAGAGATCAAGACGCAGTCCGTGAAGGGCAAGGTGATCGAGCCCGGTTATGGCTGGATCCGCCTGTCGCAGTTCCAGGAACGCACGGTGGACGACTTCGTTCGCAAGATCGAAGAGGTCTATCGCCAGGAGCCCAACCTCAAGGGCCTGGTGCTGGACCTGCGCAACGACCCGGGCGGCCTGCTGGACGCAGCCGTGGCCGTTTCCGCCGCCTTCCTGCCCGAGAACGTCACCGTGGTGACCACCGACGGACAACTGGCGGAAAGCAAGGCCACGTTCAAGGCGGCACCGGAGTTCTACCAGCGCCGCGGCAATGGCGACCCGCTCAGGCGGCTGCCCGCCGCCCTCAAGAGCGTGCCCCTGGTGGTGCTGGTCAATGAAGGTTCGGCCTCTGCCAGCGAAATCGTGGCCGGCGCCTTGCAGGACCACAAGCGCGCCACCATCATGGGCAGCCAGACGTTCGGCAAGGGCTCGGTGCAGACGGTGCGCCCCCTGGGTCCGGACACCGGCATCAAGCTGACCACCGCGCGTTACTACACCCCAAGTGGCAAATCCATCCAGGCCAAGGGCATCGTGCCCGACGTTATGGTCGATGAAAGCGCCGAGGGCGATGTGTACGCATCGCTGCGCATGCGCGAGGCCGATCTCGAAAAGCACCTGACCAGCGGCCAGGGCGAAGAGAAAAAGGACGAAGCGCGCGAGAAGGCCCGCGAGGAAGCGCGCAAGCGCCTCGAGGAAGAAGCCAAGAAGCCCATCGCCGACCGCAAGATGCCTGAGTTCGGTTCGGACAAGGACTTCCAGTTGGCGCAGGCGCTCAACCAGTTGAAGGGCCAGGCCGTGCTGGTGAGCAAGACGCAGACCGAACGCAAGGAAGAGAAGAAGGAAAACTAAAACCCCTTCTTGACTCACCGACGGCCGGGCACCTTTCAGGCGCCCGGCCTTTTTCATGGCCCTCTTCCCTCCCGCACATCGCCCGCGCCAGTTTCCAGCCCATGACAGACGATCAGCTACTGCGCTATTCGCGCCACATCATGCTCGACGAGATCGGGATCGAGGGCCAGGAACGCATCCTGGCTGCCCATGCGCTAGTGATCGGAGCGGGCGGGCTGGGCTCGCCAGCCGCCCTGTTCCTGGCCTCCGCAGGCGTGGGACGCATCACTCTGGTGGACGACGATGTGGTGGACCTGACCAACCTGCAGCGCCAGATCGCCCACACCACTGCGCGCGTCGGCGAGTCCAAGGTGCACTCCGCGGCCCAGGCGCTGCAGGCCATCAATCCGGGCATACGGATCGACGCGATCCATGCCAGGGCCGGCAACGAGTGGCTGGATGACTGGGTGGGCCAGGCCACCGTGGTGCTGGACTGCAGCGATAACTATGCAACGCGCCACGCGGTGAATGGCGCCTGCGTCGCACACCGCACGCCATTGGTCACCGGAGCAGCCATCCGCTTCGACGGGCAGATCACGGTCATCGACCCTCGCAACCCGCAAGCGCCGTGCTACGCCTGCATCTTTCCGCCGGACACAGCGTTCGAGGAAACCCAATGCGCCACGCTGGGTGTCTTCGCACCGATGGTGGGCATCATCGGCGCCATGCAGGCAGCAGAAGCGCTCAAGCTCATCGCGGGTTTTGGCGAATCCTTGGCAGGCCGCCTCTCGATGCTCGATGGGCGTTCCATGGAGTGGACTGTGATGAAAATCCCTCGCCACATGCACTGCACCGTGTGCGGCGATGCAAAACCGTAGGAAGAATCCTACCGGCTCCGCATGTTGCTACTGGCAGAATGACACATTGGATCCCCATAAAGTGAAGCTGTGATCACATTCTCATTCTGCTGCCGTGATCCGGACTGGACCCCACAGTGAAACTGCGCACCTACATTGTTGAAGACAACGCCACCATCCGAGAAAATCTGATCGGCACGCTCGAGGAACTGGCGGAGGTGGAAGCCGTAGGCATTGCAGAAACCGAAGACGAAGGCAAAGAGTGGCTTGCCAACAATTCAGGCCAGTGGGACTTGGCCATCGTCGATCTGTTCCTGCGGCAAGGAAGCGGCCTGGGCGTTCTGGCTGCTTGCCGCAACCGGACGGCTGGCCAGAAGATGGTCGTGCTCAGCAACTATGCAACCCCCGACGTGCGCATGCGTTGCGCGCAACTCGGCGTCGATGCCGTGTTCGATAAATCCAACGAAATAGATGCCCTGGTGGAGTACTGTGTCGAGCACAGCACGAACCGCCAAACGAACGCAAAGTCCGCCACGGGCTGAACGGCTCTAGGCGGTCCAGGTCGCGGCCGGCGGGCCGACAGTTCAAAAAAAAGGCCACCGGGTTCGGTGGCCTTTTTTCATGCATCGCTTCAATCGATCAGCTTGTTCTTCAGCGCGTAATAGGTGAGGTCGCTGTTGGAGGACAACGCCATTTTCTCCATCAACCGCGTGCGATAGGTGCTCACCGTCTTCACGCTGAGTGACAACGACTTGGCGATGTCGCCAGCGGTTTCGCCCTTGGCCAGCTTCAGGAACACCTGGAATTCGCGTTCCGACAGCTGTTCATGCGGCGGTGCATCATCCTTGCGGTTGAGCTGCTGCGCTAGCAGGTCAGCGACTGCAGGGGTCAGGTAGCGCCGGCCCAGCGAGATGGTGCGAATCGCTTCGACGATCTCTTTCGGGTCGCATTCCTTGTTGAGGTAGCCACTCGCACCCTGACGGATCAGGTTGATGGCGTAATGCTCTTCCGGGTAGCCGCTGAGGATCAGGATGCCCATGTCGGGCGCCTTGGCGCGCAGCATGGCCAGCGCATCGAGTCCGCTTTGGCCGGGCATCGACAAATCCATGAGCAGCACATCGATCTCCTGTGCCCGGACCAGATCGATCGCCTCGCGCCCGTTGGACGCCTCACCCACCACCCGAAGGTCTACATGTTCTGACAAAAATTGTCGCAATCCCGAGCGGACAATCGCATGGTCATCCACAATGCCGATCTTGATCATTGAGCGTTCTTTCAAGGGGCAGCCAAGCTGCCCGTTATCGTTCTGGTAGCCAATTCACCCGTTGCGGGCGTGCCTGCAGCGGAACACCGCTGGCTGGTGACATTATCCAGAAATCACCCGCTTGTCTTTCGGAGAAACTTATGCGTTGGTCCAATTTTCGCAAGATGGCTGTCAGCTTGCCCCTGGCATTGCTGGCTGCATCGGCGTTGGTTGGCATCAATGAAGCCGGCTACGACCGCTCGCACGATGCGGTGAGCGCCTTGTCGCGCACCTACACCACACGCGCCGCGCTCGACCGCCTGATGCAGAACATGCTGGACGCGGAGACCGGCCTTCGGGGCTATCTGCTGACGGGCGACGAACGCTATCTGGAGCCGTATGAAAAAGCCGCCTCCACGATCAACAGCAATCTGGACGAGTTGCGCGCCATCTTCACGGCCTCATCGCTCGAAGACCAAGAAGATTTCACTCAGCTGTCGCGCCAGATTTCCCGGAAGATGTCCGAGCTCGACCTGAGCCTGCGGCTGCGTCGCCAGGACAACGACGATGCCTGGAAGTTCGTGCTGTCGACCGATGTCGGCAAAGAGAACATGGACGCCATTCGCACGCTGTCGGGCAAGCTGACCGAGCGCAGCACCGACCGCACGAACCACAGCACGGAAGAGATCCTGCACTCGCTCATGCTGTCCCGCATCGGCATTGCCACCATGGCTGCGATCGGGTTGCTGGCCTTTTACATGTACCTGCGGCAAGCCAGTGCGCTGCAGTCGTTCAACCAGCGCGAACAAGAAACGCTCGAGCGTGAGCGAGATCGCCTGGAACAACTGGTGCGCGAGCGCACGGCATCGCTCACCGAACTGGCGAACCACCTGCAACAAGTGCGCGAAGACGAGCGCGGGCATCTGGCGCGCGAACTGCACGACGAGTTGGGCGCCCTGCTCACCGCAGCCAAGCTCGACGTCGCACGGCTGAAGTCCAAAGTGGATTCGCAGGCCCCGGAGATCGCGGAACGCCTCAAGCACCTGACCGACACCTTGAACAGCGGCATTGCCCTGAAGCGCCGCATCATCGAAGACCTGCGCCCCTCATCGTTGTTCAACCTGGGCCTGACTGCATCACTGGAAATCCTGGGCCGCGAATTCGCAGAGCGCAGCAGCATTCAGGTGGACCTGAACCTCGAAGCCGTGGACCTGCCTGAATCCGTTCAGCTCACCATCTACCGCATGGTGCAGGAATCGCTCACCAACATCGGCAAATACGCCAATGCCGCCAAGGTGCTGGTGGCGGTGCACAACTACCCCACGCATGTGGCTGTGCAGATCCGGGACAACGGCAGCGGTTTCGACACGGAAAAGGTCAACTCTTCCGCCCACGGACTGATGGGCATGCGGCATCGGGTCGAGGCGGCTGGCGGCCGGCTCACGGTCACGTCGGAACCCGGCGAAGGCACGCTCGTTTCCGCCGTGCTGCCGCACGTTCACTGACAGAACTGCGGCTCCATCGCAGAGCTGCATTTCCCCCTTTATCGACGATAACGCTGAGCACGATCGAACCCTTGTGGTTCAGATCGGCGGCGTCCTACATGGCTGCGCGCCGGGCACCGGCAGCGTCCGAACGCCGCGAAAACTACATTGAATCCAGGCGCTAACAAAGCGGCGCCACCTACCAACCCGCCGGAACTTCTGGTGCAAAAGGAGATGGATATGTTGCATTACGCAGTGGTTTTCCTGGTGATCGCACTGATCGCCGCACTCTTCGGCTTCGGCGGTATCGCTGCCGGTGCCGTGGGCATCGCGAAGATTCTGTTCTTCGTGTTCGTGATCATGGCTGTGGTCACTTTCGTCCTGAGTTTGCTCAAGCGCGGTTGACCGCCGTTTGACAGAAAGACTCATGACCCAGGCTGGCTTGCCAGCCTTCGCAAACCCAAAAGGACCTCAATCATGATGAACACCCAGAACGCCGCACAAAAGGCCGTCGATTCCGCCCACAGCGCAGCCGACAGCATGCTGGACTCCGCCAAGGACGCCGTGCAGTCGACCCGCACCGCCGCCAACGCCACGCTGGACAAGGCAGAGCGCAAGGTGAACGAACTGCACGGTGAAGTGAATCCCCTGATCGATGACCTGGCAGCCCGGGCACAAGACCTGGCGTCGCGCGGCATCTCGTACTGCGCCGACACCACCGAACGCGCTCGCCGCCAGCTGAACCAAGCCACGGAAGTGACCACGCGCTATGTGGTCGAGCAGCCTGGCAAGTCGCTGCTGATGGCCGCCGCAGCCGGCGCCGCTGTGGCAACGCTGTGCATGATGAGCCGCCGCCCCCGCCGCCACGAATATTGATCACGCACGACGCCTGACGGCTTACACACACTCATAACAACAAGCGAGCGCCCCATGCCCCCTGTCACCACCATCAACACGGCGACCAGTTCGCCGGCCGAATCCCAGACCCTTGTGCTGGATGAAAAGGCGCTCCATTTCGCGGCGACCCAGGACCTGGACGAAGGGGCAGTGACCCCAGCGTACGGCCCTCACCGCGATGCCATCGTAAAGCTGCTGAACGACGCCCTGGCCACTGAACTGGTCTGTGTGCTGCGCTACAAGCGGCACCATTTCACGGCCGATGGAATGGAATCTCCCGCCATTGCCGCCGAGTTTTTGGTGCACGCGAACGAAGAGTCCGCCCACGCAGACAAGATCGCGCAGCGCATCGTGCAACTGGGGGGCGATCCGGACTTCTCGCCCAGCACCTTGGAAGAACGCAGCCATGCCGACTACGACGAATCGTCGGACCTCAAGGCCATGGTGCGTGCCAACCTGGTGGCGGAGCGCATAGCCGTGGAAGCCTACCGCCAGATGATCACCCTGATCGGTGACAAGGACCCAACGACGCGCCGGATGCTGGAAGGCATCCTGGCCGACGAAGAAGAGCATGCCGACGAACTCAAGGACTGGCTGCAGCGCTGAAAGGCGCGACGCCACCCAAGAAACAGTTCATCGACCACGGAGGGTGCAACAGGTCGATGGGCTGCAGAACCCCAAAGCACCCGTGTTCTCACAACCAAACCAAGGAAATAAATCATGAAATACGCACGTGCCCTCGCTTTTGCAGCCCTCGCTGGCGCAACCATCATCTCCGCAGGCTGCTCGGTGGCGCGCGACCAGCAAACCGTCGGTTCCTATGTGGACGACGCCGGCATCACGACCGCCGTGAAGGCCAAGATGGCTGAGGACAAGTCGGTTTCCGCCACGTCGATCAGCGTCGAAACGCTGAACGGCACCGTGCAACTGTCGGGCTTTGCCAAGTCGCAAACCGAAAAGAACACGGCTGAATCCATCGCCCGCAACACCAAGCATGTGCGCGACGTGCGCAACAGCATCGTTGTGCGTCCCTGAGGTTCCGCGGGCCTGAAACGGCCCGCAGCCCTCCAGAAAAACAGGCTCTTCGGAGCCTGTTTTTCTTTCAAAGCCCACAGGGTTGCCACACTCTTGCCGCACGTGCACTGCAAGATCTCTCACAGGCCCTAAGCTCGCACCATGCAGGTATTCAATTGCGACCAATGCGGTCATCTGGTTTTCTTCGACAGCGTCCAATGTCTGCATTGCGGCGCCAAGCTGGCGTTCCTTCCCGATCAAATGACGATGGCGGCGCTGGTGCCCGCCGTGTCGGGGCTGCGTAACGATTCGGACCTGTGGGAACGCGTGGCGGATTCCGGCCGCGGCAGCGCGCAACCGCTGTACCGCCTGTGCCACCACCGTACGGCGCACCGCGCCTGCAATTTCGCGTTGGCTGGCGACGACCCGCACAGCTTGTGCGTGTCGTGCCGGCAAACGCGCATCCTGCCAGACCTGTCAGAACCGGCCAACCTGCGCCGGTGGAAGCAGATCGAGCACGCCAAGCGCCAGCTTTACTACACGCTCGCCAAACTGGGGCTGGAGCCCGCGCCCGCTGGCGAGAGCCCGAACTTCGAATTCCTGGCCGACCAGCCCGGCTATCCCGTCATCACGGGGCATTCCGGCGGCACGATCACGCTCAACATCGCCGAGGCCGACGACGACGAACGGGCCCGACGCAGGCTGGCCCTGCACGAGCCTTACCGCACCTTGATCGGCCATTTGCGGCACGAGTCCGGGCATTTCTACTGGGACCGGCTGCTGCGCGAGGAAGGCAAGCTGGAAAACTTCCGTGCCGTATTCGGCGATGAACGCCAGGATTACGGCGCAGCCCTGCAGGCCTACTACGCCAGCAGCCCTCACCTTCGGGACTGGGGCGACGACCACGTGAGCGCCTACGCGACCGCCCATCCCTGGGAAGACTGGGCCGAGACATGGGCGCACTACCTGCACATGGTGGACCTGCTGGAAACGGCCTCCAGCTACCACACGGGGCTGCAGATTCCGAAGCCCAAGGCGGGGGCGGCACGGCGCTACACCATGAACAACCCGTTCGCGATGCGCTCGCCCGATTTCGATGCCATGGTGAGCGAATGGGTACCGCTCACGCTGCTGCTCAACAGCCTGAACCGCAGTCTGGGCCAGCAGGACGCCTACCCTTTCGCACTATCGTTCGGGGCGCTGGCCAAGCTGCGCTTCGTGCATGAGGTGGTGCAATCGGAGCGAAACGCAGTGCCGGCCCACTGAACGCCGAGCCGCCTTTTCAGGCGGCGGAGGGGTCAGGACGACAAGGCGCGGACCTTGACGGCCAGCCGCTCGGACACTTCCGCCGAGACGAACTTATCCACCTCGCCGCCCAGCAGGGCGATCTCACGCACGAAGGTGCTGCTGATGAACTGAAACTTGTCGCTGGGCGTGAGAAAGACGGTTTCCACCTCGGGCATGAGGCTGCGGTTCATGCCGGCCAGCTGGAACTCGTAGTCGAAGTCGGTCACGGCGCGCAAGCCGCGCACCATGGCTTTTCCGCCGCGCTCGACCACGAAGTCGCGCAGCAGGCCGGAGAAGGTTTCGACCTGCACCTGCGGGTAGGCACGCACTGCCTCGCGAACCATCTCGATGCGCTCTTCGAGATTGAACAGGGTCTTTTTGTGGTGCCCTGCGGCCACCGCCACGATCACCCGGCCGAAGAGCTGCGTCGCGCGGCGCACGACGTCTTCATGGCCCAGCGTGATGGGGTCGAAGGTACCCGGATAGATGGCGAGGACGTTCTGGGCCATGGCGTGGTCGCTCCTTTGCGGTTTGGCGGAAGGGGGCACACGCGGTTCAGCGGGCGCAGGGGCGGATTATGCAGTGGACCGAAAACCCGCTTCAATGGCATTGGTGGCCCGTGGGGACTTCAAGCCAAAACGGCCTCCAGCGCATATTCCACTAGGGTGATTAGCTATTAATTCGATAGCATCACTGCTTTTTCAGCAGGTGGGCGTGCACGGCACCTGCCTTGAGGTGGCGATGAACCGCCAGCCCCACGGCGGCCAACGCCGCGTCGTCCCAGGCCTGGGGCGCCTCCAGGTAGATGAACCCGTCTGCGGCCACGGCCTGCGAGGCAGCGGCCAGCGCGGGCTCGAACAGTGCGCTCTCGAAGGGCGGATCGATGAACACGAGGTGCAGGCTGCCGGGCGCGCAGTGCCGCAGCGCGGCGACGCCGTCGCCCCGCTGCACGCGCACGGCCATGGCCTGCAGGCGCTGCTGCAGCGTGTGCAACTGGTCCACCAGGGCCGGATCGTTCTCGACCAGCTGCACGGCCGCCGCGCCGCGAGAGGCCGCCTCGAACCCCAGCGCGCCGGTGCCGGCGAATGCATCGAGGCAGCGCCAGCCGGTCATGTCCTGCCCCAGCCAGTTGAAGAGCGTTTCGCGAACGCGGTCCGGCGTCGGGCGCAAGCCGGGGCGCTGGGCCACCGGCAGGCGGGTGCGCTTCCATTGGCCGCCGATGATGCGGACTTCGCCTGCGCCTTTCGCAACGGTTTTTTTAGCGGCTGGGGCGGGCGCTGCCGGCGCGGCGCGGCGTGCGGGCCGGCTCATTGCTTGCCTCCGACCACGACGGTGACCATGCGCTCGGGCTGCAGCTTGCGGGCCATGGCGGCGCGCACGTCGGCCGCCGTGAGGGCCTGCACGCGGTCCGTCCAATGCTCCAGGTAATCCAGCGGCAGGTCGTTCCAGGCGATGTTGACGACGTTGGCCAGCAGCTTGCGGTTGCTGTCGATGCGCAGGGCGAAACCGCCGATGAGGTTGTCCTTGGCGGCACGCAGTTGGGCCTCGGTCGGGCCCTGGGCCACGAATCGGGCGATGACGTCGCGCGACACCTTCACCGCTTCCGCGGCCTGGTCGGGGCGCGTCTGCAGGCCGATCAGGAAGGCGCCGGTGTTCAGGCCGGGCGAGAACTGGCTGTACACGCTGTAGCTCAGGCCACGCTTTTCGCGCACTTCGCTGGTCAGCAGCGACGTGAAGCCGCCGCCACCCAGGATGTGGTTGCCCACGAGCAGCGCCAGAAAATCCGGATCGCGCCGGGCAAAGCCCGGTTGCCCGATCAGCACATGCGCCTGCGCCGAAGCGAAGGGAATGTCCTGCTGCACCGGCGCGGTCAGCGCCTGCACTTCAGGAACCGGCGGCAACGGCTGGCAGGTGGCGGGATCGCGCGAAGGCATCTGCGACAGCAGCGTTTTCACCAGCGCCTGGGCCTGCGCACGGTTGACGGCACCGACGATGCTCACGCGGGCCCTGCAGGTTTCGACGTAATGGTCGTGGTAGGCCTGCATGTCGGCGATCGCGATGCGGCCCAGCGTATCGGGCGTGGCGCGCTGGCCGTACGGATGGTTGCCGTACACCGCGCTGCCGAAGGCCTTGGCGGCTGCGGTGCCGGGGCGCGTTTCCGCTTCTTTCAGCGCGGCCTCCCAGCGCGAACGTTCACGCTGCCAGATGTCCTGCGGAAAACTGGGCTGGGCCAGTTGCCGGGCCGCAAGACGCGCGGCGCGGTCCAGCAGATCGGGCTCGGTGAGCGAGCGCAGCGAAAAGCTCAGGCCGTCACGGTCGGCGGCGGCTTCGAAGCTCGCGCCCAGATCGGCCCATGCTTCGCCCAGCGCGTTTTCGTCCATGGCCGGCTCGCTGCCCTGGGCACGAACGCCTTTGGACGACATGGAGGCCACGGCGCTCGCAAGGCCCGCCTGCTCAGCCGGATCGCGGCGTGCACCGGCGTCGAAGTCGACCTGCACATCGACCATGGGAATGGCCGGGCTCTCCACCAGCCAGACCCGGGCGCCGCTCGGCTCCGTCCAGTGCTGGATGGGCAAAAGCGCCCAGGCGGGGTGCGCCAGGCACAGGGCACCGGCAAAGGCGAGGCATGCACGCGCGGCCAGTCGTTGAATGGTTTTCATGGGTGGGTTCCTGCGCGTTCTCAATGCATCCGCCCGTCGGCGCCGGCCGCGGGCGCGGCGCGCTTCGCGCCGGGGGCCAAGGGTTGCGGCAGCAGCGTGCCCACGGTGAGCTGGTCGTCGCCGAAGTAGCGGGCCGCCACCGATTGCACCTGCGCGGGGGTGACGCCGCGCAGCAGGGCGATGAGGCGCGCATCGGCGTCGGGCGGCAGGCCCTGCACCCAGTTGCTGCCCAGGTCGCTCGCCTGGCTCTGCAGCGAATCGCGCTGGTAGACCGTGGAAGCGGCCCACTGCGTCTTCACGCGCGCCAGCTCGGCCTCGCTCACACCTTCGCGGGCGATGCGGGCGACCTCGGCACGCAAGGCATCTTCGACCTGCTGCGGGGTCTTGCCGGCGGCGGGCACGCCGGTCAGCAAAAAGAGGCTGGGGCCACGGCCGATGACGGAGGCGGAGCTGTCCGAACCGTCGGCCACGCGGTCGCTGCCCTGGCTCAAGGCGCGCTCGAGGCGCGCACCGTCATAGCCGCTCAGCACCGCCGACAGGGCGAGCAGCGAGAGCGCATCGCGGTCTTTGTCGGTCATCGCATCGAGCCGTTCGATGCTCGGCACCCGAAAGGCCAGGGCCACGTAGGCCTGCTCGGCCGGTGCCTTGTAGGCGATGCGGCGAATGCCCTGCTGCACGGGCTCCACGCGCGGTTTGCGCGTCGGCACGGCCCGCACGGGAATGCGGCCATAGTATTTTTCAGCCAGCACGCGGACCTTGTCGGGCTCGACGTCGCCGGCCACCACGATCACGGCGTTGGCAGGCACGTACCACTGGCGATGGAAGGCCCGCACATCGTCGGCGGTCATCGCGTCCAGGTCGCTCATCCAGCCGACGACCGGCCGGCGGTAGGGCGAGGCGATGAAGGTCGCGGCATAAAGCTGCTCGATGAGCGCGGCCCGCGGCTGGTCTTCGGTGCGCATGCGGCGCTCTTCCTTGACCACTTCGATCTCGCGCTTGAATTCGGCATCAGGCCACTGGTTGTTGGCGAAGCGGTCGGCTTCCAGCTTCATCACGTCTTCCAGCCGGTTCGCGGGAATCTGCTGGTAATAGCCGGTGTAGTCGCGGCTGGTGAAAGCGTTTTCCTGCCCGCCCAGCGCGGCCACGCGGCGCGAGAACTCGCCCGGGGGAACAGTCTTGGAACCCTTGAACATCATGTGTTCGAGCGCGTGGGCGACGCCGGACGTGCCGTCCACCTCGTCCATCGCGCCGACCCGCAGCCAGACCATGTGCACCGCCGTGGGCGCCCTGCGATCGGGCTGCACGATGAGCTGCATGCCGTTCTTCAACGTGAACTGCCCAACCCCTGTGGACGGCGGGCGTTGCGCCTGCGTGTCCTGGGCCGAAGGGGGGAGCGAGGGGGGTGCGGACGGCGGGGTTTGGGCCCCGGCATGCACGCAGGCCAGCAGGCCCAGAAGGGTGATAGCGCGTTTCATAGAATGGATGCGATTCTAAGAACCTTCCAATGTTCAGTTTTTTCAAGAAAAAGCCCGCTTCCCCCACCGAGCCGCAAGCCCCCTTTTCCACGGAGGCTGCGCCAGCCGTCCCCGTGCCTGCAACCCCGGACGCCGGCGCGCCATCTGCGCCTGCTGCAGCGCCTTCCGGAGCGCCTCCCGCCTCCGGGGGCTTTGGGTGGCTGCGAAATCCTTTCGCGGCGAAGGCGCCTGTGGAGGTGCCGCCCCCGATCCCTGCCCCGCCACCACCACCACCACCACCGCCCGCTCCGGCGGCACCGCCGGCGGTGCCGGCCGCAGTGCCACTGCCGGTACCGGTACCTATGGCAACCCCGGTTCCTGTGCCACCTGCAGTTCCTACCGCGCCGGTCACGCCGCCCGCGCAGGTTGTTCCGCCCGCGCCAATGCCGGTGGCGGTGCCCGCAGCGCCTGTCCCAGCACCTGCGCCGGCTGCCATCAAAGCGCCTGCTCCAGCGCCCGCCGCACCATTTGCCCCGCCTGCTCCGGCGCCTGCGCCAATCGCTGTTTCTGTTCCGGCCCCACCGGCTGAAGCGGAGCCCGTGGAGGCGGAACGCAAGGGATGGCTCAACCGCCTGAAGAACGGCCTGCGCAAGACCGGCAGCAGCATCGCCACCGTCTTCACCGGCACGCAGATCAACGACGCGCTCTATGAAGAACTGGAAGAGGCGCTGCTCATGGCCGACACCGGGGTCAAGGCGACGCAGCACCTGCTGGACGACCTCAAGCGCCGCGTGAAGGACACCAAGACGACCGATCCTGCAGCCGTCAAAGCTCTGCTGGCCGACGCTTTGGCCGATCTGCTGCGCCCGCTGGAGAAATCCCTGGTGATCGGCCGCCATACGCCGACCGTCATCATGGTCGCGGGCGTCAACGGTGCGGGCAAGACCACCTCCATCGGCAAGCTGACCAAGCACCTGGCCAACGAAGGCGCCGCCGTGCTGCTGGCCGCGGCGGACACGTTCCGCGCTGCGGCGCGCGAGCAGCTCGGCGTCTGGGCCGACCGCAACACGGTCGAGATAGTGAGCCAGGAAGGGGGCGACCCCGCAGCGGTGAGCTTCGACGCCGTGACCGCCGGCAAGGCGCGTGGCAAGGACGTGGTGCTGGTGGACACTGCCGGGCGGCTTCCGACCCAGCTGCACCTGATGCAAGAGTTGCAGAAAATCAAACGCGTGGTGACCAAGGCGGACGCCACGGCGCCGCACGAGGTGCTGCTGGTCATCGACGGAAACACCGGGCAGAACGCGCTGGCCCAGGTGCGGTCCTTCGACGACGCCCTGCAGCTCACCGGCCTGATCGTGACCAAGCTCGACGGGACGGCCAAGGGCGGCGTGCTGGCCGCCATCGCCCAGGAACGGCCCATTCCGGTGTATTTCATCGGCGTGGGCGAAAAGCTGGAAGACCTGGAGACATTCAACGCCAAGGAATTCGCCCAGGCGTTGCTGACCTGAGCCGGATGCCTCGCAGTTCCTGAACCCAAGGGCGGGCCGCCGGGGCAGGCCGGATTGGTGCCATCCGGTGAATTGATTGTTCACGAAACGAAGTTTTTGATTTTTTCGCTTCTTTTTTCATAGCAACAAACCTTTACGGGGCGTGCGCAGAGCCATAATTTTTCTTCAAGAGCCCATCCGCCCTGTCCTACGGGGCGGCGGGAACTACTCCCTTAGCACTCCCTCTTACTGAGTGCTAACATGAATGACATGGAAGAAAGGATCTCTGGAATGACGCTTCAATCCGGCACCGCGGCGACTGCTCTGGCTCCCGCCAATCCTTGGGCGCTCATCCCCCCCTTGGGCAATCTGGACGCCTACATTTCGGCAGTCAACCGCCTTCCGCTGCTCACGGCGGAAGAAGAACGCACGTACGCACGGCAACTCAAGGAAAACAACGACGTGGATGCGGCAGGCCGCATGGTGATGTCGCACTTGCGCCTGGTCGTGTCCATCGCCCGCCAATACCTCGGTTACGGTCTGCCCCATGGTGACCTGATCCAGGAGGGCAACGTCGGCCTGATGAAGGCCGTCAAACGCTTCGACCCCGATCAGAACGTGCGCCTGGTGAGCTACGCCATGCACTGGATCAAGGCCGAGATTCATGAGTACATCCTCAAGAATTGGCGCATGGTCAAGGTGGCCACGACGAAGTCGCAGCGCAAGCTGTTCTTCAATCTGCGCTCGATGAAGCAGGGCTTCAAGGCCGATGCTGCGGCCGCCGATGCCGCCACCCACCGCGACACGCTGTCCGAGCGCGAGATCGATGCGGTGGCGCAGCACCTCAACGTCAAGCGCGAAGAGGTGATCGAGATGGAAACCCGCCTGTCGGGCGGCGACGTGATGCTGGACCCTTCGCCCTCCGACGATGGCGAACAGGCTTACGGCCCCATCGCCTACCTGGCCGACGGTGCCCATGAGCCCACCGCCATGATCGAATCGCGCCAGCGCGATGTCCTCGCCACCGACGGCATCGCCACCGCGCTGTCGGGCCTGGACGAACGCAGCCGCCGCATCGTGGAAGAGCGCTGGCTGAAGGTCAACGACGACGGCTCGGGCGGCATGACGCTGCATGAGCTGGCGGCCGTGTATGGCGTCAGCGCCGAGCGCATCCGCCAGATCGAAGTGGCGGCCATGAAGAAGATGAAGAAGGCCCTGGTCGAATACGCCTGACGAGCCGGCCGCC
This sequence comes from Paracidovorax valerianellae, assembly GCF_900102625.1. Classification (GTDB taxonomy): domain Bacteria; phylum Pseudomonadota; class Gammaproteobacteria; order Burkholderiales; family Burkholderiaceae_C; genus Paracidovorax; species Paracidovorax valerianellae. Next base: position 266,605 of record NZ_FMZC01000003.1, read on the forward strand.
CGCCCCTTGCGGGATGGCGTGGCGATAATCACGAGCGCGCAATCCCGACGGATTGCGCGCTTTTTTGTTGGTGCGCCGGGCCCCGGCGTTCTTCGATCCCAAGGACACGATCCCATGACTTCTGCCGCCCTCCACCGCCGTACCTTCATGGTGGCCCTGTCGCTCGCTGGCGCCCTCGGCATCGGCACAGGCACCGCCTCGGCCCAGCCGGCAGCCGGCGCGCAGGCCACGCCGGGATGGCCGAGCAAGCCGCTGCGCATCATCGTGGGCTTTCCGCCCGGCTCCTCGCCCGACCTGACGGCGCGCACGTTCTCCGAGCCGCTGGCCCAGGCGCTGGGGCATCCTGTGATCGTGGAAAACAAGGTGGGCGCGGGCGGCAACATCGGCGCCGACGCGGTGGCCAAGGCCACGGACGGCCACACCATCGGCCTGTTCATCAACGGCAACCTCACGATCGCCAAGCTGCTCAACCCGGCCGTGCCATACGACCCCAAAAAGGATCTGGCACCGCTGAGTCTCATCGGCACCTCGCCCCTGGTGCTGACGGCACCGGCATCGCAGCCCGACGTGCCCGCCCATGCCGATGCCCGCGCGTTCCTCGACGCGGCCCGGAAGGCCGGAAACCGCTGGAGCTACGGCACGCCCGGCGTGGGAACGGTCGGGCACCTGGGCACGGAGCTGCTCAAGGCGCGCGCCGGCATCGCGCCGGTGCACGTGCCCTACCCCGGCTATCCGCAGGTGGCCACGGGCATGCTGGGCGGGCAGTTGCAGATGGCACTGCTGCCACCGGCGCTCGCCCTGTCGCAGGAACGCACGGGCAAGCTGCGCCTCATCGGCGTCACCTCGGCCGGGCGCAGCACGCTGGTGCCCGGCGTGCCCAGCCTGGCGGAAGCCGGCGTGACCGACCTGAACCTGGAGATCTGGAACGCTTTCGCGGCCCCGGCCACGATGCCCGCAGCGGTGCAGGCCCGGCTGTCCGCGCTGATCGCCGAGATCGCCCGCAGCCCCGACATCCGCGCCAAGCTCTTCCAGCAGGGCTGGCAGGTGGCCGGCACCTCGGCGCAAGGTCTGACCAACCGCATCCAGGCCGACACCGCGCTCATGGAGCGCGTCATCCGCACGCAGGGCATTCGCGCGGACTGATCCGGCGGTTGGGTCTTAGCGGAAAAGGGCTCACCAAGGCGGGCCCTTCCACCGATGTTGATGCAGATCATGCCCGGCCAGGCACGGGGCCGGCAGACTGGCGCCTTCCTGACCACAAGGCATGCCATGCAGCCCTTTCGCATCGTCGTCATCGGCGCCGGCCACACCGGCACTCCCCTGCTCCAGCAACTGCTGGCAGCGCCGTTCGTCACCGTGCTGGGCGTCGCGGACCTGGACCTTTCGCTGCCCGGCATCGCGCTGGCGCGCAGCCGAGGCGTTCCGGTGACGACCCGCTTCACCGACCTGTTGACCGAGCACGGCAACGCCGTGGACATCGTCATCGACGTGACGGGCGAGCCGGCCGTGCGCGAAGCGCTGCGCCGACACATGGTGGCCGCGGGCAATCAGCAAACGGTCATCCTGCACGAGAGGATCGCCCTGTTGATGATGTCGCTGTCGGCAGGCCATCGCATCGAGGGCCGGCACGGCGAGGTGGCCTACGCCTGAGACGCAGGCCAGTTGCCACGCCTTGCATGCATCCATATCGGGTTGCTATGATTTTCATAGCTATACACCCTAGTGGATATTGCGCCAGAGCCCATTTTTATGCACACCCTTAGATCGGCCATGGACAGTCCGTTCAGCGCAGTGAGCGCCGCTGCGCCGTGCCAGTCCTGTGCCTGCCGGTCGCACTGCCTGCTCGGCAGGGCGCCCCGGGAGGTGCAATGGGATTGCGGCCTGGTGGAGCGGCGGTTTCGCAAGGGAGAGCGGTTGACGGCTCAGGGCCAGGCGGCGCCTGTCCTGCAGATCGTCAAGGTCGGCACGGTGCTGCTGCACCGCCGCGGCGCCGAGGGGCAGGACTTGCCGGTGGGCATGGCCGGCTGCGGCCAGGCCCTGGGCACGACGGCACTGTTCGCGGCGCCCGCGGAGCTGTCCGCTACCGCCGTGTCCGATGGCAGGCTGTGCGAGATGCCGGTCGCCGCGCTGGCCGTCCGGCACGGTGGCCCGGCCGTGGCGGGTTGGCTCGAAGCGCTGTCGCGAGAGCACGCCAGAACTCAGGCGCAACTGGCCGACTGGTCCCGGCTGCTACGGGTTCGTGGGGCCACGGCCCGGCTCGCTGGCGCCCTGCTATTGCTGGCCGACTTGCAGCGCAGTTCCCTCGTGCGCCTGCCGACCCAGGCCCTGCTGGCATCTTTGCTGGCCACCACGCGCGAAACGGTGGCGCGGGGGCTGGCACACATCGAGGGTGCGGGCGGGTTGGTCCGGCAGGACCGGTGGCACTGCGCCATCGCCAGGCCGCGCCTTGAAGCGCTGGCTCAAGGGGCCGCCGGTGGGCCGGTGGCGGAAATGCAGGCAGTACGCCCGGCCGGCGTGGGTGCTGCGCTGGCTCAGCCTTCGTTCAGCAGGGCCTGCACATCGGCTGCCAGCGCCTGCGCGCCGCTGCCGTAGCGGTTGTACACGCGCAGACGGCCGGCGGGGTCGTACACATAGCTGCCGGCCGAGTGGTCCATGGTGTAGCTCGTGGGCGTCTTGCCGTCGACCTTCTTGTAGTAGATCTTGAAGTCCTTGGCGACGGCGGCCAGTTGCTCGGGGCTGCCGCGCAAAGCGAGGAAGGTCGGATCGAAGTTGGCCATGTAGGCCTTCAGCACTTCGGGCGTATCCCGCTCGGGGTCCACGGTCACGAAGATGCCCTGGAGCCGGTCGCCGTCCTTGCCGAGGGAGCGCTTGACCTCCGCCAGTTCCACCATGGACGTGGGGCACACGTCGGGGCACTGCGTGTAGCCGAAGAACACGACCACGACCTTGCCGGCGAAGTCCTTGAGGTGGCGCTGCTGGCCGTTGTGGTCCGGCAGGGGCAGGTCCTTGGCGTAGTCGGCCCCGGTGATGTCCACGCCCCGGAACTCGGGGCCCTTCTTGGAGCAAGCGGCCAAAATGCCTGCAGCGCTTACCAGCAAAGCGCTTCCAGCTATTCTTTTAAGAGCATTCCGTTTGTTCATGGCGATCACAGCACGTAGTGGTCCACCAGCAGCGCGGCAAAAAGCAGGCTCAGGTGGATGAGGGAAAAGCGGAAGGTCTTGCGGGCGAGCGCGTCCGAATAGTTGCGCCACAGCCGGAATCCATAAGCGCAAAAGCCTGCGCTCAGCACCACGGCCGCCGCGAGGTAGATCCACGAACTCATGCCGTACACGAAAGGCATGAGGCAGCCGGCGAACAGGATCAGCGTGTACAGAAACACCTGCAGCCGCGTGAATTCGTTGCCATGCGTGACGGGCAGCATGGGCAGGCCCGACTTTCGGTAGTCCTCCACCCGGTAGAGCGCCAGGGCCCAGAAGTGCGGCGGCGTCCACAGGAAGATGATGAGGAACAGGATGAGCGCTTCCGGCGCCACGTCGCCCGTCATCGACGACCAGCCGAGCACCGGCGGCATGGCGCCCGATGCACCGCCGATCACGATGTTCTGTGGCGTGAGCGGCTTCAGGATCACCGTGTACACCACCGCGTAGCCCACGAAGGTGGCGAAGGTCAGCCACATGGTGAGCGGGTTGACCCACAGGTAGAGCACCACCGATCCGGCAGCGCACAGGAGCGCCGAGAACAGCAGCGTCTGCGTGTTCGACAGCTCGCCCTTGGCCGTGGGCCGCCAGGCGGTGCGCTTCATCTTGGCGTCGATGCCCTGCTCCACGATGCAGTTGAACGCCGCTGCCGCGCCGGCCACGAGCCAGATGCCCGCGCAGGCCACCGCCATGTGCGCCCACTGCGCGCCGCTGGGCATGCCGGGCACGGCCAGCACCATGCCGATGAACGCGCAGAACACGATGAGCTGGACCACCCGGGGCTTGGTCAGCGCATAGAACTGCGCCACGCGGGACGGCATCGAGTAATGGGGGGCGGCGGGGGCGGGGGCAGCGCTCATGCGGAGATTCTCGTTGCGCCCTGGGGCGCGGTTGTCGTGGCGCCGGCAGCGGCGGCCGAAGGGTGCGTCGCGCCCACCGCGCGGCTCGCGGCCAACGCCCAGGTGAGCACCACGACCAGGGCGGCAGCGCCACCGGTGTGCAGCACGGCGGCGACCAGCGGCCAATCCAGCACCACGTTGGACAGCCCGGTGGCGAACTGCATGAGCGCCAGCCCGGCCAGCCAGCGCGCCTGGGCCGGCAACTGCCCGGCGCGGTGCAGGCGCCAGGCCAGCAACCCGAGCGCCAGCAGCACCGCATATGCGGCGAGCCGGTGGGCATAGTGGATGGCCGTGAGGCCTGCGAAAGTGATGTGGCTGCCGTCCTGCAGCAGGCCCAGCGGCCGCCAGATCTGAAAGCCCTGGCCAAACGCCATGTCGGGCCACCAACTGCCCTGGCAGGTGGGGAACGTGGTGCAGGCGAGCACCGCGTAATTCGTGCTCACCCAGCCCCCCAGAACGATCTGCACCGCCAGCAGCACCGTGGTGCCTGCCAGCAGTCCGCGCAACCCTCGGCTCAACGACACGGGCGGCGTGCCGCGTGCAGCGTGGGTCTCGCGCACGGCCTGCACGCACAGCAGCGCCAGCAGCACCAGCCCACCGATCAGGTGCAGCGTGACGATGGCGGGAAACAGCTTCATGGTCACCGTGAGCGCGCCGAACGCGCCCTGCAGGCACACCCACACCAGCGTGGCCGTGGGCCACCATGGGCTCATGGCGGGCGCGGGGCCCTGATGCCGGTGGGCGCGAGACCGCTGCCACCAGCCGCCCACGGTCAGCGCAATGATGAGCATGCCCACGCCGCTGGCCAGGTAGCGGTGAATCATCTCTACCCACGCCTTGCCGTGCGTGACCGGGCCGGTCGGCATGGCCTGCTGGGCGGCCGAGATTTCAGCGTGCGCGCCCAGCGGGCTGGCGTTGCCGTAACAACCCGGCCAGTCGGGGCAGCCCAGGCCCGAATCGGTGAGGCGGGTGAACGCGCCGAACAGCACCAGATCGAAGGTGAGAAACAGCGTGAGCACGGTAAGCGCCTGCAGCCGCCTTACGCGCGAGGTGCCGCGGTTGCGCAGCCACACCCAGGCCAGCGGCCCGAGCGCGATCACCGCCCCCAGCAGCGCCATGCGGGCGAGTGGGGCGAGGTCGTACAGCGGCTGTGCGTCCGGCATCACGGCGTTCCCGACGAGCGGCCGGGCTGGTCCCACGAGGCCGAGGCCCGCATCAGCCGCTCCAGGTCGCGCTTGGCCTTGGCGGCACCGGCCGCGTCCAGGCTGGCGGGGAAACGCATCATCCAACGGCCCATGGGATCGACCACGTAAAGGTGATCGCTGATCGCATGGCCCGCCGCCGGGGCGAGCCAGCCGGCGAGCGCTTGCGCATCCACGCGCAACACCTGGGCTTTCTGCAGGCCGGGCTGGATTTCGGGCGGCGGCGCGGCGGCATCGGTCACGAGCCAGACCCAGTCGAGGCGGTCCTTGTCCTTGCCCAGGCTTTCGCGCAGTTGGCGTTGCAGGTAAAGATGGTTCTGGCAGGCCGCCGCGCAGGCGCCGGGCGCCACGCTCACCAGCAGCCACTGGCCCTGCAACTGGTCGAGCTTGCCGGTAGTACCGTCCAGGGCCGTCGCCGGCATGGCGGCGGGCATGGCGCGCTGCGGATCGATCAGTTCGCCGAAATTGCGGCGCCCTTCGGGCCGCAGCACGTAGTAAGTGAAGTACGAGGCCACCACCGGCGCCGCGCACACCAACAGCACACCCAGCATCTTCCAGCGTCCCTGGCGGGACTGCTGCACGGCGGCCATGGCGCCGCCTGCGGCAGGCAGGCTGTGCACCGTGAGGCCCAGCGGATGGGCACCCTCGGGCGCGTCAGGCGGCTGGCTGGCGGCGTGGGCGAAAGAAGCGTCGGATGATTTGGAACCAGACATAGAGGATTGCCACCAGGCCGCAAAGCCCGAACCATTGGAAGGCGTAGCCGTAGTGTTTTTCGACCCCGGCGTCGATGACGGGCCAGTCGCGCTGCAACCCGTCGCCCGCGGCCCCGGTCTGCAGCACCGTGAGCGGTGCCAGCGCCAGACGGGTCTCGCCGCGATAGGCCGCAAGGTCTAGATTTTGCCGGATGCGGGAAGACCCCTCGGCACTGCCGGTAGGACCGATTTCATACAGCCGCGACGGCGGTGCCGCGATGCGCCCGGGCACTTCGACCTCGCCTGTCGGCGTGGCGATTTCGGGCAGTTGCGTCCGGTCCTGGAAATTGCGCGGCACCCAGCCGCGCTGCACCAGCACGGCCGTGGCGCTGCCCTGCAGTTGCAGGGGCGTGAGCACGAAAAAGCCGGGTCGGCCCTGCATCTGCCGGTTGTCCAGAAACACCGTGTGCTCGGGCAGCCAGCGGCCGCGCAGCACCACGCGGCGGTGCACCAGCGGATCGTCCGCGCCAGTGTTCGCCGGCAGCGCGGCCAGGGTGGAGCCTTCCAGCGGCGGGCGGGCCGTGCGCTCGTCGATGGCGGCCTGCAAGGCTTCTTTCTGCGCGGCGCGGGACAACTGCCAGCGCCCGAGCGACGCCGTCGCTGCCATGGCCAGCACTGCAGCGAGGCTGACCAGCCAGAATCGCCAGCCGAGTGGGCTTCTTGCCAATGTCACGGGATAATGCGCTCCATGAAATACGTGGTGGTGCTGGCCTTCCTGGCCATTCTGGCGAGCCTCGGATCTGCGCTGTTCTTCATGATGCGCAACGGCCGCAACGACAAAGCCCGCAGCGGCCGCATGGCCCGCGCGCTCGCCGTGCGCGTGGGGCTGTCGATTCTGCTCTTCCTGTGCCTGCTGGCCGCGTGGAAGCTCGGATACATCCAACCCACCGGTCTGCCGGCCACCCGCTGAACGGCCAGCGCACAAAGCCCATGCGCCCTGGTGCAGGCGCTGCGGGCTGCACAGCGGCGCCACAAAAAAAGCGCCCTGTGGCGCTTTTTTCGTCAGCGGTTTGAAAGCCGCTCAGAGCCAATACACCAGCACGTAAAGGCCCAGCCAGACCACGTCCACGAAGTGCCAGTACCAGGCGGCGCCTTCGAAGCCGAAGTGCTTCTCAGGGGTGAAATGGCCCTTTTGCAGGCGCAGCGTGATGAACAGCAGCATGAGCATGCCGATCAGCACGTGAAAACCGTGAAAGCCCGTCAGCATGAAGAAGGTGGAGCCGAACACGCCGGAGCTGAGCTTGAGGTTCAGGTCGGTGTACAGGTGGTAGTACTCGTAGCCCTGCACGCACAGGAACACGATGCCCAGCAGCACCGTGGCCCACATGAAGGCGATGGTCTTGCCCCGGTGGTTCTCACGCAGTGCGTGGTGCGCGATGGTCAGCGTGACGCCCGAGGTGAGCAGCAGCGCCGTGTTGATCGTCGGCAGCCAGAAAGGGCCGACGGTCTGGAAGGGCTCGACGATGCCGGCGGGCGACGCCGTCATGCCGGTCGCCATGCTCGGCCACACGGCCTTGAAGTCGGGCCACAGCAGCGCGTTGTCCAGGCTGCCGAGCGCAGGCACCGAGTGCGAGCGCGCCCACCACAGGGCGGTGAAGAAGGCGCCGAAGAACACCACCTCCGAGAAGATGAACCAGCTCATGCTCCAGCGGTAGGACAGGTCGATCTTGTGGCCGTACAGGCCGCCCTCGCTCTCGTGCACGGCGTCGCGGAACCACTGGTACAGAACGAACAGCCACCACACCATGCCCAGGGCCAGCGAATACTTGCCCCAGTCGTGCCCGTTGACCCACTGGCCTGCGCCGAGGATCACGAAGAACAGGCCGGCGGCGGCCATCACCGGATGGCGCGATTCGGCGGGCACGTAGTAGTACGGGGTGGTGCCGGGGGTAGATGCACTCATGTCAGCTCCTGAATCTCAAATCGTTGTTATGCGTGGGTCCGTCGGGCTGCGGTCGTCCCTCAGACGACCCAGTTGACCAGCACGATCAGCCCGACCACCAGCAGCAGCGCAGCGGCCAGGCCGACCACGATGATGTGGATGGGGTTCAGCCGCTCGATGTCCTGCTGGTATTCCGAGCCCTTGCGCAAGCCGATGAACGACCACGCCACCGCGCGCACCGTGCGCAGCAGCGAGCCTTTGCGGCGCGCGGGCGATGCGTTCGAATCGCGCGGGCTCACGAGCCGGCTCCCTGCAGGGTGCCGGCGGGCAACGCGGCCGTGGGCTCGGTGGTGGCGGGTGCAGGCGGCGTCTTGCCGCCCACTTCGAAGAAGGTATAGGACAGGGTGATGGTGGTCACGTCCTTGGACAGGCGCGGGTCGATCACGAACGCCACCGGCCACTGCTTTTTCTCGCCGGGCTCCAGCGTGTACTGGTTGAAGCAGAAGCACTCCAGCTTGTTGAAGTGCGCTGCCGCCTGCCGGGGCGCATAGCTGGGTATGGCCTGCGCGGCCATGCGGCGGTTCTGGATGTTCTGGAACTCGTACATCACCGTGGCCAGCTCGCCCGGATGTACTTGGATCGAGCGCTGCGCGGGCTTGAAGTCCCACGGGCCGCGCGCATTCGCATCGAACTCCACCGTGATGGTGCGGCTCTTGTCCACCTGCGTGTTCGCGGGCACCTTCACGTCGCGGCCGGCCACGCCGTTACCGGGTACTTGCCGCTCGGCCAGCGAGAGGATGTTGATGCCCGTCATCTCGCAGATGTGCTTGTAGATGGGAATGAGCACGTAGCCGAAGGCGAACATGCCGACCGAGATCACGGCCAGCTTGCCCACCATCTTGGCGTTTTCAGTGCGCAGCATGCCCATGGCGTTCTCGGTCCTTCAGCGGGCCAGCCAGGCCATCTTCACCATGAAACCGACGAAAAAGGCGATGGCCACCGATGCCAGGATCAGCGCCATGCGCAGGTTGGACTTCTTTTGCTCGGGGGTCATCGAAAAGCCCTCTTCAACCGATCACGCGCGTGGCCGAGGCATCCAGCTTCGGCGGCGTTTCGTAGGTGTGGAACGGTGCGGGAGAAGGCACTTCCCATTCCAGGCCCTCGGCCCCTTCCCATGGGCGCTGCGGCGCCACTTCGCCCTTGCCGCGCATTGCAGGCACCACGACGAACAGGAAGAAATACACCTGCATCAGGCCGAAACCGAACGCGCCGATCGAGGCCAGCATGTTGAAGTCGGCGAACTGCATGGGGTAGTCGGCGTAACGGCGCGGCATGCCCGCCAGACCCAGGAAGTGCATGGGGAAGAACGTCACGTTGAACGTGATGAGCGAGCCCCAGAAGTGGATGCGGCCACGGGCCTCGCTGTACATCACGCCGGTCCACTTGGGCGCCCAGTAGTAGTAGGCGGCGAACATGGAGAACAGCGAACCGGCCACCAGCACGTAATGGAAGTGGGCCACCACGTAATAGGTGTCCTGCAGCTGGATATCAATGGGGGCCATCGACAGGATCAGGCCGGTGAAGCCGCCCATCGTGAACACGAAGATGAAGCCCACCGCGAACAGCATGGGGGTTTCGAACGTCATGGAGCCGCGCCACATGGTGGCGATCCAGTTGAAGATCTTCACGGCGGTAGGCACCGAGATCAGCATGGTGGCGTACATGAAGAACAGCTGGCCCGTCACCGGCATGCCGGTCGTGAACATGTGGTGGGCCCACACGATGAACGACAGGATGGCGATGGACGACGTGGCATACACCATGGAGGCATAGCCGAACAGCCGCTTGCGCGAGAACGCGGGGACGATCTGGCTGATGATGCCGAAGGCCGGCAAGATCATGATGTAGACCTCGGGATGGCCGAAGAACCAGAAGATGTGCTGGTACATCACCGGGTCGCCGCCGCCGGCGGGATTGAAGAAGCTGGTGCCGAAGTGGCGGTCGGTCAGCGTCATCGTGATGGCGCCGGCCAGCACGGGCATCACGGCGATCAGCAGGTACGCGGTGATGAGCCAGGTCCAGGCGAACATGGGCATCTTCATCAGCGTCATGCCGGGCGCGCGCATGTTCAGGATGGTCACGATGATGTTGATCGATCCCATGATGGACGAGGCCCCCAGGATGTGCATGGCGAAGATGCCGGCATCCATCGACGGGCCCATCTGCAGGGTGAGCGGCGCGTACAGCGTCCAGCCGGCCGCCGGAGCGCCGCCGGGCATCAGGAACGACGTGACCAGCATGATGGCCGCAGGAATCATCAGCCAGAAGCTGAAGTTGTTCATGCGCGCGAACGCCATGTCGGACGCGCCGATCTGCAGCGGAATCATCCAGTTCGCAAAGCCCACGAAGGCCGGCATGATGGCGCCGAACACCATGATCAGGCCGTGCATGGTGGTGAGCTGGTTGAAGAGCTCTGGGTTCACCAACTGCAGGCCGGGCTTGAACAGTTCGGCACGGATCAGCAGCGCCAGGATGCCGCCCACCATGAGCATGGTGAACGAGAACAGCAGGTACAGCGTGCCGATGTCCTTGTGGTTGGTGGCGAACACCCAGCGCCGCCAGCCCGTGGGGCCGTGGTGGTGGTGCTCGTCATGGCTGTCGTGTGCGTGGCCGCCCGCGTGACCGTGGTTGTCGAGAACTGCGCTCATCTTGGATTCCTCAATGCGTTGGGGCGTTGGCGGCTATTTGCCACGCTGGGCCAGGATCTCGGACGGCTGCACGATCTGCCCCGTCTTGTTGGACCAAGCATTCTTGGTGTAGCTCACCACGGCGGCCAGGTCGGTATCGCTCAGCTGTGCCCACGAAGGCATGGCGCCGTTGGCCGCCCCCTTGAGCACGATGTGAATCTGCTGGGTGTGGTCGTCGCTCTTGACGATGGCCGAGCCGTCCAGCGGCTTGATCGGCCCTGCGCCCTTGCCGTTGGCCTGGTGGCAGGCCGCGCAGTTGGCGGCATACACCTTCTCGCCGCGCGGCAGGATGTCCTGCAGCGTCCAGACCTTGTTCGGATCGTCCGCCTTGGCGGCGGCCTTCTTCTTCTCGCCCGCCACCCACTGGGTGTAGTCGGCCGCGGAGACGACCTTGACGTGGATGGGCATGTAGGCGTGTTCCTTGCCGCACAGCTCGGCGCACTGGCCGTAGTAATCGCCCACCTTGTCGGCACGGAACCACGTGTCGCGCACGAACCCGGGGATGGCATCCTGCTTGATACCGAAGGCCGGCACCATGAACGAATGGATCACGTCGTTGGCGGTGGTGATCACGCGCACCTTCTTGCCCACGGGCACGACCAGGGGGTTGTCCACCTTGAGCAGGTAGTCGGCGGGGGCGTTGGCCACGTTGCCGCTGTCAGACATCCGGCGGTGGCTGCTGTCCAGCGTGGAGATGTACGCCAGGCCCTGGCCTTCGCCGGTGATGTAGTCGTAGCCCCACTTCCACTGGTAGCCGGTGACCTTGATGGTCAGATCGGCGTTGGTGGTGTCCTTCTGCGCGACCAGCACCTTGGTGGCGGGCAGCGCCATGAGGATCACGATGACGAAGGGAACGATGGTCCAGATGACCTCGACCGTCACGGACTCATGGAAATTGGCTGGCTTGGCGCCGCGCGATTTGCGGTGCTTCCAGATCGAATAGAACATCACCGCGAACACGGCAATGAAGATCACCGTGCAGATGATGAGCATCATCCAGTGCAGGAACTGCTGCTCCTCGGCGATGCGGGTGACCGGAGGCGCCAGGTTCAATTGGTTGACGGCCGGGCCACCGGGAAGATCCTGCACGGCCTGGGCTGCAGTGCCCACCCATGCACCCGCCATCAGCAGCAAAGAAGCCAGCTTGTTGGAAATGCTCTTCATAGTTCTCACTTCTAAGCCTCAATTAACCAATCCCTGGGCGCCCCCGCGTGGGGTCGGGCGGCGCACAAAGCCATGCGAATTCCAACATCCAGACCGTGCCCGGGCTATGGCGCAATGCCCCGGCCCTCCGCTCGCCTGGGTTCCACATGAACCCGGTTTCATCGAATGCAAAGCACCGGTGGTGCTTCGCTTTTTGTCTCCTGACCCCAGGGCGCACGCGGGTTGGCGCGTGCCCTGCACCGTGCAGCATGCCGTTCCCGTGGCCCGATTGCAAGGCCCGCGGCGACATCAAAGGCACAGCCCCGTACAAACCATGAGGCGGCCTGTAGGCGCTTCCGCCACAGGCGATCTCTCAAAGGGGGCCGCGTGGATTGCGCCGCACGTCCGAAGTTCCGGATCTGCAACAGCAAAGAATTGTAGCGTGCCGTTGATCGGGATCAGGAGCGGCCCCACCCCGGGAAAACACCCTCAAGCTCCCGGTTTTTTGGCCCCTTGCAGCATGGCGCGCATGTCCTGCAGCGATACGGCGCTGCTCTCGCTCACCCGCAGACGGGGTGCGGGTTTGAAGGCATGGCCGTAGACGATCTCGAAGGTCAACGCCAACTGGCCGCCCTGCCGGGGATCGGCCAATCGGTCGGCCAGCGCCTGTTCGAGCCGTTCGCGCCAGCGGCGGCCGCGCAGCGCCGGGAAGCGGTCCGGGTGCAGGTTGCAGCCCAGCTCACGCAACTCTTGCAGCAGCCGCGCGGGTGTGGCGAAGGTCAGCGTGATGTGTTCCATGTCCATGACGGGCTCGGCGAAACCCGCCTGCACCAGCATGTCGCCCCAGTCGTGCATGTCGGTCATCGCATGGCCTGCGGGCGGCCAGCCCAGCTCGGCATAGACCGCGTGCAACTCGCGCACGGTGTCCGGGCCGAAACAGGAGAACATGAGATAGCCGTCCACGGCCAGCGCCCGGTGCCATTGGCCGATCAGCCGCTGCGGATCTGCCGCCATGTGCAGGGCCATGTTGGCCCACACCAGGTTGACGCTGCCATCCGCCGGCAGGCCGAAGCGCGGGGCCCGGCTGCCCCAGCGCGAGGGGCTCCACCAGGGGGCGGCCAGCGCCTGCTCGGCCACGGGCTGCAGCCGCGCGGCGGTTTCTGCGACCTGGCACTGGGCTTGCGGATAGCGTTGGCGCACCAGGGCATGGCCCTGCAGACCGCCGCGCACCGGGTCCCAGTCGCACCAGGCGGCCGGCGCCTGCCGGATCCACTGCAGCCGCTCATCCATGCGCCGCGCGACCTCTTCGTGCAGCCAGGGGGAAACGGCCGGGGCGGCTTCGTGCCAGCGCGCTGCGGCGGCCGGGTCGATGGTGGGGGGAAGGTGCTCTGGCATGGGGGGATGGGAAGGTCGCGGCGAGTATATTGAGTCGATGCTCCACAGGCACCTTGCAGGGATATCGCACTGGATCGGCGCGGCACTGAGCGCCGTGCCCAGCCAGTGCGCCGTCTGCCATGCCTGGCCGGCACGGCGCATCTGCGAAGGCTGCGCCACGCGGTTCGCGCAGCCGCAGCCCCGCTGCCAGACCTGCGCCCTGCTTGTCCCGGCCGGCGTGACGCGTTGCGGGCAATGCGTGCTGGAGCCGCCACCGCTGGATGCCTGCATCGCCGCGGTGGGCTATGGCTACCCCTGGGCGCAGGCCCTGGCCGATTTCAAGTTCCGGGCCGACCCTGGCTGGGCGCCTTCTCTCGCGACGCTGCTGCGCAGCACGCCCTGGGTCGAGCCAGCGATCGAAGCGGCGGACTGCCTGCTGCCCATTCCGCTGTCGCGTGAACGCTTGCAGACGCGTGGCTTCAACCAGGCGGCACTGCTTGCCAGGGCCCTGTCGCCGGCCAAGGCGGACGCTGCCACCTTGCTGCGCACCCGGGCCACCGAAGCCCAGAGCAGCCTGCCGCGCAAGGACCGCCTGCGCAACCTGCGGGGTGCGTTCGCGCTGGAGCCGGCCCGCGCCACCCGCATTGCTGGCCGTCGGATCGTGCTCGTGGATGACGTGATGACCACCGGCGCCACGCTGCATGCCGCCGCCCGCGTGCTGCGGGAAGCAGGCGCCGTGCACATCACCGCACTGGTCGTGGCCCGCACCGACCTCCATTGATCGCTGAAACGCTGCCGTCGATACTTTTATTTACGAGCTTTTTCGCCGCTCCCAGCGGGGATGCCGACAATAGCCGCCATGTTTCATATCGTTCTTGTCGAACCCGAGATCCCGCCCAACACCGGCAATGTGATCCGCCTGGCCGCCAACACCGGGTGCCGGCTGCACCTGATCGAGCCGCTGGGTTTTTCCATGGAAGACCGCCTGATGAAGCGCGCGGGACTCGATTACCACGAGTACGCCGAGGTGCAGCGCCACGCGGGCTGGACCGCTTTTTTGCGCGATGCCGAGCCCGACGCGACCCGCATGTTCGCGATGACCACGCATGCAACGCTCACGGTGTATGAGACCAGCTTCAAGGCGGGCGACTGGCTGGTGTTCGGCGCCGAGACGCGCGGCCTCCCCCCCGAACTGCGGGAATCGTTCCCGCCGGCGCAGCAGCTTCGCCTGCCGATGGTTCCGGGCCAGCGCAGCCTGAATCTTTCCAACGCCGTGGCCGTCACGGTGTACGAAGCCTGGCGGCAAAACAGCTTTCTTTGAAGCGGTGACGCGGCCCGCTGATGGTTAAGGCCTCAGAACTCAAGTCTCCTGCGCCTGCGCCATGGCGGACGGGGCCTGCAGCGCCTCTTCGACCGACTGCTTGGTGTGTGCGCTCATGAAGTCCAGAAATACCCGGGTGCGCGCAGGCATGAACTTGCGGCTGGGAAAAGCCGCGTACAGCGTGAACCGCCCTTCCGTCCAGGGCGCCAGCACCCGCACCAGTTGCCCGCTGCGCAGGTAGGGTGCGGCCAGATCGACCGGCAGCGAGGTCAGGCCCGCACCGTCGAGTGCCGCCCTCAGCAGGGTGTCGATGTGGTTGGCCACGCAGACCGGCTGCACTTCGATGTCCACCGCCTTTTCCTTTTCGGCCTGCCGCGGATCGAAGAGCCGCATCACCCCTGATTTGGTGTCGCTGCGCCGCCGCAGCAGGCATTGATGCCGGACCAGGTCTTCGGGCGACTGCGGCATGCCGTGGCGCTGCAGGTAGGCGGGCGAGGCGCACACCACGCTGTCTGAGCGAACGATCGGCCGGGTGACCACATTGGCGCCGAGCACTGCGTCGTCGCTGAGCAGCGTGATGTCGAAGCTGCCGATGGGCGGCTCCATCGACGAGTCCACATGGATGTCCAGCACCACGCGCGGATGCGCCCGGTGAAACCCCTCCACCAGTGGCGCGAGGATGTGCACCGCCAGCATCGGCGGAGCATGCAGCCGCAATACGCCGGCGATTTCGGAAGTGTGGGCCTGCGCGGCCGCGAAGGCCTCTTCCACGTCGGCCAGGATCGTGCGCACCCGTGCCAGGTAAGCCTCGCCCGCATCGGTCAGCGACACGCGACGAGTAGTGCGCTGCAGCAGCCGTGCACCGATGTGGCTCTCCAGATCGGCGATGAGCCGCGTGACGGCCGCTGCGGACAGATCCATGGCGCGTGCCGCTGCCGCAAAGCCGCCTTCGTCCACCACGGCCTGGAACACGCGCATCGTCAGCAATCTATCCATTTCAGGAATGACGGCATTTCAAGAGCCGCGATTATTTCGATTTCGTTAATTATTCATTGCCCAGAGTGCTGTTTTTCAAAGGGTTAACCCTGCGTACAGTTCAACCCATCGATGAGGAAGCCCTGAAGGCGGACCCACCGAGGCAGGACAAGACCGGCCCCCAACAAGACCAGCCTTGCCCGGAAACACCAACCAATGAAGGACACCATCATGAACTACCGCACTCTCGCTACCGCTGCCGCCATCGCCCTGAGCGCTTTCGCCGCCAACGCCGCCTCCGGCGTGGAAGGCGACGGCTCCAACTACCCCGCTGCCTCGACCGCCACCAGCGGCCTGACCCGCGAAGCCGTGGTGGCCGACCTGGTCGCCGCACGCCAGAACGGCACCCTGCCCCGCGCCGGCGACTGGTATGACGTTCCCGCACCCCTGGCCATCTCCAGCAACGAAACGGTGCTGACCCGCAAGGAAGTGCAAGCCGAAACCGTGGCGGCTGCCAAGTCGAAGCGCAACTTCGGCGGCGACCACTGATCGCTCCCCCGCCTGGCCGGCTCGACCGTGCCATGCAAAAGGCCCGCAGGCTTCTCGCCTGCGGGCCTTTTTCGTTGGGTGCGAGACCCCTGGCGTCTATAGAAAGTGAGCGATGGCTTACGGCGCAGCGCCGTAATTGCGTGCCAGCGACTCGGCCACGCACGCCGGCTTGTCCGCCCCTTCGCGCTCGATGGTGACCAGCCAGGTCATCTGGATGCCGTCCGGCGCCGCCGGCTCGCAGGCCTGCAGCGTGAGCCGCGCCCGCAGGCGGCTGCCCACCGGGACGGGCGATGTGAACCGCACCCGGTTGAGCCCGTAGTTCACACCCATGCGCGCCCCGGCGATGGAAAAGGCCGATTCGAAAAAGCGGGGAATCAGCGACAGCGTGAGAAACCCGTGCGCGATCGGCGCGCCGAACGGCCCCTTCGCAGCCCGCTCGGGATCGACATGGATCCACTGGTGGTCGCCCGTGGCCTCGGCGAACAGGTCGATCTGCGCCTGGGTGATGGTGATCCAGTCGGTCACCGCCACCTCGCTGCCCACGCAAGCCGCCACTTCGGAATACATCTGGAAGGTTTTCATGCGCGCACTTTAGGCCCGGGTGGGCCGCGCGCGTTGTCGGGCGCGCGACAGCGGTGCAGCGCCGTGCCGTGCCGCGCCGTGGCTATAGGCGACCGATTACTGATCGAGCCAGCGGCAGATGCCCTGCCATTGCTCCAGGTCGCGCGCGACCCGGCTGGGCGACACGTCGAAAACCGACAGGCCCTGCGCTGCGAGATGGATGTAGTTCTGCGTATCGCGCAACTGGCCCAGCACCGGAAGGCCCAGGCTTTCGACGAATTCGTTCAGCTTGTCGGCTGCGATGGTGCGGGCATCGACGCGCATGCCGACGATGCCGATCTGCGTGTTGGCGGCATGGCGGCTTTCGGCCAGCTCGTCCAGGAAGCCGCGGATGGCGAAGATGTCGAACACGCTCGCCTGCAGCGGCACGATCACCTTGTCGGCGAGCTTGAGCACCTCTTTCAGCTGCGCGCCGTGCAGGCCCGCTGGCGTGTCGAGCACCGCATGGCTGGACTCTTTGGGTGGGCGGCCGATGGCGTCGGGCTGCACTGGCCAGTCGCCGATGGGGCGCACGGCCGGGGACCGCAGGCCGCGCCACAGCCGGGACGACTGCTGCGGATCGGCATCGCCCAGCACCACGGCGTGGCCCTGGCTGGCGAAGTAACCGGCGATGTTGGTGGAGAGCGTGGATTTGCCCACGCCGCCCTTGGGATTGGCCACTGCGATCACTGGCATACACGGCTCCTCGGTGTCAGAAGTTGGGATGGCGGTGGCGATGGTAGCGCCGCCCGGGGCTGGAATGAAACATGGGCATCAAAAACCCTTCCAGCGCATATTCCACTAGGGCACATAGCTATATTTTTTATAGCACGCATTCGACCATTCTTTTGGCGGTGCATTCAGCCATGCTGGGCGCCGCGCTTGACGAAGAAAAGCCCCGTGCCCACGGCCACCAGCAGGCCGCCGAACACGCGGTTCTGTGCCCGCATGGCGCGAGCGCTGCGCAGCAGGCGGCGCATGGCGCTCGCGCCAGCGGCGTAGCCGTGCATGACGGCCATGTCCACCACCACCATGGTGGCAGCCATGGCGAGCAATTGCGTCCACAGCGGGCGCGCGTCGGTCATGAACTGGGGCAGCACCGCCACCATGAAGATGATGCCCTTGGGATTGGTGGCATTGGTCAGAAAGCCGGTGAGGCAGCGCTTTTGCCAGGGGCCGGCAGGCGCCGCTTCGCCGCCTTGCAGGGGCGAAGCCTCGCCCGAGCGCCACTGGGCGATGCCCACATAGATGAGATAGCACGCCCCGAGGATCTTGACCGCGCTGAAGGCCGTCTCAGAGGCCAGCAGCAGCGAGCCCACGCCCGCCCCGGCGATCACCAGCACCAGCAGCAGCCCCAGTTGCAGGCCCAGGATGGTGGCGCCGGTCTTTCGCACGCCATAGGAGAGCCCGTGGCTCATCGACAGCACGGCGCCGGAGCCCGGCGAGATCGCGATGAGGCAAGCCGCCGCCAGAAAAGCCAGCCAGGTGTGCAGGTCCATGGGTCCACCGAAAAGAAAGAAGATGAAAGGAACGGGAGGCCGCCGATCTTACCGATGCCAGAATGGACGGCCCGCTTGGCGCCAGGACCGTCCATGGACCGGCAGCCTTGCCGCCTCGCCGCCGCCCCGACGTTTTCCCCATCCCTCTTTCGATCCTCCATGGCCCACGCACCCACCTGGCTCACCTACGGTTTTCTTTATCTCGGGGCGGCTGTGCTGGCCGTGCCCATCGCGCGGGCGCTGGGGCTGGGAGCGATCATCGGCTACCTGGCGGCCGGCATCGCCATCGGCCCGTGGGGGCTGGGCCTGGTGAGCAATGTGCAGGACATCCTGCATTTCGCCGAGTTCGGCGTGGTGCTGATGCTGTTCCTGGTGGGACTTGAGCTGCAGCCGAGCCGGCTGTGGAGCCTGCGCCGCCCGATCTTCGGGCTGGGCAGCGCGCAGGTGCTGGGTTGTGCGGCGCTGCTGTGGCTCGCGGCCTGGGCGTGCGGACTGCCCTGGCGCGTGGGGCTGGTGGGCGCGCTGGGGCTGGCGCTGTCGTCCACGGCCATCGCGCTGCAGTCGCTGAACGAACGCAACCTGATGCGCACCGACAGCGGACAGAAGGCGTTCTCGATCCTGCTGTTCCAGGACGTGGCGGCCATTCCCATCCTGGCGCTGCTGCCGCTGCTGGGCGCGGCCGCCGCAGGCGATGCGGCCCCCCACGCCTCGCCCGACCTGCTGCTGGAGGCCGCCAAGATCGTGGGCGTGGTGGGCGGCATCGTGCTGGGCGGGCGGCTGCTGCTGCGCCCGGTGCTGCGCTGGATCGCCAAGAGCAAGACGCCGGAGATCTTCACCGCCGCCGCGCTGCTGCTGGTGGTGGGCATCGCCTGGCTGATGGTGATCGTGGGCCTGTCGATGGCGCTGGGCGCCTTCCTTGCCGGCGTGCTGCTGGCCGACAGCGAATACCGGCGCGAGCTGGAGGCCGATATCGAGCCCTTCAAGGGCCTGCTGCTCGGGCTCTTTTTCATGGCCGTGGGCATGTCCATCGACTTCGGCGTGCTGATGCGCTCTCCGGGGTTGATGGCCCTGGTGCTGCTCGGTTTTCTGGCCATCAAGGGCGTGGTGATCTACGCATTGGCACGGGTGACCGGCACGCCGTACCAGGAGCGCCCCGTGATGACGCTGCTGCTGGCGCAGGGCGGCGAGTTCGCGTTCGTCGTGTTTCAGGCGGCGTCGACGGCAGGCGCGATACCGGCCGCCACCGCGTCGCTGCTGATCGGCGCCGTGGCGCTGTCGATGCTGCTGTCGCCGCTGCTGCTGGTGTTGCTGGACCGCGTGCTGCTGCGCCGCTATGCGCGGCTCAAGACCGATGTGCCGGCGGCGGCCAAGATCTCAGAGCCGCAGGAGGCGCCCGTCATCATCGCGGGCTTCGGGCGCTACGGGCAGATCGTCGCGCGCACCATGCTGCTGCAAGCCGTGCCGACCACCGTGCTGGACCACAGCGTGGAGATGCTGGAGGTGGCCCACACCTTCGGCTACCGCGTGTTCTACGGCGACGCCACGCGGCTGGAGCTACTGCGCATTGCGGGAGCTGCACAGGCCCGCATCCTCGTCATCGCGGTGGACGACGCGAGCCAGTCCATTAAGATCGCCGCGTTGGCGCGCGCTCACTTTCCACATCTGAAAATCGTGGCCCGAGCCCGCAACGTGAGCCATTGGAACTCGCTGCGCGATCTGGGCGTGGAGCATGTCGAACGCGAGTTATTCGAGTCCAGCCTGAAGACCGCCCGCACGGTGCTGGAACTCATGGGCCTGCCGGCGCAAGACGCTCTGCGCGTGGCGGACCGGTTCCGCGAACACAACATCGACCTGGCCAACCGCATGTACCCGCACCACAAAAACCACGAGAAGTTCATCGCCGTTGCGCGGCAAGGCCGCCAGCAGCTGGTGGAACAGATGGCCAAGGAGCGGCAGGAAGCCGCATCCGCTGCGGCGGATGCGGAAACCATGGCGGACGCCGCAGGCCATGCCCCGCCCGCGCAGCGCACCGGCCTGCCGCCGGGCAGCGCCTGACGTTTTTTCAACCGGCGGCCGCGGTCCGCGCCGCGACCGCCGGCCCATCCCCCAAGACCCGTTTGCGAAAGGACACACGACCCCATGCGCCGTTTCGAAATGATCGAAGGAAACTCCAGCAAATTCTGGGAGATCGAGCCCTCCGGCTCCGACCTGAACATCCGGTGGGGCCGCATCGGCACGGCCGGCCAGAGCCAGACCAAATCGTTCGCCGACGCCGCAAAGGCGTCGGCGGCGCTGACCAAGCTGGTCACCGAGAAAACGAACAAGGGCTACAGCGAAGTCGGCGTGGCCCCGGGCGCTGCCATCGGCGCCTCGCCGGCGCCCGCCGCCAAGGCGGCCGCGCCCCAGGCCGTTTCCAGACAGGCGGCTGCGGACGGTGCCGAGCCCTCCATTGCCGCCAGCGCTCCTGCACCGGTTCCCGCCCCGGCGGAAAGCCTGGACGCGCAGTGCGATCGTGTTTTCGCAGCCTTCTGCACGCAATTGGCCGAGGGTGCGATGAAGGTAGAAGACGTGTTCTCGGCCGCGGTGCTCAAGCGCCAGCACGGCGTGAGCGACCAGGGCGCCTCGATGGCATTCGAGCGCCTGAAATCCGAAGGCCTGCTGACGGGCTGGGGCACGACCGCGCAGGTCGGCAAGCGCGCGCCAGCCCTCGCCCAGGCCCTGCTCGCCGAAGCGGCGGCTGTGGCCGCGACCACGCCGCCAGCAGCAGCGACCACCGATGCCCCGGCCGGTGATGGCGGGCCCGGCGCGGTGCCGCCCTGGCTGGCCCAGGGCGACCCTGTGCGCCTGACGCCCCAGATGGAGCGCGAGACCTACGCCTCGCGCCGTTTCCCCCAGGAAACAAAAGCCGTTGCGCTGCCCCAGGCATGGAAGCGCGTGCGCAGCAGCTGCAACTTCCTGATCGATTTGGCGAGCACCGACGCCCCCCTGCGCGATCCGCTGCAGCGCACCATCGACCGCCTCAACCTGCACACGGTCGATGCCGATGCGGAGGCCGACACGGCGCTGCTCGCGCTGGCCTTGGCCAGTTCGGGCTACTACGGCGAGAACGACCCGGCCGACGCCATCGCGGACTACCTCGTGGCGCAGTACGGACTGCCGGGGGCCGTCGACCTCCTGATGGCATCGCAGCGCCTGGAGACGACCAACGATTACGACTCGACGATCAAGAAGCGCCGTGCGCACCTGTCCGCCACCGTCACCCGCCCGATGAGCAACGGATGGCGCGGGCCGTTGGGTGAGGGCGAAGAGGCCTTCCGCCGCTATCTCGCGGCCGCGCCACAGGCCGAGTGGGAGACCTGTGCGGACCGCATCGAGGCCGCCCTGCCTTCTCTGCATCCGAGCCGGCAGCCGGCGATGGCGCTGCTGCTGCCCGACCGGCCTGCGGTTTCCGACGCGCTGGCGCATCGGCTCGCCGCCGAGAAGGACGTGCCCGAAACCCTGCACTGGCTGCTGCTCACAGCCACGGACCCCACCGCGCTCGCGCTGGCCGCGAAGACGCGCCTGGGCTACTCCGAGGGCTTCTGGGGCAACAGGCGCATGGTGGCGACGGCCGTGCGCGAACGCGGCACCGGTGCGGTGGCGGTGCTGGAACGCGGGGCCGACGAGGAGGCCGCCGGCGAAGCGCTGGCCGCCCTCGGCACTCCCGAGGCCGTGCATGCGTTGGCCAAGGCCGCCAGCGGCTCCAAGGGCGCTCTGGCGCGCCTGTCCCTGGCGGCGGACCGCTGGCCGCTCGCGGCGATCGCGGCCCTCTCGCGGTTGGTGGCCGCGGATGGAAAGGACGCAGGCCTGCTCACGCCCATGCTCTCGCGCCTGCTGCGTGCGCACGGGCAGAGCGTGCCGCTGCTGCGCCCCTGGCTGGATGCCGCCGCGCAGGCTGCCGTGGACCGGCAACTGGCTCTCCTCACCGGCCCGGCCGAGGTGGCCGCCCGCGAAGAATTGCCGGCCGTTCTCGCCGATCCGCCCTGGCTCGCGAAGACCGCGCGCAAGACCGCGGCGGTGCTGTCGATCGAGCCGCTGCCGCTGGCCCCCGTCGAGGAATGGGCGCCCGGCGAACGCGAAGAGGCGCAGCGTCTCAACTCGTGGCAGCTCAGCCGCTTTGCGAAGGCGGCGCAGGACGTGGCGGAGATGGTGGATCTGCTGGGCTTCGACACGACCAAGAAAAAAAAGCTCAGTACGCACGGCGAAGAGGCCGCTCGCGCCATCCGGGCGGGAGACGCCGATGCGCTCATCGCGGCATGGCGCGCCATGCTGGCCGAGCGCAAGCGCGAGCGCTACTACTGGTATTCCTTCGACTGCGTGGCCGTGGCCACGCTGCCTCCAGCGCTCGCCGCGCCGTTCTGGAATGCCGTGGCGGGCGAGGCCGAGGGCTACGGCGTGGGCCATGCCATCGCCAAGCTGGGCCTGCCCGCGCTGCCGGCGCTCGCCGCCATGGTGCGCGCGAAGCCGGCCGAAAACCTGGCCTGGGCGATGCACTACGGTGCTGTGGAGATCGCACCCACGGCCGCGCGCGCGTTCGCCAAGCTCAAGACCGCGCGCGACGCTGGCCGCGCCTGGCTGCTGAAATACCCCGAGCACGCAGCCTGTGCGCTCATCGCTCCGGCCCTGGGCAAAGCGGGCGAGGCGCGCGACTGCGCGGGCGCCGCCCTGCGGCTGCTGCATGCGCAGGGCAACGGGGCACTTCTGATGGAGGTGGCAGGCCGCTACGGTGACGATGCGGTCCTGCAGGTGCTGAACACCGTGCTCGACGAAAGCCCGCTGGACCGCTTCCCGACCAAGCGCGCCAAATTGCCCGATTTCTGGCAGCCGCGCGGCTGGCGCCGCCCAGTGCTGCAAGACGGTCCGGGGCGCGGCAAGGCACTGCCCGACGAAGCGCTCGACGCGCTCGGCCAGATGCTGACCTTCCCCACGAGCGAGGAGGTGTATGCCGGCATCGCGGTGGTGCGCGAGGCCTGCACGCCCGATTCGCTGGCCGACTTTGCATGGGATGCATTCGGCGCCTGGCTCGAAGCAGGCGGCCCGTCCAAGGAGGGTTGGGCGCTGACCGCGCTGGGCCTGCTGGGCACCGACGACACCGCCCGCCGGCTCACGCCCTTCATCCGCGCCTGGCCCGGCGAGTCGGCCCATGCGCGCGCCGTCACGGGGCTGGACGTGCTCGCGCAGATCGGGACCGACGTCGCGCTGATGCTGCTCAACGGCATCGCACAGAAGATCAAGTTCAAGGGCTTGCAGGACAAGGCACGCGAGAAGATCGCCGCCATCGCCGAGGCGCGTGGCCTGAGCCCCGAGGAGCTGGAGGACCGCCTCGCGCCCGACCTGGGCCTGGACGCGCAGGGCACGCTGCGGCTCGACTTCGGTCCGAGGGCCTTCAAGGTGGGCTTCGACGAGACGCTCAAACCCTATGTGCGCGAGGTCTCGGTGGACGGCAGCGACGGCGCGCGCCTGCCGGACCTGCCCAAGCCGAAGAAGACCGACGACCCCGCCCTCTCGGCGGAGGCCGTGGAGCGTTTCAAGCTGCTCAAGAAGGACGCGCGCACCATCGCCAGCCAGCAGTTGCTGCGCCTGGAAGTGGCCATGTGCGCGCGCCGGCGCTGGACGCCGGAGGTGTTCCGTGCCTTCCTCGCCGGCCACCCGCTCGTGCGCCACATCGTGCAGCGCCTGGTTTGGGGCGTGTACGAGGTGGAAGATGGCGGCAGCTACGGCGGCCGGCTCACGGCCTGTTTTCGCGTGGCGGAAGACGGCAGCGCCACCACGGCCGAGGACGATGCGTTCGATATCCCGGAGGGCACGCAGGTGCGCATCGGCGTTCCGCATGCGCTGGAGCTGTCGCCCGAGGACGCCGCGGCCTTCGGCCAGATCTTCGCGGACTACGAACTGCTGCAGCCATTCCCGCAGATCGGCCGCGACACCTACACGCTGACCGAGGCGGAGAAGGCGGACATCAAGCTCTCGCGCTGGACCAAGGCCAAGGTGCCCACGGGCCGCGTGCTGGGCCTGGTCAACAAGGGCTGGCGCCGCGGGCAGGCGCAGGACGGCGGCGGCATCTGGTACTTCACCAAGCCGCTGGGTGCCGCCCACGTGATCGAGTTGCACCTGGACCCCGGCATCATCGTGGGCATGGTGGACGAATACCCCGAGCAGGAGCTGGGCGAAGTGCAGGTGGGCAAGCCTTCCGCCTGGGGCGAACTGCAGAATGCCGAGCCCATCGGCCGCCTGGACGCCATCTCCGCCAGCGAGCTGATCCGCGACCTGGAGGGACTTCGCGCCTGACCGGCCATCGCTGGCTGCCCCTCGCTTTTCCTGCACCTGACCGACCGCACCATGGCCACCTCCCGCAAAACAACATCTCCCGGCGAAGCCGCAACCACGGGTGTCCCGCTGCAGCGGCCGCCTTCCGAAATCCTCCATGCCGCGGAGCTGGAGCGCCTGCGCGCACAGGACGCCGACCCGCGCCCGCCCGGCTGGTCGCTGGGCCTGCGCGCCGCGCGGGCCTTCATCCTGGGCGATGCGGCGCTGGGCATCGCGCCCAAGATCGTTGCGCCCGTGGCAAGCATCGAGCGCATGCTGGTCACCCTGGCCACCGGCCGCGGGCTGATGCTTGTGGGCGAGCCCGGCACGGCCAAGTCGCTGCTGTCGGAACTGCTCGCCGCGGCCGTCTCGGGCGTCTCCACGCTGACCATCCAGGGCGGCGCCTCGACCACCGAGGACCAGATCAAGTACGGCTGGAACTACGCCCTGCTCATCAACGAAGGCCCCAGCCCGCGCGCGCTCGTGCCTGCACCGCTTTACCAAGGCATGCAGCAGGGCCGCGTCGTGCGGTTCGAGGAGATCACGCGCGCGCCGCTGGAGGTGCAGGACTGCCTGCTCGGCATGCTCTCCGACCGCGTGATGGCGGTGCCCGAGCTGGCGGGCGAACACGCCATGCTCTACGCCCGCGAGGGCTTCAACATCATCGCCACGGCCAACACGCGGGACCGCGGCGTGAACGAGATGAGCGCCGCGCTCAAGCGCCGGTTCGACTTCGAGACCGTCTTTCCGATCCTCGACTTCGAGCGAGAGCTGTCGCTCGTGCAGGATGCGAGCGCGCGGCTGCTCGCGCAGAGCGGCATTCCGCACGCCGTGCCGGAGCCCGTGCTGGAGCTGCTCGTGTCCACCTTTCGAGACCTGCGCGGTGCACCGGCCGAGGGCAAGCGGGGGGCGCCGCCCGATGCGGCCATGGACCGCCTCAGCGCCGTGATGTCCACCGCCGAGGCCGTGAACGTGGCCCACGCAGTGGGAGTGCGCGCCTGGTTCCTGGAGCGGCGCGAGGGCTCGCCCGCCGACCTCGTGGACTGCATCGCCGGCACCATCGTCAAGGACAACGCCGACGACCGCGCCAAGCTGCGCCGCTATTTCGAGCAAAAGGCCGCCAAGCGCACGGGCGGGCACTGGCGCGCGTACTACGAAGCGCGCCACCGGCTGCCGTGAAGGCCGGCACGGCGCCGCACGCCGACCCCGTCATCGTTGGCGTGCGCCACCACAGCCCCGCCTGTGCACGGCTGGTGGCAGCGCGCATCCGGGCGCTGCGGCCCGCGTTCGTACTGATCGAGGGGCCCGCGGACTTCAACGACCGGCTGGACGAGCTCTACCTGCCACACCGCCTGCCGGTCGCGATCTACAGCTACCTTGCGCGCGGCGATACGCACCGCGGATCGTGGACGCCCTTCGCCGATCACTCGCCCGAATGGCAGGCGCTGCAGGCCGGGCGGGAAGCCGGCGCGCAGGTGCGCTTCATCGACCTTCCCGCCTGGCACGACGCATTCGCCCATCTCGAGAACCGCTACGCCGATGCGGCCGATGCCGAGCACCAGGCGCGGGCCGAGGCCTACGAACGCGCGCTGGCGGAGAAGCTTGCGGTGCAGGGCCGCGACGCACTCTGGGACCACCTTTTTGAAGACGCAGGACCGGCGGATGCGCAGGCCGGCGATGGCCTGGCGCTGCGCCTGTCCACGTACTTCGGCCACCTGCGCGGTGAGGAGGAAACGGGCTCGCTCGGCAACCAGGCGCGCGAACAGATGATGGCGCGCTGGATCGCCTGGGCCATGGCGCAGGACCGCGGCACGGTGCTGGTGGTGTGCGGCGGCTACCACGCACCCGCGCTCGCGCGGCTCTGGCGCGGAATGCCCACCGACGAGCCGGAGACGCCGCAGCCCGGAGAAGACGTCGAAGGCACTATAAAAAATATAGCAATCGACCCAAACAACACTAGGGCACAGACGCGATTTGGCTCTTACATCGTGCCCTATACCTTCCGGCGGCTCGATGCCTTTGCGGGCTATGCGTCGGGCATGCCGTCGCCGCAGTACTACCAGTGGCTATGGGAGCACGGGGCCGAGGGCGCGGCCCGCGAGGTGCTGCGCGGCGTGATGCAGCGCCTGCGCGAGCGCAAGCTGAGCGCTTCCACCGCCGACCTGATGGCCGTGCATGCGCGCGCGCTCGGGCTGGCGCGTCTGCGGGGGCACCACCAGCCGCTGCGCTCGGACTGGCTCGACGCGCTCGCGGGCGCCTTGGTGAAGGAGGCGCTCGACGCCCCCCTGCCCTGGACCTACCGGGGCCCGCTGCGCGCTGGCACCGACCCGGTGCTGGTGCAGGCGATGGACGTGCTGGCCGGCGACACGGCGGGCCGCCTCGCACCGGGCACGCCACAGCCACCGCTGGTCGCGGCCGTGCGGGCCGAGCTGGCCGCCCAAGGCCTGCCGATGCGCGGCACCGTCACGCTCGACCTGCTGCAGGAAGGCGATCGCGCCCGCAGCCGCGTGCTGCACCGACTGGCCTTGCTGCAGTTGCCGGGCGTGGTGCGCACGCGCGGCCCGGCGATGGCGCTGTCGGGCGAACGCGGCGAGGCCTGGAGCCTCAGCGAACCGCTGGAGCAGCAGGCCGCGCTCATCGAGGCGGGCGCCTGGGGCGCGACGCTGGAAGATGCCGCACGGGCGCGCCTGGAAGACAGCCTGCGACAGGCACGCGGGCGCATCGGGCCGCTGGCTGAGGGCCTGAACAGCGCGGCCTGGGCCGGCCTCGCGAACCTGAGCGACGGGCTGCTGCGGGACATCGGCGAGGCCATCACGCAGGAAGCGCGTTTCGAGGCGCTGGCCCCCGCGCTGGGGCTGCTGCACACGCTGCTGCGCCATGGGCAAATGCTCGGCATGGCCGGTGCACCCGTGCTGCGCGTGGCGGTGGAGGCCGGCTTCGACCGTGCGCTCTGGCTTCTTGAAGCCCCCGCCGCAGTGGCCACCGCGGACACCGAAGACCATCTGCGCGGCCACCTCGCGCTGCACCGCATCGTCGCCGACACGCTGGCCGACCTGAACGACGGCGTGCCCGATCCGCTCGCACTGGAACCCGCGCGCGCCCTCGCGGTGTGGCAGCGCAAGGCGGCCGACCCGCAGGCCGCACCGGTCAGCCGCGGCGCGGCGCTCGGCGCGGTGCTGGCGCTGTCGGGCCGCCTGGGCGGTGGCTCGGAAGGCGACGACGCCATCGCACCCGAGGCCGGCGTGGCGGAGGCCATGGGCCTGCTCGCCACAATGACCGCCGCCACGCTGGGCGACGCCCTCGCCGGTCTTTTGGCGCTGGCGCGCGAGGCGCTCGCCACCGAACCCGCCTTCGCCACCGGCATGGACCGCCGCATCCAGGCGCTCGACGACGACGACTTCGTGCTGGCCCTGCCAGCGTTGCGGGCCGCCTTCGCCTGGCTGCCGCCGCGCGAGCGGGGCCAACTCGCCGGGCAGGTGCTGTCGCTGCACGGCGCGCGGCACCTGCCGCGCAGCGCCCTCATGGCCGCAACCCCGGGCGCACTGCCCCCCGAAGCGATGGCCCGCGCCCGCGCCGGCGAGGCCGCAGCCGCGGCGCGGCTGGCCGCCTGGGGCATTGCCACCGGTACCGGAGCCCTTTCATGACACGGCTGACCATTCCCGACCCACTGCAGCGCTGGCGCCTTCTGCTCGGCGAGCCGGCGGAACCCGCGTGCGGCGCGCTCCGCGACGCTGCGCAGGCGGCCGATGCAGCCCTCGAATGGCTCTACGGCCGCGACAGCGATCGCGCCGAACGCGGCGAGCGCGGCGCGGGCCTGGGGCCGTCGGCGCTCAGCACGCCGGACTGGATCAACACCATCCACACACTCTTTCCCAAAGAAGTGATCGAGCGCCTGGAACGCGATGCGGTGGAGCGCTACGGCATCGACGAAGTGGTGACCAATCTGGAGGTGCTGGAGCGCATCGAGCCGTCCGAGTCGCTGCTGCGCGCGGTGCTGCACACCAAGCACCTCATGAACCCGCAGGTGCTGGCCGCTGCCCGCCGGCTCGTGGCCGAAGTGGTGCGACGCATCATGGAAAAGCTCGCCACGGAGGTGCGCCAGGCGTTCAGCGGCAGCCGCGACCGGCGCCGCCGCTCGCGCATGAAAGTGGCGCGCAACTTCGACTTCCGGAGCACCCTGCAGGCCAATCTGCAGCGCTGGGACCCCGCCAGCGGCAAGCTTTATGTGGAGCGGCCGGTCTTCATCAGCCGCACGCGCCGGCACGCGGAACCGTGGGACATCGTGCTGCTCATCGACCAGAGCGGGTCGATGGTGGACTCCGTCATCCACAGCGCGGTGATGGCCGCGTGCCTTTGGCAGTTGCCGGGCATGCGCACGCGGCTGGTGGCCTTCGATACGAAGGTGGTGGACCTCACGGCCGATGTTTCCGACCCGGTGGAACTGCTCATGAAAGTCCAGCTTGGCGGCGGCACCGACATTGGCCGGGCCGTGGCCTATGCGCAATCGCTCGTCGCCAACCCGGCCCGCACCATCGTCGTGCTGGTGAGCGATTTCTACGAAGGTGGCGACCCCGGAGAACTCGTGCGCCGCGTGAAGGCGCTAACCAGTTCGGGCGCTAAGGTGCTGGGCCTGGCGGCGCTCGACGCGCAGGCTGAACCCGCCTACGACCGGGAGATGGCAGCGCGCCTCGTGAAAGAAGGCGCGCAGGTCGGCGCCATGACCCCGGGCCAGCTCGCGGGCTGGCTGGCCGAGAAGGTGCAGGCATGAACGCGCCGCTGCGGGCCGACCTGCTCGAACTCACTCCGCAGGCGCTGACTACGCTGGCCAACGCGGGCTTCGTCAAGCGCGCGCAGAAGGACGTGGCGGCCAACGCACTGCCACGTCTGGAGACCGAACCCGACGGCACCGTGCGCGCGGAATTCGACGACGGCGCGCGCACGCATCTGCCGCCAGGCCGCACGCTGCGCGATGCCGCATGCACCTGCGCCGCGAGCGGCATGTGCCGCCACCGCGTGATGCTGGTGCTGGCCTATCAACAACTGAACGGCACGGCAAGCGCCCCTGCGATCGATGCGTCCACGGCCGAAGCGCCGCCTGCGGAACCGGGCGGCGCCTGGAGCCCCGCGCATTTCGATGATGCAGCGGTGGCGGCCAGCGTGGCGCCCTCGGTGCTGGAGCAGGCCGCGCGGCTGGCGGCCTCGCGCCCCGTGGTGGCGGTGCAGCCGTGGCAGGGTCCCGCCGCGCCGCCCACCGCCCGGTTGCCGATGTGCACCGTGCGGTTCTTCTCGCGCAGCTCGCTCGTGCATGCGCGCTGCGACTGCCAGCAGGGCAGCGGCTGCGCGCATGTCGTGGTGGCGCTGTGGGCTTTTCGCGCTGCAGGCGATCTGCCCGCAGGCAGCGAAGAAGCCATGGTGGAAGTGCCGCCGCGCGCGGCCCCGGCCCAGCACGGTGCCGGCACCGATGCCGACAGCGGCGCGGCAGCGGCACCCGCACGCCTGCAGTCCCCCGAGGCGCTGCGCCTGCGCGAGGCACTCGATGCGGTGCTGCTGTCGCTGTGGCTCGACGGATCGGCCCAACCCACGATGGCCCTTGCCGCGCGCTTCGAGGCCTTGCGGGCCCAGGCGCAGGCCCTGGGCTGGCGCTGGGTGGACGATGGCATCGCAGAGCTGTGGCTGCTGCTGCAATCGCTGCAGGCCCGCAGCAGCCGGCACGACCCGCTGCGCCTGCTGGCCGTGGCGGCCGAGCTGTGGGCGCGCCCGCGTGCCGCAGCCCATGCCGAGGCCGCAGCCGCGGACACGACGGGGGCCGCACGCCCCGCGCTGCATGCCAGCCAGATCCTGGGCGTGGGCGTGAAAGGCGAGGTCGCGCTGGACCACATCAAGCTCGTCTCGCTGGGCGCCGCGCTCTGGTCTGACGCAGCCGCCGAAGGCGCCAACGTGCTCTTTGCCGATCCGGACACGCAGACCCTGACGGTGCTGGAACGCCAATGGCCGCGCGGCGAAGGCGCCAGCGGCCCCGTGCAGGCCCTCGCCGGACGGCGCGTGGCGGGGTTTCCGCTGCGGCAGATCGCAGCGGGGCAGGTCATCACCAAGACCGCTACGCGCCGCGCCAACGGCCTCATCGAAATCACCGCCGGGGCGCGCCAGACCGGCGTGATGCCGCTCTCGCCCGCGGCCTGGGACGAGCTGGCCCCGCCCCTGCGCCAAACCAGTGTGCAAGCGCTGCGCGATCGTCTGCGCGCGGCGCTTCCCGATTTCGTGCAGCCGCGTCAGGCCGCCACCGGCGCGGCCAGCGGGGCGTCGGGCGCGCTGCATGTGGTGGCGCTGGAAGGCGGCATGCAGGTGCAGGGCTTCGAGTGGGATGCGGCCGCGCAGGTGCTGCATGCGCGCATCGCGGACGCCCAGCAGGAAGACGCCGGCCCTCTCCTGCACCTCGCGCTGCCGCACCGTGCGGCCGCGCCGGGCGCCGTGGACGCGCTGGCCCGCGCGCTGGCTGGCGAATGGGGGCCGCTGCGCGCGGTGGCTGGGCCGGTGGCGCTGCGCGGTGGCGAGGCAGTCATGCAGCCGCTGGCCCTGCTCACCCATCAGCGCGCCGTGGTCCCGCAGATCGAGCCGCCATCCGCCCAGCCGCTGGGGCTGCGCACCGCCGCCGATGCGCCCACACCCCTGCAGGCCCTGCTCGACGAAACCCTGCAATCGCTCGCCCAGTGGCTGCGCCAGGGACTGCGCCACCAGCCAGGCGGGCTGGACGCGCGCGCGCAGTCTCAGGCCCGGCAGCTGCGGCAAGGCGGCCTGGACCGCGGCGCCGCGCTGCTCGAAAGCCTGGGCGGGCACCTGCGGTCGGCCGACCGCGCACCGCTGCTGGCAGCGCTCTCCACTCTGGCACTGCTGTTGCAGGCACAGGGCGGTTAAGGGCGGCTAGGGCGGCCGCGAGACTGCGCGCGCCCCCTTTAAGCGGGTGCAGGCACGTCGGGCGCACGCACGCCGAATGCCGGCTGAAAGCCCGCCGAATGCCGGCACCTCTTCCAGCTCGCCCCTCGCCACATCAATTTGAATGATAATTATTCTTGTTTAAATTGATTTTCGGCTGCCTTCCGGCCGGCCAGTTGCCCGCTTTTCTTCCTCGCTTACTCCTCGCCTCCTCCTCTCCCGCATTTCCATGGTCCACACACGTTCCGACGCGGCGCACTCGCCTGCCCGCGCTACTGCTTTCCTGCGCCCTTCACTGGCCCGTTCCCCCGCACGCACCCTGTGCCGCTGCGCACTCACGCCCCTGGCGCTGTGCCTGTCGCAGGCCGCCATGGCTCAGGCCAGCGCGGACGCGACGCCGCAACTGCAGGAAGTGCGCATCAATGCCAGCACCGAAAAAGACGTGGGCTTCGCCCCCGCCGAAGCGCAGACGGCGGGCAAGGCCCCGATGCGCCGGCTGGAAACGCCGCAGTCAATCAGCGTGGTGACGCGCGAGCAGATGGAGTCGCGCCAGATCACCAACATGCAGCAGGCGCTGCAGACCGTGGCGGGGGTGAGCCCGGTCAACTTCGGGCGGCGCGGGTTCGACGACATCAACATCCGCGGCTTTCGCTCGACCGAATCCATCCTCATCGACGGCCTGGTGCAAAGCCCCGGCATGTGGACGCGACTCACGCCCTACGGCTACGAGCGCTTCGAGGTGCTCAAGGGCGCCGCGTCGGTGCTGTATGGCCAGGTGCAGCCGGGCGGCATCGTGAACGCCGTCAGCAAGCGGCCCAAGCGCGATGCTTTGAGCGAGGTGGGCGTGGAAGTGGGCAGCTTCGGCCAGCGCACGCTGCAGGCCGACATCAACCGGCCGCTGAACGAGTCGGGCAAGGCGGCGTTCCGCATCAATGCGCAAGTCTCGAGCAGCGACGACCCGACCGACTTCGTCTACCGGCGCGACCGCTGGATCGCGCCTTCGCTGTCGCTCGACCTGGGGCCGCAGACCGACCTGGTCCTGTTCGCCACGTACAGCCAGAGCAACTGGCTGCGCCAGCAGGGCGTGACGCCCTACGGCACGGTGCTGCCCAACCGCAACGGCCCGGTGCGCACGACGCTGTACACGGGCGATCCGAGCTTCGGCGGCTACGACATCGAAAGCACCTCGGTCGGCTACGCGCTGGAACACCGCATCTCGCCGCAGCTGACGCTGAGACAGAACGTGCGCTACGAATCCGAAAAGGGCAACGGCAACTTCGTCTCGAACCTGGCGCTGCAGGCCAACCAGCGCCTGCAAAACCGCCAGGCCACGCGCCAGTACCTGGACGACGACATGCTGGCCACCGACACCTCGCTGCTGTCGCAGTTCGCCGCACTGGGCGTGCAGCACCGCCTGGTGACCGGGCTGGACGCACGCACCAGCCACAGTTGGCAAGGCCAGCGGCGCTGCACCATCGGCGCGCTCGACGTGTTCAACCCGGCGTACGGCGTGTCCACCGCGTGCCCGACGGCCTACACCAGCAACGCGCCCGAAAAGCTCAGCGTGATGGGCCTGTATGCGCAGGACCAGATCAAGTTCAACCCGCAATGGACCGCCCTGGTCGGCCTGCGCCGCGACTGGTCGAACAACCAGATCGACGACCGCCTGGCCAACCGGCAGACGCGCCAGAAGGATTCCGCCACCACCCTGTCGGCCGGGCTGGTGTATGAGTTCACGCCCGGCTGGGCGGCCTACACCAGCTACGGTGAATCGTTCCTGCCCGTGGCCGGCACCAACTTCGGCGGCTCGCCCTTCGTGCCGGAAACCGGCAAGCAGTGGGAAGCGGGCCTCAAATACGAAGCGCCGAACGGCGGGCTGACCGGCTCGCTCGCGCTCTTCGACCTCAAGCGCCGAAACGTCACCACGGCCGACGCCGCCAACACCGGCTTCAACGTGCAGACCGGCGAACAACGCGCACGCGGGCTGGAGCTGGAAGTGGGCGCCGAGCTGCTGCGCAGCCTGAAGCTGACGGGCGCCTACACCTACACCGACACGAAGGTCACCAGCGACAGCAACGCAGCCATCGTCGGCCTGCCGCTGAACCTCACGCCGCGCCACACCCTGGCGCTGTGGGCCACGTACAAGCTGCCGCAGATGCCGCAAATCACACTGGGCGCGGGCGCCCGCTACGTGAGCGAGCAGGTCGGCTCGTACCCCTTCACCCTGCCCGCCTATACGGTGGCGGACCTGTCGATCGGCTATGCCGGCTCCAACTACCGCATCACTGCAGGCGTGAAGAACGTGTTCGACAAGGCTTACTACGACGGCGCGATCAACGCCAACGTGGTGTCGCCCGCCATGCCGCGCAGCTTCAACGTGGGCCTGACGTACTTCTTCTGAAGCTGGCGTTGACCACATGAATGGGCTGATCTTGCCTGCCGGCACTGGTCATGAACCAATGGGCTCTGGCCAATGTTGCTCGCTGGTGGGAGGGATCGGCGGTGGCGTTGTGTGCTCTGGATGCTGATGCCCATGCCGTGCTTCGAAGCTCCAGAAGCAATTTATTTATAGATGAATAAATTCTTGAATTTCACAGCATCTATGTTGTTTTTCGGCATTTTCAGCTTGGCCGACGAAACCATAGATGTTGCTGAAACTTGGTTTCGATAACATCTATGAATGCCAAGACAAAACACCTCGCCTGCGGACTACCCCAAAGCCGTGCTCCAGCAGATCGAGCAACTGGCGCAGAACATCGTCATCGCGCGCAAGCGCCGCAAGGAAACGCAGGCGCAGTGGGCGCAGCGGCTGGGCGTGTCGCAGCCGACCATGGCCCGCATCGAGCGGGGGGACCCTTCTGTGGCGATGGCGTCGTACGTCATGTGCATGTGGCTCATCAACCAGGCACAGGGGCTGGCCGAGTTGATCGCGCCGCAGAAGGACCTGGCCTCGCTGGAGCGCGAGGTCGCCAGGACGCGGCCACGTGCACCGCGCTCGCCTCTCGTGAAAGCGCCGAAGAAAAGTACGGTGCCGCAGGCCGCCTCCCCCCTCGGCATGCCCAGCGTCGTCCGCGAAGCGGAACCGGTGTTCGACCGGTATGACACCGCGACGAGTGCTTCCCCTGAGAAAGCCGTTCAGCCAAGCCTTTCGGAGCGCCCCGCCAACAGCACGGCAGCGGGCTTGGCGTCCCTGATCGCCGGGCAAAAGAAAGCCCGCCCATGAGCACGCCGGCGGTGCTGCCGCGCTCTTACGTTCCGCAAGACACCCTGCACGTCTGGACGCTGGTCAACCCGGCCGCACCCGTGCTGACCGGCTCCATCGCGTTGTCGGCGCTGGTGCCCAACTGCGCCACCTTCAACTACGCGGCCGACTGGTGGGAGTTCGCGCTGAGCGAAGACCTGCCGCTGGTTGCCGGGCAAACCTTCAGCGCAGGCCAAAAGGACAGCGCCCCCGGCGCCATCGACGACGCCCGACCCGACCGCTGGGGCGAGCGCATCATCCGCCACGTGGACCGACCCGCGCGCCTGTCGATCCTGGAAATGCTGCTGTTCGCGGGCGACGACCGCTTCGGCGCACTGGGCATCTCCACCTCGGCCGACCGCTACGTTCCCCGCCGCATCGGGCCGTATCCGCAGTTGCGCGATCTGCCCTCGTTGGTTCGGGCGGTGGAAGACGTGCAGGCGCAGGCGCCCATCACGTCGGAGATCCAGCGGCTGGTGCAGCCCGGCGTCACGCTGGGTGGCGCGCGGCCCAAGGCGCTGCTGCAGACCGACAGCGGCGCGTGCGTGATCAAGTTCAGCGAGCTGGACGACCCCGTGGACACGCCGCTGATCGAACACGCCACGATGACGCTGGCCGCCAAGGCCGGCATTCGCGTCGCCACCACCGGTGTGTTGCCCCTGCCGCTGCGACATGCGCAAGGCCAACCGCGCCACGCATTGACCATCCAGCGATTCGACCGGCTCGACACCGGCACGCTGAACCTGCGCCTGCACTGCACTTCGGCCAGGACGGCGCTGGCGGCGGCGGGGCTTGGCGAAAGCTACGGCGCGCTCGCCACGGTGCTGCTGCGCCAGGCCCACCCCGACCGGCAGAAAGCCCAGCGCGAAGAGCTGTTCCAGCGCATGGTGTTCAACATCCTCATGGACAACACGGACGACCACGAGCGCAACCACTGCCTGCGGCTGGGCTTCGACGGGTATTACGAGCTGTCGCCCGCGTTCGACGTGGTGCCCACGCTGCAGAACATGGGCTACCAGGCGATGGTGGTGGGCCGGCACGGCGCGGAATCGACCCTGGAAAACGCGCTGACGGACCTGAGCGAGTTCGGCATCACACGCGCCCGGGCCGTAGAGCTGATCCAGGCCGTGGCCCGCACCGTGGACCAGTGGCCCCAGCACTTCGCCCGACAGGGCGTGGGCGCGCAAGACATGGAGCTATTGCACGCCAGCATCGACCGCGACGCGCTGAAAGCGCAGCGCCAGGCGTTCTGCTGAACGGCTGGCGGAACGTGCGCCGCGCAGGCATTTATATAAAAAAAAGGCCTTCAGCGCATGTTCCACTAGGGTGGTTAGCTACAAAACCAATAGCACTCTCGATGGAACCAGATCAGTCCACGCTGGCGCCGGACTCTTTCACCACCTTGCCCCACTTCGCGCTCTCCGCCTGGATGAAGGCGGCGAACTGCTCGGGCGTCTCGCTCACCGGCTCGGCGCCC
The DNA here is from genome assembly GCF_900102625.1 of Paracidovorax valerianellae. Taxonomy (GTDB): domain Bacteria; phylum Pseudomonadota; class Gammaproteobacteria; order Burkholderiales; family Burkholderiaceae_C; genus Paracidovorax; species Paracidovorax valerianellae. The sequence continues at coordinate 302,738 of NZ_FMZC01000003.1, forward strand.
TGGTCGGCCAGCTTCTTCTTCGTCTCGGGCTGCGACAGCACCTTGACCAGCGCCTTGTTCAGTTGCGCCACGATGGGCGCGGGCGTGCCGGCCGGCGCGAACATGCCGAACCACGACGTGGCTTCATAACCGGGCACACCGGCTTCGGCGATGGTCGGCACATCGGGCAGTTCGGGCGACCGCTTGGCGGTGGTCACGGCGATGGGCCGCAGCTTGCCCGAGCGCACGTGCTGGATGGCCGAAGGCATGTTGTCGAACATGATGCCGATCTGGTTGCCCAGCAGATCGGTGACGGCCGGGGCGCTGCCCTTGTAGGGAACGTGCTGCATGTCCACCTTGGCCAGGCTCTTGAAGAGCTCGCCCGACAGGTGAATGGAGCTGCCGCTGCCGGACGAGCCGAAGTTCACCTTGCCCGGGTTGGCCTTGGCGTAGGCGATGAGTTCCTGCACGCTCTTGTAGGGCTGGTTGGGGTTGGCCACCAGCAGGTTGGGCACGTTGGCCACGCGCGTCAGCGGCGCGAAGTCCTTCACCGGATCGAACGGCATCTTCTTGTACAGCGCAGCGTTGATGGCGTGCGTGCCCACCGTGCCCATGAAGAGCGTGTAGCCGTCGGCCGGTGCGCGTGCGGCCATCTGCCCGCCGATGTTGCCGCCTGCACCCGCGCGGTTGTCCACCACCACGGACTGGCCCAGTTCGGCGGACAGGCCCTGGCCGATCACGCGCGCCAGGATGTCGGTGGTGCCGCCGGCTGCGAACGGCACGATGATGGTGATGGGCTTGTTCGGAAAGGCCTGCGCGAACGCGCCGGCCGGCACCACCGCAGCAGCGGCAGAGATGATCGCAGCGGCCAGCAGCGTGCGGCGCGAACCCATGCGGGAATCAGCGGATCGGGGGATCGAACGGTTGGTTGAACGGAACGGGGTCATGTTTGTTTCCTCGGATCTCTTATGGAATGAAAGCCTGGCGGGTCGTGCGCCCGCTGGCGGCAAAAAACGAAACGTGCCGGCTTATTCCTGCACGATGGACGACGGGTGATTGGCCAGCGGCGTCACCTTGATCTGCATGTATGGGAACAGCGGCAGGCCGCTCAGGATCGTGTGCAGCTCGTCGTTGCTGGCCACGTCGAAGATGCTGACGTTGGCGTATTCGCCGACGACGCGCCACAGGTGGCGCCACTTGCCGTCACGCTGCAGCTGCTGCGAATATTCCTTTTCCTTGCGCTTTATCTCGTCGGCCACTTCCGGGGCCAGCGTGGACGGGATCTGCACGGTCATTTCAGCCATGAACAGCATGGGTTGCTCCTTGAAAAAAATGGAAAGAAAAGGGAATCAAAGGGGCGAGGCCATCAGCGCGGCGATCAGAGGTGCGGCCAGACCAGCATGGTCACCGCGTAGATCGCGCCCACCAGCAGCATGGAAACCACCGTGTAGCCCATGATGTCCTTCAGCTTCAGCTTGGACAGCGCCAGCGCCGGCAGGATCCAGAACGGCTGCACCAGATCGTTCCAGCCGTTGCCCAGCATCACCGACATGGCCGTCTGCGCCTGCGAGGCACCCAGCGTGGTGGCCGCGTTGATCATGAAGGGGCCCTGCAGCACCCAGTGGCCGCCGCCCGAGGGCGCGAAGAAGTTGATGACGAACGAGCTGACCAGGCCCCACAGCGGCAACGTGTCGGCCGTGGACACGCTCACGAACATGTGCGCGATCGATTCCACCAGGCCCGAGCCATGCATGATGGCCATGATCCCGGCGTAGAACGGGAACTGCAGAATGATCCCGCCGATGGTCTTCACGCCTTCATTCACCTTCTCCACGTACTTCATCGGTGTGCCCAGCAGCAGCACCCCGAGGAATAGGATGAAGAAGTTGATCATGTTCAGGTCGAGGTTGCCGCCTTTGATGAAGTGCATGGCCACGTACGCCATGCCGCACAGGCCGATCAGCAGGCTCAGCACGCGGCTGTTGTTCAGCCGATAGGCCAGCGTCTTCTGGTCGCCCAGCAGTCCCTCGGCACTCGCCGGCTTGGTGTCGGCCACGGTGGCCGGGTCCAGCTCGACGACGGGCTCGCCCTTCTTGGGGTGCATGGTGGCGTTCAGCAGCGGCAGCGCGATCAGCACGGCAAGGCTGGTCAGCAGAATGGGCGCGGAGAAGATCGTCTGCGTCAGCGGAATCAGTCCCATGGTGCTTTCGAACGCGTGGCCCTTGGTGGAGATCAGCACCGGAATGGTGGCCGAAAAGCCCAGGCTGTACATGGTGAAGCCCGTGTACGCCGCCGCGATGATCAGCGGGTAATGCACGCCCTTCACCTTCAGCGCCAGCTTGCGCGCCATGATGCCGCCGATCACGAGGCCAAAGCCCCAGTTGAGGTAGCTGCCCACGCAGCCGACGATGGTGGCCACGATGATGGCCTGGCGCGGCGTTTGCACGCGCGATGCGATGCGGTCCAGGAACCGGTCCACGATGGGCGCGGCCGCCAGCACGTAGCCCATCACCAGGATCACCGTCATCTGCGTGGTGAAGGCCAGCAGGCTCCAAAAGCCCTTGCCCCAGTCTTGCACCACGTCGTTGATCGGGCGGTTTTCCACGCCGAAGGCCAGCGCCATCGTCAGCAGCGTGAGCATGATCGCGAAGACGAACGGATCGGGCAGGTAGCGCCGCATCAGTTCGGTGAAGAAGGCTGTGATTTTCGACATCGGGACTGTCTCTTTGTTGTGTGTGGTGAGAAGCGAAAAAAAGAAGAAAAGAGAAAGAAAGGGGCCGCGCGCTACACGCCCGCCACGCCCACGGTCATGCCGCCGCAGACGTACAGCACCTGCCCGGTGACGAAGCCGCTGCGCTCGTCCAGCAGATAGGCCACGGCATGGGCCACGTCGTCCGGCGTTCCCACGCGCTTGACGGGCACCGAATCGATGATGGCCTGCGTGCGCGGCGAATCGGGCGGGTTGGCGCGGTCGAACAGCTCGGTGCGAATGGGCCCGGGGCCGATCGCGTTGGCCGTGATGCCGTGGCGGCCCAGCTCCAGCGCCCACACGCGCGTCATGCCGATCAGCCCGGCCTTGGTGGCCGAGTACGCGGTGCGCAGCTCCTTGCCCAGGGCCGCGCGCGACGACATGTTCACGATGCGCCCGAAGCCCGCCGCCTGCATGCCGGGCAGCAGCGCCTGCATGCACTGCAGCGAACAGCGCAGGTTCAGCGCCACGGCCAGATCGAACTGCTCCAGCGTCTGCTCGGCGGCTTCGGCGGGCACCACGATGCCCACGTTGTTCACCAGCCGCGTGATGGGACCGCCCGCCAGCGCCTGTTGCAGCGCCCGCGCGGTGTCGGCGGTATTGGACAGGTCGGCCTGGATGCCGCCCGGCACGTGGTCCACCACGCGGTCGATGATGACGGGCTCGTAGCCCTCGGCACGGCAGCGCTCGGCCGTGGCGGCGCCGATGCCCGCGCCGCCTCCCGTGATGAGAACGCGCTGGCGCACGGCAGAGGACGATGAAAACGAGGAAGCGGAAGAGGAAGGTGAAGCAGTCATGGGAGCCCCGCGAAGGAATCGAAAAAAAATCAGAGGTAGCAGCGGCCGTCCACGTAGGCCTTGCGCCAGCGGGTGAGCGTCACCCGTTCGAACAGGCTGGCAGCGTGGAAGGGGTCGGACTCGATGAAGCGCTGCGCTTCTTCGCGCGTTTCCAGCGCCACCACATAGAGCCCGCCGCCGAGGTCGGTGCCGTCGTCGGCCAGCTTGGCGCCGCACGCCAGCAGCAGGTCCTTGTGGCGCTCCAGGAATTCGAGGTGCGCCGCGCGGTGCGCCTTGCGCACATGCTGGTGGTCGGGCTTGTCGAAGGTTTCGATGATGTAGGGCACGGCAGTCTCCTCGTGCGCGGCGGTCCGGCACGTCGTGTTCGCCGGCGGGCCGGCATGGCAAAGGTACTTTCTGGCCAGCACGCCAGCCGGAAACGGGGTGACGCTCAGACGGTGGCGACCGGGGTCACGGGCGAGGCCACTGCACCAGGCAGGTTCAGCGGCGGCGCCGTCAGCAGAAAGCGGTGGCGCCGCTGCGCGCGCAGCCAGATGGCAAGCGGCGTGAGGTGCCACAGCTCCCCCAGGTGCACGCCCAGCTTGAACAGGCAGTGTTCGTGCAGCGGCAGCGCCGCGCAGCAGTCGAGGCCGGGGCGCGCGGGGTGCGCCTCCACGGCGTAGTTGTCGGCGGCGATGGCGGCGATCTGGCTGTCGGTGATCCACTGCAGCAGCCGCGCATCGCGCCCGTCCAGCACCGCGCAGCTACCGGCCAGCGTGGCCGGGTCGGGCTCGCGGCGCATGCCCAGCACCACCTCGGCAAAGCCGGTGTGCAGGCACAGGATGTCGCCCGGCTCCACCTGCACGCCATCGGCTTCCATCACGCGCAGCAGGGTGTCGTAGCCGACCAGCGTGCGGTCGTTGCCCAGGTGCGCGTGCAGATCGACCATCACGCCGCGGCCCTGCACGCCCGTGCGCGCCATGCCTTCGATGCCCAAGGCGCGGGCGGCCGAGGTGCTGATGGCCGCGCCGGGCCGTGCGGGCACACCGGCGTCCTGCACGTCGCTCGGGCCCACGATGTCGCGGCCGGCGGCGTAGCCGTTGTAGTACAGCGCTTCGGGCAGGCCGTCGCCGTTGGCATCGAACATCGAGCCGGCATGCGCCAGGCCGTCCCACTGCGTGGAGTACTGCAGGTGCAGGATCGCCAGATCGTCCGACAGCACGTCGGTGCGGCCGGGCTCCAGGTCGCCGAGCAGGCAGTTGAAATTGACCAGCCCCTTGCGCAGCAGCGGCCGCAGCACGGGCGGGTGCCGGTTGGGGTTGAGCGCGCTGCCGCCGGGGTAGTCCAGCGGCAGGCTCAACGCGAAGCTCAGGCCCTCGCGCACCTCGGCCACGCCCTGGCGCACCTTTTCAGGCGTGAGCAGGTTCAGGCGGCCCAGCTGGTCGTCGGGGCCGAAGTCGCCCCAGGTGGAGCCTTCGGGGCGGTGCCGCCAGCGGGGGTTCGTAGGCTGTTGATCCATTCGAAATTTCTTGGACGGCAAACCGCTCAGGCAGCCAGGAAAGCGGCCAGGGCGGCATTGAAGGCTTCGGGCGCCTCCAGGTTGGACAGGTGCGAGGCGGGAAGGTCCACGCGCTGCGCACCGGGAATCGCGGCCTGCATCGCTTGCGCGTCGGCCACGGTGGTCACCGGATCGGATACACCCGCGATCAGCAAGGTGGGCACGGCGATGGTGGCGATGGCGCTGCGCAAGTCGGCATGGGCCAGGGCCTCGCAGCACGCGGCATAGCCTTCGGGTGCGATGCCGGCGATCCACCCTTGCGCACGGCGCACCGCCTCGGGTTGCGCGGCGACGAAGGCTTCGGTGAACCAGCGGCCAGGCGACGACGCGGCCAGCTCGGCCATGCCGGCCGAACCTTTCTCGCGCACCAGGGCGGCGCGGGCGAGCCACCCATCGGTCGCGCCGATCTTCGCTGCGCTGTTGGCCACCGCCAGGCGGTTCAGCCGGCCCGGCGCGTTCACGCCCAGCCACAGGCCGATGAGACCGCCCATGGAGATGCCGCAAAAACTCGCGCGCTCGATTCCCAGCGCATCCAGCAGGGCGACCACGTCACTGCCCAGCTGATCCGCCCGGTAGGGCCCCGTGGGCACGACCGAGCCGCCGTGACCGCGCGTGTCGTAGCGCAGCACGCGGTGCGTGCGGGAAAAGTGCGCGGCCTGCGCGTCCCACATTTCCAGCGTGGTGCCCAAAGAGTTGGAGAACACCAGTGCGGGCGCATCTTCCGGGCCTTCGATGCAGACACGGAAGGCGCCAGCGGCGGTGGTGACGGTGGAAAGGGACACGGGGTTTCCTTGGGTATCTATCAGCTATCAGGCGGGCTTTTCAGCAGAACAGGCGAGAAAAGATGCGAGCGGGGCACACGGGCGCCCGCGCCACAGCCGTCAAACGCGTTCCAGCACGACGGCGATGCCCTGCCCCACGCCGATGCACATGGTGGCCAGCGCATAGCGCCCGCCGGTGGCGTGCAGGCGGTTGACCGCCGTGGTGGCCAGCCGCGCACCGCTGGCGCCCAGCGGGTGGCCCAGGGCGATGGCGCCGCCCCAGGCGTTCACGCGCTCGTCGTCGTCCTGCAGGCCCAGCTGGCGCAGCACGGCGATGCCTTGCGCGGCGAAGGCTTCGTTCAACTCGATCACGTCCATCTGCTCCAGCGTGAGGCCGGTGAGCTGCAGCACTTTCTGTGTGGCGGGTGCCGGGCCGATGCCCATCACGCGCGGCGCCACGCCGGCAGTGGCCATGCCGACCACGCGCGCCTTCGGGGTCAGGCCATGCTTGGCGGCACTGGCCTCATCGGCCAGCAGCAGCGCACAGGCGCCGTCGTTCACACCGCTGGCGTTGCCGGCTGTCACGGTGCCACCTTCGCGCACCACGGGCTTGAGCCTGGCCAGCGCTTCCAGGCTGGTTTCGCGCGGGTGTTCGTCCTTGTCCACCACGACGGGGTCGCCCTTTTTCTGAGGCACGTGCACGGGCGTGATCTCGCGGGCCAGGTGCCCGGCCTGCTGCGCGGCCACGGCCTTCAACTGGCTGGCAAGGGCCATGCGGTCCTGCGCCTCGCGCTCGATGCGGTAATCGTCGGCCACGTTCTCGGCGGTCTCGGGCATGGAATCGACCCCGTACTGCGCCTTCATCAGCTTGTTGACGAAACGCCAGCCGATGGTGGTGTCGTACACCGCGTTGGTGCGGCTGAAAGCGGTTTCGGCCTTGGGCATGACGAACGGCGCACGGCTCATGCTCTCGACGCCGCCAGCGATCATCAGGCCCGCCTCACCCGCCTTGATGGCGCGCGCCGCGGTGCCCACGGCATCGAGCCCCGAGCCGCACAGGCGGTTGATGGTGGCGCCGGGCACGTCGATCGGCAGCCCCGCCAGCAGCGCGGCCATGCGGGCCACGTTGCGGTTGTCCTCACCCGCCTGATTGGCGCAGCCGTAGAGCACGTCGGTCACCGCCGCCCAGTCCACGCCGGGATTGCGCGCCATCAGCGCCTTGAGGGGAATCGCGCCCAGGTCGTCGGTGCGCACGCTGGACAGCGCGCCCCCGTAGCGGCCGAAAGGCGTGCGGATGGCATCGCAGATGAAGGCTTGCGTCATGGCGTTTGTCTCCAGGGGGTTGGGTCCAGGGGTCGTTAGAGTTTGGCGGGCCGGCGCTTAGCCCTGCGCGGGCCGGATGGGCAGGCCCACCAGGCGTTCGAGTTCGGCGTGGTCCAGTCCCGGCACCATGTCGATGAGCACCAGGCCTTCGGGCGTGCAGGCCAGCGTGGCCAGGTCGCTGTAGATGCGTTTCACGCAGCCGATGCCGGTGAGCGGATAAGTGCACTGGGCGACGATCTTCGACTGCCCCTGCTTGGTGAGCAGATCCATCATCACCCACGTCTGCTTGGCGCCGATGGCCAGGTCCATGGCCCCGCCCACGGCGGGAATGGCGCCAGGCTCGCCGGTGCTCCAGTTGGCCAGGTCGCCCGTGGCGGACACCTGAAAGGCGCCCAGCACGCAAATGTCCAGATGGCCGCCGCGCATCATCGCGAAGCTGTCGGCGTGGTGGAAGTACGCGCCGCCCGGCAGCAGGCTCACGGGCTGTTTGCCGGCGTTGATAAGGTCGTAGTCTTCGTCGCCTGTGGCGGGCGCGGGGCCCATGCCCAGAATGCCGTTCTCGCTTTGCAGGATGACTTCGCGGCCGGCGGGAATGTGGTTGGCCACCAGGGTGGGCTGGCCGATGCCCAGGTTGACGTACGCGCCGTCGTGGATGTCCTGCGCCACGCGGGCGGCCAACTCATCCTTGCTCCGTTTTTGATAGCTACTCACGCTTTCTCCTATTGCGCTGGATGCCATTTTCATGCCGACTTCTTGAAGCCGCCGGCCTGCGTCGCGACGCGGTCGATCTTCACCACGTGGCTCACGTAGATGCCTGGCGTGACGATGGCCTCGGGATCGAGTTCGCCCAGCTCCACCAATTCGTGCACCGTCGCCACGGTGCGCCGGGCTGCCGTGGCCATCACCGGGCCGAAGTTGCGTGCGGACATGCGGTAAGTCAGGTTGCCCCAGCGATCACCCCGCTCGGCCTTGATCAGCGCCACGTCGCCATGGATGGGGTACTCCAGCACGTAATGTTTGCCGTCGATCTCGCGCGACTCCTTGCCCTTGGCAAGCTCGGTGCCGTAGCCCGTCGGGCAGAAGAAGGCGCCAATGCCGGCCCCGGCGGCGCGCAGGCGCTCGGCCAGGTTGCCCTGGGCTACCAGTTCCAGCTCCAGCTGGCCGGAGCGGTACAGCCCGTCGAACACATAGCTGTCGACCTGGCGCGGAAAGCTACAGATGATCTTGCGCACCCGGCCCGCCTTCAGCAGGGCCGCCAGGCCCGTGTCGGCGTTACCGGCGTTGTTGTTCACCACGGTGAGGTCGCGCGCGCCCTGCTCGATCAGGCCGTCGATCAGTTCGCCTGGAATGCCGGCCGTGCCGAAGCCGCCGATAAGCACGGTGGCGCCATCCTGAATGCCCGAAAGGGCCTGGGCCACGGAATCCGCAATCTTGTTGATCATGGGAGGTGGGGGTGCAAAAGGTGAAAATTCGGGTCCCGCCTGAGCGGCTGGGCATTTGTTCGCATATAGAACAAATGTTCGTATAATGAATTTTAGGACCAAATCCCAATGAGCGACAGCCCCCCGGAGATCGGTGATAACCCTAAGCCAGGCGACAGCTATGTGCAGTCGTTCGCCCGCGGCCTGGAGGTGATCCGCTCGTTCAGCGCCACCGCGCCGCAGCAGACGCTGAGCGACGTGGCCGCCCGCACCGGCCTCACCCGGGCCGGCGCGCGGCGCATCCTGCTCACGCTGCAGACGCTGGGTTATGTGGACACCGACGGCCGGCTGTTCCGCCTCACGCCCCGCATCCTGGACCTGGGCTTTGCCTATCTGTCGTCCATGCCGATCTGGGACCTGGCCGAGCCGACCATGGAAGCGCTGGTGGACCAGGTGCACGAGTCGTGTTCGGCCGCCGTGCTGGACGGCCGGGACATCGTCTACGTGCTGCGCGTGCACACTCACAAAATCATGAGCACCAACCTCGGCGTCGGCTCGCGCCTGCCGGCCTTCTGGACATCGATGGGCCGCGTGCTGCTGGCCGGCCAATCGGACGACGCGGTGATGGCGCTGCTGCAAAACCTGCCTCGCCGGCAGTTGACCCCCCACACCCTGCTGGACGACGAAAACCTTCTGGCCGCCGTGCGGCAGGCGCGCACGCAAGGCTGGTGCCTGATCAACCAGGAACTGGAAGAAGGCCTGATCTCCGTCGCCGCGCCGCTGCGCAACCGCGCCGGGGAGACTGTGGCAGCGCTCAACATCAGCGGACAGGCCAACCGCACCAGCGCCGAGATGATGCAGACACAGTTGCTGCCCGCGCTGCTCAAGGCGGCCGAGGCGATCTCTCGCACGCTGGGCACGCGCCGCCGCTGAACGAGGCCTTTGTCAGCCATGCCGTCATGACCACGGCCAACCGAAGGCCGGTTACACCTGTTGAGTTTTCCCCACAGGCGGCTCGGGGAGCCCTTTGAAAATGACCGTGCTCAAGAAGGCTTCAGTTTTAGTGGTTACGATTGCTGACAAATAGACAGTCGCCCGCGGCTGCCTCCCCGCTATCTCTGTCCAAGCACCTTTCCTAGAAGACTCCCATGAACAATCTCAAACTGGGCGTTCGCCTGGGCCTCGGCTTCGGCGTAGTGCTGCTGCTGATGGCCATCATCACCGGCATGAGCCTTTTTCGCCTGGCCGACCAGGACGAAGCCTCGCAGCAGCTCATCACCGACCTGTACCCCAAGGCCGCCGCCAGCCAGCAGCTGTCGTACCTCACGATGGACACGGCACGCCTCGTGCGCAACCTGATCATCCTGGCTGACGAAAATTCCATGGCCCCGAACAAGGCCGCACTGGACAAGAACATCGCGACCACCGGCACGCTCGTCGGCACGCTGGAAAAACTGGCCGACACCGCCGAGGAGCGTGCCCTCATCCAGGACATCAAGGCCCAGAGCGCGACCTACATCGCCTTCAGCCAGGAAGTCGCCACGCTCGGCATCCAGAACAAGAACGAAGAAGGCCAGCAACTGCTGTTCGGCCCGCGCTATGCCATCCAGGGCACTTATCTCGCCACGTTGCGAAAGATGGTCGAACTGCAGGAAAAGAACATGCAGCAAGGGGGCGAAGTGGCCCATGCCGCTTACCTGAACGCCCGCATGATCGTCTGGATCGTGGCGCTCATCGCGGCCCTGATCGGCATGGTCTGCGCCTTCTTCATCACCCGTTCGGTCACCGCCCCGCTGCAAGACGCCGTGGACGCCGCCGACCGCGTGGCCGATGGCAACCTGAGCGTGCCGATCGTCTCGCACTCGAAGGACGAAACCGGCACGCTGCTCACCGCCCTGCAGCGCATGCAGAACAACCTGGTGCAGACCGTGAGCGCCGTGCGCGGCAACGCCGAGAGCGTGGCCACGGCCAGCGCCGAAATCTCCCAGGGCAACAACGACCTGAGCCAGCGCACCGAGCAGCAGGCATCGGCCCTGGAGCAAACCGCCGCGTCGATGGAAGAGCTGGGCAGCACGGTGCGCCAGAACGCCGACAACGCACGCCAGGCGAACCAGTTGGCCCAGGACGCGAGCGAAGTGGCCGTCAAGGGCGGTGAGGTGGTGAACCAGGTGGTGGACACCATGAAGGGCATCAACGAGAGCTCGCGCAAGATCGCGGACATCATCTCGGTGATCGACAGCATCGCGTTCCAGACCAACATCCTGGCGCTCAATGCCGCGGTGGAAGCCGCCCGCGCGGGCGAGCAGGGCCGCGGCTTCGCGGTGGTGGCCAGCGAGGTGCGCAGCCTGGCGGGCCGCTCGGCCGATGCGGCCAAGGAAATCAAGGACCTCATCAGCGCCAGCGTGGAGCGTGTGGAACAAGGTACGGCGCTGGTGGACCAGGCCGGCAACACCATGACGGAAGTGGTGACCTCCATCCGCCGCGTGACCGCCATCGTGGGCGAGATCAGCGCCGCCAGCCGCGAGCAGAGCGACGGTGTGGCGCAGGTCGGCGAAGCCGTGGTGCAGATGGACCAGGCCACCCAGCAGAACGCCGCGCTGGTCGAGGAAAGCGCAGCAGCGGCCTCCGGCCTGCGCGTGCAGGCCGACCAACTGGTGCAGGCCGTGGCCGTCTTCAAGCTGGCCGCCGGCAGCGGTGCTTCTTCTGCCTCATCTGCCTACGTGGCATCAGCGCCAGCAGCCCCCGTGCGCAAGCCGGTCGCCCTGCCCGCACGCGCCGCCCCAGCACCAGCACCGAGAGCGGTGGCCCAACCGGCGCGCGCCCGCCTGGCTGCACCTTCGGCCACGGCACCCGGTGCAGCGAAGCCCACGGCAGGCAAAGCCCCTGCGGCATCGAAGGCACCCACCCAGAAGCCGCGCGCGATGGCTCCGCCGCCCGCCAACGCACCGGCTGCAGCGCCCGCATCGGGCGGCAAGCACAACGCCGACGACTGGGAAACCTTCTGATAAACCCTGGGATCGGGGCACGCACCCAGCCGCAGGCCGTGCCGGCGCTCCGCATACCGGAATGCCTGCGGCCGAGCATTGCAGGAAGGCCCCAAAACCCCTGTGGCCCGTGCTACGCTGGCTGACATGTTCAACCCTTCCCAAGCCGATGTGCGGCGCTTTTTCTGCGCCGTGTACGCCAAATCCCAGGCCGGCCAGCCCATGGAAGCCATCGAGACGCTGGCCAGCCTGTGGATCGCGGAACACCCCGAATACCACTCCGACCTCGCCGATGTCGATGCGGCCCTGGCCCGCAATTACGACGAGACGCCGGACCGCGCTAATCCGTTCCTGCACCTGTCGATGCACCTGTCCATCAGCGAGCAGTGCAGCATCGACCAGCCGCGCGGCATCCGCCAGGCCGTCGAGCTGTTGGCCGCACGCCTTGATTCGCTGCACGATGCCCACCATGCCGCCATGGAGTGCCTGGGGCAGATGCTGTGGGAAAGCCAGCGCTCCGGCCGCCCGCCCGATGGCGATGCCTACGTCGCCTGCGTGCAGCGGCGCGCCACCCGGGACTGATGCCGGCTCCGCCGCCACCACCGCACCACACCACCAAACCATGCTCGGGACCGAACGCACTCCGACACCTGCCTTGAAGGCCGGGCGCTGCACGGCGGAGCTCTCTGCGGCGCACCGCCGCGCCCATCGGCCGGGGACACCCAACGCCCCTGCACCGGACAGGACGGCCTGACATGCGCCGGTGGCAGATCTCCCTGCGCACCGCCATTGCCGTACCGTTCGCCGTTCTGTTCGCGGCCACCGCGGGGCTGCATGCCTTCACCCAGCAGCGGCAGATCGGCCACCTGATCGACCAGGAGAGCGTTCGCCTGCTGAACGCGGTAACGCAAACCTCGCAGGACCGCCTGTCGCGGTTCCTGTCGCGGCCTTTCGAAATACAGCGCGAAATCGCCGATGCGATCGGCCGCCACGGCCTCTACCAGCCCGGCGACATGCGCCCCATTCACGAGCACCTTCGCGCGGTGTTCGATGCGCTGTACCGCGACGAACGGCAGATCAGCCTGCTGAGCTTCGGCAGCCGCGACGGCGAATACACCGGCCTGCGCCGCGAGGCGGACAGCTACCGGCTGATCCTCAAGGACCGCTCCACCGAAGGCCTGATGCACGTGTACCAGACCGGCACGCCCGATTCGGTGTCGGCATCGTTTCGCGGCTACGACCCGCGCGTGCGGCCCTGGTATGTGCCGGTGGCCCGCACCGGAAAACCCGGCTGGTCGCCCATCTACACCACCGCCGGCGAGCGTGCCGATGTGACCATCTCCGCCGCCTCCGCCGTGGTCGCCAACGGCCAGATGGTGGGCGTGATGGAAGCCGACGTCCGGCTCGACACGCTCAACCATTTCCTGCGCGACGACCCCTTGCGCGGGCACGGCCACATCTTCATTCTGGACGTGGACCAGCGGCTGGTAGCGCAGTCCGAAGGCGGCTCGGTACTGTCCGAGCAGCCCGTTTCACGCACCGGCGAACGGGAGCGGCTCACCGCCGGGCTGAGCGCCAGCGCGCCCATCCGCGCCGCCGCCGCCGCCCTGCCGCGAACCCGGTCCGACGCGGGAATGGACTTTCAATTCCAGCACAGCGGCGAACGCTACTTCGCACGCGTCACCCCGTTCACGCAGCAGCCCGGCATCGACTGGCGCATCGTGGTGCTGCTGCCCGAATCCGACCTGCTGGGCGACACGCGCGTGATCAGCCGCCGGTACATCCTCGCGGCCAGCGGCATCGCGCTGCTCGGGTTGCTGCTGGGCCTGTGGGTGGTGCAGCGCGTGGCGCGCCCCATCCTGCTCACCGCCGAAGCCGCCAACCGGCTGTCGCGCGGCGACTGGGAGCCCGGCCTGCTGCGCCACACCAGCGCACTGCGGGAGACCACCACCCTCATCCAGGCCTTCAACCAGATGGCCGACCGGCTCCGGCAGTCGTTCCTGCAGATGCGCGAGCAATTGCTGGGCGACCCCCTCACCCGCCTGCTCACCCGGCGCGGCCTGCTGGAAAAGGCCGACTGGACCTCCCCACGCTGGGCCGTGCTCAGCCTCGTGGGGCTGGATGCCTTTCGCGCCATCAACGACAGCGTGGGCTTCGGCACCGGCGACCGGCTGATGCAGGCCATCGCCGAACGCATGCGCCAGCGCCTGCCGGCCACCGTGCTGATGGCACGGCTGGGCGGCGACGAGTTCGCGCTGCTGCACCTGGATGGCGAGGCCGCGGCGGAAGACACCATCGGCAAGGCCGTGCTGGGCCTTTTCTCCACGCCGTTCTCGGTGGGCGCGGACGAGGTCATGCTCAACGCGTCGGTCGGCGTGGTCGCGGGATCGCTGGTGGGCGACCAGCTCGCAGAATGGCTGCGCAACGGCAGCATTGCCCTGGGCGAAGCCAAGCGCCGCGGCCGCAACCAATGCGTGGTGTTCGAGCCGTGCATGGTGGAGCAGTCGATGGAGCGCACGCGGCTGGCCATCGAGTTGCGCCAGGCGCTGGAAAAAGGCCAGTTCATCGTGCATTACCAGCCTGTCATCGACCTTGCCAGTGGTCGCGTCACAGGCGCGGAGGCGCTGGTGCGCTGGAACAGCCCCTCGCGCGGATTGGTTCCGCCGGGTGTCTTCATCCCCATCGCGGAAGAGTCCGACCTCATCCTGGCCCTGGGCGACTGGGTGCTGCGCGCGGCCACGCACGCCATTGCCCACCAGCTGGCGCAATTGCCCGAGGGATTCGACCTGCATGTGAACGTATCGGCCCGCCAGCTCATTCAATCGGATTTTCCCGCCACGCTGCAGCAGGTGCTGCGCGACAGCGGGTTGCCACCGGACCACCTCACGCTGGAGCTGACCGAGTCGGTGCTGATCGAAGACGACGGCGTGACGCAGGCGCGGCTGGCCGCCATTCGCGCGCTGGGCGTGAAGATCGCCATCGACGACTTCGGCACCGGGTATTCATCGCTGGCCTATCTGAGCCGGCTGCCGTTCGATTGCCTCAAGATCGACCAGCGATTCGTGCGCAACCTGCTGCATTCACCGCAAGACGCGGCCATCGTCACCGCCGTGCTCAACATCGCCCAAGGGTTCGGCGTGACCGTGGTGGCCGAGGGCGTGGAAACCGAAGGCGAGGCGCGGCAACTGCGGGCCATGGGCTGCGCCCAGGCCCAGGGCTATCACTTCGGCCGGCCAGCGCCGCTGGAACTGTTCGACCGGTCCGTGCGGGGGTAGAGCCCCTCTGCACGGTGATCGGTGCGCCGTCAGGCGGTAAGTGCGCTGCCGATCCGGCTCAGCGATACCGTACCCGTGCCTGCGACCTGTATCTCCACCTGCTGGTTCTGTTTGCCGACCGGCAACGTCAGCGTCGCACCGTCCTGACCCACCGCACCTTGATTCGGTCGATTGGCCGCCAGCACTGCCATCGCCTGCTGCAAGGTGGTTTCCACAACGCGCGCCGCCTGCTCACCTGTTTCTCCGCGGTAGTTCGCCCCTTCGACGATGCAGCGGACCCCTTCGGAGAGCCGCGAAAACCCGATGCGCCGACCCTGCGACAGCCAGTTGGCGATGGCGTAGCCCACTTCCATCGGAGACACGGCCGTGTTCGCCAAACTGAGGGTTTCCAGCGCACCGAACAGCGCAGGCAGCAAGGCTTGCAGCGCTGCGTCAGCCGCTTCTTCGCGCTGTGCGGCGGTTGCCTGCGCCAAGCCCGGCAGCGTGTTGGCCAAGTGCAGATAGGTCCGGTAGTAGTCGGCAAACTCGCGCGGCGTGTGCGATAGGCGAATGCCGAACGCTGCAGCTTCTTCCTGCAACGCCTGCGAGGGAGCCGAGCCGTCCGCCGCGAGCCCAGGCAATGCGCACAGCGCCATGGCATCGAGGAGCTCTATGCTCTGGAACACAGGCGAATCGGCCACGCCGAGCGAACCGACGAAAGCCCGTGCGCTCTCGAAATCCGCCGCCGTCAGCAGCCGATGCTCGCGAAGAATGCGCTGAACCTCCGCCGTCACCGCAGGTTCTGCATCGCCCGATTCCGACCGGGCCAAAGTTTGCAGATCGCTCAATTCCAGCGTCATCAGCTTGCCCGGGCTGACCATCAGGCCCATGCCAGGCAGCAGCGCCAGGGCGGAGCCGTGAAGACCTTGCTGGACGTCGTTCACCAGCGCCGCTTCATCGGAAAAATGGTAGTGCGCGCTGGGTGAGGTGATCGCCCAGTTCAGCCATTCCTGGCCACCATCGACCAATGCCAGGGCAAGCCGCCCGGACTCCGACAATTCGGAAGGTTTGACTAGAAAACGCCCCACGATGGAAATGCTCATGCGATGGCCCCCGTTGCAATGCAGATTGGAAGGAATGACGAACAGGATTTGAGCGCTGGCGCGCCGCACCCCTGAAGGACCGATGCGGCACCCAGCCATTCGGTCAGCGGGTGCCGCGACCAAAATATAACGCTCGCGCACGGCCGTTCTTGCAGGAACCGGCCAAAAGAAAACCCGCCGGGCGGCGGGTTTCAAGGAAAGCGACGGGGAAGTGATTCCCCGTGAACGAATTAGCGGAAGCGCGACTGCGGCACCACTTGCAGTTCGCCATCGAGCGAGCCGATGTAGCCGGCCAGTGCCTTCAGCTCGGCATTGGTGAACTGCTTGGCGATGCCCGCCATGATGGCGTTGGAGCGGCCCAGGTGGGCATTGTTCGGATCGGCCTTGTAGGCCTTCAGTGCCACGAAAAGGTAGTCCGCATGCTGGCCGGACAGCTTGGGGTACGACGGATCGATGGGCTTGGAGAAGTTGTCGCCATGGCAGGACACGCACGCGCCCTTTTGCAGCAGCTGCGCCACCTGCGCGCTGGGCTCGCGGGTGGGCTTGGCCGGCAGGTTGGCGCCTTCGCGCACCTGCGCTGAGTAGTAGGCCGAGACATCGGCGATGTCCTGGTCGGTGAGCGAATCGGCAATGCCGCGCATGGTCGGGTGCTTGCGATCGCCCTTCTTGTAGGCGTTGAGGGCCGAGGCGATGTAGCGCTCGCCCTGTCCCGAAATCATGGGCACTTTGTGCACTTCGGGAAAGCTGGCCTGGTACCCTGGAATGCTGTGGCAGCCGATGCACATGGCGATCTTGCCTTGGCCCGCCTTGGCATCGCCCTTGGTCTCCTGGGCCTGCGAAACTGCGGTCACGCAAGCGACAGCCAGGGCGAATATCGTGGTCAACTTCTTGTTCATTTTGCGCGCACAATCTCGTGGAAGTTTGTCGGTGCTCGGGCAGAAAACGATTATAGCCAGCGCCTTTCCAGGCCTTTTATCAACGATTACCCTATTTACGGCCCATGAAATTCCAAGGCTCACAGAGTTACGTTGCCACCCAGGACCTGATGCTCGCGGTGAACGCGGCCATCACTTTGCAGCGGCCGCTGCTCGTCAAGGGCGAGCCGGGGACCGGCAAGACGATGCTGGCCGAGGAGGTCTCGCGCGAACTGGGCATGCCGCTGCTGCAGTGGCACATCAAGTCCACCACCAAGGCGCAGCAGGGCCTGTATGAGTACGACGCCGTGAGCCGCCTGCGCGACAGCCAGCTCGGCGATGCCGAGAGCAGCGAGCGCGTGAAGGACATCCGCAACTACATCGTGCAGGGCGTGCTCTGGCAGGCCTTCACGGCCGACCAGCCCGTGGCGCTGCTGATCGATGAGATCGACAAGGCCGACATCGAATTCCCGAACGACCTGCTGCGCGAGATCGACCGCATGGAGTTCTACTGCTACGAAACGCGCGAACTCATCCGCGCCAAGCACCGGCCGCTGGTCTTCATCACGTCCAACAACGAAAAAGAACTGCCCGACGCCTTCCTGCGCCGCTGCTTCTTTCACTACATCAAGTTCCCCGAAGCCGAGACGATGCGCAAGATCGTCCACGTGCATTTCCCCACGCTCAAGAGCGAACTGCTCGCCGTGGCGATGAAGACGTTCTACGACGTGCGCGGCCTGCCCGGCCTGAAAAAGAAACCCTCGACCAGCGAACTCATCGACTGGCTCAAGCTGCTGGTGGCCGAAGACATTCCGCTCGAAGCCCTGCAAAGCGCCGACCAGAAAGTGTCCGTGCCGCCGCTGGTGGGCGCCTTGCTGAAGAACGAACAGGACGTGGGCCTGTTCGAGAAGCTGGTGTTCATGAACCAGCGCAACCGCTGAAGGGCGCGCGATGAGCAGCGCGCGCCGCCTGTTGATGGAAGGCCTGTCGGACGCCGTGGGCTTCGTGGGCGGTGCGCTCGCGGGCTACTGGATCGGCCACCTGCTGGGCTTCGACATTTTTTCTTCGGGCTATGGCCCGTCCAGCCTGGCGGGCATCGCGCTCGTGGGCCTGGGCGGCGGCTTCGGCCTGCAAGCGGCGCGGCGCTGGCGCGCCAGCCGCTTACCGCGCGACAAGGAGTGATTCTTTCCATGGCTTTCGTTGAACCCGTCACCCTGCGCGA
The DNA here is from genome assembly GCF_900102625.1 of Paracidovorax valerianellae. Taxonomy (GTDB): domain Bacteria; phylum Pseudomonadota; class Gammaproteobacteria; order Burkholderiales; family Burkholderiaceae_C; genus Paracidovorax; species Paracidovorax valerianellae. The sequence continues at coordinate 320,782 of NZ_FMZC01000003.1, forward strand.
TCGCGGCATCCGCCTGGAGCCCCTGGCACTGTCGCACGAAGAGGGTTTGCGCGCCGCAGCCACCGACGGCGCGCTGTGGACGCTGCGCATCACCTCCGTGCCCGAGCCGCAGGATGTGCGCGCCTATATCGAAACTGCCCTGGCGGGGCGCGAGCAGGGCCACCGGTTCGCATTCGCCGTGGTGCAGGAAGACACCGGCAAGGTGCTGGGCACCACCAGCTACCACGACATCGTGCCGGCCGTGAAGCGCGTGGAGATCGGCTTCACCTGGTATGCCAAGAGCGTGCAGCGCACGCACGTCAACACCACCTGCAAGCTGCTCATGATGGGACACGCCTTCGAGACGCTGGGCAGCCACGTGGTGGGCTGGCGCACCGACAACTACAACTTCGCCTCACAGCGCGCCATCGAACGCCTGGGCGCCCGCAAAGACGGCGTGCTGCGCGGCCATGCGCTGCGCCGCGACGGCACCATCCGCGACACGGTGATGTACAGCATGCGCTCGGGCGAGTGGCCCGAGGCCAAGGCCCAGTTGCTATACCTTTTGCAGCAGCACACCCTAGTGGAATAAGCGCCAGACGGCTAAAAGGCTTCAACCCATGCTGATCGATTTCTTCTACACCCTGCGCGCCGGCCAACTGCCGGTGTCGGTGAAGGAATACCTCACGCTGCTGGAGGCCCTGCAGGCCGGCGTCGTGGGCCCGAACTCGGACGACGCCTGGAGCCTGGACGATTTCTACCACCTAGCGCGCACGGTGCTCGTGAAGGACGAGAAGCACTTCGACAAGTTCGACCGGGCCTTCGGCGCCTATTTCAAGGGCGTGGAGATGGTGGCCGATTTCCGCAAGGACATCCCCGCCGACTGGCTGCGCAAGATCCTGGAGCGCGAACTCACGCCCGAGCAGAAGGCGGCCATCGAGAAGATGGGCTGGGACGAGCTGATGGAGACGCTCAAGAAGCGCCTGGAAGAGCAGAAGGAGCGCCATGAAGGCGGCAACAAGTGGATCGGCACAGGCGGCACCAGCCCGTTCGGCCACGGCGGCTACAACCCCCAGGGCGTGCGCATCGGCGGCGCAGGCAAGAACAAGAGCGCCGTGAAGGTGTGGGACCAGCGCGCCTACAAGGATTACGACGACACGCAGGAGCTGGGCACGCGCAACATCAAGGTGGCGCTGCGGCGGCTGCGCAAGTTCGCGCGCGAAGGCCATGAGATGGAGCTCGACCTGCCAGACACCATCCGCAGCACGGCGGCGAACGCGGGGTACCTGGACATCAAGATGATTCCCGAGCGCCACAACAATGTGAAGGTGCTGCTGCTGATGGACGTGGGCGGCACGATGGACGAGCACGTGCAGCGCGTGGAAGAGCTTTTCTCGGCCGTGAAGACCGAGTTCAAGCACCTGGAGTTCTATTACTTCCACAACTGCGTGTACGACTTCATGTGGAAGAACAACCGCCGCCGCTTCGCCGAGAAGTTTCCGACCTGGGACATCATCCGCAAGTACAACAAGGACTACAAGCTCATCTTCGTGGGCGACGCCACCATGAGCCCGTACGAGATCCTGCAGCCCGGCGGCAGCGTCGAATACAACAACGAAGAGGCCGGGGCCGAATGGCTGCAGCGGCTGATCCACGCCTTTCCCCGGTTCGCCTGGATCAACCCCGAGCCGCAGGGCGTGTGGCAGTACCGGCAGAGCATCGGCATCATTCAGCAGATCGTGGGCCAGCGCATGTACCCGCTGTCGCTGAAGGGCCTCGAAGAGACGATGCGGCTGCTGTCCAAATAACCCGGCCGGGCAGCGCAGCGCGCGCCGCTGTCTGACAGCGCCTGAGCACTTTTCAGGCCATAGTGCCCCCAATTGCCGCCACGCCTTTCAGGTTGAGGCGGCTTCGCAGCCCCTTCCCGCCAGCCTTATCAAAGCCCTCTTTTACGTGTCCCTCAACGCCCTCCATTCTTCGAGACGATTCCCGACGCCGGCCTTGTGGCCGGCGTTGCTGCTTTCGAGCCTCGTGGCGCTGCAGGGCTGCAGCCTGCTGCCCGGCGCGAAAGAAGGCACGGTCGACAACAACACCATTCAGTCCGACGCCGGAGCCGGCACGGGGCCGGATGCGTTTTCGCTGGAGGTGCGGGGCCCGGAGGCCGTTCGCGAATACCTCACGCGCCACATGGAACTGCAGCGCTTTCGCCAGTTGCCCGACCTGCAGTCCAGCGAAATCACCCGCCTGCTGGGTGCGGCCGAGGCCAATGCCCGCGAACTGCTGGGCACCCTGGGCTACTTCAGCCCTACGCTCACCATCACGATGCAAGAGACGCCCGACGCCGCAGGCGCGCCGCGCACCATCACGGTAGAGGTGGAGCCCGGCCCGCAGACCCGCGTGGCCAGCGCCGACATCGATTTCACCGGCGCCGAAGCCGACTCTCCGAAGTTCGCCAACCGCCGGGCCCGCCTGCAGCGCAGCTGGTCGCTCACGCCCGGACAGCCCTTCACGCAAGACGCATGGGACGGCGCCAAGTCCCAAGGTCTGCGCCAGTTGCAGACCAGCCGCTACCCCACGGCCAGCATCGCCAAAAGCCGCGCCGAGATCGATGCCGACCGCAACGAAGCCAAGCTGGGCGTGACGTACGACCCCGGCCCGCCCTACCGCTTCGGCGCACTGCGGGTGCAAGGCGGCGAACGCTACAGCGCCGACGGAGCGCGCCGCATCGCACGGCTGCCCACCGGGGCCGACTACAGCGAAACCCAGTTGCTCGACGCCCAGTTGCGCCTTGCCAGCAGCGGCTATTACGACGCCGTGTTCCTGTCCCTGGAGACCGACGGCACCGATCCGCAGGCGGCGCCCGTGGTGGCTCAGGTGCGTGAGGCGCCGCTGCAAAAGGTGGTGTTCGGCGTGGGCCTTTCTACCGACAGCGGCCCGCGGCTGAGCGTGGACCACATCCACAACAAACTGCCCGGCATCGGCTGGCGCGCAGTCAGCAAGGTCTCGGTGGACCGCAAGAACAAGCTGTTGTCCACCGACTGGACCGACTTGCCGGGCGAAGACGGCTGGCGATGGTTCACCGGCGCACAGGTGCAGCGCGAAACCACCGGCGACTACGAGGTCAACAGCACCCGCCTGCGCGGCGGCCGCAGCAAGAGCACCGACCACATCGACCGCAGCTATTTCCTGCAGCACGACACCGCCAAGAGCCAGGGCACGGATGCGCCGCCCTCCAGCGCAGCCATCAGCGCCAACTATGGCTGGACGGGCCGCTACTTCAACAACACGACCAACCCCACACGCGGTTTCGGCCTGGCCGCCGAACTGGGCGTGGGCACCACGCTGCGGCCCGAGCGCGACCCATTCGTGCGGGCCTACGCCCGATGGCAATCGTTCTATCCTATGGGCCGCGTGGACATGGGCGAGGGCGTGACGCGCACCAGCCGCCTGGCGCTGCGCGCCGAAGGCGGCGCGGTCATTGCACGGCGCGGCGCCGAGATTCCGGTGACCACGCTGTTCCTGACCGGCGGCGACACCACGGTGCGGGGCTACGGCTACCGCGAAATCGGCGCGCGCACCACCAACGGCCAACTGTATGGCGGCCGCTACCTGACCGTGGCCAGCGCCGAATGGCAGCGTCCCATCGAATTCCGCGGCAACCGCACCGACTTCGAAAGCGCCGTGTTCATCGATGCCGGCGCCGTGGCCGACCGCGCGGGCGACCTGGACCCGCGCGTCGGCGTGGGTGCGGGCCTGCGCTGGCGCAGCCCGGTCGGCCCGCTGCAGGCCGACGTGGCCTACGGCGTGCAGGCCAAGCAACTGCGGCTGCACCTACGGCTGGGTTTCAGCTTCTGACCCCCACCCGAGACCTTTGACCCCATGGCAGACCGCCCATCCCGCAACCCCTACGCCGCCGCTGCGGCCCCCGTTCCTGCGCCCCGGCGCCGGCGCGGTTGGCGCATTGCGCTGTGGACCTTGGCCGCGCTGCTGGCCCTGGTCGCGATCGTTCTTGGTGCGGCGTGGTGGTGGGCCGGTGGCCAGGCCTCGCTGGCGACCACGCTGGACCGGGCGGCGCGCTACCTGCCAGCCGACCAACGGCTCGAAACCCGTGACGTGACGGGCTCGCTGCGCGCGGGTGGCCACATCGGCTGGCTGCGCTGGAGCAGCCCCACGCTGGCGGTCGAGGTGAACGACGCGCGCATCGGCTGGCAATTGGCCCCGCTGCTGCAACGCCAGTTGACGCTGGGCGAGGTGCATGCTGCCGAGGTGCGCATCACGCCGCAGGGCCCGCCCCGCACCGAACCCGAAGCACCGCCGCAGCCGCTGGAATCGCTGGTGCTGCCGCTGCGCATCGACGTGCCCTTTCGCGTGGATTCGATCATCTGGGCCGCGCCCAGCCCAGTCATAGCGCAAGGTTTGGCGGGCCGCTACCGCTACGACGGCACGCACCACCGCCTGGTGGTGGACAACGTGGCGTTCGCCCAAGGCATTTATTCGGGCCAGGCCACCGTGCAGGCCCAGTCGCCCATGGCGCTGGAGCTGCGGGCCGACGGCACCGTGCGCACGGCATCGCCGGGCGGCGGGGACGACCTCGAAGCCAAGGCCCACGCCGAGGCCAAAGGCACGCTGGCCACCGCGGCGGCTCGCCTGCAGATCACCGCGCAACTGCAGGCCCAGACCGCAGCGCCGTTGACAACGAGTGCCCCATTGCCCTCGGCATCCGCTCCCACAGCCGCACGCGCCCCTTCAAACACCGCTTCCAAAACAGCAGCTACCAAGCCAGCCAAGTCTGTGGCCCGCTCTGCACTACCGGCCGAGCCCATGCGCGCCGATGTGCAGGCAGAGGTCGCGCCCTGGGCAACGCAGCCGCTGGTGCAGGCCAAGGCTGATGTCGCCTCGCTCGACCTCGCCGCCCTGTGGCCGCAGGCGCCCGCCACGTTGCTGAGCGGGCAAGTGCGCGTGGACCCGGCTGCGGCCGCGCCTGGCGCTGCCACCACCGGCTGGGCCATCGCAGCGCAACTGCGCAATGCCCTGCCCGGCCCCTGGGACCAGGCCAAGCTGCCGCTGGAGGGCATCGACGCCCAGGTCGATTTCGACGGTGCGCAATGGACCATTCCTGAAGCCACCGCCCGCATCGGCAACGGCACCGTCGCACTGCAAGGCCGCTTCACCCCTGCCACGCGTGCCATGGAAGGCCGCGCCGAAGTGCGTGGCCTGCGCCCCAGCGCCGTGTACAGCACGCTCGACGCCACGCCCATCGCGGGGCAAGCCCAGGCCCGCAGCGAAGGCGGCGACGACGATCCGCTGGTGCGCTTTTCCGCCGACCTGCGCGCCACCGGGGCTGCGGCACCGCGCCGCGCGGGCTCCGGCGCGGCGCTGCGTGTCGAGCGCCTGAACACCGAAGGCACCTGGCAAGGCAGCCGGCTCACGCTCGCGCGCCTGCAGTTGGATGCCTTGCAAGCTCAGGTCAACGCACAGTCACTGCAGATCGGCACGGCCGACCTGTCGGTGAAAGGCCAGTTGCAGGCCACCGTGCCCGGCGCCACGGCGAAGCTGGATGGCCAGATCGCCCCGCGCGCAGGCGACGGGCAGTTGGAATTGCGCGTGGCCGATGCACAGCGCGTACAGCACTGGGTCGAGTCACTGCCCGGTCTGGCCACGGCCCTGCGCGGCGCGGCCATGCAAGGCGACGCCCAGTTCACCACCCGCTGGAACGGCGGCTGGCAGACCCTGCAGCGGCAATTGCAGGCGGCAGGCTTGCTCGCGCCGGCCGCCGCAGGCACGGCCCGCGCCGCTGCCAGCGAGCGGTTCGAATGGCAGGCCCGGCTCACCGCGCCGCGCTTCGATGTCTCGTTGCCCGCCAGCGGCTCGGCGGCGCCCCTGTCCGTTCGGCTCACGGCCGTGCGCGCCGATGCGGCCGGTGGATTGGCCCAATCCACCCTGTCGCTGGACGGCGAGGCACGCGTGGACCGGCGCCGGCTCGACCTGCGCCTGCGCGGCACCGGGGGCACGGCGACGCCCGGCCAATGGAGCGCCCAGATCACAGAACTGCGCGCCCAGGCACGCGACGAACAATTGCCCGGCCCCTGGACGGTGCAGTTCAACCAGCCCCTGTCCATCACCACGCGCCAGGCGCCCGGCCTGCAGGTGGAAACCTCGGGCGGCGGCGCCACCGTCTCAGGCCCTGCGCCGGGGCAAGTCACGCTGAGCTGGGAGCCCGTGCGCTTTGCGCAGGGCGCCAACGGCGCCATCGCGCTGCGCACCCAGGGCCGCCTGCAAGGCCTGCCCATGGCCTGGACCGACGCATTCGGTCCGCAGGGCCAGGAAGCGCTGCAGCGCCTGGGCCTTGCAGGCAATCTGGTGTTCGACGGCGACTGGGATGTGGACGCTGGCGAAACCCTGCGCGCCACGGCCAGCGTGCGGCGCGCCAGCGGCGACATCCGCGTGCTGGCCGGCAGTGCCCCGCCCGCGACCACAGTGGTGCGCAGCAGCGGCCAGGGCCAGGGCGCCGGCCGTGCGCAGGCCAGCGAAGGGCCCGGCACGCCCGCCGGCGTGCGCCAGGCCGAAGTGCAACTGCAGGCCGAGGGCGACACCGTGCGCGCCCGCCTGCAATGGGACAGCGAACGCGCGGGCCGCGTCCAGGCCGAAGGCAGCACCCGCCTGGCCCGTGCGGACGGCGGCTGGCAATGGCCTGCCGATGCCCCGCTGGCCGCCACCGTGCGCGCGCAGTTGCCGGACGTGGGCGTGTGGTCGGCACTCGCACCGCCGGGCTGGCGCGTGAAAGGCACGCTGGACGCCAACGTCGCCCTGGCAGGCAATCGCACCGCCCCCCGCTGGAGCGGCACGCTGGGGGCCGACCAGTTGTCGGTGCGGTCGCTGATCGACGGTGTGGACCTGCAGGACGGCCGGCTGCGCGCCACCTTGAACGGCGACCGGCTCGACATCACCGAATTCCGCGTGAACGGCGGCCAGGGCAGCAACGCGCGCATCGCCGGCTTCAGCGGCAACCGCACTGCGGCACCGAAGGACGGCGGCACCCTCACGGGCAAGGGCAGCGTGTCATGGAGCACCGGCGCAAGCGCCGCGGCCTCGTCCGGCATAGCGATGGATTTCGACGCCGAAGCGCGCGCGCTGCAGGTGCTGGTGCGCGCGGACCGGCAGGTCAGCGTGTCCGGCAACCTCCAGGCACGGCTGCGGCAGGGCCAGTTCACCCTGCGCGGCAAGCTCACCACCGACCGCGCCACCATCATCCTGCCCGAGGCCGGCGCGCCCAGCCTGGGCACCGACGTGGTCGTGCGCTCGGCGGCCAAAGACCGCGAAACCGTCAAGCAGGCCGAACGTGCCGGCGAGGCCGCAGGCCGCGTCGAAGCCGCCAAGCCTCCGGACATCGCCGTCACCCTCAACCTGGGCGACGACTTCGCATTGCAGGGGCATGGCATCACCACGCGCCTGGCCGGCGAGCTGGAAATCCGCGGCGCCACCGTGCCCGGTGCACCGCCACGCGTCACCGGCGAAGTGCGCACCGTGGAAGGCCGCTACCGCGCCTGGGGCCAGTCGCTCGATGTGGAAACGGGTCTGGCGCGCTTCAACGGCCCGTACGACAACCCGGCGCTCGACATCCTCGCCATCCGACCCAACATCAGCGTGCGCGCCGGCGTGCAGGTCACCGGCTCGGCCAAGGCACCGCGCGTGCGGCTCTATTCCGACCCGGAACTGCCCGATGCGGAAAAACTCTCCTGGGTGGTGCTGGGCCGCAGCGGCGCCGCCGGCGGCGCCGAAGCCGCGCTGCTGCAACAGGCCGCGCTCGCCCTGCTGGGCGGCAACGGCAATTCCGGTGCGGGCAACTTCGCCAAGCGCGTCGGGCTCGACGAAATCGGGTTCAAGGGCCCGGGCTCGGGCGAGGACGCTTCGGCAGCGGCGCTCACCTTCGGCAAGCGGCTGTCCAAAGACCTGTACGTGACCTACGAACGCAGCCTTTCGGGTGCCCTGGGCACGCTGTATATCTTTTATGACCTGACCAAGAGCCTCACGCTGCGCGGCCAGACCGGCGCACAAAGCGCGGTGGACTTGATCTACACCGTGCGGTACGACTGAAAGGGCTCAGCCGGTCACCGGTGCAGGGCCTTCAGCCGGCGGCCGCCCTGGCGACCTGCGGTGCGCTGTACACCCGGCCATCCAGGTGCGGCAGATAGGGGTAGAGCAGCCCGCCCGCCGCCTGCAGCAATTCGAACTGCGGCTGCGCCAGGCTCAGCTCGATGAAATCGAAGTGGCACAACGTGCCGTACAGGCCGCCGCGCGGGTTCGTCACCGGCACCCCGTGGTAGGCCACCACCACCCCGCGGAAGGAACTGGACAGCAACCGATCGTCATGCATCGAGTTGTCCACCAATAGCGAGCCATCGCGCAGCACGAACTGGCAAAAGCTGTTGTCCAGTGCCACCACGGCCAGCGCCTCCGGCCGAATCTCGTGCTGCTTGTCGTAGAGAAAGACGTTGATGAGCTGCGACTCGATCACTTGAAAAACCCCCGTGTACCGATGCGGCACTCCGCGGTTCAGGGCCTCCATGGCAGGATAAAGTCCGTCCGCTTGAAGCAGCGCGTGGAACTGTGGAGGCGTCATCGAGAGGGTCATTGCGGGAGGCATTTTAGGCGTTCGCCCCGCTGGAGGCTCTGCGTACCAAGAGGCGCTTCCTCAAGCTGGTGGAAAAATGGTCTTCCTTCACGCGCTCTCAACGATGGTCCTCAGGCGCATCAGCGGCACCTTTACAATCGCCCGTCCTCCTCGTAGTTCAATGGATAGAACGAGTGCCTCCTAAGCGCTAGATACAGGTTCGATTCCTGTCGAGGGGACCAGTGACCAGTCCGTAAGAGTCTAAACTCTTCCGGACTTTTTTATAAATATGGAGCGAGGCGCGCGTCAATGGATAACAGGGGCGCCCAACCTAGAGAAAGCTCCAGTTCATCAGGCACATGATCTCGGGGCAGAAGACCACACGGGGCATCCACGGTATGGAGATACGCCGTTGATGATGTATCCCAATTAAAGTGAAGTTTTGGCCATTGGCTTGGTGGCAACCCTTCCAGTGCGTCGCGGTATACGTGCATGTTTTGTCCAGACGCTCAACTGGCTTTCATTGCGCTTGTGCTTGCCGATCTGAGCGCTCATGCATGTCTTTCATCATGTGCGCGTCCTTCATAAACCATTCGATCATCTCCCAACGGTCAAGCCTACTGCTTTGATTCCCCATGCTCCTGCGAATTTCCAAGAGCAGCGTTGCCATCAATGCAAGCCAGTGAGATGTCTTTTGGTCTAGTGGTCGTTGGTCTCCATCGATTTGATAGAAGAACTGCATGAGCGAGTTGTACGCCCGAACAACCTCGTCGTTGGCAACGAGAGAGAGCTTGAAGCCCACCTGTCTGTATTCAAACGACATCATGCGACTGACCGCAATTTCGTTCTTATTTTTGTTCTTGTATTTGGGATCTGAGGCGAGCGAAGCCTCAGTAGTGAAAAGCAGAAAAAAAGGATCGAGTAGCGCGTTGTAAGTGGCGATTCTGTCCTCGCGCAGTCTGTCCTCAAGCTCACGTATGCGGGCCTGCTGGTTGTCTCTTTCAGCACGAGCGGATTCGATCTTATTTTTCAGAGTCCACCCGATTGCCCCCAGGATTGCGAGCAACACGGGAGTTACGAGAGTCGCGATCGATGCAACGGTCTCAAGAACAGTCTTTTCTGCTGCCATGCGTGATTGTGGTTGGGTGTGAGATGAATCGAAGTGTAGGTCGCACGGTTGCGAAGCCCATTGCCCTCGCTGACGTGAAGTAGCTTTGCTGCCGATATGCCACACACGCGGACTGAACTGCCATCTCCTCTGGCCCCAAACGTCACATCGAATCCGTTGGTTTGACAGCCACTGCAACTCCTATGCGAGCAAGTGAAGTTTGCCATCTTCGCCAAGTTCGATGGCCATACTCCAGTCGTTCCACATCCATGGCGTAGGCGTCTGCAGCAACTCAGTGCCGCAAAAATCGTCTGCACACATCCCGGTCAGAAAAATGCAAATCGGTGCATGCATTGGCTTGGGCCAGCCATCAGATGCAAGATCAACCTTGACCTCAAGCAAGCGCGCGTCATTCGCGAAACCAGCATACAAAGTCGCTAGGCGGCCGTCCGCCACCTTGATGATGGCTCCATGAAGGCGAGTTATTGCCCATAGCGTTATGAAGTTCTTTGCTCCCGCCAGCTTGGCAAGATCCGCAGCGTCGACCACTCCATTGCACAAACACACCTGCACAAGATCTTCGTAAAGTACATCGTCGGTGAATGCGGGCTTCCAGACAAATCGATTGGCAAGAAAAAGAAATAGAGCCTCGTCGCTTTGAGACAGTGGATAGCCCGAAGTTAGCTTGCGTAGTGCTTTGTCGAATTTGTGTCGAGCGGCATCCCGTCTAAGTCCTGAGCCCATCTTGAGCTCTTCGTCTGTTAGCAAGCTCAGATTTGCCAAGCCTGCCGCTCTCAAGTCATCGAGCGTGGGTCTCAGCCGACGCAACCCAAGACTCCATACACGGAAGCTTGTAAAGATATCGCGGACTCGCTGAGTGACTGGGCCCTTGCTTCGCTGATCACGATGCGCAAGGAAGTCTCCGATCTCTCGAAAGCTCTCTTTCCCATGAGATGTCTCTCGTTGGTCGAGGAACAAGCGGTCGAGATCTTCGGCTTTGGCGCGACCTTCCATAAGTCGGCGTGCTCGTGCTTGCAACTCAGATTTGATCATTCAATGAGTCTCATGGGATGACGCTCCTCCGCGAGCACAGTCAGAGTGCTTCGGATGTCGCGAATGTTGGCGGCCTAGTCAATCGTAGCTGGCCGCCCCTGTCTATGAGACTTCATGCATTCGAAGGAAATGCCTTGAATTGGCGCCTTGGCAACCAACCGATACTGTTCGCATTCCACCAGTATCCGCATCAAAAATCTGTCACGTAACTCGTGCCCAACTTTGGTTTCAACGGCCAGTCAAAAGCCGTCAAATCCCGTCACAAGAATCCACTCAAAAAAAGCCTGGAGGCCGCACCACGCCGCGCGCCGCCCATGGTCGGCAGGGTCGGCAGAAACGGGCTGTTTAGAGGGCAGGTGAGGCGGGGTCTCCACTGCGCGCTCGGGGGTTCCGTCGTCTTCATCAGGGGAGCGCTGTGATAGCCATGCACGGCGGCTTGCCTCGTGGCAGATCAACCTTTGACGGGATATTGGACGGTGTCGCAGCACGCGGCATGATGATTTCGGGCGGGAGAAGGTTCTTTGCGCCCAAATCGCTTCGTCATTCTCATGCGAGCCGCTATGCTGAGCCATGCCTGAACTATCTAAAGACGTTGTAGCTTTGTTGCAGTACCTTGCACCAGGCTTCCTCGTCGCGTGGGTCTACTTCGGCCTAACCTCTCACATCAAACCATCTCAATTTGAGCGTGTTGTTCAAGCTCTCGTTTTTACGGTCGCTGTTCAGGCGATAGTCGCGATGGAAAAGTGGGGCGCTGAACGCATCGGATCAAGGTGGTTTTCATTGGGGGAATGGACATCTGAATCCACACTCATGGCGTCCATGGCTACAGCTATCCTGCTGGGAGTCGGTGTTTCAACATTGACTAACACTGATGGAATTCACGCCCTCGCGCGAAAGCTCGGGCTCAGCAAAAGAAGTGGCCACCCTGGGGAATGGTTTGGAGCCTTCTGCGACTGTCCCCGCTACGTCGTGCTTCAATTGAAAGACGGATCACGTATCTATGGCTGGCCGTCCCGATGGCCTTCTGAGTCGTCGAATGGGCATTTTTTCATTACTGACGTCACTCGGCAGGCCAATGGAGAAACGCAGGTGCTAGTTCAACTCGAAGGAATACTCATCGACGCGAAGGATGTAGCATCAGTTGAATTTGTCAAAGAACCGGAGACCAATGATGGCCAAGCCCCCAGCACCTGTGACCCCACTGCGGCCTAGCAGCCCACCGGACCAGCGCCGCGATCAGGCCAACGTTAACCCACCGGCAAGCTACGCCAAGCCGCCAATGCCACCAGCGCCACCCGCGAAAAAAAACTAGCCTAGCTTCCCCATCCTCATATGCGGGCAATCTGTTTTCTAGCCCGCACAGCCAAGCGCGTTTACTCTTTGTTTCCGCGACGAGCTGGGCAACATCTGGCGTCGTCTCCAACCGGGCGGCACTGGTCGTGAGTCATGTGGCCTCGCTTGGAATCCGGTCCAGCAGAAGCGACTTGCAGCGTTCGATTTAGAGCATCAGCTAACTTCGCGGCATGAGCGCCATCATGCGTTCGTGCGTGGCAAGTTACTGCTCAGGGGTCGCACCACCATTTCCCAAGTAGTCCGCCCACCACTGCATAAGTTTCGTCCGGTCAGCTATGTACGTGGTGCGGTGGTACGCCGCCCTGATCTCGTTCTGCTCCCGGTGCGCGAGCTGTCTCTCGATCACATCCGGGTTCCATCTGTGTTCGTTGGCCACGGTCGAGAACAAGGCCCTGAACCCGTGGGCTGTGGCGATGCTCTTGTAGCCCATGCGCGCGAGCGCTGAGTTGAAGGTGTTCTCGCTCAGTGGCTTGCTCGGGTAGTACGGACTCGGGAACACCAGCTCGCGGCCACCGCTGATGGCTTCGATCTTGTCCAACACTTCGAGGGCCTGTTTGGACAGGGGCACGCGGTGTTCCTCGCGCATTTTCATGCGCTCTGCGGGGATGGTCCACAGCGCCGCCTTGCGGTCGAATTCCACCCAGCGCGCGCCGCGTACTTCACCTGGCCTGCAGGCCGTCAGCATGAGCATGCGCAGGCCCAACACGATGCTCGGGGAGCCGTCATAGGCCGCGAGCTTGCGCATGAACTCAGGCAGCTCTTTGTCCGCCAAGGCGGCCCGGTGCTGGACGGTGCGGGGTTTGAGAATTTCCGAGGGCACCAGATCCAGAATCGGGTTGGTGTCGATGCGCTGGTGCGTGACGGCCCAGCGATAGATAGCCTTCACGCGCTGCAGCAAGCGGCCCGCCTGATCGCTGGCGCCACGCGCCTCCACCGCTTTGACCGCTTCCATGACCTCCCGGGCCTTCAGGCTGACCATCGGCCGTGAACCGAGGGCCGGGAACACATCCGATTCGAGTGAAGCCCGGATGCGGCCCATGGTGATGGGCTCCCAGCGGGTGGACTGGTGTTCGAGCCAGTTCTCGGGCCACGGCTTCGAGGGTGTTGCGGTTTTCGTGGACGATCCGGGCCTTTTGCTCCTTGCGGGCCTCCCCGGGGTCTTGGTTGTCTTGCAGCAGCTTGCGGGCCTTGCTGGCGGATTCCGTTGCCATCTTGAGGCTGATGTCGGGGTACACGCCAAAGGCCAGGCGCTTTTCTTTTCCTGCGAAGCGGTACTTCATGCGACAGTAGCGCCCGCCTGCCTTGGTGATTTCGAGATACAGGCCCAAGCCGTTGGCGTGTTTGCCAGGTTCAGAGAGGGTGCGGAGCTTCGTGTCGGTGAGTTTCAAGGGGCACCAAAAAGGTCTGGGGGCACAAAGGGGCACATTTTTCCAGCGCCTTTTTAGAAGTGAGTATTTATGCGGCCTAGCGGGCAGAATGTGAGAGCTGTCGAGGGACCATTTCACGGCAAAACATAAGCATGGGTCACTGGAGTCCGCCGATGGGAAATCAGCGATCCGGTGCTGGCTCCGATTCAGGACCCATCAAACCGTCTCGCCTCTACCGGCTCAACATCGCCACCACCGCGACGATCCCGATCACCACTACCGCCACCGCCCGCGCGGCCCAGCCGCCCAGGCTGGCGGCGGTCATGCCTGCGATGCCGGCCTTCACCGTTCCGGCGTGGCGGCCTTCGTGGGTGCCGGATTCAAAGGCGGAGCGCCTGCTGATCGCTGTTGATTGAGGATGGCCGCAGCCGGGGCAGGCCACTGCCTGGTCGGAAATCTGCCGGTTGCATTCAGGGCATTGAACGAGTGCCATGGGTTTCCTCTCCTGGTGGATTGAACGATGGCCACAACCTGCTTGTGACCATCGGACCATAGCCCGGCGCTGGTCCACGGCAGTTTCGAAATGCTTCAAGACGCGTTGCATCTACGGCGTCATTGGGTAGCCAGCCAGTTCCCACCGGCTGCCATCGGCAAAAAACAGCATCAGTCTCAAGTCGCCGGACGAGGTAACCAGGCGGAAGCGACGAACTTTCGACAACTGTTGATTGACCCAAACCTCCAGGCGCATCACCGGCTCATCGCATGCGGCCATCGTCTGCAAGATTTGCTCAGCACGCAGTCCGCCCTCTCCCACCAGTCTGTATCGGAATGTCGACCAGTTGCATACGCGTATGCCCAAAAGGCCGGCATTACGGGTACTCAAACGTACCGATGGGCCACTGTCCATCCCCACCCTCGGCCAATCGGCTCGCTCCGTGCCGTTGGGCTCGAAGATCGTGACCAGCGCCCATCCATCGGTATCCAGCGTAGACAGGTTAAAGTTTTCAAAGATTGGTCCTGTCGCTGGCTTGGTGGGTGGCGGCTGCGAAGCCCCCGCGCCACCCGCAGCGAAAGGGAGTGCGGCGCAAGCAACGAGAGCCATCACCCTTCGCATCTTCTGAGTCTGGTCAGGTAGCGCCATCAAGCGTTCAATGGCGGCGAGCACCCTAGCGCGCCCCGCCCAACTTCTCGAAATCCGCATCCAGCCGTGCCAGCGACGCCGAAATCTGCGCACGCCGTGCCTTGATCCAGCTGTCCTGATCGGCCACGCGCTGGGTGGCCTCGCGCAGCATGCGGTCCATTTCGGCAGGCTGCGGGCCGCCGGCGGTCTGGCGGTTCCTGACGATCGCCAAGGGGTCGAGCGTGGAGCGGAACTCTGCTTCGGACATCGGTAGCCCCTGCGCAAACTCCGTGCCCTTCACTGTCTCGGTGTAAATGCGTTGCGCCTCCGCATACGGAAACGCGAGTGGCTTGATGTCCTTGGCCTTGGCGTACTCCACGACCTCCGAGGCGAAATGGTGGCCGACGCGGAAGGGCAGCTTGTACTTGCGCATCAGCACGTCGGCCAGTTCCTGCGAGGCGGTCCAATCGCTGTTGAGCTCCTCCAGCGCACGCTGTGGGTCGATCACCAGGTTGTTGAGGATGCGGGTCCAGTTGTTCAATACGCCAGCCGCCGCTTGCACCATCGCGGCGTTGGTGCGGACTTCCTTGGGATCGCTCATGCCCGGGGGAATGTTGTGCGCCTGCAGTGCGGGGCCCATGCCCAGGTTGAGTGCCGTGGAAGCGTCGCGGCGGGTGCTGTTGAGCAGGCCGGGATTGCGCTTTTGCGGCATGGCGCTGGAAACGTACGTGTTGCCGCCGCCTTCCTGCAGCAGGATCCAGGGGCGAGGCTGGGCATATTGGGTCATCACGTCTTCGATGAAGCTGCCGGCATGCAGGGCGATGGCCATGACGATGGCGCCGGCCTCCACGGGCTGGTCGACCGCGGAGATCTGCGCGGCGTCGTACGCGTTGTCCACCGTGGCGGAAAAGCCCAGGTAGTCCGCCATGCGCTGGCGGTTCAACGGCCAGCTGGTGCCGTTGAGCACCGTGGTGCCCATGGGCGAGCGGTCCATGCGGGCATAGGCTTCGCGGATGCGCTGGGCGTCGCGCTCCAGCCCGGCGGCGATGCCCAGCAGATAGTGGCCGTAGCTGTTGGGCTGGGCTGCCACGCCGTTGGTGTAGTTGGGCACCACGGTGGCCCGGTGCTTGCCGGCGAGTTCGACGAGGGTGGCAGTGGTCTTGTTGAGTGCCTCGGCCAGGTGGAGCATTTCATCGCGCAGGATGGCGGACCGCGCGGTGGCCAGCATGTCCTGGCTCGACCGGCCGGCGTGCAGCAGCGTGATCTGGGGGCCTGCGGCCTCGATCAGCAGCGGCTCGAAGGTGATGACCAGCGAGGGCCGCTTGCCACCGGGCTTGTCGCCGTTGGCCAGCACCTGGGTGATGCCCCGGTAGACGAGGGGCGACAACGATTTGTCGAGCAGGCCTTCGTCGGTGTTGATCACGGCGGTGGCCTTGTTGATCTCACCGAGCCAGAAGAAATCGTCGTGCTTTCTGGCAGGGGTCTGGGCGCCTGCGTGGGGCACGAGGGCCGCCAGGAACATGGCGGCGGCAATGGCGAGTTGGGTGGGTTTCATGGGCATGGCATGTTGTCTCTGTGATGGGTTTATTTTCCCTGGCGCCGGTGGCCTTGGAGCGACGACGGGCGCGCCCTGCCCGTGCTCAGTACACGCCGTAGCGGTATGCGAAGTACAGAGCGGCGAGGGTGCCGACGACGGCAAGGACGGTCATTGCTTTGCGCATGGAAGCTCCGCAGGGAAAAGGCCATGGTAGCCGCCCCATGCCACACCCGCTGCCACCCGCCGCTGCCAGCCGCCTCTGGCAGCCGCCTCTGGCATCAGCCCCCATGCAGGCCCGGCTGCGCAACGCCCGGCCGCGCATCCCGCCGCCGCTGCAGCAGCGCCCGCACCATCACGGCCACCACCAGCGCGTTGACGATGAAGATGCCCGCGTGCAGCGCATTGCGGTGGTGCAGAAAACCGATGAACTCGAACGGCAGATAGATCGCCCCGCTGCCCGCGGCCAGCACCTCGGCCCAGGGCCGTTCCTTGAAGAGGCCGTAAGCCTCCACCAGCCGCAGCGTGGCATAGGCAGCGGCGCCCAGGGCCAGCAGGGACAGGCGCGCGTCCTGCAGATTGCGGGCCGCGTCCAGAAAGATCTGCGGGTACTTCGCGGCGGGATTCAGATGCGCGTGCTCGATGAGGCGCACGGCAATGGCGTAGAGGTCGCGGTGCATGAGCGACAGCAGCCCCGTGGCGGCCGCCAGGACGAGCAGGCCCTTGAAAGCTTCGAGGAAGGCGACGAGTCGGATGGCCTGGTTCATGGCAAGGCGATGGTGGTGGGCGAGCGGTGGGCGGATGCGCGCCCGGCTGAGCTGCGCCGGCCGATTGTCGGCGCTGGCGCTGCAGTGCGGCGCGCCTGGTCGCCTGAAGGGTTGCCGGCCTACAATCCGCCGCTGATGGCTACCCGCCCCATCGCAAGGTCCACAGCCAGCCACCAGGGTTTTGAACCAAATCGGCCTCCAGCGCAATAAATACTACGGCACATTGCTATCAAAAGTGAAGCAAGCACCTTCCATCGCCCTGCTGCATGCCGCGCGCGCCCTGCGCCGCTGGGTGCTGGCGTGCTTTGTGGGTGCGTTGCTGGTGGCGGTGGCATCGCCGCTGGTGCATGCGCGGGCGATGGAGTGGATCTGTTCCACGGCGGGCATGGTGAAGGTCTACGTGCAGACCGACGACGGCCCGGTGGAGATGGGCCAGACCGCCATGGATTGCCCCCTGTGCATGCCGCATGGCGCCCCTTTGCCGCCGGTGGCGATGCAAACGCTGCCGCAACCGTTGCCGCTCGGCCATGCGGTGCAGGCGATTCCGGCCGCGCGCATCGCGGCGGCCACGGCCGCGCCGCTTCCGGCGCGCGGGCCCCCGGCGTTTCAGCACGCCTGAGCCTTTTCGGCTCCCTTCGTTCGCCCTAGTTCGCCCCGGTTCGTCCTGACGCGGCGACCTGCCCGTGCATAGATGGCTGCGGCCTGGCGCGAACACGTTCCCTGTCCTTTTCGCTGACCCGGCCTGCCGGGCGCGCCGCTTGCCGCTGCCGACCGCGCGGTTCAGCGGCGCGCGCCGTGCGCCGGCTGCCCGCGTGCTGATCGATGCCATGACCACCACAACCCTTTCTCTCGTTTCTCCCCGCCCATCCACGCCAAGGCCGATGCCCGCGTCATCGGTGCGCACCGGATCACCCTCGGCCGACACCGAGGCACGCCTGCAGCGTCGGTTGGCGAGGTCGCCCCTTGCCCACGCGGTGCTGGCGCTGCTTGCCAGCGTTGCATCGCCTGCAGCGTCGGCGCAAGAGGGGCCGTCCCGGTCGGTGCCCACGCTGGCGCCCGTCACCGTGTCTGACACGCCCGCCGAGCCGATGGGCCGGCTGAACCTGGACACCCCCGCCGAAACCGGCAGCCGCCTGGGCCTGACGCCGCGCGAGACGCCGGCATCGGTCACCGTGGTGGACCGCGCGACCATCGAGGCGCGCGGCGCGCAGGACACGCAGGAGATCCTCCGTGCCGTGCCCGGCGTGACAGTGCACAACGCGCCGGGCTCGATGGCGGCCAGCTACCGGGGCTTCAACAACAACTCGGTCACGCAACTGTTCAACGGCATCACCGTGCAATACGGCAGCGCCACGCGCGCGGTGGACAGCTGGATCTACGACCGCGTGGAGGCGATCGGCGGGGCCTCGGGGTTCTTGTACGGCGCGGGGGCGGTGGGCGGCTCGCTCAACTTCATCACCAAGACGCCCGACCGCAGCGGCGACTTCACGGAAGGCCGCCTGCGCCTGGGCTCGTATGGCCTGAAGGAAGCATCTGTCGGCATCAACCGCCGCATCGCCGGGCCGCAGGATGGCAGCGCCGCACCAAGCCCGGGGTCGAGCCCCGGACCGAGCCCAGGGCCGAGTCATTACGTGCGCCTGGACGTGAACCACCGCGACGCCGGCAGCTGGACCACCGGCACGCAGACCCGGTCCACGCAACTGGCCGCATCCCTGCTGTCCGACCTGGGCGGCGGATTCACGCACCTGCTGGCCTACGAGTTCCAGAAGGAAACGGTGGACCGGCCCTACTGGGGTACGCCGGTGCTCAACCCCAGCAGCGGCGCGCTGCGCATCGACCCGGGGACGCGGTTTGCCAACTACAACAGCGCCGACGGCATGTATGCCCAGCGTGTGCAGTGGCTGCGCTCGATGGCGCAGTGGCGGGTGTCCGATGCGCTGCAGTGGCGCAACACGCTGTATGCCTACGACGCGCTGCGCGACTACCGCAACGTGGAGACGTACCAGTTCAATGCGGCCAACACCTTGGTGTCGCGCGGCAGCGCCTTTCTGCAGCGGCACGATCAGCAACTGGTGGGCAACCGCACCGAGGCCACGTGGCACGGCACGCTCGCCGGCCGGCAGAGCGACTGGGCGTTCGGCCTGGACGTGAGCGTGAACCGGCAGACGCGCTTTCCCAACAGCCTGTCCGGCACGGTGAGCACGGTGGACCCATACCGCTTCACCACCGAACGGTTCTTCGACATTCCCGGCATGGCGCCGGGATTTCGGGCCGACCGCGACAACCGCGTGCAGACCACGGCGGTCTTCGCAGAAAACCGCACGGCGCTGGTGCCCGGCGTGCACCTGGTGACCGCGCTGCGGCACGAGCGCATCGCGCTGGAGGTGAACAACCGCCGCGCCATCACCGCCACGAGCCCGGCCGCGTTCGACCGCAGCTACACGCCCACCACCGGCCGGCTGGGCGTGGTGTGGGACGTGGCACCCGGCGCCAACGTGTATGCGCAGTACGCGACGGCGGGCGACCCGCCTTCGGGGTCGCTCTCCACCGCATCGTTCGCCGACGTAGCCAACAACAGCGCGCTAACCACCGGCCGCCAGGCCGAGGTGGGCAGCAAATTCGACTTCTGGGGCGGGCGCGGCACGGCCACCGTGGCGGCGTTCCAGATCACGCGGCGCAACATCGCCTCGCAAGACCCGAACAACCCTGCGTTCACCGTGCAGGTGGGTGAGCAATCGTCGCGCGGGGTGGAGGTGGCCGCAGGCCTGCGGCTGACCGACCGCTGGCAGGTGCAGGCCAACGCGATGCGCGCGCGTGCCCGCTACGAGCAGTTCGTGCAGGGCGGCGTGTCGCTCGCGGGCCGCACGCCCATCAACACGCCCGAGAGCGTGGCCAACCTGTGGCTGGGCTACGCGATCACGCCTGCGCTGCAGGCCACGGCGGGCGTGCGGCGCGTGGGGCGCATCTATGCGGACGCGGCCAACACGCAGTATTGGCCTTCGTACACGCTGCTGGACCTGGGGCTGGCATGGAAGCTCTCGCCCACGGCCACGCTCACCGGGCGCATTCGCAATGCCACCGACCGCATCTACGCGGCGGAGGCCCGCAGCGCGCAGGTGTACCTGGGCGCGCCGCGCACGGCGGACGTGTCGCTGCAGGTGGCGTTCTGACCGCGGCCGGGAGACCTGACATGCCACCGCTTCGCCTTACGGGCATCGCCCGCAGCCTGCGCACCCTGCCAATGCCGGGCCTCGGCCCTGCCAAGCGCTGGCTGTTTTTGACGCACCGCTGGCTGGGGGTGCTGCTGTGCGCCTTCTTCGCCATGTGGTTCTTCTCCGGCATCGTGATGATGTACGTGGGCTACCCGCAGCTCACCGAGGCCGAGCGCACCGCGCACCTGCCGACGCTGGGCGACGGCGCGGGCCTGCTGGAGCCCGCCGCCGCGCTGGCAACCGCCGGGCTGTCGCAGACGCCGCTGGCCGACCTGCGCCTGGCTGTGGCGAGCGGTGGGCAGGCCGTGTATCTGGTGCGGCCCGAAAGCGCGCCGCCGCGTTTGGCCGCCACGGTGATCGATGCGCGGACGGGCGAGGTGCTACAGGCAGTGGATGCGATCCGCGCCCGGGCCAGCGCCATGGCCTGGGCGGGGAGCGGCGTGGCGGCGGACCACGAGGGCACGCTGCAGGAGGACGCCTTCACCCATTCGCGCGGGCTGGACGCGCACCGGCCGCTGCACCGCGTGCGCCTGCACGATGCGGACGACACGGTGCTCTACGTGTCCGGCACCACGGGCGAGGTGGTGCGCGATGCGCCGCGCACCGAGCGCCTGTGGGGCTATGTGGGCACCTGGATCCACTGGCTCTATCCGCTGCGGGGCAACGCGCTGCAGCCTTACTGGAGCGCCACCGTGAACACGCTCGCCGTGGCGGGCACGCTGGCCGCGCTGGCCGGCACGGTGGCGGGCCTGCAGCGCTGGCGGTTTCGCGGCCGCTACCGCAGCGGGGCGCGCACGCCTTACCCCACGCGCGCCATGCGCTGGCACCACGTGCTGGGGCTGGCGTTTTCGCTGGCCACCATCGCGTGGATCTTCAGCGGCTTCATGTCGATGAACCCGTGGAAGCTGTTCGACAGCGGCGCGCCGCCGCTGCGCATGGCTTCGCTGCAGGGCGGGCCGCTCACCATGGCTGAGCCAGCGGGCGACAGCGCCCGGCAGGCACCGCTGGCCGCGCTGCTCGCCCAGGCCGGTGGCGCCACGCGCGAGCTGCGCTGGGTGCGCGCCACGGGCCGTACGCTGGTGCTGGCGCAGCCGGCCCAGGGCGCGCCCGAAGTGCTGGACACCGCCACCGCCGCGCCCACCGCCATCGACGCCACGGCGCTGCAGCACGGCATTGCCGGGCTGGTGGCCGCGCCGCTGGTGCGCATGGACACGCTCGCGCACTATGACCTGTACTACTACGCCCGCGCCTCCCACACCATGACCGGCGCCCCGGCCAAGCCCCTGCCCGTGCTGCGCGCCGTGTTCGCCGACGAGCACGCCACCTGGGTGCATGTGGACCCGCGCACCGGTGCCGTGATGGGCCGCCTGGACGACCACCGCCGCGCCAGCCGCTGGCTTTTTGCCATGCTGCACAGCTGGGACTGGGTGCCGCTGCTGGAGCGGCGGCCGCTGTGGGATGCGGTGATGCTGCTGCTCGGCCTGGGCGGTGCGGCGCTGAGCGGTACGGGCATGGTGATCGGATGGCGCCGCCTGCGGCGCAAGGCAAGCCAATCGGGCAAGGCGGGCCAAGCAGGCAAGACGCAGACTGCAAAGCGCCCCGTGGCAAGGGCCTGAGTGCAGTGATGTGATGGGTGCAGTGACGGGGCGCGACGGCACAGGCGCGTTGTGCGGCGCCCTGCCACGTCGCATCTCATCGCGTCGCATCGTCGCATCGTCGCATCGTCGCATCGTCGCATCGTCGCATCGCAGATTTAGATCAAAACCGCCCTCTGCCGCCGTATTCATTGCGCTGACGGCTATAAAAACAATAGCAAACGATTGGCTACCAATGGCTCAGTACCTTTGCGCCGCCACCGCTCTACAACTGAAAGCCCACCGCCCGTACCACGCCCTCGGCGATGTCGCGCGGCCAGGACGGCCGCCGGGGAACGAACGGCCGGGCCAGGGCGATCTGGCGCGCGCACCAGTCCGAGAGCCATTGCACCTCGGCCGGGCCGTAGAACGCCGTCATCGCCTCGTAGTTGAGGAACAGGCTGCGCGCATCCAGGTTGAGCGAGCCGGACAGGGCCAGGTCGTCGTCGATCAGCACGGCCTTGGCGTGCACCATGCCGGGCGCCAGCCATACCTCGGCGCCGGCCAGGCCCAGCTCGCGCAGGGCACGCTCGCGGGCCCAGTCGGCCAGTCGGTGGTTGGAGCGCCGGGGCACCAGCAGGCTCACGCGCACGCCGCGGCGGCAGGCCATGCACCAGGCTTCCAGCAGCGCATCGTCGGGCACGAAGTACGGCGTCACGGCGACGATGCGCTCCTGCGCGTGGTAAGCGCCTGCCAGCAGCAATGCGTGCACGGTGTCGTCGGCATGGTCGGGGCCGCTGGGCACCCACTGCGCCAGGGCGCCGTGCTCGGGCCCGGTGGGCAGCGGCTGCTTCAGCGCGGCGCGCACCAGCCGGCCGCTGGCGGTGCTCCAGTCGGCGTCGAACTGCGCGGCGGCTTGCAGGGCGATGGGGCCGTGCACTTCATAGCTCAGGTCGATCCAGGCCGGGTGGCCGGGCTGGTCCAGAAAATATTCGCAGGCCAGATTGCGCCCACCGCTCCACAGGCGCTCGCCATCGGCCACCACCAGCTTGCGGTGGTTGCGCAGGTTGGTGCGCCCGCGCATCGGGTTGTGCAGCATGGGCATGAAGCGGCGCACCTGCACGCCCTGGGCCTGCAGGGTGCGCACCATCACGTTGGGCGTGGCGAGGCTGCCCACCGCATCCAGCAGCAGCCGCACCGCCACGCCGCGCTGGGCGCATTCGCCCAGGGCCTGCGCGACCTGGCGGCCCACCGGGTCGTCGCCGAAGACGAAGGTGCACACGTCCAGGCTGCGCTCGGCCGAGGCGATGGTGGCGCGCAGCGTCTGCAGCGCCTGCGCGCCGTCGGCATGCAGCACGACGCGGTCGTTGCGCACCGCGGGCTCCAGCTCCATGCTGGCCAGCAGGCGCGCCGCCCAGGCGGGCCCCGCCGGCAGCGCGGCAGCGGCCATGGCCTCCTGCTGCGCCTTGCGGGGGCGGCGCAGGGGCCGCGCGAACTTGCGGGTGCCGAACAGCACGAAGAGCGGCACGGCCACGTACGGAAACGCCACGATGGCGACCACCCACGCGATGGCTGCCGAAGGATGCCGCCGCTGGTGCCCGATGCGCGTGCCCATCACGTAGACCAGCAGGCCCACTGCCACGAACACCGCGTGGCCCAGGCCGGAGAGAACGGCGAACCCGGTCAAGCCTGGCCCTCGGCCGATGAAGGCGGCACGCCGAACCGCACCGACACGCGCAAGCCGCCCAGGCGGGGCGAGCCGTCCAGATCGACCTGCGCCTGGTGCATGCGTGCGATCGACTGCACGATGGCCAGGCCCAGGCCGCTGCCCGCCACCTGCGCACCGCCGTCGGCGGCCTGCGGCACGCGATAGAACCGGCCCAGCACGCGCTCGCGGTCGCCCTCGCCGATACCGGGGCCGCTGTCTTCCACCACCAGGGTGACGGTGCCGGGCCGGGCCGCACCCGCATCGCCATCGCCGTCGCCGTCGCCACCCGCATCCCGGCTGTCCGTTGTTGTCGCCCCATCCGGCGCCGCGATCACGTGCACGTCCACCACGCCGCCGTCGGGCGTGTACTTGACGGCGTTGTCCACCAGGTTGCGCAGCAAGATGCGCAAGGCCTCGGCATGGCCCGCCACCGGGGCCGCATCGGCCGTGGCCAGGCCCAGGTCGATGCCGCGCTGCTGGGCGGCCGGCGCCGCGTCGGCCACGGCCTGCAGCGCCAGATCGGCCAGCACCACCGGCTGCGCGGGTGCGCCCGCGGCCACGCTGGACTCCTGCCGCGCCAGCGCCAGCAGTTGCTCCACGAGCCGCGTGGCGCGGTCGATGCCGGCCGACAGCCGGGCCACCGCCACGCTGCGCGCCTCGGCATCAGGCGCGCGCAGCAAGCCTTGCGCCTGCAGCTTGAGTGCGGCCAGCGGCGAACGTAGCTCATGCGCGGCATCGGCCACGAAGTGCTGCTGCGCCTCGAAGGCACGCTGCACCCGCACGAAGAGCAGGTTCAGCTCATCCACCAGCGGCTGCACTTCGGCAGGCAGCGCCTCGCCATCGACGGGCGACAGGTCATCGGCCTGGCGCTGCGCCACCTGGCGGCGCACACGCTCCACAGGCGCCAGCGAACCGCTCACCACCCACCACACGGCCAGCGCCAGCAGCGGCGCCATGAGGGCGATGGGACCGGCCGTGCTCAGCGCCAGGTCGCGCGCCATGGCCTTGCGCGCCGCCATGTCCTGCGCCACCTGGATCACCTGCGCGCGGGTCTGCACCGAGAACACGCGGTAGGTGGTGCCATGCGCCTTCACGTTCGAAAAACCCAGCACCGCACGCTGCGGCAGCGCCGCGCCCACGGCGGACTCGAACACGCGCGACCCTTCGGAAGACCAGACCTGCACGACGAACTCGTAGCTTTCGTCTTCGTGCACCAGCGGAGCGGGCGCATTGGCCGGCACTTCCGGCAAGCCGGGGCGCAGCGCCATCGCCATCTGCTCCATGTGGTAGTCGAAGATTTCGTCGGCCTCGGTCAGCGCGGAGCGGTACGACAGCGCAATCTGCAGCAGCGCGGTGCACACGATCGCCCCCAGCAAAAACCAAAGCAGCCGCGCGCGCAGCGAATGCGCGGCCGACGCATGCCCGGCCGCGAGCGGCGCGTGGGCCTGGACGGGCGGGCTGGCGTCCGTTGCTGCGGGCTTCTTCATGCCTTGGGCACCATGTAGCCCACGCCGCGCACGTTCAGCAGCAGGT
Source organism: Paracidovorax valerianellae (assembly GCF_900102625.1). Taxonomy (GTDB): domain Bacteria; phylum Pseudomonadota; class Gammaproteobacteria; order Burkholderiales; family Burkholderiaceae_C; genus Paracidovorax; species Paracidovorax valerianellae. Next base: position 345,701 of record NZ_FMZC01000003.1, read on the forward strand.
CGGCCCCCAGTTTCTTGCGCAGGCCATGCACGTACACCTCCACGGCGTTGCTGCTGATCTCGTCCTTCCAGCCATAGAGCTTTTCTTCGAGCTGCGTGCGCGACAGCACCATGCCCGGCCGCGCCAGCAGCGGCTCCAGCACGGCCCATTCGCGCGCCGACAGCACCACGGGCGTTCCGTTCACGGTCACCTCGCGCGTGGCCGGCAAGATCCTCACGCCCTTGTGTTCGTACGCCGGCTCCGCCCGCCCGGCCGCCCGCCGCGTCAGCGCGCGGATGCGGGCGAGCAGTTCGTCCAGTTCGTAGGGTTTGAGCACGTAGTCGTCGGCGCCGGCGTCCAGCCCTTCGACACGCTGCGCCAGCGCATCGCGCGCGGTGGCCACCAGCACTGGAGTGCGGTCCTTGCGCGCGCGCAGGTCACGCAGCACGGACAGGCCATCGCGGCGCGGCAGGCCCAGGTCGAGCAGCACGAGGTCATAGGTCTGCGTGCGCAGGGCGGTATCGGCCATGTCGCCATCGCGCACCCAATCCACCGCGTAGTGCTCGGCGCGCAGCAGGTCGTGCACGGCTTCCCCGATCATGGTGTCGTCTTCGACGAGCAGCAAGCGCATGGGCGGCCCTCTTCTTCTTTCTTCTTGTCAGGTCAATCAACGCCACCGCGCCGGTAGCGGCTGCGGCCATCGCAGCGCCAGCGGCGCGGGTGTGTGGGGTGGCGAAAGGTGAGCGGCTTCCATGGCCGCCAAGCATAGCGGCCCGGTCCGCCGCTGCCGCGTAGGACGCGGTCAGCCCAGCGGGACCGGCACGAAGATCTTGTCGCCGTCGCGCTGGATCAAAAGCGCCACCGATTTGCCGGCCTTGGCCATCGCCTCGCGCACCTGATCCACCCCGCGGGCCGGCGTGCCGTTGATCGCCAGCAGCACATCACCGGGCTGCACGCCCGCCAGGGCGGCAGGGCCGCGCGCATCTTCCACCAGCAGGCCGCCGTCCACGCCGGCATCGCGGCGCTCCTGCGGCTGCAGCGGCCGCAGCGCCAGGCCCAGCCGGCCCTTGCCTGCGGACTTTTCGGTGCTGGCGATCTTGTTGGCCTTCTCGCTCGCATCGCCCAGCGTCGCCATGAACTCCACCGGCTTGCCATGGCGCCACACCTCCAGCTTGGCCTGTGTGCCAGGCGCCGCCTGGCCCACGATGGCCGGCAGGTCGCCCGACGCCACGATGGGCTGCCCGTTCACGCTGCGGATCACGTCGCCCGACTTCAGGCCCGCCTTGTCGGCCGGGCCGCCCTCTTCCACGCCGGCCACCAGCGCGCCCTCGGGCTTGTCGAGCTGGAACGAGTCGGCAAACGCCTGGTTCACCTCCTGCACCGACACGCCCAGCCGCGCATGGCTGGCCTTGCCCGTGGCCACGATCTGGTCCTTGACCTTGGCCGCCACCTCGATCGGAATGGAGAACGACACCCCTTGGTAACCGCCCGATCGGCTGTAGATCTGAGAGTTGATGCCCACCACCTCGCCACGCGCATTGAACAGCGGGCCGCCGGAATTGCCGGGGTTCACCGCCACGTCGGTCTGGATGAAAGGCACATAGCTGTCATCGGGCAGCGAGCGGCCCTTGGCACTGACCACGCCCGCCGTCACGCTGTTTTCAAAGCCGAACGGCGAGCCGATCGCCAGCACCCATTCGCCAACCGCCAGGTTGCGCGTGCTGCCTAGCTGCACCACGGGCAGGTCCTTGGCATCGATCTTCAGCACGGCGATGTCGGTCTTCGGGTCCGAGCCCAGCACCTTGGCCCGAAACTCGCGCCGGTCGGTCAGCTTCACCGTGACCGTGTTGGCGCCTTTCACCACATGGGCATTGGTGAGGATCACCCCGTCCGCACTCACGATGAAACCCGAGCCTTCACCGCGCGTGGGCACCTCGCGCTGCCGGCCCGGGGCCTGCGCGCCGGGCGGCACCATGCCGAAACGGCGGAAGAACTCGAACATTGGATCGTTCGGGTCCATGCCCTGCGCGCCGCTGCGAGGGTGTGCCGCGGTTTCGTCATCGTCGTCGTCCGAATCGGTCAGCGATGTCTTGGTGGTGCCGCTCACGCTGATGTTCACCACCGCCGGGCCATTGCGCGCGGTGATCTGCGCAAAGTCCGGCGCCGTCACGCCCCCGGTGTAGGGCATGGCGGCAGGCTGCGTCACTGCGGGCGGCACCGCGGCACGGCTCGGGTGCATGTTGGTCACCAGCCCTGCGCCGGTGGCTCCGATGGCGCCAGCGGTCAGCAGGGCCAGGGTCAGACGGCGAGGGGTCGAGAGAACGGAGTTCATGGCAGTCCTTTCGTTGGGTCGTTGCATGGGGGCAGTTTGGGCAACGAGACTTAGGTGTGGCTTAGGGACTGCCAACGCCTTCACATCCTCTCAGCCCCCCGGCCGCGAGAACTCCATGACCCAATTGGTCTCCCAGCTGCGCCCCTCATCGTCCGAAAACGCTTGCTCCCAACGGGGCGTGCCGGTGGCCAGGTTTTTCGTCCAATAGAAACGCACTTGGACTGGCCGGCCCTCGAACATGTCCTGGCCGAAAAACAAGCCCCGGTCCGTACCAGAAAACCCTCCGACCACGGGCGACCAGAGCATGTCCGTTGCAGGGTCCAGACCGCCTGTCACGTTGTCCAGCCAGTAGATGGTCCAGCGCTTGTTTTGCGGATTGAACAGGCGCAGCGCCATACCAACGTAGCCTGCGCACCAAGTGGCGGGAATGAAGTCGTCGCAGTTGGCGATGCCGCCGGGCAATGGACGCGCTGTGCCTGTCGCGTCGAAGGTCTCCCACTCGGTACAGCCTGCGAGCCGCCGCACAAGGCGGGTATTGCGGATGTGCCAGGGGCCCATCAGGAAATCGAAATCGCTGGCATCGCCAGTGGGTGGAATCGTGTCGGGAAGGTTCATGGTCTGCCTCGGAAGGTGGCGGGTCATGCGTGCAAGGCCGAGTGGGCCGTGGGCTGGAGGCGATGACTTTCGGGGGCCTTCGCGAGCCAGGATGCGAGGCCGGGCGCCACGTCGCGCTGCCATGCGCTGCTGTTGGCGAAGTTGTCGAGGGCTTGCGCATCGTCGAACAGCGCCAAGCCGAGCAGCACCGGCTCGCCTTCGCGCACGGGCAGGCGCGGGAAGGTGTTGGGGCTTGCATCGCTGGCATACCACGCGGTGTGGCGGGCGCCGCCCGTGCGCAGCACGGGGTCCATGTGATGGCGGCAATGGTCCAGCAGCGCGGGCGTTGCGGGCTCGTTCAGATAGAACACCGTGGCATCGAGCACGTCGTGGGCCAAGCCGTTGGCGCCCGCGGCTGCGCGGTTCGCCGGCAAGCCCGTAGCGGCGCCTGGCCATGCGGGGTGCAGCAGCAGCACGTTGTCCGAATCGACCATGGTGGCGTTGGCAGCATCGCGGTGCGCGGCCCAGACGGGCCCGCCGTAAAAGGCGGCGAGGGCCCGCTGGCGCGCAGGCATGTCGGCAAAGCCGCGCAGCCAGACGAAGAGATCGGGCCGGTCCAGGTCGATGAACTGGCCGATCACCCGCATGCCTTCGCGCTCCTGCGTTTCGAGGAACTCACGGTCGAACAGGTCGATGAGCATTTCGCGCTGGCCGGGGTGCAATGCGTATTGGCGGAATTCGACGATGGAGCAGTCGGCGAGCGGTGGAGCGGAGGGAATGGCGGTGGCGATGGTGGACATGCGGCGTTCCTGGGGTCGAAGGGTTCACGGAAAGAGGAAGCCCGCAGTCTGCGGCGCCATACCTGCCAAGGCATGGCAGGTATTCGCTGCATACTGTCGCGAGCAAAAAATTCTCGTAGCCGGACTCTCCCACCATGCGCGCCAGTCGCCTGCTCTCCATCCAGATGCTGCTCGAAACCCAGGGGCGCATGAGCGCGCAGGCCCTGGCCGGGGCACTCGAAGTCTCGGTGCGCACGCTTTACCGCGATGTGGACCAGCTCACCGCCGCCGGCGTGCCCATTTATGCCGAGCGGGGGCGCCATGGCGGGTTTGCGTTGCTGCCGGGGTGGAAGACCACGCTGACGGGGCTCACCCCATCCGAAGCGCAGGCCGTGTTCTTGAGCGGGTTGCCCGGCCCGGCCGGCGACCTGGGCCTGGGGGAGGATGTAGCGGGCGCGCGCCTCAAATTGCTGGCGGCACTGCCCGCGCCCTGGCGCGAAGATGCGCAGCGTGTGAGCGCGCGGCTGCACCTCGACCCCGTGGACTGGTACCGCGAGAGCGAGCCCACGCCGCACTTGGCGACGGTGGCGGCCGCTGTGTGGAGCGGCCAGCAACTGGCCTTGCGCTATGAGAGCTGGGCCGACACGGTGGAGCGAACGGTGGGCGCCCTGGGCCTGGTGCTCAAGGCCGGTGTCTGGTACCTGGTGGCCCTGCCCACCGGCAACGGTGCGAAAGAAGGAGGACCACGCACTTACCGCGTGTCCAGCATTCGCGCGGCCACGGCACTCGGCACTGCGGTGCGGCGCCCGGCGCGGTTCGATTTGCCGGCCTACTGGGCGCAGTCCATCCGCCGGTTCGAGTCGAGCCTCTACACGGGCGAGGCGGATCTGTTGGCCACGCCTGCAGGCCTTAAAGGACTGAGCGCGCTCAGCGCCGCAGTGGCACGGGCAGTGGCGACAGCTGTGGCTGCGCCATCGCGCCGTAAGGATGGCCGCGTGGCGGTCACGATTCCCATCGAATCGGTGGACCACGCCTGCGGACAGCTCATGCGCCAATCGCCCGAGGTCGAGGTGCTGCGCCCGGTGGCGTTGCGGCGCGCACTGGTCAAGCGCATCGAAGCCACTGCGCGGCTGTATCGGCTGCGCTGACACCGCACGGGTTCACGACCTGTCGCGATCTTTCACAAGGACAGGTCATCAAGCCGGCTGATGACACAGGCGAATGGTCAGCCGCGGCTGCGCAGCGTGCGGCTCAGCAGCACGACCGGTACCAAGCCCACCGCCACCAGCGCCAGCGAGGGCAGCGCGGCTTCGCCCAGGCGCTCGTCGCGCGCCAGTTGGTAGGCGACCACGGCGAGGGTGTCGCTGTTGAAGGGCCGCAGCACCATGGTGGCGGGCAGTTCCTTCATCACATCCACGAACACCAGCAATGCCGCAGCGGCGGTGGAACGCTTGAGCAGCGGCCAGTGCACGCGTGCCAGCAGGCCGGCGCCGCCCGCGCCGAGCATGCGGGCGGAATCGTCCAGGCTGGCAGGAATGCGCGCGTAGCCGCTTTGCATGGATTGCAGGGCCACCGCGCAAAAGCGCACGAGATAAGCCCACACGATGCCGACCGCCGTGGCGGTGATGATCGACGGCAGCCCCCATTGCGGCGCGGCGGCCTGCAGCCAGCCCACGGGCAGCAGCAGGCCGACGACGATCACGGCGCCGGGCACGGCATACCCCAGGCTCGCCAGCTGGGCCACGCCCCGCGTGAGCGCGCCGGCCTGCCGGCGCACGGCAAAGGCCAGCACCAGGGCGATGGCCACGGCCAGCACGGCGGTGATGCTGCCCAGGCGCACGCTGTTGCCGGCCCATTCCAGAAAGCGCGACCAGGGCAGCACGGACCAGTCGGCCGCCAGCGGCCGCAGCATGAACGCCACCGGCGCCACGAAGCCGAACAGCACCGGCAGCACGCACACCGCCCACGCGGCCACGCAACGCAGGCCCTGCAGCCGCTGCGGCTGGGCCTCGGCTGAGCCGGCACGGCCGGCACCGCCCGCGGCAAAGCGCATGCGCCGCTGCGCGCGCTGCTCCAGTTGCAGCAGCAGCATGACGAGCACGAGCAGGATGGTGGCCAGCTGCGCAGCGGCAAGCCGGTTGTCCATCGACAGCCATGCCTTGTAGATGCCCGTGGTGAATGTTTGAATGCCGAAGTAGCTCACCACGCCGAAGTCGGCCAGGGTTTCCATCAGGACCAGTGCCACGCCCGCCGCGACGGCCGGGCGCGCCAGCGGCAGCGCCACGGTGCGCACCCGCCGCGCCAGAGGCGCGCCCAGCAGTCGCGCGGCCTCCATGAGGTGGGCCGCGCGCTCGCCCAGGGCAGTGCGCGCGAGCAGGTACACGTAGGGATACAGCGAGAAGATGAAGACCCACACGGCCCCGCCCAGGCTGCGTACTTCGGGCAGCAACCGGCCCTGCAAGCCATAGGTCTCGCGCAGCCACACCTGCAGGGGGCCGCTGAACTGCAGAAAGTCGGTATAGGCGTACGCGGTCACATAGGCCGGCATGGCCAGCGGCAGCAGCAGCAGCCATTCCAACGTGCGCCGTCCCCTGAAATCAAACAGCGTGACGGCCGCCGCCGTGGCCGTGCCCACCACCGCAGCACCGATGGCCACGGCCAGCCCCAGCCAGACCGTGGTGACGAAGTAGCCCGGCAACACGGTGGCCGCCATTTCGCGAAGGATGGCCCCGGCCTCGGCGCCCCCCACCGTGCCCGGCAACCAGGAGGCGAGCACTGCCAGCACCGGCAATGTCAGCGCGGCGGCCAGCAGCAGCAAGGGAATGGATCGCAGGGCGGAGAGCAAGCGGGGCAACGGGCGGCCTTGGGAATGGAAGGAGAAAGGACGACGGAACGCCGGAGCGAAGAGCGGCACGCGCCATCGGGAGCAGAACGCGAAATGCCCTGAATGGCTTGCCGATGAAAGCCGCGAGATGCAAATGCGAATTCTACGCATTGGCGCCTTCTAGAATCGCGGCCATGTTCCTTGAAGTCTCTCAACTGGAAGTGCGCTACGCCGGCCGTGCGCAAGCTGCCGTGCGCGGCGTCACCCTCGGCCTGGCCGCGGGCGAGATCGGCGTGCTCATCGGGCCGTCGGGCTGCGGCAAGACCACGCTGCTGCGCGCGGTTGCCGGGCTGGAGCCCGTGACGGCCGGCGAGATCCGGCTGAGCGGTGCGCTGGTGGGCGGCGCGGGCCGCAGCGTGCCGCCGGAGCAGCGGCGCATCGGCATGGTATTCCAGGACTACGCCCTCTTCCCTCACCTCTCCGTGGGCCGCAACGTGGCGTTCGGCATCCACCGCCTGCCGCGCGCCGAGCAGGCCGCCCGTGTGGACGAAGTGCTGCGGCTCGTCGGGCTGGAAGGCAGCGCGGCACGCTTTCCGCACGAGTTGTCCGGCGGCCAGCAGCAGCGGGTGGCCCTGGCCCGCGCGCTGGCGCCCCGGCCACAGTTGATGCTGCTGGATGAACCGTTTTCCAACTTGGACGTAGACCTGCGGGAGCGCCTGGCGCACGAAGTGCGGGGCATTTTGAAAGCCGCAGGCGCCACCGCGCTGTTCGTCACGCACGACCAGTTGGAAGCCTTTGCCATCGGCGACCGCATCGGGGTGATGGAAAGCGGCCAGTTGCACCAGTGGGACGACGCCTATGCGCTCTACCACCGCCCCGCGATGCGCTTCGTGGCCGACTTCATCGGCCACGGCGTGTTTGCGCCGGCCACGCTGGAGCAGCGCGGCGACAACGTGGTGGCCCGCACGCCACTGGGCGACCTGACCGACATCGCCGAATGTCCGTTGCCGACCAGCTACCCCGGCGGCGAATGCGATGTGCTGCTGCGTGCCGACGACGTGGTGCACGACGACGCCTCGCCCGTGCAGGCCCGCATCGTTCGCAAATCATTCCGGGGCTCTGAATTTCTGTACACGCTGCAACTGCGCGACGGCCTGACCGTGATGGCCCACGTGCCGAGCCACCACGACCACGCGGTGGGCGAGTGGATCGGCATTCGTCCGCAGGTGGACCACGTGGTGGCGTTTCCACGGGCCTGAGGCGGCGAATCAGCCTGGTTCAGCAGGCAGCGACGCCCTGTGGCGGCCGACAGGCTCGCTATGACAGGAACAGGGCGATGAAGACCGGCGCCAGGACGGTCAGGATGAAACCGCTGACCAAGGCCAGCGGAATCGCATCGGGGTGGCAGGCTTGCTTGACGATCGGCAGCGTGGAGTCCAGCGCCGTCGCGCCGGCGCTGCCGATGCCGATGGCCGGGTGGTACCGGCCGATCGCGTAAAGCGCGACGATGGCGATCAGCTCACGGAACAGATCGACCATCAGCGCCATGGTCCCGTAGGTCTGGCCCAGGTGCTGGCCCACCATCACGCTCGACAGCGTGAACCAGCCGAAGCCGCTGGAGAGGGCCAGAGCGACCTTGAGGCTCTCTCCCGTCGCCCAGGACGACGCCACGGCACCCACGAACGATCCGATCACGACCAGCACCGGCACCGACAGAACCGCCCAGGAAAACCAGCGCGCGTTGAGCTTCACGGTCGCCAGATCGATCCCCACCAATACGATCAATGCCAGCAAGATGGCAGAGCTGGACGGCAGCCACAGGGCGCCTGCCAGATAGGTCTCATTGATGAAAAAGAGCGCACTGCCCAGCGCCACCATCGACAGGGCGATGCAGCATTCCTTCAAGGGGGGCCAGACTGTGCGGAACCCCGGCTTGCCCGCCGTTTTTCCAGCGTTGCCGTTGCCGTTGCCGTTGTGACTGCTGCTGCGGATGCCCGCCGCAAAAATCAACCCGCAGGGCACCAGCGTCGTCAGCAAGGCAAAGACCGCGGCGGTCTTGACGACCTGACCCACCGATTGCGCAGAAAGAATGACTTCGCCGAACTCGACGCCGATCAAGAAAAGCAAAAGCCAGACGAGCGGCAATATCAACCGGATCAATGCCCCGCCAAAACGGGCCGGTATTATTTTGCCGGCCACAAAACCCCCGGCGAGTGCCAGAACGATAGGAAGCAACGCGTAAAAAACACCCATGGTTTATATGCTCTGCCTCATTCTGGAAAAGTCGATGAGTATAACGCAGCGTTCTCCGTCACCCGATCCATTCTCTTTGCTGCGAATCGGCGTCACATAATGGGAAACGCGTGGGTCATGGACGACGAAGCTTTCCATGAATCGAGACAATTCGAATTCGGCAATGACGTCCTCTTTGGGCACTTCATGCAATCCGAGGCCCCGAGCCTGCACCGTGCCGATGTAATTGGTGCCGCCCGCCGTGCCACTGGTTCTGCGCATCAGGTGGGCAAAGGTGAAGGGCTCTCCGTCCTGGTGAAAGCAGTCGGGTGAACTGATTCCGAGGTCCGACGCCGAGCCCGAGCGGAGCTTCACGAAGTGCACGCCGAAATAGATCGGCGCCCGGCGATCGGCCTCCGACCAGAAGGTGTGCGAGAAGTCCTTCCTGATCAGGTCACCCAGGAAATCGGTGGCTTTCGCCTCTTCGCTCAACGCGCGAAAGTAGCGAATATCGGGGTGCTCCGGGTTGTTGCCGCCCTGGTCGTAGCCGGACAGGCGCGCGCCGTGGTCGTCCTCTGCCGTCGGAATCCAGTGGATGTCCGTCTGCTCCGTCCACGGAAGGATGATGCCGTTGCCATAGCGCCGGAAACGCTTCACCTTGTCCGGTGCATAGGGATCGTGCTCCAGTCGATCGAATTCCCGGTGGAGGGTTTTGAGCTCTTCCGAATCGCAATCGATCTCTGGAACGAATTGGCAATAGCCGAATTGCTTGAGTTGCGTTTGAATCATTGGCATAAGCGTGAAATGACACTCCCATAAATCTTTGAAATAAACATCTCAAGAATCAAGGATGATGCACCGCTGGCATTACCCAAACGCAATAAGCCATGCCGCATTGGCATAATGAAAGATGCATTCCGATGCATTTCCCGGTTCGCTTATATTGAGCGCTTGATCTTGAGCGACAGCAATGCTAATAAGGAGGAAAGCATGAAGGGAATGCAAGAAATGAGATTTAAATACCACCCATCCTCATTAAATTAGATATTTCCCGTCATTACCTAATTTAAGCAATATGGACAATATTGATCGAAATCTGCTGACGGCTTTGCACCAGGACGCCAAGACCACCGTGAAGGCGTTGAGCGAGCGGGTGGGCCTGTCTCAGCCCAGTTGCGCCGAGCGCATCAAGCGGCTGGTCGACCAGGGAGTGATCGAAAAATTCTCGATCCAGATATCGCCCAAGGCCATCGGCTTCCCGATTGCCGCCATCGTGCGGGTGCGGCCTTTGCCCGGCGAGATGTTCCGGGTCGAGGAGGTGATTCGCGATATCGATGCCATCGTGCAGTGCGACAAGGTCACCGGCGACGACGCGTTTTTCTGCCGGCTGTATCTGCGCGACATCGAAGAGCTGGACCACTGCTTGGGCAAGATCGCCCCCTATGCGACGACCAGCACGTCGATCGTCAAATCGACGCAGATCGCCAACCGGCTTTTACCGCTGCACGAGCCGGCTCGCGTCTGTTAGCGGAAATAAGGAGTGATTCGCCAGCATCGCCGAGCGGGATGCAGCAATGCTGGAGGCCGGCGGCTGGCGGCTGGCTCAGGTACGGCGCAGCACGTCCACCGCCGCCCGCAGATCGTCCGCCCAGGCGCGGCGGTCGCGGCCTTGCGCGTGCTGCAGCGGGCCATAGTGCACGACGGCCACCAGGCCGTCCGCCATGACGGTGCGCCACAGCGAGCCGAGCAAGGTGTCGTCGCCGACATAGTTGGGGGCGCTGGTGGGCGCTCCGGTGGTGCGTTCCACGAAGCGCAGGCCCACGGGTTGCACGGGCGCATTGGCCACCACGGCGGCCTGGAGCAGATTGGCGTGAAACGGCAGCAATTCGCGGCCATCGGCGGTCGTGCCCTCGGGGAACACCGCCAGCACCTCTTGCCGCGCAAGGGCCTCCTGCATCAGGCGGACCATGCGCAGTGCGTCGCGGCGCGAACTGCGCTCCAGGTAGAGCGTGCCGGCCGCCGTGGCCAGCGTGCCCACCAGGGGCCAACCCTTGATGTCCGACTTGGAGATGAAGCGGCAATGGCGCGCGGCGTGCATGACGGTGATGTCCAGCCACGACAGGTGATTGGCCACCAACAGCACCGGGCCCGCAGGCGCGGGCGTGCCTCGCACTTCAAGGGTGATGCCGGAATGCACCAGCATCTGCCGCGACCACGCCTGCACGCGCGCATGCTGTTCCTTTTCGGGCATGCGGGGAAAGCGCAGCGCGACGGTGCCCAGCCCGGTGACGAGGTGCGCCAGCACGCGCGCCAGGCGCCACACGGCACGGGCCTGGCGCTTCATGAAGCGGGCCCGAAGGCGGTGTGCGTCATCACAGGTTGCCGCGTTCGAACGCGACCTGCCCGCCCACCAGCGTGTAGCGCACGCGGCCGGGCAGTTCGTAGCCGGAAAACGGCGTGTGCTTGCCCTGGCTGCGCAGTGCCCCGGCCTCGACGGTCCAGGCCGCCTTGGGGTCGAGCACGCACAGATCCGCCACGCCGCCTTCCACGATCTGGCCGACGCTGGCCTGCAGCGTGCCCAGCGCACTGCCCAGCACGCGGGCGGGCTCGGCGGTCACCGTGGCCAGCGCGCGCACCAGCGGCACGCCGTGGTCGGCGGACCATTTGAGGGCGATGCCCAGCAGCAGCTCCAACCCGGTCGCGCCGGGCTCGGCTTCGGCGAACGGCAGGGTCTTGGCATCTTCGTCCACGGGCGTGTGGTCGGAAACGAGTGCATCGATGGTGCCGTCGGCCAGCGCGGCCAGCAGCGCATCGCGATCGCGTTGCTGGCGCAGCGGCGGCGACAGCCGGGCGCGGCTGTCGAAGAAGCCGATGTCGTTGTCGGTCAGCAGCAGCGAGTTAATGCTGACGTCGCAGGTGACCTTCAGGCCCTCGGCCTTGGCGCGGCGCACCAGCTCCACGCCCGCAGCACTGCTGATGCGGCACAGGTGCACGCGGGCGCCGGTGGTCTTGAGCAGCTCGAAGATGGTGTGCAGCGCGATGGTTTCGGCCGCCACGGGCACGCCCGACAGGCCCAGGCGCGTGGCCAGCGGCCCGCTGGCAGCGACGCCGCGGCCCAGGTGCAGCTCTTGCGGGCGCAGCCAGACGGTGTAGCCGAACGTGGCCGCGTACTGCAGCGCGCGCTGGGTGACCTGGGTGCTGGCCAGCGGCACGTCGGCCTGGCCGAAGCCGACGCAGCCGGACTCGGTCAGCTCGGCCATTTCGGTCAGCACCTCGCCGGCCAGGCCGCGCGTGAGCGCCCCCAGCGGAAACAGGCGCGCCTGGTGCAGCTTTTCCGCCCGGAACTTGAGCATTTCCACCAGGCCGGGTTCGTCCAGCACGGGGTCGGTGTCGGGCGGGCAGACGAGGCTGGTCACCCCGCCGGCCACGGCCGCCGCCATCTCGGATTCGAGCATGCCTTCGTGCTCGTGGCCCGGTTCGCGCAGCCGTGCCGCCAGGTCCACCAGCCCGGGCAGCACGATGCAGCCCGTGGCGTCGATCACGCGGTTGGGGGTGAAGTCGCGCGGCGCCCGCTGCACGGCGATGACACGCCCGGCCGCCAGCGCCACATCGCCCGTCTGGTCGAGGCCGCTGGCGGGATCGATCACGCGGCCGTTCTGGATCAGTATCTTCATGGTCTTGAGCAAAAAAGGCCGCTAGCGCATATAGGACTAGGGCGTATAGCTATAAATTTAATAGCAACCGATCACGCTGCGATCACGCTTCGTTTCCAGCGACGATCGACATCACCGCCATGCGCACCGCGATCCCGAAGGTGACCTGCGGCAGGATCACGCTCTGCTTGCCGTCCACCACGGCGGAGTCGATCTCCACGCCGCGGTTGATGGGGCCCGGGTGCATGACGATGGCATCGGGCTTGGCCAGTTGCAGCTTCTCGGGCGTGAGACCGAAGCTCTTGAAGTATTCCTGGCTGGACGGCAGCAGCGCGCCGCTCATGCGCTCGTTCTGCAGACGCAGCATGATCACCACGTCGGCGTCCTTGATGCCCTCTTCCAGCGTGTGGCACACGCGCACGCCCATCTGGGCCATGTCGGCGGGCACCAGGGTGCGCGGGCCTACCACGCGCACTTCGGCGCAGCCGAGCGTAGTGAGGCCATGGATGTCCGAGCGTGCCACGCGGGAGTGCAGCACGTCGCCCACGATGGCCACGGTGAGGTTGCTGAAGTCCTTCTTGTAGTGGCGGATGGTGTACATGTCCAGCAGCCCCTGCGTGGGGTGGGCATGCCGGCCATCGCCCGCGTTGATCACGTGCACGTGCGGCGCCACATGCTGCGCGATGAGGTAGGGCGCCCCCGATTCGCTGTGCCGCACCACGAACAGGTCGGCCGCCATGGCCGAGAGGTTGGCGATGGTGTCGAGCAGCGACTCGCCCTTGCTGGCCGAGCTGCGGGCGATGTCCAGGTTGATCACGTCGGCCGAAAGGCGCTTGGCAGCGATCTCGAAGGTGGTGCGCGTGCGCGTGCTGTTTTCGAAGAACAGGTTGAACACGCTCTTGCCGCGCAACAGCGGCACCTTCTTGACCTCGCGGTCGTTCACCGACACGAAGTTGGCGGCCGTGTCGAGGATGTGCGTGACGATGCTCTTGGGCAGGCCCTCGATCGACAGCAGGTGGATCAGCTCGCCATTGGCGTTGAGTTGGGGGTTGCGCTTGTGCAGCACCGTCAGGCCTCTTGGACTTGGAAGTGGAAGGTGCCGGCCTCGGTGCGGGCCAGCGCCAGCGATTGCGTGTCCGGCAGCGCCACGCGGGCGGCGGCGAACTCGGCTTGCACCGGCAACTCGCGCCCGCCGCGGTCCACCAGCACGGCCAGCCGCACGCTGGCCGGGCGGCCGTAGTCGAACAATTCATTGAGCACGGCGCGAATGGTGCGGCCGGTGTAGAGCACGTCGTCCAGCAGCAGGATGTCGGCGCCGTTCACGTCGAAAGGCAGCGCGGTCTGGGCGCTCACCGCCATGCCGCGCTGCGAGAAATCATCGCGGTGCATGGCGGACGACAGCACGCCGGCCTCGCCCGGCAGGGCCAGGTCCTTTTGCAGCCGCTCGGCCAGCCAGGCGCCGCCCGAGGCGATGCCGGCCAGCTGGGTATTGGCCGTGCGCAGGCTGCGCACGCCGCGCAGCAGCTCGCGGTACAGCGCCTCGGCATCGAGCGCGAGGGTGCCTGTCGATGGGGAGGGCGTGGAAGACGCGGGGGGCGTGGCACTCATGGAAGATTCCTCAAAAACTGCTCCAGGATGATGCAGGCCGAAGCGGCATCGGCATCGCGGGCGCCGCTCGAATGCGCCTCGGTGGTGCTGTAGCGCTCGTCCACCTCGAACACCTGCAGGCCGAAGCGGCCGCGCAACTGGCGCGCGAACTTGAGCGCGCGCGCAGTGTTCTCGTGGCTGGCGCCGTCGGGGTGATAGGGAACGCCGATCACCAGCGCATCGGGCTGCCATTCGCGGATGCGATCGGCCACCTGGGCAAAGCGGGCATCGCCCTCGGCGCGGATGGTGGCCTGCGGCGTGGCGGTACGCAGCAACCGCGAGCCCACAGCGACTCCGGTGCGCTTGAGCCCGAAGTCGAGCGCGAGAAAGCTCTGGAAATGCGCGGGAACGGCCTGCGGGGCGGTGGGGGCGGCAGCGGCGGGCGTACCGCTCATGCATGCCCCGCGTCGGGCGAGAGCATCCAGGACTGCAGGCCCAGCAGGCCCAGCGCGCGGTCGTAGCGCTCGATCACCGGCGTGTCGAAGATCACCGACAGGTCGGCACCCACGGTCAGCCAGCTGTTCTCGGCCAGTTCGGATTCGAGCTGCCCTTCGCCCCAGGACGAATAGCCCAGGGTGACCAGCACGCGGCGCGGGCCGGCCCCGGTGGACAGGGCTTCCAGCACGTCTTTCGAGGTGGTCATTTCGAGCCCGCCCGGAATGGCCATGGTGGAGGCATAGGCCGACTCATCGCTGTCTACGCTGGCAGCGGCGAACATGGGTTCGTGCAGCACGAACCCGCGTTCGGTCTGCACGGGACCGCCCTGAAAGACGGGCTCTTTGGAAAGGTCCTCCCGGCGCAGCGACAGATCGACCTTGTCGAAAAGGCCCTTGAGGCTGATGTCGGAGGGTTTGTTGATGATGAGACCGAGCGCACCACGCTCGCTGTGTTCGCACAGGTACACGACGCTGCGGGCAAACGACGCGTCTTCGAGCCCTGGCATGGCGATCAAGAAATGGTGCGTCAGGTTCATGGGCGCAGAATCGGCAGGCATTTGCCAATTTTAGCGACGATCATGGAGCACACCTTTTCATCGGGCCTTGTCTGGTTCCGCCGCGACCTGCGCAGCAACGACCACGCCGCCCTGTACAACGCCCTGCGCCAATGCGCCCAGGTGCATTGCGCCTTCGTCTTCGACCGTGAAATCCTCGACGCCCTGCCCCGCGCCGACCGGCGCGTGGAGTTCATCCGCGATTCGCTGGTGGCGCTGGACGAGGCGCTGCGAAAACTCTCGGGCAGCGCCCACGGCGGGCTCATCGTGCGCCACGCGGTGGCCCACCAGGACATTCCGGCGCTCGCGAAGGAGCTTGGCGTGCAAGCCGTGTTCGCCAACCACGACGACGAACCGCTCGCGCTCGAACGCGATGCCCGGGTGCGCGGGGCGCTCGACGGCATGGGCATGCGCCTGCTCACCTTCAAGGACCACAGCATCTTCGAGCGCGCCGAGGTGCTGACCCAGGCCGGCACCCCCTACACGGTGTTCACGCCCTACAAGAACGCCTGGCTGCGCAAGGTGGACGATTTCTACCTGAGCTCGTACCCCGTCGAGCGCCATGCCGTCCGGCTCGCGCCCCGGCCTGCGGGCATGCGCAGCGCGGTGCCATCGCTGCAGGCGCTGGGCTTCGAGACGACCGACCTGCAAGCCTTGGGCTTGCCCACCGGCATGCAGGGCGCACAGGCGCTGTTCGACGATTTCCTCGGCCGCATGGACCGCTACGGCGAGGCCCGCGACTTTCCCGCCGTGAAAGGCCCCAGCTACCTCAGCGTGCACCTGCGCTTCGGCACCCTGTCGCCGCGCGTGGCCGCCCGCGCTGCGCACGAACGCAGCCTTCAAGGCAGTGCCGGAGCATCCACCTGGTTGGGGGAACTGATCTGGCGCGACTTCTACTTCCAGGTCCTGGCCCACCACCCCCACGTCGCCGGTAGCAGCTTCAAGCCTGCCTACGACGCGATCCAGTGGGAAGACGGCGCGCAAGCCAAGGCGCTGTTTGCCGCATGGTGCGAAGGGCGCACCGGCTACCCGCTGGTGGACGCCGCCATGGCGCAGATCAACCAGTCGGGCTACATGCACAACCGCCTGCGCATGGTTGTGGCCAGCTTTCTCACCAAGGACTTAGGGATCGACTGGCGCTGGGGCGAGCGCTATTTTGCGGAGAAGCTGAACGACTTCGATCTGTCCGCCAACAACGGCGGCTGGCAATGGGCCAGCTCCAGCGGATGCGATGCCCAGCCCTACTTTCGCATCTTCAACCCGGTGAGCCAGAGCGAGAAGTTCGACCGCGAGGGCAAGTTCATCCGCCGCTATCTACCGCAATTGGCCGGATTGCAAGGCAAGGCGCTGCATTCGCCGTGGAAGGCGGCGCCGTTGGAGTTGCAGGCGGCAGGCGTGGTGCTGGGCAAGGACTACCCCCGCCCGGTGGTGGACCACGACGAAGCGCGGCAACGCACGCTGGCCCGGTATGCCGTGGTGAAGGCCGGGTAAGCAGCGGGCAACAGGCCATAAAAAGGGCCGCTCAAGAGCGGCCCTTTGGGAGCGGTGGCGCAGGCCGATCGATCAGGCGACGGCAGCCTCCGCAGCCGCCCGCGCGTAGTGCTGCACCAGGCTCAGCAGTTCTTCGTCGGAATACGGTTTGCCCAGGTAGTGGTTCACGCCCAGTTCCGCCGCATGCTCGCGGTGCTTTTGTGCGATGCGCGAGGTGATCATGATGATCGGCAGCTCGCGCAGCCGCGCATCGGCGCGGATGTTGCGCGCCAGGTCGAACCCGTCCATGCGCGGCATTTCGATGTCGGACAGCACGACGGTCGGACGCTCTTCCTGCAGCCGCTCCAGGGCCTGCAGACCATCGGCGGCCAGCACCACGCGATAGCCTTCGCGCTGCAGCAAGCGCTGCGTGACGCGGCGCACCGTGATCGAATCGTCCACCACGAGCACCAGCGGCACCTGGCTGGCGGCCGACAACGCTGGCGGGGCCGCCTTGCGCTCGCCGTCGCCGGACGCTTGCGCATCGGCAGCGCCGGCCGGTGCGGAAAGGGCCGCGAGCTGCGCCCGCACCTGATCGCCGTACACGGTCGACAACGCCACCGGGTTGTAGATGAGCACGACGGCGCCGGAAGCCAGCACGGACATGCCGGCAAGACCCGGCAGACGCGACAGCTGCGGCCCGAGGTTCTTCACCACCACTTCCTGGTTGCCCAGCACTTCGTCCACGTGGATCGCGATGCGCTGCGAGGCGCTTCGCAACACGACCACCGGACGGGTCTTGCCCGAGGTTTCGCTGCTGCGCTGCGACGCTTGCAGCAACGCGCCGGCCCAGAAGAACGGCAGCGCTTCCACGCCGTCCTCGAAAGCGCCTTGCTGGTACGCACCCTCCAGCTCGCTGGCGGTGGTGCGGCGCACGATCTCCACCAGGTTGGCGGGCACGCCGATGGTGAGGTCGCCCGCGCGCAGCATCACCACCTGCGTCACGGCCGTGGTGAGCGGCAGCACCATCCGGAAGGAGGTGCCCTGCCCTGCAGTGGTATGGGTTTCGATGCGGCCGCCCAGTGCGTTCACTTCGGCGCGGACCACGTCCATGCCGATGCCGCGGCCGGCCAGGCCGGTGATCTCGCTCGCCGTCGAGAAGCCGGGCGTGAAGATCAGGTTGGCGGCTTCGGCCGTGCTCAGCGCGGCGTCGGGAGCGATCAAACCCTGGTCCACGGCCTTGGCTCTAATACGGTCGATGTTCAGGCCGGCGCCGTCGTCGCGGAACTCCACCGAGACGTCATTGCCTTCCTGGTGCAGGTCCACCGTGATCGTGCCCGAAGCCGGCTTGCCGGCCGCCGTGCGGTCCTCGGGGGCTTCGATGCCATGGGCGACGCAGTTGCGCAGCAAGTGTTCGAACGCGGGCGTCATGCGGTCCAGCACGCCTCGGTCCATCTCGATCGAGCCGCCGGAAATGTCCAGCTTGATCTGCTTGCCCGTTTCCTTGGAGGCCTGGCGCACCACGGCATACAGGCGCTCGGAGATACCTTCGAACTCCACCATGCGGGTGCGAAGCAGATCGCGCTGCAGTTCGCGGGCTTGCCGCCCTTGCGAGATCAGATCGTCTTCGGCGCCTTCCATGGACCGTTGCAGGTTGCGCTGCACGGTGGCCACGTCGTTGACCGATTCGGCCATCATGCGGGTCAGTTCCTGCACGCGGGTGAAGCGGTCGAACTCCAGCGGATCGAAGCCCGCGGCGGAATCCTTGGACAGCGCCAGCCGGGATTGCATCTGCGATTCGGCCTGGACCTCGATGTCGCGCAGTTGCTGGCGCAGACGCTCCAGGTTGCCCGACAGGTCGCTCAGCGAACTCTTCATCTGGCCCATGCGCACGTCCAGGCGCGAACGGGCGATCATCACCTCGCCGGCCTGGTTGACCAGGCGGTCCAGCAACTGGGCACGCACGCGCACCGACTGGCTCGACACCGGGCGCACTGCCGTGAGCTGCGAAGCCGCGGGCAGGCGCACTGCGGGCAGCGTCTGCAGCACCGGTGCTTCAGGAGCGCCGGCCGATGCCGATGCTGGCGGCACCTCTTGCCGCTCGGAGATCGGCACGGGCGCCACGGCCACGGGTTCGGCCAAGCCTTGCGAGCCGATCGTGCGCAGCGCATCGAAGCTGGCCTGCAGGCCGTCGAAGCTGGCGAGCAACGGCTCGATCAACTCGGCCTTGGGCTCTTCGATGTCGATCTGTTCCACCGCCGATTCCAGGCGGTGGGCCATTTCGCCCAGGCGCATGGCCCCGGCCAGGCGGGAGCTGCCCTTGAGGGTGTGCAGCGCGCGAAGCAATTCGCTGCGTGCGCCCAGGTTGTCGGGACGTGCCGCCCACTGGCGCAGCGCGGCGCCCAGCTGTGGCAGCAGTTCGATGGCCTCTTCCTCGAAGATGGGGAAAAGGTCTGGATCGATCACGTCCAGCGCGTCGATGTCGTCGTCGATATCGGATGAGAGCAACACCGCGTGGGCGATGGCCGCATCCACGTTGTCGTCGTGCTGGTTCGACACCACGACCGACAAGGCAGGCGCCACGTAGCCGCGGGCGACCGGGGCGGGTGCCTCGGCTTGCGGCTCGGCCACTGCGATGTCCGGCGCGGCCTCTTCGGTGGGCTGCACCGTTTCGGCCACGGAGGGCTCTTCGACGGCTTCGGCAATGGCTCCTTCGGCGACAGGCGCCTCGGCCACGGGGTCGCTGTCGCTTCCCAGCGCAGCCAATCCGCTGCCGACTTCGGTCTGCAGAATTTCGCGCAGCTCGGCCAGCACTTGCTGGTTCGGCTCCTTGAGGAAACCGGCTGCGAATTGGTGCAGCAGACGGCGAATGTCGTCGGCGGCCGCCAGGAAGACACGGGCCTGGTCCGCCGAACCCTGGCCACGCAGCTGAACGTGCTGCAGCGCATGTTCCAGGGCGCGTGCCATTTCCGACAGTGCCTGGAAGCCGACCGTCGCGGAACTGCCGGCCAGCGAATGCGCCAGGGCCACGGCCGTGTCCGGCAGGGGCTCATGCAGTTCCAACGCCCATTCCTGCAGGCAGGTGGCGAGACGGCGCGACCATTCGTCGGCCTCGTTGAGATACACGTTGTACAGCGGAATACCGATGCGCAAGGTCTCGATGACCTTGACCGCTTCGTCCTGCGCCGCAGCATCGACCTCGGGCAGATCGATGCCATCTTCCATGGCCTCCACGACCTCGATCACCTCGGGAACGGGGGCAGGCTCGACCACGGGGGCCAGTTCGCCTCCGAAATCTTCCGGGCTGTCGGCAACGGCATCGAGCACGTCTGCGTCGGCATCTGCCTGCGCATCCGCCAGTTCGGCTGTGGTCTCTTCGGCCTCTGCTTCGGCGTCGGACTCGACAGCCGGCAGATCCAGCGGCGAGGAGTCGGCCGTCAGTTCCGCCAGGCTTTCGATCGCGAGTTCGCCGGGCAAGTCCATCGCCAGGTCTGCCAGTTCGGCTTGCGACAGCTCGGACAAGGTTGCTGGCTCGGCGGTGTCCACCAGCAGCTCGTCGAGCGACGGCAGCGGTGCGTCCTGCGCCGTTTCCGGCACGGGGGCGGGAGTTGCCGAGGGGGGCAGCTCTTGCGCCAGCGCATCGGCGAACACCGAAAAGTCGATGTCCTCGGCCATTTCGGGCGTAACGGCTTCGACCGGAGCGGGAAGCGCCTCGGCCGTTCCGAGGTCCGGCATTTCCGTGTCGGCAAAGTCCAGCAGCGGTGGCTCGTCTTCGAGCAGCAGGTCGAATTCATGCGCCGGCACCGATGCCGCCGTGGCGCCAGCCAGTTCGGGAGCAGCGGCCGCATCGAGCAATTCGTCGGCGGGAAGGTCGATTTCCAGTTCGGGCAGCGGCTCGGAAAGCACTTCGGGCATGGCCGGAACCGTATCGGTCGCAGCCTCGGCATCGACCGCCACGGCGCCTGCCAAGGGCACGGCCAGCGGCAGGAAGACTCCGGTGTCGCGCATGGCTTCCGCCGAGGCGTTGAACGCCCGGGGCTGCCAGGCCGACGCATCGCCCGCGGCAATGTCGTCCGCCCATGCGCCGAAAGCGCGCAAGGCTTCACCCGACAGCTGCAGGAGCGCTGGCGGCATGGGCTTTTGTTCAGCCAGCCAGGCATTCAGCACCTGCTCCATCGACCAGGCGGCCTCTCCGAACGCATCCAGGCCCACCATGCGCGAGCTGCCCTTGAGCGTGTGGAACGCGCGCCGCAGCGTGGTTTGCTCGCTCAGGTCGGACGGCTTGGCCGTCAATGCTGCGACCGCAGCCAAGCCGTTGGCCACCACTTCGCGCGCTTCTTCCAGGAAGATGTCGAGCAGTTCGTCTTCGTCGTCCTGATCGGAAGCGACGGCAGATGCGGGAACGGCCGCCGGTGCCGCAACGCTCGCTGGAGCCGGTGCGGCAGTGTCTTCGGCAGCGGGTGTTTCCTCCAGCGAAGCCAAAGCGGAAGATGGCAGATCAAGGGCCTCTTCCAGCGTCGGAGCCAGTTCTCCCAGGGATTCCTGCACCACCTTGGGTGCCGGCTCCACGCGGGGAACGATCTCGGGGGCGACGACCGGGCCGCGCTCTTCGACCTTGGCGACCAGTTCTTCGGGCGCATCGGAAGCACGGCCGCGGGTGCGCCCCATCAGGATGCGCAGTTCGCCCAGCTCTTCGTCATAGACGAACAGCTTGCGCGCCATGGTGCGCTGATAGCTCAGCATGTCGATCAGGAAGCCCAGCGCGCCCAGGCTGCTGCCCAGCTTCTCGAACACCTGCTGGCGTTCCGCTTCCGGCACTTCGTTGATCAACAGGCGTTCGACGGTGTCGCGCATGCGCAGCACGGCCAGCGAAGCCTGGTCCAGACCCAGTACCGACAGCACGCCACGCATCTGCGCCAGGCGTCCCGGCACCGGCGCCAGCGTGGACAGATCGTCGGGGCTGCGGAAATACTGGTCCATGGCCTTTTCGGCCTCGCCCAGGGTGGAGCGGAGTTCGTCCACCACGCTGCCCATCGTCTGGTGGTCGCTGACGCGGCGGTACAGCTCCTCCATCCAGGGTTCCAGGGGTGCCGAATCGCCGCCAGCGGTCACGTTGTCCAGGCGTTCTGCCAGGCGCGCCGCGCGGTCGGTCATGTATTCGTGCGCAGAGTCCAGTTCTTCGAACGTGGCCTGCAGGTACAGCACGGCCGTGGCGACTTCCATGGCCAGTGCGGGCGATGGCGGCTCGCCGGAACGGGTCGTCACTTCCACCGCGCGGGTCAGGGCCTGGGCAAGGCTGTCACTGCCGGGGTGCAGCTTGGCCAGCGAGTCGCACACCAGGCTGAACTGGTCCGTGGCGGGCTTGAGCTTGTTGCGGTCGCCCCCGGCCAGTGCGGACCAGGTTTCGGTGGCAGCGGCCATGCGCTTGCGCGCCTGGGCCAGCAGCGCGGGATCGAACAGGCCGAACCGCGGGGTTTCGTAGTCCACGGCCTTGAACCGGTCCAGACCGAACGCCTGGCGCACGGCCTGCAGCGCCGAGCCATCGCCCGCCACTTCGTCGGACGCCAGGGGCTTGGCCTGCGAGCAAAAGAAGAGCAGGTCCTGCACGAGCCGGTCGGCAATCGTCGGGTCGCCCTTGGCCAGGGTCGCGTATTGCATCAGCACGCGGGAGGCCACGCGCTTCACGTACAGATCGGGACTCAGGCGGCCCTGGGCCAGCGCTTCGAAAAAGCCGGCGCAGATCTTCCAGAAGGCGCGCGACTGGCGGTCCGCCTGCGAAGCCACGAAGGCCAGGCAGATGTCGCGCAGGTCCCCGGCGGCGGCCAGGTCGCCCGTCTTCACGATGCGCAGCACGGCAGAGTCGAGCCGCGCGCGGGCTTCGGGGCCATAGTTGAGCGGTGGCACCGACACGGCGAAGTCGGGCTCGCGGAAGCGCCGCTCGACCGGCCACAGATCGGCCGGGTGCACGCGCTCGGCGCCCGCCAGCGCCTGGGCGTCTCGGTATTGGGGGAACAGGGCCACGGGCGAGACGGCCTTGCCGGCCAGCACGCTCTCCAGGTATTCGATCAGCGCGAAGCTGGCGCGTTCGATCACGCCTGCGGCTTCGTCGCTGCACAGCTCGGGCCGGTGCACGAACTTCTGCACGGCCGACTCCATGGCGCGCAGCACGAGCGCTGGCGGGCCCATGCCCACCATTTCCAGCGCGCCGCTGGCCTGATGCAGTTGCTGGCGCGCGATGCGCAGCGTGCCGGCATCGAGAGCAGCCAGATCGGATTCGCGTGCCAGTTCGGCGTCGCGCACGAAACGGCGCATGGCCTTGACGGCACCGTCGAGGGACTTGCGCAACTCATCGAGCACCCAAGCAAGAGGACCCAGGTCCTGCTCACCCTGGGTCCAGTCTGCGGCGGGTGCGTTGGCGGCGTCAGTAGATGACATGGATTCGTCCCCGGCTCCGCGAGCCAGTTCGTTGATGGGTCCGCGCGTCAGGCGATCTTGAAACGTGCAACCGACTGGCGCAGTTCTTCAGCCATGTGCGACAGCTCGCGCACCTGCTGGGCCGTCGTGCGGGTGCCTTCACCGGTCTGCTCGGTCACCGCAAAAATGTGCTGGATGTTGTCGGCCACTTCGTTGGCCAGTTCGGCTTCGCGGGACGTGGACGACGAAATCTGTTCAATCAGGTCCGCCAGGCGGCGCGACACGCGGTCGATCTCGGTCAGTGCCGTACCGGCGCTGTCGGACAGACGGGCCCCTTCCACCACACCCTGCGTGGAACGCTCCATAGCGGCCACGGCATCCTGGGTGTCGGTCTGAATGGCCTTCACCAGCGCGGAAATCTGGCGCGTTGCGTCAGCGGAGCGTTCAGCCAGCCGCTGCACTTCTTCCGCCACCACCGAGAAGCCGCGACCGGCTTCACCGGCGGATGCGGCCTGGATGGCTGCGTTCAGGGCCAGCACGTTCGTCTGCTCGGTAATGTCGGAAATCAGTTCGGTGATTTCACCGATCTCCTGGGACGATTCGCCCAGGCGCTTGATCCGCTTGGACGTGTCCTGGATCTGGTCGCGGATGGAGTTCATACCGCCGATGGCGTTCTGCACGGCCTGCAGGCCCGAGTCGGCGGCTTGCAGCGACTGGCGCGCCACCGAGGCCGATTCCTGCGCTTGCGTGGACACTTCGTTGATTCGGCTCGCCATGTCGAGCACCGAGCGGCCGGTTTCGCGAATTTCGCGCAGCTGTTCGGTCGAAGCGGCCAGCAGTTCGGTGGACGTGCTGTCCACCTGCGACGTCGTCTGGGCCACGCGGGTAGCCGTGTTCTGCACGCTGCCCACCAGTTGGCGCAACTCTTCCACCGTGTAGTTCACCGAGTCGGCGATGGCGCCCGTGATGTCTTCGGTCACGGTGGCTTCCTGCGTCAAATCGCCTTCAGCGACCGACTGCAGTTCGTTCATCAAACGCAAAATGGCGGCCTGGTTGGCGTCGTTCACGCGCTTGGCTTCCTGCTCCTGCCGGCGGGCATCTTTTTGCTGCGATTCGGCAGAGGCCTGGCGCGAGCGGCTGTCCATCAGCTGGACGCGCGAAATTCCGATACCGCACAGCAGCACGAACAGACCGGCGACTGCCAGTGCAGCGAACTGCCCGGCGCCCAGGCCCGTCTGGGACGACAGCTTGGTCTGCAGGCCTTCCAGTTGGCGGCGCAGCGGTTCGCTGTCGGCAATGATGGCTGACTGCGCTTCGCGGGCCGACACCAGACCTTGCAGGTTGCCCAGAATGGCGCTGGCCTGCGAGCGGGTCTGCTCATAGAGCTTGATCAGGCTTTCCAGTTGTTCGCGGGTCTGTGCGTCCTTGGTGGCGGCCAGGCGCAGGTCGGCACTGCCGTCCAGCATGCCCTGGGCGATTTCCTTGAACGAGTTCAAATCCTTGCCCAGCAGGAACACCGCTTCAGGGCTCACGCCTTCGGTGGTCTGGAATTCGTTGGCGGACTTGCCGATGCGCTGGGTCAGCATCACCAGTTGGCCGGCGGCGGAGATTTCAGCGGCGGGCGCGTTCTGTTGCAGCTTGAGCGACGAAATCGTTTCGGCGATTTCCAGCAGGTCGGACGACTGGCGGTTGATGGTGCGAAGCGCGTCGCCCACCTGCGTCAGGATCTTCTGCTGGCCCATCACCACGCTGGCGTTGCGCTCGGCGCGTTCCATCAGGGGCGTCACGGCTTCGAGGTCGGGCTTGAACTGTTCGCCCAGGGCCTGCACGTTGCGGTCGTTGTCGCCGCTGTTCAGGGCGCGAACGTCGCGCGCCAGGGAGCCGGAGCTTTCCATCACATCAGGGAAGGCCTGTGGGCTGCCCACCAGTGCCTGAGACACCGATTTAGCGAGGCGCTGCGACTGCATCAGCGACTGGCCCGTGGCCGCCAGCTGTTGCGCAGAGCGGTCGGCCTGCTGCAGCACCCAGCCGGCGATCACCGCCAGCACGATCACCCCGATGGCCAGCAGCATCAGCAGGCGGCGCTGGTGGCTCGCGGCCGTCGCGCGGCCCAGCAGGGGCAGCGAGATCAGGTCCTCGTCGGCCAGCTCGCCTTCGGAGAACTGCGAAATCGCGGAGGGGTCGCCCTGCACGCTGTTCATGGCGTCGGCCTGGTAGGAGTCGCGCAGCGAGGACGCGTCGGACGTCAACGGATCCAGCCCGGCATCCGCTCCCGAAAGCCCCAAGTTGGCATCCGGCTCGGCGGGCTTGCGGTTGAACATTTTTGCAAATGGGTTGACGACGGACATGGTGCGGCCTTACAGAAAAACTCAAGCACTGATGCTGAGGAATGCGGGGTGTTGGGACAGGGCTTGCAAGTTGAGCTCCTGCCATTGGACTCCCTGGGAGTCCAGATACAAGGTGCCGTAGAACGGCGGCGCGTCTTCGGCGGGCGGCTCGGAGGAAACGAAGGCTTCCGTGCCGCGCAGGCCGGCCAGCCGGTCCACGAGCAAGGCGGCGTTCACGTCGAGCACCGCATTGAACGCCAGCAGGCTGGCATCGGCCAGCGTCTGTTCGTTGCGGGTGGAGGGCAGGCCCAGCAGGCCCGCCAGATCGACCACGCCGATCAGGGAGCCGCGCAGGTTGGCGACCCCTAGGAACCAGGTGTGGGTATAGGGCACGGACTGCACGCCCGCCCACGGAAAAATCTCTCCCGACTGGCCCAGCGGCAGCAGGAAACGGCGCCCGGCCGACTCGACGGCCAGCCAGGACGAAACGGATACACCCTCGCCCCGAGCCGCCTGCAGCCGGGCGGCAAGGCGGGTCTGGAGCTCTCTCAGCGCTTCACGGTTGGCCATGGACGGTGCGGCCGCTTTTAGTTCAGTGCGTCGATCTTGGCTTGCAGCTCGGCAGGATCCACCGGCTTGGTGATGTAGCCGCGAGCGCCCTGGCGCATGCCCCACACCCGGTCGGTTTCCTGGTTCTTGCTGGTGCACATGATGATCGGCACATCGGCGAACTGGGGATCGCGGGTAATGGCGCGGGTGAGCTGAAAGCCGTTTTGGCCAGGCATCACGACGTCCATGAGGATCAGATCGGGCTTTTCTTCAGCCAGGCGGCGGAAGGCTTCTTCGGCGTTTTCCGCGGTCCGGACCTGCATGCCCTTTTTTTGCAGCAAGTCGGTCAGGAACATCAACTCGGTCTTCGAGTCGTCAACGACCAGTACTTTCTGGATAGGCATTACATCGCTCCTTGTTGGGCATTACCGAACTGCTGAACGGCTTTCAGCAACTGGTCTTTGGTAAATGGTTTGGTGAGATATTCCTGGCAGCCCACCATGCGTCCACGCGCCTTGTCGAAAACGCCGTCCTTGGAGGAGAGCATGACGACGGGCGTATCGGCGAAGCGCGCATTGCGCTTGATGATGGCGCAGGTCTGGTAGCCGTCCAGCTTGGGCATCAGGATGTCGCAGAAGATCAGCTGAGGCTGGTAATCGTTGACTTTGGCCAAGGCATCGAAGCCGTCATCGGCGAGCAGCACTTCGTGGCCGCCCTGCTTGAGAAAGATTTCTGCGCTGCGGCGGATGGTGTTGCTGTCATCCACGACGAGCACCTTGAAGGATGCGCCTGTTGTAGTCAATTTCGTCACCGCTCCTGAAGGGGAAAGAACAACGCTGGCAGGAGCCGCGCCTCAGATCTGGACCATTTCGAAGTCTTCCTTGCGTGCACCACACTCTGGACAAGTCCAATTCATGGGCACTTGATCCCAGGGCGTATTGGGCGATATTCCGTCCTCAGGAGATCCCGCGGCCTCGTCATATATCCAACCGCAAATCAAGCACATCCAGGTTTTAGGGTCCGTCACAGCTTAAATGGCCTTCACATAGAATGCAACGATTGTATCCAAGCATCTCAACGGGAAGGCAGTTTCCGTGCCAACCGTTACGCTGGTGCGGCGCCATGACCACAGATTCCCCCCTCCCCCCCGAACCCACTTCCACGTCCGATGAGTCCACCGAAGACGGGGCCACGCCGGCCTGCGTCATGGTGTTCAACGCCAATGACCCGAGCGGGGCCGGCGGGCTGACGGCGGACATCGTCACCATCGCCTCCGTCGGCGGCCACCCGATCGCGATCGCCACGGGCGCCTACGTTCGCGACACGGCCGAGATATTCGACCACTACGCCTTCGACGACGAAGCGGTGGCAGAACAGGCGCGTACCGTGCTGGAGGACCTCACCGTGCAGGCCATCAAAGTCGGCTTCGTGGGCAGCCCCGAGAACCTCAGCGCCATCGCCTCGGTCGCGTCCGACTACGACGATGTGCCCCTGATCGCCTACATGCCCAACCTCTCCTGGTGGCGGGACGACCTCATCGACCAGTACCTCGACGCCTTTCAGGAACTGCTTTTGCCCCAGGCTTCGCTGTTGGTTGGAAACCACAGCACGCTGTGCCGATGGCTGTTGCCGGACTGGACCGGCAGCAAGAAGCCGTCCGCGCGCGACCTTGCCATGGCAGCGTCCGAGCTCGGAGTTCCCTACATACTTGTAACAGGCATCCCCGCGCCGGAGCAGTTCGTGGAGAACGTCCTCGCCTCCCCGCAGACCGTGCTGGGCAGCGGCAAGTTCGAACTGTTCGAAGCCACCTTCGCCGGCGCCGGCGACACGCTCTCGGCGGCCCTGACGGCGCTCGTCGCCAGCGGCAACGACCTGGGCGAGGCGACCAGCGAAGCGCTCGCCTACCTGGACCGCTGCCTGGACGCGGGCTTTCGCCCCGGCATGGGCCACATCCTTCCCGACCGCATGTTCTGGGCGCAGCCCGACGAGGACGACGAAGAGGAAGATGGCGAGCCCCTGCCCGACCCCACCGCCACCGACGGCTTCGTGATGCCACCCCATGACACCCAGCACTGATCTCAACCTCTCCCTGTTCGAACGCGCCAAGGCGCTCATTCCCGGCGGCGTCAACTCGCCCGTGAGGGCCTTCAAGGCTGTGGGCGGCACGCCGCGCTTCGTGCAGCGCGCCCAGGGCGCCTATTTCTGGGATGCCAACGGCCAGCGCTTCATCGACTACATCGGCTCCTGGGGTCCGATGATCCTGGGGCACGGCCACCCGGCCGTGCTGGAAGCGGTGCAGAAGGCCGCGCTGGAAGGCTTCAGCTTCGGCGCGCCGACCGAGCGCGAGGTCGAACTGGCCGAGGCCATCATCGGCCACGTGCCTTCGATGGAGATGATCCGCCTGGTCAGCTCGGGCACCGAAGCCGGCATGAGCGCCATCCGCCTGGCGCGCGGCGCCACGGGGCGCAGCAAGATCATCAAGTTCAACGGCTGCTACCACGGCCATGCCGATGCGCTGCTGGTCAAAGCCGGCTCGGGCCTGGCCACCTTCGGCCACGCCACGAGCGCAGGCGTGCCGGCCGAAGTGGTGCAGCACACCCTGGTGCTCGAATACAACGACATCGCGCAACTGGAAGAGGCCTTCGCCCTGCACGGCCAGGACCTGGCCTGCCTGATGATCGAACCCATCGCCGGCAACATGAACTTCGTGCGCGCCAGCGTGCCCTTCATGCAGCGCTGCCGCGAGCTGTGCACGCAATACGGTGCGCTGCTGGTGTTCGACGAAGTCATGACGGGTTTCCGCGTGGCGCTCGGCAGCGCCCAAAGCCTGTATGCGCAGAGCATTCCCGGATTCAAGCCCGACCTCACCGTGCTGGGCAAGGTGATCGGCGGGGGTATGCCTCTGGCTGCCTTCGGCGGACCGCGCGCGATCATGGAGCACCTGGCGCCGCTGGGCCCGGTCTATCAGGCCGGCACCCTGTCGGGCAACCCGGTGGCGACGGCTTGCGGGCTGGCCACGCTGCGCGAGATCGGGCGGCCGGGCTTCTATGAAGCGCTGGGCGCGCGCACGCGTTCGCTGATCGAAGGGCTGACCCAGGCCGCGCAGGCCGAGGGCGTTCCCTTCAGCGCCGACTCGGAAGGCGGCATGTTCGGCTTCTTCCTGTTGCCCGAATTGCCGCAGAACTACCCGACGGTGATGGCCACGGACGGCACGCGCTTCAACACGCTGTTCCACGGTTTGCTGGACCGCGGCGTCTACATTGCGCCCGCACTGTATGAAGCCGGCTTCGTGAGCAGCGCCCACACGGCGCAGGACATCGAAGAGACCGTGGCTGCCGCACGCGCGGTGTTCCGCACGCTCGCCGCCGGCTAAGGCCTCGCCCCTACCCCGGCGGCTCTGCCAGGACTTCCCCCGACGGCGCCCGGCGCCCGTAGCGCTTCGGGTGGCCGCAGCCGGCTTCGCGCCGCCGCACTGCGGCGCGAAGGCCGGGCGCACAGTGTTCGCGAAGCCACGCATGTTGCGTGGCATGTCCACGGCGGTTCGTTCCGCCGAGATCGCGAGCCCGCATGAGTCCCATCGACCTTCTCTCTTCCTTCAGCGCCTGGAACACGCACCGCAAGCAGGTCCAGTCCGGGTCGTCGAACGCCCCCACCTCGGGTGCCGACAGCCAGCCCTTGCAGAAGGCCATCGAATCCTTGCTACAGGGCTTTCTGGAAAAGCTCCTGAAAGAGCTGACGGGGCAGTCCAAGCCATCCGAGAGCGGCGCAAGCGGAGGCGGCGGCGGCAATTCGCCATCGCCATCCCCGTCCCCGGCGCCGTCCTCTTCCCCTTCGCCCTCTTACGCGCAGCCACCGTCCTCCCCATCCCCTGCGCCATCCCCCTCGCAGGTGCCGGCCCCGGCGCCGTCTGCCTACACACCGGCACCGCCAGCGCCCGTGCCCGCCCCCACTCCCCCCGCAACGTCTCCCACGCCACCGCCAAGCACGGGCAGCACAGCGCCCGCGCAGGCCCCGGCACCTGCATCGGCACCAGGCACGGACTCATCGTCGCCTGCCGGTGTGACCAAGCCGCCCGCAAACATGAAGGTCGGCACGCCCACGGGGGTGGAGGAGGTGAACAAGCCCATCATCGTGAAGGCGGGCACGACCTTCGACGGGCAAGGCAAGCTGTTCAACGCTGGCTCCGGACTGAACGGCGGCGGCACCGCCGAAACGCAGTTGCCGATGTTCATCCTCGAACCAGGCGCATCGATCAAGAACCTGCAGTTCAAAGGCGGGGACGGCATCCACCTGCTGGGCGATGCCAAGCTGGACAACGTGCACGGCCTGCAGACCGGCGATGACTTCGTCACCGTGGATGGCGCGGAGAACAAGGCCGTCGATGCCCAGCGCGCTGGCATCTCGGCGAAGGACCTGCCGAGCGGCCCCGCGAAGGTGGAGATCACCAACTCGTCGTTCCAGAACAGCCATGACAAGGCGATCCAGATCAACGGCGATGTGGACCTGAAGCTGAAGGGCATCTACGCGGACAACATCGGGCAGTTGGCGGTCACGAGCGGAGGTAAACCGATCACCGCGAATGTGGAGCTATCCGATTCGACGCTGCAGAACCTCAAGGCCTTCACCTTCCGCTTCGACTCCAAGCACTCCACCGCCAACATCGCCAACACCGATGTGGACGGCGGCAAGACGCCGGTGAACGTCATGGCGGGCGACCCCGGCAAGATCAAGGGCGCCGACAGCGTGCGCCAGTCGGTGCAGACGGTCGGGTAATCCACCGCACTGGAACGGCGAAGGCCCTGCCAGCGCAGGAAGGCAGGGTCTGCCTTTCCGCGCTGGCAGGGCCTTCGCGTTTCAGGAGGCTTTCGCCGCCCGGATCAGTGGCGGAAGTGGCGCACGCCGCTGAACACCATGGCCACGCCGCGCTCGTCGGCAGCGTCGATGACTTCCTGGTCGCGCATGCTGCCGCCGGGCTGGATGATGCAGGTCGCGCCCGCGTCCACCACCACGTCCAGGCCGTCGCGGAAGGGGAAGAACGCGTCGCTCGCCACCACCGTGCCGGCCAGCGACAGGTTGGCGTGCTGGGCCTTGATGCTGGCGATGCGTGCCGAGTCGAGGCGGCTCATCTGGCCTGCGCCCACGCCCATCGTCATGCCGCCCTTGCAGAACACGATCGCGTTGCTCTTCACGTACTTGGCGACCTTCCAGGCGAACAGCAGGTCTTCCATCTCTTCCAGCGTGGGCTGCTTTTGCGTGACGACCTTGATGTCGATCATCGACAGCTCATGGTTGTCGGCCGACTGCAGCAGCATGCCGGAGCCGATGCGCTTGGCGTCCATGGCATTGCGGCCGCGGTGCCAGGGCGTGTTGCCGCCCAGGGCGAACTGCGCCGCGTCCAGCGGGGCCGGCAGCGCGATCTTGAGCAGGCGCACATTGGCCTTGGCCTTAAAGACTTCCAGCGCCTCGGCGGTGAAATCGGGCGCCATCAGCACTTCGACGAACTGCTTGGCGATCTGCTGCGCCGCCGCGCCGTCCACCGGGCGGTTGAAGGCGATGATGCCGCCGAAGGCGCTCGTGGGGTCGGTCTGGAAGGCCTTGCCGTAGGCGCTCAGGGCGTCGAGGCCCACGGCCACGCCGCACGGGTTGGCGTGCTTGACGATCACGCAGGCGGGCACGTCGAAGCTCTTGACGCATTCCCACGCGGCGTCGGCGTCGGCGATGTTGTTGTACGAGAGTTCCTTGCCCTGCAGCTGCACGCCGGTGACGATGGAGCCGGGCGCGGGGTACAGGTCGCGGTACAGCGCGGCCTGCTGGTGGCCGTTCTCGCCGTAGCGCAGGTCCTGCACCTTGGTGAAGATGCCGTTGCTCTGGCCGGGGAAGGCGGCGCGCGCGGGCACGTAGTCTTCGGCCAGCTTCTCGGCCTCGAACGTGACGGACGAGAGGTAGTCGCTGATGGCGCCGTCGTACTGGGCGATGCGGTTGAACGCCGCCACCGACAGCCCGAAGCGCAGGGCGTCGGACAGCTTGCCCGAAGCCTTCAACTCGCCCAGCACGCTGTCGTACTGCGACGCATCGGTCACCACGCCCACGTCCTTCCAGTTCTTGGCGGCGCTGCGCACCATGGCTGGGCCGCCGATGTCGATGTTCTCGATCGCGTCGGCCAGCGTGCAGCCGGCCTTGGCCACGGTGGCTTCGAAGGGATAGAGGTTCACCACCAGCAGGTCGATGGTGTCGATGCCGTGCTCCTTGAGCGCCGCCATGTGCTCGGGCAGTTCGCGGCGGGCCAGCAGGCCGCCGTGCACCTTGGGGTGCAGCGTCTTCACGCGGCCGTCCAGCATCTCGGGGAACTGCGTGACCTCGGCCACCTCGGTCACGGGCAGGCCGGCCTTGGCCAGCAGCTGGGCGGTGCCGCCGGTGGACAGTAGCCGGATGCCCAGCGCGTGCAGGGCCTGGGCGAATTCAACGATGCCGGTCTTGTCGGAGACGGAGAGAAGTGCGTTCATGGGGAGGTCGGGTTTGGATGAAATCGGGCCACAGCGCAATATTCACTAGGGCAGTGCGCTATTAAAAATATAGCAAAAGGCCATCAGAGCAGCTTGTGCTCCACCAGCTTCTTGCGCAGCGTATTGCGGTTCAGCCCCAGCCATTCTGCGGCGCGGGACTGGTTGTTCTCGGCGTGGCTCATGACCACCTCCAGCAGAGGCTTTTCGACCACGCGCACGAGCATCTCGTACATGCCGTCCGGCGTTTCGCCCCCCAAGTCGCGAAAGTATCCCTGCAGGCTCTCCCGCACGCACTCTTCGATGTGTTTCTTGCTCATGCCGCCAGGCCTTCCTGCTCTTCGCTGGGGTCTGCGTCCGCCGGGTAGGCGACGGGCGGCAACCGGTCCATCTGCTGCGCGATCGCATCCAGATAGCCGGCCACCGCGTGCCACTGTTCGGAGCAGTCCTCGATGGTGTTGATGTGTTGTCTGAAAGCTTCGCCGCCGGGCAGCGCCCGCAGGTACCAGGCGATGTGCTTGCGCGCGCTGCGCAGCCCGGTCGATTCTCCGTACAGGCGGTAGTGGTCCTGCAGGTGGTCCAGCAGCAGGCGCCGCACCTCGGCCACCAGCGGCGGCGCCAGGTGCTCGCCCGTGGCAAGGTAATGCGCGATCTCGCGGAAGATCCACGGCCGGCCCTGCGCCGCGCGCCCGATCATCACCGCGTCGGCGCCCGTGGCGGCCAGCACGGCATTCGCCTTCTCGGGCGAGGTGATGTCGCCGTTGGCCACCACCGGCACGCGCACCGCGGCCTTCACGGCGGCGATGGTGTCGTACTCGGCATGGCCACGATAGCCCTGCTCGCGGGTGCGGCCGTGCACGGTGAGCATCTGGATGCCCACGCTCTCGAACACCCGGGCCAGGGCCACGGCGTTCCTGTGGTCCTGGCTCCAGCCGGTGCGCATCTTGAGGGTGACCGGCACGTTGCGCGGCGCGCAGGCATCGACCACGGCCTGGGCGATCTCGATGGCCAGCGGCTCGTTCTGCATCAGGGCGGAGCCCGCCCATTTGTTGCAGACCTTCTTGGCCGGGCAGCCCATGTTGATGTCGATGATCTGGGCGCCCCGGTCCACGTTGTAAAGCGCGGCCTCGGCCATCATCGCGGCGTCGGTGCCAGCGATCTGCACGGCGATGGGCCCGGGCTCGCCCTCGTGGTTGGCGCGGCGCGAGGTCTTGAGGCTGTTCCACAGGTCCTTGCGCGAGGTGACCATCTCGCTCACCGCGTAGCCCGCCCCCAGCGCCTTGCACAACTGGCGGAACGGCCGGTCCGTGACGCCCGCCATCGGGGCGACGAACAGGCGGTTCGCCAGGGGAATGTGGCCGATGTGCATGGGAAGGGGGTGGCAGCGCGTGCTGAAAAAGGAGGCAGGATTGTAGCTGCTCAAAATTTCAGCAAATGAAAAGTCCGTTCGCTGGCGAAACGCAGGCGCCACGGGTCCGGCGGCCGGGCGAATCCCTGCCGCCGTATCGTCATCGCCTCGCCGCACCCCCGCTTGCCACGGTCAGCGCACGGCGCGGCGGTCGCGGGCCATGTGCTGCAGGTAGGCGACCAGATCGTCCAGGTCGCGCTCGCTCAGCATGCCGGGCGTGAAGGCCGGCATCGACTGTCCAGGCCACTGCCGCACGCTGGCGGGGTTGCGCACCAGTTGGCGCAGCGCCTGCGGCTGGAAATACTCCACAGGGCTCATCGGCAGATTGAGGTCGGGTCCCAGGCGCGCTTCGCCGCCGCCGTTCATCGTGTGGCAGACGAAACACTGCGCCACGAACACCGCCTGCCCGCGCCGCCGCGCATCGGCAGCAGGCACCTCGGGCGCGACGGCGATCTGCGGCCAGCGCTGGTCCGGCGCCTGTCGCACCTGCAGCCGTGCCACGGCATAGGGCCACTGCTCACTGCGCACGCCCTCGGCCACGGGCCAGACGATGTAGAACGGCCCGGGCCCCGCGCCCGCCGCCTTGCCCGGCAGCGCAGGCCATGGCGCCCCCGCCGGCTCGACCGCCAGCCAGGGCTGGTCCGGCCCCTGGCGCAGCACCAGCGCGCCGGGCAGCTGCGCCACAAAGCCGTCCAGCGCCACCGCCTCCAGCGTTTCGCTGGCCGTCAGGCCCAGGCCGTTCAGGACCACCGCCATCGGCACGGCGCGGTAGCGCATGGGGCGGTGGTACGCGACATCCGCCGGCACATCGATCTCGCGGGCCGCCGGGTGGCGCAGCAGGGTCTCGGTGTCGATCTGGCGCGAGCCGCCCGGCCCCTCCAGTTGCAAAACCGCCGCCTGCGCCCATCCACCCAGGCAGCCGGCAAGCCCCAGGGTGAGCCAGGCCAGGGCACGCCGCAGGCCCGGCAGCGGCGGGGAGACAGAAACAGACCTGAAAGCAATGGCGACAAAGACGCTGAACGAACGCATGGGGAACCCTCCTGTTTTTGATGGCTTTGAAGGCGGCGCCGCAGGCCTCGGCACCCGGCCGCCGCACCATGGAATCGTACGGCGCGCAGGCGTCCGTCCGACAGCGGGGGCTTGCGACCCTCCCCTACACTGCGGCTCAGTTATGGAAATCTGGATGAACCACCTCATGGACCTGCTGGCGCTGCCCCAGTACGGCCTCAGCACCGTCTTCATGGTGTCGTTCATCTCCGCCACTTTGCTGCCGCTGGGCTCCGAGCCCGCGGTGTTCGGCCTCATCAAGCTCAACCCGGAACTCTTCTGGCCCGCCGTGCTGGTGGCCACCGCCGGCAACACGCTGGGCGGTGCGGTGAGCTGGTGGATGGGGTTCGGCGCGCACAAAGCGGTGGACCGCGCCCGCGGCGAACACTCCAACCCCCGTGCCCTCGCCTGGCTGCAGCGCTTCGGCGCCAAAGCCTGTCTTCTGAGCTGGCTGCCCGTAGTGGGCGACCCGCTGTGCGCCGTGGCCGGCTGGCTCAAGCTGCCGTTCTGGCCCTGCGTGGCCTACATGGCCGTCGGCAAATTCGCCCGCTACCTGACCATGACGGCGGGGCTGCTGTACCTGTGGCCCGAGGCGGGGCGCTGATTTCTTTTGCTATTTAATTAATAGCAATACACCCTAGTGGGATATGCGCTGGAGGCCTATTTCACTCATACCCGCTTCACGACCGACGCTCCAGGCGCTGGCCCCGGCCACGCAGGGATAGGCGCATCGCCACGGGCTGGCGCTCGGCCAGCGGGTCGATGAACGGCAGCGTCTCTTTCGTGCGGCCCCCGTTGGCCGGGCCCGCGCATTGGAAGTGCGAGATCAATGCGGTGGCAGGTCGGCCGCTGCGGGCTCACCAGCCGCCGGACCGAAAGCATCTGCCCCATCAGCCGGCGCATCGGCCTTGTTGCGCAGCACGCCGTTGACCTCGGCCCCGAAGATCAGCGTGGTGGCGCTGATGTACAGAAACACCAGCGTGGCCACCACCCCGGCGAAACTGCCGTAGACGAGCGCCAGCTTGCCCGCGCTGCGCAGCGTGTACGACAGCGTGGCGGCTGCCCCCACCCACATGCCCGCGCCCACGATGGCGCCCGGCACCACGGTGCGCAGCCGCTGGCGCAGATCGGGCAGCCAGCCGTAGAGCAACGCATACAGCACCGTCAGCACCACGAACGCCGACCCGTAGCGCACGCTGTTGCGCAGCCAGGGCACCTCTTCGCCCACGCCCACGTTGTTCTCCAGAAGCTGCCACACGTACGGCATGACGATCACCGAACTGAAGGCCGCGAGAATGCCGCCGCCCACCACCACGGTGAACACCGTGACCTTGATGCGCGCCTTCCAGAACGGCAGGCCGCGCTCGATGCCGTAAGAGCGGTTCAGCGCGGTCCGCACCGCCTGCATGCCCGACGACGCCGTCCATAGCGTGACGAGAAAACCGATCGCGAGCAGCGCCTGGTTGCGCTGCGACAGCACCTGTTCGATGACGGGCTGCATCGCATCGCGCACGACCTGGGGTGCGTACTCCATCACCCGCTGGGCCAGCGCCGCGGCATCGCCCGGCTCGCCCACATAGGCTGCGGTGGCCGACAGCAGGATCAGCAGCGGGAACATCGCGAGGACGGACGAGAACGCCATGCTCCCGGCCTGATTGGCGCTCTGATGCAGGATGTAGTTGCGAATCGCCAGCGCGATGACGGGCAGGCCGGGAATGGACCAGGCTAACTTCTGCGCGCGCCGCCAGACAGCCAGGGGATTCACGCGGGGGTCCAGCACTGCAGCATCTTCGTTTGGCCTGTCGGAGGGGGGTGGATTCAAATCTTAATATCCTCCAAGTCCGATGCGCTGGCTGTAGGACTCAAGGAGCAGCGGTACAGGGATGCACCTTTGGCGAATAGTCCCCTGCGTACGCCATCCAACGCGGCGATTAAAATTCCGCAAAACGGAAAGAAAAATTGAGCCTGAGTGCTCACGCAACGTAGGCATAACGTGAATACCGCTAAGAATTTAAAGCGATTCTTTAGTGCGTGGGTTTTTGCGGGGAATCGCTAGCAGGGAAAGTGCAAGCGCACGGGGCAGCGGATACCTGCCGAAGCAGGAGTACCTAAGTCACAAAAACCGCTCGACGAGGTTTGCAGGCACCCAGCGTGCGATCTGCTCCCGCTGCAGCGAAACTCATTGGCGCTCTTTTATCTATATGGAGGAGTAAAGAATTATTTTGTATTGAAGACCCAAATGCTCAAGTTCACACTTGCAGTCTCAGTACATTTTTCAAGTATCCTGACCATGTCATGTGCTCTGGCCTTTGGCCCGACACGCATCGCTAGTCTTCCAAGCGCGCTGCTCTTTAATCTGACAGCGGACGCGTGCGGTGCTTAGCCAGATCCACTATTTACTGACCAAGAAGTTTCAATGAGCCAAGACATGCTTCCAATGCCAGCTACTGATCAGGCCGATCTAGTCGAAGCGCAGATTGCAGAATTGCAAAAGGAGACTGATTACGAGATACGTGAATGGCCCATTGAGGTGCTCGTGGAAAAATTTACTAATGGTCGTGACAACGATACCTCTGAAATATTTATCCCCGACTACCAGCGCGAAATGGTTTGGAGCGCGAAGCAACAGTCACGTTTTATCGAATCCATTCTGATTCGCTTGCCGGTGCCCTTCATCTTTGCCGCTGACGTGGGCACGGGCGACCGAGAAGGCGCGCTCGAAATTATTGATGGCTCCCAACGGTTACGTACGTTAGATCACTTCCTCAACGATAAGCTGCGCCTAGTTGGCCTACAGCGCCTGACAAACGCTCTTGGCATGCGCTTCTCAGATTTGGCTAGACCCCGGCAGCTTCGGTTTAAGCGCTCCACCATTCGAGTCATTGAACTAACTGAGAAGGCTGACGAGCAAGCGCGCCGCGAGATGTTTGATCGCCTCAATTCTGGGGGCACAAAGCTTACGAGTATGGAGACACGCCGCGGTGTGGAAGATGGGCCTTTCATGGCGTTTATCACTGAATGCGCTCGGACGGCGCTATTTAAGGAAATGGTTAAGCTGAGTGATCGCAATGCAAGTCGGAAGGAGCATGAAGAGTTTGCGCTGCGCTATTTCGCATACGCCAACAACTACCTCAATTTCCGCAAAAGTGTCGTCGATTTTTTGGACGAATACCTCAAGGACGGAAACGAACACGCCACTACGGAAATTTTGGGCACTTTGGCTGCAGAGTTACAGCAGACCCTGGAATTCGTAAAGCAGCACTTTCCATGCGGCTTCAAGCGAGAGGGCCACACAACTGTGCCCCGCATCCGTTTCGAGGCCATTGCGGTGGGAGTGACTTTGGCCCTACGCGAACAGCCTGATCTACAACCGGCTCCGGTCAATACGTGGCTGGATAGCAAAGAATTCATCCAGCACACGCGCTCGGACGCAAGTAACTCTCGGCCTAAGCTGCGAAACCGCATCCACTATGTGCGAGATCATCTTTTGGGGCGCACCGTGCAGTTAGATCCCGAAACTGAATTGGTCGAAAATAGCGCTAATGCTGACGCGCATGAGGAAGATGAACTACAGCAACAACAAGGCCTGTTCACATGACCCAGCTAGTAGCTACTACGATGGATCTATTACGCACCCGTGGCAGAGAAATGCTTTCCTACCTAGCGTTTCTTGAGCTAGCAGTGGAGAACGACGCGCACATTACCGCTTACAACGGTCAACGCAAATTGGCGCTCGACAAGCCTCTAACCCATGTGTTAAAGGCAAATGTATCCTTGCTTCTATACAGTGCTATGGAAGCCAGCACCGTGTCTTTGCTAGACGAGATGCATGATGCTATTGGAAAAAACTGCGGAGGTGCGGATCTGCTGAATGATCAACTATTTCTATTGGTCGCTCGGAGGTTCAAAGGACACAAGACGGACATAACTAAAGACAACACGCGAAGACCATTGCATGAGCACCTTTTTAAGACGTGGATCACTGACTGGAATGATCGAAGCCAACGCGAAAAGCGTCAAATCGGTTTCTCAGGAGGCGTTGACGGGCTTGAAATATTCAACCAATTGCAACGATTTGGTGTTTTTCCACCAGAAGTAAGCAAGCCACCGACCCGTCTGACGCATAAGGCTCTGCAACACACCCGAGCTCGCCGCAACCGGCTTGCACATGGAGAAATTAGTTTTGAGGATTTAGGCCAAACGTTAGCACTCGCATCCCTTCGCTCGGAGGTACGTGCTGTTTTCCGGACGCTTCGCCGTGTTATTTTGGAGGTCGATGCCTTCTTACACCAAAGACTCTATCTAGCTGTACCCTTATCCGCAGTAGCACTACCAACGACAGCCTGATGAAGCGAATGCGCAACGGCTTCACCTAGCTTGGGCGGTACGGCATTACCAATTAGACGCGCTAACGTTTTAATAGACATGCCTTCTCCTTCCTTCACAAAGCGATAGTCGTTCGGAAAAGACTGGAAGATGGCAGCTTCGCGCAACGTGATCCCACGGTGCTGCTGTGGATGACCAAAACGGCCGTTACCGTACCCGTTACACAAAGTGGTCATGGTTGGTGCCGGGCGGTCCCACTCCATACGACCATAAACGCCGGCTGAATGTTTACCACTTTCGCGTTTATGACATTCAGCAACCAACTCTTGTGGCCAATCGCGCCAAGTGCCGCCCGGCTTAGAAGCTTGGATACGCTGGCGGTTAAGGGGCGACAGAGCAGAAGCGACGTGCAGCGGGTCATGCCCGCACTTCTGACCATCGCTAAGCTTGGGCAAGTGACCCACCGCCTGCCGCACCGTGACCCATTGATCCGCCCCATTGTGCGTGGGTTTAGGCATGGTTACTGGTCCGAGCCGTGAGGCCACAAGAACAAGCCGCTTGCGTTGCTGCGGCGCGCCGTAATCAGCAGCATTCAATACGCCATAGGCAACACTATATTTACCCCGCTTGAGCGCACTTAAAAAAGCCTTGAAAGGCGCCGTACCCTTGAGTCGAGGTACGTTTTCCATCGTGACAAGATCGGGCGCACATTCGTCTACTAACCTGGCGAATTCTTTGAGCAGCCGCCACTTTGCTTTGTCGACTGTCGCCGTATTGGCATAAGTAGAAAACGGCTGGCATGGCGCACAGCCCGCCAAAAGCCTTACAGCCCCAGCAGACCACAACCCGTTGAGCTGCTCGCCTTTGAGCGTTCCCACATCTATTTCCACAAACTTCGCGCCTGGATGGTTAGCTGTGTAAGGATACTCACAAGCAGGGTCTATATCAAAGCCAGCCACCACGCGAACTCCTTGGGAAGAGAGACCCCATGAGAGACCGCCAACTCCACAGAAGAGGTCAATAGCCTCAATCAGTGGAGAAGCGACCGGAGACGAAACAATAGGCTGAGTAATCATTTTGCAAACGATAAAAAACACTCTCTCAGGCTTCGACCCACGCGATGTTGGTTCTATAGAGATCTGAATTGAGTGACTCACACGAGTTTTCTCAAAACTCAGTCAAGTACCATGCGCTCCCGGTTATGCCACATATGAGGGCCCTGAACGCCCATGCGCACTGGCGGGCAGTTTTCTATACCTTCAATGGAATAACCAAGGCCGACAGACATAGTGAACCCAACAACTTTTCCTTTTTAAACGTTAAACAAGAAGTTCATCACGTCGCCATCCTTGACGACGTATTCCTTGCCTTCGGCGCGCATCTTGCCCGCGTCCTTGGCGCCCTGCTCGCCCTTGAAGGCGATGAAGTCTTCGAAGGCGATCGTCTGCGCACGGATGAAGCCGCGCTCGAAGTCGCCGTGGATCACGCCCGCGGCCTGGGGTGCGGTGTCGCCCACGTGGATGGTCCAGGCGCGCACTTCCTTCACGCCGGCGGTGAAGTAGGTCTGCAGACCGAGCAGGTTGAAGCCGGCGCGGATCAAACGGTTCAGGCCCGGTTCGGCCTGGCCCATCTCGGCCAGGAACATGTCGCGGTCCTCGTCGCTCATCTCGGACATTTCGGCTTCCATCTTGGCGCAGATGGCCACGACGGGTGCGTTCTGGGCGGCGGCGTATTCCTTGAGGCGGTCCAGCAGCGGGTTGTTCTCGAAGCCGTCATCGCTCACGTTGCCCACGAACATGGCGGGCTTGGCGGTGATCAGGCAAAAGGGCTTGAGCAGCGGGGCGTCTTCCTTGCTCAGGGCCACGGTGCGTGCGGGCTTGCCCTGGTCGAGCGCGGCCTGGATGGGCGTGAGGATCGACACCAGCTTGGCGGCTTCCTTGTCGTTGCCCGACTTGGCGGCCTTGCTGTAGCGGTTCAGCGCCTTTTCCACCGTGGCGAGGTCGGCCAGGCACAGCTCGGTCTGGATGACTTCGATGTCGGAGATCGGGTCCACGCGGCCGGCCACGTGGATGACGTTGTCGTCCTCGAAGCAGCGCACCACGTTCACGATGGCGTCCGTCTCGCGGATGTGCGCGAGGAACTGGTTGCCCAGGCCTTCGCCCTGGCTGGCGCCGGCCACGAGGCCCGCGATGTCCACGAACTCGACGATGGCTGGCACGATGCGCTCGGGCGTGATGATGTCGGCGAGCTGCTGCAGGCGGGGATCGGGCACTTCCACCACGCCCGTGTTGGGCTCGATGGTGCAGAACGGGTAGTTCTCGGCGGCAATGCCGGCCTTGGTCAGCGCGTTGAAGAGGGTGGACTTGCCCACATTGGGCAGGCCCACGATGCCGCATTTCAGGCTCATGGCAGGGCTTTCAGGTGTTCGGGAGACAAACCCGCGATTTTACGGGGTGGGCCGGGGGATGGGGAGGCATGGCCTTGCAAGCCCTGCCCGGCAGGGGCCGATCATTCGAAGCGCAGGTCGGCGGCGATGGGCTGGCCCACCCGCAGCACGCGGCCGGCGCCCTCGCGCACGA
The DNA here is from genome assembly GCF_900102625.1 of Paracidovorax valerianellae. Classification (GTDB taxonomy): domain Bacteria; phylum Pseudomonadota; class Gammaproteobacteria; order Burkholderiales; family Burkholderiaceae_C; genus Paracidovorax; species Paracidovorax valerianellae. The sequence goes on from NZ_FMZC01000003.1 coordinate 387,352, forward strand.
TGGCGTTCATGCCGAAGGTGATGGCGCCGCCCAGGCGCCGGTCGTGGCGGTAGGTGCGCAGCATGGTGCTCACCTCCGGGCTGCTCGCAGCCGTCGCCGGGTCGATGTCCGGAATGGGGCAGCGCGCGCAGGGCTTGGTGGGCTGCAGGTGCACTTCTTCGCCGTCCCCCGTGCCGATGTAGAGCCGGTCGATGCGGTCCTCGTCATGGGCATGCAGTCCGCCGACCACGATGTTGGGGCGAAAGCGTTCCATGCCCACGGCCGCCTGGCCGGCGGCCAGCAGGCGCTCGTTCAGCCCGTCGAGCGAGGCCTCGCTGGCCAGCAGCAGCGGAAAGCCGTCGGAGAACAGATTGGGAACATCGAGGCCGTCGGTCCACTTCGGGCTGGACAGCCGGCGGTGCTCGGGGTCGAACCGCACCATGCGGCAGGGCTGGCCCAGAAAGTCGGTGAACCACTGGGCCGCCAGCGGGCCCATGTCCCAGGCGGGCACGGTGTCGTCCCACACCTGCACGGTGGCCGGCCCCTCGACCTGGTCGATCGCCACGTGCAGCGCCAGCATGCCCGGTGCGCGCAGCACCATTTCGTGCACCTTGAGTTGGGGCCGCACCAGGGCCATGCGGGGCAGCGCGCGCTGGGTGAGAAATTGCCCGTCGGCATCGACGACCATCCAGGCGCGGTCCAGGTCGAGCCCGGCGTCGGTCAGCAGCGCTTCGCGCACTTCGATGCCGGCGCAGGATTTGACGGGGTGGACGAACAGGCGCGAGATGGTGCCGGCAAGGTCGTGGTCGGGGCGAAAGGTCACGGGAAAAGGCTCCAGGGGCACGGGCGCGAAACCCGCCGGTGAAAGCGGGATTGTGCCCGCCCGCCCGGCCTCGGCCGGCTCCTACAATGCCCGGCATGGCGCAAACCTTTGATGTATGTATCCGTGGCGCTGGCGTCGTGGGCCGCACCCTCGCCCTGCTGCTGGCGCGCGAGCGGCTCCGCGTGGCGCTGGTCGGCACCCCTTCTTCCCTGTCGGCCGACGTGCGCGCCTATGCGCTGAACGCCGCCTCGCGCGGGCTGCTCGAATCCGTGCGCAGCTGGCCCGACGCCGCCCACGCTACCGCCGTGCGGCAGATGCAGGTGCATGGCGACCAGGGTGGCGAAGTGACGTTCGACGCCGCCCGCCAGGGCACCGAGGCCCTGGCCTGGATCGTGGACGTGCCCGCGCTGGAAGCCCGACTGGCCGATGCCCTGCGCTTTCAGCCGCAGGCCGAGTGGGTGGACGCCCCCGTGCCCGCCGCCCTCACCGTGGTGTGCGAGGGCCGTGCCAGCCGCACGCGCGAGGAATTCGGGGTGGACTTCGCCACCATGCCCTACGGCCAGCACGCGGTGGCCACCCGGCTGCAATGCGAACGGCCCCACGGCCAGGTGGCGCGCCAGTGGTTTCTGCCGGACGGCATCCTGGCTTTTCTGCCGCTGGGCGGCGCCGAAGGGAACTCCGTCGCGGTCGTCTGGTCAGTCTCGCAGGACCAGGCGCAGCGACTGACGGCCATCGACACCACCGAATTCGAGCAACAGATCCAGCAAGCCAGCCAGAACACCCTCGGCACCGTGCAATTGAGCGCGGACCGCACGGCCTGGCCGCTGCAGCAAGCCCGGGCGGACCGCTGGTGCGGCCCGATGTCGCCGCCCAGTGGCGCTGCCACGGCCGCACGCAGCTGGGTGCTGGCCGGCGATGCGGCGCACAACGTGCATCCGCTGGCCGGCCAGGGCCTGAACCTGGGCCTGGGCGACGCGCAGGCGCTGGCCCGTGTGTTGAACGGGCGTGACTACTGGCGCGGCGTGGGAGACCTGCGGCTGCTGCGCCAATACGAGCGCGAACGCAAGGCCGCCCTGCTGCCCATGGGCTGGACGATGGACGGGCTGCAGCAGCTTTTCTCGCGCAACGAAGGGCCTTTGACGGCGCTGCGCAACTGGGGCATGAGGGGTTTCGAGCACAGCGGCCCGATCAAGGACTGGGTGACGCGCCAGGCCATGGGCCGGGTCTAGAGGGATGGATCGAAGGGCCGCAAGGCAAGACGCTGGCGACTGCCGCAACGGATCGAACAACGAATTGAAGAACGAAAGAATCGCCATGAAACTGCTTTCCTCCGTGCTGGCCGCCGCCGCGCTCACCCTTTCCCTGGGCGCCTTCGCCCAGGAAACGGTCATCCGCAAATCCCTGTCCGAGCGCATTCCCCAGCTGGAGAAGATCGACGAGGTGCGCAGCACGCCCATGCAGGGCCTGTACGAAGTGCGCATCGGCACCGACCTGTTCTACACCGACGCCAAGGGCAACTACCTGATCCAGGGCGAGTTGATCGATACCAAGGCCCGCCGCAACCTGACCGAAGACCGCATCAACAAGCTCACGGCGGTGGACTTCGACGCGCTGCCTTTCAAGGATGCCTTCACCATCGTGCGGGGCAACGGCAAGCGCAAGATCGCGGTGTTCGAAGACCCCAACTGCGGCTACTGCAAGCGCTTCGAAAAAGACCTGCAGAACGTGGACAACGTCACCGTGTACATGTTCCTGTACCCCATCCTGAGCCCCGATTCGGCCGAGAAATCTCGCAACATCTGGTGCGCCAAGGACCGCGTGGTCGCCTGGCAGGACCAGATGGTCCGCGACAAGCCGGCGCCCTCGGCCAGTTGCGACACGGCGGCCGTGCAGCGCAACCTGGCCTTCGGCAAGAAGCACAAGATCACCGGCACCCCGACGATCATCTTCGCCGACGGGTCCCGCGTGCCGGGAGCGATCAACGCGCAAGAGGTCGAAAAGCGCATGTCCGACGCCGGCGGCTCCGGCAACTGAGCCCCCGGGTGCGCGGCGGCGGCTGCCGCTGCCGCTGCGCACAGAACCTTTCCTTTTCTCTGACCGGCCAGGCGGCGCGGTGCATGCGCTGCCCCCGGCCGCCCATCGACCACCAGCGCCCGCACCATGCCCGTCCTTCGCAACGCTTCACCCGCCGTCCACTACCGCGTCGAGCCCACCCAGCCGCACGCCCACCTTTTCAGCGTGACGCTGACGGTGGCCAAGCCCGCGGCGCAGCAGCAGCTGTCGCTGCCGGTGTGGATTCCTGGCAGCTACCTCGTGCGCGAATTCGCCAAGAACCTGCAGAACCTGCGCGCGCAGCAGGACGGCAAGGACGTGCCGCTCGCCCAACTGGACAAATGCCGCTGGGAAGCCCAATGCCGCAAGACCCAGCCGCTGGTGCTGACCTATGAGGTCTGCGCCTACGACACCTCGGTGCGCACCGCCTTCCTCGACGCCACGCGCGGCTTCTTCAACGGCACGAGCGTGTGCCTGCGCGTGCACGGCCAGGAAGACGCCCGCCACGACCTCGAAGTGGTGAGCACGCCCGCCGTGGCGCGCTGGTCGGTCGCCACCGGGCTCACCGCCGAGAAAACCACGCGTGCGGGCTTTGGCACCTACACCGCCGAGCACTACGACGAACTGGTGGACTGCCCGGTGGAGATGGGGCCGTTCTGGAGCATCCGCTTCACGGCCTGCGGCGTGCCGCACCGGCTGGTGGTGTCGGGCGCTGCGCCCTCGTTCGATGGCAACCGGCTGGTCGCCGACATTCGCCGCATCTGCGAGGAAGGCATTCGCTTCTGGCACGGCAGCGGCAAGCCGCCCTACCAGAACTACCTCTTCTTGCTGAACGTGGTGGACGACGGCTACGGGGGCCTGGAACACCGCAACTCCACCGCGCTGATCTGCGGGCGGCGCGACCTGCCGCGCATCGGCCAGGCCCGGGCGCCCGAGGGCTACAACACGCTGCTCGGGCTGGTGAGCCACGAGCACTTCCACACCTGGAACGTCAAGCGGCTGCGCCCGGCGGAGTTCGCACGCTACGACTACACGCAGGAGAACCACACCCGGCTGCTGTGGTTCTTCGAAGGCTTCACCAGCTACTACGACGACCTGCTGCTGCGCCGCGCCGGCATGATCGACAACGCCACGTACCTGCGGCTGCTCACCAAGACCATCAACCAGGTGCTGCAGACGCCCGGCCGCCGCGTGCAGTCGGTGGCCCAGGCCAGCTTCGACGCCTGGGTCAAGTACTACCGCCAGGACGAGAACACGCCCAACAGCACGGTGAGCTACTACACCAAGGGTTCGCTGGTGGCCCTGTGCCTGGACCTGGCCCTGCGCCGCGAAGGCCAGACCACGCTGGACGATGTGATGCGCGGCCTGTGGGAGCGCTGCGCCGCCGGCCCGATGTCCGAGGCCGACCTGCTCGCCACGGTCCAGGCGCTGGCGGGCCGCTCGTTCGCGGACGAGATCGCGCAATGGGCGCACGGCACCGACGACCTGCCGCTGGCCGAACTGCTGGCGGCCAACGGCGTCACCCTGCAGGACGAGCCCGCGCAACTGGCCCAGCGCCTGGGCGTGCGGGTGGCCGAAGGCTCGGGCCTGCAGATCAAGGTGGTGCTGCGGGGCGGACTGGCCGAGCAAGCCGGCTTCGCCGCGGGCGACGAATGGGTGGGGGTCGAGGTGCAGGGCGAAGCCTGGCGCGTGCAACGGCTGGACGACGTGCCGCTGTATGCCGGCGTCGAGCCCCACGTGACCGCGCTGGTGGCCCGGGACCGCAAGCTGCTCAAGCTGGCCCTGGAGCTACCCAACCCAGGGCGCACGGGCGCTGGACATGAGATCGACACCGTGGGCCTGTCGGTGGCCGATGCGGCCCTGGCGAACCGCTGGCTGGACGGCACCACGGCCCAGCCGGAACGGTAAAAGCCCGGGCGCGGGCGCGGAAGGCCTTGGGTATAGTCTGCCGATCACCAACGATCAACGGAGACACCCCTTGGCCTACGAAGTCATCGAGGTCCGCACCGAGGCGGACAAGGTCGGCATCATCACGCTGAACCGGCCCAAGCAACTGAACGCGCTGAACGATCAGCTGATGAACGAACTGGGGGAGGCGCTGCAGGCCTTCGATGCGGACGAGAAGATCGGCTGCGTCATCATCACCGGCAGCGAAAAGGCCTTTGCCGCGGGCGCGGACATCGGCGCCATGGCGAACTACAGCTTCGCCGATGCCTACAAGGGCGACTACATCACGCGCAACTGGGAGCGCATCCGTTCCATCCGCAAGCCGGTGATCGCCGCCGTGAGCGGCTTCGCCCTGGGCGGCGGCTGCGAACTGGCCATGATGTGCGACTTCATCATCGCGGCCGACAACGCCAAATTCGGCCAGCCCGAAATCAAGCTGGGCGTCATCCCCGGCGCCGGCGGCACGCAGCGCCTGCCGCGCGCGGTGGGCAAGTCCAAGGCCATGGACATGGCCCTGACCGGCCGCATGATGGACGCCGCCGAAGCCGAGCGCGCCGGGCTGGTCAGCCGCGTCGTGCCGTTCCCGCAGCTCATGGACGAAGCCCTGGGCGCCGCGCTGCAGATCAGCGACTTCTCGCGGATCGCCGTGATGGCGGCCAAGGAATCGGTCAACCGCGCGTTCGAGAGCGGGCTCTCGGACGGCGTGATGTTCGAGCGCCGCCTGTTTCACGCCCTGTTCGCCACCAGCGACCAGAAGGAAGGCATGGACGCCTTCGTGAACAAGCGCAAGGCGAGCTTCACGCACCGCTGAACAAGCCACAAGGCGCATTGCACCCGCCCGCAGTTGCCCTTGCGTCGGCCTCCAGAAAACGCCGCCCTGTGCGGCGTTTTTCGTTGCTGGTCCGGCGGCGGCTATCGCGCCCTGGCGGCTGGCCGGGCTTTCGGCGTCACCTGGCGGGGTGCCTTTGGCTTTGGGGATGCTTTCGCCGCGCCAGCCTTCGCAGGCACAGCCTTTGACAGCATTGCCGCCCCGCCATCGGCGCGGCTGCGGCTCCGGCCCCTCCCGGGCGCCGTGGGATGCGCCAGCCCCACGGACCAATGCGCCGGGTCGGCGAAACGCTCCACCAGAAAATCCAGCATCGCACGCAGCGCGGGCGGCACTTGCCGGCGCGAGGCATACACGCCGTGCACGCCCAGGGCGCGCGGCGCATAGCCCGGCAGCAGCGCTGTAAGACGTCCCTGCGCGATGAGCGGCGCGGCGGAATAGATCGGCTGCAGCGTCACGCCCGCGCCGTGCAGCGCGGCGGCCAGCAGCACCTGCGATTCGTTGGCGCTCAGGTTGCCGCCCACCGGCACCGCGATGCGCTCGCCCCGGTGCGTGAACTCCCACAGGCTGCGGCCGAAGTACGAATACGTCAGGCAGTTGTGCGTGGCCAGGTCCTGCGCGCGGCGCGGCGTGCCGTGCGCGGCCAGGTAGGCCGGCGCCGCGCACACCACCGAAGCGCATTCTCCCAGCGGCCGGGCGATGAGATTGGGGTCCAGCTCGTTGCTGATGCGCACGGCCAGGTCGATGCGCTCTTGCACCAGGTTGACCGGGCGCGCATCGATGTGCAGGTCCACCGCCACCAGCGGATGGCGGCGCAGGAACTCGGCCACCGCCGACGACAGCACGTCCTGCGCGAGCGATTGCGAACTCGCCATGCGCAGCAGGCCGCGCGGCACCTCGGCCTCATCCCCCACGGGCACGGCCATTTCGCCGGCCAGCTCCAGCAATTGCCGGCAGCGGGCCAGGGCCTGCTCGCCCGCGGCGGTGAGGCTCAGGCGCCGCGTGGTGCGGTGCAAAAGCCGCGCCCCGGCCCAGGCCTCCATCTGCGCGAGGTAGCGCGTGACCATGGCGCGCGACATGTCCAGCGAATCGGCGGCGGCCGTCATGCTGCCGCGCTCGGCAATGCGGACGAAGACATCGGCGGCGGTGAGGCGGTCCATTGAATTTGATCGATTCGTGCAACAAATCATTGCATCGTAAGGGGTTTTTTGATCGATCGGGGCAACCTACGATGCGAGCCATCCATTCACCAACCCCTTGACGGGAGCCTCGCATGTTCAATCCCACCCTTCTTCGCACCCTGCTCGCCGGCGTTGCCAGCCTTGGCTTCGCCGCCTCGGCGATGGCCGCCGGCCCGCTGCAATTGCAGGTGTACAACCCGGGCACGAAAAGCCTGTTCCCGGTGTCGTCGGAGCTGATCACCGGCGCCCACGACGCCGTGCTGATCGACGCGCAGTTCCAGCGCGACGATGCCGAGGCCCTCGTCGAGAAGATCCGCGCCAGCGGCAAGAAGCTGACCACCGTGTACATCAGCCACAAGGACCCCGACTTCTACTTCGGCCTCGATGTCATCCAGGCGGCCTTCCCCGACGCGAAGATCGTCGCCACGCCGCAGACGGTGGCTGGCATCAAGGCGTCCAAGGACGGCAAGCTCGCCCACTGGGGCCCGATTCTGAAAGGCAACGCACCCAAGGCCCTGGTAGTGCCCGAGCCGATGCAGGGGGACACCATCACGCTGGAAGGCCAGGCCATCAAGGTGCTGGGCCTCGACGGCCCCACGCCCGCACGCACCGTGGTGTGGATTCCCTCGCTGAAGGCCGTGGTGGGCGGCGTGCCCGTGGCAGCCAACATCCACGTCTGGATGGCCGACACGCAGAGCCCCGAGTCGCGCCGCGACTGGATCACCACGCTCGACCGCATCGAAGCGCTGAAACCCGAGGTCGTGGTGCCGGGCCACTTCGTGGTGGACGCCAAGGGCCAGGAGCCTCGCAGCACCGCCTCGCTGGCCTTCACCCGCGACTACGTGAAGGCTTTCGAGACGGAAGCCGCCCAGGCCAAGGACGCCGCCGCACTCGTGGTGGCCATGAAGAAGCGTTACCCCGAACTGGGCGAATCGTCTTCGCTGGACCTGGGCGCCAAGGTCATCAAGGGAGAAATGAAATGGCCGTGACGAGCCCTGCAACGCCCGCTGCGGTGCTGCATTACGTGTTCGACCCGCTGTGCGGCTGGTGCTATGCCGCCGCCCCGCTGGTGGAGGCCGCGCGGCAGGTGCCGGGCCTGGCGATCGTGCTGCACGGGGGCGGCATGATGACCGGCCCCAACCGCCGCCACATCACGCCCCAGTGGCGCGACCACGTGATGCCGCACGACCGCCGCATCGCCGAGCTGAGCGGCCAGCCGTTCGGCGAGCGCTATTTCGACGGCCTGCTGCGCGACACCACGGCGGTGATGGATTCCGCACCGCCAACCACCGCCCTGCTCGCCGCCGAGGCGATGGCCGGGCGCGGGCTGGACATGCTGCACCGCCAGCAGCAGGCGCACTACGTCGAAGGCTTGCGCATCGCGGACACCGGCGTGCTGGAGGCCCTGGCGCAGGACCTCGGGCTCGATGCCGCAGCCTTCGAGGAAGCGTTTGCGCAATGGGAGGGCGCCGCCACCGAAGCGCACATGGCCACCAGCCGCCAATGGCTGGCGCGCGCTGGCGGCCAGGGCTTTCCGACGCTGGCGCTCGCCGTGGGCGCCGGCCCGCTGCAGCGGCTGGACATCGGCCCCTGGCTCGGCCAGCCCGAAGCCTGGCAGGCCGAACTGCAGCGGCGCCTGCCCGTGGGCGCAGTGACTGATGCCGCGCCGGCAGGGGCCGCCCTGGCCTGCGGGCCGGGGCACTGCGCGATCTGAACGGCGCGTGGGCCCGGCTTCACTGCCCGGCCTGCGGTTCAGACCTGCGCGTTCAGGCCGGGAAGACCGGCTCGCCCAGGTTGAGCATCAGCCGGTTGGCCCACGCGAAGATCGCCACGGCATGCACCGTGTCGAGAATCTCCAGGTCGGACAGGCCCGCCACGCGCAGCGGCTGCACCTGGTCTGCACCGAACGCGCCGGGCGCGTGCGTGAGGTCGATGCTGGCCTGCACGATGGCCTGCTCGCGCGCCGTGGTGCCCGCGCCCTGTGGTTCGGTGAACACCTGCACGATCACGTCGTTGCGCTTGGCCAGTTGCTCGAAGCGCTGCGCATGCACCGAGGCGCAATACACGCAGCCGTTCACACGCGAGACGACGGCGCTGGCCAGCTCGCGCTCGGCGCGCGACAGGCCGCCGGGCGCGTACATGATCGCGTTGAAAACGATGGAGCGCTCTTCCAGAATGCGCGGCTGGTGCACCAGCACGCGGTAGTAGTCGCTCGTCTTGGCCTTGGGGTGGCTGGCTTCCAGCACCGCCAGTTGCGCGGGCGAGGCCTGCGCCAGGTCCAGCACCGGCAGCCAGGCCTTCCACTCCAGCGTTTCGCTGGTGTAGCCGTTCACGCGCACGGGCTCGCCGGGCTTGGGCAGGTTGGCCGGGTGCACGAACGGTGCGGCGGCCGGTGCAGTCGCCGGTGCGGACTCGCCGCCCGCTGCCTGTGCCGACCCGGACGCCTGCGGCGCACCGAGCGCTGCCAGTGCCTGCAACCCGGCCACCACGCGCACCTGGTACGCCACGAAGGCGATGAGCTGCGCCAGCGCGACCACGGCCGGCGTGCTCAAGCCCGCGGCGGGCAACTGCAGCAGCGCCGCGCGGTCGCCCTCCACCGGCCGCGCGGCCAGCAGATCGGCAAAGCGCAGTATGGCCTGCAGGCGTGCGTCGTCCGCGTTCGCCGAACCCGACGCCACCGCGTCGCGCTGCGCGGGCGTCAGGTCGGGCAGACCCTGCAGGCGCGCCGTGTAGTGCGCCACCAGGGGCGCGCTGCCGGCCTGGGCAGCGATGGCCAGCGCGGCGAGCAGGCGCTCGGCCAGCGAGAGGCCCTCCAGCGCGGGATCGAACAGGCTGTCGTAGCTGCCCTGCGTGGCGGCCACCACCTTGTCGCGCTGGTGGCGCACGGCATGCACCGGGTCGCCGGCAACCAGCGGCACGAGGGTGTCCACGAGGTCGAGGGAAAGGGAGGAATCGGTCATGGTCAGCTCCGGTGGGGCGGCACGGCGGCCGCCAGGGATCTCAATGATTTAAGGCTCCAGCGCATATTCTTCTAGGGCAGCATGCTTCAAAAACGATAGCACCTGTTGCCAGGAATCTTCATCGGCCCATGCGTTGGGTGCGGGCGTGCCGCCGCCCGTGCTGCGCCGGCCGGAGACCGGATGGGCGTACACGGTCTGCGTGCTCGGCAGGTAGGGAAACAGGATCGAATGCCCGGCGCCGGCGTAGTCGTGGTGCGCCACCGGATGCGGGTGCGCGTGGGCCTTCAGGCGCTCGGCGACCATGCGGCCGTAGAGCGACGACGGCCACGAGCCATCGTCTTCGGCGGTGAGCAGCAGCACCGGGCCGCGGATGCGCTCCACGCGGATTCGGGCGCGCTCCACGGCGTCTTCGTCCTGCAGCGCGGTGAGCAACGCGTTGGCGTGGCGACGCGGCTCGGGGCCGTCGTCCCACGGCGCCCAGGTGGCCGTGCGGTTGTTTTCCCACAGGTGCGGCAGCGGCCGGCCACGAAAGATCCACGCGGGGCCGTTGCGGCTGTCGGGGCCGTTGGCCGGGTCGCACGCGTTCTGCGCGCTGTGCACCACCGCGCCCGGCACGTAGCCGATCACGGCCGAGACCTGTTCGGGAAACAGGCTGCCCAGCAGCAGCACCAGTTCACCGCCGCGCGACTGCCCGCTCAAGGCCACGAAACCGCCGCGCGGGCGCACGGTGCGGTGCAGCCAGGCGAGCGCGGTTTCGAAATATTCGAGGTGCGTGTCCGAGATGTAGTCGGGACGCCCGGGCGACTGGAAATAGCCCAGCGCCAGCGCCGCGTAACCGTGCGAGGCGTACAGCGCGGCGCGCGGCTCGTTGATGCCGCCGCCCGAGCCGTTGAGCACCAGTACCGCAGGGTGCGGGCCGGGGCCCGGCGGCAGAAACAGCGTGCCCGACAGGCCGTCATCGCGCACGTCGCGCCGCACCACGCCGGGGCCGACGAGGTGCTGCACGAAGCGGCCCGAGAGCGGCGCCTCGCCGGTGGCGGCGCGCTCCAGGGCGATGTCGGTGGTCAGCGGCGCCGCCGGGGTGCTGGCGAACAGCGCGCGCGGCGCCTGTCCGCCGTCCGGCACCTGCGACCACACCAGGCCCATGGGCGACACGCCCGCGTAGCTGCCCGACAGCGGCGCATCGCGCGACAGGTCTACCGTGCCTTCGGCATCGGCGCGAAACACCGCCTCGGCGCGCCAGGCCACGGCCGGCCCGCGCAGGGTGTGGCTGCGCAGCGTGACCGCCTCGCCGGGAACGAGCCCGGTGGCGACGATGCGCCGGGGCACGTCGATCAGCGCCTCGGCGGGGGTGATGGAAAGCGCGGCCACGCCTTACTTGCCCACGCGGGTGACTTGCAGGGCGGTGGTGCGATCGCTCAGGATCGGCTCGACCTTCAGGCCCTTCTTGGCCGCCCAGATGTTCTGGTAATGGAACAGCGGGATCTGGCCCACGTCGTCGGTCACCAGCTTGGCGGCGTGGCGGAACACGGCCTCGCGGCGGCGCGCGTCGAACTCCACCGTGGCGGCGTCGAGCGCCTTGTCCACGGCCTCGTTGCTGTAGCGGCCCCAGTTGTTGGCGCCCCGGCCGCGCTTGGCGTCGGTGGTAGCCAGGGTCTGCAGCAGGCCGTAGCCGGCTTCGCCCGTGCCGTTGCCCCAGGCGATCACGCTGACGGCGAAGTCGTTCTTGGTGGCGCGGCTCGCGTACGACGCCCAGGGCAGCACCTCGACCTTGGTCTTCACACCGGCGCGGCTCCAGAACTGGGCCACGGCCTGCACCGTCTCGGGGGCCTGCGGATAGCGGTCGCCGGGCACGTGGATGGTGATCTGAAAGCCCTGCGGAAAGCCCGCTTCGGCCAGCAGCTTCCTGGCCTGCTCCACGCTGTAGGGGATGTCCTTGACCTCGGGGTTGTAGCCGAAGCTGCCCTTGGGCATCCACTGGTTGGCTTCCGTCACGGTGCCCTGCAGCACGCGGTCCACGATGGCCTTGCGGTTGATGGCCAGCGACAGCGCCTGGCGCACGCGCACGTCCAGCAGCGGGTTCTGCGCGAGCGGCTTGCCCGCGTTGTCGGTCACGAACTCGTTCGGGCCGGCCTTGAAGCTGGGCTGCAGCAGCAGCGCACGCAGGCCGGGGTAGGTGTACACGCTCACGCTGGGCGTCTTGCGCAGCTTGTCCACATCGGTCACGGCGACCTTGTCGATCACGTCCACGTCGCCGGCCAGCAGCGCGGCGGTGCGCGCCGCGCCGTTGTTGATGAAGCGGTAGTTCACCTTGTCCCACACCGGCTTCGGGCCGTAGTAGCTCGCGCTGCGCTCGAACACCGTGCGGTCGCCCGGCACGTACGACACGAATTTGTAGGGGCCCGTGCCCACCACCGCGCGGCCGGCGTTGTAGTCCTCGGTCTTGGATTTTTCGCCCACGTGTTTGCTCACGATGTAGATCGAGGCGATCTCCAGCGGCAGCATCGGGTTGGGCGTGTTGGTCTTGACGATGACGGTGTGCGCATCCTTGGCCGTGGTGGATTCGACCGTGCGCAGCGCGCCGGCATACGACGCCACGCTGCCGGGCACGCTGCGCGCGCGCTGGAACGAGAACACGATGTCGTCGGCCGTGAAGGGCGTGCCGTCCTGCCACTTCACGTCGGTGCGCAGCTTGAACTCCCAGGTCTTGTCGTCCAGCGTCTTCCAGCTCGCGGCCAGACCCGGCTCCAGCTTGCCGCCGTCGCGCGAGTTGACCAGCGAGTCCCAGAAATGCAGCGCCAGCGACCGGTCGCCGGCATGGTTGTTGAGTTGTGGATCGACCGACGACACCGGGTCGGCGAAACCGATGGACAGCGTGTTGCCGTTCTGCGCGAACGCGCCGGTGGCACCGGTGCCGGCGAGCAGCGCGGCGGCGGCCAGGGTGGCGAGGCGGAAGGAAGTCATGGCGGGCCTTTCAGGAAGAACGAAGGGGTTGATGCAGGCGATGGGCGGGCAACGAACGGATGGCGAGCAGGTGGGGTCATCCGCCGCCCGCATCGTTCAGGTGGCAGGCGCTTTCGTGCCGCACGGCGATGCCGCGCAATCGCGGCACCTCGGTGGCGCAGCGCGGCATGGCGTGCGGGCACCGGGGGTGGAAATGGCAGCCGGACGGCGGCGCAATCGGGCTGGGAATCTCGCCACGGATGGACGAGAAACGCGTGCGCCGCGCGGCCACGCTCGGAATCTCTGCCAGCAGCGCCTGCGTGTAGGGGTGGTTGGGCCGCGCGAACAGTTCCTCGACCGGCGCACTCTCGACCACGCGCCCCAGGTACATGACCACCACGCGGTCGCACACGTGCTCCACCACGCCCAGGTCGTGGCTGATGAACAGGTAGGTCAGGCCGAGCTGGTCGCGCAGGTCCATGAACAGGTTGAGGATCTGCGCCTGGATCGACACGTCCAGCGCCGCCACGGCCTCATCGCACACCAGCATGCCCGGCTGCACCGCCAGCGCGCGGGCGATGCCGATGCGCTGGCGCTGCCCGCCGCTGAACTGGTGCGGGTAGCGATGGCGCAGCGCGGGGTCGAGCCCGGCGCGCTGCAGTTGCGCGCTCACGTAGTCGTCGAGCCCGGCGGCATCGGTCAGCCCGTGCAGCAGCGCCGCCTCGCCCACGATGCGCGAGACGCGCAGGCGCGGGTTCAGGCTGGCGAAGGGGTCCTGGAACACCATCTGCGTGCGCAGCCGCGCGGTCAGGCGGTCCCGGCCGTTCAATCCTTCGAGCGACCGGCCCTCCACCAGCACCTCGCCTTCGGTGGCCGGCAGCAGGCCGGCGGCGATGCGGCCGAGCGTGGATTTGCCGCAGCCCGACTCGCCCACCAGCCCCACCACCTCGCCGGCATGCACCGACAGGTCCACGCCATCGACCGCGTGCGTCACCACCGGCGCCTTGGACAGGCCCAGGCGCCGCAATGCGCGGCCCACCGGGCCCGGTGGCGGCTGCAGGCCGAAGCGCTTGGCCACGCCGCGCAGCTCGATCAGCGGCGGTGCGGCGTGCGCGGTATCGGCGGGGGTGCCAAGGCCTTGCGGCGAAAGAACGTCGCTCATGCCGCACCCTCCCCTGCGCCCGGATGGAAGCACCGCACCGCATGCGCCGGGGCCTCCGCCCGCGGGTGCGTGATGCCCGGCGGCACACCGCAGGCCGCGCTGGCCCGCGCACAGCGCGGCGCGAAGGCGCAGCCCGGCGGCATGTGCAGCAGCGAGGGCGCCATGCCCGGAATCTGCCGCAGCCGCTCGCCGCGCCGGTTGGCGCTGGGCAGGCTGCCGATGAGGCCCTGCGTGTAGGGGTGCTGCGGGTGGTCGAGCACGTCGTCCACGGTGCCGTGCTCCACGATGCGCCCGGCGTACATCACGGCGATCTCGTCAGCCAGGCCGGCCACCACCGACAGGTCGTGGCTGATCCAGATCAGCGAGGTGCCGCGCTCGCGCACCAGCTTTTGCACCTCCGACAGGATCTGCGCCTGGATGGTCACGTCCAGCGCCGTGGTGGGCTCGTCGGCAATGATGAGGTCGGGCCCGTGCAGCATGGCGATGGCGATGGCCACGCGCTGGCGCATGCCGCCGGACAACTGGTGCGGGTAGGCCCGCAGCCGGTCGTCCGGGCTGGGAATGCCCATCAGCGCCAGCGTGTCGCGCGACAGCGCCCGGGCTTCGGCCGTCGTGGCGGGGCGATGGGCCTTCACGGCTTCGATCATTTGCGTGTCCACGCGCAGCACGGGGTTGAGCGTGGCCATGGGGTCCTGAAAGATCATGGCGATGCGGTTGCCCTGCAGCGCGCGCCGCTCGGCGGCCGGCAGCGTGGTGAGGTCGCGGCCCTGGAACAGCACCTGCCCGCCTTCCACACGGCCGGGCGGATCGACGAGCCCCATGATCGAAAAGCCGGTGACGGATTTGCCCGAGCCCGACTCGCCCACCAGCCCCAGCACCTTGCCGCGCCCCAGCGTGAACGACACGCCGTCCACCACCGGCAGCACGCCGGCGCGGGTGTGAAAGCGCGTGCGCAGGTCGCGCACTTCCAGCGTGGGGGCGCCTTCCGGTGCGGCGGTGGGCACGGCGGTGGACGCTGCCGGCAGCGCGAAAGAAGTCACGGCGCGCGTCATTTCTGCAGCCTCGGGTTGAGCACATCGCGCAGCTGGTCGCCCACGAGGTTGATCGCGACGATGGTGAACAGCAGCGCCAGGCCGGGAAAGAAGCTGATCCAGTATTCGTTGGACAGCAGGTACTGGTAGCCGTTGGAGATCAGCAGGCCCAGCGACGGCTCGGTGATCGGCACGCCCAGGCCCAGGAACGACAGCGTGGCCTCCAGCGTGATGGCGCGCGCCACCTGCAGCGCGCCGATCACCAGGAGCGGCGGCAGGCAGTTGGGCAGGATGTGCCCGGTCACGATGCGCCAGCCCGGAATGCCCTGGCCGCGCGCGGCCTCCACGTATTCGCGGCGCGCCTCCACCAGCGCCTGGCCACGCGCTGTGCGGGCGTAGTACGCCCATTCGAGCAGCACCAGCGTGAGCACCACGTTGCCCACGCCCTTGCCCACGTAGGCCAGGATCATCAGCGCCATGAGGATGGTCGGGAACGACAGCAACAGGTCCACCACGCGCATCAGCAGCGCATCGACCTTGCCGCCCGCGTAAGCCGCAAGCAGCCCCACCAGCGTACCGATCACCGCGGCGACCACGGCGGAGCCCACGCCCACCAGCAGGCTGATGCGCAGGCCGTAAACGATGGCCGAGTACAGGTCGCGCCCCTGCCCGTCCGTGCCCAGCCAGTAGGTGAAGGTGCCTTCGCCGTTGGTGGCGCCGGGCTTCAGGCGCGCATCCAGCACGTCCAGTTGCATGAGGTCGTAGGGGTTCTGCGGCGTGATCCAGGGCGCGGCCAGCGCGGCGATCACCACCAGCGCCAGCACGGCCAGCGCCGCTGCGGCGGTGCGCGAGCGCAGGAAGTCCGCCGCCACGCGGTACCAGATCGAACGGTCGTCGAAGCCACGCGCCGCTGGGGCGGTGGACGAAGCGGTCACAGGCTGCGTCATGCGGCGCCCTCCACCCGGGCGCGCGGGTCCAGAAGGCGGTAGAGCACGTCCACCACCAGATTGAGCGTGACGAAGATCACCACCACCACCATCAGGTACGCCACGACCACGGGGCGGTCCAGGCTGTTGATGCTGTCCAGGATGAGCTTGCCCGCACCGGGCCACGCGAAGATGCTTTCGGTCACCACCGCATAGGCGATGGTCGAGCCCAGCTCCAGGCCCAGCACCGTGACGAGCGGAATGAGCGTGTTGCGCAGCACGTGCATGCCCATCACCCGCGCGGGCGACAGGCCCTTGGCACGCGCGAACTTCACGAAGTCCTGCGGCAGCACTTCGCGCACGCCGGCCCGAGTGAGCCGCAGCACCAGCGAGATCTTGAACAGCGCCAGGTTGAAGGCCGGCAGCGCCAGGTGCTGCAGGCCATCGAGCGTGAGGAACGACCACGGCACGCCGAACACCTCCCGCGTGGCGCCGCGGCCGCTGGCGGGCATCCACCCCAGCTGCACGCTGAACACCATGATGAGCATCAGCGCAACCCAGAACGCCGGCAGCGAAAAGCCCGCGATGCTGACTGCCATGAGCGCCTTGGACACCGGGCTGTCCGGCCGCATGCCGGCATAAAGCCCCAGCGGCACGCCCAGCACCACCGCCAGCACCAGCGAGGCCATGGCCAGTTCCAGCGTGGCGGGCAGGCGCTGCAGGATCAGGCGCACGGCGTCTTCCTGGTAGACGAAGCTCTTGCCCAGGCTGCCGTGCAGCGCGCCATCGACGAACGCCAGGTACTGGCGCCACAGCGGCTGGTCGAGCCCCAGGCGTGCGATGGCGGCCAGGCGCTCCTGCTGGTTCATGTCGTCGCCGATCAGGATGTCCACCGGGTTGCCGATGGCGTGCAGGCCCACGAAGACGATCACCGTCATGGCCAGCACCACCAGCAGCGCCTGTCCGAGCCGGCGCAGCAGCCAGCCAGTCATGGCCGCGGGGCCGCGGGCGGCCGCGAGCGATTCAAGCCAAAAAGGCCTCCAGCGCAATAACCACTAGGGTGTATAGCTATTAATTTGATAGCAATCATCGCGTGGCCTCCTGAGTGCTTTCGGGGGAAGCGGTGGCGGCAGGCGCTGCGCCCTCCGATGTGTAGGCCGGAAACTCCGCGGGCGTCCACTCGTCGCCGTCCAGTTCGGGCTCTTCGTAGCGCTGCATGGCGGCGTAGTGCAGCGCGGCGTCGTCGGCCAGCAGCCGTGCGGCCAGGCCCCGGGCCAGGCGCTGCGCGCCGTCGCTGATCTGCGGAATATCGCCCGCGCCTGCACCCTGCGACAGCGCGCCGCCGTAGTTGAAGCAGTGCACGCGGTCCAGGGCCGGGCAGGTGCCGGGCACCTTTTCCTGGAACTCGAACAGCGGCCCCAGGTCGGGCGAGGCGGACAGCTCGGCATCGTCCTCGCCAGCGGGGGGCACGAAGCGGTCCTGCCACAGGCGCACGGCCGGCGCGAACGCGGCGAACTCGGGGCGCAGCGCCCAGTCGGTGCGAAAGCCGGTGCAGAAGATCACGAAGTCGGCGGCCAGCGGTCCCTTGGCGGTCTCCAGCCGCAGCGCGCCGTCGGCCCGCACGGAAGCGCTGCGCACGCCCGCGCCCAGGTGGAAATGCGCATTGGCGTGGCGCGACACGCGCAGCGTGCTGCCGTGCGGCGGCGGCACCTGCTGCACGTTGAGGTAATGGCGAAAGCGCCACTTCCATTCGTCCGGCAGCGACCAAAAGCCGTGCGCCATGCCGGGGTTGCCGGCGCCCTTGCCCTTGTTCACGCGGGGCAGTTCGGCGCGGCGCACCAGCAGGTCCACGCGCGCGGCGCCGGCCTCCAGCGCGGTCGCGGCCGAGTCCATGGCCGAAGCGCCACCGCCCACCACCGCCACGCGCAGGCCGCGCAGCGCGGCGCCGTCCCAGGCATCCGCCGAATGCGCCCAGCGGCCGCGCGGCAGTGCCCGCGCCCACTCGGGCACCCAGGGGCCGCCCAGGCCGTCGCGGCCGGTGGCCAGCACGGCATGGCGCGCCAGCACGTGGTACGGCGCGCCGCCCTGCGCGTCATTGGCCAGATCGATCCGCACCAGCCCATCGGCGCGCGGATGCACGGCCAGCACGCGCTGGCGGTTGCGCACGTCCAGGCCCAGCACGCGGCGATACCAGCGCAGGTATTCCATCCACTGCAGACGCGGAATCTTGTCCAGCGCCGCCCAGGCGGGCAGGCCGAACTGCGATTCGAACCAGGCCCGGAAGGTGAGCGCGGGCAGGCCCAGCGCCGGCCCCGTCAGCTCCTTGGGCGAGCGCAGCGTTTCCATGCGCGCCGTGGTCGCCCAGGGGCCTTCGAATCCCTCGGGCGCCCGGTCGAACAGCGGTGCCTGCACGCCCATGTGCGCGAGCGATGCGCCCAGCGCCAGCCCGGCCATGCCGCCGCCGACGATGGCCACGTCCAGCACGGGCTCGCCTGCTTCGGTGGTGCGCGGCGGCACCCAGCGCCGCGCGGGCAGGCCCAGCCACTGCAGGTCCTGGCGCAGGCGTGCCTCCAGGGCGGCGAGCCCGGCGGGTGCGGGTGCGGGTGCGGGTGCGGGCGCCGGGATGGGGGTGGGGATGGAGTCGGCGGGGGCAGTCGTCATTCGGAAACCTCGGAAGCAGTGGGGCCGGCATCGCCGCCGTAGAGCGCCTGCAGCAGCGCAGCGTGGGCTTGCGGCGCGTGCTGGACGAAGCCCGGCAGCGGCCGGGCGGCCAGCAGCAGCGCGTCCGCCACGGCCTGCACCTGCGGCGTGACGGGCTGCGCCTGGGGCGTGATGACCCCGAAGAAAAAAGGAATGTCCGTGTCCAGCGGCCGCACGACCACGCCGTCGCACGGCAGGCCCAGGGCAGTCAGCGGCTCCAGCACGGCCACGCCCAGCCCCGCGCGCACGGCGGCCTGGGCATTGACGGAAGAATTGGTCTCGATCGCATCGCGCCGCACCACCCCGGGCCGGCCCGCCTGGGCCAGGGCGCGGTCGATGCGCCCGCGCAGGCGAAAGGGGTTGCTCAGGCTGATGAGGCGGCGCTCGGCCAGGGCCGCGAGCGGCACCACGGCCTCGGCGGCGAGCGGGTCGTCCTCCGGCAGCACGGCCATGCAGGCGGTCTGGACGATCCAGTGCACCTGCAGCCCACGGTGTTCCAGCGGCAGGCTGGTGGCGCCCAGTTGCACCGCGCCGGTGAGCACGGCATGCACCACCTCTTCGGGCGAAGTGCTGCGCAACTGGATGGCGGCGCTGCCGGTGTGCGGCTCGGCCAGCCGCAGCGCCTGGGGCAGCAGGCCCACGGCCAGCGCCGAAGTGGCGGCCAGGCGCAGCGGGCGGGCCTCGCCCCGTGCGATTTCAGCGGCGCGGTCGCGGATCTGGCGCAGGCCGCCGAGCGCACGCTCCACATCCTCGTACAGCAAAAAGCCCTGCTCGGTGGGGGTGACGCGCGGGCCGCCGCGAATGAAGAGGGCGTAGCCGATCTCGGCCTCCAGCTCTTGCAGCGAGCGGCTGACGGAGGGCTGGGAGCGGTCCAGCAACCGCGCGGCCGCTGTCACGCTGCCGGTGGACATCACGGCGGCGAAGGCTTCGAGTTGGCGCAGTTCCATGGGGTTGATTGCATGCGTTTTATGAAATCATGAACCCCTTGCATGCGAAATACAAATACTTTGACCGCATATGCAAATGCCGAAGGGGCGCAAGCAGGGGCTTGACGCTCGCCTTCGGCACGCCGGCCGGGGTGCCCGGCCAGAAATCGTCGGGTGGCCTATTTCAGGATTTCAGGGCTTCGCTGACCGAGGCCGAGAACGGCGTCGTCGGCCGGCCGATCAATGCGCTCAGTTGGCGCGCACAGTCGAACAGCGCGCCCTTGGCCGCGCCGGCGTCGCTGTCGGCCAGCATCTCGGCGACCGGCGCGGGCAATCCCACCTGGACCAGCAGATCGCGGTAGGCGGCTTCGGGCATGTCCTGGTAGACCAGCGGCTTGCCGGCCTGGCGCGCCACCTCCTGCGCCAGTTCGGCCCGGGTGTAGGCGCCGTCGCCCGCGAGTTCATAGACCTTGCCGGCCGGGCTGTCCTTGGCGGCCATCACGGCGGCGGCTGCGGCGGCGTAGTCTTCCCGTGACGCGGAGGCGAACCGGCCCTCGCCCGAAGCGCCCACCAGCACGCCGCGGCCCAGCGCGTCGGCGATGCCCATCAGATTGTTTTCGGTGTACCAGCCGTTGCGCAGCAGCACGAAGGGCACGCCCGAGTCCTTGAGCAACGCCTCGGTCGCTACATGCTCTTTCGCCAGGCCCAGCGGGGACACATCGGCGTGCAGCAAGCTGGTGTAGGCGATCAACTGCACGTTCGCCTTCGCCGCCGCACGGATCACGTTGCCGTGCTGCGCGACGCGGCTGCCGACCTCGCTGGATGAAATCAACAGCACCCGGTCGATGCCCTGCAAGGCAGCATCCCACGAGGCCGCGTCGGTGTAGTCCGCCTGGCGCAGTTCGACACCGTCTGGCAATACGCCTTTGCTTTTCTCGACATTGCGCACCGAGGCCACGATCTGCGAAGCCGGCACCTGCGTGAGCAATTGCTGAATGACGAGGCGGCCGAGCTGGCCGCTGGCGCCGGTAACGAGCAGGCGGGGGGAAGAAGTGGACATGCGAGAACCTCAGAAGGTATGGATTAGAGAGGAGGTCTATATTAGGAACCGCCCAAACTTCCACAAGAAGGCAGTTTTTCATGCCCTGGTTACCTGAAGCTCACCACCCGGCCCTGGCTCCCGTGGCCAAAGTGGCACCCGAAGCCCTCGAAGTCCTGACCGCCACCCAGGCCTGGATGCGCGACCGGCCAGAGGGCCTGGACCTCTCCAAATGCCCGGTGCGCGACGTGCTGGACCACATCGGCGACAAATGGACCACGTTGATTTTGCTCACGCTCGCCCCCGGCCCATTGCGCTTCGGCGCCCTGCAGCGCGCCGTGCCCGACATCTCTAAGCGCATGCTGGCCCAGACCCTGCGGTCGTTGGAGCGCGACGGCCTGCTGACCCGGCACGTCTTTCCTACCAAGCCGCCCAGCGTGGAGTACCGGCTGTCGGTCCTGGGCCGATCGGTGATGGTGCCGCTGTCGCAGTTGCTGCAATGGGCAGAACAACACCACGGGAGCATCCGCACCGCGCGGGAACGGTACGACGAAGAGGCGTTGGCGACACAGGCGCCGGCCTTGGCGGAAGTGCCTGCGATGTAAGTGCCGGGAGGCCCCAGCCATCGGCTTGGGGCGTAGTGCGGCCAGAAAGTGTGGCCGGAAATGCAAAAGGGGCTGCGTTTTCACGCAGCCCCTTTTTCTGTTTGGTGGCGCTTCACGGATTCGAACCGCGGACCTGTGGATTATGATTCCATCGCTCTAACCGACTGAGCTAAAGCGCCTAAGCCTTCGATTATATCGCGACTTTTTTCGCTTTCAACCCTTTTCTTAGCTTCCCTGCTGCCGCGGACGGCGCTTCGACGGGCCTGCACGTAAAATCGCGCCCCCAGCCCCTGGATGTAAACCATGAACCGCTGCCCCACTGCTCCGTTGTCTTTTCTCTTCGCGCCCTTGCTGGCCGGCGCCCTGCTCACCGGCGCGGTCCTGCCCGCTGCGGCCCAGGTGGTCGCGCCCCTGGGTGGATTGCGCACCTTTCCCGAAAATGCCCTGCGCGGCACGCTCGCCATCAAGAGCACCGTCGATGCTGAGCTGGATGGCAAGGCCATCCGCATGGCGCCCGGAATGCGCCTGCTCAGCCCGCAGAACACGCTCGTCATGGCGCATTCGGTGATCGGGCAGAAGTACACGGTGAACTATGTGGTCGAGGCCAGCACCGGCATGCTGCTGACGGCCTGGATCCTGAGCAAGGAAGAGGCCGCCCTGCCGCGCAAGGGCGCCAATTCGACGGGCCGCAATTTCATCTTCGAGTCCGAGATCCCCAAGCGATAGGCCCGGCACCTCCAACGCTGCGGCTGCTGAACGCGCCATCCCTTTTTCCCCCAAGCCGCACGACCGGCTCCGCGCGCTATCGGCCCATTGCCTTGGTGGCCGCGGGCAGCGCTACCGACACCAGAGATTCCCCATGAGCAAAAAAGTCTTCATCAAAACCTTCGGCTGCCAGATGAACGAGTACGACTCGGACAAGATGGCCGACGTGCTGCATGCCGCCCAGGGCTACGAGCCCACGCTGGACGTGGAACAGGCCGACCTGATCCTCTTCAACACCTGCTCGGTGCGTGAGAAGGCACAGGAAAAGGTTTTCAGCGATCTGGGACGCATCAAGCATTTGAAGGCGCGGGGCGTGAAGATCGGCGTGGGCGGCTGCGTGGCCAGCCAGGAAGGTGCCGAGATCATCAAGCGCGCACCGTATGTGGACGTGGTGTTCGGCCCGCAGACGCTGCACCGCCTGCCCGAACTGCTGGCCCAGCGCGAAAGCCAGCGCCGCCCGCAGGTGGATATCAGCTTTCCAGAGATCGAAAAGTTCGACCACCTGCCGCCCGCCCGCGTGGAGGGCGCCAGCGCCTTCGTCTCGATCATGGAGGGCTGCAGCAAGTACTGCAGCTACTGCGTGGTGCCCTACACGCGCGGCGAAGAGGTGAGCCGTCCGTTCGAGGACGTGCTGGTCGAGGTCGCCGGCCTGGCCTACCAGGGCGTGAAGGAAATCACGCTGCTGGGCCAGAACGTGAACGCCTATCTGGGCAAGATGGGCGACACGGCGGAGATCGCCGACTTCGCGCTGCTGCTGGAATATGTGGCCGACATTCCCGGCATCGAGCGCATCCGCTACACCACGAGCCACCCCAACGAATTCACGCCGCGGCTGATCGAGGCCTATGCCCGCATCCCCAAGCTGGCCAGCCACCTGCACCTGCCCGTGCAGCATGGCTCGGACCGCATCCTGATGGCCATGAAGCGCGGCTACACCGCCATGGAATACAAGAGCACGGTGCGCAAGCTGCGCGCGATCCGGCCTGACCTGGCAATGAGCAGCGACTTCATCGTGGGATTCCCCGGCGAGACCGAGGAGGATTTCCGCAAGATGATGAAGCTGATCGACGACGTGCATTTCGACAACAGCTTCAGCTTCATCTTCAGCCCTCGTCCGGGCACTCCCGCCGCCAGCCTGCACGACGACACGCCCCATGAGGTGAAGCTCAAGCGCCTGCAAGAGTTACAAGCCGTCATCAACGGCAACATCAAGTCCATCAGCGAAAGCCGTGTGGGCACCGTGCAGCGCATCCTTGTCGAAGGCGCTTCCAAGCGCGACGCCAACGAATTGATGGGCCGCACCGAATGCAACCGGGTCGTCAACTTCGTCGGCCAGCCCCGGCTGGTGGGGCAGATGGTGGACGTGACCATCACCGAAGCCAAGGCCTACACCCTGCGCGGCGAGGTGGTGGTGCGCGAGCCTGCGCTGGCGCACTGAGGGCCGCATGGGCATGGGATTCGCGATGCGCTTCTTGCGCCGGCAGCAAGGGGTTGCGGCCCTGGGTGGCCTCTCGTTCCAGCAGATGCTGTTGCTGGCCTTTTTGCTGATCGCCGGGCTGCTGGGCGCCAGTTCGCTGCGGGCGATCTTCACGCTGGAACAGCTCATGGG
The DNA here is from genome assembly GCF_900102625.1 of Paracidovorax valerianellae. GTDB lineage: Bacteria > Pseudomonadota > Gammaproteobacteria > Burkholderiales > Burkholderiaceae_C > Paracidovorax > Paracidovorax valerianellae. The sequence goes on from NZ_FMZC01000003.1 coordinate 410,826, forward strand.
CCAAAGCCGCAACGGCGCGGCCGAGGCGATCCAGCTCACCGCGGCGGCGCAGAGCCTGAACGGGCGCAGCCAGACGCTGGAGCGCGCGGCGCGCCAATCGCTGGTGCTGGCCGACAAATCGCTGCGCCGGCGGTTCGACGAAGTGTCCGCCGAGGCCCGCGACATCCTGCAGCGGCTGGAAACCAAGGGCCTGCCGTCGGACCTGCCCAACCTGTGGCGCAAGCACCTGGGCGAAGTCACTTCCCTGCTGGACGGGCCTGCGGCGCTGTCGCTGGAGAACGAGCGGGTCGTGGCAGCGCTGTTCCTCGAACTCGATGCGCTGAACGGCACCATCGCGCAGACGGTGCAGGACATGAACGCGCAGCGCAGCACGGCCTTGCTGGAAAAGATCGAGGCCAGCCGGCGCGAAGTGACGCATCAGGTGGTGGGCGTGATCGTGCTGGCCCTGGCCCTGGCCCTGGCCTTCGGCATCTGGCTGGCCCGGCCGTTCAAGCGCATGGAGCACGCCATCCGCCTGCTGGGTGAAAACGACCTGTCGCAGGCGGTGGACCTCTCCGGCCCGGTGGACATACGCCGGGTGGGGCAGCAACTGGAATGGCTGCGCATGCGGCTTCTGGAGCTGGATGCCGACAAGGCGCGCTTTCTGCGGCACGTCTCCCACGAATTGAAAACGCCACTGGCCTCGATGCGCGAAGGCGTAGCGCTGCTTCAGGACGGCGTCACCGGCGAACTGACCGACGGGCAGCGCGAGGTGGTGGACATCCTGCACCAGAACACGCTGGTGCTGCAGGGCGAGATCGAGGCGCTGCTGCGCTTCAACGCGGCGGCGTTCGAGGCACGCCAGCTGCGCCGCGCAGAGACCGATCTGCTGGCGCTCATCGAAAGCCAGGTGGAGGCGCAGCGCCTGCACTGGCAGGCCAAGAAGCTCGACGTGGTGGTCGAAGGCGGTCCGGTGTCGCTGCAGATCGACGCGGAAAAGATCGCCTCGGCGGCCAGCAATCTGCTGTCGAACGCCATCCGGTTCTCGCCGCGCGGTGGAACGATTCGGATCACCTTGTCACGTTTTGCCGACCGGATTCGGGTCGATTTCGCGGACGACGGCCCGGGAGTGCATGAGAATGACCGCTCTCGCATCTTCGAACCGTTTTACCGGGGTGTGCGCCAACCCGAAGACGCCGCGCGCGGCACGGGCATCGGCCTGTCCATCGTCCAGGAATACGTGAGCGCCCACGGCGGCCACGTCACGCTCGTGGAGGACGGCGAACGCACCCCCTTCCGCATTGAACTGCCCCATGTCTCCTGAATCCCCGTCGCTTACTGTCCCCCGCGCGGCCTGCGGTGCACGCCGCGCCGGACCGGCCGGCCTGCTGCTGGCGGTGGCCCTGCTGAGCGCGGGCTGCGCCAATGAGCCGCCCGTGGTGGCTCCGCCGCCTCCACCCGTGGAAGCGCCGGCACCGGCTGCGCCGCCGCCGAAGGAAGAGCCGGACGAGCCGCCACCGCCGGTGACGGAAGCCCCGGCCAAGGACAACGGCAGCCCGCGTGCGTCCATTCCGCGGCAGATGCTGCAGTACGCCGACAAGGCACGCAGCATGGGCACGGCCGAGCTTGCCGCCGAGATCACGCAGCTGTCCAACACGCAGCAGCCGTCGCCCGAGAAAACGCTGCAACTGGCCATCGTGCTGATGCACACGCGCCAGGCACCCGATACCGCCCGTGCGCTCGGGCTGGTGCAGCGCGTCATGGCCGACAACACGGCCCCCGCGCCCACGTTGCATCCCCTGGCCCGGCTGCTGGAAGGCCGGCTGCTGCAGCAGCGCCGGCTGGAAGACCAGCTGGACCGCCAGAACCAGCAATTGCGCGATGCCCAGCGGCGGATCGACCAGTTGAACGACCGGCTGGAGGCCATGCGGGCCATCGAACGCAGCCTGAATGCGCGGCCCGGGGGCGTCAACGACCCGGCCAAGGGCGCGCAACCCCCTCCCGCCGCAGAACCCCAACGCTGACCGCCAACCGATCGCCACCATGAAAGCCTCTTCCGGACACCGCCAACGCATCCTTGTGGTGGACGACGACGCCGACATGCTGCGGCTGCTGTCGCTGCGCCTGCAGGGCGCGGGCTACGAAGTCACCGCCGTGACCTCGGCCGAGGCCGCGCTCGCCCAACTGGACATCGACCGGCCCCAGCTCGTGCTGAGCGATGTGCGCCTGCCAGGGCGGGACGGCCTGGCGTTGTTCGACGAGGTCCGGTCGCGCCACCCATCGCTTCCGGTCATCCTGCTGACCGCGCACGGGACGATTCCCGACGCGGTGGAAGCCACGGCGCGAGGCGTGTTCACCTACCTCACCAAGCCCTACGACGCCAAGGACCTGCTGGACAAGATCGCGCAGGCCCTGGCCTTCAGCACCCCGACCGCGCAGACCACCCGGGCCGACGATGCCTGGCGCACGGAGATCATCAGCCGCTCCAACCGCATGGCGGACCTGCTGGCCGAAGCGCACATGGTCGCCCAGTCCGATGCCAGCGTGCTGCTGCTGGGCGACAGCGGCACCGGCAAGGAATTGCTGGCCCGGGCCATCCACCGCGCCAGCCCCCGCGCCAACCGGCCCTTCGTGGCGGTGAACTGCGGCGCCATTCCCGAAGCGCTGCTCGAGTCCGAACTGTTCGGCCACATGAAAGGCGCGTTCACCGACGCCGTGACCAACCACAAGGGCCTGTTCCAGGCAGCCGACGGCGGTACGCTGCTACTCGACGAAATCGGCGATATGCCGCCGGCCCTGCAGGTCAAGCTGCTGCGGGTGCTGCAGGAACGGGCCGTGCGGCCCGTAGGCGCCAGCCAGGCGACGCCGGTGAACGTGCGCATCATCTCGGCCACCCACCGCGACCTGGAGACGGCCATGGCCGCCGCGCAGTTCCGGGAAGACCTGTACTACCGCCTCAACGTCGTGACGCTGACCCTGCCCACGCTGGGTGACCGGCGCGAGGACATCGCGCTGCTGGCCAACCATTTCCTGGACAACCTCGCCCGCAAATACGACAAGCGCCTGTCCGGCTTCTCGCCGGAGGCGCTCAAGGCGCTCACCACCGCGGCCTGGCCAGGCAACGTGCGCCAGCTCTACAACGTGGTGGAACAGGCCTGCGCACTGTCCACGACACCCCTGGTTTCGCTGGGGCTGGTGCAACGCGCGCTGCGCACGCCTTCGGCCCAGGTGCTGAGCTTCGCCGAAGCCCGCCACCGGTTCGAGCGCGAATACCTGGTGGACCTGCTCAAGATGACGGACGGCAACGTGGCCGACGCCGCCCGCCTCGCCCAGCGCAACCGCACGGAGTTCTACCGGCTGCTGCAAAAGCACGCCCTGACCCCCGGCCATTTCAAGGCCGACGCGGGGGGGGCCGAGGATGTCGCCGAAGAGCGACACGATTAAATCGTTGATTTAAAAGGGAATTCGTCTCCCACCCCTCGGACTGGTCGCCGAATCCCGACAGATTCGACCCTTTTCGAGCGGTTTTGCGGCGCTGCACAACCACTTACAGCCCGATTGCGTCATAAGTCTTTGATTTAAAAAGACTTTTTGGAGCTGGCACAGGGTTTGCCCTATAGACCGGCATGACGCAAGAATTTTCTCCTTCCCAAGCCCCGCAGGTGCCCAGTGCCTCTGCGAACCGGACGCCTGTCGCCGCACCGGCCACAGGACAGCAACCGGCACGGGCAAGCCAGGGCGAAGTCTCCGCGCGTCTGGCCCTGTCTTCGGCCTCCGGCGCCTTTGTCGCCGAAAGCCGGACAAGTGCTTCTTCCCCAACGACAACCCAACTCCGCAATGAGGGAACCATGGACCCACATCAATCTTCCCGTGTAGGACGTGTCGGCGCCGTAGCGCATGCACCCGCCGTGGTGGCGAAGCGCGGTGCCAAATACCCCCGTCCCGTGGCCTCCAGCCGCAGCACGATGCGCGAAGAGCGCCATCCCAATTCCGTGACCGCACCGCCCGTGCACCGCGGCTCCATGGCGCCGCTGCCCTGGCGCGGTTTCTGGAACAGCATCGGCACCGCGTTGCTGATGCGCCTGAACGGCCAGCGCAACCGCCCGGCCGAAGGCTCCGAACTGACCGAAACGTGGCAGCAGGCCGCCCAGCAGCGCCGCCTGGTGTTCATGCTGCTGACGGTCGCCAGCAGCGCGCTGGCCACTACCCTGTTCGCCGGCGTCCAGCCCAGCTACGACAGCGCCTGGCTCGAATACGGCCAACTGGCCCTGTTCGCCCTGCTCTCCACCTGGGTCGTCACCGGCTTCCTGACCGGCGTGATGGGCTTTTGGGTCATGCTGCGCGGCGACGCCCACGCGTTGTCGGCCGCCAGCGTGCGCAACCAGCCTTTGAGCCCCGATGCGCGCACCGCGATCATCATGCCGATCTGCAACGAGGACGTGGCCACCGTGTTCGCCGGCCTGCGTGCAACCTGCGAATCCGTGGCTGCCACGGGGCAGGCGAAGACCTTCGACGTGTTCGTGCTGTCCGACAGCTACGACCCCAAGATCGCCGCTGCCGAACGCACCGCCTGGGAAGAGCTGCGCGCCGCCCTGGCCGCCAACGGCAACCAGCCGCAGGTCGAGGTGTATTACCGCCTGCGCACCCGCCGCAGCCACCGCAAGGCCGGCAACGTGGCCGACTTCTGCCGCCGCTGGGGCAAGGACTACCGCTACATGGTCGTGCTCGATGCCGACAGCGTCATGAGCGGCGACTGCATCGTTTCCATGGCCAAGCTGATGGAAGCGTATCCCCGCGCCGGCATCATCCAGACCGCGACCCAAGCCATCGGCCACGTCACCCTGCACGCCCGTGCACAGCAGTTCGCCTCCCGTGTGACGGGCCGGCTGTTCACCCTCGGCATGCAGTTCTGGCAACTCGGCGAGTCCCATTACTGGGGCCACAACGCGATCATCCGCGTCGCACCCTTCATGGAACATTGCGCGCTGGCCCCCATCAAGGGCACTGGCGGCATGAGCGGCGGCATCATGTCGCACGACTTCGTGGAAGCAGCCCTGATGCGCCGCGCCGGCTACCACGTGTGGCTGGTGTCCGACCTGGTCGGCAGCTACGAGCAGCAACCGCCTGATCTGCTGTCCGAACTGCAGCGCGATCGCCGCTGGTGCCAGGGCAACCTGCAAAACGCCCGCCTGATGGCCGAGCCCGGCATCCACCCCGTGCACCGCGCCATGTTCGTGACCGGCGCCATGGCTTACCTGTCCGCGCCCCTGTGGCTGGCTTTCATCACCTTCGGCACGGCCCTGTGGCTGGCCGGTGCGCGGCTGGTGTCCGACTGGAACATCCTGCCCAGCGAACTGATGGCGCTGTGGGCCTGGACGCTGTGCATGCTGTTCCTGCCTCGCGCACTGGGCGTGACGGCCATCCTCATGAAGGGTGAGCAAAAGCAGTACGGCGGCACCGCCAGCCTGCTGAAGAGCGCCGGTCTGGAAAGCGTGCTGGCCATCCTGCAAGCCCCGATCCGCATGCTGGCCCATTCGCTGTTCGTGCTGATCGCCCTCACCGGCCTGAAGCTGGACTGGAAATCGCCTCCCCGCGAAGCCAACGCCGTGCCTTGGAGCGATGCCGTCCGCCAACTGGCCCCCATGACCGGTGTGATCGCCCTGCTGGGTGTGGGCGTGGCGCTGATCGACCCGAGCGCGCTGATCTGGCTGATGCCCGTGGGCCTGCCGCTGGCCCTGTCGATCCCGCTGGTGGTGGTCTCCAGCCAGATCGCCCTGGGACGCGCGGTGCGCGCTCAGCGCCTGCTGCTGATCCCCGAAGAGGCATGGTCGCCACCCGTCCTGCGCCGTGCATGGATGCACGCCACGCAGCTGAAGAACCGCCCCCAGCGTTCTGCAGCCCCGGTGCTGAAGGCGGCCTGAGCGGCAGCAAACTGCCGCCCGATGCTGGTCAGGCACAGTGACGATCGCTGTGCGCCGTCACCGTGCGCACGCCAAAGACCAATGGTCTTTTTGGCCTCCAGCGCATGATCCACTAGGGTGTATAGCTACTAATTTTATAGCAACCCATCAAGACTGGTCATGCCACCGCCACCGCGCCACAGCATGGCGGGGCGCCGGCCGGGTGCCGGTCAGAACGGCAGCTTCGGCATTCCGCCGCCGCCCAGACCCTTCATGCCTCCCATGCGCTTCATCATCTTCATGAGGCCGCCACCCTTCATTTTCTTCATCATCCCCTGCATCTGATCGAACTCGTTGAGCAGGCGGTTGACATCCTGCACATGCACGCCGGACCCGGCGGCGATGCGCTTCTTGCGGGTGGCCTTGATCAGCTCGGGCTTGCGGCGCTCCAGCGGCGTCATGCTCTGGATGATCCCTTCCTTGCGGCGGATGTCCTTCTCCGCCTTGTCCATGTCCACCTGGCCGGCCTTGGCGGTGAACTGGGCGGGCAGCTTGTCCATCAGGCTGGACAGTCCACCCATCTGCTTCATCTGCTGCAGCTGCGACAGGAAGTCGTTCAGATCGAAGCCATCGCCACTCTTGACCTTGGCGGCGAGCTTTTGCGCCGCCTCCATGTCCACGCCCGCGCTCACCTGCTCGACCAGCGCGACGATGTCGCCCATGCCCAGGATGCGGCCGGCATGGCGTTCCGCGTCGAACACCTCCAGGCCGTCGATCTTTTCCGAGACGCCGGCGAACTTGATCGGCGCGCCGGTCACCTGCCGCACCGACAGGGCCGCGCCACCGCGGGAGTCGCCGTCCAGCTTGGTCAGCACGATGCCGGTGAGCGGCAGCGCCTCCTTGAAGGCCCTGGCCGTGTTGATGGCGTCCTGGCCCTGCATGGCGTCGACCACGAACAGCGTCTCGACCGGGTTCAGCACGGCGTGCAGTTCCTTGATCTCGGCCATCAGGGCTTCGTCGATGGCCAGGCGGCCGGCGGTGTCCACCAGCAGCACGTCGAAGTAATGGCGCTTGGCGTAGTCGATGGCGGCGCGCGCGATGTCCAGGGGTTTCTGGTCGGCGGTGCTCGGGAACCACTCGGCGCCGGCCTGCGCGGTCACGGTCTTGAGCTGCTCGATGGCGGCCGGGCGGTACACGTCGCCCGACACGGTCAGCACCTTCTTCTTGCGCTTTTCGATCAGGTGCTTGGCCAGTTTGGCGGTGGTGGTCGTCTTGCCGGCGCCCTGCAGGCCCGCCATCAGGATCACCGCCGGCGGCTGGGCCGCCAGGTTGATGTCGGCGATACCTTCGCCCATGGTGGCGGCCAGTTCGCGGTTCACGATGGACACCAGCGTCTGCCCCGGCTTGAGCGAGCCCAGCACTTCCTGGCCGAGGGCCTTTTCCTTCACGCGGGCGATGAAGTCGCGCACCACGGGCAGGGCCACGTCGGCCTCCAGCAGCGCCATGCGCACTTCGCGCAGCATGTCCTGCACGTTGGATTCGGTGATGCGGGCCTGGCCGCGCATCTCCTTGACGAGTCGCGTGAGTTTTTCGGTAAGGGCGGAGGCCATAGGAGTGTTCCGGAAGTGCCCTTGGCGCCGGGCGGCTGGTGCCGCAGGCAGGTCCGCCGGAGGCGGGCGAAGGGCTAAACTGTGAGACCATGATTTTACCCAGTGCGTCTCCTGTCAGCTGGCTGCTGGCCTTGTCCGCGGCGGTGGCTTACGCGGCCCCTGCCGCAGCCGCCGCACGATTCGGCCCCCAAAGCGGCCGCACCGCGCTCTGGGTCGCCTGGGTGCTGCACGCCGCCGTGCTCGCCTGGGGCCTGCTCGGAAACACCCCGCACTTCGGCTTTGCCCCCGCGCTGTCCATGACGGCGTGGCTCGTTCTCACCGTGTATGCCGTCGAGCGGCAGATGTTTCCCGAGCTCCAGGCCCGGTGGGCGCTGGCGACGCTGGGCGCTGTCGCGGTGCTGCTGGCGCTGCTGTTTCCGGGCCAGCCTTTGCACGTGAACGCGTCGGCCTGGCTACCGCTGCACCTGGCGCTGGGCATTGCTTCGTACGGATTGTTCGCCGCGGCCGTGGTGCACGCCTGGCTCATGACGCGTGCCGAACGCAAGATCCGCCAGGCGGCGGACCCGCACAGCGGCATTCCCCTGCTCACCCTCGAGCGCCTCACGTTCCGCTTCGTGATGGCGGGGTTCGTGCTGCTGACCGCCACGCTCGTCGCCGGCTGGCTCTTCGGCGAAACGCTGTATGGCCGGGCCTGGAATTGGGAGCACAAGACGGTCTTCTCGGTCCTGTCGTGGCTGACCTTCGCGGTGCTGCTGATCGGCAGGGCGCGTTTCGGCTGGCGCGGTCGCAGCGCGGTGCGCGTTCTGTATGCCGGCGCGGGGCTGCTGCTGCTGGCCTATGTGGGTTCCCGGTTCGTGCTCGAAGTGGTGCTGGGGCGCACCGCATGAAGTACCTCGTCCTGCTGGTGGTGCTGGTCATCGCATTCGGCGTGTGGCGCAGCCGCCGGGCCGTGCCCCCGCAGACGGCGGCCCGCCCTGCCCTGCCGCAGGCCATGGTGTCCTGCGCGCGGTGCGGTGTGCACATTCCCCGGTCCGAGGCATTGACCGACGGCGGCCCGAGCTACTGCAGCCCCGAGCACCAGCGCCAAGGGCCGGCGTGAAAAGCCCGCACCCATGCCAGCCCTGAAGCGCGCCAGCGCCCTGCGGTCCGCCGACGCGCCGTTCGCCCGGCTGTGGGGCAGCTTCCTGTCGGGCCGCATCATGGTGGCGGCCGCCTTGCTGCTGCTGCAGGGCCTGGGCGTGGCGCTGAACCAGTCGTACGAACCGCTCCTGCTGGGCATCTGCGCCGGCTACCTAGTGGCCACCGTGCTGCTGCTGGTGCTGGCGGGCCATTCGCCGCCCGGTCCGCATTCATGGCTGCAATGGGTGTGTTCGATCGGTGTGGACCTGGCCTTGATCAGCACCTTGCAGGTGCTGCATGTGGGCTCGATGAACTTCACGCCGCTGTTCGGCCTGCCCATCCTGATGGCGGGCGTGCTGGGCACCCTCACGCTGGCGCTGGGCACGACCGCCGCCGTGACGCTGCTGCTGCTGGCCTGGGCCTGGTGGCTGGGCGGCAGCGGCGGCTCAGACGCCACGCAGCGCTATTTCCAGACGGCGCTCACCGGCACGGGCTACTTTATCGTCGCCTACCTGGTGCACCAGCTCGCATCCCGCCTGAACCGCGAACAGCAACTGGCACAGGCCAGCCAGATGGCCGCCAAGGTGCAGGAGCAGGTGAGCGCCCTGGTCATCCACAACCTGTCGGACGGGGTGCTGGTGCTGGACCAGCGGGACACCGTGCGCATCGCCAACCCGGCGGCGCTGAGGCTGCTGGGCACCAACGCCCGCCATGCGCTGCCGTTTTCGATGGGCCATTCGTCGCCCTGGAAGCCCCTGCTCGCCATGGCGCGGCAGACCTTCCTGAAAGGCCAGCCGCAGAGCGCCGATGTGGATGTACTGCACCCGGGCCAAAGCCCGCTGGCGCTGCATGTGCGGGCCTGGCTCACTTCGTCGCAGGAGATTGCCCGCGAAACCGGGGGAGAGCATCTGTGCGTGATGTTCCTGCACGACCTGCGCGAAATGGAAGCGCGGCTTCGCACCGAAAAGCTCGCGTCCATGGGCCGCATGTCGGCCGCCGTGGCGCACGAGATCCGCAACCCGCTGGCCGCCATCATGCAAGCCAACGCCCTGCTCGAAGAAGAACTTCATGAGCCGGGCCAGAAGCGGCTGGCCCACATGGTGCAGCAGAACGCCGAGCGGCTGGCGCGCATCGCCGAGGAGGTGCTCGACATCGCCCGGGTGCAGCACCAGATCAGCCACGCGCCGGCCTCGACCATCGTGCTGTGCGACGTGGTCGCCCAGGTCTGGGCCGACTGGCAGGCGCAGGACCCTGGAAAACGCCGGGCCCAGCTGGCACTGCAGGCCGACCGGGTCCCCGTGGAGTTCGACGCCGAGCACCTGCGCCGCGTGATCGTCAATCTGCTCGACAACGCCCTGCGCTACATGGGCCAGGAACCCGATTCGCTCTATGTGGCCACCTATGTGAGCGCCGCAGGCCCCGTGGGGCTTCAGGTGTGGAGCGACGGCGCCCCGCTGGACAAGACGGTCGAGCGCCATCTGTTCGAGCCGTTCTTTTCTTCGGAGAGCCGCTCCAGCGGCCTGGGGCTCTACATTTGCCGCGAGCTGTGCCAGCGGCACGGCGCATCGATCGGCTACCAGCGCCTGACCCGCACCCTGCCGCGGGGCGCCGTCGGCGGCAACGCATTTACCGTGGTTTTCCGCAAGAACGCCCGGCCGCAGGACCCGAACGCCACGCTGTTTGACACAATCGTCGTCTGACCAGCCCGCACCCTTCCATGAACGCCAACGCCGCCACGATCCTCGTCGTCGATGACGAACCTGACCTGCGCACTCTGTATGAGCTGACGCTGCTGCGCGAAGGCTACCGGGTCGAGACGGCGGCCAATCTGCTGGAGGCCCGCCAGCAGTTGCAGGCCCAGCGCTTCGACGCCGTGATCACCGACATGCGCCTGCCGGACGGCTTCGGCATGGAACTGCTGCACGAACTGCGCGACCAGCAGCGGCGCGAACGCTGCGTGGTCATGACGGCTTACGGGTCTGCCGAAAACGCCGTCGAGGCCTTGCGCTCGGGCGCGTTCGATTACCTCACCAAGCCGGTCGACCTGAAGCAGTTCCGCTCGGTCGTCGCTTCGGCGATCCAGGGGACCGGTGGGGTTCCGCCGCCGCGTTCGGCCCGCACCGGACAGTCCCCGCGCGCGCCATCGCAAGAGCCTGGAGGCGCGCCCACCACGCTCTCGCTGGACCGGCTGATCGGTGAGTCGGAAGCCATGCGCAACGTCAAGCAGCGCATCGCCAAGGTCGCACGCAGCATGGCACCGGTGCTCATCCGTGGCGAGTCGGGCACCGGCAAGGAACTGGTGGCCCGCGCACTGCACGCCAGCAGCCAACGGGCCGATGGCCCGCTGGTCGCCGTGAACTGCGGCGCCATTCCGGAGAATCTGCTCGAGGCCGAATTCTTCGGCGCCCGCAAGGGCTCCTACACCGGCGCCACGCAAGACCGCGACGGCTACTTCCAGGCCGCCCGCGGGGGCACACTGTTCCTGGACGAGATCGGCGACCTGCCGATCGCCATGCAATCCAAGCTGCTGCGCGCCATCCAGGAACGCAGCGTGCGCGCGCTGGGGTCCACGGCGGAAGAGACCGTGGACGTGCGCATCGTCAGCGCCACCCACCGCGATCTGGCGGCCGATGTGCAGTCCGGGCGCTTCCGGCAAGACCTGTACTACCGCCTCAACGTCATCGAGGTCGTCATTCCGCCGCTGCGGGAACGCCGCGAAGACCTACCGGCCCTGTGCGCGACGCTGCTGGCGCGCATCGCCCAGGAATCAGGCGCGCCGGTGCCGCCACTCACCCAGAACGCACTCGATCGCATCGCCATGCACCCGCTGACCGGCAACGTGCGCGAGCTGGAAAACCTGCTGCACCGCGCTGTGGCCCTGAGCGACGGGGAAGAACTGCATGTCGAGCCCCCGCACGCCTCGGCCTTCGACGCGGTGCGCTCAGACGCGGCGGCGGCACCGGCCGCATCGCCCGCTTCGGGCACAGAGGCATCCGGCGGCCAGCGCAGCGCCAACCCGGCCGCCTCCGTCGCGCTGCCCAGCGACCTGCAGGCCTGGCTGGACCAGCAAGAGCGCGAGATTCTGGTGCGCGCCCTGCGGGAAACCGGCTTTAACCGTACCGCTACGGCGGCGCGGCTGGGGATCAGCCTGCGGCAGATCCGCTACCGCATCGCCCGCCTGGACATCGCAGCGCCGAACGACAACGACGCCAATGACGACAGCGAGTGAGCCGTCGGCCTGGGACGGCGGCTGGTACCGCGGCGCGACGCGCGAGCCGTCGCCCAACTACGGCCCCCGACCTCCCGATGCGTCCATCGACCTCATCGTGGTGCACTCGATCAGCCTTCCGCCGGGCGAGTACGGCGGGCGGAAGGTGCACCAGTTGTTCACCAACACGCTCGACTGGGACGCACACCCCTACTACGCGGGGATCCGGGGACTGCAGGTGTCGGCCCACTTCTTCATCGAGCGCGACGGACGGCTTTGGCAGTTCGTGGACTGCGACCAACGCGCCTGGCATGCGGGCCCTTCGAGCTACCGGGGCCGCGCCAACTGCAACGACGACTCAATTGGCATCGAACTCGAAGGACTCGAGGGCGAGGCCTTCGCGCCCGCCCAATACGCCACGCTGGCCCGGCTTTGCAGCGATTTGCCGAGTCGCTACCCCATCGCGCATGTGGCGGGCCACGAACACATTGCCCCGGGAAGAAAGCAGGATCCGGGGCCGGGCTTCGACTGGATGCGGCTTCAAGCGCAGCTTCCATGGCCGTCTTCGGCGTTTCCACAAAAGTCAACCCACTCGCCGCCATAATTCAGGGTTTACCCTTCCCTCCAGCGAACCGGCGGCCGAACCGCGACACTCGCCTGCCCACCTTTGATACAGCGCTGATGCGGCCCTTGCAGCGGAAACGCCCTGGGCCCTGCGCCAGTCCTCGTTCCTCGTTCGAAAACCCCGCTCCTTCAGCCTTTGCAGAGCCCTCGAAAGAAGGCTTCCGAGCGACGGAAACAGCATGTTCTGGAACACGCACAAAGGGCGCTGTACACTACCGGTAGTGTCTTGGTACCATCTCACACCCTAGATATAGCGTGTGGGGCCAGCACTCCACCCCCACCATTTTTTCCGCTTCGGCGCAGCCATTCCTGCGCTGAATCCGCTTTTCCGACAGCTCCCAAAGGACCCCTCACATGCAAGCTGCGCTAAACCCTTCATCCACCACGAATGCCCCTGGCCAAACTTCCGCGGCCGCGGACGAATCGCAGGCAGCGCTGCCCGGCAGTGACGTGTTGGCGCACTACCAGATCATTCGCCGCAACGGGGCCGTCGTGCCGTTCGAGCCGCAGAAGATCGCCGTGGCGTTGATGAAGGCGTTTCTCGCAGTGCATGGCACCCAGGGTGCGGCATCGGCCAGCGTGCGCGAAGTGGTGGACACGCTGACCCAGAACGTGGTGCGCGCCCTCATGCGTTCGCGTCCCGGCGGCGGCACGTTCCACATCGAAGATGTGCAAGACCAGGTCGAACTCGGCCTGATGCGCGGCGGCCACCACGAGGTCGCCCGTGCCTACGTGCTGTACCGCGAGCGCCGCTCGCAGGAGCGTGCCCACCAGCAGGACCAGCGCGCACCCGCCGTGCCCACCCTGCATGTGATCGACCACGGCCAGCGCGTGCCCCTTGATGAAGCCCGTCTGCTGGGCCTTATCCAGGCGGCCTGCTCCAACCTGGGCAATGACATCCAGGCCGCACCGATCGTGGCCGAAACCATGCGCAACCTGTACGACGGTGTGCCCATGGACGAGGTGTACAAGGCGTCGATCCTGGCTGCCCGCACCCTGATCGAAAAAGACCCCGACTACACCTACGCCACCGCTCGCCTGCTGCTGCACACCATCGTGCGCGAGGTGCTGGGCCGTGACGTGGCGCCCGGCGAGATGAGCGCCGCGTATGCCAACTACTTCCCCGTATTCATCCAGAAGGGCGTGGACAACGACCTGCTGGACCCCCGCCTGCTCGAGTACGACTTGCAAAAGCTCGGCGCCGCACTGAAGTTCGAGCGCGACCAGCAGTTCGACTACCTGGGCCTGCAGACCCTGTACGACCGCTACTTCCTGCACGTGCGCAAGAGCCGCATCGAACTGCCCCAGGCGTTCTTCATGCGCGTGGCCATGGGCCTGGCGCTCAAGGAAGACAACCGCGAAGCCCGCGCCATCGAGTTCTACGAAGTGCTGTCGTCGTTCGACTTCATGTCCAGCACACCCACGCTGTTCAACAGCGGCACGCTGCGTTCGCAGCTGTCTTCGTGCTACCTGACCACGGTGCCTGACGACCTGGACGGCATCTACGAATCGATCAAGGAAAACGCCCTCCTCTCCAAGTTTGCCGGCGGCCTGGGCAACGACTGGACCCGCGTGCGCGCGCTGGGTTCGCACATCAAGGGCACCAACGGCGAATCGCAAGGCGTGGTCCCGTTCCTCAAGGTGGTGAACGACACGGCCGTGGCCGTGAACCAGGGCGGCAAGCGCAAGGGCGCCGTCTGTACCTACCTCGAAACCTGGCATCTGGACATCGAAGAGTTCCTGGAGCTGCGCAAGAACACCGGCGACGACCGCCGCCGCACGCACGACATGAACACGGCCAACTGGATCCCCGACCTGTTCATGCGCCGCGTGATGGAAAAGGGCACCTGGACCCTGTTCTCGCCTTCCAACGTACCCGACCTGCACGACCTGTTCGGCACCGACTTCGAGAAGGCCTACGTGGCCTATGAAGAGAAGGCCGCCCGTGGCGAGATCAAGCCTTCGCGCACCCTGCAGGCGACCGACCTGTGGCGCAAGATCCTGACCATGCTGTTCGAAACCGGCCACCCCTGGATCACGTTCAAGGATGCCTGCAACGTGCGCTCGCCCCAGCAGCACGCGGGTGTCGTGCACTCGTCCAACCTGTGCACCGAGATCACGCTGAACACCAGTGACACCGAAACCGCCGTGTGCAATCTCGGCTCGGTCAACCTGCTGCGTCACCTGAAGGACGGCCCGAACGGCCGCGAGCTCGACCACGTCAAGCTGCGCAAGACCATCTCCACGGCCATGCGCATGCTCGACAACGTGATCGACATCAACTACTACGCCGTGGAAAAGGCCCGCGCCTCCAACATGCGCCACCGTCCCGTGGGCCTGGGCATCATGGCCTTCCAGGACAGCCTGTACGAACTGCGCATCCCCTACGCGTCGCAAGCCGCCGTCGACTTCGCGGACAAGTCGATGGAAGCCATCTGCTACTACGCCTACTGGGCCTCGACCGAACTGGCGCGCGAACGCGGCCAGTACGAAAGCTACAAGGGCTCGCTGTGGGACCGCGGCATCCTGCCGTTCGACACGCTCGACATGCTGCAAAAGGCCCGTGGCGGCTTCGTGGAAGTCGACCGTTCCTCGTCGCTCGATTGGGATGCGCTGCGCAACAAGATCACGCAGGACGGCATGCGCAACTCCAATTGCGTGGCCATCGCGCCGACGGCGACCATCTCCAACATCGTCGGTGTCGATGCGTCCATCGAACCATCGTTCGGCAACCTGTCGGTCAAGTCCAACCTGTCGGGCGAATTCACCGTCATCAACAGCTACCTGGTGCGTGACCTCAAGCGCCTGGGCCTGTGGGACGACGTGATGGTCATGGATCTCAAGCACTTCAAGGGCTCGCTGCACTCCATCGACCGCGTGCCGCAGGACGTGAAGGCGCTGTATTCCACGGCCTTCGAAGTGGAACCGTCGTGGCTCGTCGAGGCCGCATCGCGCCGCCAGAAGTGGATCGACCAGGCGCAGAGCCTGAACATCTACATGGCCGGCGCATCGGGCAAGAAGCTCGACGACACGTACAAGCTCGCATGGGTGCGCGGTCTCAAGACCACGTATTACCTGCGCACGCAAAGCGCCACGCACGTCGAGATGAGCACCGTGAACACGCGTCAGCTCAACTCCGTTTCGTCGGGCAGTGACGGCGGCGGCGCACACGCCGCAGCCAAGCCCAGCGCGCTCGAAGCCGCTGCGGCCGCAGCGCAGGCACAGGCCGCGGCATTGCCCGCGACCGATGTGAAGTTCTGCGCCATCGACGACCCGACCTGCGAAGCCTGCCAGTGATGCGCACGCCATGCGCGGCACCCTGATCGTTCAGGGTGCCGCGCATGTGCAGTGAAGCAACAAAAACATGGCTGCATCACGCTCCAGCGCTTTTAATTTTGCAGCGCTGCTTTCATAATCCGACCATTGGAAAACCTATGCTGACCTGGGACGAAGAAGTCAAGCCCTCATCGCAGAAACTCTTGGACGGCGGTCTGCAAAACAACCGCCCGGCGGAGCCGCCGTCCGCGCCTTTGCAAGCGCCTGCGACGTCCTCCGAAAGCCTGCCGATCGGTGACGCAGCGGCCTCGTCCGCACAGCCCGCCGCCACCGTGCACCGCCGCGTAAATGCCGCCGACAAGCGCATCATCAACGGACAGACCGACGTCAATCAGCTGGTGCCCTTCAAGTACAAATGGGCGTGGGAAAAGTACCTCGCCACTTGCGCCAACCACTGGATGCCGCAAGAGGTCAACATGACGCGCGACATCGCGTTGTGGAAGGACCCCAACGGCCTGACCGAAGACGAGCGCCGCATCATCAAGCGCAACCTCGGCTTCTTCGTGACCGCCGACTCGCTCGCCGCCAACAACATCGTGCTGGGCACGTACCGGCACATCACCGCACCCGAATGCCGCCAGTTCCTGCTGCGCCAGGCTTTCGAAGAAGCGATCCACACGCACGCCTACCAGTACATCGTCGAGTCGCTCGGCCTCGATGAGAGCGAGATCTTCAACGCGTATAACGAAGTCGCGTCCATCCGCAACAAGGACGAGTTCCTGATCCCCTTCATCGAAGCGATCATGGACCCCAACTTCAAGACCGGCACGCCCGAGACCGACCAGACGCTGCTCAAGTCGCTGATCGTCTTCGCCTGCCTGATGGAAGGCCTCTTCTTCTACGTCGGCTTCACGCAGATCCTGGCGCTGGGCCGGCAGAACAAGATGACCGGCGCGGCCGAGCAATACCAGTACATCCTTCGCGACGAATCGATGCACTGCAACTTCGGCATCGACCTGATCAACCAGCTCAAGCTGGAGAACCCGCACTTGTGGACCGCGGAATTCAAGGAAGAGATCAACGGCCTGTTCATGAAGGCCGTCGAGCTTGAATACCAATACGCCGAAGACACCATGCCGCGTGGCGTGCTGGGCATGAACGCGTCCATGTTCAAGGGCTACCTGCGCTACATCGCCAACCGCCGCGCTACGCAGATCGGCCTGGAGGCGCTGTTCCCCAATGAAGAAAACCCCTTCCCCTGGATGAGCGAGATGATCGACCTCAAGAAGGAGCGCAACTTCTTCGAGACCCGCGTCATCGAGTACCAGTCCGGCGGTGCACTGTCCTGGGATTAGCCTCCCGACACATTCCAGGCCATGCATTTTCATTCCACGCCCCACACCGGCAGCGCTGCAAAGCCCTGCCGTGCGGGGCGTTCCCGTGTTCATGGCGGTGGGATCCCTCCCATCCCCATGGATCGCTCCATGTCCAATGCAGGCGTGGAGTGCTCTTTGCAAATTGACCCAAGGAGAAAATGATGGCAACTGCGAAAAAGACCGCCGCCAAGAAGGCAGCACCCGCGAAGAAAGCCGCCCCCGCCAAAAAGGCAGTGGTAGCGAAGAAGGCCGCCGCACCGGCGAAGAAGGCAGCGCCCGCCAAGAAGGCCGCCGCCCCCGCCAAGAAGGTAACGGCTGCGAAGAAGGCAGCACCGGCCAAGAAGGCTGCGGCTCCAGCGAAGAAGGCAGCGCCCGCCAAGAAGGCCGCCGCCCCCGCCAAGAAGGTAACGGCCGCGAAGAAGGCAGCACCGGCCAAGAAGGCCGCCGCTCCCGCGAAGAAGGCTGCAGCACCTGCCAAGAAAGCCACGGCCGTGAAGAAGTCGTCTGCAGCGCCTGCCAAGAAGGCCGCTGCACCGGCCAAGAAGGCCAGCACAAAGCCAGCGACCGCGACCAAGAAGGTGGCGGCTTCGGCCAAGAAGACGACTGCAGCGCCTGCTGCCAAGAAGCCTGCCGCTGCACCGGCTGCCAAGAAGGCCGCTGCGCCCAAGAAAGCGGCCAAGGCCCCTGCACCTGCGCCTGCTGCGCAGACCACGCTGAACCCCCAGGCCGCCTGGCCCTTCCCCACGGGTGGCAAGCCGTAAGGCAGAGCCTCTCGGGAAGTCCTGCCAACCCGGTGCCCTGCACCGGGTTTTTTTATGCCCGCATGCCTGCGATGCGCATGGCAAAGGGTGCGTGACTCGCCCCGCCCTTTATTCCGGCTGGAAGTCGAGCACGTAGTTCTGCGGCCCGCGCTGTGCGATCTTCAGCGCTCCCATGCGATTGCCCAGTTCCGCGCAGCGCACCAAGGACCAATCCTTTTCCAAGCCGAACAGCAGCGCGCCCCGCCACGCATCGCCGCAGCCGGTGGGATCGACCACCTCGGCAGGTGCGGCGACCGGCACATTGGTGCGTTCACCGTTTTCCCACACGTCGCAGCCCTCGGCACCCAGCGTCACGATGAGGCCCCGCACTTTGCGGGAAATCTCCTGCAGGCTCCAGCCAGTGCGTTCGCACAGCATCCGGCCTTCGTAGTCGTTCACAGTGATCCAGGTGGCCTGCTCGATGAAATGGGCCAGTTCCTCGCCGTTGAACATGGGCAGGCCCTGGCCCGGATCGAACACGAAAGGAATGCCGGCCTCCGCCAGTTGTGCGGCGTGCTGCAGCATCGCGTCGCGTCCGTCGGGCGCGACGATGGCCAGGCGCACATCGGGCTCGGCCGTGATGCGCGTTCGGTGGGCCTGCATCATGGCGCCGGGGTGGAAGGCGGTGATCTGGTTGTTGTCGCGGTCCGTCATGATCATGGCCTGCGCGGTGTACAGGTCATCCACCTGCCCCACATGCCGCGTGTCGATCGCCAGGGAGTTCAGGCGTTCCAGATAGCCCGCGCCGTCGCTGCCCAGCATGGCCATGGGCACCGGGTCACCGCCGAGCAGCTTGAGGCTGTAGGCGATGTTGCCCGCGCAGCCGCCGAAGTCGCGCCGAAGCGAGGGCACCAAGAACGAGACGTTCAGGATGTGCAACTGGTCGGGCAATATCTGCTCGGCGAAGCGGCCCTCGAAAGTCATGATGGTGTCGAACGCCAGGGAACCGCAAATCAAGGCAGCCATAACAGGTCCAGTTAAGAGAGAACAATCAAGGGTAGAACGCAAGAACTCGGTAGCCGGACACGCGCGCGCCTCCCGTCACCACCACCACGGGCAACGTGCCGCTCCACTCGCCGCCGGGTGCGATTTCTCCAGGGGCGCCCAGCTCCTGCGGGCGCAGCACGCGGCGCAGCACGGGACGGTCCTGTGCATCGGTCAGCGTCAACTCCACCGAAGGCATGGCCAGCGCGAACCCAGCGCGGCTTTTGATGGACAACGCCAGTTGGTACGAGTCGCCCCGAGCCTTGTTGAAAGAAGAACTGTCGATCACCACATCGGCGATGCGGCGCGGGGCACCGATGGTGCATTGCAGCGGCACGCACAGGGCTTGAAGAACGGGGCGCACGCCAGGGTATTGCGACGCCAGCCGCTCTCGCTCCTGCACAGCCATCTGTAGCCCGAGCCCGGCGAGCAGCACCATCAGCAGCATCGCCATACTTATCCGCACGACCGGCTTGCGCCAGAAGGCCTTGCGGCGCGCGGCGCGCACGAAATCCGGCTCGTCCTGCGTGGGGGAAGCTGCGGTCTCTTCGTCGTCGTCATCATCCGCATCCGATGGCACATGCGGGCGTCGTGACACATGCCGCGCATCGGCCGACGCAGTCCCCGGACCGGTCACCGTGGGGGCCAGCCCTTCCATTCCGCCACCCGCCTGCGTGGCAATGGCGACGGGATCGGTATCGGCATCGATGGCTTCCAAAGCCATGTCCATCGCCACGGCCTTGGCGATCGCATCGTCGGTCGCTTCTTGGCGAAGACTTCCGTGCGGCTTGCCTTGGGGCGGCTCGTCCGTGTGCACCGACGTTGGCTCGTCGTCGTCCAGATGGTCCGGCCATTCGGAATCGCGCAGTTCGGCGAACGGAAGTTCGTAGCCCGACAGCTCCTGGGCAGGCGGCACCGCGGCAGGGGCCGCCTGCTCATCGTCTCTTGCATCGGCGACAGGCGTTTCGGCCAGTCCATCAAGAGCGGGTTCGTCGTCAGGCGCAGACCCGGGCAGCTCCCAGCCCTGGACAGGACCTGGCGCCACAGACACTGGTTTTGCCGCGTCACGGGCAGCGTCCGAAGCAGCGGGACGGACACGCCAGCCAAGAGGCGACGCAGGCTCCAGGCTCCAATCGGCTGGCGGCTCCATCGTGGGGGATGCAAGCGGCCGCGCAGTCAGAAAGCTGGGCACGGCCGGCGGCTCAGGCACTTCCAAGGGGGCGGGCAGCGTGTCGTCCATCGCCACATGCAGGTCACGCGCTGCCGAAGGCTCGGGCGCGGTTGGCTGCGCAAACGCCGGTGGCGCCTGAGGCGGTGAGGACGTGGAAGGTGACAGCGGCGTGGCAGCGATGCCGCCGCCCCAGGCCCGCTCGGCCACGGCAGGAGGCCGCGCCGCAGGCCGCGGACCGTCGGGAATCGCCATCTCGGGCAGCAGGTCGTGCGAGGCCGCGCGCACCAGATGGGCAGCGGCGTCGAAAACCTCTTTGCACTGCCCGCACCGCACCCATCCGTCGGAGATGCGCAACTGGTCCGCGACGACCTTGAAGGTCGTGCCGCAGGCGGGGCAGCGTGTGATCTGGCTCATCGGCTCGGAATTGTAGGTGCGCGCCACGCCGGCCTGAAGGGCCGCATGGCTTCGCCCATCAACGCGCGGCCACCATCAGGATCCAGCCCTCTTGCGTGTCGGCCACCTGCAGGGACAGCCACGGCGCATAGGCCTCTTTCAGTTCGTCGGCCTGGCGTTCCAGAATGCCGGCCAGCACCAGATGGCCGCCCGCCGCGACATGAGCGCACAGCAGCGGCGCCAGCACCTTGAGCGGGGTCGCAAGAATGTTGGCCAGCACAGTCTGGTAAGTGCCGCCGGCCTGATCGGGCAGGCCCGCTTTCAGCGTGACGCCGTTGGCCTCGGCATTCAGCCGGGTGGACTCCACGGCAGCGGGGTCGATGTCCACGGCATCGATGTCCGTGGCCCCGAACTTGGCCGCTCCGATCGCCAGAATGCCGGAGCCGCAGCCATAGTCGAGCACGCGCCCGAGGGGATTGCCATCGGTTCCGTGCGGGGCCCCGTGCGCGGCGATCCAGCGCAGGCACATCCGCGTGGTCGGGTGGGTGCCCGTGCCGAAGGCCAGGCCCGGGTCGAGCCGGATGCTGCGCTTGGCCTCTTGCGGCAGCTCATGCCAGGTGGGCACGATCCAGAAGTCCGGCGTGATGTCCACAGGCGCGAACTGCGACTGCGTGAGGCGCACCCAGTCCTGGTCCTGCAAAGCGGTGATCCCCAGCACGCGGCAGCCTTCGAAAAAGTCCTGCACTTCCAGCAGCGCGCGCGCCTCCTGGGCCTCGGCTTCGTTCTGGAACAACGCCACCACACGGCTGCGCTGCCAGCCGTCCTTGGGGGGCGGCATGCCGGGCTCGCCGAACAGGGCCTGCTCGGCATCGGTCTGCGCGTCGGCGTCCTCGACGGAAACGCTCAGCGCCTGCAGCGCATCGAGCGCATCGCTCAAAGACTCGACCCGGTCTTCGGGGCACATCAGGCTCAGCTCAAACATCGGGACCTCCGGGAGAAAACGAAAATGCTGGCACCCGTTGCCAGATGCCAGCATGCAAAACCACCACGCGCGGCCAGCTCAGCGCTTGTGCTGCGACAGCCACTCTTCCAGGTAATGGATGTTGGTGCCGCCGGCCACGAACTTGGCGTCCACCATCAGCTCACGGTGCAGCGGCACGTTGGTGTTGATGCCTTCGATCACGGTCTCGGACAGCGCCGTGCGCATGCGCGCCAGGGCCTGCTCACGCGTGTCGCCGTGGACGATGATCTTGCCGATCATCGAGTCGTAGTTGGGGGGCACGTAGTAGTTCGAATAGGCATGCGAGTCCACGCGCACGCCCGGGCCGCCCGGCGCATGCCACATGGTGATGCGGCCTGGCGACGGAATGAACTTGTACGGGTCCTCGGCGTTCACGCGGCACTCGATGGCGTGCCCGCGGATCTCGATCTGGCGCTGCGTGAACGGCAGCTTTTCGCCCGCGGCCACCATGATCTGCGTCTTCACGATATCCACGCCCGTGATCCACTCGGTCACCGGGTGCTCCACCTGCACGCGCGTGTTCATTTCGATGAAGTAGAACTCGCCGTTTTCATACAGGAACTCGAACGTGCCCGCACCGCGGTAGCCGATCTTCTTGCACGCGGCCACGCAGCGCTCGCCGATCTTCTCGATCAGCTTGCGCGGAATGCCGGGCGCCGGCGCCTCTTCGATCACCTTCTGGTGGCGGCGCTGCATCGAGCAGTCGCGCTCGCCCAGGTAGACCGCGTTGCGGTGCTTGTCCGCCAGGATCTGGATTTCGATGTGGCGCGGGTTCTGGAGAAACTTCTCCATGTACACGGCCGGATTGCCGAACGCCGCACCGGCCTCGGCCTTGGTCATCTGCACGGCGTTGATGAGCGCCGCCTCGGTGTGCACCACGCGCATGCCCCGGCCACCGCCGCCGCCGGCGGCCTTGATGATCACCGGGTAGCCGACCGCCTTGGCGATGCGGCGGATCTGGACGGGATCGTCGGGCAGCTCGCCTTCCGAGCCCGGCACGCACGGCACGCCCGCGCGGATCATGGCCTGCTTGGCCGAGACCTTGTCCCCCATGGTGCGGATCGATTCGGGCGTCGGCCCGATGAACTGGAACCCGCTCTTTTCCACGCGCTCGGCGAAGTCGGCGTTCTCGGACAGGAAGCCGTAGCCGGGGTGGATGGCTTCCGCATCGGTGACCTCGGCGGCCGAGATGATCGCCGGCATGTTGAGGTAGGACAGCGGCGACGGCGCTGGGCCGATGCAGACCGCTTCTTCGGCCAGCTTCACGTACTTGGCGTCGCGGTCGGCCTCGGAATACACCATGACGGCCTTGACGCCCAGCTCACGGCAGGCGCGCTGGATGCGCAAGGCGATTTCGCCGCGATTGGCAACGAGGATTTTCTTAAACATAGGCTTCTTCGCGGCTCATCACCCGTGCGCTGCGCACACGAGTGCGGTGGGCTGGCGCGCCTTGCCTGCGGCAAGAACGCCGGAGCCGGCGACGAGGATTTTCTGAAACATGGACTTTCCCTGGCGCCCGGCAATAACGCCGGTGCGCGCGACAAGGACCGGAAGGGGCATGTGCAATTTATTCGATCACGAACAGAGGCTGCCCGTATTCGACGGCCTGGCCGTTTTCACCCAGGATGCGGGTGACGGTGCCGGACTTGTCGGCTTCGATTTCGTTGAGGATCTTCATGGCCTCGATGATGCAGATGGTCTCGCCTTCCTTGACCTGGCTGCCCACCTCGACGAAGGACTTGGCGCCCGGGCTGGACGCACGGTAGAACGTGCCCACCATGGGCGACTTGACGATGTGGCCGGTGGGTGCGGCCGGTGCCGGCAGCTCTGCAACAGGGGCGGCCGCAGCGGCTGGCGCTGCTGCCTGGGCGGGTGCCGCCATATATTGCTGGACGACCGCACCGCCGCTCTTGACGATGCGGACCTTGCCTTCTGCCTCGGTGATCTCGAGTTCTGACACATTCGACTCGGACACGAGGTCGATCAAGGTCTTGAGTTTTCGCAAATCCATGGGAACTCCAACGCCAAAAACAAAATAGGGCGCGAATTTACCCTAAATTCAACCTACGACCGGCATTTGGCTGCAAATACATTGAACTCCACAGTGCATTGCAGAGTGATTACCCGAGCGCCACCCACTGCTGGAGGTCTTGCGGGGTCACCTGTCCCATTTTACGGTGGAGCACGGTCCCATCCGCACCCAACAGCACGCTAAATGGCAGTCCCCCTGTGAGATTGCCCAGGGAACGGCCCAGTTCGGTGCCCGACAACCCTGCCAGGCCGACGGGAAATTCCAGCGGGAGGCGGTCGAGAAACTTGCGAACCGACGAAGGCTGGTCGATGGCCAGCCCCACCACTTGCCATCCTTTTGCGGCGTTTTCGCGGTAGAAGGCATTCAAAAGCGGCAATTCATCGACGCAAGGCGGGCACCAGGTCGCCCAGAAGTTCACCAAAAGAGGTTTGCCGCGAAAACGCTCCATGGCTACGGGCTCACCGCCGGCAGGCGCATCGAAGCGTTCGGCCCACAGCGCGGCTTCCGCCCCCGTCATCACCGCATGGGGCTGAAACCGCCACCACGCAAGGCCTGCGCCGCCCAGGGCGGCGGCCGCGGCCACTCCGCCATAGAGCCATCTGCGGCGTGAGGAGGATGCGGCACCCTGGGCAGCTCCGCCGCCTTTGGGTGAACCGGCGTCGGCGGAAAAGGAAGTGCCCGGATCGGAGGGCGGGGACAGACTCATTCGGGGGTGTTCTCCATCAGCTTGCGCACGGCACGAATATCGCCACGCGGCACCCGGCCGCGCGCGTCGGGGCGGAGCGCGCCACGCAGGTCGTCCAAGTCATAGATCAAAAGGTGCACACCGATCATCTCGCCCAAAGGCTGCGAATGGCTGGAGATGCTCAGTGCCTCGACCGATTCGCCGTGGAAACCGGTGACGGTGCGCGGCTCGTAGTCCACATGGTGATCGATCAGGGCGATCTCGGCGGATTTGCAGTCGTCGCAGAACAACTGCAGATAGATATCGGACAGGCGGGTCGCCGTGCCATGCCAGACCGCGCCGCCCAGGTGTGGCCGGAACGTCTCCATGCGCTCCATCCAGACCAGCGCCAATTCACGCAAGGCCCGCAATTCAGCCGGCTGGGTGTCGGCGCAGAACAGGCCGATGTATTCGCGCACCGCGTCTTCCACCAGATCGTTGTCCGGCAGCGGAGTGCGGGTGGGCAGGCCCAACTGGCGAACGGCCCGGCGTTTGGCCGGGCCCCATTCCAGGCCTTCTTCGACGACCAGGCGGGCTGCGGCGTTGGCGATCTCGGTGGCGAGGGCGTTTTGCATGGCGGCGGCTCGGGAGGTAAGACTGCATTGTGGCCGCAATGCCGCGCACTGGCTCGTGAAAGCGCCCGCGCCCGGCAGGGGCATGGAAGCCGGCAGACCCGGCTTTGCTATTGAAAATATAGCTGACGAGGCAACAGGGGTGTGCGCGGGCGGCCCAGCAGGCCTGCAACCTTAGAATCTGCGCCCATGCATATTCACATTCTGGGCATCTGCGGCACGTTCATGGGCGGCCTGGCGGCACTGGCACGCGAAGCGGGCCACAAGGTCACCGGCTGCGATACCGGCGTATATCCCCCGATGAGCGACCAGCTCCGCGCCCTGGGCATCGAGTTGATCGAAGGCTATGGCGCCGACCAGATGGCGTTCGCACCCGACCTGTTCGTCATCGGCAACGTGGTCAGCCGGGCGCGGCTGCCTGATGGCACCCCGAAATTTCCCCTGATGGAAGCCATCCTCGACGCAGGCGCGGCCTACACCAGCGGGCCGCAGTGGCTTGCCGAACACGTCCTGCAGGGCCGGCATGTGCTGGCCGTTGCCGGAACCCATGGCAAGACGACCACCACGTCGATGCTCGCGTGGATTCTGGAATGCGCCGGCCTCCAGCCAGGCTTCCTGGTGGGCGGCGTGCCGCTGGATTTCGGCGTCTCCGCCCGGCTGGGCGCGGCGCGCCGGCCCTCGCCAGGCGCAGGCATCGCGGGCGAGGCGCCCGTGTTCGTGATCGAGGCCGACGAATACGACACCGCGTTCTTCGACAAGCGTAGCAAGTTCGTCCACTACCGCCCTCGCACCGCCGTACTGAACAACCTGGAATTCGACCACGCAGACATCTTTGACGACCTGCCTGCGATCGAGCGCCAGTTCCACCACCTGGTGCGCACCGTGCCGCCTTCGGGCCGCGTCGTGGTCAACGGGCTCGAAGAAAGCCTGGCGCGCGTGCTGCACGCAGGTTGCTGGAGCGAAGTGGCCAGCTTCGGCGCGCTGGTGAGCGACTTCACCGCCCAGGGCGATCCGCAAGCCTTCGATGTGCTCCACCAGGGACGGACCGTGGCCCGCGTGGAATGGGCGCTCACCGGCGTGCACAACCAGCTGAACGCCTTGGCGGCCATCGCGGCGGCCCACCATGTGGGCGCTTCGCCGGCAGAGGCCGGCCGGGCGCTCGCCCGGTTTCAGAACGTGAAGCGGCGCATGGAGTTGCGCGGCACCGTGCGCGGCATCGCGGTGTACGACGATTTCGCCCACCACCCGACCGCCTTGCGCACCACGCTGGATGGCCTGCGCCGCAGCGTCGGGCCGGGGGCGCGAATCCTCGCTGCCTTCGAACCGCGCAGCAACACCATGAAGCTCGGCACGATGAAATCGCAGCTGCCCTGGGCGCTGGAGTCAGCCGACCTGGCGTTTTGCCACACGGCCGGGCTCGACTGGGACGCCGCCCAGGTGCTGGCACCCATGGGCACCAAGGCCGTGACGGCACCGGACATCGACACCCTGGCCGCGCAGATCGCTCAGGCAGCCCAGCCAGGCGATCACATCGTTTGCATGAGCAACGGCAGCTTCGGCGGCATCCACGGCAAGCTCATTGATTTGCTATCTAAATAATAGCAATATACCCTAGTGAAATATGCGCTGGAGGCCATTTTGGCTACAACCCCTCAGCGCATGGAAGAGGCAGGCGGCGCATCGGTCGCCGCCTTGATCCCTCGTCCGCAGACCTTGATCAATAAGTCACGGCCATGCCGGCCACGTCCACCCGAACCACGGGGCGGGCCAAGGCGGCGCTGGCCGCTTCGGCGAACTGGCGGCCCCATTGCGGATCGGACAGCAGCCGAACGCCAGCGGCCTGCGCCACCGTGAGGACCTTGTCGGCCAGCAGCACCTTGCCGCTGGCCCGAAGCGGTTCGCACTCCAGGCTGATGAACGCCTCGTCCAGCCAGCGGCGGGCGTCTTCGTTGCCCAAGGGCTCCGATCCTTCCAGATCGAAACGGAATTCCTGGCCCGGCGCCAGGGTGATCGAGACTTCTCTGCGCATGGATTGCTTTCCTTAAATCAAGGTCAGGACAGGGAGACGGGCAGCATGGGAGGCCAAGCGGGCGCCGCGCGCCGGCGGCGATCAAAGCTTACACCGCAGGCAGCGCCGCCCCTGGCCCATCTCTTAAAGGGCGCGGCGCGCCACCACGGCGGCCGACAGATCGGCCAATGCCGACAGCGAATCGTCCCAGCCCAGGCAGGCATCGGTGATGCTCTTGCCATATTCCAGGGCGCCGGGCTGGTCCTTGCCGGGCGTGAACTTCTGGGCGCCTGCGGTCAGATGGCTTTCGATCATCAAGCCGAACACGCAGCGCGAGCCGCCAGCGATCTGCGCGCCGATGTCACGCGCCACATCCCGCTGCTTTTCGTGCTGCTTGCTGCTGTTGGCATGGCTGCAGTCCACCATCAAAGTGGCGGGCAGCTTGGCGGCTTCCAGGTCCTGGCAGGCCGCGGCAACGCTGGCCGCGTCGTAGTTGGGCGCCTTGCCGCCGCGCAGGATCACGTGGCAGTCGGGGTTGCCCTGGGTGTTGACGATCGCCACCTGGCCGTTCTTGTGCACCGACAGGAAGTGGTGCCCGCGGCTGGCGGACTGGATGGCGTCGGTGGCGATGCGGATGTTGCCGTCCGTGCCGTTCTTGAAGCCGATGGGGGCCGAAAGCCCCGAAGCCAGTTCGCGGTGCACCTGGCTTTCGGTGGTGCGGGCGCCGATGGCGCCCCAGCTGATGAGGTCGCCGATGTACTGCGGCGAGATCACGTCCAGGAACTCGCTGCCCGCCGGCACGCCCATGCGGTTGATGTCGATGAGCAGCTGGCGCGCGATGCGCAGGCCCTCGTCGATGCGGTAGCTTTCGTCCAGGTAGGGGTCGTTGATGAGGCCCTTCCAGCCGACGGTGGTGCGGGGCTTCTCGAAATACACCCGCATCACGATTTCCAGCGTGTCGGCGTACTGCTCGCGCACGGCTTTCAGGCGCCGGGCGTATTCCAGCGCCGCAGCGGGGTCGTGGATGGAGCAGGGGCCGATCACCACCAGCAGCCGATCGTCCCGGCCCGCCATGATGTCTTGAATGCCGCGCCGCGTGCGCGTGATCAGGGATTCCACCGCCGTTCCCCGGATGGGGAAGAAGCGGATCAGATGTTCCGGGGGAGGCAGCACGGTGATGTCCTTGATACGTTCGTCGTCGGTCTGGCTGGTCTTCTCGACGTCTCGGTACCAGGCATCGCTGGTGGGGTTGGCAGTGGCCGTCATGGTTGCGTCCTCGTGGGGTGGATCGGAAAAAGGGGGGAACAGAAAAAGGGGAAGCGAAAAACAAAAAACCGCCGGGCTTTTCAGCTTCGGCGGTTTCTAGGAGAAGGGCTCGGGTGGTTGCGCGCGACCTCTCATCCGCCAGGGACAGAGAAGTAAAACCAAAAATAAAACGCGCTACGCACTTGCATCGGTGGCAATGTAACACCGATTTTTGCGCCGCAACATCCCCGGCGCGTTGCCGCGCTGCCACAAGCGAAGTGGCGGGTGTTCACCGCGTGCGCCCCGCCAGCCAGCGGCGCAGGCGCGCCAGCATCGGCCGGCGCGTGGCGCCAGCGGGTTTTGCGGGCGGCTCGCTGAAGGCCGCGCCGCCCTGTTCGTACATGTCGATGACGAGCAATGCTTCGCCCAGCGTGCGCCAGGCCAGGCGCTCGAATGCGTCGAAGCACGCGGGCTCGCTGCGGCTGTGGCGCGTCAGCGCCTGGTGCCACAGATCGATCGCGTCGCGCAGGTCCTTGAGCGCCTGCTGATAGGCGCCCAGCTCGTACAGCGCATGCCAGGCCGAGCCGAGGCCGGTGAGAAAGAACTGGTGCTCGCGCGCCGCGCGCTTCAAGTGCTCCAGGCTCCAGAAGATGGCGGACGGGTCCGCGCAGGCGCGGCGCAGGTGCGCGGCATCTTCGATGAGTGCGGAGAGCGATGTCAGCGCATCGCGGAACTGGCGGGACTCTTCATCGGCAACCCCCTCGCGCAGCAAACGGCTGAGGTCACCGAAAGACTGTGCGGTGTTCAGCAGCTGGCTGGACGGAGGGGCTGGCATGGCGGACGCCTGGAAGACCCGCCGCTGGCCGTCAGGCCGTGCCGCCGACCGTGAGGCCGTCGATGCGCAGCGTGGGCTGGCCCACGCCGACCGGCACGCTCTGGCCTTCCTTGCCGCACGTGCCCACGCCGCTGTCGAGCGCCATGTCGTTGCCGATCAGCGTCACCTTCTTGAGCGACTCCGGGCCGCTGCCGACGATGGTGGCTCCCTTCACGGGGTACAGGATCTTGCCGTTCTCGACCCAGTACGCTTCGCTGGCCGAAAACACGAACTTGCCGCTGGTGATGTCCACCTGCCCGCCGCCGAAGTTGGTGGCGTAGAGGCCGCGCTTGATGCTCGCCACGATCTCCGCCGGTTCCTTGTCGCCACCCAGCATGTAGGTGTTGGTCATGCGCGGCATGGGGATGTGCGCGTAGCTTTCGCGCCGTCCGTTGCCGGTGGGCGCCACGCCCGACAGGCGCGCGTTCATCGAATCCTGGATGTAGCCCTTGAGAATGCCGTCCTCGATGAGCACATTGCGCTGGCTGGCATGGCCTTCGTCGTCCACGTTGAGCGAGCCGCGGCGGTCGGCCAGGGTGCCGTCGTCCAGCACCGTCACGCCCTTGGCCGCCACGCGCTGGCCGATGCGTCCGCTGAACGCGCTCGAGCCCTTGCGGTTGAAGTCGCCCTCGAGGCCGTGGCCCACGGCTTCGTGCAACAGCACCCCAGGCCAGCCGGGGCCGAGCACCACGGTCATTTCACCTGCAGGAGCAGGACGCGATTCCAGATTGACGAGGGCGGCGTTCACCGCTTCATCGACGTATTTGGTGATTTGCGCATCGTCAAAATAAGCCAGCCCGAAACGCCCTCCCCCACCTGCCGAGCCCACCTCGCGGCGGCCGGCCTGCTCGGCGATCACGGTGACCGACAGGCGCACGAGTGGCCGCACATCGGCAGCGAGCGTGCCATCGGAGCGCGCCACCAGCACCACGTCGTATTCGCTGGCCAGGCCCGCCATGACCTGGGCCACGCGCGGGTCCTTGGCACGGGCCTGCTGCTCCACCTTTTCCAGCAGCGCCACCTTGGCCGTGCTGTCCAGCGAGGCGATGGGATCGGTGCCGGGATAGAGCGATCGGCTGGCGGAAATTTTCTTCAGTGAGATCTTCGCCCGCTTCTCCTGCGAAACCGCAGAAATGGCCCGGACGGTGCGTGCCGCGTCGAGCAAAGACGCTTCGGAGATGTCGTCGGAATACGCGAAGGCCGTCTTCTCGCCGCTCACGGCCCGCACGCCCACGCCCTGGTCGATGCTGAAGGAACCCGTCTTCACGATGCCCTCTTCCAAGCTCCAGCCTTCGCTGCGCGTGTATTGGAAATAAAGGTCGGCATCGTCCACCTGATGGGCCCGGATGTCGGCGAGCGCTCGCGCCAGGTGGGTTTCGTCGAGACCGAAAGGCTCCAGGAGCAGACGGCGGGCGACGGACAGGCGTTCGATGGTGGGTTCGCGGGAGATCATGGGCAGATTCTAGAAGCCTTGCTGCCCGGCGGCTTGGCGCTTTCAGAGCATCCCGACCGGTGGCGCGGCCATGCCCCAAGAATCCAACGCCGCAGAAATGCCATCAGTGATATTTCACTGATATATCATTCATCGAAATTCACGACCCAGCCTCGCATGCCGACCCCGTCAACGCCGTCCCGCCCCGCCTCCGGCACTGGAGGTGCCCAGCTGCGCGAGCAGGCTTACGCCGATCTCAAGCGCCGCATCATCGCGTGCGAACTGGCGCCGGGCACCCAGATCAACGAAGGCGCGCTGGGGACGCTGCTCGGCCTGGGGCGCACGCCGATCCATCAGGCGCTGCACCGGCTGGAGATGGAAGGGCTCGTGACGATCCTGCCGCGCAAAGGCATCGTGGTGGCGCCGCTGTCGCTCGACGAAGTGCTGGACATGATCGAGGTGCGCGCGTGCAACGAGACCTTGTGCGTGCGCCTTGCCGCCGAACGGGTCCGCCCGGCCGAACTGGCCGCCATGCGCCGCCTGCTCGACGAAGCCCCGGCGCTGCTGGCGGCGCACGACGTGCATTCGCTGATGGCGCTCGACCTGCGATTCCACAGCGCGATCTCGGCCGCGGCCCGCAACACGGTGCTGGCAGACCTGCTGCGCCGGCTGCATGAGCAGCAGGCGCGCTTTTGGTTTCTGACGCTGTCGGAGGCCGGGCACAGCGCGCGCATCCACGACGAGCACAAGGACATCCTGGCCGCGCTGGAGCGCCGCGACCCCGATGCCGCCGTGGCCGCGATGCAGCGGCACATCGACGATTTCCGCCGCGCGATCACCCGCGCACTCTGATCCCCGCAGCCCTTCCATCGCCATTCCTTCGACATTCCCATGCCCCTGCACACCTTCGACCTCGCCGGCCACGGGCCGGTCACCCTGGACATTCGCCACCTCGTCATCGCCGGCTGGGCCGGCCGCGACCGCGCGGCGGTGGACCATCACATCGCCGAGCTGGCCGCCATCGGCGTGAAGCCGCCGTCCACAGTGCCCACCTTCTATCGGGTGGCCAGCCAGTTGCTCGACACGGGCAGCACGATCCAGGTCCCGGGCCGCAACGCTTCCGGCGAAGTGGAATGCGTGCTGCTGGCCAGCGAGGCGCGTGGCGTGCTCGTGGGCATCGGCTCGGACCACACGGACCGCACGGTGGAGGCCTACGACGTCACCGTGTCCAAGCAGATGTGCGCCAAGCCCGTCGGCCCCGTCCTGTGGCCGCTCTCGGAAGTGCAAGGCCACTGGGACCAGCTCATCACCCGCTGCTGGCGCACCCGCGACGGCGTGCGCGCGCTGTACCAGGAAGGCCCCCTGGCCCGCCTGCTGCCGCCTGCGGAGCTGATGCAAAAATTGAACGCATCGGGCCGCTTGCCCGACCATGCGGCCATGTTCTGCGGCACGCACGCTGTGATCGGCGAACTCGGCTGGGGCGAAACGTTCGAGCTGGAGCTGCACGACCCCGTTCTGGGCCGCAGCCTGCACCACCGCTACACCATCGAAGCCCTGGAGATCGCTCAATGACCACCCATGCCCTGACCGCTACCCGCCACCCCACCGTCCGCGAACAGGCCGATGCCCTGGCGCGGGGCGATACCACCAGCGTCGCGCTGGTCGAGGCCGCGCTGGCGCGCATCGCCACCCACCGCGCCGAGGGCGGCCACGCCTATGTGGGCGACGTCGATGCCGAAGCGGCTCTGCATGCCGCCCGCGCCAGCGATGCGGCCCGCGCGGGCGGACACGTGCCGTCGCTGCTTGCCGGCCTGCCCGTGTCCATCAAGGATTTGTTCGACGTTCACGGGCAGCTGACGCGCGCCGGCTCGGCCGTGATGGCCGGACAGCCTGCCGCAGCCGATGCGGTGGCCGTGGCCCGCCTGCGCGCCGCCGGTGCCGTGCTGCTGGGCCGCACGAACATGAGCGAATTCGCGTTCTCCGGCCTGGGCCTGAACCCGCACTACGGCACGCCGGCCAATCCGCACGATCCCGACCGCATCACCGGCGGCTCCAGCTCCGGCGGCGCGGCCACGGTGGCGCTCGATCTCGCCACTGTGGCGCTGGGGACCGACACGGGCGGCTCGATCCGCATCCCGTCGGCGTTCTGCGGGCTGACCGGCTTCAAGCCCACGGCACGCCGTGTTCCGCTGGCGGGCGCATATCCGCTGTCGCGCAGCCTCGATTCGGCCGGCCCGCTGGCCCGCAGCGTGGACTGCTGCGCCATCGCCGATGCCATCCTGAGCGGCGAAGCGCTGGACACCCGCGCCGCCCCGCTGGCCGGGCTGCGCCTGGGCGTAACCGACGATTTCGTGATGGACGGCGTCGAGCCCGAAGTGGCGGCCGCCTTCGACACCGCGCTGCAGCGCCTGGCCGCGGACGGCGCCCGCATCGTGCGTTTCAGCTTTGCCGAACTGCATCAGTTGCCAACGCTCAACGCAACGGGCGGCCTGATTGCGGCCGAGGCCTGGCAGGTGCACCGCACGCGTCTGCAAGACCCGGCGCAGGAAGCGCAATACGACCACCGCGTGGCCCAGCGCACGCGCCGCGGTGCGGCCATTTCCGCCGCCGACTACGTCGATCTGCAGGACGCCCGCCTGCGGCTGCAGGCCACGGCCAGCGAACGGCTGCGCGACCTGGACGCCTGGCTGATGCCCACCGTGGCCGTGCGCGCGCCACGCCTGGCCGACCTCACCGGGGACGACGCCAGGTTCTTTGCCGCCAACGGGCTGGTGCTGCGCAACACGACCGTGCTCAACTTCCTGGACGGCTGCGCGCTGTCGCTGCCATGCCATGCGCCCGGCGAGCTTCCGGTGGGCCTGTCGGTGGGCGGCGTGCACGGCGCCGATGCCCGCGTGCTGCAGGTGGGGCGCGCGGTCGAGGCCTGCCTGCGCGCCGGGTGACAGCCCGCCGGTTCTGACGGCACCCGGTTGCGCGCGCCATGCCATGAATACCCGCTTCGTCGAAGCCTTTCTCTGGATCGCAAGGCTCGGGAGCTTTCGCGCCGCGGCCGAGCGGCTGCATGTGACGCAGGCGGCGATTTCCAACCGCATCGCCTCGCTGGAAGAAGAAATCGGGGCGCGCGTTTTCGAGCGCGACCCGCGCGATCTGCGGCTCACGCCCGTGGGCCTGCGGCTGCTCGACTACGGTGAGCGCATGCTGGAGCTGCAGCGCGAGATGATCGCGCTAGGGCATCCGCAGCAGGAACTGCTGGGCCTGGTGCGCATCGGCGCCATCGAAAGCGTGGTGCACACCTGGCTGGTGGATTTTCTCGGCACGCTGCAGCGCCTGCACCCGGGCATCGAAGTGCAGCTGACTTCGGAAACCACCCTCGCGCTGCACGAACGCCTGCAGATGGGCGCCATCGACATCGCGCTGCAGACCGACCCGATGGCCAGCGCCGAGATCGTCAACATGCCCTGCCCGCCGATGGCCATGGGCTGGGTGGGCGCAGGCGCTTCCGCACAGCAGCCCGACGAAGGCCGCATCGCGCACCTGCTGCTGCAGCCGGTGCTCACCATGAGCCCGGGATCGCAGCCCCACCAAGCCCTCAAGCAGCTATACCGGCAGGCCAGCATGCCGGTCGGCAAGGTGCACTGCGTGAGTTCGATGGCCGCCATCGTTCGGCTGGTGCAGTCGGGCTTCGGCAATGCGCTGATTCCGCTGCCTCCGGTGCGCGAGGAGATCGAGCGCGGCGACCTGCGCGTGATCGCGTGCGACACGCCGCTGCCGCCGCAGCGCATCGTGGTGAGCCATCTGGAGGCCGGCGGCTCGGCCGCCATCCGCCGGGTGGCCGAACTGGCGTGCAGCGAATCGGAACGATTTGCCGCCTCGCTGTCCGCACCATTCCGGACGCCAGGCCCAGAGGGCGAACCCTGATTTGGTGCAGAAAAAGCGTCCGACCCGACAAGTAATTCTGATGGCTGCAGGGCAGAAAAACCCGTTTGTGGCACCGGGGTGTGCCGCCGATGATTCCCTGGTCTTTTGCAACGAAACACCAGCGCCCATGGCACCCCAGAACTCCCCAGCGCCCCGCCCCGGCACCGTGCACGGCATGCTCTTCGTGGCAGCGAATGTCGCCGCCGCCGACGAGGCCGATTTCAACCAGTGGTACGACCGCGAACATGTCGAAGAGCGCGTGCGCATCGACGGCTTTCTCTCCGGCGCCCGCTACTTTTCGCTGCAGGGTGGCCGCCAATACCTGGGCCTGTACCGCACGCAGTCGCTGGGCGCCTTCACGTCCGATGCCTACCGCGCTGCGTTCACCCGGCAGACGCCCTGGTCGGTCACCAACCTGGGCCGCATGCAGGACCCGATGCGCCGCGTCTGCGCGGTAGAGGCCGTCACCGGGTTCGGTTCGGGCTGCCACCTGAGCGTGATGGCATTGCCACCGGCGAACGACCGCAACGGGCTGGTAGCGGGCGCCCTGGAAGCAGGTGCGCGGCTCGCGGAACTGCCGGGCTTCGTGCAGTCGTACCTGCTGGTGCCGGACCCGGTGCTGAGCACGCCCTTGCCCACCGAGCGCACCGAAGGCCGCGCGCTGCAACCGTTGATGGTGGTCGAGACCAGCCATGCCGATGCGCACCGCGAGGCCCTGGCCCGGGCCGCCACCCTGCTGCAGGCCGACGCCGGCGCCGCTGCGCACTACGCGCTCGGCTGGAAGCTCACGCGGGCCGACCTGGCCTGACGCGGCCTGACCCGGCCTGCCCCCCATCCATTCGCCCTCGCGGCCCGACCTTTTCCTTCACCGCTTTTCACGGAGACCTTTCCATGCGTGATGTTCCCCAGGGCGTTGCCCACGCCCCTCCCCATGCCCCGAAGATGGGCCGCCTCGCCATGGCGAGTTCGGTCGGCACCACGCTCGAGTGGTACGACTTCACGGTCTACAACATCATGGCGGCGCTGGTCTTCAACGCCATCTTCTTCCCTTCCTTCGACCCGCTCACAGGCACCATCCTGGCGTTCTCGACCTATGCGGTGGGCTACATCTCGCGGCCGCTGGGCGGCATGGTGTTCGGCCACCTGGGCGACCGGCTCGGCCGGCGCTTCGTGCTCGTGGCCACGCTGGTCATCATGGGGGTTTCCACAGGCCTGATGGGACTGCTGCCGACCTATGGCACCTGGGGCATCTGGGCGCCCATCGCTCTGGTGGCCTTGCGTTTCGTGCAAGGGGTGGCACTGGGCGGCGAATGGGCCGGTGCGGTTCTCCTGTCGATGGAGCACGGCAAGCCCACCGAGCGCGGGCGCAATGCCTCGTTCACCCAGGTGGGCCCATCCTGCGGCACGCTGATCGGCACCGGGTTCATCGCCCTGGTTTCGGCCTGGCTGAGCCCGGAAGATTTTCAGGCCTGGGGCTGGCGCATTCCCTTCGTGTCCAGCGTGGCGCTGGTGCTGTTCGGCCTGTGGCTACGCCGCGGCGTCGACGAAACCCCGGTGTTCCGCGAAATGGAAGCGCACAAGGCCACCGCCAAGACGCCGATCAAGGAAGTGTTCACGCAGCACTGGCGCCGCCTGCTGGTGGCCGGCGGCTCGCGCATCGGCTCCGACGTGCTGTACGCGCTGGTGGTGGTGTTCACACTGACCTACGTGACGACGGTGCTGCACCTGTCG
Source organism: Paracidovorax valerianellae (assembly GCF_900102625.1). Taxonomy (GTDB): domain Bacteria; phylum Pseudomonadota; class Gammaproteobacteria; order Burkholderiales; family Burkholderiaceae_C; genus Paracidovorax; species Paracidovorax valerianellae. Next base: position 446,823 of record NZ_FMZC01000003.1, read on the forward strand.
CGGCCGCTGGCCTTGACCGCCACGATGATCGGTGCGGCCTGCAATGCCATCGCGGTGCCGTGGTTCGGGGCGCTGTCGGACCGCATCGGCCGGCGCCCGGTGTACATCGCCGGCGCGTTGCTGGGCATCGCCTGGGCATTCGTCTTTTTCGTGCTGATGGACCGGGCGCAGCCGCTGGCCATCTGCGCGGCCGTGGTCGGCGGCCTGCTGATCCACGCCATGATGTACGGCCCGCAGGCTGCCTTCGTGACCGAGCAGTTTCCCAACCGCGTGCGCTACGCCGGCGCCTCGCTGGCCTACACGCTGGCCGGCATCCTGGGCGGCGGGTTCGCTCCGCTGATCATCGCCTCGCTGTTCAAGTCGTACGGATCGACCGTGGCGGTGTCGCTCTACGTGGTGGCGGCGCTGGGGCTCACGCTCATCGCCCTGGTGGTCGCCCGCGAGACGGCGCACGAGCCGCTGCAGGCCTGATCCGCAATCGCTGATCCACCCTTTCACTCATCTCCGAAAGCCGGCCGGCACCACTGGCCGGCTTTTTTACGAGCGATCGGTCATGGGAATGCGCTGCGCCCGGGCGATGGACATCAGCACGCCCAGCGCCAGCCCCAGCGTCACCATGGCCGTGCCGCCATAGCTCACGAAGGGCAGCGGCACGCCCACCACGGGCAGGATGCCGCTCACCATGCCCATGTTCACGAAGGCATAGGTGAAGAAGATCATCGACACCGCGCCGGCCATGAGGCGCGAGAACAGCGTGGTCGCCCCGACCGCGATGGCCAGGCCGCGCCACACCAGCATCAGGAAACACGCGATCAGAAACAGGTTGCCCGCCAGCCCGAACTCTTCGGAGAACGTGGCAAAGATGAAGTCGGTGGTGCGCTCGGGGATGAACTCCAGGTGCGTCTGCGTGCCGGCCATGAAGCCCTTGCCCCAAAAGCCTCCGGAACCGATGGCGATCATGCCCTGGATGATGTGAAAGCCCTTGCCCAGCGGGTCGCGCGTGGGGTCCAGCAGCGTGCAGATGCGCTGCTGCTGGTAGTCGTGCAGCACGGGCCAGCGCACACCGTCGGCACACAGTTGCGGCTCGAACCACACGATGAGCGCGATGCCGATGCCTCCGATCAGCACAGGCGGCAGCACCAGCTTCCAGGGCAGGCCGGCGAAGAAGATCACCGACAGCCCGGCCGCCAGCACCAGCAGCGACGTGCCCAGGTCGGGCTGCTTCATGATCAGCCCCACCGGCACCGCCAGCAGCGCGCAGGCGACCACGAAGTCCAGGGGCCGCAACTGGCCTTCGCGCCGCTGGAACCACCACGCCAGCATGAGCGGCATGGCGATCTTGAGCAGTTCGCTGGGCTGCACCACCACGCCCAGGTTGATCCAGCGCTGGGCCCCCTTCTTGGTGATGCCGAACAGCGCCACCGCCACCAGCAAGGCCACCCCCAGCGTGTAGAGCGGCACGGCCATGGCCATCAACCGCTGGGGCGGCACCTGGGCCACCACGAAAAGAATGCCGGCGGCCAGCAGCATGTTGCGGCCGTGGTCGTAAAAGCGCGACCCATGGTCGTAGCCCGAGGAATACATCGCCACCAGCCCGGTCGATGCAAGCATCAGCAGCACCAGAATGAGCAGCCAGTCGAAGCCACGGAACAGGGGCAGGACGCGCTGCAGCAGGGAGGGTTTGTCGAAAACGGCGGACATGGGGCGCGATTATCCGGCCGGCCGCAGGCGCCGGCGCCCCGGCACAATCGAAGGCCCCCGGCCCTGCCGCACCATTGCCCGCCACAGGGCGTCGCCCCGCCATGCCCGCCACCACCCATCTGCTCTATCTGCACGGCTTCCGTTCATCGCCCCAGTCGGCCAAGGCCCGGCAGATGGCGGCGCACGTGGCCGCCCACCACCCGGGCGTGCACCTGTGGTGCCCGCAATTGCCGCCCTCGCCGCGCGCCGCCATGCAGCAGGTGGCGCAGGGCATTGCGGACTGGCCCCGCGGCGCGATGGCCGTGGTGGGGTCTTCGCTCGGCGGGTTCTACGCCAGCTGGGTGGCGCAGCAGGCCCGCTGCCCCAGCGTTCTGCTGAACCCGGCCGTGGACCCGGCCCGCGACCTGGAGCGCTACATCGGCGAGCAGACCGCCTGGCACGACCCGGCAGAGCGCTTTTTCTTCCTTCCCGAATACATCGGCGAACTGCGCGCGCTGGACGTGCGGGGCCTGCCGGCCGCCGGTCCGGAACTGGCCATCATCGCCAAGGGCGACGAATTGCTGGATTGGCGCGAAATGTCGGGGCGCTACCCCGCCGCGCAGCAGGTGCTGCTGGAGGGCGGCGACCATGCCCTGAGCGATTTCCCCGCGCACATCGGCACGGTGGCGCGGTTCTGCGGCCTGCCGTAGGCGCCGCCCTCAGGGGGCCGACGCGGCGGCGGACGGCACGGCAGCGGCAACGCCCCCGCCCGGATGGCTGGCCGCCCAGCGCGCGTACTCCTGCGGATAGGCGATGCGGTAGCGCGTGGTGTGGAAATCGACCTCGGCCTGGCGCCCCAACAGCGCCGCACTGGCCAGCACGGCTTCGATGACGCGGGGCTCCGGCGAATAGTGCAGCAGCCGCGTCGCCCGTGCATGCATCTCAACCGCGTTCTGGGCGGTGACCGGCGTGGTCGTCACGGTGGCGAAATGGGCCGTTTCGCGAAAGAAGGCGATGCTGGCGAACACCTTGCGCGCGGTGTCTTCGCGGTAGGCCGGGTCGCGCTCAGGCACTGCGCGGTAGAGCTGGCTCACCCGCTCGTAGTCCCGCACCAGCAGCACGCCGAAAGCCAACGCCGCGCCACACACCAGCGCTGCGGCGCCCAACCCCACCCGACCAGGACGCCAGGGGTGCCCGTTGCGCTCACTGCGCCCGCTGGGCCAGCGGCGCACCAGGAGCAGCAGCGCGAACACCGTGGCCAACTGGAACGGCCCGTACCACAGCGGAAACTCCAGCAGGCTGTGCACCCCGACGATGGCGAGCACGCCCCAGGCCAGTTGGCGCACCGGATCGGTCTCGCGCCAGGGGCGCAGGCGCCAGAGGCCCCACAGCGCCAGCGCGCACAGGGCCGACGTGACTGGCAGGCCCAGCTCCACGGCCAAGTGCAGCGGCAGGTTGTGGGCGTTGTCCAGCAGCACGCAAAAACGCTCGCCCGGGAACAGGGTGGCGTAGTGCGCGTAGGCCATTTCGCCCCAGCCCCAGCCGGTGAGAGGCTTCTGGGCGATCAGGTGGAGCATGTTGGACCACAGCACCTTGCGGCTGACGCAGCCCTGGCCTTCATCGGCCAGCCGCTGGAACAGCCCGTCCATCTGCACGCCCATCCAGTGCTCCAGCATCCAGGGCAGCAGCCAGGCCGCCAGCGCATAGAGCAGTGCGCCCGTGGCAGCGAAGGCCAGCGGGAAGACCCCGAGCGACCGGCGCCAGAGCACCAGCAGCCCGAGCATCACGCCCCACTCCAGAATGCCGGTGCGCGACGCGGTGGCGGCGTCGGCGGCGCTGATGAGCACCAGCGCCCAGGCAGCCAGCATGCCGGCGGCCACCGGCCCGGCCGGCCGGCGGATCGCGGGGAGCGCGGCCTGCAGGCGCGCCATCATCCAGGCCAGCGACCAGGCGCCCATGGCCAGCAGCGAGGCCTGCTGGTTGCGCTGGCGCAGGTTGCCCAGCGCCAGCCCCGGCGTGGACGGGTAGATCCAGGGCGACGCGCCGACATCGCCCCAGAAGAACTGCACCAGCCCCACGCCGGACGCTAGCACCGCCGCCAGCAGCAGGCCACCGGCGAGCACCCAGGCCGCCCACCGGCGCAACCCGCCCCGGGCCGGCTGCGCCTGCGCGGCCCCCAGGGCCAGGCCGGCCAGCACGAGGGCGCAGGCGCCGGACGCCATCTGGGGCCAGAAATTGGACAGCGGCGCCTGGGTGTGGGCGAACAGGAACGGCAGCGCCACGGCCACGAGGGCCAGCGCACAGGCGAAGGCGTTGAACAGGGGCATTGGGTGCGGCGGGGGCAAAAGGGCCCGATCATAGGCAGGGCGGGCGCCATCGCCCGAAGCGCCGGGGCCGGCTGGCGAAAACCCGGCGGCGCGGTCCGGGGTGCCGCCGGGGGCCTGCGGCACCCATGGGACAATCCCGCCCATGCATGCACTGTTTGAAGAGGCCGGCAAATTCCTCGCCGGCCGCATCCTTTCCGAGGCCGAAAGCTCAGCCCAGATCGAGCTCGACTCGGGCAAACGGGTGAAGGTCAAGGCCGCCCACCTGTTGATCCGGTTCGAAAAGCCATCGCCGGCCGAGATGCTGGCCCAGGCCCAGGCCGTGGCCGCGTCGATCGAGCTCGACCTGGCCTGGGAATTCGCCCCCGAGGACGAATTCGGCTTTGCCGACCTCGCGCGGGACTATTTCTCCGAGAACGCCACGCTGGTCCAGCAGGCCGGCGCGCTGTTCGCGCTGTACGAGGCACCGCACTACTTCCGCCGTGCGGGCAAGGGCCGGTTCAAGAAGGCGCCGGCCGAGATCCTGCAGCAGGCGCTGGCCGCCATCGAGAAGAAAAAGCTCGTGCTGCAGCAGATCGCCGACTGGGCCGAGCAGCTGGGCCGGGGTGAATGCCCGCAGCCGATCCGCGAGCAGCTGTACAAGATCCTGTTCAAGCCCGACAAGAACGCGCCCGAGTACAAGGCCGTGGTGGAGGCCAGCCGCGCCACCCACCTGCCGCCGCTGGAGCTGCTGCAGCGGGCCGGCGCCATCGACTCGGCCTACCAGTTCCACTGGAAGCGCTTCCTGTTCGACAACTTCCCGAAGGGCACCGGCTTTCCCGCCGTCACGGCACCCCAGCCGCCCGAAGACCTGCCGCTGGCCCCCGTGCAGGCCTATTCGATCGACGATTCGCAGACCACCGAAATCGACGATGCGCTGTCGGTGCAAGGGCTGGGCACCGGCACCGTGGTGCTGGGCATCCACATCGCCGCGCCGGGCCTTGCCATCGTGCCGGGCACGCCGCTCGACCAATTGGGGCGCAACCGCCTGTCCACGGTGTACATGCCCGGCTACAAGATCACCATGCTGCCCGACGAGGTGGTGAAGATCTACACGCTGGACGAAGGGCGCGCCAACCCGGCCGTGTCGCTGTACGTCACGATCGACGAGGCGACGCTGGAAATTTCCGGCACCGAGACCAAGCTCGAACGCGTGCCCGTGGTGGCCAACCTGCGGCACGACCAGCTCGACCACATCGTGACCGAAGAGTGGCTGACCGATCCGGCATTTCAGGCCCCGGATGCCCCCCAGCGCTTGCTGGACCTGCGTTGGCAGCTATCCTTTTTGCATCGCCTGGCCAAGAGCCTCAAGGCCCAGCGCGAAGTGGTGCGCGGCAAGCCGGAGACCTTCAACCGGCCGGACTACAACTTCCGCCTCACCGGCAACGACGGCGCCGAGCCGCAGGGCCGCGAAACCGTCTCGATCACCACGCGCCGCCGCGGCGCGCCGCTGGACCTGATCGTGGCCGAGGCCGCCATCGTGGCCAACAGCACCTGGGGCGGCCTGCTGGCCGACCACGGTGTGCCGGGCATCTACCGCAGCCAGGCCAGCCTGGCGCCGGGCGTGAAGGTGCGCATGGGCACCAAGGCGCTGCCGCACGCGGGCATCGGCGTGAAAAGCTACGCGTGGGCGACCTCGCCGCTGCGCCGCTACGTCGATCTGGTGAACCAGTGGCAGATCATCGCGTGCGTGCGCAATGGCCGCACGGCCGCGCTGGCCGCGCCGTTCAAGCCCAAGGACGCGGACCTGTTTTCGGTCATCAGCAGCTTCGATGCGGCCTACAGCGCCTACAACGGCTACCAGGCCGGCATGGAGCGCTTCTGGACGCTGCAATACCTGCAGCAAAACGAGATCACCGAGATCGAGGCCACCGTGTTCAAGGAAGGCCCGGGGGGCAGCTTCCTCGTGCGGGCCGATGCGCTGCCGCTGGTGCTGCCCGTGCTGGGCGCGCAGAACCTGTCGCGCGGCGCGCGGGTGCGCGTGAAGCTCGGCGAGATCGATGAGATCACGCTCGACGTCAACGGCACCGTGCTGGAGCGCCTGGACAGCCCGGCCGACAGTGCCGAAGCCGCGCCGCAGGGCGACGAGGCGGGCGAGGACGACGAAGAAGCCGTGGCGGGCCCCATCGCCATCGCAGTGGATGTGAACGAAGCCGAGGCCGGCGCAGGCGCCAGCACGGATAATCGGGCGCCGTGAAACTGCCCGCCTTCCTCCAACGATTCAGCACGCTGCAGCTGGCGCTCGGCGTGTCCATCGCCGTGCACGCGGTGCTGCTGTCGGTGCGGTTCATCGACCCGGAGGGCTTCAACCGCGTTTTCCAGGACACCCCGCTGGAGGTGATTCTGGTGAACGCGAAATCCAACGAGCGCCCGGACAAGGCCCAGGCGATCGCGCAGTCGTCCCTGGCGGGCGGCGGCGAGGCGGCCAAGGGTCGCGCCACCAGCCCCCTGCCCTATTCGGCCCTTACCGCGGTGGGCGACGACTTCGAAGAGGCCCAGCGCAAGCTCGACGCCATGCAGGAGCAGCAAAGCCAGCTGCTCGCTCAGTTGCGCAAGCAACTGGCGACCCTGCCCCTGCCCGACCCGCGCCAGCCCAGCCAGAGCGCCGATGCGCTGGCGCAGGAAGAAAAACGCCGCCAGCTCATCAAGCTGCTGGCCGAGATCGAAAAGCGCATCAACGAAGAAAACGCCCGCCCCAAGAAACGCTACATCAGCCCCGCCACGCGCGAGGAGGTGTACGCGGTTTACTACGACGGGCTGCGCCGCAAGATCGAAGACAAAGGCACCGACAACTTCCCCGAACAGGGCGGCAAGAAGCTCTACGGCGAGCTCACGATGATCGTGACCGTGAACCACGACGGCACCGTGCTGGAAACCGAGATCGTGCAGGGCTCGGGCAACCGCCTGCTGGACAACCGCGCCCAGGCCATCGCCCGTTCGGCGGGGCCGTTCGGCGCCTTCGGCCCGGCGATGCGGGCCAAGGCCGACCAGATCGCCGTGGTTTCGCGCTTCAAGTTCACGCGCGACCAGACCCTCGAAACCAGCGTGCGCTGATCGATGCCCGCGCGCTCCTTGCCGCTTTAGGCACCTTCGCCGCTTTCTATCTGCACCGCACCGTGATGACTTCGCCCGTGGATTCCTACTGCGTGATGGGCAACCCCGTCGAGCACAGCCGCTCGCCCTGGATCCATGCGCGATTCGCCGAACTCACCGGCGAACGCCTTTCCTACACCCGCCGGCTCGTGCCGCTGGAGGGCTTCGATCAGGCCCTGGCCGACTTCGCCGCGGCGGGCGGGCGGGGCTGCAACGTGACGGTGCCCTTCAAGCTCGACGCCGCCCGGCTGGCCCACCGCGCCAGTGAACGGGTGCGGCTGGCCGGTGCGGCCAACACGCTCACCTTCGACGATGACGGCCGCGTGGCCGCCGACAACACCGACGGGCTGGGCCTGGTGGCCGACATCGTGCGCAATGCCGGTGTGCCGCTGGCGGGCCGCGATGTGCTGCTGGTGGGCGCGGGCGGCGCAGCCGCCGGGGTGCTGGGGCCGCTGCTGCACGAGCGCCCGCGCCGCATCGTGGTGGTCAACCGCACCGCCGCCCGCGCACAAGCCCTGGTCCAGGCGCACGCCGATCTGGCTTTGCTACAAAAAACAGAGCTAACCACCCTAGATACATATGCGCTGGAGGCCGATTTCGATGTGATCGTCAACGCCACCGCCAGTAGCCTGTCCGGCGGTGAGGTGCCGGTGCCGGCGCAGGTGCTGCGCGCCGGCAGCCTGGCCTACGACATGATGTACGGCCCGGCCGCGCAGGGCTTTCTGGACTGGGCGAAGCAGCACGGCGCGGTGCCGCGCGACGGCCTGGGCATGCTGGTGGAGCAGGCCGCCGAAGCGTTCGCGCTGTGGCGCGGCGTGCGCCCCCCGGCCGCACAGGTGCTGGACGAACTGCGCACCGCCACGGCGGCAGGCCGTTGAACCCGCCATGAAAGCCTTGCTGCGCTGGATCGGGCTGGTGCTGCTGGCGTTCGTGGCCCTGCAGGTCTTCTTCATCGGCCGCATTGCCGCCATGGTGGTTATCGACCCCGAATCCACCGCCTTCCAGCGCTCCGAAGCCTGGGCGCAGATCGCGGGACCCGGCCCGCTGCGGTGGCACCAGCAGTGGGTGCCCTACGGCCAGATCGCCGACACCCTCAAGCGTGCGGTGATCGCATCGGAGGACGACGGCTTCGTCAACCACGACGGCGTGGACTGGAATGCCATCGAAAAGGCCTGGGAGCGCAATGCACGCGCCGAAGCGCAGTCCGCCAAACGCCAGGAGGCGCAGCCCGACCGGCCGGTGCGCAACCCCAAGATCCGCGGCGGCTCCACCATCACCCAGCAACTGGCCAAGAACCTGCTGCTGTCGGGCGAGCGCACGCTGTTGCGCAAGGGGCAGGAATTCGTGCTCACGCTGGCGCTGGAGCAACTGCTGAGCAAGCAGCGCATCCTGGAGACCTACCTGAACAGCGTGGAATGGGGCGAAGGCGTCTTCGGGGCCGAGGCCGCCGCGCAGCACTACTTTCGCAAGAGCGCCGCGAAGCTCAGCGCGGCCGAAGCGGCCCGGCTGGCGGTGATGCTGCCGCAGCCCAAGCGCTTTGAAAAGGCACCGGGGTCGGCCTATCTGTCCGGCCGCACCCGCGTGATCCTGGGCCGCATGGGATCGGCCGAACTGCCCTAGAAACCCAGGCCAGGTCGGGGCCGAAGCCCCTGAGCCCAGGCGCCTGGATTCAGACGTGCGGGCCGTTGAGCATGTCGCCCAGCGGGCCGGGCATGATCGCCGCCTCTTCGCCGATGCGGTCCGCGGTGGCCTGCACCAGCGGCAGGAAGCGCTTGAGCATGCGCTCGTCCATCTGGCTGGCGAACGTCGAATACACCAGTGCTCCGCGCAGCACCCCGCCGCCGAACACCGGCACGGCGAACGCCGTGCTCTCGGCATTGCTGCGCGCGTGGCGAATGGCGTAGCCCTGGCGCCGCGTCTGCTGCACGACCTTGCGCATGCCCCACAGGTCGGTGATCTTCTGGCTTTCGTCGCCGTGCAGGTTGGCCGATTCCACCAGGATGCGGCGCTCGGCGCGGCTGCAAAACGACAGGTAGGTGCGGCCCAGCGCGGACGGAATCAACTCGTAGCGGCGCCCCAGGCTGGAGGGGCGGATGGCATAGGGGCTGTAGGGCATGGTGCAGAACACCACGCGGATCTGGTGGCCTTCGATGACCCCCAGCGACAGCGGCCACTTGATCTGGCGCGTGGTGGCGATCATGAGCGGCGCGGCCACTTCGGCCAGGCGCAGCTTTTCGTTGATGCCGCTGCTCAGGTTGCCCACTGCGAGCGTGAGCTGGTATTGGCCGTACGCATGCGGGTCGCTGCGCACGTATTTCTCGGATTCCAGCGTGCTCAGCAGCCGGTGCAGCGTGGACTTGGCCAGGCCGGTGCGCTGGTGCAATTCCTGCAGGCTCCAGGTGGATCGCTCGTTCATCACGCGAAGGATGAGCAGCGCACGCTGCACGGAACGGACTTCGGTACTCATGTTTCTCTCTCGGTCTCGGGTTGGGCAGTATGGCGCACGTACGCCACACGCAATCAGCGGTACGCCGCCTATGCCGCCATGGATTCAAGCGCTCCCGCCATCGCCTGCCGGGCCGCTGCACGCAGCAGAGCCTGGTCGGAGCCGACGACGAAGAACGCGACGCCCAGCGCGCGCAGGCTTGTCACCTGACGCACATCGGACACGAAGCACCCCACGGCACAACGTGCCTGGCGCCCCGCTTCGCACACCTGGGCCACCGCCTCGGTCACGCGCGGATCGGTCGGGCTGTCGGCCCCGATCGACACGGCGAGATCGGCAGGGCCGATGAACAGGCAATCGACCCCCGGCACAGCCGCGATCTCATGCGCCTGCGCCACGGCCTGCCCGCTTTCGATCTGCACGAGAACGGCGGTGTGCGCGTCGCTCAGGCGCAGATGTTCGGCCATGCCGCGCTGGCCATAGCCTCCGGCGCGCGGCGAAGCGGAATAACCACGGGTGCCACCATACCGCGCCGCGCGCACCACGTCGAGTGCGACGACGGCGGAGTCCACGTGCGGCACCATCACCCCGGCTGCGCCCATGTCCAGCGCCTGCTGGATGGCCGCGCCGCGCGGGTACGGCACGCGCACCAGCACCGGCAGGCCGCAGGCGCGTGCTGCCAGCAGGCTGCGGTCCAGGCTCTCGGGGCCGAAGGGGGCGTGCTCGGCATCGAGCACCAGGGTGTCGAGCCCCGTGGCGGCGAGCACTTCCACCGTCTGGTGCGAAGTCGTCTTCACGAAGGTCGAAAAGAGAGGCTCGCCCGCCACGAGGCGTTCGCGCAGGGACAGGCCGCCTGGCTCGCCGGGAAGGGCGGCACTCATGCCAGGTATTCCGGGCGCGCGGGCGTGAAAACGTCGAGATTGAGCACCGGCTCGTCGCCCACGACCACACCGTAGTGCTGTACGTTGGGCGGAATGACCAGCAGCCCCCCGGGGCCGAGGCGCTTGACCTGGTCGTCGATGAAAAAGTCGATCTGCCCCGAAAGGATGTACACCACCTGCTCGTGGGGATGGGAGTGCGGGCGTGGCTCGTGCCCCGGCATCAGCCGGTGCAGCGCGAGCGTGACGTTCTCGCTGCCGAACGCCTTGCGCTCGATGCCGCGGCGCACGGGTGTCCATTCCAGGGCACTCCAGTCGACGCTGTTCAGCGCCCCGAACAGGGGGTGGGGGGTATTCATTCGGAGGCGATTCCCAACGACTTGATGGTGGAAGACCACAGCCGGTAGTCAGCCTGCAGGATCTCGCGCAACTGGGCCGGATCGACGGGCGCGCGCACCATGCCCAGACCCTTGAGCCGTTCGGCCACTTCGGGAAGGCCGGTCACCCGGTTGATTTCCTGGTTGATGACGGCCCGGCGCGCAGGGTCGAGCCCCTTGGGCGCGAACACGCCATACCAGTTGGTGACCTCGAAGCCCTTGAGCGTCTCGGCCGCGCTGGGCACGTCGGGCAGCAGGTCGGAGCGGGTCTTTTCAGTCACGGCGATCAGGCGCACCTTGCCGGCCTGCGCATGCGGCAGCAGCAGCGAGGCGCCGCCCGCGAACATCTGGCATTCGCCCTGCAGCAGCGCGGCGACGGCGGGGCCGCCGCCCTTGTAGGGCACGTGCACGATGTCCAGCTGCGCGGTTTTCGCCAGCAGCGCGAGCGTGAGGTGGTTGTGCGTGCCGATGCCGCCCGAGGCGTAGTTGAGCTTGCCAGGGTTGGCGCGGATGTAGGCCAGCAGTTCCGGAAAGGTGCGCGCGGGCACGCTGGGCGACACGGCGATGACGTTGATCGCGTAGGCCAGCATGGCCACGGTGTCGAAATCGTTCATCGGATCGAACGCCAGTTGCTTGTACAGGCTGCCGTTCATGGCATGCGTGGACATCGCGCCGATCTCCAGCGTGTAGCCGTCGGCCGGGGAGCGAGCCACCAGCGCCGCGCCCAGGTTGCCGCCGGCGCCGGCCATGTTCTCCACCACCGTCGGCTGGCCGCTGGCCGGAAAAAGGTGCTTGGAGAGCAGGCGGCCGAGGATGTCGGTCGAGCCGCCCGGCGCGAACGGCACGATCAGGCGAACGGGATGCACGGGATAGTCGGCGGCCGCAGCGGCGGGTCCTTGGGCGTGGGCCGCCCAGGGCAACGCACCCGACATGCCGAGAACCAGAGCCTGGCGGCGCGTGGTCGAGAAATTCATGAAAACCCCCTGATTTCTTTTAGATGGAAAACCCAACCGCTTTCGAGCGGCAGGGATAGTCTAGAAGTGCCCTAATGAAAGAAAAGCGCGAACTTGAAATATTCCGCCTTGCAGAATGGAATTTCGAGGCGAAGCCGAAAAACGTGGCATGCGCCTGCTCAGCCGTAGCGCGGCCTGCGCCACGGGCATTGCTTTGCCGCTCATCTGCGCCCGTATCATGGCCGCCATGCTTTCCAAGTTGATGAGCCTTTTTCTCCTGGGACTGGTGCGTTTTCTCACCGGTTCCCAGGCCCGCTGGTACGGCTGCCCGCCCAAGGCGGAGCAACGCATCTATTTCGCCAACCACCAGAGCCACGCCGACCTGGTGATGATCTGGGCGGCCCTGCCGCAAGAGCTGCGCAGCATCACCCGGCCCATCGCTGCCAAGGACTACTGGACCAAGACGCCGTTTCGCCAGTGGATCACCTCCGCCGTGTTCAACGCGGTGTATGTGGACCGCCAGTCGGGCACGCCGCCCACAGCGCCTGCGGCGCCTGTCGAGCCCGTGCGCGTGGAGCCATCGCTCGATGCCCCCGGGATCGCAGCCAGTTCTGGCGCCGCCAGCCCGGTGGAGGGCGAGCAGATTCCGCTGTCCGGATTTGTAGCGGAGGAAATGCCCGCAGCCCCTCTTTCGGCACCGGACATTGCGGCGCCGGCCCCTGCCCTGCCCGAGCCTGTGCCACCGACCGGCCCCGCCCCCGAAACACCGCCAATGGACGCGCAGGCCCTGCGCGATGCCTTGCCCCCCGACGACCCGCTGGCCCCGCTGGTGCGGGCGCTGGAGAGCGGCGACTCGATCGTGATCTTTCCCGAAGGCACGCGCGGCCACGGCGATGAGCCGCAGCCGTTCAAATCTGGCCTGTACAAGCTGGCGCTGATGTTCCCGCAGGCGGTGCTGGTGCCCGCCTGGATTCACAACGTGCAGCGCGTCATGCCCAAGGGCGAAGTGGTGCCGGTGCCCATCCTGTGCTCGGTGACCTTCGGCGCGCCCATCCAGGTCGAACCCGGCGAAGAGCGCCGCCCCTTCCTGGACCGCGCGCGCCGCGCCGTCATCGCCCTGCGGGAGGTCTGAGGATGAACGACTTCCTTCGCAATCTCACCACCACGCAGCAGATCGGCGCGCTCTTCATCGCGATGTTCGGCCTGCTGTCGCTGGTCACGCTGTATGCCTTCTTCCAGACGCTGCGCGAGGCCCGCAGCGCCGACCTGCACGATCAGGCCGAGCACGAGGCGCACCAGCAGGAATGGCGGCGCTTTTGGAGCCTGCTGAAAACCTCGTGGTTCATGGCCACGGTGTTCTGGATCGGCTGGGCGCTGGGCGACGCGGTCGCCACCGTGCTGTTCGCCATCGTGGCGTTCTTCGCGCTGCGCGAGTTCATCACGCTCTCGCCCACGCGCCGGGGCGACCACCGCAGCCTGGTGCTGGCGTTCTTCGTGGTGCTGCCGCTGCAGTTCATCATCGTGGGCACGCGCAAGTTCGACCTGTTCACGGTGTTCATTCCCGTTTACGTGTTCCTTGCGCTGCCGGTGGCCAGCGCCCTCGCCAACGACCCGGAGCGCTTTCTGGAGCGCAACGCCAAGCTGCAATGGGGGATCATGGTCTGCGTGTACGGCATGAGCCACGTGCCCGCGCTGCTGCTGCTCGACTTTCCCGGCTACGAAGGCAAAGGCGCGTTCCTCGTGTTCTTCCTGGTGGTGGTGGTGCAGGCCGGCGTGATCGCACAGCACCTGCTGGGCCGCAAATTTCCGCACCGGCCCGTTGCGCCGCAGGTGAGCCAGAGCTTTCAATGGCTGAGCTGGGCCAGCGGTGTGGCGGTGGGCGGCGTGGCGGGGGTCATGCTGTCGTTCATCACCCCTTTCAAGCCCGGGCAAGCGCTGGGCATGGCGCTGCTGGCCTGTCTGGCGGGCAGCCTGGGCCACCTGGTGATGAAGGCCCTCAAGCGCGATCGCGGCATCACGAGCTGGGGCATGCAGGGCCAGTCGGTCACCGGTGCGGGCGGCCTGCTGGACCGGGTGGACGCGCTGTGTTTTGCCGCGCCTGTGTTTTTCCATTCCGTGCGCTGGTACTTCGGTTTATAGATCGAAATGGGCTTCCACCGCCGTATTCATTGCGCTGGGGGCTATCAATAAGTGAGCAAATGAGAATTCTGGGAATCGACCCTGGCCTGCAGACCACCGGCTTCGGCGTGGTGGACATGGACGGCCACGCGCTGAGCTACGTCGCCAGCGGGACGATCCGCACCACGGCGCTGGCGCTGGGCGATCTGCCCGGGCGTTTGAAAGTGCTGTTCGACGGCATCACCGAAGTGGCGGCGCGCTACCAGCCCGATGTGGCCACGGTGGAGATCGTCTTCGTGAACGTGAATCCGCAGTCCACTCTGCTGCTGGGGCAGGCGCGGGGTGCGTGCATCACCGCGCTGGTGGCCAGCAACCTGCCCGTGGCCGAATACACCGCGCTGCAGATGAAGAAAGCCGTGGTCGGCCACGGCCGCGCCGCCAAGACCCAGGTGCAGGAAATGGTGCGCCGGCTCCTGCAGTTGCCCGGCCTGCCCGGCTCCGATGCGGCCGACGCGCTGGGGATGGCCATCACCCACGCGCACGCAGGGGCCGCCATGGCCCGCCTGGGCGAGGCGGCCACGCTCAACCGGCGCCAGCACGCCATGTACAAGGGCGGCCGGAGCTACTGACCGGCGGCTCGCACAGCGCGCTCGCCCGGTCGGGCGGCAGTGCTGTCCAGGCCTATTGGAAGACGATCTGCGCGATCACCCCGGTGCCGATGGCGATCAGCAGGTAGTCCGGCCCGTTCTGCACCCAGTGGTACCCGCGTGGTGGCGCGGCGAGGTGGTGGTGGCGCCAGTTGTTGACCACGTAATGGTGCGATCGGTACATGGGTGGCACGCGGCTGCCGCGGTACCAGTTGTGCTGCGGGCCCACGCCCCGGTGCCCGTGCATCTGCGGCGGGCGGTGGCCCGGGTGCACCATGGGCGGGCCTGGCCGGTAGGCGGGGCCGCCATGGTAGGCGTGCGGCGGCGGGCCGGGATGCCGGTAGCCCGGCGGGCCGCGCCGGTCGTCGTGCCGGCGGTCACCATGGCGGCCGTCGTCGCGGCCCCGGTCGCGGTCGCGGTGGTCTCCGTGGCGCTGGCCATGGCGCTGCTCATGCCGGTCGTCGCGGGGCTGCGCCTCGACACCCAGCGAGGCAGCGCCCATGACCACCGCCACGCAGGCAGCCGCCAGGCCTTGCAGACGCCGGGAGGGGGAAGCGGTCAAAGCGGGCCCTGCGGCAGACAGACCGCGGGATTCATTCAGGATCGAAGCGTCTCGCGACATTTCCAGCCTTTCGAAAAGGTTGAACATGCCCGCATGGTGCCGCAAATTGCGCGGTCCGCCGCCGCGCAAGGACCTGCTTTACCGGAGGTTTTCCCGGCGTTGCCACAGGTTTGCAAGCGCTGTACAGCGGCAACGAAATGCATCGGCCGTGGCGATGTCTTGCTTTAAGCGGCCGACCGGGCGGCCGCCGCCGCTCTTTCAGCGCAGTTGCAGGGCCGAGGCTTGCGCAACGGCCGGCGCCGCATGCGGGCGGCCTGCGCCCATGTTCGAAATTCCGCCCGCTCCGATGGGCCGCAGCGCGTCCGCATCGCTCAGCTTGAACTGGCTCACCGCCTGCGTGAGCTGGTTGGCCTGATCGCGCAGCGATTCCGAGGCGGCCGTGGACTGCTCCACCAGAGCCGCGTTCTGCTGCGTCATCTGGTCGAGCTGGCTCACGGACTGGCTGATCTGGCCGATGTTGTCGCTCTGCTCGGACGACGCTGCGGTGATCTCGGAAATGATGTCCGACACGCGGCGCACGCTGCCCACGATCTCGTTCATGGTGGCTCCGGCTTCGGTCACCAGCCGCGAGCCGTCTTCCACGCGGTCCACCGACGAACCGATGAGGCCCTTGATCTCCTTGGCGGCCTCGGCGCTGCGTTGCGCCAGGCTGCGCACTTCGCTGGCCACCACGGCAAAGCCGCGGCCCTGCTCGCCGGCCCGTGCGGCCTCGACGGCGGCATTCAGCGCGAGGATGTTGGTCTGGAACGCGATGGAATCGATCACGCCCGTGATGTCGGCGATCTTGCGCGAGCTGTCCGTGATCTGGCCCATGGTGCTGACCACCTGCGACACCACGGCGCCGCCCCGCGCGGCCACTTCGGCCGCGGTGGTGGCGAATTCGCTGGCCTGCCGCGCGGACTGCGCGCTTTGCTGCACGGTGCTGGTGAGCAGCTCCATCGACGAGGCGGTCTCTTCCAGGTTGGCGGCCGTCTGCTCGGTACGGTGGCTCAGGTCGTGGTTGCCCGAAGCGATCTCGGAACTGGCGGTGGAGATGCTGCCCGAGGCCTCCTGCACCTGGCGCACCAGCCCGCGCAGCGCCTCCTGCATGCGCCCCATGGCGGTGACGAGCTGACCCACTTCGTCCTGCTGCGTGGCGTGCACCTCGTGCGAGAGGTCGCCGCTGGCGATGCGTTCCGCCAGGTCGCGCGCCTGGCCCAGCGACCGGGTGATCGACCGCACGCTGAAGAACGTGAGCGGGATGAGCACCGCCAGGCCCAGCAAAAGCCCTCCGCCGATCGCCGCCGACATGAAGGCCGTGCGCGCTTCCACGCCCTGGCGCGCTTCTTCCATCTGCTGGCGTGCGCTCGTGGCCAGGCTGGCGAACAGCTGGTCGGTGGCCTCCATGTGCTGCTTCAGCCGGTCGGCATAGGCGCCACCGCCGGCACCGTCGATCTGCGCGCGTTCGATCTGCTCGAAGATCGGCGAGATGCCGGTTTCGTATTGCTTGATTTCGGCCAGCGACTTGTCGATGCCATCGACGAAAGCCGCGTCGCCGGCCTGCGCCTGCCGAACGTCGGCCAAACTCTTGCGCAGCGCGGTGAGCGTCTTGCCCCAGCTGTCGCGCAGGGCAGACACTTCGACCGAGTTGTTGAAGTTGATGATGATGTCCTTCTCGGCCCGGCGCAGGTTGCCCAGCGCGGTCCGAAGCTCGGCCATGTCGGTGAGTGTCTGCACCCGCTGGGAGAACAGCACCTGCAGCGTGTCGCGCGTGCGGTCCAGGGTCAGATAGCCCATCGCACCGATGACGACGAGGAGCACCAGGGAAAAGATCGTGCCGAAATACAGGCGGGTACGGATCGACAGGCGGCCAAGAGCGTTCATGGCTCTCCTCTACAAAATGTTACCAAGGCGTTAGCAATAACCACGCCAACGGAAAAAGCAGCCTCGTGGGCCGGATTGGCGCTCACTATATTCGGCACCCTGCCGATAGCCGACGGGGGTATTCACCGACGCCCTGCGTGTTTCAAGTGGCTTTCCAAAATGCCCCGGATTTGTGCACTGTAAAACAAATTGTCACAAATAAGGTGCACATTCGCCCCAACGGCAACCGCGCTTGCCTGTGCGTTCTCACAGGCCCCTGCGCTCTTACACACGCACCTCTCATGGCACTCTCATCATCGCAAGCACCGTCCCATCGCTCCACCACCGCCAGCGGTTCGCTGAGCCAGCGCCTGCTGACGGTTTTCCTGGCCGTCCTGGCGCTGAGCCTCGTGGGCTCGGCCATCGGAATCTGGTCGTTGCACCACATCGGCCGCGCGACCGATGCGATGGTGCAGCGCAGCGTCGCCACCGAACGCCTGGTGGCCGACGCCTACCGGCTGCAGGCGATCAATGCCGAGCGGTACAAGGCCGTGGCGCTGAGCTCCGAGCCCGAAGTGGGCGAGATCCTCGGCGCGGACATCGCCCGCACCCAGCAGCAGTACGACGCGCTGGTCGCGCAACTGGCCCAGCGGCTCGAGGGCACGGACGACATGCCGCAGGTGACGCAGGTGCGCACCATGGGCGCCACCTTCCTGGCGGCGCGTACGGAACTGGTGGCCGCGCGCGATTCCGGCCTGACCGAACGCATCCGCAAGGTGTACGGCGAGCGCTTTCTGCCATCCGCCACGGCGTTGCTCGCCGCGCTGGAAACGCTCTCGCAATCGCAACGCCAGGACATCGACGGGGCGGCGGCGCAGGTCGCGCGCCTGAGCGGCATGGCGCGCTGGGCGCTGCTGGCCTTCGGCGCGCTGTCGCTGGCGCTGGGCACCTTGCTCGCGCTATGGCTGGTGCGCAGCATCACCCGGCCGATCGCCATCGCCAGCGCCACGGCGGACCGCGTGGCCGGCCTGGACCTGCGCCATGACATCGCCGGCCACGAGCGCGACGAAACCGGCCGCATGCTCACCTCGCTGTCGGTGATGCAGGGCGCGCTGCGCAGCCTGGTGCACCGCGTGCAGACGCTGGGCCAGAGCATCAGCGCCGCCTCGACCGACATCGCGGGCGGCAATGCCGACCTGTCCAACCGCACCGAAGAAGCCGCCGCACGGCTGCAGGAAACCGCCGCGTCGCTGGAACAGGTGACCCGGCGGGTGGCCGACGCCGCGGCCTCGGCCGAGCGCACGGAAGCCCTGGCCTCACAGGCCGCGAGCGTGGCGCAAGAGGGCAGCGGCGTGGTCACGCAGGTGGTGGACACCATGGACCGCATCGCCACCGGCTCGCGCCGCATCGCCGACATCACGGGCGTGATCGACTCCATCGCGTTCCAGACCAACATCCTGGCGCTGAACGCCGCGGTGGAAGCCGCGCGGGCGGGCGACCAGGGCCGCGGCTTCGCCGTGGTGGCCAGCGAAGTCCGCAGCCTGGCGAACCGCTCGGCCGAGGCCGCGCGGGAGATCAAGGCGCTGATCGCCGATTCGGTGCAGCAGGTGGCCTCGGGCGCCAGCCTGGCCGGGCACGCCGGCCGCACGATGGAGCGTGTGGTCTCCACCATCCAGCACACGGCGCAGACCATGGGCGAAATCCGCAACCACACCCGGTCGCAGAACCAGGACATTGCGGCCATCCACGCCGCCATGTCGCGGCTGGACGAGATGACGCAGCAAAACGCCGCCCTGGTGGAGCAGTCCGCCGCCGCCGCGGAAAGCCTGCGCGGCCAGGCGCACGACCTGTCGGCGGTGATCAGCCGGTTCGCGCTGCCCCAATCCACCACCGAGCCCGGCCCGCGGGTGGGCGATCCGACAGCGCAGAACCCCTCCCCGCGCCCGCTGCGCCTGTCGCACGCTTGAGCGGGTGGTGCGCCGCCCTGGCCTGGCGGCGCGCCTCGGTTAAAGCCGTCAGGCGACGGGCTGGATCGGCACGTACAGCTCGCCGCCCGTGCCGCGGAACTCCACCGCCTTTTCCTGCAGGCCCTTGGCGGCGAATTCACGCACTTCCTGGGTGATCTTCATCGAGCAGAACTTGGGACCGCACATCGAGCAGAAATGGGCCACCTTGGCGCTGTCTTTCGGCAGCGTTTCGTCGTGGTATTCCTTGGCCGTCTCGGGGTCGAGGCCCAGGTTGAACTGGTCCTGCCAGCGGAACTCGAAGCGCGCCTGGCTCAATGCGTCGTCGCGCGCACGGGCTCCGGGGTGCCCCTTGGCCACGTCGGCCGCGTGCGCCGCGATCTTGTACGCGATGATTCCCTGCTTCACATCGTCGCGATCGGGCAGCCCCAGGTGTTCCTTGGGGGTCACGTAGCAGAGCATGGCGGTGCCCATCCAGCCGATCATGGCCGCGCCGATGGCGCTGGCGATGTGGTCGTAGCCCGGGGCGATGTCGATGGTCAGCGGGCCCAGGGTATAGAACGGCGCTTCGTGGCAGGTCTTGAGCTGCTCGTTCATGTTGGCCTGGATCAGGTGCATGGGCACGTGGCCGGGGCCTTCGATCATGGTTTGCACGTCGTGCTTCCAGGCGGTCTGGGTGAGCTCGCCCAGCGTGTGCAGTTCGGCGAACTGCGCCTCGTCGTTGGCATCGGATGCGCAGCCGGGCCGCAGGCCGTCGCCCAGGCTGAACGACACGTCGTACGCCTTCATGATGTCGCAGATGTCCTCGAAGTGCTCGTACAGGAAGCTCTCCTTGTGATGCGCCATGCACCACTTGGCCATGATGGAGCCGCCGCGCGAAACGATGCCGGTGCGGCGCTGGGCCGTGAGGTGGATGTAGGCCAGCCGCACGCCCGCATGGATGGTGAAGTAGTCCACGCCCTGCTCCGCCTGCTCGATGAGCGTGTCGCGGAAGATGGCCCAGGTGAGGTCCTCGGCCACGCCGCCGACCTTCTCCAGCGCCTGGTAGATCGGCACCGTGCCGATGGGCACCGGCGAGTTGCGCACGATCCAGTCGCGCGTGGTGTGGATGGCCTTGCCGGTGGACAGGTCCATCACGTTGTCGGCACCCCATCGGATGGCCCACACCAGCTTTTCGACCTCTTCCTCGATGCTGGAGGTAACGGCCGAGTTACCGATGTTGGCGTTGATCTTGACCTTGAAGTTGCGCCCGATGGCCATCGGCTCCACTTCGGGGTGGTTGATGTTGGCGGGAATGATCGCGCGGCCACGGGCCACCTCGTCGCGCACGAACTCGGGCGTGATGATCTTGGGAATGCTCGCGCCCATGGGGTTGCCGATCAGCCGCTGCTCGCGGCCGGCATCCTGCATGTACTGCTCCATCCATTCGCGGCGGCCGTTTTCGCGGATGGCGACGTATTCCATCTCGGGGGTGACGATGCCGCGGCGTGCGTAGTGCATCTGCGTCACGTTGGCGCCGCTCTTGGCGCGCAGCGGCCGGCGCTGCAGCGCGGCGGCTTCGGCACGCAGCTGGGCCAGGCGGGCCGCATCTTCGCTCTTTTGGCCGTCATCGAGCGCCACGGGCGAGCGGCCTTCGTAGTGCTCCACATCGCCGCGGGCCGTGATCCAGCCGCCGCGCACGCTGGCCAGGCCCTGGCGCACGTCGATCACGGCCTCGGGGTCGGTGTACGGACCGGAGGTGTCGTACACGCTGACCTGCTCGCCGTTGGTGAGCGCGATGTCGCGCACCGGCACACGCACGTCCGCGTGCGTATGGCCGGGCAGATAGGCCTTGCGCGAAGCGGGAAAGGGTTCGCGGGTGAGCGCGAGCAGTTCGGCGAATTTTTCGCGGGCGAGGGGTTCGGGTGCGTTCATGGGGCAGGTCTCCTGTTTCCGGGGGCGGTGGGGCTGCTCCGGAAATGGACCTGCGCCGGGACAGGCGCGCGGCGCCTGTGGAAGCGGTGCGTGCCCCGCGGGTGCGGGCACGGTCACGGGAGGTCGGCTCTTCTTCCGCCGGTATGAACCGGATCAAGTTCGTCGGGTTCGCAAGCCAGCCTGACATTCGTCAGGCCGCCCGCATCTCAGCGCATCAGCACACCCCGGAGCAGGCGCCAGTATAGGCCAGCGCCCTGGCGCATTCCAGGCCCTTCAGGCGATGCGCCCCAGGATGAGCACGGCGAAAAACACGAATGCGGCGATCACCGTCCACTTGAGGATGATGAGTCCCCAGCGCTTGTAGCGCGCCTGCCCCGTGCCCACGTAGAACGCGAACGACACGGCGGCCATGAGCAGCAGCAGGGTGGCGAGCCAGCGAAAGATCAGCATGCGATGGCGGTGTGGGCGTTAAGCCGGTGGCAGAGCGCGCCGGCTCACCAGGCTGCCACCGGCTGCGCGAAGCCGGCCGGCGCCTGGCGTTCATTTTCGAACGTGGCGATTTCCCAGGCGTCCTTTTGCGAGAGCAACTCGCGCAGCAGCAGGTTGTTCATCGCGTGGCCGGAGCGGAACGCGCTGTAGGCCGCCAGCAGCGGCTTGCCGACGAGGTACAGGTCGCCGATGGCATCGAGGATCTTGTGCTTGACGAACTCGTCGTCATAGCGAAGGCCATCGCTGTTGAGCACCTTGTAGTCGTCCATGACGATGGCGTTGTCGAGCCCGCCGCCCAGCGCCAGCCCGCTCGCCCGCATCATCTCCACATCCTTGGTGAAGCCGAAGGTGCGCGCGCGCGCGATGTCGCGGGTGTAGTTGCCGGAGCCCAGATCGAACTCCACGCTCTGCCCGGTGGAATCGACCGCCGGGTGGGCGAAGTCGATCTCGAAGCGCAGCTTGTAGCCATGGTAGGGATCGAGCCGCGCCCACTTGGTGTTGGCGCCGGTGCCTTCGCGCACCTCGACCGGCCGAATGACACGGATAAAGCGCTTGGGTGCCTTCTGCAACTCCACGCCGGCGCTCTGCAGCAGGAATACGAACGACGCCGACGATCCGTCGAGGATGGGCACTTCTTCGGCGGTGATGTCGATGTAGAGGTTGTCCAGCCCCAGGCCGGCACAGGCCGACATGAGGTGCTCCACCGTGTGCACCTTGGCACTGCCCACGCCGATGGTGGAGGCCATGCGCGTGTCCACCACGGCCATGGCGGTGATCGGAATGTCCACCGGCTCGGGCAGGTCCACCCGGCGAAACACGATGCCCGTGTCGGGCTGGGCCGGCCGCAGCGTCAATTCGACGCGCTGGCCGCTGTGCAGACCTACGCCGACGGCGCGGGTCAGGGTCTTGATCGTGCGTTGCTGGAGCATCGGGCGATTTTAGAGGGGCAGGCACCATCGTGGGGCATCCCCGCATCTATGAAGGTGATAGGCCGGGTGGGTGGAAAAAAACCGCCAGGCCCCTTGCGGAGCGTGGCGGTTGTGTGAACAAGAAAGGCCGGGCGGCCCCTCCGATCAGTCGGCCTGCTTGCGCAGGAACGCGGGGATTTCCAGATCGTCCATGCCGCCGGAGGACAGCGCATCCACGCGCGCTGCTGCCTGGGTGCGGTTGGTGCGCCACACGCTGGGCACCGACATGTTGCCGTAGTCAGCCTGAGCGGATCCTGCGCCGACCAGGCCACCGCCCAGCGTCGCGCCGGCGATGGGCATCTGGTAGGCCACGTTGTCCGTACCGGTGCGCAGGCCGCCCTGCACCACCGAGATGGGCTGGCGGCGTGCGTTCTGGCGCGACAGGCCGGTGGCCACCACGGTGACGCGGATCTCTTCGCCCAGGCTGTCGTCGTAGGCGGCGCCGTAGATCACGTGCGCATCCGGCGAGGCGTAGGCATTGATAGTGCTCATGGCCAGGCGCGACTCGGACAGCTTCAAGCTGCCCTTGGCGGCCGTGACCAGCACCAGCACGCCCTTGGCGCCCGACAGGTCGATGCCTTCCAGCAGCGGGCAGGCCACGGCCTGCTCGGCAGCGATGCGTGCGCGGTCTGGGCCAGCGGCCGTGGCCGTGCCCATCATGGCCTTGCCGGGTTCGCCCATCACGGTGCGCACGTCTTCGAAGTCGACGTTCACGTGGCCGTATTCATTGATGATTTCGGCAATGCCGCCCACGGCGTTCTTCAGCACGTCGTTGGCATGCGCGAAGGCTTCGTCCTGGGTGATGTCGTCGCCCAGCACTTCCAGCAGCTTCTCGTTGAGCACGACGATCAGCGAATCGACGTTGGCTTCCAGCTCGGCCAGGCCGTTGTCGGCGTTGGCCATGCGGCGGCCGCCTTCCCAGTCGAAGGGCTTGGTGACCACGCCCACGGTGAGAATGCCCATTTCCTTGGCGACGCGCGCGATCACGGGCGCAGCGCCCGTGCCCGTGCCGCCGCCCATGCCTGCGGTGATGAACAGCATGTGCGCGCCGGCAATGGCGCTGCGGATGTCTTCCACGGCCGCTTCAGCGGCGTCGCGGCCCTTGTCGGGCTTGCTGCCGGCGCCCAGGCCGCTGCCGCCCAGCTGGATGGTGCGGTGCGCGGGGCTGCGGGTGAGGGCTTGCGCGTCGGTATTGGCGCAGACGAACTCCACGCCCTGAACATTGCGCGCGATCATGTGGGCCACGGCATTGCCGCCGCCGCCGCCGACACCGATCACCTTGATCTGGGTGCCCTGATTGAATTCTTCGGCTTCGATCATTTCGATGGTCATGGTGGGTGCTCCTAGTCTTTCACGTGAATTGCATGGGGCCAAAAAGGCTGGATGGTTGAAATGGGTTGCGAGACAGTCCGGGGAACGAACGGCGGGCCGGTGCCCCGCCATCGGTGCCAGGAAAGCGCATTGGGGCCGGCGCGAGCAAGCCAGGGCAGAGGGGGGAACATGTCAGAAGTTCCCCACGATGAAGTCTTTGAAACGGCCGAACGCAGTCTTTACCGAGCCGCTCTTTTGCGCGACCTTGAAGCCGCGCAGGCGCGCCAGGCGCGCCTCTTCGAGCAGGCCCATCACGGTGGCCGCGCGCGGCTGGGCGATCATGTCCGCCAGCGCGCTCGAATACTTGGGAATGCCCCGGCGCACGGGCTTGAGGAAGATGTCCTCGCCCAGCTCGACCATGCCCGGCATGATGGCGCTGCCACCCGTGAGCACGATGCCCGAGGACAGCACTTCTTCGTAGCCCGATTCCCGGATGACCTGCTGCACGAGCGAGAAGATCTCTTCCACGCGCGGCTCAATCACGCCGGCCAGTGCCTGCTTGCTGAGCATGCGCGGGCTGCGGTCGCCCAGGCCCGGCACCTCGACCTGCGCCTCGGGGTCGGCCAGCAGTTGCTTGGCATAGCCGCTCTCGACCTTGATGTCTTCGGCGTCCTTGGTGGGCGTACGCAGCGCCATGGCGATGTCGCTGGTGATGAGGTCGCCCGCGATCGGGATCACGGCCGTGTGGCGGATCGCACCGCCGGTGAAGATCGCCACGTCGGTCGTTCCCGCGCCGATGTCCACCACCGCCACGCCCAGTTCGCGCTCGTCGTCGGTCAGCACGGCCTGGCTGGAAGCGAGCGGGTTCAGCATGAGCTGCTCCACTTCGAGCCCGCAGCGGCGCACGCACTTGATGATGTTCTCGGCCGCGCTCTGCGCGCCGGTCACGATGTGGATCTTGGCCTCCAGGCGGATGCCGCTCATGCCGATGGGCTCCTTGACGTCCTGCCCGTCGATCACGAATTCCTGCGGCTCGACCAGCAACAGCCGCTGGTCGCTGGAGATGTTGATGGCCTTGGCCGTCTCCACCACGCGTGCCACGTCGGCCTGGGTGACTTCCTTGTCCTTGACCGCCACCATGCCGCTCGAATTGAGCCCGCGGATGTGGCTGCCGGTGATGCCGGTGTACACGCGCTGGATCTTGCAGTCGGCCATCAGCTCGGCCTCTTTCAAAGCCTGCTGGATGCTCTGCACCGTGGCGTCGATGTTCACCACCACGCCGCGCTTGAGCCCGTTGCTGGGCGCCACGCCCAGCCCCGCGAGCTTGAGTTCGCCGTTGGGCAGCACCTCGGCGACCACCGCCATCACCTTGGCGGTGCCGATGTCCAGCCCCACGACCACGTCTTTGTATTCTCTTGCCATATCTGTGTCCTGCCCTCAGTGGTTCTGCCCTGTTGTTCTGCCTGGGCGTGCGCGCTGCGCCGCATTGCGCGCGGGCGCCCTGGCGGCGGCCTTGGGCGCATCGCCATTCACCGTGGTCACGCCGCGCAGCCGCAGCGCATAGCCATCGGCATGGCGCAGATCGGCCGACTCGAGCGCATCCGCGCGGCGTCCGTACTGGCCGGCCACGCGTGCCAGCGTGCGCACGAAGCGCTGCGAACGCTGCACCACCTCTTCGGGGGTGCCGCCGCCCAGCTCCACGGCCGCGCCGCTGTCCAGCGTGGCGCGCCAGCCGCCACGCCCGGTGAGTTCGAGCGCATCGACCTTCGCGCCGAGCGGCTGAAAGACCGGGCCCAGGCGGTGGTACATCTGCAGCACCTCCAGCGAATGGCCCTGCGGCCCTTGCAGGCGGGGCAGGTCATCCGCGTCCAGGTCGTCGCCGTTGGCCTCGAACACTTCGCCCTGGCTGTTGACCAGCGTGGAGCCCTCTTCGGCGCCCCAATAGGCGGCAGCGTCGTGCTCCTGCAGTTCCACGCGCAGGCTGTTGGGAAACTCGCGCCGCACCATGGCATGCCGCACCCAGGGCACCTGCTCGAACGCTTCGCGCACGGCGCGCAGGTCCACCGTGAAGAAATTGCCCACCAGGTGCGGACCGACATTGGCGCGCAGCGTCACGGCGTTGTTGTGCACCAGCTCGCCCTGCACCACGATGCGCCCGATCGCGAACGCCGGATGGCGCAGCATCCACGAGCCGCCCGCCACCAGCACGAACGCGGCGCAGCCCACGAACAGGACCGTGGCGGTCAGGTTCATGAGCTTGACGTCAAGCGGTGCGGGCAGCGAGGGGGTCATGCGGCTCCTGGCGTTCCGGGGGTCACGGTCGGCGTCGCTGCGCCCGCGTTGCCTTGCAGCCCGTCGAGCGATGCGCTCGCGAGAATGCTCAGGCACAGCGCCTCGTAGCTCACGCCGCTCGCGCGGGCCGACATGGGCACCAGCGAATGGCCGGTCATGCCGGGCGAGGTGTTGATCTCCAGCAGAAAAGGCTTGCGGTCGCTGGCGCGGATCATGATGTCGGCGCGCGCCCAGCCGCGGCACTGCAGCGTGCGGAAGGCCTCGACCACCAGCCGCTGGATCTCGCGCTCCTCATGCTCGGGCAGGCCGCTCGGGCAGTGGTACTGGGTGACGTCGGTGAAATACTTGTTCTGGTAGTCGTAGTTGCCGGCGGGCGCCACGATGCGGATCACCGGCAGCGCCCGGGCGCCTGCGCCCTGACCCAGCACGGGGCAGGTGGTCTCGTCGCCCTCGATGAATTCTTCGCACAGCACTTCGGGGTCGTAGCGGGAGGCCAGCAGATAGGCCTGCTCGCACTGCCCGGGTGACGTCACCTTGGTGAGGCCGATGGTCGAGCCCTCGCGCGAGGGCTTCACGATCATCGGCGCGCCCAGTGCCTGCAGCGCCTGCGCGGTCTCCGCAGCGCTTGAGACGAGGCGCCAGTCCGGCGTCGGCAGCCCTTCGAAGCGCCAGATGCGCTTGGTCATGATCTTGTCCATGGCGATGCTGGACGCCATCACGCCCGGACCGGTGTACGGAATGCCGAGCAGCTCGAGCGCGCCCTGCACCGTGCCGTCCTCGCCGTGGCGGCCGTGGAGCGCGATGAAGCAGCGCGCATAGCCGCCGTGCCGCAGTTCGGACAGGTCGGTCTGCGAGGGATCGAAGGCGTGCGCATCCACGCCCCGGGCGCGCAGCGCCTGGAGCACGCCGCCGCCGGACATGAGCGAAACCTCGCGCTCGGCGGACGAGCCGCCCATCAGCACGGCGACCTTGCCGAGTGCCCGCACGTCGATGGCCGGGGTGTTGTCTTCGGTACTCATCATGCGGCCTCCGAGAGGGCTGGCGTTTGTTCTTTTTGCAGCATCTCCACCACCTTGGCAGGCACCGCGCCGATCGAGCCTGCGCCCATGCACAGCACCACATCGCCATCGCGGGCGTTGTCCACGATCGTCTGCGCGAGCGTGCCCACGTCGTCCACGAACACGGGCTCGACCTTGCCGGCCACGCGCAGGGCGCGGGTGAGCGACCGGCCATCGGCCGCCACGATGGGCGCCTCGCCCGCGGCATAGACCTCGGTCAGCAGCACGGCATCGGCGCTGCCCATGACCTTGACGAAATCCTCGAAGCAGTCGCGCGTGCGGCTGTAGCGGTGCGGCTGGAAAGCCAGCAGCAAGCGTCGGCCCGGGAAGGCACCGCGCGCCGCCGCGAGCGTGGCCGTCATCTCGACCGGGTGGTGGCCGTAGTCTTCGATCAGCGCGAACGTGCCGCCGGCCGGTGCGGGAATGTCGCCGTAGCGCTGGAAGCGCCGGCCCACGCCCTTGAAGCTGGCCAGGGCGCGCAGCAGCGCGTCGTCCGGAATGTTCAGCTCGACCGCGACCGCGATGGCCGACAGCGCGTTCAGCACGTTGTGCTCGCCCGCGAGGTTCAGCACCACGTCGATGTCCGGCAGGGTGACGCCGTTGCGCCGCTGCACGCGAAAGCGCATCTGCCCGGCATCGGCCCGCACGTCCACCGCGCGAACCTGGGCATCTTCGGAAAAGCCGTAGCTCGTGATGGGGCAGGTCACGTCGGCCAGGATGTCGCGGATGGCCGGGTTGTCCACGCACAGGATCGCCGTGCCGTAGAACGGCATGCGGTGCAGGAACTCGACGAACGCGCCTTTCAGGCGGCCGAAGTCGTGCCCGTAGGTTTCCATGTGGTCGGCGTCGATGTTCGTCACCACGGCCATCACGGGCAGCAGGTTGAGGAACGACGCGTCGGATTCGTCCGCTTCCACGACGATGTAGTCGCCGCTGCCCAGCTTGGCGTTGGCGCCGGCGCTGTTCAGGCGCCCGCCGATCACGAAGGTCGGGTCGAGCCCCGCCTCGGCCAGCACGCTGGTGACGAGGCTGGTGGTGGTGGTCTTGCCGTGCGTGCCGGCGATGGCGATGCCGCGCTTCAGGCGCATCAGCTCCGCCAGCATCAGCGCGCGCGGCACCACGGGAATCTTCTTTTCGCGGGCGGCCAGCACTTCGGGGTTGTCCGCCTGCACCGCCGTGGAGGTGACCACAGCGTCGGCGCCTTCGATGTGCGCGGCCGCATGGCCCACGCAGGTGCGGATGCCCAGTGCTTCCAGGCGGCGCAGCGTGGCGCTGTCGGACAGGTCCGAGCCGGAAATGCTGTAGCCCAGGTTGAACAGCACCTCGGCGATGCCGCACATGCCGGCGCCGCCCAGGCCGACGAAGTGGATGTGGCGAATGGCGTGCTTCATCCGGCGAGTTCCTCGCAGGCAGTCACCACTTCGCGGGTGGCGTTGATCTTTTGCATGTTTTTGGCCTTCCGCGCAATATCCACTAGGGCAGTGCGCTCTGAATTTTGTAGCATATCCGCCAGCCATTCGGGGGTGAGGTCGCGCTGCTGCACGAGCCACCCGCCGCCGGCGTCCACAAGGAAGCGGGCGTTGGCGGTCTGGTGGTCGTCCACCGCATGGGGAAACGGCACGAACACCGCCGCCGCGCCCACGGCGGCGATTTCGGTCACGGTGCTGGCCCCGGCGCGGCAGACGATGAGGTCGGCGTCGGCAAACGCCGCCGCCGTGTCGTCGATGAAGGGGGTGAGCGTGGCCTGCACGCCCGCTTTCGCGTAGTGCTCGCGCAGTGCGTCGATCTGCGCCGCGCCGCTCTGGTGGGTGACCACCGGCCGGCGGTCCGCAGGAATGCGGGCCAGCGCCTGGGGAACGATCTCGTTGAGCGCCCGCGCGCCCAGGCTGCCGCCCACGACGAGCAGGCGCAGCGGCCCCGTGCGGCCGGCGAAACGCTCGGCCGGCGCAGGCTGCTGCGTGAAGGCGGTGCGCAGCGGGTTACCCACCCACTGGGCTTTCTTGAGCACCTCGGGGAACGCCGTGAACACCCGGTCGGCCACGCCGGCCAGCACCTTGTTCACCAGGCCCGCCACCGAGTTCTGCTCATGCAGCACCAGCGGCTTGCCCACCAGCACGGCCATCATGCCGCCCGGAAACGTCACATAACCGCCCAGGCCCACGACCACGTCGGGCTTCACGCGCCGTACCACCGCCAGCGATTGCCAGAACGCGCGCAGCAGGCGCAGCGGCAGCAGGGCCAGCGTGACCAGTCCCTTGCCGCGCACCCCGGAAAAGTCGATGGGCTCGAACGCGAAACCGCGCGGGGGCACCAGGCGCGACTCCATGCTGGCGGGCGTGCCCAGCCAGTGCACGCGCCAGCCGCGGGCGCGCAACTCCTCGGCCACGGCAAGGCCCGGAAAAATATGGCCGCCGGTCCCGCCGGCCATGATCAGCGCGGTCTTCGATGCGCTCATACGCGGCCACCCCTCATCGGGCGCTGCGCGCCCGGCATGGCCGGCGCCATGCGATGCCCTTTTTGTTGAAACAAGCACCTCATACGCGGCCTCCGCGCATGAGGTGCTTGTTTTCGTAGTCAACCCGAAGCACCACGGCGATGGCCACCAGGTTCATCAGAATCGCGGACCCTCCGAAGCTCATCAGCGGCAGCGTCAGTCCCTTGGTCGGCAGCGCGCCCAGGTTCACGCCCATGTTGATGAACGCCTGAAAGCCCATCCAGATCGCCACGCCCTGC
Organism: Paracidovorax valerianellae; assembly: GCF_900102625.1. Classification (GTDB taxonomy): domain Bacteria; phylum Pseudomonadota; class Gammaproteobacteria; order Burkholderiales; family Burkholderiaceae_C; genus Paracidovorax; species Paracidovorax valerianellae. The sequence continues at coordinate 476,571 of NZ_FMZC01000003.1, forward strand.
GCCACAAGCCCCGCGAACACGCGGTCCAGGGCGATGGCCTGGCGGCCGATGTGCATGATGCGGCGGGTCATCCACAGGAACAGCACGATGAGGACGAGCACGCCGACCAGGCCGAACTCTTCCCCGATGACGGCGAGCAGGAAGTCGGTGTGCGCCTCGGGCAGCCAGTGCAGCTTTTCCACGCTGCCGCCCAGCCCCACGCCGAAGATCTCGCCGCGGCCGATGGCGATCAGCGAGTGCGACAGCTGGTAGCCTTTGCCCAGGGCGTGCTTTTCGCTCCAGGGGTCCAGGTACGCGAAGATGCGCTCGCGACGCCAGTCGCTCATCATCACCATGAGGGCGAAGGCGCCCACCAGCACGGCGGCGATCAGAAAGAACATGCGAGCGTTCACGCCGCCCAGGAACAGGATGCCCATGGCGATCACGGCGATCACCATGAAGGCGCCCATGTCGGGCTCGGCCAGCAGCAAGGCGCCGACCACCGCCACAGCCGCGCCCATGGGCAGCACGGCGCGGAAGAAGCGTTCCTTCACGTCCATCTTGCGCACCATGTAATCGGAGGCGTAGATGAGCACCGCGAACTTCGCCAGTTCGGACGGCTGGAAGTTCATCACCCCCAGCGACAGCCAGCGCCGTGCACCGTTGACGACTGTGCCCACGTGGGGAATCAGCACTGCGATCAGCAGGGCGATGGACAGCACGAACAGCCACGGGGCCACGCGCTCCCAGGTGGCCATGGACACCTGAAACGCCAGCAACGCGGCGACGAAGGCAATCACCAGCGCCATGATGTGGCGCACCAGGAAATGGGTGGGCGCGATCTTGCCGAAGCGCGGGTTGTCCGGCATGGCGATCGAGGCCGAATACACCATCACCAACCCCCACGCGAGCAGCGCCACCACCACCCACAGCAGGGCCTGGTCGAAGCCGAGCACGCTGGCCGGCGTGGTCGTGGTCTGGCGGTATTCGGTCCCGCCCACGCGCACGGGCAGCACGTCGGCAGGCTGGGCCGGCTTGCCGCCGAACCATCCGCCGAATCGGCTGGACAGGCGCTGCGCCAGGCTTGGCGATGCGGGTGCGGTGCTCATGCGGAGCCCTCCAGGTCCTGGCCACGGTCGTTCGCCAGCGCTTGCACCGCTTCGCAAAACACGCGCGCCCGGTGCTCGTAATCGTTGAACATATCGAAACTGGCACAGGCGGGCGACATCAGCACCGCATCGCCGCCATGGGCGCGCTGCGTGGCCAGGGCCACGGCCTCGGGCAGGGTCTGCGCGTCCAGCATTGCCACGCCCGCATCGCGCAGGGCAGCGCGGATCTGCGGCGCATCGCGGCCGATCAGCACCACCGCACGGGCATAGCGGGAAACGGGCGGGGCCAGGGGCGAAAAGTCCTGCCCCTTGCCCTCGCCGCCCAGAATGACGACCAGCCGGCGCTCGGCCCCCAGGCCCGTCAACGCGGCCACGGTGGCGCCCACGTTCGTGCCCTTGCTGTCGTCGAAATATTCCACGTCGCCGATGAGCCCGATGGGCTCCACCCGGTGCGGCTCGCCACGGTATTCGCGCAGGCCGTACAGCATCGGACCCAGCGCGCAGCCCGCCGCCTGGGCCAGCGCCAGCGCGGCCAGGGCGTTCACGGCGTTGTGGCGGCCGCGGATGCGCAGCGCATCGGCCGGCATGAGGCGCTGGATGTACAGCTCTTCGTCCTGCACGCGCGAACGCCGCGCGGTTTCGTCGGCCTCCTGGGCGCGCACGAGCCAGGCCATGCCGTTCACGATCTCCAGGCCGAAATCACCGGGGCGCTGGGGCATGTCGCCGCCGAACGTGACGTGCGGGCGCACCTGCACCTTGGGTGGCTTCTGGCGCGATGCCGGCTTGGCGACGGCCCCACCGGATGACAGGCTGCCGGCGCTGGCGCCGGCCAGCATGCCCATGACTTCCGGGTCTTCGCGGTTGAGCAGCATCAGCCCGCTCTGGCCGAAGATGCGCGCCTTAGCCGCGGCGTAGGCGGCCAGGCTGCCGTGCCAGTCCAGGTGGTCCTGCGTGATGTTGAGCACCGCTGCGGCCGTGGGCTCGAAGCCCGTCACGCCGTCAAGCTGAAAGCTCGACAGTTCCAGCACCCAGACTTCGGGCAGCGTGTCCGCATCGATGTGCTGGCCCAGCGTATCCAGCAGGGTTGGGCCGATGTTTCCGGCCACCGCCACGGTCTTGCCGGCGCAGTCCACCAGCTTCCCGGTGAGGGACGTCACGGTGGTCTTGCCGTTGGTGCCGCTGATGGCCAGCACCGCCGGCGCGTAGCCGTGCGATGCGCGCAGATCGCGCAGCGCCATGGCGAACAGGGCCAGCTCGCCTTCAAAGGGAATGCCACGTGCCTGCGCCGCGCCCGACAGGGCGGCCAGCGTGGCGGGGGCCAAGCCGGGCGAGCGGTAGATCGCGTGCGGCGCACGGCCTTCGATCAATTGCTCGTCGAACGCACCGGCCACGAAGCGCACCTGGGGCAGTTCGGCATGCAAAGTGCCGCGCTGCGGCGGCGCTTCGCGGGTGTCGGCCACGGTCACTTCGGCGCCGCAGCGCACGCACCAGCGCGCCATGGCCAGGCCCGACGCGCCCAGGCCGAGGATGAGAATGTTCTGGCCCTGCAGCGGCGCCATGTTTTCGCCGGGCCGGCCGAGGGGAGCCGGAGCAGTGTCGCCATTACCTTCGGCATCGGCTGCAGGAGCGGCGCCCTCAACGGACACTTCGGTATCGGCGGGGGCGGCATCGGCGCCGGCAGCACCGGGCGCTGCCGCTTTGCGCGGATCGGGAGCGGCCACGTCAGCGAAGATCTGCGCCACGAAAGCAGCGGCGGCCGCCGCGGCGGACACGGCAGGAGCCGTCATGCCGGCGAGCGCCTGCGCCATGCGGTCGTCGGCGGGCGCTGGCGAAGGCGGTGCCACGAGGGCTGCGTCCGTCGCCGTCGCCTCCGGCAGCATGGCTTCAACCACCGCAGATGTTTCGGGCGGTTCTGGCAGTTCCGTGGGCTCGTGCAGGCCAGCCGCTTCGGCAGAACTTGCCGGGGCCAGTGCCTCGGGGGCGGCCGGGGCTGGCGCCTGCCAATCGTCCGGCGTGCCCGGCACATCCTTTTCCGGCGCTTCCTCCCAACGCGCAGGCGCAGCCACCCCTTCGCCGGGGCCGGTGGCGCCCTGCGGCAGGCCGGGCGCCTCGCCAGGAAGAAGGGGATCGTGCGGGTTCATCGCAGCTTCAGCGTGGTCAGGCCGATAAGGCACAGCAGCATGGTGATGATCCAGAAGCGCACGACCACCTGCGTTTCCTTCCAGCCGCTCTTTTCGAAATGGTGGTGCAGCGGCGCCATCTTGAGCAGCCGGCGGCCCTGGCCGTAGCGCTTCTTGGTGTACTTGAACCACGCCACCTGCAGCATCACCGAGAGCGCCTCGACCACGAAGATGCCGCCCATGATGGCCAGCACGATCTCCTGGCGCACGATCACCGCAATGGTGCCCAGTGCGCCGCCGAGCGCCAGCGCGCCCACGTCGCCCATGAACACCTGGGCCGGATGGGTGTTGAACCACAGGAAGGCCAAGCCGGCCCCTGCCATGGCCGAGCAGAAGATCAGCAACTCGCCCGCGCCGGCGATGTGTGGGAACAGCAGGTACTTGGAATACACGGTGCTGCCGGCCACGTAGGCGAACAGCCCCAGCGCCGAGCCCACCATCACCACCGGCATGATCGCCAGCCCGTCGAGGCCGTCGGTCAGGTTGACGGCGTTGCTCGACCCCACGATCACGAGGTAGGTCAGGATCACGAAGCCCAGCACGCCCAGCGGGTAGCTCACTTCCTTGAAGAACGGCACCAGCAGCCCGGCCTGTGGCGGCAGGTCCAGCGAGAAGCCGGACTGCACCCAGGTGATGAACAGCTCGAACACGCGCGAATTGGAGTTCTCGGAAATGCTGAACACCAGGTACAGCGCGGCCAGCAGGCCGATGATGGATTGCCAGAAATACTTTTCGCGCGAACGCATGCCTTCCGGGTCCTTGCGCACCACCTTGCGCCAGTCGTCCACCCAGCCGATGGCGCCGAAGCCCAGCGTCACGGCCAGCACGATCCACACGAAGCGGTTGGACAGGTCGAACCACAGCAGCGTCGAGATGGCGATGGCGCCCAAGATCAGCACGCCGCCCATGGTCGGTGTGCCGCTCTTGGACAGGTGCGACTCCATCGCATAGCCACGGATGGGCTGGCCGATCTTGAGCGAGGTGAGCATGCGGATCACCTTCGGGCCGGCGACCAGGCCGATCACCAGCGCCGTGAGCGCGGCCATCACCGCACGGAACGTGAGGTACTGGAACACCCGGAAGAATCCGAATTCCGGCGACAGGCCCTGCAGCCACTGCGACAACATCAGCAGCATGTGGCGCCCCCGCGTGCGTTCTTCATTGCGTCCGCACGGGCTTCCAGCGCCTGCACCACCTGCTCCATCTTCATGAACCGAGATCCCTTCACCAGCACGCTGCCCACCTGGGGCAGGGCTTGCTGTACCGCTGCGAGCAGCGATGCCATGTCGTCGAAATGCCGCGCATCCGGCCCGTAGGCCTGCGCGGCGTGAGTGCTGAGCGCGCCCAGCGCGAACAGCCCGCCGATGCCGCTGGCGCGCGCCTGGGCGCCCGCCTCGGCATGGAATTGAGGCCCCTGCTCGCCCACCTCGCCCATGTCGCCCAGCACCAGCAACTGCGGGCCGGGCAAGCCAGCCAGCACGTCGATGGCGGCGCGCATGGAATCGGGGTTGGCGTTGTAGGTGTCGTCCACGGCCGTGACCACGCGCCCATCGTGCGGAACGCTGAAGGCGCGCGATCTCCCCTTGACCGGCACGAAGACCGAAAGCCCGCGCGCCACGGCGTCGAGTGGCACTCCGGCGGCCAGGGCACAGGCGGTGGCGGCCAGCGCATTGGTCACGTTGTGCATGCCGGCGATGCGCAGCGTGACATCGAAGCCGCCCTGCGGCGTTTCGATGCGGGCGCGCCAGGCGCTGCCTTCCCACTGCGCGGCGGTGCAGCGCACATCGGCATCGCCCGCACCAAAGGTGACGCAGCGGCGCCCCGCGGCCAGTTGCCGCCACAGCGCGGTATAGGTGTCGCCCTCAGGGAACACAGCCACGCCGTCGGCAGGCAGCGCCGCGATGGACGCTCCGTTTTCCTCGGCCACGGCCTGCACCGTGTGCATGAATTCAAGGTGCTCGCGCTGCGCGTTGTTGACCAGCGCGACCGTGGGGCGAGCCAAGCCGGCCAGGTAGGCGATCTCGCCCGGGTGATTCATGCCCAGCTCGATGACCGCCGCCTCGTGCGCGGCGTTCAGGCGCAGCAGCATCAGCGGCACGCCGATGTCGTTGTTGAAGTTGCCTTGCGTGGCAAAGGCGGCCGGGCCTTTCCAGGCCTGCAGCACCGCCGCGATCATTTGCGTCACCGTGGTCTTGCCGTTGCTGCCCGTCACCCCGATGAGCGGCAGACGGAACTGCGCGCGCCAGCCGGCGGCGAGGGCGCCAAGCGACTGCAGCGTATCGGGCACCTCGATGCCGGGCAGGCCCGCCGCATCGACACCGGCATGCGCCACGGCGGCGGCCGCGCCGGCAGCGCGCGCATCGGCCAGAAAAGCATTGGCGTCGTAGCGCTCGCCCTTGAGCGCGACGAACAGATCGCCGGCCTGCAGCGTGCGCGTGTCGGTGTGCACGCGGGACAGGGGCATGCCGCCCTCGCCCACCAGCCGGGCCGCGGGCACGCGTGCCTGGATGAAGGCCAGCGCCTGCTGCAGCGTCATCATGCCCATGCGCGGCCTCCGCGGGCGGCCAGGGCCGTCTGGGCATGGCCCATGTCGGAGAATGGCCGGCGTTCGCCTGCCACCTCCTGGTAGTCCTCATGGCCCTTGCCGGCGATCAGCACGACATCGCGGGGACCGGCCTCGGCCAACGCCATCGCGATGGCGGCGGCGCGGTCGACCTCGGCGCGCACGGTGCGCCCGGCCACGGTGCCCTGCAGCACTTCATGAATGATGTCCGCCGGCACTTCGCCGCGCGGGTTGTCGCTGGTGACGATGACCGCGTCGGCACGCTGCTGGGCGATGGCACCCATCAGCGGCCGCTTGGCGCGGTCGCGGCTTCCGCCGCAGCCGAACACGCACCACAGCCGCCCGCCGCGCTCGGCCGCGATGGGGCGCAGCGCCTGCAGCGCCTGGTCGAGCGCATCGGGCGTGTGGGCGTAGTCCACGGCCACCAGGGGCTGGTGCGGCAAGTGGATCTGCTCCATGCGGCCCGGCACCGGCGAGAGCTGCGCGCAGGCATACAGCGCGTGCTCCAGCGGCACGCCGAGCGCGCGCAAGGTGGCCAGCACCAGCAGCAGGTTGCTGACGTTGTAGTGCCCGACCAGCCGGGTTTGCAGCACATGGCTCTGCGAGCCTTCCGCCACGGTGAACGACAGGCCACCATCGCCCCAGGCGATGTCCCGCGCCTGCAGCCTGGCCGGCCCTTTCAAAGAAACGCTCCACAGGTCCAGCGGTTGCTGGGACAGCGCCTCGTGCAGTTCGGCGCCGCGCAGATCGTCGGTGTTCACCACCGCGATCTGCAGCCCGGGCCATTCGAACAGCGTGCTCTTGGCCTGCCAGTAGGCCGCCATGCTGGGGTGGTAGTCGAGGTGATCCTGCGTGAAATTGGTGAACAGGGCGGCGCGCACCCGCGTGCCCGTCAGGCGGTGCTCCGCCAGGCCGATGGACGATGCCTCGATCGCACAGGCCACATGGCCTTCCTTGGCGAAGTGGGCGAAAGCGCGCTGCAGGCGCACGGGGTCGGGCGTGGTGAGGCCGGTGGATTCGAGCGTGGGCGGAACGCCGGCGCCGAGGGTGCCGATGAGCGCACAGCCCCCCTGGGCGAGCAGTTCGTTGCGCGACAGCAGGTTGAGCGCGTCCGCCAGCCACCAGCTCACGCTCGTCTTGCCGTTGGTGCCGGTCACGGCCAGCACATCGAGCGAATGCGTGGGGTGGCCAAACCATTCGGCCGCCAGGCTGCCGGTGACCGCTTTCAGACCGCGCAGCGCAGCCACCGGCGCGTCGCCGAAGTGGAAGGATTCGATGCCCTCGTGCTCGACCAGGCAGGCCACGGCGCCGCGGGCCAGCGCATCGCCCACATGGGCGCGGCCGTCGGTGGCGGCTCCAGGCCAGGCGATGAAACCGTCGCCGGGCTGGATCAACCGGCTGTCGGTCTGCAGCGTGCCGGCCACACGGGCGGCCAGCCATTGCACGGCGTCGTGCACGGAGGTGAGCAACGGGGTCGTCGTTGTCGTCATAGCGATTCCTCCACGGTATTGGCCACGATCTGCGGCTTGACGGCCATGTCGGGCTGCACGCCCATCATGCGAAGGGTCTGCTGCACGACGGCGCTGAACACCGGCGCGGCCACCGCGCCCCCGTAGAACACCCCGTTGCTGGGTTCGTCGATCATCACGGCGACGATGATGCGCGGCTTGTCGATCGGGGCCATGCCGGTGAACCATGCGCGGTACTTGCCCGAGGCGTAGCTCTTGCCCACCTGCTTGCGCGCGGTGCCGGACTTGCCGCCCACCGAGTAGCCCACGGTCTGCGCCTGCTGGCCCGTGCCGCCGGGCCCAGCAGCCATCTGCAGCATCTTGCGCACCTGATCGGCCGTGCGCTCGGAAAACACGGGCACGCCCACAGCCGGCGCGCTCGACTTCAGCATGGTCGCCGGGATGATCTGGCCGCCGTTGGCGAACACGGTGTACGAGCGCGCCATCTGCAGCAGGCTGGCCGAGAGGCCGTAGCCGTACGACATGGTGGCCTGCTCCACCGGGCGCCAGGTCTTGTAGGGCCGCAGGCGGCCGCTCACGACACCGGGAAAGTGGATTTGCGGCTTCTGCCCGAAGCCGGCCGCCGAGAAGGTCTCCCACATCTCGCGCGCCGGCATCTGCATGGCGATCTTGGTGGTGCCCACGTTGCTGGACTTCTGGATCACGCCCTCGACCGTGAGCACGCCGTAGTTGTGCGTGTCGGAGATGGTCGAGCCCGTGATCGTCACGCGACCGGGGTTGGTGTCGACGATGGTCTCGGGCCGCACGCGGCCGGTTTCCAGCGCCAGGCCGATGGTGAACGGCTTCATGGTCGAGCCGGGCTCGAACACATCGGTGAGCGCGCGGTTGCGCAGCTGCTCGCCGGTGAGGTTCTGGCGCTTGTCGGGCACGTAGCTGGGGTAGTTGGCCAGCGCCAGCAGTTCGCCCGTGTGCGCGTCGATCACCACCACGCTGCCGGCCTTGGCCTTGTGCAGCGCCACCTGGTCGCGAAGCTTCTGGTAGGCGAAGAACTGCACCTTGCTGTCGATGGACAGTTGCATGTCCTGCCCGTCCACCGGCGGCACCTCGGCGCCCACGCCTTCCACCACACGGCCCAGCCGGTCCTTGATGACGCGGCGCGAACCGGCCTTGCCCGCCAGTTGCTGGTCGAAGGCGAGCTCCATGCCCTCCTGGCCATGGTCTTCCACGTTGGTGAAGCCCACCACGTGCGCGGCCGATTCGCCTTCGGGGTATTGGCGCTTGTATTCCTTGCGCTGGTAGATGCCCTTGATGTCGAGCGCGGCGATCTGCTGGCCGACTTCCCAATCGAGCTGGCGCTTGATCCAGACGAAGGTCTTGTCCTCGTCCGCGAGCTTGGTCTTGAGCGCGGGCAGCGGCATTTCCAGCAGCTTGGCCAGCTGCTGGAGCTTTTCACGCACCTCGGGCTTGTCCTGCTCGACGTCTTCCGGAATGGCCCAGATGCTGGCGGCGGGCACGCTGGAGGCGAGGATCAGGCCATTGCGGTCCACGATGCGCCCGCGGTTGGCGGGCAGCTCCAGCGTGCGAGCGAAACGCACTTCGCCCTGCCGCTGAAAGAATGCGTTGCCGAACACCTGCACGTAGGCCGCGCGGGCGCCCAGGCCCACGAAGCCCAGCGCCACCATGGCGACGATGAACTTGCTGCGCCAGACCGGCGTCTTGCTGGCCAGCAGCGGGCTGGAGGTGTAGTTCACGCTGCGGCTCATCGGCGCACGCTCCCGGAACCCGGCGTGGCCGGCACGGGCGCAGCCGTGGCGGCGGTGACGACGGGCGTGCCGTCGTCGGCCACGTACTGCGTGATGGCCGGGGTGGCCGTGCGCATCTGCAGGCGGTCGCGGGCGAGTTTCTCCACCCGCAGCGGCGTCGCCTGGGCGCGCTTTTCGACCTGCAGGCGCTGGTGTTCGGTCTCCAGCCGGCGCGCCTCGGCCACCGCGCGGTCCAGCTCGGTGAACAGGCGGCGCGACTCGTACTGCATGTGCACGAGGTACAGCGCGCTGACCATCACGCCGAGCAGCAGCACCAGGCTCAGGCGCGTCATGCCGGCACCTCCGTGCGCTCGGCCACGCGCATCACAGCGCTGCGGGAGCGGGGATTGGCCTCGACTTCGGCCGCGCTGGGCTTGATGCGGTCGAGCGCTTTCAGGCGCATGGGCTGCGGCTGCGCGAACGGCGCGCGGCGGTCGAACACCTCTTTGGAATGCTGGGCGATGAACTGCTTGACGATGCGGTCTTCCAGCGAATGGAAGCTGATCACCACCAGCCGCCCGCCGGGCGCGAGCACCCGCAGACTGGCTTCTAGCGCCTGCTGGAGCTCTTCAAGCTCGGCGTTGATGAAAATCCGAAGAGCCTGAAAGGTGCGCGTTGCAGGGTTCTGGCCTGCTTCGCGGGTCTTGACCGAGCCAGCCACGAGTTGGGCCAGTTCAGCGGTGGTGGCAAGAGGGCCCCGTTCCTCGCGACGAGCAACAATCGCCTTTGCAATGGGGCCAGCAAACCGTTCTTCGCCGTAGTCACGTATCACCTCCGCAATCTGGCCGACCTCGGCCGTGGCCAGCCAATCGGCCACGCTTTCCCCGCGCGTGGTGTCCATGCGCATGTCCAGCGGGCCATCGAAACGAAAGCTGAAGCCCCGGGCGGGGCTGTCGATCTGGGGCGAACTCACGCCCAGGTCCATGAGGATGCCGGCGGCGCTGCGCTCGGGCAGGTCGGCCAGGTGGCGAAATCCCTCGTGCCGAATGGAAAAACGCGCATCGGTGATGCGCGCTGCTTCTGCGATGGCCTCGGGGTCCTTGTCGAACGCCACGAGGCCTCCGCCCGGCCCTAGCCGATCCAGAATTTTTCGCGAATGCCCTCCGCGACCGAAGGTGGCGTCGATCCAGGTACCGGCAGGCGCCGGGCCGGCGCCGCCCAGCAAGGCGTCGACCGCCTCGCCCAGCAAGACCGTGGTGTGTTGCAGCGGTGCGTTCACCATGGCCTCAGAAAGAAAAGTCCTGGAAAGCGGCCGGCATTTCGGCCTGCATCGCGACGGCTTCCTGCGCCTCGTAAGTCGCCTTGTCCCACAGTTCGAAGTGGTTGCCCATGCCGAGCAGCATGGTGTCCTTGGTGATGCCTGCGGCCTGGCGCAGTTCGGGCGAAACCAGCACCCGGCCGGTGCCGTCCATGTCCACGTCCATCGCGTTGCCCAGGAAGATGCGCTTCCACCACTGGGCGGACATGGGGAGCTCGGCAATGCGTTCGCGGAATTTTTCCCATTCGGGGCGGGGGAACACCATGAGGCAGCCGTGCGGGTGCTTGGTGATGGTGAGTTGACCGTTCGCGGTGGCGGCGAGGACGTCACGATGCCGGGTAGGCACGGAAAGCCTCCCCTTTGCATCCAGACTCAGCGATGACGCCCCTTGAAACACGGAATCGAACCCCAACTCGTTGTCGCGCCTGAACGCCCGGAATGGACGCACGAGGGCACTTTTCACCACTTAATTGCACTTTTTTGCACTGTAGCAGGAAAAAAATACCGAGCCCCGCCAGGTGCAACAAAGTTTTGCAATGAAATCAACGACTTAGCACCGACAGTGCCAGTGGCGAATGCCCAAAATGCGTTATCGAATAAGCACTTAGGGCAGCCTGTGCAAGTGATACCTGAAGGGTTTCACCCAACCCGGAATCCCGCCAACGAACCGGGGGGCCACGCCGGCCCGGAATCTTTTACAAGATATAGCGCGACAAATCCTCGTCCTGGCTCAAGGACTCGAGCCGGCCGTTCACGTAGGCGGCATCGATGACCACCGTCTGGCCCGACAGCCGGGCCGCATCGAAGCTCACTTCGTCGAGCAGCCGCTCCATCACCGTGGAGAGCCGGCGCGCGCCGATGTTCTCGGTGCGTTCGTTCACTTCGAACGCGATGTGCGCCAGCCGGGTGATGCCTTCGGGCGCGAATTCCAGCGTCACGCCTTCGGTCGCCAGCAGGGCCTGGTACTGCTTGACCAGCGAGGCATGCGTCTGCGTGAGGATGGCCTCGAAGTCCTGCACCGACAGCGATTCCAGTTCCACGCGGATCGGAAAGCGCCCCTGCAACTCGGGAATCAGATCGCTCGGCTTGCTCAGGTGGAAGGCCCCGGAGGCGATGAACAGGATGTGGTCCGTCTTGACCATGCCGTATTTGGTGGACACCGTGGTGCCCTCGACCAGCGGTAGCAGGTCGCGCTGCACGCCCTGGCGCGAGATGTCCGAGCCGCTGGCCTCCTGCCGCGTGGCGACCTTGTCGATCTCGTCGATGAAGACGATGCCGTTCTGCTCGGCGTTCTGCACCGCGCGGGTCTTCACTTCGTCCTCGTTCACGAGCTTGGCGGCTTCCTCGTCGGTGAGCAGCTTCAGCGCTTCGGCGATCTTGAGCTTGCGCGTGTGGCGCTTTTCCTGGCCCATCTGGCTGAACATGCCGCGCAGCTGCTCGGCCATTTCCTCCATGCCCTGCGGACCCATGATCTCCAGCTGCGGGCGGGCGTCGGCCACGTCGATCTCGATTTCCTTGTCATCGAGCTGGCCCTCGCGCAGCTTCTTGCGAAAGACCTGGCGGGCAGTGTTGTCGGCGGGCGCTGCCGCGTCCTGCGCCGTGTTCCGCGCGGGGGGCACCAGCACGTCGAGGATACGGTCCTCGGCGGCATCCTCGGCGCGGGCGCGGCCCTTTTTCATGTCGCTCTCGCGCGCCTGCTTCACGGCCATCTCGACCAGATCGCGGACGATGGAATCCACGTCCTTGCCCACATAGCCCACTTCGGTGAACTTCGTGGCCTCGACCTTGATGAAGGGCGCATCGGCCAGGCGGGCCAGGCGGCGGGCGATCTCGGTCTTGCCCACGCCGGTGGGGCCGATCATGAGGATGTTCTTGGGCGTGATCTCGTGGCGCAGCGCGCCCTCCACCTGCTGGCGGCGCCACCGGTTGCGCAGCGCGATGGCGACGGCGCGCTTGGCGCTGGCCTGGCCGACGATGTGGTGGTCGAGTTCGGAGACGATTTCCTGGGGGGTCATGGACGACATGGGGACCTGCAATCAAATGAGCCGCCAGCGCATATTCTTCTAAGGCAGGCAGCTATCAAATTAATAGTAAAACACCCGAACGCTCACAGCGTCTCGATGGTGTGGTTCATGTTGGTGTAGATGCACAGTTCGCCGGCGATCTCCAGCGACTTCTTGACCACCTCCTGCGCGCTGAGCTCGGTGTGGTTCAACAGCGCCTTGGCGGCCGAATGCGCGTAGGCGCCGCCCGATCCGATGGACACGATGCCCTGCTCGGGCTCCAGCACGTCGCCGTTGCCGGTGATGATGAGCGAGGCGCTCGCATCGGCCACGGCCAGCATGGCCTCCAGGCGGCGCAGCACGCGGTCGGTGCGCCAGTCCTTGGTGAGCTCGATGGCCGCACGTGTCAGGTGGCCCTGGTGCTTTTCCAGCTTGGCCTCGAACCGCTCGAAGAGCGTGAACGCGTCGGCCGTGGCCCCGGCGAAGCCGGCGAGGACCTTGCCGTGGTAGAGCTTGCGCACCTTGCGCGCGGTGCCCTTGACCACGATGTTGCCCAGGGTGACCTGGCCGTCGCCGCCGATGGCGACCTGAATGCCGTCCGCCGTCTGGCGGCGGACGCTGAGGATGGTGGTGCCGTGAAACTGTTCCATAGCGTTGGCATGTGGGGATGCCCGCACGGTTTGCAACGGCCGACCCGAAAGGGGTTGCAAGGCACCGCCAACGGCGCCCGCCACCCACCCAGCCATCCGCGCCGATGTCTGCCGCCTGAGGGCGGCAAGGCGTCAGTTCTTGCGCGGAACGACCCAGGCGTGTTCGTTCACGCCGATCACGTTGAAGAACACCGCCACCAGCCGCTGCAGGTTGATGAAGTGCACTGCGTGACCCTGGGCCTGCTGCTCGGCGGCCCAGTTGAGCACCGAGCCGGCCGCCGCGAAATCCACGCGGATCAGCCGGTCGCAAGAGATGATCAACGGCGCGCCGGGCTTGAGCCGTTCTTCGAACGGTTCCAGCAGCGGCGCCGCGTCGCCTTCGATGTGGCCGGACAGCGAGGCCGGCAGATCGCCGCTTTCCAGCCCCGCGGGCATCGACGCTGGATCGCCGTAGCCCGAGGCATGCAGATCGGCCAGCGATGCTGCTTCGGCTGCGGGCGCCGAGCCGTCGTCGCTGGAATAGCTGCACCGCGGCGAGACCCACGACGGGGGCGAGACCTCGTAGGTCACGCAGTAGTCGAGGGCCACGAGTTCGAATTCGTCGGGCCGGCCCATGAGGCGCAGGGCCGCCATGCGCAGGCGCCACCACTCCGGGGACGTGTCGCTGTCGCCGGACTGCGTGCGCGATTCGAGCATCGCATTGAGCGCATCCACCCCAAAGAAGGAGAGTTGCACTTCCTGCTCGGCCCACTGCGTGAACAGGTTGGCCAGCAGCGGCACGGCGGCCTCGTCGATGGTTGCCAGGCGCGACCACGTGAGGGTCCAGGGCGGCGCGGCGCGGGCCAGCGAGGCCTGCAGCGCCACCACGGATTGCGCGGCCAGGGCGGCCGGGGCGTTCCAGCTGAATTCGCGCTGCGCCAGTCCCGTGGCGGCCGGCGCCGCCTGCACCTGCAGGCCGAGCAGTTCGGGCATGGAAAACCACAGCGGGGCCGAACGGCTGAACCGCGCCGCGTAGTCGATCGCCAGCGCATCGAAGCGCTCGTGCTCTCCGATGGCGCGGTACAGGTCGAACAGCGTCATCCAGATTTCCAGCTGCTGCTGGGGATCGTCCTGCTCGTGCTGCGCCAGCACTTCGAGCAGGCCGGACTCCGCGCCGGCATGGTCGCCATTGGCAAAGCGGATGGCGGCTTCCTCGAGGTCGGGTTCGTGCACGAATTCCTCCGGTTCTGGGGCCACGGCAGGGGCCGCTGGCAGCGCGCTGGCATGGGCCGATGGCACCGGCTGCTGCGCTGGCGGCACGATCGCGCCGCCTTCGGACGAAGCGCCCGGCAGCAGGCTCTCGCCCGTGAACAGCGGCTGCACCGCGGTGGGGGCCGACAGCGCCCCCGTCAGGCTGGCCGGCGCCGTGGGCGCGAAGGCCCGGGCATCGGCCGCGGATTTGGATTCCGGCGAACCCATGTCGCCGAGTTCGCTGGGCGCGGCGGTGTTCTTGCTTTTCCACCACTGCTGGGACATCTGCGCCTCGATCTCGTCGATCTTCTTGAGCGTGACGGCCCGGTCGTCGGGCGATGCCATGCTGCTCTGGAAGAACGAGGGGCGCGCGGTCGGGTCTTCAGTGCGCTGGCCCTGCAGGGCCTCGCGCTTGCGCAGCTTGCGCAGTTGATCGAACTCGCGGCGGCGCACGAAATCGTTGCGGCGCTTGCGCTCGATCATCTCCTTGAGCATCTGCTTGCTGTACTGGCTTTCGCGGTCGGCGTCGATGGAATCCAGATCGGTCCAGTTGACCGTGGGGTTGCGGACGAACCGAACCATCTTGGACAACAGGCCGGGGGAGGTCTCTTCCTTGCTCATGGATCGTGATTCAGGTCGCTCGCCGTGTACAGCTGCGCAGGGAGATCAATCCCCGAACATCTTTTGCTTGAGTTCGCGGCGTTGCTGCGCTTCCAGCGACAGCGTGGCCGTGGGACGCGCCAGCAGGCGGCCAACGCCGATGGGTTCGCCCGTCTCGTCGCAGTAGCCGTAGTCGCCAGCGTCGATGCGGCCGATGGATTGCTCGATCTTCTTGAGCAGCTTGCGCTCGCGGTCGCGGGTGCGCAGTTCGAGAGCGTGCTCTTCTTCGATGGTGGCGCGGTCGGCGGGGTCGGGCACGACCACGGTGTCTTCGCGCAGGTGCTCGGTGGTTTCACCGGCGTTGTTGTGCATGTCCTGCTTGAGCTGCACCAGCTTGTGGCGGAAGAACGCCAGCTGTTTTTCATTCATGTACTCGCTGTCGGGCATGGCGAGCACTTCGGCGTCGGTCAGCTCCTCGGCGGACTTGGTTTTCCAGTTGCCGGCCAGCTTCGGGTCTTTCTTGGCGGCCGCGCCGGAATTTTGCAGGGTCGTAGGCATGGTGTGTGTATAGCTGGCTTTGGCGGCGGTGGAGGCCACCGCGGGTGCCATGGATGGTACGGTCAATTGGGCCAAACGGGAAGAAGGCCGGGTGCTGCGCGCGGGTTCGTCCGATGACCCCGCGGAGACGGGCAATGCCGCCGCGGGCTTGGGTTTGGCGACCGCTTTTGCGGCCGCGCGGACGGTGCCGCTGAGGGGTGCCTTGGCATCCACCTCGGGTTTGCTGGTATCGGCTTTCACTTCCTGTCTCCTCGCAGTAGGGGCGGGCCCTGAGCACGCGACGCGGCTCCGGGGGCAGTAGCAGGCCTTCCGGCGTTTTACGGGGCGCGATTGTATCGATCCAGGGGCACCGCGCACTGGAAAGTGGCAGATATCACACAAGCCCGCGCGGCAAGCGCCGAAAGGGGCTTCGTCCTACTCGGCCAGGCACTGCTCCAGACCTTGCAGGAAGATGTCCTTGGGCAGGTCCAGCCCGATGAACACCATCTTGCTCAAACGCTCCTCGCCCTCGGCCCATTGCGGCCCCAGGTCGCTGCCCATCAGCTGGTGCACGCCCTGGAAGATGACCTTGCGCTCGGTGCCCTTCATGTTCAGCACGCCCTTGTAGCGCAGCATGCGCGGGCCGTAGATGTTGACGATGGCGCCCAGGAAGTCCTCCAGCTTGGCGGGATCGAAGGGGCGCTCGGCGCGGTAGACGAAGCTCTTGACGTCGTCGTCATGGTGATGGTGGTGCCCGTGGTTCTCGCCGTGCTGGTGCGAGGGGTGGTCGCAATGCTCGCCGTGTTCATGGTCGTGATCGTGGTGGTCATGGCCATGGTCGTGCCCGTGGTCGTCTTCCTTGAGGAAGTCGGGGTCGATGTCCAGCTTGGCGTTCAGGTTGAAGCCGCGCAGGTCCAGCACCTCGGCCAGCGGCACTTCGCCGAAATGCACGGCCTTGATGGGCGCGCGCGGGTTCATGTGCTTGAGGCGGTGGATCAGCGCGTCGGTCTCTTCCTTGCCCACCAGGTCGGTCTTGGACAGGAAGATCTGGTCGGCGAAGCCCACCTGGCGGCGCGCCTCCTGGCGGTCGTTGAGCTGCTGGGGCGCGTGCTTGGCGTCCACCAGGGTGATGATCGAATCGATCAGGTAGGTCTCGGCGATCTCTTCGTCCATGAAGAAGGTCTGCGCCACGGGGCCGGGGTCGGCCAGGCCGGTGGTTTCGATCACGATGCGGTCGAATTCGAGCAGGCCCTTGCGCTTCTTCGCGGCCAGCAGTTGCAGCGTCTCGCGCAGGTCTTCGCGGATGGTGCAGCAGATGCAGCCGTTGCTCATCTGAACGATCTGCTCCTTGGATTCGGTCACCAGGATGTCGTTGTCGATGTTCTCTTCACCGAATTCGTTCTCGATCACGGCGATCTTCTGGCCATGGGCCTCGGACAGCAGGCGTTTGAGCAGCGTGGTCTTGCCCGAGCCCAGGAAGCCGGTGAGGATGGTGGTGGGAATGAGCGACATGGATGGCTTTCAGGGAAAGGCCGCCGGGGCCGGAATGCGGCGAAGCGCGGCGGAATTTGGGGATCGGGGAGCGGGCCTAGCGGCCGCTCCAGGGGCATGAAAGAAGTTTAGCGAAGCTGTCAAGCCCCACGCCCGGGGCCGCCGCTCCACCCTGGCGCAAGGCAGGGCTTCAGGCCGGCTTGCGCATCACCGCCAGGCCTTTCAGGTACTCGCCTTCGGGAAACTCCAGCGTCATCGGATGGTCGGGCGCGCCGCCCAGGCGCTCCAGGATGAAACCGTCCACGCCCGCATCGGCCCCGGCCGAGGCGACGATCTTGTGGAACAGGTCGGCGCTGATGCCGCCCGAGCACGAGAACGTGTAGAGCATGCCGCCCGGCTCCAGCAGTTGCAGTGCCAGGCGGTTGATGTCCTTGTAGGCCCGTGCGGCGCGGTCTGCGTGGGCGGCGGTGGGGGCGAACTTGGGCGGATCGAGCACGATGGCGTCGAAGGTGCGGCCGTCTTTCAGGAATTGCCGCAGCGAGGCGTTCACGTCGGCATCGAGAAAATCCGCGCGGCCCGCATCGAACCCGTTCAGGGCCACGTGCGACCGGGCGCGCTCCAGCGCGGGCCCCGAGGAATCGATGGAGGTCACGTGCCCTGCCCCGCCCGCCAGCGCCGCCACGGTGAAGCCGCCCGTGTAGCAGTAGCAATTGAGCACGCGCTGAAAGCCCAGGCGCCGCGTGGCGTCGGCAAAGCGCTTTCGGCTGTCGCGCTGGTCGAGGTAAAAGCCGGTCTTGTGCCCCTCGGCGATGTCCAGCGTCAGGCGCCATTCGTGTTCGCGGATTTCCAGGCCCGTCTCGCCCTCGCCGCGCAGCCAGCCGGTCGCGGGCTCCAGCCCCTCCAGCGCGCGCACGCTGGCGTCGGAGCGTTCATACAGGCGGGTCAGCCCCGTCTCCTGGAGCAGCGCGTCGGCGATCGCGGCCTTCCAGCGCTCGGTGCCGGCGCTGGTGAATTGCGCCACCAGCGTGTCGCCGTAGCGGTCCACGATCAGGCCGGGCAGTCCATCGGACTCGCCGTGCACCAGGCGCACGCCGTCGCTTTCAATGCCAAATCGGCCTCTGGCGCATATAGAACGCCGGACCTTAGCTATGAAAAAAGGAGCATCGATGCGCTGTGCCTCGTCGAAGCTCCACACCCGGGCGCGGATGCGGGAGGTCGGGCTGAAGGCCGCCCAGGCGAGGAACTGGCCTTCGTGCGACTCGACCCGCACCGTCTCGCCGCTGTCGCCCCCGCCTTTGGCGATGGCCGATTCGAAGATCCACGGGTGGCGGCGCAGGAGCGAGCGCTCCTTGCCAGGGTGAAGGCGAAGGGTTTTCATGCCCGCGATTGTGCGATGCCGGAAGGCCCCTCCGGGCGGAAGCGGTCTGTCGGATCGGCTCCGGCACCGAGGACGCAAAGCAACATTTGAGCATTGTTGAGAAACATCCGCTCACATCTTCCTACGATCCGTCCAGCCTCCAGCACCCTGCGGAGACGCTGCCGCCAGCGTTCGCACCAGATCCATTTCAATAATTCGGGAGAAACTTTCACATGCTGCACTTCGGTCCCCTCAAGGTCGCCACCCGCCTGGCCCTGCTCCTTGCGTTCTTGTGCCTGCTGGCTGCGGGGGTCGGCACCGCCGGCCTGCTGGGCATGGCGGGCTCCAACGCTTCGCTCGTTTCGGTCTACCACGACCGGGTCGTGCCGCTCAAACAGATCAAGGTGGTGGCCGACGCGTACGCCGTCAACGTGGTCGACACGGCGCACAAGGTGCGCGATGGCGCCATGACGGCGCAGCAGGGGTTGGAATCGATCGCCAGCGCGCGCAAGGACATCGTCTCGCAATGGTCGGCCTACCTGGGCACCACCCTGATCGGCGAGGAGCGCCGGCTGGTGGGCGAATTCCGCCCGCTGCAGGTGGCGGCCGACGCCGCCGTGGCGCGGCTGGAAAGCCTGCTGCAGGCCGGCGACATCGCGGGCCTGACCGCATTCGCCGCCCGTGAGATGTACCCGGCGCTCGATCCGCTGCAGAACGTGCTGTCGTCGCTGACGCAGGTGCAGCTCGAAGTAGCCCGCGCCGATTACGAATCCGCCGCAACCGCCTTCGACCACACGCGCCTTTGGATCGTGGCGGTGGTGGCCGCGGGCGTGCTGGCGGCGCTCGGCTTCGGGTATCTGGTGGCGCGCAGCATCCTGCGCGAACTGGGCGCCGAACCGGCCACCGCCGCCGCCCTGGCGCGCAGCGTGGCGCAGGGCGACCTCACGGTAGCCATCGCCCTCGCCCCCGGCGACGAAACCAGCCTGATGGCGCAGCTGCGCCACATGCGCGACCACCTCGCCGCCGTGGTGTCCGCCATCCATGAAAGCGCCGAAAGCGTCTCGGCCGCCGCGGTGCAGATCGCCCAGGGCAACGGCGACCTCTCGGCCCGCACCGAGGGTCAGGCCGGCGCACTGCAGCAGACCGCGGCGTCGATGGAGCAACTGAGCGCCACCGTGCGCCACAACGCCGACAGCGCGCGGCAGGCCGACCAATTGGCGCAGACGGCCTCCGCCGTGGCCCGCGAGGGCGGCGCGGTGGTATCGGACGTGATCGAGACCATGCGCGGCATCAACGACAGCAGCCGCAAGATCGCGGACATCACCGGGGTGATCGACGCCATCGCCTTTCAGACCAACATCCTTGCGCTCAACGCCGCGGTGGAAGCGGCCCGGGCCGGCTCCGAAGGCCGCGGCTTCGCGGTGGTGGCGACCGAAGTGCGGCACCTGGCGCAGCGCGCCGCGCAGGCGGCCGGCGAGATCAAGGGCCTGATCGCCGCCAGCGTGGAGCGGGTCAATGCCGGCACGGCGCTGGTCGACCGCGCGGGCCGGACCATGGGCAGCGTGGTGAGCAGCATCGGCGGCCTGACCGGGCTGGTGGGCGAAATCACCGCCGCCAGCCGCGAGCAGAGCGAAGGCGTGGACCAGATCAACGGCGCCGTGACGCAGATGGACCAGACCACCCAGCACAACGCCGCCATGGTGGAAGAGATGGCCGCCGCCGCATCGGCCCTGAGCAGCCGCGCACGCGAGCTGCTGGGGGCGGTCGCCGCCTTCAAGCTGCCGCACCGCCCTGCCCTGGCCCACCCGCACGTATCGCTGCGGCTGCTGCAGGCCTGATGGGTTGGCGGCCTCGGCCCCTGCTCAGGTCACTCCGAAGACTTCTTGCGCGCCCGCGGATGGGCCGCGTCGTACACCTTGGCCAGGTGCTGGAAATCGAGCCGCGTATAGACCTGGGTGGTGGTGATGTTGGCGTGGCCGAGCAGCTCCTGCACCGCCCGCAGGTCGCCGCTCGATTGCAGCAGGTGGCTGGCGAACGAGTGGCGCAGCATGTGCGGGTGCACCGGCGTCGTCAGCCCCGCCTGCTGGCTGCGCTGGCGCAGGCGCAGCCAGATCGATTGCGCCGTGAGACGTCGGCCGCGCTGGCCCACGAACAGCGCAGGCTCCAGCCGGGCCGAGGCCGCGCCGCCGAAGGGCTGCGGGCGCTGGGCCAGCCAGGTGTGCAGCGCAGCCAGCGCCGCGCTGCCCACGGGCACGCTGCGGCGCTTGGAGCCTTTGCCGAACACATGGGCTTCGCCGCCCTCCAGGTCGATCCAGCCGCGGCCCTGGCGCTGGGTGTCGGGGCCGGGCACGGCGTCCAGCCCCGCGAGTTCGCCCACGCGCAGCCCGCAGCCGTAAAGCAGCTCCACCATGGCGGCGTCGCGCGCCTCCAGCCAGGGGTCGCCGCCGGCATGTTCGAAATCGGCCAGGCGCACCGCGTCGTCCACGGCCAGGGCCTTGGGCAGCGGCTTGGGTGCGCGCGGCGCCCGCACGCCCTGCACCGGGTTGTGCGGCACGAGGCCCTGCTGCCCGGCCCAGGTGAAGAAGCCGCGCCAGCCCGAGAGGATGAGGGCGATGCCGCGCCCGCTGCGCCCGCCGCTGTGCATCAGCGCCACGAAGCGGCGGATGTGCCCGGTCGTGAGCCGCAGCAGCGGCACGCCCGCGCCTTCGGCAAAGCGGGCGAGCTTTTCCAGGTCCAGCGTGTACAGGGCCAGGGTGCGCGCGGCCAGGCGCTTTTCGACCCGAACGTGCTCCAGGTAGCGCAGCACCATCGGGTCGGGAGGCAGCGCGGCGGGAGCACCTTCGGCCGGGCCATCGGCCGGATCGCTCAGGCGCTGGGCCGGCTGCGCTGCGGCCGGGACCGGTTCCGGGTCAACGGGCACCGTGTCAGTCATGGCGGTCATGGCGGTCATGCGATCAAGGCATCGCTGGGCGCCAACCGTGGCGGGCGCCCCGGCGTCAGCGCAGCCGCGAGAGCGCGCCGCTGGCCAGTTCGGCCATGCGGGCGAGAAAGTCGGTGCCCATGGACGCATCGAAGCGCAGCGGGTCGGGCGAGCCCAGCACCAGCAGGCCGAACGCCGGCGACGGGCTGTCGATCGCGCCTTCACGCAGCGGCAGCAGGGCCAGCGACTGCACCTGACCGGCGTCGGGCAGCCAGGCCGTGGGCTCGAAGCCCAGGTTGGGGCCGCAGAACGGCATGGTGAGCGACGAGGCGAAGGCGCGGGCATCGGCGCTGGCGCCCTGCGCGTAGTCGGCGCCGGCATAGGTGGGCGCCACATCCCACAGCCGCAGCGCGGCCTGCGGCACGTCGAACAGGCGGCGGATGCCTTCCTCGACCACGAACGGCAGGCTGGACGGGTTGCGGGCCTCGGCCAGCTCGCGCGTCCAGCGGTGGATCTTCTGGGCGATGGCGGCGTTCTCGTTGCTGTTGCGCACCATTTCCATGATGCGTTGCTCCAGGCCCTTGATCTTCTCGCGCAGCATCTCGGCCTGGCGCTCTTGCAGGCTCACGGCGCGCTGGCCGTGGGGGCTGGTGATCTGCACGCTAGCCAGCACTTCGGCGTGGCGCTCGAAAAAGCCCGGCGTCTGCGCCAGGAACTCGGCGATGTCGTCTTCGGTGATGGGAGGAACCTGGGTGCTGCTTGGGGACATGGTCATGGTGCGTCGGGAATGTCGATCTGGCCTTCGAAAACGGTCGTGGAGGGGCCGGTCATGAAGACCGGGTCCGCGTCGCCGCCGTTCCAGGCGATGGTGAGGAGGCCGCCGCGCGTCTGCACGTCCACGCGCGCGTCGAGCAGCCCCAGGCGGATGCCGGTGGCCACGGCGGCGCAGGCGCCCGTGCCGCAGGCCAGCGTCTCGCCGGCGCCGCGCTCGTACACGCGCAGGCGCACATGGGTGCGGTCCACGATTTGAAGGAAGCCGGCGTTCACACGCTGCGGAAAGCGCGCGTGGCGCTCGATGAGGGGGCCGGCCTGGGCGACGGGCGCGGTGTCCACGTCGTCCACCAGCTGCACCGCGTGCGGATTGCCCATGGAAGCAACTGCTACCAAAGTAATAGCACTGCCCCCTACTGAATCATGCGCCAGAGGCCATTTTTGCCCTGAACCCTGCGCCACCGGCACGAGGCTGGCCGTGTCGAACGGCACGCGAGCGGGGTCGAACACGGGGCAGCCCATGTCCACCGTCACGCGGCCATCGGGCGTGAGTTCGGGCGCGATGTCGCCGGAGCGCGTGCGCACGCGGATACGGTCCTTGCCGGTCAGGCCCTTGTCGCGCACGAAGCGGGCGAAGCAGCGGGCGCCGTTGCCGCACTGCTCCACCTCGCCGCCGTCGGCGTTGTGGATCAGGTATTCGAAGTCGATGCCCTCGGCGGGCGAGGGACGGACGGTGAGGATCTGGTCGGCGCCCACGCCGAAGTGGCGGTCGCCCAGGAAACGGTATTGCGCGGCGGTCAGGCCGAGGCGGCCCTGCGTTTCATCGATCACGACGAAATCGTTGCCCGCGCCCTGCATCTTGGTGAAGCGGATGTGCATGGGGCCGGATTATCGTCGCCATGCCGGCCCGCGATGTAACGGTTCAGCCGCTGGCCACGGCCAGCGCCGCGTAGTCGCCCACCTTCAGGCCCAGCCCGGCCGGCACCAGCTGCACGCCGGCCGTGAGCGCCGGCAGGTGCGCCGACACCTCGGTCTGCAGGGGCGGCAGCAGGTAGTCCTGGTGGTGCAGGAATACGCTGCCACCGATGCTGATGCGCTGCAGGTCCAGCGTGGCCACCAGGTTGTAGAGCATGCGGCCCAGCACCCGGCACATGCCCGCGACGGCGGCGTGCGCTTCGGCATCGCCCCGCTTGGCGGCGTCCACCAGTTGCTCGGCATCGCGGCCGAAGCGGCGCGGCATCGAATTGCCAGCCACCAGCGATTCGACGTCGCCCACATTGCCGCAGCCGCACAGCGCATCGCCCGGCCCGTCGCTGGAAAAGCTGTGGCCCGCATGGCCCGCATTGCCGCTCTTGCCGCGCAGCACCCGGCCATCCACGCACAGGCCCACGCCTACGCCAGTGCTCCAGGTCACGTAGGCGCAGTGGTCCAGGCCCTGCAGCGCGCCCCAGCGGCGTTCGGCCAGCAAGGCAGCCACGGCATCGTTTTGCGCATGCACCACGCCCAGCGCGGCCGCCAGCGGCGCCTGGATGGGGATCTGCTTCCAGTCGTTGGGCGCATCGCGTTCGGGGCCAGCCAGGCCGCCGCAGATGTTGGGGGTGGCCAGCTCGACCTGGCCGTCGCGCAGCGCGAAGGGGCCGCAGGCGGACACGCCGGTGGAATGCAGTTGCGCGCGGGTGATGCCGGCTTCGGCGCAGGCTTCGTCCACCATGCGCAGGGCCTGCCGGGCAAGAGCGTCTGGGGCGCCGGTCTTGGCCGTGGGTTCGGTGCGGCGGGCCACCAGTTCGGCCAGGCCGGTGCCGGCGGGGGCCAGGGCGACGGCGATCTTCGTGCCGCCGATGTCAATGCATGCTCTCATCTCCACCTCGCGTATCTGTCGTACAAGGCCTGCGCCGGCCGGCCGCCGCACAGGGCGGCGTCAGCGGGCGAGGGCGATGCTCGGCAGTATGGGCGCCACGGCGGCCCTGCCATGTAGGCCTGTGCCTCCCGCTGGCGCGGCCGGCCGCGGTGTCAGATGGAGTAGCCCAGGACCATCGCCACGCCGGGTTCCTTGTTCGGGCGGCTGAAGCTCTCACGGCTCAGGCGGGCCATGGGCAGGTTGAACTGGTCGTTGGCGAACCACTTCTTGTACAGCGGATCGATCTCGCGGCTCGAAAACAGGCGGTTCAGCGTGCGGTCCACCACGGCCGCCAGATCGGCATCGCCGCGGCGCATCATGATCGCGTAAGGCTCGACCGACAGCACGAACTTGCTGAGCGCAACCTTGTCCGCCGCCTTGTTCTTGGTCGCCATGCCGAGCAGCAGCGAATCGTCGTTGGCATAGGCGCGCACGGTGCCGTCCTGAAAGGCCTTGTAGGCCTCGGTGTCCGACGCGAAGACCTTGAGCTGCATCTTCACTTCATTGACGGCAAGCTGGGTCAGGAGCTTCTCGGACGTCGTGCCCTTGCTCACCGCCACGGGCATGCCGGCCAGGTCTTGCAGCACATCCATCTTCACGCCCTTGGGCACCAGCACGCGAATGCCAGCCACGAAGACGGTGTTGCTGAAGCTCACGCGTTCCTGGCGGGCCTTGGTGTTGGTGGTGGAGCCGCATTCGAGGTCGATCTCGCCGGCCTCCAGCTTGGGGATGCGCTCCGTGCCGCTCACCACCTTGTATTTCACGTCCAGCTCCTTGAGCTTGAGCGTGCGCTTGATCTCTTCCACCGCGGCCAGGCACAGGTCGACGGAATAGCCGGCCGGCGCCTTCTTGTCGTCCAGGAACGAAAACGGCCAGGCCGCTTCGCGCACGCCCAGGGTGATGGAATGGGTTTCCTGAATGCGTTGCATCGTGTTGGCCGGCGCCTGGGCGGAGGCGGACAGCGGCACGAGGGCGCAGGCGAGCAGCGGCAGCAGCCGGGCGATGGAGCGGAACATGGGAACGACTTTCGAAGGAGCGGCCGGGAGACCGTAGCCAGGGGCGCCCAGTGTGGCAAGGGCAGATGGAGAATTGGTGACAGGCGTGTGGAGGCCCTACACCCATTTGGCGATCACGCTGGCCAGGGCACTGAGCAGCAGGGTGCTGGTGAGCGGAATGAACCACTCGCGCCCGAAGAGCCTGAACCGGAAGTCTCCCGGCAACCGCCCCATTCCCAGCCGCTGCAGCAATGGCGTGAGGCCATTGATGAGCACCAGCGCGAGGAAAACGACGATCAGCCAGCGAAACATGGGCTGGGAGTTTAGGGCTTGCCGGCGCGGATGGCCCGGCGATTGGCCCTGCCCGGCGGATGGGTGCGCCGCGAGGGCGGCCTCGCCAGGCACTTTTTCAGCGCTGCACGCCCCAGCGCCGCACCGTCAGCCGCTCCAGCGTGTGAAAGCCCAGCGTCTCCACCAGCAGCCCGATCAGGATCACGAGTGCAAGGCCCGCGAACACCTTGTCGGTATAAAGCTCGTTGCGGTTCTGGAAGATGTACCAGCCGAGCCCGCCCTTGCCCGACGAGGCGCCGAACACCAGCTCGGCCGCGATCAGCGTGCGCCAGGCGAAGGCCCAGCCGATCTTCAGGCCCGACAGGATGGAGGGCAGCGCGGCGGGCACCAGGATCTGCAGCACGTACCGGATGCCCGTGAGCCCGTAGTTGCGCCCGGCCATGCGCAGGGTTTCGGGCACGCCCTGAAATCCAGCGTAGGTGGCCAGCGACAGCGGCCACAGCACCGAATGCACCAGCACGAACACCAAACTGCCCTGCCCCAGGCCGAACCACAGCAGCGCCAGCGGCAGCAGCGCGATCGCGGGCAGCGGGTTGAACATCGACGTGAGCGTGGACAGCAGGTCGCGCCCGAACTGCGTGGACACGGCCAGCGTGGTGAGCACGAAGGCCCCCGCGATGCCGGCCAGATAGCCCTTGAGCAGCACCGACAGCGAAATGGCCGCCTTGGCCAGCAGTTCGCCCGACGCCAGCCCTTCGCCCAGCGCCCGTGCGGTCTGCAAGAACGTGGGCAGCAGCAGATCGTTGTTCTGCCAGCGCGCCAGCACCTCCCACAGCACCGCGAGCACGGCCAGGATGGCCAGGCGGCGCACGGCCCCGTGCTGCCAGATCCGCGCGACGAGTGGCAGCGGCTGCTCCGGCGCGATGCCGGCCAGGGGCACGAGCGGGCCTTCGAACTCGGGGCGCACGGGTGGCTCGGGTCGCTCGGGCCGCGCGCGCAGCGCGGTGTCCACGGGATGGGTCAGGGCTGCGGTCATACGGAAATCTGAAACGGCAAGGTGCCACCATGGCGTGGAGGTGGCGAAGCAGCAGCCCGTTCGTGCGCCTGCACCTCGGCCTGCACCTGCCCGCTCGTCTCATCGCCACGACTGCCTTCACCGGGCGCGGCCTCGTCGAACAGCAGCCGGTGGATGCGCTGCGCGGTGGCCTGGAACGCGGTGCCGCCCAGGCTGTGCAGCCCGAACTGGTGGCAGTTGACCTCGGCGCGCAGCCGGCCGGGGTGCGGCGACAGGATGGCGATGCGGTTGCCCACCACCAGCGCTTCTTCGATCGAATGGGTGACGAAGATCAGCGTGAATCGAAACTCGTCCCACAGCCCCAGCAGTTCTTCCTGCATGCGGCGGCGCGTGAGCGCATCGAGCGCGGCGAAAGGCTCGTCCATCAGCAGCACGCGCGGCTGCATGGCCAGGGCGCGGGCGATGGCCACGCGCTGCTTCATGCCGCCCGACAGCTGGTGCGGATGGACGTCGGCGAACTTCGTCAGCCCCACCTTGTCCAGGTACAGCGCCGCGCGCTCCGCAGCTTCCGATCGGCTGGCGCGGCGCGCGGCCAGCAGTGGAAACATGACGTTCTCGCGCACGGTCTTCCAGGGCGGCAACTGGTCGAACTCCTGGAACACCACCACGCGGTCGGGACCCGGCCGCGTGACCGGCTGGCCGTCGAGCACGATGCGGCCCTCGCTCGGCGCGATGAAGCCTGCGATGGCCTTGAGCAAGGTCGATTTGCCGCAGCCAGAAGCGCCCAGCAGCACGAAGCGGTCGGCCGCATGCACGTCGAAACCGACCCGGTGCGTAGCGCGCACGGCGGTGTCGCGCGTGCGGTAGTCGATGCTGACGCCTTCCACCCGCAGCAGCGCAGGGGATATGGCCTCAGCCCCCAGCGGGCTTGCAGACAGTGCCGGCAGCGCGCACTCGCCGCCCCCGGCCGCGCCGGTTTCGGGGTCCAGGCGCTCCATGAGCGCGGGGTTCAGGGATCGGAACCGCATGGCGTGGCGTCAGCTGCCGCCGGCGGTGTGGGCGTCGTCGAAGAAATAGTCCTTGAGCGCGGCAGGCGCGTTCTTGATCGCCCCCACGCGGTGCAGGAACTGCCCCATGCCGAGCGTGTTCTCGGGGCGCACCTTGAACTGGACCTCGGGGTTTTTGATGATCTTGAGCAGCAGATCGCGGTCGGTCTTGGCACCGGTCACGCGCAGGTAGATGTCGGCCGCTTTCTCAGGGTTGGCGGCGATGAACTTCGCTGCCTCGTCCAGGCCGTCGAGGAACGCCTTGTAGGTCTTGGGGCTCTCGTTGCGGAATTTCTCGGTGGCGTATAGCACCGTGGCCGACGACGGCCCGCCCAGCACGTCGTACGAATTGAGCACGATGCGGGCGGCTGGGTTGCCGGCCAGTTCCTGCTCCTGGAACGGCGGGTTGCCGAAGTGGCCCGAAATCTCGGTGCCGCCCTTGATGATGGCCGCCGCGGCATCGGGGTGCGGCAGGGCGACCTGGATCTTGTCCAGGCGGTTGAACTCTTTGTCGCCCCACAGCTTGGCCGAAGCCATCTGCAGCACGCGCGATTGCACCGACACGCCCACGGCCGGCAGGGCGATGCGGTCCTGGTCGGTGAAGTCGGCCAGGGTCTTCACCTTGGGGTTGTTGCTCACCAGGTAGTACGGAAAGTTGCCCAGCGATGCCACGCCCTTCACGTTCTGGCGGCCCTTGGTGCGGTCCCACAGCGTGAACAGCGGGCCCACGCCCGCCCCCGCGATGTCGATGTTGCCGGACAGCAGCGCATCGTTCACCGCAGAGCCGCCCGACAGCTGGAGGTAATCGACCTTGATGTCGATGCCCGCGGCCTTGCCGTGCTTTTCGATGAGCTTCTGGTCCTGCGCCACGTTCAGCAGCAGATACACCACGCCGAACTGCTGGGCGATGCGCAATTGGCCTTCGGCCGCCTGCGCGGCGGCGGGCAACGCCATGCCGCAAGCCATCAGGCCGGCAGCGGCCAGGGCGGCGAAAGTGCGGCGGGCGGCGCCGCGGCGTGATGGCTGGAACATGGTGGGCGTTTCCTGGGAAAGATCGGTGGAGCTAAAAAAAGAGCGAAAACCAGAACGCAAAGCGAGCGGCATCGATGCAGTCAGAACGTCAAGTCGCCCTCGACAGTGGTGCGGTAGAGCTTGCGCCGCTCGCTGTCGGGCGTGCCGGCCGCCAGGTGCATGACGGAGCGGTTGTCCCAGAACACCAGGTCGTGCGGCTGCCAGCGGTGCCGGTACAGAAAATCCGGCCGCACGCTGGCCGCGAACAGTTCGTCCAGCAGCGCACGGCTTTCGTCCTCGGGCAGGCCGACGATGCGCGTGGTGAAGTGCTCGCTCACGAAGAGCGCCTTGCGGCCGGTTTCGGGATGCGTGCGCACCACCGGGTGCACGGCAGGCGCCACCTCGTCGATCTGCGCCTGCGTGAGTTTCGGGCGCCAGGGGTTGCGGGCGCGCAGCTCTTCGTACTTGGCCAGGTAGCTGTGCTCGGCCGACAGCGATGCGATGGCCGTCTTGAGCGCTTCCGGCAAGGCGTCGTAGGCCGCGTGCTGGTCGGCGAACAGCGTGTCGCCGCCCTCGCCCGGCAGTTCCTGCGCGTGCAGCAGGGAGCCCAGGCTGGGCTTTTCCTTGTACGACAGATCGGAGTGCCAGTAGTGCCCGGCATCGCCCAGCCCGATGGGCTGGCCACCGGCGTCCTTGATGTTGGAGACGATCAGGATCTCGGGGTGGCCGGCCAACTGGAAGTTCTTCAGCACGTGGATCTGCAGCGGGCCGAAGCGGCGGCTGAATTCGATGTGCTGGCGCGGCGTGATGCGCTGGTCGCGAAACACCAGCACGTGGTGATCCAGGTGCGCCTGGTGGATGCGGGAGAAGTCCTTCGCGCCGATGGGCCGGGACAGATCGAGCCCGACCACCTCGGCGCCCAGCGCGCCTGCAGCGCCAGGGGCGGAGCGGATGTCGAACCGCTGGGGTTCGGCACCGCCCGGCGCGGTCGAAAGAGAGGAAACGGTGGCGGATGAAGCGGGAGACAGAACGGCCGACATGGTGAGCAACCTTTGAGCGGGCCCGGTGGGGCCTGGAGGTTTGCCACTTTATTCAGCACGCCTGCGATCCGGAACGAATGATTTATCAGTTGTTAACTACTAAAACATCTATTCAAGGCTGTCGCAGGTCATCACACAGCTTCTCCACGGCCCTTCAGGGTCAAAGTTGCCGCAGAGACCAATCCATTAAAATCTCAAAAAAGGAATAACATTCACAAATCATTCTTCAAACAAGAACATCATGGACCCCGAATCGTTGAAGATTT
This sequence comes from Paracidovorax valerianellae, assembly GCF_900102625.1. Lineage (GTDB taxonomy): Bacteria > Pseudomonadota > Gammaproteobacteria > Burkholderiales > Burkholderiaceae_C > Paracidovorax > Paracidovorax valerianellae. Next base: position 506,051 of record NZ_FMZC01000003.1, read on the forward strand.
TCTGTGCGGTGGCGAACGAACTCAGTGTGACGCAGGCCTCCGCCCGGCTCGGGCGTGCGCCCTCCAACGTCACGACGCGCATCCAGAACCTGGAGGCGCACCTGGGCGTGGAACTGTTCGTGCGGTCCGGCAAGCGCATGCACCTGTCCACGGCGGGAGAGCGGTTGGTGGGCTATGCCCAGCGCCTGCTGTCGCTGCAGGACGAAGCCGAAGAAGCCGTGGCCGGCGGGCGCGAGGGCGGCATGCTGCGCATCGGCAGCATGGAAAGCACGGCGGCCAGCCGGCTTCCCCGCCCCCTGGCGTCGCTCTGCAAAACCCATCCTTCCGTACGGCTGGAAGTGTCCACCGGCACCTCGCAAAGCCTGTTGGACGCGGTTCGCACCGGCCGGCTGGACTGCGCCTTCGTGGCACTGCAGCCCGGCCTGGACGACGCTGCCGCGCTGGCGGAACTCGGGTTGCAAGCCCGCGCGGTCTGGAGGGAAACGCTGGTGCTGCTGCTTCCTCCCAACGAAAAGGCCAGGACCCTGGGTGCCGTCCAGACCCGAAGTCTCGCCGCCTTCCGCCAGGGCTGCGTGTACCGAGCCATCGCGCAAGAGGCACTGGGCATCGACGGCGATCCGAAATGGTCCGTTCAGGAGATGGGCTCCTACCATGCGATGGTGGCGGGGGTGGCTGCCGGGGCCTGCGTGTCGCTGCTGCCGAAGAGCGTGCTCGGGCTGACGGCCCCCGCATCGCCCGCGCTGCGCACGCTGAAGGTCGGGACGGCCACGACCTGGCTGCTCTCACGGGCGGGGTTCAACGCCTCGCCGTTCCAGGCGCTGACCCAGGCGCTGGACGGAGAGCCGGCATGAGCGCGACTGCACACCACGGCCACGCCGGGCTGCGGCCATCGTTTCACGCAGCGCTGCTGCTGGCGGTCGGCATGGGCATCGGCCGTTTCTCGTTCACTGCGCTCTACCCGTACATGGTGGCCGAGGGCCTGATCGATGTGGCCACCGGGGGCCTGGCCGCATCGGCCAACTACGCGGGCTACCTGCTGGGTGCCATGCTGGCCATGAGGACGCGCGCCCACAATGCGCGCGCCATGTGCGTCGCAGCCACGCTGGGCACCGTCGCTTGCCTGGCCTTGCTGGGCCTTGCCAACGCGGCCGTGTTCATCGTCGTGGTGCGGGGCCTGGCCGGGGCCTTCAGTGCGCTGGCGATGGTCGCTGCGTCCACCTGGCTGCTCGAACACCGCAAGCATGCCCATGGCGCGCCACTGCTCTACGGGGGCGTGGGAATCGGGATCGCCGTTTCGGCGGAACTGCTCGTCGCCGGTGTCGATGCTGGCCTCCAGAGCCACGGGCTGTGGTGGCTGCTGACGGCGGTTTCGGCCGTGACCGGGTTGGCGGCGCTGGCCGGCCTCGCGGGTCCGGAAAAAGAGCGGCTCGCTGCCGAAGCCGTTGCAATGCCCGTGAACGCACCGCCTACCCCACCGGCCTCCCCGGCCGTCAACCGGGCTGCCCTCACCGCGGTCTATGCCCTGGCCGGTTTCGGCTACATCATCACCGCGACCTACCTGCCGCTGCTGATGAGCAAGGCGCTGCCGGGCACCAACGTGGCGCACACCTGGGCGCTGTTCGGGCTGAGCGCCGCGCCCTCCTGCTACCTGTGGCATTTCGCGCACCGGCGCCTGGGCACGTCCCGGGCCATGGCGATCAACCTGCTGGTGCAAGCCTGCGGGGTCAGCCTGCCCGTGCTCTCCAGCGCAGCAGCCGCGCACATGCTCAGCGCCATCCTGGTGGGCGGCACTTTCCTGGGGGTGGTCACGATCGCCATGCCTGCGGCCCAACGCATCAGCCGAGCCACGGGAAGCAATCTGATGGCTCAACTGACCGTGGTCTACAGCCTGGGGCAGATTGCGGGCCCGCTGCTGGCCAGCGCCTTGTTCGGCATGACGCAGAGCTTCAACGCTGCGCTGGTGACGGCCTCCGCGGCGCTCTGCGTGGCGGCGGCCATCAGTCTTCGAAGGTTCTGACGGGGGACGGCCAGGGTCAGCGTCATGAAACTGACCTTGGGCCACGGCATATTCAAGGCTTGTGGCACTCCGTGCAAAGAACAGTCATCGGCACGGGCGCATCCAATGCACGTTTTCGGGCCTGCCGTTTCCAGGGCTTGGTTGACGTCCGGTGCCAGCCCGGCCGCCCTTCGGCCCTGGATGACGCTGTTCACCGTGGCCTCTTTTCTTCACGCGCTCACCAGGTCTTCGCTTCCCGAAGGCCGCCCAGCTTTCAAAGGGCATCATGGCGAGGCGGACTGCTGGACTTGATGCTGCTGCACGCAGCGGTCTGGCGCCGTGGCCGATGAAACCCGCGAACGAATCTTTTCGACAGGATTACAGGACATGCTGCAGGCAGAACGATTCATCCGCATCCGCACGCTGCTCACCACGCTCACCCGCGTGAGCACCGAGCGCATCGTGCAAGAGCTCGACGTGTCGCGCGAGACCGTGCGGCGCGACGTCGTCGAGCTGGAGGCGCAGGGCATTCTGCGCCGCGTGCACGGCGGCGTGGTGGCGCCCGGGCCCGAGCCCGAGCCGCCCCTGGCCGTCCGGCAGGCAGTGCGCGAGCGCGAAAAACGCGCCATTGCCCGCGCGGCGCTGCAGCAGTTGCAGCCGGGGCAGACGCTGTTCCTCGACGCCGGCAGCACCACGGCCATCCTTGCGGGCGAACTGTCGTCCCTGTCGGGCATGACGGTGGTGACCAACGGCCTGAACGTGGCGCTCAAGCTCGCCGGGGCCGATGCGGGGCGCGCGGCGCGCAACGACGTGATCCTGCTGGGCGGCCGCCCCAACCCCGAAGTGCAGGCCACCCAGGGCGACATCACCGTGGCCGAGATTTACCGCTACCGGGCCGACGTCGCGCTGCTCTCGCCCGTGGGCATCCATTGCCAGCACGGCGCTACCAGCTTCGACCACCATGAAGCAGCCATCGCCCGGGCGATGGCGGGCCAGGCGCAGCGGCTGATCGTGCTGGCCGACCACAGCAAGATCGGCCAGGCCAGCCGCGTGGTGTATGCGGGACTGCCCGAGATCGATACCATCGTCACCGATGCGGGGTCGCGCGCGCTGCCCGGACTGTCGGCGCTGCAGGCGGCCGGCAGCCACGTCATCGTCGCCTGACCCCCCCGCCGCCGGAAAGGTCCAGCCCGCCATGTCCACGAGCCGTTACCACCACACCGCCGGCGGTCAGCGCTGGCAGTTCCGCGACCTGGGCGACGTGATGGCCAAGGCCACGCCGGCCCGGTCGGGCGACGTGCTGGCGGGCATCGCCGCCGGCTCGGCGGTGGAACGCATGGCGGCGCGCATGTGCCTGGCCGACGTGCCGCTCGACCGCTTCCTGAACGAAGCGCTGGTGCCGTATGAAAGCGACGAGGTCACCCGCCTCATCATCGACACCCACGATGCCGAGGCCTTCGCCCCGGTCGCACACCTCACCGTGGGCGGGCTGCGCGACTGGCTGCTGGCCGCTGACAGCGCCGCGATGTCGGCCCTGGCGCCGGGCCTCACGCCCGAGATGGCGGCCGCGGTGAGCAAACTCATGCGCAACCAGGACCTGGTGTCGGTGGCGCGTAAATGCCGGGTCGTCACACGCTTTCGCAACACGCTCGGCCTGCCGGGCCACTTGGCCGTGCGGCTGCAGCCCAACCACCCCACGGACGACCTGCGCGGCATTGCCGCCTCGATGATCGACGGCCTGCTCTACGGCGCTGGCGACGCCGTGATCGGCATCAACCCCGCCACCGACAGCATCGCGGCGCTGACCGGGCTGGTGCACCGGCTGGACGAAGTAATCGCCAAGCTGCAGATCCCCACGCAATCGTGCGTGCTCACCCATGTGACCAACACCGTGCAGATGATCGAGCAGGGCGCGCCGGTGGACCTGGTGTTCCAGTCGATCGCCGGCACCGAGAAGGCCAATGCCGGCTTCGGCGTGAGCCTGGCGCTGCTGCGCGAGGCTCGCGAGGCCGCGCTGTCCCTGCGCCGCGGCACTCTGGGCGACAACGTGATGTATTTCGAGACCGGCCAGGGCAGCGCGCTGTCGGCCGATGCGCACCACGGCGTGGACCAGCAGACCTGCGAGGCGCGGGCCTACGGCGTGGCGCGTGCGTTCTCGCCGCTGCTCACCAACACCGTGGTCGGTTTCATCGGGCCGGAGTACCTGTACGACGGCAAGCAGATCATTCGGGCAGGCCTGGAAGACCACTTCTGCGGCAAGCTGCTGGGCGTGCCCCTGGGCTGCGACGTCTGCTACACCAACCATGCCGAAGCGGATTCGGACGACATGGACACGCTGATGACCCTGCTGGGCGTGGCGGGCCTGACCTTCATCATGGGCGTGCCGGGGGCCGACGACATCATGCTCAACTACCAGAGCACCTCGTTTCACGACGCGCTGTACCTGCGCGAGGTACTGGGCCTGAAGCGCGCACCCGAGTTCGAAGCCTGGCTGCAGCGCATGCACCTGGCCGACGGCGCGGGCCGGCTGCTGCCCGCCGCGCAACAGCAGCCGGCACTGGCGCAGTTGCGGCAGATCGGAGTTGCCTGATGCCACGTACCCCCTCCACCGCAGCCACCACGGACACCGGCCCCGCGCCGGACCCCTGGGACGACCTGCGCACCCACACCGCGGCGCGGCTGGCGCTGGGCCGCGCGGGCCACGCGATTCCGACCCGTGAACTGCTGGACTTCGGCCTGGCCCACGCCCAGGCCCGCGATGCCGTGCACCGGCCGCTCGATGTCGATGCACTGGCAACGCAACTTCAGGCGGCCGGCTGCACCACGCAGCAGGTCGCCAGCGCGGCGCCCGACCGCGCCACGTACCTGCTGCGCCCCGACCTGGGCCGCCGCCTCTGCGATGCCGACGCCGAGCGCCTGCGCAACGCGGCACCGGACGGCACAGCCCAGGCCGGTGCCGACCTGCTGCTGGTAGTGGCCGATGGCCTGTCCTCCCTCGCGGTCGAACGCAATGCCGTGCCGCTGATCCAAGCAGTGCTCGGCACGGCCCCGCAGGGCTGGCGCATCGGCCCGGTCGTGATCGCCACCCAGGCGCGCGTGGCCTTGGGCGACGAAGTGGCCACGCTGCTGGGCGCACACATGGTGGCGGTCCTGGTCGGCGAACGGCCGGGGCTGAGTTCTCCCGACAGCCTCGGCATCTACCTCACCTGGCACCCGCAGGTGGGCTGCAGCGATGCGCAGCGCAACTGCATCTCCAACGTTCGGCCCGAAGGGCTGGTGCCGGCCGCAGCGGCGGCGCGCCTGTGGTGGCTGTGCGGCGAAGCACGGCGCCTGGGGCTCACTGGAATCGGGTTGAAAGACCGCAGCGATGCTGCCGTCCTTTCCGCAGGGCCTGCGGCCGGCACGCTCCCTGGAGATTGAACGGCCACGCCGTCCCGCCGGGCTCGGGGCGATGCGGGCGCGGCCGGGCATTGGAGCGGCTCGCGGTTGAATGGACGCCCCCAGCGTTGGTTCAAACCCGTCGTGGAGGCTCAGGGAAGCGTGGGGGCTTACAACCGGTGAGACCGGTCCCCCTGCGAAAAGCCCACCGGCTCCCACGGGTCGCCCGCGCCCAGGGCCAGCACCTTGAACAGCTCACCCATCTCGTGCTCCATGACCAGTTTGGCCGCCGTCGCGCGTTCGAGCACGGGCAACTCCACCATGCGCTGGGCCAGCCCGCAATTGATGAGGAAGTGCGCCTGCGTGGTGTAGCCCAGCACCTGCAGGCCCGCCTCCTGCGCGGCCAGGGCCATGGCGGTGAAATTGACGTGGGCGGTAATGTCCTTGCGGCCCACCTCCACCAGCGGGTCGCTGTCGGCCAGGTGGCCCTGGTGGCACATGACGGTGCCCATGTGGCGCTGGGGGTGGTAGTACTCCGCCTCGCCGAAGCCGTAATCCAGCAGGAAGGCCGCGCCGCGCTCCAGCCGGTCGGCCAGGGTGCGGATGAAGCCTTCGCCCTGCGGATGGATCTCGGTCAGGTAGTCCTGCGGGCCTTCCACTTCGATCGGTGGGCGCAGATCGGTGGGGCGGTCGGCCCAGGCGAAAGCGCCGTTTTGCACCACCACGCCGCGTTCATGCCACACGCCGGCCGCTTGTCCGCCGTGGCGGGCCAGCAGCTTGACGGGCATGGCGTCCAGCACTTCGTTGCCCACCACCACGCCTTCGAAGCGCTCGGGCAGCGCATCCACCCATCGCACCTTGTGCGCATGGGCGCCCAGCAGCACCTGCTGCCGAGCGCGCAGGCTGCCCGACAGGTCGACGATGGTGTAGCGCTGCACCCGGTCGCCCAGGGCGCCGAGTAACTGCAGCGCCAATGCGCCGGAGCCGGCGCCGAATTCCCACACCTCGTGCGTGCCGGTCTGCGCCAGGGCTTCGCCCACCTGCACGGCCAGGGTCTGGCCAAACAGGGGGCTGAGTTCGGGCGCGGTCACGAAGTCGCTGCCCGATCCGGGCAGCAGGCCGAACTTGGTGGAGTCGTTGGCGTAGTAGCCGAGGCCAGGGGTGTACAGGGCCAGGGCCATGAAGCGGTCGAAGCCGATCCAGCCGCCAGCCGCTGCAATGGCCTCGCCGATGTGGGCCGCCAGGGCGGTCGTTAAACTTGGGGGTTCTGTCGTCGTCACGGTCCCGATTGTCCCCGATGCCCTCCCCCTCCCGTCCTCGCACCGTGCTGGTGACCGGCGCCGCCAAGCGCCTGGGCCGCGACATCGCGCTCGCGCTGGCAGCGGGCGGCTGGCAGGTGGCGGTGCACTATCGGCACTCCGAACAGGATGCTATCGAAACCGTAGCAGAGTGCCGGCGTCTTTCATGCGCCAGCGCCCATTTTGATGCCGACTTTCAGGACGAGGCCGCCGTGCGCTTCCTGCTGCCGCGCGTGGTGGAGCATTTCGGCGCGGTGGACGCGGTGGTCAACAGCGCTTCGCTGTTCGAGCACGACGATGCCGCCAGCTTCGGGTTCGCCACGCTCGAGCAGCACCTGCGCAGCAATACGGCAGCGCCCATCCTGCTGGCCCAGGGTTTGCACGCGCACCTGGAGCAGCGGGCGGCGGCAGGCGGCAGTGACGAAGCGGCGGACGGCGTGCAAGGCGCCGTCGTCAACCTGCTCGACCAGAAGCTGTGGAACCAGAACCCCGACTTCCTGAGCTACACGCTCTCCAAGGCAGCGCTGGAGGCGGCCGGCACCATGCTGTCGCTGGCCCTCGCGCCCCGGGTGCGGGTGGTGGGCGTGGCGCCCGGCCTCACCCTTACCAGCCATCTGCTGGAAGGTGAAAAATTCCGCCAGCTGCACGCACTGAGCCCGCTGGGCCGCTCCTCCACTGCCGCCGACGTGGCCGCCACCGTGAAGTTCGCGCTCGAAAATCGCTCAATCACCGGCACCACGCTGCTGGTGGACGGCGGCCAGCACCTGATGCGGTTCGAGCGCGATTTTTCGATGATGTGAGCGCCGGCTCGCCCGCCCCCTTCTTTTCCTTTGCACACCCTATGTACAACGCCGCAGGCACCCAGATTCTCACGCTCACCGGTTTGCGCTTCGACGCGAACCTGGGCATCCTCGCGCACGAGAAGACCACGCCGCAGCCGATCCAGGTCGATGCCGAGCTGCACCTGGGCACGCAGCCCCTGCGCCCGAGCGACGACGACATCCTGCACGTGCTCGACTACCGCAAGGTGCGTCAGATCATCATCGACGAGTGCACGGCCGAGCACGTGAACCTGCTGGAGAGCCTGATCGGCAAGCTCAGCGCCCGGCTCATGCTGCTGCCCGGCGTGCTGGGCGTGCGCGTGAAGATCGCCAAGCTGGAAATTTTTGACGACTGCGAAGTGGCCATTCGCAGCGAGACAGGACAGTGGTGACCCCAATGAATGCCGTAATGAACGACCCCGCCCGCGGCTGGACCGCCGACGCCCCCGAACCGCTCGGCCTGCCGGACGCCCCTGCCACCGCCGACAGCGCAGCGGCGCCTGCCGCCCGCCTGAAGATCGAGCGCGAGACCCACAAGCTGGAAAAGCGGCTGTGCCGCGAGGTGGGCAAGGCCATCGTCGATTACCAGATGATCGAAGAGGGCGACAAGGTGATGGTGTGCATGTCGGGCGGCAAGGACAGCTACGCCTTGCTGGACATCCTGCTCAAGCTCAAGGCGCGCGCGCCGATCCATTTCGATCTGGTGGCCGTGAACCTCGACCAGAAGCAGCCGGGCTTTCCCGAGCATGTGCTGCCCGAGTACCTGGCATCGCAAGGCGTGGCGTTCCACATCGAGAACGAAGACACCTACAGCATCGTCAAGCGGCTCATCCCCGAGGGCAAGACCACCTGCAGCCTGTGCAGCCGCCTGCGCCGCGGCATTCTGTACCGCGTGGCCGATGAACTGGGCTGCACGAAGATCGCCCTGGGCCACCACCGGGACGACATCCTGCAGACGCTGCTGCTCAACATGTTCTTCGGCGGCAAGCTCAAGTCCATGCCCCCGAAGCTCGTGAGCGACGACGGCCGGCACGTGGTGATCCGCCCGCTGGCCTACGTGGCCGAAAAAGACACCGCGCGCTGGGCCACGCACCGCGATTTCCCCATCATTCCCTGCAACCTGTGCGGTAGCCAGGAGAACCTGCAGCGCAAGCAGGTGGGCGAAATGCTGCGCGAGTGGGACAAGAAATTTCCCGGCCGCGTGGAGAACATGTTCAACGCACTGCAGAACATCGTGCCTTCGCACCTGCTCGATGGAACACTGCACGACTTCAAGGGTCTGAAGGCGACCGGCATCGCCAGCGAAGACGGTGACAAGGCTTTCGACCGCGAAGACTTTCCGGCGGCACCCGGATTGCCGGGCGTGCAGGTGGTGCAGCTGTCCTGAAGCCCCATCGCTTCGTGCCAGCGGCGCCCTTCCCATGACGGACCCTTTCAGGAGACACCCATGAAGACCCTGCGCTGCTGGTATTCCATCGTTCTGGCCCTTGCCGCGCTGACGCTCGGCGGCTGCGCCGTCACCCGCACCGTGGACAGTGCCGTGCACAGCTATTCCACGCTGGCCGCCCTGCCTTCGCCGCCCACCTACCGACTGGAGCGCCTGCCGTCGCAGCAGGCCCAGGCCGCGTCGTTCGCGCCCATCGAGGCCATGGCCCAGCAATCGCTCGCCCGCGTGGGCCTGCAGCGCGACGATGCCAATGCCAAGCTGGTGCTGCAGATCGGCGCCCAGGCCAGCTATGCAACGCCCGCCTACTGGCCCTACTACGGCGACCCGTTCTATCCCCACTGGGGCCTGGGTCTGGGCTACGGCGGCCATGGCGGCCGCTGGGGCTGGGGCATGGGCGGCAGTTGGATGATGGACCGCCCGCCCACGCTCTACCGGCGCGAGGCCAGCCTGGTGCTGCGCGACGCGGCCACGCAGAAGATCGTGTATGAAACCTCCGCCGTGCACGAGGATGTGTGGACCAACGACCCGGCCATCTTCGGCATCCTCTTCGACGCCGCACTGACCGGCTTTCCGCAACCTCCCGCCGGCCCGCGCCAGGTGCGCACCACCTTCGCGCCGCCCGCGCGCTGACCCACGCCATGCAAGCCACCCGCATCATCGCCATCCGCCACGGAGAGACCGCCTGGAACGTGGACACGCGGATCCAGGGCCACCTGGACATTCCGCTCAACCACACCGGCCTGTGGCAGGCGCGCCGCGTGGGCGAGGCCCTGGCCGGCGAGCCGGTGGCCGCCATCTATGCCAGCGACCTGCAGCGCGCCCACGCCACCGCGCAGGCCGTGGCGGACACCACCGGGGCACCGCTGATCGCAGAGCCCGGTTTGCGTGAACGCAGCTTCGGCCAGCTGCAGGGCCGCACCTTCGCCGAGATCGAGACCGAACTGCCCGAAGAAGCCCGCCGCTGGCGCCAGCGCGACCCGCATTTCGTGCCAGAGGGCGGCGAATCGCTGCTTGTGTTTCGCGAGCGCATCACCCGGACCACCGACCGGCTGGCGCAGCGCCATCCGGGCGAACTGGTGGTGCTGGTGGCCCACGGCGGGGTCATGGACGTGCTGTACCGGGCTGCCACCGGTCAGGAACTGCAGGCACCGCGCACCTGGCAACTCACCAACGCAGCCATCAACCGCCTGCTCTGGACCGACAACGGACTCACCCTCGTCGGCTGGGCCGACACACAGCACCTGGACAACGCCACGCGCGATGAAGCCCATTCCTGATTCCCTGCGCGCCAGCATCGGCCTGCGCGTCGACCTGATCGACACCCCCGCACTCGTCGTGGACCTCGACGCCATGGAACGCAACATCCAGCGCATGGCCGACTTCGCGCGCAAGCACCAGGTGCGCTGGCGGCCGCACGCCAAGCTGCACAAGAGCGCCGAACTCGCGCTGCTCATGCAGCAGGCGGGCGCCACCGGCGCCTGCGTGCAGAAGGTGAGCGAGGCCGAGGCACTGGCCGCCGCCGGCGTGAACGACCTGTACATCAGCAACCAGGTGATCGCCGGCGCCAAGCTGCTGCGCGTGGCGCGCCTGGCGCACCAGCTCGGCCTGCGCGGCGGGCGCCTGGCCCTGGCGGTGGACAGCGAGGAAGGCATCGAGCGCCTGGCCGAGGCCATGGCCGTCACCGCCAGCGACGCGGGCATCGATGTCTTCGTGGAAATCGACGTGGGCCAGCGGCGCTGCGGCGTGCCGCCGGGCGAGCCGGCCGTGGCCCTGGCGCTGGCCGTGTCGCGCCATGCCCGGCTGCGCTTTGCCGGCCTGCATGCCTACCACGGCCGCGCACAGCATTTGCGGGGCGCGCAAGCCCGCAGGGAAGCCATCGCCACGGTGGTCCAGGCTGCGCGCCACACGCGCGACCTGATCGCCGCGGCCGGACTGCCAGTACCCCTGGTCACCGGCGCGGGCACCGGCACGCTGGTGCACGAGGCGGCCAGCGGCGTCTACGGCGAGTTGCAGGCGGGTTCATTTCTTTTCATGGATGCCGACTACGCCAGCAACGAGCGGGAGCCCGCCCAGCCCGTATTCGAGCACGCCCTTTTCGTCAAGACACAGGTCATCTCCAGCCAGGAAACGCACGCGGTGTGCGACGCCGGCCACAAGAGCCACGCCATCGATTCGGGCTTGCCGATCGTGGCGATGCTGCCGCCCGAGCGGGCACTGCGCTACGCCAACGGCGGCGATGAGCATGGAATCCTGTACGCCGACGGCAACAAGGCCCGGTTGCCCTCGCTGGGCCGGATGCTGTGGCTCATTCCCGGCCATTGCGACCCGACGGTGAACCTGTACGACTTCTTGATCGGGGTGCGCGGCGGGCTGGCGCACGGGGTGGTGGAGCGGATCATCCGCGTGGACGCCCGGGGCGCGCTGACCTGAACTGAAGCACCGACGGGCTCCTGCGCGATGGCCCGCAAAAGAAAGAAAGAAAGAAAGAAAGAAAGAAAGAAAGAAAGAAAGAAAGAAAGAAAGAAAGAAAGGCCGGGTTGCCCCGGCCTCGTCGGCCATCGCCACCGCAGCGCTGGCCGCGCCTGCATGGCAATGGTGGCATGCAGGCCATGGCCTGCATGCCTAACTGCGGTCAGGGACGCGACGGATAGATACCGTTCACGGCAATGATGAAGTTCAGCGTGAGGCCAGGTTGCAACGTGCTGACCGTGACGGGCACGTTCATCTGCACGGGCGTGGGCGTAGCGCTGCCGGCCGGTTGCGTGGTGATGGCAGGCAGGGTCAAGGGTGCATCGAAGGGCTTGAGCGTCGTGGTAGCCGACTTGGAGCTGTACACCTTGGCGGGTGTGCTGCCAGCAGCCCCCTTGCCCATCACTAATGCGTTGCTTGGAACGTTGTTGTCGCCCGTGGTGTCGTCAGCGGGAATGGACACTGCGGCCGTTCCACCTGTAGCCACCGTCACGCCGTGGCTGTGGGCCGGCAGGTTGGCGAGCGACAGGATCGCAGCGCCGACGGCGTTGGTGGACGCCGTGACGGCACCGCTCGTACCGGCAATGGTCGCCATGTTCTGGGAACCGAGCGGAACCCGGTTGCGCAGATCGGGCAAGGCGAAGGTGTTGACGCCATCGCCGCCGTAGCGGGTACCCAGCAGCGAGTAGAGCGCCTGGTTCTGATTGATTGACAGCAGTGTGCCGTCGCACAGGGCCCAGCCCTGCGGAACCCATGGCACGGCCCAAAGAATGATCTGGCCCAGAATCGGATCCATGTGAGTATCCCTCTCCCAAAAAAAGTTTGTCGATCAATATCCGCACCTGGCAGCGATGCTTTTTGACGATCTCGCAGCGAAGGCGGATAGGGGAGTAAACACCAGAAATCGAAGGGCGACAAGCGAGAATTCACTGGGCGTTGAGACTGCGACCCGCGCAGATCCCCTGCGCGTAATCTGGCTGCTGCCATGAAGCCGCAGGAGCTTTTGGACAAGGGGTCGGGAAGCGATGGATCAAGCCACCGAAGGCGGCCCGCCGAACAGATCGGAATGGTTGCGGGAAGGCGCCACGCCCAGATGGCGATAGGCCGCCAGCGTGGCCACGCGGCCGCGCGGTGTGCGCTGCAGATAGCCTTGCTGGATGAGATAAGGCTCGATCACGTCCTCGATGGTGCCGGACTCCTCCCCGATGCTGGCCGCGATGTTGTCCAGGCCCACAGGCCCGCCGTCGAAACGGTGGATCACGGCCTCCAGCAGCTTGCGGTCCATCACGTCGAAGCCCTGCGGGTCCACATCGAGCATGGTGAGTGCGCGCTGGGCGATGTCCAACGTGATCTGGCCCGTGCCTTTCACGTCGGCGTAGTCGCGCACCCGGCGCAGCAGGCGGTTGGCAATGCGCGGCGTGCCGCGTGACCGCCGCGCGATCTCGAAGCCGCCGTCCGGCTCGATTGGCGTGTTGAGCAAGCCGGCGCTGCGCATCACGATGCGCGAAAGCTCTTCGGGGGTGTAGAACTCCAACCGCGCGACGATGCCGAAGCGGTCGCGCAGCGGGTTGGTCAGCATGCCGGCCCGCGTGGTCGCGCCCACGAGCGTGAAGGGCTGCAGATCGAGCTTGATGCTGCGCGCCGCAGGCCCTTCACCGATCATGATGTCGATCTGGTAATCCTCCAGCGCGGGGTAGAGGATTTCCTCCACCACGGGCGAGAGGCGGTGGATCTCGTCGATGAACAGGACGTCGTTGCGCTCCAGGTTGGTCAGCAGCGCGGCCAGGTCCTTGGGTTTTTCCAGCACGGGGCCGGAGGTCTGGCGGAGGTTGACCCCGAGTTCGGCCGCGATGATGTGGCTGAGCGTGGTCTTGCCCAGCCCCGGCGGGCCGAACAGCAGCACATGGTCCAGCGCCTCGCCGCGCTTGCGCGCTGCGCCGATGAATATCTCGAGCTGCTCGCGCGCCTTGGCCTGACCGACGTACTCCTGCAGCAGCTTGGGGCGCAGCGCCCGCTCCAGCGCCTCCTCCTGGGGGGAGGCCGGAGCGGCGGAGATCACGCGTTTGGCGGGGGCGGGTGCGAAGTCGTCGGTCTGAATGCTCATGCGGTGCGGGTCAGTTGGCGGTCCAGGCGTAGTAGACGGGGCCTTCGTATTGGTACACCGGGTAGGTGGCCTGCACGAAGTCGCGTTCGCCCTGGCTGATGGTGTAGAAATGCGTGCCGTTGCTCTTGTTGAAGAACCGGTACATGGCGGTGGCACCGTTGCCGGCGCCGGTCTGGGCGTACCAGATCGGGCCTTCGTATTCGAACGACGGGTAGGTGGCGCGCACGAAGTCGCGTTCGCCCGCATCGATGGTGTAGAAATGGGCGCCGTTGCTCTTGTTGAAGAACCGGTAGACCGCGCTTTGCCCCGCAGTGGCGCCGCCGTAGGCATAGAAGGCCACGCCTTCATACGCGAACGCCGGATAGGTGCTGATCACGAAATCGCGCTCACCGGCACTGGCCGTGAAGAAATGGGCCCCTGTGCTGCCGTTGAAGAAGCGGTACACGGCGGTCCGGCCGCTGGTGCTGGTGGCGGGCGACAACCAGTCCTTGATGGCCGCGTTGTACGCCACGTCGAAACGGCCGTAGAAATCGGACGAGGCCTTGTTGGTGCACACGGCGCTGCCGCCGTAGAGCGTGCCGATCAGAGCTCCACCAGCAAAGATGCCCGAGCCGCTGCTGCCGCCCTCGGTCGTGCCCTGGCTCCACGTCACCCGATAGAAGTTGCCGCTGGTGCCGCTGCACGTGAAGTTGGTGCCGCTGAGGGACGTGCACGTGCTGAGCGAAGCCAGGTTGCCGAAGCTGATCTTCTGCAGGTCCCCGCTGGGATGGTGGATGCCGACCACGGCGCCACCCACTGCCTGGGGATTGGCGTTCCATGCCGCGAACACGGCGCCGGCGGGCGGCGCTTCATTCAGGCGCAGGAAAGACGTGTCGCTGCTGGCGGTCGCGTAGAGCAGCGTGGCGCCACCCGTGCGGGCCGTGGTGCTTGCCGACAGCGTGCGGCTGTTGCAGCTGGGCGAGCGGTAGAACCAGTCGGTGCGCAGCGTGGAGGCCACGGTCTGCGTGGAGATGCAGTGATTGGCCGAGATGAAATACGGCGTGCCGGTGCCATCGCGGTCGTTCAGCAGCGTGCCGGTGCACAAATACGCTTTGCCGTCTTCGCGCACGAACAGCATCCGGGCGACGGCATTGCGCTGGCTGGCGTATTCGTTGTAGCAGGTCGAATCGAGGTTGCAGGCGTCGGACTCGTTGATCTTGGCCTGCTCGAATTCGTCGGCCGTCGGCAGCGACAGGTTGGCGTAGATTTGCGACAGGCGCGGCACCGAAAGGTCAAGCGCACTGGCAGGCGTGCCGGCCGGCAGTTCGATCTCGAGCGTGGCTTCGTCGCCACCCGTATCGGGCGTCCACCACGTGTGGCCGGCATCGGACGTGTCGCCCGCTGCCTGGTTGCGCTCGAGGACCTGCAGCACTTCCTGGCCGGCGATCTCGAACACGGCCGAAGGCTTGGCCTGGCTGTACACCCGCAGAACGGCGCTGCCGGGCAGCTTGCGCACCAGCACGCCCAGGCGGATGCCGTGCGCGCCATCGGCGGAGAAGCTCAAAGCGGCGATCTGCCCACCGTTCGCCGTTGGGGTCCACTGCAACTGCTGCAGGGTGGCACTGGCGTTCGCGGTCTGGGAGACGCTGCGGGGCGCGCCGACCTGGCGCGGGCCGATGCCGCCCGAATCCGCCGCCGCTTCCTTGGACTGGTCCAGCGGCCCGAGCGCAATGCGCGCCGGCGCGATCGCCTGGCGCGCCACCCGGTCCTTGAGCCGCGCCACGTCCTGCACGGCGGAGGCCGGCTGCTCACGCGATTCCACGCTGTACACCAGCGCCTTTGCCGAAGGAGCGGCCGCAGCCTGCGCCGTCTCGGCGCCGCTTCCGCCACCGCCGCACGCGGCCAGCACGGAAACCGCGGCCAGGAGGGCTAAAAATCGAAATCTTTTCATTACGGGTTGCATGGAACCACTCCTGTGATGACATCGGGAATGACCAGAAGGTCCCGAATTGGAAAATGTGCCACAGCCCCACGGCACCCGGCTGGCGATTTCATCAATTTACATACTCCTTTACGCATCGCAGTCTCAGGACCGCTGACGCGACACCATCCATTCACTCCGGGTCGAATTTGCGCTCCCATCGGGGAAGCCAGGGCGGACCGAGAAATCGGCATGGACATGCACGCCACCCGGCCGGGGCAAGAATCGGTGAGCCGCATGGCGCCAAGCCGGGGGAATGCCGACCGGCGGAGACAACCATTGCTTGAGCCCCTTCTGATAGGCAAGATCGAACCGGCCATACACCCGCACATCGTTCACGGAGCACTGCGCGCTGGCAGCGAACCCGTACAGGGTGCCGATCACGCGGCCCTCACGGAAGATGGCTGAGCCGCTGCTACCGTCTTCCACCGTTCCGCGGTCGAACCCGACGTCGTAATAGCCGGCAGAGGCATCCGTTGACGAGTCGCACAGCATCGAGCCGTCCGTATCGTTGGTGCAGGCCAACGTGCCCATGATGCTGCCGGTGCTGATCTTCTGCAGGTCTCCGCGGGGATGGTGGATGCCGACCACAGAGGTTGCCTCGGCCTGCGGGCTGGCGTCCCAGGCGGCGAACACGGCGCCGGCGGGCGGGGCCTCGTTCAGCCGCAACAGGGCGGTATCGGTGTCCGCACTGGCAACCAGGAGCGTCGCGCCGCCCGTGCGTGCCGTGGACTGCGGCGACAGCGTGCCGCTGTTGCAGGCCTGCGATCGAAAGAACCAGTCCGTCTGCAAGGTGGATGCCACGGTCTGCGAAGCGATGCAGTGGTTGGCGCTCAGGAAATACGGCGTTCTCGTGGCGTCGCGGTCATTCAGCAGCGTCCCGGTGCAGACGTAGGCCTTGCCGTTGTCCACGAAGAGCATGCGTGCGACTGCATCGCGTTGGGCAGCGTATTCATCGAAGCAGGTCGAATCGAGATTGCAGGCGATGGCGTCGCCAACGGCTTTGGCGGCCAGGGCGCCCTCGGGAGGCAGGGACATGTTCTCGAACAGGTGCGCGAGCGCCGGGACCGCCACGTCCAGCGCGGTGGCGGGCACGCCGGCAGGCAGTTCGATCTCGAGCGTGGCCTCGCTGGCGCCGGAATCCGGCGTCCACCAGGTCCGCCCGTTGTCCGAGGCATCGCCGGCCGCGGCATTGCGCTCGATTATTTGCAGGATGGCCTGGCCGGTGATTTCATACACCAACGCAGGGCGGTCCTGCCGATACACCCGCACCACCGCATCCGCCGGCATCTGGCGCACCTGCAAGCCCAGGCGCAGTCCCTGCGCGTCCTGGGAAGAAAAACTCACCGCCGCTTTCATGCCGCCGCTGGCCGTCGGCGTCCACTGCAGCAGCCGCTGCAGGCTTTGCGCCGTCGCCGTGGCATCCACCGCACGGGCATCGCCCACGGGGCGTGCACCGGCATGCCGGACCTGCGCGGACTTCTGCCGTACCAGGGCCGGCAAAGCCACCCGGGCCGGCTCCGCCTGCGGGCCCACAGGCCGCTGCTGTTTGATGCCGAAACCCTCGGCGTCCGACCCCGCCGGTTGCACGGCCGATCCGACCTGCAGGGGTTCGGACGCCGGCCCGCCGCCCGCAACAGCGGCCGCGACGGTCTGGCTGCCACCGAGTCCATCACCACCCCCACCACCGCCGCAGCCATACGCCAGGCAGGCGACGGCGAGCAGCAGCGTACTTCGAACCATCCAATGGCTTTTTCCCATGAAACAACTCCCTTTTTTTGATTGATTTTTCGCCCGCAGGTCGATCTCGCCACACCACGGCCTGCGGGTCCGCGGACGGGCCTGGGTCAGCCCTTCAAGGCCAGCGCATCGCTCCGCCCCGCCTCACTTGGCCAGCGACTTGAGCGCCAGCTTGATCCCGTCGCTCACACCCACGTCCTGGGGCAGTGCCTTCAGCGCGGCCGCGGCTTCCTTGTCGTTGTAGCCCAGCGCCAGCAGGGCCTGGAGGATGTCGGCCTGGGCATCGCTCGTGGCGTGCGCATGGGCGCCGATGTCGGCCCCGAGCTTGCCCTTGAGCTCCAGCAGCAGGCGCTCGGCGGTTTTCTTGCCGATGCCGGGCACCTTCACCAGGCGCCCCGCTTCCTGCAGGGAAATCGCCTGGGCGAGGTCGGAAACCCCCATGCCGCTCAGGATGGACAGCGCGGTGCGCGGGCCCACCCCCGAAATCTTGATGAGTTCGCGGAACGCCTGCCGCTCGGTCGCCGTGGCGAAGCCGTAGAGCAGTTGCGCGTCTTCGCGCACGATGAACTGGGTGAGCAGGGCCACGCGTTCGCCCACGGGCGGCAGGTTGTAGAAGGTGCTCATGGGCACCTGCACCTCGTAGCCGACGCCGTGGCAGTCCAGCAGCACCTCTGGCGGATTTTTTTCCAGCAGCGTGCCGGTGAGTTTGCCTATCATTGATGTCCTTCGCCGCGCTGTTGCGGCCATCCAACCGGAATTATCCGCGTGATCCTGCGACACACCTTCACTCCCCACAACAACACCCGCCTGGCGCACCTGTGCGGCCCGGCCGATGCCAACCTGCGCACCATCGAGACGGCGCTGTCGGTCAGCATCGCGCACCGGCACGAGCAGTTCAAGGTGGACGGGCCGAAGGCCAAGGCCACGCAGGCCATGGAGCTGCTGCAGGCCCTGTACGAAATGGCCGAGCGCCCCATCGCCAAGGAACACCTGCAGCTCATGCTGGCCGGCGACAGCTCGATGCTGGAGGCGCCCGGTGACGGCGCGGTGACGCTCAACACCCGCCGGGCCGACCTGCGCGCCCGCACGCCCACGCAAAGCAACTACCTGGACAACATCGCCAGCCACGACATCACCTTCGGCATCGGCCCCGCCGGCACCGGCAAGACCTACCTGGCCGTCGCCTGCGCGGTGGATGCGCTCGAGCGCAATGCGGTGCAGCGCATCGTGCTGACCCGCCCAGCCGTCGAGGCCGGCGAGCGCCTGGGCTTCCTGCCGGGCGACCTCACGCAGAAGGTGGACCCTTACCTGCGCCCGCTGTACGACGCGCTCTACGACCTCATGGGGTACGAAAAGGTGCAGAAGGCCTTCGAGCGCAATGCGCTGGAGATCGCGCCGCTGGCGTTCATGCGCGGGCGCACGCTGAACAACGCCTTCATCATCCTGGACGAGGCCCAGAACACCACGCCCGAGCAGATGAAGATGTTCCTCACCCGCATCGGCTTCGGCGCCCGCGCGGTGGTGACGGGCGACGTCAGCCAGATCGACCTGCCCAAGGGCGCGATGAGCGGTCTGATCGATGCCGAGCGGGTGCTCAAGCGCGTCAAGGGCATTGCGATCACCCGGTTCACCACGGCCGACGTCGTGCGCCACCCTCTCATCGCCCGCATCGTGGACGCCTACGACGCGCAGCGCTCGGCAGGCAGCCGCGCAGGCCACTCCTGAATTGATAGCACACCGCCCTAGTGAATCATGCGCCAGAGGCCAAAATGACCTTGAACCACCTGACCCTGTCGCTGCAGTTCGCACGCTTTCCTGAGGCGCAGGAGCACCGCGCCGCCCTGCCCCGCCACGCCGCCGCGCGCTTCATCCGCCACGCGCTGTCCAGCGACGCCGAGATCACCGTGCGCATCGTCGATGCCGAAGAGGGCCAGGCGCTCAACCGCGAATACCGCCAGAAGGACTACGCCACGAACGTGCTCACCTTCGACTACGCGCAAGAGCCCGTAGTGATGGCCGACCTGGTGCTGTGCGCGCCCGTGGTGGCGCGCGAAGCCCGCGAGCAGAACCGGGACCTGCGCGCGCACTATGCCCACCTGCTGGTCCACGGTACCCTGCACGCCCAGGGCTGGGACCACGAAACCAGCGCCGAAGACGCCGACGAGATGGAGGCCTACGAAACCGCCATCCTCGAGGAACTGGGCTTCGACGACCCGTACGCGGACTGAGCCGACGGTTCGGCCAGGCCCCAGGTCCCGCACTCCATCGGCCGACCCTGCCGCCCGGCATCCCCGCATCCCGGCGCAAAAGGTGACGGGTCTTTTGACCGGCGTGCGCGCAGTGGCCTGCCGCCACGCCCCTACCATCGGTGCAACGGGCCGCCAGCGCCCCATCGACGGAGACTTTCCCCATGCTTGAAACCTGGGCCATGCTGCTCGCGGCCGCTTTCGTGGCGGGCGCGCTGAATGCCGTGGCCGGCGGCGGCAGCTTTCTCACGCTGCCGGCACTGGCCTTCACCGGTGTGCCGCCCGTGATGGCGAACGCCACCGGCACTGTGGCTTTGCTGCCCGGCTATGCCGCAGGCGCGTGGGGGTTCCGCGAAGACGTCCAAGCGCCGCCGGGGCTGTCGATGGGATGGCTCGTCGCGCTCTCGCTGCTGGGCGGCGCCGCCGGTGCGGGGCTGCTGCTCGTCACGCCCGAGGCCGCCTTCCGCCGCGCCGTGCCCTGGCTGCTGCTCGCGGCCACCGCCCTGTTCGCCATGGCCCCGCTGCTGCGCCGCTGGACGGCCGGCGCGCACTCAACCCCCTCCCCGGCCCGCGCCGTGGTGGGCGTGCTGGCCGTGTCGGTGTATGGCGGCTACTTCAACGGCGGGCTGGGCATCTTGCTGCTGGCGCTGTTCGGACTGCTGGGCTCCATGCCGCTGCACGCCATGAACGGACTCAAGAATCTGGTTTCCGCCCTGCTCACCGCCATCGCCGTCGCCGTCTATGCGGCGGGCGGCCTGGTGCTGTGGCCCCAGGCGCTGGGCATGATGGTGGCGGCCACCGCCGGCGGCTACGGCGGAGCACGCCTGGCGCGGCGCATTCCGGCGCCCTGGCTTCGCGCAGGCATCGTGGCGACCGGTCTCGGCATGGCGGCAGCCTTCTTCTGGCGCGGCTGACGACGCGGCTAACGACGCGGCTGGGCACTGCCGCCGCCAAGTTGCCGGGCGCTATCCCGGCGGAGGGATGCGCAGCGGGATCGTGATCGGCCCGTCGTTGATCAGGTGCACCTGCATCTCCGTGGCGAACCGGCCCGTCTGAACCACGGGGTGCTGCAAACGTGCCTGGTCCACGAAATGGTCGAACAGCCGGCGGCCGTCCTGCGGGGCGGCGGCATCGGTGAAGCTGGGACGGTTGCCGCCCCGGGTGTCGGCCACCAGCGTGAACTGGCTGACCAGCAGCAGGCCGCCACCCACGTCCTGCACGCTGCGGTTCATCTTGCCGGCGTCGTCGGCAAACACCCGCAGCTTCAGCAACTTGGACAGCAGCCGTTCGGCCTCGGCTTCGGTGTCGCCGCGTTCGGCGCACACCAGCACCAGCAGGCCCTGGCCGATGCGGCCCACGACCTCGCCCTCCACTTCCACGCGCGCTTCGCGCACGCGCTGCAACACACTCATCATGGTGCGGAATCCTTCGGTTCTTCCAGAAATGCCTCCACCCCGACGGGCAGCAGCTCGATGGTCACGCGCAAGCCGGGCACGGCGTGCATCAGCGCGGCCTCCACGGCGCCGCGCAACTGGGCGGCCCGGCCCAGGCTCCAGTCGGCCGGCACGTGCATGTGCAGGCCGGCAAAGCGGCGCTGCCCGGCCTGGCGCGTGGCCAGGTGGTCGAAGCGCACCTGCGGTTCGGCCTGGGCGAAGGCCTGCAGCGCTGCGTCGATGGCGGCCTGCGCCTCGGGCTCGACCGCCGCGTCCATCAGGCCCTGGGACGCGCGCCACACCATGTGCCCGCCTTCTTTCAGGATGTTGAGCGCCACGGCCATCGCCACCACCGGGTCGAGCCACAGCCAGCCCGTGGCGCTGGCCGCGCCGATGCCCACCACCACGCCGGCCGAGGTCCACACATCGGTGACCAGGTGCCGCGCATCGCCTTCCAGCGCCACCGACCGGTGCACGCGCGCGGACCGGAACATCAGCCAGGCCAGCCCGCCGTTCAGCGCCGAACTGGCCACGGACAGCGCCAGCCCCCAGCCGACCTGCTCCAGCGGCTGCGGCGAAGACAGCCGATGCGCCGCCGCCCAGAAGATGGCCGCCGCAGCGCCCACGATCAGAATGCCTTCGAAACCGGACGAAAAGTACTCGGCCTTGTGGTGCCCGTAAGGGTGGTCGTCGTCGGCCGGCCGCTGCGCGACCGTCACCATGGCCAGCGCGAAAATGGCGCCCGCCAGGTTGACGAACGATTCCAGCGCGTCCGACAGCAGCCCTACCGACCCGGTGAGGTGCCAGGCCAGCGTCTTGAGCACGATGGTGACCAGCGCCACCGCCACCGAACCCCACAGCAGCGTGCGGGGCGCCAGCGCGGCCGGGCCGGCATCACCCGTGGTGCCGGGGCCTGAAGGCGATTGGCGCGACGGCATGGGCCAGCCCTGCGATCAGTCGCCGTCCACCAGCCGTGCCTTCACCAGCTTGCCCTTGACCCGGCCGGACGCCAGGCGCCGCACCACGTCCTGCGCAATGCCGCGCTCCACGGCCACGTAGGTGGAGAAGTCGTTCACGTTGATCTTGCCCACCTGTTCGCGCGTGAAGCCCATCTCGCCGGTGAGCGCACCCAGCACGTCGCCGGCGCGGATCTTTTCCTTGCGCCCGCCGATGATCTGGATGGTGGCCATGGGCGGCAGCAGCGGCCCGCCCGGTGCTGCGGTGAGCTCGGACAGTGGATGCCATTCCGACTCGCGGCCCTGCAACTGCTCGATCTTGCCTACGCTGCCCATCTCGGGCAGGCTGGCCAGGCTCAAGGCGAGGCCTTCGGCATCGGCGCGGCCTGTGCGGCCGATGCGGTGCACGTGGATTTCCGGGTCGGGCGTCACGTCCACGTTGATCACCGCCTGCAACTGCGCGATGTCGAGGCCGCGCGCGGCCACGTCGGTCGCCACCAGCACCGTGCAGCTGCGGTTGGCGAACTGCACCAGCACCTGGTCGCGCTCGCGCTGCTCCAGTTCGCCGTACAGCGCCAGTGCGTGAAAGCCCTGCGCCTGCAGCACGCCCACCAGGTCGCGGCACTGCTGCTTGGTGTTGCAAAAGGCGATGGCCGATTCGGGCCGGAAGTGGTTGAGCAGCATCGACACGGCATGCAGCCGCTCGTTGTCCTTCACCTCGTACCAGCGCTGCGCGATCTTGGCCGAGCCATGCTGGGCCTGCACGGTGATGCGCTGCGGCTCCTTCATGAACTGGCGCGCCAGGCGTTCGATGCCTTCGGGGTACGTGGCGGAAAACAGCAGCGTCTGGCGCTCGGCCGGGCACTGGCGCGCGACCTTGGCGATGTCGTCGAAGAACCCCATGTCCAGCATGCGGTCGGCCTCGTCGAGCACCAGGGTGTTGAGCGCCTGCAAATCGAGCGTGCCGCGCTCCAGATGGTCCATCACGCGGCCGGGCGTGCCGACCACGATGTGGGCGCCATGCTCCAGGCTGGCGATCTGGCCACGCAGCGGCACGCCGCCGCACAGCGTGACCACCTTGATGTTTTCCTGGGCGCGGGCCAGGCGCCGCACTTCGGTGGCGACCTGGTCGGCCAGCTCGCGCGTGGGGCACAGCACCAGGGCCTGCACGGCGAAGCGCCGCGCATTGAGGTTGGCCAGCAATGCCAGCGCGAAGGCGGCCGTCTTGCCGCTGCCGGTGCTGGCCTGGGCGATCAGGTCGCGGCCCAAGAGGGCCACGGGAAGGCTCGCGGCCTGGATCGGCGTCATGCGGGTATAGCCCAGCTGCTGCAGGTTGGACAGGGTCGCGGGGTGCAGCGCCAGGGATGAGAACTCGGCGCCAGCGCCGGAAACGGAAGAAGTCATCCCCGGATTATCCCGGGGCCGGGCGTGCAAGGGCTTGCACCCTCGCCAGCGGAGCCCCGATCGGCTATAAAACTTCGAGATACAAAGCGGGTGGGACATGCCAGACACATCAAGCCAAGCGGACGGTCCTCCCCAGGACCCCCACTGCAGCAGTTCCTTGCTGCGGCTTCTGGCCGACTCCGTCCCGGCGCTGCTCGCGTACTTCGAATCGTCCACGCTGCGTTGTGTTTTCGCCAACCAGGGCTACGCCGAATCGACGGGCCACACCGTCGAGGCCATTCTGGGCAAGACGGTGCAGGAGGCCATCGGCGACGCCGCCTGGGCCTCGATCCAGCCCCAGGTGCAGCAGGTGCTGCAGGGCCAGCGCGTGCAGTACACGCGCAAGCAGCGCGTGCGGGGCGGCGCCACGCGCATGATCGAGGTCAACCTCATTCCCCACCTGCACCACCAACTCGGCCTGATGGGCGCTTTCGTGCTCATCAACGACATCACCCACCACTGGGAGGCCGAGCGTGCCGTGCGCGAGAGCGAAGAGCGCATGCGCAAGTTCTCGCAGGCCACCGAAGAGGCGATCGTGTTCCACCGCGAAGGCCTGGTCACCGATTTCAACGAGGCGCTCACGCGGCTGATGGGTTACACGCTGGACGAAGTCCGCGGCCAGCGCATGCTCGACTTCGTGAGCGAAGCGTTCCGCCCCGTCACCGAAGCCTATGTGCGCGAAGGCCGCGAAGAGCCTTATGAAGCCACGGTGCTGCACCGCGACGGCCGGCACGTGCCGGTGGAGATCGTCGGCAAGTCCATGCCCTGGAAAGGCGCGGACTACCGCATCGCGGTGCTGCGCGACATCTCCGCGCGCCGCCAGGCCCAGGAGCGCGTGGCTTTTTTGGCCACGCACGACGCGCTCACGCAGTTGCCCAACCGCGGCACGCTCATGGAGCGGCTCACCGGGGTGATCGAGACGGCACGGCGCCTTCCGCAGTCCGCCGCCGTGCTGTTCATCAACCTGGACCATTTCAAGACGGTGAACGATTCGCTGGGCCACCAGGCCGGCGACATGCTGCTGTGCGAGGTCTCGCGCCGGCTGGTGCAGGGCGTGCGCCCCGGCGACATCGTGGCGCGCGTGGGGGGCGACGAATTCGTCGTGGTGCTGGGCGACGCGCCGGATCGGCCGTCAGCCCTGGCAGTGGCCGACCAGCTGCTGGCGGACGTGTGCGCCGTGTTCCACGCCGAAGGCACGCCGCTGTCGGTGTCGGTCTCCATCGGCGTGAGCATGTATCCCGAGGACGGCGACAGCGCCACCGAACTGGTGCGCCGCGCCGACGCGGCCATGCAGCAGGCCAAGCACAGCGGCCGCGCCAACCGGCAGGCCTATGCACCGGGCATGGAGATCCCGTCCACCGGCGTGCTGCAGCACGAGCGCCTGCTGCGCGACGCGATCATGCACGGCGCCTTCGTACTGCACTACCAGCCGCAGGTGCGGCTCGAAGACGGCATGCTCGTAGGTTTCGAGGCACTCGTGCGCTGGCGCCACCCCGAGCGCGATCTGGTCGGGCCGATCGACTTCATCGCCTTCGCCGAAGCGCGCGGGCTCATCACGCCGATCGGCCGCTGGGTCCTGGTCGAGGCCTGCCGGCAGACGCGGGCCTGGCACGACGAAGGCCTGCCGCAGGTGCCGGTGGCTGTGAACCTCTCGGCGCTCGAATTCCGCCAGCGCGACGTGGCCGGCGAGATCGCGAGCGTGCTGCACCAGACGGGCCTGGCGCCGCGCTTTCTGGAGATCGAGATCACCGAATCGGTGCTCATGCACGATGCCGACCAGGTGCGCAGCACCCTCGATGCGCTCAAGGCGCTGGGCGTGCGCGTGTCCATCGACGATTTCGGCACCGGATATTCGTCGCTCGCCTATTTGAAGCGCTATCCCATCGACAAGCTCAAGATCGACCGCTCGTTCGTGGCCGATACGCCCGGCAACGAGGACGACGTGGCCATCGTCACTGCCATCGTGCAGATGGGCCGCAGCCTGCAGATCACGACCGTGGCCGAGGGCGTGGAAACGGCCGCGCAGCACGACCTGCTGCGCACCCTGGGCTGCCACCTGGCACAGGGCTATCTGATCTCGCCGCCCATGGACCCGCGCCAGACGCGCGAGTGGCTGCTGAAAAGATAGCGGGCCCGTCATCCGGCTGACCCGCTTGCCCGTGGACAATAGGCGCCATGGCCCAGATCCCAGACTTCACCGAGCCCACCCTCCATACCGACCCCGCCGATGCGCTGGCCCAGGTGCAGCGCATCTACCAGCAGCAGATCGGGCATCTGCGCGAGGCCATGCAGCGCTTCGTCGCCGGCGAAACCCCGGCCAGCCATGTGCGGGCGTTCTATCCCTTCGTTCGGGTGCAGACCACCACCGTGGCCCGCGCCGCCACCCAGCTGGCCTACGGCTTCGTGGAAGGCCCCGGCCGCTACGAAACCACCCTGACCCGGCCCGACCTGTTCGCGAACTATTACGCCGAGCAGTTCCGCCTGCTGCGCGACAGCCACAACATCGAGCTGGAGGTGGGCATCAGCAGCCAGCCCATCCCCATCCACTTCTCGTTCGCCGAGCACGACCACATCGAGGGCACGCTGACCGCCCAGCGCCGCATGCTCATGCGCGACGTGTTCGATCTGCCCGACCTGGAGGCCATGGACGACGGCATCGCCAACGGCACCTGGGCCCCCCGCCCGGGCGAGGCGCAGCCTCTGTCGCTCTTCACCGCCCCGCGCGTGGACTATTCGCTGCACCGCCTGCGCCACTACACCGGCACCGCGCCCGAGTGGTTCCAGAACTTCGTGCTGTTCACCAACTACCAGTTCTACATCGATGAATTCGTGCGCCTGGGCCATGCCGAAATGGCCAAGCCGGACAGCGAATACGTCGCCTTCGTCGAACCCGGCAATGTCGTCACGCGCCGCACCGGCCTGCCCGCCCAGCCGGGCGACGAACTGGGCGTGGCGCCGCCCCGGCTGCCGCAGATGCCGGCCTACCACCTCATGCGGGCCGACAAGAGCGGCATCACCATGGTCAACATCGGCGTGGGCCCCTCCAACGCCAAGACCATCACCGACCACATCGCCGTGCTCAGGCCCCATGCCTGGATGATGCTGGGCCACTGCGCAGGCCTGCGCAACAGCCAGCAGCTGGGCGACTACGTGCTGGCCCATGCCTACGTGCGCGAAGACCACGTGCTCGACGAAGAACTGCCCCTGTGGGTGCCGATTCCCGCGCTGGCCGAGATCCAGATGGCGCTGCAGCAGGCCGTGGCCGACGTCACGCAGATCGAGGACGCCGACCTCAAGCGCATCATGCGCACCGGCACTGTGGCCAGCACCGACAACCGCAACTGGGAACTGCTGCCCGACAACATGCCCCAGCGCCGCTTCAGCCAGAGCCGCGCCGTGGCGCTGGACATGGAAAGCGCCACCATCGCCGCCAATGGCTTTCGCTTCCGCGTGCCCTACGGCACCCTGCTGTGCGTGAGCGACAAGCCCCTGCACGGCGAGATCAAGCTGCCCGGCATGGCCAACCATTTCTACCGCGAGCGGGTCGACCAGCACTTGCGCATCGGCATGCGCGCCATCGACATCCTGCGGGCCGGCGGTGTGAGCCGCCTGCACAGCCGCAAGCTGCGCAGCTTCGCCGAGGTGGCGTTCCAGTGATGGACGAGGTGGGCGCCGCCACCGTGGGTTGATGCGGCTGGATTTCGTCACCCTGCTGGCCATCACGGCCACCAACCTGTTCATGCTCTCGGCGGCGCTGCCGCTGATCATGGGCCGGCACGCGGGCCCCGCCGCGCGCTGGGTGCGGGCCAGCCTGCTGCTGCAGGGCCTGGCATGGGCCGCCATCATCGCGTCCTCCTACGCCTGGGATCAGACGCTGTCCACCGTGTCCATGGCCGCCAATGCGCTGGCCCAGTGGGCCATCTTCGAAGCCCTCGCGATCTGGCTCGGGCCCCGGCCCGGCCGCCGGCTCATGCAGGCGCTGGTGGTGGCCATTCCACTGGGCTACACGCTCGGCTTCGGCCACTACGCGTTCCGCGTCGGCTGGGCCAACCTGCTGCTGGCCGCGCTGCTGCTCACCGTCGCGCGCGCCACGCTGTACCCCGCCAGGCCTGCGAGCCGGCGCTGGCGGCTGCTGCTCCTGGCCTGCCTGGCGACCATGGCCGGGTTCACCGCAGCGCGCGGCGTGCTGGGTGCCTTCACCGACGCCTACCCCAGCTTTCGCACGCCCCACCCCGTCAACATCGCGGCAGCCCTGGCCGCCAACGTCACGCTCGTGCTGGGCACGGTGGCGCTGCTGGTCGCCTGGCGCGACGAGGCCGAGCAGCAGTTGCGCACCCTGGCCATGACCGATGCGCTCACCGGCCTGCTCAACCGCCGCGGCTTCGAAGCGCACGGGCAGGCACTGTGCGCCCGCGCCACCCGCCAGCGCCTGCCGCTCGCGGCCCTGCTGCTCGACCTGGACCACTTCAAGCGCATCAACGACGCCTACGGCCACGAAGCCGGCGACCGCGCCCTGGCCCTCTTCGCCCGGCTGGCCCAATCCATCGCCGGCCCGGACGACACCGTCTGCCGCTTCGGCGGCGAGGAATTCGGCGTGCTCCTGCTCCGCGCGGGCCAGGACGCGGTACGGCGCTTCGACCAGCGCCTGCGCAAACGCCTGCAGGCGGAAAGCGCCGCCACGCTGGGCTTTGCCATCGACTACAGCGCGGGTGCCGCGCTATGGAGGGGCGACGAAGAGGACTTGGCGACGCTCATGGCGCGTGCGGACGCGGCGCTCTACGCGGCGAAGGAACAGGGGCGGCGGCAACTGGCGATGGGGTAGGCAGCGACGCCTGCGGCTGTGCTGGAATGGCGCCAACGAAATTCAACGTGGGGCAACGAGTGGGAAAGCCTTTTCTGCACCGGGCCCCAGCCGCATTCCCCTGAAACCC
This sequence comes from Paracidovorax valerianellae, assembly GCF_900102625.1. GTDB lineage: Bacteria > Pseudomonadota > Gammaproteobacteria > Burkholderiales > Burkholderiaceae_C > Paracidovorax > Paracidovorax valerianellae. The sequence goes on from NZ_FMZC01000003.1 coordinate 534,273, forward strand.
AGTGATCGCCAATGCCATGACCCCTGCCGTTTTACATCGCTTCGCCTGCGCAGGCGCCACGCACGCCGTGCGGACCGCATGCATTGTTATCGCCTGGGCCTGTGCGGGCTCGTTGGCGGTACCGGCTCTGGCGGCAACGAATGCGATCGCGGCACAAGCGTCCCTGTCCGGCGCCTCCGCACAAACGGCGGCAGACACCTTGCGCCTGTTGCCTGCAGGGCCCTTGGTATCCGGCGAGAGGCAAAGCAGGACGCTGGCGTGGTCGCCCGACGGAAAGCGCTTTGCACGCCTGTTGCCCGACCGCATCGAGCTTTGGCAGCAGTCGCCGCAGCAGCGCATCGCAGCGATCACGGAGGCGCCACCCGGACCGCCTGCGATTGCCGGCCCGGGGAATGCCGCGTCGTTCTACCAGTTGCTCTTCGGTCCCGACGGAAAGTTGCATTACATCGCCAACGGCGTGCACGGCTGGTTGGACGCCGACCTGCGCCGCGGCTCCGGCCCGGCGGTAGAGCAGATCAGCTCGGATGGGCGCTATGCCGTCAGCACCCTGCGCAGCCAGGGCGATGCGGCGCCTGCACAACACGTCATCGATCTGGCCACGGGAAAAACCGTGTGCCCCCTGCCCGGCGTGCAGCTGGACGGGGCGGCGGCCAGTTTCGGCATGGCGTGGTTCGCGGCACGCCTGCCGTCCACCGGCCCGCAGGACCCTGCCAAACCCCTGGCTGTGTGCGACCTGACGCGTGGGAAGACGCTGCTGGTGCCGCTGGCCGGGGTGAGTTTTCGGGCCCCTGTGGTGGACCCTCAAGGGCGCTGGATGCTGGCCGGCGGCTGGGCCCCAGACCTGTCGGGCGGCCGGGTGGCCCGGTCGTTCGTGTACACGCTGCCGCTGGACGCGGACCAAACCGGCCAAGGCTCTGCCTCCGCTTCCAGTCCTGGGAGCGATCTGTGCAAGACCTTCGCGTGCGGCCTGCCGACCGCACGCGAGTTGAAAACCCCCATGCCCCTGGAGCCCCGCGTATCCCCGGACGGTCGGTGGCTGGTGGAGCCTGCGGCCCAGGGCGGCATTGCACTGTTCCGGTCACCTTCGATGCAGCACGTTGCCCTGCTGCAAAGCCCGGCTGGCGAGCGCATGCAGCCCGCGTCGCGCTTGGCTTTTTCGCCCAATGGCCAATGGCTGGCCGTGCAGGCAGGGCAGCATCTGTACCGCGTGGACCTGCGCCAGTCGTCACCCGCGCTGGTGCCCGTTGCCATCGATGCGCGCATCGCCAATCTGCACAGCATCGGAGACGACGGGCGCCAATGGCTGCTCAGCGTCGTGAAGCACGCGGAGCCCACGCTCTGGCAGGAAGGCGTCTGGCACATCGCGCCTTGACTGCCACCGCCACGGGGCAACCCCTGGGAGGGCCCGCGCTGTTGTCTATGCCACCGGCAACCGCCGCTTGAGCACGCCCAGCGCCAGCGCCGTCACCCCCGTGCCGGCCGCGATCGCCAATGCGTACAGCATCACGTGGTTGACCGCGTTCGGAATGGCCAGCACGAACACGCCGCCGTGCGGCGCCTGCAGGCCGATGTTCCACATCATCGACAGGCCGCCCGCCACGGCCGCGCCGGCCATGCAGGCCGGAATCACCCGCAGCGGGTCGCGCGCGACGAACGGAATCGCCCCTTCGGTGATGAAGGCCAGGCCCAGCACGGCGACGGCCTTGGAGGCCTCGCGTTCCTCGGCGCTGAAGCGGCTGCGGAACACCCAGCAGGCCAGGGCGATGCCCAGCGGCGGCACCATGCCGGCCGCCATGGTGGCGGCCATGGGATTGGCCACACCGCTGGCGATCAAGGTGGTGGAGAACACGTAGGCGGCCTTGTTGACCGGCCCGCCCATGTCGAACGCCATCATCGCGCCGAGGATCACGCCCAGCAGCACGGCGCTGCCGGTCTGCAGGCCCTTGAGCCATTCGGTGAGTGCGGCCATCACGCCGGCCATGGGCTTGCCGATGACCATCATCATGAGCACGCCGACCACGAGCGTGCCCAGCAGCGGCAGCAGCACCACGGGCTTCAAGCCGTCGAGCGTGCGCGGCAGGCGGATGGTGCGGTTCATCCAGTACACCGAATAGCCGGCGATGAAGCCCGCCGCGATGGCGCCGAGAAACCCCGCGCCCACGGTGCCCGCGAGCAGGCCGCCGATCATGCCGGGCGCAATGCCCGGGCGGTCGGCGATCGAAAACGCGATGTAGCCCGCCAGTGCCGGCAGCATGAGCGTGAAGCCGGCCTTGGCGCCGATCTGAAACAGCGTCCAGCCCAGCGTGCCCTGGTGCGCGTCGTCGTAAACGTAGATGCCGCCCAGCGCGAAGGCCAGCGCGATCAGCAGCCCGCCCGCCACCACGAAAGGCAGCATGAACGACACGCCGGTCATCAGGTGCTTGTAGGGGCCGGTGCGCTCCGTGCTGCGGGCGGCAGCGGCGGCCGGGGCCGCCCCGGGCGTTGTCGCCGCGGTGCCTGCCGCTGGCGCGTCGCCCCACACAGCGGCCTGCGCCGCCGCCTGGGCGAACACCGCAGCCGCGTCGTGGATCGCGGCCTTGGTGCCGGTCGCATACAGGCGCTTGCCAGCGAATCGCGCGCGGTCCACCTGCGTGTCGGCAGCGATCACGACCAGATCGGCGCTGGCGATCTCGTCGGGGGTGAGGGCGTTCTGCGCGCCGACCGATCCCTGCGTCTCGACCTTGATGGCGTGGCCCAACGCCTGCGCGCCCTGCTCCAGCGCTTCGGCCGCCATGAAGGTGTGGGCCACGCCCGTGGGGCAGGAGGTGATGGCGACGATGCGAAGGGGCCGTGCCGCTTCGGCGGCGGCCACCGCTGGCGCCACTGCGGCGGGGGCCGGGGCGCCGTTCGCCGCGACACCACCACCGTTGCCGTTGCCGCCACCGGCGCCGGTGCGTGCCAACGCGGCGCGCACGACTTCGGCCGCGTCGGCCAGCACGGCCCCCGGCGTGGTTTCGTGCAGGCGCGCGGCGGGCAGGCCGTTGCGGTCCACGGCCATGTCGGCCGCGATGATGACGGCGTCGGCACGGGAGAGTTCGTCGTCCGTCCAGCCGCCCTGGGCGCCCAGGCTGCTGCGCACGCTCAGGGCGATGTCGTGGCCGAGCCGTTCGGCGGCGGCGCGCAGCGCCTCGCCGGTCATGAAGCTGTGCGCCGGGCCAGCCTGGCTGGCGGCGATGGCGATGAGGTGGGCCATGGGGTGGTCTCCGTGCGGGTTCGGGTTCGTTCTGGGAGCGAAAGTCAGACAGGGTGCGGCGCGATGGCGGCGGCCAGGGCGTCCACTTCGTGGCGCGGCGGCAGCCCGGGGGCGATGCGCTGGATGCGCGCGGCGGCGCAGGCCATGCCGAACACCGCCGCATCGGGAAAAGTCCCGCCCTGGGCGAGTGCGGCCAGCGTTCCCGCCACCAGCGCGTCGCCGGCCCCCACCGTGGTCGCGACCGGCACGCGTGGCGCGGCCGCATGCCAGCTGCCCTGCGGCGTGGCGATCACCGCGCCTTCGCCGCCGAGCGAAACGACGGCGTGCCGCACGCCGTAGCGCTGGCACAGGTCCGAGGCGGCTTCGGCCACCTCCGCCAGCGTGGGCAGGGCGCGGCCGGCCAGTTCTTCCAGTTCGGCCCGGTTGGGCTTGACCAGCGCCACCGGCACGGCCGGGCCGGCGGCGGGATCGGACAGGCGCTGCAGCAGTTGCCGCAGCACGTCGCCGCCCGTGTCGATCACGATGTGCGCGCCCTGCGCGGCGAGCGCGCGGGCCAGCCGCTCCCACACGCCGTGCGTGGCGCCGGGCGGCAGGCTGCCGGCCAGTTCGCACCAGTCGCCGTATTCCACCTGCTGCTGCAGCGTGGCCAGCAGCGCGGCCTCGGCCTGCGCCAGCGCGTCGGGCGCCAGGGCCAGACCGGGCAGGTTGATGTCGGTCGAGTCGCCGCGCTCGGCATCGGCCAGCTTGATGTTGGTGCGGGTGCTGCCCGCCACGCGCACCATCGCATCGGCGATGCCGCTGGCAGCGAACACGGCGGTGAACACGCCGTCGTTGTCGGCGCCCAGCCAGCCGCTCGCGGTGACCGGCACGCCCAGGGCGGACAGCACCGCCGCCACGCCGATGCCTTTGCCGCCGGCCTCGGTCTGCTGCCCCAGCGCGCGGTGCACGGCACCGGGCACCAGCGTGGGAATGCGCACCGTCTGGTCGATGGCCGGGTTGAGCGTGACGGTGAAGACGCGCGCCAAAGCCGCGGGGGCTGCAGGGTTCGCAGGCACTGCGGTCGTCATGGCGTGGCCTCCCCGGTGAGGGCCGCTGCCGAACGTTCAGCATAAAAAACGGCACCAGCGCAATAAACACTAGGGCACATAGCTATTAATTTAATAGCAAACGTCATGATGATGCTCCTTCGCTGCCCATCGGGCTGGCCGGGCGCAGCGCGGCGCCCAGGGCGCGCACCTCGTCGGCGGTGTCCACGTCCAGCGCGCGGCGGGCGAGTTCTTGCAGCTCGGCCAGCGAGTGCCGGCGCAGCAGCGCCTTCACGCTGCCGATGTCGCCGCTGCTCATGCTCAGCTCCTGCACGCCCAGCCCGGCCAGCAGCGCGGCGCCCAGCGGCTCGCCCGCCAACCCGCCGCACACCCCGACCCAGCGCCCGTGCACGGCAGCGCCCGCGATGGTGCGTTCGATCAGGCGCAGCACCGCCGGGTGCAGGCTGTCGGCCATGCCGGCAAGTTCGGGATGCTGGCGGTCCACCGCCAGCGCGTACTGCGTGAGGTCGTTGGTACCGATCGAAAAGAAATCGACATGCGCCGCCAGCCGGTCGGCCATCAGCGCGGCCGAGGGTACTTCGATCATGATCCCCACGGGCACCTGGGGCGCGTCCAGTTCGCGGCGCACGGCTTCCATGCGCTGGCGCAACTGGTGCACTTCCTCCACCGTGCTGATCATCGGGAACATGACCGACAGCGGACCATGCCGCGCCGCGCGGTACAGCGCCCGCAGCTGCGGCACCAGCAGGTCGTCGCGTCGCAGGCACAGCCGCGCGCCGCGCAGGCCGAGGAAGGGGTTGTCCTCCACGGGCAGATCGAGGTGCGGTACCTGCTTGTCGCCGCCGATGTCCAGCGTGCGAACGATCAGCGGGCGGCCGTCCAGCGCCTCGACCATTGCCCGGTAGACGGCGTACTGGTCGTCTTCGTCGGGCACCGTGTCGCGCTCCAGAAACAGGAATTCGGTGCGCATAAGGCCCACGCCTTCAGCACCGGCCTCCAGCGCGCGCGTGGCCTGATCGGCGCGATTGGCGTTGGCGGCGATCTCCACCGTGTGGCCGTCGGTGGTGGTGGCCGGCAACTGGCGGGTGCGGGCTTCTTCCTCTTGCCGGCGGGCCAGGCGCTGCATGCGCTCGCGCGCCTCGATCAGCGCCGTCTCGCTCGGGCCCACGTAGAGCCGGCCGCGGTAGCCGTCCAGGATGGCGGGCATGCCGGCGGCCGCCTCCGCGCCCAGCACGCCAGGGCCGGCCGCCACCACGGCCGGCAGCCCCAGCGCACGCGCCAGGATGGCGGTGTGGGCGGTCGGGCCGCCGCGCGCGGTGCAGAAACCCCGCACCCTGGCGGTGTCGATCTGCGCGGTGACCGAAGGCGACAGGTCGTCGGCCAGCAAGATGGCATCGGCCGGCCACGCAGCGGCGGCGCCGCCCTCGGGCTCGTCCCCGCGCCCCAGCAGGTGGCGCAGCACGCGCTCGCCCACGTCCTGCACGTCGGCTGCGCGCGCGGCCAGCGTGGCATCGGGCAGCGCGCGCTGCGCCGCCACGCGCTCTGCCACCGCACGGCGCCAGGCCCAGGCCACGCCATGGCCTTGCACCACGCTGCGGCTGGTGGCGAGCAACAAGTCGGCGTCCTGCAAAAGCCCTGCGTGGGCGGTGAAGATGCCGGCCTGCTCGGCCTTGCCGGCAGCGCGTGCGCCATCGGCCAATTGCTGCAATTGCGCCAGCGCAGCGGCCAGGGCCTGGTCCAGCGCGGCGGCCTCCGCGGCCACCGACGTGAAGCGGTCGTCCACCTCCAGCGCGGCCGCGCCCGCCTGCACCAGCGTGCCGATCACCAGCCCCGGGCTGGCAGCGATGCCGGTGAAGGTCTGGCGCGCGGTGGGCTGCCAGTCGCCCAGTTCGCGGCCCAGCCCTTGCGCCTGCGCCTGTCGGGCGGCGGACAGCTCGGCCTGGCGGTTTTCCTCATCGCCCAGCCGCACGATGGTGTCGCGCAGCGCCGCCAGCGCGGCGGCGGCGTCGGGCCCCTGGGCCGACAGGCGCAACTGCGCGCCGCGGCCCGCGCCCAGGCTCAGCAGGGCAGCCAGGTTCTTGGCGTCGGCCACCGTGTCGCCGCAGCGCACGTGCACCCGGGCCGTGAAGCGCTTGACCGCCTGCGCCCATTGCCCGGCCGGGCGCGCGTGCAAGCCGTTGGGATAGTTCAGCGACAGCTCGTGGCCCAGCGGAAAGTCTTCCAGCCCGGCGGGCTCGGCGGAGCCCGCAGCGCCACCGGCCGATTCATCGCCCGTGAGCGCCCGCACTATCTCGCCGGCATCGCGCGTGGTGGCCATGCGGTCCATGAGCGCGTCGTCGCGCATCAGGCGCGTGAGGCGGCGCAGCACGGCGATGTGCTCGTCCGACGCGGCGGCGATCGCCACCACCAGGCGCGCCTGCTTGGCATCGTCGCCCCAGCGTACGCCTCCTGGCACCTGCAGCACGGCCAGGCCGGTGCGCAGCACCAAATGCTTGTCCTCCACCATGCCATGCGGGATGGCCAGGCCCTGGCCCAGGAACGTGTTGGCGACCTTCTCGCGCTGCAGCAGGCTGTCGGTGTAGGCGGGCTGTGCGTGGCCGGCCTGGGCCAGCAAAGCGCCGGCGGCGCGCACGGCGTCTTCTCGGTTGTGGGGCGCAGCGCCCAGGCGGACCTCGACCGGGATCGTGGACATGGTGCAATGTCTCCTTGTTTTGGTATCGATTCCAGGCGGCGATTATGAAACCGGTTTTCTCGGCGAACAAGACCGCGATCCGGACCACCCCTACAGAAACTCGGGAAATCCCCTAGATAGTCCGCCCTGAACAATCTGCAAGCCCTTGATCTGACACGTAGTTCTGCTGATGGATGGGCGCAGGATTTGCAAGGTATGGTTGTTCCAGTACCTGTTTTCTTGCAAATTTCTCCGAGGAGTTCCATGGGTCCGAAGCCTTCGCTGCCTCAGTCCGGTGAGTTGTTTCGCCCACGGCTGGACGAGCAGCTCAACATGAAGCACCCGCTGGTCCGTTTGGCTGCGCTGATCGACTGGGCCGAGATCGAGCGCACGTTCGTGGTCTCGTTCACTTCCTGGCGGGGCCGGCCCGCATTGCCACCTCGTCTGATCGCCGGGTTGCTGTACCTGCAGCACACCTTCGATGCCTCCGA
>NZ_FMZC01000032.1 GCF_900102625.1 Paracidovorax valerianellae
CGAGCCGCACTCCGGTGGTCAGGGGCCAGAAGGTTTCCCAGACGGAGACGTCAAAGCCGAACGGGGCCTTGTGCAGCACGGTGTCGCTGGCGTTCAGGGCGTAGGTCTGCTGCATCCAGGCCATGCAGCTGTGCAGGGCGCCGTGGCGAACGGCAGCGCCCTTGGGCCTTCCGGTGGAGCCGGAGGTGTAGATGACGTAGGCCAGGTTCTCCGCATGCAGCGGCACCTTCGGGTCGTGCTCTGGCTCGTCGCTCAGCTGCAGCGTGTCCAGCGCCAGGACGTCCAGCCCGGATGCTGGGGGGATCGCTCCGCTCAGGTGGCTTTGCGTGAGCAGCAGTGCGATGCCGCTGTCCTGCACCATGTACGCCAGCCGCTCTGGCGGATATTCCGGGTCCAGGGGAACGTAGGCGCCCCCTGCCTTCAAGATGCCCAGCAGGCCCACCACCATCTCGGTACTGCGCTCGACCAGAATGCCCACCCGTGTCTCGGGCCGCACGCCCAGCCGCACCAGCCGGTGCGCCAGCCGGTTGGCCCGCGCGTTGAGCTCGCCGTAGCTCAAGTGTTCTTCGCCGAACACCAGCGCAGGGGCCTGCGGCTGCGCCAGCGCCTGGCGCTCGAACAGCTCGTGCACGGGCACGGGCGCTCCGTGGCCCTGGCGGTTGTCGCCCCAGGCCGCCAACTGCGCCTGCTCGGCTTGGCCCAGCAGGGGCACTTCCCCCACCAACTGATCGGGGTGCTCGGCCAGGGCCTGCAGGAGCGCTATGTAGTGCCCCGCCATTCGCTCCATCGTCTGCGCTTCGAACAGTTCCGCCGCGTAGATAAACGCAGCCTCGACCTGACCGGCTCCGGTTTCACAGGTTTGCAGGGTCAGTTCGAACTGCGCGGCTTCTTCATCGAAGTCCAGCCGTCCCACCGTCACGCCAGGCCAATCTGCCAGCGAACGATGGTCGCGACGCAGGTGGTTGAACATGACTTGAAACAACGGGCTGGTGCTCAAGCTGCGCTCGGGGCGCATGGCAGCGACCAAGTGCTCGAATGGCAGTTCTTGATGCGTCTGGGCACCAATGGCGGTATCGCGGGTCTGCTCTAGCAGTGCCGCGCCGTCCAAGCGGCCATCCAACCGGGCTCTCAATACCTGGGTGTTGACGAAGAACCCGACCACACCGACTGTTTCCGTCCGGTTGCGATTGGCCACCGGTACGCCCACGCGGACATCGGCCTGCCCCGTGTATCGGTGTAACAGCGCATGGAAGCCGCTGAGCAACGCCATGAACAAAGTGGCGCCCTTGCCCTGGGCGGCCCGGCGCAGCGTGAGCACCAGCGATTCCGGCAGAACCATGCGGTGCTGCGCAGCGCGATAACGTCCATCGCCGCGGCGTGGCCGGTCCGTGGGGAGGGACAGCGCCGGCTGCTCCTGGCCCAGTTTGGCACGCCACCATGCCAATTGCCGATCGCCTTCCCCACTGGCGAGCCATTGCGCCTGCCAAGCGGCATAGTCCGTGTATTGGATGGGCAGGGGCTGCAACACGGGCACTTGGCCGCGCACACGGGCAGCGTACTGCACCGCCAGTTCGTCGAGGATCACCTGCACCGACCAGCCGTCCGAAATGATGTGGTGCATGACCACCAACAACTCGTACGCGAGCTCATCGCGTTGGATCAGCAACACTCGCATCAGCGGCCCGGTGCTCAAATCGAACGGCGTGCCGCGCAGTTTCTGCACCGCATCGCTTCGACGAGCCTCTTGTGCATCGGGCGGCATGCCACGCAGGTCCAGAGACGGCAGATCCATTCGCCCAGCGGGTTGCACACATTGCTCGGCACTTCCATCTGCTGCTTCTGCGAACACGGTGCGAAGCGATTCATGGCGCTCGACCAGAGCGTGCAAGCTTGCCACCAGTGCCGCTTGATTCACCGCGCCATCCAGGCGAAGCCCGCCGCTCACGTGGTATGCCGTGCTGGTGGGGTCGAGCTGCCAAAGAAACCACATCCTTTGCTGGGCCGCCGACAGCGCCGTCCGGCCGGGCGCGCTGCGCCCAACGATGGCCTGCGGCAATGGCACGGCGGAGGCAACCGCCTGCGCAGCGCCCCGCAGCCGCTGTTGCAGTTGTGCGCGCTGCTCAGGCGTCAGGCCCGCGCGGCGGGCAGAAAGGTCTTGGGTTTCTGGCATGGATCGTCTTGAAAACAGTGGGGTCAGGCGGCAGCAGACAACGAATTGGGGGCGGCATCTGCGTCGGTATCGGCGGCAGCAGTGCTGCATTCGATGTCGTCGATCAAGCGCGCCTCGACCAATAGCGCCAGTGCACCCAGCGTGGGCGCCTTGAAGAAAGAAGCGGGGTGAAGCTCCACGGCATAGGCTTTTCGCACCCGGGCCAGCAACTGGATCGCGAGAAGCGAGTCGCCACCCAGTTCGAACAAGTTGTCGTGCACGCCGACCCGATCCATGCCCAGCATGTCCTGCCAGACCTCGGCCAAAGCCACCTCCAGATCTCCGTCCGGCGCCACATAAGCGGTCTGCAACACAGGGCGGGGGTGCCGGCTGCGGGCCGGGCGGCCATTGGCTCCCGGTGTGGACTCGATGAGTTCAAGCATGCCGTTGTCGATGTCGCCAAGGCGCTGCATCAGATTGGTGGTGGAGATCACCACCTGCGCATGCGCGGGGCCGTTGACGATGCGTTCAAGGGCACGGGCGCCCTCGGGGCCATCCATGCCCACACCGTGCGGAAGCACGAGGCCAGCCGCCATGCCCAAATCGCGCCAGGCATCCCAATTGACCGAGACCACCGGAAAGCCGGAGCGTTGCTCCAACGCGGCTACGGCGTCCAGGTAGGCATTGGCGGCGGCGTAGTCGCTCATGCCCAACCCTCCCGCCATGCTGGAAATGGAGGAGCAAAGCAATACGAAATCAAGCGGCTCACCACGCACCGCGGCAAGCAATGCCTGCGTCCCGCCCAGCTTCGGTGCGAACACTGCCTGGGCTGCCGCTGCGCTGCGCTGGGCCATCATTCCGCTGTTGGCATACCCTGCCGCGTGGATGACGCCATTCAAGGGACCGAACCGTTGCCGTGCTTGCGAAACCGCCACCAGCATTTGTGCGGGGTCCGCCACATCGGCGGCCAGCGTGAGCACCTCGCCTCCCAAGGCTTGCAGATCTTTCAACTGGGCCAGTTTCAGGCGCAGTTCCGAAGGCTGCGCGATGTCTGCGATCAGTGCATCCCATTCTTCGGGCGCGGGTACCGGCGTGCGTCCCAGCAGCACCAAACGGGCCTGCCAATGCTCGGCCAAGTGCTTTGCGACGGCCAGGCCCACGCCGCCAAGACCTCCGGTGATCAGATAAACGCCCCGCGATCGAAAGCGGGAGGGCGCAGCCAAATCGGTGCGCGGCAATGGCGCATAGGCAGGCCGCCATACTTTTCGCCCGCGATACGCCCGTACCGGGTCATCGCGGCGGCGCTGCGCGTCGGCGACCAGTTCTCGGACAAGCCAGGCATCGCTCGCGCCGACAGAAGGCAGAACCAAGTCGGTTGCTCGGCAATCGATGTGCGGGTATTCCTGACCGATCACTTTGCACAACGCGACCAACATGCTGTTTTCAGGGCACAGCGGATCGGCGCCCGACACATCGGCCATCCGGCTCGCAATCACACGAAGGGCCAATGGGCTTTCACGATTCGGTGCCGCGTCGTTCAAGGCTTGCACGAGGGCCAAAACGCTGAAGTACCCGCGTTCTAGCACAGCATCGGACGAGCCAGGGGCCGCATCGAGCGCCCAGAGGTGGTGAATTTCCGCCACGGGTCCATGCGCTGCCTGCACTCGCGCCAGCATCTGCGCGTGATCGGCCCGGTGATTGGCGCGAACGACATGGTGCAGCGGGCCAATCGGGTGGCTGGCCGTTCCCATCTCTACCAGGACCACGGCGTGGCCCCGAGCCGATCTTTTCCGGATGGCCTGCATCAGGCTTTCGCAGAACTCGCCTTGGTCACCGAGGACCAGCGTGCACGCTCCGGCACGTGCTTTGGCCACCGTAGCCTCGATGGGAGGAACGGTCTCCCAGCCGGGCAGATAGAACGAATCGATCGCCACAGGTTTCGTCGACGCAAACGGTTTCCCTGCCGCAGGTGCATCTACCCAATAGCGCCGGCGCTGAAAAGCGTAGCCCGGCAGCGCGAGCCGGTGGCGCTGGCCTGGCGGATGGAAGGCCGCCCAATCGATGGCCACGCCCGCGCACCAGAGCCCGGCCAGCGTCTGCGCCATGTGGCGTTCGTTGTGCGCCCGCTGCTGAGGGTGTGCCTGGCTGGACCAGATGCCCGCGGCGGTGTGAGCCGAAGGGTGCTGGCGCGCAAGGCCCGACAGAGTCTCTCCGGGGCCGACCTCCAGCAGCACCCGGCCGGGGGTCTTGAAGACAACGTCCAATCCATCTGCGAAACGCACCGTGCCGCGCAGGTGTCGGGCCCAGTAGTTCGGATCGGTGGCCTGCTCCGCCGTGATGGTCTGACCCGTCACGTTCGACAGGAAGGGAATGCGTGGCGCTTGGCGCGGCACAGCGCTGACCGCCTGCTGCAATGCCACCGCTATGCCCTCGGTCATGGCGGAGTGGGAGGCCACTTCGACATGCAGGCGGCGCGGAAAATGTTGATGGGCGAGCAAGGCCTGCTCTGCCGCTTCGATGGCTTTCAGCGGCCCGGCGAGCACACACAATTGCGCGCCGTTGACCGCGGCAATATCGCAGCCAGCCACAACGAAGGGCGCCAGTTCCGCTTCGGGAAGCGCGATGGCGGTCATGGCACCCGTAGGCAGCGACTGCATGAGCCGGCCTCTGAGGGCCACGAGGTGCAAGGCATCCTCCAGGGCGAACACACCCGCCAGGCAAGCGGCCACGTATTCGCCCAGGCTGTGGCCCAGCAAGAGACTGGGCTGCACACCGCGCGACATCCAGAGCCGCGCCATCGCATATTCGACAACGAAGAGCGCAGGCTGTGTGAACTCGATGCGGGCCAACCGAGCATCGGCTGCGGCTTCGCCACCGTCTGTGGGGTACAACAACGGCAGCAGATCCAGCCCTTCGGACTGCTGCAGAACCTGGAAGCAGCGATCAACCTCTTCGCGAAAGACGGGCTCGTTGCGGTAAAGGTCCTGCCCCATGTTGGCATGCTGCGTGCCGCCGCCCGGCAAGAGAAACACCACGCTGGGCGGCGCCTCGGGCGACCGGACGGGGTGACGGAACAACTCTTCGGAATTCACCAGGCCCTGCGCGGCCGATGCAGTGCTGTCGCTGACGATCGCAGCACGCAGGGGAAAGGCGCGGCGCCCTGCCTGCAAGGTGAAGGCCACGTCGGCCAAGGGTGTGTCGACCTGAGCAATCAAATACTTCCCCAGTGCGTTCGCAGCCTGCTGCAATGCCAGAGGGCTCTGTGCCGACATCGGCAGCACGTGCCAGCCGGCCACTGACTGCATCCGGGCGGGCATCGCAGGCGCCTCTTCCAGCACTACATGCACATTGGTGCCGCCGATGCCGAAAGAACTCACTCCTGCGCGGCGCGGCACGCCACTGCGCGGCCAGGGTTGCGCAGCAGCGTTGACGTAGAAAGGACTGTTCGCGAAATCGATCGCCGGGTTGGGCTGTTCGAAATGGAGGCTGGGCGGAAGGGTCCGGTGCTTGAGTGCCAGTACCGCGCGGATCAGCCCCGCCACACCCGCCGCAGCGTCGAGGTGACCGATGTGGGTCTTGGCTGAACCCAGGGCGCAAAACCCCTTGCGCTCGGTATCGGCACGGAAAGCCTGGGTCAGCGCCGCGACTTCTATGGGGTCGCCCAGCACCGTGCCGGTGCCATGCGCTTCGACATAGCCGATGGTGTCGGCCGCCACTCCGGCAATCAACTGGGCCGCGCGGATCACCTCGGCCTGCCCGTTCACGCTGGGCGCGGTGAACCCGACCTTGTCCGAGCCGTCGTTGTTCATGGCCGAACCCTTGATCACTGCGTGGACCGTGTCGCCGTCTCGCAAGGCATCTTCCAGGCGCTTGAGCACGACGATGCCGCAACCGCTGCCGATCACAGTGCCGCCGGCACGGGCATCGAAGGCGCGGCAATGCCCGTCGGGCGAAAGGATCGCCCCAGGCTGGTAGCGATAGCCATCCTCCTGCAACAGGTTGAGCCACACGCCTCCGGCAAGGGCCATGTCGCAATCCTGGCCGAGCAATGCCTGGCAGGCGGTGTGCACGGCCACGAGCGAGGTCGAACAGGCGGTCTGAACCGTCACCGCGGGCCCACAAAGATCGAGCTTGTAGGCCACCCGCGTGCAGAGAGAACTGCTGGCATTGGCGCTCAGCAGGCCCAGCAGTTCCGCAATGCCGGTGTTTTGCTCGAGGCCGAAAGCGGGTAGCAGGTGCCGGATCAGGTACAAGTGGGGGCCTTCGCCGGCGTATACGCCGACCTTGCCCGGCCAACGTTGCGTGTCGCAGCCTGCATGTTCCAGAGCGGCCCAGGCGCACTCCAGGAAAACGCGTTGCTGCGGATCGAGTTGTTCGGCCTCACGAGGGGTGTAGCCGAACAGTCCCGCATCGAACTCGTCGGCGCCTTTGAAAGGCACGCCGGCCTTGACGTAGTCCGGATCGTCCAACAGGGACTGCGGCACGCCGCGCTGGCGCAGTGACCCGTCGCTGAAGCGCTGAACGGCTTCAGCGCCCGTTTTGATCTGGCGCCAGAAAGCGTCCACATCATCGGCCCCGGGGAATCGACCGGCCATTCCAACGATGGCGATCTCGATGCCGGTCCATTCCGGATGAGGTTGTGTGCTGGGCATCAGTTCACTCCTGCTGCGGATTGGCGGCGTTGGATGAGTGCGGCGCGCTGGCGCAGCGCGCGGTGGTCTGCTTTTGCCGCCTCGGAGGGCGCGGCTGTCGCACCTTGTTGGATGCGCCGGGCCAAGGCCGCGACCGTGGGGTATTGAAAAAGCTGTACCAGGGGCAGCGAAACCTGGCAGCGATCCTGGAGCATCCGGTGCACGCGGACCAGCAACAAAGAATGGCCGCCGATATCGAAGAATGGGTCATGTCGCCCGACGCGTTCCAGGCCCAGCACCTCGGCCCAGATGGCGGCCAGCGCCTCCTCGATCTCCCCCTGTGGCGCTTCATAGCCTTCGCTGGCCCCGAACTGCGCCGCAGGCAGCGCC
>NZ_FMZC01000038.1 GCF_900102625.1 Paracidovorax valerianellae
GTCACGGTGGGCGTGGGCAGCCAGTTGGGCAGCAGCGGAGCGGGTGTGGGCAGCGACAAGGGCAACGCGCAAAGCACGAGCCGCGCGGGGATCTCCGGGGTGGCCGGGAACACAGAGGCCCGCACGGGAGATCAAGAGACCGGCATCAAACCCATCTTCGACAAGAACCGGGTGAGCGAGGAGGTGAATGCACAGATCACCATCACCAGGGAGTTCGGTAAGCAAGGTAGCACTGCCTGGGGCAACTACTCGACCCAGCAATACGCGAAAGCGCTGCAAAACGGCGATGAGGAAGCCGCCGAGTGCTGGGGCCCGTCGGGCACCTGCCGTGCGGTGGGCCATGCGCTGATTGGAGGCGCCGCGGGTGGTGTGGGCGGCGCGGTGGGCGCCGGGGTCACCTCCATGACCGCGCCCCAGGCGCAAACCATGCTGCGCAGCGTGGGACTTCCCGAGCCGATGGTGCAAGCCCTGGTGCAGGGCTATGGCTTGGGCGTGGGCGGTGCTGTGGGTGGAAGCTCGGGCGCGGCGGCAGGGGGCAATGAAGCAGCGCACAACACGTCTGCCTTCGCGATGCGGCTCATCCAGATCGGCGGAGGGGCCGTGTTGGCCACCTGCTTTGCGTTACCCAAGTGCGCTCAAAACGTTGGCCCTCAACTCATCACTGCCGTGCAAGATTTACAGCGGTTGGGCGAGGCGGTTGACGAGACCGTGCTGCGTGGTTGCCGCATGACTCCGACGTGCATGGCTGCTGCAAGCCTGATGGGCGTGGACGTGTTTGGTGGAACGCCGGGCAAGCCTGGGACGCCGGTGCAAGGGCCCAACAACACGGGCGGGGACCAGACGGAGAACCCGACTCCGGGTGGAAATTCAACGACTACGCCGAATGAAGGACCGCGTGGCGGGGGAAACACCGGTGGGAATCAAATTGCTGATCCCAAGCCCGGTAGTAATAGCACTGTCAGTCCGATTCCAGAGCCTCAGGGGCCGGGAGTGGTTTTCAATGAGGGGGCAAATGGAGGGGTGGGTGGACGCGGTCCTGAGTATGAAACACCATCAACTGTTGTTCAGGATCGAGTAGATAATTTGGTGTCACAAATACCTGAAAATTCGCGAGGACGTATCACGATGGGCGTAGCCATAGTTGAGGACGCCGATGGCGTTCGTTCTGTGGTGATTAGCACCAGTGAGCCACGCGGTTATCTTCGGCCCGGTGTTACTCTCCGGCCGGGAGAAATTGTCATAGATGGAACGGGCCATGCTGAAGCGGACATCGTTTCTTATGCAAATGCCAACGGGTTGAGGATTATTGATATCGGTGCAACGCGGCCAGTATGTGCGGGTTGTCAAAATACCATTTCACCAACTGGAGCCAACATTACGACTCCCTTGAAACCCCCACCAAGACCGAAACCGGGAAAACCATAATGATGCGACTAGAAACAGTAGCCCAAGACCTTTCTGAAAGGCTTCGGAAAGCCAGTCCGAAACAACAGCATGCGGCAAGCATTGCCGCATGCCAACTTGCTTTGCAAGCAGCCTCGGTAGATGAGCCCATCGCATTGGAATCGCTTGAGCAGTTGCGGCAGCAAGGAACGTTATCGATTCAGCGAGTAACCGAGTTAATCGCCTTGGCGGAGCAACTGGATAGTGAGTATTTCGAATTGCAAGACCAGAGTGAAATCAATCAGGTTTTTCAAGCAGACGCTCTTCGTTTATTTGGGCAAGCTCGTGCGATTGCCGCAATAGCTTTTGCTGGAGGGAAGGATGTTCTTACGGCTGCCATGGAGGCCATTTATGAGGCGTCCGTGACAGTTGATGATCCCGGCAGAGTCTTCGATGCTGCGTTCGTCGCCTTGTCGGAGGACCAAAGATAGGATTGTGCTGCGCAGAGATTGCAGGGCGGTCTCAATCTGAAGCGCAACACCCTCAGACGCGCCCTCCATGCCAAGAGCGGTTTTCTTCTCACCACGATGGAGTCGCCTCTCGGAGTCATGAGCCAAAAAGCCCGCCAACGCAATTAACACTAGGGCATTTTGCTATTTATTTGATATCGATTGCTGGATTGGCAACATGGGCATTTTTAAGACCACTGTTATCGTCGGCGTGGAGCCGCTCGGTGCCCGAATCGCCCCAAGAAGTGCCCGTCCAGCGTTTGAGTTGTCCCAGGCCGCCAGAGCTGTAGGCGTATCCCACGGGATCTGATCGCTTTGGCAAATCGTGCTTCTACTTTGAGTTGCCTTCGCCGCGCATCGGCTGCAGTGCTGCTGGCAGGTGTGCTGCCGCTTGCTCAGGGATATGAGTCAAAAAGCCCTCCAGCGCAATTAACACTATGGCGAGATGCTATATATTTGATAGCGAATGCTGTGGTTGGCACCGGCAGCACATTTGCCGCCACTGCTCCCGTCGGAGTGGAGCGGCCGAACCCGCTCCCTGGCCCAGTCGGAGTTGGCAGCGGAGCGAACAACGCCGAGGCGGTCATCAGCGCCAACGACCTGGCGCTGAACCTGAGCGGCCAGTTCATCAACCGGGGCCAGTTCGAGGTCACCAACAACCTCATCATTGCGGCCGCTG
>NZ_FMZC01000040.1 GCF_900102625.1 Paracidovorax valerianellae
GTACTGGAACAACCATACCTTGCAAATCCTGCGCCCATCCATCAGCAGAACTACGTGTCAGATCAAGGGCTTGCAGATTGTTCAGGGCGGACTACTTAGCCATATCAATTTAATATTTTTAAATATTCAATCTTTGGAATGCATTCGTAGGTCGAATCGACGGAAGAAGAAATAGCACGCAACCGCATGTGAGTAGGATTACCAGATTTAGCCAACCCCACGGTTGCACTATCAAAAACAGATAACATAAAAACATCCTCCTCCACCAGTTTTGCGGCCACTTCACTTTTCATTATTAAATCAAAATTTTTACCCTCTTCAATAGAAGTTTTATTTTTTTTAGTCAAATAAGCATTCTTTTTCGCAGAAATTATCAAATCAGCCATCGATCCTTTTTGTTCTTTTTTATCTGACAAATTTGCAGAGCCGATTGACATTGAAAATGCCACCCCATTTCCTTTAAAAACATCCGATTCAATGATTCCTGGCTCTGCAATCCAAGCATGCTCAGGCCTCTCTGGCGTTACTGCTCTCCTAAACCAGTGCCATTCCTTTTTAGCGGGGATTGGAAATTCTGCTGCCACATATTTTTCAGCAAAAATTGCAGCGCAAGCATTTTTGTCAATCAGTTGAGCAGGTGAGAAAATTGGAATAACTGCTACCAATAGCATGATTAAAATATTCTTAGCATTATTCATTTTCTTACGTCTCTTCTATTTTGCCGTATTTATGCACCTCTTCCATCTAATTGTCTTTGCCAGCGGTTGGTGCAGAACCTCTTTCCTGCAAATCTCTTCAAAATAAAATGGAGAATCACAAGCATACCCATCAGGAATTTCTGAAGTTTCCCAATCAGTATGGAGAGTGAAGTCGCTGGTTCGAAGGTGCTGGCCGCGGCGGCGGGGTTCCCTGCGCGGCCTCCCCGGCTCTGCCTAGGTCCATCAGCAATTGCACCGCGTCCTTGGCATTCTCCCTGTGCTGTAGCTGGAATTCAGTCGCCGTTTTTCTTCAATTCGCTCAATTTTGATTTATTTAAAAATATTAATTTTTCAATTTTCCACATCACAAGAAAGGATAAAGAAGAGAAGATCATGGGGAAAAAAAGCATTGCAATGGTAAGGAGACTACCTTTGATAAATAATTTCAAATAAAGATTAAAATTATAGTAACTTAAACCATCAAACCAACTGCGGCTAATTAAATGTATTTTTTCAATCGGAATAGTTAAAATATTTGAAAACGGATTTATCAATAAAATTGCACATCCAACTAAAAAAGCAACCCATTTAGCAAACGAATTTTTAAATCCTGTGCGGGTCAAGTAAAATGGCATCCAAATAACGCACAGCGCTACAAAAAACATTCGAAGCAAAGGCGTCAATCCATTAACCGCCCTATCAAATGCATCGCCCATCAAAGACGGACTATAAAAATGAAAAATGAGCACAACAAATAATGGCGAAAGCGGCGTTATTAATAATGCCCAAAAAATATATTTCATGATATTATTTCTTAAAAAAGTCAACACCCGGACTGGTTGCCCCGGGAGAAAGCAATGTGGCGCAATCTTTTGCCGGCGCTGAAATATAACCATAAGCCTTTGCCGCGCCAGTTATTACATCTTTATTCACCAATAATTCAAAAGCCTCTGCAACTGGACCAGCTGCAGATGTCGAAATCTCTTTCGCAGCACGAGCGGCCTTTTCAGCCTCCGGAGTTAGCTGCTCATTACCAACCCTTTCACTCATCTCCTTTTCCGCTCTACACATTAGTTTATCTTTGTCGCTTTTAATATCTCTTCCCGCTTGCACATTTTCTTTAAAATCAAGCATATCTTTGATTTTGTCGTACCAGCCTTTGGCATGTCCAATATCTGGTCCTTTAGGGCCGGACATCGGATCAAGTCCCATTGGATCGACCCAATTCATTGGATTTACGGGATAGCTTGATTTATTAATCCCGCCATTAAGCCCAATGGGGTCCTGAGTGACGTACTGCCCAATGGTCGGGTCGT
>NZ_FMZC01000031.1 GCF_900102625.1 Paracidovorax valerianellae
GATGGTGGTGCTGGCGCAGGGGCTGCCGTTGAATGCGAACGGGAAGGTGGACAGGAAGGCGCTGGCGCAACTGGGGATGGGGCAGGGCGCGGAGGACGGGGAAGCACAAGGAAGCGAAGGCGCTGCAGGACGGGTCTATGAGGCACCGAGGGGAGCGCTGGAGCAGGCGCTGGCGCAGATCTGGGCCCAGGTGCTGGGCCTGCAGCGCGTGGGGCGCCATGACAACTTCTTCGAAATCGGGGGACATTCCCTGATCGCGCTGCGCATTCTCGAGCGCGTGCGCCAGCAAGGCTGGCCAGTGCAAGTGCGCACCTTGTTTCAGCACCCGGAGCTGGCAGCGTTTGCGCAGGCGCTGTCGGAGCAGCAGGCCCCTGAAGACGTGCCGGTGCCGCCCAACGGCATTCCTGCCGGCGCAACGGAAATACGTCCCGAAATGCTGCCCCTGGTCGCGTTGCAGGCGGAGCACATCCAGCGAATCGCATCGCAGGTGCCGGGCGGGGTGCCCAACATCCAAGACATCTATCCCCTGGCTCCCCTGCAGGACGGCATGCTCTTTCACCACCAGTTGCAGCAGGAGGGCGATGCCTACATCACGCTGCATGCGCTGGGCTTCGACAGCCGGGAACGGCTGGAGCGATTCATCGCCACCTTCAACCAGGTGATCGAGCGGCATGACATTCTTCGCACGGCCGTGCTTTGGGAGGGCGTGCCCGAGCCCGTGCAGGTGGTCCATCGGCACGCGCCCTTGTTCCTTGAATGGCTGGACGAACCGCTCCAGTCGGGTGACATCTCGGTACCCCAGCCTTCCATCGCCGAGCGGCTGGCGGCAAGGGTGGACCCGGCGCGCCATCGCATCGATGTGCGGCGCGCACCGATGATTCATGCAGTGGCCGCGTACGACGCTCCCGCGAATCGCTGGTTGCTGCAACTACCCAGCCACCACCTCGTGCTGGACCACACCACGCTGGAGTTGATCCTCCAGGAGATCGCCTTGATCCAGCAAGGCCGTGCGGACGAGCTGGGCCCGTGCGTGCCATTTCGGCAGTTCGTCGCACAGGCACGCCGGGCCAACGGACAGGCCGACCACGAAGCATTCTTCCGCTCCATGCTGGGCGACGTGGACGAGCCCACGGCACCGTTCGGGCTGCACGACGTGCAGGGCGATGGCAGCCAGCTTGCACAGTCGGTGTTGCCGCTAAAAGCCACTCTGGCCTCGGCGATCCGGGCGGAGTCCCAGCGCCGCGGCGTGAGTGCGGCTACGCTGTTCCACCTGGCGTGGGGAATGGTGCTGGCCCATGCCACCGGCAAGGACGATGTCGTGTTCGGTACGGTGCTGTTTGGCCGCATGCAGGGCGGTAACGGTGCAGACCGGGCATTGGGATTGTTCATCAATACGCTGCCCTTGCGCGTGCGGCTGGGGGCACAGTCCGCGCGCGCCTGCGTCGCACAAACGCACCGCGCATTGACGGACCTGCTGCACCACGAGCACGCAAGCCTGGCACTGGCGCAGCGCTGCAGTGCGCTTGCCGGCAGCACCCCGTTGTTCTCGGCACTGCTGAACTATCGCTACAGCCCCCCGGCACAGGGGCCGCAGAGCGCCCTCTGGGAAGGCATGGAATGGCTGGGCAGCGAGGAGCGCACCAATTACCCGCTGGAGTTGTCGGTCGATGACCTGGGCGAGGGCTTCACGCTCACCGCCAAAGTCGACCGCCGGGTCGATGCGCAGCGCCTTTGCGAATGGATGCGGGCCGCACTCACCGGCCTGGTCAGCAGCCTTGCAGCCGAGCCAGACGCTTCCATCTGCGACGTGCTGGTGCTCGAGGGCGCCGAACGCCAGCAAATTCTGCGGCGGGGCACGAACCCACTGCGGTACGACAACGTGTTGCCCGTGCACCAACTGTTCGAGCAGCAGGCGCAGTCCCGGCCGCAGGCCATTGCCTTGATCGCAGGCGATGAGCAATGGACCTACGACGCGCTGAACCGCAGGGCAAATCAATTGGCGCACCGACTGGCCCGCCATGGAGTCCGGCCCGACAGCCGGGTCGGTATTGCCATGGACCGGTCCGCTGCGATGGTCGTTTCGCTGTTGGCGGTGCTCAAGGCTGGCGGTGCCTATGTTCCGCTGGACCCGCAATTGCCCGCACAGCGGCTGGCCCACATGGTGGCGGACAGCGGCATGGGCTGGCTGCTCACACAGCCGTCCGTGCGAGCCCATGTGCCAGTCGGGGCCGCCATGCCCGTGCTGGAGTACGACCCTGCCGATCTGGTGGATGAGCCGGTGCTCAATCCGCAGATACCCCTGCATGGCGACCACTTGGCCTATGTCATCTACACCTCGGGCTCCACCGGCATGCCCAAAGGCGTCATGGTCCGGCATGAAGCCCTGGGCCATTTCCTGCGCAGCATGCAGGAGCAGCCAGGCCTCGAGGCCGACGACGTGCTGGTAGCGGCGACCTCGCTGTCTTTCGATATCGCCGCGCTCGAGGTGTATTTACCGCTGATCGCCGGTGCCCGGCTGGTGCTGGCGTCGCGCGAGACGACACGCGATGCTGCGGCCCTGGGCCGGCTGATCGACGACTGTGGCGCCACCGCGTTCCAGGCCACGCCGGCGGGGTGGCGGTTTTTGCTGGCGGGCGGTTGGCGCCCATCGGCATCGCGCCGCCTTCGCGGTCTGTGCGGTGGCGAGGCCTTGCAGGCGGACTTGGCGCAAGCACTGCAAAGCCTCGGGGTTGAGTTATGGAACATGTATGGCCCCACGGAAACGACCATCTGGTCCACCGCGGGAACGGTAGTGGGCGCTCCACGGCTGGGCCAGCCGATTGCGGCCACCGGGCTGCAAGTGCTGGACGGCGCCTTGAACACCGCGCCCGTCGGGGTGGCCGGTGAACTGTTCCTGAGCGGCGTAGGTCTGGCGCGCGGCTACCAGGGCCGGGCGGCCCTGACGGCCGAGCGCTTTGTCGCCGGGCCGCAGGGCGAGCGCCTGTACCGCACCGGCGACCTGGTGCGCTGGGGTGCCGATGGACAGCTGGAGTACCTGGGCCGCATCGACCGCCAGGTGAAGATTCGAGGCCACCGCATCGAACTGGGTGAGATCGAAGCGCAATTGCTTGCGCAGCCTGAAGTGCGTGAAGCCGTGGTGGTAGCGCGCGAAGAGACCACTGGTGCGATGCTCGTTGGCTATGTGGTCGCTCATCCTGAACAGGCTGCCAGCCTGGAGCTGCTGACTGAACGGCTGTTGGTGAAACTTGGCGCTGTTCTGCCCAGCTACATGGTGCCGGCCGCGGTGGTGGTGTTGCCAGCGCTGCCATTGAACAGCAACGGGAAAGTGGATCGCAAGGCGTTGCCGGCCCCCGGCGCGATGGCGGTGCAAGATCGCGAGCCCCCCCAAGGCCCTTATGAAGAGGCGTTAGCTGCCATGTGGTCCGAACTGCTCGGCAGACAGGGGGTGGGCCGGACCGATCACTTTTTCGAACTCGGCGGCCACTCGCTGCTGGCGGCGCAATTGGTGTCACGCATCCGGCAGGCTTATGGCATCGATTTGCCTTTGCGCCGGATCTTCGAGCAACCCATCTTGCACGCCATGGCGCAAGACCTTCGCAAAGCGCATGGCAACGGATCGGCCGGCAGCCATGGGCCCGCACTCGCGCCAGTGGAACGCCGCCCGGCCATGCCCCTGTCGCCAGCCCAGCAGCGTCTGTGGCTCGTGGACCAGCTGCCAGGTGCTGCCTCGGGGCGCGCTGCCTACAACGTGAGTGCCGCGCTCACGCTAGTGGGAGCGCTGGACGGCCTGGCCTTGCAAGGCGCTCTCGACGAGATCGTGTCGCGCCACGAAGTGCTGCGCACGGGCTATGGACAGGATGACGAAGGCGATCCGGTCGCCCACATCCTGCCTGCACGCACGCTCGACATCGCGCTGCACGACCTCTCCGGATTGGATGCGCAGTCGCAAGGCGCCGCCGTGCAGGCTGCGTTGTCGGCCCACGCGGGAGCGCCTTTCGATTTGTCATCCGGCACGGTGTTCAAAGCGGCCGTGCTGCGGCTGGGCGATGAGCGCCACATGCTGCTGCTGTGCGTGCACCACATCGCGTTCGACGGCTGGTCGGAAGCTGTCTTCGTGAAAGAGTTCGTGGCGCTGTACGCTGCGTTGAAGGAGCAGCGCCCAGCGCCGCTGCCTCCGTTGCCGCTGCAGTACGCCGACTATGCGGATTGGCACCGACGCCGACTGGCTGCGCCCGACAGCGAGGCGCCAGCGTTCTGGCGGAACTATCTGGCCGGTGCGCCCGCTTTGTCTTCGCCGCCGCCCGACCATGAACGCCCTGCAATTGCATCCACGGCGGGTAGTTCCGTTCAGTTGCGCATTCCAAAGGCGTGCGCCGATGCGCTAGGCGCATTGGCCCGCCGTGAGCGGACCACGCTGTTCACGGTATTGCTGGCCGCTTTCACCCTGCAGTTGCACCGGCAGACAGGGGCAGGCGATCTGGTCGTGGGAACCGACGTCGCGGGGCGCAATCATCCGGATCTGGAAGGACTGATCGGCTTCTTCGTCAACGTGCTTCCGTTGCGCTCGCGCATGGAGCCCGGGCTGGACTTCATGCAGTGGCTGGCCCGCACCAAAGACAGCACGTTGTCGGCCTTCGAACACCAGGACGTGCCCCTGGACCGGATCGTGGAGCTGGCCGGCCTGCCGCGCACGCGCCAGCATGCCCCGCTGGTGCAGGTGCTGTTCGTGCTGCAGAACATGCCTCAGAGCCGTTTCGAACTGCCCGGTCTGGCCATCGAAATGGCGGCCCAGCCGGTGTCGACTTCCAAGTTCGACCTGGGGGTGTTCGTGGTCGAAGACGCGCAAGGACTGGGCGTGGAGTGGGTCTATGCCACGAGCCTCTACCAGCGCGAAACCATCGAACGGGCCAGCGCTGCATGGGCCGCCCTGCTGCAACAGGTGCCGGGGCACCCGAATCGCCCCTCGAAAGCTTCGCACTTCCCCATTTTCAGGAGCCTTCCATGACGCTGTCTTCACCGCTTGCGCCGAGCAAGCTGGAAAAACTCAAGAAACTCACAGGCAAGGGCCGGCCTGCTGCAGAGGCCCCGGTGCGCTCGCCTGTGCGCTTGTCCTTCCTGTCGGCCCAGCGGGACTTTCCGCTGGTGATCGAGGCCACTGGCACCGATCTCGACCCGGTGGCGTGGGCGCGTGAGCAACGCGGCTTCATCGAAAGCATGCTGCGCAAGCACGGCGGCATCCTGCTGCGGAACCTGGGATTGAACAGCCCTCAGGATTTCGAGGCGTTCGCCGAGACCATCGAGCCCGAGCTCTACGGCGGCTATGGCGACCTGCCGAAGAAAGAAGGAGGGCGCAACACCTACCGCTCCACCCCCTACCCGGAGCGCCAGATGATCTTGTTCCACAACGAGAGTTCGCACCTGGAGCGCTGGCCCCGCAAGCAGTGGTTCTTCTGCGAACTGCCGTCGCCGGTGGGAGGCGCGACGCCCATCGTCGATTGCCGCGAAATGCTGCGCCGCTTGCCTGCCGACCTTGTCGACGAATTCGAGCGCAAGGAACTGCTCTATGTGCGCACCTTCACGCCCGGCCTGGATGTGAGCTGGCAAGACTTCTACAAGACCGACCGCCGGGAAGTGGTGGAGCAACGGCTGGCCGCTGCGGGAATCGAATGGCGCTGGCTGGACGAAGACACCCTTCAAACCCGCACGCGCTGCCCGGCGGTGATGCGCCACCCGATCACCGGCGAACGTGTGTTCTTCAACCAGGTGCAGCTGCACCACGTGAGCTGTCTTGACCCCGAGGTGCGCGAAGACCTGCTGGCCCTTGTCGGCATCGACCGGTTGCCGCGGCATGTCTGCTACGGCGATGGCTCGCCGATCAGCGACGCGACCATGGCGGTGGTGGGCGAGGCCTACGAAGCCTGCGCCGTGCGGTTCGACTGGCGGCAGGGCGACGTGGTCATGCTGGACAACATGCTGGCAGCGCATGCACGCGACCCGTACGAAGGCCCTAGAAAGATCGTCGTTGCGATGGGGGCCATGTACGACCGCGCGGCCTTGCAGTCGCAGCCCGGCGAACGGTCCGGAACGCCTTCCACCGACATGGCGGTTTCCCCTTCCGTTGTCTCTTCGCTCGCGGATTGAAATGATGTCCACCTTGACCGATCTCGCCGAACCCACCTTTCCCCTCAGCCCCGAACAGCGGGCCTTGCTGTCGATGGCCGGTTCGGACCCTTGCGCCGCAGTATTGACCTTGGAACTTCGGACTCGCATCGATGGCGCTCTGGAGCCGCTGCGCCTGCGCGCCGCGGTGGAATCCACCGTGGGCACCCACGGCGCGCTGGCCACCGCGCTGCGTCCGGTGCCGGGGTATCGGGGGCTGCGCCAGCAGCCGCTGGACACGCAGCCTGTCCTGGATTGGCACGCCTGCGATCTGCGCGGTTCGGCGGGCGGCAGCGCGGCTCTGGATGACTGGGTGCAAGGTTTGGCTGCCGCGCCCATGGACCCCGCAGGCGCGACAGTCCTGCGCGTGGGCCTGGCCCGCACCGACGACGCACAGCATGTGCTGTTGCTCGCGGCAAACGCCCTGGCGGTGGACCAGGGCAGCCTTGCGTCGCTGCTGGACCAGATCGCCCTTGCCTATGCCAGCGAAGCACGGGGCGTGTCGGACGAGCCCTTTCAATACGCACAGTTCGTCGAATGGCGGCAAGACCTGGAAGAGGGTGAAGACGCGCTGCATGGCCAGACCTACTGGAGACGCCATGTGGAAGCCGCCGACACGCTGCCGCCGCTGCGCCTTGACGCATGGACCGGTAGCCAGGGGGGCGATCTGCCGGCGAGTCTTGAGTTGCGCCATCTATTGCCCGTCGATTCGGCTCTGGTGGATCGCATCGACGCCGCAGCCGCTGCAGCAGGAACCCACGTCCACACGCTGCTGCAGGCCGTGTGGTGGCTGCTGCTCTCGCGCTTGGGTCAGGAGAGCCGCTTCATGGCAGGCTGGCAGCACGATTGCCGGGATGACTACGACGTCATGCAAGGCAGTGTGGGCGCGTTCAGCAAGGTGCTGCCGGTGGCGGTGGATATTCCACCCACCGCCTGCTTCGCCGACTGGCTGAATCGTCTGCACGCTACCCTCGATGCGCACGTGCAGGCGCAGGAGTTCTGTCCGCTTGAAGCAATGGCGCTTTCCACGCACCCGCGCTGGGGTTTCCTGACCCGCCCTGCACCAGCGCGTCACACGGTGGGCGAAACAGTCTGGCAAGTGGAAAGCCTGGCCGTGCCTTTGTCGTGTTTCGATGGCGTACTGGATGTGCGGTGGTCCGCAGGACACCCCGCACGGCTGGGCCTCTACGCCGCGGCCGGCCGTTGCAGCGAGGCGGCTGCAGATGCATTGCTGACGCAATTCACCACCTTGCTCGCAGGCGTGGTGACGCAGCCGGACATACCTGTGGACAGTCTCTCTTTGGTGGGGGAGCGCGAGCGCGCATTGCTGCTGTCGATCAATCAGGCCACGCTGGATTTCGGGCCGTTGAATGTGGGCCAGCACATCGCCCGCTGGGCGGTGCTTACGCCGGATGCCATCGCCATCGAGTCCGGTGCGGAGGACCTGAGCTACCGCGAACTCGAAATTAGCGTTGCGCACATGGCGCAGGCGCTGCAGGCGCGTGGTTTGCCCGCTGGCGGCCTGTTGGCCATCGAGTTGCCGCGTTCGCTCGACCTGGTCGTCGCCATCCTCGCTGCCTGGCGTGTCGGGGCGGGGTACTTGCCGCTGGAGCCCGAATGGCCGCTCGCACGGCGCCAGGCCGTGCTGGAACATGCGCGGCCAGCCTGCGTGCTCCGAGCGCTTGCAGCCGACAGTGCGACGTCCTTGAAGGAGGCACAACCCTGGCGCGAAATCGTTCTGGCTGATGTTGCCAACGTGGCCGATCTGAAGGTGGATGCCCCGGCGGAGCCGGCTTCGCACCGCTCCGCGCAGGTGGACGATCTCGCCTACGTTCTCTACACGTCCGGATCGACGGGACAGCCCAAGGGCGTCGTGATCGGACAGGCGCAACTACTCAACTACGTAGCCAGCGCCACGCAGGCCATGGACCTGGGCCGGTGCCGGCGTTGGGCGCTCACCAGCTCGGTGGTGGCCGACCTGGGCAACACCGCATTGTTCGGCGCACTGTTCAATGGCGCCTGCCTGGTCATCGCAGGGCCAAACGATGTGAAGGATGCTCGGGCTTTCTCCGCATTCATGGCGCAGCGCCGCATCGATGCGATCAAGATGGTGCCTTCACACCTCGAAGCGCTGTTGGAAGACGAGGCGCCGGTGCTGCCGGAAACGTTGGTGCTTGGTGGCGAAGCCACGACTGGCGCGCTGCTCCAGCGCATCGAGCGCCTGGCGCCGAAATGCCGCATCTACAACCACTACGGCCCTACCGAAACCACGGTCGGGGTGATGGTGCATGCCCACCAGACTGGAAGCGAGACCCGCGGTGATGCCACGTTGCCGCTCACCCAGGTGCTCGCCAACAACCGCATCTACGTGCTCGACGAACAATTGCAACTGGTGCCTCAGGGCGGACGGGGCATGGTCTTCATCGGCGGTGCCCAGCAGTGCCGCGGGTATCTGCATCGCGAGGAAAGCGGTGAAGCGTTCCTCGACGACCCCTTCGTGCCAGGAGAGCGCATGTACCGCACCGGCGACCTGGCATACCGGCTGGTGGGGGGCGGCATCCGCCTGGCAGGGCGTGCAGATCATCAGATCAAGATCCGCGGCTTTCGCGTCGAGCCTGCCGAGGTGGAGGCTGTGCTGGTGTTGCACCCGCAGGTCTCGCAAGCCACGGTGATTGCGGTCACAGGCGAGGGCGGTGCGCCCGAGCTGGCCGCCTTTGTCGTGGCTGCTTTCGAGAGTGCCGGCATGGTTCCCCCCACGCCTGCAGCGTTGCGAAGCCACGTCGAAACCCGGCTGCCTGCGGCCATGGTGCCCGCACGCTGCGTGGTGCTGGCACGGTTTCCACGCCTGCCCAACGGCAAGATCGACCGCATTGCGCTGGCAGCCCTGGCGGCATCGGAAGGGCAGCATGCCCCGTCCGAGCTGCCGCGCAATGCGCTCGAACATTGGTTGGCCGAGGCGATGGCCCAGCTCCTGCAGCGCGAATCCGTCGGCGTGCATGACGACTTCTTCGATCTGGGTGCGCATTCACTGCTGGTGATCAAGCTGGTGGCCCGCATCCGCAAACAGTTGCAATTCGACGTTGCGCCAGGGCTGGTGTTCGATCACCCCAGCATCTCGGCACTGGCCGAAGCCTTGCAGCAGGGCGAGGGCGACCATGCGGCCCAATTGCAGCAGCGGGCGCAGGCCCAGCGTGATGCAACGTCACAGTCGGCGGTTGCCGCATGAGCCTGCACCACCTCGAAACGGACGACGCCATGGACTCCGCCGCGACCGCGGCGCTGCCGCACGCCAGCGTCCCGTCAACGGCGGCTGACCTGGCCTGGCGCGATCTGGAGAGCGATATGGCTCCTTGCACCCGGGCCGGTGAAGACCTTCCCCTGTCCTGCGCCCAGGAGCAGCTGTGGTTCTTGCAACGCTTGGTGCCTGGCATGACGGCCTACAACCTGCCCCGGGTGCTGAAGATCGACGGACCCCTGGATGCCGATGCGCTGGAGCGTGCCTTTCAGGCGGTGATTGCACGGCATTCGATCCTGCGCACTGCGTTCTTCGAGCGTGAGGGCGTTCCGGTGCAGACCGTTTCGCCGCAGGTGACGTTCCGTCTTGAGCAGATCGATGCGTCGAACGTTGCGAGCCGTACGCCGGAGGAAACCATCGAGGCCCTGACGCGCGATCTGGCATCGCACGTGTTTGCACTGGGCGCTGCACCGGCGTTGGTGGCGCGGCTCGTGCGGGTAGATGACCACATGCACTTGTTGGGCGTCTGCCTTCACCACATCGTGACGGACGCGGCGTCCAACCCGATCCTGGCGCGTGATCTCAGTACGGCCTACGGCGAAGCCCTGCGGCACCCGGGCACCGTGCGGTTGCCGGCGCTGCCCCTGCAGTACGCCGACTTCGCCGTGTGGCAAAGAAGTCAACTCCAAAGCGGTGGCTTCGCCCGCCAGTTGGTGTATTGGAATGCGCACCTGGGGTCAGACGTTCCCGCGCTGGAATGGCCCGTGGAGAGCGCCCGCGCCGAGCGGCAGAGTTTTCAGGGGGCATCGCTGAACTTCACCCTTCAGCCGGCCCTGTGCGAACGGTTGTTGCGGCTGTGCCGAGCCGAGCGCTGCACGCCCTTCATGGTGCTGCTGGCGGCGTGGCAGATGCTGCTGTGCCGCTACAGCGGGCAGACCGATTTCGGCGTGGGCGTGCCCAATGCCGGGCGGCACCACGAATCGCTGCGCGATCTGCTGGGCTTTTTCGTCAACACCCAGGTGTTCCGTGCCCGCCTGATGCCGCACCAGACCTTGCGCCAGGTGTGCCGCCAGGTCCGGGCCGACGCCCTCGCTGCGCTCGCGCATGCCGATCTGCCGCTCGAAGCATTGCTGGCCAGCCGCAAGGCCCCCCGCGAGGGAGGACGCAATCCGCTGTTCCAGGTGATGTTCAGCTGGCAGGTGGCCGACCCCTCAGTGACGCTGGACCTGCAGGGCGCGCGCGCGGAGTTCGTCGATGCCGGCCCAAATGGGGCAAAGGTGGATCTGTCACTCGGCGCCGTTCTCGACGGCGGAAAGATCCATGCGCGCCTGGAATACAACAACGACCTTTTCGGTCCGGAAGCCGCAGAGCGACTGCGCAATGGCTACGTACAAGTGCTGGAGACAATGGCGGACGCGCCCGACAGCCTGCTGGGCGAGTTGGACCTATTGACCGATCTCGAAAGAGGGCGACTGCAAGGGTGGGGCGCTCCCTCGCTATCGCCCCTGCCAGATGTACAGCCCGTGCTGTCCCTGCACCAGCGCGTGGAGCACCAGGCGCAGCAGCGCCCCCAGGCCACGGCCCTTGTGCTGGGCGCTCAGCACATGAGCTACGGCGAACTCAACCGCCAGGCCAACCGGCTGGCCCGCTACCTCACCGGGCACGGGGTCGGCCTGGAAACCCGGGTGGGCCTGGCCCTGGAGCGCAGCCTGGACACCATCGTCGGCATGCTCGCCATCCTCAAGGCCGGGGGCGCCTACGTGCCGCTGGACCCGCAGTACCCGGCCGAGCGCCTGGCCTACATGGCACAGGACAGCGCCGTGGCCCTCGTGCTCACCCACAGCAGCCTGCGCGAATCGCTCGCCTGGGCCGGGGAGCTGCCCACCGTCACCTTGGACACCCTGGACCTGCAAGGCGAGATCGAAGACAACCGCGAAGACAACCCCGGCATCGCCGTGCACCCGCACAGCCTGGC
>NZ_FMZC01000026.1 GCF_900102625.1 Paracidovorax valerianellae
CGTGCGCATCCTGATGTCAGGCCAAAAGCGTGGCATCACCCGAATGCTCAAGGCCATGATCAAAAGGCGCAGCGCCATCGAACCGGCTATCGGGCACATGAAGATGGACGGCAGGCTTGGCCGCAATCCGCTCAAGGGTGCGCTGGGCGATGCGCTGCATGCGGTGATGTGCGGGGCCGGGCACAACCTGCGCCTGATCCTGGCCGCGCTGCGGTTTTATTGCGCCCGATTCGGGCTGTCGATGCAGCCGGTCATCGCAGCCCTGGTCGCTGCACCCGCTGACCGCCGACCTCTCTGCTGCTGAGAACGGAATTGTTCAGGACGGACTACCTAGATGGCGGGTGGGCTTGTCGGCGACGTGGCGCAGTTTCTTGTGCACAAATGGATTATTGAGGGCTTATTCGGCGAGTGCGAAATTCATTTATCGCCCGATAGAAACATAAGATCGAAAGCGCGAGAGTCAGTCCACTTGCAAGCATGGCTATGAATGGCTGGCGGCAGCGAAATTGCTCATGAGTAATCGAAAAATTACCTTGGCATGCTCCGTTTGCCAAACTGGTGGAAGAAAATATCCACATCAAACCCCACAGGGATGTCAAGAGAAGAGCGAAACTTAAAAACCCCAATGGAAATATTTTAATCTTGTGTGGCATTGAATTTTAAGGGGAAATTTTTAAATAGAGGTGCGGTTTTAGTCAATAATCTGCCAATCTTCATTAATCCGGTATTCTATGATTATTGGGATTACGACTGAGGCTAGTATAATAATTGATTTTGAAAAAAATCAAATGGAGTGAGAATTATCGCGATCAGAAAAATTGAATGCGTAATTCCGATTATTGATTTCAGGATGGATATTTTCCTTTTTTTCCTATATTTTGTTTTGCAAGAAATGCATCGCCCCCTGAAAATATTACTTTGCAATATTTTCCCGCCGCATTTGATACACATTTTTGTCATTTGTGGCCACCAAGAATAATGGATCGAATAACGGCAGCCTTATCTGAAAAATCAGTTCCGGCAGATAATGCATTTCCTGCTAAGGCGCCAACATTTGCAGATAAACCTACTGGCAAACTCACGGCATTTACAACGCCCGCAGTCGCAAGCCTTCCCCCTAGCCTTCCTTGTAAATAAGCTTCTTCCTCCGGGCTAATGTGCATGCAAGTGAGGCACGCAATCTTCATTGCGGCTTTGGGATCGTTCGCGATAGTTGCTAATGCTTCTGCCACCGCAGTTTCACCTTCGAGCGCTTTTGTTTCTTGCTCTGTGCCAAGTAATCCATATCGCGCCATGGTATGTTTCGGTAAATCGAAGAAAATTTCTTTGAAGTAGCTTGCGACTCCGTCGCCTGCGCCTCTTAATGTAGATGTTGCAGTGGTTATGGCATCCAAACCAGTCGGGTCAATATTGTTGATTGGACTGGCATTCCCATATTGATAATTATTAACCCCACCCGCCAACCCAATCGGATCCTGCGACACATACTTCCCCAGTCCCGGGTCGTAATACCGATGCCGGTTATAGAACAACCCTACCCCATCCCCCTCATCGTGCTGCCCCTGCATGCGAATCGGCTGATGCAGCCCGAGCGGGTTGTGCTCGTTGATCGAGTTCCCCCAGGGGGCCAGATTGATGTGCCAGTCAATGGTGCCTTGCAGGTTGATCAGCGCCAGCGGGGTGCCCAGGTGGTCGCAGTGGTACAGATGCAAATGCGTGATCTCTGCCCCCTCGCCGCGCAGCCGGGCTTGCAGGCGCTCGGCATCCAGCCCCATCGATTGCAAGTGGCTGCGGGTGGGCTCGCTGGCCCCGTGGCGCAACTCATCCTGCAGCGCCATCAGCGACGCGGGCTGCTCTCGGCTTCCGGGCTCGGCGGCCCAGTAGCTGGACCAGGTTGGGCGGCTCGGTGCAGGCGCGGGTCTGTATGCGCAGATGGCCCGCGAAGGGGCTGTCGGAATGGCGCTCGTGGCGCTGCACGCGGCCGAAGCGGTCGCACAGGCCGTGCAGGGCGTCGCGGTGACCACCCCCTTCGGTCCCGGCGACCGCTGCAGCCGCAGCAGCCGTGGCCGCAACGCCTGCGCTCGCTGTCTCGCTGCTGGCTTGCCCATGGGGCCAATCTTGCTAAATTCTCGGCTGTTACGTTTCAGGTCTCAATTCCCCCGCAAATGCAATTAACCAAAAGACAAAACCACCCAAACAGCCAGATAGAAATAATGCTGCTAAGTTAAATGCCATATCCAAGGTGCCAATCTGATTGTTGGAGAAAATAGAAAAAATGCTCAATAAAAAGATAGGGGCGATGGCAGTGCCCCCCCCCGCCATAGTGCAAGTAAAAATTTTTCTTGAATTAATCGCAACACCGAGAATCGGTAAACCAATTAGCAAAAAGAACAAATAACCAAACAAGAATAATATTGGATACCAAGCATTGCTTCCGGTTTTGTATGCATAGGTGAATGCCAGTAGACCGATTGGGATACTCGGTGAAATGATTGCTGCTGCTATGAAGCGGAGTGTATTGAGTTTATTTTTCACAGCCACACCCCAAGTCAGATGGAAGCCTAGATGGATTAGTACCGCCCCAAACAATAGGGGCAAGAATGGTATTCAAGTTCAGAGGGTTGAATCCTGTGCCACCGCCTGTGTTAACGAGCCAAGTAGCTTTCCCATCAAAAACAACATCGCGACGCACCCATCCGGGGTGCAACGCATGCCCTGGTCTTGTCACATTCCAGGTTGTATTGCCACCTTGGCTAACAACGGTAGTTATTTCCCCTAAATCTATTCCAGCCAACTTCACCATATTGACGTCGCCATCCTTTGTGGGATTGGCGGGTGTTACTCCTGGGGCGGGGTTGCACAGAAGTTCGCGCATAGTTTGCTTTGTGCAGTCCCCCATACATCTAAATGTTGACCATGTGTAATTGTGCGTGCTGTTGTCCGGACCATAAGGACCCATGCTTGGGTTATCAAGTCCACGTGGATCTGCCTTGTTGAGCGGGTCCCCTCCGACATAAGAATAATTATTAACCCCACCCGCCAACCCAATCGGATCCTGCGACACATACCGCCCCAATGCGGGGTCGTAATACCGATGCCGGTTATAGAACAACCCCGCCCCATCGCCCTCATCGTGCTGCCCCTGCATGCGAATCGGCTGATGCAGCCCGAGCGGGTTGTGCTCGGTGATCGAGTTCCCCCAGGGGTCCAGATTGATGTGCCAGTCGATGGAGCCTTGCAGGTTGATGAGCGCCAGCGGCGTGCCCAGATGGTCGCAGTGGTACAGATGCAAATGCGTGATCTCTGCCCCCTCGCCGCGCAGCCGGGCTTGCAGGCGCTCGGCATCCAGCCCCATCGATTGCAAGTGGCGGCGGGTGGGGTCACTCGCACCATGGCGCAGCTCCTCCTGCAGGGCTTGCAGAGCGGCGGGCTGCTCGCGCTCGCCCGCGTCGGCTGCGCCCAATAGCTGGGCGAGGGTGGGCGGCTCGGCGTGGGCGCGGGTCTGGATGCGCAGGAGGGGCAAGAAGGTGCCGGGGGCGTAGAGCGTGTGGATGCGGCGGGTGTCGTTGGGACGCTCAATCTCGCGCAGCTCCGTCAAAGTCAGGGCATCGCCCTGCCAGCCATGGCAGCGCATTTGCGTGGCGGTGGTTGGCCCGCTGTCCGATGTGCGCTCGATGCGGGTGGCGATGCGCCGCCCGAACACGTCGTAGTGGTGCATGCGGCGGATGCGCTGGCCGGTGGCGCTGTCGTGCTGCTCGTGGGCGATCAGGCGCTGGGCGTGGTCCCAGTGCAGGCGGTGGGACTGGCGGCCGTCGGCGTGGGACTTCTCCAGGAGGTTGCCGCAGGGGCCGTAGCGGTAGCGCCAGGGGCCATGGGAGAGCACGCGGTTGTCGGGCCAGCGGTCGCGGTGCTGGCCGGGCGGCAGGGGCGCGTCCTGGCGCAGCAGATCGAAGGCGGGGTCGTGGAACTGGCGGCGCACCTCGCCGGCCCAATCCTGGGGATTTCCTGCGGCGGCTCCGGCCTGGGGCGCCCAGGGATTGCCGGCGGGGTCGTAGCGGTAGCGCTGCGGCTGCCCGCCCGGCCACTGCGAGGCGGCCAGCCGGCCGGCGAGGTCATAGGCATGCAGGAAGGCGCCGCCGGGCGTGTCGATGCGCGCCAGGCGCCCGGCCGCGTCGTAGTGGTGCTGGCGGGCCAGCGAGGCGAGGCCCGGCATGCCGGCGTGGTCCGGTGCCGGTGCCGGAGCCGGAGAACCCTCGGTGCCTGCCAATCCCTCCATGCCCTCGTTGCGCCCGACAGCCAGGGCCTGCAGGCGCGACAGCGCATCGCGCCGCCAGCGGGTGCGGCTCGCCCCGAATTCCAGCGCCACCGGGCGGTGCAGCCCGTCGCGCTCGATGTGCAGCAGCGGCTCTCCCCCCAGCAGCAGACCATGCACATGGCCCGAGCCGTAGGTCAGCCACTGCAGCGGGGCCAGGCCCGGCAGGTCGGCCTGCGCCGGGGCGCCGCCCTCGTCCAGCGTGTGCGTGCTCTCATGGCGCCACAGCAGGGCGCCGTCCAGGGAATGCATCTCCTGGCGCTCGCCCAGGATGCGGCCCAGGCGGTCGCGGCGCAGGTGCACGCTCACGCGGTGGCGTTGCATGGCCGTGTGGTGGTGCGCGGCCACGAGCTGGCCGGCGCCGTCGTGCTCGAACCACTCGATGATCGGCGCGGTGTCGCTGGCGGCGCCCGGGAAGGCTTGGGCCTGTTCCACCGGCTGGGCGAACTCGGCGGTGGTGGGCATGGCGACCGGCGTGATCTCCCGAGCCAGCAGCATCCCCGCCTCGCTCCACTGGTAGGCGATGGCGTGGCGCGCGTCTTCGGTGCGGGTGCGCTGGCCGGCCAGATCGTAGGTGTGGCGGGTGGCGTGGCCATCGAAGCCCGTCTCCTGCACGAGGCGGTCGCGCACGTCGTAGGTGAAGCGGTGGACGCTGGCGTTCTCGTTGTGCAGCTGCACCAGACGGCCCGCCGGGTCGTAGCGGTAGTGCTGGGCGAGCAGTGACGGGGGTTCAGGTGTTTCAGTGCCTCCGCGCAGACCGGCATTGCCTTCGTTGCTTCCATATTGATAGCAAACGACGCGACCCCAGGCATCGTGCGTGAAGCGTTCGTGCAGCCCGCCCGGGTGGTCGATGGCCAGCAGATCGCCGCTGCCGGGCGCGTAGCGGTAGCGGGTGGTGCGCGCCAGCGCGTCCGTCGTCTCGATGGGCCGGCCGGCGGCGTCGTAGGCCGTTCGCTGCTGCCAGCCTTCCTCGCTCTGCACGCGCGTGGTGCGGCCCCACGCGTCGTACTGCCAGCGGGTGGTGCGGCCGCTGCAGTCGGTGCGGCTGGCCAGCAGGCCCAGCGCGTTCCATTGCAGCGCCGTCGTGCCGCCGCGCGCGTCGGTGATGGCGATGGGCAGATCGGGCTGGTCGGGCACGGCTGGGGTGTCGCCGCTGGCGTTCCCTTGGGTGGCAGGCATGTCCGGATAGCGGTATCGCGTGGCCCGGCCCAGCGCGTCGGTGTGCTCCACGAGCCGGCCCCAGGCATCGTGGCGCCAGATGGTGGCCAGCGGCTCGCCTGCCGCGCCCTCGGGGGCGCTGGTGAGGTGGCGCACGGGCAGCCCCCGTGCATCGCGCTCGATGCGCTGGGTGCGTCCGGCCGCATCGGTGGTGCCGACGACGAGGCCGGTGGCCGCATCGATGTCGTGACGCACGCTGCGGCTTAAGGGGTCGGTGCGCTCCAGCAGGCGGCCCGCGCTGTCGTGCCGCCAGGTAAAGCGTGCGCCGTCGGCCTCGATGCGTTCGGCCACCCGCGCCAGGCCTGCTTGCCCCGAGAAGACGTAGCGCCTCTTGCGACCCAGGGCATCGGTGACGAGGGTGCTGGCGCGTTCGGGCAGGGGCGGGCTCGCGGTCGGGTCTGCGGGCAGCGGGGTGTAGTCAAAGTGCAGGTCCAGCCCGTGCGGCGTGGTCTGGGAGAGGACGCGGCCCTGCCCGTCATAGGTGTAGTGGGTCATGGGCCGGCCGGCGTGGGCGTGGCCGGTCATGCGGCCCAGGGGTGTGGGGTGGGCTGCGTTGCCATATTCGAATTGACGCACGGTGCGGCCCGTGCGGTCAATCACGCCAGCGAGTTCGCCGCGCATGGTGTAGGCATAGCGCACCAGGGCCAGGGGCAGCGCCTCGCGCGGTTGGTGAGGGTCGGCCTCCAGCCAAACCGCCATCAGGCGCACGCCGGCATCCGGCCCCCAGCCGTGGGCGGGCGGGGCGGATGGCGTGGCTGGGGCGATGCGCTCCAGCTCGAAGCGGTAGCGGCGGCCCGCGCCATCGGTGACCGTGCGCAGATGGCCCGCGAAGGGGCCGTCGGCATGGCGCTCGTGGCGCTGCACGCGGCCGAAGCGGTCGCACAGGCCGTGCAGGGCGTCGCGGTGCCCACCCCCTTCGGACCCGGTGGCCGCCGCAGCCGCCGTGGCCGCAACGCCTGCGCTCGTCGGCGCAAAGACCCACCACGGCCCCAGAGGGGAGGCGGTCGCCACCGTGATGCGGGCGTCGGCCCGGATGGCGGCGGGCAGCGCATTCCAAAGACCTGCCAGGCGGGCCGCATGGCCACCCTGGGCGGCCCCCGGCAGGTGCCCGGTGCCGCAGCGCACCAGCCACAGCCCTTCGCTGGCGCTGTGGGCGATCTCTCCAGGTGCCAGCGGCTCGAACGCGATGCAGCGCCCGCGCCCGTCGTGCAGGCGCAGCGCGCCGGGCGAATCACTCTCACCGGGGACATGGGCCAGGCTGGCTTCTCCCGCCAGCCACCATCCGGGTCCCAGCAGCCCCACGGGAGCCGGCTGCGGGCTTTGGTGGCTGGAGTAAGAACGTGTCAGCGCAAACGGCAGGGGGCCGGGCAGGGCGAAGTCTTCCTCGCCCGGCAGCACCTTGGCGCCCAGCAGCGGATTGACCGGGTTGCCTTCGGCGACGCCCCCCGGGCAGGCCGAGCACGCCACGCCCCCGCTCGTGCCGATCAGCACCGTATTGGAGCCCTGAATGATCGGCCCGCCCTTTTTCGTCAGGTCTGTCTGTCTTGCTGCTGGCTTGCCCATGGAGTCTCGTTTTGGGGATAGTGGTTTGTGTTGGCGGCTGCGCGCGCTGTTGAGGCAAGGCACTGGCGCCCGGCTCGCCAGGACAATGCGCGCGCAGTGCGCCGGAGTCTGGCTTGCGGGGTCAGAACGCCGATTTGGCAAGCACGGATGCCGGTGGGGAGCCCGCCGTAGCCCCCCTGGCGGAGGATTCGGCCTGTCCAGCGAAGCCGGGCGTTTTACCTGGCGATCCCCCGCTGCCCGCGTTGCCGCCGCTCTCGCCGCTCTCGCCGCCCGCAGGGGCCGCTGGCGGGGTCTGGCTGGCACCGCAATTCCACTGGATGGTGCCGGCATCGCCATGGATACCGCTGTCGCCCTGTAGTTCGATGTGCGCGCCCTTGAGGTAGATGCCGCCATCGGCTTTCAGCACGATCCGGGCTTGTCCGCATGCCAACTCCAGGTGGTCGCCGCTTGAATGAATGGAGACCTGACCCACGGATTCCGTCTTGCGTTCGCCCACTTTCAGTTCGAACGATTGGCCGACGCTGGCGGTGTAGCTTTGCCCGACGAAGAGCTTTTTTTGCAGGCCGACTTCGTTGGCCTGGAGCATTCCCACCAGGGAATTCATCGCCATGCCCACATTGCGGCTGTAGGCCATGCCGATGTTCATCAGCTTCGCAAGGCCGGTGGTCTCGCGGTAGGTCTTTCCGACGGTTTCCTTCTTGTGGGAGCCCACCTGGACAGTCCAGTCGCGGCCAATGTCGTCCTTCTCGTTCTTGCCGATGGTCTTGGTGCGGTTCTTGCCAATCGAGATGGTCTCGTCGATGCCGACATCTTCGCTGCGGTTGTCGCCGATGCTGATCTTCTCGTTGTGGTCCACGCGCTCCGTGCGGTTGTTGTGGATCGTGATGTCTTCGTTTCGATCCACGGTTTCCGTGCGGTCGCGGTGGATGACGTTGGTCTCGTCCCGGTCGATGGTCTTGCGCCGGTCGTTGCCCACCCACTTGTCCTCGTCGTTCTCCACTTCGGTGAGCTGGTCCTTCTGCGCGTGCAGCCACAGCTGCTCGGCCCCGGCCTTGTCCTCGAAGCGGATGGCGTTGGCATCGCCCGCCCCGTTCTTCAAGCCATCGCCGAAAGCGCCGCCTTTGCTCGATTTGGTCTTGATGCCCGACTGCGTGGCGTTGCCCGGCAGCGCCCACGGTGGCATGTTGTCGGCGTTGTAGACGCAGCCGGTGATGATGGGGTAGTCCGGATCACCGTTCAAAAAATCCACCACCACCTCGTGCCCTATGCGCGGAATGAAGACGGCCCCGAACCCGGAGCCTGCCCAGCTGCTGGATACCCGCACCCAGCAACTGGAGTTCTCGTTCATGGCGCCGATGCGGTCCCAGTGGAACTGCACCTTGACGCGGCCGTACTGGTCGGGCCAGATTTCCTCACCGGGCGGGCCCACCACCACCGCCGTCTGCGGGCCGGTGGTGCGCGGTTTAGGGGTGATGCGTTCGGGCGTGTACGGCAAGCTGGTGGGCTGGGCCTGCAGGGTGAATCGCTGGAAGGAGCCTTCTTCCTGCGGCGTGCCCCTAGGGCCGGGCGCTGCGGCGCTGACTTGCGGGTTTTCCTTGAAGTGGTATTCGATGCCGGTCAGCAGGTATTGCTGGTTCTGGTCTTCCCGCGGGTAGTTCTCCAGCGTGAAGGTGTAGCCGGTGGCCAGCGCCCGGTGGCGCGACTGGCCCTGAACCGTGCTGTGGCCCGTGAGGCTCGATTGCAGGCGCACGCGGGCATAGGCCTCGCCGTCACCGAACTGGGTGTAGCCACCCGGCCATTCGTAGATTTCATGGGCGTCGTGCGCGTGCCCGGGCGGGGTCTGGCGCATGTTGGACAGATCGGCGCGGGGT
This sequence comes from Paracidovorax valerianellae, assembly GCF_900102625.1. Lineage (GTDB taxonomy): Bacteria > Pseudomonadota > Gammaproteobacteria > Burkholderiales > Burkholderiaceae_C > Paracidovorax > Paracidovorax valerianellae. Next base: position 8,965 of record NZ_FMZC01000026.1, read on the forward strand.
TTCTGGAAGTCGTAGTCGTCGTTGTAGTGCCGGCCCGAGTGGATGCTCTGGTGCAGCTGCCAGGCGTGGATGTTCTCTTTGTCCGCGACGGCGGCTTTTTCAGGGGGATAGAACGGAATGACGGCGGCGCCCGGCAGTGGACTGTGCGAGGCGACGATATCGTCGGCCAGGATCAGGGTGTGCTGACCGGCGCCGTGTTCGAAGTAGTAGTACGCCCCTTCGTGCTCCAGCAACCGGGATACGAAGGCGCAATCGCTTTCGCCGTACTGCGCGCAGTAGTCCCAGCTGCGGTAACTGCGGGTGAGTTTCTTTTGAAGCGGGTAGCCGTATTTGCCCAGGACCTCTTCCACGATTTCCGGAACGGTCTTGTTCTGAAAAATCTTGAAATCGCTTTTGCGGGTCGCCAGCCACAGCCAGGGCTGCAGGCGCAGCCGGTAAGAGTAGGAGCGATGGTCCTCCCCTTGCATGCCGAACCGGGTGACGATGCCGTCCAGGTAGCGCCGACCCCCGCCTTGGGTTTCCACCACGACCGTGGCGTTCTTGCCCAGGAGGGCCTTCGGATCGATGCTTTTGCTGTCGCTGAGCAGATCCAGGTCGAGGCAGAACAACTGGCTGATGGCTTCTTTGCCCTGCAACTGCCGAAACTGCAGTTGCCCTCCCAGGGGCGTTTGGATCGTAACTCGGCGGGTCATGGGTGACGGGCCCGCGTACCGGGCCGTTACGTTGAAATGGCCGCGATCATATATCCGCTATGCGGAAAGTTTCAAAAAACTCGTTTTAACCTCTGCTTCGTTCCACGTCTCAGCCCAGCGTCTCCAGAAACGTCTTTCGCCACCAGTGGATGTCGTGCTCGCGGATGCGTGTCATGAGCGCCTGGTGGCGGCGCTGGCGTTCTTTCAGCGGCATCTGCAGCGCGGCCTGGATGGTGTCGGCCATGCCCTGGGTGTCGTAGGGGTTGACCAGCAGCGCTTCCTTCATCTGCTCGGCCGCGCCGGCGAAGCGCGACAGCACCAGCACGCCGGGGTCGTCAGGGTCTTGCGCGGCGATGTATTCCTTGGCGACGAGGTTCATGCCGTCGCGCAGCGGCGTCACCAGGCCCACGGCCGCGGCGCGGCACAGGCCCGGCACGCGCTTGCGGGCGACCGTGCGGTGGATGTAGCGCAGCGGCATCCAGTCGAGTTCGCCGTAGTCGCCGTTGATGGCGCCGCACAAGCCTTCCAGTTCCTGGCGCAGGTCGGCATAGGCGTCCACGCTGTCGCGGGTGGGCGAGGCGATCATCACCAGCGTGGCGCTGTGGTGGTTCTCGGGGTAGCGCGCCAGCAGCTCCCGAAAGGCCCGTACCCGCTGCGGAATGCCCTTGGAATAGTCCAGCCGGTCGATGCCCAGCAGCAGGCGGCGCCGCGAATACTCTTCGCGCATGGCGGTGTAGGTCTGCACGGCCTCGGGCGCAGCCGCCAGGCGGGTGAATTCGTCCACGTCGATCCCGATGGGGAAGGCGCCGACCTGCACCGTGGCGCCGAACGCGCGCAGGTGCTGCGGGCCGACCGCTTCGGCGTTGGCTTCGTTGCTCAGGTAGCGCGTGAAGTGCGATACGTCTGCCTCGCTCTGCAGGCCCACGAGGTCGTAGGCGAACATGGAACGCATCAGCCATTCATGCTGCGGAATGGCCGCCATGATGAGCGGCGGCGGCACGGGAATGTGCAGAAAGAACCCGATGCGCTGGCGGCAGCCCAGCGCCCGCAGTTCTGCGGCCAGCGGGATCAGGTGGTAGTCGTGCACCCAGATGGTGTCGTCTTCCTTGAGCAGCGGCAGCAGCTTGCGGGCGAACATCTGGTTCACGCGGCGGTAGCCCGAGATGTAGCTTGAATCGAAGTCCGCCAGGTCCAGCCGGTAATGGAACACGGGCCAGAGCACGCTGTTGCTGTAGCCGCTGTAGTAGCTGTCGTGGTCTTCCTGGCACAGGTCCACGGTGGCCAGCGTGACGGTGCCGGCCTGGCGCGTCTGCAGCTTGGCTTCGCCCGGCAGTCCGTCTTCCGCGATGTTGCCGCTCCAGCCGAACCACAGGCCTCCGGTACGGCTCAGCGTTTCCCCGAGTGCGACGGCCAGGCCTCCGGCGGCGGGTTTGCGGGGATCGGCGATGCGGTTGGAGATGACGACGAGGCGGCTCATGGGAATTTTCCTTGCGGTGCGGGCGGGCGTTGGGCGTGGCGGATGGCGGCGCCTTTCAGATCAGATGACGCTGTCCCAGGGGTCGGACAGCCGCATGGCGGCATTGATGATGCCCACCATGGAATACGTTTGCGGGAAGTTTCCCCACATTTCGCCGGTCTGCGCGTGCGTGTCTTCGGACAGCAGCCCGAGCGGATTGCGCGCGGCCAGCAGGGCTTCGAAGATCTCGCGGGCCTGGGCCTTGCGGCCGATGCGGGCGAGCGCATCGATGCGCCAGAACGCGCAGATGTTGAAGGCGGTGTCGGGCTTGCCGAAATCGTCGGCGGCCTCGTAGCGACGCATGTAGGGGCCATCGCAAAGCGAGGCTTCCATGGCGTCCACCGTCGAGATGAAGCGCGGGTCTTTGGGATCGATCAGGCACACCTCGGCCATCAGCAGCACACTGGCGTCCAGCTCGTTGCCGCCGAAGCTCTCGGCAAAGGCCTGGCGCTCTTCGCTCCACGATTTGGCGAGGATCTCTTCGCGCATGGCGTGGGCGTGCTCGCTCCAGTAGGCGGCGCGGTCGGGCAGGCTCAGCGCGCGGGCGATCTTGGCCAGGCGATCGCAGGCCGCCCAGCTCATCAACGCCGACGAGGTGTGCACGCGGGCACGGGTGCGCAGCTCCCACATGCCGGCGTCCGGCTGGCCGTACACGCGCACGGCCAGTTCGCCGATCTGTTCCATGCGCGCGAATTCGGTCGCGCCAGCGGGGTGCAGCAGCCGCTGGTCGTGAAAGGCCTGCGCCGCGCCCAGGATGATGTTGCCGTACACGTCGTGCTGAAAGTGCTCCGCGGCCTGATTGCCGACGCGCACCGGACCCATGCCGCGGTAGCCGGCCAAATGCGGCACGAAGGCCTCTGGCAGGTCGTGTTCCAGGCCGATGCCGTACAGCGGCTGGATGTGCCCATCGCTGGCCTCGGCCACGACGTTGCTGAGCCAGCGCAGGTAGTCTTCCATCGTCGCGGTTTCGGACAGGCTGTTGAGTGCCCGCACGACGAAGAACGCGTCTCGCAGCCAGCAATAGCGGTAGTCCCAGTTGCGGCCGCTGTCTGCCGACTCGGGAATGCTCGTGGTCATGGCGGCCACGATGGCGCCGGTGTCTTCGAACAAGGAGAGCTTGAGCGTGATGGCCGCGCGGATCACCGCGGCCTGCCATTCGAGCGGCACCGCCAGGCGCTGCGTCCAGTGGCGCCAGTACCAGACAGTTTCCTGCTCGTAGTGGCGGGCCGTGTCGGCGATGCCGGTGGGCAGCGATTCATCGGCGCCCAGCAGAAAGTTGTGCTCGCGCGCCATCACGAAGGGCTGGCCCGACAGCACATGGGAGATGGGCACGTCGGTGTTCAGCCGCAGCGTCAGGTCCTCGCCGACGTAGCGGATGTGGTTGCTGCCCTGGGTGATCTCGGGCGCGTCCTTGCCCCAGCCGTAGCGCACGTCCACCGTCACGCGGATGCGGGGCGCACCCTCCAGGCGGCGCACGCGGCGCACCAGCATCATGGGCCGGAAGTAGCGCGCACGGGCATAAAAGCGCGGCGCGAAGTCTGTGATCTCGATGCTGTTGCCCGAGCGGTCGGTCAGCCGGGTGCGCAGCACGGCGGTATTGGGCTCGTACCACTGCTCGGTCGTCGCGAGGTCTTCCAGTTCGATGGCGAAGCGGCTGCCTTCTTCGCCTGGCTGGATCAGTGCATTGAACACCGGGTCGCCGTCGAAGCGCGGCAGGCAGCACCACACGATGTGGCCTTGTTCGTCCACCAGTGCGCTGATGGCGCAGTTGCCGATCATGCCGAGCGAGAGGGAGGGCTCGGCGCGTGGGCCGAAGAGCGATCCGGTCTTCATTCCGCGGGTCTTTCGGGCGCGGCCATCTGGTACAGCCATTCGCGCAAGGCGGTGGTGTCTTCGCAGCGAACCACGGCCTCGGTCGGCCCAGGGCCGACCTTGATGCCGATGCCGCCCAGGGCCTGCGTGGCGGCGAAGCCGTTTTCGTCGGTCACATCGTCGCCCGCGAACACGGGGATGCGGCCCTGAAAGGGCGGGTGCTGCATGAAGTCAGTGATGGCGCGCCCCTTGCTGGGGCCGGACGGCTTGATCTCCAGCACGCATTTGCCCTGCATCAGTTCCAGGCCAGGTGCGTGCTTGAGCGCATGTTCCAGCGTCGAGCGGCACAGCGCTTCCAGTTCCAGCGCCTGTCGGTAGTGCAGCGCGACGCCGGCGCTCTTGCGCTCCAGCACCAGGGCCGGGTAGCGATCGCGCAGGGATTCGATGCTGCGAATCACCCCCGTCAAGTCGGTGGCCGGTACGGCCCCGACGAGGCCGTTGCCCAGGCGGTACTGGGCACCGTGCTCGCAGGCCAGAGGCAACTGCAGTGGGGAAAGGAATCGATCGATGTCGGCTTGCGTGCGCCCGGTCGCAATCGCGAGGGCGCCGCCCAGGCGTTCGTGCAGCGCCTGGAGCGCGGGCACGATGCCCGGAGGTACCTGCACCGCATCGGGATGGGGCGCAATATCGGCGAGCGTGCCGTCAAAATCGAGGAAAAGTGCGTATCTCGCAGTCAGAAGCGGTAGCTTTTGCATTGCCAGCCACCTTACCAGAAGCCCTTGCAGAGGCTGTAGGCGCCGAGGCAGGGCCGCTGTAGGTGCCTTGAAAAGCCCAGTGGGCGCGCCCATTTCCCATTGCCATCCGATCTTTTGCCATGAACGACACCTCGCCCCTGCACATCGTCTGCCCGCACTGCCACACGACCAATCGCGTGCGCCCGGAGCAACTCGCCAGCGCGCCCGACTGCGGGCAATGCCATCAGCCTCTCTTCACGGGCACGCCCCTGGCGCTGGATGCCAATAGTTTCGAGCGCCATGTGCAGCGCAGCCACATTCCGCTGGTGGTGGATTTCTGGGCGCCCTGGTGCGGACCGTGCCGCACGATGGCTCCCGCCTTCGCCCAGGCCGCTCGCGAACTGGAGCCGCAAGTGCGGCTGGCCAAGCTCGACATCGAGGCGCACCAGGCCCTGGCGGCGCGCCACCAGATCCGCAGCATTCCGACCATGATCGTGTTCAGGAATGGCCAGGAGACTGCGCGCATTTCGGGGGCGCTGGGGGCGGCCGACATCGCACGTTGGGTGCGCACTGCCACCCACTGAGGCGGCAACCCGGCCAGGCGAACTGGCGCTCCCGACAAAAGGGACGGGCCGCCGACTGATCGATCGATTGTTCTGTTCAGCCCTGTGCTGCCAGCCAGCCGGCCACCGCGCGCACTCGCGCCTCGCGAATCCAATCCCCTACCTGTGGCCCGGCAGCGCCAGCGGCGGCAGCGCGCGCGGCGATCTCCGATGTCACCACCGATTGGGCGGCGGCCAGGGCGGCAGCCAGCCGGGGGCGCTGGGGATAAGCGTTGTCTTCAAAGCCCAGCCGGCCGCGCGCGTCGCATTCGCAAGCCAGGAGCACTTCAGCGAACCGCGCCGGCTTGCGCAGGGCGTCGCACCGTTCCAGCAGCCGCACGAGGGCGGCGGCGCCCAGGTCTGCGCTGCGGTGGATGTTGCCGTGCTCGCGGGCGACCACGTCGGCGGTTTCGCGGCATTCCACCGGCACGCGCAGCCGTTCGCACACATCGCGCAGCAACTCGGCGCTGCGGGTTTCGTGGCCGATGTGGCGCGGCAGCACGTCGGCCGCGGTGGTGCCTTTGCCCAGGTCGTGCACCAGGCAGGCAAAGCGCACGGCCAGCGGGGCCTGCAGGCGCGCGGACATGTCCAGCACCATCATCACGTGCACGCCGGTATCGACTTCGGGGTGGTATTCGGCGCGCTGGGGTACGCCCCAGAGGCGATCCAGTTCGGGCAGCAGCACGGCCAGCGCGCCGCAGTCGCGCAGGACTTCGAACATGCGCGAGGGCGCCGCTTCCATCAGGCCGCGGGAGAGTTCCTGCCACACGCGTTCGGCGACCAGGTGGTCCGCCTCGCCGGCATCGACCATCTCCCGCATGAGCGCCCAGGTTTCGGGCGCGACGGTGAAATCGGTGAAGCGCGAGGCAAAGCGCGCCACGCGCAGGATGCGCACCGGGTCTTCGCGGAAGGCGTCGGTCACGTGGCGCAGCACGCGGGCTTTTAGGTCCCGCACGCCGCCATAGGGGTCGCACAGATCGGGCGTGGCCGACGGGCCTCCGGTGCCGGTATCGGCGCCGGAAGCCGGATCGGCGTGCTGCGCGATGGCGTTGATCGTGAGGTCGCGGCGCGACAGGTCTTCCTCCAGAGTGACCTCGGGCGAGGCCTGCACGGCGAAGCCGCGGTAGCCGTTTCCGCTCTTGCGCTCGGTGCGGGCCAGCGCGTATTCCTCATGCGTCTGGGGATGCAGGAACACGGGAAAGTCGCGCCCCACCGGCAGGTAGCCCTGCGCGGCCATGTCGTCGGGCGTGGCCCCGACGACGACCCAGTCCCGGTCGTTGACCGGGCGGCCCAGCAGCCTGTCGCGCACCGCGCCGCCCACCATGTAGATTTTCATGGGCGGCAGTTTACGGCCGGTGGTGCCTTCACGCACGATTCGGAGTATTCCGCCGGGTCTAAGGAAAAAAAGGCCTCTACCGCAGTATTCATGGGCTGTGTAGCTATTAAAAATATAGCAAAATCTTTGGCTGCTGCGATGGAGGGCTGTCGCGGCGCTCAGTGCTTGTCGGCGGTCAACCGGGCAAGCGCCCCGCGAATCACCTCGATGCGCTGGGCTTCGTACGAGTGGCTGTAGCGCAGGGTCTTGATGCCGTTCGGCCCCAGCGTGGCCTGGGCCTCGAAGTCGGCCTGCAGCCGGTCGAGGTAGGACAGCAGTTCGGGATGATGCCGCCCGGCCACGCCCCGGTCGAACGACAGGGTGCCGCTGTCGCCGGCCGGCTCTCCGAAGCCGCTGTCCGGCAGCGTGCCGAGGCCCGGTGTGAACGGCGGCGGGGGAAGGGCGAATCGGGTGGGCCTGCGGGCCGGCGTGGCGACGCCCATCAGGGACGGATGGGGCGGGGTGCTGAAGAAGGTGGAGGGCATGGAACTCATTCCTGGAGTGGCTGCACCCACAGCGTGCCGCCCCGTTCGCCCCGTTTTCGTCACCCGCAGGAAGCGATGTCCCGCTTTGCGAAGCGCCCGGCGGGCGCCTCGCCGCCTTCCCGTTCAGCGCGCGGTGCGGCTCAGGCGGTAGGGCTCTTCGAAGTCGAGGAAGTCCGCCTCGGCTTCGGCGGCGCGCACCCAATCCTGCACGCCGGGCAGCGCCAGCACGCGTTCGACGTAGCCTGCGATGTGGGGCGGCAGCGGCAGGGCATAGGTGGTGAGGCGCGAGCACACCGGGGCGAAGAAGGCATCGGCGATGGTGAACTCGCCGAACAGCAGCGGGCCGCCATGCTCTTGCAGCAGCGCGCTCCACATGTCCACCAACCGCGCCACGTCGGCACGCACAGCGGGGCGGTCGCGCCACAGCAGCGCTCCGGTGTCGGGAAGGTGGGCCTCGATGTTCATCGGGCAGGCGCCGCGCAGCGCGGTGAAGCCGCTGTGCATCTCGGCGCACACGCTGCGGGCCCGTGCGCGGGCCGCGGCGTTCACGGGCCACAGGGCCTTGTCGGGGTGCGTTTCGGCCACGTATTCGGCGATGGCCAGGGTGTCCCAGATCGCCAGCGTGCCGTCGACGAGCACGGGGACCTTGCCGGTGGGCGTCACCGCATGGATCTGCTGCTTGAACTGCGAGCCTTCGTCGAAGCTGTCGAAGCGCACCCGCACTTCTTCGAAGGGAATGCCGGCCTGGCGCAGCAGCACCCAGGGGCGCATGGACCAGGAGGAGTAGTTCTTGTTGCCGATGTAGAGCTGGAACATGGAGGTCGCCTCGAAAAAAGGGAGCTGCATCCTACGATGCCCACCCGCTGCCTTTCGATGCCTTTTCGCGCCGCCACTGATGCGCGCCGCGCATCAACGCCTTCAATGCGACCCGGTCAGAACGGCCAGACGACGCCGTTGTCGTTCAGGATGGCATCGAGCGGGCGGTCGTGCGTTTCGGCCTCGAAATCGTCGATGTAGCCGTGCGTGAATCCAAGGCCCACGGTGACGGGCGCCGGCTGCAGCGTGGCCAGGGTGCGGTCGTAGAAGCCGCCCCCGTAGCCCAGGCGGTAGCCGCCGGGGCCGTAGCCCACGCAGGGCACGAACAGCAGGGTGGGCACGATCACCTCGGTGTCCTTGGGCTTGGGGATGCCGTAGGCGTCCTCTTCCATCGGGCAGCCGGGGTACCAGGCGTGGAAGGTGAGGGTCTTGTGGAGCTTGTTGACCACGGGCAGCCCGATGCGGCGGCGCTGGGGCTCGTCCAGCAGCTCGCCGTCTTCCTTCCAGCGGTGCAGCGCTGGAAGCGGGTCGAACTCGCCTTTGATGGGCCAATACGCGCCGATGACGGTGTCGGGCCGGTCCACGAGCCAGATTCGCATGACGCGCTGAAGCAGGTCCGCCCGCTGTAGGCGGTCGGGGAGATTCAGGCGTTCTTCTACCAGTGCGCGGCGCAGGGCTGCTTTGTCCATCACATAATTCCCCCAATGCAATTGCTCAAGATTCTGACACCGCTCGTCGCGGGCGCTCTGCTCGCCGGTGGCGCAACCCTTGCGGTCGCGCAAAACCGGGGTGACGATACCCTGCTGGAGATGCAGCAGGCCTTCCGCAAGGGCGACCGCCAGCGGCTCACCCAACTGCTGCCCAGCGCCCGCGGCCACGTGCTCGAACCCTGGGCCGCGTACTGGGAGTTGCGGGCCCGCCTGGGCGAGGCCATGCCCCAGGAGGTGAGCGCTTTCCTGCAGCGCTACGCCGGCACCTACCAGGAAGACCGCCTGCGCAACGACTGGCTGCTGCTGGTGGGCCAGCGCCGCGACTGGGTGCAGTTCGCCGAGTTGCATCCCCAGTTCCGCATGGGCGACGACCGCGAGGTCCGCTGCTATGCCCTGCTGGTGGAACAGATCAAGGGTTCCGCGCCCGCCGGCGCCATCGACGAGGTGCTGCGCAACTGGTACGGCCAGCGCGAGGCCGACGACGGCTGCACGCACGCGGTGGCCGAGTTCTATGCCGACAAGAAGGTCACGGCCATGGACGTCTGGCGCAAGGCGCGCCTGTCGGCCGAAGCCAACCGCGCCCGCGCCACGCGCAACGCGGTCGAGATCGTGGCGCCCGAGGCGCTGCCGCAACTGCGCGAAGTGTTCGACTCGCCGGTCAAGTTCCTGGCCAGCCGGGCCACCGCAGGCGGGCGCGTGCGCCAGGAACTGGTGGTGCTCAGCCTCATCAAGATGGCCATGGCCGACCACGGCGCTGCCGCGCGGCTGCTGGACAGCAAGTGGGGCGTGCAACTGTCGGCCGAGGAGCGCAACTGGGTCTGGGGCGTGATCGGCAAACAGTCGGCCCTGGCGCTGTCGCCCGATGCGATGGGCTACTTCGGCAATGTCTCCAAGGATGCCGACCTTCCCGACGAAATGCTGGGCTGGAAGGTGCGTGCGGCCCTGCGCGCAGGCCAGTGGAAGCAGGTGGCACGCGCCATCGACGCCATGTCGCCCGCCGCCCGCCAGGACAGCACCTGGACCTATTGGCGCGCCCGCGCATGGCTGAGCAATCGCCCGGGCGATGAAGACAAGGCCCGTGCGCGCGAGTTGCTGGAGCGCATTGCCAGTATCAACGGGTTCTACGAAATGCTGGCCCTGGAAGAGCTCGGCCAGCGCGTGGCACTGCCAGCCCCGCCGTTGCCCCCGACGCCCGAGGAAAAGGCCGCCGCACGCGCCAATCCTTCGCTCAACCGCGGGCTGTACGCCATCTTGCTGGGCCTGCGCGGCGAAGGCACACGCGAGTGGAACTACGCCACCAACCTGCACAGCCCCGGCGGCATGGCCGACCGCGAACTGCTGGCCGCCGCCGACTTTGCCTGCCAGCGCGAGGTGTGGGACCGCTGCATCAACACCAGCGAGCGCACGAAGGCGGCGTTCGAAGCGTCGCAGCGCTTTCCCATGCCGTTTCGCACCACGGTGGTGGCGCGCTCGCAGGCCATCGGACTCGACCCGGCCTATGTGTACGGGCTCATCCGCCAGGAAAGCCGCTTCATCATGGATGCCCGCTCGGGCGTGGGCGCTTCGGGCCTGATGCAGGTCATGCCCGCCACGGCGCGCTGGACGGCTCGCAAGATCGGCATGGCGAACTTCACGCCGGACCAGATCAACGACCGTGACACCAACATCACCATCGGCACTGCGTACCTCAAGCTCGCGCTGGACGATTTCGACGGCTCCATGCCGCTGGCCGCGGCCGCATACAACGCGGGCCCGGGCCGGCCGCGCAACTGGCGCAACGGCCCGTTGCTGGAGGCCGCCATCTGGGCTGAAAATGTGCCCTTCACCGAAACCCGCGACTACGTGAAAAAGGTGCTCGCGAACACGACGATCTATGCGGCCATCCTGAGCGGCCAGCCGCAGTCGCTCAAGGGCCGGCTGGGCAGCGTGGGTCCGCGCGACGCAGCCATTCCGGAGCCGAGCAAAGACCTGCCATGATTTTTTAGCGCCATGCCTGTGCTGAGGGGCTCAGGCATCGTGGTTTCACCGGGCCGCGGAGGGCGGCTTTTTTTGTGTTCATAAAAACATGTTGAAGAAAAACTTCAGGGCCGCCGCGGCCCTTGCGATCGTGGCCTGGGCATTCAGCGGGGCCGCTTCGGCGCAGACGGTCTACAAATGGGTGGACGCCCAGGGCCGCACGCAATACGGCCAGCAGCCGCCCGACCTTTCGACGGCAGAGCAGCCCCAGTTGCACAACACCGTGCCGTTCAACAGCGGTGGTGGCGGCAGTTCGGGCTCCGCCCCGCGCAAGCTCCCACGGGACGTGCAGGAACAGGTGAACGGCTTGGCCAAGGGCCTGACCCAGACGCAGCCCGGCACGGTGCAGCTGGACTGCGGCAAGGCCGTGACCAACGCACGGGATGGCCTGGACACCATGCTGGAAACCGGCGAGAAAAACACCCGCGACGGCTACATGTCGCGTGAGCAGTACGACTCCACCGCCAGCAAGATCCGCAGCACGCGCAGCAACATCACCATGGGCGACTGCCAGTCGGCCACGGGCGTCAAGCGCGATTTCTACCAGTGCATTTCCAACGGCCGCAACCACGTGATGGGCTGCGCGCAATCGCACCGCTTCTGACCGGGAGCGTTTTTACAGGCCGGGCGCGCGCCATGCGGGCGCATGCCTACGGAATGTCGTCGCCCGTGGGCGGCGGTTTGCGCCCGGTGACCATGGCGCGCACGAGGTTTTCGCGGTGTTTCCAGCTGGTGAACAGCACCCCGCCGACGTGCAGGGCCACCAATGCCAGCAGGGTCCAGCCCAGGCCCTCGTGCAGATTGGCGAGCCAGCCGTAGCCCCAGAAGAGGTCGGTGGTGTAGAGCCAGCCGGTGAACCCCAGCAGCCCGATGCAGCCCAGCAGCGCCACCACCATCCAGCCGCCCAGCGGGTTGTGGCCCAGGTACCGCCGTGCATGCCCCGAGCCCACGGCACGGGCATAGGCCCAGGTTGTGGCCGGGCCACGCACGAACTGGGCGAAGCGGGCATGGTGCCTGCCCGCAAAGCCCCAGGCCAGGCGTGCGCAGGCGATCGCCAGCGCGGCATAGCCCAGGTTTTCGTGCAGTGGCCCGAGCCGGTGGCGGGTCATCCAGGCCGCGGCGACCGACGCCACCAGCGACCAGTGCATGAGCCGCACCGCCACGTCCCACACCGGGATGGTGGGGCGGGGGTTATTTTTCTTCAACGCGTTCCAGCGTCTTGGGGTCGAAGAAGGCTTCCACGCGCTTGCCCTTCGGGTCTTTGCCGTAGACCTCGTAGCAGGTGTCGGTCTTTTCCATGCGTCGCACGGTCCAGCCGTCCTTCACCAGCTTTTCCTGCAGTTCGGTGTGGGGCCGCCATTCCGAGGCGGGGTAGGCCGGGCATTTCACATCGCCATGCGCCCATGCGCCGCCGACGGTCAGGGTGAGTGCCACTGCGGTGGCGGCTCGGCGAAGAGAAAGGGGATTCATGGGAGAACTCCTGAAAAAAAGAGTGGATGAAAGGGGTGGCTGGACGGCTTGCCCGCAACTCGGCGAGCCAGGAGCTTGCAAGAGCCCGATGCCCTTGGCTCAGGTCTGCGCCCAGCGGCGCAGCAGATTGTGGTACACGCCGGTGAGCTGCAGCAACCGGGGATCTGCGGCGTCCAGGGACGGCGTGAGGCGCTGTATGGCCTGGTCCAGATCGAAGAGCAGCGTGCGGTCGCCCTCGTCCTGCACCAGGCTTTCGATCCAGAAGAACGAGGCGATGCGCGCACCGCGCGTCACGGGCGTCACGCGGTGCAGGCTGCTGGAGGGGTACAGCACCAGGTCGCCGGCTTCCAGCTTCACGCCCTGCACGCCGAAAGGGCCTTCGATCTCCAGTGCGCCGCCGTCGTATTCGTGCGGGTCGGCCAGGAACAGCGTGGCGGAAACATCGGTGCGCATCGACTGCTGCGTGCCGGGCCACTGCATCACGGCGCTGTCCACGTGTGCGCCATAGGTGCCGCCGTCGGCATACCGGTTGAACTTGGGTGGATGGATCTTGCGCGGCAGCGTCGCGGCGATGAAGGTCGGGTGGCGTCCCAGCACGCGCAGCAGGTGCTGGCCCAATTCCACCGCCACGTCGCTGGCATCGTCGAGCTGCTCGTTCTGCTTGACCGACCGCGCCAGCGTGCCGGCGGTGGCGCTGCCGCTGCGCCAGTCGGCCGAGTCCAGGCGCTGGCGAAACCGTTGCACGTCGTCCTGCGCGAGGACTTTATCGAGGGTGATCAGCATGGCGAGTCGGGCAACGAAGGGTGAGGGGAAAGCGGCTGGGCGATGAGTGCGCTCGGGCCGATGTCGGCCAGCGTGGCGCAGCCGGCCAATGCCATACAGGCTTGCAGTTCCTCGGCCAGCAGGCGCAATAGGTGTGCCACGCCCAGCGCGCCGGCCACGGCCAGCGCATAGACCTGCAGCCGGCCGATCAGCACGGCGTCGGCGCCCAGGGCCAGCGCCTTGAACACATCGGTGCCGCTGCGGATGCCGCCGTCGAACAGCACCGGCCAGCCGGCGCCCACCGCCGCGCGCACGGCGGGCAGCATCTGCAGGCTGGCAGGGGCGCCGTCCAGGCCGCGTCCGCCGTGGTTGGACACGACCACGCCCGCCACGCCCCGGGCTTTCAGGGCCGTTGCATCGTCAGGGTGCATCACGCCCTTGACCCAGACGGGCAGGTTCGTATGGGCCAGCAGCCAGTCCAGATCGGCCCACGTGGGCGCGAAGTGCATGGCGTGAAAGACCCGGCCCTGACCTGGCGCCAGTGCCGGGGGCTCCAGCGGGGCCTGGCCGCGCAGGTTTTCGGCCACGCAGTGCTCCGGCATGCGAAAGCCGGCATCGAGCGCGCGGCGGCCGGCGGTCTGCAGTGCGGCATCCAGTGTGACCACCAGGGCGCGGTAGCCGGCCGCTTCCGCTCGGCGGACCAGTTGCAGCGTGTCGTCCGGCCGCGGCTGGAAATACAACTGGAACCAACGCGCAGGGCCGCTGGCCTGGGCGATGGATTCGAGCGTGCACGACGACAGCGTGCTGGCGACCATGCAGGTGCCGGTGGCCTCGGCGGCGTGGGCGGTGGCGATCTCGCCGTGGGGGTGTGCCAGCGTCTGGAAGGCCACCGGCGCCAGCGCCATCGGGTGCTCCCAGGCTTCGCCTGCCACCACCGTGCGCACATGGCCGTGGCGCACGTCGCGCAGCAGCCGGGGCAGCACCGCCCAGCCGTCGAAGGCCCGCAGATTGGCCTGTGCCGACACGCCGTGGCCGCTGCCGCCCGCCACGTAGGCATGGTGGGCCGCATCCATGTGGCGCGCCGCCAGCAGCGCATAGTCGACCGCGCCATGCACGCCGGGCGGAATGCGGTCCGGCGCGGAGGCGGATGCGGAGCGGGGAGGGGTGGAAGTCATCGTTGAAAGCACCAATGCCGGGCAGAGCCCGGCATTGGATCAGACCGTGGTCGCCGTTGCCAGCGCGGGCATCAGAACTCGTAGTCGAGCGTGACGCGCACCGCACGCCCGTCGCCCTTGTACAGGAACGACCCCGAGCGGTACACCGCCGTGTAGTAGTCCTTGTCGCCGGCGTTCAGCACGTTGAGGCGGATGTCGGCGTGCTTGTTCAGGCGGTAGGACGCGAAGAGGTCGTACACCGTGAACGAAGGCACGGGCTGTGCGCAGGTGCCGGCGGTATAGGCCGCGCCCGTGTCGGGCTGGCCGCCGCAGCGCTTGCTTTCATGGCGCGCCGTGGCGCCCACCGACAGCGATGGCGTCAGCTGGTACTTGCCCTGCACCGACAGCGAGCGGTCGGCGAAGTTCGACAGCGGCAGGCCCACGTTGGCGGCCGTCGCGGACTTCAGAACCTTCGACTTCATGAAGGCCACGCCGGCCTGCACCGTGAAATCGGGGGTCACGTTGCCCACCAGGCTGAATTCGACGCCGCGCACCCGGTTCTTGCCGGTGTTGAACGTGCCCAGGGAGTCGTAGTTGGCGCCTTCCATCACGTCGGACTTGGTGGTCTGGAACGCAGCGGCCGTGAACAGCAGCTTGTTGTTCAGCAGGTTCCACTTGGTGCCGATTTCCAGGTTGCGCGAGGTTTCGGGCTTCGCACCGGCGGCGCTGCCGTTGTAGACCACCAGGCCGCCGTAGCCGCTGCTGGTGCCGGTGTCGGATTCGCCGCCGTTGATGTCCTGCGCCGAACCGTAGCTGGCATACACCATGCCCATGGGGTTGAGCTTGTACGACACGCCGAGGTGGCCGTTGAGCAGCGTGTCGGTGTAGCTGTAGTTGCCCGTCTGCGCGGCCGTGCTGGCGTTGCGGGTGATGAGGCTGAAGTCGGTGTAGTCGGCACGCACGCCGCCGAAGACCGTCCACTTGTCGGTCAGGTCCACCGTGTCCATGGCGCTGAGCGCGAAGCTCTTGACCTGCCAGTCGTTGGCCCAGGGCGTCTGGGCGATCTGGCGGCCCATGACGGAGTTCAGGCCCGGCGTGAGAGCGCCCGTGGGCCCGGAGAGGCAATAGGCCGTGTTGGGGCCTGCGCCCGCCTGCGTGCGGCAGTTGAACGGGCCGGTGTTGGTGACGGCATAGTTGCCGCGGGTGACCTGATGGTCGGTGTATTCGAGGCCGAAGATGAGCTCGTTCTTCTTGCCGGCGATTTCAGTGTCCCAGCGCAGGTTGGTCTGGTGCGCGAAATACTTCACTTCCTGCCAGCCGTTGTGCGTGCTGAGCGATGCGCTGGTGAACGGTGCGCCGCCGCTGGTGTAGCGCGTGCCGCCCGATACGCCGGTGACCACGTAGCCGTTGTCGGACGTGCCGTAGCGCGTCAGGCTGGTGAGCATCTTGTCCGGAGCGATGCGCCATTTGACGCGGGCCGTCAGGGCATCCACGTCGGAGTTCTGAAAATCCTGGTTCTGCGCGTACAGGGGCACGCCGTTGGCCGGCACGCGGTTGGGCACGGTGCCGATCAGGTAGCTGCCCAGGTCGGGGTGCTTGTCCTTGGCGCGCAGGCCGTAATAGTCGAGGGTGACCGACAGGTTGGCATTGGCCTCCCACAGGCCCGACAGCGCCAGGCCATCGCGGCGGCGCTTGGCCGGATCGCGGTCCGGCACGCCTTCGTTGCTGTACAGGGCGTTGGCGCGCAGGGCGAACTGGTCGGAAAAGCCCTTGTTGGCATCCAGCGTGGCGCGGCGGTAGCCGTCGGAGCCCGCGCCCACCGAAATGCGTGAGAAGTCGTAGTCCAGCGTGGCCTGCTTGGTGATGGCGTTGATCGCACCGCCGGCAGAGCCGCGCCCGGCGAAGGTCGAGTTCGGGCCCTTGGTGATTTCGAGTTGCTCGATGGCGAAGCTCTCGCGCGTGGTCATGCCGGGGTCGCGCAGGCCGTCCACGAACACGTCGCTGCGGGCTTCCTGGCCACGGATGATGTAGCGGTCACCGAAGGCATTGCCGTTTTCGCCGGTGCCCAGGGTGATGCCGGGCTGGGCCGCGAGGATCTGCTTGAGGTCGGTGAAGCCCGAATCGTCGATGGCGGCCTTGGTCACCACCGAGATTGTCTGGGGCGTTTCCGCCAGGGGCCGCGTGTGGCGCACGTCGGCCGAGGTCTTGGCCTTGTAGGGAACGCCCACTTCGGCGTTGGGATTCGGGTCGATGGCCTGTTCCTGCACCGTCACGGTCGGCAGGGTGGTGGCGTCCTGCGCGGGCGCGGTCTGCGCCATGGCGGCCCAGGGCAGCAGCACGGCGGTGGAAAGGCTGGCGGCAACGCCTTCTGCAAGGCGGAGGCTGCGGGGTTTCTTGACAGGGCTGGAGTGTTTCATTTTGTTGTCAGTACCAAAAACAGCCGCGATTATTGATGCGAATCACTCTCGTTCAGGCGTTGTCTGACAAGGCGGCGGCGTGGAATCTGCCAATTCGTAAGATTTCTGCAACAAATTCCAAAAGCGCGCTTACCCCGAGAAAGCGGCTGGTCCTCTATCGCAAGGGTTTTTCCGGGTTTGGAGCGCAGTACTGGCGCTCAGTGCTGAGCGGCGCAATCGAGGAATGTGGATGTACGTTGCTAGACGTTGTGGACCTGCGAGCCCTGCACGGCAGCCGCACCCGAGCGCACCAGATCCTGCAGCGTGCCGTCCAGCCACGCCTGCATGGACTGGTCGCTGAAGTAGCGCTGGTGCAGCAGCGCGAAGTACGGCGTCGCACCGGCCCAGTCCCAGAGCTGCCGCGACTCGATCCGCTGCCATTCCAGCAGCTTGTATTTGACGAGCACCTTGGCGGCGTAGCGCGCGTGCTTTTCGGGCGACTGCACGAAGCCGGCGAGCCGCCGCCGCGCCGTGTCCAGCGCGCGGGCCAGGTCGGTGAAGACGCGGCCATGCCCGGGGATCAGCGTGCGCGGCGCCAGCGATTCGATCAGGTCCAGCGTGGCCGCGACCTCGGCGAAGGCGCTGTCTCCCTCCAGTTCGGGAAAGACCACACCAAACCCGTTTTCCCACAGCGCGTCGGCCGAAATCATCACGGCGTCGGCGGGCTCGAACAGCACGACCGAATGCGGGTCGTGTCCCGGCGCGGCGTGTACCTGCCAGGCCCGGTCGCCCAGCAGCACCTCGGTGCCGGGCTGCAGCACGCCGTCCATGCGAAACGGCGGGCAGTCCTGGCCGGTGGGCGTGTAGCTCAGGGCGTTGGCGTCCCACTGGCGCACGTGGTCGGCCTGGCCTGGGGGAATGAAAGTGCGCAGCGCCGGCCAGGTTTGCTGCAGCGCAGCGTTGCCGCCGCAGTGGTCGCTGTGCAGATGGGTGTTGAGCACGCGGTCCAGCGGGCGGCCTTGCAGGGCGCCTTCCAGCAGCGCGACGGTTTGCGCGGCATGGGTGCAATAGCCGGTGTCCACCAGCGCGGTGCTCTCGGCGCCGATGAAAAGAATGTTGTTGGCCGACAGCCAGCCCCGCTCCAGCACGGTGATTTCGGGAGGCAGGCGGGGCGTGCCGGAATTCGTCGAAGAAGAGGGCATGGCGGTGGCTTTCGTGGCGCGCCGCCCTCGGCCGTCTAGAACGTCACGCCGGCGATGAGTATGACATTCGCATATGGCGTGCATTCGCCCGTGCGCACCATGACGCGCGCCTGCTGGCACAGCCGCTTGAAGTCCTCGTGCGGCACGGCCTCGGGCGCCACGGGCAGCAGGCACCAGTCGGGCAGCTGGCCTGCGGCGCGCTCGATGGCCTCGGTCGCGACGATGGCACGCTCCACCTGCAACTCGGACAGCACCGCGCACAGCACCTCGTCCACGGCAGGGATGCCTGCCGTCACGGCCAGGTCGATGCGGCGCGGCCCGGGGGGAATGGGCAGCCCGGCATCCCCGATGACGAGCATGTCGCCATGGCCCATGCAGGCGATGGCGTGCGAGAGTTCGGCATGCAGCAAAGGGCGACGCTTCATAGCAATCTCCAGTCGGGGGGGCGGGGGCTGGCGGCGACGGCGTCCCGCGTTGGAATGGAAGGCTGGGCGCCCGGCTGCGTGACGCAGAGCGCCGCAGCGCGGATGCCGCCCTGCACGGCCAGGTCGAGCGGCTCGCCCCGGCCCAGTGCGACGGCGAGCGCGCCCAGAAACGTGTCTCCGGCGGCCGTGGTGTCCACCGCCGTGACGGCCATGCCCGGGTGATGTCGGCAGCCATAGGCATCGGCCGCCACCGCACCGGCCGCACCGAGCGTGACGACCACGCGCGCCGGGCCACGCGCGCGCAGCAACCGGGCCGCATGCGCCGCATCGGCGGGCGTCGCGACGGCGCAGCCGGCCAGGGCGGCGGCTTCGACCTCGTTCACGACCAGCGTGTCCAGCAGGGGCCACAGCGCATCGGGCAGGGGTTGCATGGGCGAAGGGTTCAGCAGCACGCGACAGCGGGCGGCATGGGCCTGGCTGGCCGCGGCCAGCACTTCGGGCAGCGGCACTTCGAACTGCATGACCAGGCAGGCCGCACCCTGCACTGCAGGCGCCAGGGCCGCGGCGTCCAGCACGAAACGCAGGTTGGCCCCCGCGGCCACGACGATGCGGTTTTGCGCCGCATCGTCCACCACGATCGCCGCCACCCCGGTGGGCGCGTGGTCGTCCGTCTGCACGCCCGAATGGTCGATGCCATCGGCCGCCAGCGCGGCGCGCAGCGCCTGGCCATTGCCGTCGGCGCCCACGCGCCCGAAGAGCTGCACGTCGGCGCCCAGGCGCGCGCAGGCCACGGCCTGGTTGCCGCCTTTGCCGCCTGGCACATGGGACAGCGACTGCGCCATGACGGTCTCCCCGGAGCCGGGCGCCTGCGGCACGCGCAGCACCAGGTCCATGTTGAGGCTGCCGACGACGGCAATGCGGGGACGGGAGGGAGCAGCGGCGTTCATGCGCGGAAAGGGCCCGAAGAAAGGCACGAAATGAAAGGCGGGACAGGGCCAGCGCCGGAGAAAGGGCTGGCGAACAGGGGCGCGGATAGAAGCGGAAGCATCGGAAGGGTCAGGAAAAAAGGTACCGGGCCGTCGAAGCGCGCACGCGCAGCTCGGGCTGCAGCAGCACCTGGCGCGGCTCCTGCCGTTTGCCGTCGATGCGTTCGAGCAGCATGTCCACCGCCAGCGCACCGATGCGCTGCTTGGGCTGGGCCACGGTGGTGAGCGGCGGGCTGGTGAAGGCGGCCAGTTCGATGTCGTCGAAACCGACGACCGACAGCGCGTCCGGAATGCGCAACTGCCGCTCGTTCGCGGCGCACAGCGCGCCCATGGCCATCAGGTCGTTGCACACGAACACGGCGCTGGGCGTGGCCGGTGCGCGAAAGAGCGCCTGCATGGCCTCGTAGCCGCCCTGGCTGGTGAAGTTGCCGTGCGACAGCAGCCCCTCGGTCGGGGCGCCTGCCTCGGCCATCGCGGTGCGCCAACCTGCGATGCGCTGCTCGCTGGGCGCCAACCACTGCGGCCCGCCGATACAGGCGATGCGGCGGTGCCCCAGATCGAGCAGGTGGCGCGTGGCCAGCATGGCGCCCTCGGCGTGGGCGGTTTCCACCAGGTCGCAGGGCTGCTGGGGCACGCCGATCTCGCGGTCCACCAGCACCGTCGGGATCGACAGGCCTTCCAGCTGCCGCGCCAGCGTGGCGTCGTAGCCGGTGGAGACGACGATCAGCCCGTCGATGCGGCGCTCGGCCAGCACCTGCAGGTACGAGCCCTGGCGGTGCGCCTCGTCATTGGTGTTGCACAGGATGAGGTTGTAGCCCGCGCCGAAGCAGCGGTCTTCCACGCTGTGCACCACCTCGGCGAAATAGGGGTTGGAGCTGTTGGGAATCAGCATGCCCAGCGTGCGCGTGCTGTTGCGCTTGAGGCTGCGGGCGATGGCGCTGGGCACGTAGCCCAGCGTGCGGATCGCTTCCTCCACACGCGCGCGGCCTTCGGGGCTCACGTGGCGCGTGCCGTTGACCACGTGCGACACCGTGGTCACCGAAACCTGCGCGTGGCGGGCGACGTCCTTGATGGTGGCCATGGCGTCAGCGGAGTGGGCGCAGGCGGGGCATCGGCAGGGCGAGGGAAGCCGTGAGTGCGGTCATACGGCCGCCCGGCGCTGGCGCACGGTGTCGATGATCACCGCGGCCACGATCACGCAGCCGGTGATGATGCGTTTGCTCGGTTCGCTCGCGCCGACCTGTGCCAGGCCCGCCTCCAGCACCGCGATGATCAGCACGCCGAACGCGGTGGTGATCACCGAGCCGCGCCCGCCCATCAGGCTGGTGCCGCCGATCACCACGGCGGCGATCACCTGCAGCTCCATGCCGGTGCCGGCGTTCGGGTCGGCCGCTTCCAGCCGCGCGGACTGCATCAGCCCTGCCAGCCCGGCCAGCAGGCCGGTGAGCGCGAACACGGCGATGCGCAGCGGGCGCGGGTCCACCCCGGCCAGGCGCATCGCCTCTTCATTGGTGCCGATGCCCACCAGGCAGCGGCCGAACACCGTGCGCGTCAGCACCAGTTGCGCCACCACCACCAGCAGCACCGCCAGCAGGAACGCCACCGAGACACCGCCCGCCACAGGGGCGGACAGCCACGAGATCGCATCGCCCACGTACTGCGTGCGCGAATCGGTGACCACATAGGCCCCGCCGCGCACCGCCTCCAGCATGCCCAGCGACACGATGAACGACGGCAGGCGCCAGGCGACCGACACCGCGCCGGTCACGGTGCCGCAGATCAGCCCCGTGGCCAGCGCCAGCGCCGCAGCGGCCGGCACGCTCCACTTCCATTGCAGGATGGCGGCGGCCGATGTGGCGGCCGACAGCGCCATCACCGAGCCCACCGACAGGTCGATGCCCGCGATGATGAGCACGAACGTCATGCCCACGGCCATCACGGCCAGTGCCGGGATCTCGTTGGCGATGGTGACGAAGGTCTCGCGGCTCCAGAAGTACTCGGACATCCACGAAAACAGCACCACCATGCCCACCAGCACCGCGGCCAGGCCCAGATAGGTGCCCAGTTGCGTGCGCCAGACCGATGCGGCCGACGCAGGGGGCGTGGTGGTGGACGAAGAAGAGGGGGCGGCGGCCTGCGCGGCCGGTGCGGCGGGGGTTTTCATGCGGAAGAGGGTTCTTTGGCGGCCGTGCGGCCACCGGGTTCGGAAAAAGCGGCAGTGAGCAGGGATTGCTCGGTCCACTGGCCGCGCTCGAACACGGCGACCAGGCGCCCGGCGCTCATCACGCCGATGCGGTCGGCCATGGCCATCAGTTCGCGCAGGTCGGACGACACCATCAGCAAAGCCCGCCCGGCGTTCGCCATGCGGTCGAGTTCGGCATACAGGTCGGCACGGGCGCCCACGTCCACGCCGCGGGTGGGCTCGTCCAGCAGCAGCACGCGGCCATCGCGGTGCAGCCACCGTGCGAACACCACCTTCTGCTGGTTGCCGCCCGACAACTGGCCCACGGGCTGCTCGGGCCCCCGGCAGCGCACGCCCAGCGTGCGGATGAAGCCCTGCACCACGCCGCTTTCATTCGCCCGGCGCAGCCAGCCGAAGCGCGACACGGCCGACAGGTCGGACAGCGTGGCGTTCACCCGGATCGGCTGCGTGAGCAGCAGGCCCTGCGACTTGCGGTCCTCCGCCACCAGCCCGATGCCGGCGGCGATGGCCTGCATCGGCGAGGCAAAGCCGCGCGGGATGCGCCGGCCGGCCGGTGAACCCTCCCGATGCCCCGCAGAATCGTTTGCTATTGAATTAATAGCACTACTCCCTAGTGCTGATTGCGCTGGAGGCCGATTTGGCTCCATGCCTTCATACAGCACCACGTCGCCCCGGTCGGCCCGGTCGGCGCCGTACAGCAGGCGCAGCAGCTCGGTGCGGCCCGATCCGACCAGGCCCGCGATGCCGAACACCTCGCCGGCGCGCAGCTCCAGGCTCACGTCCTGCACCGCCGTGCCCCGGCCCAGCCCCTCGGTGCGCAACACCACCGGGCCGGCATTGCGGCGCGGGCGGTGTTCGAGGTCGCTCACCGCGCGGCCCACCATGCGCTGCACCAGGCCGGCTTCGCTCAGGCCGGCCATCGGGCGGGCATCGACCAGCGCGCCGTCGCGCAGCACCGCCACGCGGTCGGCGATGCGGCGCAGCTCTTCGAGCCGGTGCGATACATAGACGATCGCCACCCCGCGTGCGGTCAGCCGGGCGATCTGCTCGAACAGGTAATTGGTCTCGCGGGGCGTGAGCATGGCGGTGGGCTCGTCCAGCACCAGCACGCGCGTGTCGTCGTGCAGGTTGCGGGCGATCTCCACCATCTGCTGCTGGCCCAGCCCCAGGCGCGACACCGGCGTGGCCGGGTCGATGTCGGTCAGGCCGATCTTCGCCAGTTGCGCGCTCGCCGCCGCATGCAGCGCGCCGCGGCGCAGCCAGCCCGCGCGGTGCGGCAGGCGGCCCATCAGCAGGTTCTCGGCCACGGTGAGCGTGGGCACCAGGCCCAGTTCCTGCATCACCATGCGCACGCCCTGGCCCTCGGCGTCGCGGCGCGAGCCGGGCGCATAGGGGTGGCCGCCCAGCCGCATGCTGCCCCGCGAGGCCGGCTCCAGCCCGCACAGGATCTTCGACAGCGTGCTCTTGCCCGCGCCGTTCTCCCCGGTGAGGGCCAGCACCTCGCCCGCATGCAGCGACAGCGTGACCGTGTGGAGCACGGTGGTGGCGTGGTAATCCTTGCCCACGCCGATCATCTCCAGCAAAGGGGCGGACGCGGGAGCGGCGGCGGGCGTCAGAGGGGGCACGGAGTCGGTCCTCAGGTCAGGGGCGGCAAAGGCAGGCAGGAGGGATGGGGGCGAAAGGTGCGGCTAAGCGGCTTACTTGCTGTCCTTGGTCACCAGCACCACGTCGGTCTTCACCTCGGCGGGCAACTGGGCCTGCGGCGTCTTGGCGGCCAGGGCCTTTTGCACCAGCTCGATGCCGAACACCGCCTGCTTGGCGGCGTACTGGTCGGCCGTGGCGAGCACGCGGCCATCGGCCAGCATGGGCTTGATCGCGTTGATGTTGTCGTAGCCCACCACCTGCACCTTGCCGGCCTTGCCGGCGGCCTTCACCGCAGCGACCGCGCCCAGCGCCATGCTGTCGTTGCCGGCCAGCAGCGCCACCAGGTCGGGGTGCTCGCGCAGCATGCCGGCGGCGACCGTGTTGCCCTTTTCGATCTCCCACTGGCCGGACTGCACGCCCACCACCTTGATGTTGGCCGCCTTCATCGCGTCCTGGAAGCCCAGCGTGCGCTGCTGCGCGTTGAACGTGGTCGACACGCCTTCGATGATGCCGACCTTGTCGCCCGCCTTGATCGACTTGGCCAGGTAGTCGCCCACCAGCTTGGCGCCCACGCGGTTGTCCGGGCCGACGAACGGCACGGTCAGGTTCTTTTCCTTGAGCGCATCGGCGTCCAGGCGATTGTCGATGTTGACCACCAGAATGCCCTTGTCCACCGCCGCCTTCACGGCCGGAACCAGTGCCTTCGAATCGGCCGGCGCCAGCACGATCGCGTTGACCTTCTGCGCCACCGCCTGCTCGATCATCTTGATCTGCGCGGCGGTATCCGTCTCGTTCTTGATGCCGTTGGCCACCAGCGTGTATTCGCTGGAGTGCGCCTTCTGGTGCGCCTTGGCCCCGTCTTCCATCGTGCGGAAGAACTCGTTGGCCAGCGACTTCATCACCAGCGCGATCTTGGGCTTGTCCTGCGCAAAAGCCGGCGAGGCCAGCAGGCCCCCCAGCACGGCAAGGGCGGCGGCGGTCTGAACGGAACGGCGGGTGAAGAAGGGCATGGTGTCTCCTGTGATCCTGTGAAAAGGCGTGTGAACGGTGCGTGGAACGCGCCTGCAGCGCATCTTGAAAAGCGTGCGATGCAGCCGATTGCCCGCCGGCCAAAGCCGTCGCGGAAGGCAATGGTAGCCAAAGCAAACGTTTGCGCAAACGTTTGCGCGTCGGGATTATCCCTGAGCTTTTGGTAACGCTGGAGCAGCCAAACTGGTCATTTTTTGAATGGGTTCGGTTATGTCCGTCGCCTAGGGATTCATGCGCAATCGGCATCCATTTCTATTGACTTTCATGTCTCGGTAATCGGCAGAAATTGCCCGGGATAAGTGATTTCATTTAGAAACAAAAAATACGCATAGAAAATACTTATTACCTCTTTGCAGAAAGGAGCGGATCGCTATCATCCCGCCACCAAACAAGAGAGGGAGCGGTCCAATGGGCCGTTAGTTAGCTAATGACACGCCGAGTCACGATCCAAACCCCGTTGGGAGAGCAACTGCAGTTCCGGCGGCTGCAGGGCCGGGAAGACCTCAGCCAGCTGTTCGCGCTGGATGTGGATTTGCTCAGCGAGAGCAAAAGCATCGACCCCAAGGCGCTGCTCGGCAAACACGCCACCATCGTAGTGGAAACCGAAGGGGGCGGCCGGCGCTACCTGGACGGCATCGTCACGCGCTTTGGCCTGCAGGGCGAAGACCACCGGTATTACTCGTACCGCCTGCGCCTGAACCCCTGGCTGTGGCTGGCCACGCGCAAGAGCGACTTCCGTGTCTTTCAGAACAAAACCGTGCCCGACATCATCGAAGAGGTGCTCGGCAAATACGGCCACCCGCTGCAAAAGCGCCTCACCCGGGCGTATCGCAGCTGGGACTACTGCGTGCAGTACGACGAAACCGACTGCGCCTTCGTCTCGCGCCTCATGGAGCATGAAGGCATCTACTACTACCACCAGCACGGCGCCGGCCAGCACACACTGACCCTGGCGGACGACATCGTTGCCTCCCACAGCCCGCTGCCCGGGGCCGCCGTCATCCCGTTCTACCCGCCCGAGAAAGCCGCCGTCGCCGACAAAGAGAACATTCACGCGTGGGAGCTGCACCAGAGCATCC
>NZ_FMZC01000041.1 GCF_900102625.1 Paracidovorax valerianellae
CAGCGCGGGGAAGTCGGCCAGCACCGCATCCATGCGGCGCTTGACGTGGGGCACGCCGCGCACCACCAGCAGGTTTTCGCGCACGGTGAGCGAAGGGAACACGTTGGCCACCTGGGACAGGTAAGCCAAGCCGGTGTCCGCAGCGGCATACCCCGCCGGAAATCCCCTGACAGATGCCTTGCCGGCACGGCTAAAAGCCAGCCAAACAACTTGTTGCATGCTGACGCCGGTCCCGCTTAAGCCAGCGGTTAGCATCCGCCACCAAAAAAAAGAAATCCTTAAGGGGGGATGCATGAGCGCAGAACTTGCTGCCACGTTCTTCAACATCGGCTACGGGCAGACCTTGGCCCAGTCCATGGACAAGAACCAAGTGGACGTCCTGGTGCTGACACAGGGCCAGTACATGAGCATCCTGCAGGACAAGGCCAAGGGCAATTCCGCCCTTGAATTCAACTTGCGCAAGATGCTGTCCAGCTCGACGTTCGGCCAGTACTGGCAAAAGACCTTCAACCCCAATGCCAGTGAGCCGTGGGTGGGGCCAGTCGCGCAGGGCGCCAACGACGCCCTCGCCATCACAAAGACGCTGAACGCCATCGGCATGGCTGGAATCGGCACCTACATTAAGACCACCGCGACGGGCACGTACATCATCATCAAGGGCTATTCGGCCAAACGCAGCAGCGCCCTGCAGGGCACTCGGTATCTGGCGACGAATCCCAAGATGCTTCAACTGGGCCTTGGCATGAAAAGCCTTCAGGGAATTGCAAAAGGCGGTTTCATGCTAGGGGTGGTCGTGTCCACAGGATTGGAGGTGATGGACTTCATGTTCAATGACGAGAAGACCATGTACGACCTGGTGGGTGGGATCGGAGTGGAGGCTGTGAAGGGCGGCCTCGCTGGTCTGATGGCCTACGGTGCAGCAGCAGGCGTAGCTGCCACCATTACGACAGTCGCCGTGTTTCCATTGGGTGCGATGGCAGCTGTGGCTGTCATAGGTGGTACCGCTTTGAACTTTGTCGACAACCACTACAAAATCAAAGGCAAAGTGATAGCGGCTCTCCAGATGCTTCCAGAGCAGGTAAATCAGGGCCTTTACTACGTCAACACCGAAGCTCAGTCTTGGCAGGACAGCTTGCGTGACAGCATTCAGCAGAAAAAGGTGGATATGGGTCGTGCTATTGACCAAGGCGTAAAAGACTGGCTTTGTCGCATCGCTTGCGTGCGCTATTAGGCGTTAACAAAGTCTTCTCATGTTCGTAGCATCCCAAGTCCGAAAAGCTCTGGTGTGGACCATTCCACTTTTTCTTGGCATCACCGCAGTTAGTTTTTTCGTGGTGTTGTATGGTCTTGTGCCTCCCATAAACGCGATCGCTTCCAATGCGCCTGTAGTGCGCATCGCTCCCGCATCACAGGTGGCGCCGTTCGTGGCGGCTTTTTGCCTAATCGGCATCGTTGTGGGAATCATGCGGGCTGTGCCTTGCAGTGACAGGCGGATCAAACCTTACGAATTCGCCTTCAAGATCGCCGTAGTGGCAGCCTTGGTGGCTATGGTGCTGATCCCTGTGACCTCTATAGGTCAACGCTTTTACATGCCCCGCCTGGGCTACTCGCTATGTTCTGAGTTGGAGGGAAACCCCACCATGTGGTTCACGGACTGGGTGCGCAATCCGGCGTGGTGCGTGGGAGGCAAAAGCCTGGAATGGGTGAGCGAGCAGGCGGCAATAAAAGATTGATGGCGGGCGCTTTGCACAGAGTCAAGAATTGGCGCCTCCGTTGACCGGTTTACCGTTTCGCACTTCAGTGGCCACGATTCAACTCTGGTTGAGTTAGTGCGTGTTAAAGGGCACAGCGCCAAAGGAGCAACCGCCTTCTACAGGCGCCCTATGGCGCCCGTCAGTGATTGCCCAGGTACAGCTGCGCCATGCGCTCGTCGGCCAGCAACCCGGC
>NZ_FMZC01000033.1 GCF_900102625.1 Paracidovorax valerianellae
CGGTTCTATCAGGACCTGCACTTCGAATACGACGTGCATGGCAACGTGACGAAGCGCACCCGGGGCAACCAGCGTGCAGGCCATCAGGAGATCACCGAACTTCGTTGGAATGCAGACCATCAACTGGTCGAGGCCACCACGACGCGCCACGGGGTGACCCTGGCAACCCGCTACGCCTACGATGCGTTGGGCCGGCGGGTGGCCAAGGCCGATGCCTTCGGCACCACGCGCTATCTGTGGGATGGCGACCTCATGGTCAACAGCCAGCGCGGGGGCAACAACAGCCTGTTCATCTACGAGCCGGGCAGCTTCGTGCCGCTGGCGACCGTGCAGGGCACGCCGGAAGACACCCACACCTACTGGTATCAATGCGACCAGATCGGCACGCCGCAGGAGTTGACCGACGAAGAGGGGCGCATTGCATGGGCGGCGGATTACAAGGTCTGGGGGGAGGCTACGCTGCGGGCCGTGGCGGGGACAGGGACAGATGGCCTGCCCAACCAGAGCCAGCGGCGCATCGGGCATGGGCCGGGGGTGGATTGGCAGGCCAACGGCGAGACAGCGCGCCGCGCTGCACCGCCGCCCATCGATCAACCCTTCCGCTTCCAGGGCCAGCAGTTCGATGAAGAAACCGGGCTGCATTACAACCGGTTCCGGTATTACGACCCGGTGGTGGGACGGTTTGTTAGCCAAGATCCTATTGGGCTGGCTGGCGGAATAAATATATTTACCTATGCAGCAAATACGTTAAATTGGGTAGACCCATATGGCCTATCGACAACATGTCCAAATCCACCCAAGAAGGAAATTGAAATCGAGGCTGGATCTTTTGAGGAGGCAAGAAATATCGCACTTACAAAAATGGGAACGATCGATCCGAGTAGCCGAGCTCCTCAAACTGGGCGACTTGGAGCTGGAAGAGGAAGAAAAACAGGCTTTACCGGACTAGGAGATGGAGAGTTCAAACGTTTTCGACTCGATTATGATCCCGACAAAGGTCCGCATATTAACGTTGAGGTAGGGAAAGGGGCATGCGCCAAAAAATGGGCAATTAAATTTCCGGGAAATGAAGATACATTTAAGAAACTCCTAAAAAGAAACACATGAAGCATCTTCCAAATTTTGCAAAGCAAATTGATGCCGGGAAATATTCTTTGAGTCCAATTCATTTTGATATTGAGACAGAGGCAAAAAAACGCAACATCCCCATAAAATCATGGGGCCGGCTTGATCTATCCAAAAAAAACCATAAAAATTACAAATTCGCCAACGACTCCGAAGCATGCGACTTATTAAATAAAATAATTTTAGAGCAAAAAATCCAAGAGGATATAACAATAGTTTGGTCAAATGCAGATTTTGCAGAAATAAAATCCAACATAAGATTTCTCAAAGATTTCGTCATGGAAATATTAACCGAAGATTGGGATGTCTGGATATTCGGAGAAAGCTGGGTAATAGAAAAATACCATGAGGGGGAATTAATTTTTTCAAGAGATTGAAAAAATGCCCCGTGGAGATAGTCCGCTCTCCAAAGGCTTTATTGCACAATCGCCGTTTTTAGCCCCCTGAAGGGATTCCGCCATCACCACGCGGGGCCAGCCCGCAGTCGGGCCGGTGCTGGAGCGCGCCTACGCCTACGACGCCCTGGGCCAGCTCATCGTCCGGGCCAACACGTTGCGTGGCCGCCAGGACTTCCGATACGACCCCGTGGGCCGCATCCTGGCCGCCCTGCCCGGCCAGGGCAGTCACCAATCGAGCGAGCTGTTCGCTTTCGACCCGGCCGGCAACCTACTGGATGCCAGCCAGACGCAGATGCGGCGCCAGCAGGAAGATCGATCGGAACAGGGAGCATCACGGGGACTGGGAGTGATCCAGGACAACCGCCTGCGGTTCTACCAGGACCTGCACTTCGAGTACGACCTGCACGGCAATGTGACCAAGCGCACGCGGGGCAATCAGAAAGCGGGAGCACCATGAGGTGGTCCAGCTGCGCTGGAATGCCGATCACCAACTGGTGGAGGCCAGCACCACGCGCCATGGGGTGACTCAGACCACGCGCTATGCGTATGACGCGCTGGGGCGGCGGGTATCCAAGGCGGACTCCTTCGGTGCCACGCACTTTCTTTGGGATGGCGATTTGATGGTGCACAGCCAGCGCGGGGGCAAGGAGGCGCTGTTCGTGTACGAGCCAGCTAGCTTCGTGCCGCTGGCCAGCATCCAAGGTACACAGGAAAACCGGCACACCTACTGGTACCAATGCGACCAGATTGGGGCGCCGCTAGAGTTGACGGATGCCCAGGGGCGCATCGCCTGGGCGGCGGATTACAAGGTCTGGGGAGAGGCCACGCTGCGGACCTTGGCTAGGACCGGCACCGATGACGCGCCTGTAGGACGCCGCATAGGTAACGGACCGGGGGTGGGTTGGAGCGAGGGCACCAGTGACCGTTCATCCGCTCTGCCTCACATTGAGCAACCCTTCCGATTCCAGGGACAGCAGTTTGATGAGGAAACCGGGCTGCATTACAACCGCTTCCGGTACTACGATCCGGCTGTGGGCCGATTTGTTAGCCAAGATCCGATTGGATTAGTTGGCGGAAAAAATTATTACGAATATGGATCAAATCCCGAAGATCAAAGCGACCCCTGGGGCCTCAAAGGTGGAAAAGGAAAACCTCGTCCGGTCCAAGACAAATCAGGAAGACCGACAGCAAGTCCACATTATTCACTTTGGAAAAAGCTAACGATTCCTTGTGAAATCTTATCTGGAAGCCGCGAGGATCATTTCAGATGGGCAAATGAGCAGCTACATAACATGTTACAAGCCGATCCAAGTTTGGCTAAAACTCTAGGACAGGAAGTGGTTGACCATGTCAAACCAGGCCCTAAAGGCGGAGTTGCGACTACCAGCCCTCCGGGACTAACATGGCACCATAGCGCGCAAGATCCAACTCAAATTGAATTGATTCCTCGTGGCCAGCATCGGTCTCCAGGCCCAGTGCAAGAAACACTTCACCCTAACCAACAAGGCGGCTTTAAAAAGCTCAGTTGCAAATAGCCATGAAAAATCTCATTGAACTTAAACATGCCATCAAATCGATAGAAAAACAAAATGGCTGGCTGTACACCAAAGAATCCGAGAAATTAAAAGAAAATTCAGAGGTCTTCTTTTATACAGCAGACTTAAATCTCGCACCCGACGAAGAAAAAACAATCAGGAAAAAGTATGCAGAAGAAGGTTTTTTCCCTTACCTCACAAAAGAAGATATAGAAGACATAATAGAGAACCTAACCGAGCAAGCAGAAAATCCAAGCATCAACGACTACATAAAGGCAATAATTTTCTTCCATGAAAATGATGCATTTATTGAAATATAAATCAGAAATTTATGGCAAAGTCTCCCACAATCCAGGGGAAAAATAGTCAAAATTTGATTGGATATTAGAGATGCCAAACGACCTCAAAGTAAGCATTGCGAACTGCCTAATTGGCGGCGAAGAAATCACTATGACGGGCAACATGGGCATCAAAGATGTTATAAACATTAATGTTGATGGAAAGAAAATTCAGCTTAGACAACATGCTGATGTAATCAATGGGGAAAAGCCTGAACGTAAAAATGCCCCTTATACCAGCACCGAAGCAATAATACAAGAGGTAGATGAGAGCGGGGTTGAAGCAGCCGAATTGTTAATTCAGCGAATTTGTTGGATGTTATCTTTTGCATGCACATGCAGAGTAATTCCCTACGCTTATGAGTACCCCGCAGACTCAGGAAAAAAAAGAGTTAATTCAATTACTACTCCCGCTAGATTCTTTCGCCCAACCTTCGAGTTGACAGAAGGAAAAAACATCCGCCAGTTCATTGAGCAGTGTTTTCCGAATTACAAGCAACTTGAAAAATCCAGAAAATTAAGATCAGTAATAGACTATCTCTCACAGGCGGAAGTCAAGGGTCAGTTGATGGAAGTTCGCTCTATTCTTTCATTTATCACCCTGGAAAACCTCAAACACAGCTATGCAAACAGCAAAGGGTATGCATTTGTTGGAAATTACTTCAGAAAAACTACTGGCAAAGCTACGAAAAAAACCCCGAAGTATTTTTTCTCAGATTTAGCAACTGAAATGCTTAATGAAGTTGGAATGCCTGCTCCAGCCTCAAATATTTACAGCCTTAGAAACGAACTAATTCACTCTGGGCTCTCATCACTTACTTTTCATGAGCAGCTTGAACGCTACGAAGATGTTCATGACCTCATACGTGAATACCTGCTAAGACTGCTTGGCTATAAAGGTGCATACACTCCTTATGCCTTCAATAGGCGAGGAAATGTTATCAACATTACATAGGCCCACCTAGCAAGGCAACATATCAAAACCTTCGAACACACTATTTATAGCGCTATAACTCATTATCGACTCATATAGCCATCACTCGACCGAAAATGAGGTTTGAGAAATTACTCAGGACCTATGCATTCCCTTGAACTATGTAAGCCCCTTGATTTTAAGTGCAGCTCTGATGAAGCAGATTTTTTCGGAAGTGGCTCAGATTCGATTAAGCCATGAGAGATAAATATTCGATTATCAAAATTCTTGCCGGACACCATAAAAACGGTCCTGTTCACGAGGAATTACCTGCAATGCCATTAGGCGACGGATCATATCGCTTGCCAGCATCGCCTGGATTGGCGCTAGGGCTCGCAAAAAATGATCTCATCTCATTAAATGAAGAAGGCAAAGCTCAAATATTAAAGCACGGCGGCAATTTTTGCATACAGATTTATTTAAAAAATCCAGATGAAACAAAAATTTCCAAAATAGCTGAATTAATTGATAAAAAACTTCATGGCTCAATCGATGGCACGGGCGGTGGCGCGCTCTCATTCTCCATACCCATCAGTAACGGCTTCGAAAAAACAAATGATATTTTTGATCAAGTACGCTCAATAGCAGAATCAGAATATTATTACTCGAATATATATAAAAATTTTGAAAATCCAAATGACGAAACATTAATATATTGGGCAGAGCAACTTGATATTTAAAACAGAGACATATTAAAAGTAAACGCAAAAACGGGATTTTCTTTTTAATGCGGTGAGCCATACCAGCGCAACCCGTCACAGCCATTAGCCAATTGCTTTGCACGGGGTGGTTCATTTGCCATTTTGCTATGCATTTAATAGCACTTAAGCCAATCAGAACTAGGGCATCAGTCACTTTTCACCTATCTTTCGGCGTGCGTGATCCTGCCAACTTTCTGCTGCTCCTATATCAATAGCGCCCAAGGCATGTCCTGATTGCGCTGACAGCTTAAAACACTCCGACCCGCCTTCCTGCTCTTTCCCTCCTGCCACCTTTCATCCCGCCACTTTCCAGTCCCTGGGCACGCACATCTTCAGCGGCGGTAACGGCGCGATCACGCAAGTGGCCGACGGCTGGACGTTCGATCCGGCCACGCCCGTCAAGCTCAAGAAGAGCGGCAAGCAGGGCACCGCCTGGCACAGCAACAACAGCGCCGCCATCCTGATACCTACTGGTACCAGTGCGACCAGATCGGCGCGCCGCTGGAGTTGACCGATGCCCAAGGGCAAATTGCTTGGGCTGCGGATTACAAGGTGTGGGGAGAGGCCACGCTGCGGACCGTGGCACGAACCGGCACAGACGACCGACCTGTCCGGCGCCGTATCGGGCATGGGTCGGATTCTGGATGGAGCGAGGGCGCCAAAGACCGTCCATCCTCTCCGCCTCCTATTGAGTCCGCCCTGAACAATCTGCAAGCCCTTGATCTGACACGTAGTTCTGCTGATGGATGGGCGCAGGATTTGCAAGGTATGGTTGTTCCAGTACCTGTTTTCTTGCAAATTTCTCCGAGGAGTTCCATGGGTCCGAAGCCTTCGCTGCCTCAGTCCGGTGAGTTGTTTCGCCCACGGCTGGACGAGCAGCTCAACATGAAGCACCCGCTGGTCCGTTTGGCTGCGCTGATCGACTGGGCCGAGATCGAGCGCACGTTCGTGGTCTCGTTCACTTCCTGGCGGGGCCGGCCCGCATTGCCACCTCGTCTGATCGCCGGGTTGCTGTACCTGCAGCACACCTTCGATGCCTCCG
>NZ_FMZC01000004.1 GCF_900102625.1 Paracidovorax valerianellae
TCGGTGATGCCAGTGAGCCGCCCGGTGTCGTCGTGCCAGTAGTGCTGGCTGCGCCCGAAGCGGTCCAGCACCTGGCCCAGTCGGTGGTGGCCGTTCGTGCCCGGCCACAGCAGCCACACGGCGCCGCCGCTGCCACTACCACTACCACTGCCACTGCCACTGCCACTGCCCGAGGCGGCGATCACGCACCGGGGATCGGCCCGCACTTCTTCGGGCACGTGGGCCCAGCGCGGCTGCCAGGCCCAGGGCTGCAGCTCGCACGGGGTGCGCGAGAGGGGGGCGCCTGCGGGCAATGTGCCGCCTGCGCCACCGCCGCGCAGCAGCCACAGGTCTTCGCTGGCGCTGTACAGCGCCTGGCCAGGCTCCAGGGCTTCGCCGAAGGTGATGGCCCGCCCGCCGGTGTCCAGCAGCACGGTGCGCTCGGCCTGCAGCTGCA
This sequence comes from Paracidovorax valerianellae, assembly GCF_900102625.1. GTDB lineage: Bacteria > Pseudomonadota > Gammaproteobacteria > Burkholderiales > Burkholderiaceae_C > Paracidovorax > Paracidovorax valerianellae. The sequence continues at coordinate 437 of NZ_FMZC01000004.1, forward strand.
GGCCGAGCTCCATGGGCAGCTTCCAGCCGTAGCCCAGCAGCCCGCAGCTTGCGCCGTGTTCTTCGTTCACGTAGCTGCTGTACTGGCGCTGCCACACGAGCGGCATGGGCCCGGGCAGGCTGAAGTCCAGTTCGTCCCCGCCCATCAGCACCTTGGCACCCAGCGCCGGGTTGACGGGGCTGCCCACCGCCATGCCGCCGGGGCACACGGAGCAGGCCACGCCCCCCGCCGAGCCGATGAGCACGGTGGCCGAGCCCTGGACGATGGGCCCGCCCTTTTTGGTCATGTCGCCTTGCCGCGCCGCTGGTTTGCCACTCATGCTGTCGTTCTTTCTCGGGGGATTCGCTGCCGATTTCAAGGAAGGATAGGTGTGGGCAAGGCTTGGATGACGCTACCTAAGGCGGTAGGCGCGTAGCAACTGCGAACTTGAAGCGGCGGCGATCATATCCCGGCAGATGGAAAGATACCGACGTCTACTGGGGGAAAACGACTGAAAGTAACGAAAAATAGTTGACTTTCAGAAAAGCACCGAATACATCCTCGCAGCCATTGACTCATCAAGCGGGTTACGCTATGCGAGCTTTTTTGCATAGGAATCCCTCCCATGACCCCACCCAGCCGCGTTCTCAACCCCTTGCTGCGCGAACGCACCATGACGGCCGAGCAGGCCGCCGAACTGATCCCCAACGGCGCGCGCGTGGGCATGAGCGGCTTCACCGGCGCGGGCTACCCCAAGGCCGTGCCCACCGCCCTCGCGCGGCGCATCGAAGGGCTGCATGCGGCGGGCGAGCCGTTCAGCATCGGGCTGTGGACGGGCGCCTCCACCGCGCCGGAGCTGGACGGCGCGCTGGCCAAGGTGGGCGGCATCAGCATGCGCATGCCCTACCAGTCCGACCCGACCTGCCGCCAGCAGATCAACGCCGGGCAGATGCAATACGTCGATGCGCACCTGTCGCACGTGGCGCCCTACGTGTGGTTCGGCTTCTGGGGCAAGCTGGACGTGGCGGTGATCGAGGTGGCGGGCGTGTTGCCGGACGGGCGGCTGATCCCGTCCTCGTCGGTGGGCAACAACAAGACCTGGCTGGACCAGGCCGACCGCATCATCCTGGAGGTCAACAGCTGGCAGCCCGAGGGGCTGGACGGCATGCACGACATCTACTACGGCACCGACCTGCCGCCCAACCGGGTGCCGATCCCGCTGGTGCGCCCGGCCGACCGCATCGGCGAGCCCTATCTGCGCTGCGATCCGGCCAAGGTGGTGGCGGTGGTGGCCACGCATGCGCCCGACCGCAACTCGGCCTACGCCCCGCCGGACGACACCTCCCAGCGCATCGCAGCGCACATCATCGAGTTCCTGCAGCACGAGGTGGCCAAGGGGCGCCTGCCGCCCGGCCTGCTGCCGCTGCAGTCCGGCGTGGGCAACATCGCCAACGCCGTGCTGGCCGGCCTGAACCACGGCCCGTTCGACCACATGACGGCCTACACCGAGGTGTTGCAGGACGGCATGCTGGACATGCTGCGCTCGGGCAAGCTGGACAGCGCCTCGGCCACGGCGCTCTCGCTGAGCCCCGCAGCCACCGAGGAGTTCACCCGCAACCTCGACTTCTACCGCGAGCGCATCGTGCTGCGCCCGCAGGAGATCAGCAACCACCCCGAGCTGATCCGCCGCCTGGGCCTCATCTCCATGAACGGCATGATCGAGGCCGACCTCTACGGCAACGTGAACTCCACGCACGTAATGGGCACGTCGATCATGAACGGCATCGGCGGCTCGGGCGACTACGCGCGCAACGCCTACCTGTCGATGTTCCTCACCCCGTCGCTGGCCAAGGGCGGTGCCATTTCGTGCATCGTGCCCATGGCCTCGCACGTGGACCACACCGAGCACGACGTGCAGGTCATCGTGACCGAGCAGGGCCTGGCCGACCTGCGCGGGCTGTCGCCCTCGCAGCGCTCGCGCGTGGTGATCGAGCGCTGCGCGCACCCGGACTTCCGCCCCGCGCTGCGCGACTACGTGGCCCGCGCCGAAGCCAGCGGCGGCGGGCGCCATACGCCCCATCTGCTGGGTGAGGCGCTGTCGTGGCACGAGCGCTATCTGCAGACCGGCACCATGCGCGCCTGAGCGACTCGCCCGCCGCTGCGACCGCTGGATAATCCGGCCCACTTTCCCGGCCCCGCGCCGCGGGCCAGGCTTCTCCCATCGCATGCAAGGAACCCCCATGTCCATCTGGAAGCGCCCCATCGATCTGTCCATCATCCAGGCCGGCAGCGAAGACACCGCCGTGTCCCACCTCGGCATCGAGTTCACCGAAATCGGCGACGACTTCCTGCGCGCCCGCGTCCCGGTCGATGCGCGCACCAAGCAGCCCTACGGCCTGCTGCACGGCGGCGTGAGCGTGGTGCTGGCCGAAACCCTGGGCTCGGTGGGCGCTGTGTACGCCGCACCGGAAGGCTGGCACGCCGTGGGCCTGGACATCAACGCCAACCACCTGCGCTCCGCCCGCAGCGGCTGGGTGACCGGCACCGCCAAGCCGGTGCACATCGGCCGCACCACGCAGGTCTGGCAGATCGACATGGTCAACGACGAGGGCGAACTGACATGCGTGTCGCGCCTCACGATCGCCATGCTGGCGCCGCGCTGATCTCGCCGCGAAGGGTTTGATTTATTCAGGCGCGGATTCGGACCGCGCCATGCGCTCGCTTTTCCAGTACACGTCGTCCCCGCCATCCAGACGATTGAGCACGCGCGCCAGCACGAACATCAGGTCCGACAGCCGGTTGAGGTAGCGCCGCGGCGCATCGCGCATGGCCTCGGCCGCGCCCAGCGCCACCACCGACCGCTCGGCACGCCGGGCCACCGTGCGGCAGATGTGGGCCTGCGCCGCCGCCCGCGTGCCGGCAGGGAGAATGAATTCGGCCAGCCGCGGCAGCGCCGCGTTGTGGGTGGCCAGTGCCTCGTCGAGCTGCGCCAGCGCATCGTCTTTCAGCAGCTCGTAGCCGGGAATGGAAAGCTCGCCGCCCAGGTTGAACAGCTGGTGCTGCACGTCCGACAGCAGCGTGCGAACGCCGTCCGGCAGCGGCTCGCACAGCAGCAGGCCGATGTGCGAATTGAGTTCGTCCACATCGCCCATGGCGTGGGGGCGCGGGCTGTCTTTGGAGACGCGGGAGTTGTCGCCCAGGCCCGTGGTGCCGTCGTCTCCGGTGCGCGTGGCGATCTGTGTGAGTCGGTTGCCCATGGCTGTTCCTTGTGGGTTGCGGGCCGCGCCAGAGGCGGCCGCGGGCATTGTGCGTTACAACCGGCAGGCAAATGTGTATCGCGGCAACAGCGGGCAAAAACGCTGGCCGGGCACCGCATGTTGCGGTGCAATACAACCCTGTTCAACTTTCACGGAGCGTGAACCCATGGCAGCCCAGCAACGACGGTCCCTTCCCTTCGACACCCGCAGCGTGATGCTGTTCGCGGCGATCACCCTGGGAGGCGCCGCAGTGCACGCACAGACCGCCTCCCCCACCCTCACCTCGCCCTCCAATCAACCCAACCAGACCTCGTCGGGCACCTCCATGGGCCTGCACCCTGGCGCCAAAGGCGCTACTTTCGGCGGCGCACAGACGACCGCACAACCCACATCCGGCGCGTTTGACCGCGTCGACAGCGACAAGAACGGCCAGCTGAGCCTGGCGGAGGCAGCCCGACTGCCCGCCATCGGCAACCGTTTCAAGGAGCTCGACAAGGACCACAACGGTGCCCTCTCGCGCTCGGAATTCGAGGCTGGCGCCCACTCCTGACGCCACCCGGAGCAACTACCACACGAACTCCATTCAACCCCGACGGGCCCGCATGCTGGGAGGCATGCGGGCCTTGATGCGTGTGTGCCCGCGCCGCGCCGTCAGTCGTTCAGCGAGGACAGGAACTGCCGCAGCTCCGGCGTCTGCGGATCGCCGAACAGGTCCTGCGGCGGGCCCATCTCGTGCACGCGGCCCTGGTGCATGAAGATCACGCGGTTGCTCACCTTGCGGGCGAAGGCCATCTCGTGCGTGACCATCAAGAGGGTCATGCCTTCGCGGGCGAGCGACTCCACCACGCGCAGCACTTCGCCCACCAGCTCGGGGTCGAGGGCGGAGGTGATCTCGTCGCACAGCAGCACGGCGGGCTCCATGGCCAATGCACGGGCGATGGCCACGCGCTGCTGCTGGCCGCCGGACAACTGTTCGGGCATGGCATCAAATTTTTCGGCCAGGCCCACGCGCTCCAGCAGCTTGGCGGCCTGGGCGGCGGCGTCTTTCTGCGACCGCTGCTTGACCAGCGTAGGGGCCAGCATGACGTCGCGGCCCACCGAGAGGTGCGGGAACAGGTTGAAGCTCTGAAAGATCATGCCCACGCGCTGGCGCAGCTCGCGCATGGCCATGGCGCTTTCGTGCAGCAGCGGCTTGCCGTCCACGGTGAGTGCGCCGTCCTGAAAGGTCTCCAGCCCGTTGATGCAGCGCAGCAGCGTGCTCTTGCCCGAACCGCTCTTGCCGATGATGGCGATCACTTCGCCGGGCTGCACCGTGAGGTCGATGCCCTTGAGCACCTCGTTGGTGCCGTAGGACTTGCGCAGCGCGGTGATCTGCACGATGGGCCGGCCGGCCGCCACGGGCGCGGGGGCTGCCACGGCGGGGACATCGGCCAGGGTTTCAGCGACGTTGGCCATGGAACTTCCTTTCAAGGTATTGCGCGTACAGGCTCACGGGGAAGCACAGCACGAAGTAGATGAGCGCCACGCAGGCGAAGACGGCAAAGGGCTTGAAGGTGGTGTTGGCGATCATTCCGCCGGCCTTGGTGAGTTCGACGAAGCCGATCACCGAGGCCAGGGCCGTGCCCTTGACCACCTGCACCAGAAAGCCCACCGTGGGCGCCGTGGCGATGCGGATCGCCTGCGGAAGGATCACGTGGCGCATCTGCTCGCCGAACGACAGGGCCAGGCTGCCCGAGGCCTCCCACTGCCCCTTGGGCACCGAGGCCACGCAGCCGCGCCAGATCTCCACCAGGAACGCGCTGGTGTAGAGGGTGAGCGCCACGGCGGCCGAGGTCCAGGCCGACACGTTGAGCCCCACCAGCGCCAGCCCGAAATACGAAAGAAACAGCTGCATGAGCAGCGGCGTGCCTTGAAAGACCTGCACGTACAGGCCCACGGCGCGCTCCACCGCGCGCCCGCCCGTGAGCCGCGCCACCAGCAGCAGGCCGCCCACCAGCCCGCCGCCGACGAAGGCGATGAGCGAGAGCACGACCGTCCAGCGCGCGGCGAGCAGCAGGTTGCGCAGAATGTCCCAGAGGGTGAAATCGACCATCTCGCTGTCCTTGCTGAAGGTGTCTGTATCGCGTGTGCGGCATCGGTCCGCGTTCAGCGGCCGAAGAGAAAGCGCGGGCCGAGCCAGTGCAGCAACCGGCGCAGGGCGATCGACAGCACCAGGTAGATGGCCGTGGCCACGATGAACGATTCGAACGCGCGGAAGTTGCGGCTCTGGATCAGGTTGGCGGCATAGCTCAGGTCCTGCACCGAGATCTGGCTGCACACCGCCGAGCCGAGCATGACGATGACGATCTGGCTCACCATGGCCGGCCACACCTTGCGCAATGCGGGTGGCAGCACCACGCGCGTGAACACCTGCACGCGCGACAGCGCCAGGCTCACCGCCGCTTCGACTTGGCCGCGCGGCGTGGCAAGAATGCCGGCGCGGATGATCTCGGTGGAATAGGCACCCAGGTTCATCACCATGGCGATGAACGAGGCGGTCTCGGGCGAGAGCTTCACGCCCGCGGCCGGCAGCCCGAAGAAGATGAAGAACAGCTGAACGATGAACGGCGTGTTGCGGATCAGCTCCACATACGCCCCCACCGGCCAGCGCAGCGCCGCCGGCCCGCTGGCCCGTGCCCAGGCGCACGCGATGCCCACGGCCATGCCCACCACGGTCGCCACCGCCGTGAGGGCCAAGGTCCAGGCCACGCCGGTGGCCAGCAACGGCCACTGCGACAGCACGGCCATGAAGTCGAACTCGATGCGCATGGGGGGCCGATCAGGTCAACGGGTCAACAGGTCAGGGAATGCGACTGGGCGATAGGGCCTGGGCAGGCTCAGATCGGCAGATCGCCAGCGGGGCGGCCGAGCCACTTCTTGGCCATGGTGTCCAGCTCGCCGCTCTTCTTGGCGCTGGCAATGATTTCGTTGACCTTGGCCATCAGCGCGGCTTCGCCCTTGGGCAGGCCGATGAAGCACGGGCTGTCTTTCAGCAGCAGCTTGTATTCGGCCTGCAGCTGCGGGTTCTTCTGCATCATGTTGCCCGCCACCGAGGCGCTGGTGGCCACGAACTGCGTCTGGCCAGCCACGAAGGCGGCGATCGTGGCGTTGTTGTCCTCGAAGCGCTTCACGTCGATGCTGGGCGGCGCGACCTTGGCGAGTTCCTGGTCTTCCATCGCACCGCGCGTGACCGCGACGCTCTTGCCGGCCAGATCGGTCCAGGCCTTGGCGGTGAGCGACTTCGGTCCGAAAACGGCCTGGTAGAACGGTGCATAGGCCGAGGTGAAGTCGATGACCTTCTCGCGGTCCGGGTTCTTGCCCAGCGTGGAGATGACGAGGTCGGCCTTCTTGGTCTGCAGGTACGGAATGCGGTTCGCGCTGGTCACCGCGACCAGTTCCACCTTCACGCCCAGCTTGGCGGCGATCAGTTCGGCCATGTCGATGTCCAGGCCCTGGGGCTTGAGGTCGGTGCCGACGAAGCCGTAGGGCGGGTAGTCGGTGGGAATGGCGATCTTGATCGTCTTGGACTTCATGATGTCGTCCAAAGCGGTCTGTGCCTGCGCGGGCACGACGGCGCACACGAGGCCGGCGGCGGCCACGAGGCCCAGGGCCAGGCGGCGGGAGAGAAAGCGGGTGGCGAAGGTCATAGCAAGGCTCCTAGGTAGGTGGATGCGTCGCCTGGGGACGCGGCGGGGGATGGGGAAGCGGTGGACGAATCGGAAGAAGGCGATGCGCCTGCAGCGCGCCCGGTGCGCACGGGCGCCAGCGCGCTGCGCAGGTGTTCAAGCGGATCGGGGCTGGCCTGCAGGCGCAGGGCCGATTGCACCGAGCCGATGTGCTCGGCCATCAGCGCCTCGGCCCGGGCGATGTCGCCCGCCTCCAGCGCTTCGACGATGCGCACGTGGTCTTCGCACGATTGCGCCGCATCGTGCGAGGACTGGTAGAGCATGGCGATGAGCGTGGTGCGCGCGGTGAAGTCGCGCAGCGTGTCGGCCAGCAGGCCGTTGCCCAGGCACTCTGCCAGGCACACGTGGAAGTCGCCGAGCAGGAAGCTGCGCGCGCCCACGTCGGTGCCGGCCAGTGCCGCCTTTTCGCGTTGCAGGTGGGCGCGCAGCTTGCGCACCGCGGCCTTGTCCACGGTCTTCAACTGGTGCAGCAGGCCAAGCTCGATCACGCGGCGGGCTTCGAAGGCTTCGCGCGCCTCGTCTTCCGAAGGTTCGATCACGTACCAGCCGCGCCGCGCGCTCACGGTGACGATGCCGCGGGTGGACAGCCGCGTGAGCGCCTCGCGCACGATGGTGCGGCTGCAATCGAACAGCATGGCGAGCTGCTGCTCCCCCAGGCGCGAGCCGGGAGCGAGCTTTTGCGCCATCACGGCTTCGATGATGCGGTTGCTGATTTCGGTGGCGCTGGTCATTGCCACGGAACTACGCAGGTTCCGTGCCAACTGGTATACAAGCCAGATGCACCAGTTTGGCGCCTGGCCTGCGCGGGATCAGCTCACAGCACGCCGTCCCACGCCTTCATGGCGGCAGAGGCCGGCGCCGGACCGCACCAACCCAAGTCGTTGAAGAACTGCATCCAGGGCGTGGCGGGGACATGCTCGGGCCAGCCGGGATCGCCCAGCCTGGCGAAGTCGGCCCAGGCGCCGTGCATGGCATCGGCCAGCGACTGGGGCGCGGCTTTGCCGGCGAGTTCGCGGCCGGTGGAGGTGTCGAGGTTGCCGAAAACGAACGGCAGGTCCATGCCATGCGCGGCGCCCAGTTGCCCGTTGCATTGCGGCGAGCGCCATTCCAGTTCGTACAGGTGCACCGGCAGCCGGTGCGCGGCGGCCAGGGCCGCGATGCGGCGCGCAGGCACGCGGTAGTAGTAGTCGGACTGCATGGCGCACAGCATTTCGCCCGCATGGGCACCCCCCTGGCATGCGGGCAGCGCCGCATACGCCTGGCGGGCGGCGGCCGGCAGGCCCGTGTCCCGCATGAAGGCGGTGACGTCTTCTTGCGTGATGCGGTCGATGGCGCCGTTCGGCACGTGGTACAGGCGCATTTCCTCGGCATTGCTGCCCACCAGCACCTGCAAGGCCGGGCGCTGGGGCACTGCCCACCGGCGGTGCAATGCGGCCAGCGGCGCCTGCGCGAGCACTTGCCCGTCGATCACCGGGCGCAGCGGAAACAAGGTGCGGCGGCTGAAGCCGTGCCGGTCGCGAAGGGCTTCGTCTTCGGCCAGGCGGTGCACGGCGAACAGCACATCGGCCAGCGGCGCATTGCCCAGGCCCTGCAGCGTGGGCGGCACGCCCAGCAGTTGCCCCACGGCCACGCGCACCACGTCGGCTTCGGCCACCGTCTGGCAGGCCACGCTGGGACTTTGCAGGATGGCGCGGTGGAACAGGCCCTGCGCGGCCTCCATGCCCATCAGGCAGGCGATGGCGCCCGCGCCGGCCGATTCGCCGAACACCGTCACGCGGTCAGCGTCGCCGCCGAACGCGCCGATGTGCTCCCGCACCCAGCGCAACCCGGCCAGGATGTCGAGCAGGCCCCGGTTGGCCGGCGCTTCGCCGCCGAAGTGCATGAAGCCGTCCACCCCCAGGCGGTACTGCAGCGATACGAGAACGATGCCTTGGTGCGCGAACGAGGCGCCGTCGTACAGCGGGTCGCTCGCACCGCCCCGCAGGAAGCCGCCTCCGGGAATCCACACCATCACCGGCAGGTTCGCCCCCGCGCGCGGCTCAGGGGTCCACACGTTCAGGGCCAGGCAATCCGCACCGCCGAGCATGCGGGCGTTGGCGCCGCCGCCACGGGGCCACTGCGGCGGCACCGGCGCGAACGCCGTGGCATCGCGCAGGCCTGTCCAGGCATCGGCGGGCTCGGGGGCAGCGAAACGCAGCGCTTCCTGCGGGGCCTGCGCGTAGGGCACGCCCCGGAACACGGTCACGCCACGGTCATGGCGCCCCCGCAGCCCACCGCCGTGGGCCAGGTGCACGCTCGGCACGGTATCCAAAGTCATTCAGTGGCCAATCCCAATTTGTCGATCAACGGCTTCCAGACGGCAGTATCGCGCGCCGCCCAGGCGCGCGCATCGCCGGGAACCGAAGGCCCCAGGGTGACGTTCATGGCTTCCATGCGCGTGCGGTAAGCGGTGTCGCTGCTGCGGCATTTTTCGGTGGCGGCATTGAGCGCGCCCACCAGCGCGGGCGGCGTGCCGGCACGGGCCACCACCGCGATCCACGCGGTGCGGGCCAGGTCCTGGGCGGCTGGGAAGGCCTCGCCGATCGCGGGCACATCGGGCAGCAGCGGCGACCGTTGCGGCGCGAACACCGCCAGGGGCACGAGCTTGCCGGACTTCGCGTGGGGCGCGGCCGTGCCGATCACCAGGGTCATCGCATGGATCTGCTGGCCCATGAGCGCCGTCAGGCCCGCGCCTTCGCCCACGAACGGCACGTGCGTGCCCGCCACGCCCATGCGTTCGAGCAATGCGGCGGTCAGCAGGTGCGCGGGGCTGCCCTTGCCGGGCGATCCGAAGTCGAGCCCGCCCGGCTGCGCCCTGGCCAGGTCGGCCAGTTGCGCCAGCCGGGTCACGCCCTGCCCCGCCGGGACCGCCAGCACCAGCGGCGTGCTGCCGAGCACCGCCACGCTGGCGAAGTCGTGCGGCGGGTCGTAAGGCGGTTGCTTGTAGACGTAGGGCGTGATGGTCATCTGCGACATGCCGATGGTCATCAGCGTGTAGCCGTCCGGCGGCTGCGACTTGAGCGCGTTGACGGCCAGGATGCCATTGGCCCCGGGCTTGTTCTGCACCACCACCGGCTGGCCCAGCTCGCGTGCGGCGCAGTCGGCCCACGCGCGCGTCATGGCGTCGGACGCACTGCCCGGAGGCTGCTGCGCGATGAGCTGGATCGGCTTCGATGGATAAGCCGCCGGCTGGGCGGCCGCCACAGCCGCCAGCGAAAGAAGGGCAGCGCCGGCGATGGTGCGCAGCGCCGCGGGGCTATGGGGGTCCATGGGTTTTGTCTCCTGGGGTCGTGGTGGATGCCGGATACCGCGGGTGCCGCCACAGCGCGCCTGGCCGGGCGCAGGCGTAGGCCGAGTGCACCGCTATGCCCGGCGCGCTTTTTCTTTTTGAACCGGTGGCTGGGACGTGGGTATGCGCGAGCGCCTCGCCGCCGGTGATGTCGGTGATGCCGTTGGCGCAGCATCGCCAAGGCACTCGCAGCGCTGTGCGATCAGCGTGGCCAGGCAATCGAGCTGCGACAAGCCGGCTTCGTCGGCCGGGCGGAACATCTCCAGCAGGCCCAGGCCGCGCAGCGTGGAAAACACCAGCCCCACGAAGCCCTCGCGCTGCGGATCGCCGGCCAGCTCGGGAAACGCCTCGAAGAACCCCGCATGCATGCGCGCATTGAGCGTCTGGCGCAGCGCTGCGATATGCTGCACCACCTCGGGCTGGTTGCGGCTGCCCAGGTAGATGTTCCAGGCCGCCATGAAACGCGGCTGCGCATAGACGAGGTTCCACGCGGACTGCACGAAATGCTGCGCACGCTGCAGCGCCGGCAGCGAGGCGGCGGGCCACAGCAGCCCTTCGCGGTCTTCGGCGGCGATCAGCTCGCTCAGCACGCGCATCATCAGCACGGCCTTCGATTCGAAGTGATGCTGCACGGCCCCCGACGTCATGCCCGCCGTGCGGGCCAGCTCGTGGATCGACATGGCCTCGAAGCTGCGCGACTGGATGACCTCGATGGCCGTCGCGATCAGGTGCTGCTGAGTGGCCGCGCTGCGCTCGGCATGCGTGCGGCTGGGAACGGCCCTGCGAAGCGTGCGGTGGATCATCGGCAGCAAACGTTATACATTTCGAACGTAATGTAAATAGGCCGCTGCGCAGGGGTCAATCCCGGGCATACCCGGCCCGGCCGCGCTGCCTACAATGAAAAACCGCATACACGATGAATATGCCTGGAGACACGCCATGAACGCCCCTGCCGCCGCCACGCACCTGCTTCCCGAAATCCAGCTGCGCCCCGTCCCCCAAGCCCTGCTCGACGCGCTTTCCGCGCGCTTCGGTGCGCAGTGCTCTACCGCACAGGCCGTGCGCGAACAGCACGGGCGCGACGAAGGCTCGCTGAAGGCGCCGCCGCCATCGGCCGTGGTGTTCGCCGAGACCACGCAGGACGTGGCCGACGCCGTGGCATTGGCCGCCCGGCATGGCGTGCCGGTCATTCCGTACGGCGCGGGCTCGTCGCTCGAAGGCCACCTGCTGGCCGTGCAGGGCGGCATCAGCATCGACGTGAACCGCATGAACCGCGTGCTTAGTGTGGATGCCGACGACCTCACCGTCACCGTGCAGCCTGGCATCACGCGCAAGCAACTCAACGATGCCATCAAGGACACCGGGCTGTTCTTTCCCATCGACCCGGGCGCGGACGCGAGCATCGGCGGCATGTGCGCCACCCGTGCCAGCGGCACCAATGCCGTGCGCTACGGCACCATGCGCGAGAACGTGCTGGCGCTCGAAGTCGTGACGGCCAGCGGCGAGACCATCCGCACCGGCACGCGCGCCAAGAAGAGCGCCGCGGGCTACGACCTCACCCGCCTCATGGTGGGCAGCGAAGGCACGCTGGGCGTGATCACCGAAGTCACCGTGCGCCTGTATCCGCTGCCTGAAGCCGTGTCGGCCGCCATCTGCTCTTTCCCGAGCATCGAGGCCGCCGTGCGCACCACCATTCAGACCATCCAGCTGGGCGTGCCGATCGCGCGCGTGGAGCTGATCGACGCGCACACCGTGCGCATGGTCAACGCCCACAGCAAGCTGGGCCTGCGCGAAGAACCCATGCTGCTCATGGAGTTCCACGGCTCGCCCGCCGGCGTGAAGGAGCAGGCCGAGGTGGTGCAGGAGATCGCGGCCGAGTTCGGCGGCAATGCCTTTGAATGGGCCACCACCCCCGAAGAGCGCACCCGCCTGTGGACCGCGCGGCACAACGCCTATTTCGCCGCCGTGCAAAGCCGCCCGGGCTGCCGCGCCATCAGCACCGACACCTGCGTGCCCATCAGCCGCCTGGCCGACTGCCTGCTCGACTCGGTGACCGAAGCCGACGCCAGCGGCATTCCTTACTTTCTCGTCGGCCACGTGGGCGATGGCAATTTCCACTTCGGCTACCTGATCGACCCCGACAGCGCCGAAGAACGCCTGACCGCCGAGAACCTGAACCACCAGCTCGTCGCGCGGGCTCTGCGCCTGGGCGGTACCTGCACGGGCGAGCACGGCGTGGGCCTGCACAAGATGGGCTTCCTGCTGGACGAGACCGGTGCAGGCGCGGTGGACATGATGCGCGCCATCAAGCAGGCGCTGGACCCCAAGAACATCCTGAACCCCGGGAAGATCTTTGCGATGTGACACGGGCGGCCGAAGCCATGGCTGAGAAACGACTGACCTTGCGCCGCCGGCGCTGGACGCTCGTTTTTTCCCTGCCGTTCACCGTCCTGATGCTGGTCATCTGCATCTATTCGGTCTTTCTCATGTTCACCGGAGACCGGCTGGTCACTTTCATCGCCGGGCTCTCGGCATTCGGAACCTTCTGCGTCGGGGGCACGCTGGGAAAGGCCGTGGTCCAGGCCCTCTATGACCTTCAACCCGCCGTGATCATCGATTCACACGGGCTGAACGATGTCCGGGGCGGGAACGGCCTGGTGCCGTGGCAGGAGATCGAGCGGGTAACGCTGGACCTGGACGAGCAGCGCATCCTGGTGGATATGGCGGACCATGCAGTGCCCGAGCGGCGCAGGCGGGTCAGCAAGACACGGCGACTTCTCTCGGGCGGCGATTACACCGTGGCGCTGGCGGGCCTGAGCTACCACCCCCAGGAACTGGGACGGGCACTGGCCTGGCATCACCGGCAGAGCGGCAATCGCCGCGGGGTGCATGGCGGATCGGAGTCCGATCCCACTGCGGCGATTGCCGGTTGAACCGCGATGTTCAAAATCCTGCTGCTCATCGCGTTGGCCATTCCGCCCGGATTGGCCGCCAAGCTCGATGCGCCCCGATGGGCCTTGCTGCTTTCCGCCGTGCCCTTCGGCCTGCTCGCGATGCAGATGGGAGACTCGGACGAGCACCTGTTCGGCGACGCGTCGGAAAAGGTCGGGGGGTTTCTGTTCCTGCTCATGGGCATCGGCGGCGTCGCGCTGGGACTGCTGGCGTGGAGCCTGCGGGGCACCGCCTCGACCCTGGGAATGCTCTGGTGGTTTCTGCCGTTCGGCCTGGTGCTTTTGCTCGTCGGAATCGTCCGCCTTCTTTTCAAGTGATGGCCTTTTGCCCGGCGGCCCGTCATAGCGATGGCACCCATCTCAGCCCCTTCTTTTCCTGCGATGCAACACATGGCTCGTTCTCCCAACGGAACCCATCGGGCGGCGCTGCGCTTCGAAGGCGAGATCCGATTCGGTCCTGAATACTTTCGCCTGTCGATCGATGCCCGCACCGTGCCGAATCGAATCTTCGGGCAGCCCCTGCAGTGGTCGGCCGACTCGCGCTTCCTTGCCGCGCAGGAATGGCTGACCACCGACTACGCCAAAGGGCCCATCACCTGCGCTGCGCTCATCGATGTGGATGCCTGGAAGATCGCCCGGCTGCAAGTGCTCCCCAAAGGGTTTGCCGAGGCCTTCCGGTTCGGCGATGGCGTGCTCGTGTATCGAAAGACCTTCGCTGCGCAAGGCATCGAGTCCGAAACCGAAGTGGCGCTGGGCGCCATCGACAGCTGGCAGGACATTCACGCGCCGCCGATCCCTTGCGCGGACGCCTGATCGCCCTGCTGGGCCCATGCCTGCACCCTTCATCGTTTCAACCCTGCACCAGGAGGTCCCATGAAGTGCTTCGTCCACCGGGACACGGACGCCATCGGCACATGCCGTGCCTGCAACAAAGGGCTTTGCCCGACCTGCGTGAAGGACCTGGGCCATTCCATCTGCTGCCACGGCGCTTGCGAGACCAAGGCGCGCACGCTGGACTCGCAGGTCGCGCAAAGCAGCGTCGTTCTGGCCGCGCAGCGGCGCAACCGGTTTCTCGCACCCATTTTCTTCATCCTGGCCGGCGCTTTGTTCATCGCGTTCTCGGGCAGCGGAAAGGGGTCATGGTTCGGGTTCGGCCACGCGTTCGGACTGGGCTTCATCGTCTTCGGACTGGTTCTGGGCGTTGTGAGCCACCGGTACGCCAAGGATCTCGAACGCAAAGCTGATGGGCAGGTCTGAGGCAGTCCGCGTCTTGTTGTTCGGTGAAACGAATCTCACGCACGGAGTGACAAAAACGCAGCCCAATGCATGAGATGCTCCGCAAAACGCCCACCGCAGGCCTTAGCGCCCGCCGAACGATTCCAAACAGGGGAGACAAGTCCATGCCAGACCACAGCGCCGCCGACAGCGGCTTACAGCAAACGCGCAAGGCCACCGCTAGTGGCTGGATCGGCTCGGTGCTGGAGTACTACGACTTCTTCATCTACGCCACCGCCGCCTCGCTGATCTTTCCGCAGATCTTCTTCCCCGCGGGCAACCCGACAGCGGCCATCGTGGCGTCGCTGGCCACCTACGGCGTGGGCTATGTGGCGCGGCCCATCGGCGCCCTGGTGCTGGGCCACTGGGGCGACACCCATGGCCGCAAACAGGTGCTGGTGCTGTGCATGTTCTTGATGGGGTTGTCGACCCTGGCGGTGGGGCTGCTGCCCACCTACGCACAGGCCGGCCTGCTGGCGCCGGCGATGCTCGTGGTGCTTCGCCTGATCCAGGGCTTTGCGGTGGCGGGAGAAATCTCGGGGGCCAGTTCCATGATCCTGGAACACGCACCGCCCGGGCGCCGGGGCTTTTACGCCAGCTTCGCGCTGCAGGGCGTGCAGGCGGGTCAGGTGCTGGCGGCGGCCGTGTTCTTGCCGCTGGCGTACTTTCTGCCGGCCGAGCAGTTCAACACCTGGGGCTGGCGCATTCCCTTCCTGCTGAGCTTCATTGTGATCCTGGTGGGCTACTACATCCGCCGCGAAGTGCAGGAAACGCCCGTGTTCACCGCCGAGCGCCGGCAGGGCGCCGTGCCGCGCGCGCCCATCGTGCAGGCGTTCCAGGAGAACGGGGCGAACATGCTGCGCGTGGTCTGCATGGCGCTGATGAACGTGATTCCGGTCGTGGCGACGGTGTTCGGCGCGGCCTACGCCGTGCAGCCGGGCTATGGCGTGGGCATGGACAAAAGCGTGTACCTGTGGATTCCCGTGCTGGGCAACATCGTGGCCGTGCTCGTGATCCCGCACGTGGGCAACCTGTCGGACCGCATCGGCCGGCGCCCGCCCATCATCGTGGGGGCGCTGCTGTCGGGGCTGCTGGCTTTTCTGTACCTCTACGCCATCAGCATCCACCACGTGCCCCTGGCGATCGGCATGTCGCTGCTCATGTGGGGCGTGGTCTACCAGGGGTACAACGCGGTGTTCCCCAGCTTCTATCCCGAGCTGTTCCCGGCCCGCACCCGCGTGACCTCGATGGCGATCTCGCAGAACGTGGGCACCACGCTCACCGCCCTGCTGCCCGCGCTGTTCGCGGCCGTGGCGCCACCGGGGTCCGCCAACGTGCCCGCCACCGTGGGTGCCATCGCGTTCGCGGTGACGGCCGTCGCGGCGCTGGCCGCCTGGTCGGCCCGCGAAACCTTCCGCATCCCCACGAAGGACCTGGGCCAACCCGGCGCCCAGCCCCTGTCCGCTGCCGCGTACGAACAGGCCCGCCAGGAGACCCTGCGCAGCCACCCAGGCGGCCGATGACGCCGTTGCAACGATCCCCTTCACGACGCCCCGCCAGGCGCACCGCAGTCCCGCCATGCACCAGATCATCAACGGCAGCACCCGCCTGATCGCCCACCTGGGCTACCCGACCGAGGCCTTCAAGGCCCCGATGATCTACAACCCATGGTTTGCGCAACAGGGCATCAACGCCCTCGTGGTGCCCATGGGCGTACAGGCCGAGGATTACCCTGCCACGCTGCAGGTGCTGCGGCGCATGAGCAACTGGCACGGCGCGCTGGTGACCATGCCGCACAAGGTGAGCACGCTGGCGCTGGTGGATGCGCTCACGCCCACGGCCCGCATCGCGGGTGCCTGCAATGCGATCTTGCGGCTGCCCGACGGGCGGCTGCTGGGCGACCAGTTCGACGGCGCAGGCTTCGTGCGCGGCGTACAGCGCAAGGGCCTTGCCCTGGCCGGCCGGAGTGCGCTGGTGTCCGGCTGCGGCGGCGTCGGATCGGCCATCGCCGCGTCGCTGGCGGCCGCCGGCGTGGCCGAGCTGGCGTTGTTCGACACGGAGGCCCAGCGCGCGGGCGCGCTGGCCGATCGGCTGCGGCAGCACTACCCAGCCCTGCGCACGGCACAGGGCAGCAACGACCTGGCAGGGTTCGACCTCATCGTTAACGCCACGCCGCTGGGCATGCGCAAGGACGATCCCCTGCCCTTCGACGTGGACCGCATCGCCCCCGGCACCTTCGTGGGCGAGGTCGTGATGTCGCAGGCCCACACACCACTGCTGCAGGCCGCCATGGCCCGCGGCTGCCCGGTGCAGGAAGGCACCGACATGCTGTTCGAGATGATTCCCGCCTACCTGGAATTTTTCGGCTGGGGCAGCGCCACGCCCGAAGCGCTGCGCGCCGTGGCGTGCATCGTGTATTGAGATTTACTGCTCGGCCAAGAACATCGGCTGCGGCAGCTTCACACTTGCCGTGGCGAGACGAGCAATTCCCTCAAACGCATTCTGGCTCACTGCAGGCTGGGGGAGCGTTGCGATGCTCTTTCAGGGCTCCACTCCGTATGCACCCAGGCAGTGAGCCGGTTGTTATATGCAATCCCTTGGCTTGCCACCGAGCCATTTTGCTGAACCAGATCCTCTCGTACAGATCGGCTGGCACCCTTAGCCAGTGTTAGAAGATGGCTTTTAGGGTCGGGCAGAGTGTCAGGAGCTACGGGCAATTTTCTTTTGGAACCCAACAGCTTGCGCAACGCGTCATGGTCGGCCAAGACCCATGACTCCACTTCCCGCACCGCAACGCGCAACAGCAAATTTTCCGGCGCTGGCTGGCTTCCCAGCCAACCCTCTACCAATTTCTGAGGGCAGCTCAAACGGTCAAGATCGGTGATGATCAACACCGCCTGTCGCTTCGCCAACTCTCTCCATTTGGGCATGCCTGAACGCAGATAGCCAAAACCGTTCTTTCTCAGCAAAAGATTCAAGGTCACGACCACTGGTAACTCCAGCAAAAGCCGCTGGCCGATGGCTTCACTTAACGCGTCTTCCGTAGCCAATGCCACCAAAGTCATTGCCAAAGGCCCAACTGGTTTACTGACGCCGGGCGGGTCTTGGGCAATATGACTTCCGCCACAGACAAACCTGCCTGTATCTCGCGCGCTTCCTGCGCAGTGACCGTTCGCGCTGTAGAACCTTGCTCACCGGTCTCCAACAGTACGACGCCCCGGCCGTCGATGCCAGGATTGCTCAAGAGGGCTTCGCTGTGCGTACTCAGCAGAATTTGTCGCCGCACCTTCTTGTTGCGTTGCAAGCGCTGCAAGATCAGTGGAATCTCCTTCACGATCGCGTCGTTGAGGGAAATTTCGGGCTCCTCAAGCAACAGCAGCGAGTTACCCTCCAGCAGCGTCCACAGCAGCCCCAGCAGACGCAATGTGCCATCTGAAAAATGCTCTTCCGATTGCCAGCCTGCGTTTGGCCTGTGATGAACATATAAAGCCTCTAAATGCGGATGCCCGAGTTTGTCCGGCGTGAACCGTAACTCCGCGAACTGGGGCACGGCTAGTTTCAGCGCCTCGCCGATCTTGTTAAGGCGTGCCGTGCGTGCTCTTTCCGGCGTTTTGGCAATGCGCTCGAGAAAACCTTGCCCAAAAGGGTCATCTTCGATTCGATTGATGCCCATTTTTTCCGCAAATTTGAGCAATTGCGGCACCAGATGGAGATAGGTCAAGGTGCCGAAGAACTCCGCCAATTCTCGAAACTGCCCATTGGCACCGATCTGTTCCAGCCGCGTCTGCGTCAACAAGATGGGATCCGCCTTGTCGCTCGCATCGGGCCGCTGGAAGAGACGTCGCCCGTCCTTCCAGACCTGTTCATTTGAAATCAAGATTCTCTGCGCGCCTTTGCCTTCTGGCTTGAACCCCAACACATAGCGCCACTCAGGCGCCGAATCGGCGGTAGATGCCAACTCGATGTCGATCAACACTTCGTTATCAGTCCGTGCATGGAGACAACGCAGTTTGCTGATTCCATCGCGATCAGCCACAGCCGTTTGCAAACCCCCGCCTTTCGATTTGCTTACATCGCGCAAAAAGCGAAATGCATCCAGAAGATTGGACTTGCCTGAAGCATTCGGCCCCAGAAGGTAAGAAACCTCCCGAAGCGGCACGTCAATGGCCCGGAAATTCCGCCAGTTCTTCAGTTTGAGTCGGGTGACCAACATCATCTTCTCCTTGAAACGCCCCATAACGGATTACACGCGAGGGGCTTCGCATACCCGGGCATTGGATTATCGCGGCGGCACCGTCACGCGCCGTGCTACCGTGCCCATCGGTTTTCAACGACGGCTCGATTCCTTCCAAAAAAACTTCGTGCCTTGCCAAGGACGTTCTCAATGCACTCCAACCCCCGCTCCCTCGGCCCCTTCCAAGTCCACCCCATCGGCCTGGGCTGCATGAACCTCAGCCACGCCTACGGTGTGCCGGCCTCGCGCGAGCAGGCCGAGCAGGTGCTGCTGACCGCGCTCGACGAGGGCGTGACGCTGTTCGACACGGCGGCGCTGTACGGCTTCGGGGCCAACGAGACGCTGGTGGGGGACATCCTGGCGCCGCACCGCCAGCGCATCACGCTGGCGAGCAAGTGCGGCATGCAGGGCGTGGACGTGAACGGCGACGGCAAGCTGGTGCGCGTGATCGACGGCCGGCCCAGCACCTTGCGCGCCACCTGCGAGGCCAGCCTGCGGCGGCTGCGCACGGACGTGATCGACCTGTATTACCTGCACCGCTGGGACCGGCGCGTGCCCATCGAGGACAGCGTGGGCACGCTGGGCGATCTGGTGCGCGAGGGCAAGATCCGCAGCGTGGGCCTGTCGGAAGTGTCGGCCGCCACGCTGCGCCGCGCGCATGCCGAATACCCCATCACGGCAGTGCAGACCGAGTACTCGCTGTGCACGCGCAACCCCGAGATCGCGGTGCTCGAGGCCTGCCGCGAACTGGGCACGGCATTCGTCGCGTTCAGCCCGCTGGCGCGGGGCTTCCTGGGCGGCGCGCTGCGCGATGTGTCCACGCTTGTGCCGGGCGATTTCCGCCGCACCATGCCCCGCTTTGCGCCCGACGCGTATGCGGCCAATCTGCGCTTGCTGGATGCCTACGAGGCCATCGCGAAAGAGGCCGGCTGCACGCCCGCGCAACTGGCCCTGGCCTGGCTGCTGGCCCGGGGGCCGGAGATCATCCCGATTCCCGGCACCACGAGCGTGGAGCACCTGCGCGACGACCTGGGCGCGGTGGACGTATCGCTCGACGCCAGCCTGATGGCAAGGCTCGATGCGCTCATCCACGACGGCACGATGGCCGGCGACCGCTACCCGCCGCAGGCGCAGGCCGAGGTGGATACCGAGGTGTTCTGAGCGCACTGCGGAGCAGGTGGCAATTGCTATTATTTAGATAGCAATACTCCCTAGGGGAATATGCGCTGGAGGCTTAAAAGGCTTGAAGTGCCGAAGGCGGCAGGCAGGCCGCCAGCGATACCTGCCGGCGTCCGTCAGGCCGCCATGGGCCGCGACGCACGGGCCCGCGCCGCCACGCCCGCACCCACCACGCCGGCCGAGGCCACGCCCAGCACCAGCGCCGCCGCCGAGCCGTAGAAGATGCCGTGCGCCGCGCCGCGGTCCAGCAGGGCCCCGAAGATGGGCGCCGCCACGCAAAAGCCCAGGTCCAGGCCCGAATACACCGTGCCGTACACCCGCCCCGTCGCTCCGGGCGGCGCGGCGCGCTTGATCAGCATGTCACGCGAGGGGCCGGCCAGGCCGGTGCCCAGGCCCGCGATCGCGGCGAATGCCACGGCGCCCATGCCGGGCAGCCAGCCGGTGCCCACCAGCAGCAGCAGCACGCCCGTGGCCAGCAGGCACACGGTGATGATGCCTTCCAGCCGGGCCACGCGGCCGGCGAGAAAGCCCCCGACCACCATGCCGGCGGCGCCGCACAGCATGTAGCCCGTGACCACCATCGACGTGACGGACAGCGGCAGGCCGTACATCTGCTGCAGCGCGGGGCTGGCGAAGCTCTGGATGGCGCTCAGGGCGCAGGTCGTCCAGAAGAAGAACGAGAAACACAGCCACACCGAAGGCAGCTTGAGGAAGGCCATGGGGTGCTCGGCCACGGCTGCGGCGCCGGCAGCACCACCGGGCTTGGGCACCGCGGCCCAGGCGCCCTGGCGGTCGTCCAGCGCGTCGCGCTGCCACACCATGACGGCCAGCACCACGGCCGCCAGCGCGGCCCCGCACAGACAGGCGGTGCGCCACGATCCGGTGGCCGTGGCGATGCCGGCCATGAACACCGGCGCCGTGGCCCAGCCCAGGTTGCCCGAGATGCCGTGCACCGAAAAGCCGTGGCCCAGGCGCTGGGGCGACACGCGCTTGTTCAGGATGGTGAAGTCCACCGGGTGGAAGGGCGCATTGCCCAGGCCCGCCAGCGCCGCCGCCAGCACCAGCCCCGCGTAGCCCTGGGAGGTACCGGCCATCAGGCCCGCCACGGCGAAGCTGGAGAGCGCGAAGAACAGGATCGGCCGGGCGCCCACCCGGTCCACCAGAAAGCCCGACAGCGCCTGGCCCACGCCCGAGATGATGAAGAACACCGACACCAACAGCCCCAACTGCGAGTAGTTGAAGCCGAACTCCGCAATCAGGAACGGAAACAGCGGCGGCAGCAGCATGTGAAAGAAGTGCGACGAGCCGTGCGCCAGGCCGATGAGGCCGATGGTGCGGGCGTCCTGGCGCAGCGTGCCTGCGGGCGCTGTGGCGGGGGGATTTGCGGTGGAAGTCATGCCTGCGATCTTAGGCAGGCACGCGGCGGCAGGTTGACGATAGACTGCCAACTTCTATCGCGAACATGCCAAGCACTCTACCTTCCACGCTGCCGCGCACCACCGCACGCGCGGCCATCGCCGGTGCCGCCGCCGGCGCGCGTCCCTCGGTGGCGGGCGCCATCTCGCCGCCTGCACCGCCCGAAACGCGCCCGCGCCGCGCGGTCTCGTACGTCAGCTCGCTCACGCCCGATCTGTTCGTGCCGAGCGCGCAGCGCCCGGTGCGCGCCAAGACCCGCTGGCTGCCGGCCGACACGCAGGTGCTGCCCCACCGCCACCCCTGGGCGCAGCTGGCGATCTCGACCACGGGCGTGATCCACCTCACCGTGGCGCAGGGCACCTACATCGTTCCCCCGTCGCGCGCGCTGTGGATTCCCCCGGGCGTGGAACACGCGGTAACCATGGTGCAGGACGCCGACCTGCGCACGCTGTACCTGCACCAGCCGCGCGGGCGCTGCGGCCCGGGCGGGGCCGGGGGTGTGCAGCGCGAGGCGGACGACCCGGCCTGGCGCCAGTGCCGGGTGCTGGAGGTGTCGGAACTGCTGCGTGCCCTGGTGCGCGAAATGCCCACCGAGCCCGACGGTGCCGAAGTGCCGCCCACGGCCGAAGCGCTGCGGCGCGAGCGCCACCTGAGTGCGCTGATCTGCGACGAAGTGCGCCGCGCCGCCGCCCTGCGCCTGGGCGTGGACCTGCCGCGCGACAAGCGCCTGCTGCACCTGTGCAAGGCCGTGCTGGCCGACCCCACCCGCCACGCCACGCTGGAGGACTGGGCCCGCGACACGGGCGCCAGCCCGCGCACCGTGGCGCGCCTTTTCCACACCGAGCTGCGCAGCACCTTCACGCAGTGGCGCCAGCAGGTGATCCTGTCCAAAGCCGTGGCGCTGGCCGCCACGCGCGTGCCGGTGGGCCAGATCGCCGCCGAACTGGGCTACAGCGCCAGCGCCTTCAGCGCCATGGTGCGGCGCGCGGTCGGGCAGACGCCCGGGCGGTTCCTGGGGCAGCAACAACAGCAGCAACCGGCGTCGGTGGCGGCCGATCCGCACTGAGCGCCCGCAAGGCACAGGCCATCTTTGGCCGCGAGCCGGTGTATCGTCACACGACCATGACCCAGCCCTCCGACATCCACAGCTACGAACCGCGCCTGGGCCACGGCCTGCCGCACGATCCCTTCAACGCCATCGTGGGCCCCCGGCCCATCGGCTGGATCGCCTCGCGCAGCGCTGCGGGCGTGCTCAACCTGGCGCCGTACAGCTTTTTCAACGCCTTCAACTACACCCCGCCGATCATCGGCTTCGCCAGCATCGGCGCCAAGGACACGCTGGCCAACATCGAAGCCACCGGCGAGTTCGTCTGGAACCTGGCCACCCGCCCCCTGGCCGAAGCCATGAACCAGACCTGCGCCGCCGTGCCGCCCGAAGTGGACGAATTCGCGCTCGGCGGCCTCACCCCCGCGCCGTCGCAGATCGTTTCCGTCCCCCGGGTGGCCCAGAGCCCCGTCGCCATGGAATGCCGCCGCACGCAGATCGTGCAGCTCGAAGGCGTGGATGGCACCAAGGTGCCGACCTGGCTGGTGCTGGGCGAGGTCGTGGCCGTGCACATCGACCGCTCCCTGCTGAAAGACGGCGTGTACGACACGGCGAACGCAGGGCACATCCTGCGCGCGGGCGGCCCGGCGGATTACTTCACGGTGGGGCCGGAGCAGGTGTTCAAGATGTTCCGGCCGCGCTGAGGCCGCGCGCCGGACGCACCATCCACGCCACCGCCACGACGGCCAGCAAGGCGATAGCGGCCCCGACGAATCCCACGCTGCCCACGCCCCACAGCGGAATGCTTGCACCGCCCAGCACGGCGCCCAGCGCGATGCCGCCGTTGGCCGCCGACACGTTGATGGTGCCGGCCAGCGCCTGCGCCTGGGGCGCCGACTTCATCACGCGGATCTGGCAGATGGGATAGAGCGCGGTGTTGGCCACGCCCCAGACCGCCAGCGCCGCGGCCAGGCCCAGCGTCCACGGCGCGAGCAGGATCGACGCCACCATGCCCGCCGCCAGCAGCGCGCTGAACCCTGCCGTGGCGGCCAGCGGCTTGCGGTCCACCCACCGGCCGCCCAGCCAGTTGCCCAGCAGGCCCACCGCGCCGAAACCCATCAGCCACCAGCCGACGTGCGCGGGCGGAATGTGCGCCACCTGTTCCAGCACTTCAGCCAGGTAGGTGTAGCCGGTGAACATGGCCGTGAACACCACGACCGAAAGCGCCACCTGCGCCAGGAAGGCCGGGCTGCGCAGGATGCGGGCCTGTTCGGCGAGCGCCACGCGCCCGGTGGTCTTCAGGGTCGGCATGGCGAAGAACAGCAACACCGCCACCAGCAGCGACAGCGCCGCCAGCATCCAGAACGCCGCGCGCCAGCCGATGGCGTCGCCCGCCAGCGTGCCGAGCGGAATGCCGAACAGCATGGCGCCGGAGATGCCCAGGTACACCGTGGCCACCGCCCGCCCCGCGCGCTGCGGGCCGGCCAGCTGCGCGGCCGTGTCGCTGGCGGTGCCCCAGAACACGGGCAGCGCCAGCGCCGGAATCACCCGGGCGATGGCCAGCGTCCACAGGTTGGGCGACACGGCCGCCAGCGCATTGGACGCGGCGAACAGCACCAGCACCGCGAGAAACAGCCGCTTGCGCTCGATGTGTGCCAGCCAGGCCGTGAGCACCGGGCCGCACAGCATCACCACCACCGCGAACAGCGTGACCAGTTGGCCGGCCTTGGAGACCGAGACGCCCAGATCGCGCGCCAAAGCGGGCAGCAGGCCGACCATGAGGAATTCGGTGGTGACGATGACGAACGCGGCCACGGCCAGCACAACGGTGGAGGCGTGGCCGCTGCCGGAATGCGGCGCAGCGGCAGCGGGACGGAGGGGAGGCACGGCGGGGGAGCGGGTGGACATGGATCGAAAACCGAAGAGGCTGTGGTAGCAGCGCGCCAGGTTATTCAAGATCGCACTTCCGCTGTGCGATGTTTTTTCCTGGTTTAATGGAAATATTTTCCGCAATGGTCGGCCGCTGCAGTCACATGCACGCAGCAGGCACAACCCCATCCTTCCATGCACAGTTCCGAACGACTCAAAGGCATCGATGTGTTCGTCACCGCCGTGGCGGCGGGCAGTTTCACGGCAGCGGCCGACCGGCTGAACCTCACCGCCTCGGCCGTGGGCAAGTCCATCGCGCGGCTGGAGGCGCGCCTGAGCACGCGGCTGTTCGAGCGCACCACGCGCCGGCTGCAGCTGACCGACGCGGGCACGGCCTTCCACCGTGTGTGCGTGCGCGTGCTGGAAGACATCGAATCGGCCGAACGGGTGCTGGCCGAAGACGCGACGGAGCCTTCCGGCCGCCTGCGCATCGACCTGCCCGCCACCTTCGGCCGGCGCCAGGTGATGGGCCTGCTGGTGGACTTCGCGGCCGGGCACCCGGCCGTGCAGCCAAACATTTCGTTCACCGACCGCTTCGTCGATGTGATCGACGACGGCATCGACGTGGCCGTGCGCATCGGCGGCCCGGACACCTGGCCCGACGCCTTGGGACACCGGTTCCTGGGCCGGGAGCGGCTGATTTTCTGCGCCTCCCCGGCCTATCTGACGCGCAGGGGCACGCCCGGCACGCTGGCCGACCTGGCCCACCACGACGCAGTGACCTACGGCCGCGCGGACGGCACCACCAGCCCGTGGCTGATCGCGACCGACGGCGGACCGACCGAGCGGCGGGCCGTGGACAGCCGCGCCATCGTCGGCCACGGAGAAGCGCAGCTCGACGCCGTCATCGCCGGGCTGGGCGTGGCGCAGATGGCGACGTGGCTGGTGGGCGATGCGCTGCGCGCGGGCCAGTTGGCGCCCCTGCTGCCCGGCCAGGACATCGACGGCCTGCCCCTGCACCTGGTCTGGCCGCGCAGCAAGCAGCTGCTGCCGAAGGTGGACAGCCTGGTGAAGCACTTGGCGAAACACTTGCAGATCCGGTGAAGCAGGGTGGAGTTCACAGTGTTTTCAGGGCTCCACCGGCTATTTATCTGCGCTGGTAGCTATTATTTTCATAGCAAACTGCTCCTGACTCAGCCGCCAGCGCTTATGCTGCCGGCGCGACGGACTCTTTTTCAACCCCTGGCGCCGCCCCTGCCCTGCTGCGATGCCGCAGGGCGCGGCGCCGAATGCTCACGGAAAGCGCGACACCATGAACCCCACCCGGCTGATCGGCATTGTCTTGATCGTTGCAGGCGCACTCGGCCTGGCCTACGGCGGCTTCAGCTACACGAAGGACACCACCGTGGTGAAGGTCGGCCCGCTGGAGATCTCTGCCAAGGAAAAGGAGACGGTCAACATCCCGCTGTGGATCGGCATCGGTGCCATCGCCGTGGGCGGTTTGCTGCTGGTCCTGGGCACGAAGAAGTGATGCGGGAGAGGTTCCAGCCGCTGCCTCGCACGGTGCTGCGGGGCTGATCCGATGGAACGGGGTGCTTTCCCATGAACGCCGCTGCATTGCGCCGCTTCGTCGTGCGCTCCTGGTTCGGCCTGCTCTGCATTTTTCTGGGCTTTTTGCCGGTGCTGCTGCTTCTGGTGGGCTGGCCGCTGTTTCACCTGCTCGGGTGCCAGGGCAACGAAGGCTCGGGCATGCAATGCGCATCGGCCCCCTGGCTGTCCGATGTGGCGTACTCGGTGCTTTTGATCGGCGCCTGGGGATCGATGTTCACGCTGCCCTCGGCGCTGGTGCTGTACCTGGCCGGGGTCGTGGTGCGCTGGATAGCGCGCGAGCCGACGCAGCGCTGAGGCCGTGACAAGGCCGCATCACTCCAGCCACCGGCCCAAGTGATCAGCGCGCGAAGTCGGCCACCACCTTGCCGATGCGGGGGCCGGTGCGGTTGCGTTCGATGGCCGCCGGGATGTCGTTGAAGCCCACGACCTCGCTGAGCTTGGCGATCAGCGAGCCTTGCGCAATCTCGGCAGCGAAGTACGCCAGCAGCGTCGAATCCGCCTGGTTCACGAACCACCATCCGCGATGGCCGGCCGGTGTGCGGGCAGCGATGTCTGGCGCTGCCGTGCTGACGATGGCCCCGCCTTCGGCCAGCACGCCCCACGAGCGATCGAGCACCTCGCCGCCGACGTAATCCAGCACCAGGCCGATGCCCTGCGCCACCGACTCGAAGCGTTGGCTCCGGTAGTCGATGACATGGTCCGCGCCCAGGCTGCGGACGTGGTCGAGGTGCGCGGCGGATGCCGTGGCGAAGACTTCGGCACCGGCCCGCTTGGCGTACTGCACGGCATAGCCGCCCAGTCCTCCCGCGGCACCATGGATCAGGATTCGCTGCCCTGCGGCGATGGGCCCCGCCTGGTGCAGGCTCTGCCAGGCGGCCACGGCCGCCACGGGAATGCCGGCGGCCTGGACGTCGTCCAGGCCCGCTGGCGTGTGCACGAGGTTCGCCTCGGCGACCGGCACGAAGTCGGCGTAGGCGCCGAGCCGGCCCAGCGGGCCCATGACGCGGTCGCCGACCTGAAAGCGCGAGGCGCCGGGCCCGACCGCCTCGACGGTGCCTGCCAATTCAATGCCCAGCACCGCGGGCAGGGGCAGCGGGAAGACCTTCTGGACCAGGCCTTCGCGGACTTTCCAGTCGAGGCCGTTCACGCCCGCGGCCCGGACGCGGACCAGCACCTGGCCGTCGCCAGCGGTGGGCTTCGAAATTTCGCCGATCTCGGCGGCGGACGCGCCGCCATAGGCGCGGATCAGCACCGCGCGTTGTTTCGTCGTCATGGGAGGTTCTCCGGTGTGGATGCAATGCGGGCGGGCCGTGTCAGGCTGCTGCGCTGCCCAGGCTTGGGTAATCGGTGTAGCCGCGCGCATCGCCGCCGTAGTAGGTGGCGTGGTCGGGCGCGTTCATCGGGGCGTTGGTTTTCAGGCGCTCCACGAAATCGGGGTTGGCCAGCACCATCTGTCCGTAGGCTTCCAGATCGGCCAGGCCCGATGCGAGGTCGGCGCCGATCTGCTCGCGTGCGCGCCCAGGCCGGTTCACGATGAGCGTGCCGCGCCAGAGCTTGCGGATGTCCGCCACCAGGGCCTCGTCGCCCACGTGCATCACATGCACATACGCCAGGCCCAGCGGGGAGAGTTCGGCGGCCAGGTAGCGGTACAGGGCCGGCCCTTCGGCACCCTCATCGATGCCCCCCAGCGTGGCGCCGGGCGACAGGCGAATGGCGGTCCGGTCCGCGCCGATTTCCTCGGCGATCGCAGTGACCACTTCGATCGCGAAGCGGGCACGGTTCTCGATCGATCCGCCGTACCGGTCGGTTCGGGTGTTGGCGCTCGGGGCGAAGAACTGCTGGACGAGGTAGCCATTCGCACCGTGGATTTCGACGCCGTCGGCACCGGCTTCGATCGCTCGCCGGGCGGCCAGGCGAAAGTCCGCCACGGTCTGGCGGATCTCATCGGTGGTCAGCGCGCGCGGTTCGGGGATGGGCTGCATGCCCGCCATCGTGAACATCGGCGCGCCGGGCGCGATGGCCGAAGGCGCCACGGGCTGCCGGTGATGGGGCGTGTTGTCGGGGTGGGACATGCGGCCCGTGTGCATGAGTTGCAGGAAGAACCGCGCGCCCCTGGCGTGCACGGCCGCGGTGACGGCCTGCCAGCCTGCGACGTGGGCATCGGTGTAGATGCCGGGGGTGGTGAGATAGCCCTGGCCGTCGTCCGAAGGCTGCGTGCCTTCGGAAACGATCAGCCCGACATCTGCGCGCTGGGCGTAGTACGTGGCCGCGAGGGCCGAGGGCGTGCCGTCGGGCGCGGCGCGGGAGCGGGTCATCGGCGCCATCACGAGGCGGTTTGAAAGCGTGTAGCGGCCGACGGTGGCAGGGCTGAAGAGCGGGGTCATGGGGTTCTCCGGTTACGAAGCTGCATCTTCGATTAACCTATCCATGAGATAAAGATGGTTCATTGAGAATGATTGATCCAAAATTGACGCAATGGCTATCGAATACCTGAACGACATGGCGCTCTTCGTGGAAGTGGTGAAGGCCAAGAGCTTTCGCGCGGCCGGCGACGCCACGGGAGTACCCAACTCGACCTTGTCGCGCCGGATCGGCGCGCTGGAGAAATCGATCGGCCTGCGCCTGCTGCATCGCACGACCCGCAGGATCGAGTTGACCGAAGCGGGCCAGATCTACTACGAGAGTTGCCGGCGCATCGTCGAAGAGGCGCGGATCGCGCATGAGCAGCTGGGCGACATGCTGGCCCAGCCCAGCGGTGTGCTGCGCGCCTCGTTGCCGGTGGACTTTGCGACCATCTACATGGCGCCGCTGATCGCGGAGTTCGCCCGCCGCTATCCGGGCATCGCCTTCGACCTGGACCTCACCCCGCGCCGGGTGGACCTGGTGGCCGAGCCTTTCGACGTCGCCATCCGCATGGGCGAGCAGCCGAACTCGACGCTGATCGCGCGCCAACTGGCCCGTCTGACCACCCACCTGTACGCATCGCCCCGCTATCTGAAAACAGCCGGCGAGCCGGCCAACCCCGCTGAACTGGCGCAGCACGAATGCATCGGCAGCCCGAAGTTCGGCCCCTGGGTGCTGCATGAAAACGACGGGGATGCCACGGCCGACGTCGCCATCGGCCAGCGCTTCAAGGTCAACAGCGTGGGGATGTACCGCAGCCTGGCCGTGCTGGACCAAGGCATCGCGTTGCTGGCCGAAGGCGTCGTCGCGGACGATGTGGCCGAGGGGCGCCTGCGCCGCGTGCTACCGGGTTGGCATGGAAGCCCCGTGCCGGTGTACGCCTTGACCGAGACACGGCTTTTGCCGGCGAAGACGCTGCGCTTCATCGAGTTCCTGCAGGAGCGGCTGGTGGTCGGTCCTTAGGCTGCGGCCGGTGCTGGCTCCCGGGCAGGCCCGGTGCGGCAGGCCGCGCGTCCGGCCGACCGCCGGACGCATTCAGCCATTCAACCGCCCGAAGGTCCCTGGTGGAACACCAGGTCTTCCACGGGCTCGCCGCCCACCAGATGGCTTTCGATGATGCGGTCCATGTTGGCGGGCGTGACGTCGTAGTACCACGTGCCATCAGGTTGCACGCACATCACCGGGCCGCCCTTGCAGGCGGCGAAGCAGCTCACGCGGCTGCGTTTGACGCGCAGTTCGCCGTCGTTCAGGCCGGCAGCCTTGAACTTGTCGCCCAGGCTGTCGAACAGCGCCTGGGCCTGCCCGTCTTCCGCGCAGCGCGGGCCGGTGCAGATGAGGATGTGGCGGCGGTAGGCGCCGATCTTCGGTTTGATGGCCATGCGCACGGCGGTGGGTGCCGCCGTGGCGGGCGCGGTGTCGGATTCGGATGCGTTGGGTACTTGGCTCATGCCTCTTCCTCGGTGGTGGCGACGGCCTCGGCGGCAAGGGGCTGCGCCAGGGTGTCGCGGATGTAATCGGCCGGCAGGCGGTGGCGCCGGGCCAGCGTCTCGATGCTTTCGCCGGCGGCGTGGTCGAGCTGCAGATTCTCCAGCCAGCCGTTCAATCCGGTGGACAGCGACCGGCCCGGGCGCTCGCCGGCCAGCGTGGTGCCGCCGCCTTCCACGTCGTATTTGTTGGCGTAGCCGCGCGGCGTGACCATCAGCCCGTGCCGCACGATGGTGTTGCTGTTGCCGATGAGCACGGTGCTGAGCATGCCGATGTCGGCCTCGCACATGGTGGCCAGCGTGGCGAACTCGATGCGCTCGCGGCGGCGGTACGCGCTCTTGACGATGGCCACGGGCGTGTCGGGGCTGCGGTGGCGCAGGAAGAGGCGCTGCGCCTCCTCGATCTGGCGCGTGCGGCGGCCGCTCTTGGGGTTGTACAGCGCGACCACGAAGTCGGCCAGCGCCGCGGCGTCGAGCCGGCGCGCGATGGTGGGCCACGGCGTGAGCAGGTCCGACAGCGAGATGGCGCAGAAGTCGTGCGTGAGCGGCGCGCCCACGCGGGCCGCGCAACTGTTGATGGCCGAGGCGCCGGGCACGATCTCGACCTCGATGCCACCGGGCTCGACCACGCCATGTTCATCGAACGCTGGCGGCGTCCAGCCGGCCTGGAACAGCACCTCGAACGTGGGCCCGGCCATGCCGTACACGCCGGCATCGCCCGACGAGATCAGCGCCACCTTCTTGCCTTCGCGCGCCCGGGCCAGCGACTCGATGGCGCGGTCCAGCTCTTCGGTCATCGACTTGCGGATGATTTCCTTGCCCTCGATCAGGTCGGCCACCAGCTTGATGTAGGTGACGTAGCCAATGATGGTGTCGGCCTCGGCGATGGCGGCGCGGGCGCGGGCGGTCATGTGGTCGGTGCTGCCGGGGCCGATGCCCACGAGCATGATTTTTCCTGCGGACATGGTGCGTGCGTCCTTCACGCGGCGGGCGCAGCGGGTGCCGTGGACCGGGCGGCCACGCGCTGCAGCGCGCGCTCGTCGATGCAGGCCGCGAGCCAGCGGCTGCCGCGCACACGCGTGGCGGCCAACAACAGGCCGATGGTGAGCAGGGGCTCGACGGCCACCAGGCTGGCGTACGACGCGGCGAACAGTGCCCAGTCGGCCACCGGGGCGGCATCGCTGCTGATCGACAGCCAGAAGCCGACCATCAACGTCACGCCGGCGTAGTACATCGCGTCGAGCTTGAGCACGTTGGCCACGCTGATGCGCTGCATGCGGCGGCCCAGGGCGTGGTGGGTCGCGACCAGCGGCACCGCCAGGCTCAGGAAGTTGATGGCCAGGTGCGCCAGGTCCTGCGGCTCGAAGACGAGCGCCTGCACCAGCAGCCCCAGGCCGAAGCCGAACAGCGTGGGAATGAAGCCGAACAGCAGGTAGATGGGCATGGCGCCCACGAGGTGCAGCTCCGACGGGCCCACGGGCAGGTGCCAGGCCTGCATCAGCAGGCTGAAGAAGAACGCGGCCAGCGCGGTGCGCAGCCAGGCCGTGGGACTTTTGAGCAGGCCCATGGCGTGTGCGCCCAGCAGCGCCGACGCGGCGGCCGAGGCGTAGGCGATCTTGTCTTGCGAGAGGATGCCGATTTCGATGTGCATGGTGTGAGCCTTTCGGACGGGATAGGAAGAGAAAAAAACGGGGATGAGAAAGAAGGTGGACAGGGGTGGTCAGCCAGCGTCCGCCGCGATGCGTGCGATCGACACCGTGGCGTTGCGCCCGTCGCTGCCGCGCAGCCGGTGCTTTTCCACCAGCAGGGCCGACGCATCGTGCGCGGCACCCGCCGCCAGCAGCGCTGCGGCTTCGCTGACCGAGGGCGTGCCCATGTAGCGCAGCACGGTGTCCGACGGGTTGGGCACCGGCACGGCGGCCAGTTGCGCCGCGCTGTACCACCGCAGCGGCCAGCCGTGGCGCGCCGCCAGCGACAGGAAGGCGGCTTCGTCGGCCTTCGCTTCGATGCTGGCCGCGACCGCCACCTGCGCGATGTCGGCCCCGGCGTGGGCCAGTGCCGCGCGCAGGCAGGCCTCGACCGTGGCCTCGGGCGTGCCGCGGTCGCAGCCCAGGCCCACGGCCAGGCGCAAGGTGCCGCTGCCGGGCGCCGTGGTCATGCGGCGGCGCCTTCCACCGGCGGGCGATAGACCACCAGGCGCTCGTGCAGGGCCTGCCACTGCGCGGGCGGCACGTCGGCGTGCGTGACCCACAGCACGGCGCGGTAGTGCGCCAGATCGACATCGGCCAGGCGGTCGAAGCACGCGATGTTGGCAGGCAGCGGCGTGGGCCGGTTCCACCAGTCGCGGCGGCCGGCCTCCTGCACCACGGCGATGGGCTCGCCGTTGACGACATGCGCCGACACGCGCGTGATGTTGATCTTGGGCGCCTCCACGCGCCAGCCCAGGTGGCGGCCGAGGATGTCCACCGGAATGGTCTTGCCCACGTCGGACGCGGTGGTCAGCACGGGCGTGGCGCCGATCAGCGCGGCGATGCGCTCGCTCCATTCGTTCGCGCCGCCGACATGGCCCGACAGCACCGGAATGACGAACTGGCCGGCGTCATCCACCACCGTCACGCCGGGGTCTTCGTCCTTCGACTTCAGCACCGGCGCGATCAGGCGCACCACGGCGCCCAGCGACACGAAGAACACCAGCTGGTCGTAGCCCGCGAAGAGCGGCGCGATCTCGTCGCGCAAGGCGCCTTCGTAGGCGCGCACGGTGTTGGGCAGGCCGTCGAACGCGCTGGCGAACTTGGCGGCCGTGCACACATGGGCCTGCGGCACGTCGCGCGCCAGTTGCGCGGCCTGCGCGGCGCCGTGGCGCGTGATGGCCACGAGGCACACGCGCACCGACTCGGGGGCGATGGCCGGGGCGGAAAGCACCACGGGGCTGGGGCCTGGGCTTAGGGTGGAGGTCGAGGTCATTCGTCTGGCTCCGTTTCGGCAAGTGAGAGGCCCGCAGCGCCGGCCAGCGGCGCGATGGGCGAGGTTTTCTTGAGGCAGCCTTTGATGCGCTCGCCCCGGATGCGATGCGGGTTCTTCACCACCATGAGCGAGAGGTAGCTGACCTTGGTGCCGCGCAGCGCGGGCAGGTCCACCCCGTTCACGCTGCGCTCGTCGGGCGCACCCACGCGCTCGATGAACTGCGTGTGCGGCAGCAGTTCGCGCTGCATGAGCCAGTCGATCAGGTCGTCCATCAGCGGCTTGACCTTCATCAGCACCAGCGTGTCGAAGTCGGTCAGCAGGCGGTCCACGGCGCTGACGCCGTAGGCGGCGGGCACGATGGCGATGGTGTCGTCCTGCTCGGCCAGCGGCATGCCGCGCGCGGCGCAGGCGGCAGCGAAGGCGTTGACGCCCGCGATCACCGGGGTGTCGATGCGCGCGTCGAGCGCCCGCACCGTGCGCGCCAGGTGACCGAAGGTGGCGTAGGTGCTGGCATCGCCCTCCACAAGGAACAGCACGTCCTGCCCGGCCAGCAGCCAGGGCAGCACGGTGTCGGCCGCACGCATCCACGCGCGGGCCAGCTTGTCGCCGTCGTGCGTCATCGGAAACAGCAGCGTCTGGTGCGTGGCGGGCGGTGCGAGCCCCGCGCGCTGCACGATGTCAAACGCATAGCTGGGCGTCTTGGTGCTGCGCGCGGGATAGGTCCACACGGTGCCGGTGCGCTGCAGCTGGGCCCACGCGGCGCGGGTGATGAGGCCCGGGTCGCCCGGCCCGAGAGACACACCGATGAGGCGGCCCAGCGGCGCGGCCGGCAGCGCGTTGCCAGGTGTGGCGAAGCCCGTCATGCGCCCTCCTCCGTCGGCGCGGTCGGCGCATCGCCAGGGCCTGCCGGCTGCGCGCAGACGATCCACACCGGGTTCTCGGCGGCCATGCGGTGCATGTGCAGGATGGGCTTGCTGCGCGCGGCCTGCAGTTGCAGCACGTCCCACGCGGCGCCGGCCTGCTGCAGCGCCTGCGTGGCGGCGGCCAGGTTTTCCAGCGTGACGAAATTCATCACCAGCCAGCCGCCCGGGCGCAGGCGCTTCAGGCACAGCGCAATCAGTTCGGCCAGCTCGCCGCCCGATCCGCCGATGAAGACGGCGTCGGGGTCCGCCCATCCGTCCAGCCCCTCGGGCGCCTTGCCGTGCACCAGCGTGTGGTTGGACACGCCAAAGGCCTGCACGTTCTGCCGCGCGATGGCGGCATCGGCCTCGTTCTTTTCGATGGCCCACACGTGGCCCTGCGGGCACAGGCGGGCGGCCTCCAGGCCCACCGATCCGCTGCCCGCGCCGATGTCCCACACACGGCTGTCGGCCCGCAGCTGCAGGCGCGCCAGCGACACCGCGCGCACTTCCTGCTTGGTGATCAGGCCCTTGTCGGGCTGGCGCTGGTGGTAGGCCGCATCGGGCAGGCCGAAGCGCACCGGCACGGGCCGCTGGCGCGTGCGCACCAGCAGCACCACGTTGGGGTCGGCAAAGGCCTGCTGCGCGGCGTCTTCGGGCGCCAGTTCGGTCCACACGCGCTCGTCGGCCGTGCACAGGCGCTCGGCCACGGCCATCTGGAAGTCGCCGCCCTGTCCTTCGGCCAGCAGCAGCCGCGCGATGCGGCCGGGCGTGTTGTCGGGGCTGGTCAGCACGGCCAGCCGGTCGTGCGCGCGCACCGCCTGAGCCAGCGCATAGAGCCCGTGCGACGGCGCCGCGCCCTGCTGCCATTCGCCGGCGTCCTTGGCGTGCACCGACACGATGCGCGCGTCCTGCCAGGCCAGCCCCAGGCGCGCGCAGGCCAGCTGCAGCGTGGAGACGTTGGGAATGACCTCGATGGCTTCGATGCACAGGCGCGAGGCCAGGTAGCTGGCAATGCCGTGGCACAGCGGATCGCCGGTGGCCAGCACCACGCTGGCCTGCTGCGCATCGCGCGCGGCGGCGATCCAGCCCGGCACGGCGGACAGCTGGCCCGTGAGGTCGCGCCGCGTGGCGCCGGGGGCGATGTCGTCTTCGAACAGCGCGAGCGTGCGCGCCCCGCCGATCACGAGGTCGGCGCGGCGCAGCAGCGCGAGCGCGGTAGCGCCCAGGCTGGCGGCGCCATCGTCGAGCACGCCGATCACGCGGCAAGGCTGGGGGTCGGAAAGTCGGTCAGGCTGGGTCATGCGGTGGCGGCGGGGCCGGAGACGGCCTCGGTGATCTTGGTGCCGTCGAAATCGCAGACGAGCACGGTGAGGTGGAAACGGTCGCCGTAGCGGTCGGGGGCGGTCAGGGTGCGCACCACGGCCTGCGCCAGCGCGCTGTGGAAGGCGGGCCCCAGGCCGAGGGCCTGCATGCGCTCGGCGCCGAAGCGGGCGGTTTCGGCGGCGGCGATCTCGGCGCACACCTCGGGCGGCGCGCCCACGCCGGCGGCCAGTTCGGCCAGCAGTTGCGTATCGACCTCGGCCCGGTTGGCGTGGGTGATGGTCTCGCCCTGGGCGATCTTCGTGAGCTTGCCCACCATGCCGCCGATGACCACCTCGCGCAGGCCTTGCGCCACGGCCTCGTCCAGCGCGTAGCGCAGGAAATCGCCCATCTGCACGAAGCAGGCGGCGGGCAGGCCGGGCCGCTCTTTCATGGCGAACTGCTCGGTGCGCCCGCCGGTGGTCAGCACCACCACGCCGTGGCCCAGCGTGGCCGCCACCTGCACGCCCTGCACCACGCTGGCACGGTAGGCGGATGTGGAATACGGCTTCACGATGCCGGTGGTGCCCAGGATGGAAATGCCGCCCAGGATGCCCAGGCGGGCGTTGAGCGTCTTCTTCGCCATCTCCACGCCCTGCGGCACCGAGATCGTCACTTCCAGGCCCGCATGCGCCAGCAGCGGCTCGCCCACGGCGCGCACGTTGTCTTCGATGTTGCTGCGCGGCACCGGGTTGATGGCCGGGCCGCCCACCGCCAGGCCGAGACCCGCCATGGTGACCGTGCCCACGCCGAAGCCGCCCTGCAGTACGAAGGCGCCGGCCTGGCCGGGCAGCAGGCGCACGTCGGCGGTGAGGTGTGCCTTGTCGGTGCAGTCGGGGTCGTCGCCCGCGTCCTTGATGACCATGGCGTGCGAGCTGCCGCCGTCGCAGCGGCCGTCCTGCACCGCGAAGCGCACCAGGTCGCCGTTGGGCAGCAGGCAGTCCACCGCGTCGGGCACGGAGCCCTGCAGCAGCCCCAGCACGGCGGCGCGCGCGGCGGCGGCCGAGCAGGCGCCGGTGGTGAAGCCGGTGCGCGTGCCGCGGCGGACGGTCTTTTCCATCATGGCGGGGTCAGCCTCCGGCGGGCGGCGCCTGTTTCTGCCGCGCCTCGGCCAGCGCCAGCAACGCATGCAGCGCGGCCACCACGAGCGTGGAGCCGCCCTTGCGGCCGCGAATGACGATCCAGGGCACGTCGCGCACCTGAGCCATCAAGTCCTTGGATTCGGCGGCCGACACGAAGCCCACGGGCATGCCCACGACCAGCGCCGGGCGCAGGCCCTCTTCGGTGATCAGGCGCACCAGTTCGATGAGCGCCGTGGGCGCGTTGCCGATGCCGACGATGGCACCGTGCAGCAGCCCCTGCCGGTGTGCCTTGCGCATGGCCTGCACGGCGCGCGTGGTGTCTTCGGCCTGGGCCTGGGCGATCACGTCGGCGTCGCTGATGAACTGGTGCGTGCGCATGCCGAAATGGCCCAGGCGCGGCTGCGACAGGCCCGAGCAGATCATCTCCACATCGGCCACCACGGGCGTGCCGCCGCGCAGCATGGCGGCGATGCCGGCGTCCACCGCCTGGGGATGAAAGTCGGTCAGGCCGTTGAATTCGAAGTCGGCGTTGGCGTGGATCATGCGGCGCACGATGGGCCACTGCGCTGCCGTGTACGGGTGCGGGCCGGCCTCGGCGTCGATGATGGCGAAGCTGTCGTGCTCGATGGCCTGGCCAGCGCGGGTGAGCTGTTCGGTGACGGTGTTGACGGTGCTCATGCGGCGGCTTCCTGCGGATGGACATGCGCAGGGTGGTGGCCGTGTGCGTGGTCGTGGTCGTGGTCATGCCCATCGTGGGGATGTGGGTGCGGATGCCCTGGCGCTTGCCGGTGCAGCACCACCTCGGCGGTCACCACCGCCGGCTCCGCGGCAGGTGCGTGGGCATGCGTGTGCTCGTGGCTGTGTCCGTGCCCCAGGTCGTGGGCGATCTCGCGGTACTTGCAGCCGTCGCAGGGCAGCAGGCTGCCCGCCACGCCGCCCAGCAGGTCGGTCACGCGGGTGTCGAGCAGTTCGAAAATCTCGCGCTCCAGGCCGAAGTGCTGCGACTGGGCGAAGCGCACCTGCGGGTACTGCGCCCGCAGGTGGTCCACCTGCCGGCCGATGCGCTGCATCAGCGTGCCCGTGTACAGGTAGTACGGCAGCACCACGATCTGCCGCATGCCCAGCAGCACCTGGCGCTGCACCACGCGCTCCAGGCGCGGCCAGGTGATGCCGGTGAAGGCGATCTCGACCAGTTCATGGTGGCCGTCTTCCTGCAGCCAGCGGGCCATCTTGGCCACGTCGCCATTGGCCTGCCGGTCGGACGAGCCCCGGCCCAGCAGCACGACGCCGGTGGTGGTGGGGTCGGGCATGTCCAGCGTGTTCATGCAGCGGCGCAGCTGGCGCTGCAGGATGGCCAGAATCGGCTCGCATGCGGTGAGGTGCGGGCCGTAGAGAAACTCTACGCCCGGGCAGTGCGCGCGCGCATGCTCGATGGCCTCGGGAATCTCCATCTTCACGTGGCCCGCGGCATTCAGGATGAGCGGCAGCACCAGCACCCGGTCGCTGCCCTCGGCCGCCTGCAGCAGGCCGTCATGCAGGCCGGGCGGCGCGAATTCGATGAAGCACACCTCGATGCGCCACGTGGGCTGGCGCACGCGCCACTGGGCCACGAACGTGTGGATCTCGTCGTTGCCTTCGGGCTCGCGCGAGCCATGGCCGATCAGCAGGATGGTGTTTTTCATGGGGCGCGCTCCAGCGGGGTTGAGGGGTCACGGGGTGGCTCGCTGGCCTTGCGGAAACGGTGGGTGAAGGTGGCGTCGTACAGCTTGGACTTGGCCAGTTGCGTCCATTGGCGGGCACCCAGCGTGGGGCTGGCGATCACCATGGCCTGGCTCACCACCTTGGCGTCGCGGCAGCGGTCGCGGATGTCGGCCAGCGTGCCGCGCACGATCAGCTCTTCGCCCGGCCAGCTGGCCTTGTGCACGACCAGCATGGGCGCGTCCTCCGCCCAGCCGGCCTCGCGCAGCCCGGCCTGCACCTTGTGCAGCAGCGTGATCGACAGAAAGATGCACAGCGTGCAGTGGTGCCGGCCCAGCTCGGCCAGCGACTCGCCCGGCGGCATGGGCGTGCG
Source organism: Paracidovorax valerianellae (assembly GCF_900102625.1). Classification (GTDB taxonomy): domain Bacteria; phylum Pseudomonadota; class Gammaproteobacteria; order Burkholderiales; family Burkholderiaceae_C; genus Paracidovorax; species Paracidovorax valerianellae. The sequence continues at coordinate 38,571 of NZ_FMZC01000004.1, forward strand.
GCCCTCAACGCGCGTGAAGATCACGCTCTGCGTGACCTCGGGCAGCGTGAAGCTTTCCACCGCCGCGGCGGCCGACGCCATGGCCGACGACACGCCGGGCACCACGCGCACCGGCACGCCGGCGGCGTCCAGCGGCTGCACCACCTCGATCAGCGCGCCGTAAAGGGCCGGGTCGCCGGTCTGCAGCCGGATCACGGTGCCGTGCTTTTGCGCCTGCAGGATGAGCCAGGCCGCCATCTGCTCCAGCGTCATGTCCTTGCTGTCGGCGATGGTGCAGCCGGGCGGCGCCCAGCGCGTGACCGCCTCGTTCACGAGCGAGCCCGCGAACAGAATGGCGCCGGCCCGCTCAATGAGCGCGCGGCCCTTGACCGTGATGAGTTCGGGATCGCCCGGACCGGCGCCGACGAACCAGACAGTGCCTGGCGTCATGGCCAACGGGCTGGCACGCGTGCCAGCGCAGAAATGATTTGCATGGGGACCACAGGAATGCATTCGCCCGGACCCCTGCCTCCCCGCAGGTTCCGTGAAATGGCGCACGCTGCCAAGGCAATACCTTCGCAGTGCGCACCCCTGTCGGCCGGTATCCGGGCTGGCGAAAACCGATGGGCCCTTCCCAGATGCCGAGGCATCCAGTGGGCACATTCCATCGGGTGAAGGCGAGGCCTTCTTTCGCTTACCGTTGCGGGGGCAGCCCAGGTTGGGGTGCGGTCCATGCCGGACGCGCCCTTCCTGGTTCCCGTTTAACTGCGCGGTCGCAATGACCGAGCGAGCACCAACGGGCGGGAGTATAGAGCGGCTGTGGGTGTTTCATGCCGTGTGCCGGGATGAAACATGCCTGCGTAGCTATGCATTTGATAGCAACCATTGCAAGTTCAGCAACGCATTCCGGGAAACTGTGACACCCGGTAAAAACGGGCTTCAGGGCGATGCGAAGCCTTGATGAAAAACGGGCGCCGCAGCGCCCGTTTCGTTGCACTTGCGTGCGAGCGGTCAGCGCGAGAGCGCTTCTGCCGTGGCGGCGTCCACGCGGCCCGTGATCGGCAGTCCTTGGCTCTTTTGGAAGTTGCGCAGCGCAGTGGCCGTGCGTGCACCGGCAGCGCCATCGGGCGTGCCCACGTTGTAGCCCAGGGCGTTCAGGCGCTCCTGCGCTTCGCGCACCGACATCGCGGGCGCGCCAGCAGGTGCGGGAACGCCGGCACGGGTCTGCGATGGCGCGGCACCGCCGTCCACGCCCAGCCGGCCGCCGCCGCCCAAGCCTTGGCCCTGCACGCTTTGCGCCTTGTAGTTGCGCAGCGCCACGACCATCTGGTTGTAGGCGTCCATGAAGGCAGCGGTGAGCACCTTGCCTTGCGCCGTGTTCTGGTAGCCGCCCACCGCGCCGCCGGCCGAGCCGCCGAACAGGCCGCCGAAGCCTGCGAAATCGCTCTTGGAAGCGCTGCCTTCGGATGCCGAGATCTGCACGCCCGAGCGGTTGTCCACCAGGGTCAGCATGGCGCTGGCTTCGCGGGTCTTGAGCCCGCCGCCCAGTGCGCCGATGGCCCGGCCGCTGCCGCCGCCGATGAGCCCGCCCAGCACGCCGCCGATGCCGCCGGCGTCGCTGTTGGAGAACACGATTTCAGGCGACAGGCCGTAGTCGGAGGCGACCATCTGGCCCTTGCCGAAGTTGCTGCCGCCGCGCATTTCGCCGGACTGCATGAGCGCGCGCTCGCGATCCATGGCGGTCATGCCCGAGGCGCTGCGCTCCACCACGATGAAGCAGTTGGATTGCTGGATCAGCAGGCGCAGCAGGTTGGCCGTGGGTGGCAGGCGGTATTCGTTGCGCAGGATGGTGTACCAGCCGGCCTGCTGGTTTTCCACCAGCGAGACGGTGCCCAGGGGCGCAGCGCACTTTTGCAGGTCACTGCTTTCGTTGGCGGTGGCACCGCCGGCGGCCGCGCCGGTGGCGACCGTCTTGGACTCGGCACTGCCCATCTTCATGTTGGTGGTTTCGCATCCCGTCAGCAGGAGGGCGGCGCAGGCGGCGGCCAGCAATGGCAAGGTCTTCTTGGACATGGGAGGGTTCCTCTCAGGGAAAAAGGTGGAGGCGCCACCTCGTGGACAAGGCGGCGCAGAACAAGGGGCAGCGGCCGCAACGCCAGACCTGCCAGGGGAGGCGACGGATCATAGCGCCGCGGCTGGGCTGCTGGCTACCGGCCTGGCACCCATGCGATAGACCCACACCGCGTGCCCGCCGCCCGGCTGCAGCCGGGCGTGCGGCGTGGCGCCGGGGATCTCGAACGCCAGGCTGACCAGCCAGGTGCCGGGCGCCATCTCCGCCTGCGCCTTGGCTGCGGCACGGGCCATGCTTTCGGGGCGCTGGAACAGGTACACCAGGCCGTAATCGCTCCAGTCGGCGCGCCACAGGTCGCCACGCCGGACCTTCGCCCATGGGCAGCGCAGCGCGCACAGCAGGCGCAGCGGCACGCTCCACTCCACGCCCTCCAGCCGGGCTTGCGGGTAGGCGCGGCGCAAAGCGAGCAAGCCGTCGCCCAGGCCGCACCCCGCGTCCAGCACCCGCGCGCCCTCCGCCAACGCCACCGCGGCGGGCAGGCCCAGCAGCGCGTCGTGCGGCGTGGGAAACAGGGGTGCATCGCGCCAGGCGTTGATCGGGTACACCAGCAGCAGCAGCGCCAGCGGCACCAGCCAGGCCCAGGCCGGCACGCTGGCCGCGCCCGACAGAGCCAGCGACAGCGGAAACCCCGCCGCGATCAGCCCGCGGCGCCACCAGCCCGTGCCCAGCACGCTGGCAGCGGTGCCAACCGCGCAGGCAGCGACCAGCGCAGCCACCGGCGCGACCCGGTCGTGCAGCCCGAGGTAGGCCAGCCATGCGGCGGCCCAGGCCAGAAGGGCGGGCAGGGGCCAGGGAAGTCGGGGCATGGAAGGGAGGCGGCTTCGAGAGATGGGACAGGCGCTCGGACAGGAACAAGTTTAGTGACCGGGCGGACTGCGGCGTCTTCGCCACACTCGGCGCGGCAGGTGTAACGCCGGGGTCCCGTCAAAGGCAGGACGGATACCGGCTTTTACAATGTTCTGTTGCTCTTGCACACAGAGCGTTACCCGCGCCTTCTGTTTCCATTCACGCCTTCCCACCAAAGGTCTCTTTTGCGCTCGCCCCTTGATTCGCCCTTGCCCGCACCGGGCCCGTCTTCGGAACCACCGCTGGTGGTGGACCTGGACGGCACCCTCATCCTGACGGACATGCTGCACGAATCGTCGCTGCAACTGTTGCGGGACGGGCCGTGGCGCGTGCTCGCCATGCCCTTGTGGCTGGCGCGTGGCAAGGCAGCGCTCAAGCAGGAAATCGGCCAGCGGGTGCGAATGGATGTGGCCACCCTGCCCTACAACGAGCCGTTCGTGCAATGGCTGCGCGCCCAGCACGCGGCGGGCCGCCGCACGGTGCTGTGCACCGCCTCGGATCGCACCGTGGCGCAGGCCATCGCGGCCCATCTGGGCTGTTTCGACCAGGTGATGGCCAGCGATGGCGCCACCAACCTTGCGGGGCCGGCCAAGGCCGCCGCCCTGGTGCAGGCCTTCGGCGAGCGCGGCTTCGACTACGCCGGGAACTCGCAGGCCGATGTGACGGTGTGGCAGGCGGCACGCTCGGCCATCGTGGTCAATGCCTCGGGCGGTGTCACCCGGCAGGCCGAGGCGCACGGCAACGTGGCCGAACGCTTCGCTCGGGCGCCTGCGGGGATCAAGCCCTGGCGCAAGGCACTGCGCCTGCACCAATGGCTCAAGAACCTGCTGCTTTTCGTGCCCATGGTGGCTGCGCACCGCCTGGCTGACGGCCCGGCCTGGGGCAGCCTGCTGGTGGCCTTCCTGGCTTTCAGCCTGTGCGCTTCGTCGGTCTACGTGGCCAACGACCTGCTCGACCTGGAAAGCGATCGCCGCCACCCGCGCAAGCGCCTGCGGCCCTTCGCGTCGGGCGCGCTCGCGGCCTGGCAGGGCGTCGCCCTGGTGCCGGTGCTCACGGTGGCGAGCTTCGCATTGGCCTGGCAGGTGGGCCAGGGGTTCTTCGGCTGGCTGCTGGGCTACTTCGCCATCACCTGGGCGTATTCGCTGGCGCTCAAGCGCTGGGTGCTGGTCGATTGCATCGCGCTGGCGGTGCTGTACACGCTGCGCATCGTGGCGGGCGGCTATGCCATCCAGCAGCCGCTGTCGTTCTGGCTGCTGGCGTTTTCGGGCTTTCTCTTCCTGTCGCTGGCGTTCGTCAAGCGGTATGCCGAGCTGATGGTGCAACAGGCCGCGGGCAAGACCCAGGCGCACGGGCGCGGCTACCTCACATCGGACGCCCCCATCGTGCAGAACCTGGGCATCGCGGCCGGCTACACCGCGGTCGTCGTGCTGGCGCTGTACCTGAACAGCGAATCCGTGCTGCTGATGTACCGCGCCCCCGAACTCATCTGGGCCGCCGTGCCGGTGATGGTGTTCTGGGTGAGCTGGATGTGGCTGCGCGCGGTGCGCGGCGAGATGCACGACGACCCGCTGGTCTTCGCCTTCAAGGACCGCGCCAGCCTCGCCGCCGGCGTGCTGTTCAGCGTGGCGATGGTCGCCGCGGCCCTGGGATTGCCGTGGTAGCCGTGCGCTCCTGGGGCCGGCTGAGCGCCGACGAGCACGACGTGCGCGTGCTGGCGGAGCGCCCGCTGGCCCAGCTGCCGCGTGAGCCCGGCCAGCACGGCCTGGCGTTCGGCATGGGCCGCAGCTACGGTGACGTGTGCCTTAACCCCGGCGGCACGCTGTGGTCCCTGCGCGGCCTGGACCGCTTCATCGCCTGGGACGAAGCCACCGGCGAGCTGACCTGCGAAGCCGGCATGCTGCTGCGCGACATTCAGCGCACCTTCGTGCCACGTGGCTGGATGCTGCCCGTGACGCCGGGCACCCAGTTGGCCACGGTGGGCGGTGCCATCGCCAACGATGTGCACGGCAAGAACCACCACGTGCACGGCTCGTTCGGCGATCACGTGCAGGAGTTGCGGCTGCTGCGCACCGACGGCCTGTCGATCCGCTGCGGGCCACAACTGCACCCGGAATGGTTCGCCGCCACCGTGGGAGGACTGGGCCTGACCGGCGTGGTCACCCAGGCCACGCTGCGGCTGCGGCGGGTGCCAGGCCCCTGGCTGGACACCGAGACCCTGCCCTACGGATCGCTGGGCGAATTCTTCGCCCTGGCCGATGCGTCCGAGGCCGACTGGGAGCACACCGTCTCGTGGATCGACTGCCTCTCGGGCGCCCGGGCGGGGGGCACGCGCGGCATCTTCCTGCGGGCCAACGCCGCGCCGCCCGAATCCCAGCACGGCCCCGGACCGAAAGACCGCCAGCGCACCGTGCCGTTCGCCCCCCCGGTTTCGCTCGTCAACCGGCTGAGCCTGCGCCCCTTCAACGCGGCGTACTACCACCTGAACCGGCGCCGCGCGGGTCGTGCGCTGCAGCACTACGAACCCTTTTCCTACCCGCTGGACAACCTGCAGGAGTGGAACCGCATCTACGGCCGCCGGGGCTTCTACCAATACCAATGCGTGGTGCCCCGCCCGCACGGGCCGGACGCCGTGGGCGCGCTGCTGCGCGAGATCACCGCGTCGGGCCAGGGCAGCTTCCTGGGCGTGCTCAAGACCTTCGGCGACCGCGAAGCGGTGGGCCTGCTGAGTTTTCCGCAGCCGGGCGTCACGCTGGCTCTCGACTTTCCCAACCTGGGCGATCGCACCTTGCGGCTGTTCGACCGGCTCGATGCCGTGGTCGCCCAGGCCGGCGGGCGGCTGTACCCGGCCAAGGATGCGCGCATGCCGCGCGACCTGTTCGAGGCCGGCTACCCCAAGCTGGCCCAGTTCCTTCCGTACCGCGACCCGAATATCCGGTCGGCGATGTCGCTGCGCCTCCTGGGCGACTGACCGGCGCGCTCCTTTCCACAACAAAAACGAACGAACGATTCCACCGCCAACATGCAAAACAACCACAACGGATCGCAGACCATCGCGATCGTCGGCGCCACGTCGCTGATCGCCCAACACTGCGCACGCCAATGGCTGCAAGCCGGCGGCATCGGGCGGATGGTGCTCGTGGGCCGCGACGCGGCTCGGCTGCAGGGTGTGGCCGACGACCTGCAGGTGCGCCAGCCCCAGGCCCGCATCGACGTGCTGGCCGGCGACGTCACGCAGGCCGCGTCCATCGCCGCGCTGGTGCAGCACCTGGCGGCCCAGGGCGTGCCGGACGTGGTGCTGATCGCCCACGGCAGCCTGCCCGACCAGTCGCAGTGCCAGAACGATCTGGCCAGCGCCGAGCAGGCCATGGCCGTCAACGGCCTGTCGCCCGTGCTGTGCGCCGAGGCCTTCGCCGGCGCGATGCTGGCGGCCGGGCACGGCACGATCGGAATCATCGGCTCGGTGGCCGGCGACCGCGGGCGCAAGTCCAATTACGTCTACGGCGCCGCCAAGGGCCTGGTGGAGCGCTATGCCGAAGGCCTGCAGCACCGCCTGGCGGGCACGGCCGTCAAGGTGGTGCTGGTCAAGCCCGGACCGACCGACACGCCGATGACGGCGCACCTCAAGGCACGCGGCGCCAAGCTGGCCAGCGTGGAGCAGGTGGCCCAGGCCGTCGTGCGCGGCATGGCCCGCGGCACGCCCGTGGTCTACGCCCCCGCGAAATGGGCGCTGATCATGGCCGTGATCCGCAACCTGCCCCGCGCCATCTTCCACAAGATGGACATCTGAGCCATGCGGTGGACCCCTGAACGCCGCCGCCTCTGGGCGGCGGTGGCCCTTGCGGGCTATGCGGCGCTGTTCGCGCTGGTCACGGCCGTGGCGGCCTGGCGCACTTTCACGTCCGTTCCGATCTGGGACATGTGGGGCGCGGTGGACTTCTATGCCGACATGCGCGACGGCGGTGGGTGGCAGGCCTGGTGGAGGCTTTTCAACGAGCACCGCATCGTGCTGTCCAAGGCGCTGTTCTGGATGGAATACCGCTGGTTCGGCGGCACGCAAGCCTTCCTGATCGCAGTCAACTACCTGCTGGTGGCAGGCAGCATCGCCACGTTCTGGGCCTTCCTGAAGGCGCGGGTGGGGCCCATGCCCCGCACCACGGCGGTATCGGCCCTGGTGCTGCTGTCCGTCTGGCTTCTGTCGTGGATCCAGCAGGAAAACCTCACCTGGGCGTTCCAGAGCCAGTTCTTCCTGGCCCAGTCGCTGCCGCTGGCCGGGCTGTACTGCCTGTACCGCGCCACGCAGGCGACGCAGGGCACGCGATGGCACGATGAGCGCTGGTTCATCGGTGGCTGCGCGCTCGGCGTGCTGAGCATCGGCACCATGGCCAACGGCATCATGGCGCTGCCCATGATGGCGCTGTACGCCGCCGTGGTGCGCATGGGCTGGCGCCGCACGGCGGTGCTGGCGGTGCTGGCCGCGCTGGGCGTCGGCATCTACATGGCGGACTTCGTCGCGCCGACGCCCCGGCCCGGCCTGCTGGCCGTGCTCATGAGCCGGCCGCTGGGCATGCTGCAGTACACGCTGCAGTACCTGGGCAGCCCGTTCCAGCACCTGAGCCGGCACATGGAGTCGATGTGGATCAGCCAGGCCTTCGGCGTGCTGTTCACGGGGCTGACGCTGGCCCGGCTGGTGCCCGCACTGCGCGCCCCACGCGCCCATGCGCTGGATCTGTCGCTGCTGACCTTCGTCGCCTTCGTGGCAGGCATTGCCTTCGCCACAGCCAGCGGGCGCCTGCAACTCAGCATGGAAGGTTCGCTGTCCAGTCGTTACACCACGCCCACGATGATGGCCTGGGCCGCCCTGGGCGTGCTGTACGCGCCCCGCCTGATGGCCCTGCGCGGCCTCGCCAGGGCCGGCGCCACGCTGCTGCTGGTCGTCGTGCTGGCCCAGATGCTGGCGATACAGGCGCGCGAAACCAAGCGCACCGACATTGCCCACCTGCGCATGACCGGCGCCCTCGCACTGGCGATGGGCGTGCACGACGAACGCCGCATCGGCATGCTGATCTGGGACCGCCACCTGGGCGAGCTCATCGTCGCCAAGGCAGTGCGACACGGCCATTCGATCTTCGGCCAGCCTCCGCTCTCCGACGCCGCCACGGCGCTGGGCTCCCGCCTGGACGTGCCGCCCGCCCGCTGCACCGCCTTCGTGGACTGGGTGCAACGCGTGCCGGGCGATCCGCGCTTCGTCGCGGTGAGCGGCGCGCTGCTGCCCGAGGGCGACGGCCCCCCGCCCGAATCGATGCGCCTCGTCGCTGCCGACGGCACGGTGGTGGGCATGGGCGTGCCCCACCGCTGGCGCAAGATGAGCGCACCGGGCGGCGTTGGCGCACCGGCGCGCTACCTGACCTTCACCGCCTATCTGCAGGCGACGCCCGAGACACTGCCGGCCGACGTGACGCTGACCGCGCCCGGCACTGCCTGCTCGGTGGCCCTCAAGGTGCCGCAGCCGCAATGAGTGCGCCCTCCAATCTCCCAGACATCGCTGAGAAAAAGACTCCCATGAAGAACGCCAAAATCATCCTGCCGGGAGGCGCTGGCCTCGTGGGCCAGAACCTCGTGGCCCATCTGAAGCTGCACGGCTATCACAACCTCGTCGTGCTGGACAAGCACACGAGCAACCTCGCCATCCTGCGGCAGGTGCACCCGGACATCGTGGCCGAGGACGCCGACCTGGCCGAGCCCGGCACGTGGGAGCGCCATTTCGAAGGCGCTGACGTGGTGGTCATGCTGCAGGCGCAGATCGGCGCGCCGCAGGCAGATCCCTTCGTGCGCAACAACCTCACCTCCACGGGCCGCATCCTCGAACTGATCCAGCGGCACCGCATCGCGCAGACCGTGCACATCAGCTCTTCGGTGGTCGAATCGGTCGCCCAGGACCACTACACCGAGACCAAGCGCGCCCAGGAAAAGATGGTGCTGGACAGCGGCATTCCCTGCGTGGTGCTGCGGCCCACGCTGATGTTCGGCTGGTTCGACCGCAAGCATCTGGGCTGGCTGTCGCGCTTCATGCGCAAGGTGCCGGTGTTTCCCATTCCAGGCAGCGGCCGCTACATGCGCCAGCCACTCTATGCGGCGGATTTCTGCCGCATCATCGTGCGCTGCATCGAAGAGCGCCGCGTGGGCGGCGTGTTCAACATCACGGGGCTGGAGAAGGTGGACTACATCGACATCATTCGCCAGATCAAGGCAGCGACCGGCGCGGGCGCTTGGATCGTGAAGATTCCCTACGGCCTCTTTTCTCTGCTGCTCAAGGTCTGGGCGCTGTTCGACAAGGACCCGCCCTTCACCGCCGACCAGCTCAAGGCACTCGTCGCCCACGACGAGTTCGAGGTGATCGACTGGCCCGGCATCTTCGGCGTGCGCGCCACCCCGTTTGCCGAGGCCATCCACGAAACGTTCAACCACCCGGAATACAGCCGCGTGGTGCTGGAGTTCTGATGAGCGCGCAGCCCTCCTCTTCTGCCGCATCCACGGCCGCCACTCCCGGCCAGCGCATCGCCGTGCTGGGCGCCGGCCCCATGGGCCTGGCCGTGGCCTACCAACTGGCGCGCGACGGCCACCGGCCCGTGGTCTTCGAGGCCGATGACCGCGTGGGCGGCATGACGGCGATGTTCGATTTCGACGGCCTGCCCATCGAGCGCTACTACCACTTCCACTGCACCTCCGACCACGCCTTCCTGCAGATGCTGGACGAGCTGGGCCTCAAGGACAAGATGCGCTGGCGCGAAACGCGCATGGGCTACTGGTTCCAAAAGCGCCTGCAGCCCTGGGGCAACCCGGTGGCGCTGCTGCGCTTTCAGGGCCTGGGCCTGATCGCCAAGTTCCGCTACGGCCTGCATGCGTTCCTGTCCACCAAGCGCACCGACTGGAAGCCCCTGGACGGCGAAGAGGCCACGGCCTGGATCCGCCGCTGGGTGGGCAAGGAAGCCTACGAAGTGCTGTGGCGGCGCCTGTTCGACTACAAGTTCTACGACCATGCCGGCAACCTGTCGGCCGCGTGGATCTGGAGCCGCATCCGCCGCATCGGCCGCTCGCGCTACAGCCTCATGCGCGAACAGCTCGGCCACCTGGACGGCGGCTCGGCCACCCTGCTGGACGGCATGGTGGCGGACATCCGCAGCCACGGCGGCGAAATCCGCCTGTCCACGCCGGTCACCCGCGTGCGCATGGACGGCACCCGCGTGCAGGGCGTGGAAACCGCGCAGGGCTTCGAGGCCTTCGACAAGGTGGTGAGCACCATCCCCCTGCCCTACGTACCCCGCACCATGCCCGACCTGCCGCCCGCCCTGCTGGCGCAGTACGGCGCGCTGCAGAACATCGCCGTGGTCTGCGTGATCGCCAAGCTGCGCAAGCCCCTCACCGGCAACTTCTGGCTCAACGTGAACGACCCGGACATGGACATTCCCGGCCTCGTCGAATACAGCAACCTGCGGCCGCTGCAGGAGTCGGTGGTGTACGTGCCCTTCTACATGCCGGGCGAGCATCCCAAGTTCGCCGAGCCCGACGCGGCCTTCCTCGACAAGGTGCGCCGCTACCTGAAAACCATCAACCCGAAGCTGCAGGACGACGACTTCCTGGCCCTGCGCGCCAGCCGCTACCGCTACGCGCAGCCCATCTGCCCACCCAACTACCTGGAGAGCCTGCCGCCCGTGCAACTGCCCGTGCGCGGCCTGTGGGTGGCCGACACGTCCTACTACTACCCCGAGGACCGCGGCATTTCGGAAAGCATCGGCTTCGGGCGGCAGATGGCCGCGCAGGCGGCTGCGGCGCGCGTGTAGGCACGGCCCATCATGCTCGCCCAGTTCCGATCCCGGCAGTTCGTGGCCTTCCTGGTCACCGGCGGCGTGGCTGCGCTCGCCAACTTCATCGCGCGCATCGTGCTCAACCAGTGGATGCCGTTTTCCTATGCCGTGGTGCTGGCCTACGGCGTGGGCATGGTCACGGCCTTTCTGCTGGCGCGCGCCTTCGTGTTCCAGGGCAGCCAGCAGTCGGTGCACAAATCCGCCGCGTTCTTCGTGCTGGTGAACCTCGTCGCCGTGGCGCAGACCTGGGCCGTGAGCGTGCTGCTGGCGCGCCAGGTGCTGCCGGCGCTGGGCGTGACCGCCTTCGTGCCCGAGATCGCCCATGCCGTGGGCGTGGCGGTACCGGTGTTCACCAGCTACCTGGGCCACAAGCGCTGGTCCTTCGCCGACCGCGCATGAAGCCGGGCCACGCCGTCGCTGCGGCCGGGGCCTGCACGGCGGCCTACGTGGCGGCCCTGGCCTGGGCCGACGCGCGCAACCAGGTCTTCGCGCAGCTGCCGCAGGTGTTCGCGTGGATGCCGTCCATGGCGGCCATCGCCTTCGCCTCTTACCTGCTGCGCTACCTGCGCTGGCGCTGGCTGCTGGCGCGTGCGGGGCATACCGTGCCCTGGGGCGCCGGTTTTCTCGGGTACCTGTCGGGCTTCGCCTTCACCGCCACCCCCGGCAAGGTGGGCGAGCTGGTGCGCGTGCGCTATTTCGCACGCCATGGCGTGCCGGCCGCGCGCACCGTTTCGGCCTTCGTGTACGAGCGTGCGTTCGACCTGCTGTGCGTGGTGCTGCTGGCGGCGCTGGCCATCCCCGCGCTGCCGCTGTTCGCGGTTTTGGTGGCTTTCGTGGCGGGCATGATCGGCGCCGTCGTGGTGGTGGCGGCGAGGCCGTCCTGGCTGCTTCGCAGTGCCGCCTGGCTGCGCCGCCGCGGCTGGCCTCGCGTATCGCGCGCGGTGCGGGCCTTGGCCATGGGGCTGGCGGGCTGCAAGGCATGGCTGCATCCGCTGGACCTGGGGCTGTCTCTGGGCCTGGGCCTGGCGGCGTGGGGCATGGTGGCCTTGTCGTTCGCCTGGCTGCTGCACGGGCTGGGCATCGACCTGCCCTGGCGCGATGCGGCCTCCCTCTACCCCACCGCCATGCTGGCCGGCGCCGCCTCCATGCTGCCCGCGGGCATCGGCACCACCGAGGCCACCCTGGTCGCCCTGCTGGCGCTGCAGGCCGTGCCGATCGGCCTCGGCACGCTGGCCGCCGTGGGCATTCGCGTGGCCACGCTGTGGTTCGCGGTGCTGTGCGGCTTCGCAGCGATCGCGGTGCTGGAGCGCCGGCGCGGGCCTTGAACCCACCGGCCCTTCGGCCTCTGCCTGCGGAACGACACTTCCCATTCGTTTTCCGCCACTGATCTTTGGTGTGTATTGGCACGCAGTCTGCGTTGCTGCATGGCGCCACCGACCTTAGAAATTGCATCACTGATCTTCAGTGGGGCTAACCCCCCAGCAACCCTGGACCAGTCCCTCTGCCGACCTCGCCTGGGAACAGCGATGTCTTGGCCCGCGCATGGCGATGGATCGCATGCCCTGCGCGCCGTCCCTCAAATTCACCAATTTCAGGTAACGACAAAGAAGACAACCTCTCGTAGCATCTTCGGTTGTTCGCTTAAGCGCCCCCTTTCAAACCCGGTCTTCGACACCGCTGTGCCATGACCCGGTGTTTTGTCGCAGAAACGCTCCCAACGCACCCGTTGGGATTTCCGGTCAAGGGGGCGGGGGCTTGCTGACACCTCAAGCACTGGTCTGTGTCGCACAGCTTTGCCTCCTCCATGTACAGAAACAAGTCCGAAGGACTCCGAAAATGACCGTGCCTGCGCAACTGCATCCCGTCCTGGACTTCGCCTGGCTTCGCAGATTCTGGGTATGCCTTATTGGGGCATTGGTTCTTGGCGCCAGTGGCTCGGCCCTGGCGCAACCCGCCTGGAGCAGTGCGGCCAACCTTAACTCCGTGCGCTACCAGCACACGGCCACGCTGCTGCCCAGCGGCAAGATGCTGGTCACGGGAGGGGCCGACAACAGCGGCAATTCTCTCGCCAGCGCGGAGCTGTACGACCCGTCCACCAATGTCTGGAGCAGCGCGGGCAACCTGGTCAATGTGCGCTCCCAGCACACGGCCACGCTGCTGCCCAGCGGCAAGGTGCTGGTCTCGGGAGGTTTCGACAACAGCAACGGCGACCTCGCCAGCGCGGAACTGTACGACCCGTCCACAAATGGCTGGAGCAGCGCGGGCAACCTGGCCAATGCGCGCTACGTGCACACAGCGACGCTGCTGCCCAGCGGCAAGGTGCTGATCTCGGGAGGGTACGACGGCAGCGGCAGCGTCGCCAACGCGGAGCTGTACGACCCGTCCACCAATGGCTGGAGTAGTGCGGGCAACCTCGTCAATGGGCGCTGCCTGCACACGGCCACGTTGCTGTCCAGCGGCAAGGTGCTGGTCACGGGAGGTCAATTCAACAACAGCAATTTGCTCGCCAGCGCGGAGCTGTACGACCCGTCCACCAGTGTGTGGAGCAGCGCGGGCAACCTGGTCAATGGGCGCTACTACCACACGGCCACGCTGCTGCCCAGCGGCAAGGTGCTGGTCTCGGGAGGAATCGGTGACAGCGGTATCGTCGCCAGCGCGGAACTGTACGACCCGTCCACCAATGTCTGGAGCAGCGCGGGCAACCTGGCCAACGCGCGCTACGGGCACACAGCCACGCTGCTGCCCAGCGGCAAGGTGCTGGTCTCGGGAGGAATCGGTGACAGCGGTATCGTCGCCAGCGCGGAACTGTACGACCCGTCCACCAATGTCTGGAGCAGCGCGGGCAACCTGGCCAACGCGCGCTACGGGCACACAGCCACGCTGCTGCCCAGCGGCAAGGTGCTGGTCACGGGAGGGGGCGACGGCAACGGCATCCTTGCCAGCGCGGAGCTGTACGACCCGGCCACCAGTGTCTGGAGCAGCGCGGGCAACCTGGTCACTGCGCGCTACCTGCACACGGCCACGCTGCTGCCCAGCGGCAAGGTGCTGGTCTCGGGAGGGTACGACGGCAGCAGCATCGTCGCCAGCGCGGAGCTGTACGACCCGTCCACCAATGGCTGGAGCAGCGCGGGCGACCTGGTCAATGCGCGTTACCAGCACACGGCCACGCTGCTGCCCAGCGGCAAGGTGCTGGTCTCGGGAGGGTACGACGGCAGCAGCATCGTCGCCAGCGCGGAGCTGTACGACCCGTCCACCAATGGCTGGAGCAGCGCGGGCGACCTGGTCAATGCGCGTTACCAGCACACGGCCACGCTGCTGCCCAGCGGCAAGGTGCTGGTCACGGGGTACGGCGCGCCCGCCAGCGCGGAGCTGTACGACCCGGCCAGCAATGGCTGGAGCAGCGCGGGCAACCCGGTCAATGTGCGTTACCAGCACACGGCCACGCTGCTGCCCAGCGGCAAGGTGCTGGTCACTGGAGGAGTCGGTAGTTCCTTCGCCAGCGCGGAGCTGTACGACCCGGCCACCAATGGCTGGAGCAGCGCGGGCAACCTGGTCAATGGGCGCTACCGGCACACGGCCACGCTGCTGCCCAGCGGCAAGGTGCTGGTCATGGGAGGTCAAGGCAACAGCGGCCTCGTCGCCAGTTCGGAGCTGTTCACATCAGACCTGGGCGCTCCCACCACCCGTCAACCGGTTCTGTCCAGTGCCAGTCCAGGCGCCCTGCAGCCAGGGGCTGCGTTGACCCTCGGCGGCACGCTGCTGCGCGGTGACAGCGAGGCCAGCGGAGGCTCTACCAACAGCTCGGCGACCAATCTGCCGCTGGTGCAGCTGCAGCGCCTGGACAACGGGGCAACCGCATGGCTTGCACCCGCCACGTCCAGCAGCACCAGCTACACCTCGCAGCCTTTGCCGTCTTCGCTCGCCAACGGCTGGTATGCCTTGCGTGCGGTGGTCAACGGCATTGCTTCCGACGCACTGCTGGTGCGTGCCGTCACCGTGCCCAACCCGCCGACGGCGGTAGCGTCCTCGACGGGCGACGGTGCCGTCGCATTGACCTGGGCCGCGCCAGCCGATGACGGCGGCAGCGTTGTCACCGGCTACACCGTGCTCAAGCAAGCTGTGCCTGCGGGCGCCAGCACGGTGGCGTGCACGACGACCGGGGCTTTGGGCTGCACGGCCTCGGGGCTCACCAACGGCCAGGCCTATTCCTTTACGGTGCGGGCCGCCAACGGGGTGGGCGACGGCGCCCTGTCTGCTGCGGTGCAGGCTACACCGCAGCAGTTCGTCAACCCGAGCGTGCCCCTGACGGGTGTGCCTGGCGGGGGCAATGCCTCCGTGCAGATCGCTGGGGGGCCTGCGGGATGCACAGTGGGCGCGCTGAACATCGACACCTCCGTGCCCCCTGGGGCGCCCAGCAACGCGAGCTTTCCGCTGGGCGTGCTGCGCTTTACCGCCACGGGGTGCGACAACGCCACCCTCACGGTGAAGGTGACCTATCCCAGCGCCATACCGGCTACGGCCCAGTTACGCAAGTACGGCCCGCAAACGTTCGGAGCACCGAACAGCTGGTTCACTCCCAGCGTGTCCAGCATCAGCGGCGACCGCCTGACGGCCAGCTTCCAGGTGACGGACAACGGCGAGGGCGATGGCAATGCCAGCCTGGGCAGCATCAGTGACCCGTTTGCACCGATGGTGCTGGCAGCGGCGCCTGGTCCCAACGGCGTGGCCTCCATTCCTACGTTGAGCCAGTGGGGGCTGATGCTGATGTCGCTGATGGGTGCGGGAATGGGCATGTTGGCTGTGCGCAGGCGCACTTGAGACGGCAGTACCTGTGCGCTGGTGCGCTCCTGCAAGGCCGCGCCCGTGGCATCGCCAGGAATGGGCTCCACACCAGCCCACGGGGTTGCATGCCCTTCAGTGCGCGAAGAAATGCATGCCGCCATCCACCGGAATCACGGCGCCGGTGATGTAGCGCGCCAGCGGCGATGCCAGGAAGGCCGACAGGTGGCCGATGTCTTCCGGCTCGCCGAAGTAGCCGATGGGAATGTGGCGGGCGATGAATTCACGCCGGCTTGCTTCGTCGGGGTGCAACTTCTCAAGCACCTGCTCGCTGCGGATGCGGCCCGGCGCCAGGGTGTTGACGGTGATCCCCTGCGCCGCCACTTCGCACGACAGTCCCTTGGCCCACAGGTGCAGCGCTGCCTTGGCCGCCGTGGCGGCGTTCAACGCCCGTGGCTCCATCGAACCGCTGAGGTGGATGATGCGGCCCCACTGCCGCGCCTGCATCGACGGCAGCACCGCCTGGGTCAGCCGGCGCGCGGCGCTGAAATTGAGCGCGAAAGCCTCGTCCCAATCCGCATCCGATGCATACAGCCCGGTAGGCCGCGCGCCCCCCGCGCAGTTGACCAATATGTCGATGCCTCCGAGCGCTGCGGTCGCCTCGGCCACCATGCGCTTCACGCCCTCCGCATCGGTCACGTCGCCCGCCACGGCGACCGGGGCCACCGCGCCGCGGCTGGCGATCTCGGCGGCCAGGCGCTCCAGGGCATCGCCACGGCGCGCGACGAGGGCAACCCGCACACCCTCGCCGGCCAGCACCCGCGCCACGCCCGCACCGATGCCGGCACTGGCACCGGTGACCAGCGCGGTGCGCCCTTTGAGATCCAGATCCATCGCGGCTCCTCTTTTGCAGTGGGAAGAAACGCAGTGTCGCGGGCGACTGCCGCCCGATCAACCGCGCCCGGCTTGCTGCATTCCACACCGGGAGTTTTCAATGGATGGACCAAGGCTCCGGCATCGCATCAGCCGACGGCTTCCTCCACCGCGGTGCTTTGGACAGGCTTCAGCGCCGCTTTCTGCGCCTGCAGCGCCTCGGCCGTGATCGCTGCCTTGTGGCAGTGCGCGGTGGCGGCCTGCGAGAGGATCGTCCACAGCGCATCGTTGCCGGGCGACATGTGGTTCAGGATGCCGCTGGCGATCAGGTCTGCCGGATTGCGCAGCCCCACCGCCTTTTCCTCCAGTTGCTGGTTGGACGGCGGGCTGGCGTCGCCCGAAGCGGTCGATCCGTCGAAGAACTCGGGATGGAACTGCAGGCCGATGAGCGGCGCCCGCGGCTGGGACGACTCGATCGCCATCACGGCCCGCCAGGCGGTATCGCCCGCTGCGGACGGGATCGTGCGGCGCAAGGCGGTGCGCAGATCCGGCCGCGCCTCTTGATCGTCGATCACCGCCTGGTGGTGATACACGGCCGCACGAATGTTGTGCAGCGCGGTGCCGAAGACACCGATCTCTGCCTGCCCGACCCCCTTCTCGGCGCTGGAAGCCGGTGCGGTTGGCACAGCGGGCACCGCTGCCGCGCGGTCATCGTCCAGGGTGCGAACGCCGACCTGGCTGCCCACGTGCTGCTGCAGCGCCGCACCGAAAAAGACGTTGGTCATCTGAAAGCCGCGGCAGATCGCCATCAGGGGCACGCCCCGGTGAAAGCACTGGTGCAGCAGGCCCAGTTCGAGCACGGACCGCCGGTAGTCGCCGCTCCAGTCCGTCTGCGGCTCGGCCTGCCGGCCATACAGGCGCGGCGAAATGTCTTCACCGCCCGGCAGGACCACGGAATCGACATGGCGCGC
Source organism: Paracidovorax valerianellae (assembly GCF_900102625.1). GTDB lineage: Bacteria > Pseudomonadota > Gammaproteobacteria > Burkholderiales > Burkholderiaceae_C > Paracidovorax > Paracidovorax valerianellae. Next base: position 56,012 of record NZ_FMZC01000004.1, read on the forward strand.
GAGGATTTCGGCCTTCGCCAGGATCTGCGCGATCCCGGGCAGCGTTTCAGGCTGCGCCAGGGCGTCGATCACCAGCCGCTGGGCGAGCGGCTTGCCGCCGGAAGGCTGGGCCGCCAAGCGCTCCAGATGGGCCTCGACCTCGGCATCCACCGCCGCCGCCTGCAGCGACGCCGCGCGCATCTCGACCCGCAGGGGCAAGGTGCCCGCCACGGCCGCGATCTTGGCGCCCACGCGTGGCACCGTAATGCCGCGCACCTCGTGCGAGACCAGGGTGGCCGTGGTGGGCCGGGTGAGGCGGGCCGTCTTTTGTGAATCCGCATCAATGCGGAACCGGGCTTCGGTGCCCAGGAACACCGTGTCGGTCAGGTCGGAGGCTTCGATGCGCGCGTCCCCCACCGACGCGCAGAGGAAGTGCGTTCCCGGCATCTTCACGCCCTTGAACACCGAGCCGTCCTGCAGGTGTGCGTCTTCGAAACTGCTGCTGTGCAACTGGCTGGCCTCGAAGCGGACACCGCTCAAGGTCGCGTTGAGAAACATCGCCTCCTGAAAGCGGCAACCGATGAACTGGCTGTCGCGCACTTGAGCGTGGGCAAGTGACACCTCGTTGAACTGGCAGCCCTGAAAGGCGCTGCCTTCGATGTGCGTATCCGCCAGCGAAGTGCGGTCGAAGCGGCAGTCCTCGAAGGTCACGCCGGACAGGTCCCAGCCGCGCAGCGCCGGGCTGCCTTCCAGCAGTTCCGCCCCCTTCAATCGGGGTGCGTGGCCCGCCGCAGCCAGGGCCGCTGCCAGCGATGGCCGGCCTGCATCGGCTGCTGCCGGGTTGGTGACACCAGCCTGCAGCAGCCGGCGCAGCAGGGCGGTGTCCGCCAGGCCGCTGGCCCGGGCACTGCCGCTGGCCAGGCCAGGGGCGCTCGGGGCGAGCAGCGCCGTCAGCGGGGCGCGCAACCGGGCGGCTTCGGTGCCGGGGGAGCGGGGCTCGCGGGCCGCCAGGTCCGGATGGCCCGAAGGCCCCAGGGAAGCGGGCCCGCTTTTGCTGGCCGCTACAGCGGTTTCGCCGCCCGTGGATTCGGATTGCCGATGTTGGACCTCGGCAGCGTTCAATGACACTTTCATGGTGGGCCTCCCTGTTCGCCGGCCTTCCTGAGCAGCACAGCGCCGCTAGTGAAGCGATGCCGACGGAAGGTGATCTTTGAACGCGCCCATGCCAGAGCCAACGCATGTTTTCGCATAAGGCCCAACGCTATGGGCTGGAGCGGCGGCCCCCGCTCCGCAGGTCAGTCGCCCCTGCAGCCCGTCACTGGCCCCGCAGCCGCTCGATCAACCCGTTCAGCGCCTCGATCGAGCCGAACTGGATCGCCAGCTCGCCCATCTCTTCGGTGCGGCTGCCGCGCTTGACGCGCTTTTTCACGCGCACTTCGACCTCGGCCATGAGCAGGTCGGACAGCTCTTCTTCCACCCGCTTCAGGTCGCGCGACTTGGCGTCCTTCTTGGGCTTTTGCGGCACCAGGCTGAACTCGGCGCCGATCTTCTTGACCAGGGCCTCGGCCTCGCGCACCGACAGCTTCTTGGCAGCGATCTGGTTGCCCGCCGTGATCTGCGCCGCCCGGTCCAGCGACAGCAGCGCGCGCGCGTGGCCCATGTCGATGTCGCCGGCCATCAGCATCGTCTGCACGGGGTCGGCCAGGTTCAGCAGGCGCAGCAGGTTGCTGGCGGCGCTGCGCGAGCGGCCCACGGCCTGCGCGGCCTGCTCGTGCGTGAGGCCGAACTCCTTGACCAGCCGCGACAGGCCCTGCGCCTCTTCGAGCGGGTTCAGGTCTTCGCGCTGGATGTTTTCGATGAGCGCCATGGCGGCCGCCGACTCGTCGGGCACGTCGCGCACCAGCACCGGCACGGCGTCCAGGCCCGCCAGCCGCGCCGCGCGAAAACGCCGTTCGCCGGCAATGATTTCGTAGCGGCCCGCGTGGTCGCCCTGCGCGAGCCGGCGCACCAGGATCGGCTGCATGATGCCCTGCGCCTTGATCGACTCGGCCAGCTCGTACAGCGCGCCTTCATCCATGCGCGTGCGCGGCTGGTACATGCCGGGCACCAGTTCGGTGAGCGCCAGAGTGCTTGGCGTGCCTTCGGGCGGCGCCAGGGCGGCATCGCCCTTCTCTGCGACCTTGGGGCCCAGCAGGGCTTCGAGGCCGCGACCGAGGCCCTTGGGTTTCTTGGTGACCATGGAAAGTGCTTTCTGTTGTTCTTCGAAGGGGCCGGGCGGCGTGGGCGCTGGGCCTTCACGCTGCCGGACAAAATTTCAAGCGGTCATCGGTCGATGATGACCAGGGTGCCGTGGCTGCCGGGCGCCACGGCGTGCGGCACGCCCGCAGGGACGATGAACATTTCGCCGGCGCCGACCGGATGGCATTCACCGCCGATCTCCAGGTTCATCTGTCCTTGCAGCACCAGCAGGGCTTCGTCGAAGTCGTGCACCTCGTCGGGATAGGCCTGCGAGTCCATGCGCAGGACCTTCACCTGGGCACCGGCCGCCACTCCGCACACCTGCGGCCGCCAGGCCTGCGCGGCGGCCTCCGCCACCGCCAGCAGATCGGTCTTCGCCGCGGTCATGCCGAAGGCCCTGTATCAAGCCCTGTACCAAGACCGCCGCCAGGCCCTGCCACTGCGGGCTGCAGCAGCGATTGCAGCAGCGCCCTGCCCTCGGCCCAGTCGCCCAGGCCCGACTCGGCATTGATGTGGCCGGCCGCACCCGCATCGACGAAACGCGCGCCCCAGTCGCGGCCCAGGGCCTGTACGCGCTCGAAGCTGCAATACGGGTCGTTGCGGCTGCCCACCAGCACGGTGGGGAACGGCAGCGGCTGGCGCGCGATGGGGGCCCAGCCGGGCAGCAGGGGCGCGATGTCGGGGTGCTCCACATCGCCCGGGGCCACCAGCAGCGCGCCGCGCACCCGGTGGGCGTTCTTCGAATGCGCCGCCCACCAGGCGGTGAGGATGCAGCCCAGGCTGTGCGCCACCAGCACCACGGGGCCGTTGGCGTCCACCACGACCTCTTCCAGCCGCGCGGACCAGTCGCCGCGCAGTGGGCGCATCCAGTCGTGCTGCTCTACACGGCGATAGCCTTGCAGGCGCTCCCAGCGGCTTTGCCAGTGGTCTTCGCCGGAGTTCTGCCAACCCGGCAGCAAAAGGACGTGGTCAGGCTTCATACTATGAATTTGATAGCAACAAGGACAATGGATACGGCGGCAGAGGGGCGATTCGATTCAAATCCGCTGCGGCCGCCTACATGCGCTTGACGCGCTTGACCATCTCGCGGGCGAACTCGACGAACGCCTGGCTGCCCTTGGCCGCCGGATCGAACACCACGCCGGGCAGGCCGTAGCTGGGCGCCTCGGCCAGGCGCACGTTGCGCGGGATCACGGTGTTGAACACCTTGTCGCCGAAATGGTCCTTGAGCTGCTCGCTCACCTGGCTTTGCAGCGTGATGCGCGGGTCGAACATCACCCGCAGCAGGCCGATGATCTGCAGGTCCTTGTTCAGGTTGGCGTGCACCTGCTTGATGGTGTTGACCAGATCGGTCAGGCCCTCCAGCGCGAAGTATTCGCACTGCATCGGCACGATGACGCCGTGCGCGCAGCACAGGCCGTTCAAGGTGAGCATGCTCAAGGAAGGCGGGCAGTCGATGAGGATGAAGTCGTAGTCCTTGTCCACCTCGGCCAGTGCGGCCTTCAGGCGGCGCTCGCGGTGCTCCAGGGCCACCAGTTCGACTTCGGCCCCGGCCAGCTCCCGGTTGGCGCCCAGCACGTGGTAGCCGCATTTTTCGGACAGCACGGCCGCTTCCTTGACGGACGACGACTCCAGCAGCACGTCGTACACGGTGAGCTCCAGCGCGCGCTTGTCCACGCCCGAGCCCATGGTGGCATTGCCCTGCGGGTCCAGATCGACCATCAGCACCCGCTGGCCGATCTTGGCCAACCCCGCGGCCAGGTTGACGGAAGAGGTGGTCTTGCCCACCCCGCCCTTCTGATTGGCAATGCAAAAAATCTTGGCCATGAATGCTTTCGTTTCGCGGATTTATTTGGTGAAGGCCAGCTTGATGCCGAAGCCGATGAGAAACACGCCGGCGATCTTTTCCAGCACGCGTGCCACGCGCGGGTTGGCGCGCATGCGCTCCGCCAGGCGGTGGGTGAGCAGCACGACGATCAGGCCGTACACGAAGGTGAGCGCCGCTATGGTGGCCGCCATGGCGCCGAAGGTCCACAGGCCCTGGTGGCGCGCCGGGTCCACGAACAGCGGAAAGAACGCCATGTAGAACACGATGGCCTTGGGGTTGAGCAGCGTGATCCACGCCGCCTGCTTGAAGTAATGCCGTGGCTCGATGGCGATCACGGGCTGGCCGCCGGGCCGTGCGGTGAGCATGCGAAAACCCAGCCATGCCAGGTAGGCCGCGCCCAGCCACTGGACGGCATGGAAGGCCGTGGGGTAGGACGCGAGCAATGCCGCCACACCGGCCACCGCCATCCACATCAGCACCTGGTCGCCGAACATGACGCCCAGCGTGGCCGCCAGCCCGGCACGGATGCCGCCCTTGCCGGTAGAGGTGATGAGTGCCAGATTGCCCGGGCCGGGAATGGCGAGGAACAACACGATGGCTGCGACGAACGCGCCGTAATCTGCTACGCCAAACATGAAAGCCCCCCGAAAACTGGAGGAGCGAGTTTAAGCGACCGCAGGTGGCGCACCGTCCGTTTGCCGCATCCAGACGATGCAACGCTCGGCATCCAGCCCTGGCACGGTCAGAGGTTCCACGTGAAACACCTGCACATCGGGCGACAGCGCGGCGATTTCATCGTCGGGCCGCTTGCCTTTCATCGCGAGCCAGACCGCGTGCGGGGCCATGGCGCCACCCGACCAGGCGGTGAAGTCGGGCAGGGAGGCAAAGGCCCGGCAGCTCACCAGATCGTAGGGACCGGCAAGGTTTTCGACCCGCGCGTGAATGCCGTGCAGGTTGGGCAACCGCAGCGTGACCGCCGCCTGCTGGATGAACGCCGCCTTCTTGGCCACCGTGTCCACACAGCTCACATCCAGGCCAGGGCAGCAGATGGCGAACACCACGCCTGGCAGCCCGCCCCCCGAGCCCACGTCCAGCAGGCGCGGGGGCAAGGCCGGGTTGGCGTCGATGGCCGCTGGCACCAGCGCCAGCTGGCGGCGCAGCGGCGGCACCGCGGCCAGGCTGTCGAGCAGGTGGTGGGTGAGCATTTCCTGCGGGTCGCGCACGGCCGTCAGGTTGTAGACCTTGTTCCACTTCTGCAGCAGCGCCAGGAACTCCAGCAACTGCGTGATCTGGCCGCTGGTGAGCCCCAGGCCCAGGGATTGCGCGCCTCGGCTCAGCGCGCTCTGCAATGCCTCGGCATTCATGCGGGCACCTCGTCTTGCACGGGCGCCGTGCTGAAGCCCTTGAACCCGCCCCGCTTCAAATGCACGAGCAGCAGAGAAATGGCGGCAGGCGTTACGCCCGAAATGCGCGAGGCCTGGCCCAGGGTTTCCGGGCGGTGCTTTTGGAGCTTCTGGCGCACTTCGATGGACAGGGCTGGCACCTGCAGGTAATCCAGCTCGGCCGGCAAGCGCAGCGTTTCGAAGTGCGCGGCGCGCAGCACTTCGTCTTTTTGCCGGTCGATATAGCCTGCGTACTTGGCGGCGATCTCCACCTGCTCCACCACCGGCAGCGCCAGTTCACCCAATGTTTCACGTGAAACGTCCGCAGACGCCAGTCGGCCGCCGCCCATGCCCATGAGGTCGCCATAGGCCACATCGGGCCGGCGCAGCAGATCGAACAGGTTGTATTCGTGCTCGATGGATTTGCCCAGCACACGCGCCGATTCCTCTGCCGGCAGGCTGCGCGGGTTCACCCAGGTGGTCTTGAGGCGTTCTGTTTCACGTGAAACCGCATCGCGCTTTCGACTGAACGACTCCCAGCGCGCATCGTCCACCAGGCCCAGTTGGCGACCCACTTCCGTCAGCCGCATATCGGCGTTGTCTTCGCGCAGTTGCAGGCGGAACTCGGCCCGGCTGGTGAACATGCGGTACGGCTCGGTCACACCCTTGGTGATGAGGTCGTCCACCATCACGCCCAGGTAGGCCTCATCGCGGCGGGGCAGCCAGGCACCCCCGAAATCGTTGGCCTCGCCCTTGATCTGGCGGCACTGGAGCGCCGCGTTGATGCCCGCGAACAAGCCTTGCGCAGCCGCCTCTTCGTAGCCGGTGGTGCCGTTGATCTGCCCCGCGAAGAACAGTCCCTGCACCTGCCGCGTTTCAAACGTGCTCTTGAGCGAGCGGGGGTCGAAGTAGTCGTATTCGATCGCGTAGCCGGGCCGCAGGATGTGCGCGTTTTCGAGGCCGGCCATGCTGCGCACCAGGTCGTACTGGATGTCGAACGGCAGGCTGGTGCTGATGCCGTTGGGGTAGAACTCGTGCGTGGTCAGGCCCTCGGGTTCCAGGAAGATCTGGTGGCTGTCCTTGTCGGCGAACCGGTTGATCTTGTCTTCCACGCTCGGGCAGTAGCGCGGGCCGACGCCCTCGATCTTGCCCGTGAACATCGGGCTGCGGTCGAACCCGCTGCGGATGATGTCGTGAGTGCGTTCGTTGGTGTGCGTCACCCAGCATGGCATCTGGCGCGGGTGCATGGCCGCGCCGCCGTAGGCGTGCGCCATGAAGCTGAACACCGGCACGGTGCCCTCATTAATGCCGCCGGGCATGCCATCGCCGGGCTGCTCTTCGCACTTCGAAAAGTCAATGCTGCGGCCATCGATGCGCGGCGGGGTGCCCGTTTTCAGGCGGCCTTGCGGCAGTTGCAGTTCTTTCAGGCGCGCCGACAGGCTCGCTGCCGGAGGGTCGCCCGCGCGGCCGGCGGCGTAGTTGTTCAGGCCGACGTGGATCTTGCCGTCCAGGAACGTGCCCGCCGTGAGCACCACCGTGCGGCTGCGAAACCGCACGCCCACCTGCGTGACGGCGCCCACCACCCGGTCGCCCTCGACCATCAGATCGTCCACCGCCTGCTGGAACAGCCACAGGTTGGGCTGGTTCTCCAGCATTCGCCGGATGGCCGCCTTGTACAGAACGCGGTCGGCCTGCGCCCGCGTGGCGCGCACTGCGGGGCCCTTGGAACTGTTGAGGATGCGGAACTGGATGCCGCCCTCGTCCGTCGCCAGGGCCATGGCCCCGCCCAGCGCGTCTACCTCTTTCACCAGGTGGCCCTTGCCGATGCCGCCGATGGAGGGGTTGCAGCTCATCTGGCCCAGCGTTTCGATGTTGTGCGTGAGCAGCAAAGTGCGCTGGCCCATGCGCGCGGCGGCCAGCGCGGCCTCGGTGCCGGCATGGCCGCCACCGACGACGATGACATCAAATTCCTGGGGGTACAACATGGGACTGCTCCGGGGCCCCGCAGGGCCGTTCATCGACACGGACGCCGCCGCAAGGCGCGGGGCGCGCCCGCCAGTACCGGCGCACAGGCCGGCCCTGCCGGGCTGGAAACCCGGGATTTTCCCACTTCGGGCCCGCCCCTGCCATCGGTGCTGTTTCACGTGGAACCGGCCCGGTTGCCCGCGCGGTTTCTTGCAGGTTTCCTGCCCGGGCGGTGTGATTCAATCGCGGCCATGCAAAAACTCCTCGTCTTCGCGGGCAGCACCCGCCAGCAATCGTTCAACCGCCGCCTGGCGCGCGCCACCGCCGACATTGCGCGCGATGCCGGCGCCGACGTCACCTTGCTCGAACTCGCCGATTTCGACATCCCCATGTACAACGCCGACCTCGAAGCCGTTGGCACGCCCCCCGACGTGTTGCGCCTCAAGGCCGCGATGGACGCCCACCCCGGCTGGATCATCTGCTCGCCCGAGTACAACGGCAGCTACACGGCGTTGCTCAAGAACACCATCGACTGGGCGTCCAGCCCCGTGGCCGGCCACCCGGAGTGGAGCGACGGCACCCGCCCATTCCGCGGCAAGGTCGTGGGCATGCTCAGCGCCTCCAACGGCGGCCTGGGCGGCCTGCGCTCGCAAAGCCACCTGGCACCGCTGCTGATCAACCTGGAATGCTGGCTGGCGCCGCAGGCGTTCGCCCTGGGCCTGGCCGCGAGCGCCCTGGACGATCAGGGCGTGCTGGTGCACGAACCCCACCGCCAGCGCGTGCGGGCCGTCGTCGATCAAGTGCTGTGGGCGTCCGAGCGCCTGGGCACTGCTCGCATGGCCGGCGCCGCCGCTTGAGCCGGGTGCGACAGGGCTTGGGGTCAAAACAGCCTCCAGCGCAATATTCACTAGGGTGTATAGCTATACATTTAATAGCAAACGCATGGCATTGACTTGCCGCCCGGGTTGCGGCGCGTGCTGCACGGCGCCCTCCATTTCCAGCCCCATTCCCGGCATGCCTGCGGGCAAGCCGGCGGGCATGCGCTGCGTGCAGCTCGACGAGGCGCAGCGCTGCCGCATCTTCGGGCACCCGGACCGCCCGGCCGTGTGCGCCTCGCTGCAGCCCGAGCCGGCCATGTGCGGACCCGACCGGAGCCACGCCCTGCTCTACCTGGGTCGGATGGAGGCTGCCACCCGGCCGGCGCCACCGCCTGCAGCGGGCTCGGCCGCTTCCGGCTAGCATCCGTGGCTTGTCCAACACCACACCTTCGGGTCATCCATGAAGCTTTACTACAGCCCCGGCGCCTGCTCCCTGTCTCCCCACATCGCCCTGCATGAAGCGGGCCTGGCTTTCACCCCGGTGCTGGCCAGCACGAAGAGCCACAAGCTGCAGGACGGCACGGACTACTACACGATCAACCCGCTGGGTTACGTGCCCCTGCTGGAGCTGGACGACGGCACCCGCCTGCGCGAAGGCCCCGCCATCGTGCAGTACATCGCCGACCAAGCCCCCCTCAAGAACTTGGCACCCGCCAACGGCACCCTCGCCCGCTACCGCCTGCAGGAGTGGCTGACCTTCATCGGCACCGAACTGCACAAGGGTTTCAGCCCCCTGTTCGGCTCGGCCACGCCCGAGGAATACAAGGCCATGGCGCGCGAGAAGCTGCTGTCGCGCCTGCAATGGGTGGACGGCCAGCTGGACGGCAAGGAATGGCTGGGCGACCATTTCTCCGTGGCCGACGGCTACCTGTTCACGGTGGTCGGCTGGGGCAAGGTCGTGGGGCTGGACACGTCCCACCTGACCCATCTGTCGGCCCACCACGCCCGCGTGGGCGCCCGCCCTGCGGTGCAGGCTGCACTGAAGGCCGAAGGCCTGCTCAAGTAATCAAGCCAAACCGGTAAACGGCAGAGGCGGGGCGCATGCCCCGCCGCCTGCCGCGTGCCGTGCCCGGCCTCAGGCACGCCCCTTCCAGGGCACCAGGCGCGCCTCGGCCCAGCGCACGGCCAGGTCGAAGGTCCAGGCGACCAGTCCGATCACCAGAATGCCCATCACCACCAGGTCGGTGCGCATGAAGTTCGAGGCGTTGAGCACCATTTGCCCCACGCCGACGGTGGCGGCCACCATTTCGGCCGCGACCAGCGTCGTCCAGCCGAATCCCAGCGCGATGCGCAGGCCCACCAGAATGTCCGGCAGCGCCGCCGGCACGACCACATGCCACACCACTTGCAGCCGGCTCGCGCCCAGCGAGGCCGCGGCATTGAGCTGCTCGGTGCTGGCGCTGCGCACCCCGGCCTTGGCTGCCAGGGCGATGGGCGCAAAGCACGCCAGATAGATCAACAGCACCTTCGACGCCTCGTCGATGCCCAGCCAAATCACGATGAGCGGCAGGTAGGCCAGCGGCGGCAACGGGCGGTAGAACTCGATCGGCGGATCGAACACGCCGCGCGCGATGCGGCTCACGCCCATGGCGATGCCCACCGGCACGGCCGTCACCGCCGCCAGCGCGAAGGCGCCGAACACCCGCAGCGCGCTCCACTGCAGGTGCACCCACAGCGGCTCGCCGCCCTGGATGCGGCCCTGCCAGGCGTCCACGAAGGCGCGCGCCACGGCGTCCGGCCCCGGCAGGAACAGCGGCGGCACCCAGCCCCAGTGCGTGGCTGCCCACCACAGGCCGAACAAGGCCACCACGCACGCGGCGCTCAGGGCGCGGCTGCTGCCCGCGCCGGGCCGCACGAACGGCACCACGGGCGGCAAGGCGGCGACCGTCTCGCGGTCCAGGATGAAGGGTTGCTGCGGCTTTTCCTGCAACGCGCCCTCCTGCGGCGCAGGCTTGGCATCAACGGGCCATGTGGAGGCGGGCTGTGCCCGGCGGATGCTCATCGCCCGACCCCGGCCGATGCTGCCACTTCTTGCATTTCCTCCGTTTCCTGCACCGCCTGCAAGGCCTGTGGCGCGACCCAGCCCAGCACCCGCTCGCGCCACGCGATGAAATCCGGCCCCGACTTCACCGCGCGCGCCGCCTGCCCGCCCAGATAGGCGCGGTTGAACGCCAGGGGTTGCTCGCGAACGATGCGCCCCGGGCGTGGCGACATGACGATCAACCGCGAGGCCAGGAACAGCGCCTCTTCCACGTCGTGGGTGATGAAGAAAACGGTCTTGCCCGTGCGCTGCCACAGCCGCAACACCAGCTCCTGCAAGGACTCGCGCGTGAAGGCGTCGAGCGCGCCCAGCGGCTCGTCCATCAGCAGCACATCCGGGTCGCTCGCCAGCACCCGGGCAATGCCCACGCGCTGCTGCATGCCGCCCGACAGTTGCCACACGGGCGAATTCGCAAACGCTTCCAATCCCACCAGCGCCAGCGTGTCGGCGGCCACCGCACGGCGGGTTTCACGTGGAACACCGCGCAGCCGCAAACCCAGCGCCACGTTGTCGATCACATTGAGCCACGGCATCAGCGCATGCTTCTGGAACACCACGCCGCGCTCGGCGCCCGGGCCGCGCACCACGCGGCCTCCCAGTGCGATGTGCCCTGCCGAGGCCTGCGTGAAACCAGCGATGCAGTTGAGCAGCGTGGTCTTGCCGCAGCCCGAGGCGCCCAGGGCGACGACGAATTCGCCAGCGGCGATGTCCAGATCGACGCCTGCGAGGGCCAGCACCGGCTCGGCCCCGCGCGCGCCGGCGTAGCGCACGCTCAGGCCGCGAACGGTCAGGTCGCCCGCTCCAGGGCAGCCCGGAGCCGCCGAGCCCGGGGCGGATCCGGCTGCATCGCCGTCGCCCGCGCTTGTCCCGGCAGCGGGCAGGCTACTTCGCACGCTGCACCCAGGTCGGGTTCACACCCACCGAATAATCCGGCAGCACGCTCTGAACGGTGCCCTGCGCCTTGAGGAAAGCGGCCGTGGCGGCCAGCGACTGCGCGGCCACCGAATCCTTGCCGCCGCCCAGCCACTTCGCCGACGCCTGCTCGGCCGGCGGCACGAACGCATACAGCGCCAGGCTGGCAGGCACCGTGGAGGCCTCGGCGCCGGTCCACTTCGCCACCGCCTTCACGGCGGGTGAATCGGCCGTCCAGGCGGCCTTCCGGGCCGTGTAGGCGCGGTCGGCATCGGCCAGCAACTGCACGAACTGGGTCAGGAACGCATCGTGCTCACGCGCAAACGCCCGGGTCACGGCCAGCCCGTCGAAAGTGGCCTTGCCAGTCTGCGCTGCGATCTGGCCCGACGTGGCGATCACTGTGCCGCTTTGCTTGACCTTGGCCAGCACCGGGTCCCAGACGAAGGTCGCGTCGATATCGCCCCGCTCCCACGCCGCCAGGATCTCGGGCGGGCGCAGGTTCACGATCTTCACGGTCTGCGGGTCCACACCCGCGGCCTGCAACGCCACCAGCGCGTGGAAGTGGGTGGTGGAGACGAACGGCAGGCCGATCTTCTTGCCCTTCAGGTCGGCCAACTGCTTGACGCCCGATCCGTTGCGCGCCACCAGTGCCTCGGCCTCGTGGATATCGTCGAGGACCCAGAACACCTCGATGGGCACGCCCTGCGACAGCGCCGCAGCGAAGGGCGACGACCCGGCCTCGCCGATGTGGATGGCGCCCGAGGCCAGCGCGCGCACCACCTCCGCCCCGCTGCCCAGCTTGCGGTAGGTGACCTGGTAGCCCGTGCGCTGCTCGACCTCTTTCGTTTCCTGCGCGTAGCGCCAGGGCACGACCATGTCCTGGTAGCCGATGACGACCTCCTTCCTGGTCTGCGCGCCCGCCGCCGTGCAGAACAGCGTGGCGCCGAGCACGGCGAAAAGGCCGCGGGCAACGGCCCGGCGGGTGGCAACGAATGGCGAAGGCATGCGGAGTTTCCTCGGAGAAAAAAAGGGGGGCGGAACCATCGGAGCGGCCATGGCGGCGCACGGAGGCCCCTGCGCAAAATTCTAGGAAGCGCCCCGCAGGCCGCATGCGCCCGTTTCGCGCATCGATATCCGGAAAACGCCTGAGCAGCGCCCACGCACCGGCAGCCCGCGCCGCGGCCGGCCCGGCCACTAGCACAGACGGCAAATCCCCGGGGTCGCCAGTGCACTGCAGCACTTCGGAAATGGCGGTAAGTTCGTGTCCCTGGCCGGTGGGCGCGATTGCCCGGCCGATGCCATCCCGGAGCCCCGGGGCTCCGTTGTTTTTTCCTTCCAAGAAAGCAGCCTTCCAATGACGACTCTCTTCGACCCGGTCCAGGCCGGCGATCTGCACCTGGCCAACCGCATTGCCATGGCGCCGCTCACGCGCAACCGCTCGCCCGACGCCATTCCGAAGGACATCACGGCCACCTACTACGCGCAGCGCGCCACCGCCGGCCTGCTGATCACCGAGGCCACCGCCATCAGCCACCAGGGCCAGGGCTACGCCGACGTGCCGGGCCTGTACGGCACCGAGCAGCTGGACGGCTGGAAGCGCGTGACCGAGGCCGTGCACGCGCGCGGCGGCAAGATCGTGACCCAGCTGTGGCACGTGGGCCGCATCTCGCACAACGACCTGCAGCCGGAGGGCGGCAAGCCTGTGGCGCCCTCGGCCATCACTGCCAAGTCCAAGACCTACCTGGTGGACCGGGCCAGCGGCAAAGGCCAGTTCGTGCCGACGTCCGAGCCCCGCGCGCTCGACGCGTCCGAGCTGCCCGGCATCGTGCACGACTACGCCGCCGCCGCACGCAACGCGGTCGAGACAGCAGGCTTCGACGGCGTCGAAATCCACGGTGCCAACGGCTATCTGCTGGACCAGTTCCTCAAGACCGGCGCCAACCAGCGCACCGACGACTATGGCGGCAGCATCGAAAACCGCGCCCGCCTGCTGCTGGAGGCCACGCGCGCCGCGGTCGATGCCATCGGCGGCGGCAAAGTGGGCATCCGCCTGTCGCCCGTCACGCCGGCCAACGACATCGTGGACGCCGATCCCCAGCCCCTGTTCGACTACGTGATCCGCCAGCTCGCCCCCCTGGGCTTGGCCTACATCCACGTCATCGAAGGCGCCACCGGCGGCCCGCGCGAAGTGGAAGGCCGCCCCTTCGACTACGCCGCGCTCAAGGCCGCGTACCGCGAAGCCGGCGGCAAGGGCGCGTGGATGGTGAACAACGCCTATGACGGCGCCCTCGCCGGCAAGGCCGTGGCCAGCGGCGATGCCGACATCGTCGCCTTCGGCAAGCCCTTCATCTCCAACCCCGATCTGGTCGATCGCCTGCGCCAGAACGCACCGCTCATCGCATGGGACCAAAGCACGTTCTACGGCGGCGGTGAAAAGGGCTACACCGACTACCCGACGCTGGCCGAAAAGGCGGCCTGACGCGAGCCGCCAGTCGCTTGCTGTGGTGGCGCCTGATGGCGCTGCCCGACAAGCGATCCGGTGCGGCACGGTAGAGTGCCTTGCTGCCACAGCCCGCCATGGCCCCGACGGCCCGGCGGGCTGTTTTCATTCCCGTTCTATTCCTATTGCTTCAGGGCACATCCCCATGGTCACCTGCTACCTGCGCTACGTCATCGACCCCCACCAACTCGCCGAATTCGAGCACTACGGCAAGCTGTGGATTCCGCTGGTGGAGAAATTCGGCGGCCAGCATCACGGCTATTTCCTGCCGTCGGAAGGCGCGAACAACATCGCGCTGGCGCTGTTCACCTTCCCGTCGCTGGCGGCCTACGAAACCTACCGCGAGCAGTCGATGCAAGACCCGGAATGCCTTGCCGCCTTCCGCTACGCGCAGGAAACGCGCTGCATCCTGAGCTACGAGCGCAGCTTCTTCCGGCCAGTGTTCGAGTGATGCCTGCGACCTTTGATGCGTAGTTACGTAATTTTGCAATTTTGACGGATTTCGGCATTCAAACCTGCTTATATTTCGTTCCGCCTGACAGAATTCAAACGCATTCAAAGGGAGGTTTTCCATGTCCAATCCCGTTGCCAAGGGCGACGCTGCTGAAAAATCGCAGGATGAACTCAGAGCGATAATCGAATCGTTCTTCCGTTTCGCCCATGTCCAAGTGCCATGGGACGGCACCGTGAACGACAGCGTGGCCCTCGTTTTCCACCAGATGCTGTTGGAAACCGCCAAATGTTCCAATGCGATGTCTTTCGTTCCCCGCCCCGCAGGCGGGCCCCCTTCCGTACTTTGGCTCGCCACCCAATTGGCGACCATGGGCTACCGGAACATCGAGAACAAATTCACCATCTCCTGCGCCAAGACAGCCATTCGCAATTTCCGCTCCGACTTCGAACAGGCATCCACGGGCATCGCGGCCCTGATGTTCATGCCATGCGCCTGAAGCCGCTTCTTTTCTGCGCCCTGCTGCACGCATCGCTGGCCGGCAACGCCTTCGCCGGCGAGAAGGGGATGCTGGAAGACCGGAATTGGCCTGCCTACCAGCGTTGCTCCGGATGCGTGGCATTGCAGTACGGCTGGCTGGAACTGAAAGTCCCCCGGCATCTGGTGGGCAAGTTCTTCGTGCCGCCAGGGGGGGATCCCTTCGTCATCCTCGCGCCCACCGAGAACAACTTGCCCAACGGCCTCGTGGACGGCCCCGTGATTCACCTGAGGGAATACGCCAAGTTGCAAGAGCGTTACCAGAAGCTCGGCGTGCTGGAAAAGCATGGCATCCAGACACCGCTGGCGTTCTACGAGTTGCTGGGGCAGGCCAATTTGGGCGATCCCGTGATCGACCTGGCCCGAAAGGTCGAGGGCGTTGCGAATTCGATGCGCTACGAGAAATTTTCCAAGGGCCCCTTCACCGCCATCCGCATCCAGGACATAGAGCCCGATTTGGACCGGCTGTACCTCTTCACCCCCGATCCCGAGAACTACTACATGGTGTCCGGGCGCCTGTCGCCTGCGCTGTTCAGGCAACTGATGTCGCATCTGAAACTGGCCAAGTTCTGACTGTTATCCGTGAAGGCCGCGCATCCCGGTGTGGCCGTGGCACTCACCCTGCAAACACGAGCCGCACGCGCAGGCCCTCGCCGTGGGGGCCTGGCTCCAGCGCCAGGCGCACGCCCAGCAGTTCGGCGTAGCGCGCCACGATGGCCAGGCCCAGGCCAGCGCCCTGTCCCAGGCGCTCGCCCTCGCGGCCCTGGGCCCAGCGTTGCAGAAGATTCGTGCGCTGCGCGGCCGACAGGCCCGGCCCGTTGTCCACCACGGCCAGGGCGATGGTCTCGCGGCCATCGGCCGTGGTCTCGCGCGCGATTTCCACGGTGACGCGGGGGCGGCCTCCGGCCGGTGGGCGGCCGTAGCGCAGCGCGTTGTCGATCAGGTTGCCCAGCACGCCTTCGATGAGCAGGGGCTGGCCCAGCACCACCACGGGCTGGTCCAGGCCGGTGGCGCCCAAGTCCACGCCGGCTGCATCGGCGCGTGGCAAAAAACGCAGCACGGCATCGCGTGCCAGCTCGTCCAGCGCCACGGGCTGGCGGGGCATGGCGCCGCGGGCCTCGTCGGCCAGCGCCAGCGCGAGCAGTTGATCCACCAGGTGGCTGGCGCGGGCTTCGCTGTCGGCGATGCCGGCCAGTTGCTCGCGCCACACGGCCGGGTCTTTGTGGGCCAGGCCGTAGGCGGCCAGGGCGCGGATGCCGGCCAGCGGGGTGCGCAACTCGTGCGCCACGTTGCCGGCGAATTCGCGCTGCGCCCGCACCCCCTGGGCCACGCGCGCCAGCAGATCGTTCACCGCGGCGCCCAGGTGCTGCACATCACTCGTCGAGGCTTGCACGGGCACGGGTGCCAGGTCGCGCGCATCGCGCTGGTCCAGCGCCTGCTGGAACGCGGCGAGCGGCTGCAGGTCGCGCTGGATGGCGCGCCGCAGCCATACCGCCAGCGCGACCAGCAGCAGCAATTGCGATACGCCCGAATACAGCAGCACGCTGCGCAGCATGGCACTGCGGCTGTGCACGGTCTGCGCGGTGACGACCTCGAACGGCTGGGGCTCGCGCACATCGAGTCGCACCGCGCGCAGCGCACGGCCATGGAACTGGATGTCGGAAAAGCGATAGGCCTCGTCGCCACGCGGCGGGGGCACGGGCAGGCCGCCCGCATTGCCCGCCAGCATGGAGCCGTCGGGCCGCAGCACTGCGAAATACACCGTCTCCACCTGGTCGAACAGCACGGCCTTGACCTCGCGCGAGGTGAGTGCGAAGTCGAGCGCATCGCCCTTGAGCCGCACGTTGGCGGCCACCGCGTAGGCATCGTCGAGCAGCGACCGGTCGAACGCGCGCTGGGTGAACGCATTGGCCAGCAGCACCGAACCGGCGGTGCCCACCAGCCAGGTCAGCCCGAGCGGCACCAGCACGTGGCGCAGCAGCCGCGCGCGCAGCGAGTGGGGCGTTCGTTGCACCGATGGGCCGGCGGGCTTCGGGGAAGGCGTTGCGGCAGTGGTCATGGTGCCTCGGGCGTGTCTGCCTCGGCCTCCACCATGTAGCCCAGTCCGCGCAGCGTGCGGATGCCCGCGCCGCTGCCCTGCAGCTTCTTGCGCAGGCGCGAGATGAAGGCTTCGAGCGCGTTGTCGCCCAGGGCCTCGTCGAAGTCGGAGAGCTTGTCGGACAGGGTGCGCTTGCTCACCACGCGTCCGGGCGGTGTCATCAGTTCCCACAGCACCTCGAACTCGCGCGCGGGAAGGTCGGCCGGCGCGCCGTGCAGGGTGAAGCGGCGCGCCCGCCGGTCCAGCACCAGCGCACCGACGGCCGAGCGGTCGTCCGCGCCCAGGGTGCGCCGTGCCAGGGCACGCAGGCGGGCCTCCACTTCGGCCAGATCGAAAGGCTTGCCCAGGTAGTCGTCGGCACCGGCATCCAGGCCGGCGATGCGCTCTTCGGTGCGGTCTCGCGCAGTGAGCACCAGCACCGGCGTGCGGTCGCCCCGGGCCCGGGCTGCGCGCAGCACGGTGAGGCCGCTGGCGAGCGCGCTGCCGGGGGTGCTGTCCTGCGGCAGGTTGAGGTCCAGCAGCACGGCATCGAAGGGCTGCACGCTCCAGAAATGGTGCGCCTCGGCCACGGTGGCGGCCGCGTCCACGCGATGGCCCGCATCGGTCAGGCTGCGCAGCATCACGCCGCGCAGCACGTCATCGTCTTCCACGACCAGGATTCGCATGGGTTGGGGCTGGGTTGGTTGGTCAGGTAGCGGTCAGGCACCTGGGCCGATAAACGCGGCATGAGCATACGACACCCCTGCATCCTTCTTTGCGCCCTGGCCTGCGCGCTGCCGGGCTGGAGCCAGACCCGCGCCGCCGAAGGGCCGGCCGCCCCCGCTGCCGCCACGGTATCCCCGGCCGCCGCCACGCCGATGTCGCCGCAGTGGACGCTGGCGCAGGCCTTGGCCGCCGCCCGCGACAACAGCGACGTGATCCAGTCGCAGCAGGCGCTTGCCGCCGCGCGCGCCGACGTGCTGAGCGCCGACCACGCCCCTTTGCCAGTGTTCAGCTCGAAGGCCACCTCCATGGACCTGCAGCACGGCCTGGGCCCCGGCAACGTGCTCACGCGCAAGCGCATCGACAAATCGGTGGGCATCGACTGGACCTGGGAGCGCGGCAACAAGCGCGAGCTGCGCACGCAGGCCGCCCAGCGCGCCGCAGATGCGGCCCAGGCCGATGTGGAAGACACGCAGACCCAGCAGTTGCAGGCCGCCCTGGTCGCCTACTACGACCTGATGGCGGCGCAGGACCGCGTGCGCGAGACCGCCGAGATCGAACGCAGCGTGGGCGACCTCGCCCGGCTGGCCGACCGGCGGGTGAAGGCCGGCGACCTGTCCGCGCAAGACGCCGCCCGTACCCGCATCGAAGCCGAACGCGCCCGGGCCGACACGCAGGCCGCCATGCAGTTGCAGGAACAGGCCGCGCTGGCCCTCGCCCAGGTCACCGCCAGCAGCCTGGCCGTGCAGGCCAGCGGCACCGATTGGCCGGCGTTGCCGCGCACTGCGGCGCCGACATCGACATCGGGAACCGTGCCAGCGATAGCCGCCGGCAGCGGTGCGCTGGATGGCGGTGGCGACCTGGGCGCCTGGGCCGAAGCCCGCGCCGATGTGCGCGCTGCCATCGCCCGCGTGCAATCCGCACAGGCGGCGCTGGACAACGCGAGCGCCCTGCGCAAGTCCGACTGGACGGTGGGCGCCTCGGTGGACCACTACCCCGGCACCTCCAACCGCCTGCTGGAAGTGCGCGTGCAGATCCCGCTGCAGTGGGGCTACCAGTTCCAGGGCGAGATCGGCCGTGCGCAGGCCGAGCTGACCCGCGCGCAGGACGCGCTGGACAACACCCGCCGCCTGGCCCTGCTGGACCTGCAGCACCTGCAGCAGGCCGCTTCGAGCGCCGCGCGGCGCGCCGCCAGCTATGACGAAGGCGTGCTGCCGCAGGCGCGCCAGGTGGCGCAGAACGCCGATCTGGCCTACCGCAAGGGCGCCATGCCGCTGACCGATCTGCTGGATGCCCAGCGCACCCTGCGCGCAACGGCGCTGGAGGCGCTGTCGGCCCGCGCCGACTACGCCAAGGCGCAAGGCGCCTGGCTGCTGCGCACGCAGCCGCAGGCCCTGCAGGGCAGCCTGCCCTGAGCGGCGCACGGCGCCTGCCCTGCGGCCTTTCATTCCTCCCGTTTCACGTTTCTCTCTCTACAGCGAAGTCCACCATGGTGCACCCTGCCCTCTCCCTACCGCGCCTGACCACCTGCGGCCTGCTCGCCCTTGCCTTGGGCGGCGGCGCGCTGCTGCAAGGCTGCAGCAAGGCCGCCGAAGCCACTGCGGCGCCGGAAGCCGCGCCGCCCATCGCCCAGTCGGGGCAACTGCGTTTTCCGCCAGGGCATCCGCAACTGGCGTTGCTGGCCGTGGCCCCCGCGCGCGCCAGCAAGGAAATCGCCGTAGACCTGCCCGCGCGGCTGGTGTGGAACGAAGAGCGCACCCAGCGCGTGTACCCGGCATTCGCCGGCCGCGTCACGGCCATCCGCGCCGACCTGGGGCAGGCGGTGAAGGCCGGTGCGCCGCTGGCTTTGCTGGCTTCGCCCGACTTCGGCCAGGCCCAGGCAGACACGGCCAAGGCCCGCGCCGACCAGTCGTTTGCCCAGCAGGGCCTGCGCCGCCAGCGTGAACTGTTCGATGCCGGCATCGTGGCCCGCAAGGACCTGGAGCAGGCCGAAGCCGACGCGGCCCGCGCCCAGGCCGAGGTGGCCCGCGCGGCCGCGCGCACCAGCCTGTACGGCGGCGGCAACGCCGTGAACCAGCAGCTCGCGCTCACCGCCGGCATGGCGGGCGTGGTGGTCGAGCGCAACCTGAATCCCGGCCAGGAAGTGCGGCCCGACCAGTCCGGCCCCGGCAACCCGGCCCTGTTCGTGGTGACCGACCCGGCCTCGCTGTGGGTGCAGATCGACGCGCGCGAGGGCGACCTGGCCTCGCTGCGCCCCGGCGATACCTTCACGCTGCAGGTGCCTGCCTACCCCGACGCCACCTTCACGGGCTGCGTGACCGCGACGGCCGACGCGATCGACCCCGGCACCCGCACGCTCAAGGTGCGCGGCGTGGTGCCCAATGCCGACCGCCGCCTGAAGGCCGAAATGCTCGCCACCGTGCATGTGCAGGAAAGCCGCGACAGCGGCGTCGTCATCCCGGCCGCCGCCGTCACCCTCAGCGGGGCCGTGCACACCGTGTACGTGCAGCGCGATGCCGGCGTGTTCGAGCCGCGCACCGTCACGCTGGGCCATGAAGGGCCGAAGGACGTGGTGGTCACCGCCGGCCTGCAGGCGGGCGACAAGGTCGTCACGCAGAACGTGCTGCTGCTGGCCCGGCAATTCCAGCTGGCCGAGCAGGACGGCGCACCGCAGAAGGCCGCCCCATGAAACGGCTCATCCACTACGCGCTGCACCAGCCGCTCTTCATCGTGCTGGGCGTGCTGCTGTTCGCCATGGCGGGCGTGATCGCGTTCAAGAACCTGTCGGTGGAGGCCTTTCCCGACGTGACCGACACGCAGGTCACCATCATTGCGCTATACCCCGGGCGCGCCGCCGAAGAGGTCGAAAAGCAGGTCACGCTGCCCATCGAGGTGGCGCTGTCGGGCCTGCCCAACGCCATCCGCGTGTTCTCCCACACGCAGTTCGGCCTGTCGTTCACCGTGGTCACGTATGACGACAACGCCAACGTAAACCTGGTGCGCCAGCAGGTCGGCGAGCGCCTGCGCGGCGTGGACCTGCCGCCGGGCGTGGAGGCTGACATCGCCCCCAACGCCACGCCGGTGGGCGAAATCATGCGCTACCGCGTGAAGGGCGACGGGCACTCCACCACCGACCTGCGCACCATCGAGGACTGGACCGTGGAACGCGCGCTGCGCCAGGTGCCCGGCGTGGCCGACGTGGTGGCCATGGGCGGCTCGATCAAGCAGTACGAAGTGCAGCCCGACCTGGACAAGCTGCGCGCATACAAGCTCACCTTCCAGAACCTGCTGGATGCCCTGGGCCGCGGCAACGCCAACGCCGGCGGCAGCTACGTGGCGCAGGGCGCGCAGCAGTACGCCATCCGCGGCATCGGCCTGCTGCAGTCCAGCGAGGACATCGGCCGCATCGTGGTCGCCGCGCATGGCGGCACGCCGGTGCTGATCCGCGACGTCGCCCAGGTGAAGGTGGGCGCGGTGCCGCGCCTGGGCACGGTGGGGCAGGACGACGACGACGACGTGGTGACCGGCATCGTGGTCATGCGCAAGGGCGAGAACGCGAGCGTGGTGCTCAAGAACGTCAAGGACAAGATCGCCGACCTGAACGCGCGCAGCCTGCCGCCGGGCGTACAGATCGTGCCGTTCTACGACCGCACCTGGCTCATGGACAAGACGCTCACCACTGTGTTCCGCAACCTCGTGGAAGGCGCGCTGCTGGTGTCGCTGGTGCTGTACCTGTTCCTGTCCAACCTGCGCGCCAGCCTGGCCGTGGTGGTGGTCATCCCGCTGTCGCTGCTGGCCACGTTCATGGGCCTCAAGGTGATGGGCGTGCCGGCCAACCTGCTGTCATTGGGGGCCATGGACTTCGGCATCATCGTGGACGGCGCGGTGATCGTGATCGAAAACATCATGCACCGCCTGGCCGAGCGCGGCGAAGACATGGACGACCGCGACCGGCGCGACACCATCATCGAAGCCGCCGGCGAAGTGGGCCGGCCCACGCTGTTTTCGATGCTCATCATCATCGCGGCGCACATTCCCATCTTCGCGCTGCAACGCCACGAAGGCCGCATCTTCCAGCCCATGGCGCTGTCGGTCACCACCGCGCTCATCGGCTCGCTGATCTTCTCGCTCACCCTGGTGCCGCTGCTGGCCTACTGGATGCTGCGCAAGAAGCTGCCGCACGGCGACAACCGCGTGGTGCGCGCCGCCAAGCGCGCCTACGCCCCGGTGCTGGACTGGGCGCTGAACCGCCGCCGCACGGTGGTGGTGGTGGCGCTGGCGGTGTTCGGCCTGGCGCTGGTGGCGGCATCGCGCCTGGGATCGGAGTTCCTGCCCGAGCTGGACGAAGGCACCATCTGGGTCAACGTGCGCCTGCCGGCCAGCGTGTCCAACGACGAGGCGGCGCGCATGCTGCGCCAGGTGCGGCAAGCCCTGCGCACCGTGCCCGAGGTGCGCACCACCGTCTCCAAGGCCGGCCAGCCCGAGGACGGCACCGACCCCAAGACCATCTCCATGGCCGAGATCTTCGTGGACGTGAAGCCCGCCGAGCAGTGGCGCCCGGGCCTCACGCACGCGCAGCTCATCGAAGAGATGGACCGCGCCGTCTCCGCCATTCCCGGCATGGAGCCCGCGTTCTCCCAGCCCATCCGCGACAACGTGCTCGAATCGATTTCGCAGATCGACGGGCAGATCGTCATCAAGGTGGCGGGCGACGACCTGGTGGAGCTCAAGCGCCTGACCCAGTCCATCGAAAGCGAGATCCGCCAGGTGCCCGGCGTGTACCGCGCCGAGATCGACCGCCTGGGCGACCTGCCGCAACTGGTGATCGACATCGACCGCGACCGCGCGGCGCGCTACGGCCTGAACGTGGGCGACATCCAGGACGTGATCGAAGCCGCGCTCGCGGGCAAGGCCACCACCAACCTGTGGGAGGGCGAGCGCAAGTTCGCCGTCGCCGTGCGCATGCCGGAAGACCGCCGCGCGCTCGCCCGCCTGCCCGACACGCCCATCGCCACGCCGGACGGCGGCTACACCACGCTGGGCAGCGTGGCGCGCATCCGCGAAACCAGCGGCGCCATGAACATCGCCCGCGAGGCCGGCCGGCGCACCATGGCCATCGGCATCTTCATCAAGGACCGCGACATGGGCTCGGTGGTGAAGGACATGCAGACCCGCGTGCAGAAGAACGTGCAATTGCCGGCGGGCTACCAGGTCAACTGGTCGGGCGAGTTCGAGAACCAGGAACGCGCGATGAAGCGCCTGTCGGTGGTCGTGCCCATCTCGCTGCTGCTGATCTTCGTGCTGCTGTTCGACGCGTTCAAGTCGTTCAAGATGGCCTCGCTGATCCTCATCAACGTGCCGCTGGCGCTCATCGGCGGGTTCATCGCGCTGTGGATCTTCAACATCCCGCTGTCGGTGTCGGCGGCCATCGGTTTCATCGCGCTTTCAGGGCAGTCGGTGCTCAACGGCGTGGTGATGCTGTCGGTGTTCCAGCAGCTTCAGGCCGGCGGCATGGCCGTGGCCGAAGCCGTGCGCCTGGGCTCCATGCAGCGCCTGCGCACGGTGCTCATGACCGCGCTGCTGGCCATGCTGGGGCTGCTGCCCATGGCGCTCTCGCACGAGATCGGCTCGGAGACGCAGCGACCGTTGGCCATCGTGGTGATCGGCGGGCTGGTGACGGCCACGCTGCTCACGCTGGTGGTGCTGCCGGCGCTGTATGTGTCGTGGTTCGGAAAGAAAGCGCCCCGCGAGGCTGCGGGTCAGTGACCGCGCGGGGCTGCGGCCGTGGGCTGGGCAAGGAATGAAGCGGATGCGGACGCGTCCCGTGCGTCCGCTCCCTTGACCCGTCCCGCTCCGGGCCGCGTTCGGCGCCCTTCAGGCGGGTGGCCGGTGCACGTGCCGCACCGCCGGCCTGTGCCCCTTGCGCAAGGCGATCGCCTTGCGCGCTAGCGCGTCAGGCGAGCAGGCCCAGCGCCGGGTTGCGACCGCGCGTGGCTTCGTCGGCCAGATGGAACTGCTGCACCACCTGCGACAGGCGCGCGGCCTGTTCGCGCAGCGATTCGGCGGCGGCGGCCGATTGCTCGACCAGCGCGGCGTTCTGCTGGGTCATGCGGTCGATCTCGCCCACCGAGCCGTTGACCTGGCCGATGCCGGTGGTCTGCTCGGCCGAGGCCGAATTGATCTCGCCGATGATGTCCGACACGCGCTGCACGCTGTCCACGATTTCCTTCATGGCCGCGCCGGCGTCCTCGACGTGGCGCACGCCGCCCTCCACGGCCGACACGCTGGAGCTGATCAGCGCCTTGATTTCCTTGGCGGCTTCGGCCGAGCGCTGGGCCAGGCTGCGCACCTCGCCCGCCACCACGGCGAACCCACGGCCTTGTTCACCGGCGCGCGCCGCTTCCACGGCGGCGTTCAGCGCCAGGATGTTGGTCTGGAACGCGATGCCGTCGATCACGCCGATGATGTCGCCGATCTTGCGGCTGGAACTGGAGATCTCGTGCATGCTGGCCACGGCCTGCTGCACCACGCTGCCCCCGCGCGTGGCAATGCCCGATGCGGACGATGCCAGTTGGTTAGCCACCTGGGACGACGATGCCGTCTGCTGCACGGTGGTGGTGAGGTCGGCCAGCGAAGCCACGGCCTCTTGCGCGTTGCTGGCGGTCTGCTCGGTGCGGCCCGACAGGTCCTGGTTGCCGGTGGCGATCTCGGCGCTGGCGGTGGCGATGCTGCCGCTGGCGTCGCGCACTTGCGATACCAGCGCGCCCAGGCCGTGCTGCATGTCGTCCAGCGCACGTTGCAGGTCCGCCACTTCGTCGCGGCCCTCCACCTGCACGCGCTGGGACAGGTCGCCGCCGGCGATGGCCTGCGCCATGCGCCGCGCTTCGGCCAGCGGACGGCAGATGGACACCATGTTGAGCAGGGTCAGCGGCACCACGACGACGATGGTGATCAGCACCGCCAGCACGAAGAGCCACTGGGTTTCGCTGGACACGCGCTTTTGCTGCGCGGCGACCTCAGCCACTTCGTTGCGCAGGCTGGTGTCCAGCTGGGCCATGAGCTTGTCGGCCTCGGCGAACTCGGTCACGGCCTTGCCGCTCATGCGGTTGGCGATGGTGGCGGTGTCGTAGCCGCCGGCCTCCAGCTGGCGGGCCACGTGGGCGAATTGCTCCTTGTAGCTGTCCAGCCGCTTGACGATGTCGCGCACCAGGGCGTTGTCCGGGTCTTCAGGGCCTTCCAGGAACTTGGCCGAAACCTTCTTGGCACGCTCCAGGCTGGCGAGCCAGGCCGTGTGGGCCTGCTTCACGCCCTCGGGCTTTTCGTACTGGATGATCATGTCCTTCTCGAACTGGCGGATGGCGCCCATCTCGCCCCGAAGGTCGGCCATGTAGCCCACTTCGGAGAAGGAATTCGTCATGAAATCCTCGCTCATCGCGTGGATCCGGAACATGCCCAGCATGCCCGCGCCCCCCAGCAGTCCCAGCAAACCCAGCACCACGCCAATGGCGCCCAGCATGCGCACCCGAATCGAAAAACCCCGCATGAGCGAAAAGAAATTCATGTCTGTCGTCCTCTAATCTCTTCGGTGCCCAAAGAAAAGATGTGCACCATATGCAACCAAACGTTGCAGTGTGCCAGAGCCATGGGCTTTTAACTGAATGTAACTATCAAACGCGCCAGCGCTTCAATAGCAAAGCGTTCGCCATCACACTCACTGAACTCAGCGCCATCGCCGCCCCCGCCACGACGGGGCTTAAATAGCCCAGCGCAGCGAGCGGAATGCCGGCCACGTTGTACGCGAACGCCCAGAACAGGTTCTGCCGGATCTTGGCCACCGTGCGGTGCGAAATATCCAGCGCCGCGGCCACCAGCCTGGGTTCGCCACGCATGAGCGTGATGCCCGCGGCCTGCATGGCCACGTCGGTGCCGTTGCCCATGGCCATGCCCACATCGGCGGCCGCCAGAGCGGGCGCATCGTTCACGCCATCGCCCACCATGGCGATGACGCCCTGGCGCAGACCCGGCTGCGCGCCCTCCGCAGCCGGGTCGGTGTTGCGCAATTGCGCCACACAGGCGGCCTTGTCGCCCGGCAACACCTCGGCCATCACTTCGCCCGCCCCGGGGTCGAGCCCCAGGCGGCGCGCCATGGCCTCGGCCGCGCCGCGGTGGTCGCCCGACACCATCACCACGCGGATGCCGCGCGCGCGCAACGCCGCCAAGGCCTCGCGCGCACCAGGCTTGGGCTCGTCGCCAAACGCCAGCAGGGCGCGCAGGGCCCATGTGCCGTTCGCGGATGCCGCCTTGCCCTCCTGCCCGACCCCGGCCATGGCCACATGCTCGGCCACCGCCGACACGGTGGCGCCGGCGGTTTGCAGTGCGGTGGCGGACGCGGCCAGGTCGCCCAGCGGCACGCCCAGTTCCTCCATCCAGCGCAGACTGCCCACGCGAAAGCGGCGCCCGTCGGCCTCGCCCTCCGTGCCCCGGCCGGGCACGGCGCTCACGGCCTGCGGCGCCGGCACGGCCAGACCGCGGCGGCGGGCTTCCTGCACCACCGCGCGGGCCAGCGGGTGTTCGCTGCCGCTTTGCACGCCCGCCACGGCCGCCAGCACTGCCGCCTCGTCCTCGCCCGGCGCCACTTCGAAGGCGGTCAGCCGGGGCTGGCCCACCGTCAGCGTGCCGGTCTTGTCGAAGGCCACCGTGGTCACCCGGTGCGCACGCTCCAGCGCCTCGGCGTCCTTGATCAGAATGCCGTGCCGGGCCGCCACCCCGGTGCCGGCCATGATCGCGGCCGGCGTCGCCAGGCCCAGCGCGCACGGGCAGGCAATCACCAGCACCGCCACGGCATGGATCACTGCGGCCTCGCCGCCGGCCCCTGCCCACAGCCAGCCCAGCAGCGTGGCCAGCGCGATGCCCAGCACCACCGGCACGAACACCGCCGACACCTGGTCCACCAGCCGCTGGATGGGCGCCTTGCCGGCCTGCGCGTCTTCCACCAGCCGGATGATGCGGGCCAGCACCGTCTCGGAGCCCACGGCCGACACCTGCACCACCACCCGCCCGTCGCCATTGATCGAGCCGCCCGTGAGCACCTCGCCCGTGGTGCGCGGCACCGGCAGCGGCTCGCCCGTGAGCATGGATTCATCCACCTGCGTGTGCCCCTCCAGCACCGTGCCGTCGACCGGAATGCGCTCGCCCGGGCGCACCACGATCCGGTCGCCCGCCATCACCTCGGCCACGGGCACATCCACCTCGCCGTCAGCCCCCAGCAGATGCGCCACCTCGGGCCGCAGGGCGTGCAGCGCGCGGATGGCCGCCGTGGTCTGGCGCTTGGCCCGCGCCTCCAGCCATTTGCCCAGCAGCACCAGCGTGATCACCACGGCCGAGGCCTCGAAGTACAGGTGCGGCGCATGCCCGGCCGGCGCGCTCCACCACAGCCAGAGCGACAGCCCGTAGCCCGCACTGGTGCCGATGGCCACCAGCAGATCCATGTTGCCGGTGCGCGCCTTGAGGGCATGCCAACCCGCCTTGTAAAACCGCGCGCCCAGCCAGAACTGCACGGGCGTCGCCAACAGCCACTGCAGCCATGCCGGCAGCATGCCGTGCGGGCCGAGCAGCGCACTCCACCGGTCCGGCAACACGCCCAGCAGCATGGGCAGCACCAGCGGCGCCGACAGCGCCAGCCCGAGCGCGACCGGCCCGAAACCGGCCCAGGGCGAGCGGTCCCGCGCCTCGTCGTCCTGCGCCTCGGGCGCCTGCGGCTCATAGCCCGCGTTGCGCACCGCGCGGCGCAGCTGCGCCTCCATGGCGGCGCCGGCACCGGCCGCGTAGACCACATGGGCCCGCTCGGTCGCCAGGTTGACCGTGGCCTCCTGCACGCCCGGCACCTTGCGCAGCGCCCGCTCCACCCGGCCCACGCAACTGGCGCAGGTCATGCCGGCAATGCCCAGGTCAAGCAAGGCCGCAGCCCCGGCAGCAGAGGGCGACGGTGGTGCGGCGGAGGGTGTGGAAGCGGCGTTCTTAGTCATGCCCGGCACCTTAAACCTTGACGTCGTGGCAAGGTCAAGGCACGGTGAAAGCGATGGTCCGCTTGACTCTGCCAACATGTCAGGGTTCACCATCGGCGGACCCGGAAACTTTTCAACCCACTGAACGGAGCACCCCATGCAACACCATCTTCAAGTCACCGGCATGACCTGCGGCCACTGCGAACGCGCGGTCGTCCATGCCGTCCGCCAGGTCGACCCCGAGGCCACCGTGCAGGTCGATTTGGCCCAGGGCAAGGTCGTGGTCGAGAGCGACAAAGCCCGCGACGCGCTGGCCGCCGCGATCACCGAAGAGGGCTACACGGTCGCCGCATGAGCACGCCGGCCGCGACCGCACCGCAGGGCTGGCCCGTTGCCATCGGCGCGGCCGCCGAACGGGCCGGCGTGTCGCCCCGCATGGTCCGCCACTACGAGGCCCTGGGCCTGCTGGCCGGCGTGGCGCGCACCGGCAGCGGCTACCGCCAATACACCGAGGCCGACGTGCACACCCTGCGCTTCATCCGCCGCAGCCGCGACTTGGGGTTCTCGATGGAAGAGATCGCCACCCTGCTCGGCCTGTGGCAGGACAAGCGCCGCGCCAGCGCCCACGTGAAGCAGATCGCCCAGGCCCACATCGACGACCTGGCCCAGCGCATCGCCGCCATGCAGGCCATGCAGCGCACGCTGCAGTCGCTGGTGGGCTGCTGCCAGGGGGACGAGCGGCCGGACTGTCCGATCCTGGACGACCTGGCAGGCCCAACTGCAAGTTAGCTCATCTTTTGATAGCTGTCAGCGCTACTTGGACATGCGCTGAAGCCAAAAAACAGGCAGAACGATCCCGACCACCAGGCAATCTCCCATGGCAGACTCGCCGCTTTATTTGCTTGAAGCGCCACGCGCACTGCACGCCAACGCCACTGAAATCTCTAGCCCCACCGCACCCTATCCACTGCCATGCCCACTTCCGTCGCCCAGCTCCAACAATGGTTGCTTGAACCCGAAGGCCAGCGCCTGGAGTTTAAAGAGGCCAAACAGCGCTACGACTTTGAAAAGCTGCTCAAGTACTGCGTGGCCCTGGCCAACGAAGGCGGCGGCACCATGGTGCTGGGCGTGACAGACAAGCGGCCTCGGCGCATCGTCGGTTCGTTGGCCTTTGAAGCGCCAGAGCGCACAGAGGCGGGCTTGCACCAACGGCTGGGGCATCGCATCCCGGTCGAAGAACTCCGTCTGCCGGAGGGGCGGGTGGTGATAGTGCATGTCCCTGCCCGGCTGCCGGGCACGGCCTGGGAGATCAACGGCCAATACTTCAAACGCGCGGGCGACGACCTCGCTGCATTGAGCGGCCAGGAACTGCGCGACCTCTTTGCCGAGACTGGCCCAGACTTTTCTGCCCAGCCCTGCCCTGGTGCCACGTTGGCGGATTTGGAACCTGAATCCATAGCGCTCTTTCGCGAGCGCTGGGCCCGTAAAAGCGGTGACGTCCGCAGGCGCGACTTAAGCGACCAGCAAACTCTGCGCGATGCCGAGTTATTGGTGGAGGGCGACCAGGTGAGCTATGCAGCGCTCATCCTGTTTGGTACCCGCGCAGGCCTCACCCGGTGGCTGGCCCAGGCTGAGCTGGTGTTTGAATACCGCTCGTCCGAAGCCGCTGGCCCAGCTTCGGACCGGGAGGAATACCGCGCAGGCTTTTTTGCTTGGCAAGACGCGCTGTGGAAAAAGATCAACCTGCGCAACGACCGCCAGAGCTACCAGGACGATTTCTTTCGCATGGACCTGCCCACCTTCGCTGAAGTGCCGGTGCGTGAAGCCATCTTGAACGCCGTCGCTCATCGCGATTACAGGTTGGGTGGATCGATCTTCATCCGGCAGTTTGCCAAGCGGCTGGAAGTGGTGAGCCCTGGCGGCCTACCTCCGGGCATTACCCCGGAAAACATCATCGACCAGCAATACCCACGCAATCGCCGCTTGGCAGAAGCTTTAGGGCGGTGCGGCCTGATCGAGCGCTCTGGACAGGGCCTGAACTTGATGATGGAAAGCGCCGTGCGTCAGGGCAAGCCGCTGCCTAGCTTTGCGGGCACGGCCACGCATGAAGTGCGGCTGACGCTGGAGGGCGGGGTGCGCAACCCGGCGTTCGTGCGGTTTATGGAGCGGCTGGGTGAAGAGACGCTGCGCAGTTTCTCGACGCTGGACTATCTGGCACTTGAGAGATTGGAACAAGGCCGTCCGCTCACCCCAGAAATTCAAGAACGCTTGCCCGCCCTGGCAGAGGTAGGGGCAGTGGAAGTGATGGGCCGTGGCAAAACTCCGAAATACATGCTGGCTGCCGCTTTGTATGCGACGCTGGGAAACAAAGGCACCTATACCCGCAAGCGGGGCTTGGATCACGGCACCAACAAGGCCCTGTTGCTGCAACATCTCAAAGACCAGGGGGAAGCGGGTGCCCCGCTCAGCGAGTTCCGACAAGTGTTGTCGTCGCTGCCCACGAAAGCGGTGCAAAAACTGCTTGATGAGTTACGCAATGAGGGTTTGATCGGTGTTCATGGCCAGCGGCGTTGGGCCCGCTGGTACCTTGCAGATATGGCAGTCTTTAAACCCGATGCTGCCAAAAGGTAAAGAAATTCTTTAACCGAACAGAATATTTCATATAAATCAACGACTTATAAAACCCATAGCTGGTTAGAAAACACGATGGCGGGTTAAACAGCATGTTTAAGTCAAACCATATCCACTGGTCGCACAACGCAAAAACGTCTCCTTCCTCATGCAGTGAAGGCTACGTCTTGACAACATCAAATTACAGTTTCTATAGCCTGCAGTGAATTTTGATCGTTTTGGCAAAAAAGATAGCAACCTGCCCTACCAGTGATTGCCTTGCAGTGGCAAAAGCCTTGCAATGAGTTGCGGCAAAAGCGGTGGCAGCTCATTTTTCAATAGCAAACAGGAGACAACGATGCCACCTGCACCCGACGCCCCCAGCCCGCCCCTGGTCTTTCACCGCGAAGGCCCGGTCGCCACGCTGCAGTTCAACCGCCCCGCCGCGCTCAACGCCATCGATGTGCCCATGGCCCAGGCGCTGTGCGCCGCCGCGCGCAGCATCGCGGCCGATCCGGGCGTGCGCGCCGTGGTGCTGTGCGGCGCGGGCAAGGGCTTCATGGCCGGGGGCGACCTGGCCACGCTGCGCGACGATCCGGCGCAGGGCGCGGCCGACCTGCTGGGGCCGTTGAACGAGGCCGTCACCTTGCTCGCGAACATCGATGCGCCCGTGATCGCCAAGGTGCACGGCGTGGCGGCCGGCGCGGGCATGAGCCTGATGCTGCTGGCCGACTTCATCCTCGCCGCCGAGGGCACGCGCTTCAATCTGGCGTACATCAACCTGGGCACCTGCTGCGACGTGGGCGCCTCGTGGTCGCTGCCGCGCCAGGTGGGGCTGCGCCGCGCGCTGGAAATCGCGCTGCTGGGCGACACGCTCACCAGCGCCGACGCCGAGCGCCTGGGCCTCGTCAACCGGGTGGTGCCCGCCGATCAGCTCGATGCGGCGGTGGATGCACTCGCCACCCGCCTGGCCGCCGGCCCCACCGTGGCGCTGGGCCACATGCGCCGGTTGATGCGCGCCTCTTTCGACCGCGACTTGCCCGAGCAACTGGCCGCAGAAAGCCGCGCCTTCGACGAATGCGCCCGCACGGCCGATCTGCCTGCGGGCATCGCCGCCTTCTACGCCAAAGAGAAGCCGAATTTCCAGGGCCGCTGACGCCGGCGCGCCAGCCGGGCGCGCTCAGGGCGCCTACCATTCGGCGCGTGCGCAGCGCCACACTGGCTGCCTCGAGTGCTTCCAAGCGCGATGGCTATCCTGCTGCGGCCCTTTCTTTGTTTCATTCATTCAGCCATTCATCCGTCCATACCCATTCCTTGAGGAGACCCTTGCCATGAACCAACGCGACGTCTTCATCGTCGGCACTGCCCGCACCGCCATCGGTACCTTCGGCGGCACGCTCAAGGACGTGCCCAACAGCCAGCTGGCCACCACGGTCACGCGCGCCGCCATCGAGCGCAGCGGGCTCGCGCCCGACACGGTGGGCCACGTGGTCATGGGCAACGTCATCCCGACCGACACCAAGGACGCCTACCTCGCCCGCGTGGCCGCCATCGATGCGGGCTGCCCCATCGAGACGCCGGCCTTCAACGTGAACCGCCTGTGCGGCTCGGGCCTGCAGGCCATCGTGTCGGCGGCGCAGGCCATCATGCTGGGCGACTGCGACGTGGCCATCGGCGGTGGCAGCGAATCCATGAGCCGCGGCCCCTACTTCGACACCGCTGCACGCTACGGCCAGCGCATGGGTGACGCCAAGAGCATCGACTACATGCTGGGCATCCTGCACGACCCCTGGCAGAAGATGCACATGGGCATCACCGCCGAGAACGTGGCCGAGCGCTACCGCATCAGCCGCGACATGCAGGACGAACTGGCCGCCGCCAGCCAGCACCGCGCCGCCGCGGCCATCGCGGCCGGGTACTTCAAGGAGCAGATCGTTCCCGTGGAGATCACCACGCGCAAAGGCACGGTGCAGTTCGACACCGACGAGCACGTGCGCGGCAACACCACGCTGGAGGTGCTCGCCGGCATGAAGCCCGCCTTCAAGAAGGACGGCGGCAGCGTCACCGCCGGCAATGCCTCGGGCATCAACGACGGCGCCGCCGCCGTGGTGCTGGTGGGCGGCGACCGCGTCGCGGCGCTGGGTGCCAAGCCGCTCGCGCGCCTCGTCGGCTATGCGCATGCGGGCGTGGACCCGGCCTACATGGGCATCGGCCCGGTGCCCGCCACGCGCCAGGTGCTGCAGCGCACCGGCCTCAGGATCGAAGACATGGACGTCATCGAGGCCAACGAAGCCTTCGCTGCCCAGGCCTGCGCCGTCATCCAGGAACTGGGCCTGGACCCGGCCAAGGTCAACCCCAACGGCTCCGGCATCTCCCTGGGCCATCCGGTGGGCGCCACCGGCGCGATCATCACGACCAAGGCCATCGCCGAACTGCACCGCACCGGCGGGCGCTATGCGCTGGTGACGATGTGCATCGGGGGCGGGCAAGGGATCGCTGCGGTGTTCGAGCGGGTTTGAAACGGTTGGAAACAGCCACATAGAACCCCGGCAGCAAGGCTTGCGGCCGACCAGGATCGGCCCTTTTGTCCGCGAACAGACGATGCCTTGCATCTACCAGAACGCCGAAGCCTTGGAGGGGACCGGCAAGGTCGGCAGCAAGCACTGCGTGGCCCTGCTGCAGCACTATGCACAACTGCCCCACACCAGTTCCTGGAAGCCGGGCGAGACCGTGTTCGGCAACGCCAATGTCAAGAAGGGCACGGCGATCGCCACCTTCAACAGCGCGGGCCGCTACGGCAGCTTGCCAACGGGCAACCACGCGGCATTCTTCATCTCGCAAGACCCCGGCGGTATCTGGATCATGGACCAATGGCTGAGCGATACGCAAAAACCCAAGGTCTCCATGCGCTACATCCGCCCCAAGGTCCAGCGCAAGAACGGAGATTTTTCCGATCCCAGCAACAACGCCGCTGCGTATTCCATCATCGAGTGACCGATCAGAAAGGCACCAACCATGCGCCCAGCCACCCTTCTGCGCCGCGCGATAGCTCGCGCTTCGGCACTCTCACTGAGCGCGGTGGCCATCGCAGCGCTGCATGTGGTTCCCGCCACCGCGGCCACGGCTGCGTTGGAATGCCCGGCCACCTTGCGCCTCACCTCTCCCCGCGCAGAGGCCGCCAACCTGCCAGCCGGCACGGAGATCGTGCTGGACCAGCGCCCGCTGCGCCTGACCGGCCATAACGTTTTCGACGGCCCACCGGCCCAGGGCGCCGTTCTGATGCCGCAGTCGGACAAGCCCGCCAAGGGCGGCTCCACGGCCGTCTGGAGTTTCGAGGGCGACTATCCCCACGGCAAGTTCCTCTCGTGCGACTACGCCGGAGGGGCCGTGCGCCTAGTGCAGCGCGTGGACGATGCAGTGAAGCGCTGCACCTCGCAATCGAGCACCTCGAAGAACCCCGCCACGCTGCAGACGCGGTTCCAGTGCGAGTGAAGGACACCGCCTGACGGCGCCGCGAGCGATGAACGAAATGCTCGCGGGCGGTCCGATGCCTTAGCCGCCTCTGTCGATCATTTGCTATTAATTTAGTAGCAAACTGACCAATGAATACGGCGGCAGAGCAGATTTTTTACTTATAGAACGCTTCTACCGCGCCCTTGAGCGTGATCATCAGCGGGCGCCCTTTGCGGTCCACCGTCTTGCCAGCAGGCACCTTCACCCAGCCGCCGCTCACACAGTATTCCTCCACGTCGAACCGCTCCTTGCCGTTGAAGCGGATGCCGATGTCGTGCTCGAACACGGCAGCGACATGGTGGGGGCTACGCGGGTCGATGGAAAGGTGGTCTGGGAGGTCGGGGCGTTGGGATGCGTCGGTCATAAGGTTTTCGATGGGATTCAAAGTTGCGGAAGGTTTATATATATTCGGAAATTAATCAGTCACTTGCTGGTCAGCCTATCAAACAAAGGGAGTCGGTTTGCCAAATACCTATAACTATCACGATCTCACCAATCTTCCTCCGGAAGAACTGTTTCTCTGGATCGCCATTGATCAGACGCTGGATCAATTGGGCGGGGCTGATATTGCGGCAGCAGCAGCGGTCCTTTCAGGACAACCGTTTTTGCCAACCCGCGGTAAATTCGGAGGCGCGACCAAAGGAACGTCGATTGCATCGGTTGTATCGAGAAAAATGCTTCAGCAGCGAATGCCTTTTGCTTTGCCGACCATTACCGGCGCCAGTTTAAGAACTCTCAAGATTACATTCACAAGAAGCCTTGGTGCCTTTGTCGGAAGATTGGTGCCTGGCGTTGGCTGGACTGTATTGGCCTACGATGTTTTTCAGATCATCAACAAGTCCATCACTGTTTACAACTCCATTGCAATGAAAGAAGACCGCCTATGGTAATCGCCACTTCAGAACTCTGGAAAGATCTGGTTCAGCTTGCGTCGACTGTCGATACAGTGGGATTGAGGCAACTGGGTAAAAAAATCGATTACACGCCAGATACCGATTTGGTCAAAGACATGGGCCTCACAGGTGACGATGCGTTTCAGTTCATGGAAACTTTTGCTTCAAAATTCAACGTCGACAAGGGCGATTATCGGTCTTCGGACTACTTCGGATCGGAAGGTCTGTGGTTGCTTTCCATTTTCAAAAAGCCCGCACCAACCCTGCCTATCACATTAGGCATGCTCTTTATCGCCGCGCGCGAGGGAAATTGGGACGCACAGCGGCTCCAAAAGGCGCATGAAACACGCAAATATTTTTGAATTTCATTGCGCAAATTATTAACAGCTGGGAATAATTTATCAACAAATAGCCCCAATTTTACTTTTGCCTGATTTCAAATCAAATCCCATATAACAGGTATATTTTTCGGGTTTGTTCTTATAGCAGATCAAGTCATTTTTTCTACGCATCCTTTCTCCATGTTCCGACGGGCACACATTAGGAGTATCGCGTCCCATCTGGTCAAATATACGTTTGGCTGCTTCTTTTTCTATTTTCACCGAAATGCTAGAGTCTTCATTTTTCGCTGGTTGAGGGTCGCTCAGTTCGCCTGAATACAACTCATAGGCAGCATCAAATGGTTTGTATTTGAACTGCCAATTTTCCCCTGAAAAAGATTTCGGTGAACTAAGCAGCAAAATAAAACAAAACAACATTTTATCGATATATATTTTCACTATTAATCTCCCTTTTATTTCCATCGATCAACGCAGCATCGCGTACCCCACCCCGATCGCTGCCGCCAAGCCCACCGCATCCGCCACCAGCGCACACGCCAGCGCATGGCGCGCATGACGAATCCCCACGCTGCCGAAGTACACCGCCAGCACGTAGAAGGTGGTTTCGGTCGATCCCTGCACGATGGCGGCCAGGCGGCCGGCGAAGGAATCCACGCCGTGCGTCTGCATGACGTCGATCATCAAGCCCCGTGCGCCGGCGCCCGAGAGCACCTTCATCAGCCCGACGGGCAAGGCGGGCAAAAAATCGGTATCCCAGCCCATGGCGGCGACGCCCGCGCCGATGGCGCCCAGCAGCGCGTCCATGCAGCCGGCCGCGCGGAACATGCCGATGGCCGCGAGGATGGCGATGAGGTAGGGCACGATCTGCACCGCCACCCCGAAGCCTTCCTTGGCGCCTTCGATGAAGGCGTCGTACACGTT
The DNA here is from genome assembly GCF_900102625.1 of Paracidovorax valerianellae. Classification (GTDB taxonomy): domain Bacteria; phylum Pseudomonadota; class Gammaproteobacteria; order Burkholderiales; family Burkholderiaceae_C; genus Paracidovorax; species Paracidovorax valerianellae. The sequence goes on from NZ_FMZC01000004.1 coordinate 91,805, forward strand.
GATCCGCCGCACGGCGCCGGCCACGATGAACAGCATGACCACGCTCAGGATGACGGCCGCCCCCGTGGTGCCGGCCACGCGCGCGGCCTGGTCGGCCGGCAGCCGGGCCAGTGCCGCGACCGCTGCCGCCAGTAAGCCCGCCACGGCCAGCAGAGGCAGCAGGAAGCGCCCGCGCCACAGGGGCAGGCGCTGGCACACGGCCACGGCCAGCAGGCCCGCCAGGAGCGAGGCGAAGGTGACCAGCAGCGTGGGCAGGAAGATGTCCGCCGCGTTGAAGCCCGCGCCCAGGCCCTGCTTGAGTGCCAGGCTCTGGCGGATGGCGATGACCGAGGTGGGAATGAGCGTGAGGCCGGCGGTGTTCAGCACCACGAACATGATCTGTGCGTTGCTGGCGGTGTCGGGCTGGCCGGTGTTGAGCGTCTGCAACTCGCGCATGGCGGTCAGGCCGAGCGGCGTGGCAGCGTTGTCCAGGCCCAGCAGGTTGGCCGAGAGGTTCATCGTCATCGCGCCCTGCGCCGGGTGGCCGTCGGGCACGCCGGGAAAGAGCCGCCGCAGCAGTGGGGCAGCCGCCCGGGCGAGCAGCTCGATCATGCCGGCGCGCTCGCCCACGCGCAGCAGGCCCAGCCACAGCGCCATCACGCCGGCCAGGCCCAGCGATATCTCGAAGCCCGAGCGGGCTGCGTCGAACAGCGCCGCCAGCAGGGCCTGGAAGATGCCGTCCGCCCCCAGCAGCCAGCGCACCACCGCCGTGGCGAAGGCCACGGTGAAGAACCCGATCCAGACCCAGTTGAGCGCCATGGACGGGATGGTAGCCGCAGGGGTGCTACAAGAATCCGATCCAGCGCCCGGCCAGCACGGCGCCCAGCCACAGCGTGAGCGACACCGCGGCCTGCGCGCGCACGAGGCCGCCGGCATGCCCCTCGCGCAGGGCGCGGTCCCAGTGGCCGCCGGCGTGCAGCGACAGTGCGTTGACCAGCGCGAAGGCGATCAGGCCGACCTTCACCAGAAAGGCCGGGTTGGCCAGGTAGTCACCCGGCCGGGTGGCGAAGAGCCACAGCCCGGTGGCCAGGGCCAGCGCGAGCCCGGCCGCCGCCGCGCGCGACAGGAACGGGCCAAGCAGCGCGAGCGGAATGCGCCGCCCGATGATTCCCCACAGGCGCAGGTCCAGCAGCAACGCCGCGCCCACGCCCAGGCCGAGGGCGGCGATGTGCGACGCATTGACCACCAGGTAGGCCGTGCCGGAGCGCCGCAGCCACGCTGCGGGAGCCGATGCGGCCAGGGCGTCCAGCAGGGGCGCGAGCCCAGCGAGATCCATGCGCTCTCAGTTTTTGGGTTTCTGGATGCGCTCGGGGTAGAGGTCGTAGGTCTTGCCGCCGACCTGGATCTGCACGGCCTTCATGCGCCGCTGGGATGCGTCCCGATCGCGGTTGCCGGTGGCGGTGATGGCATCGCCCGGCTTGGCAGACGCTTCGTTGAAGCCGGAGCGCTCGGTCTGCGACGGATTGCCCAGCTCGACGCGCCAGACGGTGCCCTCGGCGGTTTTCACCTCCAGCGTCGGGTGGGGCGGCGCCATTTGCACGCGCTGCACGGTGCCCGCGAGTTCGGACTGGGCTTCCTCGGCCCACGACCAGCCGTGGTGCGCCTGCGCGGGGCCGGCGAACAGGGCGACAACGGCGATGGCGCTGCTGACAACGGAACGGGTGATGACGGTCATCGAATACCTCCAGGCAACGGTTTTCACGGGTCGGCGGAATGCGCCGGTCGGCCATCGGTCCAGGCCGGCCGGGCGGGTAACGGGGACAGTATCGAGGACAGCGCGATGCGTGGACCGCCACACCAAGCCCGTCAGCGGTAACCATCGTGCACGCAGCGGGCCCTGTCGCCAAACGATGGCCCTACGGCAATGCGGGTTCGTTTTGCCCACAGGCCGATGGGTCAGAACGGCGCGTCGTCGTCCTCGGCCCCGTTGGCCGCCACGGCCGCAGGGCGGTCGGAAGGTGCGGGCGCAGAAGCGTCGGCCGCCGGTGCCGCGGCAGGCGTGCCGCCCAGTTCGGTGCGGCCTTCGCCCCCCAGCGCTTCGATCAGGTCGGGAATCAGCTTCGCTAATTCGCCCGTGGCGATGGCCACATCGGTGTCGAAGCCGCCGTCGTCGGCCTTGGTGCCTTCGAACACGGTGTCGAGGAAAGCGATCTTGCGCACCTGCAGGCCCTCGCTCAGCAGGAACGAGACGCGGTCGTCCCAGGTCATCGCGAGCTTGGTGGGCAGCTTGCCGGCGGCGATGTGCTCGCGCACCTCGTCAATGTCCAGCGGATGGCGGGCATAGCGCACCACGGCCTTGGCCTCGTCGGCGCTCTTGAGTTCGCACTCGCGGTCCACGCTGAACCCCACGGGCGGTTCCTGCGTGCTGAGCCAATGCGACATGGCGGCCTGGGGCGAGGTCTGCGTATCGAGCAGCGCCACCGACAGGCCGGGCAGCGCCTCCACCAGCAGGGTGACGACCTCATCGGCGCGCGACTGACTGCTGGTGTCCAGCACCAGCCAGTGGGCCTGCGGGTCGATCCACACCCACATCGATCCCTGCTTGGTGAAAGCCATGGGCAGCAGATCGAGCTTGGCTTCGTCCTTCAGCTCTTTCGATTCCTTCTTGCCGGGCTTGCGGCCGGTTTCCTGCTCGATGCGCGCGGCCTTTTCCTTGACCTTGCGGTTGAGCACCGAGCCCGGAAGCATCTTGGACTCGACCATGAAGCGCAGCACCCATTGCCCGCCCACGGATTCGGCCATCAGGCCATGCGCATCGCCGCGCGGCGGGACCCAGCCCAGCGATTTTTCCTGCGTGGCGCCGCACTCCACGAACGGCGTCTTGGCCAGCGCCTCTTCGACCTGCGACAGGTCCACCTGCCATTGCGGCGCGATGCGGTACACGATCATGTTCTTGAACACGGAAATCCTTCAGCTCTGACGTTCATTGGCAACCCTTCGCCGCAAGCTGCGCAGGCGGCGCGGTGCAGCGGGGCCGCCATTGTCGGCGGTGCGGTCGGCCGCACCCCGGCCGGATGCAAGGGACAAAACAGCATTTTTTCTGGTTTGCTATTTTTTTAATAGCTGCCTGCGCAATCAATACGGCGGTAGCGGGCCATTCGGTGCCTGAACTGCCCTGCCCGGTCAACCAACCCTTGTCACAACTTTACACAGCCACATGAACCCCTCACGCCGGCGATACACGGCGGGGAGAGACTAGCCATCAACCGCTGCAACGGGCGTTGCGGCGGACCCACTCGCCCCCTGGGGCAAGAAAGGAACCACCATGGCTATCTTCTTCCAACGACGCATCGCCGGCGCTGCCGCCGCCACCGCCCTGCTGGCCGCCCTGGCCGCACCCGCCTTCGCACAAACCCCTGCGCCTTCCGCACCCCCCGCGGCCGGCCAGTCGCAAGAGGGCCCGCGCCACCGCATGCCCAGCCCCGAACAGCGCCAGGCCCGCATGGAACAGCGCGCCAATGCACTGCAGCAGAAACTGCAACTCACGCCGGCCCAGCAACCCGCCTGGGAAACCTTCAAGGCCGCGATGCAACCGCCAGAGCGCGGCGCACGCCTGGACCCCAAGGGCCTGGACCAGCTGACCACGCCTGAGCGCATCGACCGCATGCGCGCCATGCGCGCCCAGCACAGTGCCGAAGCCGACCGCCGCGGCGAAGCCACCAAGGCGTTCTATGCCGCGCTGACGCCAGCGCAGCAAAAGACGTTCGACGAGGAAAGCCGCCGCATGCACCGCCACCACCCCGGCATGGGCGGCCCCAAGGACGGCGAACCCGGCAAGCATGGCCGCCACGGCGGGCCGCGCGGCGAGCGCCCTTCCGCTCCTGCAGCACCCACGGCCCCTGCACCGGCGCCTCAGTAACCGACGGCAAAGCGGTGCACAGTCTGGCGACCTGTGCACCGTGCGCAGGCAGTTCCCGACCGCCCCGCGCGGTTGAGGCGGCTGCCTACAGCGCACCCCCGGAGGAGCACATACAGTGGGTTACACACTTTGTGCAGACCTAACAGTCATCCATTCGAGGGATTTCTATGCCGATCAACCCACTCCTGCGTTTCCGCGCCTTGCTGCGCGGAAACGCTTTTTTCGTGGCCCTGGCCTGCGTGGCCGCAACGGGCACCGTCCAGGCGCAAACCGCACCATCGGGCATCAGCCCTTCCGTCTATGTGCAAGGCGGCTGGGCCCGCCACCAGACCGACACGGCCACCGTCGGCGTGACCCTGCCCTGGGACTGGCAGGGCGCCTTCTGGGGCAACGAGGTCCGGGGCTATTGGGACATCTATGCGAGCCGCTGGTCGTTCAATGGCGTGGACGGCCCGGGCAACATCACCTTGATCGGTTTCACCCCCACCTTCCGCATGCGCCCGGACAACGGCCGTGCCAATTGGTTCTGGGAAGGCGGCGTGGGCATCACCTACGCGGACAGCAAGTACCACATCCCCGACAAGGAATTCAGCACCCGGTACAACTTCGGCTCCCACCTGGGCGTGGGCTACAGCCTGGGTGCGCAGCGCGAGCACGAGATCATGGTGCGGGTGCAGCATCTGTCCAACGCCGGCATCAAGAAGCCCAACCCGGGCGAAAACTTCGTGCAGTTGCGCTACGCGTACCACTTCTGAGGGGTGTGAACTCGCTCCTCCCTGCAGCCTGCCGGCGCAGGGAGTGAAAACACCAAGGGCCCTTCGGGGCCCTTTTTCTTGCGCGATGCGAAGAAGCAGAAAGAAAGCCCAATTTCAGACCGTCGACCGGGCACTGTGGATAAGCCTGGGGACATCAAAAGCACAACCCATGGGTTATCCACAGCGAAATCCGAACTGCCGAAGTTGTTGTCGCCCGGCGTGCCAGTTCACCCGGCCAGCGCCACAGGGTTTGACGGCACCCAAGTGCTTGGCAGCATTGAGGAAATCTCCCTTGTCCACAGAAAAGGGGCTGCTCTACTACTACTGCTATGTATTTATAGAACCTTTAATGGAATAACAGGAACATCCGCCGCGCTGGGTTTTGGAGCCGTGGACAGGGCTGGATGGGACGTTTTTGGGGGGCACAAAAATGGACACGGCCAAGCAAGCGCCGGATCGCCGCTCGCTCAAAAAGGAATTTGTGGCGCCTTGTTGGCAAAAGCATCACGAAGCACTGGCTCGTTCGGCAAGACGGTTCGCGGCTTGGCAGCCGGTTTGGCCCTGAAGCGCTTGGAAAAACGCCATCCGATGAACAACCCTGGGGATATTTCCGGCACAACTGGCCACTTGTCCACAGCGAAACACGCATCGCAGGTTTTGTCCCCGTCGCCGCGACAGCGGGACCGGGGTTCCGCCCACATGGTTCACGGCAACGCAAGTGCCTTGATCCGACAAGGGAAAAACCAGTTATCCACAAAAAACAGCCGTGCTTACTACTACGACTATGTATTGATAAAGACATTAAGGAGAAGACAGTAAAACAGCCGGGCGGAAGCACAGCCAGGGGCGTCGGCATTCGGAGGAGAGGATTGGCAGAGCAGGAAGCCGCCCAACAGGTTTGGCAGGGGGTGGGGGTTGACCCAGAGCGCAGACCGCGCTCAGCCGCCCGGCAGGGGCTTGCCTGTGGCCTTTGCCCTCAACGGGGCTCTTAGTTCGGCGCTTGCCGCAGAAACCGTTCGAGCACGTCCGCCGGCAGGGGGCGGCTGAAAAAGTAGCCTTGGTACAGCTGGCAGCCCGCCTGCGCGAGGCGGTTGCGCTGTGCGCCGGTCTCGACGCCTTCGGCGATCACGTCCAGGCCGAGGCTGCGCGAAAGCGCAATGATGGTGTCAACGATCGCCGCGTCGTTGGGATCGCTGAGCAGATCGCGTACGAAGCTCTGGTCGATCTTGAGCTGGTCCAACGGCATGCGCTTGAGGTAGCTCAGGGAGGAATAGCCGGTGCCGAAGTCGTCCAGCGAGAAACCCACGCCGTGGGCGCGCAGGGCGGACATCGTGGCGATGGTCGTTTCCATGTCTTCCACGAAGAGGCTTTCGGTCAGCTCCAGCTTGAGCTGGTCGGCCGGCGCGCCGGTGAACACCAGGGCCCGCACCACGTCGTCCACGAACCCGGCATGGTGGAACTGGCGCGAGCTCACGTTCACCGCCATGGTGAGGTGGGACAGCGATGGTTCGTCCTGCCAGCTGGCCAGCAGGGTGCAGGCGGTGTGCAACACCCAGCGGCCCAGGGCCAGCACCAGGCCGGTTTCCTCGGCCAGCGGGATGAAGTCGCTTGGCGGCACCATGCCGCGCTTGGGGTGGGGCCAGCGCACCAGCGCTTCCACGCCGACCACGCGGTTCAGCGTGTCCACCTGCGGCTGGTAGTGCAGCAGGAACTCTTCCTTGGCGAGCGCGGCGCGCAGGTCGTCTTCCAGCTCGGCCCTGGCCGTCACCACGGCCTGCATGCCGGGGTCGAAAAACCGCAGCGTGTTGCGCCCGGCGGTCTTGGCCTGGTACATGGCCAGGTCCGCCTGCTTGAGCAGTTCGCCCACGGTGGACTGGCCGTCGGTGAAAGGCGCCACGCCGATGCTGGGCGTGCTGCGGTATTGGTAGCCTTCCAGGGCATAGGGGGCGCTCAGCACCGAAAGGATCTTCTCACCCACCACCCGTGCGCTCAGGGCCAGCTCGTCGGGCCGGGGGCTGAGCGCCTCGATCATCACCACGAATTCGTCCCCGCCCAGCCGGGCCACCGTGTCCACGGTGCGCACGCAGGTGTTCAGGCGCTGCGCCACCTGCTGCAGCAGCAGGTCGCCCTTGTCGTGGCCGAGCGTGTCGTTCAGCGTCTTGAAGTTGTCCAGGTCGATGAACAGCAGCGCCCCGCCCTGCCGGCGCCGCTGGGCCGTGGCCAGCGCCTGGTGCATGCGGTCCATGAGCAGCATGCGGTTGGGCAGGCCGGTGAGCGAGTCGAAGAACGCCAGGCGCTGGATCTCGCGCTCGGTGGCCTTGCGGTGTCCGATGTCGGTGTGGATGGCCAGGATGGATTCGGCCTGGCCGCTTTCGTCGCGCACCAGGGTCCAGCGGCCTTCCACGTCGATCGCATGCCCGTCCTGGTGGAACTGCACGATCTCGCCCGTCCACTCGCCCTGCTCCAGCGTCGTCTCGGTGGCGCGCAGGAATTCGGCGGCGTTCTGGTAGAGCAGCATGTCGATGGTGCGGCCCAGCACCTGTTCCTGCGACCAGCCGTACATGCGCTCCGCGCCCTGGTTCCAGAAGGTGATGCGGTGCTCCAGGTCGCGCACGATGATCGCGTCGCGGGCCTTGTCCAGCAGCGAGGCCTGGCGCCGGATGTGCGCGTCCGAGGCCTGGCGGGCCATTTCGGCCGTGGCGCGGGCCGCGAAGATGCGCAAGGTCGAGGAAACCAGGGCCGGCCGCTCCAGCGGTTCGCGAAAGATCACGAAGATCAGCCCGATCGGCCGCCCTTCGGCATCGCGCAACTGCTGGCCCACGTAGCTCTGCGCTCCCAGCGCCGCGATGGGCGAGCGCGGGTACATCTCGGAGACCCCCGTCGTGACGACGTATTCCGCCTCGGTCGCAAGCCGCAGGCTCGGCGTGCCTTCCAGCGAATATTCGGCATTGGGCTGAACGACGCCGTCCTGCACGCGCGACAGCGTGACCGCGCGAGGCGCCTGCCCCTCCACCGTCGGCAGCAGCCGCGTCACGCAGCCCGCCTGGGCCCCGAGGGCATCGGCCATGTTGCTCGCCAGCTGCTTGAAGAATTCGGTTCCGGTGCTGGCCGAGATGGCCGCGGCCGCCTTGAGCACCACGCTTTGCAGCCGCTGCTGGTCCTGGCGGGTGCGCAGGCTTTCGATGCCGAAGGCGAGGTCGTTGGCCAGTTGCTGCAGCAACTCGGTTTCTTCGGCGCCGATCTCCAGCACATGCGGCGGGTAGAGGTACAGCAGGCCGAAAGAGCGCTCGGCATTGCGCAGCGGCAGGCTGATCACCGAGTGAAGGCCCTGGCGCAGCATGCGCTCGGCCCAGAGGGTGAACAGCGGGTCGAGCCGGATGTCGCGCACGATCACCGGGCGGCCGCTGCGCACCGCCAGCCCGGCCGGCCCTTGGCCACCCGGCTGGTCGGCCGACCAGCTCAGGTGCATTCTTTCGACATAGCGTTCGCTGTTGTGTCCGCCCCAGGCCACGGGCTCGATGCTCTGGCGCGCGTCGTCACGCACCATCCCGACCCAGGCCATGCGGTAGCCGCCCACGTCGGTGGCGATGCGGCACACCTCGCGCAGCAGGTCGGCCTCGGAGGTGGCGCGTACCAACGATTCGTTGCAGGCCGCCAACAGCCGCTGGATGCTGCCCACGCGCGCCAGTTCGCGCTCCACGCGCATGCGCTGGGTGACGTCGGTGGCCAGCACCTGCCGCGCTGGCACGCCGTTGAATTCGATGCCGCCCGCATAGACCTCGGTGTCGATCACCGTGCCGTCCTTCTTGCGGTGCCGGCGGTGCACGCCGTCGCTGTGGGCATCGGGGGCAATGACCCGCGCCTGCGCGGCGCGCTCTGCCCGCTCCTCTTCGGGCCAGAGGGAGGGCGTGGTCATGCACAGCAGTTCGGCTTCGCTGTACCCGTAATGGCGAACCATGGCCCGGTTGACGGCAAGGATGCGCAGCGTGCGCAGCTCATAGACCCACATGGGCTGGGGATGCGCGTCGAACAAAAGCCGGTACTGCTGCTCGGACGCATGCAGCTGCGAGGCGTAGCGCCGCAACTGCACCACCGCGCCCAGCGATTCGGCCAGGATCTGCACGTGCGCCACGTGGCGCTGCGAAAACGAGCCCAGCGGGTCGCCGTTCACCTTGAGCATGCCCACCACCGCGTCGCCCGCCCGTACCGGCGCCGCGATGAAAGCCACCGGTCCCGGCTCGAAAATCGCGAGCGATGCGGTGGCCTGGGGAACGGCCGGCTGGCTGCACACCGTCTCTCCGGCATCGATGCGCAGCCACAGCTCGTACCCTTCGATCGCGCGCACGTCGTTCACCGGAACCGCCCGCATGCCGATGCTCGCCTGCACGCGGGCCTGGTCGCCCTCGCGCATCACCACCATGGCGCCGCCGGCATCGGCCAGCTCCATCGCGGTGCGGGCCACGAGCTGGAGCACCTCGTCCATGGACAGTTCGAGCGATGAAATCTGTTGCTGCACGCGCACCAGTTCGGCGTGGGTGCGGGCCTCGTCCAGCGCCTGCAGCGCGCTGTCCTTTTGCGAACTGATGTCGGTCATGCCGCCCACCATTCGGATGGCGCGGCCCTCGGCGTTGCGGATCACGAAGCCGCGGTCCTGCACCCAGGCGTAGCTGCCGTCGTAGCGGCGAAAGCGGTATTCCTCGCTCCAGTGCTTGGCCGAACCTTCGATGGCGGCATGAATGCTTTCCAGCACCGCGTCGCTGTCTTCGGGGTGCAGGCGCAGCGTCCACGAGGTGCTGTCGTGCGGCAGCGTCTGCATGGGCACGCCGAACAGCGTCTGCATGCCCTCGTTCCACCACATGGAGTCGTCGTTCAGGTTCCAGTCCCAGATCGCATCGGCCGTGGCGCGCGCCACGAGGTTGAAGCGCTCGTCGCTGGCGGCCCGTTCGGTGGCCATGCGCGCCTGGTTGCGCTGGCTGCGGCGCAACTCCAGCAGGGCCACGGCCTGCCCGGCCACCGCGCGCAGCGATTCGAGCTGGGGCGGCTGCAGCGTGCCGGGTTTGGTGGACATCACCACCACGGCGCCCAGCACCCATTTTTCAGCCGTCACCAGCGGCATGCAGACCACGGAGCGCACCCGGGGGCCCGCAATGACCAGCGGGTGGCGGCGCAGCGAGGCATGCGCATGTGTGTCCGGCACCTGCACCACGCGGCCGTCCACCGCCAGGGCGCACAGCGGATGGGCCGAATCCAGCGATTGCAGTTCGATGCCGGTGCTGGCCTTGAACCATTCACGGCCCTGGTCGACGAAGCCGATCGCCGCCATGGGCATTCCGCAAAGGCGTGCCGCCAGGCGCGCCAGTTGGTCGAAGGCCTCTTCCGCCGGAGTGTCCAGGACAGCGCACGAGCGCAGCGCTTCCAGGCGTTTGCCCACGGGAGCGGCCTGCAGCGGCATGCTCAGAGGGCCCGTGGACCGGCAAGCGGCCGGTGGCATGGATCGGTTGGCGGCAACACCTGCATGGACATTCGAGGTCGAAAGGCTTCGGCGAAAAATGAATACAAATAGTAACGGGCAATGCTACACCGGCACCGCCTAGGCCGGTGTTGCTTCCTGGCCTATCCCGTGGCCTATTCCCTGGCCTGGCTCGCCGCCTGCCGCGCTGCGCGCCGGGCCCGCACCGCTTGCGCCAGGCCCTCGAGCACCGGCACCGTCTGCGCCAGGCTGATGCAGGCATCGGTCACCGACACCCCGTGCGCCAGAGGCTGGCCGGCCACGATGTCCTGCCGGCCTTCCCGCAGATGGCTTTCGATCATGACGCCCATGATGCGAAGGTCGCCGCCTGCGACCTGCCCCGCCACGTCGGCGGCCACGTCGATCTGCCGGCTGTGCTGCTTGCTGCTGTTGGCATGCGAGACGTCCACCATCACCTGCGCGCGCAGGCCAGCTGCCTGGAGCAGCTGGCAGGCGGCGTCCACCGACGGCGCGGCGTAGTTGGGCTGCTTGCCGCCGCGCAGGATCACGTGGCAGTCGTTGTTGCCCCGCGTCTCGAAGATCGCCGACTGGCCCATCTTGGTCATCCCCATGAACGCATGCGGTGCCTGCGCCGCCAGGATCGCATCGCTGGCCACCTTCACGCCGCCGTCGGTGCCGTTCTTGAAGCCCACCGGGCACGACAGGCCGCTGGCCAGTTGCCGGTGGCTCTGGCTTTCGGTCGTGCGCGCGCCGATGGCGCCCCAGCTCACCAGGTCGCTGATGAACTGCGGGCTGAGCAGGTCGAGAAATTCCGTGCCCACCGGCAGGCCCAGTGCCAGCACGTCCAGCAGCAGCGCGCGCGCCATTTCCAGCCCTTCGTTGATGGCGAAGCTGCCGTCCAGGTGCGGGTCGTTGATGTAACCCTTCCAGCCCACGGTGGTACGGGGCTTTTCGAAATACACGCGCATGACCACAAGCAGGTCCTGCGCCATCGCATCGGCGTGTTCCTTGAGCTGGCGGGCGTATTCCATGGCCTGCCCATGGTCGTGGATAGAGCAGGGCCCCACCACCACGACCAGCCGATCGTCCTGCCCGTGCAGCACCCGCGAGATCGCCGCGCGGCTGGTTTCGACGAGCTGCAGCGCGGCCGGGGGCGTGGGCAGCCACTCCTGCAGCAGCGCGGGCGTGATCAGCGGCCGCACGGCCTTGATGCGCGTGTCGTCGATGCGCGTCGTGTCGTGGGTGGAAAGCGGGGTGGCGGTGCGGTGCACGTGGGGGGTTGCGGTGGGCGTCATGGCAGCGATTGTCGCGCGCGTGGGCCCGGCGCTTGCGCGCTCCTGGCGTGGGTCCGGAGCCTCAGGGCCGGCGAAACGCCGTCTTCTGGCGCGACCAGTAGCGGGAATCGAGCCGGTCCATCCGCACCTCGCCGCCGGTGGAAGGTGCGTGGACGAACCGGTTCTCGCCCACGTAGATGCCGGCGTGGGTCGGCCGGCCCGAACCGAAGACCACCAGGTCGCCCGTGCGCAGTTCGCTGCCGTCCACCGGCTGCCCGAAGTCGTTCAGCTGCGCCACCGTGCGCGGCGGCGCGATGCCCGCGCGGCTCTTGTACACGTAGCCGATCAGTCCGCTGCAGTCGAATCCGCCTTCGGGCGTGTTGCCGCCGTAGCGGTAGGGCGTGCCCACCAGGCCCAGCGCATGGATGGCGATGTCGCTCGATTGGTCGGGCGACAGCTGCGAATACTGGACGCTGCCGCGCGAAGACCGGGGCTGGGGCGTGGTGCCGCAGCCGGCCAGCACCAGGGCTGTGGACAACAGGGCAAGGCAGAGGGAAGCGCGCATGCGCCGAGGGTAACGGATGTGCTGCAAAACCCTTCGCGAAGCCTCAGCGCGGTGGCGGTGCCGCCGGCTCTGCGGCAGGGGCGCGGTTCGCGGCCCCGACCTTGTCCAGCAGGTGCATGGCCAGCGTTTCGTACAGGGGCCGCACCAGCATGCGCGACACCAGGCTGGCCAGCATGGCCGAGGCCATGAGGCTGAGCACCATTGCATGGCCGTCCACCATCTCCATCACGATGATGAAGGCCGTCAAAGGCGCCTGCGTGACCGCCGCCAGGAAAGCCGCCATGCCCATGGCGATGAGTGCCGGTGCGATGTCGGGGCTGGCCAGCAGCGAAACGTTGTGCCCCACGCCCGCGCCGATCGACAGCGCCGGCGCGAAGAAACCGCCCGGCACGCCGCACCATGCGGTGAGCCACGTGGCGATGAATTTCAGCGTGACGTAGAACGCCGGAACATCGGCCTGCCCGGCCAGCATGTGCTTGACCGCTTCCGAGCCCGCGCCGAATGTGGCGCCGCCGGTGGCCAGGCCGATCACCGCGACCCCTAAACCACCCGCGGCGGCGAACCGCACGGGGAACCGGGCCCGCAGCTCGTTCAGCCGGCTGGGCGCATTGGTGAGCGAGGCCGTGATGAGCTTGGCGAACAAGCCGCCGAGAACGCCGCACACCAGTGCCACGCACAGGCCCGGCAGCAACGCGTCCCAGCCCAGCCGTGGCACGCGGATCACCCCGAAGTAGCTCAGATTGCCGAAGAACGACACGCCCATCAGCCCGGCCAGCACGATGGCCGCGATGATGAGCCCGCTGCTGCGCGACTCGAGCTTGCGCGACAGCTCTTCGATGGCGAACACCACGCCCGCCAGCGGCGCATTGAACGCCGCGGCAATCCCGGCGGCCCCGCCGGCCACCAGCAGCGCATGGCTGGTGATGCCCGAGCGCGGCCCGAGCCACCGCTGCGCGTGCTGCATCACGCCGGCCGCCACCTGTACCGACGGGCCTTCGCGCCCCATGGACAGCCCGGCCAGAAAGCCCGCGCTGCCCAGCACGATCTTGGCCAGCGACATGCGCAGCGAGACGAAGTAGCCGCGCTGGCTGGGCTGCAGCCCCGGCTCCAGCGCTGCCATCACCTGCGGAATGCCCGAGCCTGCGGCCCCCGGCATGAAACGGCGCGTGGCCCACACGATGCCCGCCGTGATGGCCGGGGTCCACAGCAGCACGGCCCAGCCGCCCTGCCAATGCAGCACTTGCTCGAAGCGCTCGAACGCCCATTCCGCCATGAGCGTGAAGGCCACCACGAAAAGCCCGGCCACGGCCGCGTAGGCCAGCACGATCGCACGCTCGACCCACCGCCAGCCGTCCGCGAACTCCTGCCGCAGGTTGTGAAGAAAATCGGGTTGGCGGTGCATGGGCAGGAAGGCCGGGGCCGGCGTTGGGGCGTTGGAAAAGGCGTTTTTATTGTGGCATGGGCTTGGGCGCGGGGTGCTTCGCGCCCGGGGCGAATCGGGCACAATCGACGCCTCTCTTCGCAGCCTGTTTTTTACTTTTAAAGCAGATTGCGCAGGCCGTAGTGCCTTTCTTCCACCATTCTCTACAGGCCCTTACACACCATGGCATCCGTCAACAAAGTCATCATCGTGGGCAATCTCGGGCGCGATCCCGAAATGCGCACGTTCCCCAGCGGCGATCAGGTCGCCAACGTCACCATCGCCACGACCGACCGCTGGCGCGACAAGAACACCGGTGAGAACAAGGAATCCACCGAGTGGCACCGCATCGTCTTCAACGGCCGCCTGGCGGAAATCGTGGGTCAGTACCTGCGCAAAGGCTCGCAGGTCTACGTGGAAGGCAGCTTGCGCACCCGCAAGTGGACCGACCAGGCCGGCGTGGAAAAATTCACCACTGAAATCCGGGCCGACAGCATGCAGATGCTGGGCAGCCGCCAGGGCATGGGCGGGGGCGGCCAAGGCGGTGGTGGGGGCTATGAAGACAGCGGCTACGGCGGTGGCGGCAACGATGGCGGCTACGACAACAGCGCTGCCCCTGCACCGGCACGCCGCCCTGCCCCGGCACCCGCCCAGCGGCCTCCAGCGCCGGCGCCCCGTCCGGCACCGGCACCTGCTGCCCAGGCCCCGCGTGCGGCTTCGGGCTTCGACGACATGGATGACGACATTCCGTTCTGAAAGACCCAATGGCTAAAAGCCGCTTCGGCGGCTGACACCGCCCAAAGCCCGGCTTCGAAGGAAGACGGGCTTTTTTTCTGGGTGCATCCGCCACCCTGCGCGCTCAGGCGCCCACGGTCTCCACCAGCTTTTCATTGAACGCCGGAATGTCGTCGGGCTTGCGGCTGCTGACCCAGCGGCCCTCGACGTGCACGGTTTCGTCCACCCAGGTGGCGCCCGCGTTGCGCAGGTCGGTGGCGAGGCTGGGCCAGCTCGTCAGCGTCTTGCCGCGCACGAGGTCCGCGTCCACCAGCAGCCAGGCGCCATGGCAGATCACGGCGATGGGTTTGCCGGCCTGGTCGATGGCTTTCACGAAAGCCTGGGCCTTGGCCTCCGTGCGCAGGGCGTCGGCATTGACCACGCCGCCGGGCAGCAGCACGGCGTCGAACTGGGCGGGGTCGGCCTGGTCGAGCGTGCTGTCCACCGGGAAGGTGTCGGCCTTTTCGTCATGGTTGAAGCCCTGCACCTGGCCGGACTTCGGGGCGATGATCTGCGTGGTGAAGCCGGCGTCCTGCAGGGCCTGGCGCGGACCGGTCAGTTCGACCTGCTCGAAGCCGTCGGTCACGAGGATGGCCACTTTGCGGGCACCGGCGGATGGGGATTGCGTTGCGGAAGAGTTCATGGGAAGGCTCCTTTTCGAAGCCCACCAATCTAGGGGCCGCGCCGGCGGCGGCGTGTCGGCCAAACGCCATCGCGGGGCAGGAAATCGGCCCACATCCGAAGGCTTCTCATTGCACTCCAAAGCCCCTGAGCCGCCGCGCGTGTCGGATGCCCGAGCCGTCGGTCAGTCGCGCCTGCGCCATCGCTCGATGCCCTCGAACACGGCCATGCCCGCCAGCATCGCCGCAGCGAACAGCCAGGCGTCCGGTGCGCCCATGCCCAGCAGCACCAGGGCCGGGCCGGGGCACAGGCCCGCCAGTCCCCAGCCGATGCCGAACAGCACCCCGCCGCCGACCAGCCGCGCATCGATGCCCCGCGCAGTGGGCCACTGCAGCGGCGTGCCGCGCAGCGTGGTGCCCCGCCGGCGCGCCAGTGCGAAGGCCACCATGGCCACGCCCACCGCGCCGCCCATCACCAGCGCGAGCGAGGGGTCCCAGGGCCCGGCGATGTCCAGAAATCCCAGCACCTTGGCCGGGTCGGCCATGCCGGAGATGAGCAGTCCCAGCCCGAAGACCAGGCCAGCGCCGAATGCGATCACCAGAGACATGGACGTGCTCCTTTTCTTTGCGTCAACCGAGGTGCCGCAGCACGAACACGGTGGCCATGCCGGCCGCCATGAAAACCACCGTGGCGGCCAGCGATCGCCCCGAAAACCGCGACAGGCCGCACACGCCGTGGCCGCTGGTGCAGCCAGCGCCGTAGCGCGTGCCCACGCCCACCAGCAGCCCCGCCGCGATGAGCATGCCAGCGCTGGCGTCGATGTGCACCGCGGGCAGCGGTGCGGCCAGCGCATACGCCAGCGGCGCGGCCATCAGGCCGGCCACGAAGGCCAGGCGCCACGCGGTATCGCCGCGCCGCGGCCGCAGCAGCCCGCCCACTACCCCGCTGATGCCGGCGATGCGCCCTGCCAGCAGAAAAAAGCCCCCGGCCGCGAGCCCGATGAGCGCACCGCCCGCCAGCGCGGTGCCCGGGGTGAAAACGTTCCAGTCGATGGCCATGCGGTTCAGTCCTTGGGGCAGTAAAGACGGTACAGCACTGCCAGGATGTCCAGCAGCGAGGCATCGGCCACGCGGTAGTAAATGTTCTTGCCCTCGCGGCGGGTGTCCACCACGCCCTGCGTGCGCAAGACGCCCAGTTGCTGCGACAGCGTGGGCTGCTGAATGCCGAGGGCCGCCTGCAGGTCGCTCACGCACTGCTCGCCTTGCGACAACTGGCACAGCAGCAGCAGGCGGTCTTCGTTGGCCAGGGCCTTGAGGGCCGATACGGCCTGGGTGGCGGCCTGGCGCAGCCGCTCGGGGTCGATGGGGGTGGGACGAGGGTCCATGAGGAAGAGATCCGGCAAAAAACCGCGAGAAAGGGGCGGCGTTGACTTCAATATATCAAATTACATAATATCTACCGTTAGATTGTTCCATGACGAAAGCGCTCCCATGCCCCGCTCCACCGCCCTTCAGTCGTTCTTCGACCCCGCCACTGGCACGGTGACCCATCTCGTATGGGACCTGGCCACGCGCTGTGCGGCGGTCATCGATCCGGTGCGGGATTTCGATGCGGCTGCGGGCCGCACGGCCACCCGCTCGGCCGATGCGGTGCTGGCCCACGTGCGTGCCGAGGGGCTGGCGGTGCAGTGGATTCTGGAAACCCACGTGCATGCCGACCACCTGTCGGCCGCGCCCTATGTGCAGGCGCAGGCGGGCGGGCGCATCGCGGTGGGCGAGCACATCCGCACCGTGCAGGCCGCCTTCGGCCGGCTGTTCCCCGCGCAGGCCGGTGCGGCGGACGGCAGCCCGTTCGATCACCTGATGCGCGATGGCGAAACGATTCAGCTCGGCCAGACGCCGCTCACCGCGCTGTGGGTGCCCGGGCACACGCCCGCCGACATGGCCTATCTCGTGGATGGCGCCGCGTTCGTGGGCGACACGCTGTTCATGCCCGATGTCGGCACGGCGCGCGCCGACTTTCCCGGGGGCGACGCGGCCACGCTCTACCGTTCGATCCAGCGGCTGCTGGCGCTGCCGGGCGACACGCGCCTGTTCGTCTGCCACGACTACCCGCCCGCCGGCCGCGCACCGCAATGGGAAACGACGGTGGACGCCCAGCGCCGGCACAACATCCATGTGGGCGGTGGCGTGACCGAGGCGGCGTTCGTCGCGCTGCGCAGCGCCCGCGATGCCACCCTGGGCGCGCCGGCGCTGCTGCTGCCGTCGCTGCAAGTGAATGTGCGCGCCGGACAGCTGCCGCCGCCCGAGGCGAACGGCATCGCCTACCTGCGCATTCCGCTGAACGCATTCGGCACGCCGCCCTGAACGGCCGCACCGTGCGGGATCGCTCCTACCCGGGGACAGGTGCCGCGCCCACCGCCCCGCCGCGCGGGTTGGGCGAAGCTGTGGACACACGGCGCTCCTATTTCGGACCGCCCCGCGACACCCCGCAATACCCCAGCCCAAGGAGCTTTCCATGCGCACACCCACCTTGCCCGATACCGCCATCGACCCCACGGACGATCCCACGGCTGAAATGCCGGAAGGCGACGACATCAACGACCACCTGGAGGCCGAGCAGGACGTCTCTGACGGCATGGCCGACATCTCCGTGCAGCCGTTCGACGACCCGCGCAGCGGCGGCCCGTTGAACTTCGACGACGGCACCGACATGGCCCACCCCCGCGGCAAGACCGGCCGGGATGGCGGCACGTGGGAGGCCGAAGGCAGCGACAGCGGCGACCTGGAGCCGCCGGCCGAGCTGCTCTCCGACCGCAACGGTCCGAGCGATCCGGACGCCAAGCGCACCGAGTGATTTTCGCGCCGCGGCGCGCTTCCTGGCGGAGGCGCTGCCGATCGCGGCGACCGCACAAAGCAAAGGGCGCCGAGGCGCCCTTTCTTCATTTGCTATTGATTTAATAGCTATGCCCCCTAGGGGAATATGCGCTGGAGGCCAAAAAGACCATAAGCCTCAGACGTCCCCCAGCGGCCGGCGCTCAATGCACCACCATCAGGTGGAAAGGCCACACGTACGCCTGCAGCGTCACGTACAGCCCCACCAGGCAGGCGAGCGCGATGGAGTGGAAGAACACGTAGCGCAGGATGTCGCCCTCGTGGTTGAACCAGCGGGTGGCGGTGGAGGCGACCACGATCGATTGCGCATCGATCATCTTGCCCATCACACCGCCCGAGCTGTTGGCCGCGCCCATCAGGTTGGGCGACAGCCCCAGTTGCTCGGCCGCCACCTTCTGCATGCCCCCGAAGAGCACGTTCGAGGCGGTGTCCGACCCCGTGAGCGCCACGCCCAGCCAGCCCATCAGCGTGCCGAAGAACGGATAGAACACGCCCGTGTTGGCGAACGCCAGGCCCAGCGTGGTGTCGGTGCCCGAATAGCGCGTGAGCGTGCCCAGCGCCAGCATGAGCACGATGGTCAGCAGCGAAAAGCGCACCAGCCACACCGTCTTGAAGAACGTGCGCACGATGGCGACGGGGTTGTACTTCATGAAGACGGCGCTCACCACCGCCGACAGCAAGATGGCGGTGCCGGTGGCCGAGAGCAGGTTCAGCGTGTACACGGCGGCCTCCTTGGTGGGCGCGGGCACCACGGGCGGCACTTTTTCGATCAGGTTGTGCAGGCCGGCCATGGGAAACGCGGGTGCGAACAGCCCGTTGAGCCAGGCCTTGACCGGCGGCAGGCCCCAGATGAAGACGAACACCGATAGGATGACCCAGGGCATCCACGCAGCCACCAGCGCTGCGCGGCTGTGCTGCGTGACGGGCTGGGGCGGCTTGGCTTCCGCCGCGCTCACGTCGCGCCCGCGCAGCGAGGCCGACGTCCACACCGTCTTGGGCTTCCACACGCGCAGGAACGCCACCAGCGATGCCATGGACACGATGGCCGCGATGATGTCCACCAGCTCCGGCCCGATGAAGTTGGACACCAGGTACTGCGGCACGGCGAACGCCACCGCCGTCACCAGAATGGCCGGCCAGATCTCCCACATGCCCTTGCGCCCGGCGAAGGCCCAGATGAGCCAGAACGGCACCAGCAGCGAGAAGAACGGCAGTTGCCGCCCCACCATCGCCGTCACCTCCATCAAGTCGTAGCCGTGCACCTTGGCCAGCGTGATGACTGGCGTGCCCAGCGCTCCGAACGCCACCGGCGCCGTGTTGGCGATGAGGGACAGCCCCGAGGCTGCGAGCGGCGAAAACCCCAGCCCGATCAGGATCGCCGCCGTCACCGCCACCGGCGTGCCGAAGCCGGCGGCGCCTTCGAAGAACGCCCCGAAGCTGAAGGCGATCAGCAGCAGCTGGATGCGCCGGTCGCTGGTGATGCCCGACAGCGAATCCTGCAGCACCTTGAAGCTGCCGTTCTGCTCGGTCAACTGGTGCAGAAAGATGATGTTCAGCACGATCCAGCCGATGGGCAACAGGCCGGTGAAGCCGCCGTACAGTGCCGCGCGGCCCGCCATGTCGGCCGGCATGCCGTAGGCGAAGACGGCCACCAGCAGCGCCGCGATCAGGCCCAGCCCGGCGGCGACGTGCGCCTTGATGTGAAAGAACCCCAGCGCGGCGAGCATCACGACCACCGGAATCGCGGCCAGCGCGGTGGAAAAGATCATGTTGCCGAACGGATCGTAGATTTGCTGCCAGGTCATTGGTTTGTCTCCAGTGCTTTGGAAGGAGTGCAGCGATCCGTTCTTTTGTCGTCCTGTGCGTTCCCTGACGGTTCGGCTGACACGAATCCGCACGACTGTAGAAACAAAGTTCCCCGGCGTGCGTGAAATTCAGTCTACGGAGGATTGAGCGGATTTCAAACCCTTGGGCGCCATGCGCGAGCGCCTGCGGGACAGTGCCGCAGCGCAGGCAAGCGGCGTGAGAGCGGTTGCTGCGCCACGGCTCGGGGCTGGCAGCGCGCCGCCGGAGGTCTGCGGAGGCCCTCCAGCGGCACCTTCGGCGGCGGTCGGGAGATCGTTACTGCAGCGCCAGGGACGCGCCGCCCACCAGATTGACGGTATTGATTCGCGCCTTGCTCAGCCGCAAGCCGCGATCACGCCGCCGCCCAGGCAGACTTCGCCGTCGTACAGCACCGCGCTCTGGCCCGGGGTGACGGCCCACTGCGCACCCGGAAACTCCAGCGCGAAATCGGCACCCTCGGCCTGGGTCACCGCGCAGGCGGCGTCCTGCTGGCGGTAGCGGGTCTTGGCCGCCAGCGTGCCCGGCGCGGGCGGGTGACCCGCCACCCAGCTGGCGTCGGCTGCCTGCAGGGTGTAGGACAGCAGCCACGGGTGATCGTGCCCCTGCACCACGCGCAGGGTGTTGGTGTCCAGCTCCTTGCGGGCCACGAACCACGGTGCGTGGTCGCCCGCGCCGCGCTGCGCGCCCTTTTCCTTGACCCCGCCGATGCCCAGTCCCTGCCGCTGGCCGAGCGTGTAGAACGACAGGCCCTGGTGCCGGCCGAGCGTGCGCCCCTTGTCGTCGCGGATCGCGCCGGGCTCCTTCTGGATGTAGCGGTTCAGAAAGTCGCGAAACGGCCGCTCGCCAATGAAGCAGATGCCGGTGGAATCCTTCTTCCTGGCGTTGGGCAGGCCGATCTCCTCGGCGATGCGGCGCACTTCGGTCTTGTGCAGCTCGCCCACGGGAAACAGCGTTTTCGACAGCTGCGCCTGGTTCAGGCGGTGCAGAAAATAGCTCTGGTCCTTGGACGGATCGAGCCCCTTGAGCAGTTCGAACAGGCCGGACGATGCGTTCTGCCGCACCCGGGCGTAGTGCCCCGTGGCGATCTTCTCGGCGCCCAGGCGCATGGCGTGGTCCAGGAAGGCCTTGAACTTGATCTCGGCGTTGCACAGCACGTCGGGGTTGGGCGTGCGGCCGGCCTGGTACTCGCGCAGGAACTCGGCGAACACGCGGTCCTTGTACTCGGCGGCGAAGTTGACGTGCTCGATCTCGATGCCGAGCACGTCGGCCACGGCCGCCGCGTCCACGAAGTCGATGTTGGAGGAGCAGTACTCGCTGTCGTCGTCGTCTTCCCAGTTCTTCATGAAGATGCCGACGACCTCATGGCCCATGGCTTTCAGCAGATGGGCGGTGACCGCGGAATCCACGCCGCCGGACAGGCCGACGACGACGCGGTGCTTGGGGGTTGCTGTCATGCCCGGGATTGTATTTTTTATGCCGCTACAGCCGAGCGCCCGGACCGGGAACGCCGGGCCGCCCAAAGGGCATGAAACACGGCTTTTTCAATTTGCTATGTAATCAATAGCAATGAGGCCAATGAACACGGCGGCAGGTGCGATATTTGCCCTCATGTCCCGGCGGGCGGGCGAGTGGCGGCCTTCTCAGCGCGGCTGCAGCACGCTCGGGTCGGTGTGGATCAACTCCAGCGGGTAGCGCTTGCCGGCCAGGTAATCCTCGATGCACTGCAGCACCAGCGGGCTGCGGTGCCGGTCGGCGCAGCAGCGGATTTCGTCGAGCGTCATCCACACCGTGCGCACGATGCCGTCGTCCAGCGTGCGCCAGGCATGCACCGGCCCGACCGAGCCGGCGAAGGCAAAGCGCAGGTAGGTGATGTCGTCGCCCGTGCGGGTGCGGGTGAAGCGGTTGAGGTACACGCCCACCAGCGCCGCGGGCGTGAAGTCGCAGGCGGTTTCCTCCAGCACCTCGCGCACGCAGCCGTCGATCGGCGATTCGCCCGGGTCCAGGTGCCCCGCCGGATTGTTGAGCCGCAGCCCGTCGGCCGTGTCTTCTTCCACAAGCAGGAAGCGGCCGTCCTGTTCGATGACGGCGGCCACGGTGACGTTGGGTTTCCAGCGGTTCGGCATGGCGGCCATTATGACGACGGGGCATGGCGCGCCATAGGGCGCGATGCCGGCAACGCGCCGGTGTGGCGCGAAAAGCCACAGCCGGCTGCAGCCGCCCCCTCAGCCCTGCTGCGCCGCCGGCAGCAGCCGGGCCGCCCGAAAGCGTTCTGACCGTAGCCCGTTCCCCGTGTGGATGACAGGCAAACGCGGCCTTGTCTTCCATCCGGCTCAGCCTTTCCTGGGCAGCATGGATCGAGTGAGGGGTGCACAGACACGCCCACGCAAGCCCACCCGACCCTGCGGCGCGAATCCACCGCAGGGTCAAGCTGTTCCTGAGGAGGACCCCACGATGGAAAAATTCAAAGACCCAGCCCTCACCCGGCGAGACCTGTTCATCGTGGGAGCGGCGTCCGCTTCGGCGGCGGCGGCTCCAGCGGGCGCGGCGGCCCCGGGGCCATCGCCGCAGCGTGGCCTGCCGGCCCCCAATGCCGAAGCCTTGATGCCGGTTCGCATGACCGTCAACGGCGAGCAGAAAACGCTGTCGCTCGACACCCGCACAACGCTGCTGGATGCGCTGCGCGAGCACCTGCACCTCACGGGTACCAAGAAGGGCTGCGATCACGGCCAGTGCGGGGCGTGCACCGTCATCGTCGATGGCCGGCGCATCAATGCGTGCCTGACGCTGGCGGTGATGCACGAAGGCGCGCAGGTCACCACCATCGAGGGCCTGGGCAATCCCCAGAAGCTGCACCCCTTGCAGGCCGCGTTCGTGAAGCACGACGGCTACCAATGCGGCTACTGCACGCCCGGGCAGATCTGCTCGGCGGTCGGCGTGCTCGACGAGATCAAGGCGGGCATTCCGAGCCATGTCAGCGGCGACCTCACCGCGAAGCCCCTGCTGTCGGCCGACGAGATCCGCGAGCGCATGAGCGGCAACCTGTGCCGCTGCGGGGCTTATTCCAACATCCTCGATGCCATCACC
This sequence comes from Paracidovorax valerianellae, assembly GCF_900102625.1. Classification (GTDB taxonomy): domain Bacteria; phylum Pseudomonadota; class Gammaproteobacteria; order Burkholderiales; family Burkholderiaceae_C; genus Paracidovorax; species Paracidovorax valerianellae. The sequence continues at coordinate 114,405 of NZ_FMZC01000004.1, forward strand.
GAGGTGTCCGGTGCGAAAGGGGATGCCGCATGAAATCTTTCACCTACGAACGCGCCACGTCGGTGCAGGCCGCAGCAGCAGCCGCGGCCGGCAATCCGCAGGCCCGGTTCATCGCCGGCGGCACGAACCTGCTGGACCTGATGAAGCTGCAGATCGAGGCGCCCACGCACCTCATCGACATCAACGGCCTGGGGCTGGACAAGATCGAGCCCACCACCGACGGCGGGCTGCGCATCGGTGCGCTGGTGCGCAACACCGACCTGGCCGCCCACGCCGGCGTGCGGCGCGACTACGGGCTGTTGTCGCGGGCCTTGCTGGCCGGCGCGTCGGGACAGTTGCGCAACAAGGCGACCACCTCCGGCAACCTGCTGCAGCGCACGCGGTGCCCCTATTTCTACGACACCAACATGCCGTGCAACAAGCGCCAGCCGGGCGCCGGTTGCGCGGCCCTCGGCGGTGTCACCCGCCAGCATGCGGTGGTGGGCACGAGCGAGGCCTGCATCGCCACGCACCCGAGCGACATGGCGGTGGCCCTGCGCGCGCTGGACGCCACGGTCGAGACCGTGCGCCCGGACGGCCAGCCCCGCCGCATTCCCATCGCCGATTTCCATCGCTTGCCGGGCAACACGCCGCACATCGAAACCGCGCTGGACCACGGCGAATTCATCACGGCCGTCACATTGCCGGCCCCGGCGGGCGGCACGCACATCTACCGCAAGGTGCGGGATCGGTCTTCGTACGCTTTCGCGCTGATCTCGGTGGCCGCGGTGGTGCAAAAGGACGGCACGGGGCGCGTGGCGCTCGGAGGCGTCGCGCACAAGCCGTGGCGCCTGGAATCGGCGGATGCGGCCTTGCCGCAGGGCGCCAAGGCGACGACCGCGCTGCTGCTGGCCGGTGCGCGCCCCACGCACGAGAACGCTTTCAAGGTCGCCCTGGTGGAGCGCACGCTCGCTGGCGTGCTGGCACAAGCGAAAGGCCAATCATGAAATTCGACACCCCTGCTTCGCAAAACGCCATCGACCAGCTCAAGGTGGTCGGCCAGCCCGTGGACCGCATCGACGGGCCGCTCAAGACCAGCGGGCTCGCGCGCTACGCCTATGAGCAGCACGACGTGGTGGCTGCGCAGGCCTATGGCTACATCGTCGGGTCTTCCATCGCCAAGGGGCGCATCGCCTCGATGGACCTGGCTGCCGCCAGCGCCGCGCCGGGCGTGCTGGCCGTCGTCAATGCGCAGAACGCCGGCAAGCTCGGCAAGGGCAAGATGAACGTGGCCCGGCTGCTGGGCGGCAGCGGCATCGAGCACTATCACCAGGCCGTGGCGCTGGTCGTGGCCGAAACCTTCGAGCAGGCCCGGGCCGCCGCACAGCTGCTGAAGATCGAGTACGTGAGCGCGCCCGGCGCGTTCGACCTCTCGGCCGCACGTGATGGCGCCACCGTGCCCAAATCGTCCAAGCCCGAGAGCGCGTTCGGCAACTTCGCGGGCCAGTATCCCGAGGCCGCGGTGCGGCTGGATGCCACCTACACCACGCCCGACCACACCCACGCGATGATGGAGCCCTTCGCCACGCTGGCGGCCTGGGAAGGCGACCGCCTCACGGTGTGGCTGTCCAACCAGATGATCGCCTGGACCGCCGGCGACCTGGCCCGGACGCTGGGCCTGGCGCCCGACAAGGTGCGGCTGGTGTCGCCCTTCATCGGCGGCGGCTTCGGCGGCAAGCTCTTCTTGCGGGCCGACACCGTGCTGGCCGCACTGGGCGCGCGCGCGGCCGGCCGGCCGGTCAAGGTGGCCATGCAGCGCCCGCTGATGGCCAACAACAGCACGCACCGGCCCGCGACCATTCAGCGCATCCGCATCGGTGCCGGCAAGGACGGGCGCATCACCGCCATCGGCCACGAAAGCTGGTCCGGCAACCTGCCGGGCGGCGACCCCGAGGACGCCATCGCGCAGACCCGGCTGCTGTATGCCGGTGCCCACCGCTACACGGCGCTGCGCATCTCGCAACTGGACCTGCCCGAAGGCAACGCCATGCGCGCACCGGGCGAGGCGCCCGGGCTGATGGCGCTGGAGATCGCCATGGACGAAATGGCAGAGCGGCTCGGCATCGACCCCATCGAATTTCGCGTCCTCAACGACACGCAGACCGACCCGGAAAAGCCGGGCCGCAAGTTCTCGCAGCGCCAACTGGTCGAATGCCTGCGCCTGGGCGCGGAGCGCTTCGGCTGGGCGCAGCGCAGCGCGGTGCCGGGCCAGCGCCGCGAGGGCCGATGGCTGGTCGGCATGGGCGTGGCGGCGGGCTTTCGCAACAACCTGCTCATGAAATCGGCAGCCCGCGTGCGCCTGGACGCGCAGGGCCGCATCACGGTCGAAAGCGACATGACCGACATCGGCACCGGCAGCTACACCATCATGGCGCAGACCGCCGCCGAGGTGATGGGCGTCGCGCTGCAACAGGTGGACGTGCGCCTGGGCGATTCCGCCTTCCCCGCAGCGGCCGGTTCAGGCGGGCAATGGGGCGCCAACAACGCCACGTCCGGCGTCTATGCCGCGTGCATGAAGCTGCGCGAGACGATCGCGCGCAAGCTCGGCGTGGAGCCGGCCGAAGCCGTGTTCGCCGATGGCACGGTGCGCGCGGGCGGGCGCTCGACGCCGCTGGCCGAGGTGGCCGGCGCGGCCGGGCTGGTGGCGGAGGACGCGATCGAATACGGCGACCTCGACAAGCAGTACCAGCAGTCCACCTTCGCCGGCCATTTCGTCGAAGTGGGCGTGGCGGTGGACACGGGCGAGGTGCGCGTGCGCCGCATGCTGGCCGTGTGCGCCGCGGGCCGCATCCTGAACCCCAAGACCGCCCGCAGCCAGGTCATCGGCGCGATGACCATGGGCGTGGGCTCGGCGCTCATGGAAGAGCTGGCCGTGGACACGCGCCGCGGCTTCTTCGTGAACCATGACCTGGCGGGCTACGAGGTGCCGGTGCATGCCGACATTCCGCACCAGGAAGTGATCTTCCTGCCCGAGACCGACCCGATCTCTTCACCCATGAAGGCCAAGGGCGTGGGCGAACTGGGCCTGTGCGGGGTAGGCGCGGCCGTGGCCAACGCGGTCTACAACGCGACGGGTGCGCGGGTGCGCGACTATCCCATCACGCTGGACAAACTGCTGCCGCACCTGCCGGCGTACGCCTGACGGCGCGGGAGGCGCAAAAGGCCATGGACAACCTCGACTTTCGCGTGCTGCACACGCTGCGCGACTGGCGCCGTGCTGGCGCGCACGCGTGGCTCGTCACCGTGGTGAGAACCTGGGGCTCGTCGCCGCGGCCGGTGGGTTCCATCCTCGCGCTGTCGGACAGCGGCGCCCTGGTGGGCTCGGTCAGCGGGGGCTGCATCGAAGACGACCTGATCGCCCGCTGCTGCGTGCCAGGCCGTGACGACGCCCTGCCCCGGTCCGCGGCTACACCGCTGCGGCTGAAATACGGCGTGTCCGCCGACGAGGCGCACCGGTTCGGCCTGCCCTGCGGCGGCACGCTGGAGTTGATGGTGGAGCGGGACCCGCCGCTCGATTCGCTGGAGACCCTCGTGGACGCCCTGGCCCAGGGCCGCCTGATGCGCCGCAGTGTTCGATGGGCCGATGGCGCGGTCGCCCTGGAGAACGCCGCAGACACCGCGGGCGCACCGGCCTTCCCGGCCGACGAACAGGTGGTCGCCAACACATTCGGCCCGGAGTTCCGCATGCTGCTGATCGGCGCGGGGCAACTGGCCGAGTACCTCGCCACCATGGCCGGTTTCAACGGGTTCGCCGTGACGGTGTGCGATCCCAGGGCCGAGTACCGTGGCTCGTGGTCGGTCGCGGGCGCGAAGCTGGCGGACGGCATGCCCGACGACGTGGTGCTGGACTTCCAGCCCGACCGCCGCAGCGCCGTGATCGCGCTCACGCACGACCCCAAGCTGGACGATCTGGCCTTGCTGGAGGCCTTGAAGACCAATGCCTTTTACGTCGGTGCCATCGGCAGCCGCCGCAACAACGAAGCCCGGCGCCAGCGGCTTGCCGACCATTTCGACCTGACCGAGTACGAACTGGCGCGGCTCAGGGGCCCGATCGGCCTGTTCATCGGCAGCAAGACCCCCGCCGAAATCGCCGTGAGCGTGATGGCGGAGGTGCTGAGTGTGAGAAACGGCGTGGCGATCCCGCGGCAGATGCAGGTCGCGCCAGCGAAGGAAATGCTGGCGGGTTAGCGCTGCGCTGCAGTGCTGCTGCGTGTGCAGCCACTGCGAATTACCGCTTGTCCGCCGCCTTCTGGACTTCGGCCTGGAACGCATCGCTTTGGCGAAGGCGCACGTATTCCTCATAAGCGCGGTCATAGGATTGGGTTTCGATGCCGTACGACCGCGACAGCGTTTCATAGCGGTCGGCACCTGCGCGCCGCCACAGGGCGAGGTCTGCAATCACTTCGGCACGCGACAGCGCCGGCTGCTGCGGCCTGGCGGCGCTGTCCTGGGTCTGGGTCTGGGCGTGGACGGGCGATGCGAACAGCGCGACCGTGGCCAACGCCGCTGCGAGCGTGGTGGCCCAGAAAAGCCGCGCACCCTGGCGCGCCGTGGACGCTTGCGATGGGGCTGGCGATGAAGAGAGGTTCAAGGACGAATAAGACATTGGAATCTTCCGGTGGGATGGCTAGGTGGTGGGTAGAAATGGGCAGGGTGAAGGCGCGTCAACCGCGCGCCTTCAGATGCGGCATGGGGTGGTGTTCGTAGTGCCCGATCCCGCTCTGGATCAGCGGATCTGCCGACGTGAATGCGGTGATCTCCTGGTCGTCAGCGATCTGAAAGAGCGAGACGCCATAGCTTCCCGCCGGGTCCATGACGGGGCCGTGCGCCACGATCAGGCCCTGGGCCAGCAACTGGTCCAGGTACGCGCCGTGTTGCTGCATTCCCTGCCGCTCATTGGCGGACAAGGTGGCCAGAAAATCCGCGCGGGGGGGAATGAATCGGCAGAGGAAATATTTCATGGGCTATTCCTGTCGTTCCCGTTCACGCGGCCGTTTTCACGCTTTTCAGGATGGCGCCTTCGAACATCTTCGGAAGGTAGCTCTGCAGGAAAAGGATCATTCCGGTCATCTTTCCCACCGGGTTGCTGAAGCGGGGTTCTTTCTGCCCGATCAACTGGGTGATGGTCCGGACGACGGCATCGGGTGCCTCTGCTTCATCGATGCCCTTCTGGGTCGCTGCATCGGCCTGCTTGCGGTAGGCGTCGTAGTCCGCGATGCGGCCTGCGGAGGCCGAGACGGCGTTGTGGGCCAGATTGGTTTTGAACCACGACGGCTCCACCATGCTCACCTTGATGTTGAAGGGGTCCAGCTCGAACCGCAGGGACTTGAAGAACCCTTGAACGGCATGCTTGGACGCGGTGTAGTAGGACAGATTGGGTGGCCCGATCAGGCCGACGATCGAACTCACCGTGATGATCTGCCCCTGCTTTTGGCGGCGGAAATGGGGAAGCAAGGCATTCGTGACCTTGACCGTGCCCCAGAAGTTGGTCTCGAACTGCTCGCGGCCCACGTCCACGGAGGTCTCTTCGGCCAGGCCGGTCACCATGTAGCCCGCGTTGTTGACCAGCACGTCCAGTTGCTGGGTCTGGGCGAACAGCGTTTCGGTGAAGCGCTGAATGGACTCGTCGTCATCGATGTCCAGGCGCAGCATCTTGAAAGGCACCTTGCCCGCATGCTTTTCAGGCTCGCGGCTGGTGCCGATGACGTTGAAGCCCTGCTGCTGCAACTGCTTGCCCAGCAGCAAGCCGAAGCCCGAGGAGGCGCCGGTGATCAAAACGGTCTTTTTCATGGGGAAGTTTCTTTTAAAGGCGGGATTCGGAAACCGAGGGATGGGCCAATGGCGTGGCCCGGGAGGCCGTGGTGAAAAGCGATGGAACCGCACGTTGCGCGGCGCCCTGCGGCACTGCGCAAGCCAATGCCCTGCCTGCGCCGACGGCGGGGCCATTGCGATACAAAACGGTGCTGAACATGGGGTCCTTGGAGGCAGGTCAGGGAGTGGACTGGCTGCTGGCCGCATGTTAGTATCGATTTAATAGTGAGTCAATACTGAAACGATATGGACACCGAAAAAACTTCCGAAAGCACCTGTCCCATCGCGCGCAGCCTCGATGTGCTGGGCGATGCCTGGACGATGCTGATCCTGCGGGACGCCAACGCCGGGCTGACGCGCTTCGACCAATTCAAGAAGAGTCTCGGGATTGCGCCCACCATGCTGACCAAGCGCCTGGCCGCACTCACCGACGAAGGGCTGCTGGAAAAGCGGCAGTATTCCGAGCGCCCGCCGCGTGACGAATACGTGCTGACCGCCGCGGGACGGGACTACCTGCCGGTGCTTTTCATGATCGGCGCGTGGGGCCGCAAGCACCGTGGCACAGGCAGGCTGGTGCGCTTCGTGGACGCCGAGAACGGCACCGACATCGACCCCGTGGCGATCGATGCCGTGACGGGCGCGGCGCTCGGAACGCGCGCCATCAAGCTGGTGAACCCCGACTGAGGCACGGCCGCGCTGAGCCCTGGGCTCAGAGCCCGGCCCACCGGCACGCCACGCCCAGCAGCCCGGCAAGCGCCAGCACGGGAATCACGCCCCACCGCAGCCGGAACAGCGCCACCGCGGCCACGGCGCCGATCAGTGCCGAGCCGCCGTCGAACCGGCCCCCCAGCCCCTGCGGCCACAGCACGTGGTAGGCGAAGAACACCGCCAGGTTGGCGATGACGCCCACCACGGCCGCCGTGATGCCGGTCAACGGCGCGGTGAACTTCAGGTTGCCGTGGGTGGATTCGATGAAAGGCCCGCCCAGCAGGATGAAGAAAAACGAAGGCAGGAACGTGAAGAACGTCACCACGGTGGCGGCCACGGCGCCCGCCAGAAACAGCGCATCGGGCCCGAAAAGGGCCTGCGTCCAGCCCCCGACGAAGGCCACGAACGACACCACCATGATGAGCGGGCCGGGCGTCGTCTCGCCGAGCGCCAGCCCGTCGATCATCTGCGTGGCGCTCAGCCACTGGTGGTGGTCGACAGCGCCCTGGTAGACGTAGGGCAGCACGGCATAGGCGCCGCCGAAGGTCATCAGCGCGGCCTTGGTGAAGAACCAGCCCATCTGCGTCAGCACCGCGTTCCAACCGAAAAGGGCCCAGAGACTTCCCAGCGCGGCGAGCCACAGCCCGATGCTGATGACCAGCACTTTGCAAAGCCGAGGCCACGAAAACAACGCGTGGGCTGGCGTGGGCGTGTCGTCGTCGATGAGCGCGCGCATGCCTGGCGATGCTGACGCCTTGCCATGGCCGCCACTGCCGGAAAACGCCTCGGGTGCGACCTTGCTGCCGATGTAGCCCACGGCAGCGGCCAGCAGCACGATGGCGGGAAACGGCACCTGCAGCGCGAAGATGGCCACGAACGCCGCCACGGCAATGCCCCAAAGCCAGCGGTTCTTCAGCGTGCGGGAACCGACCCGGTAGGCAGCCTGCACCACCAGCGCAGTCACGGCCGGCTTGATGCCGTAGAACACCCCGGCGATCACCGGCACGTCGCCATGCGCCATGTAGAGCCACGACAGGCCGATGAGGATGAACAGCGAGGGCAGCACGAACAGGGCGCCGGCGATGATCCCGCCCCGGGTCCGGTGCAGGAGCCAGCCGATGTACGTGGCGAGCTGCTGCGCTTCGGGGCCCGGCAGCAGCATGCAGTAGTTGAGTGCGTGGAGAAAGCGCTTTTCCGAAATCCACCGGCGGCGCTCCACCAGTTCGGCATGCATCAGGGCGATCTGTCCGGCCGGGCCGCCGAAGCTGATGAAGCCGAGCTTGAGCCAGAAAAGCAGGGCTTCGGAAAGCGGGAGGGAGCGGGGCGGTGTCGATGCGGCGTCGTCGGGCAAGGCGGTGTCCATGGGAACTCCATGAGGGGCTTGCAGCGCTTGGACGGACACCGTCACCCCTTGCGGGACGGGAGGCTGTTTTTCCCGGAGCGCGCATCTTAATGGCTGCGCCGTCCAGACTGAGGGTGGGCAGACGGGGCCCGCCCTTTGGCGCTAGCGCTCCCTGACGGCAGTGACTGCAGCCCCTGCAGGCGCCGGCCGCAGCACCAGCCACAGCGCCGCGGCGATCAGCCCGCCGCCGGCCGCGTGCGCGCCCGTGGCGGCCTCGCCCAGGATCAGCCAGCCCCAGGCCACACCGAACAGCGGCACCAGGAACGTGACCGACAGCGCCTTGAGCGGCCCCACATCGGCGATGAGCCGGAAATACAGCACATAGGCCAGGGCCGTGCACAGCAGGCCCATGGCGAGCATGGCGGCCCACACCGCGGGCGGGGCGGCCAGCCACGTGGCGGGCAGTTCCGGCTGGCGCCACACCTCCCACGCCGCGAACGGGGCCAGCACCAGCACTGCGCCCCATTGGCTGCCCACGGCGACCAGGCGGCTGTCCAGCCCGCCGCGCGCAGTGATCCAGCGGCGCGTGAGGAACCCCGTCACGCCGTAGCAGGCCGTGGCCACCAGGCAAGCGCCCATGCCGGCCAGCACCTGCGGCGACAAGGCCACGGGGCCGGTCTGTGCCAGCACCGCCACCCCGGCCATGCCGAGCAGCACGCCCGCCGTGCGCGCCGCCGTGATGCGCTCGCCGAAAGCAGCCGCGCCGATCAGCACGCCCATGAGCGGCGTGGTCGCATTCAGGATGGCGCTGTAGCCCGCCGGCAGGCTGCGCGCGGCCAGGGCGAACATGAGAAACGGCACGCCCGAATTGACCACGCCCAGCACCAGCGCCGCGCCCAGCTTGCCGTGAAAGGCCGGCCGCAGCCGCGCGAACGCCAGCAACGCCATCAGCCCCGCAGCGGCCAGCGCCACGCGCCCGAAGGCCGTCGGCACCGCGCCCAACACCGGCACGGCGATGCGCATGAACAGGAAACTGCCGCCCCACAAAGCGGCGAGGGCGAACAGGCGAATCAGGCTGGCAAGGGTCATGGTGGGGTCTAAATGAAGGGTTTGGACGGTGCGGCGCGAGAGGCCGGGGCAGCAGCAGCGCCCCGCACCAGAGACCGCCGATTCTTGAAAATTCGAGCCCTCGGAGCAAACCATTTATCCTCGGCGACTGTTTATTTTTTCTCAACAGTCATGCGCTTGCCTCCCCTCATCGCCGTGCGTTTCTTCGAAGCCACCGCGCGCCACCTGAGCGTGCGGCGCGCCGCGATCGAACTGCACGTCACGCCCGGCGCCGTTTCGCAACAGGTGCGCAAGCTGGAAGAGTTTCTGGGCTGCACGCTGTTCGAGCGCCTGCCGCGCTGCCTGGCGCTCACGCGCGCTGGCACCGATTACCAGGCAGCGTGCAGCGATGCGCTCGCGGTGATCGGCCATGCCACTTCGCGCGTGTCCATGGGCGCACGGCGCGTCGTGCTGGTGAGCTGCACGCCGGGCTTTGCCGTGCAGTGGCTGGTGCCGCGCCTGCAGGACTTTCAGCAGCACGCTGCCAGCCTCGACGTGCATGTGAGCACGACCAACCGCACCATCGACCTGGCCGAGGAAGGCGTGCATTTCGCGGTGCGCCACGGCATGGGCCGCTACCCCGGGTTGCGCGCCGAAGCGCTGCTGGCCGACGACCTCGTGCCCGTGTGCAGCCCGCGACTGGTGGCACCGCGCCGCATCGCACGGGCACGGGACATCGATGGACCACGGCTTCTGCACGACGAGCACCGCGGCGATTGGCGGCTTTGGTGTGAAGCGCACCGTATGCCTCGGGTAAACACCGAACAGGGCGTGGTGTTCGCCGATTCCAACGGTGCGATCGAGGCCGCGGTGGCCGGGCGGGGCTTTGCGCTGGTGCGCCGCGCCCTCATCGCGCGCGAACTGGCCACGCGCGCGTTGATCGGCGTGCAGGCCGGCACGCTCGCCACGCCGCTGGCCTACCACCTGGTGTACGCGGCGCCAGCGCTCATCGATCCGCAATTGCGCCGCTTTCGCGACTGGATCGTGGCGCAGGCGGGGGAAGAGCGCGGCAGCGGCGCGGCGTAACTCGCGCTAGGGCGCTGGCAGCGCGCGCACCATGTACACCGCTCCCTCGCCGTAGGTGGCCAGGCGCTGCAGCTGTGCGGCGCTCTGCAGCGGCATCGGTGCGTAGCCGTGCCGTGCCCAGTAACCCTGCGAGCCTTGCACGGACACCAGCGCGCTGTGGCGCAGCCCTTCGGCGCGCGCCGCCGCCCAGGCGGCCGCCAGCAGCGCCTGCGCCAGGCCCTGCCCAGCCAATGGGGGCGACACGGCCATGTCGTGCAGGTACAGCGTGTCGGGCGCCGCTCTGCCAGCCACTGGCTCGAAATCGCCGTGCAGCGGCGTCACCTTGCCGAGCACCGAGCGGTACGCCGCGAGATAGGCGCACAGCTGGCCGTCCTGCTCCAGGGCCAGCGAGCACTGCGCCGGGCTGGCCAGGCGGCGCGCGAACACCGCATGGCTTTCTTCGAAACCTTCGCCGTAGCAGGCGCGCTGCACCTGCAGCAGCCCGGGCAGATCGGCCAGTGCGAGCGGGCGTGGAAGGGGCCGGGCAGCCGGTGAGGGAAGCGGGGGAGCAGGATTGCGGACTGGCATTGGAAGGCAATGGTGACAGAGCGAAATGGTGCGTCGTGGCGTGAAGTGACGTGCTGTGGCGTGCGGTGCAAGGGGCGCGAAACCCTGCCCGCCGGAGGGCGAGCGCACCGATCGACACCGCGGTTGTTCATACTACGGCTGAGCTGGCTGCGGCGGCCCGGGCGCGCTTCTTGCACGGATCGGGGGCGGCGAGCCAGGGCGTATCGTCGGCATTTGGTGGATTCGTTCGCCACCGCAAGCCGCCGGATGCGCTGCCGATGAGAGAATTTTTGCACTGTTGCCTTCGCCGTATTGATGTCAGACCACCATGTCTTTGAGCCGATTACTTCGCCTTTTCGGGGCCCTCGTGGTGCTGGCCACGATGCTGTTGGTCGGCCGCATCGCGACGACCGAGTACCAATTGGTGCGCGCGTCGGCGGCGAGCGTCGAGGCCATCGATCAATTGCGCGCAGGGCTGCTGGCCGCCGAAATGGTGTCGCGCGAGCGAGGGCCCACCAACGGAGCGCTGGGCGGGGCATCGCCCCTGCCGGCTGAACTGCAGCAGGCGCTGGCCCAGGCGCGCACCCGCACCGATCGCGCGTTCGACGCGTTGCACGGCGTGCTGTCGGCGCGTGCGGGCGATGCCATGCGGGTTGATGCCGCGCGGCGCGTGGCCGCCGCCAAGCTCGCGCTGGCCACGGCCCGGTCGGCGGTGGACGAGGTGGTGGCCCAGCCCAAGGCGGAACGCGCGCCCGAGTCGATCCGCTCGGCGGTCTACGGCATGGTGGCCATCGTGCCGCTGCTGGCGCCGGTCACCAGCAGCCTGGCCAATGCCGCGCGCCAGAACTACCCGGCCCTGGCCGACGACGTGCAGGTGGCGCGCCTGACGGCCGAACTGCGGGAGTTCGCGGGCCTGCTGGGCTCGCATTTCACGGCGGCGCTGGCGCGCCAGCAGCCGTTTTCGGCCGAAGAGCGCCGGGCCATCGAACAGACGCGCGGGCGCATCGCGCAGCTGCGCTTCCTGATCGAGTTGCGGCTGTCGGTGCCCGAGCAGCCGCGCCCCATCGCCCAGGCGTGGCAGACGGTGCAGCAGCGCTACTTTCGCGACACCGGCCCGCTGATCGACCGCATGATCGCGGCCGGCGAGAGCGATGGCCGCTACGGGCTGGACGCCGCAGGCTTTGCCGCGCTGTACGTGCCCGACATGAACACCATTTTCGAGGTGCGCGACACGCTGCTCACCCAGCTGCGCGAACGCGCCAGCGCCGAATACGCCCGCGCCGTGCGCATGCTGGGCCTGGTGGCGGCCGGCTCGGTGCTGCTGCTGGCCCTGCTGGCGGCGGCGCTGTCGATGGTGGACCGCCGCGTTCTCAGCCCGCTGGTGCAGACCGCGCGGGCGCTGAAGGCGCTGGCCAACAACGACCTGGACGCCCCCCTGCCGCAGCCCACCGCCAACGACGAAATGGCGGCGGTGATCCGCGCGGCGCGCGAGTTGCAGCTGCAGACCCGCCAGCGCGAATCGTTGGAACGCGAGCGCAACAGCCTGATCGCGCAGCTGCGCGAGCAGTCCAACACCGACTTCCTCACCGGCCTGCCCAACCGGCGCGCGTTCTTCGACGCGGCGGAAAGCGTGCTGGCGCAGGCGCGGCGCCACGGCTTCGGCGTGGTCATCGTCATCCTGGATGTGGACCGCTTCAAGCTGCTCAACGACCAGTGGGGCCATGCGGTGGGCGATCAGGCGCTGGTGGCGGTGGCGCGCACGCTGCGCTCCGAGCTGCGGCTGGGCGATCTGGTCGGGCGCTTCGGCGGCGAGGAATTCGTGGTGCTGCTCAGCCACTGCGATCCCGCGCACGGCGTGCGGCTGGCCGAGCGCCTGCGCGAAGCCGTGGCCGACCTGCAGTTGCTGCTGCCTGCATCCCCGCAGCCGCTGCGCCTCACGGCGAGCTTCGGCGTGGCGGATTCGGGCCGGCACGGCCTGGTGCTCGATCAGCTGCTGTCCGAGGCCGACGCAGCGATGTACCGCGCCAAGGAAACGGGGCGCAACCGGGTGGTGCTGGCCGAGCCCAAGGTCGATACCGGTGCGGGGGAACTGACCGCGGTGTGAGGGTTACCGGAAGAATGCTATTGTTTTAATAGCTATCCACCCTAGTGGATATTGCGCTGGAGGCCTTTTTGACCCAAAGTGCCTGCGTGCCTGCGTGCCTGCGTGCCTGCGTGCCTGCGAGGGGCAAGGCGCTGCGCCCGCCCCCGGTGGCCCGCACGGCCGCAAAGCGATCAGCGCGGCAGCACCGGCGGCTGCACGAAGTCTTCCAGCGACAGGCCCTTGTCGCGCAGCAGCGCTTCCAGCACCGGCTGCAGGCGGCCCAGGCTTTCGTGCACGGCTTCGCGCACGGTGTCCACCACCACCTGGGTGCTGCGCTCGATCTCGATGTTGAGCCGGTCGCCCGCCTGCTTGTGCTCGAACACCGTGGCGCGGCGCGTCTCGGGAATCAGCCACACCTCGAACCAGCCTTCGGCGCGGTTCACCTCGGAGACCGTGAGGCTCGCGCCGTGGATGGCGATGTAGCCCTTGGCGAAGATGTACTTGCGAAAGTCGGGCGGAATGTTCACGCGCCACACGCGGTTGTTGTCCGACTCGCGCACGCTGTGCAGCGTGGTGGCGAAGTCGATGTGGCCCGACAGCGGGTGCCCGCCGATCTCGGCGCCGTCCTTTGCCGCGCGCTCCACGTTCACCCGGTCCCCCACGGCGTAGCTGCCCAGGGTGGTCACGTTCAGGCTCTGCAGCACCACGTCGAACGCCGCGGCGTTGGGTGGCAGCAGCTCGGTGACCGTGAGGCACACGCCGTCCACCGCCACGCTCGCGCCGACGGCGAGGTCCTGGCAGAAGCCGGGTGGGAAGTCGATGAGGAAGGTCCGCAGGCCTTCGCGGTCGTGGATGGCGGCGAGGGCCGCCGTGGCTTGGACGATGCCAGTGAACATGCGAGTGGATTCCCGGTGCGTGGAAAGGAGCGCCGCGCAACCGGGGCGCTCCGGGGAGGCGGCAATTTTGCCACCCGGGCCCCGGCCCACGCACGGCGGGGTCTCCAGATCTTTCGCAGCGCGCTCAGCGGGCGCGCAGCAGCTCGCCCACTTCCAGCAGCAGCAGTTCGTTGTCGTCGGCCTGGTTCGGCGCGCGGCTGCTGCTGAACGGCAGATTGTTGTCGTTGCCGACCACGATGTGCGTGCCGTCCACCACGTCCACGTTCTCGATGGTGAAGAACGGGAAGGTGAGCACGCCGTTGTCCAGCGGCTTTTTCGCCAGGCGCTGCGGGTCCTGGATGTTCAGCAGGTCGATGTAGCCCACCTTGCGCAGTTCGCCGCCGGCGTTGGCGTCGGTCAGCTCCACCTTGTAGACGCGCTTGAATTTCGCCAGGTCATGGAAGCAGTCGGTGCGCTTTTGGCCCTCGGGGCAGGCCTTGCCGGCCGTGCCTTCGCCGTTGTCGCGCTCGATGATCAAGCCAGTGTTTCCATCGATCATGTTGAAGTCGCCGATGGCATGGTGGTTGGCCTCCAGCACGTACTTCCAGTGGCGGCCCGTCCACTTCTCGGCGCGCACGTCGAACTCCAGCACGCGCAGGTACTGCTTGCCGCCCTCCACCGCTTCGTAGGCCTTGGCGGATTCGTTCCACAGCGGGCCTTCCAGCAGCGCGTAGAGCTTGCTGCCGTCCTTGGACGAGGCCATGCCCTCGAAGCCCTTGGAGCGCTTGACCTCGAAGGCCGGCGCCTTCGCATCGGGCGCACCGGGCCCGGTGATGGCCGGGTGGTCGGGCGAGCGCACGGTCTTGCCGTCCACCTGCGTTTCGAACACCGCCAGCACGCGGCCGTCCAGGTCGGCCTTGATGAGGTAGGGGCCGAACTCTTCGCCGATCCACAGTGCGCCACCGGCGAACTGAAAGCTCTCGGGGTCGAAGTCCGAGCCCGTCAGGTAGCGTTCTTTCGTGCCTTCTTCGGCGATGCGGAACGGCACCTTCTTGTCCGGATCGTGCAGGAACACCGTCTTCTGGCGCTTGAACTGGCCGCTTTGAAAGTCCACCGCGTAGTGGTTCAGGTAGAGCATGAAGTCCGGCGAATTGGCCTTGGCGCCCGCGCCGTTGTCGGTCAGGATCCAGAACGACCCGTCGGCCATGTGCTTGATGCCCGAGTGGCCCTGCGCGGGCTGGCCCTTGAACGGCAGCGACACGCCCGTGGGCCGGCCGGCGGAGGTGCCTTCCACGCTGCCGAGCCGGTCCGCCCGCTGCGGCGTGGTGAACTTGCCGCTGGTCTGCAGATCGGCGGGTGCGTCCTTGGGCGCGGGAATGAAGGTCTGCGCCGGCAGCACGGCGTGGCCGGCGAGCGTGGCGGGAAACGCCTGCTGCGCATGGGCGGGCAGCATCGTGGCGGCGGCGCAGGCCAGCAGGGCGAAGGGCGCAAAAGGAGCGAAACGGGACAACGAGCGGAGGCGGAACGAGGGCAGCATGCGATGGCTTGTGGCGGACGAAAACCGCAACGATGCCGGCGCGCCGTGACAGGGCCATGACGGCAAGGGCCACGCCCCGCCGCGCGGCCTTTAGCGCTACTTCGGCGGCAGTTCCGCTTCCAGCCGCTGCATCTCTTCTTCCAGCGTGCCCCGGCTGCGAAAGTGCCGCTGGGCCTGGTCGTACCAGTACTCGGCGTCTTCCAGGTCGCCTTCCTGCAGATGCACGATGCCGTGCAGCCACGCGCCCAGCGGCGTCGCATCGTCCTGTATCTGCTGGTGGGCTTCGTTCCAGCGCCCTGCGCGCAGGTGCGCCAGGATGTCGCGAAGGTCGGTCATCGAAAAAGCTCCTCGTGGGATCGGCACCGCCCCTGCGGCTCGGGCGGATGCCCTGCCTGCCGGAGTATCGCCGTGCGCTGGGGCGCCGCTGTTCCGAGCCGGTGCCCAGCCTACGCGCGCTGGCGCGCGAGCGTCCACCACGCGGCCGCGACGATCAGCGCCCCGCCCATCCACTGCACGGGCCCCAGGCTTTCGCCCAGCCACAGCACGGCGAACAGCGCGCCCCAGGCCGGCTCGGTGCCCATCAGCAGCCCCACGCGGCTGGGCGCGCTGTGCTTCAGCGCCCAGTTCTGCGCGATGAAGGCGAACACCGTGCAGCCCAGCACCAGGTACACGCTCGCGGCCCAGAAGGCGCCTTCCTGCGGCAGCGCCGGCAGCCCGCCCGGCAGCGACACGGCCACCAGCAGGCACCCCAGCCCCACCACGGCGGACTGCACCGCGGTGAGCAGCAGCATGGGGGCCTGCGCATGGCGCCGCGTGAGGCGGCTGGTGGCGCACACGGTCACGGCGCGCAGCACGGCGGCTGCCAGCATCAGCGCGTCGCCCAGGCCCCAGCGCATCTGCAGGCCGCCGCCCGCCAGCAGCGCGGCGCCCAGCAGCGACACGGCGGCGAAGCCGAACACCGAGCCGGCCGGCCGCCGGCCCAGCAGCCACCATTCGGCGAACGGCGTGAACACCACGCACAGGCTGATGAGGAACGCCGCATTGCTGGCCTGCGTGTGTGCCACGCCATAGGTCTCGCACACGAAGATCGCCATCAGCAGCCCGCCCAGCGGCAGGCCGGCGCGCAAGGCGCCGTGCCACTGCGCCCGCGTGGCCCGCAGGCACGCCGGTGCCAGCAGCGCCGTGGTGAGCAGAAAGCGCACCGCCAGAAACCCCAGCACCGGGTAGAAAGCGAGCGCCCCCTTGGCCACGCCATAGCTCGTGCCCCAGACGATCGCCACCAGCAGCAAGACGAGGTCGGCACTGTGCAGCAGCACGGCGGGGCGGGAGCCGGTCAAAGTGGTCATCCGGCGATCGTAGATTCGTGCGCTGCGTTTGATAATGCTGCCTTCGCGAACAACATTGCTTCCCCATGCGCACGAATGAAGCCCTGGATGCCTTGCCCGACATGGCCGTGTTCGCCCGTGTGGCGGCGGCGGGCAGCTTTTCCGCCGCGGCGCGCGAGCTGGGCCTGACGCCTTCGGCCGTGAGCCGCCAGGTGGCGCGGCTCGAAGCCGTGCTGCGCGTGCGGCTGCTGGAGCGCACCACCCGCCGCCTGCGCCTGACCGAAGCCGGACAGGCCGCCTTCGAGCGCTGCCAGGGGCTGGAGTCTTCCGCCCGCGAAGTGCTGGCGCTCGCCGGCCACCACGCCCAAGTGCCCAGCGGCCTGGTGTGCATGAGCGCGCCCAAGGCGTACGGGCGCCAGCGCCTGCATCCGCTGGTGCCGTCGTTTCTCGCCGCGCACCCGCAGGTGGATGTGCAACTGGTGATCGCCGACCGCACGGTGGATTTGTTCACCGAGCACATCGACGTGGCCGTGCGCATCACCGACACGCCGCCGCCGGGCCTGGTGGGCCGGCCGCTGGAGGTGATCGACCACGTCGTGTGCGCCAGCCCCGCCTACCTCGCGCTGCGCGGCCTGCCCGCGCACCCGAGCGATCTGGCGCAGCACGACTGCCTGTACCTGGGCGAGGACGAGCGCGACCGGCACTGGCGCTTCGAGCGCCTCGGCGCCGGCAGCGGCGGTGGCGGCAATGCTGGCGAAGGCCGGGGCGCGCCAGAGACGGCCGTGGTGAAGGTGCGCGGCCGCTACGTGGCCAACCACAGCGAGGTGCGGTGCGAGGCGGCCCTGGCGGGCCTGGGCATCGCCACCCTGCCCGGCTTCACCGCACAGGCGGCGCTGGCCAGTGGCGCGCTGGTGCGCGTTTTGCCCGGCTGGCGCCACACCACGGCCTATTCCGGCACGGCATGGCTGCTGTATCCGCCCAACCGCTTTCTGCCGGCGCGCGTGCGCGCATGGATCGATCACGTGGCGCAGGGGCTGGCCGCGGTGCCGGTGGCCCTGGCGTAGGGCGCAAGCGCTGAGCGCAGTCCACCTGCGCCCCGCCCTTGAGGCGTCAATCCTCGTTTAGACGTCAATCCTCGTGCGTGTCGTGCGTGGCCGCCGTTCCCCGGCGCCAGTAGCCCGAGGCTTTGACCCACTTCGGATAGGCGCCGCGCTCGCCCACCAGGTGTGCGCGCAGGGCCTTGGCCACGCTCGATTCACAGGCCACCCAGGCGTGGAAGTCGCCCGCGGGCAGCGTTTGCGCGCGCAGTGCAGCCAGCAGACCGTCGGCCGTGCCCGCCTCGGCGCCCTGGCGGTGCACCCACACCACGCGCGCGTCGGCGGCGGTGGGCAGGGGCTGTTCGTCGGCCGGGCCGTCCACCTCGGCCAGCACCAGCACGGGTGCGCCGGCAGGCAGTTCGGTCAGGCGGCGGGCGATGGCCGGCAGCGCGGTGTCGTCGCCGATCAGCACGTAGCCGTCGAACGCGGGGGGAATGATCATCGAGCCGCGCGGCCCGCCCACGCCCACGGTCTGCCCCGGTGCGGCCTGCAGCGCCCACTGCGTGGCCGGGCCCGCGTCGTGCAGCGCGAAATCGATGGTGAGGGTGCGCGCGGCGATGTCGTGCTCGCGCGGTGTGTAGTCGCGCATGGTGGGCCGGGGCGAATCGGGCGCCAGGCCGCCGTTTTCGCCCGGCACGGGAAAGTCGATCTGGCCGGTGGCGGGGTCGGGCAGGATGAGCTTCACGTGGTCGTCGAAGCCGGCGCTGTCGAACCCTTCCAGGTCCGCGCCGGTGAGCGTGACGCGGATGCAATGCGGCGTCACGCGCTCGGCGCTCTGCACGGTCAGGGTGCGCCGGCGCAGTTCATGGCGCATGCGCTGGGGAGCGCGGGCCGCCAGAAGTTCGGCCGAAGGCTGCGCCGTGGCCGTGGCCGTGGGGGCGGAGGGTGATGGGGCCGATGTCGAAATTGATTGAGACAGAGAGGTCATGTCAGGCTTTCTGCCGGGGTGGCCGGCGCGGTGAGAAGTGGCAAGGCGGGCATCGTGGGGCGCGCTCTCGGGTTCGCGGCGGTGGCCTGCGCGGTCGCTCTGGGGCGCTCTGCGCGGCTGCCGGGTGGATGGGTTGATGAGTTCGTCCGGTGGCGTGGCGTGGTGTGCCCGTGGGGCTAAAGGCGCTCGATCTGCCGCGCTGCGGCGTCCAGGGCGTCGGCAATCGCGTGGATCTGCGCCTCGGCCAGCGGCTCGCGCGCCAGCCGCAGGTGCAGCGCATGGCGCAGGTTGTGCACCGCGCGCTCGATCGGCGCCGGCCGCTCGCCGTGCCCGCCGCCGCCGCCACGCATCGGCAGGCCGCTGGCCATGCGGGCCAGCAGCGCGTCCACCTCGGTCCGGTGCTCGGCCAGGTGATCGCGCCCGGCATCGGTCAGCGTGTGCAGCTTGCGGCCGCCGTCGGCGCTGACGGTCACGTGGCCCATCTCTTCCAGCAGCGTGAGCGTGGGGTAGATCACGCCCGGGCTGGGGCTGTAGGCGCCGTTCAATCGTTCTTCGATGGCCTTGATGAGCTCGTAGCCGTGGCGCGGCTTGTCGGCGATGAGTTGCAGCAGCACGAGCCGCAAACCGCCATGGCCGAAAACGCGGCCGCCGCCGCGCCGCTCAAGGGAAGAAGGCGGGCGCGCATCCAGAAATTCGTGTTTCATCATGGCAATTAGATATATCTAAAAACTGAAAGATATATCTTTTTTGAATGCCAGCGGGGCGGCTGTTTGGTATCCCTGCTGGTCTCATGGTCGGCGAAGTGGCCGGGGTTCTACCCGTTCCGGTGATCCTGTTCGGAATCTGGCCAGTTCTTTCGCACCCCGGGCCGTCGCTTTGCTGGGACATCGGTAGCTTCTTCATTTTTTCGGCAAACGCCGGCAGGAGGTGTCCCATGCCCGTCCAACGCACGGAATTTCCCGGTGTCTACATCCATACGCCCGGGCCTCGGGAGGCGGGCGTCCGCACCAGCGAGCAACTGGACGCTCTCCAGTCCAAAAACCAGGATTTCGTGCATCGCAACGAAGGAGCGCTGGCGCAACTGGCGTCCAAATCTTCCGGCCGGACTTTGCTGCGGCAGATCGAGTCCATCACCACCATGGCGCCCCGAAAACGCGTAGTGCTGACGCCTTCGCAAGGTGGCTGGCCGCATGCGCTTTCTTGCCAGCAGAGCGCTGGGAACACGCAGTTGCGGCCCATGGACAACTGGGGCGACATCGACAGCTACATGAGCCGGCGTCCATCGGATGATCCGTTCATGCCCGAGGTGGCCGCCGCCCCGATGCCTGGCAGGGAGATCCCCGGAGCCGATGAAGTGTGGATCAACACGGACCCGAACATCGGAATGAAGTTTTCATCCGAAGCCTCGGACGAATATGAATTGAGTGCAGACCATTACGTCGCAACGCTGGGACACGAAATGATCCATGCGCGGGACAGCCTGCACGGCATCCAGCCACGCCGCTCGGAAGACACCTCGACTTCTGCCCATCAGGGCTCGGACCGTCCGCTGGAAAAAGCGCTGCTGCCTGTGGAGCTGCGCACGATCGGCGTCGGTCCTTATGCCGACGAGGTTCCTTCAGAAAACTCCATCCGAAGAGAGCATGGGCTGACGCCACGCAGGAGCTATCACGGCTTCACCGATGACCATTGATCAACGGAAGCCTTCAAGCCAGCGCCGCCGCGTGCCCGCGCGTGAAGGCCTCTTCGAACACCGAGTAGCCCGACCAGTCCGCATGTGCGAACGCCAGTCGGGCGGTGCCGGGCGTGGGCGGCACGGCGATCCGCTCTCCATTCGATAGCGCATAGCGCTTGCTGGACGGGCGCTGGGGCACGATTTTGCTCAGGAACGCCTGCGTGCCCGGCACGGGGACGGACATGGCGTGGCCGTAGCGCGTGATCTCCATGCGCTTGGCGCGCTGGGCCAGGTCGGGGTGCGGCGCGGCCAGGCCGGTGAGGATGGCGTCGCGCCATTGCGCCCAGGGCTTGTCGGCCAGTTGCTGGCGGCCGTCGGCCATGTCGCCCAGCGCCTGGTAGTAGGTCAGCACGGTGGCGGCCGGGCGCGGGTCCAGCCGCTGGTGGCCGGCGTTCACGTAGCCCAGGCCGCCGGGGGTGGGGTCGGCATAGAGCACGTTGTCCCAGGCGGGGGCGGCGCCTTCGCGGTCTGCCAGCGGCGCGTCGATGTGGATGTTGGCCACCAGCCAGGGTGACCACGACAGGCGCTGCGCCGCCTGCTGCAGGAAAGCCGGCGGGTTGCGCACCACGCGCGCCGCGATGAAGACCGGCAGCGCCACGATGCAGCGGCGCGCCTGCCAGCGCTCCACGCTCTCGCTGGCATGGTGGAACACGTCCACCTCCACGCCCTGGCGGGTTTCCTCGATGCGCAGCACCGAACTGCCGGTGCGCAGCTGCCCACCGGCCTGCAGCGGCGCGGCCAGGCGCTGGGTGAGCCAGCCGTTGCCCTCGGGCCAGGTGAGCACCCCCTCGCGGTCTTCGGTGGCCGCATCGCCGGGCGCATGGAAACCGTGGCGGCTGGCGAAGTAGTGGATGCCGGCCCAGGCCGAAACGCGCGCCGTGCCGGCGCCGTAGTCGTCGCGGCAGCAGTAGTCCAGGTACCAGCGCAAGTGGGTGTCGTCGAAACCTTCCTGCTCCAGCCATGCTATGAAAATAATAGCATCCAGCCCTAGATGTATCTGCGCCAGAGG
The DNA here is from genome assembly GCF_900102625.1 of Paracidovorax valerianellae. GTDB lineage: Bacteria > Pseudomonadota > Gammaproteobacteria > Burkholderiales > Burkholderiaceae_C > Paracidovorax > Paracidovorax valerianellae. The sequence goes on from NZ_FMZC01000004.1 coordinate 135,573, forward strand.
CTGATTTGGCTTCCACCCTTTCAGCGCGGGCATGGTGAAGGGCGCCGCGCGGCTCAGCTCGGCCACGCGGGCGGAAAAGCGCCGGTACTGCGCCAGCGTTTCGGCGCCCACGCCCTGCACGGGCAGCAGCCCGTCCTGCCACTGGCCCTGAAAGAACAGGCGCTCCTGGGGGCTGTGGCACAGGTGGCGCTCGTCGTAGCGCCAGCGGCCGGCCACGCGCTGGCGCAGGCCCAGTTCTTCCAGCAGGTCCTGCACCTCGCGGGCGCTGTCGCCCGGCACGGGCAGGTAGTGCGCGCCCAGCGGGCAGGCGATGCCGGCCACGCTGCCGGCGCGGCTGTTGCCGCCGGCGGTGTCTTCCAGCTCCAGCACCACGAAGTCGTCGGTGCCGGCCAGGCGCAGCGAACGCGCGGCCGCCAGGCCCGCCACGCCGCCGCCGGCGACCACCACCTGGGTGCGCCGCACGATGTCGGGCTCGATCGGCCCGCCTTTTTGGAGCCGGTCGCGCAGCGCATGGCCGCGCGCCATGTCGATGCCGGCAAAGCCGCCTTCCAGTTCGGGCGGCGCACCGCAACCTGCGAGGGCGGCAGCGGCCGAGGTGGCCGAAGCGGCAAGGAATTGGCGGCGTTGCATGGTGGGCGAGGCGGCCGGGCGGGCGGCGCGTTCAGTGGGCCGCCACCTTACCCCACTCCTGTTCGTAGGTGTGCACCAGCACCTGGTTCGACAGCCGGTTGACCTCGGCCGGCACGCGCGCCATGTCGCGCGGAAAATCGAACAGCAGCGCCAGCGTCGGCACCGACAGAAAACGCAGCCCTTCGGGCAGCGTTTCGGGCAAATGCCAGGGCCGGCGACTGGCGATCACGAAGCCCCATTCGCCGAAGCTGGGTACATGCGCGTGGTACGGCGCCGTGCGCAGCCCCAGCGATTCGATGGTCTGCACCACCGTCCAGAAGCTCTGCCGCGCCACCAGCGGCGAGGTGGTCTGCACCACCGCGTAGCCGCTGGCGGACAGGCGCCGTTCCAGCAGGGCGTAGAAGCTGTTGGTGTAGAGCTTGCCGATGGCGAAGTTGGTCGGGTCGGGGAAGTCCACCACGATCACGTCGAACATGCCGTCGCTGTCCTTGTTGCCGTTGGCGGTGGCCGTGGCCGCTGCGCCGTCCTGCAGCCACTGGAACGCATCCGTGTTCACCACGTGCACCTTGGGGTTGGACAGCGCCCCGCCGTTCAGCCGCGCGAGCGTGGGGTCGTCGGTGAACAGCCGCGTCATCGCCGGGTCCAGCTCGACCAGCGTGACCGATTCGACCGACGGGTACTTGAGCACCTCGCGCACCGCCATGCCGTCGCCGCCACCCAGCACCGCCACGCGCCGCGGCCCCGCGCCGCCCGAGGCGAACGCCGCCATTGCCGGGTGCACCAGGGCCTCGTGGTAGCGGTACTCGTCGCGCTCGGCGAACTGCAGGTTGCCGTTCAGGTACAGCCGGTGCCCCGCCTTGCCCTCGGTCACGACGATGCGCTGGTACGGCGTGGCGCGGCTCACGACGATGCGGTCCTGGTAGAACTTGTCCTCGGCGAAGCGCGTGATGTGCTCCGCCCCCACCAGCCCCGCCAGCAGCACGCCGAAGACCGCCACGCAGGCCAGCACGTGCGCCCGCAGGCGCCGCAGCTCGTGGCGAAACAGCCAGACCGCCCACATCGCCACCGCCGCGTTCATCAGGCCGAACAGCAGCCCGGTGCGGATCAGCCCCAGGTGCGGCACCAGCAGCAGCGGAAACGCCAGCGACACCGCCAGCGCGCCCAGGTAGTCGAACGTGAGCACCTGCGAGACCAAGTCTTTCAGCACCGCGTTGCGCTTCAGGATGCGCATCACCAGCGGAATCTCCAACCCCACCAGCGTGCCCACCAGCATCACCATGCCGTACAGCAGCACGCGGAACGCGCCCGGCGCATAGGCATTGGCGAGAAACAGCGTGGCCGGCAACGCGCCACCCACCAGCGCCACCAGCAGTTCGATGCGCAGGAAGTGCGCAGGCAACTGCCGCTCGAAGTACCGCGACAGCCACGATCCCACGCCCATGGCGAAAAGGTAGGTGCCGATGATGGTGGAGAACTGCAGCACCGAATCGCCCAGCACGTATGAGGCGAGCGCGCCGGCCGCGAGTTCGTAGAGCAGGCCGCACGCGGCGACGACGAAGACGCTGGCGAGCAGCGCGATGTCGATGGGGCGGGGCCGCTGGGGCGTGAGATCGCGTGGGCTCAAGGTGCCACGTGGGGGCTGGTCTTCGGTCATGGAATGGGTTTCAGCCGGCCGCGGCCGGTGCGTTCGGGGCTTCGGCCGCGCCGGCGCCAGGCATCGTATGAAAGCATCCTTCAATACGCTGGCGCTGTATTCAAGCGTTCTTTAATGGCACCTCCGGCCACTCACAGTGCAGCCAGGGGGCTCGCACGGGCCGCGATCAGCCCTCACCCCCCGTGGATCGCCGCTGCCACGATGATGCTGATCCCCAGGCACATGGCGGCCACCACCATGGCGAGGGCCTTGTTCTGTTTCTCGACGATCTCGGCCCACAGGTCGTAGGGCGTGATCTTGTCGATGATGATGAAGCTCACCCAGAACACGAAGACGCCGATGAGCGCGAACAGGATGGAGCCGAAAAACGCGGCGGGCCGCAGCCATTCAAGAGCCATGATTGACCTCCGTCAGATGAAAAGTGGATGCAACAAGAGAGCGCGGGGGCGTTGCCGTGCCGTCATTTGTGCCCGCCCCCGCTGGAATACCCGCCGAAGGAGCCGCCCGAGCTGCGGTATCCGCCGCCCGACGATCCCGAGCAGTTGCTCATCAGCAGCAGGATGATGATGAGGATGACCGCTATGACGATGATGGTCATGCAGCCCATGCTGGTGGCGCTGGCCAGCGGCGCGGCATCCGCGCGCTGGAACAGGTCTTTTTGCCCGTCCAGCTTGAAGGCCTGGGCCACGACGGCGCTGTCGATCTTGCTGCCGCTGGACCAGGTGATCTCGCGCGGGGTCTGCTCCATCGACAGCAGGCCGCGGCCGGTGCTGCTGGCGAAGTCGCGGTTGGCGCTCTTCTGGCCGCGCTCCACGGGCCAGTAGAACTCGCCGGAGACATACGTGGTTTCGGCGTCGTACTGGCTCGACAGGCGGTAGGTGGTGCCCAGGTAGGTGGCGCTCTGGCCGCCGCCGGTCATCTGCGGCGCGCCGGTGGCGGGCCGCACCAGGCTCCAGCCGTCGCTCGCATCCACCAGGAAGGCGAAGCCGCGCTTTTGGTTGTAGAGCAGGTATTCGTCCCAGCCGAAATACTCGTCGTCGCCCGGCTCCACTCCCATGCGGTGTTGAAAGCCCACGACCTGCCAGTGCACCCCTTCCAGCTGCCCGACCTTGCCCAGCGGGATGAGCGGGCGCACCGGCTCGTCCTGCTCGGCGTGGCGCAGTTCGCCACCCAGGCCGCTGGAGAGGTCGATCAGGCTGTTGCACGACGGGCAGGTCAGGCTCTTGGTGGTGCCCAGCTTCACGGGCACCGGGGCGCCGCAGTGGGGGCAGTTGAACTGGCGGCCTTTTTCGTCCTTGGCGGACGCGTCCTTCAGGCCCTGCAGCTTGAGGTCGTCCAGCTGCACCGCCCGGCCGCGGTCCACCTTCGGGGGCGCGCTGCCGTAGTCGATCGACAGCACCTCGCCGTCGGCGCTGCGCAGCTCGACCATGCTGAAGGGCTGGCCCAGCGGAGGCAGCTTGGGCAGTTCGCCCTGCGCGGAAATCAACTGGGCCTGCACGTTGGCGGCCACGCTGTAGGCCTTGCCGGCCACCGCCGTGGTCATGCCGACGCGGAACTGCTCGGCCGCCGGCAGGTCGCGCCCGGCCGTGGCCGGCCGCGTGAACACGTAGGCGCCGTTGTCCTCGCCCAGTGTGGCGGTGGTGCCGTCGTCCAGGAACGCGTTCCACTCGGTCCAGGTGCCGGTGTCGCCCTTGTATTGCAGGCGCCCGATCAGCGTGAAGGGCAGGTCTTGCCCGTCCAGCGTGATGCGGCCACTCGCCATAAGCTGCAGCGGGCTGTGGTCGTCGAAGACCTCGGCCATCTTGCCCACGCGCGTGAGCACCTCGCCGCTGCGCACCACCGTGCTCTGGCAGTAGGGGCAGACGGCGTGCGTGGATTGCGCGCTTTTGAATTCGACCGGTGCGCCGCAGCCGGGACAAGGCGCGCGGTAGGTGCGCTGGGTGCCGCTCTCGGCCATGTTTTGTTGGAGTGTTTTTGGCCCCCTGCGCAGGTATTACCTGGGCAGGATGCTATTCAATCGATAGCGAAAACTAGACCAGCTTCTTGAGCAGTTCGGCCTTCTTGGCGTCGAACTCTTCCTGCGTGAGGATGCCCTTGGCTTTGAGTTCGCCCAGCTTCTCCAGCGTGGCCATCACGTCTTCGGGCTTGACGCCCGCGGCCGGGGCGGCCGCCACGGCGGCGACCTGCTGCGCTGCGGCGCCCGCGCCCTGCCCCTGCAGGCCCTGCTGCAGGTTCTGCGCCAGCACCTGGCCCAGCGCCACGCCGGCGCCCAGGCCCATGGCGTCGCCGGCAATGCCGCCGCCGCCGTTGCCCGAGCCTTCGGCGAACTTCGGAATCGCCTGCGCCGTCTGGTACTGCATGAACTTGCCCATGTCGTTGCCGACCATCCCCATGCCGATCTTCTGGTCCAGGATCTTCTGCAGCTCTTCGGGCAGCGAGACGTTCTGCACCGTCATGCTTTCCAGCAGCAGGCCAATCTTGGCGAACGCGGGCTGCAGCTCCTTGGCCAGCGCGTCGGCGAACATCACCTGGTTGGCGGCGAGGTCCAGAAACGGCAGGCCACTGCCCGCGATGGCGTTGCTGATGTTCTGCAGCACCAGGCCGCGCAGTTGTCCGTCGACTTCGGAGACGGTGTATTCAGCGCGCGTGCCCGAGATTTCGGTGTGAAAGAGCTTGGGGTCGGCCACGCGGAACGCATAGTTGCCGAAGGCGCGCAGGCGCACGGCGCCGAAGTCCTTGTCGCGGATGGTGATGGGCTGCGGCGTGCCCCATTTCTGGTCCACCTGCTGGCGCGTGCTGAAGAAGTACACGTCGCTCTTGAACGGGGATTCGAAGAGCTTGTCCCAGTTGCGCAGGTAGGTGAGCACCGGCAGCGTCTGCGTGGTCAGCTTGTAGGTGCCGGGGCCGAAGACGTCGGCGACCTGGCCCTCGTTCACGAAGATCGCCATCTGCGATTCGCGCACCACCAGCGTGCCGCCGTTCTGGATTTCCATGTCCCGCATCGGGAAGCGCCAGGCCAGCGTGCCGTCGCTTTCCTCCGTCCACTGGATGATGTCGATGAACTGTTTCTTGATGAAGTCCATGAGGGCCATGCGGTGCTCCGGTTCGCGGTACAGAGGTTGAAAAGTGCGGCCATCATAGCGGCGCACCGGCGCTTGGCTATCGCCGTGTTGGAGACGATCAATTGGCGTTCGCCAATGCGAATCACTAGCATTCATGCAGTTGTTCGTTTCGCATTCGAGATCGCCCCACAGGAGTCCGCCATGTCCCGCATCCGCCAAGCCACGCTCCGCAACCTGCCCACCCTGATGAAGACGGGCAGCTACTACCTCATCCACATCTGCGTGGCCGCCCTGGTGGCCTACGCCGTCACCGGCAACTTGATCGCTTCGATCACGCTCAGCCTGCTGGAGCCCACGGTGCAGGCCGTGGCGTTCTTCTTCCACGAAAAGGCGTGGGAGCGTGCCGCTCGCCGCCGTGCGGCCGAGGGCGGCGCGCCTTTGGCCGCGTGAGGACCGCCATGCGAACCGATGCGTTGCAGCCGCGCCAGCCATCTGAGCCGGCCGGCGTGCCGTTTCAGAAATGGCTGATCGAGCGGCTGGCGGGCCTCGTCGGCGCGCCTGGATGATTTGAGGGATTGACGGGGCTCAGGCCCGGGTGTCGAGCAGCGAACCCATCATGCGGTCTTCGGTACGCAGCACCTGCAGGTTGGCCTTGAATGCGTAGGTGGCCGACATCTGCTCGACCGCATCGGCCTCGGGCGATGCGCCTTCCTGTGCCGCACGGCCAACGCGGGTGGTGGCGACGCCGCCCTGCCCGGCCACGGCCTCCTGGTCCACCGTCTGGCGCTTGAAACCAGGGGTGTTCATATTGGCCACGTTGTTCGCCGAAGCGTCCATGCGCACCTGGGCGGCGCGCAGACCGGAAGCGGCAATCGAGGAAACAGAGGCCATGGGAGTGCTCCGGTGGAGGACGGTGGGAAGTGGGCGGATTATCCGCCGCACCGGCAGCCATGACCAGCCCGTCAGTCGGCGTTCACGTAGTCGGGGTGGCGGGCGCAGATCTCATCCACCTGGCTGAGCGTGCCGGACAGGTGAGCGCGCAGGGCCTCCTGGGCGCCGGCCGCATCCCCGCGCGCGATGGCGTCGGCGATGCGGCGGTGGTCGGCCAGCACCGATTGCGCCTTGCCCACGCTGGGCAGGTGCAGGTGGCGCAGCCGGTCCACATGGCCCGAGTGGCTGCGCACCAGCTCCCACAGGCGCGGCACCTCGGCCGCCTCGTACATCAGGCGGTGGAACGCCTGGTCCGCCTGCGAGAACGCATCGGGCTGCAGCGGCTCGGCCACGGCCTGCATCACGCCGATCTGGGCCTCCAGGCGCTGGGCGATCGCCGCGCCGCCCTGCAACGCCAGGGTGCGCACCACTTCCAGCTCGATGGAGCGGCGCAGGTAATGCGCTTGCCGCGCGGCCGGCACGTCGATGCGGCTCACCACCGTGGCGTGCTGCGGAAAGATGTCCACCAGCCCTTCTTCGCCCAGCCGCATGAGCGCATCGCGCACGGGCGTCTGGCTGATGCCGAAGCGCTCGGCCAGTTCGGCGCGCGCCAGCACCGTGCCGGGCGTCAGGTCCAGCGAGACGATGGCGGCGCGCAGCTTTTCGAAGATCTGCGGTGCCGCGTGGCGCGACCGGTCGAGGCGGACTTTGTCTCTCACATTCATAAGCGGCGGATTGTGGCATCGCACTGTTTTGACGCACTAATATATTAGTGCTTTAATGCGCCAACCTTGTGATGGAGCCTATGACGACGACACGCCGCACCCCCGAGTCCCTGCGCAGCGCCCGCTGGTTCGCCCCCGACGATCTGCGCTCTTTCGGGCACCGCTCCCGCATCATGCAAATGGGTTACGCGCCCGAAGACTGGGTGGGCAAGCCCATCATCGCCATCGTCAACACGTGGTCCGACATCAACCCCTGCCACGGCCATTTCAAGCAGCGGGTGGAAGACGTCAAGCGCGGCGTGCTGCAGGCGGGCGGCTTTCCCATCGAACTGCCGGCCATCTCGCTGGCCGAGGCGTTCGTCAAGCCCACCACCATGCTCTACCGCAACATGCTCGCGATGGAGACCGAAGAGCTGCTGCGCAGCCACCCGGTCGATGGTGCGGTGCTGATGGGCGGCTGCGACAAGACCGGCCCCGGCCTGCTGATGGGCGCCATCAGCATGGGCCTGCCTTGCATCTTCGTGCCCGCCGGTCCCATGCTGCGCGGCAACTACAACGGCCAGGTGCTGGGCTCGGGCTCGGACGCGTGGAAGCTCTGGGACGAGCGCCGTGCCGGCCAGATCACGCAGACGCAGTGGCTGGGCGTGGAGGGCGGGATCGCCCGCAGCCATGGCACCTGCATGACCATGGGCACCGCCAGCACCATGACCGCGATCGCCGAGGCCATCGGCATGACGCTGCCGGGCGCTTCGTCCATCCCCGCGCCCGACGCCAGCCACGTGCGCATGAGCGCCGAAAGCGGCCGCCGCATCGTCGAGATGGTGTGGGCCGACCAGACGCCCGCGCAGCTGCTGAGCCGTGAATCGTTCCTGAACGGCATCAACGTGGCCATGGCCGTGGGCTGCTCCACCAATGCCATCGTGCATTTGGTGGCCATGTCGCGCCGCGCGGGTGCGCACTGCGCCGTCACGCTGGAGGATTTCGACGCCGCCAGCCGCCACGTGCCCGTGATCGCCAATGTGCGGCCCAGCGGCGAAACGTACCTGATGGAAGACTTCTATTACGCCGGTGGCCTGCCGGGGCTGATGTCTCGCATGCCGCAACACCTGCATCTGGGCGCGCGCACCGTCACCGGCCGAACGCTGGGCGAGAACATCGCGGGCGCCGGCGTGTTCAACGACGATGTGATCCGCCCTTTGGACAATCCCATCTACGCCGAAGGCGCGCTCGCCGTGCTGCGGGGCAACCTTGCGCCGGACGGCGCCGTCATCAAGCCCAGCGCCTGCGCGCCGCACCTGCAGCAGCACACCGGCCCGGCACTCGTGTTCGACGACTACCCCAGCATGAAGGCCGCGGTGGAAGACCCCGACCTCGACGTGACGGCCGACCACATCCTGGTGCTGCGCAACGCCGGCCCGCAGGGCGGCCCCGGCATGCCCGAGTGGGGCATGCTGCCCATACCGACGAAGCTGGTTCAGCAGGGCGTGCGCGACATGCTGCGCCTGTCCGACGCGCGCATGAGCGGCACCAGCTACGGCGCCTGCATCCTGCATGCCGCACCCGAGGCCTACATCGGCGGGCCGCTGGCGCTCGTGAAAACCGGTGACCTCATCACCGTGGACGTGCCCGCGCGCCGCATCCACATGGAAGTGAGCGACGAAGAACTCGCCCGCCGCCGCGCCGCCTGGACGCCGCCGCCTGCGCGCTTCCAACGCGGCTACGGCTGGATGTTCAGCCGCCACATCCTGCAGGCCGACCAGGGCTGTGACTTCGACTTTCTTGAAACCGGCTTCGGCGCGCCCGTGCCCGAGCCCGACATCTTCTGAGCCCCTTCTTCCCGCAAAAACCGACTCCTCTTTTGCACTGGACACCCATGCCCCTGAACCCCGCCACCCGCGAGTTGCTCGCCCACGTCAGCACCGCCACGCTGTGCACCGCCCTGTTCAAGAAGGGGCTGCGCAACCAGTTCCTGCAGAACGTGCACCCGCTGCGCGGCGGCCGCGCCAACATGGTGGGCGAGGCGTTCACGCTGCGCTACATCCCGGCGCGTGAAGACCTGAACACCATCGCCGTTTTTCAAAACCCCGACCATCCGCAGCGCAAGGCGGTGGAAGACTGCCCGCCCGGCGCCGTGCTCGTCATTGACAGCCGCAAGGACGCGCGCGCCGCATCCGCCGGCTCCATCCTCGCCTCGCGCCTCATGAAGCGCGGCGTGGCCGGCCTCGTCACCGACGGCGGCTTTCGCGACACGCCCGAAATCGCCGCGCTGGAAATGCCCGCCTACCACCAGCGGCCCTCTGCCCCCACCAATCTCACGCTGCACCAGGCCATCGACATCAACGTGCCCATCGGCTGCGGCGACGTGGCCGTGTTCCCGGGCGACGTCCTGGTAGGTGACGGCGAAGGCGTCATCGTTATTCCCGCGCACATGGCCGACGAGATCGCCGCCGAGGCCACCGAGATGACGGCCTTCGAAGACTTCGTGACCGAAAAGGTGCTGGAAGGCCGCTCGATCATCGGCCTGTACCCACCCACCGACCCCGCCACCCACGGCGACTTCGCCGCCTGGCGCACCGCGAAAGGCCGCTGACACCGCGCCCTCCTCTTCATCTCGGCGCCGCCTTCGCGCGGCCTTTCCTCTTTCTCGCATCGCAGCATTCACACAACGACACCGGAGACAAAACCATGCGATTCCTTTCCCACACTGCCCTGCTCAGCCTCGCGGCCCTGGCGCTGCCGCTCATGGCCCCGGCCACGGCCAGCGCGCAAGAATGGCCTGCGGCCAAGCCCATCACCTACGTCGTGCCCTTCACGCCCGGCGGCTCCACCGACATCATCGGCCGCGTGCTCGCCAACAAGCTGGGCGAGGCGCTCAAGCAATCGGTCGTGGTGGAGAACAAGCCCGGCCAGGCCGGCGGCATCGGCGCCTCGTACGTGGCCAAGGCCACGCCCGACGGCTACACGCTGTTCGGCGGCACCATCAGCACCCACGCCATCAACGCCAGCCTGTACAAGAACCTCTCGTACAACCCCGTCAAGGACTTCGAGCCCGTCGCGCTGGTGGCCACGCTGCCCAACGTGCTCATCGTCAACCCCGCACTGGGCGTGAACTCGGTGAAAGAGCTGATCGAACTGCTCAAGAAAGACCCGTCCAAGCGCATGTTCGCCTCGTCCGGCGCGGGCACTTCCACCCACTTGGCAGGCGAAATGTTCGGCGACCTGATCGGCGTGAAGCTCACCCATGTGCCCTACAAAGGCACACCGCCCGCGCTCACCGACGTGGCCGCTGGCCAGGTCTCGTTCATGTTCGACCAGATGACCGCCGCCCTGCCCCTGGCCAAGGCCGGCCGCGTCAAGCTCCTGGCCGTGACCACCGGCCAGCGCATCGCCCTCGCGCCCGAGCTGCCCACCATGATCGAGTCCGGCGTGGCCGGCTTCGAGATGTCGTCCTGGCAAGCCGTGTACACCCCCAAAGGAACGCCCAAAGCCGTGGTGCAGCGGCTGAACGCCGAGATCGTGAAGGCGCTCAAGCAGCCGGACGTGGTGGACAAGCTGCATACCCAGCTGGGCATGGACATCGTGGGTAGCACGCCAGAAGCGCTGGCGGCGCACATGGCGAAGGAGATTCCGCGGTGGGCGGAGCTGGTGAAGAAGTCGGGGGCTTCGGCGGACTGAGCGCAGGTTTTCGCTGTGAACTGAAGGAGGGCTCGCCAACGCGGGCCTTCTTCGTTTCACGGCTGTGCGTGCGCCCCCACCAGACACCGCTGAAACGCCTGCGCCGCCCTCGGCGGCTCGGGTGACCTTCGCAGCAGGCTTACGAACTGGCAGTCATAACGCAGCGCCTCGGGCCGAACGGCTTGCAGGCGGCCTGTGCGCTCGAAGGCCTCGGCGTAGTGGTCGGGCAGAAATCCCAGGTAGCGGCCTGACAGCACCAGCGTGGCGATCGATTCCTGGTCGAAGCCCGTGGCGGCGCGCGTGAGGCGGGCCTGGTGGCTCAGTTCCATGTTGGGCGAGTGGTAGCCCAGACCGGCGAAAGGGTGTGCGCGCACGGCGTCCCAGTCGAGCGCTGAGTGGTCCGCTCCGAACAGCGGGTGGCCTGCGCCGCAGTACAGCAGCATGGTTTCGCCGAACAGGTCGGTGTACAGCAGGCTTTGCGAGGCGCGGTGGGCGGGGATGATGCCAACCTGGTAGGTGCCGTCGATCACGCCGCGCTCGATGGCGTTGATGGAGCCCACGTGCATTTGCAAGTGCACGTCCGGCGCCAGGGCGGTGAAGGCGGCAATCGCTTCGCCGATGCGGGCTGCGGGGTTGCTGGCGGTCTTGTCGAAGACGGCGATGGCCAGTTGGCCGCCCATGCGCGAATGGATGTCGTCCACGCTGTCGCGAAAGCCTTGCACGGCGGCCAGCAGGCGCAGGGTTTCGTCGTACACGCGCTGGCCTTCCGGGGTGAGCGCGAAGCCCGCGCGGCCGCGCCGGCACAGGGTCATCCCCAGGCGGGTTTCCAGATCTTTCACGTGGCGGCTCACGGTGCTGGTACCGATGTTCAGCTCCAGTTCGGCAGCCGCCATGCCGCCGCAATCGACCACGCTCTTGAAGACCTGCAGCAGGCGCAGGTCCATGTCGCTCAACTGGCCGAGCACGGCCCGTTCGCGCGATGCCTGGGCGGGGGGCGAGGCTGCGGGCGTGGCTTTGCTTTTAGGGGGAGACGTGGCTGGAGCAAGGGGGGGCGGGTTGCGGGGCACGGCGGCTTCCTTTACTTGCATGAATCGTCAAGTAAACATTGATATCTGTCTATTTGAGAGATTATCGGCGGCCGGAACAATGGGGCCACCCGCTGGCTGGGGCGCGCCGCTTTTCGGCCCCGTCGGCACTTCTGCCTTCTGCTTTCCTTCTCCTTGATTGGATCGACCATGAGCTTCACCGTCCTCGATTCCGCCCCCGAAGCCACCGCGCCGCGCATGGACGCCGCCTGGCTGGACGCGCACTGGATGCCCTTCACCGCCAACCGGCAGTTCAAGGCGCAGCCGCGCATGATCGTCTCGGGCCAGGGCGCCTACTACACCGATTCCGAAGGCCGCAAGATCTTCGACGGCCTCTCGGGTCTGTGGTGTGCGGGGCTGGGGCATGGCCGCAAGGACGTGGCCGAGGCGATCGGCAAGGCGGCCGCGACGCTCGATTACGCGCCGGCCTTCCAGTTCGGCCATCCTGCCTCGTTCGCGCTGGCCAACAAGATCAAGGAACTGACGCCCGCGGGGCTGGATTACGTGTTCTTCACCGGCTCGGGTTCTGAGTCGGCCGACACGTCGCTGAAGATGGCGCGGGCCTACTGGCGCGCCAAGGGCCAGGGCAGCAAGACGCGCCTGATCGGCCGCGAGAAGGGCTACCACGGCGTGAATTTCGGCGGCATTTCGGTCGGCGGCATGGTGGGCAACCGCAAGACCTTCGGCCAGGGCGTGGAGGCGGACCACCTGCCGCACACGCAGCCGGCGATGGGCTCGTTCGTGAAGGGCATGGCCGAAGAAGGCGGCCGGGCGCTGGCCGACCGGCTGCTGGAGGTGATCGCGCTGCACGACGCATCCAACATCGCGGCGGTGATCATGGAGCCGTTCTCGGGCTCGGCCGGCGTGGTGATTCCGCCGAAGGGCTACCTGGAGCGCATCCGCGAGATCTGCACGCAGAACAACATCCTGCTGATCTTCGACGAGGTCATCACCGGCTTCGGCCGCTGCGGCGCGTGGACGGGATCGGAGGCCTTCGGCGTGACGCCCGACATCCTGAACTTCGCCAAGCAGGTGACCAACGGCGCGCAGCCGCTGGGCGGCGTGGTAGCAGCCAAGGAGATCTACGACACGTTCATGGCGCAGGGCGGCCCCGAGTACATGCTGGAGTTCCCGCACGGCTACACCTATTCGGCCCACCCCGTAGCCTGCGCCGCCGGCCTGGCGGTGCTCGACATCTTGCAAAAGGAAGACATGCCCGGCCGCGCCAAGGCGCTGGCCCCGTATTTCGAGGAGGCCGTGCACAGCCTCAAGGGCGCGCAGCACGTACTGGACATCCGCAACTACGGCCTGGCGGCCGGCTTCACCATTGCGCCGCTGCCGGGCGAGCCTGCCCGCCGGCCCTACGAGATCGCCATGAACTGCTGGAAGAAAGGCTTTTACGTGCGCTACGGCGGCGACACGATCCAGCTGGCCCCGTCGTTCATCAGCGAGCGCGCCGAGATCGACCGGCTGGTCAATGCCCTGGGCGACGCGCTGGCCGAGACGGCTTGACGGCTTGATGGCCACTTCGTCCACCTGATCGATTGCTATTTTTTTAATAGCCATGTGCCCTAGCGGAATATGCGCTGGAGGCACTTTTCATTCATATCCCTCCATTCCGGTTCCATTCCCATGCACCAAGACCAGAACGTCACCGCCACCGTCGGCCATTTGATCGACGGCCAGATCGTGGCCGATACCGCCCGCACGCAGCCGGTGTTCAACCCTGCCACGGGCCAGTCCTCCACCAGCGTGGCGCTGGCCTCGCAGGCCACGGTGGAGCAGGCCATCGCCTCGGCCGAGGCCGCTTTCCCGGCCTGGCGCAACACGCCGCCGCTCAAGCGCGCGCGGGTGATGTCCAAGCTCAAGGTGCTGCTGGAAGAGCACGCCGACGAGATCGCCGCGCTGATCACCGCCGAGCACGGCAAGGTGCTGAGCGATGCGCATGGCGAGCTGCAGCGCGGCATCGAGAACGTGGAATACGCGAGCTACGCGCCGGAACTGCTCAAGGGCGAGCACAGCCGCAACGTGGGCCCGAACATCGATTCGTGGAGCGAGTTCCAGGCGCTGGGCGTGACCGCCGGCATCACGCCGTTCAACTTTCCGGCGATGGTGCCGCTGTGGATGTGGCCGATGGCCGTGGCCTGCGGCAACACCTTCGTGCTGAAGCCCTCCGAGCGCGACCCGAGCAGCACGCTGTTCATCGCGCAGCTGGCGTTGGAAGCGGGCCTGCCGCCCGGCGTGCTCAACGTGGTCAACGGCGACAAGACGGCGGTGGACACGCTGCTGCGCGATCCGCGCGTGAAGGCGGTGAGCTTCGTCGGCTCCACGCCGATCGCCGAATACATCTATTCGGAAGGCTGCAAGCACGGCAAGCGCGTGCAGGCCCTGGGCGGCGCGAAGAACCATGCGGTGCTGATGCCCGATGCCGACGTGGGCAACGCGGTGAGCGCGCTCATGGGCGCGGCCTACGGATCGTGCGGCGAGCGCTGCATGGCCATTCCGCTGCTGGTGGCCGTGGGCGATGCAGTGGGCGACGCCGTGATCGAGGGGCTGAAGACCGAGATCGCGAAGATGAAGGTCGGCCCCGGCACGCAGACCGACAACGGCGGCAACGACATGGGCCCGCTGGTCACGCAAGCGCACTTCGAGAAGGTGAAGGCCTATGTGGACAGCGGCGTGGAAGAAGGCGCCACGCTGGTGGTCGATGGCCGCGGCATGAAGGTGGCGGGGCATGAGGCCGGCTACTTCCTCGGCGCCTGCCTGTTCGACCACGTGAAGCCCGGCATGAAGATCTACCAGGAAGAGATCTTCGGCCCCGTGCTGGGCGTGGTGCGCGTGAAGACGCTGCAGGAAGCCATGCAGCTCATCAACGACCACGAATACGGCAACGGCACCTGCATCTTCACGCGCGACGGCGAGGCCGCCCGCTATTTCACGGACCACATCCAGGTCGGCATGGTGGGGGTGAACGTGCCGCTGCCCGTGCCGGTGGCTTACCACTCGTTCGGCGGCTGGAAGCGCAGCCTGTTCGGCGACCTGCATGCCTACGGCCCCGATGCCGTGCGCTTTTACACCAAGCGCAAGACCATCACGCAGCGCTGGCCCTCGGCCGGCGTGCGCGAAGGCGCGGTGTTCGCCTTCCCGAGCAGCCGCTGACGAAAAGCGCAGCGACCCGTGGCGCGCAAGGCGCCCGGGCCGCTGTGTGGCCTGCCGGGCGATCCCGGCTCAGGCGAGTGGTGTGCGGACGGCTTTGGCGCGCGATCAGTCCGATCAGCGCGGCAGCACGGTCACCGCGTTGCGGGCCTGGTCGGTGCTGAACATCACGCGCAGGTTCTTCGCCGGCACGCCGCGCGACACCAGTTCCTTGCGCACGGCCAGGGCACGGGCCAGGGCGATTTCGCGGGCGTTCTTGGCGGCCTTGCGGTCGGCGTAGCCCTTGATCTCCCAGCGCTGAGCGCCGGCCTTGTCGGCCGTCAGGATATCGAGCAGCGCTGGCGTGTCGGCCGGCAGTTCGGTCTCCAGGCCCGAGAACTCGGCCACGGTGCCGTCTTCAGGAATGCGCAGTGGCTCCGGCTCGGGGGCGGGTGCCGGTGCGGCAGGTGCCGGGGCGGGCGTTGCCGCGGCCTGGGCCGTGGTGTCGGCTGCTGCGGCATTGGCATCGGCGTTGCTCGACGTGTTGGCGCAGCCGCCCAGAAGCGCGGCGCTGAAAAGAAGGCCCAGGAGTTGGCTGTGAGAGGTCATGAAGATCACCTGTTGCTGTGAATGAAAAGGGTTCGTCGGAAAGGCCGGTGGCCCGGCCGATGCATGGGATAGGGTGGGCGGCGGATCACTCCACCAGTTGCCAGAAGGTCACGCTCGCGAACTTGGCATCGTTCGCCCAGGGGTCCCAGATGGTCTTGGTGCCCTTGCTGCGGGCGCCCTCCCAGTTGCCCAGCGAGGTGGACATGGCGGGCGGATAGCTTCCGCGGCTGCGCAGCGTTTCGGTCTTGCCGCCCCGGGTGTACGAATAGCCGCCTGCGGCCTGATCGGGGCCCGGATAGACCACGATGACGTGGCCGTTGCCCGATTCCTTCTTGCCCCCGACGATGAGCGCGCCGCCCCGGGCCAGGGCGCCCACTTGCGAGGCGGCGGCCGCGCGCCAGTGGCGCTGGCCCTGCACATGGTCCATGAGCGCGTTGGCGTTCATCCAGGGCTGGTCGGGCAGGTACTGCTGGATCACGTGCCAGACGGCATGGCTGCAGGAGTTGGGGTACAGGTCGGCGGCCTTGTCGCAGGCTTGTTTCAGCTTGGCGACGGCAGTGGCGTCTACGGGCATGGGGTCTTGTCCTGGTCCGGCGATGGGGCCGAGGGCGTGGTGGGGGTTGCGAGGTAATGGCGGGTCTTGGCGTCCCACCGCAGCGTGGGCAGGCGGTAGTCGCCACCGGCTGCGGGCGAACGCACCTGCAGCTGGATCTCCTGCGGCAGGCCGGCGCGCCACCGGCCGGGGCGCACTTCCAGTTCTTCGGGCGGATCGACCGGAAACAGATGCGGCAACTGGCCGAGGCAGCGGCCGCCTTCATCCACCAGCTGGGGCAGCGGAAACCGCTCCCACGGCGCATCGGCGGGTAAGCCGCGGTAGTGCTCGTCCGTGAACACTGCCAGCAGGCGCACTTTCGGCGGGGCCTTGCCGGCGCCGCTTTGCGCCAGGGAGCACACGCGCACTGCGGCGCGGTAGGGCTCCCAGGTGGTGGGCAGGGGCAGGTCGGTGCCCGCCGGCTTGCACTGGGCCGGATCGACTGCCGCAGGGGCTTTCGTACCGGCCTGGGCCGCGGTGAGCAGCACGGCGGCCGCCAGCCATCCGGCCCACGGAAGAACTGCGTTCATGGTGCGTTAGAAGAATGAAAAGGAATGTATCGGCCCGCTGAGCTGGCAGCGCCCTCCCGGTCGCTGCAGCCCGCAGGCGCGAAGTGTCGCCGCGGATGCCTACAAATCCGTGGCAATGGTTCCGAAAGATACCAATTGATTCAAAAATAACACCCGCCAACACCAAGCACTGAGGCGGCGATCCCTTCAGCGCTACCGCACGTGGGCGGAGCGCGGACTGCGCAGCGTGTCGGCATCCAGGATCAGCCGGCCCTGAATGCGGCCTTTCATGCGCTTGACGCTGCTGGCGGCGTCCTGCATGTGGCGCGCCATCAGTTCGCGCACCTTGGCCGCATCCCGTGCGCGCGCCGCTTGCACGATCTCGCGGTGGAAGTTGGCGTTGGCCTCGCCGAAGCGCCGGTGCTCCGACTTCGGGGTGCGGTTGCCGTACACGATGAGCTGGCGCAGCATTTCGTTGATCAGCTCGCAGGTGAAGCGCAGAAACGGGTTGGGGTTGGCGGCCGCCAGGATGTCGTGGAAGTTCACGTCCTCGCGGCGCTGGCTCAACAGGTCTTCGCTGCTGGAGTTGGGGTCGCAGCAGGCGATGCTGTGTTCCAGCGCTTCGAAGTCGGCCTCGGTCAGGTGGGGCACGGCGCCTGCGGCCAGCTCGGGCTCCAGAAACTGGCGCACGGCGTAGATGTTGTCGATCGTCACGTCCTGGAAAAACAGGTAGTTCTGCAGGAACTGCAGCGTGCGGTCCAGCGACACCTCGGCGATGGTGCCGCCGCCCGAAGGGCCCGTGGAGATGGTCACCAGGCCCTGTACCTCCAGCGATTTGAGCGCCTCGCGAATCGTGCCCTTGCTCACCTCGAACTGCGCCTGCAGTTCGCTCTCGCGCGGCAGGCGGTCGCCGGGGCTGAGGTTCTTTTCGGTGATCAGCCGCTTGATCTCCTGCGCCACCAGGTCGGGGCGCTTCAGGGGCTTGATCGGCTTGCCGGCGGGCGGTTTCGTGGCCATGGTGCGTTGCTGGTTGGAAAGAAGTGGAAGGGCGCAGTGCGGTGCCACGCACCCGGCGGTCGCTTCCGTGGTGCAGTGTATGCACCAGGGCCGTGCACCTGTTGGTCTGGCAGGGTTTACCTGCACGCGATTTGTTCTATTTATCACTATAAATAGGAAAAACGCATGGCACGCGGTGTGCTTTGCAAAAAGCCATGCCCCGCAACCGGCCACCCGGCCCAACCCCACACAGGAGCCCTTTCATGCACCGTCGTCAACTCTTGCAACTTTCGGCACTGGGCGCGCTGCCCGCTTCGCTGGGCCTCGTGCACAGCGCCTGGGCGCAGTCCACGGGCGCGATCCAGTTCGGCTGCCCGGTGCCCATGTCGGGCGCCTTCGCAGCCAACGGCAAGTTCGCCGACCTCGGCATGAAGCTGGCCATCGAGCAATACGGTTCGGCCCTGAAGCGCCCCCTGGCCTACACGGTGCTGGACACCGAAGGCAAGCCCGCCACGGCCGTGCGCAAGGTGCAGGAGTCGTCGCAGCAGCAGGGCACGCGCTTTTTCGCGGGCGGCATCCTGTCGTCCGAATCGCTGGCCATGGGCAAGGAGGCCGAGAAGGCGGGCGGCATCTTCATCACCACCGCCGGTGCCGACGAAATCACGGGCAAGGACTGCAATGCCGCCACGTTCCGCTGGTCGGTGCCGACGTTCGGCGCCATCGAGCAGACCGTGCGCCCGCTGGTCGAGGCCAACCCCAAGGCCAAGCGCTGGTACACGATCACGCCGCAATACGTGTTCGGCGACGGCCTCCTGTCGGCTGCCAAGAACATCTTCAAGGAAAAGGGCCTGGAGCACGTGGGCAACAGCTACCACTCGCTGGCCGAGAAGGAATTCAGCGGCTACCTCACCAACGCCATGGCCGCCAAGCCCGACGTGCTGCTGCTGCTGAACTTCGGCTCGCAGTCGTCCGATGCGCTGCGCCAGGCCGTGAGCTTCGGCATGCACAAGAACATGACGATCCTGATCGCCTGGGCGTCGGGCCTGGAGCAATTCGAATCGCTGGGTGCCGACCTGTGCGAGGGCGTGTATTTCGGCGCGCAGTACTGGCACACCGCCGATGCGCCGCTGAACCTGGAACTGGTCAAGCGCAGCAACGACAAGTTCAAGGCCAACCCCAACTACAGCCTGGCGGGCTCGTACATCTGCACCAAGCTGCTGATCGACGGGATCATCAAGGCCGGCACGGTGGACCAGAAGGCCGTCATCGCCGCGCTGGAGGGCATGAAATACGCCGGCCTCACAGGCGAGGAAGAGGTTCGCAAGGGCGACCATCAGGTGCTCAAGAACTACTACCTGCTCAAGGGCAAGCCCAAGGCCAAGATGGCCAACAAGGACGACTACGTGGACGTGGTGAGCTCCGGCAAGTCGTTCCTGCCGGTCGATCAGACGGGTTGCAAGCTCGCCTGACCGGACCCCGGCTGGACCCTGGCCGGGCGCAGCCGCCGCGCGCTGCGCCCTGTGGTGCTCCTCAACCGGCCCCCCCCCCGCGCGGGCGGGCCCTTCCTTCTCTCCTATCCGCCATGAGCATCTACCTGCTACAGGTCATCAACGGGATCGGCATCGGCATGCTGTATTTCCTGCTGGCCGTCGGCCTGTCCATCGTGTTCGGCCTGCTGCGCTTCGTGAACTTCGCGCACGGGGCCTTCTACCTGCTGGGCGCCTACTTCTGCTACCAGATGACGCGCTGGGGCCTGAGCTTCTGGCTGGCGCTGGCCGTGGTGCCGATCGCCGTCGGCGCCCTGGGCTGGCTGACCGAAAAACTGGTGCTGCGCCATGTGTACGCCAAGCCGCACGAGTTCCACATTCTCGTCACCGTGGGGCTGGCGCTGGCCGTCCAGGAACTGGTGATCCTGCAGTGGGGCCCGCTGGGCGATAGCGTGGCGGTGCCCGACCTGCTGCAGGGCGTGGTGATGTGGGGCAGCTTCGTCTATCCCAAGTACCGCCTGTTCGTCATCGGCTTCACGGCCGTGCTGGCCGTGGGCCTCTGGTATGTGCTGGAAGGCACGCGCCTGGGCAGCGCGGTGCGCGCCGGCAGCGAATCGACCGAAATGGTGTCGCTGCTGGGCATCAACGTGTTCCGCATCTTCAGCCTGGTGTTCGCCCTGGGCGCGGCCACGGCGGCCATTGCGGGCGTGCTGGCGGCGCCCATTCGCGGGGCCGAGCCTTTCATGGGCATCGAAGCGCTGGGTGTGGCCTTCGTGGTCGTGGTGGTGGGCGGCATGGGCAGCTTCGGCGGTGCGCTGGTGGGCGGCCTGTTGATCGGCATCGTGCAGAGCGTGATGAGCACCGTGTGGCCCGAAGGGGCGCGTCTGATGATCTATATCGCCATGGCGGCCGTGCTGCTGTTGCGCCCGCATGGCCTGCTGGGCCGCAAAGGATGAACCCCGCCATGACGATCTTGCGCAAACATTTCCACCTGCTGCTGGCCCTGGCCTTCGTGCTGGCGATGCCGCTCACCATGCAGTCCGGCTCACTGGCCAGCGAGGTGCTGATCTACGGCCTCGCGGCCATGGGCTGCAATCTGCTGCTCGGCCACACGGGGCTGCTGTCCTTCGGGCAGGGCATTTTCTTCGGGCTGGGCAGCTACACCATCGCCCTCACGCTCACGCGGTGGCCGCTGCCCATGCCGCTTGCACTGGCCCTGGCCGTGGTGGTGGGCGCGCTGGGCGCGGCGCTGGTGGGCTGGGTGGCCATCCGCCAGCGGGGAACGTATTTCGTGATGCTGACCCTCGCGTTCGCGCAGATGTTCTATTTCCTGGCGTATTCGATGCCGAGCATCACGGGCGGGGACAACGGCCTGATGGACATTCCGCGGCCTTCTCTGGCGGTGGGCGGGTTCACGCTGTGGCCGCTGGTGTCGCCCTGGCAGTACTACGGGTTCGTGGCGGTGGTCTTCCTGGCCGCTTTCTGGCTGCTGCAGAAGGTATCGGCCTCGATCTTCGGGCGCACCTTGCTGGCCGTGCGCGACAACGAAGAGCGTGCGGGCGCCATCGGCTACAACCTGCGGCTGCTCAAGCTGCAGGCATTCGTCATCTCGGGCGCGGTCACGGGCCTGGCGGGCGCGCTGCACGCCATGATGACCGGCATCGCTCCGCTGGCCAATGCCGAATACCACACGAGCGAGATGATCCTCGTGATGACGGTGATCGGCGGCACCGGCAACCTGCTGGCCTCGCTTCTGGGGTCGGCCTTCTACCTCATCGTGGGCGATTGGCTCTCCACCCTGTGGCCGCGCTGGCTGCTGCTGCTGGGCGTGGTGTTGATGGCCGTGAGCCTGGGAATGCAGCGCGGCCTGTGGGGCCTGCTCGAATCCGCCTGGGACCGCGTGCGCGGTCTGAAAAAGGGTGGCGCGGACGCCACCACCGGCACGGGAGAAAAAGCATGAGCGCAGCAGCACCCATCCTGCTGGAAGCCATCGGCGTGGAAAAGCGCTACGACAAGTTCGCCGCGTTGGCGGGCGTGGACCTGAAAGTGCGTGCGAACACGGTGCACTCGGTGATCGGCCCCAACGGTGCGGGCAAGACCACCCTCTTTCACATGCTGACCGGCACCAAGGCCGTGAGCGGCGGGCGCATCGTGTTCGATGGCCACGACGTGACCCGCGAGCCCGATCACCGCCGCGTTCAGCGCGGCATGGCCCGCTCGTTCCAGGTGACGAGCCTGTTCCTCACCTTGCCGGTGCGCGAGAACCTGCGCCTGGCTGCGCAGGGCACCGCGCCCGCGCATGCCCTGAACTGCTGGAGCGCCCCGGTGGGCGCCCGCTCCCGCGCCGACGTGGTGGCCAGCGTGCTGGCGCGGCTGGGGCTGGAGCGCCATGCCGACACCCCGGTCGGCAATCTCTCGCACGGCCAGCAGCGCCGGCTGGAGGTGGGCATGGCGCTGGCCGCCGGGCCGAAGGCGATCTTCCTGGACGAGCCGACCTCGGGCATGGGAATCGACGATCTGGACGACATGAAGCGGCTGATCCAGGGCCTGAAGGACGAGCACACCGTGGTTCTCATCGAGCACAACATGAACATCGTGATGGACATCTCCGACACCGTGACCGTGATGCAGCAGGGCCGCGTGCTGGCCGAAGGTCACCCGCACGCGATCCGCAGCGACGAGCGGGTGCGCAGCGCCTACCTGGGCAACATGATCACCGGGGGCAAGGCATGACGATCCTGCAGATCGAAGGGCTGCATGCCCACTACGGCAAGAGCCATGTGCTCCAGGGCGTGAACCTGCACGTGAACGATGGCGAACTGGTGACGCTGCTGGGGCGCAACGGCGCGGGCAAGACCACCACGCTCAAGAGCATTTGCGGCGTGGTGCCGCCCACCCAGGGGCGCATCCGCTTCGCCGGCGAAGACGTGCAGGGCCTGGCCGCGCACCGCATCGCGCAGCGTGGCGTGTGCCTGGTGCCCGAGCACCGCGGCATCTTCCGGCTGCTCACGGTGGAAGAGAACCTGCTGCTGGGCCAGCGCAAGCAATCGCCCTGGCAACTGGCGGACATCTACCGCATCTTTCCGCGCTTGAAAGAGCGGCGCAGCAACGGCGGCGGGCAACTGTCGGGCGGTGAGCAGCAGATGCTGGCCATCGGGCGCGCGCTGATGAACGCGCCGCGCCTGCTCATGCTGGACGAGCCCGTGGAAGGGCTGGCACCCGTCATCGTCGAAGAGATCGTGGCCCAGCTGCAGGCCATCAAGGCTGCGGGCGTGGCCATCTTGCTGGTGGAGCAGAACCTGGAGGTTTGCACCCAACTGGCCGATCGCCACTACATCATCGAACAAGGCGTGATCGTGCACGAGGCCGGCAACGCCGCCTTCCTGGCCGACGACGCCACCAAGGACCGTTACCTGGGCGTGGGCCTGGCCTGACGCGCTGACCCACCGCACTTCATCGCCCCGGCAGGCCAGCGGCGTTGCGCGGGCTCGCCATTTTCTTTTTCAGGACGTTCCGACCATGGACATGACGACTTCCCCTTCGGCCCTGCTGCCCCGTGTGAACGGTGCACGCCTGTGGCAATCGCTGATGGACCTGGCCCGCATCGGCGCCACGCCCAAGGGCGGCGTGTGCCGCTTGGCCCTTACCCTGCTCGACCGCGAAGGCCGCGACCTGTTCGTGCGCTGGGCGCGTGAGGCGGGCTGCAGCGTGCGCATCGACGCCATCGGCAACATCTTTGCGCGCCGCGCGGGCCGCGACGACACCCTGCCGCCGGTGATGACCGGCAGCCATATCGACACGCAGCCGACGGGTGGCAAGTTCGACGGCAACTACGGGGTATTGGCGGGCCTGGAAGTGGTGCGCAGCCTGAACGATGCCGGCATCGCCACCGAGGCCCCCATCGAAGTGGCGGTATGGACCAACGAAGAGGGCTCGCGCTTCGTGCCGGTGATGATGGGCTCGGGCGTGTTCGCCAACGCGTTCACGCTGGAGCACGCCCTGGCCCAGCGCGATGCGCAAGGCATCAGCGTGGCCGAGGCGCTTGCCGCCATCGGCTATGCCGGTACCGCGGGCCCGTCGCCCGCCGTGGGCGCGTATTTCGAAGCGCACATCGAGCAGGGCCCGGTGTTGGAGGCCAACGACTGCGTGATCGGCGTGGTGCAAGGGGCGTTGGGCCAGCGCTGGTACGACGTGACAGTACAGGGCATGGAAGCCCATGCAGGTCCAACACCCATGGAACTGCGCCGCGATGCCTTGCTGGCCGCGAGCGCGCTGGTGGCGGAGGTCAACCGCATCGCCATGGACCACGCGCCGCATGCGCGTGGCACCGTGGGCGTGCTGGAGGTGTTCCCCAGTTCGCGCAACGTGATCCCCGGCAGCGTGCGCATGACGGTGGACCTGCGCGCGGCCGACGACGCGGTGCTGCTGAAAATGGACGCGGCGCTGCGCACTGCCTGCGAACGCATCGGTGCCGCGAGCCGGACCCCGATGACTGTGGAGCAGGTGGTGTACTTCCCGCCGCAGCCATTCGCGCCAGCCCTGGTCGAGGGCGTGCGCGCCGATGCAAGGGCGCTGGGCTACACCGCCATGGACGTGGTGAGCGGCGCGGGGCACGATGCCGTGTACCTCGCGCGCCTGGCGCCCACGGCCATGGTCTTCGTGCCCTGTGCCGACGGCATCAGCCACAACGAGATCGAAGACGCCCGGCCCGAGCATCTGGAGGCTGGCTGCAATGTGCTGCTGCAGGGCATGCTGCGCAGCGCGGGGGTGGCCGCATGAAGATCCTGATCGCACGGCTCAACCACGAGACCAACACCTTTTCGCCCGTGTCCACGCCGCTGGAGGCGTTTTCCCCGGCCTACGGCGAACAGGCGCTGCGCGAGAACCTGGGCATGCGCACCGCCATGGCGGCGTTCATCGACCTGGCCCAGGGCTTGGGGGCCACGCTGGTCACGCCGGTCTCGGCCATGTCCAACCCCAGCGGCCCGGTGCACGCTGCAGCCTACGATGAACTCACCCGCTGCATCGTGGAGGCCGCCCCGGGCTGCGATGCCATCCTGCTGGACCTGCATGGCGCCATGGTCGCCGAGAACAGCCCCGACGGCGAAGGCGACCTGCTGGAGCGCGTGCGCGCTGCCGCGCCGGGCGTGCCCATCGGCGTGGCGCTGGACCTGCACGGCAACATCACGCCCAAGATGATCGCCAACGCCGACGTGATGGTGGGCTTCAAGACCTACCCGCACATCGACATGTACGAAACCGGCGAACACGCCGGGCGCCTGTTGCTGGAGATGGTGCGCGGCACCGCGCGCTACGCCGTTCGCTGGCACCCGCTGCCGATGATGGGCCACACGCTGCGCAGCACCACGCTGCAAGGCGCCATGCTGCGTGCGGTGGATGCGGCCCGCGCTGCCGAGTCCGAGGGTGTGCCGGCCGCCTCGGTGTTCGCCGGCTTTTCGCTGGCCGATATCGAGGCGCCCTGCATGAGCGTGGTGGTTACGGCCCGGGCCGACGACCCCGCACCGGCCCAGGCGGCGGCCGACCGCATTGCCGCCGCCATCTGGAGCGAGCGGGCGGAGTTCGTGTACGACAGCGAGCCGCTGGACCAGTCATTGCGCCGCGCCATGGCTCTGGCGGAGGGCGCCAGCCGCCCCGTGCTGCTGCTGGACCACAGCGACAATTGCATGTCCGGCGGTACGTGCGATTCGATGGACGTGCTGCAGGCCGCCCTCTCGGCGGGGCTCTCGGACATCGCCGTCGGCCCGCTGTGCGACCCGGAGGCGGTCGCCGAACTGGCTGCGGCTGGCGTGGGCGCCCGGCTCTCGGTCCGGCTGGGCAACAAGGTGCCGCTCACGCAGCTCAACGTGACCAAGGTGCCCGTGGCGCTGGAAGGCACGGTCGTGGCCGTCAGCGATGGCGAATACACCGTCACCGGGCCCATTTACACCGGCCATCGTTGCGCCATGGGCCGCACCGTGCTGTTCGACACCGGCCGCGCGCAGATCGTGGTGACGGAGAAGACGCACGAGCCCTGGGACCTGGGGGTGTTCTCGTGCGTGGGGCTGGACCCCACGGCACACCGCTTCGTGCTGCTCAAGTCGCGCATGTACTGCCGCCCCGTGTTCGTGCCGCTGTCGCACGCCCTGGTCGAGTGCGACAGCCCGACGGGTGTGACGAGTTCGAACTACGCGCTGTTCCCGTTCAAGAATGTGCGGCGGCCGGTGTTTCCGCTCGATCCGGTCTGATGGGCGGTGATGGGGGCGGGCCTGGCTTGAAAGCGCGCCGGGGGCTGGCGAGCCGCAACGCCGTGGTGCGCATCGGCTGGGCGGCCCCGGCCCCACGACCTCGGGTGCGGCTTTTCATGGGCAACTGCTACAGTCGTTCGCGCATCTGCGCCGCCTTCTTTTCGATGACATCTTCTCCCTCGGACTCCCGCCCCGCCGGTGCGCACTGGCTGGTGCGGATGAACCGCCGCAATCGAACGTTTTTCTACGGACTGCTGTTCCTGGCGTTCGCAGCCCACCTGCGGGCCATCGAGGCCAGTACGGGTGCCTGGGTGCTGCTGGCACTGCAGTTTCTGGTCTATCCCCAATGCGTTTACTGGCGAGCCCGCCGGGCCAAAAACCAGCGCCAGGCAGAGATGCAGAACCTGTTGGTGGATGCCATCCTCGGCGGTTTGTGGGCCGCAGGGCTGGGCTTGCCGATCTGGGTCACCTTCACGCTTTTCAGCAGCAACTGCATTAACCTGGTCGTGTTCTATGGCTACGGGGGATTGTTGCGGCTGCTGTGCGCCATGGGCAGCGGCGTGGCCGCCGGCCTGGCGCTGGGCATGCCGCTGCATCCGGAAACCGACTTGCTCACGACCTTGCTATGCATCGTGGTGCTGACGTTCTATTTCGTCGCATTCGCGCACGACGGCTATGCCCGCGCGATGGAGCAACACCGCAACCATGGCCGCCTGCGCGAGCAGTTCGATGAGATCCGCACGCTGCAGGGCCAGCTCAAGGAGCAGGCGGTGCGCGACCCGCTGACGGGGCTTTTCAACCGCCGCCACCTCGATGCCGTGCTCGGCCCCTGCCTGCAGCGTTGCCGGGACTCCGTCCAACCCCTGTCGCTGTTGATGATCGACATCGACCACTTCAAGCACATCAACGACGCCCACGGACACGCGGCCGGCGATGCGGTCCTGCAGACGCTGGCCCAACTGCTGCTGCGCCACGTGCGCCCGCAGGACGTTGCCTGCCGGCATGGCGGCGAAGAGTTTCTGCTCGTGCTGCCCGAAGCTCCCGCCACCGTCGCTCTGGAGCGCGCGGAAGCGGTGCGCGCCGCGTTCGAAGCCCTGCAGGTGCGCTGCGGCGACCGCCTGGTCTCTGCGACCCTGTCGTGCGGTGTGGCGGTGTTTCCGGAAGATGCGGACACGGAAGCCTCGTTGCTCGAATCCGCCGACCGGGCTTTGTATGCGGCCAAAGTGCAGGGGCGCAATCGGGCCGTGGCATTCTCGTCCGCCTGACGGTGATGAATCGGGAAGGGGACGCCGGTTTGCCGTTTTTCAGCCCCTTTTCGGTCACGGGTGTTTCGCCCGCATTAAGCACAATTGCGTACCAGGGTTTATACGGCGGGCTGACTACAATCGCACACCCTAAGAACCTAGAACCGCCCCGAAGCGCCCTGGTGGCGCGGCCTGGCACTTTTTCCCCAGAGCTGGAGACCTTGATGTCCGAGACCCCACCGGTGAACCCGACGCCCGACAAACGTGCCTTGCTGCGGCGTGCCGCCCTCGAGTACCACGAGTTTCCCAAGCCGGGCAAGATCGCGATCGCGGCCACCAAGCAGATGGTCAACCAGCATGACCTCGCCCTGGCGTATTCGCCCGGTGTGGCCGCACCCTGCGAAGAGATCGTCAAGGACCCGAACGCCGCCTTCAAATACACCAGCCGCGGCAATCTGGTGGGCGTGGTCACCAACGGCACCGCCGTGCTGGGCCTGGGCGACATCGGGCCGCTGGCCGGCAAGCCGGTCATGGAAGGCAAGGCCGTTCTGTTCAAGAAGTTCTCGGGCATCGATGTATTCGACATCGAAATCAACGAGAAAGACCCCGAAAAGCTGGTCGAGATCATCGCCTCGCTGGAGCCCACCTTCGGCGGCATCAACCTGGAAGACATCAAGGCACCCGACTGCTTCTACGTGGAGCGCAAGCTGCGCGAGCGCATGAAAATTCCGGTTTTCCACGACGACCAGCACGGCACGGCCATCGTCGTGGGGGCGGCGATCCTCAACGGCATCAAGGTGGTGGGCAAGGATCTGCAGAAGATCAAGCTCGTGACCTCAGGCGCCGGCGCCGCGGCCCTGGCCTGCCTGGGCCTCTTGGTTAAGCTGGGCATTCCGCGCGAGAACATCTGGGTGACCGACCTCGCTGGCGTGGTCTATGAAGGCCGTACCGAACTGATGGACGAAGACAAGTCGCAGTTCGCACAGCCCACCGCGCACCGCACCCTCGGCGAAGTGATCCAGGACGCCGACGTGTTCCTGGGCCTGTCGGCCGGCGGCGTGCTCAAGCAGGACATGGTGCGCAAGATGGCGGCCAAGCCGCTCATCCTGGCACTGGCCAACCCGAACCCCGAAATTTCGCCGGAAGACGTGAAAGCCGTGCGCGACGACGCGATCATCGCGACCGGCCGCACGGACTATCCCAACCAGGTCAACAACGTCCTGTGCTTCCCTTATATCTTCCGCGGCGCGCTCGACAGCGGCGCGACCACCATCACGATGGAGATGGAGATCGCCGCCGTCCATGCCATCGCCGAGCTGGCCCAGGCCGAGCAGAGCGAAGTGGTGGCTGCCGCCTATGTGGGCGAGCAACTCGCTTTCGGCCCTGAATACCTCATTCCCAAGCCGTTCGATCCGCGGCTGATGATGAAGATCGCTCCTGCGGTCGCCCAGGCGGCGGCTGACAGCGGCGTGGCATTGCGCCCCATCACCGACATGGACGCGTACCGCGACCACCTGCAGACCTTCGTGTATGCCTCCGGCACGACGATGAAGCCCATCTTCACGGCAGCCAAGGCAGCCGCGAAGAAGCGCGTGGCCTATGCCGAAGGCGAAGAAGAGCGTGTGCTGCGTGCCGCGCAGATCGTGGTCGACGAGAAGATCGCGCGGCCCACGCTCATCGGCCGTCCTTCCATCATTGCGCAGCGCATCGAAAAATTCGGCCTGCGCCTGAAGGAAGGGGTGGACTACGACGTGGTGAACGTCGAGAACGATCACCGCTACCGCGACTTCTGGCAGACCTACCACCGCATGACCGAGCGCAAGGGCATCACGGTGCCGATCGCCAAGATCGAGATGCGCCGCCGGTTGGCGCTCATCGGCTCCATGCTGCTGCACAAGGGCGAGGTCGATGGCCTCATCGTCGGCACCTGGGGCCATACGGCCCTGCACCTGAACTACATCGACCAGGTGATCGGCAAGCGCGCGGGCGTCAACACCTACGCCTGCATGAACGGCCTGCTGCTGCCCGACCGCCAGGTGTTCCTGGTGGACACGCATGTCAACTACGACCCGACGGCCGAGCAGTTGGCCGAGATCACCGTCATGGCGGCCGAAGAGATGATGCGCTTCGGCATCAAGCCCAAGGCCGCCCTGTTGTCGCACTCCAACTTCGGCAGCAGCAACCAGCCGAGCGCGGTCAAGATGCGCCAGACCCTCGATCTGCTGCGCATCCAGGCGCCCTGGCTCGAAGTGGACGGCGAAATGCACGGTGACGTGGCACTGGACGCCGCCCAGCGTGCTGCGGTCATGCCCCACAGCACGCTCGCGGGCAGCGCCAACCTGCTGGTCCTGCCGAACATCGACGCCGCCAACATTTCTTACAACCTGCTCAAGACGGCTGCCGGCGGCGGCATCGCCATCGGGCCCGTCCTGTTGGGTGCGGCGGAGCCGGTGCACATCCTGACGGCCAGCGCCACCGTGCGCCGGATCGTCAATATGACTGCATTGACGGTCGCCGACGCAAACGCCTCGCGCTAGAGCTTTCATGCCATAGCGAGCGCTAACTTTTAGACGCGTTTGACCTTGCAAGCGCCTGCCCATTTATTGGGCAGGCGCTTGCTTTTTGGGGGCGATTAAGTCAAACTAACGGCTCGAAATTTCGGGTAAACCCGTAGTTTCTGAAAGGTGTAGTTGATGCTGAAGGCTATCGCCATCCAGGCGTACAAGACAGGTCTTGCGTGCGTTTTGGGTGCCGCGTTCGTTCTGGTCCCGACCACGGGACAGGCCCGAAAACCCCCGTCTTCCGACGGAGTGACCACCATCGCATTGGCCGAGTTGCCGCCGCAAGGGCGGGCGACTTACGGACTCATCCGCGAAGGTGGCCCCTTTCCTTACGACAAGGATGGTTCGGTGTTCGGTAATCGCGAGCGGATTCTGCCCCTTGAAAAACGGGGCTATTACCGTGAGTACACCGTCAGAACGCCGGGTGCGAAGAACCGTGGTGCCCGGCGCATCGTGTGCGGCGGAGTGCCCCGCGTGCCAGATGCCTGCTACTACACCGGCGACCACTACGCGAGCTTTCGAAAAATTGTTGAATGACGCCGGACGCCAAAAGCGCTCGCCGGCATTGCCGCGATCGGTTGCCCGCCTGTCGGCCCTTTGCCTTTGTGGCAGGCCGCTGGACCGAACTTCCGGATATTCCTCATTGGTGACTACATAAAGAAAGAGCAGCGGAGATGGAAATGCCACTTCGTAACGATCAGGAAAACCCATTGCGTGGCGTGCGCCCCAACATCGTGCAGTCTATTCGCGCTTTTCGCGTGCAAGACCTGCAAGAGTCGGCCAAGGCGCTCGGCCAACACTTCCTGTACGCCAACCTTGCACACGCACAAACCAAGCAGGACGTGCTGGACCTGATCGCAGGCCAGTTCATGTTCCCGGCGCACTTCGGAAAAAATTTCGATGCGCTGTACGACTGCATGACGGACCCATTGCATAAATCGGGCCCGCAACCGGGCTTCATCGTGGTGCTGGAGCAGATCCCGACCACGGTGAAGTTCGACAAGGAAGCACGCGAGCAACTGCTCGACATCTTCCGGGAAGCGGCGGACTACTGGAGCGATCGAAAGATACCGTTCCGGTGTTTCTATTCTTTTCTGTAGCCCGTTCTGCATCCACCAGCCAGGCAGAACGGGCGAACGAGGCTAATGAAACCGCCGCCGCGCAGCCCATCGAAATCGCCGTGGACCCTTCCGCGGAAAAAATGCCGACCGACAAGCTCGTTGACGTATCGCCCCTGGCGCTGCGCATGAGCAGCCCGTTCAACGCGGGTTATTGGCTCGCAGCCGCCTGATCCCAGGCGACTGCACGTTGCAGGCAGCGGGCTGGCCCGCGCTGCAACGCATGAATTCCTTCGAGGACATGGCTTTGCCCATGTCCTCTGCTGGATTGCCGCGTCAGGTGGTCCAGTGCAGCCAGCGGGCTTTCCCCCGCTGACCCGCTCCGCCTGCGCTCAGGCAGGCTGCAGCGACTGTGCCAGGGCCACGTATTCGTGCACCGGCACTTCCTCGGCGCGGCGCTGGGTGTCGAAGGTGCCTGGAAAGGCACGCTCCTCCAGCCATCGGCCCAGCGTGTGCCGCAGCAGCTTGCGGCGCTGGCTGAAGGCCACCTGCACCAGTTCCGACAGCAGTACCGGCGACAGCTCGGGCGGGGTGGCATGGGGCACCATGCGCACGACGGCGCTGTCCACGCGCGGTGGCGGATCGAAGCTCTCTGGCGGCACGAACAGCACGTCTTCCATCGCGTAGCGCCACTGCAGCATGACCGACAGCCGCCCGTAGTCGCCCGTGGAGGGACTGGCCACCATGCGGTCGATCACTTCCTTTTGCAGCATGAAGTGCTGGTCTTCGATGACGTGCACCTGCTCCAGCAGATGGAACAGGATGGGCGTGGAGATGTTGTAGGGCAGGTTGCCGACCACGCGCACCTTGGTCACGCCGAGCGTCTGGGCGACCTGCGCGAAGTCCACTCTCATCACATCGGATTCGATGACGTCCAGCTGGCCGTGCAGGCGCAGGCGGGCCGCCAGGTCGCGGTCCAGCTCGATCACGGTGAGGCGTCCCAGCCGCTCGACCAGCGGCTGAGTGAGCGCCGCCAGGCCTGGCCCGATCTCGACCATGGGCTGGCCAGGTTCGGGACCGATGGCCTGCACGATGGCATCGATGATCCCGTGGTCCGACAGGAAATGCTGGCCGAAGCGCTTGCGCGGGATGTGCTTCATGGCGCTGCGGGGCGAAGGCCGACAGGAGAGCGGTTCGTCATTGCGGGGGATCGCGGTATTCCACGTAGGCACGCGCCCGCGCTTCCTGCGCCCAGGTGGTGTACGCCTCGTCCAGCTTCTTCTCGCGCACCACGTCGCGCACCATGTCGCGTTGCTCGCGCTGGGTGAGCTTGGCTTCGCGGCGCTCCAGCAGCTGGATCAGGTGCACGCCGAAGCGCGACACCACGGGTTCGCTGATCTCGCCGGGCTTGAGCGCATTGAGCGCTTCCTCGAACTCGGGCACGTAGCGGCCGGGGCTGGCCCAGCCCAGGTCGCCGCCCTGCTTGGAGCTGCCGTCCTGCGAACTCTCTTTGGCCAGCGTGGCGAAGTCGGCCTGACCCGCCAGGATGCGGCGGCGGTAGTCGGCCAGCCGTGCCGCCGCGGCGGTTTCGGACAGCTGGGGGGTAGCGCGCAGCAGAATGTGGCGCGCATGGGTCTGCACCGCCACGGTGGGCGCTGCGGCATTGGTTTTCTCCACCACCTTCAGCACGTGGAACCCGGCGGGCGAGCGCACGGGGCCGACGATGCCGCCCACGGGCGTCTGCTGGGTCGAACGCACGAACAGTTCGGGGTAGCGGTCGGCCGGACGCAGGCCCAGCAATCCGCCGGTGGCGGCTTCGGCAGCGTCGGAGAAGTCGCGCGCCACTTGTCCGAAATCGTCGCCGGCCCGTACTTTGTCCGCGGCCTGCTGCGCGCGAAGGCGGCGCTGCTCCACGACCTCGGGGCTGGCGTTCTCAGGCACCAGCACAAGGATGTGGCCCAGGTTCAGCTCCACCTTCGCTGGATCGGATGCCGACTTCTGCTCCTGCAGGTATTGGTCGACTTCAAGGTCGCTCACGCGCACCCGGGCTTCGACGTCGCGCTCGCGCAGGCGCTGCACCAGCAACTGGTTGCGCAGTTCTTCGCGGAAGCGGTCTTTGCTGATGCCGTCGATGGCGAGTCGGCGGTGCATTTCTTCCAGGTTCACGTTGTTCTGGCGGGCCACGGTCTGTTCGGCCTGGGAGACGGCGATGTCGTCCACCTTGATGCCGCTCTCGTTGGCCATCTGCACCTGGATCTTCTCGTTGATCACGCGCTCGAGCACTTCGCGCGCCACCACGTCCCGTGACGGGCGCTCGCCGCCTTGCGCGGCCAACTGCTGCTCGACACGGGCTACGCGGGCCTGCACCTCGTTGTTGGTGATGGGCGCGGTGTTGACCACGGCCACGATGTAGTCGGCCTGGCGGATGCCGCTGCGTTCCCCGCCAGCGCGGGGTTCGGGCACGGTGACGGGCGAGATCGCGCGCGAGGACAGGCCGGTGCCGCTGGCGGCGCCCGAAGCGCGCAGTCCTTGCGCGGAGGCGCCTGCGGGCGCGAGGGAGGCCAGGGTGGCCAGGCACACCAGGCCCAGGGTGAAAGCGCGATGGTTCATGTGATGGCAGGTGTCGGGTTAGTCGTAATTGGTGAAGCGGCTGGGCGTACTGGTCTGCTCGCGCAGGTACTGGTAGCGCGGAATGTTCTGCTTCAGGCTGGTGAGGGGGTTGGAGCCGAGCGACAGGCGGGAGAAGCCCACGAACTCGATCTGGAACAGCAGGCGCGTGTTGGCCGTGGTCACGCTGCTTTGCAGGCGCTCCAGCACCACGCGGCCGATCCAGCAGCAGCTGTCGTACTCGAAGCCCACCACGGTATCGACCAGCTTGCGGTCCTGCATGCTGTAGTTAAGGCGGCCCACGGTGTACCAGCGGCCGGCGCCCTGTCCGCGGCCCGGGCCGAGGTCCTGGCCCTTGTCGCCCCACAGGTCGTTGATGGGCCATTGCCAGCCCACGTCGATCTGCTCGCTGGTCCCGCGCTGCAGGCGGTAGGCCGCGCTGATGACGCGGTAGCTGCTGGGGTTGTAGCGCGCACCCACGGTGGAGCGGATGGAGCGGCCCGTCTTCGGGTTGTATTGCACGGTGGAGTCGAAGCCCCACTGCTGCGTCCAGTTGAGGCCGGCGCCCAGCAGCACGTCCGACAGCCGCTCGCTGACGGTGGATTCGCCCGGCAGCACGACCTTCTGGTCGGAAAACCGCACCCGCTGCGCGATGCCGAAGCGGGCGGCCTCGGCGCCGTTGTCCGGGTCCAGCAGCCGCGTCGTCACGCCCAGGGTGAGCAGGTTGTTGTCGGCCAGGCGGTCGTTGCCGCCGTAGCCGTTCTCGGTGTAGATGGTGGCGAAATTGAAGTCGTTCGCTGCGGTGTCGTACACCGGCAGCAGGCTCTGGTCGCGGTAGGGCGTGTACGTGTAGAAGGCGCGCGGCTCCAGCGTCTGCAGGAAGTTGCGGCCGAAGTAGCGCGCATCGCGCTCGAACACCAGGCCGCTGTCCAGGCTGAACGTGGGCAGCGTGCGCTGCGCGCTGCGCTGGCCGTTGGCCAGCGGGCTGTCGAACTGGTATTGCGTGGCGTGCAGTTGCACGCGCGGTGTGATGAATCCGGCCGGCGCGAGGAACGGCCGGCTGATCTGCGCCATGGCGTAGCTGCGCTTGGCATTGGGCTGGCCGGTGAGGCTGCGGTCCGCGTGAAAGCTCGTGTAGTCGGCCTCGACGCTGGCGTCGAAGCCATTAGGCAGCGTCGTGGGGTTGTAGCCCCAGCGCAGTTGCGGCATGCGGTCGTAAGGCGGGACGATGGGCGCGTTAACGTCCTGCAGCGTCTGCCATTTCAAGGTGCGCAGGCTGAGCGACATGTCGTCCTTGCCCCAGGACAGCGTGGCGTCGCCGGGCAGCAGCCGCTGGGTGAGCTGGTTGATGCCGGTGACGTTGCGCGTGAAGTCGCGCCAGTAGTTGTCGTCGCTGACCCGGCTTACGTCCATGTTGAGGTTCAGGCCGCCCACGGGGGTGTCGAACGTGCCGCTGTGCTTGAGGCCGTAGCCCCAGCGGTCGCGGTCGCGCAGCTTGTCGCCGGGCATGTAGTCGCCGCGCAGTTCGCCGCGGTAGGTGGGCTCCAGGTAGCGGAATTCGCCGCCCAGGTTCACGCCGCGCTTGGACATGACGGTGGGCGTGATGGTGGCGTCGCGGTTGGGCGCGATGTTCCAGTAATAGGGCTGGGCGTATTCCACGCCGCTCACGTTGTCGATGCCCACGGTGGGCGGCAGCAGGCCCGACTTGCGGCGGTCGGACAGCGGGAACGTGATGTGCGGAATCGGCAGGATCGGCAGGCCCTTGAACTCCAGCACCGCGCCGTCGGCCGTTCCCACCTGCTCTTCGTTGTCGATGCGGATCGACTTGGCGCGCAGCACCCAGTCAGGCTGCCAAGTGCTCTCGTCGTTCTTCTGGCAGGTGGTGTAGGTGGCGTTGTGCACCACCGAGCGGTCGCGGTCGATGAAGTCCACGCGGCTGGCCTCGCCGTGGGCGCCGTTCATCAAAAAGCGGTAGTTCGCCGCATCGAAATAGCCCGAAAACGCGTCCACCCGCAGCTCCAGCTCGGAGCCTTCGTACACGTTGCCCGCGCGGTTGATGCGCACCTGGCCGCGCGCCTTGGCGAGGTCGTCGGGCACGCCGTATTCGAGGCGGTCGGCATGGATGATGGTGTCGCCGCGGCGCAGTTCGGCATTGCCTTCGACGATGGCGTTGATGTCCGGCTGGCCGCTGACGCTGTCGCCCTTCACGAAGATCGGCAGTTGCGGGCGCACGGCTTCGGGAATCTTTTCCTGCAGCAGCGGGCTTGCGCGCAGCGCGGGCGCCACCTCGGGCGTGGCGGGGGCGCCGGGCTCGGCCTCGGACTGGGCGAGCACTGCCAGCGGTGCCCCGCAGAGCATCCAGGCGATGAGCCGGGCGATCGCCCGTCGCTCGAAAGCCGGGGCCGAAAGACGGCTGGCCGCAGCGCGGCGGCGGGCGGGCAGAAGGGGGGGCGTCGGTCGGAACGGATCGGGCAAGGAAGGGATGTCCATGGAATCAGCCGGTCGGCGGCGCGGAGCAGGCACCGCAGGCCACCCGGTCCGGGCAGGCCGGGTTTGTAAAATCGGATTATCCATGAGCCACCCTCCTTCCCCCATCCCGGGCGTTCCGGCCCCGGCCGGCGCTGCCGCTTCCGCCTTTTCCGCCGTCGCCTGGCCCGACGCTTCCCGCCGCATCGCGTTCGAGGCGTGGCTGGCCCCGCTGGCGGCAACGCACGGGTTGGTCCCCGCCAGCCTGCGCCCCGCCTCGGCGGACGCGAGCTTTCGCCGCTACCTGCGCCTCGACGCCGCCGACGGCACGACCCGCATCGTGATGGACGCCCCGCCCGACAAGGAAGACTGCCGCCCCTTCGTGCATGTGCAGCGCCTGATGGCCGACGCGGGCCTGAACGTGCCGGAGGTGCTGGCCTGGGATGAACCCCACGGCTTCATGCTGTTGTCCGACCTGGGCACGCAGACCGCCATCGAGCGGCTCGATCCCGCCGCCCCCGAGGCCGCGCACGCCTGGTACACCGAGGCCACCGACGTGCTGCTGCAGTGGCAGCAGGCCTCGCGCCCCGGCGTGCTGCCGGCCTACGACGAGCCGATGCTGCGCCGCGAACTGGCGCTTTTCCCCGACTGGTACCTGGCCCGCCACCGCGGCGTGGCGCTGACCGACGCGCAGCAGAGCGTGCTTGCCAAGACGTTCGATGTGCTGGTAGCCAACAACCTGGAAGCCCCCAGCGTGTTCGTGCACCGCGACTTCATGATGCGCAACCTGATGGCCCCTCCCGCGGGCGGGCCGCTGGGCGTGCTCGATTTCCAGGACGCCGTGTACGGGCCCATCACCTACGACATCGCCAGCCTGCTGCGCGACGCGTTCATCAGCTGGGATGAGGATTTCGTCATCGACATTACCGTGCGTTACTGGGAAAAAGCGCGAAAGTCGGGATTGGTCGGCGCGGCGAGTGCCAGCGGCTGGGGCGCGGACTTCGGCGAGTTCTACCGCGCCGTCGAATGGATGGGCCTGCAGCGGCACCTGAAGGTGGCCGGCATCTTCGCGCGGATCACGCTGCGCGACGGCAAGCCCAAGTACTTGGCCGACACGCCGCGCTTCATTGGCTACGTCCGCGGAACGGCAAGCCGCTACCGCGAACTCAAGCCCTTGCTGCGCCTGGTGGACGAGATCGAGGGCACGCAGGAAGCCACCGGCTTCGCCTTCGGTAGAGTTTGAGTCAAAACCGCTTCCGCCGCAGTATTCACTAAGGCGAGTAGCTATAAAAATAGTAGCAAATGCCCCGTTTTCATTGCCCCTTGCCGCTGGCGGGCGGCGCCGTGCTGGCGCTGCCGCCTTCGGCCGCGCGCCACGTGCAGGTGTTGCGCCTGCAGCCCGGCGACGCGATCACGCTGTTCGACGGGCGCGGGGGCGAATACGCCGCCACCATCACCCGCATGGGCCGCTCCGACGTGGACGTGGAGGTCGGCGCGCACGACCCGGTGGAGCGCGAGGCCGTGCGTGCCGTGCACCTGGTGGTGGGCATGCCCGCCAACGAGCGCATGGACTGGCTGGTCGAAAAGGCCGCCGAACTGGGCGCGGCCAGCATCCAGCCGGTGGCCGCCGCGCGCAGCGTGCTGAAGCTGTCGGGCGAGCGCGCGCAAAAGCGGCAGGCCCATTGGCAGGCGATCGCCGTCGCGGCCTGCGAGCAGTGCGGGCGCAACCGGGTGCCCGAAGTGCATGCCCCGCTGGCATTGGCCGACTGGCTGCGCGCGCAGGCGGCGCTGGCCGGTGCTGCGGGCGGCGATGGCGATGTCGGCGTGCGCCTGTTGCTCTCGCTGCGCGACGGCTCCCGCCCGCTGCGCGAAGCCGCCGGCGCTGCCCGCCGCGTGCAGGTGCTGCACGGCCCCGAAGGCGGACTTACTGCGCAGGAGGAAGACCTGGCGCTGGCCCACGGCTTTGCGCCGGCCAGCCTGGGCGCGCGCGTGCTGCGGGCCGAAACCGCTTCGGTCGCCGCGCTGGCGCAACTGGCCTTCGAATGACGACGGAACACTGAACAGGACGGCATGGAGAGCACTGTGTTGGCGGCCGAAGCGCCGTGGCCCCAAGGGGCGGAGAACGAGGGCGGGCTGTTCGACTTTTTCCGGGATGCCGATGCGGCCGGCGACTCGGCCCTGCTGTGGCGCATTGCGCGCGAACAGGCGGTCACCCAGGCGCTGAGCGGGCTCTTTCACGGCCCGGCGGCGCTGGTGCAGTTGCGGCTGTGGGCCTTCTTGCAGCTGGCGCGCCAGGGCGACGCCACGCTCACGCGCGAGCGCATCGATGAAATCTTCCATGCCCTGCGCCCCGAGGCGCTGGACACCGTGCTCAAGCGCTTTCGCGACGTGGGCCTGCTCGCCTGGGACGACAGCGCCCGCACCTATGCGCTGCCGCCGCTCGCGCAGCGCGTGGCCGGCCTGCTGGCCCCGTTGGCCAGCGATGGCGGCGGGGACGAGGACGGCGGCGAACTGGCCGCGCTGCTCGGCCAGGTGGTGGGTGCCAACCAGTTGGGCGCGCTCGATGCCGGCCAGGTGCAACTGCTGCAGGCGCAGCTCACGCGGCTGCACGGCGAGTTCGCCGATGCCATCGCCAGCGGCTCGGAGTTCCGCCTGCGGGCCGCGCGCCAGCGCTACGACCGCGCGGCCGTGCTGATCGACCGCGCGTCCGAGGCCATCACCGCCATCATCGGCCACGCGCACGGCCACATCGCGCTGGAGCGCGCCGCGCGTGGCCTCGGACAGGCCCAGTCGCGGCTGCTGGCCATGGCCAGCCAGTTCAACCGCGCGCTGCAGCAGGTGGACCGCCAGCGGGTGACGCTGGGCACCACCGGCATCACCAGCACCGATGTGAAGCGCTGGCTGCAGACTGTGCGCTCGCCCCATGCGCTGCTGGATGGCGCGCTGGGCACGCCGGCCGGGCTGTCGGCCCTGGCGCCGCACGAACTGCTGGACGTGACCGAGGCCGAGTTCGAACGCGACCGCCCCGTGGCCGGCCCCGCCGAAGACCTGCCCGGTGCGCAGCCCGCGCCTGCCGGCAACCTGACCGCCGTGGCGCTGCCGCACGAGCTGGGCGACCTGTCGGCCCTGCTGCAGGCCTGGTCGCTGGAGCCCGGCGATGCCATGCCCCATGGCGTGGCTGCCGCGCTGCTGGGCGCCACGCCCGCCGATGCGCGCTATGCCCAGGTGGCCTACAAGGCGCAGCTGCTGCCCCTGTTGGGCGACCCGCAGGCCGGCGTGCTGCCCGGCGCCACGGGCGCGCTGGCGCGCCTGCCCTGGCGCGTGCAGTGGGAAGCCGCGACCGAGGCCATCGACCACCCGCAGGTGGAGCTGCTGAGCCAGGGCCGCATGGTGCCTGCCGATGCCATCGTTGCCGCCGTTCCAGACCCGTCGCCCGCCCCCGGCCCCAACCCCATCCCGGCCTCCGGCCCCGACACCCTTTGAAGATCCCGATGGACGATGCCGCCCTGCTGATTGCCGAACTCCTCACGCGCCGCTGGCTGCCGCGCAGCCACCCGCGCGTCAAGCGCGCGCTGGTCGATGCCGAACTCTTCGCCCTGGTCGAGCAGCGCCTGGCCCAGGTGGGCCTGCGCTTCATGGACAGCATCTATGCCGACCACGTGAGCGTGGCGCTGCTGCCGCCCGCGCAGACCGCCGTGCTGGGCGAGGCCGGGGTCAACGCCAACAACAACCTCGACCTGCCGCGCGACGCGCAGGCGCTGCTGGTGGTGCTGTGGGCGCTGATCGTCTTACCGAAGCGCGAGCGCCAGACCAGCCGCGTGGAGCAGGCCGACGAAGGCCAGAACGACATGTTCCCCGGCGCCAAGCCGCTGCCCTCCGCCCGGCTCGTGAGCCCCGTGCTGTCGTACAAGACCCTGCTGGAGGACTACGGCAACCAGCTCGGCAAGAAGATGCGGCTCGATGCCAACCTCAAGCTGCTGGAGCGCCACGGCTTCATCCTGCGCCGCCAGGACGAGATCGCCGAAGGCCCGCTGCTGGACGTGCTGCTGGATTACGACGTGATGGCCCCGCGCATCCTCGACGGCGCGCTGGCCGACGTGCTGGCGCGCGAGCGCAGCGAGGCCGAGGCGGCCGCCGCGATGGCCGCCACCGCCTCTGCTGCCACGACCGGCATGACGACCCCTGTGGAACCCACCCCGGCGCCCGCCGCCTGACCGACGACGAACCCCCCGCGCCCCATGTTCCATCTGCAAACCCTCGAACTCGTCCACTGGGACTACTGCCAGCGCGTGTCCCTGCCGCTTGATGCGTCCATCATCACCATCGCCGGGCCCAACGGCTCGGGCAAGACCACGCTGCTCGATGCCATGCGCACGCTGCTGGGCCTGCGCTGCTCGGCCCCGCGCGACTACCGCACCTATGCCCGCCACGCGGGCGCCCAGACCGCCTGGCTGCGCGCCGTGGTGGACAACCGGGCCCAGGGGCGCCAGACCTCCAGCCGACCGTTCGCCCGGCGCCTGCTCTACAGCGACCAGGTCACGCTGGCCTGCCGCATCGACCGCAACGGCGGCGACTGGCAGCGCCGCTACTGCCTGCTCGACGGCGACGTCGGCATCGAGCAACTGCGCGATACGCCCGAAAAAGACCTCGGGTTCATGGGCGTGGAGGCCTGGGGCCGCGTGCTGGGCGCGGCGGGCCTGTCGCCCGCCATCGCCCGCGTGCTCTCGCTGGAGCAGGGCCAGACCGACCGCCTGTGCGAATTCAGCCCGCGCGAACTGCTGCGCCTGGTGTTCGACGTGTTCGGCGACCAGCAGGTGCTCGATGCCTACGATCAGGCGCGCGAGCACCAGCAACAGCTCGTGCGCGAAATGGCCCAGGCCGAACGCGAGCTGGACCACGGCCGCGCGCAGCTGGCCGAGCTGCAGAACCGCGTGGCCAGCTACCAGAGCTGGCAGATGAAGATCGCCGAGCGCGAGCGCCTGGCCACCGAAGTGCTGCCCGTGCTGGCCTGGCACGGCGAGCGCGAAGGCCTCACCAAGCAGGCGCGCGAACTGCGCCGCCAAAAGACCCAGCACCGCAGCGCCCTGGCCGACCAGGCCGTGCAGAACAAGCGCCTGCTCACCCTGATCGAGGAAAGCGCCCGCGCCCAGTCCGACGCCACCCGCTTGCTGGCCGAGCGCGACGAAGCGCGCGGCGCGCTGGACGACGCCACCCGCCACGAATCGCCGCTGGAGCAGCTCGCCAAGCGCGAGCAGGAACTGCTGGCCCTGGTGGACAAGGGCAGCAACGCCGACGAACTGCAGGCCCACCTGGCCCGGCTGCAAGCCCAAGAAGCCGAGGCGCAGGACGAGCGCTCCGCGCTGCAGCAGCGGCGCAAGCTCGCCCAGGAAGCCCTCAAGGCCCTGGAAGGCCAGCATCTGCCGCCGCTGCCGCACGAGGTGCAGCAGTTCCGAAAGCGCCTGGTCGCCCAGGGCATCGGCCATCAGTTCGTGGCCGAGGTGGTCGAGGTGGCCGACGAGGAATGGCGTGCCGCCATCGAAGGCGTGCTGCGCGGCCACCGCTGGGTGGTGCTGCTGGACAAAGAGGCCGACCTGGCCGAGGCCTATGAGATCGGCGAGCGCGAGCGCTACCGCCATTACCTCGTCGGCCCGGGCGAAAAAGCCCTCAAGGGCGACCCCGGCACGCTGCTGTCCCACGTGCGCTTCACGGCGCCCGTGCCGCGCTGGCTGGTGCAGCAACTGCAGCAACTGCGCTGCGTGGCCGACCCGCGCGAGGGCAAGCGCCTGGGCGGCACCTGGATCACCCCGCAGGCCTACATGCACGACGGGCGCGGCGCCCGCTCCATGTGGGTGGAGCCGCGCGAGCACCAGTTCGGCGCCGCCGCCGTGCATGCGCGCCGCAACGCCGCCGAGCGCGATGCCGCGCAGATCGATGCCCTGCTGGCGCCCGTGCTGGACCGCGTGCTGGCCTTGAAGCGCCAGATCACCGACACCCGCCGCGCGCTGGAAGGCCACAGCGCCGCCGAAGAGCTGGCGCGCCGCAGCGACGAATTCGCCCAGGCCCGCGAGGTGCTGCCCGCCGCCAAGCAGGCGCGCATCGCCGCGGCCCAGCGCTGGCAGCGCCTGGACACCGAAGCCACCCGCGCCCACGACCGCCACCGCGCCTTCGCCGACGAGCACCAGCGCCTGGAGCAGCAGCTCAAGCGGGCCCGCAGCGACAGCGACCGCGCCGCCCAGGAATGGACCGCGCGCCGCCGCAGCCACGTGGTCGCCACCGCGCAGAGCCAGCGGCAGCGCCACGGCTTTCCGCCGCGCTGGATCGCCCTGGCCACGCTGGAGTCTCTGGTGGACGAATACGTCAACGACACCCAGGCCCGCCTGCGGCTGCAATCCGTGGAGCAGGAACTGGAGCACAACACCTGGGAGCAGGACGCCACCGTCGAAGAGCGCCACCGCCGCATGGAAACCACCGTGCGCGAGCAGACCCTGAGCCTGTCGGACCACCAGGCCAAGAATGCCCAGGCCGGCACCGCCGTGCACAACGCGCGCGAAAGCTACATCGAAGTGCTGCGCAGCACCGTGCGCCGCTACCGCAAGAACATCCAGGAACTGGGCGCGCTCGCGGGCGTGGAGGTCGCGGCCGATCTGCCGCTGCTGGAGAACGACGACACCGTGCTCTCGCAGGCCGGCCTCAAGGTGCACTTCGCGTTCGACGGCAAAGGCAGCATCGGCATGAACGACGGCGAGGCCTCGGGCGGCCAGCAGGTGATCAAGTCGCTCATCCTGCTGGTGGGGCTGCTCAAGGACGAGGAAAGCGGCTCGGGCGGCTTCGTCTTCATCGACGAACCCTTCGCCCACCTGGACGTGCGCAACATCCAGCTGGTCGGCCACTTTTTGCGCTCCACCCAGGCGCAATACGTGCTGACCACGCCCATCACCCACAACCTGGAAGTCTTCGAGCCGGCCGAGATCACCCTCGTGACCAGCAAGAAACCGCAAGGCTCGCGCTGGGCCCCGCCCATCGCGGTGGCCAAGCGCCGCGGTGTGCCGGTGCTGGAGCCCGTGCCGGCATGAGCGGGTCGGCCCGCACGGCCCGCCCTGCCGATGCGACCGCCGCCGGACGCTCGATTTTCAGCAACAAGGATGAAGTCCGCATGACGCCAGACCACGACACCGCGCTGCAAATCCAGAGGCTTTCGCCCGCGCAATGGAAGGACGCTTACCCGGTGATGGCGCAGTTGCGTGCGCTGGACGAGGCCGAGTTCCTGCGGCGCGTGCGCCAGCAGTCGTGCGCTGGCTATGAACTGGTGGGCGCCTACCAGGGCGGCATCCTGGTCGGCGTCATGGGCATGCGGCCCGTGCAGACCCTGGCGCGCGGGGCCTATCTGCATGTCGATGACCTCGTGGTGGATGCCGCAGCGCGCAGCAGCGGCGCGGGCCGGGCGCTGATGGCCTACGCCGAAGCCGATGCGCTGGCACGGGCCATGGCGCTGGTGTTTCTTGACGCGAGGCCGGAGGCCATCGCGTTCTACGAGCGCGGGGGCTATGGGTTGCACCCTGCTCCGTCGATGAAGAAGGTCCTCTCGGCCTCCTGACGGGCGGCAAGGGCGTTGCCCGCCGCACAGCCCCGGGCAAGGCGGATCAGAAGGGATGGGTGTAAACCCGCATCGCGCGGTTCGGTGCGGGCGCGCGGGTGACAGGGCTCCTAGAATTCCCCGGGCACAGTCCTGATTGCGCTCTGGCGCTGTGGCATGCCGGTCTTGGCGGCGGCCCCGCTCTGCGCCCCTTCAAGGAGACCCTTTGCCGCTACGGCCTGCGAAATGGCGCGACAGCGCCCCGTCCAAAGCCTCCTTCCCTGTGCGGCCCGCCTGGTTGCGGGCGCTGGATGTCGTGCTGGGCGCGGACCGGCACTTGCGCGTGCGCACGGCCATGGCTGGGCTGGCGGGGCTGCTGATGCTGTGCTGCGTGGCGGCGATGCACATCGTGGCGCGGGCGGGCATGGCCGATCAGGGGTGGGTCAATGTCTGGACGCTGTTTTGCGTGTCGGGCCTGGTGGGCGTGTTTGCGCTGATCCGCAGCGGCCAGTCGCGGCGCTTTCGCGATCCGTCGCTCACGCTGTTTCAGATGCTCTACGCCGTGGCCTGCGATGCCGCGGCCTTCGTGATCGCAGGGCCGGCGCGGGGCATCACGCTGCCGATCCTGGCGGTGATCCTGATGTTCGGCATCTTCGGGCTGTCCACCCGGCAGATGGTGGGCGTGCTGTTCTATTCGCTGGCCGCGTTCGGCGCGGGCGGCGTGCTGGCCGAACTGCGCGAAGAACTGCACCAGGGCCCGGCCATGGCCACGGCCTACGCGATCATGATTCTGGTGGTGCTGCTGAGCAGCACGTTCCTCACCACCCGCGTGCAGGCCACGCGCCAAGTGCTGCGCCGGCAAAAGCACGACCTGGCGGCGGCGCTGGAGCACATCCGCGAACTGGCCACGCACGATGAGCTGACCGGTCTGCTCAACCGCCGGCACATGCTGGAGCTGATGCGCCTGGAGCAGCGCCGCGTGGCGCGCAGCGGCCACCCGCTGGTGCTGGTGCAGCTGGACCTGGACCACTTCAAGGCCATCAACGACACCCACGGCCACGCGGCGGGCGACCGGGCCCTGCAGGCCTTCGCCCATGCGGTGAAAGCCTGCGTGCGCGATTCCGACGTGCTCTCGCGCTGGGGTGGTGAAGAGTTCGTGCTCATGCTGTGCAACACCCGGCCGGACGACGCCAGTGCGCTGCTGGAGCGCGTGCGCCTGACCGTGTCGGCGCTGCGGCTGGACCCGCCCGGCTCGCAGGCCATTCACCTCACCGTGTCCATCGGCCTGGCGCTGCACGGGGCGGGCGAGACGGTCGAGCAGACGCTGGAGCGGGCCGACCGCGCGCTCTATGCCGCCAAGGCCCAGGGCCGCGACCGGGTGGTGTGGGCGCCGCCCGCCTGACGCGGCTGCGCGTCCCGTGGTGATCGCGGCTGCGCGCCCGTCGGCGATACGGCACGGCGGCGCAGTTACGATCCCCGCCATGACCACGCGCTACGAGACCCTGCCCCAGCCCATTACCTACCGCGAGGCTTTCGGGGTGCAACCCCCCGAAGCGCCGGGCGAACGCTATGTGAAGCCCCGCAAACCTGGCTTCTTCATCCGCGCCGTGGCGCTGCCGCCTGGTGCCGCAGTGCCGGAGCACGCCGACGGGCTGGGCGGCGATGCCGATGCCGATCCGCAAGCCGAGGCCGATCCCGCCATCCTCGAAGCCCCCGAAGCCACGGCCGATGCTCCCGCTGAATCGCCCCCCGCGCTGGCCCGCGAACTGGTCCACGCCCAGTGGGGGCTGGTGCCGCATTGGGTGAAGTCGGCCTCGGACGGGCGCCTGAGGGCCCCCAAGCTGGTGAACGCGCGGTCCGAGACGGTCTCCACCTCCACGCCGTTCCGCGAGGCGTGGCTCAAGGGCCAGCGCTGCATCGTGCCCATGGCCGCGTTCTTCGAAGAC
Organism: Paracidovorax valerianellae; assembly: GCF_900102625.1. Classification (GTDB taxonomy): domain Bacteria; phylum Pseudomonadota; class Gammaproteobacteria; order Burkholderiales; family Burkholderiaceae_C; genus Paracidovorax; species Paracidovorax valerianellae. The sequence continues at coordinate 180,362 of NZ_FMZC01000004.1, forward strand.
GACTGGCGCAGCGGCAAGGCCGTGCCCACGCGCATCGCCCGCGTGGACGGCCAGCCGATGGGCGCGGCGGGGCTGTGGGCCCGTTGGACCGGGCCGGACGGCGAAGAGCTGATCAGCTACACCGTGCTCACCGTGAATGCCAACAGCCACGCGCTCATCCACCGCTATCAGCCGCCCGGCAGCGAAAAGCGCATGCCGGCGCTGCTCAACGAGGGCGCCTACGGGGCGTGGCTGTCGGCCCGCCCAGAAAAGGCCCGCGAGTTCATGCGCCAGTACCCGGCCAACTGGCTGCTGGCGAACCCGGTGGAAAGCAAGGCCGACAAGGGGCCCCGCGCGTTCCTCTGACCGGGGCCCCGCATGAAGAAGAACCTGTGGCTGCTGGCGCTGTGCCAGGGACTGTTCCTCACCAACAACGTCGTCTTCATCGCCATCAACGGGCTGGTGGGGCTGCAACTGGCGCCCTACGGCTGGATGGCCACGCTGCCGGTGATGGGCTACGTGGTGGGCGGGGCGCTTTCGACCGGCCTGGTGGCGCGCACGCAGCGCCGCTGGGGCCGCAAGACCTCGTTCCAGATCGGCCTGGGCGTGGCGCTGGCCTCGGCGCTGGTGTGCGCGGTGGCGGCTTTCACCCGGCAGTTCTGGCTGCTGTGCGCGGCCACTGCCGTGGCGGGCTACTACAGCGCGAACGGCCAGCTGTACCGCTTTGCCGCGGGCGAGCTGGCGGCCCCAGCCTTCCGCGAAAAGGCGGTGTCGCTGGTGCTGGCGGGCGGCCTGCTGGGCGCTGTGGCCGGGCCGAACCTGGCCAGTGCGACGCGCGACCTGTTCGGCGCGCCGTTCGCGGGGGCCTATCTGGCGCTGGCGGGGGTGGCGGTGCTGTCCATGGCCTGCATGTCGGCCATCCGGTTCGAGCCCGTGGTTCGGCCGGGCAGCGGGGCAGGGGCCCTGGCGCCGGGCCGGCCGCTGTCGGAGCTGGCGCGGCAGCCGGCTTTCCTGGTGGCGGTGCTGGGTGCCTCGCTCGGCTACGGCGTGATGAACCTGCTGATGGCCGCCACGCCGCTGGCCATGCAGGTGTGCGGCTTCGCGTTCAGCGACGCGGCGATGGTGCTGCAGTGGCACGTGATCGGCATGTTCGCGCCGGGCTTTTTCACGGGCCACCTGATCCAGCGCTTCGGGGTGCTGCGCGTCATGGGCGTGGGCCTGGCGCTCAACCTGGGCTGCGTGGCCATCGCGTTGTCGGGGGTGGAGCTGCACCACTTCACGGTGGCGCTGCTGCTTCTGGGCGTGGGCTGGAATTTCCTGTTCACCGGCAGCACCACGCTCGCACTGCAGGCCTACCGGCCCGAGGAAAAAGACCGCGCGCAGGCGGCGATCAATTTCTGCGTGTTCGCCACGATGGCGGTGACCTCGTTCGCCTCGGGCGCGCTCGTCACCACGCAGGGCTGGGCGCTGCTGAACTACGGCTCGCTGGTGCCCATCGCGCTGCTGGGGGCCGGGCTGGTGTGGCTGGCCACGCGGCCCAAGGCGGGCTGGGCCACCTGAGCCTGGGTAGCGGTTTGCTCACTAATTAATAGCAACCTGCCGGCGTGTTGATTGCGCTGGAGGCCGATTTGGCTCCAAGGCCCGGCGGCCGGGACAGCGGGCGTCCAGCCAGCGGCGCAAGGCAATCAAGGCCGGCGCGGCGTGCTCGGGGCTTTCGTTGAACAGCTCGTGGTACGCCGATGCGAACTTCTTCGCCTGCACCACGCCCTGCGGGGCGGCGGCGGCAAAGGCGCGGCTGCCGGCTGGATCGACCAGCCGGTCGGCTCCGGCCCACAGCAGCAGCGTGGGCACCTGCCATTGCGCGGCCTGCGCCACCACGGCCGGCCCGCCGTGGGCGATGAAGCGCGCCAGCCGGGCGCTGATGCGGTCGTGGCAGCGTGGATCGGCGCGGTAGGCCGCCACCACCGTGGGGTCGTGCGACAGGTAGGCCGCGTCGAGCCCGCTGCCCAGGCGCAGGTCGGGCATCAGGCGGGGCAGGGTGGCCACGAGCAGCTTTTGCCACGGGTTCAGGCCGGGGTCGAGCGCAGGCGACGACAGCGCCAGCGCCTGCACCGGCCGCAGTGCCAGCGCCACGAAGCGCGCTGCCACCAGCCCGCCCAGGCTGTGGCCCAGCAGCACCAGCGGCTGGCCGGCGGGCATGCGGGCCCGCGTGGCGTCCACGATGTCGGCCAGGTCCACCAGCAGCCGGTCGGCGCTGGTCAGGCCGCCGCGCGGCCCGCCCGAGTCGCCATGGCCGTACTGGTCGTAGCCGCGCACGGCCAGGCCCCAGGCGTTCAGTTGCCGGGCGAGCCAGTCGTAGCGGCCCACGTGTTCGCCCAGGCCGTGCACCAGCAGCACGGTGCCGCGCGCCTGGGCATGGGGCAGGGGCCAGTCCTGCACGGCCAGGTTCTCGCCGTCGGCCGCGGTGAAGGGGGACAGCGAGGACGGGGCGTCGGGATCGAACATGCCGGGGGCAGGGCGCTGGGGCGGCGCGATCAGGCGGCTTCGGCCGTGCCGTGCGCGTCGGCCGGCAGGCAGGCGATCACCTGGGCCACGGCGGCGGTGAGCTTCTTGGCGTAGGGCACGTGCAGGAACTCGTTGGGGCCGTGCGCGTTGCTCTTGGGGCCAAGCACGCCGCAGACCATCATCTGCGCCTTCGGGAAGCCCTGGCTCAGCATGTTCATGAGCGGAATGGTGCCGCCCTGGCCGATGTAGCCGCAGGGCGCGCCGAAGTGCGCCTGGCTGGCGGCGTTGAGCGCGCCCTCGAACCACGGCGCCGTGCCTGGCGCGTTCCAGCCGCTGGCCGCGCCGCCGCCTTCGAAGGTGACCTTGGCCTGGTAGGGCGCGTTGTCCTCCAGCAGCGCCTTCATCTCCTGCACGCACTGCGCGGCGTCCACCAGCGGGGGCAGGCGCAGGCTGAGCTTGAAGGCGGTGTAGGGGCGCAGCACGTTGCCCGCGTCCTTGAGGGCCGGAAACCCTTCGGCGCCGGTCACGCTGAGCGTGGGTTCCCACGTGCGCTTGAGCAGGGCCTGCACCGGGTCGGTGGTGGTGGGCAGGGCGAAGGTGGTGGAGCCGCCGCAGTCGTAGTGCGCCCAGGGAAAGCGCTTGTACACCTCTTCGCCCAGGATGGCGGCGGTGGCGCGGGCCTGCGCGAGCCGGTCGGTGGGCACGTCGCAGTGGAAGCTGGCGGGCAGCAGGCGGCCGGTGGCGCTGTCTTCCAGCCGGTCCAGCACCTGCCGCATGATGCGGAACGACGAGGGCACCAGGCCCGACGAGTCGCCCGAGTGGATGCCCTCGGTGAGGATCTCCACCTTGAGCGTGCCGCTGGCCATGCCGCGCAGGCTGGTGGTGAGCCACAACTGGTCATAGTTGCCCGCGCCGCTGTCCAGGCAGATCACCAGCGCCACGTCGCCCATGCGGGTGCGCAGCAGGTCGATGTAGGGCAGCAGGTCGCCCGAGCCGCTTTCCTCGCAGGTTTCGATCAGGCCGACGATGCGCGGGTGCGGCACGTTCTGGCGCTTCAGCTCCTGCACGGCGGCCACGCTGGCGTACACCGCGTAGCCGTCGTCGGCGCCACCGCGGCCGTAGAGCTTGCCGTCCTCGTACTTGGGCGTCCAGGGGCCGAGGTCCTTGCGCCAGCCTTCGAATTCGGGCTGCTTGTCCAGGTGGCCGTACATCAGCACGGTCTGGCTCGATTGGGGCTGGGTGGCAGCCACTTCGAAGAACAGCACCGGCGTGCGGCCGGGCAGGCGCACGATCTCCAGCGTGAGGCCTTGCACCTTCTGGGCTTCGACCCAGCTGGCGGCGTTGCGCAGCACGCGGTCCAGGTAGCCCAGCTGCTCCCAGTCAGGGGCGAAGCCGGGCGACTTGGCGGGGATCTCGATGTATTCGGTGAGCTGGCGCAGGATGTCGCCGTCCCATTGGCGGCTCACGTGGGCCAGGGCTTCGGCGGGTTGCAAAAGGTCGGGGGCGATGCGGGCGTTCATGGCGGTTCCTCGGGGGGCGTTCCAGGAAATCCTGCCACCGGCCGCCGCGATCGGCGCGGTCGCCGGTGCGTTGCAGTTCACCGGTCCGGTGGAGGGAGGGTCTCCGGATTGTCGTGCAGTGCGGACATGGGCACCACCCCGCGCAGATCGCCCGCGACGGCAACGCGGTTGCGCCCGCTGCGCTTGGCCTCGTACATCGCGCGGTCGGCCGCGGCGATCAGCATGTCCCAGCTGTCGCCTTCCTCGATGCGCCCGCCGAACACGCCGATGCTCAGCGTGACCGGCACGGTGTGCCCGCCGATCTCGAAGTGCGACTGCTCGACCGCGCGGCACAGCGCGATCGCCAGCTGCCGCGCCCCGTGCAGCGGCGTGTCGGGCAGCAGCACCAGAAACTCCTCGCCGCCGTAGCGCCCGATCATGTCCTGCGCCCGCAGGCGCTCGCCCATCGCATCGACCACGCCGCACAGCACCTGGTCGCCCACGAGGTGGCCCAGCCCGTCGTTGATGCGCTTGAAATGGTCGATGTCCACCATCATCAAAGACAGCGGCTCGCGCGTGCGGATCGCCCGGGACATGTCGCGGGCCAGGGCGTCGATGGTGGCGCGGCGGTTGGCCACGCCCGTGAGCGGATCGCGCGCGGCCATGCGGCGGTTGGTTTCGTCCGCGCGGTCGCGCGCCATGAAGATGAAGCCGAACGACGACGCCTGCACGCTGATGAAGGTGGACAGGAACGTGGCGTGCTGCAGCCAGCTCCCCTCCAGCAGCCCGTTCAGCGGCATGGCGCCGGTCGCCGCCGCCGCGGCCCGCGCCACCAGCACCACCATCTGCAGCACGACGCCCACGACCACCAGCGTGGCGCCCCGCCCGGGAGAGGGAAAGCGCCACAGCGTCCAGAGCACCATGGCCAGTTGCACGGGGTAGATCACGCCCGCCAGCACCAGGCGCATTTCGTAGTTCTGGATGAAAGCGAGAAAGAGCGCCAGCGTGACGCCCACCGGCCCCAGCAGCCAGGCCCAGGGCAGCGGGCGGCGGTGGAACTGGCACACGGCGGCCAGCAGGCTGGCGAACACGCTGGACAACAGGCCGTTGGCGATGACGATGGACACCGCATCCGGCACGCGGCCGCGCAGCGCCAGCAGCACGTAGGCCAGCGACTGCAGCATCAGGGCGGCGGCCCACAGGCCCAGGCCTTCGCGGCGGCGGTCGTGGCCGACCAGCACCAGGCCGGCCGCCATGACGACGGAACCGATGACGGTCATCGCCAGCAGCGTGGGCAGATCGATGGCGAATTGGGGCATGAAAATCCGGTGGGCCTGCCGGCCGTGGCTCGGGGGTCGCAGCATAAACCACCCGCCCGCGCAGCCGCTACCGCAGGCGCGCCCGCCGCCCCTCCGCCGCCGCTTGAGGCGGTCTGCCGCTTTCGGCCGCTCGGCCGATCAGCCCGCCGCCAGGGCCGGCCGCGCTGCGGGGGCCGGCTGCGCCCCGGTCAGGCGGAACACCTGCACCGCGCCGGCCAGTTGCGCGGCCTGGTCGCGCAGGCTTTGCGCCGCGGCGGCCGATTCCTCCACCAGGGCGGCGTTCTGCTGCGTCATCTGGTCGAGCTGGTTCACGGCCGTGTTGACCGTGCCGATGCCGTCCGACTGCTCGGACGCCGCCGCGGTGATCTCCCCGATGATGTCGCCCACCCGCTGCACCGAGCCCACGATCTCGCCCATGGTGCGCCCGGCGTCTTCGACCAGTTGCTTGCCGGTTTCCACGCGCGCCACCGAGTTGCCGATGAGCGCCTTGATCTCGCGCGCCGCTTCGGCGCTGCGCCCGGCCAGCGAGCGCACTTCGCTCGCCACCACGGCGAAGCCCCGGCCCTGTTCGCCGGCCCGGGCGGCTTCCACCGCGGCGTTCAGCGCGAGGATGTTGGTCTGGAAGGCGATGCCGTCGATCACGCCGATGATGTCCGCGATCTTGCGCGAGCTGGCGTCGATGTCGGCCATGGTGGACACCACTTCGCCCACCACCCGCCCGCCGCGCTGCGCCACTTCGGCGGCCGATCCCGCCAATTGATTCGCCTGGCGCGCCGCGTCGGCCGACTGGCGCACCGTGCCGGTGAGCTGCTCCATGCTCTGCGCGGTCTGAGCGAGGCTGTTGGCGGCGTTCTCGGTGCGCACCGACAGGTCCTGGTTGCCCGTGGCGATCTCGGCGCTGGCGGTGGTGATGCTGTCCACCGCCGTACGCACCTGCTGCAGCACCTGCAGGTAGCGCTGGCGCATGCCTTCCACCTCGCGCACCAGGGCGCCCATTTCGTCGGTGCGGCGGGTCTCGAACGCCTGCGTGAGATCGCCTTGCGCCACCAGGGTCACGGCGCTTGTCAACTCGCGCAGCGGCTCGCTCACGCCCCGGCGCACCATGGCGAAGATGCCCGCGCCCACCACGGCCACCGCCAGCGCCATCACCAGCCACACGCCGCCCATGGCGCGCCGCTGGCCGGCCAGGGCCTCGTCGTCGGACACCTCGGCCACCACGTACCAACCCGAGCCGGTCTTCATGCGCAGGGCCCAGGGGGCCGCGCCTTGGTCGGGCAACAGCGCAAGGGCCTTGTCGATCACGCCCTCACCGCCACCGCCCAGCGTGGCGAGAAAATCACCGGCCTGTGGGTACGCCTCCAGCACCTTCTTGCCGCGCGCCGTGGGGTGCACTACGAACAGCGCGTCCTGCGGGCTGCGGCGCGGGTCGATCACGTACATGCCGCCGTGCTCGTAGAACTTCGTGCCAGCCACCTGCTTTTGCATCTGCTCCTGGAAGGCGGTGAGGTCGTTGCCCACGAAGAGGATGGCGATCACCTTGCCGGCGGCGTCCTTCACCGGCGCGTAGTGCGCCATGTAGGGTTTGCCGAACAGCATGGTGCGGCCGGTGTACGGCTGGCCGGCCAGCATGGCGGCGTAGGCGGGGCTGGCCCGGTCGAGCAGCGTGCCCTGGGCGCGTTCGCCTTTTTCGTTCTTGACCGAGGTGGTGATGCGAATGAAATCGTCGCCCTTGCGCGCGAACACCGTGGCCACGCCGCCGGTGTCCTGGGTGAACTTGTCCACGGTGCCGTAGTCGTCGTTCACCGCGATGCCGAAGCTGCTCAGCTGGCCGGTGTCCTCGTTCAGCTGCATGCCAGGGTCGAACGCGCGCTGAAAAGACAGGGCCGAGCGCCGCACCAGCTCACGGTTGGCCTCGTCCACGGCGTTGAGCGACTGGGTCACCGCATCGACCGCATCGCGCACGCCCTCGGCGATCTGGCTGCGCGTGGCCTTGTTGGTGATGACCGAGATGGCGATGCTCACCGCGACGAGGGCCAGGGCCACCAGCCCGATGGCCAGCAGGGTGACGCGGCGGGCAACGGAACGGGTCCGGACGGAAGGGGTCATGGCGAGTCCTTGGACGGTCTCAAAAGGGGCGGGAACGAGGGGAGGGCTGCGGATGAGAGCGCCCTCATCGTAAGCAACCGTAACGCCGGCCAGATAAAGGCATTCCTTTAAGGGAATACCCTTTAGGGCAGAAATCCCACCCATTCGGGCGTTGACGGGGCCAAGCATCGAATGGGCCTCCAGCGCATATTCCTCTAGGGTGTATTGCTATAAATATAATAGCAAACAGCCGAAGCGGCTCCGCGCGCTCCGGCGCGCTGCGTGGCCGAGCGGCGGTCGTCCTCCGTCCTCAGGGCGCCGCTCGACCGTCCGTGAATCGGCCTCAGGCGTGCTCGAAGTGGAACACCGCCGTCCCCGCCATGGCATTGGGCAGGAACCGCACTTCGCGCCCGTCCTGCAGGCCGAAGGCATCGATCACGCGCAGGGCGTTCTTGTGCGCCAGCACCTCGAAGTCCTTGAACGTGCCCACGCGGATGTTGGGCGTGTCATACCACTGGTAAGGCAGCCGGCGCGTGACGGGCATGCGCCCGCGCAGCACCGACAGCCGGTTGGGCCAGTGCGCGAAATTGGGGAACGCCACCACGCCGGCGCGGCCCACGCGCGCCGTCTCGCGCAGCATCACCTCGGTGTTGCGCAGGTGCTGCAGCGTGTCGATCTGCAGCACCAGGTCGAACGAGTTGTCGCCGAACATCGCGAGGCCCTCTTCCAGGTTCAGCTGCACCACGTTGACCCCGCGGCGCACGCAGGCGAGCACGTTCGCGTCGTCGATCTCGATCCCGTAGCCGGTGCAGCCGCGTTCGCGCTGCAGGTACGACAGCATCGCGCCGTCGCCGCAGCCCAGGTCCAGCACCCGGGCGCCGTGCGGCACCAGCCGGGAGATGGCATGCATGGTGGCTTTCTCGGTCATGCGAGCTCCTTGGCAATGCTGTCGAAATACGAGCCGATGACGCCCATGTACCGGGCGTCGTCGAGCAAAAAGGCATCGTGGCCGTGCGGCGCGTCGATCTCGGCGTAGCTCACGTCGCGGCGGTTGTCCAGCAGCGCCTTCACGATCTCGCGGCTGCGCGCGGGCGAGAACCGCCAGTCGGTGGTGAAGCTCACCAGCAGGAACTTGGCCGTGGCACGCGCCAGGGCCAGCGTGAGGTTGCCGCCAAAGGCGAGCGCGGGGTCGAAGTAGTCCAGCGCACGGGTGATCAGCAGGTAGGTGTTGGCGTCGAAATACTCGCTGAACTTGTCGCCCTGGTAGCGCAGGTAGCTTTCGATCTGAAACTCGATGTCCTGCGTGCTGTAGCGGTAGCCGCCTGCGGCCGGCGCAACGGCGGGCGTGCCTGCGGGCAGCGTTTCCTCCATCACCGTCTGGCGCAGCTGGCGGCCGAATTTCTCGTTCATCACGTCGTCAGACAGGTACGTGATGTGGCCGATCATCCGCGCGATGCGCAGGCCGCGCTGCGGAATCGCCCCGTGCCGGTAGAAGTGCCCGCCGTGGAAGTCCGGGTCGGTCACGATGGCCCGGCGCGCCACCTCGTTGAAGGCGATGTTTTCCGCCGTGAGGTTGGGGGCGCTGGCCACCACCACCGCATGGCGCACGCGCTCGGGGTACTGCAGCGTCCACGACAGCGCTTGCATGCCGCCCAGGCTGCCTCCCAGCACCGCCGCGAGCTGCTGCACGCCGATCTGGTCCAGCAGGCGCGCCTGCGCGTTCACCCAGTCTTCCACCGTGACCACCGGAAAATCGGCGCCGTACACCTCGCCGGTGTCCGGGTGCGTGTCCATCGGCCCGGTGGAGCCGAAGCACGAGCCCAGGTTGTTGATGCCGATCACGAAGAATCGGTTGGTGTCCACCGGCTTGCCCGGGCCGATCATGTTGTTCCACCAGCCCTCGCTCTTGGGCTGGCCCTCGTACACGCCCGCCACGTGGTGCGACGCGTTGAGCGCATGGCACACCAGCACCGCGTTGGAGCGGGCCGCGTTGAGCGTGCCGTAGGTTTCGAAGGCGAGGGTGTAGTCGCGGATCGTGCCGCCGCCCTGCAGAGGCAGTGCGTCGGCGAAATGCAAGGACTGGGACGTGGCGATGAAGGACATGAAAAAACCCGGCATCGCTAAAAACGAGGCCGGGTCGGTGTTTCTGTCACTTTGCGGACGGGTCTTTAGCGGTATTTATAAAGCGCCCGCAAGCTATGGCAAATCGGCGCGAGGGCCACTATACCAAAGCCAAAGCCGCGGTGGCCGGGCATTTTTCAAGGCGCGGGCGCCAGCAGCGCAGCCACGCCCAGCCCCAGGAAAATCACCGCCGACACCACGTGCACCGCACGGATCGGCACCCGCCGCGTGATGCGGTCGCCCAGCCACACCGCCGGAGCGTTGGCCAGCATCATTCCCAGCGTGGTGCCGGCCACCACCCACCAGTAGACGCTGTAGCGCGCGGCCAGCATCACCGTGGCGACCTGCGTCTTGTCGCCCATCTCGGCCAGGAAGAACGCGATCAGCGTCGTCCCGAATACGCCGAAGCGCGGCGCGCCGCCCGAGTCGTCCTCGTCCAGCCGGTCGGGAATGAGCATCCACACCGCCATGGCGATGAATGACAGGCCCAGTCCCCAGCGCAGCACCTGCGGGCCCACCACCGTGGTCACCCAGGCGCCCACCGCGCCCGCCAGCGCATGGTTGGCCAGCGTGGCCACGAAAATGCCCAGCACGATCGGCCACGGCTTGCGAAAGCGCGCGGCGAGAACGAGGGACAGGAGTTGGGTTTTGTCGCCCATCTCCGCGAGGGCGACGATGGCGGTCGAAACGAAAAAGGCTTCCATGGGGCAAGGAGTTGTCCGGCCGGACAGGTGCAGAGCATTGACTGCACCCCGACTCCGGCCTTTTGGATCGGTGCGCAGTCAATGGTCTCGCCCAGTTCGAATGAACCGCATGCACCACAGGCCGCGAGGGCCCGAGTTTGTTGATGCATGCCCCCGTGCGGTCTGTGCGCCGGGCGGGCTACTCCCCAAAGACGGGGCGATTGTAACGATGCGCTTCCGGCTGTTCGGGTAAATACCCACAAGAAACGTTGCAACTGCGCCAACTTTCGTGCTTAGACCACGAATAGATGGTTAATAATGGGCCTTGCCTTTCTGCCAAGCAGGAACGCAAGTAGCGGTGATTGGTCGGTTTCGCGTCTTTGAAGTCGTCACAGGTTTGTTGATTGCGTCGGGCTCCATCGCGTTTTCTTGTTTTTTTAGGAGTCCTTCATGGGCAACAAACTCTACGTGGGCAACCTGCCCTATTCTTTCCGCGACGACGACCTGCAACAAACGTTCAGCCAATACGGCGCCGTGCAAAGCGCCAAGGTCATGATGGAACGTGACACCGGCCGCTCCAAGGGTTTCGGCTTCGTCGAAATGGGCAGCGATGCCGAAGCACAAGCCGCCATCCAAGGCGCGCATGGTCAAAATTTCGGCGGCCGTGACCTCGTGGTCAACGAAGCTCGCCCCATGGAGCCCCGTCCTCCCCGTAGCGGTGGCGGCGGCTTCGGCGGCGGCAACGGCGGTGGCGGCGGTTACGGCGGCGGTGGCGGCCGTAGCGGTGGCTTCGGCGGCGGCGGTGGTGGCGGCGGCTACGGCGGTGGCCGCAGCAGCTACTAAGCCAAGCGCTGGCAGCTTATCGAAAAGGGTCCCTCGGGACCCTTTTTTCATGGCTGAGCCAGAGTGATTCGCCAGCATTCAGTACCTTGCTTTTTTGCGAAATTTATGGCCCATAATGCATCGGCGAGATTTTTTTCGCGTCGACGTTTGCGGGGATCCGTCAGTTTCGCGCATAGGACATCTTTGTGATTCACTGGCTGCGTTTTCGGGACTCCATCGCTTTATCAATGTGTTTTTGAGGAGTCCCGTAATGGGCAACAAACTGTACGTCGGCAATTTGCCGTACTCGGTGCGTGACAGTGACTTGGAGCAGGCATTCGGCCAATTCGGGGCCGTGACCAGTGCCAAAGTCATGATGGAGCGCGATACCGGCCGCTCCAAAGGCTTTGGTTTCGTCGAGATGGGCAGCGACCCTGAAGCGCAAGCCGCCATCCAGGGCATGAATGGCCAACCCCTCGGTGGCCGCAGCATCGTTGTGAACGAAGCCCGTCCCATGGAGCCTCGTCCTCCCCGCAGTGGCGGGTTTGGAGGCGGCGGTGGTGGCGGTTACGGCGGTGGCGGCGGCGGTGGTGGATACGGCGGCGGCGGTCGCAGCGGTGGCGGAGGCTACGGTGGTGGCGGCGGCCGGGGTGACGGCGGCGGTGGTGGTTACGGAGGCGGCGGCCGTGGCGAAGGCGGCGGCGGTGGCGGTGGTTATGGCGGCGGCGGCGGTGGCCGCGGCGACGGCGGTTTCCGCAGCCCCTACGGTTCGGGCTCGCGCAATGGCGGCGGCGGCGGTGGCCGCAGTGGCGGTGGCGGTGGCGGCTACGGTGGTGGCGGCAGCGGCGGCTACTGAGATATTTCTACAGCCAGAGAGACATACCTGCACGGTGGTCTCTCCCGGCAAAAAGGCTCCCTCGGGAGCCTTTTTCGTTTGTGGCGCGTGCGTTGGCCGCTGTGCAGCTCTCAGTGCGGCGACGTTCCGCCCTTTTGCCGGTGCTTGCGCGGGCGGCCAGCCAGCAGCTTGTCGAACAGCGCGTTGGGCAGCACGCGCAGCAGTTTGGCCACCACGCCCATCTGCCAAGGGATGACGCGGTAGCTCGCGCCGGCGCGGATCGCGGCGAAGGCCCGGTCGGCGAAATCTTCCGGCTGCATCAGAAAAGGCATGGCGTAGCGGTTCTGGCGGGTGAGCGGGGTGTCGATGTATCCCGGGCACAGCGTGACCACCCGAACGCCCGAGGCGCGCAATTCCCCCCGCAGGCTTTCGCAATAGCTGATGACGGCCGCTTTGCTGCCGCAATAGGCGCCATGGCCGGGCAGGCCGCGGATGCCCGCCACGCTGCCGATGCCGACGAGCGCTCCGCTGCCGCGCTGCACCATGCCATCCACGAACGGCTGGAAGGTCGCCGCCATGCCGATGTTGTTGGTGGCGAAGGTGCGCGCCATGACCTCGATGTCTTCGCGCGCGGCGGTGTCCATGCCCACGCTGATGCCCGCATTGGCGATCACGACGTCGGGCAGCCCCTGCCTTGCGATGCAATCCTGGCCCGCGGCCACGATGCTGTCGGGCTGCGCCACGTCGGCGCTATAAATTTGATAGCTATCTACCGGGATGTTGCTTGCGCTGGCCCACGATTGCATGGCCTCCGTGCGGCGGGCGACCAACGCCAGCCGGTAACCCGCCTGGTGAAAGCGCAGGGCGAGCGCCTGGCCGATGCCGCTGGAGGCGCCGGTGATGAACACCAGTGGGTGGGACGACATGGAAACTCCTGAAGGGTGAGGCTGGCCGCGCATGTGCCGCTTGATGCGGCTTGACGTCGCGTCAAGCCCCGTTATTTGCCGGCTGGCGGCATCAGCATGCCTTTCACGCGGCCTTGCAACTGCATGATCTGGCTGAGGTTGTTGTAGTCCATGGTGTCCGCGGTGAACTGGTCTTTGCCCCGCGTCAGTGTCACCGGCTGGTTCGACTGCACCCGTTCATCGTTGAGCCATGCGTGCAGGAATTCGCCACGGAACTGCAGGCGCGGCAGTGGCTCGCGGCCGGGCCGGGTGAGCGGTTCACGGGTGACGACGGCGTTGCCGAACAGCTGCACTTCGGAGCCGTCCGCATTGGTGAGCCCGCGGTCGGCGGTGGCCACGGTCAGCCGGCCGTCGGGTGCCACCGAACGCATGTGCACCTTGTCGATCTCCAGCGTGTCGGTGTCCAGGTAATGGCGTGCGAAGTCGCCGCGCACATCGCTTTGCAGCCGGCCGGTGGCGTCGAAGCTCTTGACCGAAAAGGTCTTCATGAAATAGTCCGGCTCGTGCGTGGGCGGGCGTTCCTGCACGGGTTTGGACGGTGTGGGGGCATTGCGCACCAGCCACCAGGTGCCCAGCGCCATGAGCGCCATGAGCGCCACGGGCAGGTAGATGGACAGCCGGTCCCAGCCCCGGCGCAGCGTGGCGATCATTCGGCGTAGGCCTCCAGCAGTTGGGCGTAGCGCCCGCTGGCCACCAGCAGCAGGTCGCAGAACTCGCGCGCGGCCCCGGCACCGCCTGCGGCGGTGGTGATGTGGTGGGCCACGGCGCGGGCTTCGATGTGGGCGTGAAAGGGTGCGCAGGCCAGTGCGCAGCGCCGCATCATCGGCAGATCGGGCCAGTCGTCGCCGATGGCGGCGGCCTGCGTCCAGTCCAGGCCCAGCTCCGCCAGGATCGATTCGGCGGCCGGGCGCTTGTCTTCGGTGCCGAAGCGGGCGTGCACCACACCCAGGTTCTTCAGGCGCAGGCGCAGGGCTGGCGCGTCGCGGCCCGTCACGATGGCCGGTGTGATGCCGGCTTTCTGCAGCAGCTTGATGCCGTGGCCGTCCAGGGTGTGGAACCGCTTGAGCGTCTCGCCGGTCTCGCTGAAATACAGGCCCCCGTCGGTGAGCACGCCGTCCACGTCGAAGAACGCGACCCGCACGCCCTGGGCGCGCAGCAGCAATTGCGCATCGAAACGCAGGGCGGGCCGAAGGGGCGGCAGCGGCTCGCCCGCGTGGTTGGCGGCACCGGCACCGGCGGCGGACGAGTGGGCGATGGGAGGCTGCATCAGATGACCTTCGCGCGCATCAGGTCGCCGATGTGCACCACGCCGATGAGCACGCCGTCCGCGTCGGCCACGAGCACGCTGGTGATGGCATGGCGCTCCATCATTTCGGCGGCATCCACGGCGAGGGCGTCGGGGGCGATGGTGCGCGGGCCGGGGTGCATGACCTCGCCAGCCGTGGCGCCGCGCAGTTCGGCGCCGGCTTCGATGCGGCGGCGCAGGTCCCCGTCCGTGAAGATGCCGAGCACGCGGCCCGCTGCATCGACCACGGCCGAGGCGCCCAGGCGCTTGGCGCTCATCTCGCGCATCAGTTCGCTGAACGAGGCATCGGGCGCCACACGCGCGATTTCGTTGCCGGAGCGCATGACATCGCTCACGTGCGTGAGCAGCTTGCGCCCCAGGGCGCCGCCGGGGTGGGAGCGCGCGAAGTCTTCGGAGCGGAACCCGCGCGCATCCAGCAGGGCGACGGCCAGTGCGTCGCCCATGGCCAGTTGCGCAGTGGTGCTGGCGGTCGGTGCGAGGTTCAGGGGGCAGGCTTCGCGGTCCACGCTGCAGTCCAGCACCAGGTCGGCATGGCGCGCCAGCGTGGATTCGAGCCCGCCGGTCATGGCCACCAGCGGCACGCCCAGGCGCTTGAGCACGGGCAGCAGCACGGTGAGCTCGGCGCTTTCGCCGCTGTTGGAAATGCCCAGCACGAGATCACCCGTGGTGACCATGCCCAGGTCGCCATGGCTGGCTTCTGCAGGGTGCACGAAAAACGCGGGGGTGCCGGTGGAGGCGAGGGTGGCAGCGATCTTGCGGCCGATGTGGCCGCTCTTGCCCATGCCCATGACCACCACGCGTCCGGTGGTGGCCAGCACGCGCTCGACGGCACTGGCGAAACTGGCGCCCACGCGGGCCGACAGCCCGGCCAGGGCAGCCGCTTCGATGTCGAAAGTTTCACGGGCCAGGCGCAGCGCCTGGTCGGCTTGGAAGGGCGCAGGCGCGGCGGGGGCGGAAAGCATGCGCGGATTCTATCGGCCGGGCCATGGACCTGCGCCGCGCCTGGGCTAGCATCCATGCATGTCGTCACTCGCCCTCACGCTGCTCTACCTGCTGGCCGCCGTATTGGGCGTGGTGGCCTGCCGCAGCCTGAAGCTGCCGCCGATGCTGGGCTACCTGGCGGCAGGCATCCTGATCGGGCCCCACGCGCTGGCCCTCACGCAGAACTCCGAGGGCGTGCGCCACCTGGGGGAGTTCGGCGTGGTGTTCCTGATGTTCGCCATCGGCCTGGAATTCAGCCTGTCCAAGCTGCGCGCCATGCGCAAGTTCGTGTTCGGGCTGGGCCTCATGCAGGTGGCGGTGACCATGGCCACGGCCATGGCCGGCGTGCTGCTGCTGTCGCGCTACGTGGGCGGGATCTGGGACATGGGCTGGCAGACGGCACTGGCGCTGGGCGGAACGCTGGTGATGAGCAGCACGGCCATCGTGGTCAAGCTGATGGCCGAGCGTGCGGAGCTGGAGAGCGAGCACGGCCGCCGCATCCTGGGCATCCTGCTGTTCCAGGACCTGGCCGTGGTGCCGCTGCTGGTGTTGATCCCGGCGCTGGGCTCCCAGCCGGACAAGCTGTTCGTCGCACTCGGGCTGGCGCTGCTCAAGGCCACGGTACTGGTGGGCCTGCTGCTGGCGGGTGGCCAGCGGGTGATGCGCTGGTGGCTCACGCTGGTGGCGCGCCGCAAGAGCGACGAGTTGTTCATGCTGAACCTGCTGCTCATCACGCTGGGACTGGCCTGGCTGACCGAAGTGGCAGGGCTGTCGCTGGCGCTGGGTGCCTTCATCGCGGGCGTGCTGGTGTCGGAAACCGAATACCGCCACCAGGTGGGCACGGACATTCGCCCGTTTCACGATGTGCTGCTGGGCCTGTTCTTTATCACCGTAGGGATGATGCTGGACTGGCACATCCTGCTGGAGCGCTGGGCGCTGGTGCTCCTGCTTCTGGTCGTGCCCCTGCTGGTCAAGATGGGCGTGATCCTGCTGCTGGCGCGCGGCATGGGGGCCACCACGGGCGTGTCGCTGCGCACGGGGCTGTATCTGGCACAGGCGGGGGAGTTCGGCTTCGTGCTGCTGTCGCTCACGCAGGAGCACGGGCTGGTGCAGCCCGCGCTGATGAACCCCATCCTCGCGGCGATGGTGCTGTCCATGCTGGCAACGCCGTTCCTGATCCTGTACAGCAACCGCATCGTGATGAAGCTGGTGGCCAGCGACTGGCTGCAGCAGTCGCTGCAGATGACCACCATTGCGCGCAAGTCGATCAACACCAGCAAGCACGTGCTGATCTGCGGCTACGGCCGTTGCGGCCAGAACCTGGCGCGCATGCTGGAGCGCGAAGGCATTCCCTACATGGCACTCGATCTGGACCCCGACCGCGTGCGCCAGGCCGCCGCGGCGGGCGATTCCGTGGTGTACGGCGATGCCACGCGGATGCAGGCGCTGATGGCCGCCGGCCTGGTGCGCGCCAGCGCCGTGGCCGTGACCTACCTCGACATTCCCGCCACGCTCAAGGTACTGGCCAACACGCGCGAACACGCCCCGCAGGTGCCGGTGGTGGTGCGCACGCAAGACGACCAATACCTGGACAAGCTCCAGGCCGCTGGCGCGACCGAGGTGGTGCCCGAAGCCATCGAAGGCTCGCTGATGCTGGCCAGCCACGCGCTGGCCCTGGTGGGGGTGCCCATGCGCCGGGTGCTGCGACTGGTGCAGGACCAGCGCGATGCGCGCTACAACCTGCTGCGCGGCTACTTCCACGGTGCGGACGACGACACCGTTTCCGAGCGCGACCAAGAGCGTCTGGCGTCCATCACGCTGCCTTCCGGGGTGCATCCGCTGGGCCAGGCGCTGGGGCAACTGGCGCTGCAGGCCATGGGCGTGCGGGTCGTGAACCTGCGCCACAAGGATGGGCGCATGTCCCAGCCGGACGACGCGGCGGTGCTGTCCGAGGGCGACACGCTCGTGCTCTCCGGCCACCCCACGGCGCTGGCGCTGGCCGAGGACGCCCTGCTGCGGTCCTGAAGGCGGTGGTCCTGGCGAGGCCTGCGGACTGCCGGCCGATACACTGCATGGCTCTTTCCTCTCCCGGCCGGGCGCTGCCGTTGCCCCGGCCTGCGGCTCTCTCCCTTCAGACTTTTCCAGCGCCATGCAAGCCCTCAGCGTCAACGAATACCTCCGCCAGCACATCCGCACCGTGCCCGACTGGCCCGCGCCGGGCGTGCAGTTCCGGGACATCACACCGCTGCTGCAGGACCCCAAGGTATTCCGGGTGCTCATCGATGCTTTCGTGCACCGCTACATGGACCGCGCTTTGCGCCCGGATGTGGTGGCCGGGCTGGACGCGCGCGGCTTCATCCTGGGGGCGGTGGTCGCCTATGAACTGAACGTAGGCTTCGTGCCGATCCGCAAGAAGGGCAAGCTGCCTTTCACCACAGTGGAAGAAACCTATGAACTCGAATACGGCAGCGCCACCGTGGAGCTGCATGCCGATGCCGTGAAGCCCGGCGACCGCGTGCTGCTGATCGACGACCTCATCGCCACCGGCGGCACGATGATGGCCGGCAAGAACCTTCTGGAGCGCCTGGGCGCGACGGTGACCGAGGGCGCCGCCATCGTGGACCTGCCCGAACTCGGGGGCTCGCAGCGCTTGCGGGACGCGGGCCTGCCGCTGTACACGCTGGTGGATTTCGCGGGCCACTGAACACGGGCCGAAATCGGGGCAGGCTATAAAATAACAATCATTCTCATCCAGGCGGATTCACTCTGCGCAGTGCGTGTGGCACGCTGCCGCACCGAGGTGCCCCACAGCGCCGCGCTTGCCGCACGGTAGGTGAATCGCCCAAGCGATGGAAATTGATTGTTTGTTTCGCCTTTTTCCTGGGTTCCGTCCGCCATGTCCCGCCTTTTCCTGCCCTGCCTGCGCCGCCCTGGCTCACCGGATCTCGCTGTCGAGGTATCTCCATGAGCCGCGAGGGCGCCGGCAGTCCCTCTTCGCTGGCCCTGGAGGCGCAATCGTCGGCCGCTGAAGGTGCCCCAGGTGTCCGGAGCGCCGATCGTTCCAAAGCGCGTTGGCCGGCGCTGCCATCGCTGCGGCAGTTGTGGTTTCAGGTGCACTGGTTTTTGGGCATCACCGCCGGATCCGTGCTCGTGGTCATCGGCCTGAGCGGTGCACTGCTGTCCTTTCACGAAGAAATCCTCGACGCGATCAACCCGGGGGTGCGCCAGGTGGCGCCCCAGGCAGGGCCCATGTTCACCCCGCAGCAGATCGTGGACGCCGTCAAGCACGTCCACGGCGACGAGCGCATCACCACCCTGACCTTGCAATCGCAGCCCGGCGCCGCGGCCCGCGTGATCTTTCAAGCAAAGCCTGGAGAGCGGCGGGGCGAGACGGTCTACGTTCACCCTTACACCGGCGCGCTGCAGCTCCCGCTGAAAGGGCAGGACGCCTTCGAGTGGATCGAGGCGCTGCACCGCTGGCTGCTGCTGCCCCGCGAGCCCGGCCGCGTGGCCACGGGCGTGCTGGCGCTGTGCCTGCTCACGCTCTCGCTGTCGGGCCTGTACCTGCGCTGGCCGCGCCGCCCGCTGCGCTGGCGCACCTGGCTCACGTTCGATACGGCGCTCACGGGTCGCTCGTTCCTGTGGGCGATGCATTCCGTGGTGGGTACGTGGGCGCTGGTGGTGTACCTCATGCTCACCGCCACCGGGCTCTACTGGGCTTTCGATGCCGTGCGCGACACGGTGGATGGCTGGGCGGGCCTACAGCGCCCGGCACGTGCCGCGGCCGCCGCGCCTGGCACCGGTACGAATGCCAAGGCCAAGGTCTTGCCGGAGGTGGCCGAAGCCGCACCGCTGGACCTCCAGCGGGTATGGGCCACGTTCGAGCGGCAGGCAGGGCCGTGGACCCAGGCCAGCCTGCGCATGCCCGCGCGCCCCACGCAGGCCGTCCAGTTGACCTGGCTGGCCGCAGACGCAGCGCATGACCGCGAACGCAACCGGATGTCCATCGAACCTTTGACCGGCCAGGTGTCGGTGGATGACCGCCATGCCCAGCGCAGCACTGCAGCACGCGCCCTGGCCGCCATCTACCCCCTGCACATGGGCACGTACTTCGGGCTGCCGGGCCGGCTGGCGGTGATGTTCGCCAGCCTCGCCATGCCGCTCTTCGCCATCACCGGGTGGATGCTCTACCTGGGCCGCCAGCGCCAGCGGCGCGCCACCGAGGCCGCACGCGCTGCGCAGGGGCCTTCCCTGGCACCAGCAGGCACGGGCCAACGTGCCGACACGCTGCTGCTGGCCTACGCCAGCCAGGCGGGCCAGGCGGAACGCATCGCGCTGCAAAGCGCTGGCGCCCTTCAGCGCGCCGGCCTGCGGATTGCAGTGCAGTCGATGCAGGCGATCACGCCCGAGCAACTGCGCATGCACCGCCGCGTGCTGCTGGTGGCCAGCAGCTTCGGCGAAGGAGAGCCGCCCGACAGCGCCCGCCGCTTCGCACGCCTGCTGGCCCAGAGCCCGCCGGCTTCGCTGCGGGGCGTGCGCTACGGGCTGCTGGCACTGGGCGACCGCCACTACGCCCGCTTCTGCGGTTTCGGCCATGCCCTGAACGAAGGGCTTCGCCATGCAGGTGCCGAACCATTCTTTCCCCTCATCGAAGTGGACAATGCCGACCCCGCCGCGCTGGCCCGCTGGAGCGAGGCGCTGGCAACGCTGGACGGGGCGGAGCACCTGGCACTGGACGCAGCGCTGGCAGACGACGGCCCGCCGCCGGTGTATGCGCCGTGGAATCTGGTCCGGCGCGAATGCCTCAACCCTGGCAGCCTGGGCAATCCGCTGTTCGAGGTATCGCTGACGTGCGCCGGTCCGCTCGAATGGCACCCGGGCGCCTTGGTCGAGGTATTGCCGCGCCACGCGCCCGCCGCAGTCGCCGCCTGGCTGCAAACGGTCGGGGCCAATGGCGCCGCGCTGGTGCAGCACCACGGTGCGACCATGAGGCTGGCGGAGGCGCTGGCAGGCAGCGTACTGCCACCGCCGCCTTTGGATTTCACCAGCGCGCAAGAATGTGCGGATGCGCTGGTGCCGCTGGCGCCCCGCACCTATTCTGTGGCTTCTCTGCCCGCAGATGGCGTGCTGCAGCTGCTGGTTCGCCAGGAGCGGCACGCGCAGGGGCTGGGGCTGGCCTCGGGCTGGCTCACGGCCCACGCCCCCTTGGGAACGGCCGTGGATTTGCAACTGGTGGCCAATCCGCGGTTCGACGCGGCGCCCCGCGAGGCGCCCTGCCTCTTCATCGGCAACGGGTCGGGGCTGGCCGGCCTGCGGTCGCACCTGCGTGCGCGGGTGCAGGCCGGATGCCGCCGCAATTGGCTGCTGTTCGGCGAACGCCAGCGGGCACACGACACCCTGTGTGCCGAAGAGATCGAAGGCTGGCAGGAACAGGGTTTTCTGGAGCGGCTGGACCGGGTTTTCTCACGCGACGGCGACCCCCATCGCCATGTGCAGGACCGGTTGCGCGATGCCTCGGCCGATCTGCGCGGGTGGATTGCGCAGGGCGCCATCCTCTACGTGTGCGGCAGCGCAGAAGGCATGGCCGCGGGCGTGGATGCCGTGCTGGTGGAGGTGCTCGGTGCCGAAGCCGTCGATGCGCTGATCGCCGACGGCCGCTACCGGCGCGACGTGTATTGAAGGCCTGCCGCGGTTTGGCGGCTTAGCGCCTTGGAGGCCTGATGGCCGCAGTCAGCGCAGGTCGCCGTACTGGGTATTGCTCAGGTCGGGGGCCGGTGCATCGCTCCCGGGCATTTCGGTGTCTTCGAAACCCGTAGGCGTCGATGGCAGCAATGGGCCGGAACGGGTGGTCACCCCGGTGCGGGGGGCCGGTGCTGGCGGCTTGGCCGCCGCAGCGTTGTCCAGCGCCCGCTTGAAGGCCGCGACCTCGTCCGCTTCGATCGGATCGAACGCCTTGGCGGGTGCGCGCGCTGGCGGGGCCGGTGGCACCAGGGGAGCGCTGCGTGGGGCCAGCAGCGGATCGATTGGCGGAGCGGCGACTGGCACGGGTGCCGGCGCTGGGGCTGGAATGGGCGCGGGTGGGCGGACAGGCGCCGAAGGCACGTGCGGCACCGATGGCCCGGCGACGCCGTGGGGTGCGAGTCCCTTGCTTGGCATGCCGACGGCTACGTGGTCGTTGATGCGCCAGTACACGGCCGTCACCAGGATGTCGAATCGCGTCTTGGCGGTCTGGGCGATCAGCGCTTCGATTTCACTCAGGCGGACGGTTTCGCCGCCGTACTCGCGCGCCAGGTCCATCATCACGAGGAACTGGCGGCCACGCTGGTCAAGGGAAAGGACTTTGAATTTGTAGCCCGCAGACAGCACGCCGGCCCGGACCATCGCATCGCGCACCACGGTGTAGAGCAGTTCGCGCCGCTCCATGCGCTCGTTCTTGCGGTTGGCCGCGTGTTCGGCGGCGGGCTCTGCCAGGGGTTTTCCTGCGCCACGGCCCGGCACCAGGGGCACGGTGGCATCTGCGTTCAGCAGACCGGACGGCTCCACCGCCGGGCGCTGCCGTGGAGCAGGGGGTTTGCGGTTGAACCAACTGAAAAGTGACATGCCGTGCCTTCTTCGGATAGCGCCAAAAAGTCCGAAAACGAGTGTAACGCGCGCTCCGGTGACGGATGGCGTTCGGGCCTGTATCGGCCCCGGCACAGGCCCGATAGGCCGCTCAGGTGTCAGGTCGCTGCAACACGCCGGCGGCGGTTGCCGAGCCGCTTGGACAGCACCGACCCCACCGCCATCGCCAGGCTCAAGGCCACGGCAGGTTGGCGATTGGACAGTTCAGAAAAGCGCAGCGCGGTGAGGTTCCACAGCTTGGAAGGCGCACCGGCCTGGACGGTGGCAGTGCGGGGCTTGTGCGAGAAGAAGGCGCTCTCGCCCACTACGGAGCCGGGGCCCACGATTGCCAGGCGCAGGCGGTCTTTTTCGTCTTCGTAATGCACGCTCAGGCTGCCGCTTTCCACGAAGTACAGAGTGCGGTCGCTGGCGCCCTGGGTGAACAGGGTGTGCCCCGTCGTGAGCGACATGGGCAGCAGGTAACCCGAGAGCAAATCCCATTGCTCGGTGGTCAGGGGGTTCATCATGCTGTCTTCGGCCGGCGCCTGGGCGATGGCCTGCACGAGACCGGTCAGGTCCATTTTTTGGGGATGGGTGGACAGCACAGCGTTCATAGTGGCGCGAAAGTTAAGGCGGATGCGTTCTGCGCACAAGCACTCTTTACCACTCCTTACAAAACGCAACCCTTCGCCCGCACGTCATTTGCCGATGCAAAAGCTTGAAAAGATCACGCCCAGCAGGTCGTCGGACGTGAACTCGCCGGTGATCGCATTGAGCGCTTGCTGGGCCAGGCGCAGCTCCTCGGCGAGCAGGTCAAGCGCCGGGCCGGGCGAGTGCAGTTGCGCCGCAGCCTCCATCAAATGCCCGTCCACGGCCTGCAGCGCATGAACGTGCCTCGCCCGCGCGATGTAGACCCCCTCCGCCGCTGATTGCCACCCGGCCACGTCCAGCAGCACACGGCGCAAGGCATCCAGCCCTTCGCCCGTGCGTGCCGACAGATGGACGGCCGCGTGGCCGGGCTCGGATGCGCCGGGCGCGCTGGGTGCGCCGGGTGTGGTGCCCGGGCTGGCGGCCTGATCGGTCTTGTTCCACACGTCGATCACCGGCACGTGACCTGCCAGCTTGTGCGCGATGGTGCGGGCGATGTCGGCATCGGCGGCCTGGTAGTCGGCCAGGTGCACGCGTGTGAGGTCATGCAGAAACAGCACGGCATCGGCGGCGGCGATTTCGTCCCAGGCCCGCGCGATCCCGATCTTTTCCACCTCGTCGTCGCTCTCACGCAAGCCCGCGGTGTCGATGACGTGCAAGGGCACGCCTTCAATCTGGATGGTCTGCTGCACCTTGTCGCGCGTGGTGCCTGCAATGGGCGTGACGATGGCCAGTTCGGCGCCGGCCAGGGCGTTCAGCAGCGAACTCTTGCCCGCGTTCGGCTGCCCGGCGATCACCACTTTGATGCCCTCGCGCAGCAGCGCACCCTGGCGCGTGCGCTGCATCACGGTCGCCAGCGTCTGCTGCAAATTCGATAGCTGACCACCGGCGTCGGACTTGCGCAGGAAGTCGATTTCTTCCTCAGGAAAATCGAGCGTGGCCTCCACCAGCATGCGCAGGTGGATGAGCGCATCGCGCAGCTTGTGGATTTCGCCCGAGAACGCGCCGGCCAGGGACCGGCTGGCGCTGCGGGCGGCAGCCTCGGTACTGGCGTCGATCAGGTCGGCGATGGCCTCGGCCTGGGCCAGATCGATCTTGTCGTTGAGAAAAGCACGCTCGGTGAACTCGCCCGGCTGGGCCAGGCGCAGGCCGGGCAGGCGGGGCCTGCCTTCGGGCACGCTCGCCTGCGCAGCGGCCTCCAGGCAGCGCGCGAGCAGCAATTGCAGCACCACGGGGCCACCGTGCGCCTGCAGCTCCAGCACGTCCTCGCCGGTGTAACTGTGCGGTGCGGGAAAGAACAGCGCCAGTCCCTGGTCGATGGACTGCCCGGCCGCATCCTTGAACGGCAGGTACGTCGCTTCGCGCGGGCGCAGCGTGCGCCCGCACAGCGCCTCGGTCAGTGACCCCAGGCCCCGGCCCGACACACGCACGATGCCCACGGCGCCGCGTCCCGGGGCGGTGGCGATGGCGGCGATGGGGTCGGAGTGGCGAGGCAGCATGCGGGCGATCGAAAGAGAAGGGGCGGGGGAAGAACGGGGCATGATAGCTGCGCCCTCCTGTCGCCCTGCCGCCACCTTTTTGGCGCTCGTCGTGGCACTGGACGCCCCCTGCAGGGCCTGGCGCACCGCGCCGCCAACAACGACAAAGCCCGCCAGGGCGGGCTTTGCAGAAGGTCCGGTCGATCGGGTGCTTACTTGATCGTGGTCCAGTTGGGCATCGGGCGATCGTCTGCGCGGTGCAGCGTTTCCACGCCCTTGCGCATGGCCCAGGGGCGGATCTGGTGGTGCAGGGGCAGGTAGTAGTACTCGTCCTTGACCAGCTTCAGGGCGTCGCCGATCAGCGCATCACGCTTGGGCGCATCCATCTCCACCTTGATCTGGCTGATCATTTCGTCGAGCTTGGGATCGCTGAAGCGGCCACCATTGTAGGTGCCCGCAGCCGTCTTGCCGGCCTTGGTGGACATCAGCGAGTCGAGCGAGTAAAGCGAATCGAACGTCGCCACGCCCCAGCCGAACAGGTAGGCGCTCACGTCGTTGTTCATCACGCGGCTGACGAACTGGGCCATGGGCGCGGCTTGCAGCGTGGTCTTCACGCCGATGCGCGTCCACATGGCGGTGACGGCCTGGCAGATCGCTTCGTCGTTCACGTAGCGGTCGTTGGGGCAGTCCAGCTTGAGCGAGAAGCCTTGCGGGTAGCCGGCATCGGCCAGCAGTTTCTTGGCAGCTTCGACGTCGTACTTGGCGGAGCGTTCGTCCAGGCTCTTGCTCCAGCCATTGACCATCGGCGCCACCATGGTGCCGGCGGGCACCGACAGGTTGCGCATGGTGCGGCTGTGGATGCCGGCCGAGTCGATGGCCTGGTAGAGCGCCTGGCGCACGCGCTTGTCCTTGAGCGGGTTCTTGCCCGGCGTGCCGGCACCCGGCAGTTCGTCGCGGAACTGGTCCAGGCCCAGGTAGATGGTGCGGTTTTCAGCGCCTTCGATCAGGGTGATGTCGGGGCTGGACTTCATGCGCGCCAGATCTTGCGTGGGCGGATCGACGACGAAATCGACCTGGCCGGAAATGAGAGCGGCCGAGCGCGTGGCGGCGGATTTGATGGGGGTGAACACGACTTCGTCGATGTTGCCCTTGGGCTTGTCCCACCAGTCCGGGTTCTTCTTGAGCGTGACCTTCACGTCGGGCTGCCAGCCCACCATGATGAAGGGGCCCGTGCCGTTGGCGTTGCGCGAAGCGAAGTTTTCTTCCTTGCCGGCATAGTCCTGTGCCTTGGTCGAGTTGTTCTTCTCGGCCCAGGCCTTGTTCATGATGCGCGCCTCGGTCAGCTCGCGCAGCAGGACGGGGTTGGGTCCCTTGAGGATCAGGTCGACGGTGAAGTCGTCCACTTTCTTCACTTCCTTGATGCTCTGCACGGCCGACATCATGTTCGATGGCGGCGTCATGGCGCGCGTCAGCGAGAACACCACGTCGTCTGCCGTGAACGGTGCACCGTCATGGAATTTCACGCCCTTGCGCAGTTCGAAGCGCACCTGCGTGGGGGACACCTGCGTCCACTTCGTGCCGAGCGCGGGCTGGATCTGGTACTTCTCGTCATAGCGCACCAGGCTTTCGTACACCTGCTGCAGGAACGCATGCGTGGTCTGGTGGTTCTGGGCGTGGGGGTCCACGGTCAGGATGTCGTTGGCGCCTGCCCACCGCATCGTTGCGGCATGGGCCGATCCCGCTGCCAGCAGGACCGCGATGCCCAGTGCGCTCCATTGGAAAGTCTTACGCTGCTGCTTCATTGGCCAAGTCTCCTCGTCGGTTAACGAAAGTGGATGAAAGATGCCGCGGGGGCAAGCAAGCATCGTACCCAATGAAAAACGGCCGCTGTGCAGCGGCCGTGGAATTTCTCGCGAATGCAGCGCATGGCGCTGCGTCGGAGGTCAGCGGAACTTCGGCAGATTGAACTGCGGCGGAACGCCCATGCGGGTGTTGATGATCCACTGCTGCGCGATCGACAAAATGTTGTTCGTCAACCAGTACAGCACCAGGCCGGCCGGGAAGAAGAAGAACATCACGCTGAAGATCAGCGGCATGAACCACATCATCTTGGCCTGCAGCGGATCGGGTGGCGCGGGGTTCAGCGCGGTCTGCAGCAGCGAGCTGGCCGTCATCAGCAAAGGCAGGATGAAGAACGGGTCGGGCGAAGACAGATCCCGGATCCAGCCGATCCATGGCGCATTGCGCATTTCCACGCTGGACAGCAGCACCCAGTACAGCGCGATGAACACCGGAATCTGAATCATGATGGGGAAGCAACCGCCCATCGGGTTGACCTTCTCCTCGCGGTAGATGCGCATCATCTCCTGCTGCATCTGCTGCGGCTTGTCCTTCAGGCGCTCGCGCATCTCCATGATCTTGGGGTTGATGGCCTTCATCTTGGCCATGCTGGCGTACGCCTTCGCATTGAGCCAGTAGAAGGCGATCTTCAGCAGGAACACCAGCGCCACGATCGACCAACCCCAGTTGTTCAGCACCTTGTGCAACTGATCGAGCAGCCAGTACAGCGGCTTGGCCAGGATGGTGAGCCATCCGTAGTCCTTCACCAGTTCGAGGCCGGGGGTGAGCGACTCCATCATCGTCTCGACCTGCGGGCCGGCGAACAGGCGCGCATCCACCGTCTTGGACTGGCCCGGTGCGATCTCGCCGACCGGGGTGATCATGCCGACCGAATACAGGTTGGTGTCCACCTTGCGCACGAACAGGTCGCGCTGCACGCCGCTGCCCAGCAGCCAGGCGCTGGCGAAGTAATGCTGCACCATGGCCACGTAGCCGTTCGTGGACGACTTGTCGATCTCGGCCTTGCCGTTTTCGATGTCCTTGAATTCGACCTTGTGGTACTTCTTGGCTTCGGTATAGACCGCAGGGCCGGTGAAGGTGGAATAGAACGACGACTCGCCTGGCGGCTTGTTGCCGTCGCGAACCAGTTGCAGGTACAGCTGGGGCGACACGGGCGCGGTGCCGGTGTTCACGACTTCGTGCTTCACGGCCACGTCGTAGGCGCCGCGCTTCACGGTCCAGGTCTTGGCGAGCTTCACGCCGCCCAGATCGGCGGATTCGAAGCGCACGCTGATCTCGTTCTGGCCGTCCTGCAGGTCACGGTTGCCAGCCACGACCGACATGGCCGTCTTGTGCGTGGGGTAGGTGCCGCCGATCAGGCCGGTCTGCGCCACATACACGCGCTGCGCGCTCTCATCGAGCAGCATGAATGGCTTGGACTTGTCCGCCATGTCCGGGTATTTCAGCAACTCGCCGTTCGTGAGCGAGCCGCCTTCGCTGTCGAACGTCAGGCGCAGCACGTCGGTGGTCAACGTGACGCGCTGGCGCGCAGCGGAGGGGGCCGTCTGCGGCACACCGCCCGGTACCTGCTGGGCATTCGCGGGCGCGGCTGCGGCCGTGGGGGCCGGCACGGTGGACGCGCCAGCGGCACCCGATGCGGCAGGCGACTGCGACACGGGCGTCACGGCGGCAGGCGTGGCACCGGGAAAGAAGGTGGCCTTGTGGCCGTTGTGCACTTGCCACTTGTCCCACAGCAGAACCATGGAAAAGCCAAATATCACCCACAGGATGGTGCGGCGAATGTCGTTCATGAAGACTTCTTCGTTGAGGATGGGGTGGAGGAGGCGGAAGGGGACAGGCGCGAGAACAGCCGCAATGCGCGGGGCAGTTCTTCGGGCACCGGATCATGCCCGCCATCGCACCAGGGATGGCACCGTGCCAGACGGTGCAGCGTGAGATAAGTTCCGGTCGCGGCGCCGTGCCGTTCCAGCGCCTGCAGCGAATAGGCCGAACAGGTTGGCTCGAAGCGGCAGGCCGATCCGAGCCACGGGCTCAAAACCAGGCGATAGCCGCGCACCAGCGCCATCAGCAGCGCCCGCATCATGGCACAGGCGCCGGGGCGGGTTGGGGTGCCGGCGCTGCCGCTGCAGCGTTGCCGCCGCTGCGCCGCACGGCGTAGCCGAACAGTTGCTGCAACTCGGCGCGCACCGCCTGCTTGAGGACTTCGGAGGTGGCACTGGCGAACTGCTTGCGATCGAACGTGGCGCGCAGCCTCACCACGTGGGCGGCCTGCGGCAGTTGGGGTTCGAACGTGGCGGCCACGGCATAGATCTGCCGCTTGATGGTGTTGCGGGTCACCGCGCGGCGGGCCCATCGCTTGGGCACCATGGCGCCCAGCCAGACGACGGACGGCCCCACAACCGCAAACAGGGCCTGCGGCCCTTGCGCATCAGGCAAGGAGCCGGGCCCTGTAGGAGGAGCGGGAGGTAACGCGGGCGCTGCGCCTGTGGGAGCCAGTCCCAATCGGTGCAGTGCAAAGTGTGCGGTACGGGAGACCGTTCCCCCGGCCATGGCGGCCTGGAACTGCGGACGGGTTTTCAACCGTTGCATGGGAGGGTTCCCGCCCGGAACCGGGCCGAGTGCCGTGGCGGCCTTAGACGGCCAGGCGCTTGCGGCCCTTGGCGCGGCGTGCGTTGATGACGGCACGGCCGCCGCGCGTCTTCATGCGCACGAGGAAACCGTGGGTGCGCGCACGGCGCGTCTTGGAAGGCTGGTAAGTACGTTTCATGGTCAATTCCTTGAGGGTTCGGTTCCGGGCGCAACTCGCAAGATGCGGGTTCCAGGCCCTCCGGATGCGGCACGTCGATAAGGTTCGAAGCGCTTGGCCCGGGCGTTATTGCCCTGAACGCATTCAGGGAAACCGGCGATTATTGCAGGCTTGTCCGGGCGTGGCAATGGTCGGGAGCCTCTTCCGTGGTCTGCGGGGCTTTTCAGGGCGGCTCCCGCTTGCCCCTGCGTGGTTGTGGATAACCCTTTGAAAAGGTACAATCCGCGGCCCGGAATCGTTCCTCCTATCCACAACAACAATCCCGCCTTCAATGACCGAGGAACCCTCCAGCAGCCCCGACAACGACACTGGCGCCGATGCCGGACAAGGGCTGTGGCAAGCCTGCGTAGAGCAACTTGCGCAAGACCTGCCAGAACAGCAGTTCAACACCTGGATCAAGCCGCTCACGGCCCAGGTCGCACCCGACTTCTCCAAGGTCACTCTGCTGGTGGCCAACCGCTTCAAGCTCGACTGGATTCGCGCGCAGTACGCCGGCCGCATTGCCGCCCTGCTCGAAGGCCTGTATGGCCAGCCGGTATCGCTTGAGTTAGCGCTCGCTCAGCGTGAAACCGTTGCCCGCACTTACGTTCGTTCCACGCCAACGGGCCAAGTGGTGTCGTCCGAGCCCACCCCCGCCGCCGCGGCCAGCGACGAGCCGGTGGCGGGCGCCTTCCGCTCGCGCCTGAATGCCGCGCTCACGTTCGAGACGCTGGTCGAGGGCACGGCCAACCGCATGGCGCGCTCTGCGGCCATGCACGTGGCGGGTTCGCCCGGCCATCTGTACAACCCGCTTTTCATCTACGGCGGCGTGGGCCTGGGCAAGACCCATTTGGTCCACGCGGTGGGCAACAAGCTGCTCGCCGACAAGCCCGACGCCAAAGTTCTCTACATCCACGCTGAACAGTTCGTCTCGGATGTGGTTAAGGCCTATCAGCGGCGCACGTTCGACGAGTTCAAAGAGCATTACCACTCCCTCGATCTGCTGCTGATCGATGACGTGCAGTTCTTCGCCAACAAGGATCGCACGCAGGAAGAATTCTTCAATGCGTTCGAGGCGCTGCTGGCCAAGAAGAGCCACATCGTGATGACTTCGGACACCTACCCGAAGGGCCTGGCCAACATCCACGAGCGGCTCGTCTCGCGTTTCGATTCCGGCCTCACGGTGACCATCGAGCCGCCCGAACTCGAAATGCGCGTGGCCATCCTGATCAACAAGGCCCGCGCCGAGAGCGCCGACATGCCCGAGGAAGTGGCCTTCTTCGTTGCCAAGAACGTGCGCAGCAACGTGCGCGAACTCGAAGGCGCGCTGCGCAAGATCCTCGCGTACTCGCGCTTCAACCAGAAGGAAGTCTCGATCCAGCTGGCCCGCGAGGCGCTGCGCGACCTGCTGTCGATCCAGAACCGGCAGATCAGCGTGGAGAACATCCAGAAGACGGTGGCCGACTACTACAAGATCAAGGTCGCCGACATGTACAGCAAGAAGCGCCCGGCCAGCATTGCGCGGCCGCGCCAGATCGCGATGTACCTGGCCAAGGAGCTCACGCAAAAGAGCCTGCCCGAGATCGGCGAGCTGTTCGGTGGACGCGACCACACCACGGTGCTGCACGCGGTGCGCAAGATCGCTGGCGAGCGCCAGCAGCTCACCGAACTGAACCAGCAATTGCACGTGCTGGAGCAGACGCTCAAGGGTTGATGCCGAAGTGACCCTGCACCCCCACGGAGCGCGCCCGGTTCACGGGCAAAATGGCGTGCTGGACGGCATGAGGGGGCATGGCCCATGCCGCCGTCCTGGCACGTTTCCCAAAACCACCAAAGGTTGACGACATGATTGTCCTGAAGGCAACACAAGACAAGGTTCTCGCGGTACTGCAATCGGTGTCCGGCATCGTCGAGCGCCGGCACACCCTGCCCATCCTGGCCAATGTGCTGATCCGCAAGACAGGCAACGCGCTGCAGCTGACCACGAGCGACCTGGAAATCCAGATCCGCACCACTGCCGAGCTGGGCGGCGACACGGGCGACTTCACCACCACGGTGGGCGCGCGCAAGCTGATCGACATCCTGAAGACCATGCCCGGCGACCAGACCGTGAGCCTGGAGTCGAGCCAGGCCAAGCTGATCCTCAAGGGCGGCAAGAGCCGCTTCACGCTGCAGAGCCTGCCCGCCGAAGACTTTCCCCTGGTGCAGGAATCCGCCGCGTTCGGCCCCGCCTTCAGCGTGCCGCAGAAGGTCCTCAAGGACCTGCTGGGCCAGGTCTCGTTCGCCATGGCGGTGCAGGACATTCGCTATTACCTGAACGGCATCCTCTTCGTGGCCGAAGGCCAGCAGTTGAGCCTGGTCGCCACCGACGGCCACCGCCTGGCCTTCGCCAGCGCCACGCTCGACGTCGAAGTGCCCAAGCAAGAGGTGATCCTTCCGCGCAAGACCGTGCTGGAACTGCAGCGCCTGCTGTCCGATGCGGGCGGTGAGAACCAGCCGCACATCGAGATGCAGTTCGCCAACAACCAGGCGAAGTTCACGTTCGGCGGCATGGAGTTCGTCACCAAGCTGGTGGAGGGCAAGTTCCCCGACTACAACCGCGTGATCCCCAAGAACCACAAGAACAGCGTGACCCTGGGCCGCGCGCCGCTGCTGGCCAGCCTGCAGCGCACCGCCATCATGACGAGCGACAAGTTCAAGGGCGTGCGCCTGAACCTGGAGCCCGGCACCCTGCGCGTGGCGTCCAACAACGCCGAGCAGGAAGAAGCCGTGGACGAGCTCGACATCGACTACGGCGGCGACACGATCGAGATCGGCTTCAACGTCACCTACCTCATCGACGCCCTGGCCAACATGGGCCAGGACATGGTGAAGGTCGAACTGTCGGACGGCAACAGCTCGGCGCTGCTGACCATTCCCGAGAACGAGACCTTCAAGTACGTCGTGATGCCCATGCGCATCTGACGCACCGGCCTCCGGCGCCTGAGTGGTTGCTATTGTATTTATAGCTAACTGCCATAGGAGAATATGCGCTGGAGGCTTATTTGACTCTTATTGAACATTCAGGAAACCCACCGGTTTCCACGGACCCCAAGGCCATCCATGACCGCTGAGAACACCCTGCCCGAGCCTTCCACCGACGGCGCGGGCGAAGCACAGCCCTTCAAGATCGACACCCAGCAAGTGGGCGCCAGCGAAGGCTACGGCGAAGGCGCGATCCAGATCCTGGAAGGCCTGGAGGCCGTGCGCAAGCGCCCCGGCATGTACATCGGCGACACCTCCGACGGCACGGGCCTGCACCACCTCGTCTTCGAAGTCGTGGACAACTCCATCGACGAGGCGCTGGCCGGGCATTGCGACGACATCGTCGTCACCATCCACTCGGACAACTCCATCAGCGTGACCGACAACGGCCGCGGCATTCCCACCGGCGTGAAGATGGACGACAAGCACGAGCCCAAGCGCTCGGCCTCCGAGATCGCGCTGACCGAACTGCACGCTGGCGGCAAGTTCAACCAGAACAGCTACAAGGTCTCGGGCGGCCTGCACGGCGTGGGCGTGAGCTGCGTGAACGCGCTCAGCAAGATGCTGCGCCTCACGGTGCGCCGCGAAGGCAAGGTGCACGTGCTGGAATTCAGCCAGGGCTTCGTGCAGAACCGCATCATCGAAACCGTGAATGGCGTCGAAGTCTCGCCCATGAAGGTCATCGGCGACACCGACAAGCGCGGCACCGAAGTGCACTTCCTGCCCGACACCGAGATCTTCAAAGAGAACCACGACTTCCACTACGAGATCCTGGCCAAGCGCCTGCGCGAGCTTTCGTTCCTGAACAACGGCGTGCGCATCCGCCTGAAGGACGAGCGCACCGGCAAGGAAGACGACTTCTCCGGCGCCGGCGGCGTGAAGGGCTTCGTCGGCTTCATCAACGCCAACAAGAAGGTGCTGCACCCCACCGCCTTCTACGCCACGGGCGCGCGCCCGGCCGAAACCTACGGCGGCATTCCCGGCACCGAGATCGGCGTCGAAGTGGCCATGCAGTGGAACGACGGCTACAGCGAGCAGGTGCTCTGCTTCACCAACAACATCCCGCAGCGCGACGGCGGCACCCACCTGACCGGCCTGCGCGCCGCCATGACCCGCGTCATCGGCAAGTACATCGACGCGCACGAACTGGCCAAGAAAGCCAAGGTCGAGGTGAGCGGCGACGACATGCGCGAAGGCCTGTGCTGCGTGCTGAGCGTGAAGGTGCCCGAGCCCAAGTTCAGCAGCCAGACCAAGGACAAGCTGGTGTCGAGCGAAGTGCGCGCGCCGGTCGAAGACATCGTCGCCAAGACGCTGACCGACTACCTGGAAGAGCGACCCAACGACGCCAAGATCCTGTGCGGCAAGATCATCGAAGCCGCCCGCGCCCGCGAAGCCGCGCGCAAGGCCCGTGAAATGACGCGCCGCAAGGGCGTGCTGGACGGCATGGGCCTGCCCGGCAAGCTGGCCGACTGCCAGGAAAAAGACCCCGCGCTGTGCGAGATCTACATCGTCGAGGGCGACTCCGCCGGCGGCTCCGCCAAGCAGGGCCGCGACCGGAAGTTCCAGGCCATCCTGCCGCTGCGCGGCAAGATCCTGAACGTGGAAAAAGCGCGCTACGAAAAGCTGCTGACCAGCAATGAAATCGTCACGCTCATCACCGCCCTGGGCACCGGCATCGGCAAGGCCGCGGTCGAATCTGGCAAGAGCGGCGTGGACGACTTCGACGCCGCCAAGCTGCGCTACCACCGCATCATCATCATGACCGACGCCGACGTGGACGGCGCCCACATCCGCACGCTGCTGCTGACCTTCTTCTACCGCCAGATGCCCGAGCTGGTCGAACGCGGCCACATCTACATCGCCCAGCCGCCGCTCTACAAGGTCAAGGCCGGCAAAGAAGAGCTGTACCTGAAGGACGCCCCGGCGCTCGACACCTTCCTGCTGCGCATCGCGCTCAAGGACGCCAGCGTGACCACCGGCGGCGCCAGCCCACAAACGCTGACCGGCGACACCCTCACCGCCCTGGCGCAAAAGCACCAGTTGGCCGAGGCCGTCATCCAGCGCCTGTCCACCTTCATGGACAAGGAAGCCCTGCGCGCCATCGCCGACGGCGTGAGCCTGAACCTGGACACCGTGCCCGACGCCGAAGCCAGCGCCGTGGCCCTGCAGGCCAAGCTGCGTGAGCTGACCACCAACGGCATCCCCGCCGAAGTGTCCGGCGAATTCGACGTGCGCACCGACAAGCCCATCCTGCGCATCAGCCGCCGCCACCATGGCAACGTCAGGAGCAGCCTGATCACCCAGGACTTCGTGCACGGCGCCGACTACGCCGCCCTGGCCGAAGCCGCCAACACCTTCCGCGGTCTCATCGGCGAAGGCGCCAAGGCCCTGCGCGGCGAAGGCGAAAAGCAGAAGGAAGAAAAGATCGGCGACTTCCGCCAGGCCATGGCCTGGCTCATCAGCGAAGCCGAACGCACCACCAGCCGCCAGCGCTACAAGGGCCTGGGTGAAATGAACCCCGAGCAGCTGTGGGAAACCACCATGGACCCCGAAGTGCGCCGCCTGCTGCGCGTGCAGATCGACGACGCGATCGAGGCCGACCGCGTGTTCACGATGCTGATGGGCGACGAAGTGGAGCCGCGGCGGGATTTCATCGAGACGAATGCGCTGCGGGCTGGAAATATCGACGTCTAACGACACCGATATCTTGTTTAAATAGCCGCTCGAAACGGCATCAAATCAATGACTTAAAGCAGATGCCTCATGGTTGGGCGACCATGGGGCATGGTTTAGTCATCCATGGATTGGCACAGACGTCAGATGGCCGCAGAGCGCGCTCCGTGAGGCTTTCTCAGCCCAAGCCCGCTTCATGCTTTGCATCAGGTTGGGGGCTGGCTGTGGTGATACTGATCGCAGCGGTGATCCCTTACTTGTCCCCGACGAAAAGGGAACT
The DNA here is from genome assembly GCF_900102625.1 of Paracidovorax valerianellae. Taxonomy (GTDB): domain Bacteria; phylum Pseudomonadota; class Gammaproteobacteria; order Burkholderiales; family Burkholderiaceae_C; genus Paracidovorax; species Paracidovorax valerianellae. The sequence goes on from NZ_FMZC01000004.1 coordinate 214,810, forward strand.
GAACGAATTGAGGGCCGAGCGGCAGGCACTTTTGGTCGACATGGATCGGCTCAAGCAGGCAGGCGCGGGCGGAGGCCTTCGGTTCAGGTAACGCAGTGCAATGACAGAGGGCGTTTGAAGACCTGTGTGCGCGTGCAACCTGACTCGCCCCGCTTTGCAGGGGGTTACATGCTCATTCCTGTTCCGTGATGCACGTGGGCTAACCCCGTCGGATCGTCTGGGATCGTCCTACATCCCTGCTGCTGAGCCCTTCCTAAGATGGTTCCCAGGGCGCAGCAACACGCTCGTCCAACCATTTTCTAAGGCATGTGCCCGGTCCATCCGGGCGGAGACGGATCCCGCAGCCATCGGGCAACGCCTGCCTGCAGCGGCAGCGCCTCAACCACATGCCTGACGCCACCCGACAGGAGCGTGAGACATGACCACCACTGTTTTTCAGGACATGCACACCAAGGCGATGGCCTGGTGCCGCGATTTCGAGCAATATAAGGAAGAGTGCAAGGTGTTCGCCGAACGCCTGCGCATCGACTACATCGTGTATCTCGGCGCGAAGTCGACCGATGTCGAGTTTTACGTGCTGGATGAGCGCCTGGAGCGCTTACGCGACGAGGGCACCACGCTGTCGCCGCGCCTGCAGGTGGGCGACGACGGGTTTCTGTATTTCGGCCTGACGCTGTTTTTCAGGGCGGAGTCGCAGTGCTTGGAAGAGCACGTGCGGGTGGGCATCCAGCGGGGCAAGAGCCAGTGGCGGGTGCGCTGGAACCAGATCGAGGCGAACTATGCGCCTGACGGACCGCACCAAGCATTCTTCGACAAGGTGACGGCGGCGATGATGGAAAAGTTCGCCACGCCGTTTCGCAAGATCCGGGGGCAGCTGGGGTTCGTGCCGGCTTTTGCCAACGACCATCTGCAATTGCTGCCGGTGGCGGAGACGCGCATCGCGGCCGATGCACAGCAGGTGGGTGGCGGTGCGGCGGGGAGTGGCGGTGTGATCGGGGGCGGCACCGTGCCGACCTGATCGCAGCCTGTGACGCCGAAACCCTCGAATGAGAGGCGGACTGCGAGATGCCAGGCGGCAGCGCTGAAGATTTTTAACGCATCTGACGGTGGAGGTCGCAAGAAGCAACGAAGGCCCGCGCGGGGCCTTCGTTGTTCATCGGCCATTAACGGTGGCCATTAACGGTCGTTCTTGTGGCTTTGGCTGCCAGCGCGGGCATGCTGCTCGCTGCTGCCGCCACGGGTGCCACCAGAGTTCGAGCCCGAGTTGGACGAGCCGCTGGTGTTGTTGGAGCCTTGGCCACCGTGGCTCTTGGAGCCGGCGGCACGGGCTTCTTCCGAGGTGAACTCGTGCGCGTTGCCGGAAGCGTGGGCTGCGCGGCCGCCTTCAGCGGCGATTTCGCGTTGGCGGTCGCTGTCCATCGATGCGAAACCGCGGTTAGATTGACCGCCTTGGTTGCCGCCCTGGTTGCCGCCCTGGTTGCTGTTTTGGTTGTTGCCTTGGTTGCTGTTAGCCATGGAAAACTCCTTGAATTTTGGATAAGAAAACACGTGGCGAACTCCGCGTGCAGGGATAAGTTGCGCGCACCATCCGGGGGCCTGGCGTAGGAGCGGTCCGACCCGGCAGTAGGTGCAGGGCGAACCGGAGTAACGAGGCGTGCCAACGTTAACGGTTTGCTTTCAACCGTATCACGCAACAACGGCTGAGAACTTCGGCTGAGTTGTCGCTATCTAGGGCCGTTTGGTCTTTGGACGACCGCTCCCTGGGGAAGTTTGTTTGACGACTGTTGATGGGGTTTGCGAGATGCCTCGTTCAATAGGCGCTGAAGGTGCTTGGCGATGAAGCACACTGACCATTCGCACCGCATCCACTGCCCTGACCGAGGCTCGACCAATCTCACCCTTCATGAACGCCCCACGAAAGGCCCTGCCGCGGATCGACCCTGGCCGCTGCACCGGCTGCGGCTGGTGCGTGGGGGTCTGCCCGCCCCATGTGCTGTCGCTGCAGATTCCGGGGTCTCAGCCTTGGGGGCGAAAACAGTCGGTCCTGCACGATGCGCCCGCTTGCACAGGGTGCGCGCTGTGCGCCGTGCGCTGCCCGTTCGATGCGATTGCCATGGTGCGCACGCCTGCTGCCGGCAAAGCGCTGTAGGACAAATCGGGTCAGGCAACGGGGCGCTGCGCCCACCCGTAAGGCTGCTCAGGCGTGCTCTGATCGCGTCTTGTTTGTCCACGCACAAGGAGTACCGCATGTCCGAAAAATCCGCATCCGTCCATTGGGAAGGCGCTGGCAAGACAGGCCAGGGCCAGGTCAGCACCGAAACCGGCGCGCTGAACAAACACCCCTACGGCTTCGGCAGCCGCTTCGGCGACGACCGCACGGGCACCAACCCGGAGGAGATCGTGGGCGCAGCACACGCGGCCTGCTTCACGATGGCTTTTGCCTTTGCCTGCGAGAAGGCCGGCATTGCGACGGAAACCATCGACACCACCGCCAAGGTGCGGCTGGCGAAAGAGGGCGAGGGTTTCAAGATCGATCGCATCGCGCTCACGCTCACGGCCAAGGTGCCGGGCCTGGACGAAGCGCAGTTCCAGAAGATCGCGGCCGAAGCCAAGGCAAACTGTCCGCTGTCCAAGGCGCTGGCCAGCGTGCCGGAAATCACGCTGGCGGCCACGCTGAAGTCCTGAGTTCGGGATGATCGCTCGCTGGCTTTCTCGGGCCGGCGACATCGGCACGCTGCCGGCGGCACCGGCGACGTGCGCAGAGGCTTTGAGCCAAAAAGGCCTCTGGCGCAATATCCTCTAGGGTGCATTGCTATGCATTCAATAGCATCTGGCCGCGGTGAAATTGCTCCTGTACACTTGCCGCCCATGTCTTGCCGTCCATCCGTTTCCACCGCTGCTTGCGCTGCCCGCCAGGGTTGCGACGTGGTGCAGCCCGCCATCGCGCGGGCCCGGATGAACGCTCGAATGATTACCACCATTACCACCGCGGCGACCTAGCCTTGCGCGGGGTGGCCGTCCCGGCGGCCACCTGGTGTCATTCCCCTCCCGAACGAACCCAGCCCTGGCAGCTGGGTTTTTTGTTGGCCGTTTCGACGGCCTGTTTTGGAGAGAGCGAGCATGTTCAACGATCCCCACCTGAGCCCCTTGTCCGTCGGCGAGGCCCTGGCGCCTGCCGCCATTCCCCGTCCTTTGCGCGTGGGCATGATCGGCATTGGCACGGTGGGCGCAGGCACCTGGCGGGTGCTGCGCCGCAACCAGGGCCTGATCGCAGGGCGCGCTGGGCGGGGCATCGAGATCGTGGCGGTCGCGGCCCGCAACCTGGCCCGCGCTGCGGCGGTGCTGGACGGGGTAGAGGGTGTGGAGCTGACCGCCGACCCGCTGCGGGTTGCCACGCATCCGGGCGTGGACGTGGTCGTGGAGGCCGCGGGCGGCACCGGCCCGGCGCGCGAATGGGTGCTTGCTGCCATCGCGCACGGCAAGCATGTGGTCACGGCGAACAAGGCGCTGCTGGCGGTGCACGGCAACGAGATCTTCGCGGCGGCGCAGCAGCGGGGCGTGGCGGTGGCCTACGAGGGTGCGGTGGCGGTGAGCATCCCGATCATCAAGGCGCTGCGCGAGGGCCTCACGGCCAACCGCATCGAATGGGTGGCCGGCATCATCAACGGCACCACCAATTTCATCTTGACCCAGATGCGCGACGAGGGGCTGGACTTCGACACCGCGCTCGCGCAGGCGCAAGCCCTGGGCTATGCCGAAGCCGACCCGTCGTTCGACGTGGACGGCGTGGACGCCGCGCACAAGGCCACGCTGCTGGCCGCCAACGCCTTCGGCATGCCGGTGGGCTTCGAGCAGGCGCACGTCGAAGGCATCCGCAGCCTGCAGGCGATCGACGTGGCCTGCGCCGAAACGCTGGGCTTTCGCATCAAGCTTCTGGGCATCGCCCGGCGTGGCGGTGCGGGCGCTGGCGGACGAGAGCGTGGCGCTGCCGACGGCGTGGAGCTGCGCGTGCATCCGGCCCTCGTGCCCGCCCGGCATCTGCTGGCGCAGGTGGACGGTTCGATGAACGCGGTGCTGGTGAAGGGCGATGCCTGCGGCGTGACGATGTATTACGGCGCAGGCGCGGGCTCCGAGCCCACCGCGTCGGCCGTGGTGGCCGATCTGGTGGATGTGGCGCGCCTGGCGGCCGACAGCACGGCGGCGCACCGCGTGCCGCCGCTCGCCTTCCACCCGCATGCGCAGCGAGACCGGGCCGTGCTGCCGATGGGCGACGTGCGCACGCGGCACTACCTGCGGGTGCCGGTGGCGGCAGGGCGTGCGGATGCAAAGGAACTGGTGGCCGGCCATCTGGCAGCCGCCGGAGTGCCGGTGCAGACGCTGCACGTGCACGCGGTGCCCGAAACGGATGGCGCTGCCGCCATCGATCATGTGCTGGTTGTCACGCCCGCAGTGGCTGACGCGCAGGTGCAGGCCGCATTGGAGCGCCTGCGCGATGCGCCGGGCCTGTGTGTTCAGGCGCCGGTCCGGCTGCGGGTGGAAATGCTGGAGTGAGGTGGCTTTGGTGCGGTGAAGAGGCCCGCGCAAGCGCGCGTTGACGCGGTTTGATTCAGCGCTTTTGCTTCTGGTAGGCGTCGTGTGCGGGCTTGCCGCGGTCCGTGTCCTGCAGGCCGCGCTGAACGTCCTTGTACGCTTGCTCCATTTCTTCGGAGGGCTCGCCGCCGGTCATTTCGACGGCCTGGTCGCGTTCGTGCGGCAGGCGGGGTTCGGGCGTGTCGAGGTCTTTCATCTCCGCGTCGGGCGCCGGGTGCGGTTGCGTGGTGTCGATGCGCCGCTCTTTGCGCTCGGGCACGTGGGCGGAAGGAAGGGGGTCGCGGGGCGTGGACATGGGGGGCTCCTGTGGATGGTTCTCAGCCGGAAAGGCGTGCGTCCATGCTAGAAAAGCCCCGCGGCAGCGTCTGTAGGCGGGTGCGCACAGCCGTCGCCGGCTGGCGCGAGGTTGAGCCATTTTGGCCTCCAGCGCAATAAAGACGGCGGTGTATTGCTATTGAATGTATAGCAATCGGGTTTCGCCCATCCGCTGAGGCGGGTGCCGGTCAGGCGGCGTCGCTGAGTTGCAGCACGGGCTCGCAATCGATGCGGGTGCGGACCGAATTGGCGAGGAAGCAGGCCGCATGCGCGCGGTGGTGCAGCACCTCCAGTTCCTCCGGACTGGGGGCATGCGCCGGATCGAACCGGGTCACGGGGCGCAGTTGCACGCGGGCCACCACCGGGCGGCCCTGGTCGTCGGGCGCCATGGTGCCGACGGCGTCGTCGTGGTAGCTGTCCACGCGCCACCCGTCGCGGCAGGCCAGGTCCAGAAACCACAGCATGTGGCAGCTCGACAGCGCGGCCACGAACGCCTCTTCCGGGTCCACGGCGGACGCGTCGGAGTAAGGCAGCGGCACGACGTGGGGCGACGATGAAGCGGCCACGGTGGCCCCGCCGTCGAACTGCCATTGGTGTGCGCGGTGGTAGCGCCGGTCCAGAAAGGCATCGCTGCCGCGTTGCCAAGTGACGGAGGCCAAGTGGTTTGCCATGGGGTCTCGTTTCGGTGGGAAGAAGGGCGGGAAAGATTCGGTGCCCCGGAGTTTAGAGACCGCACGCGGCGGCCTGCCGAGAACCCGAACCGTTTCCGGGGCCGGCCCGGCCATGCCACACTACTGTATGTCTCAACAGGAATGGGCCGCGCAGGCCCTGCAGTCTTTCGATGCGGTGGTCGGTGCCACCGAGGGTTTCCGCAGCCGCGCCGGCCAGCGGCGCATGGCCGAGCAGGTGGCGCACACCTTCAGTCTGGCCCAACTCGGCAAGGTGGAAGAGGGCCCCGACGGCGAGGCGCCGCCGCCCCAGCGGGCCATCGCGGTGGTGCAGGCGGGCACGGGGGTCGGCAAGTCGCTGGCCTACAGCGTGCCGGCCATCGCCATGGCGATCTCGCGCGGCACGCGGGTGCTGATTTCCACCGCCACCGTCGCGCTGCAAGAGCAGTTGGTCAACAAGGACCTGCCGGCGCTGGCCGCGCGCATGGAGCAGCCCTTCAAGTTCGCGCTGGCCAAAGGGCGCGGGCGCTACGTGTGCAAGCTCAAACTGGAGCGGCTCGCCGGCACGGGCGAGGCGCATTCTCCGGAAGAAGAGGACCTTTTCGCCGAAGAAGAGGCCAACCACCGCGCCGCCCGCCCGCGCCAGGAAACCGAAGCGCGCATGAAGTTCTACGCCACCATGGCCGACGTGCTCGCGCGCGGCGCCTGGGATGGCGACCGCGACACCCTGGAAGTGCCGCCCGAGTCCGAGGTATGGAGCCCGGTGGCCGCCGAGTCCAGTTCGTGCACCGGCAAGCACTGCCCGGCCTTCAGCCAGTGCACGTATTACGACCGCCGCAAGGCGCTGGTGGCCGCGCAGGTCATCGTGGCCAATCACGATTTGCTGCTGTCCTCGCTGGGCGCGCGGCTGCTGCCCGAGTTGGACAACTGCCTGCTGGTGGTGGATGAGGCGCATCACCTGCCCGCCACGGCGCTCGACCAGTTCGCCTGCGAGGCCGACCTGTCCCGCCTGACCTGGATCGACCGCCTGTCCAGCCGCGCCCTGCGCATCGGCGCGCTGGTCGAGGTGGAAGAGATCGCCGACATTCCCAACCATTCCGCCCGCCTGCGCGCCGCGCTGCAGGACGTGGCCCGGCTGGTGATGGACGTATACGGCGAGCAGTTGCGCGCGCCCCGGCCCGCCTGGGGCGGCCGCGCCCGCCCACAGGCGCCCGGCATGCCCACGCGGGCCCGCGTGGCCGGCGGCGTGCTGCCCGAGGCGCTGGTGGAGCCGCTGGGCCAGATGGCGCACCACGCCGAAGGCTTCTTGAATGCGCTGCGCGCCATCGCCAAGGCCCTGCGCGCTGAAATCCGCGACAAGCCCGACGAGGCGCGTCGCCTGTCCACGCTCTACGCCCAGGTCGGCGCGCTCGCGCCTCGGCTGGAGGGCGTGCACGCCACGGCCCAGTTGCTGCTGCAGGACGCGCCCGAGGGCGCCGTGCCGGCTGCCAAATGGTTCACGCTGGAAGTGGACGGCGACTTCATCGTCGTCAAGGCGCACGCCAGCCCGATCCTGCCGGGCAACACCTTGCGCCACCACCTGTGGTCGGCCGTGCGCGGGGCGGTGCTGACATCGGCCACGCTCACCAGTTGCGGGCAATTCGACTTCTTCCTGCGCGAAACGGGCCTCTTCGGCGACGAAACCGTAACCACGCTGGAAGTGCCCAGCCCGTTCGACTACGCGCTGCAGGGCACGCTCATCGCTACCGAAACCGTGGCCGATCCGCGCGAGGCGCAGGCGTTCACCGCCGAAATGGTGGACGCACTGCTGACCGATCTGGCCATGGTCGAGTCCGGCGCGCTGGTGCTCTTCACCTCTCGCGACCAGATGCGCCAGGCGGTGGATGCGTTGCCCACCGCCATGCGCAGCAGCGTGCTGGTGCAGACGGCGCTGCCGCGCACCCAGCTGCTGGCGCGCCACCGCGAGCGCGTGGCGAATGGCGAGCCGTCCATCATCTTCGGCATGCAATCGTTCGGCGAGGGGCTGGATCTGCCCGGCGCGCTGTGCGAGTCGCTTTTCATCACCAAGCTGCCGTTCGCTCCACCCGACGATCCGGTAGGCGAGTCGCGGGCCGAATGGCTGCGCGCTGCCGGGCGCGATCCGTTCAGCGAACTGGTGGTGCCCGCCACGGCCATCCGCCTCGCCCAATGGGTGGGCCGCGCCATCCGCACCGAGGAAGACCGCGCCCATGTTTACTGCTACGACAAGCGGTTGGTGCGCACGTCGTATGGGCAGCGGCTGCTGAAGGGGTTGCCGCCGTTTGCGCTGGAGCGGCGGGCGGCTGGGTGACGGGTGGGTAACGCTTCGGGCCGTCCTGGCGATGGCCGCAGCGCCATCAATGCAACGGCAGGTACAAAGCATGGGCCTGTTCAAAACAACTGGCGCGCTAATTAAATTGCGTGCAATTAATTAGCGTGATAACATTCGCCTGCCTTGTGACCTGCCGCAGCGGGTTTCCAGGCTTTTGCGTGTGATGTCGCCATCGATTGTTATCGCACTAATTATTAGTTCTCTATCTATTGAAGGATTGCCATGAACGTTGCCACCCAACTCCTCGCCACCACTGCCTTGGCCGTGGCCGCCCACGGTGCCGTTGCCGCGCAGCCCGAGCGCACGACGCAAGGGTTTTTGAACGCGCTCGCTGCGGGCGGCGGCAAGCCGCTGGAACAACTGAGCCCGAAGGACGCGCGCGCCGTGCTGACCGATGCCCAGTCCAACGTGCAGGTGGACCTGCCTGCGGCCGATGTGTCGGAAAAGCGCATCCAGGTCGATGGCGAGGAGGTCCGCCTCAAGATCGTGCGGCCGGCGGGTGCCAAGGGCGTGCTGCCCGCGTTCATGTTCTTCCATGGCGGTGGCTGGGTGCTGGGCGACTTCCCCACGCATGAGCGGTTGATCCGCGACTTGGTGGCCAACTCGGGTGCCGTGGCGGTTTACGTGGACTACACGCCTTCGCCCGAGGCCGGCTACGGCGTGGCCATCCGCCAGGCCTACGGCGCGACGCGCTGGGTGGCCGAAAACGGTCGGCAGATCCAGGTGGACGGCAGCCGGCTGGCCGTGGCGGGCAACAGCGTGGGCGGCAACATGGCGGCTGTGGTCAGCCTGATGGCCAAGGACAAGGGCACGCCGAAGATCCGCTTTCAGGCCCTGCTGTGGCCGGTGACCGATGCGAACTTCGAAACGCCGTCGTACCAGCAGTTCGAAAACGGCTACTTCCTCACCCGCAACATGATGAAGTGGTTCTGGGACAACTACACCACCGATGCCGCCCAGCGCAAGGAAACCTACGCATCGCCCCTGCAGGCCAGCGTGGCGCAACTGCAGGGCTTGCCGCCCGCGCTGATCCAGACCGCTGAATTCGACGTGCTGCGCGACGAAGGCGAAGCCTACGGCCGCCAGCTGGATGCCGCCGGCGTGAATGTGGTCGTGACCCGCTACAACGGCATGATCCATGACTTCGGCCTGTTGAACGTGCTGGCAAAGGTCCCCGCGACCCGCGCCGCGCTGAGCCAGGCCGGCGCCGAACTGCAAAAGCACCTGCGCTGATGAGTCGGCGGTGCGTGCGCCTCCTCTCCTGAGGCGCACGCGCCGTGCGGCTCGTATTGGCTGGTGGTTAAGATGCCCGCTCCTAAGGAGAGGCGATGAGCAAGGTCGACGACGCACTGTTACTGGACCGGCAGCTGTGCTTCAGCATCTATTCCACCTCGCTGGCCATGATGCAGGCCTACAAGCCGCTGCTGAAGAGCCTGGACCTCACCTATCCGCAGTACCTCGTCATGCTGGCGCTGTGGGAGCGCGATGGCATCACGCTCAAGTCGCTGGCAGAGCAGTTGCACCTGGACCCCGGCTCGCTCACGCCCATCGTGAAACGGCTCGAATCCGACGGGCTGCTGCAGCGCCTGCGCGACCCGAAGGACGAACGCAGCCTGGCCCTGGTGCTCACGCCCGCAGGCCGTGATTTGCGGGCCAGGGCGACGGAGGTCAACGCCACGTTCGCCGGCCTGTGCGGCCTCTCCGATGGCGCCTTGGCCGACCTGCGGCAGGGGCTCGTCGAACTGCGCAGCCGGCTCGAAAGCTGAGCGCCACACGGGCCACGCCACCCGCCCGATCCCGCCGCGCTGTCGGACATACCCCACAGGGGGCCGGGCCACGAACCGACCGCGGGCCCGCCACGGTCGACCTACATTGAATTCTCTATCCCACGCCACAAGCCGGAGACTTCAATGAGCAACGACGACACCACTTCCCCCCATGCCACGCTGTGGCGGCTGATCAAGGACATCCGTTTCGGCATGCTCACGCACCGCGCCGCAACGGGCATGCTGCACGCCCATCCCCTGACGACCCAGAACAAAGACATCGACGAACAGTCGCAACTGTTCTTCTTCATCCCGCGCGACGGTGAACTGTATGAGCGCCTGCGCTCCGACAGCCAGGTCAACGTGACTTATTCCAACCCCGAAAAGGACAGTTACGTCTCGCTGTCGGGCACCGCCGGCTTCATCGAAGACATGGTGAAAAAAGAGGCCCTGTGGTCCCCCATGGCCAAGGCATGGTTCCCGGGCGGCGTGAACGATCCGAACCTCGTGCTGCTGGCCATTCACATCGACCACGCCGAATACTGGGACGTCAAGGAAAGCAAGATGACCCAGATGTTCAAGATGGCCAAGGCTGCCGTGACCGGCAACCCGCCCAAGGACATGGGCGAGCACAAGGAACTGTCTCTCACCTGAGGTGCCCGTCCCGTGCCGATCCGATTGATTCCCCCACTCACCAGGAGAAATACCATGGCCAACGACAAGCAAGAGCCCGGTACGGGCAAGGTGGAAAACGACCACAACCGCCAGGGCGACCAGGAGCCCACCCAGAAGAACGAAGCCCAGCGCACGCCGCAAAGCCGGCATGACCGCGACGCCCACATCGGCAGCGGCAACCAAGTGCAATCGCGCCAAGGTTCAGCCGGTAGCGGTAGCGGTGGCGGCGCAGGCGGTGGCGGCCGAGGCGCTGGCTGAGCGAAGCGCGGCCGGGTTTCACACCCTTTGTGGACATCAGGGCCTTCGGGCCCTTTATTTTTTGTCCTTCTGACTTGAAAGACGCTGTTTGCCATCCATTTACCATCCATGTGGATGGTAAATGGAGTTTTCATGACGACAGCGGTGACTGAACGCAGCCTGAAAGTGCCCGATTCGGAGAAGGTGACCATCAACCTGGGATTCGTGGACCTGGGCCACATCGACCTTCTGGTGTCCGAGGGGTTTTATTCCAACCGCACGGATTTCATCCGCACGGCGATTCGCAATCAGTTGGTCGCGCAGTCGGAAGCGGTGCGGCAGGTCGTGGCGCGCAAGACGCTGGTGCTGGGGCTCCAGCGATTCGGCCGCGCTGAACTGGAAGCCGTGCAGGCGGCAGGGCAGACGCTCGAAATTCGAGTGCTGGGCCTTTGCACCATCGACGACGACGTGCCCGCAGCGCTGGCCCTGGCAACGATCGCATCGGTACAGGTGCTCGGGGCCTTTCACGCGAGTGCCGCCGTCAAGGCCGCGCTGGCAGGGCGCATCGGCTGACAAAAACACAGAACGAGAACGCTGCGGCAGGCCTCGTTCCAGACCGGCCTGACCCGAAGGCGGCGCAGACAGGAGACGAACATGCATTTGGGCACGCGGCTTTCACAGCGCGCGAAGTGCCTTCACCCCGCGCAGCGCCGACCGGTGCTGCCACTCGCCGAAGGATTCCCCCATGAACTGGAACACGAAGGTCAAGCAGCTTCTGAGCGATGTCGCTCCGCTGATGCGCAGCGGCCAACTCGCAGATGCCACCCGCGCCATACAGCAGGCCCTTGGCGGCCAGCGCGCAGCCAGTGCGACCACGGGCGCCTCGGGCGCCTCGGGCGCTGCAGCATGGCGCGAACATTTCAAGATGCCGACGGAGCAGGCCACGCCGAAGAGCGGGCCCTTTAGCGCTTCGGAGGTGGAAGATGCGGTGATCGTCGAGCGCGACCAGCCGTCTGCGGCGGGCGGTGCCCCCTCGCATGCGCCCAAGCCGTCCGCTAGCCGGGCGGAAGCGCCTGGCAGTTTCACGCGCGTGGCCTTCTCCGGGCCTGCGGGTGCGCCGCAGGACCACTATTACCTCAGCGTGCCGCCCGGGGCGACGGCCGGCACACCGATGCCGCTCGTGCTGATGCTGCACGGCTGCACCCAGAATCCGCAGGACTTCGCCACCGGCACCAGCATGAACGCTGCAGCCGCTTCGGCCAATGCCTTGGTGCTGTACCCCGCCCAGGCCCAGAGCGCCAACGCCCATGGCTGCTGGAACTGGTTTCGCCCCCAAGACCAGCAGCGCGGCCGCGGGGAGCCCGCCACGTTGGTGGCCATGGTGCGTGACGTGATGGCACGCCATCCCGTGGATGCGCAACGCGTGTATGTGGCTGGCCTGTCTGCCGGGGGCGCCATGGCCGCGCTGCTGGCCCGCGAATACCCCGACGTGTTCGCCGCAGTCGGCGTGCATTCGGGCCTGCAGGCCGGCGCCGCGCACAACGTGATGGGCGCGCTGTCGGCAATGAAGAGCGGCGCCAAAGGCGCCGTCGGGTCCGCGCCTGCAGTTCGCCCTGGCAGCGCCAAGCCGCCGCCGCTCATCGTCTTCCATGGCGATGCGGACGAGACCGTGCACGCGCGCAACGGCGAGCAATTGCTGGCCGCGACGCTGAAGTCGGCACCCGGTGCGCGGCCCGAAGCCGAATCGGGCCGCAGCCCCTCAGGCCAGCGGTACACGCGCACTGTTTATCGCGATAGCGATTCGACCGGCGGGTCCAGCGCAGCCGTGGCCGAGCATTGGCAACTGCACGGCGCGGGCCACGCGTGGGCCGGGGGCAATGCACGGGGCAGCTACACCGATCCGCGCGGAGTGAACGCCACTGCGCAGATGCTGCGGTTCTTTCTGGAGCATCCACGGGCCATGGGCTAAAGGGCCGCATGCCGGTCCAATGCCCATTGCGAGCGGTTGTCGGAAAATGCGGGGCTCCCGCCTTGTGCCTTGTGTTTCCCCCCGTTCACATCACCATGTCTCTCATCGCCGTCATCGACTTCGAAACCACGGGCGTCTCGCCCGGCCAGGGCGCTCGGGCGACCGAAGTGGCCATCGTGCTGCTGGAGAACGGGCGAGTGGTGGACCGGTATCAAAGCCTGATGAATACCGGCGCCTGGATTCCGAGCTTCATCACGCAACTGACGGGCATCACCAACGCCATGGTGGCGGCCGCGCCCGATGCGCAGCAGGTGATGCGCGAAGCGGCGCGTTTCGTGGGAGATGCGCCCATGGTGGCGCACAACGCGTCGTTCGACAGCAAGTTCTGGGCGGCCGAGTTGCAGTGCGCGGACCTGCCTGCGCCCCATGCCTTCGCCTGCACGGTGTTGCTGTCCCGGCGCCTTTACCCGGCAGCGCCCAGCCACAAGCTGGGCAGCATCGTCGGCCATCTGGACCTGCCGCTCGCGGAGCGGGCCCACCGTGCACTGGCCGATGCGGAGATGGCGGCGGCGCTGCTGGGCCGCATCCAGCACGATCTGCGCACCCGCTGGGGCATTGCCGATCCGGCGCATTCGTTGCTCATGGCGCTGCAGCGCTGCGCCAAGCCTGCGCTGGGCAAATGGTTCGCCCAGCACGGTGGCGCAGCGGTTAAAGCTGCGGCAACTGCCTGAACACTACGAGCCGCTCCAAGGCCGCGACGGCCAGCAACACCGATCAGTAGCGTGCGCGGCCGAAGCTGTCCAGGATGGCGATTTCGGTGAACAGGCTGCCCTCTCGCCGGTTGTTCAGGAAGGACACCTCGTAGCCGCCCAGGTCGATGCGCGGCAGGCGTGACAGCGTTTCGGCCAGCGCGCGTCCATCCACGCCACCACTGCCGCTGCGTGGCACGGCCTTGAGGCCCTGGCCGATCGTCTTGGCCACGAGAAAGCCTTCGAAGGCAGCCAGCGAGGCAATGCTGGCGCTTTGCTGGGCGCTCTGCATGACCTGGCGGAATTCGCGCACGACCGGAATCGACTGGTTGGTGAGGGCCGGAAACACCTGCGTCATGCCCACGCCGCGGGCGCTTTCTGCGCCCACCGCATCCACCAGTTTCACTGGGTCCAGGTCGGAGATGCCGACCATCTGGGCATGCCCGCCGGCTGCGCGGTATGCCTTCACGAAGGCGCTGCCGGCGGCCTGGCCGGCCACCATCACGATCACCTGCGCATCGGCCTTGAGCAACGCCGCCACCGCAGGCTGAACGTCCGAGGTCGTGCGCTCGTAGGGTTCCTTGGCCACAAGCGCGAGCTTGCGCTGCGACAGCGCGGCCGTGAGCGCCTCCAGGCCTTTTTGGCCATAGGCATCGTTCTGATAGAGCGCCGCGAACTTGGTCATGCCGATGGCGTCGCCCATCTGCGCCACCAGCTTGGTCAGTTCGGTGCTGTAGCCGGCGCGCACGTGGAACACGAAGGGGTTCACCGGCTCGCGGATGACCTGGGAGCCCGAGCGCGTGGGAAACAGGGGCACGGCATTGTCCTGCGGCAGCTTGGCGTCGATCAGCGCCTGGGTGTTGCTGGTGGCGAACGAAATCAGCGCGGCGGGCTTCATGCCCAGCAGCTTGCGCGCGCCCGCCACCGTTTTCTCGGGCTTGAACTCGTCGTCTTCCACGACGAACTTCACGTCGAGCCCGGGGAAGGCCTGCGTCTTTTGCGCATCGGCAAAGTAAGACTCCACGCCCAGAACCACCTGCTTACCGACTTCGGCCGCATTGCCGCCGGTCAAGGGCGCCACCATGCCAATAACGACCGGAGGGGCCGCGCGCGCGGCAGAGCCGATCCATGGCAGTGCGAGCGAGGCGCTCAGGCGGGTGGTGAATACACGGCGTTTCATGGAACGTGCTCCTGTGGAGGCGGGCAAGGACGAAGGCGCGAGGAGCGCCGGACGGATCGAATGCGAAAGGCCGTGCACACACCAAATGCAAAGGCGTGCGAAATGTATGACCTATTGTTAATCACTTTGCACGGCAGTTTTTGCCGTGTTGACGGCATTTCGCAGGTCCTGTGCTAGGATTTGCCGCTATGCAACGCACCGTGCTGCTATCCACCCTATCGCTAGGCCTAGTGCCTGGCCGGGGTCTGCCTGCGTTCGCCATCACCGTTGCCTGAAGCGCAACCACCGATTTCCCCCTGACCCCGGCCCGCGAACCAGCCTCCACCCACGGTGGAGGGCTGCAGGGGATGTCGTTCACCGTTCACCGTTGATTCGACCCGTGCCTCAGGCGCCCTTCTCGGCGCGGCACACACTGTTCGTGGAGCCCCTCATGATTTCCAAGCCCGCTACCAAGTACCAGCCCATCGCCCCCGTTGCCTTGGCCGATCGCACCTGGCCGTCAAAGACCATCACCCGCGCCCCGATCTGGTTGTCCACCGATTTGCGCGATGGCAACCAGGCGCTGTTCGAGCCGATGAACGGCGACCGCAAGATGAAGCTTTTCCAGGAGCTGGTGCGCATCGGCTTCAAGGAAATCGAGGTGGGCTTTCCCGCCGCGTCGCAGACCGATTACGACTTCGTGCGCCGCCTCATCGACGAAAACCTCGTGCCCGACGACGTGACCCTGATGGTGATGACCCAGTCGCGCTCCGACTTGATCGAGCGCACCGTCGAGGCCGTGCGCGGCGCGCCGCGCGCCATCGTGCACCTGTACAACGCCACCGCGCCCGTGTGGCGGCGCGTGGTGTTCGGCATGAACGTGACGCAGGTGATGGCGTTCATCGAGCAGCACGTGTCGCACCTCAAGCGCTTGACCGATGCGCAGCCGGAAACCCGCTGGACGCTGCAATATTCGCCCGAAACCTTCAGCGCCACCGAGCTCGAAGTCTCGCTCGAAGCCTGCCAGACCGCCATCGCCGCATGGGGAACGGGCCCGGGGCGCGAGATCATCATCAACCTTCCCACCACGGTGGAGAACGCCACGCCCAACGTGTTCGCCGACCAGATCGAATGGATGGACCGGCGCCTGAGCCCCCGCGAGCACATCGTTCTTTCGGTGCACCCGCACAATGACCGGGGCACCGGCGTGGCGGCCGCCGAGTTGGCCATGATGGCCGGCGCGCAACGCGTGGAAGGCTGCCTCTTCGGCAACGGGGAGCGCAGCGGCAATCTGGATGTGGTGACCGTGGCCCTCAACCTCTACACGCAGGGCGTGCATCCGGGCCTGGATTTTTCCGACATCAATGCCGTGGCGCGCGTGGCTGAAGAGTGCACCGCGTTGCCCGTGCATCCACGCCACCCTTATGTCGGCGACCTCGTGTTCACCTCGTTCTCTGGTTCGCACCAGGACGCCATCAAGAAGGGCTTCGCCGCCCATGACCCCCAGGGCCTGTGGCAGGTGCCTTACCTCCCTATCGACCCGGCCGACCTGGGCCGCACCTACGACAGCGTGATCCGCGTGAACAGCCAGTCGGGCAAGGGCGGCATCGCCTTCCTGCTGGAGCGCGAACGCGGCGTGGTCATGCCGCGCCGCATGCAGGTGGAGTTCAGTGCTGTGGTGCAGCGCCAGACCGATGCCAGCGAAACCGAGATGACCGGCGCCACGCTGTGGGATCTGTTCCAGGCCACCTACCTCGAAACCTCCGCAGGCGTGCCCGGCGCCATCGTCTGCCATGCCCATCGGCTGGCGGACGACGGGCGGGGCATCGAATTGGATGTGACCATCGACGGCACGCGCCAGACCTTGCAAGGCCAGGGCAACGGACCGATCGACGCGGCAGTGGATGCATTGGGCCTGCCGCTGCGCGTGCATGGCTATGAAGAGCGTGCCACAGGCTCCGGCGCCGATGCACAGGCGCTGGCCATCGTGGAGGCCGCGCTCGACGGCGTGCCCGGTGCGACCTTCGGCGTGGGGCTGCACCACAACATCGTCACGGCTTCGGTGCATGCCGTGGTGAGCGCGGCAAACCGGCTGGTGCAGCGCCGTCAGGCCGCTGCGTTAGCGCCTGCCGCCGCGTAAAGCACAAGCGCAGCGGGTGGTGCGCAGAGCGCGGTGATGCGCCGTGCTCTGCGCCTCACGTGATCAGAACAAAGCAGGGCCTTGGCAGGCTCGCTGCGAATGCCCTGCGCCGGGGTTCAGTGCCCCTGCGCCGCGCCCGCAGCGTCACGCCCCACAGGCCGCAGGCCCCAACTGGCGGCCAGCCACACCGCGCACAGCAGCGCCGTCACGGCAAAGAGCTGCGGCGTGCCGGCCCACTTGACCAGTGCGCCGCCCAGCGCGCCCCCGGCGAACAGACCCAGCGACTGCAGCGTGTTGTAGGTGCCCAGGGCCGCACCGCGCAGCGGCGCCGGTGCCATGCGCGAGACCAGGCTGGGCTGGCTGGCTTCCAGCGCATTGAAGCCGCAAAAGAACACGAACAGCAGCAATCCCAGCACCCACAGTGCGGAAGTGCCCCCGGCCGCGGCCACGCCGCCCAGGCCGAGCTGCACCAGCAGCACCAGGCCGATGGCCGCCAACAGCGATTCGCGCAGGTAGCCGCGCCGCTCCAGCGCGAACAGTCCGCCCATCATGGCGAAAGACAGCACGACGGCGGGCAGGTAGACATGCCAGTGCTCGGCCTTCGGCAGGCCAGCCTGCACCAGCAGCGCGGGCACGGCCACCCACATGGCCATCTGCACCGTGTGCAGCACGAAAACGCCCAGGTTCAGGCGCAGCAGGTCGGCATGGCGCCACACCTCGGCCAGCCGCCCGCGCGGCGCATCGGCATGGCGCACAGGCTCGGGCGGCACCACCCACAGCACGACGGCGATGCCGGCCAGCGCCAGCGCGCAGGTCAGCTCGAACAGCCCCGGCAGCCCGAAGCGGGCCGCCAGCGGCGGACTGGCCACCAGCGCCACGGCGAACATCAGCCCGATGCTGCCGCCCACCAGCGCCATCGCCTTGGTGCGCACGGCATCGCGCGTCTGGTCGGCCAGCAGCGCGGTCACGGCAGCTGAAACCGCCCCGGCGCCCTGCAGCGCGCGGCCCGCGAGCAGCCCGGTCAATGAATCGGCCAGCGCCGCCAGCAGACTGCCGGCCGCGAACACCAGCAGGCCCAGCACGATCACGCGCTTGCGCCCGAAGCGGTCGGACGCCATGCCCAGCGGCAGTTGCAGCACCGCCTGCGTGAGGCCGTAGATGCCCATGGCCAGGCCGACGAGCGCGGGATCGTCGCCGCCCGGGTATTTGCGCGCTTCGAGCGCGAACACGGGCAGCACGAGGAACAGCCCCAGCATGCGCAGCGCGAAGATCAGCGCCAGCGCGAGGCTGGAGCGGCGCTCCAGCGGCGTCATGACGGTGGCGGAAGGGGACGGTGGCGCGGCGGCGCCAGCAAGAGTGGGGGATGAGTCCGGCACGGTGGTGCGCTATGGGCCAAGCAAAACCGCGATTCTCGCCCATCGCCCCCCTTCGGCACGGGGGCACCGCAGGCAGCCAGCGTGGATGCCGCCCGATACATGGGTCAAATAGTGCTCCAGCGCACGATTGATATGGGATGGTAGCTATTAAAAATATAGCAAATTCCGCAAAGAGGCTTTTGGAGTCCTGTCACCTCGCGCCCGGATCGAACGATGGCTTGCGCCGTTTTCGGAGAACTCAGGCTTTCCCAGGACGGCGCTTTCGCCAAACCACCAAATCCAGCAAGGCCGACAGCAGCGCCAGGGCCCATGGCGCATCCATCGGAACGCCCGTGGCGTTGATCGCCGCGGGATCGAGAGCCACTGCGAAAGGAACTTAACAAGCCAGAAAAAAGCGGGCGGAGTCTTCGCAGCCGCAGTGGCGTCCCTGATCGTTCGCTGTACGCCCGTGCGGGCCGTGGCCTATCATGGCCGGTTTACCTGCCAACGCCGCGCCCACCGTGAACCCGTCTTCCGATCTGCCCCCAGACACCGATGCCACGCCTCCCGCCCGCTACCTGGGCGCTGCGCTGCGCGAGCAGCGCATCAGCATCCGCGGGGCGCGCACGCACAACCTCAAGAACATCGACCTGGACATCCCGCGCAATCAGCTCGTGGTGATCACCGGGCTGTCGGGCTCGGGCAAGTCGAGCCTGGCGTTCGACACGCTCTATGCCGAGGGGCAGCGCCGCTATGTGGAAAGCCTGTCGGCCTATGCGCGGCAATTTCTTGGCCGGCTGGACAAGCCCGACGTCGATTTGATCGAGGGCCTGTCGCCCGCGATTTCCATCGAGCAAAAGGCCACCAGCCATAACCCGCGTTCCACCGTGGGCACGGTGACCGAGATCCACGACTACCTGCGCCTGCTGTACGCGCGAGCTGGCACGCCCTACTGCCCATACCACGGCCTGCCGCTGGCCGCCCAGACCGTGAGCCAGATGGTGGACACGGTGCTCGCCCTGCCCGAAGACACCCGCCTGATGGTGCTGGCCCCGGTCGCACGCGACAAGAAGGGCGAATTCACCGAGCTCTTCTCGCAGATGCAGGCGCTGGGCTACGTGCGCTTTCGGGTGGACGGCACCATCTACGAATACGAAAGCCTGCCGCAGCTCAAGAAGACCGAAAAACACGACGTGGACGTGGTGATCGATCGCCTGAAGGTGCGCGCCGAGATGCAGCAGCGCCTGGCCGAGAGTTTCGAGGCGGCCCTGCGCGTGGGCGGCATCGAGGGCAATGGCCGCGTGCTGGCGCTGGAGATGGATGGCGGCAAGGAGCACCTTTTTTCCAGCAAATTCGCCTGCCCCGTGTGCAGCTACTCGCTGGCCGAACTGGAGCCACGCCTTTTCTCGTTCAACTCGCCCATGGGTGCGTGCCCGGCCTGCGACGGCATCGGGCAGCAGGAGGTGTTCGATCCGGCGCGCGTGGTGGCGTTTCCGTCCCTGAGCCTGGCCAGTGGTGCCATCAAGGGTTGGGACCGCCGCAACGGCTACTACTTCGCCATGCTGGAAAGCCTGGCCAAACACTACCGTTTCGATGTGGACGCACCGTTCGAATCGCTGCCCGAACCGGTGCAGCGGGCTGTGTTGAATGGTTCGGGCGAGGAAGAGATCGCCTTCAGCTACATCATGGACAGCGGTCCATCCAAGGGCAAGGCCGTCGTCAAGAAGCATCCTTTCGAAGGCATCCTGCCCAACATGGCGCGGCGCTACCGCGAAACCGACTCGGTCGTCGTGCGCGAAGAACTCACGCGCTACCGCAGCACCCAGCCCTGCCCCGAATGCCACGGCGCGCGGTTGCGGCTGGAGGCGCGCCACGTGAAGGTGGGCGAGGGCGAACAGGCCCGTGCCATCTACGAAGTGAGCCACGCCACGCTGGCCGACGCGCATGCCTGGTTTGCGCACCTAAAACTCACCGGCGCCAAGGCCGAGATCGCCGACAAGGTCGTGCGCGAGATCGGCACGCGCCTCACCTTTCTGAACGACGTGGGGCTGAACTATCTGAGCCTGGACCGCAGCGCCGAAACGCTTTCGGGCGGCGAGGCGCAGCGCATCCGCCTGGCCAGCCAGATCGGCTCGGGCCTCACCGGCGTGATGTAT
Organism: Paracidovorax valerianellae; assembly: GCF_900102625.1. Classification (GTDB taxonomy): domain Bacteria; phylum Pseudomonadota; class Gammaproteobacteria; order Burkholderiales; family Burkholderiaceae_C; genus Paracidovorax; species Paracidovorax valerianellae. The sequence goes on from NZ_FMZC01000004.1 coordinate 234,939, forward strand.
GTGCTCGACGAGCCCAGCATCGGCCTGCACCAGCGCGACAACGACCGCCTCATCGCCACGCTGCAGCACCTGCGCGACATCGGCAACAGCGTCATCGTGGTCGAGCACGACGAAGACATGATGCGCGCCGCCGACCACGTGATCGACATGGGCCCCGGCGCCGGCGTGCACGGCGGCCGGGTGATGGCGCAAGGCACCTACGACCAGGTGCGCGACCACCCCGACTCGCTCACCGGACAATACCTGTCGGGCACCCTGAGCATTCCCGTGCCGGCGCGCCGCACACCGTGGCTGCCCGTGATGGCCGACACCGTCGTCGCCCCGGAGCCGGCGAAGAAGGGCAAATCGCGCTTTCCCGAAACCGAGGCCAGCAAGCGCCGCGCGGAGCAGCGCGCCGAGCGCCAGGCCGAGCACCGCGCCACCCAGGGCCGGCTGCAGGCCCTGCGCGTAGTGGGCGCCACGGGCCACAGCCTGAAGAACGTGAGCGTGGAGTTCCCCGTGGGCCTGCTCACCTGCGTGACCGGCGTGTCGGGTTCGGGCAAGAGCACGCTCGTCAACGACACGCTTTACGCCGCCGTGGCGCGCCAGCTGTACCGCGCGCACGACGAACCCGCGCCGCACGACTCCATCGAGGGCATGGAGTATTTCGACAAGGTCATCAACGTCGACCAGAGCCCCATCGGCCGCACGCCACGCAGCAACCCCGCCACCTACACCGGCCTGTTCACGCCCATCCGCGAACTGATGGCCGAGGTGAACACCGCCAAGGAGCGCGGCTACGGCCCCGGGCGCTTCAGCTTCAACGTGGCCGGCGGCCGCTGCGAGGCCTGCCAGGGCGATGGCGTGGTGAAGGTGGAGATGCACTTTCTGCCCGACGTGTACGTGCCGTGCGACATCTGCCATGGCCAGCGCTACAACCGCGAAACGCTCGAAGTGCTGTGGAAGGGCAAGAACATCGCGCAGATCCTCGACCTCACCGTCGAAGACGCCTTCGCCTTCTTCAAGGACGTGCCCACCATCGCCCGCAAGCTGCAGACGCTGCTGGACGTGGGCCTGTCGTACATCCGCCTGGGCCAGGCCGCCACCACGCTCTCGGGCGGCGAGGCACAGCGCGTGAAGCTCGCGCAGGAGCTGTCCAAGCGCGACACCGGCCGCACGCTCTACATCCTGGACGAGCCCACCACCGGGCTGCACTTCGCCGACATTGACCTGCTGCTGAAAGTGCTGCACCAGCTGCGCGACGCGGGCAACACCATCGTCGTGATCGAGCACAACCTGGACGTCATCAAGACGGCCGACTGGATCGTCGACATGGGCCCCGAAGGCGGCGCGGGCGGCGGCACCGTAGTGGGTGAAGGCACGCCTGAGGAACTGGCCGCCAATCCGGCGAGCCACACCGGGCGGTACCTCGCACGGTACTTGCCATCAATCTCCAAGGGTTGACCGAAGGGACGTTATTTTGGTGGCGAATAAGCCATTCTGATCGGCGCCAGACGCCGGTTCAGCCCCCGGAATCCGCGGTTCTAAAAACAACCGCCAATGGACGGGGAGGTCCCATGAATCAAGGGATGGTCAAGGCGGATCAGGAGCGGCTGCGGGCGCAACTGGAATGCGCGAACCTCACGCAGCCGCTGGGTCGCACCATCCGGCATTGAACGCCAGCAGTGGTGAGGCGCATCCAACCACTGCGTCGGCCATCACCCCAAAAACCCCAGATTCACCGGATACGCCGACCCGCCGAAATTCCCCAGCCGTGGCAGTACGCCCGTCATCTCCGTGCCCGCCACGCCGAACCACCGCGCCATCGTGGCGGCGTACTGGTCCACCGCCGTGCTGGGCAGCAGGCGGCCCTGGCCGACGTGCCATTGGTCTTCGCTGCCGGTGCCGTTGCCCACGCTGACGGGCGGCGGCGTGCCGTAGAACGCTGCACCGCGCACAGCGCCGCCGACCACGAAGTGGTGGCTGCCCCAGCCGTGGTCGGAGCCGTCGCCGTTGGAGGTGAGCGTGCGGCCGAAGTCCGAGGCGGTGAAGGCGGTCACTTTGTCGGCCACGCCGAGTTCCACGGTGGCGTTGTAGAACGCGGTCATGGCGCTGCTGACTCGGTCCATCAGCACGGTCTGGCTCGAGACGAGGTTGTCGTGCAGGTCGAAGCCGCCCAGCGACACGAAGAACACCTGGCGCTTGGTGCCCAGCGCGCCGCGCGCGCCGATGAGCCTTGCCACCACCTTGAGCTGGTCGGCCAGCGAATTGCCGGTGGGAAAGGGCGTGGAAACGCCGGCCCCCGAGAGCGCGGCGGAAATCTGCCCTTCCGAGCCGATGGAGCGCTGCGTCACGCGGGCGTATTCGGCCTCCATCGCGTGGGCGCTGGCGGCCTGCACGAGCTCGCTCAGCACGCCGCGCACCGCGCTCGATCCATAGACATTGCTTTTCACCCCGTTAATGGGCACGGCGCCGCTGGTGCTGATCTGGTACTGCAGTGCCTGGTCGCCCGACAGGAACACCGCGTTGCCGCTCGCCGAGATGCAGGTGAACAGCGAATTAGTGTTGGCCGACAGCGCCAGATCGCCCAGGTTGCCGCCCCAGCCGACGGTGGAGCCTTCGGCGCCCTGCGACTGCCACACCGACTGCTGGTCGTTGTGTGAAAAGAGCTTCGGGGGCAGCGGGTAGTTGCGGCGGTCGGCACTGGCGTATTGCGCTCGCGTGAGCGGCACGACCAGCGGGCCCACGTTCAGCTGCACGGCGGCGCGGCCGCTGTTGAAAAGGCCGGCCATGCCGGTCATGGAGGGGTGCAGCGCGTATTGCAGGCCGGCAGCGAGGGCGCTGGCGGGCTGCAGCACGGTGTTGCCGAGGGCGCTGCGGCCGAGCGCGATGCCGCCTGCCGAGCCATCTGCGCCGCCGCCGCGGATGGCCGCGTACTGCGCGTAGCGGCTGCTGTCGTAGGGCACGACGGTGTTGGCGTAGTCGTTGCCGCCGTACAGGAAGACGCAGACGAGCGCCTTGTAGTCGTTGGCTTCGAACGCGGCGGCCTCGCCCAATGCAGCCAGGTTGAGGGCGAACGGCAGCGCCGTGCCGGTGGCGGCCAGTTGGGCCGAGCGCCGCAGGAAGGCGCGGCGCGTGTGGCGGGAGGGATCGATGAAGGAGGTGGGCATGGGCGTGTTCCGTGGGCGGTGGGCGGCGGTCACTTCTGCACGAGGTATTCGGGGCTGGCCATCACCAGCAGCACGGCCGCGGCAACGCGGTTGAGCTTGACGGCGGCGGTGCTGCCCGCGGTGACAGGCGTGGTGTTCAGCGCGGCGGCGATGCGGCCCTGCGTGGCGGCGGACACCTGGCCTGCGGACAGCAGCAGCGCGGTCTTGCGCACCAGGGCCGTGGCGTCGGCCACCAGCGGCAGCAGGTTGGCATAGGTGCAGGCGATGTCATAGCCGTTGGCGGCGTTGCTGGCGCTTTGCGGCAGGTCGGGCGCGTTCACGAAGATGCCGTTGCGGATCGCGTTCTGCATGAAGTTCAGGTAGCCGCTCACGCTCGTCTCGTTGACGATCTGGAACTCCGGCGCCACCTGACCGTTGGTCGCCATGGCGGTGGCCGGCGGCACGTAGCCAGGGCGAAAGAAGTTGAACACCGACCCCGCCCGCATCGGGCTTTGCCCCAGCCGGGTGGCCGGATCGCTCAGGTCGCCGATCTTCCAGCTGCCCTGCGCGGAGCGCAGCTCGAACGTGCGGCCCCATTGCACGAAGCGCACCATGGGCTCGCGCAGGCGGCCGAACTGCGGGTTCGACAGCCCCGTGGCGCTGCGCGCTTCGGCATCGAGCAGCACGGCCGCCACCACGGCGCGCAGGTCGCCGCGGGTGCCGCTGCCGTTGTTGGCGAACGCCGCCGCCACGCGCGCCACGTAGGCGGGGCTGGGGTTGCTGGTCACCAGGCGCTGGATCAGCTGGCGGCCGATGAAGGGGCCGACATTGGGGTGGTTGAAGAGCGTGTCCAGCGCGGTCTTCAGCGCTGCGTCGCCGGGCGTTCCGGCGCCGATGGTGATGCCCAGGAAGGTCGCGGCCAGCGTGGAATGCCGGCTGGCGGTCAGCACCATCGGCAAGCGGGCCTGCTGCGGGCTGGGCACCGTGCTGCTGCCCACGGTGGTGGGCTGGTTCTGGCTGCGGTCGTAGTCGTAGCCGGTGAACACGCGTGCCAGATTGCTCACGTCGGCCGCGGTGTAGCTCTCCAGCCGGTTGCCGCTGCCGTCGCGCTGCTCGGTGCCGTCGGCGTTGAGCTGGTACAGCCCCAGCGTGAAGAGCTGCATGACCTCGCGGGCATAGTTCTCGTCCGGCTGGCGGCCGGTGCGGGCGTCTTCCTTCTGGTTGCCGCGCGTGTTCAGGTAGACACCCATGGCCGGGTTCAGCGTCACAGCCTCCAGCAGCGCACGGAAATTGCCCAGCGCATGCGCGTTGAGCACATCCCAGTAGCCCGCCGCGAGAAAGGCGTTCCAGGTCTGGTCCAGACCGTTGAGCGAAACGACCATGATTTCCGACAGGGCCAGCGCCACGCGCTTGCGCACCGCATCGCCCGCGGTGAACAACTGGCTCCACAGCATGTAGTCGGCCGGGTACGCCGCGTTGTACAGCCGCGTGTCCGCGTTGGCGATGCCGTAGCCGCGCTGCATAAGCCATTCCGTGCCGGTGGTGCCGATGGGCTGGGCGAACTGCTCGCCCAGCCAGGCGGCGTAGCCTCGGCTGCGCACCGCGGCAATGGCTTCGTCGGTGGCCGAGAACTGCGCCTGCAGCAGAAAGCGCGCGGCTTCTTCGTCGGTGGCGGGTGCGTCCACCGCGCCGGTACTGCCGCCGGACGGCGCGGGGCTGGGAGCCGGTGCCGGGCTGCCGCCGGCAGGGGGTGGGTTGGTGGGGCTGCTGTCTTCGCCGCCGCCTCCTCCGCAGGCGGCCAGCAGTGCGCTGGCGAGCGCGGCAGCGCCCAGGGCGGAGGGATGGGCGACAAGAGCAGGAGCGGGAGCGGGCTCGGGGGCCGCCGAAGGATCGGCCGGGCGGTCGAGGTCGGTGGCGGGGGCAGGGGCCGCGGGGGTCAGCATCATGGGCGTCTTTCCCGGGCGAGCGGGAGCGGGGCGGATGGGGACACGGAGCGCCGCCGTGGCGTGTAAACGGCGGCAGCGCGCGAGGGCAGGAAGCTGTTGTGAACGGCACGCCCGAGCGTTTCGATGACAGGCGGATGCAGCTGTTACATCCGGTCTGTGTCCGGTTGTTACCGGATCCCATCAGCTGCTCTACCGTTCCGGCGAACTTGCACGACACGCCTGAGCACGGCGGAACGTCCCCGGTTTCGGCCGATGTTCAGCGCCCCAGCCTTGTCGCTACGCCCCGGTCCAGCGACGCCATGAACGCTTCCACGGCACGGGTGTAGCAGCTGTCCTGCCCCAGCGTGCCGTTGATGTCGGCGTGCGACAGCGCTTGCGGCAGCACCTCGGCCCGCCCGCCGGCCGCCTGCACGTGATCCGCCATGCGCCTGGCTTGCTGGCACGGGCGATCTGGACGCCGCGTGGAGCACACGAACTGGAACGGCGCCGCGCCCGGCACCCATTGGTCGTAGGGCGAAAGCGCGGCCCATTGGGCGGGGTCGGTGCCGAAAGCCTCGTCGTACAGCGCGGCGTGCGGTGCCTTCATGAGCGTGGGCAGGTCCAGCACCGCGCTGTCCAGCGACACCGCGCCCAGCCAAGGCACCGCCCCATGGCGATCTGCCAGCGCCGGCTGCGCGTTCAAGAGGGACACCAGGTGCGCCCCCGCCGAATGGCCCATCAGGATGGTCTTGCGGCTGTCGGCGCCCCATTGCGCAGCCTTTTGCTGCACCGCGGCCAGGGCGGCGGCCACGTCGTGCGCCTGCAGCGCCACCCCGGTGGCCGGCAGCAGGCGGTAGTTGACGGACACCAGCACGAAACCCCGCGGCACCCAGCGCGCCACCTTCGCCTGCACCACGCGGTGCGCATCCTTGTCGCCCGTGCGCCAGCCGCCGCCGTGCACCAGGAAGATCACCGGCGAGCGCTCGCTGTGAGCGTCTGGCCGCGCGGGGGGCGGCGGCAAATACACGTCCATGCGCTGCAATGGGTCGGGCCCGTAGGGCACGTCGGCCAGGCGCTGCACGCCCTCCGGCAGCTTCGTCGACAGGCTGCGTGCGTCTTCCTGCAGAAACCCGGCGGCGGCCGGGGCCTGCGCCTGAGCGGCGGCGGGCAGTGTGGCGGCGCAGGCCAGCAGCACTCCTGCGAAGGTCATGCGGCGCCACGCGCTGGGCGACCGGCGAAGGCGCTGCGGGGAAAAAGTCGGGCGTGCGGTCATGGCATCGGGCTCCAGCGGTCGGTTGGGGGCGGGCGCGAAGGAAGATCGCCGCGCTCTTGGCCCGAGGATGGCGGGCCTGTGTTAACCCATGACGAACCTCGATCGCGAACGATCCGTTGCCGCGCCGAACCCACCATCCGGCCCGGCGCGGCGGTCTCGGGGTCTGATCAGGCGCTAATCTCCGGGGGGATCGCATCGAAGGCCCCATGCCATACCCCACCCCCACTACCCCGGCGAAGTTTGTGCGCACCCTGTGCGGCGTTGCCCTGCTGCTGCTCGCCAGCGCCTGCACGGCGGTCAGGCCGGCGGCCAGCCCGCCCCCGTCGTCATCGCCATCGCCATCCACCGCTTTCCCCGGCGCATCGTGGGAAGCCACACCCGAGGCAGAACAGGCGCCGGCCTGCCGCCGCGATCTCGACGCCACGCATGAATACCTTCGCACGCTGGACACCACCGCGCTGATGGCCGTGCAGGACGGCCGCGTGCTGCTGGCGCACGGCCCGGTGGAGGCGGTGAGCATCGTGTTCTCGGTGCGCAAGAGCGTGCTGGCGATGCTGTACGGCAAGTACGTGGCCAGCGGGGCCATCGACCTGGACCGCACGCTGGCCGACCTGAACATCGACGACACGGGCGGCCTGCTGCCGATCGAACGGCAGGCGACCGTGCGCGACCTGCTCACCGCGCGGTCGGGCGTCTACCACGCAGCCGCCAACGGGGGCGACGACGCGGTGGCCGCGCCGGCGCGCGGCTCGCAGGTGCCGGGCCGCTACTTCCTCTACAACAACTGGGACTTCAACGCCGCAGGCACCGCCTTCGAGCGCATGACGGGGCGCGGCATCTACCAGGCCTTCGCGGACGATCTGGCCACGCCGCTGCAGCTCGAGGATTTCGACCCCACGCGCCACGTGCGCAGCGGCGATGCCCGGCGATCGGAGCACCTGGCCTACCCCTTCTTTCTATCGACGCGCGACATGGCCCGGCTGGGCCTCCTGATGCAGCAGCAGGGGCGCTGGCGCGGGCAACAGCTCGTTCCGGCCGACTGGGTGGCGCAGATCACGCAGCAGACGACGCCGGCGTCGGCCATGCACCCGGCGCACACCGCGCGGCGCGACTTCGGTTACGGCTACCTGTGGTGGTTGCTGGAAGAGCCGCCGGGCTCGCCGCTGAGCGGCGCCTACATGGCCTGGGGCGTGCACGGCCAGTACATCCTGGTCGTGCCCAAGCGGCAACTGGTGATCGCGCACAAGCGCCAAGTGCCCGTGGCGGGCGACTGGAACGTGAGCTGGGTCGGGCCGAAAGCGTTTCTGCACGCCGCGCGCCTGCTCGCTGCCGCGCCCTGCCGGGCCGGCGACGCGCCCTGAGCGAGAACTGCACCCTGCAGGGCCTTTGAATGAAAAAGGCCTCCAGCGCAATCAACACGCCGGCAGGTAGCTATTGAATTGATAGCATGCCGTTCGAATGGGCCGCGCTGTCGCCGGCTCCGAGCCGGAACGCGCCCGCGGCCTGCACCAGTTCCTGGGCCTGCGCGCGCAGGCTGTTGGCGGCCGCGGCCATTTCCTCGACCAGCGCGGCGTTCTGCTGCGTGGCCTGGTCCATCTGGGTGACGGCCTCGCCGACCTGCGACACGCCCAGCGACTGCTCGTGGCTGGCCGCGCTGATCTCGCCCATGATGTCCGTCACGCGGCGGATGGCGGTGACCACGTCGGCCATGGTGCTGCCGGCCTGGTCCGCCAGGGCGCTGCCCTGCGACACCCGCTCCACGCTGGCGCCGATGAGGGCCTTGATCTCCTTGGCCGCCTCGGCGCTGCGGCCGGCCAGGCTGCGCACCTCGCCGGCCACCACGGCAAAGCCCCGGCCCTGCTCGCCGGCCCGCGCGGCTTCCACGGCGGCGTTCAGCGCCAGGATGTTGGTCTGAAACGCGATGCCGTCGATCACGCCGATGATGTCGCCGATCTTGCGCGACGCGGCGTGGATGCCCTGCATGGTCTCCACCACCCGCGCCACCACGTCGCCACCCTGCACGGCCACGGTGCTGGCGTGTTCGGCGAGCTGGTTGGCCTGGCGGGCGCTGTCGGCGTTCTGGCGCACGGTGGCGGTCATCTGCTCCATGGAGGCCGCGGTTTCCTCCAGCGCGCTGGCCTGCGCTTCGGTGCGGGCCGACAGGTCCATGTTGCCCTGGGCGATCTCCGCGCTGGCCGTGGCCACGCCTTCGGAGCCGCCGCGCACCTGCGCCACCATGGGCTTGAGGCGCGCACGCATCTGCTGCTGCGCGGCGATGAGCCGGCCCACCTCGTTGCTGCCGTGGGCGGTGTCTTCGCCGCTCAGGTCGCCGCCGGCCACGGCGCTCGCCAGGTCCACCGCCAGGGCCAGCGGCCGCGTGATCGAGCGCACGAAGACCACCGCCAGCCCGCCCGCGAGGGCCAGCGCCAGGGCCATCGCCAGCGCGGCCACGCCCAGGGCGCGCTGGTGGCGCGCGACGCGCTGCTGCAGCGCGGCATCCAGGCTGGACATGGCCGTGGCGTTCAGGGCGCTCAGCGCTTCGATGGTGGCCGACAGGTCGTCGAAATAGTCCTTGGCGGGCAGCGTGATTCCGGTGGCCTTGAGCAGCCCCCGGTCCGCCAGGCCGCGCGAGGCGGCCACGCGCTGGCGCACGGCCGACACCTGCGCGCCCAGCGCCCGCTGCAGGGCGGCATCGCCCGCCATGGCGCGGTCGAAGTTGCGGAAGGTGCTGTCCTCCAGCTCGCCCACGCGCTGCTGCAGCGCCTGCAGCGAGCCCTTGCCTTCGGGCGGCAGGCTGGCCCGCGCCAGATAGCCGGCGCCCTGTCCGCGCAGCAGCCCGATCTTTTCACCGAGCAGCGGGGCATGGACCAGCGTGGCCTGGATCAGGTCCTGCGTGGCGCCGTCGGGGTCGGTCTGAAATCCGTAGGCGTGCAGCAGCTCTTCGCTCACGCGCAGCAGATCGGCCACCAGTTGCGTGTGTTGCGCCAGGGCCTGCGCCGAGGTCAGCGTGCGCGCCGCCACGGCCTGCTCCAGCGTGCGCCATGCCTGGCCCGCGTCGGCCCAGGCCTTCACCTGCGCTGCAGGGGCCGAGGCGGCCGCGAGTTGCCGCTCGGCCTCGGCCAGGGCCTTGTTCATCGCATCGCGCACCGCGGGCCGCCGGGCGCCCAGCACCTCGTCGCCGTTGAGCATGGCGGCCGACAGGCCCCGGTGCACCTGCAACCACTGCGCCGCCTGGTTGACCGAAGTCAGCGCGGGCGCCCCGGCGCTCTCGTGGCGGGCGTCGGCGATCTCCTGCAGCGCGCCCCGCACGTACAGCCCGGTGGGCAGTGCGCACATCAGCACGGCGATGGCGCCGAGGATCAGGAATTTCTGCAGCAGGCTGAAGCGATGGAGGAGGTTCATTTCGTGTAAGAAAATGTGTGTTTTCTCGATATAGCAAGACATGTGCCGCAGGGCAACACCGCTCGTCACATGGGCACAGAAAACGAACCGATCCCAACGGCCAAGTCCTGCCGGTTGCAAAAAACACGCAAGCCGGTAAATAATTCAATGATTGAATAATGACTGAAACCGATGTTGTCCGAGCCCTGGCTGCGCTGGCGCAGGCAGTGCGCCTGCGGGTCTTTCGCGCGCTGGTCGTCGCTGGCCAGGAAGGCCTGACGCCCGGCGCCATCGCCGAGCGCCTGGAGATCGCACCCAATGCCCTGTCGTTCCATCTCAAGGAGTTGACCCATGCCGGGCTCGTCAGCCAGGAGCGGCAGGGTCGCAATCTGATCTACCGCGCGGCCTACCCGGCCATGGAGGAACTCCTGGCCTATCTCACCGAGAACTGTTGCCAGGGCGCGCCCTGCCTTCCGGATTCCGCCACCTCCTGCGGTTGCTAGCGCGACGAAAGGGCCATGGCGCGGCGGTGCTGACGCCTGCTGCCCGTCAACGTGCCGCCCAACGCCGATACCGATACATCAACCCATCGACCTGCTTCTCGAAGTTTCCTATGAGCGACACCCGCCCCGTCTTGAACGTTCTTTTCCTGTGCACCCACAACGCCGCGCGCAGCATCCTGGCGGAGGCCCTGCTCAACGACATGGGGCAGGGCCGTTTCAAGGCCTATTCAGCAGGGAGCAGCCCGCGCGAGCACCAGCAGCCGAACCCGCTCGGCCTTCAGGTGCTGCGCAGCGCCGGCCTCTCCACGGAAGGCCTGCGCAGCAAAAGCTGGGACGAGTTCGCCGCACCCGGGGCGCCCACGATGGACCTGATCATCACGGTCTGCGACAACGCGGCGGGCGAGGCGTGTCCCATCTGGCCGGGGCACCCGGCGACGGCCCATTGGGGCTATGCGGACCCCAGCGAAGGCAGCGGCACCGAGGCGGAAAAGCTCGGTGCCTTCCGAAAGACGCTGTACGCGATGAAGCGCCGGCTGGACCGGCTGGTCAACCTGCCGCAGGACCAGTTGGACGGGGCCACGCTGCAGGCCAGTGCCCGCCAACCCGTTGCGGATTGAAGGCGCGGCATGCAGCGATCCGGCATGAGCGGGTTCGAGCGCTACCTGACGGTGTGGGTGGTGCTGTGCATCGTGGTGGGCGTCGGCTTGGGCCAGTTGTTTCCTGGCGCTGCGCGGGCCATCGGCGCCTGGGAGGTCGCCCGCGTGAACCTGCCGGTCGGCGTGCTGATCTGGGTCATGGTCATTCCGATGCTGCTCAAGGTGGACTTCGCCGCCATGGGCGAAGTGCGCCGCCACGTGCGCGGCATCGGCGTCACGCTGTTCGTCAACTGGCTGGTCAAGCCGTTCTCCATGGCGTTCCTGGGCTGGCTGTTCATCCGGCAGTGGTTCGCTCCCTGGTTGCCGCCCGACCAGATCGACAGCTACATCGCCGGGCTGATCTTGCTGGCCGCGGCGCCGTGCACGGCGATGGTGTTCGTGTGGAGCCGGCTCACAGGGGGCGATCCTCTCTTCACGCTGTCGCAGGTCGCGCTGAACGACAGCATCATGATCGTGGCCTTCGCGCCGCTGGTGGCCTTTCTGCTCGGTCTGTCGGCCATCGCCGTGCCGTGGGACACCTTGCTGATTTCCGTGGTGCTCTACATCCTCGTGCCAGTGGTGCTGGCCCAGTGGGGGCGCCGGGCCCTGCTCAGGCGAGGGCCGGCCGTGTTCGACGCTGCCCTGCAGCGCATCGGGCCCTGGTCCATGGCAGCCCTGCTGCTCACGCTGGTGCTGCTCTTCGCTTTCCAGGGCGAGGCGATCCTGGGGCAGCCGGTCGTGATCGCGCTGCTGGCGGTTCCCATCCTGATCCAGGTGGTTTTCAACGCCGCGTTGGCGTACGGGCTCAACCGCGCCGTGGGCGAAAAGCACGGTATCGCCGGCCCTTCGGCATTGATCGGGGCTTCCAATTTCTTCGAGCTGGCGGTTGCCACGGCCATCGGCCTGTTCGGCTTTCACTCGGGCGCCGCGCTCGCCACGGTGGTCGGTGTGCTCATCGAGGTGCCCGTAATGCTGCTGGTGGTCAAGGCCGTGAACGCTTCCAAGGGCTGGTATGAATCCTGATCTCCCCCATGTCGATACCGCGCTGCTGGCAGGCATCGATCCCGCGCGGCTTGCCCCGGCGCAGCGCGCCACCCACGCGCCGCGCATCCTGCTGCTGTATGGCTCGGTGCGCGAGCGGTCGTACAGCCGGCTGCTGACCGAAGAGGCGGCCCGGTTGCTGGCGGCGCTGGGCGCCGAACCGCGCATCTTCGACCCGCGGGGCCTTCCGCTGCCGGACTCGGCGCCGGACGACCACCCCAAAGTGGCGGAGCTGCGCGAACTCGCGCAATGGTCGGAGGGCATGGTCTGGACCTCCCCGGAACGCCATGGTGCGATGACCGGCATCCTCAAGATGCAGATCGACTGGATTCCGCTGTCGGTCGGCGCGGTGCGGCCCACCCAGGGCAAGACGCTGGCCGTCATGGAAGTCTCGGGCGGCTCGCAGTCGTTCAATGCCGTCAACCAGATGCGCGTGCTGGGCCGCTGGATGCGCATGATCACCATCCCCAACCAGTCGTCGGTGGCAAAAGCCTTCCTCGAATTCGAAGACGGCGGCCGCATGAAGCCGTCGAGCTACTACGAGCGGGTGGTGGACGTGATGGAAGAACTGGTGAAGTTCACGCTGCTGACGCGCGACTGCGCCGGCTACCTGGTGGACCGGTACAGCGAGCGCCGGGAAAGCGCCGAAGCCTTGTCGCGCCGCGTGGCCCAGCGCAATCTTTGACGGGTGCGAACCCCGGGGCTGTTGGCCGGATCGGCGACACGCTGTCACGCAAGGGCGGGCACGGCCCTTGCAGTGCTGAATAATCGATCCTCTCGCGCTTCGATTCCCCCTTCCCTGGATGTGCCGGCCTGCCGGCGAACCGCCGCATGCCCTGCCCCGCATTTCTTTCTGTCTTCTCTGCCCTGTTTTCCTGTTCCGGGCGCGGCCGTGCCACCGCCGCACTTCGCACGAAGGAGGCCGCATGAGCGCGGCCCGGCTGCCGGCCGGCGAGGCGATGGCCACGCGCGACCTGCTGGCCGCGCTCGCGGTGGTCGTCATCTGGGGTCTCAATTTCGTGGTCATGAAGTGGGGCTTGCGCTACTTCACCCCGTTCCAGCTCGGCGCCGTGCGGTACCTGTTCGCCGCTTTGCCGCTGGTGTTCTTTTTGAAGGCGCCCCGGGTGCACTGGCGCTGGGTGCTGCTGTTCGGCCTGTTCCAGGGCGTGGGGCAGTTCGGCTTTGGCTTCTTCGCGCTCAAGCTGGGCATGACGGCGGCGCTGGCCAGCGTGCTCATGCAGACGCAGGTGTTCTTCACGGCGCTGTTCGCTTTCGGCATCCTGCGCGAGCGGCCCGGGCGGCCGCTGGTGCTGGGCATGGCGATCGCGGCGGTAGGGCTGGTGTGCTTCGCCATGAACTTCATCGGTCCGGGCGCGAAGGGCACGGGGGTGGGCGGCGCCACGCTGGTGGGCATTTGCCTCACGCTGTGTGCGGCGTCGTGCTGGGCGGTGTCCAACATCGTCTCGCGGCTGGCGCAGCAGGAATCGCCGGGCTACAACCCGCTGTCGTTCGTGGCCTGGAGCAGCCTGGTGCCGGTGCTGCCCTTCATGGGGCTGACGGCCGTGACCGATGCCGACGCGGGCCGCTGGCTGCATGCCGACGCGTGGGCCGCGCTGCCGCCCATCGCCTGGGGTGCCGCGGCCTATCTGGGGTGGGTGGCCACCATCGTCGGCTACGGGCTGTGGACCGGGCTGCTCACCCGCTACCCGGCCAACCGCGTGGCGCCCTTCAGCCTGGGCGTGCCGGTGGTGGGCCTGGCGGCAGGGTTGCTCGCGCTGGGCGAGGTCGTCACCGCCTGGCAGTGGGCCGGCGTGGCCTGCGTGGTGATGGCGCTCGTGTGCGTGGTGCTCGGGCCGCGCTACAGCGGCCGGCGGCGCGCGTAGCGCACCACCGTCACCCCGGCGCGCGCCTGCCGCGTGGAGGGCATCACCAGCACGCAGTCGTCGTACGGCGTGCTGACGGGCTCGCCGTCGTTGTCCCCGATCACCGTGCCCGCCTTGGCGATCACTTCCAGCCCGGTAAAGGGCTGCGTGAAGCGGAAGGCGCTGCTTTTGGCGACGACGGGGCCGGTCACTTCCAGCACCCATTGGCGCGGCGCGTCGGGCTGGCGCCAGCCGGGCAGTGATGCGGCCAGCGCGGGCGCATCAACCACTTCGGCGGCTTCCAGAAAACGCACGCACTGGTCCTGCGCCACGGTGCGGCTCGCCAGGTCGCCGTGAAAGCCGCATTCCACGAGCAGCGATCGGGTGTCGCCCGCCTGCGCATCGGGCAGGCCGAAGCGCCCGTAGTCGCGCATGCGCACGCCGTCCTGGTGGCCCGCGTCGGCCACGATGTGCTCGGGCGAGCCCATGCGGCGGGCGAGGTCCAGGTTGCGCGGGTGCAGGCCGGTGAGCAGCAGCGGCGCGCCGGGCTCGTGCATCGAATGCAGGTCGAGCAGCCAGTCGGCGCGCGCCACGAAGGGCCGCAGCGCGGCGGCGCGGCGGCGCTCGCGCGTGTCGCCGGCATCGATGCGCTCATCGGTCCACTGGCGGTTCATGTCCTGGTCGGTGAAGCGCGAGGCATCGTGGTTCGCCGGGTCGAATCGGTCGAAGGCTTCCAGGTTGCAGAACGCGAGGGTGATGGCGCCGCGCTGCGGGCGCAGGCCCGCCGCGAGCAGGCCCTGCAGCGCCCATGCGCCGCACAGCTCGTTGCCGTGCACCAGGGCGCTGACCATGGCATGGCGGCCGGGCACGCCGGAGTCGAAATGCCACACGCCTTCGGTGCCGGTGTTGCCCGCGCGCCAGGGCGACAGGTCGGGGGCGGGGAGTGCGAAAGTCAGGGACATGGACATCACTCTTCGATCTTCGCGAATTCGACGATCTTCCGGTACTTGTCGACTTCGGCCGCGATGAACTGGTCGGCGTTCACCGTGGGCGAAGCGACGACCGAGCCGCTCGCTTCCATCTTCTTGCGGAAGTCGGGCGACTGCAGCGCCTCGTTCAGCGCCTTCTTGAGCTTGTCGTACACGGGCTTGGGCATCTTGGCCGGTCCCATGAGCGCGAACCACACGCCGATGTCCACGTTCTTGTACTGCGGCAGTTCGGCCAGGGCCGGAATGTCGGGCGTGATGGCCGAGCGCTTGGCTTCGGTGGTGCCCAGGGCGATCACCTTGCCGCTCTTGATGTGCGGCAGGCCGCTGGAGAGCACGAACACGCCGAACTCCAGGTTGTTGCCCAGCAGGTCGTTGGTGAGCGGGGCCACGCCGCGGTAGGGGATGTGCGTCATGAACAGCTTGCCCTGTTCCTTGACCATCTCGCCGGCCAGGTGCAGCGAGGTGCCCACGCCCGAGCTGCCGTAGCTGTATTTGCCGGGGTTCTTGGACACCAACTGCGTGAACTCGGCCGCGTTCTTCACGCCCGAGCCGGCGGAGGCCACCAGCACCAGCGGCTGCGAGGCGATCAGGCCCACGGCGGTGAAGTCCTTCACGTCGTACTTGACCTTCTTCGTCACCAGCTTGTTGATGGCGATCTCGTTGCTCGCACCCACGAGCAGGGTGTAGCCGTCCGGTGCGGCACTGGCCACCTTCTGCGCACCGATCGCACCGCCGGCGCCGCCCACGTTCTCGATCACCACCGGTACGCCCAGCCGTGCGCCCAGCTCCTGCGCCACCGTGCGCCCGGTCAGGTCGGTGCTGCCGCCGGGCGGATAGCCCACGACGATGGTGATGGGCTTGCTCGGGTAGCTGTCCTGCGCGGCGGCGGGGCCGGCGGCCAGCAGGGCGAGGCCGCAGGCCAGGGCGGCGCGGCGAAGGGCGTGGTGGGGGTGCATCGGGGGTTCCTTGGAGATATGCGCCGATTGTGGGAACGCTGGCGCACCGCGGTGTGCTGAATCGGCACGCTTTCGTGCTGTTTCGGCACGGCTGGTGCTAGAAAAAGACAGTGGTGCTACCTCAGCACGACCGGTGCAGGAGCGTCATTGCGGTCCACGCAACCCACGCCCTCAGCGCGTGGCGATGGCGTGCCAGATCGCTTCGGCCTGGGTGCTCAGGCGCCGCTTGGGCCGGTACAGCCGCACGTCGAAGCGCGCTTCCATGCTGCGGTCGCCGGCCTTGGCCAGCCGGCCGGCCTTGCAATCGGCATGCACCATGGACCACGGCAGCCAGGCCACGCCCAGGCCCTTGTGCACGTATTCGTACTGGGCATCGGCCGAGTCGCATTCCACCGTGCGCTGCAGCCGCTGGGTGACCGGGTGGTGCGCCAGCTGGTCTTCCACCAGCCGGCCCAGCGCCAGCGTGCGCGCATAGGCCAGGTAGGGAATGGGCCCGCTGCCCGCCAGCGCGTGCAGCGGCGCGCCCTGCGCGGTGGCGCGCGAGATGGGCACCAGCCGGTCGGAGGCGAGGGTGATGTGCGAGAACTGCCGCGCATCCAGCCGGATGGCCAGCGCGGTGTGGTGGTACGCGATGGAAAAATCCGCCTCGCCCCGCTCCAGCAGCGCCACCGTGTCGGCCAGCGCCCGGGTCAGGATGCACAGCTCGCAGTCCTTCATCACCGGGCGCAGGCGCACCAGCAGGTCGGCCACCACGGTGCGGGCCAGCGTGCGGCCGGTCGTGAGCGTCACGGTGCGGGCCTGGCGGCCCGCCACCGCGCGCAGTTCCTCGTGCGACTGGGCCAGGTTGCGGGCCATCTGCTCGGCCGTGTCCAGAAAGACCTGGCCTGCCGCCGTCAGCCGCACGGGGCTGCTGCCCGCCTCGACCAGCGGCGTGCCGGCCCAGCCCTCCAGCGCGCGGATGCGCCGCCCGAAGGCTGGGTGCGTCACATGGCGCAGCTCGGCCGCGCGCGTGAAGCTGCGCTCCTGCGCGAGCAGGATGAAGTCCTCCAGCCATTTGAGTTGCATGGCCGGTGGGTCGTCGTTCGGTGACGGCGGGGTGGGTCGGAGTGCAGCGCGCGCCGGCTCAGGCGCGGGCCGCGTTCAGCGTGTCGCGCGTGGCCAGGGCCGCGGCGCGGGCGGCACCGGCGAATTCCTCGCCGCTGGCGGCGTACAGGATCGCGCGCGACGAGTTGACGAGGATCGGACCGCCGTCGCGCCGCCCGGCGCGCACGGTGGCGGCCGCATCGCCGCCTTGCGCGCCCACGCCGGGAATCAGCAGCGGCAGCGTGGGCGCCAGGGTACGCACGCGCTCGATCTCGGCGGGGTAGGTGGCGCCCACCACCAGGCCGAGTTGGCCGTTGGTGTTCCACGGGCCCTGCGCCAGGCGCGCGATGTGTTCGTACAGCAGCGGCTGCCCGTCCACGCTCGCCAGACGCTGGTTTTGCAGGTCGTCGCCGCCCGGGTTGGACGTGCGGCACAGCAGGAAGGCGCCCTTGCCGTGGTAGGCCAGGTACGGCTCGATGGAGTCAAAGCCCATGAAGGGCGAGAGCGTCACCGCATCGGCGCCGTAGCGCTCGAAGGCTTCGCGCGCGTACTGCCCGGCGGTCGAGCCGATGTCGCCGCGCTTGGCGTCCAGCACCACCGGCACATGCGGCGCGGTGGCGCGCATGTGGGCCATCAGGCGTTCGAGCTGGTCTTCGGCGCGGTGCGCCGCGAAGTAGGCGATCTGCGGCTTGAAGGCGCAGGCCAGGTCGGCGGTGGCATCGACGATGGCGGCGCAGAAGTCGTAGATCTTGCGGGCGTCGCCGCGCATCGCTGCGGGAAACCGGTCGGGTTCGGGGTCCAGGCCCACGCACAGCATGGAGTCGTTCTGCGCGGCCGCGCCCTGCAGCATGTCGATGAAGGTCATGGGGCGCGATTTTAGGGTGCGGCGGCCGCGTCCCTTCCGACCTCCCGCGGCCTGTCGCACGGCGTACAGCCGGCCCGGGCGTGGCGGCGCCCATCCCGGCACAATGCCGCGCATGCCTGCCCTGTCCCGCCGCCAGCTCGTCGCCCTCGTCCTCGTCACCCTCATCTGGGGCTTCAACTGGCCGGTCATGAAGCTCGGCGTGGCGGGCTTTCCGCCGCTGTCGTTCCGCACCATCTCGCTGTGGTTCGGACTGCCCGTGCTGGCGATGGCGCTGGTGTTGCTCAAGGCGCCGTTCGCCGTGCCGCGCGCTTACTGGCTGCCGCTGGCGGGCCTTGGCATCGTCAACATGGTGCTGTGGCATGCCTTCAGCATCCTGGCGATTCCATCGCTGTCCAGCGGGCGCGCGGCCATTCTTGGCTACACCATGCCGATCTTCTCGGCCGTGCTCGGCGCGCTGTGCTTCGGCAATCGCCTGGCGCCGCGCGCCTGGGCGGGCGTGGCCGCTGCCGCCGGGGGCGTGTTGCTGCTGCTGTGGCACGAGTTGAGCCAGCTCGGCGGCCGGCCCGTGGGCGTGGGCCTCATGCTCACCGCGGCGGCCAGCTGGGCGCTCGGGACGCAGTTGCTGCGGCGCAGCACCCTGCCACTGCCGGCGCTCACCCTGTCGTTCTGGATGACCGTGCAAAGCGCCGTGGTGCTGAGCCTGTTGTCGCTGCTGCTGGAGCGCGACCAGTGGCACGCGCCGACCCCCCCGGGCTGGGGCGCGATCGTCTTCAACGCCGTGCTGGTGCTCGGCTTCGCGCAGCCGGCCTGGTTCTTCCTGGTGCGCGGCCTGCCGCCCGTGGCGTCCACCTTGAGCGTGATGATGATTCCGGTGCTGGGCGTGTTCAGCGGCGCGGTCTGGCTGGGCGAGCGGCTGCACTGGCAGGACTGGGCCGCCGTCGCGCTGATGGTGCTGGCGATCGCTTCGGTGCTGTGGCCCCGCCGCACTGCGGACGCACGCCTGAAAGATCGCTGACAGCGCACAGCCCGCCAGATTGACGGGCTGGGGCGCTCCATTGATCGGCTGCGGGCGGTCGGGCCCGCTGCCGGTTCCTAGAATGGAACGCACCAGCGCCCCGGGCAACGTCGCCAGGGGTTTGTCTTTCACCTTCACCGCACAGGAGCTTTTCCGGATGCAACTCACCAGCCACAGTTTTCAGGACGGCCAGGCCATTCCCGGCGAATTCGCGTTCGCCGTACCCGATGCGGCCGCGCACGTCGCGCTGTCTTCCAACCGCAATCCGCACCTCGCGTGGAGCGGCGTGCCGGCCGGCACGCAGTCGTTCGTCGTCGTCTGCCACGACCCCGACGTGCCCAGCCAGGGCGACGATGTGAACCAGGAAGGCCGCGAAGTGCCCCGCACGCTGCCGCGCGTGGACTTCTACCACTGGCTGCTGCTGGACCTTCCCGCCGACCGCACCGAGATCGCCGCCGGCGCGCATTCCGCCAGCGTGACGCCGCGCGGCAAGAGCGGCCCGGCAGCGCCCGAAGGGCTGCGCCATGGCATCAACGACTACACCGCCTGGTTTGCTGGCGACCCGGACATGCAAGGCGACTACTACGGCTACGACGGCCCCTGCCCACCGTGGAACGACACGCTGGTGCACCGCTATGTCTTCACCGTGTACGCGCTGGGCACGCCCACGCTGCAGGTCGAAGGGCCTTTGACCGGCGCGAACGTGCGGGCGGCCCTGGACAAGGCCGCGGTGCTGGGGCAGGCGAGCCTCACGGGCCTCTACACCCTGAACCCGGCCGTGCCGCTGCCGTGATCGGCGGGGCCCCCGGCGGCGCCCTGCGCAGCGATCCGCCTGCGGTGGCATTGGCGCCCGATGCGCCCCTGCCTTCCGGCGCGCCGGTGCTGCGGCGCAGCCTGTGCCGGGTGGCGCACCCGAGGCTGACGACCGTGCAGCACACGCCGCGGTTTTTGTTCCAGGACGCCACCCTCCTGTGGGTTCTGGACGGCCAGCTCGATCTGACCGTGGGGGAGCACCGGTTGTCGACCGACGGTGCGCCATCGCTGGTGCTGGTGGACCCGGGCACCTGCGCCGATCTGCGCAAGACGCCTGGGGGCGCGGCCCAGCGCTTTCGGTCCTGGCTGCTGACGCTCAATGCGAGCGTGCTGGAAGCGTTCGAGCGCAGCTCGGCCGGAATGCCGCCCGCAGCGCTGAATGATTCCGCCCCGTTGCGCTCCGTGCCGCTGGACGCGGACCTGGAAGCCACGTTGCGCCATGTGGGCGAGGGGGCCGACACCTTGTCCTTGAGCGACGCCCGGCTCCAGTACCGGCTGCTGGACCTGCTGGCCGCGCTGCACGAACGCGGCCACCGCTTCCAGCCCGCGCCCGGCCAGGCCACCACATTGCGCCTGCGGTCGCTGCTGGGCGCCACGCCCGAGCGGCGCTGGACCGCCGCGCATGCCGGCCAGGCCCTGGCCATGAGCGAGGCCACCTTGCGCCGGCGCCTGTCGGCCGAACACCAGCGGTTCGACGAACTGCTGGCCGATGTGCGCATGCAGCACGCCTTGATGCTGCTGCAGACCACCGGCTGGAGCATTCCTCGCATCGCCCTGGCCTGCGGCTACCAGTCCCGCGCCCGGTTCGCCGAACGCTTCCGGGGCCGGTTCGGCTACCTGCCCTCGACCGTGCGCTGAGCGGCGGCCGGACGCAAAAGGGCGCTGGCCAGTGGCCGTCTGTTTGCTATTAATTTAATAGCTAACCACCCTAGTGGTTAATGCGCTGGAGGCCGATTTGGCTTGAACCTGTGCGGGCCGACCCCCGGCCCGCCGTCGATCAGCCGTTGGCGCGCTTTTGCAGGATTTCGAAGGCCGGCAGCGTCTTGCCTTCCAGCACTTCCAGGAACGCGCCGCCCCCGGTCGAGATATAGCCCACGTCCTTTTCGATGCCGTACTTGGCAATGGCCGCCAGCGTGTCGCCACCGCCAGCGATGCTGAAGGCGGACGATTCGGCGATCGCCTGGGCGATGGCCTTGGTGCCGTTCTCGAACGCGGCGAATTCGAACACGCCCACCGGGCCGTTCCAGACGATGGTGCCGGCCTGCTTGAGCTGCGCGGCGAGCTTCTTCGCGGTGTCGGGGCCGATGTCCAGGATCAGGTCGTCGTCGGCCACGTCGGCAGCGGCCTTCACCGTGGCGGGCGCATCGGCCGAGAAGGTCTTGGCCACCACCACGTCGGTGGGGATCGGCACCTCGGCGCCGCGCGCCTTCATGGCGTCGATCACGGCGCGCGCCTCGGCGAGCAGATCGGGCTCGGCCAGGCTCTTGCCGATGTTCAGGCCCGCGGCCAGCATGAAGGTGTTGGCGATGCCGCCGCCCACGATGAGCTGGTCCACCTTGTCGGCCAGGCTCTTCAAAATGGTGAGCTTGGTGGACACCTTGCTGCCCGCCACGATGGCCGCCAGCGGCCGCGCGGGCTGGGCCAGCGCCTTGGTGATCGCGTCGATCTCGGCCGACAGCAGCGGGCCGGCGCAAGCCACCTTGGCGTATTCGGCGATGCCGTAGGTCGTGCCCTCGGCGCGGTGCGCGGTGCCGAAGGCATCGTTCACGTAGATGTCGCACAGGGCGGCGAGCTTCTTGGCGAGTTCGGGGTTGTTCTTCTTCTCGCCGGGGTTCACGCGGCAGTTCTCCAGCAGCACGACCTGGCCGGGCTGCACCGCGACGCCTTCCACCCAGTCGGCCACCAGGGGGACTTCACGGCCCAGCAGTTCGGACAGGCGCTTCGCGATGGGGGCGAGTGAATCGGCGGGCTGCAGCGTGCCTTCGGTCGGGCGGCCCAGGTGGCTGGTCACCATGACGGCGGCGCCGGCATCGAGCGCCATCTGGATGCAGGGCACCGAGGCGCGGATGCGCGTGTCTTCGGTGATGCGGCCGGCGTCGTCTTGCGGCACGTTCAGGTCGGCGCGGATGAACACGCGTTGGCCACGGGCCTGGCCTTGGGCGCAGAGGTCGGAGAAGCGAAGGATGTGCATGGATCGATGAGGCCGGCGGGCGGCGCGGGGAGGGTGGAAAACTGCGCCGCATTGTAGGTGCGGCCCCTGCGCGCACGCTGTCGGCCAGGGCCGACGTTGCCGCCCCCGTGAGGCGGGGTGCGCCTGATGCGCCGGTTGATCCCCCGCACCGGTCCTGTCTGTTCCGCCGTGCCCCGCGTGTTGCGGGGCGTGGCTACCAGCCCAGTCCGATGTGCAGCGGCAAATACACCGCCATGCCCACGACGATGGTGCCCAGGATGCCGCGGCGCCAGAAGTAGTAGCCCGCGGCGCACAGCACCGAAGGCAGGCGCGCGTCCTGCAGCGTGCCGATCAGCTCGCCCTGCGCCATGAAGATCTCCGGGGCGATCACCGAGGCCAGGGCGGCCAGCGGTGCGTATTTGAGCCCCCGCTTGAGCCAGTCCGGCATGGGCAGTTCGCGCTCGGGAATCATGAAGAACGCGCGGGAGACCAGCGTGATGGCGGCCAGGCCCACGATGGCGATGGTGGGCTCCACCCAGGACCAGTTCATGGGTGGCGCTCCTCGCGCAGCGGCACCACGTCGCCGTCCTGCACGTGCTTTTTCTCCACGGGAGGCAGCGCGCTGTCGGCCGGCACCAGCAGCACCTGGGGCTTGCGCAGGTGGCGGTCCACCGCCTCGATGATCAGGCCCACGGCCACGGCCGCCGCGATGGCGACCAGAATGTTCAGCTTGAGCGGCAGCGCGAACGCCGCGATGGCCGCCGTCATGGCCACGCCCGTGGCCAGCCAGGTCGCGCGGTCGAACAGCATGGACAGCAGCACGCCCAGCAGCGCCAGCACGCCCGCGAAGCCCAGGCCCCACGACAGCGGCACCACGTTGGCCAGCAAGATGCCCGTGATCGACGGCACCTGCCAGGCGAGCCAGTTGATCGACGCGGCGCCCCAGAAGAACGGCACCTGCTCGGGCTGCGGCGCAGGTTTGGGGAATCGCTTCATGAAGGCGACGAAGATCACGTCGCCGCTGAAGTACCCCACCGCCAGCCGCTGGCGCAGCGGCAGGTGCGCGAAGTAGCTGCGCCACATGCTGCTGAAAATGACGAAGCGCAGGTTCACGCACGAGGCCGTGAGCCACACCACCCACAGCGGCGCGCCGACGGCCATCAGCGGAATCACGGTGAGCTGCGCGCTGCCCGCGTACACCGCGAGCGACATGAAGATCGCCATCGGCACCGACATGCCGCTCTTGACCATCGCCACCCCGGTCACCAGCCCCCAGGCGCCCACGCCCACGCAGGTGCCGACCATGTCCAGTACGCCCTGGCGGTAGGAGGGGTCGCGGACGACGGCGCGCAGCGGCTGTGCGCTCATTCCTGCGCCCCGGCCGACGCGGTGCTGCCCAGCACCATGCCGGGCGCCAGCGCAAAGCCGCGCAGGAAGTCGGCCACCGGCAGGCGCTTGCCGCCCGCGCGCTGCAGCGTGGTCAGGCGCAGGCCGCCGTCGCCGCAGGCCACGGTCACGCCCTGGTCGGATACCGACAAAATATGCCCTGGGCGCAATGAATCCGGCGGCAGTGCGCTATCAATTTCATAGCTCCACACCTTGATCGCTTCGCCGTCCAGCGTGGTCGATGCGCCGGGAAACGGGTCGAACGCGCGAATGCGGCGGCCGATGGCCTCGGCGGGCAGCGCCCAGTCGATGGCGCTCTCGGCCTTCTCGATCTTGTGCGCGTAGGTCACGCCTTCGGCGGGCTGCGGCGTGGCGGTCAGCCCGCCGCAGGCGGCCAGTTCCAGCGCCTCGACGATCATGCGGCCGCCCAGGTCGGCCAGCCGGTCGTGCAGGGCGGCGGTGGTGTCGGTCGGGCCGATGGCGGTCTTTTCGACGAGCAGCATGTCGCCCGTGTCCAGGCCGGCATCCATCTGCATGATGGTCACGCCCGTCTCGGCATCGCCCGCCTCGATCGCGCGGTGGATCGGTGCGGCGCCGCGCCAGCGCGGCAGCAGGCTGGCGTGGATGTTCAGGCATCCCAGTCCGCGGGCCCCCACGCTCCCCGCTGCGCGTGGTTCGCTGCCCCCCGGGGGGGCCTTCGCGCCTTCGGGCGGCCGTGCGGCGCTCATCCAGTCCAGCACCCATTGCGGCAGGATCAGGCCGTAGGCGGCCACCACCATGGCGTCGGCCCCGGCGGCGATCAACGCATCGCGCGCCGCGGCGGCGTCTTCGGGGAATTTGCCGTCCAGGCGCAGGCTGCGCGGCTGCGCGACGGCAATGCCGTGCTCCAGCGCGCACTGCTTGACGGGCGAAGCCTGCAGCTTCATGCCCCGGCCGGCGGGGCGGTCGGGCTGGGTCAGGACGAGGGGGACGGTGAAGCCGGCATCCAGCAGGCGCTGCAGTGCGACGCGGGCGAAGTCGGGCGTGCCGGCAAAAATGATCTTCATCAAGGCGCGTGCTGCCTCAGAACCCGAAGCGGTCGCGGGGATCGGGCTCGTCGGTGAACATCACCTTCACCACCACGCCGCGCGGGTCCAGGTGCACATGGGCGAAGCGCCGCGTGCCCAGGTCGTCGCGGAAGCGGTAGGTCCAGATGTCGCCGTCGAAGCGCGCCACCTGCTCCACCAGCATCGGCGGGCCGAATGTGCGGCGCACGTCGTCCACCGTCCAGCCGGCCGGAATGCCGGCGAGGTTGTTGAACGTGAGCACCTGATCCGAGCGCACGAGGCGCCCGGTGGTGTCGAAGTCCATGTGGTAGACCTGCCGTCCCGAAGGCTGGGTGGTGTAGAGCAGCCGCTCGCCGCCGCCCGGCAATTGCGTGGCCGACACCGGCGGCCCCAGGTTCTGCAGCACCTCGTTGCGCGAAGCACCGGGCTTGACGAAGTCGGGCGACGCGCAGGCGGTGAGCGCGAGCGCCAGGCCTACCGCGGCCGCGCCGCGCGCCAGGGAAGCCATCGAAAGAGAGAAGGAGGGCCGGGCGGTCAGTGTCATGGGCGTGCCTCGCGTTGTTGCTTGAGCATCTTGGTCTTGATGCGGTTGCGTTTGAGGGGCGAGAGGTATTCGACGAACACCTTGCCCAGCAGATGGTCCATCTCGTGCTGGATGCAGACGGCCAGCAGGCCCTCGGCCTCGACCACGCGGGACTGGCCCTGCGCGTCCAGCGCCCGCACATGGACCGACGTGGAACGCTCCACCCCGTCGTAGATGCCAGGCACCGAGAGGCACCCTTCTTCGCCGACGGTCTTCTCGTCGCTCGCCCAGAGGATCTCGGGGTTGATGAAGACCTGGGGCTGGTCGTGATCTTCGGACACGTCGATCACCACGATGCGCTCGTGCACGTCCACCTGCGTGGCGGCCAGGCCAATGCCGTTGGCGTCATACATGGTGGCGACCATGTCGTCCAGCAGCGCGCGCACGCGGTTGTCCACGTTTTGAACGGGCTGGGCCACCTTGTGAAGGCGGGGATCGGGGTAGCAGAGAATAGGAAGAATAGCCATGGCGGACCCGGAAAGATGTCGCTATTTTCGCCACTTTTGACGGGAGCGGCCGTCCCGCGCCGCAATAATCGTTGCCCAATCAAGGGCTTGGGCTGAGAATCCGAGAAGGTTTGTAACGTATCAACCGGCGAATTTTGTGACCAACAAAGACACGCTGGCGCCAGCGAGGGGCGTTTCGCAATGCATGACAAGAGGAACAACATGACGGCATCCACAGGCTTGCGACCCACGGCGTTGGGGGCGCTGGCTTTTCTGGCCGCAGCCCTGCTGACCAGCCCGGCGCATGCCCAGAACTACCCCGTCACCACGGACCAGCGGGCCACCGCCCAGCAGGTTGCCTCCAAGGGCGTGCCGATGTCGGAACTGGCTCCCAATGCACCGGACACCTATGTGGTCAAGCGCGGCGACACCCTGTGGGGCATCTCCGGCATGTACCTGCAGCGCGCGTGGCGCTGGCCCGAACTGTGGGGCATGAACCTGCAGGCCATCCCCAATCCCCACCTGATCTTCCCCGGCCAGACGCTGTACCTGGAAAAGGTGGACGGCTACGCCCGCCTGCGCACCAGCCCGTCGGGCCAGGTGCCTAGCGACACAGTGCGCGTGTCGCCCCGCACCCGCACCGACAGCCTGGCAGGCACCGCACTGCCGACCTTGCAGCCCCATCTGATCGAGCCGTTCCTCGTCGAGCCGCTGGTGGTGGATGAGCTCACGCTGCAGCAGGCCCCGCGCATCGTCGCCACAGTGGACGAGCGCGTGCTCATGGCCAGCGGAGACCGCGCCTACGTGCGCGGCGCCACCGGCAACCCGCTGCGCCTGGGCCCCGGCGTGCCGCGCCAGTACCGCGTGTTCCGCAATGCCATCCCCATGAAGGACCCCGAGTCCGGCGAAATCCTGGGCTACGAAGCCCAGTACGTCGGCAAGGCCGAACTCGTGCGCGGTGAAACCACCGAAGAAACGCGCGATCCCAAGGGCGAAGTCACGGTCGACGTGGTGCCCGCCACGGTGGACCTGAGCAGCGCCAAGGAAGAAATGCGCGCCGGCGACCGTTTGCTGCCCGCACCCGCTCGGGGCTACGCCAGCTACACCCCACGGGCTCCGCAGGCTCCGGTGGATGCACGCGTCGTCTCGCTGTACGGCAGCTCGGCCGTGGCCTACGCCGCCCAGAACCAAGTGGTCGCCATCAACCGTGGCAGCCGTGACGGCATCGAAGCCGGCCATGTCCTCACGCTGCTGACCAAGGGCGACCGCATCAAGGACAAGACCGACGAGAACAAGGTCATGATCAAGCTGCCGAGCGAGGCCAACGGCGTGGGCATGGTGTTCCGCACGTTCGACCGCGTTTCCTACGTGCTGCTGTTGCAGGTGCAGCAGGGCGTGCGGGTCGGCGACCGCCTCGTCAACCCTCAGTAAGCCCAAGCGGCCCTTGTCTGCGGCGGCGCCTTTGCGGGCGTGCTGCGACAGGGCCGCATCGCATTGATTCCCATGGATCGGGACGAACTGGCCGCCTGGCTGCGGCTTGCGCTCACGCCCGGTGTCGGCAATGGCACCGCGCGCCGGCTTCTGGCGGCTTTCGGCCTGCCGCAAAACCTTTTCACCGCCCCACAAGGCGCTTTGCAGGCATGCGCCACGGCGGCCCAGGCACGGGCACTCGGCACCGTGCCGCCCACGCTCGGGGCCTTGGTCGAAACCACCTGGCAGTGGCTGCACGGCGCAGCACCGGGCCAACCGGCACGCCAGATCGTGACGCTCGGCGATGCGGCCTACCCGCCAGGGCTGCTGGCCACCGAAGACCCGCCCCTGATGCTCTATCTGCTCGGCGCGCCGCGGTTCCTCGACCGGCCGGCGGCGCTGTGGGCGACGGAGCGGTTCGTGGCCATCGTGGGCAGCCGAAACCCCACGGCGCAGGGCGCGGACCATGCGCGGCAGTTCGCGCGTGCCCTGCGCAGCGCACGCCTGTGCATCGTCTCCGGGTTGGCGCTCGGTGTGGATGCCGCGGCGCATGAAGGAGCCCTCGAGGCCGGGATGCCGGATGCCGACGGCCTGCCCGCCACCATCGCGGTCGTAGGAACAGGGCTGGACCGCGTCTATCCGCGCAAGAACCTGGACTTGGCACACCGCATCGCGCAGCACGGTGTTCTGGTGAGCGAATACCCGCTCGGTACGCCGCCGCTGGCCGGCAATTTTCCCAAACGCAACCGCATCATCGCGGGGCTGTCGCAAGGCACCTTGGTGGTGGAGGCTGCGCTGGCGTCGGGCTCTCTGATCACGGCGCGGCTGGCGGCAGAGCAGGGGCGGGAGGTGTTCGCCATTCCTGGCTCCATCCACGCACCGCAATCGCGCGGCTGCCATGCACTCATCCGCCAAGGCGCGAAACTGGTCGAGTCCGCTCAGGATGTGCTGGAAGAACTGAGGCTGGAGTTGCCGGTGGCGTCACCGCTGGCACCGGAGGGCGAAGCGGCCTCGCTGCCTTCTTTGCTGAGTGGCGAGAGCGAGGCGCCTTCCGGCGAGCACGCCGCGCTGTTGCAGGCGCTGGGGTACGACCCCGCAGGCCTGGATGCCCTGGTCGCCCGCACCGGAATGGGCGCCGCCGCTCTGCAGGTGGCCTTGCTCGAATTGGAGCTCGAAGGACAAGTCGCTCGCCTGCCCGGCGGACTCTTTCAGCGCATGGGGCGGGCCTGAAGGGCTAAGCGCCACGGCGTCGCCGGGGCGAGGCGCCAATCAAGCCATCGCGCTGAAGCCATCCGGTCGCGTGCGGAGAGCTTCAGCGCTTTTCGAAGCTCAAAGGCCCAGCATCAGCTTCATGTTCTGCACCGCTGCACCGCTCGCGCCCTTGCCCAGGTTGTCGAGCCGGGCCACGACCAGCGCATGGCGATGGTTCTCATTGGCGAACACACGCAACTCCAGTTGATTGGTGTCATTGAGCGCCAGGGCATCGAGCTTGCCGTCCTCAGTCGGCGGCAAGACCTTGACCCATTGGTCCGGCGTGTTGCTCTTGGCATAGTGGGCCGCCAGTGCGTCGTGCAGGTCGGTGGCCTTGGGGGCGCCGGGCAGCAGGTCCAGATGCAAGGGCAGTTGCACCAGCATGCCTTGCTGGAAGTTGCCCACGCCCGGCACGAAAATCGGCCGGCGGGTGAGCCCGGTGTACTTCATGATCTCGGGCAGGTGCTTGTGCGACAGGCCCAGTCCGTACAGTTCGAAGGCTGGAGCCGTCTTGTTCTCGTAGGCCTCGATCATCGTGCGGCCTCCGCCCGAGTACCCGCTGATCGAAGGCAGTGCCAACGGAAAGTCGACAGGCACCAGGCCCGCCTCGACCAGTGGCCGCAGCAGCGCAATGGCGCCGGTGGCATAGCAGCCGGGATTGGCCACGCGGGTGGCCGACGCCACGGCATCGCTCTGGCCGGCAGCCAATTCAGGAAAGCCGAACACCCAGCCCGCAGCCGTCCGGTGCGCCGTGCTGGCGTCGATCACCTTGATGCGGCGGCCGGTGGCCTTTTCGATCTCGTCCACCAAGGCCACGGTCTCGCGGGCTGCATCGTCGTGCAGGCACAGAATGACGAGGTCGACGCCCGCGATGAGTTCGCGCTTGGCCTGCGGGTCCTTGCGTTGCTCGGGCGCGATGCTGACCAACTCCACCTGCGGCATGGCCTGCAGGCGTTCGCGGATCTGCAGGCCCGTGGTGCCTGCTTCGCCATCGATAAAGACTCTGGACATGGAATGCTCCTGCAAAAGATGGCCCTGGCGGCCTGCCGTGGTACGTGACATCCGCAAGGGATGGTGCATCGCAGCATGATACAGTCGCCGGTTGCCATGTCACCAGCCCGCGGCCAGACACCTGCTCATGGCAAACGGGTTACCAACATCCTTCCCTGAGAGAGACCTCATGAAGATTCACGAATACCAAGGCAAGGAAATCTTGCGCAATTTTGGTGTGCCCGTTCCGCGCGGCATCCCTGCTTTCACGGTGCAAGAAGCCGTGGAAGCGGCTCAAAAGCTCGGCGGCCCCGTCTGGGTCGTCAAGGCCCAGATCCACGCCGGTGGCCGTGGCAAGGGTGGCGGCGTCAAGGTTGCCAAGACCATCGAGGACGTCAAGCGCATCTCCGGTGAAATCCTGGGCATGCAGCTCAAGACGCACCAGACCGGCCCCGAAGGCCAGAAGGTCCGCCGCCTGTACATCGAAGACGGCGCCGACATCAAAAACGAACTCTACGTCTCGCTGGTGACCGACCGCGGCACGCAGAAGGTAGCCCTGATCGCTTCCAGCGAAGGCGGCATGGACATCGAGGAAGTGGCGCATGCCACTCCCGAAAAGATCATCACCGAGATGATCGATCCCCTGACCGGCATCACCGCCGAGCAGTCGAAGAAAGTGGCCGCAGCCATCGGCCTGACCGGCGCTTCGATCGACCAGGCCGTGGACATCTTCTCCAAGATCTACAAGTGCTACATGGAGACGGATGCGTCGTTGGTGGAAATCAATCCGCTGAATTGCGATTCCAAGGGCAACCTGATGGCGCTGGATGCGAAGTTCAACTTCGACGCCAACGCGCTGTTCCGTCATCCTGAAATCGTGGCTTACCGCGATCTGGACGAAGAAGATCCGGCCGAAGTGGAAGCTTCCAAGTTCGACCTGGCCTACATCAGCCTGGACGGCAACATCGGCTGCCTGGTGAACGGCGCCGGCCTGGCCATGGCCACCATGGACACCATCAAGCTGTTCGGCGGCGAGCCCGCCAATTTCCTGGACGTGGGCGGCGGTGCCACCCCCGAGAAGGTCACCGAAGCCTTCAAGATCATGCTGAAGAACCCCAAGGTCGAAGGCATTCTGGTCAACATCTTCGGCGGCATCATGAAGTGCGACACCATCGCCACCGGCGTCATCACGGCCTGCAAGGCCGTGAACCTGAACGTGCCGCTGGTCGTGCGCATGAAGGGCACCAACGAAGAGCTGGGCAAGAAGATGCTGGCCGAATCGGGCCTGCCCATCATCGCCGCAGACACCATGGCCGAAGCTGCGACCAAGATCGTTGCTGCCGTCAAGTAAGCCCGGAGAACACACATGTCGATCTACATCAACAAAGACACCAAGGTCATCACCCAGGGCATCACGGGCAAGACTGGCCAGTTCCACACTGAAAAGTGCCAGGAATACGCGAACGGCAAGAACGCCTTCGTGGCCGGCGTGAACCCCAAGAAGGCCGGCGAGTCGATCTTCAACATCCCGATCTACGCCTCCGTCAAGGAAGCCGCATCGCAGACCGGCGCCACCGTGTCGGTGATCTACGTGCCGCCAGCAGGCGCTGCTGCCGCCATCTGGGAAGCCGTGGAAGCCGATCTGGATCTGGCCATCTGCATCACCGAAGGCATTCCAGTGCGCGACATGCTGGAAGTGCGCAACAAGATGAAGGCCAAGGAAGCCGCCGGCGGCAAGAAGACGCTGCTGCTGGGCCCCAACTGCCCTGGTCTGATCACGCCCGACGAAATCAAGATCGGCATCATGCCCGGCCACATCCACCGCAAGGGCCGCATCGGCGTGGTGAGCCGCTCGGGCACGCTGACGTACGAAGCCGTGGCCATGCTGACCGAAGTGGGCCTGGGCCAGTCGAGCGCTGTGGGCATTGGTGGCGACCCCATCAACGGCTTGAAGCACATCGACGTGATGAAGGCTTTCAACGACGATCCAGATACCGACGCCGTCATCATGATCGGTGAAATCGGTGGTCCGGACGAAGCCGAAGCCGCCCAATGGTGCAAGGCCAACATGAAGAAGCCTATCGTCGGCTTCATCGCTGGCGTGACCGCCCCTCCCGGCAAGCGCATGGGCCATGCCGGCGCGCTGATCTCCGGCGGTGCCGACACGGCCGATGCCAAGCTCGCCATCATGGAAGAGTCGGGTTTCATCATCACCCGCAACCCTTCCGAGCTCGGCAAGCTGCTCAAAGCCCAGCTGAAGTAATCTGTAAGCAAAATTACGGACGAAAGGGGCGTGCAGCCCCGATAGACTGCGGTCTCCTATAAAAAAAGAGGCGCCCGAAACCCTGGTTTCGGGCGCCTCTTTCATTCATAACACGGAGATTTATCGCATGGAATTGCTGCATTCGGCCGACTTCTGGATCGGCCTCGTCAAGATCGTCTGGATCAACATCATCCTGTCCGGCGACAACGCCGTGGTCATCGCACTGGCCGCGCGCTCACTGCCCCCGCATCAACAGAAAAAAGCCATCTTTTGGGGCTCCGGCGCAGCCGTGGTGCTTCGCATCGCGCTGACCGTGGTGGCAGCCAAGCTGCTGGAATTGTCGTTCCTGCAGATCATCGGTGGCTGTCTGCTGCTCTGGATCGGCTTGCAACTGATGACCGACGGGGATGAAGATGGCGAAGGCTCTCAATCCGGCGGCGGCCTCATGGCTGCAGTCCGAACCATCCTGATCGCCGATCTGGTCATGAGCCTGGACAACGTGATCGCAGTGGCGGCGGCTGCCCATGGCAACATGGTGTTGTTGATTCTCGGACTGGCCATCAGCATTCCGCTGGTCATCTTTGGCAGCACGCTCATGATCAAACTCATGGAGCGCTTTCCCATCATCGTTTTGCTGGGCGCCGGCCTGATCGGTTGGGTGGGCGGTGAAACCATTGCCAGCGACGCCTCGCTGCATGACGTTGTGTTGGCGCACCCGTCGTTGCACTATGTGGCTGCGGCACTTGGCGCACTGTTCGTCGTGGGCGCCGGCAAGTTCCTTCAAGCACGGGCTCAGCAGCGTTCAGCGATTGCGCGTTAATGCTGGCATTGGGGGCGGGGTTCAGGCTGCAAGAACCCTTGTATTTTTGATTCACCGCCCTTCGTTAGCCTGTTTGTTGTGCCGTCCCACTCGCCCAACGCAGAGGGGCGTGAAAACTTGCAGCCGGCAATTCCTGGAGGAACCTAAGCAATAGGTCCGTCGTCTATGATGCGGAACGAGACGCAACAGGGCACGACATGGGGGATTTTCAAAAAACCGTAATGGAGCCTGCGCCCACCGCTGGCGCAGACATGCTTCTCCCTGTGCCGGGTGAAGCATGACCGTGGGAAACAAGCTGAACTACCAGTTTTGTGCCCGGACCGACCAAGGACGGGTGCGCTCCAACAACGAAGATGCCGTTATCGCCGATGCCAGCGCGCAGCTGGCGGTGCTCGCGGACGGCATGGGCGGCTACAACGCTGGCGAAGTGGCCAGCGGCATGGCCACCGGACTGATCCACGACGAAATGACCCGGTGGCTGGCGCAGGCTGGCGGCAATGTGTCGTCCACTGAAGTGCGTCGAGCGCTGGAAGACTGTATCGAGCGTGCCAATCACGCCATATTCGATGCCTCGCTCACCAATTCACAATGTTCAGGCATGGGCACCACCGTGGTCGCCGGTGTCTTTTTGCCGGGCCGGTTGATTCTTGGCCATATTGGTGACTCCCGGTGCTACTGCCTGCGCGGCGGGGTGTTGCGGCAAATCACGCGTGACCATTCCTGGCTGCAAGAGCAAGTCGATGCCGGCATTCTGACGCCCCAGGAAGCGGCGATATCGGGGCAGCGCAATCTGGTGACCCGCGCCCTTGGCGTGGAAAGTGCTGTATTGGCGGAAATCAATGAGTTTCCTGTGGAGCCACAGGATTTGTTTGTCATGTGTTCGGATGGGCTGACCGACATGGTCGACGACGAACAGATTCAAGCATTGGCTCTGGTACAGGAACCCCTGGAGGACAAAGCCGCCCACTTGATCGAAGCCGCCAACGCACACGGCGGCCGTGACAACATCAGCGTGCTGCTGGTGCAGGCGGGAACCATCGAGAGGAAGCGCGGCTTGATGTCGCGATTTTTGCGTGCCGATTAAAAACTGAAATCAGCCACCCGGCGATACCAATTAAAGAATGAGGAATTGATCATGCCGAAAATGATCGTGTCGATCGACGGAGTCGTCATCAAGGAAGTTCAGTTGACGAAGGAGCGCATGACCCTCGGCCGGCGCCCCTATAACGATATCGTCATCGATAACTTGGCTGTCAGTGGCGAGCACGCTGTGCTTCATGTGTCTGCTGACGAGGTGGAGGTCGAAGATCTCGGCAGTACCAATGGCACCTACGTGAACGGCCAAGCCGTCAAGCGCCAACCATTGCGCAACGGTGACACTGTGGAAGTGGGTAAATACAAGATCCGCTTCTTCCAGGAAAACGAGGGAGAAAACTTCGAGAAGACGATGGTTTTCAAGCCAGGCATGGTGCCGCCGCGTCCTTTGACGTCTCGGTCTGCGCCGCTGTCTGCGGCCGGTGCGACGCCTACCCCTGTTTTGAGTGCATCGATCAGGGTTTGCTCAGGGGCTGCAGCAGGGCGAGAAGTAGCGCTGGTCAAGGTGGTGACCACCATTGGTAAGCCAGGGGTGGCGGTTGCCTCGATCACCAAGCGGCACCATGGGTTCGTTTTGTCTCACGTCGAGGGCGCTCAGCGGCCTCAACTGAATGGAGCCTTGATGGCGGATGAGCCTGTGCTTCTGAAGAACGGAGATCGGCTTGCATTAGCGGGAACGGAGATGGAGTTCGTCCAAGGCTGATAGATCTGGATGCGGTGATACATGCGTTGCTTCGTAACGCGTGCATCTGCTTGTGACATGGATGGCTGACAAACTTGTCAGAACTGACGTAGATTGAGCGGTGTGGGTTCGTCACTGAAGCTGCTTGCCCATGTTCCTGGCCTTGCTTCCTTGGCATGGAACCTGCTGAGATGAGGACGGACCTGGAGAATTCCTCTGCAGGTTTTATATGCAATCGACCTCCTTGGAGAGATATATGAAGCGCAATCTGCAAAAGGGTTTTACCCTGATTGAATTGATGATCGTTGTGGCGATTATCGGTATTTTGGCTGCTGTGGCTTTGCCTGCTTATCAGGATTACACGAAAAAGGCAAAGATGTCTGAAGTGGTGTTGGCTGCGTCGCAGTGCCGTACCACCATCACGGAACAAGTTCAAAGCATGGCTGGTGATAAGCTTGGTGTTGCTAATGCTTGGGGCTGCGAAGCAAATACTGCTGAAACAGCCGCTTCTGGTCCTACAAAATACGTTAACGCAATTCAGACCAGCGCAAATGGCGTTATCTCTGCCAAGGCTCGCGGCTTTAACGATAACGCTATTGACACCAAATATGTGGTTATGATTCCCCGCATTAATGGCACCGCAATTAACGTGGCAACTGCTAATACTGATCAAGGTAAGCAGATCTCTGAATGGACCTGCGGTGGTGGTGATGCGGTTGGCGTTCAACTTGCTTCCTCTACCATCAATAAGTTTCTGCCTGGATCTTGCAAGTCTTAATCAGACGCTGCATACGTAAGTATAAAACCTCCCCTCGGGGAGGTTTTTTTGTTTATAAAATGAAAAAAATCGCTACATCCGGGCTTTGTGTTCTAGTGTTCGCGTGGCTTGTGCCAAATCATTATTCACCCTGGATCTCTTTTTATAATGAATTTTTG
Organism: Paracidovorax valerianellae; assembly: GCF_900102625.1. Lineage (GTDB taxonomy): Bacteria > Pseudomonadota > Gammaproteobacteria > Burkholderiales > Burkholderiaceae_C > Paracidovorax > Paracidovorax valerianellae. Next base: position 269,546 of record NZ_FMZC01000004.1, read on the forward strand.
GCCGCTGTAGGTTTGTGGATACTTGCACTTTCCTTGTTTTGGCACACTGAGAAACTAATTCTACCTAGAACAGTTGGGATTCCTGTTGTTCTTGGGTTATTAATGATTGGAGGGGATTGGTATGCTGGCCGAATTGTTTTCCAATCAGATGTTGGATATGGGCTAATCTATTTGTCGATCTTGCTCTTGTCCGGAGTGGTAGGTGCAAATTTAGGGATGGGGTATTTGAGCAAAAATTTTAATTACCCTTTGAAAAATAAATTCGTAATTAATTTGACTTGGTCCTTGGTGGTAGGGGCTTTAGTAAGCGCAATAATTGGTACCATTCAATGGATGAAGTGGCCTGCAGGACTCTGGATAATGGAGTCGCAAGGGCGTGCTTATTCTAATTTGGCACAGCCTAACCATTATGCAACGCTACTAGCAATGGGCGTAGGTGGAGCAGGGCTTTTGTTTGAGACAAAGCAGGTCTCGAAGTCGATATTTTATGGAATAGTGTTGTGGCTATGTTGGGGTGTTTTAAGTTCAGAGTCCAGAACCGGTTTTTTAGCCGTAGCATTGATATTTGTAATCTGGACATTGAATAAAAATTCTCTGCCGACACAGTCAGGGTGTTGGTGGCGGTTGATAGGCGTGCTTACAATTTGGATGACGGCGCGTGTGATGTGGCCTAGATTTTCTGAATTAATGGGCGCCAGTGAAAGCCGCAACATTATTAATTTTCACAGCGATTCTCGTTTAATTTTGTGGAAGCAATTAGGGGCGGCTATTGTTGAACACCCATGGCATGGCTATGGCTGGCTTCAGATTGGACGGGCACAAGATGTTGTGGCGCCTGAAATATCCGCGCAAGCTGTATCTTATTCGCACAATTTATTTTTAGATATCACATTATGGTTTGGTTTGCCGCTAAGCATTTTATTATTGATTTTAAGTTTTAAATGGATTCAATCTGTCTTTGTACCCAGCCTGCCTGAGCGTATTTATCCTCTAGCGGTCATTGCTCCGTTAGCACTGCATTCAATGCTGGAGTTTCCATACGCCTACACCTACTTTTTGATTGCCGGGGGTCTTTTTGTTGGGGTAATTTCAGCAATGAAAAATGAGCCTGCTTTGCGGCTCCCTAAATTTTTACTGGTCATATTATTAATAAGCACAGCAACTGCAGGCATGGCTCTCATGCGAGTGCAAACTTCAGCTGAAGAGCCATTGCGAATGGCTTTATCAGGAGATCATCTTTTTGGAGGGCCTCCTGTCGATGCGCCGCCCTCTGTTCTAGGCTTGGGTGTAGATGTTTCCGCCTTGATCGAAACACTTTCCTATCATGGGCCGGAGACGCCGATTTCGGTCGAACAAGCTAAGCGCATAGCATGGCGCTATCCCAGCGTTTCGACGCATCGTCGGAGAGTAATAAGCCTATTCGGTATAGGCGACTTCACAGAGGCGTGTCGGGCACTCACCGCATTCAAATCACTCTACGATAAAAATGAATATCTACGTTTGCTTTTATCTATTCGCTTGCTGATCAATGAAAAGCCATCTTCTGGTGATTCATTAAAATTGTGCCACTAAACTACTGCACTATTGGGAAAGTATGCTTTTAATGAAAAGTAAGATTCATGTTTTTTTACTTCAACTTGGGGTGTCTTCGATTGTTGCGTTGCTTAGTGCTGCATTGGTATTTTTTGTTTGGTACCCAGGTCCTTATCGAGTAATTTCTGGAGGAGGACAGCTCTTTCTGCTAATGCTGGCTGTGGATGTTATCTTGGGGCCATTGATTACAGCAGTTGTTTTTAATTTGAAAAAAAGTTTGCTTGAACGTACCGTCGAATTTGCAACCATCGGAGTGCTTCAAATAGTAGCGCTTGCATTTGGTTTAAATGCAATGTATGAGTCTCGTCCAGTGCATCTTGTTTTTGAGTATGATCGTTTTCGCGTCATTCATGCCACAGATATCCCAAAGGAATTGCTAAGTAAGGTGCCCGCAGGAATTAATCCACTTCCTATGTCTGGTCCTTCCTTGATTGCTCTCCGTCCCCTGTCTGGAATCGAAAAGTTTAATTTTACTCTGCAAGCTTTAGATGGGTTATCAGTATCTGCGCAACCAGAGTTGTGGATTCCTTACTCCCAAGCAAAGTCAGTTGTTATTGCGGCTTCGCTGCCAGTAGAAGATTTGATAAAGCGATTTCCATCCATGCAGCGTAAATTGCAACAGGAGATTTTGCAATCAGGGAGAAATATAAATCAGGTAAAATATCTTCCCATACAGGGTCGGAAAGGGTTGACTTGGACTGCTTTATTGGACGGCAGTACGGCTGAACCATTTGCCTATGTCGATTTGGACTCTTTTTAATTTGTGCTAGTTAATCTTTCTGTCTCAATAGATTCTCATGAGCACCAGGATTCAATGGATGATTTTGTCAATGCTAAATATATTGAACGGATTATGTGAATTGGTTTTTCTCAGGGTGTTAATTGTTGATTGAGTTAAATATATCCACCTGATTTGCCACCAGTTTTTTTCGCTACAAAAATATTTTTTATCACCATTTTCCGATCCACTGATTTACACATGTCGTAAATCGTCAAGAGCGCCACTTGGGTTGCCATCAGAGCTTCTATTTCCACGCCTGTTTGTCCAACAGTCTCCACAGTAGCCGTACACAGTACAGCTGATTCTTTGATCAGTAACTCGAAATCTACCGCTACTCGCGTAAGTGCCAGTGGATGGCACAGGGGTATCAGATCACTCGTCTTCTTCGCGGCCTGGATTGCCGCTATTCGAGCTACCCCAAGTACATCGCCTTTTTTAGCAGTGCCTGAATTGATAAGAACAAGCGTTTCTGGTCGCATCTCTATGCGCCCCATTGCAATGGCTATTCGATGCGTAGCGGGCTTCGACGATACATCCACCATGTGGGCCTGCCCTTGGGTATCAAAGTGAGTCAGGCCAGATGTGTTATTGGTTTCACTCATACAGTGGTGAGGATCTCTATGCGGTCATCCGCTTGGGAGGAAGATTCAGAAAGCAAAGGCATCATAGGGACGTGTGTAAGCGAGCGCCAGGATGGCTTTTTACCAATCAGTGCAGGAGACTTCGCGTGTCATTTGATAGAAAACGGCCTCTGGTGCTTGTGTGTCAAGCGGTGGCCGCTTCACTTTTCATCGTGAGCAGTCTGTGCGGCATGACCGCCGTACACGCACAAGCGAGCCTCCCCACCCTAGGCGACAGTTCCGACCTCACTACCGCCCAGGAACGCCAACTCGGTGACCGCATCATCCGCGAGCTGTACCGCGACCCGGACTACATCGACGACGCCGTGCTCAACGAGTACGTGTACAGCATTTTCCAGCCACTGGTAAAAGCCGCCCGAGAGCGCGGAGAACTTTCGCCCGAGTTGGACGAACGCTTTGCCTGGGAGATTCTTCTCGGCCGGGACCGCACCGTCAATGCCTTTGCCCTGCCAGGAGGTTATTTCGGGGTGCATCTGGGCCTGATCGGCGTCGTCTCCACGCGCGATGAATTGGCCTCGGTGATGGCCCACGAGCTCAGCCATGTCACGCAGCGCCACATCTCGCGGCTGATCACGCAGCAGAACCGCCAGACGCCGCTCATGCTTGGCGCTTTGGTGCTTGGCGCCCTGGCAGCCAGCAAGAGCCCCAATGCCGCGCAGGCGCTGATGATCGGCGGGCAGGCGGTGGCGGTGCAGAACCAACTCAATTTCTCGCGCGACATGGAGCGGGAGGCCGATCGCGTCGGCTACGGGCTGATGGCGCCGGCGGGCTTTGCTCCGCAGGGGTTCGTGGCGATGTTCGACAAATTGCAGCAGGCCAATCGCATCAACGACAACGGCAGCTGGCCCTACCTGCGCAGCCATCCACTCACCACCCAGCGCATTGCCGATATGCATTCGCGGCTGCCGCCTTCGGGGACGCCTGCTGCGGCTCCGCTCGCGCCTTCCCTCGAGCACGTGATGATGGCGGCGCGTGCGCGCGTTCTGGCGCGCCCGGGCGTGGATGTGTGGCGGCAGTGGACGACCGAACCGCAGGGCACAGGCTTTGCGGCGCAGCCGTTGCCTCGCCGGGCGGCGGCTTGGTATGCCGCGGCGCTGAGCGCCAGCCAGCTGCAGGACGTGCCTGCAGCGCGCCATGCGTTGCTGGGTCTGATGGATACGGTGCGCGGGGACGCGCCGGCGACGCGGCAGGCGAAATTGCTGGGTGCCGAGATCGAATTCGCGGCAGGGGACTTCAACGCAGCCCTGCAGCAGTTGCCGCAGGGCCAAGCCCAAGCGCAAACACCGGGTGCGGGCTCGCCTGCGTCGTCGAGGCGGCCTGAGATGGTTTTGCGCACGCAGGCCTTGCTGCGCACCGGCAACGCTCAGGAGATGACGGGGCCGCTGCAGACGCGGGTGGCGACGCATCCGCACGACGCCACGGTGTGGCATCTGCTGGCTGCGGTGTGGCAGCAGCAGAACCACCCCTTGCGTGCCGTGCGTGCCGAGGCAGAGGCACATGCCGCGCGCTACGACTACCAGGCGGCGGTGGACCGCTTCAAAGCCGGGCAAGACCTAGCCCGAAAGAGCGGCAGCCGCGGGGGCGATGCGGCCGATTACATCGACGCATCGATTATCGAGACGCGCTTGCGGGCGGTAGAGCTACTTCTTAAGGAACAGGCCGCCGAGCGCTGACTCGATGAGCACGCCGAGCACCGAGTAGATCAGCGAGCCGATCAGGGCGGCTGCGAAGCCGCGCACCTGGAAGCCGTCGCCCAGCACCGAGGCGGCGGCCCAGAACATCAGCGCGTTGATGACGAAAAGAAAAAGCCCGAGGGTGATGAAGGTGACCGGCAGGGTCAGCACCACCAGCACGGGCCGGAGCACGACGTTGAACAGGCCGATGACGAAGGCGGCGATGAGCGCGCTGGTGAAGCTTTTCACTTCCACCCCGCTGTACACATAGGCCACGAACAGCAGCGCCGCAGCGCTGAGCAACCACTTGAGTATGAGTTTCATCATGGCGCGGGAGCATAGCACCCGCTTGCCGAGGCCCTGAGCGTCAGTCTGGCCGTTCAACGAACGGTGACTGCGTTCAAATTGGCTGTGCTCGTTTATGAGAGCTGCGAAGCGGTGGCTTCGCGCGTCCATGTCCTCTGACGCGGGTGGAGGGGGGGCGGAATGCCGCACCGGTAGGCAGCCCTGTACCCACAACCTCGCTACCAAAAATTGCAGCGGCTTGCTCTACAGCAAGCCTTCATGAGACGGCAGGTTACTCCGCCACGAACATGAACATCGCGCCCAGGCCTGCCAAGGTGCCCGGCAGGGACCAGCGGCGTGGCGATGGCTTGCGGACCACGGTGACGGGGGCCGCCGAGGCTGCTGCCGCCGGCAATGCCGCCATTTCCTCTTGCTTGGGGCGGCGTGCGTCGATCACTGGCACGGCGCCATGCTCCGCTTGCAACTGGGCCAGCAGCTCCGGCAAGGGCCCCTTGGCCAGCACCGTGCTGGCCTGCACGCCCTCGGCGTGCAGCCAGGGGAGGATCTGGCTGAACAGCTTGTCGGCCCACTTGGTGCGCCAGTTCTCGCGGGCGCTGTGGCTCACCCACTTGCTGATGCGGTGCGTCATGCGCGGTGCGCAAGCCACCAGTACCCATTGCGTCTTCTCGGCCGAGGCCTGCGAAGACAACGGCGCGAGGATTTGCCGAGCCTGCTCGGCGTCGTCCACGTACACGATGACTTTGTTGCTCATGATGCTTCCTTGTGACCTAGCGGTGAACCGTGAAGGGGGAGGAACGTAAGAACTTCGCTCAGCCGTGCTGTACGGGTGCCGTGCGGCGCGACGCGATGGCCTTGCCCACGATCAGCACCAGCAGCGCGCCGGCGATGTGCGCGGCCCAGTACAGGGTGTCGGAGATGACGGCCAGGCCTTGCGCGTCGAGGGTGCCCAGCTTGGGAGCCCAGGTCCAGCGTTCGGTGTTGACGAAGATCGGGTCGGTGACGAGCATGCCGCCAGCGATCCAGCCCAGCAGCATGCCGCCGATGGTGATGATGACCGGGAAGCGTTCCATGAGTTTGATGACCAGCTGGCTGCCCCAGACGATGATCGGGATCGAGATCAACAGGCCCAGCACCACGAGCAGCATCGAATGCTCGCCCGCATTCTGGGCGGCGCCGGCGATGGCGATCACGTTGTCCACGCTCATCACCAGGTCGGCCACGATGATGGTCTTGATGGCCGCGAACAGCTTGTCGCTGCCCGCCACGTCGCCGTGGCCGTCTTCGTCCGGCGCCAGCAGCTTGATGCCGATCCACACCAGCAAGAGCGCACCGACGAATTTGAGGAACGGCAGCGCCAGCAGCGTCATGGCGAAGGCGATCAGGACGACGCGCAGGATGATGGCACCCGCGGTGCCCCAGATGATACCTTTGGTGCGCTGCGCGGGCGGCAGCTTGCGGCAGGCCAGTGCGATCACCACGGCATTGTCACCACCGAGCAGGATGTCGATGATGATGATCTGCCCCAACGCAACCCAGAACTCGGGTGAAGTCAAGAAGTCCATAAATTCCTCAAAAGCAATGGCCGGGGGGAGGAACCCGCTACCCCTGTAGCGCCGGGCCCCTCCGGGAACGGGGGCTGACTGCGGAGGTGATCTGAGGCACGCCCGCTTTGCGCGGAGCGTCGTTCGAAGGGACGGCCTTGATCAGCCCTCGCAGGGCCCATCAAAGGTCTCGCTCAGTCCGCCATGCGTGGCATGGATGGACCCGGACTGCCGGAAGCTTGCGCTTCGTACTGACGACAGGACCGACAAGCCCAGCCGCTCCGGGCGGTGCGTTTGCCGGATGTCTGCTGGGTTGGGAGCTACTCCCCTTCGAAGCCGGCATTGGAACACAGCGGCCAGCGGCCGTGCAAGTCAAGCCGCCGAGATCTTCGCGTCGGTTTTGGGCCAAATAAGCCTTCTACCGCCGTTTTCATTGCCTTAGATGCTATTAATTTATGAGCAATTTTCAGCCTTTGCCAGCGCCGGCCACCGCGACGACCCGGAGACGGCCGTGGCGGTATGATCGGCCCCCTTTTCGAGAACCATGGCCGTCCTGCACATCACCGACATCGAAGCCGCCATCAACCACTGGCGCGCCCGATCGCCGTCGCCCGACGGGGTGACGCTGGCGCCCGAACTGGTCGCGCTGGCCGAGGTGTACGCACTGATGGTGTACTGGCACGAGGACGAAGCCGACGAGGCCGGCTTTCCCCCCGCGGCGATGGCGGCCTGGCGCGCTTGGTACGACACAACGCCCGACACCCCGTGCATCGCCATCTGCTCGACCAGCCAGGGCGACGAGCAATGCAAGGGCTGCGGCCGCAGCTTCGCCGAAGTGCAGCACTGGCTGGCGATGACACCGATCGAAAAACGCACCGTGTGGCGCCGGATCACGCTGGAGAGCTCGGCATGGCGGTTCAACCGCTACGCCGAGCGCGCGGCGGAAGGCACCCCGGCCGACGCCAGGCCGGCCGGCTGATCGACCGCCGCATGGCAGGTGTTGCGCGAAAGCGCGGCTGCCAAGATGGCCGAACACCCTTTACGGGCCGCGGGACAGCGGCTATGGTGGGTTCATGCTCCGCTTGACCCAGGCCCCCAACATCGCGATCGCCACCTTGTGGGCTGACCTGCTGCGCGAGGGCGGCATGCCGGCCTCGGTGCAGCGGCAGTACCTGAGCGCCGCGGCCGGCCACCTGCCACCCGACCAGTGCCTGCCCGAGATCTGGCTGGAGCACGACGAGCACGCCGCCAAAGCCAGGCAACTGCTGCAGGCCCTGCAAGACCTGCCCCAGCGCCGCTGGCTGTGCGGGTGCGGCGAAATGGTGGAGGGCGGGTTTGAGCAGTGCTGGCAGTGCGGGGCGCTGATGCCGCAGCCGGCTTAGCGCCGCAGCAATGAGGGCCTGCGTGGCACGGCCGCATCGACTGGGTTGCTCATCTTTTAATAGCTGTCTGCCCTAGCGGAATATGCGCTGGAGGGCGATTTGGCCTTAACCCTTACGCCGGTGGCTACCTCACTTCCAACGCTGGGGTTCCACGTGCACGCTGCCCAGGTTGCTGCTCAAGGTCAGTGCGCCTTCCTGCACGGTGGCCTGCAGTTGCATGCTGCGCTCCGCCAGGGCTGCCATGGCCTGCGAGGCTTCGGCCGGCAGGCGCCACACCTGCAGCTTGTCCAGGCGCGAGAGCTTGGTTTGAATGCCCTTCCACCACACCTCGGCGGCATGGTGGAAGCAGTAGACGATCACGGAGTCCGACTTGCTGCAGGCCTTGGTGAGCGGCTTGTCCTCGGGCTGGCCGACTTCGATCCACACGCGCTTGCGGCCAGTGAAGTCGGTCAGTGAGACGTCCGGATCGTCCGGGTCGGACAGCCCCGCGCCGAAGGCCAGCGTGCCGTCGCCGTTGCACACCGCCTGCAGCTGGTGGGCGTTGAGGGCCAGCGCGGCCAGCCGCACCATCATGCGTTCGTCGGTCTCACTCGGGTGGCGGGCCAGCGTGAGCGAATGGTCGGCGTAGTAGCTGTTGTCGATGTCGGCGATCTGCAGGTTCGCCTTGAAGATGGTGGACTTGATGGCCATGGGCTGGTGCTCACAAAAATATAGCAGTCCGCACCCGATGGAGGGGCGCGGACCGGCAAAAGGGCTTCAACCCGGGCGGAGGGTGGTCAGACGCGGCGCGCCAGCTCGGCGGCCTTGCCGATGTAGCTGCCGGGCGTCATGGCGAGCAGGCGTTCTTTTTCGGCCTCGGGAATCTCCAGGCTGCGGATCAGCCCGTGCAGGGCCTCGGCCGTCACGGTCTTGCCGCGAGTGACTTCCTTGAGCTTTTCGTAGGCCCCCGGCACGCCGAAGCGGCGCATCACCGTCTGGATCGGCTCGGCCAGCACTTCCCACGAAGCGTTCAGGTCGTCCGACAGCGCCTCTTCGTTCAGTTCCAGCTTGTTCAGGCCGGTCATGAGCGAGGTGTATGCCAGCGCGGCGTAGCCCAGCGCCACGCCGATGTTGCGCAGCACGGTGCTGTCGGTCAGGTCGCGCTGCCAGCGGCTCACGGGCAGCTTTTCGGACAGGTGCTTGAGCAGCGCGTTGGCCAGGCCCAGGTTGCCTTCGGCGTTCTCGAAGTCGATCGGGTTGACCTTGTGCGGCATGGTCGAGGAGCCGATCTCGCCGGCCTTGAGCTTTTGCTTGAAGTAGCCCAGGCTCACATAGCCCCAGATGTCGCGCGACAGGTCGATGAGGATGGTGTTGGCGCGTGCCACGGCGTCGAACAGTTCGGCCATGTAGTCGTGCGGCTCGATCTGGATGCTGTAGGGCTGGAAGGTCAGGCCCAGGCCCAGGGGCTCGGGCGTTTCGATCACGCGCTTGCTGAAGGTTTCCCAGTCGAAGTCGGGCCAGGCGGACAGGTGGGCATTGTAGTTGCCGACCGCACCGTTCATCTTGCCCAGCATCTTCACCGAGGCCACGCGCTCGCAGGCGGTCTGCAGGCGCACGACGACGTTGGCGAGTTCCTTGCCGACCGTGGTGGGGCTGGCGGTCTGGCCGTGGGTGCGGCTCAGCATGGGAATGGCGGCGTACATGTGGGCCATTTCGCGCAGCTTGAGCACGATGCGGTCCAGGCCCGGCAGCACGACCTGGTCGCGGCCCGAGCGCAGCTGCAGGGCGTGGCTGGTGTTGTTGATGTCTTCGCTGGTGCAGGCGAAGTGCACGAACTCGGCGGCTTTCTCCAGCTCGGGCCGGGCCTCGAACTTGCCCTTGAGCCAGTACTCCACGGCCTTCACGTCGTGGTTGGTGGTCTTTTCGATGTCCTTGATGGCGGTCGAATCGGCCTCGGAGAAATTCTTGACCAGCCCCAGCAGGTAGGCGCGGGCGCCGGTGGTCAGGGGCTTGAATTCGGCGAAGCCGGCATCCGACAGGGCGATGAACCAGGCCACTTCCACCTGCACCCGGCGGTGCATGTAGCCGTGCTCGCTCATGATCGGGCGCAGGGCGGAAAGTTTGGCGGCGTAGCGGCCGTCGAGGGGCGAGAGGGCGGTGATGGTGGACAGGCTCATGGGCGGGGATTGTAGGTGGCGCTGCCTGTAAGCTAGAAGGCAAGACTGCCCATAAAATCAGCGGTCTTGCCCCTGTCCCCCGCCGTGCCCGGAAGAACACCATGAAATTGATCGGATCCTCAGCCAGCCCCTATGTGCGCAAAGTGCGCATCGTGATGGCCGAGAAGAAGCTGGACTACCGCTTCCTCGAGGAAGACGTCTGGGCCGAAGACACCACCATCGCCACCTCCAATCCGCTGGGCAAGGTGCCTTGCCTGGTCATGGAAGGCGGCGAGGCCGTGTTCGATTCGCGCGTGATCGTCGAGTACCTGGACACCCTGTCCCCCGTGGGCCGCCTCATTCCCACGCAAGGCCGCGAGCGCGCGGAGGTCAAGACCTGGGAAGCCCTGGCCGACGGCGTGATGGATGCGGGCGTGCTCGCACGGCTGGAGTCCCGTTGGGCCGGGCGCCAGGACGGCGAACGCAGCCAGGCGTGGATCGACCGCCAATTGGGCAAGGTCGATGCCGGCATCAAGGCCATGGCGCAGGGCCTGGGCGAAAAGCCCTATTGCAGCGGCATTCACATGAGCCTCTCCGACATCGCAGTGGGCTGCGCGCTCGGCTGGATCAGCTTCCGTTTCCCCGAGATCGAGTGGCGCGCCGAGCATGCCAATCTGGCCCGACTGCTCGACAAGCTGGAACAGCGCGTGAGCTTCGCGGACACGCGGCCTGCGTAGACCGAACACAACGGTGTGCTGATCCGCTCACCGTGCTCTCAGAAAGCCAAAAGGGCGCAACTTGCGAAGGTTGCGCCCTTTTTCGTGGCGGAATAAAAAAGTTGCGAAGCGTCCCGAAACGAATTAGAGAGGGAGGGAGGAGAAGCGCTTCAGGGTTTCAGTCGAACCACCAGGGTCCAAAAGGCTTCGCAACAGTAAACGGTTGACTGGGTGCGGCGCCGTCGCCGTCGCCGTCGCCGTCAGTGGTTACTAGAGTAGGGGCTATCTTTGAAAGTTCCAGTGCTTTCTCCGTTAGAACCCTCAAAAAATGTAACTGCCAGTTTGCAACGCTCGGGCTCAAGAAGCTGCTTCAGCGGCCGATCGCCAACTGCTGCTCGATCGCGCGTACCAGCTTGGGGTCTCCCGGCTCCACGGCGCTCGCGAAGCTGCCCACCACCTTGCCGTCCCGCCCCACCAGGTATTTATGGAAGTTCCAGCGCGGCGCCTCTCCGGATTGCGCCTTCAGCTCCAGGTAGAGGGGCGATGCTTCGGCGCCCTTGACCCGGCTTTTGGCAAACATCGGAAATTTGACCCCGAAGGTGCTTTCGCAGAAGTCGGCGATCTGCGCATTGCTGCCGCCCTCCTGGGAAAAGTCGTTGGACGGAAACCCCAGCACCGTGAAACCCCGGTCCTTGTAGCGCGAGTGCAGGGCTTCCAGCCCATGGTACTGCCCCGTGAAGCCGCAGTAGCTGGCGGTGTTGACGATCAGCAGGACCTTGTTGCGGTACTGGCACAGCGGCTGGGGCTGCTCGTCCTGCAGGCGCAGCGGCGTGTGGCGCAGCAGGGGCGGGCATGTGCCGTCTTCCGTCCCGATGGCCGGAGGGGCGGCTCGGGCAGGAAGGCTGGACAGGGCCAGCGGAACGGCCGCGAGGGCGAGGCACACGAGTCGGCGCAGCATGGGGAATCCTCCTTATGGGTTCGCCACGGACGCGTGGCATCAGGCGCGATGAAACCGTTTTTGGATGAGTTTGGCGCAATTTCGCCAAAAAGTCGCTAGGCCGTGCGCTTCGGCGGGCTAGACCAGGCTCAGCAGGCGGTTCAACTGAAGCTGTACGCGCACGTCGCGCTGGGCCACGGCGCCGGTCACTTTCCAGGCGGGCTGGGCCGTGTCGCGCGGGATGAGCTCTCCGGTGGGCATGCCGTTACGGTTCAGCACCACGGCCACCCGGGGCGTCGTGGCATTGCCGCCGCGGCGCAGGGTCACGCCGATTTCCTGGCTCACGAGCCGCACGAAGGCGCCGGGCGGGTACACGCCAAGGGTTTTCACCAAGGCCGAGCCGGCCTCGTCCACCTGGTGCGATTCGTCGTAGTAGCTGGCCTGCATCGCTGCGGTCACCGGCATCGGCGCGCGGGAGGCCCGGGGCGCCAGGCGCGCACCGAACACGTCGGCGCGCTGGATGAGGCGGGCGATCTGCTGGGCCTCGCTCTTGTCCGCCAGCGGCCCGGGCAAGCGGTGATGGTGGCAGCGCACGGCCTCCAGCCACACGGGATCGTGCACGCCCAACTGGCGCAGCAGGGCCTCTGACCGGGTGGCATGGCTTTCCACCGCGGCGATCTGCTGCGAGGTGAGTGGTTGCGTCTGCACCGCCAGCTGGTCCTGCAGCGCAGTCATGGCGATGTTCATCGACAGCGCGGCGCGCCCGGTCTGCATCACGCGCTCGACCGGCCAGCGCAGCTGCTCGATAGCGACCAGCATGCACACGCACGAGACCAGCATGGCGTGGGTGCCGCTGTACTGGCGCGTTTCGTGGCCCGACAGGTAAATGAGCGCGAGCAGCACCGCATCCGGGTTCTGGCGGCAATGCAGGGCGAGCTCGCGGTGCAGCGCATCGAAGCGGTCGGGGAAATCGTTCGCCTGCGGCGCGCGCAGCAACTGCGTGGCGCGCAACTGCAGCCCGGGCCAATCCGGCGGGCCGCCTTCGGGGCGGTCGCGCGAAGACTGGGCGGCGCTGATCTTCATCGAGGCGATCTGCCCGAGCGAGGTGTCGGACATCAGCATCTGCTGCAACTGCGCGAGGTAGGCACGGTGGCTGTCGCCCGACTCGTCGGTGTCCACGCACAGTTGCAGGCCGCGCGACAGGAGCACGTCCAGTTCGTTGCGCGTGCGGATCACGTAGCCCTTTTGCGCCAACAGCACGCCATCGGCCCCGCGCAGGATGAAGGGGAGCGGGGAGCCGAGTTGGATCGAGTCGATGTTCAGCGCAACGAGGTTCATGGTGGGTCGCCGCATTATCGGCGCACGAACGCACGGCGAAGGCCGGTGTCACGGCAGGATTTCATCCCTGTTTGGCGCTTCGTCGGGCCATCCGGGGCGGACAGGATGGGCGCACCCTCTCATACGCAGTCCGAGCTGCGAGGCCGATGGCTTCAGGTGGCTGGTTGGGATCCCGGGGTATGCGCGGCGGCGCGGTCTTGCGCAGGCGTCGGCAAAGGGTAGCTCTGCGGCTCTGCCGAGGGGGTGCTGCGGCGCTCCGGCGGCCGGGAAGCCGGGACGGATTGCGGGGTCGGCAAGGGATAGGACTGATCGGGGGCTGGGCGGGTCCCGGATGTTGAAAGTGTGGCCTGGCGCAACCCGCGCAGTGGCGGGGGAGGGGAGCCCGCGGGCGGCAATGGCAGTGGATAGCTCTGCGGCGCTTCACGCGCGTTGCTCGAGGTGGATGGCGGCGTCAGCGCGCCCTCTTGGTGGACCGCTGCCTCTTCAGGCACCCAGTCCCTGAACGACGGGCTCGCGGACATCGGGGGCCTCGGAAGTTCGTGAAGGGGATGCTTGTCTCCGAACGGCGCTTTGAACAGTTCGCCCAGCGTCGGGCGCCTCGGCTTCACGGGCTGCTCTGGAACGGAGGTCTCGGAGGATTGGAGAACCGTTTCTGGGTCTTCTTCCACTTCGGTTTCCGGTGCCAGTTTCTTGTTCATGGCTTCGTTCGTCCTCGCGGCCAGGCTTTGCGCATGCTGGTTCGCCTGGGCCGACATCTTGCTCACCTGCGTCTCGGCACGGGCCCGCCAGAGCGCCTCGGGATGGATCGCTTCCGTCTCTGTCGTCTGCTCCGGGTCGGACTCAGGGATCGGGTTGCGCGCCACGGGTGGCAACTTCGGCGACCACCGGGCCGAATGGTCCTCGGGCGCGGCGGCATGCTGCATCGGGGTGCGGCCGACCTGCTGGGAGCCCGCCGGCAGGAATTCGTGCAGCCGGGTCGATTCCGAGGCCGCCTTGCCTTGCAGGATGCCGAGGGCGGCGCTCTGCGACACCTCGTCCTTGGCTTTGGTCTTGAACTGCAGGTTGTTGGCGATCCAGGCGTCGTGGCTGTTCAGCAGGTTGCGCACCTTGGCGCGGTAGCCGTCGGCCTTGGCCTCCTGGGTTTGCGCGATGGTTCGCAGGCGCGCCGCCTCGGACTGCTGGTCTGCCGCCAGGGCCCGCAGCCGGGTCGCGTTCGCTTGCTGGGCCAGCGCCTCGGTGGGCTGGCCCGCGGCAGCGGCCCGCCGGATCGCGGCACTGGCCTGCTGGCTTTCCGTGGTGCTCCGCCGGGCGGCTTCGGTCGCCTGCTCCGCTGCGGCGGCGGCTTTGTGGCCTGCCTCGGCGGCCTGCTGTGCCAGGCCCTGCAGCTTGTCGTAGGCCTCGGCGGCCTGGGGGCGCAGTTTGGTCACCACGGAAAACGCCATGCCGGGTGCGCTGGCCTGGGCGGCCTGCACCAGCGTGTCCTGCAGCCGCAGCCAGGCCCGGCCGGTCTTTTCGGCGGCGGTGGCATCGGGAACGCCGTCGCGTGTTGCCAGGACCGAGACGAACTCGTGCATGCGGGGCTCCAGCTCCGCCAGAAAGTCGTCCAGGTCTTCGAACTCCCGGATCATCTGCGTCTGGTCGGCCCAGGTCTCGCCGTGGCGGGTCGTGATGCGCAGGGTGGTATCGACGCCGCTGTTGGCCAGCTGCTTGCGCACGTCCACGCCCGCCCCGCGGGCCTGGGCCGCCTTTTCGGGATCGTGCCGTGAGGCCGGCACCAGCCCGAGGCTGGCATTGGCGCTCGCGCGGGCTTCGGCCCGGTGCTGGGCCGACAGTTTGTACTCTTCCACGTTCAGTCCGGACCGGCTTTCGGTCTGCACGGACTGGGAGCGCTGGGCGCTGCTGGACATGCCCGCCTGCACGCCGACCCCGATGGCCCGCCGGGTGGCCCTGCGGTCGTCATCGTCGCGTTCGCGGGACCCGCGAACGCGCACCATCGCGTTGGCGCCCACGGCCAGTTCGGAGGTGCGGCTGCGCTTGGTGTTGGACAGCTCGGCCACGGCCAGCGCGGGGAAATGCTCCAGCAGATGGGCCAGCGGGTCGGGTCCGGCGCCGCCCTCCGGTGGCAGGCCCCCGCCCTGGGTCATGGCGATCAGCGCGTCGGTGAATTGCCGCCGCAAGGCGTCTTCGTGGGCCGCGGTGCGCTGCATGCGCAGGCTCACGCCCTGGGTTTGCGAGGTTTCGCCGCCCGCCTCGAAGCGCATATCGAACCGCAGCGCGATGCCGGCTTCGTCGTCACCCAGGTTGAATTCGTGGTCCTTGTGGCCCAGGGCGCCGCGCACGCCCAGGTTGAGCCCCACGCTCGCGTTCCTGGAGTCCGCCGTGGCGATCTGGATCTGCATGGCCGCGCCGACCATGTTCAGGTCCATCGAGCGCTCATGCCCCAGGCCGACGCCGGCGATGGGGGTGACCAGCTCCGGCGTGGCGGTGGTGACCGACACGGCCTTGCCCAGTTCCAGCCGGGCCAGTCGGGCATCGCTGCTCTTGATCTTCTCGCCGAGGCTGATGCGCTGCGCCAGCGATTTCATGACTTCGGCGGCATCGGCCGGGCCGCGCAAGTCGTTGAACAAGGTCACCGTGTCGGCCACGCACAGTTCGAAGCGGTTCACGTGCACGTCCCGCTGCAGGGCTTGCAGCGCGGGCGCCGCCGCCGCCACGGCATCGGCCACCGAGCGGGGCGCGTGGCTGGTGGACGCGGCCGCCGGGTCCGCCGCGGGCACGCTCCAGGGCACGGCGCTGGCCGCATCGACCAGCGTGCGCATCAGCCGGCCGGCGTCGTTGCCCGATGCCTTCATCGCCTTCCACGCGCTTTGCACCGACGCGGGCCAGCGCTCCTGGAGGGTTTCGATGGCCTGGTGCCAAGGGGGCCGCTCCCCCTCCGGCAAGGTTGTCAGCCAGGCGCTGGCGAGCTGGTTTTCGATGGCCTCGAACGTCTCGATGCGCAGCGACCGCAGGGCGGCCGGGGGATTGACCTTGGCCAGCACGGTGGCCGAGGCTTGCATCAGATCGGCCAGCGCCTGGGTCGGCTCGGACTCGGCCTGTGCGGCCGCGTGGGCTACCTCGGCGATGTCCTTGAAGCCGTCGATGGCTTCGTGCGCGATGGCATCGGTGCGCAGCCCGCGGGCGACCTGGGTGGGCACCACCGTGGGCGAGAGCGTGCCGTCGGCCATGGCGCGCAGATCGATGTGTTCGCTCAGCAGCCGCAGCAGGTGCCCGACGTTGGGCCGGCTGCCTCGCAGCGACTGCCAGTTCGCCGCGAGTTCCGGGGACAGCCGGGCCATGCCCTCCGCGCCCAGGTGGGCCTCGACCTTCTGGAACAAGCTTTTTCCCAGGTGCTTGAGCGTGCTTTGCGACGGCGGATTCGAATGGGCGCCGAGCTTGAGTTCTTCCAGCACGGCGAGCATCAGCGTTTCGGCGGGGGCTGCGTCCGCGCCCGTGCGCGTCTGCAGGTGCGCCCGCATGTCGGCGGCCGTACGGTGCAGCGCCGCCACGGCCTCGTCGCGGCGCGGCAGCATGCCGTTCTCGCTGGCGGCCGCGGTCAGCTTGCGCATGACCGACTTGCGCCACATCGTCGGCTGCGCGCCGGGCAGCCAGGACGCGATGGCCGGCAGCGCTGGGGCCAGCAGCCCTTCCAGGTTCGTCGAGTTCTTGACGATGGCCTTCGGCAGCCCGCCCGTCAGCCAGTTCTGGAGCCGCCCGAACCGCCCCGATGCGGCGCGCGCGTTGCGCTGGGCCGTCTGGTCCAGTGCGCCGTCGCTGAATTGCAGCAGGCGTTCACGAACCCGGTCGTAGCTGGAGCCTTTTTCCTTGCTCGTGAAGCCGTTTTGCAGGCACCCGAACGCCTCGCGCTGTGCTGCGTCCCGCTCGGGTGCCACGGCCGGGGCGCTTCCTGGCTGGACTTGCTGGAGCGCATGCTCCACCGCGGCGCGCAGCAACCCGATGTCCGCCTTCGCGGGGGTGGTGCCCGGGGCGCCTTGCCGCAGCGGCTCCCATTCCACCATGGCCCTCATCGCCACCCGCAAGGCAGTCTTGCGCGCGCCCATGGCCGGCGGATCGGTCATCTTGTCCAGCAGGTGCTCGCCCGCGGGCGGACGGGCGATGGCGACGGCCAGGCGCAGCAGCGGGTCCTGGGCCGTGGCCGTCGCCGCCGGTGCATCGGTATTGGCATTGGCATCGGCCTGGAAGGCATCGTTCACCAGGCCGACCAGGCGGGCCGGCGAGCTGTGCGACAGGTCTTCCATGGCCTTCACCATGGCCTCCGGGTCGCTCTCGAAGGTGTTGCGGGCGGCATTGATGAAGAGTTCGACGCCCAGCACGTCCGGCACCTTGGCCCCGCGGTTCAGCGCGGCGACCAGGGTGTCCGCCGCAGCCTGCAGGCGCTCGTGCAATGCCTCGGGCGCGCTGGCCACCAGTTCCGCCACCATTTCGGCATTCGCGGCCGTGGCCTTGTCCTTCGACTGCAGCTCGGCCGCCTTGCTGGCGTCGGTCAACCGCTGCAGCGCCTCTTGCGTGTCCAGCCGCTCGCCGTCGGGCAGGGACGCCTGCGTGGCAAGGTGGATCGTCGCCTTGGCCTTTTCCGCATGGACCAGACTCTCCAGGTGGCTCAGGACGATGGCTTCCGGCCCCGCCGAGCCGCCCTGGCTTCCGTTGAAGCCCTGGGTGCCGTAGAACATCGCCAGCGCATCGCCGGGCACGCTCTCGGGGCCCTTGCCGATCGCCAGCACCGAAAGCGCCTGCTGGGTCCAGTACTTCGCCGTGCCCGCCGCCTGCTCGGCCCAGCCCGGCGCCTGCGCGTCGGGCGACTGGCCGGTTTCCACTTGGTGCAGCGCCTGCTGCACGGCCTGGGCGAGCCCGGTTTTGGTGGCATTGGGCAGCGGCACCGTTGCGTCGGTGTCGAACCGCGGTGCCTGCACCTGGTTGTGCCGCCCGATCGGGTGCTGGGTCTGCGTGCCCACGGCCAGGGGGCCCAGATTGGCGTTGGCGGTGGTCTTGCTGGCTTTCCAGTAGTTCTTCAGCTTGGAGAAGACGCCACGATCAGAACGCTTCGCCATGTTGGCGGTGGTGTAGACCGCCTCCGCACCGGCCTTTTCGCGCGCTTTCAGCCCGTCGGGCGCGCCCAGGGGCGTGCTGGGCCGCGCAGGGCTTTGTGGCCGTGTGGACGGCGGCGGTTCGGGCCGCTCGAAGGCGACTGGGCGGATTTCCTCCGATTTGGCAGTGCGCACGGTCTTTGTCTCCCCTGGATTTCTTGGATTCCATGGTTGTATACAAAGCGGTGCGCATTCCTTCGCGGTGCGAAGGGGTTGGCCGACCTGCGAAGCGGCCGGGCCGGCGTGCCTGGAGCGGCCGAAGGAATGTGTTAAAGGGTGTTAATGGCCTGGCGCGCGGCGGAGCGTCCGCCGGCGGCCAGGCCATGGCCGCCGCCTTCAGTGGGGCGGGGCCGGCTGAACAGGCTGCACGGGCTGAACAGGCGCTACGGGGTGCGCCCCGTGCACTGGCCGCCGCATCACCTTGCGCTGGAACCACTGCGCGAAGTCGTCCACGTAGGTGAACACCGCCGGCACCACCAGCAGGCTGAGCACCGTCGAGGTGATGAGCCCGCCGATCACCGCCACCGCCATGGGCGAGCGGAAGCTCATGTCCGCGCTGCCCAGGGCCAGGGCGATGGGCATCATGCCCGCGCCCATGGCGAGCGTGGTCATGATGATGGGGCGCGCGCGCTTGTGGCAGGCGTCAAGCAGCGCATCCCAGCGGCTCATGCCGGCAACGGCGGGCCGGCCGTCGCTGCCGTCGTGCCCGCGGCGCGCGACGATGGCGTATTCCACCAGCAGGATGGAGTTCTTGGTGGCGATGCCCATCAGCATGATGAGCCCGATGAGGGAGGGCATCGAAAAGCTCTTGCCCGCCACCAGCAGCGCCACGAAGGCCCCGCCCAGCGACAGCGGCAGCGCCGCCAGGATGGTGACCGGCTGCAGAAAGTCCTTGAACAGCAGCACCAGCACGAGGTAGATGCAGATCACGCCGGTCAGCATCGCCAGGCCGAAGCTGGCAAACAGCTCGCCCATCATCTCGGCGTCGCCCACGTCGATCAGGCGCACGCTGGCGGGCAACTGGGCGACGGCGGGCAGCTGCTTGACGGCCTCGGTCACCTCGCCCAGGCCGCGCGCGCCCAGCTCGATCTCGAAGTTGACGTTGCGCGCGCGGTCGTAGCGGCTGATGACGGCCGGGCCGCCCGCCACTTCCAGCGTGGCCACCTCGCCCAGCCGCACCGGGCCGCGCGCGCCGGGCAC
This sequence comes from Paracidovorax valerianellae, assembly GCF_900102625.1. Classification (GTDB taxonomy): domain Bacteria; phylum Pseudomonadota; class Gammaproteobacteria; order Burkholderiales; family Burkholderiaceae_C; genus Paracidovorax; species Paracidovorax valerianellae. Next base: position 288,933 of record NZ_FMZC01000004.1, read on the forward strand.
CGTGAGGCGCTCCAGCACCGAGAGGTCTTCGCGCGCCGCGTTGTCCAGGCGCACGACGATGGGCACCTGCCGCTGCGCGAGGTTGAGCTTGGGCAGGTACTGGTCGTAGTCGCCCACCGTGGCCACGCGCAATGTCTCGGCGATGGCGCTGCTGGTCACGCCCAGGTCGGCGGCGCGCGCGAAGTCCGGGCGCACGGCGATCTCGGGCCGCACCAGGCTGGCGGTGGAACTCACGCCGCCGATGCCGGGAATGGTGCGGATGCCGCGCTCCACCGCCTGCGCAGCGGCAGCCAGGGCCTGCGGGTCTTCGCTGGCCAGCGCCAGCACGTACTTGTCGTTGGAGCCGCCCAGGCCGATCTTCACGCGCACGCCGGGCAGGTCTTCCAGCGCCGCGCGCAGCTGCTGCTCGATGACCTGCTTGCGCGGGCGCTCGCCGCGCGGGTCCATGCGCAGGGTGAGCGTGGCCTTGCGCGGATCGCCCGCGCCGGCCCCGGCGAACGGGTCGGAGCCGGCCGAGCCGCCGCCGATGGTGGTGTAGATGCTGACCACGTGGCCCACGCGCTTCACGCGCTCGGTGGCCTGCGCCACCGCCACGCGGGCGTCGGCCAGCACGCTGCCGGGCGGCAGCTCCAGGTTGACCTGGGTCTGCGCGTTGTCGTCGGCCGGAATGAAGCCCGAGGGCAGCAGCGGGATCAGCGCGATCGAGGCGGCGAAGAACACCAGCGCCCCCAGCAGCGTGATCACGCGGTGCCGCAGGCACCAGGCCGAGGCGCGCATGTACGTGGCGAGCCAGCCGGGTTCCTTCTCCTGCGCCACCATGGGTTTCATGATGTAGGCGGCCATCATCGGCGTGAGCAGCCGGGCCACCACGAGCGAGGCGAACACCGCCAGCGCCGCCGTCCAGCCGAACTGCTTGAAAAAGCGCCCGGCGATGCCGCTCATGAAGGCGGTGGGCAGAAACACCGCGATCAGCGTGAAGGTGGTGGCGATCACCGCCAGCCCGATCTCGTCGGCCGCCTCCATGGCCGCCTGATAGGGCGACTTGCCCATGCGCAGGTGGCGCACGATGTTCTCCACCTCCACGATGGCATCGTCCACCAGAATGCCCACCACCAGCGACAGCGCCAGCAGCGTGATGATGTTGATGGAAAAGCCCAGCAGGTGCATGCCGATGAAGGCCGGAATCACCGACAGCGGCAGCGCCACGGCCGAGACGATGGTCGCGCGCCAGTCGCGCAGAAAGAGCCACACCACCACCACGGCCAGGATGGCGCCTTCGTACAGCAGCCGCATGGAGCTGTCGTATTCGTCGCTGGCGATGTCCACGAAATCGACCGTGCGCGTGAGGTGCAGGTCGGGCCGCTCGGCCTGGAGCTGGTCCAGCGCGCGCTGAACGCCCGCGCCCACCTCGACCTCGCTGGCGCCGCGGCTGCGCGAGACCTCGAAGCCGATCACCGGCTTGCCGTCCAGCAGCGCGGCGGTGCGCTGCTCGGCCACCGTGTCGCTGATGGTGGCGACCTGGTCCAGGCGGACGTGGCGGCCGTCGGTCAGCGGGATGTCCATGGCGCCGATCTCCTGCGCCGTCTGCACGGTGGCGATGGTGCGCACCGGCTGCTCCGCGCCGCCGAGGTCGACCCGCCCGCCGGCGCTTTCGATCTGCACCTGGCGCAACTGGCGCGACACGTCCGACGCGGTGGCCCGCAGGGCCTGCAGGCGCAGCGGATCGAGCGACACCCGCACCTCGCGCGTGACGCCGCCCACGCGGTTCACGGCGCCCACGCCCGGCACGGCCAACAGGCGTCGCGTGAGCGTGTCGTCCACGAACCACGACAGCGCCTCGTCGTCCAGGCGGTCGGAGGCGATGGCGAAGGCCAGGATGGGCTGGGCCGAGAGTTCGAGCTTGGCGACGATGGGGTCGCGCAGGTCGGCCGGCAGGTCGGCGCGCACGCGGCTCACGGCCGAGCGCACGTCGTCCACGGCCTCCTGCACGGGCTTTTCGAGCTGGAACTCGGCCGCGATGGTGGCCGTGCCGTCCACCAGCGTGGAGGTGATGTGCTTGAGCCCCTGCGTGGTGGCGATGGCGTTCTCGATCTTGCGCGCCACGTCGGTTTCCAACTGGCCCGGCGCGGCGCCGGGCAGCGAAGCGGTGACCATGACCACGGGCAGGTCCATGTCGGGAAAGTTCTGCACCTTCATCGCATGGAACGACAGCATCCCCGCGAACGAGAGCAGCACGAACAGCATCGCGGCCGGAATCGGGTTGCGGATGGACCAGGCGGACAGATTCATGGCAAGTCCTTGCGGGCGGCGGGGCCGCGGTGGCAAACGGGCAAAAACATGTTTTGCTCCTTAATTAATAGCAATGTGCCCTAGTGCTTATTGCGCTGGATGCACTTTTGATGCGGATTTTGAAGGCGCGGCAGGGGCGGCCGGTGCTGCGGACGCCGGAGTCGCCGGGGCCGCTTTTGCGGGGGCGGTGCCCGCGGGCGCTGCCGCCTGCACGCGCACCAGGTCGCCGTCGTTCAGGAACGCGCCGCCGCGCTCCACCACCGTCACGCCCGGCTGCAGGCCCGAGACGATCTCCACGCGGTCGCCTGTGCGCTGGCCGGTCTGCACGCGGCGCATCACCACGCGGTTGCCTTCGCCCACCTCGAACACGCTGCTGAAGCCGTCGCGCACCACTACCGCCGACTGCGGCACGCTGATGGCGTCGCGGTCGCCCAGCATGAAATCGCCACGCGCGAACATGCCGGCGCGCACGTCGGGGTGCGCCGGCAGGTCCACGTACACGAGGCCGTTGCGCGTCTGCGGATCGACCGTGGGGGCGATCATGCGCACCGTGCCGGGCACCTGGGCGCCGCTGGCGGCCGTCACGCTCACCTGGCTGCCGGGGCGGATGCGCGGCAGGTCGCTGGAGGTGACCTCGGCGCGCCATTCCAGCCGCCCCTTGCGCACCATGCGGAACAGTTCGGTGCCGCCGCCGAGCACCGCGCCCACGGTGGCGGTGCGCGAAGAGATCACGCCGCTGTCGGGCGCCAGCACCTGCGCGTGCTTGAGCCGCAGTTGCTGCGCGTTCAGCGCCGCCTGCGCGGCCTCCACGCGCGCCTGGGCCGTCTCGCCGGCGGTGGCGTATTGCTGAATTTGCTGCTGGCTCAATGCGCCGGTCGCCTGCAGCGTGCGGGCGCGCTCGGCGTTGGCGGCGGCCTCGGCCGCGCTCGCGCGGGCCTCCAGCAGGCTGGCGCGGGCCTGGGCCACATCGGCCTGCAGCGTTTCGGGCGCGAACGTGGCCAGCACTTGGCCGGCGCGCACGGTGTCGCCCACGTTCACGCGCACATCGGTCAGGCGCAGGCCGCTGCTTTCGGTGCCGATGCTCGCCTCCTGCCAGGCGGTCACGTTGCCGTTGGCCGGCAGGCGCAGCGCCAGCGAGGTGCGCGTGGGCTGCGTGGTGGTGACGGTGAGCGCCGGCCGGGGCTCGTTGGCCTTGGCGTTCTTGGCGTCGTCCGCCGCACGCGAGGGGCCGGCGGCCATCAGCGCGCCGCCAGCGGCGAGCACGCACACGGCCACCACGGCCAGTGCCGCAGAAAGGGAAGAGGGGACGAATTTCAAGCGTTGCATGGAGGTTCCGTTCATGCGGTCAACGACGACTGAAGGCTGAAGAAAAAAGAAACGGGCGCGCGGCGGTTCATCGCGCGGTGGATGCCGAGGCGGCCGGGGCGGCCGCGGCTGCGGTCGAAGGCGGCATCGGCGCTGCGGCAGCGGCCTGCGGGGTGGCTTCGGCCTCCCAGCCGCCGCCCGCGGCGCGGTACAGCCCGATCCACGCGGCCATGCGCTCCTGGCGCAGGTTGATCAGCGCCGATTCGGAGGCCAGCGCCGTGCGGCGCGAGTCTTCCAGCTCGACCAGGCTCGCCAGACCGCCGCGCCAGCGCGCTTCGGTGGCCGTGAACGAGGTGCGGTAGCCCTCTGCGGCGCGCTGGGCATCGGTGCTGCGCGCGGCGGTGCTGGCCAGGCGCACCAGGGCCTGTTCGACCTCGCTCACGGCCTGGCGCACGGTGCCGCGGTATTGCTGCACGGCCGCGTCGTACTGGGCCTCGGCCGAATCGACCTGCGCGGCGCGGCGGCCCGCATCGAAGATCGGCAGCGACAGCCCCACCGGCCCGATGGACCAGGTGTTGGAGTCCAGCGTCGCGCCGCCCGTGCGCACCCAGCCGCGGCCGACCGAGCCGCTGAGCGTGAGGCGCGGCAGGCGCTGGGCGCGGGCGCTGCCCACGTCGGCACTGGTGGCGGCCACCTCGCGCTCGGCGGCGTACACGTCGGGCCGCTGGGCCAGCACGCGGGCGGGCAGCGCATCGATGGCGAAGAGCGCATCGGGCACCGGCGCCGGCGGCGCGGCGGCGGCGCGGGTGCGCAGCGCGGATTCGTCCGTGCCTGTGAGCGCCACCAGGGTCTTCAGGTCGATCTCGCAGGCCATGCGCTGCTGTTCGGCGCGCACGCGGCCCTCGGCTTCGCTCGCCTGGGCCAGTGCCAGCGTGGCGGGCGCGGTGAACCCGGCCTGCTCGCTCTGGCCCGACAGGCGCGCCGTCTGCGAGCGCGATGCGGCATCGGACGCCGCCACCTCGGCCAGCGCGAGGCACTGGCGCCAGCTGCTGTATTGGTTCGCGACCTCGGCCGCCACCGATACGCGGGCCTCGTGCCACTGGGCCTGGGCACCGGCCAGGCGCTGGAGGGCCGCCTCGTTCGCTGCGGCATTGCCGCCGAACAGGTCCACTTCCCAACTGGCCTGCAGGGCGGCCTGGCCGGTGGTGGCAAGGCCGCCGACCTGCTCGTTCACCCCGCGGCTGGCGCTGGCCTGGCCGTCCAGCGACGGCAGCAGCGCAGCCCGCGCGCTCACCCGCGACGCCCGGGCCTGCGCCAGCCGCCCACGGGCCTGCGCCACGCTGGGGCTGATGTCCTGCGCCGCGGCGATCAGTTCGGCCAGCAGCGGGTCGCCTGCGCGCTCCCACCAGCGGGCGATGTCGGCCACGCTGCCGTGGTGCGGCAGCGGCGCCTGCCAGCCGGCGGGCGTGGGCGCCTCCACGCGGGCCGCGGGGCTGGGAACGGCGCAGGCGGCCAGCCACAAGGGCAGGGTGATCGCCAGCAGGGCGCGGGCGGTGCGGTGCGAAGGGATGGTGTTCATGGTCGGGACAAGAAAGGCTTCAGCGCCGCCGGGGCTCGGCGCGCCGGGCAGGGGTGGCAGGGGCGTCGGCGGTCACGGTGGTCTTGGTGGTCGTGGTGGCGGCACCTGCCGCTGCGCGCAGCGCCCGCTCGGCTTCCACCATGGCGAGCGCGTATTCGGTGAGGCGGGCGGTCCACGCGTCCACCGCCTCGGCGGTGTCCAGCAGTTGCGGCTCCATCACCGCCACCACTTCCTGCTGGCTCCAGATCTGGAACGCCAGGCCGGTGATGGCCAGGGCCAGCCGGTGCAGGCCGTCGTCGGGGCCGGCCGCGCCCAGGTGGCGGCACAGCAGCCGCACCATGGCGTCGTGGGGCTGGCGCACGTCCTGGTCCAGCTCCTTTTCCCACTGCTCGGTGGGGTCCAGCATTTCGCGGATGTGCAGCCGCATGTACTGGCGGGCCATCTCCCCGTGCTGCAGGGGCGACAGCACCCCGCTGAAATAGCGCTGGAACGCCTCGCGCAGGTCGAGGCCGTCGCGGGTGAAGTCCGCCACCAGCGTCGGCATGTCGCCGAACGGCTCGGAAAACAGCGCCGAATACAGCGCCGCCTTGTCGCCGTAGTAGTAGCTCACCGCCGCCACGTTGGCCTGGGCCGCCTGCGCGATGGCGCGGATCGACGTCTTGGCATAGCCGCGCTCGGCGAACAGCCGCAGGGCCGCGTGCAGCAGCCGCAAGCGTGCCGTGGGGGGGCCGGCCGGGGTTTCGGCGGGGGCGTCGGGGGGGCTTTGGGGGGACATCGCGGCGGATTACACCACGATAAATCAAACGTTTGTTTTAAATTGGGCCGAGCCTTGCGTTTGCTTGGCCGTAGCCGTGCCGACACAAAGCGATAAATCACCGGTAGCCGACGGGTTTCGTCGGCTTTTTCTGGCAAACTTTTTGTTGCAAATGGTGTGGGGTGTGGCCCGTCTTGGGCCGGTTCGATCAAGGGGCGCGCGCATGTTCAGGAATCTTTCCATCCGGGTGGCGCTGCTGCTCGTGCTGCTGTTCTTCACCGGCGCCCTGCTCGTCTCGGTGGGCGTGGGCTGGGTCGGCACGCGCGCCGGCGTGGTGGCCGGCGAGGTGCAGGACCGCACCACGCGCGACATGCTCGCGCTCAAGCAGGCCGAAATCCGCATGTGGGACAACCGCGTGGCCCTGGCCGTGGGCCACCGCAACGTGCTGCGCGGCGACCCGCCCGAAAGCGTGCGCTCGCAGACCACGCGCGCCGAAAAATCCATGCAGGAAGCGCGCCCCATCCTGCAGTCCGTGGCCCAGGGCCTGCCGGCCGACTGGTCGCAGGAGCGCCAGCTGGCCGCCTCGATGCTCACCGCCTTCGACGCCTACGCCGCGCTGGTGCAGCGCGGCGCCGTAGGCCTGGCGGGCGGCAACGAAGCCGAATACAGCGGCAAGGAGATCGTCGCCCAGCGCAACAAGCTGCTGGCCGACATGGAGGGGCTGATGAAGCAGCTTTTCGAGGCCGAAGGCCAGCGCGGCAACGCCCTGCAGGCGCAATCGGTGCGCCTGTTGAAGATCGCCGAAGTGGCGGCCGGGGTGCTGATGGTGGTGGGCGTGGTGCTGGCGATCCTGTGCTGGGTGTTCATCCGCCGCAACGTGCTGGCGCCGCTGGACGAAGCTGGCGCGCTGCTGGAAACCGTGGCGCAGGGCGATCTCACCACGCGCATCGAAGTGCGTTCGACCAACGAGATCGGCCGGCTCATGGGCGCCGCGCGCACCATGCAGGAGGGCCTGGCCCGCATGGTCACGCAGGTGCGCCAGGGCGTGGAGGAGATCCACACCGGCTCGCGCGAGATCGCGCTGGGCAACGGCGACCTGAGCGGCCGCACCGAGCAGCAGGCCGCGTCGCTGGAAGAAACGGCCGCCAGCATGGAGCAGCTGTCGTCCACCGTGAAGCAGAACGCCGACAGCGCGCGGCAAGCCAATCAACTGGCCGCCAGCAGCATGGCGGTGGCCCAGCGCGGTGGCGCGGCCGTGGGCGAGGTGGTGGCGACCATGCAGGCGATTTCGGACAGCTCGCGCCGCATCGCCGACATCGTCACGGTGATCGACGGCATCGCCTTCCAGACCAACATCCTGGCGCTGAACGCTGCGGTGGAAGCGGCCCGCGCGGGTGAGCAGGGCCGGGGGTTCGCCGTGGTGGCCAGCGAGGTGCGGGCGCTGGCCCAGCGCAGCGCCAGCGCCGCCAAAGAGATCAAGGGCCTGATCGACGAGTCGGTCGGCAAGGTGGGCGCGGGCTCGACCCAGGTGGAGCGCGCAGGCGCCACCATGCAGGAGATCGTGGCCTCGGTCCAGCGCGTGACCGACATCATGGGCGAGATCTCGGCCGCCTCCATCGAGCAGTCGTCGGGCATCGACCAGGTCAACCAGGCCGTGGTGCAGATGGACCAGGCCACGCAGCAGAACGCTGCGCTGGTGGAAGAGTCCGCCGCCGCCGCCTCGTCGCTGGAAGAGCAGGCCAAGCGCCTGCGGGAGGCCGTGTCGCAGTTCCGCGTGGCGGCCGGTGCCGTGCCGCTGGCGGCTGCGGTGCGCCCGCCCGCCGCCGTCTCTGCGCCCGTGCGCAGTGCGGCATCCGCCCCGGCCCGCGTGGCGAGCCGGCCAGCGCCCGCGCGCCCCGCCATTCCCGCCCCGCCTTCCAAGCCGCGTGCGCCTTCGCCATCAGCGTCGGCGGCATCGGCACCGGCCCATCCGAAGCCTGCTTCCCCGGCGCCTGCGTTGTCCGCTCCCGCCGCCAAACCCAAGGCGCCTGCTGCGCACAAGCCCGCAGCACCGTCCGCCAAGCCTGCCGCACAGCGCGCTGCGCCCGCTGCGGCATCGCGGTCGGATGACGACTGGGAAACGTTCTGAGACCCGTGGCGGATTTGCTACTGTTTTAATAGCTGTTAGCGCATGCTGTTAAAGCGCTGGAGGCATATTTGGTGCTTGGTGCTTGGTGATTGGGTGATGGGTGCCTGCAGCTGCCTTGGCCAGGAGGCTCAGCGCACGGACTCCGCTTCAGCCTCCGCCACGGCCGTCACGGCCGCCTCGCGCGTCGCACGGATGTCGAAGGCCCCGCCAGTCAGCGACTGATCGCGCAGCGTCACGGCCTGCTTGCCTGCCAGCCGGGGGAACACCAGTTCGGCGAAGCGGATGGCCTCTTCCAGGTGCGGGTAGCCCGACAGCACGAAGCTGTCCACGCCCACGTCCACGTATTCCTGCAGCCGCGCGGCCACTTCCTCTGCATTGCCCACGAGCGACGTGCCGGCGCCGCCGCGCACCAGCCCGACGCCGGCCCACAGGTTGGGGCCCACCACCAGCCGGTCGCGCCGGCCGCCGTGCAGCGCGGCCATGCGCTGCTGGCCGTGCGAATCCATGCGCGCGTAGTTCTGCTGGGCGCGGGCGATGTCGTCGTCGGTCAGGCGGCTGATGAGCCGGTCGGCATCGGCCCAGGCTTCCTCGCTCGTCTCGCGCACGATGACGTGCAGGCGCACGCCGAAGCGCAGCGGGTGCCGGGCCAGGTCGCGGCCCTGGCGCGCGGCGTGCCCGCGCACGTCGGCGATCTTCTCGGCCACGGCGGCGGGCGGCTCGCCCCAGGTCAGGTAGGCATCCACGTGCCGAGCCGCCAGCGCGTGCGCGGCCGGTGACGAGCCGCCGAAGTAAAGCGGCGGATAGGGCTGCGTCACGGGTGGGAAGAAGTTCTGCGCGCCCTGCACCTTGAGGTGACGGCCCTCGAAATCGACCTTTTCGCCCTGCAGCAGGCGGCGCCAGATGGCCAGGAATTCGTCGCTCGCGGCATAGCGCGCGTCGTGGTCGTAGAACACGCCGTCGGCCGCCAGTTCGGTGGCGTCGCCGCCCGGCACCACGTTCAGCAGCAGCCGGCCCGGGCCGAGGGCCTGGTCCAGCGAGGCCGCTTGGCGCGCCGACGCGGTGGGGTGGCCCAGCGATGTGCGCAAGGCCACCAGCAGCTTGATGCGCTGGGTGACGGGCACGAGGCTGGCGGCGGTCACCCACGGGTCCAGGCACGAACTGCCGGTGGGGATGAGCAGGCCGTCGTAGCCGAGTTGTTCGGCCGTGACCGCGATCTGGCGCAGGTAGCCGTTGGTGGGTGCGCGGCCGAAGTCGGACGTGCCCAGGTAGCGGGTGTCGCCCGAGGTGGGCAGGAACCAGAAGATGTCGGGGCGCAGGCTCATGGGAAGGAAAAGTTCGGATTCGGGTTCGGATTCGTTGTGCGCACGGCGTTCAGCGGCTGCGCAGCCAGCGCACCCAGCGGTCGCCGCTGAACTGCACCAGCGACACCAGGGCGATCAGCACCGCGATCACGATCAGCATCACCTGCGTGTCGAAGCGCTGGTAGCCGTAGCGAATGGCCAGGTCGCCCAGGCCGCCCGCCCCCACCGCGCCGGCCATGGCCGACGAACTGATGAGCGCCACCAGCGTGATGGTGAAACCGCCGACGATGCCCGGCAGCGCCTCGGGCAGGTACACGTGCCAGACGATGTGCCACTTGCGGCAGCCCATGGCCTGGGCGGCCTCGATCAGGCCCGGGTCCACCTCGCGCAGGCTCACCTCGGCGATGCGCGCGAAGAACGGCGTGGCGCTGATGGCCAGCGGCACGATGGCCGCCCACACGCCGATGGTGGTGCCGGTGACCATCCGCGTGAACGGGATCAGCGCCACCAGCAGCACGATGAAGGGCGTGGCCCGAAAGCCGTTGACCACGCTGCCCACGCCGCGGTGCACGCGCGGCGACGCCAGAAAACCGCCCGGCGCCGTAACGATCAGCAGCACCGCCAGCGGAATGCCCGCCACGAAAGCGATGCCGGCGGAGGCCCCCACCATCGCCAGCGTATCGGCGAACGCCTGGGTGTAGCGCTCAAAGGGAATGCTCAACGTCAGCGACATGGCCGATCACCTCGATGGAATGGGCAATGGCGCCAGGGCCTTGCACCAGGGATGAAAGCGGGGGCACTGCCACCGCACCGGGAACGGACAGCAGCAGCCGCCCCTGCGCGTGGCCGCGGATGCGGTCGATGCCGCCATGCACCAGGCGCACCGGGCTTTGCAGCGCGGTGGCGATGCGGGCGAAGTCGGGCTCCAGCCCGTCCTCGCCGGTGTAGCCCAGCCGCAGGATGCGTTGGTACGTGCCCGTGGCGGGCGGCTCGGGCCGCAGGCAGGCCTGCAGGTCGTCGGGCAGGCCGTGCTGCAGCGGCGCCAGCAGCGCGCGGGTGGCATCGTGCTGCGGCGCGCCGAACACCTGCCACACCTCGCCCAGCTCGGCGATGCGGCCTTGTTCCAGCACCAGCACCTGGTCGGCGATCTCGCGGATCACGCTCATCTCGTGCGTGATGAGGATCACGGTGATCCCCAGGCGCCGGTTGATGTCCCGCAGCAGTTGCAGGATGGAATGCGTGGTCTCCGGGTCCAGCGCCGAGGTGGCCTCGTCGCACAGCAATATTTCGGGGCCGGTGGCCAGGGCACGGGCAATGCCCACGCGCTGCTTTTGCCCGCCCGACAGGCGCGCGGGAAAGGTGCGGTGCTTGTCCTGCAGGCCCACCAGCGCCAGCAGTTCTTCGACGCGGCGGTGCACTTCGGCAGGCCGGACGCCGGCCACGCGCAGCGGCAGCGCCACGTTGTCGTACACCGTCTTGGCCGACAGCAGGTTGAAGTGCTGAAAGATCATGCCGATGCGCCGGCGCAGCGCCACCAGGCCGTCGTCGTCCAGCGCGGCGATGTCCGCCCCGTCCACCAGCACCCGGCCGGACGTGGGCGATTCGAGCCGGTTGATGGTGCGCAGCAGGCTCGACTTGCCCGCGCCGCTGCGCCCGATGATCCCGAAGATGCTGCCGGCCGGAATGTCGAGGCTGATGCCCTCCAGCGCGGGCACGGGGCCGGCGGACGAGTCGTACACCTTGGCCACGCGGTCGAAGGCCACCGTGCCGGTGAGCCCGGTCGCGCCTTCTCGGCGTCTTGCAGGCTGGGTCGGCTGCAGGTCCTGCACGGGTGTGCCGGGCGAGGCACCGGCGGCGGCGGGCCGCTGCGGCGCGGGTCCGGCCACGGTGCGCCACAGCGAGGGGCGGGGTGTGGCGGTCGTCATTGCGTTTTCCAGGGCAGGGTGTAGAGCTTGGCGTCGTTGTTGAACCGGCCGGCGATCACATTGCGCACCTGGGCCGAGTTCTGGAACAACTGCACGAAGCGGGCGATCTTCGGGTCTTGCGCCTTGTCCTTGCGCGCGACGAAGCCCATCGCATAGAACGAATCGTCGATGCCCGAATACAGCAGCGCGCGGCTGGCCTGCTCTTTCTTGCCCGCGTTGACGAAGTAGCTGGGCCACACCACGGCCAGGTCCACGTCCTGCAGCGAATGGATGAGCTGCGGGCCTTCGATCTCATAAAAGCGCAGCTTCTTCGGGTTGCCGACCACATCGTTCACGCTGGCGCCCACGGCGTTGCCCTGGCGCAGCGTGATGAGGCCGGCCTTTTGCAGCAGCAGCAAGCCGCGGCCCTGGTTCACCGGGTCGTTGGCCACCGACACCTTGGCGCCGTCGGGCACGTCCTCCAGGCGCTGGATGCGGTTGGAATAGATACCGATGTTCTGCAGCAGGCCCAGGCCCACCAATTGCAGCGAATAGCCGCGTTCCTTGATCGCGTTGTTCAGGAATGCCTGGTGCTGGAAGAAGTTCAGGTCGATGTCGCCGTTGTTCACCGCCTCGTTGGGCAGCGTCCAGTCGGTGAACTCGACCAGCTTCACGTCCAGGCCCTGTGCGCGGGCGTCGGCCACCACGGCCTCGATGGCGTCGGACGTGACGCCCGGCGTGGAGCCGATGCGGATCACATCGGCAGCGTGCGCGGTGAAGGCGGCGGCCACCAGCAGGCCGCCCAGCACTGCGCCGGCGGCGGCTTGGAGAAAGCGGTGCGTGCGCATCATTGCTGCGTCCAGGTCAGCACGTACAGGCGCTTGTCGCCTGCGAAGGCCCGGTCGATGGCGGCCTTGACCCCGTCGGAGTTCTGAAACACCTTCACGAACTTCTGGATCACCGGGTCCTGCGTGCGGCTGGCCTTGACCACGAACTGGATGGCGAAGCGCGCGTCTTCCACACCCGAATACGCCAGGCCGCTGGACGGGTCGAACGCCTTCGATGCCACGATGAAATGCGGGTAGCCCTGCGCGATGTCCACGTCGCCCGTGATGCGCACGAGCTGCGGACCTTCCACCTCGACGAAGCGCAGTTTCTTGGGGTTCTGGACAATGTCGTCCACCGTGCCCACGAAGCCCACGCCCGGCTTGAGCGTGATGAGACCGACCTTTTGCAGCAGCAGCAGGCCGCGCCCCTGGTTCACCGGATCGTTGGCCAAGCCCACCTTGCCGCCCACGGGCACGTCGTTCACCGACTTGTGCTTGAGCGAATACAGGCCGATGTTCGCCAGAAAGCTCGTGCCCGCGCTGGCCAGCTTGAAGCCGTTCTTCTGGATCGCGTTATCCAGGAACGGCTGGTGCTGGAAGAAGTTGATGTCCAGGTCGCCGGAATCCACGGCCACGTTGGGCGTGGTCCAGTCGGTGAACTCGGTCACCGTCACGTCGATGCCCTGGGCCTTGGCGTCCTTGGCCGCCGCCGCAATGGCATCGGCGTACACGCCAGGCAACACACCGATGCGCAGCTTGTCGGCCGCGTGGACGGCGCTGGTGCCCAGCAGGGAAAGTGCGACGAGGGGCGCGAGAAGAAAGCGAGGGAAAGTCATGGATGGGGCGGCTCAGCGAGGCCGTAAAGGTGAAGGAAAGGGTTGAGAGAGGGAGATCGAAGAAGCGGCATCACGGCGCCGGCCGGGCCAGCCACGGCAGGCTGTAAAGCCGGTCGTTGCCCGCGAAGGATTTGCTGATCTGCGCGCGCACGGCGGGCGAGTCCTGGTAGACCTTCACGAACCGCTTGATGCGCGGGTCCTGGGCCTTGTCCTTGCGCGCCACGAAGCGAATCGCATAGGCCAGATCATCGATGCCCGAGTACAGCAGCGCGCTGCCCGCCACCTGGGGGCGCCCGGCGTTCACATAGTGGGCGGGGTAGCCCTGGGCCAGATCCAGGTCGTCCAGCGCGCGCACCAGTTGCGGCCCTTCGATCTCGGCGAAGCGCAGTTTCTTTGGGTTGGCGACGATGTCGTTCACGCTGCCGCGCGCACCCACGCCGGCTTTGAGTTGAATGAGCCCCGCCTTTTCCAGCAACAGCAGGCCACGGCCTTGGTTCACCGGGTCGTTGGCCACGCCCACGCGCGCACCGTCCTTCAGGTCGGCGAAACGCTGCACCTTGAGCGAATACAGCCCGATGTTGGGCAGCAGGCCCGTGGCCACGCTGACGAAGGCATAGCCCCGCTCGCGGATCGCGTTGTCCAGAAAGGCCTGGTGCTGGAAGTAGTTCAGGTCGATATCGCCCGCCTCCAGCGCGGTGTTGGGCGTGGTCCAGTCGGTGAACTCGATGACCTTCACGTCCAGCCCCTGCTGGCGCGCCTCCTGTGCGGCCACCTGCACCGAGTCGGCCAGCGAGCCCGGCGTGACGCCGATGCGCAGCGGCGCGGTCGGCGCCGGGGTCTGCGCGTGCAGCGCCGGGGCCAGGCCCGCGGCGGCGAGCACGGCAACGAAGGAAAGCAGATGCCGGGCAAGGCGTTTCATGGCTGGGCCTCCAGGACGGATGGGGAATGGCGGGCCGCGTGCTGCACAGCCGTGCCATTCGTGCCGTCCGTGGTTTTGGCGGCATCGCCGGCATCGGCGGCTTCAGTGGCATTCGCGGAGCGGACAGGGGTGCGGCGAAAGGCCTGCGCGGCGTGCCGCGCCGGCAGCCGGTCGCCCTCGCCGAAGAGCCGGTGGCGCAGGGTGCCTTCGGCGTAGTCGGTCTTGTAGACGCCGCGGCTCTGCAGCTCGGGCACCACCAGGTCGATGAAGTCCTCGTAGCTTTCGGGCACCACGGTGCGGCTGAGGTTGAAGCCGTCCACGCCGGTCTCGGCCACCCACGCCTGCAGTTCGTCGGCCACCTGCTGCGCATCGCCCACGATGGCGGGGTAGCGGCCACCCAGCGCGAAGAGCTCGAGCAGCTTGCGGCGCGTCCAGCCGTGCTGCTGCGCCGTGCGGCTGGCCGACTCGATGGCGTTGCCGGGCGAATAGTCCACCGGCGCGTCGAGGTCGTACTGCGCGAAGTCGATGCCGGTGCTGGCGGCGAAATGCGCCAGTCCCGCCTCGCGGCTGGCGTAGCGCAGGTAGTCGGCATGCTTTTCGCGCGCCTCGGCCTCGGTGCGGCCCACCACCACCGCCGCGCCCACGAACACCTTCACATCGTCCGGGCGGCGGCCCGCGCGCACCAGTTGCTCGCGCAGGGCCTGCACCGTCTTGCGGGCCGCTTCCTTGTTGGGCGGGGAGATGAACACGCATTCAGCATGGCGCGCCGCGAACTGCTGGCCCCGGCCCGAGCTGCCCGCCTGGAACAGCACCGGCGTGCGCTGCGGCGAAGGCTCGCTGAGGTGATGGCCCTCCACGTCGAAGTAGCGGCCGTGGTGCACCACCTTGTGCACCTTCGCCGGGTCGGCGAACACGCGCGCGGCCTTGTCGCGGCGCACGGCGCCGTCTTCCCAGCTGCCCTCCCACAGTTGGTAGAGCACGTCCAGGTATTCGTCGGCGCGTTCGTAGCGCTCGTCGTGCGGCAACTGCTGCGGCTGGCCCATGGCGCGGGCGGCGCTGTCCAGGTAGCCGGTCACCACATTCCAGCCGATGCGCCCGCCCGTCAGGTGGTCCAGCGTGGAAAACCGCCGTGCCAGCAGGTAGGGCGCCTCGTACGACAGGTTCACCGTCACGCCGAAGCCCAGGTGGTGGGTGGCCGCCGCCATCGCGGGAACCAGCAGCAGCGGGTCGTTCACGGGCAGCTGGATCGACTCGCGCAGCGGCGTGTCCACGTTGCCCTGGTACACGTCATACGTGCCCACGATGTCGGCCAGGAACAGGCCGTCGAACAGCCCGCGCTCCAGCGTGCGCGCCAAGTCGGTCCAGTAGCCCAGCGTGCGGTAGTCGGTGGACCGGTCGCGCGGGTGCGTCCAAAGGCCGTGGTTGATGTGGCCCACGCAGTTCATGTTGAACGCGTTGAGCAGGATGTGCTTGGGGTTCGGTGTCGTCATGTCAAAGGGCCCCGTGGCGCGGCGGAATGCGGCCGTTCAGGTGGAAATTGCCGACGGCGTGGTACTTCCAGCGCACCGGGTCGTGCAGCGTGTGCGTGCGGGCGTTGCGCCAGAAACGGTCCAGCCCCTGCTGGCCGGTGGTGGCCGACGTGCCCGCCAGTTCGAAGAGTCGCGTGCCGGCGTCGAGCGACGCGGTGGTGGTGAGTGCCCGCGCTGCAGCGACGGCGATGGAAGCCTCGGCCACGCTCTGCTCAGTCGGGTTGGCCTGGGCCGCATCGACGAAGCGGCCGGCGCGGCGCACCAGGGCTTCGGCGGCTCGAATCCGCACGGCGGTTTCGCCCACCTGCTGGATGAGCAATGGATCGTCGGCGGCGCGCTCCACTCGCGCGTCGATCCAGGGCCGTGCGTGGTCGCGTACCTGGGGCAGCGTGGCGGCCAGCGCACCGCAGGCCAGCCCCAGGTCGATCGCCGCGTGAAGGAGCTGCGCCAGCGGACCGATGGGCGTGGGCCGCTCGAACGATGCGAGAAACGGCACGACCCATTCGGCCTTTACCCGCACGTCGTCGAACTGCACCGAGCCGCTGCCGGTGACCCGCTGGCCGAAGCCGTCCCAGTCGTCGGTGATGTGCACGCCTTCGGCCGTGCGCGGCACGAAGGCGAGGTAGGTCACATCGCGGCCCGCGTCGTCGGCCACCACCAGCGTGGGAATCCAGTGCGCATAGAGCGCGCCGGTGCAGTAGAACTTGCGGCCCCGCACGCGAAAGCCTTCGCCGTCCGGCACCAGCCGCGTGCGGCGCTGAAAATCCTTGTGGCCGATTTCTGCCAGCGCGTTGCCAAAGCGCT
Organism: Paracidovorax valerianellae; assembly: GCF_900102625.1. GTDB lineage: Bacteria > Pseudomonadota > Gammaproteobacteria > Burkholderiales > Burkholderiaceae_C > Paracidovorax > Paracidovorax valerianellae. The sequence goes on from NZ_FMZC01000004.1 coordinate 305,108, forward strand.
CGCCAGCCAGTGCGCGGCCGTAGAAGAAGCGTTGCTGGGCTTCGGTGCCACCCACGCGCAGCACCTCCAGCGCGTAGAAATGGTTCTGCGGAACCTGGCCGATCGAGCCGTCGGCCGCGCTGACGAGGGCGATCACCTCGGCCAGCGTGCCGGCGGACACGCCCGGGCCGCCGTGGGCGCGGGGCACGGTGATCGACCACAGGCCCGTGGCGACGAAGTCGTCGAGTTCGGCCCACGGCAGCAGGCGCTCGCGGTCGCGCCGCGCAGCGCCCGGGGCAATGCGCGCGGCGTAGCGCTGCGCGGCGGCGATGGCCTCCGCATCGGTGGCGATGCGTTGCGGGGCATGCAGCGGGGGCGCTGCGGGTGGCGGCGCGGTAGCGGCAGCAGCCAGGGGGTCGAGCGGGGCTTGCAGCAGGGTCATGGGGATGTGCGATGGATCGGTCAATCGGTCACTCACTCATTTACTCAGTCATGGGCAGGCGCGGCATTGAGCCGATCAGTTCCACGAATGCCGGGCCGGCAGCACGCCGTTCAGGCGGTGGTTGCCGATGAGGTGCAGCTTCCAGCGCACGGGGTCGTGCAGCGTGTGCACGCGGGCGTTGCGCCAGTGGCGGTCCAGGTTGGGCGCGGCGCGGGTGGAGGCCGAGCCGGCCAGCTCGAACAGCTTCTCGCTGGCCTCCAGCGCGATGCGCGTGGTGAGCACCTTGGCCTCGGCCACCGCCACCGACGCGCGGGCGCTGTCCTCGGCGCTCAGGCCCGGCTGTGCGGCCAGGGCATCGAACAGCTCGCCGGTTTCGCGCAGCACCTCGCGCGCCGCCTGCAGGTCGATTTGCAGGCGGCCCACGTCGGCGATCACGTAGGGGTCGTCATGGGCGTGCGCCACGCCGGAATCGATCCAGGGGCGCGAACGCTCGCGCACGTAGCGCATCGCATCGGCCACGGCGGCTTCGGCAATGCCCTGGTCGATGGCGGCCTGCAGCAACTGCGAGGTAGGGCCGTACAGGCCGGGCCGGTCGGCCAACCGCCAGAGCGGCAGCACATCGTCCGCCGACACGGGCACAGCGTCGAACACCACCGTGCCGCTGGCGGTGGTGCGCTGGCCGAAGGCGTCCCAGTCGTCCACCACAGCCAAGCCAAGCGCGTCGCGCGGCACCCAGGCCTGCACGGCACGGCCCGCGTCGTCGATGGCGCGCACGGGAATGCGGTGCGCGAAGAGCGCGCCCGTGGAATAGAAGCGCTTGCCGGTCAGGCGCAGGCCGTCCGGCGTGGTGCGAAGCCGTGTGCCGCTGTGCAGGACAGTGGCGGCGCCATCGGCTTTGCGCTCGGGCCCCGCGTTGCCCAGGCGGCGGCCGGCCAGCACCTCGCCGTAGAAGCGCTGCTTCTGCGCCTCGGTGCCCAGTTCGCGCAGCACGCCCAGCACGCCGAAGTGGTTCTGCGGAATCTGCCCGATGGACGGGTCGGCCGCGTTCAGGATCACGAACACCTCGGCCAGCGTGGCGTACGACACCTGGGCCCCACCGTGCGTGCGCGGCACGGTGATGCCGCCCAGGCCGCTGGCGGACCAGCGGGCCAGTTCGTCCCAAGGAAGGATGCGGCCCCGGTCGCGTTCGGCCGCGCCTTGGGCGAAGTCGGCCGCCAGCCGATGGGCCGCAGCGATGGCTTCAGCGTCGGTGGCGATCCGCGCCACGTCGGCAGGGATTTCGGGGAGGTGTTGTTGCAGTGCCGGTCTTGCTGTCATGCCCCGATTGGAGGGCGAGACGGCGCTGCGTGGTGCGAAGGAATCGGCGCATCGATATGCGGAATTCGTTGTGGGTATTCGCTGCTGGGGTGCGCGTTGAACGAGTTGCCGCTGATGGGATTGAGGCCACCTGCGTTGCGGCACGTCCTTGAGAGGCTGGATGTTCCGGCTTGACTTCGGGATCTGCCTGGCTGTCAATGCAGATGCACGGCTATTGGCTGGTGGACGGTATGGCCGTTGTTGTCGTTAAAAACTCTACCGCCTATGGCTGCTGTGCAGCGATCGCGGAAGCTCGAGGCCGATAGACAGCTTCACGGTGCGTGATTTCAAGCCGTCATCGGCTTACCTGAAAGCTAGCCAACTGCATTGACTGGAGTCGGGTGCGCTGCGGTCACTCAGCCTGACAGGCGACAGGTCGCGCCGTCAACCTGCTATGCACGTTAAGGGTCGAGCTCACGCTGTCGAACCTCGGTGGTCGTTCTGAACTGTTCCGGGAGCGGTTCACTGCGCTAGGAGGGCTTTCAATCCGATCTGATCCACGTGGGACTTGGCTCTCCATTTTGGTGCGCGAGCAGCTGCGCTTGCGATCTTTTTCGGCCTTTGCATCAAAAACGTGAGAAAATACATCTATTCCGCTTTGTATATTTTATTTCTTGTTTATTATCAACAACTTACAAACATGTTGGACGAAATGAATGATGTCCAATCAGATTTAGCCCAGCTGATTCGGCTTGCACTTGCAGAGCAGACGGAGGATGTGCGGCTGTTCGTGGCCCGACTCGTGCGCAAGTATCGCAACACGGATCCGGAGCTGGCTGAACAGATGGATCTGTACCTCCGCGCGAAGGCGCCCCGCGCAAGCGCTCCAATGCGCAAGGTCGCGCCGCCCGCTTCCCCAGTACAACCAATTCCGGTCGATGACGAATCAAGGTTGTCGCTGCTGAAGGTCTTCAAGGACGACCCTGATCGTGAGCAGCCGCTGCTGTCTCTGGACCTGGAAGAAACCTTGAGCCAGTTGATCCAGGAACGCCGCCAGACCAAGCGACTGGCATCGATGGGCCTGAACCCCACGCGTTCGGCCATCTTCGTCGGCCCACCCGGCGTCGGCAAGACGTTGACCGCGCGCTGGCTGGCGTCTCAACTGGGTGTGCCGCTGTATGTACTCGACCTGACCGCCGTCATGAGCAGCCTGCTCGGGCGAAGCGGGAGCAACCTGCGGGCCGCACTCGACTTCGCCAAGCGCAGCCCCTGCGTGCTGCTGCTCGATGAAATCGACGCCATCGCCAAACGCCGCAGCGACGACACCGACATTGGCGAATTGAAGCGCCTAGTCACGGTCATCCTGCAGGAAGTCGATGATTGGCCTGCCACCGGCTTATTGCTAGCGGCTACGAATCACGCGGAACTGATCGACCCCGCGCTGTGGCGTCGCTTCGACTTGGTGATCAACTTCAAGGCGCCGGAAATGCCTACGGTCAAACAGGCGATCAAGCGCTTTCTCGGCCCCGACTATGCATTGTTCGGCCGCTGGATCGACATCCTGACCTTCGCCTTCAACGGCGAGTCGTTCAGCGACATCGAGCGGGATCTTCAGCGTTTCCGGCGCGCTGTTGCATTAGGCACGGCCTCGGACGCCGATCTGATCGAGGAGTTCGTTAAATCGCGCGCACTGGTTCTGGAACGCCAAGGCCGCATCGATCTGGCAGTCCTGCTGGCCAAGCAGACCCGCCTGTCGCAGCACACCATCTCCGACATCACCGGCGTCAGCCGCGACACGATCCGCAAGTACACCAGTGAGCAGCCCGTGGCAGCGAAGAAAACCTCGAAAGGAAAGCCTGACGCATGAGCCAAACCAATTTTCTGATCGGGCGCGGCGAGCTGCTGACGCATGACATCAAAGGGCCGAAGCGCATGCCAGGCAAAGCGGAGGTTTATTCCTTCGCGCAGGCCGCGCAGCGACTGACGCCGCAATTCTCGGCGACCGCGACGGACCTCGACGCATTGCCCTCGAACGCTTGTCCTGGCGATTTTGGGGTGGCCCGGCTGACGATGAACCCCAGCTACATCGCCCGGTCCTTCTTCCCGACGGCAATGCTGCGCGCCGTGGGTCTGGAATCGGTCGGTAGCCGAACCGTGAAGGTGACACCTGGCGGTTGGACCAAGAAGGGCGAGCCCCAGGAATGCACGACGACAGAGCTGTTCGTCGCCGGAAAGCGCCAGGCATTTCGCCATCTCAATAAGTGGACTCGGCAGATCGAACCCGAGTCAGACGAAGCGTTGGACCTGGCACACATCGAGCAGTTTTCCGCCTTCACGCCTCGCGAGCGCATCGCCGACTATGGCAGCCCCAAGGATCGCTTCTTTGAGGTCGGTATTCACCTGCTGCCCGATGAGAGCCGCCTGCTCGTCCAGCAGGCCTTCGTGAATTACGCCAAGGAGGTGAGAGTCAAGGTTCACAGCGACCTTGGTTTCACAGCGGGCAACCTTTGGTTCGTGCCCGTCGAAGGCAAGCACGACCACATTGAGCGGCTTGCCGAATTCGTCTTCGTGCGCGTCATCCGTCCGGTGCCCAAGCTGCGCGGCATGCGGCCCGTGCACCGTACGGGCGAGGTAACGGTAGGCTGTAGCTTGCCGACCGAGCAGCCGCTGTCGTCGGAGCCTAGGGTCGCCATCCTCGACGGCGGCCTGCCTAAGCAACATGCCATCGGCCCGTGGCTGCGCTCTTACCGTGTTCTGGACGAAGACGCGCAGGACGATCCGGCGGGCCTGGAGCATGGCTTGGCCGTCAGCTCCGCCTTCCTGTTCGGTCCCATCCAGCCGAACGGCGCCGCCAGCCGCCCCTTCGCCTATGTAGACCACCTGCGCGTACTCGACAAGGACGCCGATACGGAAGACCCGCTGGAGCTGTACCGGACCTTGGGCTTCGTCGAGCAGGTGCTGCTCTCACGGCAGTACCAGTTCATCAACCTCAGCCTCGGCCCTGATCTGCCGATTGAAGACACCGACGTACACGCCTGGACGTCGGTCATCGACGACCTGCTGAGCGATGGCGACACCTTGATGACCGTGGCCGTTGGCAACAACGGCCAGATGGACCGGGCCTCCGGCAATGCCCGCGTGCAGGTGCCTTCGGACTGCGTCAACGCGTTGGCCGTCGGGGCAGCCAACGACACTGAAGCCACCTGGGCGCGTGCACCGTACAGTGCCGTCGGCCCTGGCCGCAGCCCGGGTGTCATCAAACCTGACCTGATGGCGTTCGGTGGCAATGCCGGGAACTACTTCCATGTGCTCTCACCGGGAAAGAAAGCGGCGCTCTCACCGCAGCTGGGCACCAGCTTCGCTTCTCCGTATCTGTTGCGCAGCGCGGTCGGCATTCGCGCCATCCTCGGACCCGAGTTGTCGCCGTTGGCGATCAAGGCGCTGCTGGTCCACGCCGCAGACGCTGCGACGTACGACAAGCTCGAAGTCGGCTGGGGTAAGGTGCCCGAAGACCTGATGAGCATCATCACCTGCCCTGAAGGGGTCGCGCGCGTGGTTTACCAGGGAGAGTTGAAGCCGGGCAAATACCTGCGCGCCTCACTGCCATTGCCCATCGGCGGCCTGAAAGGCAGTATTCGACTCAAGGCGACCTTCTGCTATGCCTCGCTGACCGATCCGCAGGACGCCGCCGCGTACACGCGCGCAGGCCTGGAAGTCGTTTTCCGCCCCAGCGACGAAAAGATCAAGGACGGCAAGACCAACGCCGACACCAAAAGCTTCTTCGACATGAAGAAATACGCTACAGAGGAAGAGCGGCGCTCTGACATGGGCAAATGGGAAACGGTGCTGCACAGCGCGAAGAACATGCGCGGCAGCACCCTCAAGAACCCGGTCTTCGACATCCACTACAACGCGCGCGAAGCTGGCCATAAGGCCAACGGTGCCGAGAAGATCCGCTACGCACTGATCATCACCGTCGAGGCCCCCAAGCATGCCGACCTCTACAACGAAATTCTGCGCGCCTATGCGAAGACGCTGGTGCCGATCCAGCCGCAAGTGTCGTTGCCGATTCGCATTCGTTAAAACGAACACAGTCACCCTGATCCACCAAAGAAGAATACGGGAGTCAAGGAATGCCGGCAGCACTTAAACGCAAGGACAAAGACGGCAAGCCCTACGAGCGGCCACCGGAGATCGAGGCTTGCATCGAGAAGCTTGACGCGCTCGACGCAGGGACTCGGCTTTCGCGGTTCGACGGGGCGTCAAGAAAGCACCCGCAGTATGTGCCCACAGAAGTCGTGTTTCACTTTCTGCGGCGGGCCTGGGTCGATGGAGATCAGGGACAGTTCGAGAAAACCTTTCGTATCCTGTTGAAGCGGCTTGATCAATCGCTGTACTCAGCGATTCCCGATGCGCGCATGGACGGTGCAGCAGACATTCGCGATGAGATTCGCAGCCGTTTCGTCGTCCTGCTCACCAATGACTGCAACACACACCCCGGTTTGCTCGACTTCTACGAGATCCGCTTTGACAAGGCAATGGTTGCGCTTCGAACTACTGTACTGCGCAAGATTGGCCCCGCCACTCGCAAGATCAAGACGGTTCCGTTAGGTAGCAAAGATGATGAAGGTCCTGAGATTTCCGCAGAAGTCGAAGCGGCACTCGAAAAGTTTCTGAGCGGCGATCCAAAAAAAATTGACGATCCTGCTTTCCGGTTGGTGTTATTCGCTGCGATTGACCATCTACCCCAGGATCAGTATCAGGTCGTTGGTCTCTTTCTGCAGGGAATCCCAATCATGACAATTGCAAGCATGCTGAAATGTGACGAACGAACGGTTTGCAACAGGAAGACCCGGGCCTGCAAAGCGCTCAAGGCCATCCTTGAAAAGGAAGCCGAACTATGAACACCGAAAATTCCAGACTCGACGAAGAAGAGGTTCTCCACGCGTTTTCCGTTGAGCCCCGGCATGACTGCGCCACCCTGGAGCATTACTTGAACCAGTACCCGGAACATTCGCTAGCCCTCGTGGATTGCTCCATTGAAATGATGATGGATGCTTCCCATTCCAGCGACGAGGTTCAGGTTTCGTCAGATCAGGTTGTTGATCAGGCTTGGCGGCAATTCCAGGCAGCAATGGGGTCGGTACAAGGCACTGCTGCTATCGCCAACCCCTTTGCGCAGTTGCAACCCACAGCGTTCAAGTCAATAGCCAAGAGATTGGACGTCAGCAATTTGTTCTTGATTCGCGTGCGTGAACGAGCAATCGATGCTGCCACCTTTCCCCGACGCTTTGTTCGGCAACTCGCTGCCGAACTTGGCGCGACCGCTGATGCTGTTTCGGCTTATCTGCGTAGCCCGCCCACCATGGCGTCCAGCCTGAGTTTTCGATCCAACGTGAAGCCCGAGGTGGCCGCCCAGATACCGTTCGATCAAGCGGTCGAGACGTCCCAGCTGACACCTAGCCAAAAGGAAGCTCTGCAGGCATTGCGAGACTGATCATGGATGCAACCGAGGCCGCACGGCGCGAGGCAGAACGCATCCACCAGGCTGCGGTCGCGGACGGTGTTGATCCATGGAACCTGCTCGAACTCGTCAACCGCGAAGCGGCTCGGCGAGATCTCGATGTGTATGCGTTGGCGACTGGTGACTCGGCACTGAAAGGCGGTCGGGCAGTGCTCGACCGTGAAGCCGAGTGCATCCTGTATGAAGACATCGGTTCGGCATTCGACCGCGCTTTTTTGATAGCGCACGAGCTGGGACATTTCGTCTTGGAGGGCGATGCTCAGAACGTGGTGACAGGTGAAGTCGAACCCGGCCGTTCGGCCGAAGATGCACCGGTCGGCGTGGAAAGCGTGCTCGACTACGGCGCCAGGGAACGCAGAGAGGTCCGGATGGATCTATTTGCGCGCGAGCTCTTGCTGCCGCGTTCAATGGTGCGGCACCACCACATCGACTGCGGTTGCTCCTCCGCCGATGTCGCCACACGCCTCGAAGCACCCTTGCATGTGGTCCAGCAGCAACTGCTGGATTCGCTGCTCTTGCCGAACGAGCCGCCTGCCGTCGTGGAGCCTACCGCAGCAGCTGTCGTGCCCACCCCTGACCCTACCCAGATGGAGGCGGCCAACCATCGCAACACAGCATTTCAGTTACAGGCAGGTCCGGGAACGGGCAAGACCCGCACACTGGTGCAGCGCATCGAGAGTCTTCTGGCTGAGGGCGTGGATCCGATCTCCATCCTTGTTCTCACGTTCTCCAACAAGGCGGCGAACGAGTTATGCGAGCGGCTCGCCGCCCGCAATCCGCGGGCTGCCGCAGCGATGTGGATCGGTACGTTTCATGCATTCGGCCTGGATATCGTGCGCCGTTTTCATGACAAGCTCGGACTTCCCGCCAACCCCCGTCTCATTGATCGATCCGAAGGCATCGAACTGCTGGAGGACGAGCTGCCGCGGCTATCGCTGCGCCACTTCCGGAACTTGTGGGATCCGGCGCTTGATCTCAGTGACATGCTCAGTGCGATTTCACGCGCCAAGGACGAAGTGGTCGATGCCGCCGGCTACCGGGCATTGGCCCTAGCCATGGCACAGAGTTGCGGTCCGGATGCCGAGGCGATGAAGAGCGCCGAGAAGTGCATGGAAGTTGCCTTGGTCTACGAGACTTACGAGCGCCTGATGGCGGCGAGGCAACTGATCGACTTCGGCGATCTGGTTGCCCAACCTGTGCGACTGGTAGAAACCGATGCCGAGGTGAGAAATGCTTTGCGCGCGCGGCACAACCATGTGCTGGTGGACGAATACCAGGACGTCAACTGCTCGTCTGTGCGCCTTCTCAAAGCCATTGTTGGTGACGGGCGAAACCTTTGGGTGGTAGGAGACGCGCGGCAATCCATCTACCGGTTTCGCGGCGCATCGGCCACCAACATGGCTCAATTCAACTTGGATTTTCCCGGAGCGCAAATCGCCCAACTCGGCGTCAACTATCGTTCTCGACAAGAGGTCATCAATGCCTTTACTGCCTTCTCCGGCACCATGAAAGCATCGACTGGGCCCGTGCCATTGCATCTGAATGCAAGCCGCGGGGCTTCGGGCACCAAGCCAGAGTTCAAGGTTGTGCGCTCAACCGATGACGAAATCTCAACGGTAGCTGCCACGATCAAGTACCAACAGGAAAGCGGCACTGCATTCCGTCATCAAGCGCTTCTTTGCGCATCCAATGCCCGCCTGAGCGAAATTGCCGAGGGCCTCGAAGCCAGAGGCATCCCTGTGCTTCACCTTGGCAGTCTGTTTGAGAGACCGGAGATCAAGGATCTTCTCGCCATGCTCTCGATGCTGAGCGACCCCTATGCCGTTGGACTGGTGCGCGTGTCCACGATGTCGACGTACGAACTGCCGCTGCAGGATGTGGTGCAGATCATCGAATGCCTGCGCGAAAGCAAAGTGGCGCCTCTCGAGTGGCGCCTGAATAAAAACTGGCCACCGGAATTTGCGGAAGCCAGCAAGACGGCACTAGCCCGGGCCGCCATGCTTTTCGATGGGGTGAGTCCGACGGGCAACCCTTGGAGCATCTTGACCACATGGGTGATAGATCGGCTCGGCCTCGCCAAGTCGCTGTATCTGGCAGGCGATGCACGAAGCAGGATGAAGGGCTTGGCACTTTGGCAGTTCCTCAACTTCTGCCGTCAGCAACCCTCCGGCACCGGCTCACCTTGCGTGCGCCTCCTTGATCGCATTCGCCGACTCGTCCTACTTTCGGAAGATCGTGGGTTGCGCCATTTTCCAGGTGTTGCCGACGGCATCGATGCCGTCCGCCTGATGACGATCCATGCCAGCAAGGGGCTCGAGTTCCACACAGTACATATTCCTGGCATGGTGACCTCGGGCTTGCCGCGCAACAACATGGCACCGCGCTGCGTGCCACCCGACGGGCTCATTCATGGCTCCGACGAAATGACCGGACTGGAAGCGGTGAAGGCCGGGCACGATGAAGAGGAAGAATGCCTGTTCTTCGTCGCCCTCTCCCGTGCGCGCGATCGATTGTTCCTCTACGCGTCGTCAGTTCAGTCGGATGGCAGAACGCGCAACCCTTCCAAGTTCATGCCCTCCATCCTGCATCACCTGATCCAACTACCGGTTCCGGCTCAGCGCCATGCAGGACTGCGAGCATCGTCAGCCCTGCAGATTGTTTGGGAGCAGAAGCCGGCCTGGACCGACAGTCAAGTCAACCTGTTCGAACGATGTCCACGCCGGTTTCTCTATACCCACGTCATGAAACTTGGAGGCCGCCGCACGGAGACGGCCTTCATGAAGATGCACAACGTTGTTTCGAACGTGTTCGATTGGCTCAAGACCGTGCATGCAATGACGATGCCGGCCGAAGCCGAACTCGGCGTACGCTTCGACCAGGCATGGCAATCAAAGGGACCGGTCGATCATGGCTATGCGGAAGACTACCGCCGCATCGCTCGGCGGCTTGTGGATGTTGTAGTTGAGACCCGCAGTCTCGGCGTACCGGCTCCCGCGACTCCCATCTCGCTCGGCTGGGCGGAAGGCGAAATACTTGTCCGACCGGATAGTGTCGCCCGTGGCGACAACGGGCAAATCGTCGTTCGGCGCGTCAAGACCGGGAAGCCCAGATCCAATGCCTTCGATGACATCGAGTACACCTTGCTCCACCTCGCGACCACGCAGGCGTATGGCGGATCGGCCCAGGTCGAAGTGACCTACCTGACCAGCGAGACAACGCAACCGATGGAGATCACCGAGCGCAAACTCAAGACGCGTAGCGAGAAGGCCCAGGATTTCGTCAGGCGTGTCCGCGCTGGCGACTTCCCTCTAAAGGAAGAGGCGCGCACTTGCCCGAGGTGCCCCAGCTTCTTTATCTGCGGTGACCTCCCGGCTGGCGCGATCACTATAAAAAAAGTTTGATTCAGCTTTCCGGTCCGGATTTCGGCCGCGATTGACTTAGTGGAGGCCAAGAAAACTGCAATCCCGCAGATGGCCGACAGAAAGTCAATCAAATGCAAACGCAAAATCCTGGCGATGACAGCCGCATCCCGCTCGAAGACATCGGTGCCGCCATCCGCGAAGGCCGTGGCCTTCGTCTGGCACACCTTTACCGTATCGTGGTGGCCGATGAACAGCTCAACGAGCGCAACCTGGATCTGAGTGATCCGGTCCCCACCGGCCGCCAGATCCTGCAGGCTGCTGGAGTTCGCCCGGTGGCTGACTACAGCATCTACGCGATCCTGCCATCCGGCGAATTTGAAGATCTGCGTCTCGACGAGACTTACGACTTGCGTGAGCTCGGCGCGGAGCGTTTCGTCATCTTCCAGACGGACCGCGCATTCAAGTTCACGATCGACAATCGCCAAATGGAATGGGGTAAGCCCTCGATCAGCGGCAAGATCTTGAAGGTGTTGGCTGGCGTCCCTACCGACACCTATGACGTCTACCTCGAAGTCCGCGGCGGCGGCCAGGATGTTCTCATTCGCGACGCCGACTTGCTCGACCTCAGCAAGCCGGGCATCGAGCGCTTCATCACGCTGATCCGTGACACGACGGAAGGACTCGCGGCGCTGCCGGAGGCCGATCAGCGCTATCTGGACAGCCACGGCTTCGCCGTGGAAGTGGTCGGTGACGGCTCGCACACGGGTGTTGTGTTGAAGCAGATGCAACTGCCGCAAGGCAAGTTCAACCACCCTGCGGCCGACGTGTTGGTGATCCTCCCTCCCGGCTATCCCGACGTGGCACCGGATATGTTCTTCTGCGACCCCTGGTTGACGCTGGTGTCTGCTGATCGCTACCCGACATGTGCGGATCAGCCGCACGCCTTCATGGGCCGCAACTGGCAACGCTGGTCTCGCCACAACACCAGCTGGCGGCCGGGTGTCGATGGCCTGCACACGATGATCAAGCGCATCGAGCACGCACTAGCGGAGGCCAAGTGATGTCGGCCGCAGCGCTGGACATCATCTTGCTTGAATCCCATGAAGCGGCGCTGCGCGCGCTGCTTCACCGGGAAAACGGCACTGAGGCAGCCGCCTATGTGCTGTTCGGCAAGGCCGAGATCGCAGCAGACCCGTGGTCCAAGCAGCCACGCCTCCGCCTGATCTCGCACGAGGTGGTGCCGATCACGTCAGACGAAATGGTTTCGTCCTCCTCGACGCATGTGACGTGGTCGACGCAGGGATTCATGCGGCTGCTGGGCTTGGCGCAGCATCGCAACCTCGTTCCTGGGCTGGTTCACACACATCCTGGGGCCAAGGCGTTCTTCTCCGACCAGGACGACCGCAACGAAGCTGAGCTGGCGCGCACCACCTTCAACAAGGGCACACAGGGGCTTGCTAGCATGGTCTTCGGCCAGGACGACGCCATCGTGGGGCGCCTGTGGACATCGGCTAAGGCATCCACGCAAGCCTCATCGATCTCCATTGTCGGAAGCCAGATCAAGATCTGGCGTGAGGATGCTGGGCATGAAGACACGGCGTTTTTGACTCGACAGGCAGCACTGTTCGGCAAAGGATTTAATCCGATCGTGCGGGCGCTACGCGTCGGCGTAGTCGGTTGCGGTGGTACGGGCAGTGCCGTGGTTTCGCTGCTGACTCGGCTGGGGGTCGGTCACTTGGCGTTGATGGACAACGACACGATCGACACGACCAACCTCAATCGTGTCCACGGTTCACGCGCTGCAGACGTACCTGCCAAGCTGGCCAAAGTGGACATCCTCGCACGCGAAATCGAGGCGTGCGGCTTGGGCAACCATGTAGTCACCCGGCGCGCGTGGGTGGGCGATCCATCGCTGCGCGACGTTCTGCGGTCTTGCGACGTGCTTTTCGGTTGTACCGATGACAACCAGGGCCGTCTGACCCTGAATCGGCTTGCCCACTACTACGGGATTCCCGTGATCGACGTCGGATTGCGCATGCGGTCGGCCAAAAGCGGGGTGGACTATGACATGACGGGCCGCGTCACGACGATCCGACCAAGCAACCCTTGCCTGATGTGTCTTGGCGTCATCAGCGCCCAGCGTGCTGCAGCAGAAGGTCTGCAGCGCAATGATCCCGCAGAGTTTGAACGGCGCAAGGCTGAAGCGTATGTGGAGGGCGGCGGCGACCCAGCCCCAGCAGTGGTCACGTTCACCACCAGCATTGCTTGCGCAGCGGTGGATGAGCTGGTCCAGGGTTTGACCGGTTTTCGCGGCCCAGGCGGCATGGCGCACAACCGCATTCGCCGATTCGACCGTGTGGAGGATCGCTCCACGACGTGCCGACCAGTTCCAACCTGCCCTGTTTGTGGAACCGAGGCCACCTGGGGCCGTGGTGACGTGAACCCCTTTCTCGGCGTGATCGAGTGACTATATGACGCGTTTTTTTGCATTGATGCTGCGCCGCCTCGGTCTCCTGGACTTCAACTTTCTCGTGAAGCGAGTGGCTCGACATCCGGGTAAGGCCGAGATTCCGGCAGGTGAGTTATGGCTGGTTGTGGACGGCGGGATCAAAAAATGGGCATGTTTGAGTTGCCCAGGCGGGTGCGGTGTGCAGATATCGCTGTCATTGAACCCCGAACGTCGCCCACGCTGGGAGGTTGATCAAGACTTTTGGCAGCGACCTACGATTTCACCGTCCATTCATCAGCAGAAAATGTGCCGATGCCATTTTTGGATCCGGAGTGGATTGGTTGAGTGGTGCAAGACTTAAGTTGAATTGCAAGATGCAGCCTTGCACGCAGCTGAGGCTGGTTTCTGAACGAAGCAGCCGATCGACCCAGCGGGTACCGAACGGCAGGTTTCGGCGGCTGCCGCCTCTCGGCCGTGAAAAGTGTCGGCAAGCAGCCTGAAGCCGCCACCCCGGAGGTCGGTTTTGCAGCGATTGCCGCCGCTGACACGGGAACGGCATGCGCACGGTCTAAGCCGATTCGCGGTCATTGACATCTCTGTCGCTCGCGTGGCGCGAGCGACCCACTGCCTTCAGCGCGACGATGCGCTCGGCGATCTGACGCGGGGTACCGATCAGGTTGGTGCGAAAGCCATCGTTGTATTGCACCAGGTCCTCGAAGGTGGACTTCGCCCAGTTGCCTTCGCCCTCGGGCGAGGCCTTACCCGCCTGCCGGGCGGCGTCGCCGAAGGCATGCACGGCTTCCACGTGCGCGTGGGCGATGATGTCCTGCAGCACCGCGCGGGCCTCTTCCTCGGTGTCGCGCGCGATGACGAAGGCGTTGAGACCGATGCGCACGTGGTGGCCGTTGGCAGCCGCCTTGGTGCGGATGTCATCGATCTGCGCCTTCACGCCTTCGGGGGTGTTGCCGTTGGTGAAGTACCAGTCCGACACGCGAGACGCCATGTCCCGCGCGGCCCGCGAGCTGCCGCCCTGGAAAATTTCCGGATGGGGGTTTTGCGCGGGCTTGGGGCTCAGCGTGTAGTCGTTGAAGCGGTAGAAATCGCCCTTGAAGGTGAAATGGTCCTGCGTCCAGATACCCTTGAGCGCGCGGATGAATTCTTCGGACCGCCGATAGCGCTCGTCATGCTCCAGCCACGGCTCGCCGATGGCCTGGAACTCGCCCTTGAACCATCCGCTCACCACGTTGATGCCGATGCGGCCCGCGGAAATGTGGTCGATGGTGGCGATCTGCTTGGCCACCACCGCCGGGCTCCACGGGCCGGGCAGGATGGCTGCGAGCACCTTCAGCGTCGTCGTGGCATGCAGCAGCGCCTGGCTGAACGACACCGATTCGTGCTGGTATTCGGCGCCGTAGCCGGCCGTGAACCGGATCTGCGTCAGCGCGTATTCGAAGCCGGCTTTCTCCGCCGCCTGTGCCAGCCGCTGGTTGTAGTCCAGGCTCCAGTCGGTGCGCTGGGCGATGGTGCTCACCACCAGCCCGCCGCTGACGTTGGGCACCCAGTAGGCGAACTTGACGGGGTTGGCGGATGGGATCGTGGCTTGGCTCATGGCGATGCTCCGTAAGCGGTGACGGTGGCGGTGACGAAGTACGTGGAGGCGGCAGGCAGGCAGGCCGTCGCGCGCCGGCTCAGGCGGCCTGCGCCAGGCGCAGCGCAGCGGCTGCTGCCGCCACGGCGGGCGATGCGTCGGTTTCCAGCCCGACCAGCGGCGCGGCGCGGCGTGCCGCCAGCGCGATACGCTCTTGCAGGGCGCCGCTGGCAATGGCATAGCCCTGAAAGTCTTGCTCCGACGCGTATACGCCCAGCGGCAGCGTGCGCGCCTGGAAGAAGCTGAACAGCGGGCGCAGCTGGTGGTCGATCACCAGTGCGTGCCGGTCGCTGCCCCCGGTGGCGGCGAGCAGCACGGGCACGTCGATGAGCGCCTCGTGGTGCACGAAGTCGAACAGGTGCTTGAACAGGCCCGTGTACGAGCCCCGGTACACCGGGCTGGCCACGATCAGCAGGTCTGCCGATTCGATGGCGGCCAGTTGCTCCTCCACCGCCGCGGGCAACTGGCTGCGGTACAGCGCACCGCCGATCTGCGGGGCGAGAGGGCCCAGTTCGATGGTGCGGGCTTCGATGGGCAGCACTTCGCTCAGCGCGGCGATCAGTTCTTCCACCAGCACCAGCGTGCGCGAGGGGCGCTGCACGTTGCCGGAAACCGCTACCACTTTGTATTGACGCGTCATGAGGTTCAACCTTTCCTTCGGTGCCCGGCGCGACCATCGCGGCGGGTGATGAAAGTGGATTGAAGACCTTGCGGCGCGTTGGCGCTGCAAATGAATCGGCGCATGCTTATGCGCAATTCGTGCGTAGCGGCAAGTAGTTGATTCCAAAGGAGAAATGGCGAACACCGCAGCCCTCGGCGGTATGGCGGGCCGTTGCGCAAGCGCCCGCGTCGGCGCAGCGCTGGCAGGCATGCGCTGCCCACCTGGCTGCTGTTCGCCGATCGCGCCTGCGCTGTTGCCTAGGTAATTGCTATTGTTTTGATAGCTGTCACCGCATGATTTCCTAGGGCGGGAGGCCTAAATGCCTGGAAATACCGCCAGGGGCCTGGTCAGGCCGCGAACACCGCCTGCCACAGCGCCAGCACGGCAGCGCGCTCGGTCTGCAAGGTTTCGGGGGCGACGCGCGTGGGCTGCTCGTTCAGGCGCGCACGGTGCTGCACCTGGCGCAGCGTGCGGTACGCCGTGGCGGCAGCGGTGCCCACGCCGTCGGGCAGAAAGCCCGCGGCCTCGGCGCGCTGCAGCAGGGTGATGTTGCCCCGGTTCTCGCGCAGGCTGGGATGGGTGGCGGACTGCGACAGCACCAGGTACTGCAGGGCGAATTCGACATCCACCATGCCGCCCACGCTGTGCTTCACGTCGAACTGCCCGGCAGGCACCGGGTGGGCCGCGCGCACGCGGTTGCGCATGGTGACGATTTCTTCGCGCAGCGCGGCGGGATCGCGCGGCGCGGTGATGACGGCCTCGCGCACGGCGTCGAAGCGGGCGCGCAGTTGGCGGCCGCTGCCGGTCAGCGATTCGGGGCTGCTGCCTTCGGGCACCGGGGGCAGCGCGCCGGGCGGTGCCAGGTCTTCGGTGCCCAGCAGGAAGCGAGCACGGGTCATAGCCTGGTGTTCCCAGGTCCAGGCGGTGTTGCTGCCGCGGCGTTCCTGGTAGTTGGCGTACGCGGTGAAGCTGGTCACCAGCAGGCCGGAACTGCCGTTGGGCCGCAGGGCCGTGTCGATCTCGAACAGATCGCCCTCGGCCGTCTTCACGGTGAGCCAGTTGATCAGCTTGCGCACGAAGGCCGAATACACCTCGGGTGCGCGCTCGTCGTCGTCGTCGAACACGAAGACGATGTCCAGGTCGCTGCCGTAGCCCAGCTCTTTGCCGCCCAGCTTGCCGTAGCCGATGATCGCGAACTGCGGCACGTCGCGGTGGCGGTTCTTCAGGCGGCTCCAGCACCACTGCGCCGTCACGCGCAGCACGCTGTCGGCCAGGGCCGAGAGGTCGTCGGCGACCTGTTCGACGGTGATGCGCCGCTCCACGTCGCGCGCCAGGGTGCGGAAGGTGTCGGCGTGGTGGGCGCGGCGCAGCAGGTTCAGCAGGGTTTCGTCGTCGTCTTCGCCGGTGGACTGCAGCGAGGCGATGCGCAGGGCCAACTCGCGTTCGAAGTCTTCGGGCACGAAGCGCTCGGACAGCAGGGCGTCGCCGGCCAGCTCGTCGATCACGCCCGGGTGCTGCAGCATGTAGCGCGCAGGCCATTGCGCGGCGCCCAGCAGGTGCAGCAGGTGTTCATGCACCGAAGGCCGTTCCAGCAGCAGCGCCAGGTAGATGTCGCGCCGCAGCAGCGATTCGAGCCAGCCGATCAGGCGCACCACGGCGTCTTCGTTCACCTGGCCGTCGGCCAGCCAGCGCGCCGTGCGCTGCACCAGCCGCAGCAGCCGGTCGCGCGATTCGTCGCTCAGGCCCTGCACGCGCGGGTGGGTGCGCCATTCGGACACGCGGGCCCGCACGTTGGGGGGCAGCTGTTCCAGCACGGTTTCCAGCTCGGGCGCGGCGGGCGCGCCGGCGCGCGGGCCGCCACAGCCGCCGCTGCCGCATTGCTTCTTGCCGGCACCGCCCAGCAGCGTGTCGAACTCTTGCGCCACCAGTTCGCGGTGCGCGTCCAGCTGGTGCAAGAAGGCGCAGCAGCCCAGGCCCAGGGTTTCGGCGATCCAGGCCAGATCGTCGTCGCGCGTGGGCAGCACGTGGGTCTGCTGGTCGTCCAGGTACTGGATGCGGTGCTCCACCTGGCGCAGGAAGGTGTACGCCTCGGCCAGCGCGTCGGCCGTTTCCTGAGGCATGAGGCCGGCGCGGGCGAGCCGCTGCAGCGCCTCCAGCGTGGGCCGGCAGCGCAGTTCGGGGAACTGCCCGCCGCGCACCACCTGCAGCAATTGCACGATGAATTCGATCTCGCGGATGCCGCCGCGCGACAGCTTGACGTCGTTGGCGCGCTCGGGGTGGCCGGCGCTGCGCTTGGCGGCGTGGTCGCGGATCTGCCGGTGCAGCGAGCGCAGCGCGTCGAACACGCTGTAGTCCAGGTAGCGGCGGAACACGAAGGGCAGCACCACTCCGCGCAGCGCCTGCACCTGCTCGCCGATGACATGGTCGCGCGGTGCGACCACGCGGCTCTTGAGCCAGGCGAAGCGCTCCCATTCGCGGCCGTGCAGCTGCAGGTATTCCTCCAGCGCCGCGAGCGACACGGCTGCCGGGCCGGAGTTGCCGTTGGGCCGCAGCGCCAGATCGACCCGGAAGACGAAGCCGTGCTCGGTGGTGTCGCCCACCAGGCTGTAGATGGCCTTGACGGCGTGGCCGAAATATTCGTGGTTGGAGATGCGCCCGCGCCCCTCCGCGTTGCCGGCGGTTTCGCCGTCGTGCTCGTAGACGTAGATGAGGTCGATGTCGCTGGAGACGTTCAGCTCGCGGGCGCCCAGCTTGCCCATGCCGACGATCCACAGCTCCACCGGCTGGCCGTCGGGCCCGCGGGGGGCGCCATGGCGGGCATCGAGCACTTCGCGGGCCTGCACGCAGGCCTGATCCAGGGCCAGCTCGGCCAGTTCGGTGGTGGCCCGGGTGATGTCGGACAGCGGCGCGCCCTGTTCGCAATCGAGGCGCATCAGCCGCTCCATGACCACCTGCCGCAGGATGCGCAGGGCCGCGCCGGTGTCGTGCCCGCGGGCGCGCAGGGCGGCCAGCGCTTCGGCCATGGTGGCCCGCGTGGGGGCGCCGGGCGGCAGCACCGAAAACTCGTCGGCGTAGCGCCGCTGGAGCCTCTGGTGAAAGCGCGAATGGGACGCCAGCGGGCCGCCTGTTGCGGCGCCGGGGGCGATCTCTGGAACGTCAGTGCAAGTCAGCGGCATAGCAATGGCCCTGGGCCCGGAAACCGTACATAACGACACCGTTTGGTGCTGAACCCGCACAGCGGGCGCGGGTCATAATTCCTGTCACATCCAAGCCCACCAATGATTGAACAGCCACCGCACCCCTCACGCCTGCTCCGATGCCTGGCAGGTCTTGCGCGGTGGTCACTGGGCTTGCTCATCGCCTTCTGGCTATTGGTGGCCGTCGCCTGGGGGGTGCTCCACGGCTGGATTGTGCCGCGTATCGGCGACTTCCGTCCGCAATTGGAAACCCATGCCACACGCGCGCTGGGGGTACCGGTGCGCATCGGCGCGCTGTCGGCACGGTCCGACGGGCTGGTGCCCACGTTCGAGCTGAACGACGTCGCCCTGCTAGACCCCGAAGGCCGTGTGGCCTTGAAGCTGCCGCGCGTCGTCGGGTCGCTGTCCCCGCGCTCACTGCTGCGCAGGGGATTCGAGCAGCTTTATATCGAGCGCCCCGAACTGGACGTGCGCCGGCTGGCGGACGGCCGCATCTTCATCGCGGGGCTGGCGTTTCGCCAGACCGAAGGGGGCGACAGCGCCGGTGCCGACTGGCTGTTTTCGCAAAGCGAAGTCGTGCTGCGCGGCGGCATGGTGCGCCTGACCGACGAGCAGAGCACGGCCCCCCCTCTGGCACTGGAGCAGGTCGACCTGCTGCTGCGCAACCGGGGCTGGGGCCACAACCTGCGCATCAAGGCCACGCCGCCTGCGCAGTGGGGCGACCGGTTCAAGCTCACGGGGCAGTTCCGCCAGCCGTTCCTGACGACGCACGACGGCTCGTGGCAGCAATGGACGGGGCAGCTCTTCGCCGATTTTTCGCGCGTGGACGTCTCCCGGCTGCGCCACCATGTGCACATCGATGGCGTGCAGGTGGCCGAGGGGCGCGGCGCACTGCGCGCGTGGATCGACTTCCAGCGCGGGCAATTCGTTGGCGGCACGGCCGACCTGGCCCTGGCCGACGTGAATGCCCAGCTGGGCGCCAAGCTGGAGCCGCTGGCGCTGCAGTCGGTGTCCGGCCGCGTGGGCGGGCGGCGCCTGTCCGACGGGTTCGAGTTTTCCACCGAGGGCCTGCAGTTCACCACGCAGGACGCGCTCCGCTGGCCCGGCGGCAACCTCACGGTGCGGCACACCGGGCGCAACAGCAGCCGCGAGCAGGGCGAACTGCGGGCCGACCGGCTCGATCTGGCCGCGCTCGCCCAGATCGCCAGCCGGCTGCCGCTGGAGCCGGCCTTGCATGCGGCACTGGCCGACTACGCGCCGCGCGGGCTGGTGGGCGAGCTCAAGGCCAGCTGGCGCGGCCCCCTCGACCACATGCAGCAATACCAGGCGCGTGGCAAGGTGACCGGGCTCGCCTTGGCCGACCAGCCGCGGCCCGAGGGTGCGGCCTCCGGCGTGCCCGGCCTGCGCGGGGCGGATGTAGAGTTCGACGTGTCGCAGGCAGGCGGCAAGGCCTCGCTGGCCATGGCGAACGGCGCCCTGGTGCTGCCCAAAGTATTTGAAGAAGGCACCGTGCCGATGGACCGCCTTGCCGCCAAAGTGCGATGGCAGATCGAAGGCCAGCGCATCGCGGTGCAGGCGGACGACCTGCAATTCGCCAATGCCGACGCGCAGGGCGAAGCGAAGCTGGCCTGGCACACCACCGATGCCGAGCGCTCCGGCGCCCGGTCGCGCTTTCCCGGGGTGCTCGACCTGTCCGGCGCGCTGCAGCGCGCGGACGGCACGCGCGTGCACCGCTACCTGCCGCTGTCCATTCCGCCAGACACGCGCCACTACGTGCGCGATGCCGTCACGGCCGGTACCGCCAGCAACGTGCAGTTCCGCGTCAAAGGCGATCTGCACGACATTCCTTTCAATGCGCCCGGGCAGGGCGAGTTCCACATCGCTGCGCGCGTGAAGGACGTGACCTATGCCTACGTGCCGCCGCGCCTGCAGCACGCCAACGAAGCGCCGTGGCCCGCGCTGACCGAACTCGCCGGGGAGCTCATCTTCGACCGCTCCTCCATGGCCGTGAAGGGCGCGAGCGGCAGCTTTGCCGGCACGCCCAAACTGCGCGTGAACAAGGTGGAGGCGCGCATTCCCGATCTGGCTCACTCGGTCGTCGCCGTCAACGCCGATGCGCGCGGGCCGCTGGCCGACATGCTGTCGTTCGTCACGACCTCGCCGCTGTCGCACATCACCGGCAACGCGCTGGACAAGACCACGGCCAACGGCGATGCCGACCTGCAACTGGCCCTGTCGCTGCCCATCAGCCACATCGACCAGTCGAAGGTGCAGGGGCGCGTGACACTGGCCGGCAATGACGTGCGCATCGCGCCCGATGCGCCGGCCATCGCCCGCGCCCGCGGTGCCGTGCAGTTCACCGACACCGGCTTCACCCTGGCGGGTGTCCAGGGGCGCGCGCTGGGCGGCGACCTGCGGCTGGAGGGCGGCATGCGGGCGCTGCCGGCCGGGGCGCTGCCGGTCGAATCCGCCGTGCAGGTGCGTGCGCAGGGCGTGGCCACGGCCGAAGGCCTGCGCCAGGCCACGCAATGGCCCGGGCTGGCGCAGCTGGCGCAGCGCGCCACCGGCAGCACGCCTTACGCGCTGGCGCTGGGCGTGCGCCGGGGCACGCCGGAAGTGCAGGTCACCACCACCTTGCAGGGCATGGCCTTTGACCTGCCGGCCCCGCTGGGCAAGACGGCCGAGGCCATGCTGCCCATCCGGTTCGAA
Organism: Paracidovorax valerianellae; assembly: GCF_900102625.1. Classification (GTDB taxonomy): domain Bacteria; phylum Pseudomonadota; class Gammaproteobacteria; order Burkholderiales; family Burkholderiaceae_C; genus Paracidovorax; species Paracidovorax valerianellae. The sequence goes on from NZ_FMZC01000004.1 coordinate 326,375, forward strand.
ACACAGCTCACCCGCGAATCGCTGGTGGCGGGCGCGCCCCTGCACGAGCAGCTGGCGCTGGACCTGGGCACGCTCGGCTCGGTGACCTATGTGCGCGATATTTCTTCCGCCACCCAGCCGCGCGTGCTGCGCGGCGCGATCGCGCTGGGCTTGGCGCCCGGCGAGGCCGCGCCCCTGCCTGAACGCGGCGTGGTGGCCAACGTGCAGATCGGCGAGTTGGATGCCGACGCCTGGCACGCGGTGCTGCATGGCGGCGGGCCCTCGCCAGCAAAGGCATCAGCGGCCGCGCCGTCCGCAGAGGCGGCATCGGCCACCGCTGCCGTGGCGGCCGCTCCAGCCAGCAGCGCGCCCGGGAGCAATGTGGCGCCTAACGGCGCAGTTGGTGCCGTGGCCAGCGGTGCGGGCGCCCCTGCGGAGTCTTCGCCCATGCAGGAGTACCTGCCCACGCAGTTGGCCGTGCGGGCCCGCCAGGTGGACTTCCAGGGCCGCTCGCTGCACAGCGTGGTGATGGGCGGCTCGCGCGACGGCAATACCTGGCGCGCCAACGTGGATGCGCAGGAATTGAATGGCTACGTCGAATTTCGCCAGGGCGCGGGCATCGGGGCCGACGGCAGTGCGGGCCGCGTGTTCGCGCGCCTGTCGCGCCTGGCGGTTCCGCAGAGCGATGCCAAGGAGGTGGACGCACTGCTGGCCGAAGAGCCGGCGGCCGGGGCCGGCACGTTGCCGTCGCTGGACATCGTCGTGGACGATTTCGAGCTGCGCGGGCGCCGCCTGGGCCGCATCGAGATCGAGGCGCAAAACCGGGGCGGCGATGGCGCACCGCGCGAATGGCGGCTGGCCAAGTTCAACATCGTCGCGCCCGAGGCCACGCTCACGGCCAACGGCAACTGGGCGCTGCTGGGCAGCGAGTCGGGCGCCGATGCCCGCCGCCGCACGGTGATGAACTTCAAGCTCGACATTCGCGACTCGGGCGATCTGCTGGCGCGCTTCGGCATGGCGGACGTGGTGCGGCGCGGCAAGGGCCGCATGGAAGGGCAGGTGGCGTGGATGGGGCCGCCGCTCACGCCGGACTACCGCACCATGTCGGGCCAGATGAACGTGAACGTCGAATCGGGTCAGTTCCTCAAGGCCGACCCGGGCCTGGCGAAGCTGCTGGGCGTGCTCAGCCTGCAGTCGCTGCCGCGCCGCTTGACGCTCGATTTCCGCGACGTGTTCAGCGAGGGCTTTGCCTTCGATTTCGTGCGCGGCGACGTGCGCATGGAGCAGGGTGTGGCCAACACCAACAACCTGCAGATGAAGGGGGTGAACGCCGCTGTGCTCATGGAAGGCAGCGCCGACCTCGACCGCGAAACGCAGGATCTGCACGTGGTGGTGGTGCCCGAGATCAACGCCATGACCGCCTCGCTCGTCGCCACGGCCATCAACCCCGTGGTGGGCCTGGGCAGCTTTCTGGCGCAGGTGTTCCTGCGCGGCCCGCTCATCCAGGCGGCGACGCAGGAGTTCCGCATCGATGGCACCTGGACCGACCCGCGCATCGAGCGCGTCCCCCGGCGCAAGCTGGGCAGCGCCGGCGTGAACACCGCCAAGCCACCGGACCCCGAGCCGCCCAACGGAGACAAATCATGAAAGCCGCCGCATTGCAAATGGTGTCGGGCCTGCACGTGCCCGCCAATCTGGAGCAGGCCCGCCACCTGTTGGAGCAGGCCGCCGCCGAGGGCGCCGAACTCGCCGTGCTGCCCGAATATTTTTGCGCCATGGGCGCACGCGACACCGACAAGCTCGCGCTGCGCGAGCCTTACGGACAGGGCACCGTCCAACGCTTTCTGGCCCAGGCGGCCAAAGACCTGGGGCTGTGGGTGGTGGGCGGCACGCTGCCGCTGCAGTGCGAGTCGGAGCACCAGGTGCGCAATACCTCGCTGGTGTTTTCGCCGCAGGGCGAATGCGTGGCCCGCTACGACAAGATTCATCTCTTTCGCTTCGACAACGGGCGAGAGCGCTTCGATGAAGCCGCCGTCATCGAAGCCGGCAGCACGCCGGCACGGTTCGACATGACCGCACGCGACGGCACACGGTGGCGGGTGGGGCTGTCGGTGTGCTACGACCTGCGCTTTCCCGAGCTGTATCGCCAGCACGCGCGCGCCGGGGCCGATCTGCTGCTGGTGCCCAGCGCCTTCACGCACACCACGGGCGAGGCGCATTGGGAACTGCTGCTGCGCGCCCGCGCGGTGGAAAACCTCGCCTACGTGCTGGCCCCCGCGCAGGGCGGCGTGCACGAAAACGGCCGTCGCACCTGGGGACACAGCATGGTGGTCGATCCGTGGGGCGTGGTGCAGTCGCAGCTGCCCGAAGGCGCGGGCGTGGCCATGGGCCAGCTCGACGCGGCCCGGCTGCAGCAGGTGCGCCAACAGCTGCCGGCACTCGATCACTGCGTTTTGTGAGCGACGGCACGCCGTTCCTGTGGCCGTGGCACCGCTGGCGCAGCGCGTGGAAGCGCTGGTCGCTGTGGGCCCTGCTCGTGCTGCTGGTGGCCGGCATGCTGGTCACCCAGGTCTGGCTGGCGGGCCGCTACGAAGCGAGCGAAGTGCAGAACCGGCTGGATCGCGACGCGGCCGATGCCGTGGCCGACATTCGCCAGGGCTTCGCCCACAACCTGCAGAACCTGCAGGCGCTGCACGGGGGCACGCCGGATCTGGCGAGCTGGGAATCGCGCGCCGCCGCGCTGCTGAGCGTGCGCCGCGAGCTGGTGCGCCTGGAGTGGCGCAGCCCGTCGCTGGAGGTGCGCGCCCATGTCGAAACCCCATACCGCCCGGTGCAGTGGGACGCGGAAATGCGCAGCGGCATGCATTCCAACATCGCGCTGGCCTGCGGCAATGCGCGCCGTGTGGCGGGGCCGTCGTATTCCGCCAGCTACTTTCAGCCGCAGGGCGACGGCCGCGGTTCCGAGATGATGGAGCTGTGCCTGCCGCTCATCCAGGACGGCCGCAACGAAGGCTTCGTGGTCGCCACCTATTCGCTGCACAACGTGCTGATCGATCTGGTCGTGCCCAGTCTCAAGCGCGGGCAGGAGGTGTCCTTCACCGAGGCCGACGGCACCCGACTGGCGATGGTTGGGGCCAGCCGGCGCGGCACGCGCCTGTTCAGCTCGCAGCAGTTGTTCGACCTGCCGGGCGCCACGCTGGTCCTGCGCATGGACAGCTGGCACAGCGCGCCCAGCGTGTTCCCCAACGTGCTCACCGCGCTGGTGACGGCCATGTCGATCGCGCTCGTCACCGTGCTGATCGTGCTCGTGCGCGACAACCGCCGCCGGCTGCGCGCGGAGCGCGACCTGGGCGATGCGCTGGCCTTTCGCAAAGCGATGGAAGATTCTCTGGTGACCGGGCTGCGCGCTCGCGACCTGCAAGGGCGCATCACCTACGTGAACCCCGCTTTTTGCGAAATGGTGGGCTTCACCGCGCAGGAGCTGCTGGGCCAGAGCGCGCCCGTGCCTTATTGGCCGCCTGAGTTCGCCGACGAATACCGCCAGCGCCAGGCGATCCGCCTGTCCAGCCTGCACCCGCCGCCGCGCGAAGGGTACGAATCCACCTTCATGCGCAAGGACGGCGTGCGGTTTCCGGTGCTGATCTTCGAGGCGCCGCTCATCAACGCGCAGGGCCTGCACACCGGGTGGATGAGCGCGTTCCTGGACGTGAGCGAGCAGCGCCGCGTCGAGGAGATGTCGCGCGCCTCGCAGGAGCGCCTGCAGGCCACCGCGCGGCTGGCCACCGTGGGCGAGATGGCGTCGCTGCTGAGCCATGAACTGAACCAGCCGCTGGCCGCCATCGCAAGCTATGCCTCGGGTTCGCTCAATCTGCTCCCCACGGACGGCGGACCGCCCCACGAGCCCTTGCATGACGTGCACGTGGCGCTGCAGCGCATCGCGCAGCAGGCCGAGCGCGCGGGCCGCGTGATCCGCAGCGTGCACGACTTCGTGCGGCGGCGCGACCAGTCGCGTGAAGTGGTGTCCGCGCATGACCTGCTGGATGCGGTGATGCCGCTCATCCGCCTGCAGGCCCGCAAGCTGGAAGTCTTCGTGAAAATCTCGGTGGATGCCGACCTGCCGCCCGTGCTGTGCGACCGCACCATGGTCGAGCAGGTGCTCTTGAACCTGGCGCGCAATTCCATGCAGGCCATGGACGACCCCGCCACGCCGCAGCGCATTCTGGAGTTGCGCGTGCGCCGTGCCGCATCGAACGCCCAGAGCGCCTGGCTGGAGTTCATGGTGATCGATCGGGGCTGCGGCATCGCGCAGGACGTGGGCGAAAAACTCTTCACGCCCTTCTTCACCACCCGGCCCGAAGGCATGGGCCTGGGGCTGAGCCTGTGCCGCACCGTGGTCGAGCAGCACGGGGGCTTTCTGGGCCATGCACCCAACGAGCCGCGTGGTACGGTATTCACTTTCACCCTGCCTGCCAGCGCGGACAGCCACCCCTGATGGAACCCGTCTCCAACGCCACCATATACATCGTCGATGACGACTCGGGCGTGCGCGAAGCGCTCGCCTGGCTGCTGCGATCGCGCCGGCTGCCCAGTGAGTCCTTCGACAGTGCCGAAGCCTTCGAAGCCATGCTGGACGAGCGTCCACCACCGCGCCAGCCCTGCTGCCTGCTGCTGGACGTGCGCATGCCCGGCATGAGCGGCCTCGCCCTGTTCGACCGGCTCGCCGAGCGCCGCCTGATCGAGGCGATGCCTGTGATCTTTCTCACGGGCCATGCCGACGTGCCCACGGCGGTCGCCACCGTCAAGCGCGGGGCCTTCGATTTTTGCGAGAAGCCGTTTTCCGACAACCTGCTCGTGGACCGCATCGAGCAGGCTCTGGCGCAATCCGCCCAGTACATGGAACAGGTGCGCCAGCACAGCGACCTGCAGGTTCGGCTGTCGGAGCTGACCGATCGCGAGCGCGACGTGATGCGCCTGGTGGTCGAGGGGCTGCCCAACAAGCTCATCGCCGATCAGCTGGACATCAGCGTGCGCACCGTCGAGGTCCACCGCGCGCGCGTGTTCGACAAAATGCAGGTCAAATCCGCCGTGGAACTGGCCAACCTGCTGCGCGCTGCGCTGTAAAAAGCCACAGGGCGCAGAAGCGCCCTGTGGCTTTTTGCCTTGTGGCTCGGCAGCCTGTGAAAGGATCAGGAACGCTGACCCCTTGCAATCAGCGCCTGAACCCGGCGCCCATCAGCCCGGTTGGCGCTCGCCCACGAAGATTTCTACCCGGCGATTGCGCGCACGGCCGTCGTTCGTGTCGTTGGTGGCGATCGGCTGGTGCGAGCCGCGGCCCTCGACCTGAATGCGTGCGCCATTCACGCCCCGCGTCGTCAGGAAGTTGCGGGTGCTGGCCGCCCGGTCCATCGACAGCGGGTTGTTGATGGCATCGCTGCCGGTGGAGTCGGTATGGCCGACGATGCGCACCTCGGTATTGGGGTTGTTGCGAAGCCCCTCGGCAAAGCGCTCCAGCACGGGGGCGAAGTTGGACTGGATGTCCGAACGGTTGGTGGCGAACGAGATATCGCTCGGAATGTCGAGCTTGAGCTGGTTGTCGGCGGTCTGCGTCACCACCACGCCGGTGCCCTGCGTGACCTGCTGCATGTCGCGCTTTTGGCGCTCCATGTGCTGCGACCAGATGTAGGTGCCCAACGCACCCACGCCCGCCCCGACGACCGCCCCGGTGCCTGCCCGGCCGCCGGTGGCGGAGCCGATGACCGCCCCGGCCACCGCGCCGACGCCAGCGCCCGTCGCGGTGCGCCGCTGGGTATCGTCCATGTTGGCACAGCCGCTCACGAGCAGAACGGCGGCAGTGGCGCCAATGAGAATCTTGTTGCGCATGGGATCTTCCTTTTCCAAGTAATGGGCCGCCGCTCGCTGCTTGAGACGGGGCGAGCCCCTGGACTCATGCGCTGGCCGGCGGACCTTGAGCGAAATCGACAGAGCGCTATTTTTGGCGCTGGCCGTGCCGCTCAGGGTAGGACCAGTTCGTCAGGGTCTTCGCCCAGCCCGGCCTGGGCCTGGAAAGCCGGGCCCAACCGGGACACTGGCGCGCCGCTGCAGGCATGCTGCCTGACCATTTCGCCGTCCTTCCACACCATGACGCCTGTCTTCTCTCCCTAATGCGCGCCGAACGCGCTGTACACCACGTAGGAAAAAGGCGGTTGGTTGAACCTCAGGTAGTTGCCTCCGCCTGCAGAGTGCCGAAGCCTTTTGGCCAAAACGTTTTGCCGCCACGCTGCGTCGGTCTTCGCGGTTGGAAGCGCTATTTCTATCCGCCCCGGTTGTCCAAACCGGTACTGCACATGGCCGTGTTCGCTATCCAAAGGCTTGGAGGCGCATACCGATACCGTACGCCTGGACTTTAGATTGCAGGTGAAGACGACATCCTCGTCAGCTTGGCACAGGCCCTGTGGTGCGTTGATGGTCTGGAGTGCAGGCTGCGCCATTGAACGGGTGCATGCCACCGCCCCCAGCAGCAAGAGCCATCGCCAAGCCTTGGAACGAACCATTGACATGCTTATTTGTCAGATTCGCCGTCGCGTTCCTTGTCTTCAGGGGGCGGTGGAGGCGCAGGGGGCAATTCCCCTCCCTTGCGCCCCGCAAACATCGTCCACCAAACAATAGCGACCAGGACGACCAGCGCCAGCAATGCTTCAAGCAAAATCAGCCCCATGAAATTCCGTCTCCTGCGCCTTGTGACAACGGCGCTGATTGTAGGAACCCTGGTGGCCTGCTCCACCACGCCCCTGCCTCCGTCATCCCCATTGCCACCCGGCGCACCGCTGCCGGGCACGCCGGGCGGCGTTTTGCCCCCAGAGCCGTCCGGCCCGTTGCCGGGGCCGATGTCCCAGCCCAAGAGCCGCTGGATTCCGGTGCACTGGGCGGAGTTGCCCGGGTTTACCGAAGATTCGCTGCACGAAGCGTGGAATGCCTGGATCAAGAGCTGCGAGCGCCCTGCGCCGGCTTTTGCGCCGCTGTGCGGCGAGGTGCGCCGCCTGTCCATCGCCAGTCCCGAGGAGCAACGCGCCTGGATGGTGTCGCGGCTGCAGCCGTATCGCATCGAGGCGTTCGATGGCGCGGTGGATGGCATGCTCACCGGTTATTACGAGCCGTACCTGGATGCCGCGCGCCAGCCGGGCAATGGCTTCACCGTGCCGCTGTACCGCCTGCCCGCAGGGTACGGGCAGCGCAAACCCTGGTACACGCGCCAGCAGATCGACACGCTGCCCGAGGCGCAGGCTGCGCTGGCCGGCCGCGTCATCGCCTGGGTGCGTGACCCGGTCGAGGCACTGGTGGTGCACATCCAGGGATCGGGGCGGCTGCGGGTGCAGGAGGCCGATGGATCGGTAACGCTGCTGCGCGTGGCTTTTGCCGGCACCAACGACCAGCCGTATCAAAGCGTGGGCCGCTGGCTGCTGGACCAGGGCCTGGTGCGCGATGCGACGTGGCCCGGCATCCGGGCATGGACGCTGCAGAACCCGCAGCGCGTGCAGGAGATGCTGTGGGCCAACCCCCGTTACGTGTTCTTTCGCGAAGAGCCGCTCGACGCGATGGACGCCGGCTTCGGACCCAAGGGCGCCCAGGGCGTAGCCCTGACGCCGGGCCGCTCGATCGCGGTGGACCGCCAGAGCATTCCCTACGGCACGCCGGTGTGGCTGACCTCCACCGGGCCCCAGGTGCAGTTGCAGCGCCTGGTGATGGCGCAGGACACGGGCACGGCCATCGTGGGCGCGGTGCGGGCCGATTACTTCGCAGGCTGGGGTGCGGAGGCGGGCGAGTTGGCGGGGCGGCTCAAGCAGGGCCTGCGGCTGTGGGCGCTCTGGCCGAGGTAGAAAACAGCAGCATTCATAACGCTTCAGGAAGCTTCAGCCCGCGGGGGTTGTGGTTCAGTTTCCATCAAGCAGAATGAATTGGTCGGTGCTGCGCTGCATCACCGATACGAGGCCCCAGAGGTCCACGGACGCCTGGGGAATCGTCTGCCAATGCAGATTCCTGCATTGACTACCAATTAAAGGGAGAGAAAGCACATGACAACTATCAACGTCCTCGTGGCCATCAATGTCGGCCAGGCTCTCAACGGCATCGCCGCTGGCAATGCCAATATCGGAAACTATGTCTACATGGTCGATTCCACCGGGAAGTCGAACAGCGGCCAGGGCGGCGACGAACTGGTGACCACGGTGACGGTGGGGGACACCCTCACCTGGCAAGTGGTGTCCATCGATCCGTCCGAGCAGGTGATCATCACCGGCTTTACCGGCGCTGCCATCGGCACCAATGCCGGAAACATCGTGAATCCGGTGCAATACCCCCAATACAACCCCACGGGCAGCGTCTGGGGTGGGTACGTGACGGCACCCACGTCACCCCAGGGCTCGCAATCGCAGTATTCGCTGCAACTGCTGCTCAACGGCCAGTCGCACGGCTGGTTTGATCCGTTCATCATCTCCAATGCACCGAAGTAAGCTGTTGCCTGCCTAGGGGTTTTGACGGGCCCCTGAGCCAACGCCACTGCGGCTTGGTTCAGGGGCCCAACCGCGTTTTCCGAGCCGGGCATGCAGGCCTTGCCGCCGACCTGCATGCCACTGCCGGCCACACATCGGCGCAGGAGGAAACGGCATGCAATGGACAACTCGCCAGGTGGCGCGCAGTGCGGTGTTCTGGGGCTGCATGGGGTTTGCCGCAGTGGCCTGCGCGCAGGCCACTGGCCCTGTTTTTCGGCCGGACAGCGCCGCACGCTTCATTGGCTTCGATGCCACACCGGCCAGCGCACCGGCCCCCATGACGAACGCGCCGCAGTTGCGCTTCGAGGTTCGCTCGCCTCCGGATTCCCGTGTGCCTGCGCCTGCCCGCCCCTTTACCGTCACCATGGATACGGGCTCCACCGGCGTGGTGATTTCCGCGGTCGATCTGCCCGGTTACTCGCGCAATGAAGAAGCTCGCAAAGCCAACGAGGGCTGGGAATACCTCTCGAGCAGCAAGCGGCTGTGGATCGGCCACTGGGTGATGCGCGACCTGGTGTTCAGCCCCGGCGCGAACGAAGTGATCGCCAGAGTCCCCGTGCTCGCGGTCGAGAAAGAAATGATCTGCCCGAATTGGGATGAAAAGGTCAATCTGCCCGACTGCGAAAAGCCCACGGAAACCAAAGAAAGCCCGCCCGGCATCGCCTACATGGGCGTAGGTTTCGGGCGTGAGCACGACGGCCAGCCTCAGGGCACGCCGGACAAGAACCCGTTGCTGAACATCGCCTCCATCGACGGCAAGCCCGTGGCCCCCGGCAGCATGCGCAGCGGCTACATCGTCACCGCCAAAGGCGTGCACGTGGGGCTGACCCGGGCCAACACGACCGGTTTTTCGTATGTGAAGCTGCAGGGCCGGAGCCTGAACGCCGCAGGCCAGCCGGCCTCCAGCGACCCGCGCGACTGGCCCCAGGCGACGATGGCCGTTTCGGTGAACGGCGCGCCCGCGCAGACGGGGGCCGTCCTCGTCGATACCGGCATCGCTCAGATGTACCTCACGGTGTCCAACCCCTCGGCGCTGCCGACCACGGCCATCCCCAACCCGAGCCGCAAGGGCGCGACCGCCACGGGGCTGGCAAACAGTACCGAGGTGAAGGTGTCGTTCCCCGACGATGCCGCGCCCGTGGCGGAATACCGCTTCCAGGTGGGATCGCCCCAGGCGCCCACGGCGGTGATCGTCACCCGCCCGTCCGATCAGGCGTTCGTAAACACGGGCCGGCACATGCTTCGCCAGTTCGACGTGCTGTTCGATGCCGATGGCGGGTGGTTCGGCCTGCGCCGCAACGAGTGACTTTGCGGTAGCGGGCTCAAGCCTGGTGCGGGTTGGGGGCAGAGGCGGCCCGCTGCATGTCGAACCGCAGCGGAAAGTCGGTCAGCTGGCGGCCCGATTCATCCTGGACCTCGTAGCGGACGTTGGGATTGCCGCTGAATGGCACATCCCAGCGGTCGTCAGCGTACTTCACGCTGTCCGTGACAACGTCTGCGGGATCGCGGAGCCTGTTGGCTTTGAACTGCTCGATGATCGGCGATTGATTGTCTATTAAGGCTTCTTGCCGTAGCGCTTCGATATCCAGGGAGGCTGACTGCGTGCCGGCCGGTTTGGTGTGGGCGACGCCACCGCCTGCGGCACCGAGCAATGCACGGTGCATGGGAAGCGCGTCCTGAACGAGGGTAGGGGAGGCGAAGGTGGCCCATGGGTCCACCACGATGTCGTGCTCGCGTTTCTTTCCCCGGATCACGACGAACGCGTGATTTCCGTTCGGTCCGCCATCCACGATGTCGATTCTGGCGTGCCTGAGCGCTGGATTCTGCGAAAGAAGTTGATAGGCCAAGCCGGCGTGTGCATCACAGTTGCCCCCTTGAAACCGAATGGCCTTGGTCGCAAGGGTGGTGGGATTTCCGGTATTGGAATGCGATAGGGACGCCCGAAGGGCGCTGTCTCCCGCAGTGGCCGCGATGTCTTTGATCTGATTGCCGGCACCATCGGGCATCAGCGCCTTGACCAGGTCGATGGCCTCCCGTGCGGCGGCCAGATGCGCGGCAGTTTCAGGCGATATCGACCGCAGTTGGTGCTTCATATCGGGCATCTGCGTTTTGACGCCAGGATGGGTTGTGGAAAGCGCGTTGGCTTGGTTCAACTGGTCGGGCGAAAGCTCGATGAACTGGTCAGAGCGCAACAGTCCCGGGACCAATTCCTTTGCGGGCACCAGAACGGTGTTCTGGGCAGCGTCGAAAGTGAGGTAGGTAGTCAGTGGGTACGGCTCTGCCGACAGAGGAGACCCGTCATGTATTTGCTTGAGCAACGGGGTCGCCCCGTCGAGCAGGCACTTCCTGGCTTCTTTCGCTTCAGAGATATTGGCATCGATCCATGCCCTGGGGTCAGGTTCTGGCGCTTTGCCGGACGGACCCGAACCCCATCCCATGAATCCCCGCATGGTGCCAAGCATGGAGGGTTGCGACGCGGAAGAGGGCCTGTAGGGCAAGTTGTCGGTGCGTGGGCGGACACCGGCATCGGAACTCGGATGCCGGGGGCCTCCTGCGAGAGCGTGGGGTGCCTTGCCGCTGGACGACGCACCGCGTTGCGATGTCTTATTTGGGTTTTCTTCCTGCGCAGTCGCTCCGCTTGGGCTTTTGGCGTGCGATAGATGGCTTAGCTTCATGGGTCGGTTCCCTTGGCGATCCTGCCTCTCACCAAGAAGCGGCAGTTTCAAATGAAGCCAGGATAGAGCGCGCGTGCACCAGCGAACCCGTGCCAAACGAAGCACTTCCCCGAGGCCGCGAAGCGACCGCTTCAGCGATTCAACTCCACCACCCGCCGCCGACAACAGCGATACCAGCCCAAGCCGCGAAGGCGCGTCCGCAGGGCTGGCAAGCGGTACCCAGGTGAAGGTGTCGTTCCCCGATGGTGAACACGGGCCGGCACATGCTTCGCCAGTTCGACGTGCTGTTCGACGCCGATGGCGGGTGGTTCGGACTGCGCCGCAACGAGTGACTTTGCGGTAGCGGGCTCAAGCCTGGTGCGGGTTGGGGGCAGAGGCGGCCCGCTGCATGTCGAACCGAAGGGGAAATTCAGTCAGTTGGCTGCCGGACGCGTCGCGTACCTCGTAACGAACGTTGGGATTGCCGCTGAATGGAACATCCCAGCGGTCTTCCTTGCCCTCCAGGTTCTTCGTGATCGCAGTCTTGGGGTCACGGTACCTTTCAAACTGGAACAGATCTGAGATGGACGATTGGTTTTTGAAACCTTGGCGTCTCAGCGCTTCCTTGATGTCAAGCGCGGAAGAAATGGAGCCAGCAGCCTTGTTCTGCCGGACACTTTCGCTTGCTTGTTCGAGTATCTCCCGATGCAGAGGAAGCGCATCCTGGGCGAAGGTCGGTGATGCAAAGGGGGTCCACGGGTCCACCACGATGTCGTGCTCGGGAGTCTCGCCTCGGATCACGACGAACACGTGTTTAGGACCATGGACCATATCGATCTTGGAGTCCTTGAGCGCCGGATTCCGTGAAAGCAATTCAAAGGTCAGACTCGCCTGCGCGACGCAGTAGCCACCCTGGTACAGGATCGCTTCGAACGCATGGTCTGCCGCGCGTCCACCGTGGGCATACGACAGCGCGGACCGAAGGTAGCTTTCTCCCCCGGTTGCCGCCATGTCCTTGATTTGGTTGCCTGCTCCCCCGGGAAGAAGGGCCTTGACCAGATCGATCGCTTCTCGCGCCAATGCCAGGTTCGCCGCGACTGCGGGCGAGATCACATGCAATTGCGGCTCCAGGTCTGGCATTTGTGTTGTGACGCCAGGATGCGTCGTGGAAAGGGCGTTGGCCTGCTTCAACTGGTCCGAAGACAGCTCGATGAATTGGTCGGAGCGCAAGAATCCCGGCAGCAGCTCCTTGGCTGGAACCAAGACGATGTTTTGCTCTGGGCCATTGAAGGTGACGTAAGTGTCGAGCTGGTAAGGTTCTCCAGCGAGAGGGGACGCGCTGTTGACATGCTTGGGCAAGGGGGCCGCATTGTCCAGCAGGCGTTGCCTTGCGGCTTTCGCCTTGGAGACGTTGCTGTCGAGCCAGGCCTGGGGGTCGGGCTCTGGTGCTGCCACTGGGGCGCTGCTCGACGATCCCCATGACATGAATCCCCGCACGGTGCTGAACACCGATGAACGCGATTCCGGATGGACCGGAGCCTGCAGGTTGTCGCTGCGGGGCCGGATGCCGCCACCGGAACTGGGATGGCGCGGGCTCCCGCCTGCCAGGGCGTGGGGTGCATTCGCGCTGGACGACGCGCTGCGCTGCGACGGTTTGGGTGGGGCCTCTTCCTGCGCAGGCGCGCCTCGGGGGCTCTTGGCGTGGGAAAGGTGGCTTGGCTTCATGGATCTCTTCCCTTGGCGATCCTGCCACCCACCGTCAGGCGGCAGTTTGCAAGTGAAGCCAGGATAAAGCGGGCGCCAGGACGCGAAACCGTGCCCAACGAAGCATTGCAAGGGCGTGCGAACAGATTCGCCCGGGCTGCAGTGGCCTGCGGGGTGCGGCACGGCCCGGAGGATCGTGTAGCCTGCTCTTCCCATCAAACACTCGCCAGGCAAGGAGATCCCATGCCCATTCCGCTTCGCGCAGCGATCACCTGCGCTGCCGCGCTGCTCGCCTGCGGTGCCGTACCCGCGCAGGCGCCATTGCCCGCCGCCGCAGCGGCCACCGCTGGCCCCTCGCTGCGCCCAGGCACCGACTCGCGCTTCATCCGCCTCCATTCCCCGCCGGGAGAGGGCTGGTCTTCCCCCATGACGGACGCGCCGCGGCTGCGGTTCGAAGTCCGCATGCCGACGGACACCGGCGTGCTCGCGCCCCCCCGGCCCTTCATCGTCACCCTGGACACGGGCTCCGCCGGCGTGGTGATTTCCGCGGTCGATCTGCCCGGTTATTCGCGCAACAAGGAAGCGCGCCAGGCCAACGAAGGTTGGGAATATCGCTCCAGCAGCCGGCAGCTGTTGATCGGTCACTGGGTGGTGCGCGACGTGGTGCTCAACAGCGACTGGAACGAAGTGATTGCCCGGGTGCCCGTGCTCGCGGTCGAAAAGGAAATCATCTGCCCGCGCTGGGACGAGAAGGCCAACCGGCCCGACTGCGAAAATCCCACGTACACCACGGAAAGCCCGGGCGGCATCGCCTACATGGGCGTGGGCTTCTGGCGCGAGCACGATGGCCAGCCGCAGGGCACGCCCGACAAGAATCCGCTGATCAACATCGCCGAGATCGACGGAAGCCCCGTCGCCCGGGGCGCGGTGCACGGGGGCTACATCGTGACCAGGCACGCGATTCACGTAGGCCTCACGCCCGACCAGGCCAAGGGCTTTCGGTTCGTGAAGCTGCAGCCCGGCAGCCTGCTTGCGAATGGCCAGCCGGCCTCCAGCGATCCCCGCGACTGGCAGCAGGCCACCGTGGCCGTGTCGGTGGACGGCGGCGCGCCCGAAACCGGTCCCGTACTGGTGGACACCGGCATCGCACAGATGTACCTCACGGCCGCCGACCCGTCGGCTCTGCCCACGGCGCAGATCGCCGATCCCACCCGCCGGGGCCGGCCGGTGACGGGCTTGAAGGACGGCACGCGGGTGCAGGTGATGTTCCCAGGCGCGCAGGCGCCTGTGGCGCAGTACGACTTCCGCGTGGGGGATGCGGACGCGCCCCAGTCCGTGCTCGTGAACGCGCCGGGCCGTTTCACCTTCGTGGGCCGTCCCGCCTTCATGAACACCGGGCGCTACCTGTTGAAGCAGTTCGACCTGCTCTACGACGCCGAGGGCGGATGGTTCGGCCTGCGGCCTTCGCGGCGGTGAGGGCCTTGAAGGGGCGCTGGGCGTTCCGTCCTCAGCGCTCCAGCTGTTGGCCCATGCCGGTGCGCTGCATGTCGAATCGCAGCGGAAAATCAGTCAGCTTGTGGCCGGATTCATCCTGGACCTCGTAGCGGACGTTGGGGTTGCCACTGAATGGCACATCCCAGAGGCCTTTGCCATGGCCCAGATAAATGGCGAGTCCCAATTCGCGATCAAAGCCCATCGCATGAAGGTACTGCTCGGAGAGCGGCGGATTTTTTTCGACCGTTCCTTGTTCCCTCAGGGCTTCATCGATATCCAGCGTTGGTGGTGAAACGGTGCCGGCGGGCTTCGTATGCCTGATGCCCTCCTGCCCTGCGCTGAGCAGGTCCCGGTACATGGGAAGTGCGTCGACGACGAATGTCGGCGTGGCGAAGGGGGCCCAGGGGTCGACCACGATGTCCTGCTCGGGCGTCTGACCGCGGATCACGGCGAATACGTGATCGTGACCCCCACCCGGACCATCGAAAACAATGTCGATCCTTGAATTCTGGAGATCCGGGTTCTGTGAAAGAAGCTGAAAAGCCAGGCTTGCCTGGGCATTGCAGTTGCCGGCCTGGTACTTGATGGCGGCGCTCGCGCAGGTCGCGGGATCGCCCTTCCCCCGATATGACATCGCTGAGCGAAAGCAGTTTTCTGCCCCTGTGGCAGCGATGTCCTTGATCTGATTGCCCGCGCCTGCGGGAAGAAGCGCCTTGACCAGATCGATCGCTTCCCGAGCCAATGCCAGGTGGGTGGCCGCTGCGGGCGATATCACGCGCAATCGGGGCGCCATGTCCGGCATCAGGGGGGTGACGCCAGGGTGCGTTGTGGAAAGCACATTGGCTTGTGTCAGCCGTTGCGATGAAAGCTCCATGAATCGATCGGCGCGCAAGAGTCCGGGGTGCAGTTCCTTCGCGGGAACCACAACGGCGTGCTGGACCGGGCACTCCCCGGTGATGTAAGTGTCGAGCGGGCAAGGCGTTTCTGGAAATCGGAGCGTGTCGTGGACCTGCTGTAGCCCGGTTGCGCTGTCGAGCAGGCGGCTTCTGGCGGCCTTCGCCTCGGAGGCGTTGCTGTCGAGCCATACACCGGGCTCGGGCGGTGGCGCGATGCCGGATGAGCCCATTTCCATCGTGCCGGGCACGCGCGACGGCGATTTGGTGGAGGGAGTGGGCATCCCGTTGTCGCTGCGCGGGCGGATGCCGGCGCCGGGATTTGAAAGGCGTGAGACCCGGGCTGCCAGGCCTTGGGGTGCATGCCCGGTGGACGGCGCACTGCGCCGCGTTGCAGGGGGTGGGGGCTCTTTTTGCGCAGTCGGGGTTCTTCGGCTATCGGCGCCGGTAAGAGGGCTTGGCTTCATGGATATATCGCTTTGCAGTTCGTCTGGCTGATCAAAGCCACTGAATGGAGCTTTGCAACGACGGTCATCGCGTTCGCGCTGGCGTCTCAGTGGCGGACTCCCGTTCCGCCGGGGCCCGCTGCATATCGAACCGGATCGGAAAATCAGTGAGCGCACGCCCAGAGGGATCTCTGATTTCATACCGGACGTTGGGATTGCCGCTGAAAGGCACATCCCAGAGATTCTCTTTTTCGATCAGAACTTGTGTGATCGCAGCGTCAGGATCACGGTGGGCGTGAAGCCGAAACGCCTCGGAAAGCGACGAGTATTTTTCGACGGCACTTTGCCATTGACTTTGCCGTTTCAGCGCCTGTTCGATGTCCATTGCAGGTGCAACGGTGCCAGCGGGTTTGGATACCCTGATCTTCCCGCGCTCAGCGTCCAGCAGGGTCCGATGCATGGGAAGAGCGTCTCGAACGAATGTTGGCGATGCAAAGAGGGCCCAGGCGTCCACGACGATGTCCTCCTCGGGTTTATCTCCTCGAATCACGGCGAACACATGCGCGACGTTTTGACTGACCTCGACGATATCGATCTGGCAATCCTTGAGCGCAGGATTCTGTGCAAGAAGGTGGAAGGCCAGGCTCGCATGGCCGTCGCAGTCGCCCCCTTGGAATTGGATGATGGAGTGCGCAAGATTTGCGACGCCGCGATTGTGGTTAAACGACAGGCGGGAGCGAAGATAGCTTTCCCCTGCCGTTGCCAAAAAATCCTTGATCTGATTGCCGGTTCCGCTGGGAACAAGGGCTTTGACGAGATCGATCACTTCCCGTGCCGATGCCAGGTTGGCTGCTACGGCCGGCGAGATCACATGCAATCGCGGCTGCATGTCAGGCATCTGTGTGTCGATGCCAGGATGCGTGGTGGACAGGGCGTTGGCGCGGTCCAGTTGCCCGGGTGAAAGTTCGATGATCTTGTCGGAGCGCAAGAGCCCCGGGATCAACGCCTTGGCTGGCGCCAGAATGGCGTTTTGTGTCTGGCCGTCGGAGGTCATGTACGTGTCGAGCTGGTAAGGCTGCGCAGCCAGGGGTGACGCGATGTGGAAAAGCTTGAGCAATGGGATCGCGCCGTCGAGCAGGCGTTTTCTTGCGGCTCTCGCCTCGGTGGCATTGGCGTTCAGCCAGGCTTTTGGGTCGGCCTCGATCGCGAGCGGGTTGCGGGACGCACTGGCTTTCCTCGCGCCGAGCACCGAGGATCGCGATGCAACCGGTGGCATCGGCAATGGATTGCTGCTGCGTGGGCGGATGTCTGCCCCGGCGTTTGAAAGGCGTGGCCCCCCACCTGCCAGGCCTTGAGGCGGATGCGCGGTGGAAGGCACAACGCGCCGCGCCCCACCGGGTGCGCGCATGCTTTCCTGCCCGCCTGTGGTTCTGCGATGGTCGGCACGGCTCAGTGTGCTCGACTTCATGGACGACTCCTTTATTGATCTACCTGAGCAGGCCCCAGGCGACCGTTTCAGAGTGGACCGAGAATAGGGCGCGCTTGCGTCGGCAACGGCTTGCGCGCCGAAGCCCTTTCACGGTGTGCGAACCGATCCGCTTCAGCGCTCGAGCTCGACCAGGTAGCGCGACACCACCGGCGGCGCCTCGCCCGTGTGGAAGGCCAGCTTGCGGTCGCGCAGCGCCACGTCGGAGGCGGTGACGCGGTCGAAGCGGCGCAGGTGCTCGGTCCACGATTCGTCCACGATGCGCTCCACATAGCGCGAGGGGTCGGCGATGTCGTGCTGCAGCTGCCAGTCGAGGGCGCCCTGGCGCAGGCGGCTGCGGCGGCTTTCCTGCATCAGCGCGCGAAATTCGGCGGCCCGCGCGGGGTCGATGTGGTACTCGATGGTGACCACCACATGGCCGCGTTCGGGCGTGGTGGGCGCGACCGGCAGCTTGAAGGCGGTCGAGGGGCTCAGGTCTTCTTCCATGGTGCGGTCCACCACCCAGCGCTGCACCAGGGCCATGGCGACGGTGCCGGTGAGCGCGGCCAGCGCCAGGCTCATGTGCACGGTGGTCAGCGAGGCCACCTGGCCCCACAGGGCCGCGCCCGCCGCGGTGGCGCCCATGATGGCCATCTGGTAGATCGACATGCCGCGTGCGCGCACCCAGTTGGGCAGCGCGAGCTGGGCCGACACGCTGAGCGAATTGGCCGTGGTGATCCACGCCATGCCGCCCAGCACCATGGCGGGCACGGCCACGTACACGTTGGGCGCGATGGCGATCACGGCCGTGGAGGCAGCCTGGAGCAGCGCCCCGCGCGACACCAGCGTGTCGCGCGACATGGCCTGGCGCAGGCGCGGCAGGAACAGCGCGGCCGCGATGGCCCCGGCGCCCATCGAGGCCAGCAGCAGGGTGAAGGTGCCGGCGCCGCCGCCTTCCAGGTCGCGGGCCACCAGGGGCAGCAGCGCCAGCAGCGCGGTGGCGTGCAGGAAGAAGACCGAGATGCGCCACAGCACGGCGCGCATGCGGGGCGACTCGCGCACGAACTGCACGCCCACGCGCATGGCGCTCGTCAGCCGCTCGCGCCCCAGCGGGCTGGGCACGTGCGTGCGGCGCCAGCGCATGATGGTGAAGCCCGCCACCACCGACAGCAGCGCGTTGAGCACGAACACCCAGGCGCTGCCCACGCTGGCGATGATGGCGCCGGCCAGCAGCGGCCCGATGATGCGCGAGGCGTTCATGGCCACGCCATTGAGCGCCAGCGCCGCCGGCAGCTGCTGGCGGCTGACCAGCTCCGGCACGATGGCGGCGAACACCGGCCAGCGCATCGCCAGGCCGATGCCGTTGGCGAAGGTCAGCGCGAGCAGCAGCGGCGCCGTCATGCCGCCCATCAGGATGGCCACGCACAGCACCAGCGCCACCACGGCCACCCAGAACTGCGTGGCGATGAAGTAGCGGCGCCGGTCCAGGATGTCGGCCAGCGCGCCGCTGGGCAGGCCCAGCAGGAACACGGGCAGGGTGGAGGCCGTCTGCACCAGCGCCACCAGCACGGGCGAGCTGGTGAGCGTGGTCATGAGCCACGCGGCCGCCACGTCGTTCATCCACATGCAGGTGTTGGCGGCCAGCCAGGTGAGCCAGAGCATGCGGAACACGGGCACCTGCAGCGGCGCGAACGGCGAGAGGCTGGCGCGCCGGGCGGCGTCCTGGTCCAGCTGCGCGGCGGCAGCGGCCTCGGCGGTTTGCGCCTGGCCCGCGGCGGCGGTGGCCGGGGGACTGTCGTCCAGGGGCGGGAACGGGGTGGGGCGGGGCGGTCTCTCGTGGGGCGGCAAAGGGGGCATAGATGGTCTCGATTGTGCGCAGTGCGGGCGTTTTGTGCCCGGCGAGGCGCCGACGTCCCGGATGGCGGCGCGGAAAAGCGAGCAGACGGGCTTGAAGCCAAAAAGGCCTCCAGCGCAATAACCACTAGGGCATGTTGCTATTAAATTTGTAGCTACTTGCTGTTCTTGCCCAGGGGCCCCAGGTGCGCCAGCGGCAGGGCGCCGCTGGCCTTGACCTCGCCCAGCGAGAAGCTGGTGTGCATGTCCTTCACGTTCGGCAGGTTCAGCAGCACGTTGCGGGCGAAGTGCGAGAAGCTGTCCAGGTCGCGCGCCACCACCTGCAGCTCGAACGTGCCGGTGCCGCTGATGTAGTGGCAGGCCACCACCTCCGGAATCTGGGCGATGGCGGCTTCCATCTCGCGGGTGAGGCCCCCGGTGCTGCGGTCGGCATCCAGCCGCACGAAGGCCAGCACGCCCAGCCCGATCTTGTGGCGGTCGATCTCGGCGTGGTAGCCCTTGATGAAGCCCGACTCCTCCAGCGCGCGCACGCGGCGCCAGCACGGCGCGGCCGACAGGCCCACCCGCTGGGCCAGCTCGGCATTGGTCAGCCGGGCGTCGGCCTGCAGCTCGCCGAGGATCGCCAGGTCGAATTTGTCCAAAGTATTCATTGCATGATTATTTTGCGAAAGATCCTTTCTAAAACGAGGGTAAACACGGCATGAAAACGAAAGGACATATCCGGCCGTCCTGCCTACACTGCCCTGACAAGGCGGTGCGTCCCAGCCCAGGGCACCCGCTGAAACCGCGCTCACGAGGCGACGGCCAACGACCCCACTGGAGATTCCCCCGATGAACGCCCCCTTGCCCGAGCACATCCGCCGCGCGATTGAAACGGTCTCGCTTGATGACAAATACGCCCTGCCGGAGGGCCGTGCCTTCATGAGCGGTGTGCAGGCCCTGGTGCGCCTGCCCATGCTGCAGCGCCAGCGCGATGCCATCGCGGGCCTGAACACCGCCGGCTTCATCAGCGGCTACCGCGGCAGCCCGCTCGGCACCTACGACCAGGCGCTGTGGTCGGCCAAGAAGCATCTGGCCCAGAACCACATCGTGTTCCAGCCCGGCGTGAACGAAGAGCTGGGCGCGACGGCCGTGTGGGGCACGCAGCAGCTCGACCTGTACCCGCAGACCAAGAAGTACGACGGCGTCTTCGGCATCTGGTACGGCAAGGGCCCCGGCGTGGACCGCTGCTCGGACGTTTTCAAGCACGCCAACATGGCGGGCACTTCCAGGCACGGCGGCGTGATCGCCATCGCGGGCGACGACCACATCAGCAAGAGCAGCACCGCGCCCCACCAGAGCGACCACATCTTCAAGGCCTGCGGCCTGCCGGTGTTCTTTCCCAGCAGCGTGCAGGACATCCTGGACATGGGCCTGCACGCCTTCGCCATGAGCCGTTTCTCCGGCGTGTGGTCGGGCATGAAGACCATCCAGGAAGTGGTGGAGT
The DNA here is from genome assembly GCF_900102625.1 of Paracidovorax valerianellae. Classification (GTDB taxonomy): domain Bacteria; phylum Pseudomonadota; class Gammaproteobacteria; order Burkholderiales; family Burkholderiaceae_C; genus Paracidovorax; species Paracidovorax valerianellae. The sequence goes on from NZ_FMZC01000004.1 coordinate 346,896, forward strand.
CGTCCGGCAGCATCTCGGTGGACCCCGACCGCGTGAAGATTGTGCTGCCCGAGGATTTCGCCATGCCGCCCGGCGGCCTGCACATCCGCTGGCCCGACGCGCCCCTGGAACAGGAGGCGCGGCTCATGGACTACAAGTGGTACGCCGCGCTGGCGTACATCCGCGCCAACAAGCTCAACTACAACGTGATCGAGGGCCCGCACGACCGGTTCGGCATCATCGCCAGCGGCAAGGCCTACAACGACACGCGCCAGGCGCTCATCGACCTGGGGCTGGAAGACGAAGTCTGCCGCCAGCTGGGCATCCGCCTGCACAAGGTGAACGTGGTGTGGCCGCTGGAGGCCACCATCACGCGCGACTTCGCCCAAGGGCTGCAGGAGATCCTGGTGGTGGAGGAAAAGCGCCAGGTCATCGAATACCAGATCAAGGAAGAGCTCTACAACTGGCGCGCCGACGTTCGTCCCAACGTGCTGGGCAAGTTCGACGAAGTGCCGGGCGACAACTCCGGCGGCGAATGGAGCATGCCCAACCCCAGCCAGAACTGGCTGCTGCGCCCCAAGGCCGACCTGACGCCCGCGATCATCGCGCGCGCCATCGCCAAGCGGCTCAAGAAGCTGGGCGTGCCGGACGACATCGTGGCCCGCATGGACGCGCGCCTGTCGGTGATCGATGCGCGTGAACGGGGCCTGGCCGAATCCAAGGTCGACACGGGCGACCGCACGCCGTGGTTCTGCAGCGGCTGCCCGCACAACACCAGCACCCGCGTGCCCGAAGGCTCGCGCGCGGTGGCCGGCATCGGCTGCCACTACATGGTCAACTGGATGCCCGACCGCAACACGTCCACCTTCACGCAGATGGGCGGCGAGGGCGTAACGTGGGTGGGCCAGCAGCCCTTCACCACCGAAAAGCACGTGTTCGCCAACCTGGGCGACGGCACCTACTTCCACAGCGGCCTGCTGGCCATCCGCCAGAGCATCGCGGCGGGCACCAACATCACCTACAAGGTGCTCTACAACGACGCCGTGGCCATGACCGGTGGCCAGCAGGTGGGCGAGCGGCCCGAGGGCCATTCGGTGCTGCAGATCATGGCCAGCCTGAAGGCCGAGGGCATCGCCAAGCTGGTGATCGTGACCGACGAGCCCGCCAAGTACGACGGCGTGGCGCTGGCCGATGGCGTCACGGTGCACCACCGCGACGAGCTGGACAAGATCCAGCGCGAGTTCCGCGAGATCGCCGGCTGCACGGCCATCATCTACGACCAGACCTGCGCCACCGAAAAGCGCCGGCGCAGGAAGCGCGGCACCATGCCCACGCCCACCAAGACCGTGGTCATCAACGAGCTGGTGTGCGAGGGCTGCGGCGATTGCTCGGTGCAATCGAACTGCCTGTCGGTCGAGCCGCTGGAGACTGAATTCGGCCGCAAGCGCCGCATCAACCAGAGCACCTGCAACAAGGATTACTCGTGCGTGAAGGGCTTCTGCCCGAGCTTCGTCACCGTCGAAGGCGGCACGCTGAAGAAGCCCAAGAAGGAAAAGAAGGGCGACCTGTCGGCGATGCCGCCCATCCCCGAGCCGGTGCTGCCGGTGGCGGAAAGCGCCTGGGGCATCGTCGTGGCCGGCGTGGGCGGCACGGGGGTGATCACCATCGGCTCGCTGCTGGGCATGGCCGCGCACCTGGAAGGCAAGGGCGTCGTCACGCAGGACGCGGCAGGCCTGGCGCAAAAGGGCGGCGCGACCTGGAGCCACATCCAGATCGCCAACCGGCCCGATGCCATCTACACCACCAAGGTGGACACGGCCAAGGCCGACCTCGTCATCGGCTGCGACTCCATCGTCGCGTCCCACAAGACCACCATGGCCGTGATGCAGCCGGGCCGCACCTTCGTGGCGCTCAACACCCACCGCTCGCCCACCGCGTCGTTCGTGCACGACCCCGACTGGCAGTTTCCCGGCGGCGACTGCGACACGGCCATCGCCTCCGCCGTGGGCAGCGAACTGCTGGCCAGCTTCGACGCCGAAGAGGTCGCCATGCAGATGCTGGGCGACAGCATCTACACCAACCCGCTGATGCTCGGCTACGCCTGGCAAAAGGGCCGCGTGCCGCTGTCGCACGCCGCGCTCATGCGCGCCATGGAGCTGAACGGCGTGCAGGTGGACAACAACAAGGCCGCCTTCGAATGGGGCCGCCGCTGCGCCCATGACATGGCGGCCGTGCAGGCCCTGTTCAAGGCCGCGCAGGTGATCCAGTTCGTGAAGAAGCCGGGCCTGGCCGAACTGGTGGCCAAGCGCGAGCAGTTCCTCACGGGCTACCAGAACGCGGCCTACGCGGCCGAGTACAAGGCCTTCGTGGAGAAGGTGCAGGCGGCCGAGTCGCGCGTGGCCAAGGGCACGCGCCTGTCCGAGGCCGTGGCCCGCTACCTGTTCAAGCTCATGGCGTACAAGGACGAGTACGAGGTGGCGCGCCTGCACACCGACGCGGCCTTCACCGCCAAGATCGAAGGCATGTTCGAGGGCGACTACAAGCTGGTGCACCACCTGGCGCCCCCGATGACCGCCCGCAAGAACGACAAGGGCGAGCTGCTCAAGCAGCCGTTCGGCCCTTGGATGCGCAAGGCCTTCGGCGTGCTCGCCAAGCTCAAGGGCCTGCGCGGCACCGCGCTCGATCCGTTCGGCCGCACCGAAGAGCGCCGCACCGAGCGCGCGCTGATCGCCGAGTACCGCGCCTGCATCGACGAACTGCTGGCCGGCCTGACCGCCGAGAACCTGCCGCTGGCCGCCGACATCGCGCGCATTCCCGAAGACATTCGCGGCTACGGCCACGTGAAGGAACGCCACCTGAAGGCCGCCCGCGCCAAGTGGGCGGGCCTGATGGAGCAGTGGCGCCATCCGCAGCCCGCGATGCGCCAGACGGCCTGAGCGGTGGGGCGGCGGGAAGGGAAGGCGGCGGACTGGGCGCGCAAGCGCTGAAAGCCCCGCTTTTCACCCCGGGCGGCCAGAAATGGCTTTGCTATTAAAAATATAGCTATGTGCCCTGGTGAATATTGCGCTGAGCGGTGATTTCATGCTCCATCGAAGGCCGGCCTCTGTGCCGGCCTTGCCACGCCAAGACCCCCGGGGGCGCGGGTTTTGGCATGGGCTTTGCCAGGGGGCGCCGCATACAATCGCCTGTTGCCCTCCCGGCTGGCGCTGCTGTGCCGTGGGCGGGTACTTGAAAACGACCATCCATCCGAACGGAGCCTGTTGCCGTGTTTATCTCTTCCGCTTTCGCCCAGACCGCCCCTGCCGCCGCTACCGGTGGCACGGACATCATGTCCTCCCTGACGGGCATGCTCCCGCTGGTGCTGATGTTCGTGGTGCTGTACTTCGTCATGATCCGCCCCCAGATGAAGCGCCAGAAAGAGCATCGCAACATGATCGAAGCCATCGCCAAGGGCGATGAAGTCGCCACCGCCGGCGGCATCGTCGGCAAGGTCACGCGACTGTCCGAAGGTTTCCTGCACATCGAGATCGCCTCCGGCGTCGAAGTGCAGATCCAGCGCAGCGCCGTGGCGCAGGTCCTGCCCAAGGGCACGGTCAAGTAAGTCAACGCAATGGCGCGAGCCGTTCCGATCTGGCGGCCGGCCCTGCGGGCCTGCGCCGCGACCTGAGAGTTAAGAGCGCGATCATGAACCGTTACCCGGTCTGGAAGTACGCGATCCTCGTGATCGCGCTGCTGGTGGGGGCCCTGTACACCCTGCCCAATTTCTTTGGCGAGGCCCCTGCGGTGCAGGTGTCGTCCGCCAAGGCGACGTTGAAGGTCGATGCCGCCGTGCAGCGCCGCGTCGAAGAAGCCCTGAAGGCGGCGGGCGTCGTGCCCGACACCGTGAGCTTCGACGGCAACTCGGTGCGCGCGCGCTTCGACTCCCCCGACAACCAGCTCAAGGCCAAGGATGCGATCCAGAAGGCCCTGGTGCCCGATCCGGCCGACCCGCCGTACATCGTGGCGCTGAACCTGGTGTCGCGCTCGCCCGAGTGGCTCACCGCGCTGCACGCGCGCCCCATGTACCTGGGCCTGGACCTGCGCGGCGGCGTGCACTTCATGCTGCAGGTGGACATGCAGGCGGCCCTCACCAAGAAGGCCGAGTCGTTCGCCGGCGACCTGCGCACGCAGATGCGCGACAAGAACATCCGCCACGGCGGCATCAGCCGCGACGGCCAGGCGGTGGACATCCGCCTGCGCGACGAGGCCACGGCCACCGCCGCGCGCAACCTCATCACCGACCAGTTCCCCGACCTGGTGGCCACCAGCAGCCCCGACGGCCAGGGCGTGCGCGTGCGCGCCACCATCAAGCCCGAGGCGCTGCGCAAGGTGCAGGACCAGGCGCTCAAGCAGAACATGACCACGCTGCACAACCGGATCAACGAACTCGGCGTGGCCGAGCCCGTGATCCAGCAGCAGGGCCTGGACCGCATCGTGGTGCAGCTGCCCGGCGTGCAAGACACGGCCAAGGCCAAGGACATCCTGGGCCGCACCGCCACGCTGGAAGTGCGCATGGTCGATGAAAGCGCCGAGGCGCGCTCGGCCGAGCTCGGCTCCGGCCCTGTGCCGTTCGGCGACGAAAAGTACCTGGACCGCAACGGCCAGGCCATCATCGTCAAGAAGCAGGTCATCCTCACGGGCGAGAACCTGACCGATGCGCAGCCCGGCTTCGACGGCCAGACGCAGGAGCCCACGGTCAACCTCACGCTGGACGCCAAGGGCGCGCGCCTGTTCAAGGACATCACTCGCGAGAACGTGGGCAAGCGCATGGCCATCGTCCTGTTCGAAAAGGGCAAGGGCGAAGTGGTCACGGCCCCCGTGATCCGCAGCGAAATCAGCGGCGGCCGCGTGCAGATCTCCGGCCGCATGACCACGGCCGAGGCCAACGACACGTCGCTGCTGCTGCGCGCCGGTTCGCTGGCCGCGCCGATGGAAATCATCGAGGAATACACCATCGGCCCGAGCCTGGGTGCCGACAACATCGAACGCGGCATCCACAGCGTGGTCTGGGGCATGGTCGCGATCGCCGCCTTCATGTGCGTGTACTACGCGCTGTTCGGCGTCTTCTCCACCGTGGCGCTGTCCGTGAACGTGCTCATGCTGCTGGCCATCCTGTCCATGCTGCAGGCCACTCTCACGCTGCCCGGCATCGCCGCCATGGCGCTGGCGCTGGGCGTCGCCATCGACTCCAACGTGCTGATCAACGAGCGCATCCGCGAGGAACTGCGTGCCGGCGTTTCGCCACAGGCGGCCATCCACACGGGCTACGAGCGCGCCTGGGCGACGATTCTCGATTCGAACGTCACCACGCTGATCGCCGGCCTGGCGCTGCTCGCCTTCGGCTCCGGCCCGGTGCGCGGCTTCGCCGTGGTGCACTGCATCGGCATCCTGACCAGCATGTTCTCGGCCGTGTTCTTCTCGCGCGGCCTGGTCAACCTCTGGTATGGCCGCAAGAAAAAGCTCAAGAGCGTGTCCATCGGCCAGGTGTGGAGGCCCGAGCCCGACAGCACCACGACCGCCGTGGTCAAGTCCAACTAAAGGAGACGGGCCATGGAATTTTTCCGCATCCGAAAAGACATCCCCTTCATGAAGCACGCGTTGATCTTCAACGCGATTTCCTTCCTGACCTTCGCGCTGGCCGTGTTCTTCCTGCTCACCCGCGGGTTGCATCTGTCGGTGGAGTTCACGGGCGGCACGGTCATGGAAGTGGCCTACAGCCAGCCGGCCGAGCTCGGCAAGGTGCGCGAAAGCGTCGCCGCCCTGGGCTACCCCGACGTGCAGGTGCAGAACTTCGGCACCGCGCGCGACGTGATGATCCGCCTGCCCGTGCAAAAGGGCGTGACCTCCGCGCAGCAGAGCGACCAGGTCCTGGGCGCGCTCAAGGCCGCCGATCCGGGCGTGACCCTGCGCCGCACCGAGTTCGTGGGCCCGCAGGTGGGCGAGGAACTGGTGCACGGCGGGCTCATGGCGCTGGCCATGGTGGTGATCGGCATCGTCGTGTACCTGGCGTTCCGATTCGAATGGAAGTTCGGTGTCGCCGCCATCATCGCCAACCTGCACGACGTGGTGATCATCCTGGGCTTCTTCGCGTTCTTCCAGTGGGAGTTCTCGCTGTCGGTGCTGGCCGCCGTGCTGGCCGTGCTGGGTTACTCGGTGAACGAATCGGTCGTGATCTTCGACCGGATCCGCGAGGCCTTCCGCAAGTACCGCAAGATGACCACACACGAGGTCATCGACCACGCGATCACGAGCACCATGAGCCGCACGATCATCACCCACGCCTCCACCGAGGCGATGGTGCTGTCGATGTTCTTCTTCGGCGGCCCCAGCCTGCATTACTTCGCGCTGGCGCTGACCATCGGCATTCTGTTCGGCATCTATTCGTCGGTGTTCGTGGCCGCCGCCATCGCCATGTGGCTGGGCGTCAAGCGCGAAGACCTGATCAAGGCGCCGCCCAAGAAGGACGGCGACCCGAACGATCCGAACGCCGGCGCCGCCGTCTGACCGGGAACGCCGCGGGCGCCCCATAATCGACGGCGTATGGAAGCAACCCGTCCTCCCCCTGCTGCCGCCCCGCGGCGCCTGGCCCGTCTGGCCCGGCAGCGGTTCGTGGAGGGCCTGGAGGCCGGATTGCCCGGGCTGGACAAGGAACTGTTCGACTTCCTGACCCAGCTCATGGGCCTGACCGCCACGCAGCGCGAAATGCAGACGCGCCGCGACCTGTGGACGCGCTACCAGCAGCGCCACAATGCCTGGATCGCCGGCTGCGGCCGCGCCCTCTCCGAAGCCCAGGCCCCCCTCGTCAGCACCACCCGCGGCGCATTGCCGACCGCAGGCGGGTTCGAGCTGCTGAGCGACGACGTGGTCGAGAACAAGATCATCGCCTCGCGCATGGCGCTCACGGTGATGGAGCACACGGGCAACGCCTTCGACACCCTGCGGCAGTTCACCCAGCACCTGGAAGGCCAGGAGCTGGACAGCCGCGACATCCTGCGGCCCGAAACGGTGTGCCTGCTGTTCGTCGACCAGTGGGTCGAAGCCGGCATGGAGCGCACCGACCTGCAGACCGTGGTCGATCCCCTGCAGCGCCAGCTGGGCGATCTGGTCCTGCGGCAGTACCAGGCCCTCAACGCCTTTTTCACCGACCAGGGCATCAAGCCGGACGGTGACCTGCGCTCCAAGGTGCGCCGCACCGCGGGCGGGCAGTCAGGGACTGGTGGCCTTTCGGGAGGCCCCGCTTCCCAGGCCCTGCAGCAATCGGCCCAGTCGTTCGCGCGCGATTCCGCCCAGTCCAGCATGCACGGCATGCCCTCGCAGGGCATGCCTGCGGGCAGCCGCATGGGCGGCCCCGGCACCGCCTTCGGCGCCGGCATGCAGGCTTTCATGACCCCCCTGGCCCGCGCGCGCCAGCGCGCCCAGGGCGTGATGGGCCAGTTGCGCCGCCTGCTCGTGCAGCCCGCGACCGGCTTCGACATGGTGAATGCGCCGCCGGCCTCCGCCGCGCTGGCCCAGGCCCTGTCGGCCCACCGGGTGCAGGCGCAGACGTATTACAGCGGCGTGGCCACGCTGGTCGAGGACTACAGCCCCGCCGCCGTGGTGCAGCTGGTGGGGACGGTGCGCGAGCGCTCGACCGAGTTCAAGGCCAAAGCGTCCACGCCCGGCGAAAAAGCCATCATCGAAGTGGTGGCCCTCATGTTCCAGAGCATCCTGAGCGAGGACCGCATTCCGCCCGCCGTGCGCGTGTGGTTCGCCCGGCTGCAGGTGCCGGTGCTGCGCGTGGCGCTGGCCGAGCCCGAATTCTTCAGCGATGTCGCCCACCCGGCGCGCCGCCTCATCGACCGCCTGGGCGGCGTGGTGATGGGCTTCGATGCCACCGCCATCAACGGCAGCGCCCTGGAGGGCGAAATCCGCCGCGTGGTGCAGGTGATCGAGCAATACCCCGAGACCGGGCAGCGCGTGTTCCAGCTCGTCTATGACGAGTTCGAAAAATTCCTCGCCAAGTTCCTCACGGCCAAGCAGGCCACATCCAAGCTCGTCACCGTGGCGCAGCAGGTCGAGCAGCGCGAGACGCTGGCGATCCAGTACACGATCGAGCTGCGCACCATGCTGCGGGACATGCCGGTGCGCGATGAGATCCGCGAGTTCCTCTTCAAAACGTGGGCCGAGGTGCTGGCCATGTCCGCCGTGCGCGACGGTGCCCAGCACCCGGACACCATCGCGCTCAAGCGCACCGCGGCCGACCTCGTCTGGGCCGCCAGCGCCAAGCCGCACCGTGCCGACCGGGCCAAGGTCATCCAGAGCCTGCCGCCATTGCTGCAGCACCTGCGCCAGGGGCTGGCGCTGCTCGGCGTGGTCGGGCCCGTGCAGGACGCACAGGTGAAGGTGCTGACCGATACGCTGGCCGATGCCTTCCTGTCCAAGACGGCGTCCATTCCGCAGGCCCACATCGATGCGATGGCGCGGCGGCTGGCCAATCTGGAGGACTACATCAGCGATGCGACGCTGGGCGAAATGCCGCTCAATGCCGACAACATCGAACTGATGCTGGGCATCGATGCCTCGTCCATCCATGTGATCGCCGACAACGGCGCGCCCGTGGAGCCGGCCATGGTGGCCTGGGCGCAGGAACTGCAGCCCGGCGCCTGGTTCACGCTGGACCACAACGGCGCCTCGGCGCAGGTCCAATACGTCTGGCAGAGCCAGCGCAAGCAACTGCACCTGTTCGCTGCGCCGGACGGCAGCAGCTACCTGCTGCAGTTGAAGCGGCTGGGGGCGTACCTGCAGTCCGGCCTGCTGGTGGCCCAGGAAGAAGAAGCGCTCACGCTGCGGGCCACGCGCGATGCGCTGGCCAAGATCGACGCCAACCCCGAGCGCCTGCTGGACTGACGCCTGCGCGCCTGCAGTCCCGCCGACGGGCCTGCAGCGCGATCTGCGGATGCACGGACTGCCTGCTATCTGCTGTCTGCGAGCAGTGGCCGCTCAACCGTCTCTATCCTCGCTGTCGTCGCCACCGCCCCGCACCACGCGGCGCACCACGTCGCCCGCGAAACCCCGCGCTGCCATGAAGCGCATCTGCCGGGCGCGCTCCTGCGGCGTTTCGCCGGGCGTGCCGAAGCGCTGGCGCCATACGGCCTGCGCGCGCTCCAGTTCGGTGGCGCGAAGGCGCTCCGCGGTGGCGCGCACCAGCGCATCGTCCAGGCCCTTGCCGCGCAGTTCCTGCACCACGCGCTGCGTTCCCAGGCGGGCGGCGCGGCGGTTGACCACCGAGTCGGCCACGCGCTGCGCGCTGATGAAATCCTTGGCCTGCAGGTCGTCCAGCACGGCGTTCAGGTCATCGCCCTCCTGCACGTGGCGCTTCAGCTTGGTGGCGAGTTCGGCGCGGGAGTGCTCGCGCTGCGCCAGCAGGCGCAGGGCCCGGCCCTTGAGCGATAAGGTCGCGAATCCCATGGTGCTATAAAAATAAAAGCATCCAGCGCTTGCCAATCAAGCGCTGGATGCTGGTTCCGCTGTCAATCAGCAGGTTGGATTACTTCTCGGCCGCGTCCTTGGCCGTGTCCTTGCCCGTTTCCTTGCCCGATGTGGCCGCGGGTGCTTCGATGGCGGCCGGCAGCAGGGCGATGCCCAGGCTGTCGCGCACCTTGTTCTCGATCTCGCGGGCCAGATCGGCGTTCTCGCGCAGGAATTCGCGGGCGTTGTCGCGGCCCTGGCCGATCTTCTCGCCGTTGTAGGCGTACCAGGCGCCGGACTTCTCGACGATCTTGGCGTTCACCCCCATGTCGATGATCTCGCCCTCGCGGCTGATGCCCTCGCCGAACAGGATGTCGAACTCGGCCGTCTTGAAGGGCGGGCTCACCTTGTTCTTCACCACCTTGACCTTGGTTTCGTTGCCGATGGCTTCGTCGCCCTTCTTGATGGTGCCGGTGCGGCGGATGTCCAGGCGCACCGAGGCGTAGAACTTGAGCGCGTTACCGCCGGTGGTGGTTTCGGGGCTGCCGAACATCACGCCGATCTTCATGCGGATCTGGTTGATGAAGATGACCATGCAGTTGGTCTTCTTGATCGTGGCGGTGAGCTTGCGCAGCGCCTGGCTCATCAGGCGGGCCTGCAGGCCGGGCAGGGAGTCGCCCATTTCGCCTTCGATTTCGGCCTTGGGGGTGAGCGCGGCCACCGAGTCGATCACGATCAGGTCCACGGCACCGGAACGCACCAGGCTGTCCACGATTTCCAGGGCCTGTTCGCCGGTGTCGGGCTGGCTGATCAGCAAGTCGGACAGTTGCACGCCCAGCTTCTGGGCGTATTGCACGTCGAGCGCGTGCTCGGCATCGACGAAGGCGCACTGGCCGCCCTGCTTTTGCATCTCGGCGATGACCTGCAGCGTGAGCGTGGTCTTGCCGGACGATTCCGGGCCGTAGATTTCAACGACACGGCCACGGGGCAGGCCGCCCACGCCCAGCGCGATGTCGAGGCCCAGCGAGCCGGTGGAGACGACCTGGATGTCTTCGATCACCTCGCCTTCGCCCAGGCGCATGATCGTGCCCTTGCCGAACTGCTTCTCGATCTGGGCCAGTGCGGCTTGCAGCGCCTTGGCTTTTTCAGTGTTGACGGGTTGTGCGGGATGGGTCCCTTTGACGGCGAAGTCCATGGAATATCCTTTTAGAACAATGGGTTGGGTAACCTTGGTCCAGCTGTTGGTAGTCACAGGCTGGATGCTTGAACAGTAGTTTATGCGAGCTGTCTTATCGAGTAAACGCTCTTTTAAGTCAGTTTCCCTGATAATGTGGCATGACCGAAAACTCGCCGCTTTCTTCTTCCGCATCCGAGTCCCTCCCGGTATCGACTGCCTCTCTCCCGCCCCTGGATGACGGCTGGCGCCAGACCCATCTGGGCCGTTTGCTGGGCCACGCCATGCGCCGATTCGATGCACGGGTGCTCGAACTCATGGCCCACGACGTGGAGGTGCCGCTGGCGCTGTCCAACCTGGCCGCGCGCGACCAGGTCAGCGCGGCGCACGTCCACATCACGCGCCACCTCTCGCTGGACGGCGACCGGCTGACCGATCTGGCGCAGCGGGCGGGGATGACCAAGCAGTCCATGGCCGACCTCGTGGACCAGTGCGCCGCCTGGGGCCTTGTCACTCGCGAGCCCGACCCGCGCGATGCCCGGGCGCGCCTCGTGCGCTTCACCCCGGCCGGCCTCGCGTGGCTGCAGGCGTTTCGCGATGCCGTGGCGCAGGCCGAGGCCGAGTTCCGCGCCGAGGTGGGGGCCGAGGTCGCGACCGTGGTGGCCATCGGCCTGGAGGCCTATGCCGGCGGCGACGGCCTGCCGGGGTAGCGGGGCGGACGAAAAAAGCGCGCGCCGACAGGTCGTCCGATGCGGGAAGATGCGGGCTCCGCCGGGGCAGGGCGCCCCCTAGAATCGTGTCCCAAGCGGCGACTGCGCCACCCGCCCCACCCAGGAGACACCCCCCATGCGCATTCTCATTGCCGAAGACGACCAGGTGCTGGCGGACGGGCTGCTGCGCACGCTGCGCGGCTCCGGCGCGGCGGTCGATCACGTGGCCTGCGGCAGCGAAGCCGATGCGGCCCTGATGACCAACAACGCCTTCGACCTGTTGATCCTGGACCTCGGCCTGCCGCGCGTGCACGGGCTGGAAGTGCTCAAACGTCTGCGCGGGCGCGGCTCGGCCCTGCCGGTGCTGATCCTCACCGCCGCCGACAGCGTGGAAGAGCGGGTGAAGGGCCTCGATTTCGGGGCCGACGATTACATGGCCAAGCCCTTCAGCCTACAGGAACTCGAAGCCCGGGTGCGCGCCCTCACGCGGCGCGGCATGGGCGGCACCAGCAGCGCCATCCGCCACGGTCCGCTGGTGTACGACCAGGCCGGCCGCATGGCCACCATCGACGGCAAGCTGGTGGAGCTGTCGGCGCGCGAACTGGGCCTGCTGGAGGTGCTGCTGCAGCGCGCCGGCCGCCTGGTGTCCAAGGAGCAACTGGTGGAGCGCCTGTGCGAGTGGGGCGAAGAGGTGAGCAACAACGCCATCGAGGTGTACATCCACCGCCTGCGCAAGAAGATCGAGCGCGGCCCGATCCGCATCGCCACCGTGCGCGGGCTGGGTTACTGCCTCGAGAAGATCGCGGCCTGATGCTATTAATTAAATAGCAAGGTGCCCTAGTGATGATTGCGCTGCAGGCCTTTTTGGCTTAAAGCCTTCCCGGCGGCCGTCTTGAAGATCTTCCAGCGCGAGCAGCGCTCCCTCTTCGGCGAAATCCTCGACTGGATGCTCACGCCGCTGCTGCTGCTGTGGCCCGTGAGCCTGGCGCTCACCTGGCTGGTGGCGCAGGGCCTGGCCAACAAGCCGTTCGACCGCGCGCTGGAGTACAACGCCCACGCCCTGGCCCAGCTCGTCACCGTGCAGGGCGACAAGGCGCAGTTCAACCTGCCGCAGCCGGCCAGCGAGATATTGCGCGCCGACGAGTCCGACATCGTCTACTACCAGGTGGTATCGCCCACGGGTGAATTCCTCTCGGGCGAGCGCGACCTGCCGCGCCCGCCCGCGCCCGAGGACGAGCGGCCGCTGTCGGGCGAGGTGCGGCTGCGCGATGCCGAGTTGCGCGGCATCGAGATCCGCGTGGCGTCGATCTGGGTGCGCGTGCCCTTGCCGGGCGCGCCGGCCGCGCTGGTGCAGGTGGCCGAAACGCGCGAAAAGCGCAGCGTGCTGGCCACCGAAATCATCAAGGGCGTGATGCTGCCGCAGTTCGTCATCCTGCCGCTGGCCGTGCTGCTGGTGTGGCTGGCGCTGGCCCGCGGCATCCAGCCCTTGAGCCTGCTGGAAGAGCGCATCCGCGCCCGCAAGCCCGACGATCTTTCGCCCCTCGACCACAAGGCGGTGCCGCTGGAGGTCGCGCCGCTCGTGGATTCGGTGAACGACCTGCTGCGGCGGCTCAACGATTCGCTGGCGACGCAAAAGCGCTTTCTGGCCGATGCGGCCCACCAGCTCAAGACACCGCTGGCCGGGCTGCGCATGCAGGCCGACCTGGCGCAGCGCGAGGGCACCAGCACCGAAGAGTTGAAGCGCTCGCTGCTGCAGATCGGCCGGTCCAGCATTCGCGCCACGCACACGGTGAACCAGTTGCTGGCCCTGGCACGCGCCGAAGGCAGCGGCACCGCGCTGGCGCGCCAGCCGGTGGACCTGGCGCGGCTGGTGATCGAGGTCGTGCGCGATTCGGTGCCGCATGCGCTGGAAAAGCATGTGGACCTGGGCTACGAGGGTGCCGAACCCGGCGCGCCCGGCGTGTGGATGGACGGCAACCCCACGCTGCTCAAGGAACTGGCGCGCAACCTGCTGGACAACGCCATCAACTACACGCCCTCGCGGCCCGAAGCGCCCGGCGTGATCACCGCGCGCGTGCTGGCCGACACCTTCGGCCACGTGCTGCTGCTGCAGGTGGAAGACTCGGGGCCGGGCGTGCCGGCAGGCGAGCGCGAACTGGTCTTTCGCCCGTTCTACCGCGTGCTGGGCAACGAGGCGGACGGCTCGGGCCTCGGGCTGCCGATCGTGCTGGAGATCGCCCGCCAGCACGGCGCCACCGTGCAGCTGGAAGACGCGCGCCCCGGCCACGTGCCGCCGGGTGCGCGCTTCAGCGTGCGGTTCCAGGCCCATCCGCCGCCGCCGCCGGCATGATCCTGCCCGGCTTCAGCGGCGTGCAAGGCCCGCCAGCGTTTATTGGCTGCTGACGGCCGCAGCGCCGGGGGCGCGGCCTGCCTCGGCCTGCAGCGCGCCGCTGCGCAGGCGCTGGTATTCGGCCACGCGCTGCGGGTTCGTGTCTTCCAGCGCTTCGGAGCGATCGCCTTCGTTGACCCGGTTCAGGCCGGCGCGCTGCCACAGGCGCGTGTCCGCTTCCACGGCGGCACGCGTAAGTGTGCTGCGGGCGACCACGGGCTCGTCGCCGAAACGGTCTTCCTGCGAGGGCGCGGCGTGGGCGGCAGAAGCCGTGGCGCCTGCGAAGGCGATGGTGGCGAGGGCGATCAGGTGCTGAGTGTTCATGGTGTGCATTCCTTGGGTTTGAAAGGGTGTCGAAAAGGGTGTCGTAAAGGGCAGTGCGAAGGTGCCTGCTTGGGTCCCAGTTTCGGCGTTTGGAACGGTTGTGTATGTGCGTAAACGCACAGCTGAGCACACGTCGGCCCATCCGGTCAGCGGCCGGGCGGGCAAGAAAAAAGCCCCGGTGCTTGGCGCACGGGGGCTCGGTCGTTTGGCGCGCTGCGTGCGCGCCAGGATGCGGGGGGCATCAGTTCATCGTGGTGCTGGAGGCCATGCCGGCGACGTTGTGGCCGCCGCCGACGCGCTGGACTTCAGCCATGTATTCGGGGCCGCTGCGCAGGCGCTGGTACTCGGCCAGGCGCATCTGGTAGGCGGGATCGGCATCGGGCGTGCGGTCTGCCGCCTCGAACTGGTTCAGGCCGGCGCGGTTCCACAGGTTCAGATCGGCCACGACTTCAGCGCGCGTCAGGGGCTGGCCTTGCTCCACGGGCTGGGCGCCGAACTGGTCTTCCTGCGACACGGGGGCGGCGGAGGCGGCACCGGCGAAGGCGATGGCGGCAATGGCGATGAGATGCTTGCGGTTCATGGTGAGAGATCCTTCCTTGATCGAGACTTCAACTGGACTGCAGCGCAGGATTGCGTCTGCATGGAAGCCAGTTTGCGCCGCTGCCCCCGCCAGGTCTGTGCGAAAACGCACAGTTTTGTGTAGGTCTGTGGCCTACCGGCCCGTGCGACCCGGGGCACCCGGGCGTCCGACATCGCCGCGCTTCCGAGGGAGAAATGGTGCATTGCAACATCGCGTTACGAAGGTGATTGGGTCTTTGAGCGCCGCGTTGCACGCTAGCCAACTCGTCGTCTTGTAGCGCAACTTGCGCCCCTTGGGCTCATTCAGCGGTTCAAGCTCCCAGTTCGACGGGCCGCATTTGTGCAACAGAGCCGGTTTGCACGGCTATGTTGCAAAAATGAATTTGCTTGCTGAAAAAAGAAAAACACTAAAGGGAAAGATTCTTGCGCGCATTAGGGCGCAAGAATCTTTCGCAAAGAACGATGATCTGGAGATAACAAAACCGGTTTGCTCAATATTCTGAGCCTCAGCTACTAAACGCAGTTGATTAAATCAAATGGCGGGCACCACGGTTCCATTGGGCCGACGATAACAACGCCTCCCGGACCGATGTCACCTGGTGGATAGGGGTACCAAACTGGTGTTGGCCCCTCGAGCGGGGGAGAATACCCTCCGACTGGTAATCCCTCGCCACTATATCCTCGGCCAGAATCTGGCTTCTTTTCAATAGGAGTCCAAGTAGTCGCACCTGAAGTTGGTGTAAGGTACTTCACGCATTCCACACCATTGCAAATAGTCACAGTATCATTTGCTTGCCATAACGGAACGCGTGGATTTACATAAACCGATATAAAAAGCCGAGCATCAATCGGGTTCATTGGTGCTGCGCACCCTCTACATAAATATGAGCCATAGTCGGCCGCTATGCATAGTATGGCAGTGAAAAAACCAACAGCTAGCCAAAATACAGACTTATTTCTTGCAAGCATAATGCCCTCCACTTCTCATTTTAAATTAGACTGAATTTGAGCTGCTTTCTTCATTCCTTCGCGCCTTTGCTCCGGAGTAAATTTATCTACAACATAGCTCATGTAGTTATTCAAACTATCCTTTAACTCCTTGGACGTTTCATGATTGCTCTGAAGCGATGAAATCCATAGCAACTCATACGCATAAGACGTACTCTGATTAGAAAGGCTCCCTAAAATTGGATCATCTTTACTCGCGCCATACATTGATGCAAGAGTTTTATAGGACCTCAGATCACCTTCTTTGGCTGCCTGCTCTAAAAACTGCACAGCCGTCTTGTTCCAACTGGCTATTTCATCTTGAGTTAATGGTATGTGTTCATTAGACGTCGGCCACCGACCGAGTGGGCCGGCTTCGAAATACAACATTTTTGCTTCAGCATCACCACTTTCTGCCAACTCTGCAAGAATATTCTTGCGAAGGGAAAAAGCCGAATCATTAAGCCCCCCGCAGTACTTAATGTAGTCCTGATTCACATCTAAAAGACTATTTGCATCATCCACTGACCCACGAGATCTTTGTGCCCCAGCAACTTGACCAACTGTTCTACGATTGGCGCAATAGCTGAGTCCGCTTATTATTTGGCCCTTTTCTAGATTGGTATGAGCGCTCTTCGCGCTATATTTTGAAAAAATCTCATGAACAGGATACTTGGGCTTGTGCATCCCCGTCATCCAGTCAGCGATATTTAGCTTTTCATCTGAAATCGCGTGAGTTACGGAATTCAATTCTCGAGTCACTTCGTTGGATTCCTCGTCAGTCTGAACTCTTTCCCAAGGAAACGCTGAGCCTTTCAATCTGTCGGAGACTGGCACGACCGCAGACCCGCCCTCAATGCCAATTGGTCTTGTCTTTGCAGTCATAACTAGGTAAGTGATGACTGCGACTAAGCACAAGACCACGAATACGGTAACGACAGGGCGCTTTACGAAGCCTTTAATTGACAAAAGTGATCCTCCTGAGGCATTCTAAATATTCGGAAACAATTATCAATGCGAATGGCATTGTTGCATAAACAATCTTCTTCCATATTGCCGCTTTCAGCGAAGGGTTCTTGCTATCAGAGTGGCGCAATATTCTTCTGAATTCTGGCACTTTGCAGCAATGGATTTTATTTGTGCGACAAAGCCAGTTCAGGCTATGACCATACCATTACACACAAGTATCTGATCCCTTATGAATCAACAGCTTAGGAGCGATGGTGCGCGGCATGCCGGGGATCCGTGGCGTGAGCAAAATCAATAACTTACGTTCACGCAAGCCATCGCTGGCTCATGCCCTTCGACTTGTGTGTAATGGGATGGGCTACGACGCGCCGCCGCCGAAGAGCGGCTCGCCCCACTGCTGGGCGGGGTGGACGACGTAGAGCACCTGCAGCGGCGCCGATCGGCCGCGCACCGTCACCGGCTCGGGTACACCGAGCGAATCGGCCACGCCCGCGAGACGCGCCGCGTCGAGCGACAGCACGAGCCGCGCGGAAACCACCTTGGAGTAGTCCTGCAGCCGGCTGGCGGTGTTGACGACTTCGCCCACCGCCGTGAACGTGGTGGTGTCCTGAAAGCCCACTTCGCCCACGGCCACGGTGCCGGCGTGCAGCCCCATGCCGAAGTCGAGCGGCTGCCCGAACTGGTCGGTGAACGAGGCGCCCCAGGCGTCCATGCGCTGCTCGATGAGCGCGGCGGCGCGCACGGCCTGTGCGCAGGCGGTGGGCAGATCGGTGTCGAGCCCGAAGATCGCCATCACGCTGTCTCCGATGAACTGGTTGGCCAGTCCGCCGCTGTCGCGCACCGCGGCGCCCACCCGGTCGAAATACTGGTCCAGCACCCACGCCAGATCGAAGGGCCACTGCCTCTCGGCCAGGCCCGACCAGCGGCGCAGATCCACGAACAGCACGGCCACCTGGCGCTCGCGCCCCAGGGGCCGCGCTGCGGCTGCCGCACCGGGCTGGAACAGCGGCGTCACCGCGATGTCGCCCCGCGGCCGCAACTGGCAGGCCAGGCGCACGCCGGGCGGGGCGTTCACGCGGCGCAGGGTGCGGCGTTCATCGCGGCCCGGGGCCGGCAGGTGTTCGGCCGGGCCTTGCACGCGCACGCGGCAGGTGGAGCAGCGCGCCCGGCCCCCGCACACCGACAGGTGCCCGATGCCGTGCTCGCGGCTGGCCTCCAGCACCGTCATGCCGCGCGGCACCTGCACCGTGCGGTCGGGGTAGCGCAGGGCGATGCGCTTGCCGCCGCGCCGTTCGCGCACGGCCGTGACGGCCCAGCGCGCCAGCAGCAGCCCCGCCACCAGTGCGATCCAGCCGGTGCGCAGCGCCTCGGACAGCGCCCGCGATGCCTGGGCGTCCTGCGGCGCGGGCACGGGCGCCTGCAGCATGGCCCAGGCGATCTCGCGGCCCATTGCCACCACGCCCAGCGCCGCCAGCACGGGCAGCAGCACCGCCGCAGCCAGCAGCGCCGGCTGCCAGCGCTGCCACGTGGGCCGGATGCGCAAGGCCATGTGCAGGCCCAGGCAACCGTGGGTCCACGCCACTACCAACAGCGCCAGTTGCTGCCACAGCCCTTCGGGGCTCCAGATGGCGCGCACGATCCGCACGTACGACGGCTCGACCCCGAACACGTCGCCCACGTAGCGCGTCCCCACGAAATGGCCGATGAGCAGCAGCGGCAGCAGCAACCCCAGCAGCAGGCGCAGGGCTTCCACCGCCGGCATGCGCAGGCTGCGGCGCTGCCACAGGGCCGCCCCGGCCATCGCCAGGTGCACGCCCACGGCCCCGTACAGCAGCGCCGTGCCCGGCAGCGTGCCCCACGCGCCATGCACGGCGCGCCGCAGCGCTTCGGCCGCGCCCAGCGAGACCAGCCCGGCGGCATGCGTGGCCAGGTGCAGCGCGACGTAGAGCCACAGCACCACGCCGCTGGCCCATCGCAGGTTGCGCGAGGACGGAAGGGGCAGGCCGGACAGAGGGGAGCGGGGGGCGGTCAAGGGAGGGCGGTCGGTGGGAGGCCCGGCGCATTCGGCCGAGGGCGGCGCTGAGCATAATGCGGCACCGGTTTCGCCGGCCGGCTTCTGCGCCGGTCCCAGCGCCTGAGGCCGCACCTGTTTCCTTCCAGCCCCGGCTGCCCGCCTGCATGAACACTCCCCCCGCCCGATCCAGCCTGGCCCTGCGCCGCATTCCCTTGTTCGAGGGCCTGGGCGAGGCCTGCCTGGACCGCCTGGCCCAGCAGTGCGACTGGCACCAGCTCGCGGCGCGCAAACCGCTCTTGTCGCGCGCGGCCGAGGGCGGCGACGTGTTCTTTCTGATTGCCGGCCGCCTGCGCATCACCACGTATTCGGCCAGCGGGCGGCAGGTCACCTTTCGCGACTGCGAGCCGGGCGAGCACATCGGCGTGATCGCCGCCATCGACGGCGGACCGCGCTCGGCCGACGTGGTGGCCGTGGACGACACCCTCGTGGCCAGCCTGTCGCGCGAGGGCTTCCTGGCGCTGCTGCGCGACGAGCCGCTGGTCGCGCAGCGGGTGATGCACTACCTCGCCACGCTGGTGCGCCAGTTGTCGGACCGGGTGATCGACCTGAGCACGCTGGGCGTTCATCACCGCCTGCACGCCGAACTGCTGCGCCTGGCCCGCCTGGCCGGCGTGGAGGCCAACCAGGCCCGCATCGAGCCTGCCCCCGCCCATGCAGACCTGGCCAGCCGGATCAGCACGAACCGCGAACAGGTCACGCGCGAACTGGGTGCGCTCGTGAAGGCCGGCGTGCTGCAAAAGGACGGCCGGGCGCTGGTGCTGGTCGATGCGCAGCGGCTCGAACGCATGGTGGCCGAGATGCGCGGAGAATGAGCGCGGAGTTGGGGGATCGGGTACGTTGCGCGGTTTGCTATTGTTTTAATAGCTGTCAGCGCATGAAAGACGGCGGTGCCAGGCACTTTTGGCTTGAATCGCCTCAATGCTCCCGGTTCGGCCCGGCTCAGTGGCCGGCAGCCGTCTCTGCCGCCGGGCCCAGCAGCCAGTGGCGGAACCGGTCCAGCGTGGCCAACTGGGCGCGGGCCTCGGGATAGCAGAACCAGTAGCCCAGCTCGCTCGTGTAGCCGCCCTGCGCCAGGGGCTCGGCCACCACGCCCGCGGCGATCTCGTCCTGCACCAGGCAGCGCGGCACCAGCGCCACGCCCATGCCCACCGAAACGGCGCGGATCATGCTCTCGAACTGGTCGAACTGCGGGCCCGCCAGCGCATCCAGGCCGCCCACGCCATGCACCTCGCTCCAGCGTTCCCAGGCGTCGGGCACCGAGACGTGGCGCAGCAGGGCGCTGCGCACCACGTCGCGCGGGGCGCGAAGGGGGCTGGCGTCTCCCGCGCCGGCGGGCGGTGCGATCAGCGCCACGTCGTTGCCCGCCAGGTAATGCGCCCGCGCACCGGGCCAGTGGCCGTCGCCGAAGAGAATCGAGCAGTCCAGGTCGGGGTTGGCGAAGTCGTAGCCGTGCACGAAGGGCACGAAATGCAGCGTGATCTGCGGGTGCTGCTGCTGGAACTGCGGCAGCCGCGGAATCAGCCATTTGGCGGCGAAGGTGGGCAGCGCGGACAGGTGCAGCGCGCCGCCACCGTCGCTGCTGGTGATCAGCTCCAGCGTGGCGGCCTCCAGCTTGGCAAGCAGGGCCCGCACGGCCTTTTCGTAGCGCTCGCCGGCGGGGGTGAGGGTCAGGCGCTTGCGGCTGCGCTCGAACAGCGCGATGCCCACCCAGCGTTCCAGCTCCTGCATCTGCTTGCTGACCGCGCTCTGCGTCAGGTGCAAGGCTTCTGCCGCGCGCGACACGCCGCCGAAGCGCGCCACCGTGCAGAAGGCCCGCAGCAGGTGCAGGGGGGGATTGAGTCGGCGCAAAGACATGGCAGGCTGCTTCTCAAAACATTCTTGAATGGAATGTTAACAGGCACATCAATTGCTTTTAAGTGTTCACCGAATTCGGTAATCTCTGCCCCATCACCGAGGAAAAATCCTATGCAACGCCGTCAATGGATCGCAGCCGTGGCTGCAGCAACTGTCCTTCCTGGAATGTCTTACGCGCAAGACAAGCCTTTGCGCATCATCGTTCCGTTCCCGCCCGGTGGCGCCACCGACATCGCCGGGCGCGCCCTGCAAGAGCCGCTGCAGCGCCTGCTGGGCCAGCCGGTGGTGATCGAAAACCGCGCGGGTGCCGGCGGCTCCATCGGCATGTCCGAAGTGGCGCGCGCCGCGGGCGACGGCCTCACGCTGGGCGTGGCCACCCTGTCCACCCACGGTGTGAACCCGGCCGTGTTCTCCAAGCTGCCCTACGACCCCATCAAGGACTTCGCCGGCGTGACCGAGATCGTGAAGGCGCCGGGCGTCATCGTGGTCAATCCCAAGGTCCTGCCGGTGAAGGACTTCGCCGAACTGGTGAAGTACCTCAAGGCGAACCCCGGCAAGGTGTCGTACGCCACGCCGGGCAACGGCACCATCGGCCACATGTGGGGCGAACTGTTCAAGATCAGCACGGGCACCTCGATGGTGCACATTCCCTACCGCGGTGCCGGCCCGGCCATCAATGACGTGGTGGGCGGCCAAGTGCCGGTGTACTTCGACCAGGTGGCCTCGTCGCTGCCGCACGTCAAATCCGGCAAGCTCAAGGCCCTGGCCGTGTCCTGGCCCGAGCGCCTGGACGTGCTGCCCGATGTGCCCACCTACGCGCAACTGGGCTTTCCGCAGGCCAACGAACCCTCGTGGTTCGGCCTGGTGGCTCCGGTGTCCACCCCTGCCGCCGCCGTGCTGCGCGTGCAGCAGGCCGTGGCCGCGGCGCTCAAGGAAGCCGCCGTGCGCGACCGGCTCGCCGGCCAGGGGCTCTATGCTTCCGGCACCTCGCCCGCAGACTTCACGAAGCAGATCGTGCGCGAGATCGACAAGATGAAGAAGGTGGCCGCCTATGCCAAGATCCAGCTCGACTGACACCGCAGGAGTGCGCCTATGCATGCAGCGCTGCAACTGATCCAACGCCGCCACCGCCTGGAGGCCGCCCAGCCCGGGGCGGCGGGCGCCCCGGCGGCCCCGCCCGCACCTGCGGCCCCGCCCGCATCTGCGGCCATGCTGTCCACCGTGCCGGGCCGCACGGCCCTGGTGCTCGACTCGCCCCACAGTGGCACGGTGTACCCCGACGACTTCCGCGCCGCCATCGACCTGCCCACGCTGCGCCGCGCAGAGGACACGCACGTCGAAAAGCTCTACGGCTTCGCGCCCGCGCTGGGCGTGGCCTGGGTCGAGGCCCACTTTCCGCGCATCTACCTGGACGCCAACCGCGACACCACCGAGGTGGACGTGAGCATGTTCGAGGGCGAGTGGACCGACCCCGTCACCACCGACCCGGTCGTGCTGCAGAAGGTGCGGCTGGGCAAGGGGCTGATCTGGAAGTTCACCGACGAGGGCGTGCCCATCTACGACCGGGCCCTGGCCGTGGCCGAGGTGCGTGCCCGCATCGACCGCTGCTGGCGCCCCTACCACGCCGCCGTCGCCCGGGCCATCGACGAAGCCCATGCCCGGCACGGCTACAGCGTTCACATCAACTGCCACTCCATGCCTGCCGTGGCCGCCAGCCATGCCACGCTGCACCCCGGCCTGCACCACGCCGACTTCGTGATCGGCGACCGCGACGGCACCACCGCCAGCCCGGCCCTGTCGCAGGCGATCTGCGCCTTCCTGCGCGAACGCGGCTACAGCGTGGACTACAACCACCCTTACAAGGGCGTGGAGCTGGTGCGCCGCTACGGCAACCCTGCCGCCCACCGCCACAGCATCCAGGTGGAGATCAACCGCAAGCTGTACATGGACGAGCAGACCCTGGCCATCGAGCCGGCCGGTTTCGCGCGGTTGCAGGGCGACCTGCGCGCGCTGGTGGACTGGCTGCTGGCGACCGATCCGCGGGGCTAGGGCGAAGGGTTCCTGTCTCCGAAGCATTGGCATTGCAGCCTGGCGGGCTGCGGCGGAACTTCGCTGGGCGGGTGTCGCCTTCGCACGGGCGGCGCGGGCAGGGCGGCCGCTCTCGTAGATTGCGGGCCCCAATCCCAACACACGCTTGGCCGCGTGCCCGCCTCGCCATGCCATCGCTTGCCACTTTGTTCGCCCGGGACCCGCACACGCCCCGTTCCGAAACGGTATCTCCGTCCGCATCTCCTGCTGCCACCAATCCCTTTGCCAAAGCTGCCGGGTCCAAACCTGCCTCGCGGTCCCTGCCTGCGTCGCCGCACGCCCAGGCCCTGCCGCCGCGCTCATCCGGCGGCGCCACCGCCGCAGGCGCCCTTGTGCCACGGGATGCGGCCCTCGGGCTGGCGCGCTGGAAACAAGACCTGCAGCGCTGGTGCGACGCCGATCCGCACCGCGCCCGGTCGAGCCATTCCCGGCGGTTCGCCTGTCTGCCCGCGTGGGGGCGCAAGTCCAGCGATGACCTGCCCCTGCTCGCCGAGCAGCGCGAAACGGCGATGCAGCGGGTGCTTGAATGCCACGCCCAGGGCGCCGATGGGCGATCCCTTGACCTGAAGTGGCTGTCGCTGTCCTCCCTGCCTCCAGGGCTGGACCGGCTCCCGCACCTGGAAACGCTGGACCTGTCCAACAACATCGGCCTCTTCGCCGTGCCCGAAGAGCTGGCCCGGTGCCAGAGCCTGCGCCGCCTTGCGGTGCGCAACGGCCTGGTCGCCGAAGTGCCATCTTCGATCTTCCAACTGCCGAACCTCGAAATCCTCGACCTGTCGGCCAATCCGCACCTGATGGCGCTGCCCGATGCCGTAGCGCAGGCGCCTCGCCTTCGGACGCTGCAACTGTCCCACTGCAACCTGAGCCGGCTGCCCGAGGGCATGGC
Source organism: Paracidovorax valerianellae (assembly GCF_900102625.1). Taxonomy (GTDB): domain Bacteria; phylum Pseudomonadota; class Gammaproteobacteria; order Burkholderiales; family Burkholderiaceae_C; genus Paracidovorax; species Paracidovorax valerianellae. The sequence continues at coordinate 370,395 of NZ_FMZC01000004.1, forward strand.
CAACATGCCGGCGCTGCAGGTGCTCGACGTTTCGCACAACCTGGAACTGCATGCCCTGCCGCCCGGCCTGCTCGGCCGCAAGATTGCGCTGTCGCTGCAAGGGACGCCCGTGGCGCTCATGGACAGCCTGCTGCAGCCGCTCGCAGTGAGCCCGGCGCAGCGCGCCGAATGGCAAAACCACCTGGCTCCACTGTCGGAGGACTGGCAGCAACGCCAACCTTCGTTGCAGCCCGGCGGTCCGGCGCGCGCAGCCGTGGACCGGGCATGCAGCGCGCTCTCGCTCCAGCTGCGCACCGACCGCATGGACCCTGCCCGCGCAGAGGCGGCCTGGGCCGATGCGAACGCAGCCGTGCAGGGCTGGCTGAGCGCGGGCCTGCCGATCACCCGGGAGCGGCTGGTGGAGATTGGCTGGCGCATGAATGGCCGCCCCTCCGGTGGGCCGCAGCTTCGGGCCGTGGAGGTTCAAGCCGTCCCCGCCGGCCCCCACGGCTTTGACGTCGCCGTCGCCGAACACCTCGACCATCCGCGGGTCGGTTCGCTGCCCGGCCATCTGGACGCTCTGGAGCAGTGGCTGGGCGCAGGCAGTGCGACCGCAGGCGCGGCGCTGGACGCCGTGGAGCATTCCGCGCTGCTGTACCGCGCCCTGGTGAGCCTGCGTCCGTTCGATGAAGGCAGTGCGCCGGCCGCCCTCATGGCGATGGATTGGGCGCTGCAGCGGCAAGGCTTGCCGCCCGTCACCGGCGATGGCAGCGCGCAGTTGGCAATGGCGCTGGCTGGTGCCGCGTTCTTCCCTTCGTCTGGCGATGCCGATGTCCCCGAACCCCTGATCGCCGCCATGGTGCAGGGCATGCAGGAAACCGCGCGCACCGCGTCGGGCGGCTGAGGCGGCCCTTCACGGGCGAGCCGCCGTGCTGCGGAAATTTCGCACGCGCGGCCATGGCATCGCATCCCCGGCACTGCGCGCCGGGCCGGGTTTGTAGATTGGATACACCCCGTCACGCATGGCGGGTTTTTGTCACCAACCCCTCACTCCACGTTGCCCGCGTGACCCTGCCATGACCACGACCACCGACTTCCATGCCCGCGTATCCCACAGCCCTGGCGCCGAAGCCGGCGGCCTGACCAACGACGATTCGGCGTTCCGCTTCCTGCGTCGCCACTATTCCGCGCCCGGCAACGCCCGCCCGGCCGCTCCCGCTGCGAACACCCCCGACATGGACCGCTGGCTGAGCGAACTGCAGGACTGGTGCGACGCCGACCCCAACCTGCCCCCGCCCCGCAAAGAGGGCCTGTGGGCCCGCATGGTGGGCCGCCTGCGCCCGTCCGCCGCGGATCTCGACGATGAAACCGAAGGCGCCGCCACGTTCGTGGAGCGCCGCCGCGAGGCCGTGAACCGCGTGCTCGCCTGCCATGCGATGGGCGAAGAGGGCTGGCAGCTCGATCTGCGGGTGCTGCGCCTGTCGTCCCTGCCGCCGGGCCTGGACCGGCTGCGGCACCTCAAGCACCTGGACATCTCCGACAACACCGGCTTTCACCGCCTGCCCGAAACCCTGGCGCTGTGCCGGGGGCTGCGCACCCTCACGGCGCGCAATTGCTTCGTCACCGAAGTACCGCAGGCGCTGGCCTGGCTGCAGCACCTGGAGCTGCTGGACCTGTCGGCCAACTTCGGCCTGCGCGAGTTGCCCGATTCGCTGGCGCAGGCGCCCCGGCTCGCCACGGTGATCCTCACGCACTGCGGCCTGCAATCGGTGCCCGAGGCCATGGCCCGCATGCCCGTGCTGCAACTGCTGGACCTGTCGCACAACCTGCAGCTGCACTCGGTGCCCGCCGCCGTGCGGGACCACCCCGCGGTGGACCTGGCCGGCACGCCCGTGGCGCTGCTGTCGAACCTGCTGCAGGCCCCCCGCTGGAACCCGCCGCAGCAGGCTCGCCTGGCTGCGCGCCTGGATGGCGTGGTCGTCGGCTGGCAGGAGTGCCTGGGCGTGCTGCGCAAGAACGCCGGCCTGCGGACCGAAGTGAACGCCTGGCGCAGCGGCCTGTCGCTGGTGCTGCGCACCGACGGCGTGGGCACGGAAGACGCCTGGTCCGATGCCATGCAGGCCGTGGGCACGTGGCTGCATGCGGGCCAGCCCATCACGCCCGAGCGTCTGCTGGAGATCGGCTGGCGCCTGAACGGCTGCCCCGCTGGCGGCCCACGGGCCCGCACGCGCGAATTCCAGCGGCTGGCCGCCGGCACGGCCGGGGCGACGGTGTTCGGCGACCCCGGCGTGCCCACGCCCAGTTCGTTTATGCCCGGCCCGGGCGAGCAGCGCAGCTATCCCATGGCGGCCTCGCTGCCGCGCCATCTTGAAACGCTGGCGGCATGGCTCTCGCCCGCCACGGCGGTCTATCCCGCGCTGACCCGGCTGGAGGCCGTGGAGCGCGCCGCGCGCCTGTACCAGGCACTGGTCAGCCTGCGCCCGCTCGACGAGGGCAACGCGCCCGCCGCGCTCATGGCCATGGATTGGGCCTTGCAGCAGCATGGCCTGCCGCCCGTCGTGCTGGAGGAATCGGTGCTGAGCCAGGCCGTGGTGTTCGCCGAAGAGCTGCCCAACGAAGGCCCGAACGCCCTCGTCACCGCGCTGGTCGAAGGCATGGAAGAACTGGTGCACACCCTGTGCCCCGGCAGCCTGCGGCTGCTCGCCTGACCCTGCGGTGAATGGACGGGCCGGCGCCTTGGCCGGTCAGGTCAGCCGCAGGTGCGCAGCGGCCGGCTCGCCAGCAGGGCGCGCATCTGCGTCTCGGCCTGCGTGCGCAGCGCCGGGGTGGCGGCCGGCAGCCGCAGCACATAACCCGTGGCATCGGTGCGTTCCTGCACCACGCGTGCGGTGCGCACGCCCTGCGTGCCCAGGGTCGCCAGCGCGCGCTCGGCGGCTTCCTCGGTCGAAAAGCGGCCCAGCGACAGGCCCGGCTCCAGCGCGGCGCCTGGCCGGTCGTAAGGCACCTTGCGGGCGCGCAGTTCGGTGCGTTTTTTCTCCAGCGCCTCTTCGTCGGCGAAGCGGCCCATGTAAACCATCCAGCGGCCGGTGAGCGAGACCGGCTCCAGCACCCAGCTGCCCTGCGGCAGGTTGGCGGCGGCCGTGCGCAGGGCATCGAGCTGGCCTTTGTCGAACGTGCCGGCCTGCAGGCATGCGGCCGGCTCGGCCGGTGTCGCCGCCACGGAAGCGGGCTCGCTGGTGGCGGGTGCGGGCGTTGCAGCCGGGGCCGCAGGCGTGGCCGATGCGGCGGCGTCACTGGCCGCGCCGGCACCGTTCGCGCTGCCGCTGCTGCTGCCGTTTGCATTGCCGTTGCCATTGCCACTGGTGCTGGCACCGCTGGCGCGCCCCACGCGCAGGTTCTCGGGCTGGATCTGTTGCTCCAGGCGCTGGGGCTCGCTCTGCTCGGGCGGGGCCCAGCCCCAGGAGCGCAGCAGCCCTTGCGACCACGCGTAGTAGCCGGCATTGGCCAGCAGCAGAACCAGAACGGCGGCGCGCAGCATGACGGTGATCCTTTTTCTCGCGCGCTCAGCGCGGCGGCGTCTGGCCGGCGGGTCGCACGCTGACTTCGGAACTGGTCACGGCCTGCATGCCGTGCGCCGTGTGCACCAGCAGGGCGCCGTCTTCGCCCACGCCATGGGCCGTGCCCGCGGTGCCGTCGCTCAGCGCCACCGCACGGCCGCTGAGCACGTCGCGCTGGTGAAAGCGTGCCTGCACCGGCGCGAAGCCGTAGGCCTCGAAGCTCTGGAGCATGGCGATCAGCGGCGCGGCGATGCGCAGCAGCGCAGCGGGCGCATCCAGGCCGGGCTCCACGTCCTGCAGGCTACCGGGCGGCGTGCCGAGGCCCTCGGCCTGCGGCGGCTGCACGTTGATGCCGATGCCCGCCACCACGTAGCGCATGGCGGGCGGCACGTCGCCGACGGGCGCGACGAGGCTGGCGGTTTCCACCAGAATGCCGCCCAGCTTGCGGTCGCCGTCCAGCCACAGGTCGTTGGGCCATTTGAGGCCGATGCGTGCGGCACCGGGGCGCACCACGGGCTGCAGGCTCTCGGCCACGCTCACGCCCACGGCGAGCGACAGGCCCGACCAGTCGGCCGGTGCCAGCGGCAGGCCCAGCGAGAACGTGAGCGAATCCCCCACTGCGCTGCGCCAGGGCCGTCCCAGGCGCCCGCGGCCGGCGGTCTGCTGCTCGGCCACGAGCAGCGTGGGCTCGGCCAGGCCCGCACGGGCGCGGCGCATGAGTTCGGTGTTGGTGGAATCCACGCTCGGCAGCACCTCGACGGTGAAGCCCGGCAGCACGGGGGCCACGGCTTCCCAGATGGCCTCGGCGGGCCAGCGGATCGGGGCGGCAAGCGGGTGGCCGGTCACCGGCGGGGGCTCCGTGCCTTGGTGGTGGGGCGGGATGGTGCGGCGGTCTCGGCCGCAGCAGGGGCCTTGGCTTTTTTGGCCGCCTTGCCGGTGGGGCTGGCCTTGTTGCCGGGCTTTTCGGCCTTGGCAGGCTTTTCAGGCGCGAGGCCAGGGGGCGCCCAGCCGCGCTTGGGTGCCAGCAGCGTGCCGCGGCAGTTGGCGCTGCCGCACCAGCAGGGGTATTCGGCCTTGAGCTTGGGGGTGTAGCGCTCGTCGATGATGAGGCCGTAGTCGTAGTTCAGCTCGTCGCCTGCGGCGATGTTGCGCAGGGCGGTGATGAAAATGCGGCCGTCCTGCTCGTCGGCGAAACAATTCGGGTCGCAGCTGTGGTTGATCCAGCGCGAGGAGTTGCCGCCGAACTTTGCGTCGATCACGTGGTCTTCATCCACGTGGAAGTAAAAGGTATGGTTGGGCTGCGCGGGATCGTGCGGATGCCGGTCCTGGGCCTCTTGCCAGGTGATGACCTCGCCGGTGTATTCGATCAGCACTTCGCCTTCGGCGATATCCTGCACGGCGAAGACGCCCTTGCCATGCACGCCCGAGCGCCGGGTCTGGAGGCGGCGCCCCGGTGCGGACGGGGGGGCTTCGGGCGATGCGGTGCGGGGCATGGCAAAAACTCTGTTAGTTTGAATAGGCACACAGGTGCGTGCGCGTGTACGCGTGCGAAGAAGCGGATTGTAGAAGCGCCTTTCAATGGCGAAACCCACAACATGACCAAGACACTGGTAATTGCAGAAAAACCCTCGGTGGCCCAGGACATCGTGCGTGCGCTCACCCCCGTGGCGGGCAAGTTCGACAAGCACGAGGACCACTTCGAGAACGATCGCTACGTGGTCACCAGCGCGGTAGGCCACCTGGTGGAGATCCAGGCGCCCGAGGAATTCGACGTCAAGCGCGGCAAGTGGAGCTTTGCCCACCTGCCCGTGATCCCGCCGTATTTCGACCTCAAGCCGGTGGACAAGACCAAGAGCCGCCTGTCGGCCGTGGTGCGCCAGGCCAAGCGCAAGGACGTGACCGAACTCATCAACGCCTGCGACGCGGGCCGCGAAGGCGAGTTGATCTTCCGGCTGATCGAGCAGTACGCCGGCGGCTCCAAGCCCGACAGCAAGGGCCTGGGCAAGCCGGTCAAGCGGCTGTGGCTGCAGTCCATGACGCCGCAGGCCATCCGCGACGGCTTCGAGTCGCTGCGCTCCGAGCAGCAGATGCAGGGCCTGGCCCATGCCGCGCGCAGCCGCTCCGAGGCCGACTGGCTGGTGGGCATCAACGGCACGCGGGCCATGACGGCCTTCAACTCGCGCGACGGCGGGTTCTTCCTCACCACCGTGGGCCGGGTGCAGACCCCCACGCTGTCGCTGGTGGTCGAGCGCGAGGAAAAGATCCGCAAGTTCGTGAGCCGCGACTATTGGGAAGTGCATGCCGGCTTCCATGCCGAGGCGGGCGAATACCTGGGCAAGTGGTTCAACCCCCAGTGGAAGAAAAGCGAAGACCCCGAGGCCAAGGCCGACCGGCTGTGGAACCATGCCGACGCGCTGGCCATCGCCGAGGCCGTGCGCGGCAAGGCCGCCAGCGTTACCGAGGAATCCAAGCCCACCTCGCAGGCATCGCCCCTGCTGTTCGACCTGACCAGCCTGCAGCGCGAGGCCAACGGCAAGTTCGGCTTCAGCGCCAAGACCACGCTGGCTCTGGCGCAAAGCCTGTACGAACGCCACAAGGCCCTGACCTACCCGCGGACCGACTCCCGCGCGCTGCCCGAGGACTACCTGCCCGTGGCGCGCGATACCTTCGGCATGCTGGCCACGAGCGGCATGCGCCACCTGGCGCCCTTCGCCCAGCAGGCACTGGACGGCAACTATGTGAAGCCGACCAAGCGCATCTTCGACAACAGCAAGGTGAGCGACCACTTTGCCATCATCCCCACGCTGCAGGCGCCGAGCGGACTGTCAGAGGCCGAGCAGAAGCTGTACGACCTGGTGGTGCGCCGCTTCATGGCCGTGTTCTTCCCGAGCGCGGAATACATGGTCACCACGCGGGTGAGCCAAGTGGTCAACCACAGCTTCAAGACCGAAGGCAAGGTGCTGGTGCGGCCGGGCTGGCTGGCCATCTACGGCAAGGAAGCGGCCGACGAGGTCGAGGGCGCCAAGGACGGCGACAAGGGCCAGAACCTGGTGCCGGTCAAGCCCGGCGAGATGGTGCGCACCGAGTACGCCGAGCCCAAGGGCCTCAAGACCAAGCCGCCCGCGCGCTACTCCGAAGCCACGCTGCTGGGCGCCATGGAAAGCGCCGGCAAGCAGATCGACGATGAAGAGCTGCGCTCGGCCATGCAGGAAAAGGGCCTCGGCACGCCTGCCACGCGCGCGGCCATCATCGAAGGGCTGCTGACCGAAAAGTACATGCTGCGCGAAGGCCGCGAGCTGATCCCCACCGCCAAGGCCTTCCAGCTCATGACCCTGCTGCGCGGGCTCGAAGTGGAAGAGCTTTGCCGCGCCGACCTCACGGGCGACTGGGAGTTCAAGCTCTCGCAGATGGAAAAGGGCCTGCTCAGCCGCGAAGCCTTCATGGCCGACATCGCCAAGATGACCGAGCGCATGGTCAAGAAGGCCAAGGAATACGACCGCGACACGATCCCCGGCGACTACGCCACGTTGTCCGCGCCATGCCCCAACTGCGGCGGCGTGGTGAAGGAAAACTACCGCCGCTACGCCTGCGTGGGCAAGGCCGGCGACGGCTCGGACGCCTGCGGGTTCTCGTTCGGCAAGTCGCCCGCCGGCCGCACCTTCGAAACCGCCGAGGCCGACCGGCTGCTGCGCGACAAGAAGATCGGCCCCCTGGAAGGCTTTCGCTCCAAGGCCGGCTGGCCGTTCACGGCCGAGGTGGGCATCGTCTATGACGACGAGGCGCACAACTACAAGCTGGAGTTCGACTTCGGCGACGACAAGAACGCTGAAGAGTCGGGCGAGCTCGTCGATTTTTCCGAGCAGGAAAGCCTGGGCGCCTGCCCCGTGTGCGGCGCGCCCGTGTACGAGCACGGCAGCAACTACGTGTGCAGCAAGGCCGTGCCCACGGCGGCGCAGGCCACGCCCAGCTGCACCTTCAAGAGCGGCAAGATCATCCTGCAGCAGCCCGTGGAGCGCGCGCAGATGAGCAAGCTGCTCGCCACCGGCAAGACCGACCTGCTCGACAAGTTCGTCAGCATGCGCACGCGCCGCGCGTTCAAGGCGTTCCTCGCCTGGGACAAGGAGGCCGGCAAGGTCATCTTCGAGTTCGAGCAGCGCGAAAGCAAGTTCCCGCCGCGCAAGACGTTTGCTGCAAAAACAGGAGCAGCCGGCGCAGCAAAGACGGCGGCAGCGGCCAAAAAGGCTGCAAAACCTGCCGCCAAGACCTCGTCCGCCGCCAAGTCCGCTGCGGCCAAGAAGGCCCCCGCCGCGCCCAAGGCACCGCGCAAGCCCGCTGCCGGCAAGGCGCCCAGCGCCCTGCTGGCCGCGGTGATCGGGCCGGAACCGGTCGCCCGGCCCGAGGCCGTGAAGAAGATGTGGGACTACATCAAGGCCAACGGCCTGCAGGACGCGACCAACAAGCGCGCCATCAACGCCGACGCCAAGCTGCGCCCCGTGTTCGGCAAGGACCAGGTCACCATGTTCGAGCTGGCCGGCATCCTGGGCAAGCACCTGGGGGGCGAGGCATGAGCGCGCTCGCCCGCATCGGCCGCCGTCTGGCGGCGGTGGCGGCCCTGGCGCTGCTGGGTGGCCTCGCCGGCTGCGCGGGCGGCGCGCCGTCCGAGGCGCCCGCCCGCGGCACGCACGGCATCGGCGGCCAGGGCTCGAGCGGCGTCACCGTGTTCGGCGAGATCGACGTGAGCGCCGAGCGCCGGCGCTGAGTCCGCTGGTCCCTCGCCTCTCGCTCCTTCCTTCGCTCCCGCTTGCGCTCTGCGCCCCAGGCCCCCTGCACGGGGCCCGGCGCGGGCCCCGCCTGAAAAGAAATCCTTGGCGACCACCCCCGTTCCCCTGTTCCAGGCCAAGCAGATCGTGCCCACGGCCGAGCAGCAGGCGATTCAGCAGTCCGCCGCGCGCACGCTCGTCATCGAGGCCAACGCCGGCGCGGCCAAGACCACCACGCTCGCCCTGCGCATGGCCGAGGCCTGGGCGCGGGGCGTGGCGCCCGGGCGCTGCCTGGCCCTCATGCACACGGCCACCGCCTGCCAGGCGCTGCAGGCCGCGCTGCGTAAGATCGGCGTGCCTGCGCCCGTGGCGCAGCGCTTTCGCATCGCCACGTTCGACGCCTTCTGCGCCGAAATGCTGGCCGACCAGTACGAAGCCGCCGTGCCGCACCACCGCCACCTGGAAGAGCTGCGCCCCTTCGTCTGGCAGGCCGTGCAGCGCGTGGAAGACAACGAGCACGAACGCTGGCGCGACGAGTTACTGCTGCCCACGCTGGGCGACGCCGGCTTCGTCGAAGAGTTTCTGGCCACCAGCGTGTGGCTCAAGGGCACCATGAAGGACGACCTGGAGCGCGATGGCAGCCCGGCGTCGCCCGACCATGCCGGCAGCATCGGCGTGGGGTACACGCAGCTCAAGGTGTTTCTGGCCTACGAACGCATCCGCCGGCGCGAGCTGGCCGACGAGCCGCTGTTCCGCGGCCCCTTCGATGCCACCTACGACCTGGCGCGGCGCCTGCACGGTGGCGACACCGCCGCCAGCCTGCCGCGCTGGCCGCGCGGCGCGCAGGCCGTGCTGGTCGATGAAATGCACGACATGAACGAGGCCGCCTTCCGCGTGCTGCGCGAGTTGCTGGACACCACGCAGTGCACCTTCTGCGGCGTGGGAGACCGCGACCAGGTCATCTACGGCGCGCACGGGGCCGACGCTGCCTTCATGGGCGATGCCATCACCGCGCACACCGGCCGGCCCGTGGCGCGGCTGCGCCTCACGCCCAGCCACCGCTTCGGCAAGAAGCTCGCGGCCAAGGCCGGCCGGCTGGCCGCCAAGCCCTACGACTCGCTCGCCGGGCACGACACCGCGGTGGAACTGCTCTCGTACGGCGATGCCGCCGACTGCGTGGAGCAGGTCGCGCAGGCCGCCGCGCAGTGGCGCGCCCGGCCGCGCGCCAAGATGGCCGGCTTCGCCGTGCTGCTGCGCCATTCCAACCAATCGGTGGGCATCGAAAACCGGCTGCTGGCAGACAACGTGCCCTACACCGTGAGCGGCTTCGACAGCTACCTGCTGCGGCCCGAGGTGCTGCTGGTGCGCGGCCTGCTGGCCGTGGCCACCGACAACTTCGACAGCGTGGCCGAGCCCCGCACCCGAGAAAAGCTCATGCGGGCGCTGGTGTTCTTCTGCGGCGCGCGCATCGTCGTGGCCGGGCGCGAACACGAATCGCAGCAGGCCCTGCTGGACGACGCCATCCGCAGCGTGACCGACAACCCGCTGTTTCTGCAGAACTTCTTCACCCACCAGATCGTCGCCAACGTCGAGCCCGCCATGCAGCGGCGCCTGCGCAACGCGCTGCAGGTGGCCGGCGAGGCCGGCGGCCAGGGCACCCTGCCGCGCCTGCTGGAGGCCTTGCAGATCGATGCGGTGATCCGCGAAGTCTTCGTCTCGCGCCAGCGGCGCGACGACGCGCTCGCCAACCTGGCCGGCCTGTGCAGCGCGGCCGAGGGCTTTGCCAGCGCGCGCGACTACTTTCTGCACCTGAACCGCGCCGAGCAGCGCCAGCGCGAGCTGCGCAGCACCGCCAGCCTGGTGCTCGCCAACATCGAAGACGTGAAGGGCCTGGAGTTCGACCACGTGGTGATCCCGTTCCTGGAGCAGGGCGTGTTCCCCGTGCCCCAGGCGCCCTACGCGCAAGAAAAGAACACGCTCTACGTCGGCATGACGCGGGCGCGCCAGCAGCTCACCCTGCTGTGCCACCGCACGCGGCCGGGCGTGTTTCCCGGGCAGCTGGGATATGCCCCGTCGGCCTGACGGAGCGGCTTTCACCGCGCCCATCCCTCGTCGCTTTCCTCTCCTTTTTTTCTCCATCCACCCATCCATCCTGCAGCGAGCGACATCACCATGCAACTGTCCGAACAATGGGTCCTGGTCACCGGCGGCGCCCGGGGCCTGGGCGAATCCATCACCCGTGCGCTGGCGCGCGAAGGCGCCGGCGTGGTCATCAACTACCTCACCAGCGACACCGCCGCGCAGGCCCTGGCGCAAGAGTTGGGCCCGCGCGCCATCGCCCTGCAGGCCGACGTGACCGATGCCGCCGCCGTGCAGCGCCTGTTCGCCCAGGCGCACGAGCGCACCGGCCAGCCCATCAGCGCGGTGGTGAACAACGCGCTGGCGCAGTTCCGCTTCGACGGCGATGCGCGCCCGCAGATCGGCGACATCGCGTGGGAGCGCTTTCAGCAGCAGATCGACGGCGCCGTGAAGGGCGCGCTGAACACGCTGCAGGCCGCACTGCCCGCCATGCGCGCGCAGGGCTTCGGCCGCATCGTGAACGTGGGCACCAACCTGTTCCAGAACCCCGTGGTGCCGTACCACGACTACACCGCCGCCAAGGCCGCGCTACTGTCGCTCACCCGCACCGCCGCCAACGACCTGGGGCCGCACGGCATCACCGTGAACATGGTGTCCGGCGGCCTGCTGCGCACCACCGACGCCAGCCGCGCCACGCCCGAAGCGGTGTTCGACCTGATCGCCGGCATGACCCCGCTGCGCCGCGTGACCACACCGGCCGAGTTCGCCGACGCGGTGCTGTTCTTCCTCTCGCCCTGGTCGCGCGCGGTGACCGGGCAGAACCTGATCGTGGACAGCGGCCTGGTCAAGGGCTGACGGCGCACGGACTGCGCACGCACACGCAAACACGGCGCATACACCGGGCCGCACGCCGCGCCCTTAGCCGCAGACGCCGCCGCGCAAACGGGCGCTGGCGGATGGGCTGAATCGCGCAGGGGTTACTGAACGCCGGGCTGCACCCCGCAGTGCCCCGGGGTTTTAATCAAAACCCCTTTCGCTCCCCCGGCCGCCCGCCCTGCGGCCCAGAGACCATGACCACGCCCACGCCCACGCCAAGCCCTGCGCACAACGCCGCCCCCGCCATCACCCACCCCATCGCCGCCAAGTGGCCCGCCCGCCACCCCGAGCGCCTGCAGTTGTATTCGCTGCCCACCCCCAACGGCGTGAAGGTCTCGATCCTGCTGGAAGAACTCGGCCTGCCGTACGAGCCGCACCTGGTGCGCTTCGACACCAACGACCAGCTCTCGCCCGAGTTTCTTTCGCTCAACCCCAACAACAAGATCCCCGCCATCCTCGACCCCGACGGCCCAGGCGGCCGCCCGCTGGCGCTGTTCGAGTCGGGCGCCATCCTGTTCTACCTGGCTGAGAAGACCGGCCGCTTCCTGCCGCAAGACCCCGCCGCGCGCTATGAAACTCTGCAGTGGGTCATGTGGCAGATGGGCGGCCTGGGGCCCATGCTCGGCCAGCTCGGGTTCTTCCACAAGTTCGCGGGCAAGGACTATGAGGACAAGCGCCCGCGCGACCGCTACGTGGCCGAATCCAAGCGCCTGCTGGGCGTGCTGGAGCAGCGCCTGACGGGTCGCGCGTGGATCATGGGCGACGACTATTCGATTGCCGACATCGCCGTGTTCCCCTGGGTGCGCAACCTCATCGGCTTCTATGAAGCCCGCGACCTGGTGGGGTTTGACGACTTCCCGCAGGTGCAGCGCGTGCTCGACGCCTTCGTGGCCCGGCCCGCCGTGGCGCGCGGACTGGAGATTCCGCAGCGCGGGTAACCCGCGCGGGGCAAGGCGCTGCGGCTTGTTTGGGTGCCGGGCGCCCGCCCCGGGCGGCCCCATGTCGCCCGCCTGTCACGCACTTGCCACGGGTTTGCCATGTGCCACTTCTAGAGTGCGGCCTTCGCTCCCTCGACGTTGTTGTCGACACAAGAAAGAAGACGCTCCCATGAAACGACTCTCCCTGCTGGCCTCCGCCCTGTGCCTGTCTGCCCTGTCCCTCACGGCCTGCGGCGGCAACGACGACGCCCCGCCCGCCCAGCCCCAGGTCATCGCCCACCGCGGCGCCAGCGGCTACCTGCCCGAGCACACCCTGGCCGGCTATGAACTGGCCATCCGCATGGGCGCCGACTACATCGAGCCCGACCTGCAGATCACCAAGGACGGCGCCCTCGTTGCCATCCACGACGACACGCTCAACCGCACCACCAACGTGGCCACGCTGTTCGCCCAGCGCAACGGCGGCTACAAGGTGGCCGACTTCACCCTGGCCGAAATCCGCAGCCTGACCGTGGTGCCCACCGGCACCGGCAAGACCAGCTACCCCGGCTTCACGCCCAGCACCACCACCTTCCAGGTGCCGACCTTCCAGGAAGTGGTGGACTTCGCCAAGAAGCAATCCACCGCCCTGGGCCGCGAAGTGGGCCTGTACCCCGAAGCCAAGCAGGCCGATCCGGTCATGGAAGACGGCATCCTCAAAACCCTGAAAGACAACGGCTACAACGCCGAAAGCAAGGTCTACATCCAGTCGTTCAGCGACGCCACGCTGCGCAGCCTGCGCACCAAGCAGACCGCGCAGAACAACAAGATGCCGCTCATCCTGCTGGGCGTCGCCGCCAAGGCCGCCGACGGCACGCCGCGCATGGGCGTGATCTCCGGCAGCACCGTCACGCAGCTCACCTTCAAGGAAGTGGCCGGCTTCACCGAAGGCATCGGCGTGGTCATCAACACCGCGGCGTATCCCATCACCAAGGACTACATCGACCAGGCCCACGCCGCCGGCCTCAAGGTGCACGGCTGGACCTTCGCCCAGGCGAACGCCACCACGGCCGCCACCGAGTTCCGCAGCTACCTCGACATGGGCATGGACGGCATGTTCGCCAACTATCCCGACCTGGCGGTTGCGGCGCGCAATGCGTTCGTGAACAAGTAAGCCAGTCAAGTCAGCGGGAGAGTCGCAGCGGGCCGCCATTCCGGCTCTCCGCCAGTGCCCCCGGCACCATGCCGGGTGGCTGGGTTGCCCGGCACTGCTGACATTGTTTTTCATCGGGCCTTGAAAGGCCCAGCGAGTGCGGCGCCATCCGCACCAGCCTGCGCCCTCAGCGGCGCGGCCCACCTGCCCATGCAAGACGACGCCTTCAGCGTTGTCTGCGGCAAATCTCTTCTCAGCCAGCAATCCTCTAGTTCGCTATTGTTTTAATAGCTGTATCCCCTAGAGGAATATGTGCTGGAGGCCATTTTTGCTTGAAGTCCAGCACATGCCCTGACCGCATTACCCGACGGCCACACCTGGGTTTCCGTCAGGTAGAAATCAGCCAACCCCGCTATAAGCTGCAACAGATAGATACATCTGGGAGGGGAAGGGGATGGCATGGCAACCGTGATACCGGCGCTAGGCGCCTGCGCTGGCCGCATGACGTCGGGCGAACGCCGCCTGGCCGAGCGCCTGGAGCAGAAGCTGGAGGACGACTACCTCCTGTGGTGGGACGTGCCCATCGGCCCCAAGCAGACGCGCCCCGACTTTGTGGTGCTGCACCCTCGACGTGGAGCGCTCATCCTCGAAGTGAAGGATTGGCGGCTCGACACCATCCGCAACGCCACGCGCGAACGCTTCGAGATTGCGCCCGAAGGCCAGCTCAAGGTCGTCATGAGCCCGCTGCAGCAGGCCCGGCACTGCGCCATCCAGGTCGTGAACGCGCTGGAATGCGATCCGCAACTGGTCGAGGGCGAGGGCCCTTATCGCGGCAAGCTTGCCTTTCCGTGGGGCCACGGCGTGGTGTTCACCAACATCACTCGCAAGCAATTCGAAGGCGCCGGCCTGGGCGAGGCCATTCCGCCGCATCTGGTCATCTGCAAGGACGAGATGTTCGAGGACGTGGATGCCGAAGCCTTCCAGCAGCGCCTGTGGGCCATGTATCCGCACACCTTCGGCCGCAAAAGCGCCATCACCCTGCCGCAACTCGACCGCGTGCGCTGGATTCTCTTTCCCGAAGTGCGCGTGCCCCAGCAGCAAAGCCTGTTCGGCGCGGGCGCCGACGGCGGGGCGAATGGTGACGACGACGAAGACGCCCGCCTGCCCGACATCATGCGGGTCATGGACCTGCAGCAGGAGCAGCTTGCCCGCAGCCTGGGCGACGGCCACCGCGTGATTCACGGCGTGGCCGGGTCGGGCAAAACCATGATCCTCGGCTACCGCGCCGAGCACCTGGCGCAGACGCAAACGGCTGGCGCCAAGCCCATCCTCATCCTTTGCTACAACGAGCCGCTGGGCGTGAAGCTGGCTGCTACCTTCAAGGCCAAGGGGCTGGAAGAGCGCGTGCATGTGCGCCACTTCCACAAGTGGTGCCGCGACCAGCTGGTCGCCTATCACCAGCTGCCCGAAGGCACGCAGCGCTGGCCCGTGGACAAACTCATGGCCGAGTACGTGCAGCGCGTCATCAACGGCGTGGACGCGGGCCACATTCCGGCCGGGCAGTACCACGCCATCCTCATCGACGAAGGCCACGACTTCGCGCCCGAATGGCTCAAGCTCGTCACGCAAATGGTGGACCCGGCCACCAACAGCCTGCTGCTGCTCTACGACGACGCGCAAAGCATCTATGACCGGGCCGACAAGAAGAGCTTCAGCCTGAAAAGCGTCGGCATCCAGGCCCAGGGCCGCACCACCATCCTGAAGATCAACTACCGCAACACGCGGCAGATCCTGCAACTGGCCCACCGCATGGCCGGCGGCCTGCTACAGCCCGAAGACGCCGTGGGTGGGGAGGACGGTATTCCACTGCTGCAACCCATGAGTTGCGGGCGAGAGGGGCCGGAGCCGATCGTGATCGACCTGCCCACGTTGCCCGAGCGCGCGGCACGGGTGGCGGAGTTGCTGGCGGATCAGCACGCGCAGGGACATGCGTGGGGGGACATGGCGGTGCTGTGCCGGCATTACAGCGAGATGGAAGAGTGCTCGGCGGCGTTGGTGCGCAAGCGGCTGCCGCATCGGATGCGCAAGAGGTCGGGGGATTACCGGCCGGAGGAGGACACGATCAAGGTGATGACCATGCATGCGAGTAAGGGGTTGGAGTGGGCGGTGGTGGCGGTGGTAACAAGTTCCGGCAGCACCCGAAGTTTCAATGGCGAGGAAGAGCTTGAAGCTAGGCTTACTTATGTGAGTACGACTAGAGCAACGGATATGATTTATTTTTTAGAATTTAAGGGGGTTTAGCTTGAAGAAGAAAACTAGAAGTGTTCATTTTTATGAAATGGGCGTGAATACTTTGCCTGCAGACAATGTAAAAATCGAACCGACTCAGGCGGATTTCGCATCCGTTTTAGCCATGCTGCAACATTTTCTAAAAAAAGAGGAGTTGTTTGGTGCAAAGGCATCAGCGGTAGAGTTGGTGGATTTTGGTTATGTTAATGGCAATCTTTTCATGTTGCTTAACAAGGTAAATCCTGATCTGCCAGAAATAGGTTTCTATAAAACTAGCACTGGGAGTCGGAGAAGACCGGAAAAAGATGATGACGAATCAAGGGAGCAATCTGCTCATATTATGGTTGAACCGCGAGGAAGTTCCAATTTAGCCCGGGTGAAGATCACTACTGGCGCCGGAATTAGTGCGCATAAAGCAAAAAGCATTTTGCAAAATATATTCGATAAGAATAAAAATGTCCCCAAGCTAAAAAACCACAGAAAGCGCAATTGGCCTACAAATTCAGAAGATGCAAGGGGGCAAAAAAGAGAATATTATGTGGATTATAAATTCAGCATCGGTGCTGAGCCGAGTGAACTCTTGCAAGATATCTTAGATAAGCAAAGCGTAGTCCAACTTGATTTGGTTGATCCAAGTGACTTTAGCTTTGATGGGACTGATATTCATATCTCTAAAAGGACTTTCACTATTGAGGGTGATATTCCTGTTACTATTGCCGGAATTCGGGAAGTCTTGGCTGCGATCAAAAATAGTACTCATAAACTTGACGTTTCTCAATTGAGAATAACTTATGAAGAAGACGAGTCAGAAGAAACCTATGAATCCAGGAAAAAAGAGGGGAAATTAGGTGCTGATTTTCGGCGCAAAGAGAAAAAGGTGAAAACAGTTAATGCTTCGGAGCTAGAAAAAGCGTTCACTCGAAGTGATCGAATTCACTTGGTTAGCGATCATCCGGAAACACAGAGCAAACTGAGTCAGGAGATTATGGATGCTCTAGCTGCACTATGAAATAAGCCGCCATGAAAAACTATCGCGCATTTTTTAGACCCTTTTCCTTCCTTACTATTAAGCATAGCTCAGGCATTTTTAGGAATGTCATATGGGTTGCGCCGATTGGATTTTCTTTTGTTGTCGCGATAGTTTTTGTTTTGGCATTTAAAAATGTTAATTTCTTTGGCGAGACGGGTATGTTAAATAAATTTACCCCTTTTGTTCAAGGTTTGCCGGGGTTTTATATGGCAGCGCTCGCGGCAATTGCAACTTTTGGAGCCAGAAGCCTAAATAGAGTGATGCCGGGAGAAGCGCCCACTATGCATATATATTTTAATGGCGGCACTCTAAAAAATGAACCAATTACTAAACGCCTTTTTCTGTGTAGCATGTTTGCCTATTTGACAGTGCTCAGTTTTTTGTTGACCGTATCTGGTATCTTTGTGCAAGGCACGGCGGAGTTGGTGAAGGGGCTAATTTCTAGAGATTTTTGGGTGTGGGCAAAATTTTTTGTATTTTTTGCATACCTGCTATTTATATTTCAGTTAGTGTTTATAACCCTGTGGGGCGTTGCATATCTTGGAGAAAGAATGCATATTTCAGATATGGAATAATCGAGGCGAAAGCTCTGCTTTAATATTCATTGATTGTTAATGTTTAAGTATCATCTGAAATTTGTAGATGGTCGGGAAATTGCAGTCAAAATTAGGGCGGCGAATGAGGTTCTTGCACTTCTGCAAAAAATTTATTAAGCAGAAAGTGAAGCGAGGTCAAGTAATTTGAGGTTGCCTTCAAATTCAATTGACTGAACTGGCTTTAAGCTTGCTTATTTTAAAGGTCCAGATTTTCGATGTTGCTGGGTCTGTGAATGCTAAGCTCCGTTGTGTTATGTGGGAAAAAATAATTTTGACGGAAAATCGAAATTTTTCTAAGAGGCTGTAAATAATGAAAATTGTGGAGGGTATGATATACGGCTCTCGGATATTAAATTATCGCTATCCAAACTTGGAGCAGGGTGAGATGTTGCAGGTGAATGGAATTATCCTCCATCAAACCAATAGTAGAAGTGCATTTCCTACTTTGCTTGCTTATTATTGGAGAGATGTCGGTGCGCATTTCTTGATCGCCCCTGGTGGCATGATCTATCAAACGGCGAGGATAGATCGTGTATGTCATCATGTGGGAATGATTAGGTCGATGTGCTCTACAACCCATAGTTGTTCTCCGGACTACGATAAGGCTGTGAAAAGTATTATGGCTGGGTCTGGAGATCGAGACGAAAAGAGGATGGCTATCCACAAATTGGAGATGCAAAAACCGCCGCAACTCCGCTATCCAAGTAATATGGATTCAATCGGAATCGAGGTATGTGGAGCCTCTAAAAATGGAGTGTATGAGGCGCCAACTGCTGCGCAAAACAATGCGACCACGTGGCTCGTGGATATGTTGTTGACTCATCTGAGTCTGAAGAGATTGCAGGTTTATAAGCATCCTAACGTGTCTTATAAAGAGCCCACGGAGGCATCGCTAATTGAATTTTAATAAGAAAATAATTAGGGTTGCATTGGCTCTTGGGGTCGTGCTTGTGATTTTCACGGCGGTTTATGCGACTGTTTACAACCGGTCGTTCGACGCCGTAAGCATTGAAAAGGTGATAGAAAACCAGAAGCAGGATGAAATTTCAAGGCAGTTTT
This sequence comes from Paracidovorax valerianellae, assembly GCF_900102625.1. Classification (GTDB taxonomy): domain Bacteria; phylum Pseudomonadota; class Gammaproteobacteria; order Burkholderiales; family Burkholderiaceae_C; genus Paracidovorax; species Paracidovorax valerianellae. The sequence continues at coordinate 388,690 of NZ_FMZC01000004.1, forward strand.
GCAGTGAGTTCCAGATGTCGGTGGCTGAGTTCAACAGCAAGTTAAATGGAGCCAAGGGGCTCTGGAGCTATGAGGTTCATGATTACGACTGGTTTCCCTGCTATTACAAAACCACCATCTCCGGCAAGGAATATCGACTGAGGTTGGGTGGGCTCGTCGAGATATGGTCGCCCAATGGGGAGTTGGAAAAATATCTTCATTGGAATGAGGGTAAATAACGCTGTGCGTTACGCTCATGCGTAAAAAAATCCTGACTAAATGCAACGACTGTCCAGCATTGCCTGAATCCGCTATGCGGGGCGTGATTTTTTATTGATTGCTCGACGGTTATTGCTCTCGAATCCGATTAATTGCCAGAAACCAGCACATAAGCGGTATTTCTCCCCCCACCCTCCACTCGCGTCAGAACCCCTCTAACGACCAGATCACTGATATCCCGCAGCGCCGTATCCGATGAGCACTTGGCCATGGCAGTCCATTTGGCATTCGTCAACTTCCCCTCCATGCCATCCAGCACCCGGTTCAGCACCAGCGTCTGTCGTGCATTCATCGGGGTCCCTGCCCAGCGCTGCCAGAACTGGGCTTTGACCAACACGCTTCCCAGCAGTGCGTCGGCCCCTTGTACGGCACGCAGCAGGCAGCCGAGAAACCATGCCAGCCAGGGCGTGACGTCGAGCGGCCCCCGCTGGGTGGTTTCCAACTGGCCGTAATACGCCTTGCGCTCGCGCTGGATTTGGGCGCTCAGGCTGTAAAAGCGCTGCGCGCTTCCCTCGGCCCGGGCCAAGCCCATGTCACCCACGGCACGACTGATGCGGCCGTTGCCGTCGTCGAAAGGGTGAAGCGTCACCAACCAAAGGTGTGCCAAGCCCGCGTGGAGCAGGGCGTCGCCCGTGGGCGCCGCGTCGAACCATTGCAGGAAGGCGGCTGTTTCCATCGGCAACGTGGGGGCAGGCGGCGCTTCGTAGTGGACGGTTTCGCGGCCTACGGGACCGGAGACCACCTGCATGGGTCCGGCGCTGTCGTTTCGCCACGAGCCCACCTGTATGCGTACCCGGCCGCTGTAGCCGGTAGGAAACAGCGCGGCATGCCAGCCGAACAAGCGGTCGGACGTCAACGGTTGGTCGAAGTGCTGGGTGGCGTCCAGCACCATGTCCACCACGCCGTCCACATGGCGGTCCGAGGGCGCCAGCGCCCCGATGTCCACCCCCAGCCGGCGGGCAATGGACGAGCGCACGGCGTCCTGGTCGAGCGCCTCCCCCTCGATGGCGCTGGTGGTCACCACTTCTTGCGTCAGCGCCTGCAGGGTGGCCTGGTCGCGCTGGGCCATCCCCAGGCCGGCCATGCGACCAGCCAGATGTCCCTGGGCGCGGTGCACTTCCGCCAACGGCGCGGCCAAGGCGGCTGCGTCGAATCGCCACTGAGGCCATTCAGGGCGTTGCCAGAGATAGGTACGGCGGCGGGGGGCTTTGTCTGACCACATGCGGTGATTATTGCCCTTATTCGCCGCAAAATGTGCGGTGAATAAGGACTGTATTCACCGCAAGCTCCAGCAGTACATCTGCGCCTTCCCCCGCGCTCAAACCCGCACCGACGCCCCCGTCGCATAAAACTGCCCACCCGCCACGTAATGCAGCGTGCGCATTCCCTCCGGCGCTTCGTCGAAGTGCCAATGCCCGTCGCGAAACACCCGGTCGTCGGCCCAGGCGGCGACCACCTCGGCAATGAACAGGTCGTACGCCTGCTGGTTGTGCGGCTCGGGCACCACGCGGCACATCAGCCAGGCGGCGCAGCCGTGCACCAGGGGCGTGGCGCCTTGGCCGGGGGCGTGGAACAGGTCCACGCCGTAGTGCTGCAGCTTGTCCGCCCGTGCCTTGGCGCTGTCGGTGCCCACGCCCACGGTGAGCGCGGCCATCGCCTGCGTGGGCAATTGCAGCGCGAACTGGCCGCTGGCTTCGACCAGCTCGCGTGTGCGCGTCGCCTTATCGATCACCACGGTGACCTTGGGCGGGCTGAAGTCCAGCGCGCAGGCCCAGGCGGCGGCCATCACGTTGTCGGTGCCCGCGTGGTGGGCCGAGACGAGCACGGTCGGGCCGTGGTTGAGCAGGCGGTAGGCTTTTTCGAGGGGGACGGGGGTGAAGTGGTCAGGTGACATGGCGGCGGGCGGCTGGTAGGTGAACGAGTGAATGAGTGAATCAAGGGTGAAGGTCTGTCGGTGCGCGGCGAAGGGCTTCGGGCATAGCACTGCGCTTTGGCGCTTGAAAACAATTTGCTCTGTTATTGATAGCAATGTGCCGGCGTATTGATTGCGCTGGAGGCCATTTTGGCTTGGATCGTGCTAGAGGGCTGTGTCCTTGCCCCGGCATTCTGGCCACGCGCCGGGGTGTCGCCAAGGTGGCGCACTGGCCTGTCGCACGGCCGTGCCGCGGTCGCCCAGCCGGTACGATCTTCCGTTCCCTTTTTTACAGCCCGGCAACGGGCGCCACGGAGTCAAGCCATGTTCAGTCATGTGATGTTGGGTGTGAGCGATCTGGAAGTGTCCAAGCGGTTCTACGACGCGTTGCTGGGCACGCTGGGCATCGCCCCCGGGGCGGGCCACAAGAACCGCTACTTCTACCGCAGCCCCACGGGCACGTTCGCGATCTCCACGCCCATCAACGGCGAGCCGGCCTGCCATGGCAACGGCAGCACCATCGGGTTCACCGTGCAGTCGCCGGAGCAGGCGCAGGCGTTTCACGACGCCGGTGTGGCCAACGGCGGCACCACCTGCGAAGACCCACCGGGCTTTCGCGAAGGCCCGAGCGGCGCGCTGTATTTGGCGTACCTGCGCGACCCGGACGGCAACAAGCTCTGCGCGCTGCACCGGCCGCCCAAGCAGGCTTAAGGGGTTCAGCGGTTGATGGGGTGAGATCGATCGCTTCTGTTTTGATAGCTGCCAGCGCTTGCTGAATCAGCGCTGGAGCCTGTTTTGATTAAGATTTTTGCGCGTTGTCCGCACGCTCGCCCGGCAGGGCGGCCAAAAACTGCGCGATGCGTGCCGCCAGGGCGGCGGGCTGTTCGCGGTGCGGCACATGTCCGGCGCCTTGCAGGATCTGCACCTGTGCCGGGCCCGCCGCCCAGCGGGCGATGCGCTCGGGCTGCTCGGTGGAGCCGTATTCGTCGCGGTCGCCGTGCAGGGCGAGCACGGGGCAGGTGACGCGGGCCAGGGCGTCGGCCAGCGACCAGCCGGCAAAGTCCGGGTGCAACCAGGTGTCCACCCACGCGCTCAGCACCCACGGCGCCTTGTCGCTGCCGTGGTAGCGGGCCAGGCGCTCCATCGCGCCGTCGCACTGGAACTGGTCGCGCGCCTCGCGAATGCCTTGCAGCGTGCGTTCTTCCACGCAGGCCTGGGCGGCGATGGTGATGAGGGCCGTGCCATCGGCGTCTACACCGCTGGCTGCATCGCTGCTCTGCGGGCGGTGGTGCGCGGCCGCGCAGTGCGCCGCCATGCCGCCGCCCACGCTGTGCCCCAGCACCACGCAGCGCTCCACGCCGAAGTGCGCGCGCAGGGCGGGCAGGCTGTGGCGCGCTTCGTCCTCCACGAAATCGAGGGGCAGCGGGCCCGTGCGCACGTCGGAGCGGCCGAATCCCAGCCGGTCGTACGCGATCACGTCGCGGCCGGTGGCGTGGCACAGCGCGGCGGGAAAGTCGCGCCACAGCTCCACGCAGCCCAGCGAGTCGTGAAAGAGCACGATGGGCGGCAGTGGCTGCGCTGGGGGCGTGCCTTCAAAGGCGGCGGGCGGTGGCGGTGGCGGCGCGCTCCAGCGCCGCGCGAACAGGCGGCCTTGCGCGGTGGCGATCCAGTGGTCGGCGGGCTCGGGGATCGCAGGGCGGGCGCAAGAGGGTGCGGGGAATGGTGCGGAAGAAGGTGCGGAGGACGGTGCAGAGAAATTAGGCGCGCTCATGCCGGGCCATTGTGTCGCCAACTTTTTCGCGCGCCGGTCGCCGATGCGGCTGCGCTGCGCCTATACGGGATACTCGCGGCCACTGTTTTCGTCTCCGCTTCTCCCTTCCCTCATCTTTTCCATTCACCGCCCAGCAAGGACCGCCGCATTGAAATCAGCCAGCGCAACCACCTTCGACGAAGCCTATTACCAGCGCTTTTACTTCGACAAGAAGACCAGCGTGGTGGACCCCCAGCACATGGAACGCCTGGGCACCTTCGTGTGCAGCTACCTCAAGTACCTGCGCGTGCCGGTGCAGCGCGTGCTGGACGTGGGTTGCGGCATCGGGCTGTGGAAGGACATCGTCGCGCAGCACTTTCCGGCGGCCAGCTATCAGGGCGTGGAGTTCAGCCCCTACCTGTGCGAGCGCTACGGGTGGCAGCAGGGCTCGGTGGTGGATTACCAGGCCAGCGGCGAGCCGTTCGACCTGGTCATCTGCCAGGGCGTGCTGCCCTACCTCAGCCCGCCCGATTTGAAAGCCGCCCTGCGCAACCTGGGCCAGCTGAGCCGCGGCGCGCTGTATGTCGAGGCAGTGTCCCGCGAAGATTACGAGCGCGACATCATCGATGAAGACCTGACGGACGCGCGCATTTTTCGGCACTCCGCCACGCTGTACCGGCGTGGGCTGCAGGAGGGCGCGCTGGAACTGGGCGGCGGCCTGTGGCTGAGTCGCAAGGCGGAGGTGCCGCTGTTCGAGTTGGAGCATGTGGGCGGGTGATGGGAATGCTCGCAGAAGCGTGCCCGCGCGCACGGGCCGGCTGCGGCGCAGAGTGTGCAATGGGTGCGCCCTAGAATCCCTTCGCATGCACTCCGCCATCGCCCAACACCTGCCGCGCATCGCGACCATTTGCCAACGCTTCGGCGTGCGCCGGCTGGAGGTGTTCGGCTCCGCCGCACGGGCGGAAGACTTCGATCCCGGCACCAGCGATGTGGATTTTCTGGTCGAGTTCGCTGACAACGCGCCCGTCGGGCTGCATTCGTTTTTCGGCACCAAAGCCGCGCTGGAGCAATTGCTCGGCCGCCCGGTGGACCTGATCGAGCCGGACGCGGTGCGCAATCCCTACGTGCTGGCCAGCATCAACCGCCATCGGGAGCCCGTGTATGTTGCCGCGTGACCCGCGCGCCTTTCTGTGGGACGTGCAGGCGGCAGCAGAGGCCATCCAGAAATTTCTTCAAGGCATGGATGCCGAGGCTTACGCTGCGAATGAGATGGCTCAGGCGGCCGTGGAGCGCAAGTTCGAGATCATCGGCGAAGCGCTCGGGCAGTTGGCCAAGGCCGATGCCGCACTGGCCGCGCGTGTGCCGGATCTGGCGCAGATCGTGGCGTTTCGCAACCAGCTGATCCACGGCTACGCCACCATCCGTGTGAAAACGGTCTGGACCGTTGCACAAGACTCGTTGCCTGCACTGATCACCACCGTCGCTTCGCTGCTGGAAGAGCTCGCTTGACCGATCTTTCGGGCCCGTCGTCCGGCAGCGCGTCCAGCCCCCACGCCGTTTCGCGCCTGCGCACCGAGCGCCTGGCGCGCAGCTCCAAACCCTTCCTCGCCCGTGGCGGCCCGCGCGGCGAGCGTTGCCCCGGTTGCCGCCTGGTGCCCAGCCATTGCCTCTGCGCCGTGCGCCCGCAGGTGAACACGCAGGCTGGCATATGCCTGCTGATGGCCGACATCGAGCCGCTCAAGCCCAGCAACACGGGCTGGCTCATTGCCGATGTGGTGCCCGACACGTTCGCCTTCGGCTGGGCGCGCACGGTGGTGGACCCGGCGCTGCTGGCACTGCTGCGCGATCCGCAATGGCAGCCGTATGTGGTCTTTCCTGGCGAGTTTGCGCAGGCTTCGCGGGTGGTGACGCAGGTGGAGGAGACGGGGCTTGCCGGCGCCGCCTCGCCGCTGTCAGGCCGGCGCCCGCTCTTCGTGTTGCTGGACGCCACGTGGACCGAGGCGCGCAAGATGTTCCGCAAAAGCCCGTATCTGGACGGCCTGCCGGTGCTGAGCCTGCACCCCGATCAGCTCTCGCGCTACCGGCTGCGCCGCTCGCAGCGCGACGACCATTTCTGCACGTCCGAGGTGGCGGCCATCTGCCTCGATCTGGCCGGCGAATCGCACGCGGCGCAAACGTTGGAGGCCTATCTGGACGTGTTCACCCACCACTACCTGCAGGCCAAGCACCAGTTGCCGGTGGAGCCCGATGGCGAGGCGCACGGCCGTTTGCGGGCGTTGCGCGATGGGCGTTCACCAAACACTGCGGCATAAGCGCCCGCACCTTGAATCGCCCGGGGTGCGCGGTGGACAATGTACCGCCGCCGCCCTTCAGCATCACCGTTTGCAGGCCTCGCAGTGGTAGAAGTAAACGTCTTCTTCTTCCTTGCCCGTGTCCTTGCGCACCGGCGACAAATAGCCCACGCCGCTGTCTGCCGTGAAAGAAAGGCGCACCTGCCGCCCGTCCGTGAACTGAACGTCCACGGTGTCGCTGATGCATTCCCCGAAAGAGCCGTAATAGTTCATCACCGCCACTTGCGAGATCGGGAACGCTTGCCGCAAGAAGCTGCGCACGTATCGCTCGGTGATGCGTGCCGGCGCAGGCGCCGTAGCGCACGGCTTTCCTTCCGCATCGAAGAATTTGGGGCTGGAAAACGTGATGCGGCGCACCTTGCCGATGGCGTAGGCGCGTGCCTCCATGCGGCGCCGGTCCTCTTGCAGTTCAGCGGCAGACAGTTCGGGGGCAGCGGCTGACGCGGCCGATGCCGCGCTGGCCGGTGCTGGGGCTGCGGCAGTGTTTACTTCCGATGCGGCATGGGCCAGCGTCGCAGCCGCTGCCCATGGCATGCACAGCAGCGTGATGCAGCGAAGAAGCGATTTCATTGCCATGCCGCGGTACTCGCTTCAGTCGGGTTTTTACGGCTCACGTCGGGGTGGCGGAACACCTCATTTTTGGGAATGGACAGCGACATGGCCAACTCGTCGACCAACCATTGAAGAGAAGCGTTCTGAGCGTTGTTCACAGGCTCGTAAACGGCGTTCTGGTTGAAGAAAATTTCGCGTTGCCGAGGTGTCGCATTGGCGGGCGGATTCTTGCCGGGAGGCAGCATGGGCCGCCCCACGATTTCTATCCCCAGGCTGTCGATGTTGGACGGGTACCGCACCGGGACAGACTTTTGCATCTCGATTTTGTGCATTCTGTCCGGAACGCTGGTCTGAGGAAATTGCCTGGATTGCCGGAACTCTGCGGGTTGGCATTTGAGTTCAACGAGACACCGTGCGAGCAGTGGGCCCACATGGTTGGTTCGTTTCTTGACTGAGGCCGTTTGATAGATCGTGCCGTTTTTGTCGATGAGGAAATGCGCGCCGTTGGCGTTTGCGTTGCCGTAGCTGTTGAAAGCGCTGTCGGCGGTTGCGGCCCCCGTCTGGTGAACAATGATTCCGTGGATCTCCGTCAACGGCTGCCGCTCGATTTGCGAGTAACGCCTTGGTACGACGCGTGCGTGAACGACCATTCCTTGTGCTTCTATGGTGAGCAAATTCTTCTCCCTCGATGAACGAACCGATGTGTTTTGAATGCCGTGGCAGTGGCTGGCGATGAGGCTTCATTCCTGCGAACAAGACAACTTCACAGATTGATTAATTCGCAGATAAAGGCGCCGCCCGTTTGAAGGCGAGCCATCTTGCCTGAGCGAAAAATGCGCTGTGTTTTAAAGCGTTAATGATGAGCGCAGGGCTGTCCTGGCATAGGTAGTAATGCAGGACTGAAAACCATGCCTGTATTACCTACCTATCCCGAAAAACAAAAAGCGGCCTTTAAAAAAAGACCTTTTGGCTCAGCCTTGGCCCCGCAGTTTCGTGGCAAACGGCCGGCTCAAAAACCGCGAACCCTTCTCCCCGAACCGCCAGGGCACATCCACCGCTTTGGAGATGCCGATGCGCGGCCCTGCGATCACTTCGGGGGCCGGATGGCCGGGGGGCGGCTGCAGCAGTGCGAACGGCGGCAGGTGCAGGGGCGCGCCGTTGAGCCGGGCATCGATGCCGAGCGCCTGCGCCAGCCGGCCAGGGCCGGCGCACAGCAGGCGGGCGTCTTGCAGGCCGCGGCGCTCGCGCAGGGTGTCCAGGCCGTGGGTGGGTTCGATGGCCCGCAGCAGCACGCCGGCGCCATGGCCCGCTTCGCGACACACGGTGTTGACGCACCAGTGCAGTCCGTATGAGCGGTACACGTACGCGCAGCCGGGCGGGCCGAACATGGCCGCGTTGCGCGGGGTGGGGCCGCCGAAGGTGTGCGAGGCAGGGTCGAGCTGGTCGTAGGCCTCGGTTTCCACGATGCGCCCGCCCACGCCGTCAATCAGCAGCGTGACGCCGATGAGCCGTTGCGCCACCTCGTGCGCAGGGGCGGTGAAGTCGATGTCGGCCAGGATCAGCGGCGTGTCGTTGGGCATGGGCACGATGCTAAAACAGCCGCGGTGCGGGGCATTGCGGCCGGTGGTGAAGGCGAGCGGCCCTCGGGGCGATACTGCCGGGCTGACGGCCGTGGCCGCGCCCTGGTTGCCTTGGCCACGCTGTCACGCTTTGCATTTTTTGACCGCCGACGAACCGACTTGAAAGCCTTGCCCATGAACCGCTCGCCCCACCGATGGATTCGCACCTGCTGTGCACTGCTCCTTTCCTGCCTGCTGGTGGCCACCCCATGGGCGGCCGAACTGAGCGCCAAGCGGCAGGCGGTGCTGATGTCGATGTTCAAGCCCGATGCGGTGCTGACCGAGCAGGTGCACCGCGATTTCTGGGCGGGCCTGGACGTCAGCGATGTGGCGGCCACCGAGGCCGCGCAGGACCGACTGGCCGCAGCGATGCGCAATTCGCTGGAGTTCGAAAGCGCGACGGCGCTGAGCTACAAGGCCAGCATGAAACAGCGCAAGCCCGTCGTGAACCCGCGCTACGAGTCGGCACTGAAGGACCGGCTGGTCATGCTCAAGGCACGCAACCTGTCCCCCGATTCCGTGCTGGCCAAGGACAAGGCGTTCCGCGCCTCGCTGGTACCCATCTCGCGCGGCAAGCCGTTCGAGGTCGATGGCAAGAGCGTCGTGATGACGCCGGCGCTTGCCGATGCGGCGCTGAAGCAGGTCGAGGCCTCGCATGATCGGCTGGAACGGCTGCTCGACCCGGTGTGGCGTGAGGCGGCGAAGTAAGCGAAGAGAAGAGCTGAGGGACGAGGGCACACTGGCCCAGGCCTGGGCGACTCTGGCCCGTTTTGGCCGTTTTGGCCGCAGCCGGCGTTATTTCTGCCCTTCGGCGCTGCGTTGGCGGATCGCCTGTTCGATGCCGTCCGGCTGCAGATAGCCGCTGCACGACTGGTACAGGGCGAACCGGGTTTCGGCGGATGTGCCCACCACCTGCGCTGCCACGTCCTTCGCCGAGGCTTCCAAGGCCTGCGTGTAGAAGGCGGGCTCGGCGTCGTACACCGAAACGGCCGCGGCCATGAGGGCTTCGGCGCCGGCGCGCATGCCTGCTTGCTTGGCCTGCGGCACCGTGATCGACAGCGCGTTCATCACGTTGCCGCAGCGGATGAGGTCTTGCGCGACCGCCTTGCGCACTGCGGCCGGGGCGGACGATGGCGAGGGCGCTGTGGGACTGGCTGCGGCTTTCGAAGGCTGTGATGACTGCGCAGGGTCGAGGTAGCGCCATTCGTTCAGTGCGGGCGTATCGGCCGAACAGGCGCCGCGGTAGTTGCCCAGGAAAGCCTGCTTGCCCTGCAGGTCCCCAGTCGCCGTGGCCGTGACCCGGCTGTCGATCACCAGCCGGCCATCTCGGCCGTGCACCGTGATGTCGTAGGAGCGGCCGGCATCAGCGGTGCCTGCGGCGCCCGCGCCGGCCTTGGCACCGGCGGGCATGCAGGTGGCCTTCCAGGTTTCCAGCCCGGGCATGGGCTGCGTCGTTTCCCCCATCGTGCATTCCTGCCCGCGCTGCTGCATGGCGGGCTTCCAGGAACGGGCCGTCAGGCGCTCCAGGGCTTGGCGGGTCACGCACGAGGTGCGGTCCCCATCAATCTCGTCGGCATAGGCGCCTTCGCGCAACGGTTCCGCAGCCTGTGAGGGCAGGGCGCCAGCCATCAGGCAACTGGCCAGCGAGAGGGCGAGCGCGCGAGGCACGGGAAGGCAAAGGGCAAGGGGCACGGTAATCCTGGGTGTTGAGGCGGGCAGGGGGAGAGGCTAACGGACGGAAGGAAAGCCGAACTCCGGCTCCATGAGGCTTTCGCACGATTCGCAGTACAGGTAATGGGTGGTCTTGCCGATCTGCAGCACGCCCCAGCCGGTCGCGTTGTCCAGCGACAGCCGGCCTTTGCGGGCTTTTTTGAGCTGCACCTGCGCTTCGGCCTGGCAATCGCCCTGGTCCAGGCCCTGGCGGTAGTTGGGCTGGGCGCTCACCACGGCGTGCTGCCAGAAATACTCCACCCGCCGCGCGTCGAGCGTGAGCCGGGCGCAATCCGCGTGGCCGCCTTCCACGCTGTGGGCGATGCCGTTCGCGATGTGGACGGCAGCGAGTTCGCCGATGGCTTTGTAGGCATAAGCGGATGGCGGAATGTCGGCGCTGGCCCAGGCCGCGCAGGCACCGGTCAAGGCCCATGCCAGCATGCACGCGGCGCGCGCTACCGCCGTTGCCGTGGCGTGTGCAGGCCGCCGGTGCGCGCCGAAAGGCGCGGCGCTTGAGCCGTGAGGAATGTATGAAGAAAAGGTCATGTGCGTGCGGGTTGCCTCGCTGGTGCGGCCAGCCCGGGAGGATAGGCGCGATCTCCCAGGGCGCAAAATGCCCTGATGAAAGCTCCCCCCAGACTCCAGTCCCTCATCGAGGAAGGACTCATCGACACCGTGGTGCGCCAGCTCATGAGCGGCAAGGAAGCCATGGTGTACGTCGTGCGCTGCGGCGACGAAACGCGCTGCGCCAAGATCTACAAAGAGGCCACGCACCGCAGCTTTCGGCAGGCGGTGGATTACACCGAGAACCGCAAGGTCAAGAATTCGCGCTCGGCCCGCGCCATGGCCAAAGGCAGCAAGTTCGGCCGGCAGGAGCAGGAGGCCGCTTGGCAGAGCGCTGAGGTCGATGCGCTCTACCGCCTGGCCGCGGCCGGCGTGCGGGTGCCGCAGCCGTTCAATTTCCATGAAGGCGTGCTGCTGATGGAGCTGGTGACCGATGCGCATGGCGACGCCGCGCCGCGGCTGAACGATGTGGCCTTCACGCCCGAGCAGGCGCGCAGGCACCATGCCACGCTGATCGCCGAGGTCGTGCGCATGCTGTGCGCGGGCGTGGTGCATGGGGATCTGTCCGAATTCAACATCCTGCTGGCGCACACCCCCGGCGAAGGTGACGGCGAGGGCGCCGAGGGCGCGGAAGGCCCGGTGATCATCGACCTGCCGCAGGCCGTGGACGCGGCCGGCAACAACCATGCGCCCCGCATGCTGCTGCGCGATGTGGCCAACCTGCGCGACTTCTTCGGCCAGTTCGCGCCCGAGCTGCGCACCACCGAATACGGCCCCGAAATCTGGAGCCTGTACCAGCGCGGCGCACTGACGAACGAGACCGTGCTCACCGGCCGCTACGAGCGCCAGCACACCGACGTCGATCTGCACGCGGTCATGCGCGAGATCGACGATGCCCGGGCCGAGGACGCAGCGCGGCGGCTGCGCATGGCCGGGTAGCGGGCTGGCGCAGGGGCAGGGCAGGCCGTGGGGACGGACGGGGCGTACTCGTCCTGTTACGCCCTGCTTCCAGCCCTGGGGAACTGCGCGGCGCGGCAAGGGTCAGTCACCGCCATGGCCGGTGATCCTTCGGCCGCTGCCGGTCTTTCTTTTCTCGCACACGAGGGTGTCCACCACATGGTTGCTGTTCGATCGCTTTCACACCCCCTGCATCCCCGTCACCGCTTCCATGCCCTGCACCGCCGCGCTTTCGCCGCGGCCTGCGCTTTGCTGGCGCTGGGCCTGTTCGCCGTGGCGCCCCGCGCCGGGGCGCAGCCCAGCTACACGATCTCGGCCGAGCAGATGCAGGGAGCGGTGGCCGAGAAGTTTCCGCGCCGCTATGCGCTGGGCGGGCTGATGACGCTGGATGTGCAGGCGCCCCGGCTGCGGCTGCTGCCGCAGCAGAACCGGCTGAACGCCGACATGGACGTGACGGCCTCCGGCCCGCTGCTGCAGCGCCATTACAGCGGTGCATTCGATGTGGATTTCGCACTGCGCTACGAGCCCTCGGACCGCACGATCCGCGCGCACCAGCTGCATGTGAACGCGCTGCGCCTGGAAGGGCTGCAGCCCCAGGCGGCCGACATGCTGGACGTGTACGGCCCGCAACTGGCCGAGCAGACGCTGCGCGAAGTGGTGCTGCACCAGTTGCGTCCGCAGGACCTGGCCCTGCCGGATGGCCTGGGCATGCAGCCCAGCAGCATCACCGTGACGGACAAGGGACTGGTGGTGCGGTTCTCTCCCAAACCGGTGCCTTGAACGTGCGATGAGGCCGTGAGCCACGCGGCCCGGCCGGTGGGGTGTGCAGCATGTGCGGCATGTGCGGCCGTTGCCGCAGCGCTGCCCCACCCGGGCATGTGCGGCATGGTCCTACTCCTGCCCGGTGCCTCGTTTTCTACGATGGGCCATTCCGGCGCGGCTCTGGTGAGCCGTTCATGCGCCGTCCCTGCGGCACCGCCCGCTGTCCCACGGGCACCCTCTGCCCCTTTTTGGTCCGCCCTGTCGCCGGCCGCGTTCCGTGCGCTGCCGAGGCATTTTATTTTTCGAGGAGTTTCATGAACACGCCGTCCTTCACCTCGTGGTTCCAGACCGAGACGCTCTGGGGCCTGTCGCTGGTCAGCATCGCGCTGGCGGTGGCGGCCGCGCTGGGGGCTTACCTGGCCATGTCGCTGCTGCTGGGCGTGGCCGTGAACCGCGCGCGGCGGCTGGCCGAGGGCGGCAACCACCGCACGGCGGGCGTGGTGTACGAGCTGCTGGCCGGCACCAGCCGGCTGCTGGTGCTGGTGGCGGCCGTGCTGGTGGGCGTGAGCCTGCTCGACCTGCCGGGCCGCTGGGCCACGCGCGTGGCCCAGCTGTGGTTCCTGGCGCTGGCGCTGCAGGTGGGGCTGTGGGGCACGCGCGCCGTGGGCCTGGGTATTGCGCGCTACCGGGCGCAGCACGGGGTTGCGGCGGCGGGCGATGCGGCACCGTTCAGCGCATCGGCCACGCTGCTGTCGTGGGGGCTGCGCACGCTGCTGTGGACCACGGTGCTGCTGGCCATGCTGTCCAACCTGGGGGTGAACATCACCGCGTTCGTGGCCAGCCTGGGCGTGGGCGGCATCGCGGTGGCGCTGGCGGTGCAGAACATTCTGGGCGACCTGTTCGCCTCGCTGGCGATCGCGGTGGACAAGCCGTTCGATGCCGGTGATTTCATCGTGGTGGGCAGCGTGGCCGGCACGGTGCAGCGCATCGGCCTCAAGACCACGCGCATCCGCAGCCTGAGTGGCGAGCAGGTGGTGATGAGCAACACCGACCTGCTCAAGCAGACCATCAACAACTACCGCTACATGCAGGAGCGGCGCATCGTGTTCCAGTTCAGCGTGCCCTACGGCACCACGGCGGAGCAGGCCGAGGCGATTCCGCAGGCCGCGCGCCGCATCATCGAAGCCGAGGACAAGGCCCGCTTCGACCGCGCGCACCTGCAGGGTTTCGGCGAGAACGGGCTCAAGTACGAAGTGGTCTACATCGTGCTCGACCCGGGCTACAACCTGTACATGGATTTGCAGCAGCGCATCAACCTGTCGCTGATGCGCGAGTTGGCCGTGCTGGGCGTGGAGTTCGCCGTGCCCGCACGCACGCTGCATTGGGCCGTGCCCGGCGGTGGCCAGCCGCCGGGCGGATTCCTGCAGGTGCAGCAGCCGGTGACGGCCTGAGGCGGATCGATCGGGAGGGCCTGCGCCGCTTGGCGGTGGCTGCCCGCAGCGCCGTTGGTTAAAGTAGCGGCCCTCGTCCCGGCTGCACTTCGGCCCTTCGCCCAGCGCGCCCGCGGCACCCCTCATTCCCAACGCGGCAGAAAACCCATGACCCAGGACCCGGCTCGACAGAGCGAATTGAAGAAGATGGAGCTGTGCGAAAGCTGCGCCGGCATCCAGCGCAACTGGCGCCGCGCGCCGGGCCACGCCGAGCTGGTGCAGCGCGGCAACCGCAAGGAAGAGCGCGACCACGGCATCGTCACCATCACCCGCTACCAGTGCGACCGCTGCGGCACGGCGTGGGAGTACGAGAACGACAAGACCGACCAGCGCGCCGGCTGGTCCGTGGTGGGGCGCTGAGGCGCCTGCACCGGGCCCTTGGCCATGATGTCAGTGGATGTTCGGTTGCTATTGTTTTGATAGCTACGTGCCCTAGTACTGATTGCGCTGGAGGCCGATTGGGCTTGAAGCGCGGCGCAAGCCCGCGGCGCCCGGCATCGATCGGGTGAACCCTGAAACCGGTCCACCGCCTTTCCGGCACCGTCCTACGCCAGCGCCCCGGGGTCGGGGCTTAAAACAGCTTTGGAAGGCGGCGCCTTCGCTCCCTGCCGTTCCAGGGGCCCGCGCCGTCCGAAGCCACGACTGATTTCAAGGACCCCCGGACCCATGTTCTTTGCCCGCTCCTCCGCCCCCGATTCCGATTCCGAGCCGCCCGTCGAAGGCGGCAACGCCGCCACTCCCCTGCCCGAGCGCACCGTCGTCGTCATCACGGGTGCATCGAGCGGCATCGGCCACGCCACGGCGCTGGCCTTCGCGCGCCGCGGCGCGTGCCTGGTGCTTGCCTCGCGCGATGCGGACACGCTGTCGCCCGTGGCGATGGAGTGCCGGGCCGAGGGCGGCACCGCCATCGGCGTGCCCACCGACGTGACCGACCCCAAGGCAGTGCAGGCGCTGCTGGCCAAGGCGCTGCGCCACTTCGGCCACATCGACGTGTGGGTGAACGGCGTGGGCGTGGGCGCAGTGGGCCGGTTCGAAGACGTGCCCGTGGCCGCGCACCGCCGCGTGCTCGAAACCAATCTGCTGGGCCACCTGCACGGCGCGCACGTGGTGATGCCGCACTTTCGCGAGCGCGGCCGGGGCACGCTGGTCAACCTCATTTCGATGGGCGGCTGGGTGCCGGCGCCCTACGCCGCGGCCTACACCGCCAGCAAGTTCGGCGTGCGCGGCCTGTCGGAAAGCCTGCGCGCCGAAGTCTCCGACCTGCCCGGCGTGCACGTGTGCGACGTGGCGCCCACCTTCGTCGATTCGCCGGGCCTGGCCCACGGCGCTAACTACACGGGCCGCAGCATCCGCCCGCCGCTGCCCATGGTGGACCCGCGCCGCGTGGCCGACGCCATCGTCGGCCTGGCCACGCGCCCGCGCGACGTGACCTGGCTGGGCGCGCCCGCGCTGCCCGGGCGCATCGCGCATGCGGTGGCGCCCGCCGCGGTGGGCCGCGCCATGCGCTGGCTGACCGATGCCGCACTGCGCCGCGCGCGCACCGTGCCCAACTCGGACGGCAACCTGTTCGAGCCCTCGCGCGGCACCGCCATCGACGGCGGCCACCGCGAACACCGCGACAGCCGAATGGCCGCCGTCGCCGCGCTGGGCGTGGCAGGGCTGGCCTATGGCTGGTGGCTGGCCACGCGCGATCGCAGCAGCGCCGCCGACCAGCAGCAGCCATAACCCAGGCTCCAGATTCCAGGTTCCGTGGCGCAGACGGGCGTGGCCGGCCCGTCGCGCAAGGCCCCTTCACCGGCCGCAGCCTTCTGTTTGAAAAGGACGAGTCCCATGCCCGCTTCCTCCATCTCCCCTGCGGCGCGCGCCGCGCAGACCTTCACGCTCTACGCGGCCAACGGCCGCGTGTACGCCAGCAACGTGCGGGACAAGCTCATCGACCTGGGCGAACTGAAAGAGGCGCAAGGCCAGTACGGCTATGCACTCGACGGCGGCGACCACGTGGAGCGCTCGGGCTTCCCCAGCGCCGAAGACGCCCTGGCCGACTTGGCCAACACCGTCACCTTCCTGTACCTGGACGGCCAGTTCACCGCGCTGGAAGACCTGTCGGACGGCCGCAGCCCCGATCTGGCCGACGTGCCGCAGATCCAGATCAACCTGGACGCGCTGGGCCACGGCGAACCCGCCATCGCGGCGGACGTCTGACGGTTGCTATCGAAATAGGAGTCAAGGTGCTTGCCGGACGTGCGCTGGAGGCCGTTTTGGCTGGAAGGCGCTAGGGCCCGGGAATTCCCTGGTGACGGGCTGAGTTGACGCAGTTATCGTTTGTGAACGGTGTTCACAATGGTGTCGGGCGCCGCCACGGGCCCGGCACGGGCCGCAAGGAGAACAGCGATGAAAGTGGAGCCCTACCTGTTTTTCGACGGCCGCTGCGAAGAGGCGCTCGAGTTCTACCGCACGGCGCTGGGCGCCGAGGTCACCGGCCTGATGCGCTTCAAGGACAACCCCGAGCCGCCCGCCGAGGGTGCCAACGCCGGCTGCGGCGGCGCATCGTCGCCGCCACCGGGCGACAAGGTCATGCACGCGGCGTTTCGCATCGGCGAGACGACGCTCATGGCCTCCGATGGCATGAACGGCGGCAAGCCCGTGTTCCAGGGCGTGTCGCTGTCCCTTTCACCCAACGACGCCGCCGAAGCCGGGCGCCTGTTCGCCGCGCTGGCCGACGGCGGGCAGGTGCAGATGCCGCTGGCGCCGACGTTCTTTTCGCCCGCGTTCGGCATGGTGGCCGACCGCTTCGGCGTGCCGTGGATGGTGGTGTGCAACCCCGCCGCCTGATTTGATGAATTGACTGATCTCTAACGCCCGCGCGGCTTGAACGACCCATTACCCCATGAACGAAACGCCCCACATCGCCGACCTGCCCGCCCGCCACACGGCGTTCATCCACGTCACCTGCACGCGCGAGGAAATCCAGCAGGTCATGGGCCAGGGCGTGCGCGACTTGATGGACGCGATCGCCGCGCAGGGCGTCTCGCCCGCCGGACCCTGGTTCACCCACCACCGGCGCCGGCCCACCGACACGTTCGACTTCGAAATCAGCGTGCCTGTGGCCGCACCGGTCGGCCCGGTGGGCCGCATGCAGCCGGGCGAGTGGCCGGCGATGCGCGTGGCCCGCACGGTGCATTGCGGTCGCTACGAAGACCTGGCCCAGGCCTGGGGCGAGTTCCTGCAATGGATCGAAGGCCAGGGCCTGCGGCCCACGTCCGAGTTGTGGGAGTGCTACCTGACCGGCCCCGAAACCGGATCAGACCCCGCCGCCTGGCGCACGGAGCTGAACCAGCCGCTGCAGGACTGAGCGGAGAGCGCGGGCGTTCCGGGCTGGGGCTCGGGCTCGGGCTCGGGCTCGGGCGCCACCGTTCCATGCCTGCACCAGTGCGTTGCGCCACCGCCGCGTTGCAGAGCCGCCCGCAGCCCCCATGTGGGATAAGACCGCGCGGCCATCGCTGCGCCTGCCCGCCTTGCCTGGCCCCGTGCGTGATCGCGCGGCCGGCGCAACGCCCACCGGAGTTTCCGCATGACCGACCCCACGACCGCCACCACCCCGATCCTGAACACCCAGCCCCTGGGCGCCCTGTGGCCCACGGTGGACCCGTTCCTGTTCTGCGCCCACCACGACGACGCCTATCCGCCCGGCAATGCCGCGCTGGGGCCCGATGCCCCGCTGCACGGCCGGCAGATCGGCCAGGACTTTTCGGGCCGCGACGGCTGGAGCATGTACCACGGCGACGTCGTGCCCGGCTTTCCGCCGCACCCGCACCGCGGCTTCGAGACCGTGACCATCGTGCGCAAGGGCCTCATCGACCATGCCGATTCGCTGGGCGCCGCGGCCCGCTTCGGCCAGGGCGACGTGCAGTGGCTCACCGCGGGCGACGGCGTGGTGCATTCCGAGATGTTCCCGCTGCTGGACCGCACGGCGCCCAACCCGCTGGAGCTGTTCCAGATCTGGCTCAACCTGCCGGCCGCCAACAAGCGCGTGGCCCCGCACTTCACCATGTTCTGGTCGGGCGACATGCCGCGCGTGGTGGACCGCAGCGCGGACGGCGCCGCCACCCATGTCGCCGTGGTGGCCGGCCGGCTGGGCGATGCCGCGCCCCTGGCGCCGCCGCCCGGCTCGTGGGCCGCGCAGGCCGAGGCCGACGTGGCCATCTGGACGCTGCGCCTGGAGCCCGGCGCGCGCTTCACGCTGCCCGCCGCCACGGGCCAGGGCACGCGCCGCATGCTGTACTTCTTTGCCGGCAGCGGCGTCACGCTGGCGGGCCAGCCGGTGGCGCACGCCGCCATCGAACTGCGCGCGGGCGATGCGGTGGAGCTGCGCAACGGCGGCGCGGCCGACGCCGAATTCCTGCTGCTGCAGGGCCGCCCGCTGGCCGAGCCCGTGGTGCAGTACGGCCCTTTCGTGATGAACACGCAGCAGGAGATCGCCGAGGCGGTGGCCGACTACCGCCGCACCGGCTTCGGCGGCTGGCCCTGGGGCGACGAGGCCCCGGTGCACGGCGCGGATGCCGGCCGTTTCGCGCGGCGGCCGGGCGATGCGGCACCGGAGGTTCCTGCGCCGGTGTGAGCCGTGCGGACGCCAGGCAGTTAATCTTGCTGCCTTCTGGTGTAAAGGTATCGGTTACGTGACTTTTGGGGTTGGCGTCAGAATTGCGCCGGCCCCACTTCCATGACGTGCCATGAATAGCCTTCTGTTTCTACTGCTCTGCGTGCTGCTGTCGATCCTCGCCTGGGGCGCCTTCCAGGTATTGGGCAACTACGCTTTTCTGCTGATGGTGGTCATCGTGGTCGCACTGCTCGTCCGCCAGGCGGGCAAACCGAAGTTCGGGCGAAGGAAGTAGCGGCGCGCCGCCGCGGGAACGCCGGCCGGTTGCCGCATACTCCGGCCCCTTTTCCATCATTCCCTCTCCAGCCATGTCCAGTCCTGTTCTCGTTCGTCCCATCCGGCCCGATGACCTTGCCGCCTGGCAGCCGCTCTGGGACGGCTACAACGCCTTCTACGGGCGCGAGGGCGCCACGGCCCTGCCCGCCGAGATCACGCGCACGACGTGGTCGCGCTTCTTCGATCCGGCCGAGCCGGTCTTCGCGCTGGTGGCCGAGTCGGAGGGCGCGGTGTGCGGCATCGTCCATTACCTGTTCCACCGCAGCACGACCCGCATCGAGCCCACCTGCTACCTGCAGGACCTGTTCACCGCCCCCGGCGCACGCGGCAAGGGCGTAGGGCGGCAGTTGATCGAAGGGGTGTACGCGGCGGCGCAGGCCGCGGGCGTGCGCCGGGTGTACTGGCAAACGCACGAGACCAACGTGACCGCCCGGCGGTTGTACGACCAGGTGGCCCGGCACGCGGGCTTTCTCATCTACGGAAACGACGCCTGAAGTCGGCCGGGTTCAGGGGCGGCCGCTTGGGGCTGCGCCCGCCTTGTTCGACAATGCACGCCTGACCGCCGGGCGCGCAGTGCCTGCCGCCTTTGCCGATTCATCGATTCGCCGGAACACTCCATGAACATCTCCAAAGACACCGCCGTCACCCTCAGCTACAAGGTGACCACGCCGCAGGGCAAGCCGCTCGATTCCGGGCACCTGGCCTATCTGCACGGCGGGTACGAAGGCATCTTCCCCAAGGTGGAGGCCGTGCTGGACGGCCAGGCCACGGGCTTCGCCACCACGCTGGACCTGGCCGCCGCCGATGCCTTCGGCGAGCGCGACGAAAGCCTGGTGCGCACCATTCCCAAGAGCGAATTCCCGCCGGGCGTGAAGGTGGGCGGCCAGTTGCGCGGCGCGGGCGACGACGGGCAGGAGCGCGTCTTCAACGTGGTCAAGATCAAGGGCCCCGAGGTGCACCTGGACGGCAACCACCCGCTGGCGGGCCAGGCGCTGCGCTTTTCGTGCAAGGTGACCGAAGTGCGCGCCGCCACGCCCGAGGAAGTGACGCACCGCCACGTGCACGGCGGTCACGGCCACCACCATTGAGCGGATCGATTTGCTATTAAAATAATAGCGTAACACCGTTGATTTGATTGCGCTGGAGGCCGATTTGGCTCCAATGCCGGCACGGCGCCCGCGCTAGAACTGCACGTCCACCACCACGTTGTCCAGGTAGATGCCGGGCACCGGCGCCGGCTGGTCCGGGTACACGCGGGCCCGGTACGGAAAGAGGTGCGAGCCCGTGCCGTTGGCGATGCCGCCGGCCGGCCCGGCGGTGGCCTGGCTGCTGGCCACGCGCGAACCCACCGCCGTGCCCCAGGGCGTGGTGCCCGACCCGAAGAAGATGTCGTAGGCCAGCCGGTTGGCCCCGTTGGCCATCTGCCGCCGCCCGCCGCTGGGGTTGCTGCCCGGCCCCAGGCCCACGGTGTAGGTCATGCCGGTGGTGCACACCAGCGCGACCTGCGAGGCCGCTTCGCCGAACCCGGTGGGCAGTGCGGCCGTGCCGAAGTTGATGGCGCCAGGGGTGATGAGGCAGTCGTTGGTCACCTGCAGCTCCACGGTCACGGTGCGCGTGGCCGAGCCGGCGTACACGGTGCCCAGGCAGGTGCTGATCAGCCCCAGTCCGTCGCACAGGTTGTAAACCCAGGCCACCCGCAGCGTGTCGCGGTAGGTGCCGGCCGGCACGTTGGCGCCGAGCGTGGCGATCTGCAGCGGCACGGTCGCCTTGCGGTTGGGCAGCAGCGTGAGGATGTTCGCGCCCGAGCCGTTGATCACCAGCAGCCCCGACGAATACGTGAGCCCGCCGCCGTTGCCCGCCTGATAGCCGACGGTCTTGGTGGTGTCGGCGATGTTGCGCAGCAGAAAGCCGTTGTCGCTGGTGAGCGTGGCCCGGAGCAGGCTGTCGGTGGACAGCACCGAGAGCAGCCCGCTGCCGCAGGTGATGCCGAAGCTGCCCGAGGTGCTGACGCTGCCGTCGCGCACCGCGAACGACGACACGGTGCCCAGCGATGCGCCCGTTTCCGCATAGCTGCACACGGCGGCCACGGCGGGCGCGCCGGCGCCCAGCGCCGCCAGGCACACGGCGAGCCGTGCGGCCCATCCGGCGAGGGAGCGCCATGCCGTCACAGCTTGACCCCTTCGGCCGGCGCCACCGGCGCTTCGCCCGTGCTGCAGACCACGCGCAGATCCCGCGTGGCGGCGTAGGCCTGTTCGGTGAACGCCGCGCGGCACACGCCGCCATCGGGCAGGCGCGCGACCAGCGTGTTGCGGGCCTGCAGCGCGGTCAGGTACACCACGCCGTCCCATCCCACCACGGTGGGCACGTTGCCTTGTTCGTGCACCACGGCCGCGCCGACGGGCAGCGGCGCGCCGCCGGCATCGACCAGGGTGATGGTGGCGGTGCGCATGCGCATCACCGGCAGCCGCACCAGCGAGCCCGTGCCGCGCGCGACCGCCACGCGCTTTTCCAGCGTGGGGGTGTGCACGTCGGCCGGCAGCGAGAGCGGATCGATCTCGTAGCGGCCCTCGTAGTAGGCCGGCACGTCCGGCACGAGCAGGTAGCCGCGGGCGTTGGTGCGGCCCACCCGCTGGTTGTTGAACAGCACCGGCACGTCGGCCATGCCCTCGGTGGAGACCAGCGCGAAGCCGTCGCTGATGCGGTTGGAGGCGAAGGCGTAGCCGTCCATCAGCCCGATGGAGCCCGATGCGCCCGCGAACCGGGTCGCGTGGCCGGCCATGCCGTAGGCACCGCCTTGCACGGTGAGCGTGTCGCCCCGGTACTGGGCGGAGGCCTGGCGGTACCGGTTCGACTCGCCGCCCAGCGTGTGGCCCAGGCTCCAGCCGAAGCCGCCGTCCGACGGCACGGTGCGCTGCACGCTCGACTGCAGTTGCGTGGCGCCGTCGCCGTAGCGGGCCACGGCCGCCTGCGCGCTGGTGTTCGGCCCCAGCAGGTAGGTGAGTTGCAGGCGCACCTGGGTCTGGCCGGTTTCCACCGTGCGCCCGGCAGTGACCGATACGTAGGCGTTCTGCCCCACGGGCGTGCTGTAGCCGGCGTAGGCGAGCCGGCTGCGCTGGCCCTCGCGGCTCTGCAGGTCCACCCAGCCCACGCTGACCGAGCCGCGCGCCAGGTTCAGGCTGGCATCGAGTTGCCGCGTGCGGCGCGGCAGTTGAAAGCCGTCGTCGGCATAGGTGCTGGCGTCGCCGTAACCCGGAGTGCGCTGCAACTGCTGCACCGAGATGCCGCCGCGCGTGCTCTGGAACTGGTAGCCGGCCGCGAGTTGCCAGCCGCCCCGGTCGCGCTCGGACTGCCCGCGCGTGATGGCCGCATTGGCCACGCCCCACAGGCCCAGCCGCACGAGGCCGCCGACCCCAGCCACGCTCAGCCCGCGCCCGGCCTGGGCCTGGGCCTCGGCCGTGAAGGCCTCGGTCACGCCGTGGCGGTACACGCCCGAGGCCAGCGGCCGGCCATACGACAGGCTGCGAAAGCCGTAGGCCCGCCGCAGCGCGCCCAGCGACAGCGAATAGTCGTTCCAGCCCAGCCGCAGCAGCTGCGTGTTGACGTAGAACGGCACCGAGGTCAGCACCTGCCGGCCGAGCGCGTCGGTGGTCACCACCGAGGCCGTGCCCGAGCCGTTCACGGTGGGCAGCTCTCCCAGCGTGAAGGGGCCGGGCGCGACGGTGCGGTTCGCCGCGCGAAAGCCGTTGATGAACACGTCCACCGCCGAAGGCACGGCCGCCTGGCCCGAGAACGCAGGCAGCGGGTAAGTGACCAGGTCGGGTCGGATGCCGAAGTTGCGCGACCACTGCACGCCGCCCATGCGCACGGGGGTGGTCCACGGCAGCGCGCCGGTGATGAGGTCGCCGTACAGGGTCTGGGTGGCGGCCTCGGTGTCCGGCCGGGCCCATTGCGTGTCGTAGCGCACGAAGCCGGTCGAAAAGCCGGTCGAGCCGTGCCGGAAGATGCCCGTGCTCGACACCACGCCCATCGGGCCGAAGTACCGGGCCTCGGACCACACGGACGACGTGGTGCGGCCCTGCGTGGTCATGGCGTAGGCGTCGTAGTTGAGCAGGAGGCCCGTGCCCCCGGCCAGTTGCAGCGGCTCGCGGGCGTCGGCCAGGTCCTGGCGCGGCAGCCAGTGGGGCGGCACCTGGATGAGCAGGCGCTGGCCCAGGCTGTCGTATTCGGTGACCACGCCGGGCAGGGCGTTGACGGCCACGCGCGTGCCGTCGGGCATGGTGGTCTGGATGTGCAGCTCGCGCAGCAATTGCGCGTCGATCTCGTACAGCGAGCCGTTTTGCAGCACGTTGGCCACCTCGCCGGTGGTCTTGCCGTTGACCACGAGTTCCAGGTACAGCGTGGCGGGCGCGCCGGGTTTCGCGTCCGGCATGGGGTAGTCCGCCGCGGTGAGCAGGCGCGGCAGGCAAGCCACCAGCAACCCCCAGCGGGCGACGCGGGCACGCAGCGAGACAGGGCGCGGTTCATTGCGATGCACGGGGCAGTTGGGCTTCGCGCCCGTTGACCGTCACCGTCAGGGTGTGGCCGGGCGTGGGAGGGGCTGCCACGTCCAGCGGCATCTGGCTTTGCGGCAGCACGTAATTCAGCACGTCCTTGGGCGGGGTGGCGGGCGTGCCCGCGCGCGTCCAGCCCACCGAGGTGATGCGGGCGTGGCCCGGGCCGCGGTTGGTCAGCACGACCTGGCTGGCGCGGCCCTGCGGCCTCAGTTCCCACGACAGGTCGGGCTCCAGCACGGCGGTGCCATCGATCAACGAGCGCGCGTCGGCCAGGCGCCGCGGCAGCGTGTCCGGGCCGTAGACGAACAGCGGAATGGCGTAGCGGATCTGCAGGCGCACCGCCACCGCCGCCGCATCGGCGGTGGCCCGCTCGGGCGGGCCGGGAATGCTGGCGGGGCCTTCGGGGACCGGCGCGTCCGCGGCGGGCAGTTCGTCCACCAGCACGCGAAAGGTCTGCTCGGCGCGGGGCGGCACCGGGTGCGTCGCCAGCAGCCGCACCATCTGGCGCTGGCCCGGCGGAATGTGGCTGATGGGCGGGCTCGCCACCACGTCGCGCTGCGCATCGAACTGGTCCTTGCCGTCGGCCTGGCGCCACTGGAAAACGCGCACCTGCATCGATACCGGCGTGCTGCCGCGGTTCTCCAGCCACAGGGCCACCGCGCGCTGCGGGCCGGTGATGACCGGGTCCACGGGCCAGATCATGATCGGCGTGGCGGCCCCTGCCGGGGCGGCTGCGGCGGCGGCCAGAACCCACGCGAGGGCAGCCGCCAGCCGCCGTAGGAAAGGGGGAATCGTCACCACGACAAGGTCACCTGCAAGGTATCGGTGTAGGTGCCCGCACCGACGCCCGAACCGGGGAACGTCGCCGTCGCCTGGATGGGCAGCGCCGTGGGCGTGGCGCCCAGCGCCATGTTCGCCACCACGTTGGGCAGCAGCGCCGGCGTGCCGGCCGCCATGAGCGTGAGCGCGTACGGAATGAACTGCGAACCGTTGGAGAGCCTGCGCTGCGCGCCGCTCGCGTGCAGCCCGGCGTTGATGGTCACCTGCAGCGTGGTGCCCGGCGTGCACAGCACCTGGGCCTGCATGCCCGGCCCGCCGGCGGCCATGACGCTGTGCGTGCCGGTGCGCACCGGCGAATGCACGCCGAAGTCCAGCATGCCGAACGACAGGCCCGTGGTCTGCGAGCTGCCCGAAATCTGGCAGCCGCGCGCCACCGTCGCGCTGACGGGAATCGTCGCCGTGGTGGGGATGGGCGTGGCCGCGCGGGCGGGCGCAGCGGGCCAGGCCGCCAGGGCGGCGGCCAGTGCCCACAGCGCCCACAGTGCCCGCATCGCCCGCATCGCCCGCATCGCCCGCATCGCCCGCATCGCCCGCAGTGCCCGCAGTGCCCATGAAGCACTCGCGGGGGTGAACCGATGGGTCGAAAACGTGCGAAGGAAATCCTTTCGGCAAGGCAACGCCCTGTGCCGTCCGATGGCTTGCATCATGCTTTTCTCCGGGCGGGCCGGGCGCTCGGCCGGCCGCCGAGCTGTCAGAACGTCAACGTCACCCCGAGGGTGTCGGTGTAGGCGCCGAAAGGCAGCGACTGGCTGCCGGTCTTGTTGACCTGCCCGTAGATGGGCAAATTGAACGCGGCGCCCGCCGTGGGAATGGCGACATTCGCCACGGGCGTGTTGAGCGGGTAGGGCGTGGTGTGGCTGGCGTCCTGGTAGACCTCGTACGGGATGTACGCCGCCGCGGAGTTCATCGCCCGCGTGCCCACGCCCACCCCGGCGCCCTGGCCGGCATGCAGCCCGCCGCTCACCGTCACGCTGATGACGGTGATCTCGGGCGAACACAGGATTTGCGTGGTGCCGGCCCCGCCGGCGCCGCCCGTGGGCGCGGCGCTCACCGTGCCCGAGAACGTCGCGGGCTGGGTGCCGAAGTCCAGCGTGCCGAAGCTCACGCCCGACTGCCCGCCCGAACTGCCCGAAATGACGCAGCCCGTGCTGATGCGCATGGTGGCCTGCAAATTACCGGTGAGCGTGTCCGCCGCAGCAGATCCCGCTCCACAGACCAACGCCAGGCTGATCGCCGCGGCGGCGGGAAGGCCGCGCAACGTCTGTCCTGGGGGTGTCTGGCTCCATTTTCCGCTCGGCGTTGCGCCTGCGGGCACGTCTCTCTTTTGCATCGCTTTCTCCTAAACACAGGAAGAAAAATTCGATGGGACAGGGTGCTTGGCCCCGCAGCATTCAAGGCTGCAAATGTCTCCGGACACAGTTATTGCACATTTACACGCCAGAGCTTCGCATTTTTAACAATTTGAAACAACTGATCGGAAAATGGAGACTTAGGTTTGGATGAGAGAAAAGACCGTCCGCTGCCGTGCTAGCTGGCGCGGCTGCTATCGTTTTCAGGCGCTCGGCCGTACTGTGTTTTTTCGGTGTTACCGGCGCAGGAGCAGCGCCTGGCGCAGCAATCGCGCGGCGCGGTCGCGGATCTGAAAGGGGCTGTGCCCGGGCAGCGGCCGCACTTTGGTGCGCGAACATGCGGCCAGAAAGTCTTCAAGAATCGGGGCGTCGTCCATCGTCTGCGACGAGCCGGGCTTGAAGAACTCCGGATGCCACTGCGTGGCCGCGATGTAGCCGCGCCCCCGATCCGGCCGGCGCCGGATGGCCTCCGGCACGCCGTCGGGGTGGCTCCAGGCTTCGATCTCGAAACCGGGGGCTAGGTTCTTGATGCCCTGGTGGTGGATGCTGTTGACCACCACGCGCTGCTGACTGGGGTACATCTGCGACAGGCGGGTGCCGGGCACCAGCTCCACCTCATGGAAATGCTGGTCGTAGGTGACCGCGTTGCGGTGCTGCTGGGCGCCCGGGTGCTGGGTTTCGATGTCCTGGTACAGCGTGCCGCCGAAGGCCACGTTGATCAATTGCAGCCCCCGGCACACGCCGAAGATCGGCTTGCCCGCCTGCTCGAAGGCTTCGACCACGGCGAGGTCGTACAGGTCGCGAATGCGGTCGCCCAGCCAGGCATCTTTCAGCGGCACTTCGCCATAGGTGCCGGGCCACACGTCGGCGCCGCCGTGCATCACCACGCCGTCGAGCCAGTCCGCATAGTGCGCAAGGGTGACGTCGCCGCGGGCGGTTTCGCCGGTGGGGCAGGGCACCATCACCACCATTGCGCCGGCGGACATGATCCAGTGCGCGATGGACTGCTCCACGTATTGCAGGGTCTTGTTGGTGAACAGCGAGCGGGCGGGGTCCGCGTGCGAAAAACAGGCGGAGAGACCGATCTTGAGGCGCTTGGAAGTGGACATGCTCAGCGTTCCGCAAAGGAAAGGCGACTGCGTTGCGGCGCGCCGGAAATCAGGGAAAAAGGCATCCGAAGGTTGTATCACCCGGCGTTTGGCGGCGCTGTAGGAACCGGCCGCTCCCGCCATGGGCGTCTGCCCGACAGCCATCGGCGCCGCCGCGTTGCTGTGCGCGGGCTGCGCCCTGTGCGACCATGGCTTCGGGTGGCGGCTGAGCGCGGGCCTTCCCGCAGCGGCGCCGCCCCATCACCGTGCCGGGCCACGAGGCCGGGCGTCATTGGAAAAAAGGAGCAACGCTATGCAAGTACAGGTGCACACCGACGAATACATTCAGGGAGGCGAATCGCTGGCCCAGTGGGTCCAGGAAGAAACCAACAGCCGGCTTGCACGCTTTCGCGAACACCTGACACGGGTGGAGGTTTTCCTGTCCGACGTGGACGCCGGCAAATCCGGCGCTGGCGACAAGCGCTGCGTGATCGAAGCGCGCGCTGCAGGCCGCCCGCCCGTCGCCGCCAGTGCCGATGCCGACAAGCTGGCCGACGCCTTCACCAACGCCGTCGACAAGGTGAGCCGCGCGCTCGACACCGACCTGGGCCGCCTGAAGGACCGCCACGGCCGCGAGACGATCCGCACCGCGACCGAATGACGGAATAGGCGCCCCGAGGCGGCCGCTCACAGGTCGTGTTCCGTAGACCTTGTTTCGCGTTCCGCCCTTCGGCCGCCCGGTTCACCAGCCCCGCTCTGCGGGGCTTTTTTCATGCCCGTGCCAAACGCATCACGGCGTGGCCTGGCCTCGTCCGGCGATGCGCCGCTGGGGCACCGTGCCCGGCGCCTCCACCATGCGGCCGCTGCGGGCGTGCGCGGTCTGGGCGAGTTCGCCGATCAGCGCGGCCTCGGGCAGGT
The DNA here is from genome assembly GCF_900102625.1 of Paracidovorax valerianellae. GTDB lineage: Bacteria > Pseudomonadota > Gammaproteobacteria > Burkholderiales > Burkholderiaceae_C > Paracidovorax > Paracidovorax valerianellae. The sequence goes on from NZ_FMZC01000004.1 coordinate 416,296, forward strand.
TCTTCCAGTAGCGGGTGGGCATTTCCTTGCGCATCATGTCCAGCTTCAGGCGCGCGGGGTTGAAGATGTTCCGGTAGTACGTGAGCCACAGCGCCTCGCCGGCGTCCGGCGGCGGTGCATCGCTGCGCTGGGCTGCCGGGCCGGTGTGCAGGCGGGCGCCGTCCCAGTGCACGCTGCCGTCCGGCGTGAGGATGGCCCAGCGCATCTGCGTGAAGCGGCGGGCGAAGAACGGCGCGTTGGCCTCGGTGATCCAGTGGTCCGGCTCGAACCAGGCGATGTGCAGCGTGCCGCCATCGGGCTCGGGGACCGGGCGGAAGCGCACGAAGGCGCGCATCTTGTGCATGTCGCGCTTCACCGCGCGGGCCAGGTGCTGCAGGCGCAGGCGGTCGGGGTCCAGCGGGTCGTGGCGCAGGCCAGGCTCGTGCGCCAGCCGCCACAGCAGCCGGTACATCAGCGCGAAACGGCCCGGGTCGCGGTGCAGCACGACGCGCTCGCACAGCTGCAGAAACTCGCGGGGCACGCGCAGTGCCGGTGTGCGGGGTTCTGTCGGTGGTTCTGTCGGTGCAGGAGGCGCGCCTTCGCTGGCGGGCGGTGGATCGTCTTGCAGCGGGGGAAGGGCCGCATCCGCAGTGCCCGACGTTTCGGTGCCCGGCGCTTCGAACAGATCCTGTTCCACAGGCGCATCGGCAAACAGATCGGCCACCGCGTCCGCCTGCGTGAACCACTGCACCTGTTGCGGCGGGCATCCGCTTTGCAGCAGAGCGCGCGCCGCATCGCGAAAGCCGGCCCAGTCGGTGGCATGGCGCAAGGTGATGGTGGTGGTCGTGGTGTTGGAAGCGGCCACGCCGGGTGCGATGGCCGATGGCGTGTCGTGCGCCGGGTGCGAATCGATGATCGGCATGGCAGCGGTCCGTCGTCAGCCGAACAGCGACGCCTGCACCGGCTGCGCCATGGCGCCTGGCATGCGGCTGGTGCCCGAAGCGCTGGCGGTATTGGCGGCCGCGCCCGCGGTGGCGGCAGGGCGCGCAGGTGTGGCGAAGAACGCCTTCAGGTGCATCGAATCGAGCATGCGGCCCGGCCGGTGGTCCACCGTCTCGACGAACGGCAGCACTTTCTTGAGCGGAATGCGCAGCCGCGACAGGTCGGCATGCCGCACGCGGCGCACGCGCCGCGAGGCCAGCAGGCGGTCCACCGAACCCACGCCCAGGCCCGGCACGCGCAGCAGCATCTCGCGCGGGGCGGTGTTCAGGTTGACCGGAAAGCGCTCGGGGTGGGCGATCGCCCAGGCGAGCTTGGGGTCCATGTCCAGCGACAGCATGCCGCCCTGGCGCGCGGGCACGATCTCTTCATGCGCGAAGCCGTAAAAGCGCATCAGCCAGTCGGCCTGGTACAGCCGGTGCTCGCGCACCATGGGCGGCGCGGACAGCGGCAGCGCGCGCGAGGCGTCCGGAATGGGGCTGAAGGCCGAGTAGTACACGCGCCGCAGCCGAAAGCCGCCGTACAGCTGCGCGCTGGTGGCCAGGATGGTGCGGTCGTCGGCCGCGTCGGCGCCCACGATCATCTGCGTGCTCTGGCCGCCGGGGGCGAAGTGCGGCGCGGCCGCACGCCGCGTGCGCCCGGGCAGCGAGACGACCTGCGCGGCGTTCTGCTGCTCGCGCCGCGCCTCTTTGGCATCGGCGATGTGCCCTGCCATGCGCGCCATCGAACGGCGGATGGCGGCGGCGTCCTTTTCCGGCGCGAGCGCCGCCAGCCCCTGCGCGGTGGGCAACTCCACGTTGATGCTCAGGCGGTCGGCGTAGCGGCCGGCGCGCTCCATGAGCTCAGGCGATGCATCGGGAATGGTTTTGAGGTGGATGTAGCCGCGAAAGTCGTGCTCTTCGCGCAGCACCCGGGCGACCTCCACCACCAGCTCCATGGTGTAGTCGGGGCTTTGGATGATGCCGCTGGACAGGAACAAACCTTCAATGCAGTTGCGGCGGTAGAAGTCGAGGGTGAGGTCCACCACCTCCTGCACCGTGAACCGCGCGCGCTGCACGTTGCTGCTCACCCGGTTCACGCAGTACAGGCAGTCGTACAGGCAGAAGTTGGTGAGCAGGATCTTGAGCAGCGAAATGCAGCGCCCGTCCGGCGCGTAGCTGTGGCAGATGCCCGAGCCCTCGGTGGACCCGATGCCGCGCCCGCCCACCGAGTTGCGCGGTGCCGCGCCGCTGGAGGCGCACGACGCGTCGTACTTGGCGGCGTCGGCCAGGATGGCGAGCTTGGAAGAAATGATCACTGTATGAATTTACAGTGATGCGCGCCCGCAGGCAACGACTATTCCCGTTTGCTATTAAAAATATAGCAATGCACCCTAGGGGAATATGCGCTGGAGGCCGATTTGCCTTAAAGACCCTTTTCCACCATGTCGAGCAGCCGCTGCGCCACCCGGTCCATCTGCGGCCCCACCACGCGCGCCAGCGGCCCGTCGATCACCAGCAGCGCGAGGCCGTGCACGGCCGACCAGGCCAGAAACTCCGCCCCCGGCCTGCGCTCGGGCGGCAGCGCGCCGGCCGCCACCATGCGGTCCAGGGCCCCGCCGAGCAACTGGAAAGGGTCCAGGCCCGTGGCGCCGGTCTTTTCCGCATGGTTGGGGGTGCCGGGGCCGATGTCGCCCGCTGCGGCGAAGGCCGTGCGGAACAGGCCCGTTTCCTCCCGCGCGAACCGCAGGTAGCCCGCGCCCACCGCACGCAGGCCGGCGCAGGCGTGCTCGTGCGGCGCCAAGGTCGCTGGCACCGCGGCCAGCTCGGCCTCCATGGCCCGCGCCACCTGGGCCAGGGCGACGGCGCGCACCGCCTCCAGCAAGTCCTGCCGGTTGGCGAAGTGGCGATAGGCCGCGTTCGGCGCCACCCCCGCACGGCGCGTGGCCTCGCGCAGCACCACGGCCTGCGGCCCCCCTTCGCGCGCCAGCGCCACGCCCGCATCCAGCAGCGCGCGCCGCAGATCGCCATGGCGATAGGTCTGGCGGGGTGCAGTGGCGGAAGGCGAGTCGGGGTCGGCAGGGCGGTCGGCGGGATCGGGCATTCGGGTTTGTCAGGATGTGGACGCTGTCCATTGTCTCTGCTAAGGTTTTGTGTACGGCGTCCACAATAACCCCGCCGCGCTGCCTTTGCCACACCGACACGATGGGGCGCCGCGCGGCAGGCGGGCCGGGCGCTCGCACTCCCTTCCATTTTTCGTGTTGTTGCGGGCCTTGCGGCCCTTCGCTTGGAGACGATCCCCATGGCCACTCAGATTTTCGTGAACCTGCCCATCCAGGACCTGCCCCGGTCCGTCGCCTTCTTCACGGCGCTGGGTTTCCGGTTCGATCCGCGCTTCACCAACGACCAGGCCACCTGCATGATCGTGGGCGAGAACATCTTCGTCATGCTGCTCACCCAACCCTTCTTCCAGGGCTTCACCGACAAGCCGGTCAGCGACGCGCACCAGTCCACCGAGGTGCTGGTGTGCCTGTCGCGCGAAAGCCGGGCCGACGTGGACGAGATCGTGCGCCGGGCCGCCGCCGCGGGCGGCAAGGTGCCGCGTCCGGTGCAGGACCTGGGCTTCATGTACCAGCACGGCTTCGAAGACCCGGACGGCCACCTCTGGGAGGTCATGTTCATGGAGCCCGATGCCGTTCCTCCGCTGTAAGGCCTGAACTCGATTGAAGAGGACCGCCCCATGCGTTTCATGCTCTTGATGATTCCCCACGGCTACGAATCCGCTGCGCCCGGCGCCGTGCCCACCGCCGAAGCGGTGGCGGCCATGATGGCCTTCAACGAAAGCCTGCAGCAGGCCGGTGTGCTGCGCTCGCTGGAGGGGCTGCACCCGCCGTCGGCCGGCGTGCGCATCACGTTCGAGGGCGGCGCCCCGAAAGTGCAGCCCGGGCCGTTTCCGGGCGTAGCCGAGGTGCTCGGCGGGTTCTGGATCATCGACGTCGCCTCCAAGGAAGACGCCATCGCGTGGGCGTCGCGCTGCCCTGCCTCGGGCAACGAGGTCATCGAGGTGCGGCAGATCCAGGAGATGTCGGACTTCCCGCCCGATGTGCAGGCGGCCGCCAAGGGATTCACGGACCTGCAGCAGGGCCGTTGAAGCGCCGGCCTTCGCCCCGGGTCAGAACGCGCTGCCGGGCTCGCGCAGGAAGGCGGTTTCCTCGGCGGTCGAGGCGCGGCCCAGCACTGCGTTGCGGTGGGGAAAGCGGCCGAATCGCGCGACGATGTCCCGGTGGCGCACCGCGAAATCGAGGTTGTTCGGGTTGCCCAGCCGCGTGAACAGCGCCACCGATTCATCCTGCACGGCGAGCGATTCACTGTGCATGTACGGCATGTAGACGAAGGCACGCCAATCCACCGGCAAGGCAGCGTCGGCCTGCGCGGCGACGGCCTCCTGCGCGAGCACCAGCGCCATGCCGTCGCAGACAAAGGCCTGCGCGCTGTCGCGGTGCAGGTTCCGTGAGAACTGGTCCAGCACGAGGATCTCCGCCAGCCGTCCGGACGGCGTCGTGCGCCATGGCCACAACTGAGCCTGCGCGGCTTCATGGTGCAGGTTGGCGAAGCGCTGCCGGATGGCGGCGTCGAACGCATCGTCCTTGGCGAACCATTGCTGGGGCGTGCTGTCTTCGAACCAGAAGGACAGCACGCTGCATGCGGCGTCGGGCAGGGCAGTGGTCATGGCGGCGGGGGCAATAGGGGGGGAGGTTCATCGGTTCATCGGCAGGGCCGACGAACGAAAGCCGCCGTCCCGGCGAAGCGGGAGCGGCGGCGCGAGGCCGCAGGCTGCATGCGTAGCCTGCGGATCGACGGACTTTAACGGCCCTTCAGATTGCCCTGCGCATCGGCGATCACGATCTCGACGCGGCGGTTCATGGCGCGGCCCTCTGGCGAGCCGTTCTCGGCCACCGGGTACGACTTGCCGTAGCCGCGTGCCGTGATGCGGCTGGTGTCCACGCCGCGCTGCACCAGTGCGTCACGCACGGCTTGCGCACGGCGTTCCGACAGTTCCTGGTTGTAGCTATCCGAGCCCACGCTGTCGGTGTAGCCCTCGATCAGCAGCTTGCGTTCAGGGAACTGCTTGAGGAAGTTGGCCAGCTTGTCCAGGCGGGGAGCGGCCTGCGCGGACAGGTCCGCCTTGTTGAACGCGAAGAGCACATCGCCCAGCGTGACCAGCAGGCCGCGCTCGGTCTGTTGGCCTTCGATTTCGCGCAGTTGCGCTTCGAGTTGGCGCACGCGGTCTTGCGCGGCACGGGCCTGGGCCTGCTGCTGCGCGGCCAGTTGCTCGGCCGTCATGGCGCGGGCCTGGGCGGCCTGGGCATTGCGGGCCGAGGCTTCGGCTTCGCGGGTGCGGGCTTCCAGGCGCAGGCGGTCGGTCTCGCTGCCGGCTTGCTTGATCTCGGCGTCCAGGCGGCGGGCCTGTGCGGTGTTGGTGGCGATCGCGGCGCGCTGTGTGGCCAGGTAGGCCAGGTGGTTGGCTTCGGACTCGTCCTTTTCATCGCGCAGTACGTGGTCGGCGCGGGCCAGCGTGTCGGTCGCGGACTTCAGTTCGAGCTGGGCGTATTGGCTCACGGCGGGGTCGGTGGCAGCGCGGTTCACTGCGGCACGGGCCTGTTCGACGGCCGGCAGCGGGCCGGGCGATGCGCAGGCGGCCAGCAGGCCGGCGGCGAGCAGGGCGGTGGCCAGGGCGGAGGTTCGGCGGAGGGTGGATGACTGCATGGTGGTGTCCTTCAAATCGGGTGGGAGCTAGCTACGGCGCGGCAACGGTGCCGGCGGTGCCAATGAGGGGCGCACGGGCCCCCGGTGCATCAGCGATCAACGATCAGCGGGCGGGAGGCATTGCGCCGGGCATGGGCGCCGGCATCGGTGCGGCCATGGGCGCGGGAGCCACGGGCGGGGGCATGGCGCCCGGCACAGGAGGCGCGCGGCGGGTGATTTCGTCCTGCAGCGACTGGATGCTGGCCTTGACCTGCTGCAGCGTGGCGGCGTTGTCCGTGGCTTCTGCCTTCGTTTCGGCCACGCGGGCGTCGGCTTCGGCTTCGGCGGCCAGGCGGCGGGCGCGGGTGTAGTCCTTGCTGTCCAAAGCCTGCTGGGCCTGCGACCACTTGTCGCGGGCGCTCTGCAGTTCCACCGGGGCGTTGGCCGCCACCTTCGGCGCGGTCGTCGCGCGGTCCACGGCAGTGCGGCTCACCGCCATTTGCTCCGTGGGCTTCGGGGTGGAGGAGCAGGCAGCGAGCGCGCCCAGCGCCACCACGGCAGTGGCAGTTCGGATCAGGGTGAAAGTCGACATATTGTTTTCTCCGGACAGGGGTGAAATGGCGCTGTGGACGGGGAGCAGTGCTCCGCGGCAACAGGTATCCGATTGTTCGATCCCTGCCTCTTTGCGGGCGTAGGCCCATCGCAGCAAGGCGCGTGGGCGATGTCCGACGAAACGTGTGCAATTGCTTCCGAAAGCAACGGTCGAAGTGGCACTGGCGTCTGGTCGCTTTCGCTTTGGCGGCGCCCATGAAAAAACGCGCCCGAAGGCGCGTTTTTTGGCGAAATCCAGCGGGTGCCGGATCAGCGGGAAGACACCACGCGCACCATGTCCAGGCACTTGTTCGAGTAGCCCCATTCGTTGTCGTACCAGGATACGATCTTCACGAACGTGTCGTCCAGCGCGATGCCGGCGTCGGCGTCGAACACGCTGGTGCAGCTTTCACCGCGGAAGTCGGTGGCCACCACCTTGTCTTCGGTGTAGCCCAGGATGCCCTTGAGCGCGCCTTCGGACTGGGCCTTCATTTCGGCGCAGATCTCGGCGTAGGTGGCGGGCTTTTCCAGTTCGACCGTCAGATCGACCACCGACACGTCGGAGGTCGGCACGCGGAACGACATGCCCGTCAGCTTCTTGTTCAGCGCGGGAATCACCACGCCCACGGCCTTGGCGGCACCCGTGGAGCTGGGGATGATGTTTTCCAGAATGCCGCGGCCGCCGCGCCAATCCTTGTTGGACGGGCCGTCCACCGTCTTTTGCGTGGCCGTGGCGGCATGCACCGTCGTCATCAGGCCGCGCTTGATGCCCCACTTGTCGTTGAGCACCTTGGCCACGGGGGCCAGGCAGTTCGTGGTGCACGAAGCGTTGGAGATGATGGGCTGGCCGGCGTAGGAATTGCAGTTCACGCCATGCACGAACATCGGCGTGTCGTCCTTGGACGGGGCCGACAGGATGACCTTCTTGGCGCCTGCATCGATGTGCTTTTGCGCCGTTTCCTTGGTCAGGAACAGGCCCGTGGCTTCGATGACGACATCGGCGCCGACTTCGTTCCACTTCAGCTGCGCCGGATCGCGCTCCTGCGTGAGGCGGATCTTCTTGCCGTTGACGACCAGCGTGTTGCCTTCCACCGCGATGGTGCCCTGGAAGCGGCCATGCACCGAGTCGTACTGGAGCATGTACGCCAGGTAGTCGGGCTCCAGCAGGTCGTTGATGCCGACGACTTCGATGTCGGAGAAGTTCTGCACGGCAGCGCGGAACACCATGCGGCCGATGCGGCCGAAGCCATTGATGCCAATCTTGATCGTCATGAGATTTTCCTTTAGTAGAAAGTTAAAAATGCCGTAGACCAGATATCAAACGCCGCCCAGGGCGTTGTTGATAAAAAGCGTTCCCTTTTTCGCGGGTTTTATGTGAGCCAGAAATTCCGGTATGCGAGGAAGCACCCCTGCGCATTCGTTAATGCAGGCCTTGTCATTGATGACGGATGTGTCCGGGCTGAACATCGGCTGGAATCCTCTGTTCTTATTGCTGCCCACCGAGCCGTTGCGGTCCCATATGGCCAAAGCAGTTTCTTTGGAAACCGGCTTTGCCATGGCCAAGGCTTGGGCTTTGGTCACGGTGCCGATGGCAATATGAAAGCCGATCAAGTTGGAAACCAGATCTTCCTGGCTAAAACCGCTGTCCGTGATGAAGTTCGGAAAGAACTCTTGATGCGCCTCAAATTCCAGGCTGACTTCCATGAAGATGGCCAACGCCACTGATTTCTTCTCGGCAGGAGACAGGCCATGCTTGACCACATATTCGCGCTTGACCCCGGACGATATCTTCTTGCCGAGCGCATGCATGTCTTGCCGATGCACCACCTTGAAACCCGTCGTCTTTTTGTCAGGGAAGGTGACTGCCTTGAACGTATCCGCCCTGGAGGGCTGCGTGCATATTTGCGGATGAGTGCCCAGGCAATGCCTTACATCCGGGCCGCCCGCGTTGATTTCGTTCCAGAGTGCAGAGGCTCCGGTATGCGGTCGTGTGGACGCTGGATTCATATGGCCCAAGTCCAGCCAACCAAGATTGCAGGTGTACACGAGCCCGTAGTTTTGAGACAGGGCTCTTTGCCCATCCAAAATATCAATGCGTTTGCTCAAGCGACACTCCCATTGATTTAATCGTTGTCCAGAAAATCAACGGTGACCGTCTTGCATTCACCCTGCTTGGCGACGAATACCTTGGCCTCCAGAAAATCTTTGTTGGTGCAAGTCATGCTCAGCATGTGCTCAGAATCGGGTGCCGGCGTGAGTGTTTCAGGAGTGCAGGACTGCGTTAGGAATTTTTGGCGATAACGTTTGAAGATATCGGTGGCTGGCGCCGAACTGCCGTAATTCAACGAGCTGAATGGAGCGGCAGTTCCATCGCGTCCCTTCCATCGATATTTTGGGCTGCTGCATTCGCCAATGATCTCCACATCCTGAAGATGTTCCGGGGCCGCCAATCGGTAGGTCATCGAATTGCGGCCGACCTCTGAAACGTCAAAAGTCGACCAGGCAAAAACCAAGAACAGCAGAAAGGCAGCCATCAAGCCAAGAGCGCCGAAAAGGAAGATCTTGGCTCGCTTGCTGTACTTCATTGATCCGTCAAATAGGAATGAAAGACGCGCTGTTCTTGAAAGACGATGAGGCGATGCAACAACAACCAGGGACTATCGTCGAAGCGCCGCCTGCACGGTGTCAGCCACGTTCTCTTCCGTGAAGCCGAAGTGCTTGAACAGCACCGGTGCCGGGGCGGATTCGCCGAAGGTGTCGATGCCGACCACGGCGGCGCAGCCGTATTTCCACCAGCCGTCGGTCACGCCCATTTCCACCGCGATGCGGGGGATGCCGGCGGGCAACACGGACTGCTTGTACTTCGTGTCTTCGCGGTCGAAGGTGGTCGTGCTGGGCATGGAAACCACGCGCACGGCGATCTTGCGGGTGGCCAGCAGTTGCTGGGCCTTGAGCGCCAATTGCACTTCGGAGCCGGTGGCGATGATGACCGCCTGGGCCTTCTTCTTGATGCCCACATCGGCCGGCTCGGAGAGAACGTACGCACCGCGGCTGATGTCGCCCAGGTCGCGCTTGGGGGTGTAGGCGATGTTTTGGCGCGACAGCAGCAGCGCGGTGGGCTTGGTGCGGTTGGACAGGGCCACGCTCCAGGCCACGGCGGTTTCCGTCGTGTCGCCCGGGCGCCAGACGTCCAGGTTGGGGATGAGGCGCAGGCTGGCGGCGTGCTCGATCGACTGGTGGGTCGGGCCGTCTTCGCCCAGGCCGATGGAGTCGTGCGTGAACACGTGCACCACGCGCAGCTTCATCAGCGCGGCCATGCGGATGGCGTTGCGGCTGTAGTCGCTGAACGTGAGAAAGGTGCCGCCGTAGGGGATGAAGCCGCCGTGCAGCGCGATGCCGTTCATGATCGCGGCCATGCCGAATTCGCGCACGCCGTAGTTGATGTGGCGCCCGCCCACCTTCACGGTTTCGGCGCCCACGTTCACTTCCACCTGCATCACGTCGCCGTGCTCGTCGAAGCGCAGGGCGGGCGTGCTCTTGGTGTTGGTGAGGTTGGAGCCGGTCAGGTCGGCGCTGCCGCCCAGCAGTTCGGGCAGTTGCGCGGTGAAGGCTTCCAACGCGAGCTGGCTGGCCTTGCGGCTGGCCACGGTCTCGCCCTTGGTGTGCATGCCGACGACGGTGTCCACGGCGGTCTGCGCGAAGTGCTTGGGCAGGTCGCCGGCCATGCGGCGGGTGAATTCGGCGGCCAGTTCAGGGAAGGCGGCGGCGTAGGCGTCGAAGCGCTGCTGCCATTCGGCCTCGGCCTCGGCACCGGTGTCCTTGGCGTTCCAGTCGGCATAGACCTCGGCCGGGATCTCGAACGGCACATGGCTCCAGCCGATGGCGTTGCGCGTGAGCGTGATCTCGTCGGCGCCAAGGGGTTCGCCGTGGGCCTTGGAGGTGTTGGCGCGGTTGGGCGAGCCCTTGCCGATGGCGGTCTTGCACACGATGAGCGTGGGCTTGTCGGTGGAAGTCTTGGCGCTTTGCACGGCGGCAGCGACGGCTTCGACGTCGTGGCCGTCCACGGGGCCGATCACGTTCCAGCCGCAGGCGCGCAGGCGGGCCGGGGTGTCGTCCACGAACCAGGGGGCGACCTGGCCGTCGATGCTGATGCCGTTGTCGTCATACAGCGCGATGAGCTTGTTGAGCTTCCACGCGCCGGCCAGCGACAGCGCTTCCTGGCTGATGCCTTCCATCAGGCAGCCATCGCCCAGGAAGACGTAGGTGTGGTGGTCCACCACGGCATGGCCGTCCCGGTTGAATTCCTTGGCGAGCAGCTTCTCGGCCAGCGCGAAGCCCACGGCATTGGTGATGCCCTGGCCCAGTGGGCCGGTGGTGGTCTCGACACCGGGCGTGATGCCGTATTCGGGGTGGCCGGCCGTCTTGCTGTGCAACTGGCGGAAGTTCTTGAGCTCTTCGATGGGAAGGTCGTAGCCCGTGAGGTGCAGCAGCGCGTACAGCAGCATGGAGCCGTGGCCGTTGGAGAGCACGAAGCGGTCGCGGTCCAGCCACTGGGGGTTGGCGGGGTTGTGCCGCAGATGGCGGCCCCACAGCGCGACGGCCATGTCGGCCATGCCCATCGGGGCGCCGGGATGGCCGGAATTGGCCTGTTGAACTGCATCCATTGCGAGTGCGCGGATCGCATTCGCCATTTGTTGAGAATTGGCCATCAGGGGCGGCTCCGGAAGGGGGCTGTGGGGGGAAAACCCGGCATTTTACCGGGGCGGCCCGGCAGGCCCCGGCCCTTCGGTCCAATGCACTACAGTGCAGCCCCATGCAAGGCCTGCACCTCACCGCCGATCTCCATGGATGCCGCTGCGCGCCGCACTGGCTGACCGATGCCGCCGCGCTGGGCCAGGCCTGCGCCGAGGCCGTGCAGGCGGCAGGTCTGCAGGCGGTGGGCCAGTTGTTCCATGCCTTTCCGGCGAGCGTCGAAGGGCCGGGCGGCGTGACGGCCACGCTGCTGCTGGCCGAGTCCCACCTGTGCGTGCACACCTGGCCCGAGCTGGGCGCCGTCACGCTGGATGTCTATGTGTGCAATTTCGGGGCGGACCATTCGGCCAAGGCCGAATCGCTGATGGCCGCGCTGCTGGCGCTCTTTGCGCCGCAGCGGGCGGAGCGGCATGCCCTGCAGCGCGGCGCCGTGGCGGCCGGGAGCGTGTCCGCATGACGACGAGGGCGAAGACTACGGCGCCGACCGACCGCTTCGCGCCGCCCGCCCAGGTGCCCGCCATGGTGCTGGCTGCCGGCCGGGGCGAGCGCATGCGCCCGTTGACCGACACGGTGCCGAAGCCGCTGCTGCCGGTGCAGGGCGTGCCGCTGCTGGAGTGGCACCTGCGCGCCCTGGCGCATGCCGGCGTGCCGAATGCGGTCATCAACACGGCCTGGCTGGGAACACAGATCAGCGACCGGTTTGGTAGTGTTTTTGGCCTCCAGCGCAATGAAGACGGCGGGAGTGCGCTATCAATTTCATACTCGCACGAGGGCGAGGATTTCGGGCACGCGTTGGAAACCGCAGGAGGCATCGCCCGCGCGCTGCCCCAACTGGGGCCGGTGTTCTGGCTGGCGGCGGGCGATGTGTTCGCGCCCGACTTCGTGTTTGCGGCCGACGCGGTGCAGCGCTTCGTTGCCAGCACCGCACTGGCCCACCTGTGGCTGGTGCCCAACCCGGCGCACAACCCGCGCGGCGATTTCGGCCTTTCGGAGCATGGCGTGGCCCTGAACCTGCCGGCGGACAAGTCCGAGCCGCGCTACACCTACAGCACCCTCGCGCTGCTGCGGGCAGAACTGTTCCAGCCGCCGTGGTGCGACCTGCCTGCCGGCAATCCGCAGGGCGCAAGCGCCGCCCTCGCGCCGCTGCTGCGCCGGGCGATGGACGCAGGCCGCGTCACCGCGTCGCTCTATGCGGGCCGCTGGACCGACGTGGGCACGCCCGAGCGGCTGGCGCAGCTCAACACCTGATGGGCCCAGCTCACCTGCCCATGCGCAGGGGCTGCAAAGCGATCATTGGGGAGCGGGCGTGCTGGCCTGCGCAGGCTGCACGGCAATGGGGGCTCCGACCTCGCAGTTGCGGAACATCCACTGGCTCGGCATGAAGCGCGCTTCGGGGCCGTCGGGCGCCGGCTTGCCCACTTCGGCCTGCACGTCGTACGGAATGTGCGGCACCTGGAACACGGCGATCTGCCCTTTTTTGCAGGCCAGCGCCGGCACTACCTTGTTGGGCACCCAGCCCTGGCGGGCGCTGTCGTAGCGGTAGAGGGGGCCGATGCGCTGGTCCTGCGCCAGCTCCACCCGCAGCGGTGTGATCTGCAGCGCGCTGGCCCACACGCCCGCCACCAGCACCGGCTGCGAAAAGCGCACGGCTTCCAGCCCGTGCAGCGCCACAGGGCGCACGGGCTCGCCCTTGTCGAAAGGGTCCTGGCGGTTGATCAGGCTGCCGGCGGGAATCAGCAGTTCGCCATATTGAAAATCCTGCGGCAGGGCGAAGCGCTCGCGGCTTGCCCGGTACACGGCGCCATCCTTCCAGCCTTGCCGCTCGCTGTGCGACAGATAAAGGCGCAGCCCGAGCCACACATCGCACAGCAGCGCCACCGCACACAGCGCCAGCAGCGCGCGCCGCGACAGCAGCCATTTCTGGGGCAGATCGATCCACAGCACATAGGCGCCGTAGCCCAGCAACGCGACCGTCAGGACCAGGCCCAGCACAGGCAGAAAGCTCGACAGGATGAACTGCAGCGGGGCGAAACCGGACATGGACCGTATCCAATCAAAACAGGCGATCCGGTATTTTCAACGGCTTTGGCGTGGTGGCAGTGACGGCTTTCAGTAGTGCTGCCAAATGTAAAGAGTGCAGCGCAATTGCAAAAACGACGGGTCCGATGCCCTGAGAATGGCTGCATGAGCCCACAGAACTCCCTCTACGCCCAGCGCCGCGCCCGCCTTGCCTCGATGCTCGGCGAAGGCGGTATCGCCATCGTGCCCACCGCGCCGGAGCGCCCCCGCAACCGGGACAGCGACTTCCTGTACCGGCACGACAGTTACTTTTACTACCTCACCGGATTCACCGAGCCCGGCGCCTGCCTGGTGATCACCGCGCAGGGCGAGAGCACGCTGTTTTGCCAGCCCAAAGACCTGGAGCGCGAGATCTGGGACGGCTACCGCCTCGGCCCCGACGCGGCGTTGGGCACGCTCGGGGTGGACGCCGCGCACTCGTCGGCACTGCTGGAGTCGCAGCTGCCCCGCCTTCTGGAAAACCGCAGCCGGGTCTGGTACCCGTTCGCCATCCACACCGGCCTGGCCGCAAGGGTGGAAGGCTGGCTTAACCAGGTGCGCGCGCGGGTGCGCTACGGCGCGATGTGTCCCGCGCAGCAGGACGATCTGTGCACGTTGCTCGACGAGATGCGGCTCGTGAAAGACGCGCATGAACAGGACATCATGCGGCGCGCATCGGCCATCAGCGCCCAGGCCCACATCCGCGCCATGCAGCGCAGCGCCCGCATGCTGCGCGCTGGCGAAGACGTGCGCGAATACCACCTCGACGCCGAACTGCTGCACGCTTTTCGCGAAGCCGGTTCGCAGTGCCCGGCCTACAACTCCATCGTCGCGGCCGGCGCTAATGCCTGCGTGCTGCATTACCGCGCCGACGCGGCTCCGGTGCGCGATGGCGAGCTGGTGCTGATCGATGCCGGCTGCGAGCTCGACGGCTACGCCAGCGACATCACGCGGACCTTTCCGGCCAATGGCCGCTTCACCGGTCCGCAGCGCGCGCTGTACGACCTGGTGCTGGCTAGCCAGGACGCCGCCATCGCTGCGACGAAGGCCGGCGCCCGCTTCAACGACCCGCACGACGCCACGGTGGCCGTGCTCGCGCAGGGCATGCTGGACCTGGGCCTGCTCGATCGGAACGCTGTGGGCACGGCGCAGGACGTGATCGACAGCCGCGCGTACTTTCAGTTCTACATGCACCGCACCGGGCACTGGCTCGGCATGGACGTGCACGACTGCGGCAGTTACGTGGAGCCATCCGAGGTCGGCCAGGTCAGCGAGCGCAAGGACCCGTTGTCCGGCGAGACGATCACCAACCGCCCCAGCCGCATCCTGCGGCCGGGCATGGTGCTGACCATCGAGCCGGGCCTGTACGTGCGCCCGGCGCCGGGCGTGCCCGAGGCTTTCCACCACCTGGGCATCCGCATCGAAGACGACGCGATCGTCACCGACGGCGGGTGTGAGCTCATCACGCGCGGCGTGCCGGTGAAGGCGGATGAGATCGAAGCGCTCATGCGCGCTTGAGGCATCGGAGCCCACACCATGCGCGTGATGGCGCTGTGCCTCGCAGCGTGCGCCATCGCATGCATCGGCGTGGCGCTGTGGCTCTTGTTCCTCACGGCGCAGTACTACGGCAGTGCTGCATACGCCCCCCACTCTGGCGCCATGCCGGGCTACACGGCGGGCGGCGTGGAAGCCGATGGGGACGGCATTTTCATCCCCGGCATGCTGCTGCTGGCCGTGGGCGTTTTTCTCGGCAAATGGGCGCACAACCTGTGGCGCCATCTTTAGCCGCAGGCATTTTTTCGGGCAGCCTTCGCCCCGCGCCAGCATCGGCTTTTTGATAGCCCCCATCCGGGGCGAGTAGGTGCCCCGGCTGCCGCTTGGGGTTGCCATAAGTTCCCTCCGGGACTCTCCCACCGTCTTTCTTTTTCGCATCCCTCTCCATTCCTTCGTTTGCCGAGGCTTGGACAGCGGTGGTGCGCCCAACGATGCTTTCCGTCGGCACGCTTTCAGAGACAAGTGCCGGCAGGTGTAAAGGGCACCGACTCCGCACATTGCGGAACACATCAACGACAACAGTTGAAAGAAAGACGATGAACAACGAGAAACCACAGCCATCACGGCGCAGCCCCGCGCTGTCCACACGGCGCAAAGCCTGCATCAGGGAGGCCGCCTTGGAGATGGGGGCTGATGCGGCCACCGCCCGGAAGTTTGGCGAGACAGGGGAGATAACGGTAGGGACGTTCACACTCAGCGTGAAGCCCTTGAGCCATCGGGAGGATGGCCCATGGACGGCCATCGCAACGATGGCCCGGCCCGATCAGATCCCGGAGGACATCTGGACCGACGCATTGCTGGTCGCCAACGGGCAGTCGATGCTGAGTTCCGATGGGGGGTACGGCCTCGAAGACAACGGTGACGCCGTCTTGGTGCGCCGCCTGGAGACGAAGCAGGAACACAAGCGTTTGCTGGCCGCGCAGCTCAGCGGCTTGCTGGCCCTGTGCCAGGCCACCCGCGAGGGCGCACAGGCGCTGCACGTGGCCTCGCAACGCCAGGGGGGTGTGCGATGAGCGCCGTTCTCACACCCTGTCCACCCGCCACTGCCCCTGCGCAGGAATTGGAAGCCTCGTCCCGCGTCCTGGCGCTGATCCGCGAGACTGCCGTGTTCCTCGGCGCATCGCAGGAGCAGGCCCGGGAGGCCTCGCGCACCGGCACCTTCGCCCTGGAAAGCCGCCCCATCGCCTTGGTGCCCGACGTGGATGAAGAGGCGCTGATCATGTCCGCCCCGTTGCCTGCAACGTGTCTGGACGATCCTGCCCGGCGCGTGGCCGCGCTGCAGGCTTCCACGGTGCTGGTGCTCTGCCTTGGAGCGGTCTTCGCCCGCGGTCTGGCCGGGCCGCAACTGCTGTGCCGTTGCCCGTTGGATGACGCCTCGGCGGAGATCGTCGGTCGACATGTTCTGCAGCTCGCTGCGCTCGCCAATGCCGTGCAGGTGGGTGCTCCCGGCACGCCGAGCGAAGCCGTTGCCGGCGGGAAGGAGCGTTCCCATGTTCAATAAAACGAACGCCTCAGGTTCGGCGACGCCCATCCGCTCGACACCTCCTTCCGGTGCTCAGACGCCCCAGGCCCGCTCCACGGGCGCCAGCACTTCCGGCAGCCTTCGGCACGAGTCGCTGACCAGCCGGCGAGGCCCGTCCCAATCGCAGCCGCAGACGATGTCGCCGCGCCAGCCCTTGGCGTCTCAAGAAGGGGATTCCTTATCCCTGCTGTCCAGTCCTACCCGCTCCGAATCCTTCAATACGCCCCCTGTCGGACTCGACATCCGATGGGATGCCAGCGGACCCGTCACTCCGAATGCCAGCAGCTTCAGGGGGGGAGCGGCGATGGCCGGGGCATCGCTCGCCAATGCATCGTTCTTCACCATGGGCGAGTTGCCGGAACGGGACGAGCTCGTCGATATTCCGCTGGAGCGTTTCATGCGCAACAGCCGTCGGCAGGACATGCCGCACCTGGCGGAGCACGAAGAACCAGCAGTGCCCGAGCCGCAGAGCTGGAACGCGATGCTGCGGCAACTGGGAATCGGCGCGATGGAAACCGGCGGGGCGGCCATGCACCGGCTCGGCGAGGTCGCCACGGCGGCCCGCACCGCGGTAGCGGAATCCACCACGGTGCAGGCGGTCGGCTCGATGCTGCCCAGCCAGCGCATCATGGGTGCAGCCTTGGGCCATGGTATCCATCAGGCGGCTTCGGTGTTTGGACCGACCTTTCTGCGCGAGATGATGGCGGAGTCCATGAAAGTCGCTTTTCGCACCGCGTCGCCTTCCATGGTCCTGGGCATGCAGTTGGGCGTGGGACTGCTCAACATCGGTATGGCCGTGATGCGGGAGCAGCGAGAGTCCAGGGATCCAGACACGGCTGCGCGGGGCTTTCATGCGATGACGGCGGAGCAGTGGGCTGCGTGCTCGGACGGCCAGCAGGAAGCGCTGCGCCAGACGCAGCAGCGCATGTCGCGCCTCGTGACGCTGGAGCAGATCGGTGCGTCGATGGCTTCGGTCGGGCTTTCACTGTATGGCACGCTCACCGGCAATGAGGGTATGGCCGCAGATGTGCTTGCAGTGGACATCAAGACCTTGGCGTATTCCTTCGCGCGCGACTTCATCCAGGCGTCCTTCAGCATGGTCGGGACGGAAGGTGAAACGTCAGGCGGCGTGAGCGGAAGCCACCTCAATTCGGCCAGCTTGTTCTATGGACTGGCCAATGTTGTCGGCAACGAAGCGTGGTCCGAGCTTCCGATTCTGGGAGGGGACACGGCTGCTGCCCGCGCCGTACTGTTGGATGGCGCCAGCAGCAGCAACGCCCGCAGCGCTGCGTGGGGCGAAATCGCAGGGGCATCCGCCATCAAGGCCGCGATCAACTGGGCGGTGGAGACTGCGGACTGGATCTCCGTCACGCAGCAGGAGGCATTGCAGTCCGATACGGTGCAGCAATGGAGCCCTCGCCTCACGGGAACTGACTATGGCCGGTTGCTGGATCAGACACCTGCTCGCATCACCGCCATCACGGCTGGAAATGCCGTTTACAACGTGCTGGGGAACGTGAACCGCGGGGGTACGCCAGGGCAGCAGGACTTCGTGAGCAACACCCTTGCCGGCTTGCTGGCAGGGTTGCAGTACGCGGCCATCGGGGGAAGCTGGCAGGCGGAGGGTGCGGTGCGCCAGGCCCGCCGGGAAGCCGAGGCAGAGGTCCGCAACGAAGACCGCAGCGCTCCACAGGGCGGGTTGCGGCAGCGCCGGCCCCATCCATCGGGCAACGCGCAAGTCTGAGTCGCCGGTGCCCCGGGCTGCTTTGCTGCCCGGGGTCTGCCCGGAAGCTATGTAACCTGTTTTCATGCAAAATTGAAACCCGATTACATCCATGCAGAGAGACCCCAACGCCATGCAGATCCGCCGCGCCACCAAGATCGTCGCCACCCTCGGGCCCGCTTCCAGCGACCCGCAACTGCTGGAGCAGATGATTCGCGCGGGGGTCAACGTCGTGCGACTGAACTTCAGCCATGGCAAGGCACAGGACCACATCGACCGCGCCATCGCCGTGCGCGAGGCGGCGCAGCGTGCCGGCCGCGAAGTGGCCATCATGGCCGACCTGCAGGGACCGAAAATCCGGGTGGGCAAGTTCGCCGACGGCCGCGTGCAATTGCAGCCGGGCCAGGCTTTCATCCTCGACGCTTCGCGCACCGCGCCGGGCGACGACAACGGCGTGGGGCTGGACTACAAGGAATTGCCGCGCGACGTGAAGGCCGGCGACGTGCTGCTGCTCAATGACGGGCTGATCGTGCTGGTGGTGAACGCCGTGCGCGGCGAAGAGGTGCACACCACCGTCAAGATCGGCGGCGAGCTGTCCAACAACAAGGGCATCAACAAGCAGGGCGGTGGCCTGACGGCGCCAGCCCTCACCGCCAAGGACATGGAAGACATCCGCACCGCGATGAGCTTCCAGGCCGACTATGTGGCCGTGAGCTTTCCCAAGAACGCCACCGACATGGAAATGGCGCGCCAGCTTTGCAACGTGGCTGCCGCCGAATACCGGCACAAGCCGGGCCTGATCGCCAAGATCGAGCGCGCCGAGGCCGTGCCCCGCCTGGAGGAAATCCTGCGCGTGTCCGACGGCATCATGGTGGCGCGCGGCGACCTTGCCGTGGAAGTGGGCAACGCGGCCGTCCCTGCGCTTCAAAAGAAGATGATCCGCATGGCGCGCGACATGGACAAGGTCGTCATCACCGCCACGCAGATGATGGAAAGCATGATCACCAACCCCGTGCCCACGCGGGCCGAGGTGAGCGACGTGGCCAACGCCGTGCTGGACGGCACCGACGCCGTGATGCTGAGCGCCGAAACCGCCGCCGGCAAATACCCGCTCGAAACGGTGGAGGAAATGGCCAAGATCTGCGCCGCCGCCGAGGCCGCGGAAGACCCGGAGCGCGATTCCGACTTCACGGGCCAGACGCTGGGCCGCATCGACCAGTCCATCGCCATGGGCGCGCTCTTCACGGCCCACCACCTGGGCGCCAAGGCTATCGTGGCCATGACCGAAAGTGGCTCCACCGCGCTGTGGATGAGCCGCCACCGCATCCACATTCCGATCTACGCGCTCACCCCCAAGGTGGCCACGCAGCGCAAGATGGCCATGTACCGCAACGTGCGCCCGCTGCTCATGGACACCAGCGCCGACCGCGACACCGCGCTGGAGCAGGCCGAAGGCCATCTCAAGAGCCGCAACATCGTGCAGCAGGGCGATCTTTACGCCATCACCTGTGGCGAACCGATGGGCGCTCCCGGCGGAACGAACATGCTGAAGATCTGCCGCGCGACCTGATCGCGCGCCTTCGCTGCCCAGGCCCGCCACGCCGCCGCGCCTGCACGGCGCTGCCGCTGCAGCCGGCGGGGGCCTGGGCAACCGAGGGGCGGCTAAGCGCCGCTGACAGTCAATGCGTCGGCGCGGGCACCGCGGCATCGGCAGGAAGGCCGCTGTCCGCTTCGGGAATGCGCCGGCGCAGCGCCGTGCCCGCCACGTCGCACAGCCAGCCGGTCATCCAGCACAGCCAGCCGGTCCACAGGGTGTGGCTCGTGAAGTGCGCGCCCCGCGCCTGCTGCGCCAGGCCCAGCGCCACCCCGGCCAGCAGCGAAGCGACCAGCCACGCGCGGGCCGCCTTCGGCGCCTGGCGGCGCAAGGCGAAATAGCCCCCCAGGAACGCAAACCCGGCCGAAGCGTGCCCTGCGGGAAAGCAGTGGCCGGACCCGCCGTCGATGGCGCCACGCGCCCAATGCGAGGCATAGCGCGCCACACCGCCGAACTCGGCCAGATCCCACGGGCAGCTGGTGGTGCTGCTTTGCTTGAGCAGTGCAATCACGCCCAGCGACAGCAGCGCGCTGATCGCCAGTTGCAGGCGCTCGCTCTGCGTGATGCGGCGCAGCACGCCCACCGGCCACCACACCCCCACCGCAAGCAACAGCACCATCACCCAGCCCAGGCGCCGCGCGCCTTCGTGCAGCACGTGCACGAAAAGCCAATGGTCCCGCAGGGGAAAGCCTCGGGCCGAGCCGAACGCGCGGGCCAAAACGAGGTCCAGGCCCGAGGCGTCCCAGGCGATGAGCACCGCGAGGGCGGCCAGGGCCCAGGCCAGCGGGTGGAAGGGGGTGTAAGAGCGGGGCGCGGCAGGCGCGGCATCATGGGAAGAGGGCATCGGCATGGCGGCGGACGATAGGCAGCCGCTCTTAACGCCGTCTTAACGCCGCGCGGGAGCCCGCAACGCGGTGACAATCGTCCCATGCGAATCCTCGTGGTCGAAGACGATGCGGGCATTGCCGACGGCCTGCGCACCAATCTGCAGCAGCGTGGCTATGCGGTGGACGTGTGTTCCAGCGTGGCGACGGCCTGGAGTGCGCTGCGCATGGAGCGGTTCGATGCCGTGCTGCTGGACCTGGGCCTGCCCGATGGCGACGGTGCACAGTTGCTGCGGCGACTGCGACACAGCCCGGCAGCGACTGCGGGAGCGGCTGCCTTGCCCGATCCCGCCACCCCGGTGCTGATCCTCACCGCCCGGGACCAGGTGCACCAGCGCATCGCCGGGCTGGACGAGGGCGCCGACGATTACCTGGCCAAACCCTTCGATGTGGACGAACTGGAAGCCCGCCTGCGCGCGCTGCTGCGCCGCGCAGCGGGGCGCGCGTCGCCCACCATCCGACACGGCGACCTGGAGGTGGACCCGGCCGCACGCACCGTGCGCCAAGCCAGCCAGTTGGTGGACATGTCGCCGCGCGAGTTCTCGGTGCTGCTGGTGCTGCTCGAATCGCGCGGTCGGGTGCTGTCGCGCCAGCAGATCGAGGAAAGCCTCTACAACTGGCAAAGCGCCGTGGAAAGCAACGCCGTGGAGGTGCACATCCACCACCTGCGCCGCAAGCTCGGCAGCAGCCGTATCCAGACCATGCGCGGGGTGGGCTACTTCATGCCGCTGGAGGACGCCGCATGACGCCGGATCAGGCACCGCTCGCTTCCCCCGAGCCTTCGATATCCTTGCCCGCTCCCACGCCGGCGGCCGCGCCCAAAAACGGGCCCTCGGCCCGACGTGGCTCGCTCATGCGGCGCCTGCTGGTGTGGACGCTGGGCGCGCTGATCCTGGTGTGGGGCACCTTCGTCGGCCTGGGCTACCAGACCGGAGTGCACGAGGCGGATGAACTCACCGACGGGCACTTGGCCAGCGTGGCCGCGCTGCTGCTCAATCTGCGCGCCTCCGACGGGGTGGAGCCGTCGCTTGCCACCCAGCGCGCGCCCACGCCGTGGCTCAAGGCGCACGACTACCAGCAGTCGCTCAGCGTCGTGCTGTGGGGCGCGGACGGACAACTGCTGTCGCGAACCGGCAGCGCACCGCTGCCCGCTTTCAACCTGCCGGACGGGTTCGCCGATCTGCAGCTCGGCGACCCGCCCGTGGCCTGGCGCGGCTTTTCGCAATGGGACGCAGCCCATGGCCGAAAGATCATGGTGCTGCTGAATCTGGACGAGCGCGATGACCTGGCGGACGACATCGCCGGCCAGATCATCGAGCCCGGGCTGTGGCTGCTGCCGGTGGTGGCGCTCGCACTGGGGCTGGCCGTGCGGCGCGGGCTGCGGCCGCTGTATTCGCTGTCCGATGCGGTGGCCCGGCTGGACGTGGTGCGCGCCGAGCGGCTGGAGGCCGGCAACGCCCCGCGCGAACTCGATCCGATGGTGGTGTCGATCAACACGCTGCTCGACCGCCAGCAGGCGGCGCTGGCGCGAGAGCGCCGGCTGGCCAACGAAGTGGCGCACGAGCTGCGCACGCCGCTCTCGTCCATCGTGCTGCAGGCGAGCGCGCTGGACGGTGGCCTTTCCGGGCCGGAGCAGGCCCAGGCCCTCGCCCGCATCGGGCAGGACGCGCTGCGCGCCGGGCATGTGCTCAACCAGTTGCTGGCCCTGGCCCGGGCCAGCCGCACCCAGCTGCACGAAGCAGCCTCGCCCGTCGATCTGGCCGAACTGGCCCGCCGTGTGAGCGCCGACTATGCCCAGGCCGCCTGGGCGCGTGAGGGCAGCATTTCGGTGGCAGCGCCGGCCACCCTGGTCTGGCGCGGCAATGCGGTGCTGCTGGAGATCGCGCTGCGCAACCTGCTGGAAAACGCCCTCAAGCACACGCCGCACGGCACCCGCATCGAAGTGCAGCTGGGGCTGTCCGACACCGGTGCGCCGTGGCTGCAGGTGTGCGACGACGGTCGCCGCGACCAGGCGCAGGGCGCGGCGTCTGCGCCGGTGGACAGCCTGCATCTGGGCCACGAGATCGTTGCGCGCGTGGCCGAGGCCCATGGGGCCCGCTTTGCCGCCAGCGATGTGCCTGCGCCATTCACCACCGGCTACCGTCTGGAATTCACGGACTCCATGGCGGGGCCGACGGGATAAAATCGGCGGTTACGAAGCGGTTACCGCCGCGATCGCCGGCCTCGTCAAGGGGCCTTTGTGCCTTCCCCACCATTGAACGGACCCATCCCATGCCTCTCGTCTCGATGCGCGAATTGCTCGACCATGCCGCAGAAAACCGCTACGGCATTCCCGCTTTCAACGTGAACAATCTGGAGCAGGTCCAGGCCGTCATGGCCGCCGCCGACGAGACGGGCGCCCCCGTCATCCTGCAGGCCAGCGCCGGCGCCCGCAAATACGCTGGCGAAGCCTTCATCAAGCACCTGATCCAGGCCGCCGTCGAAGCGTACCCCCACATTCCCCTGGTCATGCACCAGGACCACGGCCAGAACCCCGCCGTGTGCCAGGGCGCGATCGACCTGGGCTTTTCGTCCGTGATGATGGACGGCTCGCTCGAAGCCGATGGCAAGACCATCGCCAGCTATGAATACAACGTGGACGTGACGCGCAAGGTCGTGGACATGGCCCACAAGGTCGGCGTCACGGTCGAAGGCGAACTGGGCTGCCTGGGCTCGCTGGAAACGATGAAGGGCGACAAGGAAGACGGCCACGGCACCGACGCCACCATGACGCGCGAGCAACTGCTCACCGACCCCGAGCAGGCTGCCGACTTCGTGAAGCGCACCCAACTCGACGCGCTGGCCATCGCCATCGGCACCAGCCACGGCGCCTACAAGTTCACGCGCAAGCCCACTGGCGACATCCTGGCCATCGACCGCATCCAGGAAATCCACCGCCGCATTCCCAACACCCATTTGGTGATGCACGGCAGCTCCAGCGTGCCGCAGGAACTGCTGGAGATCATTCGCCAGTACGGCGGCAACATGAAGGAAACCTACGGCGTGCCCGTCGAGGAAATCCAGAAGGCCATCCAGATCGGCGTGCGCAAGATCAACATCGACACCGACATCCGCCTGGCCATGACCGGTGCGGTGCGCAAGTTCCTGGCCGAGAACCCCGAAAAGTTCGATGCCCGCGAATGGCTCAAGCCCGCACGCGAAGCTGCCAAGGCCATCTGCAAGCAGCGCTACATCGAGTTCGGCTGCGAAGGCCAGGCGCCCAAGATCAAGGGCCACAGCCTGCAAGTGGTGGCCGGCCAGTACGCCGCGGGCGCGCTGGCCCAGGTGGTGAACTGACCCTCCCTGTGCACGGGAGCGCCTGCGCTCCCGCACGGCAGGCCCGGCGCATTCGCGTGCCCCGGGCCTTTGCTTTTGGGACCTGCCTTAGCGCTGAAGCGCATCGGGTAAGCTCGGGCCCAGTGAGCGGAGATCGCCGAGCACAGCCAGCCGGGAGACAGACAACATGCAGATAGGTGTACCAGCCGAGTCCATGGTTGGAGAAACCCGGGTCGCCGCGACCCCGGAGACTGTCAAGAAGCTCAAGGCCCAGGGCCACGCAGTGCGCGTCCAGACCGGTGCCGGTGTGGCCGCCAGCGTGCCCGATGCTGCCTATGCCGCGGCCGGCGCGGAGATCGTGGACGCCGCCTCCGCGTGGGGCGCCGACCTGGTGCTCAAGGTCCGCTGCCCCACCGAATCCGAAACGCCCCTGCTGCGCCCCGGCGCCACGCTGGTCGGCATGCTCAACCCCTTTGACGCGGCGGGCCTGCAGCGGCTGGCCCAGGCCGGCGCCACCGCCTATGCCCTGGAAGCCGCGCCCCGCACCACGCGCGCGCAAAGCATGGACGTGCTCTCGTCTCAGGCCAACATCGCCGGCTACAAGGCTGTGATGATCGCGGCCGACCGCTACCAACGCTTCTTTCCCATGCTCATGACCGCTGCCGGCACGGTGAAGGCCGCGCGCGTGGTGGTGCTGGGCGTGGGCGTGGCCGGCCTGCAGGCCATCGCCACGGCCAAGCGGCTGGGTGCGGTGATCGAAGCCTCCGACGTGCGCCCCTCGGTCAAGGACCAGGTCGAGTCGCTGGGCGCGAAGTTCATCAACGTGCCGTTCGAGACCGACGAAGAAAAGGAAGCGGCCCAGGGCAGCGGCGGCTACGCCCGCCCCATGCCGCCCAGCTGGCTGGAGCGCCAGAAGGTCGAGGTGGCCAAGCGCGTGGCGCAGGCCGACGTGGTCATCACCACCGCCCTCATTCCCGGCCGGCCCGCGCCGGTGCTGGTGACCGAGGCGATGGTCGAGTCCATGAAGCCGGGCTCGGTGATCGTCGATCTGGCAGCGCCCCAGGGCGGCAACTGCCCGCTGACCGAAGCCGGCCAGACCGTGGTGCGCCACGGCGTGACGCTGGTCGGAGAAACCAATTTGCCCGCGCTCGTCGCGGCCGATGCCTCCGCGCTCTACGCGCGCAACGTGCTCGATTTTCTCAAGCTCATCATCAACCCCGAAGGGGCCCTGCATGTGGACCGGCAAGACGACATCGTCGCCGCCTGCCTCGTGGCCCATGAAGGCGCGGTCACCCGCGCATGACTCGACAACCAAGCATCCCTGTGAAGACCCGGTTTTCTCCCCTGTTCCCCCTGTCCGCCCGCCTCGGCGGCCCGTTGCTCGCCATCGCCGCACTGACTGCCCTGGCCGCCTGCGCGCCGATGCAGCCCGCGCTGCCCCACGTGGGCCGCGCCCAGCTCGACCTGCCGCCCGGCGACTGGGAAGTGCTGGGCCGCCGCGACGAAGTCATCGACGTGCTGCCCGACGACACCGCGGCCGACCTGCCCACACAGATGACCGCCATGGGCCTGCGCGGCCCCGGCAAGGACCGCCCGTTGCTGGCCGTGCTGCTGGTGCAGACCAACAGCACCAACTACCCGCGCGACACCACGCTGTGGACCGCACCGTGCACCGAACAGCAAGGTGTGTTCGTCGAGGACAAGGCCCAGGGCAGCCCGGCGCGCATCGACTGCCTGCGCTACAAGCGCCGCGCCGACACCGAGGACTACCTCGCCAAGAACCGCCCTGCGGTGGCGCAGTGGCTGTCGATGAACAAGGCGGCGCCCACCAAGCCTTACTCGCACGTGTCCTTTCGCTACGCCACCAACGGCGGCGCGTTCATTTCCATCGATGCGGTGGTCGACCAGCGCCTGCTGCGCCCGCCGTCGCGCGACAACGAGGCGTTTTTGCGCGCCGGCCGGCCTGCTCTTGAATGGGGCGACAAGATGGCGCAGGCCGCGCGGCTGAGCACCTCGATGATGGACGGCCGGCTGGTCGTGCCGCCGTTTCCGATCGCCCCACCCCAGTAGTTCGTTCGCTCTCAAGGAGTGCTGCCATGGATGCCGTTTCCCCCACGCTGATCAACCTGATCATCTTCGTACTGGCCATCTATGTCGGCTACCACGTGGTGTGGACCGTGACCCCGGCGCTGCACACGCCCCTGATGGCCGTGACCAATGCGATCTCGGCCATCGTGATCGTCGGCGCCATGCTGGCCGCCGCGCTCACGGAAACGACGCTGGGCAAGACCATGGGCGTGCTGGCGGTGGCGCTGGCCGCCGTCAACGTGTTCGGCGGCTTTCTCGTCACCCGGCGCATGCTGGAGATGTTCCGCAAGAAAGAGCGCAAAGGGGCCGCGGCCTCCACCGGTAGCGCGGCGGACCAGAAGGTCGAGAAGGCCGCGCCATGAGCATGAACCTCGTCACGCTGCTGTACCTGGTGGCCAGCGTCTGCTTCATCCAGGCGCTCAAGGGGCTGTCGCATCCCACCACGTCGATCCGGGGCAACCTGTTCGGCATGGCCGGCATGGCGATCGCGGTGCTCACCACCGCCGCGCTGATCTGGAGCGTGGCGCGCGGCGCGCCGATGGGCCTGGCCTGGGTGCTGCTCGGCCTGCTGGTCGGTGGCGCTGCCGGCACGGTGATGGCCCAGCGGGTGGAGATGACCAAGATGCCCGAGCTGGTCGCCTTCATGCACAGCATGATCGGCCTGGCGGCCGTGTTCATCGCCGTGGCGGCGGTGGCCGAGCCCTGGGCCTTCGGCATCGTGCCACCGCCCGTGCCGGCCCTGGCCAGCGCCACGACGCCCGTGGGAACGGTGCTGGTGGAAGGCTTCGCGCGGCTGCCGATTCCGTTCGGCAACCGGCTGGAGCTGTTCCTGGGCGCCGCCATCGGGGCCATCACCTTCAGCGGCTCGGTGATCGCTTTCGGCAAGCTGTCGGGCAAATACAAGTTCCGCTGGTTCCAGGGCGCTCCGGTGCAGTTCAAGGGCCAGCACCTGCTGAACCTCGTGCTGGGCCTGGCGACGGTCGCGCTGGGGCTGGTCTACATGGCCACCGAAAGCTGGACCGCCTTCTTCGCCATGCTGGCGCTGGCCTTCGTGCTGGGCGTGCTCATCATCATTCCGATCGGCGGTGCGGACATGCCGGTGGTGGTCTCCATGCTCAACAGCTACTCGGGCTGGGCGGCGGCGGGCATCGGCTTCAGCCTGAACAACAGCATGCTGATCATTGCGGGCTCGCTGGTGGGCAGCTCGGGCGCCATCCTTTCCTACATCATGTGCAAGGCGATGAACCGCTCGTTCTTCAACGTGATCCTGGGCGGGTTCGGCGGCGATGCCGCAGCCGCCTCGGCCGTGGGCGCGCAGGCGCAGCGCAGCGTAAAAAGCGGCAGTGCCGACGACGCCGCCTTCGTGCTGGGCAATGCCGAAACCGTGGTCATCGTGCCGGGCTATGGCCTGGCCGTGGCGCGCGCCCAGCATGCGGTGAAGGAACTGGCCGCCAAGCTGGCCGAGAAGGGCATCACCGTCAAATACGCCATCCACCCGGTCGCCGGGCGCATGCCGGGCCACATGAACGTGCTGCTCGCCGAGGCCGAAGTGCCCTACGACCAGGTGTTCGAGATGGAAGACATCAACGGCGAGTTCGGCCAGGTGGACGTGGCGATCATCCTGGGCGCCAACGACGTGGTGAACCCCGCCGCCCACACCAAGGGCAGCCCGATCTACGGCATGCCCATCCTGGAGGCCTACAAGGCCAAGACCGTGATCGTGAACAAGCGCTCCATGGCGGCGGGCTACGCCGGGCTGGACAACGAGTTGTTCTACATGGACAAGACCATGATGGTCTTCGGCGACGCCAAGAAGGTCGTCGAAGACATCGGCAAGGCCATCGAATAGCCGGCAAACCGTACCGCGGCGCGGCTGCCCGGGCCGATGCCGAGGGCTGCCGCGCTTTAGGGAAACTACAGGCCCCCGGCCCCTTCGCCTGCGACGACAATGCGGGCTCCTTTTTGTAACAGCAGGTTTGGAGACATACAGCATGAATGACCGCCCGTGGCTTGCCGCCTACCCACCCGGGGTGCCGGCCGACATCGACCCGGCGCAGTACCCCTCGCTCGTCGCCCTGATGGAAGAGGCGTTCGGCAAGTACGCCGACCGCGTGGCCTACAGCTTCATGGGCAAGGATGTGACGTTCGGCGAGACCGACGTGCAAAGCCGCCAGTTCGCGGCTTATCTGCAAAGCCTGGGACTGGTCAAGGGCGACCGCGTCGCCGTCATGATGCCCAACGTGCCGCAGTACCCGGCGGTGGTCGCGGCCATCCTGCGCGCAGGCCTGGTGGTGGTGAACGTGAACCCGCTGTACACCCCGCGTGAACTGGAACACCAGCTCAAGGACTCGGGCTCCAAGGCCATCATCATCATCGAGAACTTCGCCGCCACGCTGCAGGCCTGCATCGGCGCCACGCAGGTCAAGAACGTGGTGCTGTGCACCATGGGCGACCGGCTGGGTTTCCTCAAGGGAATGATCGTCAATTACGTGGTGCGCAGCGTGAAGAAGCTCGTGCCGCCCTTTTCGCTGCCCGGGGCGGTGCGCTTCAACGACGCACTGTCACAGGGCGCGCGCGGCGCCTTCAAGGCGCCCGACCTGCGGCCTGACGACGTGGCCCTGCTGCAGTACACCGGCGGCACCACGGGCGTGAGCAAGGGCGCCGTGCTTTTGCACCGCAACATCATCGCCAACGTGCTGCAGGCCGAGGCCTGGAACGCGCCAGTGATGCAGGCCGTGCCCGCCAACGAGCAGCCCACCAGCGTGTGCGCGCTGCCGCTTTATCACATCTTCGCGTTCACCGTGAACATGATGATGAACATGCGCACGGGCGCCAAGAACATCCTGCTGCCCAATCCGCGCGACCTGTCGGCCGTGCTCAAGGAACTGTCGCGGCACACCTTTCACAGCTTCCCGGCCGTGAACACGCTGTTCAACGGGCTGGCCAACCACCCCGACTTCAACACGGTGAACTGGAAGAACCTCAAGATTTCGGTGGGCGGCGGCATGGCGGTGCAAAGCGCCGTGGCCAAGCTGTGGCTGGAGAAGACCGGCTGCCCCATCTGCGAGGGCTACGGGCTGTCTGAAACCAGCCCCACGGTGGCCTGCAACCCGGCCACGGAGAAGGGGTTCACCGGCACCATCGGCGTGCCGATCTCCAGCACCTACATGAAGCTGATCGACGACGACGGCCGCGACGTGACCGAGCCCGGCCAGCGCGGCGAGATCGTCATCAAGGGCCCGCAGGTCATGGCCGGCTACTGGCAGCGGCCGGACGAGACCGCCAAGGTCATGACCGACGACGGCTACTTCAAGTCCGGCGACATCGGCGTGTTCGACGAGCGCGGCTACTTCAAGATCGTGGACCGCAAGAAGGACATGGTGCTGGTGAGCGGCTTCAACGTCTATCCCAACGAGGTTGAGGACGTGGTGGCCATGCTGCCCGGCGTGCTCGAATGCGCGGTGGTGGGAGTGCCGGACGAGAAGACGGGCGAAGCCGTCAAGCTCGTGATCGTGAAGCGCAGCAACGACCTGACCGAAGCCCAGGTGCGCGAGTTCTGCAAGGCCAACCTCACGGGGTACAAGCAGCCGCGCGTGATCGAGTTCCGCGAGTCGCTGCCCAAAACCCCGGTGGGCAAGATCCTGAGGCGCGAACTGCGCGACAAGCGCTAGTGGGTCTCGCACGGTCCGGGCAGCCCCGTGCCTTCGCGGCGCGGGTGCGGTTGCAGCCGGCGGTGCAGCCGTGACGACCGCCATCCTCAGCGCCCTGGCCGAAGAGCAGCAGGGCCTCATCGACGCGTTGGCCCGCGGGCGGCGCACGCTCCATGCCGGCCGCACCTTCTGGAGTGGCGGCCTGCACGGGCGCGAGGTGGTGCTGGCGCTGTCCGGCATCGGCAAGGTGGCCGCGGCCACCACGGCCACGGCACTGATCGAGCGGTTCGGCGCCGCGCGCATCGTGTTCACCGGCGTGGCGGGCGGCCTGGGGCCCACAGTGCAGGTGGGCGACGTGGTCGTGGCGCAGGACTTTTTGCAGCACGACATGGACGCCTCGCCCCTCTTTCCCCGCTGGGAGTTGCCTGGCTACGGGCGCACCCGCCTGCCCTGCGATCCCGGCATGGCCGACCGGCTGGCGGCGGCTGCGGGCGAGTGCCTGGCGTCGGGCGCGGCCGAGCTGCTCGACGGCGCCGGGCTGCCACCGCCCCTGCGCGCGCCGTGCGTGCACCGGGGGTTGATCGCAAGCGGCGACCGGTTCGTTTCGACCGTGCACGAATCACAGGCATTGCGCATGGCGTTCAGCGCTGCCGGCCACGCGGTGCTGGCGGTGGAAATGGAAGGCGCCGCCGTGGCCCAGGTGTGCAGCGACTACGGCGTGCCCTTTGCCGCCGTGCGCACCGTGTCCGACCGCGCAGACGATGCCGCGCACGTGGACTTTCCCCGCTTCGTGCGGACCGTGGCCAGCCGGTATGCCGACGGCATCATCGGCCGGTTTCTCAGGGCGCTATAAAATTTATAGCTAACCACCCTGGTGCTGATTGCGCTGGGGGCCGATTTGACTCGATACCGCCGATTCTCGGCAGCGCGCGTGCCTTCACGCCAGCGGATGCCGTGGAACCGGCTCTGCCCGGCCACTGGCTTCGTCCCCCTGGGGGGGCGGCCGCGCAGCGGCTCAGGGAGGGGTTACTTCAACCAGCCGCGCTTGCGGAAGTACCACATGGGGCCGAGCGCGCTCGCCACCATGAGCGCCAGCGCATAGGGGTAGCCAAGCGACCAGTCCAGTTCGGGCATGAACTTGAAGTTCATGCCGTACACGCTGGCGATCAGCGTCGGCGGCAGAAGGGCGACGCTGGCCACCGAGAAAATCTTGATGATCTTGTTCTGGTTGATGTTGATGAAACCGACCGTGGCGTCCATCAGGAAGTTGATCTTGTCGAACAGGAACGCCGTGTGGTTATCCAGCGATTCGATGTCGCGCAGGATCTGGCGCGCTTCCTCGAACTGCTCGGCGTTGAGCATCTTGCTGCGCATCATGAAGCTCACGGCGCGGCGGGTGTCCATGACGTTGCGGCGGATGCGGCCGTTCAGGTCTTCCTGGCGGGCGATGGCGGCCAGCACTTCGCCGGCGCGGGCGTCGGTCACGTCGCCGGCCAGCACCTGCACGCTGACCTTCTTCAGGTCGTCGTAGATGCCTTCGAGCGTGTCGGCGGAGTATTCGGCGTCGGCGTCGAAGAGCTTGAGCAGCACTTCCTTGGCGTCTTCGATCAGGCCGGGCGCCCGGCGCGCGCGCATGCGCAGCAGGCGGAACACGGGCACGTCTTCGTCGTGGATGGAAAAGAGCACGCCCTTGCTCTTGAGCGTGTCGTTCACGAGGTTCAGGATGAAGGCCACGCGCACCGAGCGCGGGTCGTCTTCGTCGTCGATGAGAAAGTCGCTGCGGATGTGCAGCTCGCCGTTGTCTTCTTCATAGAAGCGGGCGGATTCCTCGATGTCCTCGTCCATGGCGTCTTCGGGGATGAAGAGGCCGTAATGCTGCTTGACCCAGCGTTTTTCTTCGAGGGTGGGCGACTCCAGGTCGACCCAGATGGGCTGGAACTGCGCCAGCTCTTCCAGGGATTCGATTTCTTCCTGGACCAGCCGGCCGTTGGCGAGCGTGAAAATGTTGAGCATGTGGGCTCACTCCCGGTGTGTGATGGGCGTCTGCGAGGGGGGCGGGGGCCGCTTTCAGCCCTCGGCAGGCCGGGAGCTGAAAGCTACCAACTGGGGTAGGTTTCCACGGAGGAATCTCCAAAATTGCAAGCCGCGGATTATGGCATTGCGCTGCGTCAAATCAGTGACACAGACAGGGTTTACGGGCCTTGCCAGCCCATGCGGAGCGAGCCGCGAGGGGCTCAGTTGACGCCGGAGGCCGGCCCGCCCGCGCCGGGTGCCGAAGCGCCCGCAGCGCGCACCACGGCCAGCGCGCGGCACAGGTCCGCCCAGGCGGCGGCCTTGGCTTCCGGGGCGCGCAGCAGGTAGGCCGGGTCGTAGGTGACGATGGCCGGCGTGCCGTCGGCCAGCGCGTGCGCATTGGCACGCAGCCGTCCCAGGGGCTCGCGGCTTTCCAGCACGGCGCGGGCCGCGCCCAGGCCGAGCACCAGCACCATGGCCGGGCGCAGGGTGGACAGCGCCTCCTGCAGGGCCGGCGCGATGCCCGCCTCGCCGGGGGCGCCCGCGCCGGTGCGCTGTACCGCCGCAAAGAAAACCCGCGGATGGCGGTGCAGGCGCATGGCGCGCAGCATGTTGTCCAGCAGCTTGCCGGCGTCGCCGGTCAGCGGGGCGTCGGGCGTGGCGCTCTCGGCCAGCACCAGCCAGCCGGAGCCTAGGTCCGCCGGCGCCATGGCCGGGTCGGCCTGCGGGTAGAGCGGCTGGGGGGCCTGCAGGGCTGCCGTGGGGGCGGCGCTTTCGTCCCTGGCCATCGGCGCGGCCACCGGTGCGGCAGCCGCAGCCGGGCGGGCCGCGGCGGGCGGTGCGACGACGGAGCGCGGCTCTGCCGGCGCTGCTGTTGCGGGCTGGTGGGGTGGGTGAGTTGGTGGCCTGCTGTCCGCCTGTGGTGAGTCCGCCGGGCTGGGTGGTGCCGGTTCTGCAGCAGGGGCCGGCGTTGCCACCGGTGCCCACACCGTGATGCCCATCTCCGCCAGCATCGCGCGCTGGCGTGCGTCGAGGTCGAGGCTCATAGCGCCAGGCTCATCACGACGGCATCTTCGCGCTCGCCGTTGTGGGCAGGGTAGTAGCGTTTGCGTTCGCCCACGAAGCGAAAGCCCCGTGCTTCGTAGATTTCACGCGCCCGAACGTTGCTCACACGCACTTCCAGCCACAGCCATTGCGCGTTGCATCCGCGGGCCCACAGGGCCAGCGCGTCCAGCAGCAGGCGGGCCCAGCCCTGGCGCTGGTGTTCCGGGGCTACGGTGAGGTTGAGCAGGTGCACTTCGTCCACGCCTTTCATGGCCACGAAGTAGCCGATGAGTGTTTCGCCGGCCAGCAGCAATTGGGTTTCGTAGCCGGCCGCCATGGCATCGATGAAGTTGCCACGCGTCCAGGGGTGCGAGTACGCGGCCTGCTCGATCACCAGCAGAGCGTCCAGGCGCGCCAGCGTGAGCGGCTCGAAACGGGCCTCGTCGGGGGTGTGCGGAACAGCGCTCATGGGGCGGTGGAGGGTTGGGTCAGCGCAGCCGCTGCGGCCTGCTTGGCCGCCAGGCGCTCCGCCGTGGTCTGCGCCACTTTATCGCGCACGTACAGCGGCAGGGCTTCGCTCGCCGGCTGGGCACCGCCTGCTGCCAGGCGGGCAGGCGCCAGGCGCAGCAGCGCCGCAGCGGTGGGCAGGGCGGGGACGTGGGGGGCTTCGGGCGCCAGCCGCTCGCCATAGGCGGCGCGCGCGTTGCCGGCCACGGTGTAGCCGGATGGGGCCTGCACGGCCTCAGGCGCGCAAAGGCCGAAATCGCCTTCGCCCAGCCAGTGGCCGTCATCTTGAAATTCAAACCGCGCGGTGTAGACCTCGTCCATCCGGGCGTCCAGCACCGCCACCACGCGCGTGCAGCCATGGGCTTGGCGGGCGGCTTCGGCCAGGGCCAGCAAGGTATCGATGGGGAGCACTGGAACGCCGGCACCGCCGCGCGCCCCGAAGGCCAGTCCCTGGGCCACCGAGCAGGCGGTGCGCAGCCCGGTGAACGAGCCCGGCCCGCGCCCGAAAACCACGGCATCGAGCGCATCGAACGACAGGCCCGCGTCGGCGAGCAAGGCACGGATCGCCGGCAGCAATGTGGCGGAGGCTTGCGCACCGCCAGGCCCGCTGTGCTCCCAGGTCGCATCCCCGCGCTGGACGGCGATGGAGAGGGTGTCGGTACTGGTGTCGAAGGCGAGCAGGTTCATGGCGTGGGATGCGGCTGGCTCCCTGAAGCGCCGTGTCTGCGAAAACGCAGGGGGTGCGCCGCACCCGGTGCAAGGAGGCCGGTGCGCATTATCGGCGCCCCGGCCACGATGCTGCAGGCAGGTATCGGCGCAGACCCCGCGCGCCGGCCGGTCAGGCGGTTGCGGCTTCCAGCGTGGCTTGCTGCGCCAGGGCGTCGCCCTCGCCGGCCAGCAGGCCCAACGGGGCATCGGGGGCCGGCTTGTCGCAAGGCTGGGCGCCCACGCGGGTCGCGATATCGCGGGCCGCGGGTGAGAAATACAGCCAGAGGTTGTCGCTGGCAAGGTCGTAGCTGGAGAAAAGGGCGCGCCCGGAGCCCGGGGGCGTCATCAGGAACTTCGCCATGAAGATCTGCTGGATCTGGCGCGCGGGCTCGAACGCGTCCTGGTCGTTGCCGAGAGCCAATTTGTACCAAGTGCTCACAGTTGCCTTTCTCCCCGGTGGCCGGGACTTCATGATGGAGGCCATCCTAGGGTGAACCCCAACGCCTTCGGCCCTCCGCCCTGGCGCGTCGGTTTGTAGGACGAATGCCGGTTCTCGGCCATATGGCCGGCCGCAAACCAGCGCAGCGGAACCCCGTCGGTAGACTCGCCGCCCATGTTGCAAGTCTTTTCATCCCGCAGGCGGACGGTCCTGCGCGCTGCCACGTTCGTGGCGCTCGCCGGCATGGCGCTGCAGGCCCCGGCCCAGCCCCCTGTTTCATCTCCTGACCCCGCTGCCCTGGGAGCGTTGCCCCCGGCCGTGGAGGCCGCCCTGCAGCGCGCCAAGCTGCCGCGGGAGGCGCTTTCGATCCTGGTGGTCGATGCGGAGGGCCGGCAGGCGCCCCGGCTGGCCTATCGCGCCCAGGTGCCGGTCAATCCGGCGTCGGTCATGAAGCTGGTCACCACCTACGCCGCGCTGGACCAGCTGGGCCCGGCGTTCACCTGGGACACGCCGGTGTACCTGGATGCCCGGCCGCAGTCCGGCAGCCTGCAGGGCAACGTGTACATCAAGGGGCAGGGCGATCCCAAGCTGGTGGTCGAGCGGCTGTGGCTGCTGATGCGCCGGCTGCGGGCGCAGGGCATCCAGGTGATCGTGGGCGACATCGTGCTGGATCGCAGCGCGTTCGACGTGCCCGAACACGATGCCGCGCGTTTCGACGGCGAGCCGCTGCGCCCCTACAACGCCGCGCCGGACGCGCTGCTGGTCAACTACAAGTCGATTGCGATGAACTTCGTGCCCGACCCTGCGGCCGGCGTGGCGCGCGTGCAGTACGAGCCCCCGCTGGCGGGGGTGCAGTGGCCCGCCACCGTGCCGCTCGCCGCCCCGGGCGCGGACTGCGGCGACTGGCGCACCGCCCTGAAGGCCGAGCTTGCTGACCCCGCCCGCATCGCCTTTCAAGGGGTGTACCCCGCGGCCTGCGGCGAACGGGCATGGTCGGTGGCGCCGGCCGATCCGGCTGGCTACGCAGCGCGCGCCATCGAGGGCATGTGGCGCGAGCTGGGTGGCAAGCTCACCGGCAGCGTGCGCGACGGGCGGGTGCCTGCGGGCCTGGTGCCGGCTTTCAGCACACCATCGCCCTCGCTCGCCGAGGTGGTGCGCGACATCAACAAGTACAGCAACAACGTGATGACGCAGCAGGTGTTCCTCACGCTGGCGCTGCAGAAAAACGGCCGCGGCACGTTCGACGGCGCGCGTGCCGTGGTGGGGCAGTGGTGGCGCCAGCGCTTTCCCGGCACCGAAGCGCCGGTGCTGGACAACGGCGCGGGCCTGAGCCGCGAGGCGCGCATCAGCGCCCAGGCGCTCGCGCGCATGCTGCAGGCGGCGTGGGCTTCGTCCGTCATGCCCGAGCTGGTGGCGTCGCTGCCGATCACGGGCGTGGACGGCACGCTGCGCCGCAGCCAGGGGCGTTCGGTAGGTGCGGCCCACCTCAAGACGGGCAGCCTGCGCGATGTGTCGGCCATGGCCGGCTATGTGGACGGCGCCAGCGGCCGACGCTACGTGATGGTGGCCATCGCCAACCATCCGAACGCCGCTGCGGCGCGCCCCGCCATCGAAGCGCTGGTGGACTGGGTGGCGAGCGATCGCTGAAGGCCGCGGCATCGGGCGGTCCGTCCGCCCGATGCCGGAGGCAGCTATCGGTAGTTCCCCTGTGCTGCGCCAGGAAATGCGGGTTTACGATGGGTCGCGGTAAAACGCACGACCGTGCTATTTTTTAACCTGACGGAGTACACCTTGATCTCAAAAATCACAAATAACAGAGCTTCCTGGGCGGTAACGGCATTGGCGGCAGCTTCCCTGCTCGCTGCATGCGGAGGCGGCGGGTCGGACACGACCCCCGCCGTGAGCGTGAATTCGGTGAAGGTCATGGGCGACAGCCTGGCCGACAGCGGCACCTTCGGCTTCAAGTTCACCGTGCAGGGCACGGCAGCCACGGGCGCCGGCTCCAGCGCCATCTGGCCCGAGCGCGTTGCCACCAGCTACGGCCAGACCCTGTGCCCGCACTATGCGTCGAACGGCACCGCGTTCACCACGCGCGCCGAATGCACCAACTACGCCGTGGGCGGCGGGCGCATCAACAACTTCACCGCGCCCACGTCGCCGGTCTCCATCACCAAGCAGATCCAGGATGCCGGTGCGGCCGGCTTCACCGACCGCGACCTGGTGCTGATCGACGGCGGTGCCAATGACGCGGCCGACCTGATCGGCGCCTACCTGCGCGCTGCGAGCGATGGCGGCGTGGCCTACCGCACCGTGCTCGGCACGCTGCTGGACGCCAACACCGTCAACACCGCCATGGCGGGCGGCGCGACCGGCATGGCGCAGGTGGGCGGTCTGTACATGCAGACGCTGGCCACCCGATTTGCGGCCACGATCAAGACCAACACGCTGGACAAGGGCGCCAAGCGCGTGGCGGTGCTCAACGCCCCCGGCATCACGCTCACGCCGCGGTTCCGCCTCGTGGTGGCCTCCATCGCCGCCTCCAGCGGCGCTGCCGCTGCGGCCCAGGCCGAAGCCCTGTTCGACGGCTGGATCCAGGCCTACAACGCCCGGCTGGCGGCCAGCCTGGGCACCGACAGCCGTCTGGCCCTGGTGGACTTCTACACCTCGTTCAAGGACCAGGCCACCAACCCGGCCCAGTACCAGCTGACCAACGTCGCGAACGCGGCCTGCCCGGCCACCGGCGTTGGCAGCGATGGCCTGCCCACCTACTCCTTCCCGACCTGCACGTCGGCCGCGCTGTCGGCCCGCACGCCCCCTGCCGGCGCCACGGGCGGGGCCGACTGGTGGAAGTCGTACGGCTTTGCCGACAGCTTCCATCCCACGCCTTATGGCCACCAACTGGTGGGCCAACTGGTGTCGCGTTCCTTGTCCACCGCCGGCTGGCTCTGAGCGCCCGCGCGCGTACCCCTTTAGGAGTTTTCATGAAGCCATTTTCCTGGGCCTGCGTGGCGATCGCCGCAGCAGCCTTCTGCGGCGCTGCCAGCGCACAAGTCGCGGGCACGCTGAGCGTGCGCGCAAGCGTCACCCAAATCTCTCCGCAAACCAAAAGCGGCAACCTGAGCGCGCCGAGCTTTCCCGGCACTCGCGTGGACGTGCGGTCCGACACCACCCTGACCGGCGGGCTGAACTACATGCTGACCGACCACTGGGCCGTGGATGTGCCCGTCGGCCTGCCGTTCAAGCACTCGTTCTATGGCGACGGCGCCATCAGCGGCGTGGGCAAGGTGGGCGAGACCAAGGTAGTGCCCGCCACGGTGTTCGCGCAGTACCGCTTCCTGGAGGCCAACGCGGCCTTCCGGCCTTACGTGGGCGTGGGCGTGACCTACGCCAAGTTCTTCAAGGAGCGCACCACCGCCACGCTGAACGCGATGACGGGCGGCACGCCGGCCAATCCCACCACCGCGTCGATCGACGACAAGTGGGCGGCGACGGCGCAGGTCGGCTTCGTGTGGCAGTTCAACGAGCGCTGGTTCATGGATGCGGCCTATTACAAGACCGCCCTCAAGACCACCACGCACCTGTCCACCGGGCAGAGCATCGACATCAAGCTCAACCCGAACGTGTTCACGGTCGGCATCGGCTATCGGTTCTGACGCCAGCATCCCAAGCCCCTGCCCCGTGCACGCCACGGGGCAGGGCGTAAAAAAGCCGACCCTGGGGTCGGCTTTTTTGCGGGCGGGAGCCGGTGCTTACCAGCGGGCGCGCAGGCGGTCGTATGCGTAGGTGCCGAACTGGCGCTGGGCCGAGGGCGAGAAGTACACAGGGTCGGCGAACACGTACTTGTCCTGGGCGGCGCCCGGCAGCAGCGTGGAGGCGTTGCACAGCAGCGAATTGACCCGGCCCGTGCCGATGCCGATGCCGTTGTTCGGGTCCACCGAGGTGCAGACGGCGTTGTCCTTGTCGGTGAAGCCGTAGCCGGATGGCGAGCCCACGAACACGTTGCCGTAATAGGCCAGATCGACGTACAGCACCGTGGTGCCCAGGTCTTCGATGTTCACCAGCAGGGCCTGGTTGAACTGCGTGCTGGCGTTGCTCAGCAGCGTGGTCTGGTTGATCGACACGGCCCAGGGGCTCTTGCCCAGGTCGTACGTGCCGGTCACCACCACGTGCTTGGCACCGGCGTTGGACAGGCGGCGCACCTGCGCGGCCAGTTCCTTGCCGGCCGTGGCCGCGTTGGTCAGGAACTGCGCGCTGGTCTGCGTGCCCGCGTTCACCGCGGCCATGCCGGCGATCACGTCGCTGATGCCGCCGTTGATCATGACCAGGTCGTTTTCAGCGAAGCCGCCCTTGGACAGGAAGGTGTCGATCTGCTGGGTGACGGAGGGGGTGGTGGTGCGGCCGGCCGCGTCGGTCGTGGCCGTCACGCGAGCGTTGCCCTGGGCGTAGCCCGTGCCGCCAGCAGCGGCGGGCGTGAAGCTCTTGCCGTAGTTGTTGGCGATCTGCTGGGTCCAGTTGTTGATGCTGCCGTCGTTGACCGTGTAGCGGGCGCCGTTTTGGCCCATATCGCTGAAGCCGTCACCGAACGTGATGAACCGGTCGGGCGTGATGGCCGACTCGGTTGTGCTTGAACCGCAAGCCGCGAGCAACGTGGCCGTTGCACAAGCGGCGACCACGAGGGTGCGGCGCATCCAATTTGCTGCCATGGGTTTTTCTCCAGAAAATGTGGCGAGAGTTTAACGACTGGCGCGGTGTGGCCTGCAACAGGGCGTGCAATAGGCCTTATGCGCCCGTCCTATGCCGCCGCGGCGCGCTGCAGGCGGTCGCGCACGCCCTCCCATTCGGGGGCGGCGGGCGGGGTTTCGATCCAGATCAGCTTCACGCCTTCGTCGTCGAAGGCACGCAGCACGGCGAAAAGCTGCTGGGCGGTGGCCGCGGCATCGTCGGGCATGCGCCGCACCTGCACCTTGGCCGACCGCGGGCGCAGCGCGCTGCGCGCATAGACCGCCAGGTGTGCGGCATCGGCGCCCAGCAGGTCCAGCCCGGTCTGCAGGGCCTTGGCGTCCATCAGGCGCACCTTGGCGGCCGGGGCGTAGTGGGCCTCCAGCGTGCCCGATGCCCGGGGGGTGTGCGCGGGCAGCTCTTCTTTCGATAGCGGCGTCAGGCCGCAGGCTTCGGCGATCTGGGCGCGGGTGATGGCTCCGGGGCGCAGCAGTACCGGTACGCCGCGCGTGCAATCGACGATGGTCGACTCGATGCCCACGCCGCAGGCGCCTCCGTCCAGCACCAGCAGCGCTTCGCCCAGCTCGTCCTGCACATGCAGGGCGGTGGTGGGGCTCACGCGGCCGAAGCGGTTGGCGCTGGGCGCGGCCACGCCCCAGACGGGGCGGCCTTCCAGCGCGGGATCGTCCGAGGCGCAGGCGCGCAGCACGGCCTGGGCGACCGGGTGCGCGGGGCAGCGCAGGCCCACGCTGTCCTGCCCGCCCGTGGCCGCCACAGCCACGCCGGGCAGGCGCGGCAGGATGAGGGTCAGCGGTCCGGGCCAGAACGCGTCGACCAGCGCCTGCGCGAACAGCGGCACTTCGCTGGCGAAGTGGGCGATGCCCGATGCGTCGGCCACGTGAACGATCAGCGGGTGGTCGCTCGGCCGGCCCTTGGCCGCGAAGATTTGCGCCACGGCCGCATCGCTGGCGGCGTCGGCCGCGAGGCCATACACCGTTTCGGTGGGCAGGCCCAAGAGCGCGCCCGTGCGCAGGGCACGCGCCGCAGCGGCGATGGATTCGGGGCGTTGGCCGTCGAGGATCATTTCGCGTGTGGCCCCGGGTTCAGAACGCTTCGATGCCCAGAAGCGCTGCCGCCTGCAGCGCCGTGGCGCGCGCGGCCTCCACGGTGGGCGCCGTGACATTCAGGTGGCCCATCTTGCGGCCGGGCTTGGCCTCGGTCTTGCCGTACAGGTGCAGATGCGTGCCGGGCAGCGCCAGCACCGCTTCCCACGCCGGGGTGCGGGCGTGCAGGCCATCCGCGAACCACAGGTCGCCCAGCAGGTTGAGCATCACCGCCGGGCTGTGCTGGCGCGGTTGCGTCAGCGGCAATCCGGCCATGGCGCGCACCTGCAGCTCGAACTGCGACACATCGCAGGCGTTCTGGCTGTAGTGGCCGCTGTTGTGCGGGCGCGGGGCGATCTCGTTGACGACCAGTTCGCCGCCGTCGAGCACGAAGAACTCCACGCACAGCACGCCCACGTAGTCGAGGCCATTTGCTATCGATTTCGCAGCTGTAACTGCTTGCTGGGAAAGCGCTGGAGGCACATTTTGTTCATAGACCTCGGTGACCGCCAAAATGCCATCCCGGTGCAGGTTGCGCTGCACGGGCAGGTTCACGCAGGCGCCGTCGGCCCCGCGCGCCACGATCACCGAGCATTCGAGCGCCAGGGGCAGCATCTTCTCCAGCACGCACGGCACGCCGCCCATGGCCTGCCAGGCCGCGGCGAGTTCGGCCGGCGTCTTCACGCGGGACTGGCCCTTGCCGTCGTAGCCCATGCGGGCGGTTTTCAGGATGCCCGGCAGGAGATGGGGCTCCACGGCC
Organism: Paracidovorax valerianellae; assembly: GCF_900102625.1. Taxonomy (GTDB): domain Bacteria; phylum Pseudomonadota; class Gammaproteobacteria; order Burkholderiales; family Burkholderiaceae_C; genus Paracidovorax; species Paracidovorax valerianellae. The sequence goes on from NZ_FMZC01000004.1 coordinate 457,022, forward strand.
GCCAGATCGTTGGCGCTGGCGATCACCGCGTAGGGCGCGCAAGGCACGCCGCAGCGCACGAAATGGGCTTTTTCCTGGGCGCGGTCTTGCGCGATGGCCACGGCACTCGCGGCCGGGGCGACGGGGCGTTCGGCGCCCAGCGTGCGCAGCGCCTGGGCCGGCACGTTCTCGAATTCGGTCGTGATGGCATCGCACAGGCCGGCCAGTTGGGCGAGGCCGTCCGGGTCTTCATAGGCGGTGCGGATGTGGTGGTGGCTCACCAGGCCGGCGGGGCTGTCGGCATCCGCGTCCAGCACGGCCGTGAAATAGCCCATCGCCTGTGCCGCATGCACGAACATGCGCCCGAGCTGGCCGCCTCCGACCACCCCGAGCGTGCTGCCGGGCAGCAGCGGGCGTGCCGGACTATCGGGCGCGCTCATGCGGACACCGGCGGCAGGGCCATCGCGCGCGCCGCAGCCGTCTGCTCGGCGCGGAAGGCCTCCAGCTTTGCGCGCAGGGCCGGGTCCTCGGTGGCCAGCAGGGCCACGGCGAAGAGCGCCGCATTGGCCGCGCCGGCCGTGCCGATCGCAAAGGTCGCCACGGGGATGCCCTTGGGCATCTGCACGATGCTGTGCAGCGAATCGACGCCCTGCAGGTGGCGACTGGCCACCGGCACGCCGAGCACCGGCACGGTGGTCTTGGCGGCGATCATTCCCGGCAGGTGGGCGGCACCGCCCGCACCGGCGATGATGGCCTTGAGCCCCGCGCCCGCCGCCGCTTCCGCGTAGGCGAACATGTCGTCGGGCATGCGGTGGGCCGAGACCACACGGGCTTCGTGGGGGATGCCGAATTGCTGGAGAATCTGCACTGCGTGCTGCATGGTCTCCCAGTCGCTGCTGGAGCCCATGACCACACCGATCTGGATGGGTTTCATGTGAGTGGGGCGCTGGAGAACCGGCCGCCCGCCGAAGTGGAACCCGCGATTTTACTTTTTGTGTGCCGAGCGCACCCACCAGGCCTGAACACATGATCGATGTCACCGTAGAGAATTTTGAAACCGAAGTCATCGCCGCCTCGATGGAAGTGCCCGTGCTGGTGGACTTCTGGGCCCCGTGGTGCGGCCCGTGCAAGTCGCTCGGCCCCATCCTGGAGAAGCTCGAAACGGAATACGAAGGCCGTTTCAAGCTCGTGAAGATCGACTCCGACCAGGAGCAGCAGATCGCCGGCATGTTCGGCATCCGCAGCATTCCCACCTGCGTGCTGCTCATGAACGGCCAGCCCGTCGATGGCTTCATGGGCGCCCAGCCCGAGGGCCAGGTGCGCGCCTTCCTCGACAAGCATGTGCCCACCGCCGAAGCGGCCCTGGCCGAGCAGGAAGAAGAACTGGCACTGGATGCCCTGGCCGACGGCGACACCGACACGGCGCTGGAAAAGCTGCAGCACGCCGTCGCCACCGATCCCGCGAACGACGACGCCCGGTTCGACTACGTCAAGCTGCTGCTGCAACTGGGCCGCGACGACGATGCCAAGGTCGCCTTCGCCCCGGTGATCGCCAAGGCCCCGGGATCGCGCAAGCTGGGCGCGCTCAAGGCCTGGATGGATGCTATTGATTTCGTAGCAATGGAGGCAGGCAATCCGGCGGCAATGGCCGATTTCGATGCCAAGATCGCCGCCAACCGCCGCGATTTCGATGCGCGCTTCGGCCGCGCCCGCTGGTTCATGGCGCACCAGCGCTGGACCGAGGCGATGGACGAGTTGCTCGAGATCCTCATGCGCGACAAGGCCTGGAACGACGAGGCCGCGCGCAAGACCTACGTTGCCGTGCTGGAGATCATCGAGCCGCCCCTGGTGAAGGTGGCCGAGGGCCAGATTCCGCCGCAAGACCCGGTCGTCGCGACGTACCGCCGCCGCCTGTCCAGCGTGGTGCTGAGCTGATCGGCGCCCAGGCCACGGAGACAGTCCGGTTCGCGGGCGCCGAGCGGGCGCGTGCGGCCGCCCTGGCCGTGGCCTCGGTGCTGGTGCTCGCGCTGGCGGGTTGCGCCACATCGCCCCCGCCCGATGCGATGGTCATCGGCACGGTGTTCTCGCGCGAGCGCCTTTATGTGCCGCCTGACGAACCAGCCGTGTTCGAGGCAGCGCTGCTCGACGTCTCGCGGCCCGACGCACCGCCCACCGTGCTGGGGCGCCAGCGCATCGAACTGCCGGGGCCGCCGCCGTATCAGCTGAAGATTCCTTTTCGGTCCGCACTCACGCAGCCGCTGCTGCCGGGGCGCTACCGGGTTCGTGCGTCGCTGTCCCTGCAGGGCTACGTGCGGTTCGCCTCCGATGGCACCCACCCGCTGCCGCCCGACCCGGCCTACCGGCGCGTGGATGTCGAGCTGCACCGCCTTCCTCTGGACCGAGCGACCGTGCTGGCCGAAGTGCCGCTGCGGCAGACCTATTGGCGGCTGGTGGAAATCGACGACACCGCCGTGCCGCCGGCCCCCGCGGGATCGCCCGAGCCGCATCTGGTGCTGGACAGCGAAGGAGGGCGGGCGCGCGGGGCAGGGGGCTGCAATCGCTTCCTGGCCAGCTACGCGGTGGAAGGGGTTCGTCTGCGCATCACCCAGATCAACACCACCCTGCAGCTGTGCCTGCAGACGGCCACCCTGGAAGGCAGCTTTCTGCAGGCGCTGGGCGAGGTCCGGACCTACCGCCAGGAAGGGCGGCAATTGCTGATGTTCGGCGACGAAGATCGCGTGCTGCTGCGGCTGGAGGCCACCGAGCTGGAATGAGGCGGCCGCAAAGGCCGCCGGGACGTCGCCGCCACGCGATGGCGGCGTGCGCGGCAGGGGAGGGTCAGCCGACCAGGCGTTCGAGCGCTTCGCGGTACTTGGCCGCGGTCTTCTCGACCACTTCGCGCGGCAGGCGCGGTGCGGGCGCGGTCTTGTTCCAGGGCTTGCCGTTGATCTGGGTCTGCTCCAGCCAGTCGCGCACGAACTGCTTGTCGTAGCTGGGTGGGTTCTCGCCAGCGGCCAGCGCGCTTTCGTAGCCTTCCACGGGCCAGTAGCGCGAGCTGTCGGGTGTCAGCACCTCGTCCATCAGCACCAGCGTGCCATCGGGAGCCAGGCCGAATTCGAACTTCGTGTCGGCAATGATCATGCCCTTTTCGAGGGCGATGGCCGCGGCCTCCTGGTAGATGGCGATGCTGATGTCGCGGATCTTCGTGGCCAGTTCGATGCCGATCATCTCCACCGTGCGCTCGAAGGTGATGTTCTCGTCGTGCTCGCCCATCGCGGCCTTGGCGGCCGGCGTGTAGATGGGCTGTGGCAGCTTGGCCGCGTTGGTCAGGCCCTCGGGCAATTGCACGCCGCACACGGCGCGAGATTCCTGGTATTCCTTCCAGCCGCTGCCGGCCAGGTAGCCCCGCACCACGGCTTCCACGGGGATCGGCTTCAAGCGCTGCACCAGCATCGAACGGCCTCGCACCTGGGACGCTTCGTCCGGCGTCACCACGCTCTCGGGGTCTTCGCCCGTCAGGTGGTTGGGGCACAGATGCCCCAGCTTGTCGAACCAGAACAGCGCCATCTGCGTGAGCAGTTCGCCCTTGCCGGGAATCGGCTCGCCCATGATCACGTCGAAGGCCGAAAGGCGGTCGCTGGCCACCATCAGGATGCGGTCGTCGCCCACGGCGTAGTTGTCGCGCACCTTGCCGCGCGCAAGCAGCGGCAGGGACGTGAGGGCGGAGGTGTGCAGTGCGGAGGAAAGGGGCAAGGTCATGGTGGGTGAAGCGATTGCGAACGGGAAAGCCGCGGCTTTCGGCGGCAGGGCCGGCCAGCCCGCGATTTTAGGGCGCGTGCCGAAGCCGCGAAATCAGGGGGAGTTTGCGGAAAAAAGGAGGGTGCAGCGCGGCACGTGGAGAGCGCTCCCGTGCTTGAGGAACCGGTGCGCTGCCGGCGCTGGCGATGGGCGCCAGGCGCCTCCAGCGGCAGCGGAGCAAAGCCGGCCCATTGTGCGCCGTTTTGCGGCCCTTGGCACCTTGGCCGCCAAGACCCGCCCGCCGACTTCGGTATGCGATTGCAATTCGCTGTGGCCGGGCGCATAGTCAATCCAACACATGCATGAGTTGCCCTTTCGCCGGGCCGTCCGACCAAGACCGTGAGGACGGCGTTTCTTCAACGAGAGCCCAGGAGGCTAGTTTATGAACCTGACGATCAGCGGTCACCACCTCGAAGTTACCCCCGCATTGCGTGCCCATGTGACGGAAAAGCTGGACATCATCAGCAAGCACTTCGACCAGGTAGTCGATGTCAAAGTGCTCCTCACGGTCGAGAAGCAAAAGGAAAAGGAAAAGCGACAACGCGCGGAATGCAATGTGCACGTGAAAGGCAGTGATCTGTTCGCCGAGAGTTCCCATTCCGACCTGTATGTGGCGGTCAACGAACTGGTGGAAAAACTGGACCGCCAGGTGGTACGCCACAAGGACCGCATCCAGAACCATCACCATGGCGCCATCAAGCGAGAACTCGCAGTCTGATTTTCCGCCAGGGGCCTGAGCAGCCAAACCCTTTGCAACGCCGCCCTGAGGGGCGGTTTTTTTGTGCCCCCCTCGAAGTGCTCAGGGTTTATGCTAGGGGGTGCATAATCGCAACCCTTCACCATGAACCGTCTTGCCTCCATCCTGCCTGCCGCTCAAGTGCTCGTGAGCGTCGATGCCACCAGCAAAAAGCGCGCTTTCGAAGAGGCAGGGTTGTTGTTCGAGAGCCAGCACGGCCTTTCGCGCGCCCTCATCACCGACAGCCTCTTCGCCCGCGAGCGGCTCGGCTCTACCGGATTGGGCCACGGCGTGGCCATTCCGCATGGCCGCATCAAGGGCCTGAAGGCGCCGATGGCCGCCGTGTTCCAGCTGGCCCACCCCATCGGTTTCGATGCGCCGGATGAGCAGCCGGTCGGTTTGCTGATCTTCCTGCTGGTGCCCGAGGCGGCCACGCAGAAACACCTGGAAATCCTGTCCGAGATCGCCGAGCTGCTGAGCGACGGCTCGCTGCGCGAGCGCATCAAGGGCAGCACCGATGCCTCCGAGCTGCACGGCCTGATCGCCGGTTGGCAGTCCGCCCAGGCCACGGCCTGATCCGCCGCCACCGCGACCGATCCCCGCTGAGATTCTTGTGAAACCCAATGTTGTCAGCGCCGATGTCCTCTTCGAGGAATTCCGCGCCGCGCTGAAGTGGGAATGGGTGGCCGGCCTCGGCGCCTCAGAGCGCCGCTTCGACGAAGTGGCGGTGCGCTCCGCGCGCTCCGGCGCCGACCTGGTGGGCTACCTCAATTACATCCATCCCTATCGGGTGCAGATCCTGGGCGAGCGCGAAACCGCCTACCTGACCAACGCCACGCCCGAAGATTGCAAGCGCCGCATCGCCCGCATCGTCACGCTGGAGCCCCCGGTGCTGGTGCTGGCCGACAGCCAGGTCGCGCCCGATGCGCTGCTGTCCATGTGCGAGCGCGCGCAGATTCCGATGTTCTCCACGCACGAGTCGTCGGCCTTCGTCATCGACGTGCTGCGTGCGTACCTGTCCAAGCACTTCGCCGACCGCACCACGATGCACGGCGTGTTCATGGACATCCTGGGCCTGGGCGTGCTGATCACCGGCGAATCCGGGCTGGGCAAGAGCGAACTGGGCCTGGAACTGATTTCGCGCGGCAACGGCCTGGTGGCGGACGACGCAGTGGACCTGTTTCGCATCAACCAGACCACCATCGAAGGCAAGTGCCCCGACCTGCTGCAGAACCTGCTGGAAGTGCGCGGCATCGGCCTGCTGGACATTCGCGCGATTTTTGGCGAAACCGCAGTGCGGCGCAAGATGCGGCTCAAGCTCATCGTGCACCTGGTGCGCAAGGAAACGCTGGAGCGCGACTACGAGCGCCTGCCGTACGAGCCCCTCACGCAGGATGTCCTGGGCGTGCCCGTGCTCAAGGTGGTGATCCAGGTGGTGGCCGGCCGCAACATCGCCGTGCTGGTCGAGGCCGCCGTGCGCAACACCATCCTGAACCTGCGCGGGATCGATACCTACCAGGAATTCGTGGAGCGGCACCGTCGCGCCATGGAGCGCGACGGCTCCTGATCCAGATCAGAGGCCGATGGCCCGGACTGCCGGGCGCGATCCCTTGGGTGATCAGCGGTGGTTGTGCGACGTGGCCAGCTTGGCGCACGTGGCGCATTGGCCGTACAGCGCCATCGAGTGGTCTTGCACTACCCAGCCCTTGGCCTTGGCGACCAGCTGCTGGCGCTTTTCGATCTCGGGGTCGTAGAACTCCTCGACCTTGCCGCACACCGTGCAGATGAAGTGGTCGTGGTGCTGGCCCTCGTTGAGCTCATACACCGCCTTGCCGCTTTCGAAGTTGCTGCGGTTCAAAATACCGGCCTGCTCGAACTGCGTGAGCACGCGGTACACGGTGGCCAGGCCGATGTCCGAGCGCTCTTCGAGCAGCACGCGGAACACGTCTTCCGCGGTCATGTGGCGCTGCGCGCCTTTCTGGAAGATCTCGAGGATCTTCAGGCGCGGCAGGGTCGCCTTCAGGCCGGTGCTCTTGAGTTCGTCGATGTTCGTCATGACAGGGGTTTCCGTGTACCAAACCAGCGTGCCAAAGCCCGGGAGAACCTGCCGCTACAATGGGTCGGATCATATCGCCTATGCCTACATCCATGTCCGTTTCCGCCCGCTGCAGCGCCCGTTGGGCCCTGACCCTGTTGTTCGGCGCCAGCTTGACGGCCTGCGGCAGCTTCGATAGCGCCAGCAACCGCGTCGCCAACCTGGTCACTCCCTACAAGGTGGATGTGGTGCAGGGCAATTTTGTCTCCCGTGAACAGGTCGAGGCGCTCAAGCCCGGCATGGGGCGCCAGCAGGTCAAGGAAATCCTGGGCACGCCCCTCGTGACCAGCCTGTTCCACGCCGACCGCTGGGAATACGTCTTCACGCTGAAACGCCCCGGCGTCGAAGTGCAGTCGCGCAAGCTCACCGTGTTCTTCAACGGCGACCTGTTCGACCGGGCCGAGGGCGACGAGATGCCCACCGAGGCAGAGTTCGTCGCCACGCTGGGCACCCGCACCCCGAAGAACAAGGTGCCGGTGCTGGAGGCGACCGAGGCCCAGCTGGCCAAGTTCCCCAAACCGGCCACGCTGCCCGAGCCCGCCGATTCCCCCGTGCCCACGCCGCCGTCCAGCTACCCGCCGCTGGAATCGTCGACTCGCTGATTCCCGCCGGCCAGGGCCTGGTGCACACCGGCCCTGCGGCTTAGCCGCTTTTTTGCATGACCGCCTCCAACACCCCGACCGCCTCTTCCTCCACCCCCTGCCGCGTGGCGGTTGCCGGGGCGTCCGGCCGCATGGGCCGCATGCTGATCGAGGCCATCCGCGCCACCGACGGCGAATGCGTGCTGGCAGGCGCGCTCGACGTGGCGGCCAGCCCGGCCATCGGTTCCGACGCCACGGCCTTCCTGGGCCATGCCAGCGGCGTGGCCATCACGGCCGATGTGCGCGAAGGCCTGCGCCATGCCGACGTGTTGATCGACTTCACCCGCCCGGAAGGCACCATGGCCCACCTGGCGGTGTGCGCCGAGACGGGCGTCAAGATGGTGATCGGTACCACGGGCCTGTCGGACGCGGACAAGGCCGAGATCGCCGCCGCCAGCGCGCGCACGGCCATCATGCTGTCCCCCAACATGAGCGTGGGCGTGAACGTCACGCTCAAACTGCTGGAATTGGCCGCCAAGGCCATGTCCACCGGCTACGACATCGAGATCATCGAGAGCCATCACCGCCACAAGGTGGACGCGCCCTCGGGCACCGCGCTCAAGATGGGCGAGGTCATCGCCCAGGCCCTGGGCCGCGATCTTAAAGACTGCGCCGTCTATGCCCGCGAAGGCATCACCGGCGAGCGCGATCCATCCAGCATCGGGTTTTCGGCGATCCGCGGCGGCGACATCGTGGGCGACCACACCGTGATGTTCGCCGGTACCGGCGAGCGCATCGAGATCACCCACAAATCCGCCAGCCGCACGACCTACGCGCAGGGCAGCCTGCGCGCCGTGCGATTCCTCGCCGCGCACAAGACCGGCCTGTTCGACATGTTCGACGTGCTGGGCCTGAACGCCGCCTGACGGCCGGCGCGCACGCGATGGACGGCCTGCACTGGTGGCGTCAGGGCGACGCGGTCACCCAGATCAGCGCGCTGCTGCTGCTGGCCATGTCGGTCGCCAGCTGGGTCGTGATTGTCTGGAAGGCACTGCTGATGCGCCGCGCGGGTGGCGACGTGGTGCGCGCCATCTCTGCTTTCTGGCAGGCCCCGTCGATCGCCTCGGCGGCGGAACGCCTCCCCACCTTTGACCGCGATGCCCTCGTGATGCCGCTGGTGCAGGCTGCAGGTGCGCTGGCCGGCGCCGGCGGCCAGGGCGCCGCCACCCTGGCCGTGCGCGGCAGCCTTTCGCAGCAGCTCACGCGCGGCCTGCGCGATGCGCTGCATGCCGTGCTGGGCCGGCTGCAGTTCGGGCAGGTGCTGCTGGCCACCGTGGGCTCCACGGCGCCTTTCGTGGGCCTGCTGGGCACGGTGTGGGGCATCTACCATGCGCTCACGGCCATGGCCGGCGCGGGCCAGATCACCATCGACCGCGTGGCCGGGCCCGTGGGCGAGGCGCTGGTGATGACCGCCGCCGGGCTGACGGTGGCCATTCCCGCCGTGCTGGCCTACAACGTGTTCGGCCGCTTCATCGGCCGCATCGAGGCCGACCTCGAAGGCTTCGCGCGCGACCTGCGCGAACTGGTGCTGGACGACGCCGGCATCGCCCCGCTCGCTGCGGCGAACGACTGACGCCGCACGCGACCGCGCCATGGCATTCGGCCGCCTCGAACGCACCGCCGGGCCGCAGCCCATGAGCGACATCAACATGACGCCGCTGGTCGACGTGATGCTGGTGCTGGTGGTCATCTTCATCCTCACCGCGCCACTGCTGGCGAGTTCGATCCGCCTGGACCTGCCGCGCGCCGAGGGCGCCACGCCGGGCGCGCCGCCGCAGTCGGTCACCCTCGTGCTCGACAAGGCGGGGCAGGCTTACCTGGACGACGTGCCGCTGGCCCCGGCCGCGCTGGCCGAGCGGCTGGCGCAACTGGCCGGCCAGCGCCCCGACACCGAAGTGCAACTGCGCGCCGATGCCGCCGTGCCCTATGGCCGGGTGGTCGAGCTGATGGGCGCGGCCAACGCGGCGGGCCTGCGGCGTATCGCCTTCGTGGCCGATCCGGCCCAGGCGGCGGCCCCGGCCGCCCCGGCCGCGCCGCGTTGATCCTTCAGTCCGGACTGCGAGAGGGTCACATTCGGGCCGCGATGGTCGGCGATGCACCGCTCGGCAGTTCGTAGAGTCCGCCAGCGGCATCGCGCCTAAAATCGCCGGCTGACATTCCGCTCACTTTCTTTCGTGGCCGCACCGTGGCGGCCCCGCCAACCCATGCAAGACAAATACAACCACACCGAGGTCGAGCGCGCCGCGCAGGGCCACTGGACGGCCACCGACGCCTACCGCGTGACCGAGGATGCGAGCCGGAAGAAGTTCTACGCCTGCTCCATGCTGCCTTACCCCAGCGGCAAGCTGCACATGGGCCACGTGCGCAACTACACCATCAACGACATGCTCGCGCGCCAGTTGCGCATGAAGGGCATGAACGTGCTGATGCCGATGGGCTGGGACGCCTTCGGCCTGCCGGCCGAGAACGCGGCGCTCAAGAACGGCGTGCCGCCCGCGCAGTGGACGTACGACAACATCGCGTACATGAAAAAGCAGATGCAGGCGATGGGCCTGGCCATCGACTGGTCGCGCGAAGTCGCCACCTGCGACCCGAGCTATTACCGCTGGAACCAGTGGCTGTTCCTCAAGATGCTGGAAAAGGGCATCGCCTACCGCAAGACGCAGGTCGTCAACTGGGACCCGGTGGACCAGACCGTGCTGGCCAACGAGCAGGTGATCGACGGCAAGGGCTGGCGCACGGGCGCCACGGTGGAAAAGCGCGAGATTCCGGGCTACTACCTCAAGATCACCGATTACGCCGAAGAGCTGCTCGGCTTCGTCACCGGCGACCAGCTGCCCGGCTGGCCCGAGCGCGTCAAGCTCATGCAGGAGAACTGGATCGGCAAGAGCGAAGGCGTGCGCTTCGCCTTCCCGCATGACATCCGCGCGGCCGACGGCACGCTGATCGGCGACGGGCGCATGTACGTCTTCACCACGCGCGCCGACACCATCATGGGCGTGACCTTCTGCGCCGTGGCGCCCGAGCACCCGCTCGCGGCCCGTGCGGCGCAGGGCAATTCGGCCATTGCCGCCTTCATCGAAGAGTGCAAGAGCGGCGGCACGACCGAGGCGGAACTGGCCACGCAGGAAAAGAAGGGCGTGCCTACGGGCCTCGTGGTGACGCACCCGCTCACCGGCGAAGAGGTGCCGGTGTGGGTCGGCAACTACGTGCTCATGGGCTACGGCGACGGCGCCGTGATGGGCGTGCCCGCGCACGACGAGCGCGACTTCGCGTTCGCGCTCAAGTACGGCATCGACATCAAGCAGGTCGTGCTGGTCGATGGCGAAACCTTCGACTACCACCACTGGCAGGACTGGTACGGCGACAAGCAGCGCGGCGTCACCGTCAACTCCGACAGCTTCAGCGGCCTGTCCTACGCCGAGGCCGTGCAGGCCGTGGCGCATGCGCTCGCGCAAAAGGGCCTGGGCGAGACCAAGACCACCTGGCGCCTGCGCGACTGGGGCGTTTCGCGCCAGCGCTACTGGGGCACGCCGATCCCGATCATCCATTGCGACGAGCACGGCGCCGTGCCCGTGCCCGAAAAAGACCTGCCGGTGGTCCTGCCCACCGACTGCGTGCCGGACGGCTCGGGCAACCCGCTGCACCACCACGAGGGCTTTCATGCCGGCGTGACCTGCCCGGTCTGCGGCAAGGCCGCGCGCCGCGAGACCGACACCATGGACACGTTCGTGGACAGCTCGTGGTACTTCATGCGGTATTGCGACCCGAAGAACAGCGAAGCCATGGTGGCCGAAGGTGCCGACTACTGGATGCCGATGGACCAATACATCGGCGGCATCGAACACGCGATTCTTCACCTGCTGTACGCACGCTTCTGGACCAAGGTGATGCGCGACCTGGGCCTGGTGAAGATCGACGAGCCCTTCACCAAGCTGCTCACCCAGGGCATGGTGCTCAACCACATCTACTCGCGCCGCACCGAGCAGGGTGGCAAGGAGTATTTCTGGCCGCACGACGTCGAGCACGTGCTCGACGAGGCCGGCAAGATCGTGGGCGCGAAGCTCAAGAACGCCGTCGGCAGCCTGCCCGCGGGCACGGCCATCGACTACGAGGGCGTGGGCACCATGTCCAAGTCCAAGAACAACGGCGTCGATCCGCAGGACCTGATCGAGCGCTACGGCGCCGACACCGCCCGCCTGTACACCATGTTCACCGCGCCGCCCGAAGCCACGCTGGAGTGGAACGACGCGGCCGTGGAAGGCAGCTACCGCTTCCTGCGCCGGGTGTGGAACTTCGGCCTCAAGCTCGCGGCCATCGACAAGGACGCGGCGCTGGCCAGCGTGGCGGGCGCCTCCGCCCTGAAGGAAGTGCCGTTCGGCAAAGAGGCCAAGGCCCTGCGGCTGGAGATCCACACCGTGCTCAAGCAGGTGGATTACGACTACCAGCGCATGCAGTACAACACCGTCGTGTCCGGCGCGATGAAGATGATCAACGCGCTGGAAGACTTCAAGGCCAAAGGCAGCGCCGGCGCGCCGGTCGCGCTGATCGAAGGCTTCGGCATCCTGCTGCGCGTGCTGTACCCGGCCACGCCCCACATCGCGCACAGCCTGTGGAGCGGCCTGGGCTATGCCGGCGCGCTCGGCGACTTGCTCGATGCGCCGTGGCCCCAGGCCGATGCCGATGCGCTGGTGCAGGACGAGCTGGAGCTGATGCTGCAGGTCAACGGCAAGCTGCGCGGCTCCATCCGCGTGCCCGCCTCGGCCGACAAGGCCGAGATCGAGCGCGCCGCCCTCGCGAGCGAGGCTTTCGTCAAGCAGGCGGACGGCGCCACGCCCAAGAAGATCGTGGTCGTGCCGGGCCGCCTGGTCAACGTGGTCATCTGACAATGCAAAAACGCACCCTTTTGTCGCTGCTGGCCGTGGCGCCCCTGGCCGCCTGCGGCTTTCACCTGCGCCGCGCGCCCGAGTTCCAGTTCCGCTCGCTCTATGTGGAGGCCGGCGGGGGCTCGCCCCTGGCGCGCGAGCTGCAGCGCACGCTGCAGGGCGCGGGCGGCAACCTCACGGTGCTGCGCGATCCGGCGCAAAAGCCCAACGCCGAAGCCATCTTCGAGCTGCTGTCCGAGCAGCGCGAGCGCGTGGTGGTGGGCTACAACGCCTCCGGCCAGGTGCGCGAACTGCAACTGCGCCTGCGCATTCACTTTCGGCTTCGCAACCAGCAGGGCGCGGAGCTGGTGCCCGACACCGAACTGCTGCAGCAGCGCGACGTGAGCTACAACGAAAGCATCGCGCTGGCCAAGGAGGCCGAAGAGGCGCTGCTGTACCGCAACATGCAGACCGACCTCGTGCAGCAGCTGCTGCGCCGGCTGGCAGCAGCGCGCCCGCTTTGATGGCCGATGCTTCGTTTGCTATTGATTTAATAGCTGCCAGCGCAATCATTACTAGGGCGCACGGCCTGTTTCATTCAAAACCCCTGCTCCGGCCGCTCCCATGCAAGTCGCCCTGAACCAGCTGTCCGCGCACCTGCAAAAGGGCGTGCGCCCGCTCTACACGCTGCATGGCGACGAGCCGCTGCTGCAGCAAGAGGCGGCCGACGCCATCCGGGCGGCGGCGCGCAGCCAGGGCTACACCGAGCGCAGCAGCCACACGGTGGCCGGCGCGCACTTCGACTGGAGCGCCGTGCTGGCGGCGGGTGGTTCGCTCTCGCTCTTCGCCGACAAGCAGATCGTGGAGATCCGCATTCCCTCCGGCAAGCCCGGCAAGGACGGCGGCGCGGCACTGCAGCAGATCGCCGAGGCCGCGCAGGGCAACGACAGCACGCTCACCCTGGTGCTGCTGCCGCGCCTGGACAAGGCCACTCGCACCGGCGCGTGGTTCAGCGCGCTGGATGCCCGGGGCATCTCGGTGCAGATCGACCCCGTGGAGCGCGCCGCGCTGCCGCAGTGGATCGCCCAGCGCCTGTCGCTGCAGGGCCAGCGCGTGGCCGGCGGCGAAGAGGGGCAGCGCACGCTGCAGTTCTTTGCCGACCGCGTGGAAGGCAACCTGCTGGCCGCGCACCAGGAGATCGCCAAGCTCGCGCTGCTGCATCCGCCCGGCGAACTGTCGTGGGCGCAGGTCGAGGCGGCGGTGCTCAACGTGGCGCGCTACGACGTGTTCAAGCTCTCCGAAGCCGTGCTGTCGGGCCAGGTGGCGCGCGTGCAGCGCATGCTCGACGGCCTGCAGGCCGAGGGCGAGGCCGAGGTGCTGGTGCACTGGGCACTGGCCGAAGACATTCGCGGCCTGAAGCGCGTGAAAGACGCGCTCAACGCCGGCAAGCCCCTGCCGATCGCCCTGCGCGAAAACCGCATCTGGGGACCGAAGGAGCGCCTGTTCGAGCGCGTCGCCCCGCGCCTGTCCGACGCGGCCGCTGCCCGGCTGCTGCAGTCGGCGCACACGGTGGACGGCATCGTCAAGGGCCTCAAGGTGCCCGACTGGCCCACCGACGGCTGGCAGGCGCTGCAGCGGCTCGCGCTGCAGCTTTGCAAAGCCTGCGGGGCGCGGTGACCGGCGCTCCGGCGGCGCTGCGAAAGCCCTCGCGGCCTTCTTCGCCTTCGCTGCCCTCGCTGACTTTGGGGCGGCTGCCGGCCGACGACGCCACCAATGGCTGGTCGGCCATTCTTGCGCCCCGCAGGCCTCGCCCCGCGCTGCAGGGCACCGTGCGGGCCGACTGGCTGGTGCTGGGTGCGGGCTATGCCGGCCTGGCCGCGGCGCGGCGCCTGGCCGAACTGCGGCCGCACGCCCGCGTGGTGCTGGTCGACGCCGGCACGGTGGGCGACAACGCCTCGGGCCGCAACTCGGGCTTTGCCATCGACGTGCCGCACAACGTGGGCAGCTCGCTCGAAGAACTGCGGCAGGCGGCGCACTACCAGCGCCTGCTGGCGGCCGGCATGGCCGACCTGCAGCAGCAGATCGCCCGGCACGCCATCGATTGCCAATGGCGCCGTGCCGGCAAATACCACTGCGCGGTGTCGCCTGCGGCCGAGCGCACGCTGGCCCACCATGTCGCGGAGCTGAGCGCCCTGAACGAGCCGCACGAGCTGCTGGGCCGCGATGCGCTCGCTGCGCGGCTGGGCACGCGCTACTTCGCCGCCGGCCTGCATACGCCCGGCACCGTGCTGTTGAACCCGGCAGCGCTCTGCCAGGGTCTGGCGGTGGCACTGCCGGGCCAGGTAGCCCTGTACGAGAACACCCCGGTGCACACGCTCGACATCGCGCCGCACGCCGTCGTGGCGCACACGGCGCAGGGCCGCATCGAGGCGCCGCAGCTCATCGTGGCCAGCAACGGCTTCGCGCAGCAACTCGGGTTTTTTCAAAGCGAAACCTTTCCGCTGGCCACCTTCGGCTCGCTGAGCGCACCGCTCACGAGCGAACAGCAGGAGCGCCTGGGCGTCCCGGAAGGCTGGGGCGTGACGCCCGTGAACGCCGTGGCCGGTGCCACGCTGCGCTACACCGACGACCACCGCCTGCTGGTGCGCCAGGGCTTTGAATATGCGCCGCGCTTTCGCGTGGCCCCCGCCGTGCGCGAGCGCGTTCGGCGCACGCACCGCGCCGTGTTCGATGCGCGGTTTCCGCAGCTGGCCGATGTGCCCCTGGCGCACTTCTGGGAAGGCGCCATCGCCATCACGCGCAACGGCGCCCCGCGCTGGGGCCGCTTCGCTGCCAACGTGCACGGCGTGGCGGGCTGCAACGGCGTTGGCATCGTCAAGCACACGGTGCTCGGGGCGCTCGCGGCCGATCTGGCGCTGGGGCAAGACCACCCGCTGATCGCCGACGCGCTGGCCCTGGGCGCCCCCCGCCGCATGCCGCCCGAGCCGTTCATGGGCCTGGGCGTGCGGGCCTACATCGCCAAGGAAAAGTGGGCAGGGCGCGCGGAACGCTGATCAGCCAGCGGCGCGCAGCGTGGCGCCGGCCTTGTCCGCCCACTGCTGCAGGCTGTCCAGCAGGTCTTTCTGGCTGAACGAGCAGCTTTCTTCGGAAAACAGCGCGCTCGATTCAAGGCGGTCGAGCAGCCCGTGCAGCACTTCGGCGTAGCGCGGGGGCAGCGCGGCCAGCAGCGCCGTCTGCGCACGGGCGGTGTCGCTCAAGGCGGTGGCCGGGCCGCTCTGCGTGCGGCATTCCGCCAGGGCGGATTCCAGCAGGGCGAGCTGGGCCAGGGCCGGGCTTGGTGCGATGGGGTCGGGTGAGGTCGTCATGCGGCAAGGGTAGCGGCAGCGGCGGGCTCAGAGCGCCGTCAGGTGTTCGTACAGGATGACCGAGCCGATGCCGATCAGCAGCAGCCCCCCGACGGCCTCGGCCCAGCGGCCCGCGATGCTGCCCAGCACACGGCCCACCATCACGCCGATCGTGACCATGGCGAAGGTCGCCAGGCCAATGGCGGCGGCCACGGGCAGGATGCCCACATCCACGAACGCCAGCCCCACACCCACCGCCATCGCGTCGATGCTGGTGGCGAAACCCGTGACGGCCAGCAGCCAGAAGCCGTGGCGGGCGGGCTTTTCGGCCGCTTCGGCATCGGGCGCCTGGAAGGCGGCGAACACCATGCGCAGGCCCAGCACGGACAGCAGCGCGAAGGCGATCCAGTGGTCCCATTCCTTCACATAGCCCGAGGCGGCGTAGCCCAAGGCCCAGCCGGCGATGGGTGTGAGGGCTTCGATCACGCCGAAGATGGCGCCGGTGCGCAGCGCTTCGGACCAGCGGGGTTTCTGCAGGGCGCTGCCCTTGCCGACGGCGGCCGCGAACGCGTCGGTGGACATGGCCAGCGCGAGCAGGGCGGTGGAGGCGAAATTCATGGTGGGGGAGTCGTTGTGCGGCCGGGCGAGCGCAAAGGCACGCCCCCGCTGCCCGACCTGTCGTCGCGGTGGCATGCCGATGGTCTCGCCAACCGCAACGGTTGCCGGCGCCACGGCATGCAGCATGCCGAGTGTGTTGACGCAGGCGCCTTCGTACAACGCTCGAAATACATTGCACGAAAGCCGGCTACTCCCCAAGGGAGCGCGGATTATAAAAGCCCGCCGTGAACCCTCGGCGCCGAATGGGCCGCGCGGAGGCCGGCCCCGCTCCGCCGCGCCGACCCTGCCGGCACGGCGACGCCGGTCTCGGACTGCCGGCTGCCGGGTGGGAATGTCCCCGGGTTTTCGGGTGTCTGATCAAATCGGGCTCCAGCGCAATAATCACTAGGGTGCATAGCTATTAATTTAATAGCAAACGGTGGACTGTATTGCTCCCGCGCCCGGAATCAGGCCATCGCGCGATCGACCAGCAGGGTGTCGGTGAACTGCTCGAAGCGCACGATCTGCTCGCCCTGCACCTGCCACACGTGCGCGGCCCGCACCTGCAGGGCCTTGCCCGTGCGGCCATGGGTGCCCGAGTAGCTGCCGACGCCCACGATGCGGTCGCCGCCGTCGATCAGCGTCTCCAGATCGAAGCGGTAGCCGATCCAGTCGGCGCCCAGCACCTTGAACACGTTGTCGATCACCTGCTGCGGACCCACCCAGGTGCCGGCACACGGAAAGCCCGCCATTTCGGTCCACTGCACGTCGGGGGCCATGTCGGCCATCATGGCGGCGATGTCCTGGCGGGCGGAGGCGGCGTAGTGGGCGGTGACGAGTTCGAAAGGCGTGCGCATGAAAGTCCCGAAAACAGTGGTGGAGAAGGCCGCGCCATGCCGAATGGGGCAGGGCGGCGTCGAGATGGCCCGGCGTGTTTAACACGGCCGGCGCCCTGCGCGGTCGCCCGGGCCGGCCGCGCACCCGGGACAATGCGGTCCGCAAGGCCCTGCGATCGCTGCGATTTCGGGGCTCGGCCCGCGGCGAATGTGCCAGCATCGGGGGTTTGCGCTGGCGGACCCGCAAAAAAGGCAGTCCGCCCTCTATTTCGCTAGGAGTTGTCATGAGCTTTCCCCACCGTTTCGTTGCGGGCGCCGGCGCGCGCTGGCTGGCCGCGGCCTGTGTCGCCGTGCTGGGCGCGGCCCCCGCCTGGGCGCAGGGCACGATCAAGATCGGCGAGATCAACAGCTACAAGGCCCAGCCGGTGTTCCTGGAGGCCTACAAGAAGGGCATGAACCTGGCAGTGGACGAGGTCAACGCCGCGGGCGGCGTCGGCGGCAAGAAGCTCGTGCTCGTCACGCGCGACGACAACGCCAACCCCGGCGAGGCGGTGCGCCTGGCCGACGAACTGGTCTCGCGCGAGCGCGTGGACCTGCTGGTGGGCACCTTCCTGTCGCACATCGGGCTGGCGCTGGCCGACTACGCCCAGCAAAAGAAAAAGTTCTTCCTCGCCAGCGAAGCGCTCACCGACAAGATCACCTGGCAAAACGGCAACGCCTATGCCTACCGCCTGCGCTCGTCCACCTACATGCTGTCGGCCGCGCTGGTGCCCGATGCGCTCAAGCTCAAGAAAAAGCGCTGGGCCATCGTGTACCCCAACTACGAATACGGGCAGTCCGCGGTCGATACCTTCAAAAAGCGCATGAAGGAGCAGCAGCCCGACATCGAGTTCGTGATCGAGCAGGCCGCGCCGCTGGGCAAGCTGGACGCCGGCAGCGTGGCCCAGGCCATCGCCGACGCCAAGCCCGATGCGATCTTCAACGTGCTCTTCGGCCCCGACCTCGCCAAGTTCGTGCGCGAAGGCACGACGCGCGGCCTGTTCAAGAACACGCCCGTGGTCAGCGTGCTGACCGGCGAGCCCGAATACCTGGAGCCGCTGCGCGACGAAGCGCCCGTGGGCTGGATCGTGACGGGCTACCCCTGGTACAGCATCGACACGCCGGCCCACAAGGCGTTCGTCGCGGCCTACCAAGCCAAATACGGCAAGGAAGACCTGCGGCTCGGCTCGGTGATCGGCTACAGCACGATCAAGTCGCTGGCCGAAGGCGTGAAGCGCGCCGGCGGCAAGACCGATGCCGAATCGATGGTCAAGGCGTTCAGCGGCCTCAAGGTGCCCACGCCCGACGGCGCGATCGAATACCGCGCGCTCGACCACCAGTCCACCCTGGGCGTGTACGTGGGCAAGATCGCGCTCAAGGACGGCAAGGGCGTGATGGTGGATTACCGCTACGTGCCCGGCGAGACGCTGCTGCCGCCCGACGCCGAAGTCCGCAAGCTGCGCCCCGTGCCCTGACCGGGCACCGCCATGGACCTGTCCGGCTTCCTGATCCAGCTGCTCAACGGGCTGGCCGAGGCGTCGTCGCTGTTCCTGGTGGCGGCGGGCCTGTCGCTCATCTTCGGGGTGACGCGCATCGTCAACTTCGCGCACGGCTCGTTCTACATGCTGGGCATCTACCTGGCGTATTCGCTCGTCGAGCGGCTGGGCGGCCTGCTGGGCGGGCCCGTCGGCTACTGGTTCAGCCTGATGCTGGCCGCGCTGCTGGTGGGCGCCATCGGCGCGCTGGTGGAGGTGGTGCTGCTGCGGCGCATCTACAAGGCGCCTGAGCTGTTCCAGCTGCTGGCCACGTTCGCGCTGGTGCTGGTGGTGAACGACGCGGTGCTGTGGCTATGGGGACCGGAGGAGCTGCTGGGCCGGCGCGCGCCGGGCCTGGCCGGATCGATCGAACTGATGGGCCGGCAGTACCCGACCTACAACCTGCTTTTGATCGCCATCGGGCCGGCGGTGCTCGGCCTGCTGTGGCTGCTGCTCACGCGCACCCGCTGGGGCACGCTGGTGCGCGCCGCCACGCAGGACCGCGAAATGCTCGGCGCGCTGGGCGTGAACCAGGCGTGGCTTTTCACGGGCGTGTTCGCGCTGGGCGCCATGCTCGCGGGCCTGGGCGGGGCGGTGCAGTTGCCGCGTGAGCCGGCCAGCCTGGCGCTGGACCTGCGTGCGATCGGCGAGGCGTTCGTGATCGTGGTGGTGGGCGGCATGGGGTCGATCCCGGGCGCCTACGTGGCCGCGCTGCTGATCGCCGAGATCAAGGCGCTGTGCGTGGGGCTGGGCACGGTGCACTGGTTCGGCGTGGAGGTGTCGTTCTCCAAGCTCACGCTGGTGGTGGAGTTTCTGGTGATGGCGCTCGTGCTCGTGTTCCGGCCCTGGGGCCTGATGGGCCGGCCGCAGACGGTCAGCCGCAATTCGGCGCCGGTGGAGGCGCCGCTGCGCCCGGGCACGCCGCTGTTCAAGGCCGCGGTGCTGATCGTGCTGGCCGCCATGGCGGCGCTGCCGCTGCTGTCGGCGTGGCTGCCGTATGCCACCGTGCTGGCGCAGGACGTGCTCGTGGCGGTGCTTTTCGCCGTGAGCCTGCACTTCATCATGGGCCCGGGCGGCATGCATTCGTTCGGCCACGCGGCCTATTACGGGCTGGGTGCGTACGGCGCGGCGGTGCTGCTCAAGGCCTTCAGCATGCCCATGCCGCTGGCCATGGCGGCGGCGCCGCTGGTCGCAGGGGCCGGGGCGCTCGTCTTCGGGTGGTTCTGCGTGCGCCTGTCGGGCGTGTACCTGGCCATGCTGACGCTCGCGTTCTCGCAGATCGTGTGGTCGATCGTGTTCCAGTGGGACGACGTCACCGGCGGTTCCAACGGCATGATCGGCGTGTGGCCCGCGCCGTGGCTCGGCGGCACGGCTTACTACTACCTCACGCTGGCGCTGGTGGCGCTGTCGCTGTTCGCGCTGCGGCGCATGCTGTTCGCACCGTTCGGCCTGGCCCTGCGCGCGGGCCGCGATTCGGCGCTGCGCGCCGACGCCGTGGGCATCGACGTCAAGCGCGTGCAGTGGATGGCCTTCGTGATCGCGGGCGTGTTCGGCGGCCTTGCCGGCAGCCTGTTCGTTTTTTCCAAGGGCAGCATTTCGCCCGAGGCCATGGCGGTGGGCAAATCGGTGGACGGGCTGGTCATGGTGCTGCTGGGCGGTATCCAGACGCTGCTGGGCCCCATCGTCGGGGCGGCCGCGTTCAACGTGCTGCAAGACACCATCATGCGGGCCACGGACTACTGGCGCGCGCTGTTCGGCGGCGTCATCCTGCTGCTGGTGCTGGCGTTCCCGCAGGGCATCGCGGGCTTTGCGCAACAGGTCGCGCACGGCTGGGCCGCGCGGCGCCGGGCCCGGGTGCCCGCAACGGCTGGGGAGGCCGGGCCATGACCTTGCTGCAAGTGCGCAACCTCCGCAAATCCTACGGCGGCGTGCAGGCCGTGGACGGCATCAGCTTCGACCTGGCGGAAGGCGAACTGCTGGCGCTCATCGGCCCCAACGGCGCGGGCAAGTCCACCACCTTCAACATGGTCGGCGGGCAGACGCCGGCGTCTGCCGGCTCGGTGCGGCTGCAGGGCCGCGAGCTGGTGGGCTTGCAGCCGCGTGCCATCTGGCGCCTGGGCGTGGGCCGCACGTTCCAGATCGCGGCCACCTTCGCCGCGCTCACGGTGGTCGAGAACGTGCAGATGGCGCTGCTGTCGCACCACCGCCGCGTGTTCGCGCTGTGGCGGCCCGCGGCGCCGCAGTACCGGGGCGAGGCGCTCGCGCTGCTGGCGCAGGTCGGCATGGACGCGCAGGCCGACCGCCCTTGCAGCGAACTGGCCTACGGCGACATCAAGCGCGTGGAGCTGGCCATGGCGCTCGCCCACGGTCCCCGGCTGCTGCTGATGGACGAGCCCACGGCCGGCATGGCGCCGACCGAGCGCAACGACCTCATGGCGCTGACCAGGCGCCTCGTCGTCGAGCGCCGCATGGCCGTGCTGTTCACCGAGCACAGCATGGACGTCGTCTTCGCCCATGCCGACCGCGTGATCGTGCTGGCGCGGGGGCGGCTCATCGCCGAAGGCACCGGGCAGGCCATCCGCAACCATCCCGAGGTGCAGGCGGTGTATCTGGGTGCCGGCACCACCTTCGGCCAAGGCCGAGCCGGCAGCGGCGCAGCGCAGGCGGGGGCGGCATGACGGCGGTGAATGCATTCGATGGGTCGGCGCCGCTGCTGGAGGTGTCCGGCCTGAATGCCTGGTACGGCGCGGCGCACATCCTGTTCGACGTGTCGCTGCAGGTGCGCCGCGGCGAGGTCGTGGCGCTGATGGGCCGCAACGGCGCGGGCAAATCCACCACCTTCAAGGCCATCATGGGGCTGCTGGCCAGGCGGCAGGGGCGGGTGGATTTCATGGGCCGCCCGATCGCCGGGCTGCAGCCCTACGAGATCGCGCGGCGGGGGCTGGGCTTCGTGCCAGAGGACCGGCGCGTGTTCGCCGACCTCACCGTCACCGAGAACCTCGCGGTCGGGCGCCAGCCGCCCCGCCGCTGGGCCGACGGCAGCGAGGCGCCGTCGTGGACGCCGGCCGCGCTGTACACGCTGTTTCCCAACCTGGGCGCTATGCAGGACCGGCCCGGCGGCCAGATGAGCGGCGGCGAGCAGCAGATGCTCACCGTGGCGCGCACGCTCATGGGCAACCCGTACCTGGTGCTGCTGGACGAGCCGTCCGAGGGCGTGGCGCCGGTGATCGTCGAGCAGATGGCAGAGACGATCCTGCAGCTCAAGGCCCGGGGCGCGAGCATTCTGCTGTCCGAGCAGAACGTGCGCTTCGCCGAGATGGTGTGCGACCGGGCCTATGTGCTGGAAAAGGGCCAGATCCGCTACGAGGGGTCGATCGACGCGCTGTCGCGCGACGAGGGCGTGCGCCGCGCGTACCTCACGGTCTAGGCACGGGCCGCGCATGGACCCGGTCCGCCACGCTGCCACGTCTGTGCCCGCGCCCGCGCCAGCCCACGGCGTGGTCGGCGTGCTGCTGGCCGCCGGCCACGCGCGACGCTTTGGCAGCGACAAGCGCCGCGTGCCCTGGCCCGGCCATGGTTCGTTGATGGAAGCCGCGCTCGCGCCGCTGCAGGCCGTGTGCCCGCGCGTCGTGGCCGTGCTGCCGCCGGGCGATGCCTGGGGGCTGATGCTGTGCCGGCGCCTGCAGGTGGAGGTGGCCTGGTCGTTCCGCCGCGGCGCGGGGCTGGCCGCGTCGCTGTCGGCCGCCCTGCCGCAGGTGCGCGGCGCGCCGGCCATCGTGGTCGCGCTGGCCGACATGGGCGATGTGCGGGCCGACACGCTGCGCGCTCTCATCGCCGCCTGGCAGCGCCGGCCGGAGCAGCCCGTGCTGCCGGTGTTCGCCGGCCAGCCTGGCAACCCCCGGCTGATTCCGGCGCCGCTGTACGCCCGGCTGGAGCGCCTGTCGGGCGACGACGGCGTGCGCCGGGCGCTGGACTGGAAGGCCGCCCAGGCGTGCGCCGTGGATGACCCGGGCGTGCTGCGCGATCTGGACACGCCCGCTGGGCTGGGCTGACAGCGGGCCTTTTGGCGCCACGGCGGTCGGGTGGAATTTGGTCAAATCGGCCTCCAGCGCAATATCCTCTAGGGGGCGTTGCTATTAATTTGATAGTGATGTGGTGGCGGGACCGATGGGTGCCGGACCGCGCACTCCTGGCACTGCAGCCCCTGGCTTTGCAGGCCACATCCTCACGCTCGCGCACGGGCAGCCAACTGCGTCAAAATCGCGCCCATGAATGCGCTCCACATCGCCGAATACACCCATGGCCTCGGCATCCAGGCAAAAGCGGCTTCCGCGCTGATGGCGCGTGCGCCGGCAGCTATCAAAAGCAAAGCACTTCTCGCCCTGGCACGGCTGCTGCGCGAGCAGACCGCCCCGCTGCAGGAGAGCAATGCCCGCGATCTGGAGCGGGCCCGCACCGCCGGCCTGGCCGAACCCATGGTGGATCGGCTCAAGCTCACCCCCAAGGTGCTCGAAACCTGCGCGCTGGGCTGTGAACAGCTCGCCGCGATGGGCGACGTGATCGGCGAGATCACCGGCATGCGCCAGCAGCCCAGCGGCATCCGCGTCGGCCAGATGCGCGTGCCGATCGGCGTGTTCGGCATGATCTACGAGAGCCGCCCGAACGTGACCATCGAGGCGGCCAGCCTCAGCATCAAGAGCGGCAATGCCTGCATCCTGCGCGGCGGCTCCGAGGCGATCGATTCCAACAAGGCGCTGGCTTCCCTGGTGCAGCAGGCCCTGGCCGAAGCCGGCCTGCCCGAAGACGCGGTGCAGCTCGTGCAGACCACCGACCGCGAGGCCGTGGGCCACCTGATCGCCATGCCCGACTACGTGGACGTGATCATTCCGCGCGGCGGCAAGGGCCTGATCGAGCGCATCAGCCGCGATGCCAAGGTGCCCGTCATCAAGCACCTGGACGGCAACTGCCATACCTATGTGGACGACCCCTGCGACATCGCCATGGCGGTGAAGGTGGCCGACAACGCCAAGACGAACAAATACAGCCCCTGCAACGCCAGCGAGAGCCTGCTGGTGGCGCGCGGCGCGGCGGCCGAATTTCTGCCGCAGATCGGCGCGGTGTACGCCGCCAAGGGCGTGGAGATGCGCGGCTGCCCCGAATCCCTGGCCCTGCTGGCCGCGGTGCCGAATGCCAAGCTGGTGCCTGCCACCGAGCAGGACTGGAGCGAGGAATACCTCGCCCCGATCATCAGCGTGAAGGTGGTGGACGGCCTGGACGAGGCCATCGCGCACATCAACCGCTACTCCAGCCACCACACCGATGCCATCCTCACCACGCACCACGGCCACGCCCAGCGTTTCCTGCGCGAGGTGGACTCGGCCAGCGTGATGGTGAACGCCAGCACCCGTTTCGCCGACGGCTTCGAGTACGGGCTGGGCGCCGAAATCGGCATCAGCACCGACAAGTTCCATGCCCGCGGCCCGGTGGGCATCGAGGGCCTCACCTCGCTCAAGTACGTGGTGCTGGGCGAAGGCGAAGTGCGCCAGTGATGGCCTCCTGCGCAGGCCATCGGCCCGGCGGAGCGGAACACTGACATGAAAATCATCATCCTCGGCGCAGGCCGCGTCGGGTGCAGCGTGGCCGACAGCCTGGTGTCCGAGCAGAACGACATCACGGTCATCGACACGGACGCGCAGCGCCTGCGAGATCTCGAATCCCGCTTCGACCTGCGTGGCGTGGTGGGCAACGGCATCGATCCCGAAGTGCTGGCCGAAGCCGGCGCCCGCGACACCGACCTGCTCATCGCCTGCGCGGCGCAGGACGAGACGAATCTCGTGTGCTGCAAGGTCGCGCAAATGCTGTTCAACGTGCCCACGCGCATCGCGCGGGTGCGCTCCTCCGGCTTCGACCACGACCGCGAAGACGCGGCGCTGCTGCTGGGCAAGGAGGGCTTCGCGGTGGACCGCGTCATCTGCCCGGAAGAGTCGCTCACCCGCTACATCGGCAAGCTGGTGGAGTACCCCGAGGCCCTGCAGGTGCGCGAGTTCGCGGGCGGCCGCGCCTGCCTGGTGTCGGTGCGGGTGCGCACCGGCGCGCCGGTGGCGGGTATGCGCATCGGCGAAATGCGCGCCAGCGCGCCCGAGGTGGCCATGCGCGTGGTGGCCATCTACCGCCGCTTTCCCGAAGAGCCTGACCGGTTCATCGCCTGTGACGGCACGACGCGCATCGAGTCGGGCGACGAGGTCTTCGTGCTCTCGGCGCGCGAGCACATTCCGCAGGTGCTGGCGGCGCTGCACCAGCGCGGCGGCCTGCCCGCGCCGCCGGTGCGCCGCATCATGATCGCCGGCGGCGGGCGCGTGGGCCTGCGGCTGGCGCGGCAGCTCGCGCAGCAGGGGCGCTTTCACCTGAAAGTGATCGAAGGCAATCCGGACCGCTGCATCGAACTGGCGTCCACGCTGCCGTCCGAGGTGCTGGTGCTCCAGGGCGACGCCACCGACGAAGACTTGCTCGGCGACGAAAACGTGGAAGAGGTGGACCTGTTCCTCGCGCTCACCGACGACGACGAGGACAACATCATGGCGTGCCTGCTGGCCAAGCGCATGGGCGCGAGCCGGGTGCTGGCCCTGATCAACCGGCGCTCGTACGCCGACCTGATGCACGGCACGCAGATCGACATCGCGCTGTCGCCCGCGCAGGCCATGCTGGGCGAATTGCTCGCCTACGTGCGGCGCGGCGACGTGCAGGCCGTGCACAGCCTGCGCCGGGGCGTGGCCGAGGCGCTGGAGATCGTGGCGCGCGGCGACCGCAAAAGCTCGCGCGTGGTGGGCCGCAAGGTCAGCGACCTGCACCTGCCGCCCGAGGTGCACATGGGGCTGATCGTGCGCGGCCTGCCGAGTTCGGAGCCGGCCGATGCCGATGCCCCGGCCTTCACGGCCGAGCCCGAGGTCATCATCCCGCGCAGCCACACGGTGATCGAAAGCGGGGACCACGTGGTGTTCTTCCTGCCCCACAAGCGCCTGGTGCGCGAGGTGGAGAAGGCCTTCCGCCTGGGCGCCACGTTCTTCTGAACCGGCGATCCTGGTTCTTCTCTTCTCTTTCCATTTCCTTCCGTCCTTTCTTCCGCACCGCTGTACCGGCGTCCTCCTCACGTTTTCACACCGACACCATGGCGGACATCCTTCCCGTTCTGCGCGTGCTGGGCGCGCTGCTCTGCATGTTCTCGCTGGCCTTCGGCGTGCCACTGGCCGCCTCGTGGTGGGCGGGCGACGGGCTGTGGACGCAATACGCGTGGGCGCTGGGCGCCACGCTGCTGTGCGGCGCCGGGCTTTGGGCCGGGTTGCGCCACCACGCCCGCGAACTGCAGCCGCGCCACGGCGTGATCCTGGTGTCTCTGGTGTGGGTGGTGCTGCCGCTTTTCGCGGCGTTGCCGCTGATGCTGGCCATGCACCAGATCGGCCAGCCCATGTCGTTCACGCACGCGTATTTCGAGGCGGTCTCAGGGCTGACCACCACGGGTGCCACGGTGCTCACCGGGCTGGATGCGCTGCCGCTGTCGGTCAACGTGTGGCGCACTTTCATGCAGTGGCTGGGCGGCATGGGCATTTTGATTCTGGCGGTGGCCGTGCTGCCGCTGCTGGGCGTGGGCGCCAGCCAGCTCTTCAAGGCCGAGGCCGCCGGCCCCGTCAAGGACACCAAGCTCACTCCCCGCATGACCGAAACGGCCAAGGGCCTGTGGGGCGTGTACGTGCTCTTTTCGCTGGTGTGCGCACTGGCTTACTGGCTGGGCGGCATGGCGCCGGCCGATGCCGTCATGCACATGTTCACCACGGTGAGCCTGGGCGGCCTGTCGTCGCACGACAGCAGCTTCGGCTACTTTCAATCGCCACTGCTGGAATCGATCGCGGTGGTGTTCATGGTGGTAGCGAGCTGCAACTTCGCGCTGTATTTCGTCGCGCTGCGCAAAGGCCATTGGGGCAGCCTGTGGTGCGACCCCGAGATGCGCGCCACCGTGCTCACGCTGCTGGGCGGCGGGCTGTTCGTCGCGCTGCTGCTGTGGGCGAAGGACGTGTATGCGCCGCTGGTTGCCCTGCGCCACGGGCTGTTCCATGTGGTGTCCGTGGCCACCACCACCGGTTTTGCCACCACCGATTACCTGGCCTGGCCGGTGTTCGCGCCGATTTTCATGCTGCTGCTGTCGGGCGTGGCGACCAGTGCGGGATCGACCGGCGGCGGCATCAAGATGGTGCGCATGCTGATTTTGCTCAAGCAGGCCCGCCGCGAGATGACGCGCCTGGCCCATCCCCGCGCCGTGCAGCCCGTGCGCCTGGGCCGCGCGGTGGTGGACAACCGCATGATCTTCTCGGTGCTGGCGTTCATGCTCGTGTATGGCGCGACGGTGACCGTGCTGAGCATGGTGCTGCTGCTCACCGACCTGGACCTGGTCACCGCGTTTTCCGCCGTGCTGGCCAGCGTGAACTGCACGGGGCCGGGGCTGGGGCTGCTCGGGCCGTCGGCCACGTATGCGGTGCTGACGGAGTTCCAGCTCTGGGTCTGCACCCTGGCCATGCTGCTGGGGCGGCTGGAAATCCTGAGCTTCATGGTGCTGCTGACCCCGGCTTTCTGGCGCCGTTGACCGCCTGCCGGGTGGCGAAACCCGGCGGCTGGGGTTGCGAAGCCGGCACGCATCCCCATATCCCTACAATTCACCGCGTCTTTCGTCTTCCGAGGGCTTCCATGGTTCCGCATCTCATCACAGCCCTGACGGGGCCGATCAACGAGCTTGAACAGCGCATTCTCGATTCCATGCCAGCGATCGAGCGTTGGTTCCGCCTGGAATGGATGGAGCACACGCCGCCGTTCTATACCTCGGTGGACATTCGCAACGCCGGCTTCAAGCTCGCCCCCGTCGATACCAACCTGTTTCCTGGTGGCTGGAACAACCTGACCACCGACATGCTGCCGCTGGCCGTGCAGGCGGCCATGGCGGCCATCGAGAAGATCTGCCCCGAAGCGCGCAACCTGCTGATCGTGCCGGAGAACCACAGCCGCAACACGTTCTACCTGGCGAACGTGATCCAGCTGCAGCGCATCTTCAACATGGCCGGGCTCAACGTGCGCGTGGGCTCCATCAGCCCCGAGATCAAGAAGCCGACCACCGTGACCCTGCCCAACGGCGACTCCGTCACGCTCGAGCCGGTGGTCCGCACCAAGGGCCGTCTGGGGCTCAAGAACTTCGATCCCTGCACCATCCTGCTCAACAACGATCTGTCGGCCGGCCCGCCGGGCATCCTGGAAGACATCCACGAGCAATATCTGCTGCCGCCGCTGCACGCCGGCTGGAGCGTGCGCCGAAAGAGCCGGCATTTTCAGAGCTACGAAGAAGTGTCCAAGCGCTTCGGCAAGCTGCTGGGCATCGACCCGTGGCTCATCAACCCGCTGTTCAGCCGCTGCGAAGGTGTCGATTTCAATGAAGGCACGGGCATGGAAGGGCTGCGTGCCGCCGTCGATGCGCAGCTGGGCAAAGTGCGCCGCAAATACAAGGAATACGGCATCAACGAAAAGCCTTTCGTCATCGTGAAGGCCGACAACGGCACCTACGGCATGGGCATCATGACCGTGCGCGACGTCAAAGACCTGGATGCGCTCAACCGCAAAACCAAGAACAAGATGGCCGTCATCAAGGACGGGCAGACGGTGAACGACGTCATCATTCAGGAGGGTGTCTTGACGCAAGAGCGTGTTCACGAAGCCGTGGCCGAGCCCGTGGTCTACATGATGGACCGCTATGTGGTCGGCGGCTTTTACCGCATGCACGCCGAGCGCGGGGTGGACGAAAACCTCAACGCGCCCGGTGCCAGCTTCGTGCCCCTGGCCTTCGAGCACAGCACGCACCTGCCCCAGCCCGGCGCCCGCCCCGGCGCCAGCGCGCCCAACCGCTTCTATATGTATGGCGTAGTGGCGCGCCTGGCCATGCTGGCGGCGAGCTACGAACTGGAAGCCACCAACCCCGAGGCCGAAATCTACGACTGACGGGTGAGCAGGCCGCCGCCGGCCTCAGTTGCTGCGTTGCAACATTCGGCCCGCCCCCGTGCCATCGGGCGCGGGCCGCGCCACAATAGCGGTCCCCCAATATCGGAATCCCGGTTGGCCCCGGTGCCAGCGGGCCAGTCAGTGCAAAGTTCCAAGTCATCGCTCGCGGCGCTCACCCTGGGCGCCATCGGCGTCGTGTATGGCGATATCGGCACCAGCGTGCTGTATGCGGTCAAGGAGGTGTTCGGCTCGGGCCACGTGGCCTTCACGCCCCAGAACGTCTACGGCATCCTGTCCATCTTCTTCTGGACGCTGACCACCATCGTCTCGCTCAAGTACGTGGTGCTGGTCCTTCGGGCCGACAACAACGGCGAAGGCGGACTCATCGCCATGCTGGCGCTGGCGTCGCAGGCGGTGAAGGACAAGCCCCGGCTGCGCAGCGTGCTGCTGTGCATCGGCATCTTCGGAACCTCGCTCTTCTATGGCGACGGGGTCATCACCCCTGCGATTTCGGTGCTTTCGGCCGTCGAAGGGCTCGAAGTGGTGTCGCCGCATTTCGGCAAGGCCGTCATCCCTCTCACGCTGGTCGTGCTGTTTTGCCTGTTCGCCGTGCAAAAGCGCGGCACCGGCGGCATCGGGCGGTACTTCGGACCCATCACGCTGGTGTGGTTCTTCTGCCTGGCCGCTCTGGGCATTCCGCACATCATCGGCCACCCCGAAATCCTCGGCGCCCTGAGTCCGCACCACGCGTTGCTCTTCATCTGGAACAACCCGGGCACCAGCTTCATCGTGCTGGGTGCCGTGGTGCTGTGCGTGACCGGCGCCGAAGCGCTGTACGCCGACCTGGGGCATTTCGGCAAGAAGCCCATCCGCCTGGCCTGGTTCAGCGTGGCGATGCCGGCGCTCACCATCAACTATTTCGGACAAGGCGCCTTGCTGCTGGCCGAACCCGAAGCGGTTAAAAATCCGTTCTACATGATGGCCCCCGACTGGGCGTTGATTCCGCTGGTCATCATGGCCACCATGGCCACGGTCATTGCCTCGCAGGCGCTCATCACCGGCGCCTTCAGCGTGACCAAGCAAGTCATTCAGCTCGGCTACCTGCCGCGCCTGAACATCCAGCACACCAGCGTTCGCGACACGGGCCAGATCTACATCCCGTTCGTGAACTGGATGCTGTTCGTCGCCATCGTGCTGGCCGTGGTCATGTTCCGCTCCAGCAGCAATCTGGCAGCGGCTTATGGCATCGCGGTCACGCTGGACATGCTCATCACCACGGTGCTGACGTTCTTCGTGATCTGCTATGGCTGGAAGTACCCGCTGGCGCTGTGCGTGGCCGCTACGGGGTCTTTCTTCGTAGTGGATCTGGCGTTTTTCAGCTCCAACCTGCTCAAGCTGTTTCAGGGCGGCTGGTTCCCGTTGCTGATCGGCGGGATCGTCTTCACTTTGATGATGACGTGGAAGCGCGGGCGCGAGCTGCTCAATGAAAAGCTCCGCGACGATTCTCTGGACCTGCGCGACTTTCTCACCGCAGTGTTCGTGAGCCCTCCGACACGGGTGGATGGCACCGCTGTTTTCCTGACCGCCGAGACGGGCTCGGTGCCGAACGCTCTGCTGCACAACCTCAAGCACAACAAGGTCTTGCATGAGCAGAACCTGTTCGTCACGGTGCGCAGCCATGAGGTTCCCTGGATCGGCCTGGACCGGCGCCTGCAGGTCGAACCGCTGGGTGGCGATTGCTGGCAGGTGATCGTGCACTATGGCTTCAAGAACGATCCAGACCTGCCCAGCGCTCTCGCACTCATGCGCGGGCGGGGCTGCGAACTGGAGGCAATGACCACCAGCTATTTCCTCTCGCGCGATGTCGTCATTCCCACCATTGGGAGCGGAATGGCTCCATGGCGCGAAAAGCTCTTCGCGCAGATGCACCACAACGCAAGCGGCGCCGCCGGTTTCCTGAACCTGCCGGGCAATGCGGTCGTGGAACTGGGATCGAAGATCGAAATTTGATAGATGTTGGCCTTTTTAGTCCGCCCTGAACAATCTGCAAGCCCTTGATCTGACACGTAGTTCTGCTGATGGATGGGCGCAGGATTTGCAAGGTATGGTTGTTCCAGTA
>NZ_FMZC01000037.1 GCF_900102625.1 Paracidovorax valerianellae
GTCACGGTGGGCGTGGGCAGCCAGTTGGGCAGCAGCGGAGCGGGTGTGGGCAGCGACAAGGGCAACGCGCAAAGCACGAGCCGCGCGGGGATCTCTGGGGTGGCGGGCAACACCGAGGCCCGCACGGGGGATGCGGAGACCGGCATCAAGCCCATCTTCGACAAGAACCGGGTGAGCGAAGAGGTGAATGCGCAGATCACCATCACGCGGGAGTTCGGACGGCAAGCCACCCGTGCAGGAGCGCAATACGCGCAAGACCAGCTGGACAAAGCCCGTGGGCTGCGCAATATCGCCGCGTTGGAAGAAGACCCGGACAAGCGGCAATCCTTGCTCACGCAAGCGCAGCAGATCGAAAACGACTGGAAAGAGGGCGGCAGCAGCCGAGTGCTGATGCACGCGGGCATCGGCCTGCTCACCAGCGGCAGTGTCGGCGGTGCCGCAGGCGCAGCCGGCAGCGCGGCGGCGACCCCGCAACTGGCTGAAATGCTGAACAACCCGGAGATTCCGCAACCCATCAGGGAAGGCATCTTGATGGCTGCGGGCACGGCGATCGGTGCGGCAGTAGGGGGCGTGGATGGGGCCGCCACGGGCAACAACGAGGTCGCCAACAACGGTCTGGGCACGGTCGTCAGACGGCTGGGGCTGGGCGGAGTGGCCCTGTGCTTAAGAACGGTGGCATGCCTGGCATTGACGGGCGCCACGGGTCTAGAACTGACGCGGTTGGCGAACCTGGCAAGACAAGAAAACCCCGCGATCAGCGACGATGGTGCTTACGCCATTGCGGTGGCGGACTATCTGGGGGATCGTGTCCAGGGCAAGCCGATTGCGAGCCCACTGGGCCCCAACAATACCGGGGGTAACCAGACTGAGAATCCGATACCTGGGGGGAACTCGACGACCACGCCCAACGAGGGGCCGCGTGGAGGAAATGATACGGGTGGCAATCAGATCGTTGATAGGAAGCCTGGCGACAACTCTACGACTACTCCTGCTGCAACGCCGCCCAATTCCAATTTGGTATTTGCGACGGGTGTTCCTCCATCAAATCAGGAGGATAAAGAGGATCGAGGGAGAAAGTATGGAGTGGATATTTCTTCGCCGACGGATAAATATTCATCGAACTCCAAGCACACCTTGGGTGGGGATGGTAACAGAGGCAATGCGTCTATCGAGCCGCCCTATGCGGGAAGATTATTTGAGAGTTCGGTAAAAGACCCTAATAGTAACGAGCGGTTTGCTATTGATAGCGATGGTGGGGTTCATCGTTATTTCTATGGAAATGATGGTAGCTATCATTGGAGTGGTAGTACTACAGACCCCAAGCAGCCTTTGGAAAGCTTTAGAATTCCAAAAGAAATTCGAAGATTTTACGGCCTTCCAGGAAAGGGATGGTAATGAGAGTTTCTTTTGGTGATGCTTCATTTTTTCAAATTAACATAGCCATAATAGATGGGTTTTATGGAAATTTTTGTTATGTTGCTAATAACAAAATAATTTTGAATAGTGATAATGATGTTTCGATATACGACGAGATTTTTAGCCAAATAGGAGCGTTGTCGTCCTATGATCGAATTGCTTTTTTGGGCTTGCCCGTGGAGATAGCCGAAGAATTCATTTATTTGGCACCTATTTCTACTGAAAATTTCAATGTTGCGAGTGTTGAAGATCGTATATTTCAGTTTGATATGTTGAATGGCGCAAAGTTACATAATCCTCTTTGCGAAATCGATGTTCCTGATGTTGTATATGATATTCCTTCAAAGACTGACGGCTTTCCTGTGTTTTTGTTTGATTTATCTTCGTCTCGTAAAGGGATGTTGGGCCCCTTTTTGTATAATTCTGGTGATTCAGGTGTTATTCTGTGGAAAAATCTTGAACAAGATGGTGAGCAAGCCTTTGTAGACATTTTTTATTTATATGCGGTTTACTGGGCCGCCATGAATTATGTGGATGATTATTTGTCAACTTGGAAATTTCCTGAAAAAATGAAAAATTGCCCTGTTAAATGCGAGGCGGTAATTCCAATTGTTTTGCAGGATTGATAATTAAGGGGAATATTCAAAACTAAGGAGGGTCTGCAAAACCCCTGAAATCCTCAGAAAATGCCCTATAAGTTAATTGACTTTATTGGGCTTGGATTTTGGAAAGCGAGGTTTTGCAGAGGATCCCTAAAGCGCAACTCCCTGAAGCTCACGCTCATGTCAAAGCGCATTTATCTTGCATTGAGTGTTGCGCTGCTGACGGTGATGGCATCGTCATCTCGGGGTCATGAGCAAAAAGGCCCTCCAGCGCAATTAGCACTAGGGCATGGCGCTATATATTTAATAGCGGATGCTGTGACGGGCACCGAGGGCACTTTTGTCACCACTGCTTTCGTCGGAGTGCAGAGGCCCGACACGCTGCCCGGCCCGGCCGCCGGGGGCATCGACAACTTCGGCGCCGGCATTCGGGCGGGCGGTTTGATGCGGCTGTCCGGCGGCGGGCTGAACAACGAGCAAGGCCGGATCGAAGCGGACAGCCTGCTGACCAGCATCCAGGGCGACATCGCCAACAGCCGGGGCACCATCGTCGCCCACAACGGCGGCTACCTGCAGGCCGATGGAAACATTGCAGCCACCGACGGCCAGTTCACCAGCGACGCCGGCAAGATCGTGCTGGATGCGGGCGGGAGCATCGTGCTGGATGCCAGCCAGGTCAAGGGCAAGACCGGCGCGGGCCTGTACGCGGGCGG
>NZ_FMZC01000018.1 GCF_900102625.1 Paracidovorax valerianellae
GAGAACTCCAGCTGCTGGGTGCGCGTGTCCCACCCCTGGGCGGGCCTGAACTACGGCAGCATCCACATCCCGCGCATCGGCCAGGAAGTGATCGTGGACTTCCTGAACGGCGATCCGGACTACCCCATCATCACCGGGCGCGTCTACAACGGCATCCAGATGCCGCCCTGGAAGCTGCCGGACAACAAGACGCAGTCGGGCACGCTCACCAACTGGAGCAAGGGCGGCGGCGGGGCGAGCATGCTGCGCTTCGAGGACAAGAAGGGCATCGAGCACCTGGAGCTGTCCAACACCTACGGCAACACGTACCTGAACATGGGCTACCTGATGCACCAGGGCAGCGGCTCGCAGCGCGGGTACGGGTTTGAACTGCGCACGGACCTGTGGGGCTCGATCCGGGCGGACAAGGGTCTGCTGATCACCACTTACCCGCAGGACTTCACCTCCAAGGTGGCGAGCAACAATCCGGATGGGTTCGATCAGCTGGGGGATGGGCTGGCGGGGACTGCGGCGTTGATGAAAGACGCCGGTAGCGCCGTGAAAGCCATGGACTCGGCCATCGGCGCCATCAACGGCCTCAAGACCTCGCACATGATGGCGCTGGGCGCGGGCGTCGCCTCCATGGTCGGCGGACAGGCCGGAGCGTCCTCGCTGGCCAAGGCGGCAGCCGCTGTCGCGGCCTTTGCCGACGCGGGTGGCGATGGCGGTGGCGGGCCGGAAGTCAGCATGCCGACCAATACCGACCCCGCCATGCCCCAGGCCCAGGCGCTGCGCGAACTGTCCAAGGACATCACGAAACCCATCGTGTCCATCGTCAGCCCCGAAGGGCATTCGATGATCAGCCCCAAGCCCATCGTGATCAGTTCCGGGCAAAGCGCGTCGATGCATGCCACGCAGCACATCACGGTGTCCAGCGGCGCCCAGCTCACCCAATTGGCCAAGGGCGGCATGCTCACCCACGTGTCCCAGGGCGGGCAGCGCAACACGGTGACCCAGGGCGACGTCGCGTCCGAGGCGCAGGCCGGGCACATGAACCTCACGGCCAACCAGAACATCACCATGGCGTCCAAAACGCTCGATGCGAGCGTGCTGGGCCATGAGAACGTCAACATCAAGGCCACGGAGGATTCGGTGCTGGTCGATGCCGGGCAGCACATCCGCCTGGAGGCCGCCGACAGCATCACCCTCGTGTGCGGCAAGGGCAAGGCGTACATCAAGCTCACGAAGGACGGCGACATCGAAATCGTTGGCGTCCGCAAGGGCCTGCTGCGCTTCACGGACAGCCTCGACGAGTTCGGCAAGCCCATCAACATGAACTGCTGACCGCCGGATCACCACCGGCGGCAGCAAGGAACCACCCATGCAGTACCACATCCAGGAGGCGGCGCTCGAGCTGCCGTCCGAAGGTTTCATCGACCGCAGCGTCAACGTGTTCATCTTCGGAGACCCGGCGCTTCCATTCAACGTGGTCATCACGCGCGACTACTTCGACGAAGGCAGCGGCATCGAAGCACTGCTGCAAGAGCAGCTGCGATCGCTGTCCACCGTGGGCAAGAGCTACAAGCAGATCGATGTGAGCAAGACACGCCTGCCGCTGCACGGGCCTGCCGGCGCGCAGCTGGTGAACGACACCGACGCTCCCAACGCCGTGGGCGCGTATGTCTCGTACAGCAAGCAGGGCCACACGATTCACCAGCGCATCGTTCTGATCGAGTTGCCCGAGCGCAAGGCGCTGGTGCTCACCGGCACCCATGCCGCGCCCTGGAAGCCGCACCATGAAGCGCAGTGGGCGTCCATCCTGCAAAGCGTGCGCGCTCGGCCCCAGTAGCCACGCGCCCGGTTTGACGCCCTCATCGCCCCAGACAGCACGGCCTTTTCATCCCGCCCCACCGGCGCACACCCCGTCCGCGTTCCATGCCCAAAGCCGCCCGCCTGCACGATCCCATTGCCCACACCTACGCCCGGGAGGGCCACGCGGCGGGATCTGCCGCGGCCGTGGCGATCGAGTTCGGGGCTGCGGTGGCCATTGGCGCTGCGGTGGGCACCATCGCCTGCCCCGGCCTTGGGACCTTGGCGGGCTTTCTGATCGGCGCGGCCGTGTTCGTGGGCACGCTGGTGGTGAGCCACATGTTCAGCCTGGTGGGGGATTTCTATCAATCCTTCGGGGAGGCGCTGGGGCGAAGTTTCAGCTCCGACTGCGGGGAGCTCACCGCCACCGGATCGACCACCGTCTTCGTCAACAAGCTGCCGGCCATCCGGGCCGGGCTGGACGTGGCCATGTGCGACAAGCACAGCATGCCGCCCAGCCTCGTCAACTTCGGCAGCGAGAACATCTTCATCGACACCTTCCGCGCCGGCCGCGAGGGCGACTACGTGGACTGCGAGGCCAAGATCAGCAAGGGCTCGGAGGACGTCTTCTTCGGTGGCGAGTCGGTGCCGGTCGCCAATTTCCGCGCGCAGGAAGTGCCGGACTCCGACCGCGAACTGGCCTCCAAGGCCCGCTTCTGGGCCGGCATCCTGGGCGGTGCCGCCGGTGCCCTGAAAGCCGGGATCAAGTGCTTCGGCATCGCCGTGGGCATGGGAGTCGTCGGTGCCAAGGTGATGGGTGAAGTCATGCCTTCGTTCGATGGCGGGCAGAGCGCTGCGAAAAACGCAGGCAATAGCGCAGGAACGGCCCTCGGCAACCTGCTGCAGGGCAAACCGGTGCACGCCGTGACCGGTGCCAAGGTGCTGCTGGGAGACGACGACACCGACTTCGCGTTGAGCGGCGCATTGCCCATCGTGTGGCAGCGCACCTATGCCTCCAACGATGCGCGCACGGGGGTGCTGGGAACGGGCTGGAGCCTTCCATTCAGCGTCGAACTGGTCTTCGAGGGCGGCAAGGCCCACTACATCGACGAGCAGGGGCGCGACATTCCGTTTGAAGACCTGCCGCCGGGCGGGCAGATGTTCAGCGTGCCCGAGGGCCTGCAACTGAGCCGCAGCGAAGGCGGCGTGTACTACATCGGCATGCCTTCGGTGGGCTGGGTGTACACCTTCGGGCCCCGCCAGAGCCAGATGGAGGGCGAACGCCTGTCCTTGCTGCAGTGGGCGGACCTGAACCACAACACCATCGACTACCACCGCGATGCCGGTGGCCTGGTACGACACATCACCGACACCAGCGGCCATCGCCTGGCCCTGCACTACACCGAAAGCGCAGTGGCCGGGAGCGGACCGCGCCTGTTGCGCATCGACCTCACCGCGGGAGGAATGCCCGGCCCGCTGGTCGAATACCGCTATAGCTCAGACGGCGATCTGGTCCAGGTCACCGACCGCGCTGGCCGCACCGTGCGCCGCTTCGAGTGGGTGCAGCACACGATGGTGGCCCAAACCTTCGAAAGCGGGCTGGTCGCCCATTACCACTGGGACCAGGCCGGGCCAGGGGGCCGCGTCCTGCGCCACTGGCTGGACGATGCGGGCGGCGGCCTGCCCGCCACCGCCTGGACTTTCGAATACGACCTGCCCGGCGAAGCGCAGGGCGACCGCCGCACACGGGTGACCGACCACCTTGGGCGCGTACAGCTGTTCGACTATGACGCGGACCAGAACGTCACCCGCTACGAAGACCCGCTGGGCCACGTTCAGCGCATGGAATGGAACGGCCAATGGCAGTTGCTGGCCTGGACGCGCGCCGACGGCGGCCGCTTCACCTTCGACTACGACCGCCTGGGCAACCTCGTGCACGCCACCGACCCGCTGGGCCAGAGCGCCCGCATCGACTGGCACGAGCGCCTGCAGCGCGTGCGCGCCACGACGGCGGTGGACGGCTCGCGCTGGCACTACGAATACGACGATCGCGGCAACTGCACCGAAGTGCTGGGCCCGCCGCTGGAGCCGCAAGAGGATGACGCTCCGTCCAGCCCGGTCCGCTACCGCGAAGCCACGGTGTACGACGCACGGGGCCTGCCCGTCCTGACGACCGATGCCAATGGCGGTCGCCAGCAATGGCAATGGACGCCCGAAGCCCTGCTGGCCAGCCACACCGACTGCTCCGGCAAGGCCACCCGCTTCGAGTACGACGCCAATGGCCATCTGCGCGCACGCACCGATGCGCTGGGCCAGACCACCCAATACATCCACGACCCGCTGGGCCGCTTGCTGAGCGTGCAGCGCCCCGACGGCAGCGTGCAGAACTACACGTACGACGCCGCCGGGCGGCTCGTCTCCACCAGCGACTCCAGCCAGCGGGCCACCCGCTATCAGTACAACCTGCACGGCCAGTTGCTGACCCTGCAGGCGCCCAACGGCCGCGCCGTCCACCTGGGCTACGACGCGGCGCACCGCCTCTCCACGCTGGTGAACGAGAACCACGCCAGCTACCACTTCGCCTACGACCATGCCGACCGCCTGGTGGAAGAGCGCCGGCCCGACAGCAGCCGGCACACCCTCGAATACGACCCCGCCGGCCGCGTCGTGGCCCTGGTGGAGCACCCCGGAGAAGACGACGTCCGGTTGCAAGCCATTGCAGGGCACGTGCCGGCCTCGCCCATCCGCACCCTCTATCGGCGCGATCCGTTGGGACGCCTGCAAGAAAAGCAGATTCTTCCCTCTGCGGGCGATGAATCGCCGGGCGGCGCCCTGCTGCAGCGCTTTGCCTATGACCCGCTGCACCGGCTGACGC
Source organism: Paracidovorax valerianellae (assembly GCF_900102625.1). Taxonomy (GTDB): domain Bacteria; phylum Pseudomonadota; class Gammaproteobacteria; order Burkholderiales; family Burkholderiaceae_C; genus Paracidovorax; species Paracidovorax valerianellae. The sequence goes on from NZ_FMZC01000018.1 coordinate 4,664, forward strand.
GCGCGCAGATGCTGGACGCCAGCACACAGGCCCCGGTGCACACCGTGGAATATGCGTACAGCGCCCTGGGCGATGTGGTGAAAGAAACCGCCACCGATGCCACCACCGGCGAACGCACCGAGCTGCACCATGCCCACGATGCCCTGGGCAACCGCACGGCGGCCGGGTTGCCCGATGGGCGCACGCTGCACCACCTCTACTACGGCAGCGGCCACCTGCACCAGATCCACCTGGACGGCGTGGTCGTGGCCGACATCGAGCGCGACGACCTGCACCGCGAGGTGCTGCGCACCCAGGGCCGGCTGGCCAGCCGCTACGCCTACGACGCGCTGGGGCGGCGCAGCGCGCAGTGGACCCAATCGGCAGCCCTGCGCGTCAACGGCCATTGGGCCCCTGGCTCTGCTACCGCTCACGGCGCAGCCTGGGCCCAGCGCCTGCAGCGCCCTGCCGCCACCGACAGCCTGCTCAAGCAATGGGAATACGACAGCGCGGGTGAGCTGGCGCGTGCGCGGCACAGCCGCCACGGCGAAACCGAATACCGCTACGACCCGGTCGGGCGACTGCTATCGACCGTGCACGCCGGCCTGCCATCGGCGCTGATCGGCTCTGGCCCCGGTGCTGCCGGCGATAGCGCCGCGGCCGTGCTCAACGAAGTCTTTCACTACGACCCGGCCGGCAACCGCGTCATCGACCGGGAACGCGCCACGGACAGCGCCGGCCGCGGCTGGGTGCGCAACAACCGTGTGAAGGTGCTGGAAGACAAACGCTTCGACTACGACGGTTTCGGCCGGCTGGTGAGAAAGCGCATCGGCGCGCACACCGAGCAGCACTTTCGCTACGACGCCCAGCACCGCATGACCCAGGCGGCCGTGGTGCGCGCAGGCAAGAACGGCGAGCCGGTGAGCCAGGTCTTCCGCTACCGCTACGACGCCCTGGGCCGGCGCATCGCCAAGGCCGACGCCTTCGGCGAAACCACATTCGTGTGGGAAGGCCTGCGCCTGCTGCAAGAGCGCCGCGGCGGGCAATGCAGCAGCTACATCTACGAGCCAGGCAGCTACACGCCCCTGGCACGCATCGATGGTCACGGAGCCCTGGAGCCGGAGCACCCGGCAGCGGCGCTGGCCCTGGGCGATGTGGACACTGTGCGTGGCAAGGAGAACTCGGTGCCGACGACCAACGGCGACTGGGCGGATGCGCACCATGCGGTGTCAGGTCCGGTGGGCGGGCTGGCGCGCAAGCTCGCGGCCATGAACGAGGCCCATGCCGGGCAATCGGCAACGACGGCAGAAATCCCACCGGCCACGCGTGAAGAAGTGACCGGTGCGGCAGCGGCGCCCGGCGCCCGCATCTACTACTTTCACACCCAGGCCAATGGGCTCCCGGAAGAGATGTCGGATCGAAACGGCAATCTGGTCTGGCGTGCGCAATATCGCGCCTGGGGCAGTGCGGTGGCCGAAGAGTGGCAGGCGTTCGATGCCGTGGGCCGCCCGGTTGGTGCGCCGGTTGCCGAAAGCTGGACGCGGGCAAGTCAACAGACAGCGGCGGCGCCGCAGAACTTGAGGATGCAAGGCCAGTATCTGGACCGGGAAACGGGGCTGCACTACAACACGTTCCGGTATTACGACCCGGATTTGGGTGCGTTTACAACGCCTGATCCGATTGGGTTAGCGGGGGGCATCAACTTGCATGGGTATGCGCCGAACCCTGTTGTATGGGTAGATCCGTGGGGATGGATCAAATGCGGACTAACTGGCGATGAAGTGGGAAATGCCACGAACCTGCCAGTAGTTCGCCCTGGTAGCCCCCAGTGGAAAAAGGCCGTTGAATCAATTAAATCTGGTGGGAAGTCAAATTTTCGAACAGCAAATAAGGCTGATGCGGAGAGTTTGCTGAAAGCTGCTAAAGGTAATATTGAAAATAAACCTACCTATACAGATACTCCCTACAAAAAGGGATATGAGCACCATCCCAATGAGTCTCACACAGCGAACGCGCCAGAGAATAATATTCCACACATTAAGTGGAAAGATTGGGAAAGTGGAAAGGCTTCTGGAGGTGCCGGTCACGTATTTTATGAAGGTGATTAAAGTGGCCTTTACATTCGATGAAAAAATATTCCCAGATGCTTGGCGTATAAACTCCCAAGACTGCAAAATTTCAGACGATGAAAAAAGGAGCATCGTATTTTTTCACCCAGATCAAAGTCTTGAGTTATGGAAAAATCATGTCTCGAGTAAATCTCTTCATTTAATGAAAATTTTGGCAGATGATATTCAAGTCTCTAGCAAGTTAAAGTTGGATTTTTCGCTGGAGGATGAGGGCCGAAATTTTTTTTTAAAGGAATTGAAACGCTACAGTCTGGTGGTTTTCTTCTGGGGCGCTCGTAGCGCCTGCCTAGTCCGGAAAAATATATTGGTCAATCATTGGACTGATTTTTTTTATCCATCCGATGAAAGTTCGGTGATATTCATACCCAATAGCGGTAAAAAAATATTTTCATATGAAGAGGTTTTTTTTGTTGGGAGAATAAAAAATGTGTAAGCATAACATATACATCAATTGAATATTGTTAATTCGGAGGGGCAGTAATGATTTATCGCGTGTGTAAGCCATTGCATGAATTAGCTTAGCGTGTGCAATACTGGGCTGGGCAGTTCGCTGGCCGAAGAGTGGCAAGCACTCGACGCCGGGAGTCGCTCGGTGGGGCCGCCGGTTGCCGATAGCTGGGGCAGTGGCGAGTCAAAAGACGGCAGCGGCACCTCAGAGTTTGAGGTGCAGGGTCAGTATCTGGACCGGGAAACGGGGCTGCACTACAACACGTTCCGGTATTACGACCCTGATCTGGGGGCGTTTACGACGCCTGATCCGATTGGGTTGGCGGGGGGGCAAATTTACACAGTTACGCCCCCAGTCCTATTACTTGGATAGACCCATGGGGATGGTGTGCCCAAAATGCGCAAGGGACTTCTCGTGGGCGAAATGCCGCGCTTAATGAGGCAAAGCGTGACTTGGGTATTCCACGCTCACAGCATCCAGATGCCGTTACCAAAGTTCCCATGACAGATCGAAACGGGAAAACTATTTTGGGAGCTGATGGAAAACCATTGATGACTCGCGAGTACATATATACGCGTCCGGATGGGACCAAGGTGGTTATCCAAGATCACTCGGCAGGGCATCAGTTTGGTCAAGGGGGCGTTGGTGATCAAGGGCCGCATTTTAATGTTAGGCCTCCAGAGAAAACTCGGACTGGTTCGGTTCCAGGAACTAAGGATCATTATTCATGGTAGAGGTTGCTAAAAATTGGTTGGAGATACTCACGGACGGGTCCGCTGCTGTAAAAGCTATTTATGGCGATCTGGTTCCCAAGTTGAACAATCTAGAATTTCACGAGTTGATTGTCCATCAAGATGGCCCACGAGTTTCTTTGCGATTTGATCTGGCTGAATTTCCAAGCCAACCTCCAAAAAAATGGCTAATCGCAGGTGCTAATAAAGTCCAGATTAGTTTAATGCTGGTATCTGTTTGTGATTTAAAGATATGTGGGATTAAAACGGATGCAAAAATAGATTTGAACATTGAAAGGCGGGGTGGGTGCATAAATGCGTGGGGAGGATGCGACGGCTTTGATTTTTCTCTGCAGGCTGAGTTTTTAATGCTGAATTCAATAAGCGCGTATAGGGATGATATTATGTGAGATCGATTGGATGTTGTTAGGCATTCACAATCCGTATCAGCGGAAGAAGCCGAATCAGCCACTTGGGAAGTGGGCGATGGCGCATCTATTACTTTTAAAATCAAGCCAATTAGCTTCGGGAAAAATTTCGAATCGAATAGGCAATCCCGTCTAGTGTGCTCAATGTAGGACTTGGGGGCGCGGTGGCCTAAGAGTGGCAGGCGCCCAACGCCGTGTCCACCGGTCGGGGTGCGGCTCCCGAAAGCTGGGGCAGGAGAGTCTGCAAACGGCGACCGCGCCACAAAACTTGAGGATGCAAGGGCAGTATCTGGACCGGGAAACGGGCTGCACTACAACACGTTACGGTTCTACGATCCGGACCTGTGGGGCGCTTACCATGCCTGATCTGATCTGATCTGATTGGGTTGGGTTGGGTTGGGTTGGGTTGGGTGGAGCAATCTGCACAGTTATGCGCCGAATGTGGGCCTGCAACTGAGAAAAATGGCAGTGACCAATGGGTTGATGCATAAGGGCGGTTCGCGAAATCATCACCTAAACCCAATTCCCGAATGAAAAGTATTCCTGATTTCATGCTGAGGGCCATAAAAAATGAACCCGATTATTCAAAATCCTTCTTCTGTAAAATATCGGCACTCGCGCAAAGCGTCAGGGAATTAACCTATCTTGAAGTAACTCACTGTGAAAGCATGGATTACTGTCCAGCGCAATACATAGAAATTTATTTAAATGGCCAGATAGACCATCCGTCAAAGATAAATTATATTTTCGAGATGAAATTTTACATTTCATCGAAAGCCAATCTATTCTTTGTATATATAAATGACAAAAAAGAAAGGATAAAAAATAACATCGGGAAGAGTCATCCCATTTCAATTGATCTTCTGCCGGAAAAAAACTCAGAACTTAATTTCTAAAATAAAATATTTTCTTATTGAAAACGGCTACCAAGAGGTGCTTTATGAATTTTACGACCAAGAAGCTGCCGGCTATTTAACGCAGATGGATGGTTTGCCTGCAAATATATTTGAAGCATTTTTTGCTGAAATAGTATGAGGCGGGAGTCTCTAAAAATACAGCCTCAGTTGTTCGATTGCGGGGCAATATCTGGACCGGGAAACGGGAGTGCACAACAACACGTTCCGGTATCACGACCCGGACCTGGGGGCGTTTACGACGCCTGATGCGATTGGGTTGGCGGGGGCGTAAATCTTCACGAATACACGGCTAATCCATTCAATTGGTGGACCCTCGGGATGGGCTCCTTGCCCGTCACATATTTCTCAATAGAAACAAGCTGGTCATGTGCCGGGCTAATCGCAGCAGATGAATCGTGCGAAAGTAAATAAACCAACTTCCGTCTTTGTCAATTGGATTGATGCTGTGAAATAAACAGACAAGGCTTGGGCTAAGGGAACCCCAGCGCCCGGCCGTCCAAGTGTCAAATATTATGATTTTCAGCGTCCTGATGGATTTGGCCCTAACGGTGGAACCCAGTTAAAAGTTCGAGTTAATCAAGACGCGAGCGGTAAAATTCACGGCCATCCAGTTGGTCCTGAAACACCATAAGGCATTTTCATGGATATTGCGAAAATAAAAGTAGATATAGGTGTTAATTATATTAACCCAAGAGTGCCTGAATATAAGGTTGTGAACGACTTGCTTGAGTCAAATATTTACCAGGATGTTTGGTTAGCCCTCCAAGTCTTCGGGCAAGTATTTGATTTTACTGACGCGAATGATGACGTTGCTTTTTTTTGGCTAGTAAACTCGATTGAGTGCAAAGGAGGTTTTTCTGTTCAACTTTCCGCAGTCGGAAGGTACGCTGTTATTGTCGATTTGGAGAAATCGGCTAAGAGCGCTGCTACAGGGTCGCAAATTTTGAGTTTATTGGAATCTTTTGGTTTTTATATTTTTGATCACAGCGAGCTTTTCACTCCTGTTTTTAGAGAATTCTCACAGCAAACGGTATACCAGTGGCTTTTTTCTGAAGTCAGTCGGCCTCCGCCTCAAGTTATTTCAAAACAAAAATATGATTAAATTTTTGGAGCGTAAATGGATTTAGGTGGGCGTTGATATTTAATTCATTGGCAATTTTGGGGGTGTGGTGAGTAAGTTTGTATGGATTTTTGTATCCGCCTCAGGTAGGTTTCCCAGTGCGGTTTATTCAGATCGCGAAAGCGCATGCAGATGGATCGCTGATATGAAGTTAACGGGAGTTTTAACGAAATACCCCATTGATATTTCTGTTTACGACTGGGCGATAGAAAAAGGAATTTTTGAACCGAAGAAGGAAGAGCATTTTTCTGCACGTTTTATAGGTAATTTTACGTCTGCCGGCATGGAGCATTTTCATTTTGAAGACGGTGTTGTGGGCTGAATATTTGGTTTTGAATATTCGTCGAAATGCTTAATCATGCATTGCCGTGTTGAGATTAATGACTGCAAGAAGGGTTCTAATCTCGGAAGCGCTGGAATTATGTTTTGAGAGCTCTCTGCATAGGATGGGATGTGAAAATAAATAGAAAAGCTGAGGAAATAATTTCCACGTGCGCTGACTTAGGCATTGATGCGAAAGCGATTGATGCCTCTTCCTTTGAAATTGTAAAGCAGGTTATTTTTGCGAAATTTCGCCCCGAGAAGACTTCTAATCATTATTCGATCGGAGGCGATTCTGACGTCTTAATCGCGGAAGATCATGAATTCTCTTTCTCTAATAGCTTCCCATCAATCGAGGGCTTCATATTTTTCGGAGAGGATAACTATGAAGGTGCAATTTTCTTGAAAGATATAAGCTTGCTGTCTTTTGTAATGAATAATTGTTATGGGATGGAGTATTTTGTATCGGATGAAAATGCAACTTTTTTAGTTTCTGTGAATTGGTATGTTATAAATTTGCAGGGAGAGGCAAAAAATTGGGTTTTGAAATAAAAATTGTTGGTGGCTAATATTTTGCGAGTGACCGGCTTGAAAAAAGCGGTTCGACAGAAAGACTTGCCATGGCTTACTTTATAAAGAAAAATTGTCCATATTGCGCAGAAGAAGGTAACTTGTTTGTCTGGCGGTGTGCAGATGGCAAAACACTTGCTCTGTCTTGTGATGAATGTAGTGCCCTGTGGCCTGAATTTAAAAAAATAGAAATTGGATGCGAGCTCTCCGATATTGATTTGATTAATAATTTGCTGCCCGGAGATGGTGTGGCAATATATGGAGGTGCGGCAGGATGGGCTGTGATGTCAGATATGGCTGAACACGGATTTTCCGATCAAGTGGCCGGGGAAGGGGATTGGGTGGAGATAAAAAATAATGTGAACTAGGCTGGAGGAGTCGAGGATTAAATGCACAAATAATCCCGACATTGCCCCATATGGGCAGCCGCTGGCGATACGGACGTAGCTGACGCAGAGAGCGGTTTTTGGAAGTGGGCGGCGCGTAAAGTGAGTATTCGGCCGTAGCTGATGGCCCGGCGGCAGCCCCTCAAACCACTGTCAGGTATGCATCTTCTGCTACTTAAAAGCTTTGCAAGTGGGTTGTAGGGGGAGATTCGGACGCGGAATCTCGATGGCATTGCAGCTAGGGCAAACGAGCACCACGCGGTGCCAACGGAACAATTGCTGTCCCGCCATCGCTTTTCTGATCACGGGGCCTAACGCCATGCCCCGGGCTACTGCCGAACGCTTGGCGCCCTCAGCCCCCGCGCTTCACATCCAGATCCGCCAGCACCCGCAGCAACCCCCGATTCACCTCTTCCAGGTCCATCTCATGCGTTTCGCACAACTGGCGGATCGCCGCGGCGTTGTCCGTTTCCAGCGCACACGCCATCTCCAGGCTGGCCGCATACGGCCCGGTGTGCAGCACGGTGGCGTCGTAGATGCGTTCGGACAGGGGCAGGCGGCGCAGGATGGCGCCGAGGGGTTCGCCCAGCAGGTCGTCCATCTGCGAGAGCAGGCCGCACAGATAGATTTCGCGGCGCAGGTCGTTTTCCACGCCGGCGTCGAGCAGGCGCTCGGTCAGGCGGGCGCGCAGCACCATGGATTCGCGGATGGGCTGCAGGTTGGGGTCGGTGCTGGCGTGGGGCAGCTGGTCCGAGAGCCAGCGCTTGAGCGAGCCGTAGCCCATCATCACCAGCCCACGCCGCAGCGAATCCACGCCGGTGCGCAGGCCGAGCGCGGCGGAGTTGGTGTAGACCATGAAGCGGTAGGCGAGCAACGGGTCTTCGCCCAGGATCTGCTCGAAGGCTTCCAGCGATTGCTCGGCGTCGATGGCCTTCATCAGCTTGAGCACGGTTTCGTGGCCGGGCTGCGGTGGCTGGTGGCGCTGTTCATACAGCACGTCTTCCGACGGCCAGCCGGCGAGGGCCAGGGCCTTGTGCCGGTCCAGGCAATGCGCCATGAGGGCGCGGCTGGCGACGTTTTCGTACATCTGCCCGGCCAGCACGGGGCTGGGCTGCGTCTGGGCTTGGGCTGGGGCGGGTTGGGCTGCGGCCGATCCGGCGCGCGGAGCGGCAGCGCCGGTCTTGAGCGCGGCCATGGCGTCGGCGGCGCTCAGGGTGAGCAGGCTGTTGTCGAAGCAGCCTGCGATGCCGGGTTCGGGCAGGCGATGCAGTTCGCCGCGCCACACGAGCTTCAGGCCACGCTGGTGGGCGGCCTGCACCTGGGCGAGCACAGCGGCATCGTCCAGCCATTCGCTGCGCACTTCGATCCAGGGGGAGCCGCGCGGGGCTTGCGCCAGCAGGTCGTTGAGCAGTTGCGGCGTTTGCGGGGAAAGCAGCAGCGGTGGCGAACTGGCGCTCCACAGTTCCTGCAAGGTGCGCAGCAGATGGGGGGCGTCCACCACGGCGGCGCCGTCGCTTTGCACGTAAAGCTGCACGGCGGCGAGGCGCCGTGACTGGTTCCAAAGGGGGCGGTAACCGAGGAGGAGGCTGCCAAGAACGGATTGGACCATGGGATGCGGGGGCGGCCGTTACCGCGCGGGCTCAGCCGATGTAGTTGAAGAGGGACAGCTTTTGCACTTGGGCATAGGACTTCAGTGCCGCTTCGTACCCGACCTGGTTGTTCTGGAAGTCGGAAATGCCCTTGATCATATCGAGATCCTCCGCGCGGGAACGGTCGGCTTCCAGCTGCACGGCGCGTTTGTCCTGGTCGCCCGTGATGCGGTCGGCGCGGTTGAGCAGTTCGCCCGCGTAGCCGCGCATGTTGTGCATGCGCTCCATGCCGATGTCGATGTTGTTCAGGGCCTGGCCCACGGCCTGCGATGCGGCACCGCTGGTGGTGGCGCCGCCGATGTCGCGAATGGCGCTGTCCAGCGTGCTGAAGATGCTGGCACTGGGCTTGAGCGAAATGCTGTCGCCGTTGGCGGGCGACAAGCTGAAGGTGCCGTCGACCTTCTTCACGGGCGTGCCGGTGATGTTGAAGCTCATGCCCGGAATGCCGGTCACGCCGATGCTCACCGGTTTGTCCGACGGAAAGTCGGGCACCGTGACAGGCGCGGAAGACACGCCCGTGGTGGTGTTGGTGATGGTGTAGGTGGCCGTGGTGGTGCCGGCCGTGGCGCCAGGCCCGACGCCGCTGAAGACGATCTGGTAGTTGTTGCCGGTGATCAGGCTGGTGTCGGTGGGCTTGATACCGTCGGTGGTCAGCAGATGGTCGGTCGAACTGGTGGTGACGGCCGCGTTGTAGGCACCGTCGCGCTGCGGCACGAACATGAAGGCCGACTCGCCGTCCAGCGACAGCGGCAGCGAGTTGTCGGTGCCCGAGCCCTGGCCGGGCTGGCCGGAGAAGGTGTAGTCGGGGCTGCCCGACTGCGGGCCGAGGAAGGGCGTGAGTGCGCTGCCCAGGGCGCCCAGCAGCGGCATGCCGTTGCTGTCCTTGCGGTTGACCATGGCGGATAGCTGCTCGCGCAGGCCCTGCAACTGGTTGGCGATGGTCTTGCGGTCGTTGGGGGTGAGCGACCCGTTGCCGGCGCTCACGATGAGCTGGCGGGCTTCCTGCACCAGGTCCACGGCCTCGCCCATGGTCGATTCGGCCTGGGCGATGGAGTTGCGCTGGTTCTCCAGCGCGCGCTGGTCGGTCTGCACGCGCGACAGCCGCGTCATGGCGCGCTCGGCCTGCGCGGCGGCCACCGGATCGTCGCTGGCGCGCACCACGCGTTTGCCGGAGGTGAGGTTTTCCTGCAGGTTGGACAGCGCCGTCTGCCGAGTGCCCAGATTGCGCAGGGCGTTGTCGTACATGTTGGCGGTGGAGGTGCGGTAGAAGTTGGCCATGTCTTGCTCCGGCGCGGTTTATCGGCCCATCGTCTGGATCAGGCTGTCGAAGATGCTCTGGGCGATCTGCAGCACTTTGGCGGACGCCTGGTAGGCCTGCTGGTATTGGATCAGCTTGGCCGCTTCTTCGTCCAGGTTCACGCCCGAGACGGCGGTGCGGTCCTTCTCAAGATTGCCTGCAATGGTGGTGGACAGCTTGGCGGAGTTCAGCGCGCTCTGCGTGCGGGTGCCCACCTGGGCCATGAGGCCGGCGTAACCGTCGCTCATGGTGGATTCGTCGAACATCTTCACGTCGCGCAGCGCATTCATAGCCGTGGCGTTGCCGGCGTTGCGGGTGAAGGCGTCGCCGTATTGCGGATCGAGTGCGTTGCCCACCGTCACGGTGTCGCCGGTGTTGGGCGTGCCTTTGAGCGTCAGTTCCCAGCCATCGATCTTGATGGGCTGGCCCGGCGTGTAGGCCAGGCCGGCAGTGCCCGAAGGCGGCGTGGTCGAGCCCGTCACCGTGTAGGTGGTGGGCGGGCCGGCGGCGAAACTCAGACTCACACCGGTCGGAATGGGAGGCGCCGTGAATCCGGTGGAGGTCGCCTGCACACCGGTGAGCTGCATCGAGCCGCCGTTGGTCTTGCCCATGGATGCATTGACCGGGCTGGCCACGGCCAGGTCGCGCGGCGACAGCACCTTGGCCTGGATGTTCGCGGCCGCGGTGCTGAAGGGCTTGAACAGCACGCGCTCGCCAGTGCCACCGGCCGTCGTCATGTTGAAGTTGAGCCCGTCGATCTGCTTGCCGGCCAGGTCGGTCAGGTCGGTGAAAGCGGTGGCCTTGCCGTCGGACATGCGCACCACCTGCCCGGCGGGCGGTGTGGTGAAGCGCACTTCGTAGTCGGACGCCGCGAATTTCGTGGCGTCGGTGAACGACACGTTGCCCACGGCGGAGCCCTTGGTGTAGCCCGGCATGCTGGCCGGCACCGAGAACAGGTCCTTGCCGGGCTGCCCGTCCAGCGTCAGACCCTGTTTGTGCTGCGCATTCATCGTCATGCCGATGGCTTGCGCCATGCGGCCGAGCAGGTTCGCGCCTTCGGCCAGGTCGGTGTTGTTGAAGCGCAGCAGGCCCGAGACCTCGCCGCCGCCGAGCATGTTCTCGTCCAGCTCCACCGGCGCGACGCCGGGGCGGTTGAAGAACAACTTGGTCTGCCCGCTGCCGGGGAAGGCCGTGGCCTCGCCCACCGACAGCTGCGTGGCCGTGGAGCCCAGCACCAGCGGCTGGCTGCCCGCCACGAACAGGCCCACGGTACCGTCGTCGGCCTGCACCTGGGTGGTCTGCACGTACTGGTTGAGCTCGCGAATGATCTGGTCGCGCTGGTCCAGCAGGTCGTTGGGCGACTGGCCATTGCCCGTGGCGCGTGCGATCTGCTCGTTCACGCCGGCCATGCGGCTGGCCAGGCTGTTGATCGCGTTGACGTTGCTGTTGAGCTGCTCGGTGACGGTGTACTGGATTTCCGACAGGCGGTCGGCCGCGGAGCGCATGCGCCCGGCGGTTTCGTCCATGCGCGTGAGCACCACGGTGCGCGCGGTGATGTCGGTGGGGGCCGCCACCACGTCGGACAGCGCGTTCAGCATGTCGGTGATCGAGGCGCCCAGGCCGCTGGTGCCGCCGCTGAACACGTCCTGCATCTGCGACAGCCGCTCGCCGCGCGTCAGGTCGGCGGCCTGCGTGGAGTTGGCCGCGGCGGCCTGCCGCGTGAGCAGTTCGTTGTGGTTGCGCAGAATGGTCTGCACGTCCACGCCCTGGCCGATATAGCCGCCGCCCGTGAACTGGCCCTGCACGGTCTGCAGCGACAGTGTCTGGCGCGAGTAGCCGGCGGTGTTGACGTTGGCGATGTTGTGGCCCGCCGTCTGCAGGGCCACCTGGTTGGCGAGCAGGGCGCGGGCGCCGACGTTGAGCAGGCTCATGGGGTGCGTCCCGTCACGCCGCCGTGCGCGAAACGCGCAAGGTGCTGTTGATGGCCCGGCTCAGCTTGTTGGCGTATTCGGGGTCGGTGGCGTAGCCTGCCTTCTGCAGCTCGGTGGCGTAGGCCACGGCGGAATGGGTCTTCTCGCGCGCTTTTTCGTAGCGCGGGTTGTCGTTGATCAGCTTGGCGTAGTCCTTGAAGGAGTCTTCATAGGAGTCATAGGCGCGGAACTTCGCCGTCACCTTGCGCGGCACGCCGCCGATGTATTCGGTGGTGGTGATCTCGGCCACCTTGCCCGTCCAGCCTTTGCCGGCCTTGATGCCGAACAGGTTGAACGAGTTGTCGCCGTCCTTGGCTCGGATTTCGCTCTTGCCCCAGCCGGTTTCGTGGCCGGCCTGGCCGAGCATGAAGCTGGCGGGAATGCCGCTTTCCTTGGCCACGCGCTCGGCTGCATCGCGGTGGTGCTGCACGAAGCTCTCGCGGCCCTTGGGCGCGGGGGCGGACGGGTCGGCCGCAATGGCGGCGCTGCGCTGGCTGGCAGCGCCCAGGCTCAGCGTGGAGGGCACCGAAAACGTGGGCTCGGCACCGCCAGCCGCGCCGGCATCGCCGCCGCCGATCTGGCGCGTGAGCTGGCGCTGGATGGCTTCCGAAAGCCCGCCCTGGCGGCCCGACATCTGAATGGACAACTGCTGGTCGAGCATGTCGGTGCCCAGGTCCGCCTGGCCGCCTTCCATGAGGCCGGACTTCATGGTCGCCTCGCGCATGCTCTTGATCATCTCGCGCATGAAGAGCGATTCGAACTGCTTGGCCGCTTCCTTGGCGGCCTGCGGGCTGTTCTGACCGGCCTCGTACTTGAGCGCGTTGAGCGAGCGCGAATCGACGGCCAGCGCATTGCTGGCGGTGGTGGTCGCGGCAGAGGGCAGGGTCATGGCCATGTGCGGTCTCCCGTCAGGTCGGGCGCCGTCCCGCGGAGCGCAGGGGCGGCAAAGGAGCGGCCGTGGTCATCAGATGACCTCCAGCTCGGCGTTCAGGGCGCCCGCGGCCTTGATGGCCTGCAGGATCGCCAGCAGGTCCTGCGGCGTGGCGCCCAGGGTATTGAGCGCGCGCACCACGTCGGCCAGTTGCGGCGATGGCGGCATCTGGATGATGTTGCCCGGCTCCTGCTTGACGCTGATGTCGCTCTTTTGCGCCACCACGGTCTGCCCTTGCGACAGCGGATTGGGCTGGCTGATGACGGGCGTGGTGCTGATGGTGATGGACAGGTTGCCGTGCGCGATGGCGCAGGGGCCCAGCGTCACGGCCTGGTTCAGCACGATGGAGCCGGTGCGGGCGTTGATCACGACCTTGGCGGAGGGGATGGAGTCGGCCACCGCCAACTCTTCCAGGTCGGCGATGAAGTTCACCCGGGCACCGGGGTCCAGAGGCGCGCGGACCTGCACCGTTCGGCCGTCCAGCGCAGTGGCGATGCCGGCACCGTTGCCCAGCTTGCCGTTGATGGCCTGGGCCACCTTGCGGGCGGTCTGGAAGTCGGAGGCGTTCAGGCCCAGGGTGATGGTGTCGCTGTCGTTCAGCGGGGTCGGGACCGAGCGCTCCACTTGGGCGCCATCGGGAATGCGGCCGGCGCTCAGATGGTTGATCTGCACCTTGCTGCCGCCGGCCGAGGCTCCGGCACCGCCCACGACCATGTTGCCCTGCGCCATGGCGTAGATCTCGCCGTCGGCGCCGCGCAGCGGCGTGGCGATCAGTGTGCCGCCCTTGAGCGACTTGGCGTTGCCCATGGAGGACACGCTCACGTCGATGGACTGGCCGGGCTGGGCGAAGGCGGGCAACTGGGCGGTGACGATCACCGTCGCCACGTTCTTGAGCTGGGGCGCCGCCGTGCCGGGCGGCAGGCTGATGCCCATCTGCTGCAGGTAATTGGTCATTGCCTGCGTGGTGAAAGGCATCTGCGTGGTCTGGTCGCCCGTGCCGTCCAGTCCCACGACGAGGCCGTAGCCCGTCAACTGGTTGCTTCGCACGCCTTGCACGGCCGCCACTTCCTTGATGCGCAAGGCATGGGCGGGAAGGGCTGCACAGAGGGTGGCTGCGGCAGCCAGCAGCCACACGAGCCGCGACGCGCGCGAAATCAGGAGGGAGGGCAGGGCTTTCATGGCCTCGATTGTGAAAGCGGAGCGCCTCACGGGATGGGCCAAAAAGATGCCGGATTACCGGTCAATTGGGGCGGCCGCCCCACCGGGGTTATGAACGAAAAATGCCGCCAGCGCAATAAGCACCAGGGCGGTATGCTATGAAAAAAATAGCAATCTGCCGCCGGGCCGCGGCGGCAGTTTGCGGGGAAAGTGGAGCGGTGGCGGCGCGGGTTAGAACGGCGTGACCGAATTGAAGGCGCGCGACAGCCAACCCATGGCCTGGGCCTCGCTCTGGGCGCCGCGCCCGCGCGACTGCACCCGGGCATTGGCCACCAGCGTGGAGCTGATCACGCTGCCCGGCTGCAGGGCGCGCGGGTCCACCGTGCCGGAAAAGCGCAGCACGTCCACGTTGTCGTTCACGCCGATCTGCTTTTCGCCAGCGATCACCAGGTGGCCGTTGGGCAGCACGTCGATCACGGTGGTGGTGATGGTGCCGGTGAAGGTGTTGGTGCTTTCGGTGCCGCCCTTGCCTTCGAAGTTGTTGGTGCTGGTCGCGCCCAGCGAGGCCTTGCCCAGGTTGGTCGAACTGATGAACGGCAGCGCGGTGATGCCCGATGCCGTGCCCGACTTGCGGTCGACGGTGGAGGTCGATTTCTGGCTGGCCGATACCGTCTCGATGATCTGGATGGTGACCACGTCGCCCACCAGGCGCGCGCGGCGGTCCTCGAACACCGGCCGGTAGCTGGCCGCGTGGAACAGGCTGCCCGTCGCCGGGCCTGAAGGGCGGGGCGTGGCGGCCACGGGCGGTGGCGCGGTGGGCAGCAGGTCCACGGGCGGCGGGGGCGACAGCGTGGCGCAGCCGGTGCACAGCAGTACCAGGCCTGCGACGGCGGCCAGGCGAGCGGGCTGTGCCGGCAGGGTGAACGGGCGAAGGAGGATGGAGGCGGTACGCATGGCGAAGTCCTGCAAGCGGTGGGGGCGTGGGCGTTCTTCGTGGGAACGGTCGGCGTTGCGCATCAAAGCTGCGCGAGCTTGGCCAGCATCTGGTCCGATGTCTGGATGGCCTTGGAATTCATTTCGTAGGCGCGCTGGGTCTGGATCATGGTCACCAGCTCTTCCACCACGTTCACGTTCGAGGTCTCAAGGAAGCCCTGGCGCATGTAGCCCAGCCCGTTGGTGCCGGGGGTGCCCTGCTGGGGCTGGCCGGAGGCGGCCGATTCCTTGTACATGTTCTGCCCGATGGGCTCGAGGCCCGCCGGGTTGATGAAGTTCGCCATGGCGATGCTGCCCAGTTGCTGGGGCGCCGTGGAGCCTGGCACCGTGGCCGAGACGACGCCTTCGGTGCTGATGCTGATCGCCGTGGCATTGGCGGGCACCGTGATGCCATTGGCCACCGGCAGGCCGCTGGAGGTGACCATGCGCCCCTGCGCGTCGAGCTGGAACGAGCCGTCGCGGGTGTAGCCGATGGTGCCGTCGGGCTGGGTGATCTCGAAGAAGCCGTTGCCGTTGATCGCCACGTCCAGGTTGTTGTTGGACTGCTGCAGGCTGCCCTGCGTGAAGTTGCGGCTGGTGGCGACCGTGCGCACGCCCAGGCCCAGGTGCAGGCCGGTGGGCAGCTGGTTCTGCTCGGTCGTTTGCGAGCCGACCTGGCGCTGGTTCTGATAGATCAGGTCTTCGAAGACCGCGTTGTTGCGCTTGTAGCCGTTGGTCGAAACGTTGGCCAGGTTGTGCGAGATGACATCCAGCTGGGTTTGCTGGGCGGACATGCCGGTCTTGGCGATCCACAGGGAATTGATCATGGCGGTTCCTTTGGGGAGGCGGTTGCGTCGTTGTCGGCGTCGGGGGTCAGCCGTTCAGGCTCAGCAGCTGGCTGGCCGACTTGTCATTGGTCTCGGCCGTCTGCAGCAGGCGCAACTGCGCCTCGAACTGGCGGGAGGCGGCGATCATTCCGACCATGCTCTCCACGGCATTCACGTTGGAGCCCTCCAGGGCGCCCGAAAGCAGGCGCGCGTTGGGGTCGCTGGGCATGGGATCGCCAGAGGTGGTGCGGAACAGGGCGTCGTCGCCGCGCTTGAGCGGGTCTTCCAGGTTGGGCGTGGCCAGCTTCAGGCGCCCCACGGCCGCGGGCCGCTGCGTGCCCACCTTGGCGGTGATGGTGCCGTCCGAGCCCAGCGCGATCTCGGCGCCCTGGGGCACGTCGATGGGGCCGCCGCCGTCCGAGAGCACGGTCAGGCCGTTGCTCGTGAGCAGTTGGCCCGTGGCCGAGACTTCCAGGCTGCCGTTGCGGGTATAGGCCTCGGTGCCGTCAAGCCCCTGCACCGCGAACCAGGCATTGCCCACCGCCATGGCATCGAGATTGCGGCCCGTGCGCTGCACCGGGCCGGATGCTTCAGAGTGGCCGGAGGTCGCCTCCAGCGCGAACACGCGGGTCTTGGCGCCGTCGCCCTGCACCGGCACGGCGCGAAAGGTGGACATCTCCGCCCGGAAGCCGTTCGTGGAGGCGTTGGCCAGGTTGTTGGACAGCACCGACTGCCGCTGTGCGGCGGCGTTGGCGCCCGTCATCGAGGTATAGATGAGGTGGTCCATGGTGGGTCTCGCGCAGGCGTTTCAGTCGGTGGTGGCAGGGGGCGGCGTCAGGGGCGGATCAACGCAGGTTGACCAGCGTGGACATCACCTGGTCCTGCGTCTTGATGGTCTGCGCGTTGGCCTGGTAGGCGCGCTGCGCCGTCATCATGTTCACGAGCTCGGCCGTCAGGTCGACGTTGGAATCTTCCAGCGCACCCGAGCGCAGGGCGCCGAACTTGCCGTCGGTGGGCGAGCCCATCACGGCCTGGCCGGACTCGAACGTTTCGGCCCAGTTGTTGTTGCCGATGGAGGCCAGGCCCTGCGTGTTGCGGAAGCTGGCCAGCGCGAGCTGTCCCTCGGCGCGGGTGACGCCGTTGGAGTAGCGCGTCATCACCATGCCGTTGTTTTCGATGTTGATGCCCGTCAGCTCGCCGGCGGTGTAGCCGTCCTGCGACAGGTCGGACACGGCGAACTTGGTGCCGAACTGCGTCACGTCGTCGAGCTTCACGTTCACGCTGTAGTCGGTGAGGTTGTTCGGGTTCGGCGGCGAGGGCGAGACCGTGAGCGGCAGCTGAAAGCCGGTGGCGGGCGGCGTCGCGGCAGGCGCGGTGATCTTGCCGTTGTTGTCGAACGTGATCTGGCCGACGGCCGTGGCCACCACGGGTGGCGTGGCGGTGGGGTCGTCCAGCTTGTCGTACACGTCCCAGGTGTTGGCGCCGTTCTTCTGGAAGTACAGGCTCACCGGCTTGGCGACGCCCTGGCTGTCATAGACGTTGATCGAAGTGCCGTAGGTGGCGCGCGGCGTGGCGGGCACGGGCGGCGTGGCGGTCGAATCGCCGGCGGCGTCCGGTGCGCGAGCATCCAGGTTGAACGACGCGGTGATCGACGTCGTCTGCTTGGCCGGGATCGGCTGGGACGTCGGGAAGGTGAGCGGTGCGGCGTTGCTCGACGAACGCAGGCCCGTGGCCGGGTCCACCGCGTAGCCCATCACCCTGGCGCCGCTGTTGGTGATCACGTTGCCCAGGTCGTCGAGCTTGAAGTTGCCGGCGCGGGTGTAGGCATTGGTGCCATCGGGCTGCTGCAGCTTGAAGAAGCCGTCGCCGTTGATCGCCACGTCCAGGCTGTTGCCGGTGATCGACAGGTTGCCCTGGTTGAACTGCTGCGCCACGTCGGCGGTTTCCACGCCGATGCCGGCGTTGGTCCCACCGGCGGAGCCGATGGCGGAGGCCACCATTTCAGCGAACTCGGCGCGGGAGGCCTTGAAGCCTACCGTGTTGGAGTTGGCGATGTTGTGGCCGATCACGTCCAGATTCTTGCTGGCGGCGTTGAGGCCGGACAGGCCTTGCTGAAAGCTCATGGTGTTCTCCTGAAAGGAAGAAGAAAGCGCGTGGAAAAGGGGAAGGCGGGGGAGGGGCGATCAGAGCGTGCCGGTCAGAGCACGGCGCGGATCTGGTTGTAGTTGACGGTGCTGCCGGTATCCAGGTCGAGCGTGAGCGCGCCGCTGCTGGAACCCGTTCCCACCACCTTGGCCTGCATGAGCGCGGTGGATTGCACCGTGCCGTCCTTGGTCGATGCGACCACGCGGAACTGCAGGTCGCTCTTGTTGCCGGCGTACTTGCTGGCATCGAATTCAAAATCGTGGCGGCCCTTGTCCTGCGCGCCCATGTCCACGGTGCCCACCACGGCGCCGCCGGGGGTGACGACCTCGACCTTGGTGCTGGTGGCCGCGCCGGCCAGTTCGAAGTAGCCCTTGCCCGTGCCTTCGGTGAAGGTCATCTTGGAGCCTTCGGCCAGCACCGAGCGGCCGATCATGGCGGTGCCCTGCAGCGTCTGCATGGTGGAGAACTGCTCGGCCATGGTCTGCATGGTGAGGTTCAGCGTCTGGATGCCGGTAACGGTGTTGATCTGCGCCATCTGCGACGTCATCTGCGCGTTGTCCATCGGATTCATCGGATCCTGGTTGTTCAACTGCGCGACCAGCAGCTTCAGGAAGCGGTCCTGCGCGGCATTGGGGTCGGTGGCCGAGTTGGCGCTGGTGCCCGACGAATTCACGGTGGCGGTGGAGCCGATGGGATTGAGGATCATGGCGAGGGTCTTCCCGAAAGTTACTGGCCCATCTGCAGGGTCTTGAGGAGCAGCGACTTGGCCGTGTTCATGACCTCGACGTTGTTCTGATAGGAGCGCGAGGCGGAGATCATGTTGACCATCTCCTCCACCGCGTTCACGTTGGAATGGGTGACGTAGCCCTCCGCATCGGCGGAAGGGTGGCTCGGGTCGTGCACCCGCTTGCCCGGCGCGTTGCTTTCGCTGATGGCGCTCACCCGCACGCCGGAGGAGCTTTCCGCGCCCATGGGTGTGGTCTGGAACACCACCTGGCGTGCCTTGTAGGCCTGGCCGTCCGGGCCGGCCACGGCTTCGACGTTGGCCAGATTGCTGGCCACGACGTTCAGCCGCTGCGACTGCGCGCTGATGGCGCTGCCCGAGACACTGAAGATGGAGAACATGGACATGGCGGTTTTCGCTTTCCGTGGATCTGGGCCTGGCGTCGCTTACTGGCCTTGAATGGCGCTCAGCATCGTCTTGGCGTTGCCGTTGATGAACCGCAGCGTGGCTTCGTAGCGCACCGCGTTGTCCACGAAGGCGGCCCGCTCGCGGTCCAGGTCCACCGTGTTGTTGTCCAGGTTGGGCTGGGTCTGCACCGAATAGCCCAGCGTGCTGCCCGATCCCATGCCCGTCGTGGCGGCCGGCAGCGGAATGTGGCGCGGGTCGGTGGCGCTTTGCTGGCGCTGGCCGGTGGCGAGCGACATGCTGGAACCCGATCCGGTGCTCAGGGTGGTCGAGCTGCCGCCGGTCGCGTCGCGCATGGCATCGGCAAAATTGAAGTCGCGGGCCACATAGCCGGGCGTGTCGGCGTTGGCGATGTTGCTGGCGATGGCACGCTGGCGCTCGGCACGCAGCAAAAGCGCGTTACCGTGAAAATCCAGCTTTTCGGTCATCTTGTTCAGCATGTCAGCCTCGCACAGCGGTGGGTTCCTGGCCGGAGGACAACGGTGTTCCGGCGTGGGTTCGATTATGGAAATGGGCCGGTTTTTCTAAAGCGCGAAGAACGCGGCGATTGGCGCGCAGTTCGGTGCTTCGTCCGCGCCCCGCGGCCCTAAAGTGCCAGGGGTCGAATGGCCTTCCCTGCGGGATGGAGCATTCGCCGCCACAGGAGGCCTCCCCATGTCACGTCACACCGCTCACCGATCTTTCACCGCACTGCCACTGGTCCGCATGGCCGCATTGGCGGCTGCTCTGGCCCTGCCCGCCGCAGCGCTGCGGGCGCAGGCCGTGGCCGAACCGTCGGCGGATCTGGGCGGCATCACCCAGCGCTGGCTGGACGATGCGCTGCAGCGCGGCCAGTCCGGCACGGCCAACATGCCGCTGCGCATGGAAGTGAGCGTGGGCGCCCTCGATTCCCGGCTTCGCCTGGCGCCCTGCGCCCGGGTGGAACCCTACCTGCCCGCCGGTTCGCGCCTGTGGGGTCGCACCCGCCTGGGGCTGCGCTGTGTCGATGGCGCCACGGCCTGGAACGTGTTCCTGCCGGTCACCATCAAGGCCTATGGCCCCGCCTGGGTGCTGACGGGCAACGTGGCGTCCGGCGCCGTGCTCACGGCCGCCGACGCGACCGAGGCTGAAGTCGACTGGGCGGCTGAAACCACCGCCATCGTGGCCAATCCAGAAAGCTGGGTCGGCATGGTGGCTTCGCGCCAGCTCATGGCCGGCCAGGCCGTGCGCCAGCACATGGTCAAGGCACCCACCCTGTTCAAGGCAGGGGCGGCCGTGCGGGTCGTCGCGCAGGGGAAGGGCTATTCGGTAACATCCGCAGGCCAGGCGATCACCGCCGGCGCCGTGGGTGAGACTGTGCGCATCCGTATGGAGAATGGCCGCGTCGTCGCCGGTGTTGTGTCTGAAAATGGAACAGTAGAGATCACTTTGTAGGCGATGGGGGCCAAGAAAAGCCTAAAGTCGCCGCGGAAGTGGTCGAAAACATTGCTACTGTGCCCCACATCGAGCGGGGTGGGAGAGAGCGATGAAGATAGGTCAGAACCCAGAAGTTGCCAATGCAGTGTCGCAAGCCGCCACTGCCGCCAAGCAGGCCAAGGCCCCTGCGGCTGCCGCCGAAACGGCCGCCAAGACCGCCGCGCCGGCCGCTGCCGTGGCTGCTGGCGTGCCCGTCACGTTTTCCAACGCGGCCCGCGCCCTGGATGCCAACAGCCGCGCCAGCACCGATTTCGATGCCAACAAGGTGAAGGCCGTGCGTGCCGCCATCGAAAAGGGCACGTTCACGGTGGACGCCGATGCGATCGCGGACAAGCTGCTGTCCAATGCGCAGGAAATCATTTCCCACAACAGCAACAGCCATTGATCCCGGTTTCCTGCGGGGTTGATCGGCACAGGATCCACCCATGCAACTCGAAACCACGCTCTCCGAAGTCGAATCCCGTCTGAAAGACGTCGGCGCGGCCCTGCTGGCCACCGACGCGCTCGCGGTGGAACGCACCGCCCCCCTGCTGCGCCAGGCAGCCCTCGATCTGTCCAATGCGCTCCAGAAAATCGCCCGCCCGGCGGAACTGCCGGCCGACCTCCAGCGCCGTATTAAGGCCATCCGCACCCAATTGATCCAGCAGCGCGAACATCTGGCGCGCCTGACCGCCCTGACCGAGCGCCAGGTGGCGACCGTGTTGCCGCCCCAGGAAGCCTCCACCTACGGAAACGGTGCGCCAGGGCGTTCGGGCGGCGCGGCCCGCATCTACCGCTCGCAGGGCTGATCGGCGACCCCGATCCCAAAAACAAAAACGCCGCACATCGATGCGGCGTTTTTGTTTTGGAAGGGGATGAAGCAACTCAGAAAGAGTGCCCCGCCCGACGGTTGTGCGTCGGCTAATGGCTGCGCATCTTGGCCCGAAGGCGCGCGATCGACTGGCTGTGCAGCTGGCAGATGCGCGATTCGGTCACCCCGAGCACCGCAGCAATCTCTTTCAGGTTCATGTCGTGCTCGTAGTACATGCCCATGATGTGCTGCTCGCGCTCCGGCAGGCTTTTGATGGCCGTCACCAGCGAGGCCTTGAGCCGCTGGTCGCGCAGCACGGCCATGGGATCGGCTTCGCCGTCGGCCACGTGCCGGTCGAGAAAGCTGTCGTCGCCATCGTCGCCACGCGTCATGTCTTCCAGATAGACCAGCTGCGTTCCGCGCACCTTGCCCAGCAGTGTCTGGTATTCCGCCAGGCTCAGGTCCAGTTCGGCGGCGATTTCGGATTCGAGCGGACTGCGCCCGAACTTCTGCTCCAGCCGATGGACTGCGTGTTCGATCTCCTTCTGGCTCTTGCGCGAGCTGCGGGACATCCAGTCGCCCTCGCGCAGCTCGTCGAGCATGGCGCCGCGGATGCGCTGGGTGGCGAAGGTCTCGAACTGCACGCCCTGCGCGGCTTCGTAGCGGGACAGGGCCTCGCTCAAGCCCATCATGCCCACCTGGATGAGGTCGTCCAGCTCCACGTTGGGCGGGAGCTTGGCGATCATGTGGTGCGCAATCCGGCGAACCAGCGGTACATGCTGGCGGATCAGCGCATCACGGTCGAGCTGGCCTTTGGCGGTGTACATCGGGTCAATGGCTCCGGGCGAAATGCGCAGCCGTCTCCGTCATGCCGAAGGGCTGGGTGGCTGGCATCGCGGCGCCAATGGTGCACGCGTTTTCCAGCAGTTGCAAGGCCAGCCGCTGCACGTCCTGCGAATGGTTGGCGCGCACGGTGCTGGTGAGGATGCCGCTGCCCAGGTGCCGCTCGGCGCAGCGCTGCAGGGTATGGAGCGCCGCATGCGTCAGATCGGCCTGCGCCGGTCCGCCGGGCGGCAGGATGGAGGCCACCGAGCAGTGCACGCCGGCGTGCATCGCCAGGTGCTTGAGCTGGCGGTAGCTTTGCACCACGCTGTCCGGCCCGCCCTCGGCGATCACCAGCGGAACGGCGGCGGTGGCGCGCACCAGCGGTGCCAGCACTTCGGCGCTGGCGTACAGCACCAGGAGCGCATACGCGCGAAAGAAGGGTTGCAGGGCCTGCAGCGCGGCCGGGCCGTCGGCGGTCTGGCGCGCCAGCCGCTGCATGCCGTAGCCGGCCGGAATCACGGCCAGCGACGAGGCCGCAGGGCCGGTTTCCAGCGGAGCGCCGTTCTGCCAGGAGGGCTCGGCCAACAAGTGAGCCAGGCCGGGAGCCTCGTCGGTCTCGCGGGCGGTACCGTCCAGCACCGCGACGGGGTAGCCCAGCCGCTGCAGGCTGGAGCACACCTGCCAGAGGGTTTCCAGCCCGTACGCCGCGTCGGGCTGCGCCACCACCGCCACGATCCGCAGATCGGACTGGGGCGTGATGCTGTGCAGGCTCGCGGCCTGGTGAAAACCGGTATCAAGCATCGACCATTCCCCTTTCCGAGGCCAGCTCGGGCGAGTGCGAGAAGAAGAAATTCAGGTCCGACGCCTTGGGATCGAAGGCCGACTTGGCCGGCGAGCGCATCGACGTGCTGATGAGCCGGTGCGCATCGGCGGCTTCCCAGTCTTCGGGCACGCGCTGGCCGTTGGTCACGCCGCGCAGCACCATCTGGTGGCGGATCAGCGCATCGATCGAGGGACCAAGCTTCACGGCTTCGTCCACCTTGGACAGGATGGCCTGCTGCGAGCCTTCGGTCTTGAAAGCGCTGAGCGTGTCGTCCAGCGTGTCGCCATGGCAGCCGGCGTTCAGCACCAGCAGGCGGTTGACGTTGGGCAGGTCCAGCACGTCGAGCATGTCGCGCTTGCGCGGATCGCGCGGGGCGACGCCCGTGGTGTCGATCAGCACCATCTTCTTGCCGCCCAGCAGACCCAGCAGGTCCTGCAGCGCGGCGCGGTCGTGCGCCAGATGGGCGACGACGCCCAGCATGCGACCATAAGTGCGCAGCTGCTCGTGGGCGCCGACGCGGTAGGTGTCCAGCGTGATCAGGCCCACGCTGCCAGGCCCGTGAATGCGGGCACACATGGCGGCCAGCTTGGCCGTCGTGGTGGTCTTGCCGACGCCGGTGGAGCCCACCATGGCGTAGATGCCGCCTTCTTCGTACAAAGGGCGCACGTGCGCGTCGGTCTTCAGGTTGCGCTCCAGCACTTCCATCAGCCAGCGCACGGCATCGCCGGCGCCCAGCTCTTCGGGCAGGCGCTCCAGCACGGCGCGGGCCAGCGACGGCGAGTAGCCGGCGCGGATCAGCTTGAGCATCAGGTTCGATTGGATGGGGTTCTGCTTGGCTTGGCCGAGCCACGCCAGCGTGTTGAAGCGGTCTTCGATGAGGTCCTTCATCGACTGCAACTCGCTCATCAGGTTCTGCTGCCCGGCTGCGGGAGCCAGCGAGGGCACGGGCACCTGCACGCGGCGCGGGGCCACGGGCTCGGGTGCGATGTCCATGGGAATGGAACGCAGCGGGTTGTGGCGCACGACGGGAGCGGCCGGGGCCGCTGCTGCTGCGGGCATGCGTTCGCGTTCACGCTCCGGAGCGCGTTCGCGGCTGCGTTCGTTGATCGACGGGGCTTCGGCCGTGCCGGTCAGGGCTTCGTGGCGGCGGCGCAGCATGCGTTCGCGCACGTAGTCCTGGAACGACAGCGTGCTCATCGCCAGCTGCTCGGTGTCCTGCGCCACCGCGCTGCGCTGCGGTTCGATGCGGGCTGCGGCCGGCTGGGGGCGGGCAAGGGTGCGTGCGGGGCTGGCGGCCATGTCGGCAGCGCGTTCCTGCAGACGGCTCGCGGGTGCCGGCTCGGGTGCGTTTTCCAGGCTGGACAGCGTGTCTTCCGCGGTGGCCATGA
Source organism: Paracidovorax valerianellae (assembly GCF_900102625.1). Taxonomy (GTDB): domain Bacteria; phylum Pseudomonadota; class Gammaproteobacteria; order Burkholderiales; family Burkholderiaceae_C; genus Paracidovorax; species Paracidovorax valerianellae. The sequence continues at coordinate 29,112 of NZ_FMZC01000018.1, forward strand.
CTTCCACGCCGTTGGCCGTGGGCCGGTTGGACAGGATGAGGGTGCCGTCCCCGAAGGCCATGCGCGCCTTGGCCAGGGCCTCACGCGAGGTGGGGGCGGTGAAGCGTTTGATGTTCATGCGGATGCACCTTTGAGGATCGGACCAATGCGGATGGTGTGGGTTTCAGGGATCTCGCTGTGGGCGAGCACCTGCAGCCGGGGCGCGACGCGGCGCACCAGGCGGGAAATGGCGTTGCGGATGGCGTCGGGCACCAGCAGGCAGGCGGGCATGCCCATTTCTTCCTGCTTCATGGCGACTTCGGCCGCCTTCTGCGTGAGGATGTCAGCCACGCCCGGATCGAGCGATGGGCCGGCGCTGTTGCTCAGCGCCTGGACCAGGAGGCGCTCCAGGCCGGGTTCGATGGCGATCACGTTCAGTTCGCGCGTCGGGCCGTAGATCTGCTGCACGATGGCCGGCGACAGGGCGATGCGCACGCGGCGGGCCAGTTCGATCGGATCGGTGGTGGCGCCGGCATGCTCTGCCAGCGTTTCGATGATGGTGCGGATGTCGCGGATGTGCACAGACTCTTCCAGCAGCAGCTGGAGGACTTTCTGGAACGTTGCGATCGACACCATTTTGGGTACCACTTCCTCGATGAGCTTGGGGGCCAGTTTGGCCACGTGTTCCACGAGTTGCTGGGTTTCCGTGCGACTCAGGAGCTTTGCGGCTTGAACTTGCATCAAGTGTGACAAATGCGTCGCCATCACGGTTTCTGAATCAACGACGGTAAAACCCGCCATTTGTGCCGCTTCCTTCTGGTGTTCGTCGATCCAGTGCGCTGGCAGACCGAATGCGGGGTCGGTCGTGGGGGTGCCGATCAGGGGTGTGGTGATGCCGCCGGGGTTGATGGCCAGGTGCATGCCGGGGAAGGCTTCGCCCTCGCCCACCACCACGCCGCGCAGGGTGATGCGGTACGCGCTGGGCTTGAGTTCCAGGTTGTCGCGCACGTGCACGGCCGGGGGCAGAAAGCCCACTTCCTGGGCGAACTTGCGGCGCACGCCCTTGATGCGGGTGAGCAGGTCGCCCTGGCGGTTCTTGTCCACCAGGGTGATGAGGCGGTAGCCCAGCTCCAGGCCCAGCAGGTCCACGGGCTGCAGGTCGTCCCAGCTGGCTTCGCCGTCGTGGGCGGGCGGGGGCGCTTCCACCACGGGCTGCGGGGCGTTGGCGCGCTTCATCAGCGTCCAGGCGGCGTAGCCCAGGGCCGAGCCCATGATGAGGAACACGGCGTGCGGCATGCCGGGAATCAGGCCCAGCAGGATCAGGATGCCGGCGGTCACGCCCAGCACGCGGGGCGACATGAACAGCTGTTGCACGATCTGGTGCCCCATGTCCTCTTCCTTGCCCACGCGCGAGATCACCATGGCCGCGGCCACCGAGATCAGCAGGCCCGGAATCTGCGCCACCAGCGCGTCGCCGACGGCCAGCAGGATGTAGCTGTTGGCCGCCTGGCCGGCCGACAGGTCGTGCTGCAGCATGCCGATGGCGAAGCCGCCGACGATGTTGATCAGCAAAATCAAGATGCCGGCGACCGCATCGCCGCGCACGAACTTCGAGGCACCGTCCATCGAGCCGAAGAAGTTGGCTTCTTCCGCCACTTCCAGGCGCCGGCGCTTGGCTTCCTTCTCGTCGATGAGGCCGGCGTTCAGGTCGGCGTCCACCGCCATCTGCTTGCCGGGCATGGCGTCCAGGGTGAAGCGGGCCGACACTTCGGCGATGCGTTCCGCGCCCTTGGTCACCACCACGAAGTTGATCACCACCAGGATTGCGAAAACGATCAGGCCGACGGCGAAATTGCCACCGATCAGGAAGTGCCCGAAGGCCTCGATCACCGCGCCGGCCGCGCCCGGGCCGGTGTGGCCTTCCAGCAGCACCACCCGGGTGGAGGCCACGTTCAGCGAAAGGCGCATCAGCGTGGTCAGCAGCAGCACGGACGGAAACGCCGCGAAGTCCAGCGGCCGCAGCATGTAGGCCGCCACCATCATCACCATCAGCGCGACGGCGATGTTCAGCGTGAAGAAGGTGTCCAGCAGCCAGGCCGGGATGGGCAGCACCATCAGCGCCAGGATGGCCACCACCAGCAGCGGGGCGGACATGCCCTGCACGGCCGAGGCGTTGGTGCCGGCCCATTGCCGGACGGATTTCATGGAGGGCGTCATGGTGCGGTCCCAGCGTCGGTGGTGCGGTTCAGCGGATCGAGTTCAGGCGGCACGAACGGATCGGGCTGCGCATCGGGCATGCGGCCTTCGCCGCGCATTGCGGCCTTCAGGCGGTAAACGTAGGCCAGCACCTGCGCCACGGCGGCGTACAGCGTGGCGGGAATGGCCTGGTCCAGCTCGGCATGCGCATACAGCGCACGGGCCAGCATGGGCGACTGCAGCACGGGCACGGAATGCTGGGTGGCCATTTCGCGGATCTTGAAGGCCAGCAGGTCGGTGCCCTTGGAGATCACCTGCGGGGCGCTCATCGTGCCCTCGTCGTATTTGAGCGCCACGGCATAGTGGGTCGGGTTCATCACCACGAAGTCGGCCTTGGGCACGGAGGCGATGCTGGCGCGGTCGGCGATCTCGCGGGCCCGCTGGCGCTGGCGGCCCTTGGTTTCGGGGCTGCCTTCGGACTCCTTGTGCTCCTGCTTGATTTCCTCGTGCGACATCTTCTGGCGCGACTTGAAGAAAAAGGCCTGGAGCGGAACGTCCACCACCGCCGCGAGGAACACCACCAGCAGCATCAGGCTCACGCCCGAGGTCATCCATTCACCGACCCAGCGCAGCGACACCGGCGAGGGCTGCAGCACGAGCATGGACAGCTTGTCGATGCTGTTGCCCAGGAAGTTCCAGGCCACGGCGGTGATCACGCCGGTCATGAGCACCATCTTGCCCACGTTGACCATCTGCTGCTTGGACATCAGGTTGGTGAAGCCCGAAATCGGGTTCAGCCGGTTGAACTGGGGCGTGATCGGCTGGAAGCTGAACACCCAGCCGCCGGCACCGATGGCGCTGGCGACGGCCGCTGCGCCGGTCAGCAGGGCGAAGACGATGCTGGCGACCACGCCGATCAGCGCCATCTGCTGCAGCCGGGTGACCATGGAACCCGTGGCCTGCACGGTGGCGGCGTTGAACACCAACTGCTCCCGCACGGCCAGCTGCATGTGCTCGGTCAGCGTCGGGGCCAGGACGAGGACGCTGCAGGCGCCCATGCCGAGCACGGCGATGTGGGACAGGTCCCGCGAGCGCGCAGCCTGGCCGTCCTTGCGCGCTTTCTGGAGCTTGTGCTCTGTCGCGGGGAGGTCTTTGTCTTGGCTGGAGTCCATGGTGGCATGACGGGTTGGGTCATGCCATTGTCGTGAGCGCTCGGAAAATCTAAAGCGCGAATAGACGGCTTGTCGGGCAGCTATTCAGGGCGGCGGGCTGGGGCAAGCCGGCAGGCCGCTGGCAGGCAATCCGTTGGTTTTATCAAAAACCATAGCAGACTGCCGCCGGATTCATTGCCTTTCGATGGAAAAAGGCTTTCAAAGACTACTGGAGTAAGCGGTGGCTGCTCCTGTTTAAGGAGCAATCCGGCAATCCGAATGGATCAGAAGCCCAGGCTGGCCAGCAGATCGTCCACTTGCGACTGGTCGGTGACCACGTCGGGCGTGCCGTCGGGATCGACCACCGGGCCTGCGAGGTGCTCGCGGCGCGCTTCCACCACGGGTGCGACCTGGGCTTGCGCGGCGGGTGGGGCGGTCTGGATGAGCAGTTGCACGAGCTGCTCTTCGATGGTGGCTGCAAGGTTGACCACGCGGGCGATCACCTGGCCGGTGAGGTCGTGGAAATCCTGCGCCATCATGATTTCGGTCAGGTGGCCATCGGCTTCCTTGGTGACGCGCTCCACGTCATGCAGGAAATTCATGATCTCGCCCTTGGCGACGGCCGCCACCGGGTCTTTCACCAGCGAAGAGACCACGCGACGGGTTTCCTCGGCGATGAAATCATGCTGGGCCTTGGCCTGTTCCACCCGGCTCAACACTTTTTCCGCCGCTTCGCCCGTGAGACGCGCGATATAGGAGAGACGGCTTTGCGCATCGGGCAACTCGCCCATGGTGCCGCGCAGCTTGTCGGCATAGCCGAGTTCGTTCAGCGAATCGTGCAGCTGGCGGGTGAGCTGGCCGATCTTGTTGTGAACGGCGCCTGTTTCCGCAGGGGTGTTGTCCGAGGTGTCCATGATCACAGGCCCATTTTCTTGAGGATCAGGGTGACTTTCTCTTCCAGCGTGGCCTTGGTGAACGGCTTGACGATGTAGCCGGCAGCCCCGTTCTGGGCGGCAGCCACGATGTCTTCCTTGCGGGCTTCCGCCGTCACCATGAGCACAGGCAAGTGCTTGAGCTTGTCGTCTTTCTTGATTTCGGCCAGCAACTGAAACCCGTTCATGTTGGGCATGTTGATGTCGGTGACGACGAAATCGAACTTGCTGTTGCGCAGCTTGTTCAGGGCCACCACGCCGTCTTCGGCCTCGTCGGCATCGGCGAAGCCGCTTTCCTTGAGCAGGTTGCGCACGATGCGTCGCATGGTGGAGAAGTCGTCAACGATCAAAAAGCGGAGTGCAGTGGTCACGTGGGACCCTTTCGGTCGGAAATTGCAGTGTGTATTGTCATGGGCCGCAGGTTTGGTGACAAGACGTTACGGCCGAGGGGCGGATGCCGGATTCTCCCGCTTTTCGGCGGCGAACTCCGTGGAAGTGATGGTGGCAGATTTCTTGCCGAGCAAACGTTCCTCGGCTTCCTGCGTCAAAACGGTGATCGTGATGCGCCGGTTGGACGGCGCCCGGGGCTCTTTGGGCTCCAGCAAATCGCTGGCTGCCAGCCCAACGACGCGGCCCAGCTTGGCGTCCGGCATGCCTGCGGCCACCAGCTCGCGGCGCGATGCGTTGGCGCGGTCGGCCGAAAGCTCCCAGTTGCTGTAGCCCCGGTCACCGTTGCCGTAGGGCGTGGCGTCCGTATGGCCGGACAGGCTGATGCGGTTTTGCACCCCGCCGAGCGCTGTGCCGATTTCTCGAAGAATGTCGCGCATGTAGGGTTTTACCAACGCACTGCCGCTGTCGAACATGGGCCGGTTCTGGTCGTCAACGATCTGGATCTGCAGGCCGTCGGGCGTCACATCCATGCGTATTTGAGAACGGTACTCGTTCAGTTTGGGATTTTCGGTGATCAGCGCATCGATCTTGGCCTGCAGCGCCTTGATGCGCATCTCATCCTGGCGGGCGCGCTCGGCGCGCGCGGCTTCCAGGTTGGCGCGTCGGCTGGTCGACGTTTCCGAGTCGGAACGGCGCACCTGACCGTGCACCTTCGACAGATCGTTGCCGCCGCCGGGAATCACGCTCGAGCTGTTGCCCGCGCCGTCGCCCCCCTGCATGGCCACCTTCAACGGCGAGCTGAAATAGGCGGCAATGCCCTGCAGTTCACCCTTGGCGGTCGAGCCGAGCAGCCACATCAGCAGGAAGAACGCCATCATGGCCGTCACGAAGTCGGCGTACGCGATCTTCCAGGCGCCGCCATGCACGGCATGGCCGCCCTTCTTGACGCGCTTGATGATGATCGGCTGGAGTTTCTTGTCTGCCATGGCGTCCGCAGCTTATTTCTTGCCCTTCACGTGGCTTTCCAGTTCGGCAAAGCTCGGACGGTCGGTGGAGAAAAGAACCTTTCGGCCGAATTCGATGGCGGTGGCGGGGTTGTAGCCCTGCATGCTGGCCAGCAGCGTGGTCTTGATGCACTGCAGTTCCTTGGCAGCGTCTTCGAGCTTCTGCTCCACCAGCCCGCCGAGCGGCTCCACCACGCCATAGGCCAGCAAAATCCCGAGGAAGGTGCCCACCAGGGCCGAGCCGATCATGCCGCCGAGCACGGAAGGTGGCTGGCCCACTGAGCCCATGGTGTTCACCACGCCGAGCACGGCGGCGATGATGCCGAAGGCGGGCAGGGCGCCCGCCAGGCGAGCCAGCGCCGCCACGGGGGCATGTGCTTCCTGGTGGTGGGTTTCGATTTCGCTGTCCATCAGCGCTTCGATCTCGTGGGCGTTCAGGTTGCCGGACACCATCATGCGCAGGTAATCGGTCATGAACTCGATCACATGGTGATCGTTGCCGACCGTCGGATACTTCTTGAAGATTTCCGACTCGTGGGGCGTCTCGACGTCCTTTTCGATGGCCATCAGGCCCTCTTTGCGCGCTTTCTGCAGGATGTCGTACAGCATGGCCATCAGCTCCATGTACCGCGCCTTGGTGTACTTGGACCCCTTGAGCGCCATGGGCAGCGCCTTCAGCGTGGACTTGAGCACCTTCGGCTGGTTGTTCACCACGAAAGCACCCAGCGCGCCGCCGAAGATCGTGATCATCTCGAAGGGCAGCGCTTTGACGATCACGCTCACGTTTCCGCCGTGCACCACGTACACGCCGAAAATGCACCCGAGGCAGACCAGGTAACCGATGATTACAAACATGCGGCCATTCTGGCAGAGTCCTTTTGAAGCGCAAAAACGGAAATGCGGGTGGGATACACCCTATTTCGTTCCCCTTGACAAGCGCGCAGCCTGATGATGAAACCGGATGTACACGCGCTGGAACAGCCGGGCAAACCATGGTTTATTGAGGCCATCACATTGCATTCCAACGCCTAAGATGGAACCCGGCCGTTTCGGTTCTTCTTCGCTAAAGATTCCTCTTTCTTCCCATTGCCGCCGCCGATGTGCTCCATGCCCACTTCTTCCGACGATGCCGATGTGCAAGCGCATGCCGAGTTGCTGATCGCGCTCTACCAGGCGGAGCAGTGCCTCGCGCAGCAGGACCTGGTGGGCGCGCTGACGAAGTTCACTGCAGCCCTCGCGTTCGAGCCACGCAACGCGGATGTTTGGATGCAGGTGGGGCGCACCTATCTCAAGATGGAGAACTGGGCGCAGGCGATTCCAGCACTGGAAACCGCCATCACCCTGCAACCGGGTATGCCGGATGCCCAGCATGGCTTGTCGTTTGCGCTGTTCAATTTGGGGCGGCACGCCGAAGCGTTGGAAATGATCGACGATGTGTGTCGCCGAGGCAACAACCCGGCCATGTGGGTCATGCGGGCCTTTCTGCACAGCCAGATCAACCGTGATCCCGTCAAGACACTGGAGGTCTACCGGGACTGGGGCCGCCGCTACGCCGATCCACTGACGCGCAAGGCGGCGTCGCTGAACGTGGCCGACCGCCGGCCAGGCAAGCGCCTGAAAATCGGCTATGTCACGGCCGATTTTAGGGAACACTCGGTGGCGTTCTTCATGCTGCCCGTGCTTCGCCACCACGATCCTGAAAAGGTCGAGGTGCATGTGTACTCAGGGGGCCGGCGCGACGCCATTACCGACACCTTGCAGCAGTGCGTGCCCCACTGGCACGAGATGATGCACCTGTCGGACGACGATCTTCATGCGCTGATCCGCTCGCACGGCATCGACATCTTGGTAGACCTCTCGGGCCATACGGCGGGCAATCGGCTGCTGGTCTTTGCACGCCGCACGGCACCTGTCCAGGTGACATGGCTGGGGTTCATGAACCCATTGGGCATGAAGGCCATGGATTACCGGCTGACCGACGCGGGCATCACGCCGGCGGGCCATGAACCGCTATACAGCGAGCGGCTGTTCCGGCTGGCGTGCATGGCAAGCTATGCCCCCCCTACGTATGCGCCTTTATGCGAGGCGTCGCCGATGCTGGGCAATGGCTACCCCACGCTCATCTCGCTCAATAACTCCGCCAAGGTCACCGATCGCATGCTGGGTCTATGGGCGCGAATCCTGCAGCAGCGTGCCGACGCGCGCCTCGTCATCATGGTGAAGGAGCGATCTGCTGAAGCCGCACAGGCCAACATGCAGATGCGTGTCGAAGCCGCCGGCATGCCGCTCGATCGCGTATTCGTTTTGCACCAGCAGCCCCTGAACCAGTTCATGGAACTGGGCCACATTGCAGACGTGGCGTTGGACACCTCTCCGATCTCGGGCGGAACGACAACGCTGCATGCGCTTTGGATGGGCTTGCCCATCGTCGCCATGGATGCCGAACGGGGCATCGATGCCTCGTCCGCCCGCACTCTGCAGGGGCTGGGTTTCGGTGGCGAAGTGGCGCAAGACGAAGACGCATACGTGGCTGCCGCCCTGCGGCTGATGGCCGACCCCGAGGGCTTGCTCCAGTTGCGCCGCAATGCGCGCGAATGGATGGGTAAAAGCGTGTTGATGGACTACGCAACACGCACCGCCGAGCTGGAGAAAGCCTACCGCCTCATGTGGCTGAACTACCTGAACCGCGCCCCGCGCTGGCTGGATGTGGAAGTGGATCTGGAGGCTGCCATGGCCCAAACTGAGAACGTAGTGCCTGCATCGCAGCGTTTGGTGGGCAACGGATGACACCCATGCCTGCTGCGCCAGTCCCCGCCGCCATTCCTCTTTTGGTGCCGGACCTGCCTGCGCCTGAGGCACTCATGCCTTATTTGCAGCGCATGCACGCAGCGCGGCAGTATTCCAACTTCGGTCCGTTGGTCTGCGAATTTGAAACCAGCTTGCGGTCCCGTTTTTCGGCGCAGTCGCCTGTGCCCTTGCGGCTGACGACCGTGGCCAACGCCACGCTGGGGTTGGAGCTTGCACTGACGGCGCTGGATCTTCCGCCCCGCAGCCGCGTATTGTTGCCCGCGCTGACCTTCGTGGCCACGGCCACTGCCGTTCTGCGGGCGGGGCATCTTCCAGTTCTGGCGGATGTAGACGCGCAGAGTTGGCTGCTCACTCCCGAGATTGCGCGCCAGGCGGCCACGCAGGGAAAAGTCGATGCGGTGCTGCCGGTCGCCACCTTTGGTGTGCCCCACGGCATGGCTGGCTGGCACGAGTTCGAGTTGGACACTGGCATCCCTGTAGTGATCGATGCAGCCGCCGCTTTCGGTAGCCAATGGCTGGATGCACCCACTGGAACCGCTGTGTTCAGCCTGCACGCCACCAAGTGCCTTCCTGCTGGAGAGGGCGGTTTCGTGGTGTCCACCCGGCCGGAATTGATCGCCAGAGTGCGGCAGTTGACCAACTTCGGCATCAATCTGAATCCCGCCGCGGGCGTACCGGTGGGAATGCTGGCCCGCATCGGTACGAACGCGAAAATGAGTGAATACCACGCCGCCGTAGGTTTGGCATCGCTGGACCACTGGGACGCACGCGCTGCGCTGCGCCGGTCGGCACACGCGGATTTGTGTGCCCGGCTGGATGCAGCGGCCACCCCCGCCTTACTGCGATGGCAGGCAATGGCGGAGCCAGTAGCTGCCCCCACCTTGCTGTGCGTGCGGTTGCCAAGTGCAAAAAGCCGCGAGCGTCTGGAGCGAGTTTGCGCTGAGCGAAACATCATGGTGAGGCGCTGGTACCAGCCGTTGCTCAATGCCATGCCTGCGCTCGATGGGCACAGTGTGTGCCTGCCTGCACCTGCCGCGACAAGCATTGCCACCGATCTTTGTGGATTGCCTTTCTACTTGGGCATGGAAGAGGGGGATGCAGAGCGGATAGCCGAAGCGGTGCATGCCGCTACGGGTGCGCAGGGTAGCGCCGCGCGGGGCGAGAGACGGCGCAGCGCATGAAGGCGATCATTTTGGCTGGCGGGTTCGGTTCACGGCTGAGCGAAGAAACCCTGCAAAAGCCCAAGCCCATGGTGGAGATCGGCGGCAAGCCGATCCTTTGGCACATCATGAAGATGTATTCCCACCACGGCATTAACGACTTCGTGATCTGCTGCGGCTACAAGGGCTACATGATCAAGGAGTATTTCGCCAACTACTTCCTGCACATGTCGGATGTGACCTTCGACTTGGCAAACAACCGCATGGAAGTACACGGGCGCTACGCCGAACCTTGGCGGGTGACGCTGGTGGATACCGGCGAAGCGACGATGACCGGCGGGCGCCTCAAGCGCGTCAGCGAGCATGTGCGTGGCGAAGAGGCTTTCTGCTTCACTTACGGGGACGGAGTGAGCGATATCGATATCGGCGCGCTCATCGCGTTTCACCGCAACGCAGGCGTGCTCGCCACCCTGATGGCTACACCGCCGCCCGGACGATTCGGAGCGTTGGATTTGGACGATCAGCAGTTCGTCACCCTGTTCAAAGAAAAGCCGGAAGGCGATGGCGGCTTGATCAACGGAGGATTTTTCGTACTCTCTCCGGAAGTGCTGAATCTGATCGAAGACGACAGCACCGTGTGGGAGCGTGGGCCACTCGAAACTCTGGCGCAGCGCAAACAGCTTGCCGCATACCGCCATCCAGGCTTTTGGCAACCGATGGACACGCTGCGCGAAAAGGTCTTGCTGGAAGGGCTGTGGGCTGCGGGGAAGGCACCATGGAAGACGTGGTAGTACCTGTCATCGACACCGGGTTTTGGCAGGGAAGGCGTGTTTTTCTGACAGGGCACACCGGCTTCAAGGGCGGCTGGCTCAGCTTGTGGCTGCAGGCACTGGGAGCACACGTCACAGGATTCGCCTTGGAGCCCCAAGCGTTGTCACTTTTCCGCTTGGCAGGTGTTGAGGCCGGAATGCACTCGCTGCTGGGGGATGTGCGTGACGGGGCTGCGCTGCAGAAAGCTTTGACGGGCAGTGGGGCGGAGGTCTTGATCCACCTGGCAGCTCAGCCTTTGGTCCGTCAGGGCTATGCCGATCCGGTAGAGACTTACGCCACCAATTTGATGGGGACCGTGCATCTTCTTCAGGCGGTGCGTTCCACACCGAGCGTGCGGGCTGTTGTGATCGTGACCACGGACAAATGCTATGAAAACCGGGAATGGGCTGAGGGCTACCGGGAGAATGATCTGCTGGGAGGGCGCGACCCCTACAGCAACAGCAAGGCCTGCGCCGAGTTGGCCGCACAGAGTTTTCGGGATTCTTTTTTTCCGATCACACGCTACGGCAATCATGGCGTTGCCATCGCCACGGCGCGTGCTGGCAATGTGATCGGAGGAGGCGACTGGGCCGTGGACCGGCTGGTGCCTGATTTTCTGAGGGCGGCGCAAGGCGGCACTGCATTGGAGTTGCGCTATCCCGATGCAGTCCGTCCTTGGCAGCATGTGCTGGAGCCGCTGGCCGGATACCTCCGGTTGGCGCAGCAACTGATGGAACGTGGGCCTCTGGTTTCAGGCGCATGGAACTTTGGTCCGAACGGCGACGGCCTGCAAACCGTCGGTGAGGTCGTTCGGCAACTGGCCACCCAGTGGCCGGCACATGTGAAGGTTCTTTGCAGTGGTGGCGACCCTTCGCAGCACGAAACCAGTGTCCTTCGCCTGGACAGTACAAAGGCCCGTACCCAACTGGGATGGCAGCCTCGCTGGAACCTTGAGCGCGCACTGAGCCGCACAGCGGACTGGCACTTGGCTCATCTTGCAGGGCACTGCATGGGCACCGTGACCCGTGCGCAGATCGATCAATACACCCGCGCAGCAGCCACTTTGCCAACGGTGGCTCCGGGCTTTCACGCAACCGATATTCCAGATTTCTCCTGATGGATCCACTGAACCAGATTCGCGAACAGATCGCCACGCTTGTCCAGGAATACGCGGCACGCGCGTACCGCCCACAGCCTTTTTTGCCCGGAGCCACCTCCGTGGCGGTATCCGGAAAGGTGATCGGAGAGGCCGAACTGCAGAACATGGTGTCGGCCGCGCTGGACGGATGGTTGACTACAGGGAGATTCAACGACGCCTTCGAAGGGCGCATGCGGGAATTTCTGGGGGTGAAGCATGTGATGACCACCAACAGTGGGTCGTCGGCCAATCTGCTGGCGTTTTCTGCCTTGACCTCCCCACTGCTGGGAGAGCGCAGGGTATGTCCAGGCGACGAGGTGATCGGAGTGGCTGCCGGCTTTCCCACGACCGTCAATCCCATCCTGCAAGCCGGCGCGGTGCCCGTATTTGTCGATGTGGAACTTGGCACCTATAACGTCGATGTACAGCAGCTGGAAGCTGCCATTTCGCCCAAGACCAAAGCGATCATGCTCGCTCATACGCTGGGCAATCCCTACAACCTCGGAGCCGTACAAGCACTGTGCCGCCAGCACGGTTTGTGGCTGATTGAAGACTGCTGCGACGCACTCGGTTCCACGTATAACGGCCAACTGGTCGGCACGTTCGGCGATATCGGGACGCTGAGCTTTTACCCGGCGCACCACATCACCATGGGAGAGGGCGGGGCCGTATTCACCAACAACGACGAGCTTGCCCGCATCGTCACCTCCTTTCGAGACTGGGGGCGTGACTGCTACTGCGAGCCTGGCAAGGACAACACCTGCGGCAAGCGCTATGAATGGCAACTGGGCGATCTGCCAACGGGGTACGACCACAAGTACACGTACTCGCACATTGGATACAACCTGAAAATCACGGACATGCAGGCTGCTTGTGCTTTGGCGCAAATGGATCGATTGCCAGGCTTCATTGCCGCCCGCAAGATGAACTTCGATCACCTCTACAAACGTCTTGAGCGTTGTGAAGAGTTCCTGGTTCTGCCCCGCGCGACGGAAGAGGCCATACCGTCGTGGTTCGGTTTTCCGTTGACCCTGCGCGAGGCCGCCGGAAGCCGGCGCCTCGATCTGTTGCAGTACCTGGAGCAAAGCCGAATTGGCACCCGCTTACTGTTTGCCGGCAATCTGACGCGGCAACCCTCCATGCAAGGGCAACACTACCGCGTCGTCGGCCCCCTGACCCAAAGCGACATCATCATGAACGATACCTTTTGGATCGGGGTGCATCCTGGGTTAAGCAGCGACATGATCGATTTCATGGCAGACCGGCTCGAATCGTATTTCGGCTTGCACTTTCAATGAACCGGACCCCTCGTCTGAAGTGATCAGTGCTTTCCACTCATGAAGATCGAACCTACCTCACTTCCCGGCTGCTACCGGATCCAGCCCCGTGTGATGGACGATCATCGAGGCCACTTCGTCAAAACCTTTCAGGCCAGCATCTTTCGTGCTCATGGACTGGAGGATCGGTTTACCGAAACCTTCTACAGCGTGTCACGCAAAGGGGTTTTGCGAGGCTTTCATTTTCAGACACCTCCGCACGCGCACGCCAAGCTGGTGCATTGCACGGCCGGTGCTGTGCTGGACGCGGTAGTGGACATTCGCCGGGGCTCTCCGACAGCAAGTCAGTTTTTCACCCTTGAATTGACTGCCGAGCAAGCCACCATGCTCTACATTCCGGCCGGGTTTGCCCACGCCTTCTATGCGCTGACGGACCACGCAGCCGTAGCCTATCAAGTCACCACGGAATTTGCGCCTGATCACGACGCTGGCGTGCGATGGGACTCGTTTGGGATACCCTGGCCTGACCGCGCTCCTATCCTTTCTGCGAAGGATTTGGCGTTGCCACACTGGCGGGATTACGCCACGCCTTTCACGATGGCTGACGCTTTGAGAGATTGACCATGCGCCTCTTCATCACGGGCGGCACGGGTTTCATCGGCGGCCATCTGCTCGACCTATTGGACAAGACAGACCATCAGTTGACTGCACTGTGCCGCCGGCCTGAGCTGTTCACCGAGAAGCCAGCCTTACGCAGAAGTTGGCTGTGCAAACCGATGGACACGCTGGAGGCCGCTGATTTGCGTGGCATCGACGTGCTTGTGCATCTGGCATCGCCGAACGTGCCGCCTCGACCTTCGGAATGGCAATCTCTTTTTTATTGGAACGTCGAGATCCTGGTGCGGCTGCTTTTAGCTGCTGAGGCTGGCGGTGTACGCCGGATAGTCATCGCGGGGACCTTCGCCGAATATGGGCGTTCGTTCGAGGATTACGACACCATTCCTTGCCAAGCTCCGCTGCAGCCTACCCACGGCTATGCAGCCTCCAAGGCGGCTGCCTTTCACGCTGCCAGCGCATTTGCCATCGAACGCGGTATCGAACTTTGCTACTTGCGCATCTTCTCGGCATTCGGCGAAAGACAGTACTCGCAGAACTTCTGGCCTGCCTTGCACAAAGCTGCCCATGCGGGCGAGGATTTCCCGATGACACCTGGAGCGCAGGTACGAGACTATGTTGACGTGCAGCAGGTTGGGCGTGCCTTCCTACGGGCGATCGAGGCTGGCGATGTGAAGGCTGGCGTGCCGTGGGTGCGCAATGTGGGCTCCGGCGTGCCAGTGTCGATGAAGGCATTTGCCGAGCATTGGTGGAGTCGCTGGAATGCACCGGGGCGTTTGCTGGTGGGGGCCTTGCCGTACCGGCCCAATGAGTTGATGCGCTGCGTCCCGCGATCCGGTCCGGATTTGCTGGTGGGCTGATGTAGGCCTGAACCTGCGATCGGTTTCAGCCTCACACCGCAAGCACACGGCGTGCAGCATCCGCACCGCTCTGAAAGGCTTGGTGGCTCCACAAATAGTCCCATTCGCCGAATCGGCCAGCACTGGCGATGCCTAGGCTGGCGAGCCAATCGAGCACACGGTTGCGGCGTTGCTCCATACCCTGCTCGAACACCACATTGGCATGGGGCACATGCTGATGGTGAATCACTGCGATGTCGGCTTCGATCGCAAAGCCCCATTTCTGCAGGGCTTGAACGCAGTTGCGCTGGAGCGCCTGCACACTCTGCGCCACGGGGCGCCGGGAGGATCCATAAATTTCAAATTGGATCGAGGAGCATCCCGGCGGGCAGTTGTCGGCAGCCTGCACGCCTGGGCAACTGGCGCGTGCTGCTGCTACGTCCTCGTCATAGATATAAAACCACAAGTCCTTGAAGACGTCCTGGCGCGCAATGCCAATGCACACCAGGTCCACCGTGGTCGCAACCAAGCTGTCGGCATCTTGTCGAATCGATTCCGGCATGCCATCCACCATTCCCGCCAAGACAGGCAGCGGCAGGGTCGAAATCAGGCGCTCATAGCCTGCCCATTCCCCATTGGTGAAATGCAAGTGGCGGCTCTGGACGTCGATGCGGCAAAGGCGATGGTCCAGTCGAATGTCGGCTTGTGCGATCAGGGGTTCGATGAAGGCCCGGTAGCCGCCGCGTGCGGGGTAGCGCATTTGCGGAGCGTAATAAACGCTGGGCGTGTCCTCAGTCATTGCACCGAGCAGCACCTCTGGCAGGGCCGGGCGGTGGATGCGGGGGCCCACCCAGTCGATGCCCAATTTGTCGGCAGGCACCGTCCAGTATTTTTCGGTGTAGCGCTCGGCATAGCGCGCAGAGATTGGTCGTCCGTATTGGCCAATCAGCCATTCCCTGTAGTTTCCGGCTGGCGTGTCGGGCCGCTCCACGAAACCCTGTATCAGTTCTATCCGCTGGTCCACCGGTAGAGGGTAAAGGTTGTTCTGCACGGGGTGTTTGAGCCAGTAAGGATGCTCCACGCAGCGAGGACTGGGCGCGAATGTCGCATGCTCTGTCTGGTCAAAGAACGCACGTACTTCGGGTTGGTCGGCGAACGAGAGGTGCACTGCGCGGTCAAAACGGTAGCCGTGCACCGTGATCGAATCAAGGAGCCCGCCAGCACGCGGTGCGGCTTCGTACAAAATGCAATCGCGCCCAAGCGCTGCCGCCGCGTGACTGGCGGCCAAGCCCGCAATTCCCGCACCCAATACGGTCAAAGCCGGGGCCATCGCCAATCCTGAGGTTTGCGCCGCTCTTGAAAATGGAAGGTGAAGGTCATCCGATCCGACGGGCAAAAAAATCAGCCATCGTCATTCCCGAGGACGACACGCTGCGCAATTGCTCCAGCGTGCCTTCAAAATCACCCTGCATCTCTTGCCACCATCCCAGCGAGGGCTCCAGCATGGGACGCAGCTTTAGGTTGAAAAGGGGTACATGCTTGATGGAGAACATCCGTGTGTCGGAATCGATTTCCACCAACCGGTCGCGAGCGAAACGATAGGCGTCTTCCAGCGTATCCGCGGGGTATCCCAGCGTTTGCGCATAGTGCATCCAAAGCGAGGACTCATAGGACAAATGGCGGAAATCCAAGAACGGCATGTCGAGGAATGCCGGATCGGCCAGCGAAGCCGGGAAGCTCTCCGCACCGCGGGGGTCTTCGGGCATGGACCACAGTTGCGCCATGTCCTCTGCACGCGAAATCATCAGCTTGTCCGAGAAGTGGAACGGCATGTAAGCCCATGAAGCCTGCAGCAGCACACCCATCTTTCCCACGTTCTTGCCTCCGTTGCCGAAGAGCCGATCCAGCGTGCGATAGACCGACCCAACCAGCACAGCATCGGAGCGCAGCCGAACGACATAGCGCACGCCGGCCTTCAACATCAATTGGCTGCCAGCCTTGCACGACCGGGTGATGTAGTTACGAGTGTCATAGCCGTTGGGAGGCGGTGGATCTATTTGTGCGAGCTCATCCACCCATGGACGGCAGGCATCGACCAACGCCGAATCTTCTGTGGTCCATGTCACCAGCGCAAGGTGCGCTGCAGGGTAGCGCATGCGGTGATAAGCCAGTGCCAGCAGCGTGAATTCGGTGATGGGCCCTTGCACGAATAGACCTAGCTCCGCAGGCTGCACAGCATGCGGTTTCTCCAGCCGCATACCACCCCGGACGGCGGATTGAAAAGCCTGCAATTCTTCAATCAGCCCTGCGTCATCGCCGAAGTCCACCGCACGCACCGTGCGGTAGTTGCCATAGGTATTGCGTATGGCATTCATGATCTCGGGCGCATAGGCCGAGAAAACCACGACCAGTACTTCGTCGTGCTTTTCCTCCAGCAGCGCTTCCGGTGGACGGACCGGAATACCGTGGATCGTCTTTCCCTGGTTTTCTTGGCGAGGACAAACGGTGTATTCGAGCGGCAGGGCCGTGTGGGGGAAGTAGTCGCGGAAAGCTTGTCCTGCTCCCCAGCCAATCAAGCGGATATTGGCCAGGTCGAGATCGGCATATTTCATGAGGACGCGAGATAGTCCTCCTCGGACGATGGCCATGGTTCTCTTCTCCAGCGCAGATTTCAATACTTAAATCAAGCGGCTTAGTAAAAGTACAAACAGGTGTCCCACCGTTCCTCAGTGTGGTGACGCAGACCTAGTACGTACCCGGTCGAAATACTATCGACATAGTTTGTTAAATCAAGCAGATCGGTCGGGCGGTGGTAAGCCGATAACGCAAGCTTCGGTTTTCCCCCTGCAATTGCCTTGGCACTGCCGCGCAAGGCGGCCAGTTCGAAACCCTCAATATCTATTTTGATGAAAGTAGGAATGTCATCAATGATCATGTCGACCGGTTGAACGCTGACGCGGTCTGGAGTGGCATCCAAGTTTGGCGCAACTACGCCAGCATGACCACCTAAATGATGGAAGGGGACCTCAGTGACGCGGTCACCTACGGCTACTGGATGCAATGTGATTTTGCTTTCCAATGGCGTGCCCGCGTACTTTCGTTGCAGTTTACGCAGCGTTTCGATGTTTTGGCGATCAGGTTCAATCATCCATGAGTGGGTGAACTGACCTCGGGTCACATCGATCAGGCCACTCGTTGATTCACCCACAGAAGCACCGCAGTCGACAAATTTCTCTTTATTCGTGAGAGAAAAAAGTCCAGAACGAAAATATAGCGTTGAATATGGTCGAGCAATGTTTAGATGCCATTCCGGATTGCAAGTTAAATGGAACATCATTACCCCATGCAGGGTTTCCAGCGAGTATGGGTCTGCAAACCGCTGGCCTATCGCCAAATAGTCATGGAACCTGGATGCGATAGAAGGTCCCCAGTCACAGATGCGGTAATCGATGATATCGTTCATGCCCAAAAGCCGTATGGCTTGTTCATGATTCAGACATGGCACATCGTGAAAGCGGCAAAGATTTTCGAAAAAGCGGCGTGAAAAATCGACGCGGCAACAGTTCAATGCCACCACGTCAGGGCTCTGCCGCACGAGTTCCAAAAATTTGTCGGTTGAGATAATTTCTATGCCATAGAAGAGCTCGCCCCGGTGGCATTTAAAGTCATCCACTACGTAAAGTACCCTTGCTCGGTCCCCGACATTCGAAATGAAGATGGCTGCAAAATCCTTGGTACCTAGCAAAATGAAAGGTGTTTCAGCCCCGCCGTGCAAAAATCTCACGGGCTTTTTCCGGGATGCAGAATAGAGGATCGTCTTTATAGGCAGTTAAAGTTTGCTGGAGAATTTCTTCATTAGTCAATCTTCCTAGGTTAAGGTGGGTGACCAGATCGCATGCAGGAAGCGGGGTGGAGTTCATGAAAGCAGTTGTGTAAGAGCCGCTTGAGGTGGAGGGCGTGAAGAGCAGAGCAGCCCAGTTCAATAACAGTAGCAAACCATCGCGTCCGGCACATGAGGGTTGTGCTGGCGTAGGCTCATGCGATATTCCTTACCGGTCTGCGCTACGAAGTCCAACAGCGTGATCAAGTCCTCGGGTTTGTGATAGACCGAAATCGCCATCTTTGGTCGATGGCGCTCGATCGTATTGCGCGCGCCCTCTAGCGCTTTTAATTCGCTACCCTCCACCTCCAGCTTGATAAGACTCGGAGGAAGTTCGCAAGCAGCATCGATCGATGTCGTAGGGATGCTGAAGCTGCCATCGCTTTCTTCTTCCGGGGCGTAGAGATGCTGGCTCATTCCAGCTTCGATCACATGCCCTGCCAGAGGCGCTTGGCTAGCAAGCGCCGTTTCCTTGGGAGCGTACTGAGTGGGATTGAACAGCAGGTTCGCTTCTTTGCTCCAGAGACCACGTTCGACGACTGCGATGCGGCTTACCAGTTCGGGAAGGTATTCGGCCTGCAACCTGCAAATACGCTCGCGGCAACGCTGTGCGACATCTGGGGAGGGCTCGAACGCATAGATCTTACGGAAACGCCCCTTCACAGCACGCAGGAATTGCTCCACGCTGTCCCCGTCAAAAGCGCCTCCATCCACGAAAATCTCTTCATCGGAAAAAGTGAAAAATGAACGATTGAAAAGATAGCTGCCGTGTCCGATACGGTCGGTGTTGTACCCCACGGCGCACTGCTGCAATATGCGAGGGTCGGCGCTCAGCCGGTAATTCAAGATGCTGAAGTAAGTAAATCTTGAATACGGATCGTCCAGTAATTGTGCGCAGCGCAGGAATTGATCGACATGCTGCACTGCATGTCGAAAGAAGGGCAAGCCATATACGAAAGTGTTACCAACACCTGACACCCGCTTAGTGTTCGCTGTGAGAATGCGGAAAGCCTCGAGCATTCGCAGTCCCCGTAAGCCATTCTGTGCCATAGCTCGAGAGAAGTGGTTGTCCCCTGCCACGGTGGCCACAGCGATGATCGAGACGATGTCTGCATCGCTTTGAGCAAGTGTTATCCATTGGTCTGTGGACAACACAGGAATTCCCATGCACTCCTGCTGCGAACGCAAGAGGAAATCGTCCACGATGCCAATCACCTCACAGTGATTAGCAAGGAATCTGAGTTCGCCCGGCATTTTGCTGCCGCACAACACGATTTTGCAGCCATTCAGGCTTCCGCCAGGATCGGCTTGGACCCAATCTGGCAAATCCACCCATGGGTTAAGTTGCAAGGCGTTCGCGCGGGTAATGTAGGAATGGCGGAGCAGGTCGAAATCAAAACCTTCGAAACTGTACGGTGTGGCGGTTTTCATAGCGGTGGGAATTCAGCCGTTCAGTATTACGACAGGCGAAGGAAACGCTGGCAAATGAAAAGTGCCGTTCGCGATTGACGCCGTGTAACGACGGGGCACATCGACAACGCAGCGTTTGCCGACCTGAATGCCGGCTTCGAGAAGTACGCCACTGCCAAGGGTGGCATGGGCGCCGATGATCGAGCCTGCGCCGATTTGAACACCATCCTCGATCCAAACCGACGCGCCAACGCGGCATCCATGGCCGATCACTGCTGCACATCCAATCACTGCGTTGAAGTCTAGTTTGCAGAGCGCTCCAATCACTGCCCCGGGGCCGATAGCACAGTTCTCTCCTATCACGGCACTTTGGGCAATTATTGCCCCTCGGCAAATGAGTGGAGGTAGACGGAAACCCCGCCCCTTGAGTTCTCCCATCAACTCCAACCTGCGGTAGTTAAGAAATTGCGGACCCCAAGCGACGAAAGCTGTTGCTCCCTGTGAAGACAAAGCATCTAGCCCCGAGCGATCAAAGCGATAGTCCTTGTCTTGGCCCACATCGATTCGGGAGAGGGTTTCTTCCGTGGCTGCCTCGGCCCAGTGGGCCATTGCCCAATCGAGTGACGGACCTGTCCCGATGACATATTTTCTAGAGGACATGACGGCCCTCCATTACGTCCATATACCAGCGCTCAACTCCGATGTTGGCAAACTCGAAGTCGCCAAGTGTGGCCCGTGGTGCGTCTGCATGCAATGCAGACTGCACCTTTTCCATCACCGCAATATCTTCCTTTAGGACCTTTTCGGCCCCTTCCAAGTGGGCCAGCAATACAGCTTCCGATGTGGAGTAGCGGCGTGTTTTGCGCGCAGTGACGTAATAAATGACCAAATCGGTGCGGTTGGCGGACACTGGTTGGTGGTGCTCAATGATGAAGGAATAGCCGCCCGAACCTGAAGCGACATGAAGGTTCGGGAAGACCAGCCAGTTCAAGTACCAGTCGTCAGTGCCGTAGCGCTCTACATGATCATGCCAAGCGTAATGGGTGGCATGCACCAGCGGCTCGTTCAGCCCTCCATTGCTTAAAGTGCGCAATACATACAAGTGTTCAGCTTGGCTTGAAGCTCCCAAACGATGGTACTGGTGCGCTTGGGCCACTGCAGCTTCATCCATCTGGACTTGAAATTTCACCTGTTGATAGACGCTCTGCTGATGCAGATAGCGAGGATGCAAACTGTCACGGAGGTTCTCATAGGCAAGTTTCCAGTTGAAGTGGCTCGGTAGCGTAGCCACCAAAACCTCGCTGTCGAAATGCTCGGATGCATCGCGTAGCGAAGACAACGCCTCCATCGAAAACTGGTGTTCAATCGACAGGGGACGGTCTGCCACATTAACGAATACTAAGTTGCCGATGCATTCCACCGGAAAGCGCCGTAACCGCAAACATGCGCGCTCCTGCTTTGGTAGCCGGTAAGCCGCGTCCTGAAAGGGTATGTTGTCTACCCTACCTTCCGAGTCGTAACCCCAGCCGTGGTAACTGCACACGAGAGGCCGGATACCCTGAGGCTGCTGCTGCAACGGGTTTTGCCGATGAAGGCATATGTTTTCGAACGCCTTCAATTCCCCATGGAAGTTCTGAACTACGACCTCAATGCCACAGATGTTTCGGGTAACAAAGGCATTGTGTTTTGCAAGCAGCATGCGCGGCGTCACGAATTGCCAAAGCGGGCGCATAAGCAATTGCTGCTCCCGTGCGAACCAGGTTTCGTCGATATAGGCTTCTGCAGGAATGGTCGAGCGCATGCTGTTAGCGTCTTTTTTCGAAACTGTACCCAGCACCAATCATCCGTGCTGGACGCGCAAAGTGCGGGGCAATGAAAGTGCCAGACCCCAAGTGTTCGGATGGTGCATCCACCCCATCTATGACGCAGTGGCGGCCGATGTGCAAACCCGCTCGCAAACGCTGGTCCGCTCCGATCACGCTGTGCGCTCCGATTTCGGCGCCTGTTCCAACTGAGGCGCCCGGCCCTAGCCAACTGTGCATCCCGATCTTGGCACCTGCATCGATGCGTGTGCCAGGATGAATCAGCACGTCGCTGGAGATACTCGCTGCTCTACCAATCAGCGTACCTGCGCCAATCCAAACGTTGTCAGCCAATCGGGCGTCCGGCGCAACAATGGCTTTTGCATGTACCAGTGTGGCCATACGCAATCCGCGCAGACGTGCTGCCCCATAGAGTTCGAGCCGGGCGTAGTTGAGTGCATTGTGGTCCACCGCCACAAAGAGAGTCGTGGCTGCAGGATCCAGCCCTTCGATCAATTCGCTCGCGGAGGCTGACAGAGCCGCCACACTGCTGGCCGCCCGCAATTGCCAGCCCTCTGGCAGCCCATGGCCCGGAGCATCGCTGGCGATCGCCTGGAACACTTCGCCCACCCCGATTAGGCAAAAGCTCTTGGTGGGATTCATTAAACGTCCTCTCCCATCAAGCGCAGATAAGTATCGGCCGCAGCTATCAGCCGCTCTTCGTAGATGCCGTGCCTTGCACGCGGTGCGCCAACATACAGATGAGATTGGAGTGCCTCCAAATGGCCCAAATCCTCATGCAATACCGCCACCTCGCTTTTGAGGTGGCCCCACAGGATGGCAGGCAGAGCGGGCAGTCGACGTGTTTCCTTGGCTGCACACAAAGTGAAGCGCACTTCCGTGCGATCGGGTGCCACGGGGTGGAACTGCTGCAGCAGAAAAGTCAGGCCCCCGAGCGAAATGAAGTTGACGTTCGGGTATAGAAAAAAGTTGTAGTAAAAGTCACCGTCGCCATATCGGCGCACTGCAGCATGCCAGGGCCACGGCTCTATACGAATGGGCGATCGGGTCCAGAAACTCTGTGCTGCCAAGCTACGGGTCAATGGATGGGCAGTGCTTGATGTTGAGTTCCCATCGGCTGCGTCCGCGTCCTGGCGGATATCCGAAATGCCTTCTCGCAACAGCGGTTGGAAGGTCTTCGGATGAATATATGGAACATGGTTGTAATCGAGCACGTTCTCATAGTTGAGCTTCCAGTTGTAGCGTGCGGGCAGATCGGCATGCACTGCCTGCGTACCGAAGTGACTGGTGATGTCCGCCAGTGCCCGCTGTAATTCAGGGCTGAACTGCTCGTCAAAGGGTAGCGGTTCGGAATCTAGGTTCACAAAAATCAGGTTGCCGACTTCCCGCACCGCGTATCGCTTCAAGCAAAGGTCTTTACGCTTTTCTGGGGAATAGGCGTATAGGCGCTGTTCGTGTGGAATCGTCTTGACCTTGCCCTCAGGGTCGAAGACCCATCCGTGGTAAGGGCATGCCATGCGTGCCTGGCCGAATGCTTCCTTTTGCAAAGGCATTTGGCGATGCGGGCACAGGTTTTCGAAGGCTCGGATTTCGCCATCGCAGTTCTGCAGCAGTACCGGGAGGCCTCCCAGTTCGCGGGTGGCGAATGCGTCAGGTTCTGCCAAAGCCGTGCGGAAGGCTGCAAACAGCCACAGCTTGCGAAAGACCTGGGTCTGCTCGCGCGCGAAGATTTCCTGATCCAAATAGTGCGCTGGTGAGAGCCGCGACAGCATGGTGCTACCGAAAGGAAAATGGCTTGGCAGGGTTGCCCATTACGGTAGTTCTTGGCGCCACATCGCGAATGACAACGCTGCCTGCACCAACTACGGCTCCATCACCAATGGTGATTCCTGGAAGGATAGTGGCATGGGGATGAATCACGACGTCGTTTCCGATCCGTGCACCACCGCCGATGAAGACGAAGCTGGCGATTTGACAGTAGTCGCCGATTTGCACATCGTATCCAACGATGGTGGTAGACAAAATAGTGACGAGTTCACCGACCTGCACGTCGGGGCCCAACGATACCTTGCGTTCAAAAAGTCCACCGGGCGAAAGCTGTACCCGCTCACCTGTTGTCAGGTCGGGCCGCAGAATGATGAAATTGGCGCCCTGCTTTCGCAGGTTGGCGCTGTACTGTCGTTTGGCAGCTGGGTCACCCAATGCGCAAACGAAAATGTCGCCCTCTTGCACTTGATACGTCAGAGGGTCGCCGAGGATAGGCAAGTCACTGGGGTTGTGAAGGTCCACTCGATTGTCGAGAAACCCTTTGACGTCCCAGGCCACGCCACAGGCCAGGTCGGAGCGCGCCAAGCTGGCAGTTGCACGGCCAAAGCCGCCTGCGCCAACGATCAGCACATGATTGGAGACAGTCTTTTGCTCCGTGGTCATACAAACTCCACGCCCCCATCCATGCTGAAAACGGCGCCAGTGACCTTGGTGCTGGCTCCACTCAGGAAATATAAGCAAGCGTGAGCTACATCGGCAGGCAGACCGATTCCCAGCGGGTAGCGTTTACGGCTTTCCTCAAACCAATCTTTGTCCTCGGTGATCAGCGTGGTTTCTACCAGGCCTGGGCAAAGGGCGTTGGCGCGAATTCCCCGCTTGGCCAGTTCGAGCGCCAGTGGGCGTAGCGTCCCCACCAGCGCGGCCTTAGAGCCCGCATAGGGACCGACGCCGACGGTGCCCGTCAGCGCTGCGATGGATGACAGAAATACCAATGATCCCCCGGGACGAATCTGCCCTTTGGCTAGCAGGTGGCGTGTCAGCATCATCGGCGCGACGTAATTCGTCTCCATGACCTGGGCCAGAAAAGCGTCACCCACCATCTTCATGGGCGCAAGACCGCGAATCCCGGCGCTATGCACCACTCCATCGAGCGGGCCGCAGTCGGAGGCAAATTGTTTGCGAGCAGCCACATCGGTTAGCTCAGCCGCCAACACCCGATGGCCGGAACCTTCCAGGCTGTCCAGCGTCTCTTGCAGGCGTGCGGCGTCGCGTCCTGCAATTACCACCTGTGCGCCGGCAGCGGCGCATTGCCTCGCTACCTCTTGACCGATGCCTTTCGAGGCGCCGGTCACCAGCACTGTTTTGCCTTCCAGACCGAAGATGCGCCTGGCTGCGGCGAACGCGGCATCAGTGGTGACGACGGTATTCATAGCCGGATCGGCAGAGAGATGCCGCCATCAAGGGTCAACGTGGTTCGCGTGATCCAGCGGCTGGCAGGAGAAAGCAACCAAGCCGCTGCAGGAGCGACATCATCCGGGGTCACTGTGCCGAGAGGGGTCAATGCGATTTTTTCACTCATGTCGGCGGCGCTTCCCAGGCGTTGGAGCATGGGGGTATCGACATAACCAGGCGCAATGCAGTTGGAGCGTATGCGTTGCTTTGCATGCTCGAGTCCCAAAGTCCGAGATGCTGCCTCGAGCGCTGCCTTTGAGGCAGCGTAAGCACCAGCGGCCTGCGGCGCAGCCCGAGCCGACAGAGCGCTGATGAAAACCAGCGAAGCTCCTTCGCGCAGTTTGCGCTTGTGCAGCAAGCGTTGCGCCAGCCCGATCGGCGCCAGATAGTTGACCGCAAGCATTTGCTGCAGGTATTTTTCACTGGCCATGCGCATCGGCACCAGGGTCGCGACGCCGGCGCACGAGACCAGACCATCGAAATGCGGGGCCGACTGCACCAGCGCATCGAGCGTGGCAGGGTCGGTGATGTCGCCCGCGACCACGGTGTGTCCTGATCCCGCTAAACCGGCGTGAGTAATTTCCAGCCGTTCGGAATCCCGTCCGCTCAGGCACAGCTCGGCGCCGAGTTCTGAGCAGAGCTTGGCTACAGCAGCACCGATTCCGGAAGAAGCCCCCGTCACAAGAACCCGGCGGCCATGCAGGCTGAAATGGGCCGTGGGCTCGTTAATCACGAGATCAAAAGCGGTGGGAACACCGCGTTTTCGATGTCAAGAATGCATGTCCCCCAGGACAGGCCGATTCCGAAACCGCCCAGCAAGAGCTTGTGGCTCCCGTGAGCCAACGTCTCAGCGATGCGGGCTGTCATAGTCACCGGAAGCGACGCGCCGCTGGTGTTGCCAAAATCCGCCAAAGTGGAAGGCACCTTTTCAGGGGGAAGCGCCAGCTTCTTGCGAATGGTCTCGTTGATCATCCGGTTGGCTTGGTGAAAGATGAAGAAGTCGATGTCTTCCGCAGTGAGATTCGCGTATTCCAGCGCGCGCCGCACGGAAGGAGGAACCTGTTGCGTTGAAAAACTCAATACGGCAGGGCCATCCAGAATCAGTTCGGACGGCCAATGCAGGGTGCCGTCTTCGTCGCGTGTCGGAACGCTGTGCTGGGGACCAAAAGGTTCACGATGCCCGCCTACCGGCAGCATGATGGCTTTGTAGCCACTGCCGTCGCTGTTGAGGTCGAAGTGCATTGGCGGCGCAGCGGGATCGAACTCAAGCGCAGTTGCTGTCCCTGCATCCGAAAAAAGTGGATCGTTCAAGGTGGCGCAACGGTCGCCCACCAGCACTAACCCTTTTTTGATTGCACCGGAGGCAATCATGCTTCCCAAGATATGCAATCCGAACGGATAGCCAGAACAGCCTAGATTCACATCGAAGGCAATGGTAGCTTGCGAAAGTTTGAGCCGATCTTGCAGGATGATGGCTGTCGCCGGAATAAGGTAGTCCGGCGATTGGGTAACGACAATCAGCGCGTCGATTTCCTCGCGTTGCCAATTCAGTGTGTCGAGCAAGGTGCCTGTGGCGTCGAATGCCAGATCGGAAAACGTCTGCCATTCCTGACAAATGCGGCGTTGCTGGATGCCGATGTTGCGTACCAGACGCTCGCGCTCCGATCGGATTTTTGGGGCGGCGTCGTCGATGTTGTGCAGGATGCGTTTAGGAACGCAGCTGGCCATGCCTGCGAACCGGACATTGCGTAGCGTGGACAGCCCCATGGTGCTAACCCAAGAGTTTGTACAGATCGGTGATTGTGGCGCAGTTCTTCAGATCGTCTCCGACGATCGTTTTGCCGTAGTCGACATCGAACATGACGATCACGCCCAAAGCGGCGAGCGAGTCCCACTCGGGCAGGCTGAGCAAGGGTGTCTCAGGCGTGACCTCAACCGGGTCCTGGAAGTCGACCGCGACCAGAAAACTTTCGATGAATTGCTCGATGGTGGGGGTGGACATAGTGGCTCCAGGGCAAAGAAAGAGCCCGGGTGGCGAATGCCGCCGGGCAAGGCTTGAAATGGTTGCGCGGCAGTGTAGCCGCGAATTTCAGCGGCTCCTTATCCCTGCAGCAGCTTCAGCACCTGCTGTGGCAACTGGTTGGCCTGGGCCACCATCGCGGTGCCAGCCTGTTGCAGGATCTGCGTGCGCGAAAGGTTGGCCGTTTCCTTGGCAAAGTCAGCGTCCATGATCCGGCCGCGTGCCGCCGACATGTTCTCGCCCTGGATGTCGATGTTGGCAATCGCGTTCTCGAAGCGGCTTTGCAGGGCGCCCAGATCGGCACGGGCCGAGTTCACCTGGTCGATCGCGCTGTCGATCTTCTTCAAGGCCACCCAGGCTTCGCTTTGCGTCCCGATATTGACGCTGTCGATCCCTTTTTGTGCACTGCCCGTGGCATTTGTCAGCGTGGGAGGAACAAAACCCGTAGTGGCCACGGTAAACCCGGTCGTTCCGCCAAATGTGACGGCCTCTGGCACGGGGGGGATGGCATTCGTCAGTTTCGACGATGCGAATTCGAGCCCGTAGCTGCCGTCGTCGTTCTTGGTGAGGAACGCGGTCACGCCGGTGTCGGCCGTCTTGTTATTGATGGCCGAAATCACCTGGCCCAGGCGCTCCACGCCGGAGCCGGCTGCTTTGATGCTGCCCAGATCAATGGCGGAGGCGGTACCGACCTGAATGGTCAGCCCACCTGCCGGAATGGCACTTCCGAAGGCCGAGATGGATGCGTCGGAGGCATCTACGGCAATGGCCGTGCTCGTGCTGGAGAACATGATGCTGGACAGTCCCGAGGCGCGCGTGTCTGCTAGGGCGCCCAGCGTGACGTTGTCGCCGGAGTTGGCGCCAACTTGAAACAAGGCACCAGCAAAGCTGCCGTCCAGAATCTTCTGGCCGTTGAAGCTGGTCTGCTTGGAGACGCGGTCGATTTCGTCGGTGAGCTGCTTGACTTCGGATTGCAAGGCAGCCCGGTCGGCTTTGCTGTTGGTGGCATTGCTGGCCTGGACGGCCAGTTCGCGCATCCGTTGCAGCATGTCGCCGACCTTGCCCAGGGCGCCTTCTGCGGTCTGGGCCAGGGAAATGCCGTCGTTGGCATTGCGGGATGCCACCGCCAGCCCCTTGACCTGGGTATTCATGCGTTCGGCGATGGCCAGGCCGGCGGCATCGTCCTTGGCGCTGTTGACGCGCAGGCCGGAAGACAGCCGCTGCATCGTAGTCGTCAAGGATGCAGCCGACATTCCCAGGTTGCGCTGGGCGTTGAGTGAAGCGATGTTGGTGTTGATCGTCGAGGCCATTACGGAACTCCTTCGCAAAAGGGACAAGGCACAGTTGCCGTGGCCAAGGACACCTCTCCGTCAGCGGTAACCCTAGCGTTGGGAGAATTCTCTCTAGATGGCTGTTTCCCGGCGTTGGGAAAAAAGGGCAGAAAACCGCCCATCTCCACCCTTGTATGGCTACGGCGCAGATGCCGCTCAGAGGGAACGCGCATTTTTTTTGCACGAGGAGGCTCAAGTTCTGCAGGGGCTGCCCGATAACCTAACCAACAGGTTCAAGCGAATTTGTTGACCGGCAAGCGATGGATTGGTTCACGTGACTGCCGCCCCGGTCTTGGCAGCTGACCATGGGGGTCAGCGTTGTGATCGGCGGTCTAGCCGGAATTTAAGTTACCAAGGAGCATTTCAATGGCCTCTACCATCAACACCAATGTTGCCTCGCTCAACGCTCAACGCAATCTGGGCATGTCGGCGAACTCTCTCACCACCTCGATGCAGCGCCTGTCTTCCGGCCTGCGCGTCAACAGCGCCAAGGACGATGCCGCCGGCCTGTCGATCGCCGAGCGCATGAACACCCAGATCAAGGGTCTGACCGTGGCAGCCCGCAATGCCAACGACGGCATCTCGCTGGCTCAAACGGCTGAAGGCGCCTTGGGCAAGGTCGGCGACATGCTGCAACGGATGCGTGAACTGTCGGTGCAGGCCAGCAATGCCACCAACAGCACCAAGGACCGCGCAGCCCTGCAGTCCGAAGTGAAGCAGCTCACCGATGAAATCGACCGCGTTGCCAAGCAAACCAGCTTCAACGGCCAAAAGATTCTGGACGGCAGCTTCGCTGGAGCCCTGTTCCAAGTGGGTGCCAACTCTGGTGAAAACATCACTGTCGGCGCTTTGACGAATTCTTCGGCTTCCGGCTTGTCGAACATCGAATACTCCACGGGCAGCGTGACGGCTTTGAACGCTTCCGATGCCACGGTCACGGGCTTCAGCACTAAGATCGCAACCGGTGGCCTGACGATCCAGGTGGGCTCGTCGTCCGCCATCGATCTGGGCGAGATCAAGGCAGCGGGTTCTGGCGTGGAACGCCTGGGCCAAGTGGTATCCGCAATCAATAACAAGTCCGCCGATACCGGTGTGACCGCTTTCTTGACCAAGAAGGACGACGGCACGTATGACCTGGAGTTCGCGTCTTCCAAGCTGACTGGCGCAACGCCTCCAGTGCCTGAAACCATCACGTTCGGCGGCACCACCGGCTTCTCCGTAGCGAACACGGGCTTTGCAGCCCCCACGCTCGCGGCAGCCACAGGCACCGACAAGAAGGGTATCGACACCGTGACCGTCGCGACGCAAAAGGACGCTTGGGTTTCGCTGAAGAAGATCGACAGCGCGATCGACCAGGTCAACTCCGCCCGTGCCGACCTCGGCGCTCTGCAAAGCCGCTTCGAGAATTCGGTCGGCAACATCGACATTCAGGCTGAAAACCTGTCCGCATCGCGCGGCCGTATCGTGGACGCCGACTTCGCCAAGGAAACGGCCAACCTGTCGCGCACGCAGATCCTGCAACAGGCTGGCACCGCGATGGTGGCCCAGGCCAACCAGCTGCCCCAGGGCGTGCTGTCCCTGCTGCGTTAATCGGTGGCTTATAAGGGGTAACGGATCGGTCCGAACCCTCTTAAGCGGCGACAGGGCCACTCCTGTCGCCGCTTTTCCTGCTTTTAGATCGAAGCGATTCTCGCCACAATCGTGTATTGATTGTTGATGGTGGCCTCGGCTGCCTGGGAGACCAAAAATGGGTATTACCTCGATAGGCATTGGCAGCGGGCTCAACGTGGAAAACATCGTCAGCCAGACGGTGGCGCTGGAAAAGCGGCCTCTCGTGCAGCTGCAATCCAGAGCGGACACCATTCAGACCAAGATTTCCACGTTTTCCCAGGTGAAATCGCTGCTGTCGACCTTGTCGGATGCGGCGGCCAAGCTCACCCGGGACAGCGCCTGGAATGGCATGGCGGTCAGTTCTTCCAACAGTGCAGCGGTCACGGCCACGGTGTCGGGCATCGCCAGCGCCTCATCCTTCGGCGTCAGCGTGCAGCAACTGGCCCGTGCGCAGTCGAATGCGTCAACTGCGGTGGCCAAGGATTCCGTGGTCGGCGCCGGCAGCATGAGCATTCAGCTGGGTACCTGGGATTCGACTGCCAACCCGCCGACGTTCGGTGTCGGGTCTGGCAAGCCGGTCAATATCTCGGTCAGCGCGACCGACACGATCACCAATATCGCAGCCAAGATCAATGAGGGCGACGCTGGCGTTACCGCGACCGTGCTGCGCGATGCATCGGGCGAGCGGCTTCTATTGCGCTCCAAGACCACGGGTGAAGAGTCCGGGTTCCGGGTGCAGGTCTCCGAAGATTCTGCAGCGCCAGGATTGTCGAAGCTGGCGTTCGATCCGCAAAACTCTCCGGGCGTGGGCCTTGCTGCCAATACCGTTCAGTACGCGCAGAACACGTTGGCGAAGATCAATGGCATCAGCGTTTCGTCCAAGGACAACACGTTCACCGAAGCCATCCCCGGTCTCACGCTGACGGTATCGCAGGTCACCACGGCCGATGTGGAAATGGGCGTGAAGGCCGATACGGCGACGATGAAGAAGAACGTCCAGGACTTCGTGAACGCCTACAACGCCGTTAACGATCTGCTGGGGTCTTCCACCAAATACGACAGCGAGACCAAATCCAAGGGCGTACTGCAAGGCGACAGCACTGCGGTGGGGTTGCAGAATTCGCTGCGCGCGGCCATTGGTGCCGCGACGGGCGGTAGCTCTTCGTTGCAGACGCTTTCCGATATCGGGCTGGAATTGCAGCGCGGCGGCAAGATGACGGTGGACAACACCAAGCTGGACAACGCTCTGAAGACGCCCGACACGCTCAAGCAATTGTTCGCCGCCGATCCCGCTACGGGGGGTGTCGGCACGGGGGCCGCCGTGCGCATGAAGACGTTCACGTCCGGGTTGCTGGCGCTCGACGGGCTCATGAACAACAAGTCCGACGCACTGGACCTCGAAGTCAAGCGCAACACTTCCGACCAAGACAAAGTGAACGACCGCGCGGCCGTGTTGGAAAAACGGATGCGAGCGCAGTACACAGCGCTCGACAAGCAGATGGGCAATCTTTCTGCGCTCAACAGCTACATCACGCAGCAGGTCGCGCAGTGGAACAAGTGAGTCTTTCGCTCACGCCAGCCGACACTTTTCGGCTCGGCTGAGCGCTGGACGATGCACTGCAACACTGCCTTGCCGAAACGCCAAAACACCTCGCAAATGTCCTTGAGTTCCTTCCTGATTTGCCGATATTGACTGTAAGTAGCATGAAGGAGTTCTCGATGTACACGCCAGTCAGTTCCCGCGCCGCCTCGGTCTATCGGCAGGTCGGTGTGCAATCCAGTGTGGATGGTGCATCCCCCCATCAGTTGATCCAGATGTTGTTCGATGGCCTGGTGCAATCGCTCAACGCCGCCCGCGGCTCCATGCAGCGTGGCGACGTCGAGGAGAAGGGTCGCCATCTGGGCAAGGCGGTGCGCATCATCGAAGAGGGGCTCAAGGGCGGCCTCAACCCCGTACAAGGCGGGGAACTGGCCGCCAACCTGCGTTCGCTGTACGACTACTGTGTGAGTCGGCTCACCATGGCCAACCTGCGCAACGACGTGACGCTGGTGGAAGAAGTCGTCAACCTGATCACGCCGGTGGCGCAAGGTTGGGGAGAGATCGGTTCTGGTGGCCGTCCAGCGGGCCAGGGCGGAGGAAATTAAGAATGTCTGAAATGCTCATCGATTACTACAAAGCCATCGAAGACAGCAGCGCCAAGATGCTGGAGGCTGCCAAGCTCAAGGATTGGGACGGGGTGGTGCGCTATGAAGGCGCCTGTGCCGTGCTGATCGAGCAACTGCGCTTCAAGGCCCAGGAGCACGACCTGCTGCCTGAACACCGCCGGGAAAAGACGCGCATCATGCAGCGCATCCTGAGCAACGACGCGCAGATCCGCTGCCTGGCGGAACCCTGGTTGTCGCAGTTCGAGCATCTGCTGGAGCGACAGCCGCAGATGATGCACTGACGGATGCCTGCCTGCCCCGGGGCCTCGGGCTCGGGCAGGCGTTGGCAGGGTTTGCTTCCTGCGTGATGGGCCGGCGACCGTCGGCGCAAGCCTCAGACCCTGAGACCACGCAGTGTTGTTTTATGGAACAGCCGTGGCGCTGGTCCTGTTGGGTACGGCGAAGATGAAAAATCCCGCCAACGCCGCACCAGTGCAAAGCTGGATGGGGTGGCGGGATGAACGAGGCAAGCTGATGGCTATATCAGCCAAATTGGCCTCTAGCGCAATGAAATCAACGGCAGTGCGCTATGAAAATAATAGCAAATGGCGCGGGCGCGCTTTCAATGCGTTTTGCAGTCAGGCATCACACCTGCATGTTCATGATGTCGGTGTAGGCCTGAACCATGCGGTTGCGTACATGCAGCGTGGCCTGAAACCCGATCTGGGCCTTCTGGATCGCCACCATGGTTTCTTCCAGGCTCACGGCCGGGTTTTCCATCTGCACTTCCTTTTGCAAGTCCGCTGCCTTGTTCTGCGAGGCGCTGACTGACTGCAGGGCTCCCTTGAGCGCTGAGGAAAAACCGACTTCCTGAGAGTCCTGCGGCGCCGTGGCACGGCGCGCCAGGCCAGCGCCTGCTAGTGGCGTGGTGGGGCTTGATATGCGGAGGTCCATGGCTGTGTCCGAAGGTATGGCGGGATGGTGCAATCCTAGGGGCGCCGCGGCGCTTCATCCTGGGGAATAGATGGTGAAACGACGGCCTTATCTCGGCGATGCGGGAACCGGGCTCGTCCAATAATCGCCCCACGCCAACCCTCTGCCGGGTCGGTCCTTTTGGAAAGCACCATGTCCGCAGTTGCTGAAATCCCTGTCATCACTCCCGCCAACCCTTCGTGGATGCAGCGGTTTTCCGCGCTCGAACGGGGCCAGCGGATGCGGCTGGGTGCCGGCATGGTGCTGCTCATCGCTGCGGTGATCGCTGCGGCTGTGTTCAGTCGCCAGCCGGACTACCGGGTGCTGTTCGCCAACCTGAGCGACAAGGATGGCGGCGCCATCGTGGCCCAGCTCTCGACGATGAACGTGCCTTACAAGTATGCGGAGGGCGGTGGCGCCATCCTGATTCCTGCCGACCGCGTGCACGACGTGCGGTTGCGCTTGGCCACCCAAGGCTTGCCCAAGGGCTCGGTGACGGGCTTCGAATTGATGGAGACGAACCGGTTCGGCGTGACCCAGTTCCAGGAACGTCTGAATTTCCAGCGCGGCCTCGAAGGCGAACTCACCCGTTCCATCCAGGCGCTGTCTTCCGTGCAAAGCGCACGCGTGCATCTGGCCCTGCCCAATCAGAACGGATTTTTCCGGGAGCAGCAAAAGCCTTCGGCCTCCGTGCTGCTTAGCTTGTTTCCCGGCCGTTTTCTGGACCGCACCCAGTTGGCCGGCATCGTGCACCTGGTGGCCTCCAGCGTGCCTGAGCTGTCTCCGGCGGCCGTGAGCGTGCTGGACGACACCGGCAAGCTGCTGTCCCAATCGCCCGACACGGCAGCGGGCTCGGGCGTCGATGCGCAGCAGCTGAGCTACGTGCAGCAGATCGAGCAGCAATACACCCGCCGCATTCTGGACATCCTCGAGCCGGTGGTGGGCAAGAACAACGTCAAGGCGCAGGTCACGGCCGAGGTCGATTTCAGCCAGACCGAATCCACGTCCGAGCAGCACCGCCCTAACCAGACGCCCGACGCGAGTGCGGTGCGCAGCCAGCAGGTCGTGGAAAGCGGCGGTGCCCAGGGCAACCAGCCGCCCAGCGGCGTGCCTGGCGCAACGAGCAACCAGCCGCCCCAGCCTTCGACGGCGCCCATCAACGGCGCAAATCCCGCCCCGACTACCGCGAACGGCCAGCAGGGCGCTCAGGGAACGGGCGCAAAACGCGAGTCCATCACCAACTACGAAGTGGACAAGACGGTCCGTGTGACGCGCGGTGGCAGCGGAGCCCTCAAGCGGGTGAGCGCGGCGGTGGTGGTCAATTACCAGGCCGTGGCCGAAGGCGCTGGCAAGGCGCCGACCAACAAGGCGCTGTCGGCCGCGCAACTGGAGCAGATGACGGCGCTGGTGCGCGAAACCATCGGCTTCAACAAGGACCGTGGCGACTCCGTCAACCTGATGAACACGCCGTTTCTGGTGGATGTCACGCCCGTGGTGGACCTGCCGCTGTGGAAGCAGCCTGAAATGATCGAACTGGCCAAGAGCCTGGGCTGGCCGGTGGGAATGTCGCTGTTCGCCGCCATGGTGCTGCTCGGACTGGTGCGCCCCGCCATCAAGGGCATGGGCAAGCCACGTGCCATTCCGGTGGTGGCTCAAGGCGGCCAGCTGGATGCCATCGAGGCCGAAGAGCCCCAGCGCCCCGCGCTGGCCGCACCGACCAAGCCCGAGGACGCGGTTCAGACGCCCGAGCAACTGCGCCTTGAAGAAGCCCGTGTGCTGGCCAAGGAGAACCCGATGGCGGTGGCAAACATTCTCAAGACGTGGGTTAACGGCGAGTCGTGATGCAACGCATGCGATGATTTCCGACCGACGCATGAAACCACGAGCTTTCCATGGATGACCAAGGCCTGAACGATGCCGCGATTTTGCTGATGTCCCTCGGCGAAGAGGAAGCCGCCGAGGTTTTCAAGCATTTGTCGCCGAAGGAAGTGCAAAAACTGGGCGAGACCATCGCCCGCATGCGCTCCGTCTCGCGCGAGAAGGTGGATTCGGTCATCAACCGTTTCTCGGGTGACGCCGCTGCCCAGAGCCTGCTGGTGTCGGACACCAGCAACTACGTGCGGGCGGTGCTCAAGCGCGCGCTGGGCGACGACAAGGCCGCGCTGCTGATCGACCGCATCTTGCAGGGCGGCGATGTGTCCGGGATCGAAAGCCTGAAGTGGATGGACCCGCTGTCGGTGGCCGAGTTGCTGCGCAACGAGCACCCGCAGATCGTCGCGGCCATTCTGGTGCACCTGGATTCGGAGCAGGCGGCCGCCGTGCTCATGCAGCTCACTGATCGGCAGCGCAGCGAAGTGCTGCTGCGGGTGGCCACGCTGGAAGGCATTCAGCCCACCGCGCTCAAGGACCTCAACGAGGTGCTCTTCAAGGTGCTCGCCGGCGGCGACAAGATCCGCAAGAGCTCGCTGGGTGGCGTCAAGGCCGCGGCCGAAATCATCAACCTGCTGGGCTCCAACATGGACAGCGTGGTGCTGGAGTCGATCCGCGGGTACGACCCCGATCTGGCCCAGAAGATCATGGACAAGATGTTCGTCTTCGACGACGTGCTCAAGCTCGACGACCGTGCGATCCAGACGGTGCTCAAGGAAGTGGCGTCCGAAACCCTCATCGTGGCACTCAAGGGTGCTGTGCCCGAGTTGCGCGAGAAGTTTTTGGCCAACATGTCGTCCCGTGCTGCCGAAGCCATGCGCGAAGACCTGGAATCGCGCGGTCCGATGCGGCTGTCCGAAGTGGAAGCCCAGCAGAAGGAAATTCTCAAGACGGTGCGGCGCCTGTCGGATGAAGGCCAGATCGTGATCGGAGGCGGCGGTGATGACGCATTCGTATAACCCTCGCAGTTACAGCCGCTTCATCCCGAGCGAAGAGGTCGGGGACGTCACGCAATGGCAGTTCGGCGCCGTGGACGGGTCGGACCTGCTGCCTCCGGTGGCGGAACCCGAGCCTGAGCCGCTGCCGGTGGTTTTCGACGAGCCGACCCATCTGGCGGCCCTGGAGGCCGCGCGTGCCGAAGGCTTCGAACAGGGGCAGGCCCATGGCGAAGAAAAGGCCGGGCTGGAATGGCAGCAGCGCATGGACGACTACATCGCAGGCCAAGGCCGCGAAGTCGCTCAGCGGCTGGAGCAGGCGGTGCAGGCGGCGGATGCCAGCCTGG
Source organism: Paracidovorax valerianellae (assembly GCF_900102625.1). Lineage (GTDB taxonomy): Bacteria > Pseudomonadota > Gammaproteobacteria > Burkholderiales > Burkholderiaceae_C > Paracidovorax > Paracidovorax valerianellae. The sequence goes on from NZ_FMZC01000018.1 coordinate 65,033, forward strand.
CCGGCATGCAGCAGCACGTCGCGCAGGAAGTGCTTCAGCTGGCGTGCGACATCGCCCGCCAGGTCATCCGCCAGGAACTGGCAGGTCAGCCCCTCACCTTGCTGCCGGTGGTGCGTGAGGCTTTGGGCATGCTGGTGGCTGAAGGCCGCCCCGCCACGGTGCGCATGAACCCGGCGGATTTCAACGTGCTGGAAAAACCCTTGAGCGAAGCGTATGCCGGTGCCAAGGTGCAGTGGCTGCCCGACGCGGCCGTGGCCGAAGGCGACTGTTTCGTCGAGTCGGCCGGCACGGTGATCGATGGCTCGCTGGGCCGTCGCTGGGAGCGTGCCATCGCATCGCTGGGCCTGTCGTCGCCTTGGGACGCCGGCAAGGATGAAGACCATGGCTGATTCGCTTTCCGCTGTTGAAGCGCCTTCGAGTGCGGATGCCGAAGCGGGCTCGGCGCTTCCTGCGGACAGCGCCTGGAGCCAGTTCATGGCGGATGCGCGGGCCCGCGTGGCGCAGGGTGCGCCGCTGGAAACCCGCGGAACGCTCACCCGGCTGACGGGGCTGGTGCTCGAGGCTGCCGGCATTCGCATGCCGGTGGGTTCGCAGTGCATGGTGAAGATGCCTGGGCACGAACCGGTACTGGCGGAAGTGGTCGGGTTCTCGGCCGATCGCGCTTTTCTGATGCCGGCCGGCGATATCCATGGGCTGTCGAGCGGGGCGAGCGTCGTTCCTGCGGCCGCTTACGTGCCCCAGCCTCGGTTGGGCGAGAGCCGCCGGCCATCGCCGACGGCCGGCGTGCTGCGTCTGCCCATGGGCGACGGGTTGCTGGGGCGTGTGGTGGATTCGCAGGGCGTGCCGCTGGACCATGGCGGTGCCGTGCTGAACGTGACTTCGGAGCCCATGGACCGGCGCCAGATCAATGCCATGGACCGCGATCCCGTCCGGGAAACGCTGGACACGGGCGTGCGGGCCATCAATGCGTTGCTCACCGTCGGGCGCGGCCAGCGCCTGGGGTTGTTCGCAGGTTCTGGCGTGGGCAAGAGCGTGTTGCTGGGCATGATGGCGCGCTATACGCAGGCCGATGTGATCGTCGTCGGCCTGATCGGCGAGCGCGGCCGCGAAGTCAAGGAATTCGTAGAGGACATCCTCGGTGAGGAAGACCGGGGCCGCGCCGTCGTGGTGGCTGCGCCCGCCGATGCGCCGCCCCTGTTGCGCATGCAGGGTGCAGCCTATGCCACGGCGATCGCCGAGCACTTTCGCGATAAGGGCAAGCACGTGTTGCTGCTCATGGATTCGCTGACCCGCTACGCCATGGCGCAGCGCGAGATCGCTCTGGCCATCGGGGAGCCACCGGCCACGAAGGGCTATCCCCCCAGCTGCTTCGCCAAACTGCCTGCGCTCGTGGAGCGCAGCGGCAACGGATTGCACGGAGTGGGCTCGATCACTGCCTTCTACACGGTGCTCTCCGAAGGCGATGACCAGCAGGACCCGATCGCCGACGCTGCGCGCGCCATTCTGGATGGGCACATCGTGCTGTCCCGCGCGCTGGCGGAAACGGGGCATTTCCCGGCCATCGACATCGAACAATCCGCCTCGCGCGTGATGCACAACGTCGTTTCGCGCGAACACTTCGAGTTGGCGCGGCGGTTTCGCGCGGTGTATTCGCGCTACCAGAAGAGCCGCGACCTCATCCAGGTCGGCGCCTACATGAGCGGCTCCGACCCTGCACTGGACGAGGCGATCCGCCTGCAGCCGGCCATGGCCGACTTCCTGCAGCAGAACATGTTCGAAGCGGCTCCCATGGGCGAAAGCCTGGGGTTCATGGCCTCGGTGGTCAACCATTGATGGGCCTGGGGTGATCCTTCCATGTCTTCCTTGAATGCGTTCCTGGTGGCGGTCGAGATGGCCGAGCGCAAGCGCGACGAGGCGCGGCAGGTGCTGCAGGACGTGCAGCGGGCGCGCCAGGCATCGCAGGCGCAGCTCCAGCAGCTGGAAGGCTATTCGCTGGAAACACAAGGCCGTTGGGGCGCACAGGCCGACACTACGGTGAAGCCCGAGGTCATGTACCACCACTATCAGTTCATGGACCGGCTCGCGCACGCCATCGGGCTGCAGACCGGAGTGGTGGGCGATCAGTCCGGACGTGTCGAGAACGCCACCCGGGCCGTGCTGGAAGCCGAATTACGGCTGGCGGCACTGAAGAAAGTGGTCGAAAAGCGGCGACTGGAGATGGACAGGCTCCAGGCGCGCCGCGATCAGAAGCAAACCGACGAGCGCGCAGCGCTGCAGTTCGGCAAGGAAAACGCAACCCAGGGCCATCAGGGGCCGCAGGAGTGGTGAACATGGAACCAACACGCATCAACAGCTCGCATACCGCCCACGAAACGCGCGGTGCCCGCGCTGCCGGCAAAGCGGGCACGTCAGCACAAGACGGAACGCAGCAGGCAGCAGGGCAGGGCGGTTTTTCTCTTCTGCTGGCTGCCATGGATACCCAGGCCACGGATGTTGCTCCCGGGTCGCTGACTGCCGATGCCGGCGCCGGGCTTTCCCCTTTGTCCATGACGGCCGATGCTGCTGCCTTGCCTGTGTCCGGCGACCCGGCCACGCTGGCTGCCCTGCAAGGGGCATTGCCCGGGCAGTTGTCTGTTCAGGCACAAGGCGCCCTGCCGGCGCAGGGCAGTGCGTCACAGGGGATCGTGGGCCAATCGCTTTCCGCGGCTTCGCTGGCGAGCATCAGCACACCGTGGCACACCGCGTTCAGCAGTTTGATGGATTCCGGCAGTCTGGTGGGGCAAACCGCGTGGATGGACCGAGCCACGGACTTGTCCGATGCACCTGCGCCGACAGCGCCGGGCGCCGCGCCGTACAAAGGACTGCAGGCGAGGCTTTCCTCGGCTGCTGGTTCTGCCATGGGCCTGGATACCACTGGGGGCGCTGTGGGTGCATCAGCCCTGCGCAGTGCATTGGGGAAAGAAGACAGAAAGCTTTCGTCGGCAGAAATGCCCAGTGTGTTGGCCTCGGCCGTCGCCTCCATCGCGCCCGATCGGCGTGACGGTGCTGGCGCGGCTGGTGGTCCCGCGTTTGCGCGGGGAACCAGCGATGCCTTATCGCCCGCTCCTGTCGCAGGGGTGTTGGCAGAGGCGGTGGCGTTTCGCTCGGAGCGCGGCGGCGAGCAGGGCTCTGGGAATCCGTCGTCACAGGGCGGCGCTTCCGGCGCCGAGGGCGGCATGGGCTTTTCCATGGGCGATGCGCCGATCGCTACGGACGGCACCGGCGTACTGGCTGACCCTTCGCAAGTGGGGGCGGAAGATCAGATTGCAGAGCAGGTTGCGTACTGGGTCCACCAGAACACGCAGAACGCCGAACTCACTATCGACCGCGACGGCCAGCCGGTGGAGGTCATGGTTTCGCTGTCCGGCAATGAAGCGCATGTCACATTCCGCAGCGACCAGGCCCAAACGCGCGAGTGGTTGGACGCCAGTGCAGCGCAGTTGCGGGATCTGCTCCGCGGCGAGGGGCTGGAGTTGTCCGGCGTGACCGTGGGCCAATCAGGCAGCGAGGGCGCCAGCGCTTCGGCGGGAGATGGCCGCCGCTCGCCGCCGGATCGCGATGGTACTGCCCGCCACACCCAGGTCCAGGCGGCCACAGGTGTCAGCGTAAACGGCCTCGGCATGAAAAGTACGGCAGCCTCTACCAGAGCCCTGGACGTGTTCGCCTGAGGCTGCAGGCGGGTTGCGTTCTTGGCCGGCTGAGCGTCACGCGTTACAAAATCGTGGCGACGGTTCTGGCACCGGTTCAGAGGTAGCGCCGGCCCTACGTGGCTGAAAGCCATGGTTTTGGGCTTTTATTCTGGCTATTATCGAAAGCCAGGGCGCCCAATAATGGGGCCATCGAGCGAAGTGCGCCGCATGTGCTGCCTTTGCTGTGCCGCCATTTCCTGAATTTGTTGCGCAAGGAACCCCAACGTGTCTGCCAATCCTGCCGCCGCAGCGCCGCCCAAGGCCAAGAGCAAGAAGATGCTCATCATCGGTGTGGTCGTTGCCCTGCTGGTCATTGCTGGCGGGGCGGCTGCCTGGTTCGTCATGAGCAGCCGCCATGCTGCCGACGACGAAGAAGGGGCCGAGGCCAAGCCGCATGCCCCGGCTGCGCCGAAGGTGGCGCCCACGTTCTTGCCGATCGACAACATGGTCGTCAATCTGGCGGACCCGGGTGGTGAGCGGTTTGCGCAGATCGGCATCACGCTGGAACTGGCCGATGCCAAAACCGCAGAGCAGGTCAAGCTCTATCTGCCGAGCATCCGCAGCGCGGTGCTCATGCTGGTGTCGCAGCGCACCTCCGAAGAACTGCTGGGACGTGAAGGCAAGGAAAAGCTGGCGACCGACATCCGGCGTGAAGTCTCCAAACCCCTGGGGTTCACGGTGCCCAAGCCCCGCAAACGCCCGGCCAGCCAAGAGGCCGAAGACGAGGAAGAAGCGCCACGCGCCAAGCCCGCTGCCGATACGAATCCCGTGCGGCAGGTCCTTTTCTCCAGTTTCATCATCCAGTGACGGCGACGGGAGACTGCCATGAGTGATTCATTTCTGTCGCAGGAAGAGGTCGATGCCCTTTTGGAGGGTGTCACCGGCGAAAGCCAGAAGTCGGTCGAGGAAGTGGCCGAGACCGGCGCGGTTCGCAATTACGACATTTCCAGCCAAGAGCGGATCGTGCGTGGCCGCATGCCGACGATGGAAATCGTCAACGAGCGGTTTGCACGCAACTTCCGAATCGGCCTGTTCAATTTCATCCGCCGCAGTCCGGAAATTTCGGTCGGAACCGTGTCCGTGCAGCGTTACAGCGCTTTTCTGCGCGAACTGGCGGTGCCGACCAATTTCAACATCGTTGCCATCCGTCCCCTTCGCGGCAGCGGCCTCATCGTGTGCGAGCCCTCCTTGGTGTTCGGCATCATCGACACTTTGTACGGCGGCGTGGGCAAATTTCAGACGCGCATCGAAGGGCGGGATTTTTCCCCGACCGAGCAACGGGTCATCAACCGTTTGGTCGATGTGATCTGCGCCGAGTACAAGAAGGCGTGGCATGGCATTTATCCGCTCGACCTGGAATACCAGCGCTCGGAAATGCAGCCCCAGTTCGCCAACATCGCCACGCCCAGCGAAATCGTGGTGTCTACGGCGTTCCAGCTTGAAATCGGCGACCTGTCCGGCGCGATCCATATCTGCATGCCCTATGCGACGCTGGAGCCCATTCGCGACGTACTGTATTCATCCACCCAGGGCGACTCCATCGAAGTGGATCGCCGCTGGGTGCGGGTGCTGACCCGCGAGATCCAGGCCGCCGAGGTGACGCTGGTGGCCGAACTGGCCAAGGCCGATGCCACGGTGGAACAGTTGTTAGCCATGAAACCGGGCGATTTCATCGAGCTCGACCGGGAGCCTCGCATCCTCGCCTCCATCGGAGGCGTACCTATCTTCGAGTGCCAGTACGGCACGCACAACGCGAAATACGCCATCCGCATCGAGGAATGCCTGCGCAATTCCGACATGAGCTGGTTGGGAGAAAAGAATGTCAACTGAAGGCGATAACGACAACAAGGATGCCAGCGCGGACGATCCGTTCGCAGGCTGGGCCGAAGCGCTGGAAGAGCAAAAGCGCACCGACGAACCGGGCACTGCCGATCAGGGCGGACCGTTGGCGGGCGACCCCATACGACCTTTTTCCGGCAACGCCGACTCTCCGGTCAATGACATCAACATGGTGCTGGACATTCCGGTTCAGCTGTCGGTGGAACTGGGCCGAACCAAGGTGCCGATCAAATACATCCTCCAACTGGCTCAGGGCTCGGTGGTCGAGCTGGATGCGTTGGCGGGCGAACCCATGGATGTGCTGGTCAACGGCTACCTGATCGCCCAAGGCGAAGTCGTGGTGGTGAACGACAAGTTCGGTATCCGCTTGACCGATGTGGTCACGCCTTCAGAGCGCTTGCGAAGGGTCAGCCGTGGATAGCGCAGGCGGCAACATGACGCAGACGCTGGTCATCGTCGTTCTGTTCGTGGCGGCTATTGCGACGCTGCCTTGGTGGATTCGGCGCCTGCAACAACGTCATGGCGTTGGACTCGGGGCCGCAGCCACTGCGGCCTCCAAGGTCGTGTCGACGGTTGGCATCGGTCCGCAGCAGCGTGTGATCACCGTGGAAGTGGGCCCGGAACACCAGCGGACCTGGTTGGTCCTGGGCGTAACGGCCCAACAGATTCGATGCCTTCACGTGATCGATCCCTCATCCGCGCGGGTCAGCGCCGGAACCGTGCCAACCGCTTCCTTTGCGGAGGAGGTTGCCGCAGCCCGGTTGAGAGAGCAAGAGGCGCCCCGTAATGTCTGATCGCTTGCGCGCCTGGAGCACCTGGGCGGTAGCGGCCACAGCGACGGCGGCTGCCCCCGCGGCGTTTGCACAGGCAGCGGCAGGCTCGTTGCCCGTGCTGGTGGGAACCGGCAATGCCGGCGCCAGCTATTCGGTGCCCATCCAGACGCTGCTGTTTTTTACGGCGCTGTCGTTTCTGCCGGCCGTACTGCTCATGATGACGGGGTTCACCCGCATCGTGATCGTGCTATCGCTGCTGCGCCAGGCCATCGGGACGCAGTCCGCGCCGCCGAATCAGGTGATCGTGGGGTTGTCGCTTTTCCTCACGTTCTTCGTGATGGGGCCGACCTTTGATCGCGTGTACCAGGATGCTTATGTGCCTTACACCGCGAACACCATCACGTTCGAGCAGGCCCTGGAAAAAGCGGAGGCACCCATGCGGACTTTCATGCTGAAGCAAACGCGTCAGTCTGACTTCGCCCTGTTCGCACGCTTGGCGAAGTTGCAGCCTGGCGCCACGGCTGAAACGGCACCCTTGCGTGTGCTGGTGCCGGCGTTCGTGACCAGCGAACTCAAATCCGCGTTCCAGATCGGGTTCATGATCTTCATCCCCTTCCTCGTCATCGACATGGTGGTGTCCAGCATTCTGATGTCGCTGGGCATGATGATGCTGTCCCCCGTGCTGGTCGCGTTGCCGTTCAAATTGATGTTGTTCGTGCTGGCCGACGGCTGGAACCTGCTGATCGGTTCTCTCGCCGCCAGCTTTGCAACCTGAGGAGTGCGCATGACCTCGCAGATGGTTCTGACAATGGGGCGCGATGCCCTGACCCTGCTGCTCATGATTTCGATGCCGGTATTGGGCGCCGTGATGGTGGTGGGCCTGCTGGTCAGCATCTTTCAAGCCGTCACCCAGATCAATGAGGCGACCTTGGCTTTCGTGCCCAAGTTGATTGCGGCCATGGTGGTGTTCGCCATCGCCGGTCCCTGGATGATCACCTCGCTGGTGGACTTCATTCGCAGAACCATCGAATCCATTCCTTCGGTCGTGTCGTGATCACCTTTTCAGAGGCGCAACTGGTGGCATGGCTGTCACCGATCTTGTGGCCTTTCTTGCGCATCCTGGCCATGTTCATGGTGGCGCCTGTGTTTTCGATGCGTGTGATACCGATGCGCGTCAAGATAGGGCTGGCCTTCCTCATTTCGGTGTGCGCGCAGGCCGCGTTGCCCGAACAGCCGGTCATCAGCGTCAACGGCCGTGAAGCGCTCGGTGCGGTGGCGCAGCAACTGGCGGTGGGCGCCGCCATCGGTTTTGCGGTGCGGCTCGTGTTCACCGCTGTCGAGCTCGCGGGAGAAGTCATCGGCCTGCAAATGGGGTTGAACTTTGCCTCGTTCTTCGATCCTTCCAGCAACACGCAGGTGAGTGCCGTGGCCCGCTTTTTCGGGCATATGGCCATGCTGCTGTTCGTGGTGATCAACGGGCATCTGATGGTACTCATGGCCGTGGTGAAGAGTTTTGACAGCTTTCCCGTGGATGGCCATTTCATGCAGGCGCTGGGCCAACTGCGTTTGCACGATCTGGGTGCGTCGCTTTTCTCCAGCGCTTTGTGGATCGCGTTGCCCATGATCGCGCTCCTGCTGTTCGTGAACATGGCGATGGGGATCATTTCGCGCGTTGCGCCCCAGATGAATATCTATGCCGTTGGTTTTCCGGTCACTCTGACGGTGGGCCTTTTAGGCATTGCCGCAACGCTGCCCATGCTGGAGCAACCGGTCATGGCCTTGATGCAGCAGTCCATCGACCTCTTCGCTTCGCAGCGGTAGCGCAGCGCCCGGCCATTCAGACGAGTTGATTGCGAATGGCGTAAACCGTCAACTCTGCGTTGTTCGAGAGCTTGAGTTTTTCCAACACGCGAGAGCGATACACGCTGACTGTCTTGGGGCTGAGCATAAGTTCTTCCGCAATGTCGGATAGGCGCCTGCCGGAGGCGATTTTCACCAGGGTTTGCAACTCCCTTTCCGATAGAGCTTCATGCGGCAACTCGGGGCTGGGTTGCGCCAAGCTGTCGGCAAGCATCTGCGCCACCTCGGGGGTAAGGTACTTGCGCCCTTTCATCACGGTTCGAACCGCTTCGATCAGCTCCACGGGATCTCCCGCTTTGTTGGCATAGCCCTGCGCCCCGGCACGCAGGCAGCGCAGTGCGTATTGGTCCTCCGGATACATCGATACGACGAGAACTTTCACGGCGGAGTCCGTCTCTCGAAGACTGGCCAATACCTCCAGGCCACTGCGGCCCGGCATGTTCAAGTCGAGCAGCAGCACATCGCAGGGGGCTGTGCGCAAGACATCCCGCAATTCAGAATAGCCGCCGGCTTCGCCAGTGACCTGGATATCCGGCGCCTCCGACAGCGTGTCGCGAATGCCCCGTCGCAGGACTGCATGGTCATCGCAAAGTACGACCTGAATCATCATGGCGCCTCCTCCTCCGAAATATTCTGGGGTGTCAGCGGCACTGACAGGATGACAGCCGTGCCACGGCCCGGATGGCTGCTGATGTCGAGCCAGCCCCCGACGATGCGTGCTCGCTCTTGAAGACCTTTGAGCCCGAAAGATTTGGGTTTTTCCCGCATGGCAGGCTCCATTCCGCGGCCATCGTCCGTGACTTCCAACGTCAGCACGCCCTCGCTGTCCGACAAATCTACACCCACCTGCCTAGCATCGGCGTATTTAAAGACATTGGTCAGTGCTTCCTGCGCGGTGCGATAGGCCACGAGTTGAATGGCCGCATCCACATGAATGGTGTCTTTGCTGGTGTGTACCCTGGTGGGAATACCGGTGCGTCGCTCAAAACTCTCGGCCAACCATTGCACTGCGGCGACCAGACCCTGGTCCAGGATAGGAGGCCGGAGATTCATCATGATTCTCTGGCTGGCTTCGATCGCGTGCTGCAGCATCTCTGTCGCTGCTGCAGCGTGGGCCTGGGTGCCGTCATCTTTCGCATGCCGGCTGATCCAGCCTACATCGAAGCGGACCGCGCTCAATGCGCCACCGATGTCGTCGTGAATCTCGCGGGCTATCGCGGCGCGTTCCTTTTCAATCGAGCTCTGCAGATGTTCAGTGAGTTCAGCAAGCCTTCGTTCGGATGCCGCCAATTCAGCGGTGGCCTGCTCACGAGCTCGCCTGGCCTCATGCACTTCGATGGCACGATCGATGACGTGGGGCAGCCTCGACATGTCGTCCTTGAGAAGATAGTCGGCAATACCCAACCGCATGGCATCGACTGCAGCCGCTTCTCCGATGGCTCCGGAAAGCAACACAAATGGAGGATGGCGCTCCCGTTGCGCCACCAGACGCCAGGCATCGAGCGCGGTAAAGCCTGGCAGCCGGTAGTCCGCAAGGATCAGATCGAACGACGCTGCCTCTAGCTGCTGTATGAACGTATCAAGGGTGTCTACGTGGTGGATTTCATACACCACGTTGGCGCGGCGCAACGTAATACAGGCCAACTCATGATCCGCTACAGAATCTTCTAGATGCAGGATGCGCAAGGGTCGATCCGTTACTCCTGATGTCATGGGGAACGCTATCATAGGATACATATTGGAACAAACAAGGGTGTTTGTCCCCTGCGGCGGTCACCGACGAAAGCCGTGAGAATGGTTTGCATGGACGTGTTGCTGATGACTTCGTCACCAGCGTCTTGGATTGGATTTTGTGTGCCTTGCAGCCGCTTGCAGCTCTGGAGAAACGATGCAATCTACGCTAACTAGCCCTGGCGGCCCAGGGGTTCAGGTGCCAGTCATGGTGGCCGCAGAATTGCAGGATTCGTTGTTGGTTGTCATGCATGATCTACACCGTTTGGAAGGCCTCCTCAGCCACGCCACCGACAATCTACTGGCGCGTTTCGGCGAAGCCAATGGCGCATTGACCGATGACGTGGTGGGTAACTCCGCCGAATTGGCCGCTCTGCGAACCGCTTTGCGCAGCGCGGTGACCGAATTGCAATTCCAAGACATGGCTTCCCAATTGATCTGGCACACCACGAAGGTGCTCCAGGGCTGTGCTTTCCGCTTGGCCTCCGAAGCCATGGGCACAGAAGAAGGCGAAGAAGCCGCACCTTTCGCCGAAATGGCACCCGACCGTCCCAATCCTGTCACGCAGAGCGAAATGGACGCAGGATCTATTGACCTGTTCTGAGCACGCGCCCGTAACCGGTTACTTTATATATTCAAGTGAGTGGAGCCCTACATGCAATCGATTCTCGCCGTTGATGATTCACCGTCCATGCGAAAGATGGTGTCCTTCACCCTGACTGGGGCGGGGTATCACGTGGTGGAGGCGGTGGACGGGCAGGATGCGCTCGAGAAGGCCGAAACCCATGACATCCATCTGGTGCTGGCTGATCAGAACATGCCAAGGCTCGACGGAATCGGCTTGACCCGAAAGCTGCGTGAGCATCCCCGGTTCAAGACCATTCCCATTCTGATTCTCACCACGGAATCGAGCGATCAGATGAAGCAAGCCGGACGCTCCGCAGGTGCCACGGGATGGCTTGTCAAACCTTTTGACCCGAACCGCCTGATTGAAGTCATTCAAAAAGTGATTCGTTAACGCAATCGCGCGCAGATAACTCAAGTACTGGAGCCCCTAAATGGCGGATACCTACCAAGAAGGCGCGGGCGGCGGCGCGGACTTCGATCTCAGTCAGTTCTATCAAATCTTTTTCGAGGAGGCGGGCGAAAACCTGGATCAGATGGAGCACATGCTTCTGGATCTGGATCTGAGCGCTGCCAATGATGAAGAGCTGAACGGAATATTCCGATGCGCCCACTCCATCAAGGGTGGAGCGGCTACATTCGGATTCTCCGACGTAGCGGAGTTGACCCACCAGATGGAGTCGCTGCTGGATCGGTTGCGCCGCCATGAACTCCAGCCTATTCCACAGATGGTGGATGTACTGCTGGAGTCTGCCGATGCATCCCGCAGCTTGCTGGCACGCCACCAGGCGGGCGGTCAGGGCGAGGCGGTATCTACCGCGGAATTGGTCCGCCGCATCAGCGATTTGGCGGCTGGCAAGGTTCCTGAGGAATCCGTAGCGATCGCTGCCCCACCGCCGCCAGCGCCGGCACCTGCGCCTGCTGTGGCTGCACCTTCTTTCTCTGCTGCGGCACCTGTACCAGGAAGTGCGCGATCGCTGGAGATCCGGATCGGTCCGCTGGACAGATTGGAGCAGGCCGATGCCATCAAGGAATTGTTCCGCGATATTCCAGGGCTGGGTTCGATCCGCGATGTTCCTTCCGCTGAGTCGGGTTTCCGGTTGTTTGCGGTCGAAACGACTTCGACCAACGACGATCTGTTGGATCTGTTTGCATTTCACGTGTCCAAAGATCAGGTCAAGATCAATGGTGAGGGCGTAGGCGCGGAGGCAGACCCGGATCCTGAGGCGGCTTTGCTGCACGGAGTGGGGTCAGAAGCATCTGCTGAAGCACCCTACGGATTCTTCAACGGTTCTCCTGGAATGCCTGGCGATCAAGCAGTGGTGCCGGCGGGCAATGTAGCGGACGTGCCTTCTGCCAAGCCTGCCAATGCGGCCCGTGCTGCAGAGCCGAAGGCCGTCAGCCAAGCGCAGATGGAGTCCACCACCATTCGTGTGGCGGTGAACAAGGTGGATCAGCTGATCAATCTGGTCGGCGAGTTGGTGATCACTCAGGCCATGCTGGCCCAAAACAGCCGGGGACTCGACGCTGGGGCCTACCAGCAATTGCTTGCAGGGCTGGCCGATCTGGATCGCAACACACGTGACCTGCAGGAATCGGTGATGTCGATCCGCATGATTCCCATGTCGATCGTTTTCAGCCGCTTTCCGCGAATGCTCAGAGATTTGGCGAACAAGCTGGGCAAGAAGGTGGAGATGGTCACGCTGGGCGAGGCCACGGAACTGGACAAAAGCCTGGTTGAGAAAATCACCGATCCTTTGACGCACTTGGTTCGCAACAGTTGTGACCATGGCATTGAAATGCCGGCGGATCGGCTTGCCGCAGGCAAGTCCGAGCATGGAACGATTACGCTGTCGGCGTCCCATCAAGGGGGTTCCATCGTGATCGAAGTGCGGGATGACGGCCGAGGCTTGTCACGCGAGAAAATCCTGCGCAAGGCCAGAGAACGCGGCCTGGACGTGTCTGATCAGATGACAGACGCAGATGTGTGGGGACTGATCTTTGCGCCTGGTTTCTCTACTGCCGACGAGGTCACCGATGTGTCGGGGCGCGGTGTGGGCATGGATGTGGTGAAGCGGAACATCGCGGCGCTCAACGGTTCGGTGGAAGTCGACTCCGCGGAGGGGTACGGAATGCGCGTTTCCGTCCGGCTGCCTCTGACGCTGGCCATCATGGATGGCATGTCGGTCGGGGTTGGAGAAGAAGTCTACATTCTTCCTCTTTCTTCAGTCGTCGAGTCATTCCAGGTCAATCCGGATGACGTCAATACCGTTGCGCAAGGCTCCCAACTCGTCAAGGTTCGGGATGAATACATGCCGGTCATTGCGCTGGAGAAAACCTTTCAGGTTCCTCGCTTGGACCAGAACAAGTCCAGCAACATCATGGTGGTGGTAGAAGCGGACGGCAGCCGGGTCGCTTTGTTGGTGGATGAGTTGCTCGGTCAGCACCAGGTGGTGGTCAAGAATCTGGAAACCAACTATCGCAAAGTTCCCAATGTGTCGGGTGCCACCATTCTTGGCGATGGCACTGTGGCGCTGATCCTGGACACCGGTGCCTTGGTGCGACGTGCTCGTCACTGAACCCGTGACCCATTGATTTAAGGAGAGCCCTCATGGCTGGAGTGATGGAAAAAACCAATGAAGCGACTGTCTCTGGCGCCCGGGAGTATTTAACCTTTAGGCTCGACCAGGAAGAATATGGAATCGACATCCTGAAAGTGCAGGAGATTCGAGGCTATGAGCCGCCAACGCGCATTGCGAACGCGCCAGATTTCATCAAGGGCGTGACAAATCTGCGTGGCACCATTGTTCCCATCGTCGACATGCGTCTGAAATTTAGTTGTTCCAAAGCGGAATACAACAGTTTCACAGTCGTCATCATTCTGAACTTGCGCAATCGGGTTGTGGGAATCGTAGTCGACTCGGTGAGTGACGTAATGGAGTTGGCGTCTGATCAGATCCGTGTTGCTCCTGACGTGGAAAGTACGATCGACAGCAACTGCATTCTTGGCTTGGGATCAGTGGGTGAACGCATGCTGATCCTGCTGGATATCGAAAAGCTGATGGCCAGCATGGACATGGGTCTGGTCTCTTCCAACGACTGAGATAGACAGGCCGGCATTGCGCAACCTGCGAAGGCTTGAATGACCTGCCCTGTCAGTAAAACTGGCATGCGAACCACCGAACTTGTGAAGTGAAAAGCAACATGCGCCAGACCTCCAGTCACTCTCCTTCTGCACGAGGCGCAGTTGAATCACCGAGCGCAGCGACATCGGGGCCGTTGGCGCAGGGACGAGAGTTCGTCTGGACCAATGCAGATTTCTCACGCGTTCAGGCATTGATTTACCAAAGGGCAGGCATCAGCCTGCACGACGGTAAACATGCAATGGTGTACAGCCGCCTATCTCGTCGGTTGCGCGACACCGGCCACACGAGTTTTCACGAGTATCTGAGTTGGTTGGAGACCCACGACGGTCCCGAGTGGCAAGAGTTCGTCAACGCTCTGACGACCAATCTCACTGCTTTTTTCAGAGAGCAGCATCACTTCGAGATTTTTGCCAATCTTCTTCGTACACGGCCGGCTGGCCCGTGGAGCGTCTGGTGCAATGCTGCTTCCACGGGTGAAGAGCCATATTCCATCGTCATGACGGCGATGGAGTCGTTGAGCAGCCATAACGCATTCAAGTTGACGGCTAGCGATATTGATTCCCGCGTGTTGGCTACTGCTGCAGAAGGCGTATACCGGCTTGATAGCGTGAAAGGTCTAAGTGCCGAACGCCTCCAGCGATTTTTCCTCAAGGGGAAAGCCTCCAATGCGGGCTTTGCCCGCGCCAAGCCGGAGTTGCGTCGAAGCATCGACTTTTTGAGCGTGAATCTGATCCGCGACGACTGGCCCTTTCGAGAGCCGTTCGACGTCGTTTTTTGCCGCAATGTCATGATTTATTTCGATGCGCCCACCCAGCGCAAAGTGCTGGAGCGTATCCACCGCGTGCTGAAACCTGGAGGCATGCTGTTTGTGGGACATGCCGAAAACTTCAGTGAGTCACGTGATCTTTTTACTCTGCGCGGCAAGACCGTGTACGAGCGCCGTTGAACGGACAGTCTTGTAAGAAGCCCCATGACCAATACCCGACCTGGCTTTCCTCCTCCCGCTGGTGCGCCGCCTTCTGCCCTTGGGGGTGGCGTTGAGCGTCGGCGTGCTCCACGGATCGCTCCGCTGAGTGCTGATATCTATACCGGAACGTCAGCCGCAGTTACGAAACAGTCCAGCCTGGCAGAACTCAAGTCACAGTCCCGTCGCCCGGGCGAGGCTTCATTTTTTTTCTTCGATCATCATTTTCAGCACAACGCAGTCAAGGTGCTCCCAGGCGAGTACTTCGTATCGGATGAAAATTTGGTCATCATGACCGTTCTCGGTTCGTGCATTGCAGCTTGCCTTTGGGACAGCCGCAGCCGAATCGGTGGTATGAACCATTTCATGCTCCCAGACGGAGATTCTTCGGATGTGTCTGGTCGCTATGGTTCCTACGCCATGGAACTTTTGATCAATGAAATGCTGAAGCTGGGCGCGCGGCGAGAAAGTATGCAGGCCAAAATTTTTGGAGGCGCTCAAGTGATGCACAACTTCACGACCATGAACGTTGGAGAGCGCAATACGAGCTTCGTGCTGAATTACCTGCAGACGGAGCGCATACCGATCGTTTCGGAAGATGTGCTCGACATCTATCCACGCAAGGTCGTCTTCTTTCCCGTGACGGGTAAAGCCATGGTCAAGCGTCTCGCCCATGCGCACCCCGAGACGCTGGTGGAGCAAGAGGTTCGAGGCAATGCTGCGACCGTGGCGAAGGCCACCGCCGGCGGGTCGGTTGACCTCTTTTGAGAAATGAACAAGGACACGAGGGAATGAGCAGGAAGATCCGAGTGATCGTGGTGGACGATTCGGCGCTGGTGCGTAGCCTGCTGGCTGAAATCATCAATCGCCAGCGTGATATGGAGTGCATTGGAACCGCCAATGACCCATTGATTGCACGAGAAATGATTCGGGAAATGAATCCCGATGTCATTACGCTGGACGTTGAGATGCCGCGCATGGACGGTATTGACTTCTTGGGTCGCCTCATGAGGCTGCGCCCCATGCCCGTCGTCATGATTTCCACCTTGACCGAGCGAGGTGCCGAGGTGACGATGAAGGCACTGGAACTCGGTGCTGTGGATTTTGTGGCCAAACCCCGGGTTGGTTTGTCCACTGGATTGAATGAACTGGCAACGCAGATCGTCGAGAAGATTCGTGTCGCGGCAGTTGCGAGGGTACGAAGGGCCCCTGTTCAGGATTCGGCTCGCGCTCATTCTCCGGCCATCTCTACGCCGGACGGCTCCCACGCTCCAACCCATACAACGACACTTCTGGGCCGCCTGTCCACCGAGAAGTTGATTTGTATTGGCGCGTCTACCGGCGGAACTGAGGCTATCCGCGAAGTGTTGATGCAAATGCCTGCGGACTCGCCTGCGATCGTCATTACCCAGCACATGCCGCCTGGCTTCACAACGAGTTTTGCCGCAAGACTCAACGGTCTATGCCAGATCACCGTGAAAGAGGCGTCGAGTGGAGAGCGGATTTTGCCGGGTCATGCATACATCGCACCCGGCGGAAAACAATTTCACCTTGCCCGCAGTGGAGCCAACTATGTTGCCGTTGTCGACGATGGGCCTCCTGTCAACAGGCATAAGCCATCGGTAGAGGTTTTGTTCAAGTCGGCGGCTGCTGTAGCAGGGCGCAATGTCTTCGGCATCATGCTTACGGGTATGGGAAATGACGGAGCTGCCGCAATGCGAGAAATGAAAGACGCGGGTAGCTATAACTACGTGCAGGATGAGGCCAGCTGCATTGTTTTCGGCATGCCTCGCGAAGCCATCGCTCATGGTGCTGCGGACGAGGTATTGCCCTTAACGCAAATTGCATCAGCATTGATTGCCCGGCTGCGGGGAGCGACGGACCGATTGCACCATCGCATCTGATCTTCGGCTCCTCACTGCTTGAATCAAGCACCCAAAGCAGTCCAACGCTCCAAGGAAAGCATCAACTGTTTTTCGATCTCGCCTTCGCGAGCATGGAGCGATGCAGCTTTAGCGCCGTCTTTTACATACAAGGAACCATCTGCCAATTCCGCTTGGATGGTTTGCTGTTCTGCTTCAAGCGCAGCGATTTGCGTGGGAAGTTGTTCTAGCTCTCGTTGCTCCTTGTAGCTCAGCTTCTTTTTCGCTTGCTGCTCTGGCTTCTTCAGTGATTCCGTCACGACCGGCCCGGCAGAAGCTTTCGCGGTAGTCGGGGCAATGGCGTTGAGTGCTCGGCTACGACGCGATTGAGTAAGCCAGTCTTGAACCCCTCCTTCGTATTCTCGCCAAAGCCCATCTCCTTCGTAAGCAATGGTGCTGGTGACCACGTTGTCTAGGAAGGTCCGATCGTGGCTTACCAGAAATACCGTGCCGTCGTACATCTGAAGCAACTCCTCGAGCAGGTCTAGCGTATCGATGTCGAGATCGTTCGTGGGCTCGTCAAGTACCAGCACGTTGGCAGGACGTGCGAAGAGGCGTGCTAGCAACAACCGGTTTCGTTCGCCCCCCGAAAGAGATCGCACCGGAGAATGTGCGCGAGCTGGAGAGAAGAGAAAGTCCCCGAGATAGCTTTTGACGTGTTTACGCTGGCTACCAATTTCAATCCATTCGCTACCTGGACTGATGAAGTCCTCAAGGGTTGCATCTAAGTTGATGGAGTGGCGCATCTGATCGAAGTACGCGACCTGTAACTTGCCACCTCTCCGAACCGTACCTTCATCGGGCGCTAAGTCGCCGAGGATGAGTTTTAGAAGCGTGGTCTTTCCAGCCCCGTTAGGGCCAATCAAGCCGACCTTGTCGCCACGCAGGATCGTCCCAGTGAAGCCTTTGACGATCGCTTTATCGCCAAAAGATTTTTTGACATCTGAGAGTTCAGCGACGATTTTTCCTTGGTAACCGTTCTGTGCGCCTGATGCGAGGTCCATTTTTACGCTGCCTAGCACTTCTCTTCGAGCATTGCGATCAGCACGTAAAGCTTCAAGGCGCCCAATGCGACTCTGGCTCCGGGTTCTTCGTGCCTCGACCCCTTTTCGAACCCAAACTTCTTCTTGTGCAAGTAGCTTGTCAGCTTTTGCAGAGATGACTGCCTCTTGCGCAAGTTGCTCACTTTTTTGAATAACGTATTGAGCAAAATTTCCTGGATAGGAACGAAGATGCCCCCGGTCAAGCTCGACGATTCTTGTGGCTACTCTGTCTAGAAATGAGCGATCGTGCGTGATGGTGATCACACTTCCCTTGAAATCGGTCAACAAGTCTTCAAGCCACTCAATTGAGTCCAGATCAAGATGGTTGGTAGGCTCGTCAAGCAGTAGCACGTCGGGACGGGTAACTAAAGCTTGGGCGAGCGCCACTCTTTTCCTCGTGCCCCCAGACAGAGTGCTCACGATGGAATCGGCATCCAGGCGAAGGCGCTGAAGGGTCTCTTCCACTCGTTGCTCCCAGTTCCATGCGTCGTACGCTTCTATCTGGGACTGCAAAACATCGAGATCCAATCCAGGTTCGCCAGAAAGATATTTCTCTCTCAGCTGCGCGACCGCCTGTAGCCCTTCGGACACAGCGGCAAAAACACTGGCACTCATCTCGAGCGCAGGCTCTTGTGCAACATAAGCAACTCGAAGGCCTTGCTGAAGCTGCATGGCTCCGTCATCAGGTTTGGCAAGGCCGCCTAGGATCTTCAGCAGTGATGACTTCCCAGCGCCATTGCGCCCGATGAGTCCGACACGCTCACCCGCCTCCAGAGAAAATCCAGCATGGTCTAGTAGTGCAACATGCCCAAAGGCCAGTTGGGCGTCAAGTAAGGTAATAAGTGCCATAGCTCAATTATCCGGGCTAGCTTTAAATGTCTTCGCTCTTACGCCATGAGAGCCGAAATAGACATCTTCCTGTCATCGAATTCCTACGTTGCAGGGGTTTGTGGTCTATACTAGCGGGCTTGGCAGGAGGGAAGGGCGATGCAAGTTGTCTGGAGTGTCTGACAAGAAAGGTTGGTTTTGAGTTGTGGCCGGGTAAAAATTCGGTATATAATTCGAGGCTTCGCTGGTTGGGTTGATTGCTGAAAGTGGCAGTTGATCAAAAAAGCGAAAGACCTTCAAGTTTGACAGGACTTAAAAAAACCTGTTAGAATTCGAGGCTCTGCTGATTGCGGTAGAGTTTGAAACAAAGAAGAAATTCTGGTTTCGGTTCCTTAAAAATATACAGCCGATAAGCGTGGGCGTTT
>NZ_FMZC01000042.1 GCF_900102625.1 Paracidovorax valerianellae
CTCATCAACGAAAACCAGGCCGTCACCCGCTTCGTGCACGACGCGGCGGACCGGCTGGTGCAGGAAGTGGGGTTTGACGGACGCACCCAGGCCTACGGCTACGACGCGGCAGGGCAGCTCGTGCATAAGAGCGACGGGCATGGCGCAGGCCACCATCCGGGCCTGCAAGGGGCCGCTGCGCAAGGAGGGCTCAGCGCCACCGTGTGCAGCCGCACGCACTATGACGATGGCGGGCGCGTCGCGGCGCGCGTTCTCGTGCGATCGGCGGGCCTGCAAAGCGATGAGCAGGGCGAGACCCTGCAGATCCATGCCTACGAACACGACGGCCAGGGGGCCCTGGCCGCTGCCCGCACCTGGACCGCGCACCTGCCCTGGAGCCAGGCGCAAGCCAAAGCCCAGAGCCTGGGCGAGCAATGGCTGGACCTGCCGGCGGCGCTGCTGCGTGCCCTGCTGGCCCCGACCGCCGAAGAGCCCGGCACACAACCCGACCCGGCCCTGGCCGAAGCCGCCCAGCGCCTGCAGGCCCATCGCCTCATCGCCGACACCTGCGTGGCCCTGGAGCGCGACGCCTTCGGCCGCGCCACCGGCGAGGCGCAGACCCTGTACCGCCAGGCGCCTGCCACGCCCCACTCAGGAGGCGATGCGACTCCCGAGTTCGAACACCGCATCGCCCACCGCCTGGGAGCGCTCGGCCAGCGGCTGGGCAGCCAGCTGCAGGGCCTGGGCGAGCTCGATTGGCTCGCCTACGGCTCGGGCCACGTGCACGGCCTGCTGCTGGACAAGACCCCCTTGCTCGCCATCGAGCGCGATGCGCTGCACCGCGAGGTCGGGCGCACCTTGCAACTGGACAACGGACAAGCGCTGGCCCATGCCGCAGACATCACCCAGGCCCGGCGCCTGGATCCCATGGGGCGGCTGCTGCAGCAAGACTGGCAGGGACTGCCCCGCACGGACGCGGCGCAGGCTTCAGGCCCCCTCGCAGCCCTGACCGTGCGCCGCTACACCTACGACACGCTGGGCCAACTGGTGGGCGTGCAGACCCCGGCCCATGCCACGCGCTACCACTACGACGTGCACCAGCGCCTGACGGGCGTGGCGCATGCGGGAGCGGAGGGCGTGAGCCATCGGCGCTGGCACCTGGATCCAGCCGGAAACCGGCTGCCGGACCGCCTGGGCCGAGACGCGGCGCCGGGCGGAGAGCGCCAGGATTGGGCCAGCCAGGTTCGCCAGAACCTGCAAGACCCGGGCTTCGATCTGCTGCAGCAGTCCGGCAACGCGCCGGGCAGCGCGGGCGGGCCGGTGCAGCAGTGGCCCGGCAACCGCATCGGCTGGAGCAGCGCAGGGGACGGGGCAATCGTTCAGTACCGCTACGACGCGTTCGGCAACCGGGTGCAGGCGCAGCACGCCGATGGGCGCACGCTGAGGCTGCAGTACGACGCGCTGCACCAGCTGACGGCGGTGTTCGAGCAGGCGCCGGGCGAGAAAGGCTTCACGCCCATCGCGCGCTACCGCTACGACGCCTTCGGTCGGCGCCTGGGCAAGACCGTGGTGCGCGAAGGGCGGGAGGACACCACCCACTACGGCTGGGACGCCGACCGGCTGGTGCACACCGAAGACCGCCAAGGCATCCGGCACACCGTCTATGAGCCGGCCAGCTTCGTGCCGCTGCTGCAGCTGCAGCGCCGGCAGGGGGCCAAGGACGCGGTGCAACTGCTGATGGACCTGGGCGCAGAGCCGGGGGAAGACACCACGGACGCAGCCAACAGCTTCGCGGCCATGCCCAGAGCGCAGCGGGAGATGGTGCAGGCGGCGCTGCAAAGCGTGCT
>NZ_FMZC01000027.1 GCF_900102625.1 Paracidovorax valerianellae
TGAAGGTCGAGGGCGTGCGCATCCTGATGTCAGGCCAAAAGCGTGGCATCACCCGAATGCTCAAGGCCATGATCAAAAGGCGCAGCGCCATCGAACCGGCTATCGGGCACATGAAGATGGACGGCAGGCTTGGCCGCAATCCGCTCAAGGGTGCGCTGGGCGATGCGCTGCATGCGGTGATGTGCGGGGCCGGGCACAACCTGCGCCTGATCCTGGCCGCGCTGCGGTTTTATTGCGCCCGATTCGGGCTGTCGATGCAGCCGGTCATCGCAGCCCTGGTCGCTGCACCCGCTGACCGCCGACCTCTCTGCTGCTGAGAACGGAATTGTTCAGGACGGACTCCTTAAGGCCTGCGCCGAGTTGCTCACCCGCTCGTTTCGGATCAGTTGGTACGACCGCTTTCCTGCTGCCGAACACGTCCAGGCAGGCCAGCAGAGCATGGCCATGCATTTGGGAGCATCGGTGGGTGGCGGTAGCGTGCCGGCGCAATCGATCGCGGTGATGGCCAGCCTGGTCAATCCTGCGGCCACATCAGACGAGGAAAGTGCGGAGCAACCCAAGCCCGCGGTCAATAAATCGAACCGCGCCAAATACGTTTGCCCGTGTGAGAAGCAAGTGTGGGGCAAGCCGGGGTTGCTGCTGATCTGTGGCAGTTGCCGGAAGGATTTTGAAGCGCAGCGCTGACGGAGATTCAGCGGTTGGGTTCGTCAGACTGTGCAGCTATTGTCTTTAATGGCTGCCAAGTTCAAACATCAAAAAATCACTGTTTGCAAAGCCTGATCTTGGTTCAATCACTCGATTCCATGGAGTTCTTCCATCTGGTATAAAAATCAGTGTAGACGTCAGTATGTCCTGAATTTCGAGCGACAGCGTAATAGTCTTCGAATGACTGATAGCTGGGACTTGGAACGCCTGTATATGCGTCGCTCGCCACATACCACAGCGAAGGATTTCCGTAGCCCGCAGCCTCGATCTCAGGGCGTGCTTCGCTGTAATATCTGGACATCTCTTCAATGGTCCCATATTCAACGCGCTCTTTATTGTGCGCAGCCCTTGCAACACCTATTTTCCCTTGCGCAAATTCGACGTTGACTTGTTGGAAATCAGTCGCTCTGCCCAAATTGGTGAGTTCAATCAAAAGAGTATTCAACAGTTGGTGATGATTGCCGTCGATATCGCTCGCTGTCGATTCAGTCAGCAAAATGGTTCTGTCGCTGACCCGCGTTGCCGCGTGACCATAGGAGTGTCCTGTTTCATCGTCGGCAACGATATGGATGGTGGCTCCTCCTTCGCGAGCAACGGTGTCCAAGCGGTCACGCAAGGTGGCAGAATTCAAATAAATATCTTTCACCAAGCCAAGAGCGCGTGCGATACGCTGATCACCACTTGGGTTGTTAATGGAGGAAAGTACCGAACTCCAATGTCCGGCGCCCCGACTAGTTCCCGCCACATTTGTGGACTGCGATCTTCCTCGCAATCCCGCAAGTGGTCCGTCCGCAGTCAATTGCCTGCGTGCCCTCTGGTCGTTTGAGGCTGTGCTGGGCGCAGATGATGAGCGTGAGCTGGTCGAGGGACTGGGAGAGTAGACGCGTGTCGGTTTTGAATTGCAAAGGCCCATAGAATTCGATTCGGAATTTTCAGATCTGTTGTGCTTGTCATCTAAATTTCAATGACGATGGCATCAAGAATGAACATAATCCCTTAATTGCCCACACAAGATCATCGATTGCCGAATAAATTCGGCTAAAAACGAAGTTTCTATCCAAGAGCTCACTGAATTCCAGTTGTCGCGCCTTTGGCTGTAAATGCGCCCACCGCTCCGCTTCGGACGCCATGTCCGAAACGGAGAGTTGCTGGGTCAATCTGATTCCCGCACTGCCCAATCCCCTCGCAAATCGCCAAAAGCTGCATGCGCTATAGAGTTCCTTCACCACGGTGATCGGCAAGTCGTAGGTTTGAGCCAGAAATAGCAGCAAGGCGGTGCCATAGCCTTGCCGGCGATGTGCGCTCAGTATCTCCACTTCAAAGATATAGACCCGATCATTCAATGGGGACACAGCGTAGCAAGCCCTTCCCACCGTGATCCCCGCCTCGTTTTTGATGATTACCTTGACGTCCGGATTGGGCGCTGTGAACGTCATGTAGTAGTTTCGCGTGACATCCACGGTGATTTTTGGAACGTGTGCCAGCCGACGCTGCACAAGCCATCGAGAAAGAAAATTACTCACAAATACCTCCCTATTTGAAACCTTCATGTGCCAAGTGTTGGCTGTTAATCACGCACCCTGTGTGCGCTGCAAATTCAGGTGGACAGGAGTGCAGTCAACCACGCACGAGCCGATTCACCGCGTGGCCGGACAGGCACAGCAGCGCGAATGCGCTCAGCTTCGTGTACCACTCGGCCCACCATACGCTGAACAACTCCCGGTGCGTGGAGTCGGGACTGTTGCCGTAGGCCCAGTGGTCGATCGCCGGAAACCAGGCGCACCACACGAGAGCCAAGAACAGTGGCCAGGTGTTTCGGATGCCGAAGATGGAATCTCTGTCGAAAAGAAAGATGAAGAAGCCGGCAAACAACGTCACCGCGAACGTATAGCCCGTCACCCTCACTGCGGTAGCTAGGTCCAGACCCGTCGCCCCTGCGATGGACGCGATGACCGCCATGCCAAGGATCATCCATCTGCCGTCGTCGCTTTCGTAAGCGTTCGCCATATGACCTCCCAGTCATTGATTTTTCGTTTGCCATGAGAACCGGTGGCTGTCAAGCCGAAACCGTGCGCCACGTGCCGGATGGTTTCCGGCTGACGTCCGGCCCGTGCCCACCTACATTGCTGCCGATGTCCAAGAACCATGCTTCCGATGCCGCCCGCATGGCGAGCCAAGCCGGCGTCCCCTCTGCCCACCAAATCGAAACCCGCGTGCTCTGGTCCGCTGGCCAGGGTCAGGTCTGCAATGCCGGCGTGTTCGTGTTCGCCCTGCTCTTTTTCTGGCTGGTCCTGCCGGTCGGCTGGGCGCTGTATCGGTATTTACGAACGGCGAATCACCATTACGTGCTGACCGACCAGCGGCTGCTGGAACACTCGGGAATAATCGTCAAGAAAATCGAAGCGCTCGAACTCTACCGGGTCAAGGACTTGTCCGTCTCGGGTAATTTGTTGCAAACCGTTTTTGGTCGTGGGCAAATCATCTTGCTCACCACGGACAGCACCAATCCCACGTTGATAATCGACGCCGTGCCGGATGCAGCCGGTGTATCCAAAACCATACGCGACGCCGTGGAAGACTGCCGCGCGGCCAAAAGGCGTTCGCGCATTCGATTATTAAAAAATCTATGAGGGAATCAATGCAATCCTTTGAAATCATCCGGCGAAAAATCATCACCGAGCAAAAGACCGCTTTGTTGCGTGCTCTCGTGATCGCCACTGCCGTACTGGGCGGCGCCGGCATCGGCCTGCTTTGGGGCGACGCATCGTCGTTCCATGGCCTGGTTCGCATCGGCGCACTGGGCTCGCTGGCCGGTAGCGTGGCACTCCTGCTGACCCATCCCAAAACGAGTTGAGGAAATCATCGATGTACCAAATTTATCGGCCGCGCCTACGCGCCCTGCTCCTGCGCGCAACCGTGCTGGCCAGTCTGTCCATGGCGGTGGGCGCACAGCCGGTTCCACCCAGTCTCAAAGCCACGATCGAGCAGAACACGGCGGGTAAGGTCCGGGTGGAGCAGATCACAGCCTCTCCCATCCCCGGCATCTACCAGGTCGTCTCCGAAGGCGAGATCTTCTACACCGACGCCTCCGGCCGCTTCGGCTTCGTGGGTGGGGCCATGGTGGACATGAAGACGCAGCAAGACCTCACCGCGCCGCAGCTTGAAAAGCTCAACAGCGTCCCTTTCGCAAGCCTGCCGCTCAAGCACGCGATCAAGGAGGTGCATGGCAACGGCAAACGACAGGTGGCCGTGTTCGAAGACCCGCAGTGCCCGATCTGCCGGGTCTTCACCAAGTTCGTGGACCAGCTCGATGACGTGACCGTCTATCGGTTCATGTTTCCCGTCATCAGCCCGGAGTCCGCGCAGTTCGCGCGCGCCGCGTGGTGCTCGCCCAACCGTGCCGAGGCTTGGCAGCAGGTCATGGCGGGCCGGCGACTGCAGGGCCGGGAGGACTGTGACACCAGCGGCCTGGTCGAGATCCTGAAGTTCGGCGAGCGGCACCGTATCCAGAACACACCCACGGTGATCCTGGGCAATGGAAAGCGCCTGGTGGGGGCCACGCCGCCCGAGCAGTTCATCGCCGAACTGGACGCCAGCACGAACATCAAATGAATCATCACACCAAGAGGGAAGGAACTATGAAGGTATCGAACAGGAAGAGAGTGATCGCATCCGGCCTGGTGGCCACCGCGCTGTGCATCGCCGCCGGCGCCACGGGTGCGCAGGAACGGGGGAATATCAAGTTTCCCGCCGAGTTGAAGTGGAAATTGATGCCTCTGGTGACCTTCAATTCACGGCAATACATCAGCGGTAATCCAGAGGAAAAAAGGCTTCTGGAGCCGATCTGGAAAGAGAACATCGATTCCACGCCGTTGAACCTCAGTCGCAACGACGGCAGCAGGCTGGGCAGCTTCATCCTCTATCAGACGCATGAGAATAAGGAGAACAGGTATATCTTCACCATGTTCAGTGCCTTCGAGTCCAAATGCGAGCCACCTCCAAACGGGCCATTTGCACAAAAAGGCTATGTACCACCGATGTACAGCATTTGCCCCATGCGCGTTATCGTGGAAGATAAATCCACCGGACGCAGGAAGCAAAAGGATTTTCCGAATTACTGCCACCTGTCCATAGACGACGAAAATACGCCGCTCGCGCAGAATCACACAGAATTCGCGTTCGACGACAAGACTGACAGCGCCTACTTTCGGGTGATCCAGTACGGCAAGCGTGTGCCTGAATGTGATCGTGCGTTGCACCTCGGATGACGGTGGAAGCAAACCATGCAACGCACCTTCTTCGCGCTTTGCTCGGCGCTACTGTTGGGCTGGCTGGCGCTGCTGGCCACGCATATGCCTGCTTCGGCTCAGCAACGCCTGGTGACCAACGACCGCGTGACCGCCGATCAGGTGGCTCAAGCGATCGCCAACTCACCTAATGCCAGCCAATGGCTGCGTGCGAATGCGAACGCCGTGGGCAACCTGGCCATCAACGTCGAGAGCGGCGGATACCTCTCGGTCTACAACGGTTCATGCTGCTATGGCGTGCTGCAGATGAACAACGAGAACATCCGGCAGGCAACTGACGTGACGCCCGCGGAGTTCAGAACATGGAGCCTGCAGCGCCAGGTCGATGCCTGGTCGCGAGTCATGTCGCAGGCGCTGCAGGCCACCCCGGCTCAGGCCCTGGCGGCTCTGGGCACGTTCGACGGGCGCCGCGTGGACGCGAACATGATCCTGGCCTGTGTGCAACTGGGCATCGGCAACTGCCAGCGCATGATCGCCTCGGGGCGCTGCTCGGGCTTTGCCGACTCCAATGGCACGACGATCTGCGGCATGGCTGATCGCATCGCCGGCAACGCGCCCTCTCCCACCACGCCTGGCACCACCGCGCCTTCCACGCCGATTTCGAGCGGTGGCGGCATCGCATTCAACAACGGCTGCATCCGTGGGTCCGATGGCCAGTGCGTGCCCGTCACCGAGGCACTGCGCATCGGCTTCGAGCAAGGCTCGGGCGTGTCCATGGCGCGCATGCGCTCCATCATCCAGATGCTGCTGGTGGCCATCACACTGCTCGTCGTCTCCAGCGCCATGGTGGGCGTGTGGCAGCAGTACGCCCGCGGCGTCATCGACAAGGCCACGATGATGGAGTACATGCAAAAAGGCTGCGTCATCGTGATGATCGTCTTTGCCGTGATGACGATTTTTTGAATGCACTGCGGCTTTCTCTCGCACCTTGCCCGATTCGTTTTCTTTGGCTGGTGCAGGCCAACGGCAAGTAAAAGGAAACAATGACTACGATATGCACCGAGTGCGGCAGCAACAAGTTGTTCTGGTGCTGCTCAACGTACAACAAAAGCGATGTAGTGGATGGGCGCTTGCGCATGCACGATGTAGGGGCCAATTCGCACTGGGCTGCGATGAATGTTCAGAAACCGTCCAGTTGGTTTCCGGCGATCAAATCTCTGAGCGCTTGACCTGTGAGTTGAACGCAGTACAACCTGCCTGAATCTGAAGGAAAGAAATGAAGACGTTGCAATACATTGGATTCACTGGAAAGCAATGCAGTTGCCAATACAAGGTTGGAACGGTTGCGAATGATCTCATTGTGGTGTTTGTTCAAGGCCCGTTGAACCAGACAAGCATTACCAATCTGATCGAGGTACTCGCCAGCAAAGTTCTTGGCGAAGACCTCTCGGAGGAAAATCCTCAGTCGGTGCGATTTTTTGAACACTACCCACATCATCTAAACCCTTTAAGGGAATGGCAGGAAGTGGTTTTTGAGGAGCGCCACGAAGTGGCCAAAGACAAAGGGTTGATGGCCAAACTGTTGAGCTTTACCAAAAGCGAGAACCCGCAAAGCACATGGATAGTTGACTCCCCTTATTGGAAGCCCGTTCCAACCGCATTGAGAGAGCAGTTGGCGGCTTTCATCTTGTAGGAAAAAACCATGGATCGCTGTCTCATCGTTTTCGATTTGGATACCAAGTTACTTGAAGAGCATTATCACAACGCGAGTTGGAGGAATGGGTACGCCGACATTCAGCGCGTACTCAACAGGCACCGCTTTCAAAACATCCAAGGTACTGTGTATCTGAGTGAGCGCGGTGTTCGTCAGGCGCACGGAACGCTTGCACTGCAGGAGGTCGCCATTCGGTACTCATGGTTCGAGAAATGCGTTGCCAACGTGCAGTTTTACGATCTTGCCGATGACTTCAATGCGCAATTCATCATTGATGGCGTCACGCAGGCGCGTCTGGCATTTGAACGTCGAATTGGCGTACTTCGCCAGCAGTTGATAGATGCTGGCTTGCCAACGGAAAAGGTGAACGAGATAGTGGGCAAACAGCAGTTCACGCTTGAGAACGTCAGCCAAGCTGATGTTCCCAAACTGAACTGAGAGGAAAAAGCGCCGCAGGGTAACACGTCCAAAAGCAGGCATTTCCGACCTGATATTTCTTTTGGGATTTCATGGTTGCGTAGCTGTGCCTCATTGTCCCGGCATGCGGCCCCGACGATGCTCCGCTCTGCAGGGCGGTTGTGGTTCATAACAGATCCCCCTCGGATGGTGCCGCTCGATGACGCCTCGCAAGTAGCCCATCGACGTCCTGGCGTAGATGGTCGTGGTCTGCAGGCATGCATGGCCGAGCAACATCTGGATCACGCGCAGATTCGCCCCGGCCTGGTACAGGTGCGTGGCGAAGGCATGCCGCAGCGTGTGTGCCGTCACCATCGGCAGGCCTGCCGCGTCGGCATGCCGGCGGATCGTGCGCTGTAGGGCGCTGTAGTTCAGGGTGCCAGAGGCCGTCGCATGGACGAACAGGGCCGGGACTGTGCGCTGGCAGGCCTGTAATAGCGCGGGGCGCGCTTCGCACAGGTAGCGCTCCAGCCACTGTGCGGAGTATTCCCCGAACATCACGATCCGCTCCTTGCCCCCTTTGCCCATCACCTGGGCCGCGCGGGTGCGCAGACACAGCTGGTGCGGGCGCAGACTCAGCAGTTCCGCGGCACGCAGGCCGGAGGCATACAGCAGTTCCAGGATCGCCCGATCGCGCAGGCCCAGGGCGAACTGGGTGTCGGGTTGCTCCAGAAGGCGGTGCACCGTGCGTTCGCAAGGGACGTACCCCAGGCTTTGCTGGTGAGGCCGGCGCCGCGGTGATTCGATGAACTGCCAGGGGTCGCACTCCATCATGCTCTCGCCTGCCAGCCAAGCGTAGAACGTGCGAAGCACCCAGGTCTTCTTGTCCACCGTGGTTTGGGCATGCCTGCGCGACTGCTCGCTCATCCAGTGCCGAAGATGCAAGGCCGAGACATCCAGCCGCGTGATTCCAAAGCGTTCCCGCAGCCATCGCTGCCATTCGATGAGTGCATAGTGGGCCACCTGCAAGGTACTTCGCGCATACCCGCATTCGTGCTTCAGATATTCCTCGAAGCGCTCTTCCACGAACAGCTTCGGCCGCGTCACGACGGATCACCTGTCCCTAAGCGATCAAGCATGCGTCGAGCGGGAGTCGGTACCGGCGCATCCGCCAAGCGTCCGAAGACGCAGATACGAGCGCGCGCACTCCATCCGCCGGCACATCCGGCATGATTCTTCAAATCCATGGGGTCCCTAAATCGCGCCGTGGGCGCGCAGGTCTTTGATGGCTTGGTCTGTCAGACCGGCTTCACGCAGTAATGCGTCGGTGTGCTGGCCTACCGCGGGGATCGGCTCCATGCTGGCTTGCCAGCGGTTGCTTCGCCCTGGAGGCAGCAAAGCAGGCAGCGGACCAACTGGCGAGTCCACTTTGCGCCAGCGCTCGCGTGCTTTCAGTTGGGGGTGGGCCCACAGCTGTGCCATGTCATTCATGCAGGCATTGGCAATTTGCGCTTTTTCGAGTCGCGCCACCACTTCGTCAGTGGTCAACTTCTCGAAGACGTTCAGAATCAGCTGCCGAAGCTCATCCCGGTGCGCATTGCGTTGCGTGCTGTTGGCGAAACGTGGCGCCTGAGCGAGCGCGGGCTCACGCAAGACAACGGTGCAGAAACTTTCCCATTCCCGCTCGTTTTGCACGCCCAGCATGACCTTGCCACCATCGCCGGCGGCAAATGGTCCGTAGGGGTAGATCGTTGCGTGGGAAGCGGCGCTGCGCTCCGGGGGCGGTGCCCCCTCGAAGGCGTAGTACATCGGAAAGCCCATCCACTCCACCAGAGACTCAAGCATGGAGACATCGATGTGGGCGCCCTCCCCTGTCTTCTCGCGCCGTAGCAGCGCCGCAAGGATGTTTGTATATGCATACATGCCCGCAGCGATGTCGGCAATCGAGTTGCCGGTCTTGCAAGGCGACTCCTCGGTCCCCGTTATCGAAAGCAGGCCCGCTTCGCTCTGAATCAGCAAGTCATAGGCCTTCTTGTCCCGGTATGGCCCGTCGTCACCGTATCCGGAGATGTCGCAGACCACCAGGCGGGGATTGGTGTGGGAAAGGCTGGCGTAATCCAAGCCCAAGCGGGCCGTGGCGCTGGGCGCAAGGTTCTGCACGAACACGTCCGCCTTCTCGATCAGTCGCCTGAGCACGTCCAGCGCCCGTGGCTGCTTCAGATCCAGCGTCAGGCTCTTCTTCGATCGGTTTGTCCACACGAAGTGCGATGACATGCCCCTCACCCGCTGGTCGTACTCGCGCGCGAAATCCCCAGACTCTGGGCGCTCTACTTTGATGATGCGCGCGCCCAAATCCGCCAGCTGACGGGTACAAAAAGGCGCTGCGATCGCATGCTCCAGAGAGACAACGGTAATGCCTTCGAGAGGTCGGGTCATCGCGCGCCTCCTCAGTCCACTTCTGCGCGCGAAGCTTTGACGATCTTTTCCCACTTGGCCAGGTCGCTGCGCAGCTGGGCCGCAAACTGATCGGGGGATGTTGGTGCGGCGATCTCCACGCCCTGCTGGTCCAGCTTCTCGCGCAGATCCTGCGCTGCCATGGTTTTTCGCATGCCATCCTGTAGCGTGCGCACCACCGCTGGTGCTACCCCAGCCGGGGCAAACAAGCCGATCCACAGCGTACCTTCGTAGCCTGGCACCGCTTCGGCAATCGCCGGCACGTCGGGCAGTACAGGCGTGCGCTTGGCGCCGCTCACAGCCAAGGCGCGCAGCCGGCCTGCCTTGATGTGTGCCAGCGATGATGGCAAGCTGGCGAACACGATGGGCAGCTGTCCTCCCAATACGTCGTTCAGCGCTGGTGCAATGCCTTTGTAGGGAACATGTTGCAGCGAAACTCCTGCCATCTCATTCAGCATCTCGCCCAGCAGGTGATTGAGCGTGCCGTTGCCAGCCGAGGCGTATTGGTACTGGGCGTCCTTGCGCCGAGCAAGGGACAGGAAGTCGCCGAAGGTCTTGGCAGCGAATGATGGATTGACCAGCAGAACGTTGGGCACGTTGCCAATCATGGCGACAGGAACGAAATCCTTCACAGGGTCGAATCCTGGATTTCGATAAAGCGCAGGGTTGATCGCCTGGCTGCTGCTGATCGTGACAAGCAGCGTGTACCCGTCCTTCGGACCTCGCGCTACGTATTGGGTCCCGATGTTGCCGCCGGCGCCAGGCCGGTTGTCGACAATGGCTCCGGTGCCCAGTACCTCCCCCAGTTTGTGGGCGACCACCCGGCCAACGATGTCGTTGGTGCCGCCTACCGTTTGCGGCACTACCAGCGTGAGCGGGCGCGTGGGATACGCCGCCTGGGCCTGCGCGAGCGTGGCGCCGAGTCCCAAGGTTCCCATCAGCAGCGTTGCTGCAAAAAATTTCAATCTCATAGTTCTACTCCCTTTATTACCCGGCTTACGATTCGGGCTGGGGGTGAATTCTGCAGAGATTCGCGCGCTACACAATTTGCGATTTCAGAAGCGAGGCTTCGTTTTTCATTAATGCTCGAAATACGTTTTCTTACATGCAGTTCGATCTGACTGATTTGCGTCTGTATGTGTGCGTGGCAGAGATGTGCAACTTGACCCGGGCCGCGGCCAAACACAATATGTCCCTCGCTGCGGCAAGTACGCGCATCAAGGCGCTGGAAATGCAGGCCGGCGTCTTGTTATTGGCACGCGAAGCAAGGGGAGTCCGACTGCTACCGGCTGGCGAGGCTTTTGTTCATCATGCGCGCTTGATGCTGCAACAGGCAGACCTTCTCCACGCAGAAATGGGGGAATATGGCGGCGGATTGCGCGGGCATTTACGGCTGCTGGCCAACACCACTGCTGTCACAGATTTCCTACCGGAAATACTGGCAGATTTCCTCTCAGATCATCCACATGTCAACGTGGAGTTGGAAGAACGGCCCAATGCGATGATTCCGCGGGGTGTTTTGGAAGGTCGTGCGGATCTAGGCATCATTGCTGGTTCCATTGATACTTTGGGACTGGTCTCTATCCATTTCAGTACCGACCGGCTGGTTCTGGTCACCTCTCCCAGCCACCGTTTCGCACGGCGACGCTCCGTAAACTTCGCTGAAACGCTAGAGGAAGACGTGGTGGGGATGCCGGAGGGCAGCACGCTGCAGGCATTTCTGGATCAGATCACCCAGCAATTGGGGCATCGTCAGAAACTTCGAATTCGGTTGCGGAGTTTCGAGGCGATGTGCCGCATGATCAGCAGCAATGTGGGCATTGGGGTGCTGCCCGAGTCGGCTGTCATCCGCAATCAGTTGGCTATGCCACTGGCGATGGTGGAATTGCGAGACGAGTGGAGCGTGCGTGAACGCCACCTGCTGATGCGTGACAGGGCAACTCTGCCCGTGTATGCACAAGCATTGGTGGACAACCTTTGCCGGCATTACGATGCTGGTCGCCTACTCTCAGCGAGCCCACCCCAAATGCTTGCTGCATCCGGGTGAATTCCTTGCCCGACCTCTCGCCTATTTGGGAGTTGTCGTGCTTCCGTTTGCGAAATACGGGATCAGCATCCGATTGCCCTCGGCGCCGGTCTCTCGAAGGTACTCGACCGAAAATTTCTCCCCGATGCGCCGCAGTTCGTTTCGCAACTCGGGCTCGGGCGTATTCACCTTGATGCCCTTGCTTGCCAGCTCCGCCAGCGAGACTGTGGATGCCGCCTCACTTGCCATCCAGCCTCGCTTTTGCGCCTCGCCAGCTGCCGCCATGACGGTCTGGCGAGTGGACTCGGGGAGTGCGGCCCACTTGGCCTTGTTGGCGATCACGATGTTCTTCGGATACCAACCCCGCGCGTTGTAGAAATATTTCGCCGGCCCCTCCCACAACTTCGAGTCCACCCCGGTCGCGGGCGATGTGAACATGGTGTCCAGCCGCTGGTCCTTGAAGGCCGAGCCGATGGCCTGCGTGGGCACGTCGACGGGGGTGGCGCCCATGAGTTGGGCAAGACGCACCGTGCTGGGGTTGTAGGTGCGCATTTTCGATCCGCGCAGATCCGCAACGCTGCGCACAGGGCGCGTGGTGAACAATCCCTGGGCTGGCCAGGGCACGGCGTAAAGGATCACCAGGCCCTGCTTGTCCAGGGTCTCCTGCAGGATGGGGCGCTGAGCATTCCACAGCCGTAAAGCATCGTCGTAGCTGTGGACGATGAAGGGGATGGCATCCGCGCCGGCGATCCGGGTGTCGC
Source organism: Paracidovorax valerianellae (assembly GCF_900102625.1). Taxonomy (GTDB): domain Bacteria; phylum Pseudomonadota; class Gammaproteobacteria; order Burkholderiales; family Burkholderiaceae_C; genus Paracidovorax; species Paracidovorax valerianellae. The sequence goes on from NZ_FMZC01000027.1 coordinate 12,304, forward strand.
TGGCCATGGAACTGAGAAGGACCTCTCCCGCAGCCAGATCTCCAGAGCGGACTTTGCCCACGATCTCGGAGGGACTGGCAGCAATGCCGTCTGTGTGCACCTCGATGACCAGGCCGCCCTTGGTTCGGTCATTGACGTTCTGCGCGAATTGGCGCAGGTTCACACCATGAAAAAGCTCCTTCGGGTAGCCCGAGGCCAGCGTCCACGTACTCTGCGGAGTCTGAGCGGCCAAGGGTTGCAGGCTGGCGCACGCCGCTGCGGCCGCCAGCACCCTTGCTGCTAATCGAAGGATCTTCTCGGTCGAGCTGGCCAATCGAACAGGGGATTTCATCAAGGCTTTCCTATGCTTTGACTGCGAAAACTACTGCAGCAAAGCCTTCGGGTACAAATGCATCTTGCACTCGAAGGCAGGTGTACCGGCGCGTCTCGATCAGAAACGTCGTATTGACACGCGGTACGCACTCCAGGGTCGCCTCACTTATGTCAACACCCCGTGCAACGCTTCGTAGGGCCTCGACTTCCGGTGAAGTCATGAAAGTAGTGGGAGGGTAAAGCAGCGCGATTAGCAACCGCTTGGGTTGTTCGTTCGTATCAGTCATGACCATCCTATTTTTCCTAGATGATGATGCTGAATTCAAAAAACCTCTTGTCACCCAGCACCGCAGTCCAAGTTGTCATCGATGTTTGCTGAACGTATAACACTGAGAGATTGGGGAAATTGGCGGAAATCCAGCGACCAAGAATCTGATAGATATGTTCTCCGATTCCACCTTGCTCGCTATGTTCTCCAGGGGAAATGCTGCAAGTGAAAACAGGAGTAATCACCATCATCGTTGTCTCTGGATCTAGCTTGAGTGTCGTTTTCAAGTTGTACTCCTGCTTTCCCCTCAATTGGCGAGCGTGTCAGCGTATGAGACTTTGTGGCCGTCACTGTGCAGGGCGTGGAGGGTGTGCGCGACCGCTCGATAGAACGCGGCATGGTCGACGTTCGCAAAAAGCGGACCATCGCAGTCCCGAAACATCGTCATCCCTTCATCCTTGCGCATCAGGGTGAGCCTTCCACTGGAATGGCGAGACACCTTCAGTTCAATCGACTCAGCAAGTTGCTCAACCGAAACATCCGGACCCACCAGTGTTTGAATTTGGTCTTTACTTAGCAGCACGGGACCGCTGTGAACATGGAGCTTCGCAATAGGATCTTGTCCATTGGCGGTGATGCGTGCATTAGCACGCTCCACCAATTCCAAAAGCTGACCATCCAAACCTGTGCCGCCACGGATTGCCAACGTGTCATAAAAAGCACTTGCGTATGACTTCGACTCCTTTGGTTGACGGGACAGCATTGGCGTGTAAATGCCGCGACCAACCAACTGAATCCCGGCCTGAAAGAAACGACCTGCTTTCGTTTCGAGAGTGAACTCTTGCGTATCCCCAAACTGACCAGATTGATCATCGTTGTTCATATTTAGAACCCTTTCAATCAAGCCTTGATTGTAGTGCCCATTGGGCACTTTCACAAGGGATTTCATAACTGATGTCTTCAACCGCTCATGCGCGAGAATTTCACAGACCAATTGCCACGCTGTGTGGGGCATTTCTCGATAGCTGCCTGAGTCAGGTGGCATGAGCCATTTGCGAAAAGTTTCCCAAGAAGTGGCCATACGATCAGCCAGCTCTTTCTGCGTCATACCGAGAGCCGCGCACGCCGAACGGAGTAAGTCTTGTTGCTGCATTAAACAGCCCTCGCCACGATGTCGGCCAGGCGCACGGGATCGCCCTCCACCAAGCGCTTCGTCGTGCTCACGCTCTTATGCCCGAGGATCGCCGCGATGTGCACCAAGTCACGGCCTTGGCGATGCTGCTTGACGGCAAAGGTGCGCCGGGCAGACTGGGCGCTGCCACCTTCGATCCCGGCGTTCGCATGCAGGCGTGAGATGTAGGCGCCGAGCGTGTTGCACGAGTAGCTCCAGACGCCCGAAGAGAGCACCCGCTTGGTCAGTGCATAAGCTCCACCATCCTCGGTGAGAAACAAGGCGCTTTCAGGGTCGAGCCCACGATAGGCCCCCTTCTTGACCGTGGTGCCGTGCTTGTGCTCCACGCGCCATGCCAAGTAGGCATCCAACGCGGTGACAACTCGCCTGTTCGACCAGAAAAGGGGGCGCTCTTCGCCGTTGTGAGCAACATCAACGCGCACGGCGCTCGTGCTACGGACGTTGCCCTTGGCATCAAGATAGTCGCCGACCGTGATGGTGGCCAACTCCGTGACGGACATGGCCGTGCCGTAGAGGGTCAGGATCAATGCGGTATCGCGAAGGGGGAAGCGGCTGCATGCAGCCGTCGCTTTGAGCAGGTGCTCGATCTGCTTGTCTTCGATGACGGGAGGTTTTGCCACTCTTGCAATTGTGCGTAGTTGACGAATTACATAGAGTCTATCGTTTGAGAGCGGGTTTGCCTATCGACAGCACGAGCGCTGGCGCCACATCAAGGAAAGTTGGGCGCCACTCGGCAAGCGCGCCAATAGAAAAGCCCTGCCCCGCAAACCGGGACAGGGCTTTCAGGAGCCGGCCGTCAATCGGCCAGCAGTTTCTTGGCGAGGGCCACCTCGATGCTGTCTCCCGCATCATTCAGTACGTCCAGGCCTGAGTCGGGCATGTCGCCTGACGTGGATTGCGACACCGCGATCTTCTTGGCCATCAGCTTCAAGCACTCCATCTGGGTGCTGCCGGCATAGCCCAGAAAGATGACCATCACCGCCAACTTCTGCCCGATTCGCCAGGAGCGCCGGGCCGCCTGCTGGACGGTATAGACGTTGTAGCCGCTCTGCATGAACATGATGGTCGGGAACTCCAGCAGGTCCAAGCCAGTTTTCACCAACTCGGGATTGCAGATGAGCACGTCGATGCCCCTCTCGACCTGGTCGGCCACCCAGTCCTCACGGCGGGCGGCATCCACGCTGGCGCGCAGCACGCCCACCTTGAAGCCATGCAGTTCCAGCAGCGCCTTCAAACGCGCTGTCGTGTCGCGGGTGCCCGAATACACCGAATAGACCAACACCCTGCGCCCCTGTGCCTTCTCTTGCTGGCAGATCCTCAGCAACGCCAACTCTTTTGGAGCAGGTTCGCTGTCGGTAAAAACCGCCGGTTGAACAGCCAGCGTCGCGCGCGTTCTCGGGTGCTTGACCGTCTCCGTGCGAAAACAGCAGTCTGGCCAAGCCAGCAGCACGTTCATCACGACGCCCAGCAAGGTGCTGTCCTTCATGGCCAGCGCCTGCTTGAGGGCACTGACCAAGACCCTGGTCAAACGCTCATAGGCATCCTTCTGCGCTTCGCCCATCGGCAACTCGATGAACTGCTCCTGGTAGGGAGGCAGCACCTTCTGGCCGATGTCTCGCAACTTGAGGAACACCGTGACGGGCAGCACGTACCGCATGATGCCGACCGGGCCAAAGCCCGGCGCCTTGCTGGTGCGTACCGTCATTTGCTTGGCCTTGGCCGTCCTGTGGGAGGTGCCACTGGACTCCTTGTACACGTCCTTCAAGATGCCGTGCTCGCGCATGAAGCCCATGGCGGCGGGCCCCATCGAGCCGCTCTTGGATGGCTTGAAACCGTCCTCGATCAGGCTTGCCGGGTTCAGGCGCCACAGCAGGTGGAACAGATCGTCGGCGTAGCCGCCCATCAGCGTGCCGGTCAGCAGCAGTGTCTTTCGACACTGGCTGGCCAGCACACCCATGGCCTGGCCCTGTGCAGAGCCCTCGTTCTTGTACTCATGGCCCTCGTCGACGACCAGCAAGCCAAAGTAGCCGCGGGGCAGATAGCGCTTCACGAATTCGGTGGCCTGATACCCGCCCTCGCCGATGCTGAACTCGAAGTTGGCCAGCGAGCGCTCCATGCGCGTGGCCTGCCGATCACTGAACACCAGCTCGCCATTGGCGTCCATGAGGTTCAGGAACTCGTACACGTTGTCGCCCAACATGGCGCCCAATGCGTCTTCTCCAAAGATGCCCAGCAGTTTGCGGGCGGTTTTCTCTCCAATGGTGGGCATCTGCTTGAGCGCGCCCAGCACCAGGTCGTGCATCGACTGGATCGGCCGACCCGATCGCATCAGCGTCCACAGCGAACTTCCGCAGTGATCGCACTTGCCTCGCCGGTCTCCCAGGCTGGCCATCGCCAGTTCCGCGGAGATTGGCATCGGGTGACCTTCGTCGTCATCGCGCGTGATCGGCGTGAGGCAATCGGGGCACGCTGCTACAACGAGTACCTGGTCATGCACCTTCTGACGCCGTGTGACGAACGCAGGTTTCCAATGGAAGCCCATGCGCATCCTCACCCGGCCCAACACAAAGAACTCAGGCTGGCTGGTCTTGAGGCCCAGGGATTTGCGGAGCATCAGCAGCTTGCGCAGCGTGTCCGGACCATTGAGCACCCACACCTTGGCGTCAGGCACCGTCTCGCGGATCTCGCGCCGCCACTTGTACACAAGGTGCGGCGGCGAGATCACCAGCGTGCGCGGATGTGTGCGCTGCAGCAGCGCGGCCGCGCAGATGGCCATCATGGTCTTTCCTGTGCCCATTTCCGCATTGATGACGGCAGCGGGTTGATCGTGATCGACCAAGAGCTTGACGGCGGCATGAACCGCGTCGGCCTGGGCCTTGAAGGGCTTGCGCTTGAGCGAGTCGAGAATGCTTTGCCGGGCTTGCCAGGCACCCTGCCCTTCATCTCGTGCCGGATCGTAGATCGGCGGGTTCTGTGAGCGCACCTGGGCCAGCAGCCCGTCGCCAAACTCCTCGATGAAGTTGGCCAGGGCCATGTTGTCGAAGCCGTCCTGGGTCAAGGGTTGGGCAGCATCAGCTGTAGGGGTGGAAGGATCTGCAGGGATTTCTGCAAGAGAGGCATTGACGGTTTGCATAGAGGTTCTCCTTGAACGAAAAAATGCGGAGAACCAGCGGGGGGCCAGTTCCCCGCGCGGGTTGCAAAGTGAGTGGCCGGATGGCCACGGGATCAGAGAGTCAAGGTGCGGTTCTTCACGCCATCCTTGATGAAGCCGACGAAGTAATCCGTCAGGCTCACGCGAACAGCCTGTACAGGGCCAATGGCGGGATAGATCGCGTCGCCCAAGGCCTGCGTGGCGCGCTTGTTTTCACACCAGGTCAGCAAGGGTTGCCGCCAGTGGTCCAGCAATGCGACGGGAGATAGCCCGACGATGGTCTTCCACACACGATCCTGCAGCGTCACGTTGGTCACGGGACCGCCGTCGAAAGACGCTTTTGCGCCGGCCTCCTGGTGCAACACCCAGGCGATCCGATTGGCGCGGTCAGGCTGCTGCAGACGCTTGTCGAACACCCACATCTGGCTCAACGGACCGAACAGGTTCTGCCCGGGCAACCTGCCGGCATGCTTGGTGAGGCGGTCGGTGCCGCCCACGTCCACCGGATGTCGCTCGCCGGCGGCGTTCACCAGGTGATAGCGCTGCACGCCCCGCTCCTGGCCACCCAGCTCCATCGCTGCGATGAACTGCATGATGGAGCCGTCCCGGCCGTAGATTGACAGGAACATGAATTGGCCTTCGCTGTCTCTCAGGCACGCGTCCACGAAGATCTCTGGGAACTCCTCGATGCGGTAGAGCCCGTTGGAATCAGCCATGCGCGTCACCTCCCTGCGCTGATGCAGCCTCGGGTGCCCAAAGCCATGCGGCAATCCACACGCCACCCGATGCTGGCGCCACGAAAGGCTCATCATCGATTTCAATGTCGTTGTCCGATGGCTGTGCATAGATCGCTCTTGCACGCTCGATTTCTTGCGAGAAGGCGATCCTGTCGCCGCGTAGCTCATGCAGATGAAGGCCCAGCTCCGTGACGCATTCGGCAAGGCCCGATGTGCACCAGCTGGCGATGGTGGCCTGCGCCAGTTCCTCGATCCTCAGCATGGCGGGAGTCCTGTGTTGTCCATGAATTCACTCCTTGAAAAAGAAGCGGGTCCATGCCTTTTCAGGACTGGACCCGCAAGGGTTGTTGAAAGAAAGCTGCCACCGAAGTGGCTTCGTTTCAAAGTGTTGGCGTCAGTTGCGCATTCGCCGCGATGCCACACTCGTGCTCCATCCGCTCAATATCTGCAGGCGTCAACGGTTCGCGCTTGATAAGGCTCACGACGAGGAAATGGCGATCACCACCCATGTCCATGAAGAAGCCGAAGCTGCTGTCCTCACCGAAGGTCAACTCGATCTCCTGGTCGATCACTGCGATCCGCCGTGCGCTGGCCGTCACCATGAATGAGGGCGTGCGATCACCCCCTTCCAGGTTGATTTGCTCCAGTTCGCAGTAGTCCACCGACACCTCGTCGGCCGCCCAGATGGCTTTAAACAGCCGAGCCTTTCCGGTCTTGCTGGTCTTGGCACATAGGGGGCAGGAGCCGAGTTGCCCGGCTTCCAGTTCACATTCGCAAAAATGGCAGAAATTGGCACCCGATATGGGCACTGCGTTAGTCATGCTTGAATCCTTCAGGAAAAAGGTGCGAGGCAGTCCCGTGCAGGGCCTGGCCCCGCACGGGTGGTGGAAATGTTCAGCCGACCTCAGTCGGCTGCATCAAGCTGGGGATCAGTCCCAGCCATAGTTGGCTTGCATCTTTTGCCGTACTTCCCCAGCAACTGCGACCCATACCTCTCCATTGATGAATGGGCTGTCGAAGGTTGCGGGATCGGCTTGGCTGACGGTTTCGGCATACTTTCTGATCGCCTCCACGATGAGCAGCTGCACCACCGCGCCGTAACGGCTGTACTCCATCATCTCGACGACCAGTTCCACGTTGGTCAGCGGCTTTTCTGGCATGGCAACGCCGCCCTCACTACTCCGAAGGCAACAGCAGCGTGGTTACGCTGCGGTCGCACTCGGTGATGATCCAGACGGTGGTGTTCCCTTCGAGCTGGTAGGCCGAAAGGATGCGGTTGCCAAGGCGCACAGCCTGGTCGTTCAGTCGGCGATCGTCTTCACAGAGATCACCCCAGTCGCCCAGCAGATGCCGGCGCAAAAGCACATAGGGGTTCAGCCGGCCGCCGGCGACCAGGGCGTTCACACCTTGCGTCATCACGGTCGATCCCAATGGGAATCGGGGCAAGCATTGCGCCGCTTGCGGCGCTTCGTACACAGCGTTCATGGACTTCTCCAAAAATGGGGAAACCGCCCCTTGAGGAAGCGGTGTTCCCCAAGGGTTGATGAAAGGGCTGCGGCAGCAGCCGCGGTTTGAATGCGCCGGCCGAAGCCGGTCAGCACAAGGCCGTTCAGCGAGCGATGGCGCTCGGTGCGTGGACAACCGGCTGCGTGGGCTCTGCGACGTTAAGCTGCGGAGCCTCCGTCTCGGCTTGCACCTGGGCCGCGTAGTGCAACTGCGCTGCCTGGCGGATGGCATCGATCTGGCGCAGGGCCCTCTCGTGCTGCTGCGCCACCACTTTTTCGGTGATGCGCGGCGGCTGCGTGGTCACGATGCGGGTGGAGAAATCTCCGCACCCAGTGCCCAAACCCATGGCATGGGTCTGGTAGCCAGCAGCATTGACGCTCCAGCACGCAGCGCTGGTCAGCAGCCCGCCACCGATCTGGCGACGGGATGTGCGGATGACCAGCTCGCGCCGTTCATCCAGGGGGACGACCGTCTTGGCATTCCAGCCATCGCGGTCCTTGTAGATCTTCGTTTCCATGGTGGTTCTCTCCTGCAAAAAGGCGTGAAGCCACCCCCTGCAGGGCGAGGCCCCACAGGGTTGATGAAAAGGTTTTGACAAGAACTCCACTTGGCTGATCGCCCAAGCGGGCACGTTTTCAGAGTTGAACGTGCCTGAAACCATTGGTGATTGGTTCAAATGGTTTCCCACAAAGGCCGTGGGTCTGGCCGCTGTGGGAACCCATTTGCATGGGTTCTGGCCTTGTCCAGGACAAGGAAAGGGGCGCTGCGCGCCGGGTATCAGGGCCTGTAGGCCTCGCGGTGCATTTGCCTCACGCGCCGGAAGAGCACGCGCCGCATACGCCGCAAAAACATACGCACGGTCGGGTTGACCAGCACATAGATCCCGAGCCCGATCTGTCGATAGACGTTTCGGGCAATGGCCAGTGCGGGATGCACTGGCTGGAGGTTTTCCATGCGCTGCAACTCGGCCATGGCACGCTCGTGCTGCCAGGCGACCGCAATGCTTTCCGTCATCGACGGCGGCATCCTCGTGTTGGCCAGGCATGTCCAGGAGCTTTGCTCGTAGGCCGCATCGTCCCGGCAAAGCCAGGTGATGAGGCGACCGTCATAGTCCAGCCGCGTCTCCAGCCACAACGCTACGCGTTGGTCGGTCAGTCCTTCGCTGGTAGCCACGCAGTGGCCGTTCATGCGGCGGTACTCGGTGTTGATGAACATTTCTTTCCTTTGCGGAGAAACATGAAGCCATCCCCTGTGGGTAGGCCCCACAGGGTTGATGAATTGGTTTGACAAGAACTCCATCTGCTGATCGCAGACGGGCACGTTTTCAGAGTTGAACGTGCCTGAAACCATTGATGAATGGTGCAAATGGTTTCCCGCAACGGCCGTCTTCGCGGCCGCTGCGGGAACCCATCTGGTGGGTTCTTTGAGATGCGTGCGTCAGCTGATCCGCACGACCTGTCCCAGCCGGTGGTCCGGCGTGAACTCGATGGCGTTGATGATCGGAACGAACTTGTCCAGCATGACGATCGTCTCGCTGACCTTGCCCTTGTCGTCCACTTCGGTCGTGGCCATGCGCTCCTTCTTCTTGAAGGTGTCGCCCTTGATGAGGAACGTGCGCCCGGTGGTGGAGCGGATGCAGCCCGTGACCTGGCCAGCTGCCAGCGCAAGCGCCAGATGCCATTGGGTCATGTCGCGCAGCGGTCTGCGGTGGGTGCCACGCGCTTGATTGAAGCAAGCCTCGAAGTTCGGCCACAGCAGGCCGTTGCGATGCTTTTGCAGTTCGTCAGCCAGTTGCTCGGCATCCATGCGCACTGCATGAAAAACCATCTCACTGCCCTCCTGGATCGGCGGCACCTGGTATGGCGTGTCGAGCCATTCCTCTGGCAATGTTTGATGGGCCAGTGCCCCGGCCTGGGCTTGCGCGAGCATGTCCAGCACATCCTTGCGGGGATGGCCCGGCCGGCATTTCGTGCCGAAGATCACACACTGTTTGAACTCTTGCTCCGGCGCCATGAAGAACCGCAGATCCTGGAAGTTGCGTGCCAGGTAGGTGCGAATCTCGTTGTCGAGTGCATAGAACGGAACGATGTACACGAGGATGCCGCCGAGCATGAGCAACGGGGCAGTCTTCTTGAGAAACGTGCGCTCCAAGCGCTCGGCCTTTTCACGATCGCTATCCGCATCGCTGCGGGTGGCAGAGTCCTTGACGCCATACCCATAAGGTGGGTTCAAGTACAGCAGTCCGATGGACCTGGGTTTGATCACCGCATCGTGGATGTCAGCGTGCAGTACGCGGTCCAAGATGGTCTTCGCGTGCCACGCACGCTCGCGGTCGAACTCCACACCCAAGGTCTCAATGGTCGGACCTGTGCCACTGTCAAACTGCATGCCGTGGCGTAGGTCTGCCAGCGCGGCGCCTTCACCGCAACACGGGTCGAGCAGTCGCATGGGCCGATCGCAAGGGGTGATGAAACGCTGAATGCGAGCGAGGGTTTCATCGTCGGTCGGGAAGTACCCGTTCTTCACGAAATTGCGCGCCAGGCGCGAGAACATCAATGCCATGGGCACATCTCCTTCAAATGAGGGACGGAGATGCCCCGGTGGGGCATGGCCCCGTCCGGGTGGTTGATAACTTGGCACAAGGGCCATGGGCCCCAGCTCGCACGAATGCAAGCCGGGGCGCCACGGGTTTCAGCCTTTGCGAGGCGGGGAACGATGCGTGACCATGTCCTTGAAGCCCCAGCGAGCGATCATGGTTGCCCACAGGACTTCGCCGTTGTCGAAGTAATGGGGAACGTCCTGCTTGCGCAGTCGGCAGTCCATGTGGAGCACGGCAATCACATGGGCATAAAGCGATTCATCGAGCCACCGCAGATCGTTGAGGTTGAACGAGAACAGGTCGCCGTTGTACAGACCCGCGAGAAAGCGGGCGATGTACCTGGCGTGCCTGGCCTCACCTTGCGCGATCCGCAGCAGGATCTTCAAAGACTCGACTCCACGCTGCTCCAGCTGATACCTGTCCTCGTCCGAAGGCGGGGAAAAGTACATCTCCATGAGCTTGCGTGGCGGTTTCTCGCTCTTGGTGCGCAAAGCATTCACGAATTCTTCATAGACCTTGAAGAAGGCCTCTTCCGAACCCGTGGGCACATGCACCATCACGACGGTGTGCTTGTTCGACATGGCACGCCCTCCCGCTCAGGCGGCTCTGCGCTGTTGCGCAGGAGCCAGCCATTGACGTTGCACGAGGAGGTGGACCAGCGACTCCGGCAGATCGGCCCGCAAGGCCGGTTGCATGAAGCAGCTGCGCACCAGCGTGAGCATGGAGCATTTCTGGCCTGGCGCATGGCGTTCACGCGCCAGGATCAGCTTGTCGCACTCCGGTGCAGGTGCGGCAGTCAGCCACTGTCGCAGTACAGCGTGAAATAGCTGGCGCTGCTCTTGTGCCAATCGGGGAAGCACGGGGGGAAAATGGGAAATCATGATCGTCTCCAAGAAAAATGGGGACGACCGAAACCCTGCAGGGACGGTAGTCCCCAGCGGGTTTAAAGAAGAAGTGACCTACAGCAGTTTGATGACTGCCGTCGTGATCACGATGGTGAGGCCGGAAAAGCCGAAGAAGCTGGTGATGATCCAGCGGGTTTGCTCGGCCATTCCGCGCAGCAGACGGTTTTCCATTTCGGAGCCATCGGTCTTGGTAAAGAGTTGATCGCGCATTTCTGCGCGAATCTCATCATTGCCTGCATGGATGGCGGACTCGAACTGCCGCTCGACCTTGCGCGCCGCGTCCGGGGGAATCCCGACCTCGGTGAGCGCTTCGTACAAGCCCAGTTCGACGGTAGATGGCATGCTCAAAAGTTTACTCCTTTAGAGAAAAACTGCGAACACGGTCCCCTGCGGGCCGTGGTCCCGCAGGGGTGGATGAATGAAAGCACTGAACTCGGACCGATTTCGCGGCCCTGGCACGTTTTCAGAGTTGAACGTGCCTGCTTGAAACCATTTTTGGTTTGACTCAAATGGTTTCCCTCACCAGCCGACCTGCGGCTGCTGGGGGAACCCATCTGGGTTCCTCGGGGTTTGATCACGACCAGACAGGCTCGGCTTCAGCCCATCGGATCGCCTCCGCGATTCCCGCCTGGTCCACCGTTTCGGCCGCTGCGCACACGTCGTCCGAGAGGCCGAGGATGTAGAAGCCGGTACTGTTGTCGGGGGTGGTGAAGAAATCGTCACGGTCCACCGCCAACAGCGTCGTGCCGACGACGGCTTCTTCATGCCGCCTCAAGAGCGCGGTGACCTGCGTTCTTGCTTGGGTGGTCAGCGGTACCGGGAATTGTCGAGCCGTGCGTCGCAGGCGAGCCAATTCGTTGCTTCCTTTGCGATTCGGTTTAGTCATGCCATGGGTACTCCTGCAATGGATGCAGGCCCGGCCCCTGCGGGACTCGGAGCCCGCGGGGGTTGATGGAAGAAAGGGAAAGCGCTCGGGCCGCGGGGAGCGGCCTGGCACGTTTTCAGAGTTGAACGTGCCTCTTTGAAACCATCGTTTCAATGGGATGGAAATGGTTTCCCTCAAGAGCCATGTGCCGGCTGCTGGGGGAACCCCTTTCCAGGATTCCGCTGGATTGAGATCAAGTCTTGAATGGATACCTCCTCGCTGCGATATGGACGGGCCCGTTAAGGCCTGTCGTGTTGCGCAGGCGGGCCACCGCGAGCGAAGGTCCAGGTGGCCGAGTAATGGCGCGGTGAACGCATGGGTTCTTCCGCAAAGCCGCGGCACATCAGGTTGCCGCCACCCAGTTGAGAGCAGAGCCCGTGCTGCAAGCAGCGAAGGGCTGTCCCTTGGGCTCCTGGAGCGGCCACGGGACAGCCCTCCTGAAGGGCGGGCTGTTGAAACGTTGCGGAGATCAGCGCTTGGCGAACCAGGTCTGCAGCTTGGGATCGAAGTCGTACCCTTGCTTGCGCAGCCATGCGGCCTGGGATCGGAGCAAAGCCCGGTCCACCGTGGGATCGAGCTTCACCGGATCTGCGCGCTCAATGGCTTCAAGAAGGTCCGCATCGAACAATCCGTCATCCACGGCTTCGACTGACTCTGGAGCCGGCGCAGGTCGGGGTTTCTTGAAATCGTCCCAACGCTTGTCGGCGTGCTGTGCGGCTCCCCTGCACTGTTCCTTGGATGGCTCCGAGGCCTTGGTTTGGCCCTTGACGGGTGTCGGCTCGTCCAGTGGATCGAGTTCAGTGGGTGTGCGGTCGGCGGGAAGTCGGTCCTGAGAGACGACTTGCAGGTCATGCAGACGGGCACGGATTTCCGTGACTCCCTTGCCGAAAGAGATGTACTGCGACAGGTAGATCTCGCTGACCCACACGGTGGCTTTGTATTCCCCTTCCTCGAACTGGTCGAGGAGCGGGTCTTTTACCTTGAATTCGCCAAAGTTCGTGGTGAGGTCCGCGATGCAAAAGGCGCCGTTGCGGCTCTGGCGGATTTTCTTGATCCGCAAAGTCGCGTCGTCAACTCTGATCATTTGCTGGTGGTCTTTCGCGATGTGCGCGGGCCACCGTCCACCCGCGGGGAGACGGGTCCCGGCGGGTATAGAAAAGAAAGCACCGCACCTGCCGAGGCAGGTGGGATGCAGTGGGCTTTGAATGTCTGACAGGCTTGCGACCTGGCAGGCTGGGCACTAGCGGACTTTTGAGGTGTGCGATTCAGCGGTCCGTGCCGACAGGAACCCCAGCTCCGAAGAGCGTGCACGCTTCAGGGGTTGACGTGCCTCATGTGCTGGCGAACCAGCTCCGGTTATTCCAGTGGTACCGGTAAACACTCGCAAAACGGTGCAAAGCATACGCGTTTTTGAAGGCGAGTCAAACTCGCCCTCGCACTTTCCGTGCATCAGTGCATAGACGTTTCGTCGGTTTGAGGCTCGCTCCGACATTTGGGAGACGCAACGGCAGCTTTCACCTGTTCATCGCGTTCGATCAGCCAATCTGGCTCGGCACCAGGCAGCAGTTTCTCGACGCACTTTCGCTGTGCGAACCATGCGATGGCCAAAGCCTGGTACTCGATCTCTTGAGGCGTCTGACCTTCGTCGAGCATGCGCTGTACAGCGGTGCTCAATGCATCATTGATCTCTCGCAACTCGTCGGGGGTGAAGTTCATGTCAAGCATTTGCATCATCAGGGTTCCTGCTTTTGGGTCCAGTTGCCGTCCTGCAGGGCCTGCCGGGCGAGTTCGTCGGTCCGAAAGTATTCGTTGGACTCCCGAGAGACGGGGCCCTCTTCACCGGCGGTGCCGACGTAGTAGCCACGCTGTGATTGCAGAACCTGCAGGGGCAGTAGCTTGCCGCACCACTCTTTGGCCAAATGTCCATGGAGAGTGGGTGCTGTGCTGGAGACGGTAGTAGCTTGGTTCATGGTGTATGCCTTTCGTGAAAAAAGGGACACCTGCCCCCACTGGGGATCGGTGGTCCCCAGGGGATGGAAGAAAAAAGAAAACCCCCTTGCCTGCAATGCAGGTTCAGGGGTTTGAGGGCTTACGGCGAATCAGGCAGGGGCGGAATCGACGGTCCTGCGGACAGCCCTTCCCGTTGCATAGCCCGCGTTGTACGCTGCATTTCCTTGAGGAGGTGCAGCGGGTGGGCGGGCAGCCTGTGGGTGCCGTGGTGGAGCCGGTGGGCGGTTCACTGGGCCACGTTGTTGGCGTGGCTGCTGGGCAGCGTGCTGCGCGGAGCGCTCTGCAGGTCGTGCCGCCGGCGCTGGCGCCGGTTGCTCCTGCCTTTGCTCTTGCTCAGGCTCGTGCCACTCTTGATCGACCCCCTCCCCTTGCGACGGTTCGTCGTAACCGGGTTGCAGGTCGTCTTGAGGTGCATCCGCCTCACGGCGGTACACGTTCTCGCCGTCGATGGTGATGCTGTTGATCAGAAGCAGGCGCCCCTTGATGAGGGTAGCCATCTCCTTTTGACCCGTCTTGCGACGGTTCTGATCCAGCACATCGCGTTCGTACAGGTGAGGGTAGATGTCGCCGATCCGAAAGGACACGACGACCTTGCGCTGTTCCCGAACATCGACCTCCAGTCTTTCGACCATGTCGATGGCTTCGTCCCCACTGACCCGAAGATCGAAGTAGGTGTAGTCAGGTTTGTCTGCATTTCCACGCAAGGCGGAAATGCTGCATGCCAGAAAAGTGTCGGCACGGCGGCCGCCATTCTTGGTTTCAACCCAGCGGACGCGGTTGAGGTAACCGATGCCGTTGGTATGCAGATTGAAATAGTCGTTGCCTTGGGTGGTTGCAGTCATGGTGATTTCCAAAAAGATGAACTTGAGGAAATCACGCACCTAACCCACAGCCTTGCGGCTGAGGACAGGGAAACATGATTTCCCTGTCCGGGTTACGAAGATGAAGGTACTCCGGAATCGACCTTGGGGGTCGATTCGCGCGCCTGTCAGGAGTTGAGGCGCTTCGTGGTGCCTTGCGGCGGTTCACGGGGCGAACGTTATTCAAACCGACCTCGATTGTCAAGATGGCTCGCGCGTCGCGGCATCCGGCCCTGCCCGGCCTAAAAACGATCAATTGTATTTTGTAGTATCGTGCAATCTACAACATACAGACATTCACGGGAGCACCCAATGGCAGCGATTACCAAAGAGCGGATTTTTGCGGTGGCGGACGAGCTGGACGCGGCGGGTGCCAGTCCCACCCTGGCGGCGGTGCGCAAGCAACTGGGCAGCGGCAGCTTCACGACCATCTCCGAGGCCATGGTGGAGTGGCGCGCCCGGCAGACTGCGCGAAAGACACCTGTCGTGGAGCCGGCGCCGCAGGCGTTCACGGAGAAACTCGGGGAGCTGGCCAATCACCTGTGGTCACTGGCCCTGGAAACCGCCAATGGCCGGCTGGCCGCGGAGAGACATAACCTGGAAGTCGTGCGCGACCAGGCGCAGGCAGCGCGCCTTGAGGCGGAGGAATTAGCCAACGCGCTCGCAATTGAATTGGACGAGGCCAAGGCCCGCAGCGATGCGTTCCAGGAATTGCTGGCCACGTCGAGGGCCGAGGCTGACGACCTACGGAACAAGCTGGCGGTGGGGAATGCGAGCGCGGCCCAGGCGGATGCCCGCGCCGGCGAACTGCGCACCGAACTGGATCGCGCCCACGGCGACGCCCAGCAAGCGCGCGCCGAGCGCGGCAAGGCCCAGGCGCTGGTCGACGCCCATGCTACGCAGATCGAAGCCCTGCGCACCGAGTTGGCCGGCGCGACGAGCCGCACGGCGGAGATCCAGCGCCGCGCCGATGAACTGCGCGCGGATCTGGAGCGGGCCCATCTGTCGACCGACCAGGCGCGCTCGGCATTGGATCAGGCACAGAAGGCGGCGAATGCAACGAGCGAGGAGCGCGATCAGGCGCGCACGGAGTTGACCAAGCTGCAGGCCGGCGCCGAGGTGGCGGCGCAGCTGCACCAGGAGCAACGCAAGAGCATCGCTGCGGAGGCGCTGCGGCAAGCGGAGCGGCTGACAGCGGCTCAGGCCGAGCGCGACCAGGCGCGGGAGGAAGCGGCCATGCTGCGCGGCCGGCTGGAGGCACTTACGGCTGGCTCGCGACCGAAGAAATAACCGGCCATTCACCCAGCAACTGTTTGCGTACGGTTTTTCGTAGCATACGGTTTTTCGTTCCTTTGGGCCCAGTGATCAGCAGCAATGCAAGGGCATCGCTGCCGAGGGGCCACGGGAAGCGGAGAGGCTGACTGCGGGCCAGGCCGAGTGCGACCAAGCGTGGGAGGAAGCCGCTACGCTGCGCGGCCGACTGGAGGCGCTCAAGGCCGGTTCGGGTTCGGGGAAAGCCTAATCACCCTTGTGATACATCCTCCTTGGCTGGCAGGTGCAGTTGATGCACCAGAACTGGCTCTATCCCTGCAATGAGAATTCACAGGCCAGCCAGGTTAAGGTCGTTTGCCAAGCCCTATCGATCTGGCCGTCTAAAGCTAACGGCTTCAACGCCCCGTTTCTTCGATCTTACGACCACGGTCCCTGCCAGCTTGTCGTGCCAGCCCTGTTTCCGACCATCGAATCCCACAGAGAACAACCCCAGGCAAAGCGGGACCATGGAGACTATGCATGCAAGGTAGCGTCCGATGGACTGCCCCAACGTGAGGGAGTTGCCGGTCGCGGCGTCCACCACGCGGGCGCCAATGACCATCTTGCCGGGAGTCGCTTGTCGGGTGATCCAGAAAAGCATTACCACTACGAAGGGAAAGATCCGGGAGGAACTGAACTCCATCGCTGACCTGCTGAACAACCGGCCGCGGGCTACGCTCGACTGGCGCAGCCCCATCCAGCCCATGCGCGAACTCGTGCAAGGTATGGACGAGCAGCGCGACGCGGCAATCCATTAATCGTTCAGCAAATGCCCGGTATTGCATTTCCGATTTGAAACCGCCCACTCTTAATGTATATCGATTGCGTGCTAGGTTCGCATTTGTGGAAAACTTTTCGCAAAGATCCATCGCGCTCTGCAGGCGTCTGTGATGCTGATAGGCCAATTAATCAACTAGGAAGTTAATCATGGGTGGATGTTGTTCGGTGCCGAGTCATGTCTCCAATCGCTACGCTCGGTCGGAGGTTTCTCAAGGCGAATCACCCCGCGCAGAGGGTACATCAGGGGCGAGCACGCCCGCCAGTAGTGTTGGAGGACACTTGGGCGAGTTGGCTACATTGAACCGCAGTTCACCCTTGAGGTCGTCCTCCATAGCACCGCGTACTCATATGTCTCGTGAGCAAATGGTGGTTAGCAAAGTGCTAAATCGAGTGAGGAATGAGTATTACAGACCGAATCTCAAATCCTCAAACAAAACGAGACCGAACCGCGGCGCCGAGGAAAGTCGCCGGGTCGAGAGAGCAAAAATCGAGATTCTGAGAATGAGGGGGCAAGCTATGTACGACACAAACACCAACGCTGTAAGCGTCGCCATGGATGGAAGAGCCCACAATTGCGGAGAACTGACAACTTTGGCAAGACTGTATTTGGAAGACGAAGGTTACGTGGCGCGAACACTGGAATTTGTCGCGGACCATGTCGTTGCAGTGATCGGCGCTGGCTCAGGTGGTCTTCCAGCCGATATGTCCGAGTGGGACTCAGATATTTACATCTGTGATCCGTGGAGCAACATCGCTTGTCTAGGCAATAATTACCCTGAACAATTTCTTGCCAAGATGTCAAGATGGCAAGAAGAGGGGAAATTTATAAAAATCGACGACCGAGGTTTTGTCTCACCGCTTGATGAGCGTTGGGTTAATGATGTGCTGGAAGGGGGGAAAACCGCGTTCTGATCCTACCTGCAGACCGGACCGAGTCGCCCATCAATCCGTCGAGCCTGACGCGCTAGGGATTCTCTACACGAATCCCCTGAGAAGTGCTTGAACGAGGTCTGAAGCCCAGACAATATGGCCATGAAGCAAAGCAGCCTGGGCCTGAGCAACACCGTCAAGCGCACCCGTAAGCGTGAATTCTTGGATGCGATGGAACTAGGTGCCGCGCGTTGGCCACGTCATCGCTGCGGCCTCGAGGGTCGCGCAGCTAGCCCGTCATTGCGACGAGGGTGTGCGCTATGTCATCGTTCATCGGCATAGTTCAGCGTGACGCTTCGGCCGCACTGGCTGGACGGTTTTTTCCTTTGGTCGGCCTCCCCGATCGTTTCGCTTTCGCCGGCTTGGGGTACGGATTCAAGGGCACTTCGTAGAACTGCCTGGACTCCAAAATGGACTGGTTGGCTTCGAGCATGTGATAGTGGTGGTCGTCGTTCCAGATCTTGATGAGGCCTTCGATAGTTGCTTCATCTGGAAAAATCGCCGCCATAGCGCAAACGTCGAAATCTCTGTGTTGATTGCAGTCGAGTGCGTAATATCCGCCTATACGGAACAGCACCGGTTCGGCGCCGCAGTGTGGGCACCCTTTGACGCGATAAACCTTGTCGCCGTCGCCGTTTTCTTCTACACGGGTTTCCTCGCGCTGGTCTTCGAGACCATTCAAATCGCACGTCGACGATGCATCGACGGAGACTTCATATGACCGTCTGGATTCCAGCATGTTCCGGTCCTCGCCAAGCCTTTCATAGCCGTGGTTGTCGTTCCAATCGTCGATCAACTCAGACAATGCTGCGTCGGGAGTCCGCTTCTCAAGCACTGGCGTGTCAGGAACGTCGGAGCCAACCCAACGGACGATGTATTCGGTAGCACGCACGGTGAAATCGCGGTGCTGCAGGCAAGTCGGGCCTGGCGCCCATCCGGATGCGCGAAGACCAAGTGATCCCAGGTCGCTGCGAACCCTTCGGTAGTCCGCCCTGAACAATCTGCAAGCCCTTGATCTGACACGTAGTTCTGCTGATGGATGGGCGCAGGATTTGCAAGGTATGGTTGTTCCAGTA
>NZ_FMZC01000043.1 GCF_900102625.1 Paracidovorax valerianellae
ATCTGCCTGCAGCTGAAAACGGGATTGTTCAGGACGGACTTATTAGTCAAGATCCCATTGGGCTATTGGGTGGCGTCAATCTTTTTGTTTATGCACGCAACAGTGGTAATTGGATCGACCCCAAAGGCTTGGCAGGAGCGAAAGGCACACTAAGCGGCCCTAAAATTCCCAATCAAACCCAAACTGGCCTAAGCACTGGTGAGGGAGGAAAAGTAATATCCAACCCTGCAGTCAAAGAAGCATACGACAAAGTACCCGAAGAGCTTAGAAGTGATTATCACGGACAATGTGCCGAGGCTGACGCTTTAAGCACTTCCGCTAATGCAGCCGGAATAACCACACTCGAAAAACTCAAGGAAATGACCAATGGCGCCATATCAAAAGTTTGGCGTAACGATAAAAAAATGAAACCCATGCACGCGTGCCCATCATGCGGTCATGTGCAAAAGCAATTGGGCATTAAAGATTGCGCCAAATAAAGGAATACGGCAATGGAAGAAAATTATCGCCCTGACATGGAAGTCGCAAAAATCATAGAAAAAAAATATCATCTAGATGATCTTTCCTTTCAGGAGGCGCAGCAAGTAATATGCAATTTTGCAGCAGAGCTTTTAATCGACAGTGCTTCAATCCAAAAAGAAAACAGAGAAAAAACCACTCAATACAATGGAAAAATAAAAGATTTTCTGGCTGGAAAAATTGATACGCAAACACTTCGAAAAATCAGAGTCGAAGCTATAAAATTCTCACAAACAATCGAAAGACAACCGGACAGAAATATCATTGAATTCGTCACAAAAGGCTTGTTTGATGAGGAAATGTCAATGTTCAATGAATATGGAGCAGAAATGCATTTTGAAATGCTACTTTTCACTTTAAAAGAAACTAAGAAATCTAAAATTTGTCACAAATTTCTAGATTTTTTATCAAGCAGTCCAATAATGAAGAAGTACGAATCATCTTGAGCCACTTCTCGATACTCATTTTCCATTTTTGTGGCAGCAGGCACTTTTCATCTTTGTCTCTTGTGCAATGACATCTGCATTCCGCCCATGCTCCCAATTAGATAGCATTCAAAGCACACCCTGATTGCGCTGGCAGTTTAGAAAGCCCCCGATCCTCTTCCTGCTCTTTTTCTCCCCTCCTTGCCGTATTACCTTTCTCCGGCCGATGCACAAGCACATATTCAGCGGAGGCAACGGTGCAATCGCGCAGGTCGCCAATGGCCGGACGTTCGACCCGGCCACGCCCTTCAAGCTCAAGAAAGGGGCAAACAGGGCATCGCTTGGCACTGCGAAAACAGCCAAGCCATCCTGATTCCGATGAGTACGATCACTGCTCATTTCGTGCTGAAGCGGGCCTATGCCTTGAATAATTTATAAAGCCCGGATGCACGTCAACCAGCAACCAAAATTAAAAATAATGAAACGTTCCGAAATAAAAGATGAATTTTTAAAAAATTTTCTCATCGATATAGAAAATAATTATTTTCCAACCAAAAAACAAGAAGCACACAATCAAGCTTCAGAAAATATTTTCTTTATTTCCATTAAAGAAAGAGATCGGGCAAGAATTAGACCGGACGAAATGAAATGTTTCATATCCAGCATTAAAACCATCATCAGCAAAAAAATTGAAGAAGCATCCACAATTTACTTCTGGATCGACGGATATGCCGGCCAACTCAGATTCAGCGTGATTAAGCAGGCACTTGCCTCGACATCTTTCAAATGCAAAACACAAGCCGTTCAAACAGAAAAAATAGTTGAAGGCTATCTAGTCCGTCCTGAACAATCCCGTTTTCAGCTGCAGGCAGAT
>NZ_FMZC01000046.1 GCF_900102625.1 Paracidovorax valerianellae
ATCTGCCTGCAGCTGAAAACGGGATTGTTCAGGACGGACTATGAAGATGCGGGCCGACAAGCCGTTGCACAGCGAGTCGGCGTCTGAGGTCAAACGGCTTCAACGAGAACTGCGCCGGGTCACCACGGAGCGACATCCTAAAAAAGCGCTTGGCTACTTTGCAACGGACCCGCGGTGGGGTACGCCTTTATCCTTCCCCATAGGGACGTGTACCGCGCGATGAATGTCTCGGCCAGCAGGTTCTACTGAATCGCCAGGGTTTTCTAGACATCTCTGAGCCTCAAACCTGAGCCCCAATAGGAGGAGTAAGCAAAGATACTCCTAAGAATTCAAAACCGAAGCGGTCAAACAGATCACCGGGCGTGGCCGACGTATCCGCCAGATTTGGTGTTAGCCAGCACAGCCTGTATCAGTGGATCAAGGCCCATCGAATGCCCGCGGCGCAACGACAAGCGCAAGGATTACAGACGGATGAGCTGCGGAGGCTGAAGGCCGAGCTCAAACGTGTGACCGAGGAGCGCAACATCCTAAAAAAGGCCGCAGCGTACTTTGCCAAGCAGTCCGGGTGAGGTACGCATTCATCGAGCGGCATGAACACCAGCACAGCATTCGCCGCATGTGCCTGCTCATGACCGTGCACCCCAGCGGCTACTACGCCTGGAAGTGCGATCCGGTGAGTTCTCGTGGCAAGGACGATCAACGCTTGTTGGGCCTGCTCAAGCACGCATGGCTGGAGAGTGGCGGCGTCTATGGCTATCGCAAGCTTACGATGGACATGCGCGACCTGGGAGAGCGCTGCGGCAAGCACCGCGTGGCCCGGTTGCTCAAGCTTGAAGGCCTGCGTTCACAGACCGGCTATCGACGCCGACCTGGCTCGCGTGGCGGCAAGCCAGCGGTGGTGGCACCAAACCACCTGCAGCGCCAGTTCAATGTCAGCAAGCCCAATCAGTCATCGGTGACCGACATCACCTACATCCGCACTCATTACGGGGGTTGTGCCTGAACGCCGTCATCGACCTGATCTCCAGCTAGGTAATTGGGTGGTCCATGGGGCACCGCATCGGCACTGAGTTAGTGCTCAACGCACTGCTGACGATGTTGTGGGGCAGGCAACCCAAAGCCGCTGTCACCGTCCACTCCGATCAGGGCATTCAGTTCACTGGGCATGCATGGCAAGACTTCCTGCGCGCTCACAACTTTGTCTCCAGCATGAGCCGTCGGGGCAATTGCCATGACAACGCCGTGGCCGAGAGTTTATTTTCCCAACGGCTAAAAAGTGTCTAGGGGATCCGGGGCGAGTCACAACCTAGCGGGTCGTGCAGACTTTCCCTAACGTCTTTTCTGTAACATTCGCAATTCTGGACTGCTCGTTCGACTTCCTAACCTAGTCTTATGCGACGCGCTCAGGCTCAATCTATACAATTTCTGTCATCGAATTCCTACGTTGCAGGGGTTTGTGGTCTATACTAGCGGGCTTGGCAGGAGGGAAGGGCGATGCAAGTTGTCTGGAGTGTCTG